>NZ_AQFV02000006.1:0-4800000 GCF_000364265.2 Parabacteroides sp. ASF519 | reverse complement strand
CGACCGCCTGATGGGAAAAGACGAAGCGGCGAAAGAACTGGTCGACATAAAAGAAAGTTTCAAGGAAAAGGCGCCCTCCATGCGTCCTTACTTCCGTTTTATGGGAGCATGGCTCGTTTTATTCCTGTTGGCCTACGGAGCTTTGGAGTTGGCGGGAAATACAAGTGCCCTGGAGATTGCCTTGATCGGCAGTTTCTTCGTTTCGCTGGCGTTCCCGATTCGTTCCTACGGTGTACTTATTATTATGGTAGGTATCCTGTTGTCCGGATTCCAGCAGTTTGTCGGTATCAACGTAGTGCTTTATTATGCACCGGAGATATTTAAGACGATGGGAGCTGCTACCGATGCCGCTTTGTTGCAGCAGATTGTGGTAGGGGCCGTGAACCTGTCGTTCACTGTGCTGGCAATCTTTACGGTCGATAAGTTCGGCCGCCGTCCGTTGATGATTATCGGTGCGTTGGTGATGGCTGTTTCCATGATTATCCTGGGAACAACATTCTATACACACTCTGTCGGCATAGGCTCGTTGGTTTGTATGCTGGTGTATACAGCCGGTTTCGCTATGTCATGGGGACCTGTCTGCTGGGTGTTGCTGGCTGAGATATTCCCGAACTCGATCCGTTCGACGGTGATGAGTATTGCCGTTGCCGGACAGTGGATTGCCAACTTCCTCGTATCGTGGACTTTCCCGATGCTTGACAAGAACCAGTACCTGACGGAAACGTTTAATCACGGTGTCGCTTACTGGATTTACGGCCTGATGGGTATCTTGGCCGCTGCCTTTATCTGGAAATTCGTTCCCGAAACGAAAGGTAAGACATTGGAACAGATGGAACAATACTGGAAAAGGTAATAATAGAATGATTGATTTTCCGGCCTTCCATGTTTGTGCCTAACTAAAAAACCTTATATTTGCATTTCCAGTTAATCTTAAAAGAGAACGGAATGCATACAAGTAAAGCAATACATATACTAATTGGTATCGGCCTTTTACTTTCTGTTGCCCTCGGAGCAGCAGAGAGTAAGGCCGATACTCTTTTTCAGGATCATTTCGCTTCCGATCTGCGTTATATCCCTGAAATGCAGTCCCGTGCAGCCGACAGCATCTATCTTCCGGAAAACAACGAAACGAAAATCCCCGATCGCGATAGCCTCCTGGCTCTTTGTGCAAAAGTCGGCTACGAAGCGATAGCGGATCAGATGCAACGCTATTACGAAGAAGCCATCGACGGCATCCCCGAAGATGCCGACCGCCATGCTGAATTTCTTCGGATGCGCGAAACAGTCGAACGGATCGGAGGGAGCATTCTCCGGCGCGAACTGGAATACGGCGAAGCCATTGCCCTTCCTGACAACACACCTGAGAAGCGTAATAAGAAAGTAGCCACTTTCTACGCCCTTGTCGATAAATGTGTTGCCCGCAACGATCCCTCTATGGAAATGAGAGCGCTTATCTATATTTTCCGTAAACTGTATTTACATGAACAATATTACGCCGCTTTCCTCTGTGCCGAACGTATCGCCAAACGCCTGGAAGTGGTCGGCGGTGATATCGATCCCGCGGAAGAGAAAAACATCTGGTACGACCTGGGTCGTCTTTATTTCGACTTTCGCGATTACGAGAACGCTATCCCTTACTTGAAAGCGGCTTTGCAGGATACCCCTGTTCCCCGTTATTACAATCTCTATAATCTTCAGGCACGCAACGCACTGGGGCTTTATTACCGTAGTATCGGCGAACCGGATACTTCCGACTACTATTTTCGCTCCATGCTCGAATGTAAAGACCGTGTCAAGCTGCGTCCCATGTTCGACTGCATCGCCTTGAGCAACCTGGCCTCCAACTATCGCAAACGTGGTTTGTACCGCGAAGCGTTGGAACTGCACAAAGGCGCCTTACCCTTTTCGCAGGCGGAGGGCGATCATAGCTTTACCTCGGGTATCTATGTCGGGCTGGCGGATTGTTATCTGGAAACAGGCAAGCCCGATAGTTGCAAGGCCATGATCGACAGTGCCCTTTACCATATCGAACAATGGCACTGGGTGATGTCGTACCGTTCGTGCGACCTTTATCCGGTGATGGCTCGCTATTATGCCCGCATCGGCGACCGGGAGCGTTCGATCGCTTATATGGACTCGACTACGGTGGCAAACCGTCGGCAGGACGAAAAATACAGTGGACTTCTGGTTCTCCGTGCCAAACAGGAGTTGTTCGAGTCGGAGCGTGCCCGTAAGGAGGCGCAGCTCGTTACCTTCCGGCACGTTTCGGTCAGTATGGGTGTGACGGCGGGTATTATCTTTATCGCCCTGCTTATCATCTCCGTTCTTTACCGGAAAAAGCATCAGGCTTACCGCAGGCTGGTTGCCCGTAGCCGCGAATGGGCGGAGCAGGTCCCGGCTGTCGTGCCTCCGGCAGAGGCAGATGCTACCGACAGGACCCTGATGGAAAATCTCGGCCGCCTGACCGACGAAGAGCATATCTACCTCGACCCGGATCTCGATCTCGAAACCCTGTCGCAACGCATGGGTGTTCACCGTAACATGATCTCGAAAGCTGTAAATACCGTCCACGGCAAACCATTCTCCGCATATATCAACGAATGCCGCGTTCGTCAGGCCATCCTGCTGCTTTCCGATCCGGCCAACGACAACCTTTCGCTCGAAACCATCGCCTTCGACTCCGGCTTCTCCACCCGCCAAACCTTCTACCGCGCCTTCAAGGCACAAACAGGACTTAGCCCGGCTTCTTTCAGGAAGAATAGGGGGTAGGGAGGAAATTATTGTTTGATAAGTTTTTCAATAGCATCTATGAAAGACACTGCCTGAGGATACAGAAAATCAATATCTTCTGAAGTGTAGTTAACAAAATCTTCGTAGTCGCTGTTCTGCCGTTTATTGAAAATATCAGTATAAAACTTGCTTAATTCACGTGGTAACAGGCCTGGAAGTACAAATTCCTTACTCAGTATATGACGAACGCCATTGTGTGTATGTGCTTCATAATACGATCCCTTCTTTCATTACATTATAATAAAACATAGACCGTGCTTTGAGTTCTTCCCATTTTTTACGGGTGACAACCATCGGGTTGATCATTACCCCGGTATTGAATTCTACATCATAAAGAGGATAAGTAATTTCCCGTTCCTCTTTTAGTGTCAGACTCTCTTTATCGACCAGGATTAACAGATCGATATCACTGTCGGAACGTGCATCGCCACGCGCTTCGCTTCCGTATAGGATGGCAGTCGCAGTCGGGGCAATACGATGTATAATCTCTTTCAACGTTTTTACTACTTCAGGTCGTTTCATCTGTAACTCCTTTCTTTAATTTTGATTCTTAATATTTCTCTTTCTGCTCGCGTTTCTCTTATTCTACCACCACCCACCGCTCGATATTCCGCATCTCATTGCTGAAGTTGATACCGATCTTGAACAGCTTGCGCGGGTCGGAGGCGAAGGGGAGGGCATAATTCTTTTCGTTGATCTGCCGGAGAGCTTCCTCGGCGGTTCCCTCGAATTTGAACTCCATTACATAGATGAACTTGTCCGTTTGCAGCAGCAGGTCGATACGCCCTTGCGAAGTATGGTATTCCGCCTTTACATAGAAACCGATCAGCTTGTAGACGATGAACAGCACGTTCTGGTAATGCAGTTCCAGGTCGCGCACCAACTCGTAAGGCGTGTCGGCAAAGAAGGATTGCAGGCGGAGGAAGAAAGCGTCGTAATCGCCGCTACGCACTTCGCGAACGAATTTGGTGATATGGAAAGCAACGTTCACCTTGTCGGTATCGGTGTAGAAAGGCAATAGGAACTTCATAAACCCTTCATCCACTTCGCGGTTGGGGAAACCCAGGTAGTACGTGCCGAACTCGCGGTCGTAGTCCTTGATCGTCAGGTAGCCGCTCTGGTAAATCACCGGTATCGGGTTGGTCGAGGAAGAGTCGATGCTGTTGAGCGTATCTTCGTCGGTTTCCACATTCTCCATGTTGTGGAGGTCGTAATTATGCATTTTCAGCAGCTCCACCAGATAGGTCGGCGTGCCGGTTTCAAACCAGTAGTTGCCGAATTTGCGTTTGGCAAAAGTGTTCAGCAGGCTGAAAGGATTGTAGATGCCAATGGAGTTTTCCACAAAATGATAGCCGTCGTAGCACTCTTTCAGTTCGGAGCATACTTCATCGTAAGTCATGCCTTGTGCCTGTGCCAACTTGTTGATACCCTCTTCAAAGTTGTCGTGCAACTCCTGTTCGGTGATGCCGCAGAGCGCAACGTATTCATCCCACATCGACAGGTCGTTCAGGTTATTGAGTGCGCTGAACACGCTTATCTTACCGAACTTGGTGACGCCCGTTAAGAAAGCGAATTTGATGCTCCCGTCCATCGTTTTGATCACGGAATAAAAAGCCTGCAAGATGCTGCGGAACGACTTTTGCAATTCTTCATTGCCGATAGCCTGCAACATCGGTTTGTCGTATTCGTCGACCAGGATAGCCACGCGATGTCCTGTTTGTTCATGGGCACGTCGGATGATACCTTTGAAGCGAAGCGGCAGGGACGTTTCCGAAGGTTCCGTTCCGTAGATTCTTTCCCAGTAGCAGAGCGTGTCATTCAGTATATTTTCGAGGCTTTCCGGGTCTTCATACTTTTCGGTGTTCAGATCCAGATGCAACACCGGCCGTTTCACCCAGTCTTTTTCCAGCTTTTCTACCGCCAGCCCTTCGAACAGTTCGCGCTTGCCTTCGAAGTAGGCTTCGAGGGTGGAGATCAGCAGGCTTTTGCCGAAACGGCGCGGGCGGCTGAGGAAGTAGTAACTGCCACGATCTACCAACTGATACATTAAAGCCGTTTTGTCGACATAGATATATCCGTCTTTGCGGAGTTTCTCGAAGTTCTGTATTCCAATAGGATATTTTACGCTCATGATCTTTGACGGGTTTTTAGGATTTCACAGTTACAAAGATACATTTTCCCCTCGTAATCCCCTTCAGTCTTCCCGCATATTCTTCCCCCGGCACGTTTTTTCCCCCACTATTTTGTCGCATTTTGCAAAATGTTACAACATTCTCCCCCTTTTTCTTCACCTTGCGGCATAAAAATAAAGCACATGATAGGAATGCAACACATCGATGAGAGGAATACCGCCGTGCCCGACTGGTTCGTCGGTTATTACGATTCAGGGTATTTTTGGGTAGGTGTGGCGGTGCTGAGCCTGCTGACGGTCGTGCTGATCGTGCTGGCGTGCCGGCTCTATTACGAGATGAAAGAAGCGCAACGCATCCTCGACGAACACGAAAAGGAATAAACAAACAGAATGATCGCTAGTAATAATATTTAAAAACAGATTACCATGGCAACAAAAAAGTACGTGTGGAAATTCGACCTCGAAGAGTACCTGATGACAAAAGACGTGAAGGAAGACTTCGCCGCTAAGGTGAAACCCATCCAAACTTTCTACATGGCCGATGTGGCGCGTTTGATCGCTGAAGAACGCACCGAATACCGCATCGACACGATCGTGAACATCACCAAGCTCGTGGAAGCGAAAATCCGCCAGCTTGCCTGTGGCAACAACATTGTAGTAACCGACAACGTGCAGTATTCACCCGGCATCCTCGGCCTCTTCCTCGGAAAGACAGGCGTGGTAGACCCGGCGAAGAATAAGGCAGTTATCAACATGATCGCCACTGCCGCCCTGCGTGCCGAAACGGATCAGGTGGCGCTCGAATTTTCGGGTGTCGTGCGCGACATGGGCGGCGCCAACATCAGCCTGGTGAAAGACGTGACCACGGGCAAGACCGACGGAACCGTCACCCCCGGCGGCATCCTCGACGTCACAGGCTCGAAGATACGCAGTGTCAATGCCGACGGCACGGGGCTGGGCTTGCTCACGCTGGTCAACACCGCCGACCTGAGCGTGGCCGCCACCATCACGCTGCTGGCTATCAACGATCCCAAACGACTGATGTTCAACATCCCTGCCGACCTGGCCAAGGGCAGCTACCAGCTTACGCTCGAAACCTGGTTCAGCACCAACAGCACCCAGCTCAAGCAATCGCGTACCCTTACGTATGCCATTCCGCTGGTGGTGGGCGGCACGAGCGGCGGCGGCGGTGACGACCGTCCGGAGATCGAGTAAACCTCTTTCGCAGGGCAAGGATCTGTTCGATGCCGTCGAACCGTCCCTTTCGATGCTGTCGAAGCGTCCCTTTCGATGGCGTCGAACCGACCGCTTCGATGGCATCGAACAAGCCGCTTCGATTTCACCCGACAGGCAAACGGCTCTTCCGGCATTCACAAACAATCTAAAATAATATCACTTATGAAACATGTTACATCTTATTTATTTCTGATTATAGCCTTCCTGCTTCTCGGAGTAAACGGGGCGGCGGCACAAAAGGAGGAGTGTCCTTTCACGGTTACCGATAAGATTGATGCTAATATTTCCTACGATAAAGAAAATAAAGTACTTTCCATTGAAGGTAGTGGTAACGTAACCATTGAGGGGGATGGAACTTCTACCGGCTGGGGGATTGAAATAGAACCTCAAAGCATCCATTTCCAAGTGACAATAAAAAACCTGAGTATCGAAAGAAAAGGGGTGCCTCTGAAAATAAAGGGGGAGTCTAACTGTTCTATCACAATAGAAGGAACGAACCGGTTTGTTTCGACAGGCTCGTCGGGAACTGCCGGGATAGAGGTCAAAGGCTCTCTCTCCTTACGAGGAAGCGGCTCCCTGACTGCCATAGGGGCAGAAGGAACCGACGGTACTCCCGGAGGAGCAGGGATCGGTGGTGGAGCATATCTGAACATATATGGTGGCATCATCCATGCCAAAGGCGGGGCAGGTGCGGCCGGTATCTCCTCCGGTAATACTTCCATCGGAGGAAACGCCTTTGTCATAGCCATCGACGGGACGGATGATGATGAGGTCATTGCGACGACTACCCAGATAGAGAATCATACGAAAGGCCTGTTTATCCGGGGCGAGAAAGAGTCCGATGGCTCCATCGTGTGGGCCTCTTCCGCCCTGGTAGGCAACGTCGCATTGGAGAGCAACGCCGAAATCCCCGATTGGGCGGAGGTCACTATTGCCGACAACCAGTCATTGACTGTTCCCGACGGCTTTACCCTTACCAACAACGGAACCCTTACCAACAACGGAACCCTTACCAACAACGGAACAATTACCAACAACGGCACCCTTAGCTTCGGCGAGTACGGAAAATTGAACGGTTCGCTGGAACAGATTAATAATAACGGGGGAGGGGAGATGGTTTGTGATGTTGAGGTAATAATAAATCGTTCTGGTTTGCCTTTAGCGGATATTCAAGGCTTAAATCTTTATAATAATACGCAAGAAGAAAAGTATGATTTGAACGAAGAAAGACTTGGGCTTTATAATTTATCTTCCCTTCCAGTCACTTCCGACGATTATGAGTTACGTATAGGAAACTATCCGGTCGGCCAAAAGATTACGATTCCTCTCGGAGGTATAGTGACTGTACAGATTATCAAACTGTATTTTAAGATCGAGGATGCTAAACTTGTTAAAGTATTTAGAGTTCCGGATCAGCCTGTCCCTCCATACGAACCGGAAATCACCAAACCCGGACATACCCTCAAATGGTATAAAGATGAACAGTATTCAATTCCAATGACCGATGCCGATTGGGAAAACACAGAGAATGATTTAGATGGGCAAATAATCTACGGCCGCTGGGAATCCGACACTCCCCCCGAGCCGGTAGATCCCGAGCCGGTAGAGCCTGATCCTCCCTACGTCCCCATCTACTACTCCGTCTACCTCCCGCAGGTAGAAGGCGCCGCGACCGACCCCGGCCCCGGCGAGTACGACGTAGAATCGTGGAGCACCTTCCGCTTCTACCTCACGCTCGACACGGCCTACAGCCAGTCGCAGCCCATCGTAACGACCGACCGCGGCGAAACGCTCGTGCCCCGCACCTCCGACGGAGCCTACCTCGTTAAATACGTGCGCACCGACGTGGAAATCTACATCGACGGCATCGAGAAGAACAACCCGGTAGCCAACGAGCCGATCCGTGCCGCCGACGACCTGCCGCAGATCTGGACGGAACGCTCCCTGCTCTGCGTGCAGACCGCCACCGCCGAAGACGTCCGCGTCGTAACCGCCTCCGGCAGCCTGGCCCTGACATTCTGTTCAGTCCCGGGACTGAATCGTCGGCAATTGCCGACGGGCTTCTATATCGTGCAAGTGGGTAAAACCGTGCGTAAGGTGATAGTGAGGTAGGGGAATCGGTTACCATCGGTCGCAATAAAGAATGATTCACATTTCACCCGGCAGGCAAACTGCTCTTCCGGTATTTACAAACAATCTAAAATAATATCATTTATGAAACATCTTACATCTTATATATTTCTGATTATAGCCTTCCTGCTGCTTGGAGTAAACGGGGCGGCGGCACAAGAAAAAGACTGTCCTTTTAAGGTTGCCGTTGTAGGGGATAATACTGATATTTCCTACGATAATAAAGTACTTTCCATTAGAAGTAGTGATAAGGTAACCATTACGGGAGATGGAAGTCTTACCGACTGGGGAATTGAAATAGAATCTCGAGGCCGTCTGGTGGTGACAATAGAAGACCTGAATATCGAAAGAGAAGGGGTGCCTCTGAAAATAAAGAGGAGGGTTAACTTTTCTATCATAATAGAAGGAACGAACCGGTTTGTTTCGAAAGGCTCGTCGGGAACTGCCGGGATAGAGGTCGAATCCTCTATCTCCTTACGAGGGGGCGGTTCCCTGACTGCCATAGGGGCAAATGGAGATGGCAAAACTCCCGGAGGAGCAGGGATCGGTGGTGATGGAGGATCCCTGATCATAGAGGGTGGCATCATCCATGCCGAAGGCGGGGCAGGTGCGCCCGGTATCGGTAGTGATGGAACATCCCTGATCATACAAGGTGGCATCATCCATGCCAAAGGCGGGGCAGGTGCACCCGGTATCGGTGTAAGCGATCCTAAAAAGGACATGACGATTCAGATCTTTGGAGGCACGGTAACCGCCATCGGCAAAAATACGGCTCCCGGCATAGATGGCGGTGCCTCCTCCAATTATCCTTCCATCGCAGGAAACGCCTTTGTCATAGCCATCGACGGGACGGATGACAAGGGCGAAAACCCTGCGACTACCCAGATAAATAATCATACGAACGGCCTGTTTATCCTGGGGCAGCAACAGCCCGATAACTCCATCGTGTGGGACTCTTCCGCCCTGGTAGGCGACGTCACATTGGAGAGCAACGCCGAAATCCCCGATTGGGCAGAGGTCACTATTGCCGACGGCCAAACCTTTACCATCGCCGATGGCATCACCCTCGTCAACAACGGCACTCTCACCAACAATGGCGCCTTCACGAACAACGGCACGTTAAGCGGCACCGTTGCTGGTGTAGGTTCCCTTAATATAGGGGGGAAAGAGGGGTTCGATGTATTTAATACCGATGGTGGTGCAACTTTTAGCTATAATGGCACGGAGGAAGTGCTTACCATTAGCAGAAGTGGCTACGTCTTAATCAGAGGCAGAAATAAGGATAAAGCTGTCGGATGCGGGATTGTAATTGAGCAGAGTGCGAGCATCCGTCTGACTCTTGAAGACTTGAATATTAAAGCTGATAAAGCTTTTGTGTATGGGGATGAAAGTCCCGGGGTTTCGAGGGGGTATTCTCTTGTCTTGCAAGGAACAAATAGACTAACGTCTATCAATGGGCCTGGGATGAACTTATATATTGAAGTGAACTTTAGGGGCACCGGCTCCCTGACAGTTACAGGAGGAAACGGTCATGCCGGTATAAAGGCTCCCTCTTTGTCTTTTTTTCTTGAAAACAATGTCTTCGTTGTCGCCATCGGTGGCAAAGATGCAGCAAGCGGTATCGAGATACGTAACAAGTTCTACCACAATAGAGGCCTCTTTATCCACGGTACGCAAGAGGATGACGGCAGCTTCTCGGAGCAATACTCCAAACTGGTAGGCAGCGACTTTACCCTGGGCGGCGACGCCGAAATCCCCGATGGGGCAACGGTCACTATTGACGAAGGCCAAACCTTTACCATCGACGCGGGTGTAACTCTTACGAATAACGGTACTATCGAAAACAACGGCATTATCCGTAACAAAGGAACCCTTAAAGGCAAGCCCGTCGAGGGGACGGGTAAATTGTATAATGTCATCACCTTTAATGCCAACTATTCGGCATCCCCTGTTCTTGTTGAAAAAGATTTCCTTCAAGGCGACGCACTCCCTAGCGATATCTTTACCCGTTCGGGCTACACCTTCCAGGGTTGGTACGACGCTCCCGATGGCGGAACAAAAGTAGAAACCGTCACCGAGCCGCAAACGCTCTATGCCCGGTGGAAAGCAGTGCCAGTGCCCGAACCCGACCCCGAACCTGCCCCAACGATCTACTACACAGTCACCTTACCCTTTGTGGAGGGCGCCGCGACCGACCCTGTGGCAGGCGATTACGACGTAGAATCGTGGAGCACCTTCCGCTTCTACCTCACGCTCGATTCGGCCTATAGCGAGTCGCAGCCCATCGTAACGACCGACCGCGGCGAAACGCTCGTGCCCCGCACCTCCGACGGAGCCTACCTCGTTAAATACGTGCGCACCGACGTGGAAGTCTATATCGACGGTATCGAGAAGAACAACCCGGTAGCCAACGAGCCGATCCGCACCGCCGCCCCCGAGCCGGAGATATGGAGCGAAGACGCCTGCCTCTGCATCCGCCTGCCCGAAGGTCTGCCGACGTCGCCCGTCCGCATCTTTACGGCGGAAGGCCGCCTGCTCGACAGCTTCCGTTCAACCCCGGGGTTGAACCGTCGGCAATTGCCGACGGGGATCTATATCGTACAGGTGGGGGCGACGGTGCGAAAAGTGGCAATACTCTAAAAGAATATATTTATTAATCTTGCCCGTCAAGAAAGGAGGATATACGAAAACGGGCCAATTGGATAGAATAGTTTTATTAATAACTTAAATTTTAGAAATCATGAGTCAAGGAGCATATTTGGAATTTGCTAACAGAGCATTCGACAAAGTTGATGTAACTGTTGATTTTTGTAATAAAAAAGACTGGGAACATGGGAAATACCCTCAATGGGAAAATCCTGTGTTGACCGAGAAGTGTTATTTGAGTAGTACTCGACTGGAAATGGCGAGTGGAAAAGTTCATGGATATTTCAGAGTAACTATCACGATTGATGGCAAGAGTGAAAACTTTGGTTCAAAGGAATTCGATTTGAACGATGCTACTAATGGTACACGAAATTGGTCCTATTATTATTCGGGAGGTATAAACGATTGTGTCATTCTGGTAACTTATGGAAGAGGTTTGGATACACTTGGCGGTGAGAAAATGAAAGATAAGAGAGGCTGCTACCGCTTTGAAATGTTCAGAACCTCTAAACGCCGTATCGGCGTTATGACTGATTATCACTACGGATGCGAAGAAAATGGCAATACCGGCAATCAGGTTAATGTGGTAAATGAAATAAACAGACTGCGCAACCGTCCCGAATTTCTTGTCATGACGGGCGACCTGCTTGACAACCCGACAAATTTGGAAGACAGGGATATATGGAAAAACTTCATAGACCCGTTGGAGTTGAAGAATATCCCGGTGGCTGATGGATTTGGCAACCATGACCTTTGGACGGGTGTCGGAGCGAAAGATGTGAAGAAGGAGATCAAAAAGCGCAATGACATGAGAAGAAAGGAATGGAATGCGTTCGGATACTGTGATAAATACAACTCGGATAAAGCAGAGAATAAGGGATATCACTATGCATGGAAAGTATTCCTGCAGAAAAGAATGTCGAACGGAGAGTTGAAGCAAAAGTCTGTTGAATGTATTATGCTCAACAATGTGCCCGGAAGTGACAATGTAAAAGATGCCGTAGATACTAGCGGTAGTCATAAAAAAGGTACTTACTGCTATGACTCGGTGGGTTTTCTGGGTGTTTATCTTGCTTCATTAGGAATGCAATCTTCCTGCAATGACAGAATAGTTTTGTTGTTCTTCCATATCAATTATGAGAGTGAAAGGCTCGAAACATCGAATAACTTTTACAGATGGTGGCCTAAAGATGCGAGATATCAATTAAACTATTTGATTAATAATAAATATAAGTGTCCTACACATGCTTTCTTCGGTCATATTCACGAAAGTAGAATGGTTAAAGAAGAATTACATTTCTCTCCCCAGGATGCTTCCGGTTTGGAAGGGTATAGATGCGCGGTGTCCAAAACCAACCGCTATCTGAATGTAATCGACCTGGAGCTGGTGGAAGAAAACGGAGAATGCAAATTAAGAATGACCACCTCGTATGGCAAAACAGCCGATCTCACCGTCGACGACGGCGGACTGAGAGAATTTGAAACAAAAGACTTTTGATTGGCTCCGGCCGTGTCGTTATTGGGCGGGAAAGCCTAATAACGACAATGGCTGTTCGATAATGAAAGCGATAGCCCTGTAAGGCGTAACAAAAAAGAAAATTACATGTATGGAAACAACAACAAAGACAAAACAGCAATCCGTTTTCCGCCTTCTGGCGGCTCTGTTCTTCCTCTGCCTCTTTGCCCCGATGGCGGCAGGGCAGAATAACTGGAAAGACCATTGTGCGACTCAGATAGTAAACAAAGACGGTGGCAACGGCTCATCTTGGGACAACGCCATCGAGATAGCCACCGCCGAAGAGCTTGCCTACTTTGCGCAGCAGGTGAATAACAAGGCGTCTATCAGTTGTGGTAACGGCAATTCGATCGGTCCGGACGATAACGGTCAAGCAGGAGGCTTTAAAGACTACTACTTCGTCCTCGCCGCCGACATCGACCTGTCGGATTATGATTGGACGCCGATAGGGAACGCTACTAATCCTTTCAATGGTAATTTCGATGGCCGGGGGCATTGTGTGAACGGGCTGAAGGTCGAAACCGTTAGTGGGAGTGCCTATGCCGGCTTGTTCGGTTGTACGTCTGTCGGAATCCTCCGTAACCTTGGTGTCCGTCTGGCGGATGCGGGGATACAGGCAAATTCGACGGGTGGTTCTGCTTATGTCGGTGGAATAGCCGGGTACGCTCATAACATCTTTAACTGCTATGTAGTGGGAGAGGGGGCTATTGGGGTAAGTTCTTCAGAAATGGGTGATTATATCTATGCCGGTGGGATCGTAGGATCTCTTGGCACTAATAGTTCGCTTGCTAATTGTTATGCTACTGTAAATGTAAAGGTAGAATCTGATGGTTTGGTTTATGTTGGTGGTATTGTCGGGTTTGGTAATTTTAATTCAACGATCTCCCACACCTATGCCACGGGAGATGTTGAAACGGGAACAGTAGATTATAGGCGTTACGCCGGCGGTATCTGCGGATATTTGCAGACCGAGGGCACTCTCACAAACAGTTTGGCCGTCAATGGACGGATAATAGGAGGCGACTCATATAGTAACCGGATAATTGGTCATCAGGAGAGTAAGGCCACTCTCGACGCCAACTACGCCTCCCCCGAGATACAGGTGAACGGCAGCGTTGTCAACGATGGAGCCGGGGACGACGTGAACGGCAATCCAAGTGTCAATCTTGGTAACTTTGGTTCTGTATTGACTTGGGGTAATGGTTGGGATACAAGAGATGACACGCACCTGCCGCAGTTGAAGAGGCAGACAGGCGATGACCCTAATTACTCTTACATCGCCTGGCCTACCGGCGAAGGCTACACCCCGCAACCTTCGCTCGATGCCGCCACCTATTTCCTTCCGAAGCATATCCTTCACATCGTTTCTCCCACCGGAGGAACCCTGAAGGTAACAGACAAAGACGGAAACGAACTATCTGACGGCAGCAAGATAGTTTCCGGCACCCTTTTGACGCTTTCGTATACGGAAAGCCCTAATTACCGTTTCTCGGAGTACCTTTCCGGCAGCAGTGCCGACAATCTGCGTACTCTTTCCGGCAACACGATTCAGATCTCCGATGCCGACCTCTACCTGAGTGCCCGTTTCAATTACGAGGATCCCACGCCTCCACCGCCACCTGCCCCGATTTACTACTCCGTCTTCCTTCCCAGCGTGGAAGGTGCCGTAACTGATCCCGTAGCCGGCACTTACGACGTAGAGTCGTGGAGCACCTTCCGCTTCTACCTCACGATTGACACGGCCTACAGCCAGTCGCAACCCGTAGTCACCACCAGCCGCGGCGAAACGCTTCAGCCCCGCACCTCCGACGGTGCCTACCTGCTGAAGTACGTGCGCACCGACGTGGAAGTCTACATCGACGGCATCCTGCTGAACCCGCCGCCCGTCGCCAACGAGCCGATCCGTGCCGCCGCCCCCGAGCCGGAGATATGGAGCGAAGACGCCTGCCTCTGCATCCGCCTGCCCGAAGGCCTGCTGACGTCGCCCGTCCGCATCTTTACGGCGGAAGGCCGCCTGCTCGACAGCTTCGGTTCAACCCCGGGGTTGAACCGTCGGCAATTGCCGACGGGGATCTATATCGTACAGGTTGGGGTGACGGTACGAAAGGTGGCGGTAAAAGTTAAATGATTGTGTCGTACTTGCGGGTACCTATGGGAGCAACAAACGTGGCACGTTTTTTGTTCCTATAGGTATATGATTATAAGCGCAAGTAGACGAACCGATATTCCCGCTTTCTATTCGGAATGGTTCTTCAATAGGATTAAAGAGAAATATGTATTGGTACCCAATCCGTACAATCCCAAAATGATCAGCAGGATTGATTTGAGCCCTGCGGTGGTGGATTGTTTTGTGTTCTGGACGAAGAATCCGAACCGGATGATCGACAAGCTGGAGGGGATAAAGGATTACAACTATTATTTTCAGTTTACCCTCAATCCTTATGGCGAAGATGTGGAAAATCATTTACCGGCGGTGAAGGAACGTATCGAAATATTCAAACGGCTTTCCGATAAGATAGGCCGGGAAAAGGTCGTTTGGCGATACGATCCCTTATTGACTAATAAGAAATACGACACCTCTTTTCATAAAGAAGCATTTGCCGGGATAGCATATGGCCTCCAAGATCATACGGAACGGTGTATGCTCGGCTTTATCGACCATTATCAGCATATTCGCGGCGAAGTGAGCAAATTCGACATACAGCCTCTGAAGCAGGAAGAGATCGAAGAAATGGCCGTTTCTTTCAAACAAACTATGGATCAGTATCCGTCTATCGAGTTCGATACCTGCACAAGGAAAGTGGACTTGACCCATCTGGGAATACCCAGTGGCCTGTGTGTGGATAAAAAACTGATCGAAAAGATCATTGGCTATCCTATCTCCGCCAGGAAGGACAAGAACCAGCGGGATATCTGCAATTGTATCGAAAGCATCGATATAGGCACTTACGAAAGTTGTCTGAACGGCTGCATTTATTGCTATGCTATCAAGGGTAACTACAATACCGCCGGGTTCAACAATCGGAAGCACGATAAAAACTCTCCCATGCTGATCGGTAATGTCGTAGCGGGGGATGTGATAAAAGACAGGCTGATGAAGAGCCTGAGGGATGATCAGCTTTCGCTGTTTTAGAGTTTATATTTTATCAGACACGTTTATAAATCCGGATTTTTATGTAAGTTTGTCCGGATTAAAAAGATTTCGGATATGCCTATTATAAAACGGATATTGATCTGGTGCAGGAACATACTTATCTTTCTGTTCATATCCAGCATTCTGGCGGTGGTGGTGTATAAGTTCATCCCCGTTTACTATACGCCTTTGATGCTGACACGTCTGTATGACCAGCATAAGGCCGGCAAACCCTTTAAGCTCGATCATACATGGGTGCCATTGTCGGAGATCGCCCAGCCGTTGGTGCAGGCGGTGGTCGCTTCGGAGGACAACCTGTTCCTCGACCATAACGGCTTCGATATCGAGCAGATACAGAAGGCCCGCGACGAAGCCGAGAAAGGGAAACGTGTCCGTGGTGCCAGCACGATCTCACAGCAGACAGCCAAGAACGTATTCCTTCTCCCCGCTAAAAGCTATATCCGGAAAGGGATCGAAGCCTATTTCACCCTGCTGATCGAATGGATATGGGGAAAAGAACGGATCATGGAAGTCTATCTCAACTCCATAGAGATGGGGGATGGTATCTACGGGGCCGAGGCGGTGGCACAGGCTCATTTCAAGAAGCCGGCAGCCAGGTTGAGTGCGGGCGAGGCGGCGTTGATAGCTGCTTCACTACCCAATCCGCGGAAATTCAATTCCGGCAAACCTTCTCCCTATATGCTGAAACGGCAGGGGCAGATCCTTTCCCTGATGGGTAAGCTGATAAAGATACAGATGGGCCACGGTGCCGGAGAGATAGAAAATAAAGATGGTAAAATAAAAAAGAGAAAGAAATGGAGAGCTTCACTTTTCACGACCTCGGACGTATCGCTTATGCCGACGCTTTAAAGGTTCAGACGGAAGCGTTTGAGACACTGTTGCATGCTAAGGTTTGGGGCGGACAGGGAGAGAATAAACTGTTTTTCTGCGAACATGAACCCGTGCTGACGATCGGCAAGAGCGGGAAAGACGCTAACCTGCTGATCCCTGCCGAGCTGCTGAAACTGCGGGGCATTTCCTTCTTCCACACGAACCGGGGAGGGGATATCACCTATCACGGCCCCGGACAGATCACTGGTTATCCGGTATTCGACCTGGAGCATTGGCAACTGGGACTGAAACAGTATATCCATACCCTGGAAGAAGTCATTATCCGCTTCCTGTCTCTCTACGGGATAAAAGGGGAGCGGCTGGAAGGAGCGACCGGTGTTTGGATCGAGCCTATGGTGAAAGGCCGTGCCCGTAAGATATGTGCCATCGGGGTGAAGAGCAGCCGGTACGTCACCATGCACGGTTTTGCGCTGAACATCAATACCGACCTGAGCTATTTTTCCCTGATCAATCCTTGTGGCTTCACTGATAAAGGCGTCACTTCGCTGGAAAAGGAATTAGGCGGAAAGCAGGACTTCGAACTGGCTAAAACACAACTTCATTCATTATTCTCAGAACTGTTTCCCTGATGGATTATAAGATACATTTCGCCCCTTTGCAAGGATATACCGATGCCGTGTACCGGGAAGTCCACCACCGTATATTCGGTGGGGTGGAGAATTATTACACCCCTTTTGTGCGTGTGGAGAAAGACGGTTTCCGTAACAAAGATATCCGTGATATCGCTCCGGACAGAAATTCGGAAACACCTGTGATTCCCCAACTGATTGCTGCTACTCCCGATGAGTTCCGCCGTCTGGCAGCATTGTTTCGGGAAAAGGGATACCGGCAGGCGGATATCAATATGGGTTGTCCTTACCCTATGCAGGCGCGTTTGCACCGGGGGGCGGGGATTCTTCCTTTTGTTGAAGAGGCGGAGGCTTTGTTACAGACGATCCGGGAGTTCCCGGAGATGAACTTTTCGGTTAAACTCCGGTTAGGCTGGAATGCTCCGGATGAGGTCTTTGCCTTGCTTCCGGTAATGAACTCCTTGCGGCTGGCTCATGTTACTTTGCATCCCCGGATAGGTACGCAACAATACAAAGGAAATGTGGATACAGATAGTTTCGCCCGTTTCTATGAGGCATGCAGGCATCCGCTTTTCTATAACGGAGATTTGAACAGCCTGGAAGATATCGACCGGATTCTCTGCCGGTTTCCCCGTCTGGCGGGTGTGATGTCGGGGCGTGGCCTGTTATCCTCTCCCTGGCTGGCTGCGGAATATGCAGCAGGCAACGGTTTTACGGATGAAGAAAAGAAAGCGAAACTGCTACATTTCCATACGTTGTTGTTTAAAAAATATAGCAGTGCGCTTGAAGGAGGCGACCATCAGATACTGGCCAAAATGAAAACCCTTTGGGATTACCTGTTGCCGGAGGCGGAGAAACGTCTGCGGAAGAAGATACTGAAAAGCAACCAACTGCCTACTTATCTTCAGGCCGTGAAGGAACTGTTACAATAGTTGAATCAGCCTTTGCCGGTGCGATTGTATCGGCTGGGGCAAGCGGGATAATCGGTACTAATTTCCTTCTCCGGCGGAAAAACTCGGAGAGATGGGAGAAGTCTTTCTTGAACATGACACCTACGCCCTGAGTTGTTAACGCCCCGTTGAGGTATTTGTACATATCATTTGCATGATTGTATGCTTTTAGCCGGATTTCTCCGCTGGGGGTTAGCTTGTATTCCAGGTCGAACTCACCGACAAAGTCATTCTTTTGCTGATACGTATTGTTCCTGTATCCGAAACTGCCGTTGAACAGCAGGCGGTTGTCGAGCAATTGGCTGGAAAGCAACATTTCCACTTCCGTATCCTGTATGCCGTCTTCGCTGGTACGGATATTCGTTCCGATCTGTACCTTGTCGGTCAGGCTGTTCAGAATGCTTGAAATCTGGGAAGAGATGGCAGAAGAAGCTACTGCACTGAATTCGCTCGAACGATACGCATTCTGAGAATAGTCGGGTGTGTAGAACTTATTCAATACCAGCAGATAGATGATCTGGCGCGTCATCATATCTTCGGTATCGACCAATGCCTTCATCTGTCGTTCTATCTCTTCGTTGGTGCCGGGCAGCTCCAGGTCGAATGAGATTGCCGGACTGCGCAACATACCATCCAGGTTAAGCACGCAGTTGACGGGGACGTTGGTTCGTGGACTTTCCCTGGCAAGTCCGTCATCCAGATCACGCAAGTTGGCGGTCAGGTTATAAATAGCATTTATATGCATCGTCGCGTCGAAAGGATCGCCACGGAAGTCGATTGCACTGCCTTCACGTATCTTAAAGTCTTTATGGATAATCTGCTGTAAGCTGAAATTATAGTTACCGCTGACGATTCCCATGTTGCCATACATGCGTAAGTCTGTTTTCGTCCCGTATTCTATCTGCATGCTTCCGCTGCAATTACCGGTTATTTTGTCGCCGGCAATCGGGTCCATAATCAGTTCGATTTTGGCATCGGGGGTGATATCGAGCAGGAAGTTCATGCGCATTTCGGCCCCTTCCTCTTCTTCATTGTTTACAATCTTCAGGGAATCCCGCGATAATGTACCGTTGGCCAGATCTTTCAATTGTTTTTTATCCATAAAAGTGATAAAGTCATAGTCGGCAGCAGTAGTGTTGTTGATGAAGTCGAGGGTAATGGACGTCTTAGGATCGCTCCGCATATTGATATCGAAGTTGATCAGCTTGTCATTTCCTTTGATGGAGGCCGAACCGCTGCCGAAAACGGTACCGTAGATCAGTGGATTCAGTTTGCGGGTAGCGTTGAATACCAGCATATTCTTTGTCTTGACATTCACTTCAAAGCTGACATCTTTGAAGTGGTTATGGTAGACGCTCATGTTGACGGTACCCGGATTGCCGAACTCGTCGTGAACCGTCAGGTCGCGCATATTTATGGAACCGGCATCCATGTAGATGGAGTCGGAGAATGTATAATACGTATTGGTATATTCGATACCCAGGCCGCCGTCCAGCACGTATGCGTCGCCCTCTACGGTCAGCGCTTTGAACGGGCCGTGCAGGTGGACGTTTCCGAATCCCCGTCCTTTCATGTTTTTGGCCACCTTTTCCACAAAAGGATGGAGGAATCCCAGGTTGATATCGTTGGCATCGAAGAACAGGGAGAGTCCGGCATTTTGTCCGACCGGGAAGATATAGCCGCTTACGTCGGTCCATGTCGTATCGTTTTTATAGATGCTGCCCAGCATCAGGATACCTTTTTGGGCATCGTCCCACTCGCTGAACAGATTTAGCCGGCCAAGGGGAGTCTGGTTGAATGAAAAGTCATTTATTTCAAGGTCGGTGTTCAGCATGCGGCTTCCGTAAAGGTCGCAGATGTTGAATGTACCCGTTGCTTTCCCGGCAAACTGTAATACCGGAATGTTCAGTATATCGAATATATAACTGAGTTCAACCTGTTTCAGATCCATTAAAAGGGTATCTGCCGGATTTTTGGAGATGCTTCCGTCCAGCAACAACGATTGTTTTTCGTTGCCTACCCTGAATTTATGGATATCTATTTTACCGTCGGCTATTCTGATATCCGACGGGTGGATGATCCATAGAGAATCGTTCAGCACCAGCTGGCTCTCTTTCACGGCAATATCGGTTCGTAGCACGGCAGGCTTTTTCTCCTGTTCCTCTTCCGTAAAGAGGGCGGAAGCCGAAAGTTCGGCACGAAATTCTTTTTCCTTGTTGTTTGCCCATCCGATCAGCGTATTGATCCGGTTATCCTTGGCATCCACTTTCAGATCGAGGTAGTTGCGAAGTCCTTTCTGGTTGTAGTTGATCGCTTTTAATAGCAGGTTGATGTTTTCCTGCGGGTTGTCGCATGTCAGATAACCGGATTCGAACATGGATTTGCCCAGTCTGAACTTGGGGAGGAAGGCTTCGATGCGGAATTTGTTATACAGGTTGTTGTAATGTCCCGTGATACGTGCCTGGTTTACTATTGTTACCGGCAATTTGAGTGTTTCGGATATCTTCTCCGTGTTTTCCACAGTCAGCAACAGCGAGAAATTGTTTTCTTCTACTTTCTGCTTTTTCTGCGTGGCATTGATAAGCGCCGGAATATATCCTTTGAAGGTATTCATGAAACTCGGGATGATCGTTTTGAACGAGTAAGCACCTGTCACTTCCCCGTTCAGAATGTCGGACGAGATCGTCAGATGGCGATCCAGCGAATGACCGGAGGCCGTTACCTGAAACTTTTTCAGGAAAAAGCTGCTGGGTGCTGTGAGGAAGGACAGACTGTCTATCGTGATGTTCCCCTCCAGGTTATCTATATTGTTGCCGGTGAAGTCGGCGTTCAGGGATAACGAGATATCCGGCGATTCGTATTTATCGATCAGGTGGAGGCTGTCCGGGCGGAAATGCTCCAGATTGGCGGTGAAGTTGAACATGGAGTTCTTTCCTTCGTGGCGGAACATACCCTCTGCATACAACTTACCGTTCGGATCGTTCACCTGTACCATCCCGTCAAAGCTGTTTTTCTTGAAATTTCCGGATAACTGAATATCTTCGTATTTGTATTTCCTGTATTCGAATTCGTCGATATTTGCTTTGATATTACCAAAGAAACTGCTGTTTTTATGCCGTTTGGCATCGACCGATATGTTCAGCTTGGCGTTACCGTAAGGGTTGCCTTCGTCGAAAAGTTCGTTCAGAAGCAGGCCGGAGGTGGAAACATGTCCTTTCAGGTAGGCTGCGATATTATTTTCTTTATCACTACCGAATATCATATCGGTTTGTACGGAGCCGATAGCCGAAGAGAACTTGCCGAAAGCCACCAGGTTATCGAAGAAGCCGGATATCTCTCCGGTAAAGTTGATCGTACCCAACCGGATAACCGGATCGGGCAGGACGACCGGTTTTTTATTGAAATTGTTTATCAGTCCGCTCAGTCCGTCGGTGGTAATATACATTTTGTTCACCTGTCCGAAGATATAGGCGTCTTCCGGGTGGCTGATTCCTTTTAGGTCCATTTTTCCGATAAACAGCATCTTGTCACTGTATCGTAATGTCAACTGTTTCAGGTTGATATTGTTGATGGCTCCGGAGGCTTCGGCCGAAAGCTCAATGGTTTCGGTGAAATTACTAAAGGCCGGAACGAAGGACGAAAGGTCTTTCAGGCAGATTTGCGACGGAGATATGTTCAGTGCCAGCGGCGCATGGTTCAGTAGCTCGGAAGCATTGTTGATTTCGCGCATGTCTATCCTGGCCTTGCTGATTTTCAAATCGGTTTCCGGCAACTTGATTTCGAAGTTATTGATAAATGTGCTGTCGCGGTTGCCGATGATATTCATCGAGAGTTTGTTCAACGTAAAGCCGGAAGCCTCGTCGAAACTCATCTTTTTGATGTTCGCGTTGAGACTGTCCTTATTGAACGCTTTCATGGAAATCTTGGCACTCAGGTTCTTGATGTCCACATGTTTGGCGTTGAACTTACCGGGCGTTTGCGCCTCGCTCTCCACATCAAACCGGAAATTACCGCGGCGTATCAGGATGGAGTTGAAGCGCAGGTCGATATTCGGATTCTTCTTCATCGTATCTTTGCTGGCGAAAGCGTCGATAACGAACTGGAGGTTCAGCGGACTGTCGGGAGTCTTTTTATTGAGATTGACCGAAAAGCCGAATAACCGGACCGTAGAGAATACGAATTTGCCTTTGAGCAACGGGAGGACTTCGAAACCGGCAGCCACATGATTTGCCTCGAATAAGGTCTTACCTGTCTCGTCTTCCAGGTATAAGTTGTCGAGTACCACGCGGTTGAACCACTCGATATTTACATTTCCTATCTTTACGGGCACACCGAGATGGCTGGATAATTCTGTCGATGCAATGCCGGAAACCTGAGATTGGATATAAGGTATCTTCAATAAAATGAAAGGCATTGCATAGAATATCCAGAACAAAACAAGTAGGGTAATGATTATGTATTTTAGTCCTCTGATATCTTTACTATATTTTAAACGCAAATCTACAACAATATCGCGATAGATTTCATTAAATTTGCACAAAAAAACGAGAGAAGAGTATGAGTGTAACAATATTGGGGATAGAATCATCCTGTGATGATACTTCCTCTTCCGTAATACGCGACGGCGTGATGCTGTCGAACGTGATAGCCAGCCAGGCCGTTCACGAGGCTTATGGCGGTGTCGTTCCCGAACTGGCTTCGCGGGCACACCAGCAGAATATTATCCCGGTGGTTGCCGAAGCCATCAAACGGGCCGGTATCGATAAATCGGAACTGAGCGCCGTCGCTTTCACACGAGGACCGGGACTGATGGGTTCCTTGCTCGTCGGGACCTCTTTTGCCAAAGGATTTGCCGCCTCTCTGGATATTCCGATGATCGAGATCAACCATTTGCAGGCCCATGTGCTTGCCCATTTCATCAAGGAAACGCCGGAAGACGATCATGCGCCTTCTTTCCCTTTCCTTTGCTTGCTGGTGTCGGGTGGCAATTCGCAAATCATCAAGGTGAACGCATATAACGATATGGAGGTGATAGGCCAGACAATAGACGACGCGGCCGGCGAAGCCTTCGACAAATGTGCCAAGGTGATGGGATTGGGTTATCCCGGCGGTCCGGTGGTGAACCGTCTGGCCAACGAAGGAAATCCGAAAGCCTTCGCTTTCAGTAAACCGCATATTCCGGGGTACGATTACAGTTTCAGCGGGTTGAAAACCTCTTTCCTTTATACGTTGAGGGATCGGTTGCAGGAAGATCCCGATTTTATCGAAAAGAACAAACAAGACCTCTGTGCTTCCTTACAGTCTACAGTGGTTGATATCCTGATGAATAAGTTGCGTAAAGCAGCGAAAGGCCTGAATATAAAAGAGGTAGCAGTGGCCGGAGGTGTATCGGCAAACTCCGGTTTGCGTGATGCTTTCCTGGATCATGCCAAGCGGTATGGTTGGAAGGTACATATCCCGAAGTTTGCGTTTACAACAGACAACGCAGCGATGGTCGCCATTACAGGTTATTATAAATACCTCGATAAGGATTTCTGCCCGATGGATGCAGTTCCTTTCTCTAGGGTTGTTATTTAAAGAAGAATACAAAGGTTGGAAGAAATATACTATCATACTATCATATTTCGATATAAGTAGTTGTATACATGTTTGTTATAGTATGATAGTAGCTGTTTTCAACGATCATTTATCTATCATACTACTATCATTTCCTACTTAAAAAATGGGACAGACAGTATGCTGTTTTCACTAAGTATATGGCTAAAAGACAAGCAGATAGTGACAAAAGTTGCTCGACACCCGGGTCTTGAAACCTTTGACACCCGGGTGTAGGCATCGTCGAGATGGGGGTGTAAAAAGGGGTGAAACGGGCATCCCGGCAACAAAAAGTCTGTGTTCGAGTGAAATTAAGTCATAGTTTTGGGATAAAAAGGAAGTAATCTGACGAATTATAAGATGCCGTAGGCGGTTGTAACAAACGTCTTTATCAGTCTTAAAAAGACTGTCCGTTGGTTAAAATAGAGTTAAAATGATGGTTGCATGATAGGTAAATGATAGTATAAAAGACGTACTGTCATAGTTTAAATGATTGCTATATAGTTATTTACATGTCGTAATGACAGTATGATAGTATATTCCGTGAAAACCTCTTATATTGAGGGGGCTATTCACAATTAGTCCTTTCAGGACAAGCTAAGACAATTAATTAGTTTAAATCTGATAATTATTAAAACATTTAAACCTGATAATAAAACGATATGAATAATAATAATTCGCTCAGCGAACAACTTGGCGGACTTCTCCGTTCGAAAGGATTGTTAATGGGTACGGCGGAAAGCTGTACGGGCGGACGTATTGCCAATATGGTTACCCTGGTGGCTGGTAGTTCCGATTATTTTGTCGGGGGCGTTGTTTCTTATAGCAACGAGGTGAAACATAATGTGCTCGGAGTTTCGGAAGACAGTTTGCGTCTTCATGGTGCCGTGAGCCGTGAAGTGGTGGAACAGATGGCGCAGGGAGCTATCCGTACGTTGGGATGCGATTGCTCGGTGGCGACGTCGGGAGTTGCCGGACCGGGCGGGGAAGTCCCGAAAAACCGGTAGGAACGGTCTGGATCGCTGCCGCTTTGAAGGAACAGGTCGTTTCACATTGTTATCATTTCGGTACGGTGCGGGCCGAAAACATACAGTCGGCAGCCGATACCGCTTTGACAATGTTACTGGAACTTTTACAGAAGTCCGATGGATAAATTCATAGAACAACAGCGATTGATCTATCCGATGTCGGACGAAGCCATCCGGCTTCTGATCGATGAGATGGACGAGGTTTCTTTCCCGAAGGGCGATCTTCTTATCAGGGAGGGCGACCGTGATCCGTTCGTGTGGTTCGTCAGGAAGGGATTGATCCGTTCTTATGTCGAAAGGGAAACGAAAGACATCACGTTATGGTTCGCTTCGGATGGCGAAATGATAAATTTCGTCTATCGGGATATTGCCGCTTATAATATCGAGATGGTGGAAGATTCGGACTTGCTCCGTATCCCTGCCCGCAGACTGGAAGAGCTTTTCGAGCAGTCGCACGACATAGCTGTCTGGGGACTCAAACTGCTTGATTATTACCTCCGGGAATATGAAAATTATTTTATTAATGATAGTTGGAGTGATGCCCGCGAGCAATACGAAGCCTTGTTGCGCAGCAATCCCGAACTTTTCCAGCGAGTGCCTCTCAAGCATATCGCTTCTTATCTCCAGATCACTCCTCAATCGTTGAGCCGTATTCGTTCTTCTTCTAAATAAAAAGAGCAGACCGAAATTATCCTATGGTAATTTTTCTCTGAAAAGACCTCCCTACCTTTGCAGCCGGAAACCAAAAGTGAGTTGATTTATGAATAAAGACAAAGCTCTCTTCCGCCTGGAAAGGGAGAAATTATTGTTGACAGGTGAGATTCCCCGCTTATTTATGAAGTATGCACTTCCCGGTGTTGCGGGATTGTTGTTCCTGGGTATACAATCCGTGATCGACGGGATTGTGTTGGGACGTTTTGTAGGAGCCAATGCGCTTGCCAGTGTGAATCTGGTTTTGCCGTGTTACAGTCTGATTTCGGCATTTGCAATCGTGATGGGTATCGGGGGCAAACCCTCGTCAGTATCAGCCTCGGAAGAGGGGATAAGCAGGAGGCTAATAACGCTTTGCGCTCGGTATTCGTGTTTTTGCTGGGGATGTCCGTGGTGGTGAGCCTGGTTATTTTTCTGTCAGCAGGAAAGATTGCTTCTTTTTTGGGGGCGAACGAAGTGTTGTTACCCGATGCGGTACATTATATACGGGCACTCGTTCCTTTCTTCCCGCTGCTGTGTGCGATGTTTTTCGGCGACTACATAATCAAGGCGATGGGGCATCCGTTGTATGCGACTTCTGTTATGGGGATAACTGTGGTTCTGAATATTGTTCTGGACCTCGTGTTTGTTGCCGTTCTGGGGTGGGGCGTTATGGGAGCCGGACTGGCTACCGGTATTGCTTTTACGATGGGAGCCTGTTTCAATGTGCCCCGTCTGTTTTCACGTCATGAAGTGGTTGCCGTGCAGCGTGGACGCTATGACCGGCGGCTGGTGTGGAATGCTTTCTATAACGGTTCGTCCGAAGGTATGTCGGAGTTGTCGGTGGCGATTACGGTATTTCTTTTCAATATTACCATGATGAGGTATCTGGGAGAGAGTGGGGTGGCTGCATTTACGGCAATCAATTATATATTGTTTATCGGAACGACCGTATTCCTTGGCATATCGGATGGGATCATTCCTATTATCGGGTATAATTACGGGGCCAGACAACAGGAACGTATCAAATCGATCCTGAAATTGGCGGCGCGGACGAATTCGCTGATCGGGATCGGTTTGTTTTTGCTGTTGTTGCTGTTTGGCGAGCAGGTGATCGGACTCTTTTTTAAGGATCATGGGAGCGAGGCTTTTGAGATTGCTTCGAGGGGTGTTTCGATTTACTGTTTCGCCTTCTTGTTGTGCGGGTTGAATATATTGGCTTCCAGTTATTTTACGGCGATAGGGAATGCTAAGATATCTATTATTATCTCAGCTTTGAGAGGACTCGTATTTGTGGGAATCGGCATACTTGTCCTCCCTGCCGTGTTCGGTATCGATGCCATCTGGTATGATGTACCGATCGCTGAGATATGTACCTTGTCCGTTTCTTTCTGGCTGGTACGTAGGTCGTTATTTAATAATCGGAGCAATTAACCGGTATCCTTTTTCATTCGGATGCAATCCGTCGGAGAAGAGGGATTCGTCTATCTTTCCGTTGGGAAGGAGCAAGGCTGGCCCTGCATCGCCGAACAGGCAGTTTTCCTCCTCGGCCATCGTCCGGATATTCCGGTTGATGTTTTTCACCCAGTCCTCATGTTCGCGACGGGGAAGGATACCCATTACCTGGATCGTTGCTTTTGGCTGGCGGTTACGAACGGCTGTGATAAGGAATCGTAGACCTTCTACAATGTCTTCGTCCGTACTGGAACCCATGTTGTTTGTTCCGATCATCAGGACGACCTTCTTTGCTTCGTAACCGTCCAGTTCATCGTGGTAGATACGCCAGAGTGCGTTTTCGATGCGGTCGTAACCATATCCCAGGTTCTGGAAACCGGCGGCTGCCATGTATTTCTTCCAGCTTTCCGGACCTCTGTTTAATGGGCCGGCAGGTTCGCCTCCCCAGAAATGCGTAATCGAATTGCCTATGATAACGGCTTTGGGAGGGTGCTGTTTGATATGGCTTATTATTTCGCGATGGCGTTTTTGCCATTCGTAATTGTTCGGTTCGCGGCGTTGGGTTACCGGCTGGCAGGTAGGGCGGTTACCTTCCGGGATACGGAGTATTTCACGTACTTTCTTTTCTACGGCTGTTGCCTGAGCCTGTGCACCCAGGTCGGAGGGGTGTACGTAATCAACCCAGGCATCCGGCGAGTAATCGAGCTCGTCGTGTGTCAGGTAGTAGAGGTCTTTCACTCCTTCCGATTGTAGTTTTTCGAAACCTTTTTGTGAACCTCTGTTGAGGCGGGTATATAGTTCATATTGTCCCTTGTCGGTCGGTGCATTGCTGTATCCGGCGTGTTCGACAAGCAGGATGGGAGCGTTGCGGGTTGTCCTGATTTGTTTTACGGCGGCAACGATCAGGTCTGTAACTTCCTGTTCGGTATTTGGTGTCAGGTTAGGCAGGCAATCCAGGATATATATACGTGCATCCTGCTCTATGATGTAGTTCAGCACTTCCTTTTCCAGTTTCCCGTTTCCGGAAAATCCCAGGTTGATAAGCGGATAGCCCAGCGAACGTTGCAGGATATTGGCCCAGGCCATAGCCGGACGGGAGGAACAGGCTCCTTGTGCGATGGAGGTTCCATAGAGTACGACCGGCTTTTCCGGCGATTGCGGGATAAAGGTCAGTTCGCTGTCTTCGGGAGTGCCGATCTCCATCCATTCTACCGTATTATATAAAGGTAAGTAAAGACGGTATTCAAATCCACGGTTATGATAGCTGTCCTGACCTAAATTTCTGTAACTGTATGTAATGGTATCTCCGAAAGAATAGTTTCCGAAGCAAAAGCCCCATTTCCCGTCGCTGTCGATACTGTACAGGTCGACGCCGGATACACCGGTACTTTGCATGTGCGGCATATTCAATCCGCCACTCACTTTGTAGCGGACGGTGATCTGTGGGGCATTACTATAAAAGTGGATCGCTAACCCGGCCGAGTTGCGGGAGAGGTTCCATACGGCGGGTCTTATTTCCTTCTCTGCCCGGTCAGGCAGGCGGACATATTTGTAACCTATTTCATCAGGCCAGCCCTGGTTTTGTACTACAGGAAAACCTGCATCCATCGGATTCTGCCATTTCCATTGTGCCCCGGCAGAAAGGCATGCCATACAGAAAAATAGTAGGCAAAAGAGTCTTTTCATGGTCGTTATTATGTGTTTATGTTACTTTTTGATACGATATTGACAAAGATAAAACAATTTCAGGAATTCTATTTTTATTTATTCATGTATATTTGCCACTGTTAAACAAAAAGTAAAAATACCATGAAAGTACAAGCACTGCTCGTATTCCTTCTGGCCGGAAGCATGTCGTTGATGGCTCAGAAGAGTTATCAGTTACAATCGCCGGACAGAAAACTGCAAACGGTAGTTACCGTAGGTGATAATGTAGAATTTTCCCTGACTCATGACGGAACAGAGGTCCTGGCCCCATCCGCAATCTCCATGACTTTACAGAATGGAGAAGTTTTGGGAGCAAAACCGAAAGTATCGAAAGTAACCAAAGGGTCGGTAGACAAAGTGATTCCTTCTCCTTTCTATAAGAAGGCGGAAGTAAGCGATATCTATAATGAAATGACGATTTCTTTCCGTGGAGATTACAGTATCGCCTTCCGCTTATATAACGATGGACTGGCTTATCGTTTCATTACCCGTAAGAAAGGGGAGATTGTCGTTGCAGACGAAGCGGCAACCTACAACTTCTCGACAGACCATAAGACATTTTCTGCTTATGTAAACAGTACGAAGCCGACATTCGAAGAACAGTTCTCCAACTCGTTTGAGCAACCTTATGTGAATGAAGCTATCACCAAACTGAACGACAAACGTTTGATGATCCTCCCTTATCTGGTGGATCTGGGCAATGGAAAGAAACTATGTATCACCGAAGCCGATTTGGAAGACTATCCGGGTATGTTCCTGAACAATGCAACAGATAAACCCTCTCTGAAATCTGTGCATGCCCCTTATCCGAAGGTAAAACAGCAGGGGGGACATAACCGCCTTCAGATGCTGGTCAAGGAACGTGAAGATTTTATAGCTAAAACGAAAGGAAACCGTTCGTTCCCGTGGCGTGTGTTTGTCGTTTCTGAAAATGACAAGCAGCTGGTCGATTGCGATATGGTGTATCGCCTGGCTTCTCCTTCCCGTGTAAGTGATGTTTCCTGGATCAAACCGGGTAAGGTTGCCTGGGACTGGTGGAACGATTGGAACATTTACGGAGTGGACTTCCGTGCCGGTATCAATAACGATACTTATAAATATTATATCGACTTCGCTTCCGAACATGGCATCGAATATGTAATTCTGGATGAGGGTTGGGCTGTTAACCTGGAAGCAGATTTGTTGAAAGTCATCCCGGAAATCGATCTTCCAACCATCGTATCGTACGCCAAATCGAAGAATGTGGATATTATTTTGTGGGCAGGTTTTTATGCTTTCGACCGTGATATGGAGAATGTTGTGAAGCATTATGCGGATATGGGTGTCAAAGGTTTCAAGGTTGACTTTATGGACCGTGACGATCAGGAACTTATTAATTTCTTGTACCGCTCGGCAGAAACTTGTGCCAGATATAAGATGTTGGTCGATTTTCACGGCATATGTAAACCGACCGGTTTGCAGCGTACTTATCCGAACGTGATCAATTATGAAGGGGTGAATGGTTTGGAACAGTTGAAATGGTCGCCTGCCTCTTATGATATGGTTACTTACGACGTAACATTCCCGTTCATTCGTATGGTTGCCGGTCCGGTAGATTATACACAGGGTGCCATGCGGAATGCAACCCGTGCCAACTATCGTCCGGTCAACTCCGAACCGATGAGCCAGGGTACCCGTTGCCGCCAGCTGGCTACTTATGTGATTTTCGAATCGCCTCTGAATATGCTTTGCGATAATCCGACCAATTATATGCGTGAAAAAGAATGTACCGAATTTATCGCAAACATCCCGACCGTTTGGAACGAAACACAGGTGCTCGATGCAAAAGTATCCGAATATATTGCTATGGCCCGCCAGCACGATGATATCTGGTATCTGGGTGCCCTGACCAATTGGGAGCCGCGCGAGATGGAACTGGATCTTTCTTTCCTGGGTGACGGCGATTACAAACTGGAACTTTTCAAAGACGGTATCAATGCCGACCGTGCCGCCTGCGATTATAAAAAAGAAATCATCCCGGTTCCCGCCGACCGTAAGCTGAAGATCAAAATGGCTCCGGGCGGCGGATATGCTGCAAAGATCTATAAATAACCGACTTCCAGGTGCATGGAATAAGCGTTCGAACCGTCCGCATAATAATTGTTTATTGTGCGGACCGGTTCGAATTTGTTTTTTTGGTAAAGACGGAGCGCTGCCGGGTTTGATACGTTTACTTCGAGCGTAATCTTTGGATGATTATGCTGTCTGGCAAATTCGATCGTTTTGTCTATCAGGTGTTGCCCTAACTTCTGCTTTCTGAAACCGGGATGTACGGCTAAAGAATAGATGCGCAGATTAGGGGTATGATCGTTTTGCAAGAGAGAAACGTAAGCGACTATTCTCTCTTGGTATTCAACGACATAAAACATTCCTTTGGCTTTTGTGATCAGATAGACGAATTGTTTTTTGGAAAAGCTGTCCGGACCGAAACAGGATGTCTCTATTCTCATAATCCCGTCCAGGTCTGCCCGGGTTGCCTGCCTGGTTATAATCTCCTGTTCCATCTTTTAGAAGTGTTTCATATCCAACATACGCCCGAAATGATTCAGTATCCTGTAATACAGGTCATCGCCCAGTACAGCGTCTTCGATACCGTGGTCGATACTCGGATTATCGTTGATCTCGATAACCATGGCGCGGTCGTTGACCATTTTCATATCGACTCCGTATAATCCTTTTCCGATAAATGAAGTCGCTTTGACTGCCGTGTCGAGCACTTTGCGGGGAACCTGATAAATAGGAATGGTATCGACCAGTCCGCACCGGCTTCTTCCCGAATCATAATGACAGTAGATTTGCCAGTGTCCTTTGGCCATATAATACTTGCAGGCAAACAACGGCTCACCGTTCAGGATACCGATCCGCCAGTCGAACTCAGTCGGAGTAAATTCCTGGGCGAGGAGGATGGATGATTTTTCAAACAGCAGGTCGAGTGCTGCTTCCAGCTCCGTTTCGTTGGTCACCTTCTTCATCCCGAAAGAGAAAGAACCATCCGGAATCTTCAGGATGAACGGTGATCCCAACTGGCTGCTGATCTGTTCGAATGTGTTTTCGTTTGACTTGAATATCAGCATCGAGAGGGGAGCCGGTATCTTTTCCTTTTCAAATAATTCATTCAGGAATACTTTATTTGTGCACCGGATGATGGATAACGGATCGTCTATCACGACCATTCCGTTCTGCCTTGCCAATTGCGAAAGCCGGAAGGTGTAATGGTTCAGTGAAGTCGTCGTACGTATAAATAAAGCATCGAACTCCATCAGACGGGTGGCATCTTCTTCCGTGATCAGTTCGGCATGTATATCCATCTTTTTGGCTACTTCCAACAGTTTGTTTATGGCCTGTTTGTTGCTGGGGGGGAACTTTTCCTCCGGATCGTATAATACAGCCAGGCTATAGCGGGCGGATTTAACGGTTTGGGGTGCACGCCATACCTTTTTGTTGAAACGGTCGAGCGCTTCAGCGAAGAAACTTTGTTCTTCATCGTTCAGTTGTTCCAATGACAAGAGTTGAATGGATTCAATCTGGTTCTTAGCCCGGGTATTAAAACTGATCCTAAGGAGGGGAGCAGGATAGTTTTCGAAGATGAATCGGGCAATTTTCTCCAGCCCTTTTTCCTGGCAAGTCCCGAAATAGAGGTTCAGATACCAGATATCATCGGTAATATTGTTTTTCTGTATCCATTGATAACAGAGCTTCTGTAAGTTCCGGTCCATGCGGACACCCGCCCCGGCTTCCAGCTTATTGATGATATCTACTCCGGGAATCACCTTGTGTCCTCGGGGTTGAGCCAGTAATGAACAGTAATATCCTTCGGAATTATAACTGTAGTCATTACTGAGGTTGATGACAAATTTACTCCCCTTTTCTTTTTGGAGAGATTTGTTTTTTAAATAATCGGAAACAGTTAAGATACTGCTTGTCTTGTAATACGGTTTCCAATCATTCAGACTGTCTAAAAGAATCAGCACATTATTCATATTGAATATTAAAATGAGTGCGCAAAAATAGACAAATAAATCAATCTGTAATGCGAATAATCATTAATTATTAAAAGTACTCTTTGCTGATTGAGTCTCAGGGTGTTGTTTCCTGTCACATATTATCTCCAATCTCGTTGTTTGTGTTGTTAAACATCTTGATTTTTACGGTTTGGGTGTAGAAATGTTTACTTTTGTTGAAACATAAATATTATAATAATGGAAATAGATGAATTGAACGCGGAAATAGAGAAGATGGAGAAGTCTATCGCTAATGCAAAGAGGAAAATAGAATCATGTGAAAAGAAGAGAAAAGAGCTTTTGCAAGAGGTCTATAATAACAAGTATTTGCGGCTTTCAGAATTACAAATTTGTTATGTAAGAGAAATATACCGTTTGGATCTTGATAGGTATGATGTTATTGATTTTAAAGGCGTTTATGCTGGATTTAGATATGGTATATTTGAATATGAAAATTCTGATGAATATACAAACAGAAGAGAAAATTATTGTGAAATAATAATAGAGGATGAACCAGAAATAATTACTGAAGAAGAATTTTGTGATATACTTAAAATTATTCATACTAAGTTGGATGAAAAATTGTTTTCTAAATTTGCAAAGTCTAAGTAGATGAAGTATTATCACTTTAAAGTCAAAATGTCATTTTGTTATTTTACCTTCTGTATCTTTGCTTTGTAAGTATCCGGTTCCGGTTTGCCTGTAAAATATGGAACTGTACGGAAGTTAAGGATTATCTTTTTGGATGGTAGTTTTCTAATAATATGGAAAAATGATTTTCGGACTGCATTTATCTGTACGGATAGGTGTAGTCCGGTTTGTTTTTATATTGTTTTGTATAACATTTAGTAAAGTGAAAGTTAGACTGTCTGGTAGATACTTTTAGAAGAAAAATAGTTGCTATTTAAAAAAAATATTCACTTTGTATATCTCAGATCAGGTCATGTCCTTTCTTTTCTGATTCCCTTTTTATCTATCTGTGCAGATCGTTTCCACTGACTGCTCGGATTGTTTTGACTATCCGCACAGTTTGTTGCAATAATCTGTACGGATGGTAGTGATTACCTGCCGGATAACGGCAGCGATCTGCGCAGGTAGTGAATGCTATCCGGAAGGAAAGGAATACATACTTTTCTGTTTATACGGATTTCTTTGATTCGCTTGTTAGTAGAAAGCCTGTTTATGTGTTATTTTGTTTACTAAATTCCTTCAATATTTATCAATTAGTAAATAATTAAGTATATGAGAACAGACAAAAGCCGGGCTACAGGCAGGCGGCAGAAAGTGGAAATGTTGCAGTTTATGCAGCAGAAAATAGACCGCTTGGAAGATAGTGGTAAAAAGAGTACGGCACATAATTACAGGAGTACGCTCAATTCGTTCCGGCGTTTTTTAGGATCGAAGAGAGTGTATGCGGAAAAGATGGACGGGGAGTTGATGGTGGCGTATGAACATTGGTTGATGGAAGATAAGCCGGAAGGAAAAGGTTTATTGGCAAATAGTTCCTCTTTTTATTTGAGGCATTTGCGTACCATCTGGCATGAGATGCAGGAAACAGGAGTACCGGAATTGGGGCGGGAAGATATTTTTAAAGATGTTTTTACAGGAACGAAGCCGACTGTAAAACGGGCTGTTCCTGCGGAAAACATCGTTCATTTGGAAAAGGTTGTGACGCGATTACCCGAAAAGCTGGAATTTGCCCTTTCGATGTTTCTTTTTTCTTATTATACGCGGGGAATGTCGTTTGTGGATTTGGCACATTTAAAGAAAAAGGATATCCAAGGGGGAGTCTTGACTTATGTGAGGCGCAAAACTGGAAAGGTGTTACATATTGAATTACTCCCGGAAATGATCATGATTATCCGGCGGTATGCATCTGAAGTAAAAGACAGCCCTTATCTGTTCCCACTCCTGACAAAAGATGGAGCAGGCTATGAAAGTGCGCTTAGGTTACAAAATAAACGATTGAAACGGGTTGCAAAGATTCTCGGCTTGGATGTAAAATTGACGACTCATGTGGCAAGGCATTCCTGGGCGACAATAGCTCGTGATAAAGGAGTGGATATTGAAACCATATGCGAGGCATTGGGACATTCTTCTATATTGGTCACCCGTATTTATCTGGCAGAACTAAATAGTTCGGTGATTAATGAAGCCAATAGGATTGTATTAAAAAGAAAACAAGGACGAAAAATTAAATTGTATGAATCAGCAAGATAAGTTAAAATGTTGGTTCTGTTTCTTAGGAAGAAACGGAACGTTACCCATTAATAATATTAATACACTGCAAAAGTAATAACTTTATTTCTTATAATAGTTATGAAAAACCAAAATTTTGCACAAGAAGCCCTGAATATTATACTCTCTTAAATCTGTAAAGGTAAATATTCTAAAATAGGGTACAACCCACTCTCTCATTTATACTCCTTCGTTTGCACTCTTGCAATTGTCAAAGTATCAGTTGTTTAATTAATATTTGTCGTGGCGCTAATTTGTTTTTCTCATATTGTTTTTACTTTTCTTATTGTCTTTTTTAGAGTTAATAAAAGATGCTCTACTTCTAGAAAAGAACATAAAGACTCTTTGTCTTTCAATTTTCTTCATAAGTACAATAAAGGAAAAGCAGACGTAAAGAAATGGCTCATACTGTACTCTACAACTATAAAGAATATGTATGATTGTTTATATAAATTGTTGTTTTCCATTAGTTTACGTCTGTTTGGCTTCTTACGTTCCGTTTCTTCCTAAGAAACGGAACATATATAGGGATATCATGAAAAGAGCATTGTACATATTATTTATAATGGTTTTGACAGCAAAGAGTTTTCCCCTTTTCAGTCAGAATTTTCAGGAGGCAGAGACATTTGTTTTCTCTTTTCCGGAAAATGAAGATCGCTTGTTTGCTGATTATGGGGAGAACGCAGTCGAACTATTGCGGATGATAAAGTCTTTGCAGGAGTCACGTGTCGCTTTATTGGAAGGAACTTCTCATTTGCTGATCGTGGCTCATTTGGAATCCTGGCAATATATGGAAACGGATGCGGTCAATGAGGCTTCGATTCGTGCCGACCGTCTCCGTAAATATATTAAGACAAAACTGAAGCTGCCTTATGAGAGTATGGCTTTTTATATTGATCGCAGTGGTTTGAATTGTGAAGAGGTACATGTTTATTATTTGAAAACCCCGTTACGCTGGTTTGCCAATCAGGAAATTTGTTATAGTGAAAGTCATTATCCCAAAAGTATGGAAGAGGCTATCGGGAAATATGGGGCAATTCCTTTTGTCGAACAATATAAACGCGCATCAAGCGATAGAGGAGATCGTATAATCTATGTGATTTCCGATGCTTTGTTTGAACGGGAAGAACTGGATGATTATCGTTTGCTGATACGGAAGAATACTGATGTATCCTTTGTGACGAAAAATAAGAATGAAAAGAAAGAAGAGTCATCTCTGAGTGATAGTAAGCCGGATGAAAAAAGAGTACGGGAAATTCATACAGTCATTCCGGACGGTTTTTACGGTGCGTGTCCTTTCAATCTATCGGTCAAGACAAATCTGCTTCCCTGGTGTACGCTGGTTCCTTCGATATTGTTGGGTAATGGTCCGGTAGAGTTTAATCGGGGATCGTTTATGCCAAATCTGGAACTGGAGTATTGTTTTGGTCGGCGTTGGTCGGTTGATGCCTCGTTTCTTTATTCCTATTTTACATATGGAAGTGATCAGGACAACCTTTGGGGTGTTTCGTCCCTGACATTGGAGCCGCGTTTTTGGCTGAGAGGAGACGGGCGTTTTCGTTGGTTATGGGTAGGAGCATTTGGGCAGTATGGTGATTTCGATGTACGTGGGGAGAAGATCAGTGCCACAGGTCTTTACGGACGAACAGGTAAATTTGCTTCAGGTGGTTTGTCTGTTGGTTGTATGATCCCGTTAGGTGCCGGTTTTTGTGTGGAGGCTGCCTTGCAAGGCGGTTACCGCTCGGTATTTGGCGGAGAAAAATACCGGTATGACAAGGCGGACGATAAGAACTATCAGGAAAGCCTGTTCACAGCAACCGGCATGATGGTCGGGTTCAGATTAAGTATTGTGTATAGGATGGGGATTAGATAATTGAAAATTAAGATGGAGAAGGGGGACAAGATATGGGATTATATGGGGGGACTGTTGATTGGATTGCTATTCACAGCCTGTACTTCCCTGACTACCGATAAAGACTGGGCAAAAAACGGTAAAGTTCGGTTGGTTTTGGATTGGGGGAGTCGTGCTGTACATACAAGTGTTTTTGACTATTATTTCTATGCCGAAGGTAACCCGGTCCCGCTGGTTCGTCGTGGAGATGTTTCCGGTTATGAAGGAACCATCCCTCAGGGATGTTATGGAGTGGTGGCTTGTAATCCGGATGGCATTAACCTGGATTTGTCGATGAATGAGGGATATTCCCGTGCCCGTGCGATAGCTCGCTCTTCCGTTTCTTCGAAAGGGACTGTAGGGATGATTAGCCAACCCGGAAACCTGTACGGTGCCGGAGAAGAGGAGGTTATTGTTACGACTGTTGTTGATGAGGCCGTTGTATTGACTCCTGCTTGTCTGGTCAAAGATGTGATACTGAACATTCGTATCGAAGGGGGGAGTGATGTTTCGGTGGTAAGCGGCGAATTAGCTGGTATTCCCCCCGAAGTCTGTATTCCGACAGGCAAGCTGTGCGAAGAGAATTATGCATCTGTTTGTTTTCCGGCTGAGGCTGACGGCATAAACCGTTATACGGCATCTTTGTCCTTATTCGGACTTCGTACGGAGAATGAAGCAGGAATCAAAGTACCTGCCAGCTTGTCATTGACGGTGGAACAAAAAGACGGGCAATTGTTCGTTTCGCATACGGACGTGACCGACCAGGTAAATGAAGCGGTACATAGCGGTTTGACAGCCCGTATCGAACTGGATCTGATGGTCCATCCGTTGGAGACGGGTGGTTATGCGATAGATATTACCGATTGGCGTGAGGGGACGGCGGAAGTAGGGGGTACGGTCGGAACAGATAAAGATCAAACGGAAAAATGAAAAAGATTATTGGAATGAGATCGGGAGAAAGGTGGAGGCTATTGGCAATACCGATAGCACTGATGGTGTATATCGGTTGTACCGGTCCGGAGGCATCTGGGCCGGTTACCGGTATACCTGTGCGACTGGCATTGAGGCATCTCTCCTCGATTCGTGGCACAGTATCGGAGTTGAACGGGGAGACGATAGCCTTTGCAGCCGGAACTTCTCCGGGTACATACAGTGAGATATGGGAAAGCCGGGTGAACGGAAAGGAAGCTGTTCCATTACAATCCCATTATTATCCTGAAGACGGGAGCCGATTGTACCTGCGCGGATATTACCCGATGACGGAACCGGGTAGTAATGGAGTGGTCTACCGGTTGGACGGAAGTCAGGATCTGCTGGTCAGTGATGAACAGTCAGGCTGTCTGAGCGATATGTTTTGGCAGGACAGTAAAAAGTTTACGTTTAAACATTTACTGACCCAATTGAATATACGTGTTCGTGTGGAAGAAGGTTATCCGGAGGGTGCTTGTTTGACACGGATGCAAATAGGTGGCAGCCATCCGGAAGTCTTGCTGGATTTAAATAAAGCCACTTTAATGGCAATAGGAGAACCAGCGGTTCTTACTATATGGGAACCGGACGGAACCGGAGTTTTGTTGTCCGGTTCCTATACAGATACCCCGACTGCAACGGTTATGTTGGAAGCTGGTATTCCGTTGACGTTCTTTGCTACGGTTTCTCTTCCGGACGGAACGAGTTTGGATTATGAAGCTCTTCCGATCCGTTTTATAGAGGCGGACAGTTTGCCACGGCCAGGTGTGTCTTATACGCTTTCGGTCGTATTGAATGCGGAAAAAGAAAAGCTGACCCTTTCCACTACTGTAGCCGACTGGACGGAGAAGGATGGGGGAGAGGTAGAGTTTTAGTAAATCAGAACAATCTGTTAGCTTCGGCTAACGGCTAAGGAGTACTTGCGGCATAAAGTTTGAAAGCGATTATTGAAATATTGAGATTTTTTTATGCCTCCTGTGAAGAATGATGTTTAAAACAAAATAGTATGAAACAATTAGTATCATTAGCAGCATTGGCTGTTATGCTGTCGGCAACAGGTTGCACACAGCAGGAAGTTTTTACCGGGGATGAAGAAAATGGGGAACCGGTCACCTTAGGGATTTCAACAGGTGTACTGACTACAGAGACTAAATCGGTGGTCGGTAGTGATATGATTACGTACACCAAGGCGAATTATGCCTCGGATGCTTTGGGAATGGGCGTAGTGGTATTGAATGCGGATGGGAACGGAGCTTATTCGGGAGGAGAGATTTCAACCGATCATCTCTGGTTTATGGGGGATGAAAAAGGTGAAAACTGGAAATCTATTTCTGCAAAAGGAGAGAATTTTGTTTCTGCTACAACTGCTCCTTATACGCTGAATGATGAGGTAGGTACAGTCTATGCCTATTATCCGAAAACAAGCACCGTTAGCGGAACCTCTGCTTCTGCCTTGACTATTCCCGCTCCGCTTCAAAAAACGGGAACGATTGCGTTGTCCGATGATGTGACGAATGCGGACTTGCGTTTTGACGGAACTTCGTGGGTTGCGAATGCTTCAGCCAGTAAGAAAAAGATCATCTGTGCTTCTACAGAAACGGATTACCTGTATGCCAATAACAGTGATCGTAAAGTCAGTAACGGACGTGCAGCCGACAGTCCTGACCGTTCGATCGACCTGTCGATGGCTCATGCTCTAACAATGGTTTCTTTTCGGCTTTACAATGATGGTACATTACCGGGAGCAGGTAGTTTGACGAAGATAGAACTTAAAAATGCCGAGACTAAGACGCTGATTAAAACGACCGAAGGTGCGACCATGAAACTGGCGGATGGTACGATTGCGGGTCTGTCAGATAATACATCGGATGTACTGACACGTACGGTCAGCAGTTATACGATACCCAAAGAAATCAAGGCAGGTGAGACACTGAGTGCCAACACTTATATTGTGAGTGGTACCGTTACCGGTCCGAAAGTGGCTCGTAAAATCAGTATCCTGACTTATCCTCTTACAAACATTTCGGATAAGGATATAGAAGTGGTTTTTACAATCGATAATCAGACCTATACCGTATCGTTGCCCGTCACTGACGTTTGGGCATGGCAGGCTGGGACAAACTATGTTTATACAGTCTGCGCATCACAGCGTAAACTGGAAGTGACTAGTGTAAGTGTTGCCGAATGGAATGAGGAGCCGGGAGGAAATATAGAGCTATGATACGTTCATTTATATATTACGTATTCTCTCTGTCTCTATTGGTATCCTGTACAGGTATAGAGACTGACTTGCCGGAAGATACTCCCGGTGATAGCGAAGAGAAGGAAGCCTTGTCTATCCAGACCTTGTCTCTTCGGGAAGAGACAAAGGCTATTTATGAAGAGACGGGAAACGATGAAAACAGTAAACCGAATCATCTGGGAGCTATCGGAGTCCTGGTGACGAAAGGTAGCGGTACTGTGGATTATTATTCGGATAGTAATCATACGCAGACTTTTACTTGTAGCGTTAGTGGGGAAGATAAAACCTGGAGCACAACAACCGTTTTATACTTGGGAGATACCGAGGGGGCGGTTTATGCATGGGCGCCGTCTACGGCAACGGGTGAATTGAATAACAACTCACCGAAAATACCGGTACTGAAATCTCCGGTTATATTGGCTGAGCAGACTTTTGCTTATAATAATCAGTGGAAAACGAATCAGGTGGATTACCTGTATGGGACTAATGCAGAAAAGAGTACCCCTAAAGTTAGCCGCCAGCAATCGTCGGTTGTTCTTTCCATGCAGCATGCCTTGTCGAAAATCAGTTTTAAGGTAATGAAAGGGAAGGAGCAAACAGTGACAACAGAGGATTATGTGAAGAAGGTGGAACTGACAAGTAATAATGCATTTGTTACAGCAGCTTCGCCTGCTACCGAAGTTACCATGCAATTAACGGATGGGACTTTGACAGGGACATTGACAACTGGTACTTTGACCCTGACAGCTACCACCGGCACAAGCGAGCAAGGGCAGATTGCAACCTGGACGGAAGGCGGTTCAGGGGGGACCGCAGATTTCTCGTCTGTCACCCCGCAAGCGTATGGATTAGTCGCTCCTGTCAGTAATATCAGCCTGACAGGGGTGAAGGTTACCTTGGGTGCTACCGGGGCATTGACCGGTGGTAATGACCATACCTATTCGACTGTATCCGGTAATTCGCTTTCGGTTACTTGGGAAAAGGGAAAACATTACATCTATACAATGACAGTAACAGACCGCGGACTCGAATTCGGTAGTGTTGAGGTGGCAGATTGGGAAAGCTCAGGGGATCCCGTAACTGTTCCGGTGGAGTAATTGATTAATTAATGACGATGAAACGTATATCAGAATATCTTCTTCTTTTGTTTGCATCCTGCCTTTTGTGGGGAATGGCAGGGTGTACAGGAGGGCTTGTGGAAGAACAGGAAGAGTCGGAAGAACGTTTCATAGAACTTCGTTTCGGGCGTCCGGGGTTGGAAATAGCTCCGGTTACCCGTAGCGGGGAAACTTCTCCGCTACCCTCCGGTAGTACGGTACGTATTGCTGCTTATCGGAGGATGAATAACGAACCTGATTTATTGTCGGCTGACTTACCTATGGTTGATTTATCCACCGCTCTACCTGCTTATCAGGCCACCTATCTGGTAGATGAAGAAGGTTTTTTATTGCCTTGTGTTGTGGATGCGGAAGGAAAGCAGACAATCGGAACATCCCAAGAGATGACGGTGCTTGCCGGAGTGTATGATTTTTATGCCGTTTCTCCGGCACGTCCGTTAACAAAAGTCGACGGTAAACAACAGATAACAGGTATCCCGCATCAGGAAGATGTGATGACTTCCTTTGTATGGGGAGTAGCTGTTTCGCAGGCATCCCGTCAGGTGAGTCTTCAAGCTTTCCAACGTAAATGTGCGCAGGTAGTGTTTGAAGTGACCCCGACTAAAAAAAATATTGTCCCTATGAGTAGCCTCTGCGGAACCCGATTGGAACTGACGGGTATCTCATCGGCCGGAGCATCGTTGATTGTCGGTGAGAACGAAGCGATAACTTCGACCGGCGGAGACGAAACGGATAAAGGAAAACTGATTGTAACGGATTTTGTAACCTTGCCTGAACCGAACGATTTAGGACTAAACCGTGCAAGGGCGATCCTGTTGCCTAAAAACAGTAACTCCTTTCAGGTCGCGGTCACCGTTTCCCGCAACGGGGTGGCTGTTACGCTGAAAGCGACGATTGCTCAGAATATTGTGTTTGAAGCAGGCAAACAATATGTATTTACGTTGGAAGTGGAAAATAATCGCAGCTTGCTGCTACTGAGCGTTTACGACTGGACACCTTTTTCGTTGACCGATGACAATGTAGGCGGTGCACCTGATGGTCGTCCGACCGAGCCGGGAGTAACACCGGGCGTACCTTTCGGACTAGTAGTTGCCGGATGGGATGATATCCTCTGGACAGGGGGAGAAACAGTGGGTGGTAGTACTTTATAACATTACAGAGATTAAAACAAACCGGTAGGGATGGAACTGAAAAAAATAAAAAAGACGGAACAGATAACTTGTTTTCTATTACTAGTAATTCTTTGTGGTTGTACGCAGAACGAGGTTGTAACCGGAGGTCTGAAAGGGGAGGATGTGTCTGTTTGTTTCCATCTAAATGTCTTGGCGGCCACTACACTCCATACCCGTAGTGATACAACAATAGTCACTCGTTCTGAAAGCGATCCCGGAGAAACTGCAGATAAAACATTGTATAACCTGTGGATGGGACAATATAACTCAACCGGCGAACTGGTTGCTGAAGAATATTTCCCCTCTTTACCAAAGCAGGAGAGTGTCAATCTTCCTTTGAAACGTATGTCCGGTACCTGTCATGTATGGGCGGTGGCTAATGCCGGAAACTTGAATAACAAGGCGGTGTCTGAAATTGATTTGAAGTCACTATATGTGTCCGATGTATTCACAGAAGAGGGATTACCAACCGGAAACCTGTGTGTAATGACCGGCATGTGGTCTGGCGAGATAACGGATAATATCAGTGCGGATATTCAGTTAAGCCGTTCGTTGGCTAAGATAAAATTCACTTATTCGGTAGGCGGTGAGAACTTTTCTTTTACTCCTACAACTCTTGAATTGTGTAATGTTCCTGTTAAAATGAAATATATAGGAGATGAAAACCCGGAACAGTTGACGGGTGAAAGTGATTTTACCACCTATAGGTTCGCATCTCCCGGTAACAGCAGTACACATTACTGGTATATGCCTGAAAATCCGGCAGGGAAAGGAAATAATACAGAAAATAAAGCAACCAATAAAACAGGTGATGGTGTAGAACATGCTACATGTATTAAATTAACCGGTGAGGCTTTGCAGGATGGTGTTTTGTATAATGATGTCGTGTTCACACTCTATCCGGGTAACGGGAATAATGATTATAATATTGTGAGGAACGGTCTTTATACGATTAACATAACTTTGACCGGTATAGATTTTTCTGATAAGCGTGTGACGGTAGGCACTGTTCCTGAAATGCAGGATCCGGATAATCTGGGGGCGGAAAAAGGAGCAACAGGAATTTTTCAGGTTACTACCCGTCCGGGTATTCCCTGGTCGTTTACTATTCCAAACTGGCTCTCAGCCATAGTTGGGGAACATAGGTATGAGTCTGGAAACAGATTGGATTTTGTTGGTCCTTATAAAGTGGAGTTTGAAACAGCGACTGCAAATCCTCGTGCCGAAATACGCGAAACGTCGTTTACAGTAGGAGAGAAAGAAATAAAAGTAAGACAGGATGCGTCATCTTTGACTGTCGGTTCTTCCATATCACTTTCTGCTGAAGGAACAGCTGTAGGAAACGGTACTTTTCAGGCTACGAAAGGATTACCCTGGTCTGCGACATTGTCTTCTGAATGGGGTAACTGGCTGGAATGGGACGGGACGGCTCCAACTCCGGGTGTAGAGGCTTCGGGTACAAATGAATCACTGGCCATTAAGGCTATATCTAGTAATCCGTCTTCATCCGTTCGTAGAGGTAGCTTACAGATAAAAGGGGGAGAATCGGTTGGTAACTCAGCTTATATCGGTCTGACAGGAAGTATATCTGTTACTCAGGCGGGTTCAACGATTTCCGGTGCCGCTCAAAATATAGGTCCGGAAGCCTCGGCAAACCTGGCTGCCAGGTTTATAGCAACCCACGACTTACCGTGGGTTGCTACGGTGACTAGTGGAAATAGTTGGTTGACTTTATTAACATCTTCAACAGGTACAACGGATGGAAATTCTCAGGCGATAAATTATAAATCGACACTCAATTTATCATCATCGGAGCGAACCGGAAAGATAACAGTGTCTGTAGGTAATGGAGCAGGTGATGAGCATCCGGGACCGGTTACTAATATAACGGTCACACAGTCCGGCTCAGTTTTTGATGTGTCGCCTACAAGCTTGGATTTTGAGAATACTGAAAGTTCAGGTCAGGTCATTATAACCGGAACAGAAGGATTACCCTGGACGGTAACCCGAAAAAACGGAAGTACTGATATTTCAGTAAATGCCTCAGGTTCAATGTTGGATAAGAGTAGTCAATTCTTAACATTTACTGCACCTGCAAATATCGGGGAGGCTCGTTCTGCTACTTTTACGGTTGCAGTTACAGGGGGAAATCATTCTAAAACGGTTACGGTGAATCAGGCTGCAGGAGTAAGTAATAAGGTTACTATAAATAGTGCTGTTGTTGCAAGTTATAAAAGTGTTGTAACTGATTTTACCCTTTATCCTCCTTTTAATTATGATGGAGGTTCGACAACTTCAAGTTGGTTGGGATCTGATAGAAATGGTAAATCTTCAGATTGTACATTGACGAGTGAATATTCTATAGAAGTCGAGGAAGGGGAGCGGGGATCAACTTCTAGTTATGAAGGTGCTGCAAATTATTGTAAAGCTAAGAAGGATGGTTGGCGTGTGCCTACTATTATTGAGTTGAGAGCTATATATGATAATAGGGTTACGCTGCAAAATAACGGTGTTGCCGAGTTTAAAATTACGCAGTGGTACTGGAGCAGCTCTGTCTTTAATAAAAATGGTAACGGACGATGTATGTTGAAATTTAGGGATAATGGCGGGACCGGAAACGATGCCCAGTCGCAATCACACTATGTTCGCTGTGTCCGTGATCTTTAATAGTTGGCCTTAAAAGAGGATAATTATAAAAAGTAAGAAATGTGTTTTATTAAATAATGAATATTACAATCATGAATAAAAGGCTATTGGCTTGTTTCCTATTGACGGTTTTGTATTGTAGTTGCACGCAAAACGAAGTAGTAACCGGTATGGGCAAGGGAAAAGAAGTATCAACTTGTTTTCATCTGAATGTCTTAGCGAGTACAATAGCGCAAACACGTAGCATGGTTATTACAACAGAAGGAACAACCGAGGTCGATAGCATACCGGTTCCTGTCGGCGGCCAAAGACCCGGTCGACAACTGATCCGGGTGAATCGGCAGATAGAACTATTCAGAACTTATGGGCCGGACAGTATAATGAAAAAGGTGAATTGGTGGCAAATGAATATTTTTCATCTTTGGTTACACAGGAAAGTGTGAACCTGCCGTTGAAACGACTTGAAGAGACCAGTCATGTGTGGGTCGTTGCCAATGCCGGGAATTTGCAGGAAAAAGCGGGTACAGAAGCCGATTTGAAGGCTTTGACAACTTCAGAGGCTTTTACAGATAAAGGATTACCGGTCAGTAATCTGTGTTTAATGAGCGGCATGTGGTCAGGTAAAATCACAGAAAATATCAGTGAGGATATCCAATTGAAACGTTCGTTGGCAAAAATTAAATTTTCTTATTCGGTAAGTGGTGAAAACTTCTCTTTTACTCCGGCGACACTTGAGTTGTGTCATGTCCCGGTCAGTATCAAATATATCGGAGATGGAATGCCGCGACAACTGAGTGGAGATGGTAATTTTAAAACCTATACGGTAACATCCCCAGGTAATAGTGGCATACACTATTGGTATATTCCTGAAAATCCTGCCGGAACGGGGAATAATATAGAAGAAATTCCTATGAATAAAACAGGTGAAGGTGTAAGTTATGCAACCTGTATCCGTTTGACTGGGAAGGCTGTACAGGATGGAGTTACTTATAGTGATGTCGTCTTCACCCTTTATCCTGGTAATGGAAATAATGATTATAATATTATCCGAAATGGGTTTTATACCATTGATATTAAACTTACCGGTATAGACTTCTCTGATAAACGGGTAACGGTAGGAACTGTTCCGGAGATGCAAGATCCGAATAATCTGGGAGCGGAGAAAGGTGCTACCAGTATATTTCAGGTTACTACCCGTCCGGGTGTTAAATGGTCGTTTACCATTCCTACCTGGTTGTCTGCTGTGGTTGGTGATAAAACGTATGAGGCAGGTAATAAACTGGACTTTATAGGTCCTTACAAAGTACAGTTTGAGGCAGTCGCAGCGAATCCGCGGGCTGAAGTTCGGGAAACCTCTTTTACCGTAGGAGAAAAAGATATTTATGTGAGGCAGAATGCTTCTTCTTTATCGGTCGGCTCTTCCTCTGTCTCATTGAAAGCCGAAGGATCTTCAACGGGAAGCAGCACTTTTAAAGCGACGAAAGGGTTACCCTGGGCCGCAACGTTGGCTTCGGAATGGGGAGATTGGTTGGCATGGAATGGGGTAACTCCTGTTTCAGGGACAGAAGCAACGGGAGAAAATGAAATATTGGCGGTCAAAGCAACATCTAGTAATCCGTCTGCTTCAAGTCGTACTGGGACTATCTTGTTGAAAGGTGGGGATGCAATCAGTGAGACAGGGGATACCGATTTGACAGAAAGTATATCTGTCACCCAGGCTGGTGCATCTATTGAAGTTACTGACCTAACCCCAAAGCTGGGACCGGAAGCCGACGAAAAACTGTCAGACAGTTTTGTAGCAACCCACGACTTACTGTGGGTTGCTACAGTGACTAGTGGAACTGATTGGTTGTCTTTATTGACTCCGGAAAGCGGAACAACAGGTACAGACTCTCAAATAATCAATTACAAGACTTCCTTGAACTTAAATGCTTCGGAACGAAGAGGAAAGATCACGGTACGTGTCGGAAATGAAATAGGAAATTCTCATCCGGGACCATCAAAGGTTATAACGGTAGCACAGGCAGGATCGGTGTTTGAAGTTTCACCAACGGTGCTGGATTTGGAAAGTACAGTAAGCTCCGGAACGGTCATTGTAACAGGGACAAAAGGGTTACCTTGGACCGTAAACCCTTCTGTCACAAAAAATGGAATAACTCCCGGCACAACTTCGGGAATAACGAAAGGTGGTAGTCAAACATTAACATTTTCTTCTACGACGAATATTGGTGTGGCTCGGGAGGCTATATTTACTATTGCAGTTACTGGAGGCAATCATTCAAAAGTTGTGAAGGTTAAACAGGCAGGATTGACAAATACTGTAACGATTAATCAGGAGCTAGCAACAGCTTATAAAAATTCAGGTGTTAATTTGACTTCTTATCCGCCTTTTAATCACGATAATGGAAATGTAACAGGGACCGGAAGTGATTACAAAGGCGAATCTTCATCTTGTACTATACCTATACCTTATACCATAGAGGTGGAGAATATTCAGAGTACAAAGGATCATAAATATAAAGATGGTGCAGCAAAGAATTATTGTACGAGTAAGGGAGAAGGTTGGCGTTTGCCAACAGTCATAGAATTGTATGCTATGTGGACAAAGTGTAAAGGAACAAACAGTAATGCAGCAGACGATGAGGAAGACTCGAAGTTACTTGGCACTAAATTCATCAATATGTGGTATTGGAGTAGTACGGTCGGCGAAGGCGACAGCAGTCGCCGTACTGGACTTCACATGGGTAACGGTAGCATTGTTAACGGAGAAACGAAGTACACGAACTATATTCGATGTGTCCGTGATATTTGATTATGGCCAGCTAAATCAAGGAATGATGATGGTTGTATTCAGCAGGTGAAATATTGAACGGAAGGATGAAAAGGTAACTATAGATACCATTTAAAGCGTTCTTTGACATGTGACATAATATCCGTAAGAAATATATTGTGCCACTCTTTTATTACCGGTATATATTTTATAATTATAATTGTAATAATCATGAACAAATCAGATTTAATGCGTGAGATCGCAAAAAAGATGTCGATCTCCCAAAAGGATTCTTTGCGCTTTATAAACATTTTCGAAGATGTTATGGCAAACGAACTTTTAAAAGACGGCTCTATTATGTTACAAGGTTTCGGTACTTTTTCTTCCTGGAAACAATCCGAACGTCTTGGACGTAATCCACGTACCGGCATTTCAGTCGTGATAAAGTCTCGTACCAGTGTCAAATTTAGGCCCGGTAAGGACCTATTGAAATTTTTGAATGATCGGAAATAGGAAATCGTTACGCGGTTATATGGATTTGGTATGTGCTTTCAGGCAGGGATAAACCATTCCCCTGTCTGAAAGTATAATGTATACAAAACTAAAAGAACTCTTTGGGACAAAGACACCCTCTGTAAGAATGTTTAAATCATTATTGGGAAACTTGCCGGAATCGGAACAGCTAATTTATAAAAAAGCAGCTGTCGATACGGCATTTTGCGATTGGGAAAATACACCTGAACGGTACCGGTTATTCTTGGGTGACTTGTTTCAACACCATTGGCAAAAGACATTAGATTATCTACTTAATAAAACGGTATTTGGATTACTGGGGTATGATTTACAACAACCTGAACTTCTCCGGAAAGTATTTTCTTTGCTGGAAGGAAAAAAGGAGAATGGTTTTATGCCTTCCTATCTGCATCTGTCTTTTGTGTATCTTCTTGCTTTTCATGAAAATAAATCAGTGGAGTATTTCGGAGACCTGCTTCGTGAAGGTATCACTTCGGATGATCTCTGTGAACTGTTTGATTTATGGAATGCCGATAATGAGTCCGGTCATTTGCCCGCTGATTAATAAAACCTAAAATAACAGGCTTTTCACCCTTCTGGAATATGCAGTGATTCTTTCATTTATTAATAGAAAGTGAAGGCTATCTATTTTGTGACCTTATGCCGTCTGCATATTTCAGAAGATTTCAATTTTCTGTCGGTTTATCTTTGTTGTATCAGTTACTGATAGAGGTATTGGGTATTAATCTATTAATTTATTATTATCATGAGTGTAAAGTACAAATTGGTTGTCAAGAAGAATTTAGGTAACGACAAAGGGGAAGTGCCGGAAAAGAAGTATGCACAGATTGTATCGGGCGATTATATTGCTTTCCCGGAGTTGATTGAGGAAGTGAGTGACAGTAGTGGCGTGGGAAGCGCTGGGGTGAAAGCGGTGCTCGACCGCTTGAATGTAGTACTGGTGCGCCATTTGCAGCATGGCCGCCGGGTGAGTGTGGGGGAATTGGGTACGTTTCGTTATACGATCGGTTCTCCTGGGGTCACTGATGAGAAAACTTTTGATACAAACCTGATTCGCGAACCTAAAGTGCGGTTTTATCCGGGGAAGGCTCTTCGGACTATCAAGAGCCAGGCCAGTTTTGAGAAGCTGGTCGAGAAGAAAGACGAAGAGAAGGAAGAAGAGGGGGGCGGAAGTAGCGATAGACCGGAGATCGAATAATTGAGAATTCATAATTAGAGATTCAATGTTTAGGTTATGAAACGGATAACGGTTCAGTTAATTATTGCAATCCTGCTCACAGTGAGCGGGATTGTTCTTCTCTTCAGCGGTTTTTGGGTAGACCCTGACGGGTTGATAGACAGTAGTGTGCTGGTGGCTTTCGGAGAAATCAGCACGTTTGCCGGAGCACTTTTCGGAGTGGATTATTCGTATAAATTTAAAATCAACAATCATGAGTAACAAAAAGCATAAAGCCATGTTGAGTGAACATTTCAGTCTGGAAGAGTTGACTTATAGCCGTATAGCGGTAGAGAACGGATTGGATAATGAACCGCCTCCTGCTGTCCGTCAGTCACTTTGTTATCTGGCCGTTCATCTGTTGGAACCATTGAGAGGGCTCTATAATAGTCCGATTGCCGTACTGAGTGGTTATCGTAGTGACTCTGTTAACCGTCTAGCTGGTGGTGTCGTTAACAGCCAGCACCGGAAAGGGGAGGCTGCCGATTGCTATATCCCGGAAGGACCGTGCCGTTTACTGGATATCCTGAAGAAATCAGGATTGCTTTTCGACCAGGCCATTCTGTACAAGAAACGGAATTTTCTTCATCTCTCCCTGAAAGAGAAAGGTACCAATAGAATGCAGATATTATTTTATATTTTATGTCTGGTATTTCTGTTGCCGTCTTGCCAGATACGACGGGGCAGCACGAGAGAAGAACATGCTTTCTATATTGACTCATTAGTTGCCTCCGGCAAAGACTCTTCCCTTTTTAACCGTAAAACATTCACTATAGATTCTATTAACTGGAATATAACCCGGGTGGTCTTTTCGCCACCCGATAGTACCGGCCGACAATATCCGGCAGAGATAGCTTTATTGCAAGGGAAAAAACATCACAGCATAACCGACATAAGTAGTAAGACCGCTAATTCGTCAGTAGAATTGACCCGCCATCAAACCGCTGTTTCTTCTTTTTTTTCCGAAAATCAGTACAAACACTCATCGTCTGTGAGTATTTGGATAGTAGTTTTTGTCCTGTTAGCCGGGGTATGCCTGGGGTTCGGAAACTCATCGCAAACATGAGGTTATTAGTCACTTCATTAGGGGTGGAGTGGCTTTGATATTAATTCAATGAGTATATTATATCTTTTTATTTACACTGCATCATTCTTACATATCCCTTACACAACGGACGTAAACAGAAGACGTATTCCAATCCATGGCACTACCGCTGATTGCATTGTCCCATCTATTGGTTACATTGAAATATACAGCACGATTATCATTCGGATATTTTCGGTTTACCCAATAATAACGTCCGTTAGTTTGCTCTCCTCCGAGATGGTCGAAACCGAGATCAGTAAAATCATTAAAAGTCATCCCTCCTTTTTGTAATTCCGGAATCTGCGCGGGACTACCCGATTTAGAGCCGACACCACCTCCCAGCAAAAGAATCTGCCTCATCTCCAATTCCGACGGAAGACGCCATCCTGATTCACTGCCCTCTTCACTATAAGCAGCACAACCAGTAAGAGGTGTTGCAAGATCAACCGCATTCGAATTACTCCATCCTGAAGCTTCCACCCAAGTGCCGTTTGACAAAGAATTAACTATAACAGCATCCTTTTTCGCTACACGGAATCGGGGGGAAAGGTAACTCCAGTTTGGGTCTGCCGGACCTTCTCCCGACACGTCAGATACCTGATCTTTTTCAGTGAAACGCAAGGGCGATCCCAATCTGTAATAACTATACGTTCCTGTGGTCATGGGATTAACATCGACATATCCTTTTTCTACACCATTCACTTTTTCGTATGATACGATTACCGGATTACCGCTTATATTCGTGAGGTATGGATACGTCTTTTCCACATTTTTATTATCCCGCACACAGCGCACAATACTGCTTGAGCTATAATTGGCACTCACATCCACGGTAGTTCCGGCAAAGTATGCCGAATTCTGTACTGACGAGGGAGTAGTCTTCGGCACCGTGCTCGTCCAGTAATGTCCACGACTATTAAGCGCAATGCCTTTCACTCCTAACATAACGGCAGTAGCCCCCATCAATCCGTGGTAACGTGCAGGCAGATACCATTCCAAACGGGGATCATCCGCACTGTTTATATCCCACCATTCTTCATTCATCATCATACAAAAACCTGCCGGTGAAAAGACCGGTGGAGCCGTCATTCCCTGAGCGGCATAATTAATCTGTTCAGCCACATATCCTTCCAATGCTTTGAAAATCTTTAACGTGTTCTCTTTTCCGTCACTCGTACTCGTAGCCCCGTACTTGGATTCATCTTTGTCGTAGTCAGTACCTTCATCAACAAGATTTATCCCCATCGGCAAACTACCCTCAAAGGCAAACATTGTTTCATACAAAGGATCGGTAGTATAATCATAAACATATCTTCCGGACGCTAATGCTTTAGTTTTTATAAGATTCTCTGCAGAGGCCATTTGATTTATGTATACCGTTTTATCAGCATATCCGGGTTGAATTTCACCATTGGGATTTCCATCAAATGTTCTCACTACGATTCTCTTGCGTTTATTAGCAACACCGTCAAATCTTGTTACTTTAAAGAGAATTGTACCATGTCCGCTGACATAACCATCCCCTACAGTGTTTTGAACTTTGTCCCCACCAAGATCCATCACCCCCTCAAATACAGGTCCCGCATCCGTTATTTCCTGAAGTCTCCAATAGGATCCTTCTTTAGCCCGAACCATCACACCATACGTACCGGCTTCAGAAGGGAAAAAGTTATTGTCGAGAATCGTAATCTTATCGGTAGCATACTGGGTAACCCGCCAAGCTCGGCTCATATCCGGTTCATTATCATTAAAATACCGTAATTCTACAGTACGCGGCACAGGCATAACGTTTACTCCGACATTTATTCTGATACGTGCTCCCGAAGGCAATCCATTCTTCTTCATACCTACATTTATCCAGTTTGCTTCATCATCTTCTACCCACTTGGAACGAATCTCTCCAATTCCCATATTTGCATTTGTTCCGGGATCCGATGCACCATCTTTAAGAGGAAGATACGAAAGCGATAGCCCCTGCCAGTTGGTGATAACATTGCCATAAATATCGACCAGTTCAAATCCCCAGGTATCTTCGCCTGCATCCATATACAGATAAGAATTAGTGTTTGCGACAGGAACAGGTCTTACCTGATTACCCCAATTCGTATCATTCGGATCCAGATAAGAGGTTTCGGGCGAACGGTTGGAAGCATACCGACCATTCAGATAACGCAATTCACGCACATGCAGATTTTCTTTATCTACACGGATATCGGAAGTTACGATACCGGCTCCGTCAATTTTCACGGTAACGGTATAATGAGTGTTGCGTTTGATATTGAAATTGTCTATATTGTTTTCACCCAAATATATTTTCCAGGTCACCTTTCCCACATTACGTCCATCATTCATTACTCCCTCGACCAGCAGATATGTAGCCATATTGTCGATTTCATTATCGGCTGCCGCATTGTTTTTAAACTGTTCCTTTCCCCTTTCAGATGTATTATTCGGATATAGAGCCTCATCATCACCATGCATTCTGTTCTCCAGTATATAATATGACTCGGAAGTGCTGTAATTTTTAACCAGATCTCCTCCATTATCTGTCAAACCGGCTTTAATAGATGACAGATTCTCCGGAACAGTAATTTTGTCTCCATCAGTAGCAAAAGCGGCGTGCTTGGGAACATTCACTATTTGAAGTCCGGTTATAGAAAGGGTTGCACCAATGAAAGGATGAGAGGGAGAACTGATCGACTGGGAAGCTTCTATCATCACATCCAGTTTTGCTGTAAGTTTATCCACATAAACCAGTATACTTGATATAGGTGTTTCCTCCAGGCTAACCTCCATATTTATAGAACCAACCATCACCAGTTTATCCCCGGATGAGATACTTGCATTATCCGTACTGTCCGGCGTATAAACGAGTGTTTTAAATTCGTCCAGATTTACAGCAAGAGTACCCGTGGCAGGATTAATAAAAGGATTATTCCCAGACATTCCCATATCACCGTTGGCTTCACCGTAATTGGTAATGAAATAAATAAGGTTATTTGTACCACCACTATTGGCTAGAATGACATTAAAATTACCACTTTCATCAGGAACGTATTGTTTAACGGACGCATCAATCAGTTCATTATTCGCATCGAATTGTCCGACAACAACATGTGTCCAATTATGCTCCTGCTGACTGGTTAATGACTTAGTTTGTACAGTTTCAAAGCCGGATGCTATCATATTGACATGTGCCCGTACGAATCCTTCGGGTACACCGATCTGATCGACCGGCTTACGTTTGTTTGGCTCGAATGCATCATCCGTACATCCGATCAGCATAACTGCTCCGAATATTACAGATAAGATTAATTGCCAAATTATATTCCCGTTCTCTATTCTCTTTCTTTTCATAATTATCCTTATTTATCGGGGTATGGTAACTGTCCATTGGGCATTGCGCCATCCTCTTACAAAAATACCTCCGGCATTCACCGTCACTTCATACGTGTATTCGCTTCCACGTTCAAATCGTTGATTCCTTAATACGGATTCGTAAGATTTGTAGTTATCTCCGTTTATCAGCAAGTGGAACGTTAGTTTGACATCCCTGCTTCTGAGGGTCACTGTTTCGGTATTGGTATCGGGATTAGGGATAACCTCGGAAATCAACTCCCAGGTATCAGTTTTCTCATGTATTCCATCTTCATAGCCTTTCGGTTGTTGATAAACATTACGCGCATTCCGGATAGAAACAGTTCCGAAGACAGCACCTTCTTCAGTCAGGATCGTTTCTCTCAGTTTTTGCTCGCCAATAAAGAAGTTAGTACTAAAAGCATTGTAAGTCATATTACTCATCTCGACACCTCTATTTTCTATCCGCATACTCTCAACATCACTTCCCCGAATAACAATAAATCTGATCCGTGAGGAAAGCAAAGTGAACGGCTCGAGCTGAATATTGTAGACACCCGGTGTTCCTTCGGTTACTTGTCCGGCATCCTGACTGATTTGTATTCCTTTAAGAGGACTAGAGGTATATAAAGTGACCGGTATATCCCCTTCCTGAGCAACGACACCGCCATGCCGGAATCGGTATCCCGGTACGTCATACCCATCTATCGCCGATGTATTCAGTTGAACAGCCGGCGAAATTGCAAAAAAATCATAGAGAGCCCCGGGAAGATGCAGGTCGGTATGGGTTATTTCTCCATCCTCCAAGGCCTCTCCGGTTACAGGATCGACACGCCACGGAACGAGTGCTCGTTTATCGGAGGAATTATTTCTTTCTTCCTGACTTCGCACCTTGAATGTCATTTCCTTTTCCTGCAACCTATTATTTGAATACGGATTATTTTCTCCTTCGCTGGTATTGGCATCATAGACATACAACCGTATGGTCGATCCGGCAGGCATCGCTTCCGTAACCATGGAACGCGTAAGCTGATCATCAGTTGTTGCAATGCGAGGTGGCAGGATATTGATCAGTACCTCCCCGTCACCGCCACCGTTTATGTCCGGTTCCGGAATCTGCTCACTACATGCTGTAAACAAGCAGACTATTAAAATCGGTATGTAAAATTTTCTTTTCATATATACTTCTGTTAAGTGCCACCAACTCCAATTGTAATATCTTCTTTATCTTCCGTTTTCCACCGTTCGCGCTGAATCTCGTCCAGTTCAATGTAAATATCCGCCTCATTCACCTTTATAGTATAGGTATAACGTTCTCCAGGTTTCCATCCCTCCCAATCGAGATCAGTACAGGTAGGCAGCATAAACGAATACCGCCTTTCATTAAGCCAGATATCGAAGAAATAACGTTCCAATTCGTCGAGCTCAGTAGAAGCAGTGGAGGCTACGGGAAACAAAAATATTTCCCGAATCAGTGCCGGTTCATCTTTCGCCGCCGGCACAAGAAACGTGCTGTCCCTGTTATAACCGGGAATAAGGATAGAAGCGCCCGAAGTTGCATCCGTCAGACTGGGATCCGTACCTGTTTTCACAGGAGGTTCGAACTTTTCCTTGATTATATCATAGGTACCCCGTGTCACACCCGAAACGGTCATACGATTGATAAAGATATCCTGTTCCGGTACATCCGGTGCTTCATCTGTTTTAATTATTTTCAGGACAACACTGGTTAACAGATGCTCGAATTGGGTTTCTAGTGGCTGATCGGTTTTCTGTTTGTCTGTCAGCGTAGCCTTCAGCAGATCCGGGCGGCGATATAAATTCACACGCAAACCGAGCGGACGTTCAGAAGTGGGCGGAAGAATGGTTACTCCCGACGAATCACCTCCCGCGGAAGATGCCAATGGGGCCGGGAAAAACAGTTTAAAATCGTATTGTTCATCATCTTCCGGATAATAGTATTTCAGTGGTGAATAATCAATTTTGTAGCCGTCAACTACTTTCTTTACCGAACCGGTCAACCCATTCATAAACGGATTTAACCAATCAGCGCTTCCATTATTATAACGGGTACCATAGATCAGAACTTCTCTACCGCTGGTCACCAAAGAATCCATATTCTCCATACCCGGATTCGACTCTTCGATTCCGGCACGCGTAACATCTCCGTTCTCTACTATCACTGTTCCTACCGCTGCATTAAACAAGACAGGAACAGGTGAGGAAGAAGAGTCGTCCTTGATTTCCGTTTCATTACTACAACTGCCCAAAAAGAACAGACCGGCAAGTAATAAAAAACCAATGTTACGACTATATTTATATATTAATTCGATCATAGATATTCTCCTTTATTATAAAGATTCACCGGGTTTACCCAGCCCAACCTCGTTACCGTTATCCGGTTCGGTTGCATCCTCCCAGGGTTCAAGACTAATAACATCGAAAAGTACGGTATGTCCCTTTACTGTAGCTATAACAACTGTTTTATGTCCTGCTTGCAGCGTCACACCACTGAACGGGTATGATTTGGTTTTTCTGTTTTCAAACTCCAAGGTGATTTCAGTCAGGCCGGCGGCATCCGGGTAAACCAACACCCCTTGCGAAGTAACCGTATCTGTTCGCAGCTCCATCTCTCCAAAATCAAATTCACCCATATGACTATCGTCCGGTTGGGTTATTTTATTCAGAGCAGTCTCCCCGATATTGGATATGGTCAGTTCGAACTGAGTGGGGACATTTATTTTTGCTGAAAGCAGATCGCCGTATAACTCAGCTACATGATCATCTTCAGCAACCAGTTTTAATACGACCTGTGCCAGACTGTGCTCAAATTCAAACGCAATTTCACGTCCATCTTGATAAACCGCGGTAACCGGCTTAGTCACCATAATATCTTGTGTTCCGTCGATTGTCCACGACGCCTTTCCAGCTTCATAGTTATTATGTTCCGGATAAAATGCCATGAAGTGAGCATTATTGTTAGCCTCATCGAAATATTGACGTATATCCAGATCTATCGTTCCGCTGCCTGCTGCAATGGAAGCGGAAGAAGCTATATTGGAAGTAAGAAAGCCTTGCTGCGTATCTCCATCAGTACCTCGTATCACCTGTATGCCAATCATTTCCTGTTGAGGGATATGATTTTCATCGGATTCTATAACCCCACGGGTTAAAACGACACCCGTATTGAATTTGATTTCATTCTTAACAGGCACCTCAGCTATCGGGTCTTCATTACATGCTGTTAACAGAAAGAGTACGATTGTGATAATATATACAGGCCAATATTTCATTCTAATTCTTTTTCATTTGGTGACCGGAAAAGAAACTAATCCTGTCCGGTCTGTGTAAGTTGTTGCTATTATTGTATGGTACCTGATCCTGTACCGCCATCTTCCCACGGTTTTACTTTAATAGAAGGTAAAATCTCGCCGGATTTAAATGTCAAAGTAATCTCATGATCCATACCAGGTTTAGCACCACCATCAGAAATCACTATCCCATTAAGTTCCGCATCATCACCACCAGAAGTCTTCACTACTAAATTATAGTTCGCTTCGGGATAAACCATTGCTTTACCAAAAGTAAGAGTATCTGTTGTTAACGTAAGGTTGTCAGCCTGTGTATCGAGAACCTGATCGCCACTCGCATTTAATACAGGGATCTCTTTTGTTGATGCAGTACTGGTTGATTGATACTGATTAGCTTCATTACCATCAAACGTGTGAGTTACCGTAGATTTCGTACCTGTGATTATCACCTCGGTAACATCGCCCCAACTTCTTGCTGCAGCATCGCTATCGGCAATGACCTTGATTGTTATTTTCGAAAGCAAATGTTGGAATGTTACAGGGTTCGAGGAACCCGATACTTCTTTATTGTCATGAAAATAATTGGTTACCATCACGTCAGTCTTACCGTCTATCATCCATGTGGCACTAACATGGGTATCCTTTACTAAGTTAACTTTCGGGTAAAAACCTTTCAAGTGAGAGTATATAGTACCATCGATATTATAATACTGCGAATTAGTAAATTTAAGCATATTTTCATCGCTTACATTTTTCAATGTAGCATCAACAACTCCAGGTCCTGTCCCCTCTACTGTCTGAGCCGTAGCTATTGCATCAGCCCATACCGTAGATGTAGCAGTAGAAGATGAATGATCCGGAGCTCTAAGAAAAGCAACATTCAGTGAGGTCGGTGTTGTGATAATACCACTGCTGTTAGATTCCACCGACGCACGGGTCATAACTGTCGTTCTCAGTAAAATTTCACTTTTATCTTCTCCATCCTGCCCTCCATTGACTGGGTCGTCCCCATTGGAGCAGGCTGTTGCCAACAATGCCAGCATAAAGATCGATGTAATTTTTGTTTTCGTTTTCATTTTCATTCACTTAATGGTTTATTTACTCTTTTATCTATTTAAACTCTCATTTCCTTATTCTATGACAGCACCTCCGCTACCTCCCCAACTCCAGGGACGAACCACCATCGTGAGGTTAAACTCGCCTCCATCGGGGAATTTCAATGGCACAATTACCGTCCCGCCTTCTTCGGGTAGAGCAGCCAGATCATCGGTTATATCAGACGGCAGAGTTGTCACCGTTTCTCCACCGGAGAAGGTCACATCCGCAGTAACTTCGTTTTTATCTATAAAACCGAAAACGGAAACAGTGGTACTGAAATCCTTCTCTCCGTCCTTCCGGGAAGCTTCGGCCCGTACAACGGCTGTTCCCATGCTAGCGGCTTCGCCGCTAAAAGCTTTTACCGAATAGATAATCCCATCCACATCCACCGACAATGCCGAAACATTATTCAGCGCATCCGATTGTAATATAAAGGTAATATAACGTGTGTAGCTCTGAGGATAAGCATCTACCACGACAGGTATCTCCGAACGGGGAACTTCTATTTCTTCCAGTCCGGTGCCAAACACTCTTTCTACACTACCGATATATCCGGGACCTGCCCGATGGAATACCTCCCCGGCCAGTATAATATCATTTTCGTGACTACCATTCACTTGATAAGACGCACCGCTCATTTCCTTGTTCGAGATTATCACATGATAAGTTTCGGCCGGCAGCCAACCTTCGAAGCCAGAGGATGTTCCTTCAGCAACAATGGGTTCACCACCGCGACTGTTATAGAAATAATAGGTAGTAACTCCCGGCACAGAAGACTGTTTCCAATGCAGGTTTATCTTCAGATATCCATTATCAGGCCTCATCTCCAGATCACGGCGTGTGCATCCGAACATTAGCATAGCTATCAGAACGATGCTCAATATGATATATATATTTACCTTATTTTTCATTTTATAAATCGGTACACAATCGAGATATTAATCCCTGTTATTCCAAACTTATTACGCTTCTTATCGTAATCAAAATAATAATGCTCATTTTCCGGCGTATAATAATCGATTGTGCGACGGCTATATCCGGCACGCAACCCTAATTCGACTCCCAGACGGTCGGTTATAGGAATATGCCCTCCTACGGATAAACCAAGACCGGCAAACTTTCCTGTCCGATTGTCGTCAATATGCATTCGTTGATTATCGAAATCGCCGGCTTCACCATAAAACCCGGCAAACAGCCAGCGGTAAGTACCGTCGGCATTCAACCAGATACGGGGTTCAAGGCTCCAGGCCGAAACTCCGAAATACTGATCTCCACCGACCTTCCTTTTGGCGTATGCTCCAGTAGCGTTAATCGACCATCGGTCGGCAAAAAAATATTCAAGACTTAAATTCGGCATCCACCTATAATGTTTAAAATCAGGCATAATACCAACCCAATATATGAGATTAGTCTTTACTGCCAGCAAAGGAGAAACACTCTTCTGCGGTGTTTGGATATCCTCTAATTGTTTGGTAGTATTAGAAAATACAGTAGTTACAATACAAACCGATAACCCGACAATAAACAGAAGCTTTATTACTATTGTATGTACAATGCTATTATTATGTTTCATTATGATCTTCCTCGTGAAAAACACTCTATTTATCCAATTGTAAAATTACTGAGTGTACGTGAACCGGATGATAGGATTTCATACAATTATCAATTAATTATCCGGTTATTCGAAACTGCAATAAACAATAAACCTACAAATTGTCATTTTATCATAATCGATATGCAACAGTGTCATTTATTAAAAATAAACAACTGTTTCGTGTCAATGTTTGACACAAACCCTTCACTCCAGACATTCTTCACACAGGATTTTATATCTAATTTAGCCATGTTAAATAATTGGTTTACTTATGAATAATAATTTAAACAAATCTGTTTTAGATAAAATACTGAACTGTATACCAGAAAATATCAAACCTGTTAATTACTTGATGGATATTTTAGATCTGGGAAAAGAGTCGGCTTACCGGAGATTGAGAGGAGAGAAAGCATTATCATTGGAAGAGATACATAAACTATCTGTTGAATTAAGTTTTTCACTTGATGAAATATTAGGAAACAAGAATACAAACACCTTTACTTTTAATTACATAGGCTCTTCCGATAAGAATCCGGATAACAACTTTCTGGAATTTCTTCTCTTTTATGAGAACTATCTGAAGAATATTCTAAACGCTGAAAATACAGAGGTTATAAACACGATAAATAACATGTTGAGTACTATGTTTGTCGGTTTTGACGAGTTATTCAAATTCGTCTACTACCATTGGATGCATCAAATGAAAGAGGTACCTTTGAATTATCATTATTCAAACTTGGTTATCCCTCCCCAGATAAAAGATATATGCAAAAATATCAACAACTTACATAAAAACTTAAAGAAAGTGACCATGATCATAGATAAAAATATACATCTGAACCTGATAAAAGAAATACAATATTTCTACATACGGGGACTTATAGATGAATCGGAACTCATCAGGCTTAAAGAACAGTATCTACGCTATATGGATTTTACGGAAAAGATCATAACAAAAGGAACTGATCCTAATGGAAGCAGTTATGATATTTATCTATCCATGCTCGGTATCAGCAGCAGTACATCTTATATATCTTGGGAAGATAATGAAGAATCGGCTTTCTGGCATAACGTCTGTTATCCTATGCACACAAGAAACCGAAATATAATTGACAGGCATAAACACTGGATAGATTCACTAAAGAAATATTCGACGCTCATAACTCAATCCAACGAATTACAGCAAGCTGATTTCTTTAACGAGCAAAAAAACTACGTAAACAATATGGCCGATAAGATATTGTTGTAAGGGTAATACCGACTTATGCAATTCACCTCTCAAATAATGAAATGCAAGGAGTTATGGAGTATTAAGTTTTCAGTTCTTTCATGACAGATAGCGTAAGTGCTTAAAAAAAGAAGAAGGAACAGAAATTTTCATTCTGTTCCTTCACTAATTTCGGAGGTACCTGGCAGATTCGAACTGCCGTACATGGTTTTGCAGACCACTGACTAAGCCACTCATCCAAGGTACCAATGTGGCTAAAAATCAATTGATTAATAAAATTGTAATTGTTAATTATCAATTGTTATTTTCTCTTCGAGGTTCCTGGCGAACCTCTTTTCTTTTATTTTGCTTATATCTTTAATAAAAGATTAAATATTGGTATTATTGAAAATCAGTGTTTTGTTTTATTTGTGAAAGAAATAGAAATAAAATAAGATAAAAGATTGTAGTACCAATGTAGTACCAAATTAAAAAGAACCTCTATATTTGTAGTACCAATTTAAACAGTAAAAGATATGGCAGCTACATTCATTCTAAGAACCGATAAAAGTGAAGGATATGCAACCTTATACGCTCGCATACAAAACAGAGTGCCAAAGATAAACATTCGGGTGTCTACTGGACTAGAAGTTGATATCAAGGAATGGAATAAGTCTTTGACTGGTGCAAAAGCGTTAACAGTGTTCAGGAATGGTAAAGGTAAAAACCTCTTTATTAAACTTGATGCTATTTCCGCCATGATTGATGCCCTTATAAAGAATGGTGTGGCTATTACTTCTGATATGGCTAAAAAACGCATTCATGAAATAGTGTATGCAGAACAGATCGCAGAAGAAAAGAAACGTGCAGAAGTTGAGGCGAAAGCATTGGAAGAAGAACAAGCTACAAACTTCAATGACTTCATTGTTCAATTCATCCATGAGTGTGAAACAGGGAAACGCAAGAAAAAAGGCGGTACTACTAATGTATCACCTGGAACAGTCAAAAGTTATAAGGGCTTCCATTCGCAGTTCAAAGCATATCAGGAAGCAAGGCTAAGAGTTGTTGACTTTAGCGATCTAACAATAGAGTTTTATAATGATTTCCGGTTATTCCTGACCGACAAAGAATATTCTCCGAATACTATTGCTAGAATGGTGAAGATATGCAAAACGATCTGTTATGCAGCTGAACAATTAAAGCTAATGGATGCCGGTAACGTTCGATCTGGATTTGATGTTATTTATAAAGATGTTGATAATGTTTATTTGACAGAGGAACGCATACAGGAGCTTTACGAGTATGATTTATCTAATCGTCCGGCATGGGAGAAAGTAAAAGATGTGTTTGTAGTAGGTTGCCTGACCGGACAGCGTGTAAGCGATTATAAGCGCATCAATGCAAAGATGCTCGTTACCCTTACTGACGGGAACCGTTATATTAAACTAAAGCAGGAAAAGACAGGGAACATTGTGTATATTCCCCTGGATCCTCGAGTAGAAGCTATCTTAAATAAGTATGACGGATCTTTGCCAAAAGTTTATGATCAAAAGATAAACGACCATATCAAAGAAATTGGTGAAGCTCTAGGTTGGACGGAGATAGTAGAACTGGATGAACAACGGGGAGCAATGGAATATGTAGCAAAGAAACGTTTTTGCGACCTTTTGAAAACTCATACTTGCCGTAGAAGTCTTGCGACTAATATGTATAAAGCTGGTGCGTCTCTTAGCTCTATCATGGCTATAACCGGCCATAGTAGCGAACAGCAACTAAAGACATATCTTAAACTTGATGAATCAGAAAAGAGTATGATTGCTGCAAAAGAGAATTATTTCGCAAAATTGAAAGTAGCCAAATAAAAAATGATGAAAAGAATTATTAACAATATGAGTTGGTTGCTCAATATGCCTAAAACTGGCAATGATGTTCTTGATAAAGCAATTGATTCGGCTTTTATGGAGGTGAGTTATAAAGCGGATAATGAAGAATATAACTTACTCAATGCATTAAGATTATTACAATCGGAGGAAGAAGGAGTATTTATATCGGGGAAATGTCACTCTCAAAAAATATTTGTTGATAATAACATTGTCGAACTGATAAGACGAGCCTTATCAAATCAGTTAATCGATTTAAATGATAAATACATGCTGTCCCTTTCTTCAAACGGAGCATCGGTTATTGATCCAGAAGTTGTACAAAGGCGGTTATCTTCTGTAACATATGAGAAAGAGATAAGGAAAAGCGTTTATCTTAAAGAGTTCCTAAATAAAATCAAGAATGAACTTATTGATTCCGGGAATTGGAATAATTTGAATAAATATGAAATATACCCTATTTTATATGATGTTATTGCAGGTATGGGTATAATTGCAAAAGATGAAACAAAAAACAATAAAGATAAATATGATATGATAAGGAATTACTATAGATAAAGACATAACTAACTGATAACCACTGGGAGTAAAAAGTGGGTGCAATAGGGGGTAAATTACCCTAATATTTGCACTCACTTTTGTTTTTCCCCCCTATTTACTTTTGCATAAAAGATTTGCGGTGCACAACGAATCTTTCTTTATCAATTTAAAAAGAATAGGAAAGATGAATAATTTGAATTCAACACAACAATCCGTCATAATGAGCTTTTTTGCTCCAATTATAGACGTTATAGTAGATAGGGTGTCGGAGAAGGTTCTTGTAGTGACGGAAAAGAGAGAACCGAGGTATTATACCCGGCAAGAAACAGCCGATAAAATACATGTAACATTACCTACTTTGGCAAGGCTTACTAAGGAGGGGCTTATTGAGTCTAAACGAATTGGAAGTAGAATACTGTATGATGCGGATGCTATAGATCGAGCTGTGAAAGAGCAAGTAGTATTTAAATACCGGAGGGGATAACATGGAAGCAAAGAAAAAGGCGAACACAAAGCCCGCCCCTGAAACCGGGAACAAAGATAGTGCAAAAAATCGAATACGTGCAACTGTCCGATTCCTTTTTAGGTCAGGAAAAAGACTTACAGCGAAAGATATTAATAATCTCACAAATAGTAATGACGCTCGCAAAGTAATTTCTGATTTGCGTAAAGATGGGTATAATATTCAAGATGTCAGACAGGCAAACATGTGCAAACTTTACTGGCTGATACCTGATAATAAACAGGGTGAATTATCTTTTTTAAATGACCAACAAGATGACTTCTAACTACAGAGATATTATTAAAGCCGAGTTGCAAAAGATTGATTTGCACAGTGGTAATAATGGCGTAAATATCGATGATGAATCTCTTTCATTGCTTCAAAAAGCAGAAATAGACTTAAGTATTGATATCCCATCACCACCACCAGTACTGTATCAAGGGAATAAGGTAATGATCAGCAAAGGTGACTTTTCTGTTGTGGTCGGAGCCGCTAAAAGCCGGAAAACATTTTGTGTATCTGCTATGGTTGGTGCTTATCTGTGTACTGATGAATACATGAACATGAGTAGTCCTAATGATGCAGGCAGTGTACTATGGATCGATACGGAACAAAGTATCTATCATGCGGCCAAAATCGCTAAACGGGTATGCCGAATTGCAGGATTACCAACGAATCAAAAAACAGATCGGTTCCGTATGCTTTGTTTTAGAGAGTACGAACCGGGGAGGCGCAGAGAATTAACAGATAAAGCGATTCGGTTATATCGTCCTTCTTTGGTAGTGGTAGACGGTGCTGCTGATCTTATCCTTGATGTAAATGATAGCTCTGAAAGTGCAAAGCTGGCTACGATGTTCATGGATATCACGAAAGAATTAGATAATCATATTGTTACAGTATTACATACCAATCCAGGAGGCGATAAACCTAGAGGCCATTTAGGAACAAACTTTCTCAATAAGGCACAAGCCTTGTTTATCGTCCGGGCAGATGGTGATATCTCAACCGTATCAGTAGAACGGTGCAGAGATATTGCAGTAGACGATTTTGCTTTTGCCGTGAATAAGGAAGGATTACCCGTACTTGCTTCTATTCCTGAAAAGTCTGATAAAGAAGATAATCTTAAGACCATCTTTTGTAAATATACTCAACCTATTCGGCAAACTGATTTAAGAGATGCTATTATGGTCGACGAGGGGATAAAGAAATCTATGGCTAACCGAAGAATAAGAGAAGCCAGGGAAATAGGGGTACTTGTTGAAAACAATGTGGGGTTACTTTATTACAAAGGAAAGGAGACAAATAATGAATCGGAACAATTACCTTTTTAAGCGGGTACACTACCGGGTACAATCGGGTATTTTCGGGTACAGTAGCAATGGTACGGGTAACCGGGTACACACCCCCCTATATATAGGGGGTGTACCCTGTACCCACCTAAGTAGCCATAACCATAGTACCCACCTATATTCATTGATGTTGTTCTTTTCAATTGATAATAGTATGACAAATTACAATCAACCATATTTGGAAAAATACGCCGGTCGATCTTCCCGGCATGAATGCCCGTTGTGTGGCGATCCTCACTCGTTCGCTTATTACATGAACGGCAATACAGGGGAACCGATAGATAGAACGGTCGGACGGTGCAATCACGAAAGTAGTTGTGGATACCACTATACACCGAAACAGTTCTTTATTGATAATCCGGTAGAGAAAGAACTGTTTGTAGCTCCTGTCCGGCAAAAAACAATACAGAAGCCTCAACAAGAAGTAGGCTATATTCCTTTTCAATACGTTGAAAAGGCATTAAGCTATAATAGTTCGTTTATCCGCTTCTTGTGCGGCTTATTTGACCGTTATACGCTGGAATCACCTACGATTGAAAGACTGATGAATGATTACACTTTGGGAGCCACTAAAGACGGTTGTATCATCTACTGGCAGATTGATATCAATGGCAAAGCTCGAACCGGCAAGATCATGCGGTACAACCCGGAAACCGGACGTAGGGTAAAAGATGCAGGTGGCATCAACTGGGTTCATTCGATATTGAAGAAAAAGAAGCTATTGCCGGACAATTTCAACCTGGTTCAATGCCTATTCGGTGAGCAGCTTTTGAAGATGTACCCTAAAAAGCCGGTAGCATTGGTAGAAAGTGAGAAATCAGCCTTGATTGCGTCTGGTGTGTACCCTGAATACATATGGTTGGCCACGGGCGGCAAAAGCCAGCTATCTATTGAAAAGATGAAGGTATTGCATGGAAGAACGGTTCTAGCGTTCCCCGATGTAGACGGGTTCGACTACTGGAAAGATAAGGCCAAAGAGCTTGAATCCATAGGGTGTAATGTCCTGGTATCGGATATATTGGAAAAGAATGCGACCGATCAGGATAGGATTAACAAGATCGACCTGGCAGATTGGTTAATACGTGATCTTATGACTGATTGTAGACCGGCTCCGAATACGTTGGATACACTGTTAGGTATTAACCCGGTACTGAAATCATTAATTGAAACATTTGATTTAAAACTTATTGCGTAATGAATACGAATGATTTAATTCCTACAATAGAAAAGATAAAGAAACCGGCCAAATCCCGGTATATGAAGCCGGATAGCGTGAAGCAATTAGAGGAAGATTATTTCGATTGGAAATACCGGGATAGCTCTATACCTAAACATTGCCGATTTAAGACCTCATTTCGGGACGATACAGCCAATTCTTTGGCTAAATGTATAGATGCTTGGTCAAAGGTTAATAATGCCTTCTATCAGCGTCAGAATAGCCAGGGACAATATGATTCGCATCTGGGATGCTGGCGCAAGTCCGGTACAACGAAAGGTATTGCCGATGTACAAGTGACCTATAACGGCAAGGTGTACAATTTTGAGATCAAAATAGGTAAGGATCGCCAATCGGATATACAGAAGGATGTTGAGGCAAAAATAAAAGCAGCTGGCGGTCATTATGCTATCGTTAAATGTTACGACGACTTTTTAAACGAAATGAGCATATGATAGCGACAAAAGTAGAAAACATCGACCAGATACGCCTAATTGACAGAATGGGTATGAAGATACCGTTTGATATCGCCTGGTGGGAAAAGAATCTTAGAAGAGGGGATATCTACCTATGTGTGGAGCATAACGATAAGCTAGATTACGCTTTTCGATTTACGGGTAAGCAGCCTATTGTATTGACCTTCGAACGGTTTGTAATGGAGATTATGTGATATGGAGAAGCTGGACTTAATCAACAGGCAACAGCCATTAGACACAACTCGTTTATCTCCTGACGTGTCGACAATGTACAAGTTGAGGATTGACAGCCGAACAATGTTCTACTTTCGTTCGAAGGAGCAACGGCAACAGTTTATTCGGAGGCGATATTGCCGGAAGTTGAAACGTTTTTATCTGCATTCAGATGACTGGTAAGGGAGGGGGTACACCCCCGGTCTACCAGGTGGTAGAATTGGGGGGCATTCGATACAGATAAATTTTTTTTCTTGGATTTTTTTTCTCACTATTAAATCATAAATAATTATGACACAGATTATTAATTTACCAAACACAGTTATCAACGAAGAAGCAAGAGCGGAAGAATTGCAGAGATTCCATGACATTGAGCAGTTTATCAATGAAATTTTAGTGCCTGCATTCGAAAAGGAAGGTTTTGCAGTTGATATTGAATTGCTGGAAGCTTTAAAGACTGAACGGGCTATAGCGGAAATTATCCGAAATAAAGAACGGGAATACGTTCTTTCTCTTCCTTTTTGCCCGAATGAGGAGAAAGTTAGGATCAGAAAGGTTTTTGACGCTGTATTAGGTCGTTTGGAGGGCGTTTGTACGGATTATGCCCGGAACATCAAAGGTGTAAAATTATCGCTTATTCAAGCGGGAAACGGGCGATTCTGCTTTAATCCTGAAGAAGTAGACAAGTGTATCTCGTCAATCGGCATACGTCGATTCCGTGCAGAAGAAAAGAAGCTGTTTGAGTTGTATCAAAAATTGTACACAGCATACAGGGACTGTCGGGATTATGAGAAAGAACAAGGTTTGCGACCTTTTGCGGGCAATCAGCTTTGGTTTGCCCGTTTTGGCCAGGGCGTAACGGTTGAAGAGTTTGCTAAATGGGATTTATTCCGGTTAAAGCAGATCTCATCCAGATTAGAAGAACGTTTCGAGAGAACAGGAGTAAGTTCTATCAATTTATAATTATTAATCACAGGGGGTATGCCGAAAAATACGCATACCCCCCCTAAATTAAATCATTATGGCACAACGAATATACGCATTGGAAGAAAGAGTCTCTTTCATGTCTCAACTGACTGAGAAAGAACGGTTTTGCCTACAGGCTTATTTAATTACCAAAGACAAGAAAATGGCTTTCGTATGCTCACGGGAAAAGCCGTTAAAATCTGAAGGCGAAGGATTCCGGGTTAATCTGTCTAAATGGTTCAACAGCGATAAGGTACAAGCATTCATTCAGGAGTACCAGACGCAAGCACGTGCCTCTGACATTGACAGAGGCATGGAAGGCCAGGACATAGGTAAGGCCGAATTAGTCCGGGAACTGACAATACTATTCCGGCGAGAGAAAGACCCGAAGTTAAAGGCCGATATCGGCATGAAACTTGCCGACCTTCAGCAGATGAAAAAAGAGCAAACAGAACAGGAGGAACAAATCAAGTACTATTTGCCTCTTCAATGCTCGAAATGTGCTTTGTATCTTAAGGAAAAGGAGGCGATAGGGAAAGCTGGCCAACCGGAAGGTTGAGCAGACTGTTTAGGTATTAGCTCCGTTCCGGTAACAATCGGTTCGGGGCTAAATTATTGATTATTAGTTTATCCTGGTTTTTCTGTTTATAAGGTGTAAATCCCTATCATCTGATAATCAGGCAAAAAGGTGTTTCACGATAATGCCGGTTCCTTTCAAATATGGAAAGGGAGGGGCTAGGTTTAACCGATACCCCATATCTCAAAAATGCGACATGGTGAAAATCAGACGTTTAATAATACCTTAAATTGGGGTATTAACTCAATGCCGTAAATTCTACGGATTAATAAAGTGTATCTTATTGATTTACACGCCCTAAACTTGACGGAGGGTAACACGGGAAACACAAAAGCTAATTTCGTCACTGAATCAGGCTTCTATGATGTGATTTTACAAAGCTCATCTCCGAAAGTGAAGTCTTTCCGTAAATGGGTAACAAGCGAAGTCCTTCCTTCCATCCGCAAGCATGGTGCATATATGACAAACACCACATTGGAAAAGGCTTTAACTTCACCCGACTTCCTGATCCAGTTAGCCACTAATCTCAAGGAGGAACAACAAAAACGTATCGAGGCAGAACAAAAGATTCGATCTGACGCTCCCAAGGTATTATTCGCAGATGCAGTGTCCACATCCCGGCGTTCATGCTTGATAGCTGAGTTGGCGAAGATTTTACAACAAAATGGAATCAAGATCGGACAAAACAGATTATTCGAATGGCTTCGCAAAAACGGATACCTGTGCCAAAAGTGGGACACTTCGGTATTTACAGAAGCGGGACGGGACATTATTCTACTTTAATATTGATATCTTTCCCGCAATGAGGGCAGCGAATTACATTATCAAGTTCATCTGCAAAGAAATCCCCCACTTTGCACCCTATTACATTAGCTATTCTTTGGAGAGTGTCAATCGTGGGATTTTTGTTAATAGACTGTGATAACGCCCCTTTAGTTATTGGCTTACCGTTTTTACCTTCCCATTCATTTGCTATACGTTCAATAGTATAGCCATGTGCTTTAATTACTGATTTAATATCCATATCCCAAATGTTTAGTTATAACTTGACGCAAATATATTGCTTTTCCATGAAGAAATACAGTAATATCTAAACTTTATTCCAACAAAATGCTGTTTTAACTAAATGATGGTGATGTGTTAATGTTTTGTTAAAGCTAAACAAATCTTTGTGAAGGTTTAGTTTTAACTATACATTTGCATCATCAAAGTAAAACAACAAAACAATGGAAGCACCAAAGTACAGCAAAAGTAGAATCATGAAATCAGCCTGGTCAATGTTCAAGGCTGGAAAGAAGTATCGTAATCATGTATTAACATTTGGCGAATGCTTGAAAGAAGCCTGGAAGAACGAACGGTCTTCTTATAACAAAGCTATGAACATGTATAACCTTTGGAACCTTGCTGCAAAGCAGGAAAAGGAAAGAGACGCAAAGCGCAATGTAAAGGTTTCTTCTATGGCTTTCATGGCTGATACTTTGGTGAACTATTATGCTAACAATAGATATAACGGAGATTAATAATCTGGGTGGGGTGGATAGTAACCACTCCATCCCAAACAAGAAATATTATTGACATAAACAATTATGGAAACAAAAAGAACTAACATCGACAGTGCAATCTTATCTAAGATTGAAGAATTACAGAGTAATAACAATGCCGGTATCATGGATATCTTACGAGAGATAGACGATATAACATGCGATCTGGCCGATATGAGCCTTAATGATCCGGAAGCCTCACAGGGTAAGTACTTATCAATTATCCAAGCTATAAGAGAATACAGAAAGTTCTTTGCCTCATTGACTGCCGCATAAAACAACATATCAAGCGTTGATACAGCACATTGGGGTCTTTCGTACCCAACGTATCCGTATCTCTATGATGCCCCGGCAGTAATACGGCTGCCGGGTTTGTATGATAATCCAGTTTTGGATCGTCATAAATAGCGGTAAGATTACGGTAAGGAGGCTGACGGATGCCCCCATTCGGATTGAGGTCACCGATTCAATGTAAGGTAAAAAACTTTTTTCTAATATGTTGCTTAACTTAGCATAATATACTAAGGTTAAACCAAGGGGGTTTAACAACATCGGTGAAAATTTAACCGAATATTTTCATTGCTTAATTCTAAACTGTGAGTTTTTAGATAAAGGAATACCAGGAATATGAGAACACTGTTTCGTGCTGTCTTTATTATCGATTGTATGTTTCGAAGTAGATAGTTTGGAGTGATGGCAAAGCCCAGAAAAACCAAACACGAAAAACCGTAGCATCTTCCTGCCTTCTTCCCCATAGCAACCAACTGTAGTTATCTATAGTAGTAGTGACCTCTAAAAAACGTTAAGAAGAAATTAGTAGGAGAAACTGGCCTAAAGACTACGGTGTAGCAAGGAAATGCAACAGGCGCAATTTTGAGCTCGTTTAATTATTGGCATTAATAAGGTAATAAAAAAGGTTCTATTACCTTAGAAGTAGTAGAACCTTTTTAATGTAGTACCAATGTAGTACCATTTTTGTTTTTAGTGAGGTGCCTGGCAGATTCGAACTGCCGTACATGGTTTTGCAGACCACTGACTAAGCCACTCATCCAAGGCACCATACGAATGTTTCGTGGTTTTGTTACTGTAATAAACACAATAATAACATTGAGGTTCCTGGCGGATTCGAACCGCCGTACACGGTTTTGCAGACCGCTGACTAAGCCACTCATCCAAGGAACCATCTATTTCAAATAACGTCTTATCGTTTTGCGAGTGCAAAGAAAGGCATTATGTTTGATATATGCAAATCTTTTTCATTCTTTTTGCAGGCTTTGATTGTTGCAGAACTAAGGAAAAAGAAGTTACTTTGTCCCCTGTTAGTATAAATATAAAGGAATGAATTATATAGAAACGGAAATATCCGGTGTCTGGATCATTGAACCTAAGGTGTTTAATGACGCGCGGGGATATTTTATGGAAGCATTTAAACAATCTGAGTTTGAACAACACATCGGTAAAGTGAATTTTATTCAGGATAATGAGTCCTGTTCTTCCAAGGGAGTACTTAGAGGATTACATTATCAATTGGCTCCTTATTCGCAGTCGAAGTTGGTGCGGGTGATCACAGGACGTGTTCTGGATGTTGCCGTCGATTTGCGTGCCGGATCTCCGACATTCGGAAAATATGTATCGGTTGAACTTTCGGCAGAGAATAAACGACAGTTCTTTATTCCGCAGGGATTTGCCCATGGATTCCACGTGTTGAGCGACGAAGCGATTTTTACTTATAAAGTGGATAACCCTTATATGCCCAGCCATGAAAAAGGACTTCGTTTTGATGATCCGGCGATAGGTGTGGATTGGGGAATTACAGATATCGATGCTGTAAATTTATCAGAGAAAGATACAAAAGCGCCTCTGTTCAGTGAGGCGGAATATAATTTTACATTTAAATAATACGGACGATGAAGACTTATCTGGTTACCGGTGCTGCCGGTTTTATTGGTGCTAACTTTATCAAATATATGCTGGCAGAGCATCAGGATATAAAGATTGTAGTTCTCGACTTGCTGACTTATGCAGGAAATCTGGGTACGATAGCAGGAGATATCGATGGCGAACGTTGTGAGTTTGTGAAAGGCGATATCTGCGACCGTACGTTGGCTGATGAACTTTTTGCTAAGTATAATTTTGATTATGTAGTTAATTTTGCTGCAGAAAGTCATGTGGATCGTAGTATTGAGAATCCGCAGTTATTCCTTGTAACTAATATTCTGGGAACACAAAATTTACTGGATGCAGCCCGCAGAGCCTGGGTGACAGGGAAAGACGAGGCCGGTTATCCTCTGTGGCGTGAAGGCGTACGTTTCCATCAGGTTTCTACAGATGAAGTTTACGGTAGCCTGGGTGCGGAAGGTTATTTCCATGAAACGACTCCGCTGGATCCGAGAAGTCCGTACAGCGCCTCCAAAACAAGTGCCGATTTATTTGTAAAAGCGTATTTCGATACTTATAAAATGCCGGTAAGCATTACCCGTTGTTCCAATAATTATGGTCCTTATCATTTTCCGGAAAAACTGATTCCTCTTATTATAAAGAATATCCTGGAAGGAAAATCCCTGCCGGTGTATGGTGACGGAAAGAATGTAAGAGACTGGTTGTATGTGGAAGATCATTGCAAGGCTATCGATGCTGTTATTCATCGTGGACGGGTAGGAGAAGTCTATAATGTAGGTGGCCATAACGAAAAGCAAAACATTGAGATTGTAAAACTGACGATCAGTACAATCCATCGCTTAATGACCGAACAGCCTGAATATCGCCAGGTGCTGAAAAAGAAAGAGATTGGTCCGGACGGGGAAATTGCTGTCGACTGGATTAATGAAAGCCTGATTACTTTTGTGAAGGACCGCCTCGGACATGACATGCGTTATGCTATTGACCCGACGAAAATCTCTGAAGAGCTTGGCTGGACTCCTGAAACGACATTTGAAGTCGGCATCGTAAAAACAATCCGCTGGTATCTGGAAAACCAACAGTGGGTAGAAGACATCACGGGTGGCGATTATATGAAATATTACGACCGGATGTACTCCGGCCGTGAATTATAAAGCATTGGTTTCTCCTTCCGGAGGAGTTACCGTATGATTAGGAGAGAGGCTGCTCACCAGTTCGGGAGCAGTCTCTTTTATTTGGTTACGTATCGATTCCCGTATTTCTTTCCGGACATTTGTCCGAGTACTGTCCAGCTCCGCTTCTTTAGCCGGTTTAAAAAGGTCTTTGTAGCGGCACTTTACAATTTTATATTTGAAATCATCCAAATTACCGGTGATGTCGATTCCGAGTTTAAACGGAACCGGCGATTTGAGTACAGACAGATGATAGTTGAAAGTCATATCCAGGTTATGAGTTCCTCCGACGGCTACTTTATATCTGTCCATTTCCACCAGGAAGGGGAATACTTCTATTTTATTGTCTTTGATGGCCAGATCGACCGATATACTGTCTATTACATTCCGCTTCTTGTTTTTGAACATAAGCGTCTTGGATATTTCAGTAAAAGTTTCACCGTCCAGCAGCACCATGTTTTCCCCATGCAGATAGCAGGCTGAGTGCAGGGAAGGAAGTTTCAGCGACATGGTGGAATCCATCTTGCAGGTTGCTGTCACCTGGCAGTCGACTACTCCTTCAAAAGAACGTAACATCGGGACGAGTGTGTCGATGGCCGGATACAATCCGATCAGTTTCTCAACCATTACATCTTCCATATCGAGATCGAAACCGGCGGATGCCCCACTATAGTCTTTAGCCGTGTAGAACATGGTCATGTTTCCGCGGCCGATATTTGAATCCATCTTGAGGTTACTAAGATTGATGCTTTGATCGCGGATAATCACTTCACCGAGTACATTGGTAAGTTCGGCATCCTTGAAGTCGATCTTTTGGGCGTTTGTGTGAAGCGTTATGTCCAGATTAGCCGGGATGACAAATACCCGGTCTGTTGTATCCAGTGTTGCTGTTGCAATGGAATCCTGTAGAGTATGGGTATCCATGGTAACAAAACTTTCCTCGTCCATTACTGATTGACCGGCTGTAGCGAGGTGTTGTTCCGAATATTGCATGCCGGAGTTCATCGCTTTCATTAGCTGGTTACAATCGATATAATCGGATGTCAGTGAGAAGTTACCCCGTAGTTTCCCTCCCCGAAGCATGGCCTGGCGGATACGGTTTATTTCTCCGTTCAGCATAAAATCACTTTTTCCCAGATGCAGGTGGGCATTGGTCAATGTGATATCGTTAGTATTGAATTTCATGGTGGTCTGGTCTATTCGCATAGGGATGGGTAACAGGCGGCTGAACCCCCTCATTTTGTTAAAGGAGAGGCTGCCTCGGACTTCCCAGCGACGTAATAATTGTGTTGTCACGTCGGTGGTATCCGTTTGGATTTGACCGGGTGTCCTTGGGCGGCGTGTACGTGCCTGCCTGGTTGTATTGGCCTGTGATGTTGTATCGGTCCGGGCAAGTCTTCGCTGGCGCACGGCATCCCGATAGGGGAGTGCTTCTAGATTGAATGTGTTTCCGGCAAGTATCATTCCGGTATGCATCGGCAGGATGAAGTATCGCAGGGTATCGACAGAAATGGTGGTACCTGCGGTGGGTATCCGTTTATTGGAGGCTGACGATTTGATGCCACCTTTCATGACGGTTTGTCCGGCTACCAGCCATACGGAATCGGGCAGGCGGGTACGCAGATAGTCAAACTTCAGTTGTGCAGTCATGGGGATAACGGCTGTCGTATCTATGACAGGCGATGTTTTTGCCTGTATGGCCAGTCGGCTGATATTTGTATTGATGTCATCCTGGTATTTGATGTTCAGGCTGTCTACCGACAAAGACATGCTTAACAGGTCTTTATTTTCCAGATAAGAACTACCCTGTTGGGTGGAGTCGACCGAGAAACCGGCATTTGTTATAAAGACGTCCATACCCAACGGTTTGCTATAAGCCTTCAGCGTATCTATTTTTAACCGGCCTGAAGCGTGAACTTTGCCGTATTGGCTGTCCAGTAAGTCATCCACATTAAATGAAGCGGAAAGATCGGCATCCATTACTCCCTGAAGGAACAGGGTGTCCGGGTTCAGAAATTCCTGTGCAAGCCGTGTGAAGTCGATCTTACCTTTTATATTGGCGTCGACATTCGGTGAAGTCAGCAGGTTGGTTACTTTTCCACGCATATCCAAAGAGGTTGTCAGTCCTTTTAATCTCAGTTGTTCCAGTGAGACAAAAGAAGAATCCGGATACATGCCGTTCAGATGGAGGTCCATATCTATCTGTATGGTGTCGATTCCCTGCTTGAGGCCTTTGACGTGGTAGGAGCCGTTCTCTATTTTACAACACAGGTTGACAGACGGAACAATACTGTCTCCCAGGTAACCGTGTATGTTTCCTTTCATGATGATAGCTCCTTTTGCCAGTGTTTTATCTCTGTTTTGGAAATAGGCATCGGGAATGAATTTCAATAAATCGTTCATGTCGGATATTTTGAGTCCGACTTCCATGTCTATTTTAGTTTGTTTCAGCGGCGGTAAACTGCTGACAGAGCCGTTGGCTGTAAAAGGAAGATTGTTAACGAGTAGTTCGGCATCATTCAACGTGATCGTGTTGAAGTTGTCAGAAAGTAAAAGCTGGCTTTTCAGTTTCAGGGCCAGTTTGTTTTCCAGTGTATAAGTCGGACTGCTGAACAGGATGGAAGTTGAGCCTGTTTCAATATCCAGTTTATTCTTTCCGTCGGTCAGTGAACCGTCCAGGTTGAGGAAGAAGCCGTTTATTTCAGCAAACAGATCGGCTTCGCGGTCATCATAAGTGAAACGGCCGTTTGTGATGCGTACTTTTTGCAGGTCGATGGGAGGCAACGGCTTTTTGCCGGTGTCGGCAGAGTCGGTCTCTGTGGAATAGATATCCCAGTTGGCAGCACCTTTCTTATTCACATAGCCATAGAAACGAGGTTCTTCGATACTGATTTCGCCTATTGTTATTTTGCCGTTAAAAAGATAATCGGTTGGCCGGAAAGAGATAACGGCGGATTTGAAAGCGATCAGGGAATCGGACGGAATGGCCAGTTCTTCCTTGTGTGCCGTTGAATCTTCGGCTGTATGTGAGATTAGATGGCCGTTCGTGAGCCGGATGCCCAGATGCGGGTATGTTTCAAAATAAGTCAGTTCGATCCGCTCGCAATCCAGATGGGCGTCAAGAAACTTATTCGTTTGTTCGATGACGAGCGGGGTCAGTTTCTCCGGAGGAAGAACGCCCCAGTTCAGAATACTGAACCCTATGCCCGGAAGGATAAAGAACAGGGTAACAGTGATAACGACGATTGTCGTAATTAATTTTTTATTGATCTTCATATTGCCTTCATGTATTGGTTATACAAAAGTATGTAAATAAACCCATATCTTTGTACCTGATAAGTTTATTTAAAAGATTATAGGCATATGGATTTTCGTCTGAAGGTATTTTATAGCGTAGCGACTAACCTGAGTTTTACAAAAGCTTCGAAGGAGTTGTATATCAGTCAACCGGCTATAAGTAAGCATATTCATGAGCTGGAGATGCAGTATAAGACGCCGCTGTTCGACCGTACCGGTAGCCGTATTGTGCTGACCCGGGCCGGCGAATTGTTGTTGTCGCATACCAATACGCTGCTGGCTGCTTACCGGCAACTGGACTTCGAGATGAATCTGCTGACCGATAATATCTGTGGCGACCTGCGCCTGGGGGCCAGTACGACGATTGCCCAGTATGTATTGCCTCCCATCTTGTCTTCCTTTATCCGGAAATTTCCCGATATCCGGGCTTCCCTGCTGAACGGAAATAGTCATGATATTGAAAAAGCCTTGTGTGAAGGTAAGATCACTTTGGGACTGGTGGAGGGGAATGCCCGGCAGAGTTCTCTTCATTATACGCCTTTTATGAAAGATGAACTGGTCGTTATTACACATACCGGGAGTAAACTGGCCCGGTATGAAGAACTGACGTTGGACCAACTTTGCACACTTCCGCTGGTGCTGCGTGAAAATGGTTCAGGGACGTTGGCTGTTTTGGAGTCCACATTGGCCGAACATCAGGTCAAGCTATCCCAACTGAAAGTACTGATGCAGTTGGGAAGTACTGAAAGTATTAAATTGTTTCTGGAAAATTCGGATGCACTGGCAATCGTGTCGGTACGTGCCGTTACCCGTGAACTGATGTCGGGAGTGCTGAAAGTGATCGATATCACAGATTTTTCTGCCGAACGTATGTTTTCCTTTGTACAGCTACAGGGACAGAGCGGGGGACTGGAAGAGAGTTTCATCCGGTATATGCAAGCCTATAAGTAAATCAGATGTGGATGCCGTAATCGTGTTTCACTTCATCCATCACAAAAGTACTTTCCAGTGAACCGAGGCTGTCTATTGTTCCCAGAACATTGAGGATAAACTCCTGGTAGTATTTCATGTTTGGGGCATGGATCTTTAACAGATAGTCGTAACTGCCTGATATGTTATAACATTCAGTTACTTCGGGGATATCTTGTATGATCCGTGTGAACTCGGTCGCAATCTCCCTGTTCAGTTTGCTGAGCTTGACGCGGCAGAAGACGACAAAACCCAGATTCAGTTTTTCTGCATCCAATACGGCTATATATTTCTTTATATATCCTCCGTTTTCCAAACGTCTGAGGCGTTCGAAGACCGGGGTTGATGAAAGATTCACTCGGGCGGCAAGTTCTTTTGTTGTCAGCCGGGCATTTTCCTGTAGCGTGCGGAGGATCTGCAAATCCTTTTTGTCTAAAGTCTCCATAGAATAAAATTCTTTTATCTGATTCTTTTTAATTGTTGTATAGTTGATTCTGTCTGTATGACGGCGTAAAAATAGTATTATTTTCTGTATTTGTATAATTCTTTGTTTGATGTTTCTTTGTATGATACTTTTGCTGGAAAATAATACAGTAATAAGTCAAATAAAAAAAGAATAAGATCATGGCAAAAAGAGAATTACATTTCGAGACTTTACAGCTTCATGTAGGACAGGAACAGGCGGATCCGGCAACAGATGCTCGTGCAGTACCCATTTATCAGACGACTTCCTATGTGTTTCATAACTCGGCGCATGCGGCAGCCCGTTTCGGTTTGCAGGATCCGGGAAATATTTACGGTCGTTTGACTAATTCAACGCAAGGTGTTTTTGAACAGCGTGTGGCGGCTCTTGAAGGAGGCGTTGCCGGGTTGGCTGTCGCTTCGGGCGCAGCTGCCATTACCTATGCATTCGAGAATATTACACGTGCCGGCGACCATATTGTAGCGGCAAAGACAATTTATGGAGGTAGCTATAATCTGCTGGCACATACCTTGCCGGTTTATGGGGTAACTGCCACTTTTGTTGATCCGGCTGACTTGTCTAATTTTGAAAAGGCTATCCGGGAAAATACGAAAGCGATCTTTATCGAAACTCTGGGTAATCCGAATTCAAATATTATATCTATAGAAGAGGTGGCAGCCATTGCCCATCGTCATAAGATTCCCCTGATTGTGGATAATACTTTCGGAACACCTTATTTGATACGTCCGATCGAATATGGTGCGGATATTGTAGTGCATTCGGCAACAAAATTCATCGGTGGACATGGCTCGTCGTTAGGAGGTGTCATTGTCGATTCCGGCAAATTCGACTGGGGGGCTTCCGGTAAGTTCTCGCAACTGACAGAACCTGATCCGAGTTATCATGGGGTACGTTTTGTGGATGCTGCCGGACCTGCAGCTTATGTGACCCGTGTTCGTGCTGTCTTGTTACGCGATACGGGGGCTTGTATCAGTCCGTTCAATGCATTTATCTTGTTACAGGGATTGGAAACTCTCTCATTGCGTGTGGAACGTCATGTTGAAAATGCTCTGAAAGTGGTTGACTTCCTGCAAAATCATCCGAAGGTGAAAAAGGTGAACCATCCATCTTTGTCGGAGCATCCCGATCATGCGCTGTATGAACGTTACTTCCCGAAAGGTGCCGGTTCAATCTTTACTTTCGAGATACAAGGAGGGCAGGAAGAAGCACATCGTTTTATCGACAGCCTGGAGATCTTTTCCCTGCTGGCAAATGTAGCCGATGTAAAATCTTTGGTTATTCATCCGGCCAGTACTACACATTCGCAGTTGAATGCAGAAGAACTGGCGGAACAGGAGATTTATCCGGGAACAGTGCGCCTTTCGATAGGAACGGAGCACATAGAAGATTTGCTTGTAGATCTGGAGCAGGCACTGGCTAAAATCTGAACAATCGGAATGAAAAGGGTGTTATAACTTCAAGTTATCAGCTATTCCATAATGTGATTGGTTCGATATCTTTTTAAAGCCTATCTTTGCGCCGTCAAAAACAAAGGATAACTAAATGATATTATAAGAAATGAACACAATTGAACAAGTGCTGACGAAGTACAACAAACCCCTTTTCATTCTCCTATTCGTTCTTTGTCTGATGCCTTTTATTTCTCCGGCTATAGCTCTGTTTCTAGGTCTTGCGCTGGGAATGACAGCCGGACAACCTTTCCCGAAATTCAGTAAGAAAACGTCTAAATATTTATTGCAGTTCTCTGTAGTGGGCTTGGGATTCGGTATGAATCTGCATGAATCGCTGAGAACCGGAAAAGAAGGGATGCTCTTTACGGTCGTATCGGTTGTTGCCGTGTTGGCTTTAGGTATGTATCTGGGGAAGAGATTGATGATGGACCGGAAAACGGCTTATCTGATCTCCGCCGGAACTGCGATTTGCGGAGGAAGTGCTATAGCTGCCGTTGCTCCGGTGGTAAAAGCCAACGACAATGAGATGTCGATGTCGCTTGGAACAATCTTTATTCTGAATGCGATCGCATTGTTTATTTTTCCGCCTATCGGACATTTGCTGGGAATGAGCCAGGAGCAATTCGGTATGTGGGCGGCTATTGCCATACATGATACGAGTTCTGTCGTGGGAGCCGGTGCCGCTTACGGTGAGCAAGCGCTTGAAATAGCTACAATGGTCAAGTTGACACGTGCTTTATGGATTATCCCGGTAACGATTGCTACCATGTTTATTTTCAAACAGAAAGGTGCAAAGATCAGCATACCCTGGTTTATTTTCTTCTTTATTCTGGCTATGGTTGCAAATACTTTCCTGACAATTCCTGAAACGATAACAGGTTCACTGGTTTGGCTGGCAAAGAAAGGTTTAACGGTTACCCTGTTTTTGATCGGTGCCGGATTATCCCGGAAAGTAATCAAACAGGTAGGCGTACGCCCGATGGTGCAAGGTGTTGTCCTTTGGATATTTATCGGGTTGATCAGTTTAGGAGTAATAATGTTGGTTTAAAATGAGCAAAATCTTGTTTAAAACGGGGGTAAAGTTCGTTTAAAACGAGATTTTGCCCGTTTTAAACAAGAATAACTGTACTTCTCCTTTTTATGGAATGTAATCAATCCTGAAAAATATGAAACCCATATCTCTTACTTCCCTCTTATTGAATTAATTTCCTATCTTTGCGGTTTCTAAGTGAATAATAAAGATGGCATCTAAGATTACAAAAGGCATTATAATTTCATTTTGGGTACTGTTCGTTGCAGCAGTGGGAACTGTGTTTCTGATATTTACAGCTATTGCAAATGGTTCAATCGGGTATGTCCCCCCCGTAGAACAGCTAGAAAATCCAATCGATAAATATGCATCCCAGGTTATTTCGGCAGATGGAAAGACGCTGGGTAGTTATGCGCATAGTAAAGATAACCGTATTTTTGTGAATTATCGGGACCTTTCGCCCGATTTGGTGAAGGCTTTGATTGCAACTGAAGATGTTCGTTTCACCGAACATAGTGGTATTGATGCTCAGGGACTTTTCCGTGCTGTTGTAAAACGCGGTATCCTGATGCAGAAAAGTGGTGGTGGCGGTAGTACTATCACTCAACAGTTGGCAAAACAGCTTTTCTCACCGAATGCAGATAATTTGATGGAACGTCTTTTCCAGAAGCCGATTGAATGGGTGATTGCTGTTCAGTTGGAACGTTATTATACAAAGGAAGAGATCATTAATATGTATCTGAATAAGTTTGACTTCCTGTATAATGCGGTAGGAATCCAGTCGGCTGCTCGGGTTTATTTCGGGACTACTCCGAAGAATCTGAAGATAGAGGAAGCTGCTACTTTGGTCGGTATGTGTAAGAACCCTTCTTATTTTAATCCGAAGCGTCAGAATGAACGTACACGCGGACGCCGTAATACGGTACTGGAACAAATGCAGAAAGCTGGTTATATCACTCGTGCTGAATGTGATTCGTTGAAGGCTTTGCCGCTGGTTCTTCATTTCACCCGTATGGACCATAAGGAAGGTCCGGCTCCTTACTTCCGTGAATATCTGCGTATCCTGATGACCCGTCCTAAACCGGATCGCAGTACGTACAGAGGTTGGCAGAAACAGCAGTTTTATGAAGATTCTCTGGCTTGGGAAACCAATCCTCTCTATGGTTGGTGCAACAAGAATAAGAAAGCTGACGGCGAGTATTATAATCTTTATACCGACGGTCTGAAAATATATACGACGATCGACTCCCGTATGCAGCAGTATGCGGAAGAATCTGTCCGTGAGCATTTCAGTAAAGATTTGCAGCCTGCTTTTGTTCAGGCTAACAGAAAGAAGAAACAGGCTCCTTTCTCAATTGATCTTCGTCCGGGTGAAGTGGATACAATTATGATGCGTGCCATGCATCAGACCGACCGTTACCGGGCTATGAAAAAGGCAGGGGAGAAGGAAGATGAGATACGCAAAGTGTTCAATACACCTGTCGATATGCGTGTATTCTCCTGGAACGGACCTGTCGATACGATCATGTCGCCGATGGACTCTATCCGTTACCATAAAAGCTTCCTGCGTACCGGCTTTATGTCGATGGATCCGCGTAATGGTTATGTGAAGGCTTATGTGGGTGGTATCGATTATAATGACTTCCAGTATGATATGGTGAATGGCGGACGCCGTCAGATCGGTTCTACTATCAAGCCGTTCCTCTATTCTCTGGCGATGATTGAAGGTTTCAGTCCATGCGACGAAATGATGCATGTACAAAATACATATTTTGACGAGAATGGTATCCCCTGGACTCCGCGTAATGCCAGCGCCAAGCGGGTTGGTGAACGTGTTTCTATTCAATGGGGATTGCAAAATTCGGATAACTGGGTGACGGCATGGCTGATGAGCCAGATGTCTCCGTATACTTTCGTGCGTCTGCTTCATTCTTTTGGTTTGAAGAATCAGATGGATCCTGTAATTTCGATATGTCTCGGTACTCCTGACGTTTCAGTAGGCGAGATGGTAAGCGGTTATACTGTTTTTGCAAATAAAGGTATCCGTGCTGAACCGATCTATGTAACCCATATCGAGGATCCGTATGGAAATACGATTGCCTCCTTTAATTCACAGATGAGTGAAGTGCTGACGGAAGATGCTTCTTATAAGATGCTTCATATGTTGAAGAATGTGATCGATGGCGGAACAGGTAGCCGTGTCCGTTTCCGTTATGGAATCAAGGCTCCGATGGGCGGTAAGACCGGTACGACGCAAAATAACTCCGACGGTTGGTTCATGGCCTTTACACCTAGTCTGGTGTCGGGTTGCTGGGTTGGAGGCGAAGAACGTTCCATCCATTTCGACCGTTTGTCTGAAGGTCAGGGGGCCAGTATGGCGTTGCCGATCTATGGTTTATTCATGCAGAAAGTATATGCTGATAAGACGCTTGGCTATTCGGAAGAGGAAGATTTCGATATTCCGGAGCAATATGCAAATCCTTGTAAAACCATCACGGAGGAAGAACGCAAGCATATTCCGGCAGATACCGGTGGCATTGATAAAATGTTTGAATAGTAAACAAGATTGATTATATGAGACTCCCGCAAATCTGAATAATTTATTAGATTTGCGGGAGTTCATTTTTTTAGAAGATCTGAACTTATTTCAATGGAAAGTGGTTTACAGATTATAAAGTGATATAACATGAATTTCAGACATAAATATGTATTGGCTATCGATCAGGGAACAACTACTTCCCGGGCCATCCTGTTTAATCGTCAGGGACAGGTCATCACACTCTCTCAGAAAACGTTCCAGCAATATTTTCCTAAGCCGGGTTGGGTAGAGCATGACCCGAACGAGATATGGTATACACAGTCGCTTGCGATCAAGGAAGCGATGGCGAAAGCCGATGTGACGGATGACCATATTGCCTGTATCGGTATAGCCAATCAGCGTGAGACGACGATTGTGTGGGACCGTGAGACGGGTTTTCCTGTTTACAATGCGATTGTGTGGCAGGATCGCCGCACAGCTGATTATTGTGAGGAGTTGAAAGCGGAAGGTTATTCCGATTTTATTCAGCAAAAGACCGGACTGGTCATCGATGCCTACTTCTCGGCAACTAAAGTAAAATGGATACTGGATCATGTAAAAGGTATCCGTGAACGGGCGGAACGGGGTGAACTTTGCTTTGGAACAGTCGATTCCTGGCTGATCTGGAAGCTGACACGGGGTACACAATTCATTACGGATATTACAAATGCCTCCCGGACCATGTTGTTCAATATAAATACCATGCAATGGGATCAGGAGTTGCTCGATCTGTTTACAATCCCGGCCTCCATGTTGCCGGAGGTGAAGAGCAGCAGCGAGGTTTATTGTGAGACTTCTACCCCGATATTTAAAGCCGGTATTCCTGTTTCGGGAATGGCGGGTGACCAGCAGGCGGCTCTGTTCGGACAGCTGTGTCTGGAAGAAGGTATGATGAAGACGACCTATGGTACGGGCTGTTTTATGATCGTAAATACCGGGGACAAACCGGTGCTTTCACAAAACAACCTGCTGACGACCATTGCCTGGAAGCTGGGTGATAAAGTAACTTATGCATTGGAAGGCAGTGTGTTTGTCGGTGGTGCGGCTATCCAGTGGCTCCGTGACGGTATCGGGTTGATACCGAATGCTCCGGTCACGGAACAGATGGCGAAGTCGGTTCCGGACAATGGCGGTGTCTATTTCGTACCTGCGTTGACCGGTTTGGGAGCTCCTTATTGGGACCAGTATGCACGGGGAGCTATTATTGGCATTACCCGCGGTACGACAGCTGCGCATCTGACACGTGCTGCGTTGGAAGGTATTTGTTACCAGGTATATGATGTACTGATCGCGATGGAGAATGATATTCACGCCAAGCCGAAGGAGATTCGGGTGGATGGCGGTGCGATTGCTAATAATTTCCTGATGCAGTTTCAGGCGGATATCAGCCGCTGTCCGGTAGTCCGTCCCAGTATAATTGAGACAACTGCTTTAGGAGCTGCTTATCTGGCCGGGTTGGCAGTGAACTACTGGAAAGATATGGATGAGTTGAAAGAGCAGTGGTCGCTGGATACCATCTTCACTGCCAAGATGAAACCGGAAACAGCTTTGGCTTTACTTTCCGATTGGCATAAGGCGGTCGGACGGACAATGAACTGGGCGATGGATAGCGAAATATAAAGAGTATGCCTGGATACCCGGAATTGCACCGCTTGCAGGCTTTGCGCTGGCAACGATGCTTTATTATATTCTGAAATAGAGCATTTAAACGTTTTTTATCTAATCTAAAAAGTGGTATATTCGTGGTATTATTCTGGAGAGAAAGAATAGCCAGAATCAATTTAAGCCTATTGAAATGAGTAGAATAACCACTTTACTTTTAGTATTTTGTTTGATATTGTCCGGATGCGGAAAACATAAATCTCGAAATAATCAGGTTACATTGGAACCGGATTCATTATCCGGACCTTACAGCCATGCGCAAGAGTTGTTTGACAAAGCCCGTGAACTGCAAAAAGGGGAGGATTATCCCGCTGCCATATCGGTTTATCAGCAATTAATATCCCTGGAACCAACGGATGATGACATAAAATCTGTCGCCACCCTAATGGATGAAGGATTCCTGCAATTGGTCTATTGCTATATCTTTGGCGGGCAACGGAAAGACGGGGCAGACTATTTCAGCCATATATATAAAGAAAACAAACTATGGTTTGTACGGAATTATCCCCGTAGTGTGGAAATCAGTACAGCTTATTCCCTCTATGAAGCTACGCGCCTGGAAGAAGCCGTTGCTCTGATAGACCGTGCCTTGTCGCGGCAAGAGGAAGGCAGGGAGAATGAGCAACTTTACGTGGACAATGGCATTGCATCCGTCATTTATAACCAGGCTGGCGAAATACGCAAGGCGATTGCTTGTGGCGAACGGAGCCTTGAGATTATAAAAACACTGGAAGACCAGTCGAAGATCGTGTTTGTGCTGGGTAACTTGATTTTTCAGTATCAGCAGGTGGGAGAATTTGAACAGGCCCTTGCAGCTTATGATGCTCTGCTGGCTTCCGGTGAAGGGGAAAAGAACCCGTATGGATTGTGTGCTGCCGAGACAAATGTTGTCCAGCTCTACGATGAATGGGGTTTGGAAGAGGAAGTAATGCTCCATCTTAATAAAGCCCGTGAAGCTGCCGACCGGAGCGGTGTTCCTGATGCCTTTCTCCGGGTAGATAATTTATCCGTTTATTATGCTCTTCAATGTAAAGAATATGAAAAGGCTGCCGTTTTGCTGGACAGTATGCAGGTTCGTATGCCGGACCGTTCACAAAATTCGTTCTATCATGAATTTTATGATAATTACACCTGTATCCTGGCTGTAAGCGAGACGAAAGGGCAGGGCGGAATGGCTATTGCTTCGGCTCGCCAATTAATCGGGCAGTTGAAAGATAGGCCGTTGAATAACTTGTCGGTCCTGACATACCGCCTGTTGGGGGATGTGTTGGCAGAGGTAGGGGAGACGGCCTTATCCATAGAAGCGTATCAGGCCTGTTGCGACTATATAGAGAAGAACCAATTGGTGAATCAGCAGCGTCTGGTCTATTATGCGTTGGGAAAACTGTATGCAGAAACAATGCGCCCAGCCGAATCGTCCCGCTATCTGCTGATGGCTCATCAGGCTAACCAACAGTTTACCGAACGCCGGAATGCCGGATTAATTTCGCAATTCCGGGTTAAATATGAAACAAGGGAAAAGGAGCAGGATAACCGGTTGTTGCGTTCCGAGTTGCAGTTGCAGAAACGTACCCTGCAATATTATATCCTGATTGGCATCTTATCCTTTTTATTGGGCGTTGCTTTTTTGCTTTGGCTGAGTATGCGTCATAAGAAATCTCTCCGGCTGATTGAGGAAAAGGAAGGTCAGCTCCGGCAGATGCTGACCGAGCGGCAGAACCTGAACCGTAAAAACGAAGAACTACGTATGCAGATTGAAACGGCAGATGCCCTGCATACAATGCAGGAGGTGATAAACAGTCTTTCTCCCCGTTTGCTGACTGCGGAAGAGGAGCAGGAGTTCCGTCGCCAGTTCTGCCTTCTCTATCCGTCGTTCCTGTCGGGGTTGCGGAAGGCTTGTTCGGCTGTGACTCGTAATGATGAGTTGCTGGCTATGCTGATTCGTCTGAATCTTTCGTCGGAAGAAATAGCTTTTGCCCTCGGAAATAACCGGGCAAGTGTGAATACCTCCCGCTTCCGTTTGCGGAAAAAGTTGGAGCTGGACAAAGACGTATCGTTGGAAGATTACATGAGTCGATTTTAAATGGTTTGTAAATCAATAGATAGAAGTCTGTTATAGTAATTGTCTATTGAATTGTCTATTGCCGTTTTTAGGAAATGGCACCGGTATTGCATAGTTTCGCTTTCGTTGTAAGGCTTTTGATTGAAGTTATCATATAATATGAATTAAAATTAGCTAACATGAAAACGATTACATTATCAAGATTGAACAGACCATTTTTATTAAGGCGATTATTAACTATTACCTGTACTATCCTTTCTGTACTAATCCTGTTTGCGGCTTGCAGCGATGATGACGAGCCGTGTCCGGCACAGCATCCGCAGGTGGCAGTTTGTTTGAAAAGCCAGACAAACAGTTGGCGTACAGCCCTGGGTTATTATGCCACAAATCAGTTAGAATCGAAAGGACTGAGTTATACGACTTATGTAGCCAAAGACAAAGCACAGCAGGCGAACCAGATTCGTATGGCAGTGGAATCAGGCTGTCAGATACTGGTGGTCGCTCCCGAAGGTATTGCCAAGGATGCACTTGATGTCGCTTTCTCGGCAGGGATTCCGGTCATTATGTTTGAAGACGGAGTGACTGATGGCTATACCGCGTTGGTACAGGGGGACAATGCGGCTGCCGGTAAAAATGCCGCAGAGTATGTCGCCTCGAAAGGAGCCGGTCATGCAGTGGCTTTTAAGATTACACAAGACCCAGCGTCGAGTGATGCCCGTGTAGATGCTTTTACAGAGGAACTGAAATCCAAATCACCTTCAACGCAGGTGACTACACAGACTCTTTCATTATATACCAGCGCTGACGGCAAGGAAGCCGCAGCCCGTATCCTGGCCGATGATCCGTCGGTGGATGCTTTTTATGCCCAGGATGACGAGGTGGCATCGGGTGTAATCGAGGCCATCAATGAATCCGGCCGCAATGATATCAAGGTCGTTGTCGGTTGTGGCGGGTCGCAGGCTTTCTTCTCATTGATACTTTCGACAACGGTCACGGATGTTGCGACTACGCTTTATTCGCCGTCCATGATTACCAAATGCATAGACTTGGCTGATGATGTGCTGAAAGGCAAAACGATTGAGGAAAAACAGATTGTAATGCCGGCGACAGTCGTAAACAAGGATAATGTCCGGGAATATCAGGATAGCAACTCTCCTTATTGAGTTGCTTAGGTTTCCGGTTCGGGCGCAGGATTAGCAGATTCTTTCTGTTAATTCTGCGCTTGAGTAACAGGGTTTCTCTATAAATCCTTATATTTGCCCATCATCAATAAAAAGACAATCGATATGACGACAAAGCCTTATAGCACAGACGAAATTCCACAGTCTCAGCCCGTCTCCGAACCTGCTGTTTCTTATGGTCTGCCACAGGATACCGCCAGCCTGAAGCTGGCAGCAATCAATGAATTGATGAATATCTTCGACCCGGAGCGCCTTTCGCAGGCGGTTGATTATTTGCGGTCGCTGGGAAGGGAAGAGGTTAAGGAGTCTGTTCCGCCCTGTCAGTTTACCTCTCAGGAATTAAAAGCCGGTATAAGAATCGCTATGGAGCAGTCCCGTCAAGGACTGGGACTTACAAACGAAGAAATGCGTAATAGAAAACGGCCATGGAGAAGGGGATAAAATGGATGCCCTTTGCAATAGATTGCATAGACAGAATTTGCCTCTTTCTGGCAGAGAAGAGTCCTTCTGCTGCTGATAGATTGGACACCGCTTTTTATGAGGCCGTTACACCTCTTCTTACTTTTCCCGAGGCAGGTCAGCCGGAACCTGTTTTAGAAAAAGAAGAGGAAGAGTATCGTTATTTAGTTGTAGAACATCACTATAAACTAATCTACTGTGTGAAGAGTGATTGTATAGAAATTGTTGCAGCCTAGGATTGTCGGCGTGACCCTTATTTCCTGGAGCATCTGTTTCTTTAATCAAATCAATCCCCATATAACCTTTATCACCTCCGGAATAGAAGCCTCTACTTCCGGAGTCAGTTCCATATTGACCTCGTTCAGGTTGGCGGCGGAGACGACAATCAGGTGTACTTCCGGCAGGTCGCCGGTCAGAATCATTGTTTCAATCATGTCGCGGAGACCTATTTCATGGGCACTCATCAACGGAGGATAATCGCTGGCGTATTTCGGACAGATGAGACGGACGGTGCCCGGAGGATTGCTGTCGAGGGTGGCGTCTACCATGATGATATGGTCGTAACCAGTGAGCCAGCTGATAAGATGCAAACCTCCCGTCCCGCCATCCATCAGGGTGACGTGGGCGGGAAGCGTTTCTTTCTCCAGGGCGCGGATGACGTGTATACCGACCCCTTCATCTTTCAGCAACAAGTTGCCGACACCTAATATAAGAGTTTTCTTTTCCATTATTTGCTTTTCTTTGCCGCCTTTGTGATTGTTTCGGCTGTCTCTGTTATTTCTTCCTTGTCGGCTATCTCTTCTTCGATGAACTTCCAGCCACCGATGATGGAGGAGGTTTCACCGCGCTGTTCGATGTAGTCGTGGTAGAATACCAGATATACATGGACGATGGCGAACAGGATGAAGAACCACATCAGGAAATGATGTATCTGCCGCGCCATCAGGTCGCCGCCCATCAACGGGACGGTCCAGGCAAACAGCTGGGGGAAGGCTGACTGGCTCATTTTGGCATACAGCCCGAAACCCGTAATGCTTTGCAGCAGGAAGGCCCAGAACGTGCCGAAATAGATTAAGCTCGCCAGCGCATTATGCCCGATACTGTCGACCGGCTTGTTCTTTATCATCAGTATATCGACTTTGATTACCTCCAATACTTCCTGCCATTGCGATTTCTTCAACGGGATGAAGTTGTTCCAGCGGGCAAAGCGGTTTCCCACGAATCCCCAATACAGGCGGAACACGAAGTTGAAGAAAAACACGAATGCCGTTACAAAGTGGATGAAACGGACCACGCCGAACCAATAGCTGAAATAGGCTTCCGAAGCATTCAGCATGGCCGGAGGGTCGGCAATGATAAACCCGGTAATGCAAAGTATGACGATGCACAATGCATTCACCCAGTGGTAAATACGTACGGGCAACTCCCATACGTATACTTCTCTCAGACGTTTCTTACGACTTTTCATAGCAATACTTTTTAAAACGTATCCATTTGGTGCACATACTTCCCTTCCTCGTCATACAGGTGCACGGCACAAGCCAGGCACGGGTCGAAGGAATGGATGGTCCGGAGGATTTCAAGTGGTTGATTGGCATCGTGTATCGGTGTGCCTATCAAGGCTGATTCGTAGGGTGACAGGTTGCCGTTCTCGTCTCTCGGCGAAGCGTTCCAGGTGGTCGGGACTACCATCTGATAGTTCTTCATCCGGTTGTTCTCGATGACGGCGAAATGAGCCAGTGCGCCGCGCGGAGCTTCGCAGAGGCCGACCCCTTGCGCCTGTTTCGGCCAGTTCTCGTTTTCCCACATGACCGGGTTGGCCATGCGCGAGTCGCCATTTTCCAGGTTCTTCATCAACTGGTCGAAAAACTCGAGCGACCATTGAGCGACCAACTGGGTTTCGATGCCGCGGGCAGCGGTGCGGCCCAGGGTGGAGAAGAGGGCGGAGGCGGGGAGGTCGAGTGCCTTCAGCACATTGTCGACAGCTGTCTTCTGCGGTTCCTTTCCGGCGGCATAGGCTACGACGAGACGGGCCAGCGGGCCGACTTCCATAGCATGCCCTTTCCAGCGGGGCGTTTTAATCCAGCTATATTTATCGTCTACGTTCAGATGCTTGTAGGGCGGTTTCGGACCGGTATATTCGAGGTTCGTTTCTCCTTCGTACGGATGGAGACCGGCTTTATCGCCTTCGGTGTATTTGTACCAGGAGTGGTAGATATATTCTTTGATTTCCTCCGGCGAGTTGGCGTCTACCGGATGAACCTTGCTCAGGTCGCGGTCGAGGACGATGCCGCGCGGACTCATGTAATCTTCTACACCGGCGTATCCATGCAGGGGAAAATCACCGTAGGAAAGGTAATTGCTTACGCCGCCGCCTATCTTGCTCCATTCGTCTTTATATACGCCGGCAATCATCAGGAGGTCGGGAATATACACCTGGTCGATGAAATCCTTGCCTTCCTGCAACTTCTGTTTCACCAGTGCGAGACGTTCGGCATTGATGGCGTTCGCCTCGTTCAGGTCGATGCTGCACGGCATGCCGCCGACCAGGAAGTTGGGATGCGGGTTCTTTCCGCCGAAGACGGCATGTACTTTGACAATCTCTTTTTGCCATTCCAATGCTTCGAGGTAATGGATGGTGGCAATCAGGTTTTGCTCCGGCGTCAGTTTGTAGGCCGGGTGCCCCCAATACCCGTTGGCGAAGATGCCCAGTTGACCGCTGGCGACGAACTTCTTGAGCTTGTTTTGCATTTCTGTGAAATAGCCTTCCGTGTTTTTGGGCCACGGCGACAGCTGCTGGGCGAGGAGGGCGGCCGCTTTCGGGTCTGCCTTGAGGCCGGAAACAATGTCGACCCAGTCGAGGGCATGCAACTGGTAGAAATGCACCGTATGGTCGTGCATGTAGAGCACCGCTTCCATGATGTTGCGCACCATTTCGGCATTGGGCGGAACACTGATGCCGAGCGCATTCTCAACGGCGCGAACCGAGCAAAGCGAGTGGATGGAGGTACACACGCCGCAAACACGGCCTACGAACACCCAGGCATCGCGCGGGTCGCGGTCGCGTACTATGTTTTCGATTCCACGTACCATCGTACCGGAACTGTATGCATCTTTTATTTTGCCATTTTCGATGGCTGCCTCTACCCGGAGATGACCTTCGATACGGGTAATAGGGTCTATAACGATTCTTTCAGACATGGTGTTGCTAATTTAGTTAGATGGTAGATTTGTTTTCCGGTTCTTCGTTGTCGATCAGTTTCTTCTTCCGGATATTAGTGGCTACGGCATGGACGGCGATGCCGGCTGCTGTCGCGGCTCCCAGGGCAAGGCCAATCTGGTCGGCTGTCGCTTCGATGCCGAACCCGTGTACGTCGGGCATCCGTTTATAGAACGGGCTGTTGTCCCAGAAGTTTTCTTCGCTGCAACCGAGGCAGGGGTGCCCGCTCTGGATAGGGTAGCTTGTCCCTTCGTTCCATTTGATGATACCGCAGGAGTTGTAGGTGCTCGGCCCTTTGCATCCCACTTTGTAGAGGCAATACCCATGCTTGGCGTTTTCGTCGTCGAAGCTCTCCACGAAGAGGCCGGCGTCGAAGTTGGCACGGCGGTAGCAGGTGTCGTGCACGCGGCGTGAATAGAACATCTGCGGACGTCCCAACCCGTCGAGTTGCGGCATACGCTCGAATGTCAACATATAGATGATTACACCTGCCATGACGTCGGCGATTGGCGGGCAGCCTTGTACGTTGATGATTGGTTTCCCCTTGATAACCTTATGGATCGCTTTTGCGCCGGTCGGGTTCGGGTTGGCCGCCTGCACGCAACCGGCACATGCGCAGTTTCCCCAGGCGATGATGGCTTTGGCGCCTTCGGCAGCCTCGCGGGTGATTTGCAGGGCGCTTTTGCCGCCGACACAGCAATAACCTTCGTCTTTCGTCGGAATCGAACCTTCAATCATAAGCAGGTATTCACCTTTATATTTCTTCATGGTCTCTTCCTTGGCAGCTTCGGCCTGTTCGCCGGCGGCAGCCATCAGGGTTTCCGTATAATCGAGTGAGATTTTGTCGAGAAGCAGGGTCGCCACGATAGGGTGGGCGGCACGGATGAACGATTCTGTACAGCAGGTGCATTCTTGCAGGTGAAGCCAGATGACCGGCAGGCGCGGCTTGGTTTCGAGCGCGTTGACAACCTGGGCAACACCGGAGGCTTCCAATCCCATAAAGGCGGCCATGGTGGTACAGAATTTCAGGAAATCCCTTCGGGAGATGCCTTTCTGCCGGCATTCCTCGTAGACGGTTGGTCTTTTGTTATCCATATTTTCGTAATTTATTGGTTTCTTTGTTTTCTTCCGATGACTGGAACAGTACTCTTCCGATAGTCGGAACAACACTCTTCCGATGGTAGGAACAGTGCTTTTCCGATAGTCGGAATAACGCTCTTCCGATTGGCGGAAATTTCAGCAGATACGCGGCAGCTGTTCGCCGCTCAGCATATCGACTATCCGGTAGTTGCCGTAAAGTGTCCTCATCTTCACCACTGCGTTGCCTTTCTTTTCCACCCGTCCGATGACGGTAGCCTTTTCTCCCTCCGGGAAACTGCGCATGACGACCAGTGCTTCTTCCGCCAGTGCTTCGGGGAGGATGACCAGCACCAGCCCTTCGTTGGCGACATACAGCGGGTCGAGTCCCAGTATCTCCGAAGCGCCTCTTACAGCATCGGGGATGGGGAGGGCCGCTTCGTCCAGTATGATTTCAACGTTGGCCGCTTTCGCAATTTCGTTCAGTGTTCCGCTCACCCCGCCACGTGTCGGGTCGCGGAGCACATGGACTTCCTCTATATTTTTTAACAACCGGGAGAGCATATTGTTTAACGAAACGGTATCACTTTTCAGATTTGTTTCGAATCCGAGGCTTTCGCGGGCGGAAAGGATGGTGATGCCATGCGCTCCGATAGGACCGCTGCAAATCACTGCGTCTCCGGGTTGTACGCGGTCGGGGGCGATGCGGATGCTTTCGGCGACGACTCCGATGCCGCTGGTATTGATAAAGAGTTTGTCGCATTTGCCACGTTCCACCACCTTGGTATCACCGGCGACAATCTGCACGCCGGCTTTGTCGGCCGCCTTCCTCATGGACTGCACGATGCGTTGCAGGTCGGCAAGCGGCAGGCCCTCTTCGAGTATGAACCCGGCAGTGAGGTAAAGCGGACGGGCACCGCAGCAGGCAAGGTCGTTCACCGTCCCGTTCACCGCCAGGTCGCCGATATCGCCTCCGGGAAAGAAAATCGGGTCGACCACGAAAGAGTCGGTCGAACATGCCATACGCCCTTTCTGAACGGGAAATACGCAGCCATCGTGGTCCTGTTCTAGCAACGGGTTGCGGAAGGCGGGGTAGAAGATGTTGCTTATCAGTTGATGCGTCATCCTCCCGCCACCGCCATGCGCCATCAGCACACAGTCGGCATCGTTCAACGGTATCGGGCAGTTAAAATCTTCGTTCTTCATAATCATTATTATCATATTTGAACTATCTTGTCCCCGTGCTTGACACGGGGCCGCAATAGTTCATATTTTTCTATATTTGTAATAAGCCGCACAAACTCCTTCCGACGAAACCATCGGTGCACCTTTCGGGCGTTCCGGCGAACAACCCTTTCCGAAGAAAGGACAGTCGGCGGGTTGCTTCACGCCCCGCATGATGTCTCCGGCAATACATTCGGATGGGATTTCTGTTCCATTCGGATGGAATGGGAATTTCTCCCGGGAGGAATAGGCTGCATATGTTTTCTTTAATCGTAAACCGCTGTGGGGAATGACGCCGATGCCCCGCCATTCCTGGTCGCATGCCTCGAGCGTTTCGTCCATCAACGCGCGGGCGGCCGGGTTACCCGTTTCGGGGACGGCACGCCGGTAGGCATTCTCGACAATGTGGCTTCCGCCTTCCAACTGGAGCAGGCAACGATAAATGCCGTATAGCAGGTCGACCGGCTCGAAGCCTGTGACGACCATCGGTGTTTTATATTGTTCGGCCAGCTTGTGGTAAGCAGAGTTTCCGGTGATGGCACAGACGTGTCCGGCGGTCAAAAATCCGTCTACCTTACTTCCCGGGTCCGAAAGAATCGCGTCTATGGCCGGAGGAACTGTGAACAGCGACGTGAGCAACGAGAAATTGCTTAACTTTCGCCGTTGTGCCTCTTTTAACGCCATCATATGAACAGGGGCGGTTGTTTCAAAGCCAATGGCGAAAAAGACAACTTCTTTCTTCGGATTTGTTTCCGCCAGTTCGATCGCATCGAGCGGGGAATAAAGCATTCGAACATCTGCACCGTGTGCTTTTGCCTGTAATAAATCTTCTTTTGTGCCCGGCACACGCATCATGTCACCAAACGAAGCCAGAATAATATCGGATTGTCCCGCCAGTTCAAGTGCCTGGTCAATCAGACTAACCGGAGTCACACAAACCGGGCATCCCGGCCCGTGAAGTAGCCGGATTTCCTGTGGCAGCATCTCTTCCAGGCGGTAACGGGCAATGGCATGGGTTTGCCCGCCGCATATCTCCATGATGTGCCACGGCCGGGTCGTTACCTTTCGGATAGCCCGCAGGAGTGCCTGTACCTGTTCGTTATTTCTATATTCATCGACGTACTTCATAAGCGTTGGAGTTTCTTTAAATCTTCCAGTGTTTCTTCTGCCTCTCGTGCATTCACTACGGAGATCGCCATTCCGGCATGCGCCAGGATATAATCGCCTTCCGTCACATCGACCCATTGGATGCAAATGTTTTTGGTGATGCCGCTAAAGTCAACTCTGGCCATGGCCAGCTCAGGCTCGGAACGGTCTATGCTTATAATTTTACCAGGTATTGCCAGACACATAAGCTGATTTGTTTTTTATTAACAACTCCAAAAGTAGGCAATATGTTTGGGAAAAGGTGTGTTAAATGATACATATTATCTATTAATTTATAGATAAAAGTTATCTCTATTGTTGCCGGGTTCGGTTGTTTGTTAAACTTAAACCCTCTATATTTGTGAGCATAGTAAAACAAACAGTGTGAGAATATCGATATTGACAATCCGTGGGTTAGTGCAAGGCGTTGGCTTTCGTCCTTTTATCTATCGTATAGCAAATGAGATGAAGATAAAAGGAGAGGTCGGTAACCGGAATAACGGAGTGTCGATCCGTGCGATCCTGACTCCGGAGCAGCGGGAACTTTTTATTTCCCGGATCAGAAATGAGCATCCGGCAGTTGCTTCGATCCATAGTGTTCAATGGGAAGAAGCCGATGTTGCAGATACGGATTATCCGGATTTTATGATTACACCCAGCCGTTCCGATTCGGAGGAGGTGACGCAGGTGGCGCCCGATATCGCTGTTTGTCCCGAATGCCTTTCCGACCGGATGAGGCAGCCGCATCGCCTGCGTTATCCTTTTATCAACTGTACGCATTGCGGTCCCCGTTTCTCCATCATCCGCGATTTGCCTTACGACCGGAAGCAGACCACGATGGCCGCCTTTGCCATGTGTCCCGACTGCCGGAGGGAATACACGACGGTAAGCGATCGCCGTTTCCATGCACAGCCTGTGGCCTGCAATCATTGCGGGCCTTTCTATTATGCAATATATAATAATGTAAAGATAAAGGAGTACGATAAGTTGCTGGACCTGTCCGTCCGCCTGCTTCGTGAAGGCGAAGTGATAGCGGCGAAAGGCATTGGTGGCTATCATCTGATATGCGATGCCCTGAACGGGGAGGCGGTGGCACGTTTGCGGGCGATAAAGCAGCGTGACAGCAAGCCTTTTGCCGTTATGTTCCGCGATATGGAACATTTGCGGCATTATGCGGAGGCGGGTCCGGTCGAAGAAGACTGTCTGTCTTCCTGGCGCCGCCCGATTGTCTTGCTGAAACAAAAGAAAGCACTGGCGGACGATATAAACCGCGGCATGCGGACCTTGGGTTGTATGTTGCCTTATATGCCGTTGCATGAGGACTGGTTTGCCGCCCTCGACACACCGGCCCTGGTGATGACAAGTGGCAACCTGAGCGATTACCCTATCGCCATAACTCCGGACGAAGCCGCGGAGCAGTTGTCCGGAAAGGTCGCTCTCCTGTTTCATCATAACAGGGATATTTATAACCGGGTGGACGATTCAGTCCTTCAGGTTTGCGGCGGGCAACCTTGCCTGGTGCGCCGTTCGCGCGGCTATGTACCGGAGCCATTCTTTGCCGACATTCCCGTGGAAGGTATTCTGGCTTTCGGTGCGGAGAAAGTAAATACGTTTGCCCTGGGAAAAGGGGATACCATTCTGCAAAGCCAGTATATCGGTGACCTGAAAAACTGGGAGACATTTAGCTTCTACACGGAATCGCTGGACCGCTTCCGGCATCTTTTCCGTTTTACCCCTTCTGTGCTGGTTTGCGACATGCATCCTGATTATCTCTCATCGCAGGAAGCGGAGCGCGTCGCCGCACGTACCGGATTGCCTCTGCTGAAAATACAACATCATCACGCCCATGCGGCAGCCTGCATGCTGGAATATGGCTTGCATGAGAAAGTTATTGCCATCGTCCTGGACGGGACGGGGCTGGGTGACGACGGAAAGGTCTGGGGAGGCGAGTTCTTCCTCTGCGACCGCAAAGAGTGCCGCCGTCTCTCGCATTTTGAATATGTCCCGCTGCCCGGTGGCGATAAGGCGGCAGTGGAACCCTGGCGGATGGCCGTCGCTTATCTGTGGCATTATTGGGGAGATTCCGCCCGTTTCCCGGAGGGCTTTTCCGAACGGGTAGGTGCGGATAAAATCCGCCTGCTGATGACGATGATGGAGAGAGGAGTCAATACGCCCTATACCTCGGGTGCCGGCCGGCTGTTTGATGCCGTCGCCTCCCTCTTGGGGTTGTGCGACGTGTCGACCCATCAGGCCGAGGCTCCTGTAAAACTGGAGCAGGCAGCCGGCAGTGAACAGTCGGCGCGTTATCCGGTTATAATAAAGGAAGGTGTTATATCCTTCCGCCCCTTGTTTGAGGCACTGTTGAACGATTGGGCTTCCGGAGTCTCCGTCGGTGACCTGGCTGCCCGGTTCCATAATACGATGGCTTTCCTGCTGCTCGACGAGGCCGCACGCCATCTGCAACAGACCGGAGCGACCCGCGTGGTTATCTCCGGCGGCTGTTTTCAAAATAAAAGGTTGACGGAACAGTTGCAACGTTTATTTGCCGCAAAAGGTATCCCGTTGTATGTCCCGGGCCGTATACCATGTAATGACGGGGGAGTTGCCGTCGGCCAGCTGGCCATTGCCGCTTCCCGGAATAAAAAAGACTGATTATGCACGAAATGTCTATTGCACAGAGTATCGTAGAACTGGCCGAAGAACAGGCGCGCAGCCGTCATTCGGAAGCCGTCGAGGAGCTGGAACTGGAAATCGGCCGCCTGGCGGGTGTAGAATTGCATACGCTTGATTTCGCACTGGAAAGCGCAGTGAAAGGTTCCCTGCTCGAACATGCTTCGATTGTCCGCCATATCATTGACGGTGAGGGCATGTGTACCGGTTGCGGGCAGACTTTCCCGATGGAGACTCTGTTCACGCCTTGCCCGGCATGCGGTTCCTATTGTGTTAAAATCATTAAAGGAAAAGAACTTCGTGTAAAATCTATTGTTATTAAATAATAAATACAAAACGCTTATGTGTGGAACTTGCGGGTGTGGAGAACACCATCATCATCACGAACACGACCATCATCATGAACATGGCCATGAACATCATCATCACCATCACGATGAGGATAAGGTAATAACTCTTGAACAGGATATACTCCGGCGGAACAATCTGCTGGCGGAGCGTAACCGCGGTTATTTTGAGGCAAAGGAAATCTTCTGCCTGAACCTGATGAGTTCGCCCGGTTCCGGAAAGACTACGTTGCTGGAGGAAACCGTGCGCCGCCTGAAAGGCAAACTCCCTTTGTATGTCGTCGAGGGAGACCAACAGACTTCTAATGATGCCGACCGCATTGCCGCACTGGATATCCCCGTTTTCCAGGTCAACACCGGTACCGGCTGCCATCTGGAAGCCGATATGGTGAACCACGCAGTCAAACATCTGGCACCGGCCGATCACTCGATACTTTTTATAGAGAACGTCGGCAACCTTGTTTGTCCTGCCATGTTCGACCTGGGCGAAGCAAAGAAAGTCGTTATCGTTAGCACGACCGAAGGTGACGATAAGCCGTTGAAATACCCGCACATCTTTGCAGAAGCTGATGTTTGCGTAATCAATAAGACAGACCTGGCACCTTATCTGAATACCGATATAGAGACCTTGAAGAGTAATGCTTTAAAGGTGAACCATCATTTGCAGGTGTTTGAAGTGTCGGCAACGAAAGGGGACGGCATGGATGCCTGGTGCGACTGGTTGTGCTCAGAATGTGCAAAATGTAAATAAATAACCCCTGTTTTGATGGATAAATGGATAAAAAAGCTATATTTGTTCCTGTTCATTGAATCAAAATAATCAAAGTGTTATGATTAACCGAGAATTAATCGACCCGAAGAGCATAGTCGTAGTAGGCGGCTCGAATAATGTACACAAGCCGGGTGGGCGTTTGGTACGAAATCTCCTTGATGGCAAATATAAAGGAGAACTGTATGTCGTGAATGCCAGGGAAGACGACGTGCAAGGTCTGAAATCGTATCATTCCGTGCAGGATATTCCGGATACGGAAATGGCTATCATATCGATTCCCGGTCCTTCATGTCCCGAAGCTGTTGATATCCTGGCTAAACAGAAGAATGTAAAAGCATTTATTGTGGTTTCCGCCGGTTTTGGCGAAGAGACTCACGAGGGGGCTATCCTCGAAAATCAGATGCTGGATAGTGTGAACGAAGCAGGTGCCTCCATGATTGGTCCAAACTGTATCGGACTGATGAATATGAATTTTCATGGAGTGTTTACACAGCCTATCCCCGAATTTCATCCCGACGGAGTCGACTTTGTCTCCAGTTCCGGCGGTACGGCGCTTTTCATCATTGAATCGGCATTGACAAAAGGCTTGCGTTTCTCCTCTGTATGGTCGGTTGGCAACTCCAAGCAGATTGGGGTAGAAGAGGTGATTGAGTATATGGACCGTAACTTTGACCCTGTGCTCGATTCCAAAATCAAGATGCTTTATATCGAACAAATTAAGAATCCCGATAAATTATTGTATCATGCCGCTTCGCTGATTCGCAAAGGCTGTCATATCGCAGCCATCAAAGCAGGAAGCACCGAATCGGGCAAGCGTGCTGCTTCCTCGCATACCGGTGCAATTGCCAGTTCGGATTCGGCTGTGGAGGCTCTGTTCCGTAAAGCCGGTATCGTACGTTGTTTCAGCCGTGAAGAGCTAACGACGGTTGCTTGTATTTTCACCTTGAAAGAGGTAAAAGGAAAAAACTGTGCAATCATTACACACGCCGGAGGTCCTGCCGTCATGTTGGCGGATGCTCTTTCCAAAGGCCGTCTGAACGTTCCCAACCTGGAAGGTCCGATAGCGACCGAGTTGAAATCCAAGTTATATCCCGGAGCAGCCGTTAGCAATCCGATTGATATTATCGGAACGGGAACACCGGAGCATCTGGCTACGGCAATAGACTTCTGTGAGAATAAGTTTGAGGAAGTCGATTTGATGATGGTTATTTTCGGAAGTCCCGGTCTGGTGAAACTATATGATACATACGAAGTGCTTCATAAAAAGATGGAAGAGTGTAAGAAACCAATCTTCCCGGTATTGCCTTCTATCGTAACTGCCGGCCCGGAAGTGCGCAGCTTTGTGAAAAAGGGACATGTGAATTTCTCGGACGAGGTGACTTTGGGTACGGCTCTTTCCCGTGTGATCAATACGCCGAAGCCGATGAGTACCGATATACAATTATATGGTGTCAATGTGCCCGAAGTGCGTCGTATCATCGACCAGTTGCCATCCAACGGTTATCTGGCTCCCGAACAGGTTCGCACACTGTTGGGTGCTGCCAATATCCCATTGGTGGAAGAGTTTACATCGACCGACAAAGACGAGTTGATTGCTTTTGCCAAACGTGTAAAATTCCCTGTTGTGGCAAAGGTGGTCGGTCCTGTACATAAAAGTGATATTGGCGGTGTAGCCCTGAATATCCGCAGTGAGGAGCACTTGTTGTTTGAGTTTGAACGTATGATGCGCCTGCCGGATGTGACGGCAATTATGGTACAGCCTATGCTGAAAGGGCAGGAGTTGTTCCTCGGGGCGAAGTATGAGGAAGGTTTCGGGCATGTAATCCTTTGCGGTCTGGGAGGTATTTTTGTCGAAGTACTGAAAGATGTTTCTTACGGTCTGGCTCCGTTATCCTATGACGAGACCTTTTCAATGATTCGTTCTTTACGCGGTTATCCGATTATTAAAGGTACACGCGGGCAGAAAGGTATCGACGAGCAACAATATGCAGATATTATAGTCCGTCTTTCTACTTTGCTCCGTTTTGCTTCTGAAATAAAAGAAATGGATATTAACCCGCTGGTTGCAACCGACCGGGGATTATTTGCGGTAGACGCCCGTATCCGGATAGAAAAATAATATCTCTGACAGATATTAATAAAAAGGGGAATTGAAACGTAAGCCTGTCGATTTGTTTCAATTCCCCTTCGTATATTTGTACTACTCAGCCTGTTTTCTTCCTCTTCTTTTTCGTCCGGGAAGTGACGGCGGAATATTATCTCTGACAAATTTTTTAAAGCTACTGAGCGATACCTGGTAATACTCGGCCAGTTCGGCGTACGTAGCATTTTCTTCGTTGAGTTCCTTTTCTATCTGTTCTTTCTGCGCAAGTAGGTGGTCCATTTTGGGAGTACCTTTCGGGCGTCCGAGGGTTGTGCCCCGACTTCTGGTAATTTCCAGCGATTCTTTTGTCCGTGTCGAGATTAGTTTGCTTTCAATTTCCGAGACGAGCCCAAAAGTAAATGCTAACGTTTTGCTGTCGACATTGTTTTCAAAAGTATACCCTTCTTTGAGACAGTAAAGAGTGATCTTTTTTTCAATACATAATAATATCAAATGCATAATTTCCATCAACCTCCGGCTCAGGCGTGTGACATCGGCTACAATTAATGTATCGCCGGCCTCCATATTTTTTATAATATCTTCAAGCCTGTTCTTATGTCGTGAGGATGTTGTTCGTGTATCTTTATGCCATTTGTCTATAGTCATGTTATTGTTCGCGGCAAACTGCTCAATCGCGTTTTTTTGATTGTCACTTTGTTGCTTGTTTGAATATGTTCGTGTATAGGCAATTATCATACTATTTTTAATGTTGATACGTTTATATTATAACATATTGGCTAGCAATATGTTCATGTCTGCTTGTCCTTCTTTCTGCTGTTTCACCTCCTTTCCTTTAAATCTTGTAATTAAACAGATGCGAAAATAAACAATTAAAAAAGAACACGAAATATTTGGTGGATAAAAATAAATGCTTACCTTTGCACCGCAATCGACAATAAAGGGATTGCAAAACGGGGTGTAGCGCAGTCCGGTTAGCGCACCTGCTTTGGGAGCAGGGGGTCCCAGGTTCGAATCCTGGTACCCCGACACAAAACAAAAAGCTGTATTTCAGCTAATTAAAGAGATAACGAGTCGGTACGTAATTGTATTGACTCGTTTTTTTTATGCCAAAACGTCTTATTTTTCTTTATTAAGCGTCGATAAGGCAGGGTATTTCTTTTAAATATCTTTTAAACGATTCTGTACAATATGTTTTTGGTTTCAATCATTTAAAAACATGAAGTACTATGGCAACTTTTAAAGCGGTCGTTCTGGCCGGCAATTCGCACATAAAATCAGACGGAACAAAAAATATTAAGATCCGTATATATCATAACAAGGCATCGCAGTATATATCTACTCCCTATTATATACAGGAGGACTACCTGGGTAAAGACGGAGTGATCACTTCCGGGTACCGGGATGCAGATCTACTCAACTACGAGCTCGGTAATCTGATTCAAAAGTACCGAGGTGTCTGTATTAAGCTAGGTATCGAGCGAGTGTCGCGCATGAGCTGTATAGAGGTCAAGGAGCAAATAGCGGCAGCTATGGAACCGGAGTATGAGTTTATAGACTTCATCGCATTCTGTGGAAGTGTAATTGATAAAACGGATAAGTCGGCAACCCGGGAATGGTATCAAACAGCCTTAAACTCTTTATGCTGGTTCTACAACCGGAAAAAGATCGATGTCCGGGATGTAACAGCTCAACGGTTGAATGAGTTTAAGCAGCAGTTATCGATCTCCGGACAGGGAGGAAAGCCGCTTTCTCCCGGCGGTATCAGTAACTATCTCCGGGCGATCCGGTCACTATTGAATAAAGCTAAGGCATATTATAATAATGAGGACTATGATATCATACGGATACCTAACGATCCGTTTTCAAAAGTGAAAGTACCCAAGTATCGCCGGGAACGCAAAACGATTTCCGCTGAAGATATTATCCGGATTCGGGACGGGCATTTTTCCACCGAGCGGGCGAATATGGCTCGTGATGTCTTTATGATCATGTTTTACATGATGGGGATAAACGTAAAAGATTTGTACCAGATGCGAGGAACTAAAAGAGGCCGGCTTGAATATGAACGGAGTAAAACCGAAACGGAAGATAATGTATACCGGTTCCCGTTGTCGGTCAGGATAGAACCGGAACTGGAGCCTCTTATTAAGCAGTATAGTGATATTGCTTTCCTGTCGTATTTCCGTAGGCAGTACTGCAATCACAAAAACTTCATGAAGGCGGTAAACAAAGGCTTGGCACAAATTGCAGATGAATTAAACCTGCATTGTAAGTTAACAACGAACTGGATTCGTCACAGCTGGGCAAGCATTGCCAGGAATAAAGCCGACGTACCCAAAGCAGATGTGGACTTCTGTCTCGGCCATGTGAACAATGATTATAAGATGGCTGATATTTATATAGAGATCGATTACTCCATATTTGACAAATCAAACCGGGCGGTTTTGGACTACCTCGAAAAAATATCTCAAAAAAAACAGGCAAAATGTTTGCAGGTATAAAAAAAGCTCCCTATATTTGCAACAGAGAATTCGAGTTGGATTTTAGACGAAAGTTTGAGGTCCAGCTTTTTGTGTTTATACACTTTGCTTCTTTCTTTCTTTCCCGTAAACACCCAATAAATAATGACTTACCTGGTGCCTGCATAAAATTTGGCACTATGACAATATCCATTTCTAAAACAGCGCTGCTTAACAAATTGCAGCTTTTATCGAAGATTATTTCTTCGAAACCATCCCTGCCAATCCTGGGCAATTATCTTTTTGAAACAAAAGAAGGTCGGCTGTTTCTTACTGCATCAAATAGTGAAGGGCGAATAATGACAAGCCTGAAATGTATTTCTGACGAAGACATGTCTGTATGTGTTCCGACTGCAATTTTAGATGGATTAAAAACTCTTCCGGAGCAACCGCTAAATATTTACATAAATCCGAATAATAAAGAAATCCTGATAAAATATAGCGGAGGTAAATTTGAATTTATGGGCTATGAGACAGTATCCTATCCCAGCAAAAAAGAGTTTGATTCGTCAGATTGTATCAATACGACCGCCGAGGAATTTTATAACGGAATAGCTAAGGTCGTCAATCTGGCAGCAGAAGACGAACTCCGTCCTGTAATGAGTACTGTGCTTATTGAGGCTTCTCCTAAAGCTCTAACCTTTGTTGGCACAGACGGACATGGTTTAGGTTCTTTCTCCTGTAAAAAAGAGTCTTGTATCAATAAAGTTTCGGTTATTATAAGTCGGCCTATGGCATCAATACTGAAAGGCATTGTACCTGCTTCCCCGGATGATCTGCAAATAAAGGTGGGTGCTGACTGGTCTGTTGTCACAGTAAATGACTTTGAAATTTCGTTCCGAAACGTTGAAGGCCGATATCCTAACTGGAAAGCTGTTATTCCTCATAATAATCCTCTGGAGCTTGTGGTAGATACCAAGCAGTTGATAGGAGCAATTAAACGTACAACTGTTTTTTCAAATAAATCAACATGCCTTATATTATTCAAAGCTGATTATGACCGACTTGTTGTATCGGCAAATGATCTTGATTTTTCTACTTCAGCAGAAGAAATGCTATCCGCAGAATTCAAAGACGATGAATTTAAGATAGGAGTAAAAGGTTCACTTATTTTAGAAATGCTCTCCTGCATTGACGATGAACGAACCAAACTAACTTTTAGTCTGCCAAATTCTGCTATTCTGATAATGCCAGAAAAACAGCAGGAAGGCCAAGAACTTACCTATTTATTAATGCCCATGACAATTCAGTAAGTTATGAAAGAGTTCAAAGATATAATCCAGAAATACTTGGAACAGCGAGCTGCAGAAGATGTACTGTTCGCCCCTAAATTTTCCAATCCAAAGAAGAACATTGATGAATGTTGCCGCTATATTTTAGGCAAAGCACGTAAGCGTGGCAATGAGGTTGTAATGGATGACAGTGAAGTCTATGGGTTGGCGGTACACTATTACGATGAAGACGATATTAAGGTTAGTGGAGCTAGCAATTGTAAAGTGTCAAGTAGGCCTCAAGCCACACCTGCAAAGCCCTTGAGTCAACAGCCGACCGTGTTACCCTTAAAACGAGGGAAGGCAAAGAGAGAAGAAAATAAATTACAGTTATCTTTATTTGATTGAATCATGAAGCCTAAATCCAAATTACAGAGACGGGTGGTAGAATTAAGCGGAAAGCTACCTGCTATCACGAAAGGACAGGAAGACTGGGCCAAAGAACATCTGTTTGACCATCTTGCCTATAAATGTAAGGATGAGCTATGGTGTTCCGAATGTGGCAGGACGTGGGTAGATACAAGCAACAGTGAATTGGGTACAATCGTTTTGGGTGATAAAACCGAATGTCCTTATTGCCATCATCGGTTGGACGTGAAGGTTAGCCGAAGACAAAAAAGCCATGAAGAAGCATACATGTCCATCCTGCAAGTGAAAGGCGGTTTTCAGGTGATCCGGCATATACTTTGTTGGAAAAATGCCAGAAAAGCAACTTCTCTGATTGGACAGCCGGCCTGTTATCCGGTGAATTACGATTTCACTGAAATGGTGCAGGAGTGGATCAGCGAAGACGGTAAGCGTACGATTGTAGCTCGACCGATGAACATGGGAGGTAATGGATGGATATATAGTGACCCTCTCAGTATTAAAAGCGAATATGGTAGTAGCTGTTGGAATTATCGTGGCGATCTATATGCGATATGGGGAGAATTATACCCAAGGAAAGAACTGTTACCTGGATTGAAAAAACGGGGATTGAATAGACGATTTCCTGATGTCAATCCGTCGAAGCTTATACGTGATCTTTTGAAAGGTAATAATGATGCAGAACTGTGTCTTAAGACCGGACAAATATCTATGCTAAAACATATGTACAAAACCGGGTTCTCCCAACTTCGTTATAAGCCATCGTTCAATATCTGCAACCGTAACCACTACGTTATCAAAGATGCGTCAATGTGGGAAGACTACATGTCTTTACTATCTTATTTCGGAAAGGATCTGCGTAATGCCCATTATGTATGTCCCAAGAATCTGAAAGCTGAACATGATAGTCTATTGGAAAAGAAAAAGATTTGTGAAGCCAAATTGAGAAAAGAGAGGGGACGCATTGAGGCTATCCGTAAGCGTGAAAAGCTCATGAAGGATATAGCCGGCTTCTACGAACGAATGAAAAAGTTCTTCGGTATGAAAATTACAGATGGAAATATAGTCATTTGTCCATTGGAAAGTATCACCCAGTTCTACCAAGAAGGTAAAGCCATGCATCATTGTGTGTATGCTCAAGGATATTATGCCAGGGAAAATACGCTCATCTTATCGGCTACCATTGATGGGAAAAGAGCTGAAACGATAGAGGTGAACTTGAAGACATTGGATATCGTTCAATCCCGAGCCGTTTGCAATGGTGTAAGCGAGTATCATAATCAGATAATTAAACTGGTAAAAAAGAATATGAACCTGATCCGTCAGAAAATGACGGCGTAAAAAATTGATATGCCAAGAATAAGAACCATAGTGCCGGATTTCTGGGAAGATGAAAGGTTTTCGAACGTATCTCTTCCGGCTTGTCTGCTTTATATAGGCATGAAAAACTTTGCTGATGATAGTGGTGTCATTTTAGCTAATGAAACTATCATCAAGTCGAAAGTCTTTCCTGCCCGCGAAGATATTCGTAAACAGCAGGTTTCTGGGTGGCTGCAAGAACTGATTGAGAACTCTATCCTTGTACCTCTTAAATACGAAAATAAGAGCTACTACGTGATGGACTTTTCCAGTGAGCGCATCGACAAACCGCAAAAGTCAAAAATTCCTGCAGAAGTGATAGAAAATGTTCTTGCCGGCAATAATCAAAGTAATTCGGGAACATTCGCGAATGATCTCGAACAATCGAAAATGTTCGATCATATTCCTGCTGTAGAGGAAAGGATAGGAGAGGATTGTAAAGGAGAGGAGGGAGATACGCGTGCAGGCACGCACGACCCCACCCCAAAGTCGGAGAAACCGAAAAATGAGAATTTTGAAAAGTTCAAACTATGGATTGCGGATAATGCTCCGAATGTGGCAAAGCTTAAGGAGCCATTTACCGAGGAACAATTCGAACGGATAAAAAAAGAATTTCCGCTTCCGCTGATCCAGGATACTCTTGTCTCGATGCATAACTTTCGAGAGCTTTTGAAAAAATATGTTAGTGCGAATTTAACGTTTCGCAAATGGGCGAAACGTGACTTAGAAAAATATCAGAATGGACAAACAACAAGCAATACAACTTCTGTCAACCCTAGACAAAACAACCGGTATTCTTCCGGCAGAACTAATGCCGAAAACAACAGAACAAGCCTTGAGCGTCTTGGAGAATTGGCCGATGCTATATTACAAAGCCCTACACCCGAAAACGGTTAATGACGTATTTCAATCTCCCAGCTGCTCTATTGCCGTGATGAACAAAAACTTTGGAGAAACAAAACTTAGAGCATTTATGGCTAAGATAATCATAGATGTAGTTATGTTTTTCAATGTTGGCAAGATAATGAATGATAATCAGGCTGCACAAACTGCAGATCTGATCATCGAGGAGTACTATTTCCTGAAGCCGGATGATTTCAAGCTATGTTTTAATCGGGCGAAAAAGGGATTGTATGGGAAGGTTTATGATCGGATAGACGGGGCTGTTATTTTAGAATGGCTTGGCCGGTATGAGAAAGAAAGGGGTTCTATGGCCATGGATGATAGTATCAATAATTCCAAAAGCTGGGATATACCGGAAGGCGATAGGACTTCTAAAACATTGGAACAAGCGTACCATGAGTTTAGGAAGTATAATTTTGAACGGAAATATAAGGTGTAAATATTAAAAAAAACATCAACAATTAAAAAGAAGTAAATATGAAAAGTTATCAATATGAAGAAATTGTCTTTTGGCTATCATTCATAGCCTACCTGATTAGCCACATAGCCAGTTTCGATATTTGGGTACAAAATCTATTGCTTATCAATGCTCTTATAAATATGTGCTGTGCTATTTATTATGCTTATAAGCATAGAAAAGACGATGACTAAAAAATATGAATATAGATACTGAATTTAACATAGGAGATAGCGTATGCTATCTGAGTGGGGATAATATTATCCATACAACTATAAGCAAAATAATTATCGAAGTATCCTATATTGATGATAGTTTTCTTATGGTTTATAGGCTGTCTGATGGACTTAGCGTGCCCAGAAACAATTATCCCAAATGGGATAAAAGACTTTTTAAAGACAAAGAGAGTTTGATAAAATATTTATCTGATTCATAACTAAAAAAATATGAACCTGATCCGTCAGAAAATGACGGCGTAAATACAAAGTTGAATAATGAAAGCGATAAGCATAAAGCAACCGTGGGCTAGCCTAATAGCTCACGGTATAAAAGATATCGAGAACAGATCCTGGAGAACAAATTACAGGGGGCGTGTCCTGATCCATGCTGGTGCCAGCAAAAAAGAAGGTTGGCGTTTGAATGATTTACAAAGAACCCATTTGTGGCGATCAGGCAACGCTCTCTACAATACTGATTTTGATAAATTGCCTTTTGGCTCCATTATTGGAAGTGTGGAAATTGTAGATTGTGTTCAGGCTCATTCTTCTATCTGGGTGGAGAAAGGAGTCTGGAACTGGGTGCTGGCTAATCCAGTCCTATATCAGACACCGATACCCGCAAAGGGGAAACTGTCTCTTTGGGAGTTCGAAGGCCTCAAAGAGGTAAAAATTAAGTGCCCGGAGTGTGGAAGTATTGAAACTGCTTTGGAGAACCATCTTACAGAACCATTTTCGACGTATGTACATACATGCTGTAAATGCGGTGGTATTATCATGGAAAGTGAATTTAATATAATTAAATAGACAGTTATGATCAAGATTGATTATTCAACCTCGAATACAGTATTCGGAAATCTACAAAAGGGTTCAATACTTCCATTTCAAAAAACTCAAGCGGTGCATTCCCACCGCTTGTTCTGAATCGCAACTTAGAAATAATCGAACACATTATGAAAGGAATGGGTAAATAATTGTCATTTTTCATTCTTATCAATTGTTATTATATGTTCATTATCGTCTTTTATAAATAAGAAGTTTTCATTTTCTCCAATAAAATTTCCTAGTAACTTTTTCGTATTAGTATTTGGATCTTCAATAAATATTTCTTGGCCTACAGTAAGAACTTCACCATTAGAAGTTGTGCTTGAATAAGTATTTCGACTAGTACTGCTATTTACTAAGTCTAATCTTTTATTTAGTTCTCCGATAGCATTTAGTATTAAACTAGAATCCTGTGATAGAATAACTTTTTCTGGTAGAATCGCTGGCCTTTCAATAGATAATAGTTGCAATAATGGATTTATTTCATTATTATTAGCTTCAAATGTTTCTGTTATACATTTTGCTATCTCAAAAACAGTTTTCTTCACTTCATCAATTCTTAAATTTTCGTTGTATGATAAAGTTCTTATACCAGATATATCAAATGGCATATCAGTTTTTCTATCTTTAATAAGAACGGTTTTTTTGTTAAAAGCTTGTCTAAAACCTAACTCATAAAAAACATTTGGATTTCTTGAACTTAAGTCACATATAGCCATATCACATTCGAGTATCTTTTGTAAGATATCGACCATTATCATATTAGCTTTTGACGTATCATCTGCGCGGATAGGTTCAAAATCCGCTTGTTCACATGCTGGTTTTATTAAGTGTTCATATACTCTATTGAAATGTCCTTTTTCGTATCCTCCGGTGTCACTAATAGGCATAATTACAAAACATCTTTTTTTCCCTTGTGTCATAGCTTCGAATCTATTTTTGATGGGCAAATATAATGGTTTTAGAAAATAAAATCAAAAACATGTAGTTATTTCATCTTACGAACTCATGAGTGTACATCAGAAAATGTTTTCGTGAAATATCTAAACTCATATAAAAGTTTTATTTTATTGTGAGAATACTACTCAAATCACGCAATAAGTGAGTTAAGAAAATCCTCAGTGATCCTGGGGACTTTTTTCTGTCCTTTATATCTTATGTGAAACTGAGATATGAAAGCGCAAAAATGTATAGTCTGTGGCCGGGAAACGGTTTCTGTGATCAAAACTGAAGAAGGGCATATCTGTTATAACTGCTACTCTGATAAAAAGAACCTTCCAAAACAAAAGCAACACCATGATAACGAAGAAGCTCGGATTCAGTCGGAGTTTTTCAGTAAGGTTCCTTTATTTTTTCCGAACTTGCCGGATCGACTTCTTTTTGCAGTCCCGAACGGTGGCAGCCGGCATAAAATAGAAGCGGCTAATATGAAGCGCCAAGGCGTTAAACGAGGTGTAGCTGATGTGATCCTTCAGATACCGAAAAAGGGATATGCTTCTCTTTGTCTAGAGTTCAAGACATCTACAGGTAAACAGTCTGCAGAGCAAAAGGAATACCAACGCCAGGTTGAAATGGCAGGTAGTAAATATGTGATTGTTCGAAGCGTGGAACAGGCTATTCGGGAACTGCAGCAGTATCTGGGTTAATAGATTTCCCCTGTTATATTTTAGAATAAAAGTTATGGCAGAATTGAAGTATGACCCTCGGAATTATCGTATTCATACCGATAAAAATAAACGGCTTATAAAGAAGAGTCTAGAGGATTGTGGTGCCGGCCGTTCTATTCTTTTGGATAAGAATGATGTTATCATTGCAGGGAATGGTGTTTATGAGCAGGCTTTGGAGCTGGGGTTAAAGGTTCGTGTTGTAGAGTCTGACGGAAATGAACTGATTGCTATCAGAAGAACGGATTTGTCTACAGAGGATGAAAAAAGAAAGCTTTTGGCTCTGGCTGATAACCATACATCAGATACTTCTATGTTCGATTTCGTAGCTGTAGTTGAAGATTTTGGTATTGACGAACTTGGTGATTGGGAGTTGGAGCTTCCATTTGATGATATACCGACAGATGTAGACCGTTTCTTTGAGGGAGCAGATAAGGTGGAGAATAAGAGAAAGACTATGATTTGTCCCCATTGTGGAAGGGAGATAGAGTTATGATCTTATACCTTGCCGGTTATAAGTCTTGTGCCAAACGGTGGAATATCGACACGAAAGATATCTATCTTTTAAGTTCTTTTTGGGAGCATAAATCGGGACGTTATGGTAGTTATGTTTGTCAAGAGAAACATATTCTTGATAGCGGTGCGTTTTCTGCCTTTTCGGGAAAAAATGATAGTTTTGGTTGGGATGGCTATGTTAAGAAATATGCAGACTTTGTTCTGAAAAATAATATTCAACGTTTCTTTGAACTGGATATAGATGTTGTTGTCGGATTGGAGAGGGTTGAGTATTATCGTAGATATTTGGAAGATCGCATAGGACGGCAGCCTATTCCTGTTTGGCATGCAAGTCGAGGAAAGGATTATTTTATTCGGATGTGTGAGGATTATCCTTATGTTGCGATTGGTACGACTTCGACAATGGAAGAAGGTCGGCGGATAAGAGAGAATCCTATGATATTAAAGTGGTTTATCGATCAAGCTCATTCTGCCGGTACTCGTATTCATGGGCTTGGATTTACAAATACGACACTTCTTCCTTTTTTGAAGTTTGATAGTGTTGATAGTACGACTTGGTTGTCAGGTTCCAGATTTGGGCAAATTTATTTCTTCAATGGCAAGCAAATGGTATATCGCAATCCGCCAAAAGGAATGCGGGCTAAGAATCATGATTTATCGAATAGACACAATTTTAATGAATGGATAAAATTTCAAAGGTATGCAGAACAATACTTATAACAAAAAGGTCCTTTTGTATTCAGGAGGTATGGATAGTTGGTTGATTGACAAACTCTGGAAACCGGATATAAGGCTTTATATTGATATGAATACCCGTTATTCAAAAGAGGAAATGAAGCGTCTTCCGGATGATACCATTATTGAAAAGTTGGATTTATCAAAATGGGAACGTGAAGATAAGATTATTCCTCTTAGGAATATGTATTTGATTGGTATCGCAACGAATTATGGCGACGAAATCTGTTTGGGAGCGACAGCCGGTGACCGGGTTCTTGATAAATCACCTGTATTTGCCGAATTGTACGAGGAGTTACTCGGATATCTCTATCAGAAACAACATTGGACTGAGAAACGAACGATCAGGATAAATTTGGATTATAAAGCATATACTAAGACAGAGTTGTTGAAGCAATATATAATTCAAGGAGGCAGTATTAGTGAAGCGTTTAGTTCGTCGTTCAGCTGTTATGCTCCCGTTGATGGGCACGAATGTTGGAGCTGTAAACCGTGTTTCCGTAAATTTATTGCTTTTGCATTGAACGGATATCCGTTTTCGGAAGAAGTAATAGAAAGGAATATATCTTATATAAAACGTGAAATACTTCCTTTGATTGAATCAGGCGAGTATGGTCGGAAACGTGAGGAGGAAGAGATAAGACAAGTATTAACTCTTTATCGATAAATTTATGTATATAGTAAGGAAACGTCTTGAAATTTCAGCGTCTCATCATCTGAATCTCTCTTATACGAGTAAGTGTGAGAACTTGCATGGACATAACTGGATTGTAATTGTTTGGTGTAGATCTAAGCAGTTGAATCCAGATGGTATGGTTGTCGACTTTGCCCATATTAAGCAAATGATTCAGGAAAAATTGGATCATAAGAACTTGAATGAGGTATTATCGTTTAATCCGACAGCGGAAAATATTGCGAAATGGATCTGTAATCAGATACCCCAATGTTTTAAAGTGATGGTCCAGGAATCGGAGAATAATATAGCGTGGTATGAAAAAGATAAATGAGATTTTTTACAGTATCCAGGGAGAGGGGTATTTTACCGGTACATCGACTGTTTTTGTTCGCTTCTCTGGATGTAACTTGAGATGCCCGTTCTGTGATACAGAACACAAAGAAGGCAAGATGTTAAGTGATGATGATATTATTGCAGAAATAAGGCGTTATCCGGCTTTACATGTTGTATTGACGGGTGGTGAACCTTGTATGCAGGTTACGTATGATTTGGTTGACAAGATTAAAGCTACCGGTCGATTCGTTCAAATTGAAACAAATGGAACTTTGGTTCCACCTGTAAATATAGACTGGATTACGTGTTCTCCGAAAGAGGGCGGTAAAACAGTCGTGATCAATCCTAATGAATTGAAGGTAGTTTATATCGGACAGGATATGTCGCAATATGATAAATATTCAGCAGGAATATATTATTTGCAGCCTTGTTCCGGTCAGAATACGAAGGAAGTTATTAATTATATTAAAGAGCATCCGAAATGGAAATTAAGTCTACAAATACACAAGATATTGAATGTGCGATAAGAACGATTCTTTCTTTTATAGGTGAAAATCCTTTTCGGGAGGGCTTGAAAGAAACACCGGATCGTATTATAAGGATGTGGAAAGAGATCTTTCGTGGATATGATCTGGCACAGGTGCCTAAAATAACAGTCTTCCCCAATGGAATGGATGGCCTTTCTTGTAATAGTGTTATCGCAGATTCAGGTGGATTCTATTCAATGTGTGAACATCACATGATGCCTTTCTTTGGGAAGTATTGGTTTGCTTATATTCCTAATCCCAAAGGTAAGATATTGGGGATATCGAAAGTTGGTCGTGTTGTTGATTATTGTGCGGCACGATTACAGGTACAAGAGCGATTGGCGAAAGATATCATTGTGATGATCCAAGAAGCGTTAGGTTCGGAATATCCACCTTTGGCAATGGGTATAGTGTTAGAGGGAGAACACTTGTGTAAATCGATGCGTGGTGTAAAGAAAGAAGGCAAAATGCGTTCTTCTTTCTATTTAGATAATGGAAGTTTACCTGAGTTGAAGGTAGAATTGTCCCGATTCGTTAGTTTTGGTTAAGTATGTCAGAGAAGAATGAAGTAAAAAAGAAAAGTAGGGGGCGTAAGTCTGAATATAGAGAAGAATATGCAGAGCAGGCTCTAAAACTTTGTCTGTTAGGTGCAACAGATAAGGAGATTGCTGAATTCTTCTCTGTTTCGGAACAAACGTTGAATAGTTGGAAGAAGAAGTTCCCTCAATTTCTTGAGTCCTTAAAAAAGGGAAAAGCTGTAGCAGATGCAAATGTTGCTTCGAGACTTTATAGCCGTGCGATTGGTTACGATGCCAGAGCGACGAAGTTCGCTACCAACGAGGGGAAGATTACGGACAAGGTGGAATATATCGAACATTACCCTCCGGACACAACTGCCGCCATTTTCTGGCTGAAGAACCGGCAACCTGGCAAGTGGCGGGATAAGAAAGAGGTGGAGAACCAGGTTAAGCTAAGTGATGAATTGGAATCAATGTCAGATGAAGAACTAGCAGCAATTATCCGTGGCGAAAAAGAGTAAGAGAGAAATATTGATCAGGCAGGCAAAGGCGGCGACTATATTGCGCAAACGGGGCTCGGAATGATTTCTGGGCCTATTGTTTATATCATGACCCTAAGTTCTTCGCTAAGCGTTTGTTTTTGAAGAAGGTGGCGGACGCTTTTACGCGGGTGTACGAATCGTATTTGTCGGGTGTGATTCGTCGGCTGGCCGTCTCTATGCCGCCACGTGCCGGGAAGTCCTATATATCATCCTTGTTCATTTCGTGGATGCTTGGCCACTTCCCGGAAGAATCGGTTATGCGTAACTGTTGTTCCGATACGTTGTATAACAAACTGTCCTACGATACCCGTGATATTGTCCGCTCTTCCCGGTTCAAAGAGATATTCCCGGATGTAAAGCTGCGTGGCGATAAACAGAATGTGCATGGCTGGAGCTTGGACGCTGCCCGGCAGGTTAGTTACTTCGGTGCCGGTGTAGGTGGTACGGTGATCGGCTTTGGTGCTTCTATGCTGGCCATGACCGACGACTTGTATAAGAGTTTGGAAGATGCACTATCTGACACCAATAACGAAAAGGTTTGGTCTTGGAAGCAGGGAACACATGATTCCCGTATCGAAGGGAACTGCTGCTCGATCGATATCGGTACACGCTGGTCGGCCACAGACGTTCTTGGCCGTATGGAGGAAATGGGGAAGTATGACGAAATTATTCGTATCTCTGCCCTGGATGAAAACGACGAATCGTTCTGCGAGGATGTTCATACGACGGAATACTACCTGGAACTGCGGGAAGAGACAGAAGATATGATCTGGTGTGCTGAGTATATGCAGGATCCGATCGAAGCGATAGGTTTGTTATTCCCCAAATCAGAGCTCAATCGGTTCAAGTTGGCGGATATCGAAGGTAAGCAACCGGATGGCGTTATCGGTGCCTGTGACGTGGCTGATGAAGGAGACGATAATTTCTCTGCTCCATTCGGTAAAGTATTTGGTGAAAAGATATTCATTACAGATGTTGTATTTACGAAGGATGCTGTTGAGATTACTCAGCCACGCTTGGCACAAACAATACTTGATACTGGTTGTGATCAGATGCGTATTGAATCAAACAATGGTGGTCGTATTTTCTCTATTGCTGTACGAAAGGAAGTTGTAGCAAAGAGAGGGAAATGCTTAATTCAAGCACGGCCAACAACGCAACACAAAGAAACTCGCATCCTGATGAAATCCGGATGGATAAAAAAGCATCTGTATTTTCTTGCTGAAGGAGAATACAAGAAAGGCTCCGATTATGATCAATTTATGAAAGGTCTCACTTCATACAAAAAAGAAGGTGGCAATAAACATGACGATGCACCGGATGGGGTGACAATACTTGCTGAATTTGCCGAATCCTTAGGTATGAAGTTTAAGAAAGAAAAGAAGAAGACTTCCCGAGGGGTAATTGTCAGGTAATTTATTTTGTTGCTTATATATTATTATGCATCTGGATAGTTGTCAGAGTGGTTGAATGTGCTTGTTTGCTAAACAAGTTAGCTTTATGGCTACGGAGGTTCGAATCCTTCACTATCCGCAAAAACTTGAGAGAAAGGGCGATGTGAAAGCAGGTGTTGTTTTAGTCGCGAATGGAATGTATCTGTTTCATAGTTGCAAATATGATAGCATCGCCCGAGGATATAAAGTGAGCAGCACTTTTAACTGCATTGAATAATTTGGTTGTTTTGCCCTGGGGTATGTACTCCGGGGCTTTTTGATGTTACGACTTTTCTCCTTTTATATTTTAAGAGAAAAGTATATGCCAGATATAGCAACCATCTTACAAGAACCTGACTTTAAAAAAGTCGTTGAAATATTGTGTCAGGATACGATTGAAGGCCGGGAACAAGAAGCTTACCTCAAAGAGTATAAAGGTGACCGCACCCGCCGTGAAACATCGGTCGGGAATCGGAAGGATAAAGAAATTGATCTTTATTCAGATACTGAGTTTGAAGAGGACGACGAAGGTAATCAAATCCCTAAAAAGATAGGCACTGACACTGTTCCGGTAGCCAAAATCAATACAAATATACCAAAGAAGATTGTTCGTACAGCAGTTGCATTTTTATTCGGGGGGGATATGAATATCTCATTTACTGAAGATAATGATGGAACTGAGTATTTTCGGGCAGTCGTTGAGAAAAAATTGAAGATGAAAGCCATCTTCAAAGAGTTTGCCCGGACGGTAATGATTGAAACCAAGTCTGCATTACTGTTCTATCCGAAAGCTGTGATAGCGAGTGATGGAAAATCAGCTATTGAGCTCCGGGTTCGTGTATTGAGTCAAAAGAACGGAGAATTTTATCCCCATTTTGATGACTTTGGCGACATGGACGCTTTTACGCGTCGATATAAAGCGATCAATCCGGAAGATAGCAAAGAGCACGACTACGTGTGGATCCAGACAGCCGATCAGAATATAACTTCTATTGATATGGATGGGACATGGGTTACAACCACAGAACCGAACCTATTTGGCAAAATATCCATTGTGTATGCAGAGCAAGATCTGCCGGAATGGGAAGATATTGTTTCTGCAATGGATGCTATTGAACTGCGTATTTCCCGTTTGTTTGACACGAATGATTATTTCTCTGAACCTATATTGAAAAGCTATGGAGCCACAATGCTTCCAAGCAAAAATACGGTTGGTAAACAGATCGAGTTTGAAGTTAAGGTTGATCAAGACTCCGGCAAAGAGTATCATGGTGATGCAGACTATTTGGTATGGCAGCAGTCCGTTGAATCTGTAAAACTGGAATTAGAAACAAATATAAATGAAGTATTCTCCGGAACATCCACTCCTAACTTATCCTTCGAAAATCTAAAGGATGTAGGCAACATTACCGGCATAGGCATGAAGTTTATGTTTATGGATGCCTTTATCAAGGCTATGGAAAAGATGGAAATATTCGAACCTGCAGTTCAGCGTGCAGCTCATATTATCATCGCAGGTATTACAAAGATATGCGATCCGACTATGGTACGTCATTTTGAGGACAATGATGTCGAGATTACTTTTGGTTCTGTTCTCCCGGATGATTTGCGCGAAGAGATGGAAGTCTTATCTATTGCTAATGGAAACAAACCGATCAATAGCCGTAAGACGGTCACTGCACGTTCTCGTTTCACCAAGGATGTAGACGAAGAGATACAACAGATGCAAGCAGAAGATAGAGAAGAGGCATCGAATAATAATCCGCTGGGTAGCACTTTTATGTAAACTATCATGCCTGAGCTATCATTTTATGAGCGACAACATATCCAAAAAATACTGATCCAGCAGGGAGCGATAGGAAATATATTCAATCAGTTCTCTCGTGAGATATCTGGGTATCTACGAAAGTGGACTGAAACTGGCAAGCTGAATGTGTGGGTGCGTAATTCTTCAGTTGAAAAAGGTATTGATCGCTCTTTATTGAATCTGCAGAAAAGTCTTCTTGATAATATTCAGTCTTTTGGTGTTGACGCCTGGCAGCGGGGACAGGTGAAGAATGACGATCTTGTAGAGCGTTATATCAAAGGAATGTCGATCAGCTCTGTTGTAAAAGATGGCATGTTTTACCGAAACAGGGAAGCATTGAAGGCTTTCCAGAACCGCGTAGACAATGGAATCACCCTTTCGGATCGAGTATGGAATATAGTAGATATTACAAAGGATCAGATAGAGTTGTTTCTTGGAAGTGGTTTATCTGTTGGCAGGGCAGCTGGAGAGATCAGTAGTGATGTAAGGCAGCTTCTAAAGAATCCGGAAAAACGCTTTCGGCGTGTGCGCGATAAGAATGGCAAGCTGCAACTATCTACACCCATGAAAGATTATCATCCTGGACAAGGTGTGTATCGAAGTAGTTACATGAATGCTCTTCGTTTGTCGGCTACCAATACAAATATGAATTATCGTAAGGCAGACCATGACCGGTGGCAGAAAATGGACTTTGTTCTTGGCATAGAGGTTAAGCGATCTGCAAATAATCACGGTCCGTGTAAGATTTGTGATGCGATGGTTGGAAAATATCCGAAGGATTATGTATTTGTTGGAAATCATCCTTTTTGTATTTGTTTCTGTGTCCCCATCCTGATGGACCACGATGACTTTGCAGATTATTTATTAGACGATACCATTCCACAGGGTAAGGCTATCACTCATATACCGGCAGGCGCAAAGAATTTTATCAATAATAATTATGAGGCTGTAAAAAATTCTTATACTGTCAAAAACAATAGAAAATACTTTGAGGATAAACCAATACCAGTGAGCAGTGGATTGACTCAGGCATCAAAAGAGCAGGTTAAAAAGCAGCGTACTGAGATAAAAGAATGGGCGAAAAGTAATCTGGTAGGCAAATCATCTTTCGCGAGCAACTTGAGCGGCCCTATAGAGTTCACTATGACCGGAATAAAGGAGGCGCTTAATCAACCTCATAAGGATCAAACGGCGAAGAATGAAGCCTTGAGGCGTATTGACAAGCTAATTAGCGACGGGCAGTATGTAAAGTTCGCTCCGGATGAAAAAGACAATGCTATGGTTGTGGGTTACCATTATATAGAGATTGACATAGCTGGTGGCAAATCTTATGCTGTTATCAGGGAAATGAGAGATGGAAGATCCATGTTCTATTCGATAGTGGAAAAGATAAAAGGGAAGTAAAGAACTTGACAAAGGATGTGCAATCCAATACAGTCTTCTTTAAATCCCTTTTATTACTACAAATATAAATAGTTTTTTTTGATTATGCGGAAATAAAAGAAAAAAATGTTTCCACACTTATATTTTAAACAGAAAACATTAATGGTATGACAATTTTACAATTAATCATTGCTGCATGTGTAGCAGCTGGTGTTCCAGAAAAATTTGCGGAGCGTATTCAGAAAACATTCAAGATCGAGAAAGAGGAAAGTATCGAAGGATGTGTGGCATTATTCAAGGAAAATATTCTGCCTGCCATTTCGGAAGCAGAGCAAGCAGCGCAAGCGGATGCTAAGGCTGCGGCAATTGTTGAATATGAGAAAAATCATGGTTTGAAGGACGGTAAACCTATCCAGAATCCTACACCTCCTAACCCCGCTATTCCTGATCTGTCTAAGCTTTCCCCTGAATTGCAGGCATATTTTAGCACTCAGCAAAAACAGATTGGAGATTTGACCGATCTAGTCAAAGGGTTAGCGATCAGTCAGCAGAAAAATCAAAAAACGGAGCTGGTAAGGGCAAAGATGAAGGGGAAGATTGATGATGATTTTATTGATGACTATATCGGTCGTGTGAATCTCGATGCAGAGAATTTAGATGCAGAAGTGGAAGCGCAGGTTAAATCGTATGGCGATATGGCGAAGAAATTCATCACTAAAGCTGTAGCTGAAGGTAACTATATTCCAGCCGCTGGTGGTGTATCTGACAGTGAATTTGATAGCTTTTTGAGTTCCGGCAATGAAGATGCTCCGGCGTTCAAGGGTAGAGAATTATAAATCTTTAATATTTTTAAGTATGAATAATTACAGCACGAAGAAAGAGTATCAGTACATGCCCTTTATCATAAGGGAGCTGGAAGATAAAGCCGGTGGTGGTTCAATCGCAATGGCTGATTTGGATAAATCGGTTTCAGACAGCGTTGCTCCGGGATTCTTTGTTGGTCGGGACACGAAAGGTCTGTATCATTTGTTAGTTGCAGCTGTTCTGTTTGCCAATGCCGCAGCCGATGCTACATCTTACCAAGTGAAAAAGAATTCTCAATTTAAGGTTGGTCAATTTGTAACCAGTGGCGATGTCGTAGGGGTAAAGGCTTATGCAATTACTGCGATTGACAGAAGTAATCCTCAGTACGATGTGATCACTGTTGGAACATCTTTAGGTAAAGCCTTATCGGAAGGAAAGACACTGCACCAGGTAAAAGCGGAAGATGCTGCCGGTGGTAAAAGTGAATTGCTGTATGCTCCTTACGGGGTAGCTAAAAATGAGATCGATCTGACTAAGAGCCATGCTGAAACAGGCATTTCGCTCCGTGGTTCTTATAATGTGGCAAATATGGCTTACGGTGCACCGAAGGTATTCCGTGATGCGTTGCCGATGATGCGATTTGAAGATTAATATTTAATACGAAAAGTATATGGAAAGAAGTTTATTGAAAGAACTTACGGATAAGCGCCTGAAGGCTTATCTGAAGAAAAAAGAAGGTGTTCCTCGTTATTGGCCGACCTTGTTTCCGTTGGATTACAGCGATGAGCTTACATGGGAAGCCTTGGCTGCTGAATCAGGGAACACGATTGTAGCAGATGTTATCTCTTATGATTCTGCTGCTCCGGAAAAAGGTCGTAAGGTGATTGGAAAGGCTAGTGGAGAAATTGCGAAGATGGCTGTTAAACGCACTATGCGTGAAAAAGATTTTCTGACCTACAAACGTCTGAGCAAGGGAGTTCAAGGGGATGCAGAGAAGCAGAAGATCCTTCATCTTGTGTTTGGTGATGTTGATTTTGTTGTGGATGCCATCGATGGCCGATGTGAACATCTAGCTTTGCAGGCAGCCTCTACTGGACGTATTTCGTTGAATGCGGAGAACAACAACGGTATTGTAACCGAGACGGATGTAGACCTGGGTATTCCAAAAGAAAATAAATTGTGCGTAAGCAAATTGTTGACGAATGAAGACTTTGATATTTTCGCTGAAGCCAAAAGGGTTAAGGCTGCATCAAAAAAGACAGGTAAGGTGAAATATATGTTCATGGACGAAGCCACATTCGACGCGATTGCTGAAACAAAGAAAGTGAAGGAGGCTTACGGCTATTTGTTGACCAGCACTCACGGAACCTATGAAGGCGATCTATTCCTGGAAGACTTGAACAAGCTGCTTACAAAGAAAAGGTTACCGACTATTATCCTGATTGAAGATTCCGACCTGTCATTTGAGGACGAGGATCATGTTCGCACAGAATTGGAAGGTTGGAAACCCGGTTACATCACATTTGCTATTGACAAGAAGTTCGGCCGTATGCAGCACGGTCCAATTGCCGAGGAAGATGCAGAATCTGTAAAGAAATACGCAATTCAGGCCAAGAAAGGTCATGTGCTTGTTACAAAATGGTCAGATGTTGATCCGGTCTGTGAAAAGACAAAAGGTGAAGCCCACTGTTTTACGGTAATTGATAACCCTGGTACGTTCTACATCTTGAACACAAACAGCACAAGCAAATTTATTTAAGATGGCAACTGTCCGGGATACCATATTAGCTTTTCCTGCATTGGATGAATGCGAGGAATATCTTGAAAAGGTTGTACTTCCTAACCGCTCCTTGGATGGGGCGGTGGAGTACACACCTTCTAAAGATATGAAATCTGTTAATTTAGCCGCTGCAGACATGTATGCTATGATTGGCAATAATCCAGACTTTACCGAAAACAAACTGTCTGTTACCTGGAGCAGCGTTGACTTTCTAAAGACGGCAGCCAGGTTGTACCGGCAGAATGGGGAGCCGGAGAAAGCCGAAGAATTGCAGCCGAAGAAAAGGCCGATTCGTTTAACCGGAAGAGCGAAGTATACATCATGAAGCGATATTCACATATAGCGATTGTAACGATTCCTACCGGTTCCCTAGTAAAAGGGGAATGGATGGCTGGCGAGCCTATGGAAATAGAGCTTAAAGGACAGTATTACCCTTCGAGAGATAGCGGTGGTGGCGTCAAGAAGAATATCGACGGAGAAGAACGTCCTGTGCATGGTGAGTTTTCGACAAAGGAGCGCCCGGTACCGAATGCAAATCATATCCGGATCGATAGTATCGGGTTAGATGTCGACATCATCTGTTGGGAACCGTTCCAGTCTCATTCTGTAATCTACGTGTAGCTATGGCAAAGAAAGGCGGATTAACACCTCTATGGTCTGATAAAGAAGTCGAACGTTGGTTCAATTATCATATTGATCGGGCAGAAGAGAAGATGTATATATTGATGCAACGAGCCGGTGAGGAGTTTGTCAAGATTGCCCGCGAAAAGGGTAAGTATAATGATCATACAGGTAATCTTCGCTCTTCCGTAGGCTATGTGATTGTAGCGAATGGTAAAGTTTTATCTGAAAACTTCGAATTGTCAGATAAAGGGACAGACAAAGTAACCGGTAAACAGAGAGCTAAGCGCCTAACAGGCGAATTGGCCACGCTTTATAACAAAGGCTTTGTCCTGATCGGTGTTGCAGGTATGAAATATGCTGTTATCGTTGAAGCGATGGAAAATAAGGACGTGATCTCTTCGGCTGCCGATCATGCGGAAGACTGGATCAGAAAACAAAGTAAAACCCTGTTTGATAAATTAGCGGAAAAAGGATATTGATATGGCGGATCAGTTTGATATAGTTGATATTGTTTTTGATGCGGTTGAACCGGCCAGTACCGGCTTTATCCTGTATAAGGATCGATCTGCTGATGGTGAGACAAAGAATCATATCACAGTTCGGATGCTTCCGCTGAATGAAACAGAGGTCGTAAATAAAGGCACGGTCAATATCAACGTATTTGTGAAGAATCAATCGAATGGCATGCCTGATCGACAACTAATGAAAGGAACGGTACGAAACATAAAGTCTGCGCTACGAAACATCAAACATCCTTTCGGCATGTATTGGAAATCCCGGATCGTCTGGTCTGAATCTCTTGGCGAAGCAAAAGAAGGCTTCGATTGTACGAATATAAGATTTGAAGTAATTACGGAAATTGATTAATAATATGGAAAGAAGTTTAGCATTAGATATTGACTATCTAGGAGTTGCAGAACCAGGTGATGGTGTAGCAGGAACAGAGTATACTCAGTATCCCGAAATTGATACTGTGACTTTCAACTTCTCAGAACCTAAAGAAATTAGCTTTACGGCTATGGGGAGAGAAGACCCGTGGGCGGTCGTGTCAAAGAAGGGGGATCCTTCAAGTATCGAATATACCATTCCTTCTCCTACTGCAGAAGAGCTTAAGGCTCATTGTGGGGGAACGGTAACTGGAGATAAATGGGAAGCACCTGTTTCAACACCTACAATTATAAAGACGATTAAATTACAGAGTTCTCCGTATAATGGTAAGTATACAGAGTATGTATTCGTCAAGGCTTCTATTGCTGGTCGTTTGAGTCAGGCTCCAGGAAAAGAAGAGACTGATTTACTGCTGGTGAAAGCTACCATTATGACCCCTGTTTCTGCTGCTGGTGTTCGATCTGCGCCTTACTGCCGTGAAGTAAAACCAGTTACGGCTCCGGTTCCTCCATCAGAGAGCTGAATGGCTAAAGCAGTAGTCAAACGTAAATCAAGAAAAGCTCGGGGATAACCTCGGGCTTTTATATTTTAAAGGAAAACATGAGTGTAAAACAAGTACTTCAGATTGAAAGTAATGTGGTAACGGATCAGCCGGTTAAGATTCCCTTTGAGTTCACCCGGTTAGATCTGCTACCGGAAGGGAAAAAGCTAGGGGATAGCATAGTTATTACTCCGCTTACGGTTCGTACCTGGTTCCGGATAAAACCGCTTTTACTGCATATTGATAAGCAAGATCGGGAAATACTGACGGCCAATAAGGATACAGGCTTTAACAATGAGATCGCCGACTTGATGGCAAAGTACGATGAGATAATCTTTGAGATCGTCTGTCTCGGCATTCACAACAAAAAAGGAAATATGCCGGCTTGGTTCCGGGAGGTTTTAAAGGATAATTGTACTTGGGAGGACATCTATATCCTTCTCAATGCGATCCTGTTCCGGATCGGTTGCAACCCTTTTTCTCGTACTATCACAGCGCTGGAAGCTGTAAGCCCGCTAGACGAAGAGGAGTTAATAGCCCTTCAAAAGAACAACGAGACCTGGAAGAACCGGAGCCGCAAAGTAGCTTCATGCTCCTAGTTTCCTGCAATGAGGCATTTGGCTATACACATGATCAAACACTCGATAGTAGTATGGTTCTTATCTTGGCAATGCTTCGCGAACATGGATACATAGTCAATGAACGAAATAAAACTTTATACAAAGACGATGAGAGTGAAGATGATGATTCCGGAGAATGGGTTGAAGTAACAGACTTTGATACCGGTCAGAAGAAAAGGGTCCGGAAAATGAAATCAATTTAGTATATATTAGGATAGAGTAGTGATATGTTTTGTCATAGTGATGAATTTTGGCAAAAAAGCCCGGCAGACTGTGAAGTTGGCCGGGCTTTTGTATTAGATATTGTCTAGGATGAAATCTGCTGGGATTCCGAAACAATCACGTAAGCGTTTTGCGATGTTCAGGTTAAGCGCACGTTTACCGTTCAATAATTCGCTTACCCTGGACTCTGATATACCGAGCATTTTTGCGGCTTCTTTTTGTTTGATCTTTTTATCTACCATCTGCTTTTTTATCTCGTCTGTTATCAGTGAGGAGACTTTACCGGGCAGTGGATGATAAGCGGCCTCCCATTCATGGATCGCATCGGTGAGACGGATAAATTCGTCTTTGTCCGACTGTGATAAAAGTTCCATATCGCCAAGCTTAGTCCCTTTCGTGATAATCACCTCCATCGCTTCTTTATGTTCTCTATACTGAGCATCGTTTTTGATAATCATACGCCCTCCTTATTAAATAGTTTTTACATCAATTTTATCATATTCCGGATGAGTTCCGATAAAGCGGATAACCATGCGGCCTGCGAAAAACGTAACAACAGCTACAATCCGATAATTATTACCTTTGATGTTAAATACATATCGGCTGTTACCTACATAATCGGCAGAAAGAAAATCATTTTTCAAGTCAGAGTGACTTTTCCAATCAGCAGCCTCACATATTTGTATCCATTTCTGGATTGCCTTGTCTGCATCAGCATGCTTGCGGATGAACTTTTCTAGCTTTTCTGAATCAATGATTTTCATATTTCTGTTGTTTGTTTCTCTTTGATGCAAAGATATAATATAATTCCCAAATGTGGAAGTTTTTGTGTGGATATTTTATTCCAAATATAATGTTCTTGTAGCTTCGATCCTTGATACCAGTCTTCCTGAAGTTCCACCTCTCCATTGCCCTTTGTCGAATTCTTCTTTAAGGAAAGAAGAAAAACAGTCCAATATGGCCAGGAAATACTCTTTCGGATAATGGTTCGGATTATGAGTATTATTGAAAAGTTCGTTGACCGGATTCTTTTGTGATTGTTCATCCTGCATCTTTTTCTCAAGCTTGCTCATATATGAGATAAGCTGGTCACTGATATATGTAAACTGACGTTTCAATTCTACAACTGAGTTTGTTTCATTTTTTCGCAATGTTTCCTCCATAGCATTGAACGCATTGATATAGTACTCCTTGAACTTGGCTGCTACTTTACCAGTGAAACCCATAACGAGGAAGGTGAAGCCGTCGCGGGTGATGTAGTACATGGGTAATTTGCTGTAACGTTCCCATTTTTACGAGAATACTCAGAGGGCGCAAAATTGCGCTCTCTGAAAATATCACTGCAATCTAGTAAGTTAATTGCCCGAAGAACATCTTTATGATGTTTACCAAAATACTCTGCAACCATGAGTGAAGTTGTCACCGGTTGCCCTTCTCGAACTTGTACCAATTCTGAAAATTGTAGATTTTGCTGTTGGGTAGGAGTGGAGGCTTTCATTGTTGGCCTCCTTTCTGTTCTCTAAGTTTTTCATTCAATTTCTGATTTTCATTGAAGAGTTGGTTCATGAGATGCCTTTGATAGGATAGCATACCTTCGGTTCTACCTATCTCTCGGCCGGTATTGAATGCGGCTTGCAGTTCTGGAGTGGAGTACTTACCCATTTCGGAGGGTTGAGCCGTTCTTTTGCCGTTACTATTATTTGCGGCATTGGAATCGTTGGAATTGATAAGCATAATCAAATTCAATAAAAAAGGTATTCGTGCCTTTCCTGCTGCTTATCACATTCCAACGGATGCTGTGGTTCCATTACAGTTCCACACAGGGGTACACGAATACCTAGTATCGTTATACAATAATGTACGGGCATAAAAAATGCTCGGCATTGTCATGCGAGCGAATCTTTCCCGCATCCGTTAGTTAAATATGATAAGCGATGCAAATTTGGGTACTTATTTTTGATTATGCAAATTTTTATTCATTATTTTGCAAATGCAGCCGTGGATGGATTCGACTTTCTTGCCGGAGGTTGCTATCATCAAGATAAAAAGAAAGAGAGGTTAGAAATCTCCGAGAGGGAGATTTACTCTCCGTCATCAAGATAGGCTAGTTATAAACTAATCCTATTAAAAGTAATGGAATTAATTATTTTATTTTTAGTAACAGTCGCTGCAGAAGTGACTGCCCATTGCATCAACAAGATGATAGATAATTATTTTGGAGATAGATAAAAACTGAAAAGTTTTTTAGAGGGTGTGTCAAAACCCTCTTTTTAACAAAATTACCCTTGCTACAGATATCTGTGACAGGGGTGATTTTCATATTTTTGGTGTTTTGACACATCCCCTTTTTAGAACTAGATTAATTTTTATCTTGTTTGTTTGCTATCTTACCAATATTAACGGATATGCCAACTATAACTTTTAATACAGCCCATGCTGTCAAAGAAGACAATCCAATTGTGATGGCTTGAATAATAATGGGCCAGTTGTAGTCACCTCCATGACTATTCCCAAATGAGGATTCATAAGTGCATTTGAATAATAGCAATAACAAAGCAACTCCGATACCAATAACAAGAACAACATCTGCTATGGTGTCTAGTGTTTTTTCTTCTTTTGTAAAATCTACTTTCCTTTTTCCTTCTTCAGCTTGATTTTCCATATTATTTGATTTTTGGATTATGACGTAAAAATATGAATAAAATCTCTGTTTGTATATTTTATCATAAATAAGTTTTATGGGTATAGTAAACAGGGAGGGAGCCCTTTATATGGCTACGGGTGTCGATACTACCGGGTTGTACTCCGATAGCCGGGAGGTTATAGGGATAATTAAGGCGATGGCCGGACAGATAACATCGTTCGATGTCTTTTCTGGCATAGGGATCAGTGCGGCAACGGCGTTCGCTAGTGCCGCTAAGAGCTCTTATGACTTCGAAAAAGAGTTCCGGAAGAACATGCTGGAAGTGGCGACCATTTCCACGCAGGTGACGGATGATATGACCGGTTTTATGAATCAGATCATGTCTATAACCCAAGAGATCCCGATCAAGGCTCCGGATGTAGCTAAGGCCTTGTATGGTATTGTTTCTGCTGGCCACGATGGAGCGGATGGAATGAAGGTTCTTGAAGTATCAGCCAAGTCTGCTATTGGGGGTATGACAGATACGGCGACTGCGGCCGATGCTATTACTACGCTTTTGAATGCCTACAAAATGGGCGCTGATGAAGCCGAAAAAGTTTCAGACCAACTTTTCACTACTGCTAAACTTGGTAAGACTACATTCGGAGAACTTGGACAATCTATTGCTCAGGTTGCACCAATCGCGGCAGCCTATGGGGTTGAAATGGACCAGGTGCTGGCGGCAGTTGCTACCTTGACCAAATCCGGAACTCCGACAGCACAGGCTATGACACAGATACGGGCTTCGATAATAGGAGCTTCTAAAGTATTAGGAGATGGTGCTTTTAATACTCGTACATTCCAAGAAGGACTAGCGGAGATTGCGGCTAGAGCTGGCGGTTCAGAGTCTAAACTGCGTGAACTTATTCCGGAGGTTGAAGCGGTAAACGGGGTTCTTGGTTTAACTGGGATCAAGGCTCAGGACGCAGCGGAACATCTTAAGGCTATGAATGAATCGGCAGGATCAACAGAAGCTGCATTTAAGCTTATGATGAATGATGTTGATAAGCAAATGACGCTTTTATCGAATAATATTCAGACTACATTGCGCCCGATGGGGGAAACTATTTTGAAAAATGTATCGGAAGCAGCTAAGACCATTAACCACGGATTTGAGACTGGTGACGTTCAAAATAGTATGGAAAATCTTAAGAAATTGCTTATAGGAGTAGCCGGTGCATACGTGACATATAAGTCTTCTGTCATTGGAGCTTCTGCAGCCGAGGCATTCCATTCGGCAAAGGTTTCTATATCTAATAATTTGAAGACGATTCAAAACACTATAACGGGAGAATCTATCATTGCCAAAGAAAAGGAACGGTTATATCAGGAGGCCTATAATGCTTCTTTGGAAAAGACTATCACTGAAGAACAGCGGGCAAAATTATCTAAAATGAATTTGAAGGCCGGTTCTGAAGAGTATATAAAGGCTTTGGCTGATCAAGCAATGCAGGAGAAGAAAAACGCTGATAACCTTGTTGAATCTCTTACAAAACAGGTAGAAGCGAATAAAGTAAAACTAGCCTCTGCTAAAGAGAAGTTGGATATATCCAAAAAATCAGTCGAAGCCGCGAAGGCTGAGTTTGATGCAGCGTTTGAAGCTAACGATTTGGCTGCATTGGAAGTTGCTCAAACCAAATTAAATGCAGCTGCTAAGCGTGAGGAAGCTGCAGCAACAAATGTGAGTGTGTCTGCAAAGAAATTGAAATCGGCAGAATCAAAATTGCTCACAGCTTCAATTAATGCAGAGAATGCTGCAACACGAATAAATACGGCTACAACCGTGGCTAATACAGCCGCAACCAACGTTGCTACAGGTGCTAAAAATAGATTAAAAGTTGCTACCGTTGCGTTGTGGAGAGCAATGAAAGCTAACCCATTAGGAGCTATTTTGACTATGATCAGTTTAGCCACAACAGCTTATATGTTGTTTGCTGATAAAATTAATGCAGCTGAGACAGCTCAAAGCCGATTGAATAAATTACAAAAGGCTACAGCTGATAATATGGCTAATGAGCAAGCCGAATTGAGATTACTCCTTTCTGTTGCAAAAAATGAATTGATTAGTAAAGAAGATCGTGAGAAAGCGATCAAAAAGCTGAATGATATATCTCCTGAATATCTAGGTAATTTATCGTTAGAAAATTTGAAGACTCAAGAGGCTATGAATTCGATAGATGCATATACAAAATCTATTGAGAAAAATGCAAAGATGAAGGCTGCTCAAGATATGGTCGTTGATAAGCAAAAGAGAATTAATGAACTCAATATGGAGATAGCCGCAGAGCAACGTTGGTATGATAAATCTAAGTCCGGAACCGATACAAAGCGAATTCATGGAGATAAGTTGTTTAGATTGATTGATGAGAAAAAGACTTTGCAAGGGGATATTGACCAAATTCTATCGTTCGCTCAAGACCAAGCGGAGAAGAAGCCGGTATCGATACCCGTTAATGTTCAACTGGAAGCAGAGCAGGCGAATTTATCCGCTTTAATGGATAAAAAGGAAGAAATTGAAGCGAAGATAAAGGGCAATCAAGATAAGGGACTTTGGGTAAATGCTTTTGATATTACTCAACTAAATGTAGTAAATGATGAGTTGAAAAAAACAAATGATCATCTTATTTCATTAAATAAAGAGGCGTCTAAAAAGACAGAGGATGAAGGCGAAACTGTTCTCCAGCGAAAAATTGATTTAACAAATGAACTAGCTAAAGCAGAAGCAGAACTAAAGAAGCTCCGTGCTCCGGACTCTAAGGCCACGCAAAACGAGATAAATGCGGCACAGACCAACATTGAAACAATTAAGGGAAAGCTAAAGGCCTTGACGGGAATCACAGAAAAGGAAGGAGGCAAATTGAAACAAGCTCAAGTGGACCTTGCTCGCTCTATCCTCGACAATGAGTTAAAACTACAGGCCGATCGTATTACCATAATGAAAGACGGTAAGGACAAACGAGTGCTGTTAGCCGATCAGGAATATAAAGAAACCATTGCCGCTATCCAGAAAGAGAAGGAGGAGTATCAGAAAAAAGTTAAAGAATCAAGAGGCAAAGAAAATCCTGCTGTCCTTTCTACTTTTACCGATCGTGAAAACTCTGCTAAGGATAAGCGAAACAACGATGTTGCCAATATCGCAAAGGAGTATTCCGATCAGTTGAAATCAATACAGAACGATGTTGACTCTCATTTCCGGAGCCAACTGGATAATCGTTTGATTGAGATCGATAGTTACTACAAAGAGCAGATCAAAATAGCCAAGGAAGCCGGCGAAGAAGAGGAAGGGGACTTTATCCGGATGCTCGTTAGAAAGCAACAGGCGGAAAGGGAATACACCCGGAAAGAATCAGCTTTGTCTACTGTCGATTTCAAGGAGCAGGTAGACCTCGGCCATCTTGAAAACAAGTCCAATGACACTTACTTTGTCGAAGAGACCGAACGACAGAAAACAGAAATTGTACGTAAATACGCCCTGGAACGTATAACCATCCTCGACAGTATGGGGGATGAGCAGTCCAAGAAAGACGCTGAACTTTTAAGGATCGCTGTCGAAGGATATGATAAGGCCCTGTCAAAACCAAGTAAGAAATCCATCAATAACCTGATTGATGAAAAAGCCATAAAGGCATTGCAGAAGCGCTTTATGGATCTGGGTATGTCCGAGGAAGAAGCGAAAGAAAAGGCGATCGAGTATGCAGAAGGCTTTAAGGGCAAGATGCAGATGGTGGCCGATGTAGCCGATAGCCTGAAAACGGCTTTTGGAGGCATCTCCGATGAATTGGATATGGCCTTGGATGCTGTTAGCAATATCGCTCAGGGATTTGCCGAGGGAGGACTAATCGGAGGTATCTCTGCGGCAGCCGGCCAACTAGTCAGTGTTGTCAGCAATCTGTTTACTGCGAAGAAGGAAATTGATAAATCCATGGTGGAAGGGTATGAAACCTATATGGATGCTATCAATGACCTTATCGATACCCAGGTTGCCCTCCTTGATAAATTGGGAGGCATGGCGTTTGGTCAAAATATCATTGACACAACAAAGGACATAGCTAAATCCATTGCGGCCAGCCGTACATTGTTCAATGAAGCGATGAGAGCCGGCTCCGGTATGTTCTCCCACAGCGACGGTTACAAGGCCAACAAGATGCTGAAAGGGTATGTCAACGAACTTCGCGAAGTAGGCATCTATACGACCGATTTAAGCCGGATGACTAATGAACAGCTGGCCTCGTTGAAGAAATTGCCGGAGGTTTATGCCCGTCTTCCGGAAGGACTGCGTAAGTATATTGATGCTATCGCTGAAGGTATTGATAAAACGGAAGAATTTAAAGATCAGATTCAGGATACTGTTCTTGGTCTGGATTTCACAAGCATAACAGATATGATTGTAAATTCCGTTACCGATCCATCAATAGATAATGCTCTGGAAGAGCTTGAAGTCAATATCGATAAAACGATTGCCAGTATAGCCCAGAACATGCTTCGTCGTAATATGTTACTCGGCCCATTAGAGAAGATGACCAATGACCTATATAAGTCGATGGAGAAGAAGGATAAGGATGGCAATACTTATTACAAATTGACAGCTGAATCGGCTAAGAGTTTCAAGGATAATGTATTGGGATTGGGTAAACAATTTCAGGATGCATGGAAGGAGTTGGAAGAGGCTTTTAGTTCCAGCGGCATTGATCTGATGCCTAAAGATCAGGAGGCGACGGAAGATGTATCGGATAACTCCCTGAAAGGGGCTTACGCAAAAGCAAACCAGGAATCGATAGATCTTTTGGCCGGACAAACGGGTGCCCAACGTGTTGCAATAGAATCTATCCGTGAGCAGATGCAATTTATCCGTGACCTACAGGTACAAGGCTGGAAAGATGTGACAGCCATTAAGGAATTAGTTGGCAAGCTAAAAGAAGTATCCGATAAGATATATGATGCGGTAGATGAGATAAAAGGGCATACAGGTGAACTGTCTGAATACTCTGAGAGGACGGTTAATGCCGTGGAAGGAACGTTGAACGTAAAAGTGAAAATGTGATGACAATCGACAGAAAAAACATAAATGAATGGGGTTGTACATTGTTGGAAGGCTCTTTCGACGACCTGTTGAAATATCCGAAGCGTAAAGCTGTGACTACTCGGGACTGGGCTGAATCGAATGGCATTGTCCCGGACCTGTCGGAGGTGGAGTTCGAAGCCAGGACAATCAAGTTGTCTTTTTTCATGGAGGCCTATGGAGAGTTGGAGTTCTGGCGCCGGTATAACAAGCTGACGTCTGACTTGTCTGCTACCGGATACCGGGAGATGAACCTGATTGAAGGTATGACAAACCGGCTTCGACTGAACGCAGGGGTTAAATACGAGTTACCGGTATTTCTGAATGCGAATAGGAATTGCTCAGTTCTTGACCTAAATTTTATAGAGGATAATTTTACTAGAGTCTCAGCGTATCCTTCCGGTGGGATAAGCTTGCGCGGACAGTTTGCGATAAACGGCTATGACTTCGGTGAGTTCGGCATCGGGTGCGATGACGGCCTGGAAGACATACTGAAGACTCCGGCCTTGAAAGATCCTTTTACCGATGGCCGTAACATCGACCTTACAACGATCCGGACCCAACACAAGACGATCAAGTTATCGCTTTGGATGATGGCAAAAAGCGTAGGAGAGTTCCTGAACAACTATCATGCCTTTTTTACCCAACTTTCGGGTACCGGAACACAGAGCTTATATATTAATACACTAGGTGCTACAACACAGGTCTATTACTCAGACTGTCCGTCTTATACGGTTGAGATATGGCAGGAAACGGACATCATGGTCCGGTTTACAATCTCTCTCGTGATCCCGGTAGTAACCTGGGTTGACACCGGTGGCGTGACAAGGTACAGAGTATTACAGGATAAAGAACTCGGTCTATTGGCTGATGAACAAGGTAGAATTATAGTATTTAATTGATATGGCGACAGGTGAATTTGATATAATTTATGCGAATGCGTTACCGGCTGCGACGAACGTGACCGACAATGATATGATCCTTATCATTCAAGCTGGAAGACCGAAACGTGCTTTGCCTTCCACAATGAAGGGGCGACCAGGTGATCCTGGGTTAAGTGTTTACTTGGGTGTGGATGCTACATCTATTCTTTGGAAGCAGGGGCCATCCGGTACTTGGCAAAATCTTATTTCCTTAGAAAAAATCCGTGGTCCGAAGGGAGAGAAACCTTTGTTCCGGAAAGTCGAAGGTACTCTTCAACTGAAGTATGAAAATGAACCAGACTCTGCCTATAAGAGCATTTTTGATCGGGAAGAATTGAAAATGAAGTTTTCAGATCTTACTGCGGAAGAACGCGACTTGCTAAGACTGCATTATTCTGATCTGACCGGGGTGGAAAAGGCCGAACTTCAGAAACCCGCCACCGATGCCGCCAAAATCATCACCGATAAGATGGCTCAGATCGAGCAAACCGCTGATCGGAAGATTGCTGACTTGATAACCTTTGAAGGCACAGCCAAAGAACAGGAGGCAGATCGTGTAGATGCCGAAAAGAAACGAAAAGCCGAGGAAGGAATACGGAAAACCGACGAAGCAGCCCGGGTCTCTGCCGAGGAACTGCGTGAACAGGGTGAGTCGAATCGTATAGCTGAAGAGGGTAAGCGTGTGTCCGCAGAAGAAATCCGTGACAACGCAGAGCAGGCCCGCATCAGGGAAGAAGGAACTCGGAATACGCAGGAACAGGCTCGTGAGGATGCCGAAGACGCCCGTGTTTTGGCTGAGAAAAACCGCGTTACTGAAGAAGGTAAGCGCGATGCTGCCGAAGCTTTACGTAATCAGTCTGAACAGACCCGTGTTACGGAGGAAGGAAAACGTGATATTGCTGAACAGAATCGTGTAGCGTCGGAAGTTGATCGTGGGGATGCTGAAAAATTACGTATCTCTGCCGAAACAGGACGAGATGAAGCTGAAAAACTGCGTGTATCTTCTGAGGCGGACCGAAAGACGGAAGAAGGTAAACGCGATGCAGCAGAGCGAGCTCGTGAGGATGCCGAAGCTGCTCGCGTTGAAGCCGAAAGGCTCCGTGCTCAGGAAAGCCGGGAGGCTATAGATAAAGCCGAATCCTCTGCCGGATTAGCGGACTTGGCGGCTGCTGCTGCCCAGGAAGCTGCAGACAAACAGCCCATTTTCGATACTTTTGGTTATGTATACTTTTGGAACCGTACATTAAAGGATTATGTCAAGAGCGACATAAACCTAATGGGAAAACCATTTAGTATAGCAGAAACATATCCTTCGGTAGAAGCTATGAAAGCGGATGCCGATAATGAAAAAATCCCATTAGGATCTTTTGTTGCTGTTAGTATACCAATACCTGATGTTCCTGAAGGAAGTGATACAGAAGAGCCAGATACGGCTAAACTCTACATAAAGAATGAACACGATGGTGTAATCAGTTTCAATTTTATCGTAGATATGTCCGGTGCACGAGGATTTACAGGTAAAACACCGCAAATTAGTATCGGATTGGTAACTAAAGGTGAAAATCCGTTTGCCTCTTTATCTCCTGATGGAACAGATACTAATGGAAACCCTAAATATTTATTGAATGTCGTATTACCGAAGGGCGATAAAGGCGATAAGGGAGATGTTGGTCCTATTGGCCCTGAGGGAAAACAAGGCCCAATAGGTCCGAAAGGTGATACTGGCGCAGCATTTACCTATGACATGTTTACTCCAGATCAGCTAGCCTTATTGGTAGGTCCTGTCGGTCCAATTGGTCCGAAGGGCGAAAAGGGCGACAAAGGTGATAAAGGTGACAAGGGAGATCAGGGGATACAAGGTATTCAGGGTCCAATCGGTCCCAAAGGTGAAATCGGGGCGACTGGTGCTAAAGGGGCAACAGGGGCAAAGGGTGATACCGGTGCACAAGGCCCGCAGGGATTGCGTGGCGAAAATGGTGTATCCTGTGATTGGCAATGGTCCGGCACCAGTTTGCGTATCTACGGTGCATCCGGGTGGAGTAGCTATGTAAATCTACAAGGTCCTCAAGGGCCGAAAGGTGATACCGGGCTAAAGGAGCTGCCGGAGCAACGGGTGCAGCGGGAACAAATGCAACGATCACCGGTGCATCTGCGACTGTTGATGCCAATGTCGGTACGCCATCTGTTACAGTCAGCCTGGGAGGGACGGCTTCAGCCAGGACATTTGCATTTGCATTCAAAAATTTGAAAGGCGCTACTGGAGCAACGGGCCCTGCCGGAGCAAAAGGAGCCACTGGTGCGACAGGACCAGCTGGTAAGAATCTGGAATTTACCTGGAACGGATATACGTTAGGCGTTCGTCAAGAAGGACAGACTACGTATACTTATTCCCAGAGTCTTCGTGGTGCGACTGGTGCAACTGGACCGCAGGGTCCGAAAGGCGACAAAGGAGATACTGGGGCAACAGGAGCAACCGGACCGCAAGGCCCTAAAGGGGATTCTGGTGTATTCAGTGGAGGGAATGTTACAAGCGCAATTGTAATTACATCAGGTGTTATAGCTGAAGCAATACAATTTAAGCGAACATCCGGAGGAGCCGCAATTGTTCAAGGCCAGAGTTCGTTTGAATTAACAACATATTCATCTTCCTCAAATATAAAATTTAATGTTGGAGGTGATAATAAAATAAATTTAGGTAGTAATCAAAATTATACAAAGATTGCTTGGACTGTTGGGTCTGATATCCGTTCAAAAAATGTACTAGGACCAGTAACTGATATAACAAGAGTATTAAGGTTGGACATTATTAGATATACAAGAAAAGACGATTCAACCAATAAGGAATGTATAGGAGTATCGGCACAAGACCTATTAAAAATTTTTCCGGAATTTGTTGCTTATGATAGTACAGAAGATTTCTACAGTGTAGATTATGCCGGTTTAGGAGCCTGTGTTGCGGTCCTAGGATACAAGTCTCTCCATAAAGAAATTGAAAAATTAAAGCAAGTAATAACAGAACACGGCTGGGAACTCCCTGCCGCATAAAAATATCAGCGTAAAATGAAGAAAGAGGAAATTGTGAATTTGAATCGTACACTATTGTATGTGTCGTTCGGAAATATGAGTAAGGCTGGAAAATCGGCCATGATGCGTAACCTTGTCCGGCTGGGAAAACACTCGAAGGAAATCGAGGAAGCTATGAAGATCGCTTTCGATAAGTTCAAACCGGCCGGCTTGGATGATCTTATGAAGAAGAAAGATCGGTCCGAAGAGGAACAGAAAGAACTTGATGGCCTGACAAAGAAGTTTGATTCGGACATTAAAGATTACACGTCTGAGCTCCTGGCCGAAGATGTTGAGATCGAGATGCACTATATCTCTGATGTAGACTTCGATGACCTGGTAGATGCTACTTCTAAGTCGACGAAAGAATTGACTGCCGGTAATTTTATGTATCTACGCGAATATCTGGTAAAGGAATGATTCCGGGCTTTATCATATTCGAAATTGTATTCTGGGTACTGTACTATATCGTTACCCGGAATATCAAATCTGATGTTGATTTGTGGAATGATGAACAGGAATAACGTAAAACCGCCCCGAATCTCGCGACCCAGAGCGGTTCAAAATATTAAACTCCTTCAAAGAAGGAGGTGTATGCAGCAAAAGTAATGTTTAATTTAAAAAAATGTAGTATGAAAAAGATTTTATTTTTAATTGTAGCTTTGATTTCTTTGATTTCAGGAAACATTTACGCTCAGGAAGTAGTCACGGACCCTGTTGTTAGTATTGTAATTGACCTCGGAACGTTTACCGGCATCGTAGCGGTAGTGTCAACCTTAGTTACACAGATCACAAAGGTTGTTCCGGCTATCTCGGACAGTAAGCTGATTAAGATCCTGATCTCAGTCGTTACCGGTATTGCGGTTTGTATGGCCTGTTGGCTATTGAAAGCAACTCCGTTACTCAATGATCTCGTGTGGTGGCAATCGCTTTTATATGGTTTGGCTACCGGATTGTCCGGATGCGGTTTTTACGATATCATCAAAGCGATCGGATCGTTGTTCGGTAAGCAGGACGAGGTGATACATTATAATAAGTAGTAAAAAAACTCCGCCTTCGAACTTCACAGCAGGAAGGCGGATACCTTAAATCTAATATTTGTATTACAATTAATAATACAAACTCACACAAAAGTAAGATTATATTTTAAAGTATGAAAATTAAGCGGGGAAGTACGGTATTATGTGATGCTTATCTGAAAAATAATAGCTTCACGGTTGATGAGATCATGGGTGAGCAAACGCTTACCCTAAACTTCTTGTCCCGTGATGTTATTGATTTTGAGGTCGGTGATTACGTGGAATGTGAGGGTGAAAGGTACAAGATCCGGTATAAGGAGAAGGTTACTAAGCGGGAGAAGTCGCTTGGCTGGGAGTATAATATACCGTTTTACTCAAGTAAATATGACCTGGAAGATGTCGTGTTCTTTCTAAATGGAAAGCCTGAGTACAAAAAGAATTTTGACTCTTATACCGGTACGGCAAGACAAATCCTTGAACTGATCGTTAAAAACATGAACCGCGAAGATTCGGGCTGGAAAGTTGGATCGTGTATAGAGTCTCGTCCCATAACCATATCATTTAAGGACAAGAGCGTTGGGAATGTCTTAGATGATACAGTTAAACAGATTGATACCGAGTATTGGATATCCCAGAAAACGGTTAGCATAGGGAAAAGAAAATACGACAGTAACGGCCTTGTGCTGGGGCAGGGCGAAGGTCTTGGATTTACCGAACTGGAAGTATCGTCTGTCGATGAAGAACGACCGACCACGGTTATTTACCCTTACGGCTCAGATAAAAACTTGGGCCGGATTACGGTGCAGACTATTTGATGTTACCAGGCGGCCTGAAAGAGATGTCGAAGAATACCGACAAGTATGGACGACTAGGGCAGAAAAAGATACAGTTTGATCATATCTTTCCGAAAGGCGAATTTTTAGTGACTACGAAGATCGATGATTTGACATTACAAGCATCCGGTATTGACTTTAATTTGAAAGACTGTTTATTGGATGAAGTGGAGGCAATCGTCACATTCCAGGACGGTGGTCTAGCCGGATATGATCTGGCTATCGTCAAAGAGAGTGTGGATGACAAGATAAAGCAATTTAAGCTCAAAGAAAACAAAGAGGAAAATGCTTTGACGGTCCCTGGCGATATCAACTTCGCTGTCGGTGACAAGTTTATCCTTACCGGCATAAAGATGCCACAGGTCTATATTGATAATGCCTCTAGCCAACTAGCGGAAGAAGCTCAGACCTGGCTCGACGAACATTGCGAAAAGCGTATCCAGCTGAGAGGGAAATGCGATGAAGTGCTGTTTCGACAAATGAATCTATTCATTGCCTGTGGGCAGATGGTTGGGGTTTATTCCGATCAGCTAAAGATTGATCGAGAGATTCGGGTCACGAAAGTTAAGCGTTATATCGAAAATGACGACAAGCCGGCGTATCGATACGAGTTGACTTTATCTGACTTCCTGCAGGGTAATGGCTTCAAGGACTTGGTAAATGATGTCGATAAATTCCCGGATGAGATCGAGGATAAAGTTAAGCCGGTCCGCGAGTGGACTAAGCGGTCATGGCGTGATGTGATGGAGACGTTAGGTATGATGTTCGATCCGGAGGGGGATTATTTTACGGAGCTCATCAAGCCATTAGCCGTGCATACTGCTCAACTGATTGTAGGAACCAATTCTCAGCAGATGGATTTGATTGGAGTGAAGTTTATTCCTAATGCCGATAACGATCCTAACTACTTCAAAAATACAGCTGGAGAATTGGTTCATTTCACAGTAAGCGAAACAGTCAGGGAATGGTCTATCCCGGCGGCATCTTTCCGACTTAGTAATTCATTGGCCTATTATGTTTATGCCAAGTGTCCGAAGGAGGGTAGTGCTGGATCTATATTTGTCTCTGAACGGCAGATTAAGCTAGAGGCAGAAGCCGGTTATTACCATTTTTGGATTGGCGTACTGAATACTCCGGAGGATAGTATTCGCTCCTGGAACCCTAACTATGGTTTTACAGAGATAGCCGGGCAGACGATCACGACCGGTGTTATTAAGGACAAGTTGGCTCGATTGGTAGTTGATTTGGTGAATGCCCATATTATCGCAAAAAATGGGGCCACGATTTCGGGAAAGATTTTGTTTGGTGAAGGAACGTCTGGTTTAGAAAATATAAAGGAATGGCCGGCCGCAAAAAAGATAATTGACGATGCCGTTAGAGAAATAGACGAAACGAGTAAAGCCTTGACCGATTTTGAAGGAACCGTGAATGGAGCCTTTAAAGACGGAGTTATAGAACAGGCTGAAGCTAAAGCGATAGAGAAATATATCAATACTCTCAATACGGAGAAAGCTGACGCGGACGCTGTTTATACGAAGTTGTACTCCAATATATATCTTTTAGGTTCTCCGAAGACTGACCTGTTAAACTCGAAGATTACCTACAATGGTGCCCATACCAATCTTATTAAAGCGGTAAATGACGCTATTGCCGACGGTCGTACAACCGTGGCTGAGAAAAACAATGTCGATAGTAAGTTTACTGCCTACAAAAATGCTATTGCCGATTATAAATCAAAGGTGGAGGCTGCCAATAAGGCTATCCAGGATACGCTTAAAAGCTATTCGGACGAAGCTCTGGCAAAAGGAAAAGAGGCCTTTACGGCCGCCAGCAATGCCCAGGCTTCAGCAAACCAAGCTCAACAATCTGTATCAGGCCTGGGAAATTACATAGATGGCGCTTTTTCTGATGGCATAATACAGGAGTCAGAGGCCAAGGCTATCGAAAAGTACATCAATACAGTAAAAACCGATAAGGCAGCTGTAGAAGCTACTTACAATAAGTTATATGTCAATAGCTACTTGACCGGTACCGCAAAATCGGGATTACTCAATGCAAAGGTGACTCTGTTTGGAGCGATTGACAATCTACTGTCGGCAATCAATAGTGCTATTTCTGATGGTAAAACGACAGTTGCTGAGAAGAATAACGTCGACAGCAAGTTTTCATTATTCAATTCAGCTATGTCCTCATTTAACACAGCCGTGGAAACGGCCAATAAAGCTATCCAGGATACGCTTAAAAGCTATTCGGATAATGCGGCTTCAAATGTCCCTGATTCTTTTAAAGATTCTTTGGCTCAACGTTTGGGGTATACTAATTATGCCGCATTGGAAGCAGCTGCTGATGCCGGTAATACAGTTGTCAAAAACGGCAAAATTAATACTGTACTGCTCGAAGCAGCAGCAATTGTAGCGAAAGGAATTACGGCAGAAATGATAGAAGCCCTTGATATTGAAACAAGTAGGCTAAAAGTACTAAATGGAGCTAAAATCGGTAAATTTACAATAGAAGATGGATGGTTAACAGGCTATACGAGTGGTTTAGCGGATGCTTTATATAATGTGATAAAATTACGCCATACCAAAAGCTCTGATGGGTCATTTTCACAAATAACTTTAGGGTCGAATGTCAATAATAGTTTGTTTTCAAACCAACGTGTAACAGCTAGAATATACAATGGTATATCAAACAAAAATACGAGTATTTATGCTGGTTGGGGGGATTTTTACCGAAACACAGCCTTACAGCTGGAAGCAAATTACGCAGATGTCAATCTAGCCTTAGAAACTATAGGCGGTCGTATGCACAGAGGAAAGTTGTGGGAAATAGAAGAGGTGTCTCCTATAACAGGGGGAGGGACATATAGTCCACAGTTGAATGGTAGTATATATCTGTTTCGAGATTTAAAGGCCGATCTAACCTTTGAATTACCTCAATTTTCAACGATACAAGATATGTTTGGTAATTTTCAAAGTGGAGTGTCTGCTTCACAATACGGAATTTACACAATCAGAATTTTTATTGATAGATACTGTTCGTACAGGGTACTCGTTGCAGGAACATCGACGACCCCGTTATTGAATCATAATGGAGACATACAAAACGATGCCTCTGGTGTATCCTATGGTGCACGATGGATGAGTAGAGGAGATTTTATGGTTTTAGTTTTTTACAACAAAGCTTGGTATATACAAAGCCTTTCAAATTAGTATGATATGAAAATATATGTAAGGAATAGTGATGGATTCGTATTGAATAGTTACCAATTCAATAGCTCTTTTCCCGGTGGAATTAATAATGAGACGATGTATGCCGGAGAAGATTGTACGATATATGACATCTCAGATATCCCCAATGATCCGGATCAGAAGTATTATTTTAAGAACTACTATTATAAAGATGGAGTTCTTGAGCTTAAATATACTCTTGAAACTTATGAGGTTGAGAAAGAGATCGATCGGCTGAAAAAAGAACTCTCTGACTCCGACTACATTGTGATTAAATCCTACGAGGCAACAATGATCGGACAACCGGTAGAGTACAACATGGGCGAAATACATGTTTCCCGACAAGAGTTACGGGATAAGATAAATGAGTTAGAAGAATTATTAAATCAAGAAGGAGGTGTGAAGTGAACATAGAATTAACGGACATAATAACAATCGTCGGAACGATGGGTGGATTCGAAGCAGTGAAATGGATTATCGGTTTCTATACGAACCGAAAGACAAATGCACGTATCGAGGATGCCCATGCAGATGTGGAGGAATTCAAGGCTTTACGTGAGTATAACGAGTTCCTGCAAAAACAGCTGTCAGAAAAAGAAGAACGCTTTGTAGAACAAACCGGAAGGCTTCGACAGGTACAGGATGAGCTTTTTACTTTGAAAGAGAGCTATTCGGATGTCAAGCTGGAACTTGCTTTGAAACGATGTGAACGTAAGAAGTGTGGCGATCGTGAACCGCAGAACGGTTATTAATGAAGGAGGATAAAAATGAAGAAAGAATTACCCAGAGGATTAAGAAACAATAACCCCGGAAACATCCGTATCAATAATGATCTGTTTCAGGGGGAGATTAGGCCGAGCAAAGACAAGTCTTTTAAGCAGTTCGAATCAATGGCGCACGGCTATCGGGCTATATTCAAGATATTGCGAAGCTACTATAATAACTATCACCTTGACACCATTCGCAAGATGATTACCCGTTGGGCACCACAGAAAGAGAACCATACGGAAAAGTACATCCGGTTTGTATCTGGTTACGCCGGTATCCCTGCCGATGATCCGATTAATGTAAATAATCGGGAACAGATGATTCGGATAGTGGCAGGTATGAGCCGTATGGAGAATGGGAAAGATGCTGAGATGTCGGATGTTATTGCCGGGTGGAATCTGCTATGAAATCTTGGCGTATCATTTGTGTGCTGTTGCTTTGTACTGCCTGTTTCTTTGTCGGCAGGCGTACAAGGCAACCTGTTGCTTGTGGCGTAATCCGGGCAGATACGATAACCATTCGAGACACGTTACGCGATTCGGTTCCCTATCCGATATACGAAACCCTTATAAGGGAAGTTCCGGAGCCTTTCCCGGTTTACATAACCCGGCAAGGCGATACGGTCCACGATACGATATATATTCCTGTTCCTATTTCCCAAAAAGAATATGCTACGGACAACTATCGTGCATGGGTTAGCGGTTATAACGCTGCCTTGGATAGCATAGATGTGTTCCCAAAGACTGCTTACATAACGAAAAAGGTTCCGGTTCGTAAGTGGGGGTTGGGACTCATTGGTGGATATGGTATCGGTCAATCTGGCTTATCTCCTTATATAGGCATTGGGGGATATTATAGGATTTGGTAACATTAATGGTTCATTGTTATTTGGATGGCTGTTTTTTGATGATAATCCAAATAAAATTCATTACCTTGCAAAACTTAATTCATAAAATAGAAAACAAAAATGAACGATACTCAATTTGAACTGGCTCTTATAGAGAGAAAAGTAGATAATAGCCCGGTGCAACAAAGATTATTGGATGGTTATGTGAATGCTACTGCACTTTGTAAGGCGGCGGGCAAAAATTTTGCTGATTACAAAAGATTAAAAGGTACAGATGATTTTTTGAAAGAGCTTAGTTCCGATGTGGGAATTCCCATAACGGAACTAATACAGACAATTACAGGTGGAATACCTCAAGCACAAGGTACTTGGGTACATCCACAAGTAGCAATAAATTTAGCTCAATGGGCTTCTCCCAAATTTGCGGTATTGGTTTCCAAATGGGTATTTGAATGGATGAATGGAAATATTCCGAAAGCTAAAAGCTTACCATATCATTTGCAACGGTATATGATGAATAGGACTCAGATTCCACCTACACATTTTTCCATATTCAATGAGATTGTATATAATCTGATAGCTCCATTGGAGGATCGAGGCTACCAGCTTCCAGATAGTATGGTTCCTGATATATCGGAAGGTCGTATGTTTGCAAGCTGGGTAAGAAATGTTAAGAAATTGGAGCCTAACGATTTTCCAACCTATACCCATACATATCCCGATGGAAGGAGTATCCCGAATGTGAAATTGTATCCTAATTTCTTGCTTGGAGACTTTCGGGATCATTTTCATAATGAGTGGTTGATAAAGAACTCATATAAATATTTTAAAGAACGGGATAGTAATGCTCTTCCTTATTTGCAGGAAATGGTTGCGGCTTTACCTGAATCCCAAAAGACACAAGCTTTGTTACAATGGAAAAAATCTAAGAAATAGAAATTTTTCGATTAATTTGGTTTGTCGCCGAATGTTGAGGTTGATAGATTTTATATAATATGGTTTATTATAAATTTACATTTTTATTCGTAAATGAGTCAAGTTCCTTTTAGAAGAATAGTTGTTTTGATAAAAGGTTTTTCAAAAACAGCATATGAATATCAATTAGACTGTTCCTATTTGTCAAAATATATCGAATATTTTAAAAGTATTGCGGGCGGTGCTTTTGAAGACAATGAGATATTGGAAATAAAGAAATGTTCTGTTGATATGCTAAAAAAAATGATGGTTGAAATAAGAGTAGATTTTGCTGTAATTGTGTATGTTGGTCATGGTGCAACGCAAGATAACTATCAATTATTTCAATTATCAGAAAATGAGATTATAAAACCGGGGCAATTTGTTTCTATTTCAGAAAAGGTATTGGTAATATTAGAAAGTTGTCGATGTAAGATCAATGGTATAAATGCTATTGATCTTACTGATAAAATTCCTAACTTTAGAGATGGTGGAATTGTAAGACGTAAAATTTCAAGAGAAGAGTCAAGGCATAGATATATAGGACAAATAAAAAAATGTCATATAGGTTTAGTTGTTTGTTTTGCATGTTCAGAAGACGAAGAGGCTTTAGATTATATATTTACGACCGAATTGTTAGAACACGCAATGAATTGGTATTCAAATAGAGAAAATTATAATCCAGTATTGTCTATTGTTGATGTGATGAAGTATATATCTATTTCGTTAAGTATATTTAAGCCTGATATTAAACAGCATCCAGTATTTGTTGGAGTAGAACAATTCCCTTTTGTAATCAGTCGATATTAGTGGAAATATAGGCAATATAAAAATTACCAATTCTACTGTAGGGTTGATTTGTGATTTTGTTTTTCAGTCTTTAAAGTGCTATGCCGGACTTAATCTGGCATAGCACAAATTTAACATCATCGTCAAAACAACAGCTTCCCCTCCTTCTTCTCCACCACCGCCTTGAAAACACTTTTGTAGGTCTCATACAACTCCTTCCGGTTTTCCGGTCCCGGCCAATCCGCGAAAGATTCTCCGGCGAAGAACTTCCAAGCGAAGATCCGTTTGGCTTTTTCGGACAATCCCAACTGGTCGATCAGGTTCCGGATATCTTGCATACGTTCCCGGATATACTCGGAACGGTCCGGGCTGTCGTCGGGTTCGTCGATGATGTTCAGCCGTCGCCAATCCACATTCTCATCTACCGGGATAGGCTTGTATTTATGCCGGTAGGGAGACGTGTCCGAGGTAACGTTCAGCTTTATCATTTGCAGGATATAGAAGTCCAGTTCGGTATATTTGCCTTGCTTGGCTCCCATAAGCCGGGAGAGGTGCTCCGGTGGCTTTTGGAGCAACATGCACATTACCTCGTTCAATACGTCAATAGCTTCGTCTGTCATTCCGGCAAGCGAACAATGATACTTAGCGTAATCCAGCCACCTGTCGTAACGTTTCTCAATATATTTATTCAATGCCTCACTTGCCATGTTGTCGTTATTTAATATATTTGTTTTTGCTTATGAGAGGGTGGCGCTGTGAGGCGCTGCCTTTCTTTATCTAAGATGTTGGAAATAGTTGTTCCATTCTTTTTTAGCCAATCGAGGGGTGAATGAGAATAGATATCCTAGTGATTTTAGGATAATTCCTGCGATAAGAAACAATCCACCTATACATATTGAAATAAGAAAGGGAACAGTGAGTAATATTGCTATGATTTTTATATTTGCTTTCATGTTTATTCTTCCTCTTCATTAGTTTCAAAAAGATTCGCCATCATATCGACAATGTTCGTCTGGATATTATCTTCAGCCCCCAATACGGCATTACTGATATGTTTCTTTTCTTCAATGATCCGGTAGAGCTTCTGATCGATCGTCCGGCGGCCGAGTAGGTAATAGCAGTTCACCGAGTCTTTCTGTCCGATACGATGTGCCCGGCTTTCAGCCTGGTCGCATTCGGCATACGTCCAGGGAAGTTCGATGAATGCGACGTCACTGGCAGCCGTGAGTGTAATACCGGCACTAGCCGCTTTGATGGAACAGATGATAACGTCCGTCTTCGGGTTCTTCTGGAAGGCATCAACAGAAGCCTGCTTCTCTTGCATGTTCTGTCTTCCGGTTACGCAGACAGCAGAAGGAAAAGCTACCATCAAGCGGTCTACAATTTCATGCAGGTTACAAAACAGAATGATCTTTTTGCCATTCTCCTGAAAGTCCTTCACGAAGTCGATCACCTCTTTCAGTTTGCCACGTGCCGTAATATCTTTCAGAATACCAATACGGACCATCACTTCCCCTTTCAGTGACTTTTGGATTTTTTCATCATCCGCTTCCTTGTAGCGTTTCAGGTAGTCAATCAAGTCGCGTTCGGCATCCATGTATTCTTTTCGGTTCGTGATTTCACAGGAAACGATCTGACGGACTTTATCCGGTAGCTGGGTGAGTACTTTCGATTTTTCCCTGCGGAAGAAACAGTGTTTCCAAAGCTTGTAGTTTAGCTCTTTCAGATTGCTCGCCTGGTTGGGACCGGAACAGTACCGAAGCATGAAGCCTTTCCATCCGCCCATATCGATCATGCGGTCCATGATACCCAATTGCGCAACCAGATCCTTTGGCTTGTTGACAACAGGTGTTCCGGTCAGCAAGATGATATATTCTTTTCCGGATGCAATGCCTTTGCAAAACTTGGTCTGTTGGGTGGCCGTTGATTTGACTTTATGCGATTCGTCGATTATCACGGACTTGAACAGTTTGATCGTATTGTGAAATTCGACATCTTTCAACGTCCATTTTTCCGTTTTCGTGATTCGCCGAACAAAGTATTTTCGTAGGCTTTCGTAGTTTACGATAAAAACTTGGTTCATGCTGGTCTGCCAGTAGAAAGGCCAGCTATCGCGGACGGAATCGGTCAATACCATTGCTTTTTTGTCTGTAAACTTATGCCATTCCCTTTGCCAATTGATTTTGACAACATTCGGACAGATAACCAAACAGGGGAAGGCATCAGCTTTGTTGATGGTAGCGATACTCTCCAGCGTATTGTGCGTTACGATATAATTGTTTGTCAGGTACAAATGATCCGGAGCGGTCACGCTTATACATACGGAATCTTCCTCCCTGACATATTCGATGGATGAGATATACCGTGAACAATAGTTTGTTTTTTTTATATCCCACTCGGCAGCTTTCCGTTCGAGATAGAACGGACAAACCTTGATTCTTACGTTTACTTGAAACTCCACGCTTTTGCCTTCATTTCGCCTGTCGTACCTGCGTATGATCGCCTGTCCTCCAAGTGAGCGTACCAAAAGGGCAATGTCACGTGCCATGCCGTAGGAAAGGGTGCTGTAGGTGATTCTGTTTTTCTTCCCTGACCCATCCGTATCCATCAAACCGTGCAAGAGGTCGATGCGTTGCTCCACCGATCCGTGCATATATTCGTATGGTATGAATTTCTTGACACTTGGTTTGTCGGCTTTGAGTCGTTTAATCTCTTGGTAAAACCTATTTTCGTGGACTGTCGGATTTTTTGTGATGTTGTATCGCGGGCATGTGGCGTAATCGTCCCGTACCAACAGCATGTCGTTGGGTAAAAGTTTTCTTACCCTGTCGGCAATAGCCGCATCCATATCAGGCGTAGAGAAAGACAGTTTTCCGTTGCCACCGCAAAGATGGCCGTCTCCCAAGAGTACCCCCATGATGTAAGGATGGATGATGTATAATCTCTCCTTATACTTCACAGGTTCACACATTGGGATTTCCCATTTCCGTCTTGTATGGTTATGACCAAGACCTTTCAGGTTGTAGGTTACGCCGGAGTCCATGATCTCCTGTGTCGTCTTGGTGATCCATCCTTTTCCCTTTCTTCTACGGTTGACATCCCGGACACACCATAGATGTTCCGGCCCGCATTCACAGGATACGCCGTCTGAGAACGTGACTTTGAACACGCGGCGTTCTTTTTGCGGGTACACACCGCTTACGGCATATACATTTCCGTCCCTACCAAATATCTCGTCCCCAATTTGTAACTCTCCAATCCTCCTAAAGCTGTTTGGAGTAGCCACGTAACTACTGACTGGTTGTTGTTTACCAAGTCCCATATCGTCCCCATTGATAAACCGTTTCAGTTGCAACCCTCGTGCGATTCCTTGTAACTGGTAGGGATAAGGCTGTATTTTCAGTCCATGATCTCCGTCCAGTTCCGGCATTTCCGGTATTTGAAAAGCAACATCTTCCTCTGCTTGAACAGTAGAAGCAGTACCCCATTGTACCGGTTCAAAATGGCGGACGTAATAAGTAAATTGGTCCAATTCCGCTTTGCATCTGTTGGTTGCCGGAATCATCCATGCGCCTGTTTGTTTGTCCCACCAGCGGATGGAAACAGAGCTTTTCAGCTTGTCTACAACCTGCTGGCGGTATCTATCAAACGTCACCGCATAACATTGTCCTTTTTCTGTATTTTGCAGTGTAATTGTCATAGTGGTAGGTGTTATGCAAATTCGTCAAATGCTTTTATTTCTTCGGCGACATCTTCCATTTCTGCTTTTTTCTTGCGGCCGCGTTTCTTCGGCTTCGGTTCAGCTTCTCCGGTAATGTCAGATTCTTCGGGAACATCGAAATCGAACGATTCTTGTTTGATTCCATATTTTCCGCCGAACAGATAAGCATCCACTTCGTAGTCAAGTCGGTTGATCGTCTGTCTTAAAGCGTCCCCATACGGATATCCTTCGCCGGATTCGTCTTCGAATTTTGTAAACGGGACGGAAAGGTTAAGAACTTGTCCGCTCTTCAACAGTTTTTGTGCCTGGATGGAAACACCGGCTGATTCGTCTGATCCACCTTTGCTGTACCCCGTGATAACGATGTTCTTCAGCTTCTCGTTCAGGTCATCATCCGAAGGGTTTTCGATATTCACGACCCCAGCTTCCTTCATTTCGCAAATTTTGACGGCATGGGGCTTTAACAGGCTCATGGCATACAATAGGTCCGGATGGACGAATTGTTGGGATGATTTGGTTACTTCGTTCTTGTAATTTGCTTCTACAAATCGTTCTGTGTAGTCAGCTGTTATCTGGTTGTTTTTAAGCTTGACTTTTTGAATCTCATACACAGGTTGTTCTTTTACTAATTCTTCCATGTTCATTTAAAATTTAGGATTGTTATAACTCTGAGGCGCTAAGGCCATTTCTGCTTTTGCTTTACTGATAAGGGTACGACACCAATCTAATTGATGTGTCGCGGTACGGTTCAAACGCTCACACCAATCGACGAGATATTGCTCTTCTTTGCATAAGCTATCAATGATCGCATTTACGGCTTTGGATGTAGCACCTGCCCGGCTAGCTGTTTCTCGGAGCGTATCGAACACTTCGGACTTCTTTTTCCCATTCAGGTAATATTTAGCATCGGCAAGCAGCTTCCCGCTCCGGGCAATATAAACGGCTAGATCATTTCCGCGGAGAACAGCTTCCTGTACATCTTCGCTCATAGTGATATTCAGATAAGAGTCGATTGCTGCTAATTCTTTGGCAATACTCTCAATTGGTGTAATATTCAGATTCATTCTGTTTATTTTAAGATATACTCATGGTTGCAACCGGTACAATGGAGGACAGGAAAGCATTCTCCTTTAATAGTTGTCTGGTATTTCTTTATTACCATTGGTGCTCCGCATTCCGGGCACTTAGTCGATAATATCCGGAAGAACCAGGAGGTGATCTGTTTAAAAAACTTTTTCATATCTTATTCAATTAGCATCCACCAGCGGAAAGCCAGTTCATCATATTTTTCTTTACCTTTCAGATAGATAGGATCATCGCGCTTGATGAAGACCTTAAATATCTTTTGGTTCTTTTTAGAGATCCCGTAAATGAAATCTTGCCGGCTTCCGGCGATATCCATGTACCAGGCACGAGAACGGTCCCAATCGAAGAAGTCCACAGCTTCGTCGAACTGTTTTTGAGATTGGGCGAAAGTAGTTTTCAAGTCTCCACCAAAACCGAATGTTGGTAACCACCAGTCCCATTTACAGCGAGTATCGAGTGTATACTCGAAATTCCCATATTGAAAGACCTGTTTTTTGTTTACCATGAATCGCTGCGTCTCTGCCTTTGTCAGTACTTGTGCCAGGAACGGATCCCGGCGTGCTTCCATCCGGAGCGATTTGATCATAGCCAGAGCCAGCTCCCAATCTTCGCCGGAATACAATACATCGTCCACCATCCGCTTGTCATACCGTACCCGTTCCTGCTCCGTCAGCATTGCATCAACCAGACTGCCAAATTTGAAAGCCTTTTCCTTATCCCCGTATTGTGTACGGGGATAGAGGAGGTTTTTTAGTTCTGTCAGGTCTGAGTTGCTGACTTCAGACCGGCTGTAATACGTGTCTTGCATCTTCTTCCTGTTGTTCTAGGTAGTCTAATACTAGTTTGTCGAACTCGAATGTGGCTGTGTTAGCAATCATCCAGCGTAGCCATTTCCGACCCTCTGAGGTTTCAATGATCGACTTCAGCCGGGCTGGATTACTCCGGTACTTACCGAAGTTGATCCAGCTTGTGAGATAAAATTTCTTTCCCATTTTATTTAGCTGTTACGTCATCAATGTATTTCACAAAGGCAGATTTGATCTCTTCACCATCTTTGTTCACAACTTTCTCGCAGTAGGTGATCATCTTCTTATGTACCTTCTCTAGGTCCTCCATCGACATGTTAATACCTTCGCGAGTGAACCACATCTGGTATACCTGAAGGAAACCCTGCGGGTTGGTAATCTGTATTTTCTTTTTAACTTTTGCCTTTGTCGGAGTAGAAGGCATGCTGGCAGCAGAGAAATCAAATGCAGCCTGTACTTCGGCTGCCGCTTTTTCAGCTTCAGCCTTTGCTTTGGCTTCTGCCTCTCGGCGCTTGCGTTCTTCTTCCTGTTTACGGAGTTGTTCCTGTTGTTCTTTCCTGCGTTGCTCTTCCTGACGAGCAGCTTCTACCGCATTTGTTCGGCGTAATTCTTCCTGTTCTTCCAACTGTTTTCGAAGAGAGGGAAGGCGATCGATCAGGGACTGTTTCAAATCCTCCAATTCGAAAGAATAACGCTTTGTGTATTCAACTTTTTTAATGGATGCTAATTCGTTTTTTATGCCTGTTCGGGTGGCCGCGTCCATGTAAAAGGTTTGGAAAGTATCTTTTACGTTATTGGCGAAATCGGTCCAATTGAAAGTCACATTAGCTTCTTTGATTTGTCTGCAAACGTCATTGTAAGATGCTAACGTTGCATGATCATACATTCCACTCAGGGCTTTGATATGCCTGCTTACATAATTGGCATAAGTAGTGTCTAGCAATAAAGTGATATCCGCTTTATATTGAGCCTTCTCATTTTCAGTTAACTGGATTCTACGAGCTTCTGCTTCACGTTTTTTCTGTTCTTCCAGTTTTTTAGCTGCATATTTATTGCGAGCCTGCTGGAGCTTATAGGGAATAGTTGTTACCGATTTGATATCGATAGCTGATTCCAAAGATGTAAATGACTTGCTGACTGTGGCCAGAAGTTGTGTTAATGGTTTGCGACGCTTGTTCATGTTTTCGACTGTTATTTTCGTCTTCTCCAAATACTCTGAGACCGTCGCATCCAGTTCATCTGAGCTAATACCTTCTTCTGCTTCAATGGTGTCCAGAAGTGCTTGGCCGGTTTGATTGCATGCTGATACGGAAGCCTGATTGCGTTGCAAGGTGGCAGGAGCCGATTGCATGATCTGATTGAATTCTTCCACTTTGATAAGAGAATTGTTAGCTTGTGTATCCATTGTGATAAATTTTTAAATGATTGATTGAGTTTATTAAAATCCGGCATCTTCATCTTCTTGTGACATTTGGGCTGTTATACCTGATACGGGAACCGGTTCCTCTTGCGGTTGTTCTCCGAATCCTAGCAAAGAATTTTCCGATTTGGGCTGGAGAGCTTGCGGTTGCTGTCCGGTTTGATTGGTCTGGATAGCGGTTGTTTCCTCCACCCCGTAGTCGATATCTTGCGGATCTTCCTGTGTTTCGAATATTGTAAACTTTCCGGTTCGAACTTTGGGATATCCGTCAAATGCGTGTTTAATCAGTTTGCTTTCCAAAAATCCCGGATCAATACCGCCATCATTGGATGTATAGAGTGCATTTGCATTCCCTTCTTTGCGTTTGGTTTGCGGATTCCAGTGTAGGTTGTTCTTCAGGCTATATGCTTCTAAGCGTTTAATGTCGCCTTCCATCATCCAATGCCAGTCTACAGTTCCATCAGCCCGGACGATACGGATAAAACCACCGATTACCTTGTTGGATTTGCGAGGACATGCAGCCTTATAGGTAACAGTCTTTGCACCTTCAACTAAACCAGGGGAGAAAGTGTCACCTTCATAGCAGACAACTGGATTATCCACATACCTGATTTGGCCGGCACGCTGGCGCATAACCAGTTCCCCATAGCCAGTGATGGAAAGATAAGCACGCAGTTCGTAGATATCGTTACCATTGTTGTCCTTATAGCCGGTCTTCGTACTACGGGGAAGAATATAGCAATGGGGTCGTCCTGTGGGATCAAGAGACAGACCGTTTACGGCGATATCCAGGAAACAACCGTATAAGGACAACGGAGAACATCTTTGTAGTTCCGGTTTATCCTGTAATATCTTCCGAAAATTGAACTTTTCCTTTTCGTAGATCTGCGTTCCTTGATCGGTTCCCCAGATCGCATTGTACATAAGGATAAACTTTTGTTCTACTCGGTTATCATCCGCTATCATGAGCGGATTAAGCTGATTGAGTTCAGACACTTTGATTTGAATTTGATTTGACATAATGATTATGATTTTAGTTGATTAATAATTTTCATTTGTTTGTATTTTTGTTACCATTTATTCAAAAGGCAGTATGCCATACTTAAGAATCCTGCTATTGATATAATATGCAGGTAGTTACCTTTCAAAACGCCAATAAAACAGATCACAGCAAAGACTGCAAAAAGGACAGACGTTCCCACCCTCAGGAAATTCCCGAGTTTCAATAAGTCGATTTTCATCAAAATATGTTTTTGAAAATTTTGTTTGCCGGAAGTGCGTTGCCCAATGCGTCCATTGCGCTTGCGGTTTCCAGTTCGGAGCGTTTGAAGTAATACTTTCCGCGTTGAGAGTTTCCTGTTGGGTAGCCGGTTATTCTGCCTTTTGCCCTCCATTCATCGACCAGTTTCTTTGAGTATTCCCGTTCAGCATCAGCGGCAATTACTATTTCAGAAAGGAGGCCTAAACCTTTCAGTGTCGCAATTGTGCCTATTTTAATACTGGCGGCTACGATTTTTTGTAAGTTTATTTCTTCCATTTTAAGCAATGCTGTTTACGATTAATACTTAGGGTTGTAGAGATTTTGAGTCGGATTTTATGTTGTAAACTCCCTGTAACGCTTTACCTGGGACGCCTTGCTTATTAATTCTAGTTATTCGTTTTTGAATAGTTTCTTATCGTTTGCATATCTCATGAACTCAGCCATGGAGTGAATAGAGAGTTTCCGGAACACGTTCTTCCGATGGTTCTTTACTGTATGGGTAGAAAGGAATAGCTCATCAGCAATTTCTTCATCACTTTTTCCTCGGTAACAGAGCTTCATCACCCTTAATTGACTTTCAGATAGAGTACTGTTGAATTTTGGATTGCAAATAACATTGAAGTATTTACACTCTCCTCTTAAAGGGCATCCGACGAATTCAAAGTGAAAATTCCAGTTCTCATCAACATCAATTTCGTTGTCGTACAAACCGAAATTACATTTCACAAACCTTCTAACTGCTAAGAAATCCCGGTACATGCGATTGCCTTCGTACCTAGAGTATATCTCCCTTAATGCTGCATAGGCATCCGGGTAGAACTCTTCGAGAACTTCAAGGAACCGTTGAATGAAATCTGTATCAGATTCCTTCAACTGGCGTTCCGGCATTCCCTGTTCACGGATCGTTACTTCTCCTTCGGGAGTGGTATAAAATTCTATTGCTCGCATGGCTGTCCCTCCGGAAAAAGAATTTCTACAGGTGCTCCAAGTTCATGAGATATAGCCTTTTTACATAGCTTGTCGGGTTTGAAAACTCCTCTAAGCCAGTTGTAGACTGTTTGCTCTGAGCGCTCTGTTGCGTTTGCAATTCGTCTGACAAACTCCTGCTTAGGAGTGGGGACTTCATCGAGCGCCTCATATCTATCTTTAAAAGATAGTGCACCTGCTTCATGATACTGTGGGGTCAATTTTTCCATTTTTACCTCCTTACATTATTTATATATATTCTGTACTTTATATTTTCGCAACTACTATTAATAATTACAGATGCAAATAAACAGATAAATTTTGATACAGCAAAGAAAATATGATAAAATATCCAATTGTAAACAGATAAATTTTGATATTAAAACCTCTGATTACAAAATTTGAGTATGTAACTTAGTATATATGAAGAATTTAGATATACATATAGGTGAGATCATTACAGATGTGATGAAAACTCAAAATGTGACAAAGGCTGAACTTGCTAGGAGACTGGATGTTAAGCCTCAAAGTGTAGACTATCTTTTAGGTCGGTCAAGCATTGATACAAATACTTTGTATAATGTTTCAGTGGCCTTGGATTATGACTTTGCCAAATTGTATTTGTTAAAACAGGATCAGATAAATTCTGATAAGTCAAATTTTGATTTTGTTCCTAAAAAGGCAAAGGTACTGGTAGAAGTTGAACTTAATACCGAGGATGTTATCAAATTGAACTTAAAAGAACGTATTGTGCAGATATTAAATAAGTAAATATATGGGACCAATATACGTAGAGCTAACACCTGTCACAGGTGATAAAGAATCTATTATCATCAATTTCATGGATATTGATGATATTATCGCTGCACATGGAAATGAGTTTGAATTTAAAGGTCGTGTTAATCACTATGATAATCTCGAATTGCCTCATACTATAATCATTATAGGAGGGAAACGTATACCTGTAGTTCAGTCATCTGCCGAGGTTATAAAAAAAATACAAGATGAATTTATTGCTCAGTATTAACGATATCGAATAAAATAAAACTATTCAAGGCCGATGTTATCAAGTTGACTTTTGGTGATAGAGTCTTAGAAATAACAAATAAATAATATAAAACAGAGATATCATGGAAAGTTTAGAAGATAAGGATAAGACTATAGCAATCTTAAAGAATAGAAATGTTAAAGTACTTAGAGATGTACAACGTCTTGAGATGGAATTGGCTGCAGTTCAATGTGAGAATGATAAATTGCGTAAAATAGCTAATTTGGAAAATGAACAAGATTTTCTTTCAGCTATATATGGGAATTTTGATAAAGATTAAATTGTATACGATGAAAATAATATCACTTTTTAACAATAAAGGAGGTGTTGGTAAATCAACACTCGCATTTCATTTATCACACATTTTGGCTGAAATGGGATATAATATATTGATGATTGACTTAGATCCTCAATGTAATTTGACAATTTGTGGAATGGAGGAAGAGTATTTACATGAAATTTGGCGTGAAGAAGATCCATTTATAGATGATTTCGACTCTACAAAAAGGAAATATAGTGCAGGAAAGTTTGAAAAATTTATTCATAAACCTAAAACAATTCATTTTTTATTAAAACCCACAGAGGATGGAATTAGTGAAACTATAGAAATTCCTAGCCCTATACATATAAAGAATAATTTAGATCTAATTCCTGGAAGATTAACAGTTCATCAGTATGAAGCTAAAATAGCAGAAAGGTGGAGTGGCGCATACATGGGAGATCCTCTTGCTATAAGGACACTTACAAATATAAGAACGATAGCAGAAGAATATGGTGTTCGCTTTCATTATGATTTTGTAATAATTGATACTTCGCCAAGTTTAGGTGCATTAAATAAGTTGATAATATCTACAGTTGATGGATTTTTAATACCTGCTTTACCTGATATGTTTTCATTATATGGAATTAGAAATATAGGAAATTCATTAAAGCAATGGAAAAAAGAATTTAGTACGATATACACATTGATATCAGATGATAAAAGAAAAAAGTTTCCTCCTAAGTTTGTTCGTTTTTTAGGTTATACAATATATAACGCAAAAAAATATACAGGGCAAACAGATTGGGATTTAGCACGAGCTCATTACAATTATGCTCAGCAAATACCAGAGACTATTGAAACCTTTATAAGTGAAGATGTAAGAGAACATTTATCTTCTGATATGGTACACAACCCAATTGGAGGAATGGCAGTGATGCACTCCCATAATACACAACCTAATATGGCTCAAAAATATAAACATCCAATATGGGAGATTCCAGATTTGGATAATCTAGAATCGATTGATCGTGGAACAATTAGAGGCAATATAAAAATGTATACTTCAACTAAAGAAAAGTATGAAGAGTTTGCTAAGTCATTTCTTGAAAGAATTCGAACATTGGATCAATAAATTATGGATAATTTTTTCGAACTGAAAGAATCGTATTTAAATAGGAAGTTTGAATACGAACAATTTTTGGCAAGTGTGCTTACTTTTTTTCAGAAGAATCCCAAGTTAAATAATTCAACATTTCCAATTATTCATTCGTTAAAAACAAGAATGAAAGATCCATCTCATTTAGAAGATAAAATAAAACGTAAAGAGAAGGAAGGTATTCATATTACAAAAGATAATTTATTTCATGAAATAACTGATTTTGCAGGTATTCGAGTTTTACATATATATCAAGATCAATTTCTTCCAATACATCAGTCTATTGAAGAAAATGTAGCACAAGGGAATTGGGCTTTTGTAGAACCTCCTAAGGCTTATTCTTGGGATCCAGAAAGTCAAAAAATATATGAGGATTTGAATATTATACCTGAAATTAAACCAACATATTATACTAGTGTTCATTATGTAGTTAAACCTAATAATCAGAATAAAAATCCTATTTGTTGCGAAATACAAGTAAGAACACTTTTTGAGGAAGCATGGGGAGAAATTAGCCATTACATTAATTATCCTCATCCAACAAAAAGTAAATCATGTAATGAACAATTACGGGTTTTAGCGAAATTAGTGTCTACAGGAACAAGATTAGCAGATTCTATATTTCATACGTATGAAGATTTTGAAGATACTTGAAGATACTTGAAGAGAGACAAGTAGCTCTGGGAGTTTTAATGCTGATTCTGGACAATAGATTTTACTTGATAGTTCAAAGCTTTTATGTGAATCCTTAAAATTGTAGAATACGGCATCTGATAAAACTCCTATAGATGGGCTTGTGAGTTATATTTTGGGCATAAAATCAGAAAAGTTATATGTATCTCCAATAAGTAAGGAAGACATCGATGTATATCTCCAAATAATATCAGATTGTACGTCAGAAAAGAAAACAGAACTTTTGAAGTATGTAATGTCTTTACCTGTAAGTAAAGAAAATGATAACTAATATAAATTGTAGATTATGAAAGATAACAAAGAAATTGATAAAGGCGATAAAGTCTATATTGAAAGTATATATGGAGTTCCATATCATGGAGTAGTAGAAGGAATAGGTAGTTACGGCGATTTGGAAGTAAAGCTTGATGATCAAAAGTATTCTAATTTTTATAATCGTAATCGATTAACTAAAGATGAAAAATAATTGGGTTTCATTATTAGCGTTATTGATTTCTGTTATAGCATTAATAATAACATTTCTGCGCATAGATGTCACAATATCTAATGATACTTTTATTGGTATTATAGCTTCATTTATTGGCGCTTCTACAACTCTTGTAGTAGGTGCTCAGATTTACAATTCTATAGAAACTAGAAAGATGAAGGATGATATGCAAAATGTGGAAGAAAATATGCATAGAAAAATGATTGTTATAGATTGTGCTATTAACTATATCCAAGGTTTAGCCAATGTCACAGAACGCCCTTTGTCTGCTTATCGGGATTTTATTAGTGCTTTAGATTCTGCATATGATTCTAATAATCATAATGCAATAGAAGATTGCTATAATAATCTTAATGCAATTATTCAGAAGATACAAGCAGGAAAAGGATTGAATGAAAATGTAGAACAAAAAAATACTCAAATTGAAAATGCGATTGATGAACTGAAGAAAAATCCTTTATATAAAGATTTTGAATATCGTATAAGTCCAATAGAGAAGCAAAGAATAGAATTGTTTGAAAAATTGAAAAAAAATAATGATAACTCCAGCAATAAAGGATAAGCTTCTAGGCTATTTGATAGCTCAAGAACAAATAGACTTTGATATTGACTTTCATGATCTGTATGAACAAACAGGTATACGGTTTGATATTGCTAATATGATATTAGAATATTTTGAAAGGTTCAGTCTTATTTCATACCAAAGTTCTAAGGGTTATAGTTGTGTTTCTTTAAATGCAGAAATATATGACTTCTTTAATCATGGAGGTTTCACTGCTCAGGAAGAACTTCTCCGAGCTAATCTTGAAAAGTTGAATTTAGAGCTTTTGAAGTTGTCGAAAGATATTGAGCCATCAAGATTGGAAACAGTAAGTACAATAACTGCGATCGCAGGTAATATTGCTACGGCGTTGGGGTTGTTTAAATAATAATATTGAAAGTATGAGACTAATAGATATAAAACAATGTATTAATATCGCATTTGATAATTTGGATTTCAAAGTATCTGAAATTGGAGGAGGAAATTCTAAGATATATGGTGTTCAAAAATTTAGGATTGTTTTACTGCAATTATCGAAGGCTGGATTTGTTCGGAGAGAAGATTTCAAATTTTATGATGATATCGTTAATGCAGTTAATACAGATAGTTTGACTTATCCTTCTTCTAATTACATAGGTGATTATATAGTAAAGATTAGTTATTTGGTAAAACTGCTTCATTATTGGATAAATGAATTTTTACCTGTTGAGCAAGATGATGAAACTGTAAATATCAAACTTCCTAAAATAAACAACTTTGACGTGCTTAATAAAGTGGCGAATGAATTGCGACTTGCTTTTTCTTCTGTCATCTCTGAATATGAAGGAGGTAAAATTGAAATTGTACAGTTTGATCATGGTTCATTTTGGTGTGTAATAAAAGTTGGTACGGCATTATTACTTTTTACAGGTTTAGCTTGGGCAGGAGCAGTTGTGGCAAAAAAGACAATAGAGTGTAGAAGCGCTTATGAAGTTTATAGAAATGCTTCTGCAAGAAATGAAATGTTAGAGGAATTAAAACGATTAAATAAAGCTCAAATAGATATAGTAGTAACACAAGAAGCTAAACTTATTCAGCAAGAACATTTTAACAAAGAGGATCACGAACAGTTAGAAAGAATCAAAAACTCTATATTGAACATATCAGAACTAATTCTTAAAGGTACAGAAATTCAACCAGCAATTGCTGCTCCTGAAGATGTGAAAAATTTATTCCCTGATTTTAGTTGTCTTCCATTAATCGAAAGCCGGACTAAAAAACTAACAGAGAATATAGAAAATAATCAATAAGTACTATTATCATGTAGCCAGTGGATAATGGCACCGATTAAGATAATCAGTAAAATACCCGCAATAATTGAGCAGGTGACTGTAAAAACAATCCAAAAATCAAATATTGTATTAACCATAAAGACAGTGTTTAGTGCAAAAATAGAATTTAATTTTCAATAAGATCTTGAAGTAAATAGTCTACTTTATTCTTAGTAACTATTCTAAAATATAAACTATGACAGATAAAGACAAAATTATCGCTACTCTCCGGAAGCAGTTGAAGGATGCTGCTAGCCGGTGCAATGCTTTAGAGCAAGAAAATGCTCTTTTGGTATACCAACTTGAAAAGAAGGGGGAGAAATGTCCTGCATCACGCTAAAGATAGATAAAGGGCAATCACCTACCTTTCACGAGATAATCCGGCTGTCTCAGGTATTCGAGAAGGTAACAGAGTATAAAAAGCATTACTCTGTTACTATATCCGAAGAAGAGTTATGCCGGTATCCGGATCAGGTTCACGACATCATTAGTCTGTTTTCAACTCTTCAGGAAGGGGAGTGGTTTAATATTCCGGATTACGGAACAGACGCCTGGGCAGACTGGATGATCGATCTGCATTTAAGCAGAAAAAGAAGAAAGTGATCGTATTATAAGGTATTTAAAAAAAGTCAAAGAATATTTTGAGGAATTAGATAAAAAAACTATATTTGCGCACCATTTTTAGATAAATGGTTATACAGTGTGTTGCGCAGCCGGAATGCAAACTCAAGATCTTTGATAATTTATTGAATACTTCAGATACGAAATCTGTTATTCCGCTTTTGAAGTTGTATTTTGTTGGAAAAAATACAATCAAAAAGTAGAATAAAAACGATGTAACTTTTAAATATCTGTTAGATATTGTACATGATTTCGTTAAGAAGCTAGAAATTAGTAAAATACAAGCTGTGTCCCCTTGCTTTGGGAGCAGGGGGTCCCAGGTTCGAATCCTGGTACCCCGACAAGAAAGAGAACCAACTAATTAGTTGGTTCTCTTTTTGTTTTTTAATCTATATGATATATTATCCAAACTTTTCTTTCCTGGTTAGTTTTTTACAAATAAACTGTCATACTCTCATTTTTTTCTTTTGTATTGATTGAATATCAATGTGTATGTCTATGATAGTTGTTTGAAATAACTATCATGGCAACTGTCATAATCCTCATTTAACTATCATATCTTCCTGTTTATCGAAAATATAAGGTGCCTGAATGTATTGTCGGTGAGCTATTTTACATTATATATGCTTCTTTTTTTAGTGATATTATGGCTTTTTTTGCGGAGAATAAGCGGATTATTTCTCTGAGACCCCTATTTGAGTACCTTTTACACCCGGGTTTGAACTGTGCTGAGACCCGGGTGTAAAGGGTAAACAGACCCGGGTCTCAGCGTAAATGGGTCGTTATGTTGTTGAAAATAAACAATATACTGCGTGATAAAATGTAGGTGTGTTTATGATAGTATGATGGTTGTGTTGATCCGTATCATCTAAACTATCATACGATGCATGGCTTTGAATATCAATTGATGAGGTTCGTGTTGTGATAGTATGACAGTTGTTTTGTGTTGAGTAATTACAAGTATCTTTAGTTTGGTTATCCTGTTTTTCTTTTAATTTCAATGAAAATATTACAGTTAATGAATATAGTATTATCTTTGCAGACCGGCTGCGCGTAGAGTACAATAGTATTTTACAGATACATTGTATGTATACTTTTGATTCATGGAATTAAAACAAATAAATCTTTAAAAAGATGTATAGAACAAGAACATGTGGAAACTTGCGCCTGGCAGACGAAGGTCTGGTGGTTACTTTAGCCGGATGGGTGCAGAGAACTCGTAAGATGGGCGGTATGACGTTTGTCGATCTTCGTGACCGTTATGGTATAACCCAGCTGGTATTCAATCAGGAAGTAGATGCTGATCTTTGTGAAAAAGCAAACAAACTGGGCCGTGAGTATGTGATTCAGGTAACGGGAACTGTCAGAGAACGTTCCAGCAAGAACAAAAATATTCCGACAGGGGATATCGAACTGATTGTTTCGGAACTGAATGTTCTGAATGCCGCAGTAACTCCTCCTTTCACGATCGAAGATGAAACGGATGGCGGCGACGACCTGCGTATGAAATACCGTTATCTGGACTTGCGTCGTAATGCCGTTCGTAAGAATCTGGAACTGCGCCACCGCATGGCTTTCGAAGTTCGTAACTATCTGGATAAACAGGGATTCCTGGAAGTGGAAACTCCGGTGTTGGTAAATTCAACTCCCGAAGGTGCACGCGACTTCGTTGTTCCTTCACGTATGAATCCGGGACAGTTCTATGCATTACCGCAGTCACCGCAGACCTTGAAGCAGTTGCTGATGGTTTCCGGTTTCGACCGTTATTTCCAGATCGTGAAATGTTTCCGCGACGAAGACCTGCGTGCCGACCGTCAACCGGAATTTACACAGATTGACTGCGAAATGAGTTTCGTTGAGCAGGAAGATGTGTTGAATATCTTTGAAGGTATGGCAAAACATCTGTTCAAGGTAATCCGTGGCATCGAAATTAAAGAGCCGTTCCAGCGCATGACTTGGCACGATGCTATGAAATATTATGGTAGCGACAAACCCGACCTGCGTTTCGGCATGAAGTTTGTCGAATTGATGGATATCATGAAAGGTCATGGTTTCTCTGTATTCGATGATGCTGCTTATGTTGGCGGTATCTGTGCAGAAGGGGCAGCAACTTATACACGTAAACAACTGGATGCGTTGACTGAATTCGTTAAACGTCCGCAGGTAGGAGCGAAGGGTATGGTATATGCCCGCGTAGAAGCCGATGGCAGCGTGAAGTCGAGCGTAGACAAATTCTATACACAGGAAACATTGCAACAGATGAAGGAAGCCTTCGGGGCAAAACCGGGCGACCTGATCCTGATCCTTTCAGGCGATAATGCGATGAAGACCCGCAAACAGCTTTGCGAATTGCGTCTTGAAGTGGCGAGCCAGTTGGGATTGCGCGATAAGAACAAGTTTGCTTGTCTGTGGGTGGTTGACTTCCCTCTGTTCGAGTGGAGCGAAGAAGATCAGCGTTTCTATGCTATGCACCATCCGTTCACCTCTCCGAAGCCGGAAGATATTCCGTTGCTGGATAGCGATACGGGTGCCGTACGTGCTAATGCTTACGATATGGTTATCAATGGTGTTGAAGTGGGTGGAGGTTCTATCCGTATCCATGACAGCAAATTGCAGGATAAGATGTTTCAGTTGTTGGGATTCACCGAAGAAAGAGCACAGTCTCAGTTCGGCTTCCTGATGAATGCTTTCAAGTATGGTGCGCCGCCTCATGGAGGTCTGGCTTATGGTCTGGACCGTTGGGTGTCTTTATTTGCCGGTCTCGATTCAATCCGCGACTGTATCGCTTTCCCAAAAAACAATTCCGGTCGCGATGTCATGCTCGATGCTCCGTCTGTTATCGACGACGTGCAGCTGGATGAATTGTGTCTGAAAGTAGACGTAAAAGAATAAATTATGATACGGATAAAGGATGTTCTGAAAGAATTGGAGCAATACGCTCCGTTGCCATTGCAGGAAAGCTTTGACAATGCAGGTGTGCAGGTAGGTGATGTGAACCAGCTTGCCACCGGTGCGCTTTTTTGCCTGGACGTTACCGAAGAGGTGGTCGACGAGGCGATAGAAATGGGGTGTAACCTGATTATTTCACATCATCCTTTAGCCTTTAAAGCATTCAAGTCGTTGACCGGTTCCACTTATATCGAGCGATGTATGATAAAGGCATGCAAGTATGACCTGGTGATCTATGCCGCCCATACCAACCTCGATAATGCTGCCGGAGGTGTTAACTTCCGTTTGGCGGAACTGATCGGACTGGAAAATGTACGTGTGCTGAGTCCTCAGAAAGGAGCCTTGCTGAAACTGGTTACTTTCGTGCCCGAGGTGTATGCGGAGTTGGTACGGACTACCTTGTTCAATGCCGGTGCCGGCACTGTCGGTGCTTATGATTCATGCAGCTTCAATCTGGCAGGTAAGGGAACTTTCCGTGCCGGAGAGGGTACAAATCCGTTTTGTGGTGAAGTGGGAGAGTTGCATGTGGAGCGCGAAATCCGCATCGAAACGATATTACCTGCTTTTCGTAAATCGACGATTACACGCGCCCTGCTTTCGGTCCATCCGTACGAAGAACCTGTGTTCGATTTCTATCCTTTGAATAATACCTGGGACCAGGTCGGTTCGGGGATAGTGGGAGAGTTGCCCGAAGAAGAGGACGAGTTGGTTTTTCTGCAACGGATAAAAGACCTCTTTCAGGTCGGTTGCGTGAAGCATTCGGCCTTTACAGGCAAGCCGATACGTGAAGTGGCCTTGTGTGGCGGCAGTGGTGCATTCCTGATAAAAGATGCGATAGCCTACGGTGCGGACGTGTTCATTACAGGTGAGGCCAAATACAATGACTTTTATGATGTAGAGGATCGTATTCTGCTGGCTGTAATAGGCCATTATGAATCCGAAGTATGTACAAAAGACATCTTTTATAACATAATATCGAAAAAATTCCCTACCTTTGCCGTACATTTTTCGAATGTTAATTCAAACCCGGTAAAATATTTATAGAATGGCTACAGATAAACAATCAGCTGAAAAAGAGTATACAGTTGAAGAAAAGCTTTCTACGCTTTATCAACTTCAGACGATGATGACTGAAATTGATAAGATCAAAACGCTTCGTGGAGAGCTTCCCCTGGAAGTTCAGGACCTGGAAGATGAGATTGCAGGATTGGAAACCCGTCTTCAGAACTATCAGTCGGAGATCCAGGATTATGAGAGTGCTGTTGTTGAACAGAAACACAGAATTACAGAATCTACCGGACTGATCGAGAGATATAAATCGCAACTGGATAACGTGCGCAACAACCGCGAATTTGATAACCTGTCAAAGGAAATCGAATTCCAGGGACTTGAAATCGAATTTTCTGAAAAGAAGATCCGCGAATTCGGCGAAGCGATTAACCATAAGAAAGAAGAGATTGCCCAGCTTACCGAAAGACTGGACGGCCGTAAGGCTGACCTGGTTCAGAAAAAAAGTGAACTGGAAGAAATCATTTCTGAAACAAAGCAGGAAGAAGAAAGACTGCGCGAAAAGGCTAAAAAACTGGAAACAACAATCGAACCCCGTTTGCTGACTGCATTCAAGCGTATCCGTAAAGGTGCCCGCAACGGTTTGGCTGTCGTTTATATCCAGCGTGATGCCTGCGGCGGTTGCTTCAACAAGATTCCGCCTCAGAAACAGATGGATATCAAGTTGCGTAAGAAAGTGATCGTTTGCGAATATTGCGGACGTATCATGATCGACCCGGAACTGGCAGGTATAGAAGATTAAAATTACATCTATAATTTTTAAGGCACGGATTACACGGATTAACACGGTTCTTATTTGATTAGACTGTGGAATCTGCGTAATCCGTGCCTGATTTTTTTGTACCAATGAGGAATATTGTCCGTACATACATAGAGAAACAACAGTTGTTGTCCAGTGACGGGCCTGTGCTGGTTGGTTTGAGTGGGGGAGCCGATTCGGTTGCCTTGCTTGCTTTGCTTGTGCAGCTCGATTATCCTTGTGTCGCCCTGCATTGTAATTTTCATCTGCGTGGCGACGAGTCTGTCCGCGATGAACAGTTTGCCCGGGAGATGGCACGTACACTGGATGTTCCTTTCTATAAAATAGACTTTGATACTACGGCTTATGGAGTTGAACATCATCTTTCTATCGAGATGGCGGCCCGCGAACTGCGTTATAACTGGTTTGAAGAGATGAGGCTGCGTTTGGGTGCACAAGCGATTGCCGTGGCCCATCATCGCGACGACAGTGTGGAAACCGTATTGATGAACCTGGTCCGTGGCACAGGAATCCGTGGGGTGGGAGGGATCCGGCCTAAAAACGGTTATGTGGTGCGCCCTTTGCTGGCTGTCAGCCGTAGCGAGATACTGGATTGGCTTGCTGAACAGCAGCTATCTTATGTAACCGACAGCACGAACTTGTCGGATGCCTATACACGTAACTTTATCCGTCTGCGTGTACTTCCTTTGCTGGAAGAGTTGAATCCTTCTGTAAAAGCGGCTATTGCGCGTACAGCCGATCATCTGGCCGAAACAGAGGCTATCTATCTGCATGTGGTGGAAAAGGCGCGCCGGGAATTGGTGAAAGAAGATCTCCGTATCCCGATTGCCCGCCTGATGGAGTATCCTTCTCCGGCAACGATCCTGTATGAATTGCTGAAACCTTACGGTTTTATCCGGCAGGTGGCCGACGATGTGTTCCGTTCGCTGACGGGAGAATCGGGCAAAATGTTCTACTCGACCGACTATCGCTTGCTGAAAGACCGTGAATATTTGCTGCTTTCGCCTGTAAAGAAAGAAGAAGAGCAGGAATATACTTTTACCGCAGATGATATCGTAGAAGAGGTCTGGCGGGGTCCGGTTGAACTTTCTTTCTTTAAATCTGTTATTACTACTGACTTCTGTTTCCGAAAGGATAAACGTATCGCCTATTTTGATTACGACAAACTCTCGTTTCCCCTGACACTTCGTAAATGGAATGAAGGTGATTGGTTTATTCCCTTTGGAATGAAAGGCCGTAAGAAACTGAGCGATTATTTCTCAGATCATAAATTCAGCCGCATGGACAAAGAGCAGACATGGCTCCTTTGTAGCGGTGAAAACATCCTCTGGATTGTGGGAGAGCGCTCTGACAATCGTTTTTGTATCGACAAAACGACTAAGAGTGTGCTGGTTGTGAATTTTTTTTCGACAAAAATAATAGAATAATTAAAAATGTTCTTACATTTGCAAAGATTTGCTCCGCAGATGTGTTACTAATGATTCAAATTAGCTAAACAATCCGGTTTTTTACATTGAAATTTTTATTATCAAAAACTATTAAGATACAATGATAGCGGTAATGCACGTATTGTATAATCTTTTATCGTGTACCGTTTTATTTACTCACTTCTCAATATGCAGAAATATAACATTCTAGAACTAAATGAAAAACTCCTTCCTGAATTGCAGAGTATAGCGGAAGAGTTGGGAATTAAGAAAATAAGTTCTTTGAAAAAAGAAGAACTTGTTTATCGCATTCTTGATGAACAGGCTATCTCATACGCAGGTCAACAGGCAGAAAAGGAGAAAGAAAAAGAAGCTAAGAAGGCTGAAAAGCAGACAAAAGCAAAGAAACCTTCTAAAACGGCTGCTGCAAAAGCGCCGAAGGCTGAAAGCAAACCGAAAGCTGTAAAAGCTGAAGCTGCTGAGGTTGCCGCCCCTAAAGCCACGCAACCCGTTGAAGAAAAGCAGGCAGCTGTAGTTGCAGAAAAAAAGGAACAACCCGAACGTAAGAAAAGAGTACGTATTGAAAAGAAGGAAAAAGTAGCTGGTGCAGTTGCTCCGGCTAATCAGACGGACGAAGTGAAAGTTTCGAAAACTCCTCAGACTGTCACAACGGAAGTGGTTGTAGAAAAGCCTTTATTACCTCCGGTTGTAGTTGAAGGCGCTCCCGAAGAGTTGCCGGTAGTCGAAACGGCTCCCGTAGCTCCGGCGTCCCCCGCAGAACCGGTCGTTGAAAAGGCTTCGGAAGTACCGGCAGCAGAGGCTCCGGCAGCGAACGAACCTAAAAGGGTTGTATTCAGACACCCGGACACCAAGTCGGTTCTCGACCAACTCTTCCCGTTCTCTCCTTCACCTGCCAAACAGGAAAAAGCTGCACCGCAGCAGCCTGAACCGCAGGCCGCTCCGCAACCGCAGCAACAGAACACGCCCCGTCAGAATAACAACAACAGACAGAACAACCAGAATAACAACCACAATAATCAGCGCAACAATAACAATAATAATGCATCGCAGGAAAAGCAATACGAGTTTGACGGTATCCTGATCGGTACAGGCGTATTGGAAATGATGCAGGATGGTTATGGTTTTCTGCGTTCTTCCGATTATAACTATCTGACTTCACCGGACGATATTTATGTATCGCAGTCGCAGATCAAACTGTTCGGACTGAAGACTGGTGACGTGGTGGAAGGTGCTATCCGTCCGCCGAAGGAAGGTGAAAAATATTTCCCGCTGGTAAAAGTGGACAAGATCAACGGCCGTTCGCCGGAAGAAGTGCGCGACCGCGTTCCTTTCGATCATCTGACACCGCTTTTCCCGGATGAAAAATTCATGCTTACAGCACGCAAGGCTCCGAAAGTATACGACAATATCGCCGTTCGCGTAGTCGACCTGTTCTCGCCGATCGGTAAAGGACAGCGTGGTCTGATCGTAGCACAGCCTAAGACCGGTAAAACCATGTTGCTGAAAGATATCGCCAATGCGATTGCAGCAAACCATCCGGAAGTATATATGATCATCCTGTTGATTGACGAACGTCCGGAGGAAGTAACCGATATGGCTCGTAGCGTCGATGCGGAAGTGATCGCTTCTACTTTCGACGAACCGGCAGAACGCCACGTAAAGATTGCCGAAATCGTTTTGAACAAGGCAAAACGTATGGTTGAATGCGGTCACGATGTAGTGATCCTGTTAGATTCCATTACTCGTCTGGCACGTGCTTATAACACAGTTCAGCCGGCTTCCGGTAAGGTTCTTTCCGGTGGTGTGGATGCGAACGCATTACAGAAGCCGAAACGTTTCTTTGGTGCAGCCCGTAATATCGAAAACGGCGGTAGCCTGACGATTCTGGCAACAGCATTGACCGAGACTGGTTCTAAGATGGACGATGTGATCTTTGAAGAGTTCAAGGGTACAGGTAATATGGAATTGCAGTTGGATCGCAAGCTGTCCAACAAACGTATTTATCCGGCTGTCGACATTACTGCTTCAAGTACTCGTCGCGACGACCTGTTGCAGGATGAAAGTACATTGAACCGTATGTGGATCCTTCGTAAATATCTGTCGGATATGAACTCGATCGAAGCGATGGAGTTTGTAAAGAAACGTATGGAACAGACTTATGACAATATGGAGTTCCTGGCTTCCATGAACGGATAATTCATTCGGAATCAAAGAAAATATATCGAAAGTCCCATAGGATTTTTTAATTAGCCCGGAGTTTTCTTGACTCCGGGTTTTTTATGCTGAAGGGGAATATGCGGATAAATAAAAACCCCAAGCATGGCTCGGGGCTATTTTCAGAAGTCTCTATGAGGCTATTCTATTTGTCTGTATTGTATTTCGATAGATTATTAAGATTCTTTCCGGGGCCTTCCGCGGCGGTTGCCGCTTTTGGGGTTGCCTCCCGGACGTTTGTTTCCGGGGTTTCTTCCTCCGTTATTACCATCTTTCCGGGGACGTCCGCGTCCGCGGCGCATGTTTCCGTACTTTTCAGGTTCGTATAGCGGGGTTTCGCCGAACTTCGGGTCGATAGGAATCTTATAAACTTCTTTTTCCAGGAAGTCTTCAATACGTTTGAATTGTGCCTGCTCTTCAATGCTGATGAATGTGATGGCTAATCCTTCGCCTCCGGTACCACGGGCGGTACGGCCGATGCGGTGTACGTAATCTTCCGGGTCGTGGGGGATATCGTAGTTAATCACCAGTTTGATGTCGTTGATGTCGATACCGCGCGAAACAACATCGGTTGCCACCAGTATATCGATATGTCCGTTCTTGAATTCTTTCATTACTTCCTCGCGCTGCGACTGCTCCAGGTCGGAGTGCATGGCAGCTACATTGAACTTCATCCGTTTCAGGGTGGAGGCAAGTTCTTTCACTTTCATTTTGGAGGAAGAGAAAATAATGACACGCTGCGGGCGGCTTTGCAGGAACAGGTCTTCGAGTATCTTTAGCTTCTGAGGATCATAGCAGATATAGGCCGTCTGCATAATTGTTTCGGGAGGACGTGAGATGGCTATTTTGACTTCTTCGGGATTCTTCAGGATTGTTTTTGCTAACGTCCGGATTTTGGGAGGCATGGTAGCCGAGAACATGATAGTCTGACAAGTAGGAGGCAGTTGTTTGTATACCTGCATGATGTCGTCGTAAAATCCCATATCCAGCATACGGTCTGCTTCATCCAGTACAAAATAGGAAACCTGTGAAAGGTCTACCGTTCCCAGTTTCAGGTGGGACAACAAACGTCCCGGAGTGGCGATAACAATATCGGCCCCATTTCCATACCACGCTTCTGTTGCTCCCAGGCAACTCCGTCGGTACCACCGTATACGGCCACAGCCGATACCGGAACAAAATATGTAAAACCTTCGATCTGCTGGTCTATCTGCTGGGCCAACTCGCGGGTTGGAGCCATGATAACTGCATTGACCGCATTGTCAGGATGATTGCCTTTACTTAATTGATTAATTAATGGCAGCACGTAGGCTGCTGTTTTCCCTGTACCGGTTTGTGCGCAGGCAATAATATCCTTCCCTTCTAAAATAACAGGAATCGTTAATTCCTGTACAGGAGTTGTATCCTGAAAATTCATAGCATCGAGTCCGTCCAATACGGCCTCTTCTAAATCCAATTCGTCAAATCTCATCTTCTATCATTAAATTCTCCGTAAAGGTAAATAATATTTGTCAAATTCTACAATAGTAACACCGGCTCTTGTAACAATTGTCCTGTAAATTTCTGTAAGCGTTGAAAATTGATATATCTATATAGTGGGGTAACATAAAAAATTAATATCTTTGCCCACATTGGAAAAATAGCGAGTTATATTATGGGAACAGATGATAGCTGTAACAGCTCTCAAAAGAAAGTAACCTTAAATGAGCCGGATACTGTTCATGAGTTACTGAATACGATATTAGATCATTTGCCACTGGGTGTATTTGTAAAAGATCCGGAAGATCATTTCAATTATCTTTACTGGAATAAATTTATGGAAGAGATAACGGGGATCGATACTTCCCAGATCGAGGGACATGATGACTCTGAAGTGTATTATAATGCCTTGATGTCGGTAGAGGAACGACTGGAGGTAGATAAGAAGGTCATCAGTTCGGGAAAGGTGGCCGAATTTCACGGCTGGCTCAAGGATGCTTCCGGCGCGATGAAATATCTTGAAGTAGAAAAGTATCCGATTTCTTTAAGCAATGGAAAACCTTTGTTGTTGGCTTTGTGGCGTGATGCCACTGTTAAGCGGGCAATAGAAAAACGTCTCGAAGATGAGCGTGATAAGGCGGAAATGGCTGATAAGTTGAAATCAAAATATCTGGCAGACATGAGTCATGAGATCCGTACGCCGTTGAATGCAATAACCGGTTTTTCAGAAATGATGGCGTTTGCGGATACGGACGAGGAGCGTATGTCTTATTACGAGATCATCAAGGCGAATAATCAATTGCTTATGCAGCTTATCAACGATATTCTGGACTTGTCGAAGATTGAGGCGGATGCGATAAAGATTAGTTATGCTCCGATCGACCTGAACGAGATGATGGATACGACCTATGCTTCCGTAAAGCCCCGTATGCCGAAAGATGTGAAGTTGATTCTGGAAAAAGGATTGGACAGCTGTACCTTTGGAACCGATTATATCCGCTTACTCCAATTAGTGAATAACCTGGTCAATAATGCGATCAAGAATACTAAAAAGGGTAGTATTACGATGGGGTATAAGGCGCTGGAAGATGGCCGGCTGAATTTCTATGTGAAGGATACCGGACAGGGGATAGCCGAGGAGCAGCTACAAAACCTCTTTAACCGCTTTGTTAAAGTCAATGACTATGTGGAAGGTATCGGCCTGGGACTTGCTATATGCAAAGGACTCGTTACTAAAATGGGAGGCTCGATCCGTGTAGAATCGCAACTAGGGGAAGGTTCCACTTTTTCGTTTATCCTGCCTTCACGAGAAGAATGAGGATATACTTTTATTTATAGTAGCGTTTGTAAATCTGATCGTATAACCCGCTTTCTTTGATTTGTGACAGCCAGCTGTTCAGGCTGTCGAGCAGGATAGGGGAGTCTTTGCGTACTGCCCACGACTGGAGTTGGGTGAAACTGATATCCGTGTCGATATCTATTTCCGGTAAATTTCCTTTAGATACGCGGGCTATTTGCTGGTCGCATACGGCATAGTCGATGTCGCCTTTGGCAACCATAATAGCCAGCTGTTCGCTGGAATAAAGTTCATCTTCTATCACATAGATTGTATCTCCTATTTCGTGTGCCAGATTTTGCAGGCGCAGTAAGGCGGGGGAGTTTTTCGGAATATACAAGGTCTTTTGTGCCAGGTCGAGTTGATTACGGATCGGTTTGATGCCGTTATTGGCTTCTTCCGTGCGTTGCACCAGTACTTGTTTATTGAAGACGATCGGATCGGTGAACAGATAGTCCTCTTTGATGTCGCTGGTGATAGGAATATTGCGGGCGATTACGTCGCATTGGTTATTGGATAATTGTTTGAAACTTTCGGCCAGGCTCATCTCCAGCTGAGTCTGTACTTCCAGTCCGGATAAAGCGGAGATGGCCTGGCTCAGTTCGTATTGGAAACCTTCGATCGTATCGCCGGCTACATAATAGCCGGACTGGTTATATTCGGTAACCAGTCGCAGAATACCTTCTGACTTAATTTCCGGATAATCCCTGGGTGGGACAGGTTCCTGCTTGTACGGCCATAAACGGAACATGGCTATCAGTACGCATGCCAGGAGGACAATATAGACTACCAGTAACTTCCGGGATTTCATACGGCTTAGTTATTGAATGTAACGGCAATACCCATTTTCAACACCATCGGATTCAACGGATAGTGTGCCAGGGAGAAATAGTTCGGATCAGCAAACTTACTGCTCAGGTTGTAAGCCATCACAAAGAACCGGGCCTGTTTCAGGTGGAAGTTTACGTAGGCGTTAACCAGTGGATAATTACCGACTTTTACTTCATCCTGAACCTGGAACTGCTGTGTTGCCGGTTCGTAGTAAGGTGCATAATAAGCTGTATTATAATATACATTGGCACCTAGCTGTACGGTCAGTACTTTCGCCACCTTGATGGCCAGATACATATTTGAATAGGCACTTAATGACGGAAGCGGGAGTACGCTTTCATCGCTGCTTAACTGCCAGCATGCTTCATTTTCCCAGCCGAAAGCACGGAAGCGGAAGTCTTGTTTGATGCGTGCACTGACTACCTGTAAGTTGCTGCCATGCTGTACCGGGAATCCCTGTTTATTGAAATAGATATAATTCTGAATACTTTCCACTCCGGCTTTCAAAGTAGTCTTTGAAGATTCCAGATACACTTCACCGCCCGCATAGATTTGCTGCGTCATGTTAAAGTTGGGGTTATCCCACCAGTAATAACGGGAATGGTTATGGCGCATGTAAAAGGCCGGCGTTACATTCTTTATATAGGCGTCTGCTTTGATCACAGCATCTTTATTGAACAACTTGAAACGGGTTTGCAAATCCCCGGTAACACGGAACTCACCGACGTCGCTACCTACCATACAAAGTTCTCCGCGTGCATTATAGGTCAGGATGCTACCCTGGCGTTTGGAAAGTTCGGCTCCAACGTAAGTAGAAAACTCGTCGTAAAGCTTTGCCGTAGGCAGGTTCTTCAGGTCGATATTATCAACAGAGAAGTATGGACCCCGGCCATATTCGCCATAATCGAGCCCTTCTATTCTGGGTTCCAGTTTGAACCGGCGTTTTTCGAGTCTGACGAAAGCTGTCAAACCAAACTTAACCCAGTCCTGGAAACCTTCACGCAGGGAAAGTCCGATCGTATTTTTCAGATTCCATGAAGATGTCTGGTCGTTGAGTGTAGCTCCTAGTCCATAAATACGTGGGAAACGCAGGCCGTTGTCGTCGACTATATAGGACGAATCCATCAGCGCCGTATTGTCGGCGATGAACCGGCGACGGTTATCTTCATAATCGATCGTATGGATAATGCTGGATACCGGGACGAACATTTCTTTGGGATTCCCTTCTTCATCCTCTTCCTCCAACTCACGTGTGAAACCGAGGTTATAACGCTGGGTCAGGAAATACCGTTTCCCGCGAACACGGTTCCAGGCATTGGTCAGATAACGTATGTCGTACGATTTTGTATCGGAGGGACGTCCTTCCGGGAAATACTCGTCGGGATGACTGATGGTTGAGTCGTTTGCCATTCCTCCGTTTTCGTAGTTTACGAAGTTGAAGTTGCTCAGGTAGGCATGCATTTCGTACCGGTCGGTCTGGTAGCTGCCGAAGAAACGGTAGCTTAACAGTTTATTACCGTTGTTTTTATAATGTCCGCGGCCATAAATATAGTCGATATCGGCACCCACATTGATCTTTTTACCGAAATTCATGGTCATGGTTCCTTTCAACTGTTCTTCTTTGTTTGTACTACCGCCGGCGGTGGTGTACAGAACGTTGGTATAAGGAATCTTTGTGTTGTAGAAATAAGCGTTTTCCGGCGTTGTGATATAGTAATCGTAGGCATCGGCGAAGATAAAATCGCGTGCTTCCTGCCGTTCGGAGAATATTTTCGTCTGTGCCGGTGCTCCCAGGTTAGCCAGGTAACCGATGGCGAGCGATTTACTTTCCACCAGTGTCGAGTTGCTGAAATTCAGCTTGTTCGTATCCAGTGGCGCCACATATGCCTCACCCAGGGAAGGGGTAAGCCGATAGGCGGTTATACGCTTTGAATTTAAGGCGGCACTATCCGCTACCAGCAGACTGTCCGGTATATCTTTCTGAGAAGAAGTCAGGTTTGACAAGGAGAAGCCGCCACGTTTTCCTCCACCTTTCTGATCTGCCCTGCTGGCTCCACGTTGGGCCTGAACGGTTGTGGCAGATACTATCAGCAATAATAATATGTATAAGCAATGCTTCATGGGTTGCAAAGATAAAACAAAAGGGCATTTCTACGAAAGAAACGCCCTTCTTTATATTCTTTTTGCAAGATTACATTTTCTGTATAATTTCCATCCCCTTCTTGATGGCGGCTTCGTTCATCGGGATTAACTTGTGGTGACGTTCGGGCAGGGACTTCTTCAGACCCAGCAATACGTTTTCAAGTTTCACCATCGGAACGATCTTCAGCAGACCACCCAGGATAAGCATATTGAATGCTTTTTCATTCTTCATTTCGGTAGCTGCGTCCATAGCATCCACACGATAAACGCTGATATCCGTACGTTTCACCGGAGTATGGATTCCATATCCGTCATAGATCAGGATACCACCCGGTTTTACTTTGCTTTCGAACTTGTCCATGGAAGGCTGGTTCAGGATGATCGCGATATCGTATTCGTTCAGGATCGGAGAACTGATCGGGTCGTCGCTCAGGATAACGGTCACGTTAGCCGTACCGCCACGCTGTTCAGGCCCGTATGAAGGCATCCAGCTAACCTCTTTGCCTTCCATCAGTCCGGAATAAGCAAGTATCTTACCCATCGACAGAACACCTTGTCCACCAAAGCCTGCTATAATTATTTCTTGTTTCATGTCGTTTTTGTATTTACTTATTCTTTATTTTTTAGATCACCCAGCGGATAGAACGGGAACATGTTTTCCTCCATCCATTTGTTTGCTTTTTCAGGTGTCATCTTCCAACCGGATGAACAGGTGGAAACGAATTCGACAACTGACGTGCCTTTGCCTGCCATAGAGTTTTCGAAGGCTTTGCGAAGCATCTTCTTGGCTTTACGAACGGCGGCGGCTGTCTGTACGCTTTGGCGGGTAACCAGACAGGTTCCTTCCAGCTGAGCCAGCAGATCACCGATCTTCAATGGGTAACCGTTCAGGGCGATGTTACGGCCGTATGGGCAAGTGGCTGTCGGCATACCTTCCAGTGTGGTAGGAGCCATCTGTCCGCCGGTCATACCATAGATGGCATTGTTCACGAATACGATCACAATGTTCTCACCGCGGTTGGCAGCATGGATGGTTTCGGCTGTACCGATAGCGGCCAGGTCGCCGTCACCCTGATAGGTGAAGACCATCTTTTCCGGATTCAGACGTTTGATGGCAGTAGCAATCGCCGGAGCACGTCCGTGAGCTGCTTCTTCCCAGTCTATATCCAGATAGTTATATGCGAAAACGGCGCAACCCACCGGGGAGACACCTATTGTTTTTTCTTCCATTCCCATTTCGGCGATCACTTCGGCGATCAGCTTATGTATCACACCGTGGCTGCAACCGGGACAGTAGTGCATGGGATTGTCGTTCATCAATTCCGGTTTTGTATAGACCAGATTCTCCGGTTTAATTATTTCGTTGAGTTCCATAATTGTTACTAAATTAACTAATAAATCTCAGTAGATATTGAACAAGTCTGAAGCATATGGCTGCTCCGCCGCAATAGAGAAATACGTGACGGTCGTCGACGGCAAAGTAGCAGATAATCGCTGCTGCCGCCAATACCATGAACAGGATTGTCAATATGCTGTCTGTTTTACTTCCGCGTGTCATCGATAATTCTTAATTTTCAATTCTCAATTATCAATTCCTTAAGCGCGTTCAGTACTTCATCCGGAGTGAACACGATACCACCCAGGCGGCCGAAGTGTTCAACCTTTACTTTTCCGTTTACAGCCAGGCGGATATCTTCCACCATCTGGCCGGCATTCAGTTCGACGGAAAGCATGCCTTTTACCTTTTCGGCATAATCGGCAATGGCTTTTTTCGGGAACGGCCACAGCGTGATCGGGCGCAACAGGCCGAGTTTGATACCTTCGGCACGTGCGATCTCCACAACTTTCTGACAAATACGTGCGGAAGAACCGAAGGCAACCAGCAGATATTCCGCATCGTCGCAATGGAACTCTTCGTAGCGTACTTCGTTTTCTTCAATCTTACGGTATTTAGCCTGGAAGCGGAGGTTGTTCTCTTCCATTTTGGCCGGGTCGAGCTCCAGTGAAGTGATCACGTTCGCTTTGCGGCTTTTCAGTTTGCCCTGTGCGGCCCACGGACATTCGGCGATGATTTCAGTTTCTGTCTTACGCGGACGGAAAGGAGGCATCACCACTTTTTCCATCATCTGGCCGATGATACCGTCGGCAAGGATAATAGCCGGATTGCAATATTTGAAGGCAAGGTCGAAACCCAGTCCGACAAAGTCTGCCATCTCCTGTACGGAAGAAGGGGCCAGGGTAATCAGGCGATAGTCACCGTGTCCGCCACCTTTCACAGTCTGGAAGTAGTCTGCCTGGCTTGGCTGGATTGTTCCCAGGCCGGGACCGCCACGCATGACGTTTACAATCAGACAAGGAAGTTCCGCCCCTGCAATATAGGAAACACCTTCCTGTTTCAGGCTGACGCCGGGGCTGGAAGATGAAGTCAATACACGTTTACCTGTTCCGGCACCGCCATACACCATATTGATCGCTGCCACTTCGCTTTCAGCTTGCAGTACTACCATACCGGTAGTTTCCCAGGGCATTTCAGCCATCAGGGTTTCCAGGATCTCCGATTGCGGAGTGATAGGGTATCCGAAGTATCCGTCGGCACCGTAGCGGATAGCTGCGTGGGCGATGGCTTCGTTCCCCTTCATTAATTTTATCTCTTCTGCCATATCTGTTTTATATTTTTACTTTGTAGATGGTTAAACAGCCGTCGGGACAAACCAATCCGCAACTGGCGCAACCGATGCAAGCATCCGGGTTTTTCATGTACACATAATGGTACCCTTTGTTGTTCACTTCACGCGGGTGTAATTCCAGAACATCGCTGGGGCAGGCAACTACACATAAGTTGCACCCTTTGCAGCGTTCCTGGTTTACAACGACCGCTCCTTTTATCTTTGCCATAGTATAACTAATTATGTTTTATGTCGTGTAGGTCGGCAAAGTTAAGAACTAATGTTGTAAAAACAAGGATTGTTTAGTTTTTTAATAGTCGTTAGCCTCTAATGATAACAGATAGCCAATGAATAGTAATGGCTGTCTGTCAAATTTCATCTGTAGACAGTCCGTAACGCTTCATTTTGTTAAACAACGTTTTCCGGCTGATAGCAAGAGCCTCGGCTGTCAGTGTCCGGTTGAAGTTGTGCTTCTTTAGGGCTTCCAGAATCAGTTCCTTTTCCATTTGCGCATTGATTTCGCGGATGCTTCCTCCGCTTCCGGCGATGGTTGCTTCTTCCGTCGAATCATATCCTTTTACCCGGTCGGGCAAATGTTCGGGGCGGATCGTGCCGTCCGTGCATAAGATCATGGCACTTTGCAGGGCGTTCTCCAGGTCACGCACATTGCCGGGCCAGTCGTAAGAGGAGAGTAGCTTTACCGCTTCGGGAGTGATAGACTGCACATCGAGGCTCAACGCCTGGTTGTATTTACGGATAAAGAAATTAGCCAGCAGGGGAATATCTTCTTTCCTTTCCCTGAGCGGGGGAAGGATCAGGGTAAATACATTCAGACGATACAACAGGTCGAGACGGAAATGTCCGCCTTTTACTTCATCGTCCAGATTACGGTTGGTGGCGGCTACGATACGCACATCTACCGGTATCGCTTTCTTTCCGCCGATTCGGGTGATCTTCCGCTCTTCCAGCACACGGAGCAATTTAACCTGTGCATCCAGGGGAAGTTCTCCCACTTCGTCGAGAAACAATGTCCCGCCGTTTGCCCGCTCGAAAGTACCCGCCTTTGCTTCTTTAGCATCGGTAAAGGCACCGCGTTCATGGCCGAATAGTTCGCTTTCCATCAATGTCAGGGGAATGGCGCCGCAGTTGATCGCAACGAAAGGACCGTTTGCCCGCAGGCTGTTGTGGTGGACGGCACGGGCGATCAGTTCTTTTCCTGTACCGCTCTCGCCGTGGATCAGGACGGTCGCATTGGTTTCCGCTACCCGCAGGACCTGTGCCATCACTTGTTTCAGTCCTGTGTTCTCGCCGATCACGTTGCTTCGTTTTTCCCCCAGTGTCTTTTTCAGGGTGGAGATTTCACCTTTCATGCGGCTGTGTTCGACGGCACGTTTGACGGTGAGTAATAATTTATCGTTGTCGAAAGGCTTTTCTATAAAGTCGTAAGCCCCTTTCTTCACAGCGTCGACGGCGAGGGAGATGGAACCGAAGGCTGTCACAAAAAGGACAACCTGGGTCGGGGAGATACGCCTGATCTCCTCCAATGCTTCCACACCGGTCAGTACCGGCATCTGCTGGTCCAGCAGAATAACGTCGGGCTGGAAGGAGAGGAGAGCCTCTACCGCCTCCCGTCCGTTTTCGACGGGCATTACATCATATCCTTCATCGGTCAGCAAACGGGCGATCATCTTGCGGATGCGCGGCTCGTCGTCGGCAACTACTATTTTTGCTTTCATATGCGTTGCGGTAATTTTATATTTATACAAGTGCCTTTGTCCGGCACGCTTTTTACTTCGATCTCGCCTTCATGGCGGTTGATGATACCGTAGCAGATGGCGAGCCCGAGTCCGGTCCCTTCTTCCTTGGTCGTGAAGAAGGGGTTGAATACATTCTCGATGTTCTTCTGTTCGATCCCCTTGCCGCTATCCTCGAACGAGATGATCAGGTAACGGGAATGGGTATTGATGGGAGTTCCCTTTTCTATACTTATTATTAATGTACGCGAGCGTTCCGGCGGATTCTTCCCCATCGCTTCGACGGCATTCAGGATGATATTCAGGAAAACCTGTTTCAGCTGTTCCGCATCCCCCTGGATGGTCGTGTTGTCGGTGAAATATTCGAATTCCACCTCTACGTTTTGTTTACGTAATGTATTGGTCACCAGCAGAAGCGTCTGGTTGATCAGCTGTTCGATATTTATATCGGACGTGTTCAGGTCAGACGGACGGGCGAAAGACAACAGACCTTGTACGATCTTGTTGATACGTTCCACTTCCGAGATCAGCTCCGTCACCATTTCGCTTTTTACTGGGTCGGCGCTGAAGTCTTTGCTCAGATATTGTATCGTGCTCCGGATGGCTGTCAGCGGGTTACGTATCTCATGGGCCGCCCCGGCTGCCAGTTCGCCGAGTGTTGCCAGGCGGTCGGTACGGTACATCTTTTTCAGACGTTCGGTCTGCTGCTCGTAAAGCGAAGCATGTTCGATGGCGAATGTAGCCTGGTTGATCAGGATGGAAAGCAGGTTCAGTTCCTGTTCGGTGAATGGGGCGCCATCGGTTTTCTTCCCTAAAAAGATCGTACCGTTGATCTGGTTCATGATCTTGAGGGGGAAGATCAGTTCGGCACCCAGTTGCCTGATTATTTCCTGTTCTTCGGGAGGAAAATAGGAGACGATATCCGGATGCCTGGAGATGATCAGGTGCTTTTCGTTGACAGACAGCCAGCTGATCAGCCGGCTGCGGTTGGTCAGCGTCACAGGCTTGTTCTTCGCTTCGTTCTGCAGTTTGAATTTGCCTGTGTTTTCATCCAGCAGGAAGATATAAACACTTTCTACCGGGCATATTTGCTTTACCTTGGCAACGATATTGCCGATAAGCAGTGACTTGTCGACGATCAGAGTGAGCGACCGGTTAAACTCCGAGAGTAGCTGCTCCAGGTTCGGTTGTCTGGGTTGTTCGTCCTTCTTGAATAGTGGCATACTTTTTCTTGATCTTTGTGCAAAAGTACGCAAAATCGTATTAATTGAAACAATCGAACTTCGGTTTATCTCCCATCTCGAGCAACAACGTCCCTCCGGATACGATGGCAGCGAATGGTATTCGGGGTTGTTTCAGTTCTTTTCCGTTCAGATAAGCCTTTTGGATATAGATGTTTTCTTTTGAGTTGTTGCGGGCTTCGATCGTGAAAGTCTTCCCTTTATAATAACCGGGGTCCAGACGGATCGTTATTTTGTTGAATAGCGGGCTGCTCAGTTCCAGTTCCGGCTTCAGGGAAACTCCTCCGTTCATTTCGAACAGACCCAGTGCGCTCATCACGTACCAACCGCCCATCTGACCTTCATCCTCGTCGCCTTCCCAACCATGATAAGGGGTTGAGCCGTAGAAACTGTCCAGGATGGCACGCGACCATTTCTGGGCCAGCCAGGGTTTACCGGAATAGTTGAACAGGAACGGGGTACACATATTTACTTCGTTTCCCTGATTGATGTAAAACTCAGCCGACTGTCCTGTGGTACGGTCGAATACATGGGCGGCAAACTTATGCTTTTCCGATTTGATAAATCCCTCTTCCAGCCGGCTGTTGAAGAGGTCTTTCCCCAGGAAGTCTACCAGTCCGGGAATATCGTGCGGCACGTACCAGGAGTATTGCCAGCTGTTGCCTTCAATGAATCCCTTATTGGAGAACACATCGAAATCCGGGTCCCAGTTACCCAGGCTGTCACGCCGCATGACGAACTTTTTCTCCGGGTGGAATACGTTCTTATAATTCATCGAACGTGCCAGCAGCGCTTTTCCTTCTTTTTTCTTTCCGAGTGCCAGGGCCAGTTGGGAGACGCACCAGTCGTCGTACGCATAATCGAGCGTTTTGGAAACCACTCCCTTTTCCATCGGCATATACCCTTGTTTGATATAAACGTCCAGCAGAGGGTTACCGCAGCTGCCTCCGCAGGGATGGTCGATACCTGTTTCCGTGACGTTTTTCAGCACGGCTTCATAGATTGCTTCACCGTCTTTGCGTATGCCTTTTTGATAGGCGGCAACCATCAGGGCTGTTTCGTGCGAACCTTCCATGATGCCGGAGTATTCCAGTCCGGCCGGCCCTTTGCTTGTCCATCCGGTATGTTTGAACATCTCCAGCTGGGTGGTTACCCAATCGTCCACGATGCGGGGGGAGATGATCGACCAGAGGCCGTTTAGATTCCAGAAACTGTTCCAGAAGGCATCGCCGCCATACATATTTCCGTGATCCAGTTGTTGTATGTTTTCACAAGCGTCTCTATATTGGCCGTTCACATCGTTCCATGTTTGTTTGCCGGCATAGGCACGGTACAGGTTGGTGTAGAATTTCGTTTTGTCCACCTCGTTCGTTCCTTCTATTTCTATTCTGCCGAGCAGTTCGTTCCATTTGTTGCGGGTCTGGGCGACTACCCGGTCGAAGTCATATTGCAAGGGGGCGAGTTCGGTGTCCATATTCAGCCGTGCCTGTTCGATACTTACCAGCGATAAACCGGTTGAGACGGTTATGCTTTCTCCTTCGGTTGTGGAATAGATTGCGTAGGCTCCGATATCGTTCTTGCCGGCAATGGATTGTATGTCGTCTTTTTCTACTCCTTCGTTCCATCCGTTCAGTTGCGCGAAAGGTTTGCTGAAGCGGATGATGAAATGCAGTTTGTAGTTGTTCCAGTTACTCCACGGACCGGACTGGCAGTCGGCATATCCTTCGAGTTCGGTATTGCTGACTTTGGTGATGCAGGCATCTTTCACATTGAAGCCATAGTCCCATTCGGTCGGGAATAGGAGGTCTATCAGTATCCTGGATTCTTTTCTTTCGGGAAAAGTGTACCGGTGAATGCCGCAACGGGTGGTGGCCGATAGTTCCGCTTTTACCTCATGATCGTATAAATAGACGGAATAGTAACCGGGTGAGGCCTTTTCCGTTTCTTTCAGTATGCGTGAATGATAGCCGGCGTTTGCTCCTTTATAGGGAGAATCAGCCGAAGGGTTTGTCAGGGCCAGGTCGGCTGTGGTCGGCATGATCATCAGGCCACCCATCGTCCAGGCATGCAGATGGCTGAAACCGGAAACGCTGTTGATGGCGTATTCGTATCCTCCCATCCAGACATTCCCCTGGTTATCCGGTCCGAGTTGCACCATGCCGAACGGTTCTTGTGCATAAGGCCCCAGCATCCACCGGGAGTTGGAAGTACCGATAAACATATCCACATAATCGACGGGTTCTTTCGGCTTTGCCGAAATGAGGGTGAAAGGGAGAGTCAGGAGAATTAAGATGTAACTGCTTATTTGTCTGCTATTCATGGTGTTGATCTATTAATTATTGTAAGGCAAAGGTATGTGTTTTCTTGTGTACAGGTATATAACTTTCTGCTGATTCGGTTGCATTATCTTATGATGGCGTGCAATTGGGTAAAATATTACCCACTTTGGGTAACGGCTTTCCCTTTTACCCAAGAGGGAAATAATTACCCATCCGGGTAACCGGTGGAAATACAACCGGTTGCAGTTTTGGCACGCCATTTGCCTTATTATAGGCAGGTAAAACAATAAATAATGACAATTGGGTAACCTGTTACCCGAAAGAACTTAATTCGATATAGTATGAAAAGAAATTTACTGGTATCACTGTTGATGGGATTCGCTTTGGCAGGGCATGCGGAGACGGAGAATCTCCGGCAGATCACCTATGATGAAGCGATTCACATTGCTTTGGGGGAAAGCTATACGGTGAAATATTACAAGGAAGATATGGACGCAACCCGTTACTCTTACCTTTACACAAAAGCACAATTCAAGCCGTTGCTGAACTTTGACTTCTTTACTCCTTCATGGACGGAAAGCCTGACGGAGATTTCGCAGGCCGACGGTCTGCCGGTCTACAACTCTACCGGTTCGTTGCAAGTGGGCGGTAACCTGAACTTTACATATGTCTTGCCTACCGGCGGTAATTTCGCCCTGAGCTCCAAGATGTACTGGGAGAATTACCGGACTACACTTTCGCAGCGGGATTATGAAGAGCTGGAACGCGACCAGGTGTACAGCCGTTTCGCCCTCTCTTTCAACCAACCCATCTTTACCGCCAATAAACTGAAGGAAAACATGAAAGTGGCCGAACTCGATTATAAGAAGAGTACCTGCTATTTCACCCGTATCCAGATGGATATTGTCTATAATGTAACGGAGAGTTTCTATACTGTATATAAACTGGCCTACGAACATAAAATCAATCAGGACCGCCTGGTCAACTCCCGTGAAGCCTACCGTATCACCAAATTGAAGCAGGAGACGGGCAACCTTCCCGAAGGTGAAATGCTGATTGCCGAGATTACCGTCGCACAAGACGAAGCCCGTGTGATGGAAAGCGAAGGCAAGCTCGCCGCCGCCAAAGACCAGTTCAAGCTACTTATCGGCCTTGACCTCAAAGAAGAGATCGACCTGAAAGCGGATATGGAGTTCGAGGCCTTCATCGTCGACATGCAACTGGCTATCGACGAGGCTTTGCGTAACCGTATGGAAATAAAGGAAGACAACCTCGATATCGAGCTTCAGGCCATCGAAGTGAAGCGTGCCAAACGGGAACGGGAATTTAAAGGAAACATTTCCGCTTATTATGATTTCACCGGATTGAGTACACGCGGAGATGGAACAGTCGGTCAACTGGTCGGCTCATCCTTTGATAACATGCGCGACCGTCCGGCTAACCGGGGTATCGCCCTGACCGTCTCTTATCCGCTTCTGGACTGGGGACGTGCCAAAAACCAGGTACGCCGCGAGCAAGTCCGCCTGAAACAGCGCGAATTAAATCTCGACAATACCAAGCGGACTATCGAACAGGAGATTCGCGAGATCGTCCGTAGTGTGTATGAAGCGGAGAAGCGTTACCGCATCAACCGCCGGAATCAGGAAGTGGCGATACAGAGTTACCGTATCAGCCAGATGCGTTTTGAGAACGGCGATATGACGAGCCAGGAACTTTCTATCGAACAGGAGCGCCTTTCGCAGGTGCAGCTTGCCTATATCGACAGTTATATCACCTATCGTCTCTCGGTGGCCGACCTGAACCGGAAGACCATGTATGACTTCGAACATAACCGCAGTTTTCTGCCGGAGAAAGGATAGAAACCAGATTCGCTTAGTATTCTGGTTCATAGCAGATTGCAGTTTCATTGCTGTTCCTGCTTGTGAAACAAAAGTTTCTCCTGCATGAAACTTTAGTTTCCTCCTGATAAAACTAAAGTTTTCATAGCGGGAAACTGAAACGCCTTCGGGAGCAAATTAGAATGATAACATAATAAATAAGAACAGATGAACAAACACATGAAAAGTTTTATTGCGGTATTGCTGGCCATCCTTCTGATGCCCTTTACCGTCCGGGCACAGGAAGACAGCGAAGCAGCCTTGTTGCTCGATCTGAAAAAGACCCGTGCCGATTATGAAGTGGCCAAACAGAAGTATGAGAACGACACGAAGCTGTATAATGAAAAAGCCATCTCAGCCAACGATTTCAACCGTTCGAAGAATGAGCTGCTGAGTAAGGAAGTCGATTATCAGAAACTGATCCTGAAGCTGATCTCCCAGCAGAGTTACATAACGGTGGAACGTGCGGTGAAGTATCAGGACCAGCGGGGCGAACGCAAGGTGAAGATCACCCTGAAAAGTGCCCTCGAAGGGAACGAAGAGTATCTGAGCCAGTTCAAGGAACACTTCGATGTGTTCACGCCTGAGATGCGTTCCGGTAAGATATATAATATATATGTATCTTTGGTGGATAATGAGTCGAAAACGATCATCGGTTCGCCGTATGAGTTTCGTGTCCCTTCCATCGAGTTGGGGAAGGTGGCGACGGCCGATTTCGAATTGCTGAAAGATGCGGAGAACCTGACCGTTTCGCTGAACTACAACAACCGGAAGGATGAAAAGAATATCTATCTGAAAAAAGATGCCAGTGTGAACGTGATCGACATATCCTCCATGCAGTTCAGCCAGGAAGCTGACCTGAGCAGCAAAGCGACTTACGATCTGACACTTGAGCGCTTCTCCACTTCGGATGATGTCTACCGCCTGGAAGTGCTTGACCTGCCACGCCAGATCAGTTACGACTTTACCGACGGAGAAAGTAAGGTGACGCAGATCAAATTTGCGCAGGGTGTAAACATAAAGAAGTTATCTTTGCAGGTCTATTTGCCGGATCGCGACGACCAGCAGGTAGTGATCGATAAGCCGATAAAGTTCCAGGTGCAGACCGTAACGGCGTCGAACGGCGAGAAGGCCGGAAGCGAGAACCTGGAGATTATCCCTCGCGGAAAAGGAAAGATCGAAGTGCGTGCAAACAATCTCTACCACGAAACGACCGTCGGCAAAGAAGTGGTTATGGACGTAACAGTCCGCAACGGTGGAACCCGCCGCCTGGATAACATCAAGCTGACAACAGAGAAGCCTCTCGGATGGGATACTCGTATCGAACCGGATGTAATCAGCAGCCTGGAACCGGAAAAGGAATTAACGGTAAAAGTAACCATCATCCCGCCATCAGACGGTGGAGTAGGTGCCCAGGAAGTGAAGATCAAAACGGAAGCAATGGCCGACAACCGCAAGGTAGATACGGAAGACAAGACAGTCCGCATCCAGGTAAATGCTTCGACTTCTGTTTTCGGCACCATCTTCCTGATCCTGTTGCTGGTCGGCTTTATCGGGGGAATCGTTTGGTTCGGAATGAAGCTTAGCAAAAGATAGTTACTTTTCCCTTGATGGAAAAGTAACCAAAAGATCAAGGCTGCACCGGCTTCACTGCTACGGAAGAAGACTACGCTGTCGCATCTGAACTCGCTTCGCTCAAACAGCAGATGCTCCTAAAGCTTCGTCTTCTTCCTTCGCGGACGTTCATCCGCTGATGCCTTTCATAGAACGCGTTGCGTTCTTTGGGGATTGCCGACACCGACACCTATATAACAGGCAGTGTCGGCCATCCCCGGAGGAAGTGAAACTTCCTAAAAAGGCATCAGCTGGCGAGCGTAAAGCGCAGCAGCCGGAGTGAGCGTTCGGAGCATCCGCTGTTTGAGCGAAGCGAGTTCGGAGGCGACAGCGAACGTAGGATGCGGAGTAGCGAGGCAGATGTAGCCTTGAACTTTTGATTACTTTTCTTTCAAGAGAAAAGTAATAACGAAAATAAGAATAATAACAATTGAAATTAAAACATAAACACCATGTTACAAGCAATCGATTTGACAAAGAGATACGAAGACGGCAATTTGGCCCTTGATGCCTTGAACCTAGAGATCAAGCCGGGCGAAATCTTTTTCCTGCTGGGAGCAAACGGGGCAGGGAAGACCACTTCTATCAATATCTTCCTCAACTTCATCGAACCCACTTCGGGCCATGCCTTGATCGACGGTATCGACGTTATGGAAAAACCGCTGGAAACAAAGAAGCATGTCGCTTTCGTTTCCGAGAATGTAATGCTTTACGGTAACTTCACCGCCCGTCAGAACCTCGACTTCTTTGCCCGCCTGGGCGGTAAGACGAACCTGACGAAAGACGATTACTATAACGTCATGCGCCGTGTCGGCCTGCAGGAAGAAGCCTTCGAACGCAAGCTGAAAACCTTCTCCAAAGGTATGCGCCAGAAGGTCGGACTGGCCATCGCCATCATCAAAGATGCCGACAACATCGTTATGGACGAGCCGACCACCGGACTCGACCCTAAGAGTGCAGCCGAACTGATGCAGATATTGATTAACCTCCGTAACGCCGGCAAGAGTATCCTGATGTGTACCCATGATCTGTTCCGTGCCAAGGCAGTGGCCGACCGTGTCGGTATCATGAAGGAAGGCCGCCTGGTGATGCTCCGTAGCCGTGAAGAGTTCCTCCAGGACGACCTCGAGCGTATCTATCTGGATTATATGCAGGAAGCTATTTTGGAATAAGAGTGTAAACCATTAATAATAAGTAATATGATTTGGTTAATAGCAAAGAAAGATTTCCTGCTGAACTTGTTGTCGGTCAGGTTTATTATAGGGTTTGTACTGTGTCTGCTGGTGATACCGTTCACGGTGATCGTCAGTGTGGAGAATTATCAGAACCAGGTGCGTGTCTTTAAGATCGAACAGGCAAAGGCGGATAAGGAAATGAAAGAGAGCCGCGTATGGTCACATGTTCGTCCTACTGTTATACAGGTGCCGGAGCCGCTGAGTATCTTTAGTACGGGTATTATCGGTGATGTCGGCAATAAGGTGAAGGTTTCTTTCTGGGAATATCCGCTGTTTCCCGAAGGGCATACTCTTACCCGCGACAACCCTTCGTTGAATGCCTTCTTCTCGATAGACTTTTCGAAAGTGGTCGCTATTCTTATCTCGTTGCTGGCACTCGTTTTTTCGTATGATGCCATTACCCGTGAACGGGAAGACGGGACGATGAAGCTGACCTTTACCGGGCAGGTGAGCCGTATCTCTTTCCTGATGGGTAAGTTATTGGGATTGTTGCTGACGTTACTGCCTATTTTGCTGTTCTGTTATCTGCTGGCCTGCCTGATCATTGTGGTTAATCCGGCGATTTCCCTTTCTGTATCCGACTGGGGCGGCTTGTCGCTGCTTTTCCTGACTTCCGTCATTTATATGATGGTATTCCTGTTGTTGGGAATGTTTATTTCCAGCCGGGTGACGCATTCGTCTTCGTCCATTATTATCAGCTTGCTGTGCTGGATATGGTTCCTTTTCCTGATGCCTAATATTGCGACTTATCTGGCACAAAGTATTTCGAAAGCGCCTTTATACGATAATGTACAGGCAACCATGAGAAATTATGACGAGGCTTTTCATAAAGAATATATGGAGGAATGGCCGCGTGCGTCCCAAAGGGTCAATATGAAATATTTGAGTTATAATAATTGTACCGGTGACGGACAGGAATATCTGGAATTGGCCGGAGGCCCGAAAGAGACACCTTTGTTCCATCAGCAGATGCAGATTTGGGCAACTCCTGTCATGCTGAATAATGCGGATAAGAAATGGGCCTTGCAGCGGAACTATCTGGACGGACTGGTGCGTCAGCAACGGTTGCAACAAGCCATCGCCTGGTTGTCGCCCTCCGAATTGTTCGACCAGACAACGGATGCTTTATGCCGTACCGATGCGGGCAGCTTCCTTAAATATATGGAAAGTTTGCGTAAATACCGGGAGAACGTCATTACCTATTTCAAGGATCATAAGCTGTTTGAGTCTACTGCTTACTTTACTGCCCAATCTTTGGATGAATTCCCTACACAGGCAGAAATTGACTTGGGAGGCGAAGAGGTGTGGAGGAAATATGACAGAAGTAATTCTGAATTTCCGTATCTGGATACCAGCGGTGTTCCCCTCTATGTTCCTCAACCGATCACACTTTCGGCTACGTTGGGTGCTGCGCTGGGACGTTTATGTGCCCTGTTGGGATTGGTGATCGTATTGTTGGTCGGGACAATCGTGTCGTTTATGAAATATGATGTCAGATAATAAATAATTACAGTTATGTTTACAACTTTATATATACGTGAATTGCAGAACTATCTGTATAGTCTGCGCTTTCAGGTTTCTTTTGTAATTGTTGTGCTGGTGTTTACGTTGGGTAGTGTTTCATTCGCTTCTTCTTTTAAGGATATGCATGATAATTATACCAAATATAGCGTAGCACAGCAGGAAGCAATAGGCAAACAAGCCGAAAATATCTCAAAAGTAGCGACAGCAAGGAACAGCTTTATCATCTCTCCGCGCGAAAACAGTGTGATTGCGGATTGCAAGGAAAGCTATTTACCTAACCGTATTACCTACAGTGCTTATAATGTGTTTGATTATTCGGTACGCCATGATAGCAATAATCCTCTTCTGATCCGTACGGATAGTTTGAGTTGGTCGTTTATCGTTTCCATGTTCCTGAGTTTTATTACGCTGCTTTTTGCTTTTGATGCCATTTCAGGGGAAAAGGAGGAGAGGACGCTGGCTTTGGTCTTTTCAAATGCCGTACCCCGGCGCACCTTCTTGTGCAGTAAGCTTTTGAGTATTATAACAGTGATAGGAGTCATGGAACTGGTCGGTATCATAATCAGTCTGATTATCCTGGCTGTTTCCGGTCAGGTGCAGTTGAACAGTAGCTTTCTGATAGAGACTGCCGGGTTTATACTGATCAGCCTTTTGTTTATCACTACGTTTGCCGTATTCGGTTTGCTGTCGTCGGTGGTGACGCGCTACTCCAATATCAGTTTGCTTATCTCGCTTTGTTTCTGGTTGTTTGCTGCGGTAGTCATTCCTAATACGTCTGTATTCTGGGCAAAGACGCTGTTCAGCATACCGACATCGGACGAAGTGGCTCAGAAGCGTCAGGAGGCATCCGATGATATTAACCGGAATGCACCGGAAGGAAGCTGGTCGTCCAATGGTGGGGATGCGTTTTATCCCCGGCATGAGTTGCGTGCACGAAACCAGAGTAATCTGATGAATAGCGATAAGAAGTATAATGATGCCTATTACCTGCAACAGTTCCGTCAGTTTGAGCAAACCCGTAATTTCACACTGCTGTCACCGATCGCGCAGTTCGATTATATGAATGAAGCGTTTCTGGGAGGTGGTTACCTGCGTTTCCAGAAGAACTGGAATGACCTGCATGCTTTCCAGGAACAATTCTTACAGTGGTTCAAAGACGTCGATGCCAAGGATGACGGCAGCCCTCACTGGTATAATCCTTATGAAGATTATTCCACCAGTAAGAAACCTGTAGCCGTCGATCAGATTCCTCAATACCAGGAACAGATCGCCTCTTTCGAGCAACGCATCGAATTCATCGGCGGTTATATGATTGCTATGATAGTTATGATTGCTGTTTTGTTTATGGCTTGCTTTTATTTCTTTACAAGATACGATGTACGGTAATAACTGTCTAAATTTTGTACATCACTGTCTAATTATTGGACAGAATGGGAATTTAGTGATAAATATATATGTTTGATAAATAGATGTTTGTGTGTTTTGGCACGCTGTTTGCATTATAAACGGCGTTGCCGGACATACTGTAAAGTAAAACCGGGCAGCTGTCCGTTATTGGATAGGTTATTATTTATAAAATAGGTAGTTATCAGATAGATACACTTATGGCATGCTATTTGCCATGAATTAGGTAAAAAGATAAACAATACTAATAAGATGTGTGTTTTCAACATGAAGGGAGCAACTCTGGCGAACTGCTCCCTTTTATAACCTAAAAAGGTTAACATAATTGATGAGGTTCTCTTTGGCGAGAGAACAAGCTCTTCCTTGTGCGTGAGCATAGGGGAGAGATTTTTTTATGCTTTAGCTCCTTTCATGGATAACTTTTCAAGGAAATATACGATAGCGAAGCCAAATATCATTAATCCTACGGCTTCCCACAACAACTGGTCCGGCAAAATATTTGCTTCAACCAACGGCTTGATCACTCCATGGCTGTCGGTATATGTCTCGATTGTTTCTTTCCAGGGCCATACTTTGTTGAGCGAACCCAGCATAAAACCGGCCAATACTGCGATTGTCGTATCATGGAACCGGCGCAGGGCATAAGAGAGTACTCGTGAAAATGAAGTGATACCTATTGCCGCGCCACAGATAAATACGAGCATGACCGGGATATTGAGTGTCTTTACCGCTTCCATGATATAGAAATATTTTCCGAGCAATACCAGAATGAAACTACCCGAAATACCCGGCAAGATCATCGCGCAGATCGCAATGGCTCCGCAAAGGAAGATAAAGAACAGATTTGTCGGTGTCTCCGCCGGTGTGGCAACGGTAATGTAATAAGCAATGATAGCCCCGATGATAAAACTCAGTATCGATTTCCAGTTCCATTGTTTGATATCTTTCGATACGAACCAGGTGGAAGCCAGTACCAACCCGAAAAAGAAGGCCCACACCAGGATCGGATGGGTAACCAACAGCCAGGTAATGAGCTTTGCCAGCGAGAAAATGCTGATCCCGATGCCGGCAACGATAGCCAGCAGGAAGTTGGCATTTATCGCTTTCCAGAAAGCGGCGATCTTACCGGTGAAGAGTAGCTTCAGGCTTGCTCCGTTAATACTCTTGATCGAATCGATCAGTTCTTCATAAATACCAACAATAAAGGCAATTGTGCCGCCCGATACGCCGGGAACAACATCGGCTGCGCCCATACCCATGCCTTTCAAAAGTAGGAGACCGTAGTCTTTTAGATTTCTGTCCATTATTAGTTATTATTGTCCTTATTATTGAGGAATTCCTTTGTCAGATCTTCCGGCGGGATATGTTTGCCCAGCAACTGCTGCTCCACATCGCTGAAGTCGATACCTGAGTTTTCCAGGTACTCGATCAGTTCTTTCGGGGTAGTCTTGCTGAAATGTTCGCCGAAATGCTTCATATCTCCTTTAGCCAGATAAGCCATAGCCATATGGAGATGGATAAAAGGCAGATTCGGATTAACGGCATATACCTTATTATAATATTTGATCGCCTTGTCGATATCGCCTTTCATGTAGAGATACTGTCCGGCATGGAAAAGGCTTTCAAAATCCTCCGGTTGATAGTAGTCTCCTTTATCCAATACTTCGAACAGACGTTCGGTGGTCTCGACTGCCTGCTTGTCTTCTCCGTTTTCTACGTAGGTCAAAGCCAGCAGAGAGAGTATCCTGACATTGTTGGGGAATAGTTCGACCGCCTTTGTCAATGTCTTGGAAGCCTCCCGGTGACGTTCCGTTTCTGCACAGCAACGGATGAAGTTGATGTATGCAGCCGGTTCGTTGTCAGTCACCTTTTTGCCGATAATATCTTTCAGCAGATTATAGGCTCCTTCAAAATTCTCAAGTTTGATATAACACTCAGCCATGAGCGGTTTGATGCGCTCCGCCATCTCAAAGTCGCCATTGATATCCTGATATACTTCCAGTGCCTTTTCATAATTTTCGTTCATGTAGAGGCAGTAGGCTTTCAGTATCTTCAACTCCGGGTCCGAATCATCGCAGGTCAGTGCAAAGTCGAATGCTTCGATTGCCTTTTCGAACTCCAGTTTAATCGAATATAACCGTCCGAGTGTGAACCAGTATTCGTGGGAGTAAGGGTTTTTGTCGATCAGTTCGTTGCAGATGCTGATCGCCCCGTCGATGTCTCCTTCTATTTCCCGGTTGTAGCATAACTCATCTTTCAATACCAGATTCTGAGGGAATAAATCAATGCCGCGGTTTATGAAATCGCGGGCTTCATTGTTCATTTCCATATCACTTAAAAGGGGAGCGGTACATTCGAATACCGTTTCCAGATAATCGCAATCCTCTTCGATCAATTTTTCTGTGTACTCGATCAGTTTATCATACCGGTCGAGCATGCAATAACATTCTAACCGTAATAAGTCAAGGTCCTGGTTGTCTGTTTCAGCGATTGAATCGATCAGAGCCAGTGCACTGTTATAATCTTCATTATAAACGAAGAGTTTGCATTGTCTGATCTGTAAGTCTGTATTACCCGGATGAAGTTTTAGTCCTAAAGCTAAAACTTCATCAAAGTAGTCATAATTATCCGATTCTTCAAAGCTGCCCAACAGTTCATCTACTTCATCTGCATCGAAATAGGGTTCTTTTCCCATTTCGCGGGCAGACAGATAACGTTGTAGCAGGCGTGAAATATCATCTTTTTTCATAGGGAATAATTTTAATGTGCCAATATGCCAATTTGTTAATATGCCAATAACCGGAATGATTAGTATATCCTGTCTGGTACATTATTAAAATCGGCGCATTGGCATATTGTTTAATTGGCAAATTATCAAGCCTTGTCCTTCACCTTGCTCCACGTATCTTTCAGGGATACGGTGCGGTTGAAGACGAGCTTTTCGGGCGTAGAGTCTTTGTCTACGTTGAAATAACCGATACGCTGGAATTGTAAATAATCTAACGGTTTGGCGTTTGCCAGATATTTTTCCACGTAACAGTTCGTTAATATTTTCAGAGAATCCGGATTGATGATCTCTTTCATCGCATCCAGCACGGAGCAATTCTTGGCTTCGCGGATAGCGGCCAGTTCATCACGCGGATTTTCTACTTTCCAGAGTCGGTCGTACAAGCGGACTTCTGCCGGCAGGCTATGCGCACAACTCAGCCAATGTAGCGTTCCTTTTACTTTGCGGTTGCTGTCCGGCATGCCGCTCTTGGTATTCGGATCGTATTCGCAATAGACTTCCACCACTTCGCCTGCATCGTTTTTCTTGCAACCGGTACACTTCACGATGTAAGCATTCTTCAGACGTACTTCCTGTCCGGGAGTCATACGGAAGAACTTCTTCGGTGCATCTTCCATAAAGTCGTCTCTTTCCATCCACAGTTCGCGGCTGAATTCGATCAGGTGGCTGCCTGCTTCCGGGTCTTCCGGGTTGTTGATAGCTTCCATCTCTTCCACCTGTCCTTCCGGATAATTGGTGATGATCAGTTTGACCGGATCGAGAACGGCCGATACACGGGTGGCACGGGCATTCAGGTCTTCACGAACGGCACTTTCCAACAAGGCGAATTCGTTCAGGGCGTCGTAAGTGGTATATCCGATCTTATCGACGAATTTACGGATAGACTCGGGAGAATAACCACGGCGGCGGAATGCACAGATAGTCGGCATACGGGGATCGTCCCAACCGTCGACCAGCTTTTCTTTTACCAGTGTAAGCAGGTTACGTTTGCTCATCAGCGTATAACTCAGGTTCAGTTTGTTGAACTCAGTCTGACGCGGACGGTTGTCGTCGAGATCTTTACCCTCTTTCAGCCAGTCGATGAACAGGTCGTATAACGGACGGTGTACCACAAACTCGAGTGTACAAAGCGAGTGTGTAACGCCTTCAAAGAAGTCGCTCTGTCCGTGGGCAAAGTCGTACATCGGATACACTTTCCATGTGTCGCCGGTGCGGTGATGGTGTGCCGACGTCACTACGCGGTAGATGATCGGGTCGCGGAAGTGCATGTTCGAGTTTGCCATATCTATTTTGGCACGCAATACCATAGCACCTTCTTCCACTTCGCCGTCGCTCATCTTTTGGAACAACGCCAGGTTTTCTTCGATGGGACGGTCGCGATACGGACTATTGATACCCGGTTGGGTAGGGGTTCCTTTCTGCTGGGCGATAACTTCCGAACTTTGTTCGTCGATATAGGCTTTTCCTTCCTTGATCAGACGGATGGCAAAATCCCACAATTGCTGGAAATAGTCGGATGCGTAATAGATGTTACCCCAATGGAATCCGAGCCATTCTATATCTTCCTTGATTGCATCGACGTACTCTACATCTTCTTTTACAGGGTTCGTGTCGTCGAAACGAAGGTTACAAACTCCGTTGTAACGTTCTGCAATACCGAAATCCAGACAGATTGCTTTGGCGTGTCCTATATGCAGATAGCCGTTTGGTTCGGGTGGGAAACGGGTTTGTATACGTCCGCCATTTTTACCTTCTGCCAGGTCTTTTTCAACATTTGCTTCAATAAAATTCAGGCTTTTTTTGCCTTCTTCTTCGTTCGTTCTGATATCGCTCATATCTGTTATAAATATGTTATTTCTTTATTAACGGAACAAAGGTAGCGATTTCTTTATTTGCTGCATAGCAATACAAGTTTTTTCCTGTATTTGTGGCTTAATTTTATCGAACAGAGTATAATACATGGATAAGGAAAAAGTTGTTTTACCGGCTTTTCTTAATTGGGTTATTATCGTCTTACTATAGCACACAGGTGACGCAGATCAGGCGGATTTACACAGAGAAGATGTTTATTTTATTAAATAAGAATCTGTGCTCATCCATTCAATCTGTGTCACCTGTGTGCTATGGTGAAACGTTGAATGTAATGCGTCAGAACAAGCTGATTAGCAGAGCTATGTTCAATACCGTAACCATGGTTCCCAATAATACGAGAAGGATGGTGGTTGAACGGGAGTTGACATATTGTCCCATTACTTTCTTGCTGGAGGTTAGATATACCTGGGTAAAGACTGTGATAGGAAGCTGCACGCTCAGCAACATCTGCGAGAGGATCAGTCCTTTGAACGGGTCGCCTATCAGGAAGATGATGAGCAAGGCCGGAACGAATGAAAGAATGACTCCCAGCTTGGAGTGTAAGTCTTTATGATTGTAGGCTTCGCCGTAGAAGCCGGCAAAGATGGAGGCTCCCGCAATACCCGATGTGATCGTTGAAGAAATACCGGCCAGCAGCAGTGCGGCGGCAAAGATCACGCCGGCGTTGTTTCCAACCAGGGGAACCAGTAATTGTTGCGCCTGGTCCAGTTCGTCGACGGTAATCTTTTCTTTGAAGAATGTTGCTGCTGCCAGGATGATCATAGCCGAGTTGATTGCCCAGCCGATAACCATCGACAGGAGCGTATCATAAAATTCATATTTCAGTTGCTTCTTAATGACCGATTCATCTTCCAGGTTCCATTCGCGGCTCTGTATCACTTCCGAGTGGAGAAAGAGGTTGTGGGGCATCACTACGGCACCGAGCACACTCATGATGATCAGCATAGAGTTGGGAGGAAACGACGGTTTTACCCATCCGGTGACGGCCTGTCCCCAATTGACATCGACCAAAGCCAGTTCATACAGGAAAGAGAGGCCGATAATGGAAACGAACATGATGATCCAGCGTTCTATCTTGCTGTAGGTATTGCTGAGAAGCATGATCAGGCAGGCAATCGTAACGATTACGGCACCAATCTTTATCGGTATGCTGAACAACATCCGCAGTGCAATGGCACCACCTAATATCTCGGCAAGCGAAGTCGAAATGCTGGCAAGCATGGCCGAACCCAGAATAGGACGGCTAAGCATCCGGGGCATATATTTATTGGTCGCTTCCGATAAGCACAAACCGGTTACGATTCCGAGGTGGGCAACGTTGTGCTGGATAATGATCAACATGATGGAAGAGAAAGTGACCACCCATAGCAGTGCATATCCGAATTCGGAACCGGCTGCCAGGTTGGTTGCCCAGTTTCCGGGGTCGATGAATCCTACGGTGACTAATAATCCAGGGCCTATATATTTTAAAAGGTCTAATCCTCCGGAACGAGGTTTGTGATTGATCTTGAGTTTGTCTAGCAGTTTCATGTTTTTATTACTTGTTATATCAAAATGTTAGTTACTTTCTTTTTATTCTTTCCTGTAGTCTTTTGAAACAGACCTACCTCTAAATTCATTTAGACGTACGTGTAAATCGATTTAGACCTAGGTGTAAATAAAATTAGACGTACCTCTAATAGAAATAACAAAGGGAACGTTTTATTGTTTTCTACGGGAATGTCAGAATAAACGACGTTTTGTTTATCGCCGGATTGCTCTTTAAGGCAATGCTACCCCCCGAGAGCCGCATGATCTGCCGCGAGATGGACAACCCGATGCCGCTTCCGCCTTCTTTGGTCGTGAAGAACGGCACAAAAATATGTTCCGCTTCTTCCGGTGGAATGGTAGGACCATTGTTGCTCACCTCGATAATCACGGACTCGTCCGGATTACAATAGGCTTTCAGCTCGATTAGCCCGTCCGGTTGTCCGCTGCCGATGGCCTGCATGGCGTTTTTCAGCAGGTTCAGTACAACCTGGGTGATTAGTTTTTCATCCGCATAAACGATCAGGTCGGCCGGTTCTATATTTATATTAATCGTTATATTGGGGAAATTGTTGTGGTGACGGGCCAGGTTTGTCATCCGCTCCGCAAACTTTTGCACATAGAATAACGAAGGTTCCGGTGTCGGGATATGGGTAAACTTGCGGTATGACTCGACAAATGAGATCAGGCTCTTTCCCGTTGTACTGATCACTTCCAGTCCGTTACGTATTTCGCTGTCGGCGTCTTCGTGGATAGAGAGCAGCGTGTCGCTCAGTGAGGTGATCGGGGTGACGGAATTCATAATCTCATGTGTCAGCACACGGGTCAGACGTATCCAGGAGTCGATTTCCTTATCGTCCAGTTCGCTGTTGATATCGTTGATAGCCAGGATACGCACATGTTTTTCCTGCAAGGTCATTTCGGATACGCGGATGGAAAGGTTTACCGTTCCGCGTTCGTTTACGAATGATATCTGATGTTTGTCGCCCGGGAGGATATTGGCAATCGTTGTCTGTAGTTTTTCATCGATGCGTGCCAGCTGTTTGACATGGGTGAAAACGGAAAGGCCCAACAGACGAAGAGCTTCGTTGTTGGTCTGGTAGATGTTGCCTATATCGTCCAATACGATTATGCCGGTATTGACCGAGTTCATGATCAGCTCGTAATATTTTTCTTTCTGCACAGCTTCCGCTTTCGCCTGGAAAAGTATCTGGGTGATGCGATTCAATGATTCGCTCACCAGTTTGTCGTTGGATGAACGTCCTCGGGTGGCATATTGGAATGCATAGTCGCTGTTGTCGATGGCATCGAACATGAAGGCTACCTTCTGGGCGTTGCGTTTGTATAACTGGCTCATCATCCGTATGGAATACAGCCAGCCTATGAAAACGAGGATAAACCATTCCCATTGCCGCGTCATGGCGAAATAGGTTCCTGCAACGGTTAATACTCCGAATAACCCCAGCCGGAAAGTCAGACTATGATAGATACCTTTTAACATAAGAATAATGTGTCAATGTGCTAATATGCCAATGTGCCAATTACGGATACAACCTACGCTGTGTTGTGTTGTGCCTTTCATTGGCATATCAGCACATTGGCATATTGGCACATTATAATTCATAACGTTTGATTTTATTGTACAGCGTCTGACGTGAAATACCCAATTGGCTGGCGACGAGCGAGAGATTGCCGTTGTACTTGTCCATGGCATTCTTAATCATGTTGTACTCCATCTCTTCCAGCGTGGTTGCCTCTTTCAGCGGCGATTCTTTTTTGCGGGGGAAGTCGAAGTCGGAGCTGTCGAGGGTTTCGCCTTCAGAAATAATCACGGCCTTTTCGATGGTATGTTCCAGTTCGCGGATATTACCGAACCAGGGTTGCTGCTTCAATTTATCCTTTGCATCCGCGCTGAGGCGCATGGAGGATTTACCGTAGATATTGCAATATTTTGCCAGGAATATTTCAGTCAGCGGAACAATGTCTTCCGGACGTTCGCGGAGGGACGGTATTTCCACGTGTATCGTGTTGATACGGTATAAAAGGTCCTCACGGAACTGCTCTTTCTGTACCATCTCCTGCAAATCGCGGTTGGTGGCACAGACCAGGCGGATATTTACCGGGATAGGGGTGTTGCTTCCTACCCGGACGATGCTGCGGCGCTGGATAGCCGTCAGTAGCTTTGCCTGTAAATGATAGGAGAGGTTCCCGATTTCGTCCAGGAACAGGGTTCCGTTGTTGGCTGCCTCGAACTTACCGGGGCGGTCGGCGCGTGCATCGGTAAAGGCACCTTTCATATGGCCGAACAGTTCGCTTTCAAACAATGTCTCGGTGATGGCGCCCATATCTACAGGGACCATAGCCTCTTTTTTGCGGTTCGACAACATATGTATTTCCCTTGCCAGCATTTCCTTACCAGTTCCGTTCTCTCCGGTGATCAGGATATTGGCGTCTGTTTTGGCAACCTTTTCGATCAGGTTGCGGAGTTGCTGCATGGCGTTGCTTTCGCCCCAGAACATGCCGCTTTCCTTGGAGATAACCTGCTTGCTGCTTTCATGCGGAACTCCTTTCCGGTTTGCCATCCGGATATCGTAAGCCGTTTTCAGCGTTTCCAGCAGTTTCGCATTGTTCCACGGTTTGACAACGAAGTCGGTGGCGCCTTCCTTGATGCCCCTTACTGCCAGGTCTATATCTGCATAGGCGGTGAAGAGTACGACCTGTACGGCCGGGTCTTCCTTCTTTATTTCGGACAGCCAGAAAAGCCCCTCGTTACCGGTGTTGATTCCGGCACTGAAATTCATATCCAGCAGGACTACGTCCACATTCTCGTTATGTAGTGTCGTCTTTATTTTGTTTGGAGTAGAGATGGTTATCACTTTCTCGAAGCAGGTGCCTAACAGCATCTGTACTGCGGTGAGAATCCCCTTGTTATCGTCTACGACCAGTATGGTGCCTTGTTTAGCCATTGTGATATTTAATGTATTTATAATGCAAAGATAGGGCTTCGGTTTTATACTACCTAACCTGTGTCTAAAATTTAGACAGATAAAATATGCGTACAAAACGGATAAATGCAGGTTGTCTAATAATTATACACCACTGTCTAATTTCTTTACACTTCTGAAAAAGAACGGTTTTTACAATTTATTGATAAATAGTGTTTTATCAGGTTTGGCACGCTCTTTGCCCTTTTGTTGGCAGAAAATAACACAAAAATGAAACAGATAATAGTTACATCGATTCTTTCGCTTAGCCTGGCAACAGTTACCATGGCCCAGGAAAAACGCTGGACAATGGACGAGTGCATGCATTATGCCGTTGAAAACAGTCCGAAAGTCAAGAAACAAACCCATACGAGCGATTCTTATAAAGCAGAGTTGAATTCAGCAGTAGCTTCTTTCTTCCCTTCCATGAGTGCAAGTGTGGGAGCACAGTATAGTTTCGGACGTTCCATTGACCCGGAAACCAACGTCTATAACAATACATCTACATTTAATAACGGATATGGCCTGAGTGTTTCCATACCTATATTTAATGGGGGACAACTGATCAACCAATGGCGTATGGCAAAAGCGAACCGTCAACTGGGTATGAATGATATCCAGAAGGAAAAGGATGATCTGGCAATCAATACGATGCAGGCTTTTATGGATGTCGTATATTATCAGGGAACAGTAAAACTGGCTGCCGAGCAACTGGAAGAGAACAGCCGCATCCTGTATAAGACCCGTCGCCAAGAAGAACTGGGACTGAAAGGTAAAGCCGATGTCGCCCAGATCGAAGCGCAGGTCGCTGCCAACGACTATAACCTGACGCATCAGCAGAATCTGCTGAATACAGCCATATTGACTTTGAAACAAAATATGAACTTCCCGTCGGAAATGGAGTTGGACGTAGATACCATGCTCCTGGATAAATCGTATGCAACCATGTTGGAATCGGTGGAGGAAATTTACGATTATGCATCCGATAATAACCCGACAGCTTTGCAGGCACAACTTCAACTGAAGTCATCTAAAATGAAATATCTGATGGCTAAAGGACGCATGTTACCCTCCATCTCTTTCTCAGCCGGTGTTTCTACCAATTATTATGAGAACCTGAAAGGAGAACAGGCTCCTGCTGCATTCGGAAGCCAGTTTAAGAACAACCGGGGGGAATACATTTCCTTTAACCTGAGTTTCCCGCTTTTTAACGGCCTGGACCGTCTGACAAATCTGCGCAAGGCCCGCAATAATATGCGTATCGCCCAGGAACAGCAGACCGAGGTGCTCCGCCAGTTGCAGACGGCTATCGAACAGGCTATCCTCGATCGTGAAGGGTACGCCAAGGAAACGATCCAGATGGAAAAGAAAGCCCAGGCGGACGAAATAGCTTACCAGGTGACTCTTCGCAAATTCGAAGAAGGCCTGATGAGCCCGATCGACTTACAGACCAGCGCCAACACTTTACTGCTGTCGAAAGCTGATTTGCTGCAACGGAAGCTGATGTATCTGCTGAAATGCAAGTTGGTTGATTACTATAAAGGTAAACCGTTGATTGAAGGTATAAACTGAGAATAAACAGAAACTGATAATAAAGAAATAAAAACATACAACAATGGATATACAATTAGAAAAGAAAAGAGGCATTCAGAAGAAACATTTACCTTATGTAGGTGGCGGTGTTTTATTCCTGGCATTGGTCGGATGGATCATTTTCGGCGATCATGCATCGACATTGAAAGTGGACGCTCGTGGTATCAGTATCGGTGAGGTTACGAAGGAGCAGTTCAATGATTTCGTTCGTGTAAACGGACAGGTGCAGCCGATAACTGTGGTACAGTTGAGCCCGGAAGAAGGCGGTATCGTTCAGGAGAAAGTAGTGGAAGAAGGTGCCCAGGTAAAGAAGGGCGACGTTATTATCCGCCTTTCCAATTCAAGCCTCGATTTGCAGATATTGGATGCCGAAGCTCAACTGGCGGAAAAACAAAACTTCCTGCGTAACACACAGGTGGCCATGGAACAGGACAAACTGAACAATCAGTTGGAAAAGGCACAGCTCGATGTCGATATTGCCCGTTCACGTCGTGCTTATTCACAACAGAAGAAATTGTATGATGAAAACCTGATTGCCAAGGAAGATTATCTGAAAGCTAAGGAAGATTATGAACTGGCAACAAAGAAATATGACCTTGTTGTTGAGCGTCTGCGTCAGGATTCTATATCCCGTACGATCCAGATGGACGAAATGGAAACCAGTCTGGCCAACATGCGCCGTAACATCCAATTGGTTCATGAACGTAAGGAGCATCTGAATGTCCGTTCACAGATTGACGGCGAACTGGGTTTGCTGGATGTCGTGCTGGGACAGAATGTTTCTGCCGGTTTAAAGATCGGCCAGATCAACGACCTTTCCGACTATAAGGTGGAAGCGATGATCGACGAACATTATATCGACCGTGTTAAGCCGGGACTGGATGCCGACTTCGACCGTCAGGGAACAAGTTTCGCACTGGCCGTACGTAAGGTGTATCCGGAAGTTCGCGACGGTAAATTCCGTACGGACCTGGTGTTTACAGGCGAACGTCCTGACAATATCCGTAGCGGTCAGACTTATTATATCAATCTGGAACTGGGACAGCCGACAGAGAGTATCATCATCCCACGCGGAACATTCTTCCAGAGCACCGGCGGCAGCTGGATCTTCGTACTCGACAAAGATGGCAAGAAAGCCTATCGCCGTAAGATCAAGATCGGCCGTCAGAACCCGCAGTATTATGAAGTAACAGAAGGCCTGGAAGCAGGAGAAAAGGTAATCGTTTCCAGCTATGAAAGCTACAAGGATAACGAGGTGCTGGTTTTGGAATGATATATAGAATAAATGAATCGTGTATAGAAAATAATGTGCCAATGTGGCAATATGCTAATGTGCCAATTTAGAAAAAATTGAGCTATCTGTTTATAGTGACGGGAGTAACTAATTCCCCTCTTGAGAGGGGATAAGGGGTGTGTTAAAGCCAGTTATAGGACGAAACTATAACACACCCCCTTCCCCCCCTCAAGAGGGGAGCCAGGTACAACCGGTCAATAATCGGATAGTTCACATTTGACAATAATTGAAATAGTTATATCCTAATAATAACTGAATATAAAACATACCACTATGATGAAGAACTTTTACATAGCTATCCGGTCCCTTTCTAAGAAAGGACGGCACAGTGGCATCAAGATATTGTCGTTAGGTGTAGGCCTGGCAATGGGGTTGGTTCTTATCGCGAAAGTATGCTTCGAACTGTCCTATGATGGCTTCTATCCGGCTTCGGACAGGATATATGCCATCCAGGAGAACGTATCGTTCAAAGATAATCCGCTCGATACCTATCCCCATGTCAGCGGAGGCATAGCTCCCGGTATGAAAGCCGAGATTCCCGGAGTAGAAGCCGCCACCCGTGCCCTTAAATTTGGCGACGTTGTGATCCATACGCCCGACAAACGGAAATACGATGCTACCCTGATGCTGGCCGATGATTGCTTTTTTGATGTTCTTCCGCGTGATATGATAGCCGGCAAAGCAAAAGAAACGCTTGGCCGTCCCCTGTATGCACTTGTTTCGGAAAGTGTGGCGAAAAATATCGGTGCCGGTGAAACGGATATTGTCGGTCAGACTTTCGAGATCGAAGCCTATCCCGGTGTCAGCCTGACGATCGGCGGCGTTTTCAAAGACGTTCCGAAGAATACCCATCTTTTCTATGATATGCTGGTTTCGATGGCCTCTTATAAAGAGATTGCCGGATGGACGAACGAAGACGAATGGTTCGGTGGCGACAGCTACAACGCCTATGCCCTTCTGCGACCGGGTGTCAGCATGGAAGATATGGTCAAGCCGATGGACGATATGCTCGACCGCCATGTCGACCCCAATGAACTGAAAGAACAGGGCATTAACTATAAACTGAAACTCTGCCCGCTGGAAGAGGTCTACGGCAAGTCGCCTGAAACGAAGAAGATGGCTGTCATACTGGTCGCCATCGCTTCCGCCATCCTTTTTGCGGCCCTGATGAATTACATACTGCTGGTGATCTCTTCGCTGGTAGTTCGCTCGAAAGATATAGCTATACATAAATGTTACGGAGCATCCGGCTGGAATATCTCCGACATGATATTTTCCGAGACATTCCTTAACCTGCTCATATCTCTGGGCATTTCCGCCCTGTTGATACTGGCTTTCCGCGAGATGGTGGAGGAGCTGCTCAACGCTTCCCTGCTGTCGCTCATCTCTTTGGATACGATTCCGATGCTGGTGGCTATTTGCCTTGTCATCTTCCTGCTGGCGGGATTACTGCCGTCGCGCCTGTTTGCCGGTGTACCGGTGGCATCCGTGTTCAGGTCGTATAACGAGTCGAGACGGTCGTGGAAGAAAGTGCTGCTGTTCATCCAGTTTATCGCTGTCGGTTTTCTGATCTGCCTGTTGGTTGTGATCGGGCTGCAATACCAACGGCTGGTGACGGATGATCCCGGCTACTCGTTCGACCGCCTGGCCTATTGTTCTCCGAGCGGTGTGAAAAGCTCGCAACGTCGTGCCCTGATGGATGAACTGGCCAAGCTGCCCGAAGTGGAAGGAGTGGCGTCGTGCGCCAACCTGCCAATCTACAGTGGCTCCGGCGATATGGCTTACCGTCCGGGAACGAATGAAACGATCGTCCACTTCAACGACCTTTACGAGGCGGATGCCGATTATGTGCCCCTGATGGAAATGTCGGTAATCGAAGGAAAGGCTTTCGATCGTTCTTATTCCGATTCTGCGCAAGTGATGATGGTCAGCCGCATGATGGCGGACCAGTTGGCGAAAGCGCTGGACTGGAAAGACGGGGTAATAGGAAAGCTTGTGCCGGTAAGCGGCCATGGTGGAAATTCACAAGATTTTAGGATCGTAGGTGTTTACGATGATATCCGTATCGGTCAGATCGGTCAGGATCTGATGTATCCTTCCGCATTATTCTATGGAAACAGGGCACATCGGAATATCGTCATCAAATTCCATAAGCTGACAGCCGAGAATATGGCGAACGTACATGATGTCATCCAGAAATTCCTGCCGGACAATGAATTTACACTCGCTTCCTACAGTGTCAGCGTGACGAATCTATATAATGCTTCACGCCTCTTCCGCAACTCGGTTATGTGGGGTGGCATCGTGACCCTTATCATTACCCTGATCGGACTGATCGGCTATATCAATGACGAGACGAATCGTCGCGGTAAAGAAATCGCCGTACGTAAGATCAACGGTGCTACCGAGGTGAATATCCTCTCGTTGATGACACGCGATGTGGCCTGGATGGCTCTCCCCGCCATTCTGATCGGAGCCGCCGGGTCTTATTATGCGGGCGAAAAATGGTTACAACAGTTCTCTGAAAAGATACCGATGCATGTCGGCCTGTTCATTCTCTGCTCTGTCTGTATACTGACGGTCATCCTGGCTACGGTTGTCTACCGTTCGTGGATGGTTGCTGTATCGAACCCGGTGGAAAGTTTAAAGTCTGAATAGTAATACATATATAATATGATAAAGAATTTTAGTATGGCATTCCGTTCCCTGTTCAAGAAAGGGAGGAATAATGGAATTAAGATCATTGCTCTGGCTGTCGGATTGGCCATGGGACTAGTATTGATTGCGAAAGTCTGTTTCGAACGGTCGTACGATAACTTTTATCCGGACAACGACCGCATTTACCTGGTCAAGTCAGGCATCAACCGCGAAGGAAAAAAAGATACCTGGGGACAGGTGAGCGGCGCAATCGCCCCCGGCATGAAAGCGGAGATACCCGAAGTGGAGGCAGCCACCCGCTACACCCGTATCGGTTCGCCGGACGAACTGATAATGACGCCCGAAAAACAGTTCTACACGGCAACCCTTTTGCTGACCGATACCAGCTTTTTCGATGTTTTCCCGCGTCCGATACTTATCGGTGACCCGAAAGATGTGCTGGCGCGTCCGAATTATGTCATGATCTCCCGTTCGCTGGCCGAAAAGATGGGCGGCGTTGAAAGCGCAGTCGGCAAAACCTTTGTGCGCGATGTGAACCGTAATTCCGTGCAAACGATCGGCGGCGTGTTTGAAGATATACCTGAAAACAGCCATCTGCAATACGACATGCTGGGTTCGTTGGCGGGTTATTCCGTGCAAAGTACCACCAACTGGGTGGGTAACGACCGTTACGTTGCCTATGTGAAACTACTTCCGGGAACAACTCCCGAGTCGCTCGCCCCCTCTATCCGCCGCATGCAGGAACGCAACCAGGATTTGGAAGGTCTCAAGAAAGCCGGTGTCGATCTGTTTTATACTATATCCCCCTTGCAGGATATCCATAACAACAACGAAGATGTAAAAGATATGAATGCGATGTTGCTTTTTCTGGCTACGATCCTGATCGTCATCGCCGTGCTGAACTATATTCTCGTAGTTATCTCCACCCTGATCGGACGGACAAAAGAGGTGGCGGTACATAAATGCTACGGAGCCTCCGGAAAAGATATTCTCGGAATGATACTTTCCGAATCGCTCCTGCATCTCTTGCTTGCCTTGTTGTTGGGTGCTTTCCTGATCCTTGTTTTCAGAGGTAAGGTGGAAGATTTGCTGTCGGCATCCTTGTCGGCTTTGTTTACGCTGCCCACCGTGACGCTTCTGGCGGGTATCTGCCTGGTTGTATTCGGGGTGACATGCCTTGTCCCGACCTGGCTTTTCCTGCGCATACCGGTTGCATCGGCTTTCCGCAGCGTGAAGGAGTCGAAGCGGTATTGGAAACTGTGCCTGCTTTTCGTGCAGTTTGTCGCCACGGCTTATCTGGTAGCGCTTCTGATCACGATCAGCCGCCAATATGACAAGATGATCACGAGCGATCCGGGGTATGCCTACGAAAACCTGATCTATTGCAATACCACTGGAGTGGGAGCACAGGAACGTGAGCGTGCTATCGACGAACTGCGCCGCCTGCCACAGGTCGATCAGGTCGGATGCAGTACCGAACTGCCTTTCTATTATGCCTCCGGAAATAATGTTTCCCTGCCGGGTGAAGACCGTGAGTTGTTCAATATTGCCGATATGTATTTCGTCTCCGACAATTATTTCAAGATCATGGAAATACCCGTCGTTGAGGGCAAAGCCTTCCAGCCGGGCGAAGCGAATGACGATAAGGTAATGGTCAGCCGTAAGTTTGTCGACCTGATGGAGAAAACGGCCGGCTGGACGGGAAGTCCTCTCGACAAAGGTGTCATGATTACCGAACATAGCAACGGCACGAAGGTATTCACCATCAGCGGTGTCTACGAAGATTTCCGTATCGGTTCGCTGAAAGGCCCGGATACCCGTGCATCCGTTCTCTTCTACAACACGCCCGACAGTTATAATCCGGCTAAGATCATCCTGATAAAGATGCATACCATGTCGTCTGAAAACCTGGCTCAGATAAATGAAATACTGGCCGGTGCCATGCCCGACAAAGTGGTCGAAGCCTCCGTCTATAAGATGGATATTCTCAACCAATACCAGGACGACCGCGACTTCCGCGACTCCATCATGATCAGCGGCCTTGTCACCCTGATCATCGCCCTGATCGGATTGCTGGGATATACAGCCGACGAGACCAACCGCCGCGGCCGCGAGATCGCCATCCGTAAGGTAAATGGCGCGACAGCCATCGATATTCTCCGGATGATCTCAAAGGATATTTCCTATATTGCGATTCCTGCCCTGGCGATAGGAGCCGCCATTGCCTATGTCAGCGCATCTGGCTGGCTGGAAAAATTCGCGGAACGCATCCACCTCAGTGCCTTTATCTTTATCGGTGCCGCCTTGTTCGTCTATGTGATCATCATCGGTTGCGTTTTATTCCGCGCCTGGAGAACGGCCGACGAGAATCCGGTGGAAAGCCTGAAAGCGGATTAACTGTCTATTTATATCGATTGTAAAACAGAAAGCATCCCCCTCCTGTGAGGTCCGGATGCTTTTTTTATTTAAATTGCATTTTTCTGATAAATCATGTTACGTTTCCCTCACCCGGTTGTCTTTATAGTAGGATGGAACAAGAACAGTTTAAAATAGAAGTAGTACCGTTACGGGATAAACTTGCCGGCTGCGCTCGACGTTTGCTGGATGATCCGGAAGATGTCGAGGACGTCATACAGGAGGTATTTCTTAAACTCTGGTGTATCCACGATAAACTCGAAGCGTACGACAGTGTGGAAGCGCTGGCTATGCAGACCACCCGACACTTGTGCCTGAATCGCCTGAAGTCTTTTCAGTTCAGCCGGAAAGAACAACTCTCCGAAGAGGTGATTGTCTGTGAACATGCTACTCCTTACACCGAATTGGAACAGAAAGACAGCATCGACCAGGTCATGCGCATCATCGATCGGCTGCCCGGACTGCAACAGCTTATTCTCCGCATGAAACATGTCGACGGATGCGAAGTGGAAGAGATAGCCTCCCTGACCGGAAGCACCCCCGAAGCAGTACGAATGAATCTCTCACGTGCCAGAAGACGTGTCAAAGAATTATTTTTTAAGATGTAACAACTATGCAGACAGAAAAACAGAAACATATAGAACAATTATTGGAACGCTTCTTTGACGGGCAGACCTCTAATGCCGAAGAGCAGGAATTGTATTCCTTCTTCAACAGTTCCGATGTGCCGGAAGCATTGAAATCCTATCAGCCTGTGTTCGGCTATTTTGAGACAGGGATCAGAGAGGAACTGAATGAAAAGGAGGCGAAAGACGGGGATCCTTCCCGGAAATCAACTTTGAAGAAATGGCTGTGGATCGGAACTTGTGCCGCCGCTTCTTTATTGTTATTCCTTATATATTCTTTCCGGACTGAACGACCGGATCCGTTCAACCCTTATGAAGGAAGCTATATCGTTCGCAACGGCGTCCGTATCACCGATATGGAACGGATATTACCGGAACTGGAATACGCCATCCAGGAGGTAGAATACCATCAGGAGCAGGCCGAACAAATCGCCTACCGGGTGAACCGTAAAGAAAAACTGCTCAGGGAGACCGAAGTCAAAGTGGCCAACCCTTACCGGAAACTCCTGAAAGAAAATCCGAACAAGTATTTCCGGCAGGAGATGAAACAGATTTTGTACAACGATTATTAATCATCAACAGATAGAACATTATGAAAGCAAAGAAAACTATTTTATTGTGTGTGATCCTTTTATTGGGAGGTTTGACAGAAGGATTGAAGGCGCAGGAAAACCTGAATGCTCTGATGAAAAAGTGCGAGAATATGGATACAATCGACATGAACGTGATCTACAACAAGAACCGGGAGACGAAGAAGACGGAGAAGATCATCAAGACGGTTACATTCTCGAACAACCAGAAGTTGCTGGATGAATTTGTGACAGCCTTTGAGAAGGACAAAGATGCCGCCTACAAAATCATTGACGATAAAAAGAGCGGAAAACTGCTGCCTTCATTCTACCGTTTCGGAAGCGGGAAGACGGATATTTCTTATTCACTGTCAGTTTCCAAATCCGGCAAAGTGACGGTCAGCAAGATCGAACGCTTTGATTATGATCCTAAAAAAGCTGGAGGTGCTTTTATTGATTTAGGAACCGGATCCTTTGAGTTTGACTATGAAACCAATACGAAGTCATTCAAAGCATATAACTAAATGTACTATATTTAGAAGGCATTCTACCTGTGAAGGCGGAATGCTTTTGCAGCCTCCAATCTTAATCTGGTGGAAAGTGTGAGGAATAAATAGCGATTTATAGCCTGAGTGTAAAAAAACTGGACATGACTGTCTAAATATTAGACACTGCCGTAAAAAAGACAAAACAGTATAATGTTGAAAACTAGCTTTTTATTAAGTTTGGCACGTAATTTGAATTATATAGAGAAAAGAGAGTGGATTTTAAAGAGGAATATAAAGTATAAATGTAGAATTAAATAAATAACATTATGATTAAGATTGAAGGATTAAGTAAGCACTTCCGTACAGAAGAAGTAGAAACAATCGCATTGAACAATATTTCGATGGAAGTGAAGGATGGTGAATTTGTAGCTATCATGGGACCTTCCGGTTGCGGTAAATCAACCTTGTTGAATATCCTGGGTTTGCTTGATAATCCGACTGGCGGTAATTACTATCTGGTTGATAAAGAAGTGGGCCATCTGAAAGAAAAAGAACGTACACAGGTTCGTAAAGGGAATATCGGTTTCGTATTCCAGAGCTTCAACCTGATCGACGAACTCAATGTATACGAAAATGTGGAACTGCCGCTAACTTACCTGAAGGTAAAGGCTTCCGAACGTAAACAGATGGTAAACGATATTCTGAAACGTATGAACATCAGCCATCGTGCCGCTCACTTCCCACAGCAGTTATCCGGAGGTCAGCAACAGCGTGTTGCCATTGCCCGTGCCGTTGTCTCCAACCCGAAGATCATCCTTGCCGATGAGCCGACCGGTAACCTGGATTCAAAGAACGGTGCCGAAGTAATGCAGCTGCTTACCGAACTGAACAAAGAAGGGACAACCATCGTCATGGTAACCCACTCCAAGCATGACGCAAGTTTTGCACACCGCATCATCAACCTGTTCGACGGTAGCATCGTGTCATCAGTGAGCGAATTTATTTGATGAATTAGATTTTACACATGGACATATAGCTAAATTAAGAATGTAAGCAAACACGAACATATCCTACCTGTGAAGGCGGGATATGTTTTTATTCTCGCCAACTGTAGAACAATTAAACCATTAAAAAGATGAACAACCTATTAAATATAAAGTCTTTCCTGAAATTCCTGGGTAAGAATAAAGCATATACGGTGATCGATGTGTTCGGACTGTCTGTTTCACTGATGTTCGTCATTCTGATCTCTATTTATACGGTACAGGAGTTGTCGGTCGATAAATTTCAGGAACATGGAGACCGCATTTATGCGGTAGCTTATGAAGAAGGAGTAGTGACAGGCGTTCCGGTGGCTTACCGGTTGCAGGAACGTTACCCGGAGATAGAAAGGGTTTGTCCGGTCATCAGCAACAATTTCAATTCGATGATCGTTTGGGCAAATGATAAAAAGATGAATGCCAATTTATGTTTTGCCGATTCTTCCTTCTTTAATTTCTTTTCGTTTAAACTTTTGAGTGGCGACAAGAATCGGGTGTTGCAGGCCCGTAACAATGCTGTCATTTCCCGGACATTTGCCAACAAATTGTTTGGCACGGACGACCCGGTAGGGCAAAGCATCCGTATCAGTGACTCAACATCAGTGATGGTGACAGGTGTGATGGAAGATATCAAAAATTCGGCAATCCCTTATACCGACCTGCTGCTGCGGATCGAAGGCGTCACCGAATTTAACGGCTCGTTGGGCATGGACCGCTATAATAATGCCGGTGCTACGACCGCTTTTCTGATGATGAAACCGGGGCCGACCTGCGTCCTAAGACAGATGATATTGCTACCTATATGAAGGAGTTCTTCTGGCCGTATAAGATGGAACTGTGGAAAAAGGTAATACTCATCCCCATGAATGAATTGTATTTTTCACCGATAAAGGGAAACGGAAATTCGGGGGATAAACGTTTTGTCATTGTTCTGATGTCGGTGGGCATACTGATCCTGATATTTGCCGTGTTCAATTATATCAACCTGACGGTGGCACAGGCGGGCCAACGGGCGAAAGAGATGGCCACCCGCCGTCTGTTGGGTTCGTCGCGCGGTGAATTGTTTATGCGACTGATGGTGGAATCGACGTCGCTGACGGTTATTTCATTCATACTCGGCTTGCTGTTTGCCATGGCTGTTACCTCTTATGCCAACAACCTGCTGCAATCCGATATAAGTCTGGCCGATGCCTGTACGCCTCTCTGGATCGGTACGGCGATTGTGGTCGTTTTATTGATAGGTGGTTTGTCGGGACTGTTGCCGGCCATTATGATTTCTTCGGCCAAGCCGATCGATGTGGTGCGCGGAACTTTCCGCCGACAGACGAAGATGGTGTTCAGTAAAGTTTTCATTACGTTCCAGAATACCATTACGATTGCCATGATCGCAGCTTCTATTGTGATGATTCTCCAGATCAACCATCTGATCAATGCTCCTTTGGGATATAACACAACGAATATATTGGAAACCTCCAATAATTTTGAGAATGTAACGGATCGTACAGCTGCTTTAGACCGGGTGCGTCAGATGCCGTTTGTCAAACGGATAGGGCTGGCGAGCGGGATGCCTTTCAGCGGTAGTAACAATATGACCGGTACGTATGAAGACAAAACACTCAGTTTCCAGCAATTTATTATGGATAGCGTCACATTTAATATCCTGGGACTGGAGATTATCCGTGATAACCACCTGGCTGAAAATAGTTGGTACCTGACCGAAAAAGCAATGATGGATATGGAGTTGCCTATGGATGCACCGGCTTTTAAATGGGGAGAAAACAGTACCCCGATTGCCGGTGTGATCCGCAACTTTCAGCCCCGCGGCAATATAACCCGTGAGAACCAGCCGTCTATGCTTCGCATCAATAAACCGGAAGAAATGTATCCCTGGTCTATTATCATCGAAATAGATGGAAACCCGTACACGGCTTATGAACAGATCCGTAAGGCCTACGAACAGACATCCGGCCTGAATTTCGAAGGCAAATTCATCGACCAACAGATTCAGGAATCGTTTGAAGCGCAGCAGCGCATGGCAAAGATTGTCTCTATCTTTGCCGGTATCGCCATCCTGATCTCTTTGCTCGGGTTATTGGCTATGTCGACCTACTTTATCCAGCAGCGTTCGCAGGAAGTGGCAGTCCGTAAAGTATTCGGTTCGGACAATAAAAGCATCCTGTTACGCCTGGTCAGTGCCTTCCTGATCTATGTTGTCGTAGCTTTTGTGATCGCAACGCCCATCATTTGGTATGCGATGAACCAGTGGTTGTCTGACTATTCATACAGGATCGACCTGAATCCGCTTATCTTTATTGTTTCCGGCCTGTTCTGCCTGGTTATTTCATTTGCAGCCGTATTTGTCCAGAGCTTCAGGGCAGCCAATGCCAATCCGGTGAATAGTATTGCTAATAAATAACGATACGAGTATTATAAATTTAAAGGCGGAAGTTATTCATAAGAATGACTCTCCGTCTTTAGTTGTTTAAGAATAGCATGGATCTCTTAATTATACAGGTTTATATGCTACCTTTGTGCGGTAGTTAAACGGGTGCTTATCTATTTTCAAAACATATATGTTTCGTTGACAAAGCATATATGTTTTGCAATCAAAACTCCTTAGTTTTGTTTTCAAAAGATACTACCTTTCAGTTTATGTTATTGAAAGGTAGGAGATTCTTGCGGCTGGTGTCTGAAACGTCTAATGTGAATACTTTTTGGGGAGCGGATAGGATGTAAAAAAACTGGACAGGACTGTCTAATTATTAGACATATCTTGAAGTTTTGTTGTTTTGTATTTTGTTGATATCTAATGTTTTATTGTTTTGGCACGTATTTTGGTTGTTGGAATGTGTAAATAACTGAAATAACAAAAAATAGTATATCAATGAGAACGATATTGCGAAACTTTCTGAATGTACTGCGCCGTTTCAAGATGGCGTCTTTCCTGAATATAGTGGGACTGTCGGTAGCCTTTACCGCTTTTCTGGTGATTATGATGCAGGTTCAATATGAGCGGACTTTCGACCGGTGTTATCCGACCGCTTCACGTATTTGCCGGGTGGATATGAATCGGGGGGAAGGGGATATTTATGCGTCAGTGATTCCCCAGGCATTGGCGAATGCCGCATTTACTTCGTCTCCGCATATCGAAAGTTATACTTTGCTGAATTCATTTACTGGCAAGCGTTATGTCATAGTAGGTAAAGGGGAGGAAGAGAAGGGATTTAAAGAACAGTTAATCCCCTGTTATCCGGATTTAGCCAAGGTGTTCGAGCTGACTATCGTGGAAGGTGTTGCCGCTTGCCTGGAAGATCCGGAAAAGATGATGATTCCTCAAAGCATGGCTCGGCGGATGTTCGGTAACGAATCCGCCATTGGAAAGAGTGTACGTGTAAAAGACAAAATACCCTATTGGGACGAGACGAACTTTATCGTCGGAGCTGTCTATGAAGATTTTCCGGAAAACTCGCAGTTGGAAAACGGAATTTATGCCCGGATGAATAAACGTTACGAAGACGATTGGTTTTCTCAGCAGTTTATGGGATATTTATTGCTCGATTCACCTGAATCTCGTCAGGTGGTGGAGGATAACTTCAATAGTACATTCGATTTTGCTAAATATAACGTTAATAAAGAAACCCGCTTGCAACTGATACCTATCATTGATATTTATTATATGCCAGGTCAGTTAGATGATTTTATTAAGACCGGAAATGTAGATACGATACGGTTGTTGGTATTGATTGCCTTACTGGTTATTGTTATTGCGGGGATCAATTTTACGAATTTCAGTACTTCGCTGGCTCCGATGCGGATAAAAAGTATCAATACCCAAAAGGTATTGGGTAGTTCGACAACAAGTCTGCGGGCGAGTTTGGTAGCCGAAGCGGTATCTATTTGTGTATTTGCCTGCCTGTTGGCCTTTTTATTGACCTGGATATTGAACAGGGCGGAAGTTTTATCGTTCGTTGAAGCGGATACGAATCTGTTGCATTATATACCGTTGTTGTTTATGATGTTAGGTATTTCTGTTTTATTGGGATTGGTAGCCGGTCTGTATCCGGCATGGTATATGACCTCTTTCCAACCGGCACTGGTATTGAAAGGTAGTTTCGGCTTGTCTGCTTCAGGACGGAAGTTGCGTACGGCTTTGATCGGTTTCCAGTATGTCGTTTCCATCGGTTTGATCATCGGCTCTTCTTTTATACAGATCCAGAATAACTATATGCGTTCTTATAAGTTGGGATTCGATAAAGACCAGATAGCGATGGTGACGTTGGGAATGGAAACGGTCAAGAAGTCCGGCGACTTGTTGGTAAATCGTCTCAAGGAATATGCCGGTATTGAAGATGTTGGTTTTGCCAGTACCCTGGTCGGGGCATCGGATGTCTATTCTTCTAATTATTTCAGTTATAATAATAACGGTTTTGGCAGTGAAATTATCGATGTGTCATGGAACTTCCTGGATGTGATGGGCATTCCTGTCATCAGTGGACGCAACTTCAACCGTTCGGATGCACAAAGTGATTCTACCTATGCTTGTGTTTTTACCAAGCGGGTACTGGATTTCGTTCCCGATATGGAACCGGGGTGTTCGTTAGCAAAGAATTGGATGGGTACAGGTAATATAGTCGGCTTCATCGACAACATAAAAGTGTCTTCCCTGCGTTCGGAGGATAAGCCGCTACTTCTTAAAGTAAAAGCAAATAACATATTACCGGTTTCTTATATACGTATGAAATCCGGAACAAACGTGGAAGAAGCAGTAGCCCATATCCATCGGGTAATAACCGATATCGATCCGATATATCCGTTCGAAATAGAATTTTACGATACGGTATTCAATAATCTGTATCATAAGGAACAGTATCTGAAAAAGATGGTCACTCTGTTCAGCCTGCTGGCTATCGTGCTGTCGATCGTGGGTGTCTTTGGACTGGTTGTTTTTGAAACGCAATACCGGCGTAAAGAGATCGGAGTGCGTAAAGTGTTCGGTGCTACGGTAGGGGAGGTTTTGAATATGTTCAACAGGTCTTATCTGCGTATTGTCTCGATCTGTTTTGTGATCGCTGTCCCGTTTGCTTATTACGGCGTATATAAATGGCTGGAAAACTTTTCCGATAGGACCCCGATCTATTGGTGGGTGTTTGTGTTGGCTTTCGGCATTGTGGCCGGTATAACCATGCTGACGGTTACATTCCAGAACTGGAAAGCGGCAAATGAGAATCCGGTGAACAGTGTAAAAAGTGAATAATTAATCTAATTTGTCTAATTATTTTACACCAGTGTCTAAAATTTAGACACATCTGATAACACCTTGATTCGTCAAGGTGTTATTTATTAGATGATTACATGTTTGGCATGCGTTTTGAACCTATTCGGGTAAAAATAAATATATAATGAAAACAATTCTTCGAAATTTCATCAGTGTATTACGTCGTTTTAAGATGGCGACGCTTCTTAATATTTTAGGGCTTTCAGTGGCTTTTTCTGCATTTATGATTATTATGATGCAGGTTGATTATGATCAGAATTTTGACACTTTTCATAATGAAGCCGATAATATCTACCGGGTGGAGCTACAGTGGGGTAAGGAAACGCCTCAGGCTATTGTAAGCCGGCCCCTGATGGATGTGTTTTTCAACTTCTCACCGCATATCGTTGCCGGAGCCATTAGCTATCCTATCTATAGTGAGACGGTTTTTATTGTAGATAAGGACGGGAAACAGGATAGTTATATGGAACCGAATATGACTATTTATCCTTCCTTTACCGATGTGTTTACTTTTGATATGTTGGAAGGAACGAAGGATGCCCTGAAGGACCCGGAAAAGATCTTGATTTCGGAAAGTCAGGCTAAAAAGATATTCGGTACGGAATCGGCTGTCGGCCGGAGAATGAAAGCGAAAGATACCAGAGGGCGGTTGGCCGGTCTTTTTACCATACCTGAGATGGATTATACGGTGGGAGGTGTCTATAAGGATTTTCCGGTAAACGGTATCCTCCAGAATGCAGTCTATGTGAAACTGGATGATAAGGAGGGTTTGAATGATTGGGGAAGTTCTAATTATTATGCTTATATCCGTCTGGATAGCCCCGAAGCCGCAAAGGATTTGACAAACGACTTTCTGGATTATTATAAAAAGCACGAGATAGGGAAAAATATGCCGTGGTCTACCGATGACCTGAATTTGCGGCTGACTCCTTTGACGGAGCTTCATTATGTAACGGATGTTCTTTATGACATGGTTCCTAAGACTAGCCGTCAGACGATATTGGTTCTGATTGCCATCGCATTTGTTATTATGCTTATTGCCGGTATCAATTTTACCAATTTCAGTACGGCTTTGACTCCGATGCGTATGAAAAGTATCAATACGCAAAAGGTGCTGGGTAGTTCTAATGCAACATTACAGTTCTCTTTATTGATGGAAGCGGTCTGTATCAGTGTCGTGGCTTTCTTGTTGGCATTATGGATCGTCCGTATGACGGCAAGCAGTCCCATAGCAGGCCTGATCAATGCGGATATCTCTTTTTCCGCTCATCCGGTGTTGATTTCGTTGACGGCTCTGCTATCTGTGCTGGTCGGAGTGCTGGCCGGGATTTATCCGTCTTATTATATGACATCCTTCTCGCCGGCGCTGGTGCTGAAAGGTAATTTCGGACTTTCTCCCAAAGGAAGGGTATTGAGGAACGTACTGATCAGTGTGCAGTTCATTTCTTCATTTGTTTTGATTATGGGCGCTATGTTCATGTATTTGCAAAATAACTTTATGCGAACCAGTTCGTTGGGATACGACAAAGATCAAATCATCGTGACAGACCTGACGGCTACAGTCTTAAACAGTAAAGACGCTTTCACGAATCGTATGAAATCGTTCTCCGGTATTGAGGATGTGACCTGTGCAGAGTTTCTGCTGGCCAGCCAGGATCAGTATATGACCTGGGGACGTGAACTGAATGGTAAAAATATTCAGTATCAGGTGATGCCGGTCGATCCTTCTTTCCTGAAGGTACTGAATATTGCAGTAAGTGACGGGCGGGATTTCCGGGAAGAAGATACTTTGACGGAGCATGGTGCCTATATATTTAATGAACGTGCGCGAAAGACTTACGACATTCAGCTGGGGGATAAGATCGGTGATATGGAGGTGATTGGTTTTGTTCCGGATATCAAGTTCGCTTCTTTCCGTACGGAGGTGGTTCCGATGGCATTCTTAGTGCGTGGTAAAAGTTATTCGGGAGGTGCGGCGTTTGCATATATCAAGGTAAAAGCCGGTTCGGATATGGGAGCAGCCATGGCGCATGTCAAGAATGTAATGAGTGAGATTCATCCGGATTATCCTTTCGACATTACTTTCTTTGATAAAGTGCTGAATAATTTATATGAAAAAGAAACGAGTCTGGGAGCATTGATCACATTATTCAGTCTGATAGCCGTCTTTATCTCGATGGTGGGTGTCTTTGGTCTGGTAGTATTCGACAGCCAGTATCGCAGAAAGGAAATAGGTGTCCGCAAGGTGATGGGGTCTTCCGTGTCGCAGATTCTGATTATGTTTAACAAAACGTATGTCCGTATCCTGTTGATATGCTTTGTGTTGGCCGCTCCGTTGACCTGGTATGCCATTCATGCCTGGTTGGAGAACTTTGCTTACCGTACTCCGATCTATTGGTGGGTATTCATACTGGCTTTCCTGCTGGTGTCGGCTGTGACGATCGTCACTGTTACCTTCCAGAACTGGCGGGCGGCAAGCGAAAATCCGGTGATAAGCATAAAAACAGAATAGCGGATGGATCATTAGATTTATAAATTTAGTACAGATACTATCATGAAAACAATTATCAGGAATTTATTAGGAGTTGTCCGTCGTTTTAAAATGGCGACTCTATTGAATGTGATGGGTTTAAGTATAGCTTTTGCTGCCTTTATAATTTTAATGATCCAGTTACAATATGACTGGGGGTTCGACAGGTTCCAAAAGAATGCAGAACGGATTTACCGGGTAGGACTTTATACTCCGGATTGGGGGAACCAGGTGGTTGTTTCTCCCCCTTTTGCAGAGGCTTTCGTTCAATCGTCTCCCCATATAGAGACGGGTGCATTACTTTCTTCCTGGGGTAGTCAGCTTGCATTAAAAAGGGGAAATGATACGAATGAAACGAGTTTTTGGTGTCCGGTAAATGCAATAACTCCTGAATATGCTTCTGTATTTGACTTTCAGATGTTGGAGGGGAAGATAGAAAGCCTGGATAATCCGGGGTATGTTTTGATAGCACAGAGCCAGGCAGAAAAGTTTTTCGGAGATGAACCGGCTGTCGGCAAACAGTTGACAGCCGATAAGTTATCTTTTGTTGTGGGTGGCGTATATAAAGATTTTCCTCAAAATTCAGTGATACAAAATGCCGTATACAGGAGAATCGGTGAAAAGGAGAATCAGGATAATTGGAATGCCAACGGCTACCAGTTATATGTGTTACTGGATGATCCCGGTAAAAAAGACCAGATAATTGCTGACTTCAAGAATCATTTCAACCATGAATATTATGATTGGAAAACGAAAGATGTGAGACTGACCCAACTGACCGATATTTATTATGAGGCAGATGCCCGTTTTGATTCACAGAAAGACAAAGGTAATAAAACGATGGTGTTCGTGTTATTTACCATCGCTGTATTGATTGTTGTCATTGCCGGGATTAATTTTACGAATTTCAGCAATGCACTTGTTCCCATGCGTATCCGGAGTATCAATACGCAGAAGGTGCTGGGAGGATCGGATAATACGTTGCGCTGTGCCATGTTGGTTGAAGCGGTAGCGATCTGTCTGTTTTCTTTCATCCTTTCCTTGTTTATTGTGAAAGGGATGGCTAATACCTGGCTGGCCGATATGGTCAGTGGAGAACTTTCATTGAAAGCCAACATTCCTTTATTGATAGGGGCGGGAGTACTGGCTGCTCTTACCGGCCTGCTGGCCGGAGCATATCCTGCCTGGCATATAACATCGTTTTCTCCTGCCTTGGTTCTAAAAGGATCGTTTGGATTGTCTCCTTCCGGTAAAAGGATGAGAAGTTTGCTGGTCTCTTTCCAGTATGTCATCTCTTTTGCTCTGATTATTGCCGCTTTGTTTATTTATTTGCAGAATCATTACATGCTGGCCTCTTCTTTAGGTTTCGATAAGGAGCATGTGGCTATTGTGGAATTGAACGGCCAGTTGATAAAGAATATAGAGGCCGTGGAAAATCGATTAGAGCAGGAAGTCTCTGTGCAGGAAGTTTCTTTTGCGGAAGATTTACTTTCGGCAAGTGATGAATATACCGACTTTGGCCGTGGTTACAGGGAGAATAACGTACAGTTCAAAGTGTTTGTCGTTTCACCGGATTTTCTTAGGCTGATGAACATTCCTGTTATTTCGGGACGGGATTTCCTTCAGGAAGACAGTAAATCGGTAGGGGGCGTTTACCTGTTTAACGAAGCGGCCAGATTGCAATATGATCTGGTTGCCGGTGAATATATCACGGGAAATGAATGGTATGAGGCTCCTCCCGCTTTGATTGCCGGGTTTATAGATGATATTAAGTATGCTTCGTTCCGCACGGAAGTGGCTCCGATGGCTTTTTATGTTTCGCCTGCGGCAGGGTATCGGCCGAGATATGCCTATATCAAAATAAAAGCGGGGGCGGATATCCGGGATGCAGTGGCTTCGATCAGGAAAGCCTTGACTTCGATAGATAAGAATTTCCCGGCCGAGATCAGGTTTTATGATACGATATTGAATAATCTCTATAAGCGGGAGCTGAGCATCGGTTGGCTGATCTCTTTATTCAGCCTGATAGCCGTGTTTATATCGGTTGTCGGTGTGTTGGGGCTGGTTATTTTTGAGAGCGAATACAGAAAGAAAGAGATAGGTCTACGGAAAGTTCATGGTGCTACCACTTCGCAGATATTGCTTATGTTCAATAAAGTCTATGTCCGTATCCTGATTGTCTGTTTCGTCCTGGCAATACCGGTTGCCTATTACGGGGTGAACCGTTGGATGGTTTATTTTGCCTATAAGATTCCGATGTATTGGTGGGTATATGCGGTCGCTTTTGTGGTCGTTTCCGTTATTACATTCCTAACGGTTACTTTCCAGAACTGGAAGACTGCCAATGAAAATCCGGTAGAAAGTATAAAAACAGAATAGCAATCATGCAACATTTCTGAATTTATTACGTATTTATTAAAAAAGTTGTTTGGTGAACAACCTTAAATCGAAGTAATAATTCAATTGATATGAAAACTATTTTAAGAAACTTTGTCAGCGTGCTTCGCCGTTTCAAAATGGCGATGTTGCTGAATGTATTTGGATTAAGTATCGCTTTTGCAGCTTTTATGGTGATTATGATGCAGGTGAATTACGACTACACGTTCGATTCCTGCCAGCCGGAAGCTGATGCAATCTACCGCATGGACATGGACTTTCAGGGAAAAGCGAGTGCCGTCTTCAGCCGTCCTTTTGCAAGAGGCTTTACAGAGTCATCGCCCCATATTAAGGCCGGCATGATTATGGCGTCGTGGAATTCCGAACTTTTTTATAGTGTCGAACGGCAAGGGGAGAGGCTGAATTTCCAGGACCCGGTCGTGAATGCTTCGCCCGGGATTACCCGTGTCTTTCATTTCGATATGGTGGAAGGAGATGAAACGGCGCTGGATCAGCCGGAAACTGCCATCATTCCCGAAAGTATGGCGCGTCGCTTGTTCGGAGATGAGTCGGCTATAGGAAAACGGCTGATGAATGTAGAGACGGGAAGTACGGTAGCAACAATAAGCGGCGTCTTTAAAGATTTCCCCCTTAATTCTTCCATCCGGAATATTATCTACCGGCAGATGCACCCGAAAGAAAACTACGATACTTGGAGTAATCAGAATTATTTCTTCTTTTTCCGAATGGATGATCCAGCCAATACGAAGGATGTGAAAGAAAACTTTATGAAGAATTTCGATGCATCCCAACAGTTCGGTAAGGATTTTGACTGGGAGAAAGATGGTATTGACCTGCGTATCACACCGCTTCCCGAGCTACATTTCCTGGAAAATGTCTCTTTCGACTCAATGCCGAAGGCCAGCCGTCAGACGGTGCGTGTCTTGTTTGCCATAGCTTTTGTTATCTTACTGATTGCGGGTATCAACTTTACCAATTTCAGTACGGCACTGACACCGATGCGTATTAAAAGTATCAATACGCAAAAGGTGCTGGGAAGTCCGGATAGTGTGCTTCGCTTGAGTTTACTGGCGGAAGCGATTCTCGTCAGTGCAGTGGCTTATCTGATTTCGTTGGGGATGTTGTTTATAGCCAGTAAGACTTTTATAGCCTCTTTGGTGGATGCCGACATGGCTTTTTCGGCACAGTCGGGAGTTATTACTACTACGGCGGTTATTGCTGTGGCTGTCGGTGTGTTGGCTGGCCTTTATCCGGCCTGTTATATTACCTCTTTCCCGCCGGCACTGGTACTGAAAGGCAGTTTCGGACTGTCTCCAAAAGGGAGGTTGCTCAGAAGTACATTGGTCAGTATCCAGTTTATTGCTTCATTTATTCTGATTATCAGTTCCCTGTTTATGTTTTTGCAGAACCGGTTTATGCAGAATACACCGCTTGGATATGACAAGGACGAATTGATCGTGATGGAGCTGAACGGTAAGGTGAATAAGAGCCAGGATGTATTGGCGAGTGAGGTAAAAACATTCTCCGGGATTGAAGATATCACTTTTGCCGAACAGGTTTTATCGAGCCGGGACTTCTATATGGGATGGGGACGCGAGTATAAAGATAAGGATATTAACTTTCAATGTATTCCGGTGTCTCCTTCTTTCCTTCGTGTAATGGGGATTAAAGTGACCGACGGACGCGATTTTCGCCCGGAAGATGACTTGAAAGATACGGGATGCTATATATTTAATGAGAAAGCCCGTGAGATGTACGATCTGGAACTGGGGGATAAGATTGACGGTGGCGAGATTATTGGTTTTATGCCTAATATCAAGTTTGCTTCTTTCCGCAACGAAGTTTCACCAATGACTTTCTATGTCTGGGGAAAATACTATTGGGGAGGGGAAGTCGACAGTAAATATTATGCAGCAGCCTATGTCAGGGTAAAGGCCGGCAGTGATTTGCGTGCGGCAATGAAACATATTCAGGCTTCATTAAAGAAGATCGATCCGGTTTATCCTTTTAAAGTCTCTTTTTATGACGAGATATTACAACGTACCTATGTAAAGGAACTGAAGATCAGTAACCTGATCACCCTGTTCAGTGTCATTGCGATCTTAATCTCCATAGTGGGAGTCTTCGGACTGGTGGTGTTTGAGAGTGAATACAGACGTAAAGAGGTGGCTGTCCGCAAAGTATTAGGATCGTCCACTCCGCAAATATTGGTACTGTTCAACAGGAGTTATCTGATTATTCTGGTTATTTGTTTTATCTTGTCGGCTCCTGTGGCTTTCTATGGCGTATATCGCTGGTTGGAGAACTTTGCTTACCGTACTCCGATGTACTGGTGGGTATTTCTGGCAGCCTTTATTATTGTTTCGGTTATCACCTTTATAACCGTAACTTTCCAGAACTGGCATGTCGCTAATTCAAATCCGGTGGAGAGTATAAAGTCGGAGTGACCGGGAAATTATTTTCCTTTATGAATGTCTAATAATTTGACACGACTGTCTAATTATTAGACATTCATTTTTAAGGCGTGAGCCAAATGTTTTTGATTGACAAAGAGTTATCGTTTTGGCATGTTATTTGAACGAATTGGATAAAAAGAGGTCAATATGAAAACGATATTACGAAACTTTATCAGTGTACTCCGCCGTTTCAGGATGGCGACTTTGTTGAATATTCTGGGATTAAGTATTGCTTTCGCTGCATTTATGGTGATCATGATGCAGGTAAGTTATGATTATACGTTCGATTCCTGCCAGCCGGAATCAGAAGCGATCTATCGGATGGATATGCAATATCAGGGAGAACAGGTAGCCATTATGAGCCGTCCTTTGGCGAGGGCTTTTACAGAATCGTCGCCGCATATCAAAGCAGGAACCCTTATGACATCGTGGACTTCCGACGGGTTTTACAGTGTCGAACGGAGCGGTGAGATACAAAACTTTCAGGATCCGATAGCGACAGTTACCCCGACTTTACCCGTGTTTTCCATTTCGATATGGTGGAAGGCGATGAAACGGCGCTGGAGCAACCGAAGTCGGCCATGATTCCCGAAAGCATCGCTAATCGCCTGTTCGGTAATGAATCGGCTATCGGTAAACAGTTGATGGGCGGGACATCGGGAAAAGTAGTTGCGATCGTCAACGGTGTTTTTAAAGATTTTCCCCGTAATTCATCTGTCCGCAATATCATTTACCTCCAGATGGATCCGAAGGAAAATTATGATGAGTGGGGTAACAGTAATTATTATTTCTTTTTCCGTATGGATGATCCGGCAAATGCGGAAGATGTGAAGGAAAACTTCAAAAAGAATTTCGATAAGACAAAAATGGCCGGTTCCGATCTGGATTGGGAAAGGGATAAGATCGACCTGCATATCACTCCGCTTACCCAATTACATTTCCTGACCAACGCTTCTTACGATTCGATGCCGAAAGCCAGTCGTCAGACAGTACAGGTACTGTTTGCCATCGCTTTCATAATCCTGCTGATTGCCGGTATCAATTTTACGAACTTCAGCACGGCATTGACGCCGATGCGCATTAAGAGCATCAATACGCAGAAGGTGCTCGGTAGTCCGGATAGCCTGCTACGGCTGAGTTTATTGGGAGAGGCTGTCATTATCAGTTTCGTGGCATTCCTGATTTCGCTGGTCGTATTGCATCTGGCTGAAAACTCGTTTATTGCTTCTCTGGTGGATGCCGATATGTCTTTGGGGATACAATGGAAAATTATCGGTGTCACAGGGATCATTGCCTTGTTGGTCGGTGCGCTGGCAGGGGGGGATCCGGCTTGTTACATCACCTCTTTTCCACCGGCCCTGGTGCTAAAAGGGAGTTTTGGATTGTCGCCTAAAGGACGTGTGCTGCGGAGTACGCTGGTCAGTATTCAGTTTATTGCATCCTTTATCCTGATCATCGGTTCTCTGTTCATGTTCCTGCAAAACCATTATATGCAAAGTGCGCCGCTTGGATATGATAAGGACGAACTGATTGTTGTCGAGCTGAACAGTAAGATTAATAAAAACCTGAGTGTGCTGGAAAGTGAGATAAAAACATTTTCAGGAATAGAAGCTATCACGTGTGCCGACCAGATATTGTCGAGCCGGGACTATTATATGGGCTGGGGACGGAATTATAACGATAAACCTATCGATTTCCAATGTATCCCTGTTTCTCCGAGTTTTCTGCATGTCATGGGAATAAATGTGATCGATGGCCGTGATTTCCGGCCGGAAGATGATCTGAAAGATAAAGGAACGTATATATTTAATGAAAAGGCACGCGATATGTATGATCTTGTGGTGGGTGAATCGGTCGAAGGGGAAGAGATTGCCGGAATTATTCCTAATATCAAGTTCGCTTCTTTCCGTAACGAAGTGTCGCCAATGGCATTTTATATCGGCGGAAAGTATTGGAAAGGAAATGACGGAATCCGGTATTACAGTGCAGCTTATATCAAAGTAAAGGCAGGTAGCGACCTGTGGACTGCCATGGAACATGTAAAAGCATCGTTGAGCAAGATCGATCCGGTCTATCCGTTTAAAGTCTCTTTTTACAATGAAGTGTTGCAACATACGTACGACAAGGAGTTGAAGATAAGTAACTTGATAACCTTGTTCAGTCTGATAGCCATATTTATCTCTGTTGTCGGTGTTTTTGGCTTGGTCGTTTTCGAAAGTGAGCATAAGCGCAAGGAAGTGGCGGTACGGAAAGTATTGGGTTCTTCTACTTCGGAGATACTGTTTATGTTCAACAAAAGTTATCTGTTGATCCTGTTGATCTGTTTTGTGCTGTCGGCTCCGGTTACATTCTATGGCGTATATCGCTGGTTGGAGAACTTTGCTTACCGTACTCCGATCTATTGGTGGGTATTTCCGGTAGCCTTTGTTATTGTTTCGGCCATTACTTTTATAACCGTTACTTACCAGAACTGGCAGGTAGCAAATTCGAATCCGGTGGAAAGTATAAAGTCGGAGTAATCCGGCTTTAGAATGGATGCCATAAAAACAAACTGATATGAAGACAATATTACGAAACTTTTTCAGCGTGCTGCGCCGTTTCAGTCTGGCCGCTTTCCTGAATGTTGCGGGGTTGGCTGTTGCTTTTGCAACCTTTATCATTATTATGATACAGATCAGCTTCGAACGTAATTTCGATCGTTGTCATCCGACGGCCGACCGTATTTACCGGGTGGAATTAAGTGGCGAGGTGGTAGAGGCAGAGGCCGGGACATTTTCCCGTATCCTTCCGCGAGGATTGATCGAGGCTGTTATAGGATCATCTCCCCATATCGAGGCTGGTAGCCTGATTTTCCCTTATAGTCCGGCCATCTATTTTACGGTGACGGAGAACGGCGAACGGGAAGGCTATCATGAATTGATTCAGACTTGCCATCCGGCGCTGACCCATGTATTCGATTTTCCGATCATCGAAGGAGATATCGATTGCCTGAACGATCCTGAAAAACTGATTTTACCGGAAAGCATGGCTCGTAAGATATTTGGAAAACAGTCGGCTGTAGGTAAAGCATTACATGCCGAAGAGCAAATAATGAGCAAGAATGTAAGGGATTTTACTGTCGGAGCCGTTTATAAAGACTTCCCGGAAAATACGCAGATTCGTAACCTTATTTATACGGGTATCGATAATACTATGCGTGAGAATTTCGGATCCAGTAGTTTTATATGTTTCCTTTTACTGGATAATCCGGAATCGGCCCGGCTTGTTACGGACAACTTCAATGCGAACTTCGACTTTTCCAAGTTGGGGAGTGGGAAGGTACAGATAAAGTTGACGCTTCTTACGGACATTTATTATATGAATGAAAGCCAGGATGGTACGATTTTCCGCAGCGGTAATAAAGAAGTGACCTGGTTGCTTTTTTTTATTGCCTTACTGATCATTATAGTGGCTGCCATCAATTTTACGAATTTCAATACTTCGTTGACACCGATGCGTATCAGGAGTATCAATACCCAGAAAGTGTTAGGCAGTCCGGATTGCGTATTACGTCGGGCTTTATTGGCCGAAGCTGCTATTACCAGTCTGGTGGCCTGGCTGGCGAGCCTGTTCATTGTGCATGTGCTGGCTTCGACCGGTACCATGCCGTTTATAGAGGCTGATTTGAGTATAATAGATAACCTGCCGATTGTCTTGTTGACCGGTGTTATTGCATTGGTTACCGGCATACTGGCCGGGTTATATCCTTCCTGGTACGTGACCTCCTTTCCTCCGGCCCTGGTGCTGAAAGGAAGTTTTGGGCTTTCACCGTCGGGACGCAAATTACGTACGGTGTTGATCGGTATCCAATATGTGGTATCTATTTTATTAATTATCAGTGCTTGTTTTGTTCATTTGCAGAATAAATATATGCGTGGTTATTCGCTGGGATTTGACAAAGATCAGATCGCGATCGTTCCTTTGAGCAGTGACCTGTATATTAAATCTCATGAGACCTATGTTAATCGCCTGAAGGAATTTTCCGGTATCGAAGATGTGGCTTTTTCTCTGGAGAAGGTCGGTTCGCAGGATGGTTACAGTACGAACAGCGGTTCTGTCAAGGAAAATGATTTCCACTTCTTTATGATCTTTGTTTCCGCAAATTTCCTGCGTGTGATGGGAATCCCGGTAGAAGAGGGGCGTGACTTTTATCCGGCCGATGAAATGGCTGAAACTCCTTCTTACATTTTTAATTGTACGGCAAAACAGGAAGTAGGTATGGAAGTGGGGGATAAAATGGATTCGTGGGCTTCGGGTGATATTGTCGGGTTGACAGGCAATGTCAAGTTTACTTCGCTTCGAGAGGGAGAAAGTAATATCGGTTTTGTGACAGGGAAACTGCCTTATCCGCTAACTACTTCTTATATACGCCTGAAAGCCGGGGCAGATGTCGATGCAACCGTTTCACATATTTATAAAACACTGGCTGATATAGATCCGGCTTATCCGGTCGAGATCGAGTTTTATGATGCTGTGTTCAACGAATTATATCATAAGGAAGAGAATTTGCGTAGCCTGATCACGGTATTCAGCCTTTTGGCGATCATTATTTCGCTTGTGGGTGTCTTTAATCTGGTGGTATTCGATACACAATATCGCCGGAAAGAGATCGGTCTCCGAAAAGTGCATGGTGCGACTATCGGTGAAGAAGATGCTGAACAGTTCCTATATTTATATTGTCCTGATTTGCTTTGTGCTGGCAGTACCGGTTGGTTATTATGGGATCAACAAGTGGCTGGAGAGTTTTGCCTATAAGACTCCGATGTTTTGGTGGGTCTATCCGCTGGCTTTGCTTATTGTACTGACTATTACTGTCGGTACGGTGACTTACCAAAGCTGGCAGGCTGCTAATGCTAATCCGGTGGATAGTTTGAAGTCGGAATAACAGCGTTTTACATAGAATCTGTTTCAATGTCTAATAATTTGACAGCATTGTCTAATTATTAGACATTGTTCTTTTCTGACGGTTGGGCTAATATTCTGTTATTCTGTGCGTTGTTGCTTTGGCATGCAATTTGAATTACCAAAGTAAACATAAATAGTAATGAAGACAATACTAAGAAACTTTTTAAGCGTACTGCGTAGGTTCAAGATGGCAACCTTTTTGAATGTGGCGGGATTGGCAGTTGCATTTGCAGCCTTTATCGTTATTCTGATACAGGTAAATTATGAACGTAGTTTTGATCGTTGTCATCCGACGGCGGAAAGAGTTTTCAGAGTGGAGTTGGAAACTCCCGGTACATTCGGTCTTATTTTACCCCGTGGATTTGTAGAAACTGTTATTCAGTCATCTCCGCATATTGAGGCCGGATCGTTGATCTATCCTTATAATTCGGCTATTTATTTTTCCGTTATGGAGAATGGAGAGAAGATTGGTTACCGCGAACCGGTATATACTTGTAACCCTGAGATTACCCGTGTCTTTGATTTCCCGATATTGGAAGGGGATATCGATTGTTTGAAAGATCCCGATAAACTTATTTTACCTGAAAGCATAGCTCGGAAAATTTTTGGAGACCAACCGGCTGTAGGTAAAATGTTGCATGCCGAAGAGAATGTTGAGACCAAAGATAATCGTGAATATACCGTTGGTGCCGTTTATAAAGATTTCCCCGGGAACACCCAGATGAGGAATCTGATCTATACGGCTATCGGACCGACTTTTCAGCGGGATAATTTTGGGGCGAGTAATTTTGCCTGTTATGTGTTGCTGGATAAAGCGGAATCTGCACAGGATGTGGTTGATAACTTCAATGCAAATTTTGATTTTACTAAAATAGGAAAGAAAGATCAACAGCTTAAACTTACCCCTCTCACTGCTATTTATTATCTGAATGAAAGCCAGGACGGAATGATTTTCCGCAGTGGAAATAACGAAGTGACCTTGTTGTTATTTTTTATTGCCTTATTGATCATTATCGTAGCTGCTATCAATTTTACCAACTTCAGTACGGTCCTGACACCTCTTCGTATTAAGAGTATCAATACCCAAAAGGTATTGGGCAGTTCTGATAGATTATTACGAAACGCTTTGCTGGCGGAGGCTGCTATTGTCAGTCTTATAGCCTGGTTGATCAGTCTGGTTTTGGTCTGGATGCTCGGCAGGGCAACCGCTTTACCTTTTGTGGAAGCTGATTTGAGTATCCTGAAGAATTTACCGATTGTTTTGATCACGGGTGGAGTGGCATTGATAACCGGAGTGGTCGCCGGATTATATCCTTCCTGGTATGTGACCTCTTTTCCACCGGCACTGGTGCTGAAAGGCAGTTTCGGACTTTCTCCGTCCGGTCGTAAACTGCGTACCATTCTGGTCTGTGTACAATTTATAGTTTCCATCCTGTTGATTATCGGGGCTAGCTTTGTACAGTTACAAAATGATTATATGCGTAGTTTCTCGCTTGGTTTCGATAAGGATCAGATTGCTATTGTGGAATTAAGCGGAGAACTTTATAACAAACATCATGAGACATATGTAAACCGGTTGAAGGAATTTCCGGATATCGAGGATGTTGCTTTTGCCATGGAAAAAGTGGCTTCAAAGGATGGTTACAGTACCAATGGAGCCGTTTTGAAGCAAAAGGAGTTTCATTTTTTCATGATCATGACTTCTCCCAATTTCCTTCGGGTGATGGGTATTCCTGTTGAAGAGGGGCGCGATTTCTCTTTGTCCGATGAGTTATCGGAAGAACCTGTTTATATATTTAATGAGACAGCTAAACTGGCGGTAAATATGGAACAGGGAGATATTCTTCAGTCATGGATTCCCGGCCGTATTATCGGATTTACCGGAAATGTGAAGTTTACCTCTCTTCGCAACGGTGAGAACAATATTGCTTTTGTGGTGTCAAAGATGCCTTATCCGATGTCTGTATCTTATATTCGTCTGAAAGCGGGATCCGATGTGCATGCTGCTGTTAATCATATCCGTAAGACATTGGCGGATCTTGATCCGGCCTATCCGTTTGATGTGCAGTTTTATGATACGATCTTTAATCATTTGTATCATAAGGAAGAGAATTTGCGTAGCCTGATTACTGTTTTCAGCATATTGGCAATAATCATATCGCTTGTGGGAGTATTCGGATTAGTCGTATTCGATACACAGTATCGCCGGAAAGAAATCGGTGTGCGTAAGGTACATGGGGCGACTAACAGTGAAATTCTGAAAATGCTTAACCGTTCATATATTTATATTGTACTGGTATGTTTTGCCCTGGCTACGCCGATCGGTTACTATGGCATTAAGAAATGGCTGGAAAGTTTTGCCTATAAGACACCGATGTACTGGTGGGTATATCTGGCCGCATTGACAATTGTACTGGTCATTACCATAGGTACAGTCACATTCCAGAGTTGGCGGGCGGCAAATGCCAATCCGGTAGATAGTTTGAAGGCACAATAAGTATTTCAACTAAACAGATTTACTATCATGTTTTTTGAAATGAACTGTCATACTATCATTTATTTGTGTAATATGTTGTATATATGCGTGTTGTCTTCTGATAGTTACCGTTTTTAACTGTCACTTATCTATCATGCAACTATCATAGCCTACTTGAAAAGACGGATAGATAAGTACTTCTTTTCAGTAAGTATACTGTTTAAAATCAGATGGATAGTAATATAAGTTGCTTGACACCCGGGTCTTGATATGCTCGACACCCGGGTGTAAGCATCGTTGAGATGGGGGTGTGAAACAGGTCGAAATGGGCATGCCGGCAACAAAAAATAGGTATTCGGATGAAAATAAGTCATAGGTTTGAGATAAAAAGGTAGTAGGGCGACGAATTATAAGAGGTGGTATCGAACGGTTACAGGTACTTTTTATGAATTGAAATGACTGTTCTTTGGTTAAAATCTCGTTAAAATGATGGTTGTATGTTAGATTAGTGATAGTTAAAAGCGGTAACTGTCATAGGTTAATGTGCATGTATATAGAGATTTACACGAGTGAATGATAGTATGATAGTTGATTCGTAGAAAACCTGACACTGTAAACGCAAAAAAAGGATATCCCATATGGAATATCCTTTCTTCTACTGATATATAATAAATATAATGTCAGTCAATTAGTTTCTGGGAAGTGCTTCTTTCACTACCATTGCCCGGCCTTCGTATTCTGCACCGTTCAATTCGTTGATAGCTTTGAAGGCTTCTGCATTTTCCGGCATTTCAACAAAAGCAAAACCTTTTGATCTTCTGGTGTCGCGGTCTACAATAAGTTTTACAGAATCAACTGTTCCGAACTCTTCCATTACATCTCTCAAATCTGATTCCTTAACATTGTAGCTAAGGTTACCAATATACATGTTCATAAATATAAAAATAAAAAATTAATAATATAACAATAAAACTTTAGGAAGGTCTTTATCAGAGATGGAAATACTCAATGTTTATAACTGAGGAGATACATGTGAAAGTAAGATCGAAATAAATCTCTTATTGTTTCTGATGCAAAGTAACGGAAACAATTTGGATAATGAACTATATATCTTGTTTATTATTCAATAATATATTATTATTATGAAATAAGGTCATTAATTAGTAATATGCCGTTATTCCGTTTTGTATAAGTTTATCCGGCATTAGTTCCATCCTCTCGTTTTTTCTATCGGAAAAATATACGGGTAAAGCGGGCATATATTCGTAATATTGCAGTAGAAATATTAAATATGATATAGCATGAATAACCTTGAACGATCCAGGCACAGGAGGCCTGTTCTAAGTACCTTGATCTTGTTACTTTCGATTGTAACAATGAGCGCACAAACAACGACCTTGCATCCGGTTGCTTCCAACGACTGTGGTGTGGACGGCAAACAGCCGTTTCTGGTAAAAGGCGATAATTATACCATGCCCGATGAAACGGGAGGAAGTATGACGGCAAGAACCTGCAATTTCGGAGGGTCTGTTATCTATGCTTTCGACCGTTTGGATATACAGGCGGATTACCAGTTGGAGGTAGTCTATCTGGTGGACAGCGAGCGGCGGCAACGGATCGTAGCCGATGGAAACGAGGTGCAGGCTCCTGTCGTTCTTGAAAAAGGGAAGGAACAGCGTTATCGTATCGACCTGCCGAAAAAGGCATTTGCGTATGGGCAGTTGGTACTGGTTTTCGAAGTATTGAAAGGACCGAATGCCATTGTTTCGGAATTGAATCTTTATTCATCCAATCCAAAGAAACCGATTCCTTTTGAAGGGGATAAAAAGCTGGCGCTGGCGCAGACGCAAAGTTATCGGGTGGATACGACCGTGAATGTGGAAGAACATCTTCCGGTTTATACAATTGTTCCGTACAGTGTGCCGGGCGTGTATAATCCGGTTCTGTCATTGAACGGAACCTGGCAGTTTAATCCGTCTCCGAAAGCTGATTTTTATACCCGTAAGGCCGATACGGACGGATGGAGTCCGATTGTCGTGCCCGGACAATGGTCGATGCAGGGATTCAAAGTCGATTCTGCCGGTTTTGGAGGTTATCAGACTCTTTTTACGTTGCCGGCGGACTGGAAAGGCAAGCAGGTGAAGTTGCGTTTCGACGGTGTATCCAGCGAATGTATTGTCTGGCTGAACGGAAAAGAGATAGGGACCCATATGGGAGGTATGACTGCGTTTGAGTTGGATGCTACTACAGCTTTGCAACCGGGAGAAAACAGATTAGCACTGAAGGTCCGTAGCGAATCGCTGGCAGATATGCTGGGAAGCCTGACGCAGTATGCCGCTCATCAACTGGGAGGTATTACGCGCAAAGTCACGCTTTTTGCCGTACCCGATGTGCATATTTCCGATCTCCGTATCGTGACGGAGTTGGATGAACAATATAAGGATGCTGAACTCAAAGTGTATCTGGCTGTGACAAATGCCGGAAAGGAGACGGAGAAGAATATAGCAGCGCGTCTTTCTATCGGCGGCCTTCCCGTTGTTCTCGATCAGGTAATTCCGGAACTGTCTCCGGGCCAAAACTGGACCGGATGGTTAACCGGAAAAGTGGCCGATCCCCGGAAATGGGATAATGAGCATCCTTATTTATATACGATGAAAATAGAATTGGGAAATGCGGACGTAACCACTGAACAGATAGAGAAACGTTTCGGTTTCCGTGAAGTAGAAGTGCAGGGCAACCGTCTGTTGGTAAACGGCAAGCCGGTAAAGTTGAGAGGCGTCTGCCGTCATGAAGCGCACCCGCTTACCGGTCGTGTCATGACTCCGGAGTTGGAACGGAAAGATGTGGAATTATATCGTGCCGCTAACTGTAATTTTATCCGTACGTCACATTATCCTCCTTGCGAAGAATTACTTGAAATCTGTGATGAACTGGGAATGTTCGTCGAAGTGGAAGCACCTGTTTGCTGGATTGGTCATCATGCGAATGAGAACTGGAAAGTACTCGATTACCAGGATAGTACATATTATCCGTATGTCTTGCAGGCAAATATGGAGACGATTCATTTCTACCGGAATCATCCGTCCGTTATCTTCTGGTCGATTGCCAACGAATCGTATTGGAACAAAGAGTTTGCCCAGGTTGAGGTATATGTGAAGAAAGCCGATCCGACTCGTCCGCATACTTTCCATGATCAGGCATACGGCGGTTTCAATAACCAGGGAAGTACGGCTCCAATCTCCAATATTCACTATCCCGGACCGGATGGATATAAGGTTGCCGCCAAGAGTGACCGCCCGATGGTGTATGGGGAATATTGCCACCTGAATGTTTACAACCGCTGCGAGTTGGTGACCGATCCGGGTGTACGTAGCGACTGGGCGCTGGCACTGTCTCCGACTTGGGAGAATATGTATAAGACGGATGGTGTGCTGGGTGGTTCTATCTGGTCGGGTATCGACGATATTTTCCAATTGCCGAATGGGGATGCTGTGGGTTACGGTCCGTGGGGACCGATAGACGGATGGCGTCGTCCGAAACCGGAATATTGGGATATGAAAAAAATATATAGTCCGATTCGTGTGCAAACAGACCGGTTATCGCCTGCTAAAGAGTTGGTTATTCATTTGGAAAACAGATATACCTATACTGATTTCAATGAATTGCAGCTCAACTGGAAATATGGGGATGAACAGGGAGTTTCCTTTGCCTCGATTAAGCCGGGAGAGAGCGGTCAGATACGTATTCCGATTATGAATCCGGATCAGGCAAACGAGCTGTATCTTTCTTTTACCGATCCGCGCGGTTTCATTGCCGACGAGTATATCATCCCGGTAGGTAAACAGGTTCAGAATGAATTGCCGGAATTGCAGCCGCTTACGACACAACTGAAGAAAGCAAGTGACCGTTATCGCATTACCGGCAAAAACTTTATTTGTGAAGTGAGCCGCACGACCGGACAAATCCTGTCGTTGAAACAGGGAAAGCAGGAGATACTGAACGGCGGTCCGTGGCTGATGGCGCTTCCTCTGAATGGCGGCGGTTGTTATCCGAACCATAATGCAAATACTCCTTTATTTAATGATATTTGCACGGAATGGAAACCGACGGAAATCGATGCGGCAAAAGTCGGTGACGATGTCATTGTCACGGTAAAAGGAAGCTATAAAGAATTTGAAGGAAGCTATAAACTGACTGTCAACGCGGCCGGAAAACTTTCTGTCAGCTATTCATTTAATGCGCTGGCTGACGTAAATCCCCGCCAATGGGGATTGGTTTTTGAGGCTCCGGCAACCTTCAATAAAACATTTTGGCGTCGTGATGGTCTGTGGAGTGTTTATCCGGAAGACCATATCAGTCGTCCGGTAGGAGAGGCAGACCTGTTTTATTCCGGTTTACCCTCGCATCTCAATCCGCGGGTGGAACCTACCTGGTCGTGGAGCCTCGATTACAATGAATTGGGAAGCAACGATTTCCGCTCTACCCGTCGTAATATCTGGTACGCCGGCCTAACCAATGCCGCAGGCAATAAGGTAACCGCCGTTTCAGATGGCAAACAGCACTGGCGTTCATGGCTGGAAAAAGACCGTATCCGTTTCCTGGTGGCAGATTTCGTCACTGCCGGCAACGAAATGTTCTTGAGTAGCTATTATGCTCCGTTCAGAAAACCGTTAAAGGCAGGGGATAATATTAGTGGTGCGATTGTATTGCATACGAACTGATTTGAAATATTCAGGGAGAGGAGGTAAAATAGTAAGACTTCCGTAAACTATATTGACTTGGATTGCTTATATTTGCATAGAAATGTTTAATCGTATTGCCTTATGAAAGATAGTTATATCCGCTTTGACTGGGCCATCAAACGTCTTTTGCGTCAGAAAGCTAATTTCGGAGTGCTGGAAGGCTTCCTTTCCGTGTTGTTGGACGAAAAGGTTGAAATCATCGAGTTGTTGGAAAGTGAAAGTAACCAGCAAACCATTGACGATAAATTCAACAGAGTAGATATCAAGGCTAAAAACAGCAAGGGTGATATCATCATTGTGGAAGTACAGAATACACGTGAACTCTATTATCTTGAACGCATCCTTTATGGTGTGGCTAAGGCGATTACAGAACATATCTCTTTGGGAGAACGTTATTGCGAAGTGAAAAAAATATACTCCATAAGTATTCTATATTTTGATATAGGAAAAGGGGACGATTACCTGTATCATGGGCAGAATATTTTCACGGGGGTACATACGGGTGATCGTTTGGAAGTGACTACCAAAGAGAAAAATGCAATTGTGCATAAGCTTCCGGCTGAAATTTTTCCGGAATACTACCTGATTCGTGTGAACGAGTTTAATCAAGTAGCTGTGACCCCGTTGGAAGAATGGATAGAGTATCTGAAAACAGGGTGTATCCGCTCTGATACAACGGCTCCCGGTCTGGAAGAGGCGCGTGAGAAACTACGTTATTATAATATGACTCCCGAAGAACGTCATGCTTACGATGAACACCTGAATGCCATTATGATACAAAATGATGTTCTGGATGGTGCAAAGCTGGAAGGTCTCATGGAAGGTCGTATGGAAGGGCGTGTAGAAGGGCGTGTAGAAGGACGTATGGAAGGGTTAGCCGAAGGTCGCGTAGAAGGTGAAGTCCGAAAGCAAAATGAGATTGCTGCAAATATGAAAAAGTTAGGTCTAGATATTCAACTTATTTTGGAGGCTACTGGTCTAACGCTTGAAGAAATAGAGAAACTGTAATAATCTTGTAAGATTATTTTTTACCCCAATATCCATGCATATAAAGATATTGGGGTTTTTTATGTGTTTACGTGAATAGTATAGCATTTATCGAATGATTGTCCATCTTTTATCTTGTATAGTCTATTTGTTCTTTTAAAGAAAAACTCTTATTTTGCGGAGTAAATACGTATATAACAATACCATGAGAAGACTTACCTTATTACTAGCGTCTATCGGCTTAGTCATGACAGCCTATAGTCAACCGAACGTAACCCCAAAAGAATGGGGCAATAATGAATATGCCGGAATATGGAAACTGTCAGTAGGCACACCCGAAAAGATCAACCTGCTGAGCGAACTCGATATAACTCCGAAGAAAGAAGCCTTGCAGCAGATGGCGGAAGGTCGGTTACCTATTTCACCGGCTGATGTAAAAACAGAATTAAGGGATGGCAAAACGTATATCAGTTTCCCGTTGGAAAGAGGGGAGAAGATATTCGGTCTGGGGCTTAACTTCAAAACCGTCGAACAACGGGGCCGTATCATGCGGCTGCACATGGATCATTACACCGGAAGCGATAACGGCCGTACCCATGCACCGGTTCCTTTCTTCGTCTCTTCCCGCGGATATGGTGTATTAATCAATTCCGCCCGCTATATAGATTTATGGGTAGGAACGGCCGTTCGCAAGGGACCGAATGCCCCGGAGGAACAAGACCGTAATACAGATCCGACCTGGCCTGCACAACCTTATTCCGACAATATTGAAGTCCTGGTTCCTGCACAAGGTGTGGAATTGGTTTTCTTTGCCGGACCAACCATGCAGGATGTTGTTCGCCGTTACAATCTGTATAATGGTGGTGGCGCTTTGCCTCCGCGTTGGGGACTGGGTTTCTGGCACCGTACACCGACTTTGTTTACCGATAACGATGTAAAGAAAGAGGTGGATGAATTTGAGAAACGTGGATTTCCTCTTTCCGTGATCGGCCTTGAACCGGGATGGCATAGTAAAGCTTATCCTTGTACCTACGAATGGGATAAAACCCGTTTCCCGGATGCTCCCGGCTTTGCCAAAGAGATGCTCGACCGGAATATACGGTTGAACCTCTGGATGAATCCGTATGTATCCAAACATAGTGAAGTATACGATAAAATAAAACCCTATACCGGTTCTCATACGGTCTGGCTGGGTGAGGTTCCCGACTACTCCATGCCTGAAGCCTGTAAAATCATGACCGATCACTTCCGTAAACATCAGGTCGACCTGGGAATAAGCGGATATAAGATGGATGAGAATGACGGATATGATTCCTGGTTGTGGCCTGACGTAGCGACGTTTCCTTCCGGTATCCCGGCGGAACAGTTGCGTAACCTGTATGGTTCGCTGATGCAACAGGCAACGGTAAAGATGTATCGTGAAAAGAATCTGCGTACTTATGGGCAGGTGCGTGCCGGTAATGCGGGAACGAATGCTTATCCTTATGTCCTGTATAATGACTATTACGACCATCGCGGTTTTATCACCGCTTTGATAAACAGTTCTTTTATCGGCGTGTTATGGACACCGGAAGTTCGTTCCTCCAAAACATCGGAAGAATGGCTTCGACGGATGCAGACTGTTTGTTTTTCGCCTATTGCACAGTTGAATGCCTGGGCGGACGGAACGAAACCATGGACTTTTGCAGATGTAGAAGATGATATTCGTGAGATCGCTTTGTTGCGTATTCAGTTGATACCTTATTTATATACCGCTTTTGCCGATTACGCATTCTACGGAACACCTCCGGTGCGTGCCATGAATCTGGAAGAAGGTTATTCTGTCGAAGCACAGACGGAAGAAGGTAAGCTGGATGCAACTGAGAATCCGTATGCGATGGCTGTACGCCGGGAAGTGAAAGACCAGTTTATGGTCGGCGAGAATATCCTGGTCGCTCCTTTGTTTGCCGGAGAGAAAGAACGTAAAGTAGTTCTCCCGCAAGGTAAATGGTATGATTTTTACACCGGAAAGTTTGCCGGTGAGGGAGAAGTCATAACTGTTATCCCGGCTGACCGCCATATTCCTGTATATGTAAAAGACGGCGGTATTATCCCACTCTGGCCTGCCATGTCGAAATTCGGTGATCAGAAATATCCGCTGGAAGTACGGCATTATGGAAACAAACCGGGCACATATTCTTTATATGATGATGACGGAAGTTCCTATAACTACGAAAAGGGAGAGTTTACCCGCATCGACCTGACCGTTACGGTTGATAAGAAAGGAAAGAAAAAAGGGAAAGCCGTTCAACCGAAAGGAAAAAAGATTTGGTCATTCAGTGAATATAATTTCAAGTTTATGACGGAATAAGCAAATACTCTTTCCATATCACAGATGTATTTCTTTTGTTTCACAGTTGGATTCCGTTTGTATCACAGTTGAGTTTCTTTTGTTTCACAGCTGTGATATGAATAAAGAATTGGAGTTTATCCACACATGCTGGCGGGTAAATCATACTGTGACCGGGCTAATTGACTGTATCAGAAACTAATTTTATATGAAGCTAAGCAAAACTATTTCACTAACACTACTTTCTTTAACTCTGGGATGTTATCTGCATGCGCAGGATATTCAATCGTTGGCAGGAACCTGGCAGTTCAGTCTCGACCCTGCCGATCAGGGGATGAAAGAAAACTGGCAAGACCGTTCGTTTGATAAAACGATTGCCTTGCCGGGAACAACCGATGAAGCGCAATATGGCGAGAAGACGTCCGGTTCCGATTTCGGTATCTTGACCCGTGCTTATAAATACTACGGTCCGGCCTGGTATTCGAGAGAAATTGAAATTCCATCCGAATGGAACGGAAAACGCATTCGGATGGAACTGGAACGCGTCTTATGGGAGTCACGTGTTTTTGTGGATGGAAAGGAGGTGTCCGTGCAGGATGCTTTGTCTACTCCCCATTACCATGATCTCGGTTATCTATCCCCTGGTAAGCATCGTTTGACTATTCGTATCAATAATGATCTGATCTATAATATTGGCGATAAAGGTCATGTCTATACGGAATATACGCAAAGTATCTGGAATGGAGCTGTCGGACGCCTGCAACTGAAGGCGATCGAGCCGGTTCATTTCTCTAATCCGCAGGTGTTTACCAAGGTTTCTCCCTGTTCTCTGCAGCTGATGGATATCTTGATGAATACTTCATCCAAAGAGGTCGATGCACATATAACCTGGCAACTGACCGAGCGTGGGAGTGGAACGGTTGTTTTTACGGAAACAACCGAACAGCCGTTACGGAAGGGAGCGAACGTACTGAATTTTAAAGCATCTATGCCGCAGGGTATCAAGCTATGGAATGATGTCACTCCCCATTTGTATCAGTTGAAAGTTACCATACGGGATAAAAAGAAAATATACGATACCCGTGAAATTGAGTTCGGTTTCCGGGAAGTGACAACATCCAAATCAAAAATTCTTATCAACGGAAAACCTGTTTTTCTGCGTGGTAATCTCGATTGCGTGCATTTTCCGCTGACGGGTTATCCGTCTTGTAAGGTAGAAGATTGGGAAAAGATTTTCCGTATTTATAAAGACTATGGTCTGAACCATGTCCGTTTTCATTCCAGGTGTCCTCCGGAAGCTGCTTTTATCGCGGCTGACCGGATCGGTATTTATATCCAGGCAGAAACGATTTGGATCGACTGGTGGATGTCTGTCGAGCAGAAAGAACGGAAAGAGATGGATACCAAAGGCCATCCGCAGGGATTGGGTAAGAATCCTTCGGCCGACCGGTATGTGCAGCAGGAATTAACCCGTATGATCGATGCTTACGGCAACCATCCGTCTTTCATTATGCAATGTATCGGTAACGAGTTGGGTAACTCTGATTTCGAAGTGATGGAGTCGTGGATGAAACCCTTGAAAGAAAAAGACTCGCGCCGCCTGTATGCAACTTCAACGGCTCGTAAGATCATGCCGCTCGATCAATATATGGTCACCCATTATATGGACGGACTGGGCGGAACCCGCGGTCTTCGGGGCGGTGCTTCTACCGCCTGGGACTTTGAAGATGTGTATTCACGTTCGGACATCCCTATTCTTTCGCATGAGATCGGGCAATGGCCGGTTTATCCGAAATGGGAGGAGATAAAGAAATATACAGGTGTACTGAAAGCCCGTAACTTCGAAGAGTTCCGCGAACAGGCACGCAAAAACAGGATAGAGGAACAGAATGAGGAATTTGTCGCAGCTTCCGGTGCCCTGAACCAGATCATGTACAAATATGAAATAGAATCCTTCCTTCGTACGCCTTCCTGTGCCGGCATCCAGTTGCTTAGCATGCAGGATTATCAGGGGCAGGGCGAAGCGTTGATCGGTTGGCTGGATGTTTTTTATGACAGCAAAGGCATTACAACGCCTGAACAGTTCCGTGCGCACCATGATACGACAGTTCCTTTGTTACGTATGCCTAAATATGTATGGGAAAACAACGAACCTTTTACGGCTGAAATGCAGTTGGCACATTACGGAACCGAAGATTTGCAGGAGGGGCTTTACTGGAAGATTAAAGATGAAGACAGTAATCTGGTCGCTTCCGGAAAGACTGCATCCCGCCGTTGGCCCGTAGGTACTTCCGAACTGGGAGGTAAAATAAATTGTGATCTTTCTTCTATCTCTGCCGCTCAAAAACTGACGGTTGAAGTCGGTTTGCAGGGACGGTCCATCGTTAACCGTTGGAATATCTGGGTTTATCCGTCTGCAAAATCTTCGGGCAAACCTTTTGTGGCCGAAGATGTGTATGTCACCGACCGGATGGATGCGGAATGCCTGAAACGTTTGGAAAAAGGAGAGAAGGTTCTTTTGCAGGCGTCTGCTTTAGGGACGGAAGAAACCTGCGATAAGATTAGTTTTTATCCTTTATATTGGTCGCTGACTTTCTTCCCCGGGCAGGGTAAGAATACGATCGGTATGATTGTTCGCGATAAACATCCGTTGTTTGCACAGTTCCCGACCGATTCACATAGCGACTGGCAGTGGCAATCCGTTTATAAAGATGCTCGTGCCTTCTATATAAACGACTATCCGGAAAGTTATAAGCCGATTGCGCAGCCGGTCGATGATTTCCACCGGAATAATAAGCTGGCCTCTATCTTTGAGTTGAAAGTGGGAAAAGGAAAATTGCTTGTCTGCGGCTTTGACCTGAAAGATGAAAAGAATCCGGCTGCACGCCAGTTGAAGAACAGCATCCTGCATTATATGAGTTCGGACGATTTTGATCCTTCGTATGAAAAAGATATTGCCTCCTTGCAGAAAATGCTGACTTATGTGGAACCATTGAAGAGTACTGTTACCGGCGAGTTCAGCAATGCTTTGCTGTATATAGACTGTGCAGCTCCGGATAAAACCTTTGCCAATAAGAAGACTACATACGAGATAACTCCCGACTGGCAGGCAAAGGAGATGGAGTTGACGATCCAATGTCCTCCGGGAATCATCGGTTCCTTATATGTTTGTTTTGCCGACAAGGATAAGAAAGGACGCACGGGGCATCTAGTCTTCGAAGGTCGTGACTACGAATTGGTAAAACAAGAGAATGAAGAGTCATGGGTTAAACTCCATATTATGCGTGAAGATTCAAATGACGGAATACTTCGTTTGAAAGCAAAGCTGAAGAATGGTCCTGATCTGGTTATTTCGAAAGTGGCTATCGTGGAGGAATGATCGTTCAATAAAGACTGTCGGTTTTTTGTAAAATTAGGGAATCTTTTTGCAGAATCCGATATGGATATAAAGAAAAGAGGAAGTATGTTGCTTTTATATATTTCCTCTTTTTATCTTTGTATATAAGTGAAAAAAACAGATATTATGAAGAAAAACTTATTATTAGCATTAAGTGTGTGGTTACTGACATCCTGCAATGCCGGAATTGATCTTCCGGTTAGACCGTCGGATAGCGATTTACAATTCTCCGATCTGGCAAAGACTTGGGATGAGGGAATGCCATTAGGAAATGCGACTGTTGGTGCCCTGGTTTGGCAGCGGGATTCGGCTTTACGCTTATCCCTGGACAGGACAGACCTTTGGGATTTGCGTCCGATGGATAGTATCTCCGGTCCGAATAACCGGTTTGCCTGGGTTCGTGAACAAGTGAAGAAAAAGGATTATCTTCCGGTTCAGCAGAAATACGACCATCCGTATGACCGTCAACCGGCTCCGTCCAAAATACCGGGGGCGGCGCTGGAATTTTCTTTGGAAGAACTGGGCTCTCCTTCTGATGTCCGTCTTTATCTGAATGACGCGCTTTGTGAAGCGACGTGGGATAACGGAACCACGTTGAAAACTTTTGTTCATGCCACCGAACCGGTCGGTTGGTTTGTTTTCGAGAATTTACCCTCGTCAATAACTCCTACCTTAATTTCTCCCAAATACAGTACAGGAGGAGATAAAGCCGGTAATTCTGTAGAAGGGCAGGATTTGCGTCGTCTAGGTTATAAACAAGGTACTATTGATGAAGATGCGAATCAGATAGCCTATCATCAGGAAGGCTGGAATGGTTTTTCGTATGATGTGAATGTTCGTTGGGAGCAGAAAGGAAAGACGCTGTATGGTGTCTGGAGTGTGACTTCTTCATTGGAATCCGATAAGGCAACTGAAAAGACACAGGAAGCCATGACACGCGGAGTGAATCAGGATTATCAGTCTCACCTGAATTTCTGGAAGAACTATTGGGCACAGTCATCCGTCACACTTCCGGATCCTGTTTTGCAGAAACAATATGATAATGAAATGTATAAATATGGTTCTGCCACCCGCGAAAACTCTTATCCTATCTCTTTGCAGGCTGTATGGACTGCCGATAACGGTAAACTCCCGCCCTGGAAAGGCGATTATCATCATGACCTGAATACTCAACTCAGTTACTGGCCGACTTATACCGGCAACCACCTGACGGAAGGTTTGGGTTATCTGAATACGCTTTGGAATCAGCGGGATGTCTATAAGGAATATACCCGCCAGTATTTTGAAACGGATGGTATGAATGTCCCCGGTGTATGTACGTTGTTAGGTGTTCCGATGGGTGGATGGATTCAATATTCCATGTCGCAGACGGCCGGAGCCTGGCTGGCACAGCATTTTTATCTTCACTGGAAATATTCGATGGACCGTGATTTCCTGAAAGACCGTGCTTATCCTTTCCTGAAAGACGTGGCTACATACCTGGAACAAATATCCGTGGTGGATGCTCAGGGTGTTCGTAAACTGACCATGAGTTCCAGTCCTGAGATATACGATAACTCGATCAACGCCTGGTTTAAGGATATGACAAACTATGATCTGGCTTTGATGAAGTTCGCTTTCAGTGCCGCATCTGAACTTGCCGGGGAATTAGAGATTCCGGAAGAGGCCGCTCATTGGAAAAAACTGAATGAACAACTACCGGAACTGGATGTGGATAAGGATGGTGCCTTGACGTTTGCCAAAGGTTTCTCATACGATCAGTCCCACCGTCATTTCTCTCATGCGATGGCTATCCATCCGTTGGGTTTGCTGGATTGGAGCCAGGGTGAAAAGTCACAACAGATCATTAAAGCTACAATAAAGAAGTTACAGGATTATGGTCCCGATTACTGGACCGGTTATTCATACAGTTGGTTTGGTAATATGAAAGCCCGTGCATTTGATGGTGATGGTGCCGCCCGGGAATTGCGTACATTTGCTGAATGTTTTTGCTTGCGTAATACATTCCATGCCAACGGCGACCAGACAAAAACAGGGAAGTCCAAATTCACATACCGTCCGTTTACCCTGGAAGGTAACTTTGCCTTCGCTGCCGGTATCCAGGAAATGCTTTTGCAAAGTCATACCGGAATCATCCGTGTGTTCCCGGCGATCCCTTCCGACTGGTCGAATGTCTCTTTTGATAACCTTCGTGCCATGGGTGCTTTCCTTATCTCTGCCGAAAAACAAAACGGAAAGATCACCAAACTTCGCATCTATCCTGAACAGGGCGGAACATTACGTCTCGCTTCTCCGTTCGGAACAGACGAAGCAGTAGTAACGGGTAATGCCGGAGATGTAACGAACGAGGATGGCATATTATCGTTTGAAACCCGTAAAGGTGAATGGGTGGATATAAAGCCGGCAGATCATCGTATTGAATAGTTCTTTGGAATAAATAGAACAGAAAGTGTATGGACCGGGCTGAGATTGAATGTCGTCTGACAAATCAATCACTCGCCCCGGTCCATACATTTTTTTGTTACATATTGTCTGGATTACATTTTTACATTTGGGATATTTTCTATAACTTGCCGTGATTTTTAATACTAAATCTGATTTGACTTAAACGAAAAATTAAGAATGTACAATAATTAAAACAATCATTTTATGAAATTCCAGAAAACACTATTCGGATGTTTAGTTGGCGTAGCTTTGTCTATGAATGTAAACGCCCAAGAAGTACAAGGATTCGTTCATGAACGTTCTACTGATTATGAATGGCCTACAGATCAACAGGTCTTGGATAAACTTGATAAATGGCAGGACCAGAAATTCGGTGTATTATTCCATTGGGGACTTTATTCGGTTCCGGGTATTGTAGAGTCATGGTCTATTTGTTCAGAGGATGTAGACTGGATTTCCCGTAAAAAGGATATGACGTACGATGAATACAAGAAGTGGTATTGGGGATTGAAGGAATCACTGAACCCGACACAGTTCAATCCGGACAAATGGGCTGATATTATGAAGGATGCCGGAATGAAATATATGATTTTTACAACCAAACATCATGATGGTTTCTGTATGTTTGATTCAAAATATACAGATTTTTCTATTGCAAACGGTCCTTTTGCCAATAACCCCAAAAAAGATGTAGCCCGTTATGTCTTTGACGCATTCCGTCAGAAGGATTTCATGATCGGGTGTTATTTCTCCAAACCGGACTGGCATTGCGAATGGTTTTGGAATCCTTATTTTGCAACTCCCAACCGCCGCCAGAATTATAAGATAGACCGTCATCCGGACTGGTGGAAAAATTACCAGGAATTTACCTATAACCAGATGGATGAACTGATGACTAATTATGGCAACTTCGATATCCTTTGGCTGGATGGCGGCTGGGTGACCGGTGGAGATGTCCATCTGGATAAATTATTGAACAAGGTACGTACTTCTACTCAACCGGGGTTGATTTCTGTGGATCGTACTATCCGTGGAAGAAATGAAAATTATCAAACTCCGGAACGTAGTATTCCTGAGACTCAGTTGAATAATCCCTGGGAAAGTTGTATTACTTTGAGCAACGACTGGGGATGGGTTCCTAATGCTCCTTATAAATCACCGACGAAAGTTATCGGTCTGCTGGCTGAAATCACGGCTAAAGGCGGATGTCTGCTGCTGGGTGTCGGTCCTACGCCACAGGGTACTATTGAAGATGCTGTTGCAGAACGTTTGCATGTGATCGGTGACTGGCTGAGAGCCAATGGAAAGGCTATTTACAACACTCGTATCACTCCGGTTTATAATGATGGAAATGTTTGGTTTACAGCAGACAAGGACGGTAAAACATTATATGCTGTTTATGCTTTGCCGGAAGGAGAGAATTTGCCTGAAACAATTGAATGGACAGGGAACATTCCGACAGGAAAAATGAAAATGCTGAAAGGTAACAAAACAGTGAAATATACCAGCAAGGACGGTAAGGTAAAAGTTATTCTTCCGAAAGGGTTGAAAAACGAACCGGTTGCTTTGCAGTTCACTTTGAAGAGATAATAAATGAAATAAAATAACACATGTTATATGAGTAAAACAACTTCTTTAATTATCGGGCTTATCGCCTTTGCAGGACATGCAATGGCACAACAACCGTTATACAAACAGGCTACGGCTCCTGTTGAAGACAGAGTAAAAGATCTTATAGGGCGTATGACAGTTGAAGAAAAAGTCGGCCAGTTATGTTGTCCGCTGGGTTGGGAAATGTATACCAAAACGACAAACGGCGTTGTTGCTTCCGACCTTTATAAAGAACGGATGAAGACGATGCCTATCGGTTCATTCTGGGCAGTCCTTCGAGCCGATCCCTGGACACAAAAAACGTTGGAGACAGGATTGAATCCGGAACTGTCAGCTAAAGCATTAAATGCCTTACAAAAATATGCCGTAGAAGAAACCCGCCTGGGAATCCCTGTCCTATTCGCAGAAGAATGTCCGCACGGACATATGGCAATTGGTACCACTGTCTTCCCGACATCTTTGTCGCAGGCAAGTACCTGGAATGCAGAGTTAATGCATCGGATGGGAGAGGCTATTGCCCTGGAAGCACGTTCACAGGGGGCCAATATCGGTTATGGTCCGGTGCTGGATATTGCCCGTGAACCCCGTTGGTCACGTATGGAAGAGACTTTCGGTGAAGATCCTGTGCTGACAACTCATCTGGGAGTTGCCTTTATGAAAGGTATGCAGGGTAAATCGCAGAATGACGGAAAGCATTTGTATTCTACCTTGAAACATTTTGCCGCTTATGGCATTCCTGAAGCCGGACATAACGGTGCACGTGCCAATGTCGGTATGCGTCAGTTATTTTCCGATTATCTGCCTCCTTTCAAGAAAGCAGTGGAAGAAGGAGTCGCAACAATTATGACTTCCTATAATACTATCGATGGCGTTCCCTGTACTTCTAATAAATATTTATTGACGGATGTTCTCCGTGATCAATGGGGTTTTAAAGGGTTCGTTTATTCGGATTTAACAAGTATCGAAGGTATTGTAGGGGCAAGAGTGGCGAAAGATAATAAGGAAGCTGCCGTTCTAGCTTTAAAAGCTGGTCTTGATATGGACCTGGGAGGAAATGCTTATGGAAAGAATCTTCAGAAAGCCTTGGAAGAAGGTGCCATCACCATGGATGACCTCAACAGAGCGGTCGCTAATGTCCTCCGTCTGAAATTCCGCATGGGGTTGTTTGAGAATCCGTATGTTTCACCGGAACAGGCCAAACAGGTGGTACGTTCAAAAGCTCACAAGGAACTGGCTCGCGAAGTTGCCCGTGAAGGGATTGTTTTATTAAAAAATGAAGGTGTATTGCCTCTGAAGAAAAATATCGGAAGCATTGCCGTGATCGGTCCGAATGCAGATATGATGTATAACCAGTTGGGTGACTATACGGCTCCTCAGGAACGTGAAGAGATTGTTACGGTACTGGATGGCATACGAAAAGCCGTTTCTCCTTCAACGAAAGTGAATTACGTAAAAGGCTGTGCAATCCGTGATATAACTACCAGTAATATCCCGGCAGCGGTAGAAGCTGCCCGTGCTGCAGATGCAGTTGTTTTGGTTGTCGGTGGTTCGAGTGCCCGCGATTTCAAGACAAAATATATAGGTACAGGTGCTGCGGATGTTTCTAACGACGGAAACCAACTCCTGTCGGATATGGATTGTGGCGAAGGATATGACCGTAGCACATTGCGTTTGCTGGGCGATCAGGAAAAACTCCTGGAGGCGGTAGCTGCCACAGGTAAACCATTGGTTGTTATTTATATCCAGGGACGTACATTAAATATGAACCTGGCTTCGGAAAAGGCACAGGCGTTGCTTACTGCCTGGTATCCGGGTGAACAGGGTGGGGCAGCTATAGCAGATGTTTTGTTTGGCGATTATAATCCTGCCGGGCGTTTGCCTGTATCCGTACCCCGTAGCGAAGGTCAGTTACCCTTATTCTATTCACAGGGAAAACAGCGTGCCTATGTCGAAGAAGAAGGAACGCCTCTTTATGCATTTGGCTATGGATTAAGCTACACTAAGTTTGATTACAGTCAATTGGAGTTGCAGAAAGGTAATGGAAAAGATGTCTTGCAAACAGTCAGTTGTACGGTTACCAATACCGGAGACTGTGACGGGGAGGAAGTTGTCCAGCTTTACATCTGTGATAAAGTAGCCTCTGTTTCCCAGTCCCCAATCCTGTTAAAGGCTTTCGAACGTATCTCCCTGAAGAAAGGCGAAAGCAAGAAAGTTACTTTCACATTGGGTGAAGAAGAACTGTCTCTTTATAATATGGAAATGAAACAGGTGGTAGAACCGGGAGACTTCAAAGTCATGGTTGGAGCTGCTTCGGATGATATCCGGTTGGAAGGAGAGTTTACATTGTAATAGAAGTTTCTATATCTAAAAGAAGAGGCTGGGTTCGATGTGAGTCCAGCCTTTTTTGTGTTATATACTAAGTATATATTCAATATCTTTGATTACATTTTTCCCTTTAGTTCCTAAATTGGAACATTTTTGAAGAATCCGTTCCGTATTTAAAAGTTCTTACCACAAGCATTATACTTACTGAGAATGAGATCATAACTTACTTTGTAATCGTAAATCTTTTATGAATTAAAGTATTATGTAAAGTAGTTTTCACTAAACATTATTATTATGGAAAACAAGAAAATGTGTGTTTGGAAACGAGGGGGATACTTTTTTATTGCGACTTTATTAGGAGCGGGTCCTTTCTCAGGTCATGTTTATGCCGGAACTGATCATGATCAGTTCAACTCGGTCACTACCGAGTTGAACTATGGTTTAAATCAGAAAAAAGGAAAAAAAGTTACAGGAACGATTATCGATGAAACCGGCGAACCTGTTATTGGAGCTAATGTAGTACAAAAAGGTACTACTAATGGAAGTATAACAGATATAGACGGGCGATTCTCTTTGGAAATTCCGGAAGATGCTATTCTGGAAATATCTTATATCGGCTATCTGACCCAGTCTATTCCGGTGAAGAATAAATCTTCTTTACAAATCACTCTCCGGGAAGATACTCAAAAATTGGATGAGGTGATTGTTGTTGGATATGGTTCTACTAGTGTCCGGAAAAATACGGCCGCCTTGGCTACAGTAGATAACACGAAGGTGCTCGAAGTTCCTTTTTCGGACATGGGATCGAGTTTGCAAGGACGTGTACCAGGTGTAATTGTACAGCAGGGATCGGCTGAGCCGGGGCAGAATGGAGCCAGTGTTTCTATACGTGGTAATGGAGATCCATTATATGTGATTGACGGATTTGTTTCTTCGAGCGGCCGTTTTATGGCACTGAATAAATCGGATATCGAATCGATGACCGTATTGAAAGATGCAGCCTCTACTGCTGTTTATGGTATGAATGCCGGTAATGGTGTAGTTGTAGTCACTACTAAACAGGGGAAAGCCGGAAAGTTGAATGTAAATTATCAGGCTAATTTCGCATTCAATACACCGTCTTATCCGGCGGAGCGTTTGAATGCATATGAATATGCAACGGCCATTAATAAATTAAATCAATCTTTGGGTAATGGTCTCAATTCGTTCAGAACGCAGGAAGAGATGGCAGAGATTGAAGCGAATCTGGGTTCATACACAAACTGGGAAAATGCGTTATTACGTAATTATACACCTCAGAATGAACATACGGTATCTATTAGTGGAGGTAATGATAGGCTGAAATATTTTGGTAGTCTGAATTATCTGGGACAAAAAGGTATTTATAAATCGGATAAGTTAAATTATGACCGTTATAATTACCGGACCAATGTAAGCAGTAATTTCGATGAAATAGGTTTAACAGTCGGTTTGAATGTCAATGGAACGGTAAAAGACGAACTATATCCCAGCGCCAGTGCATATACTCTCTATTCCCGCCTGAAGGACAGGACACCTTTTGAGAAACCATATAATGAAGACGGCACAGTTTCCAATCAATTTGATAACCCAGCGTTACAACTGGATGGTCCGGGTGAAATCAAATATCGTACTGTTTATAATCAATTAGCTGTCAATCTGGAGTGGGCAGTACCTTGGGTAAAAGGCTTGAAGTTCGGTTTTGACGGAAATTATAATATCGAGAGTCAGGACAGGGCTGACTGGTATGAAAATGCCACCTATTATGATGCGGATGGGAATGCCACCTTTGAAGATCCTTCCAATATCAGTATGACTCGTTCTTCTTATCAGCACAACCGATATGATTTCAATGTGCGTGCCGATTATAAGAACACCTTTAATGAAAAACATAATGTACTGGTAACTTTAGTGCACAACCGTCAGTATTATCATGGGACATCTCTTTCTGCCAGTTCGAATACCTTCTATCTGTCGACGATACATCAGATACAAAACGGAGATGCTGCCAGTATTACGGCAAGCAACAAAGAAAGTAAACAGACCTCGATGGGATATGTAGGCCGTCTTCGTTATGACTATGACAACCGGTATATGGCAGAGTTCTCCGGACGTTACGATGGCTCGGACTGTTTTCCGAAAGGGAACCGGTTCGGTTTCTTCCCTTCCGGTTCTTTGGGATGGGCTATTTCGGAAGAAGAGTTCTTTTCGCCGGTAAAGGATTTAGGCATATTCGATTACTTCAAAGTGCGCGGCTCATACGGTGAAATCGGTTTGAACGGAGCGAAACATGACGACTATGCTTATTTGACAACTTTCAATTATAATTCTAATGCATATGTAATCGGTGGAAGTATGGTCAATTCGATTACGCCGGGGGCTACTCCCAGTATAAATATGACCTGGTACACCCGTGATAAAACAGACGTTGGTATTGATTTTTCTACGTTGGGAAACAAACTGGAAGGTTCGTTCGACTGGTTTTATGAACGGACAAAGGGATATCTGGTGGCACCGAAATATGAATATACGGATCCGATCGGTTATGACCTGCCTTTGATTGTTTCCAAGGCAGAAGACCGTTCTGAAGGATTGGATGGTTTTGTAAAATATACGGATAAGATTGGGCAAGTTAATTTCTCTGCCGGTTTCAACTTTACCTGGTATCGCTCGATTAAGGCAATAACCAATGAAGATAAAGTGACTTTGTCAAATCCTTATACTCGTGAACAAGGATATAAGCAAGGTTATCTGGGAACAGGCTTCGTCGGGACACAGTTTTATATGACTCCGGAAGATGTATTGAATAATCCGAAACGTATTAATTCGAAAGACCTGCGCCCCGGTGATTTATGGTATGCCGATGTGAATGGTGATGGTCAGATTACAGGGCAGGATCAGCGTAAATACGGAAACAATGCAAGTCCGCGTTTTGTATTTGGTATCGACTTGTCGGCAAACTGGAAAGGTTTAAATGTTTTGGCAAATATCCAGGGAACCGGTCGTAGACAGACTTATATGAGTGCTGTAGCTATGGGAAAAGAAGGTGAACGAAGGCTGGATTTTACTTATCAGCTCGATACCTGGTCACCGACTAACACCGATGCTACATTCCCTCGTCCGGGTAATACGTCGTTGAATGAAAATAATAACTATGTCGATTCTGATTTTTGGGCTCGCAATTCAAATTATGTGCGTTTGAAATCGTTGACAGTCTCATATGATTTGAAATATGCAGCTTTGAGAAGCTTGTCGTGGTTACAGAATCTGACGGTCTTTGCTTCTGGTGTGAACTTATTCGCTATCGGTCCCTCTGTGAAATATGCTGACCCTGAAGCTTCGAACTTCGACGGATATGCTTATCCGATGATGCGTACTTATTCCCTTGGATTTCAATTAGGATTTTAATAACAGATAAAAGAGTAAATTATGAAAAGAATATATATAGGCCTTGTTGTTTTAGGCCTTGCATTGACAAATACTTCATGTTCGGACTTTCTTGATACGAGACCGTATGATAAGATCATTGGGAATGATACATGGACGAGTGAAACGTTGGCAGAATCATTTGTGTATTCCATCTACTCGAGTGTACTACAAAAAAGTTTGTGGCTAGGAGCATACGGACATCGTTATTCCTGCCATGCTGAAAGTTCAACAAAGAATGCTATGACAGGTACGCTGAACAGTTCTTACTGGTCGAGGGACCGTGCAGAAGGGGTGACCGCAGATGATAATTATGAATGGTTGGATTACAGTGTTCTTTGGCGTATTCACACAGCAATGGAAGAGATTACCGCAAGTGAAATATTCTCAGAAGAATTTAAAACCCGTACTGTCGGGGAATTGAAATTTTTACGTGCAGCTCATTATTTCTTGTTTGCCCGTCAATATGGAGGACTACAGATTATTGACCGTGTGTTGTCTGTAGAGGATGATTTGCAAATACCACGTTCTTCAGTTAAGGAGACATATGATTTTATCATAAAGGATTTGGAAGAAGCGGCCCAGGCATTACCGGCAACCGGAAAAGTAGCCAGAGGACGTGTCAGCAGTATGGCTGCCCATGCTTTATTGATGCGTGTAGCAAATCAAGCGGCGGCTTATGCCGATGGTGGTTCTGCCCAAAGCCAATATTATGATAAAGTGATTGCAGCAGGTACGGCCTTAGGATTAGATGCCGATGGCAGCCAACTGAGTCCTTATTATGATATGTTCCGTTCGTACGAAACGGCAGTTACAGCACAGGAACAAATTCTGGTAGTGGAACGTCTTAAATTAAATTCATCCCTACATGATACTCCTATGCAATATCAAGGTTTATGGCATGCCGGTAATATATCGGAATATGCTAAAAAGAATTTTCCGATCCATGCAACGATGAATTATTGGGGAATGGATGGTGGTTCATGGCCTACGCAGGATTTAGTAGACGATTATCTGGTAGAAGAGACAGACGGATCGATCAAGTATTGGGAAGATGCATCGTATGTACAGACGGGGACAAACGTCGATGAAAAGATGTATTTTAGTAAGGATAAGAAAAGAGATTTACGTTTCTATACAACGATTTTATATGATAGTTGTCTGTATTTCAATGGTCAGGAACGTATTTTCTTCCGTCGTGACGGAAACTGTTCCAACTCTAACAGTCCGATCAATGCAGGAGCGGAAGATGAATACGGACGTAGGGCAGGAGATTTGGATAACTATAATTCTTCAACCGGTTATGCCATGTTGAAATATCATTATGACCCTGTTGTTTCTTTACCTGACCCAGGTTCACAAAAACTGGATTATTGTTATTCCGTATTACGTTATGGCGAGGCTTATTTAAATATGGCAGAGGCTTATCTGATGAAAGGCGATTTTGCGAATGCCCGTAAATATATGATCCCAACGATGGTAAAACATGGAGGGTTCAGTCCGGAAAAAGCTGCGGCATATCTCAATACGAAAAGCGGAAACGGCTGGAACGATCCTTTATTCGAAGCCTATAAACGTGAACGTAATGTTGAAATGGTGTATGAATGCAATGACCGCTATTGGTCTCTTTTGCGATGGGGAATGCGTCAGAGTGGCGGTGTCGGTAACGGGGCCTATGCAACGAGTGGTTTCGTTATCCCTGAATTGGTTGGACCATTACGTGGTATACGTATCTCTCGTGACGGACAGAAGTATGAATTTTTTGAAGTAAATAATGCGATAGGAGAAGCCCGGTTCTCCCCGAAACGCTATTTAGTACCGTTGAACCGTAGCTTCTGCTTGAAATCCGGTGTTGTACAGAATGCGGGATGGGAATGATCTTATTAATAGTAAATAAAAAGACAAATACAATGAAAAGATATTTTAATATATTGGTCGGATGCTTATTGATATTCTCTATGAATAGTTGTTTATATCACAATCTGGAGGATTTAGAGAACTCATCGGATAAAAAAATGACGAATGTCGATTATTCATATCGTTTTTTATATAACGATACGATTCAGAAAGGAACTGCCAATCAGGAAATTCTTGAAGGACGCGTTTGTGAAGTGATTTTTAGTAAATCGATAGAGAATGTGGAAGAAAACGGAATAACTGGTTTTAAAACGACTCTGACTCATACTCTGAATAGTATTCAGAAAGCGGGACCATCCGGTTCCGTTACGAAGGAAATGCTGTATAAGATGTTCGAAGAACAGATCGCACAGGATGGTTTATCGAAGCTCTGGGTATATGTCTCCATTTCGGATGCCGCTATCATTTCACCGTTGGAGGGAGCGCCTACGTTAGGAGCCCCCGGTGATTTTACAAAAGATCGTTATTACCGGGTGACTGCAGCAGATGGTTCCACACAGGATTATATATTGAAAACGGTTAAGGCTTTCTGATTATCCGGCTTTATTTAAAGAATAAAAAGATGTGGCTTCTTTTAACTGATAAGAGAAGATCACATCTTTTTGTTTTATCCAGTTCCTAAATTTGTTTTATTTCGGATTTATTAGTTCCGAAATAGAGCATCTTCCATTCGAAGTAGTCTTTGTGAATTGCTTTTGTATGGTTAGTTTTGTAGGGGTGATTTAAGAATAAAATACATATGAATTTGAAGCGATTTTTTCATTTATTAGTTTGGATATTATTGGCTCTTCCGGTTTGTGCTGCGGATTTCACTGTTCCGCGTCTTTCCCCTTTACCCATAAAGGTGGAAAAGCAGAAAGTACCTTTAGCAGGGTATTGGCAGTTTAACCCTTCTCCCGAAAAAGAATTTTGGAAGAAAGGAAGTGTTAGTGACTGGAAGAACATAGAGGTTCCCGGCGAATGGGTGATGCAGGGGTTTGAAGTCGAGAAGGGGAAGGCCGCCGGTTATTTCCGTACGTTTACTATTCCTTCTGCTTGGAGTGGGCAACAGATCAAACTGCGTTGTAACGGCATATACAGTGATAGCCGGATTTATATAAACGGAAAAGAGGCCGGTTCTCATTTAGGTGGTTTTACGGCTTTTGAACTGGATGTGACGGATTTGGTGCAGGTAGGAAAGGAAAACCGTATTGCAGTCTCTGTCATTTCAGAAAGTCTTGCCGATTCGACATCCAGTGCTTCTCAATATGCCGTTCATCCGTTGGGTGGTATAACAAGAGATCTTTATCTTTTTGCCTTGTCCGAGGTGAATCTTTCGATGTTCCATGCCAGTACATCTTTCGATACTTCTTATGTCGATGCCGTATTGAAGACTAATATTGAAATAACGAATGAATCGTCTGCCGTAAAATCCGGTTTGTCCCTTCATTTTACGTTGAAAGATGCAAATGGAAAAGAAATACAACTGAAAGGGAATACTCTTCCGGTTCAAAACATGGCGATGGGAGCGACGGAAAAGGTTGAAATATCTTTTGATATAGCGAAGCCGGAAAAATGGGATTCCGAGCATCCTTATTTATATACGCTCACCTGTCAGTTGAAAGAGGGGAAAAAGGTGTTGCATGAAACGGTACGCCGGGTAGGTTTCCGCCAGGTGGAAGTTCGCGGCAACCAGATGTATATAAATAATATGCCGGTAAAGCTGCGGGGTGTTTGCCGTCATGAGGTCATGCCGTTGCGCGGACGTTCTGTGAATGACGGCATGTGGCGGAAAGATGTCGAGTTGTTCCGTCGTGGTAATGTGAATTATATCCGTACGTCCCACTATCCGCCCGATGAAGCCTTACTGGAAGCCTGCGATGAACTGGGAATGCTGGTAGAAGTGGAAGCTCCTTTCTGCTGGGCACATAACACGAATGTACCGGAAGAGATGCATGATGCCGTACTGGTGAACCAGCATGTCGAGATGGTAAACCTGAACCGCAGCCATCCTTCCGTTATCATGTGGTCGCTGGGAAATGAATCGTTGAAGTATGCCGAATATTTCAAAAAGGCGGGAGAAGTCGTGAAGCAGATGGACCCGACACGTCCGCGCATCTTCAGCCAGTGGGGACCGGATGCCGATAACGGCGAACTGGAAGTAACCAATCATCATTATCCCGGGCCTACCGGACCGAATAAATACCGCAATAGCAAACGCCCCGTCACATTCGACGAGTTCTGCCACCTGAATGCTTACAACCGCTTGGAACTGGCGGCCGATCCGGGACTTCGTTCGATGTGGGGACCTCTGCTGGACCAGATGTGGAATGATATGTATCATAGCCAGGGTGTTTTGGGCGGTGCGATATGGGCTGGTATCGACGATACTTTCTTCTTGCCGGGAGAAAAGGCAGTCGGTTACGGAACCTGGGGACCGATAGACGGATGGCGGCGTGAGAAGCCGGAATATTGGGGAATGAAGAAAGCATTCAGTCCGGTTAAGATCGTACAGAAAGGAAATATGTCGGCCGACGGTATTGTCCGTTTCCATGTGGAGAACCGTCATAATTTCAGTGATCTGTCGGAATGTACCATCGTGTGGAAAGCTGGGGGAAAGAGCGGCAGGGTAACAACCGATATGGCTCCCCGTTCGGAAGGAGAGTTCGAAATTCAGTTGCCGGAATCTTTACGGAATGCGGAAAAGCTGGAACTGACGGTTACCGGTGTCCGTGGTTTTGTGATCGATGAATACAGTTTCCGTATTTTACCGGAACAGATCAAGCCACAGGGACAAGGGCAGTCAGGACAACTCTCTTGTCAGGAAAAAGCCGATGTTATCGAGATTCAGTCGGTAGGAGGAGTGTTTACTGTGGATAAACGCAACGGATTGTTGTCCGCCGGTCAGGGAGGTAATGCCGTATTGCTGCAATCACCTGCTTTGATGGTACTGCCGTTGAATGGAGATGGCGAAGGTGTCCAGATGGTCGGAAAAGACCAGAAGTTCAAGCCATATAACCCTGTCTGCGAAAATTGGTTAGCCCAGTCTGTTACCTGCCTGCCGGGTGATGAACTTATTAGTATAAAAGTAAAAGGAATTTATAAAGAAGCCGAAGGCATATTTGAATATCGTTTTCATAAGAACGGAGAAGTCACTTTTGTCTACGACTTCACTATGCTTCAGGATATTTCCCCGAGACAAACAGGGTTGGTATTTACTTTACCTTCTTCTTTTACCCATCTGGACTGGAAGCGGAAAGGCTATTGGAGTGTATATCCGGAAGACCATATAGGAGCATTGACGGGACAAGCTGAAGCATTCGATGCCTCTTTGCCTGTATCCGGACTGGCAGGTCCTTCCAAACAACCTGTAAAATCCTGGTCGTATGACCAGACGGCAGCCGGTTCAAACATGTTCCGTTCTACGAAGGAGAATATTTACTCAGCCCGGCTGAAAGACGGATCAGGACAATCTGTCACAGTGAAATCCGACGGAACGCAGTATGTCCGTGCCTGGATAGAAGGCGATGCAATTCGCTTATTAGTTGCCGATTATAACAATCCGGGAAAGGAAAACTTCCTGATCCCTCATGCCGAGAAAGGATACAAGCCGTTGCGAAAAGGCGATAAAGTACAGGGGAAAGTAACGGTTTCTTTTCATCCGTAAAGACAGATCTAAAATAGTAGAAAAAAAGGTCCGGTGTTTTGAAATGTTAAGACAGGACTTTTGATTACAAAATAAGGGACTTTTGAATGCAAAAGTCCCTTATTTTTTTTCAGAGAATAATACTATAAATAGATGCTTTTACAGGCATAATAAGGAATGATGTAAAAAATAATCAACGAAACAGTGTCGTAATTGTAATGTGTTTTATATCTTTACGATTGATTTAAAGGATGCATATTCTATTTTTTTCAAAAAAAATGCCTGTATCTTTATATTTTATTTTTAAATTATTTATTATATATAATATAAGGAATCGCGATCGTTACATCGGGCAAAAATATAACTAATTTCAGTAGGTGCTCTAAATGGCTTATTGATAGATTGTTAAATGTGAATAGGGAATTGCACCGTTTACATCGGGAGTTACATCGTAATATTTGTTAATAAAATTTGATGCTATGGATGAGTTCCGATCTGTTAATGAGAAGCTGGCAATTGATTTAATGGGATTGCCTTATGTGAAAATTCCGCGTTATACCCTGAATTTGCTAAAGTGTCCGGCTACTCGTCAATTGGGGCAGCTTCATATATTGTTATTCGACATTTGTTTTTTTGCCGATGGCTATGCCAAATTGAACGGACGGAAGGTTCCATGCAAAAGAGGAGAGTATGTCGGTACGCAACAGGAATTAGCCGACTTGTCAGGTATCAACATCGGTTCGATCAATCGCCTGATCCGCAAGTTGGAAGCTCTCCATCTGATTTCCGTTTCTAAAATACAAGGAGGGAGTTTAATAAAAGTACATGGTTATACAAGTTTGATCGCACCTCCGGAAACAAAAGATGCTTCTCAGAAAGAAAATGAAAAACAATCTATCGGGAATATCTTTACCGAAGCTGAAAGACTTTATGGCAACCGGACAGACCGGATAAATTAGAATAATTTCATTTCGTCTTTAGTGGATATGAAAAAATACATATCTTTACGAAATAAAATGTAATCACACTTTTGAGGTATGAAGAAAATTATCACCTGTTTATATAGCTATTTATCTGAGCATTTTGGTGATAAAAATGAATGGGTAGAATTCGGGGTGATAGATCAGACCGGATTAAGACTTCATATCCCGGAGTTTTTAAAGAGAAATATTATCCTATGCTTTAATATATATAAATTGCCGGAATTTCTCAGGCAGTATCCAAAGGTAGAATTGCAACAGTATGAAATAGATAATTTTAACCATTTTAATGCTTATTCTTTAGTTTTGGGAGTATTCTTTCGTCCTCTGGTTGCGATATATTGTTGTTGTGTAGCCTCTTTTTATTTTTTGTCTGAGTTTTTTATTCAAAACACAGTTCATCTAGAACTTTGGTAATTGGGTATAAAAATTCTGTCAACTTCCTCATTAATCCGGTTTTATGATGAATATAATAGGGTGCTCTGTCCGCAAATCCGGATAAAGTTGTATCTGGTTCTATAAATTTATACCATGCTTTATAATTTTCAGACAGTAATTTCCTGTAATTCTGGAGGAAATTCTCCTTTTTGACAATATACTTGTATTTCATATAGCCAATGAATATTAATATAGTACATAGTTCTAGATGAACTATGGTTTATACGTCCTCTGACTTATAACGGTTTTAGGCGTGTTTTAATCTTTTCTCCACAACACTTAAACCTTTCAAAAGCATGAGTTCAGAGAAAGATATATATGAAATAGCAGCTTTGGGGACACTCTTCAAACGCTTTTATAAGCCTTTAAGGACGTATGCATTCCGTTTTGTAAATGATACGGACCTGGCGGAAGATATTGTGCAGGACACTTTTTTCGAACTTTGGCAAAGACGCGATTCGATTGAATTTGAAGGTGCGGTAAAATCCTATTTGTTTAAATCGGTATATAACAGATCCATCAATGTGATGCATAAAAAATATCAGAATAAAGAATATTCATTGGATGAGAGTAATGAAAGCGATATTCTTGAACAATATATGTCCGCTAATATTCTGAACTCGGAGCAAAGTTTACTTTTAAAAGAACTGGAAGCCGAAATAAATTTATTTATAGATACATTATCACCGCAATGCAAGAAAATATTTTTACTTAGCCGTTCATCCGGTTTGAAGAATCGTGAAATAGCCGAACAATTGGAAATCAGTATAAAAGCTGTTGAGAAACAGATAAGTAAAGCATTGTCAGGACTGAAAGAACATTTGACTGAAGAGGGGCTGATTTCATTGCTTATTTTATTGTCGGGAATATCTTAACGTAAAGACGAATAAAAAATATTTCAAATAGGGGGTAGGGTAAAACCCTGAAATTTTGTACTACTAATAGAATGGAAAATATGGAGAATTTTACAACTGATATAAATTTTATAATAATCCGTTACCTGGACGGTTCGGCTAGCCTGGAAGAGAAAAGACAATTGCTTCAGTGGCTGAAGGAATCGGAAAAGAACAGAAGTGATTTTACGGATACGAGAGATCTGTGGCTTTCCTGTAATGCTTCTGCCGACAATGAACTGGAAGTGGATATTGCTCTCGACGGGTTGAAGATGCGTATTATGAACGAACATGAACGGATCGGGAAGAAAACCCGGCGATCATTTATCCGTTGGTACCAGGCTGCTGCCGTTTTGCTTGTTTTGTTTGGATTGTATTTTTGGTTGAGCATTGAACAGACGGAACCGAAACTGATGGTACAGAACCAACTGATAACGGCTAAAGGCAGTAAAGGTAAATTTACTTTACCGGACGGGACGGTTGTCTGGCTGAATTCGGAGAGCCGTCTGGTTTATCCCGATCAGTTCGCTGATGGCAAGAGAACGGTCAACCTGGTCGGTGGCGCTTATTTTGAAGTAGTAAAGGACGAAAAAAAGCCGTTTATCGTAAAAGCGGGTGATGTGGACGTGGAAGTGTTGGGTACGAGTTTTAATATATCGAGTTATCCTTTTAAAGATAATATAGAGACGGCTTTATTGAGTGGAAGCGTAAAAATATCCGGTCCTTCCGTTTGTAGGGAAATCTATTTGAAACCGAATGAAGTATTTGAATATAAGAAGGACCTCCATGCCGTATCGGTAAAACCGGCCAATGCAAGTTTATATGCCGATTGGATCAAAGACCGGCTTGTTTTCGATAATCGTCCTTTGTCCGATATCCTGATCAGTATGGAGGGATGGTATAATATGGATATTGTGTGTCCGGAAAAATTTGCTGAATCGACTTATATGTCTTTTACGATCCGTCAGGAAGATATCGACGAGATATTGAGGGCTATGAGTTTTATCATTCCGATCAGCTATCAGATAAAAAACGGGAAGGCATTTATTATGCCAAAGTAATATAGTATTAACCTTAAAAAAGAATGCTTATGAGACCAGACACGTAGAGAAAAAGAAAATAGGCGAATGCGGTAACATTCACCTATTCCGAAGATTTTAATTAAACAATCACATCACCTCTGGCAGGGAATGGGATACATGTCTAACTAGAAAAATCCATGTAAAAATATGAATAAATTTTATGGGAAGGGCTTATTATGTCCTTTCTTAACAGAAATAAACTTTCGGGGAATGAAAATAGTCCTGATTTTGTTAACCGTCGTGCTGTTTAAGGTTTCTGCTGTAGAAACTTATGCTCAAAGCACCAGAATTGATTTGAACATGAAAAACTCTACCGTCAAAGATGTTTTGAAGGATATCGAGAGTAAAAGTGAATTCACTTTTTTTTATAATGACAAAGCAATTGATACCAACCGTAGGGTAAGTATCCATGTGGCAAAGAAACGGATCGATGAAATCCTTACCGTGATCTTGCCCGAGTGTTCTTATAAGGTAGAAAACAAAAAGATCATCATTGTTCCGAAAACGTTGGAAGATGTTGCTGCCGCACAACAGCAGGGAAAGAAACTGACCGGTAAAGTGGTGGATCATAACAATGAACCGATCATAGGTGCTGCTGTAGCCGTCACCGGAACAACGATCGGTACGGTAACGGATATCGATGGTAATTTTGCATTACAGGTTCCGGATAATGCAACCTTGCAGGTTTCTTATATCGGATACCAGAGTTTCCATGAAAAAGTAGGGAATCAGACGAATTTAATGATCACACTGAAAGAAGATACGCAGTTGATCGATGAGGTTGTGGTAGTAGGTTACGGTACGCAGAAAAAAGTGAATCTGACCGGTGCCATCACTTCCGTGAAAACGGATGATCTGAACAAGATCCCGACCTCTAACTTGTCTAATACGCTGGCGGGACGTGCTCCGGGTGTAACGGTAACAACTACTTCCGGTATGGCAGGTGCTTCTTCCAAAATCCGTATGCGTGGTAGCTTTGGTGAACCTTTGTTCGTTATTAATAATGTAATCAAAGATAAAGCGGCCTTTGATGCCCTGGACCCGAATGAGGTAGATAATATCAGCTTCCTGAAAGATGCGGCCAGTGCTTCTATTTATGGTTCGAAGGCCGGTAACGGTGTTGTACTGGTGACAACGAAGGGAGGTAAGAACCAGAAACCGGAATTCCAGTACAAGGGTGTTTTCAGTGTCTCCAATACGACCCGTCCTTTGCAGGATTATTCGGCAACCGACGAACTGATCTGGGCAAACCGCGTAGCGGAAACCAAAGGGCTTCCAGCACCTTACGGACAGGAAATATTCGATTATTTCGCTGATAAGAGTTATAATGTTAATGATTACGTATGGAGAAATCCGTCTTCCCAGCAACATAATATCAGTGTCAACGGAGGTAGCGATCGTATTACTTATTATATGATGCTGGGCTTCCATGACGAGAACGGTTCTTATAAGAAACTGGATTTCAAGAAATACAATTTCCGTTCCGATATTACGGCGCATGTTTCCAAACGTTTCAATGTGAACTTTAACCTGAGCGGTAACCAGAAGGAATATAATCGTTTTTATTGGCCGTATGATAATGTGGACGACTTTAATGTGCCTGATTTTTATCGTACAACTTTCAACTGGACTCGTTTATACCCATTTTATGTGGACGATAACGGTAACCTGACGACCGATACGAATGCCAATCCGGTGACAGCCGGTTCATGGAATCCGGTCGATATGGTACTTGGTAATCGTTATCAGAAAACAACTAGACGGACGATCGACGGACAGGTTCGTTTTAATCTCGACCTGGGACAGTTTGCCGATGGATTGAAAACCAGCTTCCTGGCACAATACACGGCTTATGACGAGAATTTGAAAGGCTTCCTGACTCATAATAAAGGATATCGTTTCAAGAGCGCGAGTGCGGAAAATAAATTTATTCCGGCGAAGGTCGATCCGAATGATATGGTTGTTCACAACCTGAGTTCCAATTATGAAGGTATCCGTGAGATGGTCAAACTGGATCATTCTTATCAGATCAACTGGTTCTTGCAATATGACAAGGTATTCAATAAAAAACATGCCGTATCTGCTTTATTGGTGTATGAACAGTCTGAATCAGGTGGTAAGACGCTGAACGGTACAGCCGACGATATGCTTACTACATCGATTGACCAGATATTTGTCACCTCCAGCGATACACAGCGCCGTTACTTCAACGGTAGTGAATGGGAAAAGGCACGCCAGTCCGTTGTAGGACGTTTCAACTACTCATATGCAGATAAATATATTGCGGAATTTTCTTTCCGTGAAGATGGTAACTATAAATTTGCTCCGGGTGAACGTTGGGGATTCTTCCCTTCGGGTTCTGTTGCATGGCGTATGTCGGAAGAAGGTTTCATGAAGAATATTTCATGGTTAAGCAACCTGAAGATCCGTGGTTCTTACGGTACGACCGGTGATGATAATAACTGGGACGGCGAAGACAATATCGCAGCCTTCTTGTGGCGTGAATCGTATAAGAACGGAACCGGTTTCATTTTCGGTGATAACTACCAGAATGGCCTGACGGTAGGTAGTACGGCTAATCCGTATATTTCATGGGCAAAACTGGAAGTCTATGATATCGGCCTTGATTTCGGTTTTTTCGATAACCGTCTGAGTGGTGAGTTCGACTACTTCTATAAAAATAAGAATCATATCCTTAGAGCCCGTAACCGTGTCATTCCGGGTACTTATGGTGCCAGCCTGAGTAATGAGAATTATGCAGAACAGGATTGGAAAGGTACTGAAGTTTCTTTGAAATGGTCGGATACATATCGTTCTCTGGATTACAGTGTATATGCTAACCTGGGTTATGTGAAAGATACCTGGAAAGTATTGGATGAGGCTGAAGGGCTGGAAGCATGGAGAAGTGCGATCGGTCATCCGAATACCCGTCTACAGGGATATCTCTGCGAAGGCATTATTCGTACACAGGAACAACTGGATGCGCTTCCTGAAGGCTTTACACAATTCGGCCGTAAACCGATTCTGGGTACATTCCTGTTCAAGGATATCCGCGGTTCCAACTATTCGGAAGGTGCCGACGGAAAGATCGACAGCAATGATAAGACTTATCTCTCCGACAAGGGAACTCCCCGTATCAACTATGGTTTCGGTTTCAATCTGTCATGGAAAGGTATCACATTGGATGCTCACTTCCAGGGAGTAGGAGCTTACGACCGTATGCTGAAGACCAAGAATGGTGACGGCGTGTTCCAGACAGGTGATAAACCTTACTTCGAATTATGGACCGGCGATGTCTGGAGACCGGATAATGTAGATGCGAAATATCCGCGTGTAAGTGGAGAATGGCAGGAAGAATACGGTGCTGCCGGTTCTACTTACTGGATGAGGAACGGAGCTTATCTGCGTTTGAAGAATCTGAATATCGGTTATACATTACCTCGTACGTGGTTTTCGAAACTGGGTGTGAGCAATGTGCAGTTGTTCGTTAATGCAACTAACTTATTCTGTATCTCAGGCATGGACGAAATGGATCCGGAACAGGATACGTTGGATTCTTATCCTCTGATGAGAACATATACAGGTGGTTTAAGTATTAATTTCTAATAGATTATTTAGTAGTATGAAAAAGATATATGCAGTAATAGCCGCAAGCCTTTTAGCTTTTTCTGGTTGTAATGTGCTGGATACAAAAGATTTGAGTAATTATGGCCCGGATGTGTGGAATGATTCGAAGCTGACATCGGCGTTCCTGACCGATATATATGGGAATGTATTGAATTTAACCTGGCCCCGGGATGGCGGAAATTCAGATGAATGCTTGGGTATTATGGGAAAAGATGCCGTACAACCGAATAATTCGTCGTTTAAGTTCTGGCCTTATACCAGCATCCGTAATATTAATACGTTGTTGAAGAATGTAGATGAAGGGACGTTGCCTGAGAGTGAAAAGAATTTGATGAAGGGACAGGCCTATTTTATGCGTGCGTTCCAGTATTTTAAGATGGTCCGTCTGCATGGAGGCGTTCCCATTATCAAAGAACCTCAGTCGTTGGAAGATGATTTGAATGTGAAGCGAAATTCGACTGCCGAATGTTTCGAATTTATCCTTTCCGATTTGGATGAAGCAGCTAAACTTTTACCGGTCAAAAATTCCGGAGATAGTTACGGGCGCATTGATCAGTGTATCGTAGCTGCCTTTAAAAGTCGTGTCCTGTTATACAAGGCAAGCCCTCAATTCAACCCGTCTAACCCTTACAACAACAGTTATTGGAAAGATGCTTATAATGCAGCGAAATCGGCAAAAGAGTTGCTGGATCAGAATGGTTACGGGCTGGTCGATAATTATACGGATGTCTTTGAAACGAAAAAACATTCGGAAGCGATCCTGCCGATCATATATTCTAATCCTACCAAAGTGAACGGACGTGCGGAAGATGCAGTTCGCCCGTTGTCGGAATCGAAGAATGCAACCGGCGGTGACCAACCGACCTGGGGATTAGTTGAATCGTTCCCGATGAAAGACGGTAAGAAAGCCGGTGAATCCGATAAATATTCTTATAACGTACAGGAATTCTGGAAAAACAGAGACCCGCGTTTCGATGCCGTCATTGTTTATAACGGAGGTATTTATGAATTGAGCGGTAAAGCCGGACGTCGTCAATATACGACACCGAACATTGCTAATTCGCTGGATGCTTTCGGATATAATATACAAGGCGAACATCATAACCGTACCGGTTTATATTGTAAGAAAGGAATCATGGAAGAGCTTCCGGTAGCACAGGTTACTCTGAATGATGTAGACTGGCTCGAGATACGTTATCCGGAAATTATGTTTAACTTAGCGGAAACTGCCAATGAGAACGGAAGTACGGCTGAAGGCTATGAAACGCTGGTCGCTATCCGTAAACGGGCAGGTATCGAACCAGGAGCAAACAATCTGTATGGGTTGAAAGCCGGAATGTCACGGGAGGAAATGCGTTTGGCTTTATTGGATGAGAAACGTATTGAGTTCTGCTTTGAAGGCCAGCGTTTCTGGGATTTACGTCGTCACCGTATGCTGCATACTTATTTGAACGGACAGCATAAGTACGGTATCCTGGCTAACCTGAAAGCCGGTATCGATATGACTGATGCGATGAACCGGGCAGCTAGCTACACTTTGATGCCGGAGGAATTCGATTATCAAGTGATCGACCTGATCTTCCAGAATCCTACGAGTGAAGATGCCATGTACATGCCTGAATCTTACTATTTCTTTCCAATCAGTAAGGATGAAATAGAAAAGAATCCGAATCTCGATCAGAATAAGGACTGGGGAGGCAGTTTTGATCCTGTGTTATAATTAGATTCTAAAATACGTAAGACGGATTCTGGTTTACCTTAATGAGTAAGATACCGGAATCCGTTTTTTTAATACTGGCTTATCAAATGAAAACATACTTTATATTTATAATCGGCATATTATTATGCGTACTGTCTGCCTGTCAGAGACAGGTGATGAGTTTTGAAACGGATACGTTCAGATTGGTTATCGATGCGAATGGGAATATATCTTCTTTACTGGATAAGACGCATCATAAAGAATATTTATCTTCCGGGCAACTTTCTCCATTGTTGGCAATTCGTGTCGGTGGGGAGTATGAAAATCCGGCAGGTGCATCCTGGGATGAAGGGGAAGGCATTCTTTTACTGACTTACCCGAAAAATCAGATCATTTTATCAATAGCAACGGAGCAGAAGAAAGAGTTTGTTACTTTCGAGGTGCAGGAGGTTCGATCGGATAAAGAGATCGACCTGGTTGTATGGGGACCTTATGCCACTTCCATTAGCCAAACGATAGGGGAGTGTGTAGGTGTTGTCCGTGATAGTCTCTTTGCAATAGGGATACAAGCGCTGAACCCTAAAACAATCGGCGGTTATCCTTCGACAGAAGATGATATAGATCTGGCATTCGATATTTTTGCAACGACATCTTTGGTCGATGTAGCCGATTCGATGAAGGTCTTATATCGCGGACAGACTGCCAAACATACGGAGTTTGGTAGTGTTTTACAGGCTTATTGCCGTAACCGGGATCATGAACGGGTTGTTCCGATGTGGGGACATACGCATTATACGGCTCCTGCTTATGAAGATGGCGGTGTGATCGGCAGCAGCATTGCTTTGTTCGGTTGTCCGGCTGATAAGGTGCTTGATCATATCGAAGAGATAGAATTAACGGAAAGTCTGCCGCATCCGGAACTGAACGGTGTCTGGATGAAACGGGCGCCCGAAGCGGCGCAGGCCTATATCATTTATCCGTTCAATGAAAATAATATAGAAGAAGCAATTGCCTTTACTAAACGGACCGGCTTGAAGTACCTGTATCACGGAGGTCCTTTCCTGACATGGGGTAATTTTAAACTCAACCCGTCGGAGTTCCCTACAGGTCTGGACGGATTGAAAGACTGCGTGAATAAAGCTGCACAATCCGGAATTAAATTGGGATTTCATACCCTTTCCAATTTTATTACGACCAACGATGCCTATGTAACGCCTGTCCCGGATAAGCGTCTGGCGAAGGTCGGAAGTTCAATACTGGCATCCGGTCTCAATCCGGATCAGCAAACTATTGAAATAGCTGATCCTTTGTTTTTCAACCAGATGGAAAATAACAGCCTGCATGGTGTGATGATCGGTGATGAACTGATCCGTTATGAACGGGTAAGCGAAACGGCTCCGTGGAAATTACTTAATTGCCAGCGTGGGGCGTGGGGTACGAAAGCTGTAGCCCATTCCAAAGGAGATACGATCGGCAAGTTGATGGATCATGGTTACAAGGTATTTTTGTCGGATACGGAACTGACTAAAGAGATTGCTCGTAATATTGCGGGTATCTTCAACTATACAGGTGTGCAACAGATTTCCTTTGACGGCCTGGAAGGGGCCTGGTCTACCGGTCTGGGACAGTATGGATTGTCGTTGATGATGAAAGAATGGTATGATAATCTGTTGCCCGAATACCGTAATTGCATTAACGATGCCAGCATGACGACCCATTATAACTGGCATACTTTTACCCGGATGAACTGGGGCGAGCCCTGGTATGCCGGATTTCGTGAGAGCCAGATGAACTATCGTCTGATGAACCAGGATTTTTATCGTCGTAATCTGATCCCTTGCATGTTGGGGTGGTTTAAATTCGACGCGAATACCAGTATCGAGGATATTGAATGGCTGTTGGCGCGTTCGGCTGCCTTTGATGCCGGTTATACACTGGTTACCAATAAGGAAAATGTAGCGAATAACGGAGAGTCGGATGCGATCATCAAAGCGATCCGCGAATGGGAGAATGCCCGTTTGTGTGGAGCTTTCCCGAAGGAACTGAAAAAGGAAATGGAACATGTTTCCAATGAATACACTTTAACGGAAACTTCTGCGACATCCTGGCTGTTATCTCCGCTTCAGGTTCAACGTTTCAGACATACAAACAAAATCCTTCAACCCGGTGAGCCGGTCGTTTCCAAATGGGAGTTCGAGAATAAGAATGATCGCCAGCCGGTTCAGTTCATCTTAAAGGCGAATGACCGTATATCGGATATCTCGCTGGAGATTGCCAATTATTCCACGATCCGGCCGGATTGTGTATTGGAAGAAGGGCAATACCTGAAATATACTGGGGGAGATTCATTTCTGGTTTACGATAAGAACTGGAATGAAATCAAACGCCTCTCCGTAAAGACGGATCAGATGAATATTCCGAAAGGAAAAGTCTCTTTTGTGTTTTCTTGTTCCTTTGCTCATCCGGAGAATATGGACAAGTATGCTTCTGTTGAGTTTAAAACGGTAGGGGAAGAGATCCGGTTGTCTGCCGTAAGGGAAAAGAATAACTGACAATCATCCCGGGCATAGATATGTAGAACGTGTAAAGTAAGTTTATTTGCGTATCCTTATAGGGTAAACGGGCTTTTCTACGTCTAGTAATATAAATAATTATAAAGATTTATACCATGAGAATTGTAAGTAAAGTATTTTTGCTTTTTTGTATTTTATCTCTGATGTCTTGTCAGAAAGACCCGCAGATACAGGCTGCTTATGACTTGATCGAACGTATTACTCCGGGTTATAGTCAGCAGTTTAGTCTGGAACTGATAGAGCCGGAGAACGGGAACGATGTCTATGAAGTGGCTGGGGAGAACGGCAAGGTTGTGTTGCGGGGGAACAATACGGTATCGTTGGCAACAGCTTATAACCAGTATTTGAAATATCATTGTAATGCCCATGTTTCCTGGTTCGGCGACCAGTTGAACTTACCGGCGACATTGCCTGTTCCAGCTGAGACGACACACCGGATAATTAACGGTAAGTATCGTGTCTATTTTAATTATTGTACCTTGAGCTATACCGGTGCCTGGTGGGATTGGGAACGTTGGCAGCGTGAGATCGACTATATGGCTATGAATTCGATCAATACACCTTTGTCGGTTGTCGGTTTGGAAGGTGTTTGGTATAATACACTGCTTCGTTTCGGTTTTACGGATGAGGAAGCGCGTTCTTATCTGGTCGATCCTGCCCATTTTGCCTGGCAGTGGATGCCTAATATCGAAAGTTTTGGCGGACCGCTGCCGAAATCGTGGATCGATTCGCATATTGCTTTGGGTAAACAAGTGGTAAACCGTCAGTTGGAATTAGGCATGACACCGATACAGCAAGGTTTTTCCGGTGCTGTACCTCGTAAGATGATGGAAAAGTTTCCGGAAGCAAAGATACAGAAACAACCGGATTGGTATGGATTTGAAGGTATCTGCCAGTTAGATCCGCTGGATCCGTTGTTTACGGAACTGGGGAAAACTTTTCTGGAAGAGGAACAGAAATTATATGGAACTTACGGACTCTATGCAGCCGATCCTTTCCATGAAAGCAAGCCGCCTGTGGATACCCCTGAATATCTGAATGCTGTAGGTTCTTCCATCCATAAATTGATGAAGACGTTCGATCCGGATGCGTTGTGGGTGATGCAAGCCTGGAGCTTCCGGAAAGATATTGCATCCGTCGTACCGAAACATGACCTGCTCGTATTGAGCCTGAACGGGGCGTTAGGGGGAGAAGATCATTTCTGTAATCATGATTTTGTGGTTGGTAATCTGCATAACTTCGGCGGACGTGTCAATCTTCACGGAGATTTGCCGCTGGTATCATCCAATCAGTTTATGAAAGCGAAACAGAAAACGCCGAATGTGGTAGGTTCCGGTTTATTCATGGAGTCGATCGGACAAAATCCTGTATTTTATGAGTTGGCATTTGAAATGCCGGTTCATCAGGATTCGGTAAAGCTGGAAGAATGGTTGAATAAATATGCGGAACGTCGTTATGGCGCATTTTCGGATGCCGCCAATAAGGCCTGGGAGTTATTGCTGGCGGGTCCTTATCGGGCCGGGACGAATGGGGTCGAGTCCAGTTCGATCATCTGTGCCCGTCCTGCTGTGGATGTGAAGAAGTCGGGGCCGAATGCCGGTTTTAATATTCCTTATGATCCGCAATCATTGATAGAAGCTGAAGTGTGTTTATTAAAGGATGCGGAACAATTGAAAGGATCCGGACCTTATCGTTTCGATATTGTAGATGTACAACGTCAGATTATGTCAAACCTGGGACAGGAAATACATAAAAAAGCCGCCGAGGCATTTAAGAAAAAGGATAAAGAGGCATTTGCTCTGCACTCCGGACGTTTCCTCGAGTTATTAAAAGATGTAGATATCTTGCTTCGTACCTGTACAGAGTTTAACTTTGACCAGTGGTTGACTGATGCCCGTGCCTGGGGAACGACCGATGAAGAACGCAATTTGTTTGAAAAGAATGCCTCTTCACTGGTGACTATCTGGGGCGGACAGGTCGATGTACGTCAATTTGATTACTCATGGCGTGAATGGACCGGTTTGATCGAGGGATATTATCTGCAACGTTGGAAACAGTTCTATGATATGTTGCAGGGACATCTCGATAACGGAACGATTTATAGGGAGGAAGATGCAAAGATGGATTTAGGCCGTCAGGCTTTCCGTGCGAATGAGTTTTATGATTCGTTGGCTGACTGGGAGTTGGCTTTCGTTGATCGTCCGGGTAAGGCCCGTACTCCGGTAACGGAAGGAGACGAAGTGGCTGTTGCCCGCCGAATGTTGGACAAATACAAACAATTATCAAAAGAATACTACAATGTTGAGAAAACAAATTAAGTACCTGATGGTATGTTCGTTTCTGGCTCTGCCTTGTGTTATGCAGGCGCAGGATGATGTAACGAATGCCTTCGATGACTTGAAAAGACAGGGTACGGTGAATGAGCAGGACTCGGAAATGCGCCGTGTGGCTTCATCGGATGCGGTGAAGAGGTTGATACAGGAAAACCCGGAAGCCGGTTACTTCTGTTTTACAGAAGACCGGGAACACGATATCCGTATGACGGATGCAATCCCTGTGCGTTGGGTGGAACGGTCGGCCGATTCACGTACAAAGTTCCGGGGCGATTGTCTTCCGGGTGAGTTCTATACCTGGCAGGTAGGAATCTTCGCTCCGTATGAAACCTTGTCGGACGTATCTGTTATCTTCTCCGACTGGAAGAATGAAAAGGGAAATAAGATTCCGGCTTCTGCTTTCCGTTGTTTTAACCTGGGAGGGACTGATACGAATGGCCAATCTTTTAAAAAGACGGTGAATGTCTCCAAAGGAAATGTGCAGGCATTATGGATCGGTTCCGATGTACCTGTAACGGCAAGCGGCGTTTATAAAGGAAAAGTTACGATCAAAGCTGCTGATGCCAAACCGGTAGAGATCGCATGTGAATTGACCGTACAAGGTTCTCCCATTGCCAACCACGGGGATAACGATGGATGGAGGAAAACCCGCCTGCGCTGGCTGGATTCTTCCATCGGTAATGCCGATGAACCGACGGCTCCGTATGTCCCGGTTCAATTACAGAAACAAACGATTTCCTGGTTGGGAGGAACGATGGAGCTGTCGAAAGAAGGTCTTCCTCAATCCCTTTCTACCCGTTATGATCAGAGTAACCAGTTGAACGATCAGAGCAATAATCCTGTTCTGGCAGGAGAAATGCGGTTCGTGATAGAAACGGAGAATGGCGAAGATGTGCTGAAACCCGGTTCCCTGCGGATCACCGGACGGAATAATGCGTCGGTAAACTGGATAGCTACCCGGAAAAACCGTAATTTTGAAGTACAGTGTTTCGGTAAATTCGGTTTCGACGGCCTGGTCGATTATCAGATACAGGTGAAATCCCTGGGAGACGTGAAAGTAAAGGATATCCGCCTGGAAATACCTTATACTTCGTATGCTGCCAAATATATGATGGGATTGGGACATAAAGGCGGTTTCCGTCCGGATTCTGTAATTAACTGGCAATGGAATGTCGACAAACATCAGGATAAGATCTGGATGGGAAATATAAATGCCGGTCTGAACTTCTGCTTCAAAGATGAAAACTATGTCCGCCCGCTGGTGAATATCTATTATGGTTTAGGTAAACTGAACCTGCCTGCTTCGTGGGGAAATGCCAATAAGGGCGGTATCGATATTCTGCCCGATAAAGACGGTACAGTCCTGATGACGGCCTATAGTGGTGAACGTACTATGCAGAAAGGTGATGTTCTTCATTATAATTTTAATATGCTGGTTACTCCGGTGAAACCGCTTAACCTGAAAGAACTGGCGGAAAAACGTTTCTACCATTCCAACAGCGATGTGAGTGCCGGTTATATCCCTGCTGCATTGGAAGCAGGTGCCAATATGATTAATATCCATCATAAGAAAGATGTATATCCGTTCATTAACTATCCTTATTATGATGAAGCAGTTCCGGACCTGAAACGTTTTATCTCAGATGCACACAGCAAGGATCTGGATGTCCGGCTTTATTATACGACCCGTGAGTTGACGGTGAAGATTCCGGAATTATGGGCGTTACGTAGCCTGGGTGGTGAAGTGATCCATGACGGTCCCGGAAAGGATGCCCGTACGCTGATCCATCGGAACGGTCCTCACGAATGGTTGAACAAGAACCTGACGACTCATTTCATTCCGGCCTGGTATAATGCTTTTAATGAAGGTAAATATGCCGGCGATATGGATATCTCGGTTATTACTACCCCTGATTCCCGCTGGAACAATTACTATCTGGAAGGTTTGGATTGGATGATAAAGAATCTGGGGCTGGATGGTGTTTATATTGATGACAGTGCTCTGGACCATCAAACATTGCAACGTGCCCGTCGTATTATGGATGCCGACGGAAAGCGCCGGTTGATAGATATCCATTCCTGGAACCATATGAACCAGTGGGCCGGTTATGCCAATTCACTGCATTTGTATCTGGAACTGTTACCTTATGTGGACCGCACCTGGATCGGTGAAGGTTTCAGAGCAAATAATACGCTGGATTTCTGGCTGGTGGAAATGTCCGGTATTCCTTTCGGCTTGATGAGTGAAACGCTGGATGCCCGGAACCTATTCAGAGGGATGGTTTACGGAATGCTTCCCCGTTTGCCGTGGAGCGGAAATCCTGTTCCGCTTTGGAAACTTTGGGATGATTTTGGCATGAAGAATGCACAGATGAGAGGTTATTGGGACGAACGTTGTCCGGTGAAAACGGATAATAAGGACATCCCGGCTACCGTTTATGTGAATGGTGATAAAGCGCTGGTGGTACTGGCAAACTGGACGGATATGCCTCAGACGGCTGAAATCACACTGGATGAGGAATTGCTCGGATTCAAACCATCTTCTTATATCTTACCTGAGATTAGAAATACACAATGGGAAGGAAAACTGTCTTCCTTGAAGCAATGTGAGATTATGGGGAGAGGCGGAATGATTATTTTACTGGAAAAATAAAGGAATATATAGGTTAGTTCCGATTTGTATAAGTTAAAGGACCGAAAGATACCATTTCGGTCCTTCTTTTTTCTTCGAAGTGTAAAATCCGGTACTGTCTTTTCTCTATCTTTGCTTCAGAACAAGGGAAAGGAATATCATGGATAACAAGACAACAGAACAGTCTCTTTGGGGACTTTTAGAGGGGATAACGGAGAATCTAAAATATAAACGTCTGGCAGATGTCTTTCGTTTCGTCTCTTTCCAGCCGTTTGAAACATTCGGTCCTCACCAGCATCTACGTATCGAGATCAACTATGTAAAGAAAGGCAACTGCATCCTTCATCTGGAAAACGAAAGTATCAGTTTCAATGAGAACGAGATGATGATTATCTGTTCGAATGTGGAACATACCTTTGAAGCAGGCTCGGAAGGAACGACACTGATGCAGCTGGAATTTCTACCGGAAATATTTTCCCGTTTCAATCCGCATGCACAGGATGAGACAGGCGAGCTGACTCCCGTAACGATCTTTTCGGAAGAGAACCGCCTGATTAAAATCGTGAATAATGTCCGTATCATGCGGGCTGTCCAACGCATTGTAAACGAGATGAACCTAAAAAATAAATACTATCAATACCTGGTGGTGATGTACTATGCGGAACTGCTGATTCTTATCTATCGTTACATGGATGAATCTTACCTGCCGATTTGTACAAATGAGTCGCTGAAAAAGGCAATTTCCTATATTCGTATGAATTATCAGACCGATATATCCATCAGTGATGTGGCCGGGCAGACCGGAGTAGGCGAACGGTACCTCCGCAAACTGTTTGCACAACACCTGAATCTTTCCCCGCTGGATTATCTGAATCAGATCCGTATTAACAAAGCGATTGAATTGTTGCGCAATACGGAGATGTCGATCAAGGAAATCTGTTTTATCTGCGGGTTCAAATCACCGCAATACTTTTCAAGGGTCTTTAAACAGCAGATGGGGATCACTCCGCGGGAAGTTACCAAGTAGTTTCCGTTTTGTACACATTTTTTTCGTAAAAGGTCCTTCCTGCATACGTTGAGATATGAATTTCAGGCTGACTTTTTGTATGCTCCGGCTAACTTTGTGATCAGTAATCATTGAATAATTTATACTGATAAACTATATGGATATGAAAGAATGGAATGATGATAAAGCTCTGTTCTCTTTGATAAAGGAGGAGCTTTATACCGCAGTAATCGGTGACATAATGGATAAGATGGGATATACCCGTCAGTTCCTTCCACCGCAGATTCGTCCGCTTCGGGATGATATGCTGGTGGTGGGACGTGCTATGACCGTGCTGGAGGCTGATGTGCTGGAACATGGCAAAGAGTGCGGAGAAAATCCGTTGCTGAAACGCTCTTTCGGGTTGATGCTCGAAGCGTTGGATGACTTGAAGGAAGATGAAGTGTATGTTTGCTCCGGTTCGTCTCCTTGTTATGCTTTGTGGGGAGAGTTGATGAGTGCCCGTGCTATCCAGTGTAAAGCGGCCGGCGCAGTGGTCAATGGGTATTCTCGGGATACAAAAGGTATTTTGGCACTCGACTTTCCCTGTTTTTCTTACGGACCTTATGCACAAGACCAGGCGCCGAGAGGAAAAGTAATTGATTATCGGGTACCTATCGAAATGGATGGCGTGCGAATTAATGATGGCGATATACTGATAGGAGATATCGACGGTGTATGTGTCGTACCCCGCAGTATTGAAGAAGAAGTCTTTACCCGCGCCCTTGAAAAAGCCCGCGGCGAGCGTATGGTATTAAAGAAAATTCAGGAAGGAATGAAAGCACGTGATGCTTTCGATCAGTTTGGTATAATGTAATTAAATCGGAATAGATAATGAAAATCACAGATGTTAAAGTATGGTTGGTACAAGGTATCAAATATAACTGGACGCTACTTAAAATATATACAGACGAAGGCTACACCGGTGTCGGCGAAGCAACCAACTGGCCCGGGAGCCCGATCGTTTTCGAAGCTGCCAAACATGTGGGACAGCGTATTATCGGCCTCGACCCGATGAAAACGGATTTTATCTGGACAAAACTTTATCGTGACCTGAACTGGATCGGCCCGTATGGAGCCAGCCTGTGCGCTATCAGCGGTATCGACATGGCCTTACTGGACCTGAAGGCGAAAGTGTTGGGTGTTCCCTGTTATGAATTACTGGGAGGTGCTTATCGCAAAGATATTCTGTTGTATGCAAACTATTGGTTTACCGGCGGTGGCCATAATGCAAAAGATTATACGGAGCAGGCCCTGAAAGTAAAAGAGGCAGGATTCACCGGATTGAAATTCGACCCGTTTGCACATACCAATTATTTTTATGGAGAAGACCTGGCCTCGAATCTGACTTTGACAGCCGAGCAACAGGACCTGGCTTTCGATGTATCGAAAGCTGTCCGCGACGCGGTTGGACCGGAGTTCGATATTATGATCGAGACGCATGCCATGCTGAACTACCGCGTAGCAGTGAAGATGGCCGAACGGTTGGCAAAGCTGGATATCACCTGGTATGAGGAACCTGCCGGCCCTGAAAGTTCCCAGACTTTGCGGGCTATGCGTGAACGTATCCCTTCGGATGTGGCCATCTGTGTGGGAGAACGCCATTATACCCGTTTCGGTATTCGTTCTTTGTTGGAAAAACATGTCTGTGACGTGATTATGCCGGATATTACCCGTTGCGGAGGCCCTTCGGAAATGAAACGGATGGCTACGATGGCGGAAGCCTATAATGTGCTGATTGCACCTCACAATCCGAACGGGCCGTTATCGACACTGGCTTCTTCGCATGTGTGTGCCGCGATACCGAATTTCTTCCGTCAGGAATTTATGTTCAACGATGTTCCCTGGAGAGATACGGTGATCGACCATCCGATTGCCGAAATGGTTTACGACGGTCATCTGCATTTGTCCAATCGTCCCGGCTTAGGCGTCGACCTGGTGGAAAAGGAGATGGAGAAACATCCGGGTATTACTACGAACGCTCCCGATAACTTCTATATTTAAGCGTATGAGTTTTACGATAGACTATAAAGATAAAGTGGTGCTTGTTACCGGTGTATCATCCGGCATAGGATTGGGTACGGCTATCGAGTTTGCAAAGGCCGGAGCCCATGTTGCCGGGTGTTCCCGGAAAGCGGCAGGCGATACATGTGCGGTTGCCTTCCGGAAAGCCGTAGAGGCAGAGGGGGTACGGGCCTTATACAGGCAGGCAGATGTGACCTGTCCGGAAGACCTGGAAGCGCTGGTTCGGGAAACGGTCGGCACGTTCGGGCGGATAGATATCCTGGTCTCCAGTGCCGGAGTGAATGTGTTTGAGGGAGCCGAAGGATGTACCGAAGAACGTTGGCAGTATAACCTGGATTTGAATCTGGCTTCCCATTGGCGGTTGTCAAAGTTGTGTAAGCCTTATCTCGAAAAGAGTGGGGAAGGTGTCATCCTGTTGATGACTTCCAACCATGCGTTCGGTACGATACCCGGATGTTTTCCGTATAGCGTTACCAAGACGGCGATAACAGGACTGGTGCGTAACCTGGCAATTGAATGGGGACCAGCCATCCGTACGGTCGGTGTAGCACCCGGTTTTATTGATACGGCGGGCAACGATACCTGGTTTGACTCCTTTCCGGATGCGGAGCAGGAACGCCGGAGAACGATCAACCTGCATCCGGTTAAACGGATCGGCACGGTGGACGAGGTGGGCGCACTTTGTGTCTATCTGGCATCTCCCAAAGCCCGGTTTATCAGTGGAACGACGATTCTGATGGATGGAGGACGTTCGGCCTTGATGCAGGATGAATTTTGACTGATATTGAAATGAAGCATATAATAATCTTCTGCGAAATTGCCTTGCTAATCAGAAAGGCAACTTTGTATATCTTCTATAATTCCTAGCTAATTAGCAAGGCATTTTTGTAGTATGATTATAGTGCCTTTCTGATTAACTAGGCTTTTTAGTAGGTAATCTATAATGCCTTTCTAATTAGCGAGGCAATTTCGCAGAGGATTTTGACCATATTTTCAGAAAAAGATATAGAACATTAAATATTGATACCATGAATACTATAGACCTGGTCATTTTTATCGCCTACTGTGCCCTGATCCTGTTCGTCGGCCTGTTTGTCTCCCGGAAGAAAAAAGGGGAAGAACGGGATGCCGGCGATTATTTCCTGGCGGGGCGCGGACTGGCCTGGTGGGCAATCGGTGCTTCGATTATTGCTTCTAATATTTCGGCGGAGCAGTTTGTCGGCATGTCCGGTTCCGGTTATGCAATCGGGTTGGCAATGGCTACTTACGAATGGATTGCGGCGCTGGGATTGATTATCGTCGCCAAGTACTTTATTCCGATATTCCTCGAAAAGAAGATATTTACCATGCCCCAGTTTCTGGAGGAACGCTTCGATAAACGGGTCAAGACTGTCATGGCTGTTTTCTGGCTGGCTGTTTTCATCTTTATCAACCTGACTTCCATCCTTTACCTCGGTGCACTGACGATCGAAAAGGTGATGGGTGTCCCTATGATTTGGGGCATTGTCGGACTGGCGGCTTTTGCCGGAATCTATTCCATTTATGGCGGACTGAAGGCGGTGGCGCTGACCGATGTTATCCAGGTGGTATTCCTTATAGGCGGAGGATTGATAACCACTTATATCGCATTGAATATGCTGGGCGGCGGAGAAGGTGTATGGCAGGGAGTCACGAACCTTTATACACAGGCGGAAGATAAATTTCATCTGATTCTCGACAAGTCGCATCCGAGTTATAAGGATTTGCCGGGTATCTCTGTTATTGTCGGCGGACTGTGGGTTGCCAACCTCTATTACTGGGGATGCAACCAGTATATCATCCAGCGTGCTTTGGCGGCCAAATCGGTAGGAGAGGCGCAGAACGGTATGTTGTTTGCCGGGTTTATTAAACTGCTGGTTCCTCTGTTGGTGGTGATTCCGGGGATTGCAGCCTTTGCCCTGAATGCCCCGTTGGAAAAGTCGGACGAGGCTTATCCGTGGTTACTCAGCAATCTGCTGCCTGTGGGAGTGAAAGGGATCGCTTTTGCAGCGCTGACAGCGGCCATTGTCAGTTCGCTGGCCTCGATGATGAATAGTATTTCAACTATTTTCACGATGGATATTTATCGCTCTTATTTCAGGAAGGATGCCGGACAGAAGGAGTTGGTGTTGACCGGGAGATGGGCCAGCTTCGGGTCGTTGCTGATTGCGGTATCGATTGCTCCGATGTTGTCGGGGCTGGACCAGGCGTTTCAATATATCCAGGAGTTCACCGGCTTTATCAGTCCGGGGGCATTGGCTATTTTCCTGGCGGGGTTCTTCTATAAGCGGGCGACGGCAAACGGAGCATTGGCTGCGGCTCTCGGTTCGTTTGTGTTTTCTACGCTGATGAAATTCCTTTGTCCCGAATTACCCTGGCTGGACCGTATGGGGATTGTCTTTCTGCTTTGTTGCGGTTTGATCATCCTGTTGGGCAGCAGTAAACAGATGAATGAGGAATATACCACCCATCGTCCCGGTTTGTTCCGTACCAGCCGGCTGTTCAACGTGATGTCATTGATTGTCATTGCCATATTGGTGACGTTTTATTGCCTTTGGTGGTGAATATAGAAATAATTGTAATAACATATAAGTATGAAAAAGATCTTATTACTTATGGCTTCCTGTTGCTTTATCGGGCATGGGAGTATGGCAGCCGGTTTGCAGGCTTTGCCGATAGAAGCATCCTATATCATACCTGCTGAAGTAGAGGGAATGAGTTCGTCCTCCCTGCTGTTAAATGGTGACTGGCAATTCCGTTTCGCCCCGCAGGGTAAATGGAATACCGTTCAGGTTCCGGGAGAACTGGCTATGCAGGGATATGCTATCGAACATGATACGCCTTATCTTTATCGTAAATCATTTACCCTTCCGGCCGATTATAAAGGGAAACGGGTCATTCTTCGTTTCGACGGGGTATATAGCCATGCGGTCCTTTCGGTGAACGGAAAACAGGTGCGTGAACATCATGGCGGTTTTACCCGTTGGGAGACGGATGTGACGGAATTTGTACGGCCGGGAAAAAAGAATGAGATACAGCTTGAAATAACCGATCGCATCGATGATATCTCTTATGCTTCCGGGTATGCCCATCATCCGATTGGCGGTATTCTTCGGGATGTAACGGTTTTCGCCTTGCCGGAAACCTGTTTCTACGATTTTGCGGCGGAGACTCATCTCGATTCGTTATACCGGGATGCCGTGTTGAAAGTATCCTATACCGGCAGGACGGCGGGAAATGCCGAAGTGGTCTACAGCCTGACCGACCCCGCAGGTCGCCAGGTCCCTTTGTCACAAAGTATTTTTGTATTGAAAGAAGACGGAAACAGTAATGAACTCCCCGTCCGCAATCCGTTGAAATGGGATGCCGAACATCCGAACCTCTATACATTAACGGTTGCGCTTCGTGAGGAAGGCGAGGAAATCAGCCGCTTCAGCCAGCAGATCGGTTTCCGTGACGTGAAGATTGTAAAAGACCGTATGCTGGTGAACGGCCTTCCCGTTAAGCTGCGCGGAGCCTGCCGCCACGATATCCATCCGACGCTGGGGCGTACCACGACAGCCGAACTGGATAGCCTGGACGCCCTTCGTTTCAAGCAATCGAATATGAACTTCGTGCGTACTTCGCATTATCCGCCCTCCGAACGTTTCCTTCATTTCTGTGATCGTTTTGGTATTTATGTGGAGAGCGAAACGGCCGTCTGCTTTGTCGATACATACCGCCAGAAGAACTATGCTCCCGGCAGGACGCAGGACAGTGCGGAGTTTGCTCCCCGTTATTTGTCACAATGCCGTGAGATGGTGAAGGCATTCCGTTCGCATCCGTCCGTCCTGTTCTGGTCGATTGGAAACGAGAGTGTGTACGGAAAGAATTTCCAGGATTGCTGGGATTGGGTGAAAGCAACGGATACGACACGTCCGGTCATTTTCAGTTATCCCGGTTCGGTGGGCGAGAAGAAGCCGATATATGATATTCTCAGCATGCATTATCAGGATGTGGATGGCAACCTGAATCAATGGGGACGTGCGACGCGTAATTACCAGGGGCATGGCATCCCGGCTTTGTTCGATGAATGGGCGCACCCGGCTTGCTATACCTATAAAACTTTGCAGGATGATCCGAACATCCGTGAGTTCTGGGGAATCTCTATCGATAAGATGTGGAGCGGCCTGTTTGATGCCCCCGGAGGTTTGGGCGGTGCGATTTGGGGATATATCGACGAGACGTTCATGCTGCCCGAACCGAAGATGGGTACTTCTTTCTGGAAAGAATTTGCCCGTACAGCCAAGCCGGAAGATTTCCAGGGCAACTGTGTCGGTTACGGTGAATGGGGAATAGTCGATGTCTGGCGCCGTGAGAAACCGGAGTTCTGGGCAACCAAGAAAGCCTATTCGCCTGTCCGCCTGCTGACGGAACAAGTGGGTGACTATACGACGGGTGAGCGCCTGTTGCTTCCCGTTTACAACCGCTTCGACCATACTGACCTGAATGAAATAAAAGTGCGCTATATATATAAAGGAATAGAGAAAGAGACGCAGACAGCATCCATCGCGCCGCATCAGAAAGGAGTCCTGATTATCCCGGCTGAAAACTGGGAAGAGGGAAGCGAACTTCTTATCCGTTTCTTTACTGCCGGTGGGGATTTAATAGATGCTTCACTTGTGACGCTGGGACAGCCGGCGATTACCTTGCCACAGTCGCACCGTAATGGTCCGCTTCTGGTTGAAGAAAATACTGACCGTATTGTCGTGAAAGGCGATGGCTTCGAAATACCTTTCTGCAAAGAAACGGGATTAATCTGTAACGCAACGGTTGACGGACGAGTATTTATTGAAAAGGGCCCTTTCCTGAATCTGGATATCAACCTGAATCATCTGACCGGAGCTGAAGTCCGTAAAAGCGCCACCAAGTTCCTGACAGCCGATGCGGATTGGAGAAAACAGAGTATTACGTATATGAAGCAGGGTAAAAATGTACAGGTCATATTGAAGGGTCGTTATAACGATGTCGATACCGATATCCGCCTGTTGATTTCCCCGGAAGGTCGTATGGAAATCAATTACCTGACAAACGGGCAGCCTAATGGTTTCCTGCGTGAAACGGGACTTTCGTTCTATCTTCCCGAAACGATGGAGCAACTCAAATGGAAACGTCGCGGACATTGGAGTTATTATCCGGCCGGAGAGTTTGCCGGTAATGAGGGAGAAACTTCTCTTTATAACCCGAATCAGGTGGCGTACGGCGAACGTCCGCAGCAACCCTGGCAAATGGATACGCATAATTATTATTACTGGGCCGATGCCGGAGCGAATTGCGATCGTCCGCTTACCCAAATGGCAAAGGGTATGAAGGAGAACATCTATTATTATACGTTGAACGCCGGTAATCCGTCCACCGGCCTGTCGGTTATTTCACCGGATGCCTCCGTTGCTTGCCGCTCCAATAAGCGAGCCGACGGACAACTGATCCTGTATGTCAATAACCGTTGGGATTACCCGGAAATTGCTTGGGGAAACTATTGTAAGACACTCGAAGCTAACCCTTGTTTTGGTAAAATAGAGATCATCTTTTAAACTCGTTTGTAAGAGGTGGTTTTAACCACCTCTTATTTTTTATATCAAAGCAACCCGCATATCCTTTCCAGATAGTTTGCATCGACTTCATCGAAACTATCCGGCTTATCGCTGTCTATATCGAGAACCGCTATGACTTTCCCCTCGCGGATCACCGGAACCACAATCTCTGACCTGGAAGCTGCATTGCAGGCTATATGCCCGGGAAACTGCTCTACATCCGGAACAATCAGGGTCTTTGCTTCTTTCCATGCCGTACCGCAAACACCTTTGCCGTGCCGGATGCGGGTACAGGCAATCGGTCCCTGAAAAGGGGCGAGCACCAACATATCTTCTTTTACCACGTAAAAACCTACCCAAAAGAAATCGAATGTCTGTTTCAATGCTGCGGCAACATTCGCCATATTGGCTGTCATATCTGTTTCACCGGCCAGCAACGCTTCTATCTGGGGGAACAACGTTTGGTATTGTTGTTCTTTGTCTCCCTCCGTTATGATTAAATTCTCTGCCATATTTAAATTATTATAGGAAAACAAAGGTAAAAATTAATCGTAAATATCCGTACCTTTGCGCATCAATTGATTTTTATGACAAAACAAAACTCACCTTTGGTACTGGGTACCGAACGTATCGGAAAACTACTTACGCAGTATGCTATTCCGGCAATTATAGCCATGACCGCTTCTTCGCTTTATAACATGGCTGATAGTATTTTTATAGGACATGGGGTAGGACCGCTGGCAATTTCCGGTCTGGCTCTGACATTTCCGTTGATGAACCTGGCGGCAGCTTTCGGCTCGCTGGTTGGTGTCGGTGCTTCTACCTTAGTCTCGGTAAAGCTGGGACAGAAGGATTATGAAGGGGCCAACCAGGTGTTGGGGAATGTGCTTGTCCTGAATGTACTGCTCGGGGTGGCTTTTACCTTTGTCTTTTTGCTGTTACTCAACCCTATTCTTTATTTCTTCGGGGCCAGTGAAAATACGATAGGGTATGCCCGTGATTACATGCAGATTATTTTATATGGGAATGTGATAACCCACATGTATCTGGGATTGAATGCGGTGTTGCGCTCGTCCGGATTTCCCAAACAGGCTATGTATGCCACCCTGGCTTCTGTGGTGATAAACTGTATCTTGAATCCGATTTTTATCTTCGGCTTTGAGTGGGGAATCAAGGGGTCTGCATGGGCGACAGTTATTTCGCAGGTAATCTCCTTGACGGGACAAATGATTCATTTTTCAAGTCCGAAACAGTTGCTCCATTTTAAGAAAGGGATTTATAAACTGAGGAAAGAGGTGGTGAAGGGGATTCTGTATATCGGGATGTCACCTTTTTTGATGAATCTTTGTTCCTGTCTGATTGTTATCCTGATCAACCGCGGTTTGAAAGAACATGGGGGAGACATGGCGATTGGTGCTTATGGTATCGTAAACCGCATTATTTTCTTGTTTGTAATGATTATTATGGGCTTCAACCAGGGAATGCAACCTATTGCCGGATATAATTTCGGTGCCCGCTTATATCCCCGTGTAACGGAAGTAACCAAGTTGACGATGAAGTGGGCAATCGGAGTGGCAACGACCGGTTTCTTGCTCTGCCAGTTATTCCCGACCCTGATCGTGAATATGTTTACAACGGATGACGAACTGGTGAAAGCGGCCGTGTTCGGTCTTCATATTGTATTTGCCGTTTTCCCGATAGTCGGCTTTCAGATGGTGGCAACGAACTTCTTCCTTTCGATTGGTATGTCGAAGAAGGCTATATTCCTGTCACTTACCCGGCAAATGTTGTTTCTGATTCCTTGTCTGATTGTCCTTCCCCGCTTCTTCGGTACGCTGGGAGTCTGGATCAGTATGCCGGTTGCCGATACGATCGCAACAGTCGTTACGGCAATCGTACTGGTGAATCAATTCAAGAAGTTTAAACATGAATCACCTAACTAAAAAAAATATTGTATATTTATCGCAGGATAATAAAATCGGTTAGTATATGGATAACAAAATCATATTGACCATCGGTCGGCAGTTTGGCAGTGGTGGTCGTGAAATAGGGAAAAAACTGGCTCAGGCATTGGGCATCGGTTATTATGATAAGGAGTTGATGGCGGTGGCCGCCAAGGAAAGCGGATTGAGCGAAGAGTTTTTTGAAAAGGCGGACGAACGTGCTTCGAGCGGACTGGCGTATGTTTTTACTATGGGATATTCCTATATGGGAATGTTCACTCCTTATAATGACATTCTTTCCAACGACGGACTGTTTAAATTCCAGAGTGACGCAATCCGCAAGTTGGCATCGGAGCAGTCGTGCGTGCTGGTGGGACGTTGTGCCGATTATATCCTGCGCGATGATCCGGATTGTCTTAGTTTTTTTATCCATAATAATATGGAAAACCGTATCCAGCGCATCCTCGAAAGCCAGAATATCACTGTCGAACAAGCAAAGGAACTGATGGGGAAGACCGATAAATCGCGTGCAGCCTACTATAATTATTATACGAATAAAGAATGGGGTGTAGCCTCTTCCTATAATTTTTCTATCGACGTATCCGTATTGGGTGTAGACGAGACTGTCGAGTTCATGAAAGCATTTGTTGAACGGAAAATGAATAAGCGTCCGCCACATTTCGGATAATTTACTATCTTTGTCGTCGACTTATCATAGGGGTGCCTTAATACACAGGCTGAGATTATACCCATAGAACCTGCCCGGGTAATGCCGTGAAGGGAGAATCGGTAGAATTGCTAAATAAAGGAGAGCTTTAACCTCTATGTGCTCTCCGATGTTTAAACTCTAATTATTATTGTAATGGAACAGATCGTTTCAACGGGGATTATTGACTCTTATTTTGCAAAACTGAAGAGCAACTTATCAATTGATGTGGCTATTGTTGGTGGTGGCCCTTCCGGTATCGTAGCAGCTTATTATCTGGCTAAAGCCGGAAAGAAAGTGGCTCTTTTCGACCGTAAACTGGCTCCGGGAGGAGGCATGTGGGGCGGTGCCATGATGTTTAATGATATTGTCGTACAGGAAGAAGCCATGCCGATCGTGAAGGAACTGGGCGTTTCTTATCATGATGCCGGCAATGGTACTTATATTATGGATTCGGTTCATACTACTTCTGCATTGATCTATCAGGCAACAAAAGCCGGTGCTACTATTTTTAACTGCTATTCTGTGGAAGATGTGGTATTCCACAACGATGCAGTAGCCGGTGTGGTAGTTAACTGGGCTCCGGTAATCCGCGAAGGTATGCATGTAGACCCGCTGACTATTATGGCAAAAGCCGTATTGGAAGGAACAGGACACGACTGCGAAGTGGCACGTACTGTTGCCCGCAAAAACGATATCAAACTGAATACCCCGACCGGCGGTGTAATCGGCGAACGTTCATTAAACGTTGAGTTGGGTGAACAGACAACGGTAGAAAATACAAAAGAAATCTATCCGGGACTGTTTGTTTCAGGTATGGCAGCCAATGGTGTAAGTGGTAGCTTCCGTATGGGACCGATTTTCGGTGGTATGCTGATGAGCGGTAAGAAAGCGGCAGAACTGATCTGTGCAAAACTGGATAAATAAGATTATCTGATATACATGAAAAGAAAGGACGGTTATCTTTTTACAGATTTCCGTCCTTTCTTCATATAGTAACATAAAAACTCATGCTTCCTATTACATCTTCTCTACAAGTTCCCGTTGTTTTTTGAAAAACTGTATACGCTGCATTTCTCCGCTTTCGGAGATCATAGTAGAAAACTTACGTAAGGATTGAATCCATTCTTTCAGGTTCTTACACATCTCTTTGTCTCTCGATGTGATCGAGTTGATCGAAAAGATCCGGATCAGGCTTAATTGCAAACTGGATGTTTCCACAAAACTGTATGTGGCTTCGAAGTTTATGTTGGATATATATATATGTATATCCTTGCCTGAGTCAAATTTACCTCTGGAAGCGATTGTCTCCAGGTCGTCCAATAGCCGGAGGAGTTCTTCCTGTAGTTTGGTTACTTCCTCTTCCGTGATTAAATGAATGCTGGCGAAATATTTAATATCGTTCACCAGGTAGTTAAACATCATGCTGTCCCATATATAGTTTGTTGTTTGTATATATGTACTGGCTTCTACGAATGCCTTTTGGGCATGTTTGAGTTCTTCGGATAAATTTAATTCTGAAAAATATTTTACACAATTTACTTTTTCATTCTGGTACATCCATTTAAATAACCGAAACTTAGACAAGCTATCGTATTTCAGATAATAAGTCTGTGGTATCATATTTGAGGCTGTACTTAACTCCGAAGTCGGATCGTCGCGCAGAGACTCAAACAATTCAAGATAGTGGTCAAGGATTTTGTAATACGTTTTGATAGGATCTGAATAATGTAAAAGATTCAGGTCGAACATTGCGTTATTAGTATAGCTTATACCCACGATCTGGTCAAGTGAAACTCCCAGTTTCTTTGAAATGATGGAAGCCTCATTGAGGGTGAAGGGAACCTCGCCGCGTAATCTTCTGTATACGGCCTCTTTTCCTATGTAGAGAATATCCATCAGGGTATTCGCTAAATTACCCCCATCCGGTATCTTCTCTTTCATTACCTCGATCAGATTTGTATTTAATACATCTGTATTCATTTCCAATTCTCCCTTTTAAATAATATATATGTTCAATTATTAAACAATAAACAAAGCGTATTGTTTCGAAAAACGCAACAAATGTAATAAGCACACTCACGGGTTGCGTATTTTCGAAAATGCGGAGGGGGTAAATAGACGAATGAGAAATAGATATGACTGAAAATACCTTATATGCGAAATAAAACTCCCGTATTTGCTTAGTAAATTCGCATATCTCAAAAGAGAGACGGCAATGATGGTTTGAACGGATAGTTATTGCAGTTTACTATTAATACTAAGTGATGTTAATTGAAATAGCATTAGAATGGATGAACTTTATTTTATTTTAGTCTTAGATTTTTTGTTTATAAATTATTGACCTAACCAAACATTTGCTTGTATAATCAGAATGAGTAGACCACTAATGCTAATACCATGAACAACTGTCCGGCTGGGAGGTGACTCTCGGCCGGAATTTTTTTTTGCTATATATCTGATATTTGCCATTGTGTTGCAAAATAAACTTTCTATTTTTGCAGAATAAATATGAAAGCAAAGAAAAACATAATCCGTTACGTAATGTTGATAGCCGGCATCATCATGCTGCTTTCGGTCATTATACCGCATCATCATCACAGTAACGGTCTGCCTTGTTTTAAACCGCTGACTGAACACAGTCACAAGAGTGCTTCTTCTCACGATTGCGGTTGTAACGGGCATAATGTTGCTCTTTTCACCTCTCTGCTGTCACATGCGACGGATGTGGATGCTAGTCATCTGCTTTTCCCTTTGCAAGTTTTATTTGATTATATTAACCCTCCCGAACCGGCTTTTTGCGGACAACCTTTTGAACGCAGTCGAGCCTTTTATATTGAGTCTCTGCACGATAGCTGGATAACGTGTGCAAGTGGACTGCGAGCCCCTCCTGTGTTATAATTGTTACTGATGGTGGCGAACCTTATTCGCTTTTCGGTGTTTTTATCTAAACGCCGAGCTATTTATTACGCATTAATAACACATTATAATACAATGAAAAAGATATATTTATTGTGGGTTTTATGTGCCTACATATTTGCAGGTTGTGGTGGCGGAGCTACTAAATCTGAAGAGCATAATCATGATCATGAAGCACATGAACATGAAGAGGGGCACGATCATGAGCATGAAGGACATGACCATGAACACGAAGGAGACGAGCATGAAGGACACGAACATGGGAATGAAGCTGCCGCCGGCGTACATTCCAATGAAATCATTTTCAAAGAAGAATTAGCGAAAGCAGTCGGTTTACAGACGAAAGTGATGGAACCGGCTCCTTTTACCGATGTGATAAAGACCAGCGGAAGCGTGATGGCTGCACAAGGCGATGAAACGACTGTGGTTGCTACTGTCCCCGGTATCGTTACATTCGGCAGTTTATCTTTTGTGGACGGTACTCCGGTCCGGAAAGGACAGGCTATCCTGAGCCTGGCTTCCAGTAATTTGTCTGAGGGGAATGTGGCAGCCCGTGCCAAATATGCATACGAAAATGCCAAGAAGGAATATGAACGTATGCAACAGTTGGTGGGAGATAAGATCGTTTCTGCCAAGGATTTTGAACAGGCACGTCTGAACTATGAAAATGCAAAGGCCGCTTACGATGCCATTGCCGGTAAACAAACAGAGAACGGTGTCTCGGTTGTTTCTCCGATGAACGGATACTTGAAGAACCTTCAGGTGAAAGAAGGCGATTATGTCGCTGTGGGACAACCGTTGGCTACGATTTCTCAGAATAGCCGCCTAGTGCTTCGTGCTGAAGTGTCGGAAAAGTATTATCAATATCTTCCGGCTGTACAGTCTGCTAATTTCCGAACTCCTTATGATGACCAGGTGTATGAGCTTTCCGAACTTCACGGACGTTTACTTTCTTACGGAAAGGCTTCGGATGCCAATTCTTTTTATATTCCTGTGACTTTTGAATTTGATAATAAAGGGGCTGTAATTCCCGGTTCGTTTGTTGAAATCTATTTGCTTACCTCTCCGATGCAGGATGTGTTGAGTGTTCCGGTTTCTGCGTTGATAGAAGAGCAAGGTGTTTATTCCGTATTTATCCGTCTGGATGAGGAAGGTTACAAAAAGCAGGAAGTGAAACTGGGTGCCAACAATGGTGCTGAAGTCCAGATTCTGTCTGGTCTAAAACCGGGAGATACGGTTGTTACACAAGGTGCTTACCAGGTCAAACTGGCTTCTGCCTCCAATGCTATTCCGGCTCATACTCATAATCATTAATAATGAGCAAATATGCAAATATGCCAATGTGCCAATGGAAATCTCATGGTACTATCTTGATTGGCACATTGGCATATCGGCTAATTAAATAATTATTCTTATGTTGAATAAAATAATATATTACTCGCTGCATAACAGATTGGTTGTCCTGATCTGTGCATTGCTGCTGATGATAGCGGGAACCTATACAGCTTTTCATACAGATGTAGATGTGTTTCCCGACCTGAATGCTCCGACCGTGGTTATCATGACGGAAGCAAATGGTATGGCTCCTGAAGAAGTGGAACGCCTGGTGACTTTCCCGGTAGAAACAGCAGTGAACGGGGCTATGGATGTGCGCCGTGTACGTTCTTCCTCTACCACCGGTTTCTCTGTTGTATGGGTTGAATTTGACTGGGGAACGGATATCTACCGTGCCCGCCAGATTGTTTCGGAAAAGCTGGCAGTCGTTAGTGAAAGCCTTCCCGAGAATGTAGGCAAGCCGACGCTGGGACCGCAATCTTCTATCTTGGGAGAAATGATGATTATCGGTCTGACTGCCGATTCTACTTCTTTGCTCGATTTGCGTACGATTGCCGACTGGACAATCCGTCCGCGTTTGTTGTCGACAGGCGGTGTGGCACAGGTCGCTGTGATTGGTGGCGATATCAAAGAATATCAGATATTGCTTGACCCCGCCCGTATGAAACATTATGGAGTAGGGTTGGATGAAGTCCTGACGATCTGCCGTAATATGAACCGCAATGCAAATGGCGGCGTCTTGTATGAATATGACAATGAATATATCATCCGTGGTGTTCTTTCCACTCCGAAAGTGGAGGAACTGGCAAAAGGGGTTATCAAGACTGTAGACGGTTTTCCGGTCATGCTGGAAAATGTGGCGACGGTGAAGATAGGAAGCAAAAGTCCTAAACTGGGTACAGCTTCTGAACGCGGCAAGCACGCTGTTCTGATAACGGTGACCAAGCAACCGAATACCAGTACAATCGACTTGACAAACAAGCTGGACGGTATCGTTGCCGACCTGCAAAAGAACCTTCCGTCGGATGTGAATGTCTCTACCGATATTTTCCGTCAGAGCCGTTTCATCGACAGTTCTATTAATAATGTAAAGAACAGTTTGTTTGAAGGAAGTTTCTTCGTTGTCATCGTTTTGTTCCTCTTCCTGATGAATATCCGTACGACGGTGATTTCGCTGGTGGCATTGCCTTTGTCATTGCTCGTTTCTATACTGGTTTTGCATTATATGGGGATGACCATTAATACAATGTCTCTGGGCGGTATGGCGATTGCTATCGGTTCGCTGGTGGATGATGCGATTGTCGATGTGGAGAATGTGTATAAACGAATACGGGAGAACCGGATGCTTCCTCCGGAAGAGCGACGCTCGGTATTGGAGGTGGTTTATGACGCTTCCCGTGAAGTGCGTATGCCTATTCTGAATTCCACGTTGATTATTGTGGTAAGTTTCGTTCCCCTGTTTTTCCTTCATGGCATGGAAGGACGCATGTTGGTGCCGCTGGGTATTGCGTTTATCGTTGCTTTGTTTGCATCTACCGTTGTTGCACTTACTTTGACGCCGGTATTGTGTAGTTATTTGCTGGGTAATAAGTCGACCGATAAGAAGATAGAAAAAGAGGCATGGGTAGCCCGTAAATTGAAGGAGGTATATGCTTCCGCATTGAAAGTTGCCTTGGCGCATAAGAAGATTGTACTGGGTTCTACGGTAGGTCTGTTCCTTGTGGCGTTGGGTATTTTCTTTACGCTGGGACGCAGTTTCCTTCCTCCTTTCAACGAAGGTTCTTTTACTATTAATGTAAGTTCGCTGCCAGGTATTTCGTTGGATGAATCAGACAGGATGGGACATCGGGCGGAAGAGTTACTGATGCAGGTGCCCGAAATCCAGACGGTGGCCCGTAAGACCGGACGTGCCGAACTGGATGAACATGCATTGGGTGTGAACGTTTCGGAGATAGAGGCCCCGTTCGTATTGAAAGACCGTAGCCGGGAAACTGTGATGAATGATGTCCGTAAGAAGCTGTCGACTATCAGTGGTGCGAATATCGAAATCGGCCAGCCTATCTCTCACCGTATCGATGCGATGCTTTCGGGAACGGAAGCCAATATCGCCATCAAACTGTTCGGTACCGATTTGAACCGTCTCTTTACGATTGGCAACGATATTAAAAACTCTATCCAGAGTATTCCGGGCCTGGTTGACCTGAAAGTAGAACAGCAGATTGAACGTCCGCAGCTGACCATCACGCCGAAACGTGAACTGATGGCTAAATATGGCGTATCTCTTCCTGAGTTTGAAGAATATATTAATGTCATGCTGGGTGGCGAAGTTGTCAGCCAGGTGTATGATGACGGTAAAACATTTGACCTGACAGTAAAGACTTCCGACGAAAGCCGTGCAACGATGGAAGATATCCGTAATCTGATGATAGATGCCGGAGGGAAGAAAATCCCGCTGAGTTATATTGCCGAGGTTCGTTCGGTAACCGGTCCGAATACGATTAACCGTGAAAACGTTCAGCGTAAGTTAGTAATCAGTGCGAACGTATCCGAACGGGATTTGCGCAGTGTTGTAAATGATATTCAGAATAAGATTGGAACATCAATCAAGTTGCCCGAAGGGTATCATATCGAATATGGCGGACAGTTTGAAAGTGAACAGGCTGCCAGCCGCACGCTGTTGCTCACTTCTTTGATGTCTCTGCTGGTAATCTTCCTGTTGCTTTATAATGAGTTCAAGAATGCAAAGGAGAGTGGTGTTATTCTGCTGAACCTGCCGTTGGCTTTGATTGGTGGCGTGTTTATTTTGTGGCTGACTTCCGGCGAAATCAGTATACCGGCTATTATCGGTTTCATTTCGCTGTTTGGTATCGCTACCCGAAACGGTATGTTGCTGATTAGTCATTATGCACAGCTGCGCAGTGAAGGGTTCTCTGTTTACGATACGGTGATACACGGTTCGCTGGACCGTCTGAACCCGATTCTTATGACTGCTTTAAGTTCGGCTTTGGCATTGATACCGTTGGCATTGAACGGAGATTTGCCGGGTAATGAGATACAGAGTCCGATGGCGACTGTCATCCTGGGAGGGTTGCTGACATCTACTTTCTTGAACGGATTTATTATCCCTATTGTTTATCTTTTAATGAATAAGGAAAAATGAAACAATTCATAGTAATTACCTTGTTGGCTTCCGCTGCGCTTTCAGTGAACGGGCAGAATTCTATCGATGCCGTCCTGCGCAGTATCGAAGCCAATAATAAAGAATTGCAGGCAAACAACCAGCTTACCGTTTCTAAGAAATTGGAAGCGAAGCTGGATAATAACCTGCCAGACCCTTCAGTTTCCTATGTACATCAGTACGGCAACCGGGAAGGGATGGGGATACAGGGAGAGTTGGTTGCATCCCAGTCGTTCGACTTCCCTTCGGTATATGTGCAGAAGAATAAACTGGCGAAATCGAAAGCCGCCAGTTTCGACCGCCAGGGGGCAGAGTTTCGTCAGCAAATACTTTTGCAGGCAAAAGAGATTTGCCTTGACCTGGTCCTGCTGAACCAGCAACGGGCATTACTCGACCAACGCAGGCAGAATGCGGAACAACTGGCGGAACTGTATGCCATGCGTTTGGAAACCGGCGATGCGAATATTCTGGAAACAAATAAGATTGACCTGGAGCTGCTGAATGCGAAAACGGAAGCCCGTATGAACGAGTCTGCCCGTATTGCCAAACTTCAGGAACTGGCAACATTGAATGGTGGTATTGCTATCGACTTCACGGACACGACCTATATGTCGGACGGTGATATCCTGTCATTCGAAGAATTATGTGCGGAGGCTGTGACTTCCAATCCTCAGTTGCTTACGTTGAAAAGCGAGCAGGTGGCTGCCCGCCGCCAGTTGAGCGTCAATAAATCGAAGAGTTTACCCAGTTTTGAGTTGGGGTATCGTATGAATACGGCTACCGGCGGAGAACGTTTTAACGGTTTCCTGGTTGGTATCAGCATTCCTTTGTTCTCAAACAGGAATAATGTAAAGCAGGCTAAAGCGCAGGCTCTTTATACCGACCTTCAACTGGAAAGTACGACAACGACCGTGGAAAGTGAATTGCACCAATTGTATAACCAGTCGGTCGCTCTGAAGACTTCTATGGACGAATACAATACGGTTCTGAAAAGCCAAAATAGCCTGGCATTGTTGAATAAGGCTATCCAGACCGGCCAAATCAGTATGATTGAATATTTCGTTGATGTAACGACTTTCTATCAGAGCATGCAGAATTATATGCAGTTGCAGAACGAGTATCAGAAGGTGATGGCGCAATTGTATAAATATAAGTTATAAACTTTCTTATAAAATAAGGAAGGTTCATGTCTTTTTCGGGCATGGACCTTTTTTTATTATAGCTTCCCATTGAGCCGTATATTGGTTACTAAACTTATAAAAAGTTATCGTACTGTTTTTTTTCATCATTGTATTTTTTATTATGCAAATAAGTTTTTACTTTTACAAAGTACTTTTTACCAGGAGATTATACAATGTAGCATTGTTTAGGAGACCGATAATCAGACATATCTGTGGATAACAGGTATCAGAATGCCTTAATTCGTATAAAGAATACATATTAGTATTAATTATCAATTTAAAGAGACCATGAAAGATTTAGAAATGTACATCGATGGACAGTTCATCGAGAATCGATCCGGAAAGTGGATCAATGTGTTGAATCCTTCTACGGAAGAAGTTATATCCCGTATGCCTGACGGAACAGTGGATGATGTTCGGGCTGCCATCGATGCGGCGGAGAAGGCGCAAGGAGCATGGGAACGACTGACTTCCATTGAACGTGCACAGTATCTGACCAAAATAGCGCAGGGAATTCGAAAAAGGGAAAAAGAACTGACGGATATTATTGTACGTGAAGGAGGCAAGACGCAGGGACTGGCCAATGTGGAAGTTAACTTTACAGCCGATTATATCGATTATATGGCCGGTTGGGCACGCCGTTATGAAGGAGAGATCATACCCAGCGACCGTCCTCATGAGACTATCTTTGTATTTAAGAAACCTATCGGAGTGACAACCGGTATATTGCCGTGGAACTTCCCGTTCTTCCTGGTTGCCCGTAAGGCAGCCCCGGCTATGTTGACAGGAAATACGATTGTGTTGAAACCAAGTCAGTTGACACCGGAGAATGCGTATGTCTTTGCCCAGATCGTGGATGAAGCGGGAGTGCCTAAAGGTGTATTCAATATCGTAAATGGTCGCGGATCGGTTGTCGGGCATGAGATGGCCGCTAATCCGAAAGTCGGAATGGTCAGCCTGACAGGAAGTGTTTCTGCCGGTGTGCAGACGATGGAAGCCGCTTCAGCTAATGTGACGAAGGTATCGCTGGAGTTAGGAGGAAAGGCTCCGGCTATCGTTATGCCGGATGCGGATCTGGATCTGACCGTGAAGTCGATCATTGCTTCCCGCGTGATCAATACCGGACAAGTGTGCAACTGTTGTGAACGTGTTTATGTGCATTCCAGTATTAAAGATGTTTTTATTGAAAAGTTGCTGGATGGCTTTGGTAAGGTTAAAGTAGGCAACCCCAACGAGGTCGCAGATTTGGATATGGGACCGCTGATTGATGCCGGTGCCTTGAAATCAGTGGAAGAAAAAGTCGGAAAAGCCGTTAAGCAGGGGGCGACCCTGGCTTATGGGGGCAAACGTATCGGAGCTAAAGGCTACTTCTTTGAACCGACCCTTTTGACTAATTGTACACAGAAGATGGATATTATCCAGGAAGAAACATTCGGTCCCGTTCTCCCGGTTGTAGAGTTTGCAGAAGTGGAAGATGCTATTACCTGGGCAAATGACTGCGAATACGGGTTGACCTCTTCCGTCTATACACAGAATCTGGATATGGCGTTTAAGCTGATGCGTTCCTTGAAGTTCGGTGAAACTTATATCAATCGTGAAAACTTTGAAGCCATGCAGGGTTTCCATGCCGGCTGGCGTAAATCGGGTATTGGTGGTGCTGACGGTAAGCATGGCCTGGAAGAATACCTTCAGACTCATGTCGTTTATCTGGAGACGCAGGGTTAATTAAGCTATTACTGAATGCGGATGACGCAGAATACACAGAGTAACGCAGATGTTTTATAAGAAAAGAAATTATAAATCTGCGAGTATCTGTGTTTTCTGCGTCATCTGCGTTCGGTAATATTGAATAGTTTTCCGGATAATATATGTATCTTTATTCCGGAATATGGAAAAACGAATCAAAATGAGAAACGCTGCTATCTTATGTTATTGCCTTTTTGTATTAGGCGCCTTTACTACGAATGCCCAGGAAACGAATAGCCTGGGAATGCAATTTGCCCGGATTCCGGCCGGCTCTTTCCACATGGGAAGCCACGGATGGGGAGAAGATTATGATGAAGCACCGATTCATCCGGTAACGATCACAAACCCTTTTTTGATGGGAACGACCGAAGTGACAAATGCCCAATACGAGCGTTTTGACCCTTCCCATAAAAACTTACGGGGAAAGTACGGCCTTTCGAAAGAAGATGACGAAGCTGTTATTTATGTGAACTATCACGAGGCGAAAGCATTCTGTGACTGGCTTTCGGAAAAGGAAGGGAAGACGTATCGTCTGCCAACCGAAGCCGAATGGGAATATGCTTGCCGTGCCGGGTCCTACTGGAATTTCTGGATGGACGACGGACTTCATGGCGTGTATCATAAGAACCAGCAAAATGTCTGGGGAACGGATTCTACGATCAGCCTTCAGGTTGGCAAAACTCCTGCCAATCCTTTCGGACTGCACGATATGCACGGAAATGTAGAAGAATGGTGCAGCGACTGGTATGGACCTTACGAAGCATTACCGCAGACAGACCCGGTGGGCCGTGCTGACGGATTATATAAAGTGACACGTGGCGGAAGCCATAGCACTCCGGAAAGATTCCTGCGTTCCGCCAACCGTATGGCGATGATACCTGAAGATAAACACTGGCTCACCGGCTTCCGGGTAGTGCAGGCCGATATGCCTAAAACCCAGCCGCTTCCTGTGGCCGGACCGACCCTGCAAGAGCATATATCACAGCAGAAACATAGCTGGGACGCTCCTTTGAAAACACCTTTCTTCGGTGAACCTCTCGTCTATGTGAAAACGCCCGAATGTTCTTCCGGCGTCCCGTTCTACAAGCATAACCATTGCCCTGCCATAACCTGGTGTGATAACGGGGATTTGTTGGCTATCTGGTTTACATGCGACGAAGAATCGGGTAGGGAGATGGTGATTCTGGAAAGCCGCCTGAAGAAAGGCAGTACCGAATGGAGCGAGCCGCACGAGTTCTTCAAGGTGCCTGACCGGAATATGACCGGTTCTTCCCTGCTGAATAATAAGGGTACACTCGTCCATATAAATGGGGTGGAAGCTGCCGGTACCTGGGAAACCCTCGCTATGGTCATGCGGACAAGCACGGATAACGGTGCAACCTGGAGTCGTCCGCGTATCATCGCCCCTGAGCATGCCAGGCGGCATCAGGTGATAGCCGGTTCTTTCCGCACTAAGGAAGGTTGGCTGGTACAAGCCGCCGACGCAACTCCCAGGAGCAATGGCGGCACGGCATTGCATATCAGCAAGGATAACGGTCTGACCTGGGAAGATATGGGCAAAACCAATCCGGGTAAGTTTGAAGCAGGTGCTTCGGGCGGTACTATTGCCGGAATCCATGCCGGAGTAGTGCAACTGTCCGACGGCCGTTTTATGGCATTCGGACGTGGTGACGGCATTGTCGATAAAGACGGTCTGGAACGGATGCCCATGAGCCTGTCGGAAGATAACGGACGCACCTGGACATACAGCGCTTCTGAATTTCCCCCGATTGATGGTGGTCAGCGTCTGGTATTGATGCGTTTACAGGAAGGACCTGTTTTGCTAGTCTCTTTCACGAACCATCCTTTCCGTCTGAAAAATGGATTGAATGGTATGACCTTTAAAGATAAGGACGGCAAGGAATATACCGGTTACGGAATGTATGCCGCCCTTTCCTTCGACGATGGAAAGACATGGCCTGTTAAGAAATTGCTGACCGATGGCAAAGAACGTTTTATGGATGGAGGCGCCTGGACCGGTTTCTTTGAAATGGACGGGAACCATGCGGAACCCCGCGGTTATCTGGCCGGTACGCAATCGCCGGATGGAATGATACATCTGGTAAGCAGTCGTAACCATTACCGTTTCAACCTGCCATGGCTGGTAAAAGATACAGGGTATTCATTTTAAGTGATAACTCTGATTGTGAATTGATTACGGTTGTATGGCTCGATATATCCGTCGAAGTATTCGTCCAGAACCACTCCCAACTCTTTGGCGAGAGTAACGACCTTTTTTTGTTCGGAAAGTGATAAAGGTAATTTAGATTTGGGTTATTATCTATTTATAAACTCCTTATATTTGCAAAATAAAGAACTAAAGTATGGAAAATATTATTTGGATACAAAACTATCAGTCTCCTTGCGGAGAATTGATACTGGGTTCGCTGGACGGCAAACTTTGTTTGTGCGACTGGATGGATGAGAACCGTAGGGCACTGATTGATCGGCGGCTGCAAAAGGTATTGCATGCCCGCTATGAAACAGGTGAATCCGAAGTGATTGTCCGGGCAGTTACCCAGCTGGATGAATATTTTGCCGGAAAAAGAACGGAGTTCGACGTCCCGTTGCTATTTGCCGGTACTGATTTTCAGAAAACAGTCTGGAATGCGTTATTGAATATCCCTTATGGGAAAACGGTCTCTTATGCTACTTTGTCGCAGGATTTGGATAAACTGAAAGCTATTCGTGCCGTGGCTGCTGCTAATGGTGCAAATTCCATTTCGATACTTGTTCCTTGCCATCGTGTTATCGGGAGTAACCAAAAGCTGGTTGGATATGCCGGTGGCCTGCCTGCCAAACAGTGGTTGCTCGATTTGGAAACCTCTGGCAGACTCTTCTGATATTTACCAATCTCTCATCTGTAATTTAGGTATATTTATCTGTAATCCGTCTACAATCGAAACGGTCCGGTTTCTTTAGCTTTGCAACATCAGTAAAACAGAAAGATATGAAACGTAAATTGTTAACATTGGTATTCATCGTATCAGGCTTAATGCCTGCTATTGCCCAGAATGTTTCGGACCTTAAAACAGAAAAAGATATGGATAGGATTGAATTATGTAAAAAGAATTATACCACTTTATTCGGTGGCGAAGCCCTGACCGGGCAGGGAACTGACCCGGAAATGATGGATATTCTTCAGAAGTTTATTTTCGGAGAAGTATTCCGCATGGGAGAGCTGGATATAAAGACCCGTGAAATGATAACCTGTGTTACATTAGCAACTATGCAGACTTTGCCCCAGCTGAAGGCACACGCAGGGGCGGCATTGAATGTGGGAGTTACTCCTGTTGAACTTCGTGAAGCTATTTATTCATGCGCTCCGTTTATCGGTTTTCCCAAAACCTTGAACGCGCTGACCGTCATTAACGAAGTATTTAAAGAACGGGACATTTCCTTGCCATTGGAAAAACAAGGTACGGTTACGGAAGAAAACCGTCATGAAAAAGGGGCGGCTGTGCAAGACCGGCTTTATCCCGGCGGTATCAGCCAGGTGATGGAAGATATTCCGGGGGAGATGGGTGACGATGTGGAACGTTTCCTGACAGAATATTGTTTCGGTGATATGTATACCCGTGGCGGACTTGACCTCAAGACACGTGAGTTACTGGGATATTGTGTCCTGACGACATTGGGAGCCGACAGCCAGCTTCGTTCTCATTTTCAGGGAAATCTGAATGCAGGTAACAGTAAGGAGACGGTTGTGGCGGCAGTCATACAATGTCTTCCGTATATCGGTTTCCCGCCGGCAATAAAGGCCTTGAAAATAATAAAGGAAGCATCTGCCGTAAGTCCGGCAAATAACCTGGTCCGCCTCTCCAAAATTACTGTAGACCCGGCACAATTGGATGCATATAATGCTTACCTGAAAGAAGAGATTGAAGCCTCCATGCGCCTGGAACCGGGCGTACTTACTTTATATGCCACGGCCGATAAAAAGCAACCGAATAAAATAACAATCCTTGAAATCTATGCAGACCGGGAGGCTTATGAAAAGCATATCCAAACGCCTCATTTCCAGAAATACAAACAGGGAACTTTATCTATGGTTGAGGAACTGGAACTGACGGATACAACTCCCTTGCTTCCCGGGCTGAAAATAAAATAGGCTTTTATCGCTATACAAAACTGACGTTACATTAATATCTTACTATATTTTATATGACAATAAAATGGGGATTTAAGTAATTTATTCGTAAACTTGTAACCTTAAATAAAAACGTTAAATTTAAAATTAAATCTTCTGTTTTATGTCAGTAAAATCGTATATTGAATCCAATAAAGAACGCTTTCTGGAAGAGTTGTTCAGCTTAATCCGTATTCCCTCCATCAGTGCCAAACAAGAGCATAAACCTGATATGCAGGCTTGTGCCCAGCGCTGGACGGAACTGTTACTATCGTCCGGAGCGGATAAAGCCGTGGTGATGCCGACGGAAGGTAATCCGGTCGTATATGGCGAAAAGATGATTTCGCCCGATGCCAGGACCGTGCTTGTTTATGCCCATTATGATGTAATGCCGGCTGAGCCGTTGAACTTATGGAAAAGCCAGCCGTTTGAACCCGAAATACGCGACGGCCGTATCTGGGCTCGTGGTGCGGACGATGATAAAGGACAGTCTATGATGCAGGTAAAAGGCTTTGAAACAGCCTTGAAACTCGACCTGCTGAAGTGCAATGTGAAGTTTATCTTCGAAGGAGAGGAGGAGATCGGTTCTCCCAGCCTTGAAACCTTCTGCCGTGAACATAAAGACTTATTGAAGGCTGATGTGATTCTGGTATCCGACACCAGCATGGTAAATGCCGAAACACCGTCGTTGACGACCGGCCTGCGGGGTTTGGCTTATTGGGAAATCGAAGTGACTGGCCCGAACCGCGATTTGCATTCCGGCCATTTCGGTGGGGCAGTGGCTAATCCTATTAATGTATTATGTAAACTGATGGCCGATATTATCGATGCCGACGGACGTATCACAATTCCCGGTTTCTATGACGATGTAGAAGAAGTGTCTCCGGCCGAACGCGAAATGATTGCACAAATCCCGTTTGATGAAGCGAAATATAAGGCTGCTATCGGAGTGGATGCCTTGTCCGGTGAAAAAGGTTATTCGACGCTGGAAAGAAACAGTTGCCGTCCGTCGTTCGATATTTGTGGTATCTGGGGCGGTTATACGGAAGAGGGCAGTAAAACAGTGCTTCCGTCCAAAGCCTATGCAAAAGTATCCTGCCGCCTGGTTCCGCATCAGGAACATTCCAAAATATCAAAAATGTTTGAAGATTACATAAACCAGGTGACTCCTGCGTCTGTTAAGGTAAAAGTCACGCCGAAACACGGTGGACAGGGGTATGTTTGTCCGATTGACCTTCCGGCTTATCAGGCAGCGGAAAAGGCTTGCACGGTTGCTTTTGGCAAGAAACCGCTGGCAGTACGTCGCGGAGGAAGTATTCCTATCATCTCCACCTTTGAGCAGGTATTAGGTATAAAAACCGTCTTGATGGGTTTCGGACTTGAACAGAATGCTATTCATTCTCCTAATGAAAGTTGCACGCTCGACTTCTTCTATAAAGGGATTGAATCGGTTGCCGAATTTTATAAAGAATATAAATGATACAAAACGAAGTGATAGCCCGTGCCCTGTCGAATACAGGTATCGAGGCATTGAATGAAATGCAGCAGGCCGTGCTTGATGCCGGAACGACAAAGGATATGGTGTTGCTCAGTCCCACGGGGTCGGGTAAAACCCTGGCTTTCCTGCTGCCCTTACTTACTACACTGACGAATGAGGATAAGAAGATACAAGCGCTTATCATCGCCCCGTCTCGTGAATTGGCTTTACAGATAGAGACGGTATTCCGTTCGCTCGGAGCCGGATATAAAGTGAACTGCTGTTACGGCGGCCATCCTATCCGGACAGAAAAGAAAAGTCTGGAGCATCCGCCAACGGTACTTATCGGTACGCCCGGACGAATCCTCGACCATCTGGAACGGGGGAATATTAATCTGGATACCGTCCGTACATTGATTCTGGACGAATTCGACAAGTCTCTGGAACTGGGCTTTCAGGATGAGATGAAAGAGATTCTTTCGCATCTTCCCGGAGTGCGTCGCAGAGTGTTGACTTCAGCAACCGAAGCGGTGGAAATTCCTCTCTTTACCGGTATTACATCGCCTGTCCGCCTGTCGTTCCTGACCGGAGTGAAAGAGGCGAAAGGTCTGACTCTGCGTATCGTGAAATCGCCGGTTAAGGATAAGCTGGAGACATTGTATAAATTGCTTGGAGAGTTGAAAGGCGAGTCTGCCCTGGTGTTTTGTAACCAGCGTGAATCAGTGGAACGTGTCAGCAATTATCTGACAGAAATGGGAGTGGATAATGAATACTTTCACGGAGGTATGGAACAGCCGGAACGCGAACGGGCGTTGTCGCTTTTCCGTAATGGCAGTGCATCCGTTTTTATCTCTACCGACCTGGCATCCCGTGGACTGGACATTCCGGAAGTAAAGAATGTGATTCATTACCATCTTCCCATCAATGAAGAAGCCTTTATTCACAGAAACGGACGTACGGCCCGTATGAATGCGGAAGGAAATGCCTTTATGATACTGAATGAGATAGAGACTGTTCCCGAATATATTACCCGTGAACCGGATGAATTCTTCCTGCCGGAGAAGGCCAAAAAGCCGCTCCGTTCGGAATGGGTTACATTGACCATTAACCGCGGTAAACGGGATAAGTTGAGTAAGAAGGACGTAGTCGGTTTCCTGTTCCAGAAAGGCGGATTAGACAAAGATGATTTAGGCGTTGTAGAAATCAAGGAAAGTTGCGCCTACGCCGCAGTAAAACGTGATAAGAAAGAGGGTTTGCTGGCGCGTATCCGTGATGAGAAAATAAAAAATATGAAAGCTAAGTTTATATGAAGCTGCTGATTAAAGGGGTAGAACTGAATGGCGTTGCTACCGATATTTATATAGAAAACAAATACATCAAACAGATAGGTCCCGGCCTGTCTGTTGCCGCCGATAAAGTAATTGACGGTAGTCGTAAGGCTGCTATTCCAGGATTTGTCAATACGCATACACATGCGGCTATGACTTTGTTCCGCGGCTTTGGAGACGATATGCCTTTAATGCCCTGGCTGGAAGAAAAGATATGGCCCAATGAAGCGAAACTGACGAAAGAAGATGTTTTCTGGGGAGCTAAACTGGCTTGTCTGGAAATGATAAAAAGCGGAACGACTACTTTCTTCGACATGTATCATAAGTTTCATGCTACGGCAGAGGCTGTTGAAGAGATGGGAATCCGGGCAGTCATTTCCAGTGCCTGTTTCGACCATTTCCAACCAGAGTTGGCGGAGAAAAGCAAACAGACCATTCAGAAGTTGTATAAAGAGATGGACAGATACGATAAACGGATACATTTCTCCGTAGGTCCGCACGCCATCTATACGGTTTCCGGTGAGTTGCTGCAATGGGCGGATACTTTTGCAAAAGAACATAACGTGCCAATCCAACTGCATCTGGCAGAAACGGAAGGGGAAGTGGAGAACTCTGTAAAGCAGTTCGGGGCGACTCCTGTCCGGTATTTATATAAGTTGGGTGTATTGTCTCCTCGGCTGTTGATTTCCCACGGTATCTATGTAGATGCGGATGAAATCCGTATGCTGGCAGACCATGGAGTGAAGGTCGCTCATAATCCGGCTTCCAATATGAAACTGGCGTCCGGCATGCACTTCAAATTTAAGGAAATGCGTGAAGCCGGCATCACTGTCGGTCTGGGTACTGACGGGTGTTCGTCGTCCAATAATCTCGATATGGTGGAAGCGATGAAGCTGGCCTCCTTGTTGGGAAAAGTCTGGCGAAAAGACCCGGAAGCCGTTACAGCCGATGAAATATTCCATTCCGCCACGGAAGCCGGAGCCTCTTTTGTGGGTTTAAAAGCCGGACGGATAGCAGAAGGTTACCTGGCAGACCTTTCTTTGGTAGATTTGAATATGCCGGCATTTACTCCGAATTTCAATTTCATATCCAACCTTGTCTATGCTGCAAACGGCAGCTGCATCGATACTGTTATTTGTGACGGAAAAATCCTGATGCAGGATAAGAAAGTACCGGGTGAAGAGGAGATAATGGAACGCGCGGCACAAATAGCCTACAATTTAATGAAAAGATAACTTTTAAGTTGCTGGTGATTGTTTTATATCATCAGTAGCTTTTCAGGAAAAGTTCATAATGTCTTTTGTAAAAGACGTACGTCTAAAATAATTTACACCTACCTCTAAATCTATTTACACCTAGGTCTAAATGAATTTAGAGGTAGGTATGACAGAAAAGTCTTTATAAAGATACGTTTCTGTCGTAATGGCATTTCGGGGAGATTATTATATTGAAATAAATTTATGATGCTATGAATACAAGTTATACAAACGAACAATATCAGGAGGCAGCGGCATTTATAGCTGCACGCATCACCGGAAATCCGGAAACGGCTATTATTCTCGGCAGCGGATTAGGTTCACTGGCAGACCGGATACAGGATGCCATTGTAATTCCGTATGCAGAGATTCCTCATTTTATGCATTCTACAGCTGCCGGTCATAAAGGTAATTTTATTTGCGGCAAACTGGGAGGTAAGCAAGTTCTGGCTATGCAGGGTCGTTTTCATTATTATGAAGGGTATTCCATGCAACAGGTGACATTTCCCGTTCGTGTGATGAAACTGTTGGGTATAAAGAATCTTTTGGTGTCGAATGCTGCCGGTGGAATAAATAACACTTTCAAAGTTGGTGACCTGATGATTATCCGTGATCATATAAATATGATGCCTAATCCGTTGATAGGTCCGAATAATGAATTGTTCGGTACTCGTTTCCCGGATATGACCCGTGCTTATGACCGTGAGTTTGTCCGTTTGGTGGAAGAGATTGCAGCTTCTCATAATATTCCTTTGAAAAAAGGTGTATATGTTGGTCTGACCGGTCCTTCTTTTGAAACACCCTCCGAATATGCTTTTTATGGCCGGGTAGGAGGTGATGCGATTGGAATGAGTACGGTTCCGGAAGTAATCGTAGCTCGCCATGCAGGATTAAGAGTGTTCGGAATGTCGGTGATTACGAATGAAGGTTATCATTTTGCCGACGATTTTGTGAATGACGGAGCGGATGTAATCGTAGCTGCCAACAAAGCTGCGGTAGTAATGACAACTTTATTCAGTGAACTCGTTTCCCGTATCTGATTTTTTTCGGGATGAAAGTTGCTGTGTTAAAATAAGATAGAAATTTGAACGGGTGAGTAAGGAAAAAATAGTATAAAAAAAGTATCTTCCGGTTTTGGAAAATAAAAAAATACCTCTATCTTTGCACCCGTTATCGCGGAAGTAGCTCAGTTGGTAGAGCATAACCTTGCCAAGGTTAGGGTCGCGGGTTCGAGTCCCGTCTTCCGCTCATAAATAATAAGCGCGGTAAGAGGCCGCCTTTTTTATGTAATGGAAAATGCCCAGGTGGCGGAATTGGTAGACGCGCACGTTTCAGGTGCGTGTGTCGCAAGGCGTGCAGGTTCGAGTCCTGTTCTGGGCACCATTCGCGCAGATGGTGAAATTGGTAGACACGCTACTTTGAGGGGGTAGTGCCGGTTCCGGTGTGTGAGTTCGAGTCTCATTCTGCGCACATTTCGTAAAGAATAGAAATAATAATTGTCCATGTAATTAGTTAAGAGCATATTGCTTGAAGCTTTTATATGGACAATTTTTATTTAGTATAAACCACATTTACTGCATAATACGTCTTCTGTAGATGAATCCGTAATGATTTATATAAGAACTGTCATTTTTTAGAGATATAAAGTCAAATTTGTAAAAATAAGGCTGATTCGGATTCGATATATTTGCATATCATGAAATATGGATAACAACCTTTTAAATTTGATCGAAAATGAAAAAAGACCGGGCGACAGATATACCTTCGCTACATTTACCCATTATACCAAAGATTCTCCTTTATTGGAATCCGGTTTGTTAGGTCCTGTACGGATTGTTATGAAAGAATGATGGTGTGCCTTGCTTTATTTCAAACCCTTGATCTTTTGAATTAGTTCTTTTGCTGAAATATCCAAAGACTCAACAGCCATCCAGACGACTTCGTTATCCGGATTGATAATATATATCCGGGGAATCGTATTGTTGGCGAAGAGGGAGAAAACCTCACCGCGGGTATCCAGGTAGAATGGCATTGTGAATTGATTCTCTTTCCAGTAATTGGAAACAACTTCGGCTGTTTCTTTCCGGGAAATCGTTACCAGCAGGAATCTGGGGTCGTCTTTCAGTTCTTTCCAAACCTCTTCTATAACCGGCAGAACCTGTTTGCAATCCGGACAGTAAGTTCCGAAGAATACCAGTAAGGATTGTTTTCCGATGAACTGTTTGGAGCTGAATGTGTTTCCGGCTGTATCTTCGACTGCAAATGTAGGGATCTGGCTGTTGACATTGATATAATTAATAGTTTCGCTCTCGTCATCCTTTATACAGGAAAAGAGAAGGAAGGTCATAGTGACTATAAATGAAAGAATTTTTGTGATATGCATATATTTAATTGTTTTAGTTTACGAAGATAATGAATGTATTTGAATCCCTGAAAGAAAAGGAGCTGCCGTTTTGTAGATTTCACAACCTGTCGTCAGAACGGACAACCCCTTTTAGCAGCATCCCCTTTTACCACTGCAATTTTCATTTTATTACCGAGAATGTTTTGGTTATTTGTAACTGATTCGGATTCACATTCCTATGTACATTATATGAGGATGCTGTAATCCTGTCTGAGTTCACATCTTGGGACGGTTTAAAGTACGAGTTTTGCCATATTTACAAAAGTAAATGTATGTTTTTTAATTTACTTGTATTTGCTTGATAACAAGTATTATGTTGTAAGCCTGATGTAAAATGGAGAACTGGGTATTTCTCTTTGTTTATAAATGGTGTTATTGGTGTACGACGGAAAGGAACCGACTGTTTTTGTCTTGCCGGATCGCTTATTTCTCTTTTTTTGCCGGTTTATGCTTTTCTGAATGGCAATTGCCGTAAATCGGTACTTGTTTATTTTATTATTTGATTATATGTGAATTGGGTGAATATGTAATGCCTGAAAACATCATAAAAAATGCCGGCTTTATTTCATATCGTCTGGTTTTAGGGAGAATAGATCTTTATATTTGTGATAATAAGCATGAAAGCAGGTAATAACCAGGCTGGCATGGAAAGGATAAAACTATGAAAAGAGATTTATTGTATGATAATATACTGGATGCTATCAGGGGAAAAATACCCAACCGGGGAATGCTGACGAATACGCTTGCGGATCTGTTAAATCTGGAGAAAGAAGCAGTATATCGACGGCTGCGCGGTGAAGTGGCATTTTCTTTCTCTGAGATAGCTGTTATTGCGAGTACGCTTGGAATCTCTCTTGATAACCAGGTGGGAGCCCGGTATGTTCATAGCAGGCCTTTCCAGTTGAGGCTGATTGAATATGTTGACTCCGGTGAGATCGATTATGAGATGCTGGAACATTATATTTATATCCATAACCAGGGAAAAGAGGATAAAAAATCGAAAGTCATGGATTGCTCCGGCGTTTTGCCCCAGTCTCTTTATCTGGCATATAAAAATATATCGCGCTTTTTCCTTTTTAAATGGATCTATCAGAATAAGGACCTTGACAGGAAACTTTGTTTTAAAGACGTTTATCCGACTCAAAGTCTGGAAAAGATACAGGAGAGGAGCGTTGCGGCCGCAAAACTTATCAGCCAGACGTTTTATATATGGGATCCGTTGATCTTTTGTTATCTGGCCAATGATATCAATTATTTTATGAGTGTCAATTTGCTGGGAAAAGAGGATTTGCAGTTGCTGAAAAAAGAGCTGTTGCAATTTTTGGATGATATGGAACTGTTGGCAATAAAAGGAAAGTTTGATGATACCGGAAACAGTGTCTATTTTTATATATCGAGTACGAATTTCGATACCAGCTACCGGTGTGTGGAGGTGAAACATTTACGTGTCAGCCTGATAAGAGCCTTCACTCTGAATGCTGTCGTTTCTTTGGACCGTCAGACGTATGAACGGATATCGGGATGGCTCCAGGCTGTGATCCGATCGTCGACAATGATCTCCGTGAGTGGTGCCAGGCAGCGTATTCGCTTTTTTGAGAAACAACGTTCCATTATTAAAGCCTTATAGGTTTTGTGAAAAAGGATATTATAGATTATTAACTGAGAATACGACTTTTATCAGCAACCAAGATTCAATGTTTGTTTGTTTTGTTAGCCTTTTTTGGGTTTTAAAAGATGCTTTACCGGATTGTCCGACAGTTAATTTATGGGTTCCTTATTTATCTTTGCATGAAAACTATAGATCCACTAATATCAAGACTTATAATTCTGTAACATGAAAAAAGAACTTTTGTATGATAATTTGCTAAATGCTATCAAAGAGGAATTTCCTCAAAAAACGAATTTAGTAAATGCGCTTGTTGATTTGTTATGTATTGAGAAGGAAGCTGTTTACCGACGTTTACGGGGAGAGGTCGCTTTTACATTTGCAGAGATCGTCACTATCGCGAATGCATTTGGAATATCATTGGATAACCTGGTCGGTACAGTTACTGCAAAAAGCAGGCCGTTCCAATTGAAATTGGTGGATTTTGTGAATCCGATGGAGACTGATTATGATATGCTGGATCAGTATATCGATATATTAGGTCTGGCACGCGAAGACGATAGGTCCGAACTGATCGATTGTACGAATATCTTGCCTCAGCAGCTTTATATGAAATATAAATATATTTCACGTTTTTATCTTTTCAAGTGGTTATACCAATGCGGAACTCCGGGAAAAACAAAGCGTTTTGAAGAGATAGAGGTCACCGACCGCTTTCTGGGAATACAGTTGGCCGGGGTAGAAGAAGCACGGCATATCCATCATTCATATTACATACTCGATCCGTTGATATTTCATTATCTGGTAAATGATATTAATTATTTTATGAGTATTCATCTGATCGGGAAAGAGGATGTAAAATATCTGAAGAATGAACTGATGGATTTGTTGGATGAAATGGAGAAACTTGCAACACGCGGCTATTTTGAAGAGACCGGTAATAAAGTCTTTATCTATATATCGAGTGTGAATTTTGATACGAGTTATTGGTGCGTCCAGATAAAAAACTACCATATCAGCCTGATAAAAACATTCATCCTCAGTTCGGTCGCCTCCCTGGATGAGGGGACTTACGAGAAGTTGCGGAAATGGTTAAGAGCCCTGATCCGTTCTTCTATCATGATTTCAGTCAGTGGTGAGAGGCAGAGGATCGCATTTTTTAAAGCACAGCGTGAACTGATTCAAAATTTGTGATCTTTTCTATCTATAAAGAGTATCAGAAACTTACCTGTAAAAAAGGTGGTTTTATGTTGGATATCGTAAAAAAAGATATAAAAATAAGCATCCAAAATTTGGAGCGTATAAATCTTTTACCTACTTTTGCACCCGTAAACAAAAAACGTCAACTGCTTTGAAAAGCAACCTCTAAAGAGGTGTTGATAATTTTGATTTATTGGAGAGATGGCAGAGTGGTCGATTGCGGCGGTCTTGAAAACCGTTGAACTGAAAGGTTCCTGGGGTTCGAATCCCTATCTCTCCGCTGAACTTACTGGACAGAAATGGTCAGTAAACGGACAAAAAGCTACAAATCAACGATTTGTGGCTTTTTTTATTACCCGAAAGTTCAGCTTCCAAGACTTCAAAAGTACGGTAAAAGACAAAGTTTCGTTACTAAATCGTTACCTATTCCCTGCCGGACAAAAACGGTAACGATTTGTCCTCAAATGACCTGAAAATGACTTGATTAGTCCATAGTCTGCATAACTCGAAAACGAGAGGTAAAAATTAATTTTGCAACTAAAAAAAGTGAGTTATGAAATCGACATTCAAGGTTCTTTTTTATTTGAAGAAAGGTTCTGAAAAGAAAAACGGCGAGGTTATGATTATGGCACGCATCACCATAGACGGCAAACTTTGCCAGTTCAGTACGAAACAAAGCATCCAGCCCGACAATTGGAACACGGTTGCGGGCAAAGCCAAAGGCAGGGATGCCGGAAGAATAAACGCCCTTTTGGACGACATACGTTCTTCCTTGAATACCATTTACCACGAAATGCAGCGGCGTGACAACTACGTGACCGCCGAGAAAGTGAAAAACGAGTTTTTAGGTCATAGCGAGAGCCACGAAACAATCCTTACCCTGTTCCAAAAGCACAATGACGATGTGAAGCAGCTTGTAGGCATATCCAAGACGATAGCGACCTACCGCAAGTATGAAGTGACCCGCCGTCACCTTGCCGAGTTCATCCGCAGCAAGTACAACGTATCGGACATATCCATAAAGGAGATTACCCCGATGTTCATTACCGATTTTGAGTTGTATTTGCGTACAGCCTGCAAGTGTGGCTACAACACCACCGCCAAGTTCATGCAGTTCTTCAAGCGCATCATCATCATTGCCCGCAACAACGGCATACTGGTGGGCGACCCGTTCGCCAGCTACAAAATCCGGCTGGAGAAAGTGGACAGGGGGTATCTGACAGAGGACGAGATAAAAATCATCCTTAAAAAGAAAATGGTTTCCGAGCGGCTGGAACACGTCAGGGACTTGTTCATCTTTGCCTGCTTCACCGGGCTTGCCTATATAGATGTAGCCGGGCTTACGCAAGATAATATATGCAAATCCTTTGACGGCAACCTTTGGATAATGACAAAGCGGCAAAAGACGAATACGGACGTTAATGTTCCCCTGCTGGATATTCCCAAGATGATTTTGAAGAAGTACAAGGGCAAGTTACCGAACGGCAAGATACTTCCCGTAATCAGCAATCAGAAACTAAACGCGTACCTGAAAGAGATTGCCGATGTATGCGGTATTAAAAAGAACCTGACATTTCACCTTGCACGTCACACGTTCGCAACGACTACCACGTTGTCAAAGGGCGTACCTATTGAAACGGTGTCCAAGATGCTGGGACACACCAATATCGAAACGACCCAAATTTACGCCCGCATCACCAACAGCAAAATAGGCAGCGATATGCAAGGGCTTGACAAGAAGTTTGTCGGCATCGAGAAGATTTACAAGGAAGTCGCCATGTAAATTTTCAGTTACCTATATACCGTTGGTAACAAAACAGGTAACGATTTTGGTAACGAAATACCACCTAATAAGCTATATCCTAGTATTTTACATTCTTTCACCTTGCGGGCAGTCCACCGACTACCCGCATTTTTTATTCCCTTTTCCACTGGCACATTCCACGAAACGCCAGCCGTGCGTGGCATGGCTGACTGTATTTCGTGAAAAGAGCCGTTGGAAATCCGCACAAGCGTACCGCAAGATGAACTTGCCGTACCCTTGCCTTTCCCGCCCGCATGGAGTGTTCCCTAAAGGATGAAAGGGAACAAGCACTTTTCCCCTGTTTCCCTATCTGTAAATCTTCCTCATTATGCAGTCCCCCAGCCGGAACAGCCGTTTTTATCATTTCAATAGGCAAAGGTAGCTACGGGGGCTTTTGGCTCTGCAAATTGGGTTTCATCGAAAAAAATTGTTCCAGCTTCCCGTTGGTCGGAAAAAATTTTTGTCGGAAAAATTTGCATAGCAAGACCCCTTCACAAACCAGCCTATGTGAAACGAAAACGACCGACCCGACCGGAAGACGCATAAAAAAAAAGTCGGATTTACGGGAAGCAGGAAAAAAGTTCAGTGAAACTTCAACTCCCTCACCTCTCAAATCCGCATAAAATTAAAAACTTAAAAAATTACAGCAATATGGAAGCAAAGGTATTATCGGAAGCAAAAGTTTATGTAGGCACTTACGCCAAGTATAACAACGGTTCATTGTCCGGCGCATGGCTCGACCTTTCGGACTATTCGGACAAGGAGGAATTTTACGAAGCCTGCCGGGAACTTCACAAGGACGAGGAAGATGCGGAATATATGTTTCAGGATTACGAGAATATCCCGGAAGCCTTGATTTCCGAAAGCTGGATTTCTGAAAACTTCTTTTCCCTGCGTGATGCGGTGGAGGATTTGAGCGACACCGAGCAGGAAGCCTTTTTCGTGTGGTGCAACTACAAAAGCCATGATTTGAGCGAGGAAGATGCGGACGACCTTGTACGTGATTTCCGGGACGAGTATCAGGGGGAATATGACGATGAAGAAGATTTCGCCTATGAAATCATAGAAGAATGCTACAACCTGCCGGAGTTCGCAAAGACCTATTTCGATTATGAAAAGTTCGCCCGTGACCTGTTTATGTGCGATTACTGGTTTGATGACGGTTTTGTGTTCCGTGCGGCATAACCAAATACCAATCCGGGCGGGGTGTCAAAGCCCTGCCCGCTAAAAACAACCAAGCGATGAAACGGAAAAGCATTTATAAAATCCTTTGGCGGGCGTTCCTGTGCTGCCTTGCATGGCGGTTCACCAGCGTAGCCGGAGCAGACACGGCGATAACGGCGTATATCGTATTTTGTGCCGCCTGTTTCCTGCTCCGTGTCTGCCTTTCAGCCCTTTATGCGCTGGGCGTGGCTCTGCTTTTCCTGTCGTTGCTTTTCTTACTGATATTATAACCATAAAAAAAATAGAACATCATGCAGTCACTTAACAAAAACGGGGTAAGCATTACCCAAACACCGGGAGAAGAAAAGTTCGTGAAATGCTGTTTAGGGGCTTTCAGGGGACAGATTTATTTTCAATATGACTACCGCCACACGGACGGCGAACTTTTCAGCACGGTAGCCAAAACGCTGGACGAGTGCCGCCGCAGGCGTGACGGGTGGATAGCGAAGAAGAATGGAGTAATAAATAAGTAAATTTTAGGGACATGAAAACGACAGAAGTAAACAAGGAGCTTATCGGCAGGCGTTGCGAGTGCATTTTTACGGGCTTAATGGTAACGGGGGTTATTGAGGGCATCCAAGACGACCCGCATTCCACAGCGGTCAAAGTCCGTTTCGACCACCCGCACCAGTGGGGCGATGATTTGTATAATGATGTGTGGGCGTGGGGGCGCAAAACTGACGAGTTCGGCACGCTGCACCATTTGCAACTGTTAGAGGATAAACCGGACTTTCAGATAATGACGGTAGTTTTCGGCGAGCCAATCAGCCAAATAGACCGCAGTGTTTTTGAAGATGTTGCAACGTGGGGTGTCTGTTCCCTGCAAGGCTGGGTAAATAGCTACGAGAGTGTCCGGTTTGTAGCCATAAACGACCATACGGCAATCATTACGGGCGAATACAACATGGAACAGGTAAAGGTGTGGTTAGAGAAATACACGTCCATAAAGAGCCTTAAAACCAGTTGATAGAGAACGGCGGCTGTTTGCCGCCGCCACTTTCTTTCGTGAGTGCCGGGAAATAAAGTGGCAAAGAAACCCGCCCTGTTCCCTAACATGAAAAGTCCACCCGCCGAACTGTCAGCGGGTGGACTGCCATAACATACGCCTTGCGTATCATTCCCTATTTGGTGTTCCCTGTCTATCGTTGCTTTTCACGTATATATGCAACCGATAAGGAAATAAAGCTTATAAATCTTCATGTTGGAAGAATTTTACACCAAGTATGCACACGGTTTCTTCTTCCTCGATGTCGTATTTCCATGTTCGTTTATAGACAAGCATTTCCGTGTCGCAGTCGAACCATTCCATTACAGGCGCATCATCTTCTTCGTCCGCCCATTTGAAAACCTGATTGGACGGCGTTTTCCACAATTCAGCCCTGTCACGTGCGGAAATGCAGTCCTTATCCACGATAATGATGTCACCTACTGCCGGAACTGTATCTGTTTCCAACGTGGTTTCTATGTACCACGAGATACCTTTTATATCCAATTCTATTTTTACCATGTCATTTTATTGTTTAGGGTCGTTATTGTTTCCGTTTCTTCCTTGCCGTTGTCATTATTGAACGATAGCGAAAGTTGCTGCACCTGTCCAAAGCTGTCAATTACATAAATGTCTATCGTCTGCTGGTCTGTCGATGCCGAGGTGTAGTAGAGCCTGAACGTTTCTTTCTCCAGCGGGTATAGGTCATTGGGCAGGAACACCGTGCCGTTATCCATTTCTAATTTCCCTTTGCCGTCCGGCTGGAAGTACCTGATTTGATAGGTAGTCGGCTGGTAATAGCCGCCACGCACCAGTCGGCAGCGTATTTCGGCGGTTTCCCCGACTTTCAGCCTTTTGGGTACTGGCAGCGTTTCGATGCTGAACGGGTACGCCTGCTGAATATCCAAATTGTCATTACAGGCGGTGACAAGCACAAGGGCGGCCACGATGTAGCAACCCATGATGATTTTATACATTACATTCTTCATATACATTATTATATAGCGGTCAGTTGATAATGAATTTCAGTCCCAAAGATACCTGCGTGTGGAACTTGCCTATGTCCGAGCTGAACAACGCCCGTTCCCTTGCGTTGGCGAGCAAGGCTATCCGGTCTGTCAGGTAGGCTTCCAGTTCCAGCGTCAGCGCACCCCCGTAAATGAAGCAGTCCTTATCCAGCAAGGTAGAGCCGTCCGGCAGCAGCTTTTCGCTTTGGTTGCTGGTTTCATACCCGGCGAGTGCCGACAGTCCCAGCGAGAGAAAAAAGGTCTTTCGCCTGTCCGAAAGGAATTTCAGGTAATAGCCGCCCTCTGCGGTGAACTGTTCGACTGGTATTCTCATATCCTTGTAGTCATACTTCTTGTGCAGGTATTCCCCGCCAATCACCCAGCGGTTGGCGTTCTTGGTGTAAACGCTGTACGCCGCCCCGATATGGTAGGCAAAATCCGTGTTGTCGTTCCAATGCACCCCGTCCGCCATGCCAGCCGTGACCTGCAAGCCTTTCATGCCCGGCAGGTATCTTTGTGCGTGTGCCTGAAACGAGGTCAGGCACAGCGCAAAGAGCATCATTATAAAGATGTGTTTCTTCATTCCCTACTTGATTTTTAGTTCGTTAATCACTTCTGCGTTCACGATGTCGGCGTTCTCCACCCGGATAACCTGATGCCGCCCGCCGTTCTTCTCGTAGAATTCCACCAACAGCAGCTTGTCGTCAGGAATGGTGAACTTCGGCAGGGCGTACACCGTGCGCACGGTCGATTTCCCGGCAATCTCTATCACCTCGTTGTAGCTGCGTACCGCATCCAGCACCGTTTCCTGAATAGCCGTGCGCTTGGGTACTTTCTTATCGACTATCTTAAACTTGATGAAGTCGGTATCGAAAGGCACGTTGGAACTGTTCTTTGTCTGCGTATGCACGTAGAGCATCCCGTTATAAGTGTAAATCCCCTTGATTAAGAACTGTATGCCGAAACGCTTGCTACCCAAGTGGCGCACTTTCCGGTCGTTGTTCTTGTAGATGCTCCGCATTATCAGTTTCACCAGCAGCGGGCTTTCATTACCCAGTTCCCGGAAATAGATGTTCATGCGGGTATGCGAAAAGTCGCTGGTGTCCTCGTTCTCCAAGAAGTCTTTCATTTCGATGTTGAGCATTTCCGGTTCACGGGCGTACTTGGCGTTGAATGAAAAGAAACTCCCGTCCTCGCAGATAACGGAGAAGTTCGTTTCGCCCGGAAAACCCTCTGTCGTGGCTTTCACACGTATTACGTTCTCCGCACCGTCCGCCTTGCCTGCTATGATGTGGTTGCTTCCCAAATCGACATAGCGGACGGCGGCGGGGAAGATGATATGCACCGTCTTGGCAAAGGTCACTTCCACGCCATAGGGTGTAACCATTTGGCGGTACGGGAGTTTCCGGGTAATACCCCGGTACAAGTTGTTGCCAGCCGCATACTTTACGGTGTCAGTGGTTTGTGCGTTTGCCGCACAAACGCCCAGCAAGAGGGCGAACATTACAAAAATCTGTTTCATCGTTAATTGAAATTTTAGTGGTTAAAAATTATTGTTGTTTGGCGTAAAGCATGACTTTATAGCCTGCTTTCAGTTTCACTTTCACGGTTCGGAACTTCTTGGCGAGGTAGCCGGACGTTCCTTGCAGCAAGCCCCTTGTCACGTCCATAGCCACCTGCTGCCCGGCACTCCGTGCAAAGGAAATGCTTGTACCCAGCCCGCTGCCGATATTCGCCATTGCTTCATTGAACGCTTCCTGCTCCATAGAGGACGGCACAGATAATCCCTTTTGTCCGTCCGTGTCGAACACTGCGAGTTCCACCGGGATGATGTTGCCCGCATACTCAATCGAGGACACCAGTATGTCGAGCCGTTCGCCCTGCACCTTTGCCGTCCCCGCCACAAGGGTATTCTTCGGCACGACTATGTTTCCCGCCTGCATGGGTTCAAGCAGCCGTAGTTTCACCGCCTGCCCGTCCGTCAGCGTTTGGTCTTGGTGGATGCAGGCGGCTACCGTGTTCCTGCCCATAGCGTAGCCCGTGCCTACCGCCGTGTTGAAGCCGTAGTTTCGTGGCTGGCTGTAAGCCCGGATGAAGTCGGCATCGCTCATGGGCTGCCGCAATCCCGAAACGGTCGTTTCCCGGATTGCCTGCACCGCCACTGCATCCGGCTTGCGGTCAATGCCGCCCGTTACCGGGACTTGTGCGACTTGTCCCTGCCCGCCGTTCATGTACTTTGCCGCCAGCTCGTAGGATTTTTCCAAGAGTGCCATTTGGTCGTCAGCGGTGGGTGTGGCGTTCTGCTGTTGTTGCAGTCTGTCGGTCAGTTCCGCCACCTGTCGCTTCAAGTCCTCTTTTTCCTCGTCCACAGGGGGCGTTTCGTAGAACGTGCTTAACTGGCGGTTGATGTCCCGGTAAGCGTTTGCCGAATAGGAAGCACCGCCGCCCCTTTGTGGCTTCGGATCTTCTTCCGGCATCAGGTCGATTTCCGCTTGCGGTTCTTCCGTTTCATCGTCCCCCGTGAAACCGAAGTCCTGCAAGGATTGTATCTTGTCCTGCTGTTTGCGGTTCAGCATCGCCTGTTCGTAAGCCTTTTGCTTGTCGGCTATAATCCCGTCCTCTGCGGGCAGGGGTATGTCGGCATTGAAGCCGCCCACGCTTTCCACGTTCACGTCCTCTTTGCCGGAGGGAGCGAATATCAGGTACATGCACCCGGCAAAGGCGAGGAACATCAGCGGGAAGACTATCATCTTCCTACGCTGCTGCACCTGCTGTGGGGTAAGTTCCCGTTTGGGCTTCTTTTCCTTTTCAGGTTTCCCGTCCGCCTGCGGTACGGTCGTGCCGCTCTCATTCTTCTGTACTTCTTCCATATTCCGGTCTGTTTAAGGGTTGATACTGTTGATTGTGTCATTGCCTTGCAATGGCAGTTGTTTGATATGTTCTATTTGCAGCCGCCTGCCGTCCCGTTTCCCGATATTGTAGATTGATGAAACGGTGATGTAGATAGACAAGCCGCCGAAAAATAGGAACATCACGAGGATAACCGCCAGCCTTTTGCCCGGCGTAATCCGTCCGCACATTCGGCGCAGGCGGTCGTCCGCCCAGTCCTGCACCTTTTCGATGTAATTTCGTTTTCTCTCCATAAGGCTATCTCTTGACGGTTTGCAAATCCTTGTTCTCGGTAATGGTGAACGCTTCGATGATGAAGCCGTGCGGGTTGTTGTCGCTCCGTGTGGCGTTGAGCAGGCGGCACGAGGTCACAAGGCTGCGCACCGTCAGGCTGCTTTCCCGGACAATCAACTGGCGGGCATACGTGTTCACCTTGTAGGGGTACTGGTCGAAGTCGCACTTCACGCTGTCAATCTCCACCGTCTGCGTGACGTTTCCGGAAATCACCCGGTTGTAGTAGCCCTTTTCCGCCAAGTCCTTGTAATAGTTGAAAGCGGTCTTGTCGGCGAGGAACAGCGAACGTTTGATGTTGCTTTCGATAGCCCCCTTGTCGGGCGAGAGCGTGAAGAAAAGCTCGTGGAAACGCCGCACGTGCGACTTGGCTTCCACGGGTCTGTTCTGCGCCATGTCCTGCGAGAGTGCCAGCATCAGGCTTTTGCCGTTGTCGAGGACGTATATCTTCTGCCGCTGCTTTTCGGCGAAGCTGTACGAGTTCCACACGGCAAAGCCCGTCACCAGTGCGCACAGGCAGATGAATACCAGTGCAAAGAGCCGGATTTGCCGGAAACTCGTTTCGATGTTCGTTAATGATTTAAATTCCATTTTTCTGTATGTTCTAATAATGTTTCTAAAATCTTTCTATTGCAGCCCCTTTGTCAAGGCAGCTACCAAGAGGTTGTCAAAGTAGCTACCGAGTGACGGTCAAGGTAGCTACCGAGTGGAAACCGTCTTATTTGAGTAGTTTCCCGGTTACTTTCCCGCTTGCCGCACCGACCGCAGCCCCGGCGATTGACCCCGCCCGTGCCACGTTGCGGTTATAGGCAGACGTGCCGCCAGCCGACACAATCCAGCTTGCCACCGTTGGAATGGTGAAGTAGCCCACGATACCGATTATCATAAAGATTACATACACGGTGCTGCTCCCGTCAGGAATGAAATTCGGGTCTGAAAGTTCCTGAATGTCCTTTTGGAGCATCAGCGTTTGTATGCGTGCCAGCACGCTGCTGAACAAGTCAGACACGGGCAACCACAGGTAAATGGAGATATAGCGTGAAATCCACTGGGTCAGCGTGCTTTGGAAACCGTCATAGACGGAAATCGCAAACGCCAGCGGACCCAGTATCGAAAGCACAATCAGGAAGAACGTGCGCAGCGTGTCTATAATCAGCCCCGCCGCCTGAAAGAGCATTTCCAGCAACTCCCTGAACCAGTCCCGGACGGACTTTTTGATATTGTACGCCGCCCTATCCATGTACATACCCGTCATAGTCACCATGTCGGAGGGCGACCAGCCCAGTTCTTCCAGTTGCCTGTCAAATTCCTCGTCCGATGCGAGGTAAGCCGTTTCGGGGCTTCGCATCAGGGCTTCATATTCCAGTCGGTCTTTCTGCGCCCGGTACTCGTTCATGTCGAAAGTCTGCGTTTCCATAAGCTGATTGCACCCTTTCACCACTGGCGACAGCACCGTGTTGATTGTCCCCAGCACGAACGTGGGAAAGAACATGATGCACAGCCCCAGCGCAAAGGGGCGCAGGAGCGGGTACACGTCTATGGGTTCGGCACGTGCGAGCGACTGCCACACTTTTGCCGCCACGTAGAACAAAGCTCCCAGCCCGGCTATCCCTTTCGCTACCCCCGTCATGTTGCTGCACAAGGGCATCATTTCATCGTACAGCACCCGCAACACTTGGTGCAGGTTATCAAAATCTACTGCTGCTAATAACATAGGCATACCGATTTATATGTTACCAGTAGCGTTCATCCGCCGAGCCGTAGAGAGCCAGCACCCGGTCGGTGTCGTTCTTCTTTTTTGCCCGCAGGTAGGACACGGATATGTTCTTGCGGGTGTAGTAGTTCACGAGGTTGCGGTAATTCAATAGACTTCGGTAGGCATTATCAATAATAGCCAACCGTTCGGCATCCGTCAGCGACATACCCGTGATGTTCACTACATTTTTCAAGTCCTGCAACACGTCCGAGCTTTCCGACATCAGTTTGGCATAGCCGAACGAGATTGCCGACAGTTCGTCAGGCGTGAAATTCGGGTCTGCCAGCATACTTTGGAAGTTGCGCACGTAGATTTCGGATATTTCCGCCACCAGTTCAATGGACTTCTTCACCTTGACACCGCCCTTAACCACGTCATGCACCGCTTTGAGCGCATCGTAATATTTTTTACCCTGCTGGAAAATCTTCTGCGCTTCCATGAAGCCGTCCAGCGTGTTCTTGGCTGTGGTGGAAGTCTGCACTATCTGCTTGGTGGTGTTGATGATACCCTGTGCCAAGTTGCCGGGGTCTGACACCACCCATTGGGCGGATGCCTTGCCGATGAAGCAAAGGCATACCGCCATAAGGAGAATTGTTTTCTTCATGTTCCTAATTTTTAAGTTGTTGATGATTGGGGATTGCGTTTGCTTTCCGCAAGCCGCTTGATAGCCAGTTCAAGGTTGCCGCCCAGCTTCTCGGCGAGGGCGAACAGTTCCATTTTTTCGCTTTCCTCTGTCGTGAACGTGTAATATTCTTCCAACGAAACTTCTGTGGCGTACACCGCCGACTGCGTGCCGCCCAGCGAGAAGAAAACTTCCTTGTACTTCCGTCCGGGGTGGTTCGCCATGTTGATAGACAATATCTGCGAACGCTCCTTGTCGGTCAGTCCCAAGAGGTTCTGTATGCTGTTGAACTTGTTCAGGTATTTTCGCTGGTCTAACAAAATCTTGCAGTCCGAGTTGTTGATGATACTCTCTTTCACTATGGGCGAGGAAATAATATCTTCCACTTCCTGCGTTACCACAATCGCTTCCCCGAAATACTTTCGGACGGTTTTGTACAAATATTTTATGTAGTCCGCCATGTTCGCTGACGCAATCGCTTTCCACGCTTCCTCGATTAGTATTAACTTCCTTATTCCCTTTAACTTGCGCATCTTGTTTATAAAGGCTTCCATGATGATGATAGTCGTTATCGGGAATAAAATCTTGTGGTCTTTGATGTTGTCCAATTCAAAGACAATGAAGCGTTTATGCAGCAAATCCAGCTCCTTGTCGGAGTTCAGCAGGTAGTCATACTCACCGCCACGATAGTACGGTTCAAGCACGTTCAGGAAGTTGTCTATGTCAAAATCCTTTTCCCTGACGTTCTTCTGTTCAAGCTGTCGGCGGTAATCATCCCGGACAAACTCGTAGAACGTGTTGAAGCAGGGCGTTACCGACCTGTCGCCCGTGATACGTTCGATATAGGCACTTACCGCATTGGACAACGCCACTTCTTCCGACCGCTTGGGGGCTTCATCGTCCCGCTTCCACAGGGTGAGTATAAGGGTTTTTATACTCTCTTTCTTTTCTATGTCAAATACCCCGTCCTCGACATAGAACGGGTTGAACGCTATCGGGTTCTCGTTGGTGTAGGTGAAATAAATCCCGTCCTCGCCGTGCGTGCGGTTGTGGATTAGCTGGGACAGCCCCAAGTAACTGTTACCCGTATCTACCAGCAGCACGTGCGCACCCTGCTCGTAATACTGGCGCACCATGTGGTTGGTGAAGAAAGACTTCCCGCTACCGCTCGGCCCAAGTATGAACTTGTTGCGGTTTGTGGTGATGCCTTTCTTCATGGGCAAATCCGATATGTCGATGTGCAGCGGTCGCCCGCTTACCCTGTCCACCATTTTGATACCGAACGGGGAAAGCGAACTCTTGTAGTTCGTTTCTTCCACGAACAGGCAGAGAGCCTGCCCCAAGAACGTGTAGAAACTTTCCTCTGCCGGGAAGTCGGCTTCGTTGCCGGGTATGCCCGCCCAAAAGAGCGTGGGCGTGTCGGTGGTGTTGTGCCGGGGTTTGCACTCCATTAGCGCAAGCTGGCTTCCCACATCGTTGCGTATGCGTTTGAGTTCGTCCCTGTCGTCACTCCATGCCATGACGTTGCAGTGGCAGCGCACCGAGATAAGCCCCTTGCTGTGGGCTTCGTTCAGGTACTCGTCTATCCACTCCTTGTTCACTTGGTTGGCACGGGAGTAGCGGGAGAGCGATTGCATATTCCGGGCGGTCTGCTCGAAGTTCTTCAGGTTTTCGGCGTGGTCGTCTATGAAAATGAACTGGTTATAGACGTGGTTACACGACAACAGCACGCCCACCGGGGCAGCGAATGACAGTCGGCAGTCGCTCCGGTCAGTGGACAGCTTCTCAAATCGGCAGTCCGTCCCGACCTTTCCGGGCAAATCTTCCACGTCCGAGAGCGTGTGCAGGCACAGTATATCGTCCCCGACACGCATTTCTTCCGGGTACAGCCCGATGTCTTTCAGGCAGGTGGTATCTGTCTGCGAGAGCGAGAAGTATTTCTCGATGATGCCCGCCTTTCCGTCCTGCCCGGTGATTTCCGATGCCGCCAGCCGGGTAAGCGTGACAAAACCGCTGTCGTTCATAATCCTTTCAAACTGCCCGACCGCTTCGATGAACTTTGCCGCCGCTTCCTTGTCGGCTATCTCCTGCGGAACAATCCTGCCCCGGCAGAGGGTGGAGAAGTCGTTCTGTCGGCGGCTTCTCTCCCTTGTCGTTTTCGTCAGGAACAGGTAGCAGTAATGGTTCAGGAACGGGCGTTCATTGAAGTGCCGTTCAAAGGAGCGGCTTAAAAAACTAAGTTCGTCCCTTTCGGTGTCGGGCTGGTAGTTCTCCTTGATGAAGAAGTCCTGCTTGTGTACTATGGAGTAGTCGGGCAGCACCTTGATTGCCTTGTACCACGCCGAATGTATGGCTTCGTATTCGGCACTGGTGACGGTGAACAGTTCGGGCAGTTCCACCCGGAAAGCCACCGTTATGTCCGCATCCTTTGAAATGATGCAGCCGTTCTCCACCGCCAAAAGTGGAAATTTTCGTTCCAGCGTGGTAGCCTTTAATGTATTCCTCATGTTCTTTCTTCCTTTCTTCTTTTGTAGTTGAACAGCCGGGGTATCGCCTTTCGGCTGATAATGAAGCGTGGGTGTCTTTTGCGTGCGGCTGCTTTCATCAGCCCGTGCGTGCCGTACCGTGCGTTGAGCCGGAACGTCTGCCACACGAGCAGCAGCGAAGCCGACACGATGAAACCGATACATATCCACTGGTTCACGCCTGCCATGAACAGGACGATGAACACCACGAAGACGGCAAGCAAGCCGCCGCAAAAGATAAAGAGGTACTGGCTTTTCAGCCCCTTGAACTCCACCGGCTTCCCGATACCCCTGTTTACCGGATATTCAGACATAGCCGCTGGTTTAGAGGAAGAACGAACGCAGGATAGTGGCGGCGACAATCAGGAAGATACACGCCCCGAACCAACTGGCGGCGGTCTTTGAGGTGTCGGGGTCGCCGCTTGAGTCGAGTAGGTCAGCCCCCTTACGGGAGCTTTCCCCTCTAAGAACCGTACGTGCGAGTTTCCCCGCATACGGCTCAAGCAACATGACCGTTACCGACTTTGTTATCGGTAGAGCCATCTCATTTTCGACTTTCATATTCATAATCTACTATGCATTTTACGTTTACAACTGGTATGTACAAGAGTTCTTATCTTTTGTCCGCTGACTATTTGTTCAGTGATACTCCAAGGTCTTTCCCTGTCAATACGCTCTTCACATACAGGACATACCTTATTTTGTCGTTTCCAAATGTTTATCAGAGATTGCCTGCCTTTCAGCGTTTGCTTCATTCGGTAGGTTTCTCTCCATTCGTAGTACGACTTATCGGCTGGGTCATACGGATTGGCATAATGCCGAACCTTGACGAATTTCTCATGGTGGATGGTTGGTAGATAGGTCAGTTCGAGATAATCAATCTTATCTTTCTTGCCCATATCTGCCGCAAATCTCCACGAGTGTCCATTTAGTGTTCTGAAATACTTATCCTTTACCCATCCTTTGCATTTCTGCGGATGTCTGCGTCTTGCCCATTGCCATATTTTCTTAAAGATTTCCCAATCCATTCGGTGAAATATCTCACCAGAAGCACCGTATTTGTAATAGTTTCCCCAACCTTTTATGATTGGATTCAACATCATAATCAGCGACTTCTGCTTTACGCACTTGTTGGATTCTATTGTTTTACGGATTTTATCGCAAAATCTCTTTTGCGCATCCTTTGACGGTCTTGTCAGCAATGTGTTATTGCGGAACTTTCGGATATTGAAGCCGAGAAAGTCAAATCCCTCACTTATATGTGTGATTTTTGTCTTTTCTTCTGATAGTGTCAGACCTCTTTCCGCAAGAAACTTGCGTACTAATGGAAGTATAACCAGTTCTATCGTTTCCTTATCCTTTGTTGTTACAATAAAATCGTCTGCATACCGTATAAGATGTATCTTAGAGTATATCTGTTTATAATTCTTTTTATACTTTTTGATACATGTTTCCAGTAATCCTTGTAACCCGTCAAGTGCCATGTTTGCGAGAGTTGGGGATATTATGCCGCCTTGTGGGGTTCCCTCTTCCGTAGGAAAGAGTTCACCGTTGAACACATAACCACATTCGAGCCATTTGCGTAGTATCTCCTTATCCATAGGGATATTGTTGATTAACCACTCATGACTGATATGGTCGAAACATCCTTTGATGTCCCCTTCAAGAATCCATTCGGGAGCTACCGAGCGAGAAAGTACAATGTAACATTGCTCAATGGCATCATGCGTACAGCGATGTTTGCGGAATCCGTAGGAATGGCTGTCGCCAGTGGTTTCCGCTATCGGGTCAAGTGCCATTAAGTATAATGCCTGCATCGCACGGTCTTTCATCGTTGGTATTCCGAGTGGGCGTAATTTCCCGTTCTTCTTTTTGATATTCACACGTTTTAGAGGTTGTGGCTTGTAGCCACGTCTTTTCAGAGTGAATATGGCTTTGGCTTTCGCCAATGGAGAAGACCATGTAATCTTGTCAACGCCGGAAGTAGATTTTCCTTTGTTAGTCGTAACTCGTTTTACCGCCAATGCTTTGGCGTAGAACGAGTGGGTAAGCATCCATTGCAGGGCTTTCACCTTGTTATGTCTGCCTTCCCTTTGAGCCTTTACAATACGTGCTTGCAGCTTTTGGACAAAACGCTCGCATTTGTCCCAGTCGATTTTCGACCAGAGTTCGTGAATGTCTATGTCTTCGGGCGCACACGCCAATTTCTTTGCGTTCATTTGCTTTCCTTTCTTTAAAAGTTCTGTAAACTATCTTGTAAAGTGTCACCATAGGCGGAAGTCTGCCCACTTTCGTGTCGGATGATGTTACCTTTACCAACCCGTGATATTGGCTCAATCCGTATCCTCCCCATTACAGGGAGGCATTCGCTTTTTCCGCTATCCTATACCCGCACCCCATGTAGGCTTGCCTTGCGGCTTGCTTACCAGCTTTAATGAACTGGAGAGGTACGGGCTTACCGTGTTTTACATAAGTGACAAATAAGCGGGTTAGGTCCTGTCTATTCCACCGGCAGTGCTAATGTCCGTGTGTCCCCAAAATTCAAGAGGACAGCCGACTGCTTACCTTTTGGTTCGAGCCTGTCAACAACCTTTGGCTCGTTGTACTTTACGATGTTTATCGGACAGTTCACTTTCGTTGACCATACCGCTAAGCCAAGCTCCTCGTGCTGAATGGTGTTATCAGCCGTTGATTTCCCCTCACGGTTCAATCTTCTCCTTTCGGAAAGGCTACCTTGTCGGGACAGCTTCATACAAAAGAATTACTCCTAATGCATGTGTCCGTAGGCTACTCCAGACGGAACTGGAGGTGTAATCTTAATGTTACACAATCACTTACGCAACTTCACGTCGCACAAATTTGTTATAGACTTTTACCCCGCCAATCAAGCCGCAGACCGCCCCGATTGCGTACACCAGTTTTGTTCCGGGGTCGAAATACCCTGTGATTAGGTTCGTGGCTTCGGTGATGCCCGCCTGCCCGTTGCCCTGTGCGTAGGCACTTACCGCAGCGGCAAGGATAGCCGCCGACAAAAAGATTTTCTTTCTCATTGTGATTTGTTTTTAATGCCGGGCGGCGGGTGGGAAGTCCGCCTTTCCCGGCTGGTGAATAATTTGAAATTTTAGTGGTCGGGAGCAGTCCCGTTTGTCTGTTTGGTTTTCAGGTTGCCAATCAACCGTAGTCACGTTGCTTCATATTGTTACACATTATTATATTATAGGAAATCGTTCATGTCGAACGCTTCGTGTTCCTTGCTTATGTTGCCAGTTCCGGCAGGAGCAACCGTAGCCAGTTCCGCTTCGTTGCGTCCCAGCAGTTCAACCACCTTTGCCAGCCCGCCGTTGATGTTCTCCACCACCGCATCGTAGAGGTTCGTCCCCTCAATGCTTGCCAGCGTCCCGGCGGCTTGCCGCTGTTCCGCTTCGGTGGGGTTGTCGGCGTTCGCCGTGCGTACCGCTTCGCCCAGTTCGTCAAAGCTCACGCCCGTAGCCCGCCCGGTATCATCGTCACCGTCCATGTACCCGGCTATTTCCTCGTCCTCGTAGTCGGGTTCGTCATTCTCGTAACCGGGTGTTTCTTCCGGCTGTCCGTCAGCTTGCGGCGCAAAAATAGTATCATTTTCAGCCGCTTTCGGGAGGTGTCCCGATTTGTCCTGCGCTGTCCCGATTAGTCCACCCTTGTATCGGCTTTCACCTATCAGCGTGTAGCCTGAAACTTCGTTTCGTGGAAGCGGCGTATCATCCGTTCTGCCCGGTGATGTCCGGCTGTCCGTGTAGCGATACCACAGCCACAGGGCGATATAGTACACCAAAAGCCCGGTAAGTATGCAATGGATTACCATAGTCAGACAGGCTTTTGGAAGTTGCTTTCGTACAGGGTGTTTATCTCATCTTGGTACTGCTCGAAGTGGCGCAGCAGAATGTTTTCCACGTAGCTGCTTACCGTTACCTTTCGCCCGCCTATTACCGTCACGATACGCATCAGCTTCTCGTGCGTGGAACGGCTCACGTACAAGGGCTGTCGGTCTGCCAGTTCCACTTTCTGAAAGTAGGTTTCCCGGTAGTCGCCCGAACCGCCCTTGCGCTTGCGGGGTGTCGGTTTCTCTACTTGCACCGTTTCTGTTTGTGTTTCTTGCGGTACATCATTCGTCTTATTATTATCTTGTTTACTGGGGACACCTTGCGAGATAAGTTCTTTCATGAAATCCTCGTCTATCTTCGGCATCCCGCCGCTTTGCTTTGCCATATCATTGTAATTTGATGTAGTACGTTATTTCGGTTATCAGTTCTTCCAAGTTGCTTCCCCTCACCAGCGGGCGGCTGGCGGGAAAGAGCGTGGAGCGGAACACCGCCTTTTTATCCGCTACCAGTTCCTTTTTGTAGCGTTTGGTATCGGGGATAAAGGTTTTCATCAGCGGCAGTTCCAGTTCCTTAATCGTCTTGTCGTAGGCGGTGTAAAGGTCTGTTTTCTCCCGCCCGTCCACCATGTTCCAAAAGAGGTACAGCCCGGCAAGTCGGCAGGCTTCATTCTTCACCAATAGTTTTTGGATAGCCATTGCGAACGACAGGCTGCTTTCCAGCACCACCTTGTCGGCTGAAATGGGGGTGAAGATGTAGTCCATGCCCGCAAGGGAGTTTATCACGCCCTCGCTGTTCACCGTGCCGGGTAGGTCGAAAAAGACAATATCCGGCACGTGTCCGGCGGCTATATATTCGTCAGCCGTTGAAATCGCCTTTTCGGGCGAACTACACAGCACCGGGTAGGCTTTCTTCCCCAGCCGGGTGAACTGTTCATACGCCATGCGCTTGTAATCTTCATCCGCCCCGACCTGCTCGGCATCCCGCTTTCGCATCCCGGCAATGGAGTGTTGGGGGTAGTCGCAATCGACCACCGCCACATCGTAGCCTTTGAGATAGTAGAGGTAACTCGCCGCCAGCACGGTAAAGGTTGTTTTGCCGACCCCGCCCTTTTGTGTGGAAAAGGCGACATAAAGGGGTGTTTTCTCGTTTTCCATATTGCTTTCGTTCATTATTGGTTGATTTATTTATTGCTTTCAATCATTCATTCTTTCCATGTTGCAATCTTGAAATATTGAAAGACTGTTTTATTTCAATCTTGTTTTCCTGCTTTCATTCTTTCTTGGAATATTGAAATAATGCAATCATGCTTTCTTGAAATCATGCTTTCAATCATTCTTTCCTGATTGGAATATTTCTTTCAATCTTGCTTTCAATCTTGAAATCCGATGCAAAAAAAGGGAGAAAAAACGTCCCCTGAAAACCTTGTCCCGATTTGTCCTGTGCTGTCCCGATTTGTCCACCAACTGCCTATTTTACAGCATTATAAATCACTGTTACTTTGCAGCGGAGTAACGAACCGCTGGGGGCGCAGGTGTAAAAACGGGCTGGTGAACGGCAGGGCTTACCGCTTCACGCTAACCCCAATCCGTCCGTGACGGATTTCGATTTTCGTCAGAAAATAGCAAGGTGTGTTTTGTAGCATACAAAACCGTTTTCCGTGCCTGAAAACGCCTTGCCCCTTGCGGGGGTAAAAATCACTCCGAAGTCGTAATTTTTTAATCCAAAGAAGTATGGAAACAAGAAAACCTAACAAGGGCGGTCGCCCCGCCCTCGCAGACCCGGCGAAGCACCGCCATGTCCTTTACCTGAACGACCGGGAGAACGCCCGCTTCCTCTCGCAGTGGGAGCAGTCGGGCGTTACGAGCAAGTCCCGTTTCATCGCCGCCCGGCTGTTCGGCGAGCCGTTCCGGGTGGTGAAAGTGGACAAGTCGGCGGTCGAGTATTGCGCCCGGCTGACCGAATTTTATGCACAATTCAGAGCCGTAGCGGTCAATTACAACCAAGTGGTAAAGGCTCTGAATAGTAACTTTTCCGAGAAAAAAGCACTGGCTTTTCTCTATAAACTGGAGAAGGCGACCACTGAATTATCTATGTTAAACCGTCAGGTTATCGACCTGACAAACGAGTGCAAGGAACTATGGTTGCCAAAATAAGCACTGGCGGCAATATGTTCGGCGCACTGGCTTACAACCAAAACAAGGTGGACAGCGAGGAAGCAAAGGTGCTTTTCTCCAACCGGATGCTGTTGGGCGAGGACGGGAATTTCTCTATCGGCGAGTGTATGCGCAGCTTTGAAATGCAGATGCCTGTCCAGCTATTCACCAAGAAGCCGATACTTCATATTTCCATAAACCCGCACCCGGAAGACGTGCTGACCGACCAGCAGCTTTCCGACATAGCCAAAGAGTATATGCGGAAGTTGGGCTATGGCGACCAGCCTTATTTGGTGTACAAGCATACCGACATCGACCGCCACCATATCCACATCGTGGGGTTGCGGGTGGACGAGAACGGCAGACCGCTGAATGACAGGTTCGAGCATCGGCGCAGCAAGCAAATCACCCGTGAACTGGAAAAGAAATACGGGCTGCACCCGGCAGAGCGAAAGGAGCGTGCCGAACGCCCGGAACTTAAAAAGGTGGATTATGCAGCCGGGGACGTGAAGCACCAAATCGGCAATACCGTGAAAGCGGCTTGCTATGGCTACCGCTTCCAGTCGTTCGGGGAATACAAGGCTTTGCTTGCCGTTTACAACGTCTGCGCCGAGGAAGTCAAGGGTGAAGTGAACGGCAAGCCCTATCAGGGCATTGTCTATTCTGCCACGAACGACAAGGGCGAAAAGACAGGCAACCCGGTAAAGGCTTCCCGCATCGGAAAGTCGGTAGGCTATGAAGCGGTGCAGCGCAGAATGGAGAAATCGGGCGAAGCAATCAAGGACAGGAAACTGAAAGAGCGAACCCGGAAGATTGTCGCCACTGCCATGCAGACCGCCCGCATCCGCAAGGAACTGGAACAGCAGCTAAAGAAGCAGGGCATTGACGTGGTGTTCCGTCAGAACGACAGCGGGCGCATATATGGCGTTACGTTCATCGACCATGACAGCCGGGTGGTGCTGAACGGCTCCCGCTTGGGCAAGGAGTATTCGGCGAACGTGTTCAACGAACGCTTTTCGGGCGAAACCGGAAAGATGCACCAGCCCGAAGTGTCAGCACCGCAGCAAGACCAATCCACGCATCAGGAACAGCCGGGTTTTACGCCGAAATCCGATATCGTTCCGGAGGTGGCTTCCGTGCTGGGAGCTTTCGGCGGTTTGCTGGGCGGCGGTGCATCAGGCGGTGACGAGCCGCAGGACACCGCCCGCCAAAAGAGAAAGAAGAAAAAGAAGCGCACAAGGCGCATCGACTAACTTAAAAAACATTACAATCATGCAACAGGAAGATGATTTGAGAGGGCTTGCACGGGTCATGGACTTTATGCGGGCTATCAGTATTCTATTCGTGGGAATAAACGTGTACTGGTTCTGTTACTCCACCCTGAAAGAATGGGGAGTGACATTTGAGGTGATAGACAAGATACTGTGGAACTTCCAGCGTACCACCGGGCTGTTCTCGTCCGCCCTTTGGACGAAACTTTTTTCGGTGGTGTTCCTCGCCCTGTCGTGCATCGGCACTAAGGGCGTGAAAGAGGAAAAGATAACGTGGACGAAGATACATTGCAGCCTTGCGGCTGGTGTCGTGTTGTTTTTCCTGAACTGGTGGATGCTGGAACTGCCGTTGCCACATACGGCGGATGCCGTGTTTTATATCGTTACGCTATCGGCGGGCTATATCTGTATGCTCATGGCGGGTACGTGGATGTCCCGGTTGTTGAAAAACAACCTCATGGATGATGTCTTTAATACCGAGAACGAAAGTTTCCAGCAGGAAACAAGGCTTATCGAGAACGAGTATTCCGTAAATCTGCCTACCCGGTTCTACTATAAGAAGAAATGGAATAATGGCTGGATAAATGTCGTGAACCCGTTCCGTGCCAGCCTTGTACTGGGAACACCGGGTAGCGGGAAGTCGTATGCGGTGGTAAACAGTTACATCAAACAGCAAATCGAGAAAGGTTTTGCACTCTATTGTTATGATTACAAGTTTCCTGACCTTTCGGAAATCGCTTACAATCATTTGCTTAACCACTTAGACGGCTACAAGGTAAAGCCTAAGTTTTACGTTATCAACTTTGACGACCCACGCAAGAGCCACCGATGCAACCCGATAAACGCCAGCTTCATGTCGGACATTGCGGATGCCTATGAAGCCAGCTACACGATAATGCTTAACCTCAATCGAAGCTGGATAAGCAAGCAGGGCGACTTCTTTGTGGAAAGCCCGATTATTCTTTTGGCGGCTATAATTTGGTATCTCCGTATCTATCAGGACGGTAAGTATTGCACATTCCCCCATGCCATTGAACTGTTGAACAAAAAATACGCCGATGTATTCACCATTTTGCGCAGCTACCCCGAACTGGAAAATTATCTTTCTCCGTTCGTGGACGCATGGGAAAGTTCGGCAGTTGAACAGTTGCAGGGGCAGATAGCCAGTGCGAAAATCCCGCTTTCAAGGATGATTTCACCCGCCCTTTACTGGGTAATGACGGGCGATGATTTTTCACTCGACATCAACAACCCGAAAGAGCCTAAAATCTTGGTTGTCGGCAACAATCCTGACCGCCAAAATATCTACTCGGCAGCACTGGGATTATATAATTCCCGTATCGTGAAGCTGATAAACAAGAAAGGTCAGCTTAAAAGTTCGGTGATAATAGACGAGCTGCCAACGATTTATTTTCGAGGGCTTGACAATCTGATTGCAACCGCACGAAGCAACAAGGTAGCGGTTCTGCTGGGCTTTCAGGATTACAGCCAGCTTACCCGTGATTACGGGGACAAGGAAAGCCGGGTGATACAAAATACCGTGGGCAACGTGTTCAGCGGTCAGGTAGTCGGTGAAACGGCAAAAATCCTTTCTGAACGTTTCGGAAAGGTGTTGCAGAAACGGCAGAGCATGACAATCAACCAGCGGGAGAAATCCACCTCGATAAGCACCCAAATGGACAGCCTGATACCCGCCAGCAAAATATCCAACCTCACGCAAGGTATGTTCGTGGGGGCAGTGGCAGACAATTTCGATGAACGGATAGAGCAGAAGATTTTCCACTGTGAAATCGTGGTGGACAATGAAAAGGTGAAGCGGGAAACCGCCCGTTACGTGAAGTTGCCGCAGATAATCGACTTCACCGACAAGGACGGCAACGACCGGATGCAGGAGGAGATACAAGCCAATTATGACCGCATCCGTCAGGAAGTTCGGCAGATAGTCGAGGACGAGATAACACGGATTAAGAACGACCCGGAGCTATGCCACCTTATAAAAGAGGAAGAATAACCGATATTCTTTCCTGACAGACAGTATTTTTACTAATTTTGCAGACAAAGAAATGATTATGAATGAAAACCAAAATACGGAATGGAAAGAAAGCTGGCGTGACGAGTATCTGAAATGGATATGCGGCTTTGCCAACGCCACAGGCGGCAAGATATATATAGGTATGAATGACAACGGTAAGGTAGTCGGCGTTGCCGATGCCGACAAACTGCTGGAGGATATACCGAACAAAGTACGTGACGTGCTGGGTATCATCGTGGACGTGAACCTGCTGGAAGAAAACGGGCTGAAATATATTGAGATTGACGTACCGCCTTATTCCAATCCTATCAATTATAAAGGTCAGTACCACTATCGTAGCGGCAGCACGAAACAGGAGTTGAAAGGTGCGGCGTTGAACCGTTTTATCCTGCAACGTACTGGCAGGCATTGGGACGAGTTTCCCATAGAGTGGGCAGGCATAGAGGAACTTTCCCCCGGCGCATTAGACCGTTTCCGCAAGGAAGCGGCGAGAAGCGGGCGTGTGGACGAAGATGTGTTGAAAGATACTACCGAAAATTTGCTGCACGATTTGCGGCTGATTGACACCCAAACCAACCGCCCGACCCGTGCCGCCTTGCTGTTGTTCCACCCCGACCCCGAACGCTTTGTAACCGGGGCTTATATCAAGATAGGTTTCTTCCGGGATGATAAGGGTAACTTGGAGTTTCAGGACGAGGTTCACGGCTCTTTAATGGAGCAGGTGGATAAGGCAATGGATTTGATAAAGACCAAGTACCTGATTTATCACATTTCATACGAGGGCATTTCCCGGCGTGAAACACCGCAGTTCCCGGTGGAAGCTGTCAGGGAGTCACTGATGAATTGTGTGGCACATAAAGACTATGCCAGTGCCGTACCCATTCAGATTAGCGTGTTCCCCGACCATATCACCTTTTGGAACGCCGGGCAGTTGCCGGAAAGCTGGACGACTGAAAAACTTTTTGAAAGCCACCCGTCCTCTCCCTATAATCCGTTAATCGCCAACGCCTTTTTCAGAAGCGGGGATATTGAAAGCTGGGGACGTGGCTACAAGCGTATCTTGGAAGCTGTCAGCGCATACAAGTTGTTGCCGCCCAAACTTGAAATGTTAAGCGGTCTGATGATTACCTATTATACCGATATACGTTCGCAGCTATTGGCGCAGCGGGTGGATGAAAGGTATATACCCATTATTGAGTATGCCGCCCAAAATGGAAGTATAAATAATTCAGATGTGCAGAAATTGTTAAATACCAGTAAAACTACTGCTTATCGAATTTTGTCGCAACTGGATAACTGGCTGGAAATACAAGGAACAACAGGAAAAGGCACTCATTATACACTTAAAGGGTTCACAAAGGGTTCATAATTGAATGTTTTTGCTTTTATAAAATGCAAAACTTACTGTTTAACAAGCATTTGAAAACCATTAAAAGGGTTCACAAAGGGTTCATCGAAAGAGAGTGAAATCAATCACTCTCTTTTTTTATGCCCTTTTCAATTCTGCGAATATTGCTCGCAGTAATTACCCCCCGGACAAATTCAGACAGTGCAGGACAAATTCGGACACCTCTTTCTGCCTATCCAAATATAGCATATTTAGTCGCTACCTTTGGACGGGACTATTCCCGTAACCACTAAAATTCCAATTATTTATGGCAAACAGAATGACCCCGCCCGCAGAGGGGCAGGAAAAAGACGTGCTGCTGGTCTTGGATAAACAGCAGGGCAAGGTGAGTGCCGTTAAGGGTATCGACAAGGAGGGCAATTTGCAGACCGTGCCGCCGACACATAGCGGCGAGTTCATGCAGGTGGACAAGAACAGCGATGTGTTCAGCAACTTCATTTCCAATTTCTTCCGCAAGTTTCAGGACACTTCCGGGCTGGAACTGTTCAGCGTCAAGGCTTCCCAAGCGGAGCAGAACGCAAAGGCAATCGAGGACAACCACCGCAACCCGACACCGGAGGGCGGCAAGCGGGCTGAAATGCTTCGAGTTCCGAAGCCCGACTTCCACGAGTTCAAGCAGGGCTACCGCTTCGACCCGGCAAAAATCGACTGGGAGAACCTGAAAAAAGTCGGTATCACCGCCGACACCCTGAAAAACACGAGGGACTTCGACCGGGTGATGCGTGGCTACAAGTCCCGCAACACCTACACAGTTTCGGGGACGGTGGGCGGCTTCTACCTCAAACCTACCGATGTCAAGCTCTCTTTCTATCAGGCAAAGGACGGCACGGTAGTACCCAAGCTGCACGGCGTGCAGCAGGACGAGAAACTGTTGCAACGCCCGTTCCATGAACACAGGTTCACCAAGCAGGAACAGGGCAACTTGCAAGGCACTGGCAACTTGGGCGGCATCGCTGAAATCAAAGACCCGAAAAGCGGCGGGCAAATCCCCGTGTTCGTCAGCCGGGACAGGTACACGCACGAACTGGAGTATATGCGGGCTGACAAGTGGAAATGCCCCGATACCATTTGCGGCGTGAAAGTCAGCCCAGAACAGAAAGCCGCCTTTGAAGCCGGGCAAGCGGTGAAAATGGAAAACCTGCAATTTAGGGACGGCACGAAGCGCAGTGCCTATTTGCAGGTCAGTGCGGTGGAGCGTGGCTTGGAGTTCCTGCCGAGGTCTGCCGTCCAATTCTTGCAGCAGGGACAACAGCCCGCAGAGCAGCAGGTAGCCGGGATAAAGGACGGCAAGGGCGTTGAGTTCAACGGTCATGTGCAGCCCGGCACACAGGGCAAATCCCCCGACAAGGTGAAGCCGAAAGACGTTACCCCCGCCGCCGAGAGCCGGATACAGGTAGCGGTCAATTCGGAGGGCAAGACCAACGAAGCCACCAAACGGGGCAAAGAGCCGCTGAAACAGGGTCAGGACAAGCCCACCGCCAAGCAGAAAGAGAAGCATGAGAAAGCGCAGGACAAGAGCCTGAAAGCGGACAAGCCCAAGAAGTCCAAAGGAATGAAAATGTAGTACCCACCTTAAAAAGTAAAGAATTATGATTGCATTGATAGCAGAGAAGCCCAGCGTGGCAAAGGATATCGCCCGCATCATCGGGGCGACCCAGCGTAATGACGGTTATCTTTCCGGCAACGGGTATATGGTGACATGGGCGTTCGGCCACTTAATCCAGCTTGCCATGCCGGAAGCCTACGGCGTGGCGAACTTCCGCAGGGAGAGCCTGCCCATACTGCCGCCCGATTTCCAGCTAATCCCCCGTCAGGTGAAAGCGGAGAAAGGTTACAAGGCAGACCCCGGTGTGCTGAAACAGTTGAAAGTGATAAAGGAAGTGTTCGACCAGTGCGACCGGATTATTGTCGCCACCGATGCCGGGCGTGAGGGTGAGTTAATCTTCCGCTATATCTTCCATTACCTGAACTGCCGCAAGCCTTTCGTGCGCCTGTGGATAAGCAGCCTTACCGACAAGGCAATCCGTGAGGGGCTGGATAACTTGCAGCCGGGCGAATGTTACGATAACCTCTACCTCTCTGCCAAATCCCGCAGCGAAGCGGACTGGCTGATTGGGATAAACGCCACCCAAGCGTTGAGCGTAGCCGCCGGGCAGGGGGTGTTCTCGCTGGGTAGGGTGCAGACACCCACACTTGTGATGATATGCAGCCGCTATTTGGAGAACAGGAATTTCGTACCCGCCAAGTTTTGGCAACTCAAAGCCCATACCGCCAGCGGGGGAATAAGTTTCACCGTCCAATCTACTGCCAAGTGGGAACAGCAGCCCGAAGCCATAGCCGCCCTGCAACGGGTTAAGGATGCCGGACAACTTACCGTGAAATCCGTTGAGAGGAAAGAAGCCAACCAAGAACCGCCGCTTCTGTACGACCTTACCACGCTGCAAAAGGAAGCGAACACGAAGCTGAACTTTTCGGCTGACAAGACGCTTTCCATAGCGCAAAGCCTGTATGAAAAGAAAGTGATGTCCTATCCGAGAACCGGAAGCCGCTATATATCGGAGGACGTTTTCGATGAAATGCCGGAGCGTGTCGCCCTGTTAGGGCAATACCCCCGCTTTGCCGGGTATGCCGCCGGGCTGGACGGCACACCCCTGAACCGCCACAGCGTGAATGACGGCAAAGTGACCGACCACCACGCCTTAATCATTACCGAGAACCTGCCCGGCGAACTCTCCAAAGACGAGCGGGCGGTTTACGAGCTGGTAGCCGGGCGTATGCTGGAAGCCTTTTCGGGCAAGTGCGTGAAAGACGTTACCACCGCCTTGCTGTCAGGGGGAGATACCGACTTCACGGTGAAAGGGTCTGTGATGAAAAAAGCCGGGTGGCGTGCCGTGTTCGGCGAGCAGGAAACGGGCGGGGACGAAGAAGCCGCCAGCCTGCCGCCGCTCCAAGAGGGCGAAAGCCTGCCGATTTCCAACGTGGAACTGTTGGAGAAGCAGACCAAGCCGAAACCGCTGCACACGGAAAGCAGCCTGCTTGCGGCAATGGAGAACGCCGGAAAGGAACTGGAAGATGCCGAGCTGAAAGCCAGCCTGAAAGATGCCGGGATAGGCACGCCCGCCACCCGTGCGGCGATTATCGAAACGCTGTTCGCCCGCCAGTACATCGTGCGTGAGAAGAAGAACCTTGTGCCTACCGACAAGGGGCTTGCCGTTTATGGGATTGTCAAGGACAAGAAGATTGCCGATGTCGAAATGACGGGTATGTGGGAAACCGCCCTTTCCAAGATAGAAGCGGGAAACATGGATGCCGACACATTCCGAAAGGGTATCGAGGTGTACGCAACGCAAATCACCACAGAACTGCTATCGGAGCAGCTATCTGTTGCTACTGGTGAAACCTGCCCCTGCCCCAAATGCAATAACGGGCGCATCCTGTTCTACCCGAAAGTGGCGAAGTGTTCCAACGTGGACTGCACGCTAACCATATTCCGCAACAAGTGCGACAAGCAGCTTTCCGACAAGCAGATTGTCGAGCTGGTGACGAAACGCAAGACCGGGCTAATCAAGGGGTTCAAGGGCAAGAACGGCAAGGCTTTCGATGCTTCGCTGGTACTGGACGAACAGTTCAATGTCGGTTTTTCATTCCCCGAAAAGAAAGCGAAACCGAAGAAATAGCCTATCTTTGCCGCTGAAATTTCATTGTGATAGGTTTTGCCACTTATGATAATTGAAATTTTAGTGGTTGCGCCCGGCGGGAACCGGGCGCATTTTTTATACGCTCCCGCCAAACAGGTAGGTCGAACAGACCACCCCGTTATCCAGCATCCTGCTTCCCGAGAGTTTCCAATGTGAGCCGAATGTTTCCCCGATAAAGCCTATGCCTTTGCCCGCCATGACCGGGACGGTGTATATTGTCAGGCTGTCCAGCAACCCGGCTTTAATCAATGAAGTAAGCAGCTTGCCGCCGCCCACCACCAGCATGGCGGTTTCCTGTTTCAATTCATAAATTCTTTGCAGCGGTTCTTCGGTCAGGAACTCCACGCCGCAGTCCGGCGTCACGTTGGTGTCGTAGTGTGACACCACAAAAGACCGCTTGCTTTTGTGCGGCCACCCGCCCCAGTGTTCAAAGATGTAGTTGTAGGTGTTCGCCCCCATAAGCAGGCAGCTTGCGGCGGCGTGTTCCCTTGCCGCCAGTTCCTTGACCTCACGGGGCATCCAGTCCAGTTCATAGTCCGGCGTGGCGGTATGCCCGTCCAGCGATACGGCGATGTGCGCTTTGATTTGTTCCATATTGTCAGGTATTAAAGTGATATAAATCCCTACTGTCTTTGCACGTTAGCCGCCACCTAAAAAGAAAGCGTGGCATGACGCTGTTTCAAAGTAGAGGTACTGGCATACCCAAATGTGGAAACAGTGCAGCCACGCTATGACAAACGCATAGCATATCCTGCGCTGAATATCCCCACATTTTGAAAAGTGCCAGTTTTCTACTTTGGGACGTTCGGCGAACGTATATGTTATATATAAAGGCAATATTCCGGCAACCGCCGTCCAACTGCCGTTACTTTTTTCGTGTAACTTCTGCAAAGTTAAGCAAATACCCTGAATTTTCACGTGCAAACAGAAAAAATCCTGCCGTGTTTCACAACAGGGCAGGACACAAGCACCTAAAAATACACAAGTTCAGCCCATACGCCTACGGGCAGCTTGCGTTCCTTTGAAGATTATATGAACCTATGACAAAACAGCTTTGGTTCGCCGTTTCTTTGGTGATGATGTCCCTTTCCCGCATGAAGCGGATATAGCTCTTTGCGGTGCGCTCCTTGATGTCCAAGACCTGCTGCAACTGCTCGCAAAGGTCTATGTAGGTGATGCGTGTCTGCCGCCCGAAGATGTCACGTGCGACATTCACCAGTTCCCTTTCCTTGCGCTTCTCCTTTTCCTCACGGGGCTTCTCGCCCTTGTACACGTGCATCCCCGCTTCCTTGTCCCATGCAAAGAGCATCAAAGGAACGTCCAACGGGCTTCCGTCCCTTACTTTCAAGGCTTTCACGACCGACTGGGCGGGTTCTTCGTCTTTCTCTATCGAAAGGATTGTAGCCGCCTTACGCTGCAACTCACTACCCAAATGTCCCCGTAACTTCAAGCCATTCGGAACGAAGTGCAGCACACAAAGAATACAGGTGTTATAGATACCCGCCAGCCGATAAAGTTCATCTATCACCGCCACGCTTTCCGCTTCATCGTTGGCACTTTTCACAAGGTCTGCGATGCCGTCAATGACGACCAACTGGATGCCGCCGTACTGGTAGTAGAACTTATCCATACTCTGCACAATGGCGTTCAGGCGTTCCTTGCGTGACATACCTGTAAGACAAAATGCTTTCAGTTCATCGGGTTTGTCCGGCTGTTTGGCACGTGCCAGCAGGTTGCCTACATTCTTGAACAATTGCACTTCCGACTGTTCGGTGTCATAGAGCAAGACCGCCTTATGCCTGCCGTTGGCGGTTATCTGTATGCCCAGCGTATCTACTTCCGCACCAGCGGGGCAGATGCAGCCCGCCACGATTGCGGCTACATAATTGCTCTTTCCCGTTCCCTCGCCCCCGGTGATGCCGAACAGGTTGCCTTGTGTTCCTAACGGAACGTCACCCGCCGAAATAATCTCTTGCGCTTTGGCGGGCGGGTTGTTGAAATCTATCTCGCACGATTTTAGCATAATCAATGTGTCGCTATACAGGTTGTCTAAAAATTCGATAAACAGTTTCAGGAAATCTTCACGGGTGTTCCCGGCTTTGAAGTAGTCGGAAATGTCCTTTTCCTCTTTCGTTCCCGGAAGCGGGAGCAGCAGCCGTTTCACGCCAAATTCTTCCAGTAGTTTTTCCTGCTTGCGTGAACTTTCCCTGCCCGTCTTGTCCATGTCAAAGAGCAGGACAATGTGTTTGAAGCGGAACGTCAGCCGATAAACCAGCGTGGGCGGTATCGTCACCGTTTCGCTGTTGAAGCAGATAGCGTGAAAACCATGCGCCGCCAGTGAAAGTACGTCTTTCTCGCCGCCTGTGATGAATAGCGTGTCACCTTTGGCGGGCAGTTGCTCCAGCCCGAAACAGTAGTTTTCGCCGAAGCTGCCGCCGTAGAGGAAGCGGGGTGTGGAGAACGGGCGGTACAGTTTGATGTGCTGTTTGCCCTTGTAGCCGTACATGGGTTCTGCCACCGATGAAGTGTAGGTGTACGGCTTCCCCTCTGCCGTTTCACTATTGTATTCCCGGAGCGAACAGACCTTGTAATATTCCAGCAGTTCGGGCGTGATGCCGTACTGTTGCCAGTACACCAGTTCGGCAAGCGGAAACTTCTGTTCCCGGAACTGGTAGGGCTTGACGGGCTTTTCGGGTGTTTCTTCGGGTTTGTCCGGCACTGCCCGGCGGACGGTTGCCGGGGGAACAGAAACCGGAGTGCCGGAAGCCAGCCCCAAGCCCAAATCCCGGTCAATGATTTCCAGTATCTCCACGAAGTCAGCCGCCCGGTTGCAGTCCAGCCCCTTTAACTGCCCCACGAGGAAGAAGCAGTCGCCGCTGTAACTGTCGTTGCCGAAGTCTTTCATCTTGTAGATACCGCCCCGGCGGTCGAAATAGATATTGCAGGAAGCCTTGCTGTCCTCGTACAGCGGGTTAAGGAAGTTGCGACCTATGCGCCAGTTACCGGGCAGGTAGTGTTTGAACACCGCCAGCCCGTTACTTGTCCTTTCTAAGATTTCCTCTTTCCTTAGCATACAGTTGGTGGTTGGTTATCAGGTTGTCGATGTTCTCCTTGTTGCTCCTTATCAGGCGTTCTTCCAGCATCCGGCGTATCTCGCTGACCTTGTAGAAATAACGTCCCCTGATGTTGGAATAGGCGATAGTCCCCGATACCCGCAGGCGTTGCAGGGTCTTTTCGCTTATTTTCAGGAACGTGCAGACCTCGTAGCTGTCCACCCACATATCTTCCTCATTTTGTCTTGCCGTTTCCACGTGGTTGAAGATGTAGTCGGCAATGGCGGTAATCTTGTTGTCCAGCTCCTTGTAGGCTTTGGACTCAAATGTTATTATTTCCATAATGGTAACTAATTGATTTGCCGCAAAGTTCGGGTGTCCTGAAAAATAAAACGCCACAGGCGAACCCACCTGTGGCGAAATAAATTTTGTTAAAGCACGGTTGCCTAATCCTGCTCCCTCATGCGCAGCAGCAACCTGTCTTTCAGGGTGGAGAGGAAGCCCGTGCGGTCTTTGGTCTTGGCTTTTAGTTCCATGTAGGTATGGTAGAAGTCGCCGAGGTCGATGTCGAAAACATATTCAAAATAGGCTACAATCTCCTTTATATCAACCGTTCCCTTGTTCAGACAGCCGCAGGCGTCCAGTGCGTAGACAAGCTCCACCAACGCCCTTTTCGTCCCCGTCCAGCGCAGCACCTTTCCCGTGAAGCCGTTCTTCATCCGCTTGCGCTGTTCCCGGCGTTCCAGTTCGTGCAGTCGGTTGGTGAGGTATATTTCCAGCAGTTCGTTGGCTAAAATCTTTGCTACCTTGAAGTCGTGACTGGTGCTGAACTGTGGGTCTGTTTCGTAATAGAAACTGTCCACAATGATTTGTATGTCAGGCTTCCCACGCATGAAATACTGCCTGTCCAAGTAGGTGGCTTTCGTGCGGTGGTACTGGTAGAACGCCAAGTTCCGCTGGAACGACTTTGAAATCCGGTCGGTTTCCGACAGCAGGTAGTCCCGCTGCACGTCCTCGCTACCGCTGGGGAAGCGCACCTCTATCTTGTAAACGGTGTTGTAATAGATGATTTTGCTTGCTAAAAGCGGTTTCAGTTCCTTGAAGAAGTGTATTTCTTCCTCCGTGCTGGCGAACGGGTAGGAGATTATAAAGGTTTTGAGTTCGCCCAGTATCTCTTGCAGGTAGTCCACGCACAGGCGGCAGAGCGTCAGCGTGTCCGCTGCAGTGTCCTCGTATTCCTGTATCTGCCATTCCACTTTTTGAAGCAGTCCGGCGAAGTATGTTTCCAACAGTATCTTATGTTCCATAACCTTGTGCTTATCTTTTATGAAGCACAAAGTTACGGGCATAAAAAATCTGTTTTATTCTTGATTTTTCACATTACGTTCTTGTAACTGTGCATTTTCTTGTTTCCTGCGCTTTTCTGCGTATTTCTCCGGGGGTATCTAAAAGATACGCCTTGCAGAAGTCGTTCAGGTTCGATGTCGATGCGAACCCGGTGGTGAACGCCACTTCGGTAAGCGTGAGGTTTGTGTTCATCAGGTAGTGTTCCACGTCCTTTACCCGTTCCTTTATCACCCATTCCTTAGCCGTGTACCCGGTCATTTTCTTTACCTTTCGCCGGAACGAGCCGTATTCCATGCCGCATTTGTCCGCCAGTTGCTCGGCATCATAGACCATGTAGCCTTTCAGACGTACCATTTCGGTGAACGTCTGCCTGCCCAGTTCCGGCAGCATCCGTTCGGCGTGGCGCAGCTCCTTTTCCGTCACCAGCAGGCGGTTGTCCCTCACCGGGTTTCTCCGCAGCAGGTGGAAAGCGTGGCATACCGTGTTGTACACGTTGCAGAGGTACTGCCGTCCCGGTCGCATCCAGTGAAGCGCATCGCAGTAGGCGGTCAGTTCGGGTATGTCGTCCCGCTTGCGGTGCTGTTCCGCCAGTTCGTCCAGTATGGCGTAACGGGTGGTGGATATACCCAGCAGGATGATGATTGCCTTGTAGTCCTTGTATGCCGCCAGTGTCGGCGTTTCCGGCAGGCTTTTGAGCGTGTCGCACACGTGGGCGCACAGCCGCCCGTCCTTGCTGAACGGTTCAAGTTCCAAGTAGTTGTCCATTTTCCGGCTGTTGTGCAGCAGCCATGTTACCTTTTCGTCCAGTTCCTTGCAGGACGCTTCCAACTCCGCTTCGGGAGCGGGAAGCAATAATGATGTAATCCGTTGTTCCATATCTGATGTTTTATATATGAATGACATATCATTTGTTCCACCTCACGCAATCCGTCCAACCCCATTCATCGAACAGCCATGTTTCTAAGAAGAAAAGTACAAATGGCAGCAGGAACAGAAAATATGCCTGTACTGCGCTGATATGCTTAGAGCGGCGGTAGCGGTTCAACAATGCCTGTACACGGGCTTTCCTGTATCGTGCAAGAATAAATACACAAATAAACAAAAACATTGCACCTAAACAGGCAAGATGTAAGGACGACCATTGCGGTACACTGTTAATCAGGAGAAAGTTGCCGGGCAGAACTACTATCCACCACCAATACCAAAACAGCAGTATAAAACCTGACATCCGTCCTATCTTCTTGCCCCAAACCTCTCCCTTGAAATATAGGTAGTCAAAAAAATAGTATCTGTAATTCGTCCGGTTTGCACGCTGCTTCACTCGTTCAAAATAGTTATCTGTCTTTTTTATTCCTTTATTCATAATGGTTTGGTGAGGGAAAGCGTTCAGGGGTTATCTTTCCTTGTTACCAATGAATTTACTTTTATATATAGCGTACTCTACTGTGTAAGTAGCCAGCTTCACGCCCAAGAACATACCTACAAGCAATATATATGCTACTAAGCAATATTGATTATACAAGAGGTCTTTTAAGAATACAGGTATCAATAAGGCTATGATTGTAGCGTTCTGAAACCACTTCTGTACTTTCAATAAGAGGTTAATGTATAAATGATTTCCTATGTAATTGAACCCCCATTTATAATTATACCGTTTCAGATAAGATAGTGAAAACCACAATCCTACAAGTGAAGTAATAAGGGCTACTCGCCACCATGCTCCCATGTATGGGAACATACCTTTTAAGAATGTCAGCAAAACAACACCTATTATGCTACATTCATATACAATTCTTACTCTTGTTACATTATTCATATATGTACGCTATTGGTTAGAAAGGAGCATCGTCAGATGCTATCTTTCGTTGTTACTAACTTATTAAATCTTTATTGTATAATTTTTAGCCAATGACGATGTGTTATTATAAAATAAAGTAATACAACCAAAATGGGATAAATCATCCATGATATGAAGGAAGAAATCTTTTGGCTATTAAATATTAGAGGTTTACTCCTTATAATTTCCATACCTTTTTTCCTTTTGATATAATACGAACAGAATGTCTTGTATAGTAAAACATAGATTATGATAAAAAACACAAAAGGGGTTTTATAATTGAAATTCTCCTTTATCAGTAGATACGTCAATACTATAACAGGAAGAAATAATATTCCACATATTATCTGTATCGTCCGCTCATGTGGATTTTCCAATATAAATTTATCCCTATTAAATATGAATATCTGATAATACATCGCATCTAAAATGAATTTTGTCATAAAGAGTTATTCGTATTGTTAGTAATGGCTAAGCGGGGAACGCTGTTAAGCGTTATCCCGATTTGTTAATAACTTTTTTCTTCTCAATAGATGCGAAACTCCAATTGCCAAGAGCAGATAGGCAACCAGCAAACCTTGATAAAACCAATACTCATGAAATTTGCCTATGTCTGCTAAAAAAATCTTTTCGCTTGAACCTTGATGAACCACAAATCTATATTCATCACAAAACAAATAATATTCAAAACTCATTAGGTAGGCAAGTGCCAATATAGATAAGGCGATTAGGCGTGATATTTTATGATGTAGCCACAAATCGCTTCCGATAAATAGCACTGAAAAGACAGCCCAATACATAGATGCAAACGAAAAATGCCACCCTGTTCCGTATAAGGGACTTATAATACCGACACCTGTATAAAGTGTACTTGCCAATAGTAAGTAATACAATATTATTTTTATAATTTTCATGTTTCGCACTATTGTTATTAATGGTTTGGTGAGGAACAGCGTTTAGCTGTTGGCTCGACCTTGTTACCAACCTCAATTATAATTCAGAGAAATCAAAAAGATTGAAGAACTTATCAAACTTCTCTTCTGTTCTACATGACAAAAATATTCCGTCATTTGTTGGTGTATTGTCGGCTTTATAGAAATACCAAATCAGATTATCTTGATATGCATATATGATTAGAGTATTATATTGCACAACTTTATTCCATTCCTTTTGTACATATTCCAATATAGCAGGATAGGCTTCTTCGTTTTCAGCTATTCCGCCAAACTCAAAGCCTCCTTGTGCGCAATTATAATACATCGTTAATAGAATAAAATCCATTAATCCAATCGGTTCTGTTATCCAACCTTCATCATCACTATACTTAACCCAGATTGTGGTATCATGTATTGTAGTAGCCCATAAACACACTTCTTGATTTTCTGCAAGAAAGATAATCTTTTCACCATCAGATTGTAATTCGTCTAATGGCAAGAACCGTTGGAACGAAGAAGCCAATACCTCTACTTTTCCAACAGATAAATAAAAATGCTTTAGAGCTTCCGGCATTGTTAGTCCAAGCATATTTTCAGCCTGTTTGATTTCATCCGTTGTGTAACCGTCATTTGCAGTTAATTTTCTGCCTAATAACTGTTCTGCTGTTTGAATAATGTTCTTCATATTTTAATTGTTGGTAATTTATTTATAACCGCACCTTATGGTGTCGTTCCTACATTCCTATAACTGCACCTCACGAATTATCCAGTGTATCAAGAGGATTAGGGATTTTTGCTTTATGGGCACTTGACACATGAAGATAAATGGTTGTGGTCTTGATGTCGTTGTGTCCCAGCAATTCCTGTATCGTGTGCAGGTCTGTTCCCTGTTCCAGCAAGTGTGTGGCAAAGGAGTGGCGCAGCATATGTACGTGTACACGGTGTTTGATGCCAGCACGATGTGCGGCTTCTTTCAGCACTTTCACCAATGCACTTGCCGAATATTGCTCTCCGGGTGTTTCGCCCTCAAACAGCCATTTTTGTGGACGATATTCCCGAAAGTAGTGCCGTAGTTCTTCCAGCAATTTGGGTGAAAGGAGCGAATAACGGCATTTCTTCCCCTTGCCCATAATGCGAACCGACATTGTTTCACTGTTGATGTCCTGCGGGGTCAGGTTAAGCAATTCGCTTCTTCTAAGTCCGGCAGAGTAAACCAACGAAATCATGCAGTGATGCTTGATGTTGGAAATTTGTGCAAGGATGCGCTTAATTTCATTCTTGCTCAACACTTCGGGCAGGCTCTTGTACTCTTTGGCACGGGTGATACCGCCGTAGTATTGCCGTTTGCCGCCTTTCACCTGCTCGTAATAGAACTTGATAGCATTGATGCGCATATTCTGTTGCGACACCGAGATTTTCTTCTCGTTCACAAGATAGAGTATGTACTTGTTGATGTCCGGCACTTTCAGGCGGTCGATGTTCCGTCCCTTGTGATATTCCATGAAGTCGCTGAAATAGGCACGGTATGTTTTGACGGTCGAGGAGCTGTAACGCTTCTGTTCCAGTAGTTCGAGGTAGCCTTTCGGCAGTGTGTATTCCCTTTTAGGTTTGGGATGCCGCACGTAAACCCGGCTGTAATCAATATAGGCGTGTGGTGAATAGCGGTCGTAGAAATCCGGCAGGCTGAAAGCGGCTGATGCTATGTATGCAGAGCCGTTGCCAGCCATTTCTATTCCTGTGTCTTGTGCGAGCAGTCGGGCGACAGCCTGACTGTTTGCGTATTCTATCCGTATGTAGTCCGCACCGTCCCTTGTTTCTTTGTGTAGCACGATGCTTCCTCTTTGTTTCTGAACCTTATCCATGTCGCTGAATTTTGCTTCATGCTCCAAAGATAAAACAAAAACGCCATATTTTGAACATACGTTCAAAAATAATAGAGGTTAAAAAAACAAAACTGTATCAGGCTTTAAGCAGCGAATAGATATAGCGAAAGTTTTCTGCCAGTTCGTCCACGTTCAAACCGTTCAGAAATGCTTGTTCGTATGACAGTCCTAAAAACATTTGCCGGAACATGGTAGCCGTTTTCTTCACGTCCGTGTCGTTTCTGATTTCCCCGCTGTTTTTTGCTTTTTGTATGACTTTCTCCCATAGGTCATAGTCTTGTCGGTAGATTTTCTCAATTTTCTGCCTGATGCCCGGATAGTACATACGCACTTGTGACAGGAAATGAAAGTAGTAGAAGTTAGGGCTACAATCATGAGGGCTGCAATTGTCGTCAATCAGTTCAACAATCCTTTTCATGGAAGCGGCTACCCCCACCACGTATTGCCCGATGAACTTCTCCAACGTATCGGCAGGAGTTTCAAACTTGTTTTCCGGTTCGTGCATTTTTAGCACGTATTTGTCTGCCACAGCCATGAATAAATCCAGCTTGTGCGGAAAATAATAAACGATACCCGTTTTTGTCACCCCGCAGGCTTTGGCAAGCGTGATGATGCTTGCTTTCTCGTAGTTCATCCTGACAAATACCCCAAATGCTTTATCTATTACTTCTTCACGATTAGTTATTATCATACACGTTTGTTTTTAATCGGTTACGAAGATACGGATTTTGTTTTAACCATTTGTACCCCAGTGCTTTTTTTTAGTGCAAGGTGCAAGTATATATTTATATATATAGCTTGCACCTTGCACTAATCCAAAAATATTTATTATCAGATATTTGCGAGTTTCAAAAGAAAGCCGTATCTTTGAACCCGAAAGTTAGGCAGACAAACAGCGGTCAAAGTTGGACAGGCTTAACGGTTGAAAATCGTTACTGTTTCGTTACCTATTTGAAATTTTGAAAGCAAAGTAGCTGAAATATAAGCGGTTAGAGTTATAGGTTCAAAACCCTATCTCTCCGCAGAAGCAGCATAAAAGCTGCTTTTTTATTATATATGGAGGGCTATATGTTCTCCGTTCTTCACAAAAGGAGAGATGCTCGAGTGGTTGAAGAGGCACGCCTGGAAAGCGTGTAAACCCCTAAAGGGTTTCGCGGGTTCGAATCCCGCTCTCTCCGCAGTCCGTACTGCGAGTTTTATCTTTTTACCTTTTTTATTTTCTTATATACATAGATGAAGGCTGGAATCAGAAATAAATCCGCAGCCATCCAGGCAGTCGCATCGCCGAAGCAAACGGCCATAAATCCAAAAGCAGGTACCGCATAAATACTGACCAGCGTACGGGCAATCATCTCGGATACGCCAGACAGCATGGCCAGATTCGTAAATCCGGCTCCCTGGATTGTATAACGCAGGATACACAGAATCCCCAGAATCGGAAAGAATGAGCAGGAGATATGCAGGAACTGAACGGCATCATTTATGATTTCCGTCTCGGAAGGATCGACAAAGATCAGCGTCAGTTCGCGTGATGCCAGCATCAGTATAAGGAAAGAAAATGCGGCATAGACAATCATCATCAATCCGCTTGCCTTAATACCCAGCCAGATACGTTCCGGCTTTCCTGCTCCGTAATTCTGTCCGGTATAAGTGGCCATGGCAATCCCCAGGCTTTCGAACGGGCAGATAAAGAACGATTTGATGCGCACAGCCGAAGCAAACGCAGCAATGCAGGCCGATCCCAGTGCGTTATTAGCACTCTGCAACATAATGCTGCCGATTGCCGTGATGGAAAACTGAAGTCCCATCGGCACACCAATCCACATCAGATTCCCTGCCAGGTTGGACCGAAACTTCCGTTCTTCCCGCGTGCTCCTTAATATTTCAAAGCGGCGATACATATAAATGTAGCAGAGAACGGCCGATATACCTTGTGAAAGAAGCGTTGCAATGGCTGCCCCGGCAACTCCCCATTTAAATACCAGGATGCAAACCAAGTCGAGAATCACATTGAGTATCGTTGAAAAAAGCAGGAACCAGAATGGAGTCTTGCTATCGCCCAGTGCACGGATGACGCTGGAAAGCAGATTATAGAAAAATGTACACGGAACGCCGATAAAAGTAACCAGCAAATAGAAATAAGCATCCCTGAATATATTCTCCGGCGTCTGCATGATCCTTAAAATATCCCGGCAATAGAGACTTGTAACGACCGCAATAATAACCGACATGACAGCCGCCAGTTGCAGGCTGATAGAAACATACCGCCTCATCGTGCTGTAATCCCTGGCTCCGAACTTCTGCGCTACCGGTATGCCGAATCCCGCACAACACCCGTTGCAAAACCCGATGATAAGAAAAATGACGGAAGTACTGGCACCGACAGCCGAGAAAGCATCGATCCCTAAAAACTTGCCAACAATAGCCGCATCGATCAAAGAGTAGGTCTGTTGGAGTAAATTGGCTAAAAGTACCGGCATCGCAAAGTTGAAGATCAACGGTAATGCAGCGCCGGAGGTCATTTCTTTTGAAGTTCCCATAACTATTTCCCTAAACAATCGCCGCAAAGGTAACGATTTTATATCAAAAAGGACTGGGATACACTTATAAAATCTGTCGATGTTTATTATGCCCTGTTTTCAAAACATTTTGCATTCTACCATAGTTCTTTTATAAACAAAACATAAAAGAAAAAGTACATATAATTATGGCAAAGAATGTAGCGGAACAATTAGTCGACACGCTTGAAAAGGCAGGCGTAAAACGTATCTATGCTGTCACGGGAGACAGCTTGAATGAGGTAAACGAAGCAGTGCGTAAAAGCGGAAAGATCAAATGGATCCACGTCCGCCACGAAGAAACAGGCGCTTTTGCCGCCGCCGCCGAAGCGCAATTGAACGGCGAACTGGCCTGCTGTGCGGGAAGCAGCGGCCCTGGGCATGTCCACCTGATCAACGGGTTATATGACGCCCAACGTTCGGGAGCTCCGGTGCTGGCCATCGCATCCACATTGCCGACCCACGAGTTCGGAACGGAATATTTTCAAGAAACCAATACAATCAAATTATTTGAAGATTGCAGTTATTACAACCAGGTCGCAACAACGCCCGAACAGTTCCCCCGCATGTTGCAGGGAGCTATACAGGCCGCCCTTTCTTTTCTCGGAGTAGGAGTGATCGGTCTGCCCGGCGACCTGACTTCGAAGACTGCAACGTCGGGCGAATCATCCCAGCAGCCTTTCCCAACCAAACAGCGCGTCTGCCCCTCGGCAGAAGAGATCGACGCATTGGCCGACCTGCTGAACAAAGCGGAAAAAGTAACCATTTTCTGTGGAATAGGAGCGAAAGACGCCCATAAGGAACTGGTCGAATTATCCCTACGCCTGAATGCCCCGGTGGCATATTCTTTCAAAAGTAAAATGGAAATCCAGTACGATAACCCGAACGAAGTGGGTATGACCGGCCTGCTGGGAATGCCCTCCGGCTATTACAGCATGCACGAAGCGGAAGTCTTATTGTTGTTGGGTACGGATTTCCCTTACGAAGCCTTTATGCCGCAAAACAATACAATCGTGCAGGTCGATATCAAAGCAAACCGTCTGGGGCGTCGTGCCAAAATAAAGATGGGACTCTGCGGCGATGTGAAAGATACCTTACAGGAACTACTCCCTTTGGTCCGTCAGAAAACGAATGACAGCTTCCTGCGTGAACAACTGGCCCATTACGACAAGGTGAAGCGAAACCTGCGCTCGGCCGCTGAAGTAAAAGGCAAAGATGAAAAGATCCATCCGGAATATGTCATTTCCCTGATCGACGAACTGGCCTCAAAAGATGCCGTCTTTACGGTCGATACGGGCATGACCTGCGTATGGGGCGCCCGTTACCTGCAAGCAACCGGAAAACGGAAGATGCTGGGATCGTTCAACCACGGTTCGATGGCGAATGCCATGCCGCAGGCCATAGGGGCGGCACTGGCTTATCCCGGCCGTCAGGCGGTTGCCCTCTGTGGCGATGGCGGCCTTTCGATGATGCTGGGCGACCTGGCGACGATCGTGCAATATAAACTGCCGGTCAAGCTGATCGTCTTCAACAACCGTTCACTGGGAATGGTCAAACTGGAAATGGAAGTCGCCGGACTGCCGGACTGGCAGACAACGATGCTCAATCCCGACTTTGCCCGCGTTGCCCTCTCGATGGGAATGGCGGGATACAATGTCAGCAATCCGGATGATGTGCTGCCGACGCTGACAAAAGCCTTTGCCTCCGACGGTCCCGTCCTGGTCAATATCATGACCGATCCGAATGCCCTGGCGATGCCTCCGAAGATCGAGTTCACCCAGATGCTCGGATTTGCGCAGACCATGTATAAACTGCTGATGGAAGGTCGCTCAAAAGAAGTAATGGATACGATCGATACAAATCTGAAGCACTGGAAAGAAGTCTTCTAACCAAAAAATAAATATCTTTGCTTTCAACTAATAAATTCTATACAAGATTATGAAAGCAAAGATATTTTTTTTGTCTCTGGTCGCTTTTTTCGCCTTGTCTGTTCAGGCGGCAGTTGTTGATACGATCAATGTACGCAGTGATGCGATGAATAAAGAGATTCAGACCGTTATCGTCCTGCCCGGAAGCGGAAAGATAACGGCTCCTGTCATTTATTTACTGCACGGGCATGGAGGAAATGCCAAAACCTGGATCGGTCTGAAACCAAACTTACCCGAGATCGCTGACCGGTATGGAATCATATTTGTGTGTCCGGATGGCAAGAACAGTTGGTATTGGGACAGTCCGGTCAATCCTTCTTACCGCTATGAGACTTTTGTCGCTAAGGAGCTGGTCAACTATATCGACGCCAACTATCCGACAATAAAAGACCGCACGGCACGCGCCATCACCGGTCTGAGCATGGGAGGCCACGGTGCCATGTGGCTCTCGTTCCGTCATAAGGATATTTTCGGTGCAGCCGGAAGCACAAGCGGCGGTGTCGATATCCGTCCTTTCCCCAATAACTGGAATATGAGTGAATGGCTGGGCAAAGAAAGTGAAAATCAAGAAGTATGGGAGAAATATACGGTCATCAACCTGGTCGAACATCTAAAGAACGACGAATTAGCTTTGATCTTTGATTGTGGTTACAGTGATTTCTTCTTTGAAGTAAATAACAATTTCCATGAAAAGCTGCTGAAATACAAGATCGACCACGACTTCATTGTCCGCCCGGGTGCGCATAATGGCGACTATTGGCGCAATTCCATTGATTATCAGATAGTATTCTTTAATAAATTTTTCAACAGGAATAAATGATCGACGCGTTGAATCATAATTGATCAGATATGAATATTTGTTTATAGTGATGGAATTAGTAACTCCTGTCACTATAAACAAATAGCTCTTAATTTTTAATTAACTCAACCCTTCGATCAGCCCGTTCACGATGTCGATCCGTTTTGCCTGCGGGTCTTTCGGGAGTCCCGGCATACGCATGATCTCACCCATGATGACAACGATCATTTCGGCGCCGTTGTTGATGATGATATCGCGCACTTTCAGTTCGAAGTCTTTGGCAACACCGTAAGCCTTCGGGTCGGAAGAGAATGAATATTGTGTCTTGGCAATACAGATCGGGTAGTGGGAGATGCCCAGGCTTTCGATCTGTTTGATCTTTTTGTCCGCCAATGTCGTATAAGTGACTGAGGCGGCACCGTAGATTTCTTCGGATACCTTTTTGATCTTGTCGCGTACATTGTCTGTATCTTCGTAGATCAGCTTCAATTCACCCGACGGCTTGTTTTCGATCGTATCTACTACCAGCTTGGCCAGTTCCACGCCACCTTCACCGCCTTCGGCAAATACGTTGTTCATGGCGAAGCCTACACCCAGCTCTTTGCAATGTTCGGCAACTAGGGCGATTTCTTCGTCCGTATCGGTAGCATACCGGTTGAAGGTAACGATCACTTCCTGACCGAAACGTTTCATATTGGCCACATGCTTGTCGAGGTTGGCAAAGCCGTTGCGCAGACCTTCGATGTTCTGTTCCTTGATCTGTGATTCGGGAACGCCGCCATGCAGCTTCAAGCTCTGTGCGGTAGCAACGATAACCGTCAGTTTCGGTTTCAGGCCGGCTTTGCGGCATTTGATGTCGAAGAACTTTTCAGCACCCAGGTCGGCACCGAAACCAGCCTCCGTGATCACATAATCGCCGTAGGTAAGCGCCATCTTTGTCGCAATGATCGAGTTACAGCCGTGGGCGATGTTGGCGAACGGGCCGCCATGCACAAAAGCAGGGGTATTTTCTGTTGTCTGCACCAGGTTAGGCAGAAGGGCATCTTTCAGTAGTACGGTGATCGCTCCGGCAACACCCAGGTCGTTGACTGTGAACGGCTGGTCGTCGTTTGTATATCCCAGCAGGATATTACCGATGCGGCGTTTCAAGTCTTCCAGATCGGTTGCCAGACAAAGGATAGCCATCATTTCGGAAGCCGGCGTGATGTCGAATCCTGTTTCTGTCGGAACACCGTTTGCCGAGCCTCCCAGGCCGGATACGATATTGCGCAGGCTACGGTCGTTTACGTCGAGCACACGTTTCCATTTGATCTCTTTCAGCCCTTCGCAAGTATTGCGTGTCTGATAGATATAATTATCCAGCAACGCCGTGATCATGTTGTGGGCAGATGTAACCGCGTGGAAATCGCCGGTGAAATGCAAGTTGATGTTTTCCATCGGCAGTACCTGTGCGTATCCGCCTCCGGCTGCTCCGCCCTTCATACCGAAACACGGACCCAGCGAGGGTTCACGCAGGGCGGCGACTGCTTTTTTACCTATCTTGTTCAGGCCCAGGGCCAGACCGATAGATACGGTTGTTTTACCGATACCTGCTTTGGTAGGCGTGATGGCCGTTACCAGGATCAGGTTATGTTCTTTGATTTTCTCTTCATCGATCAGGTGAAGGGGCACTTTGGCGATATACCGACCATAGTTTTGTACTTCTTCGCGCGGAATACCCAAACCCGTGGCAACTTCCTTTATTTTGCGAAGGGAGACTTCTCTTGCAATTTCTATATCCGATTTCATGTGCTTATGTAAGTTTAAAGAGGCAACAAAAGTATATTATTTTTAATTAAATAACAAAATGATAGAATGAAAGGTTGTAATACCTGATAACTGTGTAAAATTAGTGTTATATTGATAAAAGTTACCAAAAGGAGGCCGGCAATGATTCTTTGTTAAGTGAAGTGCGCGTTTTTCAACATATTTGTAATCTTCAGTTGACAAAAACAGTGCATTTCGACAGTTCTTGTATTAAAGAACTTTAAAATATAGATAAAGGGTTGTGGTGTATGATAATTTGCCTAATTTTGTGATATCACAATAACAAAATGAAACTAACAGCAAGTTTATAGTGATAAAAAGAAAGTAAATAACAATTTTAAAAACTTCGGTTTATGTAATTAAGGAGATTTGATTATGGCAACAATGAGATTTAGTTTGACAGGCGTCGTTTCAAGAGAAACAGAGACAGGATCATGGGTTAAAACAATTGCAGATTGTTTGGGTATTCGAATGTTTTCGAAGATGGGTTCTTCGGAGAGTATGAATAATGTCGGTTGGGATACCACCAAGCAGAAGGAAATCCAGGATCTTCATCATTATGCCATCAGCAACTTGATCCCCAGGGCCGGAGTCTATCAGATGAAGTTACTTGAATCGTTGGCACAATCTGCTTCTATCTATTCACCGGAAGAGACTGAAACTCTTTATAATGAAACGAATAAAAAGATTGAAGAGATCAGCAGTCACATTTCAGGAGTATTAGTGAGTGCACGTGAGTTGTGCAAGTCGGGGCATCAGAACTGGGAATCTGTCCAGTCGCTCCGCTACCATATGAACCGTCTGAACGGTATCATAGAATCCGTATAGTTTTTGCGATACAATAATTGGGATAGTAATTTTTTTTATTGTATGATCATCAGTGAGAAATAGGGGAAAGATTTCTCTGCGATGATTTGCCGGTCGGAGGTGTAGTATTCTTTATCCGTCCCTACATTTTCAAAATAATGGAATTGTGTCTGCGGATGCTTGCGAATACATGCATGTACGGCTTCCACACATTGCGACAGTTTCATAATGACGATCACGTATCCGGCATTTATCTTTTCTGACAATTCTTCTGCGGAAGGAGTGCCGGGGATAACAATGATCTGTTCTTCCTGTTTGACAATGTGCAAGCCGGCCAGTGCTCCGGCAGCGATGAAGGCGGGGATTCCGGCAATACGCTGAACGTCGATTCCCGTCTCTATAAACTTGTCATATATATACTGGATGGAAGAATAGAAGCCGGCATCGCCTTCGGCTACGATAACGATCTGTCTGCCTTCCGCATAGTTTGCAGCGGCTTCGTTGTAAAGGGCGTCGTAGGCTTTCCAGGCTTCCGTGCGGTCTTTGCTCATGGGGAGCATGAAGCAGCGGATGGCAGTTTCGTTTATTTCCAGTGCACGTATGATATCGGCGGCACGTGAGAGGATTTCACCTTGCCTGTTACGGGTGGCGGGGCAGTAGATAATATCTGCTTTCTGAAGTTGTCGGAGACCTTTCACTGTGATAAGTTCCGGTTCGCCGGGACCTAATGATACGAAACTGATCGGGTAAGTCATTTTATTCTTGTTTTTATTTGGGGTGCAAATGTGCTGAAAATAGTGCAAAGTTGCAAACTTCTTATTACTTTTGCGATCGAAATAGGTTCTGTAAAACTCCTGTTCATGGAGACAGATTAAAAGGGAACCGGGTGGAAATCCCGGACAGTCCACGCTGCTGTAAAACTTCAGTAACATCCCGATAACACCTTTTGCCACTGGCGGAGAGACAGCCTCGCCGGGAAGGCTTTCGGGATGGAAGTAAGTCAGAAGACCTGCCATTTTTCACATAGCGATTGTCCTCGTGGGTTCGGACGGTTTGTGTCGGATAAAAAGAATATGAATATGAACAAGTATTTAGCAGGTTGTTGCCTGGTTGCACTATTGGCTACGTCGTGTGCATCGAAAGGAAATCAACAGGAGAAAAAGAATGTTTCTTCACAACAAACGACTATAACGGATAGCCGGGTTCAGGTGACACCAAAGCATGCCGAAGGTTTTCAACTGACCTATAAAGATGATTATACGCTGGTGGATATACATGATCCGCAGAATGAAGAAAGTACGCATTTCCTGTATGCTTTGGTTCCCCGGGGGACGAAGCCGGAAGGGATTCATGCGGATTATACGGTTATCGAAACACCTGTACGTAGTGCTATCTGTATGACTTCCCTGCAATTATCCAATTTCATTAAGTTGGGAGCGGAGGATAAGGTTGTCGGCATTACGAGTACGCGCCATCTGTTTAATAAGACTATCAATAATCAGCTGAAGGAAAGAAAGACGGCAAAGATCGGGATCGAAGGCAACTTCGATAATGAGGTGATCATGAGTATCAATCCCGACCTGATCCTGATCTCACCTTTTAAGCGTGGCGGCTATGAAACAATGAAAGATATCGGTATCCCTCTGATTCCTCATCTGGGATATAAAGAAATGACACCGTTGGGGCAGGCTGAATGGATCAAGTTCGTCGGTTTGTTACTCGGGATAGAGCAGGAAGCCAATGAAAAATTCTTGGCTATAGAGAACCGCTACAACGAGCTGAAAGAGCTGACAGCCGAAGGTAAAGTGCAGAAACGTCCTGTCGTGTTCAGTGGCGAAATACATGGTGGTAACTGGTATGCAGTAGGAGGAAAGAGCTTCCTTGCACAACTTTTCAAAGATGCCGGCGCTGATTACTTTTTGAAAGATGACGATCGCTCCGGCGGTGTGACGCTCGACTTCGAGACCGTCTATAACCAGGCCGACGAAGCCGACTACTGGCGTATCGTAAACAGCTATCCGGGAATATATACTTATAAATCACTGAAAGATCAGGATCCCCGTTATGCAGACTTCCGTGCCTTCAAGGAAAAAGGAGTGATCTATTGCAACATGAGGGAAAAACCTTTTTACGAAAGCATGCCGACCGAGCCGGAAGTGGTGCTGGGCGATTTATTGCATATCTTCCATCCGAATCTACTGCCGGATCATACGCCTGTCTATTATGATTTACTTAAATAAATGGGTACGATGAAGTATTCTAACACTTTCCTGATGTTTGTGATCTTTGTCTCGATCGTCGTGTTGTTGTTTCTGAATCTGGTGTTGGGCTCTGTTTCTATACCCTTCCATTCGGTTTGGAATATCATCTGCGGCAATGGCGACGAACCGGTCACCTGGCAGAATATTATCTGGAAATCACGCTTTCCGCAAGCCTTAACGGCATTAGTCGCCGGAGCCGGATTAGCGATCAGCGGGCTTCAGATGCAAACCGTATTCCGTAATCCGTTGGCCGGCCCCTCTGTATTGGGTATCAGTTCTGGTGCAAGTATGGGAGTTGCCTTCGTTGTTTTACTGAGCGGAAGTCTGGGAGGCGTGGCGTTGAGTAAGCTGGGCTTTATGGGGGAGATTGCCTTATCCATTGCGGCCATAGTCGGTTCCTTGTCTGTCATGGCACTGATCGTTTATGTTTCGCAGAAGGTAAAAGGGAATGTGACGCTATTGATTATCGGTGTGATGATCGGCTATGTGGCGAATGCGGTAATCGGAGTCCTGAAGTTTTTTAGTGTGGAAGAAGATATCCGTGCTTATGTGATCTGGGGGCTGGGAAGTTTCTCGCGTGTCTCCGGTAATCAGATGATGCTTTTCGTAGCGATTATGGCTATCCTGATCCCTCTTTCGTTCCTATTGATAAAGACATTGAATCTGATGCTTCTCGGCGATGGGTATGCTCGTAATCTGGGACTGAATATCAAACGGGCACGCCTGCTCGTTATCACCTCTGCCGGTGTATTGACAGCTATCGTGACCGCTTACTGTGGTCCGATCGTCTTCTTGGGACTGGCTGTTCCTCATCTTTGCCGTGCCATTTTCCAGACATCCGACCATCGCATACTGATGCCCGGTGTACTGTTTGTCGGTGCAGCCCTGGCATTGGCCTGTAACCTGATTGCACGTATGCCGGGATTCGAGGGAGCTTTGCCGGTCAACTCGGTAACCGCATTGGTCGGTGCTCCGGTCGTCGCTTCCGTATTATTCCGCCGGCGTAAAAACGAACTAAACGAATGAGCATGAAAGAGGCAACTATTCAGATAAACGATCTCTCTATCGGTTATCATTCTAAAAGTGATACTAAGCTGGTAGCAAGCCATATAACGACAACGATCTATAGTGGCGAATTAACCTGCCTGCTGGGTGCCAACGGTGTCGGAAAGTCTACTTTATTACGTACATTATCCGCTTTCCAGCCTCGCCTGTCGGGTGAAATAGCACTACTGTCCCGCGATATACAGGACTATAGTGATAAGGAGCTTAGCACTATAGTGGGAGTGGTGCTGACAGATAAGTGTGACATCCGCAACATGTCTGTCCGTGAACTGATCGGCATGGGACGCAGTCCGTACACCGGTTTTTGGGGCCGCCTGGGTAAAGAAGACAAGCAGATCGTAGAAGAGGCGATCGCCATGGTCCGGATCGAGAACCTCGCCTCGCGCATGGTACACACCCTTTCCGACGGTGAGCGGCAAAAGGTCATGATCGCCAAAGCGCTGGCACAGGAAACGCCTGTAATCTTCCTGGATGAGCCGACCGCCTTTCTCGATTTCCCCAGCAAGGTGGAGATCATGCAGCTTTTGCATCATCTTACCCGTACGACCAATAAAACGATCTTCCTCTCTACTCACGACCTTGAACTGGCTCTTCAGATCGCCGATAAGATATGGTTGATGGACAAGGTGAAAGGGATCAGTACCGGTACGCCCGAGGACCTCGCTTTAAGCGGTTACCTGAGCGGTTTCTTTGCCCGCAAAGGGATTGTCTTCGATATGGAAACCGGCCTGTTCCGCATCGACAACCGTTATGACAGGGAAATCCATCTTACCGGCAGTGGCCAGAAATATGCGATGGTGCGTAAGGCGCTTCTGCGGAACGGGATTCATGCCGGCTGCGAAATAGAATCGGAAAGCCGGATTGATGCGGGAGAGACGGTGGAATCTCCGATCACCCTTTATCTTTCGGGTAATCCGCCGCGGCAGGTCGCTTCTGTTGAAGAACTGCTGATGTGTCTTGAGAGTTGACAGAGAATGTTAACGGGATAAACTTTTTTCATTTCGTTTGTTATATAAAGGTAATTCAAAATATTAAACGTCATGAAAAAGTATTTCTTGTTTGCCTCCCTTTTATTCGCATGGACACTCACCTCCTGCGACAGTGATGATTCTTCCGATATTGAACCGGATGTCCCTTTCTATCAGAATCTCGGTGTTTCCTACGATGTGACTAATAATAAGACAAATGTCGGGGCGAATTTCAATAAGCAGGATAGTGCGGGGATTAACATCAAACTGAATGGCCCGGCTTCCATCCTGTTCAACGGCAAGGCCCCCAATTTTGCCAATGTGGGTATTTATTTCTATACGTATTCTTTTAAAGGACTGGAAGATATGACTTTCACCTTTACCCGTGCAAAAGATGAGGTCTATACCAATGTCGCTTCCATAAAAGACGTAAAACCGATCGCTATTCCCGAATCGTTTACATCGGCCAAAGTGAAAGGTACGACTACGTTGACCTGGGAAGGTGATCCGGTTGGTCCGAACGAAGTGGTGGAAGTTACTATCAGTTATGATGGCGGAGTGAACAGCATTTTTAACCGCGACGAGGGCAGCCGTTCCATCAATATCACGTTCAGTAATTCATCACTGTCCGGTAAGGCAACCCTGTCGCTGAGCCGTGCAAAAGTGAGTCCTTTGCAGGAAAGCAACGGGAGTGCCGGCGGGCAGTTGGATGTTTCCTATGTACAGAGTAAGGAGATCAGGCTCGAGTAAGCCGTGTTATTTCCTGTTCTGATCCGGTAAATCTTATTTATTCCCGAATCCGACCTTCTTCCGTAATCAATACGATCTGTAATTTATCCGCGGGAAGGAGCGGGATACAATGTGCATAGCATTTTTTTAAAAGGAGAGAAAAGAAGGGTGATTGTTCTCCGGAAGGGAATAACTGCCAGAGTTCGCGGGCGAGGGTAATCGTCTCGATCTGCCGGACTGCTGCTTCGGGGCAGCCGGCTTCGCGGGCGGTTTCCTTCAGGAAGTCTTTGTTCATGACTACTTTCTTGCTGTGGGTATCCAGAAATCCCTCCGCCAGTTTGACTGCTTTTCCGATCATGATCCCCATGACAACTTGCTCGAAGGAGAGTGCCGAGGCTATTTTCAATGTCTCGCCGATAAAGTTTCCGTAATGTACGAAAGCCTGTGGCGGTAATTCCGCGTAACGGGCTTTCAGATACCGTTCGCTTTTGGCTCCTGAATTGATGACCAGTGTCTGGCAGCCGATGGCTTTGGCTACTTCGGCTTCTTTGCGGATAGAGGCGATGAAGGCGTCGGCGGAGAAAGGGCGTACGATGCCGGATGTCCCGATGATGGAGATGCCGCCAATGATGCCCAGCTTCGGGTTGAATGTCCTGGTGGCGAGTTCTTTTCCGCCGGGAACGGAGATTGTGACTATTAGTCCGGGACTCGGCGGCAGGTTTTTAGCTGCCGGGTTGTTCTGACGGAACGCTTGTAAAACAGCAGCCAATTCATCCGTGATCATTTTGCGGGGGGTCGTGTTGATGGCGGGACCTCCGACTTCCAGCCCTAATCCGGGCAGAGTGACTGTGCCTACTCCCGGACCAGCGACGAAACGGACAAGTGCATCGTTGGAGGCTGTCGAAAAAGCCACGTTGGCAACGATCATAGAACCGTTGGTGACATCCGGGTCATCGCCGGCATCTTTGATGACCGAACAGGTTGCACTGTCACTGTCCCATTCGGTTGCGGTAACCGGCAAGGTGATTATTTCACCCGAAGGCAGGGTGATGGATGCGGCTGTTTGTTCCTCTTTACTTAACAGGGCGGTCAGGGCCGCTTTGGCCGCTGCCGTGGCACAGGCTCCGGTCGTATAGCCGTGATGCAGGGGGAAGAACTCCGGCAGCAGGCGTTCGATCTGTTTGCGCAATCCGTCCTCTCCGTAAACAATGTAGAATGTTTCGGGCAATGCCGGCCGTTTGACAACGAATATAGGGATGGAGCGTTTGCGGGCAGCCGCCACTTTCTCGTTGAAATAGCCAGACCGGCCACTTTCCTTGGTGATAACGGCATCCGGTTGCAACCGGTCCATCAGTGCTCCGGCATCGTCTTCATCCTGATAGAAGCACAGATAGTCCGCAGGAAATCCCTGACGGGTGGCGGTTGTGAGCGACTCTTCGCGTTCAAGAATGCGGAACCATGCCGGATGCTTTTTCCACCAAGGGCGTAGCGGGGCGATGGTGTTTACCCCGGTGAGGGCAAGCAGGTGCCGGATACCGTGTTCTTCCAGTTTACGAATGGCGTCATCGTAATTATCGCACCAGACCAGATCGGGGTCGCGGGGCGGATAACGCCGTTCGTAACGGATCACCGGCAACCCGAGGGAGGAGGATACTTCTGCAACCGTGCGGTGCAGGGCCGAGGCGAAGGGATGGGCGGCATCGACCAGCAACCGGATGTTTTTCTCCCGGCAGCATGTTTCCATCGCTGCCGTATCCATGCCGCCGGTCAGGCGGATGCCATGCGCACACTCTATTTCCTGGAGCGCGCCTTTGGTCGAATAATAATAAGGCGCACTTCCTTCGTCTGCGATGCGGACGCTGGCCCGTCCCTCCGTTGTTCCTCCCAATATCAGTATCATAGCCTTTTCTGAAACAGGTTATTTACGGAACAGGTGTTTGAATTCGTCGGCATAAAGACGTGAGAGGCCTTCGCGGTTGTCAATCGCGTCGCCTACCACCAGCAGGGTGGTCAACGTCAGATGGTTCTCTTTGACGATCTTCGCCAGGTCTTTCAACTCTCCGCGGTAGATGCGTTCGTCCTTCCAGGTCAGTTTATAGCAGGCGGCTACCGGTGTGGTAGGGGCGTAATGTTCAAGAAGTTCTTCCTGCACCTTGTCCGCTATGCCTGCACTGAGGTAGATGCACATCGTGCTTTGGCTGGCGGCCAATTTGTGCAGCTGTTCTTTTTCGGGCATCGGCGTACGGCCTTCACCACGGGTGAGAATGATGGTCTGTACCTTTTCCGGGATGGTGAACTGTGAGTGCAAAGCGGCAGCGGCAGCCTGAAAAGAGGATATCCCCGGGGTGATATGATAACTCATATGGAACTGGTCAAAGAAAGCCATCTGCTCCTGTATCGCCCCGTAGATGCAGGGGTCGCCGGTATGCAGGCGCACAACGAACTTGCCCCTGTCGTAGAACTCTTTCATCAGGATGAACTGCTCTTCCAGGTTCATATCTGCCGAACTGCGTACGGTGGCTCCCGGTTTCGCACAATAGGTCAGTTCTTTTGGGACGAGGCTGCCGGCGTACAGGATCAGGTCTGCCTTTTCGAGCATCCTCCTGCCACGTATCGAGATCAGCTCCGGATCGCCCGGACCGGCACCGACTATTTCGATATGGCCTTGCCGTTGTACGGATTTATCCATTGCCACGGCAAATGTATAATCGTTGCTTTCTCCCAGCTGCCCCTTTTGTTTCTCCAACAACAGGAATCCGCCTCCGGCACTTTGTATCGCCGCGGCTTCCGCCACGCTCGATGACTGGGTGACTTCCTTTACCTTGGCGGAAGGGTTGGGGACAGCGAGTTTGTTCAGAACGTCTGCCGGGTAGGTCTTGAACGGACAGTCCATAATATCGTAGGCCAGCAGGGCCAGGAGCGCTTCGTCCTTTTTCAGGTCGATGGAGGATATGTCGGCAATGGATTCGGGACAGAGGTTGTTGTCGATCAGAGTGGCGATGATATGCTGGTGCATCTCGACAGGATCGCCTTTGAGGTCTTTCCGGCAGCCGATACCCAGGTGCAGCACTTTCGGGAAATAGGAGACCATCTTGATATCCGCTTCGTAGATAAACGGCCCGACGGTGATCACCAACTCGAACTGGTCGAGGGGAATGTCAGAGAATTTATTGAATATACGGACATGGTCCGGACAGGTGTGTTCGAGGTATTCCGTACCCTTCTCGCGTACATTTAATATAAGGGCTGTCGGTTTTTTATTGACGAAGGCGGCAATGCAGGCATTCATCGCATTTTCATTGTCCGTCAGGTCGTCAGCTACGACAGACCAGCCGAATTTTTCTCCCAGTGTATCGAGCGCCCACAATCCGGTATTATCGCTTTGGGTGGTGACAATGGCGTTACCTCCGAGTACCTGTGCCAGTTCGACGCTTAACTCGTTTGCCCCTCCGATATGGCCGGAGAGGACCGGGATGATATATTTACCGGTACTGTCGATGCAGACAACCGCCGGGTCGGTATGCTTGTCCATTATATAAGGAGCGATGCAGCGTACGCAGATACCCATTGCCCCGATAAAGATAATCGCGTCCGATTTGAGGAACAGGTCTCCGACAATGGTGTCGATCGACTCCATTACTACCGTCTCTTCCTGCGATTCCTTACTGTAGATCACAGCATCAGGATATTGTTTCTTTATTTGCCGTGCCAGCGGCAGACTGCTGACCGATACCACGACGATTGCTACTGATCGTTTATTCATCGTTCTTCTATTTTGCTTCTTTAAATGCTTTCAGTATGGTGATCGGGTTATAATCGCCGACACTTACATGCAAAGGTTCGTCTAATTTCAATCCGGCTTCGTGAACCGATTCTATAAATAACTTTTCACTCTCTTCGGATACGGAGTTGAATACCAGCAGGCCGTCGGGAGCGAGGTAACGAGCTACTTTGCCTACGATCTCTTTCAGCTTGCCTCCATGCCCGCCGATAAATACGGCATCGGGTGCGGGCAGGTCGGAAACATCTTCCTCCATGAAGTCACATATATGTACGTCGATACCCGGTGCTCCCAGTTTCGAACTGTTTTCTTCCATCAGTTTCCAGCATTCCTTGCGGATCTCGAATGCGTGGATGTGAAGATGGGGGTATTGCCTTTTCGCTTCGATAGAAACTGATCCCGTACAGAAACCGATATCCCAGAAGTGGTTGCACATCGGGAGCATCAGCATGCTCATATCCAGTATCCGGACAGGCGCTTTCGTAATCATGCGTTCCCTGCCGTCGAGCAGTTCGAACAGCTTGTCGGGGATGCCCAGCGGACGGTAGGTGATATCGTTATACATCCGTTGCAGTATCACACAATTCGGACTGTCGATGGGATATTCTTCCACTTCCGACAGGGCAAGCGAGCGTGAGATGCGCTGCTTTTCCGGGTTGCCCAGATGTTCTCCTATATACATTTTATATTGTGTGAAACCATATTTCAGCAGGCGCATAGCAATGGAGGCCGGGGTACGCACATGGTCGGTCAATACTCCGATTTTCCCCCGGTTTTCTATCAGTGCGCAGTCGAGTTCATGCCACGGACGTCCGGTGAGGGATACCATGGTCATGTCTTCATACGATACTTTCAGTTCGTGCGAAAGCATCTGTAATGAATTGAATGAGGGCAGGAGCGTTATTTCCGCTTCCGGCATCCGTTTAAGTATCGTTGAAGCGAATCCGTAGAACAAAGGGTCGCCCGAAGCGAATACAACGATCTTCTGATGGTATTCATATTCGTCGAAAACATTGTCGAGCGGTACTTTTATATCGATCCATACAGCATCCGGCGGCAGGAAAGGCATGACGATCTCATGATGGCGCTTGCCTCCTGAAAAGTATGTGTTGCTGTTGATTATATCTACTATTGTCTTGTTGTTGCTGATGTAGTTGGGGTCATCGGGAATGCCGATGACGGTGAATTGTGTTCTCATACGTCTCTTCCTGGTTTTAAATTAATAGCGTCGTTGTAACAAAGTATAGCGTTGGTCAGTGTAGCCGCAAGGTTACTTCCGCCTTTCCGTCCTTCAACGATGAGTTTAGGGATGGAGGTGAACGGTTTGACCATATGTTTCGATTCTTGTACGTGCACGAAGCCGACGGGGGCGGCAATGATTCCGGCAGGGGTCGCTTTTCCCTTGCGGATCAGGTCGCATAGTTCTATCAGTGCCGTCGGGGCATTACCAAATACGAACAGAGCATCCGGATGCTCGCTGACGGCGATCCGTATGCCGGCTTGTGTGCGGGTGATCCCTTTTTCGGTAGCGAGGGCAACGGTTTTCTCGTCTTGCAGGTAACATTTCACTTCGAGTCCCATGCGTTGCAAAGCTCCTTTGCGGATACCGGATGCCGCCATGGTGACATCGGTGATGATGGTACGGACTGCGCTGCTGCTTAGTTTTTCGTAGAGCGTGGAAACGGCATTGTCGTCTACCCGCAGTACGTTTTCCATATCGAAATCGGCTGTTGTATGGATGGCATGCAGCAAGGCCCATTTCTTGTCTAACGGAATATCCTGGTTTTTCAGTTCTTTCTCGATGGTGCGGAAACTACGGATCATGATGTCCTGGCCGATTCCGATTTCCTTAGCGGCCATTTTGATCTCGCCGTAATAACCGCGCGGGGTAATCATTTTATTTTCGAACTGATAGGTCTGTGAGTTGCCGATAAGGATGACAGTGAACATATCCACCTGTTCCGGGTCGAAGTCTGCCAGTGTGGTGATCGTCACTTCCTGTTCTTCGCGTCCTGCCTGGCGGACAAAGCCGACCGGTGTCTGCGGATCGCGTTCCTGTAGGAAAATTTCGATCAGGCGGTAGAGCTGCCAGTAGCGGCCTTCACTTTTGGGATTATAGATGGCGGTGATAAAGTCTGCCGAAGCGGCGGCTTTGATGCGTTTTTCTATCAGTTCCCACGGTGTCATCAGGTCGGAGAGGGAGATCACGCAGAAGTCGTGTCCTACCGGGGCACCCAACAGGGAGGCTGCCTTCTGGAAGGCACTGATTCCGGGTAAAGCTTCGATGCTGATGTCACTTCCTTTTTCGCGTTTCATCTCGTAGATAAGCGGGGCCATCCCATAGATGCCGGCATCGCCGGAGCTGATAACAGTTACTACTTTGCCTTCGGTCGCATAATTATATGCTTCTTCGGCACGTGCCTTCTCCCGTTTCATCCCTGAGTCGATACATATGGCTCCGGGACGGATTATCTTTTCAATGAACCGGAAGTAATATTTGTATCCCACGATAACGTCTGATTGCCGGATGGCAGATAACACTGCGGGAGTAATGTCTGATTCACTGCCGGGTCCGATACCGGCTACGATTATTTTACCTGTGCTCATTTATAGCTTTGAGTTATTGATTCTGATACATTCGGTTGTAATCATGCAGACACAAAGATAATCTATTTATTTCGTACCGGTAGACTTTTGACGGTTTTGTTCTTAAAAATACGTTTCCGGGCTTTGCGTTTGAGTTGCAGGTATTGCAGCCAGGAAAATACTCGTAGTAACACAACAAGTAAAATAACACCTGACAGAATATAACAGACTAAGGGAGTTGACATTCTCCCCTCAACAAAAGTATTATCCCCACCCTTACCAAGGGATAATAACACATACAATTTGGTCATCATAATTTAATAAGAATCTGTATTTTAACAATACAAAGGTAGCCTATGCTGCAGAAGGGGAATATATATAAAATCACATATAAAATATATAATCTGATATTCTTTCAGCTGTTTAGTTTCTTCTTTAATTCTTCGGGGGTAAGTCCGAATTGTGTTTTACAGAACTTATAGAAATGAGAATGTGAACTGAAATCGAAATCGTCGATTATACTTTTGAAATCTTCACCTTCTGTTGTCAGGCATTTTAAAATCCGTTTCGCCTTTTCATTCAGTAACCACTGGTAGGCAGGAATACCGAAGTTTTCTTTGAATTTGACCCGGAAGGAGTTTATCCCATATCCCATCAGATTGGCCAGTTCTTTGACATTCTTTACTTTCATATAATTTTCCGCTACCTGTTTTTCGAACTCAGACGGGTGATTGGCCAGCAGATAGAAAAAATGACCTAAATCTTTACTGGGGTAGACTGTTTTGAGAAGATAGAACAGTTCCTCTCTTTTGGCAAGATATAAGTTGTAATTCAAATAATTATTCTCCAGATACTGAATGAGAAGTTTTAAAAAGCTGTAGAGAGGTTCGATTATCTTTAGTTCTATCCATTCAAACGAGGATTCGGGTAATAGGTCATATTGAGCCCGGAAACGAAATAACTCATCGATAGTCAGACTATCGAAGGTGAACGCAAGAATTTGCGAACATGGAGTAATTTCATAGGTGTATTTTTCATGCCCTTTAAGAAAGAGCATATGCGGTTCGCCAATGGACTTCGTTTGAGTATGTGGAGAATATATTTTTACTGATCCGTCCAGTATGAAGAAAATCATATTATTATATAGGTAAGATTCAGTTAAATCTATTCCTTCGGGCTTTATGAGAAGATCAAAGCCTGCATGTAATGACTGACTGTTAGGTATTTCAGAAGGCGCGTTATTAATCGTACTTTTCATGTTTTTGTTTGGATTTAGTTGTTGTTTTACACTCCATGTGAATGTATATGCAAAAAAAATACAATGTTCCAGTTTGTTATGTATACAAAATATCATTTTATGTATATATTTTGATATAAATAAAAATGCAAGTAAAGATGGTAAATAATTAGTTGATAATAGATAAAATGTCTATTGTTATTGCTCCTTTAATAATGTAAAAGTTCTGGTTGTGTAAATTAGAATTTCAAGAATGTATTGATATAAAAAACCGGCCTTTCCCCGTATGAGGAAAGAGGCCGGTTTTCATTTGTGACTCTGTGACGGATAATGGGCGTTTGGTCCGTCAGTCTTTTTCAGCAGCGTATTGCTTCTTTTTATCCATGATATCGACTATTTTGTGTTTGGCCGCAAAACGGGCATGTTCGATGAAGATGTCCTGTATGTCGGGATTCTGTCCCAGACCTTCCATCAGGACGGATACTTCGTAACCGTTGTCTTCCAGCTCCTTTTTCCAGTCGCCTGCTATATCATTGTTGGCATGGTCGCCGGCAACGAACATGAAAGGCATGAGCATGACTTTCTTTACACCGCTGGCTTTGAGCTTGGCAAGCATCGTATCGAAAGTGGGATAACCTTCGATCGTTCCGACATGGAAGTTTTCATAGCCTTTTGCTTTCAGCATATAATCAGTCACTGTCTTCTGCAACATACCGTGTGTGCAAAAGACATACTCATTGAACAACCTACAAGAAAGGCTGTCAGCAGACATTTCTTTTTCATTGAAAGAGATTTGTTTTATGTTCATAATAGCCCTCCTGGCCCCGGGAGAACGGATTTGTCTGTCTGGCAGGTTTCCTGACTTGCCCGGAAAACGACCTTCCCATCCTTGTCACGGACAGTGGTGTAAGCATGTTTTCCTTTTATAGCGGGCTTCACAGTAGCAGGCACTATTCCGGATTCTCACCGGATTCCCTTTTATACGGCAACCGGAGGCTGGCGTATCACCAAAGCGGGACAAAGATAGAAATTTATTTAAAATAAGGGAGCTTTTATAATCTCTTAATTGAATCTCCCGCAACAACTTTCTCATGGATTGTGTTCCATTTACCACAATAAAATCGGACATGGAATATGTCTTACTATTAACGTCAAATAATTGTATATATGGAGTGGTTTGCTGATTTGCTCAAACACTATCCGGAACTGGCTATCTTTCTGACACTGGCTTTCGGTTTCTGGATAGGTAAATTTAAGATAGGTAAATTTTCTTTGGGAACAGTTACCAGCGTATTGCTGGTCGGTGTATTAATCGGACAATTGCATATCGATATCGGGGCACCCATTAAATCCGTATTCTTTCTTCTGTTCCTTTTTGCCGTGGGATATAGTGTTGGTCCGCAGTTCTTTCGCGGGCTAAAAAAGGAGGGACTTCCGCAGATGTTTTTTGCCGTACTGATGTGTTTGTTCTCTCTGTTTGTTCCCTTTTTGCTTGCCAAGCTGATGGGATACAATGCCGGAGAAGCGGCTGGATTGCTGGCTGGTTCGCAGACGATCTCTGCGGTGCTGGGAGTAGCGGAAGATACGATCAACCAGAGCGGGTTGAGTGCGGCAGACAAAACATCCATGATTAATGTGATGCCTGTAGCTTATGCTGTCTGTTATATTTTCGGTACGGCCGGTTCTGCCTGGCTGATGAGCGATGTGGCTCCCCGTTTGCTAGGCGGACTGCCTTCGGTAAAGAAGGCTTGTAAAGAGCTGGAAGCAAAGATGGGTACCGACGATGAGAGCGAGCAACCCGGTTTTATGCCGGCAGCACGTCCCATCACTTTCCGCGCTTATAAGATCAGTAATGACTGGTTCGGGGCAGGCAAGACCGTACAGGAGCTGGAAGATTATCTGGAAGGGCAGGGCCGTCGTCTGTTTGTAGAACGCGTACGAATCAATAATGTGGTATATGACGTGAAACCGGACCTGATGCTTCAGAAAGGGAACGAAGTCGTGTTGAGTGGTCGCCGTGAATTTGTGATCGGAGAAGAAGATTGGATCGGAGACGAAGTGAACGACCTTGAATTGCTGGACTTCCCGGCAGAGACATTGCCTGTACTGATCTCCTGTAAGAAGTTTTCGGGAATAACTGTAGCCGGTCTCCGCAGTGAAAAGGTGATGCACGGCGTCAGCATTAAAAGTATCAAACGTGCGGGTGTCAATATACCTGTGCTGGCTGCGACAAAGATTAATCCGGGCGATATGCTCGAACTGGTAGGTACCAAGATGGAGGTAAATGCTGCGGCTGCGACTTTGGGGTATGCTGACCGGCCGACCAACCAGACGGATATGATCTTTGTTGGTCTGGGGATCTTTATCGGTGGCGTGATCGGCTCATTGGTGGTACATTTTGGAAATATACCGATCAGCCTGAGTACGAGTGGCGGGGCATTGATTGCCGGACTGGTATTCGGATGGCTTCGCTCCAAACACCCGACATTCGGACGTATTCCGGAACCATCCTTGTGGGTATTAAATAATGTAGGGCTGAATATGTTCATTGCCGTGGTCGGCATTACGGCCGGACCGAGTTTTGTGACCGGCTTCAAAGAAGTAGGCGTAAGTCTGTTCATTATCGGAGCACTGGCCACGACCATTCCGCTGATAGCCGGTGTCCTGATGGGACGCTATCTCTTTAAATTCCATCCGGCCATTACACTGGGTTGTACTTCAGGAGCACGAACGACAACAGCCGCCCTCGGTGCGATAGAAGATGCGGTGGAAAGCCAGACGCCGGCGTTAGGATATACAGTTACTTATGCTGTCGGTAACACCTTACTGATTATCTGGGGAGTGGTGATTGTCTTGTTAATGTAAATCATAGAAAAAGATAGTTCAATTCTGATAAAAATAGAAATTAATAATCATACATATAATATATAATATGGAAGAAAACAATAAAATCGTAGTCACCCGTGAATACGAAAAGAAAATGTCGGAGATCAGTCCGTTCGAATTAAAGGACATACTGATCCGGTTAGCCGATGAGAGTGCCCGTAAGAGTACCCACATCATGTTGAATGCCGGTCGTGGCAACCCGAACTGGATTGCTACCACGCCACGCGAAGCCTTTTTTCTACTCGGCCAGTTTGCTCTGGAAGAATGCCGTCGCGGGGTTAAACTGGAAGACGGTATGGTCGGTCTTGCCGGCGTTCCCCAGAAACCAAGTATCGCCTATCGGTTCAGGGAGTTTCTTGATAAACAAGAGGGAACACCTGGTTCCGAACTTTTACGTGATACCTATAATTATATGGTACGTGTAAAGAATGTTGATGAAAACGACCTGGTACATGAGTGGGCAGAAGGTGTGATTGGTGACCAGTATCCTGTTCCCGACCGTATTTTGAAATATACGGAAGTATTGGTGCGTGATTATCTGGATCAGGCATTGTGTAACAACCAGCCGCCCAAAGGTAAATTCGATTTGTTTGCCACCGAGGGCGGTACGGCTGCCATGTGTTACATCTTCGACTCCCTTCAACAGAACTTCCTGTTGAATAAAGGAGACAAGATCGTCCTGTTTGCTCCGGTCTTTACTCCTTATATAGAAATACCCGAACAGGCCCGTTATCTGTTTGATGTAACGGAAATACATGCGCTGAAAATGACGGGTGACGGATATCATACCTGGCAATATCAGGAAAAAGATCTGGATGTATTGAAGGATCCGTCTGTTAAGGCTGCCTTTATTGTCAATCCGAGTAATCCGCCTTCTTATGCTTTGACACCCGGATTGACGGAGCGTATTGTCGATATCGTTACCAATTATAATCCCAACCTGATGATTATTACCGACGATGTATATGCCACTTATGTGCATGGTTTCCGTTCCCTGATGGCTGAGCTTCCTGATAATACATTGTGCGTTTATTCTTTCTCCAAGTATTTCGGTGCGACAGGCTGGCGTCTGGCAGTCATCTCTTTGCATGAAGATAACATCTATGACCGTATGATTGCCGCATTGCCTGATGATAAGAAAGAAGCATTGGCAAAACGTTACAGCAGTATCATGCTCGACCCCTCGAAGATGAAGTTTATCGACCGCATGGTAGCCGACAGTCGCCAGGTCGCACTTAATCATACATCCGGACTTTCCCTGCCACAGCAGACACAGATGTCTTTGTTTGCCTCTTTTTCCTTACTGGATTCCGAGAACCTGTATCAGTCCCGCATGATCGACATCATTCACGAACGCCTGCACACCCTTTGGAAAAGTTCAGGATTTACCCTCCTCGATGATCCTCTTCGTGCCGGTTATTACAGTGAAATAGATATGGAAGTGTGGGCAAAGAAATTCTATGGAGACGATTTCTTCGAATATCTGAAAGCCAACTACGAACCGGTCGATGTCGTGTTCCGCCTGGCACAGGAAACATCGCTTGTCCTGTTGAACGGCGGAGGCTTCGATGCTCCCGAATGGTCTATCCGTGCTTCGCTGGCTAATCTGAAAACGGAAGACTATGTCCGGATCGGCGAGGGGATCGCTTCCATCCTTCATAGTTATGCCGCGAAATGGCAAGAATCGACAAAAGATAAATAAGTTAAGAATAGTTTATATATCGTTGAACAAAATAAGTTCGCCGCGCGTTTTATAAATGAACGTGAGGCGAACTTTCTTATTTGTATAGACAACCTCTATCGGGTCATAGACATTATTGAATAAAAGGTGTTTTATTTATATATACATTTGTTAATGACAAATGGAACTCTTTTTTATTTGCATATACAAGCTTTCTGATAAACAAACAACTAATAAGATTATAATATGGTGTACGACATTGAAATGCTGAGAAGCTTTTATTCCAATTTCCCGAAAAGGGTAGATGTGGCCCGCGAAAAGATCGGTCGTCCGATGACTCTGGCCGAGAAAATCTTATATGCTCATTTATATGACGAAAAGGCATTACGCCTGTTCAGGCGTGGAGACGATTATGTGAACTTCCGTCCCGATCGTGTGGCGATGCAGGATGCAACGGCCCAGATGGCATTGTTGCAGTTCATGAATGCTGGAAAAAAGAAATCCGCTGTCCCGGCAACTGTTCATTGCGATCACCTGATCCAGGCGAATATCGGTGCGAAAGCAGATATTGAAACAGCAACAAAAGGGAACAGCGAAGTGTATGATTTTCTGAAATCCGTATCCGATAAGTTCGGTATCGGTTTCTGGAAACCCGGTGCAGGAATTATCCACCAGGTGGTGTTGGAAAACTATGCCTTCCCCGGCGGAATGATGGTCGGAACAGACTCGCACACGCCGAATGCCGGCGGACTGGGAATGGTAGCCATCGGTGTCGGTGGTGCCGATGCCGTCGATGTAATGACCGGGATGGAATGGGAACTGAAGATGCCGAAACTGATCGGTGTCAAGCTGACCGGACGTCTGAGCGGCTGGGCTTCACCGAAAGATGTCATCCTGAAACTGGCCGGTATCCTGACCGTAAAGGGCGGGACGAATGCCATTATCGAATATTTCGGAGAAGGTGCTTCCTCTATTTCCGCTACGGGAAAAGCGACAATCTGTAACATGGGTGCCGAGGTAGGTGCTACTACTTCATTGTTCCCATACGATCTGAATATGGCAACTTATCTGCGTGCCACTGGCCGCGATACCGTTGCAGCCTGGGCCGATGCTATCCAGGATTATCTGGAAGCCGATATGGAAGTAAGGGCACAGCCGGATGAATATTATGACCGCGTAATCGTTATCAACCTGTCCGAACTGGAACCGCATATCAATGGCCCGTTCACTCCAGATGCAGCAACGCCTATCTCTGAGTTTGCCGCGAAGGTAAAAGCAAACGGCTATCCCCGCCAGATGGAAGTCGGCCTGATCGGTTCATGTACGAACTCCTCTTATCAGGATTTAAGCCGTGCCGCCTCTATCGCCCGGCAGGCTTTTGAAGATAAAATACCTGTCGCTTCCCCGTTGATCATCAATCCGGGATCGGAACAGATCCGTTATACAGCCGAACGTGACGGTATCATCGGTGACTTTGAAAAGCTCGGTGCCACCATCATGGCAAACGCCTGCGGTCCGTGTATCGGCCAGTGGAAACGTCATACCGACGATAACACCCGCAAGAACTCAATCGTAACCTCCTTTAACCGTAATTTCGCCAAACGTGCAGACGGCAATCCGAATACACATGCTTTTGTCGCTTCCCCGGAACTGACGCTAGCATTGACCATTGCCGGTGACCTTTGTTTCAATCCGTTGACGGATACATTGAAGACCGAAGACGGTCGCGAAGTAAAACTCCGTGAGCCGCAGGGAACTGATTTCCCGCCCAAAGGTTTTGATGTAAAAGATAACGGTTATCTGGCTCCGACCGGAAAAGATGTGGAAGTAAAGATCAGTCCCGATTCAAACCGTTTGCAGGTGTTGCATCCTTTTGCTCCGTGGGATGGAAACGATTTGCTGGAAATGCCTCTTTTGATCAAGGCTTCGGGTAAATGTACGACAGACCATATTTCGATGGCCGGTCCGTGGCTCCGTTTCCGTGGTCATCTAGAAAATATATCCGACAATATGCTGATGGGGGCGGTGAACGCTTTCAACGGTCAGACGAATGCCGTATTGAACCAGTTGAATAATACGTATGAAGCTGTCTCCGCCGTTGCCAAACAGTATAAGGCGAAAGGCATTTCATCCATCGTGGTTGCCGAAGAGAACTACGGTGAAGGCTCCTCCCGTGAACACGCCGCTATGGAACCCCGTTTCCTGAATGTGAAAGTGATCCTTGCCAAAAGTTTTGCCCGCATCCATGAAACGAACCTGAAAAAGCAGGGAATGCTTGCCCTGACCTTTGCCGACAAAGACGATTACGATAAGATTCGTGAAAACGATCACATCTCCATCATCGGTTTGAAAGAGTTCACACCGGGCAAGCCATTAACTGCTATCGTATTGCATGCAGATGGCACACAGGAATCATTCCCTGTAAATCACACGTACAATAATTTGCAAATCCGATGGTTCAAGTCCGGATCAGCATTGAATATGGCACATGTATAGAAATAATTGGACTATCCCGTTCCCGTGCTTGACACGGGATCGCAAAGGCACAGACCGTATCCTATATGTATCTTTTGATACTGCTGGTTCTTCTGCGGCCCCGTGTCAAGCACGGGGACAAGATAGCTCAAAACTGATAAAGACTGAACAAAATTAATAAACTATCATGATGAATAAAATAACAAAACAAAACGACCATCTGATCGTCCCGGACAAAGTAACCATTCCTTTTATCGAAGGTGACGGAGTGGGAGCGGAGATCACTCCGGTCAGCCAGAAGATTGTAAACGCCGCCATCGAAAAAGCATATGGCGGCCGGCGCTCTATCGAATGGAAAGAAGTATTGGCTGGCGAAAAGGCGTTCAATCAAACAGGCAGTTGGCTGCCCGACGAAACAATGGATGCTTTCCGCGAATATATGGTCGGTATCAAAGGTCCGCTGACTACTCCCATCGGCGGCGGTATCCGTTCCCTGAACGTGGCTTTACGGCAGACACTCGACCTGTACGTTTGCCTACGTCCCGTCCGCTGGTTTAAAGGTGTCGTCTCTCCGGTACGTGAACCGCAGAAGGTCGATATGTATATCTTCCGTGAGAATACGGAAGATATCTATGCCGGTATCGAATGGCAGCAAGGAACACCTGAAGCAGCAAAATTCCTTCAGTTCCTGACGGACGAAATGGGAGTGACGAAAGTACGTTTCCCGGAAACTTCTTCATTCGGTGTGAAACCTGTATCGGTAGAAGGAACCGAACGGCTGGTGCGTGCCGCCATCGAATTTGCCCTGACCAATCAGTTGCCGAGTGTAACACTGGTGCACAAAGGAAATATCATGAAGTTCACTGAGGGCGGTTTCAAACTCTGGGGATATGCTCTGGCGGAACGCGAGTTTGGCGACAAGACATTCACCTGGCCGCAATACGAAAAGATCAAAAAGGAAAAGGGTGAAGCCGAAGCCGCCAAAGCGCTGGCAGAAGCATCGGCTGCCGGAAAGGTCATTATCAAAGATGTGATTGCCGATGCTTTCCTGCAAAATACCTTATTGATCCCGGAAGAATACTCCGTTATTGCGACGCTCAACCTGAACGGCGATTATATCTCCGACCAATTGGCCGCCATGGTAGGTGGCATCGGAATCGCACCGGGTGCCAATATCAACTACAACAGCGGTTATGCTATTTTCGAAGCGACGCATGGCACGGCACCTAATATTGCCGGAAAGAATATCGTGAACCCGTCTTCCCTCTTACTCTCCTCCGTGATGATGCTTGAATATATGGGTTGGAACGAAGCTGCCAACCTGATCACGGCTGCCATGGAAAAGGCTTTCTCGAAGGGAGAAGCAACGAATGACCTGGCACGTTTTATGCCGGAAGGAAAATCTCTTGGCACCAAAGAATTTGGTGATTGTATCATATCTTTATTGTAACCTCGTAAAAATAACTCGTGATGAAAAAAGAATATCTTATTTACAAACTGTCGGATGCGTCAAAAGATGCTTGCAAGATTGATAACGAACTGTTTCCGATGTACAACGTGAAACGTGGTCTGCGTAACGAAGACGGCAGCGGGGTGTTGGTCGGCCTGACCAAGATCGGTAATGTAGTTGGTTACGAACGCCTGCCGGATAACGGTGGCCTGAAAGCTATTCCCGGTAAACTGTTTTACAGAGGTTATGATGTGGAGGACCTGGCTCATGCCCTGATCAAAGAAAAACGTTTCGGTTTTGAGGAGGTAGCTTATCTGTTGCTTTCCGGAAAGTTGCCCGATAAAGAAGAGTTAGCCTCTTTCAAAGGCTTGATCTGCGATAATATGCCGTTGGAACAGAAAACCAAGATGAATATCCTTGACCTGGAAGGACAGAATATCATGAATATCCTTGCCCGTAGTGTTTTGGAAATGTATACGTTCGATCCGAATCCTGACGATACTTCCCGTGACAACCTGATGCGCCAGTCCATCGAACTGATCTCGCGTTTCCCGACCATTATAGCGTATGCTTATAATATTTATCGTCATAGTACACACGGCCGTTCCCTGCATATCCGCCATCCGCACGAAAACCTTTCGCTTGCAGAAAACTTCCTGCATATGCTGAAAAAAGACTTTACGGAACTGGATGCCCGTACACTTGACCTGTTGCTTGTTTTGCAAGCCGAGCACGGTGGCGGTAATAACTCGACCTTTACAGTCCGTGTAACCAGTTCGACCGGAACGGATACCTATTCTTCTATTGCAGCCGGTATCGGTTCGTTGAAAGGTCCGTTGCACGGTGGTGCCAATATCCAGGTTGTCGATATGTTCCATCATCTGAAAGAGAACATTGGCGACTGGAAGAATGTGGATGAAATCGATACTTATTTCATGCGTATGCTGAACAAAGAGGCTTATAACAAGACCGGCCTGATTTACGGTATCGGTCATGCCGTCTATACAATTTCCGATCCGCGTGCCGTTGTTTTGAAAGAACTGGCTCGTGACCTGGCTAAAGAAAAAGGACGTGAAGAAGAATTTGCCTTCCTCGAACTGCTGGAAGAACGTGCCATCGAATGTTTCGCCAAACATAAAGGAACGAAGAAACGTGTTTCTTCAAACGTGGACTTCTATTCAGGCTTTGTGTATGAAATGATCGGTTTGCCGCAGGAAATCTATACACCGCTGTTTGCTATGGCCCGTATCGTAGGTTGGACTGCCCATCGCATTGAAGAATTACATTTCGATGGAAAACGTATTATCCGTCCGGCTTATAAGAATGTGTTGGATGAACAGGTATATGTTCCGATCAAGGAACGTTGATCTTCGTAGTTCCCTGCCCTGGAAACAACAATTTCCTAGGCAGGGAACTACTGTTTCATTAGGGTGAAACTCGCGTTTCCTGCTTAGGAAACCAGACGGTCTCCGGCAGCGGAAGTTAGTAGCTCAAGGATAACCCGTAAGCTACACTATTAAAAGTATTCCCTGTACGTATCTTATCTTTTCCGAAGATGCGGTAAAGTATCTCCCTTACCGGAATGACAAGGCTGCTACCTCCTGTGATAAAGACGGAGTCGATATCTGCTGCGTTATATTGCGCTGTGTCCAGTATTTTCAGGATATATCGTTCGATCTCGGTAGTATGCCGTTCGATGATCGTAGCAAACTCACCGGGCGTGAAAGGCTCATGTATATGGATTGTCTCTTTTTCAAAGTCGATTGTTGTATCTTCTCCGGTCGAGAGGTTTATTTTGGATTGCTCGATTCCTTTGAACAGGGAGAAGACATAGTTATTATCGATCAAAACTCTTACATTATCTATCTTAGGATTGTTGCCTGAGAGATGGTAGTAGTTATCCATCGAACGGCGCAGTTTGCTCTCCTTCAACATAAATGTCCTTTCCCAGTTTTTCAGTTCGCGGTAGAGAATGGAAGGTATTTCAATCTCTTTATCGTACGATTGGTATTTTACGCCCCGGCCCAGATGGGGAGTCACTTTGTACCACATGATTTCCGAATCGAACAAGTCACCGCCGATATAGACACCACCGTGAGCGATGATATCGTCTTTGCGGTCTTCCTTACGGATTTTATCGGGAGAAAGGTTCATGATGGTAAAGTCGGAAGTACCGCCACCGAGGTCGGCAACCAGTACGTTTTCGCTATGATCGAGCCGTTGCTCATAGGAGAGGGCGGCGGCAATCGGTTCCAATTGTAATTTGATGTTTCTGAAACCGGCGTTACGGGCGGCAAGCGTCAGGCGGTTGACTGCCAAAGTCTCTTGCTTGGGGTCTTCCGAAAAAACGGCAGGTCTTCCAAGTATCACATCCGTGATTTCCGCTCCGGCGAAGGCTTCCGCTTTCTCTTTCAAATGGCGGATGATGCAGGTAACGAGTTGATCGGGCGTCATTCTTTTACCGAATATCCAGGTAGAAAGAAACTTGTCCTGGCGGAGCAGCGTCTTAACGGATTTCAGCAAACGCCCGGTCATCTCTTCTTCAATATATTTATCCTGGGCCTCTTTACCCACATAGTATTTCATCTCGTTTGTGTCCGGAAAATACAGAATGGAACTTTCGCTATACGAAAATACTTCTTTCCGTGTTGCTTTGTCTGTCAGCGATATAATAGAATTTGATGTTCCGAAGTCCAGACCGCATGTCAACTCGTTTATATTCATCTTTGCCTTGTTTTTTATAGGAAAATAGGGCGCGAAGATATAAAATACGACACATTTTTATACTATATATACTTGTAATTTATGTTTATAATTTTTTCTTCAGGGTAAAGAAGAAGGTCACTCCTTTGCCCGGACTACTCTTTGCCGAAATCTGTCCTTTATGGAAATTAACCCCATTCTTGACGATAGACAATCCCAGTCCTGTTCCGCCGACTTTGCGGCTACGTCCTTTATCCACCCGATAGAACCGTTCGAAGATGCGGTTGATATGTTCTTCCGAAATACCCACACCGTTATCAGCGAAACTGAAATAATAAAATTTCGGATCTTCTTTATAACAGTTCACGGTTATTTGGCTTCCTTCTCCGGCATATGCGATCGCATTGTCGTAGAGGTTACGGAAAATGGAATACAATAGGGAGTAGTTGCCATGTATCGTAGGATCGCCCGGCAGAATAACTTCAGATGTGATCTGTTTTTCTTCCATCTCTTTCGAACATTCCTTCTGGATCTCGACGATCAGTTTCGGGATATTTATGTCGGACAAGTCGAACATTTCGGACGCCTCGTCCAAACGGTTCAGTACAGAGATGTCACGTAATAATCCGGTCAGGCGCGTACTCTGTGAGTAGCAACGTTCCAGGAAGAACTGGCGTTTGTCGGGAGTAAGTTCCGGATTGCTGATAATCGTTTCCAGATATCCCTGAATGCTGCTGACGGGTGTTTTCAGTTCGTGGGCGACATTCTGGGTAAGCTGGCGTTTCATCCGGCTCTCTTCTTCCTGGCGTGAAATATCATTGATGGATATTTCGTAGCTGTTATCCAGGAACAGGATACATTCGATCAGAAATATTTTCCCGTTTTTATCGATCGTTACAGATTCGCGTAACACTTTCCGTTTCCGGTTCATGTTAGGGATATTTTTATTCAGGAAAGCCTTAATGGGTTCAAGTTCCCGGATATCCTGGGCATCTTCAGCCTGACGGATCTGATTGTCGGAAATAACATTTAAGAACTGGATGAACAGGATATTCGACAATATCTCTTTCCCTTCGGCCGTAAACATGGCGAATCCTTCTTTGGCGTACTGGAAATGCTTTATCAGCTTTTCACGTTCCATGGAAAGCTCGTCTTTGGCCTTCTGTTGCCGGTGATACAGTGTGACAATGTTCTTTGAGATATCTCCCAGTTCATCGTTGGGGAAGATATAATCGTTTTCCGGTATCCGGTCTTTTTCTATATTCAAGGCAAAGTCCCGTAGTTTGGATATGGTCCGTCCGATACTGAATGTAAAGCGGGAGAGGACAAAGAAAAAGATCAATGTCATCAGTATCATAAAATAGATGAAGTCCTTATCCGTGGATAAGGCACTTTGCACATAAGGATCATAAGGGAGCGCCGAACGGTAGATATAACTGCCTATATTGCTGGCCGAATAAAAATACCGTCTGCCCGTCGATCCCGAGGTGCGGATGGCAAAGCCTTCATTATACAAACGGGCTTTGCGCACTTCGCTACGATCGTTATGGTTGTTGAATTCTTCTGTCCCGCTATTATCGAACAAGACTTTTCCGTTGGGATCGATAATGGTGACACGCAATTCTTTTTGCGGAATATCTTCGATAAATTGCCTTACCGTCTTATTAATGTCGGTATCCTGTTGGGTACGGCTAAATAATTGGTAATTGTAGTTACTCAATACATTATTCAACTTCTCCTGCGAAAATTCCCGTTCCCGTTGGTATTGAAACAACAGGAAGCAAACTGTAAATCCAAGGAACATCACAAAAATCGACCAGAATAACCGCTGGCTGAAAGGTATCCGGTTTTTCATCTTTTCTACTCTTACCATGATTAAATAACAGGATTAGTACTCAAAACAATAACCGAAGCCGAGTCGGGTAACGATGTTTTTTCCGTAAGGGCCTATCTTTTTACGCAGACGGGTAATGTTTACGTCGATTGTTCGATCCAGCACATATACTTCATCTTTCCAGATACGGGACAGGATCTCTTCACGTGAGAAAACATTTCCTTTATTCTCCAGCAGTAATTTCAAAATCTCGAATTCTTTTTTGGTCAGCGGGACTTCCTTGCCGTCTACCGATGCTTTAATGCGTTTGGGATCGAGTGCTAATGTTTCATATTCGAGAAGTTCGTTCGTCTCGTTTTTCTCTTTATCGGTTGTTCTCCGTAATACAGCCTTAACACGTGCGACAACCTGGCGGATCGAAAAAGGTTTTGAAATATAATCGTCCGCTCCCAGGTTAAAGCCTGTCAGCATATCGTTTTCAGTATCTTTGGCTGTCAGAAATATGATCGGTATATCAGCCGTGCTTTCTTCTTTCCTTAATATACTCGCCATCTTGAATCCGGAGATTTCTCCCATCATAACATCGAGCAAAAGCAATTGATAGACAGACAGGTCCTTTTTTAATGCTTCTTCCGCACTAAAAGCCGTATCCACTTCATAACCTTCTATTTCAAGATTGAATTTGAGGATTTCGCACAAGTCCTCTTCGTCATCCACAACAAGAATTCGGGGCATATCCATAGTCTTTTTTATTTAATTTGAAATGAATAATTCATTCCTTTGTTTACAAAATTAATTATTTTCTGCAAAGGAAGGCATTTGGTATTTCGGTTGAATGAAATATATGTTACGATTCTGTTACATCAGCCGTTTTTGTCTAGGGGGAGAAAAGAACAACGTCCGTGCTATTGGTATAGTCCGGACGTTCATTTTACATATGGAGTGGTTTGGTTTTATTTGCTACCGTTCATAGCCTCCAGCAGGAATTTACCTGGTTTGAACTTTACTGTTGTTCTTGCCGGGATCTGTACCGGAGTACCTGTTTTGGGATTACGAGCCAAACGGCTGTTTTGCGGTCTAGGTAATAATGTGCCAAAACCAACGATAGATATTTCTTCGTTCTGGGACATTTTTTCTGTTACGATCTCCATGTAAGCTTCCAAGACCTTTTTAGCCTTTTGTTTTTTTAAACCGGCTTTTTCAGCCAACTCTACAATAAGTTCTGCTTTGTTCATAGGTATTATTGTTTTAATGATTAATACTGTTGCAAAATTAGTGAAAAAAATTACTATAGAAAAGTTTTTTGCAAATTCTGCTTACTTTATGTTTCAAAGTGAGAGGTTGGTTAAGACAAGATGACGATAAGTTGTTGTAAATATAATAGTCATGTTTTATTTAATGAGTTTGTAATAAGACTTTTTAGAAGGATATAATAAACCAGTTTGTAATATACATTTATGAAAGAATGTTAAAAATAAAAAAGTCTACTTTCACAAGTAGACTTTTTTAATACTTATAATGACCAATACCTTTACCTAAAATGTGAGGCTTGAGCCTCTAAAATTACTTTTCACAAAGATATAAATAGTTTTTGAAGATTGCAAGTGAAAACATATATTTTTCAAGCTTTCTATGAAGTGTAAAATACCTGGTTTCTTGTGGAATGCTAAAAATGAAATCAAAATGTAGTAAAATAGCCACATAAATATCATTTTGCTTTAAATATTTCTCTTATTAGAATGTTTTAAAAGTGGATATTCATCGTTTTCCGATTAAAAATATTATATTTGTGGACAAGTGTAAGTGTATATCCCCGGATATAATCTCTCCCTATGTGAGTGGCATGATTGTAATATTACTCTAATCAATATAAAAAGCAGCGATGTTTATGATTAAAAGAAAAGAACTAACGTACGACAATTCTTATTTACTAAAAGTGTTTAACAGGGACTTTCCTCATTTGGTGACAATGGCGGAAGAGAGCCAGAACATAAAATTGTTCAGGGAGGCTCTGCGCTCATTCGTTTCTTCCCGGATTGAAATCAACGGAGGTGGCAGTAATATGGGAAATGCCGTGGCGAAGCGTATTTTACTTTTAATCGAATATGACGGGTCTCCTATTGATGAACTTTCAACAGGTGAGGAGTTGTCTGTGCAAACAATCACTTATTTCTGGCAATTACTGACGGGAAAGCTGGCAGACGAAGTTTCTCCCGACCTGTTTATTGACCTTTATCATCAGTTCAAGTTACTGGAGCATCCCGAGAGCATCGAACCGGACCGTTCCCTGGTTAAGCGTCAGATGCATCGTTGGCCGACCGGTTTGGATGAAGAAGTGGTGGCAATCCGTGAAGCAAATAAAGACCGTATTATAAAACGGCTTATACGGAAGATAGAGCGCAGGAGTGCACCGTCGTCCCGTTATCAGTTTTTACCGGAGATGACTTACGAAGAAAAATATAATCAGGTACAGGAATGGTGGAACACTGCCCGTTTCCATCTGGCATTGGCTATCAAGAGTCCGACGGAACTGAATTATTTTCTGGGTGAATCCCTCTCGGAAGAGATGATGCAGCTGTTGGCCCGTGCCAGAAAGAAAGGTATGCCGTTTTTTGTTACGCCTTATTATTTATCCTTGCTGAATCCGGGAACGGAAGGCTATGACGACAACACGATTCGTTCGTACGTCCTTTATTCAGATGAATTGGTTGACACATACGGTCATATAAAAGCCTGGGAAAAAGAGGATATCGTGGAAGCCGGTAAGCCGAATGCCGCCGGATGGCTTTTGCCTGAAGGTCATAATATCCACCGCCGTTATCCGGAAGTGGCCATTCTTATTCCTGATTCGATGGGAAGAGCCTGCGGAGGCTTATGTGCTTCTTGTCAGCGCATGTATGATTTCCAGAGCGAACGTCTTAATTTCGATTTTGAAGCATTGAAACCCAAAGAAACCTGGGATAAGAAACTCCGTCGTTTGATGCATTACTTTGAAGAAGATGCCCAGTTGCGGGATATTCTGATTACCGGAGGTGACGCCCTGATGAGCCAGAATGCTACTTTGCGTAAGATATTGGAAGCTGTCTATAAAATGGCTGTCCGTAAACGTAAAGCGAATGAAGAACGGCCCGAGGGTAAAAAATATGCCGAGTTGCAGCGGGTTCGCTTAGGTTCGCGTTTGCTGGCTTATCTGCCGTTGCGCATTACAGATGAACTTGTGGGAATTTTGAAAGAATTTAAAGAGAAGGCTTCTGCTATCGGAGTCTCCCAGTTTATTATTCAAACCCACTTCCAATCTCCTTTGGAAGTAACTCCCGAAGCCAAACGTGCTATAAAAGCGATATTGGATGCCGGATGGGTGATAACGAACCAATTGGTTTATACGGTTGCAGCTTCCCGGCGCGGACATACTGCCAAACTGCGGCAGACGCTTAATTCCGTCGGTGTGATTTGTTATTATACGTTCTCGGTAAAAGGGTTTAATGAAAACTATGCCGTGTTTACCCCGAACAGCCGTTCGCTTCAGGAACAATATGAAGAAAAGATTTTTGGCCTGGTTCCCGAAGATAAACTCGCCGAATTGGATGATATTGTCACCAATAAACGCCCGTTAGGAAGAAAATTGTATAATTTCTTGAGAGAGAATCATTTGTTGTTTGCTGCAACAGACCGTAGTGTCTTGAATCTGCCGGCTATTGGTAAAAGTATGACTTTTAAAACAGTAGGTCTCACCGCTGAAGGAAAACGAATCCTGAAGTTTGACCATGATACCGGACGCCGGCATAGCCCTATCATCAATAAGATGGGGGAAGTATATATCGTAGAGAACAAGTCGGTAGCCGCTTATTTGCGTCAATTGGAAGAAATGGGAGAGGACGTTAAAGAATATCGCAGCATCTGGAATTATTGCGAAGGAGTGACCGAACCGCGTTTCAGTCTGTACGAATATCCGGATTATCCGTTCGCCATCACAGAAAAGATGACTAATCTTGAACTCGAAAACGAGTAAAAGTGTATCTTTGTTCCTGCTAAACCAATAAAGAAATGATACAAAACGAAAGAGAAATACGGCACGAACATGTGTTAGAGGCTGTCCGTCAGATGATGACGGCTGCTCGTACGGCTCCCAAAGGTAAGGGGATTGACATTATAGAGATTGCAATGGTTACCGGTGAAGATATACAACGTTTGTCTGACGAGATGCTGAAACTGGCAGCAGAAACCGGATTTAAGTTTATTTTGCGTGATGCGGATAATATTTTGAGTGCGGAGGCTATCGTGATATTGGGTACACGCCAGCAGGTGCAGGGACTGAACTGTGCTCATTGCGGTTTTGAAACGTGTGTGGAGAAGCCGGCAGAAGTACCTTGTGCGATCAACTCGGTCGATTTGGGAATCGCCATCGGTTCTGCTTGTGCGACGGCTTCCGATTTGCGACTGGATACCCGTGTGATGTTTAGTGCCGGGATGGCTGCCCAACGTCTGGGATGGCTGGGCGAGAGCAAGAGCGTAATGGCTATCCCTGTCAGTGCCTCTTCGAAGAACCCGTTCTTTGACCGCAAACCCAAAGAACAACCTGTGAAATAATTAGCTGGAATTTGGACAAATAATTCGATGACTCTATGATAAAGTTTGACAACAAACTTGAGATACGTTATTCATTTAACGATAAATCCGCTTATATGGATGCCTGGATTAAGCACCGGTGTGAAAAAGAGATACTCTCCATGCTGCGTGTCCTGGCCGATTTGCTGGATGTGAAGATGACTGCTCATTGCGAACCCTTTTCACAAGAAGGTGGATACCGCGTCGTATGGCCGATAGCAGGCGAAAGTTCGCGTTCTATCTCTGTCGTATTAAATATTCTGATGCAGGTACTGACCCGGCCTACTTTGTCTGTCGGAGGGCAGCCTTTGGTTGACCGGACCAATTCGGATGAAGAGAATATGCAGAAGGAAATCTCGCTTTTGAAGCGTTCGCTTAAACTGAAACAGGCCGGTGCCCTGATACCCCGTGAGTTGGTGGAACTGCTGGCATCCTGGCCGAAGTTCTGTAAATATAAATCCAATTTCTATGAAGCGTTGCGTGGGTATCCGAAAGTGACAAAGATTAATGTACGCGAACTGAATGAAAATAACCGTAGCCGTTCCGGTTCTCTGGAGGTGAAACGTGAACAGTTCGATTATTTCATCCTTCGTTCGGACGACCTGCCGACTATCAAAGACAATAAAGCGACCATCGAAATTATCTCGCCGGTATTGAAAGATAGCCGTTACCGTTGGAAAGGTATCTATAATAAAGGCGGGGAGACAATCGACTTCTACATGTGCGATGAAGATTTCAAGAAGCAGATGTTCGACGAGAAGATTTCTTTCACCAGCGGCATGTGTATCGACTGTGTGCTGGAAATCGCTCGTAAGCTAAGTGAATTGGGCGAGACAATTAACATCAGCTATACGGTAACGACTGTAATCCGTACCCGTTTCGACAAACTGGAAATTGTTACTCCGCAAGGCAAGCGCCATCTGCGTAAGCTGGAGGCGGAGAAGAAACAACTTACACTCGACTTATTTGGCTAACTTTTCCTATCTTTACGCCAAATCTTAAAGATGTATGGCTAAGACAAAAACAGTATATGTCTGCTCCAATTGCGGAGCAGACTCTCCTAAGTGGGTCGGTAAATGTCCGAATTGCGGCGAATGGAACACCTATGTGGAAGAAATCGTTGCAACCAAAGAACCTTCTGCAAAACGTATTATTCCCGGTATAACAGAAACGGGTAAAGTACGTCCCGTCCTGTTACGTGATATTACCTCCGAAGAAGAATCCCGGATTGATTTGAAAGATGGAGAACTGAACCGTGTCCTGGGAGGCGGTTTGGTGAAAGGCTCGTTGGTGCTGATTGGCGGTGAACCGGGTATCGGTAAGTCGACTTTAGTCCTGCAAACAGTTCTGGGATTGAACAATCTCAAGACATTATATGTATCGGGTGAGGAAAGCAGTCGCCAGCTGAAACTGCGTGCCGACCGTATCGCCCACGAAAATCCGGAATGCTTCATTCTGAGTGAAACGAATCTGGAACAGATATTTGTCCAGGCCCGTAACGTACAGCCTGATTTACTGATTATAGACTCTATCCAGACAATCTATACAGAACTCGTTGAATCTTCTCCCGGCAGCGTCTCACAGGTTCGTGAGTGTAGTGCAGCAATCCTTAAATATGCCAAAGAGAGCGGTGTCCCTGTTCTGCTGATAGGCCATATTAATAAAGAAGGAAGTATTGCCGGGCCGAAAGTACTGGAACATATTGTCGATACCGTTCTTCAGTTTGAAGGCGATCAACATTATATGTACCGTATTCTCCGGAGTATCAAAAACCGTTTCGGCAGCACGGCTGAATTGGGTATTTATGAGATGCGTCAGGATGGCTTGCGTGAAGTCAGCAACCCGTCCGAGTTGTTGCTGACACAGAACCATGAAGGATTGAGCGGTGTGGCAATTGCTGCCGCCATCGAAGGCATACGTCCTTTCCTGATAGAAACACAGGCGCTGGTAAGTTCGGCTGTCTATGGAACTCCGCAACGCAGTGCGACGGGTTTTGATCTGAGAAGAATGAATATGCTGCTGGCTGTGTTGGAGAAACGCGCCGGATTCAAGCTGATACAGAAAGACGTGTTCCTGAACATTGCCGGGGGACTGAAGGTCAACGACCCGGCTATCGACCTGGCTGTTATCAGCGCTATCCTTTCGTCGAGTCTCGATATCAGTATCGAACAAGGCGTTTGTATGTGTGGCGAGGTCGGCTTGTCGGGCGAAATCCGTCCGGTCAACCGCATCGAACAACGGATTCTGGAAGCAGAGAAGCTGGGCTTTTCACGCATCATCATCCCTCACAATAACCTGAAAGGGTTTGATACGAATAAATGTAAGATACAAATCGTACAGGTCAGAAAGGTGGAAGAAGCTTTCCGGCATTTGTTCGGTTAAATCCTTTTTATTATGGATAGTAAATTAATTTGTTATTTGTGTTGTATCTGTTTGCTTTGGAGTTGTGAATATAAGATACATGAAAATTTTGTTGATATCGAGAAACCTCAGGATTCGGCAAATGCCAGTATTGATTTGAATGCTGTTACCGACGGGCAGACAATTTTAATCAATAAAGAGACGGAATTAAATTATTCGTTGACAGCATTCGGTAAAGATATCAAAGGACTAAAGTTTAAAATGGGCGATATCGTTTGGAGTGATTCGGATTTGCAACCTAATGGTTCTCTGATGATTTCCTCATCGACTTTCCCTTCCGGGAATTATACGTTAACCTGTGAGTGTTATTCCCCGACAGGTAGCGGTAGTATTGCCGACCAAATGGAAATAGAAGGATATTCTTTCAAGATGAGTTGGCCGGTAATTATCGACTATAGTATGGAATTGCCCTCTATTATATCACAGGGAGTTAGTGTTGACGGGTATTTGACCTTGAACTGGGCGGAACCGGTTCTTTCCCATCTTGAGTTACAGTCGTACACCATTACCGGCGGTTCTGAAGGATACACGGTCGATGTGACTGTTCCTGCCGGAAATACTTCGTGGACGGATAAGAATAATCTGGGGGCGGAATCGGTTTATAATATCCGGATGAACCTGCGTGACGGAAATACGACATTGGTCTGGCCAATGGGGGAGGTTAAAATGCCGGATGCCATTCGGTATTATATTGTTAAAGCTGATATAGAAGAGACAGTGGTGGCTTGGGAAACCCCTTATCCGGCCGATATTTCTGTTCGGTTGGATGACGGAACTGTTTTCAGGCCGGATGACGGGAAGGCGACAGTGTCATTGCCGCCCGGCGAGTTCGGTTCGATGACAACGACTTATAACGCCCGCTTGGTTCTTGTTTCTACAGAAGATCCGGGTAAGACTACATTCAGGGAATTGCAGGTCGGATCGCCCGGAATTTTTCAGTATGAATCACGGGGTGCGAGATGGGTATATAACCGGATGACGGGTTGTCTGTATGCCCAAGAGCCGGGTTCTTTGCGATGTTATTCTACCGATGGCGAACTGTTATCGTCCGATAACCGAAGTTCCGGGTGGGGAGTGTTCAGCTCTCCGGTATCCGGCAGGGTTGTTACCGATGGTAATCCGGCGAATGTTTTTGATGGTCGGACATTGGCATTGTTGAATAGTGTAGATTGTGAAGGCTATTCTTCTCTTTTAGGTATAAATGCAGCAGATGAATTGATTTATTGTGCCTACAAGGGTGATGGAAGCGGGGCTATTCTGCATTTCTCAACATTGGAGGGCGAACATTTGGCTGCTATACCTTCGAATGCTTTGACTCCTCAAATGTCGGTCGACGGTAAATATCTGATGTATGAGGATGGGTTCGATCAGAAACTGATCATATTGAATAATCATCAGATTGTTGCAGACACCAAAATGCCGTATTCTTATGGAACTTATTGGAAAAGCATGCTTCATCCGGTACATCCCGATCAATTGCTGATCGCCTACGACGATTATGTGGAGGTGATTCATTTGCCGGATTTCAAGAGAATCAAGATTATACGGAAAGACATGTACGCGCAACTGGTTAATGTCGATCCGTTAACCGGCAATTTGTTGATTTACAATAGTAATAATCTCAAAGTCCTTTCTCCCGAAGGAGAAGTGTTGTTCACATTAAAAACAGCGTCGTGGATTTATCCCCTTTTGTTAGGTAATACTTTATTGTCGTTCGACGGATATATATTGAACATTGAAAAATACTTGCAGAAATGATACGGATTTATATAATAACTATAATATGTCTGTTGACAACATTGTCATTGCAGGCTCAGGAGTTGACCCTGGAATATAATGTCGGTTTTGCAACTTATAAAATGGGAGATATGAAGTCGTTGCTCGACGAAGCAAAACCTTCTTTGAACCATGTTAAAACAACCGATAACTTTCCTGGTTATATAACTCATCAGGCTAAATTGGGGCTTGAATGGAGGAAATTGCATCAGGCCGGATTATTACTTGATTTTATGAATACTGTAGGCAATAAAGGAGTCTCTGACTATTCAGCGTCTTACAACTTTACTATTCGTACGAAAGGAGTTCGTTTAGGAGGATTTTATCGTTTTGCTTTACCGGATTTTTCGGAATGTATCGTGAGGCCTTATTTGCAGTTTTCAACCGGCGTTGTTTTTAATAACGGTACTGTCGAGGAGGAAGTTACTTTAGCGGAAAGACCAAAAGAAATAATAGACTCCGAATCTCTTGACGGAACAAACTTTTTTATTGAACCTGCTGTTGGTGCAAAGATACGGATACATAAGAAACTCGCATTGAATATAAATGTCGGTTATGAATTTGATCTGACAAAACGATTCAGGAACAAAGGCCAGTCGCTTACGATAGCTCCTGATTGGAGTGGTTTGCGCCTTCAGGGAGGTATTATCTATTATATCCCATTAACAAGCAAATAAACAGATATGATACAAGAATTACAACTCCGCATCCTGCCGGAGGAGGCTGTGAATGAGCAATCATTGAAACAGGTGGTGGCGCATGAAACCGGTGCTCAGCCAAAAGATATTCAGGCCGTGCGTGTATTGAAACGTTCTATCGATGCCCGTCAGCGTACGATTTATGTGAATGTCAAGCTACGTGTATTTATTAATGAACAACCGGAAGAGCCGGAATATCAGTCGGTAGAATATAAAGATGTATCCGGAGGGAAACAGGTCGTTGTTGTCGGTGCCGGGCCGGGTGGTTTGTTTGCTGCCCTTCGCCTGATTGAATTGGGACTGCGTCCGGTGATTATCGAGCGGGGGAAAAACGTTCGTGAACGGAAGAAAGATATTGCCCTGATCAGTCGCGAACATACGGTAAACAGTGAATCGAATTACAGTTTCGGTGAAGGTGGTGCCGGAGCCTATTCCGATGGTAAATTATATACCCGCAGCAAGAAACGCGGTTCGGTAGACAAGATATTAAATGTTTTTTGCCAGCACGGAGCGAGTACCTCTATTCTGGCCGATGCCCATCCGCATATCGGTACGGACAAGCTCCCCCGGGTGATAGAAAATATCCGTGAGCAGATTATCCGTTGTGGCGGTGAAGTGCATTTTGAAACCCGTATGGATGCCTTGATCCTGAAAGAGGACGAAGTGATCGGTGTGGAGACGAATACCGGAAAGACTTTTTACGGTCCGGTAATCCTGGCAACCGGACATTCGGCACGTGACGTTTACAGATACCTTTATCAGCAGCAGATTCCGATAGAGGCGAAAGGTATTGCGGTAGGCGTCCGCCTGGAGCATCCGCAGGAACTGATCGACCAGATACAGTATCATCGCAGGGAGGGAAGGGGTAAGTATCTTCCGGCTGCCGAGTACAGTTTCGTTACCCAGTCGAACGGGAGGGGTGTTTATTCTTTCTGTATGTGTCCCGGCGGGTTTGTTGTTCCGGCGGCGAGCGGTCCGAAGCAGGTCGTCGTGAATGGGATGTCTCCCTCTAATCGTGGTTCCCGTTGGTCTAACTCCGGAATGGTGGTCGAAATTCGTCCGGAAGATTATACCGAACTGATGAAACATGAAGAAGTGACGGTCCCGGCTGATTCGCCACTGGCTTTGATGGCCTTTCAGGAACGGCTGGAAGAAGTCTGCTGGTTGAACGGAGGCATGAAACAGACGGCACCGGCACAGCGTATGAACGATTTTGTAAACAAGAAAAACTCCTTCGATCTGCCTGTTTCCTCTTATACTCCCGGTTTGCTGGCTTCTCCGCTTCATTTCTGGATGCCGGAATTTGTAACCCGCCGTTTGCGTGAAGGTTTTCGTTATTTCGGAAAGGTATCGAAAGGCTTTCTTACCAATGAAGCACTGATGATCGGTGTCGAAACACGAACTTCTTCTCCCGTCCGTATTCTTCGGGACCGTGACACCTATCAGCATGTTACGATAAAAGGACTTTTCCCTTGCGGGGAAGGAGCCGGTTATGCAGGTGGTATTGTGTCGGCTGCGATCGATGGGGAACGTTGCGCGGAAGGAGTGGCGGCATTGGAAAAGTAACAGTTGCCAACTGAATAAAGAAATACTATTTGATAAATTTTAGAAAGAACAATTATGAGGTTTAGTAATGTAAGATTATTAGTCAAAGACTACAAAAAATGTTTTAATTTTTATGCCGGGCAGCTTGGTTTAGAGCCTGCTTGGGGAGATGAAAACAGTGGTTATGCAAGTTTTAAAGTAGCAGATGGAATAGAAGGATTTGCTCTTTTTGTATCCGACTGGATGGCTCCGTCAGTGGGCAATGCAGATAAAGAATTACCTGTGGGATTTCGAGAGAAATCACTTGTATCATTCAGTGTGGATAATGTCGATAACACTTATATGACTCTGAAAGATAAGGGTGTGATATTCGTTAATGAACCAACCGATATGGCTGATTGGGGAGCGCGCACAGTACATCTGCGTGATCCCGAAGATAATTTAATAGAACTTTTTTCACCCTTAGCTCCGGAACAATATAGCGAAGAATTAATAGAAGAAAATAAGAAATTCCAGTAAATAGAATTATTCTTTCAGCCGTTCCTCGATCTCGTTCAGCAAATTGACCCTTTCCAGCGAGAACGTACTGTCATGTGCTTGCAGGTATTCCAGCAATTCTTTAGCCCGCAGGAGTATTTGCGGTTGGTTTTCCGGTTGGAGGTAACTGTCCTCGATCAGGGTCTTGATTGCTATTTCAAGGCGTAACACACCGCCGTTATCTTCATTGTCCAGAGAACGGAGAATCTCTTCGGGAGATGTGGTCATCAGGAAATCCTGATCCAGTTTGAGTGAACTGTAGACCGTTTGTATTAACTCCGGATTTTTACGGGCAGCGTTAGCATTCCGGTTGAAGATGATCTGGGCGATCACTTTGCCCAGTTCTTCTATCTGGACCATGATAAAGTCTCTTTTTAACATATAAATGATGTTTTATTCAATAATAACACTAATGATTCTGATATCTTTTTTAGGACGGTCATATTGATCTTTCGGCTGGTTGGCAATGATATCCAGCACATCGAATCCTTCGGTCAGTTCGCCGAAGATGGTATAAATACCGTCCAGGTGGTGGCATCCGCCGTCTGTGGTGTATGCCTTCCGTTGCTCGTCTGTAAAGATCAGGTGTCCCGGCGTTGCCAGAATCATGGAATCTATCCGGGCGTTGACGGCTGTTACCCGTTTGTTGTATTCCCGTTTGTTGCTTTGTTTCAGCATTTTTAAGTCGACGGCAATAGGACGGTAGAACTTATCCAGCGCTTTTTTTCGTATGTCCTGGTTGGCAATCAATTCCAACGTATCCAGTTCCCCGTTGCGATAGACTTTCCCTTGTACGATAAAGAACTGCGACATATCCGATTTCTTTTCCGGATTGACATCATCGTTTTGACGCGGGGCGGCCAGCGCACCTCTCTTGTGGAAATATTTATCGTTCAACTCCGGCATGATCTCCGCCGACGAATCACCAAAACCGCAACGGGCTCCGGCCGGTGCATTCTTTGAGTCGGGCGCTCCTCCCTGGATCATAAACTCTTTGATCACACGGGTAAAAAGTGTCCCGTTGAACTCGCCTTGTCTGGCCCGGGCGATAAATGTACGGACATGATTCGGGACATCGTCATACAGCCGGGCTTTCATGGTCCCTACGTTCGTGTTGATAATTACTGTCTTTTCAGAGCTTTGAGCATTAAGCCCTGTCGCGGCAAATAACAAAGCAAGTGCTATACGATATATTTTCTTCATGATCTTTTTATTTTTCCCGGGTAAAGATACTGTTTATGTTGTTAAACACAAACTAAATGTATACCTTTGCGAACTTTATTTAATGGCAAAAAGATTTTTTAATATAATAGTATGAATTGGATCAATGATTTATTATGGGGCGAAGGCATTGGCCACTCCATCCTGTTGCTCTCTTTCGTTATTGCGGCAGGTATTCAATTGGGAAAAATTAAAGTATTTGGTGTCTCGTTAGGGATCACACTGGTACTGTTTGTGGGGATCATTTTAGGGCATTTCGGCTTTACGATCAATCACAATGTTATCCACTTTTTTAAAGAATTTGGTCTTATATTGTTCGTCTACTCGGTAGGTATGCAGGTGGGACCTGGATTTTTCTCCTCTTTTAAGAAAGGTGGTATTACGTTGAATATGCTGGCTTGCGGGATTGTATTCCTGGGGGTGGTAACAGCTATTATCCTGCATTATGCAACCGGCATTCCGATGCCGACGATGGTCGGTATCCTGTCAGGAGCTGTAACGAATACCCCGGGTCTGGGTGCAGCACAACAGGCATTCTCCGATATGTACGGATCAACGGACAATACGATAGCGTTAGGATATGCAGTTGCTTATCCGTTGGGTGTTATCGGTATTATCCTGTCGATTATATTTATCCGTTACGTGTTCCGGGTTAACTTTGACAAGGAAAACGAACAGTTGAACAATGAAGATGCTTCCCATACGAATGAGGCAAAACCTGTTTCATTAATCGTGAAGAACCCAGCTGTTTTCGGTAAGAGTGTCGGTGAGTTATCAAACCTTCTGGAACATCGTGATTTCGTTATTTCACGTATCTGGCACGATAGCGACAAGCAGATTGAAATCGTATCTGCCAATACCGTATTGATGGAGAATGACAAGGTTTTTGTCATTACTACGGAGCAGGATGCCCAAACGATTAAAACTTTCATTGGTGAAGAGATCGATATGGAGCGTAAACAATGGATTCGTATGGAAAGCCAGTTTATCAACCGCCGTATCCTGATTACAAAACCGGAACTGAACGGTAAGCGTCTGGGTCAGTTGAAACTGCGTAAACTGTATGGTATCAATATAACCCGTATCAACCGTGCCGGTGTCGACCTGGTTGCAACGCCGCATCTGACCCTTCAGGTGGGTGACCGTGTAAATGTAGTAGGTACTGAAACTGCCGTAACGAACGTAGAGAAGGTATTGGGTAACTCGATGAAACGTTTGAACGAGCCGAACCTTATCACTATCTTTATCGGTATTGCTTTAGGTATTGTATTGGGAAGTATTCCTATTACTTTCCCGGGTATTCCCCAGCCGGTAAAATTGGGATTGGCTGGTGGTCCGCTTATCGTGGCTATCCTGATCAGCCGTTTCGGTTATAAATATAAGTTGGTGACTTATACGACTCAGAGTGCCAACCTGATGTTGCGTGAGATCGGTATAACGTTGTTTCTGGCCTGTGTCGGTATCAGTGCGGGTGACGGTTTTGTCGACACGATCGTGAACAATGGAGGTTTTGCCTGGATCGGTTACGGCTTTATCATCACTACCGTACCTTTGCTGATTATCGGTTGTATCGGCCGCTATTTCTGCAAAGTGAATTATTTCACGCTGATGGGTCTGATTGCCGGTAGTACGACCGACCCGCCTGCACTGGCCTATTCAAACGCAACGGCAGGTAACGATGCACCGTCTGTGGGATACGCAACAGTTTATCCGTTGACGATGTTCCTGCGAGTGTTGACAGCACAATTGTTGATATTGTTCTTTGCGTAAACAAACAATTCATAGATAGGAAAGGTGTTTGAGTTTTTATCAGACACCTTTTTTATTGGGGCTAATAGATATTTGCCATACTAACCAGCGGCTCGTACAGCTTCTCGATGTCCTGGGCATCGATTTCAAGAGTCAGCTGGTCGCCGGGCAGGATCGTTTGTCCGGCAGGAGGGAAGTCTTTGCGGTCGCGGTGGATATTGATGATGATGCAGTTATTGGGCAGGTGGAGCGTATCGACCAGCTTCCCGTCAAAATAAGAACCTGCCATGACTTCGACATCTAGTATCAGCCGTTTTTCTTCCTGAAAGATCGGTTTCTTGATCATCTCTTCATAAAACATGACGTTGAAAGGCTTTATTTCCAGTAACTCGGTAAAATAATACGTCAGTCCTCCGACAACGATCGAAGGATAGAACACTTCGAAATGGCCGGTGATCTCTGTTATCAGGAGAATGGCGGTGATGGGAGTACGTACCACGGCAACCAGGAATGCAGCCATCCCGATCAACATGACGTAACTTATATTTTCCGGTGCGATGATACCCTGCTGCACCAGCAATAAGGCACAGATCTTTCCTAATAATCCCCCTGTTACCAGTGTCGGAATAAAACTGCCACCCGGCAGTCCGGATGAAAAGGAATAGACGGTGAACACCATATGCAGCAACATCATCCCGGTTATCCACAGGATGCTCTCTTTTCCGCCTAAAGCCTGTTCCATCAGGAACTGTTCGCCGCCTCCGGTCAGGTCCGTTAACGTCAGTGAAATGGTATAGGCCATGATCAGTAATCCAAGCAACTTGATGTATTCCGGTTGTTTTATGGCCGGATATAACCTTTTCACGTAAAGCATCAACAGCGAATAGAACTTTCCGAAAACGGAGACGATGACGGCGAACAAGAGGAATAGTTTGATCTGTAACGAGAATGACAAATCCGGTGCCACGGCATTTATCTCATGATAGGGATTTATGGGAAAGATCATATTGGCAATGGTTCCGGCAACCACTCCGGCCAGTATGGTTGTGATAGCCGTTTTGGGCGCATCAAACCGTTCGATCGATTCGATAACCAGCGTAGCAGCTGCCAAAGGAGCAGCAAAGGCAGCCGCCAGTCCGGCTCCGGCACCGGCTGCCAGCAACTGTTTCCGTTCACCGCTCAGGATATGTCCCCATTTACCGACCAGGTCACCGATATACGATCCCATCTGGACGGACGGCCCTTCGCGCCCCATGGAAAGGCCGCTGCTTAATGTCAGTACTCCGCCGGCAAATTTAGCCAGCAGTTGCCGTAAAGAATGCTTATAGACAATTCTTCCGTTGATCGCCCCGCGTGTTTGTGAAATACCGCCACCCGATATATAAGGCCATCGCCTCACCATCCAGGCAACAAACAGGAGGACCCCCCAGAAGGTAAGGAAAGCAATCATATGAAGATACCAGGGTGGCGACGATTCAAAGAAATTCTTTCGGTAATTGTAGAATAACTGTAATAAATAGTGATAGGGAACTGCCACCAACCCGGTCAGCAACCCTACAATGAGGCTCACGAAATAGAGCCTGGCATCCACTAGTTTCAGTTTTAATATCCTCCAGTTTACCTTCATAAGCTCGATAAAAACAAGACTGAATCAGGTTTGGTTTTAGCAGAAGTTCATTATCAAATTATCTTTTACATTTGTTCTATATAATCTAATTAAAAAAACAACTTTATGGAAACATCGTATGTAAAAGAAGTAAAAAGAAATTTTCGGGGAAATTTATTGAATTATATCAGTTTTCTTGAAAAAGAGAAAAGTGGATCAGCCCAAAGTACAGCTTCCCTCTATAAGGTAACCCTGGGACATCTGGAGCGGTTCGTAGGTACGGATATTTTAAAAATGAAGCAAGTGACCCCCCTGTTGGTGAAAGATTTTGTATCTTATCTGCAATCCCTCAATTTGAGTCCTAATTCGGTAACCAACTACACCAGTATATTCCGTACCGTATTCAACAGTGCTGTATCTGAAAATCTGGTTACACCTGAAACAAATCCTTTTCAAAAAATACATCTTCGCCCCGTATCCACTTATAAACGTTCAGTGGGGATACAGGTCATTAAAGATATGACGGAATTGGATTTAAAAGGGAAGAAGCGTCTTGATTTTGCCCGCGATCTGTTCTTGTTCAGTTTTATGGCATGCGGAATGGCGTTTGTTGACTTGGCGCATCTGACACAAAATAATGTACGTGGCAATGTACTTGTCTATTACCGTGTGAAGACAAAAACAGAAATTCGCGTGACGATTACTTCGGGTATGCGTCGTTTATTGGAAAAATATGCCAGGGAGAATTCCAATCTGCTATTTCCTGTATTACAATCGGAAGAGGTTTCTTATGAGAGATATAAAGTCGCTTTAAGAACATACAACCGACGGTTGGCTACGATAGGGGATATGATAGATTGTCCGGTAAAACTGACCTCCTATGTGGCCCGTCATTCCTGGGCTATGCAGGCAAAAGAAAATTCTGTTTCGGTTGCAGTCATCAGTCAGGCCTTGGGGCATACTTCCGAAAAAACAACACTCTTTTATTTAAAAGAATTGGATCAAAATATCATTGACAGGGTTAATTTGAAAATCATTGACTTTGTGGAAAAATGGGTAAGCAAGAGTAATTGCAAGAATTGACGCTTATTTACGGAATAAGGGTCATTGTTTATAAACTGGTAGAATTATAATTACGAAATCTATACCCCATACTACCAGATTGCTTGAAAATCTTTGACAGTGCAAAAGTAAAAAATTACTATTGATAAAATTGTAGTAAGAAGAAAATTTGTGTCTTAAAAAAGATTAATATTAAGATAATCTCATTGAAATTCGTGAAAAAAAGATGCGGAAAGACCTAAAAATGAAACCATTATGAAATTCAAGATTAACTGCGATAAAATCATTAACTGATCTTAGCAGGACACTCCAACTATCAGAAATAAATAGATTGACATTTATTTAAGGAATCCTGAGTTTAGTAATATTATTTTACTAAATAAACACTATCATTTTCCATTTCCAGTTTCTTGTCCTTTCCTTTTTCAGACAACTGATTATTTCCAGGTTATATATAGATTGTAAATAGACATCGTTATTGATTTTTTACTTACTCTATATATAAAACATGCTAGTATATGGTTGATATATAGTGGTTTAAACTCAATGACCCTTATTCCGTAAATAAGGGTCAAAATAAAAAGCACTAGTATGTCACCCTCAGAAATGGGACTGACGACCTTTGTTATATCAACCCTCAAATAATAAATGCATGTTAACTAATTCATTTTTAGTTGTTTTGGATGTTGTTGCCGGAGAGCCATTGAAAAGTAAGATATCTTTATTTCTTTGTTTGATTTTGTCATTTTTCTTTTCTCTGATGTTTCTTCCTCAAATTTTGAATATATCGCGACGTAAACAATTATATGATACGCCGAATAGGCGGAAGTGTCATCATGAAAGAATTCCCCGTTTAGGTGGCTTGGCATTTTTTCCTTCCATTGTTTTGTCTATGTCATTAGTAGTCGGTTATCGTTATTTGATTGGTTTCCCGATGAATCACCAATTAAATGGCAATATATTGTTGGAGTTTTTGTTTTTGTCGGCAGGATGTTTGTTCCTGTATATGACTGGAGTAGAGGATGATTTAATAGGGGTTCGTTATCGTAAGAAATTTTTTATACAATTTGCCGTGGCTTCTTTACTTCCGGTATCCGGTTTCTATCTGGATAATTTATACGGATTGTTTGGGGTGTACATATTGCCGGAATATATCGCGATTCCGTTTACAGTCTTGTTGATTGTTTTCATAACAAATGCTGTCAATCTGATCGATGGCATCGACGGATTGGCAGCGGGAGGGAGTGCTTTCTCTTTCCTGGTGATTGGGCTGATGTTTTCTCTCAAAGGGTTATGGCTATATTCGATGTTGGCTTTTTCGGCGTTGGGTTGCCTGATTCCCTTTCTATATTTTAATGTATGGGGCCGTACTGCCAAAGGAACCAAGATGTTTATGGGAGATGCCGGAGCGTTGTCGTTGGGATATCTGTTGTCTTTTCTGGTCATTAAATATGCTGTGTATGTATCGGAAACGGAACCGGATGTAAAGAATCTGGTAATTCCGTTTACCTTATTATTCATTCCGATGTTCGACGTCCTTCGTGTCATGTTGGTACGTGCTATGCACCACCGTCCCTTATTTATTGCCGATAAGAATCATTTGCATCATAAATGTTTGGCTGCGGGCATGACTCATTTACAGGCAACGGAACTTATTCTGGTATTTACAATCGTATTATTGGTCCTGAATAATTGGTTGACAGGCTTCTGTAATATAACTATTATATTGATAGTCGATTTGCTGCTCGGTATCTTGTTGAGTAAATCATTGAAAATATGGAAAAGAAAATGATTTCGGTCATTGTACCGGTTTATAATGTGGAGAAATATCTGCCGGCTTGCCTGGACAGTATTTGCCATCAAACATTGAAAGAACTGGAAATTATACTGGTAGATGACGGCTCGACCGATAACAGCGGGCGTATTGCAGAACAGTATGCCTTGCAGGACAAACGTATCAGGGTGGTACATCAAAGAAACGGAAATCCGGGAGCGACACGTAATGTCGGGTTAGAATTGGCGACAGGAGAATATATCGGATTTGTCGATTCGGATGATTGGATCGAACCGGAGATGTTTGCTTCTCTTTATGCGAAAGCGGAAACGGATAACCTGGATATTGTCGTTACAGGGGTAACAACAGAATGGCTGCGTGATAACCGGAAAAAGGAAAACCGATTTGTAGAATCGATTACAGAATGGCCGGCGATAACATCGCTGGATGCTTTTCTATTGTTGAAAGAGAAAAAAATGTTTGCAGTAGCCTATAATAAATTATACCGCTCCGAGTTACTGAAAAAACAAAAAGTCCGGTTTATGGAAATGTTACCCCATGAAGATTTGGTATTCAACCTGCGTGCATTTTCGTTTGCCGAAAGAATCGGTTTTATTCCGGATAGCAGTCCTTATCATTATTTATGCCGGGATGAGATGAGTGCTGCCGGTTCTTTTTCATCAGACCATTTGCAGGCCTGTCAACTGACGGAAGATGCGTTTCGTCACTTTTTCAGAATACATGACTGGAATAGCAATGATATGGAATCCTATCTGAGGTCTGGAAGAATTACCGATTATTCTGCGTATGCGGCAAGTTTTTATAAAAAGAATTGTCCTCTTACGCGCAGGGAACGTATCGAATGTCTGGAAAAGGAATTTAAGCAAAACGGCTTATTAAGACGGGATCTCATATTGTCACGTCCTGCCGGTTTCCAGCAAAGAATGTTTTATTTCTTTCTGTTTAAAACAACTTCCGGAATGACAGATAGTTATTATCGGATTTTATTCTATATGCGGTATCATTTTGATGGTGTTTACCGTATTTTCAGACGACTTATATCTAAATAACATATGATTACCATTGTAATTTTGTATACAGAGCTAATGCCTTATAATGTAATAGTTATAAAGGCGTTGGTCGATAGGGAATGCCATGTACATGTCGTATTGTCGGATTCAAACAAGAAGACACCTTATTTGCCTCCCCAGTTGGAAGGCGTCACGTATTACAACCGTTCTTCGTTTTGGGATCCCGACCATTTATTCCGCTTGGTAAAAAGGTTGGAACCTGATTTGATTTGGACTGCCGGTTGGATAGATCCCTTATATAACGAAGTGGCAGGCAAAGTTCGTAAGCAACTGCATATACCCGTAATAGCCAGTAGCGATACCCAATGGAGAGGGGGAATGCAATGGTTCAATGTCCTGGTATCCCGTTTTCGTCATCGCAGGTGGTTCAGCCATTTGTTTGTATCGGGCGAGCCGCAGGTTGCTTATGCACGTAAATTGGGATTTCGGCAGGAACAGATTCTGATGCATAATTTATCGGCCGATGTGGAGTTATTCCATAACGTCGATTTGAAAATGCGGGAAAAAGAATATCCGCGTCGTTTAGTATTTATAGGTAGATTTTCGAAAGAAAAAGGCTTGGCGTATCTTTTGGAGGCCTGGAATACGATACCGGATCGTAAAAACTGGAAATTGGTATTGATAGGGAACGGACCGGATTATCCTAAACTGAAAGGATATCCGGATGTAGAAATAAAAGATTTTATGCCGCAGGAAGAATTGGCGGAAGAGCTGGAAAAGGCGGGTGCATTTATTTTACCTTCTGTTACCGAACCCTGGGCACTGGTGATACATGAAGCCGCTTGTGCCGGTTTACCGATACTGGCATCCGCTTGTTGCGGTGCCGTGAGTTGTTTTGTGAAAGACGGGGAAAACGGATTTTTGTTTAAGCCGGCGAATAAACGTTCTATTCGTAAAGCTATCGAACGTTTTATCCGTTTGCCGGAGTGGCAGTGGGTACAAATGGGGCGGAGAAGCAGGAAACTGTCAGAGAGGATTACACCGTCGAAAGTTGCCGATTGTATTTTAGCCGTATTGAAATGATGGTTGCCACGACGGATATTCTTTCCCGCATTGCATTGCCGGGTGTCCTTTTGTTGACACTGACAAAGGTCATACCTTATTTTTATCCTATTCCGGATAATGTATACTATGCTGTATTTTTAGTCCTTTTTATCTGGTTTGTTTTACGGGGAGGTTTGAAAATATCATACACTTATATACCTTTTCTGGTTGCCTTGTTTATCTCTATCTGGGTGAATGAGATTCCTGCTTATTTTAAAGTATGGTTCCGGGTTCTGGCTTTTTTATCTGTAGTCTTTGCTGTCGGCCCTTTCTTTATAAATCCGTATATGGTTACGTGGAGGCGTTTGCTTTTTGTATATGTGTTAGCGGTTATCCGGTGGATTGTGATAATCTCATTCTTTGCATGGGCATTCAGGTTACCTTTTGTACATGGGTACAGCGGTTTCCGTGGATTGACAAATCAATCCATGCTGCTCGGTCCGTTAGCAGGTATTTCAATGGTATATAGTTTGTACCGTTTTTATTTGTCTTCCGGAATTTGTGAACGATATAAACAAATTGGAATTACGGTTATTTCATTCGCCGTACTATTACTGGCCGGTTCCCGTGCCGCATTGGCAAGTTCTGTTATGGCTGTTGCTTTTTTTTATAGCCGGATTTATCGTCATCGTGTGGAACGGTTGGCACGGCTCGTATTTATGCTGGCTATATTAGCTGTATTGACAGCCGGTATTTGGTGGCCTTATACGGAAAGAATACGTTCTAAAATGGAAGGTGGTAAAATAGCAGGTAGTTTGACCCGTTCACGAGATGATTTATGGGATGCCCGTATGACCGAATTTAAGGGATTTCCCATCTTTGGAGTCGGATTTGCTACCGTAAAGCCTGACTACGCAAAGACAAACAAAGTAAATCTGGAGACCGGGACTATTGAACCGGGGAGCAGTTGGTTATTTCTGCTGTCTTCAATGGGGATAACGGGTTTCCTGGCTTTTTTTATTCCGTATCTGTCTTTTATGTACCGGATGTTCCAAAGGGAATCGGTCGGTATAAATGGCTATTTTTTGGGTTCTCTGTTGTTTTTGTTCTTTTTTCACCTGTTTTTTGAAGGGTATGTAGTGTCTTCGGGGCCTACTTATGTTTTTTTCTGTGGCTGTTGTTGTCGGAGTGTAATAAAGTAATTAATGTAAAATAATTGTTTGATATGATACAAATCATACCTTCGGAGTTGAAACGTTTGTATAAAGTATTGCCTCGTTTATACAGGTTACGGTTGTTGAAGGTCGGTATTTCTGTTTTTATTATGGCGGTTTTGGATTTGGTGGGGACCGGCGTTTTATTACCTGTTTTATTGCTGGTGCTTAATGAGAATATCATCCTGGAAAATCGCCATATGGCCTTATTTTACAGTTGGATGGGATTTGACAGTATCCGGTCGTTTGTATTTTTTATCTGTATAGTAGTATTGCTTTTTTCAATTATACGTGTTTGTCTGTCTGCCTGGTTGCAGTATAAACAGAACAAACGGTTATTTTATATATCCAGTTATTTGTCCCTTCAGCTTTATCAGAGTTATTATTCACGGGGGTATTTATTCATCAAGCAAAACAACAGCCATAAGTTGATTAATCAGGTCAACAGTGTAGCCAGTAATTTAATACAAGGTTATTTTGTACCTTATACCCAATTACTATGTGAGTTTTTTGTTACAACCTCTATTCTGGTCGGATTGATTACATTCAATATCTATGTATTTTTACTGGTCGTTTTCACATTTGTCCCTATTACATGGACCTATTATCGTTTTTCCCGTTCCCGGATAAAAGAATACGGGAAACAGTTGAATCTGTTGAATCCCCAGAGGGGCAAATTATTGCAACAGACATTTATCGGGTTTACGGATATGGAAATGAATAATACTTTTTCCAACAGCTTTTCGCGATTCACGGCCCTGTTGAAAAAACAAAACAGTTTGACTGTCCGTAATTTTATTTTGACTAATTCTTTACAAAAAGTATTGGAGGTGGCTATTGTGTCTTCGGTGGTGGTGTTGATTATTGCAACACAGTTATTTAAACTTCCATCCATAGGGCTGATAGTCGGTATATTTGCCATCGCCGTTTACCGGGTGTTACCGGGTATTATAAAAGGTACGGGATATATTTTTCAGATGCGGGGTAATTCGTTTGCGTTGAACCTGTTATCCGATCTTGAGTCCGGGCAGGTTACACAGGTCATAACGGAACAAGTTCCGATCGAGTTCGGGCATTCGATAACAATCCGGGATATTTGTTTTTCTTATGATGGAAAAGCTCCCATATTCGATCATTATAATCTGGAGATACATAAAGGCGATTTTATTGGTTTCCGGGGAGAGTCCGGTTCGGGTAAATCGACCTTGTTTCATTTGATACTGGGGTTTTTGCAACCGGATTCGGGAGGAGTTTATGTAGATGATGCTCTTTTGTCTGCCGATAAACTGACCTCCTGGCGGAGCCGCATCGGCTATGTGTCGCAACAATTGTTTATGGTGGAAGGTACGTTACTCGATAATATCGTAATGGGGTATAATAGTGAACATCCGGATATGGACCGGATCGACCGGGTTCTCCGTCTGGCTTCGCTGAATCATTTTGTCGGTTCTCTGCCCAAAGGTGTTTATACACCGGTGGGGGAAGGCGGAAGCCTGTTGTCGGGAGGTCAGCGCCAACGGTTGGGGATTGCCCGGGCTTTATACAAGAAAGCAGAGATTCTGATGTTCGACGAAGCGACTTCTTCTCTGGACGAGACAACGGAGCATGCGATCAACGACTCTATTATCCGGCTTTCTGAGGAATGTCCGGGATTGACGTTACTGGTTATTTCCCATCGTCCGGAATCGTTATCTGTTTGTCGCCGGATCGTGGATATATGTAATATACAATAACAATGTATATTAACTTGGTATGTGATCCCGGGACAAGCCCGGGATGACAGGATAGTGACTTCTGACACCTTCCCGCTAAAGGAAAAGGATTATGCCAGCAATTTCAGCAAATACCCTCCCGTTGCACAGAGAATTAGTGCCGTACCCATTATTTTTTCGGGTGCAGGGAAGGTTTCCCTGATATTGAGAGTATCGCCCCGACCGCTGCCAGCGCCACTTCCGTATTCTGATGGCGGACAGCCAGGATGGCCAGTATCGTCAACCACAGGTTGACCGGGTTTGTGTTTCCCTTTGGCCCGAAAAATCAAACGGGCGATCGTAGTCAGGAAACCGAGGATAGCTTCAAGATATTTCATAGGAATAATTTTAATGTGTCAATATGCCAATATGCAAATGTGCCAATTGAGCGGTTATTTATTTCATATAGTTGCAAATCGTAATCAGCAGTTTCCGGTAGGCTTCGCGGTTGTCGCCGTTTTGTTCGCTGATGTAGCGGCTGTAGGCGATTTCCTTGGCATAAGCCTCGGGATAAATGCTGATGGCAGCAGCCGTCGGATAGACTGTACAGATCAACCGGGCAAAATCAAAGAAACTTTGTTGATCCGATTCGTATATACGAAATTGCAGATGAGAGATTCCTCCGTCCTCTATTTTGAGCGTTTTCGCTCCTTTCCAGTAGAGGGTAGATTGTCCGTATCCGGTAAGTCCGAAATAGTTGTGGTATGTCCGGCAAAGAACACTTTCACCCCAACCGCTTTCGATGGCCGCTTGTGCCAGTATGATATCCGGATTCAGCTTGAAATGTTCCCCGGCCGCCTGTGCAGCCGGAAGGAACTGTTTGAAGAATGCTTGCTTATCCATGCCTATTCGATTTCAGGACGATCTTCGGAACCGCTGCCGCCATTGTTGTTGGCATCGGGATCGATGATCGGTTTCAGCTCTTCAAATTTGGCATTTTTCTTGATATCGGCAAGCATAGTGCCCGATACGTATACGATGCGTGCATCGTTAAAGAGAGAGGTATTGAAATCATCTTTTGTGGCAGCCCCTTTGCTTCCTGCAACCATGCGGAAGTTTCCGAGGCGGCCCATACTGATGATATCGCCTTCTTCGAGGCGTTCCTGCATGACCGAAAGCAAGCCTTCGATCACCAGCATGACATCCCCGATAAATGCGGTGCTTCGCATGGCGATCATGCTGCATAACTTTTCGAAACTGACTTTCTTCAATGCCCGGACCTGTGCATAATACAGTTCGGAACCTGCGGCAGCGTCTTTACGCATGTCGGGACGTTTTACGAGGTGATAATTTAAAGCCATGGGAAATAATTTTTTAATTTGACAATGTGCCAATATGCCAATGGAATTACTCCGAAAGCTATTGACGGTTAACTGGTTGGTTATCGATAACAGTTCAAAGGTACGACGGTGGGAGAGTGTCGTTTCCGGTTAACTCCGGTTGTGTACGGTTATGTATGGATAAAGGCTGATATGTCTGGCTATAAAATGATTTCAGTTGGAATATATAGAGGTAAATGTTTGTTTTTCTGTTATTTATTTTGTAAATTTAAAGCATAAACCAATTAGAAACAGCAGGATATGAATAAGGAAACGGAACAACCGGAAGTACATGTAAAAGTACGTAGTTACGGACTAACAGAGTTGGGTTTGTTATATAACCCGTCCTTGCAGCCCGATTCGGCAGCGAAAGCCATCAAGCGTTGGATTGCCTTCAACAAGGACCTGACAACCGCCTTGCAGCAATCCGGCTGGCGCAAAGGCCAGCGCAAGTTTACACCTTTGCAGACGCAACAGATATTCAGGTTTCTGGGAGAGCCTTGAGAATTGAAAATTAGGAATTGAAAATTGAAAATTAGACAGTACGTACGGTATAATTATTTATCTTTGTGTGATAGTTGCCGATAATGACAAGTAATAATTAGGAAATAGTTTCGATATGAATACGAAAACCAGAAAACTTCCGGTCGGGATACAGAGCTTCGAAAAGGTTCGTGAAGGAGATTTTGTATATGTAGACAAAACCGATTTGTTATATCGATTGGTTCAGTCCGGTAATCCCTATTTTTTAAGCCGTCCGCGGCGTTTTGGTAAAAGTTTGTTTCTTTCGACATTAGAAGCCTATTTTCAAGGTAAAAAGCATCTGTTTAAAGGTTTAGCGGTTGAAAAACTGGAACAGGACTGGAAAATATATCCGGTATTGCATCTGGATCTGAATGCTGAAAAATATGATTCTCCTAAAGCTCTTGAAGCTATTCTGAGTTCTCATCTTACACGGTGGGAAGATTTATACGGGAAAGGAAAAGATGAACAAACCCTTTCCACCCGCTTTGCCGGTATTATTCGCCGTGCAGAAGAAAAAACAGGTATGCAGGTTGTCATATTGGTAGATGAATACGATAAACCATTATTACAAGCATTAGGTAATGAGACTTTGACGATAGAATATCGTAATACATTGAAAGCTTTTTATGGCGTTCTTAAAAGTCTGGATGGCCACCTGAAATTTGTCTTTCTTACAGGAGTAACCAAGTTTGCGCATGTAAGCGTATTCAGTGATTTGAATCAATTGGTAGATATCAGTATGAATTCGGATTATGCGGCTATCTGCGGAATAACATCCGAGGAATTGCGTTCGAATTTTATACCGGAACTAGAGGTCCTTAGTCTTGAAATGAATTTTGCATTGGATGAGACTATCCATCAGATGAAGCTTAAATATGACGGTTATCATTTCCGGGAAGAAACTCCAGGCATATTTAATCCGTTCAGTGTCTTAAATTGTTTACATACGCGTCGTTTTGATAATTACTGGTTTCAAACAGGAACTCCTACTTTTCTGGTTGAATTATTGAAAAAGAGTGATTATGATTTGCGGTTGCTTTTGGAAGGTGTGGAAATGCGTGCTTCTGCTTTTTCGGAATATCGTATGGAGGCGAATAATCCAATACCGTTACTCTATCAAAGCGGTTATCTGACAATCAAAGGATATGATAAAGAGTTTGCTTTATATACATTGGCTTTCCCGAACGAAGAAGTAAAATATGGCTTCGTCGATTTTATTACCCCTTTTTATACTGCAGTCACTGAAGATGAAAACGGTTTTTACATCGGTAAGTTCGTTCGCGAACTGCGTGCAGGAAATGTAGATGCGTTTATGAACCGGTAGCAATGCAGGAATTTGAGTGATGTTGATACATTCCTTATTCTAGTCCAAAGGTCAGAGAATTACAATCGTATTTAGAATGCATGATGTTTTTGTCGAAAATTACAACCAGTTGCTATAAACAAACACTCATATCTGATAAATCTTGAACCAAACCTTACCTCTGATTATATTAACGGAACAATCAATATGAAATCGTTCAAAAAACCGTATAAGGACTACCGCTGTTTTATGGCTGGTATTCTATCGGCTTTTAGTGCCTGGATGTAATCTTTGAATCTAATAATAGAATTAATAATCAATGGAAGAAATATTTAAATGTACCTATTCTCTTTGCCCTCCCGGCAAAGAGAATAGGTTAACGTATCCGGCTTGTTGCGTGTAAAAAATGATGCCGGGTTCTTGTCGGATTGTATTGAATCCTGTATCGAGCTGTTGAAAGAAACGGTTCGTAATATATCGAAAAGAGATAATTAGTATTAAAATTTTACATAAATCATGCGAAAAAGAATTTTAGAAGGGATTGCCGGTATTGGTTTACTGGCTGTTCTTCCGGCTTGTAGTACTCAAAAACAAGCAATAATGCCGGAAGATGTGTATGCTGTGGCACGTACCGTACAAACCGGAACGGAGCAGGAAGCAGGGAGCGATAAACAACAGGGGCAAATATCCCGGAATGTGGAAATCCCCCAGTTGCAGGTCGATGCCCAGTCTGTTTATAACCGGATGATTAATTATATCGTTCCGGAAGAAGAGTTGGCTCCGGTGTTATTGAAGGAGCAATTGGCTGTTTACATTGATTTTCCGGCCGGTGGTGTTCAGGTGAACCCTAAATACGGAAATAATTCTGCCGAACTGGCAAAGCTGGAAGGACATTTGAAAACCTTGCTGCAATCTGCTGACGGCTTTGTAAAAAACATCCGTATCATCGGTTACGCCTCTCCCGACGGGAACACGAAGGATAATGAACGCCTGGCAGGCAACCGTGCCGTCCAGTTTAAAAACTATCTGCAGAAACAATTCAAACTGCCTGTAACCTGCCAGGTCTCTGTCGATTGGGTAGGAGAAGACTGGGACGGTTTGCAAGGTTTGATCTCCGCGTCGGATAAAAAATACGGCAGCCGTGTACAGACTATCTTCCAACTGACCGACGATCCGGATAGCCGTCGTAAACAGATAAAAGCCATAGATAACGGTGCCGTTTATAAAGATATCGAAAAGAGTTTTTTCAGCCGTTTACGCCGGATGGAACTGACTGTCGAGACAGAAGCGCAACAACCCACCCTGACTGATCCTCAATTGATCGAAACGATATATACCCACCCGGAAAAAATCTCATTACCTGATTTTATCCGTTTGGCCTCTTTCTATCGTCCGGGTACCGAACAATACCGTGAAGTATATGAGGTAGCCGCCTATACCTATCCCTCCTGTGCTGTCGCCCTGCTGAATGCCGCTGCCGCATCGTTGGCATTAGGTGATAAAGAAGCGGCCCGCCATTTTTTCCAACAGGTAGGCGATGATCCGCGCGCTTACAATAACCAGGGAGTTTTATTGCTGATGGAAGGAGATAAAGAAGGAGCTGCCTCTTATTTTCGTAAGTATCTTCCCCTGAATCCGAGAGTAGCCCGTGAGAATCTGAGAATGATAAGTGAATAGCCTCCGGACATACTAAATAATTTGAAAGATGAAAAAGAAAATATACTGCAACTTTGTTGATTTTTGGCTTGGTTTTAATTATAAAACTTATTTCTGGTATTTGTCGGATGAATACGATTTGCAGATAGATAAAGAGCATCCGGATTATTTATTCTATTCCTGTTTTGGAAATGAACATTTGTTTTATGAAGACTGTATCCGGATTTTTTGGAGTGACGAAAACATTATGCCCGATCTTAATATATGTGATTATGCCTTAAGTTTGAGTAATCTTCAATGTGATGACAGAACTTTTCGGAAATATAGTGGATTTCTGTACAGAAAGGATTCTCACCTGGTTTTACCGGTTTTAAAAGAGGAAGCGTTGCTAAACCGTAAGTTCTGCAATTTTGTTTATTCCAACAACACTTGTGCCGTCCCTTATCGGGAGTTGTTCTTTAAAGCTTTATCCGGTTATAAACGGATTGATTCCGGTGGTGCTTTTTTGAATAATATGGGTAAAAAGGTAGGTGATAAGCGACAGTTTCTACACGAATATAAATTCACTTTAGCGATTGAAAACTCAAGCATGCCGGGGTATGTGACTGAAAAAATCCTGGAACCGTTCATGGCACAGTCGTTACCGCTATATTGGGGCAGCCCCACTGTCAGTTCGGATTATAATCCGAACTCGTTTGTTAATCTGATGAATTATTCTTCCATGGAAGAAGCTGTTGAGGAGGTTATCCGCCTGGACAAAGACGATGCCGCTTATCTGGATAAAATGATGACACCCTTTTGGCTTTATGGTGCTAATTTTCAAGAATTTCGTGATAGTGAGATAAAAAAAATAAAAGATTTTTTCAGTTATATTTTTGAGCAACCATTGGATAAAGCCGGTCGTCGGGTATGTTATGGCCGTAATAGAATTACTATTCAGAAACAAAGGAGATATTATGCTCCGACATTCCTTGAATTGTCAAAATCTATGACCAAAAAGCTATTGAAAAAGAAATAAGGGTGTTTTGAAATGTTAAGACCAGTCTTTTAACTTCAAAATAAGGGACTTTTACAATCAAAGGTCATGACCTTTTTTTAGGAAATAAGCAACTCATTCCCGGCCTAACACATAAAACAATGGATAAAAAAAATTATGCAGGCTTGCGGGAGGAGATCCGTTATCTTTTCCGACTTTTAAAGTGAATATTCAACAACAACCGGATCCGGTACGGACGGTTATGGAGATAGCTGTTTTTTTACGTGAATCGGGTGATATAGATAATGAACAATGGCATAAATTCTCACGACGTTTTTTTGCGGAATATCGTGATACGATCATGCAATATTACGGTTATGAAAGCCAGGTGTATTATACGCTACCCAGGGAACTGGTTTACCCGCGCTTCTTTATTGCAGTCATGTCGGTTTTACTGGAACTGGGTGTTATCAGATGTAAAAGGGGGAAATTGGCTAAAACGCTTTTCGGTATGTTTGGTTTTGACCAGGAGCTTTCCACCATCCGCAGATGGTTTTACGATATGCCTCCCGAATACGAAGATATTTTAACAACGTTTAAGGATTTGTTTCGCACACTAGAAATCAAGAAATAAATTATTAATTAGCTGGGAATGAGTTTGCTTTGTTCTTGTTTTCCCGGTTTTTAGTGTACTCCGCCCAGCGGCATACCGGATGTATATTTGCGCCGTAGGGTAAGCGGGCAGGAGTGTCCTGAATGATTTTTTGATCGCATGTCTCTTTGTATTAGTTATAATAATATTCATTCTATATTAAAGAGGCCGTACGAACCGTTGTCAAAGTAATGTCTTATAACCATCTTCTACCGTTTGATAATCAAAATTCGTAATCTGTCACAAAAGCGCGCTTTTACCTGTCACGTTTGAATTAGTAACTAAAAAGGTTGTAAAAATGAAAAAACGTAAGGAAAACATGACACCGGATTACCGGAAGTCGGGCTACCTGAAAGTGGGTAGAAGTGTGTTGCGCGCATTTTTTATGGGAGAACGCGATCTCCGTGAGTTGGCTAGTGTTTTACTCTGTGTCGAAACCTTTGCCTATTTCAGCGAAGGACAGGTTTGGCTGAACGATCAGGTTTATTTCTGTCATCCGGGAGAGTGGATCACTTCGTACACGGAGATCGAGGAACTGACGGGTATCGATCGCCGCCAGGTCAAGAAGTATCTGGTGAAGCTCGAAAAACAACATTTCGTGTTTGTGTCGAATGTCGGTTTTTACAAGCGGATTGCGTTGGTCAATTATGAACAATCCGTACAGGTGCAACATGGGGAACCGGTGGCACATAATCCGAACGGAACCGACCGGAATGATTCCGGCGGTAGCATCTGGGATGAAGCGATGAATTTTTATAATCCGGGTAATGATCAGAAAGGAGCGGTGAACTGATGAACACACAAAAGAACATGCAGTCTCAGCCGAACACGAACCTTCGACTGGAACAAGCCGTGATAGCCGGCTTGTTGGTGAGTCCGGAAGCGATATTCGATGTGGCGGACCGGTTACAGCCGGATATGTTCAGCGACAACCGGACCGGTTTTGTCTACCGGGCGGTACTTTCGCTGATGGCCTCCGGAACAGCTGTCGATATGCTGACCGTAGAGAATGAGATGCGACGGCTGGATAACGGCTTGTATATACAGTTGAACGGATTATCGTTTCTGTCGGATATGTTGCTGGACGTACGTAGCGATGCCCATATCCGCATTCATGCCGACGAGCTGGTCCGTTGTTATACCTTGCGTCAGCTGGTGAATGAGTTGAAGAAAAAAGAGACGGAGGCGCAATTGCCCTCCGCCGATGTTACAGCGTTGTTGACGGGGATAGAGGATCTGGCAGGCTCTTTACGTGATGGCATGGCACATGTCTCGTCGATGGAGAATGCCGGTGCGGTAGCAGCCCGTGTGTTGGATAAATCGTATCGTGAACAGGCTTTGCTTGAATCCGGGGAAATCAGCCGTCTCTTTTTCGGTTTGCACGACCTGGATACGATGACGGGAGGACTTTACAAAGAGGAATTGACGGTTGTTGCCGGACGTCCCTCCATGGGGAAATCGGCGGTAGCTCTATGGATGGCACTCCATCAGGCGCGGCAAGGTACGGCAGTCGCCTATTTTAGTGTGGAGATGAGCAAAGAGCAAAATGTGATGCGACTGCTTTCGATGATCAGCGGAGTCAATGCGGATAGCCTGCGTTTTAAAGGTACTACAGCCTCTGACCGTGCCCGGTTGGAAGAAGCAAAGAAGGAACTCGAGCGGTTGCCGCTCACCTTGGAGTATTGCGGATCGGACACGATCGAAGATATGCGTGCCAAAGCCCAGTCTTTGCATAAGAAAGGCTGGTTGGGAGTTTTATATATCGATTATCTGAATCTGATCAATATTATTCTATCAAAAAATGATTTGCAGGAGACAACTGATTTGGCCTTGGGCAACATCGCCCGTAAGGCGAAACTGATGGCGGAAGAGATGAAAATCCCGGTGGTTTTGCTGGCCCAGTTAAACCGTGATGTCGATCGCCGCCAGGGGAGTCATTTCCCGATGCTGAGCGATTTGCGCAATTCCGGTGCGATAGAACAGGTGGCGGATGGGGTCATATTCGTTTATCGTGCCGAGAAGTACAATATTTTTTATGATCCGAAGACAAAGGAAGATTTGCGGGGAGTGGGCATGTTGCTGGTTGCTAAAAACCGTAACGGGGCAACAGGAATAGCCAAATTCCGCTACAATCCGGCAATGACCTGCCTGACGGATTATGATCCGAGAGTGATATGATATCATAGAAGAAAGAACTAAATAAATCTTTAAAGCAATGATAAATGTTAATAAAAGTAAACGTGGGGGTAACTCTCTAAACCAAAAGAAGTTATCAAAAAAAATCCAAAGAATTTATAGACAGGCTTTTGTCTATTTCTTATGGATCAGAAAATGGGGAAGAGCGCCCAGAAAGTTTATTATCGATACAGACCGGAAGCTGGTGTATTTGAATAATCCGAAAGTGGCTTGCTCTTCGATAAAAAAATCAATGTTCGGAGACCAACCGGATATCCATGATTTTGTGAACCTGTACACAGAATGGGAGTTGAACCGGGAAACCGGTCGGTATTATAAATTCACCTTTGTACGAAATCCTTACAAACGTCTGATTTCTTGTTTTGAAGATAAATGCATACAGCATCCGGATGATATTTGCTGGGACAGTTATTTGTTTAGCGGTTTGTTGCGTATACGTGATTTCAACCAATTTGTATACAGGATATTTTTACTTCCCGGTTGTTTGGCCGAGCCTCATTTTGCCGGACAGTACTTGTTGGTATACGACAGGCGCGGCAAGTGTCAGGTTGATTATATCGGTAAGGTTGAACATATAAAAGAAGAATATGAGCCGATCCGTGAACGTTTTAATCTTCTTCCGTTGCCTCACATGAACCGGGCTGCTTCGCTGACCGGAAGATGCTGGATGGATTATTACACTCCGTTTACGGCATGGCTCGTCTACCGGAAATACAAGAAAGACTTCATCGCTTTCGGATATGAAGATGAATACAGGAAGCTAAAGGAATATTTGAAAGGAAAGAAATAAAGTTATAGAAAATAATCGGATAGCTCACATCTGATAAATTATGAACCGGAAAGATCGAATAAAACAAGTGGCTCGTTTGGAGGAGGTCGTTGAACGCTACCTGCCTCTGAAGCGGGGTAGCAGTTCGGGGAAGACATTAACCGGGCTTTGCCCCTTCCATGCCGACCGTCATCCGTCGCTCTGTGTAAATATCCGTGAGCAGTATTATAAATGTTTTGCCTGCGGAGCGAGTGGAGACGTTTTCCGGTTTGTTCAGGAAATGGAAGGATGCGATTTCAGAAAAGCATTGGATATTCTTGCCGGATGGTACGGATTACCGGATACGGACGACATACCTTTGGCATATACTCCGGCAAAAAAAATGTCTCCCATAAAGCCGGAGGCACATACGATTGTCAGTCAGTTGCATATCGACCATTTATTGCGTAGCCACCGAATGATATCCGACCTGTTGGAAACCTATATTCCGGAAGCGGATATTCTCCGCGAAACATATAAAGCGTTTGAAATAGGAGTGGCTCCGGCTGCTTTGCCGGCTTCCTACGTTGATATGTGCGACCGTCTTATTTTCCCGATACGGAATGAACGGGGAGAGCTGGTGGCTTTTGCCGGACGGTACCGGGGAGAAACGAAAGGGACGGATATTCATAAATACGTTAATTCGCCGGACAGTCCGGTTTATCACAAAAGTGAGATTTTGTATGGCTTATATCAGGCCCGGGAAGCGATCCGCGAACATCATTTTGTTTTTGTCACCGAAGGGTATAAAGATGTGCTGGCCATGCATGCCGCGGGCTTCCGGAATACGGTAGCCTTGTGCGGAACGGCATTGACGGACCAACAGATTACCTTACTCAGCCGGTACACCCGTTACGCGATTATTATGCTCGATGGCGATGAAGCCGGGCAAACGAACGGGATACGATCGGCACGCTTATTGGTTGAAAAAGGCTTTTCGGTCGGCCGGATCGTTCTTGAGTCGGGACATGATCCGGATTCCCTGCTTTGTATGATGGGACGCGAAGATTTTACCGGATATATAAAAAGATGGACCCGTATCAGCCGGTTGGAAGTTTACGAAACCGACCTGCTCCGGCAGATAAAACAATTGTTGGCAGACTTACACCTGGCTTTGACAGTAGCGGAACGGACAGACTTATTTGCCCGCATGCTCCCTTTGCATAAACGTTTGGAAAAAGTTACACGGCTACTGGCACATTCTCCGGTAATGAAAGCGGAATGGCTATTGGACTAGTTATTGAAAATTAATGAAATAGGATATATGATTGTTGACCAGGAACGCAAAGTAATATACTTGCATAACCCGAAGTGCGGCGGAACATTTTTGAGGGATATTTATATCGAGAAGTATGGAAAAACAGATGCTACGAAATGGTGGAAGTTATTTTCCCATCAATACGGAGTTGATTTGGGGCATATAACGTATGATGATTTACCTCGTTTTATACCGGAATGGAAGGATTACAGGATTATTACGATGATACGAAATCCTTATAATCGTTTTTATTCCGGAATAAAGGAACTGAAAAGCCAACTGGTTCCATTTGAGCTTTTTAGCATCAAATGCTCCGGGCATTTGATAGATGAAGAATGGTTGAGTTTGAACAAATTCCAAAAAACATATGAATTTTTGCGAAGTATCTGTCCCGGGACAGATACCCGTCTTCTGGTGAAGCTGAATCTCGCTTCACCAGAAGACACTTGTAAATATATTTCTTCATTGAAGCGTAGTAAACAGGATGTTCTTTTGCGAAACAAAAGAATTCCCTGGATAACTCCCCAAAGTTATTATATGGCAGAGAAAATAGAACTATTATGGTATGAGTCGGAAGACGATTGGGAAAAATTGCTGGACATTTTCGGATTGTCTGCGTATAAAGAGCGTTTGAAAATAGCAAAAGACTATGCGATACCGGACGCTATTTGCGGGATGATTGAAAAGCTTTATCCGGAAGACCGGGAGTTGTTTTCGATGTATGGTGATAAATAATAATAGAAATACTTTATATAAATGAAAATACTACATGTAATTCCTTTCCTGAGTGCTGAAAGCGGAGGACCGGCTGTCAGTACGCTGTTACCGGTCAGGTATTTGAATGGAATGGGGAAGGATATTGAAATTCTGACATTCCGCCCGTCTTCGAGGGAGACTGTGATATCTGATGAATCATTTATCCGTTATCTGCCGGAGTTGAAAGGCTGGCGGGGACGTGCAGGCTATTCTTCCCGTTTAAAGGAGGTGTTGGAGAAAAATGCCGGTACAGATGTTTATCATATACAGGGACTTTGGTTGTATCCGGTTTATTTGACTGCACACATGGCCTCTGAAAAGCGGAAACCCTATATAATCACTTTGCGGGGGATGCTTTATCCTGAAGCACTGAAACAATCAGCCGTTACAAAAAAACTGGCATTATCTTTTTTCCAGCGCCGGCAGTTACAGGAGGCTGCATGTGTGCAGGCCACTTGTGAGGAAGAGATGTACTATTACCGTGAGATGGGGTTTACAAATCCGGTCGCTATTATTCCAAACCCGGTCGAATTAGAACCGGTAGCAGACGCTGTTTCGAAACCGGATGACATCAAACGTTTCGGATACCTCGGTCGTATTCATCCGCGAAAACATATAGAGCGTTTGATCGATTGCTGGCAACGGTTGGACGAACCGGGCGAATTAGTGATAATGGGAAACGGAGAACCTGGCTATGTGGCTTATTTAAAGGAGAAAGTTGAAAAAGCACTGTTGAAACAGGTCCGTTTTACCGGGTTAGTGACGGGGGATGAAAAAAAACGGCTGCTTGCTTCTCTTTCCTGCCTGGTCGTTCCCAGCGACTTTGAAAATTTCGGACGTATTATACCTGAGGCTTTGATGCAGGGAATTCCGGTTATTGCATCGACAGGTACCCCGTGGCGGGAACTTGAAACTTGCCGGTGTGGCTGGTGGGTGAAGAATGATTCGGAGACTTTGACTGATACAATGCGTAAAGTGTTGGCGTGTGATAAAGCCTTGCTGGATGAAATGGGCGAGCGGGGACGGCAACTGGTGTTAAAGAAATATACTGTAGAAAAAGTATCCGGACAACTGGAAGTAATGTACGACTGGGTAACCGGGAAAATAGATAAACCGGATTTTATATATTATTGATGATGAAAATGCAATACACTTTAATCCCTTTTTCAAAGTATGTGTATGCTTTGGTGAGCAGGCAAAAAAACAAAAAAATAGATTTTTTTATTATCGGAGCACAGAAATGCGGAACGACTTCCCTGCATGATTATATGAATCAGCATCCTTTTTGTACGGGCGCTTTGAGAAAAGAAACATTGTTTTTTACGAAGAAATATCGGGGGACGGTGACTCTTGAAAGGTTAGTTGGCCATTTCTCTTTTAAGAAACTGATGAGGAACAGAGGTAAATGCCTGTTTTTCGAGTCTACTCCCGACAATGTGTATGAAGAGGCTGCTCCCGGTCGTATTTATAAATATAACCCGAAAGCAAAATTGATATTTCTGGTTCGCGAACCGGTGAGCCGCGCTATTTCCGAATATAATATGGCATGTAAATACGCAATAGTTAAAAACTTGTGTGTCCGTGAAGACCCTGAACGCGAATATTTTGATTACCTGAGGCAACCGGATAAGTATCCTTTCGAATGGTTCGTCAAGGAAGAATTTCGAAGAATGGAAGAAACCGGTTCCCGCCTGCCTTCGGCATTCCATTATCCTGATTTTATTCGTCATGGCCTGTATAGCGAGCAGCTGGAAAGGTATCTTCAGTATTTCAGTCCGGAGCAAATATTGATTCTGGAAAGTAAAAGTTTGAAAACGGATAAGAGAAATACGTTGTCGGCTATAGAAGATTTTTTGGAACTACCCCATCATGAATGGTCTGAAAAAGACTTGGTAAACTCCAATATTGGAGTTTACACTCGTCAGGTACCTGACGAGTGTAAACTATTCCTAAAAAAATATTTTGAACCGTGGAATGAAAAGTTTTTTGAGTTGATCGGGCGAAGAATGGATTGGTAAAAAGTAGATATAAAATGGATATAAAAATTTCAGTAATAATTCCCATATACAACAGGACTTATTGTTTGGCCCGTTGCCTGGACTCTGTTTTGTTCCAGACATTTACAGATTGGGAATGTATTTTGATAGATGATGGTTCTACCGACGGGAGCTTATCGGTGTGCCGCCATTATGCAGAGACAGACTCCCGTTTCAGGGTATATAGTCAATCGAACAGTGGCGCTTCCGTTGCCCGCAACCGGGGGGTGGAATTGGCCCGGGGACAATACATTGCATTTATCGACAGCGATGATTGGGTGGAAAGGACTTATTTGCAACTATTATATGATGCAGTCGGCGAAGATACAATGTCGTTTTGCGGACAGGATGAATTTGACAGCCAGGGAGTACGAAGCAAGGAGATGCCGGTAAAAAGTGACGAATCGTTTTTGTTGGATAATAGTGGAGCGGACTTGATTGCTTATTATTTTTTTGATTCGAAGCTCTTGTTTGGACCTGTGAATAAATTGTATGCACGAAAGATCATCGAAGACTATCACATTCGTTTCCCTGTCGGTATCGATTGGGGAGAGGATACGATTTTTAATTATACATATTATAGTCATGTCAGTAAGCTGAAAGGTGTGCCTTTTACTTTATATCATGTTATGAAACAAAAGGTTTCATTGACGACAGAGGCGAAATATGATTATTTCCTTTCTGATTCGAGACAAAAAAGATGGGATGGTTTCTCTGATTTTCTACAAAAGAAAGGTCTTAATCATCCCAGGCTGATGCTGGTTGCGGATAATTATTATATCTACCTCTTTTGTGAATCGACCGCCGGTTCGATTTTTGTACACGACCGATTGTCATGGATAGAACGTTATAAACGGATGAGAGGGTTAGTCATGAGTGCCGACCGGAGTAAATTCAAGAAGTATATCATTCGGCCGGGATCATTGGCCTATAAGTCTGTTGCTGTGTATTTCAGACTACCGGTTCTCCTCTTCTTGTTTTATGAAATCAAATATCTCTTTTTGAAAATCAAATAATCTATTAATAAATATTGAAGGATATGAATAAGAATGATTTGGCTAGAGAAATAGCGAGCCGCATGTCGGTAACGGTTACTATGGCTTCTCAATTAGTGGATACCCTGTGTGCCGTAGTTGGAGAATCGATCCGGAAGGATGAGTCTGTGTTGTTACAAAATTTCGGGCACTTTCAACCCTGGCAACAAAAAGAACGTTTCGGACGCAATCCGCGTACGGGTGTGGAATGTCCGATTCGTAAGCGAGTGAGCGTGAAATTTAAACCGGGAAAAGGGTTACTGGAACTATTGAATGAGAAACATGAAGATACAGACATATGTGATTAATTTGAAGCGATCCGCAGATCGCCGGGAGTATATCTTGAAAGAGACCGCCCGGTATGCCTGTATGGATGTCGAGCTGGTGGAAGCGGTAGACGGATACCGGCTTTTACCGGAAGAAACGGAGCGACTGTTTGATGTCAAACGCTTTACTTATCGTTATAAGCGGCATCCGTATCCGGGCGAGGTCGGATGTACCCTGAGCCATCAGGAATGTTATCGCCGGTTATTAAATTCGGACGAAGAGGTCGCATTGATATTGGAAGATGATATTGTTTTTCTTAAACCCGAGCTTGTGGATGCTGTCATGACTGAATGTTGCGAGATGCTGAAAAAAGAGAAAGGCGGTGTATTTATCTATTCTCTTTTGTCGGTGAGTTCTACCAGAGGGAGGGATATGGGAAACGGATATAGTATGTACCGGGTATGGTTCGGACTGGGAACTTATGTCTATCTGATACACCGGAATGTGGCGAAAAAACTGCTGACGGATTTCCCGTCGGTATTGGCTGACGATTATCAGTATATGAATTTGAAAGGAATAAAGGTGTATGGATTATTCCCGCTTTTTTCTACAGGTGACAGTATGGGGACGGATATTCAACAGGGCAAGCAAGATATAGAATACGTGACGGATATCCCCGTGCGCTATAGATTGCAGAATTTCTTCAGAGGCGGTTGCCGGCGATTATTGCTATTATTACATATACTGTCTGTGAGATAACCGATTAATAAAATTAGATATATGAAAATAATCAATTATTTATTTGCTGTATTGTTTTGTTCTCTTTTATTCTCTTCTTGCGGAAAAGTAAAAGATATCGCTTACTTGCAAGGAGATGACCTGTTTAAGCGGATGGATGTCTCCGATTCCGTTGAAATAAAAATCAGGAAAAATGATATTTTGGATATTTCCGTCAGTTGTGCCGAACCTGAATTATTACAGCCGTTTAACAACCTGTCATGGGGAAATAATTATTCCGGAAATTACGGAGCAGGATATAATAACCGTGGTTATCTGGTAGAACAGGACGGGACCATTAATTTCCCTCTGTTGGGAAGGCTCAAAATACAGGGATTGACCCGGCGCCAACTGATAGAGTTGATTCAGGACAAGCTGAAGAAAGGGGATTATATAAAAGATCCGGTAGTAACAGTTCGTTTTCAGAATTTTAGGATACAAGTGTTGGGCGAAGTGAATCGTCCCGGTTCATATAACATCACTTCTGATCAGGTCACTCTGTTCGAGGCTTTGGCGCTTGCCGGTGATTTGACAATCCATGGACGTCGTAACCGGGTTGCCGTGGTCAGGGAAACGGATGGCGTACGGACGATTCTGTATCATGACCTGCGTTCGAGGGATGTTTTCAATTCTCCTGATTTTTATTTGCAGCAGAACGACCTGGTCTATGTGGAACCTAACCGGGTACGGGCGGAAGCAAGTACCCAGAATCAGTTCACCAACGTCGGCACCTGGTTGTCTTTGATTTCGTTCCTGATGTCAACCTGCGTACTTATCTTTAAATAAAATACTTATGAATGATGATAAGCCTTATATAGAAGAATGGCATTTGAAAAGCGAGTTGAATATTCGTAAAGTTTGGGATGTATTGTTGGCCAAATGGCATTGGTTTGCGTTGTCGGTGTTCATCTGTCTGATGCTGGCTTTTGTTTACATACGTACTGTCCCGGTTGTTTATAAGCGGGAAGCTGTCGTCCAGTTAAAAAACACAGCGAAATCGGAGGAAGCCTTCAATGAAAAACAGTTGTTCGAGGATGGCAATAATATCGACGGGGAGATTCTGATTTTTAAATCCCGTTTGTTGATGGGCGAAGTTATACGGCGGTTAGGATTGGATATCAACTATTCTGTGGATGACGGGTTGAAAAGCAGGGATTTATATACCGACTCTCCGGTGGAAATCAGTTTTCCGGATTCTTCTTTTTCCCAACCGGCTGTTTTCTCCGTTATCCCTTTGCCGGAAGGCGGCTTCCGGATAAAAGGACTGGAGGATGATCCGGATGGTGTGATGAAATATACTTTTGGCACGCCGCAGAATAGCCCGCTGGGCAGGATGATTGTCAGGCGTACTTCTTTTTTCAATGACGAATGGCTGGATGTTCCGATACAGGTAACATGTAGCGATCGTAAATCGCTTATCAGTTTATATCTGGACGGGCTCGAAGTCGAGCGGTCGGCTAAAGATGTCAATCTATTGACGCTCACTTACCAGGATACGGATGCAAAGCGGGGAGAGGATATCCTGAATACGTTGATACAAGCGTATGTGGATGAGTCGATGCAGGATAAAAACATGATTATTCGTAGTACGGCACTTTTTATTGACGAACGTTTGCAGTTGATCAATGAAGAATTGGGTGATGTGGAGAATAATATCGAAAACTACCGGAAACAGAATCAATCGGCGGATTTGGCTGAAGAAGCTAAAATCTATCTGGGAAACCGGAACAGGCATGATATGGAGGTCACCGAATTGACCAACCAGAGAGAATTGGTTGAATTGGTGCAGATGTATCTGCATGACCCGTTGAAAAACGAACATTTGCTTCCGGCTAATACCGGTATAACGAGTGTCGGTGTAGAGGGAATGATCGATAAATATAACGCGACATTACTGGAACGGAATAAGTTGACGGTAAATGCAGGTGACAATAGTCCTGCCGTGAAAGAACGAAGCAGCCAATTGGCCTCCTTACGGAATGCTATCGCCCAAAGCCTGAGAAATACAAAAGAGGCGATCGATATGAAGCTGGATTATACCCGTAGAATGCAGATGCTTGAAATCGGGAAGATCAGTAGTATTCCGACTCAGCAGAAATATGTTTTGTCGGTGGAGCGTCAACAGAAAATTAAAGAGGAACTGTTTCTCTATCTGTTGAATAAACGGGAAGAAAACGCCTTGTCGTTGGCTACGGCCGACAGTAATCTGCGTATTGTGGACGGGGCCTATGCGGCCGGAATGGCGGGAGCTAATGCCCTGATCGTTTTGTTGGCTGCCTTTCTGGTTGGTTTATTGGTTCCCGGTTTATGCTTCTATATCCGTCAGTTACTCGATGTAAAAGTACGTGGACGTAGAGATATTGAGGAGAATCTGACCATTCCTTTTCTGGGGGAAATACCTCGTAAATCGAAAAAATCAGGTTTGGTAGTGGTACACGAACAAGGGCGCGACGCTGTTTCGGAGGCGTTCCGTGTCATTCGTTCCAATCTGGACTTTATGCTGAGCAAGAAAGGAGAAGTACAGACGATCATGTTTACTTCATTTAATCCGGGTTCGGGGAAAACTTTTATTTCAGCCAATTTGTCTGTGGCATTAGCATTGGCCGGTAAGCGGGTTATTTTGTTGGAAATGGATATTCGTAAAGGTTCGGCAAAGAGTGGAGATGGAACTGTGCCGGCAGGGATAACTAATTATTTATCCGGCAAGGTGTCGGATGTGAGGGATATTATCCGGAAAAGTGAATGGCATGAAACATTGGATGTTATTACCTCCGGGCCTGTCCCCCCCAATCCGGCAGAATTATTGCTCAGCAATCGTCTGGACATGCTGATGGCGGAATTAAGAAGGGAATATGACTTTATTCTGATAGATACTGTCCCTTACGGAGTAGTGGCGGATGCACAGGTAATTAACCAGGTTGCCGATTTATGTATTTATGTGATTCGTGAAGGACGTTTCGACCGGCGGTTATTGCCGGATGTCGAGAAACTTTATACGGATGGTAGATTGTCACATATGGCTGTTGTTCTGAATGAAGTCAGTTATGAACAGGCTGGGTATTACGGTTATTATGGTTATTATGGCTATGGATACGGAAATAAAAAGGAATAGTGATGAAAATAAAGACTTATATAATAAATATGAAAGAATCTGTCGAACGAAGAGAACGGGTTCTGAAGGAGGTCTCCCGCTATTCTTTCCTGGATATCGAATGGGTGGAGGCTGTGAACGGGAAGCAACTCATGGAGGTACAGATAGGACAGTTATTTGACCGAAAAAGATTTTATTCAAGATATGACCGCGAACCGCTACCTGGAGAAATTGGCTGTACGCTAAGCCATAGGGAGTGCTATCGCAGATTACTTTGGTCGGATTGCAAATATGCGTTGATCTTGGAAGATGATGTTTTTTTTCAGCATCCCGATGATGTTAATTGGATATTTGGAAATATGGATAAAGTAATGATTTCTAATAAAAGTTGTATTATCACACTGGCTTCCCATCAGCTTTATTTCACGAAAGATATTTCTAAGTTAGGAAGTTATTCTTTTTACCGGTTCATAAAAGCCGTGGGAACTTGTGCCTATTTGGTGAACCGGCATGCTGCTGAAAAGTTATTAGCGGTCAACAAACCATTTATTGTTGCCGATGATTTTGAATATATGTTCAGGCATGGGATTTATCTGTTAGGGATATATCCGTATCTGGCATTTGGAGCTTCTTCCGAACAGCTGGTTGAGTCGGAAATAATCCAGGATCGCAAATCATCAGGAATACGAAAGACTTCCTTTAAGTATAGAATGACCAGATTTTTTGATTACAAATTATATGGTTTATTATGGCGGTTGAAAATCGTGAAATTCAGAGTGTAAATGGGCTATCACATTAATTGAAAATGATCGGATGATACGTTTGTTTGCATTATATCTACTTTATTTATTTCAGAAAATCAGATATCTGGGCCGGGTTAATCTGGTCGGGTTCAGCATAATCCTTGCATTCAGGAACTCGTCTATTTCGATCGGTAAAGGGTCCGGACTCTGTAGTACGCCGGTATATAATTTGTTAGGTATGTATCAAAGGACGATACTGGTGGCAAGGCACGGAGGAACTATACATATCGGGGAAAATGTCGGTATATCCGGCTCCACGATTTACGCTATGAAAGAGATACGGATTGGGGATAATACGTTCATAGGGGCCAACTGTAAGATCGTAGATAATGATTTCCATGCATTTGAGCCGGGATTGAATTTTACGACCGATCCTCTTCATCTGAAAATGAAACCGGTTTCGATCGGCGAGAACTGCTTTGTCGGGATGAATTCGATCATTCTGAAAGGAACCGTTATCGGAAAAAACTCGATTATAGGAGCCGGTAGTGTGGTGTGTGGCAAATTTCCGGAAAACGTTGTGATTGCCGGAAATCCAGCCAGGATAATAAAGTATAGGAGTATTGACAGTAAAGAATAATCAGATGAAAATTTCATTTATAGTGGTAGATATCACCGCCAAAGCCGGAACGGAAAGAACGACAACCTTATTAGCAAATACATTGCTGAAAAAGGGCCATGAGGTGCGGATCATTTCTCTATTCCGGCAGAATATATCACCGGCTTTCTTTCTTGAAAAAGAGGTGGATATCGTTTATGTAACCTGTGAATCGTATTCTATTCACAGTCCTTTAATTAAGCGTTTATTACGGATAATCCGGTCTTTCTTTTCTTTTCGCGAAATGATGCGTAAAAATGATTCCGGCCTGTTTATAGGGCAGAATTTCTTAGCCAATCTGTATTTGTATTTTTCAGGTTTTTCGAAAAAGTCGATTGCCTGCGAACATAACTTGTATGATATCTATCCTTCGCCCATTCTTTTTTTTCGGGAATATGTCTATCAGTCGTTTTATAAAATGGTGTCTCTCACCGAGAAGGATGCCGATAAATTCAGACGGAGGCTGAAAAATGTCGAAGTCATACCTAATATGTTGACTTTTACACCAAAAGGGAAAGCTGATCTGACATCAAAAAGAATCCTCTCGATAGGCCGTCTTTCTAACCAGAAAGGATATGACTTATTACTGGAAGCTGTCAAATATATCTGGAAAGATTATCCTGACTGGCATCTGGATATTTTCGGGGAAGGAGAGATGCATGCTTTTTTAGCGGAAAAGATAAAGAGGTATAATATGGAACAATATGTATTCCTGAAAGGGTATACGCAAGATGTAATTTCTGAATATTTGTCTTCTTCCATTTATGTCATGTCTTCCCGTTTTGAAGGTTTTCCAATGAGTCTTTTAGAGGCGACTTCCTGCGGACTACCGGTTGTTTCTTTCGATTGTCCGGAAGGGCCTGCCGATATAATAGGAGAGGATAGAGGAATCCTGGTTCCACCGGAGGATATATCCGGATTAAAGACGGCTTTTATAAAGTTGATGGATAGTCTCGATAGGAGAAATGAGTATGGGGAGAATGGAAGATCGTTCGTACTTCAAAACTATAATTCTGAAGCAGTTTATAAGAAATGGGATATGCTATTCCAATCTTTTGTTAATTCTCAGAGTAAATAGAATATAGGTTCATTATTAATTTAATTCACAATTAACATGAAAACAGCGTTAGTTTGTGGCGCCGGTGGTTTCATCGGTAGCCATATGGTTAAACGCCTCAAAAATGAGGGGTATTGGGTAAAAGGTGTCGATTTGAAGTATCCGGAATTTTCACCGACGGAAGCCGATGATTTTATGATCGGTGACTTACGCGACACGGATGTATGTAACCGTGCCGTCGACCGCAAGTTCGATGAAATCTATCAGTTTGCTGCCGATATGGGGGGCGCCGGTTTTGTTTTTACCGGTGAGAATGATGCCGATATTATGCATAATTCGGTGATGTGTAACATCCATATGATGGATGTGGCTTATAAACGGAATGCGGGAAGAATTTTCTATTCGTCTTCTGCCTGTATCTATCCGGAACGTAACCAGATGGATGCTTTGCATCCGACTACTTCAGAGGATTCGGCTTATCCGGCAGGACCGGACAGCGACTACGGTTGGGAGAAACTATTCAGTGAACGTATGTATATGGCTTACCATCGTAATAAGGGGTTGGATGTACGTATTGCCCGTTTCCATAATATTTTCGGTCCGGAAGGAACCTGGGAGGGCGGACGTGAGAAGTCGCCGGCCGCTTTTTGCCGTAAGGTGGCTGAAACGCCTGATGGCGGAACGATCGAGATGTGGGGGGACGGCAATCAGACCCGTTCGTTTCTTTATATCGATGAATGCCTGGAAGGTGTGCGCCGCCTGATGAGTCAGGATGCGTTTATGGGACCGGTAAATATCGGCTCGGACGAGATGATCAGCATTAATGGCCTGGCGGAAATGGTGATGGATATTGCGGGGAAGAATTTGAGTATAAAACATATTCCCGGTCCGCTGGGAGTTATGGGACGTAACTCGGATAACCGTCTGATTAAGGAGAAACTGGGGTGGGCACCTAACTGGCCGTTGTCTAAAGGGATGGCATTGACCTACCGATGGATAAATGAACAAGTACAGAAAAAGAATAAATGAAAATAGTCTGTATCTCACAGGTCTACTGGCCGGACACTGCTTCCGTGGCACAACATTTGGTTGATTTGCTGCAAGCTCTGTCCGACCACGGACATGATGTGACTGTCATCACCAGCCGTCATAATTATGAGCATCCGGAAATAATGTATCCGGCTATGGAACATCATAACGGAGTCCGCATTCACCGTCTGTCTAATACCGGGTTCGGTAAAAAGACGAAGCTGGGACGTTTGGCGGATTTCCTGAGTTTCAATGTTCTGATAAGTTGTAAATTATTATTATTAAAACGGTCTGAATGCGATGCGATGATAGGGTTAACGAGTCCGCCTTTGTTATCGTATCTTGGGATAAGAGCAGCGAAAATGAAAAATATACGTTTTGTATATTGGACAATGGATCTGCAGCCGGAGTTATCGTTGGTAGCCGGTTATATGAAAGCCGGTTCTATTCCTGCGAAAAGCATGCAGAAATGCGGGGATTATGTCTTTCATCAGTCTGATAAAATTATTGTATTGGATGATTATATGAAGCAGCATATCAACCGGCGTTTACACACAGAAAAGTCCGGAATAGATGTGATTCCCGTGTGGCCGGTTATGACGGCTGTTTTTGAAGGTGGACGAATGGAGAATCCGTTCCGGATAGAAAACGGTTTTGGGGACAGGATCGTGATTATGTATTCCGGTAATCATTCTGTCATGCATCCGTTGACTACGTTACTGGATGCTGCGGTCAGGCTGAAAGAGGATGGGCGTTTTTTGTTTGTTCATATTGGAGGCGGAGTCCGTCTGCAGGAAGTACGTGAATACAAAGAAAAATACCGGTTGGATAATATCCTGATTTTACCTTATCAACCGCGTGAAAAGATTCATTTGTCATTAGGTTCGGCAGATATCCAGGTGGTTTCTTTAGGGGAAGGTTGTGTCGGTTTTACGCATCCGAATAAGATCTATGGAGCGATGTTCATTAGTAAGCCTGTATTGTATATCGGCCCTGAGCAATCCCATATAACGGATATTTTGTGTCGTTGTCCCGGAAATATTTCCGTCTCCCATGGTGAGTCGGATTTGTTGGTGCAGAAAATAGTGGCTTTTGCCGAAATGGATGAATCCGAACGTAGCCGGGTTGGAATACGGAACCGGAGATATGCGGAAACTTATTTGCGTCCGGATATTTTATTGGAGAAAATGATAGGCTCGATAGAGTCTGAGTTTTTATAATATTAATGGAAAGAATATATGATTTATTCTGTTTTATCGGATAGATTGGGTAATATTTTATTTGAGATTGCAGCGGGTATTTCGTTGGCAAGGCGGTTGAATGTCCCTTTTAAAGCTTTTGTCGGGCAGGAGGACTATCGGTATGTTGAGTATGTTCTTCAGTACAAAAAATCAATCTTACGTAAGATTGATTTTGCGGAAAGTCTTCCGCAAAATCAAAAAGTATATAATGAACCGTTTTTTCATTATCGGGCATTACCGGATGAGAAGGATTTGACAGTTTATGGATATTTTCAGTCAGAGAAATATATTGATAAAGATTTTATCCGGGAATTATTTGCTATAGATGAGGAAACGAAATTGTATATAAGACATAAATATCAGGATATACTGAATAAAAAACCGGTTTCTGTGCATGTCCGGAGAGGAGATTATATGCAATCGAAATTGTATTATGCTGTTTGTCCGGTCAGATATTATAAAAAAGCAATGCGATTATTTTCACCAACGACTGATTATTTGATTTTTAGCGATGACATAGACTGGTGTAAAAAACATTTTAAGGGGAAGCATTTTTATTTTTCTGAAAATGAATCACCATCAGTCGATTTGTATCTGCAAAGTTTTTGCAGGCATCATATCATCAGTAATTCCACGTTTGCCTGGTGGGGAGCCTGGTTGGATTCGTCTCCGGATAAACGGGTTATCTGTCCTGAATCATGGTTTGAAATACTTTATAGGGCTAATGATATAAAAGATTTATATCCGGAGGAATGGAGCAAATTGCGGATTCGCAAGACTATTTTCGAATGGATAGATTTATATATGTATGCTATAAGTCATTATCGTTATGTGTATTATAAAAAAATAAAAAAACTTATAGCCAAGTTATTCATATGAGAATCGGGATATTATATATCTGTACGGGACGTTACTCTATCTTTTGGAAGAAATTTTATCAGAGTACTGAAAAGTCTTTTATGCAGGGGCTCCCCTGCATCCGTGAATACTACGTGTTCACGGACAATCCATGCTTATATGGAGAAAAAAAGAATAAGCGTATCCATCGTATTTATCAGGAAAATCTAGGATGGCCCGATAATACGTTGATGCGTTTCAGTATGTTTTTAAAAATAAAGGAACGGCTGGAAAAGGAAACGGATTATCTTTATTTTTTCAATGCCAATATGGTTATACGGGAGAAGATCGGTAAAGAGTTTTTACCGGAGGAAAGTTCCAACGGATTGGTCGGGCTAATACATTCTGGGGGTTATGATCGTGAGGTGAACGAATTCACCTATGACCGGAATGAAAAATCGACAGCTTATATTCCTTACGGAGAAGGCCGTTATTATTATGCCGGTGGGTTAAACGGCGGTAGGACTCCTGCCTTTTTGAAGATGGCGGAGACTCTCAGGGATAATACGGAAGAAGACAAAAGAAACGGAGTGATGGCTCTTTGGCATGATGAATCGCATATCAACCGTTATTTTTTAGATCATCCGCCTTATTCATTAACTCCGGCTTACTGTTATCCGGAGGGCTGGAACATGCCTTTCCCGCAGATTATACTTTTATTGGATAAAAGCTTTATCTGTGGCGGTCATAAATATTTACGCGGAGGTAAAAGGAATTTCCATGATTACACGAGTTATTTGAAGCGCAGTTTGGTGAGGTTTGCCAGAAAGGTTATAGGGGTATTGCGTGGTTTTGGTCTTTAGTCGGATACTTTAATAAATGAATACTTATTTGTATAACCTTGGATTTAGTGCATTTGTACTTTTAATCATCTATAAATCCGATGGATATTTGTGAAAAGTTAAGTTTGTACTATAACGTACCGGTGAAACCTGGAGAAACTTTGCTTTTTTTGATGAAGTACAAATGTGTATACCAGCTATTTCTTCTTTGCATTAGGAAATAAAATAATGTCGATGACGATCTGAACATTTTTCATAAAATAAACGCAGGTTGTGCAACTAGGATATCCAATTTGATTATTCTATCTTTGTACAACCTGTTTTATTTATAGATGGGTTGTGTCTTATTGTTGAATTAAAATTTAATAGATAATTATGGATACCCCGAGATACAAAACGATTATCAGCGTATTGAACTCTTCTAATGAAGGATTCGACGAATATATAGAAATGAGTAAAAGAATCAGCCTGTTTGTGGAGACAGACGGGGCGAGTGAGGCTAATGGCATGATGGAGGAAAGCTATGTTGCCCAGTATACCGTACTTCAGGACATACTTTATAAACAGGCGTTGGAAAAGAAAAAGAACGAATCGTGTTGATGCGGTTCGTCAGGATCGACTTGCAGAAAGGGGATATCTTTGAAATAGTTATTGATTAGAAAAAAACATTCACTAAATTAGTGAATAATACTTTTGTTGTATTATCTTTGTAGAAACAAACAGAACTATGACTATAGAATACGAAAAAGATTATTTGAAAGAACTATATGAAAGTGGTAAATGTAAAAACAAGAAATATCGTTTTGATGCTGCTGTCATTAAAAAATATCAAAAACGTATTGATACATTAATGGCTGCTACACGAATTGAGGATTTGTTTGTTTTGAACTCTTTAAATATTGAAGCTCTTCAAGGATTAAAGGATCATTTTTCTATACGAATAGATTACCATTATCGGTTAGAATTTAAAATTCGTACAGATGCAGCAGAAGTCATATTAACTGTTTGTATAGTAACAGATATAACTAATCATTATCAATAATAGGTATGGATACAATAAAAAGATTACCGACTCATCCGGGGGATGTGTTAAAAGAAGAATTGGAATTCCGTAAGATTTCTCAAAAGAAGTTCTCGGACTTGTTAGGAGTACCTTATACAATGTTGAATGAAATATTGAATGGTAAACGTTCTGTTACCAGTGATTTTGCATTAATGGTAGAAGCTGCTTTAGGTATTAATCCTGAATTACTTATTAATATGCAAACACGTTATAATATGGCTTTAGCCCGTGAAAAGAGCAATCTTTCTGAACGGTTGAAAGAAATACGGACAATTTGTGCATCGTTATTATAGTATAAGCTAAAGTCTGATGCCGGATTAATCCAGCATCAGACTCATATATGATTCCCGGTTCGGGTATCCCATAACGATCCGGGTGAGTGTCTGGATGTCCATATCCTTCAGATTCTGTTCTGTAAACGGACTGTCTTTATGGGTGGACAGCCAATGATGTATCAGGCGCTCGGTGTCGATTACGCGGGCCATTCCGACCGGACGGGTTGCCGGTACGACCGGAGGTGTTTTATAGATAGCTTTATTCACGTTGTTTTGCAAAGTGGCCTCTTGCAGTAAGAGGTTGGCTACCCGGTCGTCATCATAAACAAACTCTTTTACGTAGACCTGTTTCTTATCTTCGGAAAGTCCGGGTGTATGATCCGGCGGAAGAGTGAAGGCCATCCCTATCGGTTGGTCTTTTTCGTTTAATGCTGTCAGCATTTGTCCGCCATCCAGTTGCAGGTCGCGAAGAATGGTGACAAAGTCATCTTTGGTGTGGAGGACACAACATTGTCTTTCGCGGATTTTACGGTTGAAATAGTCGTACAGTTGATCCAGGGAAGGAACTTCCGGTGGTACAACGGTTATCTGAGGAGCGTAGACCGGTATTTCCGGACGTATATACGTATCCTCGGAGTAGTCGAACGTTTCCGTGTATCCCAGTTCCCGGTAGTAATCGAATAACCAGGGATCGGCAGGAATCAGTGCCGCTACGGCAACCGAACGGTATTTCATTTCATCGAAAGCCTTTTGCATCAGTTGTTTCATCAGGCCTTTTCCACGCATGGAAGGCAGGGTACAAGCTCCGGAAATATAGGCTACGGATATTTCCGTACCATAATAAGTCATGGTATAAGGCAGCATCTGCAAGGCAGATACTACCTGTCCGTCCTTTTCGATGACCAGTGTATTTTCTTCTTTGTATACCCGGTCGAAATAAAGGCGTATGAACTCTTCCGTATCATTGAAGGAGAGACGCCACAGATCGATTATTTGCTGCTTGTTCATCTTGTTTGTTGTTTTGCGTTTTCTTAATCGCGGCATTCTTTTCCAATAGTATGACCGGGTTATAAGAAAGTTTTGCTTGACGCAATCCCGGGATGCCGAGGTCTTCTTCGCGGTTGACGTAGACGAACTCTTCCGGTAGGCGTGAAGCGAATTCCTGATTGATAACAGTGTAAGCGCCTTCATAGTTCACATCTGCCTTTTCCACATGCACGCCGAAGGTGTCGTGATTGATCTGTGCACCGAAGGTGAAAGCTATTACTTTGCCGTCCACCAGCAATGCTCCTCCGAGCAGGCCCAGTTCGTTGTAATGGTTGAGCGCGTAAGTCATCGAAATACGTTCGAAGTTCAGGTCTTCCGCATCATCTTCCGTCTCATTGGCTTTGTACCATTTACATTCCAGCTTTAAGCATTGCGGAATCAGTTCCGGAGTGATGGGGGCGTATTCGTATTCATATCTTTTCTTGAAATTATTGATATGGTTACGCTTGGATTGGAACTTCTTGCCTTTCAACAATGCCAGGTCTTCACGCAGATAGATATAATCGAAATAATCGCGTTCGGGGATATAGAAAAATCCTCCGGGCAGCGCTTCCTCCAGGATGTCTTTGGCATCCGGTGTGACGCCTAGCATACAGAGCGGGTGTCCGTGTTCCAGTGAATCGGCTTCGAGTAACTCCAACGCGTGTTTCAGGTCTCCTTTTCCGGCAGGTGTCATATAGACCAACCGGCTTTTATCTTCTATCCAGAAACGGATCAGCAGGAAACCGTCGACAACGGCAAACTCCGTGTCGTACAGGAAACGCCAGCTACAGATATTGGCAAACGAGTAATCGCAATTGCGATAATTGTGAGGATAGATAAATGACGTAATAAGTTCTTTATCCTCTATTGTAATTGGTTTAAAAGGAATCTTCATACTTTTCTTTTTGTCGTACAAATATAAAACTAATAAATGTCCGTTAATGTTTAAAACGGAAATAATAAAGGCAGCACAAATATCATAATAATTCCCATAATAATTTGCAGCGGGAGCCCGACTTTTACGTAATCCATGAAAGTATATTTACCGGCCGACATCACAAGCGCATTGGGCGGTGTAGAGAACGGCGAGGCAAAACACATGCTGGCACCTACCGTAACGGCAAGCAGGAACGGGTAGGGGCTTACACCGATGGATATGGCAGACTGTAATGCGATGGGGGCTACGAGTACGGCTGTTGCCGTATTACTGATAAACATCGTCAGCAACGAAGTCGTGAAATAGATCCCTGCCATCAGGACCAACGGACCGTAATTGCCCAGTCCTCCGACAAGTCTTTCGGAAATAAGCGATGATGCTCCTGTTTTCTCCAATGCCAGCGACATCGGCAGCATGGCGGCTATCAGGACGATACTTTCCCAATTGATTGTCTTGTAGGCATCTTCCACATTCCGGAAGCATCCGGTCAGTACCATCAGTATGGCGGCTATCAATACGGCAGCGACCGGAGGGATAGGGATAAAGTCGAATACCATGGCGGCGATCATCAGGACCATGATACCGGCTGCAACGGGGGCTTTATAATCGAGTGTCACTTTGGAGGCCTCTTCGACAGGCTGGCCGAGTACTACCCATTGTGACTGCTTCTTGCTCATACGGGCAATATCGTCCCAGGTTCCTTGTATCAGCAGGATATCGCCGGCATGCATCTTTATATCTTTCACATCGGAAAGGATATATTCGTTTCCGCGTTCTATTCCCAGAATGTTTACGGAGTATTTATCACGGAAGCCGGAGTCTTTAACGGCTCTGTTGATCAGTTTGGAGTCGGGCATCAAGAGGACTTCGGCAATACCGATTTCGCGAACGCTCAGTTTCTCGTTATCTCTGGTAAATTCCGAAACTTTCGATTCCGTCAGGTCCAGCCGGTTTTCTTTTACGAATTTGTCAATATTATGGTAGTCTCCGAATACATATAATATATCTTCTTCCTGAATATCCGTTTCGGGGCCTGCCAGTTTCTGGTCGACTGTCTTCATGAAGCGGCTTTGTGAGGAAGACTTGCGCCGTATTTCCAGAATGGTGAGGTTGTAGAGGCTGGTGATATTTAATTCATGCAGTTTCTTATTCTTTACCAATGAGTCTTTGTGAACACGTACACGGTACAGGTTATCGGAAAGGCTGTATTTTTTTGACAGTTCCTGGGGTGAACGTCCGGTAGATGTATCATTCTTTTTGGTATCTTCTTTCTTTGACAGAAACCATTTGCTGAGTGGGATCAGAACAATGAGGCCTACCGTTATACAGACTATACCGATCGGGGTGAACGAGAAAAAAGAGAGAGCATTGTATCCGGCATTGGAAAGAGCTTCCTGCACCACAAGGTTAGGAGGCGTACCGATCAGGGTGGCCATGCCTCCCATACTACTTGCAAATGCAAGCGGCATAAGGAAACGGCTCGGACTGATGTTGGCATTGACTGCCATACTGACAACAATAGGGAGCATCAGCGCGACTGTCCCGGTGTTGCTGACGAATGCGCCGATAAAAGCTGTCACCAGCATGATTAATATGAATAGCTTGATTTCGCTCGTACCTGCCAGATGAAGTATTTTACTGCCGATCATTTTTGCCAGTCCGGTTTTGAAGATAGCTCCGCCTACGACAAACAAACCGACCATCATGATGACAACGGAATTGGAGAAACCGGAAAGCGCTTCCTCCGGTGTGAGGATATTAAACACCATTAACAAGACCAGTGCACAAAGTGCAACAAGGTCTGAACGTATTTTCCCATTGACAAAAAAGACTGCCGACAGGGCCAGAATAATAAGAGTTGTTATCATAAAATGTACTTAAAATGGTTTTTACTGAAACGAATTCCTCCAGTATAGTTAACTGAAAAAGACACCCATATGTTTACCCGATACTTCAATTTTTATGCAAAAATAGTAGAAAACGGAATACAACCTACATAAATAATTGCATGGCAGTAATGAATATACTATCTTCGCGAAATTGTTAACAACGACTGATGTAAAGAAATGAAGAAGTGTTTTTGTCTCATTGTGGCCTTATTGTGTTTTAGTCTGTCTGTAACTGCCGCTCCGTTAACCCGTATCAAAGGGAAAATTGTGGATGCCGGAACAAATAAGCCTTTGGATTTTGCAGACGTTCTCCTTTTTAAAAAGGGAGATGATAATCCTGTGTTTCATGCTTTGCCCGATATGGACGGAAGTTTTGGAATTGCAGATGTGAAGAACGGGGAATACAGCCTGATGATCCGGTTGGTCGGCTACGATTTGTTTACCCGGCAGAATATTGTGCTCGCATCATCGTCGGAAATAGTCGACTTGGGTACGATTCCTATGAAACCGCTTGAAGTCGGGCTTGCCGAGGTGGAAGTCGTGGCGCAAAAGAAACAGGTCATCTATAAACTGGACAAGAAGGTGATCGAGGCCTCTTCGAATATGCTGGCAAGCGGAGGAACGGCTGTCGACATTCTGGAGAATACGCCGTCTATCCGCGTGGATGCCGAGGGCGAAGTATCTTTCCGTGGAAGTACGGGGTTTATGGTATATGTAGACGGTAAGCCGAGCGTGTTCAGTGGGACACAGGCTCTGGAACAGATCCCTTCCGGCCATATTGAAAATATCGAGATCATAACGACTCCTTCCGCTCGCCATGATACAGGGGGCGATGTCGGAATCATCAATATCATTACAAAGAAGCACGCACAGCATGGATTCAGCGGAATGGTCAACCTGACTGGTAGCACATTTTTGTCGAGAGGGGTGGATTTCCTGCTGACGCAACAGAACAAATCATCCCGCTGGTATTTTGGCGGAGGCTGGACCGACCGTTTGCGGAAAAGTGATTTTGACCAGGAAAAGACTACGATCGTTGCCGATACCGCAACGACATCCCATTCGAACGGTCCTCGTGAAAGTAATAATTTCAACTATTCCCTGAAAGCCGGCTGGATGTATACATTACCTCATACGACGTTCAATGTTGATCTGGAAGGTGGTTATGGCGGTCGTACCCGTACCGGCGACCTGGATTATACGGAGGAACGGGTGGTCGGCAGCCAGCCTTTTGCCAATGGCGATTATTATAGTCGCGACGATTATGACTTGCATGAAACATATTTTCAGGGGAGTGTCGGTTTCGACCATAAGTTTAATGATGAGGGGCATCAGCTGACCGGTAGTTTTTATCTGAAATATGGGGGGAATGCCATGGAGTATTTCCAGAGCGACTTGTTTAATAAAAAGAATGAGCGCGAACAAGGGCACCGTGCCTGGGAGGACGAACATCGCTGGACGGTTCGTGGTAATATGGATTATATCTATCCGTATAGCAAGACCGGCCATATTGAAGCGGGTTACCAGTATTTCTCTTACCTGGAGGATGGCGATTACAGCATGCAGTTCTGGAGTCCTGAAAAGCAGGAGTTTTATTGGCGGGATGATATCTACAATACTTTCTATTTCCAGCACGGGATCAATTCGATCTATGCGATTGTCGGCGACAGCTATAAATCGTTCGATTTCCAGGCTGGTGTAAGAGGGGAGCATACGCATCGTGTGCTTCGCAGTTCCATTCCCGGTAAAGACTGTGAATATAATAAGTTTGAGTTTTTCCCTTCGGTACATCTGGGATATACGTTCCCGAAAGATCATAAGCTGATGGCTTCCTATTCACGACGTATCACACGGCCGGAACTTTTTTTTATGGAACCTTATATTACCTATCGCGATTATTATTCGGCAGAAATCGGTAATCCGGATATCCGTTCGGAATATATCAACTCTTTCGAACTTAATTATAAGAAGAATATCGGTGAGCATACGGTTTCCGCTACGGTTTTCCATCGTAGCCGGAAAGATAAGATCGAGCGTTTGCGCGTTCCTTATGAAGCGGGTGTGACGTTGGACTCGATGGCGAATGTCGGTCACGATTATTCGACCGGACTGGAGTTGAGTGGCCAGGTTCAGCTTACCCGTTGGTGGAATGTGAACCTGAATGGTAGCCTGTATCATTACAAAGTAAAGAACCAGTACAAACTGAACGGAACGAACGAGAAGAGCACGAATTACGATATTATCTGGAATAATGCCTTCGACCTGGGCAAATCGACCCGTATCCAGTTGGACGGTAATTTTGTCGGCCCTTCCGTGACTACGCAGGGGCGGACCGATGCTTTCTGGTATGTGAACCTGGCTCTCCGGCAGCAATTGATGAACCGCAAATTGTCTGCTACGCTGGCTTTCCGCGATGTCTTCAATTCGGCCCGTTATGTCAGCAAGATCACCACATCCGACCTGCAATCCATCACCCGGATCCGTCCGAACTATCCGCTTATCACGTTGACGTTAAGCTATACATTTAATAATTTCAAGACAAAAACAACTCAGCGAAAGGAGGATCACGACTTGTTCGAAGGAACGAATCATTAATTGATATATTGGAATAAAAGGTAAGCATTCCCATCAAAGATCGTAACCTGCTTTCCGAAATTGTCCGCAAATTTGGCTGGGCATGTAGTGATCCCAGGTCAAGCCCGGGATCATTGGATAGTGACTTTTTACGCTATATCAATCAGCTTATGTGTCTGTAAACTGAGTTGCCATTCCGGGTGTTGGAGGATATAGTTGACTATCTCCATCGTGTTCCGGCAGGAGCAGGGTTGGAGGAAGTGGTATTTGGCTGGCAGTTTGATGTAGGATGACAGATCCTGTCCCAGATAAACAACCTTGACTTCATCCATATGGTCAATTTTGAGCGGTGCCCCTTCTTTGGGCGAACAAGTCACCCAGTCGATGCCTTTGGGTAACGGGCGTGTACCGTTTGTTTCTATACATATATATTTACCCGCTTTGTGAAGCATGTCGATAAATGCTTCGTCGATCCATAAAGCAGGTTCCCCACCGGTCAGTATGACCATGTCTGACGGATAAGCGGAGATTGCCTCCAATATCTCTTCGTCCGACATCAATGTACCTTCTTCGTGTTCGGTATCGCAAAACGAACATTTCAGGTTGCATCCGGAAAAGCGGATGAAAACAGCGGCTCTGCCGGTATAAAAGCCTTCCCCTTGTAGGCTGTAGAAAATTTGATTAATCTTTCTCATAGATCGCAGTGTTTGATTCTGATTCTTTAACTTCAACTTTATAACAATTAGGTAACTGGTCGCATATCCAGCGGGCCATATTCTCGGCCGTCGGATTGAAAGGCAGGACCTCGTTCAGATTCTGATGGTCCAACTTGTTTTTTATTGATTCTTTGATGTGACTGAAGTCGATGACCATGCCATCGGCATTCAATTCTTTCGAGCGACAGTAAACAGTGATGATCCAGTTGTGACCGTGCAAGTTCTCACATTTGCTGGAATAGGAGAGACGCAGGCTATGTGCTGCGGAGATCTCCATCCTTTTAATTACAGTGTACATGCTTAATTATGCAATTTAAGACGTTTATATATCGTATCTAATGTCACCTCGATACGGGTGCAAAAATACATAAAATCCCCATGCCGTTAACTATACCTTATTATAGGATTTATTAAAAAAAGATTTATATTTTTGCATGTGTTAGAAAGTTGAATTTTTTCGTTTAGGAATGCTAAAAACGATATACAGGGAGAATAAGCAGCTGGTGGATTTTATTACTGCTTATGAATCAAGAAGAACCGTGTCTGTCTTCGTGACAAACCGATAATTAAACGGTGAAGTCCAATTGTTAAAAAATAGAAGAAGCTGCAAATAAGTTTCGATAATTTTAAAAATGTGTTTTATAATATCTTTTTTTATTTGTTCAGTAACATAAAATCCCGCATCTTTGCATGCAGATAACCTAAACAATCTTTTTGCCTTAAAGACTAATACCTATTAAAAACCTATAAAGAGGGCCTTTGAGAAAAGGCCCTCTTTATGATTTTTAACCACTTAGTAACCTGTTTCTTCTATTTTTGACGATATTTTACCAATCGCTTCATTCAGTTTTTCTTCCGGAGGAATCACATTGAAGTTACCCCAGAAGCCTTCATCATAATTAAATTTTGTTTCAGAGAACACTGTCCGGGTCGATAATGTTTCTTTCCGGCCAAAACGGCTGACATTGAAAGTATCTGTTTTGCATGTCACCATCTCGAACCATACATGAAGGGGAGAACTGCCGAACAGTTGTTTTTTCTTTTTTACTTTGAAATGAAGGTCTCCTCTTACATGACTGATGTGATAAGTACCGTTCCAGGGTTTATAAGAAACGGTGTAGATAACCTTTTGCGGGATTATTTTCAGGTTACGGCTTTTCTTTTCAACCAGCATGCCGGCTGCATTTTTTACATATTTAGGGTGTATTTCGAATTCGGCCCGCAGCAGCGCACTGTTTTCCGAATCGATATACAGGTTTCCTTTCAAGAGAGGGCTGTTGATGAAATCACGCTGCTCGAAAGAGATCACGTTTGCCATCCGGCCGTCTATTACCGTGATGTCGGAATGGGCATAGACATAGGGATAATTCACATCGCTTTCCGGCAGCAGGAAGTCGGGTGCATCCTTCATGATATCCAGCTGTATGCTGGCATTGATTCCGGACTTCATTTTTGCGATGATCGTATCTTTTTCCTGTTTGTTGGTGATACGGCGCATCTTCAACAGCTTGACCTGGTCGGTGACCGGACGGTTGGTGTACGCACTTTTGTATATTTTAAAAACTGCTTCCGTCAGGCTGACGAATTTGTTTTTCCGTTCGATGCCTTCCCGGTAGAAAGTAGTCTGGTAGACGGGTTCCTGGGAATAGTTCAGGCTTTTGTGTTCCTGCATTTCCCGTAACAGGCGCAAAGGATTCACGATACGGATAACCACTTCCTGTATGGGAATCACTTTCGGTTCCAGTGTCAGCATACTGTAACGTTCTGCCAACAATGAACTTTCTATTGCATAAGGCAGGTAGCCGACATGCGAGAAGTTGATCTGCGACTGGCGCAGGCTGTCGGGTAAACGCAGCCTGAACTCGCCACCCTGGTTGGTGACATTGCCGATGGAGCCGTCGTCGCTGACGCTGACTGTGGCAAACGGTATCGGTTCGTTGGTATATTTGTCCCGCAGAATGCCTTCGAGGGTAAAATACGAAACTGTATCCGGAAGGGCTGGTTGCAGTGCCTCCTTTACGGGTTGCGGTTCTACCGGGCGGGAGATCAGGATATGATTGCCGATCACGCGGAGATCCAGGTCACGGTTACCGATAATATGGTAGATGGCCTCTTTTATAGTGTATTTGCCTCCCGGTATTTTTACGACCTGTTCGTTGTCGATGATTTTACTGTCGTAAATGAACAGGTAGCCGGAACGTTCGGAAACCTTTCCCAGTAACTGGTAAACAGTCTCCTTGCTTCGCGGAATTTGAATAAGGCGTTCGAGCACATCTTTATCGCCCTTATCATCTGCCTGCAAAGGGGAAGCTGTCATCAGCAGCATCCCGATGAGGATCAATAATAGACGATATGTAGCGCTCAGTTTCACCTTGTATCCTTTTTATCCCGTTAGTTCTCATGCAAAGTAATCACATTTTTGTCACGTGTACATTTCAGGTTCAGGGCAAAGCAGATTAACTCTGCCATTGATTCCGGCGAATTGTCGGAGAAGGTAACGGTGAGTTGCCTGTCCTCGAGTTCCGGTGTTGTCTGAAAACGGATATCTTCCGTATTGAGGTTGATAATGCGGAGGATATCGGCCAGCCTTTCATCCTTGAAACGTATTTGCCGGACATAGGTTGCAAATTGTCCGTGGTCTTTTGTTTCGCTTACTTCCAGCTTTCGTGAAGAGAGGGTGACGGTTTCACCTGCCTTTACGTAAACATCTTGTCCGCTCTGCTTCAGCGTCACCTTCACCATTCCCCTTTGTACGGACAGTTCAAACGGCTGGGTATTGTCGCTCTTTACATTGAACGCCGTACCCAACACCTCGATACGTGTATCTTCGGTTTCGATAAGGAAAGGACGCTGGCGGTTGCCTGCAATGTCGAAAAGAGCATTTCCCTGTAAGGTGATCTCTCTCTTGTCCGCCTGAAAATGTTCCGGGTAATGGATGGCGGCGTTGCCTGCCAGATAGACGATAGAGCCGTCTTCAAGCGTGGTGGCAAGGGTCGTTGTTTCCATGTTCTGCCGGGTAAGCAGGTTGCGGTCGGTTTCCTTATTTGTTTGATTAAAATAAATTGTAGACAGATAAATGCAGAATACTAGCATTGCTGCTGTTGCCGAAATAATTTTCCAGAGTGGAGGACGGCGCATGTCTCCATAAGGAATGATACTGTTTTTCTCCTTATGGTCCAATAAACCATCCTTTTCCAGGCGTTGGTAGACATTCTCCCATGCCCGGTCCGTTTTTCTGTTGTCCCTTTCTTTACGAGTCATACTGTTTGTGTATAATTCTCAATTTCTTTCCTGAGTGTTTGAAGTGCCTTGGTCATTTCAGCTTCCACTGTTTTGACGGACAGAGAGAGGGCGGAGGCTATCTCCGCGTATTTCTTACCTTCGAAACGCTGCATCCGGAAGATGCGTAAACGGCGTTCGGGCAGCTTATTGAGAGTCCTGTTTATCAGAGCTTCCAGTTCTTTGTATTCGAGTTGGTCCTGCGGGTCGGCCGGCTTGCTTTCCTGATTACCTGACAATACGTTTTCCCGGTAACGGTTGCGCACCTCCTGATGTTCGCAGTATTGGAGAGACTGGTTGCGTACGGCCCCGTACAAATAACTTTTCAGGGAACGGAACACTTGCAGTTTCTCCTTTTCTTTCCAGAATACGTAGAACAACTCTTGCACGATCTCTTCGGCGACGTCCATGCTGCCGGTGATACCGGCGGCGTAGAGGCAAAGAGGGGAGTAGTAGAGCCGGAAGATACCTTCGAAAGCTTTGACGTCCCCCTCTTTAATCTTTGTTAGTACGAATAAATCGTTCAGCATGCCGTGGATCTTAATGATTAGAGTCCTTCAAATGTACGAAAAGATATTGAAATTTATTTCTGTTGCTTTTTTAATTTGTTGACAGCACTTTCCAGTGATTCCGTAGGTTCGATGATATTGTAGGCTCCCCAGAAATCTTCATCCATAAAGTTTTCTACCTTGTCGGACAACGATTGTGTTTCCTTAAATGCCATCTTGTACGGAATGTTGGTTACGTTTTCTTCCTTTCCGTCTGTTACGACCATTTCCGAGATAATCGTGTAGTTGGTAGAGAATAATTTGCGTTTCCAGTCACATTTAAAACGTACCCCGTTGCGAATGTAATTCAGATAAGTTACGCCGTTGCGGTCCTTGTAGTTTACCAGATAGGCAACTTCAAGCGGGCGGAAACGTAATCCGAACGGTTTCTTCTTGAGGATGGCCTGGGTCGCTTTGTTGCGGTCGTCCATACTCAGGTTGAATTCGGCACGGGTGAATGAGAGTCGTTCCTTGTCTATGTAAAGTTTTCCGTAATACAGGGCATACGGCATGATGACCTGCGGCTTGAAACTGATTACATATTGCGGACGGTTGTCGATATTCGTTGATTCTTCCATTTTGAACAGATAGTAGGGCAGACATTCCCTGTCGAGCAATACATCGGGGTTCTTCACGATGTCGCAAAGGATTGACAGGTTGGGACCGCCGAGCAGTTTAACGGCAAGCGTATCGGTACTTCGCTGGCTCAATAGTTTACGGCCTTTGTAAATCTGTACACGGTCGCGGTCTATGGCTTCGTGATAAGGCGTTTTGTAAACGTCGATCACGGCTTCCGATATATTGATGTAGCGTCGGCCTTTCTGTGCCGTCTCACGATAGAAGCCGGTCAGCATATTCGTTTTCTTGCTGTAATTCTCCGGGATTTTCTTGATAGCCTCTTCCACGAGGTAACGCGGTTCTTTGGCATGGATGATGATCTCGTCGAGCATATTCTCGTAAGGCGTCATCCAGACGGTCAGGTCGGAGAGGTTCTTGCCGCTTACTTCTACCTTATTATTATAGTATCCGATATGGGATATTTCGACAGCCTTCACATGGGAAGCGTCTTTTATCTTGAAAGAGAATTCCCCGTCTTCGTTGGTGATAGTACCTGAAGTACTGCCGGGGATGGAAATGTTCACATACTCCAGCCGTTTCTTATTATTTTTGTCTTTGACAACTCCGCTGATGGTGATAAATTCCGGATCGGCATCGTCACGTACCGGTTGGTCCTGCGCCAGCAACGGACTACTACCTGCCACCAATAATAAGATCAGCAAAAAACCGATGGATTGTCTACACAGTGTTTTCATCTTTGTATTGTTTTAATGGTGAATAATCGTGTTTGTACTTATAAGATCGTTCAGGAAATGAATACCCTATGGAAAAAGTGAATTATTTTGATAAATCTTTCTATATTTGTAAGGCTCAGTCGGACAATTACATATACTAATATATTATCTTATGAAAACCAAACATGTAAATCGAAGAGATTTTTTTCGGCTTTCAGCCACTGCCGGCGTAAGCGCGATGTTAATTCCGGGAGCCAGGGCTGCCGGTCTTCCCCAGGTGACTGCTAATGAAAATGAGATTCCTGTCCGTACGCTTGGCAGGACAGGTGTAAAACTGCCGATACTGAGTATGGGTGTGATGCGTGCCGACAATCCGAACGTGGTAAGAGCTGCCTATAATTCCGGTATATTCCATTTTGATACGGCCCACGGCTATCAGGGCGGGAAGAATGAAGAAATGCTGGGTAAGTTCTTTGCCGGGAAGCCGCGTGAGAGCTTCTTTATTGCTACCAAAGGAAAGTTCGATTATCCTTTGAGGGATGATTTCGAAGATTCGTATGAAAGATTGATCGACCAGAGTCTGCAACGCCTGAATATGGAACAGGTCGATCTCTTCTACGCTCATGCTCTGGATAAAGTGGAAGAGATAAAAGATGAGCGCGTGGTTGCCGTCATGAAGAAGTTTAAGGAGGATGGCAAAACCCGTTTCCTGGGCATTTCCATTCATGCCGGCAAACCTGAATTGCTGGATGCTGCCGTTGAAGCCGGTATTTACGATGTTGTCCTGCTGAGTTATAATTTCAAACTGTCAAATCTGAAAGAGACGGAAGAGGCCATAGCCCGTGCCGCTAAAGCCGGTGTCGGTCTGGTTGCCATGAAGACGATGACCGGTGGTACCGAAGACGCTGGGGGAAAGAAAAAGATTAACGCACAGGCCTGCCTGAAATGGGCCTGGAAGAACGAACATATCACGACTGCCATCCCCGGTTTCTCCAATTATGATGAACTGGATGAATGCCTGGTTGCTGCCCGCTCCCCGGAACTGACCGCCGGCGACCAGGAATATCTGGCTACCCTTTGCGGACAGGAAATGTTGTATTGCCAGCAATGCGGAAAATGCCGGGCGCAATGTCCTGAACATCTTCCTATTCCTGATATTATGCGGGCCTACATGTATGCTTACGGTTATAAATATTCGCGAATGTCGAAAGAAACACTTGGAGAACTGAATCTTTCGGCGGATATTTGTTCCAATTGCGAAACCTGCCAGGTAAAATGTCCTTCCGGCTTCGATGTTTCGACAAAGATTGCTGCGATAACGCCGGTGATGCAGGTGCCTGACGAATTTCTGACTTAATAAAACGAACGTATGAAACAGAGCAATTATTTGTTACTCTTTTTCCTGTTGTCCCTCTGTCCTTTAAAGGCGCAGACACCGGACGAGTTGAAATCGTGGCTGCCGGCAGTAGACGGCTGGGAGATATCCGGCGAGGTGGAGGTCTTCAATCCGGATAATCTCTTTGACCGCATCAACGGGGCGGCTCCGCTTTTCATTGAGAATAACTTCAGGGAAATGACTTCCATGGAGTATAAAAAAGGAAGCGAGTACATTACGATACAGGCTTACCGGCATGCAACACCGGAAGATGCTTTCGGAATGTATGCTGCCGAGCGTTCATCCGACCTGGCATATTTACCTGTCGGGGGAGAGGCGCAGGGAGATAAGACGAATCTGTATTTCTTTGCCGGAAATATGTATTTGAAGATGTGGAGTAATGCATCCGGCGATGTGTCCGAAGAATTGCAGGCGATAGGCAAGGCGCTTGCCGGAAGGTTGGATGCCGATGCCGGCTATCCTTCTGTTATCCGTTTATTCCCTGCGGAGGGGCAAGTTCCTTATTCGGCTGCTTATATTACTTCAAATTTTATCGGCCATGAGTTTCTGCGTGCCGTATATACGGTGAAGTATGAAAAAGAAGGGCAGACTTTCCAGTTGTTTGTATTGGACGGCGGTTCTTCTGCCGGGGTTAAAAATATATTGACCCGGTATATGGCTTTCACCAAACAGGCGGATGAATTAAAAGAGGGCGCGTTGTTGGTCAAAGACCGTTATAACGGGGACATTCCGGTACTTTGGAAAGGACGTTACCTGATTGGCGTTTATAATGAGAATGGAGATACGGTTGCCTGTGGCGATGATTTATTGAAGGAACTGGCAGGAAAATTATAATATTATATGTCTGATTTTGATAAAGAGGATTTTGTGGGGGCTGTCTACCAGATGGTGAAAACGGTTCCGTACGGACGTGCCACCAGTTATGGTGCGATAGCCCGTGCTATCGGTTATCCGAATATGTCGCGGATGGTCGGCAGAGTGTTGGGAGGTTGTTCGGAAGTGGGAGTTCCTGCTTACCGGATAGTGAACAGTCAAGGAATATTATCCGGCAAAGATGCTTTCGGCACGCCGACCGAAATGCAGGAAAAACTGGAAGAGGAAGGTATCCGGGTTGAAAATAACCGTATAAAAGATTGGAAAAAGGTCTTTTGGAATCCTTTGGATGAGATATCATTTGTCCCGTGACAGGCAACGGGTGAATTTTCGGGAGTGAACGCAGAGACTCTATCTATTATGATGCTTATATCATATATTATAACACTACATTCTCATATATTGTGATACTGGAGTCGCATAATATATGAGAATGCAGTATCATAATATATGAGAATTTTCATATGTAAATAAATTGCGCTCCCTATCTCAAGAGAGCCGTTTAAACCATTAATAAATTGATTTTTTTAGAGTTCAGACAAAACAAAAGAGAGCACTTGTATAGATACAAATGCGGTTGGCTATTATCTTTGGGCATTTTATAATTTTACAACAGCTAAGAAAAAAAATTTCATACACGCGTTAAAGGACTCGCAGTCTTGACCGCTTAGCAGTTGAGATCAGTTTCATGAGCGACCTCTTGCTGTTTCTTACGACAACAAGCCAGTAAAAATCGACCTTCTCTATGTTTTTAACCTACTTCTGGGATTGGACCATCATCACGGCTGATTTTAACTTTATAGCCAAGTGCTTCCAGCTCTTTCTTCAAGTAATTTTTCCGTTTCTGCTCCATCCTTTGGTTGAGATATTCCGCACCGAGTTCCTTATACTCACAAGCCTCTTTCAGTACATGCCATACCGATTTCAGGATCGAGTGTCCTACTGCTACTAAAGCCCTCTTTTTCCCTCGACGGGCGGCTAAACGGTGATAACGTGCACTGTAAAAGGTGTTCTTGGTACGGGTGGCTGCCCACGCAGCCTCCGTGATTACGGCTTTCAACTGTTTGTTGCCATGGGTGGTTCTACCACTTTTTTTTTACCTGCGCTCTCGTTATTGCCTGGACAGACACCGGCCCACGAAGCCAGGTGCTTTTCGGTTGGAAAGGCTTCCATATCCACACCTATCTCTGCTATCAGGTCTTCAACCGTTTTCCGGCTAAGTCCGGGGATCTTCTGCAAGAGTTCCATCACATTCTCATAAGGAGATAAAACCTCTTTTATACGGCAGGTAAGGTCAGCTATGATGGCTTTCGTCTGTTCCATATCTTTACGGATGGTCTGCAACATATAGATGTGATGCGGTTCTATAAAGCCTTCACAAGCCTGATAAAGAAGTTCCGGACTGGCTTCAAGTTTTTTATGATAGATGCAAGTTATGTCATCCATTGTTACATGACCCTTATCGATCAACATATCTATCAGCTTGTTCGCCACGACTCCGTCCAGGCTGCACACCACGCTGGAAAGTTTGATGTTACAATCTTCCAGGATACGAACAATACGGTTTTTCTCAGAAGATACATGCTGGATCAACTTGTTACGGTAACGGGTTAAATCACGAAGCTCACGTTGTTCACGCTCCGGGATATAACTCGGTTTCAACAAACCTGCTAAAAGCAGTTTGCAAATCCAGGCACTATCCTTTTTATCCGTTTTGTGCCCGGGAACATACTTGATGTGCCGTGCGTTCACGATCCAGACTTTCATATCTGGACATTCAAGAATCTTATAAACCGGCTTCCAGTAAACACCGGTACTTTCCATGGCTACATGCGTAATGCCACTGGATAATAACCATTCTTTTAATTCTGTCAAAGAACTACTGAAGGTCTTGTAACTGCGGGTTTCAGTTTTGAGACCTTCGCCACTTATCGTAGCAACTACCATGTCCTTGTGGACATCTATTCCACAACCCCGGAGGATGACTTGTTCAAAAGGTACTGTTTTCATTGCATTCGTTTTTTCGAGTGAATGACACTAAAGTAAACAATACCCCCTATTTACATTCTCTTGGACGAAATTTATTTCATGGATGTTTCATGATATATCTTTTTTTACTTTACAGTAACCTGTAACGGTTGTTTTACCTTCTGAGCAAAGTCCTGGATATATTTGAACCATTCGGCAGAGTTCTTGAAACCCCATTTGCTCCATCCGGCTCCGGTATAATACGTATATTCGTTGCCCGGTGCATAAGTAGCATAAGCCAGTACATGACCGTCTGCTCCGCGTTGTTTTTTCTCAGCGTCGGAGAAGTTTACAGCTTTCGCATCACTCAGTTTTTCAGGGAAGACGGCTCCGATATAGATTTGTCCGTTTGTCGGGTCTTCCGGGTCGGCGTATGCAATGTAGCCGTTTGCGGCATCAGCCTGATAGTCTGTGCTCGGCTCGTGCAGTACGATACCGGTTACAAGTGGTGTCGCTTCATTCAGATTGGCAAACGTAAGCGTAATTTTGTTCAACTGCGAACCGGCATCCAGTGAAAGTATACGTGTTTCGATGATATTGTCATTCTCTTTTACTTTCAGCGGATTGTAAACCAATTTAACAGTGAAACGCAACGGACCGTTATCCAGAATCTCATAGTCTTTGTAGCAATACGGATAAACGATGGAATCGTTAGAAAGAAGGGCGGAAGTACCGGCACCCAGTGTCGGGCCTACTTTATAATAATCCAGTCCGTTACCATGGTCGATATGGTAGGAAATCGAATTGGCGAGTTCCTGTGCTGCTTTCTTGTCTGTTTTGCGCAGTTCGGCTATTTGGGCTCTCGATTCCGGGTTCAGTTCAGTCTTATAACGCATGTCTACAACCGGTTCGGAAACACATTTAGTCCAGATATCATATCCGAAGGCCTGTTCGCCGGTAGCTTGCAAAGCCGGACCATAGGTACGGAAAGCGATACGGTCGTTTTCCCAGGCAATATCGTCCACACGTTCCGGATAGAACTTACCGCAGGCAACTGTGGCAAAAGCCTCGGGAGTGCCCGGTTTAATCTTATAAGTAACACTGCTGTTTGCGTTCACATCAACAGGGAAAATAATTTTCTTGTCGTATGTGATCTGATAAGGAACCTGCGTCCCGTTATTGTCGGAAATGATGAAAGATTCGCCATTCAGTTTGGCAATGGCATCCATTGAAATTTCTGTGACCTCCTTTGAACGGTCGATGGCAGACGGGTTCGTAACCGTTACATCTACGCTTTGCTCCTGTGTACAGGCAAATGCGGTAGCTGCTAAAAATAAGCTGATAATCTTTTTCATAAATAATATATTGTAGTTTATAAATATTTCGCCCTTGTGATAAACAGTTCTAAAACCGGCAGTAAAAGTATGAATATTCGCGAAGTTTACAAAGTTCATCGCCGGTAAACAACTATTTTTCTACTTAATGGTTGTTCTTGTCATGCAGTAAAATTGTCTTTTTATCGTTTCTATAGTATGAAGTTGAAGCAGTGTTTACTTATTCTGATGTTGACAGGTATTTTGCCGGTTCAGCTCTATGCACAGCATTGGAGTGAAGAAGATTCGGTGTGGTTGTCGCGTGTTTTATCCGGAAAGGATACGATACGCGTTAATCCGGAGTTTCAGAAAGCTATCCGCGAAGGTAAATTGATCCATATGGAAGATGAACCCGGACAGCAGATACTGGAGGCCCCCTCTGAATTGCCTCTCCTGAAAGATTTCTCCGAATATTTGCATGCAGATACGGATAGCATACATAATAACGTGGATTATAAGTCGATGCCCCCAAGTGTTTACCGTCTCTATAAGATGGAACTGGATACAATTCCGAAAATAAACAAAGAGGCCTATACGCCTCCTCCCACACGGCTTATCGACAAAAAAGAGATACAGATAGGCAAGCTGCCGGTGACGGCTGCGGCAGGAGGGAGGAACCTGTATTCTTCAGATGTGGTAAAAGACGGACAGAAGCGGGGAACCGTGGGCGGGTCCGTCAAACTCTATTTTTCTCTGGACGATATCTTGAAATGGATATTTTCGAAAGAGGAAAGGAATAAGCGGAGGAACCGTAAACGTGATGATACCTGGCGTTACTATAATGCCATGCCCTGACAGGTTTACTTTTTCTTCCGGAATGATTTGTGCATCCAATTTAAAATGCTAATTTTGAGACTGCTATTTCTCTGTTCCTGAATTTATTCCGTGCAGATACAGTAGTCTAAATGATAGTCTGATGAAAAAGTTATGTTACTTCATATCATTTTTGTTCTTATTGCTGACGTTTGCCGGCTGTGAGAATGACGGCACGCTGAATGAAAACTCTGAAATAGTTGTGGTCGGTTTAGGTCATAAGGTTTATAACCTGCCTTTAGGAAATGAAATCCTTTTTACAGGAAACGATATAAAATGGTTTAACAGAGATACCAGAGAAATCAGGTTCTACGACCATTCGGTATTTAAGGAAAAGCTGGAGCAGTATGAAAAGATACTTGTTATATTGGCCGATACGGAGTTGTTTACGGCGACCAATGTCTCCGATGTGATGGCGAGTGTGAGTACGGTTTATAACGACCTGGTGTTGTATTATGATACTGCTGAGGATAAATACTATCTGAATGACAGTTATCCGGCAAATATCGATGTGGAGCAAGTCCGGTTGAACACAGAAATACGTGAAGAAAACTGGGGATTATTCCTTTACCAGTTAGGGATAGAAGGCCGCCTCAAATAAAAAACTTCCGCCGGCCTGTGAACGAGCCCGACGGAAGTCAGTAATTAAGTTATAGCATTTATTTATTTACCTATTCTTCTTCTTTTTTATTAAGCCTGTAACTAAGTGCTCCCGACGGGCATTTGTTGATCTGTGCGATCAATTCATCGGTGGTTGCATTTTCTATTTTAACCCAGGGTCTTTCCTTGGGGTTATATACCTGTGGCAATGTTTTTACACAAATACCCGAATGCTGACAAAGGTCAGGCTGCCATATAATTGTCAGTTCGCCGTTTGAATATTCAATTTTCTTTCCCATATCTATAATCGCTTTATCCTATGTTAATACCTCTCATTACTATGCGTCGCCAGTCCGGATGCTTTTGGATGTATCCGGCAATGAAGGGACACAACGGAACCAGGCGCAATTCTTGTTTTTCTATATCCTTCAGCACTTTTTCAGCCAGTTGGCTGCCGACACCTTTCCCTTCGAGGGCTACGGGCACTTCGGTGTGTGTAAGGTATATCTCGCCGTTCTTGGTTTTTATATACTCAATTTTCGGAACGTATTTGCCAATGTGAAATTCGTATTGGTGTCTCTCTTCGTTATCAATTAATTCATAATCGTCCATATCGCCTAATTGTTTTATTTGATTCTATATAATTCAAACAGTTTAGGGAAAGGCTTTGTTTATGGTTCTTACAATTCTTTTTATCAGAAAAATGAATGACGGAAGTTGCTGATTGTAAGCCTAAAGTTTGTTTATCTTTCAATTTATATTGAATAAGTATGGTTTTTATGAAACATTTTTAGTGTCAAGGTTGTTTCATTTATAAAGCAAAGTCATTTGTTTTGTGCGAAAGTTGAGTAATAATGGTATAAATAACTAATATAGGAGTCAAATGGAACATGTCCGTTTGATCCATTATTATTAGTTTTAGGTCACATATCAAAAAATGGAGTGTTATGAATAAGAATGACGTTGGTTCAAGTGCTGGTCAGATCTGGCGCTTGCTCGCAGAGAGAGGTAACATGTCTATCAGAAAGATTGGAGAGATGACTCATTGTAAGGAGTCTGTTATTTTTCTCGCATTGGGTTGGTTGGCCCGGGAAAACAAAGTACGTTTTTGTAGTGATGGCAGTGGGGCACTATCTGTCGAAGTAAATATTCCGCTAACAGAGACGTATTATTGATAGGAAGAGGATAATTTTTGAAGCGCAAACGGGAAAGGGATACAAAATGAATTGTAGCCCTTTTTGTTTGCGCTTTACTCTTCTATTGACGGTACTTGCAGCAAGCCGGGAGCTTGTTGTAAACACTGTCGTCTGTTTTATACTTATCGTTGTCGTGCCCGGCTTTGGCTATCGCTTTGGCAATGGCATCAGCAGAGGTCTGTTCCGGGTTGAATTGCAGATGGATCATTTGCGCTTCTTTATCCCATGAGGCGGAAGTGACTCCTTTTACGCTTTTGGCGGCATCTTCAATTCGTTGCTTGCACATGTCGCAGGCTCCTTTTACTCCGAACATGGCATGTTCGCTTTGAGTTGGGTGGGCCGTGTTTCCGTCATTATTCATCATGGATGTTTTTCCTTCCAACTGTGCACTGGCGTCGATAGAGAAAACGCCATTGGTTACAATTTCTTCTCCATCCGAAAGCCCTTTCAGTATCACATAGGCATTGCCTAACGACGGACCTAGTTCCACTTCACGCATTTGGAATGTCGGGGTAGACATGTCCGGTTGTTTGACGTAAACGATAGACCGCTTGCCTGTCCAGAGTACGGCTGTCTGGGGAACGACAATCTGATCTTTATATCCTTTCAGGGGAGCGTCGACGATGGCTGTCGCATACATCTCCGGTTTCAGTTCCATACCCGGATTTGCTACTTCGACACGAACACGGGAAGTACGGCTGGTCGGGTTGACAATCGGATCGATAAAGGCAATACGCCCTTTAAATACTTTGCCGGGGAAAGCCTGCATGGTGAATGAGACCGGATCTCCCTTACTCAGGAAAGGCAGGTCTGTTTCATAGGCATCGAACATGGCCCATACCTTTGAAAGGTTGGCAACATCGAATAGTACGGCTCCCTGCGAAACATAATCCCCCTGGCTGACCCGTTTCGACATAACGATACCGCTTGTATTCGATTTAATCTCTACGGTAGGAGAGGTGGTGCCGGATTGTTGGATAGCCGTTATCTGAGCATCCGTCATCTTCCAGAGTTGCAGTTTCTCGCGGGCAGCTTTTATTAAGGCGGGTTGCTGCATTTTGATCGCTTCCAGTAATTCCTGTTGTGCTGTGAATAAATCCGGCGAGTATAGGGTGGCTAACGTTTGTCCGGCACGGACCGTTTCGCCGGTAAAATCGACGGCCAGACTTTCTATGCGGCCTCCCACATGGGCGGTTTGCGATTGCAGGCTCCGTTCGTCCGGTGCTATTTTACCGTACAGGCGCACTTCTTTAACCGGGTTTTCTTTGCTGACACGTGAAGTTTGCACATTAGCCAGTGCTATTGCCTCTTCCGATAACTGGATAGCGGAAGGGTCTACATTCTCGTGGGTATTACCGCTTTTGCGTAAAGGAATCAGGTCCATACCGCATATCGGGCATTTTCCCGGTTTATCCTGTTTGATTTGAGGATGCATGGAGCAGGTCCATACGCCGTTTTCATCTTGTTGCAGATCATGACCGTGGGGGGGGCCGCAATGCTGTCATGGCTATGATGTTCGTCGTTTACCTGGGGTGTTGTGGAGGACGGACTGAAGAATAACCAGCCTAGAAATAAACCGGCCATTGCAAACAGGATATATTGTACTTGTTTGGTTTTAAACCATTCTTTTATCTTTTTCATGTCTTTATTCGTTTATCGAGGTTGCTACTAATTTTTCTATGCCGGCTATCCTTGTATTGTATTCAGCAATGGCTTCGCTTTTCTTGAGGCGGTAATCCAAAAGCTGGCGTTCTACCTGTATGACATCTGTCAGACTGGTTGTTCCGGCGGAAAATTCCCGGACAATCAATTGCCAGGTGGATAATGACAGTTCCTGCTGCTTTTGATAAAGAGCTATTTTCCGGGATGCATCCGCCAACTGTTGTTTAACCGTTTGGTATTCGGATTGCAGCTGATTCAGCGTATTTTCGTATTTCAGTTCGCTTGCCTGGCGGTAGTGCCGGCTTTCCTTTTGTTGTGCCTGATACTTTTTACGGAAGATAGGAATACTGATTTTAAACATAGGCATGACCATATCCATACCGTTCATGTTATCCATAACCATATTGTTATTCGATTTCCTGACCAGTGAATATTGCAGGCCGATTCCAAACATCGGATAACTCATCTTTTTATCCATCTCTGCTTTTGCCCGGTAGGCATTCGCTTCGGCTTCGAGCATCGATAACATTGGGTTGGCTATCATGATACTGTCGGTCATAGCCTGGTCGTCAATCAGGAAATGCAGTTGTTGCAAAGAATCGGGAACAGCAACCCTCATATCCTGCCTGCGGTTTAACAGGGCATTGAAACGTGCTTCGGCTGCCGTTCTGTTGGAGACAATGAGTTCCAGATTGTTCTGAAGTTCCGCTTTTTCTATCTGTATGCGCAGTACGTCCGACATGGTGCCTGAAGAACTGCCGGTACCCATGGAACTACCCATAGGACCGGAAGCCATTCCCTGCACAGAGGCATTGCCGGCCGGATTTTCTTGTGGAGCTGCCTGGGAGCCGCTTCCCATTCCTCCCATGTTATCCATACTGCTTCCATTGGAAGCGGGGGGAGTAACTGCATTGCCTGTAATGGGGGTAACTGTGGAGGCGGGTGCATTGGCTGACGGTGCGGAATAACGGTTGAGTGCCAATTTTTCCAATTGTTCCAATAAAGCAAGATTAGCTTGCGTGTTTTTATATTGTTCGTTGAGGTTACATAACTGGTACCACTGGCTCTTTACTTCATAAAACAGATTGTTCCTGGCTTCACGGAATTGCTCGTAGGCCATGCGTGACATTTCGGTCGCCTCATTACGGGCCGCTTTACGCGTTCCGAACCAGGGGAACATCTGCATCAGGGTAAAGTCGGCAATCTGTTTACCGCTCAGTGTCTCCATCGGTTTGACAAAAACACCGATATCCAGTTCCGGGTCTTCGTAAGCTCCTGCCTGTGGAATCTTTTCCAGTGAAGCCTTATAGAGGGCAAAGTTGGAGTTTACCAACGGGTTGTTGCGTGCGGCTATCTCCAGATACCACGCCAGGCTGTCCGCCTGTTGTGAAAATGCCGGAAGGAAACCGAGCAGCAGGGCTATTCCTGTTATATATGCTTGCATTTTTATCTTATTTCTCATCGCTTGTATTCATTTGAATGTTCTGTTTCTTTTGCTCTTTTTTGATCACACTTTCGCGCCACCAGCATTGCAATACGGGGACTACGAACATAGTCATGGATTGTATCAGCATACCTCCGAAAGTGGGTATTGCCATCGGTACCATGATATCGGCTCCCTTTCCGGTAGAAGTCAGTACCGGCAGTAAGGCAATTAATGTCGTTGCTGTCGTCATGGCGGCAGGACGTACACGTTTGAGTCCGGCTGTAACGACTGCTTCCCGTATCGCTTCTTTAGTAGTCGGATTCTGTTGCAGGAAAGTCTGGTGGATGTATGTCCCCATCAGCACGCCATCATCGGTTGCGACTCCGAACAGGGCGATAAAGCCGACCCAGACAGCGACGCTCAGGTTGATTGTGTGCATCTGGAAAAGGTCCCTCATGTTTTCTCCCCCTACGGAAAAGTTCATGAACCAATCCTGCCCGTACAACCAAAGCAGGATAAAACCTCCTGCAAAAGCGACAAATACGCCGGAGAAGTGGATGAGGGAAGCGGTCACCGTTTTAAACTGGAAATAGAGTACCAGTAAAACGATTAGCAATGCCAACGGCACAACAATCGCCAACCGCTGGGTGGCTCGTTCCTGTTGTTCGTAATTGCCGGCGAATTTATAGGAGACACCTTTTGCCAACCTCAACTCCCCGTCTTTTATCTTTTGGTCCAGTACGCGTGTCGCTTCTTTTACTACATCTACTTCGGCTTTGCCGGATGTTTTGTCGAATATGACATAACCGACCAGAAACGTATTCTCACTTTGAATCATCTGTGCTCCCCGGGTATAGTCGATATCCGCCAGTTCTTTCAATGGAATCTGTGCGCCGGTAGCGGTAGGAACCAGTAACATGGATAAAGCCTCCGGATTATCCCGCAGTTCGCGTGCATAACGGAGACGGACCGGGAAACGTTCCCTACCTTCGACCGTAGTGGTCAATACCATTCCACCGACAGCAGCACTCAATATCTCCTGTAAGTCTTCTACATTTACTCCGTAGCGGGCCATATTATCCCTGTTCAACTTTATTTCCAGATAAGGGGCACCGACTGCCCTGTCGTAGAAGACGGAAGAGGGGATAACCGAAGGAACTTCTTTCAATGCCTGTTCTATCGCTTTTCCGCTTTGCTCGATTGTCTCCAGGTCCGGACCATATATCTTTAGTCCCATCGGGGCACGCATCCCGGTGGAAAGCATGACCAGGCGTGCCTCTATCGGCTGTAATTTAGGAGCGGAAGTCAAACCCGGCAAATGAGTGACATTCACAATCTGCTGCCATATATCGTTTGTGTTTTTAATTTCCGGACGCCATTGACGGAAATAATCTCCTTTCCGGTCAGGTATCAGGCTATCGCGGGGGATAAGCCGGAAACCGTCGGCTGGATTATAAGTACCGCCGTCTTTTAAAAAATATTCTCCTTTCCCGTTTACCTTGAACCGTTCACGCTGTCCGTCTTCATTTAATATATATTCCGGACGATAATTGATGGTGTTTTCAAACATCTGTGCCGGAGCCGGGTCGAGAGCCGAGTTGACACGTCCCCATTTCCCGATGGCTGTCTCTACTTCGGGAATAGCCGCCAAGCGTTTATCCAGTGCTTCGATATAATCCAAGTTCTGTGCAATCCCGGTATGGGGCATACTGGTCGGCATCAGCAGGAAGGAGCCTTCGTTCAGGCTGGGCATAAACTCTTCGCCGATTTTTCTCCAGATCATGAAACCGAATACGATGGTGGCTGCCGGAATAATCATAAATAGCCAGCGGTGGCTGAGGCACCATCTCAGTATCTTTTCATAGTAAATAACCAATATCCACAGAAGAGATAAGATAATAAGGATACAGGCAGCAACAAATAATATATTGGCCGATAATCCGGCTTGCGGTCCCATCGGCAACCACTCTTCCGACAGGTAATAAATAGCAACCAGCAGCGTAATGCCTATATTGATATAGGTACTCATTTTGGGATTCTTCCAATAAGAAGCGAACAGGTTATTCACACCGACAGCCGTAAGTCCCAGTGCCGGTATGCTTCCATAGATAACCAGTAATACGATACCTGCTACAACTAACAAATAATTAGCCACCTTCCGTATCATTTTTGAATTTATCCTGACGGAGAACAGCAGATAAGAGAGCGTAGGCAATATTATTAACCCCAGGATAAAAGCGGAAGCCAGCGCATAAGTTTTTGTATAGGCGAGGGGAGAAAACATCTTCCCTTCCTGTGCCTCCATCGCAAAGACCGGCAGGAAACTGACAATGGTTGTTATCATCGCCGTCGCGATGGCACCGGACACTTCGCTTACTGCTTTGTAAATAAGGCTTACGAAGGCTTTACCTCTTTTAATGTCTTTGTTCTCCGGCATCTCCATATACCGGATAATACTTTCCACAAAAACAACCCCCACATCGACCATGACTCCGATTGCTATCGCAATACCCGATAATGCGACAATATTTGCCTCTATCCCGGTATATTTCATGAGGATGAAAGTCGCCAGTACGGCTATCGGCAACATGCTGGCAATGATGACCGAGGCACGCAGGTTCAGTACCAGTACGATAATCACAATGATACAAATCAATATTTCATGCGAAAGTGAAGTCTCCAGTGTCCCGATTGTCTCTTTTATCAGGTTGGTACGGTCGTAAAACGGAACAACGGTTACTTTCGAAACTGTCCCGTCCTCTAATGTCTTTTGGGGAAGTCCGGCTTCAATTTCTTTTATCTTCGTCTTAACATTATCAATCACCTCCAGCGGATTCGCTCCGTAGCGGGCGACAACCACCCCGCCGACAGCTTCGATACCTTCCTTATCCAGTCCGCCCCGACGTGTTCCCGGACCTATATTAACGAAAGCGACATCTGAAATACGGACCGGAACACCGTCGCGCACAGTGACGACAGCCTTTTCCAGGTCGGATACATCTTTAATATATCCCAACCCCCGGATCAGATATTCTACTTTGTTTATCTCCATCGTTTCCGCACCGATATCGAGATTACTTTTCTTGACGGCGTTCATAATATCCATAACCGATATATTGAAAGCCCGCATGGCATCCGGATTCAATTCGATTTGATATTCCTTTACAAAACCTCCGGCAGAAGCCACTTCCGAGACTCCTTCGGCTGCCGAGAGGCTATATTTAACATAGAAGTCCTGTATCGTGCGTAACTCTTCGGCATTCCAGCCTCCGGTGGGTTTACCCGTTTCCGGATTTCTACCTTCCAGCGTATACCAGTATATCTGCCCTAAAGCCGTTGCATCAGGCCCGAGGGCTGGCTGTACACCTTCCGGCAATGTGCCGGGAGGCAGCGAATTCAACTTTTCCAGGATACGTGAACGGCTCCAGTAAAATTCTATATTGTCATCAAAAATGATATAAATGAAAGACATTCCGAACATGGAACTGCTCCGGATACTTTTAACCCCAGGTATTCCCAGTAGGGAAGTTGTCAGTGGATAAGTGATTTGGTCTTGTATGTCTTTGGGAGACCGTCCCATCCATTCGGTAGCGACAATCTGTTGGTTGTCGCCTATATCGGGAATGGCATCCACCGGGATTGGATTACGGGGTATGATACCACCGTGCCAGTTGAAAGGAGAGGTGGATATTCCCCAGACAACGACCAATAGTAATAATAGCATGGTTATCACCCTGTTCTCAAGGAAATAACGGATTATTTTATTTAGCATAGAGTACTGTTTTTTTATTCTGATGGATTTATTTGCTGTATACAACTTCTTACAACAGGTAAACTTTGTTTTCCAAAGAATGCCTATGCATATGAAGTTTCCTCTCGTGTTACACAAAAGGAACAGATTATAATCTTTTATTGTTTATGGAATGTGAACAAAAGAGACTACCGCCAGGTAGCCGGTATTCACTAAATCAGAAAAGAACAGTTTCGAATGCATAGTTCTGCACCACTACATTCATCGGGTGGGGTATTATAAAAAGGATTGAATAGAGTTGAGCCGTCCGTTTCGGAGAGGACCAACAGGTCATTTATATCGAACAGCAAGGACAAAGCAACCGGAGTATAATCTATCACCGGTATCTGGTCGATATTCTGGTCGACTGTCATCTTCACCAACTGCGTATCTGTAGAACAGCAATGATGTGTTTGTTTCTTCTCCTTGCATGAAGGGCACATCTCATTTTGCCACACGTCGACTTCCACTATCTTACCCATGCAATGATGGATATTTAGGATTATTCCGCTGGAAACCCCGAGATACAGGAACGTTAGTATGACTAAAAGATATTTCTTCATGGGCGCAAAGATACGATTGTTTTACCGGACATAAACATAAAATGTATGCAGCGCTTATTAAAGAATGTTTCATCTTGTTTCCGATAACATTTTCTTTAAATAAAAGGGAAAGTTTAGCATTATGTGTAACGCCTTGTTTTTTAAATTGCTATACTTCTCTTTTTAGCGTTTTTTTATGCGAGGAAACGGGAAATAATGTATGACCTGTCATTACTTTATTGTATCTTCACCGCGTAAACGAAAATATATTTTGCACATTCAAAATAGTAAGTAGCAGAAGTTTTATGGTAATAGCTTATTTGAGAGTAACTATTGACAAGCAACATCTTGAAAGACAGAAAGATGAAATTACTCGTTATGCGTCAGCAAATGGTTTGGAAATCAGTAAATGGATCACTGATATAGTAGACGGAAAAAGAAAGGAGAGTGAGCCGACTCTGTTCCGTGTGTTGGACAGAATGAAAAAAGGTGATAAAGTTATTATAACAGATATTGCCCGGTTTGGTCGTACCTTGTCCGAAGTAATGACCCTTTTGAGTAAATGTATGACCCTGGGGGTTCATGTATATAGTATAAATGACCGTTATCTTCTGGATGACAGCCTGAATACGGAGGTAGTATCGACCACCTGTAATCTGGTTTCGGAGATAGAACACCACCTGATGTCTGTCCGTACGAAAGAGGCGTTGAACCATAAGAAAGAGAAGGAGGGCTTGCAGTTGGGACGTCCGAAAGGAACGGATGCCAAACAATCTTTGCTGGATGCCAACAAAGATGAAGTGATGAACATGCTTGAAAGAGGGGACACTGTTGTCATGATCTGCAAGCATTTCAACGTGTCCAGAAATACTTATTACCAGTTCAAAAGGAATTACGGGATTTAGAACCAGTCTTTTTTCCGCATATAAATCCAGGTTAGTATGCCTGTGAGGAACATGATTCCCCAGGCAATACCATAGCCATATCTCCAGTCCAGTTCGGGCATCAGCTTGAAGTTCATACCCCATACGCCGACCAGGAATGTCAGCGGGATGAACAGGGTCGATACGACCGTCAGCCGTTTCATGATCGCATTCATTCGCAGGTCATTGTTGGAAATATAAAGGTCCACCAATGAAGAAATGATTTCCCGGCAACTTTCTGTTGTCTGGATAACGAATTGTAACTGGTCGGCAAGGTCGTTGTAGATTGGGAGCATATCGGGACTGATTATTCCGTTCTCCGTACGCAGCAGTTTGGGGAACTGTTCCTTCAATGGCTGGCTGTTTTTGCGGATAAGCATATATTCATGCCGGCGTTGCTGGATCATCGAACCCATGTTTCCCTGGTCGCTTTTGATGTCGAGCAGTGTCTCTTCGATATCTTCCAGCATTTCTTCTACTTTGGAGGCTGTTTCCACCAGATTGGCAATGATCGTATTCAGCAGGAAAGCAAGCAGCAGTCCGCTTCCTTTTTTTCGCAGGTTCAGCATATCGGATTCCAGCGCTTTCATTGTGTTGGCGAATACCGGATTATTGCTTTCTGTGAAAGTGATGACTACATTTCCGGTGACCAACAGGCTGATATGCTCGGAATGTATCTCCATATTGGCATCATAATAGCTGGAGTTCAGGATGATGAGCACATGGTTCGCATATTCCTCGATCTTTACGACATGCTGAGGTGTCAGTATATCCTTGGCATCCAGATTGTGCAGGCCGAACTCTTTTACGATACGCGTAATGGTATCGGAGTCGGTCAGCCCACTCACCTGAAACCAGTTTATTTTGTTCGGATCGACCAGCTTGCCGAAAGAAGAAGTATTCTTTTTTATTTCGGTCGTGTGGAGTGTTTCGGCATTGTATTGGGTGAGACGAATGTCGGTTACAGTCTCATGTTCACCGGCATAATAATACTTATCCGACAGATGCCGGTTAGAAATATGTCTTCTTCTGTGTACATGTGTAGCTTCTTTTCGTCTCATAGATACCTTTGTTTAATCCAATTCCACAACAGTGATGCCGGCACCTCCCAGTTGAACATGCTCATCGTGGTAATGACGGACACCGGGAACTGAATGCAGATAGTCGCGTATCAGTTGCCGCAGGATGCCTGTACCTGTACCATGCAGGATACGTACCCTCGATGCTCCGACCTGGATGGCATCGTCAATGAAATAGGTGACAGTTTGCAGTGCTTCATCGCCCCTCATACCTCTAACATCTATTTCCTGCTTAAAGTTCAATTTCTTTTCGTGCATATGGTCGGTCGTATCCGAGCTGACAAATGTACTTTTCTGGATTTCCTTCTTGATCTGTCCTTTGCTGACTTTCTCCAATTGTTCCAGTTTAAGCGTACTTTTAATCATACCGAATGCTACGACCGCCTGTTTGCCCTGAAGTTCCATAACCGTTCCGGCAGAAACCTGTCCCTTCAGGCGGACATTGTCGCCCACTTCGATTACATCGCGGTTGAATGTCTGTTTGGCGGCAGGTGTATTCTGCTTTTGTTTTTTACGCTCTTTCCGTTCCTGCAGCTTCGCCATCTTGCGGGCGATCTTGTCATCTTCTTCTCCGGCCGATTCGACAGAGGCCTTAAACTCTTCCAATGCTTTGCGGGCAAGTTTGGTCTGTTCCTTTTCTGCTTGTGCTTCTTTGATTTCACGAACCGTATTCTCGATTCTTGCATTAGCTTCGGCCAGTATTCGTTGCGCTTCGGCTTTCGCTTCGCGCATGATCTCCTTTCGTTGCCTGTTTACCTCTTCCAGATCTTTTTCGTAACGGGAGGTGATATCTTCCAGTTTCTTTTCCTGCTGGCGGATCTTCTGCCGTTTGCTTTCCCAGTAACGTTTATCGCGGACGATATCTTGCAGGTATTTGTCCATATCGATATAATCGGAGCCGACTTTGGCAGAGGCGTCTGCTATCACATCTTCCGGCAAACCGATCTTCCTTGCGATCTCGACGGCAAACGAACTACCCGGATTCCCGATAGACAATTTGAATAACGGCTGCATCAGATGGCGGTCATACAACATGGCGCCGTTTACGATGCCTTCCGTATCTTCGGCAAAATGCTTCAGGTTCTGATAGTGCGTCGTAATTACACCGAAACTGCGGTTCCGGTTGAAACGGTCCAGCAAAGCCTCGGCAATAGCACCACCTATCTGGGGTTCCGTACCGCTACCGAACTCATCGATCAGTATGATTGTCTTTTCATTACAGTTTCTGACGAAATACTTCATGTTGGTCAGATGGGAACTATAAGTACTCAGGTCGTTCTCAATACTTTGCTCGTCACCGATATCAATAAAAATACTGGAGAATATACCGGTGCGTGAACTTTCGTGCAATGGAATCAATAATCCGCATTGCATCATATATTGCAGCAGTCCGACCGTTTTCAGACAGACTGATTTACCTCCGGCGTTCGGTCCTGAAATAATCAGGATACGCTTCTTTTCATCGAGTGTGATATCGAGTGGTATGACTTGCTTGTTTTGTTTCTGTAACGACAGGTAAAGCAGCGGATGAACGGCACGCGCCCAATCCACCTGTTGTACATTCTCCACAACTGGCTTGATCCCTTTTACCTGTTCGGCAAAGAGCGCTTTGGCACGGATAAAATCAATATCTGCCATAAACTCATATGATTGCAGGATATCCGGCACCATCGGACGTACAATATTGGTAAACTCCGTCAGGATCTTCATGATCTCGCGGCGTTCGTCACCTTCCAGTTCACGTACGCGGTTGTTGGCTTCCACAACAACTTCCGGTTCAATGAAAACTGTCTTTCCACTGGCCGATTCGTCGTGTACGATACCTTTTATCTTTCTCTTGAAAGCCGGAGCGACAGGAATCATCAGACGACCGTCGCGCATGGTCGGGGTGACATCTTTGTCTACTACGCCTTCCGACTGTGCATTCCGCAGGATGGATTGCAGGCTGCGGGAAATACCGCTCATCGTGGAAGAAATTTCTTTCCTGATCTGTGCCAGGGTAGGAGACGCATTGTCCTTTACTTTCCCGAACTTGTCGAGGATAGAATCGATTTTCCCGATCAACTGGGGAAATACAAGAATGTCACCAGCCAGCGCTGTCAAAGCCGGATAAGCTATTTCTTCATCCTCTTCCGTCCGGAAGAAACGGACAATATCGTTGATTGTCTGTAGCGAACGTTTCAGGTCGAACAATTCCTTTTCGTCCAGCCAGGTTCCTTCCGGGCGTATCCGTTTCAACGAATAACGGACATCGAAAAAGAAACTGGCAGGAAACTCTACCTCTCCATGCAGGATACGGACAAACTCATCTGTCTGTTCCAGACGTTCAATAACGGTTGTATAGTCGGCAGAGAATTCCATCTCTGCAACCCGCTCTTGTCCCAGCGGGCTTAAACATTTATCGGAAATTAAACGGCGTACTTTATCGAACCCCGTTTTCTGTTCAAAGTTTTGTGGGTATATCACGTTAATTTATATGCTTTATTTTATCTCCACCGTAATCTCTCTGCGGATAGTCGGGCGGACGATCATTTCCATTTTGTTTTTGCCCCGTTTAATTTCAAACGTACAGGCATTGTTGCCGGTCGGATTGACATAAGGAGCATAATAATATAGGTAGGAGAAACCTCCTACATTGCCTGACTTTTGTAAAGCGTCGGCAACCTGAGGGTATTGGAATGTATCCCAGAACATACAGCGTTTGAAGCCGTTTGCGTCCGTGAATTGTGTTTTAGGATCGCGGAATTTCATCGTTTTGGAAATGAAGTTCTTATAGCCTGCTGTAAATTCTTCGGCGGAATAATTCATTTTGTTGTCATTGATCTTTTCGATCACATCACGCGGACGAAGTCCTGATGCATAAGCCGGCGAATTGCGGTCTACATCCGTGATGAGTTCCAGGCGGTCGATGTCATAACTGATCCCGGTGTAATTATAAGTCTTCTGGTTTACCTTATATTGTACATTGCGACCATATTTTACATACGGATACTGCATCAGCATCAACGGCACATGGATACGGGCATATTCTTCCAGCTTGTAGGAGTCTTCCAGCAATTCGTTCGCCTCGCATTCCCAAAGGATGCGACCCGGAACAAATGCCTGGTCGATCATTCGGAAACCGAATTGTAACAGGTATTCTGCTTCAGCCTCTGCCGCCGAATTACCCAGGAACGGGAAAGAATCCATCTTACTCTGAGTAAAATTATAACGGAAAGTCGGCTCTTTCTCTATCTGTATCTTATTGGCTCCTTTGAAATTCGGATTCTTATCGAAGAAGTAGAATGTCTGTATCAGAATATCCGGTTGTGCGATATCCAGCACCAGTCCTTTTTTTGTCATTTCTTTCTCGATGCAATCGTTAATGGCACTTTCCAGTTTACGGTTGTTCTCATCTATCGCAGCGAAAGCAAATGTCTTGAATTTGCCGAAGCTTATAGAATCGGGTGTCACCACAGTCTTGAACGGACAGGTAAAAGTGCGTTCGCTGGTAGTTTCCAGACTGTACATGGAGAAAGCCGAAGCCAACTGGTCTTCAGTGATTGAGTTGACCTTCTTGCAATCCTTCTTAACCATTACTTGTTTGGTAGGAATGGATAGATTGGAGATGGTTAGTATCACTTCATTTTTACCGGCAGGATTCAGTAACTGGGCTATCTCCTGAGGAGAAACTTCTGCCGACTGCACCCCGTCTATCGCTTCTACAATATCACCTTGCTTAATTCCTGCAAGTTCTGCCGAAGAATAAGGGATAACTCCTGTAATGACAGGTTTGAACTTTCCCCAGTTGTTACTTTGGCTGATATCATATGTGAATCCTAATCTACAGATTGACGCGCTACGGTTCTGTGCATAACCGGTTAAGAATGCAAATAACAATAATATGGATAAAACAACTCTTTTCATAATGCCAGTAATTCTATTATAGTATTAATAATACCTGTTTATACCTAAATCTATAGGCAAAGGTAAAGATATTTTTGTTGAGTATGAATAGTTGGCAGCATATTTGATGTTATTCTGGTGTATGATCGTAAGGATAACTTTTTCTGCATCCAAAGTGTTAGTAGATGAAAGTTGTCGTATTATGCTGACAATTAGGTAATAATAAAAATATTAAGATAGTTATGAGCAAGATGAATTTTAACGGAAAGAAGGAAACGGCTGAAAAGAATGAATGTCAGAACAACGAAGAAGCGACAAATTTGCAGCAGGAACAGGAAAATGCGGCAGAAGAATGTGCGCAAACTGACAATGTGACCGAAGAGTTGGATGAGTTGAAAAAGAAGTATAACGAATTGAACGACTCTCATCTTCGCCTGATGGCAGAATTTGATAATTACCGCAAACGTACCCTGCGTGAAAAAGCAGACTTGATTAAGAACGGCGGTGAGGCAGCCCTGAAAAACTTACTTCCTGTAGTCGATGATTTCGAACGTGCATTACAGAATATCCGTAACTCGGATGATGTAGAAGCCGTGAAAGAAGGGGTAGAACTTATCTATTCCAAATTTATGGCTTATCTGGCCCAGCAGGGAGTGAAAGCTATTGAAGCGGTAGGCCAACCTTTCGACACCGAAATGTTTGAAGCTGTAGCTACTATTCCTGCTCCGGAACTTGGCATGAAGGGTAAAATCCTGGATTGTGTACAGACCGGATATACTTTAAATGACAGAGTGCTTCGTCACGCTAAAGTAGTAGTAGGAGAATAAGCAACATGCTAGAGGGCAAATAACAACAATACAAAGATGGCTAAAAGAGATTATTACGAAGTGCTGGAGGTGTCAAAAACCGCCACAGTAGAAGAAATTAAGAAAGCATATCGAAAGAAAGCAATCCAATTCCACCCGGACAAGAACCCCGGTGACAAACAGGCAGAAGAAAACTTCAAGGAAGCTGCCGAAGCGTACGACGTATTGAGTGATCCTCAGAAACGCCAGCGCTATGACCAGTTCGGGCATGCTGGAGTAGGAGGTGCATCCCAGGGAGGTGGCTTTGGTGGAGCCGGAATGTCAATGGAAGATATCTTCTCTCAGTTCGGAGACATCTTTGGAGGACACTTTGGTGGCTTTGGCGGTTTCGGTGGTTTTGGCGGAGGCTCACGTGGCGGCCGTCGTGTGAATCGCGGATCAGATTTGCGTGTGAAGGTAAAACTGAATCTGAAAGAGATCGCTAACGGAGTAGAGAAGAAGATAAAAGTTAAGAAATATGTACCTTGTAGCAAATGTCACGGTAGCGGAGCAGAAGACGATCACAGCTCCAAGACTTGTGAGACTTGCCATGGCAGTGGTGTCGTTACCCGTATTGCCAATACAATCCTGGGGCAGATGCAGACACAGTCTACCTGTCCGACTTGTGGCGGTGAAGGAAAGATCATCACTAAAAAATGTGCTCAATGTGACGGTGAAGGTGTTATGCGTGATGAAGAGATCATTACGATCAACATACCTGCCGGCGTAGCTGAAGGAATGCAGTTATCCATGAGCGGAAAGGGAAATGCAGCCCGCCACGGAGGTATAAACGGTGACCTGCTGATTTTGGTTGAAGAAGAACCGCATGCAGAACTGATCCGTGACGAGAATGACTTGCTGTATAATTTGTTGTTGAGTGTTCCCCAGGCTGCTTTGGGAGGAACCGTAGAAGTTCCGACTATCGACGGCAAAGCGAAGGTGAAGATCGAGCCGGGTACGCAACCGGGTAAAGTCCTTCGCCTGAGAAATAAGGGACTTCCTTCCGTGAACAGTTATGGAACAGGTGATTTGCTGGTAAATGTCAGCGTATATATTCCTGAAACATTATCAGCGTCAGAAAAAGAAACGCTGACCGGTTTGGATAATTCACCGAACTTCCAGCCGAATCGTACAATGAAAGAGAAGATCTTCAGCAAATTCAGACATATGTTTGATTAGAAGTATTCAACTATTCTCAGATAAATAAGAAAAGAGTAAAGTCGACTAACAGGAAGTTGGCTTTACTCTTTTTTATTATCGGTCTTGTCCCGGAAGGACAGGGCGGTGACTTTTCACATACCTCTTTTTTATAAAGCAATATATTACTGCCCTCATTTATTAGTTTCTTATTCCAAAAGATTTGCTTGTTTATCAATAAGCATTTTACGGAGTCGATGAACCTTAAAATGCTTGCCGATTTGTGTTGTCTATCATATCGCTTTATTACAGATGAATGCCTCTCTACAACTATTAATCAATGATAAATATACCATAAAGGAAATAGTTTATGAGCTGGGATTTACAGACGACGCCTACTTTTGCCGGGTATTCAAAAAGCACTACGGAATCATTCCCGGCGATTATAAGAAAAGGAGGGGAGAGATTTTATTCTAAAAGCAAAACGCTATAAAAATCTGCTTCCCGTAGAAAAAACTCTATTGGTTGATTGTGAATTGATTACAGTTTCCTCGTAGTTCCGTGTTTAGGAAACTCCAGTTCCCTGCCTAGGAAACTACAATTTCCTGCGGAGGGAACTACAGTTTCCCAGGCAGGAAACGCGTGTTTCCTCCTAAGGAAACAGGAACGACTCTATAGGCGGGAATCAGAAAGTCCCGGACTCGTCCTTTAACCGGCCGAGAGACTGCCGGTAACCGGTAATGATTTCTTCCATCACTTCGGCAACCGTTTCTTCTTTTCTGAACAGGGCGGCGACTTGTCCGATTTCCAGTTCTCCTTCTTCCAGATTGCCTTCGAACATACCCTTCTTGGCTCTGCCTTTACCTAATAAAGCACGCATTTCTTCGACCGATGCGCCCTGCGCTTCGGCTTCTTCTACGGCAGTTGTGAAACCGCCTTTCACCAGGCGGGTGGGAGCGAGCTTTTTCAGCAACAGCTTCGTGTCGCCTTCGTTGAGGCTGAGGCAGAGCTGCTTGAAGTTTTCATGGGCGGAACTTTCTGCAGTCAATGCGAAACGTGTTCCAATCTGTACACCTTCGGCCCCAAGCGCAAAAGTGGCCAGCATGGCATCACCGGTTCCTATTCCTCCGGCCGCCATGAGCGGGAGGGAAGTGGCACGGCGTACGGCGGGAATCAGGCAAAGTGTGGTTGTTTCTTCCCGTCCGTTATGTCCTCCGGCTTCGAAACCTTCGGCAACAATCGCATCCACACCGGCTTCCTCACATTTGACGGCAAACAGGGAACTGCTCACTACATGGACGACCGTTATGCCGTGTTCTTTCAGGAACGGAGTCCATTTTTTTGGACTTCCCGCAGAGGTGAAAACGATTTTTACTCCCTCTTCGACCATCAGGTTCATCAGACTTTCGATTTCCGGATACATCAAAGGTACATTAACCCCGAAAGGTTTGTCGGTGGCAGCCCGGCATTTCCGGATATGTTCGCGTAATACTTCGGGGTGCATGGAGCCGGCTCCCAACAATCCGAGTCCTCCGGCATTGCTCACTGCCGAAGCCAGCCGCCAGCCGCTGCACCAAACCATTCCACCTTGTATAATAGGATATTTAATACCAAACAATTTACATATTCTGTTCATGGCTAATCTATTTATAATGTTAGGGGAACAAAGTAAAATAAAACTTACCTATCTTTGCGTGTCTGATTCTATAAATAATGTGGATATAAATTAATTCTTACAATATAACAGTTATGAATAAAGCGCTTATGGCTGCCGGTTTGGCAGTAGTTTTAGGAGCTTGCAACTCCTCGAAGAAAAGCGATGTGGCCGATGCCGCACCCAATCCGTTCTTTACGGAATATACGACTCCGTTCGGTGTTCCTCCTTTCGACAAGATAGAAGTGGCTCATTACAAGCCGGCATTTGAGAAAGGGATGGAAGAACAGAAAAAGGAAATCGATGCTATTGTCAATAATCCGGAAGAACCGACGTTCGAGAATACGATTGTCGCTTTAGATCGCTCAGGTGAATTGTTGACGAAAGTGATGTATGCTTTCAGCGGTCAGTCGAGTGTGAATACGACCGACGAAATACAAGCTCTGGAGCAGGAACTGTATCCGGTTCTTTCCGCCCATTCGGATGATATCAGCCTGAATCCGGCTCTCTTTACCCGTGTAAAAGTTGTGTATGACAAGCAGGCTTCAATGAATCTGAATAAGGAACAGAAGAAATTGCTGGAGGAAACCTACAAAGGTTTCGTACGTGGCGGAGCCAATCTCGACGCTGACAAGCAAGCCCGGTTGCGTGAACTGAATGAAAAGATATCTGTCCTGGAGCTGACTTTTGGGCAGAACGTACTGAAAGAAACGAATGCCTTCAAACTGGTTGTAGATAACAAAGAGGATTTGGCCGGACTTCCCGAATCGTTGATTGCCGCTGCTGCCGAAACTGCCGCTGCCGACTCAATGGAAGGCAAATGGATTTTCACACTCCACAATCCGAGTGTGATGCCTTTCCTGCAATATGCCGATAACCGTGCGTTACGGGAAAAGATATTCAAGGCGTATATCAACCGTGGAAACAATGGCAACGGGAATGACAATAAGAACGTTGTCAAAGAACTAGTAGCTGCCCGCCTGGATAAGGCCAAACTGCTGGGTTATGAAGACTTTGCCGCTTTTGTGCTGGATGAGAACATGGCAAAGAACGAGAAGAATGTGTATAACTTGCTTGACCAGATTTGGACTCCGGCGCTGAAAAAAGCGAAGGAAGAACTGGCCGATATCAATGCCGAAATAAAGAAGGAAGGCGGCGACTTCGAAGCCGAAGGTTGGGACTGGCGTTATTATGCGGATAAAGCCCGTCAGGCAAAATTCAATATGGATGAAAACGAAGTCCGCCCTTATCTGGAACTGAACCATGTGCGTGAAGGTGCTTTTTATGTAGCGAATAAGTTGTATGGAATAACTTTTACGGAAATCAAGGACATACCGAAGCCGGACCCGGATGCTTTTGCTTTCGAATGTAAGGATAAGGATGGTTCTTCACTGGGTGTCCTTTATATGGATTTCTATACTCGTCCGGGTAAAGGTGGCGGTGCCTGGTGTGGCGGATACCGTGATCAGAGTTATAAAGATGGAAAGAAAGTGCTGCCGGTCGTTACCACCGTATTTAATTTCAGTAAACCGGCTGCCGGGCAACCTGCATTGCTGAGTGCGGATGAGGCGGAAACCGTCTTCCATGAGTTCGGCCATGCGTTGCATGGGTTGTTTGCTGATGTTCATTATACCGGAGTAGCCGGTGTTCCCCGCGACTTTGTGGAATTGCCTTCGCAGGTAATGGAACATTGGGTGTTCGAACCGGAAGTGTTGAAAGTATATGCCAAACATTATCAGACAGGAGAAGTGATTCCGCAGGAGCTGGTTGACAAGATTGTGAAAAGCAGCAAATACGGACAGGGCTTTGCTACGGTCGAATATTTGGCCGCTTCCTTGTTGGATATGGATTATCATACCTTGAAAGAACAGCTGCCCGGTATGGATATCGAAGCCTTTGAAGCTGAAGCGATGAACAAACGCGGATTAATCCGCCAGATACCTCCGCGCTACCGTACTACTTATTTCGGCCATACGATGGAAGGTGGTTATACAGCCGGATATTACAGCTACATCTGGGCAGAAGTGCTGGATGCCGATGCTTTCGAGGCTTACAAAGAAACCGGCGATATCTTCAACCCCGAGGTTGCTTCCAAATTCCGTAAATATGTCCTTACCCCGGGTGGTATCGATGATGCAATGGATATGTATAAAAACTTCCGTGGCAAGGAGCCAGGCATTGAACCGTTGCTAAAGAACAGAGGGTTAAAATAAGATTTTTTTATTATCTTTGCGCATGTAACATGCTTAAACAGAACAATATGAAGAAAATGATTATGACAGCCGGCATAGCTGTTGCACTTAGTGCTTGCAGTTCGTCGGAGAAAAAGTCTGAAATCTTAGCTCCAGGAGATATTTTACTAACGGAGTTCACGACTCCGTTCGGTGTTCCTCCTTTCGATAAAATCGAACTGGAGGATTATATGCCTGCTTTTAAGGAGGCGATTGCGCAACAACAAAAGGAAGTAGATGATATTGTCGGTCAGACGGCTGCTCCCGATTTTGAGAATACGATTGTTGCTCTTGACCAGAGCGGTAGCCTGCTGCGTAAGGTCAATGCCGTTTTCAGCGGACTGAACAGTGCCAACACAAATGATGAGATGCAGGCGTTAAGCCGTGAGTTGTCTCCGTTATTATCAAAGAACAGTGATGATATCCGCTTGAACAAAGATTTGTTTGCCCGTGTAAAGACCGTGTATGATAATCGGGAATCTCTGAACCTGAATAAGGAACAGAAGAAGTTGCTGGAAGAAACCTATAAGAGTTTTGTCCGCGGCGGTGCGAACCTGGATGCAGAGCAACAAGCCCGTTTACGTGAACTGAACAGTGAGATATCCATGCTTCAGTTGACATTCGGACAGAATATGTTGAAGGAAACAAACGCTTTCCAATTGGTTATTGAGAATAAAGACGACCTTGCCGGCCTGCCCGAAAGCCTGATACTGAACGCGGAGGTTGCTGCCCGTGCGGCAGGGTTGGAAGGCAAATGGCTTTTCACTTTGCATAATCCGAGCGTGATGCCTTTCTTGCAATATGCCGATAACCGTGCGTTGCGTGAAAAGATTTTCAAAGGTTATATCAACCGTGGAAATAATGGCAATGATGCCGATAACAAAGATGTCGTGCTTAAACTGGTTACGCTTCGCCTGGAAAAAGCGAAGTTGATGGGATATGACGATTATGCCTCTTTCGTCCTGGAAGACCGTATGGCAAAAACGTCGGATAAAGTATATGCTCTGTTGGACGAAATATGGAAACCTGCCCTGGGGAAAGCGAAAGAAGAACTGGCTGATATCAATGCCGAAATAAAAAAGGAAGGCGGCAACTTCGAAGCGGAAGGTTGGGACTGGCGTTATTGTTTCGAGAAAGCGAAGAAGGCTAAGTTCGATTTGGATGAAAACCAGGTTCGCCCGTATCTGAAACTGGAGAATGTGCGTGACGGTGCTTTCTTGTTAGCCAATAAATTATATGGTATTACCTTTACACCCATCAAGGAAATACCGTTGCCTCATCCGGATGCACAGGCTTTCGAATGTAAGGATAAAGATGGTACGCATCTGGGTGTTCTTTATATGGACTTCTTCCCGAGAGCCAGCAAACGCGGCGGTGCATGGTGCGGAACCTATCGTTCGCAGACTTATAAAGACGGCAAACGTCAGGGACCGGTCGTAACGATTGTATGTAATTTCTCCCAGCCGGCTCCGGGGCAACCAGCTTTGTTGAGTGCGGATGAAGCGGAAACATTATTCCATGAGTTCGGACACGGTTTGCATAACTTGTTTAAGGACGTACATTATTATGGTGTATCGGGTGTTCCCCGCGATTTCGTCGAACTGCCTTCACAGGTGATGGAGCATTGGGTGTTCGAACCTGAGTTACTGAAAGAATATGCGAAACATTATGAGACAAACGAAGTGATTCCGGCCGAACTGATTGAAAAGTTGGATAAGAGCGGAAAGTACGGACAGGGTTTTGCTACGACTGAATATCTGGCCGCTTCTTTACTCGATATGGATTTCCATGTATTGAAGGAAGTACATGAAGGTGCAGACGTCATGAAGTTTGAAGAAACTGTTTTGGGTGAACGCGGACTATTGAAACAGATACCTTCCCGTTATCGCACTACTTATTTCAATCACACGATGGGTGGCGGATATACAGCCGGTTATTATAGTTACATCTGGGCCGAAGTCCTGGATGCCGATGCTTACCAGGCTTATAAGGAAACCGGAGATATCTTCAATCAGGAAGTAGCTGCCAAATTCCGTGAATACGTTCTTACCCCTGGCGGCATCGACGACGCAATGGATATGTATAAAAATTTCCGTGGTAAAGAACCGAACACGGAACCGTTGTTGAAGAACAGGGGATTGAAATAAAGGTAAATGTAGTGTCGTTGGTAGGGGCGGTTCGCGAACCGCCCCCACAGGCACCATCATAATGAAACAGGCCGGTTCAATATTTTCTATCCATGTATCTCTATAATATAGGACGTATCAAACGTCTCTCCCGGCTGTAAATGTTGTATCCAGTCTCTGTCTTTATATTCCCCGGTGTAGTTAACACGGTCGCAACGGCCATACCAGGGTTCGATACATACGAAGGGTGCGTCCTTTGAGGGAGGCGACCAAAGGCCGGCAACAGGCGCTGTGAAATATACCGTCAGATAAGAGCCGCCATCCTGTTTCAGTAAATCCACCCGCTTTACCTGGCTGTTTTCAAGTACTAATGCATCCTTATCGAAAGTATGTATATCCAATGGTAATAATCCTTCTTTGTCAAGTGAAAGCGGATATTCCTTGTCTCCGATACAACCTTTTTCCTGAATGAGTTTGTAGGAAAGTCCCTCATGCCGGTCGAAGGCAAAGAAGCCTCTTGAACTGCTGTCTTTATCATAATCAGGATAATAAAAAGCCGGATGCGCTCCAATCTGGAAATGCAGTTCCTCGTTTCCGGTATTTTTCACTGTCCATAAGACTTCTATCTGGTTTCCGGCCAGTTTGTATCCTATCTCCAGACAAAAGGGAAAAGGATATAATTGTAATGTATTCTCATTATCCTGTAGTTGAAACCGCAATTCCGTATCAGTCTCTTTTATCAGTTTAAATTCCTGATCCCGTGCAAAACCGTGTTGTGATAACTTGTAAGTCTTTCCGTTATGGCGGTACTCGTTGTTCCATAAACTACCTACGATAGGGAAAAGTACCGGCGAATGGCGTTTCCAGAAGGTAGGATCGGCCTGCCATAAATATTCTTTACCGGTTGCGTTGGCAACAATGCTGCTTAGTTCGGCTCCATGTGGCGACACCTGAATGGTGAGCGAATTATTCGATACTGTTTTCTTCATCAGATTTATTTGTTTATGTTATTTTCCGTTTCAGCAAAGTTAATGAACTTATTATTTGATTCTCCCGCTCTTTTATAATAAAACAAAACAGAAAGCGTTAAAAGATCATTGAATAGTTGAAAATATGGAACTACACGAAACAAGATCATTTCTGATAAGTGGTATCGCAGTTTTGCTTTGCCTCTGTTTTTCGCTCTCGGTAAAGGCCGGTGAACGGTATACGGACAACTCTGTATTGAGCAAAGGAAACTGGGTGAAAATACAGATAGAGCAGGATGGAATCTACAAACTTACTTATTCTGAATTGAAGAAGATGGGATTTGACGATCCTTCGAAAGTTTCTGTCTATGGATATGGTGGCTGGCCTTTGGAAGAAGATTTCACAAAACCTTATGTGGATGATCTGCCTGCTGTCCCGGTGCTGAGAAAGGATGATTATATCCTTTTTTATGGGCGGGGAACGACGAAATGGGAAGCTCAGATAAGAAATGAAAATTTTACGCATACCAATAATCCTTACTCTGTGTATGGATATTATTTTCTGACAGACGGGGCGGAGGTTAAAGTCCCGGAGCAGATTAAATATGATAAAACTACCAGTGAGAGGATAGAGACTTTTGATGACTATTTGCTGCATGAAAAAGAGTTGGTTTCTATTAATTTATCGGGAAGGAGATTGTTTGAGAAGTTATCGCAGTCTACCCAGACTTTCAATGACTTTGGAAATCCGGAGACATTGGGGATAGTCGAAGGTGAAATTTATGTAGATTGCAAATTTGTACCACTCACTACAACATCAGAGGCACAAGGTGAAATTACGTTATCTTTTGCAGGAAATAAGCTGTATAATGGAAACACTTCCCTTCAAAGTGGAACATACACAAAAGGCAAGGATATGGAATTAGCCCAAAAATATGAATATAAGGCAGGGGATCATTTAAGTGTTAAGCTGGAGTATAAGAAATCACAGCAACCCAGTACCGATGGCTATGTCGATTATATCCGTTTGAATGTCAAACGTCAATTGAAGACTTACAATGAACCATATACATTTTTCCGTTCATTTAAATCCCGGAATCATATATCCCGGTTTGTAATAGAAGGCGCTAATTCAGCCTGTATGGTTATGGATATAACAGACCCTGCAAACTGTAAAATTATAGAAACAGAACTGACTGGCTCTACCATGTCTTTTACTATTCCGGAAAGTAATTCATTAAGAGAATTTGTTTTGATAAGGACTGATCGTACGGATTTTCCTGTCCCTGTCAGTAAAGGAGCGGTTGAGTGCAGGAACCTTCATGGCTGGTCGAATAAAGATATGATTATTATCTCTCCGTCTACTTTACGAAAAGAAGCGGAGAGATTGAAAGAAGCACATGAAACACAAGATGGTTTACGCGTGGAAGTGGTAACACCGGAAGAAATATATAATGAATTTTCAAGTGGAACTCCCGACGCAACAGCCTATAGAAGGTTTATGAAGATGTTGTATGATAAAGCGGCATCAAAAGAGGATCGTCCGAAATACTTGTTGCTTTTCGGAGATGGTGCTTACGATAACCGTTTTGTTACGGAATCATGGAGTAAGATGAGTGATAAGGAGAGAGAGAATTTCCTGCTTACCTTTCAGTCAGAAAATTCATTGGATGAAAAATCTTATGTGACAGATGATTATTTTGGTTTTCTGGATGATGCTTCTAATGAGAAAAGTGTAGAATCGTGTCCGGTGGATATAGGTATAGGGCGTTTCCCTATCCGTTCGGTTTCGGATGCCCGGAAGATGGTCAATAAGGTTATTCGTTATATGAATAATGAAGAACTGGGTATTTGGAAAAGTGAAACTTGTTTTGTGGCAGATGATGGAGGTAATGCGGATAAAGATAAAAATATGCATATGGAACAGGCCGATGCCGCTGCAAAAACAGTTGAGAGACAGGCTTCGGATATTCTTGCCGGCAGATTATTCTTTGATAATTACGTTAAGGATTTTTCCAGTTCGAATCCATATGAGGCGGTCACTTCTCAAATGAATAAAAAATTGAGAGAGGGTTTGTCTCTGATTAATTATACAGGACATGGAAATACAACATCTTGGTCTGATGAGAAAGTTCTTACTCAGCAGATAATAGATAAGTTTTCTTATTCAAAGTTACCTTTATGGATTACTGCGACTTGTGATTTTTGTCGTTTTGATGCATTGGCGACATCTGCCGGTGAAAGTATTTTTCTGAATGAGAAGAGCGGAGGAATTGCTTTATATACAACTGTTCGTGTAGCTTATGCCGATACAAATGAAATTATTAACAGGCATTTTCTGGAATCACTATTCACACAAGATGCTAACGGACAATACCCTGTATTGGGAGATGTTGTGAAAGAGACCAAAAGAAAACATACAGGTCCTAGAAATCTGAATTTTACATTTATTGGTGATCCGGCTATAAAACTAAATTTGCCAACTTATAAAATACGTATTAGTACGATTAATGGTAAGGATGTTGCATTGGATACTCCTAATTTCAGAGCTTATGATGAAGTGGTTGTTGAAGGTGAAATCCTGTCGCAGGATAATTTGTCAGTCGACAATTTTAATGGAAAGTTGGATGTTAAAGTGATGGATAGTAAAATCTCAATAACGACACGGAATAACTTTAGGAATGAGTCGGCTTTTAAATATGAAGACTATAAAAACCTTGTTTATAAGGGCTCAACTCAGGTTCAGAACGGTAAATTCAGTTTCTCTTTTTATGTCCCGGGCAATATTTCTTATTCGGGTAAGACCGGAAAGATGATTCTGTATGCTTCGGATAGCGAGCAGAAAATAGAAGCAAAAGGTAACTTTACGAATTATAAGGTACAAGGTACTTCTGATGATCCTTTGGACGATCACGAAGGTCCTGAAATAGTAAAACTTTATTTGAACGATTCGACATTTGTGAGTGGTGACAAAGTAAATACAACTCCGTTTTTCTATGCCCGGTTGTGGGATCAGACGGGAGTGGATATAACAGAAGGCGGTGTCGGGCATGATGTGATGCTTATGATAGACAATAAACCTTTTACCAGCTATAATCTGAATTCTTACTATGACAATATATTTGGCCGGAAAGGAGAAGGTGAAGTGAGATTCGGTATTCCGCAATTAAGTGCGGGAATGCATGAGGCTGTCTTTAAAGTTTGGGATGTCATGGGAAATCCAACAACTTACACGTTCCGGTTCGAAGTAGATGAGAGCTTGAAACCTTTCATCACCAATATTGTCGCAACTCCGACACCGGCAAAAGGTAATGTTGAATTCCATCTTACACACAACCGCCCCGAATCCCAGATGAAAGTCGGTATCATGGTCTACGACATTGCAGGCCGGCTGCATTGGAAACATGAGGAGACTGGTTCGTCCGAATTATTCAAAGATTATGTGATAGATTGGGATTTGAGAAATAATTCGGGAAGCCATGTCCGTCCCGGAGTTTATATTTACAGGGCTGCGATAAGCACTAATAATTCAAAGGAGGCAACGGAAGCAAAGAAGATGATTATTTTATGGTGATTTTACTTACATTTGTAGGAAATAAAAATAAACCATGGAAAGTATATATACAGCAGATGAAAACAGATATGCCGGCATGACGTATCGCCGTTGCGGACGTAGCGGTATTTTGTTACCGGCCATTTCTTTAGGGTTATGGCATAACTTCGGAAGTGTGGATGTCTTCAATAATTTTATAAAGATAGCTTATACGGCTTTCGATAACGGCATTACCCATTTCGATTTGGCAAATAATTACGGCCCGGTCTATGGTTCGGCAGAAGAGAATTTCGGCCGGATTCTGAAAAAAGGTTTGGGGCTTACCGCGACGAACTTCTTATTTCGACAAAGGCCGGTTATGATATGTGGCCGGGGCCGTACGGAAACTGGGGAAGCCGTAAGTATCTGATGGCAAGTCTTGACCAAAGTCTGAAACGGATGGGATTGGAGTATGTGGACATCTTCTATTCCCATCGTCCTGATCCGGAAACACCGATAGAAGAGACGATGGGGGCTTTGGCAGATATTGTTCGCCAGGGGAAAGCGCTGTATGTAGGTATCTCAAATTATAACGCGGAACAGACGGAGAAGGCGTTGGCTGTATTGAAAGAACATCGCGTTCCTTGCTTGATCCATCAGGCGCGTTATTCTATGTTCGATCGGTGGACGGAGCCGGATTTGCTGCCTTTGCTACAAGAAAAAGGTGTCGGCATGATTGCTTTTTCTCCTTTGGCACAGGGAATGCTTACTAATAAATATCTGCATGGAATACCTGAAAATTCAAGAGCCGCTAAGTCAACCGGCCATTTGAAACGGGAACAGGTGACGGATGATAAGATAAATAAGATTCGCCAGTTGCATGAATTGGCAATAGAACGTGGACAGACATTGGCTGAAATGGCTTTGGCATGGTTGTTGAAAGACGACCGTGTAACCAGTGTCCTTGTCGGAGCCAGTTCCGTTGAACAGCTGCTGGATAATCTGAAAGCATTGCGTAATACCGTTTTCACCGATGAAGAGTTAGAGCGGATAGAGTTTATTTTGAAATGAAGCTCCGGATTTATTGATACATTATTATTTATATGACACCATTTTTACAACAGATAGCCTCTTTATTTTATCAGCAATACGGAGCGGAGGTCAGCAGGCTGGCCTTTGTTTTCCCTAACCGCCGAACGGGATTGTTCTTTCAGAAATATCTTTCGGAAGTAGCTGACAAACCGCTTTTCTCCCCGACAATCTTGACCATCAACGACTTGTTTGTGCAGTTGAGCGGTAAGCAGACGGCCGACAGAATCAATATGCTGTTTATGCTGTATGATATTTATGTCCGGCATAGCGGTTCGACAGAAACTTTCGACGAGTTTCTGTACTGGGGAGAAATGTTATTGAACGATTTCGATGATGTCGATAAATACATGGCCGATGCCCGCATGCTGTTTACCAATGTAACGGACTTGCGGGAGATAGAAAATGATTTCAGCTTTCTGGATGCAGAGCAGATTGCCGCTATCCGTACTTTCTGGTCATCGTTTTATCCGAAAGGAGATTCTCCGAATCAGGAAGAGTTTCTTGCCGTGTGGAAAATCCTGTATACATTATATAATGACTTGCGTGACGCATTAGCCGCAGAAGGAAGAGGCTATGAAGGAATGATATTCCGCGAAGTAGTCGAACAGATGGAGCAGAACAACTGTTGTGACCTGCCTTATACGAAGGTTGTCTTTGTCGGACTAAATGCTTTGTCTGTGGCTGAGGAACGTTTTCTGATTCAGTTGCAGAAACGGGGCATTGCCGATTTCTATTGGGATTATGCTTCTGACAAGGTGACCGACCCGAACAACAAAGCCTCTTATTTTGTTGAGCGCAATCTCAAAAACTTCCCTTCTCAATATCCGCTTCCTGCCGAAGAGAAAGTAGATACGGAAATTGAAGTCATCGGTATTCCGTCCGGTATCGGCCAGGCGAAACAGGTTTATACTTTATTAAATGAACTATGCAAGGAGGATGAGATGTCACCCGAGGAAGCATTGCGTACAGCTATCATTCTGCCCGATGAACATTTGCTTATTCCGGTGCTGAACGCAATTCCTGAACAGATTCGCCGGATTAATGTGACGATGGGATACCCGTTGGCGGGTACGCCTGTCGCTTCGTTGATGGAATATATTCTTGCGTTGCAGAAAAACGTACGCTATGTAGACCGGCAACCGGTCTTTTATTTCCGGGATGTATTACCTATATTGAATCACCGGTATATCAGTTCGACCTGCCCGGAAATAGTGAATGCCCTGGTGAAAGATATTGCGGAAAATAACCGGATATATATTTCTGCCGCCGATTTGGGAAAGACCGATTTGTTGTCGGTCCTCTTTCTTCCGGTGACCGATGTGAATACATTTTCCGATTATCTTATTAATGTCTTGCAGGAGCTGAACAAGGTGATGCACGCCTTGTCGTCCGGCGAAGAAGAAGAGGATGCCACGCAACGGACCAATGACCTCGAGCAGGAATTTATCTTCCATTATTTTACGACTGTCAACCGGATGAAAGAAATTATGCAGGATGCCGGAATAGAAATGAAGATAGATACCTATTTCCGTCTGCTCAAGCGGGTAACCGATACGATTACCATTCCTTTCCGGGGAGAACCGCTGTCCGGTTTGCAAATTATGGGAGTACTTGAAACCCGTGCACTGGATTTCGATCGGCTGATTATCCTTTCCATGAATGAAGGAATTTTCCCGTTGCGTAAGGCGGCAAACTCATTTATCCCGTATAATCTGCGAAGAGGATTCGGTTTACCGACCTATGAACATCAGGACAGCGTCTGGGCCTACCATTTTTACCGTTTAATATATAGGGCGAACCATGTTAGTTTACTCTATGATACCCGCAGTAACGGTTTACAGACTGGAGAAGTCAGCCGTTTTGTCCATCAATTGCATTATCACTACGAAGTGCCGTTGCAAAACAAACTGGTCGTATATAATGTATCGTCTGCCAAGACTCCGGCTTTGCAGGTAAAGAAGACGGACGAAGTGATGCAGCGCTTGAATGCCTTCCACAAAGGGGGAAACCGGGCTATTTCCGCCAGTGCCGTCAATACGTATCTGGACTGTCCGTTGAAATTCTATTTTTCGGTAGTCGAAGGTATACAGGAAGAAGAAGAGGTTAGCGAAACGATTGAAAGTAACGTGTTCGGTAGCATCCTGCATAAGGTAATGGAAGAACTCTATATGCCTCTCTGTGGAAAAATAGTGACAGCCGACCTGCTGAAAGCAATTAAGAAAGATACGCCTGTCCTGACGGGTGCCATTGCCCGGGCATTTGCAGAAATTTTCTTTATGTCGGACGTCGTACGTCCTCTGACAGGGCAGAATTTTCTGATAGGTGAGATGATTCGGAAATATGTGGAGAAGATATTGGAACGTGACAGTAAACTGACGCCTTTCCGATATATTGAATCGGAACGGAAGATTAACCGTCTGTTTACGTTGGGTGACAACCGGACAGAGATTCAGTTGAAAGGTTTTATCGACCGTATTGACGAGGTGCGTGATGCGGTTCGTATTATCGACTATAAGAGTGGGAGCGGAACATCTGTTTTCACTTCGGTCGAAAGTTTGTTCGATAAGGAGGATAAAGACCGTGCCAAAGCCGTAATGCAGGTTTTCATGTATTCGTGGATGCTTGGAGCCGCTCCCGCAGGAAAGACGATTCAGCCGGGAATCTATTATATGCGTACGCTTTTCTCCGACTCGTTCGACGCCTCAGTCAGCAGACGCATTGAACGGACGAAAACGGAACCGGTAACAGATTTCTCGGCATATTCCGAAGCGTTTGAAGGAGAATTGCGCCGTTGTCTGGATGAGATATTCGGACGTGAAACACCGTTTACACAGACAACAACGGAAAAAGCCTGTGCCTGGTGTCCTTTCAAAGATATCTGTGGAAAATAGTACAGGTCAGAACAGAAAACCGAGTGAGAAACTCATCATATTAGTCCGTTTGTCGATCGAGATGTTTCTTTCAATCGGGTTTTGTGAGGATTTGTCTTTGAAATCGGATTCGACTTTGTTGAGTCCGAATTCATAGGTGAATTCGAAAAAGAGCCTCCAGATGCTGACACCCAACCCGGTGGCAATACCCAACTCAAACGGGGTGCTGTCGTTGATGTATTCATTCGTGACCTCAGAGAAATGTGTCGTATAGCGTACCTTATAATTATACTTCACTTTAGGACCTACCATCATACTGAGGGCATAAGGTCCTTCCTTGACAAGGTAATAGCCAATCATAACAGGCATTTCGAGTGAGGTGGTTTTTAATTGAAGCAGGTCTGTTTCCGGTGTATTGCTATCGGCTAAGTTGGACTCGGTATTTTGTGGCATGGAGAAAAGAATGTCTCCTTTCGTGTGATACCACGACAGGTCCGGCTGGATAAAGAAACGGTCGATATTGATTCTGCAAAAGACAGAAGCCTGATAGCCTACCTTATATTGCAGGCGGATATTTTCCGCTTTGACATCATCTATTGTAAGCGAATTAACGATTGGAAACGTAGAGTTGACACCTACCTTTGCTCCGAAGTTAAACGCTTTGTCCTCAATCTGTATAAATTTCTGCGCGTTGGCTGATATACAGAGAAAAAACACAGGCAATAGAAGAAGTATCTTTTTCATACGTTTATTTTTTCTTTTTTACCGACCAGCCGAATTTACCTACAAATTCACCTAATCCATAATATTTCCCATGTGAATAAGCCAGCAGGTCGGCCCGTTGCATATCGAATGCTCCCGTTTGCGGGTCCAGGTATTTATCATCTGCCTGAACATTCAGGACATCGGCTATGAACATATCGTGGCTGCCTAAAGCAATCACTTCCTTGACCCGGCATTCAATGCAAAGAGGTGCTTCTTCGATAGTGGGACAGTTTACTAACGTGGCTTTACCCGGTGTCAGTCCCATTTCTTCAAACTTATGGTGCCCTTTACCTGAATTGACACCGCACCAGTCGGTTGCATAGGCCAGTTCGCGTGTTGTCAGGTTGATGACGAACTCCATATTCTTTTTCAGTATGGGATAGGAGTGACGTTCGGGACGTACGGATATATAACACATGGGTGGATTGGTACAGATTGTACCGACCCACGCCACCGTTATAATATTGTATTCTGAAGGTTCGCTGCCACAACTAACCATTACGGCGGGTAAAGGATAAATCATGGTACCGGGCTTCCAGTCTTGCTTCATAAAAACTTATTTAATAATAATATCTTCCTTATTGATTTTACGTTCACAATAACGACATTTGATTGTTCCCTTTTCTTTGTCTATTACTTCGAAACGGCTCGGCATCGGTTCGTTATTGGTGATACATTTCGGATTGTTGCATTTAACCAATCCAACCAGTTCGTCCGGCAATGTAACTGTTTTCTTTTCCACAACTTCATAATCACGGATAATGTTCAGGATTACTTTGGGAGCAATCAGGGCGATACGGTTGATTTCGTCTTCTTCAAAAAACTTGTTGGATATTTTAATCACGCCTTTGCATCCCATTTTTTTACTTTGGAAATTGTTTCCGATCGTGATTGTGTTATCCATATTTTCAAGTCCCAACAATTTGGCCACTTTAAATAATTGGCTGGGGGGGATATGGTCGATAGCAGTTCCGTTCTCCAGAGCGGCAACCTGCAATTCTCTTTTCTTTTCTACTGACATGACTGATTAATCTTCAATTGATAAATTAAGAACTTCACAAATAATTGCCTGACGGGCGAACAATCCGTTGCGTGCCTGCTGGATGTAGTAGGCTTTCGGATTATCATCCACATCGTAAGCAATTTCGTTTACGCGGGGCAGGGGATGAAGGATACGAAGGTTTTCACGGCTTCCTTCGAGCATCTTATTACGCAGGATATACACATTCTTTACCCGTTCATATTCTTCCAGGTCGGTAAAGCGTTCGCGCTGTACGCGGGTCATATAAAGAATATCGGACTGGTTGATAACATCTTCATCGAATGTCGTATGTTCGTAATATTTGATGCCGTGCTCGTCGCAGAAATTCTTGTATTCGTCCGGCATGCGAAGTTCGTCCGGAGCCACGAAATGAAAAGTTGGATTAAAATGTGACATGCCGACAATCAGCGAATGCACTGTCCGTCCGTATTTCAGGTCGCCCACCATGGTAATGTTCAGGTCGGTCAGTTTTCCCTGTGTCTTCTGAATGGAGTATAAATCGAGCATAGTCTGCGAGGGATGCTGATTGGCACCGTCGCCCGCATTGATGATAGGTATGTCCGTTACTTCGGATGCATAACGGGCAGCGCCTTCCAGATGATGTCTCATAATGATCAGGTCGACATAATTGCTGACCATCAGGATGGTATCTTTCAGCGTTTCCCCTTTGGAAGAACTGGTGGTAGAAGCATCCTGGAATCCGATCACTCGTCCGCCCAGGCGGTTGACAGCTGTTTCGAAGCTTAATCGCGTGCGTGTAGAGGGTTCAAAAAACAGGGTGGCAGCCACTTTGCCTTCCAGTAGCTTTCGGTTCGGATTTTCCTCAAACTTCCTGGCGTTATCCAGAATACGAAGAATGTCCTCTTTGGAACATTGATCGATAGAAACTAAACTTTTACTTTTCATTTTGTGTATAATCTGTCTTTCTTGCAAAAGTATAAAAAAAGCGGAGACTGAATAGCCTCCGCTTGTATTTATTTCAGATATTCTGCCAGCTTCGTCGGAAGGTAGAATGTATTGTTCTTATCTACATAAACTACAACCGAGTTGAGCCGGACTTCTTCCTGTCCTTTTTTACCGATTGTGACGATATTGCTGAACGGGGTGATGTTGATTTGTTTCTTTTTATTTTTCACGACCAGAGAGGGAGAGCCTTTCTCGTCTTTTGCCGGAATAATCTCACATTTATAGTCTTCAAAGACCTCTGTGTGAGGAGCGAAGTTCTCTTCTGTCAGTTCGTCCAGTTTGTTACGGTCCATGCCGAACAAGGCGCACAGATATGCGTTCAGTTCGATGTTGGTGTGCATACCGATGGGAAGGCTGGCTTTGTCCGGGTGGTAAGCTGCCAGGAAAACGTCTTCACCGGTGTGTCCGCCGGTTGTAAATCCGAAACAGGTTTTTGATGTAAGCAGCTTAGACATGAAAGAGGTCAGCGAACCGCTGTAGAGGGAGCCTTTCCCTTCGGTGGTACGTTCGCTTTCAGGAATCGGGCTGTTCTTGTAGTCTTTGCAATGGTTCAATGCGTCCAGTTCTTCCGGGCTCAGTTCGAAACCGGCATATTCGCGGAAGATGTTCTGTACTTCGGAGTTGGGTTCACTGTTTACTTTCTTGGCGAAACCTTCTGCCGTCAGTTTATAAAGAGAGAATTGGTGGAACAGTTGATCTTTTGTAAGTTTATCATAACCTCCGCAAGAATAACGGCCGATGCTGATACCGCTGTTTCCGTGGTCGGGAACCATGATAACGGCTGTTTCTCCGTTCTGACGGGCAAATTCAAGTGCAGCACCACAGGCACGGTCGTAAGCCAGCATATCTGTTGCCATACCGACAGGGTCGTTTGCATGGGCGGCCCAGTCTACTTTACTGCCTTCTACCATCAGGAAGAAACCTTCCGGGTTTTTAGACAGTTTCTCGATTGCGATACGTGTCATTTCTTCGAGGTCCGGTTGCTGGGCCGGGTCGCGGTCGATGTCGTAAGCCATTTCGCGGTCACCGAATAAAGCCCACATATTGTTACCGCTGTAGTTACGCATACCGCTGATGTCGTTTTTAAACACACCATATCCGTTACCTTTCAGATAAGCTTCGCTTTCTTCCGGAAGAAGAGATGCGCCACCACCGATTACAACATTCAGGTCGTTGTGAGCCATCTGCGGAGCAATCCATTCATATTTACCGCGGTTGTAGCTGTGGGCAGAGCAGTCTGCCGGTGTTGCATGCGGAAATTCGCAGGTGAAAACAAGACCGGTCGATTTGCCCTGTGTCATCTTAGCAGCTTCCAAAACGGTGGTAAGCGGCTGGAAAGCGCGTTCGGGGTCGGTCGGGTAGATATCATTGTCTCCGTCGTGTTCCGGATAAGTGGAAACATAACCGGTACGGCTCGGATAGCCGGTCATATAACAGGAAGTTGTCGGAGCGGAATCTCCGATAGGGGCATTTGAAGAGTGCGTACGCACGGTTCCGCACAGATACGGGTCCAGATTCAGGTTGGGTTTGTCGGGGTTTGTGTACCATTGCAACCAGCGTGCCATAGAAACGGTAGCCAGTGAAGTTCCGTCCGGTATCAGAAGAATAACATTCTTGACCGGTTTTACGTTTTCTACATCCGCAGCTTTTGCCGGCATGATGATGATTGCCAGTAGAAGCAGAAAAGTAATCGTCTTTTTCATGTGCTTGTATGTTTATAAATTAATGTAATTGAATGATCTCTTCTTCGAAAAGTGTCAGTTTTTCCAATCCTGTTTCTGTCACCAGGAAACTGTTTTCAATGCCGACGGCTCCCACGCCCGGAATAACGAATTTGGGTTCGAGGGCAAATACCATATTCGGTTGCAACTCCTCTTTCGAGCGCGGGGTCAGGACGGGCAGCTCGTTTATCTGGATGCCGATGCCGTGTCCTACGAATTTGGCTTGCTGCTTGGTTCCCATGAAGTTGGTGGCCAGACCCTCTTTTTCGGCAATGCCGGCAGCGGTATTATATAGTTCCGAACAAACGACACCCGGACGGGCTGTGTTTTCGATTTCATTTTGTATTGTCAGGGCTACCTGGTGGGCGCGGTAGGCTTCTTCGGTCAGTTTGCCGACAGAGAATACGCGGGTCATGTCTGTCATATAAGATGTATAGTTCCCGGCCATATCGACCATGATAGCCGTACCTTCTTTCAGGACCGTGCCGTTGGCTCCGAGCGGACAGGAGGCATCCATGCCACCGCCACCCAGGGCGAAGTCGAAAGGAGAGGGAGCTTCGGCATTTTCTCCGGCCAGGATGCTTCCCATAAAGATATCCATATTGGCACCGAAAGCACGGAATAGTCCGATGGAACCGTTCTGGCGCATACGTCTTTCTATTTCGTACTGGAATTCGAGGTCGGTCATTCCCGGACGGAAACATTCCGGAACCTCGGAATATGTCTTGGCATGTTTTGCCGCCGAGATACGAAACTGGGCAATTTCCCATGGTGTTTTGATTTCACGCAAGGTCCGCATCAATGTAGTTGCATTGCCGGTTTCTTTGGGATTGAAAATCGATTGCAGACGGATATAATCGTTGTATGTCAGCTCATCGGCTTCAAGAAGCAGCTTCTCCGGCATTTTTATTCCGCGGGCAGCGAATATCTCGGCTATTTGCTCCGGTTTGCGGATATATTCGATTTGGTCGTTGCTTAATCCGTTAGGGCGTTTGACGAAGAACCAGGGTGTGCCTTCTACGGGCAGATAAAAATATCCGCTATACACACGTCCGGTTGTATAATACAGGTTTACATCTACACTTAGCAGGCATGCATCCGCATTTATCTTTCGCATTGCCTGTTGCATACGACCCCATTTCAATTGCAGGTCGCCGGTCAATTCTTTTTGTATCATCTCCAACTTTTATTTTTATGTGGCATCAAAGATATTAAATTATTGCCGGGAAAAAGCAGGATGGGATATTAAATGTTGATTAAGAAATAGAAATCCACTTCTCCAGATTGCGTTCTTTTGCGCTGAAATTGGCACCGACCTTGACCAATTGTCTACCGTCGGTAGTGTAGGGGATCAGGTAGCCTTGAACACACTGACTTGTCCAAACTTGGTAACACTTGTCAGGAGATAGAACTTCAGATACTGGTCGACACTTTTCAGCACACCGTAGAAGGCTTTCAGGGTCTCCTTGTAGGCTTGGTGCAACTCCTTATCTTGCAAAGATTGGAGCAGCGGCTTGTCATATTCATCGACGAGTACGACGACGGGATGACCTGTTAGCTCGGCTGCACGTTGTATCTGTTATAGGTTACAGATGCGATTGCTTAAAAAACAATCCCATCATGTTAAAGACCGTTTGTTCTTTGACATGATGGGATAAAATCGAAAAGGATAATGGGGTATTGTCAGCAGAAAATGGCTTTCCATTCTCCGATATTGCGTTTTTCTTTGTCGAAGGAGGCACCGACTTTGACCAGTTGGCGACTGTCGACGGTGTAAGGAATCAGATAGCCTTTTTCGTCGATCTGCCGGAGAACCTCGTCTACCGAACCGTCCAGTTTGAATTCGAATACATAGATATAATCGGTTGTCTTTACCACTGCATCCGCACGGCCGCGGGCACTACGTACTTCGGCATCTACATATTGTCCCAACAGTTTGAAGACAATGTAGAAGATTACCTGATAATGCCGTTCGGTCTTGCTGTTCAGTTCATAGGGAATACCTTCGAAGAAGGCGTGCAACCGTTCCATAAACGCATCGACGTCGCCGGCACGCAACTCATCCCAGAACTTCCCGATGTAAAACGGAGCGGTCGATTCCGACAAAGGAGTATAATATGGAGTGATGAAATTCAGCCATCCGTATTTTACTTCAGCATTTGGGAAGTCGAGTGTATAGAAATCCTTTGCAGGGTCATAGCCTTTGATCGTCAGATACCCGCTCTGGTAGATGATCGGCACCGGATTATGAAAATCGGCCCGGTAATCGATCAGTGCAGCTGCCGGCACTTCTATACCGTCGAGTTGGCGCAGGTCGTAGTCGGTCTTTTTCAGCGTATCTACCAGCATCGTCGGTGTTCCGGTAGCGAACCAGTAGCTGCTGAACCGTTTTTGAACCAATGCATTCAGTACGCTGAACGGGTTATAGATTCCATCCGAAAGGAATTCCGAGAAATGATATCCGTCGTAACGTTTCGTCATTTCGTTTACCGTTTGTTCGTACGTCAGTTTGTTCATGGTAGCAAGAGCGGCCAGTTCGGGTTGGAAATCGCGTTCGATCTCCACCTTTGTCATACCGCAAATCGTTGCATAATCGGGAGCCATACTGATATCCATCAATTGGTTCAGGTTACTGAAAATCCCTAACTGCGAAAACTTGGTTACTCCGGTGATGAATACAAAACGCAGGTAACGGTCGGCATCTTTCAGGACGGTGTAAAAACCTGTCAGCATTTCGCGGTAAACGTCGTGCAGATCGTCGTTAAACAAGGTGCGCAGCAGGGGCTTATCGTATTCGTCGATCAGGACGACTACTTTCTCTCCTGTTTTCTCGCAGGCTTGTTGGATGATTTGCATGAAACGTGCGGAATACCCAACTTCTTTATCCGTTTCACCATACTTCTTTTCCCATTGAATAAAATGAGCATCAAGCACTTGCTCCAGGCTTCGTTTATTTTCATAGAATTGAGCATTCAGACTCAAATGAAGTACCGGATAAACTTTCCAATCCTTTTCGAGTTGTTCGATAGCCAGTCCCTTGAACAGGTCTTTCCGTCCGAGGAAATAGGCTTCGAGTGTCGAAAGGAGCAGGCTTTTACCGAAACGGCGCGGGCGGCTTAGGAAATAAGGTTTACCGGTAGTTACCATCCGGTAAACCAAATCTGTTTTATCCACATACAAAAAACCATCTTCTATTAAAGAGGTAAAATCCTGTATCCCTACCGGGAGTTTTCTGATCGGCATTGTTTCCATGTTTCCGTTGTTTTAAGCACGAACACAAAGATAAGATTATTACTTTTCTCTTGAAAGGAAAATAATAATGAATATAGTAATACCTATTTGTTTCAATTTTATTCCATCATGTCAAAGAACGCTTTTTATTAGCGCCACCTCCGCCCACGAAGCGGAACCGAGCCGGGAAACTGTCCCGGGGTGGCTGGTTCGATTGTTTGGTATTGTAACATCTGAATTCTTCTTTAGGGGTATTTGATATCGCAGAAATAAAGGCAAGGGTTTTTGTATCGAGTTGGCGGAACTGTTTGGCCAGTTTTGCTATTTCGGTGACAGATAACCTGCTACGGAGAAGTTGCCAGTCCGAAAATAAACCGTATTCCAGAACACGTTCTACAATATAAGAACGGTGTTTTGTCCAATCCAGTTTACTCCGATCAGTATCCTAAAATAAATGGGGGGAAAACTTCTCAATGAAGTTGCTTACCATATCATCTGACTGTTCCATAAAGAAGTGATTTATTGTTACTATTTTTCACTCGCAAACTTACATAAAAATTGAGATTTATAAGCGCGTCTAATAAAAATAAAGACCACTCCCTGCTGTTATTCCACCGACTTTCGTTATTTTAAAGTTGTAATACAAAAAAACTATATCTTATGGACAGAGTTTGTGGTCTTGATGTGCATAAAGATAGTGTCTTTATGTGTATTCTCACAGCAAACGGTGAGAAAATTGAAGATGTGTTTGGAACTTTAACACCGGAACTGGATCGCCTTCGTGACACTTTAGTCTCTCATGGTGTTGGTAAAGTTGCAATGGAAAGCACCAGTATTTATTGGGTTCCTATTTGGCGCATTTTGGAATGCGATTTTGATGTTAAATTGGTTAACCCTTATTTCATCCGTCAACTCCCTGGTCGTAAAACTGATATTAAAGATGCCCAATGGATTGCGACTGTTCTTCAGAAAGAGCTAATTAAGGGAAGTTATATTCCTGATTCAAAAATACAGGAATTACGTCAGTACAGTCGTCGTATCTTCCATTTGACTCGTCGCAAACAGCAAGCTGAATCTGCTATCGATCTAACGTTGCAACGTTGCAATATTCGTTTGAGTAATTATGTTTCTGATATTGGTTGTAAATCCATGCGTAAGGTGGTCAATGCATTAATCTGTGGTGAAACTGATTCTGAAGTATTAGCTCTGTTGGTTCACAAGCGTATTCGTAATAAACATTGTCATGAGGTTATTAAGTCGTCTTTGACTGGTATTGTATCTTCATCAGACAGAGACATGCTTAAAATGAGTTTGGAAGAAGTGGAACTTTATGATCGTCAGCTTCTTGAGTGTAAAGAGAAAATGCGAATAATTTGCGAGGGACATTATGCCGAGGAACTGGAAATCCTTCAAACAGCTCCTGGGATAAAAGAGGAAAGCGCTATGAGAATCATAGCAGAAATCGGTGTTGACATGAAAGCCTTTCTAACAGCATCAGCTTTAGTTGGCTGGGCTGGATTAAGACCGCGAAATGATCAAAGTGCAGGAAAGATCAAAGGAAGAAAGACTTTACATGGAAACAAGTATTTACGTGTTATGCTTACACAATGTGCATGGGGAGCCTGCAGGACTCAAACATCTAAATTTTATAGCAGATATCATACCTTGAAAAAGAGAATGAATCACAACAAGGCTTTAATGGCAAATGCTCGAAAGCTACTCGTTGTTATTTGGAATTTATTAGCTAAAAAGCAACCTTATATGCCATTTGTGAATTAATGGTTGCTTCTTAATGAGCGTTCCAAGACCCTTATATTTGTGGTGGAGTAAACCCCGTTTTTGCAAACTGGTATACAGGCACGCTCTGGCAAGGAATTGCGTCTGAGACAAACAAGCTCGAAGAGGAAATTATTTATCACTCTCTGCATAGACAAAATGTAGGGACAGCTACAAAGTGATCTTATTTTAACGGGAGTTCGAAATAAGGTTAGTGTAACTTTTATTACACAGAAAATAATAAGAAAAAAGGGACCCTTATACAGACTCCCTCCCAAAGATCATACATTTCATAGTCAAGACTGTGGCAATGTTATCTCTTTGTGTTTTTCATAGTTAAAATCTTTTCGTCAAAGGACAGGTTTATTTTTCTTTAATACAAACTTTTTGTTATATTTTTACACATACATGTTATTAAACATGGCTTGACTGTTATTCTGAGGAAGGTTATGGTACTTATTTCGAACTCACGTTTGTTTATTTATAGAGGAAATATATTCTTTTCTCCAATCCCATCATGTCAAAGATCGTTCAGGCCGAAGCCTGCTTATTGTTTGTCGCCCGCTGGCGGCAGATACAGAATAGCGATATGGGCTATTCCAGAAAACCGGTGGCTTTAAGAAGCCGGAGTTTGAGTTTGGGGGCATATTCTTTGAGGTTATTGTTCTTTAATACAACGAAGCGGATATGCATTACCACGAGAGGTGATGTCCACTACCCATTTATTGGAATAAGAAGTAAACTTATAACAGCCATTTCCGTTGGGATCGGCCGTAGATGTAAAATAGTTAGCGATTGAATTTCTACCACCAAATTGATTATCACAATTCCGATAACCAGCTTGTGGAATTATCAGGTTCAGCCCGTTATCACCCGGTAGCGTTACTCTACCATTAGCGCTTGAGCGACTCCTGTCTGATAGCGCTTTCCATTCACTCTCGGTCGGTACATAATATCCGGCTGGACATGGATTGGAAGAACTTCCGAGTAGCCATGAATAATCATTCTGAGGAGTTTGCCAATCGTACGTACCCCAGTTGCATTTATAAAAGTCGTTGAACTTATCTCCGACACTCCTCGACACAGGTGCACCTGAACTTATATAGTTATAATTGTTAATATCTATTCCATTTTTGCGTCCCCACTGGAAGAAGTATCCGGTGGAGGTAGTGGATGTGTAATCGTTTTGTGTACCTATATAAGTTGCACCTATATTAACCGGTGCCCACCATCTTCCTCCCTGCAATACACTGGAATAATAAGGACTGCCGCCCCTGCCGGGTACGGATAGATAGAGGCTCCGCGTATTATTTTATACTGTTTGACAACGGTATTGCCATATTTGATCTGCGGGTTTGCCTCATGCCATTGGTAAGCGGCATCGGTTCCGCTTGTGGCGTGCGCTCTAACGGTGAATGTGTACTTGCGCCGATTATTAACGACGGTGGTACTTATAGAGGCAGTTAGCCAGCTGTTTCCTTCGTTTGTGCTGTTGCAATACGTGCCATTGTAGTTGTTGTTGAAGGTCGGTGTAACAAACATGCTGTATACCTCGACAGTCATTCCTGTTTTACCGCCTGTTCCTATGCGCTTTTCGCCGGCATTGTCGTATCCGCTAAGATCTTTTGCAATCCATGCATTGGCTTCGGTGATATTTACGGTCACTGTTGTTTGCAGGTTGTTGTTCTGAGCGTTGGTGATAGTGAACGTTTGATTGCCGGGTACGTATGTAGGAAATCCTGATTTAGCGGGATTCAGTTGTATCCTGTATGAATAAGTGGAGCCGGTTGTCGACGTAGTATTCCCGAAAGTTATCCAGGCCGGCCCTGTTATTGTAGACCCTCCCGGGCAAACACCGGTAATGTCTATATAAGGAACACTATTGTTTTGTCCTGCTGTCAGTGTCATGGAGGTTGAAGCCGCTTCCGGTGCCTTAAAATTAGGTGTCACGGTAAATGTCCTGTCGGGACATCCGCTGATTTTGTTCTTCAATGTTACGATGGACGCTTTCTGTGTAGCGGCTTGGTTTACAGCAGTCAGTGTCACGGTCGGTTCGCCGGCTGCGGGAGTACCCGGCAGTGAGAACCATCCGCTTCTACCGCCACTGCCCCAGCTCGACACGCTCCATGATGAAATACCTGTAGCAGATTTTACTTTGACGGTGCTGGTTTGTCCTCCTTTAGGATATAAAGAGATGCTTGCATTGTTGTTTGCCGCTCCGTTGATCCTGATCTCTCCGTCTGCCATGGTGATAGGCAGGGCAACCGTCTTGGTGTTGTCGGAGTTGTAGATGGTGAGCGTCCCGGTACCGGAGTTGGCTGTGGAGGTAACGGTATAGTTCTGTGTCGTGTTTGTAGTCAGCGTATTGTTGGGGCTGACCGACAGGCCTGTTCCGCTGATGACAGCCTTCGATCCTCCGTAGCAGGTGGCCGAAAGGGTCATGGTGGAGTTGGCTGCGTCGGTTTTGTAGAGAGTCAGGCGTGTGTTGTTAGCCAGTGCTATATTGCTTCCCGTGGGCAGGCTTCCGCTGATGCTTGCCGCCGTCTTTTTGAGGGTAGGTGTTCCCATGGTGGGCTGCACGGTGAATGTGATGTTGGCTCCTCCGCGTATTTTGTTGGTGAGTGGAAAATCCACTCAAAGTAGCCCCCTTAATTCAGAGCAATTTGACCCCTGTTAAATTTTTCCATTCTTCCATCCTGTTCATTCTTGTTTTCTTCGTATTCTTCCTGTCAGTTATGCCGGGTTCTACATTAAATTTCGTTTATAAATATAACGATTCTTTTTTACTTTTACATTTGCGTAGCGACTCTCCGAAGAGCTCTATACGTATAGCCTGATGTACAATTCTGTCCAGAACGGCATCGGCAATCGTCTTTTCTCCAATAACGTCATACCAATCCCTTACCGGGACCTGTGATGTTATGACGGTGGATTTTTTACCATGCCTGTCCTCTATGATATCCATCAGGTTCATCCGCCCTTGGGAATCGAAGGGTTGTATGCCAAAATCATCCAGTATAAGCATATCCAACCTCTCGATTTTCTTGAGTTCTTGCAGGATTGTACCTTTTGCCTTGGCAACCTTAAGCATCCCCATAAGTCTGGATGTGTTGGCGTATAGTACTTTATATCCTTTCTGGCAAGCCTGGAAGCCAAAAGCGGTTGCCAGATAACTTTTTCCTGTTCCGGCACTTCCGGTAATAAACATGTCTTTGCGTTCCCTGACAAACGTAAGGTCAGCCAAACGCTGGGTAAGATTCTTGTCCAGCCCCCTTTCCACTGAGAAGTCTATTTCTTCAATGGTGGCCTTGTATCTGAAGGAGGCCTGACGGATAGCTCTCTCTACCGCGCGGTTTCTGCGGTCATCCCATTCACTTGAGACCAGCCATGAGACGAACTGGTCGGTAGTCATGCTCTCTGTCCGATGTGTTTCCAAACTTGTTTTAAAGGCATAATACATACCTTTAAGATTCATTCCTAACATCTTTTCCAATGTGTCCTGATTCATTTCCATATTGTATCTGGTTGGTTTATTGATAATATTCTTTTCCTCTGATATTCTCATGGGAAGGCATCTCCGTTTCTTGCCCGGCACTGTCTTCCAACGGGAACTCATCCTGCCGGTTGTTAAGGATGCGCTCGATGATGGGATAATTGTACAGACCGTAACTTGTAGCCCAACGGCAGGCATTGGTCAATCGGGTGTTGCCGACCCTGCGTGCGAAGCTAAGAATGCCCTGACACGATTTATAGGCTTGCTCCGGATGCTTTTTCTCTTCCATAACCTGACGGATATATGCCTCCACATCCGGATGAATAGCCGCCGCTTCACGTATAAATTTATCCGGGTTCCATTCCGTGATATAGCGATGGTGTGAAGCCAGGTGCTCTTCCAGGGTCGTGTACCGGCAACGGGCCCTGTTGCGGGTATGGGAAGCAATCAGCTCGTAGCCGTAATAGATGCATACCTCGCGTGAGGTATATAACAAGATGACCTTCTTGCCTATATAGCCGCAAGGCACACTGTAGTAATGGGCGTCTTCCCCCAGGCGGACATGACCGTTTTTCATCACGGTAGCCCTGTAACGCTGTTTGAGTTCAAAACGGATGGGATTGAGCTTGCGTAAAGAATCACGTTCTATCTCCTCGAACTGTTCCCGTCGACTGTATTTACGGTCTGTCAGCGGAGTGTTGTTGTGGAGTTCCAAGGCGACACGGATAGCCGCGTTCAGTGAATCAAGGTCATAAAACTCGCGTTCCTGTATCTTTGGATAGATACTGCGATAGATCAGTTTAACGGCACCCTCGACCAGTGCCTTGTCACGTGGCTTGTAAGCCCTGGCGGGAATTACGGTACAGCCGTAATGTTCGGCAAAGGCTGCAAAGTCCTCATTCAGGATGGCCTCGTATTTACTGCTCTTAGTAACGGCGGACTTGAGATTGTCCGGGATGATGGCGGAGGGAGCCCCCTGGTAGTATAACAAGGCGTTTTCCGAAGCACGGATCAAGTCCTCCTTTTTCTGGCTCATGACCGCTTCCACATAGGTTAACTGGCTGCAGGGAAGGATCGCGACAAAAACCTCCACCGGGATGATTTCGCCCGTCTCAAGGTCGATGATGGAGAGTTTGTCACCGGCGAAGTCTATGAACACTTTATCACCGGCCTTGTGTTCAAGATGCATGATGGGACGGCTGCAGGCTATATGCTGCTGAATCAGAATATAGAAGCGGGTGCGTCCGTAACCATCCGGATGGGAAGAGAGGTACTCACGATGTAAAGCCTCACGGGTAACACCTTTCTTCTGAAGCCGCTTGCAATATTCGGGCAACAACGACTTTAGTTCTTCCATCCGTTCGCTTTCTGTCTTTACTCTGGTCTTTTCGTGGAATAACTCCGAGAGTTCCTGGTCCGATAGAGACAGTACTCCTTCATAATCCAAACCGCTGCGCTGAAATACCTGTAAGTATTTCTTGACCGTATTGCGCGAAACGGTTAACATACTGCTGATACTTTTGGTCCCATAACCCTGAGAGTAACAGCGTAACACTTGACGAATCTTTTCCATTCCTAATTGTCTATTGGGCATAACTGACTTTTATTCGTTTTTAACAAACAAAATAGAATTATAGATCGAGTAAACAAGAATGAAACTCACTTTTTAGGGGATCATTTTAAAGTGAATTTAAGGGGGCACTTTCGAGTGAATTTGGGGGATCACTTTAAAGTGAACGGAGGGGGCAATGGTGAGTGAATTTTCCACTTGGTGACGGCGATGGTGTAGCGGTGGTTGTTTGCAATGTCGAGCCAGGCGGTGTTGCCGTCGGCCGTCGGTTGCGTGAAGGGTATTTGATAGGATACGTTCTTCATTTCCGTTTCGTTTACTTTGTATTTACCGTTAAGAATGAGGAATGCCTTGTCTTGCCTGGGGCTGGGATAGGCGTAGAAAGCGCCTGTGCAAAGTCCGTTGTTGGCATTGTCGCCGTAGAAGGCATGCACCGGGTAGGTGATGAGCTGATCCGGTTCTGCCTCAGGCAGGTTGCCGTATACGCGGATGGGGAAAAGGCCCGATCCGCGGCGTCCGTTGCCCATCGAGACAGTCTCGATGGTGAAGCGGGAATCTCCCGCTTTGTTGTTGATATTGAAGCGTGCGACGAGGCGTGTCAGGCGGAATCCGACCTGTACGCGTGCCGAATTGTCGAACGAGGTGAGGTCGATGGGCGTGGTGCAGGCGCCTGCCATAGCGAGGGGGGGAGCCAGGGTGTCGGCTTTGACAGCAGCCGTCAGCAGGCGGGTGTGCCAGCCGACGAAGGTGCTTTCCTGCGGCTTGCCTTCGGCAGCGAACCGGGGTGTGCCGTCTTCGCTTTCCGTAAAGGTGATCGGGGTGAAGTCGGCGGCCTTCACCACTTTATCGGTAGCGGGGTCGACCAGGGTCGTGTCGTTGGCGATACAGTAGAGCTTGACGAAGAGGCCTTTCTTGAGTTTCATAAGAGCGGTCGTTTCTTTGCCGTCGGCTCCGGTGGTATTCGGTTGCAGTTCTTTGGCATCTTTAGGCTGTTTGTCATTGCTGTCTGCTCGATAGGCAAAGCGTTCAAGGAAGGTGTAGTCACCGTTCTCGGACTCCGCTCCGAAGACGTATACGTCGAGTGTGGAGATGGCGTTTTCGGCGGCTGTGGCGATAGATGTCTCTGCTTTGGTCGTCGTGGCGTCTGTGGCGTTTGCTTTGGTGGCGCCTTTTTGCAAAACCAGTTGGCTTTTGAGCGTCATCATCACTTCGCGAACTTCGGCAATGGAATCATCTCCGGGTCGGGGATCACCGCCGTCAGTCTGTGTCTCTTTGGTGCAGCCTCCCAAAAGGAAAGAGCTGCAGAGCAGCATGGAACAGAGTTTGTAAAAAGTTTTCATCTCTCTATGTTTTTTATTCTTTATCCGACAGAACCGCCTTCCGCCCAGTCGGAGGCAGTCGATTGTGTCACTATAATTTCATTTTCATATACGGTGATCAGGAGGTCGAACTCCTGTTCCATATTCAGGTCCATGTTCATCGGTAGCTTGGAGAAAAAGAGGTGGAGGTCGAGATCGCCGATGACTTGTTCGCCGTCGCACCAAAGGCTCCACAGCTCGTGGGTGCCGGCCGTATAACGATAGGTGACGAATTCGCCGGTCACTTCGTAGTCGTAGTTCATGGCGGCCCGGGTTTCGTGATAGGTTATTGTTTTTCCGCTCCGGGGAATCGTATAACTGCCATTGCCCGAGGGGACGGTCTGTTCTGTTCCTCCGGTAAAGTCGTAGAGGGCGGGGATGCCTTTCAGGCGCATCCGCCAAAATCCATCAAATGCTTTTCGCGTCCGTTGAAGATACCGTAGCGGCGGATAATATCGAGGGCGGCATCGGTGTAGGGTGGACGGTATTCGCGAAGCAGGTCGATAAATCCTTCCCAGTCTTCTGCCTCCGAAGAAACTTCGATGCTGCTGCGCGGAATGTTGTAGGCATTGCGCAGGTAGCGGGCAAAAAGCCCCGAACGGGCTTTGGCCAGCCGCTCGTTGTCGCCGTAAGGCCCGTCGGGTGAGGAGTATCCGCGGATGCGCAGCCGGGCAAGCGTTGAGAAGCGGTTGTCGGTGAGCGGCCCCAGTATTTTCTCCACTTTGTTGATCTCTTCCCGGTTGTTTTTGTAATCGGGGTATATATCGTCTTTTCCCAGCGGGTAATCGAAATAGAGGACGGCGCCTTCGGTGCGGTGCTTGTTGCCCATGCCGCCTTCCGACGGCAGGAAAGAAACCATCACTGCGTACTGGTCTACATCGGCGATGCTTAAAACGACGGGGGCAGCGGTTTTTCCTGTCGCAGGTATGTTCTTATATGTATAGACGGTCGTATTTCCGCCCGATGTGTTTTGAATAGATTCCTCCTGAACCGGCCGGGATTGAGGCTTGGCTTGGAATTCGTTTTCCCGGGCAGCCGGGGGAACCGAAGATATTGACAGACTTCGTTTCAGCGTATCGAGTGCCAGCAACTCCTTTCCGCAACATTCCTTATATTCCTGCTGGAGCAGGAGGGCAGCTTGTTGCATCCAGGAGGCATAGGGCACTGCTATCTGGTAATTGATTGGAGCGTTCGGATAATTTCTTCCTGCTATTATCTGCCGGAAAGGTTGTGGCTCATTTCTGTCCGGCGAAAGAGGAGAAAGGAATGCTTCGCGACGGTCATTGCGAGCCCGGCGTTTGCCACTGATAATAACGGCGGGCAGGGAAAGGCTTTGTTTCTTTTTCCCCGACATGACAGGGGTAAAGAAAAAGGCTGTTCCGCTGCCGACGGAAATTCCGTCCAGATACATTGTCAGGTTCACATGCAGGCTGTCCTTTTTTACGTACAGTTTGCCGGGAACGATGCGTATGCCTTGCGCCGTAACCTTTCCATTAAAATGGAAACAAAACAGAACCACTAACAGTATTAATATTAAATTATGTGATAACAGGATGTGTTTCATATATAATAGGCTTCAAAAGACTTATTTCAGAAAATAGATGATAGAAAATCCGATTCGTGTCGGTCCGATATAGCTCCTTGTGAAGGAGCCGACTTTCTCGCCGCAGTCGGCACACCGGTACTTGTCGTATTTCATATAGGCGTATCCGCCTCCTATCATCGCTTCCAGGCCCCAGCGGTCGCTTATCGCCCAGTGATACCCGTAGGTGAGGCCGCCTCCGTAGAGGTCGCCCCGCAATACATACTCTTTCAGACCGGATATAAAAGGGATTTGCCCGATATTGAAATGTCCGTAGTGTCCGTGTACTCCTACGAAATGTCCTTCAAATTTGCGGCAGAACCAGTAGCGTGCTTCAGGTTGGATAAGGTATAGATTCAGTTTCATGTCGTTGGAAAACTTCCATGCGTTGTAGGCACCCTATACTTCTACCGTGAACTGTCTGGCTATACCTACTTCCACACCAGCATTCGGCGTAGTAGTTCCCCAGAACAATACGTTCATCTTTAATGCCGTTTGTTGCCCACGGAGGTTAACAGATAGGCAAATAAATAGAAGAAGTAGGAGGTGGCGCTCTCTGATCTTACCCTTATACATATTAATACATTTAGTGTTTTGTATCTATTCCGTCTCTTACTAAGAGACAGAATGTGGAATACAGGGTAATTGAGTTGGTCTGATTTTTAAAGGAAGATGAATATGACAAATACCTCTGTAAAGAGAAATGTAAAACAAATTGTCAAACAAATTTTCCGTAGTTGTAAGAAATAGGCGGATAAATACTCAGAAATGAGATTTGTGCTGAAGTACATTGAAAATATTATTTTTCAACAGGATTACTAATGAATACGTGCTGAAAGTAGAAGCATTTGCAAAACTGTCTGAATTGGATTGCATTGTCAAACAATTGTTAAACATCTGATAAACAGGATATAAAAGGCGGAAATATTAATAAATAATTGACATAATAGACCAGTAGGAAGGGGTATTTGCTAGATAGCTCTTTCCTTAAAATATGTATCAATATTCAGAAAAGGCCTGAATATTAAACTCTTTATATTTTATTTTTATCTCAAAATATTTGTTTTATCAAATAAATGTTATTACGTTTGCAACGTTTTAACAGACAATAAAGTGCTTTTTCTGTCTCTTAGTAAGAGACGGAATTTATGGTTCTAAGACTTCCCTTGTTTTTCTTTCCCGAAATTACATATTTATTGATTTGATCGAGTTGGGGATTATCAAATGTCGCTATGTAAATGCGGGTTGTTTTTACAGAAGTGTGTCCCATGCTTTCCGAAATCATCTCTTCGGATACACCTTTGCTTTTTGCTGTAGTAGCCCAGGTATGGCGGGGCACATAGGTCGATAGTTCAGTATCTACCAGATTGCCTATATTTTTCAACCGCAGGTTTTGTAGCCGGAGTGCACTTTCATAATCCTTATATGAAGGATCAGGCGTTCGTAGTACGGGAAATAGAAAAGGGGAATTGGAGTGATAGTGGTCGATCAGTTCCTGTATTTCCGGGAGTATCCTGATCTGTAGTTCTTGTCCTGTCTTACGTCGTTTATAAACCAGGTAGTTCCCTTTTATATTGTCGCATGTGAGATGGGCAATATCGACGAAAGCCATGCCGCTGGTATAATAGGCGAACATCAGCAGGTCGCGGGAGAAGATCAGGCCCGGTTTTTTCAATGTCGCATCGCTTAAATTCTTTATCTTTCTGATCACTTTTTCTTCTATGGCCCGCTTGGGTGTTTTTTCAATCCGGGTATTTACGTTTTTGAAGAAGTGTGTGCACTCTTTTATCAATCCGCTGGCCGCTGCTTTGTTCATGATTGCCCGGAAATTGCGCATATAAAACGAAATGGTGTTATCCATCAGCTTTTTGGCCATTAAATATTCTTCATATAGCCGGATCAGCTTTTCGTTGATTTCGTCTATCCGGATGTTCTTTCCGAAAAACGAGAGGAAACTGTTCCCCAGGCTTTGGTAATGGCGGGAAGTGGCCTCTTTTCCCTGCGCCAGGAGAATGTCCGCCAGTTTTTGTATATAGGCGGACAGGTACATGCTTGCGGACCTTTCTTCATACAGTTTCACGATGTCATCGACGGAAAAGTCTTTGTTTACCGGCTGTTCTTCGATTATTTGCCGGATCATGCGACAGGTTTCGCAGGCTGTTTCCGATACTTGCAACAGGTATTCGGTTCGTTGCCTGTCTGTTCCGGGTGGTATCTGTACTATTTCCGTGAGCGGGTCCCACTCTTCTTCGTATACCTTTATATCCAACGGTATACGTTTCATTTTTCGCCGGCAGATCAGCTGGATGTATAGCGGGGTTTGTTTGCCCGTAACCTTCGATTTCCGGCGTTTCACTTTTACTGATACGTTATTCGTAACTCGATCTGTTTATTGATGTTGGTAAACAACAAATATAAGCAGGATTGAGTTTAAACGGGGGAGCCTGCCATCGGTGTTTTTATTTTCGATCGTATCATAAATATCAGAGGAATAATTATCCCGACAAAATTCTTTTTATATCTTTGAGCGGAATGAGCGGTTTGTTTGCGACACATCCGCCGATTGGAAAGCGTATTCAGATTCTGGAACAATTTTAATGGAAACAGATGGATATATTATTGATCATACTAGGAGCGATTTGTCTATTGGTGGGGTTTGCCGGTTGTTTTCTGCCGGTCCTTCCCGGTCCGCCGTTGTCGTATCTGGGGTTGATACTGCTTCATTTTACAGATAGGGTACAGTTTACTGTAACCCAACTGGTGATATGGGGTGTGTTGGTTATTGTCGTACAGTTGCTGGATTATCTGACACCGGTGTTGGGTACTAAATACGGTGGAGGCAGTAAATGGGGAAATTGGGGATGTGTCATCGGAACCGTAGCCGGAATATTCCTGTTCCCGCCCTGGGGAATTTTATTCGGTCCGTTTGCCGGAGCGGTGATCGGCGAATTGTTAGGAGGAAAGAAATCAATGGAAGCTTTTAAAGCCGGGATAGGAGCTTTTGTCGGATTCTTGCTAAGTGTTGTCGTAAAGATGGCTCTTTGCGGGTATTTTGTTTATTGTTTTATCAGTGCTTTGATATAAAAAGAGGACGTTGCCACAGTGATACTTTTGCAACGCCCTCGTTAATTCTTTCTTTGTTTTCTTTTTATTCAGCAGGAGTGCCGCCCGAAGAGATCACTTTACTGCGTTCGATAGATTGCAATGCCAGATAATTGTCTCCGAACTTTTCCAGATTCTCGATTTCTGTTTCGAACTGGTCCAGATGACCTTCTTCTTCTACCACCAAACCTTCGAATACTTTCTTTGTGGCTGAGTCTGCGTGTTGTGCACATTCGTTGGCCCATGCGTTGTAGTCGTCTACGCTACCGGTTTCCATTTCTGCGGCTTTTTCAAGCATAGCTTTAACATCGTGGATCTTTTCTACCGGACCGGAACATTTCATTTCCACTTCACCTTTCAGGAACAGGATACGTTCGGCGAGGCGTTCTACATGCATCATTTCTGTTATAGCCGTACGTTTGAAAAGGCTGGACAGAAGGTCGTATCCCATATCGTCCAAACGGAAATGGAAATACATGTACTGGTTAACAGCTGTCATTTCATCGGCTACTGCTTTATTTAGCAGTTCAATACTTTTTTCTCTTTTAATCATAATCGTTGAGTTTTAAATCTTGTTTTATAAGACATCTTTATTCTAATGCTGTAAAGTTAACAGTTTCCATGATACAATGGGGTCGGCTTGTGATAATATTTTTTATCTTTGTCATAGATTCTATCAATTAAAACGAAATCTTATGACAAAAATACAGGAATATCTGGCTGCTCTGCCGGAAGATAAGAAAGCATTGTTTATCCCCGTGTTCGGAAGTGTAGATAAATTTTACACGGTGGTATATCTGATAATTCGCAATGAGCATGTGACGGACCAGGAAAAGCCGGAACGCTACGAAGACCGTTTGCAGGTGATTCGGCAAGTGAAAAATAAAGTGGAAGAACTGGTTTCTTCTTATGGTTTGGACGGAAAAGAGATTGTGGCGGATATCGCCAGTGATTATTTTGAAGATTTTGTCAATTATAAAGAACCGGAACTGGATATAACGAATGAGGAATTTATTGCGATTATCCGGAATTTATAATAAACGGGAATAGTTCGTTTGTCGATACTTATACTTACACGATAATTCTAAACTTGAAATATATGAGAAACCTAAATCTATGTGCCTTATTCCTGTTATTGGGAATGAATTGTTTGAATGCACAGATTACTGTGGTGAAGGACAGCAAGCCTGTTTCCCGTATCCTGGTGGAAAAGGGAGAAGCGGTGGATAATCAGGCGGCCCTTTTATTACAGGATTTTGTGAAACGGATAAGCGGTGCCTCCCTGCCCGTAGTGAATGATAAATCGCCCCGGAAAGGAGATATCGTCATAGGTGGGAACGATGTATCCGGACTGACCGAAGATGGTTTTCGTCTGAAGACAGAGAATGGCATTGTTTTTATCAGCAGTGGTGGTGATAAAGGGAATATCTATGGTGTAGTAACTTTGTTGGAAGATTATCTGGGAGTTGCTTATTATGGAGCAAACGCCTATACGTTAACAGAACGTTCTACTGTCGTTATTCCGGAATTGGACAGGGCGGAGAATCCGGCTTTCCGTTACCGCCAAAGCCAGTGTTACGCTTTGCGTGAAGACCCGGTTTATAAATTATGGTTCCGCTTCGAAGAGCCTTCGGAAGTATTTGCCGGTGGCATGTGGGTACATACATTCGACCGTATCATGCCCTCCGATATATATGGAAAGTCTCATCCGGAATATTATTCCTTTATCAATGGTGAACGCCGTCCCGGAAAAGCCAGCCAATGGTGTCTGACTAATCCGGAAGTATTTGAACTGGCCTCGCAGAAGATTGATTCCATATTTAAGGCGAACCCAGGGAAGAATATGATTTCCGTCAGCCAGAACGACGGTAATTTTACTAACTGCGGTTGTCCGGACTGTAAAGCATTGGATGAACAGGAGGGAGGCCCTTCCGGCAGTCTGATTCATTTTCTGAATAAGTTGGCTGCCCGCTTCCCGGACAAAGAGTTTTCCACGCTGGCTTATCTGTATACGATGCATCCGCCTAAGCATGTGAAGCCATTGCCGAATGTGAATATCATGCTGTGCGATATCGATTGCGACCGTGAAGTTCCTTTGACCGACAATGCTTCCGGGCAGGATTTCATGAAAGCAATGAAAGGCTGGGCTGCTATCAGTAATAATATATTCGTGTGGGATTACGGGATCAATTTTGATAATTATGTATCCCCATTTCCCAATTTTCCGATCCTGCAAAAGAATATCCAATTGTTTAAAGAACATCATGCAACCATGCATTTCTCCCAGATAGGAGGTTCCAAAGGAGGTGATTTCCCGGAGATGCGTGCTTATATGGTTAGTAAGTTGATGTGGAATCCTTACCAGAATGTCGATTCGCTGATGCGTGCTTTCATGGATGGCTATTATGGGGCCGCCTCTCCTTATATTTATCAGTATGAGAAGCTGTTGGAGGGTGGTTTGCTTGCTAGTAAACAGCGTCTTTGGATATACGACTCACCGGTTACACATAAAGACGGTATGCTGAATGCGAATTGCCGCAAGCGCTATAATGAGTTGTTCGATCAGGCGGAACAGGCAGTAGCCGGTGATCCCATCCTGTTGAAACGTGTACGGCTATCCCGTTTGCCGTTACAATATGCCGGACTTGAAATAGCACGCGCCGAAGGAAATCACGATTTGAAAGAAGTCAAAGCCGACCTGGCTCTATTTGAAGAACGTACGCGCGAATTTAATATACCGACCCTGAACGAACGAAGTAATCCTCCGGCTGAATATTGCAAATTATATACCGAACGTTATCTGCCTGGTAAAGCAAAGAACTTGGCAAAAGGTGCGAAAGTGATCTGGCTTCAAGAGCCGTCCGGTAAATATAAAACGTTGGGAGAAACCGCCCTGACCGATGAACTGTTCGGTGGAACTACTTTTGTGGAAAGTTGGATCGGATGGGAGGGCATTGACGGTTCGTTTATTCTCGATCTGGGTAAAGAGACACCGGTCAGCTCGATAGAAAGTGATTTCCTTCACCAGTTGGGTGCCTGGATATTGCTTCCGAAGAAAGTGACCTATTCCACGTCGTCGGATAATAAAACCTATCAACCGTTTGGTGAAAAGAGTTTGGCGGAAGACCGTTCCGTACAGGTGAAGTTTGTGGGAGTCAAGTGTGAAGCCCCTTCTCCCGTGACAACCCGTTATATAAAGGTCGAGATTGAAGGAATCAAGACCTGTCCTTCCTGGCATTATGGGGTAGGTTATCCGGCTTGGTTTTTCTTGGATGAAGTAACTGTTCAATAGGAAAAGACGGTCGGAATTGTGTGAAATAACTTTTTTTGTATGTGGTTTGTATAAGTATATGCTGAATAACAACTACTTTTGCAGTTCGCCCGGAAATGAAAGCCGGAAGAAGATAAAAGAGTAGTTGTTTTTCAGGAATATACGGTATATCGATGAGTTATTTTATAAAGTTGAGGAATTGGTTCACTTCCCAGGAACATTTGTTGTTCTTGTTTGCGTTGTTGTTTATCGTTCCTAATTGTGTGTTGTTCTTTACGGAGCCCTTACCTGTCACAGTGGGAGTTGCATCTTTGATATTGCCTTATGCCTTTTGGGTCGGTCTGCTTTTGTTGGCACGCAAACCGGGTATTGTCGTCTGGTGCCTGCTACCGAAAGTTATATTGGACGGGGGACAGCTTGTGTTGCTTTATCTTTTTGGCGAATCGGTGATTGCGGTAGATATGTTTCTGAACCTGACCAGTTCGACCGCATCTGAAGCCAGCGAATTACTTGGTAATATATTTCTTGTCATTATAGGTGTCTTCTTCTTTTATACATTGCCAACTCTGCTGCTGGCTGTCTGGTCTGTCCGGATGAAAAAGAAGCTGACAAACTCTTTCCGAAAAAGATGGGCGGTAAGAAGTCTGGGTGTGTTTATACTGGGGATCATTCTTTGCATGCTGGCTCCGATACAAGGCCATATGGTTTCACTGAAAAATGATTTTTATCCGGGAAATGCGCTTTACAACCTTTATTTTGCAATCAATAAAGCGGAAAAAAACAGTAATTATCATATTACATCATCCGATTTTACCTTCCATGCGACAAAGAACGTGCAGACGGAAGGAAAACGTGAAATTTATGTATTGGTGGTGGGAGAGACGTCTCGTGCGATGGAATGGAGTTTGTATGGCTATGAACGTAAAACGACTCCCCGGATGGAGAAACTGGATGGGTTGGTTCATTTTACCGATGTGGTTACCCAATCCAATAATACTCATAAGAGTGTGCCTATCATTCTGTCTGCCGCCAGTGCCGAAGATTATGGGGTGATTTATGATGAGAAAAGTATTGTGACTGCTTTTAAGGAAGCCGGTTTTCATACGGTTGTAATTGCGAACCAGAATCTGAGCACGTCGATGATCGGTTCGTTTTACCGGGAAGCGGATACATTTATAGATATGAGCCAGTTTAAACCGAAGTCTGCTTATCTGACATCTTTGCATGACGGTGAATTGCTCCCTTATTTGCAGAAAGAAGTGGATAAGACGGATGGTAATTTGTTTTTTGTGATTCATACTTATGGTTCGCATTTTAACTATCATGAACGTTATCCGAAAGATTTTGCATTTTATACCCCGGATAAAGCGGAAGGAATCCGTGCCTCTTATAAGAAGCAACTGCGTAATTCTTATGATAATTCGATACATTATACCGATTATGTGCTAGGTGAGATTGCGGATATGATGAAAAAAACGGACGCTTGCGTGTCGATGCTTTATCTGAGCGATCACGGGGAAGATATTTTTGACGATGCCCGTGCCCGTTATTTGCATGCGTCTCCAATTCCGACCTATTATCAGTTACATATACCTTATATTATTTGGTTCTCGGATGCTTACCGGGCTACTTATCCGGGGAAATACCAGACGACAATGGCTCATCAGGCTCTCCCGGTCAGCACGAATAGTGTGTTCCATACCGTATTGGACCTGGCAGGAATACATACGGCAGTTTCCGATTCTACCCTGGCTGTTTCCAATCCGGCTTTTACGGTGCGCGACCGCATGTACCTCGGAGATCATGACGAACCGGTTCCTTTCTGGAAAGTCGGATTGAAGAATGCCGACTTCGAGATGTTGGACAAATGGGGAATTGTTTACGACAAAGATTGATATTTTGATAGAAACTTCTACCTTTGTTTTATGGCAGAACAAAGTGGACACATCACTCTTAAGGTTATTTTAGGTTATCTGTTGTTGGTTGCAATAGCAGTATGTTCTGTCGTATATATTTATCAAATCATCGAACAGGTTGCCGGTGAGGAAGAACCGGACAGTAAAGCCCGTCAGAAAGTTTATCTCGTAACCAATACATTGTCTTTGCTTTATGAAAGCGAGGCGTTGGGGCAATTGGTCGGTATGCCACAGAATAATGTGAATCATTTTAACCGGACGCTGAATAAGGCTCACAGCAATATGGACTCCCTGCGTGTCCTGATAACCGACTCCGTTCAGTTGCTAAAGATCGATACGATCGATATGCTTTTGAGGCAGAAACGACTGAATACCCGCCGTCTGCTTGAAACCTGGAAAGAAACGAATACGGAGCATCTTTATACGATTAATATCGAAAAGGTGATTGCCGAACAAGATACGTTTATCGAACAGAAGGAAATAAAAGAACATGTTGTAGTCAAGCAGGATACGATTCTTTCTCAAAAGAAACCCCGCGGCTTTTTCCGTCGTTTGGCAGATGCTTTCTCACCCAGCCGTGAAGACACGAGCATCATTGTCAATACGACCCGCCAGATAGTGACAGACACTTTGGTGAATGTATTCAATCCGGCGGATACCATCGCCAGTGTGTTGAAAAACTTGCAGGACAGTGTTGCAGGGCAGCGTAAATTGCTGGCTGACCAGTTGCTGGAACGTGCTGCCAATCTGCGTTATAATAATAGTATAGTTACCCGTAAGATTAACCAGATTTTGCGTGATATCGAGGAGGAGGAAGTGAATGCTTCGCTGGAACGTATGCAGAACAAACAGAAGATTCTGCGTGAGACTTCCTTGCTGATTGCCGGCATTGCTATTGTTTCTGTTGTTATCGTGATTATTTTTATCTTCATGATCACCCGTGATATTTCGAAAAGTAAATATTACAGAATGCAGTTGGAAAAGGCGAAACAATATGCCGAAGACCTGTTGCATAGCCGTGAGAAGATGATGCTGACAATCAGTCATGACATCAGGGCTCCGCTTTCGTCGATCATCGGGTATATAGACCTTTTGCTACGGAGGCATCCGGATGAAAGGCAACAATATTACCTGGATAATATGTCTGGTTCGGCCAGCCATATCTTGTCTTTGGTCAATGACTTGTTGGATTTTCACCGTCTTGAATCCGGAAAAATGGAGATACAGCGGGTGGCTTTCAGTGTATCGGCTCTATTCAATGAGATATTTACCAGTTTCAGACCGATAGCCGAATCGAAAGATCTGACTTTTGTCTTGAATCTGAAAGAAGAAGGAACGGAAAAGTTATATATCGGTGATCCGATTCGTATTCGTCAGATAGTGGGGAATTTATTGTCGAATGCCCTTAAATTTACCCGTGAAGGACGGGTTGTCATGGTGGTGTCTATCAATGCTCTGGCAGACAACAGTGCACTGCTGAATGTGTTGGTGAGCGATTCCGGTCCGGGTATTCCGCCGGAAGAACAGGAACGTATATTCGGTGAATTTACCCGTCTTTCCGCAACTGAAAAGGCGGAAGGGTTTGGGCTGGGCCTATCCATAACCCGGAAGATGACGGTTTTGATGGGAGGAAACCTCTCTTTAAAGAGTGTCGTGGGGCAAGGTTGTGATTTCACAATAGAACTGCCGCTTACAGTAGCCGATGTGCAGGTGCTTCCCGCGGCGGAAGAGGAAGCCGTGTCTGAACCGGAGTTACCATCTTTTGTTGGTCGCGATGTATACTGTCTCTTGGTCGATGACGATCCGCTGCAACTCGCTCTTACGGAAGAATATTTGCGACAGAACCATGTGGAGGTGAGTAGCTGTACTGATCCCTTCTCTGTTGTTGCTTTGTTGCAGAAGACCTCTTTCGATGCTGTCATTACGGATATACAGATGCCGGGAATGGATGGTTATCAATTACTGGAAAGCATACGTAATTCCGGTATTCCGGGAACAGAGAATCTTCCGGTTATAGCCCTTTCTGCTAGCGTGGAGAACGAGCATGACCATTATCTGGAATCCGGCTTCACAGGATTTTTGAATAAGCCTTTTACGGCCCGGCAGTTGATTACTCTGTTAAATAAACTTTTATCAACAGAACTGCTTGTTACCTCTGATTTCAACTTTGATTCGTTGACAGCCTTTGCCGGTGAGGACAAGGAAGCCTCCGTATCCATCCTGAAAACATTTGTGGAAGAGACAACCAAAAGCAATGCCTTACTCGAAGGTACATTGCAGGATGACGACCGGGAACAATCTGCAAAGATATCTCATAAAATGGTGCCGTTGTTTACCATGCTCGGCGCTACCTCATTGGTGGAGAAACTGAGAGTTATCGAAAAGAATGCCACCACTTTACCTGTGGAGGAATGGAAATCGCTGCTTTCGGAAGTAATCGCAGAAGTGAAAAAAATCATTGAACAGGCAATGACCGTTTCTAAGTAAACGGTTGTGGGATAATTCTGTGGAATATCTTTGTGGAATTTTTCCCCAGTTGGGTATCTGTTTTCCCCGTTTTTTGTCTTTATCTCTCCGTTGTCTAAAACATTTTATCTTTCTTTTCTGTTAAGTAGTAAGAGTTTATGATACATACGAAGACCTTTTGCAGATTCTGGCACGGTATTCGCTTTCATATTTACAGAATCGTAAGTGGACGTTTCTACATTTAAACCGTTTAAAACAAAGAAAGATTATTTCTGAGTATTCTATTTAAGTCTGCGAAACAAAAAAGGCATCTGTTGGGGATGCTTTTTTTGTTTGGTGTAAGTTTGTTTGTTAACTTTGCGTCCATTATTAAAAAAGACCAATAGTTATACCATGAAGCACGAAATGCCACTCAAGTCGGCACGCATTGAAGTTGTCGACGCCCTAAGAGGTTTTGCCGTTATGGCGATTATGTTTTTGCATAATATCGAACATTTTAATTTCTATGAGTTTCCCGAAGCGACTACCGAGTTTATGAAGTCGTTGAACGAAGGTGTTTGGGATACGTTGTTTTTTCTCTTTGGTGGGAAAGCGTATGCTATCTTTTCCCTGCTGTTCGGATTTAGTTTCTTCATACAATATAATAACCAGGCTAAGAAAGGGAAAGACTTCCGTCTGCGTTTCCTGTGGCGGTTATTCCTGCTGTTCCTGATCGGATGTTTTAATGGTGCATTCTTCCCTGGTGATATCCTGGTGTTGTATGCGATAGTAGGTGTCATCCTGCCCCTGGTTTGCAAATGGAGCGATAAAGCTGTGTTGATAACGGCTATTGTCCTGATGCTTCAGCCTATAGAATGGGCAAAGTTCCTTTATGCGATGAACAATCCCGACTATGTGGCTGCTCCGGGACAATGGCTGGTGCATCATAGAAATATGTATCCCTTCCTGGGACAGACGGACTTCTGGGCGATGGTGAAGTCGAACCTGTGGGACGGACAGCTTTTCAGCCTGTTATGGGGTTGGGGACATGGCCGTTTCTTCCAGACCGCTTCCCTATTCCTGATCGGTATGTTGATAGGACGCCGGCAATTCTTTGTCGATCTGTCTGGTCACCGGAAGTTCTGGCTTCGTACGCTCCTGATCAGTGCTGTTTGCTTTATTCCTCTGTATTATTTTACGGAGGCTTTGCCCGATCTGTTTACAAATAAGAGTATGTTATCTCCGCTCAATACGATTTTCTCCTCTTTCCGTAATTTCGCATTCATGTGTGTACTGGTGGCTGTCTTTGTTTTTCTTTGGCAACAGGTTTCGGGACACAAAGTGTTGCATGGACTGGTACCCTATGGAAAAATGAGTCTGACTAACTATCTGAGCCAGTCTATTATAGGTTCATTTATCTATTTCGGTTATGGTTTGTCGCTGTATAGCGAATTAGGAGTTGCCGCCAGTTTCGGGGTGGGTATCGTGCTGTTTATCCTTCAGCTGGGCTTCTGCCATTGGTGGTTAAAGAATCATAAACAGGGACCGTTCGAAGGGGCCTGGCGCAAAGCAACCTGGATTTGTTCCTGATTTATTCCTAAAATATATATCTTTGCGTAAGGATTTAATATAATTAAGTATGCTATCAGTTCTTATTGTTGAAGATGATATAACTTTTTCTTTAATGCTCACAACCTGGTTAGGAAAGAAAGGTTTTGAGGTAAAAGCACTTAGCTCGGTTTCGGATGCAAAACGCCAGATTGAGAGTGTCAGCTACGACCTGATCTTGTCGGATTTACGTTTACCGGACGGTGACGGGATCGACTTGTTGAAGTGGGTGAAGGAAAAATATGCCTCTTTGCCTTTGATCATGATGACTAGTTATGCGGAGATACAGACCGCCGTGCAGGCCATCAAGCTGGGAGCATCCGATTATATTGCCAAACCCCTGAATCCGGAAGAGTTGCTGAGTAAGATCCGTGAGGTGGTGAAAACGCCTGCGGTAGGACATACGTCGGCAAAGAAATCGCCGGAAGGGAATACTTATATTGAAGGACAGAGTCCTGCCGCCCGTCAGTTGTTCGACCACGTCCGCTTGGTTGCCCCGACGGATATGTCGGTACTGATCACCGGGGCGAGCGGGACGGGGAAGGAATATATAGCCCGCCGTATCCATGAGCAGAGTAACCGCAGTAAGGCTCCGTTTATTGCAGTCGACTGCGGGGCGATCCCCAAAGATCTGGCGGCATCCGAGTTTTTCGGCCATGTGAAAGGTTCGTTTACTGGGGCGATAGACAATAAGACCGGTGCTTTTGTGGCTGCTCACGGAGGAACGATTTTTCTGGATGAGATCGGTAACCTGACCTACGAAGTACAGGTACAACTTCTTCGTGCTTTGCAGGAACGTAAAGTGAAGCCGATCGGTACAAATGAAGAGATCGCTATCAATGTCCGGTTGATCTCTGCCACAAACGAGAATCTGCGGACTGCCATCGATAAAGGTGATTTCCGTGAAGATCTTTATCACCGTATCAATGAATTTACGGTTCGTATCCCGGATTTGAAAGAGCGGAAGGAAGACTTGTTGCTTTTCGCCAATAATTTCCTCGATCAGGCGAATGCCGAGCTCCAGAAAGATATTATCGGTTTTGATAACGAGACGATCCGTCTTTTCCAGTCTTATTCATGGCCGGGTAACCTGCGTCAGATGAAGAATGTCATCAAATATGCCACCCTTCTGGCCACCGGCCGGTATATCACCCGTCGTGAACTCCCCGAAGAACTGACGGAAGCCCCGGAAAAAGAGACTCGCATCCTCTTGAAAGACGAAACCCATGAATGCGAACTCATCAAACGTGCTCTCCAGGAATCCAATAACAACAAGACGCGTGCCGCCCAACTATTGGGAATCGACCGGAAAACGCTTTATAATAAACTGAAGCTTTATAATTTGGATTAGTTATACATTAATATATACCCATTCAAATAGGTTGCAAACAACAACCATATTACGTATGGTATGAAAAGTATTGAACTAGCTTTGTTTACTTGATAACTCTTCAATGTATAGTTGATAACGAAGATGTCGAGCAACAGGATGTTGATAAATCCGATAAGCGGGTTCTGGATATAAAAGAAACTGATGCTCCAGGTGAAATTGAAAAATAGCTGAAAGATAAATGCTTTGATGAAGAACCTTCTTCGTTCTATGGTCGAGTTGATAAGTAGTCCGATGGATAACCCCATGCATACATAAATAATACTCCACGCAATCGGGAAAACAATATTGGGCGGAGTAACCGCCGGTTTGATAAGGGTTGGATACCAGTTCTTTATTGCGTCAGCTTGAAAGTAGCTGGCGGAAAGCCCTACAAGGAAACAAACCAAGATAGGGATAATAATATTCAATGCTTTTCTCATGATTTTTCGTTTTTCTTATTGAATAACAATAGGAACTTCGCTCTTGTTGTCTGAAAGTAGAAAGTTTTTGTGATGTGTGATATGGGCGGGATATTGTATTGTGTTTTCTGCTGCTCCTGAAAATTAAAGGGTGAACTCTTTATTTTAAGTTAAAATATTCGCTGTTAATACTCTTTGGTGTAGTATTTTGTTTATTTTTGTGTTTCGAAGGATTTGTATAATCTTAGTCTCTTTGGAATATGAATATAGAAGTGTTATCCGGAATCGCCCGAGGCTATATGAATTAGTTGCTCCACTAGTTATGAGTTGCAGTGTTTTGCGGCAGAATAATAATTATCCTTTCAAAACATCAAAACATTATTTATGGTTTGTCGCTATGGAAAGAGACATGGTGATAGGGTTTATACCCGTTGAAATCAAAAGTACCTGTGTCGTTATTAATAACTATTATGTGAAAGGGGAGGACAACACGGTATTGGCATCCCTGATCAATGCTGTTTTGGTACATTTCAAAAATATTTCGGTTGTCCGGGCCGTTGCCCATACCCGGCATAAAGAGCTCTTTGCTTCAGCTCATTTTTTCGTAACTCAAGAATGGAAACTATATAATAAAATGGAGTATAGATGTGATGATGAGAGAGAAGCTCAATGTGTACGAAGCAGTACAAGTTCGGTTGGATAAGATATTTTCTGACTTCGATAACGTATACGTCTCTTTTTCCGGAGGTAAGGACAGTGGTGTTTTGCTGAATTTATGTATTGACTATATACGCGAACACCGCTTGAAACGGAAACTGGGAGTCTTTCACATGGACTATGAGGTGCAGTACCGGGAAACTACTTCCTATGTAGACCGCGTATTGTCTTCCAATTCCGATATCTTGGAGGTCTACCGGGTGTGCGTCCCTTTTAAGGTTCCTACATGTACTTCGATGTTCCAGAATTACTGGCGTCCGTGGGACAGGGAGTTGCAGGATTTATGGGTGAATAAGATGCCCGAAAACTCGCTTTGTATAGAGGACTTCCCATTTTATGATGAGAATATGTGGGATTACCAGTTTCAGTTAAAGTTTGCGGAATGGTTGCATGAAAAAAAGGATGCCGGACGCACCTGTTGCCTGATAGGGATACGGACACAGGAAAGTTTCAACAGATGGCGGGCTATCCATATAAAGAATAAAGTGCAGACTTACCGCCGGCTGAAATGGGTTCACCAGCTGGCACCACGTATATATAATGCTTATCCTATATTCGATTGGAAAACAAAAGATATATGGATTGCCAACGGCAGGTTCGGTTGGGATTACAATCACCTGTATGATTTGTTTTATCAGGCAGGAGTCCCGTTGGAAATGCAGAGAGTGGCAAGCCCTTTTATCTCCCAGGCCATAGCCAGCCTGAAACTATATCGAGCGATAGACCCGGATATGTGGGGGAAGATGATCGGGCGTGTCAACGGAGTCGGTTTTGCCGGGTTGTATGGCGGCACTTCCGCGCTGGGATGGCAGTCGGTCAAATTGCCGCAGGGAATGACCTGGAAGTCTTATATGGAATTTCTATTGGGAACTTTGCCGGAGAAGACACGGGAAGGGTATTTGCAGAAACTCTCCGTCAGCATAAAATTCTGGCGTGAGAAAGGTGGTTGCCTGGCGGAAGGTACTATCGAAAAACTAAAGCAGGCAGGAATTCCGATACGGGTTGAAGGCCGTACAAATTACAAGACGGTAAAGAAACCGGTTCGGATGGAATATCTGGATGATATCGATATTCCGGAATTCCGCGAACTCCCAACCTATAAGCGTGTCTGTATCTGCATATTGAAGAATGACTACTATTGTAAATATATGGGCTTCTCACTGAATATTCACGAGAGGAAACAAAAGGAAGACATATTAAAACTTTATAACTCTGAATTATATGGAGGAATATACTAGTCCTGTGTACAAGGTAAGGGCTGTCCCTGTGGAAAAGGTGGTAGCCAACAGCTATAACCCTAATGTCGTAGCGCCCCCGGAAATGAAATTGCTGGAAGTTTCTATCTGGGAAGACGGATTTACTTCCCCGTGTGTATGCTACTATGTTCCGGAGGAAGACATCTATGAACTGGTCGACGGCTACCACCGCTATATGGTGATGAAGACGTCAAAACGCATCTATGAGCGTGAACGCGGCTTGCTTCCCGTCACTGTCATCGAAAAAGATCTCTCCAACAGAATGGCTTCGACCATCCGTCATAACAGGGCACGTGGTACCCACAATATTGAACTAATGAGTCATATCGTCTCCGAGCTCTCCAAAAGCGGCATGTCGGATGCCTGGATACAACGTAATATCGGTATGGACAGAGATGAAATATTGCGTTTGAAACAAATATCAGGTTTGGCGGAATTATTCTCTAATAAGGAGTTTAGCTTGTCGGAAGAGTAATAGTTGTATGGGTTTAAGGCTTTTAGGATGATGGAATGGTGTTTATAGTAGAGTTTTTGCATATTTGATAATTACTATGTATCTTTGTCGCATGTTAAACAAACTATTTAAATCGGATTTGGTGTAGTAAACAATCTGTATTCCTTGTACAGGTTGTCCTTTTGTTTATTCTCGGGTAATTCTATCCGGGCATAATTCCTATTGTATTAATTCAATTTTAATCAGTGTACAATGATGACGGCATTGTTATGCTTTCATGGGTATACTATATACATAAAGAAATGAGTAACGAAAATAAAACAATTCACGAATTCGATTTTAATTTAATCTGCGAATACTTTTTAAACACAGAACGCCAGGGGCCCGGAAGTCCAGAAGTGACTCTTAAAGCATTGGGCTTTATAGATAACCTTACCGGTCAATCTCTTATCGCTGATTTGGGTTGTGGTACAGGCGGTCAGACAATGGTATTGGCCCAGCATGCACCGGGACATATTACCGGTCTTGACTTTTTTCCGGGATTCATCGACAGGTTCAACAGCAATGCCTGTGGGTTGAATCTTCAGGATAGAGTGAAGGGAATCGTCGGTTCGATGGACAACCTTCCTTTCGGAGAGGGAGAGTTAGACCTGATCTGGTCGGAAGGAGCCATTTATAATATAGGCTTTGAACGCGGACTGAACGAATGGCGCAAATATCTGAAAACAGGAGGATATATCGCCGTTTCTGAAAGCGCCTGGTTTACTGAAGAACGTCCGGCAGAGATTCATGATTTCTGGATGGAAGCTTATCCGCAAATAGATACGATACCCAATCAGGTTGCCCTGATACAAAAGGCGGGGTATCTTCCTGTCGCTTCTTTTATTTTACCTGAAACTTGCTGGACAGAGCATTATTTTGCACCGTTGGTTAAAGCCCGGGAAAAGTTTCTGGCCAAATATCCGGGAAATAAAACCGCCGAAGAACTTGTCGCGATGTCACATCACGAAGAGGAGTTATACCGCAAGTATAAAGAGTTCTACGGCTATGTATTTTATATCGCTAAAAAGGTAACGCTATGATTCGTTTAAATATGTATGGTTGGAACGACCGGTTGAACCAACTAAAACAAGAATCGGCATATAATACATTATCTCACGGACGGATAGCCATCGTGCATCGCACCTGTTATGAGGTTGTATCCGATAGCGGACTGTACCAATGCGAGTTGACGGGAAATATGATGTATGGGAAATCTGACTTTGAACTGCCCTGTACAGGCGACTGGGTACTGTTTCAATCATTCGACGATAGCAAAGGTATTATCGTCGGTATGTTGCCCCGTGAACGGACTTTATACCGCAAGAAAAATGGAACGGTAGCCGGAAAACAGGCAATTGCTTCATATGTTGACAAGGCGTTTATCGTGCAGAGCCTCGATGATAATTTCAATATGCGCAGGGTAGAACGTTTCATGGTTCAGATATTGGAAGAAAATATCCATCCCGTATTGATACTCAATAAGGCAGATTTGCCTTTTGATAAACAGGATACAGAGGAAGCAATCAGGCACCTTACCCGTAGGATGCCGGTGTTCTTCACAAGTATCCATCACCCTGAAACGGTCTCCCGGTTACGGGATTCCATATCGGAAGGCGAAACGGTTGTTTTTGTCGGTTCTTCGGGGGTAGGGAAGAGTTCTCTTGTTAATGCACTTTGTGAAAGGTCGGTGCTGCTGACGTCGGATATAAGCCAGTCCACCGGAAAAGGGCGGCATACTTCCACCCGGCGGGAAATGGTCTTGATGGACGGTTCAGGTGTTTTAATCGACACTCCGGGTATCCGTGAGTTTGGATTGACTGTAGATAATCCCGATTCATTAGCCGAAATGCTGGAAATCTCCAACTATGCAGAATCGTGCCGTTTCAAGGATTGCACACATACCAACGAACCCGGTTGTGCTGTTCTGGAAGCTGTCGCAGAAGGTTCGCTGGACATTAAAGTGTATGAAAGCTATCTGAAACTAAAGCGTGAAGCTTGGCATTTCTCCGCTTCCGAGCATGAAAAACGTAAAAAGGAAAAATCTTTTACAAAGCTCGTGGAAGAAGTGAAGAGGCGCAAGGCTGATTCCTGATTTTATATTTATGGTGCAGGGGTCTTCGGATTCCTGCACTGTATTATATTATTTCTTTAAGACATACCAATATTAAAATAGGGTAAATTTTATTCTGTTAGCCAAACAATAAGTATATGCTTTTTTTGTTTTGTTTCTGAAATGCACTATATTTGCAGCATAATAGAAATAAAAACAGAAAATGACCTTTCTGGAATTTAAGAATCAGCTATTTGATTTGGTGTGCTTCAATATCTATCAGGTATATGCATGGCAACCGGATTTCGACCGGAATAATCTTACCCGCTGGGTTAAGAAAGGGTATCTTGTCCGATTGCGACAAGGGTATTTTGCTTTTTCAGAATATAAGGGCAAGCCGGATTATTCTCTTTATTTTGCCAATCGGATTTACCGTCCGTCCTATATCAGCCTGCATACTGCATTATCGTTTTACGGGATGATACCGGAAGCAGTGGTACAGATTACCAGTGTTACATCGCTCAAAACGGCATCTTTCGCCAATGACTTCGGTGAATACTCTTATAAGAATGTTAAGGAAAATTTGCTATTTGGGTACGACTTAAAGCCTATGGCAAACAACCGTATCATACAGTTTGCCACACCCGAAAAAGCATTGCTCGATTTACTATATCTTTATCCATTCTACGATAGTGGGCAGGAATTGGAAGAATTACGCTTGGATGAAAATTATTTGGAGGATGATTTGAATAAGGATTTACTGATGGATTACTGTGCTAAATTTCAAAGCAAGGCATTAGACTATCGGGTAAAGTTACTTTTTAAAACTTACGATTTATGATACAGATTGAACAGATAAGGAATTATTTTCCAACTCAAATTCGTGACTATTCGAGCTTCGATAAACACATACTGAAAGAGTATTTACAGTTGATGATTCTGGATTACCTTTCTTCTACTCCAAACATCCAAAAGATGGCTTTTATCGGTGGAACAAATCTGCGTTTGGTAAAAGGGATAGACCGTTTCTCCGAAGATTTGGATTTCGACTGTAAAGACCTATCGAAAGACGAATTTATAGAAATGACAAACGGAGTTATCCAGTTTTTGAAGCGTTCAGGATTGCAAGTAGAAGCGAAGGATAAGGAAAATCCAAAATTGACAGCATTCAGACGGAATATCCATTTTCCTGAATTGTTATTTGACTTGGGGTTGAGCGGACATAAGGAAGAGCGTTTTTTGATAAAGATTGAAAGTCAAGATCAAGGAATCGTTTACTCTCCGGTTATAACTAATATCAAAGGTTGCGGATTCTTTTTCCCGTTTCCCGTTCCTTCCGACGGTGTATTGTGTAGCATGAAAATTGCAGCTATGTTAGCTCGCGCCAAGGGGCGTGATTTTTATGACCTGATGTTTCTATTGGCTCAATCCAAACCGGATTACGTTTTTTTATCAAAGCGTTGCGGAGTACATAATTTGCAGGAATTCAAGCTGGTGACAGCCGAATTACTGAAAACAGTTGATTTGAAGAAGAAGCAAAAAGATTTTGAACACCTGCTTTTCAATAAAGCAAATAGTGAAAAAATTTTGAGGTTTGGAGAGTTTGTTGATTCATTAACAGAATAATAATTAGATGCTAGAATAAAACCTGCTTAGTAATTAAATTCTAATATGAAATTATACATTATAGGAAATGGCTTCGATCTTTATCATCATCTACCTTCTACGTATTACGATTTTCGAGATTTTGTAAAAGAAAAAGACCCATTTGTATTTGGGATAATTGAAAAATATTTTGATTATACCGGAGCATTCTGGCATGCTTTTGAAGAAAATCTGAGCGAGCTGGATGAATTTCAATTAATTCGTGATATATTGCGTTCTTTAGGTGGTGATGGATGGGACGAAGATGCGCTTGAAAGCTATGATCCAATCTTTGAGTATTATACAATTGGTGTATTTTGCCAGTTAAAAAACTATATGATTGATTGGGTAAGGAATTTGAATCTTCTTCCACTTTCAAGAAAATATCCAGGTATCTATCCCGATTCACTATTCATTTCTTTCAATTACACCAATACGCTTGAAAGACACTTTCATATCGATCCTAATCATATCAATTATATACATGGAAACGCTCAGAAGGAAGCTTGTGATCTTATTGTGGGGCATGATATGGATAATTCAAATATGGATTACGATGTGGACGATAATCAAGAGGGACAGGGAAGGCTTGTAGTACGATCATTTCTAAAGTATAGCAGGAAACCTGTTGAAAAAATTGTAAAAGACAATCAAAGTTTTTGGGAGAAACTAGCTTCTGTAACTGAGGTTATCATAATCGGACATTCGTTATCTTTTGTCGATATTCCTTATTTCGAAACCATTGCTACTTATGTAAGTAAGAAGTGCTTATGGAAAGTTTCCTATTACAATGAAGTTGATGCTGAAAATCATGTAAATGCTCTAAAACGGTGTGGTATAGATTTTCGATTGATTCATTCATTTAATATTTATCCCAGTCGGCCGAAACAGGGTGTACTGTTTTAAGCTAAACGAGGTTCTTACTATCAAATCAACAAGCGACACTAATGCTTCATGTATTTAGAAAGGTACTATTAGGCTATCCATGTTCTTCTGCCAAGAAAATGCAATTCCTTAGAGTATGTTGTATCCATCCATTCTTTCTGTAGGTTTTCAGATATAAAAACTGTACAGAATGACTTAGTTGAAACGAAAACTGTTATTTTCCTCTTTCTATCTCATTCTTTCAATATTTTTTTAGTAGATTTGTGATACTGGTATTAATTTTTAAATCTTTACTACAATGCAATCTCTATTTGAGCAATTAAAAATAGAAAAGACCTATGAACATCTTTTTCCAGAGAAAAAGAAGGGATTAGCTGTAATATGGTTGTATGAACGGGTGAAGAATGGAGAATTTGAGCATGGAGTTTTTAAGGAGAAAGATATACATCGTGCTTTTGAAGCAGTAAGTTATATCGAACGTGAACCTATACGGTTACAATGGGTAACTTATACAGCATATATCCTAGAGCTACAGGAATTTTATCTTATATACAATGATGAAAACCAAACCTATATGTTTACTGATTTTGGTTTTCAGATATGCGATAAGATACACCGTCTGATATCTCAGCGTTTTAATCCTACTTTTATTGAAATAACCTGTGCGGAACTATATAAAAAGCTTGAAATTGCTGTCACAGAAGAACAAATAAGAAACTGGCTTACAATAGATCTGTTTAAATCTCGAACTCTTTTATTGGAACAAGTTGACTATCTTAATCAACAGATTGACCGTTCCGTAACAGCTTTAAGTGAAAAAGCTAAAAGGCGTAAAGAAACTTTGCTCGTAGCTTTACAGGAAATAGAAAAGCAAATTGATACCATACGTCAGCAAAACAGGGAATTAAGAGCTGCTTTCCGGGAAACTGACCGGATGAATGATATTCTTATTTCACATCCGGTACGTGATGGGAGTGAAGAAGTAGATGATCTCATTAGCGAGGCCGTTTCTTATTTTGAAGGTATTCATCTCCGTTTAGCAATGGTAGATTCACGTATTGATAAAATACAGCCTAAAATAAAACAGTTTTTTGCCTCTCTCAACCGAGATATATTTAATACCAAAGTCGAGAAATTTTTGTATTTCTTGCTGGAAAAAAGCCATGTAACAGATAAACAGATACAGTTTCCTTTTCCCTATGACGGAAAAATTCAATTGGCAGATTCATTTCCCGTTTTTACCTCTGTAGATAGGCCAGAAAATCTTTTCCCGCCAGAACGTAAACAGCGTTCCGAATACAAAAAAGACCCGCAAAAAGAACAAGAAGCATATCGGAAAGGTCATGTGCAAATGATGCGCCAGATTCATATCCAATGGTGGCTAGAGTTTATTCGTCGGAAATCTTTGGAAACCGATATCATACATCTTTCTGAAATATTTTTCTACATTCTGGAAAAACATGATAACGATTTGCAGCTCGCTATACAGGTGATTGACCAAAGTATTAAAAAATATAAGGGAGATCCATATTGGGAAATACAGATTGATACAAGTAAAAAAATAGATAATCCCAGTTCAAAACATACAATATCTGATATATGGATGAAACGCAAATAACTCAAAAATATGACTTCCTCGAATGTGAAGACGGTGCAGTACTGTTTTCACAGTTGGTAGATGCTCTGAAAAGAGGTGCTCATATACAATTTGAAGGAGATAAGGCACTTTTTCTTTATCTAAATAAATATGTAGATAATCTGACAGTCTATTTCAAACGACACGAGAACATAACTATTGTTCCAGCCGGTAGTGGAAACGAATTTTATTATTTCCCGCTCTATCACCCTGTATCAAGAAGTAATTATTCCGTTGAGCGGTCGTCTTTACCCAAAGAACATATTCTTATAGCCTTGCTGCTGTACAAAGCTTATTATATCGATCACAATATAGAATTAACTTCCGTAAAAAAGTTTGTTGCTCTAATTCGCGTAGATATGCCTGATCTCAAGAAGCATGTGCAACGTCTACTTGTCAAGACAAAAGGCTCCAAAGAACGTTTTACTGAATCAAATGATGCTCGTATTGATCAAGAAGTACAACGTGCATTCAGGAATTTCTATAAGCTAAGATGGATTGATTTGAAAGAAGACGATTTTACCATTCTCCCTGCATTTCAGCGTATAACACGGGAATTTGCTGATTATATTAATTATATTGACAAATGGCTTAAAGAAGAATAAATATGAAAAAATATCCTCGTATTTACAGTTTGTCTACTGTAGGTATCATACACCATCAGGAAAATGATTACATTTTTCATCCCGCTCGAACCGATTTTATTGGTGACAGCGGTTCTGGTAAAAGTATCATAACCGATTTACTGCAACTTATATTTGTAGGGGCTTCTGCTTTCCGTTCTGCAACCATTCCGGTTCAGGGTAAACGGGAACCTGATGGCCTCGTTTTGCGATCACCTGGTAAATCATTGGATTATGGATATGCATTTGTAAATATAGAAGTTGCCGATGGAAAATTTATTACAGCAGGAGCTTATCTTGAAAGTACTTCCAAAGCCACACGCCCTTTTGTTGTACAGGCTGGGCTTGCTATTGAACAAGGTGAGTTTTCCCCTATGACGAAACCCCTTTATGCTGCCGATTTTCAGGATGACGAATGTATTATTCCATTAGAGGATATTATTGAATACATGGAGGAAAAAAACTTAATTTTTAAGGATTGGCAACGGATTTCTTTTTTTCATAAAGTACTCTATAAAAATAAAATACTACCACTTGACCTTACCGATAAAGATAAAGTACTAAAAGATTATGCGAAGATAATTCAGTCATTTTCGAGGGGGAAAGAACTTGATACTACAAGAAGTTCCAGCTTGTTGGATTTTTTATTCGGGCAGGAAAAAGGAAAAGACTTCATGAATAAATACAAGTCAATTGTAGAAGAAATAGAAAAAAATGCGGTGGACTATGGAAAAAATAACGATGAAATTGTTTTGTTGACACAGAAATGCTTTCAAGTTAGTGATCTATATAAGGTGTTGATAGAAAAAAAGGAAGCAGAAAAAAAATATCTTACTTCCCAATATGTGTTTTTGCTAAGAGACTATAATTCAAATAAAGAAAATCTCAAAAAAGAAGTCTATACATTTTTACAAGCCCAGGAAGATCTATCAGGATTACAAGTATTGGTCCGGTCCGAGTTAGAAGAGGCCCAAAGAAGTCGCGATAAGAAAGAGTCAGCTTATGAAGAAATAAGTGATATTTATAATGAATGGCGACAAAAGAAAAGTTTGCTGGATAATGCTAACAAAATGATTGAACAGTTAAACATTCTTCCTGGAGACTTAGCTGTCTGTTATGAACAATACAGAACTCAAAAAAAGGAATACATTTACTATAAAGAATTGAAGGACAAATTAGTTGGCTCACGTGTGATTGATCTTTTTATAAATTCAGGCTGGAAAGGCGGATTAGCTGCAGGAAATAGTTTTTACCTCCAAAAAACAGATGAATTACGTAACCGTTTATTACAATTGCACATGGTAGAGCAGTTCCACGATATAAATAATCCTAATTCACTTATACGTTGGGCTTTATCGTTGCAACGTAATTTTACAAAAGAAGAAGAAAGCCTAATTTATCATTTTCAGAAGTATGGGATGAATAAACCTAATCATCCTAAACCGCTTGACCGTTATGTTTGCTCCCCGGAAGAATTACTAAAAAATACAAATATAGAACCTGATGCAGAAGGATTCTGGATAAGCCTCGGTGGAATAAACGAGTTTGTAAATTACGTAACAGAAAAACAGCAAAGTCTCAATAATGATCGAGAGACGATTTTGCAATATTTTCAATCGCAGGTGGCTAATATAGAACAGGAGAAAAAAACAATTGAAGAAGAATTAGAACTGTGGAAAAAGCTATATGATATAGTAAATACCCTTGATGCACCTGCTCGTTCAGTAGATATATTTTTCCATAAGCCCGAAATAAAGAAATTTCAGGAAATAGAGGTTTTAAATATCTCTCCCGAACAAATGGAGCAGTCTGTTAAGAGCTTAGCAACAAAAGACTTAATAGAACAGTCCGTAAAAAATGCGAAAGAAGAACAAACATTACTGTACAACCAATTTATGCAGTTTAAAAATATAGTTGAAATATTCCCTGATCTTATACAAAAAGCTACCAGTTTATTAATTTCGATATCAAAGAAAATAAAACCGTATGAAGTAGAGTGGAACACTATTTTGCAGGAACAAACTATTCAAGCTTATAAAGAAGATGATTATATAAATGCTGATAATAAAACTGAGTTTTTTAAGGATGAATTGACCATTTTAAGTAACACTTTGAATAAATGCGATGAATTAATACAGTTGATGACGAATATAGAAAATCAAGAGAACCACCTGAATATGATTGAAACTGAATATATATCACTTTATACGGAATTACCTACTATTGATAGTTTTCCAGCAGTAAGCAGAGAGTCGGTAGAAGAAGCAAAAGTGTTTTATTACCAAAGGAACACCACCTACATTGATCAGTATACCAATATGGTAAAAGGTTTCATACCAAATGAGCAATATAAATTTGAAACTAACCATGATTTTAAGGAATTAATAGCTAATTTGTTGCCTGACTTATTCCCCGAAGATATGATTATTGAAGAGGAAGTCGTCGGTAGAATTAAGAAAAGGCTCGAAGATATTAATGAAAAAAACAGGGAACTGAATAGTAAAAAAATAGGTAAAATCCAGGATTTATTAACCGAAGTGAAACGACAAGTTGAAGCACAATGGGATGAGATTCGTCGTATAAATCGTTTCTTTACGAGTAGTAAAAAGAAGATATCTGGTGCATATAATATGAAACTCGAAAAAACGGATTCTTTACAGTTTCCTGTTAGCTGGTTAAGCCAATTTAAACATAAGACAACTTTAGATAATATGACAGATATGTTCGATGTCTCCATTTTGAACGAATTAAATACGCAAGTATCTATTCGTGAGAAAATTATGAAAGCTTTTTGTGAAATAACCAATAATAATTCCAATGACATAACGTTAGAAGACTTACTGAATCCTAATTCATATATAGAACTGAGCCTTGATATGAAAAATCGTGCCGGACGAAATAATAAAGGAAGTACTGGGCAGACGTATGCTGCCATTGCTCTGTTGTGTATAGCCCGTCTCTCTATTGTCGGTAACAAAAATAATGCACAAGAAGATGGATTACGATTTATGCCCATTGATGAGGCAGAAGGATTAGGTAGTAATTTTGACCTGTTGAGTGATATTGCCAAAGAGTATGATTATCAAATACTTACTTTTTCAATTAATCCATTGGGGAAATATAACGAACAGCATGTATATATCCTTAACCGTAATCCAGATGTAGAAGAAGAAGTAAATTATGCTCCGATAGAGATACGTAGCCGAAATGATATTGATCCGGAATTGGCAAATTTTATAAATGTAAATGACTATGGAAGCTGAATTGACTTGGCGAACACTCACTGCAATGTATTCTCTTTACGAGGGGAACAAAATATCAGCGACAAAAAAAGGTGATAACAAGTTCCGGAACTTGATAAGTAGAAAGTTGGTGCAATATCAGCCAGGTAATCATAATTATTTGATTAAAAGTGAAAAGTACGATGCTTATTTTGCTAAACGCTACTTGGAAGATTATTTGGAATATGACCGTTTTCTGAAGTCTGTACAACCGGATGTGACTGGTCGACAAACATATACAGTTAATGATATCCGTTCTTTACAGTTTATTGCAGATAACAGAGAGCAAATTCGGAGTTCCCTTACGACCCGACATACATTTAGTGAAGACTTCTTTGAACATGGTGGAAGCAAGCATTTGGATACTTATCAAAGTCTGAACGATTTGGTGCTTTCTATCTTGGGAGTAGAAGATTATCCTCTGGAAGATCCAAAAATGCATCAGTGGAGATTCGTTGTAGATGTTGGTGAACCGCGTTGTATAGTACTTTGTGAAAACCTCAATTTTCTGAAAATGCCCCGCATTGCTCGTGAATACAAAATTGAGTTATGGTACGTAGGTGGAAATAATACAAAAGGAACTCATTTTATTGATGAAAAGAAATTGGATAAACTCTTATTCTATTCTTGTGATTGGGATTATAATGGCTTGGAAATCTATGTTCGGTTAAAAAAGATATTTCAGGAGAAAGGATGTGATATAAAGCTTCTTTATCCTTCAGAACCAATTAAAAAGTATCCGGTCAATATGAAAAAACATAATAGCAAATGGAAAACAACGCTTCCCTTTTCTGGTTTGGAGCAATCCTGTTTTACTTCCAAAGATATTCATTTGATTAATGAATTGATAAGTACGGATAGATGGGTAGAGGAGGAAACGAATGATTTGGTAGCGATGGTAAAGGGGTATATTGATTTGTGAATATCAATACAAGAGTTTGGTACTTATCAGAAGAAAAGAATAAGTTTGCGAAACTTTAGAAAATTGTCATTTGGGGCAAAAATCTTAAATTGGCAAATATGAACTTTTCAAGAAATAAATATTTGTCAAAGCTGATTGGGGTTCAAACAGTTTTTGTTGGACGAGCAGAGTCTGGAGGTATTTGTATTTTAGATTCACTCACTAGGCTTCAACTATAGGAATATAACAAATTGACATTCTGTTAATTCATATACTCTTTCTTTGCTATATATAAAGGTAAAGGACAGTTCAAAAACATTTATCCCCTCAATCCGGAGTTTAATAATGACGGATTGAGGGGCTTTCCTTTTTAGCGGTGACATTCAGATAGTTAAAAATGCAATCATTATGATGATTTCAGGCCAAATGACAGAGATGAGACAAAAACAACTACAATCTGTCACATAAAAACGGCCTATCCAGAAAGAGTTTCCAGCTTTGTAAAAGGTATATTAGCCTACTTTTAGAGTATACCCCCGAAGAAAATTCCCTTATATTCTGCAATGTTAAAAACTTCATTGTAATGATCAGTCCGGTTCATTGTGATAAGTGCCTGGAGTCATTGTGATGACTTCCCCAAGGCATTATGATGATCGGGAAGAATCATTGCAATGAATTTGTGTAAAGGTGGAAATGAGGGTAGGAAATGATGGTGAAAGATGTGATTTTCTTTCTAAAACATGCTTTTTTAGAGATAGTGCCGTTAGCAGAAACTGCGAAAACCGAACAATCTGCAAGCCCTGAATGTTTATCTTTATCTTTTTGATTAATAACGACAAAGAAGGAATAAGTTATGAGAAATAAAGATTTTTGTAGGCTGATGCTTGAGCAGGAAAAGCAGAAGCGTAGTAATGGGGATGAAAGCACGGCTGATCTGTATCGTGCTACCCGAAATCATTTTGCAGCATTCATTCGTGAGGGAGGAAAGAGCGGGTTGCTGGGAGATGTGACGCAGGATGTTGTACAGGAATTTGTCTTGTACTTGAAAGGAAAGAAACTGCGTGTAAATTCGATGAATAGTTATATTAGTAACTTGCGGGCAATGTACAACCGTGCCTGTCGGGGTTGGAAAGGGCGGCCTGAGGAACGTCCGTTCGAGGGGATGCAGTTGCAACGGGAGGAGACCGTTAAACGGGCTGTTCCGGTGGAAGTGATCAAGCAGATGGCTGCGCTTGATCTGGAAGAAGAACCGGAGAAAAAGCTGGCGGTGGATATGGCCCTGTTTTCTTTTTTGGCTTGCGGTATGCCTTTTGCGGATATCGTTCGTCTAGGAGGGGAGAACCTGGTTGAAGAAGGAAAAGTGTTGTCGTATCGCCGGCAAAAAACAGGTGCACTGATCGAGATGGAAGTTTCGGAGCCTATGCAGTTACTGATCGATCGTTACAGACGGGCGGATTCCAAATATCTTTTTCCTGTGTTACAGGAGGGAGCTACGCATGAACAGTATAAACAATGTCTGGCACAGGAAAATCAATATCTGGCAGATGTACAGGTCTTATTGGGTTTATCTGCAAAATTGACGACGTATGTTTTTCGCCATAGCTGGGCATCTGCGGCTTATCATCTGGGGATACCGATCGCTATTATCAGCCAAGCCCTGGGGCATTCTTCCGAAAAAATGACACGCATTTACTTGTCTGCTTTTGATGCAGGTAAGGTAGGAGAAGCAAATAAAAGGGTTTCTGAAGGTGTGAAGGAACTGATGGCTGCATAAATTATCCTTATTTATATAATAAGGTAATTCCCTCTCTTTTTATTTCATATCCAAGCCTTTACAACTTGTGGATTTCGCAAAAGAGTTTGAATGCTCTGCAAACATAGGAAGAATCTTGTGGAAAAACAAAGCTTTTGGGTAAAATCCTAAAAAAAACATATAGAATTTGTATTAATTAACCTAGTTTCCTGCTTGTGACCTTTAAATCATAATTTTCAAAGAATAAGACATAAGGCGGGTGAAGACTGCTGTCTTATTAATATCCGTTTGAAAAAAACTGTTATCATTTTTACATGTTTTTACTCCACAAAATATTGAAATAAGACATCAATCCAAAATATCCCAGGGGTAAAACTCATTAAATCCCCCTTAAAACCGAGGTGCTTTTTATCCTTTTCCTTATTATATAAATAAGGAAGCTATTTAGAGGTTAAACGGATAATCAAAGGCTAGTATTGATATAATATATGTATAGGATAAAAATACCATATTGTCAAATCCCGTTGAAACGGATTTTTCTGTTGCTGGTTTACTGTTTGCTAAAAACAGGTATGACTGCGCAGACAACGACTTATCATAAGGCGGAGTCCTTTTTATTCTCTTTCAGGGAGAACAGCGATATGTTCCTGGCAGATTATGGCGACAATGCTTACCAACTGGAACGGATGGGGCGATTACTCGATGCTTCCCGCAATCGTTTGCTGAAAGGCAACTCCCACCTTTTAATCGTTTCGCATGTGGATGCCTACGGTGGTGAAGAAGAGTCGGTGATCAATGAAGCTTTCCTGCGCGCGAACCGTATCCGTGCTTATCTGAAGGTCCGTTTCGATATTCCTCACGAATGTGTTGCTTTTTATATCGACCGTAGCGGCAGTTACCGTGATCGGGTGCATGTGTATGAGGTATATAAACCACTTCCGTGGTTTGCCAATACCTCGATCCATTACAGTGAGAGCCGTTACCCGGTTGCGATAAAAGCGGCGATCGACCGATATGGTGTCGTTCCTTATGTCGACCTGTACCGCCGTGGAGAGAAGGGAGGTTATGACCGTGAAGTGTATCGTATAGACGATCCTCTTTTTGACCGGACGGAACTGGAAGATTACCGGCTGGCATCGGTAGCGGATACCCTGCGGGTAAAAACAGAGCATAAGATAATTGTACCGGAAGAAACAAGAGCGACACCGGTGGAACAGCCAGTCGTTGTGGGGAAAGCGGAACGCAAAGCTGCATATCTTGCCATTAAAACCAATTTGTTTCCGTGGTGTACAGTAGTCCCTTCGGTGCGTCTGGGAACCGGTGAAACAAAGATAGAAACCGGGTCTTTCATGCCGAATCTGGCACTGGAATACTTTTTTGCCGACCGTTGGTCGATTGCCGTATCAGGCATGTATTCCGATTTCTCTTATAAGAATAAGGTACGCGACCACTGGTCTGTCTCTTCTTTTTCCATCGAACCCCGTGTGTGGCCATTGCGTCCGGGTGAGTTTGTGTGGCTTAATACCGGATTGTTCGGCGAGTACGGCGATTTTGACATACGGGGCAGTGCGATCGATCCGGATAAGGATATTCTCTATGGCCGGACCGGCCGTTTCCGGACGGCAGGTGCCAGTGTTGGTTGCCTGATTCCTTTCGGGAAAGGTTTCTGTATGGAGGCTGGGGTACGGGCAGGTTATCGTTCGGTGTCGGAGGGAAAGAAATACCGTTACGATAAAATGGACGATAAGAATTATCTGGAAACCCGTTTTTCGTCGACAGGTTTTATGATTGGGTTGAATGTCAGCTTGGTATATCGTTTTCAAATCAGATAAGGAAAGGGGGGAATATGGGTAAACATAAAAACGATAGAATAAAGAAATGGGTAATATGCCTGGTCGGCGCCCTGGCCTTGGCGGCATGTACCTATCATACGCCGGATGAAGACTGGGAGGAAAACGGACGGGTACGCTTGCTTCTCGATTGGCAAACCCGAGCACAGCCTTCGGTCATGACTTACCATTTCTATAAAGATGGAACAGGCAGTCCCGTTGTGCGACGTGGGGATGCTTGGGGATATGAAGGAACACTTCCGGCGGGATATTATAAAGTGGTTGTTTGTAATACCGACTGTGAGAATGTTTTGCTGGAGACGGAAAACGGATATGACGGGGCTTGTGGGAGGGCCCGGCAGGTATCTTCCCTGAAATCGTCACCGGTCTTGATCGCACAACCGGGTAATTTGTACAGTACCGGTTGTGAACAAATCGATATCGGGGGCGAAGAAATTGCAGTACGGGAATTAAGTCCCGCCAGTGTGGTTCGCAGGCTGGAGCTGAATATAAAGATCACAAGCGGAGAGACGGGTGAGGTGGTTCAATGTGAAAAACTGACCGGGCGGCTCACCGGTCTATCTCCGGGCGTATATCTTTCAAGTGGCAAACCTTTTTCCGGTACATCTGCCTTTATGGTATTCGAGTCTGAGTTAACCTCTTCCGGAGTATATACCACGATACAGAATCTGTTCAGCCTGCCGGAAAAGGATGCCGGTAGCAGTCCGGTCAGTCTCCTGTTGGACATGGAACTGGCGGACGGAATAGAAGTTTCCACGTCGATCGATATTACAGAAGAGATCGGTAACGCATTCATAGAGAATACGTTTTCGGTGATACTCGACCTGACGGTCAGGTACGATGAAATAGGCGGCTTGACTATTCTGCTGGCGGAATGGAAAAAAGGAAATGAAGGTTCGGGTATCGTCGATCCCTGAAATGGAATAACAATTAAACACTGGTATAATATGAGAACAAGTGAATTTTTAGCAGCAAGTATGTTGGTCGCCGTTTTTCTGGTAGGTTGTACCAACACAGAAGAGCCGGTGACGGCAAATAGTGAAGAAGCGATCCGCATAACGGCGGGTATCGGAGAAACTACCCGTGCGGTGATCGATGCCGGTTATGGCACGGATCTGAATGTGTCGTTTGCCCGGATCGATAACCTGCCCGCAGGGACAAACTGGAATATGCCGTCGATCGATGCTATCCGTACCGGTGGTGCAGGTAATACGGCGATCACTTTCGAGCAGGAACAAAACTATCTGGCGGCAAACGGAGTGTCGGTCCTGATCGGCTACTATCCCCGCAAGACTCCGGAAGCAGGGACGGCCAATCCGTTACGTGTCGTTTACACGATTACCGGAGATGAAGATATTATGGCAACGGAGATACAGACAGGATGGTTGGCAGCCCCGTTCGAAGTATTCACCTTTAATCACCTGCTTACCCAGTTGCAATTTATTTGCGTGGGTTCTGCTGAAGCTGTTGCCAAATGGACGGCAGTCACTTCCATAACGATAAAAAATATAACCACAGAATTGACACTTTCGCTCGATAAAACGACGGGCGCCAGCTTAACGGCTATCGGTGTTGCCAATAAGAGTTTATTGGTAAAGAACTGTCCGGCGGCTGTCTCGGTTGTCGGTCAGGCTACTCCCCGGACCGGCTACCTGATGCTTTATCCGGTAGCGGATATGGGAACGGTTGCGGCTGCGATCGACCTGGAAGTGAAAGCTACTTACGGCGGAGAGGTAAAAACACTGCCTGTTTCTATAACGAATATTGATGGTGGGGTACAGGCGGGACAATCTCACCTGATCACGCTCACCTTTGCGGAGGACGGCACGATCATAGCAGAGGCCGGTATTGCCGTCTGGCAGCCGGGTAATGGCGGAAGTTCCATTATAACCCCCGGAGAATAATAAAAAATCGAATAGTAATAGAATGAATAAACCGATAGTCATAGCAACCGTCGTTATCCTTTCAGGTATCACCGCCTGTTCGGACAGCAATCCTACACCGCAGTTAGTTCCTGAAACGGCGGTTAACCTGGAAGGGGCGATCGGCTTGTCTACCCGCGTTGTAATCGATTCCGGTTATGAAACGGATCTGGATATCTGTTTTGTGCGTCAGGATGAAACAGGTAATACCTACGGTGCGTGGAGTCTGTACAAAGCTGTCCGTAGCGGAGGGGCAGGGAACCGTCCGATCCGGTTTGAGATACCCCAGTTATATCCGGCTGATGGAAGCCATATCCGTCTGCACGGTTATTATCCGGTGGAGAATGAGGTCGATCCGGTAACAGGTAAGGTGATTTTTACTTTAGACGGGATGACGGATATCATGGCAACGGGATGCCTTTCTGCAACCGCTTATGCTCCTGTGAGGACCTGCCTGTTCCGTCATTTGCTGACACAGGTCGGGTTGGTTTGCTATAGCGACCGGGCGGTGCTGTGGGGAGAGATCGTAAAGATAGAAGCAGTGGGAGTCCATACCCGTCAGGAACTCGATTGTACGGATGAGTCTCCCCGGTTGACGGATGTATCTTCCGCTGAAGTAATAAAAAATGTGATCGTGCAAGGGATAACCGGATTATTTCTCCCGCAGGTGGATGAAGGGGAAGGACTGCTTGATGCGCAAGGATATATCCTGCTTCCCGCATCGCTGCCTGTAGGGACGGACGGGAATCCGCTCCGGTTGGAGATAACCACGACGAAAGACGGAAAAGGGAATGAGATAGAAACGATAACGTCTGTATCCATTACCGTAGAAGATGGTTTTCAGATTGGCAAACGACATGTCGTTTCGCTTTTTTTCACAACGGGTACCCGTATACAAACATCTTTTGTCGGCGTAGAACCCTGGACGGATCACGATGCTGATGAATTACCCATCTGAAAGGATGGCTGACATAATTAAGTATGATTTTCTTTAATGTATAATTAAAAAACAAACGAAAATGAAAACAACAACAATGTGGGTTATAGCTATAGCCCTGGTGGCAGCAACAGGTTGCTCGGAAACAGAAACGGAAGTGATCGATTCCGGCGGCGACGATCAGGTAGCTTTAGGTATTTCACCTAATCTAAAGGTGGAAGCCGGAACCAGATCGGCAACTAAATCGGTCGTGAGCGGTGACCTTATTACCTATGCCAATTATACGACTGAAGCTCCGGGATTAGGCGTATTGATAACGAATAAGGCTGCAAATGGCTGGTATACACCTGATGGAACGGACTATACCGGCCACCATGTATGGTATATGGGTGATGAAAGGGGAGCGAATTGGATCTCCATACAAACAAAAGGAGCCACTTTTGCGGATACGAACGAGTCTCCTTATTATCTGACGAAGGATATAGGTAGAGTATATGCTTATTATCCGTATGATGTAACTATAACCAATACTCTTACAAATGTAAATGCGGAAGCCGACCTTAAAATACCCGTAACGGTTTTGAGTAGCGGTGAGATAAACGCTCAAAGAAATAATGCGAAGAAGTATTGGAACGCGGGTGCATGGGCATCTACAGCGAGGACTGACCTGGTCAATCTCAGTTTGCCGACAGAAAAAGACTACCTGTATTTTGGTGCGGATGGCGGACGCTATGTAAATAACGGACGTGCCGACGGATTTTCGCCTGTGACACCGGAGGATGAACCTAATAATCTGGATACGGATAATCCCGGTTACAAGATCAACCTGGATATGAAACATGCGATGGCGATGGTCTCTTTCCGGGTGTACGATGGCGGACGTTTAAGCGGTAATAATGTGAATTTTACGAAATTTACGATTAAGAATCATATCGGTGGTACAAATCTGTTCAAGACCGGTAGTGGAAAAATGTCTTTGACGGACGGTGCGATAACAGAGACAGTTGCAACGGCGGAATTGAGTCGTACGATCACTAATTATGTCCTGATGCGGCAAGTGGAAGCAGGAGAAGGGCAGTATGCCTTTATACAGACCGGGACTACGACCGGTGGGATAAATGGTAAGACTGTATCCAAGTCGGTCAGCGCTATTGTGTATCCTGTCAATTTCGGTAAAAATGAAATCGATCTGGAGATCACGCTTAAAGAAGGTGATAATACTCCCGTCGTGTATCCCGTAACGCTGGCCGGTAATCAATGGGAACCCAACAACAATTACATCTATACACTTTCTGCAGGGCGTAACAAACTCACGGTGATGGATGTCAGTGTTGAAGCCTGGGCGGACAACGAACAGGACGAAATACCTCTGTAATCATATATAAAAACAAAGCCCATGAAACAATTCATATATACACTTTCGACAGTTGTTTTCTTCCTGCTGGCTAACGCTTGTACGGAGGCCACGATCTTTATGGGCGACGGGGGAAATGAAGGCAAAGGCGATGTGGAGGAGGGTGTTCCTTTGAGCGTAAAGAATCTGGGCTTATCGGTCGAGATAGAATCGAGAAGTATCGCAACGGGAGGGGCGGTAGCTAGTCCGGTGAACCCCAATCCGCTTATGCAGGTAGGAGTTTCGGTTACGAAAGCGAATGGTTCCGCCTATGCCAGCGGTACTCATACACAGGTGTTTGTTTACAATACAGCGGCCGTTTTGCCTGGCTGGGAGTTGGCGGAGGGTGAGGAGAGGCTTTTGTTGTTTTCGGAGAAAGGAACCGTATACGGATATGCTCCGGCAGAGAAAAGCGTGTCTTTGTCAGGAACACCGAAAGTACCTGTCATGAGTGGTGTAAAGGTACTGGATAAACAGAAGTTTTACTTTAGCGACACCAGTGATCCGGTAGATGCATCGACCGATATACAGTGGGAAACCGATCAGGATGATTATCTGTATTGTAAAGTGTCCGTAGAGGTAGACCGTTGGCATCCGGAGGTTTCTTTGACGATGAATCATGCATTGGCAAAAGTGAGTTTCCGTGTGCTGGAAACGGATGGCGGTTCGGAGTTTGCCGGTAGCCGGGTGAAGAAGGTCGTGTTGAAAAGTAACAGCGGTTTTAAAAAGTCGACTTCCGCGAAGCTGAACCTGGCAACGGGGGAATTGGGAGGAACGATGGCGACAGTGGGTGAGTTGTGGTTTACAGCAGACGGCGACCTGCGAAGAGTTGGAACGGGGGTTGGTGCTGGTGAGGATGATATCCGTAAGGTTGCCATACAGGCTTTCGGGATGGTTATACCGGTGGCGGACGTCCCTGTGACGTTGGAGCTGACGCTTGACAATGGTTCTGTTTTTACGATGGCTCCGGTGACAGGCGGCGGTGTAAGCACATTTATTGCCAACTGGTTGAAGGGGAACAATTATATCTACAACATCCAGCTATCTCCGCAAGGTATCAGTATTACTAATGTTGAAGTAGCTGGTTGGGCAGAGGGCGGTGCAACGGATGTTCCTGTGGAATAGTGAAACAAAATAATGCGAAAGACGAAATAAAATGGAACGGAATCGAGTACAGTTATATCTGTTATACTTGTTGTGGCTACTGGCTGGTATATTGCTGGTTGGGTGTACGGCGGAACCGGTAGAGGAGATCGTACCGGAAGAGAGCCGGCCGGTAGCCCTTAGTTTCGGCAAGCCCAATTTGGGCGTGCCGGAACTCCTGACCCGTGCCGGAGAGGTTACCACCCCACCTCCAACGCCTTTACCAGCCGGGGCAACCGTACGTATCGGGGCTTATTTCACCGGTAATGTAGGAGATGTGTCGGCAGAAGCTTCCTTCTCTACGGTAGCCCCCTCGTTTGAAGCAACCTACGTGGTAGGGGATGACGGCAGTTTATCCCCTTGCTGCGTGAATGGGAACGGAGAGCAAACGGTGGGTACAGCCAAGGGTTTGACTGTCAGGAATGGTATGTACGATTTCTATGCAGTCTCCCCGGCACGGCCGCTATTGCAAGGGAATGACGGTTTCTATAGGGTAACCGGTATTCCCCATAAAGAGGATGTAATGACCTCTTTTGTTCGTGGTGTGGCTGTGACGAAGACCGCCAGACAAGTGGCACTCCGAACTTTTAGCCGGAAATGTGCGATGTTGGTATTCAATGTGGTCCCTTCACCCGATAATGCTCTTTCTTTCGATCGGTTATACGGAACTTCTCTTGTAATAAGAAATATATCGTCTTCGGGGGCTGTCCTGCTGGCAGGTACGGATACGGGTATTCTTCCTACGGGAGGCGGTATCGGGGTGGATGCGGAAGTTACATTTGCTACAGAAGAATTTGAACCGGTCGATCCTGGTTCTGATCCCGAGAACTGCGGCCTGAACAAAACAAAAGGTGTCGTCCTTCCCAAAGACAACCAGCCTTTCGAGGTAGAGATAACCGTGGTAAGAGACAATGAGGCAGCTACCCTCAAGGCTACTATCGACCAAAATATCTCTTTCGACGAAGGTAAGCGGTACATTTTTACCCTCGAAGTGAAGAATAATGAAAGCAGCCTGATTATGAAGGTACTCGATTGGAATGCAATAGCTTTCAGAGACGACAATGTGGGAGGTCCCGACACTCCTTATCCCGACCCTGACATCAACGAAGGAATAGGTACTACTGTAACCGTTGCCCAATGGGCAGAAATAGTCTGGAGCGGAAATGGGGAGATCGGAGGAAGGGGTAGTATGCCAATTTAGGAATAACTGAGTGAGCTATTTTGAAACAATAAAAACGAAATACAATGAAACGAGTAAGTAAAACATGGTTGTTTGTGTATCTGATCTTACTGGTCGCAGGTAGTTGTACACAGACGGATGTGGAAGAAGATGATATTCCGCTTCATGCCCTTAAAGAAGTGGATGCCGGGTTTATCCTGAATGTGTTGGCTAACCGTACTCCTGTTACCCGTAGCATCATTTTTACTTCTGAAGGTACGATCGAGTCGGATACGCTGGCAGTAGGTGCAAAGGATACGGTACGGACAAAAGCTGCTGCTCCGTTGTCTGAAATACAGGAAAGCCGGATCGCCAGTCTGTGGGTCGGGCAGTATGATGTAGCAACAGGCACGCGTTTGTTCAACCAGTATATCCCTTCTATGACCGGTACTACAGTCAATCTAAAACTGAAACAGAGCCATAATGGTAGCAGGAGCCGTGTCTATTTCGTATCGAATGCGGGTGACCTGGGGGCGATAGCCACTGAAGCGATCTTGAAGAAACATACGTTGACTTATGTTTCTACGGCCGAGGGATTACCTGACAATAATTTATGTAAAATGATGGGATATTGGGAAGGTGAAGTGGCGGCCGGTGGTGTAAGAAATATAATGGTGGCATTGACCCGCCTTATCGCTGCGATTACGTTTACTTATTCAACAAGTGCTGATTTTACATTTAGGCCTACTTCCTTAGTTTTGAAAAATGCCCCGACCGTATCGCAGGTGGAAGCGCCAACGGAACAGTTGACAACAGGAGGGATCAGTTATAATACATATACGGGTACGGTTAACCAGACAGGCGCTACTGTCTATTGGTATCTGCCGGAGAATATGGCGGGTACTGTGAGTGGTGAAAATGCTGTCGACTCGGAGAAAAAGAAGACCGGTCAGGGTGTAACGAATGCTACCTGTATCGAGTTGACCGGAACTGCCGAACAAGGCGGTGTAACATATGGGGATGTTACTTTCCGGTTTTATCCGGGTAGCGATAGGAACAATTACGATATTGTGCGTAACTCCCGTTACACGATGGATGTTACTTTGATAGGCATAGATGTTTCCGACGAGCGTATTACCGTCGGTGAGATACCTCCTATCGTAGTCGACCCTACTAAAATGCCGGCTAAAAAAGGTGGTGAAAAAGAGATACAGATCACAGCTCGTCCGGGGCAGCCGTGGGTGTTCGATATGCCTGCCTGGCTGTCAGCCATGTTGGACGGCCAAAATATTCCTTCCGGTGCAACCATTACACATCAGGGACCAGCTAATGTGGTATTCAAGGCTGTGGAAGCGAATCCGAAAGCAGAAAACAGATCTGTCTCTTTTAATATTGAAGTCAATGGTGTCGATCAGGAGATAACGATCGTTCAGGCAGGTTCTACCCTGACAAAAGAAAGTGATATATCACTGGATGCAGAAGCCGGCTCTGAAGGGTTTTCTTCTTTTACGGCTACCGAAGGTTTGCAATGGTTGGCTTCCTTAAGTGGCGACGGCTGGCTGGATTGGTCGGAAACCAATCCGGGTTCTTCAGGAGCTGAAGCAACAGACGGAGCACAACCGTTAAAAGTAAAGGCTATTGCCATTAATCCGCGGGCACAGGTACGTAGCGGTAAAATAACAGTGAAAGCCGGTGCTTCGGTAGGGGATGCCAGCTATACAAGTCTGAAGCAGGAAATAACCGTCGAACAGGCAGGGGCTACAGTAACCGGCTCAACAGTCAATATGAGCGCAGAAGCGGCAGTCGGTCAGACATCGGCGTTTACTGCTACAGCCGGTTTGGACTGGGCAGCTAGTATAACGAATGGTAATTGGTTCACACTCACCGGAACAACGTCGGGTAATCCGACGACCGGAAATGCCCAGAACATCACTTTTGAAGTGTCTTTAAATCTGTCGTCAACCCAGCGAAGCGGTGAAATCACTGTTCGTGCGGGCGATGAGACTGCAGGCCCGACAGGAACGATCACCATAAATCAGAGTGCTTCAGAATTTAGTACTACCAATGCAACAACAACAATAGATGCTGCAGCCACCACCACTACTGGTTCGGTTACTGCTACTACCGGTCTGGCATGGACTATATCTCCTGAAACTGATAATGGAATAACCGTGAGTCCTACAGGTGGTATTGGTAGCGGTATGTTAACATTTACGGCTTCTGTCAATACCGGTGCTGAACGTACGGGTTCATTTACAGTGGCAGTTACGGGAGCAAGTCCAGCGCGTACAGCTACGGTCACGGCTACGCAAGTGGCAGAAATTCCGGCTTATGTTGGTAATCTCCAGGTCTGTAAGACTGATGGCGGTAGGATGACTTTTAGTGCTGCTAACAGTTATTGTCTTAATTTGATTGCAGAAGGGAAGGAGGACTGGCGTGTGCCTACGCTGAATGAACTGAATATTATGTATTCAAATAAAGGTTCGTTACAATCCGTAATAGGATTCACTGCGTTCGTAAGCAATTACTACTGGTGTAGTACTACTGGTGGTGTCTACGGTCGTTATGTCAAGCACTTAGGTAATGGTGATATTGGCAGCGATTTAGATACCAACAGCGACTATATTCGTTGTGTCCGGCCTAAATAATCCCAAACACAGTAAGATTATTGAAATTTAAAAATAAGATGTAATAATTAAATACAACATATTATGAATAAAGCAGATTTAGTAAATAAGCTAGCGATGAAAATGCATATAACTCAGAGCCAGTCGCGAGAATTTCTAAATACCTTTCAGGAAATGGTGACTGAAGCGATTAAACAGGATACTTCTGTTATGCTTCAGGGCTTCGGGTGTTTTACTCCCTGGATACAAAGAGAACGTGAAGGACGAAACCCGAAAACAGGTATTTCCTGTGTGATACCGCCACGTACAAGTGTCAAGTTCAAACCTGGAAAGTTTTTTCTAAGGGATTTGAACTCATCCAAATAGATAACAAGTAGGAGACACGGACGAATTAACCTTATAGAAATCAACTCTGTGTCTCCCTGCTTCTATTTTTATTCCCCTCAATTATTTATTAACGCCTATTAGATACATCATGAAGAAACAAAACAAATTAGAAGCCTTATTTCCCAACGGAAAAGTCCCAGACGTGAACGAGTTTAACCGCAATCTTGATAAAATGTCGAAGGAAGGGCGTAACCATTTGCTTGAAAAAATTTACAAGTTAGCATTTACTGTATGGGTAACCTTGCCTAAAAAACACCAGAAGTTTATCGAAGAAGTTATCGTCCATGATCGGCAGTCATATGTTGATTTCATCATTGAAAAAACAGTGATGACCTGTCTCCGTTGCCCCCTCCAGTTTCCCGTCTTGTTTATCCGGATGCTCCATTTTACGGAAGTAGTAGAGCGTACCGCACAAACTTCAATAAATCATTTATCAATGTCTGTTCTTATCTGTTTCCTAATTTGCGGCAAGATCGGTACGCTTGCTGGACATATCAGTAAAGGGGGGATTACTAGTGGGGAGGTGCTGGTGTTGGCGGGGAAGGTGAGGGTGGGGGATTATTGCGAGGGGTAATGAATGAGAAAATTTTCATTATCGATTTCAGAGGAAATACAAACCTAATTTCATTTGTTCTAAGGAATATAAAAGTAAACATAATTTTTTTGAAATGTTTGATTGAGTAGTACTATTGACTTTGCTTGTATTGAAAGTGGACTTAATAGTATTCCATAACAAGTACTTCATTTTATTGTTCTTTATCCGATAAATTCAATCTTTTTTGATATTCACTTATTAGCTTTTCATACATTTCTTCCGATAAAGCTTGTACCCGCTAACCCCTTTACAGGAATAGCTACTGAAATGGCAACGATCACTTCGATATTCCACCTCGAAAAAGAAAAAATAACAGTAACGAATAAAAATAGAGATAGTATGGCTAAGAGATTGAAAATTGAAGGTGTTGATGCAATAAGTGTTTTGAACTTCAACTGGTCTATGAGCGAACCGTTAAAGGGTATTCTGAGAGTGGAAAACACGACGGAACAAGTGAAAGCAATAATTTCAGAACCGCAACAAATATAAACGAAGCGTAAAATACGGCAAGTGAACTGATTATACAGAGTGAAGTAAGTAAGCTGAACTCACTAATTCGGCTAAAACACCTATTCAAAAATGCACCGGCGAAAAGACAAAGATGGAAGCATTGGAACAATACCGCTAGACCTTCTTACAGGTTTCCAAGATTGATGACTGTAAACCTATGTTTGTGAGTTGCCATATATGGGCCAGATTCGATGAGGTTGTATACAGGCAGGGAGGTAGAAAGATGAGTGTATCGGGATTGATTGAGAATCTGGCGCTGCATCATCTGGAACGGAGGGTGATTAAGAAATTTAATCAGAAATAAATTGATAATAAACTTTGCATGAAGTTTATTCGCTTGTTTGAAGATAATCTTATAACTTTGCAACATTAAGTGATAACACTAATTAGTTTATGTTTGCAGGTTCTAAAAAGCTTTGCAAATGAAGAATTTGTGAAGCAAGTACAACATGAACTAAAATATAGGATGAAATACTTAATATAAGAATTTAAATATGGCATATGCTTTAAATTTTATAGATTTGTTTGCCGGTGCAGGTGGTTTGTCCGAGGGGTTTATTCGGGCAGGGTTTACCCCTATTGCTCATATTGAAATGAATAAATATGCTTGTGATACATTGCGTTCAAGAATGGCTTACCATTACCTGATACAGCACAATAGATCTGATGAATATGTTAAATATCTAAGAGAGAAGCAGGAAGGAGAAAGCGGAGAGAAGCTTTGGCTTACAGTACCTAAAGAAATAATAGATTCGGTAATTAACAAGGAAATATCAGATAAAACGTTACCTGAAATATTTTTGAAGGTTGATAAACTTAAAGGAGACAAACAAGTGGATCTTATTATTGGTGGACCGCCTTGTCAAGCTTATTCCCTTGTTGGACGAGCTCGCGATCCCGAAAACATGAAAAAAGATCCGCGTAACTTTTTGTACAAATATTATTTGCAGTTTTTGAAACGGTATGAACCTAAAATGTTCGTCTTTGAAAATGTGCCGGGAATTTTGTCTGCACAAAACGGAATCCATTTAGAAAATATAAAAAAAGGAATAGATAAAGCAGGCTATGAAATTGAGTTAAGAAAACTGAAAGCGTCTGATTATGGAGTTCTTCAAAATCGTGAAAGAGTTATCATTGTTGGTTGGAAAAAGGATTTAAACTTAAAATATCCTGAATTGAAAAAAGAAGAAAATCCATATAAAATTTTGCCCGATTTATTTTCAGACCTACCTGAAAGGCAGCAGGGAGAAGGTAGTTTAACTGGATTTGTTCAATATGAGACTTCGGCAACAAAATATTTAGAATGGTCAAAAATTCGGACAGAATTAGACTTTACTACACAACATATTGCCAGACCTCATAATCCGGTTGATTTGGAAATTTATAAACGAGCAATAAAATTGTGGCTTGAAAAGAGAGAGAGACTTAATTACGCAAATTTACCGGCTGAATTGCAAAAGCACAATAATAAGCAATCATTTCTTAATCGTTTTCAAGTAGTCAATCATGACGGTTGCTGTCATACTGTCGTTGCACACATAGCCATGGATGGGCATTATTATATTTATCCATCATTAAAACAAATTCGCTCAATTACCATTCGCGAAGCAGCACGAATACAAGCTTTCCCTGATGATTATTATTTCGAGGGCAGCCGCACTGCTGCTTTCAAACAAATTGGAAATGCAGTGCCTGTAGTCTTAGCAGAAAAAATAGCTAATAAAATCAAAGAGCAGTTTGCTTATGGACTATAGTAAATTACAAAAGGCAGAAGCTATACCCGAAGCCGCCTCAATGATAGAAACATTTCGAGCAATCGGTTACAGTTTAGAAACCGCCGTTGCTGATATTATTGACAATTCTATTTCTGCTAATGCTAAAAGCATATACATTAATCGCTTGTGGCGAGGTAGTAAGTCCGTTATTACCATAAAAGATGACGGAGATGGTATGAGTAGCAATGAAATAATCCAAGCAATGCGACCGGGTGCGCAAAATCCTTTGTCCGACCGTTCTGAAACAGATTTAGGGCGTTTTGGGTTGGGATTAAAAACCGCTTCATTTTCACAGTGTCGTAAACTTTCCGTATTAAGCAAGCGCCAAAACGCTCCCGCTGCGTTTTGGTCGTGGGATTTGGATTATGTTGCTCAAAGCGACAAATGGGAATTGTTACAATGGATCCCCGAAGAATTTACAAATCAGCTAGACGATTTGCAATCGGGTACGCTTATTATTTGGAGTGATTTAGACAGAGTTTTGCCACTGCAAACGGCTGAAACAGATGATAATGCAAAGTGTAAATTTTCAGATTCTTTGGATAAGGTGAAAAATCATATTGCAATGACTTTTCATAGATTTATTGAAGACAAAACAATCAAAATCTTTTGGGGCGAAAACGAGATACCCGCGTGGAATCCATTTTGCCCAAACGAAAACAAAAGGCAGGAACAGCCAACCGAAAATATTAATGGCGGTGTGAAAATGAAAGGATATGTTTTGCCTCACAAAAATAATTTTTCGTCAGAACAAGTATACAAAAAAGCCGAGGGAATACACGGCTACCTCGCACAACAAGGATTTTATGTTTATCGTGGCAAACGCTTACTTTTGGCGGGCGACTGGTTGGGCTTGTTTCGCAAGGAAGAACATTATAAGTTAGTCCGAATACAGATTGATTTGCCGAATAAACTTGATACCGAATGGCAGATTGATATTAAGAAGTCAAAAGCATACCCGCCCCTGGTTTGTCGTGAGCAATTAAAATCTTATGCAAAATCAGTCCGTACCATTGGTAGTGAAGTTTACCGGCACAGAGGCAAAATTTTGAAACAGCGAGCCGGACAGAATTTTCAACCGCTCTGGGAAGAAAAGGTAAAAGATGGCAAATGGCTTTTCGTAATCAATAGAAAGAACACTGTTATTGAAAATCTGAAAGAGTTGGCAAAAAAGCAGCCAGAACAAGCAATCAACAATCTTTTGCATATTGTAGAAGAAAATCTGCCAACAAAAGCCATTTACATCAAAATTGCCGAAAATGAGGAGAAAGAGAAAACGCATTTTTCAGACGAGTACGGCGATATTGTAAAATCAATGCTTGCTCTGATGTTTGAAAATCAAATAAAACAAGGCAAATCACTTAAACAAGCAAAAGCATATTTGAAAACAATAGAGCCGTTTAACAATTACGAAGATTTAATAGACGAATTACAATGAATGATAACTATCAAGTAGTCATAGAAATCTGTCAAAGCATAATCGGCAGAAAAGTAAGTGTTACCGACAGTGAAATAAACGAAGCAGTCAGTAAAGCGAAAATGCTTTATTCAGATGTTGATACTGTAAAATTGAAGAACGATTTACTTTCAATGTACAGCGTTAAGATTGACACTTTTCAAATTTTGGAAGGCAGGCAACGCCGCGAGCCTTGGCTGAAAGATTTTCGGGCAGACCAAAAATCAAAGTGGGAGTTTTGGACCCGTTACGCTGAATATTTGGAAAAGCAAAAAAAGTTTTCTCCAAGTGTTATTTTGCAGTTGGACGAACTGACAGATAAAGTGCTTGATAAACTTTTTAACCCGCAACGTTCTGAAATTCAAATTTCTAAAAAAGGGCTTGTTGTCGGACAAGTACAGTCAGGAAAAACAGCCAATTACACAGGGCTGATTTGCAAAGCTGCCGATGCAGGCTTTAATCTTATTGTTGTTTTGGCAGGTATTCACAACAACCTGCGTAGCCAAACCCAAAACCGCATAGACGAAGGTTTTTTGGGCTTTGATACGCAGTATGAAAGAGCCTACACAATGAACAAGACAACAAAAATAGGTGTGGGGCTTATTCCGGGGTTTGAAAATGCTATTGCAAATTCATATACAACGAGTTTGGAAAAAGGCGATTTTACAAGCAGGGCAACCAATACAGCTGGTTTTAATTTTAATGCGCCGCAGCCCATTTTGTTGGTAGTGAAGAAAAATGCCTCTGTTTTGAAACGCTTGTGTACTTGGTTGCAAACACAAGCTACTAACGACAAAATAACAAACAAGTCTTTGTTGGTTATTGATGATGAGGCTGATAACGCCTCAATCAACACCAATGTTAAAGAATTAGATCCAACAGCGATAAACAAAAACATTTGCAAAATCATTTCATTGTTCAATCGTTCCGCCTATATTGGCTATACGGCTACGCCGTTTGCCAATATCTTTATTCCTCAAAACGAAGACGATTTGTTTCCTCGTGATTTTATCATTAACATTCCTGCACCGACAAATTATATTGGTCCGGAGAAGGTATTTGGAACTTCCATAATTCCAGATGATACAAACAACGACTTACTGCCAATCGTTTGTCCTATAAAAGATTATGATTATTTTGTGCCACAGAGACATAAAAAAGATGATGATAAACCAACTTTTAGTGATATTCCAGAATCGTTGAAAACTGCTATAAAGTGTTTCATTGTTACTTGTGCAATCCGAATAGCCAGAGGGCAGGGAACAAAGCATAATTCAATGCTCATCCACATTTCACGCTATCAGATGTGGCAAAACCACATTAAAGAATTAATTGAACAACTTTTCAACTATTACAAACATGAGATTGAAGCAAGTGACCCCGCAATTTTGGAAGAGTTTAGGAAAATTTTGGAAAATGACACTGCAAATTACAAATCATACAAAACCGTTACGACTGAAATTCAGCAATCAAAATTCGGCAATATTGATAAAAATTTAACGATTCATTCTTGGGAAGAAATAAAACCATTGCTTTTCAAAGCTGTGCAAAAAGTTGAGGTAAAATCAATTAACGGTACTTCGGGTGACTGCTTAACTTATTACGAAAATGAGAAAACAGGCATATCGGTAATTGCAATTGGCGGCGACAAACTTTCGCGAGGTTTGACTTTGGAAGGGCTGTCTGTTAGTTACTTCTTGCGGGCTTCAAAAATGTACGATACACTTATGCAAATGGGACGTTGGTTTGGCTATCGCCCTGGCTATGTAGATCTGTGTCGACTTTTCACAAGTGAGGAATTAAACGAGTGGTTTAGGCACATTACTATTGCTAGTGAAGAATTAAGAGGCGAATTTAACTACTTGGCAGAATCAGGAGGAACACCCGAAAATTATGCTTTGAAAGTACGGACACATCCCGGCTGCCTGCAAATTACCTCAATTTCAAAAATGCGATATACAAAACAAATTTCTGTTTCGTGGGCAGGGCGTTTGATAGAAACTTATCAATTACCAATGGATAAGGGGATTAAGAAAAGAAATTTGATTGTAACCGATAATTTTATTTCTGCATTGGGAACACCCGAACAGAAAGGTAATAATTATCTGTGGCGTAATGTTTCGTCCGATGATATTTGTGATTATTTTTCAAAATTCAAGGTTGCTGACAGTTTGAAAAAGGTCGATTTGGATATGATTGGCAGTTATATTCACGACCTTGTACGGGCGGGTGAACTAACTTCATGGAGTGTGGTTGTTATGAATAAAAATCAGTCCGAAGTGCCGCACATTTTTTCAAACGGTATACGGACTGGCTGTTTTAATCGTAGTCGTGCCGAAGATACGAATTGGAATACTTACTACATTCGTAAAAATCATATTGTTGGCAATCAAACCGATGAATTTATCGATTTGGATGATGATTTGTTAGATGCTGCATTGAAAAGGACACAACAGCGAAAAGCAGAATTGGACAAATCGTGGGACAAGGATTATCCCGCTCCCGAAATTGTCCGACAGGAGTTCCGCCCGCGTACAAATCTGCTTTTGATTATTTATCCGCTTAATCCTGTTTGTGCAAATGTACTCAATAAACTAGGTGAAATACAAAGCGATACAATTTCATATAGTAAAACGGACGAGCCATTTATTGGTTTTGTGATTTCGTTTCCGAGCAGCAACACCAATATTGCTGTTTCATATGCAGTGAATCAGGTTGCGGAATTTGCGGAAACAGAAGCTTTGTTTGACAATGAAAACGATAATGTATATGATGAACAATAATCATATTCTGGAACTTTGGAAAGCATTAGAAGAAGAAAAAAATATAGGGCTTGTAAAGCGCTTGTATTCAAGCAATGTACCGTTTTATATTTACGGTACATTTCAATACCCAGAAAGATATTATGGCATAGCATTCACATTCAGTAACGACATACGCATTGATATTTCATCTTTTGACAACTTGCGAGAATTGAAAGTAATATTGTTGACTGACACTACTTTCTTAAATTCTCACCTGATGATAATTCAACTTTTGCACCCTAACAGCCGCGACATTTTTGCAACGCTGTGCGAAAATCTGATACAGTCGATTATCAAACTCAACACCGAACAGAAAATCTGTCGTACTGTTGTCAATCAGTTAGAAAAGTGGAAAATACTTTTTGAGAAAAACAATTCGACGGGGCTAACATCCGCCGAACAACAAGGGCTTTACGGCGAGTTGCACTTTTTACAAAAGTTTCTCGCAAAAAACTGCACTCCTCCCTGCGATGTACTGCATACTTGGGTAGGCGTTGATAAGGCAATGCGCGATTTTCAAGGTAGTACTTGGGCGGTCGAGGTAAAAACTACCTCAACCAACAATCCACAGAAAGTCACTATTAACGGCGAAAGACAGTTAGACGAAACATTGCTTGAAAACCTGTTTTTATATCATTTTTCGGTTGAAGTATCAAACGGCAACGGTCAGACACTTTGCCAGAAAATCGCAGCAATTCGTAAAAAACTTGAAAATGACACACCTGCATTGTCGCTTTTTAATACTAAACTATTTGAAGCTGGCTATTTAGACAAGCACGAGTCGTTTTATCAGGACAGATTTTATCAAGTCCGCAACGAAAATTTTTACAAAATCGAAAACGATTTTCCAAGAATTAAGGAGAACGAACTGCGCCGTGGTGTGAGTGATGTAAAATACTCAATCATTCTCGCAATGTATGATGAGTATTTAGTTTCTGAAAATCAACTTTTTAATACGGTTAAATTCTTATGAACGAAATAAACAAATACTATCAATCTCTAATTCAGGATATTGTAGCATTGCAGGCTAGTAACGAAGAAGGCGACACACAAGAACAGACTTTTACCCGCATTGCCGTTGATATGCTTGCAGAGGCAGGCGAAACTGAAAATGCTGCTATTGCCTACGATGAAAAGGCATTAGGAACACGCAATCAGCATAAAATCAATGCTTATGCCATATCCGATAATTACGAAACAGTTGATTTGTTTATTTCCATTTTTGATAGTTCTGGAGAAATAAAAACAGTAGCTAAAGCAGATATTGACACAGCAACAAAACGAATTATAAACTTTTTTCGTAAAGCTATTTACAACGACTATGTTAATGAAGTTGCGGAATCGTCGCCAATCTTTGAGTTTGCCAATACTTTGGCAAATTTTCCTGAACTCAAAGAAAATCTTGTGCGCGTCAATGCCATGATTTTAACTAATGGCGAATACAAGGGCGAGTTCCCGCCGAGTGTACAGATTTGTGGTTACAATGTGTTTTACAGGGTAATAGACATAAATTATCTGTATAAAATTTCCGAGCAGTCACGCGTCCCAATTGAATTAGATTTTGATAATTTCGAGGGCGAAAATTTTGTAATCCCCTGTTTGTCAGCAAATACAGGTAATAAAGATTACAAGGCATATATTGCGATTATTTCGGGTACTTGTCTGTCAAAGCTGTATGAACGATATGGAGCACGACTGTTAGAACAAAATGTAAGGTCGTTTCTGCAATTTACAGGTAAAATAAACAAAGGCATTCGCAACACGATAAAAACCAGACCGCATATGTTTCTTGCCTTTAATAATGGCATTGCAGCCACTGCCGATTACATTGAACTTGACAAAACAAACCGCTATATTAAAAAAATCCGTAATTTACAAATTGTGAACGGTGGGCAAACAACCGCTTCTATTTATAACACAGCCCGGAAAGATAAGGCAGATATTTCAAATATATTCGTTCAGGTAAAATTTTCAATAATTGAAAATCCTGAACAGTACAGTGATATTGTTTCTGATATTTCGCGCTGTGCCAACACTCAAAATAAGGTTAATGATGCTGATTTTTCAGCTAACAATCCGGTTTTGATTGCATTTGAAAAGTTATCGCGCTACATTCTTGCGCCAGTAACGGCTCAAAACAACCTGCAAACCTGCTGGTTTTTCGAGCGGGCACGGGGGCAGTACAAAACTTTGCGTAGTCGCGAGGGCTTTACCAAGTCCCGCCAAAGTGCATTTGATCGTAAATATCCGAAAAGTCAGATGTTTACAAAAGTTGAGTTGGCAAAGTTTATCAATGCCTATCAGGAAGTTTGGGACGGTAAAAAGTTAGTGATAAGTCCGAATATCGTTGTGCGAGGTAATGAGAAGAATTATGCAAAGTTTATTAATGATAATTTGCCTGATAACATTAAGAAAATCAATAATGTATATTTTGAAGATACGATTGCAAAGTGTATTCTTTTCAAAACTGCTGAGAAACGTTACGGAACAAAACAGAACGATTACAATATTGGTGAATTGCGGCAGGTAGTTGTACCTTATACTTTATCACTGATTAATATTTTAACAGAAAACAAATTAAACCTATATAAGATATGGAAAAATCAGCAAATTTCGCAACCACTTTCCGATTGTATATATGATTTGATGAAGCAGATTAATAAGTTTATTTTGGAAAAATCGCCTGTTACTCATTATATTGAATGGGCAAAGAAAGAAGACTGTTGGGAACAGGTAAAAGCACACACTTGGAGTTTTAATGTTAATGAGATAAAAGATGATTTGATTGACGAAAAGAACCCGCCGAAACGAAGTCTTGTAGCTGATATCGAAAACTCGGAAGAAACACAGAAGCATGAAGAAAACATAATCCGTTCAATTCCTTTTTCTCTTTGGAAAAAGATTGAAGCATGGGGACGCGATTCGGGGTTTCTCTCTATTCATTATCAGTCAGCAGCAAGCGATACTGCGTATAAAGTCAAGAATAACAGAAAAATGTCTGATACAGACCGCAACAAAGCAATATCAATTTTCGAAATCGTTTGTCAGTACAATATAGAATTATTGGAAGAGGCTGACGATTTGTCAGCACAAGAAAAAGCTGCAACAGAAACGCCGAAAATAGACAGCAATTCAAATTCAAATGAAATCACCTTGGAACTCATTCAAAAAATGGTTGATTGGGATCGCCGCAAGCGAGTTCTGGAAGATTGGAAATGGAAAGTGATGGACGATGTTTTGCAAGGAAGAAAGCCATTAGACAACCGCAAAAAATATACTTTTTATTTGAATTTGGAAAAACTAAAAAGGCACGGTTTTACAGAAGAATAGATTATTTTTTCGCAGTTCGATGATACTTAACAATCTCTTCGGCAACCATTAAAACTTCATTTTCGCGCTGTTCATAAAATTTCAAAGAAATTTTCTTTGGCTGATTTTCGAGTATTTCTGCTTCTACTCTGTCAATCAAGGGAGTGAGGTTATGTTTGTGCGTGTGTCTTATTTCACATTCCCAGACTGTTATGATATTCCAATCCAAAGCTATAAGTTTCTGTAAATTAGTTTTATCCCTTTTAACATTGGAAGTGATTTTATCAATCCAGAATTTTGTATTTGTCTTTGGCGTGTAAGCATATTTGCAGCCTTCGTGCCGATGCCAGAAACAACCGTGCAGGAAAATAACCGTTTTGTATTTCGGCAAAACAATATCGGGCTTTCCGGGCAGGTTTGGAACATTCACACGATACCGAAAGCCCTTTGCAAAAAGGGCTTTGCGCAATACCAATTCAGGTTTAGTATTTTTAGACCTGATTTTTGACATACATTCCGACCGTTTATTTTTGTCCCAAATATCCATTTTTTTAATTGCCAAATTACTATGTACAAAGTTAGAATTTAATTAGCATTCAAAAAAATCTTTTCTGATTTTTCATCAAAATGTTTATAGAGTATTGGTGGTTTTCAAAAAAATATTAACTTTATGTCGAAGTTATTTTAAGGTATGTGAAGTACATATAATCAATGCTGCCAGATTTTCGCTAAATTGTTACTAACAACTTATTACTTCTCAATTATAATCTATCAGTCAGATAAATACAAGAAAGTTTCTTATCCAAAACAAATATGGTGAAAGTATTTTATTACATGCATATATTCTCCGGTTATTTTTATATCCTTTTGTTGGCTTCTATCTTTTTTGTCGATTGCTCAACGGTTGAGTAATCAACAGCCTCATAATAACTCTGTAATATTGTATCATAAACGATATAATAAGGTCAATATGAATAACAAAAAGCCGGACTTGCGCTGGAATTATCTTAAAAGTGAACAGAATAGAGAAGTTACTTTTACCGAATAATCTAGAACCTGCTGGAGAACGATATTTTTAGATTAGAAGGAGTCCGTTTACTTACCAAAATCTCCGGCAGGATACTTTTGAGGGGTTGTAATGACGGCATGTAACCCTTTCATCGTGACAAAAAAAGATTTATTACAGCAACTTGGATGTGCTGTGTACCATATTGTAAGCAAAATGTAAAAATAAAAGGTTATGAAAAATGATCAAGACTGAAAGCAGTTCATTGGCTATGTTCGTGAGAAGCTACAAGAAGTCCTTCAACATGCTGGTCGTGCAGTAACATATTTTATGAGGACAATAATGTTGAATTGTCCATACTATAATGAATTTATTCTTAACCCGTGCCGATGAAATGCCACATCGTTTTTATAGTATGTCGGCAGAGATACGTAAGCAGCGTAAAGGCTATTATGAGATATTGGAGAAAACACAAAAAGGTGGTGTAGATGTAACGGGGTGGTTTGAATGGTTTCTTGATTGTTTGGAAGCGGCATTAGTCAAAACTGAAAAATCAATCAGTACGGTTTTACAGAAAGCAGCTTTCTGGGATAGGTATCGGTTAGTCTCCATGAATGAACGGCAAATAAAAATGGTGAATTTGCTTTGGGATGGTTTTGATGGAAAATTAACCTCTTCTAAATGGGCTAAGATTACAAAATGTTCTGCTGATACGGCTTTACGTGATATACAGGATTTGATGACCAAAGGTGTGTTGCGTAAAACGGATGAAGGTGGAAGAAGTACCAATTATGAACTTGTAATGTGATTGTTTGCGGAGATTAATGTCTGTATTTGCCGTATGATATGCGGAGAATATGAGTGCTAATCTCCGCATACAGTATACTGGCATCACTTGTTTTCTATAAATGACTTATATTCTGTTATTCGATACCCTCTCGGGTATTTATTACGTGATTATATTAAAAAGAGTACCCGAAAGGATATCAAATTTGTTATGAGAAGTCATTAAATAATTTAAATCTATCCTTAAGAATTCCGTTGAATAATCATTATTTCCCTAGTAAACGTTAAATAAGAACCTGAATCCATCGGTGTGATAGTTCGTGAAAAATGGTGTTTTAAGATTTTGGTTGTTCCTAAAGTCTTATTATATACTGTTTTACACGATACTCTCGCGCCGATCTTTGCATATATTCCTACCTGTACCTTTGTATCGTTCCCCTGGAAACAGTAGTATTAATCATTAAAATAAAAAAGCTATGACACTGAAATTTAGAAAGGTGCAGCGCAAGGTTCTTAGCGGTGACGATAAGGACAAGGTGAAGACTTATGCGATGGCACGGTCGTCGAACTATTGCGATATGGATAAGTTGTGTGAATTGATCTCCAGCCGCTCGGCGATGTCGAGTGCTGATGTGAAGGCGATACTTGATTCGTTGAACTGGGCGATGAGCCTGGAGCTTCGTTCGGGTAGTATTGTACAGGTGGGTGAGTTCGGTAGTTTTCGTCTTTCGATTCGTTCGAAAGGTGCGGAGACGGCGGATGCTTTCAATGCTTCCCTGATAAAAAAGGCACGGGTGATATTCTCGCCGGGTACCAGTCTGCGCTGGATGAGTGAGATCGTGAAGTTTGAAGAGGATGAAGACACGAAATCTAAAAAAGAAGAAAATCCGGATGATGACAGACCGGTGATTGAATAATTAAAAATGGTAAATAGGGGATTACCTGATTGAAAGAGAAAGGGGGGACGTATGAAAAAAGTTTCCTTTATTTTAGGAAAGAAAAAGCTTTTTCTTTCCTAAAATAAAGGAAAACTTATGAGGAAAGAGGTTCTCAAATCGCTGATTGCTATTAAGCAAAGTGAAATCCTGTTTGATGTGATAGAACGGGATGTGGAATTGCCATTTGCCTATTATCACTTGTTTAATATGGAAGATCTGTGTTCTATTAAAGCCTTATAATCTATTTTCATTTGATTTGGCAAAAATGAAATTTCAATAAAATCATACCATAGCGGTAATACTTTTCTAAATTTGTTGTATGTATTTTCAATAATCTTATCTTCAACTTTCATTGTTTTTAGTAGATTGTCAAAGTCAGATCTCTTTAATTTTCGTTTTTTTCCGTTCAGAGTCAGAGCAAGTTCTTCTGTGTCTTCAGGTATGACCAGCTTAGTCGATAAGAGATCATAAGCAGGCGTTAGTGTGGTTTCTTTTATCTTTTTATAGAGGGAAAAGTTTTTTAGGTGCATGTCTGCATTACCTGTAAGATAACAGAACAATAAAATCTCAACGTAATTGATCAAGTCCAGGACTGGGTACGCTGAAAACTCTACAATCTTCTTGGCTTACTATACATATAAATTTTAGCTTGTTTCATGGTTCTATTAAATTATTCCTGTCCATAGGCACGGCACCAAGTTGCATTCCGAACAGTTTTAATACCTGATTTACTTTATCCATTTTCAAGGTTTCTTTTCCTTGTTCTAGTTCGCGAAGAAAACGGAGTCCGACACCTGCTTTCAGCGCGAACTCTTCACGTGATAATCCAAGCGACTTGCGCTTTGATTTTACATATTCATTTAATGATAAGTTATTCATTTTTGATACCTCTTCGGGTACAAATATAATGAATATTTCTTGTTTGATACGAGAAGTCATTAAATAACCTAAATCTATCCCTAAGAATCTCACGTAATAATCATTATTTTCCTGATAAACGTTAAATAAGAACCTAAAACGATCGGTGTGATGGTTCGTGAAAAATGGTATTTTAAGATTTTGGTTGTTCCTAAAGTCTTATTATATACTGTTTTACACGATGATCTCACGCCGATCTTTACATATATTCCTACCTGTACCTTTGTATCGTTCCCCTGGAAACAGTAGTATTAATCATTAAAATAGAAAAGCTATGACACTGAAATTTAGAAAGGTGCAGCGCAAGGTTCTTAGCGGTGACGATAAGGACAAGGTGAAGACTTATGCGATGGCACGGTCGTCGAACTATTGCGATATGGATAAGTTGTGTGAATTGATCTCCAGTCGCTCGGCGATGTCGAGTGCTGATGTGAAGGCAATACTCGATTCGTTAAACTGGGCGATGAGCCTGGAGCTTCGTTCGGGTAGTATTGTACAGGTGGGTGAGTTCGGTAGTTTTCGTCTTTCGATTCGTTCGAAAGGTGCGGAGACGGCGGATGCTTTCAATGCTTCCCTGATAAAAAAGGCACGGGTGATATTCTCGCCGGGAACCAGTCTGCGCTGGATGAGTGAGATCGTGAAGTTTGAAGAAGATGAAGATACGAAACCTAAAAAAGAAGAAGGTTCCGGTGGAGATGACAGACCGGAAATTGAATAACTGAAAATGGGAAATTGAGGATTACTTGATTGAAAGAGGAAAGGGGAACGTATGAAAAAAAGACTGACTATTCAATTGGTAATGGCAATCCTGCTCGTAATGAGCGGGATTGTTCTTCTTTTCTCCGGTTTCTGGATTGCTCCGAAAGGGGAGATTCATAATAGTGTGCTGGTGGCTTTCGGGGAAACCTGCACATTTGCCGGAGCTTTGTTTGGGGTGGATTATTCGTATAAAATTAAATCGGTACAAAATGAAAGAGAGGATAAGTAGGAATTTTACTTGGGAAGAAATGACGTATAGCCGGGTGGCGGTGGAGAATGGGTTGCTGAATGAGCCGCCGTTTGAGGTGAAGCAGGCTATGATGGAGTTGGTGAAACGGTTGTTACAGCCTTTGCGGGTGGCTTATGGGAAGCCGATTGCGATCACAAGCGGTTACCGGAGTCCGGAGGTGAACAGGTTGGTGGGCGGCGTGCCTTCGAGCCAGCATGTGAAGGGGGAGGCTGCGGATTGTTATGTGCCTGATCCGAAGGAGTTGTTGGATGTGTTACTTTGCTGTAAGTTGCCTTTCGATCAGGCGATTCTTTATAAACGAAAGAAGTTTCTGCATTTGTCGTTTCGGGTAAATGGAGAGAATCGTTATCAGGTGATCATTAATAAATGAAGGGGGGTAGGTATGGATATGTGGGGTAGAAGTTTATTTGTTTCGGTTGGTTTGTTGGTTGTTTTGCTGCCCGGTTCTAGTGCCGGGCGGCGTAGTGTGCAACACCAGGAGATAAGGGAGGAGGTGCATAGCTTTCATAGTGATAGTATGTTGTTGAAAAATCTGTATCAGGCTTCTCGCAATAAGGTGATCGATATAGAGCATATTGTGTTTGATAGCTGTCGGTTGAATGGGGTGCAGTCTGTTACTCATGTCGCTATTAAGGAACAGGGGGAGGAGGTGGTTGAGTCGGTTGTTAGTTCTGGTTCTGTAGATGAGAACTGTTTTACTGGTTCTGATTCTTTTCAGAAAGGAAGTACTGTGGAGTTTTCTTATCCAAAGCGGATGTTGGTGATTGGGGCGGTGTTGTTGTTTTGTTCGTTATATATAGGTATAGCATTTAGAAAGCAGAAGTAAACTCCCAAATCCAGTTATTCTTTTATTTTGTTGATAACAAGGAATTTGCAGATATGGGTTCTTGGTGGCAAGGCAAGAACCATAAAGATCAGGATGAAATAGATATTATCGGATTGTATGCGGAAGAGAAACCGGATTTGTTCGCATACAGTTTACATATCTTCCATACAGAAATTTCTCACTTCAATTTTGTATTTCGAAAGTACTTTATTTCGGACTATTTCAACTTTTTCATTGAAATCGTTTGGGTTGAAGTTTTTGCGCTGCCGTTTTACTTCGGCGACTAATGCACGTTTATCATCTGCATAAATGCCTATTATATCTATTTCACAGGGATCTTTTTCTTTTTTGCTTTGCCACCATGAACCAATATTTCTGAACTCTTTACTTTCGATCATCATTTGCCTAAAATACATTTCAAGTGTTAACCCTGAATAGGTCGGATAGTCTTTTTTTATAATTTCTCCAAGTTGGTCCAGGTTTTCTGTTTCAATGAGATAATGATATTTGATGAAATATCGGAACCAAAATCGTAGGAATAAGTCGGAAATTTCAAAACGAACGGTTTGTGTACCTTCTTTTGCAAAAATAGGCCGTTTCTTTGCTATCAATTCGTAATCTTCCTCTAGTCTTCTTATATGACCGGCTATACTGGTCTCTCCCATATTTTTTTCAAGTTCAGATAATGTATTTCGGCCATTAGCGATGTCTGATAAAATAGCAAAATAATTACCATACTTTTTACCAAATTCTTGTATTAACAAAGCTTTGCCCTCGCTAAGGAATGGAGAATCAGATCGTACTATGTAATTAACCATGCTTTCCATATCTGTACATCCGTTTTGCATAAACAGGTCTATGTATTTGGGAACTCCTCCGGAAAATGTATATAGGGCCAGTAGATCCTCATGAGTATAGTTCGGTTTATAATCAGAAAGAATTTCTTTCAATACGGAGGTAGAAAAAGGCTTTAGCTTTATAATACTGTCACACCGACCATATAGTGGCTCCTTTGCATTTTGGAATATCTGTATCATAAGAGTGTATACAGAACCGCTGGCAATCAAGTTGACATGTGTCGTGTCTTTATATCTATCCCAGATGTCTTGCATTTGGCTATATACCGTCGGGTTGATATAGAAAAACTCCTGAAATTCATCTATTATCAGGTTGTAGGAAGTGTTCTTGCCTATATTCATAAGCATTTCAAAGAGTCCTGCGAAAGAGGATATTTCATTCGGAATATAGGTATTTAGTGCTTTGCTGGCTATTTGTGCAAATTGGCTGCAAAGCTGAGCTTCATTGCTTCGGCCTACAAAGAAATAAACAGTTGGTGTTTCTTCACAACTTTTGAGGATAAGCTTTGTTTTTCCAATGCGTCTGCGTCCGGTTAAGACCGTCATTTGTGAATGGTTGTTAAAAGCGATTTTCCTTGTTTTATCCAACAGTTTCAGTTCTATTTCACGATTATAAAATTTCATGATAGTAAATTTAGTTCATACTATTTTGAAAATATACGACAGTAAACTTTACGGCTGTATATTTTGCAAATATAGTGTATTTATCTATGAGTAGAAAATATATGGCCGTAATTTATACCGCTGTATATTTTTGCGGGATGGGTGGAGAATGGGTTGTTAGCCAATGCAGTTACGACTGCTTGCTTGCAGGCAGGACGCAAGTTAGGCATCGGTATTTTATGAGATATTAATAGTATTTTCCGATTCCCCCAAATCCAGTTATAATTTTATTCTCTTTCGTTTTATTGATAAAGTTGTTTAGTCGTTTTTCAAATTCTTCAGGCCGTTTCCTGGCTGCTTCAATGTATGCAATTCGGATACGTTTATATGGGGCGGAGAAGTGTTGATAATTTTTCCATGCTGTTTTATCTGCTTTCAATCTGTCAATTATATCATCTGGAAAAATAAAAGGGTCAGACAAAATAGTTCGTATTTTATCCTCAAATTTAGGGTGTATCATTTTATTTTCCAATAACCATTTAAGTCTTTCTTTGTTGGCTTGCGAGTATGTACTTTTAGGGTTTCTAGGCGTGAAACGCTGAATTTTATGTTCTTTGTCAAGTGATTTTATCGTACTGTCAATCCATTCGAAACAAAGGGCTTCTTCAACGGCATCATTGTATATAATGCTTTTTTTACCTGATGATTTCTGGGGAAAGACAAACCAAATTTCGTCTTTGGTTTCAAAATTGTCTGTCAGCCACTTTCTCCAATCTTCCCGATTTTCAAAGTACTTTATTTTATTCTCTGTTGCCATAATGGTCATCTTTTGGTAAACTCAATCGGTTCGATGTCATAATTTAGGGTTTTGATGTCGCAGTCTTCGTAATCTATCCCGTAACGCATCCTGATTTCAGCAAAATGCGGGCAGATATACGAAGGCATAGTCGGGTCGACAGAACACCAACCGGTTCCTTCTATGTAGCATTCGGGCCAGGGATTGATAGTTGTGAGTGATATTTCGTAATTATCTGCGTTTTTCGAAATTTGGGTAATCCGCTGGGGATAACAGTCTATTGCTTTAATATCGGGCTTCTTCACTGTAAAGGTGAAATTGACGGTATCCTGATTAGCCAAGCGGAAGTATTTGGAATATGATTGTGCAAAAACTGACTGTGCAATAAACATACACATACTCAGCATAAATAGGTATTTACTCATGACGTTTCGTTTTATGATTTACAAACGATGACAAAGTTAGTAAATATTTAGATGTTATGATGATTATGGGGAATAAACCTTTGGATGGGGAAATTTTCAGGTAGACTTGAAAAAAGTATCTTTTTTGAGAAGATTATCAAGTCTACCTGAAAATTTTTGTTTGTAGAGTAAGTGAAAACTGAAGTGAAAAACAAATTACTTTTTCAGTAAAATTGATTCTATCTTTTCCTTTAACTGGTCTTTAGGCATTGCTCCCTGAAGCATCTGGGGCTTTCCTTCCATAGGGATGTATAGAAGGGCCGGTATTCCCTGAATGCCGAATGCCTGGGCCAACTCTGTTTCTTTATCTACATCGACTTTGTAAATGTTGATCTGTCCGGCATATTCTTTGGCAAGTTGTTCCAGTGAAGGAGCGATCATCTTACAGGGACCGCACCAGTCGGCGTAAAAGTCGATGATGGCAGGTCTATTGCCCAGATATTTCCATTCATTCGGACTGGCTTCGTAATTATATACTTTCTTCAGAAAGTCAGCCTTATTGAGGTGTACAGGAGCTGCTGTCTCTTTTCCTGTAGTTTCGGTGTCGCTTGCTGCTTCGTTGTTTTTAGCCTGTCCTTTGCATGAGGCCAGCGTCATAAAACCAACCATTAAAGCTAGTAGCGTAAAGAATTTTCTACTTTTCATTAGATACAATTTTTGATATTGATAATTAATATGTCAAATCCTGTTTCCAGGTGATACCACTTATATCTGTCAATATAAGTTCGTAATTTCCTTTTGGCAAATCAGCCAGTGCTTTATCCTTTAACGTTAGCTCTGCTTTACTACCTAATGGTATGACAAGGCTATGTTTACCTGGAACAACTTTTGCCACATAATTGTTTTTGATGTCTTTTGCCGGAAATTCGGATAATTCTTCTCCGTTCCTGTTAAGAATAATATTTCCATTGGTATCTTTTAGAGTGATACCGATCAGAAAAGATCCATATACATCGGCACCTTCCACACGGTAAACGGTGAATGAAAGTTTATCCTGATCCAGACCGGCTGCTGATATCTCGATTTTCGGTTTGACAGATTTATTATGTAATTTTCCCCATACTCCGTTATGAAATACCTGATTAGTCAGGAGTGTCAGGAATAATATGGCCGTAGCACCTGTGATCGACATTTTTCCTAATACATTATGGCTGACAGGCAGTGGACCGGAGGTCAGCCATCGTGTCCATCCATATTCGTTGAACTGCGATATTCTGGAAATAAGCTTATTATCGAGTGAAAACTTTCCTCCACCTGACAGGAAGATCGTGAAACCGGCGGCGATGCCCAGAACGCCTATTTGCCATTCATCCAGACAGGTTGTTCCCAGCCAACCTGAACCTAATAATATTCCGGTAGCAAGGCTTAACACTCCGATACTCATCAATCGGGTAAAGAAGCCGAGCATGAAAAGCAATCCGACAATTCCTTCAATGATTGTAAATATAACCATCGACCACCAGAGCTGTTCCGGATTGGATACGAGATATTCGATGAGAGGCTTTATACCGAATGAGTTGGGAAGAAAATGATTGAATTTTTCTCCAATGTAACCGGCTGTGTCGGGAATCAATTTATTTTCCAGTATCAACCTTCGCCAGAAAGCGGAAAAATAAGTCCAGCCAACAACCAGGCGCAGTGCAAATGTAAACATTCCGAATAAAGAATATGATTGCTGCATATTCTGTTTTTCTTCTATTTCCATATCTATAAGTTATTTATCTTTATTTGTTGAAACTTTATTTTCTTTTTGGAAAGAGCTGAAAAGTAATCCCCCGATGATGCTTCCCCAAATCGAACTGTTGATTGGTGAAGAAGTTATAGGGCATGTCCCTGTTGTACAACCGATAAATTTCCAATAAAGAAATCCTCCAAGTGCGCCTATTGCTATCCCCAGCAATGTGAGCCAGTGTCTTTTGATGTATTCTCTTGCCATTGTAAAATCTCCTAGTGTTGTTGAGTTATTAATATCTTTTCCCTTGCAAGGATTATAATACAAACGTATATTGTATTTTCTAATAAAACAAGTTTCTACTGGAAAATATATATAGGCGTAACAAACTTTCACGAAAAAGTCTATCAACAGCAGTTTCAAAACCGATTTATTGTGAAGTTTTTTTTCTCCTTCGCATTTTTATACAAAATCGTATAGTGGACTTTATTCCCTGTTTGTCTACTTTATAAACATTATAAGATAGAATGGATCTTTACTATCCGGGAAGTCGATTTTCAGCAAAAAACGGCCGATCGGATTTGATATGATTGAAATTATCTATCTTTGTGGTCAAAGAAAGGTAATCAATGACTCAAAAATATCCATCCGCTTTATTGGAAAATGCAGTAAATGAGTTGGCTTCTCTTCCCGGAGTGGGGAGGAAGACGGCTTTGCGACTGGCTTTATATATGTTACGCCGGGATGAAGGTTATACGGAAAATTTTGCATCCGCTTTGCTGGCCTTGCGGAAAGAAGTGAAGTATTGCAAAGTCTGTCATAATATCTGTGACGATGAGATGTGTTCTATCTGTGCTGATCCTAAACGGGATCAGTCGACCGTTTGTGTGGTTGAAAATATCAAGGAAGTAATGGCGATCGAAAATACCGGGCAGTTTCGTGGTGTTTACCATGTTCTTGGAGGGATTATTTCGCCGATGGACGGTATTGGCCCGGGCGATTTGCAGATAGACAGTCTGGTGCAGCGGGTAGCTAACGAAGAAGTAAAGGAAATTGTCCTTGCACTTAGTACTACGATGGAAGGGGACACGACCAATTTTTTTATCTATCGCAAGCTATCCCCTTATAATGTGAAGATAACCGTCATTGCCCGTGGTGTTTCTATTGGTGATGAGATTGAGTATGCGGACGAAATAACATTGGGACGTTCTATTGTGAACCGTACCAGTTTTAATGACTCAATAAAAATATAATCTGATTCTTATGTACGAAACCAAGATTTCCGTTATCATCGTAAACTATAATGTAAAGCATTTCCTGGAACAATGTCTTTATTCGGTTCAGGCTGCTGTTGCCGGACTCGATGCTGAGGTTTTTGTTGTGGACAATAATTCGACGGATGGTTCTGTCGATTATCTCCGTCCCCGGTTTCCGGAAGTGATATTTATAGAAAATAAGGATAATCCGGGATTTGCCAAGGCCAATAATCAGGCGATCCGTCAATGCAACGGAGAGTATGTTTTGTTGCTTAATCCGGATACAGTGATAGGCGAGGAGAGTCTTCGAACTCTGTGTTTCTTCATGGATGAACATCCGAATGCAGGTGGGATAGGTGTAAAGATGCTGGATGGGCATGGGGTATTCCTGCCTGAAAGTAAGCGGAGTTTTCCTTCTCCCTGGGTTTCGTTCTGTAAGATCTTCGGTTTGTCGAAGTTGTTTCCGAAATCCCGTGTTTTTTCAAGATATAGCCTGGCGTATCTGGATAAGGAGAAACAACATAAAGTGGATGTGCTGGCCGGTGCATTTATGTTGCTGCGCCATGAAGCGCTGGATAAGACCGGACTCCTGGATGAAGATTTCTTTATGTATGGCGAGGACATCGACCTGTCGTACCGGATGGTGTTGGGTGGCTATAAAAACTATTATATCCCCGAGCGTATTCTTCATTATAAAGGAGAAAGTACCAAGCATGGCGATATGAAATATGTAAAGGCATTTTACGGTGCCATGTTGATTTTCTTCAAGAAATATTATCCTCATTCCGGCTGGCTGATGGGATTTTTTATCCGGCTGGCTATCGGGTTGCGTGCTTCAATGGCTGCTTTATCGCGTTTGTTGGGAGTAAAGCCAAAGTCCAAAAGCAAGCATAAACGCTTACTGGTTGTTTGCCGTGAGGAAAATTTTGAAGCGATTAAGGCTGCCTGCGTAAAACAGATGCCGGAACTGGAACATGTAAATCTTTGGGACCTGGATGAGGAACGTGTAATGGATGCTATCTGCCGCCGCAATCAGATGAAGGAGTTTACGGATTATGCTTTTTGTTATCCGGATGCCCGTTTTGAACAGATGCTTCTGTTTATGGATACGCTGGTCGACAAGAAAGTTACTTATCATATTTATTGTAAAAAAAGCGGACAACTAATATCACCGGGAAAATAATATGGCACAACTGGAAAATGAAACGATCCGTCTCCGTGCACTAGAGCCGGAAGATCTGGAACTTTTGTATCGCTGGGAAAATAATCCGGAGCTTTGGAGTCTTGGAAATACAATGTCTCCTTATTCGCGTTATATACTGAAAGAGTATATTCGTGAGTCGCATCGTGATATCTTCGACCTGAAGCAGTTACGCCTGATGATCGAGCTCCGTTCAACGGGGGCGGCTGTCGGTACTGTCGACCTGTACGATTTCGAACCGCATCATCGGCGTGCCGGTATCGGTATTTTACTGGAACCTGTTTATCAGAGAAACGGATTGGCTACCGAAGCAATGAATGTACTGATGGATTATGCGTTCTCTTTTCTGAAACTGCATCAGTTATATGTGCATATACCCGTCGATAACGAGGCCAGCAAAGCTCTTTTTACCCGCTGCGGATTTACCGTTACAGGTATCATGACAGATTGGATCATCACAGAAAACGGGTATTCTGATGTACTGATGATGCAAAAAGTAAATAAACAAATTGTGTGATAATTTAATTCAGATAAGGATCTTTCGGATATTTAGTCCATGCCTCGTAGTTACTGCCTAACTGTTCGAGTGAGTTCTTCCAGAAACTTTCTCCATCGGCAAGTAATACATTTTCTTTAGCTGCGTGACTGACTACCCACGAGTTTTTATTGATCTCGTTTCCCAACTGTCCTTCCGTCCATCCCGAATAACCGAGGAAAAACTTTACTTTTCCTTCAATCGAATGGCCATTCTGTATATAACGTTTCAATGCTTCGAAATCACCGTCGAAATACAGGCGGTCTTTGATCTTTACAGAGTCGGGTACGATTAGATCTCCCAATGAATGGATAAAGAACAACCGGTTGGCACTTACCGGGCCACCCAGATAGATTGGTATTTCCGGATACTCTTCCAGTTCCGGAAAAAAAGTATTTACAATCAGATCCGTTTTCTTATTTAATACAAACCCCATCGATCCCTGCGTATTATGTTCTACCAGTAGAACAACAGAACGCTGGAAATAAGCATCTTGCAGGAAAGGTTCTGATATGAGTATGCTTCCTTGTGCAGGAAGGAGATTATTATGCGTAATTTTGAATATGTTATTATATGTAGCCATAGTGAAGATTGCTTACTGTTGTTAGACAGGGACAATATATGGCTTTTGATGTTAAGAAGCAAACGAAAAACCCGGCATTTGGGTTAATAAGTGTAAAATAAATGCCGGGTTTGTGTTAATTATAAGGTATGATTTTCTTTGAATAGCTTTAAACGCTCTTCAAGCAGATCATATTGATGCGGTTTGATAAACGAAGTGCAGGCGCGAAGTCCTTCCTGATTACTTCCTGTCGTGCTTAATGAGATAGCACTTACGCCGTAATAGATCAGTTCTTCCATTAACTGTCCGCCGGTCATTCCGGGATAGGCGATCGTGAAATAGAAACCGTCGGCAATAGGCTCGTTGAGGTCATGGTCGTAAACGATTGTAAAACCATAATCTGTAAAGATTTTCTTTAATCTTTCTGCACGGCGTCCATATTCTTTAACTTCCGAGATAAAATCAAACTGTCCGTCGGATGCAGCTTTGAACATGGCAGCCAATGCAATCTGTGCCGAGTGGCTGGTTCCTGATGACAGGGCGTATAAAACACGGTGAATATATACTGTACCGAAAGTGCCACCGCCATAACGCTTGGTCAGTCCCGGATAGGCACGATGGTAAAGTTTATTGGAGATAGCCGTCACGCCGATACGCTGTCCGGCATAGCTGAATGCTTTGGAACCGGATATCTGTAAAATGTAATTATCTGTATAATGGGCAACGCTTGCCTGGTAAGGTGCTTCAAACGGTTTGCCAAGTTCTTTGCGGAAGTCCATAGCGAAATAGGCGAGGTCTTCGATCACGATCGTATCGTATTTGTTTGCCATTTCGCCGATAATCTTCAATTCATCGTCTGTCAGGCAGAACCAGGCTGGGTTGTTGGGGTTGGAGTAGATCATAGCTGCGATATTGCCTTTGGAAAGATGTTCTTCCAGGATGGCGCGCAGTTTTTCTCCACGGTATTCGTATACGTCGAATGATTCGTATTTATAGCCCATCACAACGATTTGTTGTTTCTGGACAGGAAATCCCGGGTCGATGAACAGGATGGTGTCTTTTCCTTCCGTGCATTGTCCGCTAGTGAGGAAAGAGGCAAATGTTCCCTGCATGGAGCCGGTTACCGGAACACAACATTCCGGAGCAATATCTATATTAATGAATGCCTTGATGAATCTGGAGGCTTCTGCTTTTACTTCCGGCGTACCGTTGATGTTCGGGTAAATGGAAGCGATGCCGTTCTGTAATGCTTTGACTTCTGCGTCTACACCCACTTGTGCCGCTTTTAATCCGGGAACACCCATTTCCATGTGTATGAACTCGGTATTTGTTTCCTGTTCCAATTGTGTGGATATGGCAACAACTTCACGAATCGTTGCTTTCCCGAAATCCGGTAATCCGTAGCCATCTATTATTCGTCTGGCAGTCTGATAATCTACTGGAGTATTCTTCATGTCTGTTATATTTATATGGAGGACAAAAGTAAAAAAATAATCAATCCAATGTGAAATATTTGTGTGAAACTGTTGTATAATTAAAAATATTATCTACCTTTGCACCGCAATCGAGAGAGATGCAATACAAAAACATTGGTTCGGTAGTTCAGTTGGTTAGAATACATGCCTGTCACGCATGGGGTCGCGGGTTCGAGTCCCGTCCGGACCGCTTAATAATATAAGCATAGATAAATCCTGCAAAACATTTGTTTTGTGGGATTTTTTATGTGGTTATGCTTCCTGTCTTTAGGTGTTTCGGATCAAGTTATATTATCGTTTATTAATTTATACACCCACATTCAGTAATTAAGGTTATAATATCTGTAATTTGTCTACAAGACAATGCGATATAAGCCTTTACCTTTGCCTTATGAACATAAATAATAAACCAGATGAAGGAAATATTGAAAAACAAGTGTATGGCAATGGCTGTATGTCTTTGCATCACGGCAAATCTATTTGCGGCAGACAATCATTTAAATAACGATAGTATGGAAAAGAATTTGAATTTAACAGAAGAGTGGGACAAGGTGTTCCCGCAGAGTGATAAAGTGAATCACACGAAAGTGATTTTCCACAACCGGTACGGCATTACTCTTGCTGCCGATCTGTATATTCCGAAAAATGCCGGAGGTAAGTTACCGGCTATCACTGTGAGCGGCCCGTTTGGGGCGGTGAAAGAACAGTCATCGGGTTTATATGCGCAGACTTTGGCGGAACGTGGTTTCCTTACCATCGCTTTCGATCCGTCTTATACCGGTGAGAGTAGTGGTGAACCCCGTTACGTCGCTTCCCCGGATATCAATACGGAGGATTTTAGTGCGGCGGTTGACTATCTTTCCACCCGCGACGATGTGGATGCGGAACGTATCGGTTTCTCGGTATTTGCGGATGGGGCGGTATGGCACTCAATGCGGCTGCTATCGACACACGTATTAAAGCGACCGTCACTTCAACGATGTACGACATGAGCCGTGTAAATGCCAATGGCTATTTCGATGCGATGGATGCCGACGCACGTTATGAACTTCGCAAACAGCTTAATGCACAACGCACGGAAGATTACAGAAACGGGACATATGCCCTTGCCGGAGGAGTCGTGGACCCATTACCTTCCGATGCTCCCCAATTTCTGAAGGATTATCACAGTTATTATAAAACTCAGCGTGGTTACCATAAGCGTTCGCTTAACTCGAATGGCGGCTGGAACAAGACTTCATCACTCTCATTCATCAATATGCCGATACTATCATACAGCGATGAAATCCGTAGTGCGGTATTGATGATTCACGGAGAGAAGGCACATTCACGTTATTTCAGCGAGGATGCGTTCAAGAAGTTGAAAGGTGATAACAAGGAACTATTGATTATTCCCGATGCGAACCATACGGATTTGTACGACCAAATGAATATCATTCCGTTCGACAAACTCGAACAGTTCTTTCATGAATATCTGTAATATAGAGTAAGGACAGAACGATTTCCACGGTAGTTTACTGTGGAAATCATCTTTATCGCATTTTGCAGATCTTCCTGTAGTCTCCGTCGCTTTTTTTCTTAAAACCATTACTTAGTAAGGTCTTTATTGAAATAATATTTTCTTCCGCCGGGTCTGCGGCTATTTCTTTTCCGCCGATTTCAATAATTTTATCTTCCAGTATCTGAATGATTCTTTTTCCGATACCCCGATTCAAAAACTCTTCTTCACCAATCAGATAACCGATTTCATAAGTGTGATTTTGTTCTGCCACATCTCCATACATCTCCTGAAAATCGTGTCCTTCTTCTTCCAGGCTTTTTAGAAAAAAGCAATCAGCATAAAGACAATATCCTATTTTCCGGTCGTTATAGTAAACAATAAAGTGTTTTAAAAAACTGTATTGCCCATTCCTCTCATTTATTTCGTTTAGCCAATCCTCTTTTTCTCCAAACCATTTTTTTATATATTCTTTATCTAGCCATTTATCAAATAATGGAATATCTTCTTCCTGGATAGATTTTATTACAATTTCGTTGTTATTTATTATCATTGACTTATTGCTTTTGAAGCGATTTACTCTGTAAGCTCCTGTTTTTATATTTGTTATCTCTTCAAAGTTAGTAAATATCAGGAAGGTACAAAACTCATACCCATACAAAAGAGAATCCATAGACAGATTTACGCCTGGTAGGTAGTTCGCCTATTTTGATATAAAAAGAGGCAACTGTGCCATAGGCTTGGCACAGTTGTGCGCTATGTACTGCACTTTATCCTAGTATATTCAGAATTTGCTCCGGTGTTGCTTGCGGCAATAATTGTGTGAGGTAATCTATTAAGCGTTGTTTTGACTCTTCCGGTGACCGGTTGCCGGCAGCCTGTACTTTTTCTTTGCCGAACAGTACTTCCGGTGTTGTATATCTGGCGATACCCCATCCGTAAGGCTCTCCCTTCTTGTCATATCGGTATTCGAAATCAGCCACAACGAGCCATGTTCCCATTTGCAGCCGGGTTATGACTGTTTCAAATCCATCTCCTTTCGGTTTTGTCTTTTTAAGTAAAGCCTGTGTTTCGCTTGTCTCCCATGAATCGAACGGATTGACACTTCTTTTGACCGGCTGCTTCTTGTAACCGCACAACGCTTTTATCTCTTTGGATAGGAGGGACTCATGCTCTGTGACTGTCTTATAAATAACGTTACCCATACTTTGTAAAGGTTCCGCTTTCAGATTGTACATAGCACGCCTGTAGTTTATAAGTTCCGGAAACCATTCCATGCTGACAAACCCTGCTTTCTTCTGAAAGAGTTTCCCATAAGCACAATTGAAATTTCGGATAACAGGCCCTTTCCATTCCCACGGACCCTCTTCTTCATCGGAAAACCATAATTCCTGCGGGGTAAATTCTTCAATGGAAAAGTCCGTAATATCATTAGCAAAGAAGGGGAGAAATCCCATCTTTAAAACCATCTTTTCCAAATCTTTGCAGCGATAAATCTTTGTCATGCGGCAAATATATGAAATTACGCTTAAACCATATGTTATTATATGATTAAAGATAAATTATTTCAGACTCCAGGGGAATGCAATCTTATCCAGAAGATCTTTACGGGTAGGAGGGAGTTCACCTTTTTTCAAGGCTCTGCGTTGTACGAAACACCAACTGCCGAGTTTGTTCTCACGGGCGGTTGGCCAGCGGTTGTTTTCTGAGAAGAATTGCTGTAGTTTTTCATAGTTTTCCATCCAGATATCATCGATAGTCCAGATAAAACCTTCGGCTTCCATCCGGGCGATGCGTTCAGCTGAAAGTAAACCTTGTTTCCGGTTCTTGCGCTGGGTGTTACACCAGCTGCCGGCTTTACCTTCATTGCTTTTGGGCCAGCGTTTATGTTTTTTGTAGTAGGCAAGTACTTGCTGCCAGTTCTCCGTCCAAAGCGAATCCAGATCCTGTTCCCACCAGAACCCGATCGAATCGAGCAACCGGATTCTTTCATTGGAAAGGATACCTTTCTTTCGTGCCTGCCGTTGGGTGTTGCACCAGGTATTCAGTTTGTTTTCACCGCGTTTGGGACAACGGTGTTCTATAGCCATAAATGCTTTCAGTTCTTCAAAGCAGTTCATCCAACGACTATCCTGTACTTCCCATTCGAAACCGATCCGGTCCAACTGCAAGATATAATCTTCCGACAGTGTCCCTTTCTTCCGGGCAATCCGTTGGGTATTGCACCAGTTTCCCAGCTTCCCTTCGGCTGCCTGTGGCCAGCGTTCTTCACGCTCCTTATATTCGATCAGTCGTTCATACATCACCGGCCACGCATCCAACTCCGCCAGCATATCATCCACACGGGCACGGATATCAGACAGGAATCCCGTTACCTCAAATTCCATAAAACCTTTAAAGCTTTTCGGGGCACGGATTGCCGGATGATAAGCCAACTCCCTTGACATCGCCTCATAAACAGAACGACCCGAAAGGTTATTGACGAAGTCCAGCACCACCGGATGACGGTCCGAACCTGCTTTCAGGCAACGGCCCAACTGTTGCAAGGCAACCACATACGATTCCGTCCGTCGCAGGAACATGGCGGCATCTACTCCTTCCACATGCAACCCTTCGATCAGCATGTTTATGGAGAAAAGTACATGCAGTTTTCCCGTTTCCCTACGGAAACGACGCAACGTCTTTTCATTCTCCCGGTTACTCAGCCCGTTATGGATCTCGAATGTTTCCGTCTCAAAGCCTGCCTGTCCGAGCCAGTTCGAGACTTCGGGAATCATATGCTGAAGATCTTCCTTGTCTTTACAGAAGACAAGCATTTTCTTTACTTCTTTCGGCAAATAATGCCGGATCAGTTCCGATGCACTCAACGAACCGCGAAAATCCAGTCGGGCAAAATCTATTTTGTCTTGAATACGCTTACGCCTTTCAGATGTACAGTCGCTCCTGTTCAGCATACGCTGTACTTTGTCCAACTGATTGTTCAGATCGAATACGCTCTGCACCAAAACCGGAACAGGCAGTATCTTATAATACCAGGCCATAGACAAAGACAGTTCATGGAACAGGTTCCCCTTGAAATAGACTTCTACCGTATCGAGCATCTCTTCAGGACGTATCGGGGTTGCCGACATTCCCAGTACACGGGCCTCCGGATTGTTATCAATGACTTCCTGTACGGCTTTTCCCCATACCTCCGCTCCGAAATGATGGAACTCGTCGATAATGATATGATCCGCTTTGAGTTCACCCACTGTTCCACGATTCAGGACTAATGCCTGGAAAGTCCGGTAGGCGACATGCGGCATTGTCCTGCCGATTGCTTTTTTGATCTCGGCAATGATCGTAACGTTAGGAGCGATAACCACTATATCATCTTCCGAATGATTGACGATATAGCGGGCAATCAGGTAGGATTTTCCTGTTCCGGTCGCCTGTACAACCGCTCCGATCCTGTTTGTTTTGAATCCTTCCTCAATGGCCCGGTAAGCCGCTTCATTATGTGAAAACAGTTCAATATGCTTTCCTGTTTCCAAGCTTTTCAGATAGCTTTCATCCGAAACTGTCAGTCCGTGCAGTTCAAAGGAAAGTGCCTCCGGCAGATAACCGCCGTGAGCCAGGATACGGAACTGGTTACAGCTGCACATTTCCCCGATCCGCTGCATTTCAGAATACAGCCCATCCACTTCCGGCAAGCCGACAGGCTCCTTATTCCATACCTCTTTCACAATGAAAGTAACGGAATCTTCCCTGAAGCCTACCAGCAGACAGCCGGATTTTTCAGTGACAAAATAATGATAAGAATGATAAAGATCGCAGAGTGACATTGAGAAAATATGTCAATTTCAGAAATCATTCAACCTCTAAAACCTCAGTTTCCTCTTGGGGTTTGAAAAGGTCTTTGATAAACAAATAACCGATTCCGCCGAATATGGCAAGGAATACAAATCCGATCAGGATCAGCGGCTTCTTGGGAGAAGCTGCTTTTAAAGGAACTGTGGCAGGTTGTATTATTGTATACACCGGTGTCTGTTCCTGTACCCGGAGTTTATCCTGTTCCAGCTTCTGGGCCAATGTATTGTAAACATTGAAGGTTAATGTCATTTCATTCTTTAAACGTTCCTGTTCCGTGCGGTAGCTGGCAGAGATGATATTCTTGTTGGCATCCTCAAAAGCCGCATAGGCACGTTGTGCTTTGTAGTAGGACTCCCTGGCTTCACTGAACACTTTCTCTGTGAATTCAAGGTCTTGCTTTACCTTCTGGGTACGGTAATTTGTGATGTATCCCTGAAGTTTTTCCAAAACAATTTGAGTGATATTCGCAGAGATCAACGGGTCTTGCATCTGAACGGAGACTGTGATTACTGATGTCTTTTTATCCACAGAAGCGGAGATGCGTTCCTGTAACGCATTTATGACATCTGCCTGTTCCTTTGTTAACCTGAAAGAAGTCAATTCTCCACTACTTACCGGTTCTTCTTTTGAGAACAAATCTTTCACAACACCCAACAGCTTGAACGGAGCCTGTACCACATAACTCCACCATGCACTTTTCTGATCCTCATTCATATAATCATATAAAGATGCAGAATAATCACCTTTCTCATTTGTCACTTGTACGGGGAATAACTCCAGTAAAAAAGGAATACTGCTGACTACATCCGGATACAGGTCCGGAGAGATGGCATCCGCTCCCGAAGTACTGTTTAGGTTTATCCCTGCCATGGCTGCTAATCCTCCCAGATTTCCCATCTTTTTAGACGGATCAGACGTTTCAGGTGCCAGCTTTACTGTCGTACTGTATTCTTTCGGTATACTAAAAGCAACCACCAATCCCACAACTATCGCGACTCCACAGCATTTGAACAAGAACTTGCGTTCCCCCCATAGCCGTTTAGCCAACTCTATTAAATCTATCTCCTGCTCGTTTGTATCCATATCAGGAGCGTTCATTTGAATCATATCCACCTTGTTAATTGATAATTAAAGATTGAAAATTGATAATTATTTCAGTGTGTTGATGATAGAGGTTATCATTGCAGCCATCGATGTGGTCGAACTGGTGATGCTCAAGATTTCTGCCAAACTTGTTTTGCGATCTTGCTGCGTTTTGGCGGGAACAACGATTTCACTGCCGGGCTCCACTTTTGGATAGTGCTTGAAGAAGATAAAACGCCTCTTAGTCGTTGCCACTTTACCATTCATATAGATTACGATCGGATATTTACGGGCAATATCGTTGTATCCTCCGGCTTGCGACAAACAACTTTTTACAGACATTCCATTTGTATACGTCACACTGTTCGGATAAGTTACAGCTCCACTTATCTTCACTGTACTCTGGAATTGCGGAATATAAAGTTCATCCCCGTCACGTAGCACCACATCATGGGCACTTCCCGGATTCGCCAGGGCTTTTTCCAAATCGATACCCACTGAATAGTCTTTGATGTTTTCCAGTGACAAAGCTACCGAGTCACGGCTTTGCTTATTTGCACTCAGTTGCAGCAGAGTTTCCAGGCGACGCATCTCATCCTCTGTCAGCTGGCGTTTCAGACTTGCTCCTTTTACATAGGCATCGGGAGTTATTCCTCCGGCTTTGGTGATAATATCACTCAGACGGGAGTTCTTTTCGGCCAGAACATAATCGCCGGCAAAAGTGATTTCACCCCCTATCTTCACCACCTGTTGTTCCTGATAACCCGGTGAGAAACGCACATACACTTCATCAAACGGTTCTAATGTAAAGACCGTATCGCTTTTCTTTCCATCCGTAGAGATTAATCCCAAATTATCGTTCAATTCAAAGTTGAATACTTCTGCTGTACGGTTAGTATTTTCGTACGTCTTTGTATCCTTAATACGACGGGCAACTTCCACATTGACTGTTGCTGCGGATTCCTTTAAACCGCCAGCCATCATAATGGCATCTTCAACGGTCAGGTTATTCCGGTAAGGAAGAACTGTATCTATGTAATTTACCGCTCCGCTTACTTTGATCGTATAAGGCTCGCGAAGGTCAAACAGGGATGGAATGCTCAATTGGTCTTCCGGCTTTAGTTCCATATCGGGAGCAGTACCGTTCAGGATACCACGGATATCTACGGCTATGACAGTCGTTGTAAAGTCCGGATTCAAACGGGTGATCTGGGCACGACCAGCAAACTCATCCCCTTTCAAACCGGCTGCCTGATCAACCAGTTGACGGACCGTATGAACTGCACCATTCAATTCATATTCTCCCGGACGCCAGACTGCCCCCGTCACTGTCAGACGGTTTTCATAAAAAGGAATTACAGAGTCTACCAACAAAGAATCGCCATCCATCATCGCAAAAGTAGGATATTTATCTTCCGTAACAGTTGCTATCTGGTAGCGGCTACCGGCTTTTCGTTTGATACGGACATCTTTCCTGTAAGCATCCCCGGTAAAGCCTCCGGCCATATTCAATAACTGTGAGAGTGTTTCGCCCTTTTTCAACTCAAAAATACGATTACGTTTTACTTTTCCCTGTACTACAGCCAATTGGTCATAAGGAGAAACGATCACCATATCATTCTCTTCCAGACGGATATTCGTATTGTATTTGCCGTTCAGGAGATAATCATACACATCCAGTTTAGCCACTTCCTTACTATTCCGATAGACTTTTATTCCGCGAAGTGAACCGATTTCATTTACACCTCCTGCTGCATACAACGCATTAAACAAAGTAGCAAACGATGGAAGCGTATAGGTTCCCGGAGCAACGACTTCACCTACTATGTTCACTTTGATACTACGTATCTGGCTTAGACTAACGGATACGAACGTATTAGCCCCATCCGTATCTCCTGACAAGGTAGACATGATCCGTCCTAATTCCTGTCGGATACGGTTTTCAGCAGTTTCGATAGTCAGTCCGCTGACAGATACCGGCCCTAGATTAGGGATAAGAATTGTTCCTTCGGGAGAAACCTTCAGTTTCAGATTCAGTTCTGAATCTCCCCATACATTGATCAGCAATTCGTCTCCTGCGGATAAAACATATCCTTTAGGAGTCGGTACATTCAGATTAGGTTCAAAGGACAGATTCTTGTTTGAAAATATTTCACGGCCGAACACGGTTCCGCTTAAATCTCCCGCCGGACGATTGGCTTCTCGCTGGGCATCCAAAGGAGGTATCACCTTTCCATCCGGAACGACAACCGTACGATCTGTAACCACCGCATCCGAGGCTGTACGTGTAGCCTGTTCCGTACCGGATTGCCCCATCCGTTTATTCATCTCCCGACGGATCTGTTCATCCGTCATACCGGCAGCTTTTGCCTTGTCGATCAAATCCTGGGATACCTGCGCCGACAATGGAACCGCCAACCACAGTAATCCCCCCAATAATACATTTCTGATTACGATATTCATATTGTTATTTGTTTTGTTGTTATTTCGGTTTTAGAAAATAATTAAACTATCCCGTTCCCGTGCTTGACACGGGATCGCAAAGGCACAGACCATATCCTATATGTATATTTTGATACTGCCGGTTCTTCTGCGGCCCCGTGTCAAGCACGGGGACAGGATAGTTCAATTCTGATAATTTCTGAATCAAAACTTCCTGAACTCCAATCGGGCATAATCCGATTGTAATACTAGATACTTTGATGTTAATTCTTTGACGCCGAAGCGTTGCTCCGTCCCGTTCATGCCAAATGGTAACAAATCTTCAACTTTGCTGACCGGCATAACCACAAAAAGTGAATCTCCGGTATATTCCATATTGCCGGTCTGACTGGTTACATCAACCTTCATCAAGTTGATTGTATGCAAAGCCACGCTGTAATAAGCCCGTTCCGGAGCCTCTTCCACGCCGGACGCATATTCTATTTTCATGATCTGCCAGCGACCATCCAGGTCTCCATTGATCGGCATTTTCCCACAGGCACTGACTATCAGGGCCAGCAACACCGCCACTATATATCTTTTCTTCGTATTTATTAAAGTCATCATATCCATCCCGTTTTTCTGATTGTTAACATGCCACCAACACTTTTACCCAACATCCCGCCTCTGTCAACACCCAGCGATGCTGTAAAGTCCCAGCCTTTTAACTGATGGGGGGTATAGGTTAATTCTACTAACGCATTGCCATTCTTTTTGATCTCATAGAATGGTACGCCATAAGTACCCCAATTACGGGTTACTGATAAAAGGACACGATATTGCAAATCGGCACAAGGGGTTCCCATGATCCCGAAATGATGTCCTTGCATACGTGAACTTTTAAAACTAATATCACCATCTGTATTATAAATCGGAGACATGACGAGTGGGTTTCCGATCCCCAGTCCCCAATGCTGCCAACCGGTATAAATACCATGATTATAATAATTATCCGCACCACTTACCTGCTCCGGTATTTCCGGTGTATGATCCCAATAGACAGCACCGGTCTGATCCTTTGTAGAAATATATTCATAAACGAAACTACCGATCACCGGATTCTTAGGAAGCGTTATTTCCACTCCAGCCAGGCAATCCTTCCAACCATATTCTCCGAACATCTGCGAATGATCTTCGAAATAATGTTCGTAATAGGGACGAATTGTCCAATCTTTTGAAGCATACCACGTCAGTGAAAAATTCCAACTCCCCAAATGATTTCCATAAATATTCGTTTGTTCTCCCATCGGTGTATCACTGCTACCCCCACTCGGAATAAACACTTTAAAGAAATCTTTTATCCCATTCGGCATATCAATCTTTCCATTTCCCTTAAACGCATTTCCCCCGAATTGAGCAGCCATCTCCAGCCCTCCTTCAAAGATCAAAGGAAACTTTTCCTGATTACCGATCTTCACATATAAATCCTTGGAATGATAAAGCACATGTTCCGTATGTTTACCTTCCGGAGCTACGAAATCTTTCTGCCAACCATCATCCGTAAACATACCATAAGCGATATGCCCTTTAAAAGCCAACCAACCTTTTGTTCCCGGAACGAGCGTATATTCCGGAATACCGATACGCACTTGCGGAATCGGACGGGCATTTCCCGAAAATGTCAGTCCACCGCTACTCAGTAACGGATTATTAAACTCGCTATACCGCTCCTTACTTCCGATACTCACCCCCAGGCAACGATATTTCAGATCCGCATACAATTGTTGCACCACGAAAGTCGATGTAAAATTGTAAGCCACAGCCAGATCCGCTCCCAAAGCATATGAGAAGCGTTTATCGTTTTCCAACTCCCGAAAAACACCTACACGCAGATAACCGTTATTCTTTTCGATAGATGACAGTCCCTGCTTGTTTGCAGTCAGCCAGAAAGGGGTATGTTCGCCTCCGCTAAAGCTGACACCGGTCTCCGCCCGATAACTCAGCCCTTTCGTAAACTGAGCATAAGAGGTTAGGGGAAGCAGTAGAATGCCTCCCCAAAGAAGTAAGTTTGATATTAATTTCATTTGTTATTGATTAGAATGATTTGAATCAGTCCCCATCATCCCCAAACTGCCCCCGGTCTGTCCAGATTTTCCGAAACGTGCCGCAACTGTTCCCGCCGTTTGGCTATATTGACAAGGATATCGAGACGTATCTTTTTCTTTTTAGGATCGGTTTCCAATAACCGGTGTACGCTTTTTTGTATTTCCTGTAGGATACGGTTTTCCAGATACAGAAATAATAACCGGGTCAGATAGATATTCAGGATATTGGATGCCTCCGGATAAAGCGCCCCGAATAATTCCTTTTCATTGTAAACCAACTGGTCGTATTCGACATGCAATTCATTTACTATGCTTTTTAACGCAGGCGTTAATCCCGGTTCCGGATTCCCTGTTCCCAAATGCTCCAGTATCATCCGGTTCTCCTTATTTTCAAAAAGCAAATCATCCGTTTGCAGGATACTTTTCACTAATTCCGTAAAAAGACAAGAAGAACCTTTGAACATATAAAGAGTCTCCGGAAACAACAGGCAAGCCGTCAGCAGCATTTCTTCCGATAAATGGGGTTTCGACAGAAACTTATCGATCAGGGAAACAAAAGCCTCTTTGCCCGACCGCCGGAATAAAGAATCCGGATCTTCCCCTTCCGGTAAAAAGATCGTCTGTACCTCCATCGAATACGGATTGAGCGATAAAGATATTTTGCGGGCAGCCTCCCGGCCCGGCTTGTCGCCATCCAGTAACAGACAAATCCGGCTCGTGTACTTTTTCAGCAATGCAATCTGTCCGGTTGTCAGGGCCGTTCCGCATAATGCTACTGTATTGGAAAATCCGGCCGCATGCATCGCGATCGCATCTTTATATCCTTCCACTACAAACACAAAGCCTTTCCCCGCAATTGCCTCTTTCGCCCGGTGAAGGGCATAGAGGTTTTCGCTCTTTTTATATCCGTTGGCAGTGGATGTATTGATATATTTCGGCTCTTCCGAATTATTGTCCGTTAGCCTGCGAGCGGCAAAAGCTATCAACTCACCGGCTTCGTTGCGGATCGGAAAGATTACCCGGTTGCGCATCGCATACCATTCTTTCGGAACATTCACAGGAGATTGTCCGACCTCAAAATCAAGATAAGCAGGCGTTAACTCCGTATAACCGCAAGCGTAGGGGAGAAGGGTAGAAAAGAACTGTAAGTTCTTTTTAATTGAAAATTGCTTCGCGTCGTTATCTCTGTCGACAGGGTTCGCGTTTTTCTTATTAATTTTCAATTCTCGATTTTCAATTTTCAATTTCCCCACCGCCTCCATGAAATTACAATGTTCCGTCTTCTCTATAAATTCGATCACATCTCCATGTTCTCCGCAGGCAAAACATTTAAAAGTCTGTTTTTGAGGATTCACCACCAGCGATGGATGATGATCCTCGTGGAACGGGCAAAGTCCTACATAGTTGGTCCCTTTTCGTTCCAGTTTTACCGTCTCTCCGATCACATTTTCGATAGGGTATGAAGCTTTCAGTTGTTCTATTTCTATCTTTGTCATGATCTTCTCCGGATATTATAGTTCGTGATGCGGGTATAACTCTCATTATAGCGGTAACGGGCAATCCCGGTCGATCCGTTACGTGTTTTTCTTATGTATAGTTTTCCGACCTGTTTCAGGCTCTCCCCGGTGACTTCATCCTGGGTAATCCCGTAACGTTCGGGGATATAAACGAAATAAACACAGTCCGCCACCTGTTCGATCACGCCCGAATCACGTAAATCGTGCAAATTCGGGATATGCGCCTTATCGTTGGAGTTCATACTGTTACGGTTCATTTGCGAAAGGACAAGAACCGGGATATTGGCATCCTGTGCCATTTGCTTGAATCCCTGTATATTGTATCCGACCGTCTGGTTCGCATTTTCCCACCCCTGCTTTTCCATTTTCATCACCTGTAGATAATCCACAATCGCCAGGTCGCATTGCTTTTTGCGCTTCTGTAACATCACCTGGGCACGGATATTTTCCAGCGTGTTTGTCGGAGTATAGTCAAAATATAACGGAAGGTCCTGGAACTCACCCGCCATTTTTTCCATCTTCAACAAATCCTCCGGGTTAGCACCTGTGATACGCAAACGGTTGGCATCTACCCCTCCGAATCCGGCAAACAGACGGTTCATCGTTTGCAAACCGGTCATTTCCATGCTGAAGAAACAGACATGTTTTCCCGACAGGGCCACATTCATGGCAATCTGCATGGCTATGGCTGTCTTGCCGTCGCCGGGACGTCCGGCCCCAACGGTGAGTTCGCCGTTGTAAAGTCCTCCGGTCACATAGTCGAACTCTTCCAGTCCCGTCTTGATGCGCATCGTATCCACTCCGTTTTCCATGCGTTCACGGTGCATGTTCAATACCTCGTTGGCTGTTTTTCCGATCCGGCTGACTTGTTTGCCGACAATACAGGTTTCCCGCAGTTCCATCAATGACGATTCCGCCTTTTCGATCAGAGCCGTGTAGGAGGAATCGAAACGGTTTGCCTTTGCTTGCAAGGTAGTGAACAAAGCACCCAGCAGGCGAAGCATATACTGCCGTTTCACCTCTTCGGTATATTGCATCAGGTTGCCGGTATGGCGTATCTGCGTCATGGCAGCGTTGACGATGGCAATCCCGTTCATTTCTTTCCAGCGTTTTTCATCCAGACAACGCATCTCGATATCGGTGGTTACCAGATCCGCTTTTTCACCCCGGCTGTTCAGGGAACAGATGGCTTTGTAGACAAATGCGAATAACGGGTCGCTGAACATTTCCGGTTTCAGAACCGGAGCAACTTGCCATATGGCAGATTCGGAAGACAAAAGTACACAGATCACAGCCTCTTCCACCTGGCGTACAGATTCTATAGTTTCCATAAGCGTCATTAATTAGGTTGATTTGTAGGATTCTGCATGCTTCGTCCGCCCATGTTTCTTTCGGCTTCCGCCATTTGGGCGGAAGCGTTTGTGTTCGATGCATTTTTTTGAGTCTCTTTGCTTTCTTGTATCCAGGTAAAAGCAGCGTATCCTTTTACCCATATACGGCTTCCTCCCGGAATGTGAGTAACAGAGATCAATTGTAATTTCACCATTTTGTCAATCAACCGACTCAATGACCCGGGATTGATTCCTGCAACTTCAGCCAACCGACGTTGTGTTCCGACATATTCACCCCGTCGACAATAGACTTTGCGATTGTCCAGCATTACATATCCGTCAGTGTGATAACACAGTCCGAACAGACATAAATGCAAACGAGCCATCTGGCGTTCAACCAACCGGACGCTGTTCAAGCGGTCTATGATACTTCTGGGAATCTTTATGAAGGCATTCCCCAAGTAATCTAATGCAACGCTTTCATTTTCAATGATTTTGACAGCTTTCATGATACTAATTTTTTAGTTAATACTTTTTATTAGCGCATTATTACGGATTGCTTCCTTTAATTGGTTGATAACAAATGGTTTAATAGGTTACTATATTAGACTTCGGTGACGGCTTTATTTTTCTCTTTAAATATAGAAAGAATATTCTTTATAAAGAAATATAAGGCCTCCGGCATTTTTTTCAGCTTTTAAGGAATCAAAGAGCGTATTTCATTTTGCTAATACAAAGGTAATCATGAACATTCCCGAATTGTGGAACCAATTTAATTCGTTTTGTGTCTTTTAAAATGTTGTTTTACAGCGAATTAATAAATTAGTATTTATTGTCGGTTGATTTGTTCTTGTTTTTTATTGTTTTTATAAGATCTTGTATTTCAGTGTAATAATCCGAATATTTGTCAAATAGTTTCATGTTTTTGCAAACGGTACTCGATGCATATTTGAATTTGAAAAACGGATTTATAAATTCAGCTATTTTCTTGTATGAATAACCACCCAATAGACCGTTCTGTTTCAGTCCGGCAAAGAGTGCAATCATAAAAACCACATATTCTTCAGGAACATGTTTATCGTCCTTTTTTTTTATTCTTATTAATCGGTTTGCGCATAATTATTTAGTGTTATGCTGCAAAACAACATTTTTATGCTATCTAAACCGATCTCCTTTTTCCTCAAAACAACATTATATCTTTTGCATTCAAAAGTCCCTTATTTCATCTTCAAAAGATATATCTTTTATCTTCGAAATAAGGGACTTTCAAATTTTCAATTATCAAGGTTCTCCCAGGAAATCGACAATCACCCCGACTTGTTTCGGGGTCAGTTTCCGTTGCCGTTCGCAGAAGCCGACAGTTTTTAATGTTTTGACCAGTTTTTCGTTTCTTACCACCCAGCGATGCAACAAACGCGATGCTGAGTTCGGATGCAAATCCGGGTTGTAACAGAGTGCCAGTTCTGTCCATCCGTAACTGCGGATTTTGAATTTTTCTTCGTCCATATTCTTATGATTTAGTCTTACTAAGATAAGAAATTAAATCCACATAAAGAAATGAAATTCAAAGTTTATGCGCATTATTTATATATTTATACGGACTTATTAAACCCTTCGCCGCCGATGATGACATTTCATGTCACAGCCGTTTTTCCTGCACCTTATCTTTGTCATGTTATCGATAACCAACCAGTTAACCGTCAATAGCTTTCGGAGTATTTCCATTGGCATATTGGCACATTGTCAAATTAAAAAATTATTCCCATGGCTTTAAGTTTTCACTTAGTAAAACGTCCCGACATGCGCAAAGACGCTGCCGAAGGTTCCAAATTATTTTATGCACAGGTCCGTTCATTGAAGAAACTCGATTTCAACAAACTCTGTGATCTGATCGCTGTTCGAAGCACCGCTTTTATCGGTGATGTGATGCTTGTCATCGAAGGTCTCCTTTCCGTCATGGAAGAACGCCTGGAAGAAGGCGATGTGATCCAGATGGGCCGCCTGGGTAACTTCCGTATGGTTGCCGGCAGCAAGGGTATTGAGAACGAAAAGGACTTCAATGTCTCCCTCTTCAACAAGGCTCGTATCGTCTTCTCACCGGGCACCATGCTCAATGAGATCCGCAAGAATGCCAAATATGAAAAGATGGATATCGAAACGGTCACTCCGCCTACAGGAGGTGGTTCGGACCGTCCGGAAATCGAGTAGTAACGTATCAATTATCCGTTATGTTAAAACAGGAATTTATCAAACAATATCTTTTCCCCGCTCAAAAGGCGGGGGAATGTTTCGGAATCAATCCGGTTGTTATCCTAGCCCAATCGGCCATCGAAACAGGGTGGGGGGAAAGCACCCTGGCAAAGGAGCATAACAACTTCTTCGGTATCACCGCTTACGGACGTCCCAATGCTTTCTGGAAAGGCAAAAAGACTGATCTTTCTGAAAACGGTGGCCATGTTTCCCTCTGGTTCCGCACCTACGAATCGGCGGAAGACAGTTTTATGGACTTCGCCCGTCTGATCCACACTGGTTATCCGGTGGCTGCCTCGCTCAGTGCCCATCCTTCGGCCTATGCCAAAGAGATCGCTTACAGTAAATACATCAGCGAAGTGAACGGTGACAACCGTGCTGCTTATCAAAGGATGCTGGTGTCGATCTGCCGGACGATCGAAAGATATACTGTTTGCTGAGTTCACCTTTTATCAGATTTGAACTATCCTGTCCCCGTGCTTGACACGGGCCGCAAGAGAACTGGCGGTATCAAAAGATATTATAGGATACGGTCTGTGCCTTTGCGATCCCGTGTCAAGCACGGGAACGGGATAGCTCAATTATTTCTAAATATTAATATATGCAAAATGAAAACTCTTGAAATCATTCTCAACTTTCTCACCAGCCTTGTCCGGATCATCTTTCCCCGCAGACAAAAAACGGCAGCCGGTGACTGTCCTTGTCCCCATCCCTATCCTTGTCCTGTTCCTGATGGCGATCACCCTGCTGTCTCTCCTGATGGAGCAGACGGAAGTGACGCTGACAGCTATCGGAGCGATACTCTCGCTCTCCACCAGGGCGACTGGGGAACCAAACAACGTGTCGAACCCATAGACATTGCCGGTTACAGCCTGATGGCTGCAGGACTGATCGGGGGGCTGTACAAATTATTTACTGCATGAGCGCTGCTAAAGCGTCATCACTTATGTAAAAAGTCTGTTATCTTCTTTGGTATGGAAGGGTGATAACAGGCTTTTCCAGTTATTTTAAAGTAATCTTTAGTCATAAATTATTTATGACTACTACATCACTTTCTTTACAAAGGCTCAATCCGATTTATACTTCTTAAATACATGAAATTCATAATTTTGACGCCATCTCTTTTGCTTCCAGTATATTATCTTCTATAGAACAATAAGTCCAACTGCCATATCGTCCTATGGAATAGACATCTTTTTCTTTCAATATACTCTTATAATGTGAGATGGCCTCTTGGCTTTCCTTGCTAATATGTACATAAGCTGGCTTCATTAAGACGGTTTCATAATCAACCAACTTTTGTGTTGTCACCACCCCAATCCTCTTTAAATCATTCATCACACGATCTAAATATAAGCCTTCTTTGTATAAAATCTCGTTTTCCGGAAAGCCTATTTCAACATATAAAGACATTTTATCTGTTCCCAATATATTGTCGTAATAACCCAAACGATAAAAAATATAATCCTTTTCGGGAACATACACCCAACTATTCTTCTGATCATCGCCTTTAGAATCAAAACCTAAGTTAAATACCAAAACCTTGTTACATGAAAAAATATTGGATTCATACCCCAAGTGGCATTGGTCTAACAAAGAGGGTAATGGTTGAGTAGATATCAGTCGATCATACTTTATCTTCCGTTTATTAGTTGTCGCTACTTTTTCCTCTATATTTATTTCTAATAGCTCTTCATTCAAGCAAACTTTTGTACTATCTACATTTTTCAGCAGAGACCGAACATATTCCACCGCACCGCCTTTAGGATAAGTAAAAGAACTATTATAAGAGGAATTATCTTGCGAACGAAAGTTCAAGATAATATCTTCTTTATTCGCTTTTGGGAAAAAGCGTCCCATTGCATTCATATCTAATCTATCCAAATCACAAGCATACAATTTCTCATTATAAGGGATCAAGAACTTTTCAGCAATTGATTTACCCAAATTAGCATAAACCATTTCTTTGAAAGACCGTATATTTTCATGATTTGCAGAAAATAAATCATAAAGACAATCTATTAAATCTTCTTTATCCAATTGATGAATGTTTTTCTGGAAAGGAAAATCTATATAATCACCTTTATAATAAATCTGTGTGTGTTTTTCCACTTTCAACAAAGAAGAAGGAGATAGATTTCGGCAAACATATTCTTCGATATCCGGATGTTGGAAATGAAAGAAATGTCCCGAATAATCCCACACATATCCATTTCGTTTAATTGTACGGCAATATCCTCCCGATTCGTTTTCTTTTTCTATCAATAAAAAATCATTCTTTGTAAAATTGGCATAACTGATACCTGATATACCTGCACCTACAATCAAATCCATCATCAACTATATTTAAAAACGCTCCTTATAGCCCAATTCATAAAATAATAAATACTTCTTAATAGTCCCAGCTTCTCCACTTGATAATAAATCAAAAATTGAGGCTTGATCAGTTTTTTTCTATTACGTGTAACGCTAGTGGAAACCAAACGATAAGATGCCAAGATTTTCGGATTGCCATAAGCATATTCTACCTTGTCCTTTAATATCTCTAACCAAAAGGCATAATCATCACGTAGACTTTTCAGTTCTTCCCTAAAATAGTGTTCACCTACTACCTCACGATCATATATTGTAGTGAGGCAAGAAATAGGATTAGATTTCAGTATATCCCAATAATTTACTTTCTCTGGAACAATAAAAGGTTGCAATACTTGTATCCCTTGTTCGTTAATTCGGTGATAAGAAGCAGTGACTAATGCTGCACTTTTTTCTTTCATGAAATTCAATTGGGATTCTAAAAAATCAGAAGACCAAATATCATCCGAATCCAAGAAAGTGATGTATCTACCCTGTGCCTCACGCAAAGCGATATTTCTAGCACCCGACGAGCCTTTGTTCACAGGAGAAGCTATTAATTTAATACGCTTATCTTTTTCTGTGTATTTCCTCACTTCTGCGATACCTGCACCGTCATCTGGAGAACAATCGTCAATAATTATCATTTCCCAATTTGGATACGTCTGTGCTTGTACTGAACGAACCGTCTCCCCTACAAAAGCTGCACCTTTATACATCGGGGTAATAATAGAAACAAGATTTTGTGTCATAAATAATTATTTAAATTAATGCATTCTTACTCCAACTCTATTCATTATCCTTACCACTATAAAAAACAACAGAAGAGATTGACTAAATATCAGCATAATCCGATAATTCAGGGATAAATATCTTCGTACACTACCTACATTATATTGTCTATAAAACGTATGCTGAAAGCAACTAGCCATAATCTTAACAAACTCTCTATAACTTAGCCTTTGAGCTGCTTGTAATTGATTATAAAGAATCGATCTTAAATAACGAGCTTCATATCTATTTTGAAAACTATCGAAGTATCCAGTTTCAACCAGACACTCCTTGGCTTTCAAGAAAGCCTTATGCATATCTAAAAATAAACGTTCTTGTGATGAACGAGAAATGCTTCCCTCTCGCTCTGTTGTATGATACAACACTTTATTCACAAAGGTTACTTTTCTTGCATAACAAGCTGCTTGTATTGAAAAAAGTGTATCCTCATTTACAATACCTTTTTCAAATCTCAACACGTGTTTCTCCAAAAATGTACGGTTATACACTTTTGAGCAAGCTGAAGTAGGAATATGGGTTAAATTCAAAGTATCTTTCAAAATATTCTCCGATTCCTCTAATTTCATTATAGAATAAGGTTTGCCATAAACAAAACAAGTCCCCGTTTTTTCATTGTCAAACTGCAATCTGAAACAAGTATAGTCTGAAGGCTTTGAATCAAGATGTGCAGCCAATACCTCAAACATCTCCTTTTCTATCCAATCATCGCTATCTACGAAAGCTACATAATCACCTGTAGCAATTTTCAGCCCCGCATTTCTTGCTTCAGACAACCCCATATTAGTTTGAGAAATGACTCGAATACGTTTGTCTTTTGCAGCATAATACTCCATAATTTGCAGGCAACCATCTGGAGAACCATCGTTGACCAATATGATTTCCAAATTTAAATAAGTCTGCCTAATAATACTTTCAATACATTTAGAAAGATACTGTTCGACCCTATAGGCAGGAACAATAACGGAAAATCTAATCATAATATTTTTTATTATAATAATCAATTAGTAGTACGATGGTATATCTTTTTTAAACAAAACGAAATAGGATTAATAACCTTAGAAAAAGCTACCGTTCTTAATAAGAAATAAACAGATCCTCTCCACCAAGAAATGTTATGCTTTCTTATACTATTTAACGATATTCGTTTTACAATATAAATATATTTACCTTTTTTATTATTGATTCTAACAGGATTCAGAGCTGAAAGATAACGATAAATAGGCTTCTGACTAAAATATATAAGTACTTTTGTAGTAAGAAATAATGTTGAATTAACATGTAAATGAAGTTTATTTGAAATAAATAACTTTGAGAACAACGCCATAACATCTTCATGGCATTTTACAGTATTAACAACAACGTTGTCTATTTCACTTTCCTCAAATACTGGCTGTATAAGGTCTCTATTTTTCTTATAAGCTATTGTCCTAAGGTGAGGAGATAAAGAAAAGTATTGCTCAAAAATATTACCTAATTCATATATATATATAAGAGAATTATTTCTAAAACGTTCATGGTAATAAATCGAACTATAATCTCCTGTTTCTTTGATTGTTTTTCGATTCTTGAATACCTCCAAGTAGTATCCTTTCACAGGAGTATATCCTTTGTTAGACAAAATGGTATTTATTGCTTGAAGACATGATCGGGTACCTCTAACATCAACCACAGCGACTTTATGGCTCATATCTGCTAATCCCTCCTGAATAAAATATTCATAGATAAGATCTTGCTGCTTTTTATTATATTGAGATAATATAGAAAGTACACTATTGTTAGAAAAAATATCTTCATTTAAATTTTCAAATGTGACTTTCTTTATTTGTTCAAGAACTTCTGGAACTATAAAATTTGCCAATATCTCCAGTTTATTTTCATTTGTAAAACCAAATTCCGTCTTTGTTAGAGATTGCAGGCTATTTGAATTTATTTCCTGTAAGCCGGGAAGATATAAAGACGAACGTGAAACATAGAGATATCGCAATTCTATATTAGGAAATTCAGATTGTAATGATTGTGCAATTTGGTACAAGATATAGCCATCACGAGCCAAAAAAAAGATTTTTTTGATACCTGAGAGAGTAGCATCTAGCAAAACCTTATACACGAAAGGGACATATAAAGGAGCTATTAAATCTGCGGCAAAAGCATATTGTGGTGTATTGGGGAACGATAGTCTTACTGCCTTCGATATGCCAGCTAGATGTTGATTCACAAAGAATCCAAAAAAATAATCTTGTTTCAGCAGATAGTGTTCATAAAAGGAATATTTATGCTGAACAAGCGAAGCATGAATACCTTTCTTTTTAGGAATAAAATAATCACTATACTTATTATCACCCCAATGTATCCACTTTTGATATGATAAATTATTCTCACTAGCAACCTTCTCATAAAGAGTCCCTGCAAATTTAGTTAAATAACAGGCAGAAGAGACATAAAGGCTATCTTTATCTTTCCAGAAATCATATTCTTTCAATAAATTTAATAAAAACTCATATGGAAGATACATATCAGAAATATAATAAATACCATGTCCTTCTTGATGAAGCTCTCGTATCTTTTTCCATATAGAATATACAGGCACTAATTGTTCTTTCTCTATTTCCATTTCAGCCATTAATATCTTTTTATTAGACAAACTGGTCAAACCAGAGAAGTCACAATTCATATAGATATCATCCAATGATATCTCTTTTTTATTAGATAGTTTACGGGCTTTTTTTTCTCCTTCTATCCGTATCTGAGAAAAATCATACCGAACACTATCACTACTATCATCTCCTAAAATTCGATAAGCCAATAAATCAAAAATATTCTTAGGATCCCCACAAGCTCTAACAAAACAGGTATCAAACAGATCAAATGAATAGTATCTCATTTTATTCTCAATATTAAATATTTAAACATCGGATTATAGAGTATGAAAAATAAAATAAAAATTAATAACAAATGAAACCCTATATGCTCTAATAAAAAATCATGAAAAAAATAAAAAACAAGCACATTTAAAATGGAAACATATAAAACTTTATATGCTTCTGATTTCCTCGATCTGTTATAAACATATCCCCAAAAACATCCATGAAATAATCCTCCAACAATCAATCCAAGCCATTTCCATCCAACCCAATATCCAGCCATCATTGTATAAACATTTGTAGGTAAAGGAACATGCACCATTTCATAATTAAAATAATTCACATCAACTGTATTATAATTATTTGCAAAAATCCTGCCGACCAAAGGAAAATTCTTAAAAACTAAATCTCCATGAAAATATGTTGTTAAATCCACTTGACTATGTAATATATAGTTATCAAAGGCTGGAAGAGGAGAGAATATATATATATATATATATTAAATCGAAAATATCTATGCCCTCAGAGTCTCCTCGAAAAAACTGTATAGCGTATACCACTAAACATATGAGTGATAAAGAATACAGCAATATGCGTACATTCAATTTATTTCTAAAACAAAGAACTCCAATATATCCAATAAAGAAACGTAATATACTACCTTTATCAGCCCCCATAACAATAAATGCAAAAACTAACAAAAAAAACAATCGCTTATATTTAAACCGCTCATCTCTTAATAAATAAATCAAACAAAACATGTACCCCATTTGAGCGACTCTGAAGGTATTTAAGTGCAAACCGGATAACGGAGCCTCTTCATTTCGTTTTACCGCAACAGATAGTTCCCTCCATGCACTGTAAAAATTTGACGGATCAAACACAATTGCTCGCTGGTAGCTCATTACCAATGATATTATGAGGCATATAGAGATAAATAGTATAACATATCGGTTCGTTATCAACGGAGTTGCGGAATGAGCCAAATGCAATCTCCTTACCCTTACATACTTATTACTCATACTCAGACAAGCTATTTGAAATGGTATAATCCAAGCCATAAGCGCATAATAAAACTTATCGCTCAATGGATAAAGACCGTGATCAATAACATTATACCCAATCAATAAAAAAAGCCATAAAGAGGAAGTGAGTGTAATAGGATGTATCAAGCATTTATCTATTCGTCGTGTCAAGAAAAGGGTCAACAGCAAAAATAAGATAGTTATATAGTAACTCATATCATTCAAGAAAGAGCCTTCTTCAGTAAGTCAAGACTTTGCCCTCTATACTCATTCAACAATAAATGAATCCTATTATAATCCATCTTATAGGTCAATTTTTCTGGAGAAAAATGAGTTCGCTCATACAAGCAGGAAGAGAGACCAAACATATTTACGATATTACGATGTCGAGAATTCATGGATGTATCTGATTCTTCACCACGATAAGTGGCAACTAGAAGCTTTTCAAAAATCAGCGTAAAAGCCATTCCATGAAAAGAATTGGTAACCACTATCTCGGCATTTGCAAAAAGAGACAAGAATGTAGCTGTCTCAATAGTACCTACAAAAGAATAACTATCAATGTTGTCATATCCCTTCCTTTCACCTATGACAATGACGGATAACCCAGTCTGTTTTCGAACAGTTTCTACCAAATCCATTGTCCAGCTAGTAGGATCAAGGAAGTAAGCTAAAATATATCTTTCATAAGGTGGTTTATAATGCTTATTCTGCATTTGCTCCCATTCTTCCTTAGTCAACATCAATGTGGGATCAAGTACCCTGTCTGCTTTATATCCCATTGAACGCAAATACGCCACGCCTTCCTCCTCTCGTAACAAGATCGACGAGAGATTTTTAATTCCTCTTTTAAACGAGGGTAGCGCATTCTCCGGGATGGCAGGAATACCTATACTTGTCGAAAAAGAGATCTTCTTAGCATCTTCATCCGCAAACGCCAAAAAGAATGCCGGGTTATTAAACGTGATGTGCGTGTTCCATAATTGGTCACCACCTACTACATAAATATCGAAATGGGGAGGATCAGCAAACAGTTTTTGTAAACTATCATAACGACAGGTCATCTTCAAGTTCTTTAGCCAAAATTGGTTCAAATCAACACCTTTAGTTACCCCTAGTTTGTGATATAGTAATTGAGCGATATGAGGTCTTGACAAAACCGCTTTTACTGCCCGTTTCAGAAATCCACTTTTCCGTTTTTCAAGCTTTTTCCAATAAGAATCATCTCTGGAATCATAATTCATATACTTATCTGTCGCATAATAAGCATTGGGAGATCTATAATCTATGATATATGTATCATAACCCAATTTTTCAAATATTTTTTGTGAAGCATATGCTTGCAATGAAGAACCATGATTTCCGTAATGATGTACTGTTATTATTCCTACTGTTTTCATTGAACATAAATTTTATCTTATATATAACATGTATAATGTACATGTTTTAGAGATTATTTTTTGGAAGAGAGATAGCTTTAAGCAATCCATTACTAGTTCTTTGAAATCTCTCGTATAGACTTGTTGTAAAAATTTCCCCTGATTGACATGTGTCCAATGAGACCGCATCAATTGAGGATTACCTTTAACAATGTTTTCATAAGATGACTCAAAGCCATCAAAATCAATTTCATTTAAACATAAACGTCCCTTTTCGGTATTGACAATAAGAGCATTTACACCGATTTTATCATCTATGACTTCTGGATAAGCCTCTGCATATCCCCAATAATCCCCAATCGTGATATCACTTCTGCTCCGTTGGTTCCTAAAACGGCAATGGAAACAAGATGGACGCATGTTAAGGTGCCTAATGAAAGACAACATGTATGGATCTTCATTCCAGCATAATGAAGGTACCTTATAGGTATGGCCACTCTTATCAGCAAAGGATAAGGATAAGGAATAAGCAGCCCATCCTTTAGATTTATCCCGAAAATTAACACTATTTACAAACAATTCTCTTCCCACTTCATGCGACTTTTTTTGTTCTCTATATCGAAGGTATTTCTGCCATATTCTAGGAGCTGGAACGCCATGACAAATCAAATCCACACATAAAAGTGTGTCATAGTCCTTTCCCAAATAGTTCTTCAGACCAGCTATTTGACAAGGAGTTCCACTAAACAAAACATATCTACCTTCTTTCAAGAAACTCCTACAATCCTTGAAACTACCTTCTATCCGGCTCTGCAAATATTTAGAACCGACCAGCTGTGCCAGTTCATCCTTGTTTTCTATATAAATATGTTTAACACTCCAATCCGTATCAAAGGCACATCCAAACACCACGCCACCCTTAGATAATATATTTTCGGATAGCGCAACAAATGCACCAGCAGTCGAAGATTTCTTCCGAATGCTTTGATCCTTATGCATAAACGCATAGGAGGCCAATGGATACCGTGGTCTTAATTTGTTCAAGATAGGACATACTTTATCGCACATACCGCAATCTACACATTTGGATTGATCCAATATGGGATATGGAAAACCATATGTATCCGGAATCATCGATATAGCTCCGTGTCTACAAATTTCGGCACAAGCAGTACATCCACAACATTCTTTTGGGGATCGTATTTGTATCATTATTTTCTTATTATTTTATATTTGAGACAGGCAATTTTCTGTCGGATTAAAACCCTCTCCTCTCCAGAACATCCTATGCGATAGACCGCAAAGATGGTGCTAACCAGACTGATTCCCGACACCAAAAAAAGACGCAAGAAAGAAACCGGGAAAAAGTAACATACAGCGGAGGGGAGGAGGCTCGCCACAATGCTGACAGACAATATATTATTATAGACTTTCCTTAGATACTCCATCATTGGTAAACCTATCATCTTTCGTAACAGAAGAAGCCTTGAGAACAGACATAACTGTGAGATAACAATTGTTATATAGAGAGGTATCTCTGGGAACGCCCCACAATAAAGGGCTAAATAGGACAGCGGGAAGATCAGCATATGTATTCCTCCGACAATGATCTGGTAATTTCGAATTTTTCCTGTAGCGAACATGGAGGTAACTAAAGGCTGAGATATAGATTCCGACAATACGAAAATAAGCGTTAAACGAACAAAACAAGTCGTATACTCCGGGACTGACTGTAACCATAGCGAAAGGATTGTCTCTGCTTCTAACAAAATAGGCAATGATAACAACAGCAACAAATAATATGCAAACCGTGTCCCTAGGAAAACTAAGCGTATCATATAAGATTTATCACCTATCACATAAGACTTCATGATCTGAGGATTAAGTGCCGTAAAAAAATTGTTAGCGAAGCTATTAACAGCTATACCTACTTGAACGGAAATCGCACGGGCAGCGTTGACAACCGGATTAAAAAATAAATTAAGTAGGATATTCACCCCTTGATCCCGCAAGACTCCAGATGTTACTCCTATAAAGTTCCAACCTGCCATTCCTGCCATCTCCTTCAAGAGTACCTTATCGTAAACAAAACGATAAGAACATTCCTCAAAATGCCTTTTACAGTAAGCCCCGTAGATGAAACGTATAACCATGGCCTCTATAAACAACAAAACCGAATAGACAACCAATCCGTCATATAAATCCAAAAACAAGAAATAAACGACACCCAACTTCAAAAAAACATCCAAAACACTTACATACGCAAACGCTTTCATACGTTCATGGGCAATGATAGCCGCATTGTAAGGAACTGAAATCAGATTGGTCATGAATGTCAGAATAGAAGTGTGCAGAACCCAATTAGCTGCATATAAACGTTCAGCAGGTATATTCATCCGGTTATTCAAGAACCAAACACCTGCCAACTCTACAAAAACACAAATAATCACGGATAGAAGCAGTTGTATATTGACAGAGGTAGAGAATATAATCGCTAAACGCTGTTGATTTCCATTTCCTAATTCTACCGTTAGAAAACGATTAATGGCCGAGGTTAAAGAACCCGTAAACATGGAAAATAGCGCCACAATTCCCCCCACTACATTATAAATTCCGAAATCCTCTACCCCCAACACCTGTAGCACGACCCGGCTGGTGTACAGTGTCACCCCCATGATCAGGAGCATACGCACGTAGAGAAACAGCGTGTTCTTCGCTATCCGTTTATTGTTTTCTGATGTAGCAGACATAATATAGATCACAATAATTTCCGCCCCACTAGTAAATTAGTGGGAAGTACTCAATTTAGAACATAGCCCCTTAAACAAGATCCTTACTCTCTATCCTTTTAACCATGATCTTTTCCATACCATAACCGCAATAATCAAGATACTGACGCACTACCTCCATCTGTTCATTTGTCGTCAAATGCCCTAAAGTAACACTAGCAAACGCTGCTTTGGGAAATGTCCGATAAATATATTTCCTAGTTCCGTCTGTTTCTATATTTTCTAAATTTTCCATCTCTTGTTCTGAAACATCTCCTTTTGCATCCATTTCAAAAACAATGATGTTATAATTAGGTACCATATACCGATATTCCTTTTCATATTTATATTCTTCCTGCTTGAGGCAAGAGGCACAAACCGACAAATCATCTTGATAGCTATCAGACTCAAATTTGCATTTATCATAAACACGTTTTATTGCAGCTTTTACATATTTTTTATCTTCACTTTCCTCTTTTGTTATGTAAACGCACCGAACAAAACATCCGGATCACGCTCCTTCAAAGAAAAACTTGAGATAATATCCGTATTTACGCCTATTTGTATGCCATTACCACTATCCACATAGTTTAACCACATTTCCCTCGACAAGTTTTCTCCGCAAAAACAAATGATATAGGGGTTAAACTTCATTGGATCAGTATCAAATGGTTTACTTTGCTCCTTGCACATTTCCTGAATCACAGCATTCGCCTTATCCTTGATCCATTCATATTCGCCGTTTGTGTAATTACTATATTTACTGGCTCTAAAGTTTAATCCGGTATCGGTTACGATACTCTTCAAAACTTTGAATGATGTATGGTGGTAAATTGATTTCATTCATTCTTTCCTTTAATTCATTTAACACAAGATCCGACATTCTCTATTTCTCCTAAGGCATGAGACTGCTAAGACAAACATTTCCCATAGGAACTCCTTATGCCATGACTCCTATAAGCTGAAATTGTCGTATTTCTACATAATTATTATGGGTGAGCAATCAGGCTTTCAAGTTTGGCAAATCTAATTGACCGACTACCCCGTTAGGGTTTGCGCCTTGAATCCGTCTTCTCTTTACGATAGTGACAACCGCTGTTATATCTTCCGTACTTAAACTTATAGCAATCGTATCTCCTCGTCTTTTACGTTGTGTATAAAGGGGGAGAAATGGTATTTCATCCAATCTTTCAAGGTGTAAAGCAGCGGGCTGACGCACTCGTTTAACGACCAGCCTAGCCCCACCAAAGGATAAGATACATTGTCATAATCCTCCGCCTCGATTTTCGGTTTGTCCAACAAGATCAATATTACAGAACTTACTTGGTTTTCAAATCAATGATATACCCGTATGAGTGTTCTTTATATTGTGTTGTGTAACCGCATTTCAGTTTGTCTGCGATGTAAAAGAATGAAACCAACAGATTGTTTTCTTTATCAGCCTGGGGGGCCACAACTCTATTCTCTCCACAGACTTATTGATGCAGCCATCAAACGACAACTGGTTGGGCGTTGACGGAGAAGGAGTAGATTATCTTCTTGCTTGTCTTTTTATCCCTACTCCGATCAAACCAGAAATTTATGTATGATATTAAACGGTAAAGATAAATATTCGGAATATAAATTTAAAATTCAGTACTTGCAGGTATTTATGAATCGTATAACCAGAACGGTACTTAGAATTTTTTCCCAAACGCAATATTCAAGAACGTCTTTACCAATATCTTAAAATCGAACCACCATGAACGATGTTCCAAATAGAATAAGTCGTAACGTAAACGACGGAGCATTTTTTCCAGCGTATCTGTATAGCCATTGTAAAGCGTAGCATATGAAGTAACCCCCGGACGTATTTGATAAAGAAAATGATAGCGTGGATCATGCTCCATAATTTGGTCGATGTAGAATTTACGCTCCGGACGTGGACCGATGAAAGCCATGTCACCGATGAAAACATTCCATAGTTGGGGTAACTCATCTAAATGATATTCGCGCAAGAACTTCCCCACACGGGTCATACGGGGATCCGAATCTCCTTTGTAGAGAGCTGGACCGAATTTCTCTGCATCCAGCCGCATACTTCGGAACTTGTAAATGTTAAAAGGACGACCGAAACGACCGATGCGCTCTTGCTTGAAAATTACAGGTGTCCCATCCTCCCAGCGTACAGCAATATAACAAATTAAAAATAGGGGAGAAAAAATAATCAAAGCCAACAATGCAAGGAAACAGTCAACACTGCGTTTTACATTGCGTTCAAAAGCATTCATTCCATCTCCTATAAATTGGTTATTGTTTATAGTTTGTTCCATATTTATTATTTTCTACTACAATACTACTTTTGTTTATATAGGATAAATACAATAACATCAGACCACAGACCATGAAGTAAAATTCGGGAATTATGAAATTAAGCTTGTCAATGGCTATTTCAAGCCCAACAAGATACCTTAATCCGGTGACAAAGGCTAACGAAAACAGGATGGTGGGAACAAATGAAACACCACCCAATCGGGGAATTATTCCACTATGGACTTTTCGTTCATCAGGTATATCGAACAGTTTTTTTCGGTGTGCAACTACCAGAATACGCAGAATAATAAGCCTTGAAAGGATTATTGATATGAATAACGATAAAGTAATAAGTAGGTAAGCCATTACATTAATACTAGTTATTGAACACGACAAAGTTCGTCAGTCACATGTGTGTACTAACGAAAAATGACTAGAAAAAACGATCGTTTTTTCTAGTCATCATTATGTGTTTTTTAACTTCGTGTTAAAAAATATTTAATACTTTGAAAATCAATTTTTATAAAAAAATATATGTCTTGTGGATATAAAAATAATTCATACCTTTGCACAGACTAAAATAAACGATCGATTATTTTAGTCATTCATTTTTATTGTAATATATTGATAGCTATTTGTTTATATTCTATATTTTGATTTATTTTATGGCTGATTTTGTTTAAATCTTTTATCTTATATAATGATATAAAAAATACAATAACTATGTAAAAGTAAAGAATGCAGGAATGGGCTTTCATAAGGTTTTATATCTGATAAGTAACTGGGAAACAGGATGTGTTGAAAAATTGAGGTAAATTAAAACCAATAAGGGAAAATAGTTGTTTCGTTTGGCTGTGCGGGCAGATATATTATGCTTATATTTATCCCCTGTTTGTAAAATCTATTTACTTAATAAGGCAAAGATATGTCACGGGAGAAAATATTGATAAGAACATCATGGATAAGCACGATTGGTAACGCTGTACTTTCCGTATCGAAAATTATTGTAGGTTTATTGGCTGGCAGTTTAGCCGTATTGGGGGACGGTATCGATTCGGCGACAGATGTAATTATTTCTGTTGTGATGATTTTTACGGCGCGGATTATGAGCCGGCCACCTTCTAAAAAGTATGTGTTCGGCTATGAGAAAGCGGAGAGTATTGCAACGAAGATTCTGTCGCTCGTGATATTTTATGCCGGTGTGCAGATGCTGTTGTCGTCTGTTGAAAGTATTTTTTCGGACGAGGTAAAAGAGATACCGTCTGCTATTGCTATATATGTTACTGTCTTTTCTATTGCCGGCAAGCTCCTGCTGGCGTTGTATCAGTATAAGCAAGGGAAGAAAATCAATAGTTCCATGCTGACAGCAAATGCTATCAATATGCGTAATGATGTTATTATTTCATCCGGGGTTTTATTGGGGTTGATATTTACTTTTATATTTAAACTGCCGATACTCGATTCAATTACCGGGTTGATAATAAGTCTTTTCATCATAAAATCTTCCATCAGTATCTTTATGGATTCCAATGTCGAACTGATGGACGGCGTGAAAGATGTCAATATATATAATAAGATATTCGAAGCCGTGGAGAAAGTGCCCGGTGCAGGCAATCCTCACCGGGTCAGGTCGAGGATGATAGGAAACCTGTATAATATTACCCTTGACATAGAAGTGGATCCACAGATGACTCTTATGCAAGCTCATGAAATAGCCGATGCCGTAGAGAAAAGTATCGAAAACTCGATAGATAATGTATATGATATTCTAGTCCATGTGGAACCTGCCGGGAAATGTCAGACGGATGAGAAGTTTGGTATCGACAAGGGGATGGTAGAATAATCTGTCGACGTGTGTTACTATCCCAATGGTAATCCGTAATTTGGGTATAAATATCTGTAATCCGTCTACAGTTTGGTTGTCACTGTTTCCTTATTTTTGCAACATCGAAAGGAAGATGATAAAATACCATTAAATAAGGAAGCGTATGAAAAATAATTCAGTAATCATCCTGATTTGCATGGCACTCTTTGCAGTGAATGTGTGCAACAGTAAGAACAATAACGGAAATAATCAAACAGTAGAAATAATGGAAGATAAAACTCAGGTAAAAGAACCGGTATTGGGACTGGGCAATCTTATTACTGCTAACTTCAGCGGCGATGCCTGGCTGAAGATGCTTTCCACACAACCGGAATATGATTGTAACATTTATAATGTAACTTTCGCCCCCGGCACCCGCAACAACTGGCATTCCCACGCAGTAGGACAAATCCTGCTTTGTACTGAAGGAGTCGGCTATTACCAGGAAAGAGGCAAACCGGCCCAACGCCTGCAACCGGGCGATGTGGTAAATATTCCGGCCAATACTGTCCACTGGCATGGTGCTGCACCCGACAGCCGTTTTACACATATCGGAATCACTCCGAAGGTAAGCGAAAACAGCGCGGAATGGCTTGGGGAAGTGACTGATGAGGAATATACGGAGGCTGTAAAATAGTTGAAGTTTGACTGATATAACAAAAATCTATTAACTTTGTACTGAAACATTTAAAAGGAAAGACTATGGCTGAAATAGAAAAAATGGATCATATCTGCCAGTATAATGACCTGATAGGGCAGGAAACGTTGCACCCGCTGGTTAGCGTGATCGACTTCTCGAAAGTAACGGGCATAAAACGTGCCCGGATGAGTTACGGCTTTTATGCAGTCTTCCTGAAAGAGGTAAAATGCGGCGACTTGCAATACGGGCGTAATTATTATGATTACCAGGAAGGTACGATGGTTTTCACGGGGCCGGGCCAGGTGGTTGGTGTGTCGAATGACGGAGAGGTGATAAAGCCGAAAGGGTGGGCGTTGCTGTTTCATCCGGATTTGATTCGGGGGACGACACTCGGACGCAATATAAAGAATTATAATTTCTTCTCCTATGAAGTATATGAGGCTCTCCACTTGTCGGAACAGGAGCGGCAAATTGTAATCGATTGCCTGAAGAATATAGAACTGGAACTGTCCAGGGGGATCGATAAACACAGCCGGATGCTGATTGTTTCCAATATCGAACTGTTGCTCAACTACTGCTTGCGCTTCTATGACCGTCAGTTTATTACCCGCGAGAATGTAAATAAAGATACATTGTCGAAGTTCGAGAAGATATTGAACGACTATTTCCTGTCGGATAAGCCACAAGAGATTGGGTTGCCGTCTGTGCAATATTGTGCAGACCAGTTACATCTTTCCGCAAATTACCTGGGCGACTTGATTAAAAAGGAAACAGGCAAATCGGCTCAGGAACATATACAGTTGATGTTGATTGACATGGCGAAGGAAAAGGTGCTCGACACCAGCCGTTCTATCAGCGAAATAGCTTATGAAATGGGATTTAAGTATCCGCAGCATTTCACCCGTCTTTTCAAGAAGTGCGTAGGAACTTCTCCGAACGAGTACCGGGCGCAGAACTAAAGTATGAGAAATAATGAATGGCATGCAGATTGAATAAATAATTTTAATTTGCATGCCATTTGTTATTATGAAAGATTGCTGTTTTTATTTCTTTTTGCGGGTAGCGTAGACTCTTGCGAGTGTAATCCAATCTCCGGCGGGGCTTTTGGCAATGCTTCGCCAGGTGAATGAATTATCGGTGATATCGGAGAAAATCCATTTCATAGCTTTTGAGGTTATTTCAGTGAGGATGATTTCGTCACCTTCCTTGCGTGCTTCGAGACGTGCACATTCTTCGGGGCATCCATAGAATATTTCCCAAACTTGTCTTTCGATGTTGAACAGGCGGATGGTGGTTCCGTAGGCGGCATCGGGCTGAATATCAGTGAGCCGCTCTGCTCTTGAAGGGACAATGAAAACGTCTTGTACGGCCATACCGTCGAGTACCCATGAGAATATCCATTCGCCTTTCACACGACGTGGGGTGGAGGTATTGAGTCGGTCGTTCCAGTCGAGGTCCCATTCGCCAATGACTTTTCCGAAGTAATTGAATTCTTCAGGTATTCTCTCATTCTTACATTTGCAAACTAGTGCTTCTTCAAATTCTTTCATGATCTTCTATTTAATAGTGTTCAAAGGTTATTACTCAGCAAATATAGCAAAAAACAACAAACTATTCCACCCTCGCATCACGATAACGTGCGGGGGACATGCCGGTGTGAGCTTTTACAAACTTGCCGAAGAAGGATTGGTTGGGGAAGTTGAACTCTTCTGCAATTTCTTTGATGGATTTGTCGGAGTGTTTCAGGCGGTGTTTGATATGCTCAATGGCTGTTTCGTTGATTAGTTCCAAAGGTGTCCTTCCACATGTTTTCTTGACGACTTTCGACAGATATTTGGGGCTGTAAAAGAGCGCATCGGCAAAATAAGATACCGAACGGTGCATGCCATTGTCTGCCGATAACTTTTCAGCGAATTTCCGGAAAATATAATCAGCCTGTTTAATCCCTTCTTTCGCATGTCCGACCTCTCCCAGTTCGATGGCTTCTTTGTGGAGAGCCCCCAGCATCTCACAGAAAAGTGCGGAAAACAGATGTTGTATTACTTCTTTATGATAATGATGAGGATCGTCGTTTATCTTTGCAACGATTAAATCCCTGTAATAAAAAAAGATTTCATTTTTGTTTTCACCAACGCGCTTTATCGGATTATTATGTATATAAATGGCCGTATTCCATGTCACTTTCTCCATTTTGAGGACACGTTGCAGGAAGCGGGTGGAGAAACCGGCAAGCCTGATTTTATTCCTGGGACTTAACATAATATGGCTGATGATGGTGTTGGGAAGGCCAAGTAGTAGGTCGCCATCTTCCAATTGATAAGTTTTGCGGTTTATATCCAGCTGAATGCAACCTTCCACACAAATAGCCAGAAGAAAACAATCTAATCGTACCGTATCATTACCGGTTGGAGCTCCTTCCAGGCTGTTCACTATTGCAAAATCGTCATCTACATAATCGATGATGTGCTCGTTGGTCTTAAAGTCTTCTATACTGACAGTTTTGATTTCTTCATTTTCCATATACTCTATTTTTGTTTTTGCAAATTTGGCGAATAACCGGACAACTAAGATGTTCTATTTCACTACTTTGATGTTCTGTATTCCGCATGGGTGTATAAAATTAGCGTAAAAAAGCGATGGTGGGGGAAAATAAGACATCCTTGGAGAGAAATGGGGCACTATGGCTATGTTCCTTTCGTCTACATTTGTCCCAGTTTTTAATAGCAATAGTATGAATAAAACAAGTAAAAAATGGATACGGCTGATAGGGATTGTCGGTTGTACGATGTGGATGGCATCCTGTAAACAAGCTCCGGATGCACAGATGAAATCTTCTTATTCAATTATGAAAGTGGCTCCGGCGGACAAAGAGCTTACTTCTTCTTATTCGGCGACGATACGTGGGCGGCAGGATATCGACATTTATCCTCAGGTATCAGGAACTATCGAGAAACTTTACGTAACTGAAGGGCAAAAAGTACGTCGTGGGCAAGTGCTGTTCGTTATTGACCAGGTGCCTTACAGGGCAGCTCTCAAAACGGCTACTGCTAACGTGGAAGCGGCACGTGCCGCACTGGCAACAGCAGAATTGACCTATAACAGTAATAAGGAACTGAATGCTCAGAAAGTCGTTTCGGACTTTAGTCTGCAAACAGCTGAGAACACTTTCCTCTCTGCCAAAGCACAATTGGCACAGGCCGAAGCGCAGGAACTGAATGCACGCAATAACCTCTCTTATACGGAAGTGAAAAGTCCGTGCGATGGTGTTGTGGGCGCATTGCCTTACCGTGCGGGTGCATTGGTGAGCGCGAGTATACCGCAGCCGTTGACGACAGTAAGCGACAATTCCGATATGTATGTTTATTTCTCCATGACTGAAAACCAGTTGCTGGCCCTGACCCGCGAGCACGGAAGCATGGACGACGCATTGAAGAACATGCCGGAAGTGGAACTGAAGCTGAACGATAATTCGGTTTACGACAAAAAAGGAATCATAGAATCCATCAGCGGAGTCATCGACCGGCAGACAGGTACGGTGGTGGCACGTGTGGTATTCCCCAACGAATCGCGATTGCTTCATAGCGGAGCATCGGGCACGGTAGTGATACCGAGCGTTTATAAAGACTGTATCGTTGTCCCGCAGGGGGCGACTGTCCGGTTGCAGGATAAGACTGTTGTCTATAAGGTCGTGGACGGCAAGGCTGTCTCCACCCTGATAACCGTAGCCGGTATTAACGACGGGCGCGAGTATGTCGTGCTCGACGGGTTGAAAGCCGGTGATGAAATTGTATCGGAAGGTGCCGGGTTGGTACGCGAAGGTACTGTCGTAAAATAAAACAAGGAGAAAAAAAATATGAAAGGAAACATATTTATAAAACGGCCGGTGATGGCTATCTGTATCTCCGTGCTGATTTTGGTGATAGGGCTTATTTCGCTCTTTACGCTGCCGGTGGAACAGTATCCCGACATTGCGCCGCCTACGGTTTATGTAACCGCTTCTTACACGGGAGCCGATGCCGATGCTGTGATGAACAGTGTTGTCATGCCGCTGGAAGAAAGTATAAACGGGGTGGAGAACATGATGTATATTACTTCCACTGCTACTAATGCCGGTTCGGCAACTATACAGGTATATTTCAAGCAGGGGACAGACCCGGATATGGCAGCTGTCAATGTACAGAACCGTGTATCCAAGGCACAGGGACTTTTGCCGGCGGAGGTAACAAGGATTGGTGTGACTACACAGAAACGCCAGACCAGCTTCCTGCAAATCGGTGCAATGGTCTGCACCGACGGTCGTTACGACCAGACTTTCCTCGCCAATTATCTGGACATCAATGTTGTTCCCCAAATCAAACGTATTGAAGGTGTGGGTGATGTAATGGAATTGGGTGATACATACAGTATGCGTATCTGGTTGCGTCCGGAACGGATGGCACAGTACGGCCTTGTCCCTTCGGATGTGACGGCAGTGCTGGGCGAACAGAATATCGAAGCGCCTACCGGTTCGCTGGGAGAAAATTCGGAGAATGTTTTCCAGTTCACGATGAAGTATCGCGGACGTTTGAAAAGCGTGGAAGAGTTTCAGAACACCGTTATCCGTTCGCAGAGCGACGGTTCCGTACTTCGCCTGAAAGATGTGGCTAATGTGGAACTGGGTACGTTGACGTACAGTTTCCGTAGCGAGATGGACGGTAAACCGGCTGTTCTTTTCATGATGTTCCAGACAGCAGGTTCCAATGCAACCGCTGTCAACAAACAAATAACTGCCCAGATGGAGCAGATGGAGAAGAGCTTACCGGAAGGGACGGAGTTCGTCACGATGATGAGTTCGAACGACTTCCTATTCGCTTCCATACATAATGTGGTGGAGACGCTTGTTATTGCCATCATCCTGGTTATCCTGGTGGTGTACTTCTTCCTGCAGGACTTGAAGAGTACGCTTATCCCGTCTATTTCTATTATAGTGTCGCTGGTCGGAACATTTGCCTGCCTTGTGGCTGCCGGATTCAGTTTGAATATTTTGACCTTGTTTGCCTTGGTACTTGCCATCGGAACGGTGGTGGATGATGCCATTGTGGTGGTCGAGGCGGTGCAGTCGAAGTTCGATGCCGGATATAAGTCGTCTTATCTCGCTACGAAAGATGCGATGGGCGATGTGACGATGGCTATCGTTTCCTGTACCTGTGTATTTATGGCAGTGTTTATCCCTGTAACATTTATGGGCGGAACGTCGGGTGTGTTCTATACACAGTTCGGTATCACGATGGCTACTGCGGTAGGTATCTCCATGATTTCGGCGTTGACCCTTTGCCCGGCTCTGTGTGCCATTATGATGCGTCCGTCGGATGGAACGAAGAGTGCAACGAGTATCAACGGACGGGTACGTGCAGCTTATAATGCTTCGTTCAATGCTGTGCTGGGTAAATATAAGAAAGGTGTAATGTTCTTTATCCATCATCGTTGGATGGTGTGGACTTCGCTGGTGGCTGCCATCGTTCTGCTGGTTTATCTGATGAATACCACTAAGACGGGGCTTGTGCCGCAGGAAGACCAGGGCGTTATCATGGTGAACGTAAGTACTTCGCCGGGAAGCACGCTGGAAGAAACAAACAAGGTAATGAACAAGCTGGAAGATATTTTGAATAATACTCCTGAAATAGAACACTATGCCCGTGTTGCCGGATATGGACTTATGTCCGGGCAGGGTACTTCTTACGGAACAATTATCGTCCGTTTGAAAGACTGGAGCGAGCGAAAAGGGAAGGAGCACAACTCCGATGCCGTGGCTGCACGCCTCAATGCACAGTTCTACGGTATAAAGGAAGCACAGATATTCAGTTTCCAGCCCGCCATGATTCCGGGGTACGGTATGGGTAATTCCCTTGAACTGAACCTTCAGGATAGAACTGGTGGCGATATGGCTACATTCTATAATTCGTCGATGCAGTTCCTCGGTGCGCTCAATCAGCGTCCGGAAATAACGATGGCCTATACTTCTTATGCGATGAACTTCCCGCAGATATCGGTAGATGTCGATGCGGCAAAATGTAAACGTGCAGGTATCTCACCAAGCACCGTACTCGATGCCTTGGGCAGTTATTGCGGTGGCGCTTATATCTCGAACTTCAACCAGTTCGGTAAAGTATACCGCGTAATGATGCAGGCTTCGCCCGAGTATCGCCTGGACCAGCAGTCTTTGGATAATATGTTCGTGCGTAACGGAGCGGAAATGGCTCCTATCAGCCAGTTCGTGACATTGACGGAAGTGCTCGGACCGGAAACGTCCAACCGTTTCAATCTGTATAGCACCATTACAGCGAATGTGAACCCGGCCGAAGGATATTCATCCGGTGAGGTGCAGAAGGCTATCGAAGAGGTGGCAGCACAGAGTCTGCCGGCAGGATATGGATATGAATACGGCGGTATGGCCCGCGAAGAGGCCAGCAGTAGCGGTGCACAGACGGTTTTCATTTATGCTATTTGTATATTCCTTATTTATCTGATTCTGGCTTGTCTTTATGAGAGCTTCCTGGTTCCGTTTGCCGTTATCTTCTCCGTACCGTTCGGGTTGATGGGTAGCTTCCTGTTCGCCAAGATATTCGGATTGGAAAATAACATTTACTTGCAGACAGGTGTGATTATGTTGATTGGTTTGCTGGCAAAGACGGCTATCTTGATTACGGAGTACGCCATCGAACGCCGCCGCAAAGGAATGGGGATCGTCGAATCGGCTTATTCAGCCGCACAGGTTCGTCTGCGTCCTATCCTGATGACGGTGTTGACGATGATTTTCGGTATGCTGCCGTTGATGTTCTCCAGCGGTGCAGGTGCCAACGGAAACAGTTCGTTGGGTACGGGTGTCGTTGGCGGTATGGCTGTCGGAACACTGGCGTTGCTGTTTGTAGTTCCGGTATTCTATATCATCTTTGAATATCTGCAGGAAAAGATACGTAAACCGATGGAAGAAGAAGCCGACGTGCAGGTGTTGCTGGAACAGGAGAGAAGTGCAGCCGAACGTGGCGGCGTTGAATAATCAATAAATAAAAGGAATATGAAAAAGATAATTCTGTTAACGACTGTATCTGCCTTGTTAAGCAGTTGCGGCATATACAGCAAATATAAACCCGCTACCACCGTCCCCGACCATCTCTATGGCGAGGAAGTGGTGGCAGAAGATACCGCCAGCTTCGGTAACATGGAATGGCGTGAACTCTTCACCGACCCGCAGCTGCAACAACTTATCGAACATGGTTTGCAGAACAACACCGATTACCAGTCAGCCCAACTCCGTGTGGAGCAGGCCGAAGCGACTTTGATGTCGGCAAAACTGGCATTTCTTCCTTCTTTCGCCTTTACGCCGCAGGGATCTGTGAGTAGTTTCGACGGTCGTAAGGCAACGCAGACTTACTCGTTGCCTATCACCGCCAGCTGGGAACTGGATATCTTCGGACGTATGCGTAATGCGAAAGAACAAGCTAAAGCACTATTTGCCCAAAGCCGTGACTATCAGCAGGCGGTCCGCACCCAGCTGATAGCCGGTATAGCCAACACCTACTATACTTTGCTGATGTTGGACGAGCAGCTTTACATCACGCGCCAGACGGAGGAAGCATGGAGCGAAACCGTTGCTTCCACCCGTGCCCTGATGAAAGCAGGCTTGTCCAACGAATCAGCTGTATCGCAGATGGAAGCGGCATATTACCAGGTACAGTCCTCCGTGCTGGACCTGAAGGAGCAGATAAACCAGGTGGAAAACAGTCTCGCCCTTTTGTTGGCTGAGACTCCGCGATATTACGAACGGGGAGAGTTGGGAGTACAACAGTTCCCCGACAATTTCTCCCTCGGTGTTCCCATGCAGATGCTGGCAAACCGTCCCGATGTCCGTTCGGCCGAAAGGACGCTGGAAGCCGCTTTCTACGGAACCAACCAGGCGCGTTCCGCTTTCTATCCCTCGATAACATTGAGCGGTAGCGCGGGATGGACGAACAACGCCGGTTCGATGATTGTAAACCCGGGCAAGTTCCTGGCTTCGGCAGTAGGTTCACTGACACAGCCATTGTTTGCCCGTGGGGAGATTATCGCCCAGTACAAGATTACCAAGCTGCAACAGGAAGAGGCGGCCCTTGCTTTCCTGCAATCATTGCTGAATGCCGGAAGCGAGGTGAATGATGCCCTGACTGCTTGTCAAACCAGCCGTGAAAAGAGTTTCTTGCTGGACAAGCAAATCACGTCCCTGGAAGCAGCATTAAAAAGCACTTCTCTGTTGATGGAGCACGGCACGACCACTTATCTGGAAGTGTTGACCGCCAGGCAGAGTCTGCTCAGCGCACAACTAACCCGTACCGCCAACCGTTTTACTGAGATACAAAGCGTGATTAATCTCTACAGGGCTTTGGGGGGCGGAAGAGAATAGCCCACTGTTTTTTATTTTTCGTACAACAAAGGAGGGGTTGCCTGGAAAGTGATTTTAGGGCAGCCCGTTTTTATGCCTTTCAGTGATAAGATTATACAATAATAGTCTCTGCCTGTGGCCCTCGGCCTATACCGATTTTTCGGTGGCCTCCACTCCCTGGAAAGAGGGGAAAGGAGACCTTGTCCGTTCGGTCGGGAAGAACTCACTGTTGCTCCTGAATCTACCTCCCGATAAACGCGGTTTGATCCACGAAAACGATATTTCTTCCCTGATTCTCCGCTTTGCTCCCGTACGTTGCAACAAGGCCCGGATTATTATAAACGGGGCAAGGGATGTTCCGCAACTATCGGAGATAGGCTTTTATAAGGCTTCAGAAGAAGAAATATAATGTATATAATGCCAGGCTGATTAGCGCGGCAATATTGAAGGTCTACGGCAGTGCCTCGCTAAATAGTCTGGCATTTTTGCAGTTGGAGGAAATGCCTTTTTAAATAAGCCGGCACTATTGTTGGACTCCGAAATTGCCGCGCTAATCAGCCTGGCAATATTTTTATTTGTCCGGACTTGTTTCTCCGCTTTTTATCCCTTATCTTTACCTGCGTAACTTTAAAAGAACAACGCATGAGCCATAAATTTCCTACCATATCAGTCACCAAACTGTTTGTAAGCATCGATCCTCGTCCGGCAACCGAAGAAGAGCGCTGGATGGGCCTTCCTGCCATCGTTCCCGGTTATCGTCCGAGCGGCAATACGTTTATCGATCATTTTATGCCGTTGCTTCATGCCGGAGGGGCGCTTCCGGTGGAGTATTATGCCAAGGAACTTGAAGTGAGCGTCTCCGATTTAAACGGTGCAATAAAGGTGCTGGCCGGTACGTCGGTCGCGAAGTTTATCGAAGACTATTCGCTGGAGATGGCCAAATACATGCTAGCGCATAGTAAATCTGAAATACGGGCGGTAGCACAACGTTGTGGTTATAGTCCCAGCGGCCTGTTCCGGGTTTTCCGGCGACGCTTTAAGATGTCGCCGGAAGATTGGCGGTGGAACTATCGTATTTCTTGACGAGGAACGATCAGCAGTTAAATTCTTCGTCGGAAGAAGGGGCACCCTTCTCAAACTCATTTTTTAGCTGTCCGACCCATTTCCGGACTCTTTCATCGGTTTTATCGGACTGGTTCTCTATGTCCAGTATCAATCCGAGGAATTGCCCGTTTTGCAGTGCACCGGATCGGTTGAAATGGTATCCTTCCGGCGACGTCCTTCCAACCAGGGTGGCTCCCCGGTCGGTGAAGGCCTTTGCCAGAATGCCGATTCCATCGGCGAAATTATCCGGATACTTCTTCTGGTCTCCCAATCCGAAGAGGGCGACTTTCTTGCCGGTCAGGTCGAGACCGGTAAGTTCGGGGAGCGTCTCGTCCCAGTAGGTCGGCAATTCGCCGTCGAACCAGGTGGAAGAGCCAGCGATGATATATTCATATGCATTAAACTCCTTTTCTTCAGATTGTTCGACAGGAATGATATCGACGATATCTTCTCCGAACGCTTCCTTTATCTTTTTGGCGACAGCAGCAGTCTTAGCTGTCGCGGTTCCATAAAATAATCCTATTTTTTTCATTATTCGTTTGCTTTTTTAGTAATCCAACAATTCTTTTGCCGCCTTATAAATCTTCTCTTCATTCGGCAGGATTGCCTTTTCGAGTATCGGGTTGAATCCGACGGGGGTGAAGAGGGAGCCGACGCGCTGTATCGGAGCGTCCAGGTATTGGAACAGCTCGGCGCCGATCATACTGGCAATTTCCGCCCCGAAACCGGAGAAGACCTTGTCTTCATGCACAATCAGGACTTTGCTTGTCTTCTTGACAGATTCGAAAATAGTCTCTTTGTCCAACGGTATTAGGGAGCGGAGGTCGATAACTTCGACATTCCGGTTATGTTCCCGTTGTAACCGTTCGGCAACATTGAGGCAGAGATGCGTGGTATTGCCGTAAGTGATAATGCTCATGTCGTCTCCCGGGCGGCGGATGCGTGCCTTGCCGAAAGGAACCTCGAAGTCATCGGGAACCACGGCCGAGGCTTCCACCGCATTATACAAAGCCTTCGGTTCGAGGAAGAGGGTGAACCCTTTCGAACGCATGCTTGTCCGGAGCAATCCGGCGGCATCATCGGCAAATGAAGGGTAAACGATTCGTGCACCTGGCAAGGTCGTCAGTGCCCCTTCTATCGTTTGAGAATGATACAGGCCGCCGCCGATGTATCCGCCCGAAGCCAATCGGAGCGTGATGTTGGGCGTGAACTGTCCGTAGCTTCTCCAGTATTCATGGGTACATTCCACATATTGTTCGACTGCCGGCCAGAAATAATCGGCAAACTCGGCGCCTTCTATCACGACATGTATTTTGGGGTCGAAACGACACATGCCGTTGGCCGTGCCGACGATATAGTCTTCGGCAATCGGAGCGTTGAAGACACGGGCGTCGCCAAACTCCTGCTGCATCCCTTTCGAGATGTTGAAGACGCCGCCTTTTTCTTTATTGGCAATATCCTGTCCCCAGATGAAGGTGTCCGGATTGTACCGGAACTCCGCTTTCAGCGTCTTGTTGATGGCGGTGACCAATGTTTCTTTTTCTCCCTTTTCATCGTGTGGTATGCCATCTGTATACTTCCGGGGAATATAAGGTTCGGGCAAGACAAAATCAGTAACCGTGGATGGGTCAGGGTCGGGAGCGGCAAGCGCTTTCCGGTTGGCTGCGGACAGGTCTTTCTTTGCTTTGTCTTCTATCTCCTTTAACTCTTCTTCGGTGAAACGTTTATAGCGGAGAAGCATGCGGCGGAACTTATACAAAGGGTCTGCCGCCTTTACATAATTCAGCTCGTTTTCATCGCGGTATAACGTATGTTTGTCCGAGTTTGAATGAGAGCCGATGCGTACGCAGTTAGCCTGTACGATGACCGGCGTACGGTTGAGGGCATACTCTTTGGCCTCTGTCATGGCGTTCATGGAGTCGAAGACGTCTTTGCCGTTGCAATGGATAATCTTCAGGTTCTTGAACCCCGAGAAGTTGTCGGCAACCTTGCGGTTGGCGGTCTGGTCTTCTTTTGGGACGGAAATGCCATATCCGTTATCCTGGATAACGAAAATGACAGGCAAGCGTTCAGTGCTGGCACCGTTGATTGCTTCGTAGACGAAGCCTTCGGAAGTGGCCGATTCACCGTGGGAAGTGATGGCAACTCCCTTGTGCCCGTAGTAAACCATGGCACGCCCGACGCCGGCAGCATGCAAATCATGTGTGCCGGTTGCGGAGGATATATTTTCGATGTTCCATTCTGTTTTTGCAAAATGGTTGGACATGTGGCGGCCTCCGCCAGTCAGGTCGGTCGCCTTGGAGATGCCGTTGAGTATAATTTCTTCGGGAGTCATTCCTGCCGATAGAACGGTGAGCATGTCCCGGTAATAAGGGAACAGGAAATCTTCTCCCTTTTTGAAAACCTGCCCGACCGCAAGCTGAATCCCATCATGTCCGGCGTAGGGAGCATGATACGACCAGCCCAGCGATTGCAGCAGGTAGGCAGGGGCCTTTTCGTCGAGAGCCCGGCCGAGTGTCATCAGATAGAACCACTTTTGCAGGGTTTCTTTATCCGTATTTTTTATATCGTACTTTTTCATATGTAAATAAATTGCGCTCCCTATCTCAAGAGAGCCGTTTAAACCATTAATAAATTGATTTTTTTAGAGTTCAGACAAAACAAAAGAGAGCACTTGTATAGATACAAATGCGGTTGGCTATTATCTTTGGGCATTTTATAATTTTACAACAGCTAAGAAAAAAAATTTCATACACGCGTTAAAGGACTCGCAGTCTTGACCGCTTAGCAGTTGAGATCAGTTTCATGAGCGACCTCTTGCTGTTTCTTACGACAACAAGCCAGTAAAAATCGACCTTCTCTATGTTTTTAACCTACTTCTGGGATTGGACCATCATCACGGCTGATTTTAACTTTATAGCCAAGTGCTTCCAGCTCTTTCTTCAAGTAATTTTTCCGTTTCTGCTCCATCCTTTGGTTGAGATATTCCGCACCGAGTTCCTTATACTCACAAGCCTCTTTCAGTACATGCCATACCGATTTCAGGATCGAGTGTCCTACTGCTACTAAAGCCCTCTTTTTCCCTCGACGGGCGGCTAAACGGTGATAACGTGCACTGTAAAAGGTGTTCTTGGTACGGGTGGCTGCCCACGCAGCCTCCGTGATTACGGCTTTCAACTGTTTGTTGCCATGGGTGGTTCTACCACTTTTTTTTTACCTGCGCTCTCGTTATTGCCTGGACAGACACCGGCCCACGAAGCCAGGTGCTTTTCGGTTGGAAAGGCTTCCATATCCACACCTATCTCTGCTATCAGGTCTTCAACCGTTTTCCGGCTAAGTCCGGGGATCTTCTGCAAGAGTTCCATCACATTCTCATAAGGAGATAAAACCTCTTTTATACGGCAGGTAAGGTCAGCTATGATGGCTTTCGTCTGTTCCATATCTTTACGGATGGTCTGCAACATATAGATGTGATGCGGTTCTATAAAGCCTTCACAAGCCTGATAAAGAAGTTCCGGACTGGCTTCAAGTTTTTTATGATAGATGCAAGTTATCTCATCCATTGTTACATGACCCTTATCGATCAACATATCTATCAGCTTGTTCGCCACGACTCCGTCCAGGCTGCACACCACGCTGGAAAGTTTGATGTTACAATCTTCCAGGATACGAACAATACGGTTTTTCTCAGAAGATACATGCTGGATCAACTTGTTACGGTAACGGGTTAAATCACGAAGCTCACGTTGTTCACGCTCCGGGATATAACTCGGTTTCAACAAACCTGCTAAAAGCAGTTTGCAAATCCAGGCACTATCCTTTTTATCCGTTTTGTGCCCGGGAACATACTTGATGTGCCGTGCGTTCACGATCCAGACTTTCATATCTGGACATTCAAGAATCTTATAAACCGGCTTCCAGTAAACACCGGTACTTTCCATGGCTACATGCGTAATGCCACTGGATAATAACCATTCTTTTAATTCTGTCAAAGAACTACTGAAGGTCTTGTAACTGCGGGTTTCAGTTTTGAGACCTTCGCCACTTATCGTAGCAACTACCATGTCCTTGTGGACATCTATTCCACAACCCCGGAGGATGACTTGTTCAAAAGGTACTGTTTTCATTGCATTCGTTTTTTCGAGTGAATGACACTAAAGTAAACAATACCCCCCTATTTACATTCTCTTGGACGAAATTTATTTCATGGATGTTTCATGTTTAATTGATTTACTTATTAAAGACTCCAGTTTTCCAGATAATCGGCAATGCGGCGGAGGAAAGCACCTCCCAGGGCACCGTTGATAAGACGGTGGTCGTATGACAGGGACAGATACATTTTATGCCGGATTCCGATGGTGTCGCCTTCCGGTGTTTCGATGACCGCCGGCTTTTTCTCTATATAACCGACTCCCAGGATGGCAACCTGTGGTTGGTTGATGATTGGTGTAGCGAACAGGTTCTTGAATGTACCGAAGTTCGTGATTGTGAAGGTGCCTCCCTGAATATCGTCCGGTGCGAGTTTGTTGTCGCGTGCCTTGTTTGCCAGGGTGTCTATGGCGACAGCCAGGCCATTCAGGTTCAGCTTGTCGGCGTCGCGAACAACTGGGACAATCAGATTTCCGTCATCCAGCGAGACTGCGATTCCTACATTGATATGTTTCTTCAGAATGATTTGGTAGCCGTTGACGGAGGCGTTTACCTGGGGAAATTCGGACAAGGCTTTTGCTGTTGCCTCCGTAATGGCCGGCATATAAGTCAAGCTGATGCCTTCCCGTTTCCGGAATGTCTCCTTGTTGCGTGAGCGCCATTGAACCAGTTTGGTGACATCCACTTCCACGACAGTTGTCACATGGGGCGATACGTTCTTCGACATAACCATATGGTCGGCGATAATCTTGCCTACACGGTCCATTTCCATCACCTTGTCTTCGCTGCCGGCTGATACCGGGGCGGAAGATATTACTTGTGAAGCGGGAGCGGAAGGTGCCGGACTTGTCTGTGCCGGTTTGGTCTGTGAAGCCGGAGCCGGTTTACTTTCAGTTACAGTCTGTGAGGCTGGTTGGGATTGCGTTTTCGTTGTTGTATCTTTCTTTCCCGAGAGATAATCTTTCATATCTTTTTTACTCAGGCGCCCCATATAGCCGGTTCCTGGAATCCGGTCCAGTTCATCCTGCGACAGATTAGCGTCGCGGGCCATCTGAAGTACGACGGGTGAATACCATCTTTCGTCTTCTTTGGCGGCCTGTGCTTTAGGGACGGGAGCGGCGGAGGGAACGTTCTTGTCATTTGCCGGTGTTTCAGCAAATTCTTTTTCGGGAATGGTCGTATGGGCGGCTGTATCATTATCCGTATCATCTTCCGAGCCTTCGAGTCCGATAATGGCAACGGTTGTGCCAACCGCAACGGTGTCGCTTTCCTGGAATAATATTTCAAGGACTTTCCCGGCAACGGGAGAGGGGATTTCCGCGCTGACTTTGGCTGTGCTTACTTCAAAGAGTACGTCGTCCTCATTGATTGAGTCGCCGGTGTTTACAGACCAGGAGATAATCGTTCCTTCTGTAATGCTTTCGCCCAGCTTGGGCATTTTTATTTCAAATGTAGCCATAATATAATTAACTTTTATCTTTTTGTTTACCGCCGGATGAATAAATCAAACGGACGTGTCCGGGCTTATTCTATTGTTATAATGGAACAAGGAAAGGAGGGTGAAAGTTCTATATTACAGGGTGTAAGTATTGAAAATCCAGTTTACGTCTGCATATTTTTTATTCCTTAACAACCGGATTTCTTCCAGGTCGTGGCAGGTGAATTCGTATGGTTCGCTGGAGGTGTTTTCGTTGGAGAAATAATCGGATAAAGACTGTTTGAATTCGTCGATGGAAACGGAAACAGGCAGCTTGTCCGCCAGGTTGGTTACCGGGCTTTTTACTGATGGAACGTAATAAGGATGTGCCGTAACTTCCCCGCCGGTATATTCGGGAGAAGGCTGGAGGGCCCGGTCGAGTATCTCCAAATCTGTGGAGAAAAGGAGCGTGGCATGATGTAGCATTCTCCGTTTGTGGATAGCTTGCGCGCTGCCCGAAATTTTCAGGCCGTCGATTGTCAGCCCCTGCCTTTCGTCGGAACGGGCATGTAGTCCGTAATGTTCCAGAAAGCGGATAATACTTTCGGTAAATACGGAAGAGCGTATCTGATTGCTGTTTTCGATGAAAGTGAGGTTCAGGTTTCCCATATCGTGATAAACGGCACCGCCACCGGAATAACGGCGTGCCAGCCTGATTCGTTTTTGCCGGGCATATTCGATATCCGTTTCTGCCCGGATATTCTGGTATTTGCCGATAACGACAGCCGGTTCATTCTGCCACAGCATGAAGATATCTTCTGAGAAATTCTTTAGGAGGTATTCTTCTGCGGCAAGATTGAACCAGGCGTCTGTATGGGTGTTATGAATGCAAAGCATTATAAATATAAGCTTTCGTGGATGACTTCCCCGACTGTCGGGTGGGGGAAGATGTTCTTTTTGAATTCTTCGGTGGTAAAGCCGTTCCCGATGGCGATGCCGGCTGCGATGATGATTTCGGAAGCGGGATTTCCCAGAAGGTGGCAACCGATGATACGGTCGTCGGTATCCGTTATTAGTTTGCACAGTCCGGCGAACGATTCGTTCTCGGCCATAAAGCGTCCGGAGTAGGTCATCGGTATCTTTACTACATTATATATAATACCGGCAGCCTGTAACTCCTCTTCCGTCTTTCCTACGCCGGCAACTTCCGGATTGGTGTAGACCACGGCCGGGACAGCCTTATAGCTCATCCGGTCATCGTGTCCCAGTAAGTGGTTGATGGCAACTTCCGCTTCCCGGTATGCAGTATGGGCCAGCATGGAAAAGCCGGTGATGTCCCCACAGGCATAGACGTTAGGGTGAGAGGTTTGCATGTATTCGTTTACCTTTATGCCGTTTCGGAGAAGTTCGATGCCCAGTGTTTCGATGCCCAGGTTTTTCGTGTTGGCTTTTCGTCCGACACTGACCAGTATCTTGTCGGCCTCAATTGTCTCAGTCTTTCCGTCCTTTTCCACAATCACGCTGTCGGGTGTGACTTCGATGACTTTTGTCTCAAGAAAGAATTCGACGCCCTTTTTGGTATATTCGGACCGCAGCATTGCTGATATCTCTTTATCCATCGTACCGAGTATCTCGGGCATCATCTCGATAACCTTCACATTAACCCCCATGCTGTTGAAGAAAGAGGCGAATTCGATTCCGATTACTCCGCCACCGATAATAGCAATCGACCGGGGAAGTTCTTTCACATCCAGTGCTTCTTTCGAAGTCCAGTAAGCAATCTCCGACAATCCTTTTATCGGTGGAATGACGGTTTCCGAACCGGTACAAAGCAAGATATTCTTTACCGCAAAAACTTCCTCGCCGCACTGAATCAATATATATCCGTCTTCCTCTCCCCGGATTACAGCTTCTCCCTGTATGATTGTCACGCCGTTGCCGTTCAGCTTGGCTTTGACACCCAGTGTCAGTTTTTTGACGGTCTTGTTTTTACGTGCGATAATTTTGCTTAGGTCGAAGCCCGGGGCATTGTCTGCCTGAATTCCGTATTTGGCGGCGCTCTTTATGCTATCCAGTATTTTGGCTGAATATAATAATGTCTTAGTCGGAATACAGCCTTCGTTCAGGCAAACCCCGCCAATGGCATTCTTCTCAAAGAGGATTGTTTTTAATCCATTTTCGGCGGCCCGTTCACCGGCTCTATAGCCGGCCGGTCCTCCTCCGATAATGGCTATGTCATATTTCATAACCTGCAAATTAAATTATTCAAAAGTAAAGAAACGTTCCTGGATGGGATTGAATTCTTTTTCTCCCGGCTTTTGGGTCGGTGTTCCGAACGGCATTTGTGCGATAAGCTTCCAGTTCGGATTGAGTTTCCATTCATTTTGTACCTTTTCATCGATTAAAGGATTGTAATGTTGAAGAGAAGCGCCTAAACCGGCATCCTCCAGCATCGTCCAGATAGCGAACTGGTGCATGGCAGAAGTCTGTTGCGACCAGACAGGGAAATTATCCTTGTAGCTGGGAAATGCTTTCTGCAAATTTTCAACCACTTCCATATCTTCAAAGAACAAGACGGTGCCATATCCGCAATCGAAGCTGGTATTTATTTTGGCAAGTGTCTTTTCAAAAGCTTCTGCCGGAACGATAGCTTTCAATGCTTCTTTGGTGATGTCCCAGAACTTCTTATGATTTTTGCCCAAAAGAAGAACGATTCGTGTCGACTGCGAGTTGAAGGCAGAAGGTACGTTTTTCACTGCGAATGCGATGAGTTCTTTAATCTCATGGTCCGAAATAGGAGAGCTGTTGGTGATGTTATAGTAGGTTCTCCTGTGTTCTACTGCTTCTTTAAAGTTTCTAGTCATAATTTTTACGTAAGTATTTATGTTTATTATTATTACTAGAACCAATAAAGTTGTATTTTTGTTGTACGGAAGCTTGTATGTATTTATAAGTGAAATTTATTGGCGTTTTGTGTGGAATAATCAAAAATAATTTTTACCTTTGCGCCCTGTAAAGAGAGAAACTCTATTAGAATCTTCGTTCTGATCATGATGCTAGTTCGGAAAGGGAAGACAGATAGCAGGAGTTGTAATTAATTTATTGCGTTAATAAAAAAAGAAGATAGCAATGTCTAAAATTTGTCAAATTACCGGAAAGAAAGCAATGGTTGGCAACAACGTTTCTCACTCTAAGAGAAGAACGAAACGTAAGTTTGATGTTAACCTGTTTACTAAAAAGTTCTACTGGGTAGAACAGAATTGTTGGGTTAGCCTGAATATTTCAGCCGCAGGCTTGCGTACTATCAATAAGCTGGGCTTAGATGCAGCAATTAAAAAAGCAGCTGAAAAAGGTTATTTAAACGCTTAATTTGGAGGAAAATAAGAAATGGCAAAGAAAGCAAAAGGTAACAGAGTTCAGGTAATCATGGAATGTACTGAACACAAAGAAAGTGGTATGCCGGGTACATCCAGATACATCACTACTAAGAATAGAAAAAATACTACTCAGAGATTGGAGTTGATGAAATACAACCCGATCCTGAAGAAGATGACTTTACACAAAGAAATTAAGTAATAGGAGATTTTAAACGATGGCAAAAAAAGCAGTTGCAACATTTAAGAAAGGTGACGGTCGTACTTACTCAAAAGTAATTAAGATGGTTAAGTCTCCGAAGACTGGTGCTTACATCTTCCAGGAAGAAATGATTCCTAATGAAGCTGTAAAAGATTATTTCGCGAAATAATCTTTCCTAATAAAGATATAGAAAAGAGGTTCTTCGATATGAAGGGCCTCTTTTTTTGTTCTTTCCTTTCTGCTGAAAAGAACATAAAAGATAGCCTCACTAATCAAATATTTTTTTACTTTTGTATGGGCGTTTGTGATATGCTCTGACTATATTGTCAAATAATAAAATTAATAATATAAACAATTAAGAACCATGAGATTTGATGTATCCAGCACTGCGCTGTTATCCCGTTTGCAGTCTATCAGCAAAGTTATTGCGTCTAAGAACTCTTTACCGATCCTCGACAGCTTCCTGTTCGACCTTGATGGTAATAAACTGACTATAACAGCTTCGGATGCTGAAACACGTCTGGTTACTTCTGTTGAGGTGATGAATTCAAAAGGTACCGGACTTTTCGCTGTTTCTGCCAAGATCCTGCTCGATCCGTTGAAGGAACTGCCGGAACAACCGCTTACTTTTGATATCAATGACGAAAACCTGGAGATCTTTATCCATTTCCAGAACGGTAAATATAATTTTATCGGACAGAAAGGGGATACTTATCCGCTCCAAAAGCCGTTGAATGATAATGCAATTGCAATCATTGTGGATTCACAAATGTTGCTGAACGGCATCAGCCGCTCGCTTTTCGCAACTGCTGACGACGAACTTCGTCCGGTGATGAACGGTATCTATTTTGATATTCATACAGACGATTTGACGTTTGTCGCATCAGACGGACATAAGCTGGTTCGTTTGCGTAATCTTTCAGTGAAATCACCGGAAAGAGCTTCTTTCATTTTGCCTAAAAAGCCGGCTAACCTACTGAAGAACCTGCTGGGTAAGGAAACAGAAATGGTTAATATCAAGTTTGATGATAACAATGCTTATGTGAACTGTGCGAACTTTGAAATGGTTTGCCGTCTGATTGAAGGCCGTTATCCGAATTATAACAGCGTTATTCCACAGGAAAATCCGTTTAAGGTTACTATTGACCGCATCTCTTTCCTGAATGCATTGAAACGTGTATCTGTTTTCTCTAATCCGGCAAGCAGCCTGGTTAAATTGCAGTTGAAGGAAAGTGAAATGGTGGTTTCCGCACAGGATATCGACTTCTCCACTTCTGCTGAAGAAAAGATTGTTTGCCAGTTTGACGGAACAGAATTGAATATCGGTTTCAAGGCAACTTATCTGATTGAAATATTAAGTAACATCAATTCGGAAGAAGTAATTCTCGAATTGGCAGACCCCTCACGTGCCGGCTTAATTGTTCCTGCTGAAAACGAAGAGAACGAGGACCAGCTGATGCTGCTTATGCCAATGATGTTGAATGACTAATAAATAAGAAATGCAATTAAACCTGAAAAACCCGATAGTCTTCTTCGACCTGGAGACTACGGGTATAAATATAGTAAAAGACCGTATCGTTGAAATCTCTTTTGTGAAAGTTCACCCTAACGGCAAGGAAGAATCAAAGACGAGACGGATCAATCCGGAAATGCCCATTCCACCGGAGTCGACAGCGATTCACGGTATTACGGACGAAGATGTAAAAGATTGCCCGACCTTTAAAGAAATAGCCAAATCGCTGGCGGCACAGATTGAAGGCTGTGATCTGGCCGGATATAATTCCAACCGTTTTGATATCCCTCTGCTGGCAGAAGAATTCCTTCGTGCCGGGGTAGATATTGATTTGAACAAACGTAAATTTGTCGATGTGCAGACCATTTTTCATAAGATGGAGCAACGTACATTATCGGCTGCCTATAAGTTTTATTGTGACAAAAGCCTCGAAAATGCTCACACGGCAGAGGCCGATACAATGGCGACTTATGAGATTCTGAAAGCTCAGTTAGACCGTTATCCGGACGATTTGCAGAATGATATCGACTTCTTATCCAAATATTCCAGTTTTACTAACAATGTCGATTTTGCCGGTCGTATGATCTACAATGAAGAAGGTAAAGAGGTCATTAACTTTGGTAAATACAAGGGAAAGTTGGTGGAAGAAGTTCTGAAAACAGACCCCGGATATTATTCCTGGATTATGAATGGAGACTTCCCGCTGAATACGAAGAAGATTCTTACCGAAATCAAATTGAGAGGTTTTAATTCGAAATAACGCAATGAATAACTTTGAGTTTGCTAATCCTGTAAAAGTTGTATTCGGGAAAGGTACAATTGCACGTTTATCAGCCTTGATTCCTGCCGGAAGTAGAGTGTTAATGGTCTATGGAGGCGGAAGTATTAAGAAAAACGGAATCTATGACCAGGTGACAAATGCATTGAACGGTTTTGAAGTGACTGAATTTTCAGGAATCGAAGCCAATCCGCATTATGAAACCTGCATGAAAGCCGTTGATGTCGTTAAAGAGAAAAATATTGATTTCCTGCTGGCAGTAGGAGGCGGTTCGGTTATAGATGCCACCAAGTTCATTGCCGCAGCTTATTATTATGAAGGCGAACCCTGGGATATTTTATCCAAAGGCGGTGTGATTAAGAAAGCATTGCCACTGGGTGTCGTATTGACATTATCGGCTACCGGTTCCGAAATGAATGAGCGTTCTGTTATTTCACGTGCCGAAACCCGTGAGAAACTGAATTTTGCATCTCCGTTGGTATTTCCGCAGTTTGCAATACTTGATCCGGAAGTAACTTATTCATTACCGGCGAGACAGGTAGCCAATGGTGTTGTCGATTCATTTATTCATGTCGTAGAGCAATATCTTACTTATCCGGTTAATGCCAAGGTACAGGATGCTTTTTCCGAAGGACTGATGAAAGTGATCTATGAGGAAGGTCTCAAGGTGTTGGATAATCCGCATGATTATGATATCCGTGCCAATCTGATGTGGGCCGCTACCAATGCTTTGAACGTATGGATCGGACAAGGGGTTCCTCAGGATTGGTCGTCTCACCGTATGGGATATGCACTGACTGCCCAATTCGGCCTGGACCATGCACAGACGTTGGCAATACTTTTGCCGGGCGTTATGACATATATGTTTAAGGAGAAACAAGTAAAACTGGCCCGTATGGGTGAAGTAGTTTTCGGTATAACCGGCGGAACGGAAGAAGAACGTGCCCGTCAAACAATCACGGCCTGCGAAGATTTTTTCCGCCGGATGGGGTTGAATACCCGTTTGAGTGAATGTGGCATTACAGAAAACGACTTGGATGCATTGGCTGCTCCTGTGGATAAACAAGGCTGGCATCTGGGTGAACATCACAATATTGACAGTAAGGTAACGCGCGATATCTTATTGTTGCGTTTATAAGGAAAAAGATACATCCGGGAGGAAAATTAATTCCATCCGGGAGAAAGTCAAATTTCTCCCGGATGAAACTAAAATCCCTTTCGGATGAATATTTATTTGAATGAATAAGAATGATGCTGAAAGGTAAACATATCATATTAGGAATTACAGGAAGTATAGCTGCTTATAAAGCTGCTTATATTATCCGTGCATTGGTAAAGAAAGGTGCCGAGGTACAGGTTGTAATAACACCTGCTGGGAAAGAGTTTATTACACCGATAACACTCTCTGCCTTAAGTAGTAATCCCGTTATCAGTGAGTTTTTCTCTAACCGCGACGGCTCGTGGCACAGCCATGTCGATTTGGGACTGTGGGCAGATGCCATGCTGATTGCTCCGGCAACAGCGTCGACAATCGGCAAGATGGCTAATGGAATAGCCGATAACATGCTGGTGACAACTTACCTGTCTTGCAAAGCACCCGTTTTCATCGCTCCGGCAATGGACCTGGATATGTTTGCCCATCCTTCTACACAACAGAATCTGGACCGTCTCCGTTCATTCGGAAACCATATCATCGAACCAGCTGAAGGTGAATTGGCAAGCCATCTGGTAGGTAAAGGCAGGATGGAGGAACCGGACAAGATTATAGCTGTTCTGGAAGAGTTTTTCGCTTCCCGCGCCGTCCTTGAAAAAAAAAAGATTGTAATAACAGCCGGTCCGACGTACGAAAAGATTGATCCCGTACGTTTTATAGGTAACTATTCTTCCGGGAAGATGGGATTTGCACTGGCAGAGGCCTGTGCACAGCAAGGGGCCGAAGTTACATTGATAGCCGGCCCGGTATCGTTGACGACCACGCATCCGAATATACAACGGATTGATGTGGAATCTGCCGAAGAAATGTATCAGGCGGCCATGACGGCTTTTCCCGAAGCGGATGCCGGTATATTATGTGCGGCTGTAGCCGATTATCGTCCGGAGATACAAGCAGACGAAAAGATCAAACGCGAAAGTAAAGGGGAAATGATGCTTCACCTGGTTCCGAACAAAGATATTGCTGCCTCCTTAGGGGCAATTAAACAGGAAGGACAGGTTCTGGTCGGTTTTGCTTTGGAGACAAATAACGAAGCAACGAATGCCGAAAGCAAATTGAAGCGGAAAAATCTCGATTTCATCGTGTTGAACTCGCTTCGTGACGCAGGTGCTGGTTTCCGTTGTGATACCAATAAGATATCCATTATCGACCGTCAGGGAGAAACAACCGGTTATCCGTTGAAATCAAAACAAGGGGTAGCTGTTGATATCGTAAATAAGTTGGCAACATTATTGAAATGAAAATGATTAAAAGACTGTTATTCCTGTTCCTGTTGGGAACTACATCCTTTATCGGTTATGCGCAAGATAGAGCAAACGAGTTTAATGCCCAGGTCAAAATCAACAGTGATAAGATCCAGGGGACTAATAAGCAGGTATATACTACTTTGCAGGACGCTTTGACTCAGTTTATCAATACCCGGAAATGGACGGATGCAACCTTTGGTATCAACGAACGGATTGACTGTACTTTTAATATCATTATCAACGAGGCTACTGATAACAGTTATAAGGCTGAATTGCAGATTCAGGCTAGTCGTCCGGTGTACAACTCAAGTTATGTAACGACTTTGCTGAATTTCCGTGATACACAATTAGACTTTGATTACACAGAGTTCGAACAGTTGGAATATACGGAGAATACGTTAAACAGTAACCTGATCGCTACTGTTGTTTTCTATTTATATACGATTCTGGGGCTCGATTTCGACAGCTTTTCACCTAGAGGCGGAACAGCTTTTTTCCAACAAGCGCAACAGGTTGTCACCCTGGCGCAGTCTCAAATGTCGTGGAACGGTTGGAAAGCCTTTGACAGTGACCGTAACCGGCACGCAATAGCAACAGCATTGAATGAAAATGCTTCGGAAGGATATCGTGACATGTGGTATAATTATCACCGGAAAGGTCTCGATGAAATGGCTGCTAATGTGGATCGTGGACGTACTACGATCTTGTCTTTATTGCCGACATTGGAGGAATTGAAGAAAACCCGTCCGACATCTGTTTTGTTACAAATGTTTGCCGATTCCAAATTGGATGAAGTTGTTGCCATATATTCCAAAGCAACTACGACCGAAAAGCAGGAAGGATACAAAATGCTTTCCAGCCTGTATCCGGCAATGACAACTCGTTTGGAGCCACTTAAAAAGTAAAAGAGAATTATGCTGAGATCTTTATTCATACAGAATTTTGTCTTAATAGATAGTCTGGATATTCAGTTTGATAACGGCTTTTCGGTGATAACCGGTGAAACGGGAGCCGGGAAGTCTATTATTTTAGGGGCTTTGTCGCTGGTATTGGGCCAACGGGCCGACGGGAAAAGTATCAAGAGTGGTTCGGATAAATGTGTGATCGAAGCAACATTTGATGTTTCCAAATATCAACTGGAAGAATTTTTTCATGTGAATGATCTGGAGTATGATCCGGAAATATGTATTCTTCGCAGGGAACTGTTTGCATCCGGCAAGTCGCGTGCTTTCGTTAACGATTCACCTGTGCCGCTTACCGTCATGAAGGAACTGGGAAGCCGACTGATCGATATACATTCGCAACATCAGAACCTGTTGCTCGGAGATAATCGCTTCCAGATGAAGGTAATCGATGTAATGGCGGAAAACGAAATCCTTCTGATCCTGTATCGTAAAGAATACCAGCGTTATCTCTCTTTGAAACGGGAGTTGAAAGATTTGACGGAGAAGGCTGATCAGAACCGCCAGGAAGAGGATTATATCCGTTTCCAACTGGAACAACTGACGGATGCTCATCTGGTTGCCGGTGAACAGGAAGAACTGGAGCAGGAGTTGGAGACATTGTCGCATGCCGAAGATATTAAAGGATCCTTATATAAAATAACAGAATTGTTGAATGGCGAAGAGCAGGGAAGCGTACAGCTTATCAAAGAGGCCCTTTCGACCGCCGATTCGTTGGAAAGGTTTTATCCAAAAGCCAGGGAGATTGCCGAACGTCTGCGTTCTGCCTATATTGATCTGAACGACCTGGCCTCAGAAACCGATGTTCTTAAAGAAGATGTCGAGTTCAATCCTGAACGTCTCGAATGGGTGAACGAACGCCTGAACACTTTGTACACATTGGAACAGAAACACCGGGTTCCGACAGTGGAAGAGTTGATTGCCATTCAGGATAAATATACGGAACAGTTACATGATATAGACTCTTTCGACGAGCAGATCGAGGGGATAAAAGCCCAGTTGGAAATATCATATCAGGAATTACTTCAGCAGGCCGCTGTTTTGAGTGAACAACGTAAGATCGCCTCCAAAGCTATTGCCTCTCAACTGGTAAAAATGGTTATTCCGCTGGGGATGCCGAATGTGAGGTTTGCCGTAGACTTTGTTACTCGTTCGGAGCCGGAAAGCGATGGAATGGACGATATTCGTTTCCTTTTCTCTGCCAATAAGAGTGGCGAACTGCAACCGGTTGCCCAAACTGCTTCCGGTGGTGAAATATCCCGTCTTATGTTATGCATCAAGGCAATGATTGCCGGCTTCACAGCTCTTCCCGCTATTATTTTTGATGAAGTGGATACAGGAGTTTCCGGTGATATCGCCGATAAAATGGGGGATATTATGCAGGATCTGGGTACAAAGATGCAAGTGATAACCATTACCCATTTGCCACAGATTGCTGCGAAAGGTAAAGATCATTTCTTTGTCTATAAGGAAGATACAACGGAACGTACGATAACCCGCATTAAAAAATTGAATAAAGAAGAACGTGTTAAAGAGGTTGCCCGCATGTTGAGCGGTGCGTCACTAACCGGCGCTTCGATAGCCAATGCAAAAGAGTTATTGAAAACCAAACGTTGATTATGTCTGTTAAACCTTTTCTTCTTAGAACGGTCATAGATGTAATTACTAACTAAAAATGAACAGTCATGAAACGGATTAGCTTTATATGTTTGTTGATTTTATTGTGCAGTTTGCCGGGACAAGCTCAGTTTTGGATCAGTTTTGGTTGGAATGAGCCACATTGCCAGAGTTGTCTCTGGATGGAACAGGCCATGCGCCTGAACGGAAGACAGGCCGCCGATTATCATAATATCGTACATAAGTACGGTCAGAGAATAGAAAAGGAAGCCCGTAAGCATTACCGCTATTGGGACCAGTCTGCCAAGAAGATATTTAATCTGCGTATGGAACGTGACCGTAAGTTGCAACGAGTTCTTTCTCCTTCGCAATTCCGTCTGTATGTTCGTTTTGTTCGCGAACGTCCGCAGCGTATCCATGATTATCAGGGATGGTATAATAACCCCCACTATCCGAATTATCGTCCCTCTGATATTTGCTGGCGCTATGAAGACCATTACTGGCATAATCAATGGGAATATTCAAACGGACGATGGCATGGGCGTTTTGATGACGGCAAGTGGTATCGGGGTAAATACGATCGTCCCAATCATCATGATAACGGACAGTGGCGTCCGGACAATCATAATCGTCCCAATAATAACCAGCATTTCAATAAACCGTCCAGACCGGGAAATGATCGGTACGATAAGGATAAAAGACCGGACAACCGGAGAGACCGCGACCGTGATAGAGACAGGAAAGACAAAGACAGAAAAGAAAAGGATAAAAAGGAAAAAGATAATAAACGGCAGGAAAGTAAACGCTCTGAAGTTTACCGCAGAAGCTGAAAATTACTGATTGAACTTTCCGGAACATGAGTTTGTTCCTAGTATAAAGAATAAACTCATGTTCACGCATTTTCTAAATATTCTGGCTACGGTTATCAGTGTGGTAAGCCTGCTGATCGTTACTTATGGGGCACTGGTCGCTTTTATCTCTTTTCTGGGAAACGAACTCAAGCGATTTACCGGACAATATTCAACAGTCAATATCCGTCGGCTGCGAGCGGAATTAGGTACTTATTTATTATTGGGATTGGAGTTGCTGATCGCTTCAGATATTCTTAAAACCGTCTTGGAACCCAGTTTGGACGAACTGGCTATCCTTGGCGGTATTGTTGTTTTAAGGACCATCCTTTCCGTTTTTCTGAATAAGGAGATTAAAGAGTTGGATAATGAAAAGGAGGCTTCATGAACTGTCAGGATTAGGATATGTCGTTAAAAATCGTACTTTTGCATTTTAGTAAAAGTAGACGGATGTTCAGAGTTAATAAGCAGATATTATTATTTATAGCAGGTTGCGTATGGATTATAGCCGGAGTCAATATTCTCCGGATCGGAATTCTTACGTGGATGCATGATGCCCATTACTCGGTGTTAAAGGTGGGAGAAGCAGTTATTGTGTTTCTGTTATTCCTTAATTTTGTGTTTTTACGTTTGTTCAGAAAGCATAGCCGTCGTATTGCCCAAAAAGGAGAAAAGAATTGTCCTTTCTCTTTCTTTGATGCCAAAGGTTGGATTGTGATGATTTTTATGATCACTTTAGGAGTGGGAATTCGTCATTCCCGTTTATTGCCGGACTCTTTTATTTCCGTTTTTTATACAGGTTTGTCATCTGCACTGATTATAACAGGAGTATTATTTCTTATTCAAGGCGTGAAGGAACGGCGAAACAGTAAATAATGTTTGTATATTTGCATTCGTATTTAAAAGAGAACATACAGTTAATATATATTTGATGAAAGAAAACGAAATGGTATTCGGCATACGTGCCGTAATCGAGGCTATCCAGGCCGATAAGGAAATAGATAAAATACTTGTTAAGCGCGAGTTGCAGGGAGAACTTTCCCGTGAATTGTTCGAGGTGCTGAAAGGACGCGATATTCCTGTACAGCGTGTACCGGCCGAACGTCTTGACCGCCTGACCCGGAAGAATCATCAGGGAGTGATCGCCTTTATTCCGGCTGTTACTTATCAGCGTCTGGAAGATATTATTCCTTTCGTTTATGAACAGGGAAAGAATCCTTTCATCGTACTTTTGGACGGCATAACCGATGTCCGAAATTTCGGGGCAATTGCCCGTACCTGCGAATGTGCCGGTGTGGATGCCATTGTTATTCCGGCCAAAGGAAGCGTGACAGTGAATGCGGATGCCATCAAAACATCTGCCGGAGCGTTGCATGTATTGCCTGTTTGTAAAGAGAAAAGCATTGAAGAATCCATTCGTTTTTTACAGGCGAGCGGTGTCAAGGTCTATGCAGCCAGCGAAAAAGCTTACGAGAACTATACTTCTATCAAATATGACGGTCCGGTTGCTATCGTAATGGGAGCAGAGGATAAAGGAGTTTCTATGGATAACCTGCGAATCTGCGACAGCATGGTGAAAATACCGCAGTTCGGAACGATCGGTTCCCTGAACGTCTCGGTAGCCAGCTCCATCCTGATTTATGAGGTTGTCCGCCAGCGTATGAATGAAGAACAAAACAACTAAAAAGATAAACACAATGAAAAAAGTTATTGCAACAACAAATGCACCGGCCGCCATCGGTCCTTACAGCCAGGCCATACAAGTAGGAAATATGCTTTTCGCTTCCGGACAGCTGGGTATCGATCCGGCAACCGGTAATTTCGTAGAAGGAGCTGTAAAGGAACAGACAGCTCAGGCTTTCAAGAATGTGAAGGCTATCCTGACAGAAGCCGGTCTTGATATCAGCGACGTAGTCAAAACTACTGTATTTCTTGCTGATATGGGTGATTTCGGAGCGATGAACGAAGTATACGCCTCTCAGTTTGAAGGTGCTTTTCCTGCACGTTCGGCTGTTGCTGTAAAGACTTTGCCGAAGAATGGTTTGGTAGAGATTGAAGTGATCGCTGTAAAGGCTTGATAATCACTGTCAAAAAAATAAGGGACTTTTGAAGTTAAAAGTCAGGACTTTCGTTTTTAAAAGTCCTGTCTTAACATTTCAAAAGTCCCTTATTTTTTTCAGGCAAGTCCGTATCTTTATTCTTGAGTCAGTGACAAACCTACTATTTTGAAACAGGAATCGCAATCACCTTCGATGAAATCGACTGTTTTTGTTCCGGCCGGCAAAGCGGGGAAGTGCAGTTTAAAGGAATATTCACCTGATTCCGGCATTGTGAAGCGTTCGTCCGGTGTGATGCCGTCTGCTGATGTTAGCGGATAATGAGTACCGTCTTCTGTTTTCAGGAAAGTGTCCTTGCCGATACTTACCCAATATCCGGGAGAATTAAAGGCTTTCATATGGAAAATCGTTTCAGAACCGGTCAACTCTATTCTGTTGATCTCTACAGTTTCCGTATTGCTTGATTTTTCAATAGGAAAATCAACAATGGTCGTGTTCCCTTCCTTTTTCACAGACATAACACGGTCTGATTTGTTTACCCATTTGTTTAGCTTACGTTTAAGTAATCCTTTTCCGTATCCGCTCCAGCTATGCAGAATGATCCCTTCCGGTGAGATAATGACGTAATGAGGTATTCCTCTTACATTATATTTAGCTGCCAGTCCGCTCATTCCTCCAAAATCATTCAGGTTTACCCATGACATATCTTTCGTTTTAGAAATCTCTTTCCATCCTTTTTCTGTGTCTGTGCTCAGACTTATGACAGTTACTTTGTCTTTCCATGTTTCGGATATTTCTTTCATTTCCGGCAAAGCCATCATACAAGGACCACAACCGCGGCTCCAAAAATCGACCAGGAGATATTTACCTTTATAGTCGGCCAGATGATGAATATTGCCTTGCAGGTCGTAAAGGTCGGTATCCGCCATTTCATCGCCTTCTTTCACTGTAACGGGAGGATAAAGACATACCGTGATTTCCTTACCTGCCTGAGAGTTTTTCTCATTATCGGATAACTTGTTGTATAAAGCAATCAAATCTTCCTTATAAGGATAGTTCTCCATGTATTTACTTTGCTTGCATTGGCCTAGCAATTTATCCATCCAGACTGTTCCTTTAGGAGTTTGCTGCATTATTTCGATTTCTTTTTGGGAGGAGATCAGTCGTAATGAATCCGTTTTTTTCTGAAGTTCTTTCATTTCATTCCTGATCGCATTCTTTTCTTCTTCGGAAGGATTGCCCGTCCTTCCTTTGGAGAACAAATCCATTAACTGTATATAGATTTCCTGTTCTTTACTACATTCTTCCCGGCAAGCGTCGGCATACAGGTTTAAATCATGCTGTTCCTGGATATCGGCCGATACATTCCATGTTCTGATAAGTTTATTATTACCGGTAACGGTTGTTTCTTTGCCGGGAGCCACCCATACATCCAGCCAGGTGTTTGGAAACCCTTTGTCATGGCTGGAGACCATTAATGCTTCGGGAGCATTGTCGACGGTTTCACCTTTGAAGGTAAAACATTCATTGATGACCGTATCCTGAGCGATCTGGCTCATGACTTGTCCGTCACTACGATAAAGGACAATCCGGGTACTGTCCTCCAGTCCGGAGATTTTACCTTTTATCGTGAATTCGTTTTGTGCTTGTGCAGATATAGCGAATATAAGCGATATACCTGCTAAAAGTGCTTTTACCATATTTATATGAATTAAGTAAATGCAATATTACGATTTTTTCGTAATTAACAAGCAGGATAGGTGAAATATTATTGTTTACCGGCCGAATAATTTAGTAAGCAGGTCTTTTTTTCCTATTTTTTGTAACGCCTGGGTTATCTGCCTGCGAAATTCCGGTTTATACCAGAAGAAGAATTGCCGTTGTGCCAGTTTCTGTTCTTTTGTACGGGCTGTATATACTTTTTCTAATGTATAAGGATGATAACCTGTGTAATATATCTCCGTAGCCAGTGTCATGGGTGTAGGAGTGAAGTCCTGTACCTGTTCCAGTTGGAAATGCAGTTTCTTGGTCTCGATAGCCAGTTTTGCCATATCTTCTTCCGTACAGCCGGGATGGCTGGAAATGAAGTATGGAATTAATTGTTGGTTAAGTCCCTGCTGCTTGTTGATACGGTCGAATATTTTTTTGAATTGTCCGAATTGATCGAAAGAAGGTTTACGCATCATTTTCAGAACATTGTCTTCCGTATGTTCGGGAGCCACTTTCAGACGGCCCGATACATGCCGGGCGATCAACTCTTCCGTGTAGCTCTGAGCTGACTTATTCACGATTTCATCGTCGTAACGGTGCAACAGCAGATCATAACGTACGCCGCTACCGATAAATGAGCGTTTGATCTGTGGCATACTGTCCACTGCTTTATAAATGTCCAGCAACGGAGTATGGTCCGCATTCAGATTTTTACAGATGACAGGAGAGATGCAGGACGGTTTTTTACATTTGGCACAAATACTCTGATCTTTGCCTTTCATCCGGTACATATTGGCGGAAGGACCTCCCAAATCACTCAGGTATCCTTTGAAATCTGGCATTTCCGTGATAGCCTTTACTTCTTTCAGGATAGACTCTTTGCTCCGGGAAGCGATGAACTTTCCCTGGTGGGCGGAGATTGTACAGAATGCACAGCCACCAAAGCATCCCCGGTGCATATTTACTGAAAACTTGATCATCTCGAATGCCGGTATGACTTTTCCCTTATATTTGGGATGCGGCAAGCGGGTGTAAGGCAGATCGAACGAAGCATCGACTTCGGCTTCCGTCATAGGAGGGAAAGGAGGATTCACTACAATAGTCTGCTTTCCAACCTGCTGAAGAATACGCGATGCATTATATTTGTTCGATTCTTCTTCGATATGACGGAAGTTTTTAGCCTGTTTTAATTTATCGCGAAGACATTCTTCATGTGAAAAAAGTACGATGTCATCGGGCTTTATCTCTTCTTTTCCTGTCAGATAAACTGTTTGGCGAATATCTTTTAATGAATTAAAAGATTCTCCGGCCTGTAAGCGGGTAACCAATTCCTTCATGGGAAGTTCCCCCATACCGTAGATCAGAAGATCGGCCGGACTGTCTGCCAGAATACCCGGCCGGAGTCTGTCCTGCCAGTAATCATAATGAGACAGCCTGCGTAAAGAAGCCTCGATTCCACCAAGTACGACCGGTACGTCGGGATAAAGTTCTTTCAGTATTTTGGTATAGACAATGCTGGGATAATCCGGGCGCATTCCTGCCCGGCGATCCGGAGTATAGGCATCATCGCTACGTAACCGTTTATTGGCCGTATAATGATTGATCATCGAATCCATCGCTCCGGGTGAGACTCCGAAGAAGAAGCGGGGAGTTCCCAGTTTCTTAAAATCACGATAATCACCGCGCCAGTCCGGCTGCGGAACAATAGCCACCCGCAGTCCCAAGGCTTCCAAGGTACGTCCGATAACGGCAGCACCAAACGAAGGATGATCCACATAGGCATCCCCACTGAAAAGAATTACATCTATATAATCCCATCCACGCGCTTCAACTTCTTTCTTGGTGGTGGGCAACCATGCTTCCGGTTTGAATGTTTTCATGTTGCAAAGGTAGGAATTTGAGCTATAACTTTAGCTTATAGGGGATAGAATTTAATGATTGGCATATAAGGAAAGGATGTTTTACCTTTGTAACCGAAAAGAAAAATATAGGCGAAACGGCAAACATTATCAATAAGATATGTGTTCTCTTAACAAACACAATTATTAAAAAACAATACAGTATGAAAGCATTAACAGACGAAAAGCTCACTATCGTAGGTGCAGCAGGTATGATCGGTTCTAACATGGCCCAGACAGCTTTAATGATGGGGTTAACTTCTAATATTTGTCTTTACGACCCTTTTGCTCCGGCTTTGGAAGGTGTTGCAGAAGAAATGTTCCAGTCCGGATTTGAATATGCAAACATAACTTTTACATCTGATATCAGCGAAGCGCTGAGAGGTGCCAAATATGTTGTTTCATCCGGTGGTGCAGCCCGTAAAGCCGGTATGACCCGTGAGGACTTATTGAAAGGTAATGCTGAGATTGCTGCTCAGTTCGGAAAGGATCTCCGTGCTTATTGTCCGGATGTAAAACATGTGGTAGTTATTTTTAATCCGGCCGATATTACCGGATTGATCACATTGCTGTATTCCGGATTGAAACCTTCCCAGGTAAGTACTTTGGCTGCACTTGACAGCACCCGTCTGCAAACAGCTTTGGCACAGCACTTCGGAATCCGTCAGAACCTGGTAAAAGGTTGTCGTACTTATGGAGGCCATGGCGAACAGATGGCTGTTTTTGCTTCTACTGCAACTGTCGACGGTAAACCGTTATTGGATTTGATCGGTACTCCGGAACTGACAGACGAACAATGGGAGGACTTGAAAGTGAAAGTTATACAGGGTGGAAAACGTATTATCGAACTTCGCGGTCGTTCTTCTTTCCAGAGTCCGTCTTACCTGTCAATCGAAATGATCCGTGCCGCTATGGGGGGCGAAGCATTCCGCTGGCCTGCCGGAACATATGTTCACTCCGGTAAATTCGACCATATCATGATGGCTATGGAAACAGAAATCACTAAAGATGGTATTTTCTATAAAGAAGTAGAAGGAACACCGAAAGAAAATGCAGAACTGGCAGAAAGTTATGTTCATCTGAGCAAACTGCGTGATGAAGTGATCAGCATGGGTATTATTCCTGAAATCCATCTGTGGCATACATTGAATCCACACATGAAATAAGCCGTTTCTTATATGTTATATACGAAGAAGGGAGCGACCGTTAATCGGCACTCCCTTTCTTTCTTTGCAATTTTATTTATAATGTTCTTTCCGGATACAGGGCATCCCACCATTCCGGTTCATCTTTCAGCCATTTGGCAAACCAGGCAAAGATCGTGTTCTGCCATTCCAGGCGTTTTTTGTAATCAGCTACACCGTGGTTTTCTCCGTCAACCTGGATAAATTCCACTGTCTTGCCGAGTAGTTTCAATGCCAGAAACATCTGGATACTTTCTCCAACCGGAACATTAGTATCGGCATTGCCATGTAATAGCAATAACGGAGTTTTGATCTTGTCAGCGTTGAACAACGGGCTGTGTTTAGTGAAGAACTCGGGGTTATTCCAGGGATAAGTTCCGGTATTGGCTACCGAACAGTAACCATATCCCCAATATCCTTCTCCCCAATAACTGCTCAATGCACTGATACCGGCATGGCTGACAGCAGCAGCAAATAAATCGGTGCGGGTTTGCAGATATTGTGTCATAAACCCTCCGTAGCTGGCACCTGCACAACCGATCTTTTTAGGATTTACAAAGGAATGTTCTTTACAGAACAATTCTGTGCCGCGGATAATTTCATCGGCAGTCGGTTCTCCCCAGGCATTTACGTGGCGGGCAGCAAATTCTTGTCCGAATCCGGTTGTCCCGCTGGGATTGAGCGTATAGACTACATATCCCTGGGCGGCATACATATGCATGGAGTAGCTGAATTCCAAAGCACGGTTCGTCGGCGAAGTTCCTCCATAGTAATAGACGATCATCGGGTATTTTTTATCCGGATCGAAATTGGGCGGCAGGTAATAACGTCCCTGTATGGTTGTTCCGTCTTCTGCCGTAAAGTTCCAGTCATGAACTTCTCCAAGTTTAACATCTTTCAGTTTTTCAGCAGACAGGTCGTAAATCAGACGGTTCTTTCCACTTTTCAGGTCGTAAGCATACAAACGGTTTGCGTTTGAAGTACTTTGTCCGTAATAATACATTACCGGAGCTGTTTCTGCCAATGAGTAATTATAAACTACATCTTCAGAAGTATTGATCTGTTTGATTTTCCCGTTTGCCGGATTACAGGTATAGATACGCAGATAGTCCTGGTCTTCCGTCATCATATAAATCTGACCGTCGTATTTGTTCCAGAGTGCACCAGTTACATTCGGATTGAAATCCTTGGTTAGTGCCGTTGCTTTCCGGGTAGCCGGATCATACAAGAACAACTGGCCGTCGTATGTATTTGAGATTTGTCCTTCCCTGATATTTAAACCGATTCCACCGAAAGCATTTCCCGATCCGCTAACCAGTAATTGTTTTCCGTCGGGAGAGAAAGTTCCGCCGTTCACATATTTGGCATGTTCCCAAAGGGTATCGACTGCCATCGTTTGCAAGTCGAGTTTGTATAACGAGTTGCTGGAATGAGGTAGAGATGTATAATCCGTTTCACTGGTACTGAACAACAGGTAACGACTATCCGGGCTGACATCATTAATATATGTACTGTTATGTCCGAATGTCAGTTGTTCGTATAGTCCGGATTGCAGATCGTAGCGCCAAATGAAATAACGGTTACGGAATCCCGGCAGACGGTCGTTTGGTTCGAGGATACGGAGCATGTCAGGGCCATCCTTCGGACCTTCCTCCTGTATGGTGAAGAGGAGTGTCTTTTCATCCGGGGTAAAGTTGAAGCTACCTTCCGGCAGGTTATCTGCCAGTATCTCTTCCTGCATGTTGGCCGGATCGACTGTCACCAGTTCCTTTCCATTCATGCCGGTACGGGTGAAATACATTTTATTACTGGTCGGCATCCAGCTGGCACTCATGATAAATCCTTTATCCTGCAAAAGGATACGTCCGCTGGCGGCTTCACGCAATTGAGCGTATGATTCGCTTTTACCACCTTCCAGGCGTGTATAATATTTCACTAATACATATTTGCCGTTGGGAGACAGGCTGACACCACGAAAGTTTGTTCCTTCCAGAATATCCCGTGAGGTATATCTTTTATCCGGATTAAGTGAAGCAACGACTTTCGCTTCTTCCTTACTTTTATAGATTGCCTTTAATGTAGGCGGACAGGTATCGCTGTCGGCTGTCAGGTATTTCACAACCACTTCATACCGGTGCGGTTCCATTGTCAGTTCAGAAGTTGCACTCACCGGTTTGTTATTTACATACACATCGAAAGAACCGGGTCCGGAAACTTCTAAAGTTCCTTTGGTATAACGGTCACTGTTCAGATAAAAGGAGAAAAGATGCAGGGCATATCCTTTTTCCGGAGCCTGAAAACTGATAATTCCAGCTGTATCTGCATCCAGAATGGTCGCGTTGGCGAATGCTTTGTCGAAAGGAACTGTCGATTTCAACAGATTTTTGATCTCGAAAGGTTTTCCGTTTACATTCAGGCTGTCTGCCATGATCGGTTTATTAACCGGAACAGGACCGGTATGCAGAAATTGCATCACTTTTATATCTTCTGCTGCCTGTAGAGTAAAGGCGGAGAGAAGTAATGCAGAAAGTAAATAGGTACATTTATTCATGTTATCTTGTATTAATTAATAGCGAATTCCGCTGACCATATAAAGTTCGTCGGTATCTTCCATTGCCTCGATATGAAAATAAGGTTCCATTAAGGCGGCAACTTCCCTGGCTGTAGGCAGGCCGAACGATATTTTGTTAGCTTGTTTATTGTGATGTCCGTTTATGTTTTCCCTCCCTTCGCTGTGACAGATCACAAGTTCGCCTCCCGGGATAAGTAATTCTGCCAGATGGCCGATTACCTTATCCGGATGTTCGAAATGAGGAAAAACACTATAGGCAATAATAAAATCGAACTGTTCGTCTTTCAGTTCCATAACATCTATGCAACGGAAATCGACTATCGGGGTAGCATATTTGTTTTGTGCTGCTTCAATCATCCGTGGCGAAATGTCTATTCCTGTGATATGGGCTGGTGAATAAGTTAACAGATACTGTTCGAGTACACCAGTTCCGCATCCGACATCCAATATGCGAAGTCCTTTGTGCAGAGTGGTCTGTTCCAGTATCTGATTGATTTTTTCTGGTGCATGATAGCAAAGTTCGTCCCAGCGATCTGCTAATGCATCAAAGAAACCGGCTATAACATTCATGGTAATTGTCCCTCCCATACAAAACAATCGGTGAATTGCTCTTTGAACTGAGTCGGTGCTTCGAACAATCCGAATACGGAGGAACCTGACCCCGACATAGAAGCGTAGACAGCTCCTGCCTGATAGAGTGTTTCTTTGATCCGGCCGATAACCGGATGTTTGCTGAAGACGCTTTTTTCGAAATCATTTATCATTAAGTTTTTCCATTCGGAAACCGGTTTGTTTATAATCTCTTTTAGTGAGATTGCCGGAACTTTCGGGGTGACTAATGAATAGGCCTCCGGAGTGGAAACGGCTACATCCGGTTTTATCAGGCAGAAATGATAGCCTTTTAATGATAATTCGACTGGTTCGAATATATTCCCTGTTCCGGTAGCGAATACAGGTGTATTGCGGATAAAGAACGGACAGTCAGCACCGATGGAAGCTGCAATTTTTTCCAGTTCGTCTGCGTGGATATCCAGTTTGCAGAAATCATTCAGCAGTTTCAGCATGAAAGCGGCATCAGCCGATCCTCCACCCAGTCCGGCTCCGAAAGGGATCGCTTTAAGGAGATGGATTTCCAGAGACGGTATTTCATATTGTGTTTTCAGCAGGTTCAGTGCTTTTATCACAAGGTTTTTTTCCATGGGAGCATCCACCTGTATTCCTGTCTGGGTGAAAGATAGTTTTTCTGCATTCACTATTTCAAGTGCATCTTTCACAGGGATAGGATAGAACACAGTCTCGATGTTATGATAACCGTCTGTCCGTTTACTAACAACGTTTAGTCCCAGGTTTATTTTGGCATTAGGAAAACAAATCATAGAATAGATCCTTTAAATTATGTTTTTTAGACAAACGTAGGCAAAATAATTAGGATAAACAAACGTAACGTATAGCTTGTATAATCGAAGCTGTCATAAATCTAAAGAAAAGAACTTATTTATTTTTCAAATAAATAGTTGTCATGTAATTTATCGGTAACTAACATTTGTTTGAAAATAGCAAAAGCGACTACCAAATGAATAGTAGTCGCTTTTATGTTATACTGGGAAAGGGAAGAGGGATTACATATTTTGGAAGTCCTTTAACCTTTTCTGTAATTCTTGACGAGCAAAGAAGATACGACTCTTCACAGTTCCTAAGGGCACATTTAGTTTTTCTGCTATTTCGTTATACTTATAGCCACTTAAAAACATAGAGAAGGGAACCTTCAGATCATCGTTCAAGCCGTTGATCGCTTTAGTGATCTCTTTGATTTGATATGCTTTATCCGGTGAATCAAATCCGGAATCATTGACAACATCCAGATTATATAAATCTGCACTTGAGTCAACAACTGTCTGTACACGTACAATCTTATGATAATTGTTTATGAAAATATTACGCATGACAGTTAAAACCCATCCTTTGAAATTAACGTTGTCAACGAATTTATCCTGATTATCTAGTACCTTTAATGTAGTATCCTGTAGCAAATCCTGAGCATCGTCCCGGTTTGCAGTGAGCATAAGTGCAAAATTCATCATGTTTTCTTGCAAGCTCAATAATTTTTGTTGAAATTGTATCCCATTCATATTACTTACTTTTTGAATGTTTATTGTCGGTTATGTGCTGTATTTCAATACTGAAGCACAATACAAAAATATGTAATTTAAATCAATGAAACTAATTCTTTGCATAATATTAATACTTAACACTCAATCTTAATATTTATAGGCTAAAAGTGTCTGATACTGAGTAGGATTTACAAGTTTTCAGCTTGTATATGTCTAACATATACAAGTTCGGTGTTGATTTATTCAACAAGAGATAAAATAAACCTTGAGCAATCGATACGAATATGGAAAATTGTCGGATAAGAATAGTAGTTATCATTAAAAGAAACAGGAGTTGACCGGATGCAGCTTTTTATAAATAAAGAGAACGGTGTCAGTAAATCACATAAATTACTGACACCGTTCTCCTTATGATTGTCTTTTTATATAATGAATTTATCTTTGACCTTCACCAATCATTTCTTCAGCCAGATATTTATCTGCATCTTTTTGGATATTGGGTAATTCCAAACCGTAACCTTTTATACGGTCTTCTCTTTTCAGGAGATATGAAATGAGAAGTGCAAGTATACCAAAACAGGTAAAGATAATCATTGGAATGGTATAATCGTAAGTCGGTTTTTCATTGACATAACCGGTTATGCAGTATTTATCGAGTACTTTACCTATGAGGTAAGGCACACCCATTAATCCCCAGTTTTGTACCCAAAAAATAAGGGCATATGCTGTTCCTAACTTATTTTCCGGAATAATTTTCGGAACAGAAGGCCACATAGCTGAAGGTACAAGCGAGAAAGCAATTCCTAACAGGATAACCAGTACAAGTGCTATCAACCAATTATCCAGGAATGGTAAAGAGAATGTGAAATGAATGCATACAAGCATGATTGCACCGATCATCATGATGGTGGCACCTTTTCCTTTCCGGTCGTACAGGTTGCCGAAGAATGGAGTCAGCAGGATAGTACCAAACGGCAGGATCGAAGGGATGATTCCGGAAAGAGTAGGTTCAATACCGAATTTATTAATCATCAGGCTGGGTGCGTATTTAAGAAACGGGAATACGGCGGAATAGAACAATACGCATAAAAGGGCGACATACCAAAAGCCTTTAAGGGTAATAATATCCAGGATATCTTTGGCACGGAAAGGAGCTTCTTCCTCTTCTTCACCTTCGTCGAGAATTTCCTGATCCCGTTTTTTATCCATTACAACGAATACGATGAATGACAGGAATCCGATGCATAATAAGATTAGTCCGATAAAAATAGGTATACTGATAGAATTATTGAAAGCTCGGCTCAGAATAGGCGTTATACCGATTGCCAAACCTGTTCCGATACGGGCACACGCCATTTCAAGTCCCATTGCTAATGCCATTTCCTTACCTTTAAACCATTTGACAATGATTTTCGATACGGTTATACCGGCAATCTCGATGCCTACGCCAAAGAGTGCATAACCTAAAGAGGCTATGAGTAGAGGATATCCCCATTCGGTTCCGAAGATTGAAACTGTTTCACCACCGAAATCATGAGAGATACCGAACCATTTAATGAAAACACCGACCAGCATGATACCAGTGGCCATTAAACCGGTGAAACGTACTCCCATCTTATCAAGGATCATACCACCGAAAATAAGCATTAACAGGAATACATTGAACCAGCCGTATGCACTTGTAAATTTACCGTAGTCATCGCCACTCCATCCAAGGCCGCCGCTCATAACGGGGGTTTGTAATAAATCCTGAAGCGGAGCCATCATATCCGTGATGAAGTAACCGCAAAGCATTGTAAATGCAACGAGTGCCAAAACCGACCATCGTGCCGTTTTGGATTCGCTCAATTTCATTTGAATTTGTTTTACCATGATATTTGTTTTTATTAAGTTGTATTATTTGTCTTCTTTCATGAAAAGGGGGAGGGCATCGGCTACGATGAATGTGCTTCCTCCGATAAAGATCGTATCTTCTTCGCCGGCTCTGGCTAACGCCCGTTCAACAGCAATGGCGACGGAGTCGCATGTGACGCCGCTAAGGCCGTGCATCATACCCATGGCGGCAATTTCGGCTGCCGGCATTGCCCGTGGAACGGATGCCTGTGTAAAAAAGTAGAAAGCATCCTGGGGCATCAGGTCCAGCACACCGTTAATATCTTTGTCGTTTACCATGCCGATGATCATATAAGTATGGTGGGAACGCTTCATTACTTCTTTCAGCTGCATGTTCAGATATTGCCATCCGCCGGTGTTGTGGCCTGTATCGCATATCACTTTCGGTTTTTCCTGCAAAACCTGCCAGCGTCCCATTAGTCCGGTGAATTCAACGACATGCTCGAATCCTTCGCGTACAGCTTCCTGAGGTATATCGATTCCCTGAGTGTAAAGCAGATTGAGAGCAGCCAATACGGTTTTGGCATTTCTTACTTGTGCCACTCCGCCCAGTTCACCGAATAGTTGTCCGTACTCGACGGAATCGAAATACCATTCGCCGGTATCCATCAGATATGATTCGTTTAGCAGGTCTGCCTGTGAAGCAAAATAAACCAGTGTCTCATTCCTGTGAGCTGCATCGGCAAATACCTGTGCAACGCTTTGGGTATATATTTCACCTACCAGTGCCGGAACTTTGGGTTTGATGATCCCTGCTTTTTCAAAGGCGATCTTTTCTACCGTATCGCCCAGGAACTGGGTATGGTCGAGACTGATATTCGTGATAATACTCAGGATAGGAGTGATAATGTTGGTACTATCCAACCGACCGCCCATGCCTACTTCAATAATGGCAAAATCAACTTCTTCAGCACGGAAATAATCGAAAGCCATGGTAGAAGTCAGTTCGAAGAAGGAAGGGTGAAGTGGTTCGAAAGTGGTGCGATGGCGCTCTACAAAATCTATTACATATTCTTTGGGTATCATTTTACCGTTGACACGGATGCGTTCACGGAAATCGATCAGGTGGGGAGATGTGAAAAGTCCGACTTTATATCCCGCCTGATGAAGGATCGCTGCCAGTAAATGACTGACGGAACCTTTTCCGTTTGTCCCTGCTACGTGGATTGTTTTATAGGCTTTATGGGGATTCTCCAGATAGTTGTCCAATGCAATACTGGTGTCCAGTCCCGGCTTGTAAGCGGATGCTCCGCTGTGCTGAAATACCGGAATGCTTGTATATAGATAGTGAAGCGTTTCTTCGTAAGTCATGCTGTTAGTTTTTTATAATTGGCAAAAGTACTTAATTTTATTTATACCTTTGCACCCCGTGAATATAAAAGTACAAAGAGATGAGTAAACAACGTATAGCTTACACTCCTATAGGTGGGGTATGTTCTAAAATGATGATTGTTGAGGCTGAAGACAATATGATTACCGGAGTTCAGATTGTGGGCGGATGCCAAGGAAACACACAAGGTTTATCAAAATTACTGGTCGGTATGGAAGTACAGGACGCCATACAACGATTGGAGGGCATCGATTGCCGTGAACGGGGTACCTCTTGCCCGGACCAACTGGCACAGGCTCTAAAGAAATTGAGTTGAACCCTGCTGCCAGGTTTTATTTCCGACGGATTAAGGGATATCTTTCACGATCCTGAATCCGTTGTTGAAATGTTTACTTCCCGGGTAAATATAATAATGACAGGTAGGACGGCAGCTCGCCCGTTCGTTGAACCAGGTGCCTCCCCGTACGACAGCATATAGTTTGCCATCCTTTTCAAAACTGTCGGAACACCATTCCCATACATTTCCACTCATATCATGGATGCCCAGTTCATTCGGTTTCTTCATGCCGACCGGATGCGGTTTGCCTTCCGAGTTTCCGGCATACCATCCCAGACTGTCGAGTTCCATTCCCCCGCTGTATAGATGATCGCGTTTACCGTATAATCCGCCGCGGGCAGCGTATTCCCATTCTTCTTCTGTGGGCAGACGTCCGCCCGCCCATTGACAATAAGCCTGTGCTCCGTACCAGGTAATATAAATGGCCGGGTGTGCTTCATAACCGTGGATCGGTTTCCCTTGTCCGATGCCCCAGTTACATTCATAATATAAGGGTTGTCCTGCATCCGGCCCTTCTTTTACCACCTGACTTCCGTAGGCTTTCAAAAAAGCGGCAAACTGGAAATTGGTTATTTCGTATTTGCTGATGGAGAAGCTTTTAACCGTTACTTTATGGGGTGGATTATTGTCTTCTTTATAGGTCGATCCCATTATAAATGTACTGCCTTTCACTTCAATCATTTCCGGATTGATATTGGTCGACAGCCATTTGCGAAATTCTATATCTTTTATTCGTTTCCGGGCTTCTTCGCGATCTTCCTCCCTGACATCACTTTCGATGAATTTGTTGAGGTAGGAGATGGATATGTCGTATGCTTCATCCCCTTTTAGCGGGAGCAGGCGTTCGTACATCGTTGACAGGGCAATATATCCGTCGGTTCGTTCCGGGTCCAGGCGCACTCCCTGTTCATATAGTTTATATGCTTCTTCCGTATATTTATTGATTTGAATAGCACTGCCGCTTAATGATAGCAGGTTGTCTGCCTGCCGGATACAGTCATCTGCATAGGGATTGATCTGGTTACTGATGAGGCGGGCGAATTTCGTCTTTTTCATCTCTACCGGGATCAGGCGATAGAACTGACGTAATGAGTCCGGCGATAACTTTTTCATGATACGGGTAAGGAGGAACTGGCCGGCATATTTGTCCATATTATGCTCAATAAATGAAATACGGATGGAATCCCGTTCTTGCTGGGCTATACGTAACTTCAAGTCAGTCTGGGGTTCGAAAGTTTTGGCAGCCATTTCTTTCTTGATAGATTCTAAGGCAGCTTTTGCCATTTTCTTATTACCAAGACGTTTGTCTTTTTTTGCCCTCAAATCATGTAAATACATGGAAATAATGTTGAGGCTATCTATTCTTTGGTTAACCAGGCTGGTTTTATTTAAATAATCTGTATATCCCATATGTGTTTCAGCTCCCCTGTATTTGAGATTGTGCGGGAAGTCGGAGAGGTTACCTTGGATGTATAGAGTATCTTTATCAATCAGGAGGTCACAGTAATAAAATTCATCTTCAATAGTTGTACATAACCATAAATGCTGAGGAATATCCGATAAGGTTCCTCTCATTTGGAAAGCATCTTTTTCGATTCGCATGGAGTTGATGATCCGCTGGTTATCGAATTGTTTCAGAAAGAAGACAGTACCGTCTTTTACGCCTGTTATATGCGCTTGTATTACGTACCGGTCGTTTGCTGTTAGCCATGAGGTACAGCAGAGAAGTAACAAGCTTATCAGTATTTTCATATTCATTAGTCAATAATAAGTTTGTAACCGATTCCCCGTACATTCAGTATCTTTATACTGGGATCGTCCGATAATTTATGACGCAGCTTTGTAATGAAAACATGAAGGCTGCGGGCATTAAAGAAAGAGTCGTCGCCCCAAAGGTCGAGCAGGACATCTTTCATCGGTAATACATGATCCTTGTTTTCGCAAAGACGTTTGAGTATTTCCGACTCGCGGTTGCTTAACAGTTGCTTTTCTCCACAATATTGCAGGGTTTGCGTGATGGAGTCGAATGTGTATTGTCCGAGGCTGAAGGTCGACTTTTCTTCTTTACGGACCGTGATCTTATTCAGCAGGGCTTTGATACGGATGATCAGCTCGGCCATGCCGAAGGGCTTTTTGAGATAATCGTTACCGCCCAGTTCGAAACCTTCGACCACATCATTCGCTGCTGAACGGGCCGAAAGGAAAAGGACAGGGATCTGGCTGTCGGTCTTGCGGATATGACGTATCAGGGTGAAGCCGTCTATCTTCGGCATCATGATATCTGTTACAATGATATCCGGTTTTACTTCTTTGTAAAGAGCCAGGCCTTCTTCGCCGTCGGCAGCCAACACGATGTCGAACTCTTCACCATCCAATGTATCTTTGATGATCATTGCAAGGGTCGGTTCGTCTTCAACCAGTAATACTTTTATCTTTGCCATAGTCTTTCTTTTCTTTTTCAGTTTTTAAAATGGAGGGTAAATGTGGTTCCTTTGCCCGGTTGGCTTTTTACAGATACCGATCCTCCGTGTTTGCTCATCATGTCCTTTACGTAATAGAGTCCCAGACCGAATCCTTTTACATTATGCAGGTTACCGCTGGGTACCCGGTAGAACTTATCGAATATATGTGGCAGGCTGGCTTCACTGATACCGATTCCGTTGTCGGTAACGGAGATACGGATCCCGTTTGCCTGTGTCTCTGCCTGTATGGAGATATCACAAGGTTTGTCTCCCGAATATTTCACTGCATTATCGATCAGGTTTCCCAACATATTATAGAAATGCGTACGGTCTGCAAATACTGCAATGTTGTCCGGGATATTTACGGTGAAGTTGACAGGCTTACCGGCCTTCAACTTGTGTTGTTCAATGAGCGGGGGAATGATATCCGTGATAGGAATCGATTCCTGCTTCAGACGGAATGTATTACGATTCTCTACCGAAAGCGTAAGGATCTGTTCGACCAGGCCGCTTAGCTGGGTCAGTTGTTCACGGATAATTCCGAGGTATTTCTTTTGTTTCTCGTTGGCGTTGTTGTCGTAATTGAGTAATACGTCGTTGGCCGCGTAAGCAACGGAGATCGGCGTTTTCAGTTCGTGTGTCATATTGTTGGTGAAGTCCGTTTTCAATTCTTCTACGGTCTTTTGCCGGAGAATAGTATGTATCAGATAGATGAAAGCTATCAGGATCAGGATCACGAGCAGGAGGGAGGAGATGAGTATTCCTGCCATTTGTTTGAATATCAGTTGAAAAGGAGTTTTTAATGTTAACCGGTAATATTGCTCCGATTGTGTAGAGATCGGATAGTTGAATTGGGAGGCTTTATCCCAGTTCTCTGTCGCAATAACAGAGTCGGTGGACTGGATGCTCATTACTACCTTCGGCAAGCTGTCGACCAATTGTACGACTTCCAGCTTGTGAGGTACAAAAATATCATGCTGTTTGAGTTCTATGGAAAGGAGGCTGTCGTATTTATTATAGTTGACTGGCATGAGTGAATCTATTTTCATGTGGAGGGCTTGTTGTATTTGCCCTTCCAGGTCGGTAAGCAAACTAAGATATTCATTCAGCGATTTAGATATATCCTCATTTTTGAATGGATTCTTATCCGTATGGACGGCAAAAGTATCCATCATCCCTACTTTTTCAGTTTCTTCATCCTCTTCTTTTGAAAAGGTAAAACTTTGACTTATCTCTCCATGGGTATCTCCTTGGGTTAGTTCGTCGATGCGGATAAATATTTCCTTATAATCAGCCATACGCATAGCTTCCTCTATGTTGCCATTGATTTGCATCCAGGTCGAGTCATACAATCCTTTCAGCCAGTATCCCTGCGAGAACAACAGCGCCGCTAGTGATATACTGATCAAAGTGGCTATAATCTTGAAGCTTAATTTTGTTTTCATGTCTAAAATCTCTTCTTTCAGACAAAAGTAATGGATAAGTTTGGGAGTTTCGGGGGTATGATAAGACTAAATAACACTTCCCGGATGAGTAGAAAGCCAGTACCAGGATGTGTAAGACCTGATCTATGATAAATGAATATAGTTTCTCTTTCTGAGTGATTTTCCATAAGTCGATGGCGAAATGTGTTATGAAAATAACAACCTGTTTGGGTTGATTTTTGGAAAACAACCGGAATAGGTTGATTCTTGTTGAAACGATGAATTTAGATATCACTTATTTTTAGGTGCAAGATATTTAAGAGTATCTTGCACCTACTTTGAGTTTATTCAATTTCATCTTTCTGTATATAAACCGTTTGGGTCGGGAAGGCAAATTCGAGACCTGCTTTATTGAAGGAGGACAGTATCTCCATGTTCATGTTGGAAGTTACACCTAATATGTCTCCCTGCTTTTCAATGAAATAAATATACATGATAACCAATGCTGAATCCGCATAATTTGTGAAAACGGCAGTAGTATCCGAAGGGTTGGAAGATACGTTTTCGACTCTTTCGGGAATGGCTTTCAATATATCCAATGCCTCTTTCATTTTTTCAGGTGTCGTGTCGTATGTCAGTCCGAGATTTAAAACTACGCGGCGCTTCGGTTCGGAAGATATATTGATGATGTTGGCATCAGTGATCTTATAATTCGGAAAAGTGATGATACGTTTGTCATAGTCCATAATCTTCGTACTTCGGGCACCCACATCGATCACAGTCCCTTCGAAGCTGTCTACACGGATCGTATCACCGATATTGAACGGCTTGTCTGTAAAAATAGTGAAAGCACCGAAAATATTTTTCACCGTATCCTGTGCTGCCAGGGCGAATGCAATACCACCGATACCCAACGTACCTAACAGGGCACTGATATTCACCCCGATATTACTCAACGCCATCACAATACCGATGATCCAGACGAGAACAAGTGCTGTTCGTTTGATGATCGGCATCATTTTGTGGGTCTGCCCGGTCGAATCTTTTCTCAGGTAGATCTCAAGCAGGCCACCAATCAGGCGGGCAAAGACCCAGGTGATATCCAGAACGATCAGGATACGGTAAGCATTGTCGATCGTCTTCACGAAATTGTCCGGATATACCAGCCGGTGGATCGCGATCCAGATACCCAACAGCATAACGGCAAACTTTATGGGTGATTCGAGGGAATAATAAATAACATTATCCAGATGGTTTGGCGTACGGGTGATGAAAGGCTTAAGCACTTTCCTGCTGAACAACGAGATCAGCTTGACAACTACAACAGCTCCTACAATAATAAGGATGGAGATACCCCAGCTTTCCAGCGTATTCCCCCATAATTCATATTCTAACATATTCTTATACTATTTAAAAATGAAACATTTCTATTGATATCTATAATCTATTCTTTTTTAATTCACCTGCAGGTTCTCCTGAAGGTATCTCTATCGTTTTGGTCGCTACTGCATATTCATCAGGAAAAATTTTTCCACCCATTTCGTTGGCCCACGCTTTGGTGAACTCTGCGCCGGTATAGATAATGATGGCGGAATAATAAATCCAGGTGATGGTCACGGCCATGAATGCAGCCGCTCCGTAAACGGTTCCGACATTTGCAAATCCGATATAGAGCGATATTCCCCACTGTCCCGCCAACAGGAGCAAGGTCGTTACGAATGCGCCGATAAAGATATCCTTGCTTTTTATTTTTGCATCCGGCAACATCTTGAATATTAGTGTAAATATAGTAGTGGTCACACCTATATTCAATAAAACGCCTACTGTCTTGACCAGCGACTTCGCCACGTCCGGATAATTGCTGATGAAACGTGCGCTGAGTTCCGAAATAATATTGGAAATAGCGAACGTAACGAGTAGGATAAATGCAAAAATAAGAATGATCGAGAAGGAGAGTAGCCTGTTCTTCAGATACTTCAACCAGCTTTTCTTCGGAACAGCCTTGATCCCCCAGATCGTATTCAGCGAACTTTGTATTTCTGCAAAAATGGTAGTCGCACCGAAAATGGAAACTCCCAGGCTGACGATGCTGGCAAATGCGGATGAGTCGGTCCGGGCTGCATTCTCAATAATGCCACGAAGCGTCTCGACTACCTCTTTTCCCAGGATCGGCTCCAACTGCACATATAGTTGATGGGTTAAATCCATGTGGATAAACACTCCTATGGTAATTAAAAGAGAAAGAAAGGGAATGATAGAGAACAAAGTGGCATATGCCAACGAGGCACTTAACCGAAGTACGCTGTCATCCATAAATCCCCGAACCATATCCATGATGATTTTAACCAGTAAGGACAGGGTGAGTTTCTTTTTACTTTTCGATATGTTATCCATAATGCAGCAGGCTTATTTCTTGATCCAAACCGCCAGGTTCCGTCCTTGCACAGAAAACTCTCCGTTACCTTCTTCATCCAGCGTAACTTCTTCCGGGATGCTTCCGGTTATTTCATGCCATACTTCACCCTGATACTCTTTCCCCAGGCTCATCGTTTTACTGCCGGCTTCATCGTTCGACATTAGGAATACCAGGCCGGAACCAGGGTGTTCTTCATCACCTGTGCGCACAAACCCAACGGTCGACGGATGGTCAAAATAGTCGATCTGGTCGCCGTAGGCGTATTTACGTCTTGCATCCAACAGGATATCGATGATTTGGGTATGAGGAGATTTCTCTCCTTTAATACCGTAGTAGTCACCATAGAACAGGCATGGATAGCCGTTTTTCATCAGGAAGATCAGTCCGTAAGCTAACGGTTTGAACCAATCCTCGATCTGTGATTCCAGAGAACTTCCGTGTTGCGAATCATGGTTATCTACGAAAGTGACGGCTAATTCACAATGATGTTCGACCAAAGTATTTTTGAGAATATTCTGCAGGTCGTAATCTTTTCCTTCCTGTGATGCCTGAAACATATTATAATGTAGGGGCACATCGAACAAGTTGACTTTATGGCCGACAGCTTCCACATAGTTGTCCAGCGTTTCCATATCCCCGTTCCAGTATTCGCCGACAGCGTAGAAGTCATCGCCTTTCTCGCTTCGTACGGCATCGAGGAACTGGGCGATAAATTGATCTTTCATATGTTTGATAGCGTCCAGGCGCATGCCGTCGAGGTTCAGTTCGGAGGAGACCCATTTTCCCCATCGGTTCAATTCGGCGATCACTTCCGGATGGTCGAGGTCGAGGTCGTTGCACAGCAGGAAATCGTAATTACCATTCTCGCCGTCTACTCCGTCGCTCCATGCTTTCCCTTCACCCTGAATCTGGAAGATGCCGCTACGCTTCTGTGCATCGTCGAAGCCTGTACCGGAGAAATGATACCAATGCCATTTGAAATCGGAATATTTATCTTTACGACCATGAAAACTGTAACCGGTCCACCCCTGTATCTCGAACGGTTCGCCCAATACTTTGTTTCTTTGGTTTGGGTCGACTTCCACAACCATGAACTTTTCGGTGAAGTCACCGCCTGCTTTATGGTTCAATACCACATCGAGGTAGACTGAAATATGATTTTTATGCAGTTCGTCGATCATTTCTTTCAGTTCGTCTTTTGTGCCGTATTTTGTTCGTACGGTCCCTTTCTGTTCAAATTCCCCCAGGTCGTATAAGTCATAGGTAGCATAACCTTCATCCTGTTGTTCGTCTGCTTTGTATGCCGGTGGAATCCATACAGCCGTCACACCGATGTCATGCAAGTGCGCAGCCTCTTCCTTTAATTGCTTCCACAGTTTCCCGTCATTGGGGAGATTCCATTCAAAATACTGCATCATTACACCATTTTCCATAATCTTTCTTTTTTTATTTGTTTTGTATTTAAATTGATTTGATAAAATTCTATGAATCGTTTATTGCCGATAGAGTATAAGAGCCGATGAAGCTGCAATCTTTACACTTCCTCCCGGTAAACGATCTTTGCCCTCCGGGTCGATCTGTCCGTTGCGGCAAACAACATTCCATTCGCCTTCGGGAATGCCGATCTCTACTTCATGGCGATTGCCATTGTAAGCGACAAGGATTTCTTTCCATTCATCGTTATTGGCATATTCTCCCAGCGTATAGGCTATTACTCCCGAATCACCGGTGTCCATAAAACGAAGCCATTGTTGCAGACCTTCGACTGTGGGAATGCGGAAAGCCGGGTGCGCCTTACGGAGTGCGATCAACCCTCTGATAAAGTCGAATACCTCCCGGTTTTTAGCTTTTAACGACCAGTCGATCCGGTTGATGGAATCGGGTGATTTGTAACTGTTCGGTTCCCCTTGTTTATCCTGCATGATCTCTTCACCGCTGCGGATGAAAGGGATTCCCTGTGCTGTCAGTAACACGGTATGCACTAGTTTGTCGATCGGGATGAGTTCATCCGCCGCATGGTCGCCTTGAACGGATAATTTCAGCTTGTCGACCAGCGTATAACCGTCGTGGCAGGAGACGAAATTGATCATTTGCGAAGGAGCACCTGCATAAGGTGCATTGCAATAGAGCAATCCGCCATAGTCGACTTGCGGATGATCGGTTCCGCCGACGATACCATACTTGACCGGTTCGAAATGACCGTTGATATTTCCGGAAGCATAACCGGGCTCCTGTTCGTCGAAGGTACTGCCTTTCAACCCGTCACGAAATTCATCGTTGAATACGCCGATACCTTCCATCTGCCCGACATTTTCTTTTACTGCCCGTTGTTCGAAGGGGAGGGGCGAGTCGGCTGCTACCCAGCCTTCGCCGTATACGAAGATGGTCGGATCGATCTCCAGGAGTCCACTTCTCAAGTGGTTCATCGTCTCGATATCATGTATGCCCATCAGGTCGAAACGGAAGCCGTCGATATGATATTCCCTGGCCCAGAATTTGACCGATTCGATGATATAATGCCTCACCATTTCGCGTTCCGAGGCCGTCTCGTTTCCGCAACCGGAAGCGTTGGAATAAGAACCGTCGGCGTTTTGCCGGTAAAAATATCCAGGGACAGTCAGGTCGAAATTCGAATGGTCGGTCGATGCCGTGTGGTTATAGACCACATCGAGTACAATGCGGAAACCGTTTTGATGTAGGCTTTTCACCATCTCTTTAAATTCGCGGATACGGACGACCGGATTGGCCGGATCTGTAGAATAACTTCCATCGGGAACATTGTAATTCTTAGGGTCATATCCCCAGTTGTAATGATTCTCGTCCAGTTTTGTTTCATCTACAGTGGCAAAATCGAACGAAGGTAGGATATGGATATGAGTTACACCGAGCTCTTTCAAATGATCCAAACCGGTAGCTTCTCCTTCGGGAGTTTTTGTCCCTGTCTCCGTCAGAGCCAGAAACTTTCCTTTATTCTCTATTCCTGAATCAGGCGCAATACTGAAATCCCGGTGATGCAACTCGTAAAGAATAATGTCGGAATACATTTTCAGTTCCGGCGACCGGTCCGATTCCCAACCTTCCGGATTCGTTTCATTCCAATCGATCACAGCGGCACGGTTCCCATTGATACCGACGGCTTTTGCCCAGATACCGGGTGTTTCGTTCAACCATTTTCCGTTTTTCTCTATCTGAAAGGTGTAGAAAGAACCTTTCAGGTCACGGTCGATATGGATTCGCCAGGTTCCATAGCCGGCTTTTTCCATTTCTACCTGTTCTTCCGGGTCGCCTCCCTCACCGGACGCATACAGGTTCAGCCGGACACGGTCCGCAGACGGTGCCCATAAAGTGAAAACAGATTGTTCGGGTGTATAAACCAGTTCCAGGTCACTCCCATAATAAGACGGATACTTGTCATACGAATCCAATCGTTCCGTAGACGGATGATCTGTTAAAGTCTCCATATATATAAATTTAATATTAATACTGCCTAAACTATACTGTTTTAGCTGAATAGAATCTACTTATTCCCTCGACTTTTTAAAAACAATTGAAAGATTAAAATGTCCGGTTCGAAAAGGAGTATTTATGAAAATAAAAAGATTTATTAAGGTAATTTTAGTTGGACTTAGTCCCGAATTATACCTTACAGTCTGCTTTTTACTAGTACTATATTATGTTCAGTCAAATAACGATAATCTTGAAGCATCTGATTATCGGGTTTGTTGCAGATGTATTGACAGCTATATACAATTTTAGACTAATAAAGGTATATATGTTTCTACTTTCGAAAAAGTCGTTAATTAACATAGCTCTTTCCGAACTATATTTTTACAGATCCTGTTTTTTCTCGTGTATGGTGATAAGTAGAGTTTTTGTCAGGCCTGACGCTTCTACTCGGTGATTTATTTAATTATTTTATTTACATCCTAAATTTTATATTATGAATTTTATTTGGTATATTATTATTGGGATCGTTTCCGGATTTCTTGCCGGAAAGATCATGAATGGTGGAGGTTTCGGGCTCCTCATTAATTTGTTGGTGGGAATCATCGGTGGCGTATTAGGAGGTTGGGTATTCGGCCTGTTAGGTATTGCAACTGCCGGTATCCTGGGCAGTCTTATTACTTCTGTTATAGGGGCTGTCTTACTGCTGTGGATCGTTTCTTTCTTCAGGAAACCTCACAAAGCAGATATTTAATTTATCGTTCTAGTATTAATCGTTTTAAACTTATCAGATTTATGGAAACTAATCATTCAAAATTTTGGATGGGCCTGGGTTTGGGCTCGATTATCGGTGCAGTTGTCTATCATTTCTCTTGCTCTTCAAGAGGCAAACAACTGAAAGAAAAAGTACGTCATGCCTTTCATAAGGCCGGTGATAACGCCGAAGAATTAGTGGATGAAGCAAAAGACAAAGCATTGCAAACCGGAACAAAAGTAGCGGATAAGGTAGCCGACGGTACTTTTAATCTTGCGGAAAAAGCCGATGAGGTGAAGAATAAAGTACATGCTTTTGCAGATAATGCGAAGAAATGATAATGTGTAATTTAAAATATTGAGTTATGTTTTATCATGTAAAAGATTTGCAATATAACGCCAGAGTATCTGCCCCCGATCCACGTTTTGCACGTTTGTTATTAGAGCAGTTCGGCGGGTCGAATGGTGAGTTGAAAGCCGCTATGCAGTATTTTGTACAGGCATTCAGTTGCCGTAATCCTTTCCCGGAAAAGTACGATATGCTGATGGATATCGCGACTGAAGAGTTGGGTCATTTGGAGATTGTAGGTGCAACCATCCAGATGTTGCTGGGACCGGTCAACGGTGAGATGAAAGATGTGGTCGAGAATATGGAAATTAATAAGATGATGAATGGTAGAGCAGCAAAAGAAGATTTTATTCACCAGGCTTATACAAATCCTCATTTCCTGGTTTTGGCCCCCGGTAGCCCGGCGCTGACCGACAGTAACGGGAATCCCTGGAGTGCCACTTACGTCACAGCTAATGCCGAACCGACGGTCGATTTACGGTCGAATCTGGCAGCTGAGTCTCGTGCAAAGATCATGTATGAATATCTTATTCCGTTTACGGATGATCCGTATGTGAAGGAAACTCTCGATTTCCTGATGACCCGTGAAGTTGCCCATTATCAGCAATTCGAAGCTGCTTTGGATTCTATTAAACCCAATTTCCCGCCGGGTATTTTCCAGACTAATCCGAAATATAGCAATCTGTATTTTGATATGTCGAAGGAGGAAGAAGCACGCGGACCGTGGAATGAAGGAAGTAGTACCCAGTTGAAAGAGGAGTGGCAATATATCGATAAGCCCCAGGAATATGTTACTTCCACCGACGGGTTGACTAATGTAACTCCTAAAGGAACCGACCGGACTGAGAAGATGGTAAAAGAGAAGGATGAGAAACTTGCCAAGGAACGGAAGAAAATGATTCTTTCCAAAACTCCGGCAAAGGATATGCAGTGGAGCCATTATCAGCCTGACGGAAACATGAAGAAGAATTCTAAAACGAATAAACATTCCAACTAGGAAGTCTAACATGTTTAAAATCCGATTACCCTGGATTTCATCTATCGGTTGTCATAAGGTAGCTGGCGGTATGTACCAGGGTGATCTTTTATAGGAATAAGTTTTTTAATTAAATTGAATGATCATGAAAAAGTTTATAGGTTTAGTTGTCTTATTGACAATCTCATTAAGTTCATTTGCGCAAAAGGGAGATTTCTCATTATTGGGAAATTTCGGTTATCAAACCGATTTCAAACGTGTTATGATCGGTGCCCAAGGACGTTATAACCTGACGAACCATGTACGTCTGGCCCCCGACCTGATGTTTTTCTTTCCGAAGAATAAGGTGACAGGGTTCGATATCGATGTGAACGCTCATTATGTCTTCAACTTGCATGAAGATAACCTGTCGCTTTATCCGTTAGCCGGTTTTAATCTACAGAATAATTTCCAGGGCAAACAAACCATCAAGGGGGATGATGGTAAAGAAACTACGCTCGATTCACATAGTTCTACCAATTTCGGGTTTAACCTGGGTGCCGGCCTTACCTATAATTTAGATAAACGCAACTTCCTGAATGTCGAGTATAAATATGTATTCGGCAAAGATAACAACTCCGTTATCGCATTTGGTTGGGGATACCGTTTCTAGTAAAAAGATAACTATCGTTTTAAACAAATAGAAAAAGTTATGAATAAAATAATTATATCTATGGCGCTTTTAGGCGTCATGCAGATTTCTTATGCCCAGGAAAAAGAGGGCTATAGTACGGAACCGGCACATAGTGCCACCTTCCTTAAGAACGGGTTTTGGGATAATTGGTTTATCGGAGCCGGTGCCGGTGCGAATATCTATTTCGGCGACAATAATAAGGATGCCGACTTTTTCAACCGTTTTACGGTAACGCCAGAATTCCAGGTCGGCAAATGGATCAGCCCTTATCTAGGTACCCGTATCAAGGCTGCCGGACTGACCAATCTGCATACTTTTAATGATAACGCAAGTATCATGTCACGTAACCGGTATGCCAGTTTTCAGGCGAACCTGATGTGGAGCATTACGGACTATTTCATGAAATACAGTTCCGACCGTGTTTACCGCTTGATCCCTTATGTCGGATTCGGCTGGGCTTTCGGTTGGGATTATGCGAACCAGCCCGAATATGCGATGGGACATACCCGCGATAACAGTATGACACTGAATGCCGGTATTATCAATAATTTCAAATTGTCCAACCGGGTTACCTTGTCTATCGAATTTGCCGCGACAGCTTTGAAAAGCGGATTCAACCAGGTAAAAACCAGCGGTAATTACGATATATTGGGTACGGCTTCCGCTGGTCTGATATTTAACCTGGGAAAGACTGCTACATTCTCGGAAGCGGAACTGAGAAACCCGCTTGAGATCGAAGCGTTAAATAATACGATCAATGAGTTGCATCAGCAGAACCAGTTACTGGCGCAGCGTCCGGTAAGTTGTCCGGAATGTCCGCCGTCGGAGATTATTACTGAAAAGATTGTGGAAACCAATCCTTTGATAAACAATGTTGTCCTGTTTAAGATCAACCAGACGAAAGTCGATCCGTACCAGGGAGTGAACATTTATAATATAGCTCAATATCTGAAAGATAACCCTCAGTTGAAGGTGAAAGTCGTTGGTTATACGGATAAGAAGACCGGCACTGCCACGATCAACGAAAAGTTGTCTGCCGAACGTGCTCAGAACGTGGCCAGAATATTGATCGATGAATATAACATCAGCCGTGATCGAGTGATAGTGGAATGGGTAGGGGACCGTGAACCTCCTTTCGATAAGCCTGAATGGAACCGTGCGGTCATATTGTATGTTGAATAATCGTATATCTCTAAACCGTAACCTTTTCTGAAAAAAGGAGTACCTCGATTAATCAGAGACCTCTTGCAAATTAAGCACTTTTTTAGGGGTACTCACTTGAATTTGATCTGTTATGGGGATCACACAAAAAGGGAGAAGAAATTAAGTTTTCTTCCCCCTTTTACTTTGGTAATCCGGCGAGATCAGTCGAGTTTTTCTTTTATATCCTTTTTGGTTTTGTCGTAACCCTCCTTGATATTCTTTTTCGCCTCTTGTGCATTTTCTTTGACATCTTCTTTGGTGTCGTTCCAGGCATCTTTCACTTTGTCAGCCCCTTTGTCGATCTTGTCCGCAGCTTTGTCCATCGCATGGTCGACAGATTCTTTGGCATTTTCTACTTTGTGATTTACTTTATCCTGGGTTGTCTTGTTACCGCAGGATGCTAATAGCAGGACGACTGTGCCTGCTATTGCTGCTAAAACTAACTTTCTCATTTGTTTAATTGGTATTTAATTAATACTAGTTTTTATAAAACAGAACTGATAAGTGGAAAGTTCTGTTTAAGGTCTGAATATTAACTGTTATAAATGTTTTTCGTTCAACAATTCCTCTCTTTTTTCTGCATTGGCTCTGATCATCTTCTTTATAAATCCGGTTAGTTTCATAGCACTGACTTCATAAAAGCCTATGCGTATAAATATAGCTTTGATTCCGTTTTTCTCATACAGTTTGTCAAAGCGCCAAAACCACGTGGGACGGACGGTGGCCGGTTTATAATCCCTGTCTATCAGAAGACGTATAAAATATTGTCCCCTGTAATAGAATTCATCTGCTCTGAGGATTGCGTCCCATTCGATTTCTTCACGTATATCGGACATTTCCGTGATACCGTTTTCTGTCAGAATAATGTAAGGTTTTCTGTCGAAGTAAGTGCCGATACCGAAAATCAGACATAGAACGGACAAGATAATAAAACTCCAGCCCACCACATAATAATCGGGATGGTGAAGGAAAAGTTTACCGGCAATTGCCAGTAGCAAACTAACTAAAATAAATAGAATGGCCTTACTTCTGGATTTATATATAACTACCTTGTTATCTATACAGGTTTCTGAATCCAATAGTTTCACGGACGACTGTTTTGTGAATGTTTCCATACATATATACATTTAATATTAATACAGGTTGAATAAAAAAAATATCAATTGCCAAATAGAATTGACTGGGTGTATAAATTAAACATTACTAATTCTTTATAGGTTCGGATTTTATTCGGATTGCTAGCAATAATTAACGAAATGACGATAATTTTTTAGAGAGTTTCGATTATCGTTATTCGCAAAATAGAAAATTGTCATTTTGATAATTATCCCTTACATTCCCGGCTCTATTTGGAAACAGGAATGTAGGGGATATTTTTTTGTGTTTCTGCAAGAGTTAAGGTTTGACGTAGAGATATTTGTAGAAGATAAAATGTACATTTAAGTAGGTAATAATAAAATCATCGTAATGATTTTAGAGCTAGTGGCAGAAATAAGACAAAATCAGTTACAATCTGTCACCTGAAAACGGCCTGTCCGGAAAGAGCTTCCAGCCTTGTAAAAGGTGCATTCTCCCGTTTTATCAGGTAATTTCGAAGTAAATTTCCTGATATTTTGTAATGTTAAAAAAATCATTGTAATGACTGATCCGGTTCATTGTGATGAGTGTATGAAGTCATTGTGATGACTTGGTCGGGGCATTACAATGATAGGGAAGAATCATTGTGATGAATTTGAATAAGGGTCGGAATGAAGGTCGAAAATGAGGGTGAAAATAGGAGTTTTCTTTCTAAAACAGACTTTTTGAGAGACTGTGCCGTTAGCGAAAACCGCGAAAACCGAACAATCTGCAAGCCGTGAATGTTTATCTTTATCTTTTTGATTAATAACGATAAAGAAGGAAAAAGTTATGAGAAATAAAGATTTTTGCATACTGATGCTTGAGCAGGAAAAGCAGAAGCGTAGTAACGGGGATGAAAGCACGGCTGATCTGTATCGTGCTACCCGAAATCATTTTGCAGCATTCATTCGTGAGGGAGAAAAGAGCGGGTTGCTGGGGGATGTGACGCAGGATGTTGTACAGGAGTTTGTCTTGTATTTGAAGGGTAAGAAACTGCGTGTGAATTCGGTGAATAGTTATATTAGTAATCTACGGGCGATGTACAACCGTGCCTGCCGAGGGTGGAAAGGGCGGCCTGAGGAACGTCCGTTCGAGGGGATGCAGTTACAACGGGAGGAGACTGTTAAACGGGCGGTTCCGGTGGAAGTGATTAAACAGATGGCTGCACTCGATCTGGAAGAGGAACCGGAGAAAAAGCTGGCGGTGGATATGGCCCTGTTTTCTTTTTTTGCCTGCGGCATGCCCTTTACGGATATCGTTCGTCTGAGCGGGGAGAACCTGGTTGAAGAAGGAAAGGTGTTGTCGTATCGCCGTCAGAAAACCGGAGCGCTGATCGAGATGGAAGTATCGGAGTCAATGCAGCTGCTGATCGATCGTTACAGGCGGGAAGATTCCAAATATCTTTTCCCTGTGCTGGAGGAGGGAGCCACACATGAACAGTATAAACATTGTCTGGCACAGGAAAATCAATATCTGGCAGATGTGCAGGTTTTATTGGGTTTATCTGCAAAGTTGACGACCTATGTTTTCCGCCATAGCTGGGCATCTGCGGCTTATCATCTTGGGATACCGATCGCTATCATCAGCCAGGCCTTGGGGCATTCTTCTGAGAAAATGACACGCATTTACTTGTCTGCTTTTGATGTCGGTAAGGTAGGAGAAGCCAATAAAAAGGTTTCTGAAGGAATAAAGGAACTGATGGCGGCTTAATTTCCCTTATTTATATAATAAGGTCATATACTTCTTTTTCCTCTCATATCCAATCCTTTACGACTAATGGATTTAGCAAAAGAATTTGAATACCCTGCAAACATAGGAAGAATCTAACGGAAAAACAAAGCTTTTGGCCAAAATCCTAAAAAAAACATATGTGATTTGTATTAATTAACAAATATTCCTGCTTGTGACCTTAAAATCATCAAATTCAAAGAATAAGACATAAGGCGGGTGGAGACCGTTGTCTTATAGATATCCGTTTGAAAAAAACTGTTATCGTTTTTACAAGTTTTTACTCCACGAAATACTCCATTAAGACATCAATCCAAAATTATCCGGGGAAAAAATCCATGAAATCTCCCTCGATCCTGAGATGTTCTTTGCCCTTTCCCCTTATTATATAAATAAGGTGATTTTTGGAGGCTGATCAGATAATCAAAAGCTAGTATTGATATAATAATGTATAGGATAAAAATACCATATTGTCATTTCCCGTTGAAAGGAATCTTTCTGTTATTGGTTTTCAGTTTGCTGAAAACGGGTGTAACGGCGCAGACAACGACCTATCATAAGGCGGAATCTTTTTTATTCTCTTTCAAAGGAAACAGCGACCTGTTTCTGGCTGATTATGGCGATAATGCTTACCAATTAGAGCGTATGGGGCAACTTCTGGATGCCTCCCGCAACCGTCTGCTGAAAGGAGACAACCACCTCTTGATCGTTTCACATGTGGATGCTTATGGCTATGAAGAGGATGCGGTGGTGAACGAAGCCTCGCTGCGTGCCAGTCGTATCCGTGCCTATCTGAAAACCCGTTTCGATATCCCTCATGACTGTGTCGCTTTTTACATCGACCGTAGCGGTAGCTATCGCGATCAGATACATATATATAATGTATACCGTCCGCTTCCGTGGTTTGCCAATATGTCGATCCATTACAGTGAGAGCCGTTATCCGATAGCCGTAAAGGCAGCTATCGGTGAGTACGGTGCAATCCCTTATGTTGATTTGTACCGTCGTGGAGAAGCTGGTGGTTACGACCGCGAAGTCTATCGTATCGACGATCCTCTTTTCGACCGTACGGAACTGGAAGATTACCGGCTGGCATCGGTGACGGATACGATTCGTCGTAACGAGAGAGTAGAGCTCTCGGCTATCAATCTGGCAACGACCGTTACAACAAAGGAAGTGGTACGGGTGGTCACAAAGCATAAAGAGAGAACGGATGAAACTGTACCCCCTGAGGGGATAACTCCTGTTGCTCCCGCTGTCAAAAAGAATGCAACACCGATCGAACACAATCCTGTATATCTGGCCGTAAAAACAAACCTTCTTCCCTGGTTTGGCGTAGTTCCTTCAATCCGTTTGGGAACGGGTGAGACGAAAATAGAAACAGGCGCCTTTATGCCTAATCTGGAAGTGGAATGCTGTTTTGCCGGTCGTTGGTCGCTGGCTTTGTCGGGCATGTATTCCGACTTTGCCTATAAAGACAAGACACGCGATAGCTGGTCTGTCTCTGAAATATCCCTCGAACCAGGAATCTGGCTATCCCCTTCGGGAAGGTTTACCGGCCTGCATACGGGGGTGTTTGCCGAGTACGGTGACTTCGATGTACGTGGCGGTGCGATCGATAAGTCTGAGGACATACTTTACGGCCGGACGGGCTGTTTCTGGTCGGCGGGCCTGTCGATGGGGTATCGTTTCTCCCTGGCCGGAGGTTTGGGGATGGGGCTGAGTGTACGTGCCGGTTACCGTTCGGTCTTCGACGGGAAGAAATACCGTTATGACGCGCCGGATGACCGAAATTATTTGGAAACCCATTTTGCTTCGACGGGATTTATGTTGGGACTTCGGATCAGTTTGTCGTACCGTTTTCAAATCAGATAGGAAGATGGAAAGGAATAAAAGAAATAAGAAATATCGTATAATACAACTGATGGGTTGGATGATATATGGCGTATGGACTGTGGCGGTCTTGTCCTGCGCATACCGTATGACGGACGAGGATTGGGAGAAGCACGGCCGGGTGCGGCTACTGCTTCGTCGGGACAATAGCAGCTGTCCGGAGGATATGATGTGGTATTTCTATGCAGAAGGTTCTGCCAGCCCCATTGTCCGTACGGGAGACATAAAGGGGTACGAAGGTACGCTGCCTTCGGGCTGCTACCGGGTGGCTGTCTGCAACAGGGGCTGTACGGGTGTCACGCTTGAAATGGAGAAGGGTTATGAGGAGGCTTGCGGAAGGGCTCAGCGGCTTTCTTCCCTGAAATCTTCATCGGTGCAGATAGCCTGTCCGGGTAACCTGTACGGGGCGGGTTTAGACCTGATCGAGGTGGGCGGCAGAGAAGTCGTGGCAAAGGAATTGTCTGCGGTGAATCTTGTACGTACATTGGAAATGAATATAAAAGTCACAGGAGGGGAAAAGGGAGATGTCGCTGCGGCGGTTTTGTCCGGGAGGTTGACCGGTGTTTCGTCACGGGTTCATATACCTTCCGGCAAGCCGCTGTTCGATACGCCGGCCTTTATGACGTTCGAGCCGGAAGAAGTCAGTCCGGGAGTTTATACATCGACCCTGAGCCTGTTCGGATTGTCCGCGGGTGAGGAAGAGAAGGAGAGCAAAGGCACCGTCGACCTTTCCCTAACGATGACACTGGCAGACGGAAAGGAAATCACTTCATCTACGGATATAACTGAGGAGGTGAAAGAGGCATTCACCGTCGGAGTTACGACACATGTGATACTGGATCTGGTTGTCCGCTATGATGAAATGTCCGGTTTGACGATCACGCTGAAGGAGTGGAAACCGGGCAGCGGCGGTTCGGGTGTGGTGACTCCCTGAACCGAAATGAAAACGATAGTAATAGCAATAATAACGATAAAACACTGGTATAATATGGAAAGAGGAAAATTATTGATCATGAGTCTGTTGGCGACAGCCTTCTTCGGCAGTTGCACCAACACGGAAGAGCCGGTGACGGATGGAACGGCTGAAGCAATAGAGGTGAATGCCGGAATAGCGGAGGCTACCCGTGCGGTGATCGGTGGCGGCTATACGAATGACCTGGAAGTGTCGTTTGCCCGTTTGGATAATCCCGGTACAGCTGGCGCTGCGTGGACCTCTATCGACGCAGTCCGTACAGGTGGTGCGGGTAATACGGCGCTGACTTTTGAACCGGAACAAACCTATTTGGCAGAAGAGGGAGAGTCTGTCCTGATTGGTTATTATCCCCGCAAGGAACCGAGTGGAACCACCAACCCCGCCAGCGTCACTTACACCATAACGGGTGATGAGGACATCATGGCGACAGGTGTGCAGACCGGTTCGCTGGTCGATAAGTTCGAGACTTTTACTTTCAGCCATCTGCTAACCCAGTTACAGTTCAAGTGCGTGGGTTCAGCCGGTGCGATCAGCAAATGGACGGCGGTCGCTTCCATTAAAGTAAAAAATGTAGCCACGGGATTGAAGCTATCGCTGGATAAAACAAGCGGAGCCAAACTGACGATCACGGGTACAACAGACCAGACACTGACAGTTAAGAACTGTCCCTCTACGATCTCGGCCCTGGATGCCGAAACTTCGCCGACCGGTTATCTGATGCTTTACCCGACGACCAATATGGGAACAGTAAGTGCCCCCATCAGTCTGGAAGTAAAAGGAACATATGATGGGAATGCGAAAACCCTGAACGTCACAGTCTCGAATATCGGTGAAGGGGTGAAAGCTGGCTATTCGCATCTGATCACGCTCACCTTTACGGAGGACGGTAAAATAGCGGTAGAATCCGGTATCGCCCCGTGGCAGCCGGGTAATGGCGGCAGTACAATAGTAACCCCCGGAGAGTAATTTTCAGAGATGAATAACCTTAAAGTCATAGTATTAGCATCAGTCGCTATCCTTTGGGGCCTTACCGCCTGTTCGGACAGCGATCCTACACCGCTTCCGGTTCCCGAAACGGCGGTTTGCCTGGAAGGTGCGATCGGAGCGTCGACGCGCGGGATAATCGGCTCGGGTTATGAACAGGATCTGAAAGTGAACTTTGCCCGTCAAGATGAGTCGGCGGTTTTAACGGGTACATATGGTAGGTGGGCTGTGCATAAGGCTGTGCGTCAGGGTGGAAGGGGGAACCGCCCGATTGTATTTGCCGAGTTGCAGTCGTACCCGGCGGATGGCCGTCATATCCGCCTGCACGGTTATTATCCGGTGGAGGGGGAGCCGACAACCGATGCAGGAACGGACAAAGTAACCTTCCGCATAGACGGAACGACGGATATCATGGCAACGGGAATCCTCGTGGGAAACGGCTATGTTCCGGTGACGACCTGTACGTTCCGTCACTTGCTGACTCAGGTCCGCTTGGTCTGTTACAGTGACCGAGTCGATGCATGGGGAACGATACAAACGATCGAGGCGGCAGATGTACATACCCGTCAGGAACTGGATTTGTCAGCGGAAACGCCCCGTCTGGCGGATATATCTGTGGCGGAAGATATAAAGAATCTCCCGGTGCAGGATATTGCCGGTCTGCTAATCCCGCAGGTCGCGTCCGACGGATCGCCTCCCGAGGCACAAGGCTATCTCCTTCTTCCGGCATCCCCGGTGAATGGAACGGCAGATCATCCGCTCCATCTTCGGATCACGACAACGAAAGACGGCAATGGCAACCTGAAAGAAACCCTCTCGAACGTCTTTGTCCGTATAGAGGGCGGTTTTGAAATCGGCAAAAGCCATATCGTTTCGCTCTTTTTTACCAGAGCTGCCAACATACAAACCACATATGTCAGTGTGGAGGCGTGGACGGAGGATGAACAGGGTGAGATGCCTATATGATAAAATATGAATGAATAACAGGAAATAAAACTTTTAAAACAAATGAAAATGAAAACGATCACGACAAAGTGGGCCATGCTGATAGCCCTTGTGACAGCGTTCAGCTGTACGGAAACAGAGACAGGAATAGAGCCGGAACCGGGTGGCGGTGACGGCCAGGTGGCACTGGGTATCAACCCGAACCTGAAGGTGGATGCCGGACTGAAATCGACAACCAAAGCGGTGGTAAGCGGTAGTGCGATTACCTATACCGATTATGATACGGCTCCCGGCCTGGGTGTTGTGGTAACCAGTTCGGATGCAATCGGCTGGTATTCTCCCGATGTATCGAGTTCAGGTTATACAGGCCATCATGTATGGTATATAGGGGATGTCAAAGGGGAGAACTGGATTTCCATCGAAAGCAAAGGTCTTAGTTATGACCCCAAAAACGAAAAACCTTACTATCTGACGGAAACAGTAGGAAAGGTGTATGCTTATTATCCGTATGATGAAAATGCACTGAGTAGCCTGTCAAATATTTCGGGTGAAGGCAGTCTTAAAATCCCGGTAAGCGTATTGGCTAGCGGCGATATAGATGCAGCGACAAATAATGCGAATAAAATCTGGAATAGTAGTAATGGCTCATGGGGTAATAATAACGCGGCAAACAGGGCGATAAACCTGTCTGATACGGACGAAAAAGATTACCTGTATTTTGCCGCTGAAGGAGGCGGCCGTTATGTGAACAACGGTCGTGCCAAAAATCAGACACCTTTCGATCCGGAGCAAGGTCCGAAAAATACCGATGCCGACAATCCCGGTTATCTGATCAACCTGGATATGAAGCATGCGATGGCGATGGTTTCCTTCCGCGTGTACGACGGCGGAAATCTGAGTAGTAATGATGTGAAATTTACAAAGTTCGTGATAAAGAATCATGATGGGAGTTCCAATAGTTACATCAAGACCGGAAATGGCAAGATGTTGCTGTCAGACGGAACAATAAGCGATAACACGTCAACCGGTACCCTGACCCGTAACATCACAAACTACATCCTGATGAAACAGATCAAAGACGGAGTACAAAGCGATAAGGCCTTTATCGAGAATAAATCGACTCTCAACGGACAGTTGGTATCCAAAAAAGTCAGCGCAATCGTGTATCCGGTCACCAGTTTCGGAGAAAACGAAATAGATGTGGTCATCACTCTTCAGGAAGGTGGAAATACACCGGTAGACTATACCGTTACCCTGCCTGCTTATCAGTGGCCGGCAGGAACCAATTGCATCTATACCTTCTCAGCCGGCCGTAACAAGTTGACAGTAATGGATGTAACGGTGACAGAGTGGGAGGAAGACGAACCGGACGATATCCCATTGTAATACATCACTTAAAAAACAAATCCCATGAAACAGTTCTTATCGCGTTTAGTGCCTGTATTTTTGTTCCTGTGTGCAGCCTGCACAGAGGCGGATATCGTTTCGCCGGTGCCTGATGGTGGCGAAGCGGAAGAGGGTGTTCCTTTTCGAGTGAAGAACCTGGGCATGTGGATGGAGGTGGAATCGAGAAGTGTCGTGACAGGCGGCCCCGGACAAACGGATAGAAACCCGAACCCGCTGACACAGGTGGGGGTATGTGTCACGAAAGAGAGCGGCGGTGTGGTAAGTTTGTACAACACCAGCATCAAAAGCCAGCAGTTCGTGTATAGTGCTGCCAGTACCCCTCCTTCCTGGAAACCTGCGGAAGGGGAGGAACCGCTTCTGTTGTACACCGAAAAAGGAACGGTATACGGCTATGTGCCTGCTGAAAAGAGTGTTTCGCTCACGGGTACTCCGAAAGTTCCTTTGATGAGTGGAATAAAGGTGTTGGATAAACAGAAATTCTACTTTTCAGATGGTAACAATATAGTGGATGCCGCTACCGATGTGCAGTGGGAAACCGATCAGGAGGATTACCTGTATTGCATGGCTGCGGCTGAGGTAGACCGTTGGCATCCGGAAGTATCGCTCGAGATGCAGCATGCGCTCTCGAAGGTGAGCTTCCGGGTCCTGGAAGAGGGCTCGGCTTTTGCCGGTTGCTATGTTGAAAAGGTGGTGCTCAAAAGTAATGGGGAGTTAAAAAAATGCACGTCCGCCAGGCTGAACCTGGCAACGGGTGAGGTGGAAGGGACACTGACGGCGGTGGATCAACTGGTTTTTACCGCGGGCGGGGATACGCGTGCCGTAGGCGGGGAGCCGGGAGAAACGACGACGAACGTCCCGGTGCAGGCCTTCGGGTTGGTGATTCCGGTCAGTGGCGTGAATGTGACATTGGAACTGACGTTCGACGACGGGCGTACCTTTACGATGAAACCGTCCGTAGCGGGTGAAGGCCCCGGCAGCTTTACAGCCGACTGGAAAAAGGGATACAACTATACCTACAACCTCCGCATGCAGCCGCAGGGTATAGAGCTGGCAGAAGTGAAAGTGGCGGCCTGGAACGACGGCGGGGCGTATGACGTACCGATGGAGTGAGTCTTGTCACTTATTGAAACAAAGAATTAGAACACAAAGGAAATCGAAATGAAACGGGATCGAATACAGTTATATCTGATTGTTCTGCTGGTCGGTGGTTTGCTGGCCGGATGCACGGCAGGGACTGTGGAAGATGTCGTGCCGGAAGCGAGTCGCCCGGTGGAACTTCATTTCAGTAAACCGGACCTGGGAACCCCGGTCCTTCTGAGCCGTGCGGGGGAGGAGGCTGCCGTTCCTGCGGCATCTGCAACACCGCTGCCCGAAGGGGCTACGGTGCGCATCTGCGGCTACCTGCGCGGTGAGGAGGGGACGGCTACAGCCGAGGTTCCTTTCTCTACTGCGCAACCATCGTTTGAAGCGACCTATGTGGTGGAAAAGGACGGTTCTTTGTCGCCTTGCCTGGCGGATGATACAGGGGGGCAGCTTCCCGGCACTGCCGGCGAACTGGTCGTCAGGGGAGGCGTTTACGATTTCTATGCCGTTTCACCGGCACGTCGGCTGGAAAAAGATGCGCAAGGGAGGTATGTGATGACGGCAATCCCGCATAAGGAGGATGTGATGACCTCTTTTGCCCGTGGGGTGTCCGTTTCGCGTTCCTCGCGTGTGGTCACGCTGGAAACTTTCCGCAGGCAATGCGCCCTTTTGGTGTTCAATGTCGCCCCTTCACCGGAGAATGCGCTTCCATTCGATGAGCTATATGGAACCAGGCTGGAACTGAGTCATATCTCTGTCTCCGGTGCGACTCTGATAGCGGGGGAGGATACGGGAATCCTTCCGACGGGCGGAGAGAATAAAGCGGAGGCGACCGTGGTGTTTGAAAGTGGGGAATTTGTCGTGGTGGAAGCGGGTTCCGATCCGGATGGTATGGGCCTGAATAAAACGACGGGCATCGTCCTACCCAAAAACGACCGTCCTTTCGGAGTGGAAATCGATGTACAAAGGAATCATGAAACGGCGACCCTGAAAGCGACCATAGACCAACCGATCACTTTCGATGCAGGCAAGCGGTACGTCTTCACGCTGGAAGTAAAGAATGACGAAAGCTGTCTGAATCTGAAAATAATAGCCTGGAATGCCATTTCCTTTTCCGACGGCGAGGTAGGTGCTCCCCCCGGCGGTTCTTATCCCGACCCGGATATCCAGGAGGGGATCGGAACGACGATCACGGTGGCCCGGTGGACAAAGATAGAGTGGAGCGACACAGATGTCGGAGGAGGAGAATAATTGAAACAATTAAAAACGAAATACAATGGAACGAATCGGTAAAACCGGAATGTGGGTGTGGTTGCTGTTGTTGGCGGTGAGTTGTACGCGGACGGAGGTGGAGGAAAAGGATTTACCACCCCATCCGGCGAAAGAGGTGGAAGCCGTTTTTAACCTGAACGTGCTGGCTAACCGCCCCCTGCAAACACGCAGCATCACTTTTACTCCGGAAGGAACGTTCGAAATCGACTCGATTGCGCCGGGCATCACGGATTCGGTCGCAACCAGATCGGCAGTCGCCTTGACAGAGGGGGATGAGAGCCTGATCTCCCAACTATGGGTCGGGCAGTATGATGCATCAGGCAACCGGGTATTCAGCCAATACATTTCGCCTGTGACCGGAACGACGGTGAACCTGAGGCTGAAAGAGAGCGGAGAAGCCACGCACCATGTCTGGTTTGTTGCCAATTGCGACGATTTGGGTGAGATCGCTACGGAAACGGTATTAAAAGAGCATATATTTACGTATACCTCTACCGCAGAGGGATTACCTGAGAATCGTTTGTGCGGCATGACGGGAATGTGGTCGGGTGTGATCCGGGATAACGGTGTGGAGAGTATAGGTGTCGATATGACCCGGACGGTGGCAAAGATATCGTTTAGCTATTTGATCGGTGGAGATGGTTTCAGTTTCAAACCTTCCTCAGTAAAGCTGAAATCGGTGCCGGATAAAATACGTATGGAAGAAACGACAACTCAATTAACCGATGTAACATATGGAGAATATACCGGCGAATCCAGTGCCGACGGAGCGACGATGCATTGGTATCTACCGGAAAACCGGGCAGGTGTAGTAACCGGTGAAAACGCCGCCACGTCTGAAAAGGAGAAAACAGGCCGGGGAGTGAGCAATGCCACTTGCATAGAACTGACGGGAACGGCTGTACAGGGCGGTGTCACTTACGAACACGTCACCTTCCGTTTCTTCCCGGGCAGTACCGATATGAATGATTACAATATCAAACGCAACCATTATTATACGATGAGTGTGACGTTGAAGGGAATAGACGTCACCGACCAACGCATCACGGTGGGGACAATCCCGCCGATCGATACCGGTGGCTTGCAACCGATGCCTGCGGGTAAAGGCGGCACGACCGGGTTGCAGGTCACTGCCCGCCCGGGAGATGAGTGGACAATCAAGTTACCGAATTGGCTTTCGGCATTGCTTAACGACAACATCCCGGTAGGATATGGGGCTAATATAATTCACCAGGGCCCTGCAAAGATTGTTTTCAAGGCAGAAACGGCCAATCCGACCGCCCAGCAGCGCTCATTTTCTTTTCAGATGAACGTAACCGGCGAGGAACAAAATATTAAAATCGTACAGGAAGGATCGACCTTGAATGTAGGCAGCGCCATTTCGTTGGAAGCCGCTTCCGGTTCGGAAGGTCAATCATCATTTACCCTCACAAAAGGACTAAACTGGCGTGCTCTTTTATCCGACGGTTGGCTGAGTTGGGCGTCAGGCGATCTGGCCACCAGCGGTGATGAAGCCACAGGAGGGGAACAAATCCTAAAAGTCAAAGCGGCTTCCAGTAACCCGTATGCATCAGCACGAACGGGTAGCATAACGGTAGAAGGAGGTGAAATCGGTAAGGATGCCGGTCTGAAAAAGACAATCTCTGTGTCACAGGCGGAATCCACGATCACTTGCCCCACCCAGCCGGTAGAGATAAGTGCGGAGGGAGCAAACGACGCCTCTTCATTTTTTACCGCGACTTCCGATTTGCCGTGGAAAACAGCCGTGACGGAACCGAACGGCTGGCTTACTTTGACCGGTCAAACGACGGGTACAACAACGACAAATCCTCAAAATGTTGTTTTTAATGTTCCTGTCAATCCCAATTCCGAGGAACGTACGGGTGCAATAATAGTCCGTGTGGGAGATGAATCCAAAGGGCCGAACGGAGAAATCACGGTTATTCAGAAAGAGTCTGCCTTGTCAGTCGATGAAGATAAAACTATTCCTGCAATAGCTTCATTGGATAATACCTTTATTTTCAAGGCAACTAAGGGTTTGTCCTGGTCTGTTTCCGAAGAGATGGATTGGCTGACCTTGTTGGGGACAACCGACGGAACAAATAATACGACCGGTTCCGATCAAACGATTACATATAGTGTATTAATTAATCCGAATGAATCCGCCCGTAACGGCAATATTGAGGTCAAAGCAGGTAATATCTCGAAAAGCATAACAGTCGAACAAGCCGGTTCTACTTTTAGTGCTACTGGTGGCGAGGAGAAAATAGCTACAACCGGCGGGACAACTACCGGCTCGGTAAAGGCAACTAGCGGTTTGGCGTGGACTATAACTCCTGAAACCGATAATGATATCACCGTAAGCCCAACTAGTGGTAGTGGTGATGTTACATTGGAGTTTTCAGCTTCAGATAATGCCGGTAGTGAACGTATGGGAACATTTATTGTATCGTTGGATGCTAATCAGGAGCGTACGATCACGATAACCGCAACGCAAACGGGAAAAGATACAGGAGCTTATATTGGAAATCTTCAGGTTTGTTTGACTGATGAAGATAGCAGTAATTTCGGTACTGCTAGTACTAATTGTAGTAAATCAACAAAAGAAGGTAAGACTGGTTGGCGTTTACCTACTAAAGATGAATTGATCATCATGAGTAATAATAAGAATACGTTGCAGTCCATGAGTGATTTTACTGCGTTCGTGGGCGGGTACTACAGGAGTAGTACGGTTGACAATCGATATAGTAATGCTCATTTTGTCTATAACATTCTTGGCAATTCCGAATCTCCAGGATTCGATCACGTCATCTACCCTGTTCGGTGTGTCCGGAATAAAGACTGATCTATTTGAGTGTACGCAGTTAACTTAACAAAAGATGATGGTCTATATTGCGAAGTTTGGAGGGCATTAGAATACCCCTATAACAGGGAGCGTAGAAATTGGTTCATCGGTAAAGAGTGTTCAGGCATATTTACCCAACCGCGCTCCGGCGCTTCTCCACAACGGTGGAGGTATTGAACAGAAGAACGAAAAGGCAGCGGTGAGAGAACCGTGTCAGATATAGAGTTTAAAAGCGATCTTTGACATATTGAGGGTTTGAAGAAAAAATAGTAAGGCTACAGTCCGGCGAAATTGCCCGGGATTGATTACATTTGCATATACATTGTAAATAAACTAATCGTATAGCCTTATGAAAGATAATTATATCCGTTTCGACTGGGCGATCAAGCGCCTGTTGCGTCAGAAAGCCAATTTCGGCGTGCTGGAAGGTTTTTTGTCTGTGTTGCTGGACGAAAAGGTGGAGATCATCGAATTGCTGGAGAGCGAAAGCAACCAGCTGGCTATCGACGATAAATTCAACCGTGTAGACATCAAGGCTAAAAACAGCAAGGGTGAGATCATCATCGTGGAAGTACAGAACACGCGCGAACTTACATTCCTCGAGCGTATCCTCTACGGTGTAGCGAAGGCTATCACGGAGCATATATCTTTGGGTAGCAGCTACTACGAAGTGAAAAAGATTTACTCCGTAAGTATCCTTTACTTCGATATCGGAAAGGGTAGCGATTACCTGTACCACGGTCAGAATATCTTCACGGGTGTACATACGGGCGATCGTCTGGAAGTGAGTGTCAAGGAGAAAGACGCCCTGGTTCATAAGCTCCCGGCAGAGATATTTCCGGAATACTACCTGATTCGTGTAAACGAGTTCAACCAGGTAGCCGTTACCCCGCTAGAAGAGTGGATCGAATATCTGAAAGACGGCACGATCCGTGCGGATACAACAGCTCCCGGCCTGAGCGAAGCTCGCGAAAAGTTACTCTACTACAACATGAGCGACGAGGAACGCCGTGCTTACGATGAACACCTGAGCGACATCATGATCCAAAACGATGCACTGGAAGGGGCAAAGCTGGAAGGACGTGCTGAAGGCCGCATGGAAGGCCGTGCGGAAATTGCCGCCAATATGAAAAAACAGGGGTGGGACATTCAGCAGATTGTACAAATAACCGGTTTGACTTCCGAAGAAATCGAAAAACTGTAACATACCTTGTAAGACTTTTTTCTTCAAACCCTCAATATCTTGATCGAAAAGATATTGAGGGCTTTTTTATGCCTTTACAAAATAAATACAACAGATTATGAACAAAGCAGATTTTATCAGTAAACTAGCTGTGGAGATGAATATTTCGCAACAGCAATCACGTCAATTTATGAAAGCCTTTCAGGTAGTGTTAACAGAAGCAATGAAACAGGATAGTCCTGTTATGCTTCAGGGTTTCGGTACTTTTACTCCGTGGTCGCAAAAAGAGCGTATCGGCCGTAATCCCCATACCGGTATCTCTTGTGCAATACCGGCACGTACGAGTGTCAAGTTTAAACCCGGGAAGTTTTTGCTTAGAGATTTAAACCCATCCAAATAGAGAGCAGGTGGAGACACAGATGTTTTTAGCTATTATGTGTCTCCACTTGCTTCTGTTTTTTTGATTTCCCTCAATTATTTATTAACGCCTATTAGATATATCATGAAGAAACAAAACAAATTAGAGGCCTTATTCCCCAACGGAAAAGTGCCGGAAGCGAAGGATTTTAACCGTAGCCTTGACGAAATGTCAAAAGAAGGCCGTAACCATTTACGTGAAAAGATTTATAAAATTGCATTTACCGTATGGTCAACCTTGCCTAAAAAACATCAGAAGTTTATTGAAGAAGTTATTGTCCATGATCGGCAGTCATATGTTGACTTTATGCAACAAAGGACAGTCATGGCCTGTCTGCGTTGTCCCCTTCGTTTTCCTGTCTTGTTTATCCGTATGCTGCATTTGACTGAAGTTGTTGAACGGACTGCGCAAACCTCTATAAATCATATCGCAATGTCTGTTCTGATTTGTTTTCAGATTTGCGGAAAGATCGGTACGCTGGCCGGGCATATCGGCAAAGGGGAGATTACCTATGAAGAGGTGCTGGTGTTGGCGGGGAAGATGACGGTGGTGGAGTTTTGTGGAGGGTGAGGAGCTATTGAAAAATAAATAATAATACAATCGTATATGCTGGCGGTTTACGATCAGTAATTTGGGTTAGATAATCAGTGATTTATATACTTTTATATTGGATACTATTCTGTAATTTTGTGTCATAACAATAAAAATAAGAATTACATATGACAACAATGAAAGTTAAAGGTATGATTATGGTAGTGATCATGATGTTATGTATCCCCATAAATGCACAGACGCAAAGTGATAAGACATTGGTTGCTTATTTTTCGGCAACAGGAACAACGGAGAAAGCAGCAAAGTTGATTGTAGAAGTTACAGGTGGAACGCTCTACGAAATACAACCTGAAAAAGAATACGTCACTGCTGATTTGGATTGGCATGACAAGTCTTCACGTAGCAGTGTGGAGATGTCAAATGCTAAATCACGTCCTGCGTTAAAATCTAAACCGGAGAATCTTGCAGATTACGATATCATTTATATAGGTTTCCCTATTTGGTGGAATTCAGCTCCGAGAATCATCAATACTTTTATTGAAAGCGGTGATTTTGCAGGTAAAATGATTATTCCGTTTGCAACATCGGGGAGCAGCAGTATTTCTAATGCAGAAAAAGAGCTACAGGAAACCTATCCTGATATGAAGTGGCAGAAGGGCCGACTTCTGAACGGTGCGACGAAGGAAGATATTAAGAAATGGACTAAAAAATAAATTATTATGAGAAAGAATTTTGGGGCAAAGCCCTTTACTTATCCGCAGCCGGTGTTTATTATCGCTGCTTATGATGAAAATGGTACTCCTAATGCTATGAATGCCGCCTGGGGTGGTATCAGCGAAATGCATGAAATTAGTATTTGTATCAGTGAGGGACATAAAACGACTGCAAATATCCTGAAGCGTAAGGCTTTTACCGTGAGTATGGCAGAGGCCGGACAGGTGGTTGCCTGTGATTACGTGGGTATTGTTTCCGGTAATAAAGTATCGGATAAATTTGCTCGTGCAGGTTTCCATGCGACTCGTTCGGAGTTTGTGGATGCACCGTTGATCGACGAATTATCCGTTGTGCTGGAATGTAAATTGAAAGATTATAATCCTGAAACCTGTATTTTGCGAGGTGAAATAATAAATGTAAGCGTGGATGAACGTGTTCTCGACGAAAGCGGAAAAGTAGATGTATCCAAAGTGTCTCCCATCATATTCGACCCGTTCAATAACGATTACCTGGAAGTGGGTAAAAAGGTAGGTAATGCCTTTTCGGATGGTAAGAGATTGAAATAAGGAGCAACTTTCGGAGGTTACAATCGGTGAAAATTGTGTTGTAGGAGAGGACAGGGTTTAAATTTCCTCTTTATATATGTTTGTGTTCTGGGACAATGCACAAGGCATTTCAAACAGGTACTACATCCATGTATGTTAACGATTTCATCTCTTGAAACAGATCTACTCCAAACTTTACCTTTGAGAACTTTTCTCTCACAGATATTGACGCAGGTAATGCAATTACCGCATTTGGGAGATAGAGGTTCATGCAATTCTGTTTCCAGTGGAGCATCAGCTAAAACGGTACCGAGACATTGTGCTGCGCCATATTCAGGAGTAATTAGCAGATTGTTTTTCCCAATCCATCCTAATCCGCCAAGTAGTGCAACGGTTTTATGGGGCAATACTGATTCTTTTGTTTCATAATCGAATACGCCGTCGGCTAATAATCCCGTATCGGATTGCGATACGGCTTTATAGCCCTTCCCGGTGATGAACCTGGCCAATTCGTCTGCTATTTCTCCGGCTTTATGTTCGGTTTGCGAATATTCATCATCGTCGAAATTGTAATTATCCGCTATCCGTGCTTGTACGTAGTCGGGAATATTAAATACCGTTTTAACATATTCTGCGGTTAGCGGGAGCGCAAAAACAATGGCGGTCGGGAGTTGCCTGTTTTGCTTTTCGTCTAAATGCGATATATTGACAAAGCGTATCAGTTCTGCTCCTTGATTTTTTAATTCGTTTTCTATCTCTTGGTTTAAGTATTGCATGTCTCTTTTTTTGTAATAGGGATATAAATATCTGTTATAAGCTCCGAAGTCGGAGTTTTTTCGGGAGTGTTGATGTAAGTCTCAAAGGTGAATTGTTCCCGCAGGGTATAATCGCTTGTCGGCAACCAATCAAGGTAAATATGACGGTACACCTTATTTAATTCATGATAAAACCCTTTGAAACGAAAGATTGCATATTCTCCCGTATGAATTTCATAAACGCCAAAGCCTTTCGGCACTTCAAATGATTGCGGTAATGTTACCCCAATCATAAAACGGTTTTGTTCTTCCGGCGTGATATACGGATAATCGAGAGTCAAACTCACATATTTACATCCTTTTGAAGATAATTCATATTTCTCGGAAAATTGTAGCAACTGCTTCCACAAAACAGAGAAACTATGGATGACATTATTTGTTCTTTCCAATTTCAAGTATGCGATTCGGATACCTGGTATTTTTTCAATACTTGGTTCAATTCGTATCGGATTCTTCCTCTCGGGATTGACGTTTGAATGCTTTTTACGAAATTCTGGAATGGAACAATTAAAATAACTCTTGAATGCCCTCGAAAATGTGTGCTTGTTCTGATAATTGATTTGATCGAGAAGCTTCGGGACACTTACGTCAGTTGTTATTAGCTTAAATGCAATGTACTCTAATCTCAGTCGTTGAATGTATATTCCAATATTTTCGCCACAAACAGCCTTGAAAAGCCTGCGAAAATAATATTTGGAGATACCTGCAACATGGGATAGTTTGTCGGAATCAAGGTCGTCAAACAAATGACGGTTGATATACTCCTGAACTCTTATAATCAAATTATATTGCACATGAGCCGTATTGATTTTTTGTTTCCATCTCTTGATATTCGGAAGTCGTTTGGACATTTCCGCTCTTAACTCTTCCGACGTGAGATTAACTCCTGTCTCTTTATAATATTCTTCGGGGAAAAGCCCCCAAAGATAAATGAGATAATCCATTGAGAAATCATAGAGTTTAACCCCGTTATGCAAACAATAGTCGCAATATTCCACATTTTGGTTTGCCTCAAGATTTGTATAATCTATATCTAAAGGTATTCCACATGTCTGGCAATATTTTGTTTTAGCATTGATTTTCATAAATATCTTATTATTCAGGTACAAAGTTAACCAATAGATTGTACTAAAGGTTACCATAAATAGCCTTCTTTTAAAAGAAAACAGGGAATACCTTAATAATTATAGATTAGTCTGTTGCCTGTGTTATTATCTGATTTTTCTTTGTTAGGATAGCGGGCGATAAGACTAAATAACACTTCATAAGCCAACGATAACATAGTTTCTTGACATAACCTCTTTTCTTTGCAGTATAGGAACTGATAAAGCAAACGGATATGAAAAGAATATTTTACTATGTGATACTTATCCTGATTGGTGGTAACGGGATGATGATGGCTCAGAATGGTTTGATCCATGGGAGAGTGACGGATATGGAGAATAATCCGGTTGACGGCGTAGCCGTTGTTCTCCAGACATTGGATTCGGTTTATGTGGATGCGGTGGTAACGGACAGTCTGGGTAGTTTTAATCTGGACCATGTGGCGGAACAGACATGCCGGCTTTTATTCCAACATCTATTATATGAACCATTCCAGTTGGAGATATCCGGGGAAGATGTCGGAACTGTCCGGCTGACTTCTAAAAACTATGAGCTGGATGGCGTGGTTGTTAAGGCGGAGCGTCCGCAGGTGAAAGTAGAGAACGGGGCTTTGAAATATGATGTTCCCCAATTGATGAAAGATAAATCGGTCAGTAATGCCTTTGAAGTTGTAAAACAATTGCCGGGTATTATCGGCGGCTCGGATGAGATACAGTTATTGGGAGCCGGTTCCCCGCAAATCATTCTGAACGGGCAGTTGACAACTATGTCGGTAGACCAGTTGATAACCATGCTGAAAAGTATCCCTTCTTCACGGGTGAAAAATGTAGAAGTGATGTACAACGCTCCCGCTAAATATAATATCAGAGGCGCGGTAATCAATGTGATTCTGGACAAGGGGACAACTGGCAGCACAGCCTTACAGGGAGAAGTAGGCGTCGATTATCTCCAAAAGCATTATGCTTCGGGCAAGGCACATGCCAATTTGTTGTATTCGACTCCTGACCTGACCGTAGACTTTCTGGTGAATGGTAATAAAGGACGTTATTTCGAGGGGGAAGATATTATGGCAAGGCATACCCTGGAAACAGGAGTGACGGAAATCCATCAATTCGGACGAGGAAACGGTTATATAAACAGCGGAGATATCCGATTGGGACTGGACTATAAATTCAAAAATGAAGATAAGTTGTCGGCAGCCTATTCCTTAGGAGGCAATAGGGTGAAAAAGAACCGGACAGCCAATACCTCCTTTTCTACACCCGAAAAATCTGTTTCGGAAGAAGAGCGTTTCAGTCGGACTACCGGAGAAGATAAGATTACTCTGCACAATATCCGCTTGCAGTATGACGGTCATAGCGGTGTTACAGCCGGAATGGATTTTACCAACTACCATTCGCCTTCTTTCCAGAATTTCCTGGAGAATCGTAGTGAGGAAACACTGACTGATATGCAGAACAATTCCAAACAGGATATTTCACAATGGGCGTTATTTGCCAACCATACACACACTTTTGCCACCGGGTGGACACTGAATTACGGTGTCCACGGTGGTTACACTTCCTCAAAGACCTATATCGATTATCTGTATAATAAAGGGGATGGTTACGAACCGGACCCGGATTTACTGGAGAACAATTTGCAGAAAGAATATACAGCCAATGTCTTTGCCGAAGTATCCAAAAATTTCGGAGAACATTTCTCGGCAACAGCTTCTTTGAAAGGAGAATATTTTAAATCGGACTATACTTCCAACGGCAAGAAATCGACACTTTGGAATGATTGGACCTTCTTCCCGAATGCCTCGTTGAGTTATCTGTTTACACCGCAGCATATTTTGCAGCTGAACGTGAACAGCAATAAAACATATCCGTCTTATTGGGAGATTACACCGCAGGCTACACCCATAAACTCTTATTCCGTAGTAATGGGTAATCCGGCTTTGAAGCCTTACCGTTCCTATCAGGGACAGTTGCTTTATATCCTGAAACAAAAATATACTTTCATGGTTTTTGCCCAGTATGAACCGGATTATTTTGCCCAGTTACCTTATCAGAGTTCAACGGAACTGAAGAATGTGTTCCGTTACGAGAATATGGATTATAATCTGGTTGCAGGAGTAGGAGCTGTTATCCCGTTTCGCATCGGTGAATTTATGAACAGCCAGTTTACGGCACAGGGCATTCGGATGCAACAGAAGCTGGATCATTTTAATGATATTTCTTTTGATAATAGTAAATACCTGGGGCAATTATTTCTGAATAATACATTTACTTTATCAAAATCACGTCCGAATCTGAAACTGGATTTGAACGGTTATTATATCACCGGAGCCGTGCAGGGAATCTACGATTTGGGTTCTGTCTATAATGTTTCAGCCGGTTTGAAATGGCAGTTTGCCAATGACAAGGCAACGGTTCTTCTGAAATGTGACAATATCTTCCGGAGCAATCTTCCTAATAAAATCGAAATTAATCAGGCAAACCAATACAGCCGCCTGACTAAGATTGACGATACTCGTTGCCTGACTGTTTCCTTCATCTGGAAATTCGGGGGGTATAAGAGTAAAGAGCATGATAAGGTAGATACTTCCAGGTTTGGAAAATGATATTTAAGGAAATACAGATTAAAAAAATAAAAAGCGTAGGCCAAAATCAATAACCGGCCTACGCTTTTTGTTTTATCTCGGAACGATCTCGAACGGAACCCTGACAAATACGCCATGTTTCATCAAATTCATCAGATTCGGATACATTCGTTCCTTAAAGGAATCCCAGCTCCGGTGTTCCATCTGTGTCCATCCGGCTTCGGCCAAAGCAAGGCCGCGTGGATAGGTCATATAAGTCACACGGTTAATATCCTGCATCGCTTCTCCCCATAATGTGCCGGTGATGCCTAAAATATGCGCCTGTTGTGCGGCAGGAAGTCCGTATCCGGGGTCGAAGCGGTAACAGGTTTCCAGCGTGGTGACAGGCATTCCCCAGTTCTTAAACTCTGGAAGGTCGCCTTTTAGTTGCGGGTAGTCCAGATAAGTATATTCACCCGGGGCCATGATTAACGGATTACCATGTTTTGCAGTTAGTTCGATACATTTGGGAGTTAATCCGGCACGCCAGGTGATCAGTGTGGCGTCTTTGGGATAATCGAACAGGTATTCATTGGCCGGCATACGGACATTATCCAGCTCGCACCATAACATCGGTTCTTTTCCGTATTTGCGGACAGAGGCCAGTATTTTATCGAAGAAATAATTCATTAACTGCGATTCTTTGGTGTAACCCAGTTGTTTCATTAAATCCTGGCAGTGAGTGCATTTGGTCCAGTTCTTTTCGATAACAGCTTCGTCTCCTCCTAAATGGATTTTGGAGGAAGGGAATATATCGGCTATTTCTTTGATGATATCGTCATAAACGGTATATACTTTGTCATTATTGGCACAAAGCATCAGGTCGACTGTTTGCCCCATTATTTTCTGAATCGTATCGGTGTGTGTACATCCCAGTTCCGGATAAGTAGCCAAAACTGCCACCGTGTGACCGGGGATATCCAGTTCGGGAATGATTTCTACGTTTCTGTCGGCAGCATATTTGATAAGGTCTTTCAGCTGTTCCTGTGTATAGAAACCGTTGTCGGGCCCGTTGGAGCCGGTTTTCGGATTGCGGAATGCCCCGATCTCTGTTAGTCTGGGGTGTTTTTTGATTTCAACACGCCATCCCTGATCGTCAGTCAGATGTAACTGCAAAACATTGTATTTGTATTTTGCCATCTGATTGATATAGAATTTTACATCTTCTACAGGAAGAAAATGGCGGGCAGGGTCAAGCATCAATGCCCGGTAACCATAGCGGGGTTCGTCGTCGATACGGATAGGAGCAATTTGATTGTTCGCTGTGTTGCATACATCTCCCAGCAATATCTGATCCAGTGTTTTCAGTCCGTAGAAGAGGGCGGCATGGCTGCTTCCTTTGATCGATAGTTTCTTTTCTGAAATATCCAGCATGTAGTGTTCTTTCCCTTTTATTGAAGGGTCGAGCTCTATCTCGATAACAGAATTGCCGGATGTGGAAGGAGCACCGATATCGGCAACCTGTCCGGTTCGTTCGCCCAGAATACGCTGTAGTTCAAATAAACAAAATGCTTGTTTGGGCAGATTGGTTTTAATGGTTGTCCGGGGAGTAAGGACGAAATTCTTTTTACCTGTCATCTGTTCGATTCGATTAGGCAGAGGCAATAAAGCCGAAGTATTGCTCTGTCCGAAAGAAAGTGTCGCCGCTAATAGCAGTAATGACGTAATTTTGAGTTTCTTAGTATTAAAAATCATACATCTTAGGTTATTTTGTTATTAAAAAATCAGATCTTCGGTACAAAGATACATAACGAGATTAATTATCCCGGTATCTTATGAACTTTTCGTTATCAATGAATACGATACAAAGATAGGCAAGCTTATTTTATAAAAGAACTCAATGGCTCCCAACGGGACTCAACGGGCACATACGGGAACTTTTTTCTTTTATTCAAAAAAACAATTGTTTTCAGTTACAAATACAACTGTTTTTGAATGCAAATACAATTGTTTTTGTGTTTGAATACAATTGTTTTTTCAGAGCCGGAAGGTTGCAAAAAAATAAAATCCTTTTTATTTATTCTTATATATAATGTAGGGAATTGACAGCCTTCAGGCAGGATGTGGTGTAAGGTGTTGAATATGAGTGTGTAAGACGTGACAGCCTTCAGGCATTTTGTTTAACTCCTGATTTTTAACCGGTTATGAAATTCGCACAAAACTAGAATAAATTGGTCCGGCGCATTTATTTTCCGTTTTAAACCAAACAAGTTCCAAAAATGTTTTTAACTTAGAAGCGATAATCTTTAAATCGAAAGATCATGGGAGCAAAGAAGAATTTTGTATTGGATACCAACGTTATCTTGCATGACTACAAGTGTATCGAAAATTTTCAGGAGAATGATATCTATCTTCCTATCGTCGTGTTGGAAGAATTGGATAAATTTAAAAAGGGGAGCGACCAGATTAATTATAATGCCCGTGAATTTGTGCGCGAGCTGGATCTGATGACCAGTAACGATCTCTTTTTGAAAGGTGCCTCGTTGGGACCGGGGTTGGGAACATTACATGTCGTAACAGGTGACAAATACCAGGAAAAGATAGCTTTGTCTTTCCCGGACAGGACGCCTGACCACCGTATCTTATCTTGCACGCTTTCCGTTGCAGAAAAGACACCTAAGATGCAGACTATCCTGGTTACGAAGGATGTCAACCTGCGTATGAAAGCCCGTGCATTGGGTATTCAGGTGGAAGACTACATCACGGATAAGGTAATCAATGTCGATATCTTTGAACGTGCTCAGGATACCTACGAAAATATAGATCCTGATCTGATCGATAAGATCTATTCAACCCCTGACGGACTGGATGCGGATTTGTTTGAATTCAAATCTAAACTCGAACCGAACGAATGCTTTATATTGAAGAGTATACGGGCTTCTGTTTTAGCTCGTTATAATCCGTTTACGGGAAAGATAAAGAAGGTGGAAAAGAGTTCTAATTATGGTATTCAACCCCGTAATGCGGAACAAAGTTTTGCTTTTGAAATTTTGAATGATCCGGACGTGAAACTGGTTGGACTGACGGGTAAAGCCGGGACAGGTAAGACCTTGCTGGCACTGGCTGCCGCACTTAAACAAGCCGGACTTTATAAGCAAATCCTGCTGGCTCGTCCGATTGTGGCGTTGGCAAATAAGGATATCGGATTCCTGCCGGGAGACGAAAAACAGAAAGTAGCTCCTTATATGCAGCCTCTGTTCGATAATCTGAACGTGATAAAGAACCAGTTCGCTCCCGGAAGCCAGGATGTCCGTAAAATAGATGATTTACAAAAGAATAATCAGTTGGTCATCGAGGCATTGGCCTTTATTCGCGGACGTAGTTTGTCGGAAACTTTCTGTATCATTGATGAAGCCCAGAATCTGACTCCACATGAGATCAAGACGATCATCACCCGTGCCGGAGAAGGAACAAAGATGGTATTTACAGGTGATATCCAGCAGATCGACTCGCCGTATCTGGATGCCCAAAGTAATGGTTTGGCCTATATGGTCGACAAGATGAAAGGGCAGGAGTTGTTTGCCCATATCAACCTGATCAAGGGTGAACGAAGCCAGTTGTCTGAGTTGGCTTCGGATCTGTTATAAGAGTATTATAAAATAAAAATATCCGTGTATGTGAGAATGCTCAGTACACGGATATTTATTTTCTAAGAGAATTTCTTTTATTGGCTCATCGACTTATAGGCGCTAATCAGTTTTTTGATAGTGACCACATCCGATACCTCCTGATGCTCACTTTCCGGTTTGTAATAGTTTTCCAGAAAACCGTCGGCACCTGACCATACTGTCTCAATAATACCCTGGAAACGGTTGCTCATTTGAGAACCGGATTGCTGGCGGAAACGTTTCATATCATCCAATTGTTTGAGGGCAACTTCCGGTTTTCGCCAGGGACAAGTGGCGACGTCAAATCCTTTCATGGCAAAATAGACAGCCGTTTGTTCCGGACGTTCGTAATGCCAGTCGCAAATGAAAACTTCTTTCGGGATAAGGTCGATGGCACGATACGTATTGTTCATACTAGCTTCCCAGGCACCGATACCGGTTGTTTTGCCATCTATCAGGCGATCGCCCCATATCATTAACCGTTTTCCCTGTTGAGTTAAGTGATTTTGTATTTTGGTTACCTCTCCGGCATATAATTCTGCTTTATCGCGTCCGCTGCAACGAGGACATTTATCATCTCCGATATAGAAAACTTCATCCATACCGGCATGAAACAGATCGGTTTCAAATGCGTCCGTCAGTTCGTCGACCAAAGCGAATACAACTTTATGTACATCGGGGTGAAGAGGGCAGTAACTTTTGCAATATAAACCGTCCGGGTTAGGCCATCCGGTATAGTGTTTCGTATCTACATGCGGTGTTTCATCAAATTCCGGATATTCGCGGAGCAGGGCATAAGTTGTTTCTGCCCATGACTGATGACCGAGCAGGTTTATCTGCGGTGCTATCCGTATGTTATGTTTCCGGCAGGTGGCAACGATTCGTTTTACATCCTGAAGGGTAAGCGGATTGGGATCACGCAGTTCCGGATGAGACTCGTAAGCATAATTCCAGTCAACCCGGAGAATGAGCAGGTTGAAATGTCCGGGAGCAAGTTCTTCTTCGATAAACTTCAGGAAAACATCCATTTTCTGCACAGACGGGGCTGCTATTGCCAATCCTCTGACAGGAAGGATACTGTCCAGCCTGTTTACATTTGTTTGTGCAAAAATGCCGTTAGTTGTTATACAAATCAAAAGGCATGCGATCGTGATGAAGTGTTTCATGGAATTCAAGTATTAAATTGTAATGTAAATATGGTTTGTAACTAATTATAATTTAGCATATTCCAAAGATAACTATTTTGAATTTAACACACAATTATTCTTCTTGAAAAAAGATAGGACTTTTGATTTTAAAAGTCCCTTATTTTAAAGTTAAAGGTCCTGTCTTAACATTTGTAAAGTCCTATGCTTTTTTTCAGGAAGTTATTTTTTCATTTTCCAATGCTTTTGAAGTGTAAAAACATAACAGATAAGGATGAAAATTTATCTTTTTTTACCTACTTTTGTCTGTTAATCATTAACGCATGCGCATCGGTCGCATTCTATTCACTAGTATACAAAAAGATAATTCCATGAAACCTACCAGGAACCGTATATTCTGCCCACAATGTAAACGCCCCAAAATGTTGTTTGAGAGCCAGAAGAAGGCTGACAACTTTATTGAGTTCAACAAATCTGAAATTGAAGAAAACAATCGTTATGCCCCATGCCGGAGTTATTATTGCCCGTTTTGTGCAGGGTGGCATGTGACGCATCACCAGAACTTTGACGAATCGAGAATAGAAGATATCGATACAGTCATTGAAAATTATAAGAACTGTAGTGCTGTGAAACTAATTCTGCCCACTACGGAACAAAATGTGGAAGATATACTTGACGAAGTAAAAAAAGTGATGAAAGAAGGTGATTATGAGGCGTGTGGCAGGTTGCTTCGTTGTGTGAAAAATCTGATTGAAACATTCAAGAATAAAGGAAAACCTACCAATAGGCAGATCAATATTATAGAACGGTATGTAAGATACGACATGAAGGTGAATGTTCATTTGGGAATATTTGATGTTGAAGACGATGATTTAGTTATCAGCAGGGCTAACAGACTGATCGATGAACTTCATAGAGCATTGAAAACGAATGAGACGAAGGATATTGAAAATACTTTGGCTTTATGTCAGAAGGTATATGATGATCATATTGGTGAACCTGAACGGATTAAACATCTGGGAGATGAGCTGCGTATCGTTCATACTATATTGGCTTGCCGGAAAGGTGTGGAAGCCGTAATGGAGTTAAAGGAAATAGATACCCGGGTGCTGATCAGATTTTTACAAGATAAATTTAAGGAATTGGAACTCAACTATACTTATCAGGAATATTCGTACTGTGCGATGACGGTGCAGACATTGTTTAAATTATATCAATTGATAGCGGACAGTAAAAAATATCCTGATAAAATAGAGAGTATCCGTATGGAACTGTACCAATGGGTTGAAAAATTACATCAGACTTTAAAACAATAAAATGATTCTTCGTAAAGCATGTGAAAGTTTACTTACTAAGTAAGTTCCGATCTACTTATCGAGTAAGCTTCCGTCTACTTAGTAAGTAACCCTAGGGTTTACTTATCGAGTAGGTTGAAGGGTACTTATTAAGTAGGTTTTTCTTTAGTTTGTCACTTCCATCCGCATAATATAATCATTCATATAATAACCGTTCCCAATATGAAAATCGCGTGTCGCATGTTCATGGAATCCCATATGTTTATAGAAACCGACAGCCGGATTCTCGCGGTTCACATTCAGTTCGACGGTAAACGGTCCCGGATGGATCGTCTTCAGGTAAGCAACTCCCTGTTCGATGATAAAACGTCCGATGCCAGAACCATGCAAAGAAGGAAGCGAATAGATTTTTTGGAACTCATACAAGTCTTTCTCAACTGTTTCGATAGACAGGTATCCGGAAGGTTCTCCGTCCTTGTAAATGATAAAGAACTCGTGATGAAGTTCATTCATCTGGTTAAGAATACTTTCCGGGGCATACATCATCTCAAACATATAGTCGAGTTGCTCACGGGAGAGGATAGAACCATAAGTCGGCTCCCATATTTGGGATGCCAAGTTTCTGATTAGCAGACAGTCGTCTGTAGTAGCTTTTCTAATTGAGAACATATAATGCGATTTTTAGACCAACAAAATTAGAAATTAATTTATAGTGTTTCATTTTTTAGATTGATTTTGCATTTATTTCAGCATTTATTCACGAAAAATAATAACTTTGTGGGCGTTTAATATCTGAGAGAAATACAACTTAATAAATATATTTAAAATGGATACAAAGATTCAGGAACTGACCGACAAGATCTACAAAGAAGGAGTAGAGAAGGGGAACGAAGAAGCCGGACGGATCATTGCCGATGCAAATGCTCAGAAACAAGCGATTGTCAGCGAAGCGGAAGCAGAAGCAAAACGTATTGTTGCAGCGGCACAAAAACAGGCTGCCGAGCTGAAGAAAAATACAGAAGCCGAATTGAAGCTGTTCGCTACCCAGGCCGTAGAAGCGCTGAAGAGCGAAGTTGTGAACCTTATAACCGGAAAGATTACTTCCTCGAATGTAAAAGCGATCGTTTCTGATACCGCTTTCATGCAGAAAGTTATTCTGGAAATGGCTAAAGAATGGGCTAAGAAAGAAGCGATCACGATCCAGACTGCCGATGCGGACGCATTGACCAAGTATTTCGAGGCAAATGCCAAATCTTTGCTGGACGGCGGCGTAAAGATCGAGAAAGTAAGCGGAAAGAATGCCGGCTTTACGATTGTTCCTGCCGACGGTTCTTATAAAGTAAGTTTCGGGGAAGACGAATTTGTTGCATTCTTCAAAGAATTCCTGCGTCCCGGGCTGGTAGAAATGTTGTTCTGATATGAGTAAATACTACTGTCTGATTGCCGGACTCCCTAATATATCATTGGATGATAGTAAACTGACCTATTCCGTTTCTGAATTCAGAAAGGAACTGGACGGTATTCTTACGTCTTGTGATAAGAAGTTGGTAGACTTGTTTTTCCTCAAATTCGATAATAAGAACCTGCTGGCTTTCTCACAGCGGCCGGATAGCGACCCGGACGAGAAGGGAAGTATTACATACGATGAGTACAAAAGTCTGTTTGATGCTTTGAAGGATGGTGAAAAGCCGCCGAAGAACAAACGGATCCCTCCTTATTTCATCGAGTTCTTCAAACTGTATCTGGATAGCCTGAAAAAAGAGGAAAAACAGACGATCTCCTGGGAAGACCGCCTGGCAGCCCTTTATTACGACTATGCAATGAAATGTAGCAACGGTTTTATCCGTAGCTGGTTTGAACTGAACCTCAATATCAATAACATGCTGACCGCTATTACTTGCCGTAAGTATGGATTTGATAAAGCAGACTATATAGTGGGACACAACGAGGTAGCCGAAGCTATCCGTACTTCCAATGCCCGTGACTTCGGACTGGGAGATACGGTGGACTATCTGCCCGACCTGCAACGCATTGCCGAAGAACCGGACCTGATGGCCCGCGAAAAGAAAGTGGATTTGCTGAAATGGAAATGGCTGGACGATAATACGTTCTTCAAAACTTTCGATATAGAAAGTGTGTTCGCCTACTTGCTGAAGCTGGAAATGATCGAACGCTGGGTTACCTTGGATAAGGTGACGGGCGAGAAGACCTTCCGCGAAATAGTAGGAGCAATGAAGCATGGTAGTGAGAATGCGTTGGAAGAATTTAAAAGAAACAATAATAAATAATTATGGCTACGAAAGGAATTGTAAAAGGAATCGTATCCAACCTGGTGACCGTAGAGGTGGATGGGCCGGTTTCTCAAAATGAAATCTGTTACATTTCCGTAGGAGGCGTGAAGCTGATGGCGGAGGTTATTAAAGTAATAGGGAAGGATGCCTTTGTTCAGGTATTTGAAAGTACACGTGGGATGCGTGTAGGTGACGAAGCCGAGTTTGAAGGGCACATGCTTGAAGTAACATTGGGGCCGGGTATGCTGTCGCGTAACTACGACGGTTTGCAGAATGACCTGGATAAAATGGACGGCGTGTTCCTGAAACGTGGTGAATATACATTTGCACTGGATAACGATAAACTGTGGGACTTCAAACCGCTGGCGAAAGTGGGTGATCAGGTGGCCGCAGGTGACTGGTTGGGCGAAGTGGATGAAAACTTCCAGCCGCACAAGATCATGGTGCCTTTCACGTTTAAAGGAACTTATACTGTAAAGAGCCTGGTGGAAGCCGGACAATATACCATTAATCAGACGATTGCCGTTCTGACTGACGAAGATGGTAAGGATATCGATGTGAATATGATACAGCGTTGGCCGGTAAAGAGAGCCATCACTTGTTACAAAGAAAAACCGCGTCCATACAAACTGTTGGAAACAGGTGTTCGTACCATCGATACGGTAAACCCGATCGTAGAAGGCGGTACGGGATTTATCCCCGGTCCGTTCGGTACGGGTAAGACCGTGCTTCAGCACGCTATCTCCAAACAGGCCGAAGCCGATATCGTTATTATCGCTGCCTGCGGTGAACGTGCGAATGAGGTTGTGGAAATCTTTACCGAGTTCCCCGAACTGATCGACCCGCATACAGGACGTAAGCTGATGGAACGTACCATCATTATCGCCAATACTTCAAACATGCCTGTGGCTGCCCGTGAAGCATCTGTATATACCGCCATGACATTGGCAGAATATTACCGTAGCATGGGATTGAAGGTATTGTTGATGGCGGACTCTACTTCCCGTTGGGCACAGGCGTTGCGTGAGATGTCCAACCGTTTGGAAGAACTTCCCGGACCGGATGCGTTCCCGATGGACTTGTCTGCTATCGTGGCTAACTTCTATGCCCGTGCAGGTTTCGTTGAATTGAACAATGGAAAGACAGGTTCGGTAACCTTTATCGGTACGGTATCGCCCGCCGGTGGTAACCTGAAGGAACCGGTAACGGAAAATACGAAGAAGGTTGCCCGCTGTTTCTACGCTTTGGAGCAGGAACGTGCCGACCGCAAACGTTATCCGGCTGTGAACCCGATCGACAGTTATTCGAAATATCTGGAATATCCCGAATTCCAGGAATATATCGCCAAACATATCTCTCCGGAATGGATCGACAAGGTGAACGAGATCAAGACCCGTATGTTGCGTGGTAAGGAAATCGCTGAGCAGATCAACATCCTGGGTGATGACGGTGTACCGGTGGAATACCATGTTACTTTCTGGAAGTCAGAATTGATCGACTTCGTGATCCTGCAACAGGATGCTTTCGATGCGATCGATGCCGTGACACCGCTGGCTCGTCAGGAATTTATGCTGGATAAGGTGGTGAAGATCTGTCATGCGGAATTCCGTTTCGACACCTTCCTTGAAGTAATGGAATATTTCAAACAGATGATCAACGTCTTCAAACAGATGAACTATTCCGAATACGAAAGCGACCAGTTTAAGAAGTTCAACGATCAACTTGACGCCCTGCTCGCAGAGCGCATGGAAAAATAACAGAACGTATGGCAACAAAAGCATTTCAAAAAATATATACGAAGATTACCCAGATCACGAAAGCTACCTGTTCGCTGAAAGCAACGGGAGTTGGGTATGACGAGCTGGCTTCCGTAGACGGCAAGTTGGCACAGGTGGTGAAGATCATCGGCGACGAGGTTACGTTGCAGGTGTTCTCCGGTACGGAAGGTATCCGTACGAATGCCGAAGTAGTATTCATGGGCAAGGCGCCTACGCTGAAAGTAGGTGACCAGTTGGCCGGACGTTTCTTTAACGCGTATGGTGATCCGATCGACGGTGGCCCTATCCCTGAAGGAACGGAAGTGGAGATCGGCGGTCCGTCGGTAAACCCGGTGCGTCGTAAACAGCCGTCTGAACTGATCGCTACAGGTATTGCCGGTATCGACCTGAACAACACGTTGGTAACCGGTCAGAAGATACCGTTCTTCGCTGACCCTGATCAGCCTTTCAACCAGGTAATGGCAATGGTAGCCCTGCGTGCCCAATCGGATAAGATCATCCTCGGTGGTATGGGTATGACCAACGACGACTACCTGTTCTTTAAAAATACATTTAGCAACGCCGGCGCACTTGACCGTATCGTGAGCTTTATCAATACAACCGAAGACCCGTCCGTAGAACGTATCCTTATTCCGGATATGGCACTTTGTGCGGCTGAATACTTCGCTGTACAGAAGAACGAAAAGGTATTGGTACTGTTGACTGACATGACCAACTATGCGGATGCTCTGGCAATCGTATCGAACCGTATGGATCAGATTCCTTCGAAGGACTCTATGCCGGGTTCGTTGTATTCCGATTTGGCAAAGATTTACGAAAAAGCAGTACAGTTCCCTGCCGGCGGTTCTATCACTATTATTGCGGTAACAACCCTGTCGGGTGGCGATATTACGCACGCTGTGCCTGATAATACCGGTTATATCACCGAAGGTCAGTTATACCTGCGCCGCGATAGTGATGTCGGTAAGGTTATCGTCGATCCGTTCCGAAGCTTGTCACGTTTGAAACAGCTGGTAACAGGAAAGAAGACACGCGAAGACCACCCGCAGGTGATGAACGCCGCCGTTCGTCTGTATGCCGATGCTGCCAACGCAAAGACGAAGATGGAGAACGGTTTCGACCTGACAGACTACGACAACCGTACGCTTTCTTTTGCAAAGGATTATTCAGAAAAGCTATTGGCTATTGACGTTAACCTCGACACAACCGAAATGCTCGATGTGGCATGGGGTTTGTTCGGCGAATACTTCAAGCCGGCTGAAGTGAATATCAAGCAAGAGTTGGTAGACAAATACTGGAAGAAATAAGGAGGTCTTATGACCGTCCCATTCGGATGAAAATATAATTTCTTTCGAGAGAAAATAAAGTTCCGTCCGAATGGAATATAAAACGATATAATATGGCAATAAAGTTTCAATATAATAAAACCTCTCTTCAGCAACTGGAAAAGCAACTGAAGATGCGCGAGCGTTCCCTGCCTACGATCAAGAGCAAGGAAAGTGCGTTGCGTATCGAAGTGAAGCGGACCAAGGATGAAGTGACTAAATTGGAACTTCAGCTGGAACAGGAGATACAGAGCTACGAAAATATGGTGGCTTTGTGGAATGAGTTCTCTCCCGAACTGATCGCTGTAAAGGATGTGACGCTCACGACGAAGAAAATCGCCGGGGTGATCGTTCCTGTCCTCAACGAGATACAGTTCGAGATCGGACATTATAGTCTCTTTAATTCCCCTGCTTGGTTTACCGATGGTGTCGAACTGCTGAAGCAGTTGGCGCGTACCGGGATAGAAGCAGAGTTTTCGGGAATGAAGCTGGAGTTGTTGGAGCATGCCAGGAAGAAGACTACTCAAAAGGTGAACCTTTTTGAGAAGGTACAGATCCCCGGCTATAAAGATGCGATCCGGAAAGTGAAACGGTTTATGGAGGACGAAGAGAGCCTCTCCAAGTCGTCACAGAAGATCATGCGGGCTAACCAGGAGAAGCGTAAAGCGAAAGAAGAACATAAAGAGGAGGCTGGCGTATGATAGTAAAGATGAGCAAATATGCCTTTATGGTATATCATAGGGAATATGATACGTTTCTGGCACAACTGCGCGAACTGGGCGTTGTGCACGTGAAGGAAAACAAGTCTATTCTCGATAATGCGGAACTTCAGGATATTCTGGCTATACGGAAGCGTGTCAATCTGTTAATGCGTTTCTTCAAGAACCTAAATAGTCAGTTGAAAGATGTTCAGTTGGCACCTGCCCGTGAACTGGACAAGAAAGCCGGAATGAAGTTGGTACAGAAAATAGAAGGATTGCAGGATAAGAAAGTGCAGCTCCAGTCTGTTAAGGCATCTCTTGAAAAGGATATTGCCTATATGGAGATCTGGGGTGATTTCAGTTGGGCTAACTTCAATCGTTTGAAGAAGGCTGGATATGATATTACGTTCTGGACTTGTCCGACCGCTAAGTATGAACCGAAATGGGGAGACGAGTATAATGCTGTGTTGATCAATAACTTCCAGTCGGTAACTTATTTTGTTACAATAACAAAGGAAGGTACACATATCGATATAGATGCGGAGCGTCCGAAGATGCCGGACAGAGGTTTGCAAAAACTGAATGCACGTCTCGATCTGTTACAGCAGGAAATGAAAGCATTGGATGCCGAAATGAAAAAACTGGCTGCATCCGATTATAATACCCTCGACCTGTTCGATAAGAACCTGCAAAACGAGTTCAATCTGTCGAATGTATTGGTGCAGACAGACCGTCAGGCAGGGGAAAAGCTGATGTTGCTGGAAGGCTGGGTTCCGACCGAGAAAGCCCGGGCAATGGAAGAAGCGCTGGAAAAGGATAATTACTTCTATCAGGCACAGGAGATAGAAGAAGGTGACAAGGTACCTATCCTGTTGAAGAACGGTAAGTTTGCCAAGCTATACGAACCGATCACCCGGATGTTCTCTTTGCCTAACTATGGCGAGTTCGACCCGACACCATTCTTTGCCCCGTTCTTTATGCTGTTCTTCGGACTTTGTTTCGGTGACGGCGGATACGGGTTACTGGTAATGATAGCCTGTACGATCCTGAAACGGAAAGTCAATCCGGACTTCAAACCGTTCCTGAGTCTGTTCCAGTATCTCGGATTGGCGGCGCTGATCGTCGGTACGTGTACAGGTTCGTTCTTCGGTATCGCTTTAGTCGACATACCTGCTTTTGCTTCGGTAAAAGACTACTTTGTATCAAGCGATAACCTGATGACATTCTCTATCATTATCGGATTGGTGCAGATCCTGTTCGGAAAGACAATTGCTGCGCTGAAGATCATGTCTCAGAAAGGGAAGAAATATGGTATTGCACCGTTGGCATGGGTATTCATTATCCTGGCATTGTGTCTGGTATTCGGCTTGCCGATGTTGAATGTACAGTTGCCCGAAATGGTGAAAAATGTATTCCTGGTAATAGCCGGGCTTGGATTGCTGGTCGCTTTCCTTTACAATACGCCGGGCAAGAATATCTTCCTGAACTTCGGTACAGGTCTGTGGAATACTTACAATATGGCTTCCGGGCTGTTGGGTGATACTTTGTCTTATATCCGTCTGTTCGCGATCGGTCTGACCGGTGCGATCCTGGGAGGCGTATTCAATTCGTTGGCTGTGGATATGACAGAAGGTCTGAACGTAGTATTACGTGTGATTTGTATGTTGCTGATCCTTTTGGTCGGTCATGCGATCAACATCGGTCTGTGTACTATCAGTTCGCTGGTTCACCCGCTTCGTCTGATCTTCGTGGAGTATTATAAGAATGCAGAGTTCGAAGGCGGTGGTAAGGCGTACGAACCTTTTAAGAAAGCATAAACAAAACGTGATTTAAATAATAACAAAAGAATAATTAAACAAACAAATTTCATTATGGAACCAATTTTATTAGCTTATCTGGGTATTGCGTTGATGACAGGTTTAACCTTTATCGGCAGTAGTTATGGTGTAACAATCTGCGGTAACGCAGTAGTAGGAGCAATGAAGAAGAACCCGGATGCACTGGGTACTTACATCGCATTAAGTGCGTTGCCTTCTTCACAGGGTTTGTACGGATTCGTGGGTTATTTCATGATGCAGAAATTCCTGGTTGACAGCATTACAATGTTGAATGCAACAGCTATCTTCGGCGCAGGCTTGGTATTAGGTTTTGCAGGTTTGTTCTCTTCTATCCGTCAGGCAGAAGTTTGTGCAAACGGTATCGCCGGTGTAGGTGCAGGTCACAACGTATTCGGTGCAACAATGGTTATGGCCGTATTCCCTGAGTTGTATGCAATCTTGGCTTTGCTGGTTGTTATCCTGATCGGCGGCACTCTTCCGGTATAATAGAGTAGTTAACAATATCTTAATCCCCTGCTTTATCGGTCGATAGAGTAGGGGATTTTTTTATTCTTTCATTTGAGAAACAAAATATTTATATACTTTTGCATGAAAGCAAGCAAACAGTATAACACAATTATGCGTTAACCTTGGCTGATTGAAGTTTTTAAGTTATTATGGAAAATAGAATATGGAACGAAAACTTTTAGGAGGAGTATTTCTCTTTTTGGGCCTTTTAGCCTCTTGCAGTGGCCGTCAGACGGAAACCGGAGAACTCGAAACGATCCGACTGGCAACAGCTTTTGAAAACCAAACGGAGTTGAAGGCTTCAGATTGTTTCTCCCAAGTACATTATGTGACTTTGGAAACTTCGGACAGTTGTCTGATCGGTAACGATCCTTTGATACAAATTGCTTCCGACCGGATTATAGTGATGACTTCGCACCAACAGTGTTTTGCCTTTGATAAACAGACGGGGAAATTTCTTCATTCGATCGGTCATGTAGGTGATGATCCTGAAGCTTGCAGGGAAATGTATGGATGGCTTAACGGTTCGGCGGAACAACTTTATTTCCCGTCGATCGACTACAGGAAGATGACGGTTTACGATCTGGACAATCGTTTTATCCGGAAACAGCCTGAGGTCTTGACCCTTCCGGAAGGCTCCATTTGCCCATTGGAATATGATTATTGGGATAAGGAGACGTTGTTGGTTCATTCATACGCCACAGAAACAACGCCGGACTGCATTACTTTTATACGAGACACTTCGGTCTTATCTGTTTTCCCGACTAATAGTGAACCGGCAAACGAACATACTCCTCGCTTGGGTATTGATGTCGACAAGTTCTCTATTGCAACAGAGGGAACAGGAGGGCATAAGTTATATATTATCCTGGATGACGGGAAAAGTAGTCTCGTAGCGAGTGAGAATAAGAGTCCCTTTTGGCATTTCGGCAAAGATGTTTTCTTTAAGGGAAATTTCAACGACACGATTTACCGGGTGATGCCGGACGGTCTGCATCCGGAACGCCTGTTGGATTTGGGATCATACCATTGGGATGTAGCCGATCGGTATTATGCGCATAAAGACAAAGGTTTCTACCTGCTTGACTTTTTCGAGAACGGGCAGATCGTCTTATTCCGTTTTTGCAGGAATCTTTATCATGAAAAGGAACGGGTGGCTTATAATGCGGTCTACAATAAAAGATCCGGAAAGGTGATGGTGGCCCCTTATGATAGTGGGCTGATAAACGATCTGGGTAGTTTTTTGCCTCTTCAACCTGTGACATCCAATAGCGAAGGTGAGTTCGCACAACTTATTCAGCCGGGTGAAATCGTTTCTTGGTTTGAGGAGCATCCGGAAGTTCGAAACCTGCCGGACGATGTGGAACAACTTCGTAAAGTGGGGGAGGAAGACAATCCGGTTGTCGTTATCATGAAATGAACAGTTAGCTGCTTTATGGCATCTTCCATATGTAATAACAATATAACACAATTTGTAAAATATGAAAAAACATCTACTTCTAGTCGCGTCAGGACTTCTTCTTTCTTTTGGCGCAAGTGCGCAAACAACTTCGGCAGACGATCCGCTACCGGGTTATACGCAGGCTGAACGTTTTGCGGGTAATAAATTATCGACTATGTTGTTTTCCACTTCGGTGGACCCGCATTGGTTTAAGGCTGGTAACTGCTTCTGGTATGAATATAAAACAGGAAACGGTAATGTCTGGTATGTGGTTGATCCTTCCGCAAAGACGAAACGTCCTTTGTTCGATCAGGATAAGCTGGCTGCCGAATTGACTGAGATCGTTAAGGATCCGTATACGGCTCAACAGTTGCCTATCCAGAAGTTGGAGACGGGAGAGGACGGACGTACTTTTACTTTCCAAATTACCTCTTCACAAGACGCCAAAAAGGACAGCACGGATAAAGACAAAAAGACGAAAAAGGAGGTATTCTATTTCTCCTATGATTATCCGACACGTAAATTGACCTATCTGGCAGACAAAAAGAAGGATACGGAATATCCAAACTGGGCCTCTATCTCACCGGACGGTAAAACGGTAGTCTATGCCAAAGACCTGAATCTGTATCGTATGTCGCGTGAAGATTATGAGAAACTGAAGAAAGATGATAAAGACAGTACGGTCACAGAGATACAACTGACGACAACCGGTGTAAAAGACTTCGGTTTCGGTCAGCCTTACAGTCTTCTGAATACAGATACCTTATGTAACGGTAAAAGGAAGAACCCGGGTTATCTGTTATGGTCGCCCGATTCCCGTCATTTTGTAATCTCTATTTCAGATAACCGCAAGGTGAAAGACCTGTGGGTGATCAATGCTATGGCCACTCCGCGACCGACATTAGAGACTTATAAATACCAGATGCCGGGTGAAAAGGAAGCTCCTGTCAGTCATCTGTATCTGTTTGACATGAGTAACGACTCTTACAAAGAGATCAATACGCAAGCATTCAAAGACCAGACAATACGTATGGCTTATCGGCCCCGCCTGCATAAACAGCGTGATATGAAAGAACTGCCCAGTATTTGGTTGGGTGATAATAACCGTTTCTTCGTTACCCGTTCCAGTCGTGACCTGCATCGCATCGACGTCTGTACTTATACGATCGGTGAAGACTCTATCCGTCCGATTATCGAAGAACGTATGAATACGTATATCGAACTCCGTCCACTGGCTGCTGTTAATAACGGAAAAGAACTGATCCATTGGAGCGAACGCGACGGTTGGGCGCATCTGTATCTTTATGACGACAAAGGTAATCTGAAGAACCGCATCACATCAGGCCCTTGGCATGTAGACCAGATCGTGAAGGTCGACGAAGCCAAACGCGTTGTCTATTTCCTTGCCAACGGAAGAGAAAAAGGGGAGAATCCTTATTATGAACATCTTTACCGGGCTAACCTCGACGGAAGCGGTTTGCAGATGGTTTCTGCCGGCGATTATTTCCATGATGTCCGTGTAGATGATAACGCCCAATTCATCGTCCATAATTATTCCCGTATCAACACTGTTCCGAAATCGGATCTGTTGGATAATACCGGTCGTAAAGTGATGGAACTGGAAGAAAGCGATTTCTCGCAACTGTTTGCTGCCGGTTACCAGTTCCCGGAACCATTTAAGGTAAAAGCTGCCGATGGCGTAACGGATCTTTACGGTGTCATGTATAAGCCTTTCAATTTCGATTCGACAGCAGTATATCCTATTATCGACTACGTTTATCCAGGTCCGCAGGTTGAAGCGACACGCTATCCGTTTACCCGTATGAGCGTCCGTACCGACCGTTTGGCACAGGCTGGCTTTATTGTCGTATCAGTCGGTAACCGTGGCGGTCATCCGAGCCGTTCGAAATGGTATCATAACTTCGGATACGGAAATCTGCGTGATTATGGGCTGGCTGATCAGAAAGCTGCTATTATCCAGTTGGCGGATAAACATAAGTACATTGATATCCACCGTGTCGGTATTCACGGACACTCGGGTGGTGGTTTTATGTCGACCGCAGCTATCCTGCAATATCCTGATTTCTTCAAGGTGGCCGTATCTTGTGCCGGTAATCATGATAATAAGATTTATAACCGTTGGTGGAGTGAAACGCATCATGGCGTAAAAGAAGTGGTATCAGAAAAAGGCGATACGACATTTACATACAGTATCAAGAGCAATCCCGAACTGGCCAAGCAGTTGAAAGGGCATCTGCTGCTGGTTCACGGAGATATCGACAACAACGTGCATCCGGGTAACACGATGCGTGTGGTAGACGGACTGATCCGTGCCAATAAACGTTTCGATATGTTGCTGTTGCCGCAACAGCGTCATGGTTTCGGTGATATGGATGAATACTTCTATTGGCGTATGGTCGATTACTTCTCAGAACATTTGCTGGGAAAATCGGATAAGTCGGTGGACATTCCGAAACGATAAAAAACCAAGAGGCTCCTGTATAGAATGCAGGAGCCTCTTTTTACATAAATAGACATTGTTATTTGGTTCCTCGCGGATGAAATAACAGAAGGGGGTACAGGTCTCCGACCACAAAAATGGAACATAGATAGAGAAAAATAATCCAATAAAAAGGAAGAAGAGGAAGAAAAACGACTTCTTTTAGTTTATTAACTAAGTGATTTAGTTTTCAAACTAAAACATTTAGTTACTTTGCCCGAAACAACAGGAATTATGAAACGACTGACTGCAAAAGAAGAAGAGATCATGGGCTATTTCTGGGAGAAAGGTCCTCTTTTTGTAAAACAACTGCTGGAATATTATGAGGAACCTAAACCTCATTTCAATACATTATCGACGATTGTCCGGGGATTGGAGGATAAAGGATTCCTTTCACATAACACTTTCGGCAATACTTATCAGTATTATGCCGCCGTTAGTGAGACAGAGTACAGCAAAGGTGCATTGAAGAATGTTATTGCCAAATATTTCAATAACTCTTATCTGGGCGTTGTTTCTTCCCTGATTAAGGAGGAAGATATCTCTGTGGATGAACTTCGGAAGTTGTTGGACGAAGTGGAACAAGGAAATAAAAACTGACAATTATGGGAGACTTCTTTGTTTATATCCTTAAATCGTCTGTATGTCTGGCAGCTTTTTATCTGTTCTACAGACTGTTGTTAAGCCGTGAAACGTTTCACCGCTTTAACCGGATTGCCTTGTTAGGGGTAATCATTCTTTCCGTTGCCATTCCATTTATCCGTATTATGACCGATGAACCGGTTGCCATACAGCGCCCCTTGCAGAATCTGGAATATCTCTTACAGATGGCACAAATGCAGACAGAGATACAGGTACAGACCTCCCAGTCATTCTGGCTTCCGTTACTGTTTGTAGTTTATCTGGTAGGCTGTGTTTTCTTTTTTGCCCGCTTCCTTTATTCGACAATCCGCATATGCCGGATGATCGGGATGGGAGAGAAGCAGGTGCTTCCCGATGGTAGCAAACTGGTGGTTACGGATGAGACTGTATGTCCGTTCAGTTGGATGGGATACATTGTCATTTCGCAAAAAGATATGGAAGAAAGCGGTGAAGAGATACTGACGCATGAGATGGCGCATATCCGTGCCCGTCACTCTGTCGATATGCTGATCTGTAGCTTTTGCGTCATTCTTCAATGGTTCAATCCTGCTGTCTGGTTACTAAAACAGGAATTGGAGAATATTCATGAATACGAGGCTGATGAAAGTGTGATCAATCATGGCATCGACGCGAAACATTATCAATTATTATTAATAAAAAAAGCTGTTGGTTCACAGCGCTTCACTTCTATGGCCAACAGCTTTAATCACAGTAAACTAAAAAAACGAATTACTATGATGTTAAAACGAAAATCGAATCCGTGGGCGAGATTAAAGTATCTCTATGTACTTCCGCTGACAGCTGTAGCGGTTGTAGCTTTTGCCCGTCCCGAAATCTCTCGTGAACTGGGAAAGATTTCAAGTGCCAAAATTAGCGAAATTGTTCCGGTTAAGGAAGTTATCGAGCCTAAAAAAGCTGAACCGGTAGTCGAGGTTGTCCCTGCCCCTGTAGAGAAACCTGCCATAAAAGAGGTTGTGGCATCTGCCCCTCAAGTAGTAAAAGTAATAAAGACGGAAGCGAAGGCAAATAAGGACTCTGTTACACAGGAAAAAGAGAAAACGGAAAATCCGCTGGAGGTTATGCAACAACAACTGGATAATTTCTCGAAAGACGCCGAAGATCGGATGAGAAATATCAAACAGAGAGTAGAGATGTCTCGTAACCTGATCCTGATTGATAATGAAGTAGCTACTTATGAGGAGCTGGATAAAGTGAGTCCGGAGAACATTCATAGTTTTAGTATGAGTCCAAAAGATAAGAGTGAAGAAATCCTGACTAAATATAATGCTTCGGACAAGCAAGGTGTGATCTCGGTCGTTACTAAGGGTGCTATTGCTTCCGGCAAAATAAAAGAGGACGATGTAAAGGTGGTCGGTTATGGTCGTTTGTCTGATCGTCTGCCTGGGGACGTAAAAATCCGTATCAGGGACGGACAGATCGGAAAAGAAAAGCCTCTCATAATTATTGACGGAGTAGAACAAATAAAGGATGATGCTATAGATAAGTTGAATCCTAATATTATTGAATCTATATCTGTGTTGAAGGATGAATCTTCAGTAAAATTATATGGAGAGAGAGGAAAAGACGGTGTTATTCTGATAACAACGAAAAATGCATCCACAAAGAAGAAGTGAAATGATGAAGACCTATTTATATCAGGCAGCTTTTGCCGCCTGTCTTTTTCTTACCGCCTGCAATGAAAGTAAGACAACGGATGGAGAAATAACCGTAATCCCTGTAGGAGCCGCTCTCGACGCTCCTTCCGGATTGAAGGCTTCCGACTGTTTCAAACAAGTATCTTATGTGGCGTTGGAAACGAATGACAGTTGTCTGGTAGGGCAGAATCCGTCCGTGAAGATCCTACATGACAAATTGTTGGTGACAACTGCTCAAAAACAATGTTTTCTGTTTGACAGGGCAACCGGTCGCTTCTTAACCTCTGTGGGGCATGTTGGCAATGATCCTGAAGGATATAGCGATGTGAGAGGGTGTTGGCTGGACTATCCGAATAACCGGATTTATTTTAGCGGTTGGAATGAGAAACTTATTATTTATAATGCTGATGGTTCTTATTACGGAGAAAAGAAAACCCCGGTTAATACTTCTGTATTTCCTGCCTTTACAGTCTTTAATTATTTAGATAATCAGACACTTGTCGCTCATTCTATAGCAGGTAACGGTGATCCCGACCGGGTGATTGTATTCCGTGATACAATGATCATTAATCAGTTTTTACCATCCGGCAAAGATACGATGTCATTGAAGGTGAATCCAGATGATATAGAATCACTCAGTGTCACTCATAGTAAAGGTTTTGGCGGTGGTATGATTATTATAAGTTATAAGGATGGACAAATGGCTGCTTATCCGGTAAGTGACCGTTTCTTCTGGCACCAGGGGAAAGATTTGTTCTTTATGGAACAATTCAATGATACAATTTATCAGGTAACGGCAGATGCTTTATTACCTGTCCGTCGTTTGGATATGGCATCTTATTATTGGAATCCAAAGGAACGTTTCAATAAGGAAAAGACTCATGTAGCTTATCCGACAGAAATGTTAGAAGGGAAAGATGTTTTTCTTTTACGTTTCATTGTGGATCTGTATAAGGATAAGCTTATTTATAATGCTATGTTCGATAAGAAAAGTGGAATAGTCAAAGTCGCTAAATATGACACCGCTTTTGAAAACGATCTGGACGGTTTCCTTTCTTTACAACCTGAATCAGTTTCTCCCGATGGCGAGTTTGCTCAGATCATTTCGGCAGATCAGGTCGTTTCATGGTTTGAAGAGAATGGAGATAAAAATGATTTACCGGAGGAAGTCACAGCTTTAAGAAAAGTAGGCGAAGAAGATAATCCGGTCGTGATTATTATGGAGTAAAATGTGAATGTACAACACCTGCATGAAATACCGAAGAGGAATGAATACGAAAGATTTATGACATATTGTCTGGAGCCAGTTTCCTTATAGGGGAACTGGCGTTTCCTTATTAAAAAAAATTATGAAACTGCAATAGGCTGAAAATTAGCCCGTTATCCTTTTTCTCTTTCATGCTATTTAAGGTCTGTGGTCTCGTTATTACCAGCCAAAATGTCCGGTTTGTATTCTTTAGGACAAGATATAAATGTTCTCAAATGAAACAGGTGACGCCGATTGCTATATCTGCGTCACCTGTAATGTGTTAATATGTTGTCGGTTAAATGAAGGAATAACGAAGCGACGCTATTCCCGGAAGAAATTTATGATTTACTCTCTGACAATCTGGTGAATTTGTACCGGAGTTTTACCTGCCGGGGTGATTATCAGCGTTTGCATATCATCAAATGAAATTTTGTTCAGCTTCACATAGCCGACGTAGCCACAATATAGCATATTGTTTTCGCTGTCATTGTTGACACCGGAGATGGAAACCATACTATCGTTACTGCCGGACAAGAAGAATTCGATATACTTGTCTACACCGCTACATTTCACTTCAACCTTTTCGCCCGGTTTCAACGTTTTATAAGTACTCAGATTGAGATCGTACATCATCAATTCTTCGTTGATTTCTGGTGCTTCCTTTGTCTTTACGGAAAAAGCGGCAACCTTCAGTTCCATCTGTTTGCCGGAATTGTTGCGCATCCGGACAAAATGAGCGTTCAGAGGAATTGTAGTAACGGTGAACTTTGTCCGGTCGGCAGGAATATCAGAAAGGATAGTCCATGTCTTACCGTCTTCCGACCATTCGAATACACGTCCGTCCACATTACTTTGAGGTAAGTTGAACGTGAAAGATTCGGCGTCCTTTTGTATTTCCCATCCGAGGCCGAGATACTGGTTAGGTTCGACTTTTACCACTTCAAGCATGGGGACATAGGCTATCAGATTCTCGTCTTCCGACCAGGGTTGATTCTTCAGCTGATCTATATTAGTAATGGTAGAAGCTGTGCTAACTCTGATTTCGTTGGAAGGTGTATCGGCTGTCGAAAGTAGGTTGCGGCTGGTCTGTCTGTATAAACCTTCAATAAGCGGCATCAGGACTCTTGAACCTACTTTTACACCTTTCTGATACGGATTCTGGTTAAAAGTACGGTTAACCAGTTTCATACTGTCCATAACGGCAGATACTTCGAGGAAACGTTGCCAGGTGTTCTGGCGGTCTTTTTCATACCAGGCGTGAGCCATACGCAGAGCATTGGAACCGCATCTTCCGAGTAACTCGAACTGCATAAGCCAGGGATTGATTTCTTTAATCAGTGCTTTATTGTCTCCCTGATTGTATATCAACTCGGGAGCAGCCTGTATCTGTGCGAATAAGGCACCCAGTTGGTTTGCATCTCTTTCGCCGAACTGTCCGTTGCGGTAACCGGTAAGGAATTTGTCGGCCTGTGCCTGGTAGCGGGTAGATTCCTCACGGCGATATAAATGACCGTTAGGTCCCGGATCGCTATTATTCTCACAGAATGTCTTGAAGGCGATGGCTGCTTTGGGTACTAAATATTCGCAAGCCTTTTCCCAAGCCAGTTGCGGGTCGTAACTGTGTATATTCCAGCTATACATGGCAACACCGAACAAGGCGACTTTGGAGGCTTCAGCGCGTTCCATCGGGTTAGCAACGAAACCGGACATCGCATTGGAAGCCTGAGTGTCCAGACCATAAGCGGGTCCCATCAAAAGGTGGTCACGGCAGTAATCGCTTACCGGGAAGTTCCACCAGATATAGGCGGGACGGCGGATACGCTTGTTGACCCATTCAAGACCTTCCAGGGTAATATCGTCTACAACACGATTCCCGGTCCACATGATATGGACAGCCGGGTGAAGTTGTTCGCCCAGGATATCGAGATAATCGGTCCGTGCCCATGAACGGTTGTATTCGGTCGGACACATGATTAATGGCTGTATGTCGCTTTTCTTTTCAATAAATTCTTTCTGGATGAAGTTCATCAGGCCAGCTTGTTTGGCTGCGTTTGTTCCTTCACCGGAAATGTCGTCAAAGAAGACAGCGAAAGCACGTACACCGAGGTCGTACATTTGTTCGAACTTGGTGATCACGTTGTTACTGTCGGTTGCATTCCATTTGATATCCTGTCCCGGATGGATTGCCCAGACGAAGTCTACCTTGTTGCGGGCAGCTTCGGTTGTCAGTTCTTTAATCTGCTTTGCCTGGTCGGCAGGATAGGGTTCACGCCAGCTGGCACTGTGGAAAGGATCGTCTTTCGGACCATAGATGTAAGTATTCATCTTAAACTGGCCGTAGAAACGAAGTTGGCTGATACGGTCGTCATGGCTCCAGGGAGTACCGTAGAAGCCTTCGACAGTTCCCCGATGGAGTACGTCAGGATAGTCGGTAATCGTACATAACGGAAGTGTGCGTTTGCCTGCTTCATTGTAGCCGACCAGTTGTTTGAGTGTTTGGGCGGCATAGAATAATGAACGGTCGTCCACAATTTCGATAGTGATTTTCTTTTTTGAAATATCCAGGATATAAGCACCTGAACGTTCCATTTCGGGTGTTCTGGCTTTCAGCTTTTTGACTTCCAGCGGTAATGACTTGCCTGATTGGACGAAGGGCAATGCTTCTTTCAGTATTTTCACTGCGTCAGCGTCCGGATTGCTGATACCCTGTAATGTATATCCATGAGACGGCACATATTGCTGGTTGGATATAACAATTTGTTGTGGTTGGGGATATAACTCGAGAGATAAGCTTTGCGCGTAAGTAAATCCCGGAATACAACATAATAATAGTGTCAGGAGTAGATTTGATAGTATTTGCATAGATCAACGGTTTAAGATATTAATATTTGACTGTAAAGTTATTAATATTCAACAAAAAAACAAGGATGGAACAGTAGAATTATCTCATTCCATCCTTGTTTAAATTACTGATTGTATTCGCTTAGTTAATTGACAATAACAATGTTTTGCCGGACTGATTTCCCCATTCGGTCAACAGGGTGCGCAAGTTGCCGAATTCAGCGGGAGTATAGAGCTGTTTGTTCAGTAGCAAAGAGCGTTCTACCTCTGCGTTGTTTCCGTTTTGCTTAACGGAGATGACTACCTTACCGGCAGCGTTTTCAATTGTTTTAACTGCTTCCGGAGTAGCTAGTTTCATCCCTTCCGGTACTTGAACAGTATAGGTATACCGTTCGTTTGCTTTGCAGGGCAACAGCAGGTTTTCCTTACGGCTATTGTTCATATTGCAGTAGTAACTATGTGCCAGGCTGACCGGGGCATCGGGCAGTGAAACCATAACATATCCGTTGTTCGCTTTTAAAGGTTGGGAAGCTGTATAGGAGATTGTCGTTCCGTTGCTGGTCTTCGATTCTTTTGCTTCCTTATCAGCACCGGCATAGGTAGACAGATAAGCTCCGTAATAGGGGAGGTAAGCGTTGCCGATAGTTGCATCTACTTTTGCATCTGCTTTTTCCGGAGAGACGGAAAGGGCAACCTTATAAGTGAGGTCGGTAGACGGGGTGCTGATTGTTACAGGCGTACCTTTGGTCAGGCTGATGACCGGTGTCAGGTTATTTGAACCCGCAGCTGCCATTTTATTGGATGATGGAGACATGATATACTGTTTACCGTCTGCATTGGCAATAACGACCAGTTCTTTTATTGCATTCAGCCCACAACTGGCCGGTTCGGCATTCACACTGTAGGATGCTGCCGTTTCGGCTTTGATGCCTGCTGCATTTAACAGGCCGTTCAGCAGGTTTGTCTTTTCAGCTTCGGTTCCGTAGGCAGAATAGATTACATCGCTTGCCGAACGGATTTTATATCCTGCATCCGGCAACGAAAGGCGACTGTAACCCAGGTTTTCCGTTACGTGTTTCAGGATAGCCTGTAGTTTTTCCGTATCGTTCTTTTTACCTTCTGTCAGGTTTTCGGCAATGGCAGTCAACTGGACGTCGCTGGCGGGAGTGAACTGTGCATACAATGCTTTCAATGCGTCTCCGTTCGAAGCATAAGTGGTTGCAGTCAGGAAAGGAACGTCGCCATTGGCAGCCGAAACGAACGGGTCGCGGGAAGAAGCCGGCAGGTTCTGTAATTTCCAGGTAACGGTTTTCATGCCGTTGGCTGTTGTGACGGCCGGCTTGGCATTGTTATACTGCAAAGTGTAGGATAACGGTTTGCTTTCCGGTGCAGACAGACTGATGGTATATTCTTTTACCGGAGAGGTTTGTAATAGCTCGTTATAAATATCCAGCTCCGGCAGATACCCCGGTTTGGAAGTCAGCGTATAATCCAGATAGATGGTTGCTCCCAGTTCCAGACCGGTATGGACAACGACCATTTCTTTCAGATGGTTGTAAGCCGGAGCATCGGCTGCTGTCCGGGGAAGTACTTCCACAAAAGCATTGTCGGGCGTTTTGACAATGTTGCCGTCTTTCTGTTTGGTATAAGAGGAATTAATTTTTAGTTCCTGGTATTGCGGATTGTAAACGATGAAACTTTCCCCGTAAGTACCGTTCATGGCCGTATGTGTGAAAAGCGTAAGTTCCATGTTGTAGCGGAACTCCTGGCTTCCGTCTGCATTCAATGTATATGCTTTCGACAGCTTCTTATATTCAGCTTCCGGGCCGGCAAATGCGGATGCTGTAATAGCCAGCAGGCAGAGAAGCAGTGCCAGTTTATGTAGTATATTAGTCATTGTCTTTTATTTTTTAATAATTAAATAATCACCGAAACTTTTGTGTGCATTAACGGCAGAACGGAAACCGTCCCAGTCGGCTGCTTCATATACACGTTTCTTTAGAGCCAGCTTCTGGTGAAGCGTTATTTTATCGCCGTTCTGGCTCAATGAGCCTTCGAAGTCGGCGGCATCGCTTTGCTTGCTTTCGTTCTTTGCCTCATTTAACAAAGTGTATCCTTTCGGTAGCTGGATGGTTTCGTCCAGTTCCACCAGACGTGAACAGCCATCCTTGAAACCATACTGGCGTTCGGGCAGGTCGGTATTGATGCGCAGATAACTCTTTACCTGATTGTACAGGTTGTTAATTACCATCGGTTTGAAGACCAGTTCCTCTTTACCTGGGATAGCATATTCCGGTATTTCATAGCGGAAAGTGATTTTGATGGGAGCCGCTTGATAGTCTTTCGGATCTTTTCCATAATCCACGCTAAGCAGACGGGCTTTCGAGGATACGTTCAGCAACTGGCTTTCAAGCATGTTCTTCCATTGTGACTGCCAGCCACGGGTAAACATGCCGCGGATATTGCTGTCCGATTGTCCTTCGGCCGTGATGGTGAATTGTCCGGTCAGTGTGCCTTTGGCATCCAGTTTATTGTTTGCTTTGATACGTACATAATGGTTTTCCGGAGCGGAAACGGGAGTCAGGCAAAGGTCGGAACCTTCGGGAACTCCCGGCAGGTAGTTCTGTTGTTGTTCGGCGCTGCTCCATAGTTCGCGGCAGAAAGGAACCCAGGTCGGGTCGAGCGGCATATATGTACCACTGGATAATTTAACGACGGCTACACAATGGTTGAAGTGGTCGGCCGGAATACTTTCCACACGGCTGCCTGCCATTGTCATAGCGGGATAGGCTTCGAAACCTGCCATACGGAGGAAGGATATCAGCGTTCCGGCAATATCTTTACAGACACCGCAACGGTCGGTATAATTCATCTTGGTATTGTGAAGGGTATAACCTTCGCCTTTGCCCATCGAGATGCCGGAGTAACGGATATTGTCGGCAACCCAGTGGGTGAGGACGGCTATCTTTTCCATTTCTGTTTTCTTCCCTTTGATAAGCTCGTCTACCTTTTTCTGTGCTTCCGGCAGTGGAGCAAAACTTCCGTAATCTTCGTTAACCTTATTGAACCATAATGATTTATCCTGCCATTTAGGAGTGGACGACATCATCAGTTTCGGAGCGGCATCGAACAGGTCGACCATGTTAGGTTCACGTTTGGTCGGCATCACATTGTTGGTGGAGAAGGTATAGGCTTTCCGACCATCTTCATAGCGCATGGAAGAGGCGCAGTCGCCTTGATAGAACTGGAACTGCATTTCTTTCTCCATCGGAATGGATACTTTATATACTTTACGTACGGTCGGTTCCGTCACCCAGAAAGGAACGATGTCATAGAATTGTCCGCGCATGGGAGGGATGAAGCGGGATTCGTCATCGCTGCCGTCGGCCAGCAGGGCGTAGGTGAAACCTTTCTTGTCGATTTCATATTCGATGATATCTCCCGGATTCAGCTGGCCTACTTCAAGCATGATCTGGCGGGCGCCCCAATAGATGGCGCGGGCCGGAGCCGCATAGTCGCAGGTTTGTGTAACGTCCAGGTTGATTACATCGCCGTTGGCACGGTAGACGGTCGCTCTCTTGAATTGTGCGAAAGCCGTCAGCGGGTCGTAATCATATTTGATGATACGGTTACTCACTGCTCCCCGGGGAGTCTGAATTTTGATAGTCTTGCAGACAGAAAATGAACCGGAACCGGTCGGTTGTACGGTTACGGACGTGCTGTCCAACAGATTGACGCAATCATATCCGGCATAGACTTCCGGCTTCTGAAGCGTCGGGTCCGGTGCGAACCGGCAACTTTCCCCACTCTGTCCGTAGGCGGGCGAAAGGGTTAGGAATGATAATACGGTAAGTGCAAAATACCTCATAAGTATAGTGTTTTAAATGATAATCAGATTAGCTTTGCCGCCAATAAACGACAGGCTGTCCGGTCTGTTTTACCACTGCCGGTGAGTGGGATGGCATCGACCTGCCGGATATATTTAGGCTGTTGGTATTTAGGCAGGAGAGAGGCTATTCTATCAGAAAGGCCTTCAATGTCTGCCGTCTTTTCCATCAGTAGCACAATGGCTTCTCCTAATCCGGGATGTGGAATAGCCGTTATCGCAAAGGTAGCAGAAATTATTGAACGTAGTGTTTCTTCCACTGATTCGATTTGTACTTTTATACCTCCGGTATTAATGATGTTGTCTTTCCTTCCCAGAATGGAGAAAGTACCGTCCGGATGCAACTGTGCGATGTCGTTTGTCACTAATGTCTCGTCGCAAACCAGTGGTGCGTTGATAATGAGTGTATCCTCAGACGATAAAGACAATTGTACGGAAGGGAAAGGGGTGTAGGCTGAAGAAGCCTCGGGCCGTTCAGCCTGCGCAATGCGATATGAGTAAGTGTTTCCGTCATGCCATAGGTCGAGTAGACGATATTGGGTAATGTCCTGACCTCTGCTTCCAGTTCTTTATTTATGGCGCCTCCCCCTATGATTAGTATCTCTGTCCGGCATAGGCGTTCTTTTTCTTCCGGTACTTGAAGCGTGTTATATACCTGTAACGGTATCATGGCTGCAAAGCGAAGCGGAATCTCTACATCAGCCAACGGATGACTGGAAGGCGTGCGCAGAATGAGAGTCAATTCGGCAACTAAGGCCCGTACGACCACCATCTTGCCGGCAATATATTGCAATGGCATACACAACAGTGCGTTATCTCCTTTTTGCAGATGAAGGAAAGAGCAGGTAAGGATAGCACTTTGCATCATCTGTTCTTTGCGGACAGAGAACTCTTTAGGAGTTCCGGTAGAGCCGGAAGTATGAACGGTGATGTAGGGAGATTCGTTGAACCAGTCGGCCAGGAACTTGTATAAATCCCGACGTATCTCTGGTGCATCGGCAGGTAGATTAGTTATTAATTGCTGTATATTTTCTGCTGTACAAACCGTTCCGTCCTCTAGTTGTAACTGTTGTTTATTACAATCTGTAAGTAACTGTTTCCCCTCTTGAGAGGGGATAAGGGGTGTGTTATCATTTCGTTCCGGAACAGGCATTAACACACCCCCTGCCCCCGAGGGGAATGAGTTACTCTTCGGATCGTACCAGAGACAATCCTGGCGAATGGAGAGCGGCATCTCCACATTGTCCGTAAATAAAGCCCCTGTTCCCAGTCCTTGCGGTAAAGGATTATTGAATGTTGCACACCATTGTGCAATGGCATTCAGTCCGATATTCGATTCTAATGCAGAAGTAATCCACCAGCCTATCTTTTGTTGTTCAGCCTCGTCGATCCATTCCTGTCCGCCACTTATCCCGCCATGTAAAGACGGTTTCAGTATGATATACTGCGGACGGATAACTGATAAGAGTTCCTTTTTCCTTTCTATTGTATTGATGCCGATTAGTTCTTCATCCAAAGCAATAGGTAAAGGTGTTTCAGAAGTGAGTCGTGCCATTTCCTCCCACTGCCCGGCGCGGATAGGCTGTTCGATGGAATGCAGGTCCAGTTCGGCAAGCCGTTGTAACTTGTTCAGGGCATCGTCAGGGGAGAAGGCTCCGTTTGCATCTACCCGTAATTCTATTTCTTTAGCAGAAAAATGCGCACGGATATGTTTTAATAAAGCCAGTTCCTCTTCAAAATTAATTGCCCCAATCTTCAACTTAATACAGCGAAAGCCTGATTGCATTTTGACCTCGATTTGTTCCAGCATCTTTTTATAGTCACCCATCCAGATCAGGCCATTGATTGGGATACCGGCTTTACCTCGTGAAAAGTCTGTATCCCAAAGTGCAAAATTACCTGTTTGGAAATGGCGGAAAGCCGTTTCCAGTCCGAATAAGATGGAGGGATAGGAACGCAGAGCTTCGGTATCGGGCATTCCGTTCTGTTCCGTTTGGTGACAAATGGTTGCCAGTTTTTTTTCGTAGTCTGGCAGATCATCACAACTCAGTTTAGGGAGTGGAGCACATTCACCTATCCCGAATCGTCCGGGCATTTCATCAGCGGTAAGAACCAAATACCAGCTCTTTCGAATCGTATAAGTCCCCCGTGAAGTCCCTGCCGGTTGCTTGAAGTGTAAAACTTTAGGAATTATCCGGATTCTATAATGCGTTGTTCTCATTATTCTGTTTAATATAATCGTTCAGTTGATTGTTTAGATCTTTAAAGTTTGGTAAAGCATCCTGTAATTCTTTAGGTAATTCATTATATGTATATGAACTTACTCCAATAGGTTTGTTTATATCGCGAAGGGAAAATTCAACTTCATAATCATCTTTCCCTTTGCAAAGTAATATCCCAATTGTTGGGCGGTCATACTTATCACGTACTAATTCATCTATTGCGGAAATGTAAAAATTAAGTTTCCCAATAAATTCAGGTTCAAATTCCTTTGCTTTCAGTTCAATGACAATGTATGCTTTTAGACGGGTATGATAAAATAAAAGATCCAAGCGATATTCCTTTTTCCAAACTTTCAGAAGATATTGATGTCCCATATAAGCGAATCCTTTGCCCAATTCAAGTAGGAATTTAGATATTTGTTGGACCAGGCCGCATTCAATATCCCGTTCTAATGCTTTCTCCGATAATTGAAGGAAATCGAAATGATAAGGATCTTTCAATAATTCGTTTGCCAGTTCACTTTGAGGGGGAAGTAATGTTTGAGTGAAGTTATTGATTGATTTCCCTTGTTGGTGAAACAGGTCCTTTTCTATATGATATTCTAAAATGGAACGGCTCCAACCATTTTCGATGGTTTTGTGGATATAGAAGAGGGCTTCCTGGGGAGAGCCTATTTTGCTTAATAAAAGAATATGATGTCCCCAAGGTATTTCAAAGATAGTGGAGTCTGACAATTTGGTCACAAGCTGTGACCAAATTGTATTCTCTTGATTATAAAAAAGATAAAATCGTTTGCAACGTCTAAGATTGACAGCTGACAACCCTTTTATATCAGGAAATTCAGCCTGCAAATCCTTACTCAATTGTTCTATAAATCCGCTTCCCCATTGAGCATTTTGTTGTTTCTCCACAATTTGTTCGCCAAGGCTCCAGTAAAGGTGGATTAATTCGCTGTTTACAGCAATGGCCGCCTTTATCTGGCTTTTCCGGATATTCTCCTTTAATTCAGTTAGCCATTGGCGATAGTCTTGTTGTAGTTTAAGGTATTGTTCCATTTTATTTAATATATAGTTTAGTTCTGATTACGGAAATTTGGGATAATCTTCAAAACGCGGGCGGCGTTTTTCGAGGAATGCTTTGCCGCCTTCCTGGGCTTCGTCGGTCATGTAGTAAAGCATGGTGGCATCGCCTGCCAGCTCCTGGATACCGGCCTGGCCGTCCAGTTCGGCATTCAGTCCCGCTTTGATCATACGCAAGGCAAGCGGACTGTGCATCATCATGGTTTCAGACCATTCCACATATTCATCTTCCAGCTTATTCAGGGGAACGACTTTGTTTACCAGTCCCATGTCGAGTGCTTCCTGCGCATTGTATTTCCGGCAAAGAAACCATATTTCGCGTGCTTTTTTCTGGCCGACAATACGGGCGAGATACGACGAACCGAAACCAGCGTCGAAGCTACCCACACGAGGACCCGTCTGCCCGAAGATGGCATTTTCAGAAGCGATGGTAAGGTCGCAAACGACATGCAAAACGTGACCTCCGCCGATAGCAAAACCATTGACGGCTGCGATGACAGGCTTAGGCATGGAACGAATCTGTTTCTGTACGTCGAGTACATTCAAACGGGCAACGCCGTCCTTACCGATATACCCGCCATGACCTTTCACATTCATATCTCCACCGGCACAGAAAGCGGTGTCGCCAGCTCCGGTCAAGACGATGACACAAATATCCGGACGCTCCCGGCAAATGTAAAGCGCATCGCTCATTTCGGTTGTCGTGGTGGGAGTGAAGGCATTACGGTAACGTTCGCGGTTGATAGTGATACGGGCAATACCATTGTAGAAATCAAACAAGATTTCTTCATATTCTTTTATCTGTTTCCATTCTCTTTGTGTTGACATAAAATCTTTATTTAGAGTATTGTTTATTATAACGTCTTTAAACTATGGTAGTATTCTTTCAGCAGGCGGACGTCTTCATCTTTGTCGGTGAATACCTCCATCAATACGGGTTGATTGATCGGATTCGGATCGGTGAACACTTTCATGGCTTCTTCCAATTCTGCCGTGTCGTGTACGCCCTGGTAGAGGAATCCCCGTTCGGTAGCCCAGCCCTGGGCCGAAGTCTTATGTGTAGCCGTTACAAAGCGGTGTGTCTTTCCTGACATCGACAAACCGGGCAGTGCCTGGAAGATTTCGCCGCCACCGTTATTCAGTAACAGGATGCGCAGGTTACAGCCGAAGTTGCTGTTCCAAAGCGCGTTCATATCATAAAAGAAGCTCAGATCGCCTATCACCACAAAATTCAATTTGTCGGATGCTACCGCATAGCCGATAGCCGTGGATAATGAACCTTCTATACCGCTTGTTCCCCGGTTGCAGCAAACTTCAACTTCTTCGGGCAACGTAAACAATTGAGCGTATCGTACCGTCGAACTATTGCCTAAATGTAAGGCAGACGGAGTCGGCAATGACTTGAGCAAACGACCGATTGCTGCCATTTCCGAATAAGCAAACTCCGGTTCCGGCAGACTCTTCGTATTGTTTTCCCAGACACGTGGAAATTCTGTCGGCTTATTTTCCAGCAGATAAGCAATCTTTTCAAGAAACTCGAACGGGTCCATTTCTATTACGGTAGTCATTGCACCGTATAAGTCAGCCACTTCACCATCGGCCGATACGTGCCAATGTTCTTTCGGCGGATTATTACGTAGGAATTTCTTTAAACGTTTGGATACGATGTGTCCGCCGTAGGTAATAACCAGTTCGGGAACCATCTTTTCCTGCGTTTCTTCAGGCAGGGCATAAATGGCTGCATCGAAGTTTTTGACCGGGATGCCCGGAATGGTCTTGTTGCTTGTATGTTCGGTCAGCCAGGCGAAATGTTTATAAAGTAGCTTGGATATCTTCTTTTCAAAAAGATAAATCAGGCTCATCTGGCCGACAATGATCATTCGTTTATTATAGCTGTTCAACCGTTCGATCAGGGTATTGTATTCCCTGTCGTACACATTCAGTCCCTGATAGCGGGTGATAACGCGCACTTCCGGCAATTCGGGAGTAGTGAACTGGAACAAAGGTTCGGAGATCGGCACATTGATATGAACCGGTCCTTTTCCATGATGATTCAACTCCAACAATGCTTCGTTGACAAGACGGTTGCAATACCATTCATCTTCATCCGTATGAATTTCCGGCAGATTGACCGATTTCTTAACCAGGGAACCGAATACGCCCGGTTGCGGTAAAGTCTGTCCGTCCATTTGGCCTATCCAGGCTCCCGGACGGTCTGCCGATATGACGATAAGAGGAACATGCTGGTAGTAGGCTTCCGCCACAGCCGGATGGATATTCAGCAAAGCCGTACCCGAAGTACAGCAAACGGCTGCCGGTTTTCCTCCGTGCAATGCCAGACCCATGGCAAAGAATCCGGCACTTCGTTCGTCGGTGACGGAATAGCAGGTGAAGAACGGATGATTCGCCAATGTATGTACGATAGGCGAATTACGGCTTCCCGGACATAATACGATTTTACTTATACTATGCTCCTTGAGCAAGGCCACTAACTGAAGAATGTTTTTCTTATCGGTATACATATATTATATTTATCTTATTCTGCTTACAAAAGTACATATAATATCTAACGCAAAACGCCTGTCTATCATAATAAGGCCCGCATCGTTTGCAGTTTGTCTTCCGTTTCCTGCCATTCGTCGCTTAATTCTGAAGAGGAGAGCAATCCTCCTCCGGCATAGAGTGTCTGTGTCTTCTTATTGATATTCATGCAGCGCAGATTTACATACAGGTCGGTTCTGCCTTTCGGGTTCAACCAACCTATAAAACCGGAATAGTAACGGCGGTCGTAACCTTCATTTTCCAGGATAAAACGGTAGGCGTCATCTTTGGGCAATCCACAAACGGCAGGGGTAGGGTGTAGCAGTTTCAACAAACTACCCAGCTTATCGTTACTGTCCAGCCGGAACCTGAAATCACTTTTCAGATGACATAAAGCCCCGGCACGTGCCGAATAGGGACCTTCCATCGTCGATTCGATACCCAGTGAACTTAGCTGGTCGTGGATATAATTGGAGACTAGTTGTTGTTCCCTTTTGTTTTTCTCATCCCAATAAGTCGGCAGTTCGCCGTTCTGTAAAGGCTGTGTTCCTGCCAGCGCAACCGTATGCCATTCGCCCTTTTCTCCCGAGAGGATAATTTCTGGGGTTCCTCCCAGCCAGATGCCCGTTTCCGGTGTATGGCAGAGGTAAACATAAGAACGGATATACTGTTTGCAGGCCTTATAAAAAGCCTTTGCAGGCGAAAAGCCGGATTCCCTGTCGAGTGTCAGACTGCGCGAAAGTACCAGTTTGTCCAGCTGTCTCTCCTGCAAAGGCTTGATAAAGGAATCGAAACAATGTGTATAGTTGTCTTTTGTCTTCCGTTCGGATGGGTTTTCTGTTCCATTCGGATGAAACTCCAAATCCATTCGGATGTAATCCGGTTGACTGTTATCCGGCAATTCGCTATAATCGCGCCGAATCAGCACGATGGGACATTCCCGGCTGACCCGGAACGGAGCGATGACGAAGCCCTGTTGTTCATTCAGGTCCTCGATGTTATATAAAAGACGGGCAGAACCGGAGGCTTGCATCACGAACCGGGGTTCTTCTTCCCCCGGGATACGATAGATTGCAAAACTCCGGCCCTGCCTGATCAGTGAGTCTATCATTTCTTTTTTAATATACTATTTACGACACGTATGGATGATACCAATTTATCAGTAGAGGTAAACACATCTACATTCCATACATGTGAAGAACGTCCCTTGTGAATAATTGTCCCGACGGCACGTACCGTATCGCCTTCGTGGGCCGACGACATATGGCTGCCGCTCACCTGCATTCCGACTACAATCTCGTCCGGCTTAGCCAGTATCATGGAGCCTAATCCCGCAACTGTTTCAGCCAATGCCAGAGTCGCTCCGCCATGCAGTATGCCGAAAGGCTGTCGTGTACGTTCGTCGACCGGCATTGTCGCTTCCACACGGTCTTCGGATGCATAAGTATATTGAATACCCAAGTTACCCATCAGTGCATGTTTAGCCCGTATATTCAATTGGTCCAAAGGAACTTCTGTCGGTTTGATGGCAGCAAGGATAGCGGTTTCTACGGCTATTGCCACACCATCCTGATCGTTGGTCAGTGTGGTGAAATCCGTACAGACCTTAACCGAATCACGGGCGTTGCCCATCGCTACGCTGGTCCCGGCAAGCTGTAACATGGGGACATCAGCAATTCCATCGCCGATCGCTACGACTTCTTCGGTCGTAATTTTCAGCTTTTCCATCAATACGCCTAAAGTGTTTCCTTTGTTGATGGATTGGGGAACCACCTCCAGATAAAAATCTTCCGAACGGAATACGTCCAATACACCGTCCAGCCGTTTCTTCCAGTGATTTTCCAATCCTACCAGTTCTTCTTCGTTATCGCTTGCCAGCACACACTTGCAAGGACTGAAGTCGACTGCCTCCGGGAAATTATCAACACCGATCACACGCATATTGTTTAGCGCGGCTTCTTCCTGCACATGTTTGTTGTCGGGTTTATTTGTCAGGATATAGTCTTTATGATATGTGAAAATGGCAAAATCGTTTTTCTTCGCTTTCTTATCCAAGTAAGGCAGCATCTCCGGGTTGATACGTTTCTCGAAGAGCAGTTCACCCGTTTGTACGTTGATGATCTGGCCACCGTTATATGAGAGAATGAAACCACCGTAATGATCCAGTTCCAGAGCCTTTGCGAGCGGCATAACCCCGTTGGTGGGTCTGCCGGATGCCAATACAATGTGTATTCCCATTTGCTGAACTTTCAGTAAAGCAGCCTGGGTACGGGCAGTAATTGCTTTTTCACTGTTGAGCAATGTCCCGTCTACGTCTAAAACCAATAATTTGTACTTCATGGCTTGCTGTTTTTTTGTTTAGATTACAAATCTACATAAAAATCCTGGTTTATAAACGCATCCAATAAAAATAAAGACCATCTTGTTAGTATCTTTTTAACCTATTTCATGTATATTTTGGTGGGTATTACTATTGAGTAAGTCATGAATGAAATGTGCAACGCCATCCTCATCATTCGTAAATGCAGTGATCCGATCTGCATTTGATTTTACGGGAGGCTGTGCATTTGCCATAGCAACGCCGAGTCCGGCAAATTTGATCATGGAAAGGTCATTGTAGCCGTCACCGATGGCGATAACTTCCTCTCTTTTTATCTGCACACGTTCCAATAGGCGTTCCAGCGAAGCGGCTTTGTCGATCCCTTTGGGCACGACTTCCAGGTAAAACGGTTCCGAACGATAGACATTGAGGCGAAGGCCCAGTTCCTGACGCAGTTTTTCTTCTAGCGGAACCAGGTCTTCCGGTTCTCCGACTATCAGGCATTTGTCGGCTGGGAGCCGTAGATTGTGCAGGAAGTCGTCGGTTTCCTTTACCTTCATTTTGGTCAGGAATGATTCGTATTGAACATATTTGTCTGCTGCATTTTCGGTCAGGATGTATTTGCCGTTGTAAGACAGGATTGTCAGTCCGGCTTCATACGAACGTTGATAGATCAGGGGCATGACGTCTGGTGGCAGGGCCTGTTCGTAAAAGACCTTTCCGGTTTTCACTTCGATCACTTTTCCTCCGTTAAAAGAGAGGATGAAACCTCCGTACTCTTTCATATCCAGCGTTTCTGCCAGTGGAACGATACCGTAAGTAGGGCGTCCGGAGGCCAGAACCAGATGGAGACCTTGTTGCTGGGCTTTTATTAATACCTCCCGGGTGAAAGGCGTGATCTCTTTTTTACTGTTTGTCAGTGTTCCGTCCAGATCGAGGACCAGTAGTTTATAGTTCATCTTTATTTTATTTCCGGTGAATAGAATCGTCTGTTTCTGTTGCGGGTTTTAATGGGATCACATGGCCGTTGGCTGTGATGTATTTGTATAATTCCCGATAAAAAGAATGTTTTGTCAACGTGGAGGCATCGCCTAGTATGATCAGTTTCATTCGGGCACGGGTGATGGCAACGTTCATGCGGCGCAGGTCGTTCAGGAAACCGATATTTCCCTGATCATTGGCACGTACCAGGCTGATCATGATCACATCGCGCTCCTGGCCCTGGAAACCGTCTACGGTATGGACGGTAATCAGTTTGCGGAAGGGTTTGAAAAAAGAGTTCCGTTTAATCAAGCCACGGATATATTGCACCTGTGATTTGTAGGGAGAGATCAGTCCGAAGTCGATGCTTTCGTCCAGTACGCGTTCTTTACTGATCTTTTCGATATAGGCTTGCAGTTGCTCCACCAGCAGTTCCGCCTCTTTTTTATTGATCCGGCTCTGGCTTTCGGATAATTGATCTTCCTCAAAATCACAATCTGCCGTATCGAACCACACGACAGGTGTGTCGTAGGCGAGGATACCGCGGTACTTTACTTCCGGCGCAGCCTGCAACTCATCCTGGTAAAACCAGCGGGACGAGAAACGCATGATATCTTCATGCATCCGGTATTGTACTTTAAGCAGGGAGACAGTCTCAGGTTTGCCGGCTGCTACTTTCTGCATCAAAGTACGGTCCAGTCCGCCGCGGGTAGCTTCTATACATTTAATAGTAGGAGGAAGTTGGTGATGGTCGCCTGCCAGAATCACCCTGTCCGCTTTGCTGATGGCAATCCAACAGGCAGCTTCCAGTGCCTGTGCTGCCTCATCGATAAAGAGGGTGGTAAAATTATGGTTGGTCAGCACCCGGTTGGCAGAACCCACCAGCGTACATGCTATGACGCGGGCTTCGCTGAACAGGTCGGCGTCTATCTGCACCTCCAATTCGGTGGCACGGAAGCGCAGGCGGGAAAGACGGTTACGGGCCGTGTCCTTTTCGCTGTGACTTTTCTTATGGAAAGAGGATTGTATCTCCCGGATTGCTTTGCGGATTCCCCAAAGTTCGGAGTAGTCGGGATGCGACTCGAAGCGCCGTTCATACGTAAATGAAAGCATTTTGTCATTCACCCGTGTCGGGTTGCCGATACGGAGCACGTTGATGCCCCGGTCTACCAGTTTTTCCGATATCCAGTCGACAGCCGTATTGCTTTGGGCGCAGACCATTACCTGGTTTTCCCTGTGCAGCGTTTCGTAGATCGCTTCGACCAGTGTCGTTGTTTTCCCGGTTCCGGGAGGGCCATGTACGATAGATACTTCTTTAGCCGACAGCACATGGTTGACCGCCTCCTCCTGGGTTGTGTTTAACCATGGGAAACGTATCGGGAACAGGTTTCTCCGGCTGGCCGGTGTCTTCCCCAGCAACACATCACGCAGATGGGCAAGCTGGTTATTTTTTGCTTTCATTACACCGGATAGTGCATTGAACATCGTTTTATAGCTTGTCTCGTCGAAGTAGAGTTGAACACCCAGTTCACTGTTCACGTTTTGCAGGTCGAATAAAGCTGAAGGTGTCGGAAGGACGACGACCATCCGGTCGTCCTGTACATAGCTGATGATGCCGGAGAAATTCAGATAACGCGGACTGCCGGTTCCGTTTGTTGTAAAGAAACAAACCGGACGTCCGTATTCAAAATTATGTTCGATCTCCTTATCGTCCCTGCGTTCTATTTCAATGACGAGCTGATTGAGCGAATTATAATAACTTTTTCCCGGAATCACAGGATACCAGCAAAGTCCCTGTTGTATTTTCCTGTGAATACCCACCCGTTCGGCTTGTTGCCTGTACGTCTCTTTCTCATATTCATACTCCATTTGAAGGAGGTCATATTGGCGTTGCAGATCTGCGGATGGTGTCTGGAATTGATTGATCATTATTCTTTGTTTAACTGGCCGCAAACTTACATAAAAAAATGGAATTGAATGGGGGTTTTTGCTCTTTCCGATGTCATAAAGTCAAACTGAAGGATTTTTATATGAGAAATGTGATTCTATCCATAATGCTCTCTTTATTGCTTCTGCCGGGTTGCGGCTCTATGAGGAATATGAGTAGTGAAGACCGGGTCGGTTTTGGCGCACAGGTCGGCTCTTTTATCGGGTGGCTTTTCGGTGGATTGATCGGAGAGGCGATCAATGATGAGAATGATGAGAATGGTGCTGAAATAGGTGCGTTTATAGGAACGGCTGTGGGTGGCGTTGCCGGTGCTTCGATTGCAGCCAGTACGGAAGAGGAAACGCATATTGTAAGGAGAAGTCCAAAATATACACCGTCGTCTCACGTCCTTCTTCCGGACTTGCAGATAGAGGATATTCTTCTGGATGAAGATAGCATCACCTATAATCAAAAGATCGATGCGGGAGAAACCTGTCGTATCTCTTTTGTAATCGTGAATAACAGTTTTCAGGATGCATTGAATGTACTTCCGGTAGTCAAACTGGAAGAAGGAGAAAACCTGGAACTATCCGAACCTGTCCGGATTGCCCGGGTTGCCCATGATACTCCCATCACTTACGAAGTCACAGTACATGCTTCTCCCGAATTACAAACAGGCACAGTTGTTTTCAGTGTACGTCTGAAAGAGGGACGCGGCAATGGCACGGAGGCGGAAACATTTACCGTTGAAACGTTGGGTAAAGAGTGAAATTTATCATACACCGGTTATCCTGTTCAGTATCTTCGGAAATTGTATAAAGAAAATGATCGTACAGCAGATAGCCGCCGCTGCATCGGAAATACCCTCTGCCGCATAGACGCCTATCATTCCCATAAAATGCGGTAAGATCAAGGCTAACGGAACAAGCAGGATAACTTTGCGGAGTAATGCGATAAAGATGGAAATCTTAGCCTGGCCCAGGGCAACGAACATATTCTGGCAGGCACGCTGCAAGCCGAAAATGGTCATACCAGCCAGGAATACAGGCATAACCTGCTTCACAGTCTGTATTAGTTCTTCATCCGAAGTGAAAGCCGAAGCGATGACGGAAGGAAACAGAATCATCAGCAACATCAGGACAAAATTGAACAGGAACATGAAAGTCACTACGATCCTGAAACATTCTTTTACCCTTTCTTTATTCCCATGCCCGTAATTATAGCTGACAATAGGCACGAACCCCAGGGCGAAGCCGGTCAGCGGAACACTGACAAAAAGCATCGAACTTTGCATAACGGTCAACGCGCTCACGTAAATATCGCCGAATGTCTTTAACATACCGTTCAGCACAAAACCTACCAGGCTTTCCGTACTGGCCATGATAAAAGGCGATATGCCTAAAGCCAGAGTCGCCCCGATCACTTTCCTGTCCGGTTTCATATACTGCTTTTCGAGCCGAAGGGAGGCGCGGGAAGAAGTCAGAAAAGACAACACCCAGATGGCGCTGCCGGCCTGTGAAATAATCGTGGCTAATGCCGCTCCTTTTACTCCCATGTTGAAACCAAAAATGAAAAGCGGATCGAGCATGATATTGAGGAAGGCGCCGATCATTACCGACCACATGGCAATACCCGGACGTCCTTGCGTATTGATGAAAGTATTTAAGCCTACCGATATTTCGACGAATAACGTACCGATCAGATAGATAGAAAGATAATCGGTGGCGTATCCGAGTGTTTGTTCCGAGGCTCCGGTGAACAGCAGGATCGGCTTCATGAAAATATAGGCGAGGGTGGAAGTCAGCACGGTAAAGATCAGCAATAGTATAAAGCCGTTCCCAAGTATCTTTCCGGCCTGCTGCCGGTTTCCCTGTCCGAGGGCAATTGCTGCAAGCGGAGCACCTCCGCCTGCAACAATGGATGAAAATGCGGAAATCAGGATAATAATCGAACCGGCTACCCCGATGCCGGCAAGTGCCGGTGTGCCTATTCCCGGAATATGCCCGATATAAATACGGTCTACAATATTGTAGAGCAGGTTTACCATTTGGGCAACTATCGCAGGCAGTGCCATCCGGAAGATAAGAGGTAGCATACGGTCTGTTCCCAGCCGTTCTTCGTATATCTGATTCATTCTTTGTGTTATGATTAGAAAACGAAGCCAAAATTACTTATAATTCAATACGTGGCAAAATCTGATATCTTTTTCCTCAGTTTCGTGTTCGAATTATAGTGATAATAAGTCGGGGCAGAGGACGGGAAATAATAAAGGTCCTGCGTTTTGTTGTCGACCTCCACTTTGTATACCGGCAAGGGTAATGTTTTCGATTCGGACTCAGGCCGATAATATTCATCATACTCTTTCAGCTTCGATATGCGTAACAACGGTATTTTCGGCCCGTATAATTTTTGCAGCGAATGCACGATGTCGGGGCGTGTGACAATAAAACGTTGCGGAACGTTATTCGCAGCATAAATATATTCAGATTGCACGGCATTATTCCCCTTTTGACGTATAATCTCTACCAGCGGTTTATTCAGATAGGAGCACAACTTTAGCATACAGATCTTCTCCCCGTCATTAGCAGATGTCCCGTAAGCATCCGGTTGCAAAAGCAGGTAAGGTTCCATACTAAAATTATCCAGTAGGAGAGGCGGATGCAGCCGGTCCTGTTCTGCTGCCGTATGAGTATCGCCCAGCCATTTCGGGATAGGCGACATGGAGAGCAATCCGGTTATGATAAACGAACTCATACATAGGCCGACTGCCGTATCCGTCACCTGTTTCCATTTGCCGTTTCCCCACCGGACCGTGAGCGGTTGCGGCTTGTTGGTATCCCGGCCTGTCCATTTCTGCCGGAGCTTGCCGGTGACCACGTACAAGACTCGTCCGGTGAACAGACAAAGCAGGCAGGTGAAGCAAAGAACCAATGGAATCCATAATTCCGGATATTCTATGCTGAAGAAGCCTTTAGTAGCCTTTATCACCCTGTGAGTTAGGCGGTGCGAAGATATTATTTTCATTCTTAATTTAGCAAAACATATAACATAAATTAGAAATCATTACCTTTGCCGGAAACATGAATAATCTAACGCATAAAACATCGCTGTCATGGATAATATAACAAAATCACAAATCATATCACTGATCCATCAGGAGGTAATCCCCGCTATTGGCTGTACGGAACCGGTTGCTGTGGCTTTGGCTGCCGCGAAAGCTGCCGAGGTATTGGGCGAACGTCCGGAAAAGATAGACGTATTACTCAGTGCCAATATCCTGAAGAATGCAATGGGAGTGGGGATACCCGGAACAGGAATGGTGGGATTGCCTATCGCGATCGCTCTCGGAACACTGATCGGTAAATCTTCGTACGAACTGGAAGTGCTGCGTGACATCACACCGGAAGCATTACAGGCCGGAAAAGCCATGATAGACGAAAAGATCATCCATATTGCCCTGAAGGAAAATGTCGACAAGTTATATATCGAAGTGATCTGCACGGCAGGCGACCAGACTTCCCGGGTTATTATTTGCCATGAACATACACATATTATATATGTAGAGAAAAACGGGGAAGTATTGACCGATCTGCGTCAGTCGGATGCAACGGACGATAAGCCATGCGGCGGAGATGAATTGAAACTCTCTTTCTCTACCGTATATGAGTTTGCGATGGAAATGCCGCTGGATGATATCCGTTTTATCCTTGAAACGGCAGATCTGAATAAGAAAGCCGCCCAGGCTTCCATACAGGGACACTATGGGCATACCGTCAGCAAAACTGTTTCCGGCGAATACGGCAAGAAATATATGGGCGACTCTGCTTATACCCACATGTTGGTGATGACAGCTGCCGCCTGCGATGCCCGTATGGACGGGGCGATGATCCCGGTTATGAGTAACTCCGGCAGCGGCAACCAGGGAATTGCGGCGACGTTGCCGGTCCTTTCGTTTGCGGAAGATATCAAATGTACGGAAGAGCAGTTGATACGTGCCCTGATGCTCAGCCATCTGATGGTTATTTATATCAAGCAGAGCCTGGGACGTCTCTCTGCATTATGCGGATGCGTTGTGGCTGCCACGGGTTCCAGTTGCGGCATCACTTACCTGATGGGAGGAAGCAAGATGCAAATATCGTATGCAATCAAGAATATGATCGGAAATATTACCGGAATGATCTGCGACGGGGCAAAACCAAGTTGTGCATTGAAGGTGTCGAGCGGTGTCTCTACTGCCATGATCTCAGCTTTGATGGCCATGGAGAATAAGGTGGTGACTCCGGTTGAAGGTATTATCGACGAAGATGTGGACAAGTCGATCTCGAACCTGACGGCGATAGGTTCCCGCGGAATGGAAGAAACAGATAAATTGGTATTAGATATTATGACAGGTAAATCCTGTTAGAAAGATTGTTGTTTTACTTTATTTCAGACCTCCCAATGGCATACAGGGTGCCGTTGGGAGTTTTTTTATGCATTAAAAGCGGCTTGGATAAATTTCATCAATACTTTCATTGATAAATTCGATCAAATTCCGTAACTGTTTCGTGGTTTCAAATGTTTACATTGTAAGGGAATTAAGACATGAAGTGTTTTCACGGTGTAATTTATCACACAGTTTAAGCCGTCTGTTCATCTTATTTTTGCAAAAGACAGATTTGCAAGTGAATTAAAGTTCATCAATCAATAAAAACCGACATCGCCATGAAAGAGAAAATTGAACAATTGGCGGCTCTGAACCATCAGGCAGAGCTGGGAGGCGGCGAAGACCGTATCGCGAAACAACATGCAGCAGGCAAGTTAACAGCCCGCGAGCGAATCGAATTACTCCTTGAGAAAGGTAGCTTTGTAGAAGTCGACAAGTTTGTAACTCATCGGTGTACAGAGTTTGGTCTCGAAAAACAACGCCCGTTAGGAGATGGGGTTGTAACGGGATATGGTTTAATCGGTAAACGTACCGTATTTGTATTTGCCCAGGATTTTACCGTTTTCGGAGGCGCCCTTTCAGAGACGTATGCCCGGAAAATTTGTAAAATCATGGATATGGCGATGCAACTCGGTGCGCCTGTTATCGGACTGAATGATTCCGGAGGAGCCCGTATCCAGGAAGGTGTCCGTTCGTTGGCGGGATATGCTGAAATCTTTTTACGCAATTCGATGGCTTCGGGGGTAATCCCGCAGATCAGTGCCATTATGGGACCGTGTGCCGGAGGAGCAGTCTATTCACCGGCGTTGACCGATTTTATTTTTATGGTGAAAGATTCCAGTTATATGTTTATTACCGGGCCGGAAGTGGTAAAGAGTGTCACCCAGGAAGAAGTGTCCATGCAGGACCTGGGGGGGTCGGAAGTACATAGCACCCGTTCAGGCGTGGCTCATTTCACCGGCGATAATGATATGGATTGTATCCTGAAGATACGTGAACTTATGTCATTCCTCCCCAGCAATAATATGGAGGAACCGCCTTTCATTCCTACGACGGATAGTGCCAACCGCATTGACGAACAACTCAATAATCTGATCCCGACCAACCCGAATCAGCCCTATGATATGAAGGAACTGATCGAATCGGTGGCCGACGATCATAACTTCTTTGAAGTACAGGAAGAATATGCCAAAAATATTGTGATCGGATATATCCGGTTGAATGGAAAAACGATCGGTGTGGTAGCCAACCAGCCGGCAGCTCTGGCAGGAACGCTGGATATTAATGCTTCAGTAAAAGCCGCCCGTTTCGTCCGTTTCTGTGATGCGTTCAATATACCGCTGCTGACCTTTGTGGATGTTCCGGGATTCCTTCCGGGCGTCAATCAGGAATATGAAGGCATTATCCGCCATGGGGCCAAATTGCTCTATGCTTATTGCGAAGCGACAGTGCCGAAAGTAACGGTCATTACCCGTAAAGCCTATGGCGGTGCCTATGATGTGATGAGTTCCAAACATATCCGCGGCGATATCAATTTCGCTTACCCGACTGCCGAGATTGCTGTTATGGGACCGGATGGCGCTGTAAATATCCTTTTCCGTAAAGAACTGAAAAAAGCGGAAGATGTGGAAAAGAAACGTAAGGAACTACAGGACGATTACCGTGAAAAGTTCGCCAACCCATACCGGGCAGCCGAACTGGGGTATGTCGACGAAATCATCGAACCGTCGGGAACCCGTGCCCGCCTGATCCGCAGCTTCGAGTTGCTAGCCAACAAACGGCAGTCCAACCCGCCGAAGAAACATTCCAATTTACCACTTTAATACGCGAACGATTATGATTAAGAAAGTACTAGTAGCCAACCGCGGCGAAATTGCGATGCGAATCTTTCGTACCTGCCGCGTAATGAATATACCCACCGTTGCGATTTACACCCATGTAGACCGGGGAGCCTTGCATGTTCGGTATGCCGAAGAAGCCTATTGTATCTCTGAAGATGAATCAGATACTTCTTACCTCAAACCCGATGCGATTCTTGCGATTGCCAAGAAAACGGGTGCAGCTATCCATCCGGGTTACGGTTTCCTTTCGGAGAATGCCGATTTTGCCCGTCGCTGCGAAGAAGAAGGTGTCATCTTTATCGGTCCGAGTGCCGATGTGATAGCCAAAATGGGAATCAAGACGGAAGCCCGTAAGATCATGAAAGCAGCCGGTGTGCCGGTTGTTCCCGGGACGGAAGAACCGGTTAACAATATCGACGAAGTGCGTAAGGTCGCCAAAGAAGTCGGCTACCCGATTATGCTGAAGGCGTTAGCCGGAGGAGGCGGTAAGGGAATGCGTCTGGTTCGTGATGAAGAAGGGCTGGAAGAAGCCTTCCGCCTGTCACGTTCCGAAGCCGGAAATTCGTTTGGAAACGATGCCATTTATATCGAGAAATATATTGAGAATCCGCACCATATCGAAGTACAGGTTTTAGGCGATAAGTATGGAAATGTGATCCATTTATATGAACGCGAATGTTCCATCCAACGCCGTAACCAGAAAGTGATCGAAGAATCTCCGTCGCCTTTTGTCAAGGAAGAAACCCGCAGAAAGATGCTTGCCGTGGCAGTCGAAGCCTGTAAAAAGATCGGTTATTACAGTGCCGGAACATTGGAGTTTATGATGGATAAAGATCAGAACTTCTATTTCCTGGAAATGAATACCCGCCTACAAGTGGAGCATCCGGTGACGGAAGAGGTTACGGGTGTCGACCTGGTACGTGATATGATACTGGTTGCCGCCGGAAATCCGTTGCCCTACAAACAGGAAGATGTAGAGTTTCGCGGTGCCGCCATCGAATGCCGTATCTATGCCGAAGACCCGGAAAACAATTTCATGCCTTCTCCCGGCATCATTAAAGTGCGCGAAGCTCCCGAAGGACGTAATGTCCGCCTGGACAGTGCTGCCTATGCCGGATTTGAAGTCTCCCTGCATTACGACCCGATGATCGCCAAGCTGTGCACCTGGGGACGTAATCGCGAATCGGCCATCTCCAATATGGCCCGTGCCCTTCGTGAATACAAGATACTGGGTATTAAAACGACTATCCCGTTCCACCAGCGTGTGTTGCACAACGAAACGTTCCTGAAAGGGAATTACGATACGACCTTTATCGACACCAAGTTCGATAAGGAAGATTTGAAACGTCGTCAGAATAATGACCCGCTGGTTGCCGTTATCGCCGCCGCGATCAAACATTTTGAACAGGAGAAAGAGGCTGCCGCCCGTATGACAACAGTTCCGCTGGTCGGTGAATCCTTATGGAAATATTACGGTAAATTGCAGATGACTGCCAATAACTATTAAAAAGGGGAGGACAAGATTATGCCGAAAGCATTAGCAACTTATTTTGCAACAGTAAATGATATGCCGGACACCGAATTTAAAGTGGAGATACTGGAAGACGGCCCGGTAAAGAAAGTTTCCGTAAACGGAAAGATATATGATGTCGATTATAATGTAGGTGGCGACAGTATCCACTCCATTATCCTGAATCATAAATCGCATGGCGTACAGATCACCAATATCCGCGATGACATGTACGAAGTAAAGAACAAAGGCGACTACTTCCAGGTACAGGTGATCGACGAACTGAAGAAGATGCGCCTGTCGCGTATCCAGTCGGTAGCTGTCGGCCGCCAGGTCATCACGGCCCAGATGCCGGGAGTAATCCTGAAAGTAAATGTAAAACCCGGCGACGAAGTAAAAGCCGGAACCCCTCTCTGTGTCCTGGTTGCCATGAAGATGGAAAACGAGATACGCAGCCCGATAGACGGGGTGGTGAAAGAGGTTTATATAACGGCTGGCGACAAGATGGCTGTCAATGATAAGATGTTGGTGGTAGAGTAATTAGTATATAGATTAAGTTTTCGGAAAGCGTTGGCAATATTTATTGCCGGCGCTTTTTGGGTTTTAAAGATGGTTTATTTTAAGAAATGAGATTGTTTATATTTAAAAAAAATTGATCTATCTGTTTATAGTGACGAGAGTAACCAATTCCCCTCTTGAGAGGGGATAAGGGGTGTGTTAAAGCTAGTTATAGAGCGAAACTGTAACACACCCCCTTCCCCCTCTCAAGAGGGGAGCCAGGTACAACCGGTCAATAATCGGATAGTTCGAACTTGACAATATTTGAGTTTTCTGCATTTCTTTTTTAGAACAAATGAAAGGAAGCAAACTGTTATTAGCCGAGGCGAGTTCTCCTTTAGAAATTCCCCACCTTTTTTGTTTATGTGGGGATTATTCCCCACTACTAGGGGGAATAATCCCCATTGCAACGGGGAAAAACACCCACTCTTATGGGGAGAATGTTATAGTTCAGCTATTTCTATTGGCATAGATGATTGATAATTTTAAATCAAACACACCTCTTCTAACAAGCAAATCATTTATCTTTGTGCAACTTATAATAAAGAAAAGAGAGTTATGAAGAAAAGTTTTTTGTATTTGTTTACCGTGCTTTGTACGTTAAATATGTTTACCGCTTGTAGCGATGATGATTCGAAAGATCCGAATGGCTTGGAAGTAAATGCCACTTACTCCGGTGAAAATCTTGATTTGAAGTATAGCGATGTCGCTTTGTTGGGCAAGGAAATTTCTTTTGAGACAAAAGACGGTAAGACGGCTACACTCACGATGAAAGGTACTTTTGACATGAGTGTCATTAGCGGACTTATCAATGGCGGATCGAAATCCGCATTAATTCCTAATCTGGTTCCCGGCGTAATTCCGGGAGAAATTACTACGACGATATCGAATGTCCCCCTGACTCTATCCGGAGAGAAATATACGTTTGAAGGAACAGATTCAGGCAACGGACGTGAAGTAAAATACACCGGCAGCGTGGAAAAAGACAAGCTGGTCCTCTCTCTGAACGTAACCATGCCGAAGAATGACCTGACTGGTAACTGGAACCTGGCAGTACAGCAGCCGTTGAACCTTGTCTGGTCGGCAGGCGACGCAACGATCGACCTGAGTGGTTTAGGCATCTCCGGAATCTCCGGCCCGATTCCTGTATCGATGGCTGCACCTATGATTGGGCAGTTTGCAGGCCCTATGCTGCATCAAGTACTTAAAAGCATTTCATACGGAGAAGACGGAAACATTACTGCCCGTTATATGAAAAAAGGAGCATTCGACTGGCAGTCTTCCCCGCTTAACCTGGCACAGTATTACATCAAAAATAATAAATTGTATGTGCAATTAAATATTGCTCAGATCCTGGCAACTGTAGAGGCTAACAAGTCTAAAGCGGATATAGGTAGCAGTGAAATCTTGAAATTCTTGGAAGCGATTAAGCTGATCGCACCTTACCTTTCGGACGGTGTTCCTTTGAGTTACAGCGTTTCTAACGGAACGGCGCAAGTCACTCTCGGATATGACGTATTGGGAAAACTGTTTGCTTTGCTGACCGATGAAGATTTGTCCGGTTTGATTTTGGGAAAATTACCTGATAATTTCAAGGCTGTTATGGCACAAATTCCGGGTATCCTCGAAAAGACGGATGATGTAAATGTAACCTTGATCCTGCAAAAGCAATGATAGCATTACGATTTTTTGAATGAAAAAAGGCAGTTGGTTTATTCCAGCTGCCTTTTCTTTATTACTTGATCTTGATGTCGTTGCCACCTTCTTTAGGAGGTGTGGTAGCAGGTTTGTTGTCTGGTTCAACTTGCACATTTTTACCTAGCAAGGTCATAGTGCTAAAAATCAATAGAGATTTGCTAAGTATGAATGGCATAATTATTTTTACAGATCTTAACTTTGAAAAGGAATAATACCTATATTTACCCCCGGTTAATATTAAACTTATAAAAAGGATGAAGAAAAATTTATTGTATTTATTTACTGTACTTTGCATGCTAAGTTTTTTCACCGCTTGTAGTGATGATGAGGATGTAAATGTGTTGGAAGGCGTGAATACCTCTTTCAAGGGGGAAACTTTGGATTTGAAATACAGTGGCAGTCCGTTTTTGGGAAAGGAAGTCGTTTTCGACACGAAAGACGGACAAACGGCTACTATCACCATGAGGGGTACTTTGGATATGAGTGCGTTGGGTGGTTTACTCGGAGGCGGTTCGAAATCAGATTTGCCTACAATATCTTACGCTCCGGGCGTTATTTCTGGAGAAGTGACTACTACGTTAAACAACGTGGTTTTGACACAGGTAGGCGAAACCTATATGTTCGAAGGAACAAACGAAGCCAACGGGCGTACAGTGAAATATACCGGTGAAGTAAAGAAAGACAAAATGACACTTTCGCTGGATGTGACGATGCCAACGAATCCGTTGCAGGAAGGTGGTCTATGGGAAATGGCTGGTTCTACTTTCAATTGGGTTTCAACGACAGGTATTACAATCCCTGGCTTGATTGATGAACCTTGGCCGATGAAAGATGCGTCTTTTCTGATCAATATGTTCTTTATTTCTCCAGAATTAAAGAAGGTATTGTCGGATGTTACTTTCAAAGCCGATGGTAATATCGTTGCCACATATAAAAACAAGGCTGGTGTAGATGTTGAATCACCGATCAACCTTGCCAATTATTACATCAAGAACGACAAATTGTATGTGACTCTTAATATCGACATGATCATCCAGGCAGCTACAAAAGCTGGCAATTCAGAAGTACTGCTAGGTTTGATGACGGAATTGATGCAAACACCTTTGATGAGTGCACTCAGCGAAGGTTTCCCATTGAATTATACGATTGAAAATGGGACAGTCAATATCTCTATTGATCAGGATTTCCTTTTGCCGATCTTGAAAGTGCTTATGAACAACGAGTTTTTAATGGGAATGCTTAAAGATGCAATGGCAGGTATGGGTACTTCCGGTGGTATGGCAGCTATACTTACTCCGGCAATAGTTGATAGTATTATCGAACAGATCGCACCTATCGTGAATGGAACTTCCGAACTCTCTTTCGGTTTGGAATTAAAGAAATAACCCCTAGTTACACAACAAAATTCTAGTGTAGCTACTAAATCGGTCGGATATATCTTTTTTGAGTTTTGTAAACACAAAGAAAGAAACTATCCGACTGATGTGGAAATTTAGTCAGAAAGACAACTGTTTTTTGCAAACTCAAAATAAATAAGTGATGATTGTAATAAAAAATTATTTTTGTTTAATAATAGTATTCGCTGTAGTTTTTATAAATAATACAGTGCAAGCACAAAAAATAGAGGGACCAGGAATTTCTCCATCAAAAGTACAAGCTTATTCAGGAGAAAGTGCTCAATACACTGTATCAGGTCTTGATGGTCATTTAAGTTGGGATGTTACATATGGAAATGCACTTCCCGCCTTTGGATCTTCTACCGTAAATATCACTTGGGGTATTACACCTGAAGGGAAAATTGTAGTAAGAAATAACAATGGAAAATCTATTGAAACAACAGTGCAAGTAGCTCCTCCTAGGCCTGAATTTAGAGGAAAAGGGACATTATTTGGTATTCAATTCGATGATTGTTTAATATTTTCTGATGTAAAAGATTGTTCTTATTACCAATGGACTATACCTTCAGGATGTACGACTGAAGGGGGGATAAGTGGAACTTTCCGTGCAAAAAAAGAACTATATCTACAACAAAAGAATATGGTTTTGATGCAAATAACATCTAGTCCCAAACAACTATATTATGAAGGAGATATAAAGGTTCAAGCTATTTCAGATAAAAATTCATTATTAAGTAGAACTACAACTTATAAATATAAAAAATTAGACATTGCATATCTGAAATTTATTGAATTTCCAGATTCAGTAGACTACAGCGACCAGAAAACGTATACAATTGCTGCAGAAAATATTGCAGGGGCAACATATAAATGGAGTATAAATAACGGTACTATTATTAGTGGTCAAAATACAAATAAAATTGTAGTAAAGCCTAATTATCCTTTATGGTTTTTTAATTATAAATTAGAATTTACATATAATGGCATTACCGATTCTAAAATTATAAGTACTCCCGTTCGTATGAAGCTTTATATAGATGGACCAACCAATATAAGTCATGGAATAGTTGAATACACTCTTAAATCTCCATACGTTAATATATCTGATGGTAAGGTGTTTTTTTGGAATCTTGATTATAAGAAATATGATGCATATACTGTAAATAGATACATTATTAACACAGATACTATATCTACAGGCATTCATACTATACATGGTGGAGCGTTTGGGCATTTTGTTAAACTTAATATAAACAAAAGATCAAGTAATATATACACAATCAGTAATTATTCAAACAGTTTAGTCATTTCAAAGAATAAAATAAAAGATACACTAATTAATAATAGTTCATTAATTCAAATATTCAATCAACAAGGTTTATTAATCTTAAAGAAAGAAATGCCTTCACAGTTAAATCGGTTAGAAATTAATCTAGATGGAATAAAAAGTGGTATATATTTTGTCAATATTATTGACGGTAACGACATAACAAAGAAGAAAATTATTATCAAATAATTTGAAGCTTTTGAACGCCCTCATGCCGTTGTTACAAGACGAAGATGTCATCAAACAAATTGTTGATGCCGCCAGTTCTACTCCGGGCATGGAAATGTTCGGTTCGATGTTGGAAGGTATGCTCAAATAACTACCCGATGTTGTTGGTGGGACAACAAAGGTGGAACTTGGTATAAACATGGTAAAAGAATAATCATATTTCCAGTTTGTGGAATTAAATAAATCAATATTACCATTATACACAAATTTCTAAATAGGTATTTAGTCTTTATACTAGAAACCTGGCAGGCTGCCATCCGTAAGGGTCGCAGCCTTCGCTTTGTTCGCCCAGAGCATGGTTCTATTCTAACAGGTACCTCACATTTGGGTGATTCTACTCTACTTAATATGAGATTTTATTAATAAAAAATGTTCTATTTTTAAGAACTACTTAATATAAGGTATGTTTAAAAAAAAATGTTCTTATCTTCGTGGGCTATTAAACATTAATATTAATATTAAACGTATTTATTATGAGTAAGAAATTATTCTATTTTTTTACATTGATCTGTTGTTTTAGTTTGTTTACGGCATGTAGTGACGATGATGAAAAGCAAGTTGACAAGAGTTGGCAAGAGTTGGTAGGCGAATACAGTGGTGAAAATTTGGTGCTCTCATACGGAGAAATGGCTTTGACGGGAAAGACTGTGACTTTCTCAGCAACAGGCAGTACCGATGGGAAACTTTTATTGAACAATATAATCCCGGGAGAAAATGAAACAACAATCTCTAATGTAGAGGTTAAGAATAGTGAATTTTCAGGAACAGCAACAACTACTTATGCAAATGTAGAATATGCCGGTTCTGTAAAAGATAAAATTATGACATTGAAACTGACTGTCGTGATGAATGATCCGAACGGATGGGCAAAAACATACAGATTGGCGGATTATACAACCGGTCAAATAGATGGCGCAGTAAGAGCTTTAACCGGTGGATTATATATGAATTGGAATGCACCGGAATATAATGCAGCCGGTTCTCTTTCTGGTTTAATAAGAACCATAGGAGGTATTATTTTCCCTCAGCTATTACAAACCGTGACACTTGAAACAGATGGTAATATTACTGCCAATTATTACAAAGGAGCTATTCAATTTGACGAGAAGATGATCATGGCTATGCTGATGTTTAATCGTCCTGCACCGACAGCTGAAGAGGTAAATGCTTTAATTCCCACGAACGGTTGGTTGGAATCTCCTAAAAATCTGGCTCATTGGTTTGTGAAAGACAACAAATTGTATGTGAAATTAAATATCACTGCTATTATTTCACAGTCGATGGGGGAAAATGCGGATGGTATGTCTGAAATCATTTCTCAGGTTCTCCAAGGTGAGCCTGCTGTGATAAAAACTCTGTTGGGGAGAATGTTGGACGTTGATTTTAGTTCTATTAGTGACGAACTTATTATTATGCTGCAAGATTGGATTAACAATGGAGTTCCTATGAATGTTAGCAATAACAATGGAAATACGCAGATGTATCTTGATAAAAGTGCGTTTACTCCACTCGTGTATGATCCTAATGCAGAAGAAACAGCAGGAATGAATGCTGAGTTAATTAAGGTCTGGATGTTGTTGTCTGAAGCAAAAATAATTCCGGAAGAAGCAACTGCCGCTCTTTTACTTTTGATTAATATTCCTCAAAATTGGGATAAAACAGATGCATTTGACCTTGGTTTGGATTTAAAAGCTAACTAATAATAGAGCCTGTTTGTAATATACGATTTGTAAAATTCGTATGATAAAAAAGATGGGGGTGTGTCAAAATGTATACATCTCTATCTTTTTTTTATCTCTCTGAGATGGGCACAACGAATGCGTGAAGCTCCGAGTTAATTGAAGTGCTTTACACAATGCTGTGCATACGATGGTGGTTGGTCCACCGTAACCGCCTACAGGGTTACAAATCACTCTAAGGTGTGTCTGTGTTTTGCCCCCTTTTTTTAGCTATAGATAATATTTTGGTTATTTTACTCCATTTTATAGGGGATTTTATTAATAAAGAATGTTCTACTTTTAAGGATTTCTTAGGAGAGGTATATTTACAAAAAAAATGTTCTTATCTTCGCAATCTATTAAACTAGAACATTATTATTAATTAAAAGGTATTAGTTTACTAACAGATTTATGAAAACAAAATTAATGTATTTCTTCGGCTTGCTTTGCATGCTAGGCCTGTTTTCGGCTTGTAGTGATGACGATAAGGTAGAACCTATCGGAACAGAATTTGACGGTGTATACAAAGGAACACTGGACGTAGACCTGGATGGTACGAAAGTAGGTGCTGATCTTCCCCAAAAAGTGTATGTGACAAAGGTTGGAGATAACCTGATCAAGATGGAACTGAAGAACTTCAGCTTCGGTGCGATGGCGCTCGGAAACATTTCCGTAGACAAATGTAATGTAGAAAAACAGGGCGATAACGCTTGTCAGTTTGATGGCGAACAAAAGCTATCCTTACCTATGGTTGGTGATTGTGACGTTGTTATGAACGGAACAATTACTGGTGAAAAACTCGAAATGGTTATCAATGTAAAAGCAACTCAGGAAGGTGCTGCTATCACAGTAAAGGTTGATTTTGTAGGTACAAAATTAGCTTCCGATCAAAGTTCGGAAGCTAAGATTACGGAGTTTACTTTCGATAGCAAAGAAGTGGTATCACAGCCTGTTATTGATGGAACTAGTATTACATTTATGGTAACAGATACCATCAAAGCGGAAGGATTGGCTGCTTTGGTTCCTACAATTAAGATTTCTGAAAAAGCGACTATTAGTCCGGCAAGCGGAGTAGCTCAGGATTTTTCTAAGCCGGTGACGTATACTGTGACTTCGGAAGATGGAATAACTACTACTACTTATACCGTTTCTGTAGCAGGAAAAGTATTAAAATATTCTTTTGATGAATGGGTGGAAGCAGGTACAGGTAAAGGAGTCTATTTAACCCCAAATCCGGTTGATAAATTGGCTTCCAGTAATGGTGGAGCTACGTTGTTGGTTATTTTAGGTTATAAAGGAGGTTTCCCTGTTTTACAAACTGATGATGCTAAAGAAGGTGCAGCAGCTGCGAAATTAGTTACTCTTTATACAGAAGGTGCAGGTTTTAATATGGCTCCTGTTATTACTTCAGGTTCTTTGTTTACAGGAATCTTCGATTTGAATCCGTCAGATCAATTAAGTAGTACGAAATTTGGTATACCATTTGATTCTAAACCGTTGCGTTTTAAAGGTTATTATAAGTATACAGCAGGTGAAGGTCCATTCTATAATGGCAAAGCTACAGAGACGTTGGATCAGAAAGATAAATGTTCAATTGCTGCCATTCTGTTTGAAATTGAAAACGATAATGATGTATTGACTGGTCATGATATTAATAGTTCTGAAAAGATTGTAGCAGAAGCTAGGTTAGCTGATGGTAGCGATAAAGCCGAATATACAGCATTCGACCTAGAATTTAAGTGGAAAAAAGATTACGATGCTTCAAAGAAATATAAATTAGCTATCGTTTGCTCTTCTAGTGCAGAAGGAGATGCATTCAAAGGAGCTGCAGGTAGTACGTTAATTATAGATGAATTTGAGGTTATTTCTGAATAAGATTTTTCTTTACAATTAATATAGAAATAATTTTTCACCCATTGATTAAGAAAGCAATGAAGCTGCTTGATCAATGGGTGATTTATTTTAATACATCTATGTAATTAGTTTATAATTATAGTCTTACTTTATTTACTCTATCACTAGCTACAACAAAATAAATACCCTTATTGAGTGTTGTAACATCAATTTTTAGTTCGGGACCTTGGTATCACCTCGGCGCCTTTTGATACAGATAAATGGCGATAAACGTATAAAGGATATTCGGAATCCAGGCCGCCACCATCGGACTCACATATCCGTTGATTGCAAAGGTCGATGTCACTGTCGTAAACAGGATATAGGAGAAACTCAGTGCCAGTCCGATACCGATATTCAATCCCATTCCCCCTTTGATTTTGCGCGAAGAAAGAGACGCCCCGATGGAGGTCAGGATAAATGCCGCCATGATGGAGGCAAAGCGCTTATGATATTCTATCTGGAATGTCTGGATATTACCGATACCACGCGTTTTCTGACGTTCGATATAGGTTGCCAACTCCGGTGAAGTCATCGTTTCGCAGTCGGTGACGGAAATCAGGAAGTCGGAAGGAATAATCGTCAGCGTAGTGTCCTTGCGGGAACCTTCGGTAATATGTTCGCGCATTCCGTCGAAATCACGTATCATATAATCGATGACAGTCCATTTGTACAGAGAGTCGTATTTGATGGAGTTGGCAGTCAGTTTGGATACCAGCTTCTTGTTTTCGAAATGTTCCAGAGAGAAACGGTAACCCATATTCGGACGCGCATCGTAGCGGTCGAAATAGGCAATCACGCCCGGCTCCACTTCAATCTGGATATTGCGGGCATATTCTACCTTTTTATTTCGGATATACTTATTCTGGAAGTCAATACGTGTAATATTTGCCGGAGGAATAATGAACGCGCTCAATATAAAACTGGCTATCGCAATAATACCCGCCGAAATAGCATACGGCAACATAAGCCGCCGGAAACTCATGCCGCTGGCAAGCATCGCAATAATCTCCGAATTGTCTGCCAGCTTGGAGGTGAAGAAGATAACCGCAATAAACGTGAACAGCGGACTGAACAGGTTGGCAAAGTACGGGATAAAGTTCATGTAATAATCCAGGATAATGGCCTGCAGGGGCACGTCCGGCTTCAGGAACTTGTCAATCTTCTCGTTTATATCGAAAACTACCGAGATAGAGATAATCAGTATAATCGCGAAAACATACGTCCCGAGAAATTGCTTGATGATATACCAGTCTATCCGTCTTAATTTGAATTTCATGCGAATGTCTTTTTTAGTTGACTGTCAACTTTTAAAGTCTGTTGTCAAGTTGTTGCACCATGCCGCTTTTCCAGGTAGCGAAATCGCCGGCAATGATGTGCCTGCGTGCTTCTTTCACCAGCCAAAGGTAAAAGGCGAGGTTATGGATGGAGGCGATTTGTAAGCCCAACAGTTCGTTTACTTTGACCAGATGATGCAGGTAGGCTTTGCTGTAAAGCGTATCCACATATGAGTTTCCGTCGGAGTCGATGGGAGAGAAGTCGTCTTCCCATTTCTTGTTACGGATATTGATGGTGCCGAAACGGGTGAAAAGCTGCCCGTTGCGTCCGTTGCGGGTCGGCATGATGCAGTCGAACATATCCACGCCGCGTTCGATAGCTTCCAGCAGGTTTATCGGCGTACCGACACCCATCAGGTAACGGGGCTTGTCTTTCGGCAATATTTCATTTACAACCTCAATCATTTCGTACATCTTCTCGGTCGGTTCGCCGACAGCCAGTCCGCCGATGGCATTCCCGTCAGCTCCCTTCCTGGCAACGTTTTCAGCGGCGTGACGGCGCAGATCCGGATATACGCAACCCTGTACAATCGGGAAGAGGCATTGCTGATATCCGTATTTCGGTTCCGTAGCGTTGAAACGGTCGAAACAACGGTCCAGCCAGCGTTCGGTCAGTCCCAGTGATTTCTTGGCATAGTCGTAATCGGCATCACCCGGACAGCATTCGTCGAAAGCCATAATGATATCGGCTCCGATGATACGTTGGATATCCATTACTTTCTCTGGTGTGAAGAGATGCTTCGAACCGTCGATATGCGAGCGGAATTCGGCACCTTCCTCATGCAGTTTACGGTTGTCGGAAAGCGAGAACACCTGGAAGCCACCGCTGTCGGTCAGGATAGGACGGTCCCATGTATTGAACTTGTGAAGTCCGCCTGCCTTTTCCAGTATTTCAAGACCCGGACGAAGATAAAGATGATAAGTGTTACCCAGGATAATCTGGGCATCGATATCTTCTTTCAACTCGGTCATGTGGACTCCTTTCACTGTGCCTTGTGTTCCGACAGGCATAAAAATGGGCGTCTCGATTACCCCGTGGTCGGTTGTAATCAAGCCCGCCCTTGCATTTGTTTTAGTATCGTTGTGTTGTAATTCGAATTTCATTCTGCAAAATTTGCTTGCAAAGGTAGCATTTTTCCGTTAGAATCCGAAGTCATCGACTTCTACGTTTTTAACATCTTCCTCTTCCGGCAAAACAATGGTCTGATGCACCGTGTTTGCTTTTACGATAATGGCACGCATCGGACGTACCGGGCAGATGGATTCGCAGCCGCCGCAACCGACACACAGGTCCGGATTTACTTCGGGAATAGTCAGCGTCCCTTCATAAGGAACCATATGCACCGCTTGTGTCGGACAGTGTTCGGAGCAGGCACCGCAATCGGTCCCTTCCGTCTTCACGATACAACGGTTGATAAAGAAGGTGGCAATGCCGACTTGCAACGATTTCTTTTCTTCTACGGAAATCGGTTTGAGAGCTTCGGCCGGACAGACTTCCGAGCAAATGGTACATTCATAGTTACAATAACTGCTGATATAAGCCATGCGTGGTTTCAATAGATAGTCGAAACCATATTCAAGCCCTGCCGGACGTAATACCTGGCTGGGACATTTCACGACACAGATATGGCATCCCGTACATTTGTCTTTAAACCGTTCCAGGTTCAGGGAACCGGGAGGGGTGATGGGCGGCCATTTCTTCCGGCCTTTTTTCTTTCCGTGGCCGTTGCCTTGACCATGTCCTTTGGCTTGTCCGACGCCATCTGCTATAGCCGAAACAACAGGCAATGTTGCAGCAACCGTTACTCCGGTTGCCAAGAAGGTACGGCGGCTGTTAGAAGCACTTGTCCGTTCCTGTGCTTGACACGGGATCGCATTGGAACTGCCCGTATCGGCAGCAGATTGAGAATGTCTGTCCTTCTGCGGCCCCGTGTCAGGCACGGGGACAAGATTGTCATTTTCTTTATGGAAAGCCGGTTTGAAACGGTATTGTAATCCACCTTTGGAGCAGGAAGAAACGCAATTGAAGCAATCCACGCAACGCGATGAGTCGACCGTCATCTCTTTTGCATTAATAGCTTCCGCCTTGCAGGTTCGTTCGCAGTTGCCGCAATGGTTGCAGGCTTCCTTGTCAAACGAGATACGCATTTGTGAATAACGTGATACCAGACTGAGTAAGGCTCCAACGGGACATAATGTATTGCAAAACAAACGCCCCCGGAAAATAACCATTACAATAAATACGACCAGTGCAACAATGGCAGATATTAATCCGGCAATACTAACCGTACTGATTGTAACATGGAATAAAGAATAGTTATCCATCTTCATCAGCCAGTCGGCTAATACATTATTTCCCCACATCACAGCAGGACGAAACAGGTTTGCTGCTATACGACCGAAATTGCTATAAGGGTCGAGCAATAAACATAACCCGGAAAATCCCAATGCGGTAGTCACCACTGTTAGGGCCAGTATTGAATATCGTAGCCAGTTCATTGGCTTATGATAACTGAAGCGGCGAACACCTTTTTTCTTCTTTTTACTAATACAAAACAAACGGTTGATGATATCTTGCAGAATCCCGGCCGGACAAATGGCTGAACAGTATATACGTCCAAAAAGGTATGTCATAATAAGTAATACTGCAACAATACCAAACATGCCGCCTAATACTGCGGGCAATAATTGGATATGCAGAAACTTATGTACATCCACCGGCATCTTGTTGGTGAAATCAAGAAAAAACAAGAGTATGGGTATAAAAAACAGGAGTGCGAGAAGTACTCTCACTCCTTTCTGATAATTTAATCGCTTCATTAAATCTTAATACGTTTGATATTGACTTTCTTCAAATCCGTTGTTCCCAGTTTCAATTCTTCGCCTTTGCTGATATGGCTTACGGCTTCCATATCCAGTTTCTTTACCTGGTTGAACAAAGCCAGGGCAGCCGTGTCGATAGCAATGATATTCGGGGAAACAATCATGGATTTCAATGTAGCTACGTCGGCAGCGCTTTTACCCTGCGGTCCGTTCTGATGCATCATACGGTAAGCATCCACAATGTTCAATACCGGTTTCTTCTGCCAGGTGCAGATGTCGGCGATACATTGTTGCAAGTCGTTCTGATGGAAGAAACGGCGGTCCCAGACGATACCCATATAGTTCTTCATGGCACACGACAGTTTCGCTCCGCCGTGGTTCTTCAGGATAGGCACATTAATCCACGCATCCGCTTCAATCAACGCTTCATGTATCTTTGCAGACTTTACTTTTACCCCGTTGGGGATGGATACTTCTTTAAAGTACTTCTCATCGTTGGCGGGCATGATGATACCTCCGGCTTCTTTGACGGCGGCAGCGATGCCACTGCTTTCGTAACATTTCTGCCAGTTGTCGCAGGTATGGTCGAAAACAGTCACTTTTTCAGCTCCGGCTTCCAGGCACTTCTTTACCAATGCCTTGATTAGTCCCGGATTAGTGTTTCCTGCCAGTTCCGGTGTACGGTCCCAGCCGATGTTCGGTTTGATAACGACTTTTTGCCCTTTCTTGATGTATTTACCGATTCCCCCCAGGGTCTCCAATGCTTTGTCAAGCATGACTTCGGGCTCTCCACCCATTACGGCGACCATTTCGGGAGCTTGTTCTACTGCCATCGTATTGCTGGACAACGCAGCTTGCAACCCGGTAAAGTCTATTGAGAGAGCGGCGCCAGCTACTACACTGGTCTTTAAGAAATCACGACGTTTCATCTTCTTGTAATTGGTTATTAGAATTGTTTATAGTTGAAACAAAGGTAGTAATTCTCTGAATTATAGTGTATCTTTGCCTACAAAAAATATTAAATTAATGGAATTATCAGGCTATATATCATTGCAATCGTTCGTTGAAGGATGCACCGGACCGGCCGGCGAACCGGCACTTATTTTACAGGCTGAGAATTTATTATATACGGTTCCTGAAGAAGAATATCAATATGGATTATCGCTGCTCCGGAAGGCTATCGGAGCATATGAGGCACAAAAAGGTATTCCTTTGGAAAGCAGCAAACAGGCTATTCCTTTTTTTCGTGAAAAGCGCCGGATGCTGATCGGGCCGGAGATGGAACTTTATAAGTTCTCCTTCTATGAGAATGAAACCGTCCTGCCTGAAAAGGTACAGTCAGCCGGACAGCCTTATCTGAGGTTATCGTTTGACTATGAGCAATTAGCCGAACATTGTCTTTTTGAAAACATATTCCTGGTACGCTGTAAATACGACGAAAAACGGATACTCGATAATTTCATTACCCAGATGGACCGCGAGTACGATAAATTCTTTTTCGATGAAGAACACAGCGGCTTTACTGCCGATTCGCGTTTCTTTTCTCTTTTATGCAATGCCTGCCTGGAAGTAAAGAAACCATTGTCTGCTCCGGAAAAAGAATGGCGGCTGGCAGTCCTCCGCAGTCCGTCCGAAGCCGGTTACCGGTACGATAACGGACAGTTACAGCCTTCCGTTCCTATTTCTTTGCCGTTAAGTGTGATTCGCCGGGTTGCTTTGCTTAACAGTGAGAAAGAAGGATTGAATTTTAGTGCCCTTGCCGGATTCATGCAGCGCATCGGATTACCGCCCGAACGTTATCTGGAAGGTTTGTTGGAACAATAAACGACAAACTATTGACGGAATTGATTTAGTTCAAAGGTTCTTATCTGCAATATCTACAACTTCTGTTGTAATTTATTGTTTATTAGCGGACTATGATATGAATGTAGATATAAATGTATCTACAATAGCAGGGATATATCTACCATTATTGTTACTTTTCAAATACAACATGCAACCATCTTACACTTGTGGGGTATTACATTTATCTCTATGTCCATAATTGCTGTCAGGTATAGTTTATTTGTTTTTCTGCTGTCTAAACTTTTGTTTTGTGCTGAGAAAACAAAAGTTTCCACCGCACAAAACTTTTGTTTCCTCCGCAAGAAACTTTTATTCATCCCTCCTCCTTTCTCCATCGAAAAGCAAGATAGTGATATGTAATGTATCAGTTGGGATGCCTGTATTCGTTGGGTGAACATCCGGCTATTTTGGTAAACAACCGGGTAAAATACTGGACTGAAGAATAGCCTAGTTCGTCAGCAATCTGGTTGACGGTTTTGTGGGTTGTCTGAAGTCGTTGTCGGGCGATTTCGATACGTTTGAACTGTATGTGTTCCTTTATGTTTTTCCCCGTTTCATATTTCAGCAAATCCGTGAAGTAGGAGGGTGACAGCTGAAGTAAATCCGCACAATATTCAGCCGAAGGCAAACCGTTGCGTTTCACCCGGTCTGCTTCGAAATATTCATTTAGTATCTTCTCAAATTTGGTGAGCAGTTTCTTGTTGGCTTCGCAACGGGTGATAAACTGGCGTTCGTTGAAACGTGTACAATAATCCAGCAGCAACTCGATGTATTTTGTTATCAGCGTTTTGCTGTGGCAATCTATGGCGTGCTGTAACTCTTCACGGATATTATCGAAACATTCCGATACTTTCTGTTTCTCACGTGCCGAGATATGGAGGGCTTCATTTTTGTGATAAGAAAAGAATGAGTAATCCTGTATATTCTGCCCCAACGAAGTGCAACCGATAAGGTCCGGATGAAATGCCAGCATCCTGCCTTTCTGCGGCAATAAGCAGTTATCTATCGCAATGGTCTCTCCCGGTGTGAGGAACAGGAGCGTACCGTCAGAATAGTCATAATATTGCCGTCCGTACAGGAAATCCCCGCACCGGCATTCCCTTAACAGGACGGCATAAAAGCCTAACTTGATGTTTTGCTGCGTCAGGTTGCTGTCGGATAAGTCGATGACGCTGACCAGAGGATGCAATGTCTTGCTGCCCATGTAGCAGTTACATTGGTGAACCGTTCCTATTTTTATCGTTTTACTTTTCAAAGTCGTAAGTATTTGAACAGTAACAAAGATACAAAGAGATTTACATCTAAAAACAGGGACATGTAATTAGGGTAACAATATCCGTAATATTGGTACAACTTTCATTCTGACGGCAAGTGTTGCTTAGTTTCCTGTTAATGCATATAACTTGTTTATCTCATTTTCTTCCCATAAATTGAATGGTTCGAAATTGCCGTCGGGATATACTAATATGGTATGCGGAATGTGAGGTACATAATATTTGCCACGTACTCCGGCTATATCCTGGTAAGCTAGCAGGCTTCTCCAGGGTAATTCCTCTTTCTTCACAAATTCCTGCCATTGTTTGATTGTTTTCTTTTCATCTATGGATATGGTTACGAAATCTACTTTATCTTTTAATTTCTGATAAATTTCTTTCTGGACAGGAAGTTGCTTATGGCAAGGCTGACACCAGGAAGCAGAAAAGATGATGACCGTACATCGTGTAGAGTCTTCCAGTCAAAAGGCTTGGGGAGTATCTCAAAAGACGCTGTCGTTTTATACAGGCTGTCCGGTATCTGAAATGTCCATGTGATGCTATCCGCCTTTTCCCCTTTTATAAAGAAAGGCGGAATCTCCGTGTTTCGGATGAACAAAGAATCATACTCTATACCTTTTGTTTGTATAGTCAATGACCTGTGCTTGTTATCGATGGTTCTGTTGCATGATGCGGTGAACATTGTTACAAACAAAATCCCTAATAGATACTTTGTCTTCATGGTTTTACGTTTTATGATTGATATTCGTGGTTTTCAGTCAAACTGTACCTCCCAGTCTTTATCCCGGTAGGCGGCAAAGCACATTTCTATCTGTTCCTTATTATTCTTTTCTTCAGCTAGCGGGGGAATTTCATCGAGGCTGAAATAACCGCTTTCTATCGTTTCTATGTTGGGCTGGAAATCTCCGCCTTTGGCTTCACAGAGGACAAAAACTTTGCAGACATTATAAGCATAGGGAGGCAGATTATGCAGGTTCCGGTCCTGTACCGCTATAATCCGGGTTGCTTCGACGTCCAAGCCGGCTTCTTCTTTTACTTCTTTTATCGTGTTCGACTTTATGGTCTGGTTTACGTCCACCCAACCTCCGGGTAACGACCAGGTACCGTTTTTCTCTTTGACCAGCAATATCCTGTTGGCTTTAAAGATGGCAGCTCTTGTGTCCAGCTTAGGTGTTTGGAAACCTTCTTCGTTACAAAACAAGTCCTTTACTTTCTCCAAAGGCAAACCGGTTTGCCGGCTGACTATTTCGGCCGATATTTCCCTGATGCGTTCAAACCGTTCGATATCGAAAGCATCTTTTGAATATGTTAACCCCGCTTGTGCGATAAATTGTAGTTCCTTGGCCCATTCAAGCCATTCCGGTTGCTGATTTTTGTTCATAATTATTCTTTTACGTGTAAAAGTTTCTCCCTGTTCAGGCAGTCTGGGTATAGGTCTCTGTTACCGGTTCTTTGATTTCCAGCTGGTAAGCCCGTCCGCGGTCTGTCGTTATTTTGAGATTGCTGTTTTCCTCGATAAGCGGGCGGAGGCGGCGTATCAGGGTGTTCAGCGTTTCGTCGGCATTCTCCTTGCCGGGCCATAAGGCTTCGCAAATATCAGTGCGTGCTAATATATGGGAAGAGGTAAGGTAGAACATTTCCATTACTTTATATTGCTGCGGGGTTAACCGTAGTTTTTCCTGATCTTCTTTATAGAAACAAGCCTTGTCGCATGAGAAAGTAAGATTTCCGAAAGCGATAAGGTTTTCTTTTTGTACAGGAGCTTCAGCTTGCTTGCGCCGCATTAAAAACCACGAAAGACAACCTGCCATGAGGGCAAACAACAGGAGCAGGAGGGGAACTTTCTTGTCTGTCAGCGCCAAGACGTCGGAGGCTGAATAGTTTACATACCCCTGAAAAGAGATTCCCAAATCTTCCAGGGAGGATTCGGGGAGGTTCAGATTTGCACTTAACCAGATAATGGTATCACTTGCCAGGTAATTCTTGGTCTGGTCTTTTCCCGGCGTTGCGTCTGTTGCCGGTTTATCTATGGCTTTCTTGTTTTTTACATGTACGATGATGCCGCTTTTATCTTTTAATTGCTCGAGCTTCAATGCTTCGGCAAAATCTTTGTTATAACTTTCGATGGAAACGGGATTTCCGAAGACGGCGGACAGGCGCGAATAGGTTTTGAGCGTATCCTGATTCATCCATAGCTCGGAATTTTGCATAATGGTCTGCTGCAATGCCTGGTTCAGGTCCGAAACGATTGCTTTCTGTGCCTCCGAGTAGTTGTGAAAGCCGAAACTGAATGATAGTACAAGCATACAAGCTGTAAAGAGTACCGATAGATTTGCTGCTAACCGTGTGTTCATCGTTTTTCTTTTATTAACGTCCGAAGGTAATAATTTATTGTAATCCTTGCTAACACAATCGTATCAATTTGCGCGAATCCCTTTAAATAACAGGAATGATGATTTAATGAAATCCGAATAAATAAAAATTAGTACCTTTGTGTTCCTAAAAGAAAAGGTACGTGGAAGAATATCTGAATAAACTGAATGAAAGTCAGCGCGAAGCTGTGGAATATAACGAAGGTCCGTCATTGGTGATTGCCGGTGCCGGTTCGGGTAAGACCAGGGTGCTTACTTATAAGATTGCTTATCTGGTACATCTGGGGGTGGTACCTCAAAGTATCCTGGCACTGACTTTTACTAATAAGGCAGCCCGTGAAATGCAGGAACGTATCGCCGCCATTACCGGTGACCAGACGGCCCGCCGTCTGTGGATGGGGACGTTTCACTCTATCTTCTCACGTATCTTGCGTTATGAAGCGGAGCATATCGGGTATCCTTCCAACTTTACCATTTACGATACGACAGATTCGAAGAGCCTGCTGAAAGCTATCATTAAAGAGATGCAGCTGGACGATAAGGTATATCGCCTCGGCATGGTGCAAAGCCGTATCTCTAATGCCAAGAATGCGCTGGTTACCTGGAAAGCCTACGAACAAAGCAAGGAACTGATGCAGCATGACATAGATTCGAAAGTTCCTTTACTGCGTGAAATCTATAAACGGTATCAGAACCGTTGCCAGCAGGCCGGTGCCATGGACTTCGATGATTTGTTGCTTCAGACAAATATCCTGTTCCGTGACCATCCGCAGGTGTTGGAGAAATACCGCAGTTTCTTCCAGTTCGTGTTGGTTGATGAGTATCAGGACACGAACTTTGCGCAGCACCTGATAGTCCAAAGACTTTGTGAGCAGCATCGCCGCATCTGTGTGGTAGGGGATGATGCACAAAGTATCTATTCTTTCCGTGGTGCCAATATCGACAATATCCTGCAATTCAAAAATCAGTATCCCGGATGCCGTATCTTTAAACTGGAGCGTAATTACCGTTCTACACAAAATATTGTAAATGCGGCAAACAGTCTGATTCATAAGAACAAAGAACAGATTCATAAAAATGTCTATTCGGAAAAGGAGGAGGGTAGCAAAGTGCGTATCTCTGCTTCTTATTCAGATTATGAGGAAGGATATGCTGTTGCTTCTGCAATCAATGAGTTGCGGTTGCGCAAAGATTATGATTATGCAGACTTTGCCATCCTGTACCGGACGAATGCACAGTCGCGTATCCTGGAAGAGGCACTCCGTAAAAGAGGTATTCCTTATAAAATATATGGCGGTTTGTCATTTTATCAGCGGAAGGAAATAAAAGATATCATTTCTTATCTGCGCCTGATTGTGAATCCTCATGATGAAGAAGCATTTAAGCGTGTTATCAATTATCCGTCGCGCGGCATCGGAGATACGACTGTCAATAAAGTGATAAAAGCAGCTACGGAAAATAACGTAAGTCTTTGGACGGTACTGAATGCTCCTATCGACTACGCCTTGCCTATCAATAGCGGGACAGCGAAGAAACTGACTGATTTCCGTGAGATGATTGAACGTTTCATAGAGCAGAACACTCGCTTGTCCGCCGAAGAAATGGCAGCAATAGTGGTCAAGGAGAGTGGGATTGTCAGTTCTCTTTTTCAGGACCGTTCGGTGGAAGGGATTAGTAAGCAGGAAAACTTACAGGAGTTATTGAAAGGTATTGCCGAGTTCTGTGAGTTGAGACGTGAAGAAGGAGTCGAACAGGTTTCTTTGGCAGACTTCCTTTCGGAGGTATCCCTGCTGACCGACCAGGATAATGACAAAGACGAGCAGGCTAATAAAGTAACGATGATGACCGTACATGCCGCTAAGGGACTGGAATTTAAAAATGTGTTTGTTGTCGGTTTGGAAGAGGAGTTGTTCCCATCATCTATGTCCAAGGATAATCCGCGTGCGGTAGAAGAGGAACGTCGTTTGTTCTATGTAGCGATCACCCGTGCCGAAGAAAATTGTGTGCTGACTTATGCCAAAAGTCGTTTCCGGAACGGGCAAAGCGCCATGTGTTCTCCCAGCCGTTTTCTGAAAGATATTGATGTGCGCTTCTTGGATGTTCCGGCGGATTCGTCGGCAGATACTTTTGCTGCTGCCCGCGAACGGTTCCAGCGTCCGGCATTTACTTCACCTTTTCAGCAGCCACGTGCAGTGGAGAAGGAAGAACCTTCTTTTATCTCTCCTGTGGCACAGGCACAGCAACGCCAGCGTTTGACAAAAGTAGAAACAACAACATCCACTCCGGCGTCGTCTTCTGCTCCTGCATCCGACCTTTCCGGTTTACGTGTCGGAGCAAAAGTACGTCACGACCGTTTTGGAGAAGGAGAAGTCATTGCTATCGAAGGCGATGGCGGAAATGCAAAAGCAACGGTAGCATTCACCCATTTCGGACAAAAACAGTTACTATTGAAGTTTGCCAGGTTGACGATTATCGGATAAACGCTTACAATAAACTGTTTATTTTCTGTTTGGTTCGCGGATCACTGGGACGTACCACTGTCCCATAATCCACAATGATCCCTTCCCGATTGAGTAACAGATAATGAGGGTAACCTTTTAATTCCAGTCGGTTCAATATTTTATAAAAAGAGTTCTCATCCGAAATGTCTGTTTGATACAGGCAATCGATGCCTGGCTGTTGCAGATCCAGCCGTTTCACTAAATCTTCCCATGTCTTTTTGGGACCGCCGGCACAAATACTTACTATAACGACATCTCCCGGAGAATATTCTTTACGAAGTTTTTTGAGTGGTTCCATTTCTTTCAGGCAAGGGGGGCATGATGTAGTCCAAAAATCCAGGTAGATTACTTTTCCCTTATATTTGTCCAGTATTTCATAAATGGGTTTCATAAAATCTGTGTCAATCTTTGAGTTTGGCATATCAGAATAGTTCCCATAAAGCATATAATTGGATACGGTACGGGGATTTTTCAGAAAATCTTTTTTGTTTTGATAAGCCAGATGAAGTTCACGGTTTAAAACAGGAATATGCACAATTGAATCGAGCTGTTTTTGCCGACTGGAAAAGAGTGTTGTATCGTTACTTATTAACGATTGTGAGATTGATGCAGCATAAAGATATTGCCTGATATTCTTTCCGGTAGGGTAGGCTGCTATGATATCATCGAGATTAGTCTTCTCTTTCTTCATCTTATATATTGGGTAAGAGATAAAAGAGTTAACGATCTCTGTCAGTTTGAATATATTTGACGGAATGATTTCCCCTTCGAAAAGAGAATCGGTCTTAACAAATATTTCCTGTTTATTGTATCTGGAGATATCTTTATTTTGCCAGCTCCGGTTATTCAGGTAGCTTATTAGTGTGCAATAATAATCGATCTCCAGGAGTTTGTTTGTGTATTGCTGTATTTCTTCATCCGGTTTGTATTTTTCGAGAAACTCCTGTCTGCGTTCTTGTCGTAGTTGATATTCTTGTTGCAGTTCTGCATCAAAAGCCTCCGGTTCCAGATCTCCTCTGATCGAATAGTGTTCTATATAATAGCGTCCGCTCTGTACGAAAGTATTTGTTTCCTGATTCCTTTTCTCTGCATCTCCAAAAATCTTCGGATTAAGTATGTTTTTAAAGTCTATCTCCACATGCAAACTATCGCCTGGACTGACTAATATATGGTCTGCAAACTTATTGATCTGTACATTCCGGAGTTTAGCGTAAGGAGAAAAATGAAATGAAAAACTACCGTCCTCTGCAATAGGAACAACATATTTCGTTTCCTGATCCCGGAAAAAAGGAACGATAAGTGTTAAGTCTTTTTCCTGCGGGTAAAAATCTCTGTTCAAAATTTTCCCGGTAATAAGAACTTCTTTTGAGTAATCTTCATATTCTTTGTCGGATGAATTACAACACAGACATAAAAAAGGAAGTAGAAGTAATAATAGTTGTTTCATGATATTCAGAATTACAGGATACTTATACAAGTAACAAATATACTATTTTATATCAAATAAGAAAGTTTGAATCGAATAAAAAATCTATACCTTGTGTAAGTACAATAGTTAGATAAAAATTAGCCAAGCCTAAGTTGAGAGCTGTGAGTATAACTATTTACTGAGTGAAAGTGGGTGACACTATAATGTTACTAAATAGCATCCTTTATTCTCATTGTTAAAAGGGAAGAAAAGCTATATTGTCATAGTTGACAGATAATGGATATGCTTATTGGATTTATTACTATGTAGTTTGTTTTCGACGTCCTCAAAAACAAATTAGTTACCATACAAATCTTCTTCAGGTCTATAAGGTGGGATATTATGAATATAAGATTATCTTTGTAGCTTGTTTAATAGAATAAAGAAACTAAATGATCGATTTCAACGTAATACCCTCTCCTTGTTATGTAATGGAAGAGAAGCTGCTTCGTAATAACCTGGCACTGATCAAAAGTGTGAAGGAGCGGGCAGGAGTGAATATAATTCTTGCATTTAAAGCATTTGCTTTATGGAAATCTTTTCCGATCGTTCGTGAGTATATACCGTATTCGACGGCCAGTTCGAAGTTTGAGGCACAATTGGCTTTTGAAGAAATGGGAAGTCCGGCACATACCTATTCGCCGGCTTATACGGAAATGGATTTTCCTACCATATTAAAATACAGTAGTCATGTAACCTTTAATTCCTTGTCTCAGTTCGAGCGTTTTTATCCGATGGTGAAAGCAGACGGGAATCGGGTATCGTGCGGTTTACGCATTAATCCGGAATATTCGGATGTGGAAACGGAATTGTATAATCCTTGTGCGCCCGGTTCGCGGATGGGCATTATAGCCGACCTGCTGGGTGAAAAGTTACCGGAAGGAGTGGAAGGATTGCATTTCCATACATTATGCGAATCGACTTCGTTCGATCTGGAAAAAACATTGGGAGAAGTGGAGAAGCGTTTCGGACGTTTTCTTCCGCATATAAAATGGTTGAATATGGGGGGCGGACATCTGATGACTCGCAAAGGATATGATACGGAGCATCTGATATCATTACTTCATGGTTTTAAGGCTAAGTATCCTAATTTAGAGATCATTATGGAGCCAGGAAGTGCCTTTGCATGGCAAACGGGATTTCTCCTGACAACCGTTGTGGATATCGTTGAAAACCACGGAATAAAGACGGCTATAATTGACGCTTCGTTTACCTGCCACATGCCTGATTGCCTGGAGATGCCATATAAACCGGTTATCCGTAATGCTACAGATCCGGTAGAGGGAAAACCTACTTACCGAATCGGCGGAAACAGCTGTCTGAGTGGTGATTATATGGGAGACTGGTCATTCGATGAACCGCTGAAGATAGGGGACAAGATCGTCTTTGAAGATATGATTCACTATACGATTGTCAAAACATCCATGTTCAACGGCATACCGCATCCGTCATTGGCTCTCTGGAGTAAGGATGATGAACTGGTGGTCTACAGAACATTCGGTTACGAAGACTATAAAGGAAGAAACGGTTAAGTTGCAACAAGCAGGTGGCAGGGCTGTTTTTGCGGAAAACAAATAACTTTCCACGGTCAACTGTCATCTGTCAACTAAAAAAGTTGTAACTTAGCAGCCTCATTCTAAGCAGAAATAAATTAAGCGAATTAATATATGGGTATTTTTAGCTTTTTCAGTAAAGAAAAAAAGGAAACTTTAGACAAAGGGTTATCTAAGACCAAAGAAAATGTTTTTTCTAAACTCACCAGGGCTATTGCCGGTAAGAGCAAGGTCGATGATGAAGTATTGGATAATCTGGAAGAGGTGCTTATCACTTCCGACGTCGGTGTAGATACGACGTTGAAGATCATTGAGCGTATCGAAAAGCGCGTAGCCCGGGATAAATATGTAACTACCCAGGAACTGACGACATTGTTGCGCGATGAAATCGCAACTCTGCTTACCGAAAACAATACGGAAGATGCCGAAAGCTTTACTGTGCCGGAAGATAAAAAGCCCTATGTAATTATGGTAGTCGGTGTGAACGGTGTCGGTAAGACTACTACGATCGGAAAGCTGGCTTACCAGTTTAAGAAAGCCGGAAAGAATGTCTATTTGGGAGCAGCCGATACATTCCGTGCTGCAGCGGTGGAACAGCTTGTCATTTGGAGTGAACGGGTAGGCGTGCCTATCGTAAAACAAAAGATGGGGTCTGATCCGGCTTCCGTAGCGTTTGATACGCTTAGTTCAGCCAAGGCAAATGGAGCGGATGTCGTTATCATCGATACGGCCGGCCGTTTGCATAACAAGATAAACTTGATGAATGAGTTGACCAAGATCAAGAATGTGATGAAGAAGGTTATCCCTGATGCTCCTCACGAAGTTTTGTTGGTCCTGGACGGTTCGACAGGTCAGAATGCTTTTGAACAGGCAAAACAATTTACTGCTGCAACTGAAGTGAATGCCCTGGCTGTAACGAAACTGGACGGAACGGCTAAAGGTGGTGTAGTGATCGGTATTTCAGACCATTTCCGTATCCCGGTGAAGTATATCGGCCTGGGTGAAGGAATGGAGGATTTGCAGGTCTTTAATAAAAAGGAATTTGTCGATTCGCTATTTGGAGAATAATAATACCAGATAAGAGTAACTTTTCCCCTCTTGAGAGGGGGCAGGGGTGTGTTAAAGCCTGTTTTTGGACAGAATTATAACACACCCCTTATCCCCTCTCAAGAGGGGAACTAGTTACTATCAGTTCATAAAATAATATGAGGAAAAATAAAGTAGATATCATAACGCTTGGATGTTCGAAGAATCTGGTCGATTCTGAACAGTTGATGCGTCAGTTTGTAGCTAACGGTTATACGGTGGAGCATGATCCGCATAAAATAAACGGGGAGATCGTTGTCGTTAATACCTGCGGTTTTATCGGTGATGCGCAGGAAGAATCGATCAACATGATTCTGGAACTGGGTGAAGCCAAGAAAAAAGGAAAGATCGGCCAGTTGTATGTAATGGGATGTCTCACCGAACGTTTTCTGGAGGAAATGAAACAGGAATTGCCGGAGGTAGACCGTTTTTACGGTAAATTCAACTGGAAGCAACTCCTTACAGATATCGGTAAGTCTTATCATCGTGAACTGGCTTCCGACCGTGTATTGACCACCCCGAAACATTATGCCTTTCTGAAAATAGCGGAGGGGTGTAACCGAACTTGTTCCTATTGTGCCATTCCTATCAGTACCGGACATTACCAGTCCCTTCCGATGGAGCAGATAGAAGAAGAGGTCCGTTTGCTTGTGGCACAGGGTGTAAAAGAATTTCAGGTGATCGCCCAGGATTTGACTTATTACGGAAAAGATATATATAAAAGGTACGCGTTGCCGGAATTGGTCGAACGTATTTCTGATATCCCCGGAGTGGAATGGATTCGTTTGCATTATGCTTATCCAACCCATTTCCCTTATGATTTGTTGCGGGTGATGCGTGAACGTGCAAATGTCTGCAAATATCTGGATATCGCTTTACAACATATCAGCGATCCGATGCTTACAAAAATGCGCCGCAATATCACGAAGGAAGAAACGTATGCTTTGCTGGAACGCATCCGTGAAGAAGTTCCGGGTATCCATATCCGTACAACCTTGATGGTGGGCCATCCGGGTGAAACGGAGCAGGACTTTGAAGAACTGGTCGAGTTTGTCAAAAAGGCACGTTTCGAACGTATGGGTGCTTTTGCCTATAGCCATGAAGAGGGTACCTATTCATTCAAAAATTATACGGATGATGTCCCCGACGAAGTCAAACAGGAACGTCTGGATTATCTCATGCGGATACAGGAAAGAATATCTGCCGGGGTGAATGAGTCGAAAGTGGGTCAAACTTTTAAAGTAATAATCGACCGGGAAGAGGAAGACGGCTATATCGGTCGTACCGAATTCGATTCTCCGGAGGTGGACCCTGAAGTGATTGTTTTTAAAGAGCACTCATTGAAACCGGGAGAGTTTTACAACGTAAATATCGAAGAATCACAGGCTTTCGACCTTTACGGAAAAGTGTTGCTTTGATATAAAAAGCATTAAGAAGTTTGTCTGTTTACAAAAAAATTACTAATATCGTGGCTGAATCTATAGATGAAGCAAGTATGAAAAACAAGGAACTGATTACAGAATTATCTGTAAAACTGGGATGGACGTCGAAAGAGGTAACAGAAATGTTAGCCGCTTTTGGGGCTGTGGTCGGTTCGAAACTGGCGGATAATGATGCTGTCTATTTACAGGGATTCGGGCTGTTTGAAGTCAAGAAGAAAGCGGAACGTATCTCTGTTAATCCTGCAAGTGGAAAACGTTATCTGGTCCCACCCAAACTGGTTCCTGTCTTTAAGCCGGGGGCGACCCTGAAATCCAAACTAAAAGAATTGAGCGACAATGAATAGTCGGCTGACAATACAAGATCTGGCCGGTTTACTGGCCGAGCGTACCGGAAAGGATAGGAATAGCGCCGAGCAGTTCCTGAGAGAGTTTATTGCCATCGTATCACAAGGAGTTTTTACCGATAAAGTAGCTAAAATAAAAGGACTTGGTAGTTTTAAAATCGTTTTGGTAGAAAAACGGGAGAGTATCCATGTGAATACCGGCGAGCGTTTCCTGATACCTGCACATTATAAGTTTTCCTTCCTCCCTGATAAAGAATTACGTGAACTGGTAAATAAACCGTTCTCTTTTTTTGAAACTACGGAATTGAACGAAGATGTTGACTTTACCGATCTGGACGTATCCAATACGGTGGAAGACAAAGAAGCGGAAGATGAATCTGTCGAAGAAATCCTTCAGGAAAGCGAAGAAGTGATCGTTGAAACACCGGAGCCATTGCAGCCGACAGATGATGTCTGTGTTTCTGAAGAACTTCCGGAGGTTGAGCAGCCGGTCGAAGAACCCGCAGAAAATGAACCGGAAGAAGTAATCGAAGAATCGATAGTCCCGGACGAGCCCTCTCCGGCAGAAAATGATATTCCTGAGCAAACCGAACCGGAAAATACATCTTCAGACCAGTTAGAAGAAGAGACGAAGCAAGAACCTTCTGTTGCCAATTATCCTGGCATGGACGGGTTTCAGATTGAAGACGAGGAGCCGACGGCTTCTTCCTGGATCAAAATACTGGTATCCGTCGGTGTCGTTGCCATTGTTGCAATAGCAGGTATCTTCCTGTATCTTAACCGGAGTTTATTCCTGGGATCTGATACGTCGGGATCGACTGTCCTGACAGGTATGTCGTTGCCGGGAACAGCTGTTGTTCCTGAGGATACGACCCGTGTGGAAGAACCCGAAGTAACAGAAGCGGAACCTGAAACGGTAGAGGAGAAGGATACTGTTTCCGTCGAATCCGTAGCGCCGGTAGTCGAGCCTGCGGCACAAACACCTAAAATACTGGCAAAAGTAAAAATAGAACCGGGAAGCCGTCTGACCTTGATCTCTCTTGAATATTATGGGAGTAAAATATTCTGGGTTTACCTGTATGAATATAATAAATCAGTCATCAAGGATCCGAACAATGTCCCCGTAGGTACTGAGATACAGGTGCCTGCACCGGAACTGTACGGGATAGACAAACATAGCCGTGCTTCCGCAGAGAAAGCCGCTGCACGTCAGACAGAAATATTGTCCGGAAAATTGTAACTAAAATCCACGATTTTAAGTAAAATAAAACAAAATAGTTCTCGCTTCGGTTAGTATTATTTAACTGCAAAAGTGAAGGATACGAATTTAACATTTCTAATTTTGTGCAACTATAAAAACAAGCAGAAACAATAACAATATAAATAAGAAAAAAATCTATGAGTCAGACAGTAGACATTCGTGAGTTGAACGAACGGATTGAGAGTAAAAGTTCGTTTGTAAACATGATTACGATGGGCATGGACCAGGTAATTGTTGGACAGAAGCATTTGGTTGAATCGTTAATGATCGGTCTGCTTTCAGATGGGCATATCCTGCTGGAAGGTGTTCCCGGCTTGGCTAAAACACTTGCCATTAAAACATTGGCCTCACTGATCGATGCCAAATACAGCCGTATACAGTTTACGCCGGACTTGCTGCCGGCTGACGTGATCGGTACAATGATTTATAGTCAGAAAAGCGAAGAATTTCAGGTAAAACAAGGCCCGGTCTTCGCTAATTTTGTGTTGGCGGATGAAATTAACCGTGCACCGGCCAAAGTACAGAGTGCACTGTTGGAAGCCATGCAGGAACGTCAGGTGACAATCAGCGAAAACACGTATAAGTTGCCGGAACCCTTCCTAGTAATGGCAACCCAGAACCCGATCGAGCAGGAAGGTACTTATCCGCTGCCCGAAGCGCAGGTAGACCGTTTCATGCTGAAAGTGATCATCAACTATCCGAAGAAAGAGGAAGAAAAACTGATCATTCGTCAGAATATCTCCGGCATCAAACCGGATATCAAACCGATCCTGACAAAGAACGAGATACTGGAAGCACGTAAAGTGGTGCGTGAAGTATATCTGGATGAAAAGATCGAACGCTACATCGTCGACATCGTGTTTGCAACCCGTTTCCCGCAGGAACATGGCCTGGCAAACCTTTCCAATATGATTGCATTCGGTGCGTCTCCCCGTGCTTCCATCAATTTGGCGCTGGCTGCCCGTGCTTATGCATTTATCAAACGCAGAGGTTATGTGATTCCGGAAGATATCCGTGCCGTATGCCACGACGTGATGCGCCACCGTATCGGTTTGAGCTACGAAGCGGAAGCGAATAACCTGACATCCGAAGAGGTGATCAGCGAAATCCTTAATAAGGTAGAGGTGCCTTAACCTTCGGTTCTGGCAATGCTTTTTTACTGGTGAAAAATGCCTTCTCGGTTTGGGAAACGACTTTGCACCCTTGTAAAATGCTTTCCCGGCGTGGGAAACGACTTTACACCCTTGCAAAATGCTTTCCTGGTTTGGGAAACAGTTTTTCACCCTTGTAAAATGCTTTCCCGACTTGGGAAACGGTTTTTCACCCTTGTAAAATGCTTTCCCAACTTGGGAAACGGTTTTACATCAGTTTTGAAAGCACAAATTGAAGAAAAATGGAAACAAGTGAACTATTAAAGAAGGTTCGGCGAATTGAAATAAAGACCCGCGGCTTGTCCCGCAATATTTTTGCAGGACAATACCACTCTGCCTTTAAAGGCCGTGGTATGGCGTTCAGCGAAGTGCGCGAGTATCAATACGGCGACGATATCCGCGATATCGACTGGAACGTGACCGCCCGCTATGTGCGCCCTTATGTAAAGGTGTTCGAAGAAGAGCGCGAACTGACCGTGATGTTGCTGATCGACGTATCGGGTAGTAGAGACTTTGGTTCCGTGAACGTAATGAAGAAAGAGGTTATTACGGAGATCGCTGCGACACTGGCTTTTTCGGCTATACAAAATAACGATAAGATCGGTGTGGTGTTCTTCTCTGATAAGATCGAGAAATTTATTCCGCCTCAGAAGGGGAAAAAACATATTCTTTATATCATTCGCGAACTGATCGACTTCAAGCCACAGGATACGAAGACGGATATCGCTCAGGTTTTGAAATTCCTGACCAACGCCATAAAGAAACGTTGTACGACTTTCCTGATATCCGACTTTATCGATAAGGACGGTTTTAAGGATGCCCTGACGATTGCCAACCGTAAACATGACGTGGTGGCTATCCAGGTGTACGACCGTCGCGAAACCGAACTTCCGTCTGTCGGATTGATGAAGATAAAAGATGCTGAAACCGGTGCAGAACGTTGGATCGACAGTTCTTCCGCCCGTGTTCGCGAAGCCTATAAGGAATGGTGGAACCGCCGGCAGACTATCATGAGCGATTCGTTCAAGAAATGCCGGGTGGATTCGGTTTCTATTCGTACGGAAGATGATTATGTGAAGGCATTGATTGCTCTTTTTGATAAACGTAGTTAAGCATGCAAAAGAAAATAATAAATAAAAGCTTTCTGTTCCTTCTTCTGTTCCTGCTGGCAGGAGGGAAGATGGTGGCACAGCAGACATTGATCGATGTAAAGATCGACTCGGCTGCCATCCTGATCGGAGAACAGACTGTTTTACATTTGACGGTTACGACAGACAAGGACAAACTGGTTCAGATAGTGATCCCCAACGACACATTGATGCGTGGGGTAGAAGTGCTGAGCCTTTCCAAAGCGGATTCGTCGGTTATCGAGAACGACCGCCTGCTGATCAAGCAGGATATTCTGATAACTTCTTTCGATTCGTCATTGTATCTGTTGCCGCCACTCAAAGTAATCGACGGAGTCGATACTGTTTATTCAAACCAGGTGGCCCTGAAAGTTTCGACCATTCCTGTGAATGTGGATAAACCGGAAGAGTTTTATGATATAAAGGATATATGGAAACCGCCTTTCGTGCTGGCAGACTACTATCCGCTTATCTATGGCATATTGCTGGCTCTGTTCCTGATTTGCGTGATTGCCTATATTATTAAACGTATACGCAACAAGCAATCTCTTATCCCATTCAAGAAACCGGAACCGAAGCTCCCGCCTCACGAGCAGGCTATCAAGGAACTGGATGAGATCAAGCAACAGAAACTCTGGCAGCAGGGGCGTAGCAAGGAGTATTATACGTTAATCACCGAGACATTGCGTCGCTATATCGTAGACCGCTTCGATATCAATGCGATGGAAATGACTTCCGGCGAGATCCTGGACATTATCCGCAAGCAGCACGAAGCTGATTCGGTTTACGAAAATCTGAAACAGATACTTAATTTGTCTGATTTCGTGAAATTCGCAAAAATGAATCCGCTGCCTGATGAGAATGATCTGAGTATGGTGAATGCATACTTATTTATTAATCAGACGAAGATTGAAGAAGTTGCCGTTCCCGAAGCAGAGACGGAAGGGAAAGCAACTGAAACAAACGATTCTAATATAACAAAAGAATAAAATGGTATTTGCAAATCCTACATATCTGTATTTGTTATTGCTGCTTATCCCGATGATAGGATGGTATATCTGGAAGCTCTGCAAAAGTCAGGCTAGTTTGCAGGTATCATCTTCGGAAGCATTCGATGCACCGGGAGCAACTTCATGGAAAGTATACCTGAGACATGTTCCTTTTATATTAAGGATGGCGGCAGTGGCGGTACTTATTATCATACTGGCTCGTCCGCAGTCGACGAATAGCTGGCAAAACACCTCGACAGAAGGTATCGATATTGTGCTGGCAATGGATATTTCCAGTAGTATGCTGGCACAGGACCTGAAACCGAACCGCCTGGAGGCCTCCAAAGATGTGGCGGCTTCCTTCATCAACGGTCGTCCGAACGATAATATCGGGTTGGTTGTTTTTGCAGCTGAAAGTTTCACACAATGCCCGCTGACGACTGATCATACGGTGTTGTTAAACCTGTTCAAGGACATTCAACCGGGAATCATCCAGGATGGAACTGCCATCGGCCTGGGATTGGCTAATGCGGTAAGTCGTATTAAAGACAGTCAGGCTAAATCAAAAGTGATTATCCTCTTGACCGATGGTGTGAATAATGCGGGTGAGATTGCTCCGGTAACGGCTGCAGAGATTGCCAAGACATTCGGTATCCGGGTTTATTCGATCGGGGTAGGGACACAAGGTATGGCTCCTTATCCGTTCCAAACGGCATTCGGGGTACAATATCAGGATATTCCAGTCGAGATCGATGAAGCGACCTTGAAACAGGTTGCGGCAACGACCGGCGGACAGTATTTCCGTGCAACGGATAATGCCAGTCTGAAAGAAATCTATTCGGAGATCGACAAGATGGAAAAGACCAAGATCAGCGTTCAGCAATATAGCAAGAAACAGGAGGAATATAAGAACTGGGCCTTGTTGTTATTCGCTTTGCTTTTGGTTGAGATTTTATTGAGAAATACATTGTTAAGAAATATACCGTAAATATAAAGGCTTATGTTTCGTTTTGCACATCCGGACTTTTTGTACTTGCTTTTCATCCTTCCGGTGTTGATTGCATTTTATGTATATGCAATCATCCTGAAGAAAAAAGCAATAAAGAAATATGGTAATCCCGAATTGTTGGCAGAGTTGATGCCGGAGGTATCTCCCAAACGCCAGCATCTGAAGTTTTGGCTATTGTTCGGAGCCATCACGATGGTTATCTTTGTTATTGCGGGACCGCAGTTTGGTTCTAAACTGGAAACCGTAAAACGCCAGGGCGTCGAAATAATGGTTTGCCTGGACGTCTCCAACTCCATGTTGGCCGAAGACGTATCACCCAACCGTCTGGATAAAGCTAAACAGATGTTGTCGAAACTGACGGATGGTTTTAAGGATGACAAGATGGGGTTGATCGTTTTTGCCGGTGACGCTTTCACCCAGCTGCCGATCACTTCCGATTATATTTCGGCAAAGATGTTCCTGTCATCCATCAACCCGTCGATGGTGTCGACACAAGGTACGGCTATTGGTTCGGCTATCAATCTGGCTATGCGTTCATTCACTCCCAGTGAAACATCCGATAAGACAATTATCCTGATCACGGACGGTGAGAACCATGAAGGCGATGCTGTAAAAGCCGCTGCCGCTGCTGCCGAAAAAGGCATTCATGTGAATATTGTCGGCATGGGTGATCCGAAAGGTTCCCCGATTCCTGTTGCAGGAGCCAACAATTATATGAAGGATAAAGACGGCAATGTCGTTATCACGAAGTTGAGCGAACAAATGTGCCAGGAGATCGCAGCCGCAGGACATGGCATGTATGTCCGTGCCGACAATACCAACTCTGCATTGAAAGCATTGCAGAAAGAGATAGAGAAGATGAATAAATCGGAACTCGACAGCAAAGTCTATTCCGAATACAACGAACAATTTCAGACACTGGCATGGATCGCATTGATCCTGTTGATCGTAGACTTCCTTACCTTAGACAGGAAGAACCGAATTTTCAGAAAAGTAAAATTGTTCTCTTAATTCAATGGATAAGATGAGACGTATACGAAAATCAATGATATGGATGGGAGCGCTCCTGTTTTGCTCGGGAGCGGTGTTTGCCCAAAAGGCTGAACGTAAGAACGTACGTGAAGGAAACAAGTTGTATGGCAACGAAAAGTTTACCGAATCGGAAATTGCTTACCGTAAAAGTCTGGAAGTAAATCCCCGTTCGGTTGAAGGAACTTACAATCTGGGGAACGCCTTATACAAACAGAAAAAGTTTCCTGAAGCAGCTGAGCAATACCAGTTGCTGACCGGTATTGCTGAAAAGATGGCTGAAACTGAAGAAGGAAAAGCCCGTCTTGCAAATATATTCCATAATCTGGGCGACATTAGCATGCAGAATAAAGAGTATGACAAAAGTGTGGAAGCATTCAAACAGTCTTTGCGTTTGAATCCGGCTGATGACGAGACCCGCTACAATCTGGCATTAGCCCAGAAGTTGCTGGAAAATCAACAGAATGAGAATCAGGATCAAAACCAGGATCAGCAGAACCAGGACAAGAACGAAGATCAGGAAAATAAGGACGATCAACAGCAACAAGACCAGCAGCAGCAGCAAGACGACAAGAAAGAAAATAAGACTCAGCAAGAACAGCAGCAAAATGAACAGATGAGTCGGGACAATGCGCAGCAGATGCTCGATGCCTTCCTGCAGGATGAAAAGGATACGCAGGAGAAAGTAAAGAAAGCACAGGCACAACAGCAACAACGTCGCAAAACAGATAAAGAGTGGTAATTGATACAGAAAACAGAAAAAACAACAATATAATGAGAAGATTAGCTTTCTTATTCGTTCTATTTCTAACAGCCGGGGTGATGGCAAAGGCCGCTGATGTGACCTTTAAGGCAGTCGCTCCGAATGCTGTTGTGATGGGGCAACAATTCAGATTGGCGTATACCGTAAATGCTGAAGCGAAGGCAAGCGATTTGCGGATACCCGAACTTACGGATTTCGAAGTACTGATGGGGCCGTCTCTTGCCACAAGTTCGAGTACTCAGATTATTAATGGAAATGTTTCTTCGGAAGTCGCTTACACATTTACTTATATCCTGATGCCGAAGAAAGAGGGTACGTTTAATATCGGGGCAGCTTCTATCAAGGTAAAAGGAGCGAATTACACATCCAACTCGTTAAGTGTAAAAGTACTTCCTCCGGACAAGGCTGCCGAAGCAAATGGCGGACAAGCCGGAACAGGTATAGGCAAGGATGATTATTTTGTAAGAATGGAAGTTTCAAACCGGAATGTGTATGAACAGGAAGGTTTTCTGGTCACTTTCAAATTATATGCAGCACGCATGTGCGGACTGGAAGGAGTAAAATTTCCGGAGTTTGAAGGATTTCTTGCTCAGGAGATAGAGTTGCCGCAGGAAAAGCAATGGTCGCAGGAACATTATAACGGTCGTAATTATTTCACCGTTGTTTTGAAACAAACAGTCCTTTATCCGCAACGTTCAGGAAAACTGACAATAGAAAGCGGTAAGTTCGACGCTATTATCAGTATTCCGACCCAACGGAAAATAAGCAGCATTTTTGATAGTTTCGATGACATGTACGACAGAGTACGGAAAGCATTGGTATCGAGTCCTGCTACAATAGATGTGAAGCCATTGCCTTCCGGTAAACCGGCATCGTTCTCCGGTGCGGTAGGTAATTTCACCATGACATCGGATATTAATTCCAATAATGTAAAGACAAATGATGCTGTCACTATTAAAGTGAAGATTTCCGGTAACGGAAATATCAAACTGATCAAGAATCCGGAAGTTGTTTTCCCGAATGATTTCGATACTTTCGACCCAAAACAGGAAACAGATGTCAGAACGACAACTGCCGGAGTAAGTGGAAGCAAAACGATCGAATACATGGCTATTCCCCGTTATGCCGGAGATTTTGAGATACCGGCTATCTCTTTCTCTTATTTCGATCCTAAATCAGGTACTTATAAGACATTGAAGTCCGATCCTTACAAGCTTCATGTAGAACAAGGCGAGGGGGGAAGCAGTAATTCTCCGGTCGTGTCTAATTTCAGCAATAAAGAGAGTGTGAAGTATCTGGGTAAAGATATCCGTTTCCTGAAAGTGAAAGATTTCAATTTCATTGCCAACAACGATATTTTCTTTGGATCGTTCATGTATTACATGTGCTATCTGGTACCGGCCATCCTGTTTATTGTCTTCTTCTTTATTTATCGCAAGCAAGTAAAGGAAAATGCCAACATAGCATTGGTTCGTACTAAAAAGGCAAATAAAATCGCTGTCAGGAGATTGAAGAATGCCGGCAAGCTGATGAAGGAAAACAAGAAAGAAGAGTTCTATGATGAAGTTCTCCGGGCTTTGTGGGGATATTTGAGTGATAAACTGAATATTCCTCAGGCAAGTCTGACCAAAGATAATGTGGAAACCGAATTGGCCAAATTTGGTGTGGATGATACCTTAACAAATGAGTTTATGGATATTCTGAACACCTGCGAATTTGCCCGCTATGCGCCGGCTCAGGCTTCGGATGCTATGGATAAGTTATATGAGTTAACCGTAGATGCCATTGGTAAGATGGAGAATACAATTAAAAAGCAATAAGATGAAAACGAATATAAAGATTAAAAATATATTGTTTTTTCTATTGATTCAGTGTCTGGCATGGACTGCTTATGCGCAGGATGCAGCGATAAAGGAAGCTGAGACTGCGTATACCAAAGAAGATTATGGAAAAGCAATCGAGTTATATGAAGGAATACTGAAAAGTAATGGCGACTCACCGGAGATTTATTATAATCTGGGGAACGCTTATTACAAAGCAGGAAAGATTGCCTCTGCAATATTGAATTATGAGCGGGCGCTGGTTCTTGATCCGGGTGACGCCGATGTCCGTTTCAACTTACAGATGGCACGTCAGAAGACTGTTGACAAGATTGAACCGGTAGACGGATTTTTCCTGAGCAGATGGTTCGAATCCATTCAGAATATGGGAGCAGCTGACTCCTGGGCTAAAATGGGAATCGTTTGTTTCATCTTATTCATCGGATGCCTGATCCTGTTTTTCTTTTCAAGGCAGATTCGCCTGAAGAAAGTCGGTTTCTATATCGGTGTGTTACTTTTGCTTTGCGTGATTATGACAAATATCTTTGCCGCAAATCAGAAGAGCGAACTGGTAAACCGTACACATGCTATTGTTTTTGCTCCGACAGTAACAGTGAAAAGTTCTCCGGATGCAAGTGGTACGGATTTGTTCGTTCTGCATGAAGGAACAAAAGTGTCTGTCAGAAGTACATTAGGCGACTGGAGTGAAATAGCACTGGAAGATGGTAATGTTGGCTGGATGCCGACAAAAGATATAGAAACAATCTGATGGTAGAAAAAATATTAGTTTACGAACGGGATTTGTTCTTCATGCTTAACGGCAGCGATTCTCCTTTCCTTGACCGCTTTATGTGGTTGTATTCGGGTAAGGCAGTCTGGCTGCCGTTAGCCTTTTTTATATTGGTCGTACTGCTGTATAAGAAGAAATGGCGGGAATCTATCCTGATATTACTGGCGATAGTGCTGGTAATAACTCTTTGTGACCAGTTTGCTTCACATGTGTGCAAACCCATTTTTACCCGCTTCCGGCCGACACATCATCCGGATTTTATGGATCAGGTAAAAACTGTCTTTGATTACCGGGGCGGCCGATACGGTTTTATTTCCAGCCATGCTGCTAATGCTTTCGGTTTTGCGACCTTTATGTCATTGTTGTTCCGTTACCGGCTGTTTACATGGACGATCTTCCTTTGGGCTGCTCTTACCGCTTATACCCGTGTATATCTGGGGGTCCATTTTATTTCGGATATTGTTCCCGGAGCGATCGCAGGAGTATTCTTTGGCTGGTTGGTATATTGGCTATATGTCAAAGTCCGTCCGGTAGTTACCGGTACAAACAGTAATGCCAGTGAGCTATATTCGGTCGGGCAGAAGCGTCTGATCGTATATGCGATTTTCATTGCTGTTTTAATAATAGCAGTATTTAATGTTCAATTAGTTGCCTGTTTAAGATAAAATAAGCAGTTACAGTTAAATATAACACATGTCGTAAAGCATGTTTGCTAAAAGGTTTATTTTAACGAAATAATTTGTCCCTCTGATTTATATTGCTTAAGTTAGTGCCATTAATTAATAAACGAAGTATTAACCTTCAAAATAAGGAAACCATGACAAAGACAATCACTTTTAATGAATTGCGCAGAATTAAAGACCGTCTGCCTGACGGTAGTACTCATCGTATTGCAGATGAGTTAGGTTTATCAGTTGAAACTGTTCGTAATTATTTTGGTGGATATAATTATAAGGATGGTAAAAGCTGTGGGATACATATCGAACCCGGACCAGATGGTGGTTTGGTAGTTCTGGATGATACAACAATATTTGAACGTGCTTTACAGATACTGGCGGAAACAGAGGATGTATCTGAAGCACAGCAGGCGTAAAGAATTTTACAGTACATAAAAAATCCCATAGCTGACTAAACAAAAACGCTGTGGGATTTTTTTTATTAGTGATATTAGCATTTTCCGATTGTTTAATCTATAAAAACACACGAGTATGGAAGATAAATTAGTAACATTAGCTATTCACACGTTCGAGAAAGCTCAGATTCTCAAAACAATACTTGAAACGGAAGGAATTGAAGTTTATATACATAATGTAAATCAGATTCAACCGGTCGTTTCGGCAGGAGTGCGTGTGAGAATTAAGGAAAGTGATCTGCCTCATGCCTTGCGCATAATAGAGGACAGTAAGTGGCTCAGTGAGGATACGCAGGAAGAAGTTGCAGCCCCGCAGGTGAAAAAGATCCTGATCCCGGTTGATTTTTCTGATTATTCCATTAAGGCTTGTGAACTGGGTATTAATTATGCCTATCATGCAGGTGCAGAAGTAATGATCATGCATGCTTATTTCAGCCCATATTTTCCTTCGGCAATTCCGATGGGAGACACGTTGGCTTACCAGGTAAATGAAGAAGAGTCTGTACAGAACGTGTTGAAACGTGTACAAATTGATATGGAGAACATTTGCACATTGATCAACCGTAAGATGCAGGCTGGCGAATTGCCTAAGGTAAAATATAATTATGTATTACGGGAAGGTCTGCCTGAAGAAGAGATTCTCGCATATTGTAAGGAATATCATCCTACGCTTATTGTCATGGGTACGCGTGGAAAGAGCCAGAAAGATATGGATCTGATCGGCAGTGTCACCGGAGAAGTGATAGAAGTGAACAAAGTACCTGTTTTGGCAATTCCGGAAAACATACGCTTCAATGATTTTGGCGAAGCCAAAAATATTGCATTCGCTACTTCCTTCAACCAGCGCGACCTGGTGGCTTTCGATGAATTTATGGACCTGGTGAAGGGATATGATATTCATATTCATCTGTTCAATATATCGACAAGTAAAGACGAATGGAACGAAATACGTCTGACTGGTGTCCGCGAATATTTCCTGAAACAATATCCGGATGCAAACATTACCCATACGGTACTGGCCGACGGCGATTTGTTGCTGGCTATCGAAAAGTTTGTCCGCGATGAACAAATCGACATGATTGCATTAAGCACATATCGTCGCAATATTCTGGCACGTATGTTCAACCCGTCGATTGCACGTAAGATGCTATTTCACACCGATACACCGTTATTGGTGATGCATGCTTAATACTTAAAATATATAAGAGAATCGTAGCCCCGGTAGTTGTTTGCCGGGGCTTTTTTTATACAATTCCTAGCTGGAGTTGTACAGCTTTTGGTGTGCATTTTTTAGTAGTACCCCCGTATTGTTAATGTGCGTAAAAAAAGGAAAGGGAGAGTCAGAAAAAAACGATAAAAATAGAAAACGGAGAGTTTAAACGACAGTTTGAATCTCAAAGGGAAGAGAAAAAAGAGGAAAATACCTTTCTTTTATAAGAAAGAGATTCTGTATCAAAATGATTGATAATCTAGCGTTATCGGCAGCTAAAGTAATAACTTTTAACGACCGGAGCAAGGTTTTGAGGGACTATTTTATTACAATTTGATAAAATTGAAATAACGCCATCCTGAAAGGTGTAAAAGTTTATTGATTCATTGCGGTATTTAATGCGTTGAAAAACAACGTTGTACGGAAATCGTCAGTCCCAACTCTCTTTCTTATAAAAGAAAGAGATTCTGATAAAATGTTAAAATAGTGCTTTTGATGTAGTAAATTAATGATAAAAGAATGGCAGATATAGGACACAAATTAGAAACGAAAGGAGTAATTATGACACTCTTATCACTGGTATTAATAAGCACTGGTTGCGAGGAACAAATCGACCCTCCGGCGGTGAATCCGTCGGAGGGAAAGATGGTGGAAGTAACGCTCAATATCGGTTTTGCCGACGAAGCAGACGGATCTACCCTGTCTGCACCATTGACAACTAAATCGAATGAAGCAGCTTTCAGTTACGCTCTCCAACCGGCAATGGCAACGAAAAGAGCGGAGAGTTCCCTGAAACCGGACAAACTCTATAAATTAGAAATACAACAGTACGATCGTTCCGGCAATCGCATAGGAGGAATGAATGCAAGTGATGTTACTGATCACGAAATCGGTTCCGCTTTTAGTCAAACTTTGACAGCAAACTCCGACTGCCAACTGGTGATCGTGGCATGGGGTAGCGGAAATACAACTACGCTGGGAACCGATAAACTGGCTTCCGCCCAGGAAAAAAGCATTGACGCTTCTGTTATATCTAAACTAAATCCTTCCACTCAATCCGATATGAATAAGATGCCATATATCTTGCATCTGGAACATGTCTGTGTAGAAAGCAACACCATCAAAAGCATCGAGGGCGAGAATAAAGATGTCCGTTTGCTGCTGCGTCGACTGGCAACCCGGCTAACACTAGATTGGACTTATTCATACAGCGGTTATCAGTTAAAACAGATTCTTTTGCAAAGTATCCCTACTAATTATAAAATAGTGGCAGCCCCCGATAAAACCGACAAAACTTATCCTTCCTTATTGGACCAGTTCACTACTATACAGTTGACAGCAGATGAAATAGATTCCCAGATATACTCTTGCTGGGTTCCGGCTAACGTGCGCGGTTCAAACTCTGCGGCCACTTCTCAGAGATACCGTATCAAATCGAATGCCCCGACGGGTAGTTCATATGTCGATTTTATTGCAGCCAATACATTTGAACCAAAGAAGAAACTGAGTTACCGTGTCTATCTGGGTGGCTCTGAATCTTCGGACTTCAATCTGTATGGCAATACGGATTATAATTATAAGGTAACGATCAACCATACCGACTATCCTGTCAACGACCGTCGTGTAACAATTATCGACCCTATTCCGGCTTCTGAGAATAACAGCAACTTTGTACCGACAGCCAACTGTTTCATGGTAGCTCCCGGTGGGGCATTTTGCTTCAACCCTTATAAATATAATGTAGGAGGGACAACAAAAAACAATACGACATTGGCAGGTTCTGATTGGTGTAATATTAACGGCTCATCAATCGGTACCCCCATCAAATATGTAAAAGTCTTGTGGCAAACGAAAGAGTACGGCGATATTGGTGATCCGATACTCGGAGTTGTCAACTCATCAACCGACCATACCAATATTGTTGATATAACAAATGGAGAAAGTGTTGAGAATGCTCGTATCTATTGCCGCATTGCACCGAATACGCTAGGCGGTAGCGGAGCCATAGCAGCTTATAATGAAAGTGATGAAATCCTATGGAGTTGGCATATTTGGGTAACAGATTATAATCCGGATGCGACAGGGAATCAAGATGTACAGACTCCGGTAAATAAACGAAAACTGAAATTTGAATATGGCAGTTATACCGGCAATTTGCCTATGATGGATCGTAATTTGGGTGCAGCGGCAGGATATATAACACTACCTCCTGATGAACTGGAGAAATCGAAGACGAATGGTTTTTATTATCAATGGGGCAGGAAAGATCCTTTCAGAGGGAGTTACTCCAATGTTAATATCTCGCAAGTTTTAAATACAGAAATAAAAGCAAATGCTCCTACAAAAGGACTTTTGAGCCTATTTGGGGCGGACGGACTTACTTTTTATCCGATGTCGGTTATACAACAGCGGGTTTCTTTTCGGGAAGCGTATAAAGATCCGGGGAATATGTATAAAATACCTACAGGTGCCAGTCAATGGATTGATTCTGCTACAGAAGAATATAGAAATGCCTGGGGAGCTGGTAACAGCAAAGGTCTTCATGATCCTTGTCCGGTAGGATGGCGCATTGCAAACACAGCTAATTATCGACAATTATTCACTTCTGGTGGTATGGGAGCTCTGAGGATTAAAGAGATGGGATCCGGCGGATACGTAATCTATTATGATAGAGATGGTGTAAACACAACTTACTTCTATCGGGCAGGTTACTGGTCTCAGTATGGTCTGACTAGTATTAATGGCAATATGTACATGTGGTGTGGAGATGCGTTAAGCGGAACAAGTGGCCATGGCGGATCCCATTTAATTATGGGAGGGGATAATACCGGCAAATTTCTTAATAATGGTAATGAACGGGAATCTTTACTTGTCCGCTGCATCCAGGAACGGGAGTAACCGTTGATGTATAAAAAAGGTCCCTTCCCCGGACCTGCCAGCAACCGGGAAAAAACGAGTTCTTTGACATGATGGGATTGATAAGATAGAAAGGGGAGTGAAGCCCTTTTGTAGACTGAAAAAGGATTATATATAATGTATGCAGAAGACCCGTCAGAAATACTTTTCCGACCGTATTTTGTATTATGCCTCGTTTGCAATCCAGCAACAGTCTGTTGTAACCCGTGAGAAATTAGCACATTTGTCGGAAGAAGAGCGTAAACGGCATTGGGATTACAATATAAATAAGGTATATATTGTCTGTATCCTTAATTATGTGATGGCTCCCGGATGAACTCAACAACCAACTATTCCAGAAGCTGAAAAGCATTGTGGAGATAGAACGTATGTCGGCCAATGAACGTTTGGAGTACGAACTGAGTCTGGCTGTCGAACGTGATTTGCTTTCTGCCCTTGATGCCAGTTTTGAAGATGGTGAAGAGAAAGGTCGTGAAGAAGGTTTAAAAGAAGGCATTAGTAAAGTCGCTCTTTCGATGAAACAATCAGGTATTCTTTTATCTGAAATAATCAAATTGACTGGTCTTTCTTCCGAAGAAATCGAGCAACTCTAACATTCCCCAAAAATCTTATCAATCGCATCTGTAAAATATAATCAGATGCACCCAATAGTTACGCAGCACCCCATCCGGGTGTTGCGCCGCTTTTTGTGTGTCTGAAAGTAATAGTTAATGTGCGTAAAAAAAGGAAAGAGAGAGTATGAAAAATGTGGTAAAAATAGAAATCGGAGAGTCGAATGATAATATGAAACTCAACGGGAAGAGAGAGGAGAGAAAAATCTCTTTCTTTTATAAGAAAGAGAGTCGTGTCAAAATGCTAGATTATCAAGCATTATTGGCGGCTAAAGTAGTAACTTTTAACGACTGGGGCAAGGTTTCGGAGTACTATTTTGCTACAATTTGATAAAATTGAAATAACGTCATCCTGAAAGACGTAAAAGGTCATTGATTTAATTTGCATATAACACGCTGAAAAACAGCGGTTATACAGAAAGCGTCAGTCCCAAATCTCTTTCTTATAAAAGAAAGAGATTCTGACAAAATGTTAAAACGGCGCTTTTGATGTAGTAAATTAATGATAAAAGGATGGCAGGTATAGGACACAAATTAGAAACGAAAGGAGTTATAATGACGCTCTTATCACTGGTATTAATAGGCACTGGTTGCGAGGATAAAATCGACAGTTCGGTGGTGAATCCGTCGGAAGGAAAGACGGTGGAGGTAACACTCAATATCGGTATTGCCGACGAAGAGGATGGGACAGGTGCAAGCGCTTCGCCAACCAGTAAGGCAGGCAGTAGCAGCTACAGCGGTTCGGCCTTTGAGGTCGTATCTGTCGCCGATGTACAGACTAAATCTGGTACGGATATTCCCGATCAACTCTACAATCTGGAAATCTGGCAGTATAATGAAAGTGGAAACAAGATTGGCGGTGAAGCATTAGGGAATGTCACTATCGGTTCTACTTTTACTGCCAGCCTGACTCTGGCCACCGGATGCAAACTACTGCTGGTCGCCCGTGGAGCTTCTACTGATTTCGAATCGTTGTCCGGTAAAACTTTATCCGCTGTGCAGGATTTGAAAGTGGAAGCTAAAAAAAGTAATATCAATAAGATTGCTACCAATGCCACCGGTAACGGTCTGGCCAATATGACCTATTATCTTTTGCTGGAAAATGTCAATATCACCTCCGACGGTAAAATCGAAAGTCCGACGGGCAAAGACGTTCGTCTGCTGCTCAAACGGCTGGCGGTAAAAGTTCAGTTAGACTGGACTTTTGCTCAGGAAATGACCAATAAAGGTTACACCCTGAAAGAAGTCAAACTCTGCCAGGTACCGGCGCATTACCGCCTGGTCCCTCAAACAGAGAAAACTGATAAATGGGGCGATGTCTATCCGAGCTCCGTTGCTGAGTTTGTCGACCTTTACCGTCTGACAGGAACAGAATTGACAGATGCCAAAGGTACGCAAACCGTCTGGATTCCCGCCAACGCCCGAGGCATATCTCCCTATTCCAATTCCCCTTATTATCGGAATAAGACAAATGCCAATCCAGCAGCTACCTATGCCGAGTTTGTAGTAGACAACAGCGAAAAGAAAGAACGTCTCTACTACCGTGTTTATCTGGGTGGTAACGAAACGGATGATTTCAATCTGTTGGAAAATAAGAACTATCATTGGACGGTGAATATCAATAATGCTAACTATACTAACGATCCACGCATCCAGTTGCTTGATCAGACCCCGGTTGAAAGTAGTAACCTGCAACCGACCTCTAATTGCTTCATGATGCGTCCGGGTACGAACATCTGCTTCAACCCTTATAAGCATGAAGCCGGCACAAACGGCTGGAATACGGAGTTAACAACCGGTGCTATTATCCAGTCTCAAAAAACAATAGACCATGTGGAAGTTCTTTGGCAAACGAAAGATGCGGGAACCAGTGGCGATCTGGTTATGGGATATGTCATAGACGACAATAACCATGAGAATCTGGTCAACCTGACTAACGGCAATGATATAAACAGCGCCCGTATCCATGTAAAAGTACCTGTTACCAACGGAGGAAACGCGGTGATTGCAGCCAAAAACAGTAGTGGTACAATCGTTTGGAGTTGGCACATCTGGATTTCCGATTATGTGCCGGTTGGACTGTCTGGCGATATCACAACAATAAATCGCAATAAAGCTATTGAGGCCGCACAAAATGCAACTCAGGAAGGAATGGTACAAGTTTATGGAGGTATCTCATGGACTGATCCGAACGGTGCTTTTTACAGATGCGTCATCATGGATCGTCATTTGGGAGCTATCCGGGCCGGCATGCAGACAAATCAATTGGATGGCGTAAGAACTTTTGGGTTGCTCTATCAGGGTGGCCGGAAAGATCCGTTCTTTAGTTCTGCCGATGGAACAACAAACGAAGCAAAAACTATTTATAACGGGAATGGTGTAGAAGTGAGTATAGACAGAAGCTTTTCATTCACTACCTATCAGCAAACAATTGAACACCCCTTGGCCTTTTGTAGAAATGATGATGCAATGGCGAACAAACCGAATGCCTGGAATGGAGATAAGGCAAAAACAATCTACGATCCTTGTCCGCAAGGTTGGCGAGTACCGTCCAGTGAATATCTGAATAATGCCAATCAGACCGCAGGTGGTTATGATCAACGTGATGGTGATGCAAAAAGTGCGCTGTTTGCTGGTTTTGGCTTTTCAAATAGCTCTTATGTCACAGCAAAGACTAATAGTGATGATCTCTTAACCCCTGGCAATATTTTATATTATGATGGTACAGCATTGCATGAAATGTCAGAAGGAAAGAATAAGTCCTCTTTCCCGGGTTCGGGCTATCTCTATATTGGAGGAAGCGGAGAAAGCAAAGAGAATAATTCCAAGAAATCGGCATTCTTTCCAGGGGTATCTCTCCGGGAACAGGCAAGTGCTAACTACAGAGCTAACAATAGTAATAATGCGCTTTACTTATGGTCATCCACTCAAAATAATAAGCCTGGTAACATGCCTTTTTTGGAATTTAATCAAATATCAGCCGATAACACAGTAGCAGGAAAAGTAAATCTTTGCTTTCAATTGAATGATCATCGTATATACGGCTTTTCTGTCCGCTGTATTCAAGATAATATTTTTGACCGGGAGCCAGCCGATTATCAGGCTGATCTAAAGAAATAAATTCATTGTTAATGTGCGTAAAAAAAGGAAAGAGAGTATATGAAAAATACGGTAAAAATAAAAAACGAAGAGTTTGAACGACAGTTTGAATCTCAACGGGAGGAGAAAAAAGCGAAAATACCTTTCTTTTATAAGAAAGAGAGTCTGTATCAAAATGATTGATAATCTAGCGTTATCGGCGGCTAAAGTAGCAACTTTTAACGACCGGAGCAAGGTTTTCAAGTAGTATTTTACTACAATTTGATAAAATTGAAATAACACCATCCTGAAAGGCATAAAAGGTCATTGATTTAATTTGCATATAACACGCTGAAAAACAGCGGATATACAGAGAGCGTCAGTCCCAACTCTCTTTCTTATAAAAGAAAGAGATTCTGACAAACTGTTAAAACGGCGCTTTTGATGTAGTAAATTAATGATAAAAGGATGGCAAATATAGGACAAAAATTAGAAACGAAAGGGGTAATTATGACACTCTTATCACTGGTATTAATAGGCACTGGTTGCGAGGAACGGATCGACCCTCCGGCGGTAAATCCGTCGGAAGTAATGCTCGATCTCGGCTTTGCTGACGAAGCAGACGGATATACTTTGCCGGCACCATCAACAACAAAATCGAATGCAGCCGCTTTCAATTACGCACTTCAACCGGCAGTAACCATGAAAGGAGCGGAGAGTTCCCTGAAACCCGACAAGCTCTATAACCTGGAAATACAACAGTACGATCAGAATGGCAATCACATAGGAGGAATGAATGCAAGTGATGTTACTGATCACGAAATCGGTTCCGCTTTTAGTCAAACTTTGGCAGCAAACTCCGACTGCCAACTGGTGATTGTTGCATGGGGAAAAGGTAACACCAGCACAACATTGGGTACTGGTAGTCTGGCATCCTCCCAAACTAAAAGTATTAAAGCTTCTGTTATATCTAAATTTAATCCGTCCAATCAGGATCATATGAATCAGATGCCTTATGTTTTGCATCTGGAACGTGTCTGTGTGGAGAGCAATACGATTAAAAGTATTAGAGGTGAAGATGTCCGCCTGTTGCTGCGTCGCCTTGCAACTCGGCTGACATTCGACTGGACTTATTCGTATACAGATTATGCATTAAAACAAATCCTTTTGCAAAGTATCCCTCTTGATTATAAAGTAGTGGCTACGCCCGATAAAAATGATAAGACATACCCTTCTTTACTGGACCAATACACAACCATACAATTAACGAGTACCGAAATAGGTACCGGGAAGTATTCTTGCTGGATACCGGCCAATGTGCGTGGAACAAATTCATCAGCCACCTCCCAGACGTACCGTATCAAATCGAATGCCCCGACAGGCAGTTCATATGTCGATTTTATTGCAGTCAATACTATCGACCCCAAGAAGAAGTTGAGTTACCGTGTCTATCTGGGTGGTTCAGAATCGACAGACTTCAATTTGTATGGTAGTACGGACTATAATTATACGGTAAAAATCAGTCATACTGACCTACCTGTCAATGACCGCCGTGTAACGATTATTGATCCGATAGCGGCATCTAAGAATAATAACAATTTGGTTCCGACCGCCAACTGTTTCATGGTGGTTCTTGGTGGAGCTTTCTGTTTTGATCCATTTAGTTTTTCTGTAAACAGTAATGATAATGAAGAAAATTCCAAATTGAAAAACTGGGCTAATGAATCTGATGGTGGTATCGTATCCGTTAAAATATTGTGGCAAACAAAGGAAAATGGAGATGTTGGCGATCCTGTAATGGGAATTGTCAATGCAGAAAATGATCATACCAATATTGTAGATATCAAAAGAAATGATAATCTGGACTTAATGACCAGTCCTTTGACTGGAAAAGATCAAGGTCGTATTTTTTGCCGTGTAGCTCCGAATACAACGGGAGGAAGCGGAGTCATATCAGCTTGTGATGCCAAAGATAATATCCTCTGGAGTTGGCATATTTGGATAACAGACTATAACCCTGACCGGACTGGTAATTTCAATGTATTGGAACCTGCCAACAAGCGAAAACAAAAATATATAGGAAATAGTGCACCGGATCAGCTACCGATGATGGACAGAAACCTGGGAGCTATTACCGGGTATGATACAATTCCACCAACTCCTCTGGAAAAATCAAAGACAAATGGTTTCCACTATCAATGGGGAAGAAAAGATTTGTTTCCAAGTAGTTACAGTTCATTGGACCTAAATACGATTTTAGGTGTGAATTCTACTGATCCGGTGAAAAATATGCTGAATCGTTACGGACCGGATGGATTGAAATATATTCCGTGTGATACAAGAACTGAATCTGCAACATTAAGGAAGGCTTATCAAAATCCGACTATCTATTATTATAAAGGGATCGCATGGTGTTCTGACAGTGATTTTAGTTCCTTTTGGAAACCCGACCTCAAAACGGTAAATGATCCTTGTCCGGCTGGTTGGAGACTTCCGAAGAAAGAAAACTTCCGAGCCTTGTTTAAGGGGGATTATCTTTATAGTAGTGGTGGTTCTTTCCATCGTTCAACATTGAGTGAGGCAGACCTACTGAAAGGGCAAAGTGACGGTGGGTATCAAGTTACTTATGATGATAAAGGACATACTACATATTTGAGGCTTGCCGGTTATTTGCGAACGGCTGAAAACTTCTCGTTTGTGGGGCAGCAAGCTAATATCTGGACAGCAGATTATCGTTACAGTTTTAATTATGGATGGAATGTAAACGGACAAGGTTATAAGTGCTTTTCTGTATCATCTGATTGGTACACTTCTGATGCACATACACTCCGCTGCATTCAGGAACGGTAATAACCTATAAAAAGGTCCTTTCTCCGGACCTGCCAGTAACCGGGGAAAAACGAGTTCTTTGACATGATGAGATTGGTAAGATAGAAAGGGGAGTGAGGCTCTTTTATAGACTGAAAAAGGATTATATATAATGTATAGCAGTTCGTATGTTTTTAGTGCAGATATTTTGCATCTTATGAAAATAAATGCATATATTTGTCGCACGCTCACTATGGGCGCAACTAAAACATATAGCTATGAGCAAATTTATTAATCCTTTCTCGGATTACGGGTTTAAACTCATTTTCGGGAGTGAAGTCAGTAAAGATTTAATCATCAGTTTTCTAAATGGAGTCCTCCATGACGAAGTAATCATCAACATCACTTTTCGCAATGTCGAAATGCTGGGCATGAAACAGGATCAGCGTCGTGCAGTATTTGATATTTTTTGTGAGAATGAGAAAGGTGAATTCTTTATAGTGGAGATGCAGAAAACCCGTCAGAAATACTTTTCCGACCGTATCCTGTATTATGCCTCGTTTGCTATCCAGCAACAGTCTGTTGTAACCCGTGAGAAATTAGCACATTTGTCGGAAGAAGAGCGTAAACAGCATTGGGATTATAATATAAATAAGGTATACATTGTTTGTATCCTTAATTATGTGATGGCTCCCGGGTATCCGGACAAATACCGCTGGGATGTAGTGAGGATGGATCGTGAACTGAAGATACCTTTTAGCGAAACGCTGAACGAAGTGTATTTAGAAATGCCGAAATTTGTATTACCTTTGTCGGAGTGCAAGACCATTTACTTAAAATGGTTGTATGTTTTAAATAATATCGAAATAATGGAACGTTTACCGGATGAACTCAATAACCAACTATTTCAGAAGCTAAAAAGCATAGTGGAAATAGAACGTATGTCTGCCAATGAACGTTTGGAGTACGAACTGAGTCTGGCTGTCGAACGTGATTTGCTTTCTGCCATTGATGCCAGTTTTGAAGATGGCGAAATGAAAGGTATAAAAAAAGGTCGTGAAGAAGGTCGTGAAGAAAAGAGCCGAGAAATAGCTCAAAATTTAAAATCCTTAGGTCTGTCTTTAGAAGATATTTCTAAGGCAACCGGTCTTACTTCCGAAGAGATCGGGCGACTCTAACATTCCCCTGAATTTTATCAATCGCATCTGTAAAAAATAACAGATGCACTTAATAGTTACGCAGCATCCTGCCGGGTGTTGCGCAACTTTTTGTGTGTCAGAACGAAATTGTTAATGTGCGTAAAAAAAGGAAAGAGAGTGTATGAAAAATATGGTAAAAAAAGAAAGCGGAGAGTTTGAACGACAGTTTGAATCTCAACGTGAAGAGAAAAAAGTAAAAATCTCTTTCTTTTATAAGAAAGAGAGCCGTGTCAAAATGTTAGATTATCAATCATTATTGGCGGCTAAAGTAGCAACTTTTAACGACCGGGGCAAGGTTTCGGAGTACTATTTTGCTACAATTTGATAAAATTGAAATAACGTCATCCTGAAAGATGTAAAAGGTCATTGATTTAATTTACATATAACACGTTGAAAAACAGTGGTTATACAGAAAACGTCAGTCCCAACTCTCTTTCTTATAAAAGAAAGAGATTCTGACAAAATGTTAAAACGGCGCTTTTGATGTAGTAAATTAATGATAAAAGGATGGCAAGTATAGGACAAAAATTAGAAACGAAAGGAGTAATTATGACACTCTTATCACTGGTATTAATAAGCACTGGTTGCGAGGAACGGATCGACAGTCCGGCGGTGAATCCGTCGGAGGGAGAGACCGTTGAAGTCAGTATGACAATCGGTCTGGCTGATGAAGTAGATGGCTACAATCTGTCTGCATCCACCAAAGCATTCTCTCAAAAGAAAGGAGCCTTCAATATGGAATTGGTTCCAACGGAAACAACCCGTAGCACGACAAGCTCAAAACCGGATGCCCTTTATCAACTGGAGATCAGGCAATACGATCAGGGGGGTAACTATCTTAACGGGAATGGTCCCCAGGATCAAACCATAGGCAAAAAGCTAACAGTCAATTTAAAAACAGCAACCGATTGCCAACTTGTTTTTGTTGCCTGGGGGAAAAATAGCGGTAAATCCTTAGGAACAGTAGCTCTTTCCAAAGCGCAGGAAATATCAGTTGATGCCTCCGTTATCCAATCAATAGAAGATAATGATATGAGCACCATGCCTTATATTCTCCATCTGAAACATGTAAACATAACAGGTAGTGGAGCAAACGGTATTATCAGCAATGCCAACGGGGAAGACGTACGTGTTCTTCTCAAACGTCTGGCTACCCGCCTTACGCTAAATTGGGAATATCCGGATAATACAGACTATAGCCTGAAACAAATCTTACTGGAAAGCATTCCTCTTAATTATAATGTAATCCCAAAACCCGACGAGAAGGAGAACGACACTTATCCTTCTTTGCTCGACCAGTACACTGTCATACAATTAACCGCAGACCAGATTGCTTCTAAAAAATATACTCGTTGGATTCCAGCCAACGTACGTGGAACAAATAATGAATCCAATAGTGCCTTATACCGTATCAAAGCTAATGCCCCGACGGGTAGCAGCTATGCCAGCTTTATTGCAGTTCATAAAACTGATCCCAAAAAGAAACTCAACTACCGTCTCTATCTTGGTGGACCGGCCTATACCGATTTCAACCTGTATGGCAATACAAACTATTCATATACTATTTCTTTCAAACATCAGGGACTTCCGGTTGACGACCGTCGTGTAACAATTATCGATCCGATACTGGCATCCCAGAGCAACAGCAATCTTGTGCCTACCGCTAATTGTTTTATGATAGCACCTGGTGGTGCGTTCTGTTTCGATCCGTTTAAATATCAGATAAACGGAAACGATAATAACGTGAATACTACTTTAAAAGGATGGGCTGGCGATGAAGGCGGAATTGCATCTGTCAAAGTTATCTGGCAAACCAAAGAAAACGGTGATTTGGGCGACCCTGTATTAGGTATTGTAAACTCCAACGATGACCATACGAATATTGTCGATCTAAAGATGATAGGTGGAGGTGATTTGTCTTCCGCATCTCCGGTAACCGATGTCAATCAGGCATATATCTACTGTCGTGTAGCTCCGAATACTACGGGCGGTAGCGGAGCGATTGCCGCTTATAATGCAAGTGGTCAAATTCTGTGGAGCTGGCACATCTGGGTAACTGATTATAAACCCGATCCAAGGGGCGATGTGGATGTACAGACTCCAGTTAACAAACGCAAACTAAAGTTTGAATATAACTCATCTTCCTACCTGCCTATGATGGATCGCAACCTAGGGGCGATAGCAGGTTATATAGACTTTCCACCCAATGAACTTGAAAAATCAAAGACGAATGGTTTTTATTATCAATGGAGCAGGAAAGACCCTTTTATAGGTAGTTATTCAAACACCAAAATCTCGGGAATTTCCTATACAAGTATAAAAAAAGATGCTCCTACTAAAGGACTATTGAGCTTGTTCGAAGGGGATGGAATCACGTTTCATCCAACTGGGCTTGTAAAAAGCAGAGCTTCTTATCGGGATGCTTATAAAGATCCTGGAAATATGTATAAAACAGGTATTGAGAGTGACTATTCCTGGATTAGTAGTCAAACAGAGGAATATAAGAATGCCTGGGGAGCTGGAACTACTAAAGGTTTTCACGACCCTTGTCCGGCAGGATGGCGCGTTGCAAACGGAGATAATTATAAACCATTACTCACAGGTCAGACCAGTGGCGCATTGTATTATCCGAGGCTAAAAAACGGGACCGGGGTTAAAGATGGCGGATATGTTGTCTATTACGGTAAAGAAGGGAAAAACACGGCTTACTTTTATCTGGCAGGCTATTGGGAGTTAGGTGGGATGACAGACATTAATACAGGGATGCATTTTTGGGGTGGAGATGCGGTAGATAGTAATAATAACAACAGAGGGAAATACATCTATTCCTCGCCATCAGCAATGTGGCGATTTTCTGGTGGTAATACGCGTGAATCCTTGCTTCTTCGTTGCTGTCAGGAACGGGAATAAGCGACAGTTGAAAAAGATCCCTTCCCAGAACCTTCCAGCAACGCAGTTTTTTGTTTGTCTGAAAGTAATAGTTAATGTGCGTAAAAAAAGGAAAGAGAGAGTATGAAAAATGTGGTAAAAATAGAAATCGGAGAGTCGAATGATAATATGAAACTCAACGGGAAGAGAGAGGAGAGAAAAATCTCTTTCTTTTATAAGAAAGAGAGCCGTGTCAAAATGCTAGATTATCAATCATTATTGGCGGCTAAAGTAGCAACTTTTAACGACCGGGGCAAGGTTTCGGAGTACTATTTTGCTACAATTTGATAAAATTGAAATAACACCATCCTGAAAGGCATAAAAGGTCATTGATTTAATTTGCATATAACACGCTGAAAAACAGCGGATATACAGAGAGCGTCAGTCCCAACTCTCTTTCTTATAAAAGAAAGAGATTCTGACAAACTGTTAAAACGGCGCTTTTGATGTAGTAAATTAATGATAAAAGGATGGCAAGTATAGGACACAAATTAGAAACGAAAGGAGTTATAATGACACTCTTATCACTGGTATTAATAAGCACAGGTTGCGAAGAACAAATCGACTCTCCGGCGGTGAATCCGTCGGAGGAGAAAATGATAGAAGTAACATTAAATATTGGTTTTGCAGAAGAAATAGATGCTGCATCATTCTTTCCAACTACAAAGTCTGGAAATGAAAGTAATACATTTGATGTACAATTTGCCCCTTATCCAAAAACTAAAACAGTAGCAAACAATCATCCGGATCAACTCTATAATCTAGAAGTTTGTCAATATAATACTGAAGGTGTGCTACTGCAGTATAAAAATCTTGGAATTGTAAATCCCGGAACTAACGTCAGTTTTGAATTAAATAATTTAGAAGACTGTCAACTTTTCTTTTTAGCAAGAGGTTCCGGAAATGTGGCAGGGTCGATAAACGGAAAGAGTCTTGACGGTTTGAATGATGTTATTGCATCATCTGAAACAATCGAAAAGATAACAGATATAAATCAAATGCCTTATTTTCTCCATTTGGAAAAGGTCAAGATCGTGGATGGCAAACTACAAAGTATAGATGGAAAAGACGCTCGAATTCTTATGAAACGACTGGCAGTCCGTTTGTCAATTAGTTGGGAGTTTAGTAAGACACTCGTAGAACAAAATTACAGTCTTCGTGAAGTACGTCTTTTCCAAAAGCCGAAACAATACTCCATACGCCCTAAAAGGGAAGAAACAAAATGGGGAATAGTTTATCCCGGTGGCTTGACTGATTTTATAGACGGGTTCCGGCTAACCGGCTCAGGCCTTTCCAGCGCAAATGGTCATTATGAAGTATGGGTTCCGGCCAACGCACAAGGGAGTGCTTCTATCATTACCTCTTCTAATTATAGAACAAAAGAGTATGTCAATCCGGCTACTAGCTACATCGAGTTTGTGGTTGACCATACCGCTGTCAACGGACAAAATGACCAGCGGCTTTATTACCGAACTTATCTGGGAGGAAATACGACAACCGATTTGAATCTGGTAGAAAACACGAATTACCATTGGATAGTAAAGATCAATACAGCGGATTTTATACATGATCCTCGTATCCGTTTACTTGATCAGACACCTGTTAAAAGTACGAACATTGTTCCGGCTGCTAATTGTTTTATGATGGTTCCGGGTACGAACATTTGTTTTAATCCTTATAAACACACATCCGGTACTAATGAATGGAATTACCAATTGACGGATGGCAATACATTGAATGTCGATAAAACAATTACTGACGTAAAAGTCATTTGGCAAACAAAAGATGCCGGAACTGTAGGTGAATTGGTTTTAGGATATGCAATTGACCAAACTACCAATCATAAGAACTTGGCAAATATAGAAAGTGGAAATTCACTTAATGATGCCCGAATATCCGTTAAAGCACCTGTGACACGAGGAGGAAATGCCTTGGTAGCGGCTTACAATAGTAATGGAACGATTGTATGGAGTTGGCATCTTTGGATAACCGACTATGTACCTCGAGGTATAACTTCTTCAATAAATTATGTGGAAGCTCAAAAACGTACACGAAACGGCAGTGTCCATCAGTATGCGGGAAGTGCCTTTAAAACAGGAGGTATGTATGCCAATAAAGTGATGATGGACCGAAACCTCTGTGCTCTGGGAGGAGGTTTTCCCGGCAAAAATGCTTCAAATTTGGAATTTGGTAATCGAATCGGCTATATATATTATTGGGGTAGAAAAGATCCGTTTTTCGGATCAATAGATGGTACTGCAAATGAAAAAGATGTTATTTATAATGCTGATGGAGAGGCTATTAGTCTGGAATGTGTTAACTATTCAGAAATACCCAAAACAGATGGGAATACGCTAGCATGGGTCATAGAGCATCCTAAAGACATTATAATAGGTACTCTATCGTGGTATAATGACTCTGAAACAACAGATGCTTCTGTTTTTCTATGGGATAATCAAGGAAAAAAAACGCTGTATGACCCTTGTCCCGATGGTTGGATGATACCTGACAAGTCTGTTGTAAATGATATTAATACGGCTAATGCATATTGGTTTAATGCAAATGGAAATTTTGTACAAAATGGTAGTAGTCATACGAAAGGAGGGCGTTTGTATAATATATCTGGTACACCCGGAATTCCTACTCCTCAAACGATACATAATACAGTTTGGTTTCCAGTAACAGCATGGAGAGGTAATGGAGTATTGACACAACCAGACCAAGGTTATCTCGGGTTTCGTAATATGACTTTATACTCTGGATATTATCGTTTTTTTTACTCCAGATATTCAAATAACGAATGGACGAACAATTTACAGGAAGGAGGTCGTACCGGAGAAAGTAATCCGTTCCGTTGCGTTCAGGAATAAGCCTTTTTTCACTGATAGCTAGAAAAGAGTGTGTGAGGTACTTCCCCGGACCTGCCAGCAACCGGGGAAAAACGAGTTCTTTGACATGATGAGATTGATAAGATAAAAAAGGGGAGTGAGGCCCTTTCGTAGACTGAAAAAGGATCATATATATATAATGTATAGCAGTTCGTATGTTTTTAGAGCATATATCTTGCATCTTATGAAAATAAATGCATATATTTGTCGCACGCTCACTATGGGCGCAACTAAAAACATATAACTATGAGCAAATTTATTAATCCTTTCTCGGATTACGGGTTTAAACTCATTTTCGGGAGTGAAGTCAGTAAAGACTTAATCATCAGTTTTCTAAATGGAGTTCTCCATGACGAAGTAATCATCAACATCACTTTTCGCAATGTCGAAATGCTGGGCCTGAAGCAGGATCAGCGTCGTGCAGTATTTGATATTTTTTGTGAGAATGAGAAGGGGGAGTTCTTTATTGTGGAGATGCAGAAGACCCGTCAGAAATACTTTTCCGACCGTATCCTGTATTATGCTTCGTTTGCTATCCAGCAACAGTCTATTGTAGGCCGTGAAAAACTGTCACATTTGACGGAAGAAGAGCGTAAGAAACATTGGGATTACAATATAAATAAGGTATATATTGTCTGTATCCTTAATTATGTGATGTCTCCCGGGTATCCGGATAAATACCGCTGGGATGTGGTACGGATGGACCGTGAACTGAAAATACCTTTCAGCGAAACGCTGAACGAAGTGTATTTAGAAATGCCGAAATTTGTATTACCTTTGTCGGAATGCAAGACCATTTACTTAAAATGGTTGTATGTCTTAAATAATATCGAAATAATGGAACGTTTACCGGATGAACTCAACAACCAACTATTCCAGAAGCTCAAAAGCATCGTGGAAATAGAACGTATGTCTGCCAACGAACGTTTGGAGTACGAACTGAGTCTGGCTGTCGAACGCGATTTGCTTTCTGCCATTGATGCCAGTTTTGAAGATGGCGAAATCAAAGGCGAAGAGAAAGGTATAAAAAAAGGTATAAAGCAAGGTCGTGAAGAAGAACGCCGAGAAATAGCTCAAAACTTAAAATCCTTAGGTCTGTCTTTAGAAGATATTTCAAAGGCAACCGGTCTTACTTCCGAAGAGATCGAGCAACTCTAACATTCCCCCTGAATCTTATCAATCGCATCTGTAAAAAATAACAGATGCACCCAATAGTTACGCAGCACCCTGTCGGGTGTTGCGCTGCTTTTTCGTGTGTCTGAATGTAATTGTTAATGTGCGTAAAAAAAGGAAAGAGAGTATATGAAAAATACAGTAAAAATAAAAAACGTAGAGTTTGAACGACAGTTTGAATCTCAACGGGAAGAGAAAAAAGCGAAAATACCTTTCTTTTATAAGAAAGAGAGTCTGTATCAAAATGATTGATAATCTAGCGTTATCGGCGGCTAAAGTAGCAACTTTTAACGACCGGAGCAAGGTTTTCAAGTAGTATTTTACTACAATTTGATAATATTGAAATAACGCCATCCTTTTGGGCGTAGAAGTTTTTTGATTTACTGCAGAGTGTAATGTGTTGAAAAACAGCGGTTATACGGAGAGCGTCAGTCCCAACTCTCTTTCTTATAAAAGAAAGAGATTCTGACAAACTGTTAAAACGGCGCTTTTGATGTAGTAAATTAATGATAAAAGGATGGCAAGTATAGGACAAAAATTAGAAACGAAAGGAGTAATAATGACACTCTTATCACTGGTATTAATAAGCACTGGTTGCGAGGAACGAATCGACAGTCCGGCGGTGAATCCGTCGGAAGGAAAGACGGTGGAAGTAACGCTTAATATTGGCTTGGCAGATGAAACAGACGGATATACCCTGTCCGCGCCATCGGAAACTAAATCAAGTGTTACCGCTTTCAATTATGCTCTCCAACCTGCAATGGCAACGAAAGGAGCGGAGAGTTCTCTGAAACCGGACAAACTCTATAATTTGGAAATACAACAATACGATCGTTCCGGCAATCGCATAGGAGGTATGTCGAATGTAATTGCGGAACAAGAGATCGGTTCTGCCCTTAAATTGACTCTGACAGCAAATATCGACTGCCAACTGGTGGTCGTAGCATGGGGTAAAAGTAATACAAGTACCACATTGGATACTGGCAATCTTACATCTGCCCAAACTAAAAGTATTGACGCCTCCGTTATATCCGAGTTAAATCCGTTCAATCAGGATCATATGAACCAGATGCCTTATGTTCTGCATTTGGAACATGTATGCGTAGAAAACAATACGATTAAAAGTATTGAAGGTAAGGATGTCCGTTTGTTACTTCGTCGTTTGGCAACCCGTTTGATACTGAACTGGTCTTATTCATACAGTGGTTATCAGTTAAAACAAATCCTTTTGCAAAGTATCCCTCTTAATTATAAAGTGGTGGCCGCCCCTGATAAAGATGATAAAACATATCCTTCTTTACTGGACCAATATATAACCGTACAATTAACGAGTACCGAAATAGGTACCGGGAAGTATTCTTGCTGGATACCGGCCAATGTGCGTGGAACAAATTCATCAGCCACCTCCCAGACGTACCGTATCAAATCGAATGCCCCGACAGGCAGTTCATATGTCGATTTTATTGCTGCCAATACTTCTGACCTCAAGAAGAAGTTGAGTTATCGTGTCTATCTGGGTGGTTCAAAATCGACAGACTTCAATTTGTATGGTAATACGGACTATAATTATACGGTAAAGATCAGTCATATTGACCTACCTGTCAATGACCGCCGTGTAACAATTATCGATCCGATAGCGGCATCCGAGAATAATAACAATTTGGTTCCGACCGCAAACTGTTTTATGGTAGCTCCCGGTGGTGCTTTCTGTTTTAATCCTTATACCTATTATGTAAAGGGTATTTCGGTAGACAATTCATTACTGCAGGAGTGGAGCTCTACAAAAAAGATTCAATCGGTAAAAGTATTATGGCAGACTAAAGAAAACGGTGATGTTGGTGACCCGGCATTAGGGGTCGTAACATCTTCTGACGATCATACAAATATTGTTGATCTTAAAAATGGTGGTGATTTTGGAAATGCACGAATCTATTGTCGCGTGGCTCCCAATACTACTGGAGGTAGTGGTGTAATAGCAGCCTGTGATATTGATGGAAATATACTTTGGTCATGGCATGTTTGGATAACGAATTATTCTCCTTCGGCTACAGCCAACGAAACAATTCTTACACCGGAGAATAAGCGTATCCTTAAGTTGGATAGAAATGGTGTTAGTTATAATCCGATAATGGACCGTTGCTTGGGTGCTTATGACGGATATGTTTCAGTTCCTAAACAGATTGTTAATATGTCGCGTGCCAATGGATTCCATTATCAGAAAGGTCGTAAAGATCCTTTTCCCGGAAGCTACCCTTCAGAAGATTTAGGAACTCAATATCATTTTACAATTGACGGAAAACAACCGCCTAGACATTGTCTGAATCGGTATGAGCCGGATGGTATTACTTGGATAATGCCGTCAAGTTTGGATATGACTTCTTTACTGTATGCATATCAACATCCTGAATCACTTGGTAGTGGCTGGAATCATGAGTGGGCACGTTTTAGTCCCGTACCAACCTGGAGCACTGATAAAACTATACATGATCCGTGTCCTGCCGGCTGGCGGGTTCCATCTAAAAATGAGTTACAAATTTTAGTTGATTATAATCAGCCAAATCAAAATTCAATCCTATCTAACTATAAAATAGAAGGAGGAGCTCTTTTCCAATATGACGGGACAAGCAATCGGACTTATATGAGATTTTCTGGTTATCCAGTGTCGGTAAGTCATATTGCTAATATTGGTTACGCTGTATATCTCCAAACAAACCAGACGCATCAAATATTCTATGCGCAAGGAAACGGTGGAGCAGAATCAACAAACGGAATCACTTTTGTAAATAAAGACAATTATGATGCAAATAACATTCGTTGCATTCAAGATAAATAATATTCACCCTGCGTGACAAAAATTAAAAGTCCGACCCCGTGCCGGAACAAATAAAACAGTATTAGTATTAACAATTAAACATGAAACATCATGGAAGATTACAACAAAGAGTATTACTGGGAATTTTATCTGCGTGATAACCCATTGACAAAAGACAATACAAAAGACTGTATTGCCGAAGTGAAAACCGGTCCGAAAACCCTGACCAAAGAAGATACGGCCCGGGAAATCAAACGCACCGGCTCTGAGCTGAAGTTGCCGACCATTCTTTCGGTAACGTCGCAGGACAGTGATATCATTCTCGAAGCCCTGTTGAACGGCGATAGCGTGACAACGGACCTTTGCCAGTTCTCCCCGCGTATCCTGGGTGCTTTCGAGAACTCGGATGCCCAGTTCGACCCGGCTATCCACAAACTGACATTCGACATCGTTCCGACGAAGAAACTTCGCGATGCCTTGAAAAACGTAAAAGTGATCAACATGGGCACAAAAGCCGACGTGGCCCGTATCAGGCTTGTTACCGATACCCTGACCGGCCTGTTCGACGGATCGATTACGGCAAGCGAAGATATTATGATTACGGGTAATAACATCAAAATAACAGGCGACGAGGCTGTGGTAGGCGTTTTCTTCGTTGCTGGCGACGGCACAACGACCAAAGTGACCCGCCGTCTCACCCAGAACGACCCCAGCAAGGTGATCGCCCGTGTTCCGGCGTTGGCCAACGGCAGCTATACATTGCGTATCGTCACACAGTTCAGCCAAAGCAGTACGACTTTGAAAGAAGCACGTACCCTGGAATATCCAACGAAACTGGTGGTAGGCGACTCCGGCGGCGGAGATCGTCCTGAAATCGAATGATTTGCAGGGAGGGTCGATGTAGCGTTGCATCGACACCAAGTGCAGCGTTGCATCGACATCGAGTGTAACGTTGCACTTACACCCAGTGCAACACGGCATCGACTGTCGATGCAAAAACAAGCGTTCTTTGACATGATGAGATTGATAAAGAGAAAAGAAATAATGAGCCAATGTGGCAATTTAGACAAATCTCAAACTATTTACTATATCCATTGGTATATGCAACATTAGCATATTATTCTTATCTTTGTGTTCGTGCTTAAAAACAACAGAGACATGGAAACAACACCGATCAGAAAACTCCCGGTAGGGATACAGGATTTTACCTCTTTGAGGGAAGACGGATATCTATATGTAGATAAGACTGCATTGGTTTACAAAATGGTAACGACCGGCAAACCTTATTTTCTGAGCCGCCCGCGCCGTTTCGGCAAAAGCCTGCTGCTTTCCACGCTCGAAGCTTATTTCCTCGGACGGAAAGACCTGTTCAAGGGACTGGCTATCGAACAACTGGAGAAAGAATGGAAAGTGTATCCGGTGCTTCATCTGAGTCTCAATGCGAAATTCTACGAAACGAAAGAGAGTTTGGAACAAATACTGGAAGGTCATTTTATTCAATGGGAAAAACTATTCGGTAAAACAGATGAAGAGTTAGGTTATGAAGAACGTTTCATGCAAATCATCCAACAAGCCTGTGAGAAAACAGGGGAGAAGGTAGTCGTTCTGATCGACGAATACGATAAACCTCTGTTACGTACATTATTTAATGATGACCTGCACAACGTTTACCGCGAAATGCTGACCGGCTTTTACACCGTCCTGAAAGATGCTGACCGCTACCTACGTTTTGTATTTATCACCGGAGTGACAAAGTTCTCGCAACTGGGTATTTTCAGTAATCTGAACCAACTGATGGATATCAGTATGGCTCCTGCTTACGCAACGATTTGCGGTATGACAAAGGTAGAAATCGAACGCGACTTTCAACCCGAGCTGGCTGCCCTTGCCGCCAGGAACAAGCTGACATACGAACAAACAGTAAATGAAATGACGAAACGTTATGACGGATATCATTTCTCGGAATTCCTGGCGGACGGTATCTATAATCCTTTTAGCGTACTGAATGCACTGGTTCAAGAACGTTTCAGCAGTTACTGGTTCGCAACAGGAACCCCTACGATGCTGGTCGATATGCTGAAAAAGACAGACTACGATCTGCGCCAGCTGGACGGCATAGAAGTGCCGGCAGCCGCACTGACCGACTACCGGGCAGACTTCCATAACCCGGTGCCGATCATTTATCAGAGTGGATACCTGACGATTAAGGGATATGATCCTATAAAGAATTTCTTCATACTCGATTATCCGAATGCCGAAGTGGAATATGGATGGTTGAATTTCATTACTCCATATTATACACCCTTATCGGAATCCATTGCACCGTTTTATATCGGTAAGTTTTGGGATGAGTTGCGTGCCGGTGATGTCGATGCATTTATGGAACGGCTGCGTGCTTTCTTTGCAGACATTCCCTATGAACTGAACGACCGGACCGAACAGCATTACCAGATAATCTTCTATCTGGTCTTCAAACTGTTGGGGCAATATGTAGAAGCCGAAGTTCGCAGTGCCCGAGGGCGTGCGGATGCAGTGGTAAAAACAACCGGCTACATCTACGTATTCGAATTCAAACTGGACGGTTCGGTAGACAAAGCCCTCCAACAGATCGACGACAAAGGCTATCTGATTCCATACACAGTCGATGGCCGCCAGTTAGTCAAAGTCGGCGCCGACTTCAACAAAGAAGACCGCAATATCGGCGAATGGAAAGCCGTTTTCTGTTGATAGGCGGGGTTCGCGGCAGGTGAAAATATAGAAATAAATGAGCTATCCCGTTCCCGTGCCCGACACGGGATCGCAAAGGCACAAACCGTATCCTATATGTATCTTTTGATACTGCTGGTTCTTCTGCGGCCCCGTGTCAAGCACGGGGACAAGATAGCTCAATTTTGACAAATTCTGAACCTATTGCTATCTCCATTGGCATATTGCCACATTGGCCCATTATTTCTTCCCTCTTTATCAATCGCATCTGTTGTAAACGATAAATAAAACAGATGCACCGATCGTTACACGGCATCCCCGGAGGATGTCGTGCCGCTTTTCGTGTGTCTACGAATAATTTATAAACGAAAAATATGAGACTGAATAACTTAGTTGCTAAACCGTTCCTGCTGGCTGCCGCCTTCGTTTTATTGGCCGCCTGTCATGATGACGACAAACCTGAACCTGAGCATGAAGGGGAGGGACAACTCATCGTCACGGTCGAAAACCCCGGCGCACAGGCACTGGCTCTCCGCATCTTTGGCGACGGACTGACGGAACCGCTCGAAAGCCGGTTCGACGCAGCAAATGCGACAGGCAAACTCGATAAATGGCTGCCTGCCGGACAGTATGACGCCCTGCTCACGACCGACGATCCGGAAGCGGTCACGATAGACGGTACCGACGGCTTTGCCACGGCTACCGCAACAGTTCGTGTCCCTGAAGGATCAACAATAATGCCTGCGCTGAACACTCCTGTCTATGTAGCCGGCCGTTCGGGCATATCCCTTACCGAAGGAAAGACGAATGAACTGACCCTTCAACCCGAAGATATCCGTAAGATACTGCGTCTCACGGTGACGGCCCCCGGCAGACAGATCGCCGGTTCGCTGGATGCTACCTTGCAGGGCATTGTCAGGGGAGTAAATCTGGCTACAGAAGAAATAACATCTTCCGCGACTCTCGGCATGCTTCTCCCGACTCCCGATGCACAGAAGGTTTGTAGCACAACAGCCGGTATCCTCGGTATTGCCTGGCCGGAAGACGTCGATCCCAGTACATCGAGCGACACCCATCTTCTGACATTATCCTGGCAAGGTACGGACGGGAAAAAGCAAATCTACAGTGAAGATGTCTCGTCACAGCTCTACCGGGCAACTGAAGCAGGTGCCGACACCCTCGACCTGGCCGTTACCATCCCGGAAGAAATTGCCAAAGTCGCTATACATTTATATACAGGTATCCGTACCCGTGCCACCGTCGATGCTTTCGACGGTACACCCGTCAATATTGCAGCCGGAAACACAGCCGGTCAATATTCCGATAGTTGGGAGGGCGAAGCTACCGATAACGAAATTGTCCTGTCTCCCGAACGCTATTATCCGGCCGACGGTTCGCCTGTTTATCTGCGTGGCTATTACCCGGCAGCCCCACTCAACAACGGCAAAGTAGAATATACCCTTACCGGACAGGAGGATCTGATGCTTTCGGTAGAACAAAGCGGCTCGATAACCGAACAGTTCGATGCCATAAAGACACCGCTCACATACCGCCACCTGCTTTCGCAACTGAACTTTACACTGAAACTGAAAGGAACAACCGACAGTTACCGTATCCGCTCGGTCCATATCAATGGCCTTGCCTCGACAGCGGTTGTCGACCTCGGTTCGGAAGCGATAGAACCTCTAGGGAATGCCGGACCGGTAATAGTATATACCGATCCCGGCACCGGTGGTTTCCCGATCACCAACGGAACCGTGACATTGCCCGGCTACGTTCTGGTACAACCGGAAGCGACGCTAACGCTCGACCTGGTGCTGAATGTGGACGGCAATCCGTCGAACGACAAGACATTCAAAAACCTTCCCGTTAAGTTTGAAGCGGGTGGTAGTGAAGGTGGCAGCGCCTACGAGGTAGAGATCTCGCTGGAAGTCCCCGACACGCCGGATATACCCGACGACCCGGACGAGCCTGATAATCCGGATATCCCGGATGAACCGGACACGCCTGAACCCGAACCTGAAAACAACATCAAGGTAACAGTCACCGTCAAAGTGACCGACTGGAATCCGGGTGACCAGGGAGGCGTAACGGTAGATCCTTACAAACAACGATAGAATTTATATTTCACACATTATTAATTTATACAAGTAAAACAAATGAAAAAGAGTTTAGTAAGTATGGCAGCATTGGCCCTGATAATGGCAAGCTGCTCAAATGACGAAGAGAATGTGATTAACAACGGCGAGGTGGCAAATGCGGTGCCTGTCCAGATCAGTCAAACAGTGACCGGGGTAGAGACGAAAGCAGCGATCATACCGGGTAACAAAATGGATGCTGTTATTATTATGGTGGACGGCAACAGTAGTAGCGCATCTGCACCTGATTTTGACTCTTTCGTTCCGAAGAAAGATAATACGCTGAACAATGAAAGCAAGTTTGCCAGCGATGGTGATCGTGCAAACTATGCCAACACGCAGTTTACGGCAAGTACGACAGCAAATGGCATTGTATTGACACCGACGTTGTATTATCCGGTAGATGGTGGTGCCAATCCAAATAAAACCTGGATATTAGGTGTTGCTCCTCAAGGAACTGTAAGCGGAACAACTGTTACGTTTACTCAAGCAGACGGTTTTCAGGATGTGATGTTTGCCGGTCAGCAAGCTGCCGGTAATGGAACCGAATCGGATAAAACGAAAGCCGCTCTTAATTTCCAGCACAAGACAACCCAGCTTACTTTTGTTGCTCAACTTTCCGGTGAATTAGCCGGCACTGAATGGGAAAATAAAACTGTCAGTGTGAAAGAGATTACGATCCAAAATGCGCAAGTTCCGGCTTCTTTAGCATTTAATACAGGTACAGTTAACTGGAAAGATGCAGCCAACTTAATGGTTGCAGGCTGTAATACGGCGCTTTCCACAACAGCTTGTGCACCTAGTGTTCCTGTCATGGTGAAACCTGCAACAGATATATTGGTAAATATTGACCTGTCGGTAGAGGGAGCCATTCAGTCATATACGAATTTGAAGATTAAGAAAGAAGACGGTTCCAACCTGTCTACAGCAGAAGGATTCTCCCATCAGGTAACTTTCAATATCACTCCGCCGAAAACAGCACAAGGAGCTGTCGGTATCGAAGCATCAGCCAAGATCGAAGCTTGGAAACCAGGTGACGCCGGAAAAGTTGACATTCAATAATCCCGCCAAACACGAACAAAAAGCGAATGAAGCGACAACGTATATATCTGCTTTTATTCCCGGCATTATTGCTGGTATCAGGCTGTTCAGACTCGGAGCAATCCGAGCCTGAACAAGTCCCGATCGAACTGCATGCCCGGGGGAATGCGACAGTGGAAACGAAAGCCGATCAGACGATCACCGAGGCTTTCGCCACCACCGTCTTTGCCTCTATGCGCAGCGGTGATTACACCGGTCTCACTTCTCCGGCTAATGCAAAAGAATGGAAGATAGACACGGAGGTACAGACTAACGGTATGGTTCCATTGTCAAATAATCCTACTTACCCGGAAAACGGAGACTGGCTTTACCTGATTGCCGTGGCTCCCAAAGCATCTTCGTATAGCGATAATGATGGTAAGGTTACATACACCCTCGCCGGCCAGACCGACCTGATGTATGCCTCTCAAATCTCCGGTAATCGGTGGGACGGAAGTCGTTTCAGTAATACGGACGGCACCGGTACTCCACTCACTTATAAGCATTTGCTTACGCAGTTGACATTTAAAGCAATGAAGAAAGTAACCGGTGGTTTAAGCGTGAAAGTCAAGAAGATAACCGTTACGGTGACGAACAGTGTCACACTGGCTCTAACCAATGGTGAAACCTCTTTCTCTGGTAGCGGTGAGTTATCTTTGGAACTCCCGGACGGTGGAACAGAGATCAGCGGTACGACAGCAACCTCTCTTTCCAACTCCCTGCTTTTGCCGCCGCTTACCGGCACTTCCGATGCTTATAAGCTGACAGTCGAAACCTCCATCGGGACATTCAAAGATCTTGAGATCACCGCCCAATCAGACGGAGGAAGCCTGTCTTTTGCCGGTGGAACTTCTCACGAAATCACCCTGAATATAGGTGACAAGGAACTGGGTATCTCTTCTGTTACTGTATCCGGATGGGTTCCGGTGATACAAAACGACGATCTGAATCTGGTTGAATAACCTTAAGAAATAAAAACAACAAGTATAAAAAACGAACGAAATGAAACAAACGAAATTACCTGTTTACCTGATGCTTCTGGCTACCCTGTCTGCCGGTAGTTGCAGCAACGAAGACGCACCCTACAATCCGAATGACGATCCGGATGCCGTCGAACTGGGAATAACTGCCGGTGTGGCACTGACAAAGAGTGCGATAAACAAAGGTACCGATGATACCAATTTTAAAAGTATTGCAGTGTATGCAGTAGGACCAACAACGTCATACGGAAACACTAATAATTACGCGTTATATACGAAAAATGGAACTTGGGCTAGTAGTACCGATAAAATTTATCTGACTAGCGAAACAGCCACGATCTATGGGTATCATCCGGCATATACACCTGGAGCCGGTGGGGAGATGGCTGCTAGTGGCACTGCATTAAAATTAACCACTGTAGCTGAAAATTCAACAATACCAGTTACAGTCTTTCCGGGAACATCAGATAGTAAGGATACAAATAATACGATCCCAACAACAGACAACGCTTCCGGGACAACGATCTTATCTGCTCCCGGAGAAGTCGATTATATGTGGGCGGAAGATGCAGACAATAACGGAAATCCGGCAACAGCCAGCAATGGAAAGGCGGCAGGTTCTCCGGATGCTTCCGTAGCACTAAAAATGAAACATGCTATGGCAATGGTCAGTTTCCGTATATATAATGATGGAACTTATGCCAATACAGGTAAACTGACAAAAATTGTTTTGAAGAATAAAAGTAATACGGCTTTAAGCCAGGGTTCCAATCCTGTTATGGCAATTAAAGATGGAACAATAACATCCAATGCAGAAAAAACTGTCACATTCACGCGTTTTATTGGTGATGGTTACACATTGAAAAAGCAAGGCGGATCCGGATTAGCTGGTGCGGATGCAGCTAAAGATGCTTCATCTAAATTCAGTATTCTTGTTTTACCTCATAACGGAGCAAAAAATACGATACAGGTAGAATTTACAATAGACAATACTGTTTATGCTGTCGACCTGGCTGCTACTTCTGATGCTGTAAATTGGGCAAAAGGCACAAACACCCTTTACACGGCCAAACTAAGTGGTAAGGAATTAACCCTATCCAGCATAACAGTAGAAGGCTGGGGGAATGGTGCAACAACCGGAGAACTCCCTGTCAATTAGGAGCTGAGAGTAACTTTTCCCCTCTCGAGAGGGGAAATAGATACCCTCAGTTCACCGTAAATAAAGAAAGAAACGAAACAATTTATTAAACGAATAAAAGATTATGAAACCGTATAATTACCTGTTATTACCCATCCTGACGATCTCCCTTTTGACCTCCTGTTCAAAGGAAGAAAATATCGACAGTCCGGTAAGCCTTACCCTGCGTGTAGCCGGTGTGTCCCTGACGCGTGCCGCTATCGACGACGCTTCCGATCTGACCAGCGTCGGTATCTACGCCGTCAATGCTGAAACCGATCAACAGACCTACGGTATCCGTCCGGCAGGTATTTACGGAAAATATAAGCCTGCTACAGCAAATGGCATCACTTCGCTCGAACCGGAAAATGTGCCGACCGACCAGACCATCTGGCTGAACAATGAGAAAGCAATCATTTTCTCCTGCCATCCCGCTCCGGCGAATGGGAACAGCGATATTAAGAACGATCCGTTAACAGGTTCAATCACTTTAACCGATCCGGTTCCGACCGTTCCCGTGCCGGTTGCAGCTATTGAATATACCAGTTCGAAGACTGCCGCTAGCAACCAAGTAGACCTTACCCAGCCGGAAAACGACTACATGTATGGTGTCGAATACAAAAACGATACTTATCAGGAAAAACAACCTTACGCCAACAACGGAAACAATATGCCGAACGGAAACAAAGGCCCTGGCCAAATAGTCAGCATCGGCCTGAAACATGTTTTTGCCAAACTCCGTCTTGTCATAAAGAAAGAAAACAGTTACAAAGGAGCCGCCGCAGTCACCTCTGTAAAATACACCTCCAAAATACCTGTGCTGGGCAGCAAGACCCGCATGAAACTAACAAACGGTGAACTGTTCGACCTGGATAACACCGGCAGTTCCGCTACCGATCAGTCATATGAATACACATTGACGTCTGCAACGGCTACAACCGATGCAAGTGCTACACTGACCATTACGAACTATGCTATACCCTGTAAAGAAACATCTTTGTCAGGCACCATTTCATTGACTGTTGATGGAAAACCGATGTCGGTGGCTTGTACCAATCAATGGGAGAGAGGCAAAATCTACACCTACACGGTAACGATTAAACCGACCGGTCTTGAACTGTCGGGAATTAATGTCGTCGGCTGGCAGGATGCCGCCCAGATTCCCGATACAAACATTTGATACATCAATAAAAACGATATAAATAAAAATAGAATCAATATGAAACAAAACAAACAATCCATTTGTCTGGCTGCACCACCTTTACGGCAGTGTGTCTTCCTGGGGTACCTGTTGTTTCTCCTGTTGCCCGCTTGCACGGTCGGAGAGGATGGGGTAGACAATGGCCCTTCCGGTAACCGGGGAGAAACAGTTTTGCTGCAACCCCGTTTCTATACCGGTCAACCGTCGACCCGTTCTGTCGTGAACGGCCTGGAATCGTCGGAAGCCGTAACTGGTAAGGATAAAATATCCTCTGTCATGCTTTATGTAACGGAAAGTGCTGGTTATCCTTTTTACCAGGGTGTGAAAGATCCGGATAACAAATTGAAAGACGGACTTTCCCTCTTCAAAGCCAAAGGTGAAGGAACCTTGAGCTGGGCAGGTGCACCTGCCGTAAACCTTTACAACCTTCAGGCGCGTGTTTTCGCTTTCAGTCCCTCAGATGCAACGTTCAATCCTTCTACGACCAGCGATGAGCATACGATTGAGGTAACGATACCGACCGATATGACTTTCAACGGCGAAAATAGCTGGCAATGCAACACTGTTGATTATCTGTACGGTTCAGGTTCAAGCGATATCGGTAGCAAGACATCGATCACAGCCAGCAATGCCGAGGGGGCTTTTTCGCCCACTATTCATCTGCAACATGCATTGGCGCAGATCGTGTTTAAGCTGCAAAGTGCTTCGGGACGTCTGGTCGATAACGATTACGACTATGTTAAGAAGATCACGCTCAACGCTGCTTCAAACATATTTGCCGCTACGGCAAACAGTGCAACGACCACGATGAAACTAAAAGACGGTACCCTGGGCGTAACGGCTGGAACAGGAGTATTAAGTTTCACTCCTGCCCCAACGACCACAGCCGTTAAATGTGGTGAGAATGGAACTCCGGCAATAGTCGGTTATGGCCTGGTCGCTCCGCTGGCCAGCAAACCAACAGATGTTTCATTGACCATCGTGCTCGGGAAAACGACAGATACGGCAAATGAACGCCACCTGATTGTCAAAGCTGCCAATTTTCAACAGATGCAATGGGAGAGGGGCTATCGCTATACCTATAGTCTGATCTTATCCGATAGGGCCATTGTCGTTGAAGACATAACAATAGACGGATGGCAAAAGGTTACCGGGAACGGTACACTTCGCCCGGATGGTTTTTAAATGATGAAAGGAGAATATGATGAGAAAAAGAATAACAATACATAAAAACATGGCACTGGTGGCCGCTGTATGGCTGGCAGCTATCGGATCCGGCTGTTCAGATGAAACAATCCTTATGCCTGCCGGGGAGGGTAATCCTGTGAAAATACTGGCATCGATAGACCGCTTCAGCGGAATACTGACGGAAAGCGGCAGTAAAACGATTGCCGCAGATAATAGTTATGACCGGAGTACCTTCGTTAATAGCGATAAGATTCGGATCACAAAAAAATATGGAGGAGTAGCGGACAATGTAATAGAATATACGTTGTCGTCCGGAATCTGGACACCGCCGTCCGGCAAGGCGCTTACCCTGCAGGCGGGAGCTACTTATCAGGCTGTATATCCGACAAATTACACCAGCATTCAATCTTCACAAAGCGTTGCGACCAATTATTTAAAAAGCAATTTGCTGCGAACGGAGATATTACCGGCAAGCAGCGAAACCATTGATTTCACATTCAAACATGTAAATACGAAATTGACGCTGATATTTAAACCGGCAGAGGGTGGCCCTGCCTTTTCGGGCGATTTTAGTATTCAGGTGCAGGCGCCGGGATTGCTGACAGGGGGAAGCGTACAGGAGATCGTAACGCTTTATCGTCCGGATACCAACAACTATACCTGGCACGGCATCGTTTATCCCAAAGGGACCTCTACGGATATTACCGTCAACGTTACCTACAAGAATGTAACTTATAAAACGACCTTGTCCGGCTGCACGCTGACAGCCGGTTCGCAGTATGAGTATACGCTTACTATCCAGAACAATATCCTGGTGCCTGTCGGCAGCGAAATAAAACCGTGGACACCGAATCAAACTCATACCGGATCATTATCATAGAAAAAGAACAGATATGAAAAGAATAAACACAACACAACGATCACCGGGCATACAGATAGCCGTCTTGCTGCTCCTGTTGTCCTCTTGTACGTCCGGAGAACAAGAGACAGGAATAGGCCGTCCGCTGGAAGTAACAGCAGAAATAGCCACCCCGGTAACACGGGCGACCGATGCCCATGAGTCAGACTACGACAAACGGACCTTCGTTGCAAACGACCAGATCAATATCTATTCGGGGGCATCCGCAAGTGGTAGTGCTACGGTTTATAAGTATAGTGACTCCGGAAGCACTTCGAAATGGCTGCCCGGCACTGGAGATGGTATCACCATTACTACCGAAAACGAGACCTATACGGCTTCGTTTCCGACTACATTCAGTGGGATAAAACAAGATCAGACAACCCCGACTGCATTTTGGGAAAGTAACCAGCTTATCTCTTCAAAAGCAGCTGTCGGCAACCGTGTCGACTTTGTCTTTGCCCCGGTGGCGGCCAAGATCACGATTAATGTGGAGTATGCGAGCATTACGACCGGAAACGGCATTAAGTTGGAAGGAAATTCTCTGCGTACTGACGGCGGAACCAATGAGACCATCCAGCTTTTGCCGGTAACGGCTTCCGGAACAAATCATACATATATCGGTATTATCCGTGCTAACGCCGGGGCTGTTTACCAAATAACCGTCTCTGCTGGGGAGATAGATAAATCTTATGCTCAATCGAGCATCAAGCTGGAAGCCGCTAATAATTACATATACAATTTTACATCTACGAATAAGTTGATACTTAACAGTGTAAATGTGACTCCGTTTGCTTCTGACGGTAGTGCGGAATCCGGGGGAGACTTAAATGCAACTTAATACATAAAAGAATATGAGAAAATTGAATTTATATACATTAACAGCGTTATTGGCAACCTGTGCCGGATGCACGGACAGCCTGCCGGATAACGGCGAACCGTCTTCTTCCGCTCTCCAATTGGTTTCGGTCGGATTGGCGGAAACAATACAGACCCGTGGAATCGTGACTTCCATCAATCAGGTAAAATTATATGTGGCCAATGCCGATGCGCTGACCGCCTATAATACATCGACGCCTACTTTGCTGTTTACCCAAAGTAACGGAAGCTGGTCGAGCACAGCCTCAGTGGAGATAACAACGGCAAATGGGAGTGCTGACGTCTATGCCTGTTATCCGGATGCGGATATAACATCCGGCAGCAACCTGACCATTCCGGTATCCGTCAGAAAAGGAAGCGATTCGGATGAGACCCAGCGGCTCGACTTTACCGGAAGCCAGCAAACAGATTATCTCTATGCCACAAAACAGGCAGGGATTACCCAGACGAATCGTGCTATTTCGTTGACGATGAATCATGCGTTGGCAAAAGTGAGTTTCAGGATAGACAAAGAGACCGATGTTAGTGAAAGCCTTTATTTGAAGCAGATCAGTATCCAGAGTAATACAAATAAGTTGCAGGTCGGCGAAGGCAGCATGCAGTTGACGGATGGGGTATTGAACGGTCTGGTCTCTACGTCTGTCGTTACGTTGAACGGTTCGAAAGAACTGTCTACTTCACTGTCTTCCCCGAACGTATCCTGCCTGATGGCTCCGATGAGTGCGACCGAATCGGTACTTTCTTTCAGCCTGACTGTAGCAGTCAGCAGCGAGGGCAGTACTGAATTGCGCACCTTTAAAACGGCCTCCGCTACTCCTGTCCAATGGCAAGCGGGCAAACATTATATGTACTCCATCACAGTCAACAAAATCGGTGGGATATTGAAAAACTTTAAGGTGGAAGACTGGAAAAGCGATGCCAGCCAGGATACGAATATTGGTATTTAACGAATTGCAGAAAGATTATGAAGATAAGAATAAACATTCTTTTACCGGTTTGTCTGGCCCTGATGATGCTGGCATGTACGTCGGGATTACCGGATAATGACAACAGGCAGAAGCCGCAAGGAGAGGGAGAACCGGTTGAACTCTCATTTAAACTGTATGAGGCTTCTTTAACGAAGGCGTTGGGTGCTACCACTCTGGTAGACCTCGATCCCGGTACAAAATTCACTGTTCTGGCTTATAAAGCCGGAACAGCTGTGGATGCATCCACACAAAAATTACCGGAACCGCTTGGCAAAAGTGTCTGTACGATAGCAGATGATAAAACAGCCGACGGCAATATGTCTCTTTATCGCGGTGAATATGACCTTTACTTTATTTCGTATAACAGTGAAACGGCTCCCGATCCCAGTGCGGGTGAAATAGAAGTACGTAATGGTTACGATTTCATGTATAACGAGATCAAAGGTCTGGTCGTGCAACCGCAAAATGACGGAGATAATAAAATGGAGGTTTCAATGACAGGACCGTTTGTCCGTCTAGGTTCAAAAGTAGATCTGTGGGTAAAAGCGAAAGAATCACCTGTTAAAATAAGTGATTTGATAGTTCAGAAAATAGAGATAAAAAACTTATCAGTTCCCTTAACTTATTATTTAGGGGAAAAAGACTGGCGACCGGGGGCTGGCTATACAGACTCATATACAGTATCGAATTTTTCTTATACGGTGAATGCCTGGAGTAAACCTCATAAGAATAATGATCCGATAGTGTTACTGCCGGTTGATGGCAGTCAGCCTCTTGAGTTTATAATTACATTGAAAGTATTTTATACGGAAGAAGGCGTTGCTGGTATTCAGGAGGGTATATTTACATATACTGCCACGACCTCAAAAACATTATTGAAGGGAATGCAATATAAATTCGAGTTCACACTGACTTTCTTCGGTATATTGAATCCGGGCGATATCACTATATCATTACTTGATTATACGAAAGTAGACCAGTCGACAGACGAGGTCGGTGAATAATTTAAACTGTTGGGTATGAAAAACAAACATATATACTATTTATTATTACCGTTGGTAGTAGTTTTTAACCTGGTAATTACAGGGTGTGAATCAACGGAAGAATCTGGCAATGCAGGCAGTGGAGGAAACTGTAGTTTTCAATTTTGCTTGAAACTGCCGGAAGCGATCAGCGTAGAGACGAAAGCAACGACACCAACGATCGGTGATAAAAATGAAGCAACAAGCGTTAAAAATGTCTGGATATTACAATATGACGCTAGCGGAAATTTTATTAAAAAGCTTTATAAAGTCGACAATACAAGCGATGATAAAGATTTTGTCAAGGAAAACGACTATATGGTCAGGATTAATACTGATGCTACATCAGAAGCCGAAAAGTTTTCTGATATTATAAGTCGTTTTTATATAATTGTCAATGGGGGAGAAGCTCTCTTAAGAAACTTTGAGGGTACTGAGGCAGAGTTGAAAGAGACAACAGTCGATTTTACACCATCTACCGGTTCGGTGCCTACTTTATTGACTTCGGGTCCCTCCGCGTATTCACCAACAGCTTCTTCCGGGGACACGGAAGAAAACAAAAAGGTAGTCTTTGTATCCCGGTTATTCAGGGCTTATGCTAAAGTAACGGTTAGAGTTCAATTTAATGATGCCAGTGCATCATTATCTGATATGACTGCAACAATTACCAATATTCCCACGAAAATAGCTTTATATACGGCTGGAGGAGGCAGTAGCAACAGCAAGTATCCGGCAACAATTGACGGCACAACTATGAAGACAACTGAGACGGATTTTAGCGGTTTAACTTCTACAGCAGGTTCTTCTGCTTATTTCTGTATGCCGGAAAACCTCCGGGGATTGGGTCTTTCCGAATCGTTCGAAGGAAAAAACAAAGAATCCAATGGTCCTGGCAGTACGTCTGTTACCACTTCAACTCCGGATGGTAAACTGACCGGTTGTACGTATCTTACTTTAAAGGGCACCTATAAGTACAGCAGTAGCCACGCAAATGGGATAAAAGTCGAATATCGTTTTTACCTGGGTGATAACCTGACAAATAATTATAACATCCAACGGGATCACCATTATGATCTGACCATCAATATAAAAGGAGCTAACAGTGCTGATCTCCGTGTGAAGATTACGGATGGCAATGTTGCCGTATTCGATGATGTAGATACAATAGAGAATGAAGTAAGTTTTTAAAAGAGAATTAAAATAATACAGATATGAATAAAGTAGAACTATCCAAACAAATATCCAGCAAAATGTCTATTAAGCAAGTGGAGGCATTACGGTTTATCCACACATTGGAAGAAGTTTTTGAAGAAGCGCTTCTGACAGACAACAGCATTATTTTCCAGAATTTCGGCACATTCACCCTTTGGCAACAGACCGAACGTCCTGGTCGTAACCCAAAAACCGGTGTGCCTGTAACCATAAAAGCCCGGAAAAGTGTTAAATTTAAACCTGGCAAACAGTTACTGGAGGCTTTAAATAAGTAGGAGAGTGCTGTTTAATAGGTCTTTTATTAATATTCAGCACTTGAACAGATATGTTTTGTCAATTTTTTGTTGCCCATGATATAATTATTTATATTTTTGTGCTTCGATTTAATAATAAGAAATATCAAAAGTAAAATGAAAGAGTTAGTAGACAAAATTAATGTAGCGATTGGGGAATTTAGCACAAATGCTAATGCACAGGTTGAAAATGGTAACAAAGCAGCAGGTACACGTGCTCGCAAAGCTTCTTTGGAACTTGAAAAGTTACTGAAAGAATTTAGAAAAGCATCTATCGAAGCAGCTAAATAAAATTTTATTTCAGTTATAAGAGAAAGGTGGTCATTTATTTAACGATGATCACCTTTTTTCGTTAAAAGAGATTGTGTATGTGAACAATGTGAAATTAATATTGTTAGATGAAAGTTAAAACAATATTAATCAATCTAAAACGACAAAAGTATGATACCTAGCACTGAATTGGAAAATGGTAAAGTTGAATTAATTCGTGAAATACTCGATATCAGTGATATACATGATATTGATTTACTCAAAGAATACAATAAAGAACTAGCCGATTCTTTAACACAGGAGCTAACTCCGGATGCTGGAAAAAACGATTAAACAAAATAATGCATCTGTCATTCAAAAAAAGTCTGTGAGTTGATAGGGGTATTTTCTTTTTTTCTGTCTCATAGATGAAGTTGAATTTAAAATGGAAAAAAATGGAAACAGCTGAAAGAGAAAAAGCACCTATGTTGTGGTACTGGAGTATTCCTGAAAATGGTATGGATATTGAGGATTGCGAAAAGATCGCAAAGGAAAATCTCGTTAACAGACCGAATAACAGATATATGGAGATGCATATTGCTTTCGTTTGAAAAGTATAATACAGAGAGAGTTTAAGGCATGTAGAGTATCAAAAAAGATACATACATGCCTTTTTAGTATTTATTAGTATATGATTCCGGAACATAAATAAATGACGTTTTGTTATAATATCGAATAAAATAAAGTTCTCTACAGAGATAATTTTCAGGGATCGTTTAATAACCCCAGAAAAAAATAGCAGAAAATTATTCTGTAGTCAGAACCAAATAAAGCATATCATTGTTATAATGATAAACAGAGCTTGAAAAAAGATTCTGTAATAATTATGTTAGTAGTATTTGTTTTTTCATATAAGTAGAGTTTGTTATTTGTTTGGTCCGTATGTAACTGTGAAGTTATATACGGATTTTTTATGCCTGAATAGCTCCTGATATCTTTCTGTTACTATTTCTTATAATTCCCATTATGTTTAATAGAATTATAAGAAGTTATCCTGGGACTATCCCACGCAAATTATTTTCAACTTTTATTGACAAAATTATGTTGTATGTTAAATAACTATTCTAACTTCGCACCGCGATGAAAAAAGTATTGTTGATAGTATCGTTTCTGTTTCTGCTTCTTTTGAATATGCAGATAAAGACTGAAGATGAAAATATTTTGTCTCCTGCGAAAACGACTTTTGTCTGCAGTAAGGAAAAACATCCATTCCAAGACGAGTTAAAGAATTATGATTTAAGTCAAAGCTATCATTCAGTCTATTGTCTTACTACTCGTAGCCAGGTGTTGCCAACCCGATGCGAACGTCCGTTTAAAGTGACTACCCGTCTTTTGGAGTTGTTTCTTCAGAAGGAACAAAATATTCTGAATAAAGTATCTGAAACATTTTTAATATCACAATCAGTAAAATTCTCCACTCTTCGTATACGATCAGGCCATTGGGTCTACGTACTGCGGAAAATAATTATTTAGTTTAACATCTTTCTTTTTATTCTTTTTTATTGTCTGCACGTGAATTGGCAGATAATGACTAATAATGACTAATAATGACTAATCATGTACCTAATTAAGGTATTATATTGGATTTTAAATTAAATAATTATGTTAAGTCTATTACTTTCAACCCTTGAAATGATGGCTCTGACCTTCATTATCGGTTTTGTTGTTGCCGGTGTAATCAAGCTTATTGCTGTTTGGGCCGACTCCCTGGAATTTCACCATTCTCACAGTGATGAACTGATGCAATTCGGCAAACTAAATAAATTGCGTGCCAAAATTGGTGAAATATTAGGGCTGGATGTGGTAAATAATGAAGAAGATGTGACTGATGACGAACGCGAAGAATTCCGTCGTGGTGTAAACAGCGATCTTCTCCACATAAAACCGTCCGGATATTATCATGGCGTAAGTCATGGCGCTTCTCATTTGGATCTGATGGATTATTATTATCCACAGGATACTCGCATTATGTACCTCAAAAAAGAGGAACAGCTAATGAGAAAGAACAATACAAACAAAAAGGAGAATCCTTCTATCGAAAAATAAAAACAGATATGGAAAATGTTGATTTTTTTAGTTTGTTCCAAGGCTTTGGAACAATGGTTGCCGGTGGATGGATACTGGCTGTTGCGCGTGTTTTTTTGATTACACTTGGCGGCCTACTCGTTTATTTAGGCTGGAAAGGAGTCCTGGAGCCGATGGTTATGATCCCGATGGGATTAGGAATGGTTGCAATCAATTGTGGTACTTTAATCATGCCGGAAGGTGTATTAGGTAATTTATTCCTGGATCCTATGCTTTCAGATACAGACGAGTTGATGAATACAATGCAGATTGATTTTCTTCAACCCGTATATACGCTGACTTTCAGTAATGGCTTGATTGCCTGTTTTGTGTTTATGGGAATTGGAACATTATTGGATGTGGGCTTTCTGCTTCAGAAGCCTTTTGCCAGTCTTTTCCTGGCTCTTTGTGCGGAACTGGGAACTTTTCTGACGTTACCTATTGCCAGCGCTTTTGGTTTGTCTTTAAGTGAGAGCGCTTCTGTTGCGATGGTTGGCGGTGCAGATGGTCCGATGGTTTTGTTTACATCCCTGATCCTGGCCAAACATTTATTTGTTCCTATTACTGTTGTTGCTTATTTATATCTGGGACTGACCTACGGAGGATATCCTTATCTGGTCAAACTCCTGATCCCGCAGCGTTTGCGTGCCATAAAAATGACCACTACAAAACCTCCCAAAAACTACGATGCTAAAGTTAAACTGGCTTTTTCTGTTATTTTGTGTGCTGTTTTATGCTTTTTATTCCCTGTGGCCTCTCCCCTTTTCTTTTCATTGTTCCTGGGTGTTGCCGTTCGCGAATCAGGCATGAAGCATATTTATGATTTTGTCAGTGGTCCGTTATTGTATGGTTCGACTTTCATGTTGGGGTTGTTATTGGGTGTATTGTGCGATGCTAAGTTGTTACTTGATCCCAAGATCTTGAAATTATTGGTATTAGGAATTACTGCATTGTTATTGTCTGGTATCGGAGGTATCATTGGCGGATATATCATGTATTTCATTAAACGCGGAAATTATAACCCGGTAATCGGTATTGCTGCTGTCAGTTGTGTTCCTACTACTGCTAAAGTAGCACAGAAGCTGGTAAGTAAAGAGAACCCGGACTCTTTCATTTTAGGTGATGCGTTAGGTGCTAATATTTCAGGTGTTATTACGTCTGCAATTATTACAGGTATTTATATAACGATTATCCCTTATCTGTAAAGGGCTGTATCACTACTGATAGAAAATAGCTGATCCCGAGTATATATATAAAAATAGCCATCTCAACAGAGACGGCTATTTTTATATATAATGAAATGATTATTATTTGTTCATTTCAGCTTCGATAGCTTCCAGTTCCGGACCCATGTTCAGATTATAATAGATACCTCTTAAAGCAACCATATATTCTGATTCGCTAGGTTTCATTTCGTGAGCTTTCTGGAAATAAGGAAGAGCTTGTTTGAAAAGATCTTTTGCAATAGTTAATTCTTCCTGATATTTCTTGCTATCATTGATCATGTTAGCTTCACCCTGTTTGTTTACAGCCTGGTTGTAATATATACGTCCCAAAGCAGACATCGATTCAACACTTTCCGGATTGACTTCTAAAGCTTTCTTAAATGTTTCTTCTGCTTTTGCATAATCTTTAATACCTGTTTCGTAAACAATTCCTAATGCATGATACAGCTGACTATCAGAAGGTTTCTGTGCAATTGCAGTGTTCAGATAACTTATTGCTTTTTCGTTTTGACTTGACTGGATGTAAGCGTCAATTAAACTCATCAGGAAGAACTCTTCATTGGGGAATTTTGCATAACCTTCTTCAAGAGTCTTAACATAGTTTACACTGTCACCAGCCTGTTTGTATTCGTAAGACAAATACTGGTAAACATCATTCAGTCTGAAATCTGAACTTTTTGCACGTTCCAGAGCTTTGATTGCTATAGGAGAATCCTGCAATTGAGTAGCTGCAACAGCTGCATAGAACTGAACAGTCATGAAAGTAGAATCTTTTTCAGCAGTCTGAGTTCCTTCGAACATAGGCAGTTCAGAGATTTCCAGATACTGGTTGAAGAAGTCATAAGCCTTCTTATAATCCTTCTGATCGAAATAGTAAGCACCACCGTTAAAGAAATATACATGGTCAGCACCTAAAATACTCTTAATGTCTTTAGAATATTTAGGTTTGATTTTACCTTTTTCGTTAGGAAGCTGATCCAGTTCGTAAGCCTTCTTGAAATAAGGAAGGATAGCACCTAATGCTTCGTACATAACTGGTTCATTCGGCTGTTGTCCTAAAATCTGTTTTGTTCTTTCAGCACTGAACTGCTGGTCTTCGATAAAACCTGCAACATACCATGCCTGGGCGTCATCCTTTGTTTCAGGATTTTCCAAAGCACCTTTGATTAAGGCTCTTGCTTCAGTGAAGTCTGCCTTGTCTCCTTTTGCTATTCCTTGCGCCTCCTTAACGGCTTTCTTTTGAGCGAAAGAGGCAGATGATGCTGCAACACATAGTGCAACTGTTAATAATAATCGTTTCATTGTGATAGTAATTTGAGATTAATATTTCTATTTGTTTAAATTATTCATTTGTTGTCTCTTCAGTATCATTTGCGATATCTTCAGATCCATCAAAACCGGTTAATTCTTCATTATTTTCATTCTGAGCATCCAGTTCAGCGCTTTCTTCATCTACCTGCTCATCCGGTTCGGACAATACCTTACATACCGAGGCTATTTCATCATTACGTTTACCCAGGTTGATCAGGCGAACACCTTGAGTTGCACGGCCGATGACGTTCAGATCTGTTACTTTCATACGGATAGCGATACCTGACTTGTTAATGATCATGATGTCATTTTCCTCTGTCACATTCTTGATGGCAACCAGTTTTCCAGTTTTATCAGTAATGTTGATCGTCTTGACACCTTTACCGCCACGGTTAGTCATTCGGTAATCTTCCACATTCGAACGTTTTCCGTAACCCTGTTCAGATACAACCAGTACAGTATCGGTTTCCTTATTCTTGATACATACCATACCTACCACTTCGTCGGAAGGATCATTATCCAATGTCATACCTCTAACGCCGGAAGCAGTACGTCCCATGACGCGAACCGCACTTTCGTGGAAACGAATAGCCCGTCCGTTACGGTTAGCAATCAGTACTTCGTTGTCTCCGTTGGTCATACATACTTCGATCAGGCCGTCGTCTTCACGCAATGTGATCGCATTTACGCCATTCTGACGCGGACGTGAGTATGCTTCAAGCAATGTTTTCTTGATAACACCCTTCTTGGTACAGAACAACAGATAATGTGAATTGATAAATTCGGTGTCGGTAGTCAGCTTCTTCACGCGGATAAAGGCGTTTACTTTATCATCCGCTTCAATGTTCAATAAGTTCTGGATGGCTCTACCCTTTGCATTCTTAGCTCCTTCCGGAATTTCATATACTTTCAGCCAGTAGCACTTGCCTTTTGCTGTAAAGATCAACAAAGTGGCATGCATAGAAGCCGGATAGATATATTCCACGAAGTCTTCGTCGCGTGTTACCGAGCCTTTCGCTCCTACTCCGCCGCGTCCTTGTGCACGGAATTCACTCAGCGGCGTACGTTTGATGTATCCCATGTGGGAAATAGTGATGATCATCTCATCATCGGCATAGAAATCTTCAGGATTCAGTTCTTCCGAAGCATATACGATATCTGTTTTACGTTCGTCGCCAAACTTATCTTTTACTTCTTGTAATTCTCCTTTGATAACGTCCATACGAACATCTTCATTTTCAAGAATCTCTTTCAAACGGGCGATCAACTTTTCAATTTCTTCGTATTCTGCACGCAGTTTGTCCTGTTCCAGTCCGGTCAACTGGCGAAGTCTCATTTCAACGATTGCACGTGCCTGAACATCCGATAAAGAGAAACGTTCCATTAAACGTTCGATGGCTTCGTTCGGGCTCTTGGATGATTTGATGATAGCAATTACTTCGTCGATATTATCAGAAGCAATGATCAAACCTTCCAGGATATGCGCTCTTTCTTCAGCCTTCTTCAGTTCGAAACGGGTACGACGGATAACAACTTCATGGCGATGTTCAATAAAAGCCTTGATCATATCCTTCAGGTTTAACTGTCTCGGACGGCCGTTAACCAAAGCGATATTGTTTACACTGAAAGAAGATTGCAGGGCAGTCAGCTTATATAATTTATTCAGTACAACGCCTGAATTGGCATCACGTTTCACGTCGACGACGATACGCATACCGTTACGGTCTGACTCATCGTTTACATTAGAAATACCCTCGATACGCTTGTCATTAACCAGGTCGGCTATATACTTGATCAGTTCTGCCTTATTAACAAGGTAAGGGATTTCAGTGATAATAATCTTTTCGTGATTATTTTCTACTTCAATTTCTGCTTTACCACGAAGAATGATACGTCCTCTACCGGTTTCGAATGCTTCTTTTACACCGGCATATCCGTAAATTGTAGCACCAGTCGGGAAGTCGGGCGCTTTGATGTATTGCATCAATCCTTCTACATCAATATCTCCGCGAGCGTCGATATAGGCAATACATCCGTCGAGTACTTCACTCAAATTGTGTGTCGGCATATTGGTTGCCATACCAACTGCGATACCAGAACCACCATTTACCAGCAGGTTAGGAATACGGGTCGGCAATACAGTCGGTTCTTTCAGTGTGTCATCGAAGTTCAACTGAAAATCTACCGTATCCTTCTCGATATCCCGGAGCATTTCCTCGGCAAGTTTACTTAATCTTGCCTCGGTGTAACGCATAGCGGCAGGACTGTCACCGTCCACTGAACCGAAGTTTCCCTGTCCATCAACCAACGTATAACGCATAGACCATGTTTGTGCCATACGAACCATTGCGAAATAGACGGACGAGTCGCCATGTGGATGATATTTACCTAAAACTTCACCAACAATTCTCGCAGATTTTTTATAAGGTTTGTCGGATGTATTACCCAATTCATTCATTCCAAACAAAATACGACGATGAACCGGTTTAAAACCATCCCTAACATCCGGAAGGGCGCGCGAAACAATAACAGACATTGAATAGTCAATGTATGCCGATTTCATTTCCTCCTCGATGTTAATCTTAATAATTCTGTCTTGATCAACCATTTAGTTTTATATTAATTACACTCAATATCTCACCTTTTAAAAAGTGCACTAAGGTAACGCTTTTCCCATTATCACGAAAGTTTTTACGCTGAAATTTTATTATTCAGAAATATTGGGGGTTTCTTAAGGAATAATGGCATGAAATTTGTTAGGTATATATAGAGAGTTTATTAATTTTGCATTCACAGTACATTATTATAATAGATAAGGATTCATATAATATGAAAAATAATTATTCGAAAAGGCTGATCGACGTTATAGAGTATAGCCGCGAAGAAGCCGCCAGGCTTCAGAACAGTTATATCGGGCCGGAACACTTAATGCTTGGTATCATCCGCGACGGTGATGGCAAAGCCATGCAGTTGCTGCATGATTTGCATGCCGACGTATTCGATATAAAGAAGAGGATTGAGCAGGAGATCAAAAATACATTTGAAACTGAAGAGTCCGAATTACACGATATAGCCATCAGTAAAACAACTGAACGCGTATTGCGCATGAGTATGCTAGAGTCACGTTTGTTTAAAACAGACGAGACGGGTACGGAACATCTGCTTCTTGCTATTCTGAAAGAAGAGTTCAATGTTGCCGCCAAAGTATTGGGTGAAGCCGGTATAAACTACCGTAACGTATATAACAATCTGGCAAACGGAACAAACATGAACCGTATGGAAGAACTGGAAGAGATAGACGAAATCAGTGACGGTTATACGGATGACGAGGACGATGAAGAAGAAGATTTCTCTTCACGTAAGGAATCCCCCCGCTCCTCTTCAGGTACCGGTGCCGCACAGTCCAAGTCACCGAACGATACTCCGGTATTGGACAATTTTGGTACGGATATGACACGTGCCGCTGCCGAAAACCGCTTGGACCCGATTGTTGGTCGTGAGAAAGAGATTGAACGCCTGGCACAGATTTTAAGCCGGCGTAAAAAGAACAATCCGGTACTGATCGGTGAACCGGGGGTGGGTAAGTCTGCTATTGTAGAAGGACTTGCCCTGCGCATTATCCAGCGTAAAGTATCACGTGTGTTGTTCGATAAGCGGGTGATCAGTCTGGATATGGCCTCTATCGTGGCCGGAACAAAATACCGCGGACAGTTTGAAGAACGTATCAAAGCAATTTTGAACGAACTTTCAAAGAATCCGAACATCATTCTGTTTATCGATGAAATACATACCATTGTCGGAGCAGGATCGGCTTCCGGTTCTATGGACGCTGCCAATATGCTGAAACCGGCGCTGGCACGTGGTGAAATACAATGTATCGGTGCTACGACGCTGGATGAATATCGTAAAAACATCGAGAAAGACGGTGCTTTGGAACGTCGTTTCCAGAAAGTGATTGTCGACCCGACAACAGCAGAAGAGACATTGCAGATTCTGAAAAATATCAAGCCCCGTTATGAAGAACATCACAATGTGATCTATACGGACGAGGCGCTGGATGCTTGTGTAAAGCTGACGGAACGATATATCAGCGACCGTAACTTCCCGGATAAGGCAATCGATGCTTTGGACGAGGCCGGTTCTCGCGTACATATATCTAATATTACAGTACCGAAGAGTATCGAGGAACTGGAAGCAAAAATAGAAGATACGAAAACCGAAAAACTGGCTGCCGTAAAGTCACAGAACTTCGAACTGGCTGCAAGTTTCCGTGATAAAGAACGTCAGTATCTGTTGCAGCTGGAAGCAGCGAAAGCTAAGTGGGAACAGGAATTGCAGGAACATCGTGAAACAGTAGACGAAGACAAAGTAGCTGAAGTGGTAGCCATGATGTCAGGCGTACCTGTTCAGCGTATTGCCAAAGCAGAAAACCTGAGACTGCTGGAAATGGCAGACAACTTGAAGAAGCAGGTAGTCGGCCAGGACGATGCCGTCCAGAAGATCGTAAAAGCGATCCAGCGCAACCGTGTAGGATTGAAAGACCCGAACAAACCGATCGGAACCTTTATGTTCCTCGGCCCAACTGGTGTAGGTAAAACTCACTTGGCTAAAAAGTTGGCTGAATATCTGTTTGATTCGGCTGATTCATTGATTCGTATCGATATGAGTGAATATCTCGAAAAGTTCGCGGTTTCCCGCCTGATCGGTGCACCTCCGGGATATGTAGGTTACGAGGAAGGTGGCCAGCTGACGGAAAAGGTTCGTCGTAAACCCTACTCCGTTGTATTGCTCGACGAGATCGAAAAAGCGCATCCGGATGTATTCAACTTGCTGTTGCAGGTATTGGACGAAGGTCGCCTGACTGACAGTCTTGGCAGACGGATCGACTTCAAGAATACGATTCTGATCATGACTTCCAATATCGGAACACGTCAGTTGAAAGACTTCGGCCGTGGCGTCGGATTCAGTTCGCAGGCAGCCGGTGAAATGGATAAGGACTTCTCTCGTGGTGTGATTCAGAAAGCACTGAATAAAGCATTCGCTCCTGAATTTCTGAACCGTGTCGACGATATCATCATGTTCGACCAGCTTGATAAAGATGCGATCCACAAGATCATTGATATTGAGTTACAAGGACTTTACAAACGTGTTTGTGGTCTGGGCTACGAACTGGTACTTACCGACGAGGCAAAAGATTTCATTGCAACGAAAGGCTACGATGTGCAGTTTGGCGCCCGTCCGCTGAAGCGTGCCATCCAGAAATATCTGGAAGATGAAATGGCCGAGTTGATAATCCGTGCATCCGTTGGCGAAGGCGACAAGATCGTTGTAGACTTCAATAAAGATGAACAGAAAATAGTAACATCCGTACAAAAGAAAGGACAGGAATAAGTCGTTTCTTCCGGTAATAAAGTCAAAATGTCAGATAGAACCTATCTGGCATTTTTTTTGTTTATATCGTAACGTCAAACGAATTATTATAACATTAAAAATATAAACAAAATGGCTAAACAAGGAAACATAGGTGTTACAAGTGAGAACATCTTCCCTATCATCAAGAAGTTTTTGTATAGTGATCACGAAATCTTCCTTCGTGAATTAGTATCGAATGCTGTGGATGCTACACAGAAATTGAAAACCCTGGCATCTGTCGGTGAATTTAAAGGAGAGCTGGGCGACCTGACCGTTCAGGTTAGTTTCGACGACAAGATCATCAAGATTTCTGACCGTGGTATCGGTATGACAGCCGAAGAAATTGACAAATACATTAACCAGATCGCATTTTCCGGTGCTGAAGAGTTCGTAGAAAAATATAAGAACGATGCAGCTGCTATTATCGGACATTTCGGTCTTGGTTTCTATTCTTCTTTCATGGTTTCAAAGAAAGTGGAAATTGTAACCAAATCTTATAAAGAAGGCGCTGTTCCTATGAAATGGAGTTGCGACGGAACTCCCGAATATACGTTGGAAGAAACACAGAAAGACGACCGTGGTACAGATATTATCCTGTATATCGACGACGAAAACAAGGACTTTCTGAATAAAGACAAGATCAGCGGCCTGCTGACAAAATACTGCCGTTTCCTCCCCGTTCCTATCGCATTCGGTAAAAAGCAGGAATGGAAAGACGGTAAATATGTCGATACCGACGAAGATAACATCATCAACGATATCACTCCGGCATGGGTTCGCAAACCGGCCGATATGACTGATGAAGACTATAAGAAATTCTATCGCGACCTGTATCCAATGTCGGAAGAACCATTGTTCTGGATTCACTTGAATGTGGATTATCCGTTCAACCTGACCGGTATCCTCTACTTCCCGCGCATCAAGAGTAACCTCGACCTGCATCGCAATAAGATCCAGTTATACAGCAACCAGGTATTTGTAACCGATTCTGTAGAAGGTATCGTTCCTGAATTCCTGACATTGTTGCACGGCGTACTCGATTCTCCGGATATTCCATTGAACGTTTCCCGTTCTTATTTGCAGAGCGACCAGAATGTGAAAAAAATTTCCAATCATATCACAAAGAAAGTGGCCGACCGCCTGGAAGAAATGTTTAAAAACGACCGTCCTCAGTTCGAAGAAAAATGGGATAGCCTGAAACTGTTTATCCAGTACGGTATGCTGAGCGACGAAAAGTTCTATGATCGTGGTGCCAAGTTCGCCCTTCTGAAAGACGTAGACGGTAAATATTATACATTTGAAGAATATAAAGCATTGGTGGAAGCCAACCAGACAGATAAGGAAGGAAACCTGATCTATCTGTACACTACGAATGTAAACGACCAGTACAGCTATATCCAGGCCGCTAAAGATAAAGCATACAGTGTATTGATTATGGACGGTCAGCTGGATGTCCATGCTATCAGCCAGATGGAACAGAAATTCGACAAAACCCGTTTTGTTCGTGTGGACAGCGATACGATCGACAATCTGATCCGTAAGGATAACGTTGGTCAGGTTACACTGAATGAAGACCAGAAGAATGCTTTGCAGGAAATGTTCAAAAGCCAACTGCCGAAGATCGAAAAGACCGATTTCATCGTTACATTCGAAGCATTGGGTGAAAACTCTAATCCGGTTATGCTGACCCAGAGCGAATATATGCGTCGTATGCGTGAAATGTCTGCTATGCAGCCGGGAATGTCATTCTACGGAGAAATGCCTGACAACTACAATCTTGTGTTGAATACCGATCACGAATTGGTTAAGAAGGTACTTTCTGAGGAAGAACAGAACTGCGAAGAAAAACTGAAACCGATCCTAGCGGACCTGAAAGGTTGGAAAGCACGTCAGGAAGACCTTCGTGAAGCGCAGAACAAGAAAAAGGAAGAAGAGATTACTTCTGCTGAAAAAGAAGATATGACAAACACGAACCATAAGATCGACGAACTGACTTCGCAACGTAATGCAATCCTGGCAGAATATGCAGGTAGCAATAAGCTGGTCAGCCAGTTAATCGACCTGGCACTGCTTGCCAACGGTATGCTGAAGGGTGAAGCATTGAGCAAATTTATTAAACGCAGTGTTCAGCTGATCGGATAAATAAGTGAGTTACTCACTATGTATAAAATATCATATAAACCGTTCACCCTTCGCCTGCTTGGCATTAATATGTTATTATACAGATTGCTATAGAGGTGAATGATAGGTGAATGATTGATCGAAAAGGTGAAGGGTTGCTTTAAACCCTTCACCTTTTTTGTTTTATATTACTGCACAGTAATAGCCAGGCTATTATGTATTAACTCAAAAGTCTTTTACTTTTATCTCTGGTACAATAAGCTATTGACTTACCGACCTACGTCGTTAAGCTTGTCGACGTGGTTCGGTAAGCATTGCGACGTATATCGGCAAGCTTAATGACCTACGTCAATAAGCAAACAACTACCTTTTCACGCCTTATCTTCCAATAACTCTGAACTTACTTCCTCGGTATGTATTCATTTATATTTCAAAAGGTGAATGGTTTAAAGTAACCGTTCACCTTTTTCTTTATTCATTCATCTACTATTTACCTTTATAGTAATCTATATGACAGTTTGTTACTATTGTAAAGGTGAAGGGTGAACGGTCTTTTACAGAAAAACTATGTAATTGGAACATGTAGAGACTAGTCATCATTCTGCTTCCACCGTATACCCTTTCAGGTTGGCAAATGTCAGGATGGAGCTGGTGATTGCTTTACCCAGATCGTCTCCGCTGTCATCTCCTTCCTTTTTAAGTTGCTCTTCGATATAAGCCTGGCGTTTGATTGCCAGTTCGGCTATTTCTTTTTGGATAGCTGTTCTCTCCTTTTCCTTTTGGGTGATGATGCTCTTTATTTCTTCTGTAGACTTGTTTTGCAGTTCTTGGGGCAGTTCATCCTTTTTGATGCTCAACAAGACGTTTTGGTCTTCTTTCATCTTATCTACCAGGTCCCATGACGTATTTTTGTAAGCAGATCCGGATTTGCTTACGGCACGTTCGGCATAATTGGCCGACGATATTGTACCGGCATTTTTGTCCTGGGCAATCTGATTCATTTTACGTTCTCTCCCGGTAGAGCCATAACTGATATAAGTATCGTTCAACTTATTGTTGCATAGGATGATCTGCGGGTCAAAAGGTGTTTTGATGGCACGGACAGTCGCATCGGCATTTATATTGAAGAATTTGCCGTTTCCTCTCAAAGCGGCATCCTTCCAATAGTCACGGACACCGATTTCTTCATCACCGCAATGGATTGTATTGACAAATATATTCTTCTTCAAGGCATCGGCAATAGCCGTTTTGTAAGAGACAGAACCCTGCGTAAACTCTTCATTGCCGGCAATATAGACCAGTTTCATATCCGCTTCGTTTTGCCCCCACTCCAACTCTTTTACTGCCCGCTGGATGACTGTACCGCAATACTCTTCGCTTCCGCTGGTTGTCAGGGCGAATAATTCTTTCGAGATCAGGTCGAGATCGACTGTCAAAGGGGTTATTTGCCGGATATAATCACCTTTATACAGCATATAACTGCCATATTCGTATAAGGCAATCTCTATTTCCGGTGTCTCTCCCTTATATTTCAGCGTCGTGAGTGTATTGACTATATTCCACAGACGGGATTTAGCCTGTTCGATCAGTCCCTGCATGCTGCCGGAAGTATCCAGCAGGATAGCAACCTGTATTTTCGTCTTTTTGGCAGTTACGGCATTTGTGACCGGTGTACTGGCAGGCTCTGCATTCGCCGTTACGTTTCTGGCTTCCAGTATGCAGCCTATTGATGTTGTTAATGCTGTGAATAAGACACATAGTAGAATAATTCTTTTCATATTCGGAATTTTTTTAATAGGTTTATGGCTCAAAAATAGAATGTTAATAATTAAGATTCCGGGAAGAATGTGTGAACCGGCGTTTTGAGTTGGTGAAATATAGGATATAAATGTTTTACTTATATTTACTTTACAATCTCAATAAAACATGATATGAACAGACTGATTATATATTTGACAATATGGCTGCTAACAGGTCCCTGCATAACAATGACAGCACAGGATTCCGTTCCTCCTGTCTATCAAAACAGTGCCAGAAAAGCAGTGATGAAACTCTCCACGTCACTGGAAAGCGGAAAGTCGGATTATTCGGTTGCGACGGATTATGAAGCACTGGCAAAAACACTCATGATACAGGGGGAATACGAGAAAGCAATGAATTATCTTATCAGTGCCCGCCAGTTGTTTTACAAAATCAAAAACAATGAAAAGATAGCACGGGTTGACCGTGAAATGGCAAGGATACAGGAGATACAAGGGAAGATACAAGAGGCTATTTTAAGTTATGGCAATGCCGCCCACCTGTCACAGGACACTAATTTTATTGAACTGAATACGAATGATGTGAACCGGTTAAAGAATATCTCAAACCCAGTTGCACAATCTCCTTATATACAGCGAAATATTGAATTACTGAACACCTCCTACAAACCGGAACAACAGGAGGATCGGGTCGCCGCCTTCCATCAGATGGCAAATGTCAACCTGGTCATGGATAATAAGGAAGCCGCCATAGGTAACCTGAACAGCATATTGTCTGAAGTGAAGGACAAACCGGTAGAAACCATCAAGGTACAAAGAGAAATTGCCAAAGTATATGCCGCCGATAGCCAACAGGTAAAAGCTCTCGCCTCCCTTCAGCAATCCTATGATATGGCGTTGAAGGAGGGCCATACGATAGAGGCTAAGAAAAGCCTGGAACAGCTGGTCGAGCAATACAGGAAAGGGAACCAGCAACGGAAAGCCTTGGACTTATATGCAGACTTTATGGAAAAACTGGAACCGCTGGTTAAATCGGACAGCACACTGATAGACCAGAAATTCTTTCAGGCACATGAAGCCCGTATCGCCCAGTTGGAGAAAGAACGTATCCTGAAAGACGAACTGATCAGAAAGAAAAACACCTTCAACTATGTACTGATCGGCTCGATTGTCCTGATCCTTATTTTTCTCGTGTTTATCGTCAAAGCCTGGTATTCCATCAGACGGAAGAATAAAAAGATAGCCCTCCAGTCGTTGCGCCGTGAGATGAATCCTCATTTCATCTTCAACAGCCTGAATAGTGTGAATCAGTTTATTGCCCAGAATAATGAGTTGGAGGCGAATAAGTATCTTTCCTCCTATTCCCGCCTGATGCGAAATATAATGGAAAACTCCAATAAAGACTTTACGCCGCTCTCGACGGAGCTCGAACAATTGAAAGAATACCTCGATCTGGAACACATGCGTTTCAGCGATAAGTTTGTTTACGAGACAGATGTGGATGAATCGCTTGACACCGACCATATATCTGTGCCTAACATGCTGATACAACCCCAGTTGGAAAATGCGATCTGGCATGGCTTACGGTATAAAGAGTCCGGTGGCCTGCTGAAACTGTCCGTAAAGCCGGAAGGCAATAGTCTTTGTGTTAAAATCGAAGACAATGGGATCGGACTGAAAAAAAGCAACGAGCTTAAAACCCGGCACCAGAAAGAGCATCATTCACGCGGCCTGACTAATACCCGTGAGCGTATCAACCTATTGAACAGCTTGTACGGTATGCATATCACGATCGAAATTACTGAGAAGGAAGGAGATGATGAAGATACAGGCGTGATCGTCCTGCTCAGATTCCCCCTTATTGTCTGATTGCGCATGAAATTTTGTTATAGGATATATTTATTATTTTTTGCTAATGATAATTATATCCTGTAAGTTTGTTGCTTAAATCATTTATTCGTTAAAACAACATCAACATGAATGACACTATTAGAAAAATGAAACAAAGGAAAGTGCTCATACTCGCTTTGGCCTTCCCCTTGTTTTCACCCTTATCCATGCAAGCCATACAAAGAGCCGACAATGTATGTATGGAAATACAGCAGGATAAGAAAATTGTCGGTGTGAAACAGATCAATCCTACGACTGTTGAACTCCTGTTCTCCGATAATCAGAGAATGGCCTTTGACTTTTATGGAGAGAACATCTTCAGAGTATTTCAGGACGTCAACGGAGGGATCATCCGTGACCCGGAGGCCAAACCGGAAGCACAGATCCTGGTCGATAACCCGAGAAAACCGGTATCTCCGTTAACGCTGAAAGAAGATAATAAGACTATTTCTATCAGCACCAAAGAGATCAGACTGGAACTGGATAAAAGCACTTCCCTGTTGAAGGTGACCAATCTGGCAACAGACAAAGTTGTCCTGGAGGAGGTAAAACCTGTTCTTTATGATAAGGGAAAAACAATCCTTACCTTAAAGGAAAATCCCGGCGAATACTTCTATGGCGGTGGTGTACAGAACGGGCGCTTCTCGCATAAAGGAAAAGCGATCGCTATCGAAAACCAGAACAGCTGGACCGATGGCGGCGTTGCCTCGCCTGCCCCCTATTATTGGTCTACCAATGGCTACGGCTTTATGTGGTACACCTTCAAACAAGGTAAATATGATTTCGGTGCAGCCGAAAAAGGGACAGTAATATTGTCACATGATACCGATTACCTGGATGCGTTCTATATGGTCAATGACGGTGCCGTATCCCTGTTGAACGATTTCTATCAGCTGACAGGTAATCCGGTTTTATTACCGAAGTTCGGTTTCTATCAGGGACACCTGAATGCTTATAACCGCGACTACTGGGTGGAAGACGAGAAAGGTATCCTTTTTGAAGACGGCAAACGTTACAAGGAAAGCCAGAAAGACAACGGTGGTGTAAAAGAATCCCTGAACGGCGAAAAGAACAATTACCAGTTCTCCGCCCGTGCCGTGATCGACCGCTACAAGAACCACGATATGCCGTTCGGCTGGTTATTGCCAAACGACGGTTACGGTGCCGGATACGGACAGACCGAAACATTGGACGGAAATATCCAGAACCTGAAAAGTCTGGCTGATTATGCTCATAAAAATGGTGTCGAAATCGGACTTTGGACACAGTCGGATTTGCATCCGAAACCCGAAATCAGTGCCTTGTTACAGCGTGATATCGTAAAAGAAGTGCGCGATGCCGGTGTCCGTGTTTTGAAGACCGACGTGGCTTGGGTAGGTGCCGGTTATTCATTCGGACTGAACGGTGTGGCTGACGTAGGTCATATCATGCCTTATTATGGTAACGATGCGCGTCCTTTCATTATCTCCCTTGACGGTTGGGCCGGTACGCAACGTTATGCCGGTATCTGGTCGGGCGACCAGACAGGCGGCCAGTGGGAATATATCCGTTTCCATATCCCGACTTATATCGGTTCGGGATTATCCGGACAACCGAATATCACTTCCGACATGGATGGTATCTTCGGCGGAAAGAACCTGGCAATGAACACACGCGATTTCCAGTGGAAGACCTGGACGCCGATGCAGTTGAATATGGACGGTTGGGGTGCCAATGAGAAATATCCGCATGCCCTTGGCGAACCGGCAACATCTATCAACCGCTGGTATCTGAAAATGAAATCGGAGTTGATGCCTTATGCCTACAGCATTGCAAAGGAAGCAGTAGATGGTAAGCCGATGATCCGTGCCATGTTCCTGGAATACCCGAATCAGTATACTTATGGTAAAGCAACCGAATATCAGTTCATGTACGGACCGTATTTCCTGGTTGCCCCTATCTATCAGGAAACACAGGCAGATGAAAAAGGTAACGATATACGCGACGGCATTTATCTACCGGAAGGAACCTGGGTAGACTATTTTACCGGAGAAAAATATGAAGGCAACTGTGTTGTCAACAATTTTGCTTCTCCGTTATGGAAGTTGCCGGTATTTGTAAAGAGCGGCGCCATCATTCCGATGACTAACCCTAATAATAATGTTACCGAGATCAATAAGAACCTGCGCGTTTATGAAATTTATCCGGACGGTAACAGTTCGTTTACTGAATATGACGACGATGGCACGACACAAGCCTATTTGAAAGGTGAAGGTGTAACGACCCGGATCGAATCGGAAGTAGGCAGTAAGAATAATGTAACGATTACAATCCGGCCGGCAGTAGGCAGCTTTGACGGTTTCGTAAAAGATAAAGCAACCGAACTCCGTATCAATGTTTCCGAAATGCCGAAAAAAGTGGCTGCCAAAGTTGGTAAAAACAAGGTAAAGCTGACGGAAGCCCGTTCGATGGACGAATTCCTGAAAGGTGAAAACGTTTATTTCTATGATGCAACACCCAACCTGAACAAGTTTGCAACGAAAGGAAGCGAGTTTGAAAAGGTAACGATCACTAAGAACCCGCAGTTATTGGTAAAGCTCGCTTCTGCGGATATCACAGCGAACGAAACAAGCATCAGCTTTGAGGGTTACAAATTCGATATGGGTAACAGCCACCGTGTTTCGACCGGTACACTGGCCGCTCCTGTTGCACAGGTTACAGATGAAAACCTGGAAGCCTATTCATTGAAACCGACCTGGAATAAAGTGGCAGGTGCCGACTTCTACGAAATTGAATTCAACGATATGTTGTACACGACTATCAGAAATACAGAATTGTTGTTCGACGGACTGGAAGCCGAAACTGATTATGCCTTCAAGATTCGTTCTGTAAATAAGAACGGTTATTCCGATTGGTCTTCCTTCAATGTGAAGACGAAATCGAACCCGCTCGAGTTTGCTATCAAGGGAATCCGGGGTGAAGTGACTGCCGAAGAACAGGGTGGTTTCGAAATCTTCCGTTTGTTCGACTTTGCTGAACTGGGAGACATGTTCCATACGAAATACCGCAAGAATGCTATACCGTTCGATATGATCATCGACTTGCGCACGGTTAACCAGCTGGATAAATTCCATTATCTGTCACGTCAGGACGGCGGTAACGGAACAATGCTGAGAGGTTTCGTCTCTTACAGTATGGATAAAGAAAACTGGATACCGGTCGATTCCTTCAAGTTCGAACGCAACGGTGATGTGAAGATATTCGAATTCAAGGATAAACCGAAAGCCCGCTACATCAAACTGAATGTAACGGAAGGTGTCGGCAATTACGGTTCAGGCCGCGAATTGTACGTCTTCAAGGTACCGGGAACAGAAAGCTACCTGCCGGGCGATATCAACAACGACAAGAAGATCGACAGCAATGACCTGACTTCTTACATGAACTACACAGGTCTGCGTAAAGGTGACAGCGACTTCGATTATGTAAGTGCCGGCGATATCAATCAGAACGACCTGATCGATGCTTACGATATATCCGTCGTTGCCACTCAACTGGATGGCGGCATCGAAGAACAGGATACTGCAAAAGTAGCCGGAACGATCGGGATCAGCGCACCTAAACAGTCCTACAACAAAGACGAGATCGTGGAAGTCAAGGTTACAGGTACAGACCTCAAAGCGGTTAACGCATTGAGTTTCGCTTTGCCGTACGACCAGCAGGATTACGAATTTGTCGGCATAGAACCGTTGAACCTGAAAGTCATGGAGAACCTTACTTACGACCGTCTGCATACAAATGGTCAGAAGGCCTTGTATCCTACTTTCGTTAATCTCGGTGACAAGGAAGTCTTGGAAGGTACAACCGACCTGTTCATCCTGAAGCTGAAAGCAAAACGCAAAGTCAAGTTCAACCTGAAGGCCATCGATGGCATACTGGTTGATAAAGACCTGAATATGTCTAAGTTCTAAGAACTTGCCATAGATAAAATTCAGAATCCCCTGTTTCGGTATAATTGTCCGGAACAGGGGATTTTTTTTATGGCTTAAAATAGTATCTTTGTCTGAACGATATATAAAAACAGAAGACTCTGAATATGGAAATGCTACAGAAAATAAGAAGCGTCATCGTTGAAGATGAATCGGCTGCCCGTGAGGCATTGAAGAATTATCTGGCAAAATACTGTCCGGTCATCGAAGTGGTCGGAGAAGCCCACGACTGTAAATCGGCCGTCCCTTTACTCCATGAACTGGAACCGCAATTGGTGTTTCTGGATGTGGAAATGCCCTACGGCAATGCATTCGACGTATTGGAAGGATGTAAAGACCTGTATTTCGAAACCATATTTGTCACCGCCTTTTCTGAATATTCACTCCGGGCGTTGAACCAGAGTGCAGCTTACTATCTGCTGAAACCGGTCAGCATCGAAGAACTGATCCTTGCCGTAAATAAGGTACAGCAACACATCGTCAACCGGGAGATATTCAATCGCAATCAGATTCTGATTGAAAACATGCGCGAGCCGAAACCGGAGAAGCGCCAGGTGATCCTCCCTACTCTCGAAGGATTTGAAGTGATAAAGATGGAAGATATCATCCGGTTGCAGGGAAACGGAAATTTCACCGACATCTATTTGAAAGATAAAAGCAAGAAGATGGTCTGCCGTTTTCTGAAATATTTCAGCGAGATATTGCCGTTCCCGTTTGTCCGTGTACACAAATCACATATAATCAATCTTCATTGTGTCAGGTCATACCACAAAAACTCCGGCGGTTACATCGTCCTGGAAGATAATACGGAGATAGAAATATCCTCCAGCTATAAAGATGATTTTCTCCGGTTACTGAAATCGCAGTGAAAAAAGTTACAGTTTAACTGTTGCGGTACTCCTGTGGTGTCATGCCGGTATGCCTTTTGAAATATCTGTTGAAGAACGACATATTGTTGAATCCCAGCGAAAAGGCAATCTCCTTGATCGGAAGTTCCGTTGATTTCAGCTGTGCTTTAATGTCCATCATAACAATGGCGGTTATTATTTCGAGCGCCGTCTTTCCTGTTTCCTTTTTTATGGTCGAACAAAAATGGGAAACGGTAACACCCAGATGTTCCGCATAAAAAGCAACGCTCCGTTGTTTCGTATAATTCGACATGACCAGTTTGATAAACTCACGGCACATCACTTTACTGCGTGAATGCAATGCGCTTTTCCACTTGCCGTGATTCTTATACAATTCGGCCGTACCTTGCATAAAAATAGTGAAAACGGATTTAATGATCTCCTTATTCTCCAGCGTACAAGGCAATGAATAAGCATGGATCAACGGTTTGAAGATATCCTGATATAACTGTGAAAGATCTTCCGATAAACAGATGACCGGATTCTCAGCCAGTATAGGAAGTAACCGTACGGTTGTTAAGACCAGGTTATTATTCTCCATGAAATCCTGCGAAAAGCAGGCGTAGAAGAAATGAGCATCCGGAGAAACGTCATTGAGCTGGACGAAACTGTCCGGCGTTAATGTGATAAAATCATCTTTTTTGATTGTGTATTCAGACAGGTTGATTGTAGCATGGACAGAACCTTCTACACAAAATGCAAAAAGCACTGCTTTCATTTTACATGAAAAGCGCACGTAGCGATTCAGCATGTCTCCGGTGATATTGTCGCCTGCAATAAAATCCGTGGGAATGTCAAATATTTGTATGTTTGCCTCCATATTGTCCTGATAAATGATTTTCAAAGATAGCATATTTGAGTTTTCTACACCAATAATCGCAAAAACAGGACATAGAAACCCAATAATAGGTATTGATCGTTCCGTTCAAATCTATGTACTTTGCAAAAGTTTAAACAAAGAAAGAAAAAATGAACCGAAAGAGTTCTCTTTTGTTTTATTCTAGAAAGAGGACATGTATTATCTAATAAAATTATAATTATGGAACTAGAGAAGATCGGAGAAAATGCCGGCAAAGTCTGGCATGTGCTGAATGAAGGAAGAGAGTTGACAATACCAGAACTGAGCAGACGGATTGACCTGAGCCACGAAGATACCACCTTAGCAATCGGATGGCTGGCCAGAGAAAACAAAATTTACATACAACGTAAAAACGGGCAGATATTGGTAAGCAACGGAATACAACAAGGACTATACTTTGGATAATATATCATCAAAAGCGTCAGTAAGGTTCATATGCCTGCTGACGCTTTTTTATTATCCGGCTATTTTATCTCCTGATGTTGCCGGTTATTAATATAGGTCAGTGCCGCACCGATCGCCGTCCGGTATTCTGCATATTCCGGTATCAGGAAATGCCCCCCGTACATTTCTTCCAGCCGGGGAAAAATACTTTCACATTGCGGCAATTTCGTCAGATTCCCGATCAGGACGTAATCATGTATGTCGCTGTTCAGTGCAGCAAGGATCACTGATTGCCCGATGCATTGAAGTACCATGTAAATAATACCCAACGCTACGTCTTCCTGCGATGAATTGGCTCCCGCCTTTCCGAAAGTAGAGGCTGTCGCATCCAGAGGCAGTCCGGGCAAAGGTATATTACAGATATCCTGGATTTGCAGGTTTATAGTCGTTATATCTCCTTTCAGGGCCAGCTTGACAATCTGGTGAAAATCCTGCGTTTTAAGTAGCAGGCGGGATAACCCCAGTATGGTACCCCCACCGATCCCTATACCGCCGATATGTTCGATCAGTGGACCGTCCACTTTTACAAACGAAGTCCCCGTTCCCATACTGACAACGATCAACTTATCCAGCTGCGTCAGATACTGCGCCCCGAGTCCGTTAGTCAGAAATTCATCTGTTTTGGCTGTAGGCAAACCATAGAGCGGCTGATTGATGTATGCACTGCCCACACCGGTGAGCATCACTTTCTCTATGTCGGAAAGGGGAATATCATTCTCATATAAATACTTACCGAAAGCACCAAACAGCGATGTTACCGGGTCGGTTGCCTTGACAAACATGGGATTCCGGATCTCCTTATCGTCGATCCCCACTATTTTGGTAGTGCTCCCTCCTACGTCTATACCAATTACTATGCCCATAATTTTTTTGTTAATATCGGATTCAAAGATACGTGTTCTTACTGAAAATTAGTACCTTCACAGATAATAACTTTAAATGGAGGACCGGATATGTTCGCAGATTTTAATTTTCAACAGATGATAAGTGCTTTCATCGTACTGTTTGCCGTAATCGACATCATTGGTTCCATCCCCATTATCATCAATCTGAAGGAAAAAGGAAAAGACGTGAATGCTTTAAAAGCAACGGTTATATCTTTTATCCTGATGATCGGCTTCTTTTATGCTGGCGATTTTCTCTTGAAACTATTCCATGTGGATATCGAATCGTTTGCTGTGGCGGGTGCATTCGTTATTTTCCTGCTGTCGTTGGAAATGATACTGGATATCGAGATCTTCAAGAATAACGGACCGATCAAGGAAGCCACGCTGGTGCCTCTGGTCTTCCCCTTGCTGGCCGGTGCCGGTTCGTTTACAACCCTGCTTTCATTGAGGGCCGAGTATGCCAGTATCAATATTGTAGTCGCTTTGATACTGAATATGCTATGGGTATATTTTGTGGTGCGTATGACTAAGCAGGTGGAACATCTGCTGGGAAAAGGCGGTATCTATATCATCCGTAAGTTTTTCGGCATTATCCTGTTGGCTATATCCGTCAGGTTGTTTACAGCCAATATCACTCTGTTGATTGAAGCGCTGCACGAGTAAAAAGTTACTATAATAAGGATATTTTCAGATCCTTTTTCATTCAATTCAGCTTGATAGTCAAACTATCTTGTTTTCTTTTTGTTTCTATATACCGGATATTTTATTGAATTTACTTGCATTTTTGCCGAACTAAATCAACAATTATGATGGATATAGAATTTAAGCAGATTTATCCTCCGTTACGCGATTGCGTAAATCGCCTGATCGAGCGGAAGATACAAGCAGGCAGGGACAGGACCGCTGCCAATTACCGAAGTGCATGGAATAAGTTTGTGGCCTACAAAGGTCGTAAAGTAAGGGAACTGACTATTGCAGACCTGACGGCAGGGTTGGTACAGGAATTTGTCATGTGGCTGTTGCAGGATAAGAAATCAAGAAATGATGAACTTAGTCCCGGCAGCCAGGACTTTTACCTGCGCAATCTGAAAGCGATCTATAATAATATAAAAAAAGATCTGCATTATCATGATCCTGCCGGAAATCCTTTTGCGGGACTGCATATCACAGTCCCTTCCACCCGTAAACGGGCTCTTCCCGAGCGTGACATCAAGAGGCTGGCCCGTCTCGATCTGTCTGACAGACCGGAGCAACTGGAGGCTCTTCATCTTTCCCTTTTTCTTTTCTATGCCCGCGGCATGTGTTTCGTAGATGCCTATAAACTGGAACAGGACAATGTGCATTACGGATATATCCAATATAACCGTAGCAAGACACAGGCTGTCCTACAGGTAAAGATCACTTCGGAAATGCACCATATCATGCAGTTGTACAAACGGAAAGATTCTCGCTGGGTATTCCCGTTCCTGCACGAAAAGCTGGTTGGGAAAGGTGTATTGACGGCTCAATCGTCTTTACATCGTGTGAACGAGTATCTGAAAGAGATCGGTGACAGACTGAACCTTCCTTATCCCCTGACCACTTATGTGATGCGCCATAGTTGGGCGTCGCTGATGCTGGAGTCGGGTTCGGAGATAGGGGTTATCAGCCAGTCGCTCGGTCATATGTCTCTGCAAACGACACAAATATATCTGGGGCAGTTATCCAAATCAAAGATGGATAAGGCCTCCGAAGATATGCTGGATCATCTGGTTCGTGGTAGCCGGAAAAAACAACTTCAGGAACCTTCCGAACCCGTACCCGCGCCCCCTGCCCCAGTATCAACCCCTCCTGTTGTAGTCCGGCAACCCCAGCCTTCTTCTGGTAGCAGATGGAAGAATGTACTGACGTCGCTGGCAACGCGGTTGCTGATGTTTGCAACAAGTTGATAATATAAAAGTGTCAAAGGAGGTATGCCATAACCTTGTTTTGTCATGGCGGACTTGATCCGGGATGACAGGGCAGTGAACTTTGGTATACCTCCTCTACTTTTGCAGCCTCTCTAATGTAGACTTCAATCTTTACGTTTTCCTTTACTATTCAGATATTCGAGCAAGCCTTTGCCCGGTTTGAATTTTACACTGTTACGCGATGGAATGGTTACCGGTATGCCTGTTTTGGGATTCCGTCCCGGCCGTTCGCTTTGCGACCATAATGTGAAGGTTCCGAACCCCTGACTGACCATCATCCCTTCATCAATAAGGGCATCCGCAAGTATATTTTCGTAAGTACCGATAAACGTTAGAGCTTCTCTCTGTGAGATAGATAAACGGGCAGCAATTCTTTTAGCAAATTCAATCTTATTCATAACTTAAAAATCAACAATGATATTTTTTATTACATCTACTTCATCAAAAATAGCCACATTCCCATCGGTGATCTCTACACGCACGTCGGCACTGTTGGGACCGGCAATCCTGAATGTAATGTCATAAGAATAATCGCGGGCTATGTTATAGTCGTTCGTGAAGTTTCCTCCCAGGTAAAAAGTATATTTCACTTTTACACCGTCGGTATGTGATGGATCATATTTGTAAATACCGGCCAGTTCAATATAAGTACATCCGGCTAACTTGTCGGACTCACTTCCCGGACCATTTTCTTTCTGATTCTTTCCCTGCTGGGTGGCAGTAGGATAAGTTTTTTCATTTGTCCCTGCTGCCCTATAGGTTGCCATATTTTGAGGAAGGTTATATATTTTAACGGTTGCATCGCCACTTGTTTCATCCTCATTTCTTTTCCTCCTTTTTATTATTTGCCGACTTCGTCTGTCGAAAATTTTACAGTCGTATATTCCAGAATAGCCAGTGAAAGGTCTGTCGGTTCCTGGTCTCCGAAGAATGTCAACGTGAATTCGAACTCGTATGTCATTCCCGGAAGGAATGATTTATATACCTTTGGCCTGTAGGGGAATATTTTATGTGTCAGTTTACCATTTTTCATATAACCTATATTCAGATTGAGTTCGAACTCCAACGGATCGGTTCCTATCAATGGCAGTATCACTAAAGGTGTTGTATTTTCACGACCGGCTTGTACATTATCATTGTTGCCATTAGAGAAGTCTGTCTCACCCAATCCGGCAGTACCTGTTTGTGGAACAGTTTCACCATTGTTCCAGACCGTTTCCCCCATCTGATAGGATAAATTACAGGAGAGCTTAGTAATATTTACTGATGAAACAGCTAATGTTGATACGGAAACCGGTTGGGTACGATTCGCTTGTACCTTTATGACCACATTCGAGCAAAGCCGTGTAAACGGTTCAGGCAAGGTAACCGACATCATGTTTTCGCCAGCCGATGTCGGTTGGACAGAGATGCCTTTGAGGTTTGAATACATAAAATCTTTGCCGTTGGATACTTCGATCAGATTCTTTGCCCCATTAGCTGTTGGATAAAAATCCTGACTATTATAGGATACCAGGTAAATATCATATTCTCCGCGGTAAAGAGTCAAGCCTATATCATCGGCAGCCACAGCAGTACCGGCCTCATTGACTACATAGTCACCCGATCCTATCGGTGAACCATACATATAGGATACGGTTTGTGCCTTTGCGATCCCGTGTCGGGCACGGGAACGGGATAGCTCATTTATTTCTATATTTTCACCTGCCGCGAACCCCGCCTATCAACAGAAAACGGCTTTCCATTCACCGATATTGCGGTCTTCTTTGTTGAAGTCGGCGCCGACTTTGACTAACTGGCGGCCATCGACTGTGTATGGGATCAGATAGCCTTTGTCGTCGATCTGTTGGAGGGCTTTGTCTACCGAACCGTCCAGTTTGAATTCGAATACGTAGATGTAGTCGGTTGTTTTTACCACTGCATCCGCACGCCCTCGGGCACTGCGAACTTCGGCTTCTATATATTGCCCCAACAGTTTGAAGACCAGATAGAAGATTATCTGGTAATGCTGTTCGGTCCGGTCGTTCAGTTCATAGGGAATGTCTGCAAAGAAAGCACGCAGCCGTTCCATAAATGCATCGACATCACCGGCACGCAACTCCTGGCTGAACTTACCGATATAAAACGGAGCATTCGCTTCCGATAAAGACGTATAATACGGTGTGATAAAGTTTAACCATCCATATTCCACTTCGGCATTCGGATAGCCAAGACGGAAAAAGTTGAATTCTGAATCATAATCTTTGATCGTCAGATACCCACTCTGATAAATGATCGGCACCGGGTTCTGAAAATCCGCCCGGTAGTCGGTCAGTGCGGCTGCCGGCACTTCTATGCCGTCCAGCTGGCGCAGATCGTAGTCTGTCTTTTTCAGCATATCGACCAGCATCGTAGGGGTTCCCGTAGCAAACCAATAGCTGCTGAAACGTTTCTGTAGTAATGCATTCAATACACTGAAAGGGTTAAAGATACCCTCTGTCCGGAACTCCGAGAAATGATAGCCGTCGTAACGTTTCGTCAGTTCATTTACTGTTTGTTCGTATGTCAGCTTGTTCATGGCGGCAAGGGCAGCCAGTTCGGGTTGGAAGTCGCGTTCGATTTCTACCTTTGTCATACCGCAAACCGTTGCATAATCGGGAGCCATACTGATATCTATCAGTTGGTTCAGGTTACTGAAAATACCTAGTTGCGAGAACTTTGTCACTCCGGTGATAAATACAAAACGCAGGTAGCGGTCAGCATCTTTCAGGACGGTGTAAAAGCCGGTCAGCATTTCGCGGTAAACGTTGTGCAGGTCATCATTAAATAATGTACGTAACAGAGGTTTGTCGTATTCGTCGATCAGAACGACTACCTTCTCCCCTGTTTTCTCACAGGCTTGTTGGATGATTTGCATGAAACGACCTTCGTAATTAGTTGATTCCTTCTTTTTTGTGATTTCATATTTATCTTCCCAAGCAACCAGGTGATCATCCAGTATTTGTTCCAGGCTCTCTTTCGTTTCGTAGAATTTCGCATTGAGACTCAGATGAAGCACCGGATACACTTTCCATTCTTTCTCCAGTTGTTCGATAGCCAGTCCCTTGAACAGGTCTTTCCGTCCGAGGAAATAAGCTTCGAGCGTGGAAAGCAGCAGGCTTTTACCGAAACGGCGCGGGCGGCTCAGAAAATAAGGTTTGCCGGTCGTTACCATTTTGTAAACCAATGCAGTCTTATCTACATATAGATATCCGTCTTCCCTCAAAGAGGTAAAATCCTGTATCCCTACCGGGAGTTTTCTGATCGGTGTTGTTTCCATGTCTCTGTTGTTTTTAAGCACGAACACAAAGATAAGAATAATATGCTAATGTTGCATATACCAATGGATATAGTAAATAGTTCATTTCTTTCTAAATTGGCACATTGGCACATTATTTCTTTTCTTTATCAATCTCATCATGTCAAAGAACGCTTGTTTTTGCATCGACAGTCGATGCCGTGTTGCACTGGGTGTAAGTGCAACGTTACACTCGATGTCGATGCAACGCTGCACTTGATGTCGATGCAACGCTACATCGACCCACCCAGCAAATCATTCGATTTCAGGACGATCTCCGCTGCCGGAGTCGCCTACCACCAGTTTCGTTGGATATTCCAGGGTACGTGCTTCTTTCAAAGTCGTACTGCTTTGGCTGAACTGTGTGACGATACGCAATGTATAGCTGCCGTTGGCCAACGCCGGAACACGGGCGATCACCTTGCTGGGGTCGTTCTGGGTGAGACGGCGGGTCACTTTGGTCGTTGTGCCGTCGCCAGCAACGAAGAAAACGCCTACCACAGCCTCGTCGCCTGTTATTTTGATGTTATTGCCCGTAATCATAATATCTTCGCTTGCCGTAATCGATCCGTCGAACAGGCCGGTCAGGGTATCGGTAACAAGCCTGATACGGGCCACGTCGGCTTTTGTGCCCATGTTGATCACTTTTACGTTTTTCAAGGCATCGCGAAGTTTCTTCGTCGGAACGATGTCGAATGTCAGTTTGTGGATAGCCGGGTCGAACTGGGCATCCGAGTTCTCGAAAGCACCCAGGTTACGGTCCATGATGACTTTTTTATAGAAAGCACCCGACTCTTGTGTCCAGCTGGCACCTTGATAAGTATGTACTATTCCGCCCCGGGTGGTATTCTGAGCTGCTTCGATAGCCTTGGTCCGGCTAGTAGCATCACCAGCAGTAAAACTCCCAAGTAATGCCGGCACGTAATCTGAAACCCATATATGCCAGCTCCAGAGAGCGATTTTGTCATCCGTACCATATGCGGCTATCAAAGCGTTTCCTCCGTTGGTAACGGGTACTTTCAGATGGATACGTGCATCTTTCGCAATATCTCCATTCGTGAGTTTCACCAGATTACTGTGGTCACTCTCACTTATCGGATAACCCATTACCAGTTCACCACTGGTTCCGGCATCTTTGTTTTGCCAGAGTATTTTCACCTTTTTAATTTCTTTTCCATCCTTGATCGAACCATCGGTTGTCAGTTCGGTATTCCACCCATTCACTCCCGCTTCATGTTTATAGGGGTTAAAGCAGATGTTCGTACCCGGAAGCATCATGAAGCAGTTGGAAGTCGGTTGTTCGTTGGTGCTTTTTACCGGTGTCTGGTCGAGCAACTGGATGCGTGGGTCGTTGACATAGTCGGCCTTATTGATATTGACTGTCCAATGATAGTTGGTATTTTCCAGTAGGTTGAAATCGTCGGTTTCGTTGCCGCCTAAATAGACACGGTAGTAGAGGCGTTCTTTCTTTTCGCTGTTGTCTACCACAAACTCGGCATAAGTGGCTGCTGGGTTGGCGTTCGTCTTATTACGGTAATAAGGGGAATTGGAATAGGAAGATATGCCGCGGGCATTGGCGGGAATCCAAACGGTCTTCGCGCTGTTGGCATTATCCAGTTCTGTTCCTGTCAAGCGGTAATGGGCAGGAACCTGACAGAGTTTGACTTCTTTCAGGGTATAGCCTTTTTGAGTCATGTCCGAGGCAAAAGTCCAGTTTAATTCTACTTTTGTGGCCAGCCGTTTGAGCAACAGGCGGACGTCTTGGCCTGCCGGACTTTCGATTTTACCGGCGGAGGTGATATTGACGTTTTCCAAATAGAGGTAATAAGTCATATTGGCCAGACTGTTACCGATAGCATTGGGCGCAATGGCATTGATATTGCTTTCCTTCGCTTTCACTGTCATGTTCTGCACTTCAGATAATGTTTTACCGGATAGTGATTCGAAATCGGCGGAAGCCCCCCGGGCGACAAGCAAAAGTTTGCATCCGGTTGCCTGCTTCAGGCTAGCTGTAAAAGTTGAACCGACAGTGACGTTACCTAGTGCTTTACCGCCAATCTGCTTTCCACTTCCATCATATTGCCAGATTTCCAGATTGTAGAGTTTGTCAGGAATATCTGTTCCTGATTTGGTCTGCATACCATAAACAGGAACGGCCTCCAAAGCCGAACGGCTGTTGCTACCTGCCTTACTGGTCGGCGAAGCGGTTGCTCCTGCCCCGTCTTCTTCGTCGGCAATACCGAGATTGAGCGTTACTTCCACCGTCTTTCCTTCCGACGGATTTACCGTCGGAGAGTCGATTTTGTCTTCGCAACCTGTGCTTATTAATACCAGTGATAAGAGTGTCATAATAACTCCTTTCGTTTCTAATTTTTGTCCTATACTTGCCATCCTTTTATCATTAATTTACTACATCAAAAGCGCCGTTTTAACATTTCGTCAGAATCTCTTTCTTTTATAAGAAAGAGAGTTGGGACTGACGCTATCCGTGTAATCGTTGTTTTTCAACACATTACACTCTGCAGTAAATCAAAAAACTTCTACGCCCAAAAGGATGGCGTTATTTCAATATTATCAAATTGTAGCAAAATACTACCTGAAAACCTTGCCCCGGTCGTTAAAAGTTGCTACTTTAGCCGCCGATAACGTTAGATTATCAATCATTTTGATACAGTCTCTCTTTCTTATAAAAGAAAGGTATTTTCACTTTTTTCGCTTCCCGTTGAGATTCAAACTGTCGTTCAAACTCTCTGCTTTTTATTTTTACCGTATTTTTCATATACTCTCTTTCCTTTTTTTACGCACATTAACAATCACGTTCAGGCACATGAAAAAGTGGCACAATCTTTCACAGGACTACAAGGCATACCTTTTCTCTTTGATCAGGAGATACAATAGGTGTATAAATTTCTATTAATATATTTTATCAACTTCTCTTGCAGCATTTTCAGGCTCTTATCCATCTTCATTGGTATAAACATTTAATAATTTAGTGATATTAAGCTATGAAGACGTTGAAATTATTTTTAATGGCCACGGGAGTTTTATTTACTTCTTTAACCTTTCAATCTTGTTTGGATGATGATGATAACTATTATTATGGGTATCTAACGCCAAACGCCCTTGTGACAGTAAAACCGGTTAGTGATAACTCATTCTTCCTGCAATTGGATGACTCAACAACATTATTACCGGCAAATCTGACCTCTTCGCCTTACGGAGATAAAGAAGTTAGAGCACTGGTCAATTTCAGTGTAGTAAACGAACCTAGTGAAGGCTATACTAAAGCTGTCCATGTTAATTGGATAGACAGTATTCTGACAAAACAAATCGCTCCGGATCTGGGAGTGGATAACGATTCTGTATATGGAACAGACCCGGTAGAAATGATTAAGGACTGGGTAACAATTGCAGAAGATGGCTACCTGACACTCCGTTTCAGAACATTGTGGGGAGATCGTAGCAAGGCTCATTTCGTAAACTTACTGGTAAGTAAAGATCCGGCTAATCCTTATGAAGTAGAGTTTCGTCACAATGCTTACGGAGATGTCTACGGAACAGAAGGTGACGGATTGGTCGCTTTCAAACTGGATGAACTGCCGGACACAGAAGGTAAGACTGTTAAGCTGAAACTGAAATGGAAATCGTTCAGCGGCGATAAATCGGCAGAGTTTGACTACTGCACTCGTAAATCTACTCCTGCAAAAGTAGAAATTACAGGCGATAAGAGTGTGCTGAATTTAAAATGAATAGTGTAACAGACGAAGCAGATTAAATCTGCTAAAACAAAAATGCTATGTCTCACTTAAGACATAGCATTTTTGTTTACATATAATAATGTCTTTTTTCTATATTAGAAAGAATATCAATTTCTCCAATTAACCCGTATAAGTTTTTCCTGAAAAGGATATTTCACCATTGAATATGACCAGGGAACTGAATCCAACAAAACATCGTAAGGTTTTTCTTCCATTTTCAGGTTCCAATAATCTGACATATCCTCCAATACTCCCTCCCGTCTCAGGAATGTTTCCTGAAAGCCTCTATTAGAAACATTTTTCATTTTACTCCAATTTATCTTTAGGCTGTTCAACAGTTCATCAATTAAAGAAGTTTCTTTACTTGTCAGTTCAATATTGCAAGGCAAGGGATCGGATAGCGGATAATTTAACATTATCTTAAATAACATTAATTCAGAATCTTTTACCTCTAATGAATATGTAGCCAGATACTGTAACAAAAAAATTCCCCGAATCTGCTTTTCTTTATCAATAAACTCTCTACGGGAATCCGCTAAATATCCTAACCGATAAAAAAACATTGGTAAAAAGGGAGTTGTTAAAACGATCCCGGCATTTTTCACTTTAAAAATCTGTGCATTTGAATTTTCCATTGTAATAATTTTTTATTGTTTACGTTCTAACTTATCATATGTGAATTCTATAGTTTCAAGTTCGACTTCATCCTTGTTGTTTTCCAAAAAAGCAGGCGCATCAAGTTTTATCGCATAAGCATCTGTAGTATCTTGTTTTTGTTCTACCATAATTATCGTTCTTATATTAACAATTTAGGTTACAATCTTCGTTTTATTCAATTGTTTTTTAGATCTGTTATTCAACTAATTGTTCCCAACATATTGAAACGAGATAACGCATCTTTTTTATATTGTCTGCCGATAGGGACCGTTTGATCGCCAATATAAAATATATTACCGATATAACCAACGACATGATTCTTGTTGACAATATAAGAACGATGTACCCGGATAAACAAATCTTTCGACAGATGTTGCATTGTATCCGTCAGTGTGTATGCAACTGTCGCTTTAGCACCTGCCTGTAAATAGAAAGTGCAATAACTGCCTGATGCTTCTATATAGAGGATATCACTGAACAATATTTTTCGGAAGTGATCCTGTATTCTGATAAATATACTATCCACTACGTTTTTATCCACACCTCCTACAGCATTGGCAGTAGCCTCCTGTAATGTTCGTTCGTCAAAGTTGAGTGTATTCATTTTGTATCATATTAAAGAGGCTTTATGGGCCCCGGTTATGTATACAAAGGTACTAGGAAAGGGTGTCGGATAGTTCCAATGGATTTCTTATTTAATTTTACATATATTTAATTGATTAACAAGAGACTATGATTATATATCAAATGGTATAAGTTTACGATTTAAGAAAGAAATATATAATTTGAGAATACCTTTGTCAGGACTTCGCCTTCATTTTCTTTCTCCACTGCAAAGGAGGCATATGATGTCGGGTATTGAAAGCCAGATAGAATGATGATGACGTTTGAAAACCGACTAATTCAGAAACATCGATCACCTTTATATCTGAATTCAAAAGTAATATCTCCGCTTCATCCAAACGAAGAGCGGTTACATATTCAGGGAAACGCATTCCCAACTGCTGACTGAAATATAAACTTAACGAAGTCGCATTCATACCCAGTCCACTTGCTAATATTTTAAGTGTCAAATTAGGATCATGCAAGTATTTGGGTGATTTTAATAAACGGATCACCTCCTCTTCTTCTTTTTCCGGAGTAAGTGGAATGGGGATCTCGTTCTTCTGTCTGGTTTTGGTGAAAAAATGGGGTAATAGATAAAAACCTATTTTACGTTTTACAGTCCGGTAAAATACAGATTGATTCAATAGATATCCACCTATAAAAATAGTTGATATATTATATAGAATATTACATACATAACAGGAAGTAAACATACTTATTATAGAAATAAGATAGAAACATAAAAGATAGAATAAGTCCTTTCTAATAAGTTGCATTTGTGGAGTATTATCATCATTTACTCCATTCAAAATACGTGGAAGATAAACTAATAATTGTACAGCTAAAGATAAATAGCAACCAATACGGAAATAGGGCCACCAGGCAGAATTATTGAGTCCGAATTCAGACCAGCTATAAATTAGCTTATCGGGAACCGGATTGAACAAAGTCATCCCGATATAAACGCCGATCAAGACTCCAGGGAGAAGCAGATGCCGTCTCCATTGCCGTGCATCCGGTAACTGGTTAGTTATCCTGAAACGAAAATACAGGTAAAACAAAGGAGTAAGTAATGTGAAAGCCCAACTGTTCACGCAGGGAATAAGAGCGATCTTTTTGAAAAGAAAGAGTCCTTCATACCAGCTATTATAAAAAGAAACTAAACAAAGAACCCATGCTATGGAAGTTAAAAGTATGACCTTTTTGTTATATCTGCTATATTGTAGCAAACAAATCCCGGCAATGATTAAAACAGCCCAGGCGAGTAAGGAGGTACAAATAACTAATATCTTAAATAGTAGTAATGACATAATAAACTTGTTGGTCACAAATGTACTGACTAAAGTTGAGAAATGCAGCTTTCTTTGATTTTTTTATCCTCAGACAATAATTGTACAAAATAAAATAACTTATTTTGTGCTGCCGTAAGGCTTTAATGCTAGGTTATCTATAAGGTGAGAAGATGAGTAAGATTTGTTGTACGAAAGCTTTAGGGGTACTATTTTTCATCTTTTGTTCGTTGATAATTAACGGGCAAGAACAATTGGCACCATCCGACACTCTCCGTAACGTCCGGCTTCGGGAGGTGGTTGTCACAGCAACCCAGCCTGATGCCCCCGGTACCAGTTCATTGATTGGTCAGGATGCGATCCGCCATATACAAGCTACCGACCTGTCTGATCTGTCCCAATTATTGCCTGGCGTACTTACCCGCAATCCCGATTTGAATTCTCCGGCAGTTTTTACGATCCGCAGTGCTACATACGAGAATACGACAAATGCATTGGGAACAGCCATACTGGTGGATGGAATGCGAATGAACAATAATATGAATATGCAGCAGCTCGGGCTTGAAGGGCAAGGCAGTCTCTTTAACAGTTCGGTCCTTTCCGGATTTGATGTACGTTCGATTTCTCCGGCTTCCATCGAGTCTGTAGAGGTAATACGCGGTGTACCTTCTGCCCGCTATGGGGATGCTACCAGCGGCATAGTACTGGTAAACTCAAAGGCTGGGGTGCAACCCTATGCAGTGGGACTCCGCTTCACGGCTACTGAAAAACTGGCTTCCATAAGTAAAGGAATGGAAATTGGAACTCATGGAGGCATTCTCCATCTGGGAGCAGATTATGCACTTTCATCACAAGATCCCCGGTTACCGGAACAGACATTTCAACGGGTAGGTGTTCAAATTGCTCATGCGAAAGATTTTGAAACAGCAACACTCCGTACTAATTTGCGGGGATACTGGATACAGGATAAAGGAGGCGGAGGACGTAATACGATTGACGGAGAATATCAGAAAGCCTTCAACCGAGGTTTCTCCTTTTCGGCAAACGGCCGGTGGGATTTGAACAAATCCTGGATTTCGAATCTCGAGTATCATGCCGGGCTGACTTACAGTTGTCAAAAGAACAAATCGAGCACATACTATTCGGGGACGCAGCAAGTTACTACTTATACCCGCTTGCCGGGTGAACAGGCGGGCGTCTTTTTGGCACCCAACTATTTCAGTGACCTTTCGGTAGAAGGGAAACCTTTATCTGCGGATGCTTCACTTACGGCAAATCTCAGGAATACGCTATATAATAATGTATATAATCATTTCATGGCAGGTGTGGAAATAGGAACGGAAGGTAACCGTGGAGAAGGCATTCGGTTTGATCCGCTCCGTCCGACATTGGAAATGCTCCGGATGCGTACCCGCTCTTTTAGCAGCATTCCTTTCGTACATCAATATACAGCCTTCACTGAAGATAAAGTCACTTTCCATTCAGGAAAGATGCGGACTGAGCTACAGCTGGGTGTACGTCTTACCAAACTGCAAACAAAGGCGTTACACTATGCTCCGGCAGCAGACCCGCGTATCAATGTGAGGCAAATCCTGGTGGAACGGAAAGACGATGCTATGCTGAAACATCTCAGTATACGTGCCGGTTGGGGATTGATGCATAAGATGCCCGTATTGGCGTATTTATATCCGGACAAATCCTATACCGATCAAAACTGCTTCACTTATAATGACATAGAGAACGGCGAACGGCTGACCGTAATGCATACTTTCGTGACCAGCCGGACTTTTAATCCTGATCTGCGCCTGCCGGTAAACCGGAAATTTGAATTAGGACTTAATTTACGACTCGGACAAATGACAGCCGATGTCGTATGGTTCAGGGAGCATCTTCGCAACGGGTTCAGCACGACAGAGCAAGCTGAACCGTTTACATACCGCCGTTACGATCAGTTGATCGGCAGGGGAGAACATCCCGAACTGACCTCCGATGGCATAGTGAACAACGGGAAACCTCTCTCCTACACTACTCATGCGACTTTTGCCACTTACACCTCTCCTGAGAATGGTATCGAGCAATTGAAACAAGGTATCGAATATACGCTCGACGTAGGACATTGGAACTCTTTGCATACATCGCTGCTTATCAGCGGCAGCTATCTGAATCTGCATGAAAAGAATACCGCCCTTTCGGCCATATATCCACAGGCAGATTTTAATGGCAAATCATATCCGTACGTTGGCATTTACGAATCGGACCACTTTGCTTCCAACCTGCGGATATGGAAACAATTCAATACCCGCTTCCAGTTCATTACCCAATTACCCCGCATCGGTCTGATCACCACGTTGACATTACAAGCCGTATGGATGGATAAACAACGCCGTAGCATGGAGAGTAATTACAATAATCCCGTTTATCTGGTTGATGATAACGGAAACCGGATAGATGGAGATCCGATGACCGACACCGAGCACCATAAACATCTTAACCCGGTATATTATATGGATAGCGAAGGCGTACAGCATCCGTTCACTCCGGAAATGGCAAACGATAAACGTTTCGCAGACCTGGTGCTGGATGCAGGGACAGAGACCCGGTATCAGGAGGATTCGTTCGGTCCTTATTTCCTGCTGAATCTCCGGGTGACGAAAAATATAGGCCGCTATGTATCGGTGGCTTTTTGTGCCAATAATTTCACACAATCGAATCCAAAGAAATATACCCGCAGTACACAACAGTATACGATTCAAAATCCCGGTTTATATTATGGAGCCGAGATGACGATCCGGTTTTAAAAGAGTTTTAATATCGAAAACAAATATCAAATGAAAAAAGGTTTTTACTTATTACTTGTTTTAGTATTCTTCCTTGCTTCCTGTTCGGAAGATGGGAATCGTTCTTCCAGTGTTCATATTCAGCTGTTACCTCCCGAAGGTTATTCCACGTTGCCTTATGAAGAGATGGAAGTAACACTGACCAACAAAGATCAGGGAACGGTGTATTCTTTGCATTGTTCATCGACAGGACAAGCTTTATTTAGTGTTGAACCTGGTTACTACGCTGCTTCGGTACATTATCAGGCTGCTTCCGGGCTTGTTTTTAGCGGAAGAATAGAATCATTATCGCTGCTCTCTGACCAGGATGAAGCGCAAGGGGTTATAGAACTTCCTCTGTCGTTGGCTAAAACCAGTGCCCTCGTTATTAAAGAGATTTATTTTGGAGGTTGCAAGGGATTGAATAACGAAGAATATAAGGATGACCAGTATGTAACCTTATATAATAATTCGGACCAGACAATCTATCTGGATGGTTTGTGTCTCGGTATTGTAGATCCGGGTAATAATCTAGAATCCCCTTGGATGAACTATACGGATATGAAACGGATTCCGGTAAATGATCTGACCTGGCAATTTCCGGGAAGTGGCAAGGAATATCCTTTGGCACCGGGAGAAGAAATAACCATCGCCACGAATGCGGTGGATCACACGAGTGGCGAATATCAGCATGCCAATTCCGTAGACCTGTCCGGAGTCGATTGGGGATTCTGGGATGTTTCTCTTGACCGGCAAACAATTGCAGCCGGTGTAAAACCGATGACGTTGCTTGCCAATCTGAATCCGTCATTGGTGATGTATTCCCTCCCTGTTTTTGGTCCTACGTTTATGGTGTTCAGTTTGCAGGATTCTCCGGAAGAATATGTGCAGGACCCGGATAACCGTAAACCACGGCCCAAAGCGTCGAATCAGGAAAAACGTTATCTGATGGTTCCTCAGGAATGGGTAATAGACTGTATAGAATGCGTGAAGGATGTCAATTCTCCTAAACGAGTACCTAATGGGCTCGACAATGGGAAATGCTATATTCCAGGCGACCGGTATTCAGGCCGGTCGATTATCCGGAAGAAAACAGGAACGACAGACGGACGTGCTGTTTATCAGGACACGAATAACTCAGCCGAAGATATGGAAGTAACTTTAGCTACTCTAAAAACAAAATAAAGGCATGAGAAGCCGGGAAATACTGTTCGGATTATTCCTTTCGTTATCAATGACGGTTTCCGCTCAAACCGATACGTTATCTATACCTTCTACAGAAGAAGTGTACAGACAAAACTACTGGTTGACCGGAACTAATCCTGTGGGATTGTCGTTCAACCGTTTCCGCTCTTTCTCAGTAGCGGAAGCGAGTTATAGCCATCATAAAGGGAATTTTGGCAACGTCAGTATTCCGGCTTCAGCGGATATATACTCTGTGTATAGCGAATCATTTCAAACGGTGGACAAAGTTTCGATTTATGGAAAGATAGGCTATACACAGTTTCAGAATCGGCAACAGAACTGGAATGGGATGACAGGCGATTACTGGCAAGCCGTGAACTTGTGTGATTCCATTAGTGGAAAACAGCGTTCGGAAGAGTATCAGTTAGCCGGTGGCTTTTCCCTGCCGGTCCATCCGCGCTGGTTGTTGGGAGCAAAAGCAGATTATCGGGTACAACTGACTGCAAAAGACACTGATCCGCGAAATAAAAACCAGTGGATGGAATGGCGACTTACTCCGGGAGTAGGATACTTGTACGGAAACCTGCACCTGGGCGCCTCTCTGCTTTATGTTCGCCGAAAGGAAACCGTTAATTACCAGAATATGGGAAGCCATACCACTTATCCTGTCCTGGTCGCTTATCCCCTTGGATTCTTTAAAACCTTATCATGGGGTGAAAATGTAAACTGGTATTATTCAGGACAGGAGGTTGGCGGAGCTTTACAGCTTCATTTCAACCGTGGTTCTTTCCAATTATATCAAGACATTAGCGGAAGTGCTGCATGGCAGACTGTAGAGAGTGACCGTATAAAAAATAAAAAAGAAGGCGAAACGGATAGCTGGCAGGTGGAGTACAAAGGTAAATTGCAAAAAGTATGCCCTGACCACAAGCATGAATGGGAATGGTTAGCTACATTTAATCATGCTGATAACTTTGACCCGTTACAACATCAGGTGGAATACAATACCTGGCAATCGGACGGTAGGTTACTTCGTTCTACCCGACGCACAAGCCGGTATGCTCTGACCTACGGATATTATCAGTTGCGTGATGCCTGGCATTCCCGTTTCTCTATCCTTTCAGGAATTACGTATCGTCAGGCAAAAACGGCTCTGCTGTTTTATCCGGCGGAATACACGCAACCGATTCATCGATTTACAGTCCATACTACGTTTGTTCAAAATATTTTATTGCCGGATGCATCCCTCGATTTATCTCTGGGTGGTCAGTATGGAAAAGGTGGAGGAACGATCATGGATGAGAAACAGTTATCTCCTGGTGAAAATGCTCCGGAAATTACGCTATGGCAGAATCACAGCAGATTACAACAGATGTTCGATTATGAAACAATGTCACGTTGGGGGGTACATTCTTCTATTACATATACACGATCAACATCTTTTCGTTGGTTCATTCAGTTGGCTTTTGATTTTGAAAAGACGCCTGATAATACGATTTATACCGATTCAAAAAAAATAACAGCTAATATTGGTTTGTTATTTTAAATAGAATGTGTAGTTTTGGCAAACAATTTTAAAATAACAAAACAATGAAAAACAACGAAGGGAAAACAATTAGTGAAGGTGATGGTCCAAAAACAATGTGGACTATTGACTACAAAAAATGTAATGTCTGTGGCGAGTGTGTGGATGCATGTAAAATCGGACTACTTAGTATCAAAGATAAAAGAATAATAATTTGCAGTCAGCTTGAATGTGATTGGTGTGGTGATTGCGCTGATGCCTGTGCTTCCGATGCTATTGTACTGACTTAATCAGATCTATGAAAGCATTTCATCTGTTTCTTTTTATTTTCATGTGCATTAGCTGTACAAATCAAATTCAGAACAAAACCGATATGCTGGATAAAGAGTTGGCAATAACGCCTATTTTATCTTCATCATTTGATTCTTTATGGCATGATGTACAAAAACTACCATCCAGACAACAAGCGGCAATCTTGCTCCGAATATCCTGTCGGGATGAAAAAGAAACAGGTGGAATACAAAAACAAGAACGTATTTTATTAGAAGGTCTTCCTTTTATTTCAAAAAAAGAGAAAAAGAAAATATTATTGCGATTACTCAGTTTGTATAAAAAATTAAGTGAGCAGAGAGAACCTGATGCAGATACAAAGGGTATTCAACTAAGTGAAAATCTGGAGACTACTTATTCGTTTTCACAAAAAGAGAAATGGGAAATAAAGAAAATAAAAGCAATTTTGTTAGGGAGAAGAGGACTACACAAACAATATTTACCAATTTGGTTTGAATTGCTTGCAGAGCATCGTGCAGCAGACAAACTTGAACTTGTAATAGAGGATCTTTTCACTATAGCTAATCATTTAAGAATATTAGGAGATCAGGAAAAAGGGATTTCTTTATGTAAAGAAGCTTATCAGTTAGCAATAGATAACCATCTTATAGATTTGAGAAATAAATGTTCAAGACAATTAATAAAGTTCTTCACTGATTCTAAACAATATGCCGAGATGGTGGATTATATAAATGAAATAGGCATAGATTCCATGATCTCATTCGTTCCTTCTGTTTATTCCTTATTATCAATGTGCTATTTAGAACTTCAAAAACCTGACAGCGCTCGTCTCTATTTGACAAAGATTGATCAGACTAAAAAAAACGGGAGTGGAATGATTCTTAATTGCAATATTGCGGATACATATATTACGGAACACAATATAGATTCAGCCCTTGTTTTTTTAGATAAAGCAATGGGAGAATTTCAGAATCAAGCTAAACGTCTTCAAAAGAATAACATTAAAGCATCCCTCCCCTTTTATTTTTTACCTACTTGTTCTTCTTTAGCTACATTATATCAACAAAGTGGTGACTATCAAAAAGCAGGTAAATCTTTTTTATTAGTAGAGCCTTTGATGAAAAAGGCAGCTAAGGATCCCAGTCGCATGGAAAAACAAGTGGATGCCCTTGCTCGCTACAGTTCTTTTTGTCGGGCTACCAAGCAATATGAAAAAGCTGTTGATTTATTGATGTTTCGGGACTCCCTCCTGCAAATCATTAATAAAGCCGACAAAGAACGTGAAAGTAAAAACTTTATAAGTCGACTGCAAATTAGCGATTTAGAGCATCAAAATAAGCTACAGGAAACCTCATTGGCCAACTCGCATCGTATGGTTGTCGTTTCAACAACTTGTGCAATCTTATTCTTTTTCCTTATATGTGCTGTCGGTTACATTTGTTATCAGCGGAAGAAACGGTTGGATGTTATCATGAAACAGGAAAAAGAAGCAGAACAACTCGAGTCGTCAGCTACGCCGGAGAAAGAGAAATCTCTTACCCCCGAAGAAAAACTCTACCATGCCGCCTACGAGAAAGTCCGTCTCCAAAAACTATACCTTAATAAAGACATAAGACTTAAATCACTGGCGGAAATGCTGAAAACCAATCATACATATCTGTCATCATGTATTAATACCTGCTATGGAAACAACTACAACCAATGGATCAATGATTTCCGTATTGATTATTTACTTGGGCGGATCCATTCCGGAAAGAAATTATCCGATTTAGCCGAAGAAGCAGGCTTCGCCTCTACCGATGCCTTTTATCGTAACTTCAAACGAAAGACCGGCCTTACTCCTAACGAGTATCTGAAACAGCATCCCAAGAAACAAAATCCGGAGGAAACTGTCCTCTGTTGAATGCAACTTAACCGCCATAACGTACCGTTTACAAACAAAATCTGTCATCTACCCGCATTATGGTTATAAATCCATATCCATAAACTACTTTTATGGCAGAACTATCCCTTACTACATACTTATCCTTTCTTATTCAATTGTCGTTTGCAATAGCAGACGGCAATTGTTTTTATATCTCATCAGGCTATCTAACAGCTACATTTGTTATATTATTCCACCAACAATAGAATTATATGACAAATGTATCAGTAAAAGTAAAAAGAAAAACTTCTGTCATTCCCGGCAAAAGAATGCCCTTGTTCCTGCAAATCATTTATAACCGCGTTGTGAAAAGGGTCGTGCTGGATCTTAAACTAACAGAACAGGAATGGATAGAAACAACGCAAACCATTCTTATCCCTCCGGATGCAGGGAACGAACGTATCAAGGCACTGATGCTTATCAAAGAAGCACTCGAACGGAACCTGGCAGAGATGGAGGAAATCGTTCAGCATCTGAAAGACACAAAAGAGTGCTCTGCCGAAAGGATTGTCCACGATTTCCGGAACCGCAAGTGTTACACCCTATGGCTGGAATACATTCAACTGGTCATTGAGAAGAAAAGAGGCCAGCGGTCAGGGACCACTATTCGTAACTATCAGAACACTCACAAAACATTCCGCAACTTCCTCCAGGGAGAAGATATTCCCATTAAGGACGTGGACGAAGATCTTATCATCAGCTTTGAAAAATACCTCACAGACAGGAAGCTCTCTAAAAACACGATTGCTTTCCATTGCAGGAATCTGAAAGCCGTATGGAACTTCGCCGTCAGGGAACAGGTCATTGAGCAGCGCCCTTCTCCTTTCAGGAACATCAATACAAAGATCGATAAGACAGAGAAACGGGCTATAACGGAAAAGTATCTCCACAAGTTGGAGGCCCTGAACCTGGAGAATGCTCCGGGACTCAGCCTGGCACGCGATCTCTTCCTTTTCTCTTTTTTTGTCAGGGGGATGGCTTTTGTAGATTTGGCTCACCTTACTTTGGCTAATATCCATGGCAATAAGTTAATCTATGTGCGAAGAAAAACCGGCCAAGTACTTAAAGTGGAACTTCTTCCCGTCATGTTGAAGATCATACGCAAATATCACCAACCCGGACAACCTTATCTTTTCCCGGTGCTAAAAAATGCCGATGCCTCCTGGAAGGAATACGACAGTGCCCTCCGTCTACAAAATAAAAGGCTTAACATATTAGGAAATCAAATAGGCACTCACCTGTCTACCTATGTGGCACGCCATAGTTGGGCAAGCATCGCTAAACTCAAAGGAGTAACTGAGGAAGTCATTTCCGATTGCATGGGGCATACTTCCGTCAACACGACACGCATCTATATAGCATCACTTGATAATTCAAAATTGGATAGAGCTAATAGAAAAGTGATTGTAGGAAACGGACATGCTGAATCTTATTTCGAAAAGAGGATGTTATAGGTAAATTACCATTCCGTCTATTCGTAATAGTTGGAATGGATATTCCTTTGTGATGTTAACACGTCACAAAAGTAGTAACGTTTTCTTTAATAGCAAATGTTTTCTATATTATTTTGAACATAAGAACCTATAATATTCAATATTAACCTGAATATTATACAATTATTAAGGAAATGCAGAGTGTTCATCTGTACTCTCCCAGGAAGCTAATTGCTTCTTTTTACAACTAAAATAGATATCTTAATTACTACATATCAGCTGTTTACAGATTGTTTCACAATACCGATCATCAAACTTGCTTTGATTTTCATCTGCATCCTTTCTGTAATCGGTTATTTTATTCATATCTCTGAACTTTTATATACAAGCCCCAGATGTATCTCGTACTTTTCACACAAATCATCTTAATAATCAGCCATTCCATCTTGAAATAAGACCATTTGTTTCATGAATTGTTTCACAGCAGGAGATTCCTCCCCTTCCGTATCCTATTGGATTGTCATTAATATCAAAGCCTTTCGAATTTGGCACGAAAGACTGTTCCAACTCTTACGAATAGACGGAACGTATTTCCATCAAAATATAAATAGGGTATATGCTAAGAAAACTACACATACTAATGTTTGTTATTTATTGTTTACCTACTGGTATACACGCTCAGCAAACCGCACTGAAAACAAACACATTATTCTGGGCAACCACAACTCCGAACGTCGGCGTTGAGTTCGGAATCACTCGTCAGATCACACTCGATTTATGGGGAGCATACAATGCTTGGAAATTTAGCAATGACATGAAATTGAATATGTATCTCTTTCAACCCGAAGTCCGTTATTGGTTTTGTCGTAAGTTCGAAGGACATTTTATCGGTGTACACGGACATTGGGGACATTTCAACATCGGGCAAATACCTTTTATATCCGGATTAAAAGACCATATATTGCGGGGAGATCTCTATGGTGGTGGCGTTACATATGGCTACCATTGGGCATTGGGCGAACGTTGGGGACTGGAAGCGATGATCGGTGCCGGATATGCTTATATGAGATACGACAAATTCCGTTGTGCCGATTGCGGTGAACGGGAAGGGAGTTACACGCGCAGCTACATAGGTCCTAGCCGTCTCGGATTCTCCATCATTTACTTCCTGCGCTAAAGATTATCCTTATGAAAAATTATCTGCTACATATAATAATGTTTACTTTCGTCGTTGCCTGTCTTTCCGGACTTACCGGAAAAATAGCAGCCGAAGGCATACGTATCGTTCCCCAATCGGTCACCGTGAAGAACGACAGCTTGCATCTCTGGCTGGAGATGGATTTGAACAGCGTACATGTTAACTCATTGGCAGCCGTTATCTTTACCCCCGAACTGGCAGGAAAGAAAGGTTCTTCCCAAAAGATTACATTACCTTCCGTTGTGATCACCGGTGGTAAACGTTTCCGTTTTGAACGCCGCGAACGTGCATTGGCAACCTCTGCGGAGAACCGCGAAATTCCTTATCTTATATTACTCGACAACAACCGGACCGGTTCCAAAAATGTCCGTTACCGGATATCCATTCCTTATACCTCCTGGATGCAACAGGCCTCCCTGCTGCTCCGCCAGGAAATAAAAGACTGTTGCGACCTGCAACTGCTGGGAGTAGATACGTTGAAACGCAACCTGTCGGTTTCCACTGTACAACTCGCAAAAAACAACCCCATTCCTGCATTCGATGCGGAATCGCATAAGGACAAACCCGTTCAAAGAGACAACCATGTCCCGCGTCAAGCGCGGGAACAGATTTCCCTGAACACGGCAGATGTCAATACTTATGCGTCGATGGTCTCGTTCCTCACGCCCGACCCGAAGCAGGAGAACAAACACCGCAGCAAAAGCACAACTCTCTATATAGATTATCCGCTCGGCAAAGATGAAGTATATCCCGACTTTAAAAACAACCGGGAAGAGATCGGCAAGATCGACGCCAGCTTGCTTCCGGTCCTGGCCGAAGGTTACTCCGAACTGGAACGTATAGAAGTGAAAGGATATGCTTCGCCCGACGGAGACTACGGAGATAATGAAAAGCTGGCAGCCAACCGTTCCAGGCTGTTTGCCTGGTATGTGCAAAAAGCGTACGGCATCCCCGCCCGCCTGTTCGACGTCTCATCCGTGGCGGAAGACTGGAACGGCCTGGAAGATTTGCTGCTAAGCACAAAACCCTCTTATTATACGGCAGCCCTCGACATCATACGCCGGTTTGGCATTTTCAGTGGCCGCGAAAAACAGTTGATGAATTTGCAGGGAGGCATTCCTTATAAAGACATGCTGAAAAGGCTTTTTCCCCTGCTCAGGCGTATCGAGTTCGTGGTGGAATACCGCATTCGTGCCCTTAATGCCGGAGAAGCATCGGAGATGATCTATACCCATCCCGACTTGCTGAGCCTGGAAGAAATGTATAGTGTCACCCGCTATTACCGTCCCGGAACGGAACAATACCGCGAAGTCTACGAAGTGGCGGCATTCCATTTCCCGGACGATGTGATAACGAACGTCAACACGGCCTCCGCCGTAATGCTGACAGGCGATTTGAAATCGGCATGGGGATATCTCCGCAAAGTAGAGGCCGACCCGCGTGCCTGGAATAATCTGGGCGTGCTTATGCTGATGGAAGGAAATCCGGAAGGGGCGACAGTCTGGTTCCGGAAAGCCGTAGGGGTTGAACCCCGCAAGGCACGCAGAAACCTGCAATTTGCCGAAGGATTAACAGAATAGAAGACGAATAAAAGAAATAGAAATTCATACTGGATTAATATTAATAATACGAAGTAGTGGGAAGGATACAGACAGGAAGGTTTTGGATGATATGCAGCATACTGGCAGCCATGCTCTCAGGCTGTTCTTTTGGCGACGAACCTTTCGTCTGTCCTTACAATGTCAGGATGGAATACTGGTATGCGGGTAGCAGCACCGAAAATACGTTGCCGACTTATGTCGACAACCTCCGGCAATACCTTTTCGACGCAAAAGGGAACCTGCTGGCCACTATCACCCTCAAAGGCGACAGCGTAGCAGGCTGGAACGGCAACCTGCCCGACGGCGATTATACATTGGTTCTCTGGGGGAACCTCTCGGACGAAAGCAATGCCAACGAAACGATACAAATTCAAAATGAAAACGATATGAATATGAACGAAATGACACTCAGTGCCCAACAGACAGGCATCCCTCCCGGATACCGGGGCAATACAAGCCGTCTGTATTACGGGACAACCGCATTCACCCTGCAAAACGGGGCGACCCGGCGTCGACGCGTTTACCTGTCCCACGCCCATGCCGTCCTCTCTGTGACGGTGCGGTGGATGACAGGCGAACCACCCGCAGACGGCATTTTCAGGATGCGGCTCAAAGGGATTCCGGCTGTTTACGGATTTACCGGAGGAAATGAGGCTACGATCCCTTCGGGGGACGGGCAATATATCATTCCCCGTATCACAGGCGGTATCACCTACCATGAGACAAGGGCGGCTTTGAGTTACGACGGAGAAGTGATCGGAGAGTTTGTCACCTTCCGTTATACCGCTTCCACCCATCAGTTATGGAGCCTTTGGAAAGATGGAGAACAGATCGTTAAGGATTTGGATCTGAACCTCTTTTTCAATAAACAATCCGTCAACATGGATACCAATATGGAGCAGGAATTTGATCTTCTGGTAAGTGTATACGATGACAAAATTATTGTAACGCAGGCTACGGCTTCAGACTGGGATGAAGGCGGAACGATCGGATAATTGAATATTAAAACAGAAACAATAAAACATACTTAAAAACAAGGTGAATATGAAACTATTGACAAAATGCACCACCCTCATGCTGGCAGCCTTTTTAGCAGGCTGTTCGGAAGAGACGCAACATGCCGGCGGCAATCAGCCGGAGCCGGGCGGAACCGATGATGCCGGACGCCGTGAAGTGTTGCTCACATTAAAAAACAAGTTGGCCCTGAAGCCGGTCGCCACCAAGGCGGAAACCATTGCCACGGCGGATGAGAATGCGATCGAAACACTCGATGTCTATGTGTTTGCCTCCGAGAGCGAAGCCGGTGACAACTACACCCTCCTCCAACGTTTCGCCTATCGTGCAGAAGCAGAAGCTACACTGCCTGCGGGAGCTGAAGAACTGCAACTGGCGGTAGACGACGATAACGACGAAACGACAACAGGACTGCTCAAAGTGAAAAAGGGGTTGTTCGTAAAACTGTACTGCATCGCCAACAACACGATGCTGGTCGACCCGGCCAGCGGCGACGGTACACCGTTGACCGATGCTGCCTTCACACCGCTGGTCTTATCGGAAGCAGATGGCAATAATCCCGCGAAAATAGTGGCACCCGGACAACCTTCGGAAAGCATTTTCAAAACCTATCATACCGCACTGCTGTCGGCTACGGTACCCGGCGATACGCTGTGCACTCCGCTGGCTATGAGCGGCGCACAGACAACACCGCTCGACCTGACCGATCTCGGCTCTTCTGCCCGGGTACAGACCGGATTCAAACTCACCCGTCTCGCCGCACGTTTCGATATCGTTAATAATGCGGAAACTTCCCGTTTCACCATCCAATCGATCTCGATGGGCAACGGCCGCCGCGGCGCGACCTTCTTCCCTATACGCATTTACGGCACGGTTCCCGAAGCTGCCACAGGTGAACTCATCACCTGTCCCTCACGTACTTTCAGCGGAGAAAAAGCGAATAAGGGTATGCAGACTGGTGCTTTCTATTCTTATCCCTCGCCTAAAAACGATCACGGTTTCCTCACATTGAAAGGATTGTACAGAATAAATAAAACAGAAAGCAAAGAGGTTTCTTACCAGATACCTTTTACACAGCAGGCGGCTGATGGCAGTTCCTCTTTTCTCGAAATAAATAATAACCACCGGTACACGATCGGCATCACCGAAGCAGACGATTATCATCTGGATTTCACATTAACAGTCGCTGATTGGGCGGATGACGGAAACATCGACGAATACAAACCGGAAGACGGTAGCGGAGAACTTGACGTGGCCATCCCTCCCACATTCACCGATGAAACCGTATACGATCCGGATACCCGTACCATCAATATGTCGGTCAAGAATGGGAGTAGTATCGATATCAACATCAAGACCAATTCAGCATTGAATATACAAAAAACATATGCTGGCGGTCCGGAGTCGCAACAATACGATTGGCTGGAAATTTCTGAGCCTTCAATTACAAACACAACAAAAGCCACCATACCCGTTTGCACTTACCAATTTACTATAAAAGAGAATTATGACAAACCCCGTTTTCCTCGCGTCGTTGTAAGATTTACCAATACGATGAATGGGGCGGAAACTGTTTTGTTTGTTGAAGCAGTCACTTCACCGCTATTAAACGATATTCAGCAGGCTCCCGGTAATTGCAATACATTGGATGTGAAGCAACAAAAAGCAACTATGTATAAAGTAGTCGATAGTAAAATTAATGTAAGCATAACCTGCCCGGACGGAATAACGATCAAAAGCAAACCGGACTGGTTGGAGATAAAAAATACTGAAACAACCCTATTAAAAAACGCCTACGAACTTACTATAAAAGAAGAATCATTAAATACAGGCATTGGTGATAGCGAAGGTAGTGTTGTTTTTCAAAACAACAGAATAAGCGATCTGACAACGGCGATTACAATCAATTTACTGAGTAGTGAGATTACGGCAAATAATGAAGTATCACTACAGGCAGCAACCAGTGGAAACACTGCGATTAGTGTGCATTCATCTGCTATAGGAGTTAAGGCTTCTGTGAAAGACTGGGGAGGCGGCGACCCATGGTTCAATATTACAAACCCTGAAATAAAAGGAGATGGCAGTATTTTGATTACTCAAATAAGTACGAATATAAGTAGTGTCATGAAACCGGCCACTATCCTGCTAACGAATAAGATACCGAACGGAGAAAATAAAGAAATAAAAGTAATCCCCACCGGATTTACAGCACCCAAGTTGAGTTCTACCAGTGGAACGCTGGCTAATATAAAGAATGAAAATTCAACATCGGTAGATGTTACGGTTACACCTCCTGCCGGCGGATTCGTTTATACGATTGATAATAGCAATATTGCCAGTATCTCTCAAAATGGTAATAGACTCACATTTACAGCTAAATATACCGGTTCTACGACCATCCGAGTGAAAAACAAGTCGGATGAAAGTAAAACAGCAACTTATTCCATAAATGTATCACGCGATTATAAAGGTCAGTATGTTTGGAAATATTCAGGATATTATATTGCTCCAGTAAATGCAGATGAAAGTTGTCAATGGAATAGTAACTTATCATCTAAATGTCCCTCTGGATGGCGTGTACCGACTCATACGGAATGGTTTAAAATCGTAGGGGTAAATAGTACATTTCCTACTACGAATACAGGAAGTAGATATCAGGAGTTAAAAAATAACAAAGTATTCAATACAGCTCACACTCATTGGTCATCAAATGAATACAATGAGAGTTTAGCATACTATATGTTTGTTGGAAGTAGTAGTGGCGCTGTTGGATACGATCCTAAAACAGATAGGCGTCAAGTACGTTGTATCAAACAATAATATAAGTACCTAGCAACTAATTGAAAGTAAACAGAAATAGGCTTCAGCTATATTTCTGACAAAAGTGTTCTTTGACATGATGGGATTGTTTTTTTAGCAATCGCATCTGTAACCTATAACAGATGCACCGATCGTTACACAGCCCCCGACAAAGGGTTGTGCCGCATTTCGTGTGCATTTATATATGAAATTGAAACAAATAAAACACTGGTATAAACCGGTCCGGCACTTTATCTGTGCCGGACCACAATATTAAACGATATGGCAAATACACTGAAAGTATGGATGGCCCCCAATACGGTGACCCCTGATCCCAAAGACAAGATCTTTATCCTTGAAACCACCGGTAAAGCCGACATCAACAAGATCTACGAAGAAATGCGTGCCGAAGACACCGGCCTGCGACCTGAAACGATCGTACACGTAGTTACTCTCTTCGAACGCATCTGTGCCCGTTTGCTGATGAACGGCTGGCAACTCAACACAGGATTGTTCTACGCCGTGCCTCGTCTGCTTGGCCTGGCAGAAGATGGCCGGTGGAATCCCGAAAAGAACAGCATCTACGTGGCCTTTACCCAGAACAAGGTGGTTCGTGAGGAAAGTGCCAAAACGTCGATCGCTATCCTGGGCGAAAAGGCCGACGTGATGTACATCATCGGAACGGAAGACCGGAAGACGGGTCTGAAAGACGGTACCATGACACCGGGACGCAACTTCTTCGTGCGCGGTGCCAACCTCAAAGTTGTCGGTACCAATGAAGCGATAGGCGTTACCCTGACCGGCGAAGACAAAGCCGTGATTAAACTCGATGCCGACCAGATAACCACCAACAATCCGTCGGAACTGATCTTGCTGCTCCCCTCCGACCTGAAAGACGGTAAATACGAACTGACCGTCACCACCCAATATAGCGGCCGCACGCTGCTGAAAGAACCCCGTTCGGCGTCGGTAGAGGTCCATGTCGGCGAAAGCGGTGGAGGTGGCGGCGACCGTCCGGAGATCGAATAGTATAACCCTGTACAGAGTGATTGTACAACGCTATACAACCTCCTTGTACAGTACTGTACAACCACCCTGTACAAAACCCGAAATTTTATTAATCATATATTGTTTAACAAAAAAACAAACGAACATGAACGTAAAAAGTTTAATGCTGCTCCTTGCCTTCGCGGGACTGGGAGCAAGCTGTTCAGACGATGAAACAAACGGAGGCGACACCAGTGGTATTGCCGGACGTTCCGAGTTGCAGATCGTCTTCAGCGGAACCGGAGAGAGCCAGGAGTATACCAAGGCGACTGCTTCTGAAGGTGAAAACAAGATAGACAAACTCCAGGTCTATCTCTTCGCTTCTGCTACCGGACAAGCCGGCAGCTACTACTACATGGAAACCTGGAACGAAGGCACCACTTTCGATTCAGAAGACAAAGACGCCTCCGGTAACCCGAAGACCAACTTCAAAAAGCAGGACGCCGGAACGGGATGGAAAGCCTCCATCTATCCGAACGAGTTAAAAGGATTGTCTTACATCAAACTCCTTTGCATCGCAAACAACGGAGCTATCGACGCACAAGGTCATGCCACGACCGACGGGGAATTTTACCAGAAAGACGGTACGGCAAAAACCGCATGGAACGGTAGCATGGTTCCTGCCACTACGGCCGATAACGGAGATGGTGTTTTTGAAATTAGCAATGCGGCAGCAGCAACTACCGAAACTGCTTTCCGCGCCTCATTCACCAAAGTGCTGGGTACGGATGCCGCTACCGGCGGTATCATCGCTACACCGCTTCTAATGACCGGTGAGGGACAGACCAAGATCAGCGGCAGTGTCTCTAAAGTCGATATCGACCTGAAACGTATCGTAGCCCGTTTCGATATCGACAACACGGCCTCCAAGTCGAACCTCACGATTCAGAAACTGACGCTGGCACAGGGCCGTAAAGTCGGTGCTTTTTGGGGAACGGCACCTGAAAAGGTAGAAGAAGCCGATCTGAAAACAACCCTCACCCCCTATGCCGCCGTCGAGTTCGACAAGTTGGCCGGGGCCAACGAAGGTCTGACCGAGAGTGCGCTCTACACCTACCCTAACCTGAGTACGGATCAGACCTACCTGATCATTGACGGTACGTATAAAAGTCCGGCAACTTCCAAACAGGTAGACGTCACTTACCATGTGCCTATCGTCCGCACCCCCGAAGGAGCCGATAAGGGTGAATATATCGCGATAGCTGCCAACAACCGCTATAAACTCCGTATCACGGATGTGACCCAGAGTAATATATTCGGTACTTTTGAAGTTGTGGACTGGACATCGGGCGGCGGTATTGTAGTGAAACCGGATAATGATGCTCCGGTGTTTGAAGCAACAACCGGTAATATCCCGGTAGCAATCAATGATTCAAAAACAGCATTTACCGTAGAAGAAAGCAGCGTATTTAAAACAACGATTGCCGCTACCGGTAAAATACGTGTAGAAAAATCGGCCGCCGAGACAAAAACAGCCTCTCCCGACTGGCTGGAAATTGCTAAGCCTGAATATAAAGAAGAGAACGGTGTATGGTACACTACTTTCGAAATGACTGTAGATAAAGCGACAGGCGAACTGCCTGTCAATGTGGTCTTCATCAACGAAGCAGCCTCTTACGATCCGGCTCTTTGGACAACACTTACTTTCTACGGACCGAAAGCTAAACCGACCCTGGCAACAGGCGGAGACGGCAGCACCGGAAATACGGTCGATTATAACCTGTTTACAGCCAATATGTATAATGTTGTAGGCAGCTATATTAAAGTAAAAGCGATGTGTATCGAAGGCACCAAGCTGGTATTGCCGGAAAACGGAGAGTTTGTACAGGAAGGCGAAGCTGTAAAAGAAGGCTATTACTCGACCTTTACGATCAAGGTGGCAAAGGCATTGACTGACGGTAATGAATACGCAATCAAATTCCAGAACAGCGAGGAAGCGTCTGCCGAAACAACTCTGACGGTCACAGCGGTAGCTGCAGGATTATCCGCCACACTGGAAAATAATTCCACGTATGCAACAATCAGTCATTCGGATGTTTCGACCTATAAGGTAGAAACAGATATCGACCTGCTGGCAGCCAACACATACAACCTGAAGATCGCTGCTCCGGAAGGCGCAACAGCCAATATCCCCAGCGGTAAATGGCTGACAATAGATGGTGAAACGGTTACCGATGGCGTTATGACTTATACTGTCAAAGCAACCAGCGGAGTCACTGACTTTACAGACTTCGACATCACATTCATCAATAAGCTGAATACAAGCGAAGTCTTGACGGTTACTATGCACAAGGCAGCAAGCAAACCGAAGTTTGCAGAAGCCACCGGTGGGGCGAAAAGTGATTTCAATGAAGCACCGGTTATCGCCGATTATGCTTCGACAGCCAGCATGTACAAAGCAAACGGCAGTAAGATATCGATCAAAGTAACTTGTCCAGAAGCAATGACTTTCCTCGAAAAGACAACCTCCGGATTAACGATTTCCAATAAAGGTGAAGGTCTTTATGAAATTGAAGTAAACAATGCCACTGCACTCACAGCCGCAACAACGGAAGTCATCGCCCAAAATACAACAGCAGGCGCTGAAAGCCGTAATGCGACGCTGACGATTACCTGGTTAGACCCGATACCGGCGTTTACACTGGGTGCAGATAATGATGCCGCTACGCTGGACGGAAGTAATAAGGATCAGATAAATGTGATTTATACGAGCGCATCTGACAATACTCATAAATATGTACCTATTGCAATCGCTGTTACAGGATACAAGGGCAGTACGATTGCCTACACAGGAAATACATCGACCTGGCTGAATCATACGGAATCGCCTACCGAAATTGCTGAAGGCGGAACTGCTGCGATCGAATTTACACAAAATGGTTGTGGAAATAGCGATGAAACAGCAGATATAACAATCACGATCACCAGTGCAATTCCGAATGGCGGAAGCAGAACGATCACATTGAAAAAACAATAATAATTGACAGGACATGAATATAAAATATCTATTTTCTATCCTCACTACCGGCCTGTTCATCCTCGCCGGTTGTTCCGAGGAAAATGAGGTAGTAAATCCGACCCCTCCCGATCAGGGAGGGACGGATGATCCTACACGCAGGGAAGTGCTTCTGACACTGAAAAATAACCTGGTCCTGAAAGCTCCCGGTACAAAAGCCGGTGAACAGATTGCGACAGCTGTAGAGAATTATATCTATTCGTTGGATGTATATGTCTTCGGATCGAAAGAAGAGAATGGTACCTATACGTTCTAGGAACTTCATTATTTCCGCGATGAGGCTGACATTGTGACCTTACCCAACGGAAAGGCATACAGCTTCAATCTGACAGATGACGTGAACGCAGGTACGACCTCCGGACTTTTGAAACTCAATAAAGGATTATTCATAAAACTCTATTGCGTGGCAAACTGTAGTAAGTTATATAAAACAGATGGCGATGCCGTGACCCTGTTCGATAATTTCAAATCGCTCGAACAGAGTAAACCCGGCATGCCGGACAATGTCGTGACGGCAGGAATCCCTACCGAGGATGAGTTTAAAACATTGCACACGAAGCTGATCGATGTAACAACCGATCCTCCGACTGTCGACGACGTGCTGGAATCTCCCCTGCCGATGTCGGGCGCTTACACGACACCGCTCGACCTGACTGATTTCGGGACTTCCGCCCGTACCCAGATCGGATTGAAACTGTCGCGTATGGTGGCACGTTTCGATGTTATCAACGATGCGGAAAAATCAAAATTCACGGTCGAGAAGATTTCGATGGGACGAGGCCAAAGCGCAGCCCAGTTCTTCCCCATCAAGACGTTGGTAACGGATGCCGATAAGCTGATCACTTACCCGGAAAGGGAAATTGATGCCGAAAACCAGCAGGCTGACGACGAAGCGGCCGGAACCACCAGTCTCACACAGGGTGCTTTCTATACCTACCCCAGCCCGAAAGAGGATAACGGCTATCTGATGCTGAAAGGTAAATATGCCGTCAACAAGACTGAAAGTACGGATGTTTCCTATAAGATTCCTTTCCAGCAGATGGTTAACGGCGTGGGTACTTATATCGAAGTAGCATACAACCACCGCTACACGATCGCTATAACGAAAGCGGACAAATACCATCTGGACTTCAACCTGAAGGTAGCCGAATGGGATGAGCCGGGCGACCTCGATCCGTATAAACCGGATAATGAGTTCGATAAGAAAACACCGGTAACGCTTCTGGCAGCCGAAAGCCAGGATGCTTATGTTATGGGCGACGGACGTGTCTCCGTCCTGGCAGCAAACGGTAGCAAGTTTGCGTTCACAATGGGTTCGAATACGGAATTGGAAGACGAATTGGTTTACCACTCGGCGACTGCCGTTAAATGGCTGGTCAAAGACGAAGAGAACAGCGGCCCTGTAACAAAAGCCGCCTCACAGGAAACCAAATATGTTTATAAGGTGGATGAGACAGTGCTGGGAAACGGCAAACAGGAAGATATCATTATCCGCCTGACCAATCCGGCCAGTGGCATGAACAAAGAGATCAAGGTAATCGCCACACCGGGCCCTGTCATAAGCCTGACAACCGTCGAAGGTAACTATAATAAGTTCGACCCGTCGACACTGACCGCTACTATATATAATGTAGCAGCCCAGACGATCAAACTGCATGCCGTAGCCGAAACACGTATCGATCCGGACAGCAAGGCAGAGAAAACGGGCAGTACAGCAACCGTAAAGTCAGGAGATACCTGGCTACAGGCAGACGGTCCTGTTACTACTGCCGAAGGCGATTATACCCTGACTCTTCCGGCTGTCAAAACACCGCTCCCTGCTACTACAACCGTTACTTTCGCTTCGACTGCCTCCAAGGGCGAGACTGTAGTGAAAGTCGTATTGAAAGACCCGGCTTTGAAAGATTTGTCGCAGGACGATTTCAAAATGGGAACCCGCAGCGATAACACGGTCAACATGACCGGAGGTACAGGAGGCAGTATTCCGTTAGTAAGTCTGGCAGATGTGGAAGATAACTCTTTCACCCTGACCGTCTCTTCGCCGGAAGGAGTCGATATTGCAACAGATGGCAGTTGGTTTGAAACCAAAGCCGGAAACGGTTCGACACAAGCCAACGGCTGGAAGCAGACAATCATCACAGGTAAAGTCAAAACGGCTATCGGCAATGTTCAGACAGGCGGTAAGATCACTGTGACAAACAAGCTCGACGCTACTGATAAATACGTAGTGGAGGTTGTAACGACCAAACCGGCCGAAGTTGTCGTACAGTGAATGAACTGTCCGTTTTTATAAACTTATGAAAGCCTGGTGGACTTGTTTTACCGGGCTTTCTTTAAACCAGGGAGAATTGGATATATGAATAAAGCAGATCTGATAAATAAAATAGCCGCCCGTCTTTCTGTTCCGCAGAAGGAGTGTCGCGAGCATCTGGAAGCGTTGCAAACAGTAATAGCTGAAGAGTTGAACGAAGGTAACGGCATCATACTCCAGGGATTCGGGTGCTTCAACCTTTGGAAACAAACCGAACGGGAAGGCCGGAATCCGCGCACCGGAGAAACGGTTCCGATATTACCACGCCGAAGTGTAAAGTTCAGACCCGGCAAAATGTTGCTGCAGAAACTGAATACGTAAAAAAATGGCCTTTGACCGATAGTCTTAAATTCCAACTCTGTACGGGCATGAATGAATTCCGGTTTTACTACTGGTTTCTGTTCATGCCCTTTTTCATGCATTTCATCACCGATTTTCTGTCGTCTGCGGATTTCTCTTCGTTTCTTTCAGCCTTTTTTATACCTTTCCGCTTCAATAAATCTAAAGAAGCCATGATAAAAAAGATTTTGACACATTTTGCTGCTCGTTTGGATGAGTATTTACGGCAAAGGTTTCCCCAGCCTGAAGGTGTGGCAGAAGCGGGTTTTATAGGCAACGGTCCGGAAGAAAGACCTTGCAAGCTGATTGTCTCGTTAGTCAATATAGAGCGGGAAGCCGCCGGAGGGATCTCGGCTGGTCTCAGTCGTAGCGGTTCGGAGTATATGCGAAATTATCCGTCGCTGTTGCTGAATCTGGATTTGATGCTAGCCGCTGTATATGATGAAAAACGCTATGCCGAGTCATTATCCGTCTTATCTGAAACGTTACTTTTCATTCAGTCGCATCCCTTTTTTGAACTGGACGGGCAGAAATATACGGTAGAAATCGTAACACTGTCCGCACAGGACATCAATAACTTCTGGACTACACTGGGCGGACAATATTACCCGTCGGTAATGTGTAAGCTGCGTCGCCTGACCATCGATGCGCAAGAAGCCAGTGGCAGCAGCAGTATTGCCCGTGAACCGAATGTGCGTTTAACAAAATAGAACAGAGGAAAATAGATGAGCCGATATATTGCTATAGCCACGATACGTATCGAACACGATTACTACAATCCGTCTGTAAACAGATTTGTGAGTTTGCAGCCGACGCCTGAGACCAAAGAGTTGATGAAACGGCGGGGAGTAATGTTTAGAGCAGTCTCCGCGAACGAGTGGCAATGGATAATGCTCGATGATTTGCCGGGATTTATGGATGAAGATGTACTGGAGTTGTCAATGATTGTGAAGGATCCCTGTTTTCTGCAACAGATAGAGAATAAGGGATATGATTTGGGGAGCTTGTACAAGTTCAATATAGAAAACAGAGTTGTGGAAGTGAATGCCAACTATGTCTGGAAAAAGGAAACGAACGGGCAAAAACTGAAAGATGAGTTCTGCCGTATAACGCTGAAACCGGTGGAAACTGCACCGGAGAAATTGCGAATGCTCCGGTACCCGGAATTCACCATCCGGTTTAGTTCACCCGCTTATTATTGGGAATATCTCTGTGTATTCAGGGATGAGAATGACATGCGTGGAAAAGAGCTCAACCTGAAAAGTCGCGAAAACATAATGGCTTTCTGTCCACCGGAAAAGTATGAGAAAACAACTTTTGGAAAAAATGTATGGAGAATTGTTTCTGCAGAGCGGATAAGACTGAAAGAGCATTACGACATTACAATACAACTTTTCATTGGTACACGGTTGGAAAGTCGGTTCATTTCACCGCCGCAAATAGGTAAACACCAATCAGAATCTCCTTATACCGTAAGAGAGGTCTGTGTTATTAGAGAACAATAATTATTAATCTTAAAAACGAATAATCATGGGAAGCATGAAAACACCCGGCGTTTATATCGTAGAGAAGAACGCCTTCCCTAACTCGGTGGTGGAAGCACCGACCGCCATCCCCGCATTTATCGGTATTACCGAAAAAGCGATGAATGGAAACGATGACTTGAAGAATAAGCCATGGAAAATTTCGTCGATGACGGAGTTTATAAAGTATTTTGGTGGGGCACCGGAGCTGAGTTTCACGGTGGATATAAAAAGGTATAATCCGGATGCAACAACAAAAAATGGCAAGGTCGTCCCGGAAAATGCAGTACTGAATCCGGAATCAAAAGTGTTTCAGTATGATGTGAAATCAGAAGAGAAAAATAAATTCCCAATCATCCCCAAACCTGCAACCGAACCCTTTGAGAAAGATTATGCCGTCAACTATGCCTTCTACATTAATGGCGAAAACAAATATACCTTGTACTATAATATGTCATTGTTCTTTGCCAATGGCGGTGGAACATGCTATATTATATCTGTCGGAACGTATGGCAAAGATACATTGGATGATACAAAAGTAACCACTGCCTTGACAAATTTAGAGAAAGAACAGGAAATTACAATGATTATTGTTCCGGAAGCAGTAGAGAATACAGGTGTTTGTACCAACATACAACAGAATATGCTGAAACATTGCGGGGAAATGGCTAACCGTTTTACAATTCTGGATATAGCTCCTAAATATCCCAATAACGATCAATTGAATACCCGGATGGAAACCTTCCAGGGAAGTATCGGCAGTGAGTATATGTCTTATGGGGCAGCTTACTATCCATGGCTGAATACTTCAGTGTTGGGCGACAGGGATATTGACGGTGAAATGTTTACATGGTTGGATACATTTTATATCTATAGAGACAAATTCTCCGATGTAGATCGAAATCTCCAGGCAATAATAGAAAAGTTCATGCACCCATCTTCCGTAGAAGTAGAAGCGGGTAAAGGGCTGACAATCAAAGAAAAAGAATATGCATATGTAGATATAACAAAGGAGCTTTTGGAAAAAGATTTAGGGAAAGGTATAACAGTAACTGTTGAAACTATCCCTGCGGCAGATCCTAATCCAGAAAAGAAAGTTATTACATTATATGTGGTAGACAAAAACAGTTTCCACCAGGCACTGTTCAATGGTTCTGTTCTTTACCAATATGCTATGAAGGGATTGAAAAAGTATCTGAACCTCCTCCCTCCTTCCGCAGCTATGGCTGGTATCTATACCAGGGTAGACAATACACGTGGTGTATGGAAAGCTCCGGCAAATGTATCTGTAAGCTACGTGGAAAGTACGGCTGAAAACATAGACGACAAGGAACAGGAAGATTTAAATGCCCCGATGAACGGCAAGGCCATTAATGTGATCCGTGCCTTTCAGGGTGAAGGTATCAAAGTATGGGGAGCACGTACGCTGGACGGTAATTCCTTGGATTGGCGTTATATAAATGTACGCCGCACATTGCTTTTCCTCGAAGAATCCGTGAAGAATGCTGCACGTGCTTATGTGTTCGAACTGAATGATGCCGGTACCTGGATCAATATGAAATCTATGATAGAAAATTTCCTGCGTGGTATATGGAAACGTGGTGGATTAGCTGGAGCTACACCTGAAGATGCTTATGAAGTACATGTCGGACTTGGTGACACTATGACGGCTGAAGATATTCTGGAAGGCATCATGCGAATCACAGTATTGGTCGCCGTTACACATCCGGCGGAATTTATTGAGATTACTTTCCAGCAGCAGGCACAAAAGAGTTAATAACCGATTGTTGAACTAAAATATCGAAGATCATGGGAGAATACAAAACCCCTGGCGTTTATATCAAAGAGAAGAACGCTTTCCCTAATTCTATAGTTGAAGCCGAAACAGCTATTCCTGTGTTCATAGGCCTTACAGAAAAGGCATTGAACGGAACGGACTCTTTGGATTTCAAACCGATGAAAATTTCATCGATAACGGAATATAGAAAGTATTTCGGTGGTGCCCCGACTCCGCAGTTTACGCTGTCGGTCATAAAAACAGAGGAGGCCGATAAAACCTTATCAGTTTATGATGCGACAATAAATGGCGGTCTGAAAGCAACACTGAAAAGTAAATTATGCACCTTATATTACAATATGGTAATGTTTTTTGCTAATGGTGGCGGTACTTGTTATGTAATATCTATTGGCAATTACGAAAAGAATTTATCAGACGTTTATACGGATAAAAGCAAAGAAACCATATTTTCCAATATCAAGAAAGTACAGGACATAACTATGCTGGTTGTTCCTGAAGCGGTGAATGTAGATACTTGTATGAACATCTATACTGACCTGTTGAATCTGTGTGACAGTAAAAAGTATTTTGTTCTTCTGGATATTCCTTTGAAAAAAGGGAATAAGATTATAGATAAACCGATAGAAACATTTCGTGAGGCAATTGGTACCAATAATATTTCGTATGCGGCAGCCTATTATCCGTGGTTGGAAACATCTGTACTCTCAGACAATGATATTACAGGAAAAATATTGACATGGGATATTGAGAATTTTAATCCGGATACATTCAGTTTAGCACCTTTTTATAATGTAGATTCAGATGTTTATAAATTTATAAAAGACGCTTTATCTGCTATCAAAAAAGGGACAAAAACGGTATTGGATAAAGATGGGAAAACTCCGCAAGAAGTTCCTCTCACAAAGAATGAACTGTCTCAAATGGAGAATGACCTCCACAATGCCCTGATGCAGAACTGGCCGGAATACCAGCTACTGGCGAAGAAGGTGAAAGACTATTTGAACCTGTTACCTCCTTCTGCTGCTATGGCAGGCATTTATACAATGGTGGACAATACACGTGGTGTATGGAAAGCACCGGCCAACGTTTCGGTCAACTATGTGAATAAGCCTTCGGAAGTGATCGATAATAAGACCCAGGAAGAGATGAATGTGCCGATGGACGGGAAAGCAGTCAATGCTATCCGGTCTTTTGTTGGCGAAGGTATCAAAGTATGGGGTGCACGTACATTGAATGGAAATTCTTTGGACTGGCGTTATATTAATGTACGCCGTACAATGACTTTTCTGGAAGAATCAGTTAAAAATGCTGCCCGTGCTTACGTGTTCGAACCCAATGATGCCAATACATGGATCAACATGAAGTGCATGATTGAGAATTTCCTGCGCAGCGTGTGGAAACGCGGAGGACTGGCTGGTGCCAGTCCCGAAGATGCTTATGAAGTACATGTCGGACTTGGTGACACCATGACAGCGGAAGATATATTGGAAGGTATCATGCGCATCACAGTGCTGGTTGCTATCTCGCATCCGGCAGAGTTCATCGAAATCACCTTCCAGCAACAGATGCAAAAAAGCTGAGATTAATCGGGATTTAAATAATTAACAATAAAAAAAATAGAATATTATGGCAGAAGATGGAGCAGCACAAAGCGGGACTACACAGGCGTGGCCGTTACCGAGTTTTTACTTCAAGGTATCAGTTACTGATGTAGGAGATATTTCATGTAGCGAAGTATCAGGTCTTGAAACAGAATATGATATGATAGAATATCGTGCAGGCGACAGTCCGGTTTTCACTAAACAGAAAATGCCGGGAATGAGAAAGGCTAGCGACGTAACCTTGAAGAAAGGCATCTTCAAAGATGACAAGGCGATGTGGGACTGGATTAACAGCATCAAGTTGAATACGATCAAACGTGCAACGGTAACGATCAGCTTGCTGGACGAATCGGGCAAACCTGTGAAGACCTGGGAACTGACCAATGCATGGCCCAAGAAAATTACGGTGGAAGGTTTCAAGGCCGACGGCAACACGGCGGCAATAGAAACCCTGATTCTGGCACACGAAGGAGTAACTGTCAAGTAGTATGGCAGACAACGCTGCAGCAGACTGGACACTTCCTGTGAACTTCTACTTTCTGGTGGAATTTCAGAGTAAGTTTGATCGCTTCCAGGCCTCATTTACGGAAGTGTCCGGTCTGAATATGCAGCTGAGTACCGAAGAAAAAACCAGTGATTCAGGAATGTGGATTAAAATGCCTGGTGGAGTCAAATATGGAACCATAACACTCAAACGCCCTGTTCCACTAGAGAGTGATGATACTTTCACTGAATGGGTAGATGAATGCTTACAGGCTGACAAGGGCAAGAGAATGATTCCATACGATATGATTGTAAAGTTGCTGGGGAAAGACGGAAATCCCCTGGTGGGATGGAAATGTTCGCATGCCTATCCCACACAGTGGAACCTGGATGCTTTAAATGCCGAAAAAAGTGGTCTGGCCACAGAATCGGTCATAATAAGCTGTAACCGGATGGATCGTATAAAAATTTAATATTTGATATTATGGCTGTTATCATCAAGGAAATGCGTATCCGTACCGTGGTAGAGAAACGCGTTGTTCCGGAAGCTGAACTTCCGGAAGAAATTCTCCGGAAGGTAGAAGACCGCATATTGGATAGGATATCCAAAGAAGAAAGAATTGGCTGGCCTGTCGGACAGCGACGGAAAAGAAATGAGCGGTAACAACAGGAGACGGAAATAATAAAAAAGGTGTAACATGGGGAAGATGATCATTACAGCCTATACGGACGGCGATTTCAACAGTGAATGTAAATCCGCGCTGGAACTGCCTGTCAACCCGGCCAAGGTAAAGCTCTCCAAAGGGATCCGCTATGCAGAGGACAAGCAGTTGGGGAGCCTGAACGGATCGAACGTTTATGTGCGCTACCAGCCCGAAACCTTCAGTTTCGATTGTCTATTCGACATGACCAACGCCATGGAGGACGATGACGAGAAGAAACCCGTGCATGATGCGGTAAACGAACTCGAACAACGGCTTTACGATTACAACACCGAAGGACACCGCCCTTCGTTCGTTAAGGTACAATACGGTGACATCACCTTTTTCGGCCAACTCAAGACGCTGGAAACGGAATATTCCCTGTTTGATCCGGACAGCATCCCGCTCCGTGCCGAACTGAAAGTGACGCTGACGGGCTATTGCAGCCAAAAGGAGGAGAAGAAGCATTTCTCCAAACATTCGCCCGATGTGTCACGGCTGGTCACACTGAAAGAAGGACAGACATTGTCTGCCCTTTGTTACGAAGTTTACGGCGACCCGCTCCTGGTGGGGCAAGTTGCAAGATTTAATAATTTGAACGGCTACAGAAATATACCGGCAGGTACGGAAATTCTGTTGCCGATGTTAAAAAAAGCATAAGAATATGGCAGAATCACCCTCTGTAAATAAAGACCGTGTACTATCTTGTTCCGTTTATTGCAACGGAACGAAACTGAAAGACACCTATTCGTTAGTGTCTGCTACCGTGCGGCTGGAACTGAACCGAATCGGTAAAGCGACACTCAAGTTTAACGCAGGCAACATGGACAAGCAGACTTTCGATGAAAGTGACGACTCATTGTTCAAACCAGGTAACACCATACGACTGGATGCAGGTGGCGTAAATAAGGAGGAAACGTTGTTTGAAGGCATAATCATCGGACTGCGTATCCTCGCAGACAAAGACTTCCGCTCCTGTATGGTGGTGGAGTGCCGCAACAACACCTATTCCGCAACGCAGGGACGCAAAAACCGCATCTTCGAGAAGAAGAACGACAATGACATCATCAAGGAAGTGCTCGCCGCCTATGGCAGTGTAGATGTAGATGCTACGAGTTACCAGCACCCTACACTGGTGCAGTATTACTGCTCTGACTGGGACTTTGCCCTCTCCCGTGCCGACGCCAACGGACTGTTCGTTTACACCGAAGGCAGTAAGATTAAAGTGAAGAAACCGGAAGTAAACGCATCTCCCGTTCTAACAGTTACTTACGGCACGGATATCACCGCCTTCGATCTCGAACTCTCCTCAGACGATCAGTTCACACAGTACGAGGCAGTATCGTGGTGCCCCAAAACGCAGAAGGCAGTCAAAGTGTCCGCTTCCACGCCCTCACTCAACAAGCAGGGAGATTTACAGCCTAAGAACATCGCTTCGGGTGATAGCCTGCTGCTTCAGACCGACGCGCCGACGGACGAAAAGGCACTCAAGCAATGGGCAGACGGCATGGCATTGAAAGCCGGACTGGCCCGCTACCAGGGTTCTGTCAGCTTTTACGGCTCTGCGAAGGCGAAACCGGGTTGCCTCATTGAGTTGAAAGGCTTTGGCTATCGGTTTAACGGTAATTTGTTCGTCGGTTCGGTGACGCATACCATCGAGGACAACGAATGGACAACCGAAGCAGGTGCAGGCATATCGCCTGTGAACATTACTGACGAGCCGGACGTGGTATCTCCCTCCGCAGCAGGTTTTCTTCCCGGATTGCAGGGACTGCATGCTGCGGTAGTCCGGAAGTTGGACGGCGACCCTCTGAAAGAATACCGTATCCAGATAGAACTGCCGTGGATGGATGGCAAGAGCAAGCTGCTTTGGGCACGCCTCTCCACGATGTACGCCACCGCAGGCATGGGCACCTTCTTTCTGCCTGAACCGGGCGACGAGGTACTGGTGGGTTTCATGAATCAGGACCCCGGCCATCCTGTCATCCTCGGCTCGATCTACGGCCAAAAGCACAAGCCTCCCTACGAATACGAGGCGAAGAACAACACCAAAGCCATTGTCACCCGCGAGAAGATGCGGATCGAGTTTGACGAGGAAAAGAAAGTGATAACGATCTCTACCCCCAGCAAGAACACGGTGCAGATGAGTGATGACGGGAAGCATATCAAGCTGACCGACGAAAATAAGAACGAAATCACGATGGACAAGGGCGGCATTACGCTCTCGTCTTCCAAAGATATCACGATGAAAGCTAAAGGCAACATCAATATGGATGCCACGATGAAGCTCAGCGGAACTGCCAAGCAGGACGTCAGCCTGGAAGGATTGAACGTGAAAGTGCAGGCAAAAATCGGTGCCTCGGTAAAAGGCAATGCTACGGCGGAACTCTCCGCCAGCGGTCAGACCACCGTGAAAGGAGCCATGGTAATGATAAACTAAAAAAGAAAGGAGAATAATATGCCACCGGCAGCAAGAATAACTGATATGCACACCTGCCCCATGCAGACCCCGGCGTTTCCCTCGCCGATACCACATGTGGGTGGCCCCGTAACAGGTCCGTGTGTGCCCAATGTATTGATAGGGAAAATGCCCGCCGCAACAGTAGGCGATATGTGTGTCTGCGTCGGTCCGCCGGACACGATTGTGAAAGGCTCGTCCACGGTTATGATAGGTGGTAAACCTGCCGCACGTATGGGTGACTCCACGGCACACGGAGGTACAATAGTGATAGGATGCCCCACGGTAATGATAGGAGGATAAAAGAATATGGACGAACAGAAAAATCTGTTGAATGCCGATGCGTTCCTGGGGCGCGGATGGAGCTTTCCGCCCGAACTGACGGACAGTGGTATAAAGATGTCTGCCTACGAACAGGACATCGAGGAAAGCCTGCGCATACTGTTCAGCACATCGCCGGGCGAGCGTGTGAACCGTTACGACTACGGCTGTCCGCTTCGCCGGTATGCCTTTGAGCCGATAACTACGGAAACCATTACGAAGATGCGCAACGACATCACCCGGGCCATCATCCTCTTCGAGCCACGCATCTCGCTGGAAGATGTGTCGTTTGAGGAACAGGCTGACGAGGGATTGTTGCTGATACAGCTGACTTATACCGTTATCCGTACCAACAACCGCAACAACATGGTCTATCCGTTCTACATTAACGAAGGAACAAATGTGTAACCATAAAAAATGCAGAGTTATATGCCATTCTGGAAAAAGATGTTTAACAAAAAGCAACCGGGAACAGAGTGAATCTACATGCTAAAGACAGCTGCCCCGATAGCGGGGCGGTTGTCTTTCAAAGAGGATCGATATATATGACAACGGACAACGAACACAGCGGTACGCTCCGCACCGACTACGAAGCCGATCTGGCGAGACTAGACGACTTCCCGGCACTGACCGCCGACTGGCGTACGCTCCTGCACCAGCTGATACGGGCGAGCCGGGTAAGTCTCCTCCTGCCCCTGCTGGAAAACAACGTGCTGACCGTGATGGCCGACATCCGACGCAAGAAACTGTCAGGCTATGGCGACACCTTTGCTGATGCACAAGGCACCGCAAAGCAGATCTACTATGCCGCAAAGCTGCAAAAAGACATCGAAGGATGGGTGGTACGGTTGGAAAACTACCTGAACAACACATGGCAAACCGATAGCAACAGCAACTCCGCCGTCGAGATAGCCCGACAGTTAAAAGAACTCCTGGAGCAATCGTTACCCAACGGAAGCGAAGCGGACAAACGTAGCTACTACCGGATGCTCCGTACCGTGACCGACCTCCAGTCGAATGCCGACCGCTACCTGAAACAGGCGGAAGAAAGCGGTGACACGGAACCGGCCCTGTCCCTGTTGATAGCCTATCTCAAAAACTACGGTAACGTTGCTGATGCCTTCAACAGCCGGCTTGCCGACCTGCCCGGCATCTATCGCCGCGACATCCTGCACGCCGTGCCGAAAGCTATCGAGCAAGACCGCACCTACGTTGTCATCACTCCGACAGCCGAAGCTGAAGCCTTCAATCTCCCCCAAGGCATGTCGTTCCCCGCCGGCCAAAACGCCGCCGGAGAAGACCTGATTTACCGCACGGAGAAAGAAGCCTACATCTGCCCCATGCAATGCACGGAGGTAAATGCCGTATATGCTTCCGTAAAAGAGGCTTTCGGATTGTACAAGCAATCCATTCCGCTCCAGAATATAACGACAGCCCGATCGCTGTTCGCTCATGGCGAAGAACTACGTATTGGCTGGCAGATAACCTCCCCCATGTTGGTGCTGAGTGAAGGAGAACGAGAGGTCAACATTCGTTTCCGCCTGGCAGCCGACAGTCCTGTACCGAATATACTTGTCGAAAACAGCTTCTTCCTGCAACTATCCACAGCAGAGGGCTGGACACAACAGTCCGCCACCTGCCGTATCGACGGCCACTGCCTTTGCTTCACCTTCACGATAGGTAGCAAGGACATAGCATCCGCTTCCTGCATCGAAGAAATACACGGTGCGACCACAGAATATCCCGCTCTCCGTATCCTGACGAATAATACAAACAGTCCTTACCTGTGGGCGAAAAAACTGAATTTTGAAGCCGTGGAGATACAGACGAAAGTTATCGGCATCCGCAACTTCACTTTTTGCAACGAATTAGGCGAAGTGGATACCGAACAACAATTTTCACCATTCGGCATACAGGGAGATTGTGGTGCATGGTTCTTATTCGGTCATGAAGAACTAGAGTTGAAACCTTTGCAGGAAGTCCGCTTGAAAGGTCACTGGAAGAAGATGGCCGGAACGGAGGCGGAATTTAACGAATTATATCAGGAATATGGCGTAGATGCAAGTTCATTTATTGTGGTAACCGAATACCAAAAAGGTGGCTCGTGGCATTCCTATACAGGAAACAAACAGCCTCTGTTCGTCTCCGATAGCGAGGAAAAACATTCACTTGCCCAGGCGAATATCCTGTTTGACTTTTCAACGGATGCACAAGCCGCTTATGAATATAGCCGTGAGCGTGACGGCTTCTTCCGGGTTACCCTGCAAGCGCCCTCTATAGGCTTTGGTACAGATGCTTACCGCAATAGGTTCACCTCCATCATGATAGAAAACAGCCGCTGCAAAGAGAAAAAACGCAAGCCTCTGCCTAAAGAACCTACCGTCCCGATGCTTGCGGACGTGGAGTTATCTTACATCGCTTCGGAAGTAATCACACTGACCGATACCGGAACATCTTCCATACAGTTGGAGCACATTACGGCATTGTCGGACCAGGAGGCATTCCTTTTGGACGGAAACATGACGCAGCCGTTCTTGCCCGCATCTCCCGCAGACCATTTGTTGTACTTTGCCTTTCTGAACGCAAAGGAAGAACGGACCATCAGAATGTATGTAGATATGGTACTGCCCGAAGAAAGGATACCGTATGATATTCCGCACCCCGATCAGTCGACCCAACTGGCATGGGAACAGTGGAACGGTACGAGATGGGGAACCCTCCCTGTGGAAATGGTGGTAGCGGAAGAAACCGCAGGGCTGACACAAAGCGGTTTCATTGAAATCGAACTGCCGGAAAAAGTAACCGATGACCGGATGGACAAGCAAGGCAGAATCTGGCTCCGTGCCTCCGTGACGGGCGACATTTCCGCCTGTCTTGCCATACGCAGCATCCGGACGAACTGCATCCGGGTAAAAGCACAAAACGGTAACGGCACACCACTCCCAGCCGGAACGATCCGGGAAATGGCAGAGGAGGATCAACGGATAGCCTCCGTCGTCCAACCTCTATCCGGTTTTGGTGGTACACCGGAAGAAACAGAAACACAGTTCGCCGCACATCAAAGCGCACGCTTCCATAACCGCCACCGTGCTGTCACAATGAAAGACTACGAACAACTCGTGCTGGAACATTTCCCGGAGATAGACAAGGCCCAATGTGTCAGCTACCCACCGGGACAAAATCCGGCGGCGGTAAACCTGATGGTATTCAGCCGGATGGAAGACAGCCGCTATTTCCTTTCTTCTCCCTGGAAACTGGCAGAGATACAACGTTTGATCCGGAGGTACGTATCTCCCTTTGTACGGCTGAAAGTAGTCAATCCCTCCTACCAGCGAGTGGAGGTCCGTTGCAAAGTCGTTTTATGGGACAAAGTGAAGGATGAAGCCAGGACACTTCGCCAACTGACCCAAATCGTATGGAACTACCTTGCGCCATGGCAAAGGAAAGGTGATCTCCCCACGTTCCGGCAAAGCTATTCTTACAAGGAGATACATGCCAGGCTGGCGAACCATGAGGATGTGATGCGGCTGTCGCTTTTGGAAATAGACGGAAAGAGCCTGCCCCATGTGGACTATAACACAGATGACATCCTCATTAAAGGGGACATGCCCTGGAGCATTCTGCTACCGGATATAAAAAAGATTGAAACGCTTTCTCCTCACGACGGTATCGAGGAAGCAGAAATCGGAGGAAACTTCATAATAGGATAATGAATATGGAACAGAAAAACAGAAAGACGCTGAAAAGCTATTTCGAGAAAGGCGATGTTCCCACCGAGGAGCAATTTGCCGAGCTGATAGACTCCGTACCGAATATAGTGGACGACGGGCAGGTAATCCGCACCGGGAATGGCTGGGCTTTTTATCCTCCGCAGGACGGGAAGCTCGACATCGACCTTCATACGGCTATAGGGGAACCTGCAGCATGGGAGTTGAGTGTCACGCCGGAAAAAGACTTGCTTTTTAAAAACGGAAAAGATGAAACGATACTTTGCCTGAGGCAGGACAAAAACGTTACCCTGTACGGTAGTCTGCATATAGAAGGTGGGGAAACGCCGGTACCTTCAGGAGATGATTATTTGGTTTTTCCAGCCAACAAACAGTGGTACGACTTGCCGGTGGACATTTCGCACGAAGGCTTCGGTTGCCGTGTGTATAGCATCTATGCTTCTTTCCGGGAACAAGGAACCGGATTGTGCAGGCTGACACGCGCTACTGCCATCTGGCTGAATTATATGGACCAGCGCATCGAATCGCCGGAGAAGCACTGGTGGGGATGGTCCGGCAATATCCGTTTGCGCTGGTTGCAACAGGAAAAGAAACTCCACCTGCAAATACGTACCAACAAGCGGCTCCCATCCGGAGAACTGCACTGTCGGATTGTGGAGATGTACAAAGGATAAGACGAACGAATCATCAGGAACACGGGAATTATGGATGAAAAAGGACCCTATATCGAGCAGCTGGAAGAAGGCGAAAGTCTCTACTCCGGATTATGGCAGCAAATGCTGGATGACGTACAACGGATGTCAGGAATGGTGTGGACCGATTATAACGTCCATGACCCTGGCGTGACGTTGATGGACATAGCCTCCTATGCATTAGCTGAAACCGACTACAAACTCAGTTTCCCCCATCAAGATTATCTGACTGGGGAGAACGGAGAGTTTAATCCGGAATGGTTTGGACTTTACCGTCCTGTAGAGGTTTATACCACCGCTCCTGTCACTACTGAAGATTACCGGAAACTGTTCTTTTCCCATATCCCTGATCTAGAAAACATCTGGCTGGATGCTGATCGGGCCACCGGAGGCTATACCATCAGAGCCGTCCTTTCTCCGTTCGAGGGTAATCCTGAAACAATCAGGCAGCAGATAGAAACGATCTATCAAAGCCATCGGAACCTGTGTGAACATCTTGACCGGATTGAAATCTCACAACCGGAAGAGTTGGAATTTCATGCTGATTTTGAGATAGAACCGGGCAAAGACGCTACACTCATGTTGGCTGAGGTATATTGGACCATCCTGCGTTACCTGTCCGGTGCAGTACGTATCTTGACACCGGATGATCAGACAGCGGCCGGTATATCTCCCGAGAACTGGCTGGAAGGTTCGAAAGATGCCATACGTGTCGAAATACCGGAACTACAAAATACTGAATACGAGCTTTATAAACAACTACGTGCGGCGGATGGTATTCGGTCCTTCAGTACCTGCTACCTGATGAAGGATGGTGAGCCGCTGAGCTATTTCACACAAGGGTTCAGCCTCAAAATTCCGAAGAAAGAAGAAGAACTCACGGCATGTATCCGTTGTGGCCGGTCCGTTATGCGGGTGGATGTGGAGAAATTCCGGGCATTACTGGAAAGCTTCTACCATACGAAAGGACGTAACCGAGAGATGAAAAACGTGCAAAAGAGATATGACTGGGGAATCCCCCAAGGTACATACCGGGATATATTCTCCCATTATCCCCTGGCAAAAGACTTTCCCGCCTGCTATTGGTTTTCGTGTAATCAGGACGGTTCATCCTCTTTTGAAACCTATCTGGAATTGTACGACAAGGTGATTGAAGACGGACTGGAAGAAGTAAAGAAACTTCCCCGGTTATTGTCGATAATAAACGGAACAGAACTTCCGGCAAAGGTTATCTATGAACGGAAAAGCCGCTACCTGGATTTTCTTGACCGGCTGTATGGAGTGGAAAGCTATCCGGACTGGATGAAAGAATACGGTGGATACGGTGAAACTAAAGAAGAAACCCTGCACCGGCGTATGGATTTCCTGCAAAACATAGCACGTCTCACAAAGAACCGTGCCGGAGCAAGAAATATAACCGATTCGGACGGAAAAGAGAATATCATCGTGGTAAAGGAATGGTTTTGCCGTATGATGGGCATCAACCGGAATGAAAACCGGCCGGTAGGCAACGTTTTACCCGGACACAATCTCATTCTGATGAAAACCGACGAAAAAGACAAACGGTTCCGTGACAAACTGACGTCCAGACTTATCTATGAGAAAATGTCCTATACAGAAAATGTACAGGTAGTCTATCCTGTGCTTTTACCGGAAGATAAAAAAGAAAAACTGGAACAATATAGCATGCTGCGGAAGGAGTTGCCTGTGTTCAACCATAACTTCATCAGTAGCGGTTTATTCCGTGGTGGCATCTGCCTGGACAATTACCGCATTGTTCAGGCTGCCGAGAATGAATACATGCTTGTATTCCACGACCGGGAAGAAGATAGTTGGATGAACCTGGGACGTACAGATGACAAAAAACAATTGAACCTGCTCGCCAATATCCTGCGCCGTTACCTGCTGGAGTTGAACCGTGCCTCGGAAACGCTTTATATTATAGAACCTGTATTGTCGGACATCAAACGTCCGTTCACATTACAACTGGTATTACCGGGATGGACAGCACGTTTTCATGCCCCCCGATTCCGCGAATCGTGTCGTGAACTGTTACGTTCCCTGTTACCGGCTCATCTGACAGGCACGGTTTATTGGCTGGATACTGCCTCTATGCAGGAGTTTGAAGACTGCTATTTATTATGGAAGAAAGCATTGGCGAGACAATACAAGGATGATGCGGAAATCCTCCAAAGCCATATAGACGAAATATTGGAAAAAGCTGAATATAAACAATTGTTAGATGATACGAATTGACAACATATCGTTTGAGTTTACCACTCCGGATGAAAAATTCGCACACGAACTATATGCGGGTTGGGATGTTTTTTGCCGCCACTGCTTCGAACAGGTAGTGGAGGAATGCCTTTCAACCTACAACAAGGAAAAGGTATTATACGAAATAGAACAACTGGAGTTGGATCTGGGAAGCATCCCCGAGGAATATTTCTACCGGGAATTTCCTAGGCGACTGAAAGAGGTATTGCTGAAGGCGTTACCGACAGGGGGGCTCCAAAGGAAGAGCGAAACGGAGGAAAACGGAGGATCCCGGCTGGACAATCTGCTCTTCTACCTGGAATACGGCTACCCGAAAGCAGAATGGGCGGATGAAGATTTCAGCTTGTCGGAAGAATTAGGCTGGCTACTGTCCCACTCCGCACCGGAGCAGTATATCATCCGGATAGCTAGTCTCTGCTTAGAGAAGGAACACGTCTTTCACCGACTGCTCTGGCAGGCGGACAATGCGGACGTGCTTCTCCGCATCTATGCCGCGTCACTATCCGAACCCTCCGCCGGTCTGCATGGAAAACATCGCTTCCTAACCCGGTTGCTGGAGACAAGACCTGGTATTCCCGTACGTTTCATCCATGAAGCGACAGATGATGCCTCCCTGGGGGAAATGGCGGAACTGCTCGACAGCGTATCCGTCAAACAAATCATGGTAACGGAAGCAGAGGAGCACGCCGAGGTGGACTTGCCTCCCTATTGGCACTATCTGTATGAGTGGCTGATACGCTATTATCCCTATAACGGCATTGCTATGTTCGGTGGCAAGGCGGAGTTTACTAACCACCTGCATCATCGGCTGCTGATATTTATACGGAAACGTAACTACTCTTTCTACCTTTCAAAGGCGGAGTTGACCGTTAGCTTTCTTCTGGAAGTGTTTGGTCCGACTTATTATATTGATGTACTGAATACTATCTACTATCTCCAACCCTACCGTGCGGATGGTTCGCCTACGCATGATGGGTATTTCAGTCAGGAACTGTACCGCATCTTCTTGCAGTTGTCCCTACTACACCAACCAGCCGTAACAAAGGAAAACACTTTGTCCGTTGAAGATAAAGCATCGTCCGGTTTGAAAGATCCAACAGACATTATGGATATACTACAAGATGCTAAATGTAGCGATGCGGACAAACGAATGTTCATCCGCACAATCGTCAAAGAACAACCGGAGATACTCATCCAATGGCTCCGATTGGGAATAACCCCAAATATGACAGGAATAGCTATTGTAGCTGCTCTGATCGAGGTTGATACAATGAACTGTATGCTTGCCGCTCTTTCTTTTAACACCCTGCAAGCGGTAGAAGTGATGAGGAATTACCTGCGGCAACAATATTCAGAAGAAAGTGATTGGTTAAAAGGCATAACCGAAACTCAGTTGGAGCTTCTGCTCCGACAATCGGTACTGATGTGGATTCGGAAAGGATACTACCGGCTACCAAACAGATTCGACCAATTGTTGAATCTGTTTTATCAGGAATTGACAGGCAAGGAGGATGAAGCAATCGTTACCCGATTATCCGCCTCCCAGCCTTTGAAGGAAATAAAAGAAGGACTAGGTCTCGAACAGAGCGGAAGATGGAGTATTCAGAGACTACAAGAAATATTATCAGTGTCCGTCGTGACAGATGATATAAAACGCAAATTACTTGTCTGTTTTCTGGAACAATCGTCAAAGGATTACGCTGAAGCGGTACGACTGCTCCATGCATGTGGATTATCGAACTCCCTCTGCCGCCTGATAAGCCAACCGATATGGGAAGAAGTACTTCGACAGTCCACCGTCCGGCTGGTAGGACTCGAAAATACCGCCCTGTTATTGTCCCTCTTCGATGGATTGATGGCACACGAACGTGCTTTGTCTTCTTATTGGAAAGGAGGTTCAAAACCTTTGAAAGCTCGCCTACTTGTATGGTTGGTCGAAACGATACGGTTACAAGAGACACATAAGAAACCGGTAGTGGAATATATCCGTTCTTTATTCGCAGACCTTGTTGGCAGAGAAGAAATATCGGAGGTCATTCTTGCTCTTTGGCGAGAGATGGGACATACGGACTCTCCTGCCACAGAAGAAATCCTGCATCTGCTGGTGGATAATGAATCCCGGCAAATCCGGCTTATGAAAACCGATTACAAGGAATGGCTACGACAAGCGGAAAACGATTCAAATGCCGTTCAAATGCTGTTTAAAAGTCGTTGGAATACAGCGGATGACTTTATTGAATGGCTGGATGGCACTTCCATACCCTATGAGAATAAATCCGGTTTGTTACGACACACTATAACGGAACAACCGGCGAAGTGGATACACCTGCTCCGCGATTTGCCGCATGAGAGTCAATACATAACGGCAATCGCCGGATATGTACCTGCCCCGCTTATGCTACAGGGCATGGCGAAGACGGATTTCTACCAGACCTCCGTATTATCGCAGTTGATGGAGCAGCTGCAACATCAGGAGGAGGAATTGTCACGGATTGTCGGAAGCAGTCTTTCCCTGCCACTTGCACTCTCGAAAGCTCTGCTGCTTTACTTGCAGGACCGCGATACATCAGGCAGAACACTGACGGCTAACGAGATTGCAGGAAAGTTCCTTGCCTTCTTTTATTTCATACAAACCGGCAAAACAGATTATCACAATAATATATTATGGATATCATTTACCAATAAAATTATTTCAAATATGAGTAGTAGTGAAAACAACATGGCTTCAGACGATATAAACAAAATATTGTCGAATGCAAGCAACAGTGATGCGACATTCCAGCAATCTGTCAACTTCTTGATAGACCAACAACCGGAAAAGTTGCTGACTTGGTTAGAGAAGGATGCCAACCTGTCTGAAATAGAACGGATTGCTTTCGTTTCGGACCGGATAATGGCAAAGAGATGGACAGTCTGTTTGTCCGCTACAGCCGGATTCGAACAAGCCGGTGTGTTCCAACGATTGACTTCCTGGTTTCTTGATGGTCCTTCCGATAGGATATCTGTCACCGGATTTATCCGGGCGTTGCTGTCATGGGTTAAAGAAACGGACTGGAAAAGGCAGACACCGGATGAAATGGAAGCGTTTTTCTTTTCCCGTCTGTTCGGTAAATCCAATATCTCGTTACCTTTGGAGAAGATCGCGGACAACGGCCTACCGGAAGATACCCGAAAAAGATGGCTGCGCAATTACATGCGTTTCCAACCGGAAGAATTGCTGAAATATATACAAAAAACGGTATCGCAAAATATGTTGCCGCCGGATAAATGGATAGCATGGCTGGATATCGAAGACTGGCTGCGTCTGGCGGCAAGCCTTTCTCTTTCCGACGCAGAGCTTTTCCGGCAGATTCTGGAACACTTGTCAAAAAGGAATACATTTCAGAAGAGCGAATTGCGACAGGCATTGGCTACCTACATCATAAAGAGCCGTACGGATGAATGGATATATGGAAGTCCCGAAGAAACGGTCCGTTCATGGGTGCAGTCACTGCTGGAAAAGAAGGAAGTCGTAAAGGAGGAATTATTGCTGCAACTCTGTGAGACGTTGCAGCTGTCAAAGGACGGGAGAGTCGGAACGGACGAAGCGACAGAAACTCTGGAGTTCCTTCTGGTGGAAAATGCAGGCCTTTGCTTGCTCGCTCCCTGGTTCAGCCGACTGTTTGCCATGCTCGGCTATCTGGATGATGAACGGAAATCGCTCAGGAATACAGCTTTGAAAATTCGCGCCGTATTCCTACTTCAATATATCGTCTACGGAGAGGAACGGGAATACCGAGAAACAGAACTGGTCTTCAATCGGCTACTTGTCGGATTGCTCCAACATATACCGATCCCGAAACAGCTGCCTCTTACCAGTGAAGAAAAGCAGACCATCGACTCCATGGTGGCAGGCATAAAGGCTAACTGGCCAAGTATGGACGGCACATCGGTAAGGGGCTTCCGCCAGAGTTTCCTTGCCCGCAGTGGCACATTAGAACAGCAGGAGGAACGGTGGCTGCTTACGATGGAAGAAAAGACACATGACATCCTGCTTGAATCCATCCCGTGGAGCTTCAGGCAGATACACTTCCCGTGGCTAAAGAAATATGTACAGGTCATGTGGCGCGAGAAACAAAAATTCTAATAAATTGACGAAAAAAATATATATAAAATGGCAACTGAAAAAGTATATCAAGAGAAGACGGCACGCACCATCCAGCAGAAACTGGATGGTGGCGGCACATTGCAATTCGTGGATAACCGTCCGATGAACCCGGTCTTGCAACAGGTGGAAGAAGACGAAGAAGATACCCTGCAAGGCAAGTTCAATCAAGCTCTCCAGCGGGAAGAGGATGAAGAAGACATGCTTCAAGGTAAATTCGAACAGCCAGTCCAGCGCGAAGTAGATGAAGACGAAGCCGCCCTGCAAGGCTGGTTTGAAGCTCCCGTTCAGAAAAAGAATGAAACCGGCATGCCCGACCACTTGAAAGTCGGCGTGGAAGAACTTTCCGGCCTCGCGATGGATGATGTAAAGATACATTATAATTCGGACAAGCCGGCTACAGTACAGGCGCTCGCCTATACACAAGGTACGGACATCCATGTAGCTCCGGGACAGGAACAACACCTGCCCCATGAGGCATGGCACGTGGCCCAGCAGATGGCTGGCCGTGTGGAACCTACCACCGAAGTAGGCGGAATGCCGGTGAATGACAATGTCGCACTGGAACACGAAGCCGACGTGATGGGCGCAAAAGCGAACAGTCTTTAATGAAGAATTATGCGTGAGTATATTGAATGGTTCAACCAAGTATTAACTGTCGCCATCCTGCTTTACTTCCATCAGGAATCTGAGTACAAGCAGCTAAAGGATGTGTATCCGCCCCGAAACGGCTGGATGGAGGCGGTGACAGGACAAATGGACACCAATTTTGAAGAACGAATCGTTATCATGCTTGCCTTGATGCCCCATATCTGTCCGCAAATACTGGACATCTTCTTTGTGCAGAACAAGAACTTTGACCGCCAGTACACCGAGTTCGGCGGTTGGAAAGGTTTGTCGCACGGAGGATTCCTTCCTACGGGTGAAACCGCTTCATTCATCCTTGCCGGGGAGGACGTGGAGAAACGTAAGGAGGTTATCCATATGTTCTCAAAAAGCCACTGGTTCTACGGAAAAAATATCCTGCGGCTGGAAGGTGCAGGCGAAGGAGAGCCACTGCTCAGCAGCCAACTCCGTGTATCTGAGGAATTCCTGAGCCGCGTACAACTCGATGTAGAATATAAGCCCGATTATACCACCGGCTTCCCTGCCAAACGTATCACCACGGAACTGGACTGGGAAGATATGGTGCTGGACTACCAGGTGACGACTGAACTGGAAGAGATCAATACATGGATTTCTTCCGGTAAGACCATCATGGAAGACTGGGGGTTGTCGCGTATCCTGAAAGCCGGATATCGTTCGCTGTTTTACGGTCCTCCGGGTACAGGGAAAACACTCGCGGCGACATTGCTGGGTAAGAAGAATAATATGGATGTATACCGGATAGACCTATCCATGATCGTTTCCAAATATATCGGGGAAACGGAAAAGAATCTGGCTAAAGTGTTCGATCTCGCTGAAAACAGGAACTGGATTCTCTTCTTTGATGAAGCAGACGCCCTGTTTGGCAAACGTACTTCCACCAACACCTCCAATGACCGTCATGCCAATCAGGAAGTGGCTTATCTCTTACAGCGTATAGAAGACTTTCCCGGCATGGTCATTCTGGCAACAAACTTACGTTCGAACATCGACGAAGCATTCTCCCGCCGTTTCCAATCAGTGATTTACTTTCCAATGCCGACTGAAGAACTACGCGCTGAAATATGGCGAAAAATGCTGAAAGGTTGGCCGAAGGATGTAGACGAAGACCTGATTACCATGGCTGCCAGAACAGAACTTTCGGGAGGTTCGATAGCCAACGTAGTCAGACGGTGTGCATTAGCAACAGTAAATCAGAAAAATCAATCTCTGGATAAACTTATATTAAAAAATGCACTGCAAAAGGAAAAACTGAAATGATAAGAAGTAGGTATAAAAAGAAAAGCGTCGAGATGATAGTATCTCAACGCTTTTTATTTTTATGTGACCGCGACAGGATTCAAACCTGTAACCGGCTGATCCGTAGTCAGCTACTCTATTCAGTTGAGCTACGCGGCCAATCTTTATATTTCTGTTTAAACTTTAATTCGGATAGTGACCGCGACAGGATTCAAACCTGTAACCGGCTGATCCGTAGTCAGCTACTCTATTCAGTTGAGCTACGCGGCCAATCTTTATTTCTGTTTAAACTGTAATCTCGAATGGTGACCGCGACAGGATTCAAACCTGTAACCGGCTGATCCGTAGTCAGCTACTCTATTCAGTTGAGCTACGCGGCCATTGTTTCGTGATTGCGAGTGCAAAGGTAGTGTTTTCTTTTAAACTTGCAAGACTTTAGTACATCTTTTTTTCAATTTAATCTAACATTTTTGGATTGAAGATCAAGTAACCGATGTTCAGTCCGAAGTTGAAATTCTTTGCCGGATAACTATACCCATTGGCATACAGGCTGATAGAGGCAAAAGGTAACTGTAACACCAGGGCAGCCTCTCCCATGTACTTAAATGAATGAAGAAACTTGCCATAATAAGGAACTGCCATATAAGGATTGTCCGCATTAGTTTCTTTCTTTATTTCATATAAAGGAGCAAAGCCGTACAAGTCCAGACGGAAATGAAGTAATTTGCTAAACTTATAGATTGGTGAAATGCCTGCTGCAAAATACTGATTGGCCCGGAAAGCCTCATTGAAAACAATCTGGCTATGCGGCGTGGGCGTAAAAGCCGGAGCCTGCAATACCGATGCCGTATAGTTATTCATCAGGTTTTTGCTGGATATGACCAATTCTCCCTGGAATCCCAGATTGAAACGGTTACTTAATGTTTCATAGTGCTGCCACTCCCCTTTTAATTGAAGCCAACTGTAAACTTTCTTTCTGATTGACTGACTTTGGGATGTAGGAGACGGATCATAATTCTCAGTACCTGTAACATATTGAGCGATCAGGAACTGTTTCCGCCCGGCTATAGGATATTGTTTAGCATCCAGTGAATTCCGTTCTATACTCAGCGAACCGCTGAACAGATTGTACCAGCTATGATCGAATTTAGAATTAGGGAACAACATATTATTACTCTGAAAATAGTAATCATTCAATTGCCCGTATGCAAAACCGATTTCTGATTTTGCCCTGTTCAGGAACGGGAATCCCAGCTTTAGCTTCATATACAATTCTTTTTGTTTAATGAAGGCCGGTAACACATCTTCGTAAAACAGCGACTGACTTTCCTGATATCTTTTATCGGAATATACCCCCTGCCAGTTAAGATAGGTTGGAATCCTGGTCTGCAAATAGATTCGTCCGTTCAGCATAACTCCACTGAAAGAATTACCTACCTGAAAGTTAGAATTAACATCGGCGGCAAAACGGCCTAAATATTGATAACCCAATCCTAAAAACAATTGGTTTGCCTGATGCGATGAAATATTACCTCCGAAACCGACCGTTATTTCTTCTTTCATCTTTACATCCAGATAGAGGTCAAACTTTTTCTCCCTGCGATTGTAAACAGCATGGGGCATAATTTCCCGTATCTTCGAAGATGTGAGCATCTTGAAATAAGCCCGCTTAAATTCTTCCATCGAAAATTCATGATTCATATCACGATGCAGTTGTGCCTCGATATACTTACGCTGCGATTCGGAAACGCCGGTTACATATATATTTTGAAAGATCAGCGGCGGCAAACTTTCCTTATAAGCAACCCTGCGCATATTAACTTCCGTAAGCGGAACCCTGCGGGGCACTCTTTGCTTGATCGAGTCGATCATACTCATCGTACGTTTATAACCGATATCCATCAATTCCTTTGCTTTTTGGAAGTCCAGCAATGAAACAGTCGGGAAACTGAATTTAACCATCATGCCATCTTCTTCCGGAACATCATAATCCGTTTTCTGCATAATCATCGTTTCCAATTGATTATAAGCATTATTGGAAGGTTTGTTATTTCCTCCGGCAACAGTCGATCCGAAAATAAAATCAGGATGAAAAGCCTCTTTCATCGGTCCGACAGGGAAATTATCGTAAATACCGCCATCAAACAGAGGAATGCTGTCTTTCCAGATCGGTTGGAAAAAGAAAGGGAAAGTCATGGAAGCACGGACAGCATCTCCCAGATCTCCGTTCTTGAATATGATAGCCTTTTTATTATAGATGTCAGAACCGACACAACGGAACGGGACAAACAGATTGTCAAAATTCCATCCGGCTTTAGCGGTAGCCTGCGAGAACAATGCCATAAACGCCTGATTCATCTGGATCGGATTGATAAGGCTTTGCGGTAAAAAGTTGGCCTTGATTTGCAATGAATCGGTCATATCAATAGAAAAATGGCCGAACTCAGGAGTCGGGTCCGGTCTTTTAAAGTAATATTTATATTCATTTTCTACGGTACCGGTCTGCCAGTAACTAAATTCTTCTGATAACATTAATTCCAGCATCTCATCAGGAGAATATCCCATGGCATATAAACTACCTATAATGGAACCTATAGATGTACCGGTTATATAGTCAATAGGTATATCATTCTCCTCTAAGGCTTTAATGACTCCGATATGCGCAGCACCTTTAGCTCCTCCACCACTTAATACCAGTCCCACCTTTTGCGCATCGGCCGCTTGCAGGACGATCAGCAAAAAGGTTACCAGAACAGCTACTTTCTTCATACTTTACTTTCTCTCAGTTTACAACTTCAAATGTAAAATTATTTTCTCAGACTACAAGGTGTGTGGCAGGCTTATTGTGTTAAGATTTAGTGCTACAATAGCGAAAATATTATGAAATTCAGCAGCATTCAGAGATTAATTAAAATATAAATGATAAATTTGCCGAAAATGAAAGGGTAAGACAAATAAATATCACTCTATGAACATACTTGTATTGATGAATTCTATACTATCGATGCTGCCAACAGGAACCGCAGGATACTTGGTGCTTATTTTGGCCCTCTTTATCCTGGTTGTTTTGCTAGCAATCAAAAACAGGAAACTCGTTTGTGAAAAGAAACGGTATAAAGACCTATTGGACGATATGCAGGAAAACAACAAAGAAAAAGAAGCGTTGTTCAGCCTCGATATCTTAGAGAATCTGCCTTTTCCCCTTTTTGTAAAAAATATCGACGATGATTATAAATACGTATTCTGGAATAAGGAAGCAGAGTTACAATCCGGTACTCCCCGGGAAGAGATAGTTGGACTTTCTGACTTCGACATTTTTGGTCCTGAACGAGGAATGCGATACCGGAAAATAGATGAACAACTAGTCAAAGAAGGGAAAAATTACAGGGCCGAAGAAGATTACGTAACCCCGGATGGTGTTTTGCATAATACGATTGTAAATAAATCCATCATAGCCCATGGTCATAGTCATTTGCTGTTGGTTGCCCGTTGGGATATTACCCAAATGAAAGAGTACGAAAGGGAACTCATCAAAGCAAAAGAGAAATTGGAAGATGCAGCTAAAACCCAGAACATGGTGCTCGAAAGTATTAACTTCGGACTCATCTATATAGATAAAGAATACCGGGTTCAATGGGAATCTACCACAAACTTGCATAAAATAGCCAAAGGCCGGCGTTATACCCCGGGAAAGGTCTGCTACGAAACAGTCAGGGGAAGAACGGAACCTTGTCCCCGTTGCGCTCTCAGTGAAGCTATAACAAAAGGAGAATCGGTCCGCCACGAATTTACCGAAGGAGACATAACGGTAGAGATCAGTGCCATCCCTCTTTTTGACCATACAGATACCAACATTGTTGGCGGACTAATGAAGGTCGAAGATATATCCGATAAAAAAAGGATAGAACATTTGATGTTTGAGGTGAAAAGAGCAGATGAAGCCAACCGTTTGAAATCGGCTTTCCTGGCAAATATGAGCCATGAAATCCGGACTCCCCTCAATGCAATCGTCGGCTTTTCCAACTTACTGGCAGAGACAGATGATCCTGTAGAGAAACAAGAGTTTATTCATATCATATCGACAAACAACGAACTCTTGCTTCAATTGATCAACGATATTATCGATATGGCGAAGATCGAATCCGGCTCCCTGGATTTTACCTATTCTCAGATTGATATTAATGAATTAATGGAAGAAATTTGCAGCCAGATGATTTTAAAGAACAAATCCGAAGCTGTCAGCATTTCATTTGACGAGAAATTGCCTCAATGCCTGATTTACACAGACCGTAACCGGCTGATGCAAGTCATGATCAACTTCCTGACAAATGCCCTGAAGTTTACACCTGAAGGGGCTGTCTCTTTTGGGTATACGATCGAAGAATCAGGCAAAGCCATTCGTTTTTATGTAAAAGATACCGGAATAGGTATACCTCAGGATAAGAAAGATAAGATTTTCGACCGCTTTGTCAAACTGAATACATTCGCCCAGGGAACAGGTTTGGGGCTTCCTATCTGCGCCATGATTGCCGAAAAGTTCGGAGGAAGCATCGGAGTGGAATCAGAAGAAGGCAAAGGCTCTCTGTTCTGGTTAAGCATTCCAATGAAAGAATCTGAAGAAACCTAAAGTATTCCAAAGGCTGTGAACAAAAAAGGTGTTGGTATGTTTTCTTTTTCATACTTTTGCAACCTAAAATAAAGAACAGTCAATGTTTAAACATTTAATCGCTTTTACAGGAGTACTCCTGTTTGTCTCTGTTTTGCCGGGAAAGGCACAGAACTTAACGCCGAACGACACTGTCTCAAAAGAGGTTGTTATTGTTGATGGGCAACAGCTTAACGAAAAGCAATTGCAACGTTATTACCGTCAGTTACGCAAAGATTCCATCAGGGCCTATAAAAAGATCTGGTGGTCTGTCCTGGGTGGTCCGTCCTATACTCCGGAAGCATCGCTAGGTGTCGGAGGTGCCGTACTGGCCAGTTTCAGGATGAACAAAAACGATACGATTTCGCAGCGTTCTTTCCTTCCGGCAGGAATCAACCTCTCAATAAACGGTACGATCGTGGTGGCAGGAGCCGGAACTTTCTTCTTTAACCAGAATAAGTTCCGTATTTATGCCAGCTACGGATACAGGAACGAACCGGCCCATTATTACGGCAAAGGCTATGAAACCATTGAACATGTAGACAGAAGCGACTCGACAACCCGCTACCATAGAAGTTATTTCCAGATATATCCCCGTTTTGTCTGGGAAGTCCGTCCGCATTTTTACTTGGGAGGACTGTTCGATATCAACTTTACAAATGCATCGGATATAAATCTGGTGATGGAGCAAGACTACTATTTCAATCAGTTCAAACGGAAATACCTGAACGTGGGAATCGGAGGCTTGATTCAATACGACACAAGAAACGATGTCGCCACCCCCACAAAAGGAGTCTTGTTAAGCGGGAATATGAAAGCATTCGGAAAATATCTTGGAGGTGCCTATAACTACGAAATACTGGAACTTGAATACCGGCATTTTGTGAATGTATTCCGCCCGAGAAGTACCCTGGCATGGATCGCTAAAAGCCAGATAGGCATGGGAGATGTCCCCTACTCCGAATTACCTTCTTTCGGTTCGCCCTTCGACCTGCGCGGATATTACTGGGGTAAATACCGGGATAAATCCATGGCCTATGGCATATTGGAATACCGCCATATGTTCGGCTCACCGGAAAAATACAAAAGCGGAAACTTCTGGGCTAAATGCGGTTTTGTTGCCTGGATGGGAACCGGAACAATCGGTGACACTCCGTTCGACTGGGATAAATGGAAGCTGAATTTCGGTGCCGGATTACGTGTGCAAATGCAACCGGGCAAGAACTTCAGACTCGACATCGGTAAAGAGCCGGGACTGGATGGAGTTCAGGTTTATATGAACATGACAGAGGCTTTTTAACCGAATCTTCATTTTAGTCTTAGTAGGCTATTTGTCAATCGATTACAGTTTCCTCGTAATTCCCTCGTTTGGAAACTGTAGTTCCCTTACTAGGAAACCAGCGTTTCCTGCTTAGGAAATTCTGAGGGAACTGCATAAAAAAACATCCGCCGTCATTAGTTAGAGTAAATGACGACGGATGTTTTTTATTTCGGTTCGCAAGTGTGTTCGTTAAAACGATAGCTTCATCGAGAAGCGTACACCTTTTGTCTGAATACCCGGATTATCGCGGTAGGTCAAACGCCAGACATAATCGAGACGAAGGAACTTAAAGATATTCTCAATACCTACTCCGGCTTCCATATAAGGCGTATTACCCAATGTATAAGAACCTTCCGGGAACAGATACAAATCTTTGCCACCATAGTAAGGATTATTCTTATCGGTCAGATGACCATACATTCCACGGAATGAAAGAACCTCTCTCCATTTCAGTTTCTTTATCAGGGGAAGACGGTTCAAAAGAAGTCCGTTCATAAAATAAGTAACGTCCCAGGATGCATACTCGTCGCTGATGAACTCCATCGCATTCATATTGGTGTATGATTCAGGCTGGATTGTATAGGATAAGTTCGCGTTCGGCAATATCAATAACGGATAAGGAACTTTGTCCCACACCTTACCTGCTTTACCGATAATATCAAGATATCCGAAGGCCGAGAACCAGAAACGTTTCTGAATACCCAGGTCTGTACGGTTATAGGTATAGTCAGCACCTAACACCCCTTTTCTGGCAGTAATATGGTTCAATGTAATTACCGGAGCATCGAAAGTAATAGGATAACGATAGTTACGGGTCTGATAGAATTTCTCGTTCGGGGCATAACGGAATTTGAATTCCAGCTCCGTCATCGAGTAAGACTTTATAGGAGTAATGCGGCCATCTTCCTCTATCCGGTCGAAAACGGCATAGTCTGTCGAATATTCCTTTTTATTACGTAAAACCGCACCGTAAGCGATACCATTATAATGTTCGCGGTAATAAGTCAGTTCGGCATTTCTCAGATAAGTTGCACGGGTATCTCTCTGACGTTTCCAGGCCAGGAAGATATTATCTTTGTTGGTGTACATATATTGCTGTCCCAACTGGTTGATATCGTAAAGATATTCCAGACGGATAGAATTAACCGGAAATTCTTTACGGTATTCCTTCTTGTCATTGAATGAATACTCTATCAAGGCATCATACTTGATTTTCCGGTCTGTTGTACCATAAGCGGCATATCCTTCCAGGAATAATCTTTTACTGAAAGCAGTAGTAGTAGTTCCTCCGACACGGAAACGGGCTCCTTCGATCGCGTTACCACTGATAAAGGTATTGGCTGGTCCGAATTCGAATTTATTTTTAGCGGGGTCAGTGCTGGTTCCTATGTAACCGGAAGTCAGGATTGTAACAATTTTTTCTGTTACATAGAAAATAGGAACCGAACGTAACTTTTCCATCAATTTTTCAACCGTATTCTGTTTTCGTTTACCGGCTTCTTCCGGACGGTTCAAATCCCAGAAATCTTCTGTCTGCTTATAGGCGTTCTGCAATGTGATAATCGGAGCGCTCTCCTTAAATATCTCATCGCTTTCGGGCGGAAGGAAAGAATGGTTGCTGTATATGTTCAACCTTCGGGCATACATTCCCTTCGATTTTTCCGTCAGCTTGAAATCGACATTTATATCATCTTTGGTAATAATACGTGTACCATCTTCCGTCTTTTCGAATGTCTGCTCAATAGTCATTCCGCTGACGAAGTTCAGGTTGATGTTTTTAGGAACATTCAGGATTGCTTTCTTAACGAAATAAGTCGAATCGAGCGTAACGAAAAGATGTCCGGTAAATCCGAAACCTTCAGAAACGAAAGGAACGAATCCCAGGTCTACACATTTCTGTCCGTTCACATCCAGGGTGTCAAGTAAATAATACTTATAAAAGTTCGGCCCCATGCTAGACAACGGGCTTACAAAACGTTGCAGGAAAAGAGGAATATCATTCTTGAAGATATCCACCTCACGGAACACCTCTCCCAGAAACTGCTGCATACCATCCCGTGAAAATATTTCATCTACACCGGCCGCCTTTGCTCCCAGCACGACTCTTTTTTCTACTTTAGGATCTTTCCGATAGAAAATGCCTTCCACCTTTTCTTTCTCCGACACTGGCAAAATGGTCTTTCCGACATCCAGCGTATCGATATAATCGATCAGAAAATCGAATTTCCCGCCCTTACCATTCTCTTTTTTAGGTTTCGGCTGATAATCGTTCATCGCGAAAACCATCTTTTCATATTGGCTGTAACTGAAATAATCATGATTACGGGGATCATTACTTTCGCGAGATTCGATAACCTTCTTGACAAAAGCCACGGCTGGATTTTCTTTCTTGCTGTACTTCTCTTTCTTCGGCTTTACAATGACTTCACCCAAATCAATACTGGAAGGGGCCAAAGGTATTTTAAAATAATTCTTTTTACCTATAGCCACTTTCAGTTCTTTTTCGGTATATCCCAGATATGAAACGGACAGAGTCCGTGCATTGGACGAGGTAGTCAACGTAAACTTACCGTCATCATCAGTCGTTGTCCCGATAGTTGTACCTTTCAGTATAACTGAAACATATGGTAACGTTTCTCCTGTAATAGAGTCCGTTACTATTCCACTTATTATAGTGTTCTGGGCTTTTGATGCAAATGCAACCAAAACAAGTGCCAGAATAAAAACAATCTTTTTCCCCATTATTTTATTAACTCCCTCGTTAAACTCCGCAAAATTATAACAGATTCTTTTTTATGAATGTTCCAAATTGAACCGATTATATTCCAATTGACAACAAATCTCACTTAAAAGACCCAAAATAGATGTTTTAAAATGAATTTATACTACTAATAACAAAATTCCTTCTTTCCGTAACGGGAAGTTTCGGGACTTCAATCAATGTATATCCTGCATCTTTGTAGACATCTTTCATTACATAATATGTATCTATCGCTTCATTAAATGATTGTTTACGTTCTTTATCCGTATGATATATATTTTCCCAGGGAGGAAGTATGAATACCTGCCTGTTATACCTGTATTTATCGACAGCCAATTCTATTTCTTTCCGGTCGGTTAACCCAATCAACCTTGCATATGCCAGTGTATCAGGGATTCCTCTGTCAAAAAATAATATGCCTTCATTTTCTTTATGAGCCAGATATGATTCAACAGAACGTTCCAGCATCATACTGGTATATAAAACGGTATCTTTCCAGGGCAATGCGTCTCCACCCTGTTGCTGTTGTTCTTTGATAATATCCCGTGCTACTTCTTTTACTGTTTGATATCCAACTATTTTAAGTTCTTCAATTAATGATGTTTTACCCGTTCCTGGTCCACCGGTAATAACATACAAGCCTGTTTTTATCAACATGATTTGTCTTTTTATGACTATTATGCCAAAAGGAAATACAACCCGGAAGAAAAGCTGTTATAACCGGAATTGTAGATGCAAATATACTGGATTATTTTTTTAAACCTATCAATTCACTCTTAAATTTAACATTTCACTTTTGTTTTCTCTTATCAATCTTTCTACCTTTGTACACGAAAAGGGGTGCCATACTGTAAACGGGCTGAGATTATACCCTGTGAACCTGATGCGGGTAATGCCGCCGTAGGAAAGACAGACAAGGCTTTTCCCTCCTTTCGTGTGTAAATATGAAAACAGATACATTATATCGTTATCCGACTGCGTTAACCATTGCTGGTTCCGACAGCGGCGGAGGAGCCGGGATACAGGCAGATATTAAAACATTCTCAGCATTGGGAGTTTACGGAGCTTCCGTAATCACCTCCATTACGGCCCAAAACACACAAGGTGTCAGAGGCATACAAGCCATCTCTCCGGAAGTCTTGAAAGGCCAGTTGGATGCGGTTTTTGAAGATATTACCATCGATGCAGTCAAAATAGGAATGCTGCATAATAAAACGGCGGCAGAAATCGTCGTAAATGCAATCGATACTTATTCACCGTCGCGTATTATCCTGGACCCAGTGATGATTTCGACCAGCGGTAATAAATTATTGCAGGATGATGCCATAGACATAATTGTCCGGGAACTGTTCAAACGGACATCGCTGGTCACTCCCAACATCGACGAAGCTGAATTCTTGTCCGGAATGAAGATAACTTCCGAAAAAGAGATGTGCCAGGCGGCAGAGAAGTTGCTGTCTTTAGGTTGCCGTGCCGTATTAATGAAGGGAGGGCATTTAAAAGGAAAAGAGATGACTGATATATTATATGTATCGGAGGCTTCCCCTCTCCGGCTTTCGGCGGAAACTGTAATTACGACCAACGGCCACGGCACCGGTTGTACGTTGTCTTCTGCTATTGCCGCTTATCAGGCTTTGGGTAAGAGCCTGCCGGATGCCGTCAGACTGGCTAAAGAGTATATAACAAAAGCGATTACTGAAGGCAAAGATGTACGGACAGGACACGGGCATGGTCCCCTGAACCATTTCTTTGCTCCGGTTCCTTTAGTAAAAACAGAGATAAAAGGATAGTATGAAGCTGTTCGTAATCACAACTCCTTTCTTTTTTGAAGGGGAAAGCCGGATAATAACCCATTTGTTCAGGGAAGGAATGCAGCGTTTACATCTGCGGAAACCCCAAAGCGACATCGACAGGTTTCGTCTCTTACTGGACGCTATCCCTGCCGAATATCATTCACGGATTGTGTTGCACGAGCATTTCGAACTCACAACCGGATACCGGTTGGCCGGCATCCATTTGAACAGCCGGAATAATACCCTGCCGGAAGGTTTTGCCGGAAGCATAAGCCGTTCGTGCCATTCCTTGCAGGAAGTGCAGGATAACAAACAGTTGGATTATGTATTTCTGAGCCCCATCTTTCAAAGTATATCCAAAGAGGGATACGGAAACGGCTTTCCGATGGAGAGATTACGGGAGGCGGCTGCTTCGGGCATAATCAACGAAAAGGTAATTGCCCTGGGTGGAATAGAAGAAAAGAACATTCCGCTGATTGCCTCCTTACATTTCGGTGGAGCTGCCATTCTGGGAGCTTTGTGGGGCAAGGCCCCTTCTGTAATAAACGAGACATCTATAATAAAACGATACAAACAACTGGATATATGGCAATAGAATATCATTTGCGCAAGCACGAAGATAAAGGACAATTTATTCCACAGGGCAGTGGTGAACGCCTGATGTTTATAACCCACGGTACTTCTAAATACACGGAACGGGAAGAAGTCAAAATGGTTCTTGACGGCGGTTGTTCATGGGTACAGCTACGGATGAAAGGAAACATGAATATTTTTACAGCCAGGGAAATCGGGCAACTAATCAATGAGCATACAAACAAATGCATCTATTGTATAAACGATAATGCACGGATTGCTTTGAGATGCGGGGCGAACGCTGTTCACCTGGGGAAAGAAGATATATCAGTATCCGCCGCATGGGAAATGGCAAAAGAGCAGTTATTTCCGGGCGAAACCTTCTATATCGGCGCCACTGCCAATACCTTTGAGGATATCGAGCATGCTGTCGGACAAGGAGCTTCCTATATCGGCCTGGGGCCTTTCCGTTATACGGAAACGAAAAAGAAACTCAGTCCCGTTCTCGGTCTGGAAGGATACAGAAAAATAGTGCAGCAATGTAAGGAGGCTGGCTATAAAATTCCGATATTTGCAATCGGAGGAATCTGCCTGGAAGATGTTACCCCGTTAATGGAGACCGGAATTACCGGAATAGCCGTATCGGGAGCGATTATCCATGCAGAAGACCCCGTAGAAGAGACCCGTCGTTTTATTAATGAGATAAATAAATATTAAACATACTGTAATGGCAAGCAAGAAAAACATGCGTATTACCTATCCCGCATCGGAAAAGATATATATCCCGGGCGAAATCAACAAGATAAAAGTGGGTATGCGTAAAATCAAACTTCTGGATACCGTCACTATCGACGAAAACGGAGAGCAAGTTTTCAAGAAAAACAATCCGGTGATTGTCTATGACACAAGCGGTCCCTTTTCCGACCCTAAAATAAATATCGATATAAATGCCGGTATTCCCCGTGTCCGCGAAGAATGGTGTTCGAAACGTAAGGATATCGAACAACTGAGCGAGTTGTCTTCCGAATATGGCCGTGCCCGTCTGGAAGATAAAAGTCTGGACGAGATACGTTTCCCGAAGCGTCACCTTCCCTACCGTGCCAAAGAAGGTAAGAATATCACCCAGATGTATTATGCCAAACGGCGTATCATTACTCCGGAAATGGAATATGTGGCCATACGTGAAAACCAGCAAATCGAAGCCCTGGGACTGAAATCTTATATCACTCCCGACTTTGTCCGTAAAGAAATTGCTGCCGGACGTGCCATCATACCGTCCAACATCAACCATCCGGAGGCGGAACCGATGATTATCGGTAAGAAGTTTTTGGTGAAAATAAATACCAATATCGGTAATTCAGCATTGTCTTCCGGTATCAGTGAAGAGATTGAAAAAGCGGTGTGGAGTTGTAAATGGGGTGGCGATACCCTGATGGACCTTTCGACGGGTGACAATATTCACGAGACACGTGAATGGATTATCCGTAACTGTCCGGTTCCGATGGGAACAGTTCCTATTTACCAGGCTTTGGAGAAAGTGAACGGAAATGTGGAAGATTTGAACTGGGAAGTATATCGCGATACATTGATTGAACAGGCTGAACAGGGTGTGGACTATTTCACCATTCATGCCGGACTATTGAAAAAACATATCGATTTGACAGCGACCCGCTTATCAGGTATTGTTTCGCGTGGTGGTTCCATTATGGCTAAATGGATGCAGCTGCATAATGAAGAAAACTTCCTGTATACCCATTTTGCAGAAATATGCGATATCCTGAGCAGATATGACGTTGCTGTGTCTATCGGCGACGGTCTTCGTCCCGGTTCCATCTATGATGCCAACGATGCAGCGCAGTTTGCCGAACTGCATGCGATGGGTGTATTGACAAAGATTGCCTGGGAGAAATTCGTTCAGGTTATTATCGAAGGTCCGGGTCATGTCCCGATGAACAAGATTCATGAGAACATGAAAGAACAGCAATATGCCTGCCACGGTGCCCCGTTCTATACATTAGGCCCGTTGACAACGGATATCGCCCCGGGATACGACCATATCACATCGGCTATCGGTGCCGCACAAATTGCCTGGTATGGCACAGCTATGATTTGCTATGTAACCCCGAAAGAACACCTGGGATTGCCAAACAAAGAAGATGTACGCAACGGAGTGGTTGCCTATAAGATAGCCGCCCATGCCGCCGACCTGGCAAAAGGACATCCCGGAGCACAGGTCCGTGACAACGCATTAAGTAAGGCACGTTTTGATTTCCGTTGGAAAGACCAGTTCAACCTGTCACTCGACCCGGAACGGGCTTTGCAATATTATAAGGAAAGCGCTGTTACCGACGGGGAATATTGTACGATGTGCGGTCCGAACTTCTGCGCCATGCGTTTAAGCAAAGACCTGCATAAGGAATGTAAAGAATAAAACTGTTATAGGGCGGCTGTCAGGGCCGTCCCTATTAACCTTTCAGCCAAAGCATATCCTTCATTATATAACGCTTCCAGCTTTTCCAGATTATTTTCTGTTCGCGTCACCTCTATTTTGTTTTCAGGACGAATCACGAATGCTTTACCTTCGGCTTCCAGTTGGTCGATATAATCGAGTACTTCATTATAACGTTTATACCTCAGTTTGAGCTGTTCCCGTATGGCCGGATATTTTTTATAGATGAATCCCGGCAGATAAAAGTTTTTATCCTTTTTACGGTATCCTTTATTTCTTGTGAGGATTATCACATTCTTCCGGAAACCGTCATCAATAGCCCTCTGGATAGGAATGGCATCACAAACTCCGCCATCGACCATCGGGACGCCGTCCACATAGGCAACCGGACAAAGAACCGGCAATGTGCAGGAGGCACAACAAATATCTACCAGCCTGTTTTTATCTTTCTTCTCTTCGAAATATTCCGCCTTCCCGGTCAGACAGTTACTGGTAACCATCACGAAACGTTCTTTCGATTTAAAATAAGTATCGTAATCCAGCGGATAGTATTTATCAGGATAAACATAGAATAAATATTCCATATCGATATATCCCTTGCCGCGCAGGAAATGGCGGAGACCGATATAATTATACTTTTTCAATAAATCTATATTGCCGAAACGCGAACGTCCTCTCTGCCGGGACGCATAAGATATGCCGTTACTGGCGCCAGCCGATACCCCTATCGTATAAGGGAACCAGATATTGTGGTCCATAAAACAGTCCAATACTCCGACCGTAAACGTGGCACGCATCCCTCCGCCTTCCAATACAAGTCCTGTCTGATTATCTATTATCATAATTATTAAATTTAAAAAGCCATTGCCTGGCTCACACCGGACAATGGCCACAAAAATATAATAAATCAGCGATAAAAAAATAGTCTGTTTACAGAATAACTTCGTTCACTAAAGGACGGTTTTGACGGAAATCCTCGATGTTCTGCAAGGTCGTTTCCGCAATATTATGCATTGCCTCCTTGGTAAAGAAGGCTTGATGAGAGGTGACAATCACATTATTGAAAGACAATAGACGCGCCAGCACATCGTCGTCAATAATTTTGTCGGATTTATCTTCATAGAAGTAATCTCCTTCCTCTTCATACACATCCAGTCCGGCTGCCGCAATCTTCTTTTCTTTCAATCCTTCAATCAGGGCATTCGTATGAATTAACTGCCCACGGCCGGTATTGATAATCATTACGCCGTCTTTCATCTTAGCGATTGAATCATCGTTAATGATATAACGGGTCTGCTCCGTCAGCGGGCAGTGAAGCGAGATAATGTCCGAACTTTTATATAATTCATCCAGCGTCGTATAAGTAATTCCTTCCTCTTCTGCGAATTTATAATCCGGATAAACATCGTAAGCAAGGATATGCATACCCAGTCCTTTCAATATCCGTATCAATATCTTGGCAATCTTTCCGGTACCGATAATACCGACAGTCTTGCCGTGCATGTCGAATCCCATCAAGCCGTTCAACGAGAAATTACCATCACGTGTCCGCCAATAAGCACGATGGATTTTCCTGTTTAACGAAAGCATCAGAGCCAACGAATATTCGGCTACGGCGTAAGGAGAATAAGCCGGCACACGGACAACCGGAAGTTTACCTTTAGCCGCTTCCAGGTCTACATTATTAAAACCGGCACAACGTAAAGCCAACAGTTTGACCCCGTTATCGGCCATCGCATCTATAACAGCCACATCGGCCGTATCATTCACAAAGATGCAGACAGCATCGGCACCCTGCGTCAGGACAACGTTATTCGGATTAAGGTGCCCCTTAAAGTACTTGATATCGTAATTATACTTTTCATTTACTTTATCGAAAGAAGCTATATCGTATGGTTTAGCTCCAAAAAATGCAATCTTGTATGACATATTATTTGTTTTTTATTAAAACAGATTAAACATATCGAATGTTGAGAAAAAGCATTATTTCTACTTTGCTAAAGAACCTTCGGCATTGATTTTGGGAGAATGTATCTTCCTTGCCAGCATAATCCCCAAACCGAAACATGTCCGGTATTGCTTTGACGGATTACAGTTAAAACCATATTATACTGAATTTTATAACGTAATTATAAATCGTCTCATCGACCGCGGACTGATAACTCCCGAAGAAGCGGAAGGAGTACGTCCCGAAGACCTGAAAATAACAGGGCCGGCTAAATATTACTTAGCCGGCCCGGATGAAAAGCCTCTATAGCCTTCTTAATGTCTTTATTTTCTTCGCGTTTCTTATTCTTCAGGTTGTTGCTTATTACACTCTTGCTTTTTTTGTTCGGCTTTACGCTCTCTTTTATTTTCCCGCCAAACAAAATACAGGCCAATGAGAACCATCCCTAACGCTGTGATATATACATATATATTCATAATTAATTCTCCTTTTCTTTATTATCCAAAGTCTATGATAACATTTGTCCCTTTATTCAGTTCCGAATCAATCGTAACTTTAGCCCCATAGGTCGTCAGTATACGCAATGACAAACTAAGCCCGATGCCATGTCCGGAAAACTCTCGGGTATTGGAGGCACGGTAGAAAGGCTGGTAGACACGCTCCAATTCTTCCACCGGGATGCCAATTCCCGTATCTTTTATTTCGAGGACCGACCCCATCAAACGCATCTCGACCGATTCTTCCCCTGAATATTTACAGGCATTATTCAGTATATTACTGATGGCTATCTTTAATAAATGAGGGTTTGCCGTCAGGCAGAAGGCAAAAGTATCTGTCGTGAACTTGATACGGTTACCGACAAACTGCATCAGGAAATCGGCCAGCATAATAGTCTCGGTCGCATTTTTAAGTATCTCTTTATCCCCGTGCGAGAGGAAGAGTAAATGCTTCATCAACTGTATGATACGCTTGTTTTCCGAAGCGATACGTTTCAATGCGGACTGGTATTCTGCCGGAGTACGTTCCTTTAGCAAACTAATCTCACACTCTCCCTGTATAGCAGTAAGCGGATTGTTCAGTTCATGCGAGGCATTACTGATAAACGCCTTCTCACTTTGATAAGCAGCATCGATACGGTCGACCATGCGGATTGCATAGAGCTTTCCGACAAAATAAATCAGTACCGCACTTATAACAATCAAAGCCAGCAGCAACCAACCGATACGCTGCTGGATATCTCCGCCATACTGGTTGTTGGAGATAACAAGGACAATAAAATTACCCTCGTTATCCGGATAATAAAGTGCTGCTCCCACCTTCTCCTTTTCATGGAAAGTGATTACCTCGCCCTTATATAACCGTTCAATCTCTTTTTCCGTCAGATAACGGACCAACGTTACATGCGTCTCCGCCACACTGTCCGCATTCAGTAATATCTCGGTGGCAACGGGTAAAGTCTCTTCATACCGTTTTTGTATCCGGGCATAACTTTCCTCGTCCACTTCATCCTTCTCCCAATGTTTTTCGGCTGTTGCATAGGCCTTTTCCGTCAGATAAGAATAATAGAGGCGGCTGATATAGTTTGTCGCAATAAAATAAAAGGCAACCGTGACAAGCGCAATGATACCCACCGTCATCGCCGTATAGAAGAAGGCTATCTTATTCCCTGTTTTCATGCTTCCATCATATAACCGATACCTACAACGGTACGAATCAGCTTATGGTCGAAGTCCTTGTCTATCTTACTGCGAAGGTAATTCACATAGACATCGACTACATTTGTATTAGTATCGAAATCTTTATCCCATACATGCTTCAAAAGGGTGAGGCGATTCAAGGCCGTACCCTGATTCAGTATGAAATATTCCAGCAAGCGGTATTCCTTGACCGTGAGGTCTATCGGCGTACCGTTACGAAACGCCCGGTGGCTGGTCGGGTCGAGACTCAGGTCGCCACAGCGCAAGGAAGCCGTGGCAGTCTCCGTTCCAATCCGCCGCAGAAGAGCTTTGATACGTGCTTCCAGTTCCTGAAAACTAAAAGGTTTGACCAGGTAATCGTCTGCACCGGCATCGAGACCGTTAACAATATCGTCTGTCGTACCCAACGCCGTCAACATAATCACAGGCGACTGGTATCCGTACAACTGGCGGTATTGGCGGCACAATTGCAACCCGTTCATCCGGGGCATGATTATATCCAGTATCAAAAACTGGAAGTTCTCTTTCTGCAACAACTCCCAACCCGCCATACCGTCATAAGCCACGCTTACTTCATGACCGAACTCCTGCAACCCCCTCTCTATGAAAGAGGCGATATTCACTTCATCTTCTACCAATAATATCTTAGCCATCTGATTTGCCATTTATGTCGTTCAGATTACAAATATACGATTTACAATCTACGCTGTAATAACTTTCCATCTTTATCATACAGCATCCGGCAGTAAAAGGCTTCCACCATAAGTGGGAAGACAAAGAGCGTGAAGAAAGTAGCCCCTATCAGTCCGCCGATGATGACGATGGCTAACGGGCGTTGGCTTTCCGAGCCGATACCGTGGCTGAGGGCGGCGGGCATCAGTCCGATAGCTGCCATCGAAGCCGTCATGAGCACGGAGCGGACACGGTCTTTCACACTTTGTTTTACAGCCAACGGCAAAGGTGTACGATTTTTCAAGTTACCTTTTATATCGGAAATCATGATAACCCCGTTCTGGATACAGATACCAAACAGCGCAATAAAACCGATACCTGCCGAAATCGAAAAGTTGAAGCGGGTAAGCAGGAGAGCGACAATCCCTCCCACAGCCGCATAGGGTACATTCAACAGCACTAATCCGGCATCGCGGGCATTGCCGAACAGCACGAACAGGATGACGAAGATGATGGCAATACTCACCGGAACCACCTGTGCCAGTCGTTTCGTAGCACGCTGCTGGTTCTCAAAATCCCCCGTCCATTTCAGGGTATAACCTTCCGGTAGCTTCACCTGCCGGTCGACTTTTTGCTGTGCTTCGGCTACTGCCGTACCCATATCGCGGCCACGGACGGAGAATTTAACGGCACAGAAACGGGCATGGTTATCGCGATAGATAATCAGCGGGCCGGTTATCGTATGGATGTCGGCTAACTCTTTGATGGGCACCATCGTCCCGTCGCGGGCCGGAACCAATATTTTTCCTATCTCGTCCTCGCTCCGGCGGAAGGCTGATTCGTAGCGCACCATGATATTAAATTTCCGTTCGTCTTCGTAAAGCAACGAGGCGCTCTTGCCCCCTATCGCCATCTCGATAATGGACTGCACATCTTCTTTTGCCACTCCGTAACGGGCCAGACGCGATTCGTCGAGTTCGATACGCAGTTCCGGTTGCCCGATATTGCGTATGACTCCCAGGTCTTCGATGCCTTCGACGGTTTCCAGGACTTTAAAGACTTCGACGGCTTTCTTTTCCGACTCGTACAAGTCTTTACCGAACACTTTCACTGCAATCGAACCTTTCACGCCACTGGCAGCTTCTTCCACATTATCGGTGATAGGTTGGGAGAAGTTGAAGTCTACGCCCGGATAGATAGCGAGGTCGTCCTCCATCTTCTCAATCAATCCCGCCTTAGTCAATTTGCTGGCCCACTCCTTTTCAGGATAAATGTCTACATGAAACTCGATATTGTAGAAGCCTGTCGCATCCGTTCCGTCGTTGGGACGGCCCGTTTGCGAAAGCACCTGCCGTACTTCGGGATACGACGCCAGTTCGCGGCGCATCCGGTTTGCCAGCTTAACGGACTCATCCAGGGAAATACTCTGCGGCAAGGTGGCACGGATATAAATAGAACCTTCGTTCAGCTGCGGAAGAAACTCAGTCCCCAGCAAAGTAAAACACCACAAACCAACGGCAGCCACCAGCGAAGCGATACCGATAGTTGTCTTCTTATGTGCATGGCAACGGTCAAATATAGAAACAGATACCCGGTTTATCCACGCCAGAAACGGATTATGCCTTTCACGCACATTCCTTTTCAACAGCATCGAAGAAAGCACCGGGACTAATGTCAACGTAAATATCAAAGCCCCCAGCAAGGCAAACCCGAGCGTATATGCCAGCGGACTGAACATCTTCCCTTCCACCTTCTGAAAAGCGAATATCGGAACCAGTGCCGTAATAATGATTAGCTTGGAGAAGAACACCGCCTTCGCCCTGTCTTTGGCCGTCTGGCGAATCAGTCCCATCTTGCTCATCACATTGAAGGCAGGCATTCCCACCTCACGCGCCTTCCGGTCGAGAGCCACAAACAACCCTTCCACCATCACGACCGCCCCGTCGATAATGATACCGAAGTCGATCGCCCCCATCGAAAGCAGGTTTGCACTCATTCCCATCGCCCGGAGACAGATAAAGGCGAAGAGCAGCGCCAACGGGATAATAATGGATACAATCACCGTTGTACGCCAGTCTGCCATAAAAATCAACACAATGAAAGTTACCAGCAAAATACCTTCGGCCAGGTTATGCGTCACTGTCCGTACCGCCAGGTCCACCAGGTCCTCACGGTCGTAGAACGACACAATCCGCACATCTTCCGGCAACGCATTTTCCTGTATGTCCGCTATCTTTTCTTTCAGGGCGGCAATCACTTCGCCCGGATTCTCTCCTTTCCGCATGACGACAATCCCCTGCACGACATCGTCTTCTTCCATGCGTCCCACCTGTCCCAACCGGGGCAAACTCGATTCGTGGACGTTTGCCAGATGTTTCACCAGGATAGGTGTGCCGTTGATGTTCTTGACTACGATATTCTCAATCTCCTTCGTATCGTTAATCAGTCCGATGCCGCGTACCACATAAGCCTGCGAACTTTTGGTTATCACATCGCCCCCTACATTAATATTACTCTTTGCAATCGCGTCGAACAGTTCCAGAGATGTCACGTTATAATTGATTAGCTGATTCGGGTTAACACTCACTTCAAACGTCTTCACCTCGCCACCGAAGCTGACGATATCCGCCACTCCCGGTACTGCCCGCAGCTTACGCTCGATTACCCAGTCCTGAAACGTCTTCAGTTCGCGCACTGTCCGTTTATCACTCCGCAGCGTATAACGGAAAATCTCCCCCGTCGGTCCGTACTGAGGCTGTACCTCCGGCGTGACACCCTCCGGCAGATCGGCATCGTTCAACAGGTTATATACTTGCTGGCGGGCATAGAAGTCATCCGCGTCATCGTCGAACATCACATTGATGACCGAGAGGCCAAACAGCGTCGTGCTGCGGATATCTGTCTTCTTCTGCACCGGATTCATCGCTATTTCGATGGGGATAGTGATAAACTTCTCTATCTCTTCCGCACTGCGTCCCGGCCATTGGGTAATGATTGTCACCTTCGTATTCGTCACATCGGGAAAGGCATCGACAGGCGTATGGATAAAGCTCACTGCTCCCGCTATCACGGCTATGGCGGTACAGAAAAAGATAAAGAATTTATTCTTCAGCGAGAAAGCTATTATGTTATCTATAAATGTATGCATCGTTCCTCGTTTACTTTAAAGCGTTATAAACCAAAAGAGCATTCCGGTCGATAATCCGGTCGCCCTCTTTCAGCCCGGTTTCCAGGAAACAGTACTTATCGGTCTGTTTGAATACCGTCACTTCACGAGTCTGCAACACATTGTCGCTGCCTATCCCCACAACAAAATGACGACCGTTCTCAAATATGACGGCACGGGCCTCCACACGGGGCATCACCTTCCCGTTCGCATCAGTCTGCACATAGACATTGGTGAACATGCCAGGTTTCAGCAGGTAATCTTCATTCTTCAACTTAACCCGTATGCTCATTGTTTTGCTCTCGCTATCCAGCATATTATAGACCTTGTCAACCGTTCCGGTAAACTCCCTGTCCCGGTAAGCCAGTGTCGTTATGCGGACTGCCGCTCCTTCGCCAACCCTGCTGATATCGCTCTCGTAAACATCGGCCATCACCCAGACGTTATCCAATCCCGAAATCGTGAACAACTCCTCCGTCTGGTCTGAACGTATCTGCATATTGCGGCTTACATTCTTCCCGATAACGAAACCGGAGACAGGCGATTGTATCTCGTAAGTAGAATTACCCGTAATATGGTAGATGGCATACACTTCGTCAATCCGCTTCTGTTCGGCCCGGGCATTTACCGCTTCCTGTTCCGCCTGAAGGACATCACGTTCGGAAGCCATTCCGCTGTTGAACATATCCCGTGTAGCTTCCAAATTGCGGTCGGCAAGTATAATCTGCTGCCCCGCCTCCTTGCGCTGCTTCTCGTAATCAGCCACTTCGCTGCTATGGATAACGGCGAGTATATCTCCTTTCTTTACATAGTCGCCCATCTCGACATTCACCTCCGTGATATTTCCTCCGAAGATGGGATAGACACGCGCCAGTTGTTCCGGATTGAAACCGACACGCCCATTCAACAGCAACTCATTGCTCAGGGGCATCTCATGCACAGTCTCGACCGAAACCACTTTCTGCAAACTGTCGGTCAACATCAAAGGTGCCGGCGCTTCCTCCTGCCCGCCTGTTTTCCTACCGCACCCTATCAGTAACGGCAACAACAGCATCCATACAATACAATTCTTTTTCATTCTATTTCTCATATCCTTATATTCAATATTCATTAGTCATTAATAGCTGAACACGTCGCTGCCCGTCACAGTATTGACTTCCTCCATGGCGAGGAACACATCTTTCTCCGTCTGGTAAAGTTGCAGGCAGGTTTCTTTATACGCCTGGTAATAGTCGATAAACTCCAGCAGGCTGATATTACGCTTTTGGTAGTTGCTGTTTACCCCCTCGATGATAGTCCCGAAGTCGCGTTCCAGTTCAAAGTTGGAAGAACGATACAGTTTGACCGCCTTCTCCAGTCGTGCATAACTGGTGAAAAGCTCCGTTTCCGCCTGCCGGCGGGCAAGTTCTTCCCGATTCGTGTTTTGCAGTACGGCAAGGCGGGCAGATTTGATATTCCCCTGATTGCGGTTGAAGACAGGAACCGAGATGCTCAGTCCTACGGCAAAGTAATTATCACAGAAGTTACCCGCCCTGTCATAAGACCCTTTCAGGCTTACTTCGGGAAAGGCCAGCGACTTTTGTAAGCTCACATTGGCACGTGACACCTGTATATTCGTCCGCGCCATCTTCATATCCGGTCGCCCGGCAAGCCGCTCCGACAGTTCCGCAAAAGGGACTGCCCCGGTATCCATCTGTTTCAGTACCGACGCATCGAAGACCGGCTCAAACGTCTCGTCTGCCTCCAACCCCAGCAGCAACCGCATATCCCCTTGCAAGGCGATAAGCCGGTTCAACGCATCATTCCTCTCCTGTTGCAGAGAAAGCAAAAGTGCCTGTATCCTCGACTTTTCGAGCAGGGAGATATTTCCTTTCTCATTCTGCTCCTTCATCGCTTCCAGCAGTCGTTCCAGGTAATCTATCTCCTTGTCATAGACCGAGAGTGATTTCCGGGTATAATAAATCTCAATGAATTTGCTGTTCAACTCGCTACGCAACGTGCGCAACACCTCTTCAAACTGGTAGACCGCCATCTCCTTATTTAGCTTCTCTACCCGCACCCGCTTGTTGCGTTGTCCTGCAATATAGATTAGCTGTTCAATCTCTATCACAGCTTCGCCTTCCTTCCCGACGTCGAAATACTTCCCGTTCAGACGGTTGTAGACATTCTGTTCCAGCGAAATGACCGGGTTTTCAAACAACCTGGCCTGGATAACTCCAGCCTCGGCAATGTCGATATTATAACGCTCCGCAATCAGTTCGAGATTGCAGGTGGCAAAGCGCTGCCCAGCTTCCTGTAAAGTAAGTTTGACGGATTGGCCTTCTGCCCTGGTGACATAGCAGAATACCGGTAAGACAAGTAATAAAAGAATGAATCGTTTACCCATGTGCATCTCTTTTTTTTGAGCGCAAAGGTATAGGGCGGGGCGTTTTACGTCCCTACGTATCCGATTAGAATCCTCTTAGTTGAAATTAAAATTTGATTAGAACCGCTTCAATCATTTATTATCATGCGGTATGGAGGTTTAGGCATCATATCCTCCGTGGTAAGTGTCGGAGGAAATTTAGGATAGATAAGTTCCAGCCAGCGCAAATCTATAGGGCCGGGGACTTCTTCCACCCGTACACGGGCAAGCCCTTTCTTCTTGAACCCGAGCAGTTTTGCTGCGCCCGAGGATACGTCGATAATCCGCCCCTTACGGTGTGGACCGCGGTCGGTGACGCAGACTATCACGCTTTTCATATTCTCAAGGTTGGTGACACGCAGATAAGTACCGAAAGGATGAGTGCGGTGGGCGGCAACCATCTCGTCTTTGTCATGGATACGGCCGCTCGATGATTTCCGACCGTGAAAACGTTCGTGGTAATAAGAAGCAAGCCCCTCCTCCTGTCCCCATACGCCCCCTGTGCTTTGCAAAGCAATCAGCAGAAGAACGATATGGAACAAGCGGAAGGGCATGTGCATTATATAACTAATTTGTATTATTGAAGCAACTCTCCGTTATACTCGCCGGTCAACGTACCGAGGAACGCCACAATCTTCGCCGTTTCGGCATCCGAGATACGTTTTCCAATCTGGAACTCATGCATCACCTGGATAGCATCCTCTATTGTGGTTATCGAACCGTCGTGCATATAAGGTGTTGTTAGCATTACATTACGCAGCGTAGGTGTCTTGAATTTATGACGGTCAGCCTCGTTCTTGGTTACTGCCCAGCGTCCGTTGTCACCATCCGTCAAGCCAGTGCCGCGGTAATCGAAATAATTATCCTTGATACCCATATATTCATACGACTGTCCGCCCAAGTTCATACCGACATGGCAAGTCGCGCACTTATTGTCTTTAAACAACTGGTAACCTTCCAGTTCCTCGGCTGTAAGGGCATTCTTGTCTCCTTGCAGGTATTTGTCGAAACGGCTCGGTGTAAGCAACGTCTTTTCAAACTCAGCGATAGCCTCCGTTACCGTCGACTGCGTAAATCCTTCAGGGAATACTTCAAGGAAGCGTTTGCTCAACTCCTTGTCTTCAGCCAGCTTGGCACAGATTTCGTCGAATGAAGCGCTACCCATTTCCACCGGGTTCAAAGGAGGTCCGGCAGCCTGCTCTTTCAGGTCGGCAGCGCGTCCGTCCCAGAACTGCACGAAGTTGAGTGCCGCATTATAAACGGTCGGTGCATTCACTCCGCCGAACTGGCTATGGATACCTTCCGAGAACTGCTTGCGGTCTACTCCGGCCGTATTCAATCCGTGACAAGTGGCACACGAAACCGTGTTATCACCCGACAGGCGTGTGTCGTGATACAAATCAAATCCTAAAGCAACCTTAGCCGAATCGGTCGGGATAGCAGCCATCAACGGTTGAACCGGTTCATTGGCAAACTCTTCTGCTACGGTAGGCGATACATAATTGTTCTTACGGACATCTTTCGCCCAAGCGATAATGACCGCTTTTTCGTCGTCATTCAGGCTGGTTCCCCAGTGCACTGTGTAATATTTGGCTGGGGGCATCGAACCGCTCAGGGCAGTGTTCTCCACTTTCGCCAAATCGACTTCCGACACAGGCTGTCCGTTATCCAGTGCTGTTAACATCGCTGTAAGGTCCAGATAATGTGTACCTTCTTTCATATCAGCCTGCACAACCGGACCGATAACCGGCAACTTTCCATAAAAAGGAACATTTGCGGTAGCCGAGTGACATTCCATACATCCGTTGTTACGGATAATCGAAGCTACCTGTTTTGCCTTGTCGCCCTCATGTTTCTTGTACTCATTGGATGAGCACGAAGGCATTGTCAAAGCCAACGTAAGCAGTCCGGCAGGAAGTACCGCCATCTTACTAAAACTAGTGTTACGCATAATTATTGGTTGTTTGAGATTTGTTTCCTGCAAAAGTAGATATATTTATTAAGATATCTTCACAAGATTGATAAGTTTTATTTATGGCGAGATAGGCTGTGTCTATATTACTTTGTCTGCAATGATTCTCCCATTGGTACAATACTGATAAATTTCGTCCCAAACGATAATTGTGCAAAACAGTTTCTTCTCCTCTCCTGTTTTTTATATAGCTTTGCAACACTATGTATAACAATTAAAGCAAAAAGAAAATGTTTAAGAACAAAGCTTTGTGGATCACAATTGCCATTATCGTGGTACTTTTATTTGCCGGTTACTCCTGGGTAAAAGGTACTTACAACACAATGGTTACACAAGATGAAGGAGTAAAAACTGCCTGGAGCCAGGTGGAGAACCAATACCAGCGCCGTATGGACCTTATTCCTAACCTGGTAAATACAGTCAAGGGATATGCAACGCATGAAAAGGAGACCCTGGAAGGTGTGGTAAGCGCCCGCGCCGAGGCGACCAAAACAACCATCGACCCATCCAACCTGAACGAAGAGTCGATGAAGAAATTCCAGGCTGCGCAAGGGGAACTGAGCAGTGCCCTCTCCCGCCTGATGCTCGTTATCGAACGTTATCCGGACCTAAAAGCCAATCAGAACTTCTCCGAATTGCAGGCACAGCTGGAAGGCACAGAAAACCGTATCTCGGTAGAACGCAAGCGTTTCAACGAAACGGCGCAGTCTTATAATACCTATATCCGCAGTTTCCCGACCAATATCCTGGCCGGTATGTTCGGTTTCCAGCCGAAAGCCTATTTCAGTGCGGAGAGCGGTGCGGAGAAAGCTCCGAAAGTTGAATTCTAATCCGATAAGTTCAGGTAAAGGATGAGAAATCTGAATAGAATACTAACGGGTAAACGTCTGCCGGCTCTATGGCTGGCAGTCTTGCTGCTCGTATCCCTTTTCCCGTTACAGCTTTCTGCGGCAAAAGATTATACAGTCGAAACGATACCTAACGTACGCCTTTCCGACCGGAATAATCACGTGAGCAACCCCGACAGAATCATACAGCCTCAGGATGTCGACCGCATCAACCGCCTGTTGCAGATTGTAGAAGACAGCCTGGGAATAGAAGTTGCCGTCGTTGCCGTTGAAAGTATCGGCGATAACGATGCCCGCATGTTTGCCACCGACCTGTTCCAACACTGGGGATTGGGAAAAAAGGACAAAGACAACGGACTCCTGATACAGCTTGTTACCGAACCTACACAACGCTCCGTCGTTTTCGAGACAGGTTACGGCATAGAAGGAGTGCTCCCGGATGCAATCTGCTATCGTCTGCAACAGAGATATATGATTCCGGACCTGAAAGCGGGTGAGTATAGTACCGGTATGCTGAAAGGCGTAGCCGCCGTAAAGCAATACCTGATGGCAAGCGATTATGAGCGTGCCGCCATGACGGGAGGAAACACTAGCAGGCAGTCGGAAGACGATAATCTTTTCCTGTGGTTATTCATGATTATGATGATTGTATTTCCTGCCGGAATCTTTATTCTTGTCTCTTTCCTCAAATACCGTCCCCGTATCTGCCCCCGTTGCGGACAAAAGACGTTGGTATATGTCGGCCAGCAAGTTATACAGCGGGCTACTTACCAGTCGGAAGGACTGGCAGAAGATACGTATCGTTGCAAGAATTGCGGTTATACCGAAAAGAAAAATCGGAACATCAGCCGGCTAAGACGTAGTACAGGCCCTATCATTATTGGTGGTGGCGGACGAGGCGGAGGCTTCGGAGGTGGTTTCGGTGGCTTTGGCGGTGGTGGTGGCGGTTCCTGGGGCGGAGGACGCTCGGGAGGCGGCGGTTCCATCAGCCGTTTCTAAACACCAGGTCCCTAACTATTAAGGCATAGGTCTGGACAAACTAATATAAAGGTCAGGACTCACTAATACCAGGGTGTACAGGATAATCGATTACGGTGTACACCTTGCTTAACTATCCTGTACAGCCTACTAGAGTAAGGTGTACAGGGTAATCTTACGTTGTTACTACTTTTCAATTAGTTTCTATGCTTCTTTGAGATAAAAAATAAAGGGAAACGAGCTAGTTGTTAACTACTCATTTCCCTTTTATATAAGTAAATATTTCTCTCTACACAAAAGTTTCCGGATTTTATCTGCCATCTGTCATATTCACTCGTATACAACTGTCTATAAATCACTTACAGCATTGCAAATAAAAGTTCTATTTGCAATATCGTCTGTCATCTGTCATCCGGTAAAGGCTTATTCCTACAACTACTTCTGCCTTGCCATCTGTTGATAATAAAGCGCTCATGCATACAAGTGAACCTGCAAAGACTTTTGAACGAAAAAACTCTTATTCTTCGCGGATATAGTATTCCGACAGGATATCCCGTACCTTTTCCGGTGTAATTCTTCCGTAGACTTTACCTCCTATCGTCACTACGGGAGCCAGTCCGCAGGCCCCGACACAACGCAGGCAGTCCAGAGAAAACAAACCGTCGGAGGTGGTCTCTCCTATCTTGATTTCCAGTTGACGCTGAAATTCGTCCAGTACTTTCTCGGCTCCCCGCACATAACAGGCGGTTCCCAGACAGACGGAAATCGGGTATTTCCCTTTTGGAGTCATGGTAAAGAACGAATAAAAGGTGACTACACCATACACTCGGGATACAGGAATATGCAATTCGGCCGCTACCATTTCCTGCACTTCACGGGGAAGGTAACCGAAGATTTCCTGTGCTGCGTGCAGGATATTGATTAGCTCGCCGGGGTCGTTGTCATGCTCTTTGCAGATGGCATGCAGTTCGTTTACTTTCGGTTGGGGCAAATGTATCTTTTCCATGGCTTATTCGTCTTTATCAGTTTCCAAAAACATATTGACTACTTCTTTGCGGTCGAAGTAATGAGTATGCAGTAATTCATGCGCCTTTGGTCCGCAGGGTTCGCCCAGATATTCTTTATATAACTGCTGAATATACGGATTCTCATGGCTTTTGCGGAGCGGTTTGCTTTCGTCTTCGCTGTAAAGGGCGGCGGCACGTTTACGCAAAACATCCATCCTTCCCTGATGGAACGGTTGGCCGCCACCTCCGATGCAACCACCGGGGCAGGCCATTATCTCGATAACATGATAAGGAGACTTTCCGCTTTTTACTTCTTCAACCAGTTTACGGGCATTACCGAGACCGTGGGCGATACCTATCTTCACGGGAACGCCGTCAAAGTTAATCGTTCCGCTACGGATACCTTCCAGTCCGCGCAATTCCTTAAACTCGATTCGTTCGAGCGGCTTCTTCGTATATAGTTCATAAGCCGTACGGCAGGCGGCTTCTATAACTCCTCCGGTAGTTCCAAAGATAACTCCGGCACCGGTCGATTCGCCGAGAGGATGGTCGAAGTCGCTGTCGGGAAGTTCGTTGAAGTTTATATTGGCATAACGAATCAGACGGGCCAGTTCACGGGTATAGATGGAGATATCTACATCCGGATTCCCTTCTACGGCAAACTCCGGACGGCTGGCTTCATATTTCTTTGCCAGGCAAGGCATGATGGAGACAACAACTATATCTTTACGGTCTACTCCCAGCTTTTCTGCAAAATAACTTTTGGCTATGGCTCCGAACATCTGTTGCGGACTTTTGGCTGTAGACAGATGTTCGCGCAACTCCGGGAAGTGCTGCTCGACAAAGCTGACCCAACCGGGACAGCAACTGGTCATCATCGGTATTTTTACTTCTTCATCCCCTGAAAGATATTTGCTGAGACGCTGAAGAAGTTCCGTTCCCTCTTCCATTATGGTCAGGTCGGCTGCAAAGTCAGTATCAAAGACATAGTCAAAACCTAGCTGGCGAAGAGCCGATACCATCTTCCCGGTAACCAGTGTGCCCGGCTCACAGCCGAAGTCACGTCCGAGGGCGGTGCGTACAGCCGGAGCAGTCTGGGCTATCACAATCTTAGCCGGATTAGCCAATGCATCCAATACTGGCTGCTGAGTATTACGGCCACTCAGGGCATTTACCGGACAGACGGAAACACATTGTCCGCAATAAGAACAGGTACTTCCGGCGATATCACGCTCAAAGGCTGTAGAGACGGCTGCGTTGAAACCACGGTTGACGGCCGTCAAGGCTCCTACTGTCTGAATATTGTTACACATCGTTTCGCAACGGCGGCACATGATACATTTATTCATGTTACGGACGATGGAAGGAGAACGGTCTATCTCAAAGGTGGATTGTTCTCCCTGATACCGTATTTCACGGATACCCAGGTCGTGGGCTATTGTTTGCAGTTCGCAATATCCGTTGCTGCTACAGGTAAGGCAACCGGCCGGATGGTTGGACAGAATCAGTTCCATCACTGTCTTCCGGGCATTCATTACCCGGGGAGTATGGGTCCTTACAACCATTCCTTCCGTACATTCCATCTTACAGGACGGGGCCAGGTTACGGCGGCCTTCAATTTCCACTACACAGATACGGCAGGCGCCGGGATTGTTCTCGTAATGCAAATCTTCGAGTTTCATATGACAAAGTGTCGGGATACGGATTCCCATGCTCTTTGCTGCGTCGAGGATGGTAGTACCTTTCGGGACTTCCACTTCTCTGTTATCTATTGTTAGTTTTATGTTTTCCATATCTTTTCTGTCAACTGTCAATTATTCACTGTCAACTATTTAATGTACGTAAATAGCGTCGAACTTACATTTCTCTATACATGATCCGCAACGGATACAAACATCCGAGTCGATAGTATGGGGAACCTTCCGGCTGCCGGTAATGGCATGTACCGGACAGATTCGGGCACACATCGTACAGCCTTTGCATTTCTCCGGATTGATAAAGTACTGGGTAAGTTCGCGGCACTGGTGGGAAGGACAACGTTGTTCATCGACATGTGCCAGGTATTCGTCATAGAAGTTATCCATGGTAGAAAGGACAGGGTTCGGAGAGGTCTGTCCCAGTCCGCAGAGAGCGGTATCCTTTATAACCATGGCCAGGTTACGCAGCTTATCGAGGTCTTCGATAGTTCCTCTGCCCGATGTAATCTTTTGGAGTATCTCATGCAGCCGTTTGTTTCCAATCCGGCAAGGGGCGCATTTGCCGCAGGATTCTTCGACGGTGAAATCCAGATAGAACTTAGCCATCGCCACCATACAATCGTCTTCATCCATCACAATCATACCGCCCGACCCCATCATGGAACCGGCCGCTATCAGGTTGTCGTAGTCGATTGGCAAGTCCAGATGCTTTTCTGTAAGACATCCGCCGGAAGGGCCTCCGGTCTGTACGGCTTTAAATTTCTTTCCGTCTTTTATTCCCCCGCCGATACCGAATATCACCTCACGAAGCGTCGTTCCCATCGGGACTTCAATCAGACCGACGTTGTTTACTTTTCCCGCTAGGGCAAAGACCTTGGTTCCTTTACTCTTCTCCGTTCCTATACTGCTGAACCATCCGGCTCCTTTCAGCAGGATAACGGGGATATTGGCGTAGGTCTCCACATTATTTACATTAGTCGGACAACCTTTATATCCATGTTCACTGGGGAATGGCGGTTTAACTGTAGCTTCACCGCGTAACCCTTCCATACTATGTATCAGGGCTGTTTCTTCTCCGCAAACAAAAGCACCGGCACCATAACGTATCTGGATATCGAAAGAGAAGTCTGTACCAAATATGTTTTCTCCTAAGAAGCCATATTCCTTTGCTTGTTGTATCGCTATCTTTAAACGTTCTACGGCCAGCGGATATTCGGCCCGGATATAGACAAGTCCTTTACTGGCACCGGTACAGTATCCGTTGATAGCCATCGCTTCCACAATGGAATGCGGGTCGCCTTCCAGGATAGAACGGTCCATGAACGCTCCCGGGTCGCCTTCATCGGCGTTGCAGACTACATATTTCTGCGGAGCCTGCACCTTGCGGGTAATCTGCCATTTGAGTCCGGTAGGGAAACCGCCGCCGCCTCGGCCCCGCAATCCGCTATCCAGAATCTCTTTAATCACTTCATCGGGCGTCATCTCGGTCAGGGCTTTTCCTAAAGCTATATAACCGTCGCGGGCAATGTATTCGTCTATGTTTTCGGGATTGATAAAACCACAGTTACGCAAGGCTATACGCAATTGTTTTTTATAGAAGTTGATGTGTTTGGAGTCGAGTATCTGTTCGTTCGTTTCGGGGTTTACATAAAGCAGCCGCTCTACTTTACGTCCTTTTATCAGATGTTCGTTTACAATATCGTTTGCATCTTCGGGAGTAACCTCCACATAAAATGTATTATCCGGAATCAGTTTCACTACCGGACCTTTCTCGCAAAAGCCGAAACAACCGGTACGGATTACCTGCACACTCTCCTGCAATCCGTTCTCCCTGACAGCCTCTTTCAGATTTTGAAGTATGAGTTCGCTTTGTGATGCACGGCAGCCTGTACCGCCACACACCAGAATATAGTTGCTATATTGTGCCATTATGTAAGTATTTGTATTGGTTTGTTATTCAGGTCCGACCGCGTTATAGTTGACCGGTATGATGTCATCCAGCAAAATTCCCTGTTTGATGTAACAGGTTATAATCTCGTCAACTTTGGCTTTGTTGACACGACCAAATACGATCGGTTCTTTGCCGGGAACAGTAATCTCCACTGTCGGTTCTGCATAGCAATAGCCCATACACCCGGTTTGAGTGACCAGGGCATCTACACGTTCCCGGTCGAGAGCTTCAATAAAATAACTCATAACTTCTTTGGCTCCGGCTGCGATACCGCAGGTTGCCATGGCAACCTTTATCTGAACCATCTGCTCGGGATTGTTACTTTTCTCACGTAAGTCGAGGGAAGCGCGTAAAGATTCGCGCATCTTCCGAAGGTCATCTAACGTTTTTACTTTGTTCATCATCGTACACATTTAAGGCATTATTACCACATGGGTATGACGCAAACATACGTATTTCTGTTTAAATTACGACTGTGTTTTATCCTAAAAATAAAAAAGATTTACTTGTCTTCCACCGCTCGGGTTTGAAGGACTTTGGAGTTTGGCGGCACACTGTGGGTTAGCCAAATGTTACCGCCTATCACTGAACCTTTTCCAATCGTAATACGTCCCAGGATAGATGCATTGGAGTAAATAGTCACATAATCTTCAATGATCGGATGGCGGGGAACGTCGATAGGTAATCCTTCTTCATCCAGTGTAAAGTTTTTGGCTCCCAAAGTAACTCCCTGGTACAAACGGACGTGATTACCTATAATGGCTGTTTGTCCCACCACGATACCGGTACCGTGGTCTATACTGAAATATTCTCCAATCTGCGCCCCCGGATGAATATCGATACCAGTCTCGGAATGGGCCATCTCCGTGATAATACGGGGCAACACAGGGACGCCCAACTTTAATAATTCATGAGCAACCCGTTGATGAAGAATAGCATGTACAGCCGGATAACAGAAGATTATTTCGCTAAGGCTCTTTGCTGCCGGGTCACCATCCAGAATAGCTTTGACATCTGTTGAAAGCAGATATTTAATATGAGGTATCTTATTTATAAAGTCTATCGCAATCCGGGATGCCCGGTCCTTTGAATCGCAGCAACGGTCTACTTCAAAGCACAAACCATTATATATCTGTTCGTGGAGCAAATCATAAATTTGTTCCAGATATACCCCTGTATAATATTGAATAGAATCAACCTGTGCCTCCTGCTCGGAACCGAAGAACCCCGGAAAGATAACTTTCCGAAGCAACAACATAACTTCCCGAAGCGAAAGAACTGAAGGTGATGGCTTCTGATGCAGCGGAATATATTTATACTCCGGCAGATCGGAAGCCGACAAACGTTCTACGTTTTTTTGTATCTGGTTTAAGATGTCAGTCCTGTTCATGTCGATTCTATTTTTGCGGTACATCCCATAAAGGATCGTACGTTTTCAAATAAGAAGAATAATAATTGATTAAGAAGATGTATATGGTATCATTCAACAAGAATATCCTATAATCGACAGGCGTATTAGTCAACTTTTTAGGGAAGCTGGACATTTTGGACCAGTCCTTCGTTGTCAAATTAAAACGCCAAATAACACCACCATTGTCTATATAGTATAAGCAATCTTTGAACAAAACACCTGAACAAACATTTTTCATCTCAGGCGGAGTCTCTGCTAACCGAGTCCAGTTACTCCAATTACCAGAAGTATTAATCCACAATCCCCGTTCATCCGGACCATCTTCCGGTTTATTGCCGAGTCCGACGAATACACTATCACCAGAAGTAATAGAAACGCCAGCCTTTATAGGAACCGGGAAATTTCCACAACCGGCCCATTCCTGATTGATCATATCATACCGATATATGGTATCCCGCACAGCCAGATTGCTTTCACCAAGACTTTCTCCTCCGATTAAGATGATTGAATCTTTATAAACAAAACTTGTCGGAAAGATACATTCCATCTTCTTATCACTTTCCAATGAAGCAAACTGAGTCCAAGTATTACTACTATAAGTATACAATTCAGTATACCACCTGGCACTTGTAATACCAGCTACAGCGTAAACATTATCATCCTGTGTACAGACTGAAACACCATACGCACTCTCTTTATAAGAAGCCAAAGCGGCCCATTTATTTTCACTCGGACTATAACCGTAAAGATCTTTAACATACCCGGTACCAGAAGATCCTCCCAAAACATATATCTGATTATTCGCACAGAATGTAGCAAACTCAACACGTCCGGTTCCTGGGAAAGTAGCCAGATCATTTCCAAATATTGAAGGAGTAGTAAACTTGACCTCATTACTTGGGGTATCACCTGATTCGTTGGTTGCATATGCCCTGAGATAATAATTCTTACCTCCCTTTATTCCTTCAATAGAAATATTAAATTTCTTATCTTCATCAAGATCAGCAGTGGTAAACTCTTTTTTCCCTTCATAATTTTTCGGACCAGGGGCAGAGGTAGAAGAATAATAAATAGCTAATTTAGTCACAGGTGTTTTCCCTTCACTTTGCAATTCTCCACCAATAGTAACAACTCCTGTATCTATAACATAAGTTGAAGGGTCATTGAGAAATATAGTCGGGAGATCTCTCTTCGTTACAACTCTGATCGTATCATTACTGTATCGTGTTCCGAAAGCATTTGTTGCATAAGCAATAACATAGTAATTTGTTGCCGCTTTCAAGTTCTCTATCCGAGCTTCAAAGAAGTTATCATCCCCCAAGGAAAGGGCTTGAACTGTACTATCTTCCTCAATATTCGGTCTTCCTGGCGTTTTAATATCTGTTCCCCAGCAGAAACCGAACTCTTTAACAGCAGAATCACCTTCACTAATCAGTTGTGCTCTTAAATCTACATAATCATATGCAGCTTCTCCCTTGATACTAATACTGCCTAATTTAGGAAGGCCGTCTTTTGTTGTAAATTTTACTTTACCATCAGAACTGAATGTTCCAAATTTATTCTTCACATAGGCTTCTACAAAATACTCCGTATTGGGTTCCAATCCTTTAATAGTATATACTAAAACACTATCATCCCGAAGTTCTACACCTCTCTCCTTATTGAATGTCGTGTCTTTTTCCGCATTAAACAAACGAAAACCATAGTCTTCATAATCGCCTTCTCCTTTCTCCGCAATAATACCTTTTACATCTACCGAAGTAGCATCAACAGATTCATCATCAATAACCGATGTCTTAACCCTACCGGTACCGGGATTTGTATTGACTTTAATCGTATCTCCATAGCTGGTGCCAACTCCATTAATCGCATAAGGACATATCATGTAAGTTTCACCATCCGTCAGTTGACTTATCGTTAAGCTATATGTTCCTTTACCCTCTTTTTCTTCATCAGTAACTTTTCGGGTGCTGGAACTTTTTTCTTCCCAATACTGAAATCCGCGTTCAGTAACCGGAGAGCCATTTTCCTTCTTTATGGTAGCTTTAGCAAGAATCGTTGTCGCCGTCTTTGTAATGTCATCTCCACTAAACTTTTCAAACTCTGGTTTCAATGCATTTTGCAATCCGGTATTCATCTCCGGATCTTCCAAACAACCAAATAATAGTAAAGACAATATAGTTATTATAAAGTATAATTGTTTCATAAGCCTATCAATTAAAAGAATACACCAACACCTGCATTCAAATCTACATATTTAAAGTTCAAAGTATTACATCCGGCACTAACAAACACAGAACCGAATTTTACCATAAAGTCCAAGTCTACAACAACTCCTTCGTGAGAGTAATCTGTATTTTTAGCCCAGTCGTTTTTCTGTATACTAACATCATCCCAACTGGTCGTTTGATATTCACATAACAATTCCCGTTTACCATATCCCAAACCGACAGAAGTATATAGCCAGGGAGTACATTTAACGACAAGACCGGCAGAGGCAGCTAAACTGTTCACTTTCTTTTCGTTTGTAAATCTCAAGGATGTATTATCCGGATAACTTACAAATTCATCCGTTCCCCGGCATTCATAGGTGTAGTTATCAAATGACATATTGGTTTTAAAACGAGCGTACCAACCGAACCTTTCCCCGACACCTCCAACGGTTAACCCATAAGGAGCTTCAATTGAAAAAGCATAACCGACAAAGAACTTCATGGGTTCTCTCGGCTTTTTTTCTTTTTGGGGTATATAAGAGATCAGCTCCATCGGCCGGCGAAGTTCTTCCAAACGATTACTCCAACTTCTGGCACGTTCCTCATTAGCCTGCGTCCCGATGCCTTCCGTATAATAATGGATCAATTGCGATATTGCTGTTGTATCGCTCTCTATTGTCGCTTTGTCTCTCAGGCAATCAAAACATCGACTCATCAGACTACGCATGGAAGAACGCATCTTTTTATTGTTTTTCCATATAGTTGTCAATTGATCAATGCTATACGAATCACATTGTATGACACCCTCTTCATACCACATTGTCGCCATCCTGTAATCCTGACGCCTCATTGCCTCGTCGCCTTTTCTGTTATATTCAGTTTGTTGCTGTGCCATCATATATCCCGGCAACACTGCAACAAATAAGATAAATATCCAAAGTCTTTTCATAAATACAATTAATAATAATCCGGTAAACGTTCACTAATCATTATACCTTCTGCATTATAAATATCGAACAGATCATCCTCTCTAAGAAACGCCCTATACCCTTGCTGGGTTTGATAGGCAGCCAAATACTTACATTTGATACGTTCTCTCGCATTGGCATCGATAGCTCCAAACTTTTGTGTCTCCTTTTTCTGAACGATCATGAGTTCCCCAAAAGGCTTCACTTCATCATACAGTGCTTTTCTGCCAGCCAAAAGTATCTCTTCTTCTTTGACTTTACGTTTTTCAATCAGACTAATCAATTCATCTGTCATCTTGATCTTGGCAGCCTTACTGAAATCAGTACCGGCATCGGCAATCTCCTCTGTTGCTTTTATAAAATCAGCCGCATTACTGGATGCATCCGATGCTGCCATTTTATTTTTACCGGAAGCGATCAATGCTTCAAACTCTGCATTCATCTCTGCTTCAGTAGGAACTGATGGTGCTGTTACCGGCTGCTTTATATCGTTAACGACAGGTTCGACTTTCTGCTTTACAGGATCGGTCTGTTTCGGAGTCGTTTCCGGTTTAACAATCTTCTTTTCCTGTGAGTCCGGTCGAACGCCGGTGCTCTCTTTCTTCGATTCAGATTCAGATTCAGTTTCAGGTTCTGCTTCAACAACTCCCGATGTATTGTTTTCGTCAATAACAACAGGAACAGTCGAATCTGATACAGGATTATTATTCCCTTCCGGAACAGAATTCAAAACTTCAGCAACAGGAGGAACAGCTTTACTGCGCTGTACCAAAAGAGCCACCGCTGAACCTATACTTGCAAATATAATAATTAGTAAAGAGATTAACGTTACTTTTCTTTTTTTCTTTTTAGGTACTGCCGGTATATCGACGTTATTCAGTACAGTCTCATCCCCTTCATCCTTTCCGGATTGTGGCAAACGGGTCGTAAACAGAATCGTTGTCTCATCTTCTTCGAAATATTCGGGGGAAGAAATATCTTTCTTTATCTCCTCTTCTTCAACTTCCGGAAAATCCAATGCAGCCAGCATTTCCGACATTGACTGGAAACGGTCAGCCGGAACAATCTCCATCGCTTTGATAATAGCCGCTTCCGTTTTTGCAGAAATGGAGGGATTCAAATCCCGGGGGGAAGGCAACGGACGTGCTGCACGAAGAATGGATTCTGTAGGAATCTTCCCCGTCAGCAGATTATACATGGTTGCTCCCAACGAATAAATATCCGGGCAAGGGGAAAAACTTTGTGTACCTTCATTATCATACTGTTCAATAGATGCAAACCCTTTCGATAAAGTTAACATCGTGGTACTCGTTTCCTGCTGCTCGATATCATACCGTTTACTCACACCAAAATCAATCAGACGCGCTTTCCCAGCCTGATCAATCAATATATTGCTAGGTTTGATATCCAGATGAAGAATATTCTTCTCATGGACAAACTGAAGGGCCTCTCCTATCTGATGCATATATCTGAGAACTCTCGCTTCAGGCATTATGCCCTCCTTATCCATCTTATATTTCAGACTATTACCTGAAATATACTCCATAGCAATATAGGCCGTGTCATTTTCTTCAAACACTTCCAATACATTCACAATATGGGGATGATGAACATCAGACAGGATTTTAGCTTCTTTGATCAGTTTCTCTTTAAACTTCTCAAAAAGAGCCCTGCCCGTTTCAGAATGAACCTTGACAGCGAAAGAGTCAGGATCTCTGTAACAGTAATCTTTAAAAAAATATTCTTTTACACATATAGGAACTTCCGTTTTGATCGTTCCTAGCGGTCCCTTAACTTCTGTATACCAAACGCCTTTGTAAGTTATACCAAAGCCGCCCTGACCAACTACATGAGTAAGTCGATACTTTCCGTTTTGAAGAGGATATCCGTTTGGCAAATTCATAACTTTCTCGCGCTATTCTTTTTAATCTGCCAAAATTACGTTATTTATATAAAAGAATAAAGGAAAGAGAGAATATTTTGTTTTATTCCGATAGATTCACCTACATTTTGAACTGGTAAAATGTAAAAAGAAAAGTTATCTCTGGTCTTTCCGCAACAGGCAGCCATAATACCGTCTTTGATGTCTTCCGGATTGTTATAAGTAGAGAAAATAGAAGAAAGATCTTCGTTTTTAAGTCTTTCCAACACACCGTCGGTACACATAAAGAAATAATCGCCCGCTTGTATATCCTTTAAAAGGACTACATCGGCTTCTGTCGGATGCTCCGATCCCTGTATGGCACGAATTATTACGTTTTTTTGCGGGTGGGTCAATGCTTCTTCTTTGCTTATTTTCCCCAGTTTGACAAGCGAATTAACCAGCGAATGGTCTTCTGTCTGATAAATAATTTCTCCCTGGCGGAACTGGTAAATACGGCTATCCCCAATATGTGCCAGTGTTATTCCCGAAGCTCCGACTGAAACCATCGTTAATGTGGTAGCCATACCCTTTGCTTCCGGATGATTTTTCACATAATCGTCAAAGCGTACCTCCGTGTAACCGACAGCTTTATTAACAAACTCTTCGGTAGGTTCATCCTCTAAGAAGGTGGAAAAGAATGTCTGAAAAGATTCACACGCTAATGAGCTTGCAATCTCTCCTTTTTCTGAGCCACCGACACCATCGCAGACCAGAAATAATTTCTGATTGGAGTTTACCCTTTCCGGTAAGGGGTAAATAGAATCCTCGTTGTTTTGTCTACCGCCTTTTTCACAAACGGCCCAAGGCTTGCCAATCGTTATATTCATAGCACGAACAGATTTTATTCATTAAAGCGGAGAACCGTATGGCCGATAATGATCTCGTCATTGTTCTTAAGCACTACGACCTCTCCATTTTCAAGGTAATTGCTATTATATAACGTATGGTTTTTACTATTATTGTCAGAAAGAAAATGTTTATACCCTCCTTTCGGGTCTTTTTTAACTTCTATTCGTATATGCTCCCTGCTCATCGACTTATCAGCCGTTGCAATTCCTATTGTAGCGTTCGAAGCGTTAGATTTACGACCGATGATTGCAATACCTTCATTGAGAGGGAAAATTTGTTCCGGTGTAGCCGAATCTCCAACAACTGTAAGCTGTCCCGTACCATTCGAAACCGGATTGACAAGAATTGTATCCTGATCCGCATCAAGTCCTTGTTTTCCCAGTTGAAGCAAAGAGACAGGAATCGGTTGTTTACACTTCGGACATTTAAAGGAGGTCAGATCGAGGGGAAGTTTCCCCTCGTCTACCTTTAATCCTACGTGACAATGTGGACATTTAACTGAAATCATAGCATAAATGATAAATCTGCTCCGTCGATATCAGTTGAGAAAGTATCATGCACGTCTGCATCCGACAAGAATATTGTGTCGTCAGATAATGTAATAAAATCTGAAACATCCATATTATCGTCATCAATCATTACGATACCAGATAAATCGTTTTCCCCATCCACATCTACAACTACCGCATCACTAAATACGGAGTCGTCACTGTCTAGTGTAACAAATGTGTATTCCTCCTCTTGCATACTGGTTTGAATTAAAATTATTCTTTCTGGAAACAAAAGTAGGAAAAGTAATGGATTAAATTAACATCTAATATTCTCTTATAATCAAAGGTTTGGGTTTTATGTACAAACTGTCCGCTTTTGAGATACGAAACAACTTATTCACTGACCCACTTTGCTTTACAGGAAGAAACAGGACATTGTTTCCTGTTCCTCAGAGATTCCCAGGGAATTTCCCCCAGAAAAGTACCGCATTTAGGACATACATAGTCTATTTTAAACCGGTTTGCAATGTCCTGAAGCTGTTGAGGAGTCTTGGATGCCTGCTTTGCACCCAGGTAAATGCCTATCGTCGGGGCACAGATAGTTATAAACAAACTTATAGCCAAGAACTCCGGACTTCCTTTGCCCAGAAATCCGATCACAACGCCTATCACACCGGGCAGCGCAAAAGGAAGAGACTGGAATAATCTGGTTTTAAACTGGTTAGCCGACTGTATCTTAACTTTTTCTTGAACATAATCGTCATACACTTTCTTCAGTGCAGCAAACTCTTCACTATAATCATTATTATATTTAAGCGCTTCAGTCAAGTTCAGCACATACCCGGTACCAAGAATAATCTTGTCCGTTGGTGTAATACGTTTCTTGACGATCTGTGAACCATTGACGAAAGTTCCGTTAGTAGAGCCGAGATCTTCCAACAACCAACAGCCATGATCCTCACGAACCAGACAAGCATGATGTCTGCTAACATGAGGATCATTCACTATAAAATCATTATCTTCAGCTTTACCGATTTTAATCTTCATCTTTCACTTCCTTTGGTTCTTCCGGTTTACCCATTTCCTTTTCCAGCGATTCTTTTAGTACTTTTAAAGGATCTTTGGATATTATAAGTTCCCTGGGCTTGCCTTCTTCTGTCAATAATAACAGTTTTTGCTTGGGTAAATTGATTTGCAGGATATGATTTTTATTGATGATGTGACTTTTTCCTACTCTCATTAATATCTTGTTGCATCCCTCTACCTGCTTCTCCAGTATCTCTTCTATCTTACCGATATTAATCGCAAACGTAAACTGGATTCCATTGGATAATAGTAATTTAGTATAATTTCTATCAGCTTCAAAGTAGAGTATCTGCCCTATCTTTATCCGTAACAACTCATCCCTCGTCTTAATTATTAAATACCGCTCCATACGTTGATATTGTTTTTTTAATTTTCATCAAGTAACAAATATACGGCATTTTATCTTTACCCCGGCTATATTTTATAAAGAAATATAAATGGGAAGAGGAATATTTTTCACAAATATTCCTCTTTCATTCCTAAATACTAAGCATTTTGCCTGGAATAAGTTTATGTTAAATTTCAATGCTTTTGCAGGTATAATTTAAAATAGGAAACAAATCTCACTCCAAAGTAGGATAAAGAGGATTGCCTGTTTCATCAACTTCAGTCCAGTTTTTTACATTCACACTTGAAAATGTAACGGTGTTTCCATCGATTATTGCACTAAATAAATATGAATTACCGGCTTTTAATGCACCGTCGGGAACAGGAACATCAACGGTATAAATTCGTGATGCACTTTCTCCGTTTGCCATTATCTCCAAAGTCAAAGACATCGGTTCGGATGTTTCCAGCGGAAGCATGATATACTGAGCCAGAAAACCATTTATACCCATTTTGTCTGGTCTGTCGAATGTAGTTGCCGGAGGTATGGTTCCCGTTGCCAAATCCATGCTTGCTCCCGGTTCCGGCGGAGTGATCGTTGCTGAAATTAATTTGTTTAATCGAATACTTTCTCCTTCCGATATTTCAATAACTACTTGTGTCGCTGCATGCAAATAGACAATCGGTATATTGATCTGTGAACTTGCCACATCCAGATTCGGATTATGCCACCAAAGGTAATCGATCCCATTGAATAAAGGTTCCGATTTTCCGGCCGAGAATGTAGGCGGTATAGTAGAAAAATTATCCGATACTGCATAAAAGTCAAAAATGCCGTTTCCCAGATACATTTTATATCCATCCACTCCGGTTAATACTCCGGGAGCAGAAGTGATGTATAATCCCTGTGCCGAAGGAGTTCCTTTTGTCCCGTTTTGGGTAGAGGGTTCAAATACTAATACTTTGCTTTTTATTCCCTGATTCATGGGTGACATTGCACGTGTCATCAAATTACGACCTTCAATTGAAGCATTGAAGGTCACCAGATTAGTTCCTTCCGTATTATTCCCTCCCGAAGGTTTATTCTCATCACCGACCTCCAGGATTATTGTGTTTTTGGAACATCCGGCAAAGAAGAAAATCACATAGATAAATACCAGCAATTGTGTTGTTTTGAGTAATTTAGTTTCCATAACCAGCCATTTTATAATTATTCGTCTATATAATACATTTTAAAACCTCTTTTGGTTCAAATGAGTGGCGGATATGATCTTATTTAATAAAAAAAGAGAGATACTCCATTGGATGGAATATCCCTCTTTTATCGAAGGTATAAAACCTGCATTCGATTTAATTCTTCATTTTTGCATTAATTGCGCGCACTAAACGCGTCTGAATTTTCATTAAGGTAGCCAGGTCCTCAGTTTCGAAATCGATATCAGAAATCTTAGTCTTTGTTTTCTGTTCTACAACTTCTTCTCCTTTCTTAGAACCATTTTCAATGTCCTTAACTAGCTCATCCAACTGAGCTTTAATTTTCCCAATCTTCTTTGAATAATTTACTGTACGTGCCATATAATTCTTTATACATTAATGGATAATATAAAATCATTAGTACAAAAGTAATTATTATTTGAAAATAAAGAAATAAATAACCAATAATACGTACATTTTAAAACGAATTAAGAAGGATATTCAAAAAAAATACCCTTCTTAATCGCATTATTTATTATTTTTTCAGATCAATCCTCAATAGCGGCCTGTGCTGCGGCAACACGAGCAATAGGCACACGGAACGGAGAACATGATACATAATTCAAACCAACTTTGTGGCAGAACTTAACTGAAGACGGTTCGCCACCATGCTCACCACAAATACCACATTTCAGATCCGGACGGATAGCACGTCCTTTTTCCGTAGCCATTCTTACCAGCTGACCTACTCCATTCTGGTCTAATACCTGGAACGGGTCTACCTTCAGAATCTTCTTTTCCAGATAAATCGGCAGGAAGGAAGCGATGTCGTCACGGGAATAACCGAATGTCATCTGAGTCAAGTCGTTTGTTCCGAATGAGAAGAACTCGGCAGAAGAAGCGATACGGTCGGCAGTCAAGGCTGCACGAGGAATTTCGATCATTGTACCTACTTTAAAGTCGATACGGTCTCCTACTTCGGCAAATAACTTTTCAGCAGCAGCACGGATTACCTTTTCCTGTTCTTTAAATTCATACAGAATACCGGTCAGCGGAACCATAATTTCCGGTTTAGCCACAATACCTTCTTTCTTCAATTCCAACGCAGCACCTAAAATAGCGCGTGTCTGCATTTCAGTGATTTCAGGATATGTATTACCCAGACGGCAACCACGGTGGCCCAACATCGGGTTATGTTCGCAAAGCGATTCAACACGCTGCTGAATTTCTTTTACGGAGATACCCATTGCTTCAGCCATTTCTTCCTGACCTTTCTGATCGTGAGGAACAAATTCGTGCAAAGGAGGATCGAGCAGACGAACGGTAACAGGCAGATCATGCATAGCCTTGAAGATACCCTTGAAGTCTGCTTGCTGATAAGGCAGAATCTTCTTCAATGCATTCTTACGTCCTTCGGCATCTTCCGCCAGGATCATTTCACGCATTGCTTTGATCTTTTCGCCTTCGAAGAACATGTGTTCCGTACGGCATAATCCGATACCGCTTGCTCCGAATGCACGGGCAATCTCTGCATCATGAGGAGTATCTGCATTTGTGCGAACCTGAAGTTTGGTATATTTATCGGCCAGCTTCATTAATTCAGCGAAATCATCCGACAATTCAGCAGCCTGCGTTTCGATTTGTCCTTCAAAGATTTCTCCGGTAGAACCGTTGATAGACAGGAAGTCACCTTCTTTCAGCGTGATACCTCCTACTTCGATTGTTTTTTTCTTATAGTCGATATTCAAACCACCGGCTCCCGATACGCAGCATTTACCCATACCACGGGCAACAACGGCTGCATGAGAAGTCATACCTCCACGAGCTGTCAGGATACCTTCGGCAACAGCCATACCGGCCAAGTCTTCCGGAGATGTTTCGATACGCACAAGAACAACCTGTTTTCCGGCAGCATGCCATTCAGCAGCGTCGTCGGCAAAAAATACAATCTGGCCGGTAGCAGCACCCGGAGATGCAGGTAAACCTTTTACCAATACTTTAGCCTTCTTCAGCGCAGCCTTATTAAATACCGGGTGAAGCAATTCATCCAGTTTATTCGGTTCGATACGTGCCAGAGCTGTCTTTTCGTCAATCATTCCCTGATGCAACAGATCCATAGCAATCTTTACCATAGCAGCACCGGTACGTTTACCGTTACGAGTCTGAAGGAACCACAGTTTACCTTCCTGTACGGTAAATTCCATATCCTGCATGTCGCGGTAATGATTTTCCAGTTTCGTCTGCAAAGCATCCAGTTCCTTATAGATCTCAGGCATAGCCTCTTCCATTGAAGGATAGTTGGCAGCTCTTTCTTCTTCAGGAATACCGGCACGTTCAGCCCAACGCTGTGAACCGATTTTAGTGATCTGCTGCGGAGTACGGATACCGGCCACAACGTCTTCACCCTGTGCATTAATCAGGTATTCACCGTTGAACAAGTCTTCACCGTTACCGGCGTCACGAGAGAAACATACACCGGTAGCGGAAGTTTCACCCATATTACCGAATACCATAGCCTGAACAGTTACGGCTGTTCCCCACTCTGCCGGAATACCTTCCATCTGGCGGTACAGGATAGCACGTTCGTTCATCCATGAGTTAAATACGGCACAGACAGCACCCCACAACTGTTCGTAAGCACAAGTCGGGAAGTCGCTTCCTGTTTGTTTCTTTACTGCGGCTTTGAACTTTGTAACCAATGTCTTTAAGTCGTCGACAGTCAGTTCGTTGTCCAGCTTCACCCCTTTGGCTTCTTTCACCTCTTCGATGATTGCTTCGAATGGATCGATGTCTTCCTTGCTGGTCGGTTTCATACCCAGAACCACATCACCGTACATTTGTACAAAACGGCGATAAGAGTCCCATGCAAAACGAGCGTTACCGGTTTTACGTGTCAACCCTTCTACTACTTCGTCGTTCAATCCCAGGTTCAGGATAGTATCCATCATACCCGGCATAGAAGCGCGTGCTCCGGAACGGACAGAAACCAACAACGGGTTTTCTACATCTCCGAACTTGGAGTTCATCAACGTTTCTACATTAGCAATAGCTTTTTCAACGTCCGACTTCAGTAGTTCTACGACTTTGTCCTGGCCCAGTTCATAATATTCCGAGCAAACTTCTGTTGTGATAGTGAATCCCGGAGGAACCGGAACCCCAATCAAATTCATTTCGGCAAGGTTTGCACCTTTACCACCCAGCAGATTTCTCATATCTGCTTTTCCTTCGGCTTTTCCATTTCCGAATGTGTAGACTCTTTTTCTTTCCATGTGTCAGACAGTATTATGTTTATTAGATTTCAGTTTTGCTATCTCTACATTGCAATGCTGCAAATATATGCTATTTCAGAGTATGAAAGATATAGAAAGTTAAACAATTTTATGTGTTTTATAGCTATTCCTTATTATTCGTATTACCTAAATATGTACATTTGCGTGGGAAAAATTTAAAACTCAGATAAAATTGGCAAGAAATAAGAAGCAGTTACCCTTGTTGGAAAAGGTAACAATTACAGACGTAGCCGCTGAAGGTAAGGCGATTGCACGAGTAAATGAGAAAGTAGTGTTTGTTCCTTTTGTTGCTCCCGGCGACGTAGTAGACATCCAGCTCACCCGTAAAAAGAACAGTTATGCCGAAGGTAAAGCAGTGTACTTCCACGAATATTCTCCGGAACGTGCCGTTCCTTTTTGCGAACATTTCGGTGTTTGCGGCGGTTGCAAATGGCAACATCTGCCCTACGAAGCGCAGTTGAAGTACAAACATAAGCAGGTTATAGACAATCTCACCCGTATCGGAAAGATAGAAATGGAAGAGATTTTGCCTATATTGGGTTCCGAACGCACCACCTTCTACCGGAATAAACTCGAATTCACATTCTCCAACAAGAAATGGCTGACAGAAGAAGAAGTAAAATCCGGAGCCACTTTCGATTGCATGAACGGGGTCGGTTTCCATATTCCCGGCATGTTCGACAAAGTGCTGGATATACACAAATGCTGGTTGCAGAATGATATTTCCAACCGTATCCGCCTTTACATCAAAGAATATTGCTTGTCACACGAAGGATATCCTTTCTTCGACCTGCGGAACCAGGAAGGTTTTATCCGTACATTAATGATACGTACGGCATCGACGGGCGACCTGATGGTGGTTGTCGTATTCTACCATGAAGATAAGGAACACCGCGAAGCCCTGCTGTCTCATGTGGCAGAACAATTCCCGGAAATCACTTCCTTATTATATGTCATAAACGAAAAGTGCAACGACACGATCACCGACCAGGAAGTGCTGGTATTCCGTGGTAAAGACCATATCATTGAAGAGATGGAAGGCCTTCAGTTCAAGGTTGGTCCGAAATCGTTCTATCAGACGAACAGTGAACAGGCTTATAACTTATATAAAGTAGCCCGCGAGTTTGCCGGACTGACTGGTAATGAAATGGTTTACGACCTTTATACCGGTACCGGAACGATTGCCAACTTCGTTTCCCGCCAGGCTAAGAAAGTAATCGGCATCGAATACGTACCGGAAGCAATCGAAGATGCCAAAGTTAATTCGGCTTTGAATAAGATTGACAATACGCTGTTCTACGCCGGAGACATGAAAGATATCCTGACGGCAGATTTCATAAACCAACATGGCCGTCCGGATGTTATTATTACTGATCCTCCACGTGCCGGGATGCACGATGATGTAATCGACACCATCCTTTTCGCCGAACCGGGGCGTATCGTTTATGTAAGTTGTAACCCGGCAACACAGGCCCGCGATCTGAGCCTGCTTAGCGTGAAGTACGACGTGAAGAAGGTTCGTCCGGTCGATATGTTCCCACATACACATCATGTGGAGAATGTCGTTTTATTAGAGAAGAAAAAGTAACATATATAATTAATGTATAGGAAAATCGTCTCCCTTTTGTGTATCACTTTGCTTTTGAGTAGCTGTTCCGGCAAGAAGCAAGAGCAGAAGGAAGACGATTTTGTGTCTATGGACCTCCCCCAGTTGAAGGCACAGGGCGAAATCACAGCTGTCACACTCTACAGTTCCACGTCTTATTTCCAGTATAAAATGGAGCCAATGGGTTACGAATACGACCTGATAAAAGACTTTGCCCGTTCCGAAGGACTGAAGCTGAATATCAAAGTGGCCGAAAATGCCACCCGCCTGATCGAAATGCTCGAAGCCGGAGAAGCCGACGTTATTGCCTATCCCATCCAGGTAAGCAATAACCTGAAAGAAAATTATCTCTACTGCGGACGGGAAGAACTCACCAGCCAGGTATTGGTTCAGCGTGCCAACAAAGGCGATACGATTCTTAAAGATGTCACCCAACTAATCGGGAAAGACGTATATGTGAAACCCGATACAAAGTATTACGAACGCCTTAAAAACCTGGATAAAGAATTAGGCGGCGGCATCCATATAAAAGACATAAAGAAAGACACGGTAACAACCGAAGACCTGATAGCGATGGTCTCGCAAGGTGAAATTCCTTATACCATCAGTGACGATAATATCGCTCGTCTGAATAAGACCTACTTTTGGAATATCAATGTCTCACTGAAAGTCAGCTTCATGCAGCGTTCTTCCTGGCTGGTTCGTAAAAGCAGTCCGCAACTGGCCGAAGCGATCAATGCATGGGCATCGGATAAATCTGGCTCGCACGTCTACCGGGCAGTAGTGAAACGTTATTTCGAGCTAGGTAAGCAGCCGTTAACGGCAGATCTTCCCCCGGTAAAGAACGGGCATATTTCTCCTTATGACGATTTGTTCCGTCGGCATGCCAAAAACATCGGATGGGATTGGCAGCTGCTTGCCTCCATTTCCTATCAGGAATCCCATTTCAACCCTTCCGTCGTATCCTGGGCAGGAGCCGAAGGTCTGATGGGCATCATGCCGAACACGGCAAAAGCGCTTGGTGTTACTCCCCACGAACTGAAAGACCCGGATATCGGAATCCGTACAGGTGTAGATTGCCTGCGTAAATTCCGCCAGGGCTTTTCCGAGATTACCGACCCGCAGGAAAAGATAAAGTTTACATTAGCCTCCTATAATGCCGGCATCGGACATGTCTATGACGCTCAACGCCTGGCCGAAAAGTATGGAAAGAACCCGAATGTCTGGGAAGATAATGTTGCCGAGTATATCCGCCTGAAAAGCGATCCCGAATACTATAACGACCCTGTCTGCAAACATGGATATCTCCGCGGTTCGGAGACATTCAATTATGTGCGTGAAGTGATGGAACGTTACAATTACTACAAGAGTAAGACTAAGCATAGTTGAATCACGCCAGATTCTCTGCAATCATCTCCTTTATGGCAAGTATTACTTTCGGATGACTTAGCGGTATATCTTCAAAGACAGTCCGCAACTCTTCCGTACTCACTTCAAAAAGCTGTTCTCCCTTTTTATATGAAAAGTGGACATTAATTTCCGGATTGCCGCTTATCAACATGGCGAATGTTCCGGGAAGGTCTCCCCAGGGAGGACAATCAATGTTAGCGGTTATAAAACAAGCTGTAACCTCCGTCCCCACCCCCGGTTGGGAACTTATCTTGACAAAACCTCCGGTCTGTTCCGCATTTTGTATCAGGAAAGGGATTCCCAGACCTACCTTTCGGGTCGTACGGGTCGTATAGAACGGATCCGTTACCCGGGCAATCGTCTCTGCATCCATTCCACAACCGTTGTCTGCAATACGGATGGTTGTATTCTCCTCATTTATAGCAATATCCAATAAGATACGAGTCGCACCGGCACGAACACTGTTTGATGCTATATCCGTAATATGAAATGTAAGTGTATTCATCCTGATATTTATTTCCTGATATGCTGAATATTAAACTTTTTTCTCCTTTATTTTATAAAAGGAAGGCATGCCTTGCATATTGGCAAGTATAGCCTTACTTATATGTAGAATATACCTTACATTTATGTATAGTATATCTTCCTATTTTAATTATGCGGAGGAAAAGACTAAATGTTCCTGACTTTTGGCGTAAGCCATCCTGATGTTTTCGAATAAAGGTGCAGCGGCCCGTATCAAACAGGGCTTAGTCCCGATTTGTTCCGGATAATGGGCATCGGAAGCCGGATAGGATGTGTAGTTCGATAAATACTTCTGCTCCGACAAAAGCCGGGCGAAACGGGAAGCATCCGTATATTCTATTGCATCCAGCGATAATGACGGATCAATAAATCCCAACTGGCTGATCAGGCTGAAAGAAGGCCGCTCCACATGCGCAGCAACAAAAAGGCCGCCCAGTTCCTTTACAAATGCAGCCACCTGATTGACGTTCTGGTCGAGTGCGGAAAGCAATAAGTACGGGGCCTCTCCCATTATCTCATCTTTCCGGTTTACCCAGACCTGGTCGCCGAAACGGCCGGGATCATTGGGAACAGGCGGTAGATGTTTCTCCAGATATTGCTGGAAAGCGGCACGGGCTTCATCACTTCCGAAAAGGGCAATGCAATGCGCTTCCTCACGGGTACAGACTTCGGCTCCGGCAAGGACAGTCAATCCGGCTTCAGCTCCCAACGATTGTATTTCAGGACATTGCAAAGTCGTGTTATGATCGGTTATGGCAATGATATCCAATCCGCGGGCAAGTGCCGTTTCGACAATGACCGTGGGACTCATATCCAGGCTTCCACAAGGCGAAAGGCAGGTATGAATATGTAGATCGGCCCGGTAGAGATTCATCCGTTCTGTAACAGTTGATACACTTTTCCACTGATAACAAAAGCAGAAAGAGATGTTCCCAACAAAGGAATATCCTCGTCCTTCCCCTTTTGCAATGTTTCTTCATCCGGCGAAGCGCCATTGACAATCAAGACGGCGGCAGCATCCTTCAGCGTGGAAACGGCAACAATATTCTGATGGGTTTGCATGGTGATCCACAACATACCCTCTTCCATATGTCCCATTACATCACTCAGCAGGTCGCTGGTATAGCCACCTTTGATTACCGTATCCAGATTCTCTTCTCCGCAAAAAACGGTAAGATTCAATTCTTTTACAAGATCACTGACCTTCATATTTAGCTCCTTTCTTATAACAGTCTTTATTTAAACGATCTTTTCCCCAGATCTTTTCGACGAGGCGGAAGGCATGCTCCTGATCCAGTTTGCCATGCTTCTCCATATTGCGCTGCATGAAAATGCAGTCACTGAACTGGGCCTCGTGACGGACGATATCTTCTGCCAGACTTTGGCAATTAGGGTTTCCGCAAGCGCCACAGTCGATTCCCGGCAGATAACACATCAGACGGCGCACCTGTTCCATCTTTTTCAGGACTTCCTCGATGGAACCGTCATAAAGCAACTTCGGGTTGGGTTGGAGCGGACGGATTGTGATGTGCTGCTTCAAATAAGCCAATGCTCCCAATCGTTCAGAGGCATAAATGAGCGGTGCCTTATCACGTTTCATCGAACGCTTCATGATCCGTTCGGCCGTAAGGAAGCGGTTCGCAACGGCCAATACGCCTCCGGCACAACTGCGGTCGCAGGCACGGAGTTCCAGGAAGTCCACATTACGGACCTCCGTTGTCGTTTCCATACGTTCCAGGAAATCAATCACATTATGTATTTCGTCGATGGCCAGGCAACGGCCGGAGAAGTGTTTGGCCTCCCCTCCTGTCTGACTCCATCGCATTTCTTTCTTTGTCAGGGCGGGCGGAAGCACGCAATCCGGCTTATATCCTTTCGGTCGGTTTTGCAGGATATGGTATACCTTATTATATAGGGTATCCATATTGATCACGCCGTTAATGGTGGACGAATACCCGTCAGCGCTTTTCAAGGCGGCAATCTTGGCGGCACAGGGAGTGACATAAAAGAGGCCGATCTGATCCGGGGAATGACCTTCCTCCGTCAGTACCTGATGGTAATAGGTAGCAGTTGCATTCACCGGACTTTTCACCAGCAGGATATTATCGACCAAAGCCGGGAAGCGAATTTGTATCAGTCGCACAATCGCCGGACAAAAAGAACTGATCACCGGCTTTTCTTCGGCCTGTTCCATCTGTCGGAGCATCTCACGGTGAATCATATCGGCCGTAAACTCAACCTGGTAGACATGGGTGAATCCCAACTCATACAAGGCGCTGAATATTTCTTCTTCCGTCGTATATTTGGAAAACTGTCCGATGAAAACGGTGGGAACAAGTGCCACGCGGCATTCGTAGTCGAATATCTTCTGGAAGTCGTCCTGCTCCACATAAATGGCTTCTGGCGGACATGCTTTCAGACATTCCCCGCAATCGACACACCAGTCTTTGCGGATTACGGCTTTCCCATCCCGGATACGGACTGCACGGGTCGGGCATTTCGTCATACAATGTGTACAACCGATGCACCGCTCCTTGTCGATCTTCAGGGCATGATAAAATTTAGTATCTTCCATGGTCTTCTACTCCTTTTTCCTGAACCAGGTAACCATGCGTACGATTGTTCCTACGCCTACCTCGCTCTCTATAGTTAATTCGTCTACATTCTTTTTCATATTGGGCAATCCCATTCCTGCCCCAAACCCCATTTCACGCACAGCCGGCGAAGCCGTGGAAAAGCCTTCCTGCATGGCTTGCGGAATATCCGGAATGCCGGGACCTTCATCTTTCAATGTCAGCGTAATCTTATCCGCATCCAGTTCTGCCGCCACTTTCCCGCGCCAGGCATGGGCAACAACGTTCACTTCCGCTTCATAGAGCGCCACGACCACTCTCTTGATGACACGGGAATCGATCGATAACTGTTTCAGTATCTTCTTTATCTGGCTGGAAGCATATCCGGCCTTCGAGAAGTTTCCTCCTTCCAATTCAAACGTTAGCTGCATATCCTCTCCTTTCTTTAATAGACCGGCACAAGACCGCTGCAATACAACTCGCCAGCCACATGATACATGGAATGACAGGTTTCAAGCAAGATCATATTGTTCTCGGACGCAAGTTGCAACATCTCCGGCGTAGCTTTCTTGCCACGGACGAAAAGGATACAATCGACATCGGCCATTTCGGCTGTACGGATCGTTTGCAAATTGCAAAGTCCGGTAATGAGAATCATTTCATCACAGCACAATGTCAGAACGTCGCTCATCAGGTCGCTGGCAAAAGCACATTGTACTTCATGGCCCAGCTTATCGTTTCCACATGCCACGGTCGCATCGGTAAGTTCTTGTATTTGCTGAATCTTCATAATCGCATGCAAGGTTTAATTTCGTGATGCCAATGTAAGAAATATTTTTTAATAGATGTCTGTTAGTCTATATTAATTACTATCTTTGGTAGCAATAAATAAAATTCTATTCTTATGTTTAGTAAAGAAACCTATATGGGCCGCCGGGCCAAACTAAAACAGACAATAGGTTCAGGCCTGTTGCTTTTCCTCGGAAACGATGAGTCGGGAATGAATTATGCAGACAACACCTATCACTTCCGCCAGGATTCCACGTTCCTGTATTTCTTCGGGCTTCCTTATGCCGGTCTGTCCGCCATTATTGATATTGACAATGATAAAGAAATCATTTTCGGTGACGAACTGACGATCGATGCAATCGTATGGATGGGAACTCAGCCGACACTGAAGGAGAAAAGCGAAGCAGCCGGTATCACCGAAGTTCGTCCCTTCAAGGAAATTGAATCGTATCTGAAAGCAGCACAACAGAAAAGCCAGCGTATCCATTACCTGCCGACTTACCGTGCGGAACATCAGATCAAACTGTTCCAATGGCTGGGTATCGTGCCGGGAACGGAACAACCTTCGGTGCCTTTCATCTTCGGCGTAGTAAATCAGCGTAATTATAAGACTGCGGAAGAGATTGTCGAAATCGAAAAGGCTTGTGTGGTTACTGCCGACATGCATCTGACTGCCATGCGCACCGTACGTCCGGGAATCCGTGAGAGTGAGGTGGCTGCTGCCGTGGCTGAAGTGGCTTATGCGAATGACTATCAACTCTCCTTCCCCATTATCGCAACGATCAACGGGCAGACGCTGCATAACCACGACCATAGCAATATGATTAAGAGTGGTGATATGCTGCTGCTTGATGCCGGTGCGGAAACGGAAATGGGATATGCGGGTGATATGTCTTCTACCATTCCGGCTGATTCCAAATTCACGACTCGCCAGAAAGATATTTATGATATTCAGGTAGCGGCTCACGAAGCGGCTGTTGCAGCATTGCGTCCAGGTATTCCTTTCGTCGATGTGTACGAACTATCCTGCAAAGTCATTATGGAAGGTTTGAAGGATCTTGGTTTTGTCAAAGGCGATCCGATGGAAGCTGTAAAGGCCGGAGCTCATGCAATGTTCATGCCTTGTGGCCTGGGACACATGATGGGATTGGATGTACATGATATGGAAAACCTGGGTGAAGTATATGTGGGATACGACGGACAACCGAAGAGTACTGAGTTCGGCCGTAAGTCTCTCCGCCTGGGACGTAAACTGGAACCGGGATTCGTTCTTACTATCGAGCCGGGTGTCTACTTTATCCCTGAATTGATGGATCTTTGGAGAAGCCAGAATAAGTTCACCGAATTTATCAATTATGAAAAGCTGGTAACTTACAAAGACTTCAGCGGCATCCGTAACGAAGAAGATTATCTGATTACAGAAGACGGTGCCCGTCTGTTAGGAAAAAAGATTCCTTTACACACGGAAGAAGTGGAAGCACTGCGGTAAATAAGAAATAGTTGAATATAAAACAAAACGCCCCATAAAGCATCTCTAATCTTTACGGGGCGTTTATATTTCTAGTCGTTACCTGATCAATAAGCAAACATATCTGCATTAACCGGCAGTTCTTTGCCATCAGCCGTCAAAACCTTTAGCTGAAGCATACCGCCATTATGGTCGAAATACTTAACTTCAATCGGATGAAGTCCCTTTGCCAATGCTTTCTGTCCGGTTACTTCACGGGGTGAATGAGGCCCGTCATTGTCAACAACCAATTCTCCGTTAATCTTCAATGTACTGCCATCGTCAGACAACAGGTTGAAAGTATAAATACCATCTTCCGGAGCATTGAAATATCCTGTAACGACCAAACCGATATTACCTTTCACTTCTTTCGGGATAGTCACTTCAGATATTTCATACGTACCGTTTACCGGAGCATTATCAATATCGGCACATTTGTTACCTTTAAACTCATGCCATACAGCCTGCAAACCTTTCTTGGAAGGTGTAGCATCCGCAGCCGGAGCATATTCGCTCTTAACGTAACGCGTCTTCACGATATCACCTTTCTTACCGTTCGGACGGAAAGAGCGGAAAGTGAAGTCTGTCGTTTCCGTAACCTTGATCGGACCGTTATACTGAGGCGATTCCAAAGTCGGGATGCTGCCATCCGTTGTATAATGGATTTCAACACTTGGATCAAGACAAGTAATTGCCACTGTACCTTCACCGATAAATGCATTTGTGTTGTTGAATCCTTCCAGGTCCGGCATACGGTAATTTACATTCATGATATTCAAACGCGGGAATTGCTTTACCAGTCTTTCTTTAAATCCATCCCAGCTTTTTACGGAAGGATCGCTCCAGGCCAGTTCTGCCAATGCCATCATACGGGGCATAATCATATATTGTATCCGTTCGCGGGATGGGATATATTCGCACCAGAGATTTGCCTGTATACCCAAAATCAATGCTTTCTGTGCATCATTCAACGATTCAAGCATCGGATTGTAATTGTATACACCGGACAATGAATTTTTATCCTGCTGATAGTCAAAATAGAAATTAGCATTCGGAGTCATGATTGCATGGTTGCCTTGTGCCGTTGCGTCAGGAACTGCATTCGGACTCCAGGTACGCCACCACATAATTGTTGCCGTCGGAGACAAACCGCCTTCCAGGATTTCATCCCAGCCGATCATTTCTTTTCCGTTATCATTAAAGAACTTCTCCATGTTATGAACAAACCAGGACTGCAACTCTTCTTCTGTCTTCAGCCCGTTATCTTTCATTCGCTTCTGGCAATCCGGACATTTCTTCCAGTTCGTTTTTTCTACTTCATCGGCTCCCAGATGGATATATTTATAAGGAAAAAGCGGAATGATTTCGCTATAAACATTCTTACAAAATTCAAGAGCCGAGTCTTTACCCGGACAAACCGGAGAAGAAAAAGTCGTTCCCCACCCTGTCTGATTAAAACAAGAAACACCTGAATAATTACTTACCGCCGCCAGCATATGTCCCGGCATGTCTATTTCCGGAACTACATCGATACCACGTACACCGGCATATTCAACGATTTCTTTAATATCTTGCTGGGTATAGAAACCACCATACAAAGTATCGCCCTGAGTGATACGTAACTTTTCAGCCGGAATTTCATAATCGGGATTATCCTGCTCTTTTGCTAATCTCATACACTCCCGGTCATGATTGTTAAAGGTACGCCAAGCCCCTTTCTCTGTCAGCAACGGGTATTTCTTTATTTCGATACGCCATCCCTGGTCGTCGGTCAGATGCCAGTGGAATTTGTTCAGTTTGTAAAGAGCCATCATATCCAACAGTTCCTTCACTTCTTCTTTAGTAGAGAAATGACGGGAAACATCCAACATCAACCCTCTCCAACCGAAACGGGGTGCATCAGTGATCTGAACAGCCGGAACACTCCAATTAATATCCTTTTCCACCGCTGGCGACTCTATCTCTGCCGGCAAAAGCTGGCGAAGAGATTCAATACCGGAAATAACACCGCCATAGGTATTTCCCTTGATCTGAACTTTACCGGAAGTAACGTCCAAAGAATAGGCACCTTCATTTTGACCGGCAATATCACTTACAGCCAAAGATATATCACCGTCTCCCTCGCGTACATTATATATATAGCCGGTTGAACGGGATAAAAGGCCGGAAAGATAGTTTGCAGCCGGCAATAACTGCTTATCAGCCACACCAATTGTCATGCCATCTTTCAAAGTAAACTGCCCATTGGCATTCTTAATCTCTTTGGGAATAGGAATAATAGAAACATCATGTGCCACAGGGGTCGTGGGTGAACATGAACTCAGCATTAAAGCTCCGGTCAGGGAACATGCTGCGATAAACTGTTTGTACATTTTAATGTGTTTATTTGTTTGGTAATAATTAGAAAACAAAAATACAAAAAAAGAGCTGTTCCTCGTTGGGCGGAACAACTCTTTTTTAAAATAATAATCTACTGATTAAATTCTATTCAAAATGTCAGTCAGTTTATCCGGAGTAACATTTGCTGCAATAATAACTCCTTTGTCGTCAATCAGGAAGTTCTTCAAACCTTTCTGTAGGTTAAACTTTCCATACAACGCTGACTTTTTTCCAAGTCCTTCATGAAATTGCTTTGTGCCGCTAAGCCTATCTGCCTTTACCGTCTCGGTAAAGATTGATTCTTTCTCGTCGAGAGAAACAGAATACATGGCAATTTTGTCTGAACTTAGTTTGTTTACTTCATTCCATAATTGAACGTTACGGACCCGCGATTCAGCATCGTAAGCTGCCCAGAAATTCAGCAACGTGTAACGTCCAGAATGATTTTGGAAACTGAAATCACTTTCGCCTCCCAAAGACTCTATTCTCGGAGCCAGATCACCAGGATTAGTACCCACGGTAGGTCTTGCTTCTTTTGTACCGGATGACATTGTTGCCAACGCAACCGTTACAATGAGAACATAAGCTCTTACCTTCATAATTTATTATTTACGTTAAACTTAATCGGACGATACTCTTCTACAGCTTACTTACCGGTCTGCGGGCGGTTTTCGTCTGCCATCCTTTATGTCCGACTCCTGATTTTCAGGAAGTAAACAAGCGTTTCTCCTTCGCTAAAGAGCTACATTCTTGTTCTTAACGCTGGCAAAGATAAGCGCAAAATACCTTTACCTCCAAACGATATAACATAAATCGACTAAAAAGCAAGATTTTTTATATGTTTTATCGCATGAAAATCCACTAAAATGGTTGCTTTATAACATAAATTTAGGATTAGGCACAGGGATAAATACGAATAATCTTTCACTTTTCTTCAAATTAAACCTAATTCAGCCGCTTTCCGGTAAAGAGAATCCGAAAATAAAAAACCCGGCTTGAAACCGGGCTTTTTTATTTTACTAATCATCATACGGCGAAGGCATCGGCATCCCTTCCTTGATATATTCATCGTAAACAATTGTTGGATGGTCCTGTAATGATGTTCTGTTATACTCTTCTTTGAAATTATCGCGACGGAAGTTCTTCAGTTTGAGGTTTTCCGAACTGTAGGTTCGCAATGTTTCTTTTTTATTACCTGTCAACGAACTTTCAATAACTACCGAATCAAGAATGTTCATTTTAGGAGTCAATGTAGGGAGTAAGGTCTGCTCCAGCAGTCCTCTGTAGGCTCCGATATACTCGCACCAGCAAGAATCACCCCGTTTAAAAACACGGTAGGTGTAATTTGACCATGCCGTACGGACGTGAATCTCATGTTCCCAGATCTCGATACAAGCTTCTGAATCATAATTAGGGTCTTTGATAGTAACCCTCTCCAGTCCATGCGTTTTTTCCACTACTGTTGTTTGCCATTTGTCTGAATGCCGTACTTCGGCAATAATCTCAGGCAGCTTTTCCTTAATTTCAAACTGAATCTTCATCTCATTTGCCTGCCAGTCAGGACTTATTAAGGTTGCCAGGTTCTAAATTAAATATAACGTCTCTGTAAAAATAACAATTCCATTTGAATTTTTGTTTATCTAAATGCCATTATTTGCATATAACTTATTTACCTTTGCCTTATAAAACAAAAAACATGGGACAAAAAGACGAAATTATACTGATAAATATAAACGGAGCCGACCGTCCGGGGGTTACTGCCGCCCTGACAGAGATACTGGCAAAGAATAATGCAGTGATTCTCGATATCGGCCAGGCTGATATCCATGACAACTTATCACTGGGAATCCTTTTCCAGAGTTGCGAAGGTAATTCCGGAGATATCCTGAAAGAGTTACTTTTTAAAAGCTATGAGCTGGATGTGAATATCCGTTTTAATCCGATCACGGAGCAAAAATACAGGAAATGGGTTGATATGCAGGGAAAGAACCGTTATATCATCACTATTCTGGGAAGAAAGTTAACTGCAAGACAGATAGCGGGCGTAACCCGTATCGTTGCCGAACAGGGAATGAATATAGATGACATCAAACGTCTGACCGGCCGTATTCCTTTGGATGAAGATGCCCGTACTCCCAAAGCCAGCGTCGAATTCTCTGTACGTGGAACTCCTCGCGACAAAGAGTTGATGAAAGCAGAGTTCATGAAGCTCTCGGCCGAACAGGTAATGGATATTTCTTTTCAAGAAGACAGCATGTATCGCCGTATGCGTCGCCTTATCTGTTTCGATATGGACTCAACTCTTATTGAGACTGAAGTAATCGATGAGTTGGCTGTTCGTGCCGGTGTCGGCGACCAGGTCAAAGCGATTACCGAATCCGCCATGCGGGGAGAAATTGATTTCAGCGAAAGTTTCCGCCAACGTTGTGCCTTATTAAAAGGATTGGATGTCTCCGTTATGCAGGAGATTGCTGAAAACCTGCCCATTACGGAAGGTGTAGACCGTCTGATGCGTATCCTCAAAAAGGTTGGTTTCAAGATCGCTATCCTCTCCGGTGGATTCACCTATTTCGGTAACTACTTGAAACAGAAATACAATATTGATTATGTATATGCCAATGAGCTTGAAGTTGAAGACGGAAAGCTGACAGGACGTTATGTCGGAGATATCGTAGATGGCAAGCGGAAAGCAGAACTACTTCGCCTGATCGCTCAGGTTGAGAATGTCGATATCCGTCAGACCGTAGCTGTCGGTGATGGGGCAAATGACCTGCCGATGATCAGCATTGCCGGGTTAGGTATCGCTTTCCATGCCAAACCAAAAGTAAAAGAAACAGCCAAGCAGTCCATCTCCACGATCGGTCTGGATGGTATTTTATATTTCCTGGGATACAAAGATTCCTATTTGGACGAACAAATGTAATTAATAAAAGCGTTTATGGTAAGACACATTGTAATGTTTAAGCTGACGGAGTTTGCAACTCCTGCCGATAAACTGGCAAAAATGCAGGAAATCAAAACAGGTCTGGAAGCGTTGATCGACAAGATCGATGTTTTACGTTTGATCCGTGTCGATTTCAATATAAACCCCGAAGAAACCTGGGACGTTATCCTGACTACAGAACTCGATTCGCTCGAAGATGTAAAGACATATGCCAACCACCCTGAACACGTAGCTGTTTCAAAAGGGATTATCGGCCCGGTAAAAGCCGACAGAGCATGTGTTGATTATGAATTCTAAATAACACTTCTCTTTTATGAAGGAGTTTGATATTGAAGAACGTGTAAAAATTGCCGTTCAGAATTTTGAGTCGGGATACAACTGTGCGCAGTCGGTATTTCTGGCTTATTCGGATGTTTTTGAACTGAACCTGGAAATGGCAAAGAAGATGTCCGTATCTTTTGGTGGTGGCGTTGGCCGGATGCGGGAGGTATGCGGAACAGTCAGTGCCATGGCTATGCTGGCCGGATTCAAATATCCGGTATTGGACCAACAGGATCAGGAAGCCCGAACAAAGAACTATGCAATGGTTCAAAAAATGTCCGACCTGTTCAAGGAAAAGCATGGTACGATCATTTGCCGCAGCCTTTTGCCTGCCGCAGAAGCCAGCCAGACTGCTCCGCAACCTTCTGCAAGAACGGCTGAATATTATGCAAAACGTCCTTGTAGTAAATATGTGGAAGATGCAGCCCGTATAGCAGGACGAATGCTGAAAAACGAATTGGATTGACGGCTCAGGCCATCAATCTTATTTGAGAAACATATCCTAATGTCCTGATCTCACTGAATAAATTCATATAAGACGACTGGGCTTTCACATTCACTTTATAGGTTATGATAGACTTGTTCTGTTCATAAATAGATTCAAAGGAAACACTTACAATATAAATGTTCTTTGATTCAAGTATTTTGCGGACAGCCTTTAAATCAGGAGTTGCGGTCGTACAAATAATCGTCAGGATCTTATTTACCCCATTCAGGAACATCCTTTTTTCAAGTCTTTCAAGGCTAACCAATATAACTAATGTAAGGCCTGTCCCAATCAATGCCGGAACATACATCCCCGCTCCCACGGCCAGACCGATTACGGCAACAACCCAGATACAAGCCGCTGTTGTCAATCCATGAATACTCCCATGGCTTTGCATAATAGCCCCGGCACCCAAAAAACCGATACCGGTAAGTACCTGGGCAGCAATACGCCCGGGATCACCATTCAGGAAGTTAGGATAACATTGCGGTATCCAGATAGATATCAGCATAGCTGCTGCCGACCCCATACAGATCAGTGTAAAGGTTCGCATTCCGGCTTCCCGACGGCGAAACTGGCGCTCCACACCGATAATCGCACCTAAAAAGAAACTGACTAATAATTTCACAGCCGCAGTAGTCGGAGTTATAGTTGTATTCTGTAATATATCATTAATTTGGTCAATCATATTTTTCTTCTTTATTATTGGCAAATATAACTATTTATTTGAATATCCCTATATACTTTTCCAAAGCTGTATCCCTTTAGAAAAAGGCTTTATCGTTTCAATTATTTAGGGTAAATTTGCCGGCTTAAAAGACAGCTTATGAAACAAACATTGAAAGAAAACGGTGGACTTCCACCTTTGATCCTCTGGACATTATCTATTGTTGCCGGTATTTCGGTCGCCAATCTATATTACAACCAGCCTCTTTTAAATATGATACGGCATGATCTCGACGTATCTGAATTTACGACCAACCTGATTGCTATGGTTACACAGATTGGTTATGCTTTAGGATTGTTATTCGTTGTGCCACTGGCCGATATGTATAAACGTAAAAAGATAATCGTCACCAATTTTGCTCTTTTGGTACTTTCACTTTTATGCATTGCCACAGCGCCCAACATTCATATAATCCTGACTGCTTCATTATTTACAGGCATTTGTTCGGTAATACCACAGATATTCATACCCATCGCCGCCATTTATTCAAAACCGGAAAACAAAGGACGTAACGTAGGGCTGGTCGTTTCAGGATTACTATCCGGAATATTGGTTTCACGGGTCATTAGCGGAGTGGTCGGAGAATTGTTCGGCTGGCGTGAAATGTATTACATTGCTGCCGTACTAATGGTTGTGTGCAGCATCGTAGTGGTTACCGTTTTGCCGGATATACGCCCTACTTTTAAAGGGAAATACGCCGACCTCATGAAATCTCTTCTATCCTTAGTAAAGGATTATCCGGCTTTACGGATTTATGCAGTCCGGTCAGGATTGGCTTTCGGCTCTTTTCTGGCTATGTGGTCGTGTCTGGCATTCAAAATGGGACAAGCACCTTTCTTTGCAAACAGCGATGTGGTTGGTATGTTGGGACTTTGCGGCGTAGCCGGGGCCATGTCGGCCTCGTTGGTTGGAAAATATGTCAGGAAAGTGGGAGTCAGAGCTTTTAATTTCTGGGGATGTGGTTTGATACTGCTAGCCTGGTTATTACTTTATTTCGGAGGAAACTTTTATACCTCTATCATAGCCGGCATAATTATTATAGATATTGGCATGCAATGCATCCAGTTAAGTAATCAATCCAGTATTTTCGAATTATGCCCGGCCGCCTCCAACCGGGTCAATACCATATTTATGACAACCTATTTTGTCGGAGGTTCGTTGGGTACTTTTCTTTCCGGAACCGCCTGGCAGTTGTTTGGCTGGGCCGGGACTGCCGGTGTAGGAGTCTTTCTTTGCTGTGCTTCTCTATTGGTTACTTTATTATCCGCAAAGAAGATATAAAAATACGCTTATCCATATCCAATAATAAAAAACGGAGAGACTTATTTATCAAGCCTCTCCGTTTTCTATTAATGAATATATCCTTTTATTTTTTCGATATTTCAATCACCCAGCTAGCTAATTGCCTACCGGAAAATACCGGAATACCGACTTTCATCAGATATTCACCGGAATACGTCTTTCCGTTACATTTTAATATAGATTTGGTATCCGGAAGCAAATTGATCTCTTTTATCTCATACTGAGCTTCCGGATCCAACCCTTGCAAACGTACAGGTTGTAACGTTTCCGCATATCGGGGATGGATATCGAAAGCGAAAAGAACAGCCTTATCCGTCGCTTCATTCACATACATCACAGCAGAATGATTTCCTTCGTAAGGAGACACCAGACGATACAGGTCGCCATCCAAAATAGCGCTACCCAAACGATTGAAATTCTTCACCGCCCCTTTGCAATATTCCTGTTCTGCCGGAGTCATATCATGAATACGGATATCAAAACCCAATTTACCCATCATCGCAACATCCGTACGGAATTTCACGCTTGCATTCTTATTCCAGCTTGTCACATGGGCAGCCATTGTCTTGGAAGGGAAGAAATGAGAATACCCCCACTGGATGAAGATACGTTCTATCGGATCCGTATTATCGCTTGGCCAAAACTCGGTGAAGTATTTCAACGCTTCATAATCAGAACGTCCGCCGCCACCGGAGCAAAGCATCATCGGCAGGTTCGGATATTTGGCTTTTACACGTTCCAAAACATTATACAATCCTTTTACATGTTCAATATATAAATGAGACTGCTGATCTTTCAGATAAGGAGAATAAATATTGGTAATCGGACTGTTGCAATCCCATTTAAAATAAGCGATACCCGGATATTTCGTCATCAGATTGTCTACAATTCCAAATACATAATCCTGAACTTTCGGATTACTAAGGTCCAATACCATTTGATTTCTGAAGTAATATTCATCTCTGTTCGGCAGATGAATTACCCAATCCTTATGTTTTTCATAGAGTTCGCTTTTAGGATTCACCATCTCCGGCTCAATCCATAATCCGAACTTTATACCTTTGTCGGTTGCCTCTTTCACCAGTTTACCGATGCCGTTCGGCAACTTCGTCACTGTTTCATCCCAGTCACCCAAGCCCTGACGGTCACTGCTACGGGGATATTTATTGGCAAACCATCCGTCGTCCAACAGGAACATATCAACTCCCAGCGATTTGGCTTCGTCCATAATATCGACCAGCTTGTCTTCATCAAAATCGAAATAAGTGGCTTCCCAGTTATTCAGCAAAGTCATACGCGGTTTATCGCCGTCTTTTACCTGATATTTACGGGCCCATTTATGGAAGTCGCGGCTTGCTTTTCCTTTCCCTTCCGCACTGAAAGTAAAGATAAACTCAGGAGTCCGGAATATATCCTGTGGCTTCAACGAATATTCTGAAGCATAGTTGTTTATGCCGGAAAGGATACGCAAATTATTCAAATTATCCATCTCAAAAGTAAAACGGAAATTCCCCGTCCAACCAATGGTTCCGAAAAGGACTTCTCCTTCATTTTCCTTTGATTCCTCATTCAGTGCAAGCAAAAAGAAAGGCGAATTGAACATATTGGCACGGCTTCCCAATTTGGTATCCAATACTTTTTTACCAAATGAAAGCTGTTGTTCCGTCATGTTGACTTCATGTGCCCAGTCTCCGGCAAATTCTGTCAGAAAATATTTACCAGCATTCAAATGAAGCAAAGAAGAAGCATAATTATAAAGCACAACCGGCTTCTTCTCCTGATGAGATATCTCGGTATATGTTTTGATTATATTTTCTTCGGCATAAGCAATAAAATGAAGATCAACCGTTACGGGATAAACGTCGTCTTTCAGTTTAATAACGGTTTCCGTAACACCCGGTTGCAAATCGCTGGTTTTATAAGATACATACTTCAGCAACAGGGAAGGATTGCCGTCATTGTGCAATATCCGGATAGCCGGTTCGAAATAATCTTCCATACCATGTGTGATATAAGCCTCGCCAAGCATAGGCAACTGGTCGATATCACTATCAAAACGGAGTTTTTGCCCTACATATGATTGATACAAACGCCCGTTATTACCTACTTTATAAATCAGACTGATATTGTCTGTTGTAATAGGAATAATTGTTTTATCGTTGGCTTTCAACGATATAGATATAACAATCAGGCAGATTAAAAGAAATAATTTGTTTTTCATTTCATTATTTTACTTGGTTTACAATACGTATTTACTCTACTTGAAAATTGAAAACAACTATCATACTATCATAATTTTCCTGCATCTTACTGTTTACTAAAGGTTTACACAGCTAAAAAACATCCTTCAACTATCATAAAACTATCATTATACTATCATACAACTGTCATGCTTTTCAGGATATAACCAGTGAGATCAATAGTGTAGTCAGTTATCCGATGATACTTGTATTTTTCATGAAACCTACTGTCTTTTTTGACAAAGGTAAGTATTAAAACAAATTGACACCCGGGTGTCAGGTACTTTGAGACCCGGATGTCGACTATGGTTACACCCGGGTGTATCTATCGGTAACACCCGGATTGGATAAATAATAAGTCCCTTTTCTTGTCAAATAAAACAAGGAAGTCTTTCTATTTAATCAATAGGTTTATACATCCAAAGCCCCTATAAGCTCTTTGGCAGATTTGAATCCATGTCTGTCCAGGTATTCATTCATGCCATCGATCACTTTTACAGAGACAGTCGGATCTATAAAATTATAGGTTCCAATCTGTATGGCAGTAGCTCCGGCCAACATAAACTCGACGGCATCTTTCCAGTTGGAAATACCTCCCAAACCGATGATAGGAATCTTAACTGCTTTGTAAGTTTGCCATACCATACGCAGGGCAACCGGCTTTACACAAGGACCGGAAAGGCCACCGGTTATTGTAGATAATATAGGTTTACGTTTCTCTGCGTCAATGGCCATGCCAAGCATGGTATTGATAAGTGAAACAGAGTCGGCACCTTCGGCTTCGACCGCTTTGGCTATCTCGGTAATGTCGGTTACATTAGGAGAAAGTTTTACAATAAGGGTCTTGGGATAAACCTTACGGACAGCCTTCACAACCTCGGCAGCACCACAGGTTGTAACCCCGAAAGCCATACCACCTTGCTTCACATTCGGGCAGGAAATATTAAGTTCGATAGCCGGAATTTTATCCAGTTCAGCTATTTTTTCTGCACATTCCACGTATGTTTCCACCGACGAACCGCTCACATTTACGATCATATGCGTATCGATATCCTTAATAGCAGGATAGATATGATCGACGAAATATTGTGCTCCTTTATTTTGCAGGCCTACCGCATTTAACATTCCGGAAGGAGTTTCCGCCATGCGGGGATACAGATTTCCTTCACGTGGTTGGATGGTTGTTCCTTTTACAAAAATACCACCCAGTCTTGAAATATCCATAAAGTCTGAATATTCGACTCCGTATCCAAATGTACCCGAAGCAGTCATTACCGGGTTTTTTAACTGCAAATTTCCTATGTTTACATTTAATTCAGCCATCTCAATTTCTCTATATTAAATACGGGACCTTCAGTACAAACACATACATGACCTTCTTGGGTATTTTCCACACAGCATAGGCAAGCACCTATACCACAAGCCATTGTATTTTCCAATGAGACTTCGCATGTGATCGATTCAGCGGCGGCATATTTGGCAACAGCTACCATCATCGGCTTCGGTCCACATGTGTAAATCCGGTCAAAATGAACATTTTTCAATACGGAATGATTTGTTACATAGCCTTTTTCACCCAAAGTGCCGTCTTCGGTAGTTATGTGAACAGTTCCTATCTTCGCAAACTCATCCAACTGCAACACATCATCCTTTGAACGGGCTCCCAACAGAAATACCGGTTCAAAACCGGCGTTCTTCAAGGCTGATCCCAGGCATAACATCGGAGCAGTACCGACACCACCGCCAATAAGCAGTAATTTCTGATTTTTATCTTCACTGGCAGGAATTGTAAAACTGTTACCCAATGGCAACATGATATTTACAATATCTCCGGGACGGTATTCCGCCATACAACGTGTACCATCGCCAACCAATTGGATAAGCAACCACAATTCGTTGGTTGTTCTATCTACAAAGTTGATTGAAATAGGCCGGCGAAGAAATGTTGTAGGAGAGTTATCCACGAGCACCTGAACGAACTGGCCGGGAAGCATTTCCGGCAAAGTGTCGTCGCAGGTTAACTTTAGCAGGCAATAATTTTTATGAAGGCGGTTGTTTTCAGTTACCTTCATATCTAACATGTACTTCTTCATATAATATGATTACTCAATTTCTATACAAAGATACATGAATAAGATGTATATAACAATGTTGGGTTAGTCTTTCTTGTTTTTTTCGGGGGTAAAAGTCTCAAACGTATTATCTGAATAGAATATCATTATTTTGCTCACATTTCTGGAAGGCTTATCCTGGCATACAATCTGTTCAATAACAGGCTGTTTAGTAGTGTTTACAGGTGTTTCAACCCTAATTTCCTTGCGATATTCGGGAGAATCTTGTACGTTGGACGGAATTATCGTCGTATTTGTAAACAAATTGGGCTCAGTTAACACATGTTCACGCATCATAGTGCCTTTACCAAATAAAAGCCAGTCGGAGTCTACGTATGTAAACCGTTCCAATATTTTAATTAGTACATCCAGGCTCGGATTATTTCTGCCGGATATAATATGCGACATAGCCGAACGTTGGATACCGATTGCTTCGGCAAATTTAGAAGGAGTCAATCCTTCGTGTTCCATTACTGCTAAAATACGTTCTTTCATTACCAAAATACGATTTATTGACCAAAAATCACTGCCAATCTGTCTGTTTACATGAATATAGTATAGAATTATATACTGATACAAATATAAATCATTATTTCCAATTGTGCAATTTATTTTTATAATCATATACGGATATATTTGTAACGCACAGTATAATAATATAACGCATACTTTTGTAAACCCCTATAACAAGCCTCTAAAAGAGATTAAAGTAGCATTGATGATTTTATTAAATAAAAACCTGTTGTATAGGTGATTAAAGATTATTATTTTAGCTAAAATGACTTCTATTTCACATTTATATACGAGAATATTGCCATAAATTAATGTAAACGATTAATTTAATTAGATAACAGGCTGGGTTTTGATATTTTATCATACATATTTGCAATAACAGTATTTAAACCTATTTTTATTGATTTATATTAGTAATGTATATTGGTTACATTTGTATTTGCACCACTATAAATACATAAGTAACGCACTTGTTTTATTTACGTAAACATATCTGATCCGACACAAATGTTACAGCAGACATATTTGTTATTATTGTAAATAAGCAATACACTGTTGAAAAATGTTTCTGACAATTTGTCCTATCCTATGTGAATAATTCAGGAAGAAAGTGGATACTTTTGTATCCTTCACTCTAAAACTTGATTTTTTCGTGATATTTGTGAACAATTATACGGGAAGAAAGAAATATTGAATTCTCAGAGGGGTAAAATGTAAACTAAGCTATTGAAAAACAAAATAAAGAAGGTCATTTTGAAGGTTCATAAATCCGAGCATTCCAGAGAAATAACGATAAAAAACAAAAACTGCATGTGCACTAATTCAAATTTTTAGTGACACATACAGTTTTTCTATTGTTAAGTACATTTTATGCTAATGAAGAATTTTATATAATAATTCCTTGAGCAGATCAGCATCAGATGCGGAAGAATTATCTACCCCTTTCGATCTGGCATCGGTAGTCCGGATATCACTTATCAGATTAAAAACTTTCATAGCCGGATAATTTCTCAATCCGGTCATATAATCTTTTACCTGAAAAGTTCCTCTTAATCCTAAAGCTGTCATCAATCCGGTTTCCGATCTGTCTTTCGTATAATAACAAATCAACAGGTTGGAGAAATAATTAAAAATTACAGGAAGGGTCATCTGTATAGGATTACTCTTGGGGTTCTTTTCAAAGTACTGGGCAATCCGGTTTGCTTTTAAAACATCCTTTACAGCAAGTGCTTTTATTAACTCAAAGTTATTGTATTCTTTACTGATTCCTATATTCTGTTCTATCAGTTCCGGAGTGACGCGTTTTGGAGCCTTTTCAGGCAAGATCAATACCAGCTTGTCCAATTCCTTACTTAGACGGCTTAAATCGTTTCCAAGGAAGTCTGAGAGCATTTGAGCGGCCTTCTGATCGATTCCTATGGAACGTTGCTGCATAAATGAGACGATAAACCCCGGCATTTTATAATCCGGAATCTTTTTCGATTCGAATAGAATCCCGTTCTTTTCGGTTGCAGCGGCCAATGTTTTCCGCCTGTCCAGATTCTTATACTTATAGTTAACAACCAGCACAGTCGACTTAAGCGGATTTTTCACATAGTTGGTCAGCAATTCTATATCACGGACCAACTGGGCTTCCCGCACAACCACCAACTGATATTCCGACATCATCGGAAACCGGCGGGCTGCATTTATAATCATAGCCGCATCCGTATCCGCCCCATACATAATCATCTGATTAAAGTCGCGCTCGGATTCGGCAAGCACATTTTCAATAAGCAGGTCTGTTATCCGGTCCATAAAGAAAGGTTCTTCACCCATTAATATATAAACGGGCTGGAACTTCTTGGCCACGATATCCCGGCATATTTCTTCAAACGTATTTTCTTTTTTTGCCATAATAAAGACTTAATTATTACCAACTAAAACGGATGTGGCGTACCGTTTTCTTCTCATCTATGATCTGATGGAGTGCTTCAATACCCAATTTCACATGTTCCGGAGCAAAGCTACGGGTAACGATACGGTCGCTGGCTTCTGTTTTCACACCGTCTTCCTCCATCGGCTTATCCGAGATCATCAGTAAAGCACCGGTCGGAATCTTGTTTGCAAAGCCGGCAGTGAGTAATGTGGCGGTCTCCATATCTATGCCGGTCGCATGTGTCCGCTTCAAATAATCTTTGAATGCCGTATCATATTCCCAGACACGCCGGTTGGTTGTATAAATCGTCCCGGTCCAGTAATCTTTTCCCTGGTCGCGGACAGCAGAAGAGATGGCACGCAACATGGAAAAAGCGGGAAGCGAAGGTACCTCCGGCGGCAGATATTCATTGGAAGTTCCTTCTCCACGGATCGCTGCAATCGGAAGAACATAGTCTCCCAGATTATTAGCTGTTTTCAATCCTCCGCATTTTCCCAGAAACAGCACAGCCTTGGGGGTTACAGCCGATAAAAGATCCATGATCGTTGCAGCATTTGCACTTCCCATCCCGAAATTAATGATAGTAATACCTTCGGCCGAAGCATTCGGCATCGAGCTTTTCAGTCCGAGTATAGGAACATTAAAATTCTCGGCAAATAGTTCTACGTATTTGGTAAAGTTCGTGAGTAGTATATACTTATCAAAATCTTCCAGCTTACGTTCCGTATAACGAGGTAGCCAATTTTCAACGATTTCTTGTTTTGTTTTCATAAATCATTACCTTTGAGGGTATAATTATTGTGTATAATATAAACGACAAATATAATAAATGCTGTCATTAAACTTACCAACATTCGCTGCGAAAGTAAAGGAAAAAGACGGGAAGCACACTATATTCGATCCCGTACGCCGCAAATATGTTGCACTGACTCCTGAAGAATGGGTCCGCCAACACTTTGTAAATTATCTGATTACGCATAAAGGATATCCCAAAGAACTATTAGCAAATGAAGTTCCATTAAAATTAAATGGAACATCCAAACGATGCGATTCAGTCGCATACAACCGCTTTTTAGCCCCTTTAATGATCGTTGAGTACAAAGCCCCCTCCATTGAGATAACGAGTGCTGTATTCGATCAGATAGTACGTTACAACATGGTGCTGCATGTACGTTACCTCGCAGTCAGCAACGGCATCAGCCATTTCTGCTGTAAAATAGACTACGAAAATTTCACTTATTCTTTTTTGGAAGGTATCCCTGAATATAAAGAGCTGGAATGAGAAAAACAGATAAGAAGAGACAATAGCTTTATTCTTATTTACCTGAAAACAGACAGATAAACAAGTATTACATTTTTTACACAAAGCATCTCCCCTTATCCTTCAACGTATGGTTGCCGGACAAGGGTTCGTCAGCCCAACCAGTGACTGTAATTCCTTATCAAAAATTTAGTTTGAAATATATGAGGTGTAACGCAGACCTTATATTCAGTTGTTCCTTCCTGTTCCTCCGCAAAAACAGAATCAGAAGCAACCGGAATTAATCGGGTCGCATTATCAGTTTGAAAAAACTGGCTTATTTCACCTGTGACAACAGGCAAACACAAAAAAGCCAACACTCCCAAGAGCATTGTCATCCAAAAGTCAGAAGTATATATAGTAATAAACTGGTATAGCATTTCCGTATGTTAACAATTATACGGAACAAACATAGCAATATTTATTTAATAAACAAACATTTACAGAATAAATATTGCTATTAGGAGTATTTTTTATAAAACAGAAGCGGTTCTGTTATGATAGATAGCGATAGAATCGATTCTCGGCGTATCCGCTTTATGGATATACACTGAATTATCAATCCCATGGATCGGCTGGCTGATTTCTTCTTTTTCATTGAAAAGAAGAGAGTAACCCAGTATGACTGCAAAAAAAGATAAAATCAACGGCTTCATAATCTTGCTCAATTTTTATGTCTCTATTAGCTAAGATGTAATAAGAACGAAAAATGCTGCATGATATTACATAGGAAAGTACATTTTATTCGTTTTTCTATAGAAAATTTGTTGAAATTCAGGTTTCAGAACTATATAATAAATTGGGTATATGTATTTTATATGGCTTTTTAATAAATAGAACAGAAAAGAAAAAAGGGAAGAAAACTTTAATTTTCCTCCCTTTCCGTTATGTAGATCTATAATCGACCTTTCAATTATGCACCGAAGTCATCGAAATGTAACATTTCACGAGGTACACCCAGATTGTCAAGCATATTTTCTACTGCTTTCGACATCGGGCCCGGACCACACATGTAGTATTCGATATCTTCCGGAGCTTCGTGATCCTTCAGATAAGTATCGTAAATTACCTGATGAACGAAACCGGCTGTATATTTTACTCCGGCTGCATCAGCAGCTGGATCAGGACGGTCAAGCGCCAGGTGGAATGTGAAATTCGGGAATTCCTTTTCTATTTCCAGGAAGTCCTCCAGATAGAATACTTCGTTCAAAGCACGTGCACCATAGAAATAAGACATCTTGCGATCTGTAGTCTTCAGTGTCTTAGTCATGTGCATAATCTGAGCACGCAACGGAGCCATACCGGCACCACCGCCGACCCACATCATTTCTCTCTTAGAGTCGAAGATCGGATGGAAATCACCGTAAGGACCGCTCATTGTTACCTTGTCACCCGGTTTCAGGGTAAAGATATAAGAAGAAGCGATACCCGGCATTACATCCTGGAATCCAGGACCCTGTTCTCTCGGTTTGAAAGGAGGAGTAGCGATACGTACAGTCAACATGATACGGTCGCCTTCAGCAGGATAGTTAGCCATTGAATAAGCACGGATAGTCGGTTCAGTGTTCTGGCACTTCAAGCCGAACAAACCGAAGTTCTTCCATGCTGGCAGGTAACCTTCACCGATCAGATCTTTATCGATATCCTTGTCATAATCCATCGTATATGCAGGGATCTTGATCTGGGCATAAGAACCCGGAACGAAATCCATGTGTTCACCCTTAGGCAATGCCACGATAAACTCCTTGATAAAAGTAGCCACGTTCTTGTTGCTGATCACTTCGCATTCCCATTCTTTTACACCGAATACTTCATCAGGAACTTTGATTTTGATATCTTCTTTTATTTTCGTCTGACATCCCAGTCTCCAATGATCCTTGATCTGCTTACGGGAAAAGAAACCAACTTCCGTAGGAAGAATGTTTCCGCCACCTTCCGGCACCTGGCAACGACACTGCCCGCAGCTACCGCTACCACCACAAGCAGATGACAGGAAAATACCTTCGCTCTGAAGTGTATTCAATACGGTTCCCCCGATAGGAACGTCGTATTCCTTCTCTCCGTTAACAACCATCCTCACATTGCCCGATGGTATTAATTTTGCTTTCGCAAATAAAAGCGCACCTACAAGGATCAGTGTAATCACCAGGAATACAACCGCTCCCACTGCAATGGTAAGTCCGCCCGACATTAATATAATCATCTTTATTTTTGTTTAATGCGTTAATACTTAGATCTTAAGTCCGGAAAAGCACATAAATGCCATACCCATCAGACCGGTAATGATAAAGGTGATACCCAGCCCTTTCAAAGGCTTTGGAATATCTGAATAAGCTAATTTTTCGCGGATTGCAGCCATACCAACGATAGCCAGCATCCAACCGATACCAGAACCTAAACCGTATACAGTAGCAACTCCCACATTAGGAAATGCTCTTTGTTGCATAAACAGAGATCCACCCAGGATAGCACAGTTTACAGCGATCAGCGGCAAAAAGATACCCAGAGAAGCATACAGGGCCGGAGCAAACTTTTCTACAACCATTTCAACCAACTGCGTAAATGAAGCGATGATGGCAATGAAAATGATCAGTGAAAGGAAACTCAGGTTCACACCTGCATATTCAGCGCCCAACCAGCTCATGGCGCCTTCTTTCAAAATATAATTTTCGAGCATATAGTTAATCGGTAACGTACATACCAGGATGAACGTTACAGCCATACCCAATCCTAAAGCAGTCTTTACGTTCTTGGAAACAGCCAGGAAAGAACACATACCCAGATAGTATGCGAAAATCATGTTGTCTACGAAGATCGAGCGGACAAACGTGCTTAAATATTCTTCCATTCTATTATTCGTTTAATAGTTTGCATTAATTTTCTTGAAGTTCTTTGTTCTTTGAACGGTGAACCCATATAATCACGGCAATTACGATCAAAGCCATCGGAGGCAGAATCATCAAACCGTTGTTTACATAGCCGAAGTCGTAGAATGCCTGCGGAATCACCTGGAATCCAAGTAATGTACCTGAACCCAGCAATTCACGGAAGAAACCTACGATCACCAGAATCAAACCATATCCAAGACCATTACCGATACCGTCCAGGAAAGACTCCCACGGACCGTTACCCAGGGCGAATGCTTCCAGACGTCCCATCAGGATACAGTTAGTAATAATCAGACCAACGAACACAGAAAGCTGTTTGTTCACATCATAGGCAAACGCTTTCAAGACTTCACTTACGATAGTTACCAGCGCAGCAACAACAACCAACTGTACGATAATACGGATACGGTTAGGAATTGTATTACGCAGTAACGAAATAATCACGTTGGCAAAAGCCACAACAGCCGTCACGGAAATACCCATAACAATAGACGGCTCAAGTTTAGATGTTACAGCCAGTGCAGAACAAATACCCAACATCTGAACGATAACAGGGTTGTTTTTGCTCAACGGGCCTAACAGTACTTCTTTATTTTTACTTGACATTAATCCCATCTTTTACTGATTTTGCGAGGTTAAAAACTTAACATAACCACTCAGGCTATTAAATAACATATGGTCAACCCCCTGACTAGTGATCGTACCACCTGAAATACCGTCCACATAATCCTGTCCGGCAACGCTTTTACCCGGCTTAACTACAGCTATGGATTTGAAAGATCCGTCCATAAACAGCTTCTTACCTTTAAACTCGTTACTAAATGCAGGTTTTGCGATCTCAGCACCCAAACCTGGAGTTTCCCCCTGATGGCTGAAGTCTGCACCAAAAACAGTATTCTTATCCGAATCTACAGAAATATACCCCCATAACGGACCCCAAAGACCCGCTCCGGACAAAGCCATGATATATTTTGTTTCACCATTAACATTTGCCACATATACTGGGTGTTGATCGGCTGTTGCAGTAAAAGCATCCCCTTCAACTTTCTCTCCGTTTTCATTAACAAGGAAAGCTTCCTTGATCAATTCTCCATATTTCGCTTTAGCCTCATTGGCCGGAACCGAAACATTGATAGAACGCAAGATCTGCTGTCTCTTATCATTATCTTCATTTTCTTTCTGGAAACTTCTCAGTGACTGTGAAGTGAAAGCCAACACAACCGCTACCAGAAGAACCATTACAGATGCATATATTATAGTATATGCATTACTATCTCTGTTCATACCACCTTTCTTTTCTGGTTTGATCTCTTCAAAATCTGAAGAAGGGGCTGCACATAAAGGGCATACATCCGGAGCTTTGTCTCCTTCGTGGATATAACCGCAAACTTTACATTTATATTTTTTAGTTGCCATACTCCTTCTTATTTATTCAGTTTTACACGATTGATTCTTCTGTTAATGTTTGCTTCAACTACATAATAGTCAATCAGCGGAGCAAATACGTTCATCAACAGGATAGCAAGCATCATACCTTCAGGATAACCCGGGTTCAACGCACGGATAATGATAGCCATAGCACCTACAAGGAAACCATAGATATATTTACCTGTTTCAGTACGAGCAGATGTTACAGGGTCTGTAGCCATAAATACGGCACCGAAGGCAAAACCACCTAAGAACAAATGATCCAGAGGAGATACACACATAGCAACCGTTGTTCCGATCATATTGAAGATAGCGGCCATAAACGCACCACCTACAAATACGGAAACCATTGTCTTCCAGCTGGCAATACCAGTGTACAGCAATATCACAGCACCGATCAGGATAGCCAGTACGGAAGTTTCACCAATAGAACCCGGAATCAATCCCAGGAACATATCCCAGGTTGAAATCGGCTGACCTAATACGTCAACTGCCTGGAACGAACCGATCATTTCTTTACCGGCGATAGCAACCTGTCCCAGCGGTGTTGCACCAGAGAAACCGTCAACTACCTGTCCGGCACCCATACCGAATGTATCGGCAGTGCGAACGAATACCTGGTCGCCAGACATGGCAGCCGGATATGCAAAGAACAGGAAGGCACGGGTAACCAATGCAACGTTAAACACGTTGTAACCTGTACCACCAAATACTTCCTTGGCAAAAACAACTGCAAAAGCCGTAGCCACAGCAATCATCCACAGCGGAGTATCGATGGGAACAATCATCGGAATCAATATACCGGAAACCAGGAAACCTTCCTGAATTTCTTCTTTTTTCACCTGGGCAACAGCAAACTCGATACCCAGACCAACTACATACGAAACAATAATCTTAGGCAGTACGGCCAGAAAACCGAAGATGAAGGTCATCAAAAATCCCGGATCAGCACCAACAGCCAGATTGTGTTGATAACCGACGTTGTACATACCAAAAAGCAAAGCAGGCAACAAAGCGATAATAACCACAGTCATAGTACGCTTAGAATCGATATAGTCGTGAATATGCACGCCTGATTTCGAAGTGGTGCTCGGAACAAATAAGAATGTTTCAACACCTTCGAATACAGAACGGAACATCGCCAGCTTTCCGCCTTCCTCAAAGTTAGGCTTAATCTTGTCGAGGTAATTCCTTAACGCTTTCAATGTATTCTAATTTTTTATGTTATTAATTCATTTCCTTGTATAACAGATCCAATCCCTGACGTACGATCTTCTGGATCTCAATCTTGGATGTGTCAACAAATTCACAAAGTGCAAAATCTTCCGGAGCAACTTCATAAATACCCAGATTTTCCATTTTATCAATATCGAAAGCGATAATAGCTTTCAACAGGTATTCAGGATAAATGCTCATCGGGAACACTTTTTCATATTCATTCGACATGATCATGGCACGTTTGCCACCCTTGATACGGGCATCAATTACATACTCTTTGCTTTTAGGAGCCAGCCATGTAAAGAAAGAGTGACTTACACTGTATTTTCCAAACCCGGGAGTTGCCCAACCAAAGAAGTCGTAAGTTTTGTCTCCTTCCGGAATCACAGTGATCTGGTTATCATAAGCACCCAGATAATCGTCCTTACGAACTTTAGTACCGGTCAGCACGTTACCGCTGATAATACGGAGGTCTTCCTTGCCTTCCAGGATCTTTCCTGAAACAAGACTGTTGATCGTACAACCGGAAATAGTCTTGATATAACCTCTTTCTGTTGTTTCAGAACCGGTTAATACGACTAAACGGCTGAAATCAGCCACGCCTTTATTGAACAGGCGACCGATAACGATCACATCTGCCGGGTTTACTACCCAAACAACTTCCGACTTGTTGACAGGCTTGATATGATTGATCTGCACACCTACGTTTCCAGCAGGATGCGGACCTTCAAACTCAACTGTTTCAACTCCTTTCACGTTCACGGTAGAACCATTTCTGACACCGACATACACTTTACCTTTGGTAAGTTTTGCCAATGCATCCAACCCGGTCTGGAAATCAGCTTCCTGTCCTTTCAGGATGAAATCGAAATTCGGGGCCAACGGTGCAGAATAGAAAGCCGACACAAAAATGTCGCGCGGTTCATCTGACGGCGTAGCTACGATATCGTACGGACGCTGTTTGATAAAAGGCCACATACCACCATTGAGCAGGGCTTCTTTTACCTCTTCACTCTTCAGTGAAGACACATTTTTCTTGCCGAAATCTTCATATTCGATCTGCGTATCCGGCTTAACAACGATGCTAAGCACTTTACGCTTCTCTTCTCGGTTTACGGCAGTTACTTCGCCACTCACGGGCGAAACAAACTTGATCTCCGGGCGGTTCTTATCGATCATCAATACAGAACCGGCTTTGACTTTTTCTCCTACTTTGGCAACAACTTTGGGGGTAATACCGTTATAATAGTCGGGAACGATAGCATAGCTATCACTTTTCCCGGCGTTTAGCAGTACTTCCGAAGCTTTACCCTTCAGATTAATGTCTAAACCCTTTTTAATCTTAATCACATTTGCCATGATACAACTAAAATTGTTTATATGTAATTTTCCCGCAAAAGTACATAAATTTTTATGCTTTAAAGCAGGATTAAAGAAATAATTAGAGAAATAATTCCATAATTTTGTACCGTCAAAGAAAGATATATGAAAATGAGAGTGTATTGTTTACTATTTTTGTTGTTTTGTGCCGCTACAATGCAGGCCAATGCTCAGCAAACGTACTTTACCGACGTTAACAGCAAGCTGATAAAAACCCTTCAGGTGAAGGTGGCCGGAGAGTTTATTTCCGAGCCTTATATCGAACTAAACGGAGATCAACAGATCCAGATCAACTTCGATGCGTTGGAACAGGGAGGCGTGCGCTATTCCTATTCTATCATTCATTGTGATGCCAACTGGCAGAGGTCCATCCTCTCTCCCATTCAATATATGAGTGGTTTTCAAGGATTAACGATAGATGACTTCGCCAATTCCATTAACACCACAACGCAGTACACAAACTACAACCTGCTGCTTCCGAATGAAGACATCCAGTTCAAAGTTTCGGGAAATTATGCCGTGCAGATCTACAACGAAGACATCCCCGACCAGATAGTCCTTACCGCTTGTTTTTCGGTTGTGGAACCGATGGTCGGCATTTCGGCCTCCGTTAGCGGAAATACGGATATCGATACGAACCAGACTCACCAACAGGTAAGTTTCACGGTCAATAACAAAAACTTCCCGATACCTTATCCGCAAACAGACCTGAAAATACATGTCTATCAGGATAACCGACGCGATAATGCCGTATCAGGGCTTCAACCGACGACTATTCTTGAAAATCAGATTGGTTACACAAACAATCGCAGTCTGATCTTCTCTGCCGGAAACGAATACCGCCGCATGGAATTTTTGAGCACGAAATATAACGGGATGCACATAGAAAGCATTTCGTACCACAATCCTTATTATAATGTAGAACTGATGACCGATCATAAGCGCAGCGACCAGACCTATCAGTACGATCAGGACCAGGACGGCCGTTTCTTTATCCGTTGCAGCAGTTGTGACGACCCGGATACGGAAGCAGATTACTGTATCGTGCATTTCGCTTTGGCTTGCGATCCGTTCCTTGACGGAAATGTCTATCTGAACGGCGAACTGTTCCACAATGTCCTCGATGAAAAGAGTAAAATGGGATATAACTTTGAAACCCACCAGTACGAAAAAGCAGTACTCCTGAAACAAGGAAGTTATAATTATCAATACCTATTCGTACCCAACGGCAGCACAGTCGGAGAAACCGGCCCGATAGAAGGCAATTATTACCAGGCGGAAAACGAATACACCATTTACGTCTATTACCGTCCGATGGGAACGCAATATGACCGTTTAATCGGAGTCACAAGTGTTAAAAACGCAATGCAGGTATTTTAAAACCTGCATTGCATGTAGAAATTTAAAATAAAACAAATGGCCGTACCCCAAAAAATGGGGACAGCCATTCGTAATTAATATTCCGCCAAATCATTACTTGTTAAAACCATCAATAACAAGCTTCCAAGTTTTAGTTGTATTCCCATCGGCAGCAATCACTTCATATTGCATATCGCTTTTTGAAAAATCTCCTATCTTGCCCAACATGGGAGTATCTCCAATGGGAGTAATAGTAGCAGCTGTAGAAATAGTGCAATATGCATTTAAATTACTCAACGTAACCTGATTTCGTATCTCCTGAGTAAATGTTCCATTCACGGCAGGTACTGTGATATTACAGGTAACAGTTGTATTCTCAACATTAATGTCTATATCTGCATCCATTTTCTGTACCCTTAGTTTTTCACTGTCACCTTCTTTGACCATCCAGCGATATTCGAAAGTAAACGCCTTGATGTCAGCATCTTCATAACTAGGCAAATCTTCCAAACCCGATTCCAGGCATGAAAAGAATGACATGCAGACAAAAAACAGCAATATACATTTTAAATATTTCATTTTCATACTTTTTTAGTTGTTCATTCTATTATAACATTACCATCCGGGGTTCTGATCGTCAGCCAGATTCGGATTCTCATTACGTTCGCTTCTTGGAACCGGGAGCAGATAGCGGCGTTTAGTAAACACACGTGCATTAGCAGCTTCTACAGCTTGTACCGTTCCGATTGAAAAAGTACGACCATCTTCTGATATCGTTATAGCGGTAGGAGTCGTATTCAGTTCAGGAATAACATTTAATCCCTCTTCCTTACCCCAACGTAATAACGACCAATAACGGTCATTCTCCTGTACCAATTCAGCCCGGCGTTCTATTTTGTAGTATTTCCAGACATCTTCCAGACTGGTAGTTGCAGTCAGTCCCGGTAATCCTCCGTGAACATCCCTGGTCTTATTGATATACTCAATAGCAGAACTTTTATCCCCCAACCGAAGCATCGCTTCTGCATAATTCAAATATGAGCGGCCTAAACGAAGAACGACATAATGATAGTTGGTCGGATCAGAGTACCACAGCCATTTATCTTCATAAACTCCCTTACGATAAACATATCCGCTCTTGGTCACATGACGTGCCTGTTCCTTATTAGATAAGTAATGAATATTGCCTTTCAGGCGGGTAGTCACAAGCGAAGTGAAAAAACGACAGGAATCGTACACGATAGTTGCTGCAAAACGTTTGTCGCGATATCCGTAAATAGCATCATTCACCCATAATTTCCCCTGTTTGAAATCTTCGGTATAATACGAAGCCTCATTCCACGGTTTGGCCACTCCGTCTTTATCTATTACCAGAAAAGCATCAGTCACTTCCTGTGAAGGAGCTCTGTCCATCCATCCTTCGAAATTTTTATCCAGAGGCCATTTTTCCCATACGCCGTCAATCGCTTTGTCCATGTTCATATTGGGAACAAGTTCTTGCATCCAAGTATTTTGGAAACTTGTATTTTCAGAAATATTATATACGCCGAGTATTATTTCGCTCGAATTCGTTCCGACCGAATAATCATTGAACAACCCCTTAAAGTCCGGGTCCAGCGAATATTTATTCAGACCGAACAAGCTTTCACTGGCCGTTTTAGCCTGTGTATAATAATCTCTCTTTTCATTAGTATCATCCAGATAGGCTGCACCTTGCAGGCAAACTTCAGCTTTAAGCGCATAAGCAGCCCCCTTACTGATACGTCCGGATGCCACATCGACAGGAAGGCGTTCGATCGCTTCATCCAGATCTTTCAGGATGAAATCATACGTTTCTTTAATCGTCTTAGTTCTCGACAACTCCATATCGTCATCAGGAGTCAACACCTTGTCCACAATCATTAATCTTCCGAATTTGCGCGCTTGGGAAAAATAGACCGAAGCACGGAGAAAATGACCTTCTCCCATCAACAGATCCCGCTCCGGCTGTGTGAAGCCTGTTGCAGCAGCTACTTTTTCAAGAATAATGTTACAACGGCGGATGTCTCCGTATTTATTCCAACCATAATCATTATCTTCAGTGATCTGTTCACGGATCAGAGCGTCGGCTTTTTCCGCATTAACGATGGTATTGTCATTCCAGTCGTCGTTTCCGACCAGAAAATCTTTGATAATATAATACGTACCGTTAACAAACAGTTGTGCCGATGCCGGTTTGCTCCAAACAGCATCCTCCGGAAACTTATCCAAAGGGGTGTTGTCCAAATAGTCATGGCAAGATGTCATACTCATCAACGCCATAACACTTATAAATAATTTGCCCAATTTATTTCGTTTCATTTTTCTGTTATTTTAGAATCCGACATTTAATACAATAGAATACGTCTTTTGTGTCGGGTATGCATACCCGTTATTCGCATTTAGTTCCGGGTCATAGAAATCTTTCACATCCGAAATCGTAAAGATGTTTGTTCCCAAGACAGACAGACGCAAAGAGGAAAACAGCTTATTATCCTTCAATAGAAGTTTTTTGAAATCATATCCTACCTGCAGACTCTTCAAACGGAAATAGGATGCATTATGATACCAGAAATCCGAACCGACCCCATAGTTGTTATCTCCGTTCAGACCAGTCATAGTAGACATACGCGGAAACATTGCATCCGTATTATCAGGACGCCAGTAATCCAACTGAAATTTATATGTTAATGCCTCAGTATGTGTTCCTCTCATGAATTCATCAAGCGCCCGGTAACGTTCTCCGGTACCCTGGAATAACCCGTTGACAAAGAACCCCTTGTAATCCAAACTGAAATCGATACCATAACTTACAGACGGGAAAGTTGGTTTACCGATACGAACCTGGTCTTCTCCGTCAATTTTACCGTCACCATTAATATCCTGATAAGCGATATCACCCGGTTTCAACTCGTTGGAGGCTTCTCGCCGCGGACTATCCAATATCTGTTGCCCGCTTTGGTATAAACCATCGTTTCGATAAGCTGTTCCGTAAAAATTCTTTGTGTGGGTAACACGCTTTTTAGGATTCATCAAACTGGATAACGATTCATCCTCCTTTTTCTCCCATAATTCATTGTAACCGGTCACATTGAAACCTATTTCATAATGAAATTCTTGAACAGCATCTTTCCAACGGAAATTCATTTCAAATCCGGCACGACGATGCACACTCTCTGATTTCACCTGCGGCAAATCCTTTCCCAGAGGTGTAGTATATCTGTTCTGCGGAGAAATCAAATACCCTTTAGTTCGATAGTAAAAATAATCGAATGATGCCGACAAACGGTTTTGTAAGGTTGTCAGGTCGACCCCGATATCCCATACATCTTTAGTATACCAACTCAAATCATTCGAAACCAAAGGTCCTTCCGAGAAACTGGAAACGAATTTGCCATCGATAACATACCCCTTAGAGTTAAAGCTGTAAGCCGGGACATATCTGAAGCGCATATTCCGGTAATTATCACCGGATAAATCCTCCAGACCTTCCAGACCGACCTGTCCGAAAGAAGCTCTGATCTTAAAGAAGTTTAGAATGTTTCTTTCATTCAGTTCTTTCATAAAACCTTCTTCCGAAACCACCCATGCCAAAGCGGCAGAAGGGAAAAATCCGAAACGAGACCCTTTGGCAAAGTTATCGGAGCCGTCTATGCGGAAGTTTCCTTCAAACAGATATCTGCCTGCATAATCATATTTTACACGCCCCACATAACCGACACGGGCACTTTTCTCTGCAAAACCTGAATTTTGCTGTGTAGAAGCATCTCCTGCAAATAACTGGTCGAAGTCGGAAGAGATAAAACCTTCACGATATACCCAGAAATTTTCATCGAATGTCTGCTGGAACGTATAAACACCTTGTACTTCAAAATTATGTTTGCCGAATGTTTTCCCGTATTGTACATTTACATCGAACGAGTTACGCCATCCCCATGAATTAGACATCCTGAGTGAACGGAAATCTTTGGGAACCATCGAGCCGTCACTGGTATATTGAGGAGCATTGGCGTTAAATGATTTCGAATTAGAATCTGCGATACGGAAATTACCTGTGAAACCGGCTTTCAAACCTTTTACAAACGGTACAGCCCAATTGGCATACACCTGGACATTTGCATATTTATCGTCATTATTATTGTAGCCTGAGCGTTTATCAAGATAAGCCAGCGGATGCAATGATAAAGCACTAAATGTCCCATCCGGATTATAAGCGTCGATAGTTGGTTTGGCAGCATTGATATCACGCCAAACGGCATAAGCGCCTTTAATAGTCGGATGCTTTCTTTCCCATGCACCGTCAATATTCAAACCGACTTCCAATCCTATCGGATCGAATGTTGTTGAAACATTACTGCGGAGATTATAACGTGTATATTTATCATTATGACCTTCCTTGAATAAAGATCCCTGATCTAAAATGCCCAGTGCCGTATAGTAATTAACTCCGTTTTTAATACCGGAGAAAGAAAGGGCATGACGTTGCTGGATGGCATTATTCCTCAGTGCAAGTTTCTGCCAATCGGTATCCGGCAGAGTCGCAATAACATCAGCAGGATATACCGGGGCTATCCCATCATAGGCTGCGGCCTGGTTGGCGGCGCCTGTATATTCCGCCGTATTCACTCTGTCCGGCAAAACAGTAGGCGAACTGAAATCGAGTCCTCCCGTATATTCTATTTTAGTCTGACCTTCTTTTCCCCTCTTGGTCTGTACCATAATGATACCATTACCGGCACGGGCACCATATACCGCCGTTGCACTGGCATCCTTCAAAATACTGATTTTTTCAATATCAGAAGAGTTCAAGCTATTGAAATCCTGTGCTTCGCGAACTACTCCATCGATAACATACAAAGGAGTACCACCACCACGAATAGAAATAGTTGGAGTAGATCCCGGTTCCGCGCCACCTTGCTGAACGATAACACCCGGCGTACGTCCCTGTAATGCAGAGGCCGTGTTACTAAAAGGCAATTGATCGATTTTGTCTGTCTTCATGGAGGTGACTGCGCCTACCATTTTACGGGTAGAAGTCGTTCCGTAACCGACGACAATGACTTCATCCAAAGCCTGTGAGTCTTCTTTCATCTTTAGTTTAACAGGCGCATTTCCTACAGTAATAATCTGGGGTTTATACCCGATGTAAGAAATTTCCAATTGGCTGCCAACAGGAGCTTCCAATGTAAATTTACCTTCAAAATCAGTAATAGTACCGACCGTTGAATCTTTAATTTTTACATTCACTCCGATAAGAGGTTCACCCGTATCGTCTGTAATAACACCTGTCACGGTATTTCCCTTCTGTTGGGTGATCGTTACTGCCGCATCATTACCGGTATCAGCCATAACGAAATGCGGTGACATACATAATAGTAAGGTACCGATACCTCCTATTTTCAGATAATTCATTTCGTGAGGTTTTATCAAGCCTCGAAATAGGTTAATTCTGTTTGTCATACTTTTAATTATTCGGTTAAACAATCGATAAAAACATTTCTCTCTGGTAAAAATAAGATTACATTTACTCTTAATTTTCGCTTCTTTTTCATGATTTGTCTTGTTTACTAGCGTTATTAACTACATATTGCAACTCTCTGTGATGATTAATGAACTTTATGTATAAAATCAGAATGACTAAAAAAAACGATCGTTTTTTTTAGTCATTCCATTATTACTGAGCATTTTAGTGGATATATTATATTAAACTATGAAATACAAGACGTAAATAATATTCATAAAAGTTGTTCGTTTAGGATAAATAATCTACTTTTACAGACAAAAATAAACGATCGTTTTTTCTAGTCATCTTAATATTTATAGTGTTTTTACTTCACTTATTTAAAGAATAATAACGCTCTATTAATTTATCATATTTACCGCCTATTTATTCGTTATTCTTGATGTCTGAGGATCTTACGGGTAAGATTTGGGGAAGGTATGTCAAAAAATTAAATCACTATTTCTAAGGTTTATCTACCTCAAAATTAATAGCCGCCTTTCTTGCCTGTGAGTGTTGGAATTGGCGGGCTATTTTATATTCACGCCCATCTTTCAACAGATAAGCGCCTGTTTGTTTAAACCAAAAGTTGATATTTTTCTCTATGCACTGCTGGCGGATATCCAATACCCAATCATAATTGCAAACACGGGCCTCCTTTCCGGATTCCCCACCGACCACCACCTGTTCCACCCAATCGCCCAATTCACCCCTGAAATCAATCGGACCGAGAAGCGGTTCGCAAATAATGATTTTATGTTTTATCGGAGCGGCTTTATAGATAGGCAGGCGATAATCGATCCGGTCCTGGTTTTCCATGGTGCAGCAAATAGTTACATGGTCATACCCATCTCCCCAGTCAGCCGGAAGACATTCATGCAACCGGTCGATCCTCTTGGTAATAAAAAGGAAATGAAGGTCTTGTCGTTTTCGTATCATTTCCCAGGCTTCTTCACGCCATTCATCTGCATCTTCTACCAGAAAATCCGATGTGAAGCAAGTATAAACAAGGTTTCCCGAAGGTATCTTATAGGTTTTGTTCTTTTTCTGTTGCAAAGGCAGATTAAACTTTTCCGTTTTAGCGACAACAGAACTGTCTTTACCATATTTACCGTCCGAACGATAAACATAGCAATGCCGGCAGCCTTCACTTAATTTGTGACAGCCATGCCAGGGATTCCATATAGATGCTTTTGAGCCCATCCTCTTCTCTTTATACCCGTGAAACTTCAGTAAAATCAATGCGAAAGTACAATAAATTTACTCCTTTTACCTACAGAAAGCAAATAATCCGGTGAATTCCTGATATATTTCTTCCTTCTTTCCTTGTTTTTCCTCTTATCTTTCAATATATTTGTTCCCAACCTTTTATATTTTTGACCTGGATAACAAACGTTTTCGACCTAGGTGCTAAACGTTTTTGACCAAGGTAGTAAATGTTTTCGACCTGGGTCAAAAATATAGAAGATACGGATGTTTGGATTTGAAAGTAGTAACCTTACAATTAAAACACACTAGTATTATGACCGCACAATACGGACTTTTCAGGAATCCTCCGCATAAGGGAGAAAAAGAGAGTGATATTCTTCATGCCCGGATCATACCGGGAAGAACCATACGGATCGACCGGGTCACACGGGAAATATCCGAATGTACTTCCTTCAGCCCGGGAGATGTGAAAGGGCTATTGCAGGCTTTTGCCGATGTACTCGTATCGTATCTGGAAGATGGCGATGAAGTTGAACTGGAAGGTCTGGGACATTTTTCCGTCTCACTGAAATGTCCTAAAATAACGAATCCCCGGCAAGTACGCGCAGAAGATATCACTTTTAAATCGGTAAATTTCCGTTGCTCAAAAGAGATCACAGAACGGCTTCGTTGCATGAACGTGGAAAGAAAGCCGGGATCATCGAAACCCGTCAAATACAACGGTGAAGAACGGAAAGCCAGGATCATTCAATATCTTGAAAAACATGAAACGATCATGAGTTCCGATTGTATGGGAATAAATGAATGTACGCGTTACCTGGCATTGAAAGATATCAAGGAGTTGATTGCCGGAAAGAAAATCGTCAAACAAGGTTACCGTAAAATAGCTGTTTATACTTTACCTAAGATATTGTAGATCCGAGAATAATCTGTTTATAAGAGCGTCAAAAAAACAGTAATGACGCTCTTATAAACAACACACCAGCGAGTTAATAAATAAAAAACAAGCCTACACTTAATTGAAAGACAAGGACTTCACTGGATTTTCGTTTGCCGTCCTCCAGGTTTGCAGGGTAACAACAAAAACAGTTAGCAGCAGGATGGAGAAGAACGATACCACATAAACCATCCAGTCTAGCGGAACTTTATATGCAAAATTCTTCAACCATTCACCTGCAAAATAGATGGATACAGGTACAGAGATAACAAAACTCACGATCAATACCATCAGATACGTCCTGTTAAACCGGTATAAAACATCTTTTACGGTCGCACCGAGTACTTTCCGTATCGCAATCTCCCTACGCCGATATTGGGTTTCAAATAATACCAATCCCAAAATACCCGACAAAGAGATCAGGACAGAGGCAAGACATGAGGCGGAAACAATCCGTCCGGTACGTATTTCATCCCGGTAAAGTTGCCTGATAATCGTTTCATAATACTCTATTTCAACAGGATAAGCAGGATCGATCTCTTTAAATGTTTGCCGTATATGCTCTGTCGCCTTTTCCATATCCGCCCCTTGCCTTATCTTTATACAGGCAACCGGCATGCCGGCATTCTTTTCATTAATGACGAAAGCCAACGGGTAAGCACCGGTCCGCAAAGAATTTATTTTCAATTCATCCGTGATCCCGATAACCATTCCTTTATCCTTCCAGTAGGTAATGAGCCTGTCCCCGACCTCCAGTCCGTATTCTTCTTTCGCTTTCCGGTTAAAGACGAATAATAACTCTTTGGATTGCCGATCTTCCTGACGGGGATACCTTCCTTCCATTACCGGGATATCCATCACTGACAGGAAGTTGGGCGAAACATTCAAATAATGAAAATACATCATTTCGTTATTCTTTTCTGCTCCGCCGCCCCGGTATAACTCTTCTGCTCCGACCTTTGCGGAAGAAAAAGCAACATCTTCAATACCGGAATATTTCTTCAATTCATTCGTGAACAGGTCGATCTTCCCGACCGTTTTCCCATTCAGCACAACTACTGCAATACGGTTTTTACCATATCCGAATGAACGGGATTCCATATATCTGTTCTGCTGATAGATCACAAATGCCAGAATAACCAAAGTAAAAGAAATTATATATTGGATACCTATAAGCATTTTCCTTAATGCCAAACCTTTGGGAGACAATCCATAAGAACCTTTCAATGCCATCTGCATGGAAATGGAAGTGGCGCTAACGGCCGGATAGATACCCGCAATGAATCCTACCGCCAAAGACAAAGAAACCAGCCGCAAGAGAACCGGTATATCAAGAGACAAGTTCAACAATACGGCTGGCAGGCAAGCCACCAGCGAAATCACAACGGATTCAAACAGTTGGGCACAACGCAGCCTGGCAACCGATGCCCCGGCAATCTTCCGGATATTGATGCTTTTAATCCGGTAAGGTATAAGGGCCACCGAATAGTTGATATAATTGATCATCGCAATCAACGCCACCAGAAAAGCCACCATCAGCATCCGGTTCATGTTTTCTTTCTTTCCTGATTTGATAAACTTCATCTGGGAAGTGACCGGCTCATAATAGATATCCGCCAGGTTCGTCAGCTTGACTTCCGCTTCTTTATAGTCCGGTGCATCTTCCACATTGAAACAACGGGCAAAAGCGGAACATATCTCCTTCTTATCCGCTCCCGGAGTGACAAGGATATAACAGACATAGGTATAATCATCCCATGATTCATACTGGTAAGAGGGACTAACTGTCGTATAAACAGCATTTGCCAGCTGACTATTTTCCGGAAAATCTTTATAGACACCTCCTACGGTCAATGATTTCCTGTCTTTCGTCCAGATATTTCCTTCTGCCGTCAATTGTTTTCCGACAACTGAAATACTCCCGAATATCCTGCGGGCCAGACTTTCGGGTATCAGGCACATCTCCGGCTGCTTCAAACAATCGGGAGTCCCCTCGCGGAAAACAAAATCAAATATCCCGGTGATATCCGGAGAACAAGTTTGTACCGTTTCTTTGAAACCAGTCTGGTTACCGTTGACATCGGTCGTAAAATAACATTCTCCGATAAAGGGATTGATCAACGTACTTTTCTGTATATAAGGAGAAGTAGACACAAAAGCATCGATCAGCAATCTGGAATGTACGGACCATACAGATGCAGGGGTTTTACAGTCTACCCTGTAAATATGATCCACTTGTGGATGGAACCGGTCAAATTTATTGGCAAAATCAACCTGTGCATAAATCGTTGCAAAAACGATATAGGCAATCGCCAATCCCATAATATTCAGTATGGCTGCTGTTTTATTGAATCGTAGTGCGGAAATAAAATTCCTGTATATGACATGCATAATAATTTGTTTTAGTTTGTATTTCAGGTAATAAAGCAACTAGATGTATCCACCGGATACACCAAACGTTTCCCCTGCCAGACGACAGCAGGGATTCAAATTTTTCCTGAAACAGATTTAATTAAGCATGCAGCAAAGGGTGAAGCAGGAATACCGCTTCTGCCAAAGGAATATTTTATATCGTAAGAAGACTTTTTCCTGATCAAAAAGTTTGTGCAGGTACAGTCTGCTTGAAAGACTGACAATTAATAATACTACTGGGATCAACAACAGAATGAACCAGTCAAGACTATTAAATAATACGGGGACCGGTTGGATATCACGAATCAGAAAAACAGCAGGCTGAATTGCTTGTCCCCGAAAATCTGAAAGATTAACCTCCTGAGGGTTTTGAACATACGAAGCCTTCTTCTCTGCAATGATTTGCAGCGTTACAAAAGAGAAAAGGCATAGTAACAACACTTTCAGGAGTTTCATATTATTATTGTATTCAATATTGAAAAGGTGAACTCACAATCTGTAATTCAATTAATAGATAAGACAAATATACAAAATATACATCAATGTATAATACATCAATGTATATTTTTTGCGGAATAGCCATTTTAATGGTACACAGACAACACAGAACACGCGGAGAATCACGGAAAAATAACATCATCCGGTTCTTTATTATTTCATCCATACAATATGTTTTAGGGATAAAAAAAGTATCTTTGTAGAAGTAGTAATACATAAAACTCAATAGTATGGAAACGATTCTTTTATCAACAGCGGATAATAATGTTCAGGCTAGCCTGTTACAAAGCGCGTTAAGAAATGAAGGTATAGAATCTTTTCTCAAGAACGAACATCTTTCTACGGTATTCGGGAATATTCCGGGATTCCAGATCGAGATATATGTTTTTGAGAGTGATTATGAAAAAGCGAAAGAAGTCTTGAAGAATGGATTTCCGGAACTTGTGGGTGATGAATAAACAGTTTCTTTATACTTCAGCTATAACGGCGATACTGATTGCTATTTTATTGACGATCGTGCAGGTCGTTCCTGAAAAACCATTGCTGCTATCGGAACGGCTTATGCCATCCGCAGGATGGATACAGGTTGGTATCGCCATTATTTACGGGGCACTGCTCAGTTATAAAATGCAGGATCGGAAAGAACGTCCCAAATGGCGAGTCCGGGCGTGGTTGCTTTTTTCTATTGTTTTCTTCGGGCAGTTACTTTTAGGCGTAACTGTCGATTCTGTCTTTCTGATGACCGGAAAGTTGCATTTACCCGTTCCGGCAATCATACTGGCCGGCCCGATTTACCGGTTGGAGGGATTGTTTATGCCGATACTTTTCCTGAGTACGTTGCTGCTTTCGGGACCTGCCTGGTGCAGCCAGCTTTGTTATTTCGGGGCATTTGATGCATGGAGCGCAAAAGGGAAGACAGAAAAGAATGTTTTTCGCTATCATAAGCAATTACGTTACAGTGTATTTTTTCTGGTAATAGCAGGGGCTATTGCATTACGGTTATCCGGGGCAAGCGGATGGACGGCAACGGTTGCCGGACTGATTGTCGGGATTATCGGACTGGGTATCATGTTGATACTATCACGCCGGAAGAAAAAGATGATCCATTGCAGTAGTTATTGTCCGATAGGAACACTGGTGTCTTTTATGAAGTACCTCTCTCCTTTCCGGGTAAAACTCAATACAGACTGTACACACTGCATGGCTTGTCTGAAATCATGCAAATATGATGCGTTGCACAAAGAAAATATAGAAAAAGGAAAAATCGGTTACACCTGTACTTATTGCGGCGACTGCCTCTCCACATGTAAACATGGAGGACTGGAATATCGTTTTTTCAAATTGCGTCCGGCTACTGCCGAACGCCTTTGGATTATTATTACAGTCGTTTTACATACCTGTTTTCTGATGATTGCACGTATCTGACTGGTAAACAGGATTCCCCGCCACATAAGTTGCAACAATATTACGGTCATCCCCCAACGTCTGGATACCGAACAATTTGTTTTCAAGATTCCATTTCCCCTTACGTTCAAGATATTCTTTCCGCATTTGCTGGGAAGGAGTAGCCGTACAATCAACTACAATAAAATCAGCATCCCTGCCCTGGTCAAAACTGCCTATCTTATCATCCAGTTTCAAGGCTTTAGCCGTACCGCGCGTACATTTATATAATGATTCGAATACAGACATAGGATACCCGTTCAGTTGTTGTACTTTATAGGACTCTCCCATGGTCCGGAATAAAGAGAAAGATGTGCCGGCACCAACGTCTGTAGCCAATGTCGTTTGGATATTGATCCGGTTTGCCTGTTGCATATCGAACAGGCCGCTTCCCAAAAACAAGTTTGACGTGGGGCATTGGGCTATTATCGCTCCAGCCTCGGCCATTCGGCGACATTCCGAATCGGATAGATGAATGCAATGGCCGAATACGGAACGTTCGGTAACTAATCCTGCCCGTTCATAAACTTCCAGATAGTCAGAACATTCCGGAGACAATTCAAGGACTGAATCTATTTCATTCCGGTTTTCCGACAAATGCGTTTGAATGTAAGTATCGGGATATTCTTCATGCAAACGGGCGGCACTAATCAATTGACCGTGAGTGGAAGTAATAGAAAAACGGGGAGTAATCACATAAAGATTACGTCCTTTTTTATGCCAGGCTTCGATCAACTCCCGGCTATCAGCCTCCCCGCTTTCTTCAGTATCCATCAAAGACTGCGGTGCGTTACGGTTCATCAGGACCTTACCGGTCAGCATTTGCATGTTATATTCGGAAGCAACCGAAAAGAGAGCATTAACAGAGTCTTTATGAACCGTAGCATAAGCCATACAGGTCGTAGTGCCGTTGCGAAAAAGTTCATTTACAAAGAAACGGGCTACCCGTCCGGCATATTCAGAATCTCCAAAAGCCTCTTCCGTGGGATACGTATATTCGTTCAGCCAATCGAGCAGCTGTTTGCCATACATACCTATCATTTCCGACTGAGGATAATGGATATGTGAATCGATCAGGCCGGGCATCAGAAGTTTCCCGGAATAATCAGTAACGAATGCCTCCGGATAACGCTCTTTTATATTTTCATAAGCTCCGGCTTCTATGATTTTTCCTTGACAGACCACCAATGCCCCGTCGGGATAATAACTATAAGATTCATCAAACTTCAGGGGAGAATCCTTAAAATAAAAGACTTCACCTTTATACAAATATACCGTTTCATCCATCTTCATTCTTTACTTTTATCAAATCAACAGATAATATAACAATGTAACATCAAAGGTAAGAAAATTGTTAGAATCCGACTAAAAGCAGAAACAACTACATTAAAAATAATAAATCAACTCTTTGCCCTTGATGAGAATTAATAAGGATAAACTAAAATAAGAGATGGATTATCATTGGTTGAAATATTATTAATATGTATATTTGCAACCGAAAAGGCTTTTGATTTGAAGCCTTGCGTTGCGTGTGATATTTGTGCGATTAAGTGAAAATCGGCTAAATTTTCTCAAGTCTTCAATGCACAAAGAAGGCCCCGCAACCCTTTACCGGATATACGTGTTATCTATGCTGCTGTAATATGGAGATACTTATGAACACAGCCATAAAAAAAATGGAGAGCGTTTTTCATAACTATCATAAACATAAAAGAACTATCATACTATCATATTTTTATATAACATATTGATTATATGTGCATTATATAAAAACATGATAGTATGACAGTGCATTTGATGAAACATTATTATGAAGTTCCAATCTGGAGAGGAGGCCGGGGGGATTGTTAAAGCTAGTCAATAAACCTGTAATAGTCAAGTAACTCTGATTATGGTGGTTGTATAACGGGAGCTATTGTTATTAATAACTCCCGTTACTTTTATTTTCAGTTTCTTACCAGCAAGGCATCCGCCACTTCTCCCGCTATTTCATCATCCCGTAAAACCTTCAATAAGGATAATCCAAATTCGAATACAAAACCGGGCCCCTGGCAGGTTATGATATTTCCATCTTGCTCAACACCATTACCGGTAGAGATGGCTCCTATCATAGTCGGTTCGAAGTTCGGGAAACAAGTGGCCTTACGTCCTTTCAATAATCCTAAGCCGCCTAAAACCATAGGTCCTGCACAGATCGCTCCCAGAATTATATTTTCTTTATTCTTTTCCAGTATAAGTTCTTTCAGGCGGGTACAAGTATTCAGATGATTGCTTCCCGGAATACCTCCCGGAAGAATTAAAGCATCTGCCGCACTAAAATCGGCCTCTTCAAACAGGTAATCTGCTATCACCGGGATATTATGCGCCCCCATTACCCGGGTTTCACCGTTAATCGAGATGGTAGAGACTCTGACACCTCCCCTACGTAAAATATCGGCTGTGCCTAACGCCTCTATTTCTTCAAATCCTGTAGCCAGGAATATAAACGCTTGCTTCATATTATATTATTTTTTATTGAGATAATACTTGATCTTATATTTCAACAAAGGAATATCTACGGGTTTGACCAGATAATCATTAAACCGGCAACACTTCGCTTTCTCTTTTTCTTCATCAAATGCAAATGCAGAAAGAGCCAGAATAGGAACATCTGAAGATAATTCACGTATTTTACACGTGGCGGCATAACCGTCCATCACCGGCATTTTTATATCCATCAAAACAATATCCGGCTTGTAATCCTTAAACTGCTGTACGGCAATCTGTCCGTTTTCCGCATAAATCAGACGATAATGTTGCTTTAAGACTGCTTGTAGCAAAAGATAATTTTCCAACACATCTTCTGCAATCAAGATTGTATATTGCCCTGGCAAAGCATCCGGAATGATCTCCATAGGAATTTCATTGCCTGCTTCTTTCTTTTCAGACTCTTCCGGAACTGCTAATGGCAGCGTAAACCAGAATGTCGACCCTTTGCCCAACTCCGACCGAAGGCCTATTTCTCCGCCTAACTTTTCTATGATCATCTTACAGATAGACAGTCCCAAGCCGGTCCCTTGCCTGAAATCATCCAATTTTACAAACCGCTCGAATACAGATGCCTGCTTCTCCTTATCGATGCCAATACCGGTATCAGTGACAGAAACCCTTACAAAATCACCCTCCACCTCATACGACAAAGAGACAAATCCCTGATTCGTACATTTTATAGCATTGGATAAAAGATTCAGCAATACCTGTTCAATACGCTGTGTATCTGTCCTTAACCTGACAGAAGGCAACATATCTCCATTATACAGCAATGCCACATCCGAAGTCATTTTCAATGATTGCGAAATATAAACTTCCTGGCAGACATCTTTCAGATCCACCCACGACAGGTTATAATTCAACGTTCCGGATTCTATCTTTGCAAAATCCAGAATATCGTTGATCAATTGGAGCAACAGGTCGCTGTTGTTATTGATAATTGTAAGATACTCCTGTTGTTCACTGGCATTATCCGTTTCGGTAATCAACCGGGAGAAACCGACTATCGCGTTCAATGGCGTACGGATCTCATGGCTCATATTAGCGATAAAGGCATTCTTCATTTTATCCGCCTCCTGAGCCTTGATCAGATCCAGTTCATTTTGCCGCTGTTCCGTAATATCCCAAAGCATAGCCAATAACAAAGGAGAAGCTCCCGGGTCCGGGTTGGTTATCAATAAACGGATGATGTTCACAATACGGATTTCACCGTTCGGTTTCTCATATTCAACCACCGATTTATGGATTCGTCCGTGGTTGATCGTTGAATAATCTTCCGTACGGATTTCATGCGCCCTTCGCGGATCAGAAAACAGATCAAAGTCTGTCTTACCTAACACCTCGGAAGATTTAGCCCCCATAAAGTCTTCGGCCGCCTGATTGAAGTAAATATATTTAAAACTGTCGAAAACATCTTTTACGGCTATAACGACAAAGATATTTGACAGAATAGTATTCATTAAGATATTCAGGAAATTAATTTTGCGCTGATTCAGAAGATTCTCGCTCATTTTCTCTATCTCAGCATTCTTCATGACCGATGCTGCCAAATCCGTTTCCAACACTTTAATGCGCTGGATCAGTTCTTCTTTTGAAAGGTTTTCGTACATGTTCATATATTAGAAATCAAGGTTTATAATTGTAACTTACTGCTGGAGGCAAATGTAAAGATATTTTTTCAGGAACCTTAGAAAATCAACATTTAATTTACCTGTTTTTATAATTTTGAGCAAAAATGCTGCATCTAATCAAAATAAAAGATACATTTGCAGTCTAATTTCATGAATTAAACACAATATAATACGAAAAAGCTATGATGTATTGGCAGAAAGATATTGAGACGATGAGTCGTGAAGAACTGAATAAACTACAGTTGGAACGACTGAAACAAACAATAGAATTAGCCGGACACTCCCCTTTCTACAGTAAAGTTCTTAAAGACAACGGTATAACGGCAGACAGCATCCAGTCATTGGATGATCTGCAAAAAATCCCTTTCACAACGAAAGACGACCTGCGTAATAATTATCCGTTCGGAATGGCAGCTATTCCTATCAAGGATTGCGTAAGAGTACATTCTTCCAGCGGTACAACCGGAAATCCTACCGTCGTATTACATTCGGCAAAGGACCTGGACCAATGGGCCAATCAGGTGGCACGCTGCATGTATATGGTCGGTTTACGTGATACAGATGTTTTCCAGAATACCTCCGGATATGGTATGTTCACCGGTGGTTTGGGATTTCAATATGGCGCAGAAAAACTCGGAGCATTAACCGTTCCTGCCGCCGCCGGTAATTCCAAACGTCAGATCAAATTTATTACCGATTTTGGAACGACTTGCCTGCATATCATTCCCAGCTACGCCACCCGCCTGGCTGAAGTAATGTATGAAATGGGACTGGATCCGCGCAAAGACACCAAACTGCACACGGTCTGTATCGGTGCCGAGCCTCATTCGGAAGAACAACGCAAACGCATCGAACAACTATTAGGTGTAAAAGCATATAACTGTTTCGGTATGTCTGAAATGAATGGTCCCGGTGTTGCTTTCGAATGTACGGAGCAAAACGGATTGCATATCTGGGAAGACTATACGATTGTGGAGATTGTAGATCCCCAGACATTACAGCCTGTTCCGGAAGGGGAAGTAGGCGAACTGGTATTAACGACAATCAATCGTGAAGCCATGCCGCTGTTACGTTACCGTACCCATGACCTGACCTGCATTATCCCGGGCGAATGTCCTTGCGGAAGAACGCATAAACGTCTGGCCCGCTTCAAAGGACGTAGCGACGATATGATCATCCTGAAAGGTGTGAATCTCTTCCCGATCCAGATCGAAAAGATTCTGATGCAGTTCAAAGAACTGGGAAGCAACTATCTGATCACACTCGAAACGGTTAACAACAGTGACGAAATGCTGATCGAAGTAGAACTGAGCGACCTGTTTACCGACGATTACAGCGTCTTGCAACGTCTTGCAAAAGACATTACCCGACAGCTGAAAGATGAGTTGCTGCTGACTCCGCGCCTGAAACTGGTAGCCAAAGGCTCATTGCCCGTTCAGGAAGGTAAAGCCGTAAGGGTAAAAGACTTGCGTAAGTTCTGTTAAAACAATTGTTCAACAAATAAAAGATACAGCTATGACAGTAAATCAAATTTCTATTTTCCTGGAGAATAAATATGGAAAGCTAAGTGAAATCCTGGCTCTGCTTGCTGAAGAAAATATACGGATCATTGCTGCTACTGTTGCGGATACGTCTGAATATGGCATTCTGCGTATTATTGTAAGCGATCCGCAGAAAGCATACAAGATATTGAAAAGCAACAATGTAAGTGCGAATCTGACGGACGTACTGGCTATCGTGACCAACTCTTGTGCCGGAAGTTTTGCACAGGCATTGACACATTTTACAAAAGCCGGTCTGAGCATAGAATATATGTATTGTTTTTCACTGAATGACAAATCGATCCTTATTCTTCGTACCAATAACCGGGAAGCAGCCCGTGAAGTAATCCGTCGTCAGAATCTGGAATGCATTTGCGAAAGCGACTTGATGAAATTATAATAAAACAAATAACAAATGTTCGGAATAGAAGATCCCGGTATCTGGTTAGCCTACCTGTTAGCCTTCGCGTGTTTAATTTTTTCTTTATGGTTCGGAATTACCAATTGGAATAAAGGAGATAAAGAGAGTGATAACCCTAAACAACCTGATAAATGAGTACCCTTACCCTTGGAATTGTTGTTATCCTTTACATGTTTGTCATTGCCTGGTTAGGTTATATCGGATATAAACAGACTAAAAATGCCAGTGATTATCTGCTAGGAGGAAGAAAGGTCAATCCTATTATCATGGCCCTCTCCTATGGAGCTACATTTATTTCTGCATCGGCTATCGTAGGTTTTGGTGGTGTCGCAGCTACTTTCGGTATGGGTATCCAGTGGCTATGTCTGCTGAATATGTTTATGGGAGTGGTTGTAGCCTTTATCTTCTTCGGTAGAAGAACCCGTAAATTAGGAGAACAGCATAATGCGCGTACATTTCCACAATTATTGGGGATGCACTATAAATCGCGTAGTATACAGATATTTATAGCTACTATCATTTTTATAGGAATGCCATTGTATGCGGCCGTTGTCATGAAAGGAGGCGCTGTTTTCATCGAACAGATGTTCCATATCGACCTGCATCTGGCTTTATTGATATTTACTTTGATTGTGGCTGCTTATGTAATTACCGGTGGTATAAAAGGAGTTTTATATACAGATGCCTTACAGGCTGTGATTATGTTCGGCTGTATGTTATTCCTTTTATTCTGGTTTTACAAAGTCATGGACATGGGCTTCATTGAAGCGAACCAGAAACTGACGGAGATTGCACCGCTTGTCCCCGACCGTTTCAAAGAGTTGGGACACCAGGGATGGACGGCGATGCCGGTCACCGGTTCTCCCCAATGGTATACCTTGGTCACATCGCTTATCTTAGGTGTCGGGATAGGTTGTCTGGCACAGCCTCAGTTAGTTGTACGCTTCATGATGGTGGAAAGTACCAAACAGCTGAATCGCGGAGTACTTATCGGTTGCGTGTTCCTGATTGTAACTGTAGGAGCTATTTACCATGTAGGAGCATTGTCGAATCTGTTTTTTATGAAGACAGAAGGAGTTGTCGCTTCGGAAGCCATCAAAGATATGGATAAAATTATCCCGTTGTTTATTGACCGTGCTATGCCGGAATGGTTTAGTGCCGTATTTATGCTGTGTATCCTGTCGGCCAGTATGTCCACATTGAGTGCACAGTTCCATACGATGGGAGCTGCATTCGGGGCGGATGCATTTTCGAACCTGGGACGCCGTAAAAATACAAACTCAACGATGGGAGTCCGTATCGGAGTTTTATGTTCTATCCTGTTGAGTTATATTATCTGCTATACGTTGAGTGCCGGTATTATAGCCAGAGGGACAGCCTTATTTATGGGTGTTTGTGCAGTGACATTCCTCCCCGCCTATTTCTGTTCATTGTATTGGAAAAAGGCAACAAAACAAGGAGCTTTAGCCAGTCTCTGGACAGGTGCATTGGCAAGTATGTTTGCCATGCTGTTTCTCCATAAGGCAGAAGCCAGTGCGGTTGGTCTGTGTAAAACATTGACGGGAAAAGATGTACTGATCGATGTATATCCCTGGTTTGCGATAGATCCTATTCTATTTGCTCTCCCGTTGTCTGTTATTGCTATTGTCGTTGTCAGCCTGATGACGCAGGAAAAGACTAATAAGATATAATATGGAATACATTAGTATTTATTGCATGTTAGAAAACATATATTAGCATTTTAACTATTGCTACTTATGAAAAGATCCGTACTTTTGTACTGTGGTTTTTTCATAATAGTATTAGATTTAAGGTTAACAAAGTTGGTTAGGGCTTGTCGTGAGACAGGCTTTAATTTTTTATAGACCTCTCCTATTCCATACTTTTTTTAATCGACCTCTTATTTTACATGACTATTAATCCTAATTTCCTACCTTTGCAACAAAAAAGATGATCAAATACTTTTGTTTACTTCTGCTGATTCTATGCAGCTGCAATAATGGGAAAAAGGAGAATGATGTGCTTCATGTGGCTGTTTTTCGCGGACCTTCCGTTATTGCGTTTGCAAAGATGATGGAGGATTCGCCGGAGATAGAAGGAAAACGGTTGTCTGTAGATATAGTCGACTCTCCGGAACTGATGCAGGCATTATTAATAAAAGGGAAAGCGGACCTGGCTGCCCTTCCTATGATTAATGCAGCCAATCTTTATAATAAAGGATTGAAATATTCTTTACTCGGATGCCCTGTCTGGGGAAATCTGTATCTTGTCGAAAAGCAAGGGATACGGAATCAATCACCGGAAACGGAGACTTTATATGTCTTCGGTGCAGGCACAACTCCCGATATCCTGACCCGCTACTATTTACATCAAAAAGGATTATCTTATTCATTGAATTATTCGTTTACTACTCCCGGTGAAATAAGCCAGGGATTGCTAGCCGGACAGATTCAGACGGCTGTCCTGGCAGAACCGTTTCTAAGCGTGATACTTCGGAAAGACAGTACTTTATCTATAAAAACGAGTCTTAACAATCCGGACAGTACCTCTCCGGGATTTGCCCAGACTGCGATTGTCTATGCACCTTCGTTAAACGATAAAAGAACATTGCTGGATAGCTTGTTGAACGAGTCCTGTCAGTTTGCCGTCAGTCAACCTCAAAAAGCAATAGATATTCTGGAGAGCCGCAATATATTTGCCCTGGGAACACTCACTCCGGAAAGCATAGAGAGATGCCGTATTAACTATTTATCAACCGGAGAAGCTAAAGAAAGCATACTTGATTTCCTTCGGCTGATAGAGCAATATGAACCGAAAGCCATAGGAGGAAAACTTCCGGACAATGGCTTTATTTCAGGAGAACGATGAAAAAAGGATTAATTTCATGTGTATCAGTCTGCTTGCTGCTGCTTATCTGGCAGTTAATAGCCTCTTCAATGGACCAGCCGGAATTGATTCCGTCCGTTCCTGAACTGATAAAAGCCTTATTTCAGCTATTCGGTACCGATACTTTTTATAAAAGCATATCGGCTACCATCCTGCGCGGTATTTCCGGTATCATTCTATCATTGGGAGCCGCGGTGATGACAGCTTTCTTATTTGCCCGTTACGAATTGCTTTATGAGTTATTCCGTCCCCTGCTGACAATCATGCGTTCCGTTCCGGTCATCTCTTTTATCTTATTGGCTTTAATCTTTCTTGACCCGGAAGGAATACCGTTAATAATTGCTTTTCTGACCATGTTTCCTTTATTAACGGAAAACCTGACGAAAGGAATCATCAGTCTGCGGCCCGGACTTTCCCTAATGGCGGCTCAGTTCAAAATCAATCGCAAGAATAAACTGATACATATATATTATCCCCAACTGAAACCTTTTTTATTCAGTGGGCTGGCGTCTGCTACCGGATTCGGCTGGCGTGCTATTATTATGGGCGAGGTACTTTCACAATGCGCCTTCGGTATCGGCGGGGAAATGAAACGTGCACAGTTGTTCATATCGGTTCCCGAATTGATTGCATGGACTGTTATTGCCGTCTTGATTAGTTTCCTGTTTGACAAAGGAATCAGCCGGTTGACACTGGTTACATGGAACATACAGTATAGCAATGGAAAACCGGAAAAGGAAGAACTTCCCCACCCTTGTCCCATAGAAGCAGCAGACGTTACATTTCAATATGATGATACCAAAGTACTATCGAATTTCTCATATACTTTTGAACCCGGCATCATTTATGGTATAAAGGCTCCGTCAGGAAGCGGAAAAACAACTTTACTGAATCTGCTGGACGGAACATTGAAACCAATCGAGGGAAAGATTATATCTCATCGGGAAGAAAAGTTTGCTGTTGTATTCCAGGAGCCGGAACTACTGTCCCATTTAACTGTCCTGCAAAACATTTGCCTACCGTTAGCATCGCTCTATAAACAAACTTATGCGGAACAGGTAGCATTAACAGCATTGAGAATAGTCGAGATGGAAACTTTCACGGAACGTTATCCTAACGAACTGAGTTACGGCCAGCAACAGCGCGTAGTCCTTGCCCGGGCATTGGCATATCCATCTACTGTTATGCTTCTTGACGAGCCTTTCAAAGGATTGGACAAGCCACTCGCAATCCGCATCATCGACCGCATAATTGAACGACAAACAGAATATAAACGCACTGTCATCTTCACATCACACAATCAGGAAGAGATAGAGCGCTTTGCTTCCGTTATTATCCGGCTACCGATAATCAATTAACTTTTACGGGATTACAGGGGATTGAGAACCAGAATGTAGAACCTACGCCTTCCTCTGAATCGACACCTATCTCTCCGTTCAACATCGTTATAATTGTCTTACAGATAGACAATCCAAGTCCTGTCCCTTGTTTAAACCTATCCAGTTTGACAAACCGGTCAAAAATGGTAACCTGGTCCTCTTTCTTTATGCCGGTACCGGTATCGCTGACATAAGCATAAATGCCATTATCAGTCAAATGATAACCATACCGTATCGTTCCTGCCGATGTAAATTTGACCGCATTAGACAAAAAGTTAGTCAACACCTGTGTAAGTCTTGTCTTTTCAGAAATGATACTGTAGTCGCTTCCGTCATTTTCAAAAACCACCTTTACCCCGGCATTTACCCGCCGTAAGAAAGCCGGCTCCTGCGGTTTGAAAATACTATTTAAACTGAAGTCTGAATAAATGAACTCCAGCTTACCCGATTCTATCTTTGAAATATCGAGAATATCATCAATCAATTGCAACAGAAATTCATTGCTCGATTCAATAATCTTCAGATATTCCTGTTTTTCTTCATCCGTTTCCGCCTGGGCCATCAAAGTAGAGAAACCGACAATCGCATTTAAAGGCGTACGTATTTCATGACTCATATTGGCGATAAAGGCTGATTTCATCCGGTTACTCTCCTCTGCTAGACGTTTCGCCTGTACATCTGCTTCGTGGCGTTTATCCACCGTGATATCCCGCAGGATACCAATAGCTTTCAGGGGTTTACCGTCTTTACCATATTCATATACTTCACCGATTTTCTCCAGCCAGACATATTCTTCCGAAAAATAACGGCAACGGAAACTCAGGCGTAATGATTCTATCTCACCCTGGGCAAAGGCCGTCACAACATCCCGGTACATTTGCTGGTCGTCCGGATGGATTTTTTCAGTAAAACTTTCGTGGGAAATATAAGCATGAATCATTTCACCGTTCTCTACATGAGAAAGCTCCGCCGTTTCATTCACGACATCCCATATCCACGGATAGATAAGGCCTGCCATACAGGATAAGGCCAGTCTTTTATTATTTTCATGCAGTTCTTCTTCTATCTGCCGTTGTTTGGTGATGTCCCAGGACATACCCAATAGAAAAGGCGCTTTTCCTTCGCGGGGTACCAGCAATTTCATGGTATCCATAGAACGCACTACACCTTTGGGGTCGAGCATCTGTTCAACAAAGCGTTGCATCTCTTTCGTTTGAAGTACCTTCTCATCCATATCCCTGAAAGACTGCGCTGCAACAGGGTCAACAAACAAATCAAAGTCCGTTTTCCCGACAACATCATTGTGAAAACGACCATATATCTGATTCATCATCGGGCTGGAATAAACATAACGGAAGTCATCTCCAGTATCCTTAACAAAGAAGTACATTGGTACTGAGTCTACTATGTTCGAAAGTAACCCGGATAAATCTTTATATTTTTGCTCCAATGCATCAGCATTTGAATCTACTGGTATCATACAGCTTTGAGGACTTAATGTTTATATTCTCACAAAAGTCTTGAAAATAAACGAGAGTAACAAATATTAAAAGAAAGAACTTCCCACAAAAGTAAAATAAACGGCAAAAGATTATCTTTGTAGGCTATAAATAGAAATGAAAGAATTATGACAACATTATTCCATTCACTTATCTCCCACTCCTTAAACATTCCGGCTGGACAGGTCGAAAGAACGATCGGGTTGCTTAATGAAGGGGCGACCATTCCTTTTATCAGCCGTTACCGGAAAGAAGTTACCGGAGGACTGGATGAAGTCCAGATCGGGAATATCAAAGACCAACTGGATAAGCTGACTGAACTCAAAAAACGGAAAGATACCATATTAAGTTCTATCGAAGAACAAGGGAAACTAACCTCTGAACTCAAGAAACGAATCGAAGATTCCTGGGATAGCACCGAGATAGAAGACCTTTATCTGCCCTACAAACCCAAACGGGTGACTAAGGCTGAGATTGCACGTAAAAAAGGGCTGGAACCGCTTGCCAAAATTATCATGATACAAAACGAACCGGATTTGCTGGCCCGGGTGAAGAGTTTTATCAAAGGAGAAGTAAAGAATGCAGCAGAAGCCTTGCAAGGAGCACGAGATATTATCGCTGAATGGGTAAACGAAAATGAAGGGGCACGTAACGCCGTGCGTAATTCTTTTGCCCATACAGGGATTATTTCTTCTAAAGTTATTAAAGGAAAAGAGGAAGAAGGAGCCAAATACCGGGACTATTTCGATTTCAGTGAACCGCTGAACCGATGCAGTTCCCATCGCTTGCTGGCCCTCCGCCGCGGAGAAGCGGAAGGTATCCTCAGAGTCAGCATATCACCCGATGTCGATACTACACTCGACCATTTGAAAAGACGGTTCGTGAAAGGGAACAGCGAAGTTTCCGACCAGGTAGCCAATGCGGTAGACGACTCTTTCAAACGTCTGCTAAAGCCTTCCATAGAAACGGAATATGCCAATCTGAGCAAAACGAAAGCCGACGAAGAGGCCATCCGTGTTTTTGCAGAGAACTTGCGGCAGCTTTTACTGGCACCGCCGTTAGGACAAAAGCGAGTGTTAGGTGTCGACCCCGGATATCGTACCGGATGCAAATTAGTTTGCCTGGATGCCCAGGGTAACCTGCTTCATAACGAAGCCGTCTATCCGCATCCGCCGCAGAATGAAAAGAGTAAAGCCGCAGCTAAAGTCTCTCAATTGGTATCGACTTATGCCATCGATGCTATCGCTATCGGCAACGGAACTGCAAGCCGCGAAACGGAACAGTTCATTACTAATCTCCGTTATGACCGGAAAGTACAGGTGTTTGTTGTCAGTGAGAACGGAGCTTCCATCTATTCTGCCTCAAAGATTGCCCGGGATGAGTTTCCTGAATATGATGTGACCGTACGGGGTGCCGTCAGTATCGGACGCCGGTTGATGGACCCACTGGCAGAACTGGTAAAAATCGATCCCAAAAGTATCGGAGTCGGCCAGTATCAACATGATGTCGACCAGAGTGCTTTAAAGAAAAGCCTGGACCAGACTGTGGAAAGTTGCGTAAATATGGTGGGAGTCAATGTGAATACGGCCAGTAAGCACCTGCTGACTTATATCTCCGGTTTAGGACCGACACTGGCACAGAATATTATTGACTACCGGGCCGAACATGGTCCTTTCCAATCCAGACGTGAATTGTTAAAGGTGCCGCGTATGGGTGAAAAAGCGTTTGAGCAAAGTGCCGGATTCCTTCGCATACAAGGTGGCAAAACACCTTTGGACAATTCCGCCGTTCACCCGGAAAGTTATCCGATTGTGGAACAAATGGCCAAGGACTTAAAATGTACCGTGGAAGAGTTGATTACCAATAAAGAATTAAAGAAGAAGCTCGACCTTAAGAAATATATTACAGAGAAAGTCGGTATGCCGACTCTGCTTGATATCATGGAAGAGTTGGATAAACCCGGTCGTGACCCGCGCCAGGCTATCCAGGTCTTTTCTTTCGACCCTACCGTTAAAACGATAGAAGACCTGAAGGAAGGGCTAGTCTTACCGGGAATTGTAACCAATATTACGAACTTCGGTTGCTTTGTTGATGTTGGTATAAAAGAGAACGGATTGGTTCATATCTCGGAACTTGCCGATCGTTTTATCAGCGACCCGACACAGGTGGTTTCTATCCATCAGCATGTTAAAGTGAAAGTTTTGAGTGTAGACCTGGTCCGTAAACGGGTTCAGTTATCTATGAAAGGATTGTAGTATGAAAATAAACAAAACGAATGTGGCCAGGCTGTTGGATAAAGCTAAAATAGCCTATCAGCTGGTTCCCTATGAAGTCGATGAAAATGATTTAAGCGCCACCCATGTGGCAGAGCAATTGGGAGAAAACGTAGAACAGGTATTCAAAACGTTAATCCTTCACGGAGATAAAAGCGGATATTTTGTCTGTGTTATCCCCGGAGCTGATGAAGTGGATTTGAAAAAGGCAGCCAAAGTATCGGGCAACAAAAAATGTGAGATGATCCCGGTGAAAGAATTATTGCCTTTAACCGGGTATATCCGGGGAGGATGTTCCCCTATCGGAATGAAGAAACATTTCCCGACCTATATCCATCAATCTGCCGGGCAATATGATACTATATATATCAGTGCCGGACAACGAGGATTGCAGGTTCAGATAGCTCCGGATGATTTAATTCGTGAGGTGAGGGCCGAAGTTGCAGATTTGATTGCAGAGAAAGAACGATGATAATAAACCTAAATAAAAAGAGAATGCAGGAAAAGCCAGCATTCTCTTTTTATTTAGGTAAACCGTATTTCTATAATTTAGAATTTCCGGAATATATACCTTTTCCCTTCACTGTTTAAAATCAGTTGCTTTCCGCTCAGTTTCTCTATGGAGAATGTACGTGTTTTAGACTTCCAGTCGGTGTAGTGCAAATAGTTTGCCGCAGGACCTGGGTCGTCTGCCAATTCCAATTCCAACTGGTCTTCATCCTTTATCGTATTGAAACCATATTGCAAAACATATTTGTCTTCAGCCGGGATGTACACCTGATACATAAATAAAATATTCTGGAAATTATAAAATACCGTATCAGCCTGTATCACATCGCCATTAGCTTCCACTTGCTGTAATTGCCATTTGCCTTCCAACTTATGCTCCGTATCATTACTACATGCAGCCATCAAAATTGTGACAGCGGCTATCATCCAGTATTTCATTTTATTCATCATAACAAACCTTTTGTACTCGGTAATTCATATTTATAAATATCACGGCGTATAGCCATTTTTACAGAACGTGCCAAAGCCTTGAAAATACCTTCTATCTTATGATGCTCATTCGTCCCTTCTGCCTTAATATTCAGATTCATGCGGGCGGCATCACTCAGGCTTTTAAAGAAATGAAGGAACATCTCCGTCGGCATGTCTCCAACCATTTCACGACGGAACTCGGCATCCCAGACCAGCCAGGGACGTCCGCCGAAGTCGAGAGCCACACTGCACAGGCAATCGTCCATCGGCAAAGAATAGCCATACCGTTCGATGCCGCGCTTGTCGCCTAAGGCTTTCAGCAAGGCTTCACCCAGGGCAATCGCCGTATCTTCAATTGTATGATGCTCATCAACGTCGAGGTCACCCTTTACACGTATAACCAAATCCATACCGGAATGTTTTCCTATCTGGTCCAGCATATGGTCAAAAAAGCCTAATCCGGTCGAAACCGCTGTCTTTCCGTTTCCATCCAGATTTACTTCTACGTAAATATCCGTCTCCTTGGTGGTGCGCTGCACAACGGCACGGCGTTCGCCGGCAAAAAGATATTCGGTAATTTTATCCCAATCATCCGTAATAAGTACAGGGGAAAGAGAAGGATTCCCGGCCAGCAACCTGTCCGCCTCTTCATCCGAAGGACGCAGCCATATACCTTTTGCACCCAGGTTTGCAGCCAGTTCCATATCCGTCAGGCGGTCTCCTATCACGTAACTGTTTGCCAAATCGTACTCGCCGGCTAGATATTTACCCAGCATTCCGGTACGCGGTTTGCGGTTGGGAGAATTATCCTCCGGGAAAGAGCGGTCGATCAGCATGTCATCAAAGACAATCCCCTCACCTTCCAATGTCTTCAGCATCTTGTTGTGAGCCGGCCAGAATGTATCTTCCGGAAAAGAAGAGGTACCCAATCCGTCCTGGTTTGTCACCATGACAAACTCAAAATCAAGCTGTTTACGTATGAAGTATAAATTGCGGAATACCTTAGGATAGAACTCCAGTTTCTCCAGGCTATCCAGCTGGTAATCAACAGGAGGTTCTATCACCAATGTTCCGTCTCTATCGATAAAGAGAGCTCTTTTCATGCTTACAAACTTTTTAAAGCCTTCAATAAGGCATCGTTTTCTTCCGGTGTGCCAACAGTGATACGCAAACAGCCGTTACACAATGTCACATTATTCCGGTTACGTACAATAACGCCTTTCTTCACCAGTTTATTATATACGGAGTCAGCTTTGCCTACATTTACCAGGATAAAGTTTGCATCGGTCGGATACATTTTATGGACAATCGGCAGTTCCGGCAAAGCTGCCTGCAACCGGATACGTTCGGACATGATACGGCGCAACTGTTCCAACATCTGGCCTTCATTATTCAACAAGTCCAACGCCTGTTTCTGTGTCAGCACATTGACGTTGTAAGGATATTTAATCTTGTTCAATATTGCAATAATTTCCGGAGAAGCAAAAGCCATGCCCAACCGGAGGCCTGCGGCTCCCCATGCTTTGGATAATGTTTGCAAAATTATCAGATTCGGGAATTTCTTCAGTTCGGGAAGGAAAGAAGGTTCTGCCGAAAAGTCGATATAGGCTTCGTCCAGTACGACTATTCCTTCAAAGTTATTCAGTATCTTATATATTTCATCCCGGTTCAGGCTGTTTCCCGTCGGGTTGTTCGGCGAGCAAAGAAAGATTACTTTCACCCATTCGTCCACTTCCTCCAGTAATGCTTCTGCATCCAGTTCGAAATCAGGAGTTAAAGTCACTTTCCTGAACTCCACGTTGTTAACGTTGGAAGCAACTTCATACATACCGTAAGAAGGAGCGATACTGACAATCGTATCAATTCCCGGGTCACAGAATGCACGGATAACAAGGTCTATCGGCTCATCGCTGCCATTGCCCAGAAAGATGGAATTGCGGTCTACATCTTTCAATTCGGCAATCCGTTCTTTCAACTCCCACTGTAAGGGGTCGGGATAACGGTTATAAGGCTCGTTATAAGGATTCTCATTTGCATCCAGGAAAACAGATGCACTTCCGTGAAACTCGTCTCTTGCAGAGGAATAGGGTTTCAACGCCCAAATATTAGGTCTTACCAGGTCTTTTAAATCCATCATATTGTTTTCAATCTTATTGTTACTGCATTGCGGTGTGCATCCAGTTGCTCGTTACCGGCCATCGTCTGGATTGTGCCGCCTAAATTCTTAATACCTTCGGCAGTGATTTCCTGGAAGGTTATCTTTTTGATAAAGCTGTCCAGGTTTACACCGCTGTAAGCCTTGGCATAGCCATTGGTCGGAAGCGTATGATTCGTGCCCGAAGCATAATCACCGGCACTTTCAGGAGTGTAGGGTCCCATAAAGACACTTCCCGCATTCTCTATCTGTTCAGCGATATGAGCGCAGTTCTCCGTTTGTATAATCAGATGTTCCGGGGCATACATATTCGTGAAAGCGATTACTTCCTGTTCGTCTTTCAGGACGATTATACGGCTATGTTCCAATGCTTTTGCAGTAATATCCTTACGGGACAGTTCAGATAATTGCTGTTGGATGGCATCAACTACAGGAGATACGATACTTTCTGCCGATGTAACCAGCATAGCCTGGCTATCTGCTCCATGCTCTGCCTGTGAAAGGAAATCGGCGGCAATAAAGTCCGGATTTGCTGTTCCGTCGGCAATGACTTCCACTTCGGAAGGGCCTGCGGGCATGTCGATGGCAACGTCTTTCAAGCTGACAAGCTGTTTGGCTGCTGTCACGTACTGATTTCCGGGGCCGAATATCTTATAGACTTTGGGGACAGATTCCGTGCCGTATGCCATGGCCGCAATAGCCTGTATTCCTCCGGCTTTGAATATCTTGCTGACACCTGCCGTTTCTGCGGCAAACAGGATGGCCGGATGCACTTTTCCTTCCCGGTTCGGAGGAGTACATAATACAATCTCCTTACATCCGGCGATATGTGCAGGAACCGCCAACATTAATACGGTTGAGAACAAAGGGGCCGTTCCTCCCGGAATATACAGGCCGACCTTTTCTATGGCAACTGCTTTCTGCCAGCAGGTTACTCCGGAGGTCGTTTCCACCTTTTGTCCGGTAAAACGCTGGGAGGCATGAAACTTTTCAATATTTGCCTTTGCTGTGCGAATAGCTTGTTTTAAATCTTCGGAAACAAGTTCGCGAGCTTCTTTTATTTCTTCTTCCGACACCTGAAGACCGGATAGCGTGACCTTGTCAAACTTCTCTTCGTAACGCTTAACGGCGGTATCCCCTTCACTACGCACTTCATTCAATACAGTCCGGACCGTATCGAATAAAGTAGTAACATCCAAAGCCGGACGCTTCACCAAAGAAGGCCAGTCTGCTTTTGAGGGATATTTAATTACTTCCATATTGTTGTTTTGTTTATATTATTGTCAGAAATGAGACATGGATAACCATGTGAGATACAAATTATCAGGAACAAACGAAAAAGACCTTATTTATTAATTGTCAGCTAATTACAGTTTCCTCGTAATTCCGTGCTCAGGAAACTGACTCGACATTAAAGTATCATTTTCTCAATCGGGATAACGAGGATACCTTCGGCCCCGAGTGATTTCAGTTTACCTATAATTTCCCAGAAATGTTTCTCGGCTATGACAGACTGGACGGATACCCAATCACCGTTAGCCAAAGGCGTCACCGTCGGACTCTTCATACCGGGTAATACTTCTATGATTTCATCCAACTTATCTTTCGGTGCGTTCAGCAATACATATTTCTTGCCTTCAGCAACCTGGATAGCTTCGAAGCGGAATAACAGTTCGTCGAGTATCGCCAGCTTTTCTTCCGACAGATTGTTGTTCGCAATCAGAAGCGCTTCGCTTTGCATAACCACTTCCACCTCTTTCAGGCGATTGCTGACCAGCGTACTACCGGAACTAACAATATCGAAAATTGCATCTGCCAGACCAATACCCGGAGCTATTTCAACAGAACCGCTGATGACATGCATATCGGCTTTTACACCTTTTTCTTTCAGATAAGTATTCAGGATGCCAGGATAAGAAGTAGCGATTGTTTTGCCTTCAAACCATTCTACTCCCTTGTAGTCTTCATCTTTAGGAATAGCCAGTGACAAACGGCATTTACTGAATCCCAATCGTTTAACCAAACGTGCTTCTCCCCCTTTTTCAACGTATTCATTCTCACCGACAATACCTATATCGGCAACGCCATTGGCGACAGACTGAGGAATATCATCATCACGCAGGAACAGAACTTCTACCGGAAACCCTTTTGCCGATAACAGCAAAATGCGCTTTCCTCTGTTCAGTTTGATACCCGCTTCTTCTAATAATAGCATTGTTTCATCGTATAAACGACCTTTTGATTGTACTGCAATTCGTAACATGTTTATTTTTGTTTTAATAATTATATGCTTTCCGAAAACAAAATAAGGCTTACCGTATAACGGCAAGCCTTATCTAATTATATTATGCGTATCTGCACACCAATCAGCCCACCGAACTACTGCCCGTTGTAATGATGATGATGGTGATGTGATACTTTTCTTCTCATTTGTTATTTTATTGATGCCACAAAGTTACAATAATAATTGAAAATGCAAATAAAACTATCAAAAGATTAGCCGATACGCACACTTTTTTTCTACACGACTTTTATGCTTAGTGTTCAATTATATATAAATGATTCGCCTGTTGCCGTATTTTGTTTGCCAGCATCGGCGGATAATCCGGGTGAGAGGCAAAAAAAGCATCAACCTCTGCCCTTGCCTCCGGCGACGTATGGCCTGACAGCAAGGCACGAACCCAGGCTGTCGGGAAAAATATATCTCCAGTCCGCTGCACTTCCTGCATCGCTTCCAGTGCCGGACGGATATAGGCTACCGCTTCTTTCTGCCGTGACGGATGATTCAGATTCGCCAAAGCAGCAGATGCCCAGGGTTCTACCCGACGGTTTTCTGCTACCAGCAAAGAGGCAAAAACACTGTCGCGCACTTCTTTATGCGGTGAGACGGAAGGAAAAATAAAGGCATACTCCCGTTTCCGGTCAGGATTAGTTATACGCGATTGCTGGCTGTTTATAATCTCATCCGCCTGCTTCGGCAAATGAAGGGCCAACGTATAAGATAAACTGATATAATCGTTTTCACTTAACGAACAGCCGGCGGGAGCTTGCTGCTTCTTCCACAAGTCATATAATGCGGCGATTGCTTCCGGCGATTCTGCTATGGAACGATACGAGCGGAACGCCTGCAAACGATGTTGAGGAACGGAAGAGGTCGCCACAATCTGTCCTAATGTTTTTTCCAGAGGGGCAGCATCCGCCGGAAATAAACGCTGACAATTACCGATATACCCTAAAGCGGCCGAGAATAACAACGAATTATCTTCTTTCGGCAGATAATTCAACATAGCCTCCATATATGATTCGGGCGAAATCGTCCGGTTCAACAGATTTTCATACAATGTGATTAACAGGGAACCTCTCAGCAATTCATTTTCACAAACCGAAAGATAGGCGGCACAAGCCTTGGCATCCGCTTCGTTCAACCGGAAAAAGCCATACCCTTTTCCATCCGTATTCGGAATAATGAAACTCCCCTCTTCCGGGACCGTTTTCAATTTCTTCCGGATGGAATTTGAATTTCTCCCGAAAGAAACTGAAATTTCTTCCGGTTCCCCTGTTTTGGGAACAATCAGATAAGTGAGGTCCTGCGGCCAGTTCAACCCTCTGCCGAAAGGGTCTTTCTGCGAAACGACCAGGCTATTGCCGACAATGGAAGCGGCAATCTCAGGCATGCCTTTTTCATTTACCCAAATATGACTCCAGCCGGACAAATCGTCATCCGTATATTTATCCAGAATACCAATCAGGCCCTCCCAAGAGGCATTTCCGTAGGCATATGTTTTCAGATATTCCTGAATGCCTTTCCGGAAAGATTCCTTACCCATCTTTTTAATCAGCATTTCCAGGACGACGGGAGATTTATCATAGATGATGTTACCGTAGACCAGGCCGGCATTACGAAGATTATCCAGTTCCTGTTTGATTGGATTTGCTCCGGCAGTACGGTCTTCCGCATAAGCGGGAGGAATATAATCCTGCATGAAATTCAGAGCATGGTTTACACCCGGATATAGCGGTTCGACAATTTGCGAAGCAAAATAATTGGCAAACACTTCCTTTGTCCAGACATCGTCAAACCATTGCATGGTCACATAATCGCCAAACCACATATGGGCTGTTTCGTGAGCAATCAGGGCACTGCGGCTCAACTGCTCGTTCAATGTCGGGTTCTCATTCAGGAACATACGGCGGTCGGTATAGAACGTTGCCCCAGTGTGCTCCATTCCCCCGAACTGGAAACCGGGAAGGATTATCAAATCATACTTGGCAAAAGGATACAGAATGGCGGTATAATCTTCCAGCCATGTTAAAGCGTCAAAGACTTCCGATGCGATCTCGGGACATTGGGCGACTTTCTTCGGGTCTGTTTCCCTGTGGTACAAGGAGATTTCCCTTCCATCCCGGGTGTATGTTTCGCGAATAAATTTTCCGGCAGTAAAGGCGAACAAATAAGTACTCAGCGGTTCTGTTTCCCTGAATGAAATCAACTTGCGTCCGGGAACGGATAGGGTATCTGTTTTCTCTATGGCACCGTTCGTAACGGCTTGCCATGCTTCCGGAACTTCCAGCGTCAGCGTAAATAACGACTTCATATCCGGCTGGTCGAAACAGGGAAACGCAGTCCGCGCCCGGTCAGGAACCAGCAAAGTATAAAGAAACTCGTCCCTCCTGTTCAAAGACTGGTCGGCAGGAGTAAATTCTACAGATACTTTATTCTCTCCGACGACGCTCCGTTCTGCCGGGATGATAATATGTTCATTTTTTACCTCATAAGGCACTTCCCCACCATTCAGCAAGACAGAAGCGACCTGTGAAGCATCTCCCCTGAAATCAATAATAAGCGGCAGTTTTTCTTTCAGCGACAGTTGTATGACAGCCTTGCCCCTGACCGGCTCCTGCCTGGATTCAGGAATGGAGAAAAACAAGTTATATCTGACTTGACCGAAATGCTCTTTTCTGAAACGGGCCAATTCATGGCTGACTCCGACTTCCTGCAAGTTAACATCTTGCTGTTGCGTCGAACAGGCTGTCAGCAGACTTACCGCCGCAATGCCAGCCACCTGATAAATCATATGATTTGAATGTGCCATCTTTTTTACTCTCTCAAATATTCAGCTATCGACATAAAATTACGTTCCAACAGATACATCTGCGACGCCATAAAAGTAAAGAACTCTCCCCAATCTTGCCGACGGTGAAAGTCTAGTCCTTCCCTGGCGGTATAAATACGGGCTACTTCTTTCCCCGTATCCCTTACAAAACAAATATCCCAGGTCAGACCTCCGGGAAAGTCCTGTTCCAGCATTTCCTTATACCAAGTCAGGCGTTCGTACATTTCAAGCCGGAGCTCTTCACTCCGGTGATTCACTTCAAGAATCACATAAGCACCGTTGCGGCTGATATCGAACTTCAATTCTACTCCTTTCACTTTGGTATCATACAAAGTCCATATCTTTTTACGTCCCCGCAAATAAGGCTGCACTTCACAATAAGCGGCGAAACTCTCCCAAAACTCCAGTTTCAGGTTCTTTAATTCGTCTTTACTATACATTATTTATATATATCTTTCTTTCTCAATCTTATCACATTGCCATAGGTTTCCAGTTGCTTCATATCGATACGCCGGGAATTGCCTACAATGACATAAACAACCGGTTTCAAGCGGACATTATGCCGGTAGAAACGGATAATATCTTTCATATCCATATCCGAGATACCAGACAATAAGGCTTCGCTCGGGTCGTTGTCAAAGCCATTCCTTCGAAAACCGGCAACCTTTTCCGGCACTTCCCGGAAGGAAGGAAAATCATTATTGACCTGGTTAACGATAGATTGCTTTACGGTAGAAATCCTTTCCTCTTTCTCCGGCATTTCGTGAATCAGGGAATTCATTATCCCCAAAGCATCCAGCGTCTTGTCGCTCTGTGTGGAAAGCATAGTGACAAACTCACCGGCTTTTCCTTCCAGGTTATGAGGCGGCAATATATACCGGCCGCTCACTCGGTAAGCCAGCGAACGGAATTCCCTTATTTCCTGAAACATCAGCGACGACATATCGCCTCCGAAATAAACGGAGAATAACCGGGCGGCATGGCGCGACCAGGCATCGTCTGTCACCTCTCCTTTTGCATAGCCGTAAACAATACTCTGCGAGGCTGTCGGCATATCCATAAAGTAAACGGTCGGCTTGTCATATTTCTTTGCATCCCGATGATAGGGAGCATTAACCGCTACGGTTATCTCCTTCAACGGAAGGAAGGCTTCTATCTCTTCCCTGACCTGGGCGACGGGCAATGTTCCGCAATAAAGCAAATCGCATTCCGTCTGACGGACCTGGACAAATGCATCCAAAAGTTCCTTTCCTTTCAATTTCTTGACTTCAGAGAGAGATAACTTAGTAAGAAACCGGGATTGTTCGCCATATTTCACTTTCTCGAGCAACGCATTTGCGATGTTATCACTCGATTCGAAGAAAGCCTTCTCGGTGACTTTCGCATCATTTATTACCTGACGGATTTGTTTATCATCAGCTTTTACGTGCCTGATAAAATCGCCGGCCAGCTGAACCGTTTCCTTAAAATGTTTGTCGAAGCCGGTAATCCGCATGAAAAACTGCTTGTCGGTGGCATCGAAAGAAATCGTACTGCCCAGGACCTGCAACCGCGTACGGAATTCATGGAACGACAGAGAGTCCGTACCCAAAAACTGAAGGTAATTAGCCAGATGCATCAGTTTGGGTTGCTCCAACGTTCCAACCTGATAAACCAGGTTAAGGGTAAATATATCCGTAACAGGATTTGCCGTTGCATATAAAGTGGCTAAGGGAGTCAGACTCACTGTTTCTACATCTTTCTGAAAATCAATGAAACGCGGCTTCACCTCTTGTACCGGCAGTTGTTCCAACTGTTTAGCATATTCGGAAGAAGCTTCCGAGTTTTTGGGTACAATCGGACTGAAATCCGGTTTCGTCAAATTATCCTTCGGATATTTGCCTGTCGTCTTTGTAACGCATAAATAGTTTTCACTGAAATATTTACGGGCCACACGGACTACGTCTTCTTTTGTCAAAGCATCGATACCGGAAACTTCCTGCAAATAATCTTCCCAGCTTTTACCTTGCGAATACAAAGACATCATAATCCGGGCACGCGAATCTATATTCTCCAGGTTTGAGGCATATTGGCGGCGTTGCTCCTGCTTCAGGCTATTGAATATCTCGTCACTGAAATCCCCTTCTTTCACCCGGTTGATTTCTTTCCAAACCAGTTTTTCGGCTCCGCCATAAGTCTGGAACATCAACTTGGGGATAACGGCAACGGCCAGTATCCCGGCTTCATTCATACTTTCATTCATAGCCATCGACGCCATAATCTTCCGGTCTACCATCAGTTTATCCAGAAAACCGGTCCCGTTCGCATTGTTCAGCATATTAACCGCCACAGCCAACGCCACCTGGTCTTCATGATTGGCCGGAACGCCACGGAACCCCATTCCCATTGCTTTCACTAGAGGTACGGGGAATTTTATTTTCATTTTCTCCTTTCCTTTAAAGGGCGGAAGGGCCACAATATCGTGTTTGGGAGCTTCTCCCGGACGGATACGGGAAAAAGTTTTTTCCAGAACCGGCAATACAGCCTCCGTATCAAAATCACCGCTTAATATCAGCCCCATGTTGGAGGCCACATAATATTCTTCAAAGAACTTCCGCATCTCTGTCAGGCGTGGGTTCTTCAGGTTCTTCGTACTGCCGATTATCGGATAAGCATACGGATGCGGGGCAAAATAACGGGCAAGCAACCGGTCCATAACAGGCCCGCCGATGAAATCACCATACATGTTTTTCTCTTCATAAACAGTTTCCAGTTCGCTCTGGAACAGGCGGAAGACCGGATTCAGCAGGCGTTCGCTGTTGATTTCCGCCCACTGGGACATATATTGCGGGGAAAAGGTATTGAAATAGATAGTTGCATCATAAGACGTTGCGGCATTCAAACCCGAACCGCCATATTTGGAAATCAAACGGTTGAACTCATTGGGAATTACATAGTCGGAAGAACGGATGCTTAATTCGTTTATCTCTTTCTGTATCTGGGAGCGGGCCGCTTCATCTTCCGTAGCCGCCAGTTCGTCATATTTCAGTGCGATAGAATCCAGCAACGTTTTCTCCGCATCGTAATCGACGGTTCCGATTTTGTCGGTTCCTTTGAACATCATATGTTCAAAATAATGGGCAATTCCGGTATCCGGACAATCCTTCGCTCCTGCCTTTACGACAACGGCACCGAATACTTTCGGCTGGCTATGGTCTTCATTCAGCCAGACTGTCAATCCGTTTTTTAGTTTATGTTCTTTTACTTCCAGCGCTTTTGTATTCTGAGCCGCAAACAGATTCGAACAACTTGCAAATAACATCATCATTAATAATGTTTTCATGGATATATTACCATACATCTTTGTATTATGGTCTACAAAGATACCGGATTCCTTTTTGTTATCAGGGGTTGATTAGACTTTTTTATTATTTAAACCAAATGCAGTTGTAAATGTTATCATTATAAAAGAGAGATAACAACATGGTAAATTTAGGTAGCTGGATGAACAAAATCCTCGTCGGCTGGGGCGTGGATGCGAAAATCGCAAATACATTCGATGAAATGATTATTGCCGTACTACTGATCACGGTAGCTGTAGGAGTCGATTACTTATGTCAGTACATTTTTGTCGGCAGTGTACGGAAGTTATCGGAGAAAAGTCATTATTTCTGGGATACTTTGTTGATTAAGAGGAGAGTTATACATAATCTGGTGCATGCCATTCCCGGAATTTTAGTCTATGCTTTATTGCCGATGGCTTTTATCCGGGGAAAAGAATTGTTGTTGATTTCGCAAAAAGTTTGCGCCGTTTATATTGTATTTGTTCTGTTGCTGGCCATCAACGGATTTATCCTGGTGGCAATGGATATATATAATCACAGGGAGGTCAGTAAGAACCGTTCGATAAAAGGATTCGTGCAGGTACTTCAGGTGCTGGCTTTTTTCATTGGAGGGATTGTGATTATTGCCATTCTTGTCAACAAATCACCAGCCACATTGTTTGCCGGACTGGGCGCTTCGGCCGCCATCCTGATGTTGGTATTCAAAGATACGATACTCGGATTCGTTGCGGGCATACAGTTATCAGCCAATGATATGTTACGCCCGGGCGACTGGATTACAGTCCCGGGGTCCAACGCAAACGGGATTGTACAGGAAATCACTTTGAACACCGTTAAAATACAGAACTTCGACAATACAATCTCCACTATCCCACCCTATACACTGGTCAACAACTCTTTCCAGAACTGGCGGGGAATGGTTGAATCGGGCGGGCGGCGTGTCATGAAATCCATCTTTCTCGACCTGAACACAATCAAATTCTGTACACCTGAAATGCTGGATAACATGCGGAAAGAGATTCCCCTGCTGGCCGACTATAAGCCGGACGAAGGTGTGACACCGACTAACTCGCAGATGTTTCGTGTCTATGTAGAGCGTTACCTGACCAGTCTGCCGGTTGTAAACACCGACCTCGACCTGATCATCAGCCAGTTGCAATCGACAGAATACGGTGTGCCTATCCAGATCTATTTCTTTTCCCGCAATAAAGTATGGAAAGAATACGAACGCATCCAGTCGGATATATTCGATCATTTCTTTGCGATGATTCCTCTGTTTGAACTAAAAGTGTATCAATACTCTGATTAATGTAAACTTGGGCAGCAATGATTTTTTCCCTACATTTGTGTTCACAACTTTAAATACAAATATATGAGTGAATTACAACAATGGATTAACAGTTACCTGATTAAATGGGGATTAGTACACGACTCTGCAAATATTTGGGACAACCTGGTCGTATTGCTGCTTCTAATAGTGATAACTGTCGGTATCGATTACACTTGCCGCTATATCTTCCTCGAATTATTTAAGCGTTTTGCTCAAAAAACCAAAAACCAGTGGGACGATCTGATCGTAGAACGGAAGATCATCAATAAGCTGATGCACCTGATCCCCGCGATCCTGGTTTATATCATGCTTCCGCTGGCACTACCCAAAGAGGAAATGCCTACTTTGCTCGGTATCCTTCAGATGGTATGCAGTGTTTACATTGTGGCCGTTGTACTACGATTCATCAATGCTTCACTGAACTTATTATTAGAGATATACAACCGGAAAGAATCGATGAAGAACAAACCATTGAAAGGGTTTGTACAAATCATTCAGGTGATTATGTTCTTTGTCGGTGGAATAATCATTATCAGTATCCTGATCGGCAAATCGCCCGCTACGTTATTTGCCGGACTGGGTGCTTCGGCTGCCATCCTAATGCTGGTGTTCAAGGATACGATACTTGGCTTTGTGGCCGGTATTCAGCTATCAGCCAATGATATGCTACGTCCGGGCGACTGGATAACGATGTCAAAATACGGGGCTGACGGAACAGTGATTGAAGTGACGCTGAATGCTATTAAAGTTCGCAATTTCGACAACACAATTACCACCATACCGCCTTATGCACTGGTCAGCGATTCTTTCCAGAACTGGCGGGGGATGAAAGAATCGGGAGGGCGCCGTGTGAAGCGTTCCATCAATATCGACATGAACAGCGTACATTTCTGTACACCGGAAATGTTGGCTAAATTCCGTAAAATATCATTACTCACCGATTATATCGATACGAAGCAGGAAGAGTTGGAGGCCTATAATAAAGAACACAGCATCGACGCTTCTATTTGGGTAAACGGACGACGCCAGACAAATATAGGTGTCTTCCGCGCTTATCTGGTGAATTATCTGAAAAGCAATCCCAATGTAAGCCAGAACATGACCTGCATGGTTCGCCAACTGCAACCGACAGAACAGGGTATTCCCATGGAGCTATACTTCTTCGCATCCACCACAGACTGGATTCCATATGAAGACATCCAGGCCGATGTGTTCGACCATATCCTGGCTGTCATTCCGGAATTCGGTTTACAGGTGTTCCAGGGCGTATCAGGTTCAGACTTACGTCATTTGAGGATAGAATCAACAAATTTAAAAGATATTTGATCCAGACTCAATCAAATTCGACAAAATTCTTTTGTATCACCTCATAATAAGCAAACGGAGGTTTAACATATTCTTCCAGGACCTCCGTTGCTACTAACTGTTCGGTTTCATAATCGACTTTCCAGCCATGGTTATGCTGGGTAGTGAGCCGGACAGGGTCAAAATCCTTATCATCCTCTTTGGTGAAGAACATAGCATGTTCGCCTGCGACCGGTTTGCATTGTTCCGGCAAAGTCAGCCATGCCCTGGTTTGTGCTTTATGTTCACTTTCGTCAAAATATATCAGATGGTCAAGCAATTCCAAGAAAATATCCCAGCTTATGTCATACGGAAAAGTGAGGGCAAATACCTGGGTACTCATCGTATGCATCCGGATAATAGCTTCGTAACTGCGGGCATTATATATTTCCGTAAACGTACGCAACATTAAAGCCATTTGTGTTTCATCAACTCCTGCAACAATCACCATTTTGTCGTTACTGACGGAAACATTCGGACGCAAAGCCGGATCAGGACGCCTGTCTTTTTTAAAGAATTTGTTTCGCAAATAGAAAATCAATATGACTGCCAATGCGAAAAAGAACAGATAAGTCTTAACCGGCAATTTCTTACCCGGTTTCTTCGCCACTTGGATTGTCTTCAGCATGTCGTCATCAAGCCTGAATGTGATGGGGATTACCTTTTCATCTGCGATATTCTCTCCGTTACGGGTAGCGGGTATCCATTTTCCGCTTGTCAGGGCAACCAGGCGAATCGCTTCATCATTCAGCAACGGCTCCGAACCTAAAAAGACATGCGGTTCGGTAACCGAGCCATCCGGCTCTACCGTGCAGGAAACAAGGACTGTCCCACTCACCTCCTCTTCGGCGGCCTTCTCGGGATATTGCATATTCTGCCGGATAAACCAGAACTGTGCTGCCGAACCACCTGTGTATTCCGGGAAAGTACGGTCAGAACCTTCAGAACGAAGGATAGGACTATAAACCCCTTCACTGCTGCGCAACAAATACGTCAACATATACTGATTGTCCTCCATCCGGCTGAAACTCATGGAACGATATCCCAACGATGGCAAGTTATTGATATTTTTTCCCTCATTATCAGGAGGCAACATCACAACCTCCATCAATCCGACTTTTATCCTGGAAAACCGCAAATCGTTCAAAACATGGAGATACAAAGACTGGCGAACCATTTCTTCTCCTGAAGCATCTTTCTCCCTGATACTCTCGAAACGATACTTCCCCGCAATAGGGACATTGCTCTTGTAATCATCTATAAAAGAATAGATAAGGCTGATTCGGGCACCACCCAGCAAAGGAATCGGCTCGCTTACAAGTCCCTGGCTTTTGGGATTATCAGGCGTAAAGGCTGTAAATTCACCCTCATTCGTACCGAAACGGGTAAATGATTTTGCCGGAAAAACAGCTTCCAGGCGGAACAGGGAAATATCTTTATCGGTAATCTTCGGTTCCTCAATAATCAAGCTATCCAGAAAAGGTTTCACTTCCTGCTTTATACGCAGTTCATCTGCTGTCAGATTATTATTCAGTTGTGCTTTCGCGTCCATGTTCCCCAGCAGGAAAACAGACAAAAGTAAAAATTGTAACAGGCTAACTTTCATACTATATACATTTACTTTACATCAGAACTGGAAATAGATAAACGGCTGCACACCGGCACTCTTGAACTGCACTACAACAAAAATCATAACCGCCAGAATAACAGCCTGCACCAACAAAGGAGAGCGGGTTACGACTCCCTGCACCGCATTCTCTGCCGACTTAGGCATGAAGTGAAGCACATAACCAATCACCATCAGGATAAAAACACCTTTATAACCCGCTACAAATTGTGTAAATACTTCCGGATGGAAGTTTGTAAAGATTTGCGAAAGCATCTCCTTCACCGTTCGTATCGAATCGGCACGGAAGAATATCCATCCGAAACAAACCAAATGAAACGTAATCAATATGCCCAAAACCCTGCGCCAGGGCTTCATTTCAGACCCTAGTTGCTTGAAACTGCTGAACCGGCTCATTATAAACTTATGAATCGCCAGCGCCACTCCATGAATGGCTCCCCAAATGATAAAACTCATCGAAGCACCATGCCAGAGACCACCCAGCAACATTGTAATCAGCAGGTTTATATACGTACGGATTTTCCCTTTCCGGTTCCCACCCAACGAAATATACAGATAATCTTTCAGCCATGAAGACAGAGATATATGCCAGCGCCGCCAGAATTCGGTAATGGTCGCCGACTGGTAAGGTGAATCGAAGTTTACATTAAACCGGAAACCTAAAAGCAAAGCAATACCAATCGCCATATCCGAATAACCGGAAAAGTCGCAATAAATCTGCAAAGCATAACCATAAACGCCCAGCAGATTTTCCACACCGGTATAAAGCAAAGGCGCATCAAAAATACGGTCTACAAAGTTCAGGCTGATATAATCGGAAATCACCGTTTTCTTAAACAAACCACAGAGTACCAGAAACAATCCTTCGCCAAATTCGGAACGGGTGACGGTCGGTTCCTTATAGATTTGCGGAATAAAGTCACGGGCACGGACGATAGGCCCTGCCACTAACTGCGGAAAGAACGATACATAAAACACATAATCTATCCAGCGTGTCAGCGGCGTAATCTTCCCCCGGTATACATCAATGACATAACTGATTGTCTGGAACGTGAAAAAAGAAATACCGACCGGCAGAAATATATCCATCGGCTGATACGTAACGCTTTGCATGGCCGTATTTCCAAACTGGTAACCAAACATCCTTGTTACCGAAGCAATCATATCCAACAGGAAATTGAAATACTTAAAATATCCCAGCATCCCGAGGTTTATACATAAACTAAGAACAACCCACAGTTTACGCTTCCATTGGGTTGTAGTATGGAATATTCCCTGCGCAATACAAAAATCTGACGTGGCAGTAAATAACAGCAGGAAAAACCAGAATCCGCTACTCTTATAATAAAAATAGATAGAAAACAGCGTTACATATATAATACGGGCCAGCAAATGTTTCCTGAGTGACATATAAATAATCAGGAATCCTATAAACAGGAAAAAGAACAACCCGCTACTGAACAGTATCGGCGACAGGTGTTGATAGGTGAGCACCTCTCCCAACTTGGATAAATCTATATTATCGAACATCGTTATCTGCTATATATCGGTTATAGGTTTGCATCAGGGCACGATACAATAAAATGCCTTGCTCCTGATAGCCTTCTTTCGTAAAATGAACACGGTCTCTTCCCATTAAACCGGTCTTGCGCCATCTGGCAGAAGAGTTTTTCCCTCCTGTCGAAGCAAACAAATCCCAGCATGCCAGACCTTCGCGACGTGCCACTTCGACAATCGCCTTTGCTGCACGTTCTGTATTTTCATTGCGCACATACGTACGTTTCTTGTTCACATACACCCGTTTATAACATTCGGGAGGAGTTGTCAGCAAGATGGCCGTATGCGGCATTTGTTTTTTCACTAAGGATATAAAATCTTCAATCTGCCCGGCAAATTCATTACGGGTAAAGCGCCGGCCGAAAGTCTCGTTCGTTCCTAAAGAAATAATCAACAGTGACGGATTCAGCAAAGCCAACTGGCGGACATAGTTCTCGTCTGTATAATTTACATACATGGCACCGTTCACACCGATCGAATGATACAAAATACCCGGTTGCTCGTTGGTCAGATTGAAACCATAATAAAGGTTCTTAAAAGAAGAAGCCGGAAGCAAGTTATCCGTCCCCTGTTTCCTTCGCGTACTGTGCAGTTGCAACGTGTCGACGAGACAAGAGATGCGGAACGTATCGGCAATCACTCCCGGCGCACACGGCGCCGTACTTAATACCGTCCTGACAGAATCTTTCATTTTTCCGGCCGGCAGCATCGGCATGGACTTCTCCCCACGGTAAATGACTGCCTGGTTAAAAGAATATCCGGCACCGTTATTAGGTGCTATGCTGATATCGAAATTGATGGATGGCGACGCGGACTGGATACCGATACCACCCGGCCCAATCGGACATTTCCGGTTGTTCTGGATACAACGTCCGGCAATCCATTCCTTCGCTACGGATGAAATGAAATAATCGTCCGGTTCGTTCGTCTTGCTCAGTTTGAAGGGAGCAATCCAACCACGCCCGGCATTGCCGAACTGCTGTTGAAGGAGACGCATCATGCGCCCGCTATAATGTCCTGCCTGTATATGCGAATCGCCCAGCTGCACAATCGTGATAACCGTATCTTTTCCCGCACGCAAGGAATCGAGTCCAGCAAAGAAATGATGCAACGGAGCATATTCATTTACGCAACTGTCGGAGGCCGGCAACTGAATCGAGTCGACAACGGCTCCCATAAGATAAGAAGCAAAAGGCAAGGCAATCGTATCCGGCACAGTCAACGTATCGGACAACACATCCCCTGCATCCTGAAACGATGAGCGGGAAGGCGAAAGATTCTTCGCCCCTACGGTAATCGCGAGCAATGCCAACAAAACCGACAAATTAATTAACCACTTTGTCTGCTTCATCATAAAACTCCTTTTCCAATAATAATGCATTAAAAAGAGCCGTCGCTATTTCGCGCCCGCCTCTGAAACTCAGATGTGTATAATCTTTGCTTGCCCAATTGTTCTCAACATAACGGACCATGCTGTTCTCGCCCCCCATCGCACCGAACGTATTCCAGAACGGAATACCTGTTTTACGGGCAATCTGCCTTTGTGTATGAAGCAAGGCAAGCACGGCAGGCATCGTTTCAAACTCACCCTCTTCCTGATGGCTACGGTCTGAAACACCTAACAGCAAGATATCCGCCTCCGGGAAACAAACCTGTACATGGCGAACCGCTTCTTCCATGCGTTTGCTATACCAGCCGTAATGTAAAACGCTGTCGCTTACCACATTCAAACCATACTGAAGAATAATCAGGTCGTATGGCCGGACTTCGGTCAGATTCCGGCAAAGCGAACTATCCAGACGGTTCAATATCATACCGGAATTACCACGCAGGGAGTAATTATCAACGACAACACCTGAATTATCCTCCAGAGCGACACCCAACGCACGGAAACCTTCCGTCTCCGTAAAAGAGAAAGTAGCTTCTGTAAATGTCCCTTTCCGCTCATATTGTGTTATTTTCGAAACGACAGGCAATAACTCATTGATTGTATCCGGCTGATTGTTATAATGCAGTTTCATCCGGGTTCGGGCATTCTGTTCATATAGGAATTTCAGTGAAGAAGCCGATTGTAACTCCGGATAACGGTTTGTTGTCTTGACAGATACGGATACCTTTTCACCTTTCGGTTCAAACATCATTCCGGAAAGCGTATACCCATGTTCATGGTCGGTCAGCATTGACCAGGTGTGCCATCCTTCCGAGCGCTGTTCGATAGTCGGACGGAACTGTGCAGCCACGGAAGTAATAGGAACAAACCCCACTCCGCGCCCGCCAAACTCTTTCTGCAAGGCAGAACGCAGGTCGGCAACGACAATATCCCCCTCAATAAACGAGTCACCCAGAAAAGCGACACGCACCGGTCGGTTCATTGTCTCCCGGTTTTTCAAGGCTGTAAAGAAACGCTTCAACCCGATATGGCCTACCGAATAATCTTCGATATGCGTACCGAGCGAATCCGCCCCCTGGACAGAATACATTATATTATACAGGGAATCGCGTAACACCAATGCCGTCGAATCAATCCCCGTCGAACGGATAATCGAATCGCGCAATGCTACTGAATCTATTTCCAACGTATCCGGTTGTTCGAGCTGTTTACGTAGCGAGTCCATTGACAACGATTGCGTTTTCACCCGTAAATCCGAAAGTAAGTCAACCTTTTTTATTTTCTGGCCGAACATGTTGTCCGGCAGATAATATAGTCCCAGGCAGATGCAAAGCGTTATAAGTAACAGCATCAGCAACCTGCCGAAATTATCTTCCTTATTCATTTACTCATTCTTACGAAGGTGCAAAGATAAGGATAAAGTTTCATTTGTAACGTAAAAGTTGCGGTATTTCAGATGGTTCGCTGGCAACCCTTATTCCTGCATCTTCCAATGCACGTATCTTTTCGACTGCGGTGCCGGCCCCTCCGGAAATAATAGCGCCGGCATGTCCCATCTGCTTACCCGGCGGTGCAGACTGGCCGGCAATAAAGCCGACCACCGGCTTGGTGACATGCTTACGGATATAATCGGCAGCCAGTTCCTCAGCATTTCCTCCAATCTCTCCGATTATCACGATTGAATGCGTTTCCGAATCCTTCTCGAACATCTCCAGCAGTTCGCGGAAATAGAGGCCGACAACAGGGTCGCCTCCCATTCCTACTGCGATAGACTGCCCCATACCGTTGGCCGTCAAATGATAAACGACCTCATAGGTCAATGTCCCGCTACGGCTGAGCACACCTGTATGACCTTTCGTGAAAACCTTTCCCGGCAGGATTCCGACCAGACTTTCACCCGGAGAAATCAATCCGGGACAGTTTGGCCCAATCAACTTTGCCCCTTTCAGTTGGACAAAGCGATAGGCTTTTATGACATCGACGGTCGGGATTCCTTCAGTGATACAGATAATCAACTCAATCCCGGCATCGGCCACTTCCATAATAGCGTCTGCCGCAAAACGGGCAGGAACGAATATTATCGAAGTGTTAGCCTGTGTTTGCTGTACGGCATCGTACATCGTATTGAAAACCGGGATATGCTCGATTTCCGTACCGCCTTTGCCCGGTGAGGTACCACCTACGACATTGGTTCCGTATTCTTTCATTTTCAGTGCGTGGAAGAGGCCGTCACGTCCGGTTATTCCCTGCACGACCAGCCGGGTCGATTTATTTATCAATATGCTCATGGTAACTTTTCTTTTATTGTTTATGTGATGCTTCAACAGCCATCAGGGTGGCTTCTCCCATTGTTTCGGCAACTTTGAAACGAGTGTTGCGCAACAAATCGCGCCCCTCCTTCTCATTTGTGCCTGTCAAACGGACAACGACAGGGATATCGGTATCAATTTGCTCAAAAGCCTTCAGCAGCCCGTAGGCAACATCATCGCAACGCGTAATACCTCCGAAAATATTTATCAGCACAACCTTTACCTGTGGATCTTTTAAAAGTAGCTTCATTGCCTCAATCACTTTTTCCGGATTCGAACTTCCTCCTATATCCAGAAAATTAGCCGGGTTTCCGCCATACAATTTAATCATATCCATCGTAGCCATCGCCAGTCCGGCACCGTTCACCATGCAACCAATCTCGCCACCCAGATGCACATAACTAAAACCTTTTTCCTTCGCCTGCGCCTCCGTCCTTTCTTCCTCTGTCGGTTCAAACAGTGCCAAGACACGAGGCTGGCGGTATAACGCGTTATCATCGAACGTCATCTTGGCATCAATAGCCATCAAGACTCCGTCCTTCGTCATAACCAACGGATTGATTTCAACCAGAGAAGCATCTTTCTCGATAAAAAGCCGGTACATATTCCGGATAATCGCAGCCATCTGGTTCACCTGAGCTATCTTATCGAACAAGGTAAAGGCATAACGGCGTGCCAGATAATCCGGAATCCCGATAAGCGGGTCGATCCGGAAATGAAATATCTTTTCGGGACTCCGGCGAGCCACTTCCTCAATATCCATCCCTCCTTCCGCACTCATCATCAGGACAACTGAACGGGAATTGCGGTCGATAACAAAACTGACATAATATTCAAGATGGATATTCACCGCCTCGCTCACAATCACACGGGTGACAGGGAAATCTTTAATCGTCATGCCCAGAATCGCTTCGGCGTGCTGCAATGCTTCTTCCGCATTGCCTGCCAGTTTAACACCTCCTGCCTTTCCCCTTCCTCCGGTCAATACTTGTGCCTTGATTGCTACCTTTTCATTCCCCAGCTGACTGAAAGCAGCCGTAACCTCTTGCGCCGTGTTACACAGAATGTGCCGTTCCACTGGAATCGCATAGTCTGAAAAGAATTTTTTCGCCTGATATTCGTGTATCTTCATCTGGTAAATAATTTAGTGGTATTCACTCCTATTTTATAACAGATAAATAAATGAAGAAGTTGTTGAAGTCACCATATATATCCGGCTGTTTTCCAGCATAAAAGGAGAAATAACCTGTATTAACCGGACTTTTATTAGGAAAACTCGTTCCTATTTCGTATATTTGTTAGGGAAGAATATGAGGAGGATGAGTTATGGATAATATTTCAGGTTATATTGAGCAATTTGTCCTGGATAAACTGAATACGTTTAACGAAGGCAGAAACACAGATAAAGGTGTGTATTTCATACTTTTGCCGAATGAAAAAACGGCTTATTACACACTTTGGTTCTACAACCCGGCAGCGGAATTTCATCCGAATGTTTTTCTCTCCACACTGGATGTGAACGCTATAAATTCAGTGGAAAAAGCGATGAAAACGACAGCCAACTCTTTCGCCAGGCTGACGGTTAAAATGAGACTGGAATCCATCTCACATAATGCCGACGACATTATCTCTTTTGGTAAATACCATGGTTATCATCTGTTTGAAGTGGCCGCCATCGACCCTAAATATGTCACCTGGATTGCCAACAAATATGAAGCACGCGTACAAAGCGAAAGACGTTTCAAGGAACTGGCAGCGACCTATTCATGGGTATATCAGGACCTGAACACTTCCCGCATGCACAAAGTGCCTGTCAGCCGTTTTATCGGAACGATAGATGAGAAATTAAACGATTTGCATCTTTCCGTCCGGCGGGTCAAGGTGGAAGACAATCCGTACAAAACCCGTTCAGTCCGGGGAACCACCCATTTCTACGTCGACCAGAAAATTGTTGCTTCTGATGAATCCGGCAATCTGTTTTTCTTCACCATCCGGGCATCCGACCGTAGCCTGGAAAGCGGTAAGTTAAGTAATGCCGACCATGCTTATCAGGCGGGAGAAATCATGCATATCCGTTCGGCCAAAGTAATCAAGCATTATACTTCCCGGAATATCCGTTATACGAAGTTGGGATATATAAAAACAAAATAATACAATAACATTTGACAGGTAAAAATCCCATTCGAATCCATTTTTAATTTCACCCGGGAGAAATTTCGATTTCATTCGGATGAAAATTTATTTTCTCCCGGATGTGGCGTTCTTCCTGTTTTAGGAGGAAAATATATTATAGAGAAGAAAATACGCGAAGAGATGATTATGACTTATTTTACATATAAAATGGCATTTTTACAAAAAAAGACTCAACACGCTGTATATTATTAGTATAGCATCAATTTAACAATAGTTAATTCTCCCGAAACCCTAGTTTCCGAGTCCGAAACTCCCCAAAAACAGACTTTAAGTACACAAAGTAAAGTAAAGAATAGTAAAGTAACAACAACAGCAACAACACGTGCGCGAGAGCGGAAAAAATCGAATGTCTTTTTTTCTTTCCCGATATTTCTGTTATTTAGCAGCTTTTCCTATCTTTACCGCATTATAACCGGAAAACATGTTTACAAAAAAAATAACGCTCGTACTATCTGTATTCGTTGCACTCTTTATTTTCAACGGCACTCTCTTTGCCCAAGAGAAAGCATTTCCCAAAAAGGGAGAAGGCATCACCCTTTTTCTGAAACGCCATAACCGTGTCGGAAAAGAGTATCATGATGAGTTCGTAAAACTGAACAAGACTAAACTCGGTAATGGGAATAGCCTGAAAATGGGCGTTAAATACCAATTGCCGCCATTAAAGGGGGCAGCGGCTACCGTGGCAAGGAAACCTAATTACGAGCCCTTATTCGGCAAGGAAATGGCCGAATACAAAGTCACATCCTCCGAGTTGAAAGGCTGCTGCTTTTATCTGGTGAGCGGACACGGCGGTCCCGACCCCGGAGCCATCGGTAAAATGGGCAATGTAGAACTTCACGAAGACGAATATGCTTACGACGTCATGCTCCGCCTGGCCCGTAACCTGTTGATGCGGGGCGCCAAAGTGCACATCATCATCCAGGATGCCAAAGACGGTATCCGCAACGACAAATTCCTGAAAAACAGCAAACGCGAAACCTGCATGGGAGACCCGATACCATTTAACCAGTTCCGCCGTCTTGAACAGCGGTGCGATAAAATCAACTCTTTATTCAAGAAAGACAAAGAAGTATACAAACGCGCCATCTTCATGCATATCGACAGCCGCAGTAAAAGTCACCAGACTGATGTTTTCTTCTATTATCAAGACAAAAATTCGGAAAGCAAACACCTGTCAAAGACAATGAAATCGACTTTCGAGCACAAATACAACAGACATCAGCCCGGCCGCGGATTCACTGGGACAGTCGGCCAGCGCGGATTGTATGTTTTAAGAAAAACAACGCCTCCCTCCGTTTTTGTCGAACTCGGCAACATACAAAATAGCTTCGACCAGAAACGTTTCATTCTCAGCGACAACCGCCAGGCTTTAGCAAACTGGCTCTGCGAAGGTTTCATAACCGATTACAAACATTACAGGAAAAAACTGAAATAAACGGGAGACGGTATATGACAACCGTTGTTGAAACATAGGTGTTTTAATGACAAAACATATATACAAACATTCTTTTGAAAATGAGCCGGTCAATAATCGAACAGCTCAATTTTTTCTAATTATTACCCCTTAAGAACAACCGTTATTCCATAAAAATATATACCTTTGTGAGATTATTGTTGAATCGTTTTAAAACACCATGAATAATTCTTACATATCTCCTTTTGCAAAACCCGTTTATGTGATGTTGAAACCGGTAGGTTCGGTTTGTAACCTGGCCTGCGAGTACTGTTATTACCTGGAAAAAGGGAAATTGTATCCGGAAGTAAAGAATCACATCATGAGCGAGCAACTGCTGGAAAAATTCATCAAAGATTATCTGGAATGCCAGACAATGCCTCAGGTACTCTTCACCTGGCACGGCGGCGAAACACTGATGCGTCCGATAAGTTTCTACAAAAAAGCACTCGAACTTCAACAGAAATACGGCCGTGGAAGGCAGATAGACAACTGCATCCAGACAAACGGAACGTTGCTGACAGACGACTGGTGCCGTTTCTTCAAAGAAAACAACTTTCTGGTTGGAATATCAATCGACGGTCCGCAGGAATTTCACGACGAATACCGCCGGAACCGCCAGGGCCTTCCCTCCTTCTACAAAGTGATGAAGGGAATCGAGTTGCTAAAAAAACATCAGGTAGAATACAATGCGATGGCAGTCGTAAACGATTACAATGTCGATTATCCGCTTGATTTTTATAACTTTTTCAAAGAAATAGATTGTCATTATATCCAGTTCGCCCCTATCGTGGAACGGTTGGGACAACACACGGACGGGACAACGCTGACTTCGCCGGAACAACAGGACGCCCATATAAAATTGGCCCCCTTCTCCGTCGATTCCGAAAAATGGGGTGATTTCCTTTGTGCTATCTTTGATGAATGGCTAAAAGAAGATGTGGGAAATTACTATATCCAGTTATTCGATGCCACACTGGCAAACTGGGTCGGAGAACAGCCGGGCGTATGTACCCTGGCCCGGACATGCGGACATGCCGGCGTGATGGAATTCAATGGCGACCTTTATGCGTGCGACCACTTTGTATTCCCCGAATACAAACTGGGCAACATCTACACGCAGACATTAACAGAAATGATGTACAGCCAGAACCAGTTAAAGTTCGGAGCTGATAAATACGACAAGTTGCCGATGCAATGCAAAGAATGTGAATTTCTCTTTGCCTGCAATGGAGAATGTCCCAAAAACCGCTTCCTGCATACAGCCAGCGGCGAACCGGGATTAAACTATTTGTGCAAGGGCTACAAAAAATATTTCAGGCACGTAGCGCCCTATATGGATTTTATGAAAAAAGAATTATTGGCCCAGCGTCCGCCCGCAAACGTGATGCAATGGGCAAAAGAGAACAGAGAGATTTTATAAAACAATATGAAATACAACAGACGTGATTTTATTAAAACAGGAGGTATGGTTATGCTTGGTTCACTGGCAGTTCCTTCTTTTTTAGAAGGTTGTGCCGGTAGTACTGCTGATAAAGCTGCCGGTATCTCGTTTGCGTTAAACCATTTCGGTTTAAGCGAAAGCGATATGAAAAAAGTGCTGAACGCAGCACTGGAAAAAGGAGGAGATTATGCAGACCTCTTCTTCGAACATTCTTACCGTAACAACATCGGTTTACAAGACGGTGCGGTAAACCGCGCCTCTTCAAACATAGATTTCGGAATGGGCGTACGCGTCCTGTCCGGAGACCAGACAGGTTATGCCTACGTTGAAAATATCTCGCTCGACGAGATGCTGACAGCCGCTCGTACGGCTGCCCGTATCGCTAACGGTGCTGCCGGAAAAGGACCGGCCAAACTGACTGAAGAACCGATTATCAATAATTATTATGGTGTGCAAACACCTTGGGACGAGATTGCCGTCAACCAGAAAACGCCTTACCTGCAAAAACTGAACGACCAGATTTTTGCACTCGACAAACGTGTCCATAAGGTAATGGCTTCTCTCGGAGATACGACATCGCACATCTTTTTCTGTAATTCAGAAGGACAAACATATTACGATTATCGTCCGATGGTAACCCTGGGCGCCGTCTGCATCATGGAAGACAACGGTAAGATTGAAAACTCTTACGCTTCCCGCGCATTCCGTATGGGTGCCGAGTTCCTGACCGACGAAATCATAGCCGAAGTAGCAAAAGAGGCGGTAGAAAAAACGTCAATCCTCTTCCAGGCCGTGAAACCCAAAGGCGGCGAAATGCCTGTCGTGATGGGGGCCGGTGGTTCAGGTATCCTGTTGCACGAAGCCATCGGACATGCGTTTGAAGCCGACTTCAACCGCAAGAACACGTCCATTTTCTCCGACCAGCTGAATAAGAAAGTCTGCAACGAACACATCAATGTGGTTGACGACGGTACAATCCCGTTCAACCGTGGTTCCGTGAATATTGACGACGAAGGTGTGGAAGGACAAAAGACATATATCGTGAAAGAAGGTATCCTGACGAGTTATCTGCACGACCGCATCAGTGCGAAACATTATGGTATCCCTTCTACAGGCAATGGACGTCGAGAGTCGTTCCGCCAGATGCCTATCCCCCGTATGCGTGCCACTTATATGGAGGCTGGAAACGTGACGGAAGAAGAGATGATTTCAACTGTAAAGAAAGGTATCTATGCCTCCAGCTTTACCAACGGGCAGGTACAGATCGGTGCAGGCGACTTTACATTCTTTGTAAAAGACGGCTATCTGATTGAAGACGGAAAACTGACACAGCCGATCAAAGATATCAACATCATCGGTAACGGTCCGAAAGCCTTAGCCGACATCACCATGGTGGGCAACAATTATAAGATGGATAACGGCACATGGACATGCGGCAAAGACGGACAATCCTGTCCGGTAACTTGCGGTATGCCATCTGCTCTGGTTAGTAAACTTACTGTAGGAGGAGAAAATTGATATGATAACTAACGATAATAAGAAACTGGCCCAGTGGGCCATGGAGTTCGCATTAAAGAACGGTTGCCAGTCCTCACGGGTAACGCTGTATAATGGTTCCAGCAGTTCATTCGAAATCCGGGACATGAAGATTGACCGCTTACAGCAGGCTTCTGAAAACAGTCTGGTTATCCATCTGTTTGTCGATGGCCGTTACGGTTCTTTCTCCACCAACCGCCTGGATAAAAAGGAACTGGAAAAATTTATCCGCAACGGAATCGATTCAACCCGTTACCTGGCAGAAGACAAGGCCCGTACATTGCCTGACGCTTCCTTGTACTACAAAGGAGACGGTGCCGACCTGCAACTGATTGACCCGAAATTCGACTCCATACAGCCGGACGAAAAAGTATCGCTGGCCATGAAGACCTGTGAAGAAATGATGGGAAAAGACGACCGTATTATTTCTGCCAACTCTTCTTACAGCGATGAGAAAGACTTTAAATATATGGTTGCCAGCAATGGTTTCGAAGGTGAAGCCTGCGGTTCTTCTTTCAGCCTGGTTGCCAGCGTCAGTATCCGTGGCGAAGGCGATGCCCGTCCCGAATCTTACTGGTACGATTCTTCCTTGTATTTCGATACGATGATTAAGGAAGGATTGGGTACAAAGGCATTGGAACGTGTTTTCCGCAAGCTGGGACAAAAGAAAGTGGCTTCCGGCAAATATCGCATGATTGTCGACAATATGAATTCCGGCCGTTTGCTATCTCCTGTTATCGATGCTTTATACGGTTCTTCTATCCAGCAGAAAAACTCTTTCTTATTGGATAAGCTCGACCAGAAAGTATTGGGAGACAAACTAACCCTCATAGACGAGCCGCATCTTATCAAAGCATCCGGCGCCCGTTATTTCGATGGTGAAGGTGTTGCCACCAAGCGGATGCCCGTATTCGAAAACGGAGTACTGAAGACCTATTATATCGATACCTATTCTGCCAACAAGATGGAAGTGAAGCCGACTATTGCCTCCCCCTCCATCCTGACCATGCAGATGGGCGACAAAAATACGGACAGCCTTATCGCTTCAGTAGATAAAGGTATTCTCGTTACAGGTTTCAACGGAGGTAACTGCAACAGTACAACCGGCGATTTCTCGTATGGCGTGGAAGGCTTCCTTATCGAAAAAGGGAAATTGACCCAGCCGATTTCAGAAATGAATGCAACCGGAAACATGATTGCTTTATGGACTAATCTGACAGAAGTAGGAAACGACCCTCGTCTGTTCTCCAGCTGGCGTATTCCGTCATTACTTTTCGACGGCGTTGATTTCAGCGGGTTATAATACTTATTCAGAAAAAGGATATTGCAAAAGCAGCTGACACCGTAACTGTCAAACACTTATGCAATATCCTTTTCTTTTATCTTATCAATAAATAAATCGAAATAAAATGGCAGACGCTACCGCCTAGAACGAAGAAATGCCACATCGGATGCATATATTTATATGTATCGAAAAAATAAAAAACGCATCCTACCGTATAGAACAATCCTCCGCCAATCAGCCAGTACAACACATCCATTGAATCCGTCCGCTGAAAGACATCAACCAAAGGTTTGAAAGCGATAATAACCACCCATCCCATTGCCAGATAACAAGTAGTTTTCAGATGATCGGTCTTTTTCATCTTCCTGAAACTGAGAAAAACGCCGATAACGGCAGCAATCCATACAATTGCAAATAATAACCATCCCCAGTAACCTTCCTGCCGGAGCGCTACCAAAGTAAAAGGCGTATAAGTACCTGCAATATGTAGATAAATAGCACTATGGTCAAAACGACGCAGTAATCTCTTCTGCCGCGCATGGGACGAAGCATGATAAAATGTAGAGGTGACATACGAAAGCGTCATGCTAAGCGCATAAACCACCGAACTGCCCACTGCCCAGGGATTTCCATTACGGATAGAAGCTATCAGTAATAAAACGATAGCAACTATCCCGAAAATCATTCCTGCACCGTGCGTCAGCACATTGGCTACTTCTTCACCATAAGTTTGTCTTTGTTGGGTCCTGACCATTGCAGGTTACAATTGTTCAGCCTTAAAGCCGGCATCTGTTACTGCTGCAATTATTTTATCAGCAGGAACATCCGCTGTTACTTCCAAAACCTTATCCGGCGATTTCAGGTCGACAGACCATTCATCTTCCTTCACCAACTTATTCAGTTTAGCACCGATAGCAGCCACGCAGCCGCCGCATTTTGCGTTTGTTTTAAATTTCATTGTTGCCATAATCTTTTTGTTTATACTATTACTTCATAAATTTCAGTCTCAAGCTGTTAAGCACCACAGAAACGGAACTGAAAGCCATCGCCGCACTTGCCAGCATCGGATTCAATAACAACCCGTTTACCGGGAACAAAACGCCGGCCGCCAAAGGTATTCCTATCAGGTTGTAAATAAAGGCCCAAAACAGATTCTGATGAATCAGCCGCACCGTTCGTTTCGACAATTTGATTGCTTCCGGTAACAATAACAAATCAGATGTTATCAATGTCACCATCGCTACATCCATCGCAATATCCGTCCCTTTTCCCATCGCAATGCTCACATCGGCACGAGCCAGTGCCTGCGAGTCGTTTATACCGTCGCCTACCATAGCAACTTTCTTTCCTAACTTTTGAAGAGCCATGATATATTCTTCCTTATCATCAGGCATCACTTCGGCCTTAAAATATTTTATACCTAAAGTATCAGCCACTCTTTCCGCCGTCTTCACACCGTCGCCTGTCAACAAATGCACTTCTATTCCCATATCCGTCAGGGTCTTTACAGCCGCAGCCGATGTCGGTTTGATGCGGTCTGAAATAGCCAGTACAGCCAGCAAACGGTTACCTTCGCCATAATAAACGACACTTATTCCGTTGTCCTGCCATTGACGTATCTGTTTCATTGTGTCATCCGGTATCTCCGAACCAAATACCTCCAACAATCCATGGCTTCCACCCCAGTAAGTAACACCATTGACTTCCATCCGGATTCCCCGGCCGGTAAGACTTTCAAAATCTCCGGCTTCACACGTAGAGGCTCCCGAATCTTCCAGCCAACGGATAATGGCAGACGCCAGCGGATGCTCCGATTTCAATTCAGCAGTATAGAGAATATCCAGATAACAGACATTCGATTCTGTCAACCAGCAGGAATCGACGACAACCGGAATCCCTTCCGTCAATGTCCCCGTCTTATCCAGTACAATCGTATCGACTTTACAAAGAGTCTCCAATGCATAAGCATCTTTTATCAGGATATGCCGTTCGGCTCCTTTTCCCATCCCGACCATCAGTGCCGTCGGAGTTGCCAGCCCAAGCGCACACGGACAGGCTATCACCAATACTGAAACAGCTGAAAGAAGGGCATAAGAGAAATAATCCTCGCCGCCAATCACCATCCAGCAGATAAACGTTATGATAGACAGGAGAACGACTACCGGGACAAATATACCGCTTATTTTGTCAACTATACGTTGCACAGGTGCTTTACTTCCCTGGGCAGCCTGCACCATCTTGACGATTTGCGCCAAAACTGTTTCATTCCCGACTCCGGTCGCCTCCATCGTAAAAGCACCTTTTTGGTTGATTGTTCCGGCCAATACCCGGTCGCCGGCAACTTTCTCCACAGGAATCGGTTCCCCGCTCAGCATGCTTTCATCTACGGAAGAAGAGCCTTGCAGCAAAGTTCCGTCCACCGGTATTTTCTCACCGGGACGAACACTTACAATATTTCCCCTTTTCAAAGAAGAGATAGGAACTTCCTCCTCTTTTCCGTCAGTTACGAGACGGGCCGTTTTAGGCTGTAATCCCATCAGGCTTTTAATAGCAGAAGAAGTACTGTTCTTCGCCCTCTCCTCCATCAACTTGCCCAACAGCACAAAGGCGATAATCACCCCCGAGGCTTCATAATACACATGCGGCTCCAATCCCTTTTCAATCCAGAACTGCGGATAAACCGTATTGAAGAAACTGAATATAAAAGCAATGGAAGTACTGAGGGCCACCAAAGTATCCATATTGGCACTCTTTTGCAGCGCATGGCGCACACCGTTCACATAAAACGACCGCCCGAACAGAACCATAATAGCCAATGCCAGCACCATCATTATCCAGTTGGCGTAGGGCATGTGCATAAACACCATCCCCAATAAAGCCAAAGGCACTGATAATATCCACGCTCCGATTGTATTCCGCTTCAGTTTCTTATAATGTTTACGCGCCATCTCTTCCTGTACGGCCAGCGGGTCTTCGGCCTCAACCACCAAATCATATCCGGCAGCCTGTACGGCTTCCTGCATTTTCTGTAAACTGATTACCGAAGGATGGTATATAACTGATAATGTATTCGCTGCAAAATTAACAGATGCCTCTTCTACTCCGGGAAGTGCTTTGACGGTACCCTCCACGTTATTGGCACAAACCGCACAACTCATCTCAAGGACGGGCAGTACCTTACTTTCTACATCTTTCATTATTATGTTTATTTTATACCGATTCTATTGTAGAACAAAGATACGAATAAATCAGTTGCAACAAAGTTGCGGAATTTCATTACGCTCATTAAGATATGTACGAATTTAATAGTTTTATTTGGTATATTTGTCCTATTATTTAACAATCGAATACCCGACCTTTGTCAGACGAATTAACGAATGAATTTATAAAACGAATACAGTTATGATACTTGACTCCTTGAATAACACAGAAAAGGTTGAATGCTTGCACCCTTTGTTTAAAAAAGCTTTTGATTATGTAAAAGCTACTGACTTCTCCAAAATGGAAGACGGCAAATACGAATTGGACGGCTCCCGCCTGTTTGTCAGCGTAGCCAGTTTATCCGGCAAAGATAAAAACGATGCCGCAATCGAGACACACAAGAAATATATCGACATCCAGCTTCCCCTTCTAGGTGTTGAAAAAATCGGTTGGAAACCGGGATGCGAATTACAGGAAGTTTCCGTGCCTTATAACGAAGAGAAAGACATCGCTTTCTTCGTTGACCGCCCGACTGCCTATACAAAAATCTATCCCGGGCAGTTCGCCATCTATTTTCCGGAAGACGGCCATGCACCCGGTATCGGAGAAGGAAATATCCGCAAAGTGATTGTTAAAGTACAAGTCGAAGAATAATTGCCTGATACAACAAAGGCCGGTATCTTCTTTAAAACAAGAAAGTAACATTCTTATAAGGAAATACCGGCTTCTTTATTCTCTCTACATTTCAGAAAAGTATTTATCGCCAAAGCAAATTAAGATTATCCAATCCCTTTACAAGAAATTAAGCCTGCCATCAATAATTTAATCCGTAACGATTAATTGCAGCAAACAAACAAATCTTTTGTTTTATATGTTCTATTTTTTCTCTCATAACATTTGTGTTTCAAATATTATCTATATTTGATTTCAAAATAAATCTCACAGCATGGATGAGCAAATAATCTGTCTTGATTCTCCCACTGATTTTATGGTTGGCAAATATGTTTCTGCTGACGAACTTAAACACCTTATGAATGTTCCCTGTAAGATTAAAGCAGGCGTCTTCATTCTTTGCATGGAAGGGTATGTCTGCTCGACCATCAATCTGGCAGAATACAAAACAACCAAGTCCAACATAATTACACTAACTCCCAACAGTTATATTCAGGTACATGAAATGTCTGATGACATTCTAATCTATTTTGCAGCTTTTTCTTCTGATTTTATGAGTTATGCAAATTTCTTAAGAAGTACAATGAGTTGTTTATCTATTATTTACAGACATCCGGTTATTCCTATCTCTCAAAAAATATCGAATCTGATTGCCAGCTTTTATGAGCTTTTATATCAGTACGCCGTTTATCCCAATATATCGAACAACAAGGAAATGATAAAAGCAATTTTCACAATGTGCAGTCAGGGAATTATAGAATTATACGATAGTAACCACTTTTTAGAGAAACAGGAACTCAACCGCTATACAGAGATTTATCAGGATTTTATAAATCTCGCCCTGCAATATTATACAACAGAACGTAATGTTACATTCTATGCAGACCGTTTAGGGTTGACACTCTCCTATTTCTCCACCTGCATAAAAAAAGCTATCGGGCAAACTCCCCTTGAAGTACTGACACAAATAATAATCATAGACGCCAAAGTACAACTGAAAGGAACAAACCAGGAAATTAAAAACATAGCAATGGAGTTAGGTTTCACCAATTTATCATTTTTCAATAAATTTTTTCGCCATCATGTAGGAATAACACCTCAGGAATATAGAGGAAAACTATATACATATTCCAATTATCAAAAAGATATTGATTAATATGATTTCTTTTTATAAGAATAAAAAACAGAACATATTATCCCAAAAATATATCACGCATATTCACTCCGATAGCCTTTACTTTGTAAAGCTATACAAATCATAATTTATTGGTGCTAAAATAAAGACATTATGGAGAGAAATATCATACAATCAGGAACAAATATCGAATACAGTTTGCTGATGAGTCTCATGGGAGTCAGCGTAAGCAAACATTTACTGGATGAGCACTTCACCCTCTTATGGGCAAACGATTTCTATTATGATTTGATAGGTTATCCGAAGGAAGAGTATGAGAATCTTTTCCATAACCAACCTGACTTATATTTTAAAGGTCATGAAGAAGCATGGAATATATTGGGACAGAAAGTGTATGAAGCAATAGCCAATAACTCCAACGGCTACGAGGCTATTATGAAAATGCCTGTAAAAGGAGGTGAAAGATGGACAAAACTGACGGCTACATTCACCGACCAGATTCAGGACGGGATTCCAATATCCTACACGGTAATGACCGATATTGAAGATATAATGCAGGCCAAACAGGAACAAACAATCGCTTACGAAAATCTCCCGGGTTTTATCTCAAAGAACAAGATTGGCCGTGACGGAAGTTTTACACTGCTGGATGCAAATGATAAATATATGGAGTTCGCGGGGGTTAGTAAAGGAGAATATCCTTTTTTCTCCCCCTTCTCCCGTCTGAACGAAAAAAGCCGGGAAGTACTGAAAGAACATGTAGCATTTATGCAAAAAGGGAAACCAGTGCATTTTGTTATCCAGTCGAAAGACAAGAACGATAACGATTCCTGGTTACAACTGAATGGGGAATGTATTGGCTGGGAAGGAGATGAACCAATCTATCTGATTGTATTTATCGATATCACCGATATTACCGAACAACGCGAATTACAAAAAAAACTTCAGGAACAATCCGAGCAATTAAAAGAGGCACTCGATTCTGCCGAAAAAGCCAATCAGGCTAAATCAGATTTCCTTGCCCGCATGAGTCATGATATCCGAACTCCCATGAACGCTATCATTGGAATGACAGCCATTGCCAAAGCACATGTAGATGAACGGGAACGGCTACTTGACTGTATGGAAAAAATCAACGGAGCATCCAAATTGTTACTTAGCCTGATTAATGAAGTATTGGATATGTCGAAGATAGAAAGTGGCCGGCTGATTTTGTCTGAAGATGAATTCAACATAGGAGAACTTCTACAAGACCTCGTCGTCATGATGCAGTCTGAAATTAAAAATAAGCAGCAGACACTCGATATCCATGTAAAAGGGTTAAAGCATGAAAATGTGACGGGCGATATACAACGCATCAAGCAGGTACTGATGAATATCCTCTCCAATGCAGTCAAATATACACAGGAAAATGGGCAAATCACCATAGACATCAACGAAAAAGTAACCTGGGATGGGTTCGGTGACTACGAATTTGTCTTTGAAGATAACGGAAGAGGAATGAAACCCGAATTTCTTGACAAAATCTTTTTGCCGTTCGAACGTGCCAGCGACAATGGTATCAAGAATATACAGGGGACCGGACTCGGGATGGCAATCAGTCATAAAATCGTAAAGATGATGGGGGGCGACATTAAAGTGGAAAGCGAATACAGCAAAGGTTCCCGCTTTACAATCAACATGCCATTACGTCATTGCGAACAGGTTCCGGATGAGAAAATAAGAATAGACGGATTGGAAGTGCTTGTTGTCGACGATGATAAGATTGCATGCCAAAGTACTTGCAGTTGCTTGCAGGAAATCGGAATAAAAAGTGACTGGGTATGTTCCGGAAATGAAGCCATAACCTACGTCCGGAAACGGTATGCAGAAGCAAACAACTACTTTGCAGTCATTATTGACCTGAAAATGCCGGAAATGAACGGCATAGAAACAACACGGCAAATCAGGAATATTGTTGGGACAGATGTTCCGATAATCATTCTTTCCGCATACGATATTGAAGAATATGAAGCAGAGGCCAAAGCTGCAAAAGCCAATGGTTTCATAACCAAGCCCCTCTACAAATCAAAATTATTCCAGATTCTGAAACGTTTCCTTTTTGAGGGGGAACAACCGGAGCCGGTCAGCCAGTTCAAACTGTCGGATGCCGACTATTCCGGCAAACGCATCTTGTTAGTGGAAGACAATGAGTTAAACCGGGAGATTGCCGTTGAAATCATCGGAAGTACCGGTGTATCCATTGACACGGCGGTAAATGGTCTCGATGCAGTAAATATCGTTTCGCAGTCGGCTGAAGGCTTCTATCAGATGATACTGATGGATATCCAGATGCCGGTAATGGATGGCTATGAAGCGACCCGTCAAATACGTTCACTGAAACGTGCCGATATACGTAACATACCAATTGTAGCCATGACCGCCAACGCCTTTTCAGAAGATGTGACAAATGCAATCAAAGCTGGTATGAACTATCATCTGGCAAAACCCATCGACCTGGCGGCACTAATGGGAGTCCTCAATAAGTATTTACAATAGAAAACGTTAGGGAAGCTAACCGGGTTTTAGCTTCCCTAACGTTAATAATACAACTCTCTTATTTACCGTCCGGTTGCCTGTAAATATTCCGTCCGTTTAATCAGGTAATTGGTATAATCGTCCGTATATTGGTCTCTACTCTGTTGTAGTAAAGACTGGGCATTCAGCAAATCGCTCAATGTCTCTGTCCCTACCTGATAATAATCTGTACTCAGACGCACATTTTCTTCTGCCGTTTTTACCGATTCTTCCGATATCTTTGCCTGTTTATAGGCCTCTTCCAATTCATTCCAGAGTTTTTGCATCTGCAAAAGAAGTTTCTCATTGGTATCCTGCCGTGTATATTCAGCCGCTTTCAATTGCAACTTCTGCTTCCTGATAGCATGCGAACCGCCCCACCAATCGGTTAAGGGGACAGAAACCGTAGCAAAAATCATCCCGAAAGAATGATCGGTATCCAGAATATTATGATACATATAGCCGGCTCCTATTCCTACCGACGGCAGGTTCTGACCGACTTTCAATTTATATTGCAGACGGCTGGCTTCCACATTCTTATCAAGCAGTTTATAGGCAACAGTCGTCGGCAAGGCACTCATCAAGTCTATCCGGTAAGTCTCCGGCGAAGGCAGAGGCTCCTGCAAAGTTGCCTGAACGGTGAAATCATCTTCCGGCAGTCCGATATACTGAGACAACAACATTTTCGACAAACGTAAATTATTATCTACTTTCAGCCGGTCACTGGCTATGCTGTTCTTTTTCAGTTGAACCTGTAACAGTTCATTCCTGTTCGCCACACCAGCACGAACGGAAACTTCCACATCCTTATACAAGTTGTCGATTAATGTTTCCAGTAAGGAAACCGTTTTTCTCTTTTCCTGCAAAGAAACGTGCAGCCAGTAATACTGTTCGACAGTCAGCAATACTTCATTCTCCGATTGTTTCATCTGATAACGGCTCACTTCCACCGCCAGGGCAGCCAGTTTGTTATTATTAAGTATCTGTCCTCCTGCAAAAACCGGCTGGACAGCCGTTACTCCTCCCATAACACCGTTCTTTGCCATTGTCATTTCTAACAGACCGGGAACCAGTGCCAACTCTGCCATTCCATTGTCAGAGGTAAAAGCGCCTCCCGTCGCACTTATAGATGGAAAATATTTCGTGAAAGCCTCTTTACGCACTTCTTCCGCTCCTTTGACATCTAAACGGGCGTTCTTCATCCGGGCATTATTCTCCAATGCCAGTTGGCTGCATTCTTCCAGTGTCAAACTACGCTGGGCTTCGACAGATAAAGCCGGTACCAGCAAAAGACAAAGGAGATTGCCTAAAACATATATTATCTTTTTTCCAGACATATTCTTTACTCTTAATAGTTATACGACTTTTTTATTCCCTCCGAATATTATCCAGTAAAATACCGGAATAACAATAACGGCCAATATCATGGCAAATACTGTTCCCGAACAAATCACGACTCCCATCGGCGTCCATAAGGCACTGTTACTGATAATCATCGGGACAACCCCTACCGCTGTTGTTGCCGACGTCAGGAAAATCGGTAACATACGACGTTTACCGGCATCCATGGCAGCCTCTTTGACAGAGATGTGATGATTGATACGTAAATCCTGGGCATGGTCGAATATCATAATCGCATTACGTACCACAATACCTATCAAACTGATTATACCTAACACACAAGTGATACTGAACTCCATCCCGGACACCCAGAGACCGAGAGCAGCACCGAACAGGCACAGTAAAATAGAAGTAAGGGCAGCAACAGCCAATCCGATTTTCTTATAATTTATCAGCAAGAACAGGAAGACAATAATAACGGCAATCGAAAGCCCCTCTATTATCGGAGTGATAATTTCCTCGTCAGACTCTTTTACACCTCCGTATTCAAAAGATACGCCCTCCGGAAGATTGGGTATCACCCGGCTGTTCATCACCTTTTCTACCTTCTTCTGCATATTCGTTTCATTAAAGCCGCGTTTAACCTGAGTAATCACACTCAACGTACGCACTCCGTTACGGCGAACAATCTGCCCTTCATTCCATCCTCCCTGTATTTCAGACACCTGGCGAAGCGGAACACTGACACCCGGAACAGCCGTCGGCAAATAAGCATCCCCTATCCTATCAAACGAATCGTATGCATCCTCTCCCTTATCCGATTTCAGGCAGATAGCCAACGGATAATCGCCTTCCCAAACAGAGCCGACCGACATACCGTTATAACGGATAGCCATATCGGCCGCCGCCATCGCTTTCGAAATTCCCAGACGGGACGACTCCACAGGGTCAAGTGTTACACGAACTTCGGGTAGCATCTCCTCAAAATTCGTATGAACCCAAACCAGGCCATCCATATCCTGCAATGATGTCATCAATGTATCGGCCACCTGCTTCAAGGCCGTTATATCATCTCCCATAAAGCGAACTTCTATCGGGAAACTCACAGTCTGATAATCCAACTGCTTGAACTTGATGAAAGCATTCGGATAATAATCGGCATAAGCATTGGCATATTCATCCAGCAGGTTGGCCGTTGCCTCTACGGATGTTGTATTTACAATAAACTGCGCATAATTCTTCCCACCCATATTCGGAGCATAAGTTGCCTGGAAACGCGGGGAAGCCATTCCCACAAATGCGGTAGCCGACAAAACCCGTTCGTCATCTTTCAATAAAGCATATACGCTGTCGCAAACGGCTGCCGTTTTATCCAATGACGAACCTTGCGGCAAATAAATCTCTATAGCAAACTGGTCACGGTCTGCTTCCGGCATCATTCGTTGCGGGATACGCATCATAATCACCACAGCCAGCAACACGGATAATACCCCGATAAACAACGTTGTCTTGGGATAGCGAAAAGTCCATTCAAGTACCTTTTCATAGACAGCCTGTACCGTATCCAACAAGTTGAAACGTTTCTTTCCGTCCGTCTTCTGCCCGTTTTTCAATCCCTTTTTGATAAGGGTGTGTTCCAGCATGGGAATAAATATCATGGCGATAGCCAGCGAGGTCATCAATGAAATCGTTATCGTCCAGGGGAACCAGTTCAGAAAGTCCAGCATCTGCCCCGTCATCGTAAACAGCAACGGATAGAAGATAATGCAAAGGCTGAGCGTTGCCAGAAAGATGGAAGAGAAATAGTTCTTGGCACTCGATACTGCGGCATGCCAACGAGACATTCCGTTATCCAGCCGTTCCAGATAAGCATCTATAACAATGATGGAGTTATCCACAATCATCCCCAGCACAACAATTAAAGCAGCCAATGTAACCGTATTCAACGGGATGCCGACAGCATACATAATCCCGATAGATATAAAAATACTAATCGGAATGGAAGTAGCCGCAACAAGAGCCGATTTGAAAGGAAAAAGCAGCATCATCACCAGGATAACGACCACGATGGAGACAAACAGGTCACGCACAAACGAACTCACCGAATCATCCACCACCTTGGGCTGGTCCGCAATCCGCTGAATGGACACGCTTTCCGGAAGCTCTTCCTGGAAAGCTGCCAGCACCTTATCCACTTCCTTTCCGTACTGTACAATATTATTGCCTTCCCGCATCTCCATGGAAAGGATGATAGCCTTCTTTCCGTTATTCATTATATAACTGTCAGGCTCGGGATATTCACGGACAATACGTGCTATGTCTTTCAGACGGATTATATTCCCGTCACCATCCGCCAGGATAATCTGGTCGGCTATCTCTTTTTCAGAAGCATAGGTGTTAGAGAAATGGATTGGAATATCGAGGTCTTCACTTTTCAACGAGCCTCCCGATGTGGTAAATCCTTGTGTGAAAAGCGTTGTCATCAACATTCGGGTATCCAGCTTGTAAGCCGTCAGCTTATCCCTGTCGAGATAGACACTGATTTGTTCCTTTTGTATGCCGTAACGGCGCAGATTTGAAACAGACTCAATACGACGGAGGCGGTCTTCCAGTGATTCCAGATAATCCTCCAGTTCACGATATGTTTTATCTTCCGATTCAAGCGTAATCAACAAAGCGGAGGTATCACCGAAGTCGTCGTTCGCAATGACAGCCAGGACACCCGAAGGCAATTGCGATTTGAAGTTCTGCAAACCCAGCTTAATCTTCGACCAGACTTCGTCCTTATTGTTCACTTCATCGTTCAGTTCCACCATGATATACACCATTCCGTCACGCGACATGGAATATGTTTTCTTCTTCTTTATCTCCTTAAAAGTATAAAGATAGCGTTCCAAAGGCTTTGCCAGTTGTTCCTCCACCTCGGCAGAAGTCGCCCCGGGATAAACACCCACGACAACACCCTGACGGATGGTAAATTCCGGAAACTCCTGTTTCGGCATATTTACCAGGCCATAAATTCCCAGACCGACCAAGACGGTCAGCACCAATAAGGTGATCTGGTAATAATGCATGGCCCATTCTATAATTCCCTGCTGTCTTTTCATAAGGCTTTCACTTTCATATCCTCACTCACCTTCTGATAACCGTCTGTTATGACAAGGTCACCTTCGCTCAGTCCGTCCGTTATCTGTACGCCATTGTCGGTCAACTCTCCGATACGAACCGTTACCGCTTTGGCCTTTCCGTCACGCAGGCACCAGACATACCGTTCGCCGGTGTGCGATAATTGTATCACATTATTAGGCAACGAGATAGTAGTAACCCTGTCCTTATCTTCCACTCTCACCCGGCAAACCATTCCCGGCAATAACGCTCCATCCCTATTATCCAGCTTTATCCTGGCTTCATAGGTATGGGATACCGAATTAGCGGTAATGCCTTTCTCCGTAACCATGCCTTCAAACAGCCGGCCTCCCAAAGCAGCAACGGTTATAGCCGCTTTCCGGTGGTCGATGAACGGTATTTCTTTTTCCGGTACGGCAATCTTAATATTCACCGTCCCTACATCCAATAAGGTGAAAACCGGTTTACCGGGCTGCACATTCTCGCCTGCCTCCACATTTCTTTTCCCGATCACACCGTCAAAAGGAGCATACAGGCTGGCATCTTCCAGATTCTTCCGGGCGATGCTTTCCATCGACTGTGCCTGTTGCAACTTACTCTGTACTTCCACCCATTTGATTTCCGGGAGACTTTTGTTTTCATACAATGTTTTCATACGGTCATAAGCATCCTGCGCCTGCACCAGGGAAGCGCGGGATGCGTCATACGTATCCTGAAGAGTCGCACGATTCAGCAAAGCCAGAAGCTGCCCTTTATGAACTTTCTGCCCTTCACGGACAAGAATTTCCTGCACATTCCCCATAACCTGAAAACTCAGGGAAGAGGCAGACATTTCCTCTACCGTTCCAACATAATTTTGACCATCAACAAGGCTGCTGCCCGTTATTTCAACCACTTTCACCGGTATTACCCTCTCTTCCGTCGGCTTGTCCTTTTGGCCGGAACAGCTCATCAACAGAATTATAAGCAAAGAGATGCCCGCACATTCTACAATCTTCATACCTATCTATTTATTAGTATTTTAAAGAGAAATAAACGATGCAAAAGTGATGAGAATCCTTATTTTATAAAAGGTCAGTTGAGCCGTAGAATTGTTCTGTTTTTCGCATTCGTATGCATTCTTTTCCTATATTTGCATATAAATAAAGAAAAGATGAACCAAACAGTTCCTATAATAGACATCTCGAAGGTCGAACATTCATCCAAAATAGACTTCTTTGATGACGATTTCGTTATTTTCGACGATTTGAATGAAATTCCGCTATTCGATTATCCCAGCCGTATTGCAGATGCCGCCGTTTTTGCCATTTGCCAGAAAGGTTCCGTACGGATCAGCATCAATCTGAAAGAATATACAATCGTTCCTAATAATCTGGTAGTTCTTCTGCCGGACCAGATAGTGCAGCATTACGAACGCAGTGATGACTTTGCCGGTATTTTCCTGGGAGTATCCAAACAGTTCATTGACGATACGATCCCGGGAATGAAGAATCTTTTATCAGCTTTCTTCTACGTCAGGGACCATCCATGCACTACCCTGACTGAGGAAGAGTTGGATTATCTTTCCGAATATCATCCCATGTTATGGAAAAGGGTTAAGATGAAAGAGCATGTATACCGGAAAGAAGTTATTCAAAGCCTGTTACTGTCATTATTCTACGACGTCTGCAATATCTTCCGCAAACACCAACCGGCTAATGAAGGTAAAAGGTCTCGCAAAGAAGAGCTGTTCGGATTGTTTATGCAAACGGTACTGGAAAACTACAAGCAGGAAAGGAGTGTTGCCTTTTATGCCGACAAACTTTGTGTCACAGCCAAATACCTTTCACTCATATCCAAAGAAGTCAGCGGACAGCCTGCCGGAAACTGGATTGACGAATATGTGATTCTGGAAGCAAAAACGTTATTGAAGTCAAGCCAGATGAGCATACAGGAAATAGCCGATAGTTTAAACTTTGCCAACCAATCTTTCTTCGGAAAGTATTTTAAGCATCACACAGGAATATCTCCCAAAGAATACAGAAAACGATAGGGGATAATATTGCCTTTATCCCCCGATTATTACATTTATATTATACATACTGAAAATAGCCTTACAACGCTCCACCGTTTCTTCCGACGGCGTCGCCATCGGATAATGGGCCGGGTTATATACCGTCCCCAGCTTCTCATGTTTGTTCTTACCAATATCATGATAAAGGAGCAGATTCACCGTCCGATGCTGCCAGGGTAAGGAAGAAAGGAATGCGGCCGAACGGGTTATATTTTCTTCATCCGCATTCATACCTTCTATCAAAGGGATACGGATATGAAACGCATGACCAGCTTCCGCCACCATGCGTAAGTTAGACAATATTAATTCATTAGACACTCCGCAGTAAAGTTTATGTTTAACTGTATCCATATGCTTCAGGTCTACCAGAAAAAGCTCGGAATGTTGCATCACCTCCCTGACAATCTCCTCTCCGGCAAACAATGTCGTATCGACGGCACGATGGATACCCAGGTCACCACAACGATGAAGTAATTCCAGCAACATATCCGGATGCAACAACGGCTCCCCTCCGCAAAAGGTTACGCCTCCCTCCGACCGGTCCATGAATACCGTTTCCTTTTCAATCTCCTTCATCAGGTAATCTACGGAATATTCGGTTCCGGATATCTCCATTGCCAGAGCCGGACAGCCCTCCGCACATTTGCCGCACAAATGACAGAGAGCATTGTCGGTAACAATCCCTTCGGGTGTCAAAGCCAGTGCCTTTTGCGGACAATTCTCCACACACGTCCGGCATCCTATACATTTCTTCTTTGTATAGAGTTTCTGTTTCCGGCTGGATACCCCCTCCGGATTATGACACCAAACACACGACAACGGGCACCCTTTCATAAAGACAGTCGTCCGGATGCCCGGCCCGTCATTGATAGCATACCGCTTAATATCGAATATTAACCCCATCAACTAATTTTCAATTCTCAATTCTTAATTTTCAATTACTAAAAGCTTTCCTGCTCCGTACGGGCAATCACATCTGCCTGCAAGTCAGCATTCATATCATTGAAATAATCACTGTAACCGGCTACACGAACCAACAAGTCGCGGTAATCTTCCGGACATTTCTGGGCGGCATACAGCGTTTCCGTATCCACAATATTAAACTGAATATGATGTCCGCCCAAAGCGAAATAACTACGAATCAGGGAAGCCAGTTTCGATATATCTTCCTCCCGCTTCAACAGGCTCGGAAGGAAACGCTGGTTCAGCAATGTTCCGCCACTCTTCACCTGGTCCAGCTTGCCCAATGACTTGATAACGGCAGACGGTCCGTGCGTATCGGCACCATGTGAAGGAGAAGTCCCGTCGGAGATAGCCTTTTCTGCCAGACGGCCGTTCGGGGTCGCTCCCATCACCTTACCGAAATAAACATGACAGGTAGTCGACAGCATATTCAGGTGAAAACACTCCCCTTTCGTATTCGGTTTGCCTTCAATAGCATCATACAAATCATCGAATACTTTGACGGCAATAGCATCGGCATATTCGTCATCATTACCGAAGAAAGGCGTACGGTTCAGGATTGTCTGACGCATAACTTCCGCTCCGGCAAAATTGTCAGCCATTGCTTTCAGCATTTCATCCATCGAAAAACGTTTGTCTTCAAAGACATGTTTCTTCAGGGAGGAAAGGCTGTCGGTTATTGTTCCCAGCCCCGTACATTGTATATAAGTGGTGTTATAACGCGGTCCGCAGTTGTAATAATCGCGTCCTTTGGCAATACAATCGTCAATAAACAAGGAAAGGAATGTGGCCGGTGCATATTTGGCAAACATCCGGTCGATATAATTGCTTACACGCACCTTCATATCCACAAAATAATGCACTTGTTTCATAAAGGCGGCGTATAAATCATCGTAACCGGCAAAGTCACACGGATTACCGGTCTCCAGTCCTACTTTACGGCCGGACACCGGGTCGACACCATTGTGAAGGGTTACTTCCAGTATCTTCGGTACATTCAGATAGCCGGTCAGCACATAAGCCTCCTTCCCGAAAGCACCCACCTCGATACAACCGCTACAACCTCCTTCCCGGGCATCATGCAGAGATTTCCCCTGTCGCATCAGTTCCTGGATATACACGTCCGGATTGAATACCGACGGATAACCGTGTCCCTGGCGAATCACCTTGCATCCGGCCCGCAAGAACCGTTCCGGCGTACGGGCACCGATATGAATGGCACTTCCCGGTTGCAGGATATGCAGTTCCTCAATCGTTTCAAGCATGATATAGGAAACTTCGCTTACCCCGTCGCTACCGTCGGCTTTCACTCCTCCGATATTCAGGTTGGTAAAGTCGTTGTAGGTTCCGCTTTCCTTGGCGGTAATACCGACTTTCGGCGGTGCCGTATGGTTATTTACCTTGATAAAGAAGCAAGACATCAATTCTTTGGCTTCATCACGGGTAAGGGTTCCCGCAGCTATTTCCTTTTCATAGAAAGGAGCCAGATGCTGGTCGAAATGTCCCGGGTTCATGGCATCCCAGCCGTTCAGTTCGGTAATAGTTCCCAGATGGACAAACCAATACATCTGGATAGCTTCCCAATACGTACGGGGAGCATGGGCCGGAACCCAACGGCAAACTTCAGCTATCTTACGAAGTTCGGCAGCCCGCACCGGGTCTTTCTCCGCCATCGACATTTCGTCCGCCAAGTCGGCATGACGTTCGGCAAAGAGAATGGCGGCATCGCAGGAGATAGACATGGCGGTAAGTTCCTCCTGTTTATCCGTCGCTTCAGGGTCATTCATAAAATCGAGATTTGCCAGTTCGCCGGCAATCCGTTCTTTCAGGTCCAGCAAACCGTAGCGGTAGACTTTTCCGTCAAGAGCCGTATGTCCCGGAGCACGCTGTTCCATAAATTCGGTAAACATACCGACTTCATAAGCCTCTTTCCATTCTTTCGGGACATGGCTGAAAATACGTTCACGCTGAGTACGGCCTTTCCAGTATGGGATTACTTCGCGTTCATAAGTATTTATATCTTCCTGGCTGATGGTATAACGTTGCAATTCACGGGTATTCAGCACATGCAGGTCTTCCACACTATGGCAGGTCAGCTCGGGAAAAGTAGGAACAGCTTTCGGTGCCGGACCACGTTCACCCACAATCAGTTCGTCTTTACCTATATAGATGGTCTTTTGCCGGCATATCTCAAGAAAGTTCAATGCTCTCAGGATCGGAACAGGATATTTCCCGTAATTCTCCTTGTAGAAACGGGTTTCGATAAGCGCCCGTTCGATAGACAGGGAAGGTTCAGCCTCAAAAGAAAGCTGGCGTAACCGTTTGATACGGTCGTTCATACCATACCCATTTGCTTCCGCCGCCGGAGCAAAATTGGATGCACTGCGGGGTGCACGCTGAGCTGTTGTCGTACTCATATTGAACACAGTATTTTTTAAGAAATAACTAAGAATAAGAAAATAGTAAACCGTGCCACAGACGGTTCTGTCCGGGAAAGAATGTATTGTTTAAAGATAGAACATCAAACAATTGAAGAGTTTTCTGTAACCTTTTATAATCATATAATATACAAAGATTTATACGAATACCGCAAACATAAATACTTTTCATGAATAAACAAAATAATAGCGTCTGTATTTTTTACTATATTTGCAACATTCGTTTTGTTTTCATGGTTATTCATATAAATATATCTTCATGGAAAATCGTTTTTTAGGACTTATAGAGAACAGCATCAAGGAACATTGGGACCTGCCTGCTTTCTCAGATTATAATGGACACACGTACCATTATAAAGATGTGGCCCGGCGTATCGAAAAATTTCATATAATACTCGAACATGCAGGAATAAAGAAAGGAGACAAAGTAGCTTTGGTCGGACGAAATTCGTCTAACTGGGCCATCTGCTTTTTCGGCATACTGGCGTATGGTGCGGTTGCCGTCCCCATCCTCCACGAGTTCAAGCCGGACAATATCCATCATATTGTAAACCATTCAGGGGCAAAGGCCGTACTGGCCGGAGCCAACAACTGGGAGAATATGAACGAGCAGATGATGCCCGATGTCAAACTGTTCATGATGCTGGACAATTTCTCCATCATCAAGAGCAAGAATAAGGAAGTACGGGTAGTGCGCGACAGGATTAACGAGTATTTCGGAAAGAAATATCCCCGCTCCTTCACGGCTGCCGATGTTAAATATCATGTCGAACAACCGGAAGAACTGGCCGTATTGAACTATACTTCGGGAACGACCAGCTTCTCTAAAGGGGTTATGATTCCTTTCCGCAGCTTATGGAGCAATACGCAATTTGCTTACGACAACCTGCCGTTTATCCATCCGGGAGACAGTGTGGTCTGCATGTTGCCGATGGCACATATGTATGGCCTGGCTTTCGAGATTCTGAATTGTGTGAACAAAGGATGCCATGTGCATTTCCTTACCCGCACACCGAGCCCGAAGATTATCGCCGAAGCATTTGCCCGTGTGAAACCGGCATTGATACTCGCCGTACCTCTTATCATCGAGAAAATCGTCAAGAACAAGATATTCCCGGAACTGGAAAAGCCGCTCATCAAATTACTGCTGAAAGTCCCCTACCTCGACCAGAAAGTACTCGACACCATCGCAAAGAAATTGAATGATTCTTTCGGAGGTAAATTCGGCGAAGTGGTAATCGGTGGCGCCGCCCTGAACAAAGAGGTGGAAGAATTTCTCCGCTCCATCAAGTTCCGGTATACTGTTGGCTACGGAATGACGGAATGCGGTCCGTTGGTGGCATACGAACAATGGGATACGTTCAGACAAGGTTCTGTCGGCCGCATTGTCGACCGGATGGAAGCGCGTATCGACTCTGCCGACCCGGTTAACGAAGTAGGTGAAATCCTGGTACGCGGCATGAACGTCATGTTGGGATATTACAAGAATCCCGAAGCGACCAAAGCGGTCATGATGCCCGACGGCTGGATGCGTACCGGCGACCTGGGAACAATAGATTCCGACGGTTTCCTCTATATCCGCGGACGTAGCAAATCCATGATTCTGGGACCAAGCGGACAGAACATCTATCCGGAAGAAATAGAAGACCGCCTGAACAACATGCTTTATGTTTCCGAATCGTTGGTAATCTCGCAAGGCGGTAAACTGGTTGCCCTGATCTATCCGGATTGGGAACAGGTTGACAAAGCAGGCATCCAACATTCCGAAATAGAAAAACTGATGCAACAAAACATCGACCAACTCAATACAGAGATGCCGGGCTACAGCAAAGTAACCTGCTTCAAATTGTATCAGGAAGAGTTCGAAAAGACACCGAAGCGCAGCATCAAACGGTATTTATACCAGCCGGCAGAAGAAAACTGATTCTCCGGAGGTGTTCCCAAACTTCACCTTTCAGGTTTCAGCCAGATATCCGCCTTGAAAAAGATTGGATTTGGCTGAAAGGTGATTATATTGAATTCAAAATTCGACAAGTAGGCATTCGTTTGCCCACCGATAGTTATCTGTTTACTGATGGGTAGTTATCTGTTTACTGATGGGTAGTTATCCGTTTGCCGACGGGTAGTTATCCGCTGACAAAGCATAGGTGTTTCGAAATGTTAAGACCTATCTTTTGATGACAAAACATATATGCTTTGAAGACAAAAGTCATATGTTTTGCCGGAAGTTGTTTTACACTGATTTTTTGTATACATTTTTTTACAAATTCATCCCTTCAGCCGGACAAATTGAAAAATATATCATCAAAGGAAAACTGAAAGCTGAAAGTAACTGCATGAGATGATATGGGGGGACAAAAAAACAATTGTTTTTGATTTCAGATACTTAAGTATTTAACTACAATAACTTAAGTATTTAGTTTCAAAAACAATTGTTTTTATTTCAGGAAATAATCGTTCAAAATTCAGACGTGACAAGCACGGGGTGCATCAACATTTAATGCTCAACTCACGGAGTACGTCACGTATCTTCTCGAAGGTCGTGATACGTGTCGGCACCAATGGCAGACGCAGTTTGTTTTCAATGAAGCCCATTGCATTCAGCATACTCTTCGCTCCGGCAGGATTACCGTCTACAAACAGTAATTCGAATAATTCGGTGAAACGATGATGGATAGTACGGGCATGATCGTAATCGCCGGCCAACGCCAAACGAACCATCCGGCTGAATTCACGGGGGAAGGCATTACCGATAACAGAAATAACACCGATCGCACCTAATGTAATCAACGGAAAGGTGATACCGTCATCACCGGAAATAACATTAAAATTCGCCGGTTTATTCTTAATGATGTCATCCATCTGGGTGATATTACCGGAAGCCTCTTTTACAGCGACTACATTCTTAAACTCACGTGCAATACGGAGTGTTGTAGCAGCAGTCATATTTACACCTGTTCTTCCCGGTACATTATATAATACGATGGGAAGTTTGGTGGCTCCGGCAATAGCTTTGTAATGCTGATAAATTCCTTCCTGGGAAGGTTTATTATAATAAGGTACGACAGACAGGATAGCGTCGATACCATCAAAATTATCGTTCTTTAATTTCTCAACAATCGTGCGGGTACAGTTACCGCCAACACCTAAAACGATAGGAATACGGCCGTTAACCTTAGTTACAACGAGGCTGATAATTTTCTTTTTTTCTTCTTCAGTGAGGGTTGGTGTTTCCGCAGTAGTTCCTAACACTACCAAATAATCGGTTCCGTTCTGCACCTGGTAGTCTACCAGTTTGCTCAACGCATCATAGTCCACACTTTCGTCGTCCTTAAAGGGAGTGATCAATGCCACACCCATTCCTTTTAAATTTATGTCTGCCATGGGGAAAATATTCCTTTTTTGTTATTTAGCACTGCAAAAATAACGAAATTATATCATTTGGAACGGATTGTCTGCAAATAAAATAAGATATGTTCGAATAAATGCTTTATATCAGCGTTTTCTGTCATTGAAATCGTGAGGTCATATAAATCCAGTTCACCGTTTTTTGCTCCGACTTTTAAGGTTCCGGGATGCTTCAACAACAAATATTGCATGACATAATTATTACCTTGGGTAAGGTCGATTAGTATATCTGCATTGCATGAATAAAACTTCTTTTGGATTTCATCCGTTGGCATATACCACATATCCAGATCGGTCTTGGCATGGACAACCATATACGACGGATTCATCTCTGGCACCGTTTCGCCGGACACATAGACGCAAACATTGACATTCTTATTCAACGTACGTAATGTTTTGAGGCAAGGCTCAACGACATCACGGTCTTCGGCATTAAACAACACCAGGATATGGCGGGCATCTTTCAGGGTGCAGAAGTTACTCTGACGCTTTCCGGACTGCCCAGCCAAGGCCTTTACTTTCTTACGGATAAAATGGTTCGTCAGTCTCATTCTGCCAACATGTTTAAGAATTCAGTTTCATTTATAATCTTCACTCCCAGCTTTGCTGCTTTTTCAAGTTTGGCCGGACCCATGTTTTCCCCGGCAAGGATATAATCCGTTTTGCCGGAGACGGAACCACTGTTCTTTCCGCCATGCTGTTCGATCATGGCTTTATATTCGTCACGTGAATGTTGGGTAAATGTACCGCTAATCACGATTGTCAATCCTTTCAGTTTATCGGAACGGTTTGCCAGCACTTCTTCGGCTACCGTCATTTGCAATCCGTATTCTTGCAGGCGGGCTACCAGGATACGGTTGTTTTCGTCGGCAAAATAGTCTACGACACTACGGGCAATACGTTCGCCAATCTCATCCACTTCCGTCAATGTCTCCAAGGAAGCCTCCTGTAATTGTTGCATCGAATGGAATGCAGATGCCAGGCGCTTTGCCACAGTCTCGCCGACATAACGGATACCCAACCCAAACAACACCCGTTCAAACGGTACCTGTTTGGATTCTACAAGGCTCGCCATCAGGTTACGGGCACTTTTCTCCGCCCAACGTTCCAGACGCAACAAGTCCGGCATCTCCAATATATACAGATCGGCAACGTTTTTTACCAGTCCGGCTTCATACAAATCTTCTACCGTTTCCGGACCGATATTTATATTCATGGCGCGGCGGGTAACGAAATGTTCGATACGACCTTTAATCTGCGGCGGACAACCGGCTTCATTCGGACAATAATGGGCCGCCTCCCCTTCCGGACGATACAAAGGCGTACCGCATTCAGGGCAAGTCTTGATAAAAGTTACCTTCGCTCCCAACAACATCGAACGGGAATCGACATCGACACCAACGATCTTAGGAATGATCTCTCCGCCTTTTTCTACATATACATTATCTCCCAGATGCAAATCCAGTCCTTCAATAATATCTGCGTTATGCAGAGAGGCACGTTTGACGGTCGTCCCAGCCAGCAATACCGGTTCCAGATTGGCAACCGGAGTAACGGCCCCTGTGCGTCCTACCTGAAAAGAGACTGAGTTGAGACGTGTTACCGCCCGCTCTGCCTGAAATTTATAAGCAATAGCCCAACGAGGACTCTTGGCGGTGAATCCCAGATTCTTCTGCTGGCGCAGTGAATTTACTTTCAATACGATGCCATCAGTAGCCACCGGCAAGTTCTTCCGTTCCACATCCCAATAAGCGATATAGTCGAAAATATCCTGCAAGCTGTCGCATTTACGGATGACATCAGGTATTTTAAATCCCCAGGTACGAGCAATCTGTAGATTTTCGTAATGAGCGTCGGCAGGAAGACCTTCACCCAGTAAATAATAAAAATAAGCATCCAGTTTACGTGAAGCCACGATAGCCGGATTCTGTTGTTTCAATGTGCCTGAAGCAGCATTACGAGGATTGGCGAAAAGCGGTTCTTCCTGCTCTTCACGTTCCTTGTTCAGACGGTCGAATTCTGCCCAGGGCAATAGAATTTCACCCCGTATCTCAAAGTTTTCCGGATAGTTATCCCCCCGTAACTTTAACGGGACAGAACGGATTGTCTTTACATTAGCCGTCACATCATCGCCACGGGTTCCGTCGCCACGGGTCACGGCACGGACCAGGCGTCCGTTCTCATAAATCAACGAAATGGAAGTTCCGTCATATTTCAGTTCGGCAACAATCTCGAAAGGCTCGTTCAAAGCACGTTCCGTCCGCTCATAGAAATCACGTATTTCTTCTTCGGAATAGGTATTTCCCAAAGAAAGCATCGGATACTGGTGGACTACCTGTTCAAATTCCTTCGACAAGTCGCTTCCCACCCGCTGCGTCGGTGAATGCGGATCGGCAAATTCGGGATGAGCTTCCTCCAATGCCTGTAATTCTTTCATCTTCTCATCAAACTCACGGTCTGATATCGTCGGTGTGGAAAGTACATAATAATTATAATTATGCTGTTCCAACTCATCACGCAGTGCTTTTATCTTTGCCTCCACCATTATAATTGAAAATTAATATACCAGTTTTACATTATCAATCCAGAACGTATTGCCGGGAGAACCGATATAGGCGCCTCCATGGCTGGAAGTAAACTGTAAAACCATATGTGTAGGTTCGTCTCCTTCCTCTGCCCAGCCGATCTCCTTTACCGGGACGCTCTCGCCCTGGCTGTTCGTTGCATAACGTTCCTCTACCTGTATGCACATGTATGGTTTGTAATCCGCATGGCCGGATATATTGCCATACATAATCGGATAAGTAGCGTCGTTCACCCAACCATCTGTCGATGAGACATAACGTTGAACCATCGTTCCTACCCTTTTAGCATATATATTACCTTCCTTATCTTCCCAGCGTTTCTGCAAAAACAAAATCGCTGCGATAGAATCCTGCCCGGCCACTTTCGACTTACGGCTGAATCCTGTACTGCGGATACGGTCTTTTTCGGGTGCTGCCTTTACCTTATAATCGAAACGGATTGCCGTCGGTTTCTTTGTAAAAGGAACACCGCTGTTCAGCATAGCCTGAGGATTCTTTGTCCCCTTGATCGGTTCATGAACCGAACCCAGGAAGACAGAACCGGCCGCAACCACTTCAATATCGACCAGGCCAAAAACCTTTACACTTTCCATACGTGTTTCCAGGCGGGCACACCAGCCATCTCCTCTCCTTTCCGGAAAAACAGATGTATTCGTCTTCACTACTCCGGCCACTTTCGCCATCACATTGGAATTCGCCCACGGCGAACCTCCCCGGTTGTGATAAGCGGTATTGCCGACAATCGTATCCGTCGGTCCCACCTCATAGAGATGCTTCTTATTTCCACCTATAATTCCAGACTCCTGGATTTCACGGACAACCCATTGATCCATATCACCAAACGCAAAAGGCACAACCTTCTCCTGTCCGGCGATAGTCGACAACTGACTGCCCGCAAACAAAAATAACAATATATTCTTTATATAATTCATAAGCTTTGCTTAAAAGTTGAAAGAATATCATAAAGAATATCCCCACTCCTTGAGAGCCATTCCCCAGTTCTCTTCAACGATCTGTACTGTACGGTCGTCGTATTTGTACTGGTTCTTTTTATATCCCTTCTTCTTTCCCAGATATTTCTCTATCTCGGCTTTAGACGATTCAAATCCCGGCAGGTTTAATTTGCGATAAATATCTTCGGTCATCGCAAAAGCATCCTGTTCGAAATCTTCGAATTTCACTTCTACCAGGTTCCCTTCAGGGATAAGCCCTTTCTGCTCTTCAAACTTGTAGAACAAGCGGCGATATACTTCAATAAGATTGCTTTCAATCTGTTCATTAGTGATATCTTGCAAACGAAGCGGTTGTATCGTATTTGTAAAGAAACTGCGTGTACTCTCAAATACGGTATAAGGATTACGCTTCAGATAAATGAATTTGGCATTCGGAAACATTTCCAACAATGTTTTCACACGTCCGGTATGCGGCGGGTTCTTACTCAGGAACTGTGAGCCGTGTGTATTCCAGAGCGATATCTTGACAAGTTTCAGGAAAGTTTCCTTAAACACTTTCAATTCGTGCTCGGTCGTATTGTCGAACAACAGATACCGGTCGCAATATTCCAGCATGTGTTTCGGGAAAAACCAAAAATTATAATAAGTATACGGCATCATGTTCGCCAAAGCAAACTCTTCTTCCTGCGGAAGGTCGACCTTCAGTTCCATATTGTCGGTCGGACGTTTGTCGGGCATCAGGAATGACATATTCTTCTTAAAGAAAGGTTGTCCCCAAAGCATCAGGTTCGGGAATACCGTCTGATACGTGGTGTTGTATCCGAAATGCTTGTCGCACGAAAATACATTGTGTACGAATGTCGTACCGCTACGCCAATGACCCAGTATGAACACCGGGTCCATCTCCAACGGTTTATCCGCTATTTTACGATAACGGGCGTCTTCTAAAGGTTGCAGTAAACTAAGCAGGCGGCATACCGATTTTGTCAGATAATACTTGTTTCGAAAACCTTTGTCGATCGTTTTATCGGCTGTCACAGCCTTAAACGTCTTCCAGTCCGCACCAACCAGCGTATTGATTGGCAATTTATCAAATTCCAGCAACCCCATAAGTTATTTCTTTTCAGTTATACATTTCACAGGAACGCCCTGACGTCCTAATTCTTCACATACCGTACGAATCGCCTCATAATGTTCTTCGCCTATTCCGAGTTCCGGCAGGTTCAATACAGCCAGAGCATCCTCTGTCACCATATCTTTGGCATCCACCCGGTCGATAATCATTCCGACAGCCGACGTGTTGTTGGTAATCGGGTCGATCAGGATAAAGGCTCCCGTCTGTTTATTCTTCTGATAAGGGTCAAAGAACAGTTCTTTTCCGGTCGTAAACACAACACGGGCGATCTCATTCAGTTTCATCGGCAAACTATCGGCAGTCAACTGTCCGTTCTCAACCGACAACTGCTCCATTGTATTGACATTCACCTTATAACGGATACTGTCCACACGTGCACGGGTCAGGTTGGTCGTATGCTTGATATAGAACTGTTTGGACATATCCATCGGTTCTTCATCCATCCAGACCAGCATCGATTCGAAGTTACGGTCTTCCATCGGCAGATTATCCGGATGTACCAGCATTTCGCCACGGGAAACGTCGATTTCGTCTTCCAGAGTAATGGTAACGCACTGGGGAGGGAAAGCATAATCCAATTCGCCATCGTAAGTAACGATACTTTTCACTTTCGATGTTTTGCGTGAAGGCAAAGCCATCACCGTATCTCCTTTACGGATGATACCGCTGGAGACCTTACCGCAGAAGCCACGGAAGTCCAGGTTCGGACGCAATACATATTGTACCGGATAACGGAAATCTTCGAAATTACGATCCTGGTCGATTGGCACTGTTTCCAGGAAATCCAACAGAGACGGTCCTTCATACCAGGGAGTGCGGTCGCTCTTATCCACCACATTATCGCCATCCAAAGCAGAAAGCGGGATATAAGTGATATCCGGAATATTCAAGGATTTCACGAACGCCTTATAATCAGCGACAATCTTATCGAATATTTGTTTGTCGAAGTCGACCAAGTCCATTTTATTCACAGCCAGTACCACATGTTTGATCCCCAGCAAAGAAACCAGATAAGTGTGGCGGCGGGTCTGCGTAATTACACCGGTACGGGCATCTACCAGGATAATAGCCAGGTTGGCAGTCGAACCGCCGGTTATCATGTTACGGGTATATTGTTCATGTCCCGGAGTATCGGCGATGATAAACTTACGGTTGTTCGTACTGAAATAACGGTAAGCCACGTCGATCGTAATACCTTGTTCACGTTCGGCCTTCAAGCCGTCAAGCAATAAGGCATAATCGATATGGTCGCCGGCATTTCCCATACGTTTACTGTCACGTTCAAGGGCATCCAGCTGGTCTTCATATATCTTTTTACTGTCGAACAGCAGACGTCCGATTAAGGTCGATTTACCGTCATCTACCGAACCTGCCGTCAGGAAACGAAGCAAATCTTTCTGTTCGTCCCTGTCCAGGAATTCTTTTATATTTAATGTTGCCATAATTTAATTCAAAATTGAAAATGGAGAATTGAAAATTAAAAATATCCTTCCCGTTTCTTCTGTTCCATGCTGGCATCCTGGTCAAAGTCGATTACACGAGTGGTGCGTTCGCTTTTGGTGGTTGTCATCATCTCTTCCACGATCTTTTCGATTGTATCGGCATCGCTGTCTACCGCTCCGGTCAAAGGCCAACATCCGAGTGTACGGAAACGGACCATACGCATTTTGATCTGGTCGCGATACTGTTCCGGCAAACGGTCGTCGTCAGCCATGATCAGATTACCGTCGAGTTCAACGATAGGGCGTTCCTTGGCATAATATAAAGGAACGATCGGAATATTCTCCAGGCGGATATACTGCCAGATATCCAGTTCAGTCCAGTTGGATAACGGAAAGACACGGATACTTTCACCTTTATGGACACGAGCATTGTAAATGTCCCATAATTCTGGACGCTGGTTCTTCGGGTCCCATTGATGGAACTTGTCGCGGAACGAATAAATACGTTCTTTGGCACGACTCTTTTCCTCGTCACGGCGGGCGCCACCAAAAGCGGCATCAAACTTATATTTGTCGAGGGCATGCAACAACGCCTGTGTTTTCATCAGGTCGGTATGTACCTTGCTACCATGCGTAAAAGGTCCTACACCGGCATGAAATGCTTCCATATTTGATTCAACGATCAGGTTCCATCCGAACTTTTTTGCATATTCATCACGGAACTGAACCATTTCCTTAAACTTCCATTTAGAATCAATGTGCATCAAAGGAAACGGCACTTTTCCCGGAGCAAAGGCTTTTTCTGCCAACCGGACCATCACCGATGAGTCTTTACCGATAGAATAAAGCATCACAGGATTTTCAAATTCAGCAGCAACCTCCCGTATGATATGGATAGATTCTGCTTCCAGCTCCTGTAGATGGCTTAATTTGTAATCTGACATAGTTTATATTTGTTATATTTATTGTTTCAATGTTTATCAGATGTGAGCTATCTTGTCCCCGTGCTTGACACGGGGCCGCAGAAGAACCAGCAATATCAAAAGATACATATAGGATACGGTCTGTGCCTTTGCGATCCCGTATCAAGCACGGGAACGGGATAGCTCATTTCTTTCTATACTTTCACTTTAGGCAATATCAATTCCAATAATTTATTTACCGACTCTTCGAGGCTCAACACCGAGGTATCCAATGACAAAGCCGGATGCTCCGGTGCTTCGAATGGGGCCGAAACGCCTGTAAAATCTTTGATCTCTCCCTTGCGGGCTTTTGCATACAATCCTTTTACGTCACGCCGCTCACATTCTTCGATCGGCGTATTCACATAAATTTCCAGGAAATTATCTTTTCCGATAATCGTAGAAGCCATCTCCCTTAACTCATTGTTCGGACTGATAAAAGCCGCTATAGTTATAACACCGGTGTCAATAAATAGTTTGCTTACTTCCGCAATACGACGGATATTCTCCACCCGGTCTTCCGCAGAAAATCCCAAATTGTTATTGATACCGCTACGGATATTATCGCCATCCAGAATACGGCATAACAGACCGCGCTTATGCAACTCACGCTCCAAAGCAATGGCAATCGTACTTTTACCGGAACCACTCAGCCCGGTAAACCAAACCATCACACTACGTTGTTTCAAAAGCGCCTCTTTATCCTCTCTTCCCAACATACGGTCGAAAATCGGATATATATTATTCGGCTGTGTATTATTCATTTTATTTCTTATTACCTTTTATATTAAAACTCCCAGATCATCGGTATCACGAACACGGAAATCAAAAACGTAATCAGGTTCAACGGCAATCCCACACGGACGAAATCCGTAAACTTATAACTACCGATACCTTGTACGATCAGATTCGTCTGATAACCGATCGGAGAACTGAAACTGGCTGACGCCGCCATACAAATCACCACAAAGAATGGTGTCGGGTTTACTCCCAACTGTGTAGCGACCGACAATGCTATCGGAAAACTCAAGGCCGCTGCCGCATTGTTCGTTATCAGTTCGGTAAAAATATTTGTTATGATAAAAATAATGGCAAGCAGAGCATACGGCCCGAGATTGTCAGCCATACTAATGATATAGCTGGCTACCAAGGCTGCAAAACCGGAATTTTCCATCGCCTTACTGATAGCAAACGCACAAGCGATTGTAATCAGAATATCCCAGGATATATATTTGGTATATTTCTTCGGAGGAAATATCTTCGTCCAAGCCATAATAATAGTAGTGATGCAAACGAAAAAGAACATATCCAGACGCATCCCCGGAATGGCTTCTTTCACGGCCGGCAATTCGCCAACTGTAGCCCCTACAATCATAAAGATAAGTAACCCCAGTGCCAGCCAACGTTTCTTTTTCGATACCGGTTCAGTATTTTCATTACCATTGGCAAGCATCAGGAAGACACTCGATTCTCCCCACGTCGGAATAAACGAATCATCGGCCCAAAGTACCAGTGTATCGCCTTCATGCAAAGTAACCTTATCCAGATCATGAGTGAAACGTTCTCCCCCACTTTTCACTTCCTTTACGATAGCACCGTAATGGCGAGCAAAATTAAACTCTCCCAATGTCTTATTGATACCGGGAAAACGGGAACCCAATACAGCTTCCACCCGATGCAGGTTTCCCGGACTCTCTTCTTCCCCATCGTCCACATAATTATCCTGACGGGAATCGGGCAATAACTTATTGGAGAATACAAACAGATACAGGATACCGGCTATGGCAATAAAAATGCCGACTTTTCCGAGTTCAAACATAGTGAACCCCTCGTAGCCGGCTTCAATAACCATACCATGAACAACCAGGTTGGTGGAGGTTCCGATCAGCGTACAAATACCGCCTAATATGGTTACATAAGAAAGAGGTATAAGAAATTTGGTAGCCGGAAGTTTTACCGACTCAGCCCATCGTTTGATGATCGGGGCAAAAATAACAACTACCGGAGTATTATTAAGAAAGGCAGAAATAAATGCAATAGGAGGCAACATCCGGACCTGGGCCTTTAAAACGGTAGTTTTTCCTTCCGGAAGCAGTTTCTTGATAACTTGCCCGAGCGCCCCGCTCTGCCGGATTCCTTCACTCACCAAAAAGAGCATGCCGACGGTTATCATCCCTTTGTTACTGAATCCCTCCAACATTTCTTTTGGAGACAATATTCCTACGACCAGGAATAATACTACAACAGTCAGTAATACCATTCCCGGTCGCATCCTATCCCATATCAATGCCGCAACCATTCCGGCCAAGGCTAGCAATACAAATAATATTTCGAAGTTCATCGCGTTCCTAATCTGTCTAAATTTCTCAGATAAGGTGCAAATGTAATAAGAAAATTAACGTTATTCGTACGCAAAAAACCTATTTTAATCCTTTTGACCAAAATAATCAGCAAATGGAAGAAAGAGGTTTCACGATAAACCAGGGGTTGTGCAAATCCTTCTTATTGTATTTCAACGGAGTTCGGCCATCTATGTGGAATACGTCACATCCGGCCCCTCTTGCGATCGCATGACCGGCAGCTGTGTCCCATTCCATTGTCGGTGCAAAACGGGGATAAATATCCGCACTTCCTTCTGCCACCAGACAGATTTTCAGGCTACTACCGCTACTGATCAAGGTAACAGGCTGTCCTTGTTTCCGCAGATTCTCTATAAAATCGGTCGTCTCCGGACTCTGATGCGAACGGGAAGCGACAACGACAATACCCTGATGTCCCATAGATACAGGCAGTCGCGTAGCCTTTTGCATAATCTCATCCATAGAAGGTTGCAGGTCACAATCTGCAATCAACTTATAAGCTCCTACAGAGTCAGCCGAAAAATAGAGTTCTTTCCGCACAGGCACATAAATAACTCCCAATACAGGGACTCCCTTTTGAATCAAAGCGATATTTACAGTAAACTCACCGTTCTTTTTAATAAACTCCTTGGTTCCGTCCAGCGGATCAACCAGCCAGAAAGTTTCCCAGGCAGCCCGTTCAGCATGCGGAATATCCTTCCCTTCCTCGCTCAATATCGGATACGGGGTCACGGAAAGGACATTCATTATCAGCTTATGAGCAGCTTTGTCTGCTTTTGTTAGCGGAGAATTATCAGCTTTGCGTTCAATTTCAAAATCAGATGCAGGATCTGTATAAATATCCATGATAGCTTTACCGGCATCTATCGCTGCCCGGATAGCAATGTAAAGATAGTTCGAATAGTTCATCATCACTCATATCTATTAGGTTGTGAATATACAAATATACTATTTTTTTCAAACAAAAACGTTCTCAAACTGATTTATTTCAAGCGATCATACCTATAAAGATATAAATGGCGTCTTTTTGACCTGATGCAAAACTCCTTTTTATACATCCAGTCTGATTAAATTATACTTCTGACTACCGATACCGATTGCTTCTGCATGTTCAAGTGTATGAATGCCGTGGCGCGACTCCATCCGTTCGATCAAGCGACTCCGTCCTTCATCAGGTGAACTATACACCATGTCCACACAGGCTTTATCCAATGCTACCGGATCCAATGAGGCCAGGATACCGATATCTGCCATTTGCGGATCTTCCGGATGCGAATCGCAATCGCAATCCACCGATAAATTATTCATCACACTGATATAAAGTATCTTATCACCACAATGATCAACTACCGCTTTGGCAGCTTCAGCCATCGATTCCAGAAAAATATCCTGTTCAGGCAATTGTCTCCACATCTCTTCCGCATTTCTGTTTTTACCGGCTGAGTGTATCCACGCCTTTCCGGAAGCCGAAGCAATACCGATAGATATATTCTTTATCGCTCCGCCGAAGCCGCCCATGGCATGTCCTTTGAAATGGGATAGAACAACCGTAAAGTCATAATTGGTGTAATGGGAACCTACAATATCCTCTGTAAGATGTTTTCCCCCTTTCACCGGCAGACTGATCTCCCCTTCCGAGTCCATGATATCGACATCTGCAATAGCTGTAAAACCATGATCTGCCGCTGCTTTCAGGTGGGCTTCCGTATTGGAACGCCCGCCGGCATAAGCTGTATTACATTCAATGATAGTTCCGTTTACTTTCCGCACCAGATCGCTGATAAGTGCCGGTTGCAGGAAATTATGCCCGCCGGGTTCTCCCGTACTCAGTTTCACGGCAACTTTACCTGAAGCTGAACGCCCTAGTGCTTCATAGATCCGCAGCAAACTAGCCGGAGAAATCTCTGTTAACATATAAACTGCCGCTGCTTCACCTGACGGATTATTTGTTGTTCCTCCATTTTCTCCGGGTTCTTCTCCCTGTCCGTTATTGGTGGAACATGCAGCTAACGGAACCAAATTGGATGCCAATAAAGCACCTCCGGCTACTACCGATGTTTTAATAAAACCACGCCTCGTAATCTGTGATACCTTCTTTTTTTCACCCATAATCTATACATTTTTATTCTGTTACAAATGTATTCGGATGCAACCTATTATATTGTATACACATTACGGATAAATATACCTGAATTACAGTTTTTCAATGACGTTCAAATTTATCAAGAAAAAGTTTCTTAATTTGTGCCAGTATTTCATGTTATGACGAACTAAACTCGAAAAGAAATAAATCCATATAAACAAATATCAGATATGAAGAGTTTTATATTAACTGCCGCTTTGCTATTGACAAACGTGATAGTAATGGCACAAGTAACAAGGAGTAATCAACTATCAAAAAAAACAGACATGAATACAAACGATAAGACTGCCTCGGAAAAGAAATTCGAAAAGCCGGACGACGTAACACTACGTTCGAAACTCACAGCAGAACAGTATGCAGTAACACAACAGAATGCAACGGAACGGGCATTCAAGAATGAATACTGGAACGAAAAACGGGAAGGCATCTACGTAGATATCACAACCGGCGAGCCATTATTCATTTCGACGGATAAATTCGACTCCGGCTGTGGCTGGCCCAGCTTTTCAAAGCCGATAGATAAAAGTTTGATTATGGAGAAATCAGACAAATCTTATGGCATGAACCGGACGGAGGTACGCAGCAAAACAGGAGACGCACACCTGGGACATGTGTTCAATGACGGCCCTATCGCCAAAGGAGGATTACGTTATTGTATCAACAGCGCCTCCCTGAAATTTATCCCAAAGGAAAAGATGAAAGAGGAAGGATATGCCGATTATATTCCACTGCTCAAAAAGAAATAAAACGAATTATATCATTAATAATTAAATAATACAGTATATTCGCAAAAGAATAAAATCAGATAAATATGGAAAAAGCGAATATCACGCTATACACAGTCATTGGCGACCCCGGCCGCATCGTAACAGCCATCCGGGAGCATTTTAAGGAAATGACAAAAGAGTTCACACCGGAAAACGGAAATATCCTCCTAACCCTTGCAGACGATTCAACGATCTCCTTCAATATCAATCACCGGCAGGACAAGCCTGATTTTATCGCCTCCCATACAGCCGGGATGGCAAACTATTTTTCTTCAGCAGAAACTCCGCTGGTCGAACTGAAGGAGAACGTTTTACAGCAAATCCGTGTATTCAACTGCGTGACCGGTATCACTTTCGATATCGACGACAATGGAGATCGCACCAGCTATATCATCAACGGCCTCTTCGCCATTGCGAACGATGTAAACGGCTTCCTGCTCTACCCCAGCATGCAGATATATACCCAGGAAGGCAAATTGCTATTCTCTATCAAAGGCGAAAGCCAGTTGACGGAATTTATCCCGATTGCCAATGCCGACCTGCTGGACGGAAACCGCCCCCAAGAATCGCCTGCCGATATGAAAAGACGCCTGCGTTCAAACGCCCAGCTCAAAGCAAGAAACATTCCTTATATGGAACAACTGCCTTGTGAAGTCCTGGAAAGCGAAGTGCAGATGAGAAGCCGTGAAGAAATGGTGGAACGGGCGGCCGCATTGTTTGCCGTTGCCGTCTATTCGGAAGTCATCCTCTCGGAAGATGCGGACCGCGAAAAAGCTCTCTTTTATTTCAACAAGATGAACGATTTGTATGGCTCCAAATCTTACCTTACGACAAAAGAAACAGCCTATATCAATGACCCCAAACCCGAACGGCAAACCTGTATCCAGTTCGTATGGCGTTACGAATGCTGCGCCGTGCTGCTTTGGGCGGCAGGTGTTGTCGACGACCTCTCCTATCCGTCTGAGATTGTCGATGTGCCCGTCCTGGCTGCTATTTTCTGGCAACATAAAGGATTGCAGGACTTATTGTCCAAAGGCTATTCGCGTCCGGAAAAGGAAATACTGGATGAAGCAGACCTTACATTGCGTTACGACTGGGCCTGTGTGGATGCACGCATTCATGGGCAAAAAGCTCCGACCGGAATCGACGGCGGAATCGTGATAGAACGCCATTATGCCTTTAACTGGATTATCGGAGCGAATAACGGTGCCGATTGGGATCACATACAGCCGAATACATAATTCGGCTGCTTTATCAATCAAACTCTTATATGTTATGAATAAAATTAAAACAGGATTAGCCGCCTACGGAATGTCAGGACAGGTATTTCATGCCCCGTTTATCAGCATGAATCCGCATTTCGAACTGACGGCTATCACCGAACGAAGCAAAAACCTGGCCCGCGAACGGTATCCACAAGCCCGCATCGTCCGCAGCTTCGACGAATTGTTGGAAGTGGACGGTCTGGAACTGGTCGTAGTCAACACTCCCGACAGTTCCCATTATGAATATGCCCGTCGCGCACTTGAAGCCGGAAAACATGTCATTGTAGAAAAACCTTTTACCCAAACGGTAGAAAAAGCCAATGAACTGGTCGCCCTCGCCGCCGGAAAAGGACTAACATTGAGTGTTTATCAGAACCGCCGTTGGGACAGCGATTTCCTGACCGTTAAGGAAATACTCGCTAAAAACCTGCTCGGACGCCTGGTCGAGTTCGAATCGACCTTCCCCCGTTTCCGCAATTTCATCAAGCAAGGCACCTGGAAAGAAACAGGCGAAGCCGGAGGAGGCATGACTTACAATCTGGGAACACATGTGATAGACCAGGCCGTGCAATTGTTCGGCATGCCGCAGGCCATCTTTGCCGACATCGCCACCTTGCGCGATAACGGTGTGGTAGACGATTATTTCATCATCCATCTCCTAAAACCCTCCAAAGCCCCTGAGGTAAGAATCACCCTGAAAGCCAGCTACCTGATGTGCGAACGTGAGCCGCGTTTCATCCTGCACGGCACGGAAGGTTCTTTCGTCAAATACGGCCTCGACCGCCAGGAAGAGGACCTGACAAACGGCCTGATGCCCGACTCCCCTCATTGGGGCGAAGAGGATTCCTCCATCTGGGGTCTCCTGCATACCGAAAAGAATACTATAAATGTACGCGAACGATATCCGAGCCTCCCAGGCAATTACGGTGCTTTCTACGAAAACATTTACCAGCATATCCGTAACGGCATCATTTTAGAAAGCGATGCCCGCGAAGTGGTAGACGTTATCCGTCTGATTGAAGCGGCATGGGAAAGCAGCCGGACAAAATCGGTTCAGAACTTATAACCCAATCCGATAAGCAAACGGGAGAAACAAATGTTGCGCTATTCTTTGATGATTTTATTCTTCTTCCGATACTCAGTCGTACTCAATCCGGTGGCATTTTTGAAAAAGCGGCTGAAGGTGGCCTGGTCTTCAAAACCCAGCATCAGGGCAATCTCTTTGGAGCTTTTGGATGAATAGAGCAGCAAGCGCTCCGCCTCTGCCTGCACCCGGTTATGGATTACGCGGATGGCCGAAGGTTGTTGGTAGGTAGACAGCAGGTTAGCCAGCGTCTTGGGCGACTTATTCAGCATATCGGCATATTCCTGCACTTGTTTCTTTTCTTTGAAATGGGTATCGACCAAAACATAAAACTTGCGAATCGTCTCAAACTGCATCCCGTTTTCCTTCCTTACGCCCTGCCTGTTTTCTGCGATACGCGTACATAATATAATAAAGCGTTTCAACAGCACGCGGAGCATTTCGTCCTGCAAATGGTCGCGACTTTCAAATTCTTCACGCATAATCCCGGTCAGCGTCGCGATTTTCCGCCGCTCCTCACCGGACAAATCAAAGATAACGACATGCGAGGAACCGTGAAACAGCAACCCGTTGCACGAAACCTCATGGTCGTTGCCATAAATACAATAAAAATTACTGTTGAACAACAAAGACAGATACTCGCCGTCCACCCGTACAAAGTCCACATGGTGCAGATGGGACAAGGTGAGTAACTGGCCTTCTTTCAATACGACCGGTTGGTGGTCGACATCCAGCTCCAGTTGACCGGACAAAACCCATATAAACTTATACAAGGTTTTATCCTTCAGCAAAGCCTTGTTTTCATGTAAGGAGTCTGATAAAATGACTTTTCCTTTAATCTTTGTGTTCTCAAATAATAAATCTATCGTATTCATATACTTAGTGTTATCTCCATTCCGTCGGAATCTCCCCGGTATGCCTGCGGAACCAACGCGAGAAAGTGTCGTGGTTGGCAAATCCCAGCATCGTTGCAATCTGCGAAGGACGCAGACGGGTTTTCGATAACAGGTCTTTTGCTTCCAGCAATACGAACTCACTAATCCACTCGGCCGCAGAGATACCGGCTCCTTGCTTACACCGGATATTCAACTCTTGCGAAGTGATTCCTAATTTCTCTGCGTAAAAGTACGCAGGAGAATGGTGATATCTACTAATTAATGTCGCAAATTGTTGGAAAAAGAGTGAATTTTCTGTTTTCGGCGTGTCAGACACCGCTTTTCCCTGTTGTAAATTTATAATCAGAGCTCTCAGGAGAGATTCGACCACCTTCGCACGCATCTCTTTCATCTGTTCTATTTGCGATTCGACAAGGTGCAGATAAATTTTTGTCTCCTCGATTTCGTCGGAAGGAATATCGCGGTACACGAGACGCTGACGGTTAATCAACAGCTCTTCGGACACATAAACAATTATTCCGGAAAACCGGGAACTGGGAAAGGCTTCGACCGCCGTCACGTCGTCACTGGCAGCGAGCAAAAGTTGTCCGGCCGATACATCGTATGTATGGTGCAAGGCTTTACAGGTAAAAGTTCCTCCGGTACAGATTACGGCCAGGGTACCCGAGTCCAGAGGTAGCAATTTATAGTCTTCACCCTCTTTTACATATAGGATTCTCAGCGAACTTTCGAGCTTCAGTTCCGGCGTTGATACGGAATTATACAAATCAACAGGTAATATTCTTTCTGCTTTCATCATCATGTCTTTTTGTCTGTAATTTAATTTCCGGGTAAACATAAAAAGGTGTCTTTTAGTTTATTATGTTGGGTGATTTTATCTTTAGTTAAAAAAATAAGACATATTCCGAAAAACAAAATCTTTTATCAGTATCGTCTAAAAGTCATTTGATCATATATCCAATGATTCTTTTGTTAGAGGTAGGTGTAAATAAATTTAGAGGTAGGTCTATTTTCATTTAGAGGTAGGTCTAAATCGATTTACACCTACCTCTAAATAAAAAAACATTAGCTCTTTTCATTCTTTTTATCCTAAACAAAAAAGAATCGTTATAGAGAGTTATCTTGATTTTTATTCGGTTCACATACAATGCGACGATTATTTTATGTATGTTTGTCACATAAAAATCGTTACCATGAAACAAACGAATACATTTTTAGCAATCATTCTGTTGGTGGTATTGGCAGGGTGTGGAGAAAACAAACAGTCAACCGATGATTTAATCACCGTCGACGTATCGAAAAGCTATCCTAAAAAGGAACTGATTCTTCAGGATTTTATGGATGTGGAATATATTGCGTTGGAAACCACCGACGAGTTTCTTACACAAGGCTTGGTCAAAGATGTAGGAAAAAAATGCTTACTGGTAACAAACAGGAATAACGACGGGGATATTTTTATTTTTGACAGAAAAACCGGCAAAGGAGTAAGAAAGATAAACCGGCAAGGCCCAGGAGCGGAAGAATATACAAGGATTAACGAGATTATTCTCGATGAAAGCAATGACGAAATATTCGTAAAGTCGCCGGGCAATAAAATCCTGGTGTACGGCCTTTACGGAAAATTCAAACGGTGTCTGAACCTGGACTGGGAAGTTTCATCTGTTTTTGATTACGACAAAAATAATTTGATTTGCTATGATATGTCAGATTATCATAATAAAGGAAAGGACAGAAGTAAAGCATACCATGTTATTCTATCCAAACAGGACGGAAGCATCACCCGGGAGATTTTTATTCCTTTTAAAACGATTAACGCACCGATAGTGACCGATGGAAGTAACTTTGTGGCAAGTTATTCTTACCAAATACGCCTGAGCCACGGCCAATGGACACTTATGGACGCATCAGCCGACACATTGTATAACTATGCACCGGATGGAACATTAAACCCCTTTATCGTAAGAACTCCATCTGCGCATACCATGCAGCCCGAAGTTTTTCTTTATATGGGTATTCATACCGACCGTTATTATTTTATGGAAACCGTTAAAAATGTATTTAATTTTGAAAAGGGTAACGGATTCTATACGGATCAACTGGTGTACGAGAAGGAAGAAAAAAACCTGTATCAAGTTGCCGTATACAATAATGACTATGCAGAAAAAAGAACCGTGGCTATGACTGCGAAATCAATTAATCGCGAAATCGAAAACGTCACCAGTCTAAATGCCTCCCCTCTCGTTGAGATTTACAAGAAAGGCCAACTGAAAGATGGCAAATTGAAAGAAATAGCCTCGAGGTTGGATGAAGAAGATAATCCGGTAATTATGCTGGTAAAACAAAAGAAATGAAAACATATCCACGTACAAACGACTTTCAGACTATCTATCTGAACACAGTCATTACAAACCCCAATATCCTTGTCGGCGACTATACGATATACAACGATTTTGTCAACGACCCGACCCAGTTCGAGAAGAACAACGTCTTATATCATTATCCGATCAATAAAGACCGGTTGATAATCGGGAAGTTCTGTTCCATCGCCTGTGGAGCGAAATTCCTTTTCAACAGTGCCAACCATACATTAGATTCCCTGTCTAATTATACATTTCCCCTATTCTTCGAAGAGTGGGGCCTGGATAAAAAAGACGTCGCCTCTGCCTGGGACAACAAAGGCGACATCGTCGTCGGCAACGACGTATGGATAGGTTATGAGGCTGTAATCATGGCAGGCGTACATATCGGAGACGGAGCTGTCATAGCAGCACGGGCAGTCGTCACCAAAGACGTTCCTCCTTATACCATCGTAGGCGGAACACCGGCCAGGGAAATACGCAAACGTTTCGACGAAGAAACAATCGCCCGGTTGCTGGAATTACAATGGTGGGACTGGCCCACCGAAAAGATACGCCGTTCTTTACCTTATATCATGGGGAAAAACTGCGGCTCGTTGTCAGACCTATAGGTTTTGCGACAGATGCTATTCCAGCTCCTTCGCATAAATATGGATAGTCTGTAATGCGTTTAGGATGGTAGCCGGAATCATTTCCCGGCATTCTATCCTCAATACCTTCTCCCAATTCTCCAAGTCCACATGCCATTTGTCGATTTGGGGGAATTGGACGAAAAGCGTTTCGATACGCTTTATATCTTGTTTATTTCTTACGGATGTCCGAAAAATCAAAATATATTTTTTCATACACATTAATAATAAATTGGAATGCAAAAGTAGGTTCTATTGCAACCCGGAAAAGACTTATTCGACGAATCACGTCATTTCAGATGACGAAACAAGGAAAATAAACTACAAACAAAGCCGGAGAAAAACTTATGGCGCTACAGTCCTATTCCATAGACACGCATTTCAGACATTCCATGTACTGGATGTTCTATTCGAATAAATTATAATAACAGCCTGCGGGAGGAAAAGCCAAAAACCGGAAACCGGAACAAATATACAACCAGCCACAGTAAAAAGTAACATGCAATAACCCAGAAACGCAGGAGCCGGCTTTTGCTCTTTCTTTATATAGTATTGAAGTGTCTGCCCCCAAAGTATCAGTACAATCCCACATATCAGGAACCAAAAGGCAAAACCACGCTCATAATCTTCTCTTACCGAATCGACCAATCCATCTCCCAACATTTTATCCAAAGCATCTTTTCCGATAAAGAATGCATAAATTGTATGGATAATCCCTGTCCATGTCAGGAATGTTCCGCTATACTTCCAAAGCTTCATGTTCACCATATTTTATATTTAACTCTTACACGCTGCAAAGATAGATACTGCAATTTTTTGGCAATTGAAAATTAAGCCATACTTTTGTCCAAAAGCGACAAATATATGTTTATCACAGCAGGTCTATTGAATATGCTTCTAAAGCACTTCGGAACGACACAAGCAGAAATCTCAGAAATATTAACAGGCTTAAAGTATGATTATGCCATTCTGCAAAATCCGACATCTCTAATCGACGCAAACATACTGGGTGTATATCTGGAACATATCGTTAAAAAGACAGGTAATACCAGAATAGGCCTGGAAACCGGATTTCTACTGCCATTCGTCCTGACCGGGAGCTTTTTCAATATCTATAACCAAAGCAAGACCGTACGAGAGATTTTTGAGAATGAAAACCCGTTCGACCCGGCAATTAATAACATATACGCATTTGAAACGAAAGAAGACGAAAACAATTTCTCCCTCGAAATATCCCTGGACTCGCAGTTTAAACAGTCCTACCCGGTCGCATCACAACAATGGATTGAAATGCAATGCGGCTTTTTCCTTCAATATGCCTACAGTTTTACAGGAAGGTTTCTGCATCCAATACGCGTATATTCCATGTACGAGAAAGAAGGGACAAAAGACAAACTGGAGGAATACCTGGGTTGCCCCGTCATATTCAACCATGACAAACTTATCCTTATTTTCAATAAGTCAGTCCTGGATTTACCAATCGTCACAGGTAATAAAGAAATGCTTGCCATTTTTGAAGATTATATGAATGAAATACAAATGCATGAAAGCGGTCAAAACAACAGTCTCTCCAGAACTGTCCGTCGCTATCTCATGCACAGTCTCTCCAACAGTAGCCTGTCTTTAAAAGATGTCGCGGAGAAATTCAATATGAGTGAACGCAATATCCAAAGAAAACTAAAGGCAGAAGGAACCTCCTATCAAAAAATCCTCAATGATTTACGCATGGAATTATCAAAAAAATATTTGAAAGAAAGAATCCCTCTGCCAGAGATAGGTTTCCTACTCGGTTTTGAAAGCCAGAGTGCATTCAATAAGTTTTTCAAGAAGCATTTCAGAAACCGTCCTTCCATGTTTAATAGTAATAACCAATCTGTTAAAACTAAAATGAAATAATTATATGAAAATCTGTATTGCACAAATTGAAGCGATACTCCCCCATGTGTGATTCCTTTTGGCAAAACAGAAGGTCTGTTGATTTATGATACTCAAACCAAGTCATCGACATGCAACGATGGTAAATGTTAAAAATGCGACTTTGAGGAAAAATAATAATATTTCCATGAGGTTATAAAAAAATAAATTGTATATTTGCTGTTGAAAAACGTAAATTTTTTCATAGTTAAGGTTTTGGTTAATAAGAGATGGCCCGCTTGTGAAAGCAGACCATTTCGTTTTTTTATACCTACCCATCATTTTCTTGTTATTCCATAGCTGCAAAATGGAATATACTGAAATCCTGTTACGTAAAACAGTACATACCGTTCGGCATACAGCGGTTCCTTACTTACGTTAGAAGATAATAATATTCCAGAAATCCCTCTCTACTTTCGTCCCCAGATTTCTACATAAAGGACAAAAAGAATAAAAAAACACTCAATGAGAACATTGCAAATAGGTAATTTAATACTCCGCCTTCCTATTATTCAGGGAGGAATGGGAGTCGGTGTCTCTTTATCGGGCTTGGCTGCGGCAGTAGCCAACGAAGGTGGCATCGGAGTTATTTCCGCTACCGGACTTAGTCTTTTATATGCCAAGGCATCCGATAGTTTTGTGGAAGCAGGAGGTATCTATACAGGAGAAGACATGTACCGCATATTGGAAATGGGAACCTCCAGCATTCAGATGGGAACCCGCTTTGTTACAACCACCGAATGTGATGCAGCCGATGCTTTTAAAAATCAGAAACATCAGTAAAGAAGATATGAAAATAGCAATCAGATATTTTATGCTTCTGTCCCTGTTTCATACAGCCACGTCTGCTCTTTCTACGGTACATGCTCAAAACGTAACCTCGGTGTCCGGTATGGTAAAAGATTCCATTTCCGGTGAACCTTTGCCTTTTGTTTCCGTGTATTTTGAAGGTACTACAATAGGGATGCTAACCGATGAAAACGGAAGATTCACTCTACAACATAAAGGAAAACATTTGAAACTCTCCGCATCTTCTCTGGAATATAATCCAAAAACAATCTCTTTAAAAGCAGGACAAAAGAATGAAGGACTGGAATTGCTGCTCCAACCTGCCGTGTTCCAACTATCCGAAGTCGTGGTGAAACCAAAGAGGGAAAAATACCGTCGCAAAAATAATCCGGCAGTGGAACTAATCAAAAAAGTAATTGAGCATAAGGATGAAAATCGTATTGAGTCTAAAGACAAATACCAGGCGGAGATATATGAGAAGTTGGTCTTATCGCTGGATGACTTCAAACCCAATCTGGATAAGAACAAACTGCTCCACAAGTTCAAATTTATCCAGAATTATGTGGATACCTCGGCGTTCAACGGGAAACCGATCCTGACCGTCTCCGTTCGTGAGAAGTTGTCGGATGTATATTACCGGAAAAGTCCCAAAGTGGCAAAGACGCTCGTAAAGGCCAAACGTATGCAAGGTATTGACTACGGGGTGGATGACGGTGTAGGGATTACTTCCAATCTGGAAGAGATATTCAAAACGGTCAATATATTCGATAATAACATCCCTATTTTGCTAAATCGTTTCGTCAGTCCGTTATCTTCTACACAAGCCGTGAACTACTACCAGTATTATATAATGGATACGCTCGATGTGGCCGGCGATTCCTGCATCGACTTGGCTTTTGTTCCCGTGAACCGTCAGAGCTATGGTTTTACCGGACATCTCAGTTATCAGCGAAGGAATGGGGCACGATTCAGAAATGACTATGCAAATCTATTTGGCTTCGTTGGATAGTTCTGTCGTAGATAATGCTAATTCTCAGATATTAAAATGCTTGTAAAAATAAAGATGCTTGTTTAGCAAATTGATTGCACTCTACGTAAGAGTTACTAAATTCTATGCAAAAGTACGCAAAATTAAGCAAATAGCACTGTTTGAATCCCCATAAAAGACTTTGCAGATGGTTAAACCATGAAATTGTTTAGCAAATACGAGATACAATAGCAATTCAAGTCCTAATTCTCAATCACTTTCATTATTCATAGTAACTCTTACGTAGAGAGGAGTGTGATAATTTTTAATTGACAAGTAGTTTAATAACACGAAGCAAACATTTATATAAGATTCTTTCATATAGAAATGAACATAAAATTTAATTTGAGTAATTTTGCAGAATAATAAAAAACAAGTATAACACTTATATTGTATGGAGTTTCAAGGCATCTTGTCAGCTTTGTCACCAATTCTTGATGGTGTTGGTGTATTTATTTTAAGTTTTGCTATTGCTGTAATATTTGCAGTGATATACAGATTCACCAAGTCGAGACAACTGTTAAATAGTCTTCCTGGACTATTTACTTCGTTGGGACTTTTAGGAACTTTCGTTGCTATCTGTAATTCATTGGGTGGCATTGATAGTATGAAGAGCCTAAATGTTCTTCTGATTATTCAGAAGTTGATACCTGCGTTCACCTCTTCAATAGCCGGTTTGATTGCTGCGTTTATTGCAACAACTATATGTAAGATTTGGTATTCTATTGAAGAAAAACGAATAGATAAGAAAGTTGAGAATAAGACACCTGAAGAGTGTCTGTTCGATGTAGTAAATAATACTAATCAAACTCACGCATCAATCCAAGAAGTTGTGTCGTTGCTTAAACAGAAAGCAGCGAAGGACGAAGAGTATAATCAGAAACTCAATGAATCCATTAGTCAGCAGAGCAAGATTCTTGAAGACTTCATAAACAAGTTCGTTGTCAGAATGGAAGAGATCTTTACTAAGATGCAAGGCAATATTGAGCAACAGATTCAAGACTTCGGCGAGGATCAGTTTAAGAAGACTAGTACCATACTTACTGAGATTACCCAGAAACTATCGGATTCTTCAACAGCTTTAATAGCAAAACAGGAGCAATCGGTAACTGAGATGATTGATAGAACTAACGAGGGATTGAGTTCTGTTACCACAACTGTTGTTCAGCAGGTAGATAAGCTTTGTGCGGATACCACTAGCGTTCTTCAGAATATAAGTGCAAAGCAACGTGAAGATTTCTCTGGTATAATTGAAAAATATGGCGACCTAGCTCAACGCTTGACTCAGCAGGGCGCTGATGGTTTGCAGCAGATGGAGGAACTTAAGCAAACCTACCAATCAGCAAATGCATCTATGTTGCAAAGTGCGACTGATATGAATAATGAGATTACGGCTGAATTTAGAAGTTCTATTTCAATACTTATTGCCGATATGCAAGCAATTATTCGTCAACAGGTAGAATCACTGTCTACGGCTGTTGCCAATAGCGTTCAAGCATTGCAACAGAGCTATGACTACATTGATAATCATGTGGCCAATATCAAGGGTAATTATGATAGTGCTGCTCAGTCATTCGAGGATGCAATGAAACTTGCCCATAGACAGAACGAAGCATCAGATAAGCTCGTGAAAACATTCAATGATAGTATTGGTGCCGTCGTTGATACCAATGAGAAGATTGACAATGTACTTTCGGTATTAGTTGAACGTCAAGAGAACATCGAGACATTGATCATTAAGATTAATCAAATCGGAGAAACTATTGAACTCTTGCAGAAACTTGAGTTGCAACTTAATAGGATAGCCAGCAAATGAGCAAGATAAATTTTAAAGAGGAAGGCGAACAGCATAATTTTTGGCAAAATTATACTGACCTAATGTCAGGCTTCCTAATAGTGTTTATAATAACCAGTATAGTTGCTTGGTATGGATATATTCAGGTTACTGACCGTCTTGGTGGTGACCCCAATATTGAGCATACCATTAAGCAGATTGATCTTATCCGAGAGTTTCTAGATGCTCAAAAACACCTTGATAGCGAGTATTTTGTCTACAACGAAAAATACCAACGATTTGAGTGCACGGTAAATGTTCTTTTTGCAAGGAATGATGATAAAATACCTGTCGCAAGTCAGGCTGATTTGATAAATGCCGGTAATGAGTTGGAGGATATTATTGAAAAGTTCAACCAATCCGTTAATGTCGCTTTTAAGGTAGTAATAGAAGGACGAGCAGCTCGACATCTCAATTACCCAACCAAGATTGAGAATGAGCAGGCGGACGCTAGGGGCTGGAAAGATGCAGAGACTCTAAGCTATAATAGAGCTCGTAGTCTTTATGCTCTTTGGCAGGAGAACGGCATATTGAAAGATGTCGAGAAAATTAATGGAGAGGTCTTTATTAGTGGCTCTGGCTTCGGTGGGCAAGGTAGATATTCTGGCTATGGACCTGATGGCGAGGATAAAAATAAGACTTTCATCATTCAGATCATTCCATACATAAAGCATATTTAGTATGAAAGTAAGGGATTTAAGACAATATATAACCACTCTATGTGGTGGTATGGATACAATCGATGCTTTAGGAACAAAGAAAGAGTACTTCCTTGAGAAGATGTCTGGTGCAATGAAGACTGTTAACAGTCTCATCGTGGGAGCAGCAAGTTTTGCTAACAACGCAAAAGAGCAGCTATTCTATGAGTTCGTTCAGAATGCTTACGATGCCAGCGCAGATTCTTTATTCTTTTATGCGAATGAGGAGTATTTAATTGTGCTCAATAATGGAGAGCCATTTTATACAGATTTAGATATTCTCGAGATTGAAAATCCAAGAGATGGGCAGTTATACAACTTCTTGGCTAAGGGACAATCTCTGAAATTGGAAGATGAAGGCAAACTAGGTAAGCACGGTCAAGGGTCCAAGTTGCTTTATACATTACTGGCAGATGTTGACAATAATGCCAAGACAGAGGAACTGCTGAAAGATACCATTATCAAAGACAAGAAAGGTCCTTATCTGATTAGCTGGAGTAACAAAGCACAACTTGATGCTCTACTCATAAATGGCGACGATTGGGAGCCAGCTCAGGCTGACAATATTGATGACAATATATTGTTTGCCAAGATTCTAATGAGCTACTATCCAGTCGCACCTGGACAACGCCTCGACTTCTTCACAAACGAAGAGGCTCAAAAGGCTGTTCGAGCTTTTGAATTGTTGGTTGATCCTCGTCGCAATATGCATTTCCTAACGAGGGGTACAGCCTTGATTATTCCTCTTGGGAAAGGTAAATATGAATCTATTGTTGCAGAAGCCAATCTACAGAATGTGAGATCGCGCCTAGGAGGATTCGCATCAATAACAGCAGACTTAGAACATAACAAAGGTAAGTGTCTAAAGCATATTTATGTTATAGGCGAGGAAATTGAACAACTTCCTGTTCAGTCTCTCTTCCTTGAATATGCTAATGAAGGTAGAACTTTTGAGTACCATTTTGCATTCAATCCTGCATTTTCTGAAAAGAATGTAGTAAACTTTTTTCAGGGACTGCCTATACTGCAAACCAAATATCGTTTAGGCTTTATCATTGATAGTAAGGTATTCGATATCGATGATAGCCGTCAGCGTATTACTGACACAGATAAAACAGGAAGTCAGTTGCGCTTGGCATTTAGCAAACTTATCGAGAAACTTGAGGAACTCAGAGATAGCGATAGAGCTAAATTTGATTACATATACAAATCTATTTTGTCTTCAAAACTCGAAAGTGGTATAGATGAGGCAAAATATGTTCGCGATGCCTTTTATGACACTTTCCGTCCTTTCTTTGATAAGAATGCGCCCACAGCAATTGGAACATATGTAGACTTCTCGTGCATTTGCGAGCAAGAAAAAGAGGTAGATATACAGTTATCTGATATAGGCATAGACGATAAATTTTGGGTTGATTATTCATTGCTGAAAGAGTATAAGTTTCATTTCACAAAAGAGACAGAAACATATTCTTTCAAGGATATGCTGTGTGATGCTGATTCTGCAAAGTTATCACAGTGGATAAAATCAATGTCTTTGGAAACATATAAGTTGTTCCATAGCCATTGCCTTGATTGCGTGGATGATATTGAAACCTTAAAAGTGTTTAGATCAGACAAAGGTAATCTTTTCTCTATTGAAGACATCAGAAACGATAGTTTGTTGTTTTTCACGGCCTCAACCAATGAGTTGAAGTTTCCAGGCCAGGAATGTATTGTTGAAACATTGACCGGCGAGTATAGTACAGATGATGCTCTTATCTTATACAAAAAAGTCAAAGCTAATATTGCACACTTTAGGTCATCTGATGTTAACAAAGAAACGGCCTGCAACATCCTTTGTACTGTAAATGAAATTAGTAGCGTCCTTAATTATCAAATAAAGCACGAAATAGCATTATTTCAGAATTGGCAAGGAGAGTATGTGGCGTTCAGTGAACTACTCTCTGAGAGGCCAGAAGGAACAATCCTATTTGATACGTTTACTATTAAAGGTTATATCCCTAGTGTACTCAAGGAAGGCCTTGTAGATTGGGTTGTAAATCCTGGCGAGATATGGCCATGGCTTAGCAGAAACCTTACCAAAATATTAGCACTAACAGATTGGCAGGATAATGCCCATAAGTATTTATCAGACATTAAGAAGGTATTTGTTGACGAAAAGGTAGACTCAAGTCAAAAAATTTCCGTGTACCTAGACGATAGTGGTAATCCAACAGATACTGCTTGCCATTATTTAATGCGTTCCGGTAAAAAGCTTGATGTAAGCGAATATCAACTGTTAGCTGATAGTTTTAAGGGATACACCTTTGTCCCATATCAATTTGAGAAGGAACTTACCGAAGCTCCATTTATATTGCCGTATTTGTCCGTCGATGATTTGTTATCTGATGGAATTGAACTGCATATTGATATACTGAAGATACTTGCTGCATTGCACTCCGACTTACTAAGCAAGTACAGGATAATAGGTACGCAAGATACATTCAAGATATTTAATTTGGATGGCGGACGAAATTACCTAGATAATGTTTCGAATGAACTAAGAAAAAAACTTGTTCAGGCTGGTTTCTACTATGTCCCAAAACAGGTGCAAGCACTATTTGTCTCGCCCAATAACTATGCGTATTATTTTAAAACAAATACAACCTTGGCTTCCAAAGTTATTGAGCGACTACCTAATACATATGAATTACTGCCCGTTATAAAGGACTGCAATGCAGATATTATCAATAAGTATTTAGATAGCATTAATGAAATCGCTATTGATGAACACATTGAAGATAGCGATATTAGATGGCAGTTGATACAGTTTGCTGTTTCCAGAAGTAGTGATGCTAACAACTATATCGAGCAGTTTAAGAGAGCAATTAGACACAAAAAAGAAAAACTACCTAATACAATTAAGAGTGATAGTATAACCTCTTCTAGTGGTGTATGCTATAGTCTTTATGAGTTGAACCAAGAGTATAAGGAGGAGAATGAACTTATTGACTCATTCTTTAGATGCTTGCCATCCGAGGACAAGACAACTTGGTTCAAGACAACATTTTATAGCGATGCTATAGAGTGTATTGCAGAGGAAGACTTATACGAGGATTTGAAGAGAGAGCATCTCTCTATTGAGCAGTTAAGATTCTGCCTCGATTACTCATTGCATTTTTCTCCAGATCATGATAGTCTGAAAATTGATGATGACAAGAAGTTGAGGGAAGCTATGGATATGATCAAGGCAAATTCATACTATGGCTTTGATAAATACTTTAAGATAGAAGGTTTTAATCCAGATGTTCAAGCCTTTGCAGAACAAGAATTGTTAACAAAGGAGGAGTATCTTCCTGCTCTTTTGCATAATTGGTTAAAGGACAATCCTGACGGGGTGAGTTTGTTCTCTACATTACGAAAAAATATTGATCCCTATATTGCAATAAGAAGCGCCATTAAGAATAATAACGAGGCTGTTGGTTTTCCAAGTTTTGCTGACTCTAAGCTAACAGATCTAACTATCTCATGGCTTCTTAATAGTAACATCGTTTATCTGTTTGACTCAATGTCGTACAGACAAATTAGTATGGTAATAGAAAACTTACCAGAGGAATTTGAACCTAAAGTGTTCCTGAGGTACACAGGTAAAATCGATGAGCCAAGTAGCGGAATGATATTGCCAACATTTATACTTGAGGAATATCAAACAGACGCAAAATTTTTGTCGTGGTATAACTGGACATACAGCGATACTTTCAAAGAGTTGCTAAAAAACAATGTAAAGCTCCAGCAGTTCTTTGCTAATAATATTGTGTTCTGTTATGGACAGCAAGATATGCTTGTTAACCACCAATTAGGAAAAGCTCCAAGAATTGAGATTGCTCCTTCTGCGATAACTTCAAGCACAACATATAAGGAGTTTGCATCGCCTCCATATGATAAATGGAAGTTGATGCCTGAATCAAAAGGCATTGTAATAAATCTCTCTAAGGAACCTATTGGAGTGAATTTCATTCTTAGATGCAACGGAGAGACATTGTTCTCTACCGAGATGCGTAATAGAGAGTATGGATATGAGGCAAACAAGTATGTTGTAATACAGTACCCGAATGCAGAAAGACTCACCCCGCTCAAAACGATAGAGAAATACATTGCCGAAATGAATTTCTTTAAAGAGCCATTTATCGTTTTGCAAGGTTTGTATGTTGAGCAATTGGAACAGTTGGAGACAATAGCTGAGGAAAAGGGTCTGGATATTCACTCGCTTGTTGAAACAGCAGATAGTAAGAGAGGGAATCAAGAATATACTTATGTGAAGATGTCTGAAAATCTATCCAAAGAATCTTTGCAAAAGGCTGCAGAGTCTCTGTCGGATGATATGATAGATAGCATAGAAACGCTTAAGGATATTGCTGAGAATCTAAGTCCAGACGAACTTCAAGAACTTGCTGAAAATAAGGATAAGTTGCTTGAAATGCTTGCAGACCTAAATGATGAAGATGAATCACAGGAGTCGCAAGTTCGTCAAATTATAGGATATATCGGTGAACTTATATATGAACATTACTTAAAGGAGACTCTCAAAGTTGATTATGAGTTCTCTGCAGATAAAGGTGTTGGCGAGTATGATTTCAAATATACTGACACTGATGGTCATACTGTATATGTTGATGTTAAAACCAATTTGTATAGTTTGAAGGACGGTAATTCGCCATTCTATTTGCACAGAACTCAAAATGGGTTTATGCACGAGAATCCGCAAGCCGACTACCGTATTGTTCGTATTTCGTTGAAGGATTTACATTTGGATAAGGGAAGAGATAGTTATTCAACATTGAGAGGTGTTTACGGAAAGGACCAAAACCCTCGTGATAACTCACGACTTAAAGAGGATTGCCGGAAACTCGCTCTACACTATTGGAAACACGCGCAAATTGAAGAGTTTACCAGCGATTCTCCTGAATACGTAATTAGAATAGAAATAAGACAATAGTATGGCAAAAAGCATTTCATCTTTGCAACAACTTTATTTCGCTTGGGACTTAACTCACAAGAAGTCCGTGAGCGATAATACTCGTTTTACTGGTATATTATCTGAAGCAAAAGTAGATCTCAACCCTCATCAGGTCGAGGCCGCTCTTTTTGCATTCAAATCCCCACTCAGCAAAGGTGCTATACTTGCCGACGAAGTTGGCCTTGGTAAGACCATTGAGGCCGGTATCATATTATCGGAGATGTGGGCGGAGCATAAAAGGAATATTTTGATTATTGTTCCAGCATCTCTCCGCAATCAGTGGAATATAGAGTTGATGGAGAAGTTTTTCTTGCCCTCAACAATACTTCTGTCCGACAATTATTCTGCATATAAAAGTGCTGGCGTTAACCCACTAGGTGCAGGGGAAGATATCATTATCTGTTCATATAACTTTGCCGCAAAGTATTCAGAGGACATTTCAAAAATATCTTGGGACCTTGTAGTAATAGATGAGGCTCATAAATTGAGAAATGTTTATAGGAAGTCTGCTAAACTCTCCAATATCCTAAAAAGAGTTTTACAGCCTTACAAAAAGGTACTCCTAACAGCGACTCCCTTGCAAAATAACCTCAAAGAGTTATATGGACTTATAAGTATAATAGACGGAGAGTTTTTCTCTTCTGTTGATACGTTTGATAAGCAGTACAACGCTATTTCCACAAAAGAGACTTCGAGATACAGCGAACTAAAGGAGAGATTACAAAGAATTTCTCATAGAACTTTACGCCAGCAGGTTCAAGAATATGTGAACTATACTAAGCGTTCTGCTATGGTTACTAAGTATGAACCGAAAGACGTTGAACAGGAATTATATAATCGTGTAGATGAGTATCTTAAAAGGGACATAATACATGCGATAAATCCGATTGCACTGCCGATGCTGTCTCTGATAATTCGTAAGATTCTGTCATCATCTGCATACGCGCTTTCCTTTACATTGGGTAAACTTATAAGTAAGTTAGAAAAGTACAAAAGGGAAGGAAAGATTATCGATGATATTGATGATTTTTATGAGGATATTGACATGATGGAAAACGATGATTTCTCTGATGAAGAAGATGCACATGAACCTTCCACTGGATATGTTGACTATTCTCTTGACGGCGAGATAAAAGAGCTGCTGGAGTGCCAGAAATTAGCCCAAAATATTAAAGAAGAGACAAAGGCTGTTAAATTAGTTGAAGCCCTTGATGTCGCATTTAATAGAATCAAAGCAATTGGGGGAAATCGAAAAGCTCTGATCTTCACCGAAAGTAGACGCACACAGGAATATTTAAAAAACTATCTTGAAACGCACGGATACAAAGATAAGGTTGTTTGCTTCAATGGGATGAACAATGACTTTACAGCTAAGTGTATATATGAAAATTGGTTAAGTAGGTATCATGGGACGAACCGTATATCCGGAAATAGAGAAATTGATAGAAAACAGGCTATTGTTGATTATTTTAATACGGATGCCGAAATACTAATTGCGACTGAAGCAGGAGCTGAAGGAATCAACCTTCAAATCTGTTCATTGGTGGTTAATTTCGATATGCCTTGGAATCCTCAAAGAATTGAACAGAGAATTGGTCGATGCCACCGATATGGCCAAAAGCACGATGTGGTAGTGGTCAATTTTGTCAACCAAAACAATATTGCAGATAATCGTGTATACGAACTGTTGGATAGTAAATTCAACCTCTTTGATGGTGTGTTTGGTTGTAGTGATGAGGTACTTGGAGCAATAGATTCAGGCGTTGGTTTCGAAAAGCGCTTAAATCAAATATACCAAACATGTAGAACCGCACAAGAAATTGAGGTGGCTTTTGATGAACTGCAAAAAGAGTTGGAGGATGTTATTAATGAGCGTCTAAAAAAGACACATCGCTCATTGCTTGAGAACTTTGATGAGGAGGTTGTCCAAAAACTTAAGATGCGCCATATTGATGACACTAAGCGAGTAAATACCTATAATAGGACATTCTGGCTTTTGGCGAATTCTGTTCTATCCGATCAAGTTACAGAGGTTGATGATGATACTATGTCGTTTATGTTGCCCAATAGTCCATCACCATCTATTCCAAATGGAAAGTATATATTGAATAAGAATTCTGGCGATTCTCATCAATTGAGAATAGGTCATCCTCTTGGGGAATACATTGTCAATGAGGCTTGTAAAGCACCAGCAACGCCTTTGGATATCTGTTTTAGGCTTAATGAACACCCAATTAGAAAAAGTCTTTTGGAAGAACAACGTGGACATTCTGGTGTATCCTATGTATACAAGGTCATGTCATGGAATGAGCACGACAGTCAAGAGGATATAATATGCTGCACAAAAAATGATGTTGGCACCTGCTTGCCAGATGATTTTGTGAAGGCTTTGTTACAGGTCGTTCCGGAGAGTTACAGGCTAACCAACATGAACGACGAAGCGAATGTCTCTGAAGAATTAGAGGCGAAGTTGACAAAATTAAAGGAAAGTTTGTCAGAACGCACAAATGAATATATCGTGTTTGAGATTGACAAGTTTGAATCCTGGTCTGAGGATGTTATTTTTAAATTACAGGAGGAGGTTATAGCTCTTCGTAAAGAACACGAGAATATTAAGCGTCAGATACGAAAAGAGCGTGTCGCTCGCGTAAAACTTGCGATGAAGGAACAGGAAGTTAAAATAGCCAGACTCCTTAGAGTCAAACAGCAGGAGTTATTTGATAAGCAAGATGATTGCGATAGACAAGTGGATGAATTGACTGAAAAGTTGAGGAAGTCAATGGAGAACCAGACACAAGTTGAGTTAATGTTTTGTTTCAAATGGACAATACAATAAACAGTGTATTAAATAATTGCTAAATTTCTATTCTGCTGCATATAATCCAGACTGGGCTATCGCTATGAAGAAGAATTATTTAAAGCACATCTTCTTCATTGCCGAAACCAAAGGCTCGATGTCGTCTATGGATTTGTCCTCCATTGAGAAAGCGAAAAATCGACTGTGCAGAAAAGTTATTCAACTCCATTTCTACAGCCGACCTGAAGTATCCCAAGGTAGCTACCTACCAAGATTTGATGGACGGTATGAATGCGATACATTGATAAAAATTGGGCGTTCACCCTCACAAGTGAACGCCCAATTTTAAGGCTGTGCTATGATATAATTTCTCATACGGTTTATAGACTCTTCTAAATCGCTCTGGGTATAACTATTATGACGGTTCTCAGGGTGGTGAATGATGTGACGTATCTTTTCTGTTAATGTTATCTGTAAATTTGATGTTGTCCCATCTCTATTCAATTTTACATAATTGATAGTAGGATATAGCACGTCAAAATTATTTTTCCATCCTTCAGCTTCAATATATCCATACAAAGCATTATGGTAATCTGTGGATAATATACCAAATGCTTGATAGTTTACTTCTGCGGCCATAGTATAAGGAAGTACAGCAGGGACACCTATGCTGTCTGCTAATATTTTCCCATTATCAGCTCTCCTTAATACAATAACTTTGGTGTCAATTAAATCTTGTAGGGCTTCACTAATCACAGCCTCTGAATGGCTTGCAAAAAATATTTGCGCCATTTGGGTTGAATTGTTATCAATGAATAATTTCTTATAATATTGCAATATTTTCTTTTGCCATAGTGGGTGCATACTTAATTCTGGTTCATCAATCATTATTGTTGAGTTTTTAAGTACATTGATATTCTTAAGCAAATAAGCTCCTCTAAATACAATTTGCTTTTCGCCAGTACTCAAATCATCCAATGGAATATTTATACCATCTTTTTCAAAAATAACAACTTTTTCTCCTGATATATTACCAACTTTTTTGTATTTAATGATTTCGAAGAAACTATTGAACGCATTTTTAAATCTAAATATTTTTGATATTGGCTCAAATTCAGCTTTGGACATAGGTGATCGACCTTGCAAATTCCGCTCATCATTGATGTCACTGTATTGCTCGTTGTCTTGATTCTGAACATCGACAATTAGTTGCTTTAGTGATGTGAAATTATCATCATTATCCGAGTCATACTTGTTTTTATCAAGTTCGTTAGTTTTTACAGATTCAATTTTGTTGGTTTTATAATCTGCTCTTGGTCTAGAGAAAACACTTCCATATGATCTTGGATCTTTGTTATCTGATTGAACAGATTGGGGGTTATTGCTTTTATCCGTACGTATATTCTCTGACGTATCATTTACTATATCATATCTTGTAAAAAAAGTTTTATTTGAACCGGGTATAGTTGGAGGTGTTAATATGTAGCATTTGTTTTCAACTTCATACTCTATTGCATCAAATGGCTCGAAACTACCAATACTCAAAAAAGTATTCAGTGTTTCTAAGATTGTAGTTTTCCCTGTACCATTCTCTCCAGCTAAAACAATAGTGGAATATGGCTTATTGGTAACAGGATTTATAAAATTCAATTCTAAATCTCCCAATATAGGATGATTCGCCCACTTAACTTTTCTTATCTTCATAAAAATCAAATCTTAATTAAACGAAAACAAAATTACGATTTTATTGCTTGTCGGTGAAGTTGTTGCCAAATAAATAACTAATTTCGTAGTAAAATTAACGAATAATAAGTCCAATATATTAAGAATGATGGAAGAAAGTACGACATACGACAGAATAGTACAGTGGGCATTAAATCATCCTATAATCTCTATTATTGTATTGATATGTACTGTTTTAATTGCCATATCCCAAGTCAGAGATGGAATAATATTAATATATCGATTTTTTTGTCCCAAAAGTAATGATGGCACTCTAATTATAGAGTATGCAGATGAAACGATAAAAATAGAAGAAAAACTGATCAGTCAAGATTTTGACATAATTAAAATTCATGCAACAACTCATCTGCTTGGTATGCGAGCTGAACGCGAATGGTTGATGAAAAAATATCCGGGATATAAGAATTGCATGTAAATGCTAACTCATATAAAAACTAAGCAAGGCAAGAAAACGTTTGATATTCTTCCGATAAAGAAAGGAAATATTAAGAAAGATATTTATTTTGATATTACGAATTTTTATAACGGAGCTTCTGTTCCTAATTATAAAAAAGCGAGTGAATATGCTGAAGAAAAGATTAATGATATATATCATTAGATATTAATATCAACAATGTTTTGCTATTTCAGCAGAAAAGGATATCTTTGTGGTAGATAGAAGCGTTCTTTTGATTTAATGCAAAACGAGGCAGAATACAGAGCTTTGCTCGTTTCTAAATCGTTACCTGCCTAAAATCACAGTCTTGTAATTTGTTTATTTTCAAAGAGTAATAAGAATTACAATGTCTTGCAGTATGAGTACTAAGGTTTTTCTGAATTCCGCAAATGGCTGCGATTTCTTTTAGTAAGCTAGGCCAGCAGCGCTTTGCCACCTTGCGGTGGTAAGTTTCCACTAACCTGCCCCCGAACCGTACGTACATGTCTCCATGTATACGGCTCTCCATTGTCAACATAACTCTAGTTTCCATAGCTTTTGTGGATTAATGCATCACAGTCGTGACAGACCGCTAATGTTTTACGATGTCGTTTAATCATCATGGTATTCCATCTTGTATCAGCTTTCAGTTGATTGATGTTACGTACGTGATACATCACAAGGTCTCCCATTTTTCCACATAGTTCACATCTTCTCTCTTTGAGCCTTTCCACAAGTGTGGGGGCAGGAAGATACATCGTGTTCGGTATATTGTCGTAATGGTTATCCTCATAGATGTCTGTGAAACGTTTGCATCTGAACCCACCGTTATACCATACTCTTTGTTTCTCGTTTCCTTTATTATCCTTATAAGGGATAACCACATCCGTCCCGTCCCTATACTTTTCGAGTATTTGTCCGACGGTTCTTTTGTGTTTTCGACCGAGCGTTTTAAGCATGCTGTACTTCATGAAATAATTAAACTTCCACCCCCAATAACTGATGTTGTCCGCAATGGAATAGTAGTTGTAGAATCCCCGCAATTCAAGATTGTATTGCGCCAGAATATCTGCGTCTTGTCTATTTACCATATACTTACGAGACGAAGGCTTAAGAGTCTCTTTCCTATTAACTTGTGTGATACGCACGGCATCATAGGATTGAAGGCGCTTAAGTACGGTTTCGTAAGATACATTCAACACAATTGTTCCCAGCCACGGACGGCGTTGTAGCCCACTCCGTGTGCGTGTATGATCCATAGAACGGCGTGCCATGATTTCATATCCAAGGTATTTTGCAGGTTCTTGTGCATTGGTGATTAAAGTCTTCTCCTGCGACATCTCCAGTTTGAGCTTTTCTCTCATGAAAGTCGTAATGTCGGCTTTGACAATCTTGCATTCCTCCTTGCTGCCAATCATTCCAATAAGGAAGTCATCAGCATACCTTACATACTTCAATCTTTTGAATGTATCATCCATGTCCCTTGTTGCTGGAATATCCAACATCTGCTTGCGCAGCCGGGCAATTTTTGATTTCAGTTCAGCTTTACGGTTTTCATCCGTTTCGTCTTCCAGTTTCCATCGTAATGCATTTCTTTGATTCCGATTACGTTGATATTCACAGGTTAGCCTCCGTCCTTTGCCTTTATTGAAATTTTCGGCATACTCCTTTATATACTTGTCGAACTTATCAAGGTAGATATTAGCCAATATAGGGCTGATGATGCCACCTTGTGGTGTTCCCGAGTAAGTATTGTTGTATGTCCATTTCTCCATATAGCCTGCATTTAAGAATTTGCGGATTAAACGCAGGAACCGTTCATCGGAGATGCGTTCTCTGAGGATATCGATCATAATATTATGGTCACCGTATTATGGCTGCACCCATAGTTATTCTTGATATACAACAGGAAATCTTCAATGAATACCACATTTATATCTTTAATGAGCATATCGGAAACGGAGTATTTAAACTTCATAAACTCCATAAGCCGTTTTTTTGTCAGTTCATAACGTGAATAGGTCTTGTCTGCTGTATTCATTTTGACCTTTTGCAAATACTGTTCGTTGTGCTGTTTGAAGAACTCTATCAAAGTCCGTTCCCTTGCTATCTTGCCTAAAAAAGCGTTCTTTACCAGTTCTGCGGTTACATATCCGTCTTGCGCCATTAACGCATGGTAATGTTGATGAACTGTGCTACGAATACTTTCCAGCATGGAATTGATGTGTACGGCTTCTGCGGTTCTGCCGGAAGCCTTGCCTAATTCCACGCTCCAGTGAGCCGGATTTATTTCCAGCTTGGTGTTAAACTGGGCTACAACTTGGTCGATAGTGATACGTGCGATAATCGGTGCGTTACCATTTTTCTTTACTGCATTTCGTTTAACGAAATAGAGTAGCTTAAAAGTACTTCTCATAATCTCTTTTTTTAGTTACAAACTTAAATTGATAAACTGAAAATGAGATATTTGCAGTACGGACAAATCAAGACAACAAACCGCCAATTTGGGACATTCCGTGACCTAAAATCTTAGAGGGTGGACAGGTCACGAATTGGTCACGAAAGTGTGTCTTTTTGTGACCTTTTCGTGTCTTAGGTCACAGACATTATACAAAGAAAAACTCCTACAATACCTTGATATTGTAGGAGTTGTACATTTACTGTCCATTTCTGTCCAGCGTTTCTGTGATCCGCCTGGGGTTCGAACCCAGGACCCCATCCTTAAAAGGGATGTGCTCTACCTGCTGAGCTAGCGAATCATCCGGTGCGTTACTTCTGTAATGCGGGTGCAAAGATAGAAGGTTGTTTTTTATTATGCAAATATTCCAATGACTTTTTTGAATATTTTTTCACCTAACAAACGAAACACATTGGCTCACTGCACATAACAGGAACTAGATTTTTTCAGGTATCACCTCCACATATTCGCCATTGACTAATACTGTTACTGGCCGTTGTGCATCACTACTCATAAAAAAGGCACAAAAAAGACAGAATGGGTATATGAAGAATACAATACCACCATAGATTTTAGAATCTGAAGATATTTATGTAAGTTTGTCCTGGAAAAAAAATTACAAAATACATTCTTAAAAATATGGCAGACGACAAGAAAATTATTTTCTCGATGGTAGGCGTGAGCAAAACTTTCCCGCCGCAGAAACAAGTACTGAAAAATATTTATCTGTCTTTCTTTTATGGAGCCAAGATCGGTATCATCGGTCTGAACGGTTCCGGTAAATCTACGTTGCTGAAGATCATCGCCGGCATTGAAAAGGAATACCAGGGAGAAGTGGTCTTCTCACCCGGCTATTCGGTAGGTTACCTGGAACAGGACCCGAAACTGGAACCGGGCAAAACCGTAAAGGAGATCGTACAAGAAGGAGTACAGGAAATCGTTGATACATTAAAAGAATACGAAGAGGTAAACGAAAAGTTCGGCGATCCCGAAGTGCTGGAAGACCCGGACAAGATGGATGCGCTGATCGCCCGTCAAGCCGAATTGCAGGATAAGATCGACGCGACCGACGCCTGGAATCTCGACAGCCGCCTCGAACGTGCAATGGATGCCCTGCGCTGCCCGCCTGAAGACCAGATCGTGGATACGCTGTCCGGAGGCGAGCGCCGCCGTGTAGCTCTTTGCCGTCTGTTACTTCAACAGCCGGACGTGTTGCTGCTTGATGAGCCGACCAACCACCTGGATGCCGAGTCTATCGACTGGCTGGAACAACATTTGCAGCAGTATGCCGGAACAGTCATCTGTATCACACACGACCGTTACTTCCTTGATCACGTGGCCGGTTGGATTCTTGAACTCGACCGTGGCGAAGGTATTCCCTGGAAAGGTAATTACTCTTCCTGGCTGGATCAGAAGACTAAGAAAATGGCTCAGGAAGAAAAGCAGGCCAGCAAACGCCGCAAGACGTTGGAACGCGAGCTGGAATGGATCAACATGGCTCCGAAAGCTCGCCAGGCTAAAGGTAAAGCTCGTCTGAACTCTTACGAAGCCTTGCTGAATGAAGACCAGAAAGAGCGCGAATCCAAACTGGAAATCTTTATCCCGAACGGTCCTCGTCTGGGTAACAAGGTGATCGAAGCGCAACATGTAGCCAAGGCATTCGGTGAAAAACTATTGTTCGACGACCTGAACTTCATGCTTCCTCCGAACGGCATCGTGGGTGTGATCGGTCCGAACGGTGCCGGTAAAACAACACTGTTCAAGATGATCATGGGCATGGAAAGCATCGACAAAGGTACATTCGAAGTGGGTGAAACCGTAAAAGTAGGTTATGCCGACCAGACACATAAAGACATCGACCCGAATAAAACGGTCTACCAGGTTGTTTCCGGCGGACAGGAATTTATCCGCGTAGGAGGAAAAGAGATCAACTCGCGTGCATACCTGTCACGTTTCAATTTTGCAGGAGCCGACCAGGAAAAACTTTGCGGCGTCTTGTCGGGTGGAGAACGTAACCGCCTGCACCTTGCCATCACACTGAAGGCCGAAGCCAATGTGCTGTTACTCGACGAACCGACCAACGACATCGACGTGAACACGCTGCGTGCCCTGGAAGAAGGTCTGGAGAACTTCGCCGGATGCGCTGTTGTCGTTTCGCACGACCGCTGGTTCCTCGACCGTATCTGTACACATATCCTGTCGTTCGAAGGCGATTCGAATGTGGTCTTCTATGAAGGAACTTATTCCGAATACGAAGAATACAAACGCAAACAGGGTGGCGACACAGAACCGAAGCGTGTACGTTACCGCAAACTTATTGTTGACTAATTACTATTTTATTATTCATAATTCATTTAGAACCATGAAAAAAAGAATGCTCTGCATGGCGGCCATAGCCGCAGCATTTTTGTGCTTCGGAAGCGACGCAAATGCACAGAAGACAACCAAGTTGTTCAACGGAAAAGACCTGTCAAACTGGAACTTTGTCGTTGACAAAAATTCCGTTCCGCCTGAACAGGTTTATTCCGTAAGCGACGGCGTGATCAAGATCAAAGGCCAGCCTTTCGGTTATATGTACACGAAAGAAAAGTACGATAACTACAAGCTGCACGTGGAATGGCGCTGGCCAAACGGTGACCAGAATGCGAACAGTGGTATTTTCCTATTGATCGCCGATCCGAAGAATCCGTTCCCGAACGGGATAGAATGTAACCTGATGCTGGGTAATGCGGGTGACTTTGTCCTTCTAGGCGGCTCCGACCTGATGCAATACCAGGGCAAGCCGGGTGAACCCCGTCCTGGTTTCCCGGTGGTAAAAAAGAACGCTCCGAGCAGCGAAAAGCCTGCCGGCGAATGGAACGAGGCCAACATCTATGTGAAAGACGGAAAGATCAACGTCTACATCAACGGCGTTTATCAGAACACCGGATGGAACAAGCAGAAAGACGGTTATATCGGCTTGCAGAGCGAAGGTAAGGAAGTGGAGTTCCGCAACGTGACGATCACTCCCTGGTAAAATTATAATAAATCAGATTATCTGATGACGCGGAAGGCGGCTACCTGGAAGATTCTAATCTCCGGCAGCCGCCTTTTATAATTTTTTTTCACTTAACCTATCCCGTTTCTTTTTGTTGTATGTAAATCAACAATAAAAATGAACGTCAAAATGAAACGGCATAAAACTTTATACATTTTCCTGCTCCTATTATTCCTGCACACAACGGCAAACGCCCAACTGCAAAAAGTAATCAAGGATATTTTCTCGGCCGATACGGCTCTGACGCATACCGACTCGTCCGCCATACAAAAGACAGACGCCGCCTTCAAACTGAAAGCCGGACAAATCCAGAAACTGGATTCGTTGCACCAGGAAACGGTTGCGCAATTAAGGGGTAGTAAACTCCATGAAAATTGGTGGGAAACGGGAAAACACGCCATCTATTTCATGCTGGTGCTGCTGGGCCAATACCTGCTGTTCCGCCTTTCTTCCTGGCTCTACCAAAAAGCCAAAGCACGTATCCAACAACTGAAAGATACCAAGTTGAAACCAATCTCCATACAGAACTACGAGATACTGGATACGCAAAAGCAGGTCAAACTGCTGGTCTTCGTGGCAAGCATCATACGCTACCTACTGCTGTTCATCCTGCTGGTACTGACGATCCCGATCCTCTTCTCGATCTTCCCGCAGACCAAAGAACTTGCCTACAAGATCGCTTATTACATCTGGAACCCGGTAAAAAGCATCCTGGTAGGTATTCTGGATTATATCCCCAACCTGTTCACAATCATCGTGATCTGCCTCGCTATAAAATACATTATCCGGGGAATCCGTTACCTGGCAACGGAAATAGATGCAGGAAGGTTGAAGATTAACGGCTTTTATGCGGACTGGGCGATGCCGACCTACCATATCGTCCGATTCCTGCTGTATGCATTTATGATCGCTATGATTTATCCTTATTTGCCGGGCGCCAATTCGGGCGTGTTCCAGGGAGTATCGGTTTTTGTCGGATTGATCGTTTCGCTGGGGTCGAGTACGGTGATCGGAAATATTATTGCCGGGTTCGTTATCACTTATATGCGCGCTTTCAAACAAGGCGACCGCATAAAACTGAACGATACGGTGGGGAATGTGATCGAAAAGACAGCTTTCGTCACCCGCCTCCGCACGATAAAGAACGAGATCGTGACGATACCGAACTCATTCATCATGTCTTCACAGACAGTAAATTACAGTTCGTCGGCAAGAAGTTACGGGCTTATCATCCATTCCGAAGTGACGATCGGCTATGACACACCGTGGCGGCAAGTGCACCAGCTTTTGATCGATGCAGCCAAGGCAACGTCCGGAGTGATGCCCGAGCCGGCTCCTTTCGTCCTCGAAACGTCCCTGAGCGACTTCTACCCCGTTTATCAGATCAACGCTTATATTCAGGATGCGGACAAGATGACAAGCATCTATTCGGACCTGCATCAGAATATCCAGGACTATTTCGATAAGGCCAGCGTCGAGATCCTGTCCCCCACTATACGGCGTTCAGGAACGGGAATGCCTCAACGATCCCCAAGGAAAAGCCGGCGACCGATTAAGCCGGTAATCCCTTTAATTGCTGTTCTTTCCATTCCACGAATCCTTCAATGGTACGGGTCATCTGAAAAAGAACACGGTCATCTGCCACCGTCCGCAGGACAGCCGTGCGGAACAGGGGTAGCTGCATTTTATCCACGTTGAAAGAAGCCTTCATCAGAATGACTTCGTAACCATCGTGCACAATTTCCTTATCGAGAACGACAGGAAATTCCATTGCCAGATAATAAGCCGAACGTTCATAAGCACACCAGGTATCTCCTTCAAGATAGAGATAAACGTACTTCTCATTATCTACTTCATTCAATAAAATCGATTCTACGTCAGATGCTTGTTTCATAATATGAAGTTGAGTTATAATACTATTTCCGGTTTCCATATTCCTGTTGTTTGCTATCTATTTTTCCTTATTGTCTTCACCCGGAGTCTTTGTCCGGTTGTTCAGATGCTCCAGAAGAAACTTTCCCGGTTTGAACTTCACGCTGTTACGCGGAGCGATCATACAGGATGTATTATCCCTGGGATTACGTCCTGGCCTTCCGACCTGTTTCCATAAAGTGAATGCTCCAAATCCCATCAACCCCACTTCGCCTTCCCGGATCAATGCCCTCTCCACTTCTTCTTCCCACACTCTGATAAACAAGGCAGCTTCCTCCTCTTCTATGAGAAGCCGGTCAGCTATTCTTTTGACTAATCTTGTTCGGTTCATTGTTATTTATTTTTTGTTATTTTTTTATCTCTGACACAACGATAATAATGATTCTTATCAGGGCCCCCTAACAGCATATTATGTGATCCCAATTGATCATTTACATAAGTGAAATAAACCCTCCAATTTGAATCCGAGTATTTAGCCATCGTACAACAGGCTAAACTATTTGCTTCAAAATCATACTCACCCTTTATTACATTTCCATTATTTAGTCTTGCTACATGAGAAGTCATAATTGTTAATTCTCTCTGATTGGGTAAACGCCATCCTTTATTCTTATCCTCGCAAGGATTTGTGTCAACTGCATTTATAGAACTTATTGAACGTATTATCCAAGTTCCTGAATCATAACCGCTCTCTAATTGAGCTATTTCCAAACCCTCAGGCAGACGATTCTCTTCATCTGTATTTTTGTGATAAGGAGTCAATGCCTGATTTACCTGTGCACGTATTGCTCTTGGATTCAAATAAGTAAAATCTAAATAATTGAAAACAGCTGGTTCTGATGGTGCTCGCGTACCTTCAGAAGGGACAACAAAATCATCCACCGGTTCCGATACGCTTCGTAAATTACGAATACAACGATAAGGCATTTCCGATAATGATATACCATATCCCGCTAACTCGCTGACAGCTGCCCTATAATACCCCGTAGAAGAGCCCTCACATGCCCAAAAGACTTGAGTGTCGTAATCAGGAGATGTCCCCCCACCTTGCCCACTTGCCTTGTTTTTTTCCACAACAGTATTACTTAGATAAATATATGTTCGATCATAAGTATTTCCCGTAAATAAGCGGACTTCTTCAGGCAATACATTATCTCCCATTGAATATCCCATATATTGATTAATAGAAGGAAGATACCAACGTATTTCATCTTTATCCAATTGACCGTTTCCATTCAAATCCCTGTTTCTGTTTAAACAAGCATATTCTGCATATTTATATTGAGCCTGTATCTCATTATTTTTAAAATTAACATAGGTTTCCCATGATTGCAAATCTGACAATTGAGCAATCATATTATTACGTCCTTGCAAAAGATCATTGCTATATGTACTAGAAAGATCAAAGCTATTATGATTATTATTCTTCTCAATAACAGTTGGCAAGTTTGATCCCTCCTGTGTCCATTCCGTGCCCCAACCATTGACTTTTTCATCAGCATCCAGTTTATCCAAATCATAAATCGTACAGATGGAATACTGAGAGAAAGTATAGGCAGCCATACTGACAGAACTGTTACTAGACGGTTCTTCATTCTTTTTGTAATAAGTCCAAATTTGAATAGTACGGGGTTGTTGATTAATAAACTCACGAAGAGGTTTTCCTACATAATAATATTCATCAATAAAGCAGGTATAGCGAATTGAATCGTCTAAACTAAAACCTTCATCTTTGATACATGCATCATACAGATCTGATCTAAATCCATCTGCATTCAAAGGTTCATCTGATATAGACTCTTTATATTTCATGAAACCGTTATAACCGGCAGTATTTCTTTTATATTGAACCCAATTTATATCCGTATTATTTGAACTAAAGTTATTTTCAGGAGTTGAAGCCAATATCTTAAAATTTTCAATAAAGGCTTCTTTAGAGCAAGGCTCCGTTCTTGTCCCATATATCAAATCCTTGATCATTGTTTTATCAAAAGAAATAACAGTCGTTCCATAATGCGCATCAAAGGTTCTGACATTGGTTGTCGACAAATAGATTTCACCGTCACCACCCCAAACTTCATCATCTTTTATTACTTCGACAATCAGTTTATCTACTGACTTGACAGATACATTATAAGTATAACGATTATTACGAAATATATTAAAATCTGACAAATTAGAACGCCAGTCACCCAAATGTACATAATAGGTTGTGAAAGCTTTCACGTTCTTTTCTTTAACATCCCCATTTACTTCTTCCGATGTCATACCTGTATAAGTACCTTTTAATACGACATAAGTCGAATGGTCATTTGCCACTGAAAACTTTTCCGGTGAATCACTCATTTTTTCTCTCTCATCATATTCAAAAACAGAAGTACTTTTCGGCTGTTTCCGGTTTTCCATCATTAAAAAGGAAAAACTATAAGTGTTACCGTCTATATTAAAAGCTGAGTTTAACTTTGATGCCAAATAATCACCCTCACCACCTGCATAATCACCACTTTTCTGTTCAATAAGATTAGACCTTTGCGGGATATTCTTCACCTGCCAGCTATCAGCCACGAAAGTAGCCTCGGTATTACCGCAAGAAACGTTGAATTTAACAGATGCCATGATACGCTTCAAGTCTATCTTACCTGAAGTTGAATTATCGGAGTCCAGATTTTTGATTTGTCCATCCGTTCCGATAATACAAAGTCCTTCTTCATCATCTTTTCTCCCAACAAATGCACCGCTCATCAAAAACTGATCGTCGAGCACAGACATGTTATTTTCCGATAGTTTGACAGAAAGATTTTTAAGGTCATCCTGTGATTTAATATTGGTCAGTTCCCTTTCCAAATCGAACAGAGAACTCTTGTAATTGGCTACTGCATAGACATATCTTTTACCAGAAGAGGTTGCTATCGTCACTTTTTCATCTGTTAGAGAAGTAACAAAATGAGTTTTTCCCACCTTTTCTTTCTCTTTATTAAATACCAATATAGCCAATGAATTGACTTTATTATCTTTATCAATATCGGTTGCTTTCGTTTCGACTTTTACGATGTTTGATGCTCCGAATGATAACGTAGTAGTTACAGGTATTCCTTCTTCTACTTCGATTTCTTTGTTAATCATTTCTTCGTCAGTGCAAGAGGCAAAAAGGCTCAAGCAACCTGCCAGAAAATAGATTATGTGTTTATTAGAGTGTATCATAACAAGTTGTATTTATTTTGTTAATATATGGTTCATTTGAATGGTAAAGAATTAACTAAATTCGATATTTTGTTCAATATCCTCGATTTCATGTACTGTATATAAAAATTCCACATTACAAGGAATATCTTCCTTGACACTGATTGTTATAGTTGCATTGATTTTTATGCTATATGCTTTACCACTCTTTAAAACAGACTGTTGAACTCCATCTTTAATAAAAGAAACCGAGACATTGTTTTTGGAGATAGTAGATTCATTTGTTCCAGTCTCAGTATTTTTAGAAACCAATATATTGGCAGATACGAATAATTCAGGATTTTTCAGCATATAAGTATAGAAAGAGAACTCTTCTGCTCCCTTCAAATCTACAGATTCACCTAATTCACCCTCACCGGCTATCGGAGAAAAGACTGCTGAACTCTTTTGTCGTTTGGCCCGAAAGCTCAATGGCTTAAAGACTGCTGTAACGCCTGTGTTATCTCCATTAACCGTTATTTCACCAAAACTTACCTTAACACGTGCTGTAAGCTGTGATAGTTTTACTGTGATAGCTTTACTTTGATTATTATCAAGAGATATTTCTTTATTACTTTCCTCTCCAACTTTTACCAGTCTATCCAAGCTATTTACGGTCTGTGCCTTAAATTCATTATATGTATAAACCGCATCAAATTTCGCTTCATCATCTGTGTTTAAATTCGCAATAACAACAACATTGACAATACCTGCTTTACAATCAATGCCACCGATAGTTAAACCAGTAACGCCAGACTTCGTTGCATCTATATCATTTGTATTATTTGAACCTTTCAAATAACCGACACGTTCTCCCGATTTTGTTTCAAATACAGCAATAATATAATTTTTGATAGCAGCTTCTTCTGTTGTAGGGTCAATCGTTGTACCTGCTTTCGTGCTAACCCCTTCCATCACCATGCGTACAGATATAGAAGTTTCGCCGTTGTTTGTATTGTTGTTTGTCATGTTGTCGTCGAAACCTTCGATATCAGAAGAACAGGCTGCGAATGACAGAACCATTAAAATTGCTGAGATGATATTTTTTGCGTTCATAGGAATGAATGTTTTTTATCGAATTAAAATTTTACCCTTACGATTACAATGCAAATGTACGGCGACGGCAAATAGTGGATGATAGGCAAATATTACAGGGTGGCACGGTATTTTTTAAAGCCTTGATTTTGATAAAAACACCCTATGAAAACGATAAATTTACCCTGTCAAATAGGGGGATTAAGCGAAAATAAACGATCGAAAAAAGTCAACAAAAAATTATTCTCACAAGAATGATAAAAATGCCTTGGTAACTGAGAAAAGCGATGTTTTTTATGAATACCTTCCTAAAGGTGGCATTTATTACAGAAAAAGGGAAACGACCGGCTGATGACCTGCGTTCCCCTTTTCTTCTCAAAAATACAACACTAACTATTTATTCAATATCTATTCAATTTCCGGACGGTCGCCTCCGCCTCCCGGGGTTTCCGGGTCAGTAGGAGTATCAGGTTCGGTGGGACGAACCGGACCTCCGGTCGACGGGGGAACAGATTGTTTCAAAACTTGCTGCTTATAATGTACTATCTCCTGGTTTTGTAATGCGATCAGGTTCTTATAAAGGGCATCCCCTTCCAATACGGCATGCGCATTGATCTGCCGGACTACTTCCTGATAAACTGCATCGGTCGCTTTACGGGCTTCGGCCAATTTATAATCCGGTTTGTCGAGTAATTCTTTATTACGGCTGTCGGTATAATTGCGGACATTGAGGTTTGATTCTTTCAACTGGGTGAGAAACAGTTCCAGTCCGAGTTTACGAACTTCTGCCGCATATTTATTTTCCAGGTCGTATATAATGTTGATCAACAGACCGGTCTCTTTATCCAACTGGCCTCTTACATTCAGTTTGTAATCAATGATCAACTGGTTGATCTTGACAGCCGCATCGTGAACTCCCGGATCAGCAACAGACATTTGTGCCTTCACAACCGCTTTTATCGCCATGAAAAGCGTGTCACGTTGTTTATCATATTCGTCTATCTTGTCTGAGTTCAGGCTTTTCTGCGAAATTTTCAAGGCGATATCTTCATTGTCGATGGCTTGTTTGTAGGCGGGCAAAACCTCCGTAAGTTTACCTTTCACTGCCGTATCGGCATCGATACGGCTATAAAAATCGACATTGTAAAGATAGTGTGCTCCGTTATTCATACGGCCGACACTGATTGTGCTAATTTCCATGTTATTTATGATTTTAATGATTTATTGATCTTGCAGTGCTGCACAGCGTCCATACAGTCCTGTTTGAGGCTTTTGCAGTACTACAAACTGTCCACGCAACCGTGTTTTGCCTTTTGTAGCACTGCAAAACGTCCGCGCAGTCGTGTTTGGAACTTTTGCAGCGCTGCAAGAACCGTTACACGAGTGTATGGGAGGTTTGCAGCGCTGCAAAAGGTTTTTATCAGTTTACATCTTCATGTTGTGTCTCGACCGACCACTCTTCGGGAGTAACGGTCACCCTGACATAGGCATTTTCCTTATATTCTTCATCGCCAGAGCCTTTACCGGTGATCGTGGCACTGATACGGATCACGTAATTGCGGATGACACCGGCAAGGAGATGGTCTGTATTATTGGCATCCGTCCCCTTCATATTCTCCAGCCTGATAAAGAAATAGCGGTCTGACAGGATCGGAGTATCTCCTTCAAGGATATCCCCTTTCAAGATCAATGTTGTGGGATTCGATGTTTCCGTATTCTCCGTTACGTAGCATTGCCATTTGTTCGCTGGGACATAACTATCATTCGCTCCGATCACAACAGGATTCTCACCGACAGCCGGAAACAGGTCGAGTCCGGAAAAATAGTTTTCGCCAGCCTCCCGTCCGTGAAGAAAAGTTCGTCCCTCCCCTGTAAGTTCCACGGAAGCATCCGTGCTTGAATGATCCGCCAGGCAGGTCGCATTTTTAGCATCAATCACATAAATCCGCTTCAGATGGAAACGGGCTTTCGCTTCTTTCAGGTCGGCGGCATTATCGCCACTCCAACTGACGCTTATCTGCTCGAGGTCGATACGGCTGGCGGTACGGTAGACATTGACCGCTTCTTCAGATAGAGAACCGGCTCCGGACGGTTTATTGGGAAACGCTTTATCCGGTCCCCAATAGTTGGCTCCCGGCTTAAGCATTTGATCTGTAATAGTCATAAAACGGCTGCACATCGGCTGGTTATCGACCTTGATATTTTCTAAATCATAGGTCTTCGACTTCAATTCATCCAAATTTGAAAAACTCTGATTCCCGACGTTAACCAAAATCACGTAAGTGTATGGCGTATCGCTTTTGGCACTGATCCGTATCGTGTCGGGAGTAGTTTCCGTCGGTATGTCCTTATAATCCACATAAGCGGTCGTCAGCAAACTACCGTCGGCTTTGAACAGGGCGGCACAGATATTATTGATTTTCTTCTCGCCATTCTTTGTTTCCGGAGTCTCGGACTTTGCAGCTTTCGTCAGTATCGAACCCGGTGCGATCGCCATTGTCAGCGTTGCATCCTGCGGCACGACCACTTCGGGACCGTCATCGCCATCGGACGAACAGGATACCAGGAGGCTTAATGCCAGCAGGAAGGGAGTAATATTGATTGTTTTCATATCATTCATTTTTTATTCAACTTCTTCGGTTTGATGTACATATCCCCAACCCGCCACTTCGACACGGACGTCGAGCGAGGCATCGTCATTCTCGTCGGGGTCGAAACTCGTTTCCGTGAAGGTGACGTGGAGACGGTAGATATAATTACGTTTCACAAAATTGTGGTCGTAACCGTTCAACACACCGTTGCGGTTGATCGGCGAAGTGAAGATGCGCGTCTGGTTCGTTTCCACCAGGGTCGCCTTTACGACCAGTAGTGTCGGGTCATTGCCGGACGCACTGTTTTCGAAGGCATAGGTTTCGAGAACAGGAGTCAGGCTCGGTGTATTGTCGGTTACCGTCAGGCTGAAATCACTGCCGAGATAATCGGACGGATAAGAACCGGGGGCAAAAAGGGAAGCGGCTTCCGTGACGCCCGCCCCATAGAGCAGGTTTGCCTGTCCGGAAGGAACTTCTACTTTACCCCAATCCCCTTCGCTGAAATAATATGAATTACTTTTTACATTTGCCAGGGCGATATGGTCGATCCGCACAGTTTTCCCTTCCAACAGGGAACCGGCAAAACGGGTTTCGATCGTATTCATTTCCACACGAGCAGCAATACGGGTGAGCAGCAGAGGGGTGGAAAGATTATCAATGTTCGTTCCGGCTGTATAGCCGATCAGGTTGTCCTCCCCTTTCACCAGTGCTTGTTCCGTACGGACTACCTGTGTGCTGAAAGTCAATGATTCCTGCGTCTGTGAAGAAAGGTCGGCCAAACGTGACTGCAAACCGGCATAGTTACCGACGGAACGATCTATATTTCCGGGAATGTTTGCCAACACGACCAGCATAACACGTTCGGGAGTAGTCTCTATATCGGTAATGACCAACTTATCGGGCTCGGGATTCTCCGCACGCCCGTAGCCGATCAATGCAGAACCGTCGCTGTTGAAGACAAAAGCGCTCAGGTTGTGAATGTCACTCTCGCCGGGTAAGGCATTCGGATCGTCGCCTGTTGCCTTACTTCCCGCCTGGCTGCGCAATTGCAACCCGACGGAAAGCTTGGCCTGTTCGACCGGCGGTGTGACTGGCCCGTCGTCTTTCGAACAAGAAGCCAACATGATGGCAACAACTATGGATAAAAGTAATTTATATCGGATCATCTTTCTGAACTGATTTAATTGTTGATTGATTTAAAATTCGATATGGTCGTCCACCGTACCCCAGGGACGGATCGCCTGGCGGACGGAAAGCAGGGCGCCATCTTCACCGAAACGCAGGATGACATAAAGCACTGCGGCTTCGGGAGCGGTGAGCGGTTTGCCGTCGTCGTCGTGGGTAGCCACAGCCAGCGTATTACCTTCGGCTGTCAGTTGCACGTTCAGGTTCTCGCCGGAACACATCCGGTAGTTGGGGGCGAAATATTCCTTGTTCTTATCCCAGTCGGCATCGGGATGGTAATAGACGCTGTCGCCTGTCAACTGTCCCTGATAGTCGAAAGCATCTAACGTGCGGTTGACGTAGTAGTTACAATCGGCATCGGCCGGTGAGTCATATTTCCTCAAGGCATATTTGATATTTTGTGTCACGATATTGACTTCCGAAAGTTTGGGGCGGACCACGATCGTGTCGTTATCGTAGAGGCTGCCTTCCGCTTTGGTCTGCACCAGACGGTTTCCGTAGAACAGGTCGTCGGGTTTCTGAGCCAGGCCGTCACGGCTTTTGAGTTTGATCTTCAATTCTTCAATCAACTTGCTTTCCGTGACAGTCTGATTTTGTCCGGCCAAATTTCCCCAGGCTATCACATGCAGGTTACAGTCTTCCGGATAATTCAGTCTGATTTCTTCGCGGTTGCGTATTTGCCCTTCCGTCATACGGACGGTTTGGAGATATTCGTAATTTTCATCGAAAACATAGAGGGAAGCATCTGACAGAGCACTTCCCGTGACGTCATCGCCCTTCGCATTTTCCGCCTTTAAAGTCAGTTTATAACAAGCTAGCAGATTCTCCTGGATACAACCGGAAAGCAACAGGGTTGAAGCGCAGACAGCGGCTGCCAACCATCGACAGGTATGATTGATATGTTTCATATTATATTTCGATTTCTTCATTTATGGTATATTCATCGAGCGTTATTCCTTCCCATGACTTTACGGTGATGGTAACGGATAATGTTACGTCATCCTTTATATCCGGATCCGGGGATCCTTTACCCTTAAGAGTCGCCTCTATCTTGTAAATAGTATTTCGCTGAACGCCGTTCTGTAGTTTGATACGATAATAACGGTTTGTAAGGGCAGGCTTATCTGCCGCATCATACCAACTACCTTTGAAATAAAGGATAACCGGGGTAGCTCCGTCTTTAGTAAACGAATTGGTCATTGCGTAAAAACGGGCGATGTCTTTATGAGGTTCGCTTTCATTACCTGCTATAGTAACGTCTGTCGCTTTTGTCAAATATTCAGCATATTCGCTACCGGAAGCAATCTCCCCTCCTACTTGAAGTTTTTTTTCTATACCACATAAATAACTGTCTTCTATAAACTCCATCGTATGCGGTGTTGCCTCTTTGGGTAAGGTCCAGTCTGTTTTCGTATCATACAAATAAGACAGGGGACGAACATTAGCAAGAAAAACCTGGGATAGTTTAAACTTCATTCCTTTCAAATTTTTATCTAGCCAATCATTGTCTATATCTACCTGACTTAAATCCACACAACCAACCACCCGCTTAACCTTCTCAGAAAACTGGTTTAGACCACCATTCTCCGCGGTCTTTTTGATCTCTACATCCCGGGCAATATTAGTCATAACAAAACCTTTTTCACCGACCTGACCGGCAGGTTTGTCTACCTGGTCAGCTAACGAAACTGTTTTATCATAATAATCTTCCGGCTTGAAAGAAGACATTTCTCCGGCATTTGCAATCACCAATAATTTATAAGTACCGGTTTTTAAACCCACACGAATAGTATCCTGAGCATCATCAATTTTGCGAAAAGCACGACCGGCAACTTCGTTATTACTATTGATAAAAACAACATTCAGGTCGTAGATTTCATTCTCGTCCTCAGTGCCCGGATCTGTTGTTGCGCCATCAGCCTTCGTTCCGTTAATACCGTCCACCGCTACGGAAACAGTGGCAAAGGCATCCTCACCGCCCGGTGTCGAAGCCGGTTCATCCTCCTTCGAACAGGCCGCCAGCAATAGACCGGATAAGAAGAACAGATATATTTTATTTCGTTTCATATCAGTTTTATTTTAGCTGTATTAATCAATTGAAGGATTCTCCACAATCTCACCCCAGGCCTGTACTTCGATCATACTTGTCAGCGTGGCATCACCGGACGGGTCATACGGAGTGTCAGAACCGGGACCTTTGATAACGACATCAATAGAGTAGATCACGTTGCGGCGTACATACAGATGATCCGTCACATTGGATATCTGATCGTGCTGTCGGTTTACAATTACGGGATAATAGGTATCCACGTTGCGGGGGGTCCCGTTTTTGTCGGTATAACGGTAAGTTCCGTGAAGGATCAGCAGCGTATGCCAAGTCGTTTCCTGCATATTTTCAAAAACAGTGTAAGCATTGGCGGCGCAGTTGGCGATAAGGCCCGTTTCGTCGGTCGCTGTACGGAAATCATAATTATAGGCTGTATGTAACTGATCCGACAGTTTGGAAGTACCTTCCTTATAAATACCTTCAACGTCGGGATTTGCACCTGTCAGGAAGAAATCAGGAAGGGAAGGGTCGGAAACTTCCACAGCGCCCCAATCTTCCATACTGATATAACGGGAATAATTTTTGACATTTGCCATAAACACGGATTCCAGTTTAAAACTGGCTCCGTTGCTATATTCTTCCAGTGGACGCAGGAACAACTGGTTCAGATAGACACGGGCAATCGTGCGGTAGATCGTCACCGGTGAAGCAGAGATCTGATTGGCTCCCGTCTTCTGCAAACCGATCGTATTTTTTCCAGGCTTCAAGGTATAAGTCTGTACTCCCGAACTCATTGTCGGGGCTGTATCTTCGTTTTCAATCGTCTTGGTAAGGGCCAGGAATTGGTCCAAAGTGGTTAAACCGTCGAAAGTACCTTCGGGTGCATTGGCGACCAGCAGCATCCGGATAGTCCCGGCTTTCAACGGGGTAATATCTTCAACAGTATTTGTTTGTGTGACTTCGCGGGAGACGATCAATTTGTCTGCATTCTCGCCGGAAGTGCCGAAAATAGCCACATAGAGTCTTTCGATTCCGGAGTCAGCGGCTCTGGTTCCGATCTGTGGAATCGTGATGCGTAATGAAAGTGTAGCATCTCCGGTTTCGTCTATCTCAGGATTCCCGTCATGGGAACAGGATAGCAAAGCGAGAAACAGGAATACATTGTAAAATAAAACCCTACTATTCATAAATTATATTGTTTTATAAATCGTCAAACCGGAATATTTTTTGAGAGTGAAACCAACCCGGGAATTACCCCGGATTGGTTCGTTAGAATTTCGAATAAGGAAATTTAAACTTAATAAACTAGTATAATTGATTGTTAGTCGATGCTAGGATCAAGAGTGACCGTGCCCCAAGGTACAATTTCAATATTTGATGTTATTGATGCAGCTTCAGTCGGAGTTTCCGGATTATCACTACCAGGACCTGTAATAGTTGCGTTAATTGCATATTTCACATTACGTAGGACACCGAAATGCGCTAAATTTGTATAGCCACTATCATTTTTAACCTCACTTGCTGTTTCATTATTATTAATGTATACAGTCCAGTAAGCGTCTTTTGATGTTACAGTTTGACCGTTATTAGCTGTATAAGTATAAGTTCCTTGAATAACTAAAGCTGTTGCATTCTTAACATTAGCTATTCGAGAACTAGAGCTATTATCATATACAAAGAACTCTCCATTTTCTGCACTAACTTTTACTTCATTTGTTCCTGTAATATTCTGAGAGAAAGAGTGAGTATAAATACCTTCAGCACCTGTTAAATTAGGAACAATATTATCATCACTTTCCGTATCGTTTACAACAGGACACCATGCAGTAGCAGCACCAAAAACTTTTACATCATTACGATAATGCATAATAAAAGCTTTGCTTACTACTAACTTGGCATCCGTAGCAAAATCCGCACGTGGTTTTAACGTGATACTTTCCAAATCAATGTTAGCGACATTTCGGAATACTTTGATGTTTTCTTCAAATTGCTTATCATAAGCAGCAAATCCTTCATCAGTTAACGAAATGATATTTCTACCTTTCACCAAATTATAACCTTTAACAACACTAGCCATCAAAGGTTGAGCAGAACTTAATTCGGCTTTCGATATTGCCTTTTTAAAGTCATCGATGTTTGTCTTTCCTTCGAACACTTTTGCTGGGGGATTCACAACAACCAAAACATTAACAGCTCCTGCTTTTGCATCAATACAAGCAGTTGTATCAACACCAGAATCCGCATCTCTTTCTTTGTAATTGATCAAAGCACCCGAAGCCATATTTTCCATTGCTCCATCATTAAAAACAGCAATACCAATTTTACCGACTTCCCCATTAGTAGAAGATTTTGTCTGGCTTTTCAAAGAAGAGCCATTAGAGCCGATCGAATTAAACGCTACCGTTACAGTAGCATCCAACTCCTGTGCCGGATCCGGAATATTAGGATCGTCATCATTTGAACAAGCGCTGAAAGCGCAAGCAACCATCGTTGCGTAAATTAAATTTTGAAATTTCATAACTTTATATATTTTAAAAGTGATAAATCATTTTACTACCCTATACTTATTATTCTCAGATTTCTCTTTTGACTATCCAAATAATTAAGTTTTCTGTATCATTGTCTCTTGTTGACAGTGCAAATGTAGAAAGCTTTGTTTTTAGGACTTGTCGGTATATTTATCACTCATGTGAGGTTATTTTTAAATGATAAAAATTCCTCTGTTTGTTTACATTTGTTTTAATGAATACCACGCTTATGCCTTTACCGGTTGTCCATATTGAGATGGATTGACCCCATATTGTTCGGTAAAACGCTTGCGGAATGTCGCCATATCGTTGAATCCGACCATTTCACAGACCTCTATAATAGAATATCGCTGCTGTAAAATTAATTCAGCTGCGTGTTTGATACGGACACTCCGCGTCAGTTCCAGGATGCTGCAATTTGAAAACGCTTTTACTCTACGATAAAGCGTCGGAATACTCATACTCATTTCATCTGCCAAAAATTTTGCATCAAAACAAGGATCATCCAAATGCTCCTCGATAATCTTTACTATTTTATTCATAAAAACATTTCCTGCCGCTTCAATCTCATTTAACGGGGCAGGTACTGCAACAACCGCATCTTCCGTATCCGTTGCCGACTGGGTATAGAACGCCCTCATTTGCTCACGGCGTTTAAGCTGACTGATCAATTTACTACGCAATACTTCAAGGTCGAAAGGCTTAGTGATATAATCGTCTGCCCCTGCTTCAATACCAGCTATCACATCTTCATTCTCTACTTTGGCTGTCAACATGATAACAACCGTCTGACTGGTTGCCGGATTCGTCTTTATTTCCCGGCAGGTAGTGAATCCGTCCTTTACAGGCATCATAACATCACACAAAATACCGTCCGGATGTTCTTTTTTTGCCATTATAACACCTTCCTCACCGTTACGAGCCTCGAATATCTGGTATTCCTTTCCTAAAGCCAGTTTCAAGAACCAACGGATCTGGTCGCTGTCGTCAATAATCAGGATTTTCTTTCCGGTCTCTTTCTTCTTGGGGATAAGCTGAACGAATCCGGCAATCTCTTCCTTTTGAAGTTCGTTAAGATTTACCAGGTCACTGTCAGGTTCCACAAATTCGACTGGCAATTCCATCAAAGACCGTTTTCCCAACGGAATAAGGATCATGCAACGAGTCCCGCTCTGTCCTTCCATCGTCTCCTGAATAAATTTTGCATGTACCGATTCTGCCATATCTGCGATCTGCTTCAAACCGATACGGGCACTGTCCTGCGCATCAAGACCGTCATCCTGCACACTCAAGGAACAACAGGACTTGCCGTCGACTTTAACTACTGCTATGTCAATCGTAATCTTCCCGTACATAAATGTATTCTTCAAAGAATTGGATAACATAGTACGCAAAGCATATTCCATCTTCCGGCGGTCTACCCACACCCATAAAACAGGTGTCTGCGTATTGATTTTAAAATCAATATTGTTCATGGCAATCCAGTCAACAAACAGGTCGCATATCTGCTTCGTTATATCCACCAGATCATAGCGGGCTATTCGCATATGGTTAGCGACATCATCACCGTGGCGAATATCTTGCAACTGATACATCATATCCTGCAAAGCAAGTGTATTGCGATAGGCCGAAAGAACCTGGGTGGAAACCAAACCATCGAGTTCACGATTCTGCACTAACTGTCCCAAGTATCCCAATATCAGGGAGAGAGGCGTACGCATCTCATGTACCGCTTCAACGAAGAAAGAGTTATGGAGTTTTTCCAATTCCTCCGCTCTCCGGATGGCTTCTTTGTATTTGGCTTCATGCTCATGGCCCCAATCGTCCGTCTCCCTGATCTTCTGTACCATGAGTTGTTGTATCTCACGGTTCTTGATGGTCAGCGTATCGACGGTCCGCTTCAACTCTTCGTTCTCTTGCTTGAGCTTCACAACTTCTCCGTCTCCTTGTCTTTCCTCTTTTTCCTGTTTATTATTAAACAGACCAGCGATTAGTGTTCGAAATTGATTAACCATTTCCATATGTATCAAGATTTACTATTTTTCATTTACTGATATCATTGATATTTAACATATCTTCCCCTATTCAGTAGAAGTTCGGTATCTTTTTTATGGATTTACTGCTGATTATTGCCTCAAAGTAACCAATCATACGAGTCCGATTGTAGAACATAAATTACATGTAACTACTGACAGACAACGATTTACACTTTATAGAACAATATATACATAGTCCATACAGAACTATGGTTCAGAGAGATAGACAATAAATTTCTGTTGTTTTTCAACAGAAATTTAAGGTCCCCTATTAAGGAAGAATGAAAGATGATAAAAGAATAGAGGAAGAATAGCCCCTATCGGTTGGAATTATTTTTTCCTGTAAAGATACCGGATAAATAACAGGCCTGTAAAGCCACAAAAGAGAAAGAAAAAGAGTAAAACAAGGGTCACGTTATAAAATAAAGCCTGGAATTAGTTCATATCAGATTATTTTATACCTTTGAATCCGAAAAATATGGAGTTCTGTATGAACTCCGTTCATTTTCATTGCTTATTGATCTTCTCAATAAGAGCCTCACACGGTTTTAAACGGATTGTTTTACGGGGATTAAGCATCACTTTCTCTCCCGTTCTCGGATTCCGGACCAATCGCCGTGACTGAGGTAAAATAAATATCTTGCCGAACTCATGGATTCCTACTTTTTCATCAGTTATTACCCCTTCAACTACAATATCCAACAACGTATTCAGATAAATACGACTATCTACCAAAGTTATATCCAGCCTTTCTGCCAGCATTCTAACGATTTGTGTTTTATTCATTCTCTACTAATTATTAACTGCGAAAAATTCATTTATTATACCGGTCACAAAGTTCGGACTTTCAATCATACTACACAATCCGGATTTTTTTCATAATATGTTCTGTTTTTTCTTTTTGATCTGAATATATAAGCGAACGCCACTTTTGTATAAGAGATGAAACTTTACAGTATTGTAGCTTTGCAGAGTCATAACCACTAATAAAATATTTACATTTCAAAAGAATATAAAATGAGAACAACGAGTAAATTAATCACTGGAATACTTGCACTGGCTTTATTGAGTGCCTGTAGCAACGACGAAATGAATGAAAGAGGTAACGAAGAGAAAGCATCTATCACAATCACATTGAAAGGTGAAAATCTGTCATCGAAAGCGACAGGCAGTACTTCTGATACCGAAACCGATGAGCGGAAGATCGTAAACTATAAAGTCTACGTTTTCAGTTATAACAGCGGTGTATTGGAAAAAGAGGTAGACGGTGCTGTCAATAACGGTATAGCAGGATCGACACAGGTCGACGGGCTGAGTACTGCCGGTACGAAGCGCGTGGTAGTTGTCGCTAACCTCCCCGCCAGATTTCCTGCCGTCAGTAACTATACCGACTTTGAAACAGCCACTTTCGACCTCGGATTGCAAAACCCGGCGAACCGTGCAACAACAGGTCTTGTCATGAGTGGCGAGTCACCAGAACTGACATTGACCAGCGGAAGTCCTGTCCCGGTAACCGTAAGTATCAGACGCGTGGTTGCCAAGATCGAACTGGGTTCGGTCACCATTACTCCCGAAGCCGGACACACCGAACCGTTTGTCCTGACCCATGTCAGCATCCAAAAAGCGAAGTCGAAAGCAACTATCGGGCCGAATACTGTCCTGTCTGAAATACCGTTCTACGGCGGATTCGGTGGTACGGAAAGTAACATCCCCACACCCGACAACTATCTGCTGGATGCCATCACGACCGATCAGCCGAACGGAACCGCCAAATCCTTCGATAACTTTTTCTATGTATTCCCGAACGAAGAAACAGGAGCAGAAACCTTGTTGACCATCAGCGGAACATACAAAGGGAGTACCACCCATTTCCCGTTCCGTATCAACAGCATCGTTTCCAGCACCGCCGACGGAACACTCATCAAACGGAACACCCGTTATATATTAAATGTAACGTTGAAGAAATTAGGAAGCGGAACAACCGATCCTGACGGTCCGGGTGATCCGGCAGCAGTCGAAGTTACTGTCACTACCGAAGGTTGGGAAGATCCGCTGGAACAGGATGTAGAATGGTAAGATCGACAATCAGAACCATCGTTCTGTTGTTGTTGATCTGGGGACAAACAAGTTGTATTCGTGAAGGTTTGCAGGAGTGTGAAGAAGTGTATTTCATAACTATAAAAGTGGTGGATATGCTCACCGGAGAAGATATCACCGCTTCCAGGGAAGTCAGCCATGCCATTCTGTTCGTTTTTGATGCGGACGAACAATACCGGTACACGGTCAGAGCCGACTCGAACCAGGTCCGGCAAAGAATACCGATACCCATCACTCTCAAAAATACGGATCACTACTGGCTGTCCGTCTGGGGAAACCTGGACGGGAACCAGTGTATCACTCAACTGGAACCTTCCAACACCCTCGATAACCCAACTGTCTCCGCATCTGGAAAAGAAGGCGAAAACCAGTCTCAGACACAGGACGACCTCTTTTTCGGTATTGCGCAGATCGGTAAATCCCCGATCAGAAATGAAGAAATAATCATTTCCAGGAAAAATGCCCGAATGTATCTGACCGTCCGGGGCCTTCCGGCCCTTCATAAGGCGATAGATTATTACTTCACAATCCATCTGAACAACAACGGATATAATTTTAAAGGGACACCGATCCCGAATGCAATAGTAATCAAGCAAAACGGCATCACGCTCGCAAACAACGATTTTGTCTCTCCCTCCTCTTTCAATCTGATCCATACGGACAGCAGCCGGGAGGATTACGCAACTGTCAATCTTTACAGAAGATCGGATACAGAATACGGAGAAGACATACTTATTGCTAGTATAAATTCTGATTTAAACGGAAATCCCATTGTTCTTCCAGCCGGCCGGACAACCAATCTGCTGATCGACCTGCGCCAGGAGATCAGTGTCCACATCAAAACAAGTCTCTGGGACAAGACAGAACAATGGGTCGAATGGTAATTAATTATGAATAAAAGATATCAAGCTTTCAACCGGACAACAGCCTGGATGCTGCTTCTGTTGACATTCGGTCTGATGACCGTATCCTGTATCGACGAAACGTTTGTCGGTGAAGGAGGTAACAAGCACGCGGAAGACCGGATGGCAGTCCGGCTGACCATCAGCACGCCTGCTACCCAAAAACCGGAAACACGGAGCACGGAGCAGGAAGAACAGATCGAAGAAATATGTATACTGGTACTCTCCCGGCAGTCGGCGGATACCGAATATCAGTTTCTTTACAGCGTAGAGGGGATAAATATTAATCGTCCCAACAGCAACACGACGACCTTCACCGCTATGCTCAAATCGTCAAACGTCCCGGTCAAGCTCGTACTGATCGCCAACGCCAGCCAAACCATAGCGGAAAAATATCCCGAAGCAGGCGATACGGAAACTCGTCTCAAAGAGAAACTGGTGTACGAACTAGATAACGGCAACGGCAGTCCGAAACAGATCACCGGTTATCTGCCGATGTACGGCGAATACTCGCTTCCGAAACTGGATGCAGGGCAAATCAATGCCGATATACAGATCAGAATGTTACGCTCCGTTGCGAGAGCGGATGTCTATAATAACGATGCGACAGGACATTTCCGTTTGCAGAGCATACAGGTATTCCGTCCCTACGATAAGTTGCAGCTTATCCCCACCCACATGACTGTCAACAGCGAAGGAGGACCAAAAGTAGATGCTCCTTCCCTGCCCGATCAATCGGTTTTCTATCCGGTCGGGTTCCCCATGCCACAGCAGAGTATTGTTGATGGCGATACTTCGATCGAACAGATCTATCTTCCGGAAGCCCCGGTTCCGGCAACAGATAAACAGATAAGCGATGCGACCTGTCTCATTGCCGGTGGTATTTATGATGACGGTATCTATCCTGCCAGGACCGTTTATTACCGGATCGACTTCAAACCGTCCGGACATCCGTTCGGACAGATCCTGCGTAACCACCGATATATGTTTTTTATACAGAAAGTTTCGGCTGCCGGTTGGGACACACCCGAAGAAGCGGCTGTAAACGCATCCTCCGGTATCATTGCCACCGTCGAATCATGGGACGAACATACGACCGACATGTATTTCGACGGAGAACATCACTATGGCGTTTCAACCCGCCATCTTAAATTACAATACCGGATGAACTCCAAAGGTGTCATTTATATCGACACAGACCTGACAGGCGAGCTCATGCAATGGGTGGATACAGACGGTAACACCATCGGTAATGGCGAATTATCCTCCTCTTTGTCGAGTGCCCGTTTCGAAGTATCCCTGACCCAGGAAACAGATAGCGATAACAATATCCGGAGAGTGATTCAATGCCGTGCCAAACAGCTGAACGATAGTTACTCCGACCATTCCGAATATATTATGATACATGTAAACCGTTGGAAGATAATGATAACAATCACCCAATCGGCAAACAGCAGCAGAGACGAGATCATCCATATATTGAGTACCAACGGCATCGGAGGTATCGATTATGCTTCATCGAGACCTATGAAAGCGATACTCGACAACCATTTCGGTATCGGAAAAACGATCCAGCTCGGAGGAATAGAATATTCCCAGATCCCTATCACGATCAATGAGACTAATTTACCTTATAGCAAGTTGGTACAACAAGATATTTTAATTCTGGGCTACGACAGCCGACCTGATTCCGCTTCCGCACGCCGTATCTTAGACTGGCTCGGAGCAAGAAAAAACAGAGTACTTATCATAGGTACCGACTGGAAAGCACCCGGCATTAACGACAGTAGCGGTAGCGGACGGCCTGAAACTGCCTATACAACTAATTACCAGTTACTGAAATTACTGCGGGAAGATGTAACCCCTTATTGGTACAACGGAGCAAACAACGAATCTATCGGTGACACAGGTCCTTTACGTTCAGCACTGATTGCCTCATTCGCTCCTACTGCCGACAACGACTACTTCTTCCGAACAGGTCCTTTTACAGAATCACTAACTATGGGGGTCACAGACTGTGGCTACTGGATAAGTGATGGCATCTGGGGACGTTTAGATGTCCATTCCCCTAACATCACCCCACTTATCCGTTTCAAGAATGTGCTCAAAGACGACGGCTCCGGCTCACTCCCATCCTACAGTCCCTATCCGGAAGGAGACGGACGGATGATACTGGGAGTAGACAAAAAGAAACGGATCGTTTATGTGGGCGATTCACAGATTTTTGAAATAGGCTCGGGAAATGTCGTAAAAAGAAATTCACGGATCGACAACAATGTCGGTGACCTGACAAACGACTATTCGCGAATCATGGCCAATTTATGGGCCTGGATGATCGAAGAAGTTGTATTAGGAGACAATGGATAACCGCATATCGCAACAAACAAGATATATGAGTATCTCATTTCAACACAAAAACAACAACACACATGAATAAGGAGACAAAACAAGGATAAAGCTCGTTTTGTCTCCGCATAATACGTCAGTCAGTCCTTTAAAATAATTATTATCACACCAAACAATCAAAAATCGATACATACTTTTGTCGAATTCTGATGATTGCATAAAACTAAGACACATTATGAGGATTCTTTATAAACACGAACATGTTACCTGCAACAATTTTCGGTTGCCCACACAACGTACTTTTCAAGTTTTCCATCTTCACCCCGAAGAAAAATGTATGGAACTTGACAATTCAAGGTCTATCCTCCTTTTTATTCTGGAAGGAGAAATTATGTTTAGTAATGATGCTGTTCACAAACAGATACTACAAAAAGAAGATATTGCATTGATACCTGTAGGTAGCCATTATTCCATCGAAGTAAGAAAAGCAAGCCACTTACTCACCTGCCGGTTCAGCGATGATATCAGATTATGCAATCGTATTCATCTTGAATCTTTGTCTGAATACAAAAAAGAAATCACCTATAATCATAATACATTAAAATTCCAGGAAGAAATACGGCTTTTTTTGAATTTACTCAATAATTATATGGAAGATGATATCGGATGTAAGCATCTGCAGGAACTTAAATTGCAGGAACTCTTCATATTATTTAGGGCTTATTACACAAAAGAGCAACTGGCCGCCTTCTTCCATCCTATCCTTAGTCGGGATACGGATTTCAACAATTTCGTCCTATCCAACTATCGGTCGGTGGCAAACGTGGAAGAGTTTGCCCGCCTGGCTCATATCAGCCTGTCAGCATTCAACCGCAAATTCAAGAAATATTTCAATGAACCAGCCTATCAATGGATGCTGCATCGTAAAACAGAAGGTGTACTGGACGATATTCGAAGTACGAACAAGTCTTTCCTGACAATCTCACTTGACTGGAATTTTTCATCACAGGCGCACCTGACAAAGTTTACCAAACAACAATGCGGCCTGTCCCCTTCGCAAATCCGGGAACAGGCCGCACATAATCTTATATCCGACTAATTTAGAACGGGACCTCGTTACTACTGCCCTGGTTCAGGAAATCTGCACCGGCAGGCGGTATCGGAGGTAACGAATCGTCACTGTTCATATTCGATGAAAACTCACGGACAGCCACATCTTCATCAATATTCATGAACTTCGCATAATCGCCCTTAAATCGCAGACGCACATCCCCCGTCGCACCGTTACGATGCTTGGCTATGATGATCTCCGCCAATCCGACCAGCGAGTTACCGCGTTCATCTTCCGTAATCTTATAATATTCGGGACGATGGATAAAGCAAACCATATCCGCATCCTGCTCGATCGCTCCGGATTCACGAAGGTCGGCCAACTGCGGACGTTTTCCTTCAGCTCCCTGACGGCTTTCCACACCACGGTTCAACTGCGAAAGTGCGATAATCGGGATATTCAGTTCCTTCGCCAACCCTTTCAACGAACGGGAGATAGTACTTACCTCCTGCTCACGGCTACCGAAACTCATACCACTCGCATTCATCAACTGAAGGTAGTCGATGATAATACATCTTACCCCGTGTTCACGCACCAGACGGCGTGCCTTGGTACGCAACTCGAACACCGAAAGACTCGGCGTATCATCCACATAAATCGGAGCATCATACAATTCCTTAATCTTGAAGTCAAGCTGTTCCCACTCATAGCTTTCCAAGCGTCCGCTTTTAATCTTCTCACCCGGTATCTCACATACATTCACGATCAGACGGTTTACCAACTGAACGTTACTCATTTCAAGCGAGAACAAGGCAACCGGCACATTATGGTTCACCGCCATATTCTTCGCCATCGAAAGTACAAACGCCGTCTTACCCATCGCAGGACGGGCAGCGATAATGATCAAGTCGGAATTTTGCCACCCCGAAGTGATCTTATCCAACGCATCGAAACCGGTACGCGTACCGCTCAGACCTTCTTTCTGGTTTGCCGCTTTCTGCAACATATCCATCGCATCCTTGATAACCGGATTGATCTGGGTCACGTCTTTCTTTACATTCCGTTGCGAAATCTCAAACAATTTACCTTCGGCCTCCTGCATCAGGTCTTCCACATCGATCGTCTCATCAAATGCTTTCCCCTGTATCATGGCCGTAAAAGAGATCAACTCCCTTGCCAGATATTTCTGGGCGATAATACGGGCATGATATTCAATATGCGCACTACTGGCAACTTTACTGGTGAGCTGCGAAATATAAAACGGTCCACCCACCTGATCCAATTCGCCGCGTTTCCTCAACTGTTCCGTCACGGTCAGCATATCGACCGGACGCTGGCTGGCTGCCAGATCCACAATAGCTGCATAGATCATCTCGTGCGACTTTTCATAGAAGCACTCCGGCTTCAATATCTCACTAATGATCGAATAAGCATCCTTCTCAAGCATCAAGGCACCTAAAACGGCCTCTTCCAACTCGCGTGCCTGTGGCTGTAGACGCCCCATATCGGGCACGACCACAGGCTTTTGCTTTCCCCTTCCGGAGTTTCCTCTCCCGGTATTTTTAGTTCCTTCTGCCATTCTCTTTTGTAATTTTCGGACACCAAAAATACGATTTTTATTTGGTATTCATTCCTTTTTTTTACCTTTGCAGCCGTAAAAAGTAATTAACTAATTATGGACGACAGTATTCCGCGAGAAACATTAACAAGTAAAAATTAGCGGACGGGGGTTTCTTATTACCTCTGTTCGTGTTAACAACGAAAGGAGGCAATAATGAAAACATTTCTTTATTGTGAAGCCGGTTTTGTGGAGAAAGACCAGTGGCTTCCTAACAGCTGGGTAAATGTAGAATGCCCTACACCCGAAGACATCCAATACCTTTTAAATCAATTTCACGTACCCGAATCATTCCTGAGCGATATTGAGGATACCGACGAACGTCCGCGTATCGAGTATGAAGGGAACTGGTTGCTGACAATCCTGCGTATCCCGGTACAGAGCACCGAAAGCGGTATTCCTTTTACAACTGTCCCGATCGGCATCATCACGAATAACGAGATCATTATCTCCGTCTGTTATCATAAGACGGAGTTATTGCCCGATTTTATTCGTTACAGTCGGCGTAAAGAGCTCGTCGTACGTCATAAATACGACCTGATCCTGCGACTGATCCATTCGTCTGCCGTCTGGTTCCTGAAATATCTGAAACAGATCAACAATGAAGTGGCACGTGCCGAAAAAGCCCTGGAAAAGAGTATCCGTAACGAAGATCTCCTGCGGTTGATGAAACTGGAGAAAAGTATGGTTTACTTCAACACTTCTATCCGTGGAAACGAAGTGATGCTCTCGAAACTGCAAAGCATTTTCCAGGAACCGATGTATATGGATGCGGAACTGCTGGAAGATGTCGAAACAGAGTTAAAACAGGCACACCTCACGGTGAACATTTACAGCGATATCCTTACCGGAACGATGGATGCTTTTGCCTCCATCATCTCCAACAACGTGAATACCATCATGAAGCGCATGACCTCCATCTCTATTATTCTGATGGTACCAACGCTGATTGCCAGCTTCTACGGAATGAATGTGGTCAATTATATTGAAGACGCTCCCCACGGACTTATTGCGATCGTACTTTTATCGATCACCTTATCCGCTCTGGCATTCTTTATTTTCAGAAAGATCAAGTGGTTCTGATAATTACACAAAAACTCATACAAAAAAAGTCCCGGATATCCGGGACTTTTCGGTTTGTTTTGACGGGAAACAAATCGTTCTCCCGAAAAACGAGATATACTTATTTAAGGGTTGCGCCTCCGTCCCCACCCTGATTCCGGACGATCCAAGGTAAAACATTAAAATCCATTTTCAGATAAGCTTCGTATTCATCAGGTTTTTCCGGATCGATCTCCGGTGTTCCGGAACCAAGTCCGGAAATATTCGTCACCAGCAAACGGTAAATATTATTTCGTACTATCGCAAACTCCATAACTCCCATCTCGTTTTCCTTGTTATTATCCAGGTGCCTGATCCAATAATTATAATAGCAATAATAATTGTTACCTTCCGGATCTTTCCGATAACGTTTCACAAAGAACTTTGCCAGCTCTTCATCAGTCGAATCTTCCGTAATGCCATCCAGTTTAAGTCCGGCATCTTTCATCGCTTTGATACTGCTATAAAATTTATAGTTCGCATAATAAATAGCATCAGGCTTTGCGCTAGTTGCTTCTTTACCCTCTCCCCAAAGCGTACCGGGAACAAAACTTGCCTTAAACCGTACTCCGGTCGAATAAGCATTCAACTGTGCCGTTTTAAACATGCAATTCTCCAGACAATAAAAACCGTGGAACGCATCAACCGGAACCGACTGCCAGCTTTCAGCCACAGAGGTCAATGGATAAGCATAATAACTATCCGCATTATCAAACCCTTTCGCCCCGTCTACCGTTTTCGAAAAGAAATAAGGGTCGATCACATAACCGTTATTCGCATTTATCTCTCCGAAATTTCCATTAGCAATAGTATAAGAAGAAGGAGCATTATTTGCTGTCAGCACCGCCGTATGACGAAACGTATAGAACCACCGGCTCAAATTGATATACTGGAATCCGGTCAAACTGATAGAAACATACTCTTTTCCATTTCCATCAACCAGGCTGTAATCCTCTTTCGACTGCCCGACCAGAACTTTAGCCATCACACGTTCCAGATTGATAGTCACGATGTCCGGTTCCTCCGACGGTAAAATCTCACGAACTGTCACTTTCAGATTTGAATCGGTCGTACCATCATACAAACCGCTATTATCGGCACGGTTTGTCATCTGCAATGTGCCGTCTTCGGTCAAGACTCCGAAACCATCCTTATAAGTAGACCTATCCACCAAGTTTATAAACTCATTTTCCGTACTGAAAGAACCCGTAACATCTCCATTGGCAATCGTAAAGATATCATACGTACCCGGGTCTATCAACACCCGGTTGGCCGTATATTTCACTACATGCTCGTTTTGATTTCCGGACGAGCTATTTTCCGGTAATTGCGGACCGGCCGTACGTGTTATATTTTCCAGCCGAATCTTTTTATATAAAGCCTTCGTATCTGAATTAAACAGGTAGACATTAAGCGACTTCACATTATATTCGTTCGCATTTCCGGTTTCATAAATACCCGAAGTTTCGGCATCTCCGGCTTTAGTTGAAGAACTGTTGGGCACAACAAAAGCAAAACGAACATTTCCTTCTCCTCCATCCACAAAACCGGAATTATCCTCCGGCAAAACATCTGCATCATTAATACATCCGACCAGCCCCAAAGCCAGGCATAACAGCCATACTGATTTTACAAAAAGTTTGTTTTTCATACGATAAAAGTATTTAGTAAATAATATTCCAGACTAACTCAATGACGTTTATTATTCTCAAAAAATAATGTCAGATTCATGCCGGCTTCTTCCGAGCCTTCCGCTTTTGCAGACTTCAGCAAACGGATACCCTCATACAAATTTCCGGTCATTAACTCATATACCCCCTTACAGTTCTTATAGGCCAACGTTTCATGGGATGCCATTTGCAGATATTGTCCGGCAGCCTGCCAGTTTCCCTGTTCGATGGCTGCCGCTGCCGCATTCTGGTTGGCTACCGGATGAGCCGGATAAATCTTGACACTAGTTTCGATTATCTTATAAAACTGTTCCGGTTCATTTTTATAGCTTAATGCAACCATATACAGCTCACGCAAAGAGAGCATCTGAGGGTTCATTTCAGCCACTACACGAGCTTCCTCCAGATTAAAATTCAGCTCTTTCTGATTACGTATATCCGTTGCATCGCTCTCTGGAGAAATATAAGATGCCTTTAATCCTGACAGGCCGGACACTGTCGACGAAGATGCGGCCTCCTCCACAACAAGCGGTTTCCCGCTATCCGGAGACAAACCGGATTTCGTCAAACGAACCTCTTCCCTAACAATCTCCCCAGAATGAGTCAACCGGTTCATTTTCAAAAACAACTCAGGTTTACGCATCCAGTTCTCCGCAATAACAGAAGTAGTATAGACAATTTCACAAGGCTCTTTTTCCGACAGTTCCTTTACAAGAAAAAAGTCATCTCCTTTAATTCCTTTTCTCTTATTTAAAACCCGGTTCCGTTCATAAGTACGATGTCTTTTTTTACCATTTAATAAAACGGGAGGCAACTCTTTTTCCTGCCTGTTTTCTTTAATAACCGGAATAAGCGTCAGGGCTTCATTCGATGCAAAACCATGTGCATTGACCATGTACTTTATCGACACCATTAACGAATCCCCTTCCACAAAACAGGATTGCGATTTTATCTCCACATCGATATTTTTTGCTGATAAGGAGTTGCTAATAAAAAATAAGCCCAATAACACGAGCAAATTGATTTTCATATTTATCGTTTTTTTATTGTATAAAGTAGACTAAAGAGAAACCTAACTGAGTCGGACCAACATAATTAGTATGCGCTTTTTCTATCAGAGATGCCCCCTCCTTCCGCCCGTACTTATCATAACTCAAATAAGCATATCCAAACGCAATGCTGGCCTCCAGATTCCACAACGGACTTATCATCCATTGATATCCGTAGGAAACCCCGCCACCAACCAGATTTCCTTGAAAACGATAATCGGACAATATCCCTCCGACATTAAAACGAGCATAATGAGCCTGTATACCGACAAAACTTCCCTGAAAAACATCGCCAAACCATTTCCTGAGCTCCGGCTGTATAAGAAGATGCTTCATCTTTCTGTTATCAGCAAAAGTCCACGGATTATAACTTATAATCGAACTGATAGAATAGGTATCATTACATTTTATCTCCCCACCGATATTCAAAGATGACGTCAAATCATAGAGAACATTACTTTTCACTGCTATATTCTGACAATTCATTTTTTGCAATACACTAATAATCAAAACAATAAACAAAAGGCACTTAGGCTTATAAAACAATAAAATACCTTTATTGCAATAATTCATAATGTTACAAAAAGCAACTTTATAATTTCTTTTTTCTTGCATAACAAATATCATCGTAAATAATTAACACCATATATTCTTCACTTTTTACATTTTCACAAAAAAATAATGACTAGAATAAAGGATCGTTTTTTCTAGTCACTATTTCGAGAGTAAAATTCAATATATGATGATTATTGCAACTTCTTGAAAAACTACATTTATCTATCTGTAATACAGCGAAATAAAAAGATTAAAAATGCTTTGTTTTTCATTTAATATAAAATATATTTGCACAAAATAAATGACTAAAAAAAACGATCGTTTTTTTTAGTCATTGCTTTATAACCTTATGAATATTTCATAAAAAACTCCGTATTTCCCGGTATTATTTTTAGTTGAAACCGGGAAATACAGAGTTAAATATTGAACACGAATAAAACCTATACCGCTATTTTTCCTGATTATTCAGTTTACGGACCAAATCGTCTGCTGTCCGGAATTTTATGGTTGTTCTCGGAGCAAGCATAATTGGTTCCATTGTTTGCGGATTACGAACAGGGCGGGACTTCTGGAGCACGGGAGAAAAAACTCCAAGCCCTCCTATCCTCACCTTGTTCTCTGATTTTACTTCATTAAATACAGTATCGATAAATGTATTCAATACCTTTCGTACAGCACTTTGCGTGTACCCTGTCTGTTCTGCAATGGAGTATATCAACTCTCTTTTGTTCATCATATCTTTTACGATTTTTAATTGTTTGTTATGTTTAATCTGTTATTTCAAAAGCATTTCATTGTTATCTAATAATTTGCGTACCAACCGGACCTGTTCCCCAGACAAGCGTAAAGTCCTCAACCCTTTCTCATACTCACTTAGTTTATGAAAATCGGTACCGACATAATCATAATACCCTTCACGGAGCAAATGCTCCGCTACCTGCCGGACCTGTTTACCCTGTAAACCGGCTAAAGAAAACAGGTTCAGTTGAAATCTATACCCTTTACTTTTCAAATAAGAATAGTCCTCCTGTTTCATATACCCATATCGCTCCGGATGAGCGATAACAGGCGTATAACCATCCAATGCCAGGTCGAACAGGATTGTCAGAAATTTGTCGTGAGCCGACAAACAGGAAGTCTCAACCAAGACCTGCCTGCCGGGAAGTGTAAATAACATTCCCTTCATATATGCCTCAAAACCATCGTCCAGCATATACTCGGCAGCCAGGTGTAACTCTATTTCCGGAGGACAACATTCCTTCAAAATAGCATACTTTGCACACAGGAGTTCCGGTGTATTATTAGGAAACTCCGCCATAATATGGGGAGTCAGAAATATCCGTTTCACACCGACTTCCTTCATTCTCTCTAATGCAGCGATCGAGTCCATCAACGACTCCGATCCACCGTCCACATTAGGAAGCAGATGCGCATGCACATCTGTCATTCCTTCAAGCAATGTGGTACGGATTATGTTTTTCTTTGAGCTAAACCAGGTCAGCATATTGGAAAATAGTTTTTATTTTTTCTTTTCGTTCCCGTAGCCATAACCATAGCCGTAACCGTATCCATAGCCATAACCGTAACCATAACCCGAACGATTATAGCGGACACCATTCAGCACCAGACTCATATTCCTGAATTTACCCTGCCTGTATAGCTTTTCCAGTTCAGGTAACTGCCGGCGGTCCATCAATCCGGCACGCAGGATATAAATGGTCAGGTCGGCTACACGGTTTACAATCGCTGCATCGGCCACCAAACCGGCAGGCACATTATCCAGAATGATATAATCATACCGTTTCTTCAACTCCTCGATCAAAGCTTCCAAACGGTCGCTCAATAAAAGCTCGGAAGGATTGGGAGGCACAGGGCCGGTATGGATAATATCCAGGTTTGTGGCAAGTTCCTCTTTTTTTATGATAGAGTTGATGTCATCCACTTTTCCGGATAAATAGTTTGTTATTCCCATGTTAGTGGAACCACTAACATGGCCGCTAAGGGTACCCTTACGAATATCGAGATCGACCAGTATCACTTTTTTTCGGGTCAGGGCAAAACTCATGGCCAGATTCATCGATACAAATGTCTTTCCTGCATTCGGATTGAAAGAAGTAAACATCACCACTTTCATATCCTTCGCTTTCACACGCATGAAATCCATATTCGTACGGACAATACGGAACGCCTCCGAAATACTGTCGCGCCCATTTTCACGCACGACTATTTCATCTTTATTCTTCTTGTCACGCAAAGGAATCTCTCCCAGGAACGGGATCGATACGGCATCTTCCACATCCTTACGTGTACGCACAGTCGTATTCATGACCATCTGCAACCAGATGATACCTGCCGGAATAGCCAATCCCAACACTACTGCTGCCAATAAGATCATCATCGATTTCGGTGCCACCGGACTCCGGCTTCCCTGCGCCGCATCGATCACACGGGCATTACTTTCGGTAATCGCCTGCGACAAAGCATTCTCTTCCCGCTTATTCAACAAGTAGAGATACAACTCTTCCTTGATCTTCTGCTGACGTTCGACAGACAACACATATTTCTGTTGTGTCGGCACAGCCGAAATACGGCGGCTGGTCTGGGCTTCCCGTTCTCTGATATTCTTTATCTTGATATTCAGACCGACAATCAGGTTGTCGATAGCCCGGATAATCGTCTGCTTCATCGCACTAAGCGAATTATTCAGGTCCATCACCACCGGGTTCTTGTTACTGCTATTACCTATCAGTTTATCACGTTTTAGCAACAAGTTGTTGTATTCGCTGATTTGCCCTTCTATATTCACATCGGCAATCCCGGTGTTGGCCGGTATCAGGTCCGAACTCTTATGAGGGTCTGTCAGGTAATCGCGTATATATTTCGCCAAAGTCACCTGATTCTCCAGTCCAAGTCCTTCTTTGCTATACTGGCTACTCTCCTGAAGGTACATTCCCGTTTCCGAACTGATGTCCGTCAGCTGGTTTTCCCGTTTATACGTTTCGATATCGGCATCCACACTACCCAACTCCTCTTCAATAATGATCAAACGGTCATTAATAAAGTTAGAGGTGTTCACCGTTACCTGGTTCTTATCGTTTATCGCGTCTTCGTTGTACACGGCAATCAACATATTCAGAACATCTTCGGCACGCGGTATGGATACGTCCTGCAACGTCAGGTTGATGATCGTCGCCGTCTTACTGGCCAACGCCACCTGAAGGGAATTGCTATAAGTCAAAGCGATCTCCTCCCTGTTCCGCTTACTTATAGTTACCGCCTTCCCGAAATATTTATCCGCATAATACAACGTAGGGGTCACCACCAGTTTACCCACCGGAGTAGAGACCGTATCGTTCAATGCCACTTTCAAACTCTTAGCCTCATTCGTCGAGAAACCGGACAACAAAATCTCTCCGGCCGACAAAGGTGTCGCTACCAAGGAAAAAGACTGCGAAGCCTCCGCTTCCGGGAACCGTACGGCTATCGGCGATTGCGTATACAACTCTTCCGTCCGCAACCCGTCCTTTATCGTATAGCTGATATCCAGATTCAACCGTTCAGCCACTACCGACATCAGACGCTTCGACTTGAAGACCAACACTTCGTTGTCCACATTACTTTTTACATTGAACATATTCAGCTCTTCGAAAGCTGCCGACTCGCTGAGCCCTCCTCCCTTGCTATTGTCTTTTATCAATACCGATGCCGTACGTGTGTAGACTTTAGGAGCCCATTTCAGATACAGAACAGCTACTCCGGCACAAACCAGGACAGACAAAACGAACCAATACCAGTTGGCCAACACAATATGGAAAAGGTCACTCAGGTTCAGTTCGTTTTCTTCTCTTCGCAAGTTGATTGTTTCTTGTTCAGAATTCATTTGTAATCCGATTATTTAAAGATTAATACCGCAATCGTAGTCAGCAAGGAGATAACAGAAACCCAGACTCCGATCGAATTATTCTGGTTGATGCTGCTCTGACCCGATTTCGCTTTATTCGGTTCCACATAGACAATATCGTTCTGTTGCAGGTAGTAACAAGGAGAATTAAAAATATCCGCCGAACGCAAGTCATGGAACAGGATTGTACGTTTTCCGTTATTTTCGCGAATCACCCCTACCCGGTCACGACGTCCGTAGATTGTCAGGTCGCCTGCCATACTCAAAGCCTCCAACAATGTGATACGGTCGCCGGAGATAGTAAAGCTACCCGGACGTCCGACTTCGCCCATCACGGAAATCTTGAAGTTCAGGAACTGTACCGTCACAATCGGATCCTTAATCAAATCGCCTTCGATCAGCTTGTTTTTGATCAGTTCGGTCAACTGCATACGAGTCAAGCCTTCTACATGGATTTCTCCCAAGATGGGAAAGTCGATGTTTCCGTTCGTATCCACCAGATACCCTAAAACACGTTGCTGTCCGCCAGTGTTAGAACCCAACTGATAACTTACCATCGGCATATTGAAAGGCAATGCCAGCTCCGGGTCGCGACTGTTCACCATAATAGCCAGCAAGTCGTCACCATGGATAATCACCTCATACTTTTGTTCGATCTCCTGTTGTTTCAACGGAACGACATCCTGCAAATAGATAATTTTTTTAGTCGATGTGCAGGCGGTAAAAAATACCGCCATACACACGACCAGATAGGCCACATACTTCTTAAACATAGTTACTTACAATATTAATTATGCTCAGGTTTCATGTTTCCCTGCTCTTTCTCGATGTTCTGCGATACCGCTCCATACTGTTCGACAACAATACTTTCCACGCCACGGTTAGTCTTAACACGAATCGTATATCTTATTACCGCCTGCTTATAAGTGACAGTCATCTTCATGTCGCCACTTACCGCCATACTCTTTGACATTGCGATTTCGGAAACACCTTCACTAGCCAAAACATTCCTTAAAGCAGCCATCAGCATTGCTTCAACATCACCCGTCACTCCTTTACTTTTAGATACGACTTTCCAACCTTCTTTCGCCTTAACGGAAAAGTCTTTCGACACAGCCGTTGTTTTTCCAAGGTTGTCCACTTCTTCAGACAAGAGGGTTTCACTATTCGGTTCGGCCGACAAATCTGTAACCACTCTCAACTCGTGTACAGAAAAGCCATCCAACTGCAGGACATAAGATTTATCCGAATCATCATAAATAACTTCTGCATTATCCGTTCCGTTCACATAATGTTTCACTTCCGTGAAATAAACATCATTATCGGCTTCCAGCGCCTTTACCCTTATTTCCAATGGCTTTTCAAACTTGACACCGTCCGGTTGGCAATCAAAGCTAGATAACGCCAATGCAGAAGATGTTGTTTGCGGAGTAGAAGTCGACACCGCCTTATCGGCCACCTCTTTCAACTTTTTATCAGCAGCCGGAACAAATGACGTGATTGCTATATCCGTTTCTTTTTCCACTGCGCCGGCAGGAACAAACGCTTCGGTATTTTGCGTAACAACCAGCAAAGCGTCTTTCTCAGGAGTTACTTTGACTGATTCAGCCTGCTTAGTCAGTATCTGCGAGTAAAATACGGTGGTACCTTTTTCTGCTTTGCTATCTACTGTCACTTCATTTTTAATCGTGATGTATCCGTCTTTGGCAAAGCTCAGTTCAAAAGAACCTTTCTTATCCACCTCGATTTGGTAAGCACCTGAAGCATCCGTTTTTGCCGACACCTTTCCGGCAGATACGGAAACATCCGCCAACGCATTCGTTCCGTCCGTTACCTTACCGGTTATAAAATAGGCTTCTTTTTCCAATGGGTTTTCTACTACTTCGGGAACCGGTTCCACTTCATCTTTTTTACATGAGTTGAAGGACAATCCCCCCACCATCAACGTTGCAGCCAACAGGCTCAACGACCAGAAATTAGTTGTTTTCATACTAAAAATGAATTAATTAATATTTATTATTTGTTGATAATATGTTTATGGAAAAGCTGTTATTTCAATTCTTATCAGGTTTGAACTATCCGATTATTTCTATACAGGAAATTATTTTGTAACAATTCTCAGAATCTCCTTCTTTATAAAATCCGGTGCATCATATCCCCGGCTACCATTTTCGTCGGGGCGGACTTCGTAGCTGTAACCTAACAACTCGTCGCCATACGAACCGCCATGACGTGCCCTGTATTCATGGGCAAAATATTCAGGTAACCGGAAACGGACGGCTCTGCGTTTCCCCCGCTTCGTTCCCGGAATCGGGAGAGCAAAATGGAAACCACCATTCATCTCACCATCAGTAAACAGGCCATATACCCCGACCGTCACCTCACCGAAATGACGACGGCAATCCAGCCGAGCTCCCATATCGCCATACACCAACCGCACGGCCGCCAGGTCTATCTGCAAACCATAATGCGGTTCGTTATACCGTCCCCAGACGGAACCCGACACCCTTCTCCAGGTCGACACCACCCATTCCCCGCCATAGCAGGTACTCGACCCGGTCAGTCCGACATTCGCCCCCACCAACCACCGTCCCCGGGCCGGTTGATAACGGAGGGCGGCATCCACTCCCATCCGGTTCCCTGTAAAGTTTCCGGTCGTAAGCCGTCCCAACACACCACCCGGCAGACGAAATTCCTGCCGCAGCGTAATCACTCCCGGACGTATATATTTACGGAAATCAGTCATATTCGTATAAACCGGCAACACGACCTGCCCTGTCAGCACCGCCCCTTTCCAAAGGTCCATCCGGATAGCCGGAGAAAAATTGACCGCTACCCCATATAATTTATCGAGCCAAGAATTCTGTAAGAACAGCTCCGGATACAACACCACATCTATCCGTCCCGCCATCTTATTCCGGCGTTCTTTCCCTTTCAAGCGCCGCATCGCCTCATCCGTATCATAACTCACCTCCAATGCCGCCGTCTGCCGGGGCAATGTCAACAGCAATCGCGGTATACGGTCGTCCAACACCACCAGCTCATACGCTGCTGCCTGTTCCGTCTCCGGCAGGCTGCGCAAGGCTTCAATCACAGCCGCCAATCCGCGATACGTCCCCCGGTATATATTATCTTCATAGGCTATCGTACAAACCGAATCGGTCTGTGCCACCCGTATCTCTTCCATACCGAGCGAAAGCAAAGTTTGTTCAGCCGCTTCTACGACCTGTCTTCCCGCCGGTTGTTGCCCCAGTAACCCTGTAACCATTCCCCAGGTCATCAGGCAAACCATTCCCAAACGATTCCCTCTCATTAACGGCCTCCTTTCTTTTTGAGCAATACCAGTTCATACCGTATCCCGCCCGACACCGCTTTCAGGTCGTAACAAAACAGATGTACCGTAAAATGATTGAAAAGACGCACGCTACCACCCATATTCACCGCATTGCCGTCGTACTCCGCCATCAACGAAAGCGGACGGCAGAAGGCGGGCGAATAACTCATCCCACCAAAGACTCCGTCACGAACAGCATGCTTACGGAACGGGATATTCCATCCGAATGTAAACGCCAGGTCATGACCGCCAGACTGAAAATGCTTTGTCGCTACCCCATACACCGACGAGAAATAACGATTGCCGGTCTCCCCGCTAAACGTATTCAGTTGCCCGGTCGTCAGTGCGTCACTACTCCCCACGACCACCGACGGCCAATATCGTCCCTCTTTCAACGGACGTATCCTGAGCGACACCGAACGGTCCTGATTCCATTTACCCGTTTTAAGTTTCATCAACGTACAGCGATAACCGACCTCCAGGCAAGGCAGAAAAGTCACATTCAGGAAATAATTCCCGGAATTATAATCCCAGAAATCAGGAAGCATCTGCTCCGGCAGATAATTCGCCCCCACCATAAACGTTCCGTCTACCTGCATATCTGCCGTCGGAATATTCAATAACCCCGTCACCCCCATCGAGTGTTGAGCGTATAAGGATGAGCCGCCCAGCAAAAAGCCCGCAGCCAAAACAAATAGAAAACATTTCATTTATTCGGATATTATAAGAAACTGTTCATTATCAAACCGCCCCCGGCCTGTCCAGCCACACCGAAACGTGGCGCAGTTGTTCCCGGCGTTCCGCCAGCTTTATAACCAGTTCGTACTGCAACTCTTCATGGTCTTCCTGTACTACCTGACGGACCAGCCGGGAGATCAGCCGGAGCAAACGAGCTTCGCTATACAGGAATAGCAGATAAGGCAGATATACATCAGACGATAACAGTTCCAGATCAGCCTGTAATTGCGTATCATATTCCCGATGCAGCTCAGCAACAACGCATTGAAGCGGGGCCGACAACCCATTCTCCGTTCCTGCCTCCTGCAGATGTTCGAAAATACGCTGATGATCCGCATCCTCAAACCAGAGATCATCCGTCTCCAGGGCCGAAGCCACCAGGTCGATAAACAAGTACTCCGCCCCTCTCAAACGAAAAGTAACCTCCGGATACAACAGGCAAACCGTCAGCAAGGCGCACTCCGACGAATGCGGCCTGTTCTGCAACCGCCCGATCATCCGCGCAAACTCTTCCCTGCCTAACCGACGGAATAAAGAATCCGGATCTCCCCGCCAGGAATCAACGCCGAATCGGCATCCATCCCCGCTTCCCGCAAGCGCAACACCGCTTTCTTCGAAGCTGCCTGCCCCGCCTCGTCACCGTCGAGCAACAAACAGGCACGGTTGGTATATTTCTTCAGCAAAGCAATATGGCTGTCGGTCAAAGCCGTCCCGCACAAAGCCACCGTATTGACAAACCCGGCAGCATGCATCGCAATCGCATCTTTATATCCTTCGGTAATAAACACATAATCTTCTTTCCGTATCACCGCCACCGCACGGTTGAGTCCGTACAAGGTAGCCCCTTTGTCATACCCGTCGGCAGCCGACGAGTTGATATATTTCGGAACCGAAGTATCTTCGTCACACAACCGGCGTGCTCCCATCCCGACCAGTTTTCCATACTCGTCGCGCACCGGAAAAATAATCCGGTTGCGCATCACCTTCCATTCGGCAGGCACCTGCACAGGCGACATGCCCACTTCAAAATCCAGATAAGCAGCCGAAAGCTCCGTACACCCGCAGGCATAAGGCAACAACAGTTTCATAAAAGCCGCAAAATCCTTTGCAGGCTGTTTCGCCTGTCGTTTGATAGCCAGCCGCCCTGTACCGGGCATCACGAAATCCGGCTTACCCTCAGCAAATCTGCCTGCCGCCAGTTTCCTGACCGCGTCACTCAACGTACAATGTTCCATCTTCCTGACAAACTCGAATACATCCCCATGTTCCCCGCAGGCAAAACAGGAATAAGTTTGTTTTTCGGGATTCACCATCAACGACGGATGGTGGTCCGGATGAAACGGACACAGCCCGACATAATTCTTCCCCTTAGGCTCCAAATGCTGATAACCGCCGATCACCTCCTCGATACGAACAGATGATTTTATTTGTTGAAAATCATTCTTCTTCATAACGCATCCGGTTGTCATAGTTAGTAATACGGGTAAATGACTTATTGTAACGGAAACGGGCAATCCCGGTCGATCCGTTTCGTGTTTTCAGTATATATAATTTCCCTACGCCCCGCAGGCTCTCCCCTGTCGTCTCGTCCTTGAAAATACCGTAACGTTCGGGACGGTGAACGAAAAAGACACAATCCGCCACCTGCTCGATCACACCCGAATCACGCAGATCATGCAATTCAGGGACATACGCCTTTTCGACACGTTGTACACTATTACGGTTCATCTGCGACAAGACCAGCACCGGACAATTGGCATCGACCGCCACCTGTTTCGCTCCTTCTATATTACGGCCCACCAACTGGTCCATCGTCTCCCCGGCACGCCCTTTGCGTTCCATCAGATGCAGATAATCGATCACTACCAGGTCACACAGCCCCTTCTTCTTCTGTAACATCACCTGGGCACGGATATTCTCTATGCTATTGCCCGGCGTATGGTCGAAAAAGAGCGGCAGGTCTTCAAACTTTCCCGCCAGCCGTTCCATACGTTCCAGTTCAGCCGTCGTCAGTCCCTCGATACGTAAATGATCAGCATCCACACTAGCATAACCGGCAAAAAGACGGTTCATCGTCTGCATAGCCGTCATCTCCAGGCTGAAGAAACAGACCGCTTTTCCCGAAAGCGCTACATTCATGGCAATATGCATGGCGACAGCCGTTTTTCCGTCGCTCGGACGTCCGCCTTCCACCAACAGTTCACCGTTGTAAAGTCCGCCCGTCACGTAATCGAACTCTTCGATTCCCGACAGGATACGCATTCTGTCATTCCCCGTACTCAACCGTTCACGATGCATCTGAAGCACCTCGTTGGCCGTACACCCGATACGTTCGAGCGGTTTGCCCACCGTGCATCTCCCACGCAGTTCGAGCAACGACCGCTCCGCCTCTTCTATCAACAGTGTGTAAGAAGACTCGAACCCGGCCGCCTTTGCGCCCAGCGTCACAAAAAGGATGTTCAACAGGCGGAGCATATACTGTCTTTTCACCTCTTCCACATAATAAGACAAACCCGAAATATGGCGTATGCGTCCTACCAACGAAGCCATTCGTTTAATACCGCCCCATTCCTTCCAACGTTTCTCGTCGGTCTTACGCATTTCGGTATCGACCGTGATCATATCCACCGTTTCCCCCTTGTCGTAAAGATTGCTGACTGCCTGATAGATAAATGCCAGGTCCGGACGGCTGAACATCTCCGGTTTCAAGACGGGAAAGGTGCCCACTATCGCTCCGGCATCGAGCAGCAAGGCGCTGATAACGGCTTCTTCCACCTGTTCCACACTGATGTTGTTTTCTCCTGCGAATATTTTATTTTCGATATTCTCTGTTGCCATGGTCGATTCAGTTAACGTTTTTATTTGGATATTGCTTGCTTCTTCCCCCTATCTTGGCCTCAGCCTCCGACAGGCGTGCAGCGGCATCTTCCGCCTGTTTCGCTTCGTTCGTCCGACTGGTTTTAGCAGTGTCACGCAACTTGTATTCCTTCTCCGAAGCAAAACAGAATTTATCGTATCCGTTTACGCGGATGACAGAGCCGCCCGGTACCCGGACTATCTCTACCAGTTCCCTTTTCTCCAGTTTTTCAAGCAAGCGGCTGATCGAGCCGAAAGGTATTCCCGACAATCGCGACAGCTCACGATACGTGCCTACATACTCCCCTCTGTAACTCATTACCTGGTTATTTCCCAATTTCACCACCCTGTCATCGAAGTTGCATGAAATAAACAAAACCAAATGCAACCTGGCTAACATTTTTTCTTCTTTCTCCAAACTCAATACCCTAGCATATAAGACTCTGGGTACTTTTACGAATGAATGCCCCATATATTCGAGAGCCACCCGTTCATGTTCTTTGTTTTCTTGTCTCATGTGTATTACTTTAACGTGTAACATCTGAAACGCAATTTGAAACACTTTTAAAACGCTACTCATCCGGTTAACAAATAGATTTAAGCTTTTTCGAAACGCTTTTGAGACGCATTACCCTATTTTCTATATATATTAAAGAACTTCTTAAAAGAACATATAAAAAATAAACATTGATTTTCAACTTGCATTACGAAGACAAAAGTAGACGGTTCGGAAACGGATGGCAACCCGCTTTTTTCCGCATTTTATTTCTTTAGAAGGCTTTCTGACAACAGGTTATAAAATTAAAATACGTATTTTTGTGTAAATACAGTTTGTTAAACTAGTATAATCTATACTATGAATGACTCAAATGTGAAGTGAGATATTCTTTCGTACAACTCATTTCAAAAATGGTGAGCAGGGCGGCGGCCAATCTCCCGTAAGAAATATCTCCGAGTAAACCGGCTTCTCTCATTTCGAGAAACAGTTCTATCACTTTCGTCTTTCCCTTTTCATCCAATGGAATTTTTTCAAAAGCCTCGACCAGATTCGTGTATCCGAGTTGATGCAGGATCAATTCTTTATTGTTTTCGAAAAACTGCGTCCGCAGACTATCCCAACGACTCGTGCTTTTCGTGTCATTGCATGCCAGGACAGGGATGAGCATTAATATCAGACCGATTTTATCATCGTTCTTTTCGATTACTTCCTCCAGGTACGTATACGCAAGGTTTCTACCTGTCAAAGCGCCGATTCTTTTTTTACGATCTTGATCAGATCGATATGTTTTTTATGTAATAAATCCATATGGCAATTGTATTATGCTGTCAGAAAGCCTCTTTTAATTGTCAATTCCCTAACTATATAATCGCATACGGATAACTATGTAATCCGCCACGCATAACTATCTGTTTTCTCACTTACGGTTCGCCCAGAAAACGGACGATAACCTGCACCTGTATGGGTGTCAGAATCTTTTTCCCTTTCTTCCATCCGCACCGTTCCAGTTCGTCTGTCAACGAAGGATTGACCTGTACCCATTTGCTTAATCTTTTGGTAGACGATTCGGGTGTCAGTCCCTCTCCATACAGCAATGCCAACTCCTGCCAACCATACGATCTGATCTTGAATTTTCCTTCTTCCATATTTCCTCCTCCGTTGTTTTACATGCCTTGAAGTTACAAAATAAAAACGACATAATCGCCATGATTCTCAATTATTTCAAGAGATTCAATCATATTCATCTGCGTCCCTTAATACAGACATTGAGCATTGCGAATAGATCAATTATTATCAGAAGTGAATGTTACTTTTCTCTTGATAGAAAAGTAACCAAAAGATCAAGACTGCATCTGCTTCGCTACTCAGCATCCTGCGTTCGCTGTCGTCTGTGAACTCGCTACGCTCAAACAGCACAGCCTCCGGGCGCTCTCTACAGATGCTTCGCTTTACGCTCACCAGATGAGGCCTTTCATAGAACGCTTTGCGTTCTCCTGGGATTGCCGATACTACCTGTTAAATCCGATAGTTTTTGTTCTATAAGTACCGGTACCGGCCATCCTAAGAGGAAGCACAGCTTCCTGGGAAAGGCCTAAGCGGGTGAACGTCCGCGAAGGGGGAAGACGAAGCGGTTAAAAAAATCCGTTGTCTGAGCGAAGCGAGTTTCGGATTTTTCAGCGGAGTCTTTCACCAGAGCAGTGAAGCCGGTTGAGCCTTGATCTTTTGACTACTTTTCCATCAAGGGAAAAGTAGGTTCAATTATTTCTAATACTGAACTGAAAATAAGAACAAATATTCATCGATCTTCCCGTTGAAGGATAGATAGGAATTTGCGTTTTTCGGCTGATGTACCTTTGTATTGTTATCGATAACCAACCTGTTAATCGTCAATAGCTTTCGGAGTATTTCCATTGGCATATTGGCACATTGTCAAATTAAAAAATTATTTCCCATGGCTTTAAAGTATCATTTAGTACAGCGTCTTGACAAAAGTAAAGATGCTGCTGCCGGTTCAAAGCTGTATTATGGCCAGATCCGTGCCCAACAGAAACTGGAGTTTAACAAACTCTGCGAAATCATTGCTTCTTATTCTACGGCTTCACGCGGTGATGTCATGTTAGTAATCGACGGTTTGTTATACGTTATGCGCCAACATCTGGAAAACGGCGAAGTGGTCCAGGTGGGCGATTTCGGTAACTTCCGTATGCTGGCTGGCAGCAAGGGGACAGCGGTTGCCGATGATTTCACCACGAGTCTGTTCAAAAAGGGTCGTATCGTTTTCACACCAGGTCCCATGCTGAAAGAAGTCACAGCGAAACCGAAATTTGAGAAAATTGTACCGATCACCCCTTCCGGCAACAGCGGCTCGGGGAGTGACCGTCCTGAAATCGAGTAATAACGCACCATGAAAAAGCAAGATTTCATCAAACAATATTTGCCTCTCGCCCAAAAGGCGGGAGTGCAATTCGGAATGAACCCGGTCATCATCCTGGCCCAGTCCGCCATCGAAACCGGCTGGGGCGAAAGTACACTTTGCAAGGAGCATAACAACTTTTTCGGCATCACAGCTTACGGTCATCCCAACCCTTTCTGGAAAGGCGACCGGAGCGATTTATCTGCCGTCATCGGCCGTCCGACCTTATGGTTCCGCCGGTACGCTTCACCGGAAGACAGTTTCCTCGACTTCGCCCGTCTGATCCACTCTGCCTATCCTGTGGCAGCGACTCTCACCTTCCACCCTGCGGCTTACGCCAAAGAGATTGCCTACAGCAAATACATCAGCGAAGTGAACGGTGACAACCGTGCCGCTTACCAGCGTATGCTAGTGTCGATCTGCCGGTCGATAGAGCGGTTATCGGTCAATTAATTTTCAATTTTCAATTTATAATTTTCAATTCCCATGAATGTCCTTGAAACAATTCTCAACTTCCTCACCAGCCTTGCCCGGATCATCTTTCCCCGCAAGCGAAAGCCGGCAGCCGGTGACTGCCCCTGTCCTCATCCTCTGCCTGCTCCTACTGAGCCTCCTCTCCCTCCTGATGCGGGAGACGGAAGTAACCCTGACCTGTATCGGAGCGATACTCTCGCTCTCGGACAGGGGGACTGGGGAACCCGGCAAGAAAGCCTCCCGCCCGGAGCCGACTGGCTCGGAATGTCCGGATACAGCCTGATGCTGATGGGCGGGGTTGGGTGTTTGTACAAATTATTCCTCTCATAGGCGGGATGACAGAGGTTTGTTTAAAAATGAAATTCGTTAACTCAAGGTTCCCTTCATTTCGAGGGGGACTTTGTTTTATCTATACTTTTATCCTGTCAGCCAGTATTCCCGGCATCAGACGGGTTTCTTTATAGGTTTCGTCCATATTGATATTGGCAATGTAGCGACCGGACATATTTTCTTCGTCGGCCAGATTACTTAAAGCCGGAATAGAGACTGGATTAACTAATCTCTTAAACTTACATTCTACGGCTATTTTATGCCCCGAATTGTCCACTCTATCATATTGTCCCCAAAAATCCTTGAGGAATTTTAGATAGATTGTAAAAAAACTCTCAACTTCCTCACTCGTCTTTATTCATCCCAACTGTTCATACCGGATCACACGCTGATCGAATTTGAAGCCACGTTGTTCTATATACTTCCTGAAACGGGGATGGTAGGAATAAAGAAAAGTTATCAGTTCTTCCGTATCGAAAAGATTAATGATGTTATGCGTATAACCGAGAATCATTTACTTCTGAATCGCCTTCTTGATCTCTTGCACAATATAAACCACATCCTCATCCGTCACACATGGGCCACTTGGCAGACAAAGTCCTTGTTTGAACAAAGATTCACTTACACCGTTCACATAACAAAGATTATTTTTATAAACGGGTTGCAAATGCATTGGTTTCCATAGCGGACGAGATTCGATACCGGCAGCATCCAAAGCCATACGCATCGCCTCTACATTCTTGTTTGGCTCACAATCCGTATGCAAAGAAGAAGCTTCGTGGGTCACTCCGGCAGCACCACCTACAGCTCCCCGAACAACCACCTCATAAGCATGTTCTTCACCTTTCACATGTAAGTCTGTATCAAGCAGGATTGTATTCAGCCAATAGTTGCTATCGAACCGGGAAGATGGATTTTCATGCAGTACGATTCCCTCTACTCCAGCAAGTAACTCCTTGTAAAGACGGCAAGTGTACTGATGGTGGGCGATATGTTCCTCCAGTACTGTCATCTGCCCACGTCCGATACCGGCACAGATATTCGACATACGGTAATTATAACCGATCTCTTCATGCTGATAATAAGGATATGACTCGCGAGCCTGGGTAGCATAGAACATGATTTTCCTTTTTGCCTCTTCATCCGGACAAATTAATGCACCGCCTCCGGAAGTCGTAATCATCTTATTCCCATTGAAAGAAAGTACCCCATACCGTCCGAACGTACCACAAACCTGTCCGTTATACCGGCTGCCTAATCCTTCGGCAGCATCCTCGATAACCGGAATATCATACTTATTGGCAATCGCCATAATCTCCTCAATCTTAGCAGGCATACCATACAGATAAACGGGAACAATCGCCTTCGGCTTCTTACCTGTCTTGGCGATCCGATCTTTAATAGCCTCTTCCAACAACTCCGGGTCCATATTCCAAGTATCCGCCTCCGAATCCACAAATACCGGAGTAGCCCCCAGATAAGTCACCGGATGCGAAGAAGCACAGAAAGTAAAGCTCTGTACAATCACTTCGTCCCTCGGTCCCACACCACAGGCCAACAATGCAAGATGGACGGCTGCCGTACCGGCAGAAAGGACTACAACTTCCTTATTATTACCTACAAAATGTTTCAGATCCTCTTCAAACCCATTCACATTCGGTCCCAAGGGTACAACCCAATTGGTATCAAAGGCTTCTTGGATAAAAGTCTGTTCTTTGCCGCTCATATGGGCAAGGCAAAGGTAAATTCGTTTGTTCATTATAATTTATAATTAAATCTACAAAGACAATAATTCTTTCAGAGTACGTATCTTTACATCCGGCAGGTACTCTTCCTGACAGGAAAAGTCCTGACGGTGGATATTTCTTCCATCATCCAACAGGCAGATCGTTTTCCACCCCAGCTTATTAGGTGTGATAAAATCTTTCCGAAGATTATCCCCGACATAGACAAACTTCGCATCGGCATATTTATTCTGAAAAAACATAAAATTCCTCTCCGACGGTTTTTCAGAGCCAAACTCTTCGGATATGACCAAGTTTTCGTTTCCGATAAATTGTTCAAGTCCCAATGCTCGGAACTTATTCCGTTGGGTAATTGAGCGACCATCCGTTATCATCCCCAGCGTAAAATCCTGCTTCAGAATTTCTAAAGCCTTCAAGGTATCAAGTTCCAACCGGATATCGGGACGATGAGACCTGTAGACGGACAACAAATCCGTTTTCGTCAACGACAAATCGTAAGTATCGATCAAACGAGAAAAAACATCCGCTTTCTCTTTATAGGCTTCCAACATAAAAACATAGATTCCTTTCAAGGAGAACTTCAATTCTATCCATCCGGCAATTTCCAGATAAGCAGAGTATAAGAAATCGATTTCCTTATACAACGTATCATCTAGATCAAAAATGAAAATCTTATTTTTCATATACGATTACCTCGTTGTCATACCGGAGCATCAAAGTATTGTCTGCCCAAGTATCCATATAGGTCAACGTTTCATCCAACATATACTCTCTTACGACATATTCCGGAAAGTTGGCTCCCGCATAATAGGACAGTGGATATCCCCCGCCGAACCGTGGATTGATCTCGATCCCGACCACATCGTCGTCCGACTTCCTATAGAACAATTGGATACAAATGCAACCAACCACACCCGGCAAATAGTCCAGTCGTTCCTTCAAGAACTGAACCAAATAGTTTTTGCGGGTAAACCCTTTGTTGATCTCACCGGCACGGATCTCTATTCTTTCGCGGGGCACAATGGCTTTCACCCTATTATCTCTGCCATAATACATATCGACCGTAAATTCCTTGTATTCTTGTTTGTCAATATATTCCATAAAGATCAATTTCGGATGATTCAATATTTCCGGTGACAATTCCTCTTTACACCTAACGACATACAGGTCTTTGCTTAAGGAACCGTCATATGGTTTGGCGAAAAGTGGAAAAGTCGGATGATATTTATCCACTGGAGCCGGAACGCGAATATCATGGCTATTCAAAAATGTCCCGGTATTCCGCTTATCCCGGCAGGCTTGTATGAAAGGCAATTCCGAGACCATCGGTTCTACCCCATTCTCCCAAAGCAGCTTCTTATTCTCAGCCAATACCAATAATTCTGTATCGATCGTCGGCACGATAATCCGAATTCCTTTTTCCTTACATATTGTCAGCAACATCTTTATATAACCGGGATCTGTCACCCTCGGTACAGCTATGCACCCGTCTGAAACAATCCCGGCAGGAGTCATCTCAGGATTCATATCTGTCGTGAACACCTTCGCTTCAGGATAAAAACGTCTCAATGTTTCTTGAAACAGCTTTGTCAATGTAACCCGCTTTCCAGCAGAGGTGATTAGGATATTAATATTACCTCGAAGATCATGACGTTCCAAAGCAGTTCTTGCTGCCAAAAGAGGTTTAAGAAGGTAATTTACCCCCCCCCCGTTAACACTGGTTAACACTTCGATATTCAATGTCTTTATCGTTTTACATCTATTTCCTACAGCCAAAACCCCATCCGGAATGTCTTTGGCAACCACCGAGCCAGCACCTATCACAGACCATTTTCCAACCTTGACACCCGGTAGAACCGTCGTACCTGCACCGATCCAACAACCTTCACCAACATGAACGTTTCCACAAAGCGTACTATGTGGAGAGATATGCACATAATCTCCTATCACACATTCATGATCAACTGACACTCCGGTATTAACAATGCAATGTTTCCCTATACAAGCACAAGACTGGACAACCGCTCCCTGCATTATAACCGATCCTTCCCGTACAATAGCATAAGGAGAGATCATCGCAGACGGGTGTATCGCCGTTCCAAACTCAACATTCAATTTATGAGCGATCATCTGACGTATTTTATTATCTCCTATACTTATTATCAGAGGTGAAATATCTTCTCTTCCATGAAAAACCGGATAACCTAAAAGTTCATTTATATTCGGATTATCATCGACAAGACCTTCTATCTCTATATGATTCGCTTTTAATATATCTATGATCACTTTAGCATGACCACTCGCACCGTATAAATACATATCCGTTTAATTATTACCCGTAAAAAACTCCATCGTTGCCTGTCCCTCTTGTGAAATACCTTCCCGGACAAACACTTTTTTTATCGTTAAAAAGATGATCTTTACATCCAACAAGAACGAACAATGGTCCACATACCAGACATCCAGTTCGAACTTCTTCATCCAACTGATCGCATTACGTCCGTTCACTTGTGCCCATCCGGTGATACCCGGTCGCACATCATGACGACGAGCTTGCTCTTTACTATACAATGGTAGATATTGAACCAATAAGGGACGAGGTCCGATCAACGCCATATCCCCTTTCAGGACATTTATCAGCTGGGGCAACTCATCGATTGAAGTAGAACGAACAAAACGCCCTACGTTCGTCAACCGATCCGCATCAGGCAGTAAATTACCGTCAGCATCCCGTTCATCCGTCATGGTCTTGAACTTGATTACCTTAAATACTTTTCCCCCTTTCCCAGGGCGCTCTTGCATGAAAAAAGCGCCAGTTCCTTTGTTGGCAAAATGCAACCACAAGGTGACAACCAACAATATCGGCCAGATCACGACCAATACACAAAAAACTATGATAAAATCGATCAATCGTTTAAAAAAATGTTTATACATGGATTACTCCTTAAATTATAGACTTGTATTCAGCCAACAATGCATTCCATACCATCCGCTGTTCATAACGGGAAACGATCAACGGACGGGCATTGGTAGCCATCTTTTCTACTTCCACCGAATGGAAAGCAAAATATTTCATCGCTTCATACAACGCTTGTTCATTTTTAGTAGGGATGATCATCCCATTCCGATCCGGCAAGACAATCTCATTACATCCGTTTATATCCGTTACGATAGCCGGAATCCCCATAGCTCCTGCCTGTATGACCACATTAGGGAATCCCTCCCGATAACTGGGAAATACCAATGCATCCGAAGCTGCTAAGAAGGGGCGGACATCACTTTGAAACCCCATAAAACAAATTCCCGGATGATGCAATATTTGTTCTTCCACCTCCGGTAGAACCGGATCCAATTCTTTTTCAAAAGGCCCGACCAATAACAAACGCACCCGGGCATCATCCTGATACAACCGCAAAAAAGAATGAACCAATTCGTTTATACCCTTATCTTTCACCATACGCCCGACAAAACAGAAGGTGAAAGTTCCTTCCTTTTTATAAGAGTAAGCCTTTTCCATTACTTCCGGAGTCCTATCGAAATATTCGAGATCGATTCCGTTTACATTACCATTAGCAATAACATGAAGCGGCTTAGAAGTAATATTGTAGTTAATAAGATCCCGCTTCACCCCTTCTCCTTCCGGATTGATATGCGTTGCACAGAAACAGGTCAAACGATCCATCACAATCAGCAACTTCTGCATCTTTCCGGTAGCCGTAGGAAACACCAATCCCGTAAACGTATGCATACGGACAGGAACCCGTGTAATCCAAGCAGCCAACATAGACAACAACCCAGCTTTAGGCGTAATGGAATGCACCATATCCGGACGTTCCTTGGCAAAGAGAATAATCAGACGCAAAAGAGACATAAAATCCTTCACTAACGAAATCCGTCGTTCCATCGGAATGGAAACAGTACGTACCCCTTCCCTCTCTTCCAACACTTTCATCCTCTCTCCCGGAGAAGATACCACCACGACTTCATAGTGCTCGGAAAGCATTTTAAGCTGGCCTTTTAAAAGGGTTTCGAGGGAAACGGGGATAGTTGAGATACGAATTAATTTTTGCATGCCCATTTATTATTATAAATTTATAATAATTAATGTGTAGCCGCAGCCCTTTGATCACTTCATTTGTTAAAAAGATTCTTTATCTTAAACATTAACACAAACAACCAACTTAAATGGTATTTCACCATACGAAAGCGAAAACGGCCTTTGATTGAAAATGCATTAGAATCCAAATAAGGAATAATGGCTTCGGAACCTTTAAAAGTATCGTTGTACCGATGTAAATTTGTAAAACTATCAGTAACTAAATTTATTCGGGCTAGGAACTGGAAAGCCATTACCGTTTTTTCAAAATCTTTAGCATCAAGTTTTGTACTAAAAAACTCTGTAAGATGCTCTGCGATACCTATCATTTGCTCAACCTGCTTAATACCATAACCCGAAGTCATCGCATTTATATTAGTTCGGTTATAATGATAACATGAACCATGAATCTGTGCTAATTTGTCACCATAGTAAAATAAACGAGTTATCAAACCATTGTCTTCCCACATATTTAGTCCTATCCATGGCAAGATATCATATTTAGTATAAAGTGAACGATTTACTAACTTATTGTGACAAAACATACTGAGAGTAAATTGATACCAATTTTTTACAACATCTTTACAATGCTCTGGTAACGAAGTAATTTCACACAAATGAGCCCCATCATTATATTCATGTATCTCATCACATACCACAATATCGGCATTTCGTTCAATTGCAGTACGATATAATCGTTCATACAGGTCAAGATCCACCCAATCATCACCGTCACAATGAATAACATATTTTCCCGTTGCCTCAATTATCCCCTGCCGTCTAACAGCGGCCAGGCCGCTGTTAGACGGCATCCTAATAATTCGCGTTAGCGAATTTCGCACCGGATATTTTTTGAGAGTTTCCTTAATAATATCTATTGAATTATCTGGACTACAATCGTCTACAAACAAAATCTCTAAACTATCCAAAGTCTGAGCAAATAATGAAACTGCACATTTCTCTATGTATGTAGCAACATTATACACCGGTACTATTACCGTAACTTTAGGTGATTTCATATTTATAATAATAACATTTAACGTAACTTTGTCTTTATCATCCTAACTAGAAAATTAGGAACAATAACCTTCATTAAGGCAGGTATACCATAAATCCAAGGATAAGAGAATCCCAAATTTTGACAAACTTCAGTAGTAATTTTATATCCACGCCAACGGTCAGAAAATTTACGACGGGCAAAAGCCTCGCGCCCATTTCTCATTTTATACAAAGGTTCTTGCAGATTATACCCTTTATAGCCTTTACTATAAAATTTATGCCATAGGTAATAATCTTCTATACGCTCTGTTTTAGTTTCTGCCGTATATCGACCTATTGCTTCCAATGCATCACGACGCATTAATACTGGAGCATGGCAGAAAGGTGTGTTACGAATAAAATCTATTTTTGTCGGTTCTGCCTTAGCTATCCCTGTTCGATAATCTCCATTTTCGTCAAAATAAATCATTGGACAACTTACAAAAGCAAACTCGGGATGTTCATCAAGAAAATTAATTTCCTTCTCAAAACGAAATGGTATTGACAAATCATCACCATCCATACGGGCTACATACTCTGTATCAGCATAATCGAGGCAATGATTTAGTGTTGCAGCGAGTTTCATATTGTACTCATTTTGTATCACAACATAATTAAGATGTGTTTCTGCCCACTTTTTTACAATTTCCAAAGTGTTATCTTTTGAGCCATCATCACAAAGAATAACTTTAAATCTTTTATAGGTTTGGGCTTCCAAAGACTCCAATGCTTCAAGCAAAGTATCGGCACAATTGTATATACCCATTATTACCGAAATCCGAGGTGTTTCTACCATAGACTTAATCATATATTATATTCATAAATAGAGTAAATCCTAAATGCAGAAATGCAATATTCGCCAACCATTTATATTGCCTATCGTCAAATTTTACCATTAAAAATGGATAACATAGGACAAAAGGATATATTCCCCATGACAAATAAGCAATACGATTTGTAAACTGCGCATACATACAAATCAACCAAAAAGCATTAATTACACAATATAAACTCCACATAAAATGATATGTCCGACTCTCTACATGACACTTTAAAATCAAATAATAACCTACTAACACCGGCATAGCAGAATAAAGAACAAAGTCATAACGAAACCCCGATTTTCCACCCCATTCTACATTTGTAACAAGATAGTCTGCGGCACGTGTGTCCTCTCCTGATACTAAATCGGCTATAACATTCATAAATGATGTGACATGAGCAGCTGATAAAAACAAACAGATCAACCATCCGTAAAAGAACCACTTTGGCTTGTGCACAAAATAGCATAAAACAAAAGCGGATATAGGCAAAAGCATGGAATGATGAAAGCCCAATGCAACCCACAACAGAATAATTGCCACTACTTTATTATTCCACCAAGCAACTGCCAGAAAAAAAATAGACATTGCTGCACCTGCTTTAATACCATTCGTTCCATAAGAAAAGGTAGAAAAAGCACCCAAAAAAAAGAGATAAGCAATAACCGAATGAGTTTTAAACAGTTTTCTACATGCAACAGCAGCACCTATAAAATAGATTAAAGCAATACTGAAGAAGAAAATATACTTATCAAAAAAAGAACTACTACAAAACGAAAACCAATTATCAAAAAATAAGTTCTCTGATTTCCAGTCAAACACAAAAGGCATCCCTAAATTATAGTCATAAACAAGAGTATAGTTCATCATATCCACAAACTCTCTATAAATAGGTCGAAAACCAATAAACAAAGTCATCATAAGGGACAAAAGCACAAGTAGCATTGTCTCATTTTTACCTAATGAATAACATTTATATTTATTGGCATAAATAAGTGTCATAATAGTCACAACAACCAGATAAATACAAACATAATATTCCGCTCTTATCATAAACTTTTTTGTTTAAACGCCAAATAAAACCCTATACTTCGAATCTTTAGCAAACTCTGTAACTGGAATTAATACACACAATATTATTACCAATGTTACAACTGTATAAATGATTTGCTCAAAAATCGTATGTTGCTGAAACAATCCAAAACTTCCATATAAAAAATCACACAAAACAATAACTATCCGACTATGCCATGCAAATAATATCATAGAATTCCTCCCCAAATATATAATCCAGCGGTTAATAAATAATTGTGAAAGAAGAATTGTTACACCAATACCAGCTAAAGCAGAAATCATGGATAAAAACTCATTACCATACATTCCTATTGACATATCAAGCGAATGCCCAGAAAAACGAATATTCACAAAGCCTGCTATCACATTAATAGCAAACAGAACTATTAGTCTCCTCCATGTAAATTTCACTTTAGATTCATACATTAATGTGTTTTTAACCAAATACCCCATATTCATAAAGAACTGAGCAACACATGCAACATCAAAACACCACGGTAAAACAACACCACCCAATCTATAATAAACAAAAGCCCAAACACATAAGGTTAATGATAGAATAAGAATCAAAGTTTTTTTTTCTTTTGCTATACAAACTATCCCCCATTGCAGTATAGATGCTAAAAACAGTGCCGCAAGAAACCAAATCGTCCAATATCCTCTTTGTACAAGGAAATCACGTAACATATACCAATATTCAGCATTACTTCTCTCTTGAAAAGCATAGATTATACACCATACAATAAATATTCCCGAACCAAGAGTAAAATAAGGTATTACCAAGCGTGTAAAACGCTTGGTAATACCATTCCCGTAATTACGGGAATGGTTATACACAAGCCCGCTTAGAAAAAAGAACAATGGCATATGAAATGTATATATCCATGTCGCCAAAAAAGGAGTTTTTAAATGTCCTAAAAAAACAAACAACAGACCTATACCTTTTGCCATGTCAATCCATTCAACCCTTTTTTCTACCATACTATTTCTTTTTTATCAAATCAAAATCTACACGTTCAAAAGAATCCAATTTACCTCCTCGAGTGGCATTATAAATACGTACACCCATCTTACGAGATATTTTTTCTGCTGTTTCATAAGCGATTGTAGACTCCTCTATACGAGGCAAATTTTTCATATCCACATAATTCGACATACCTTGCGGATAATTGCTACAACTATCATCTTTCTTAAGCGGACGTCCTTTTGCATCGCGTATAATATTATAATTATGATCTATTCCCAAAAGAAAAATTTCTGAAAATCCCATATATATTGCCATCTGAATTGCACCATAAGTAACGGTATATCCTTGACCTAAAAACTTAGACACATCCTTACTAAATGGAGCATTATATGGATAATACAATTGCTCTTTCAATACAAAAAAACGATATTTTCTATCAGTAAATTCGTTCTTATAATTAACAGGTAGAAAACTTAATTCTGATTTTATAGCTTTAATTTGATCTGCAAACGTTTGAATAATTTTATGATCCTGACATATATAATATGTAGGACGCCAATCTGTTTTATCGAACAACTCATATATACGATTTGGAGCAAATGTATATTCACTCTTTAAAGTTTCTAAATCAGTTATTTTCAGGCTTGGCCCAGTACCTATAATAAAACAGCGATCACCTTTATGAATATTTTTAAGTGCCTCCAATTGTTTTGTTTGCTCAAAATTAATCTGACACTCTTTTACTGCCATTCGATTATACAATATGTTATAAACAAACCTAGTTAGACCTGGACTCCATTTTATATATTTAAACAGACTCATCGTAATTTATTGTTAAACCTATTATATATATATTTTATTTGATTTTTGGACAATACAACACTTGAAACGATTAACGCAATTCCAAAGACTGTACCTCCTCCTATAAATATTAATTGCAGCCAAGTTGATATATTCACACTATTATTCACATAATAACAAATGCCACTAGCTACACAAATCAAGCCAAAAGATTTAAACAAATCCGGCAAAAACACATAATAAGGTTGACCAATACAACGAGCAGCATAAGGAGCATTGAATATTATATTCCTAACAAACCCCAATACCGCACTTACCAACACTATTGCCAATACGCCAAGACACGTCCAACGCAAAAGACAATATACAGTAGCAACATTTAACAATCCATTGATAAATAATACGATAGAAGGCCATTTTACTTTATTGGTAACTGTGTATAGGTAATTAGTACTATTAATCACAGCCCCTGTAAAATTAGGAAAAACGACACATATACTTAACAAATAAACCAAATCAACATCCGTACTTGGTACCCACAGCTTATAAAAAGTATGACCAAATCCCACCAAAAAACAAAGAGGGACACATGAGATAATGGTCATAAACTTGATACTATTTTTTACTTCCAAAACCAGTTCTTCAAACTGATTTTTTGAAAAATATTCAAGAAATTTGGGAATAAAGACTGATGACAATGTACTAACACACGAAGATACAGCATTAGGCATAGTACCTGCAATTGATAAATACCCCATTGAAACAGCATTTACCATTATATTACAAAATAGCAAATCCAAACCATGAAGTAGATAAATACTTAATTGACTAAATGAGTTCCATACCCCTGCAATAATAATGATTCTCATCAAATTCCATTTTGTAGATTTACGAGACAGATGTATTTCTATCAACAGCTTTTTATTGTAATAATAATTGCATGAAACAAGAAACAAAGTTGTTATTACAGTGGCTATCCCCAAATACACTATAGAAGAAGGAAAACAAACATAAAGAATAATCAGAAGGCCTGCTTTAAATAAATTGGAGACAACTGATATATAAGATGCTATATCAAGCCGGTTTTTTATTACAAATACACCGGAAAAGACTGCTCCAAGGACATTGATACACATATTTAGGAACACTAAATAGAATAAGATTTTCACTTCTTCTATCAAGTTGTCCGGCACATTGATTACATCCCCTATATTCCAAATAAGGACGCTTGCAGGCATTACTAGTAATAGTACAAAGATTAAATCTCCATATAAAACTGACGAGTAATATCCTGTTGCTTCTTTAAAATTTTGTTTATGGTACTCTATACCTACAAATCGTGCAGACATAGAATTTAATGCTGTAGAAATAATTAAAGCATAATTTACCATTGTATTGGCCAGTGTAAAGAACCCATACGCAGTTGAACCAACTGTACGAACAAGATACGACGTTAAAAAAAAATTTATCGTAAATTGGACAAGTAAATTCAACCCTATTGCTGTTGTATTAAGGGCAAATTGTTTATTTATCATAGAAATTATTTAACAACCAACGCACTTTGAGAGCTAAACTCATTGTGAAAAATAAAATACGATATAATTGATGTTTCATACAAAAACGAACATAATAAAAAAATCCTCGAACTTCTGTATGCGACAAAATCTCTTGAATAAAATCATCTTCTATAAGAGCAAGAAGTGATTTTCTTGGATTTTGTTCACTTTTGACAATTGATAGAATCAGACCATACACAAAGTTCAATGTAGCATTGGCATTAGCGCAACATGTTACAGAATTAATAGTATACTTCGCCTTACTTTCATATAATGACACTATACGGTTCCATTCTTTCCTATAATCCGGATGCTCTACAAGTTGGGCAGTTATAGATAGAGGATTCATTACATAATTGTATATGGGATTATCATCAACATAAACAGTTTTGCACAAACTAATTACCTGTACATTCAACAGTTGATCTTCGTAAGGCTTTAGCTCTACTTCAAACGACAGATTATTGACAAACAACAAATCATGACAAAAAATCTCTTTCCACATAAAACCATGAAGCATTCCTCTTCCTTTACAAGGACCAAACGCAAGTGGTAGTATATTATTCTTTACATCTTCACCGTTATAAAACCCACAATCATAAGGAAGTTTATTATCTATTGCACGATCTCCGTTTATTGTTCTATACGATGTGATATACAAATCACAACCAGTTTCTTTGATTTTCGTTATTGCACGATCATAGGCACCAATTTCAAGATAATCATCAGAGTCACAAAAACCAATATAATCAGCATTTACTTCTTTAATACCTATATTGCGCGCACGTATATAACCTACATTATCTTTTATTACAAATATTGTAAAACGACTATCACGTTTTGCATATTCCTCGCAAATAGATCTACTATTATCAACACATCCATTATCTATTAAAAAGAACTCCAAATCAGGACTTTTTTGCGCCATCATTGAGTCGAGTAGGCGTGGTAAATCAGCCGCCGCATTATATATAGTTGTTATTATACTTAGTTTCATTAATTCTGAATATCTTACAAAGAGTTGAACATATTTTCAACAGCCTTAATTGTTTCAGTTTTGGAAAATTTTAAAGCACGAATTTTCGCTTGCTCATAGTAATAAGCAAGCAAAAGTTTATCAGAAAGTAACCGCTTCATACCTTCATAAATTCCCTCTTCACTATTTTCTGTTACAATACCATACTCATTATTTCTACCAAGCAATTCATAAGCACCACTACAATTTGTACTAACAACAGGAATACCCAAAAGTAAAGCTTCTGTTACTGCAGTACTAAAACCCTCTCGTCGAGATGAACAAACAAACATATCAGCTTTAGCTATATACTTGTAAGGATTCTTATGAAAACCTAAGAAATGAAAGGTGTCCGCCACATCCAATAATTCGACTTGTTTTTTCAATTTCTTTTCCAATCCTCCAGCGCCCACTACATAGACATTATGTTTTATGCCTTCCTCCAATAATCGCTTATGCACATTTATCAATCTATCATAACCCTTCAGCTCAATGAGACGACCAATAGATATAACACTAGCACTATCCTTTAAATATAGACCTTCAACAATAGGTTCTTTCGCCATATCTACAATTTTATCATTCTCATTAGTATTATACAACACTTCACAAGGGTGTGAAAAATGAAAAATTTTAGTTATATCATTTTTGACAGTTTCAGCTACACAGACTGTACGTTCGAATTTATCAATACAATTTTGTGCTTCTTTAAAACTTTTATAACTGTACGAGGCACATTTTACCGTATGCTGCTCTACATGTACCCAATTTACCAATTTTGTTTCTTTGTATGGGCAACCGGCAATGATACGTTCCGTAGGACCTTCAAGAAAGGAAACTGCTATATCATATTTTTTACCAATCAAACGGTTATAAAGAAACTTAGGAGAAAACAATTTAAAAAATTTCGTATTTGCAGGAATAATATATTTAAAATTTGAACGATATTCAACATGCTCAGCAAGCATCTCTTTGTTTACACCTGAATCAAATAACGTTTGAACAGTAATCTTATATCTTGTTCTATTTAAATTATTAACAAGGTTCACAAGCACACGTTCTGCTCCACCACCTCCTAATGTTGGTATAAAAAAGAGTATAGATTTCATTCTTAAAATAGTTTTTTGTAATCAGCAAAACTCATCAATGCCTTATCTTTTTCTGATATAATCATGTTCTCTATACCTCCAATTTTCTCAAATGGCCACTCTATCGCAATTTCACTATCATTATACATAATACCAGAATCACCTTCACCATAAAAGACCTCACTGCATTTATATGACACAACAGAATCTTCCAGCACAAGATAACCATGTCCAAAAAACTGAGGCACATAAAGCGTTTTTTGATTTTCCCCCGTTAAGTCAACCCCTCTCCATTGACCGAATGTGGATGAATTAGGACGAAGATCTACAATTACATCATATACGTGTCCGGATATACAACGTACAAGTTTTGCTTGTTGCTTTACCAGCTGAAAATGGATTGCACGAATAACTCCCCGTTTAGAAATTGTGTAAAATACCTCTTTCAATTCGTGTTCAATCCCATTGACCTTGAATATTTCCACATTATAGTCTTTAACAAAACCACCTCGTTCATCAGTCACATAAAATGGTTGTATAAGGTATGCACCTTCAAAATCAAATTCTTCAAAATCAAATTTTCGTATCATATTTTCGCATATAAATATCAGACATTGAATCCGCCATCGTTTGTACATCAAAAACTTTTAATTTTTCAATTGGTAATTTTGTCCGCTTTTTATTCAATAATTCATTAATTTTTTCAGCCCAAAGTCCTTCATTTCCTTCGCCTATAGGTAAAAAAGAACACAACCCCACATCTACCATACGAGTAATATTATCAGATAACAAACATTCACATCCTGAAGCTTGCGCCTCTACAGCAGAAATAGGAAGTCCTTCAAATAACGAAGGCATTAAAAACACGTCTATATACTGTAATAAATCAGCGACATCATTTCTTTGCCCCAAAAAGTTAAAATATTTTTCTAAACCATTTAATTTAATCTGATCTAATAAAAGATTTGCATTACTGTCACCAATCCATACAAGTGTAAAATCCTGACGTATTCTAGATAATTCCCGAACAATACCAATAAAATAAAAGGGATTTTTCGGAGGTGATACACGAGCAACTACTCCTAAAACCTTTGCTTTCGCTTCAAAAAGAGGACTCGATTGTTTGATATTTCGATAAAACTTATTTAAAGCTATGCCATTAACAACTACATCTCCTTTTCCATTATGCATATAATTGTTCGCCAAATCTGAACATCCAACAAAATCTGTTGCGTACCACTTAATCATACTAAACATAAATTTCTGATAAATAGTAGCAATCATATCTTTTAAAGGATTTATATACTTAACTCTATTTGCACAATGAGAATGGCTGATACGCTTGGGGATTCTCAATTCCTTTGCAACCTTTAGATTCAAACCATTTAATTTATCCATATTACTATGAATCACATTAAAAGGACCTTCCTTTACAAGAATTTCCTTTAACATATGCAAATGAGTCTGCAAACGAGAAATAGAACCAAGATCACATGTACGCAATATCTTAACCCCACAATCCGCAACTTCTTTCTCACGCTTCTGAAGTACACCGTTTTTATCAACAGCCATTATTATTGTAACATCAAACTGAGACATATCAAGATGTGCCATCAAATTGCAAGTGAATGCAGAAATTCCTTCAAAGCCCAAGCCATGTAATATACGCAATCTTTATTCTCCTCATATATTACCGATTAATTACCCTATATATTTTTTATACGACTATCAGATTTTACACACCTCTTACAAACTTTGTAGAACCATCATTAACTAATATTAGTTCCCTATTTTAAAGGTTTACTTTTGCAATGAGTCAACCAGTTTATATATACTTACTGACATTATAAACAAGAACAACGACTGCTCCACAAAAAAAATAAACCACTAATATTCAATCACTTATTAGCAGCAAGCCATTCTTTTGTCATACGTGTACCTTTTGCAAAGCTAATTGCTGGTTTAAAGCCTGTGTCCTTCTCTGTAATCGTGGTATCAAACGTTGAAAGCGGCATATTTGTTCCTGTAAAAGGAATATCACCAAACAATGGTGTTGATTCAGGGGCACACTCTTGCTGCATTTCAAGAATAAACTCTCTGAGGGGTCGAGCCTTACCACTACCAATCATATATTCACAAAATGGTTTACCATTCTTTGATATATAATAGAAAGCTTTAGCAACATCTGTCACATACACAAAATCATAATTTTGTGTAGCAGCAGTGAACTGAAGAGGTTCTCCATTAATACACTTACGTAAAGTAGTATTCACAAATCGAGGTGAAAGTTCACCGGCCCCATAAGCATTGGTTATCATTGGCCATATTAACTCAATTCCTATATTCACAGCCACAACCTTACACATACAGTGTGCTATATGCTTACCCATTCCATAGATATATCCCATACCTGGTTGACTACCTTGTGCATGAACTGCTGCTTCAACTTCATACTCCATAATACTACCGGCACATACAAAACGACTGCACTCCAACTCTTTAGCGACCTTCACACATTCCACTGTATTAAGAGCATTTTGTATTTGAAGATTATAATCCATACGTGCTGGCCCAGCAGAACCCACCCAAGCAAAATGTATAAAAGTGTCATAATAGTTTGTTGGGATTTTTTCTTTCATTTCTTGAATATTCGCAATATCACACTGCATATACTTCAACTTCTTTCCATCGGGAACCAAACGATGGGGTATATCACATATATCAATAGCCAAAACTTCTATTTCTTGTGCTAAAAAATAATTAACAGTATGACTTCCGATAAAACCATCTGCTCCTGTTATAATAACCTTTTTCATTTTTCCAAAAACTCATTAATCTGTTTATCCATGCATATTCTCACATCCTCTCCATTGATCCAACATTTGCTCCATTCTACAACTTTGATAATAGCGGTTTCAAGATTCCAACGGGGTACCCAATCAAAAGTATTTTTCAATTTAGAACAATCAAGTTTCAGGAAGTTTGCCTCGTGAAAACCACCTTCATAACGATTAATCCACTTCATCTCATCACCCCATTTCTGTACAAAAAGGTCGACAAGTGCTCCTGTCAGAAAACAATCCACATCATCAGGCCCCACATTATAATAACCAGCATATCTTCCATCCACATACTGACGAGCTGCAATCATAAGGTAAGCATACAAAGGTTCCAATACATGTTGGTAAGGACGTGTAGAAAAGGGATTACGTACAATTATATCTTCCTTAGCTTGAGCTGCACGAACACAGTCGGGGATAATACGATCCTTAGCAAAATCTCCTCCACCTATCACATTACCAGCACGAGCCGTTGAAATGGCAACCTTACTATCTGAGAAGAAACTGTTCTTATAAGAATGTGTAACCAACTCGGAGCAAGACTTGGAATTTGAATATGGATCAAAGCCATCCAATTCTTCATTCTCTCGATACCCCCACACCCACTCTTTGTTTAAATATACCTTATCGGTTGTTACGTTCAAAAAAGAACGGACACATGAAAAGTGACGAACACACTCCAAAATGTTGACCGTACCCATCACATTCGTTTCATAAGTATAAACAGGATCTCTATAGCTATCACGCACAATTGGTTGTGCAGCCAAATGCAACACAATTTCAGGCTGAACCTCATTAAAAATGGTTTTCAATAAAGCCAAATCGCGAATATCGCCAATCACGGAATGAACATCACTCGCTATATTTGCAATATTAAAAAGAGAAGGTGATGTGGGAGGTTCCAATGAATATCCTGTTACCTTTGCTCCAGCATTAACCAACATTTTACAGAGCCATGATCCCTTGAAACCTGTATGACCAGTCACAAAAACACGTCTCCCATTATAAAATTCTAAAATATTTTCCATATTATTCGCTATAAGGATTATTAGGAATTACACGCTCCCATTTCTTCCAAGGAGCTTTATCCGCAACAAGCAAATTTTCAAGCATAGTTTTTTCTCGAACATTATCCATACATTGCCAAAAACCAGTATGAATATAGGACATCAACTGCCCTTCATTAACTAACCTATGGAGCGGTTCACGTTCAAAAACGCAAGAATCATCTGTGAGATAATTAAATACAGCAGATTCAAGTACCATATATCCAGCGTTAATAGGAGCACCATCATTAATGTTTTTCTCGCGAAAAGCCTTTACAGCTTGATCACCACCTATTTCTAATACTCCTTTTTCTTGAACCTGTTTTACTGCTGTTAAGGTTGCAATCCTACCATGAGACTTATGAAATTCAAGAAGTTTATTCATGTCCACATCACAAACTCCATCACCATAAGTCATGAAAAATGATTCATCACCCACATATTCTTGAATACGTTTGATACGTCCACCTGTCATAGTATTGTAACCTGTATCAACAACTGTAACCTTCCATGGTTCCAAATTACTATAATGTACCGTCATGATGTTTTTCCCATTCCGAAAATCAAAACTTACATCAGAATTATACAGAAAATAATTTGCAAACCATTCTTTTATATATTCTTGTTTATAACCAGCACAAATTATGAACTCATTATGCCCATAATAAGCATATTCTTTCATTATATGCCAAAGAATCGGCATACCACCTATCTCTATCATTGGTTTAGGTTTAAACACACTCTCTTCACTTATCCGAGAGCCAAATCCACCTGCAAGTAGTACAACTTTCATATAATAGAATCTTTAACTACAAACTTATATTTAATTCCCGGCTGTAAAAAGCATCCTGAATACTTCTTCCCTTCAATCTCGACATTAAGTCCATGTTCTATTGCGAGATTCATTCCTGGTAAAATATCCCAAGAATAACAACCTGTTAGATGATGAAATTTAGTAAAGCACCCCTTAATGACATTATACATATTCAACATACAACATCCAAGTTGACGATATTCATAATCTCTATCAAGCTGTTCAAAATGTTCAGGTTTCATATAGGAAGGCAGACCACAAAGGCGCGAACCTGAAATACGTTCCAACTTATCTCCTGTTACAAGACAAATATTAAACTCCGGTAATGCTATCATTGACTGAAAATGCCTATCATTATGATAGATACTAATACCAATTCCCCACTCTTTCAAACCTGAAACAAAGTTTTCTGTACCATCTATTGGATCAACCGTCACTATATATTCTGCATTTGTAGGTATATTCCAACTTTCTTTTATCTCCTCCGAAACAATGTGACTGTTAGGTAAATTTTCTTTGATAAAGTTTTTCACCAATTTATCACAAAGCAAATCACCTTTTGAAACAAAAGACAGGTCATCTTTAAGAATTCTAGTATTACGCAAAGTTAGAATATCATCTAAATGCTCACATATCAACGCATATATTCCACGGCAAATATTTTTATTCATAAAGCGATGGAGTTATAAATGAGATATTAAGCGATTTACGAAGTTCTGCAATACGATTACGCATTGCTTTATTTATTGCTTCTGCATTATCCTTTGATTGATTTAACACAAGACGCTCTTCTGCATAATTACTTGTATCTGCCTTATACCCATCCATACCTGCAAGATATACTTGTAAAGGTTCCAATTTCGTCAACAGATTAATAAGCATTATACTAGAGTTATCCATTATTACATTTTCTTCATCAAGTAACGAAGTATAATTAACCCTCACTGCATTAGCTTCAACTACTTCAATATTTGAAGTATGTATAAGACAGACAACTTTCTTCTGAGGATTAAACGTTGTATTATAACGTTTCAAATTACTAAGAAACACATAGTTACAATCAATAAAATTGGGGATGAAAGTTGCAGACATCACTATACACTTATGCTCTTTTGCAACCTGCAACAATTCTTCTTGGTGTTCATTAAGTGATGGTCCAGGAGCAATAAGTAAAACACTACGACCTTTTATTGCTGCTTTTAATGTTGCTATTGATCCACTATCATCAACCTCATGAGCTTGAAAATCACGATATTTCTCTTCAGCGAGTTCCCTGTCAAACAACGAACGCTTATCCTGCTCAATCATACGCAGAATCGTACCAATACTCTTAACATTAAGTGTCTGTTTACTTGACAGATATGATGCGTAATTAGGATGACATCCGTTAATAGCAGCAAGATAATATGGTACACTGTATCCCCAATCATGTTCTTGCTTAATACGCATAATATATTCATCCACCACTTCTAAAATTGGTTCTATTTCATAACAACGAGACTTTGTGTTAAGATAGTTGGCAATAAGCTCCGTATTAAGATTACCAGCACCACGCCCCATACCAAAAACAGATGAATCAAGTGATATTACACGCTCCGTTTCCACAGAAGCCAAACATTGACAATTGGAATATGATAACTGTAAGTTGTTATGACTATGGAATCCTATGTGGATACCTGTTGCAAGATTGTGATTAATTAAATAGAAAAAACGCAACACATCATGTTGATGCATTAGTCCTAACGTATCAACAATATAGAAAGCATATGGCTTTAATTCATTTACTTTACGTATCAACCATAACAATTGTTCATCGGTGTAACTGGTTGTACCGACAGGCTGAACAAAAACTTTATAACCTTTTGCTTGAATCTGGCGACAATATTCTAAGGCATCTTCCACCTCATTGTAGTGGAAAGTCACACGAATTCCTTCTATTGATTTTCCATCATAAGGGGCCAATTGCGCAAGATCATATTCACCGTAACAAGCCATTGCCACATACATCGTATTTTCATTACGCTGAGAAGGCAAAATATTAGCTATTTGATCAACTGTTGTGTATAAAGAATATTCAGGATCATTATTACCATCTTCCAAGAATCCACATTCAATAATATCAATATTTGCAGATGAGAGCTGCGCAATAATTTTCTTTATACCCCTCTCTCCAAAATGAAAGTCATTAATATAACCACCATCTCTAAGAGTACAATCTAATATTTGAATCTTTCTCATTTTCAGTATTTTTGATTTACAAATTAGCTCCTTGATGCTCAATTATATAAATGACTTTTTCCAAATCCTTACGAGTATCTACAGAGATCGACTCTGAATCAACAAGGGTAAATTGAAGTTCTTTTCCATGCTCCAAAAAACGAAGATGATCAATATCTTCAATGCGCTCAATGTTACCTTGAGGTGTTGACACAAAGAAATCAAGTGCTTTTTTTGAGAAACACTCAATACCAACATACTTCTTATAGCTAAACATTAAGGTCCCTTTAGGATAGGGAACAGGAGTACGGCTGATATACACACAACGTCCAATGTCAGACATAACAATTTTTATATTAGCAGAATCAATAGTTTCTGCAGGGTCTGTTAATGTACGCATAGCACCACTAAAAAAGAAATTATCATCTATCTCACAGGGTATAACTTGATCAATACATTTAGGTGAAATAAGAGGCTCATCACCATTCACACAAACATATAAATCAGCCTTTACTTTTTCAGCAACTTCATGAATACGAGAAATATGCTCAGGATGATCACTTCGGGTCATTACATACTTAATATCAAGTTCTTCACAAACCTTACGAACACGTTCATCATCTATAGCAACAAACACTTCTTTAATTTTTTGTGCTTGACAAACACGTTGGTATACCCACCAAATCATAGGATGCCCACAAATCTTCGCAAGAGGTTTACCCTCAAATCGTGTACTCTTATAACGAGCAGGAATAATACCTATTACATTCATATCTCTATTTTTAAATTTCATATTTCTTAACAAAGAAAAACGTATCAAAAAACACTTGTTATAACAATCTATTTATCAGATTTTTCAAACATCCTCTCCAAACAACCATATTATGATCACTATAAGGCGCGTTAGGAGAAAAACAATCCTTTCCTTTTAAAGATTCAGAATAAAAAACATAATCAATCCACCATAACTTATATAACTGCCAGAATGTATATTGATAACCGTTCCCCAGATTTCGAAAGTCATCTGTCAAGCCTTTTCTCACTCGATGGTATTATAAGAAGCAGGCATATAGTTGAGTATCAAGAACAGATTACCGGCCAAGCCAGCAATGTCAGAAAGGATAGCCAGATACAAATTCCATCGGCATAATATCCACTGATCAAACAAAGGACAGATAAAGAGAATATTATTCAACCTTATCCAACACCTCATACTCCGAATTCTTACTCTTAAACTCCGGTACAATCCCTTTCATCATTTGGACTGTCCCCATTTTATCTACTTTAATCGCCAAAGCAATCAACGGACTCATAACCGAGCAAATATCATTGTAATCATATTCTCTCACCTGAGCGCGATATATTTTAGCATTATTTGTAGGGAGGACGTTCTCTTTAGTTGCCAGAAGTTCCTCATACAGTTTTTCTCCCGGGCGGAGCCCCGTATATTGAATTTCGATATCCTCGCCGGGGACAAGACCTGCCAATTCGATCATACGACGAGCCAGATCAACGATCTTTACAGGAGTTCCCATATCGAATACAAAGATTTCATTGCCCTTGCCCATAAATGCGGCTTCGAGCACCAAACGACACGCTTCCGGGATTGTCATAAAGTAGCGGATGATGTCGGGATGAGTCACTGTTAAAGGGCCTCCTTTTGCTAATTGCTCACGAAAACGGGGAATAACAGAACCGTTACTTCCTAAAACATTCCCAAAACGAGTCGTGATAAAACGGGTTTTGCCTGGATGCAAACCTTTGCTGATAGCAATACTAAAACTTTGTACATAGATTTCTGCCAGGCGTTTGGAAGCTCCCATTACGTTAGTCGGATTAACCGCCTTATCAGTAGAAATCATTATGAATTTATCTACATTGTATTTGACAGCCATATCCGCCACATTACGGGTTCCATATACATTCGTATGGACTGCTTCACAAGGATTTTCCTCCATCAAAGGTACGTGCTTATAAGCAGCCGCATGAAATACATATTGAGGTTGGAAACGCAAGAAAAGGGACTCTACACGGTCGATCATCCGGATATCTCCCATTACAGGAGTAAATTCTACCTGAGGAAATTTTTCTTCCAGTTCCAAACGTATGTTGTGCATAGGGGTTTCTGCACTGTCAAACAAGATCAATTGCTTCAGATTGAATGTACATAGTTGACGGCATAATTCGCTACCGATAGAACCGGCGGCTCCGGTTACCAAAACAACTTTGCCTTTCAAGGAAGTGGCGATTTCAGTCATATTGATACAGATTTCCTCACGACCTAATAAATCTTCTATATGTACCTCAGGGAGATTACGGAAATTAACCTTACCCTTCTTCAATTCATCTACAGAAGGAAGCATCAACATACGAACTTTCTTCTTTTCACAATAACGGACTAAACGCTCACTCTCTTCTTTTACTAAATGATAGTCCGTAAACAATACTGCTTTAATATTTTTCCTATTAACCAAATGGTTAAAGTCTACTTGCTTTTTAATTGAATAAATTCTGTATTTTCCTACACGTAAACAGGTATGATCTCCAAAGCGCAGGAAACCACAAACTTTATACAATAGTTTGTCACTCAGGGAAGCATCAAACAAGAAAGTTCCGGATTTATCACCCTGATAGATCAATAATTTTCCTTGATTCAAGGATACACTATTGACTATAATTGAATAGAAAACGATCATGAAAACACGGAGTATTGTCAAAAGGAAGAAGGTAAGGAACAAGTCTACTACAGCTCCTAAGGCTAATTCACGAGGAGATTGAATCGTCGTAGTCAGGTAGACCAAAATGACGATGAAAAGTACCTTTATTAATGAGGATAAAGCAAGACGTCCAGCTTCTGTAAATGCAGAATGCCGGATCACACCTTTATAGGTCTGGCACAAAAAGAAACTCACCAGACTGCTGCAGAAAGAAATGGATAATATATGAAAAAGAGAATCGTCCACAAGCTCTGTTCCAAGAATATACCATAGGAATGACAGAGAAGTAGCAGTAGCTAGAATTGATAGAAATAAGTCAATAAATAGGACGATCCAACGGTTAAAAAATTTAACGCGTGATAATACTAGTGCAAAACCATTGATATTCATAAGTTGTAAATTAAGGATATTATGTAAAAAAGTTCGTCAGTCCCAAGCGGCCAACCTACATAAATCATTGTAATTCTTATACTTAAAGGTCATTGGAGTGACTAAAAAAAACGATCGTTTTTTCTAGTCACTATATTTACCTAATTTTTGTTAACCTATGATTGAAGCGGCTTTTTGAAAAAAACGAATTAAAACATTGAAGAACAAATAGATAATTTCTCAGAAACTCTTTGTATTTCAATAAATATCACTTACCTTTGCAGCACAAAAAAATGACTAGAAAAAACGATCGTTTTTTCTAGTCATTTTGAATTATCCCCCTTTCATCTTTTCAAAAGATTTTACATTCAGTAACAAGTTTGCCTATCAATCTCTACACTCATAATACAGTTTCCTAAATGCAAAAAGCCCTGAGAAGTTCATTACTCCCCAGGGCTCCCTTACGATAATTTATTTTTCTTACTTATGCGTATCTTCCAATGAGAATCTGCAAATCCTCTTTTTCTATTTCTGATTCAAGAATATCCATTTCATCAGATGAATAAGCCGCTATATCAAAAGATTTCCATATATCCCATAGCGTATCTGTAATGGCTTCAAATTCCAATAATTTAAATTGATTCCTATATTTTAAAGCTTCTGTACGCCAATATCTTGTATTATCAAAAAAGTTCTTTAAATCCTTTTTCTTCAAACATTCATACAAGACTTCTTTTATTCTATCTAAATCATTTTCCGGTTGATACGGCATATCTGATTCAAATTTTATAAAAGCATTAAACTGTATGGGATTCATCACCTCCCAATTCGCACTAAACTCACGAGCAAAGCGCCGTACCCAACTTTGAGCCTTGGGAGCAACCTCTTCAGAAAAAATAAAACAACTATTGGGGGCAATCCTAGACTCTGATAATAAATCTTTAGAATGTTTTATTTTGCGAACTAACGAGCTTTTATCCAGATTTCTAGAACTTTGATAATCCAAACGCAATTCTACCAACAACAATCTATGATTTACTTTTCGATTATTTTGATAATCACTAATTCCGACTGCTGCATCCATTGTATTATCTTTTGAACCACCACAGAACTTTGTTTCGTAATCATCCAAAGCCAAACATTTGATCTTGCTTGAAAAAATCCCTACTTTATTATAATCTCTTTGAGAGACTTCATCTAATAAACACAAACAATGTTTTGCTATCAAATGAGAAACAATAATGTCTTCATTATAAATTATTGGAACCATAATCTTGAATACGGGATATCGCAATATTAAAAGACTCAAAAATCTCTTTTATATCGCTTCCGAGGTTTTGATATGTATATTGTAATGAATTCTCACTTCTAGTCGCCTGATAAAAACAGGTATTTTCGATAATATCCTCTTTATGAGCAATCGATTGTATAGCTGCAACCATATCCGGATTATGACTGGCAATCATAATTTTTAAGCCTAATTCCTTATGCAGCAAAACTAATAAACGTGCAAATTCCACTATCCACTGAGGATGTAAATGGGCTTCGGGTTCATCAATAAGCAACAAGGTCTCTTCATTCAGATAACCATTTTCCAAAAGACGCTGTAAATAGGCAAAAGCTTTCAAACCGGTAGCAGCTTTTTCCAAAGGTATATTTAAACCATCCTCCCGATGAAAATGCAATTCCTTATTAAAACCAAATGTATCGTCTTCAACTATTATCTGCCCATTTATCAGTCGCCTGATACGTAACAACACTTTTTTGCCAGACTGAGGCATTTCTCCCCGAGGACTTATCATCATTTCATATAAATCTGTCCAATGGGTACTTAACGTTTTAGCTTTATCAGACAAAGCCATTGGAGTATCTATATATATTGCTCTATGAATCATCAATGGAGCATCAAATTTTCCTTTTTCCAATAGCTTAACCCCATCTTCTGAAAGCTGTATCTTTGACGGGGCTTTATCTTCCTCTAAATAATTTCTTTTTATAAATCTATACAGTTGATCTAATGAGCGTTTTTCTTTATTAAGATAAAGTTCTTCATATTTTTGATCAAAATCAGCTATTAATAAACTAAAAAATTCAGCAATATTCTTTTCTAAGAGGATTTTATCATCATTATATGAAATTTTCAGATAAGAGAAAATACGTTTTTTTCTGCTCTTCATCATTTCTGCAGATAAGAAAGATATCAGTCTCAACTCGAACTGCTTAACCAAACTTATATATCTTTCTTTCAATGTGTCTATATCAACTTGATCATTTATCTGATCGATCACCTCATGATATGAGGTGAATTCATCGCTCTGACTTATCTCCCGACTAGCTCTAAACAATTTATGAAGATTTCCTCTTAATTGATTGGAGAATTCCTCATAAAGAGATTCATCAAATTTGTTCGATTCATTAATTATATAATACAACCATCTTGACAAAGTACTTTTGCCACAACCATTTTCTCCGGACAACACAGTTATTCCATTGATAGTAATATCAGCTTTCTCTATAGCATGATACCCATATAGCGAATATTTATATTTGCTCATCTGTCCTTTTTTAATTCTGTCTTTGCAAAAATAAAGGAAAAACCGATGACTACAAAGGTAAAAGGATTTATTATTTATCAAGTATCCTATATTCGAAATAGAAAGCCCTGGAAAGTTTCAAAACTTCCAGGGCTTATTTCTGCCATGTTTTTATCTCTTATTTATGCGTATCTTCCAAAATGAATTTGAGCGTTCCGGCATTTACCAATTCTTCCTGAGAAATAGTATAGCCTTTTAGCTTCTTTCCGTCGGCTGTTACTTCTTTAATATAGATGTCTTCCGGATTGTTATGCATGGATTCGATTACTAACTCACCTTTTGGATAGAATTTCTTATTCAAATCGATGGTAACCTTATTGAAGGTCGGCGAAGTCAGTACATAATCCATATCGCCGGGACAAGCCGGGTAGAATCCCATCATAGAGAAAACAGCCCAGGTTGACATGGTTCCGGTATCATCATTGCCGGGAAGACCGTTCGGTGCATTATGATAGTATTTACTTAACAATTCACGAACGAGCTTCTGTGTACGCCAGGCATCACCTTTGAAATAACTGAACAGATATGGATAGGCGATATCCGGTTCGTTTGCCATATCGTAATGGCCTTCGTCGAATACCATCTGCAATTTGTCTACAAATTTCTTCTGGCCTCCCATCAGCTTAACCAGACCGGGGATATCGTGGGGAACATAGAAAGTATAGTTCCAGGCACTTCCTTCATGGAAACCGGGATTGGGTTCGAAGTTTTCACCTTGTTTAGGGTTGAAGGGAGAATAGAATGTTCCATCGGGCAGAATCGGACGAAGTGTACCGAATTCTTTACTGTAATAATGCTTATAGCCCATCGAGCGGTCATAGAAGAGTTTTGCATCTTCCTTCTTTCCTAAAGCTTTGGCAAACTGGGACAGGTTCCAGTCAGCTATATAATATTCCAAAGCATGGGATACGGAGTTGTCGTATTGTTCACGAAGCGGAACATATCCTTTGCTCATATAATCGTTATTGTCCGGACGAAGCAGGTTGAACTCACCCGGTGTAGTAGCTCCTTTACGCATCGCTTCGTAAGCTGTTTCTACATCGAAATCACGAAGGCCGCGCATCCAGGCATCTACTATATAAGGTATGGAAGGATCACCTTCCATCGTGAGGGTTTCACGTCCGTATAGTTCCCACTTAGGCAACCAGCCGCTTTCCTTATACATATCGATCATGGTACGGATGATATCGAGCTGACGTTCGGGGAAAAGCAAGGTCATCAAGGTACTTACGTTACGATAGGTATCCCACAAAGAGAATACGGTGTAACGGTTTCCGGTAGTATGACCTACTTTCAGGCTTTCCATCATCGGGTATTCACCGTTCACATCCTGAATAATGTTCGGATGAATCAGCAGGTGATATAAAGCGGTATAGAAAATTGTCTTGTCGTCTTTGCTACCGCCTTCTACCTTTACACGAGACAGGTCGCTGTTCCACATATTGCTGGCGGTTGTCCTGACTTTATCGAAATCGAAACCGGGTTGTTCCGTATTCATGTTGAGACGGGCGTTTTCGATGCTGACAAAAGAGACACCCATCTTGACTTCGATGGCTTCGTTTTCTTCCGTATCATAGGTGAACCATACACCGACATCGTCACCGCTCATTTCACGGTTATACTTGGTATATAGTTTGTATTTGCCTGAATAGACATCCCATTCGGCTTCCACACCTTTCATTTCACGCTGTTTCTTCCAGTATCCCATCGACTTGGGAACCTTGCTGACCTTCATTACGAAATAGATCGGGAAAACGGCCTGCGGGTTATAACAGAAAGTTCCCAGCAACTTGCTTCCTTCAATCTCGGTTTCGTTGACGATACGAACGGTTGCTCCGGTTTCGTTGGTCAATCCTTCTCCCAGGTTCAGCAGAATATTCCCCTGCCCTTTCGGGAAAGTGAAACGGCTAAGGCCGGTACGCATACTGGCTGTCGCTTCGGTCTTGATACCATATTTTGTCAGGACATTGCTATAATAACCGGGATGGGCTACTTCATCCTTATATTTGCTACCATATTCCCGGTAATCGACTTTCAGTTCGCCGGCGGTCGGCATCAATAACAGACTGCCTAATTCGGGACAACCTACCCCACTCAGGTTTACATGGGCAAAACCTGTCATGTAGTCATTGTCGGCGGAGTATGGAGTGGACCACCATTGGCTGTCTTTATCGAAGCGGTTGCTCTCCGATCCCATCACATTGAATGGAGTGACACTCATCATACCCTGGGGACAGATGGCTCCGGGATTAGTAGTCCCGTAGTTGCTGGTCCCGATAAAAGGGTTTACATAATCTACCGGCTGTTGTGCTGCCGCCATCAGGCTACCACACAGCAGGAGGCTCATTACTTGCTTCTTCATTCTCGATTTATTTAGTTAATTAATAATATGCTAATTTGAAAATGTGCCAATATGCCAATGAGATACATATGCATTCATTCTTAGAATCGGCACATTGGCATATTTACCACATTGGTCCATTATCCTTCTTACCATACGACGATCTCATCCACAAAGATGAACCCCTTATTCGCTTCATCAGCTTTCAGACGGACATAGCGGGCTTTCCAGTCTCCCTGGAAGAGATATTCCTGGAAAGAAAGTTCGGGATCTTTATTGGAGATGGTGGTCGGGATAATTCCCTGTGAAGTGAAATTCGTTCCATCTTCGGATGTCAATAACTCGACTGTAGCCGGTTGGAAAACTCCCGGCCCGATCAGTTGCATGAAACGGGCGGATACTTTGTGAATATCGGTAACTTCTTCCATATCGATCACACAATCAAGGTCGTTCAGGTATCCCTGCCAACGACCATCCAGATAGGTCAGTCCTCCCCGATAACCATCGAGCAGCGCATTCATACCGCCTGCCATATAACCGGGATACAACTTACTATTATAATGTATAGGCTTGTTGATGGCGCAGTGGTAATCGACTTTCTTCTCGGTCGGGGTTCCCTGCAACTGACCATTACTGAAAATAGCAGCTTTGATATAAGCTGAATCCTTCACCTGAATCATCCCGTCGTAAACTGTGGAGGAGGCTGTCGGGACAGTACCGTCCGTCGTATAACGGATTTCTGCCGGATACTTTTCGGCATCCAGGTAGACTTCAATCTGTTTGCTGACCGTATCGACCTTCATCGTTACTTCCAGTTCGTTGGAAAGAGTAAATGTATTGATGCCCATCTGCTGTAATTTTGAAATATGAGCATTCATACGGGGTTTGAAGTCATTCCATTCGCGCTTTTCCTGAGGCGACCAGGCTATTTCAGCCAAAGCCAAAGCACGAGGAAACATCATATATTCCAGATGTTGTTCGTTCGGAATATATTCTGTCCAGGTATTGGCCTGTACTCCCATGATGTGTTTACTTTCTTCGGCAGTCAGTGAGTCGACCGGAATCGGATTATAACTATACACTTTCTTAATCGGAGTATATCCGCCGATAGCATAAGGTTGTGTTTTCGGATCAGCCTGGTAGAAGTCAAAATACATATAATTACCCGGTGTCATCACCACGTCATGTCCCATACGGGCAGACTTAATGCCACCACTTTCGCCACGCCAGGACATAACGGTAGCCTCCGGAGCAAGGCCACCTTCCAGTATCTCATCCCAGCCGATCAGCTTACGGCCTTTAGAGATCAGATATTCCTCTGCCTTATGTATCATATAACTTTGCAGTTCATCCACGCTTTTCATGCCATTCTTTTTCATCAAAGCCTGACATTTAGGACAGGTTTTCCAGGCACCTTTACCGGCTTCGTCCCCTCCTATATGAATATACTCGGATGGAAAAAGTTCGATCACTTCATCCAGTACGTCTTCCATAAAGGTAAATGATTTCGGATTACCGATACAGAAATCTCCATTCTTATAAGGCTGACCGGAACAACTTAACTCCGGATAAGCAAACAGGACCTCTTCCGAATGACCGGGAAATTCGATTTCCGGCAATACATTAATATGTTTAGATGCTGCATAGGCAACGATCGCACGTATATCGTCTTTGGTGTAATAACCGCCATAGGCTCCCGGAGTTCCTTCAGGAAGATATTTGCGGTCTTTTCCATCCCACCACTTCCGCCAGTCGGATTCGGTACGGAAAGCAGCATCCGTAGTCAGTTTAGGATATTTATCCATCTGGATACGCCATCCTCCTGCATCCGTCAGGTGAAGATGCAGATTATTCAGCTTATAAAAGGACATCACGTCCAGCAACTTGAATACTTCTTCTTTGGGAAAGAAATGACGCGACACATCCAGGTGCATCCCTCGGTACTTAAACCGAGGCTCATCCTGTATGGTGACATAAGGGACTCCCTGGGGAGAAAACAGCTGACGGAGTGTCTGTTCGCCATAGAACAGACCTGTCCCGGTGGCTGCTTTCAGGTCGATACCCTTTTCATTCACTACAAGCTGGTATCCTTCCGGATTTCCACCTATTGACTCATCCACGATAAAGCGAACATTTGCAGGCTTTGCCGTAGAAAAAACAGCAGCACTGTCGACTTTCAAAAAGCCTCCTGAAGCACTAACCTGTGCAGGCAGCGGGATTACATTCAGTTGCACAGTCTCTTTCGGAGAGCAGGCAACAAGAAGCAAAGAGCATACTACAGTAACACCCGTCATCGCTATGCGCGATTGTTTTGGCAGTAACATAATAATCAGTTTTTGTGTATTTATTCTTGGTGCGGTAAATATACAAAGAAAAAGGGAAAATCCCGTAAGAGATTTTCCCTTTATATGAGAAGAAAGCCGCACCGTAGATATGAACAAACTCCGTATGACAGGATTTGAGTGCTTTGCCACCTTTGTAATCCGCTGTGCGATGCATGCCCCGAAGGGTGCGGCCCGCCATTAGCGACAAGAGCTTTGTCTCGGAATTAAAAAAAACTGATGAGTTTCCCAATCGAACAAGTGCGGCTAACTCATTTTTCTTATCACAAAGATATGTAAAGCCTTTGAATCTTCCAAACAAAATGTCAACAATTTCCCCTTAAATAATGAATAAAAAAGTAAAGTCTCAGTGTTTCAGAAGGTATGAATTGCAAAAAGCTAACAAAAAAAGGGTCCCGAAACCGGAACCCTTCTCTTATTGACATTTATATATCAATTTACTTTACTTTTGCAACGATAGCTTTGAAAGCTTCCGGATGGTTCATAGCCAGGTCGGCCAACACCTTACGGTTGATTTCAATTCCTGCAGCATGCAAAGCTCCCATCAAACGAGAGTAAGACATACCTTCCAGGCGAGCAGCAGCGTTGATACGCTGGATCCACAATGCGCGGAAGTTACGTTTCTTGTTACGACGGTCACGGAATGCATAAGTCAAACCTTTTTCCCAGGTATTCTTTGCTACGGTCCACACATTCTTACGTGCACCATAATAACCTCTGGTAAGTTTTAAAATCCGTTTTCTTTTTGCTCTTGAAGCAACATGATTTACTGATCTAGGCATAATTCTAATCTGTTTTGAATGTTAGCGTCATCCTTTATGATGATCTTAACTTGCTAAATACATTCGGTTAATAAAAATCTTTGTAAAACTCGCTTAATTTAAGAAGATTACTTCATGCCAAGCATTAGCTTAACACTGTTTACATCAACAGTAGCAACAAGGCCAGTGTGAGTAAGGTTTCTCTTAGCTTTTTTAGTCTTCTTAGTCAAAATGTGACTTTTAAAAGCGTGTTTTCTTTTGATTTTTCCTGTTCCGGTAAGGGCGAACCTCTTTTTGGCACCGGAATTAGTCTTCATCTTAGGCATTTTCCAATTTTGTTTTAATTATTAAACTTGACACCCTCTACGGGTGTTTTTTTATTCTTTATTTTCTTCAGCGTCAGATTCTGTCCTCGGCTTCAATGTTATCACTTTCTTAACCACAGGCTTTGCCGGTCCCGCAGATGCTGGTTTCGGAGCAGCTGCTGTAGCCGATGCACCCGCTTTTTTAGGTGTCAGCATGATGATCATACGTTTACCTTCCAAAACCGGTAGCTGTTCTACTTTACCGTAGTCTTCCAAATCATTGGCAAAACGAAGCAATAAAACTTCACCCTGCTCTTTGAAAAGAATGGAACGTCCTTTAAAGAACACATATGCTTTCACTTTAGAGCCTTCTTCCAGAAATCCTTTAGCATGCTTCAGTTTGAAGTTATAATCATGATCATCTGTCTGAGGTCCGAAACGAATCTCCTTCACAACAACCTTCACAGATTTCGCTTTTTGCTCTTTCTGCCGCTTTTTCTGCTGATAGAGGAATTTCTGATAATCGGTTATTTTACAAACGGGGGCGCAGCATTGGGTGAAATTTCTACCAGGTCCAATCCCTGATCTTCAGCCATTTTTAATGCCTGAGATGTAGGAAATACACCTTGTTCTACATTGTCACCTACTAAACGAACTTCACGAACACGAATTCGTTCGTTGATTCTGTACTGTTCTTTCAGATTGTCATTCTTCATTCAAAAAGATTTATTCTCCTCGTTATTAGTTATTTACTTGTTTTTATTTTGCCAACGATTCATCATGTCCTCTACTTCATCGTTCAAAAGCGCTGCAAAGGTAGCAATTTTCATCGAACCTTTATCACCTTCGCCCTGTTTTCTTACAGAAACTTCATTATTTTCTGCTTCTTTTTCTCCGACGATGAGCATATAAGGAATACGTTTCAATTCATTGTCACGAATCTTACGACCGATTTTTTCATTTCTGTCATCTACCAGAACACGGATATCCTGTTCTTCCAGCTGACGGGCGATGTCCCATGCATATTCATTGAACTTCTCACTGATAGGCATGATACATACCTGATCCGGAGTCAGCCACAACGGGAATTTACCTCCTGTATGTTCGATCAGCACGGCAACGAAACGTTCCATTGAGCCGAACGGTGCACGGTGAATCATTACCGGACGGTGTTTTTTGTTATCTTCACCTGTATATTCCAGCTCGAAACGTTCCGGCAGGTTATAATCTACCTGGATAGTTCCCAACTGCCAGCGGCGACCGATAGCATCTTTCACCATAAAGTCGAGTTTCGGACCATAGAAAGCAGCTTCACCATATTCGATCTTAGCTTTCAGACCTTTTTCCTGACAGGCTTCGATGATAGCGGTTTCAGCTTTTTCCCAATTCTCTTCCGAACCGATGTATTTATCTCTGTTCACTTTATCACGTAAAGAGATCTGGGCTTCGAAGTTTTCGAAATCAAGCGCTTTAAAAATGATAAAGATAATATCCATTACTTTCAGGAATTCATCCTTCAACTGATCCGGACGGCAGAACAGGTGGGCGTCATCCTGCGTAAAGCCACGTACTCTCGTCAAACCGTGTAACTCACCGCTCTGTTCATAACGGTAAACCGTACCGAACTCTGCGAAACGCAAAGGCAGGTCTTTGTATGAACGTGGGAATGCCTTGAATATCTCACAATGGTGAGGACAGTTCATCGGTTTCAACAGGAATTCTTCGCCTTCCTGCGGAGTATGGATCGGCTGGAATGAATCCTTGCCATATTTTGCATAGTGGCCAGATGTTACATACAGTTGTTTGCCTCCGATATGCGGAGTCATTACCTGCTGGTAACCGTATTTCTTCTGGATACGTTTCAGGAAATCTTCCAGTTTCAAACGCAACTGAGTACCACGGGGCAACCACAATGGCAGACCTGCTCCTACTGCGGTAGAGAATGTGAATAACTCTAGTTCTTTACCGATCTTACGGTGATCACGTTTTTTGGCTTCTTCCAGTAATGCCAGATATTCATCCAACATTTTCTTTTTCGGGAAAGTGATTCCATACAGACGAACCAGCTGTTTGCGTTTTTCATCACCACGCCAGTAAGCACCGGCCACGCTCAGAATCTTTACAGCTTTCAAGTAAGATGTGTTAGGTAAATGCGGACCACGACACAAATCTGTGAAAGAGCCTTGTGTATAGGTTGTGATCGTACCGTCTTCCAGTTCACTGATCAACTCAGTTTTATATTCTTCACCTCTGTCACCGAACATTTTCATGGCATCTGCCTTGGTAATGTCCTGACGTTTGATTTCTTCTTTTTTAGCTACCAGTTCCAGCATCTTTGCTTCGATTGCTGCGAAATCACCTTCTTTGATTGTAGCTTCACCCGGATCTACGTCATAGTAGAATCCATTCTCGATAGCCGGACCGATACCGAACTTGATGCCAGGATAAAGTTCCTGCAGCGCTTCAGCCATCAGGTGAGCACTTGAGTGCCAGAAAGCATGTTTACCTTCTTCATCATCCCACTTCAGCAGCTTCACAGTTGAATCCTGCATAATTGGACGAGACAGGTCCCATGTTTCTCCGTTCACACTTGCGGCCAAAACTTCCTGAGCCAAACGGGAACTGATGCTTTCTGCGATCTGCATAGCAGTTGTTCCTTCGGCGTATTCTCTTACGGAATCATCCGGAAATGTAATCTTTATCATAATCTGTTCTCTATAATTCTTTAATTAGCATGCAAATTTAGCATTCTTTTTCGTAAAATGATCTTTTTAGGTCAAAAGATATATGCTTTAAACCCAAAACAGACATGTTTTATTGGGAAACATGCCTGTTTTGAATCTAAAAAAGCTTATTCAGATCAATTGCTTGTCATACGTTTGATGATACTATAGGCATTGATAATACCTAATTCGCCTGCCTTACTCAGGTCTGCAATACCTTGATTGGCATCACCCAGGGAGAGATGAGCCAGTCCGCGGTTAAAATAAGCCTCTGCAAAATCAGGGTCACGTTTGATCGCCTCATCATAATCCTGTATGGCCGCCCGGAAGTCACGCTGCACACAACGTAAATTTCCACGATTGAAATAAGCATACACAAATCCGGGATTCAAACGGATAACCATATCGTAATCACGTGTAATCAATTCATGTTCGTAAGCCTTCCTTTTATCCTTCACTTCGGCCGATCTAGGATCAGAAGGAGCTCTCGGCTGTGTCGGACTCTGCCCCATCTTAAAGTTCATACTACCCATAGAGGCTGACAAGTCATCGGTTGTAGTAGTCTGGGACATATCATAAACCAATTGTTTGTAACGTACCACTGCACGGTTGAAATAAGCCATCGTATAGGTCGGATCAAGTTCGATAACCTTATTGAAATCTTTGATAGCTTCCGTAAAGTCTTGTACAAGCATATAATCTACTGCACGGCCAAACCACGCATCCGCATTTCCCGGCTGGACTTCTATCTTCGCGGAATAATCATTGATCGAGGCAAAGTGAACCGAAATCTGATCTTCCGTGAGGGCAGCCTCTTCATTGGTTATACGCAGTTTGCGCGATAAAACCATACGGGCATTATATTCTTCGATCGTCTTGTCGTAATAGACAATTTTCTTGATCGGATCAATCTTTTCGTAATAAGTCAGGACAAACTGAGGTTCGATATCTACACGGACATTACGATCCTGCACACGTCCGCGGACATCACTCTGGTATTTATTCCTGCGTTCCTCCTCTTTGTCATACACCACCAGGCGATTGAATTTACTGATGTTTTTATCTGATTTCTCACGTGTATTTTCACCTTTGTCATCCGAAGAAGAAGCATTACTATCCTGTCCTGTCGTATTAGTAGAGGCCATGGCATTTCCACCCTGCGCAGACTGGCGGTCTTTCTTCGAATTGTTTTCCATTTCGATAGCGGTCCAGTAGTCGCGATCGGCACCTACCTGGTCATTCATTTTACGCTTAGCTTCGGAACGGCTGTAATAACCCGGAGTAAAATTTGGATATTGACCTAAAACAACATCGAAGTCCTGAACAGAACCACGGTAGTCACCTGTTTCAAAACGCAGGAGAGCACGGTTATAATAAGCCATATAGTTATCCGGTTCCTGCTGGATCACCACATCGAAGTCTTCGATAGCACGGTTGTTATCGCCTACCTGATAGCGGAGCAGTCCCCGGTTAAAGCGGGCAATCAGATTATTTTTATCCATACCGATTACCTGATCGTAATCATCCATCGCACCACGGAGGTCATTCATCTGGTAACGTACCAAACCACGATTGATATAATAGCCACTTTCACGGGTATTCAAGCGGATGGCCTCGTTCAGATCCGCCAAAGCACCTTTCAGATCATTTGTCTGATAAAGCAGGATCGCACGGTTACCATAGGACGGAGCATAATAGGGGTCCATTTCAATAGCCTTATTATAATCGGCAAGCGCTTTTACCGTATCGCCTTTCTCGGTGTACATAGCACCACGGGTCAGGTAATTCATCGAATATTTAGGATGCGCTTTCATCAGCACATCGAAAGTCTTTTCGGCATCATCATAGTCTTTCCGTTGGATATTGGCTACGGCTTTATTAACAAGCATCTGGCGGTCTTCGGGTTTAAATTCAAGACCTTTGTCGTAGTCGGCAATCGCTTCGGCATATTTTTCCTGGCTCTGGCGGGCAATACCGCGGGCATAATAAGCCTGAACCAGAAATGGATTCCGCTGGAGACATAGCGTACAGTCTTCTTCCGCTCCCTTATAATCGTCCAGATTGATCTTGGCAACAGCGCGGTAGAAATAGGGTTCCGCGATCCAAGGTTTCGCTTTAATGACTTGATTGAAATATTGTATCGACAATACGTAATCTTCAAAATACAAGGCATTACGTCCGATAGCCAGAACACGATCCGTATTGATCTGCGCTGACATCGCTAACGAATATGCTACAAACATCAAAAAGAGGAATATTTTTTTCATCAGATTGCCTTAAGTGTTAAAAAGAGGCATGCCAAAAGGTTTCAACAGACTTTTGACACCCCTCTTTATTCAGCGAACAAAAATAAGCAATTCATGTGAATGTTAAAACGGTTCGTAGCAAAAATAATTCTCAACAAACCGTAATCAAGCCAAAAAACTTAAATTGAATGTAAAATGTATCAAATAAAAAGGTTGCACCAGTGTATAAACACTACTGGCACAACCTTTTCGCACGTATTATGAAATAACCAAATTTTACTTCGGCTGTATTTTTACCATCAAATGATCTTTTGCGATCTTATCTCCTTCGGTTACATCCAACTCGGTAATCACTCCGGATACCGGAGCGACGATCCGATTGTACATCTTCATCGCCTGATGAATGAGGAGCAACTGGCCGGCTTCAACTTCCTGCCCTTTTTCCACATAAATCTTCACGACAGTTCCCGGAAGAGTCGAAATCACATCACCGACGAAGGGCTTATGCCACATCTTACGGTTCTTATATTTCTCTGTCAGCAGTGTTTTGTATTTACGGGCGGTAACTACAAAATCTACATATTCGTTTTCTTTATTTTCCATATTTTCAAAAAGTATATGTACGGATTTAATTAGAACGGAGGGATTCCGTGCTTTTTAGCCGGTCTGTATTCCTCTTTCAAAATAGAAAGTTTCAGAGCGTGAAGCAACAACGCACGTGTTTCTTTCGGCTCGATAACAGAATCGATAAATCCTTTCGAAGCTGCCACATAAGGATTAGCGAACTTCTCGATATACTCTTTCACTTTTTCCTGACGCATTGCATTCTGGTCTTCAGCTTCCATGATTTCCTTACGGAAAATAATGTTGGCTGCACCTTCCGGTCCCATAACGGCAATCTCTGCGCTCGGCCATGCAAACATAAAGTCGGCACCCAGGTGACGCGAGTTCATCGCAATGTAACCACCACCGTAAGCCTTACGCAAGATTACTGTGATCTTAGGCACAGTTGCTTCCGAATAAGCATACAATACTTTTGCCCCGTGACGGATCACACCGGCATGCTCCTGGTCTACGCCCGGCAGGTAACCCGGCATATCTTCCAAGGTAATAATAGGAATATTGAATGAGTCGCAGAAACGAATGAAACGGGCTGCTTTGTCGGCACTGTCGCAATCGAGTACGCCGGCCAGCACCATCGGCTGGTTAGCAACGAAACCGACTGTTTCGCCTGCCATACGACCGAAACCGATCACGATATTGGCAGCCCACAGTTCCTGAATTTCCAGGAAGTCGGAATCATCGACGATGCATTTGATAACGTCACGAACATCGTACGGCTGTTTCGGATCAGCTGGAACAACTTCTTCAATGTTCAGCATCGCTGTCGGTTCTTTTGGCTCAGTAGTCTTGGCACGCTGCTGGTTATTCCAGGGGATAAAGCTGACCAGACGTTTAACCTGTTCGAAACAATCCTGTTCGCTCAAGGCATAGAAATGAGCATTACCTGTTGTTTCCGCATGAACACGGGCACCGCCCAGGTCTTCCATAGAGATGTCTTCACCTAAAACAGTCTTGATCACATTCGGACCGGTGATAAACATCTTGGAGATATTTTCAACCACGAACACGAAGTCTGTCAAAGCAGGTGAATAAACAGCACCACCGGCACACGGACCCAGAATCAATGAGATCTGAGGGATAACGCCTGATGCGATTGTATTTCTATAGAATATTTCACCATATCCGGCCAAAGCACCAACACCTTCCTGAATACGTGCACCACCCGAGTCGTTGATACCGATAATCGGACATTTCATCTTCAATGCATGATCCATGATCTTAGTGATCTTACGAGCATGTTGCAAACCCAATGAACCACCGGCTACAGTAAAGTCCTGTGCGTAGATACATACCGGAGCACCGAAAATAGTACCTGTACCTGTAACTACACCATCACCCGGAAAATCTTTCTTATCCATTCCGAAGTCACGGCCATCGTGCTTTACAAACAAATCGTACTCATGAAAAGAGTTCTTGTCCAGCAAGGAAAGAATACGATCACGGGCAGTAAGTTTACCCATCGCGATCTGCTTTTCGATAGCAGCTTCGCCTCCACCCATCTCAACGACGGCTTTCTTCTCCCTGAGGGCCTGAATGTTTTTACTTAAATCTGTCATATTATTTAATAGATTTTTATTATTTACCGACAGCTTTTGCTCTGTATGAACAACGAGCAGTCCCTTTAATAATACTATTTAGTTTTCCTTTATTCAACTGGCGACGGATAGCCGAAACATTGTCGATGAACACGTGACCTTCCAGATGCTCGCATTCGTGCTGTACCACACGGGCAGCAAAACCATCTACCACCTCGTCATGTTCCTCCCAGTTTTCATCAAAATATTTCACCCGGATCTTGCTGGCACGGGACACTTTCTCATGTACGCCAGGAAGGCTCAGACAACCTTCTTCCATAGAAATCTCTTCTTCACTGCTTTCAACGATATCCGGATTAACCATCGCACGCTTGAATCCTTTACATTCAGGGAAATCATCTCCCATCACATCAGCATCGATCACAAGCAAACGAATCGACAACCCAACCTGGGGAGCGGCCAAGCCTACTCCATCGGCATTGTACATCGTATCGAACATATTAGCTACTAACTGCTTTAATTCCGGATAATCCCTGGGTACATCTTCAGCCTCTTTTCTTAACACAGGCTGACCGTATAAGTATACTGGTAAAATCATAAACTATAACTGATATTTTTTATTTTCTAAATATGATTGAAGGATAATAACTGCACTGATCTCATCCACCAGGCCTTTATCCTGTCTTTTTTTCTTCTTCAAACCTCCGTCGAGCATTGCCTTGTGCGCCAGGACAGACGTGAAACGCTCATCATAATATTCAACCGGAATATCCGGAATGGTCCGTTTCAGATGTGTCACGAAAGCCTCTACATACTTCATGTTTTCCGAAGGCTCGTTATTCATCTGCTTCGGCAGACCGACCACGAATAAATCCACCGGTTCTTTTGCCACATAAGCAGATAACCAGGAGACCAATTCCCCACTCGGCACCGTTGTCAGACCGTTTGCAATCATCTGTAAATTGTCTGTAGCTGCTAACCCGGTCCGTTTTCGGCCATAATCAATTGCTAGTATCCTTCCCATCGGCTGCAAAGATAGCACAAATATGCATTTGTATTACACAAATACACAAAAAGTGTGCAATTTATAAGTTTAATAGGCATTCTTTTCACCTTTAGACATGTTCAGAATCGTCACCACGATGATCTTCAGATCCAGGAAGAACGACCAGTTCTCAATGTACCACACATCCCGTTTCACACGTCCTTCCATCTGTTCGAGCGTCTTGGTTTCTCCCCGATAACCGGTTACCTGTGCCCATCCCGTCACTCCGGGTTTTACCAGATGGCGTACCATATATTTATCGATAAGAGCCGAATATTGCTCAGTGTGTTTCAGCATATGAGGACGAGGGCCCACTACCGACATCTCCCCTCTTAATACATTGATAAATTGAGGGAACTCATCCAGATTCGTACGCCGAAGGAAATCTCCGATACGGGTTTTACGCGGATCATCTTTTGCTGCCTGCAATTTATCGGCATCTGCATTGACCCGCATTGTCCGGAATTTATAACACTCAAATTCCTGCCCGTACAAACCGGTACGCTTTTGCTTGAAAAATATAGGTCCCGGAGATGTTGCTTTTATCAATATTCCTATAACGACATAAAGTATCGGATAAATGGTCAGTAAAATACCCAAAGAAAAAAGAATATCAAAAGTTCTCTTTAATGCCCGGTTATAAGCTGCTTGCAAAGGTTCACGGCGAACAGCCAATAATGGAATCGACTCCATTATTTCCATAACAAGACTCTTCTTTATATTCCTGTAAAACTCCGGAACAATATAGAAACGAATCATATGCTTTTCAGCAAAATTCATTATCCGCAATATCTTCTCGTCCTGCGTTCCAGGCAAAGTACAATAGATTTCGTCTATATCATTGGCTAATACATACTTCTCCACTTCATGCGTCATACCCAGGTAATTCGGCAACACACTTTGCAAAGACAGATTATCATCAAAAAAACCCATGATACTGAATCCATAGGAAAGATCATCCTTCATAACCCGGTACAATTCCATACCATTCTTACCTGCTCCTACAATAATAATTCTTTTAAAATTATGTCCTTTTCTACGGTACATCTTTAGTGTAACACGAACAAACACTCTCCAAAGAGCAAAAATTATAACTGTTACAGCAAAATAAACCAGCAGAAATGTAGCCAGGGCATCCCCTATATTCAGAAAGATAAGACAAGTAGCGAACAGAAAAACAAATATAGAGACCAACGCAAAGGCACGCTGTACAATTTTGTCAATAAAAACAACAGCCACATGCAATTGCATGGGAACAAAATAAAGGGCAAAGAAATAACAGAAATTCAATAAGAGAACAACCTCTCTCAAACTATAAGATATAGCTTTTGTATAAAATTCCCCAACCCATAATAGACAGCGAAGAACAATAGATTTAATACAACTAAATCTCCCATTCCTATCAGCCACTGGATAAGGTAACCATGTTTTTTGTCGAATTCCATAACTGTGTTCTAAAATTCCACAAAAGTAATGAATATTCTGTGCAAAAAAAAGGCTGCACAATAGAATGTGCAGCCTTTTTCAGATATAATTAAAAATAAATTAATTATTAGCAGACATGATAACAACACGGTTCCAGTTGTTTTCGCTGTACGGCTGTTCGTCAGAACCTCTCCATTCGATAGTAATCTGGTTAGAGTTGATACCGTATTTATCGATCAATTCTTTAGCAACGGCTTTAGCACGTTTTTCAGAAAGACCCATGTTGTATTTAGAAGTACCTGTGTTCTTATCAGCATAACCGATAACCTTGATCGGAGCATTGTTTGCCTTCATGAATTCAGCAGTGTTGTAAATACTGATCTGCTGGTTCTTATCGATCTTAGAACTATTCAGACGGAAGTATACTACATTGTCAACATAGTTGTTTACAACATTAGTTACAACTTCTTCGCATTCAGGACAAGATTCCGGACGTTTGCTCAATTCATCGTTAGCAGCACGCAATGAGTTGATCTGATTGTTCAGGTCGTTCAACAAAGCGTAATCCATTGGTTCCAATACTTCGAAATCAGTTTTACCCAGTTTGAATGTCAAACCAGCGCTCAGCTGAGCGATACCGTCTGTCAAGTGGAACATGTTAACACGGTTGAACTGTTCGTTCAGCAAAGAACCCTGAACTTCCACGTTCAAATCAACACGTTTGCTCAAACGGAAAGCAGTAAGGATACCAGCATTTAATGTAGGAGATTCTGTTCTAGCATATCCCTGATTTTCGAAACGCTGTGCATAACCGAAACCGACCCAAGGAATCAAACGGAATACTCTTTTTTCATTATAAACTCCCCAGAAATTGGTAACATCCCATAACAAGTCTACATGAGCAGCTGCATATTTGTTGTGCTGCATGATCTCTGCGTTGTCACCTACAAATCCGTGTAAAATACCACCGTTCAACTGAGTACGGAAAGCCAGATACGGGTTGAACCACTTACCAAACGAGAACTGAGGCGCAAAATTCAGACGGTTGCCAAAATCTGCTTTATTATTCTGGTCACCCAATAACATACTTGCACCACCGGCAACAGAAATAAACCAATTATCGCCAGCTTTGTTTTTCTTGAAATTTGTCTTATAACCTTTTTCAGTACTAAAACCAACTTGTGGTTTAAATTCCTGTGCTGACACAGAGAAAACAAAACCTGACAATAAAGCTAAAAGTAATACTTTAGTCTTCATATTCATCAACTTTTTAATTAAACAATCAATTACCTTAAATAACGCTCAAATTTAGAGCAAAATTAAATCTTTTTTTAACTAAAACAAAATAAATCTATGTTTTGTTCTTAATTTATTCAAAATAATTCAGAATTTTATATCCACCTTCTTTCAGATAGGATTCTTTTTTCATCAGCTTGATATCATTCTGCATCATATCCTGAATAAGAGTATCAAGGGTGTATTTCGGTTCCCACCCCAAACGGGTACGGGCCTTCGTAGCATCCCCGATAAGTAAGTCAACCTCGGTCGGACGGAAGTACTGAGGGTCAATACCAACTACTTCTTCACCTATCCGTTCTTTAAAATTTTCGAGATAAGCCTCACCTACTTTCTCTATAAACATTTTTTCGTCAATATAGTTTAATACTGCGACCTCATTAACATTTTCGCCTTTAAAAATGACTTCTACCCCTATTTCTTTAAATGCTTTACTGATAAAATCGCGAATAGTCGTCGTTATTCCGGTAGCAATAACATAATCAGAGGGTTCATCCTGCTGGAGAATCGCATACATGGCACGGACATAATCCTTGGCATGGCCCCAGTCACGTTTGGAAGATAAATTTCCCATATAAACTTTTTCCTGCATACCCAAAGCAATGCGCGAAACGGCACGGGTTACTTTACGGGTAACAAACGTTTCTCCGCGAAGCGGCGACTCATGATTAAACAGAATGCCGTTGGAAGCATGCATTTTATAGGCTTCACGATAGTTTACCGTAATCCAGTAACCATATAGTTTAGCAACAGCATACGGACTTCGGGGATAGAAAGGAGTCGTTTCCTTTTGAGGCACTTCCTGAACCAATCCATATAATTCGGATGTAGAAGCCTGATAGATACGGGTTTTAGGGATCAGGTTCAGCAGACGCACCGCTTCAAGGATACGCAACACACCCAGACCATCGGCATTCGCCGTATATTCAGGAGTATCGAAACTTACTTTCACATGGCTCATAGCTGCCAGGTTATATATTTCGTCAGGCTGCACCTCACCGATGATACGGGTAAGGTTCAGGCTGTCGGTCAGGTCGCCATAATGAAGGATCAGGTTCCGGTTCTCCACATGAGGGTCCTGATAAAGATGATCGATACGGTCTGTGTTGAACATGGATGAACGACGTTTGATACCATGCACCGTATATCCTTTTTTTACAAGATATTCTGCCAGATAAGCGCCATCCTGTCCTGTAATACCTGTTATTAAAGCTACTTTACTCATTTATATGAATTTATTATTGTTTGTCTAAATACCAGTTGTATAAAAGTTCCACACCTTCGGCAATCTCTATTTTATGATGCCATCCCAAAGCATGCAGTTTACTGACATCCGTCAGTTTGCGCAATGTCCCATCGGGTTTGGAAGCATCAAAAACCAGTTCGCCATCGAAACCGATCTTTTCCTGAATCAGCGTAGCGACTTCTTTTATAGATAACTCTTTTCCCGTACCTATATTTATATGTGTGTTGCGCACTTCATTTCCCTCCGGACGCACATCCTGAAAATCGATATGTTCCATAATATAAACGGAAGCATCTGCCATTTCTTCGCTCCAAAGAAATTCGCGGAGCGGTTTTCCGGTTCCCCACAGCTGCACTTTTCCCGGATAGATACCGTATTTCGCTAAAATAGCCAGGATGTTATTATCCGTTGCATTTCCGGCCACTCCTTCTACAGGACGTGCATTCAAATCTTTGCGCAAAGCCTCCCAATTATCGGTATGAAGACATTTGCCCAAATGAATCTTACGGATCATCGCCGGAAGCACATGCGAAGTCTCCAGATTGAAATTATCGTTCGGACCATACAAATTAGTGGGCATCACTGCGATATAGTTCGTTCCGTATTGCAGGTTATAGCTTTCACACATCTTTATCCCGGCAATCTTTGCGATGGCATAGGGTTCATTGGTATATTCCAACGGAGAAGTGAGCAGGCAATCTTCCGGCATCGGCTGCGGCGCTTCGCCCGGATAAATACAGGTACTGCCTAAAAACAGTAATTTCTTTACATTATTAATATAGGAAGCATGGATCACATTATTCTGGATCATCAGATTTATGTAAATGAAATCTGCGCGATACCGGCTGTTTGCCATAATACCACCCACATGGGCAGCTGCTAAAAAGACATATTCCGGTTTTTCCGTCGCAAAGAATTCATTGACTGCATACTGATCGGTCAGGTCCAGCTCTGCATGGGTACGCAAAACAAAGTTTGTGTATCCTTTCTGCTGCAAATTCTTCAGGATAGCAGAACCGACCAGACCACGATGACCGGCTACAAATATTTTACTGTCTTTATTCATTCCTTTATCAACTTCAATAAATATTGACCGTACTGGTTCTTTATCATCGGAGTAGCTGCTTCTTTCAGTTTCTCGTCATCAATCCAACCTTTCCGGTAAGCGATTTCCTCCAGACAAGCCACTTTCAGTCCCTGTCGTTTTTCAATCACCTCCACAAATGTAGAAGCCTCCGAAAGCGAATCGTGCGTACCGGTATCGAGCCAGGCAAAACCGCGTCCTAATAACTGAACTTTCAGCTCTCCGTCTTTCAGGAACTCCTGGTTTACAGTTGTGATCTCCAGTTCTCCGCGTGCCGACGGCTTGATTTGTTTTGCCACTTCGACCACTTTATTCGGATAAAAATAGAGTCCGACAACCGCGTAATTCGACTTGGGATTCTTCGGCTTTTCTTCAATGCTCAGCACGTTTCCGTCCGTATCAAATTCAGCAACGCCATAGCGTTCCGGATCGTTTACGTAGTAACCGAAGACGGTTGCTTTTTGTTCGTTCTCCACATTGTTAACGGCCTCTTTTAACATAGCCGTAAAGCTCTGTCCGTAAAAGATATTGTCGCCCAACACAAGGCAAACCGAATCATTACCAATGAATTTATCCCCTATGATAAAAGCCTGTGCCAAACCATCGGGCGAAGGTTGTTCGGCATATTCAAAATGCACGCCATAATCCGAACCGTCTCCCAGCAACCGCCGGAACCCGGGTAAGTCCTGCGGGGTAGAAATGATCAGGATTTCCCTTATCCCGGCAAGCATCAATACAGACACGGGATAATAGATCATCGGTTTATCATAAATCGGCAACAATTGCTTGGATACTCCTTTGGTTATTGGATACAAACGGGTTCCGGAACCTCCGGCCAGTACAATTCCTTTCATAAAACAGACTTTTAATTTTACTTAATACGGGGCAAATGTATATAAAATATTTCATTTTGAAGGCATGGAGGAAATACAATCGGCACCCTTAATTTACTTAATCGTGAAACCTTTCTTTCTTACGGTTTGTTACAGTAGAAATAATTTTTAAAGGTAACTTGATATGAATACATTTGACGAAAGAATCAGTTCCGCTGTAAAGAACTGGTGGGTTTCACTTTTACTGGGATTATTATATATCCTGATCGCAATATGCCTGATGTTCACACCGATGGCAAGTTATGTGGCTTTAAGCCTTTTATTCAGCGTCGCCATGTTCGTAAGCGGTACGCTTGAAATCCTTTTTGCCGTGTCGAACCGGAAGCACATTTCGAGCTGGGGCTGGTATCTGGCCGGCGGTATTATCGACCTGATACTGGGTATTTACCTCATGGCCAGTCCGGGACTGAGTATGACCGTACTACCGTTTATCCTGGCGTTCTGGTTGATGTTCAGAGGCTTTTCTTCCACAGGTTATGCTATGGACCTGAAACGGTTCGGAACCGGAAACTGGGGTTGGTATATGGCTTTCGGTATCCTGGCAATCATCTGTAGCATCGCTATCATCTGGCAACCGGGACTGGGCGTATTCACCCTCGTTTATATGATTGCTTATGCACTTCTTATCATCGGCATCTTCCGTGTAATGCTTTCTTTCGAACTAAGAAGCCTGCACAAAAAAGCGACAACTCCGCTACAGTAAAGTTTTTTCCCCACTTGAATGGGGCTTTTTCCCCACACGTATGGGTATTATTCCCCACATATATGGGGCATTTTCCCCACCTATGTCAAAAAGGTGGGGATTTTGTTTCACTAAATATCCCTGTCTGTCATTCTTCCAGCCTTAATCATTTGTTCAATTAAAAAAATAACGTAGTTTTGTAACGCTATAGATACAGAAAAACACATTTGGGATTAAATCTAACTAAAAATAATACTCACAGTGAAAAAGGAAGATGAAGAAAAGGTAAGCGGGCTACCCGAAAATGCCTACAGAGAACTCAAAGAAGGAGAAGTATTTAACCCGATTATGTCACCTCAAAAACAATACAGGGAAGTAACTCCCTGGTCTGTATTCTGGGGACTTGTCATGGCTGTCATATTCAGCGCGGCTGCCGCCTATCTGGGATTGAAGGTCGGACAGGTGTTTGAAGCAGCTATCCCGATTGCCATCATAGCTGTCGGACTGTCGAGCGGTTTCAAACGGAAAAACGCATTGGGAGAAAATGTAATTATCCAATCTATCGGAGCCTGTAGCGGTGTAATCGTAGCCGGAGCGATTTTTACTCTTCCTGCCCTGTATATCCTTCAGGACAAATATCCGGAAATTACCATCAACTTTTTTGAAGTATTCATGAGTTCGCTGCTGGGCGGCATACTCGGTATCCTTCTGTTAATCCCATTCCGGAAATATTTCGTTTCGGATATGCATGGCAAATATCCGTTCCCGGAAGCAACGGCAACCACCCAGGTGCTTGTTTCGGGCGAGAAAGGCGGAAGCCAGGCGAAACCGCTTATTCTGGCAGGTCTGATCGGAGGTTTATACGATTTTATTATTGCCACTTTCGGTTGGTGGAGCGAAACTGTCAGCACGCGCATTGTCGGAGTTGGTGAAATGCTGGCCGACAAAGCAAAAGTCGTACTGAAAGTCAATACAGGAGCCGCCGTACTGGGACTCGGTTATATCATAGGATTGAAATATTCCATGATTATCTGTGCCGGTTCATTCCTTGTTTGGTTGGTCATCATCCCGCTGATGTCCGCCATCTTCGGTGCAGACGTACTAACGTTGGGCAACGATGCCATTACAGCCACAGTAGGCAGCATGAGTGCCGAACAAATCTTTACGACCTATGCCCGCCATATCGGTATCGGTGGTATCGCGACGGCCGGAGTTATCGGTATTATCAATTCATGGGGAATTATCCGCGGAGCCGTCGGACTGGCAGCCAAAGAACTGAAAGGGAAAAATACGGAAGCTGACACAGCCACAATACGCACACAGAAAGATTTATCGATGAAGATTATCTCGATTGGTATCTTCGCTACGCTGATTGTTACTTATCTGTTCTTCCATTTCGGAGTGTTGGATAACTGGTATTATGCTTTAATAGGGTTGTTGATTGTCGGGATTATTGCCTTCCTGTTCACGACTGTTGCCGCAAATGCCATTGCTATTGTAGGAACAAATCCGGTGTCGGGTATGACGCTGATGACATTAATCTTATCGTCCATCATTCTGGTGGCTGCCGGACTGAAAGGAACGGCCGGTATGGTTTCGGCCCTGATTATCGGAGGTGTTGTCTGTACGGCACTTTCCATGGCAGGCGGTTTCATTACCGACTTGAAGATAGGTTACTGGCTGGGAAGTACGCCTGCTAAACAGCAGACATGGAAGTTTCTCGGCACCTTAGTCTCTGCTGCAACAGTTGGCGGTGTAATCCTTATCCTGAACCAGACGTACGGATTTACGACCGGGCAGCTGGCCGCACCGCAGGCTAATGCAATGGCAGCCGTTATCGAACCGCTGATGAGCGGTTCGGGAGCACCCTGGGTGCTGTATGGCATCGGTGCCGTACTGGCTATCGTTCTGAACTTCTGTAAAATTCCGGCACTGGCATTTGCACTGGGTATGTTTATCCCGATGGAACTGAACACTCCGCTGCTGATCGGTGGAGCCATCAGCTGGTATGTAGGAAGCCGCAGCAAAGACCAGGCATTGAATACGGCCCGTTTGGAAAAAGGAACATTACTTGCATCCGGTTTCATCGCAGGTGGTGCCTTGATGGGAGTTATCAGCGCAGCTTTACGTTTCGGTGGCATCAACCTGCTGAACGAAAAATGGTTGGAAGGAAACTTTGCCGAACCGCTGGCTGTTGTAATGTATATTGCATTGATGGCTTATCTGGCGATAAGTTCATTGAGCGCGAAAAAAGAATAAGATAAAGAATGGATGCACCGCTAGTTAATGTTGGGATTATGACGGGGAAGGCTCTCTCTTTCGTATTCAATGGAGAATATATCCATACGGAGAGCAGTTCCTTCCTGACGGGAGAACAACGCGCGTTGTTTGTAAACGGAAATATCGTGTATAACGGCAAGCTCTACAAGGAACTTTTCTTTGAACCGGCTTCGCCCCAATCATCGTTTGACCTGAAAGCTGTGACAATCGGAGTGGACTTCCACTGGCAACGCCAGGAAGACCAACGCTTCAAAGGAGCACTGAACCTGGTGGCAACGAATGACGGGATTGTTGTAATCAACAGTATTGACGTTGAAGAATATCTGACAAGCGTGATTTCGTCTGAAATGAGTGCCACAGCATCAAAAGAGTTGTTGAAGGCACACGCCGTAATCTCCCGCAGCTGGCTACTGGCGCAGATAGAAAAGAATTTCCGCCTGGGTAACGCTTCGGAAAAATATGAGAGTTGCCATCGCGACAATAACCAATTAATCCGTTGGTACGACCGCGAAGATCATACCATGTTCGATGTGTGTGCCGACGACCATTGCCAGCGTTACCAAGGCATAACCCGTGCTTCTACCGAAATCGTACAGGAAGCGGTCCACGAAACACGCGGCGAGATACTGACCGATGGCGAATCCATCTGCGACGCACGTTTCTCTAAATGTTGCGGAGGCGTGACCGAACAGTTCGAACACTGTTGGGAGCCGGTGCCCCACTCCTATCTGACAGTTGTACGGGACAGTAAAGAAACTTCTTATCCCGACCTGACCGACCCGATTGAAGCGGAAATGTGGATACGTAATTCTCCTAACGCATTTTGCAACACAACAAAGAAAAAGATACTCAGCCAGGTCTTGAACAACTATGATCAGGAAACGATAAATTTCTATCGCTGGAAAGTGTCTTACACCCAGGATGAGTTGTCCGAACTGATTCATCGTAAAAGCGGCATCGACTTTGGCGAAATACAAGACCTGGTACCATTGAAAAGAGGTACTTCCGGACGTATCGAAGAGTTACAGATTGTGGGAACCCGCCGTATTTATACTATCGGCAAGGAATTGGAGATACGGCGCACTTTATCGGAAACCCATCTGTACAGTTCCGCCTTTGTGGTAGACAAAGAAGATATACGCGTTCGTATTCCCCAACGTTTCGTACTGACGGGTGCCGGCTGGGGGCATGGCGTAGGACTTTGCCAGATAGGTGCAGCCGTCATGGGTGAAAAAGGATATGCTTATACAAAAATACTGGAACATTATTTCCGGGGAGCATTCATAGAGAAAAGGTATTAATCTAAAAAGGTCGCTAATCTCACGATAGCGGCCTTTTTTTGTGTTTACCTATCTTTCCGGTTCCTAGTGGAATCCGGTTGTCTTTACTCTCACGAGCTCTAACTGATTACAAAGGAATAAAGAATAAATCAAGAAGACAAACAAAATAGATTAATAAGGATATTTTCCCCACAAAAAAGGGAAAAACACCGATAAAATTCATTAGAACGAACCTGACATACGGTCCACAAACACCCTTATCCGTCCTCTAACGTCCTGCCTGAAAGAAGAAGTTTACATGATATTACATTTTAGCAAATTGTTGTTATCTTTGTATCCGAACGTTCGACAGGGACCAAATACCCTGCTCTACTTAATTAAATACTGGTGAATGAATAGTTATATCATCCTCTCTATAATTGCAATTTACTTTGGCATACTGTTGTTGATTGCCTGGATAACAGGCAGGAAAAGTACAAGTAACGATGCTTTCTTTCTGGGAAACCGTAAATCTCCGTGGTATATCGTATCTATCGGGATGATTGGGACATCGCTTTCCGGCGTCACCTTCGTTTCGGTTCCGGGGATGGTTCGCAGCATAGATATGACTTATATGCAAACGGTTTTCGGATTCTTTTTCGGATATATACTGATTGCCAAAGTGCTGTTACCGCTTTACTATAAATTGAAACTGACTTCTATCTACTCCTATCTGGGTGACCGGATTGGAAAGCGGAGTTATAAAACCGGTGCTTCTTTCTTCCTGCTTTCAAAGATTGTCGGGGCAGCGGCACGGCTTTATCTGGTTGTCCTGATTTTACAGCATTACGTCTTCAGTACCTGGAATATTCCTTTTTGGGTAACTGTTATCATCAGTATTTTTCTGGTTTGGCTATACACCTACCGGAGTGGAATCAAGACTATTATCTGGACGGATACGCTTCAGGCACTTTGCCTGGTTGCCATGCTGGTCGTCATCATCTGGAAGGTAAAAGATGCCATGGAACTGGATATGGAAGGCATGGTGCAAACCCTGACCGAGAATCCCCATTTTCGTATCTTTGAATTCAACGACTGGCACAGCACACAACATTTCGTGAAACAGTTTTTCAGCGGCATCTTTATCACCATCGTCATGACCGGGCTCGACCAGGATATGATGCAGAAGAACCTATCCTGCAAAAGCCTGAAAGATGCACAGAAGAATATGTACACCTATGGTTTTGCTTTCACGCCGGTCAATTTTCTGTTCCTGGCATTAGGTGTATTATTGTTGAGCCTGGCTTCTCAAAAGAATATCGAACTGCCGGCCTTAAACGATGATATTCTGCCGATGTTCTGCACTTCCGGAATCTTGGGGCATTCTATTCTAATTTTCTTTACAATCGGTATCATTGCAGCCGCTTTTAGTAGTGCCGATTCAGCATTAACGGCTTTGACCACCTCTTTTTGCGTCGATATTCTGGGAGTGGAAAAGGAGGAAGCGAACAAGGCTAAACGCACCCGATTGATGGTTCATTTGCTTATCTCTGCTCTGTTTGCCATAATAATCCTTATCTTTAAGGCCGTAAACAGCCGCAGCGTGATTGATGCCATCTATATGATTGCTTCTTATACCTACGGTCCTTTGCTGGGATTATTTGTCTTTGGCTTGTTCACCAAAAAACAACCGCGTGACAAATATGTTCCTTATATATGTATTCTCTCGCCGCTAATCTGTTTCGCAACGGATTACCTAGTGAAACAACATACAGGCTATGCCTTCGGTTACGAAATGCTGATGCTCAACGGAGCCATCACATTCTTCGGGTTATGGGCGGCCTCAGTCAAACACAAAACAATAAAAGTTTAAGAATATGGAAATCAAAAGTGCAGAATTTGTTATCAGTAACACAGACGTAAAGAAATGCCCCGCAGGAAACTTTCCGGAGTATGCCTTTATCGGGCGAAGCAATGTTGGCAAATCCTCCCTTATCAATATGCTGACAGGCAAGAAAGGTCTGGCAATGACTTCACAGAAACCTGGAAAGACATTGCTTATCAATCATTTTATTATCAACAACAACTGGTTTCTGGTCGACCTTCCCGGATATGGCTTTGCCCAACGGGGAAAAGAAGGAAGACAGAATATCCAGCGGATTATCGAAGATTATATCCTGGAACGTGAGCAGCTAACTAATCTATTCGTCTTAATCGACTGCCGCCATGAAGCACAGAAAATCGACCTGGAGTTTATGGAGTGGTTGGGTGAGAACGGAGTTCCTTTCTCCATCATCTTCACTAAAATAGATAAGATTAGTAAAGGCCGTCTACAAGAAAATCTGAAAGCCTATCAGGAAAAATTACTTGAAACGTGGGAAGAGCTTCCCCCTATCCTACTTTCTTCATCCGAGAAAAAAGACGGGCGGGAAGAAATACTTGATTATATCGATACAATAAATAAAAGTTTAAAAGGGTAGCATTATCCGGGAGCGACATGGTGTCGGTTGCACGGAATCGCCACAATTATACCGGAGCGGATACAATCATCCGCTCTGCAAGGTTGCGCTTCACCAAGTATAGTTGCCGTGCAACCACAGCCTCCTGAATAATTTTTCTTTACTTATCTTATGCCGGTTCCAAAAAAATAAATACATTTGTAATTCATCAAAACCGAAAGGAGTAAAGATATGAAAGCAATGGAATTACAGGGTGAACGCCTGGAACTGTTCAACGAAATCATTAACCTTGACACGGAAAGTATCGAGAAAGTAAAGAAGTATATTAAACGTATCGCATCTAACCGATACAAAATATCCCGTACTACTCAAGTGGATGACATCGACATCATCACTGATGAAGAGATTGAAAATGCTATGCGTCCATTATCTTATGAGGAGAAGATAGAAAGCCTTAGGTTGTCGGAGGCCGATCCTGTTTATTATACACAGGAAGAGATGCGAAAAGCTGTTGCTTCATGGAGAAACCTTTAACTATTAAATGGAAACGTCCAGCAAGGAAGAATGCTAGAGTAACTTATGCCTGGTATAAAAAAGAAATGGGCATTAGAGCTGCCGACAAATTCATAAACAGTATTTTAGATACTGTAAACTTACTGGCATTAAATCCTAATATGGGACAACCGATTGAACTGAATACCGAAACATGTAAAAGAAATTATCGTTCCTTCGTAGAACATAAGAACCATAAAATCATTTACTATGTAGAAAAAAAGACAATCTGTATTGCCAACATTTGGTCTAACAGTCAGAATCCGGAAGATTTTAATGAACAACTAAGATAAAAGGAAGCAGTTTCGCTTCCTTTTTTATCTTATATAGCCTTACAACGCCTCTCTTATCTTCTCCACCATCTCCTTGTACTCCTGTTCCGACAGATAAACTTTCTGCGGATTCATTGTGAATGTTCCTCCGAAATCGGGACCATCTTCATATTTAGGGGCCAGATGAAAATGCAGATGCGACAGCTTATCGGAATAAGCACCGTAATTTATCTTTTGCGGATTGAATACTTTCTGCATGGCACGGGTTACTTTTACGACATCTGCCATAAACGCATTCCGTTCGTCATCGCTCAGCATATTCAAATCGTGCACATGCTCTTTATAGGCAACCAGGCAACGGCCATAATAAGTCTGTTCCTTGAAAAGAAAAAGCCGGGAGACTGATAAAGGAGCTATTTCGATCATCAAATCATCTAAAGTCTGATTGTTCGTGCAATACAAACAATCTTTGGGATCACTTAAATTCATGTTATATCAGATTTATTTATAATGGGCGCTAAAGTAAACATAAAGCCCGGTAAAAACAAGAAACTTTTACCGGGCCTTTCCGAATATTTTAAATCAGCATCTTAGTAACTGATCTTACAACCTATGAAATAACTGCGGGGAATACCCGGACCATAAATATAGCCGGCATCCCGTTTCTCATATTTATCAAAATCATCCTGATAAGAATTAAAGATATTCTGAACACCTGCATTTACCTGCAAAGTAACAGATTTATAAAGAGGAAAATCATACGCCACCTTTACATTCAGGTCGAAGAAGTCCTTCGTTTTCTCCTCCCTGTCTTCCGGGATATAACCGGCCAGGTGCTGAACCAGCATGCTACCGGTATAAGTACCGGTCAACGAAGCCGTCAACCGCTTCACCGGGGTAAATGAAGAAGTGAAATAACCATATACATCCGGCGAACGGAACATCTTTTTCTGAGGTGCCAGATTCTCATTCTCACTCCAGCTCTCCGGTTCTTTGTAACGGCTGCGCTGGATAGTTGCGCCTGCCTGAATCTGCATCCATGAATAGACGGCTTTTGCCTCCAGGTTTATTCCCATCACACGAGCACCTTTCCCATTACGACGTTCCATCAACAAGTTATTATCATTGTCGCGCCCTATCTCTTCAAGGATGAAGACATTACGCAGGTCTGTGTAAAAACCTTCTACCAGGAAATTAGTCTGTACCGGACCGAAACGACGGTAAAAGTCGGCAGAGGCACTGATACTTTGCGAGTTCTCTTCTTTCAGGTCCGGAGATATCTGGATGATCGCCACATCGCCGCCGACTGCCGTAATATGCAAATCCTCGTCAAAAGCCTGAGGAGCACGGAAACCACTCGAATAAGACAGACGCAGATTTATATCGCTGGTCGGATTAAAACGCACATTGGCACGCGGACTGAATATCGCATGGTCTATCAAATTATGCTTGTCCATCCGTGCACCGATCAGGAAACTCCATTTCTCATTCTTCCATTCGTTTTGCAGGAAAACGCTACCGATATGTACAGTCTGCTCGATCGTGCGGTGATAGCCTAGCATCTTATCCTGCAAATCGTCATAGTTATATTCGGCACCTCCCGTAAACTCGGCAGGCATGAAAAGGCATTTCTCCCATTCATAGGAATACTGCGCTCCTCCGACAAAGGTCATATCCGTTGTGCTACCGTAGGCATTCGGGTTCTTGTCTGCGCCATAATAACTGTTTCTTTTTGTATGCTGGGCAGAAGTATACACATTCAGACGATGCTTATAATCCTTTGAAAACAAATCGAATTTCAAGCCGCCGCCATTGATGTTATGTTCGGTCTGCTCGGCAATATCGGCTTCGTGGGGAGGCAGGTCCAACAGGTTACCGCCACGACGGTATTCATTGATATTATGATATTCGAAAGTCAGCTTCGAATACATGCTTGTTTTCAGGTAAGAACGGAAACCGAGCGTGCGGGCATTCAGTTTGCCCAGTTCGGTATATCCGTCACCGTCATGGTCGTAAGCTCCGCGATAACGGTTCTGTCCGAACATATAAATACCGGCTTTATGGTCGTCCGTCACCAGCGAAGCATTTATCGTTGTGTTATTATCGGGACGGTCGCCGCCAATCATCGTCAGTGAGTGAGAAATCTGTGCCGAATTTCGCAACGGTTCTTTGGTAATGATATTAATCGTACCGGCAATAGCGGAAGAACCGAACAAGGCGGAACCTCCCCCACGCATAATCTCCACACGTTCGATCATATTGGCCGGAATCTGTTCCAAACCGTACACACCCGTCAGAGCACTGAATATCGGACGGCTGTCAACCAATATCTGCGTATAAGGGCCCTCAAGTCCGTTGATACGCACCTGCTGAAACCCACAGTTTTGGCAATTGTTTTCCACACGCACACCAGGCTGGAAGTTCAAACCGTCCGCTAAAGAAGTAGCATGTGTCGTCTCAAATGTTTTTGAATCGAGCACATTCACCAACGAAGGAGCCAGGCGGCGGGTTGTCTCATTACGGTTTGCCGATACGACAACCCCATCCAACGACACCAGGTCTTCCTCCGCCTCAAAATTGATTTCCAGCGTTTTTCCTTTCTTCAAGGTGATAGGTTTCTCTACTGTCTTAAAGCCCAGCGTTTTCATCACCAGGGTATATTTGCCTTCCGGCAGGTTCTTCAGGTAATAATGACCGGTGGCATCGGTCGATGTACCGATTGTCGTTCCTTTCAGAAATACATTAATAAAAGAAAGATGCTCACCCGTTTTCTTGTCCAGTATATGTCCTACGATATTGGCATCCGACGGATTCAGGGCCGGAGCATCATCCGCCCATGCTGTTGTAAAGACACAGCATAGGCATAGTATAAGCGTAATTATCTTATTCATTGCGATTTGTTCTGATAAATAGGTAATGTTATAATGTAAAACACGGCACTTTCTAATTCAAAGCCTCCGATGTTTTATACTTTTGACCTGGGTCGAATACATATTTCACCTGGGTCAACTACATGTTTCACCCAGGTCAAAAATGTATTCGACCAGGGTCAAAAGATTAGAAGGACGGTATGTTTATAGTAGAAACACCTATCCTTATCAATAAAAGTCTTACTATTCTTTATCAGAAAACAGGAGGGGCACGAAGGCTAAGCAGCCCTTTGTCTGGGAGTTTATAATCCGGATAGACCGGATATTCTACTATTTCAGCGACTTGCTGTGCATTAAAATTCAGATGTAACGCATGAACAGCCCCATCTTCCACACTAAGAGTCGTCAGTATATGGAATAGCTGTATTTCGGAAAGGGAAGCATGATGATGGCAGGGACCGCCGTTCATCTTTCCGAAAGGGTGAGAATGGACAATCGTCGTGCCATGTTCGATATGGACATGGATAAATAACGTGATACAGCTATAGTAGGCGATAAAAATCACCGGCAGCAGCCATTTCAGATATTTTCTCATCGTTTGTCTCACGCCCTTATTGTTTGGAAGGTGCAAAATTACAAAATATTTTTTATACATTTGCTTATATATTCAATCAAAGCAAACTTTAAAACGACACCATGACAAAAGAACAAATGCTCGAACAATGGACTAGAATCTATGAGCAAGGATACTACAAATGCGCCTTCACCCCGAAAGTATATGAATATCTGGACGAGAAAACCGACCAGGTTCCCGAAACGGTGATGTCGGGCCCAAAGATATATGTTGATTATGACGCCTGGATTATACATGAATTAAACGGGGACAATGCGGAGCTGGCACGCCGCATGCTGGTTATCCTCTCGAAAATACGTCGCGACGGACCTATCCATAAATGGGGGATGAAAGATGATCTGGAGATTTGCCTGCTCATCGGTTACGGCCATGATTTCAGGAACCTGATTAAAGAGTCGGTAACCCGTCACAAAACACAAGGTCCGGAGTTATATGAAACAGCACAGATATTACTGAAATATTGCCCGTCCGAATCGGAAGCATTTGCCGACCTGCTTCTTTCCGATAAACTAAAGGAACTGGAAGAACAGCGAAACAACACCCATGAATTATACCTGGCTTTATACCTGGCCATCCTGTTGCTGGAACAGGATGCGGATAAATATGCCCGCTATCTGCCGGTACTGACTGCTTTGGCTTACAGATATTCCGGTCCGAGTTTCACATTCATCCTGTATTTCTGCTATAAGTTCGCTCCCGAACTAAAAGAGCGTTTACTCCAACTGCTCAAAGAGACTATATCGGCACGGGCCTTGTTCTTCCATCTCAATCCGCATAAGATGCTGGCATTCCTGCAATCGATCGGGGCTCCTTTAGGCATTTATTATTATTTGATTCTGACAGAAGATAATGATGCCGACAAGGCATCCATGTTCCATACCTTATATAAAGAAGATAAAGAACTGTTCATGGAAGTCTACCGGATGCTGGCAAAGACAACTCCCATCCAACAGGCCGCCTACAGCCTTTACCTTTTGTCAATCCTGCTCGAACATGGAGAAGGCACGGAAGAACTGGCAGAAAGTACAGAGTTACAAGCCCGTTGCATGCTTAACCTGCTGGGAGAAAACTTAGGTAACACCGGTAATTTTATTTCAGCCCTGACGGACGCTTCGACACCGCAGGTTGCCTGGGAGAATCGTCTGAAGAATTGCGGCAACTTCGGCTGGGGATACGGGAAAAACGCTCCGGCTTTATTGATCGGTGCCCTGGCTCTTCTATACTGTGAGTCGGAACTGGCCCGGCGGTTCATCAACGTTCTGCTGATTCAGGTCCGTACCAGTGCCGCAATAAATAATCCGGTATATCTTACATACATATTCCTTGAAACACGTAAGAAATGGCTGAACAGTTCTCCAAAGGAAAGCCTTCGGCTATTACTCGACACCACCAGCCGGTTCACCTATGCCGAAGCCTTCAAAGCCTATGCCTATAACCCGAACCGGATGCAGGACGTTCTGGATAAAGAAGATATTATCAGCCACCAGTCTCTGGCACTGGACTTGCTGAACAGCGGCGACCTCTCGATCGAAGAGACACAGAACTGGCTCGACATGATTTACGGAACCTGTAAAATAACGGACGTCCAACCGTTGCTCGGGTTATTATCCAACAAATCGAAGATACTCCGCAAGACTGCCGAAGAGTTGATTAACCTCCATGAAGAAGCAACCCGTCCGTTGCTGGAATCGGGATTATCCAAACTGAAAGGAGATGCCCTGGCAGCCGGTAAACGAATCATCAAACGCTGGGACAACGAACGGAAATTCGGTGCAGACTTTACCTTTACCAAAGAAAGCGTCGTCGAATATTGCAACGACAACTTCGACAAGGATAATCAGAAATTCATTGCCTGGATACCCGAAGACATGTTCACCGACGTACGCTTTGCCGACATGACCGAAAAAGCGCCCGCCATCGTCACCCGTTATATCCTCTCCGAATATCTCTGTCTGGAAGAAGCCTACAAAATAAAGGCTTGCGATAAAATAACGGAGCAGTTGCATACTCCGGACTTCCAGCAAATGATGGAGAACATTTATCTGTTCTGGAAAGAGAACGGAGCCGAAGCCAAAAAGAAAATGATTATGGTCCCGTATTGCATCTACGGTTCCGACACACAGATACTCCGCCTCAAAACGCAGTTGAAAGACTGGGCCGAGGCTTCACGTGGTGCTATCGCCGCCTTTGTGGTCAACGCCATCGCCATGAACGGAGGAAGCGTTGCACTGGTCATGATAGACAGCATCTCTGTCAAGTTCCCCAATAATCAGGTCAAAAATGCCGCCAAGGCAGCCTTCTCTTTTGCAGCCAAAGCATTGGAAATACCGGAGGATGAACTCTCCGACAAGATTGTCCCTACCCTGGGCTTCAATAAGGAAAGAGAAAAGATACTCGATTACGGTCCGCGAAACTTCACAATAACCTTGATGCCCGACTTCTCACTTTCTATCTTCGATAACGAAAAACAGAAAGCCATCAAGTCGATGCCTGCTCCCGGAGCCAATGACGACGCAGTGAAAGCGACGGCCGCCAAAAAGGAATTCTCCGAACTGAAAAAACAAATCAAGGCCACCGTACAGTCACAAACCAACCGTTTGGAAAAGGTACTGATGAACGGACGTCGCTGGACAGCCGGTTCCTGGAACACCCTCTTTGTAGAGAACCCGATTATGCATCGTTTTGCAACCGCCCTGATATGGGGTGTGTATAACGGAGACAAACTGACCGGAACGTTCCGGTATATGGAAGACGGCACATTCAATACGGTAGATGAAGAGGAATATACACTGCCCGAAAAAGCCGCTATCACCCTCGTCCATCCTATCGAACTGGAGGAAGAAGTTCTTGCAGGCTGGAAGGAGCAACTGGATGATTATGAAATTGTGCAGCCCATCCCGCAACTAACCGCTCCCATAATTGTTTTAGGAGAAAAGGAGACGGACGGAAATAAGATAACCCGTTACAACGGCCTGACCGTCAAGTCAGGAAAGATAAGTGGCATGGTAAAGAAACACAACATGGTTCGCGGAGAGGTATGGGATGCCGGCAGCTACACTTGTTATCATCTGGTAGACAAATACCTGAATATGGCCGCCCTGCTGAACTTCGAATATATGTACATGGGCCAGGAATATAATGACGACGTGACACTCGGAGATGTCATCCTCTACCGCCTGGGAGAAGACCAGACGACCGACGACGAACCGAAAAACAACGCAATCCTCTCGCCCGAAAGTGTTCCGGCCCGCTTCCTGAGCAGTGTATTGGGTATTTTTGATGTATTGAAAGAAGAATAAAAAGGATATGAAGAAAAAGCAACAACCGGATTTAGCAGCATTATTCGACAGCTATTGCGAAGCATATACAGCATCCGACTGGCAGGTTCTGAAAACATTTCAGGAGATGCCGCTCGACGACATAATCCGTAAGAACAAACAAGCAGCATACGATTATTTATATAGTGATGTCGCATTGAAAAAGAGACTGATCTGGTTGAATAAGCTGTTTTCCGATTGCGGCTTGAAAGACTATGAGCAGTTACTGGGATTACTGAAGGAAAACTCCAAACTAATCCGCAGAAACATCGAAAAGATTATCCTCGACAAGGAGAAGAGAACCCGAGGGCTACTGGAACAACTGTATCCGGAACTGGACGAGGATTCGCAGAACTGGACCCGGCAGTTATTCAAATACTGGGATAACGCACATGCCTCAGCCCGTAAAATCAAATTCAGAAACAAACAGGCTGTTATCGACTATTGCAGCAAACATATCGAGCTCTATTGCACGCAACAAATAGCCTGGTTACCACAGAAACCTTATACGAGAATCCATTGGGCAAACGAAACCGATGTAGACGAGTTTGTGCCGCGCCATGTGCTCCGTTATGTATTAAGCGAACATATGGCACTCACCCAAATCACCCGGCTGCATGCCTGTGATGCGATTGTCCCTTTCGTCGATGAAAAAGAATGGCAGGCGGCCCTGGAAGAACTGTTCCGGTATTGGTTGGCAGATAGTGCGGAGGCCAACAGGAGGATGCTTCTGCTTCCTTATTGTTTCTACGGGGCAGAATGGCAGATAGCCCAATTAGCCCCCCTGATAAAGTCATGGTCGAAAGCCTCCCGCAAACAACTTGTCGGTCTCACGATGAAGTTGCTGGGATTGAAGGCTAGTCCTAACGCGCTTATCATACTCAACGACTGGATGGAGACTGCTCCCAACGGCATGTACAAACGTGCTGCCTGGGAAGCATTCCGTCAAGCCGCCATCCGGAAAGGCCTGTCGATAGAAGAACTCGCCGACCAAATCATCCCCGACTTCGGTTTTAACCGCCAGGGAAAAAAGAGGGTGGATTATGGCACACGTACTTTCCGGGTAACTTTGATGCCCGACTTCAGCATATCCGTACTTGATCTTGATAAGCAGAAAGTAAGCAAGTCACTTCCCGCCCCTTTAAAGAGCGATGATCGGGAGAAAGCTGAAAATGCCAGAGCCGAACAGGCCAGCCTGAAGAAACGGGTTAAGACGCAGACCAATATTCAGAAAAGACGGCTGGAACAGTCGCTCAAGAACGGACGGACCTGGCCCAAAGAGGCCTGGCTGGCAACCTTTATAGAGAATCCGGTCATGCGGTATATAGCAACCGGACTTATCTGGGGCGTCTATAAGGAAGGGAAACTCCAGGATTCTTTCCGTTACCTGGAAGACGGCACGTTCACAACTGCCGACGAAAAAGAATTCCTTCTCCCGGACAACGCAGTCATTTCCCTCGTGCATCCGATTGACTTGCCCGATGAAACGCTGGCTGGCTGGAAAGAGCAACTGGACGATTACGAGCTTATTCCTTTCATTCCCCAACTGAGCGCACCGGTCCATCGTCTGACCGAAACGGAAAAGCAGGGAGATATCCTTCTTCGTTATTCAGGGAAAAAAGTCTATCTCAGCAACATTTACGAGTTTGAAACGGCAGATATAACCACCCGGATAGAAAACAACACGCTTCATATCATAGACCGGTCTCTCAATGTGGTGGCACAGCTTTCATTTGTTTACGAAGAAAGTGATTGTTTCCTGAAAGAGTTATACTTCTCATCCGTGGAAGAAGGGGAAGATATAAACACCATACAGTTGCCCAAAGAGGAAAGGCTACCGTTATCGTCTATCCCCGAACGCTTTATCAGCACTCTGCTGGATATACTGAATCGTGCCTTTCCGCTGAATGAATAATCGAATAAAACAAATACAGCACTTACATATATTATATGGATAACAAAATTCAGAAACCATTGATGGAGATGCGCTATGCCGACGAGCTTGCCGCACTCCGCAAACAAGATACAGGAGCCAAGCCTGCAAACTGGCAACTCTCTCCCCGTGCAGTCCGTGCCTTTATCCTCGGTCAAAGCGAACCGATAGAACTGGACGGACGGCAGGTCACCATCACCCCGAAGTTCTTCGGCGATGACGCCCTGGTTGAACGTGCCATCATCACCCTGGCCGGTAACCGGGGATTAATGTTGGTTGGCGAACCGGGTACGGCAAAGACCATGTTGAGCGAACTCCTGTCGGCTGCAATCTGCGGCATCAGTACCAATACGGTACAAGGTACGGCGGGAACCAGCGAAGACAATATCAAATATTCCTGGAACTATGCCCTTTTGCTTGCCAAAGGACCGGTCAAGGAAGCCCTTGTCCCCTCTCCCGTCTATATCGGCATGAAACGGGGAATCATCACACGCTTCGAAGAGATTACCCGCTGCCCGCTGGAAATACAGGACAGCCTGATCAGTATTATGAGCGACCGGGTATTGAATATACCCGAACTGGGAGAAGAAGGGTTGCTCTTCGCCTCATCCGGATTCAATGTGATAGCAACCGCCAATACCCGCGACAAAGGGATTAACGAAATGAGTAGTGCCCTGAAACGCCGTTTCAACTTCGAGACAGTCGAACCGATACGCAGCGTAGCATTGGAAAGCCGCATCATCACCGACCAATGCCAGGGAATGCTGGCTGCCAACGGCTTGGAAATGCCGGTGCAGGAAGAGGTTGTCGACATTCTGGCCTCCACCTTCAACGAACTACGCAACGGAACCTCCTTCGAGAAAGCCAAGATACAGAAGATGTCGGGCGTAATGAGTACAGCCGAGGCCGTATCCGTTTATTACCAGTCCGCCCTGGACGGATATTATTACGGAGACGGAAACGTAAGCATGCGTTCCCTGGTACAAAACCTGTTGGGTGCCGTCATGAAAGAAAACAAAGACGATTTGCCCAAACTGAAAGATTACTTTAACGGCGTAGTCCGGCTGAAAGCCGAAAGACAAGGAGGAAAATGGAAGGAATATTACGACAACCGGACCTGGCTGAAATAGAGCACCTCTTCGCAACCAGTTTCAATATGGACGGACAGGTGGTGTACTTTCCGGTACGTCACCACTCCCCAGCCTGTGCGCTGCATCTGCAACGTACAATCGACAGTTTCCGTCCGGAACTGATCCTGATAGAAGGGCCTTCGGATTCGGCACAACTGTTGCCTTACATAGCCGACGAAGAATCGGTTCCGCCTTTTTGCATCTATTACAGTTACGATGACAAGGAGGGAAAAGTAAGTGAAGAAAAAGAGAAGTATCGCGCTTACTATCCATTCCTCTCTTATTCGCCGGAGCTGGTCGCTATCCGTGAAGGGGCACGTCGCAACATACCGACCCGTTTTATAGACCTGCCCTATGCACTTCGACTGATAAATAAAATAGAGGAAGAGCCGCAGACACAGTTCTATTATAATGAGAATAAGGAATACGAAGTAAATACCTATACGGCCATGATTGCCCGCAAAGCCGGATGCCGCAGCTTTGCGGAATTTTGGGAAAGCCGCTTCGAACTGGATGCCGGAAAAATGAAAACACACGACTTCGTGCGCAATGTTTTTCATCTCGGTTATTTCATGCGGCTGGCAACACCCGGCAACGAAACGTCCCTGAAAGAAGACCGGCAACGGGAAACTTATATGGCAGCAGAAATACGAAAAGCAATCCCCAACCATCAGAAAATACTGGTAGTGGCAGGTGCTTTCCATATCGCCGGCTTAATGGATGAGTTGCAATCAGACCGGAAACAATCGTTGAAATCAGGCAACCCGGAGCACGTCGCTGCTTATCTGATGCCTTACACATTTAAGGAGGCCGACAGTAAAAGCGGTTACGCCGCCGGTATGCCCTTCCCCGCTTTCTACCAGGAAGTCTGGGAAAAGATGGAAAAACAAAAGAAAGACCCGTTTGCTTCGACCGTTCTCGAATATATTATAAAGACGGCCCGTTATGCCCGTAAAACACAGATAATCTCCCTGCCCGATGAGATTAATGCCTTGAATATGGCACGTTCGCTGGCTATATTGAGAGGCAAACAGAGTGCCGGCGTATATGAATTGCTGGATGGTGTACGAAGTTGTTTTGTGAAAGGCGACCTGAATGCGACTTCGACTTTCGAAGTGGATTTCCTGTATCGTCTTCTCTCCGGGATGGGTGCCGGAAAGATTGCGGCCAACGATTGCATTCCGCCTGTGGTCCGTGAGTTTCGTTCCTTATGTTCGCTTCACCGGTTAAAAACATCGACTATCGAACGGCAGGAAGTAACGCTCGACATCATTAAGAATCCGGCCCATTACAGGAAAAGCCGTTTCCTTCACCAGATGGAGTTTTTGGAGACAGGTTTCGCCACCCTTCAGTCTGGTCCCGATTATGTGAACCAGAAGAACAAAAACCTGGTACGGGAACAATGGATATGCCGTTACGGCACAGGCGTTGAAACCCGTTTGATTGACCTGTCCGTCTACGGGGCGACACTCTCGCAGGTTTGCAACTCGCTCATCGAAAAGAATTTTAAAGACAGCATGACGGCAGAAGAGCTGGGCAAACTGCTCATTTCCGTTCAGGTGATGGGGATAGAAGGCTTTTATTCCCGGTATGAAGACACTGTCCGGCTGGTAGTGGAAAGCGAAGGGAATTTTATCAGCCTCTGCAAACTTATCAACAGCCTGTTATACCTCACCAATATGCAGCAATTGATGGACGGAACTATCCAGCCGGTCATTGCCGGATTGGCACGAACCGCGTTCAATGGAGCAGTCGTACTGATTCCGTCACTGAAAAGCACAACGGAAGAAGAAGAACAGGAAATCTGTGAACAGATGCGCAACCTCTACAGTTTCACTATGGATACGAAAGACTGGTTCGATACCGCCGCTTTCCTGTCTGCCGTAGAGAAGATATTGAACGATAGTTTCAGCAACAGCCGCCTCTTCGGCCTCTGCCTTGCTATACATTATAAAGAAGGACAAACCGGACAGGCTGTTTTCTGCCGGCAGATAGCCGCCTACCTCGAAAGCAGCATCACGCATCCTGAGCAGGCGGCCTCCTTTATCTGCGGCCTGTTTCTGATTGCCCGCGATGTGTTATTTACCGACCCGCATATCCTGGAAGCGATAGACCGGGTTATCGCCAATGCCGACCAGGAGACTTTCCTGACTATTCTGCCCAACCTGCGTTATGCCTTCACCGGCTTTCTCCCGGCAGAAGTCAACCGCCTGGGACAACAGGTTGCGGAATATCATCAGATAGCGGAAACCCGCTTAACAGGAAGTATCACTGTTTCACAACAGGAAATCACCGAAGCTATGCGCCTGGATAAACTGGCGGCAGAAGCACTAAAAACATGGAGAATCATCGAATGGACAAGCACGAAATAGTCAACCGCTGGCGGCTTATATTGGGAGACTTTGCCGAAAACAGCCTGCCCCTCGACCCGGAGAACGCAGAACTGGACGGTACGCTTTATTTCCTATACAACCGCGAATATACCGATGAACAGGGAATACGGAACGACTTCCCCAACCGGGGAGGCCGTGGCGGCTCCATGCTGACCGTCCCCGGATGGCTGAAAAAAGTAAAGAAGCTGTTCCCCAGAAAGACCGTCGAAATCATGCAGAAACAGGCTTTGGATAAATATAACCTTACCCAACTGCTGACCGACGAATCTGTCCTGAGCCAACTCGAACCGAATATCGGACTGCTGAAAAATATCCTGACGTTCCGCAACATGATGCCGGAACATGTCAGAAAGCTGGCTTATTCAATCGTGGAACAGGTCATAAAAGAGATTCAAAAGAAGCTGGAAATAAATGTACGCAAAGCCTTCTACGGAAAGAAACTTCCGCATACCAATTCCAGCTACAAAATATTCCGGAACTTCGATTTCAAGCAGACCATCGAAAAGAATCTGAAAAACTACAGCCGCGAACACGGGACAATTATCCCCGACCGCCTGTATTTCAACCAGAACATACGTCGTTACAATCCCTGGCATATCGTCATCCTGGTAGATGAGAGCGGCAGCATGCTCGATTCGGTAATCTATACGGCTGTCATGGCCTCCATCTTTGCCAAAATGCCGTTTCTTTCGGTCAAGCTGGCGATATTCGACACATCGGTCGTCGATTTGAGCGAACATCTCGACGATCCGGTCGGTATCCTGATGAAAGTACAGCTGGGTGGCGGAACGGATATACATAAAGCGCTGGAATATGGAAAGAAACTAATCTCCGCGCCACAAAAAACAATAGTAGTACTGGTAAGCGACCTTTACGACGGGAACAACTATAGTTATATGTTCCGCTCCTGCCGCGACATCATCGAAGCAGGAAGTAAGTTGTTCGTATTGCCGGCACTCGACTACTCCGGTGCTCCCTGTTATGATGTCCGTGCCGCACGGACCATTGCCGGCATGGGTGCCGATGTAGCCGCAATAACCCCTGAAGAGTTAGCAGAATGGATAGGAAAGATTATATCATAAACGGAGACGGATGCCACGCTTCCGCCGGACAGTTCGTCCCTTTTGCCAACGAAGCCTTCCTGGTTACGCTGGCAAATAAAGGTCTATATAAACGTGCCCTGAAAGACCTGGAAACGACCGGACAAATCGCCCTGACGGTTACAGGCAGCAATCTACAGGTCCAACTGGACGACATCACCGTCTGCCTCGCTTCCAATGTATCCCAAAGCACATGCAGCTGTCCTTCCAAAACTGTCTGCAAGCATATCCTGATGGGAATACTTGCCGCAGCCGGTTATGCTGCAACCGCAGAAGACGATAAAGACGCCGTGCCGGAAACGTCTTCGGAGCTGCCATCTTCCGTCCCCTGGGAGAAATTGATAAATGCAGACCTTACGCAACTTCGCAAACAGGCCGGCAAGAAATTGTTCGAAGACACCCTCCGTCTTATCCAGGATGGCTGGACGGCCGACTTCACGGAAGGCGATATGCTGGAAGCCACTATCAACACCGAAAACATCACGGTCTATTTTCCAAAAGAAGACAGCCTGAACCGTTCCGTCTGCAAATGCGGAGAAAACGGATTGTGCAAACATAAACTGATAGCCATCCTGTCATACCTGAGCCGGCAGGGAATACTATCGTCCGACTCCGCCGGCAACCAGCCGGAACTCTCCCTACTGACGGAGGATACGGTAAAAGTCTTACAGGGAGCTTCCCGCTTCATCCTCGGCATATTGGAAAAAGGCCTGATCAGTTGCGGGGAAAACGAGGCGGAAACAGCCATCCAGTATTCCATCCGCCTGGAAACCTGCGGAATCGGAAATCTGGCCCGCTTATTCCGTTCGCTCTCCTCCGATATCGAAAATATGCTTGCCAAACATGTGGGTTTTCAGCCTCTGACAACTTTTGCCACGCTCTCCCGGTTGTATAACACGCTTACCTTACTCTTACGGAATACACAAAACAACGAGATGCTCGGCAAACTGATTGAAGGGACACGCTCGGATTATTACACCACCCCTATCGGCCATTTCACCGGACTGGGCGCTTATCCCTGGCAAACCCGTTCGGGTTATTTCGGAATTACGGCTTATTTCTTCTATCAGGAGAAAGAGAGTATCTGCACGCTGACATCGAGCATGGCTGATTATTATGAACATACCCAGTCACTCGTTACACCGGAAAACCTGAGGAAACAACTCGAGATGCAAAGCTTTTGGGGGAACAGCGCATCACTGGCCCGGTTATCGATATCCACCCTTACATTGCGCAACTTCAAGCTGAACAGGCAAAACCGCCTCTCATCGTCTTCACAGACACAATGTGAGATAGCAGATAAAGTAACAATCGGTCATCTGAATACATTACTTACGGTTCCGGAGTTATCCGATTTATCCATACGTCCGGACCAATACTACGATTATTTCCGGAAAAAACAACCCGAACAACTGGCTTTAGTCCCTTTCACTCATCTTTCAGAGATACGGTTCAGCTCCTCCGAACAGAAACTCTATTTCACCATGACTGACGGTCAGACAGAGACGGAAGGTTCTCTGGCATACAGCGAACTGAACCGTAATGCCATCCGCAAACTGGAACAACTGGGACAACCCTATACAGAAAAGAAACAGCGTTACATGGTCTGCCAGAAACGACCGGACACACTGATTCCAATCAGTATTATCACCGCTTCAGAGATTGATAACTTCTATTTCTAACTTTTTAAAAGCGAACACAATGATCATAAAGAATCTCCTTGCCGAACTGGAACTCCAGCTTTCCGACATTGCCTTCTCCGGCTTGCGCAACATACAACCGGTCACCCTCCAAAAGCTGGAAGACCTCAAACACTGGATGAATGAATTAAATATGTCTGAAGCCATCCATTTAACAGACCGTTTTATCGATTCAGTCTATGCCTGGCAAGCCGGACAAACAACCCTGGAAACCGTCGCCGCCAATCTATGCGCACTGGAGTTTTATGAAAAGAATATAGTTAACAATTAATTTTGACATCAAAGGTTTTATTCAAAATATTTCCAACTAATTGTAAGCATATCATACTATATATCTAATAATTTGTTACTTTTGTGGGCGATTTTAAAACGTACACAAAATCTACTAATATCATAAGTCTATGGCAAAGATAACAAAAGAGGAAGCACTTCGGTATCATTCCGAAGGCAAACCCGGAAAGATTGAAGTAATTCCAACAAAACCCTATAGTACACAAACAGATTTATCATTGGCCTATTCTCCCGGTGTGGCAGAGCCTTGCCTGGAAATAGAGAAAGAACCGCTTGATGCCTATAAATATACATCAAAAGGTAATCTGGTAGCCGTTATCTCCAACGGTACTGCTGTTTTGGGACTGGGTAATATCGGAGCGCTTGCCGGCAAACCGGTTATGGAAGGCAAAGGCCTCCTGTTTAAAATCTTCGCAGGAATCGATGTATTCGATATCGAAGTGGACCAGAAAGATCCCGATAAGTTCATCGAAACCGTAAAAGCAATCGCCCCTACTTTCGGCGGTATCAACCTGGAAGATATCAAAGCGCCCGAATGTTTCCAGATTGAACAGCGACTGAAAGCGGAACTGGATATCCCGGTGATGCACGACGACCAGCATGGTACGGCAATCATCTCCGGTGCCGGTCTGCTCAATGCGCTTGAAATAGCCGGAAAGAAGATTGAAGATGTAAAAATCGTTGTCAACGGTGCAGGTGCCGCTTCCATCTCTTGTACGAAACTGTATGTGATGCTGGGAGCCCGCAAGGAAAACATCATCATGTGCGACAGTAAAGGGGTTATCTCTACGCATCGTACCGACTTGAACGAATCGAAGAAAGAATTTGCTACCACAAGAGATATAAAGACGCTGGAAGAAGCCGTTGTCGGTACAGACGTATTCCTGGGATTGTCTGTTGCCAATGTGCTGACACAAGAGATGGTGCGTTCCATGAACGAAAACCCGATCGTATTCGCTCTGGCTAATCCGAATCCGGAAATTTCATACGCCGATGCAATGGCATCACGCGAAGATATTATTTTCGCAACAGGACGTTCGGACTATCCGAATCAGATCAATAATGTTTTAGGATTCCCATATATCTTCCGCGGAGCATTGGATACACATGCCAAAGCAATCAACGAAGAGATGAAACTGGCTGCCGTACATGCCATCGCCGAACTGGCAAAAGAACCGGTTCCCGATGTGGTAAATGCAGCGTATAAACTGAAACGTACGACTTTCGGACGCGATTATATCCTGCCGAAAGCGCTCGACCCACGGTTGTTGACACGAGTATCGGTTGCTGTTGCCAAGGCAGCTATCGAGTCGGGTGTCTCACGCAAAACAATCACAGACTGGGAAGGCTATGCCAACCATTTGCGTGAAATGATGGGCTACGATAATAAACTGCTCCGCTCCTTCACCGACATGGCAAAAGCAAATCCGAAACGTGTGGTATTTGCTGAAGCCAACCACGTGAACATGCTGAAAGCGGCCGTAGAAGCCAAAGCTGAAGGAATCTGTTATCCGATCCTGTTAGGCAACGAAGAACGTTTGGAAAAAATTGCTGCCGAAGAAAACCTGAGCCTGGAAGGTATCGAAATCGTCAACCTGCGTCACGACCGCGAAGAAGAACGCCGCGACCGCTACGCCCGTATCCTTTCTGAAAAGAGAGCACGCGAAGGCGTTACTTTCTCGGAAGCACGCGAAAAGATGGTCGGCCGGAACGCTTTCGGTATGATGATGGTGGCAACCGGCGATGCGGATGCATTTATCACAGGTGTTTACAGCCGTTATTCGGAAGTGACAAAGTTGGCGGAAGAGATCATCGGTATCCGTCCGACATACGACCATTTCGGTGCCATGAACATTGTAACTTGCAAAAAGGGTACTTTCTTTATGGCAGATACGCTGATTAACCGTCATCCATCCACAGAAGTCCTGATCGACATTGCCCGCCTGACGCATGATGCGGTGAAGTTCTTCGCGCACGATCCGGTTATCTCGATGGTATCTTATTCAAACTTCGGTTCCGATAAGCAGGGAAGCCCGCTGAAAGTGCACGGCGCTATCGAATACCTTCACAAGAATCACCCGGAAATCGTCGTAGACGGTGAGATGCAGGTAAACTTTGCATTAGACAAGAAGTTGCGCGACGATATGTATCCGTTCAACAAGCTGAAAGGCAAAGATGTAAACACATTGGTATTCCCGAACCTGAGTTCGGCCAACAGTGCTTACAAACTGTTGCTCGAAATGGGTGTCGTAGAAACCATCGGCCCGATCCAGATGGGATTGAACAAACCGATCCACTTCACCGACGTAGAAAGCTCTACCCGCGACATCCTCAACCTGACAACCGTCGCCGTTGTAGATGCAATCGTACAGGAGCAAATTGAAAAAGGAGAATAAGGAGTTTATTCTTTATAAGAGCAGTGTCAAAATACACTAAATGGCACTGCTCTAATCTTCAGGCAATCCCCAGCAACTCCACCTCAAAGATTAACGTTGAAAATGCAGGAATCGGACCGGAAGCCCGGTTTCCATATCCTACTGTATAAGGGATATAAATAACCCATTTATCCCCCACATGCATTTGTTGAAGTGCAATCTGCCATCCTTCGATAACCTGGTTCAGACGGAAAGCCTCCGGGCAGTTGCGTTCGTATGAATTATCAAATTCGCGCCCATTCATCAAAGTCCCCCGATAATGAACGGAAATAACGTTATCCAACTGGGGAGAAACAGTACCGCTCCCCTGCTCCGTTACTTTATATAATATCCCGCCAGCCAGTTTCTTTACACCTTCCTGTGAAGCTATTTCTTCCAGATACCGCAGATTTTGCTCTTTATATTCCTCTTTCCTGTTCTTTGCCATTTTAGCCATTCTTTCTTTTTCACCGGCAAAGATAAATTATTCTTCAAAAAAGGCCTAAACTTCGTTTAAAACGAATGTGAAGTCCGTTTAAAACGAGCTGAAATTCGTTTAAAACGAGTATGGAGCCCATTTAAAACGAGTTTTTATTCATTTTAAACGAGATTTTACTATCCTGTGAAAATTAGTCCTTTATTAAACCAAGAGTGACTTTTTTGTGTTTATGTGTAGAATCTAAACAAAAAGTTATGCACATAAGTACATGGTGTTATACTATGCTTTGCCTTTTTCTGCCAATGACGCTGATGGCACAGGCTAAGCATAAGTACCTCGATCACGCATTGCCGGAAGCGTGGCAGGAGAATGACAGTAATTTCCAACAAACCCTACCCGTTGATGACAACTGGTGGAGGAATTTCAATGATCCGGTATTGGATTCCCTGATCGATGTGGCCGTGAAGCAGAACTATTCTGTGCAGATGGCTGCCGACCGTATCGCTATGGCGAAAGCCAACCTGCGCATACAACAGGGCAGTTATTCACCGACGCTGGGACTATCGGCGGAATGGAACCGGCAACAAAGCAGCGGCAACACCAGTAGTTTGCCGCAAACAATCACCCAATATGCCGATGCCTCGCTCTCCATGAGCTGGGAAGTCGACGTATTCGGCAGTATCCGTAACCGGGTGAAAGCGCAGAAAGAGAATTTCGCTGCCTCCAAAGAAGAGTACAATGCCGTCATGGTATCGCTTTGTGCACAGGTCGCATCGGCCTATATCAACCTGCGTGAACTGCAACAAGAGGTCGATGTAGTTACCCAAAACTGTCTGTCGCAACAGGCTGTAGTCGAAATCACCCAGAAAAGGTATGAAACCGGCCTGGTGTCGAAGCTGGATGTGGCACAGGCACAATCCGTATATTACAGTACCAAGGCCTCGCTCCCCATGCTGGAAGCAGGTATCATCCAGTACACGAACGCCCTGGCTGTGCTGATGGGACTGTATCCGCAAGACGTTAAAGGACTGATCGACCATCCGCGCCCCCTGCCCGATTACATCGAAACCGTCGGAGTTGGATTTCCTGCCAACCTGTTACTGCGTCGTCCGGATATCCGTTCTGCCGAACGCCAGGTCAACGCCCAGGCCGCGACATTGGGTGCATCCAAATCCGACTGGTGGCCGCAGGTTTTCGTCAAAGGTTCCATCGGATTCGCTTCTCACGACATCGATAAGATAGCCAACCATAACAGCCTGACATATGAAATCGCACCCGCCATCTCCTGGAATTTCTTCCAGGGAGGCAAACTGGCACAGGCAACCCGCCTGGCAAAAGCCCAGTTAGACGAAACAATCAGGCAGTTCAACGAAACCGTCCTCACCTCCGTACAGGAAGTCGATAACGCGATGAGTTCCTATAAAAACTCCATCAAACAAATCGTCGCCCTCCGCGAAGTAGTCAATCAGGGCCAACAAACGCTCGACCTCTCGCTCGACCTCTATAAACAGGGACTGACACCGTTTCAGAATGTACTGGATGCGCAACGCTCGCTGCTGTCGTATGAGAATCAATTGACACAAGCCAAAGGCCAGTCGCTCGTCTATCTGATTCAGCTCTACCAGGCACTGGGCGGAGGCTGGGACGAAGACGGGTATTAAGAAAGGTAGTTTATCAAACTAAAAAACACAAATATGAAAACATCTGTCAGAATCGCCCTGATCGCCTTGTCGGTCCTTATGCTGGCATCGTGCAAAGGGAAAAAGCAACCGGCGGAAACAGCCGCCCCTTCCATCAGCGTGGCAACACCGGAAGTAAAAGACATTACGCTGACAAAAGACTATCCCGGTTATCTGAGTTCGGAATTGACCGTCAATCTGGTGGCCCGGGTAAACGGTTATCTCCGGACCTCCCACCTGGTGGCCGGCAGCAAAGTGAAGAAGGGAGAACTCATCTTCGTGATCGAGCCCGACACTTATCAGGATAATGTAACCCAGGCCGAGGCGGCACTTAAAACCTCCAAAGCGCAACTCGACTATGCCCGCAGCAATTACGAGCGGATGAAAGAAGCCGCCAAAAGTGGAGCCGTCAGCCAGATACAGGTATTGCAGGCCCAATCGACCGCACAGGAAATGGAGGCATCCGTCCGTAACTCGGAAGCCGAACTGAATACGGCACGCACCAACCTCAGCTACTGCTATATCCGTGCCCCGTTCGACGGACGAATCACCCGGGCCACTTACGACATCGGCAATTATATCAACGGAGCGGCGCAACCCGTCACGCTGGCTACCCTTTATAAAGATGACAAAATGTTCGTCAACTTCAATATAGAAGATAACCAGTTTATGAAAATGATGATTACCGCCGCCCAAAACGATTCGACCGTCAAACTGCCGGAAACAATCGCCGTACATCTGGGAGACAACGGACGGCAAAACTACACCGGACAGTTGGATTATTTCTCTCCCAATGTCGACCTGTCGACCGGAACACTGAACGTCCGTGCCAACCTGGATAACAAGGACGGCGAACTGAAAAGCGGATTATACGTCACCATCACCCTGCCCTACAGCGAAAAGCGGGATGCCGTCCTGGTACGCGACGCCTCTATCGGTACCGACCAGCTGGGCAAATATCTTTATATCGTAAACGATTCCAATATCGTACGGTACCGTCATATAGAACCGGGACAGTTGGTAGACGACACCTTACGCCAGGTCGTCAGCGGACTTGAACCGAACGAACGTTACGTCACCACCGCTTTATTGAAAGTGCGTGACGGAATGAGTATTACCCCTATAAAATAAGAACGTCATGGTAAAATTCTTTATAAACAGACCCATCTTTGCCACCGTTCTTGCCCTGATTATCGTGGTTGCGGGATTGGTCACACTCAACGTATTACCCATCGCCCAATATCCGGATATCACGCCGCCTACCGTACAGGTTTCGGCCGTTTATCCGGGAGCCGATGCGCAGACGGTTGCACAAACTGTCGGACTGCCGATTGAGCAACAGGTGAACGGTGTGGACGGAATGCTTTATATGAGCTCCAACTCCTCCAGTTCGGGCGCTTACTCACTGACCATCACTTTTGCTGTCGGTACGGACATCGACATGGCAACCGTCATGGTACAGAACCGTGTCAGCATTGCACAAAGCAGTCTGCCGGAAGCAGTAATCGTACAAGGAATCACGACTAAAAAGCAATCATCCAACATCGTGATGATGCTTTCCCTCACCTCCAGGGATTCTCTTTACGACGGACTTTATCTGAGCAACTATGCCAGCCTGAACCTGACCGACCAGCTGGCCCGTCTGCCGGGAGTCGGTTCAGTTAGTGTCATGGGAGCCGGCAACTACAGTATGCGTATCTGGCTCGACCCCGAAGTCATGCGCATCCGCAACCTGACGCCGGACATGGTTTTCCAGGCTATCTCCACACAGAACAGGCAGGTTTCTGCCGGTTATGTAGGGCAGCCAATTGCAGAGGCGAACAATCCTTATCAATACACCCTGACCGTAAAAGGCCGGCTGACTACGCCGGAGGAATTTGGCAATATCATCCTGCGGACAGAGCAAGGCGGTAAAATACTCCGGCTGAAAGATATTGCCCGTATCGAACTGGGCAGCTCCTCCTACAACGTGACTTCACGGTTACGGGGACAACAGGCTGCCGCCATTGCCATCTACCAGCTACCCGGCTCCAACTCGCTGGAAGTATCCAAAGCCGTACGGGCAAAGATGGAAGAGATAGCCTCCACCCTTCCGCAAGGCGTCGAATACGGCGTTACCCTCGACACGACAGAAGTCATCAACGCTTCTATCGACGAAGTGTTGGTGACTTTCCTGGAAACAACAGCCCTGGTTGTCCTGGTTATTTTCCTTTTCCTCCAGAATTTCCGGGCGGTAATCATTCCCTGCCTCAGTATTCCTGTTTCATTGATAGGAACACTGGCTGTCATGGGGGCATTGGGATTCTCGGTCAACACATTAACATTATTCGGATTGATCCTGGCGATTGCCATTGTGGTAGACGACGCAATCATTGTCGTCGAGAACTCGTCGCGATACATGGATACCGGGAAGTATACGGCACGCGAAGCGGTAACAAAAGCAATGAGCGAACTCGTCGGGCCGGTTATCGGTGTCGTATTGGTGCTGTTGGCGGTATTTATCCCCACCACTTTTATTGGCGGCATCTCCGGACAGCTTTACAAACAGTTCGCCCTGACGATTGCTGCCGCAACCGTCCTGAGCGGCATCAACTCATTGACATTGACACCGGCACTCTGCGCCCTGTTCCTGCGCGTCACTAACGACCCGAAGTTTGTCGTCTTCAAAGCCTTCAATAAGGTATACGACAAAACACAGAAAATCTACGATGATGTTGTCGACCGCATGTTGAAACATCAGCTGGTCACATTGATAATCTTCCTGATCGTTTCAGCTACGGCAGCCGTCATGTTCATGCGCTGGCCTTCGACCTTCATCCCGGAAGAAGACGACGGATATTTCATTATCTCCAGCCAGTTGCCGCCGGCCTCGAGCCTACCACGCACCGAAGCCGTCAGCCAGAAAATCAACAAGATACTGGACACTTATCCAGAAGTCAAAACCTATATGGGAATAAACGGTTTCTCAGTGATGGGAGGCGGCGAACTGTCGAATACCGGTACCTATTTTGTCGTATTGAAGAACTGGAGTGAACGAAAAGGGAAAGGTCATACGGCAGCAGACGTCGTCGCCCGCTTCAACCGGGAAGCCTATGGCATTCAGGAAGCGCAGATATTTGCCCTGGTTCCTCCTGCCATTCCCGGCCTGGGGGCTTCCGGCGGTCTGCAACTACAACTGGAAGACCGCAAGAACCTGGGACCGACCGAAATGCAGCATGCCATACAGACATTGCTGGAAACATACCGTACCAAACCTCAACTTCTGAGTTTATCCAGTATGTATCAGGCGAATGTCCCTCAATACCGTCTGAATATCGACCGCGACAAGGTGCAGTTGCTGGGATTACAGTTGAGCGATGTCTTTTCAACCCTCAGCTATTACATGGGAGCCGCCTATGTAAATGACTTTGTCGAGTTCGGGCGTATCTATCAGGTCAAGATTGAAGCCGGCGGACAGGCGCAGAAGGTCATCGATGATGTTATGCGGTTGAGCCTGGAAAACAGTTCCGGCAAGATGGTTCCTTTCTCCGCTTTTACAGAAGCGAAACAACAATTGGGATTGGACCAGATTAACCTGTATAATATGTATTCTTCTGCTTCCATCACTTGTATTGCCAATCCGAAATACAGTTCGGGAGAAGCCATACAGGCGATGGAAGAACTCATACAGGAACAGCTGGGCGACAATTTCGGTTACGAATGGACCTCCGTCGCCTATCAGGAGACCAAAGCCGGCTCGACCACGATGTTGATATTCGGTATGGCTTTACTGGTGGCCTTCCTGGTTCTTTCGGCACAATATGAAAGTTGGACAAGTCCGCTGGCAGCCATCATGGGATTGCCAATCGCCTTGCTGGGAGCCATTCTCGGTTGTTTCATTATGGGAGTGCCCGTCAGCGTCTACACGCAAATCGGGATTATCCTGCTGATAGCCCTCTCCGCAAAGAACGGTATCCTGATTGTCGAATTTGCCCGCGACTACCGTGCCGCCGGTAATCCGATACGCGAAGCGGCCCTCGAAGCCGGACACGTCCGCCTGCGTCCTATCCTGATGACTTCGTTCGCCTTTGTACTCGGAGTCATGCCGTTGTTGTTTGCCACCGGAGCAGGAGCAGCCAGCCGTGTATCATTGGGTGCAGCCGTCGTATTCGGTATGGCCATCAATACGATTTTTGCGACCGCCTTTATCCCCAGCTTCTACGAATGGATGCAAACCTTCCAGGAGAAATGGCTGGACAAAGCCTCTCCCAATAAAACTGCAACTAAAGCCTGATGCAGGTCTTTAAATTATAAAAAGAGGATGCGCCAAAAGACTGTAACTTTTCGACGCATCCTCTTATCTATTCTGTTGCGGAATGATCACTCAATGTGATCAGAAAGTAATCCCACACATAGAACTGAGTACTTCCACATCCGATTTATAAACGGTATGTTCCCATCGCCGTCCGGCATTGTACTGGTCAAATTCCTTCAACGACAATTTATCTTCATTAAGGGTTCCGACCTGTTCCGCAGACAGGATCTCTGCATAGACGAACGTACCTTTATCCGGTTCGAGTACAAGCGTATTACGGGGTTGAATGCTCATCGACTTTTCAAAATCATCCAATGCTATAATACGGAATCTTTTCTCCCCGTCTTTATCCGCGATCAGCAAAAGATAGTCTGTTTTATGAGCCGGAGACAAAAAGAGCAGTCCGTCTACCGAATCGATGAATGCCAGTGGAGTATTGGGTTGCGATATTCCTTTTTTCAGATTCGACAGGCCGACCTCGCCATTGGCGAAAACTGCAACCAGGATATCCTCTTTATCTTCCGGATTATACGAGAACAGGACTTTTCCCTCGCCTCCCCAAACACCTATTTTGGGACTGGGAGAACTGGCGATCTTTCCGTTGGCAAACAAAGAAACGAATAAGTGCCCCGGCGTATATCCGTGGTCCGGTTTCTTTATCAGGGGGTTCGTTCGCAAACCGGATGTTTTGCACGCATACGCTTTGTTTTTAGCTTTTCCCTTCTCATTGTCTTTTTTTATCTCGCGCATCGGCGGAAGAACGGTCTCTTCTTTTACCTCTACTTCCGGCAGGAGAAAAATCTCCTGTTGCACATTACTGTCTTGTTGTACCTTAAAAATGTATTCTTTCCGTTCCTCGCTGAAGAATACCGGAAACTCAGGCTTCTTAGGTGTTGAATCCAGTTTCAGTGTACGCCTTTGTTTAACAAACTCGTCCACGTTGCACACCGCCTTTGCCATACTTGAACTGCCTGTTCGGGTATATACAACCCCTTTCACCTTCACCACTTCATTGATCGGCACCACCCTGAAGGCCAATACCATCCTCCCGTCTTCATATTCATAGATCCGGCAACGGATATTTTCCTGATACCGGTTCCGGTCTTCTTCTTTTTCTCCCAACTGGCAAATGATACTTCTGTTGACTTCACGAAGGTAGACATCGCTATCGTTACGGGCAAATTTCAAATCCTCTGCCAACCCGTTCAGATAGCCTTTGTCGTTGACGCCGATATAAAGCGTTCCTCCGTCTGTATTCATGAAAGAGGCTATGACACGGGCCAGGACGACACTCTGATCTTCGCCGGCATTTTTATTGGCATGAATAAAGGCCGATGTCTTAAATTCCTTCTCCATGCCTTCATGCCCGAAGTAGACCGGAACATATGTCTTCTTTTCTTTCCCGGGATCCTTAAAGCCCAGCAGCAAATTGATGCTTTTATAGATAACCTCCTGCAACTCCGTATCTTTCTCCCTCAGAAAACGAACAATACTGAAATAGCGGGCCAATTCCGAAACAAGCGGGTTCTTGTCCTGCATAAAAGAGTTCAAGAGCGAGAAAGAGTCTTTTTCATACAACGTCTGCATCACCCGTATCACCTGCCGGCACTGTTTCAGATTGCGGCCATAACGGTTTATATCCATGAGCTCCATCTTCTTCAGCAGATCGCGGAACTTTTGTATGTTCGCTTCCGAAAAACGGGTATGATAAGGCTCCGTCATCAGCACTTCTACATTATATATATAGTCGGCACAAAGTTGGTAATAACGAGCCAACGCCTGATTACCGGTGAAGTTACACAAGAGACTCAATATGTTATATACATTGAACCGTTCGGTAGAATCATCCAGTTCCAAAACCAGCGAATCCACGCAAAAGATCAGTTCGCGCACCAGTTCGATCGTTAATGCCGGGTTATCAGCAAGCGTGCTCTTCACCTCTTTTTCCACTACTTCTTTGCTTTCTTTCATATCGCAAGGAGTAATATTCACATTTTCCAGGCTCAGATCTTTCAGGGCGACGAAAAAAGGGTTATTCTCTTTCTTCTGATCGGTCAATAACACGGAATCGCCGTCTCCTTTATAAATCTCTTTTGTCAGAAATATAAAGAAATCGCGTATATTCTCCAACACGGACCGGTCGAAAGCCGCATGGTCAGGACGAGGCACATGCGACTGCACATTGATCGTATTTTTCAGTTTGTGGGAAAGGAGACCGACATATTCAACCTTAAAGATATCTCCGATCCGGTATTTTTTATGCGAGGTCAAAGCAGTCGTAGCCGTAGCTCCGGACGAAAGCAACCACCAGACTTTCCCGTCACGAACTTCGACTACCTTCCCCAGCAATGCTTTCCGCCGTACACATTCCGGATAAATAAATTCATTGAAATCCTGTATCAGGGATAAAAGAATTTCACCTTTCTCCACTTCTTTTATTTTAGCCTGAAACAATTGGTTGACAGAAAACAGATCGGAAAATCCGGGAATCATGCTATAACAGGAATTGATATAGGCAAAAGGCAAACGGGCTTTCATTCCCTGATAAGTTTTGTCGATTATTTCCGCATACATCGACATCGATTCTTTATTAATCGACAAAATACGAATATTTACCCGCTCGTCAGGCGAAGGATAGACAATCCCCGGAAATTCTTCTTCCGACTTCTTCGCAATAAACGCTTCTTCTTCAGGAAACATCTCGACAACCGGTTTGCTGCCCTGCAAAGAAAGAGGAAAATCTTCCGCCAGTTGCTTCCAGTACAACCTGTAATCTTTTATGGTCTTACAGGCATCGAACGAACAGACCGGTTTATCGAATAAGGCCACAAACAACCTGTTATTCAACACAGATACCCGGTCTTTGCGCCCTTTCCATAAAAGGGAAGCATGGGGCAAATGTGTACTGAGCGTAAAACCATCGTTATCGAGTGTCAGCGTATTCGATGCATTGCTATACTGTTGCCACTTAAGTGCCTGCTCAAAAACAGGACAGGAAGCATCTTCAATTGGTATCGTAACGAGTTGTTCCAGCATACGCCTTTCATCATAATCACACAAACTGTCCCAGCGGATTTTACCATTCAGCCGATTCTCTCCGGTTAGCAGCGTATACGATTTATTTTTCAGTACATCACCATAAACAGAAGGGATACGGGATAAATACCGGCAAATACGTGCAGCAATCACCGCCCGGTCAGAATCGGCAACATCTGCCTCTTTCGATACCAGGTAGAGGAAAGCATGTATTTGTATCGCATTCGTAATAACCGGATGGACAGTGTTCCATTCATCCATGTACCATACTTCGGCAGTCTTATCTTCCGCCGCCTGCGCTTTTCTTTTTAACAGGCTGTATAACTCTGCAAGTTCGTTTTTCCCGATTCGCTTGCTTGCTATCAGTTCATTAATCAAACGGACAACCAACATCAAAGCATTCGTCAGAACATCCGTGTCATAGGATAAAAGATATAATATCTGCCGGATTTCTTTTTCTGCATGCCAAAGATTCCCGCTCGCTTTCAACCTGAACAGTATGCTCGCCAGCCGAGATTCGGTCCTTTTATCCAAAATGCATTTACATGCTTCTATTTTCCCTTGCAAATTATCCATCCGCCGAAAGATTTCCTCCCGCTTCTGCTCCACATCATCTTTATAGACAGACTGCAAGTAATCTGATCCTTCACTGATCCACTTAAAAATATCCAAAGCAAGAGTAAACGCTCCGATCGCATTTTTTCTGTCTTTCTGCAAACATTCTGCATGCAGTTCTTCGAAAGCAGCGATTGCCTCTATCCAGGAAACATCATTATTCCGATATAATAGCTGCGCTTTCCTTAATAAAAGATTCGATATATGGTAACTGGACGGACATCTGTTCTTTACAATCCCTATATCCAAAGAGGTGTGAGCTGATATATAATTTACAGTCTTCGTAAAATCAATACGGGTCGATCCTTCCAGTGAAAGATTGTTTTCATATAAAGTGTTTATAGTCAGATCAGTCATATGCGTTATTCTGTTTTTTTAGTTCATATTTTTATTCAAAGCCAACAATTAGGCAAACGCCTTGATTCCTGAAGGCTAAATATACTACAATAATCTGAAAAACCAAATGAGATTGATGATTAATACCAAATCTTTATCAGGCCGGACAACCGTTTGTTGTTTCTCCTGATAAATAACCCTTATCCACGTATCAAAATTACCTATTTGATTTCTGCTGAATAACATTTTACTTTTGTTCAATAATTAAAAACAAAAGCTGTGTCCGTTCGGTTACATTAATATTCAAGGGTAGAATGTCGTCGACTATATACAGATAAAAAATTCATCTATGGAGAACAAGAAACTCACAGCTGCCAACGGTCGTCCCGTAGCAGACAATCAGAACATCCAGACAGTAGGTCCGCGTGGACAAGTGTTATTACAAGATCCGTGGTTTTTGGAGAAACTGGCCCATTTCGACCGCGAAGTTATTCCCGAAAGACGTATGCATGCCAAAGGCTCCGGAGCATTTGGTACTTTCACCGTCACACATGACATTACAAAGTACACAAAAGCAGCAATCTTCAGTGAAGTAGGCAAGCAGACCGAATGTTTCGTCCGCTTCTCCACTGTTGCCGGCGAACGCGGAGCGGCCGATGCCGAACGTGATATCCGCGGCTTTGCCATGAAGTTTTATACGGAAGAAGGTAACTGGGATTTAGTCGGAAACAATACTCCGGTATTTTTCCTGCGCGACCCGCTGAAGTTTCCCGACCTTAACCACGCCATCAAAAGAGATCCGAAAACGAACATGCGCAGTGCAAACAACAACTGGGATTTCTGGACGTTACTTCCTGAAGCATTGCATCAGGTTACCATCACAATGAGCTCACGTGGAATCCCTTACTCCTATCGTCACATGCATGGATTCGGTAGTCATACGTATAGCTTTATCAATGCAAAGAACGAACGTATCTGGGTGAAATTCCACCTGCGGACATTACAGGGAATCAAGAACCTGACAGACCAGGAAGCAGAAGCAATCATCGCCAAAGACCGCGAGTCGCATCAGCGTGATTTGTTTGAAAGCATTGAAAAGGGAGATTTCCCTAAATGGAAATTCCAGATTCAGTTGATGACGGAAGAACAGGCAGACAACTATCGTATCAATCCGTTCGACCTGACAAAAGTATGGCCGCACGGTGACTTCCCACTGCAAGACGTGGGCATCCTCGAACTGAACCGTAATCCGGAAAACTATTTCGCCGATGTGGAACAAGCCGCATTCAACCCGATAAATACAGTAGAAGGTATCGGCTTTTCTCCCGACAAGATGCTTCAGGGACGCCTTTTCTCTTACGGCGATGCACAACGCTATCGTCTGGGAGTCAACTCCGAACAAATACCGGTAAACAAACCCCGCTGTCCTTTCCATGCTTATCACCGCGATGGAGCTATGCGTGTAGACGGAAACTATGGTGCCGCAAAAGGATACGAACCGAACAGCTACGGCGAATGGCAGGACTCTCCCGAAAAGAAAGAACCGCCTTTGAAAGCGAACGGCGACATCTATAATTATAACGAACGCGAATACGATGACGATTATTACAGCCAGCCGGGTGCTTTATTCCGCCTGATGCCGGCCGACGAACAGCAGGTGTTATTCGAAAACACCGCCCGCCAGATCGGTGGTGCCGAACTGTTCATCCAGCAACGTCACGTACGCAACTGTTACAAAGCCGATCCAGCTTATGGCAAAGGCGTTGCCGATGCGTTAGGCATCAGTCTGGAAGATGCATTAAAAGAAACAAGATAATTACTTGCTAAGGGGTTCCAGTTTCCTTAGGAGGAAACGCGCGTTTCCTGCCTGGGAAACTGGAGTTCCCTCCGCAGGAAATTACCGGATCTCCAACTCTACTACCTCGCCGATCTCCGAAGCAATCAGGTCCAGTGAGTTTCGGGTAGCTGCTTCAAGTTCATTCTTCAACGGTTCGTCCCAGGGATGACGGGCAAGTGCGTATTTGGAATGATGGACAGTGACGAGCCTTTTCGCTTTCAGATCGCGGGCAGCCTCACCCAGGGCAGTCGGCATCAGATGGATATGTTGCCAATCTTCGTTATATTGTCCGTTTTCCAGAATAGCCAGATCAATGTGCGGATATTGGCGGCCGATTTCTTCAAAATGCGTGTCGTAACCGCCGTCACCTCCTATATAGACCTTACGTGAAGGAGTTTCAAGCAGGAAAGAAGCCCAAAGAGTTTGGTTGGGAGTCAGTCCGCGTCCTGAGAAATGACGGGCAGGCAGGCAATGAACGGTAAAACCATTGTCCAGCAAGGCGTCTTCCTTCCAATCCAGTTCCACCAGATTCTCTTTGTCATATCCCCAACGCTCGAAATGCTCACCTACGCCTAAAGGACAGATAACTTTCCGTACCCGTTCTTTCAACTGCACCACTGTCTGATAATCCAAATGATCCCAGTGGTCGTGGCTAATAACCAGGTAGTCAATCTCCGGCATATCCTCTGGTTTATAAATATCCGTGCCTTTAAACGGCTTGTTGACAAAAGATACGGGCGAAGCCATACAGAAAACCGGGTCGACCAGCACACGCTTTCCCGATAACTGGAGCAGATAAGAAGAGTGACCGAACCAGACCATCCAGTCAGAGTCTTCCGGCAAGGTTTTCAGGTCGGTCTTAATTGCCTGCACAGGTTTATCGGGATAAAGTCTTTCCGGTTTTGAAAACAGGAACTTCCACATAGCCCGTAAGCGCCCACCTTCCGAAGTCACCACTTCCGTGAGACGGTGATTTTGGAATGCCCCATCCCTGTACTGGGGCGAACGTTTGATTTTTTCCAGCCGTTCGCCTTTGGGCAGACGTCCGAAACTCGGCTGGTTAACAAATGCAATACCAGCCACTCCCAATACGATCAGTATACCTATAATTATTCCTGCTACCATACGCCACTTACTCTTTTTTATTAAGTTCATAAACCGAGTTCTTTGTTTTTATTGATGATACAAAAATAGAACAATCCGGCGAGGTCGCTGGTAGACGAATTACAGATATAATTACCATTATTACAGTATCTATCCGTTACTCGCCTAATTATATACGGCTAAAGAAATTTTACTTTTTTGTAGGAAACGAAAGAATATGCCAGGTCACCCCGATACTTATCAGGATCAGCAAGATTTTCACCCAAAGATATTCAATAAGGAAAAGAGAAGTAAGAATGGCAGACAGCCACATCACCGCCACCGAGATAATCTTTGAACGTAACGGGATTGCTTTGTCTACCAGATAATTCCGGATATACGGTCCGAAATAACGGTTATCCATCGCCCGGTTATATAACTTTTCGGAACTACGGATATAAAACCAGCAGGTAAGTAACCAGAAAGGAGTAGTCGGGAGCAACGGAACAAATATGCCGATTGCTCCCAATATCAGGAAGAAAGAACCCAGTGTTATATAGATAATGCGCCTGGTTTCCTTCATTATTATTCTACTGTATAATCACCGATTTGTTTGAAACCGTTGAGGAAATCTTTTATTTCCATCCGTTTCTTTCCGGCCAGCTGCAATGTCAGGAGACGAATATAACCGTCTTCAACAGCCACATCGACATAACTCTTTGCATCCGTACAGATAGTGCCGGTTGCCAGGTCATGCGAAGCCGGACGCTTTTCCGTCTTATACACTTTCAACGCCATGCGGCTTCCGTCCGGAGCAACCAACTCCGTCCATGCAGCAGGATAAGGAGAGAGTCCGCGGACAAAATCATATATCTTCTTCAACGGTTGATTCCAGTTTATCCGGCAGGTTTCCTTAAATATTTTCGGAGCCGGGCGAAGTTCTGCCGGGTCTTTAAAAAACTCTTCCTGGGGAACGGCATCCACTTTTCCTTCCAGCAGCAAGTCCACCGTTTCCGTCACCAGGCCGGCGCCCATAGTCATCAGGGCATCGTGTACGATTCCGACATCATCCGTATCGGCTATCGGCAAATGTTTCTGACGGATAATCTTGCCGGTATCTATTTCATGTGTCAGGAAGAAGGTGGTCGCACCCGTTTCCGTATCGCCATTAATCACCGCCCAGTTGATGGGAGCCGCCCCGCGGTACTGCGGCAGCAAAGACGCATGAAGATTGAATGTTCCGAAACGGGGCATATTCCAGACAACCTCCGGCAGCATGCGGAAGGCGACCACAATCTGCAAATCAGCCTCCAAAGCACGTAACTCTGCGAGGAATGCCTCATCTTTCAACTTCTCCGGCTGCAAGACAGGAAGGTTCTGCGACACGGCATATTCCTTCACCGGGCTTGCCTGCAAGACACTTCCGTGACGTCCGACCGGCTTATCCGGCATCGTAATCACCCCTACTACATTATATCCGCCTTCGACTAAGGCTTTCAGGCTCTCCACCGCAAAATCGGGGGTGCCCATATATACAATCCGTAACTCTTTTTTTTCCATCTTTTAATCTCCTGAAAAGTTTTCTACCAATACTTCGCGGTATGAATTAAATATCTTCGATTTCGACATAAAGCCGACATAACGTCCTTCTTCATCCACCACGGGAAGGTTCCAGGCCTTCGTATCATCAAAAATCCCCATGATTTGCTCCATCGGCGTCCCGATACATATCTTAGCCGGAGCCGACACCATGAACTTGGATACATGGAACCTGTTATATAACTCCGGACGGAACATAATGTTGCGGATATTATCCAGCAACACGATTCCCAGCAAAACGCCCTTTTCATCGACTACCGGGAACGAGTTACGTCCGCTCTTTGCAATCACCTTCACCATATCTCCCAGCGACATTTCCGGAGAAACGACCTGGAAGTCCTTTTCAATCACGCTATCCGTATTCAGCAAAGTCAGTACGGCGCGGTCTTTATGATGGGTCAGCAATTCGCCTTTCTGTGCCAGACGCATCGAATAGATACTGTGAGGCTCGAACATCAGAATCGTCAGGTACGAACTGATGGAAACAATCATCAACGGCAGGAAAAGGTCGTATCCACCGGTAAGTTCCGCAATCAGGAACACACCGGTAAGCGGTGCATGCATGACACCCGACATAATTCCCGCCATCCCCAGCAACGCAAAATTCTTCTCGGAAATATACATGGTGAAAGGGAAATAATTGGAAGCATGCGCAAAAAGGAAACCGGAAATACAGCCCAGATACAAGCTTGGTGCAAAGATACCACCGCATCCCCCGCCGGCATTGGTCGCACTCGAGGCAAACACTTTAGTCAGCAGAATCAGGAACAGGAATACCAGTATTCCCCAGTACGTATCATTCAAATCATAGAACAAACTCTTATCCATTATATGGGAGAACTGCCCGTTCAGCAGCGAGCCAATCGTGTCGTAACCTTCACCATACAACGGAGGGAAAAGGAAGATAAGCACACTCAGCATAACACCGCCGAGCAGGAACTTCTTCCAGTACACACCCAACTTGCGGTACATCCCTTCCACCCGGTTCATCACCCGCGTAAAATAAAGGGAAACCAATCCGCAAAAGACGCCCAGCAACAACACGTACGGGATACGTTCTATCTCAAACACTTCTGTCTGCGAGAATTTAAACATCGCTTCCGTCCCCGTAAAAATATAGGAAACCGTCGCCGCCGTCACCGATGAAATCAGCAAAGGCAACACCGACGTCATCGTCAGGTCGAGCAACAAGACCTCGATCACAAAAACCAACCCGGCAATCGGCGCCTTAAAGATACCGGCAATTGCACCTGCCGCACCGCAACCGACCAACAGCATCAACGTCTTCTGCTCCATCCGGAACAGACGTCCTAGATTGGAACCGATAGCCGCTCCCGTCAATACGATCGGGGCCTCCGCTCCTACCGAACCACCAAACCCGATCGTCACCGAACTGGCTACAATGGAAGTCCAGGTATTATGAGGCTTGATTCGACTTTTACGCTGCGAAATAGCATAGAGGATTTTCGTCACCCCATGGCTGATATCGTCACGCACAATATACTTTACAAACAAACCTGCCAGCAAAATACCGATTACCGGATAAAGCAGGTACAGGTAATTCACCCCGCTCACATCAAAATTTCCGGTAAGCAAATGCTGAATCAAGTGTATCAACTGTTTCAGGATAATCGCAGACGCTGCCGTACATATCCCGACCAGGAAACTGATTACCAGAATAAAATGCTTTTCTTTTATATGCTTGTCCCTCCACAACAGGAACCTGTAAAATAAACCTTCTTTTGCCATTTCAAATACCTTTACCTGTAAATACCGTTCTCACCGTATAAATCAAAATTGTTATATCCAGCACTAACGACATATTTTCATAATATAATATATCATACTTTAAACGCTCTATCATCTTATCGACATCATTGGCATAACCGTATTTCACCATTCCCAATGAAGTAATACCCGGTCTCACATTATGTAACAAATAATAAAAAGGAGCTTTTTTCACAATCTGGTCGATAAAATACTTCCGTTCCGGCCGTGGACCGACGATTGACATATCGCCTTTCAGTACATTCCAGAACTGCGGAAACTCGTCCAGCCGGTATTTCCTCAATATATGGCCGAACGGAGTAATCCGTTTATCCTTCTCCGATGAAAGCAGAGGACCGTTATCTTCCGCATCCACATACATCGTCCGGAACTTATAGATATAAAAAGGTTTCCCCATATATCCAATCCGTTCCTGGCGGAAAAAGACCGGTCCCGGCGAATCTTTCTTCACCCGCCAGGCTATATAAAGGTACATCGGCGAAAATATCAGCAAGACCAACACAGAGACAACCTTATCCATCACAAACTTTATATTCTTTTCCACCGCCGACAGGTTATTCTCCGTCACATTCACCAGCGGAATCCCGCGGATTGTCTTTATCTTCACCTGCGACAACATGCTCAACTTATCCGCCAGCACCTTGATCGGCAGTTTATAATGATAAAGCGAATACAAAATCGTCAACAGTTTTTTGTTGTCCTCCGTTTCGGCAGCCAGTACCAGTTCATCAATTTTCTTATCTGCCACAACCGAAGCCAATCCGGATAAAGTTCCGGCAACCAGCTCTTTCTCCACTTCCACCGGGGTCGCATCGTCTTCGGGAATAAAACCTGAAATATGGTATCCCATCCGGTACAAATCACCCGCAATGCGGACCGCTTTCTTCCCGGCACCGATAATAAGTACGTTCATTGCCAACTCCCGGCTCTTAATCTTCCGCAAACCGCTCTGTGTAATTGCCAGGCGGGGAATATACGTCAGAAAAAACTGCAATCCGAGAAGGACAAAGAACAACTCATAATAAATATGGAAAGAGCGAGGCAAATCATTCAGCACCACAACAAAGAATATAAATACCACTCCGATTAATGTCGTCACGAACGTAGAGAATAACTCCGTCAGCCTAGACTTACCGAATGGTTTGTTGTAGTAACCCGAAAAATAATATAAGATCAGCCAGAAGAACGGAACGAACAACTGTCCTTTCAGCACCTGCATATACCCCAGATAACTGGTAAAGGAAGTAGCGCCCTCATATACTGCCAATTCTTCATAGCGCAACCAGTTAAATAAAAACCAGGCTACGGCTGCCGATATAAAATCCGATAATATGTATTTTGCGGCCTCTCTGCTTCTTTTCATTATTATCTAATCACCTGAATAAGACCTCCGGCACCCAATTTAATGATGTTCGACGGTTGTGCCTTGCTCATATCATCCTGGCGGTAGGAAACGATGTAATCCACACCATTCTTTATTACCTCGGACACTTCAGAGAAATTGGCCGGAGACAATTCCCCGCTCACATTGGCAGAAGTAGAGACCAACGGTTTACGGAAACGCTCACATAACTTATGGGAAAATTCTTCATTAGTAATACGGATACCTACACTGCCATCGTCAGCCAGCAGATTCTTTGCCAGGTTCTTCGCATTCGAATAAATAATAGTCAGCGGCTTATCCGCTACTTCTATCAAATCCCAGGCAATATCCGGAATATCGTTCACGTACATATTTAATTTGGCAGAACTATCCATAAGAACCAGCATAGCCTTATTGTCTGCTCTTCTCTTTAACTCGTACACACGCTGTACGGCATCCTCGTTGGTCGCATCGCAACCGATCCCCCAGATAGTATCTGTCGGATAAAGGATTATACCCCCTTCCTGCATCACTTCGCAGGCTTTTTTAATATCTTCCGTCATTGTTTTTTAGAATATTGTGACAAATATACAGGTTTATTTTCCAACTAACGATATATAGGGGAATAATTATATGTATAGTATACTATATACTTTGTATGCATAAATTCGTACATTTGCATCACAGAGAGTTGAACTCATCCTAAATACGGCTAGATTATGGAGACAAAAAAACGTATACCGATAGGTATCAGCGACTACAAAATGCTGATTGACGAGAATTACTATTATATTGACAAAACGGATTTTATCCGCCAGCTAGTAGAAGAAGGTAGTCTGATTACAATGCTCCCACGCCCACGCCGTTTTGGTAAGACACTCAATCTCTCCATGCTCCGGTATTTCTTCGAACGGACAGAAGGGAATATATACAGGCATCTCTTTAACGGAAAAAAGATCGAACAATGGAAAGATTTTGATCGTTATCAAGGTAAATACCCTGTTATCACATTGACACTGAAAGACTGCAAGGCCGAAACATTTGAAGGAGCACTGGAACGGATAGCCGAGGAAGTACAACAGGAATACATCAGGCATAAATATTTACCGGACAATCCTGATATGGAGAAATCCTATCGCTCCACCTTCGAAATTATTCGTGCCGGCAATCCGACGCAAGTCCAGTTGGAAAGTTCTCTCGGCCTATTGACAAATCTTCTCACAACTCACTGGGGTATTCCGCCTCTGGTATTGCTCGACGAATATGATACGCCAATACATACGGCATTCGATAAAGGATATTACGACACCATGATCGGCTTTATGCGTAACTTTATGTCGAAAGTATTCAAAGACAATACGGATATTTTCAGAGGGGTCATTACCGGCATATTGCGGGTGAGCAAAGAATCCATATTCAGCGGCCTCAACAATATAGCTGTAGACACCATACTCGATAAAAAAATGTGTTCGGCCTTTGGCTTTACTCAGGAAGAAACCGACCAGATGCTGGATGACTACGAGTTATCTTCACATAAGGAAAAAGTACGCCAATGGTACAACGGATATCTTTTTGGCAATCAGGTAATATACAATCCCTGGTCTATATTAAATTATACTGATAGTAAAGGAAAACTGATCCCTTACTGGGTCAACACCGGTTCTGATGTACTATTACGTCACCTTGTTGCAAATGGTCCTTCTGTGATTCGTCACGGAATCGAGGCGCTGATACAGGGTGAATCAGTTTACAGTACAATAAACGATAAGCTGGTTTTCCCCGATTTACTGGCAAGTCCGGTCAATATCTGGTCATTCATGCTGTTCAGCGGATACCTGAAAGCTTCCGAACCAGTCTTACAAAACAACAACCTGATCCGATACACGCTCCAGGTTCCGAATCGGGAAATATCGACCGTATTCTATACGATCATTCAGAACTGGATAAATAACGGTCCGGTCAAGAACGACCGCCTTGAAACAATGTTGCAAGCTCTTGACGAAAATAATATGCCGATCTTCCAGCGACTCCTTAACGACTTTGTAGTCAACACACTGTCCTATTACGACACATCCGGACGTGACCCGGAGAAAGTCTATCAAGCGTCCTACTCGGAATGCTAGTCAGCAACGGAGCCTACGAAATAAGCAGTAACCGGGAAGCAGGTCTTGGCAGATACGACATTTTGATGCGTCCCCGTGACCTCAGTAAACGGGGCATCATTATGGAACTGAAATTATTCGACCCTCTGTATGATGAATCCGTTGAAGAAACACTCTCATCTGCCCTGCGGCAGATAGAAGACAAGCAGTACACTGCCAGCCTCCATGCTGTCGGTATCACAAATGTGCTGGAAATGGCGATCACTTTCGATGGGAAACGAGTTTGGATTAAAACCAAAGAACAGCCTTTGTAAATTTCAAATAAGCATATCTCTCTTACATTTGTTATATATTACATTTATAAGAGATGATTTATGACCTACACATCAATTAAAATCAAACGGCGGAAAACGACGTTGAGGGGAAAGCCGGTATCGCTTTTCGTTCAGTTGATCTGTCACCGCCAGACAAGACGCATTCCGTTGGATATACGGATTTGCGAAGAAGAATGGAATCCCCACGAAGAAAAGTTGCAAATACCGGCAGATACCGGCTCTTCGCGAAACAGCTATCTGCTGAAGGGGAATGAAATGCTCCTGAAAGTCCGCCACAAAATCGGGCTACTCATCATGCAACTGGAAAAACAGGGTGACTACTCCGTTGATGACCTGCTGGTAGCTTACCAAGCACAAAACAGGCCACATACCCTTTCCGGGTATATCGAGTATCGGGCAAAAGAACTTACGGAACAGAAAAAAACAGCCTCCGCTCATCATTGTCGAAGCCTGCGTAACAGTTTCGCCCGTTTTCTCAGCCAGAAAAAAAAGATCGCGGAAAACTTCACGCTACAAGCTATCAACGAACAGATAATAATCGATTATGCCGGGTATCTGGAAGCATTGAAACTCGATCCCAACACCGTCTCTTTCTACCTCCGTGTGTTGCGCTCTATCCTGAACAGGGCGGCAGACGACGGACTGATCGAAAGACAGCCATCCCTTTTCCGCAAAGTAAATACCCGGATTGAGAAAACCGAGAAACGCGCCGTTGCCCCGCAGGTAATGCAAAAGATCATGCATCTGGACGACAAACAACTTAAGAACTCGGCAACCCTGCGGATGGCTGTAGACCTTTTCCTGTTTGCTTACTATGCACAAGGCATGGCATTCATCGATATCGCTTACCTGACAAAGAATAACATACGGGGTAAATACCTGGTCTACGTCAGAAGAAAAACCGGACAGACACTAAAGGTTAAGATATTACCGGTTATGCAAGCCATTATCGAGCGTTACCAGAATGAAAAATGGCCCTACCTGTTTCCTGTACTTAAAACACAGGATGCCTCCTATAAAAAATACGAGAGTGCCCTCCGCCTGCAAAACCTACGGCTCAAAACTATCGGAGAAATAGTCGGAACCAAGCTGTCCACCTATATTCCCCGGCATACTTGGGCCAGCATGGCGAAAACAAGAGGCATACCGGAAGAACTGATCTCCGAAGGTATGGGACACACTTCCTTGGAAACAACACACATTTACATGACATCATTGGATGATTCCAGAATGGACCGTGTTAATGAATTTGTGATTACGGGAAGAATTTCAAAAGGAAAGAAGTTTTGGAAAGATTCTGTCTCTTGGTAAGAGACGGAAAAGACTGTTTCCATAATTGTTAAAACGTTGCAAATGTAATAACGTTTTTTTAAACCAGCAAAGAAAAAGGCTTATTAATCAACAATGAAGCCTTTACATTCGGCATATCGCCAAATGTTATAACACATTTTAAGGAAAGAACTACATGTTACAAACTTCTTCCCTATGTCCTTTATTTCCCTTTATCTAATCCTTCTACTTATCCTTACTATCTAATTATCAGATGTTTCACAATTGTTTTACAATTTTGGAGGCATTACAACGCTTACAATACCGCATCTTATTCGCCCCTTGCAGGGACCTTCACCGATGTATCAAATAACCTCCGGCTTCACCGGAGGCTATTCACAGTCGTCCCCTTCGGTGTCGCTCCGACATCAATGAAATTCGCAAACTACGCCTAAAAAGCACCTTGTTAAACCCTTTTTGTTTTACATGTTGTTTTACTAGGCTACTCCATTTCGAACGATACATACGGCATACGAATTATTTTTCAACACATAACAAATACCTCTTCTCCTCACTTCCGTCTCTTACCAAGAGACGGAAAGACAATTAAGAATATAGCGTGTATAAAAAGTCACCATTTATGTATAAACATTATTGTATTCCCGTATTCCTGTTTCTTCTGTCGTTATGCACATCGTCCCGACTTCACGGGCAGCAAACGGCACTGAAAACAAATCTGCTATTCCTGGCTACCACTACACCGAACGCCGGAGTGGAAATTGCCCTGAACGATCGTCTCACTCTCGACCTCTGGGGAGCCTACAATGCCTGGAAATTTCCCAACGACATGAAACTGAATTTATACCTCATACAACCGGAACTGCGCTACTGGCCCTGTCAAAAGTTTGAAGGACATTTCGTAGGAGTCCACGGTCATTACGGACATTTTAATATAGGACAGATCCCTTTTATCTCCGGTCTGAAAGAACACATACTTCGAGGCGACCTCTATGGCGGTGGGGTAACTTATGGTTATCACTGGGCCGTAGGCGACCGATGGGGATTCGAAGCTATGATCGGTGCCGGATATGTCCGGCTGGACTACACCAAATATCGTTGCACCGAATGTGCCGAAGCCGTCGGACGCTACACCCGAAGTTACTTCGGGCCTACCCGCATAGGTTTCTCTGTCATCTATTTTCTACGCTAATATCTATCCGTTATGAAACAATATGCTTTACATTATATATATGCCGCCCTGTTCCTGGTTGTAGCTACCGCCGCTACTCCTTCCGCCTGTATGGCACGGGGAATACGTATCATACCCCGTTCCATACAGGTACTGCGCGACAGCCTTCATCTGCATCTGCTAATGGATTTGAACCAGGTAAGTGTCGGCAGCAGCCTGGCAATCACCTTTACACCGGTACTCAGCCACAAGAAACAGCAACTTGATTTATCGGCTGTGGTCATCAGCGGTACACGCCGCGAACGAACCGACCGCCGCGAACGGTTCCTGGAACACAATACGGACGAAACGGCTTTTTATACCCGCCTGCACAACAACCGCCGGACAGATTCCCGGACGGTCGATTACCGCATATCCGTCCCTTTCGCATCCTGGATGCAGCATGCCTCACTCCTGCTCCGGCAGGAAAGCAAGGACTGCTGCGAACACTACCTGCTCGGCACCGACACACTGAAAAAAGACCTCGCATTGGCAATCCGGTCCGCTGGCGCATCTGTGGCACAAACCGCAGTTGCCGCACCGACAACCGGGAAGGCGACAATCAGGCCGGAACAACCGGCCATCCCCCGGAAGACAACTACCGTTACAACTGCTGCGAACGTTACGCCTACGACACCTGCCAGGGTTGTTGCAGCGGAACCGGCTTTCGCTGATATGGTTTCCTGGCTGACACCGATAGCTGCAAACAACGGCAAGAACCGGAACCGTGCCGCCACCCTCTATCTGGACTATCCGCTGGGAAAAGACGATATTTATCCCGATTACAAGAACAACCGCCACGAACTCGATAAGATAGGTAAGCTGGTGACACCCCTGCTCGACAGCGATTTTTCCGAGATCGACGAAATACGTATCTGCGGCTACGCCTCACCCGACGGAAATTACCGCGACAACGAAACACTCTCGGCTACACGTGCCGCACGTTTCTCCGAATATGTGCGCATTACCTATGGATTACCCCGCAGTCTTTTCAGCGTCAGTTCCGTTGCCGAAGACTGGGAAGGCCTGATCGACCTCCTGCAACAGACCAGTCCGCCCTATCGGGAGGCTGCTCTCGACATCATCCGCCGCTACGGCATCTTCAATGGACGCGAAAGGGAATTGATGAACCTACAAGGCGGTATTCCTTATAAGACCATGCTGCGCGAACTCTTTCCCCGATTGCGCCGTATCGAGGTGACCGTCAGTTACCGCGTGCGAGCCGTCAGTTCCGACGAAGCCGCCGACCTGCTCTATACCCATGCCGACCTGCTCAGTCTCGAAGAAATATATGAAGTGGCGCGTTACTATCGGCCCGGCACCGACCAGTACCGCGAGATTTACGAGATAGCCGCCTACCACTTCCCCGACGACGTGGTGGCAAACATCAATGCCGCCTCCGCCGTGATGCTGACGGGCGACCTGATCTCGGCCTGGGAATATCTGCGCAAGGCAGAAGCCGATCCCCGCGCCTGGAACAATATAGGCGTACTGACCCTGATGGAAGGCAATCCCGAAGGCGCCGCCGTCTGGTTTCGCAAGGCCGTCGGCCTCGAACCGCGCAAGGCACGGGCCAATCTCGAAATAGCTTTGGAAAGGAGCGAACAGCCATGAAAATAAAAGAAATACTAGCCGCCTGCTTATTACTGGCCGCCACCGGATGTACCTTCACGGACGAACCGCAGGTATGCCCTTACAGTACACGCATCGAATACTGGTATGCTGGCAATACCTTTGAAAACGCACTGCCCGCCTATGCGAACAGCCTCCGCCAGTACCTCTTCGACGAAGAGGGTAACCTGCTGGCTACCGACCAAATGCGAGGCGACAGCGTCACCTTCTGGAACGGCGAACTACCGGCCGGACGCTACACCGTCGTTGCCTGGGGAAACCTGGAAAACGAAGAAACAGTAACTGACAGCCGGATGCTCACCGCCAACGGAGGCACGCCGCCAGCCTACCGTGGAAACACCGACCGGCTCTATTACGGCTCCGCCACCTTCGAAACCGTCGACGGCGAAGTCTGCCGCCGGCGCATCTACCTCACCCAGGCGCATGCCCTGCTCAATATCACGGTGGAATGGCGCACCACCGTACTACCGTCCGAAACAGGGATTTTTCGGATGCGGCTGCGTGGGATACACGGATCGTACGGTTTTACACCCGCCTATGAAGAGATACTGATTCCGGACGAGGCGGTCTACACGTTACCGCAAACGCAATCTCCTTTTATCCAGCACGAAACAGTTGCAGCCATGAACTACGACGGCAAAGTTACAGGGCGTTTCGTCACCTTTCGATACACGCCCGACACCCACCAACTGTGGAGCCTCTGGCATAACGATAATATACTGGTACAGGAAATAGACCTCTATAAGTTTTTCAATAAACTGCCTGTCGACCTCAACCGCAGCCTCGAACAGGAGTTCGACCTGCTGATCACCGTCTACGACGACCGTATCGTGGTCAACCAGGTATCGGGCACCGACTGGGACGAAGGCGGTGCCATCGGATAAACAAAAAGTCAATCGAATCACAATATTAACGTGGCACAATGCCACACGAGTATTCATATTAAACTTTTAAAGTCATGAAAATGAAAAGTAACTTATCTGCTTTCGCAGCCTGTAGCCTGGCCGGATTTCTGGCATGGACAGCCTGCACCAGCGAGTACGAGCAACCGCTCGACAAGGAAACCGACGGAGGCATCGACGACCCAACACGCAGGGAAGTAATGCTGACATTGAAAAACAAATTAAGCCTGTCGCCAACAGCGACCAAAGCCGGTGAAATCGCTACCGCCGAAGAGAACACCATCGAAACGCTCGATGTCTACGTGTTCGGCTCCGAAGAGGAAAACGGCACGTACACCTTTCAGGAACGTTTTGCCTACCGCCCCGAAGGCCTGCCGCTACCGGCCGGAGCCACTCCGCTCGAACTGACAGCCATCCCCGGCAAGGACAATAACACGACAGCGAAGCTAACACCTAAAAAAGGGCTTTACATCCGTCTTTACTGCATTGCCAACCAGAAAGAGATGAAAGACCCGGCTAAATTGAGAGATACGACCAATCCCGCCGACCCCGGTACGCCGCTGGTCTTTGCCGACCCGAACCAGACAGTTGCCGACACCCTGTTCGCATCCCTGGTAACGACAGCTGCCGACGAAAGCGGTTCGTCGGTCGTGATCTCCCAACCGGGTCGTCCTACCGAACAGGAATTTCTGACCTACCGCACTCCCTTTATCGATCCGGCATTAGCGGCCGATACCCTGGTCACTCCGTTGCCGATGAGCGGCGCACTGACCGTACCGGTCGATCTGACCGACCTTGCCGTCTCTACGCGCTACACCACAGGCATCCGGCTGACCCGCATGGTGGCACGTTTCGACATCGTGAACAATGAGAAGCTGTCGAACTTACGGATAACCTCCGTCTCGATGGAGAACGGACGAAAAGCTACCTCCTTCTTCCCAATCAAAATCTATGGCTCACAGCCTGCCGCAAAAGGTGACCTGATCGTTTATCCCGCCCGCAAGTTTGAAGGGAAAAATGCCAACGAAGGTAACTGTACAGGTGCTTTCTACTCCTGGCCCAGTCCCACCAAAGACCAAGGACATCTGTTACTGAAAGGTATCTACCGTGTCAACAAGACTGACAGTACAGAAGTAACCTACAAGGTCCCGTTTAAAACAGACAACGGCGATAACAGCACGTATCTCGACATTGCCCACAATCACCGTTATACCGTCAATATCATCGATGCCGACCCGTATCAGCTAAAATGTACCCTGACGACAGCCGACTGGGAAGATGACGGCAAAATCGACGACTACGAACCGGACAACACCCCGGGAGATATGAAAATCGATATACCGGACGCATTTCCCGGCAACAAATATATAGCCGATTCAAGCCTGGTCTATATGACCCGGGGAAGCGGAAGCTATTTCAATGTCACAGTCGGCACCAACTCGGAAATCGGAGTAACCAAATCGTACGAAAACGGCAGCACAGACAAAGACTGGCTGAAAATAGAAACCCCGGCAATTACGGATAACCTGACAAAAGCGCTGAGTTCAAAAACATATAATTTCAAAATAGTAATAAGTGACAGCTATGACGGAGAAGATGCCCCGAGAGCAACCGTCACATTCACCGATAAAGCACAGGGTATAAGCAAAACTATCTATGTGAAAAGACTGGATTCGGATATAAAAGCGAATGGTATTAATTTCGCAGCAAAAGCCAACCAGGACACGACCCTTAAGGCCACCGCCCCCAACGGTTGTAACATACTAGTCGACTGGAATGGCGGAGACCAATGGTTTACGTTGAATAAGACCAATCTATCAGCCAGTGATGACGAACAAGATATCAAAATCACCCAAAAACCTAATTTAACCGGTCTTACTATGAAACCGGCAACCGTAACTTTCAAAAATGGAAAACCGGAAAACGGTGACAGGGCAATTACTATAACACCTACCGGATTCACTACTCCATTATTGGTTACTCAAATAGATACAACTTTTGCACATGCTGTACTAAATAATCAAACACAATCTCTTAAATTCACAGTAACTGATGCGGCCTATCTCGGAGGTATTGGAACTCCAACAGGTGATACCGCGAAAGTATCAATATCCATTCAAGAAAAAAAGATTACCATTAAAATCAAAGACAAAAATTATCTACCAGCCACCATCCAAATACCTAACCGTTCTGATAGCACAAAAGTTTCTACTATCAAAATAACAGGTGTTACAGATAAAAAATATGATGGAGAAGACGTTTGGTGCTATGGAGATGTATTACTTGCTCCGAAGGATGCAACAAAGGGAGTAAGTATTGCGCAAGCTATATCCATCGGATGCCCCGAAGGATGGCAAATACCTACAAATGTAGAAACTTGGATAAATATATGCGGTGGACCAAATACCTCAGGAACGAATCTCGAAGAACTTCAAAATAATAACATATTTGATACAAATACTGACTACTGGACTACACATGCTGTAGACAACCAAGGCTATTACTGGACTCTACGCGTGACCAGCGACGGTAAGATAACCGCATATGCAAATACGAACAAAATAGCAAACCTACGCTGTGTACACGAATAATTTCAAATCATTTCCCATAATAAAGAAACAATCCGACAATGGCAAACACACTAAAAGGCTGGCTCGCCGACAACACGGTGACCGCCGATCCCAACGATAAAATCCTTGTTCTCGAATCGACCGGCAAGGCCGACATCAACAAGGTGTACGAAGAAATGCTTAACGAAGACACCGGTCTTCGCATCGAAACCATCGTACATGTAACAACCCTCTATGAACGAATCTGCGCCCGCCTGCTGATGAACGGCTGGCAGCTCAACACAGGACTGTTCTATGCCGTTCCACGCTTTACCGGCGTGGTGGAAAGTGGCAAGTGGAACCCCGAAAAGAACAGCATCTACGTCGCTTTTAACCAGGATAAGGTAATACGCGAAGAGATCGCCAAAACAATCGTCCATATTCTGGGCGAAAAGGCGGACGTGATGTATATCCTCGAAGTGGAAGACCGCAAAACCGGTCTGAAAGACGGTACCGTTACCCCGGGCCGCAACCTCTTCGTACGGGGCGCGAACCTCAAGGTTATAGGAGACAAGGCAGGTGTGGGCGTCACCTTCACCAATACCGAATCGAAAAACGTCATTACACTCGAAAGCGATATGATCGTCACCAACAAACCGTCGGAGTTGACCTTGCTGGTGCCGGCCGACCTGCCGGACGGTAATTACGAACTGACTATTACCACACAGTTCTGCAACAGCAAATCATTGCTGAAAGAACCGCGCTCGGTAACCGCCAGCGTCCATGCAGGCAACGGCGGTGGCGGTAGCGACCGACCGGAAATAGAGTAACCGGCAGGACAGACCTGCCAGGTCGGGCAGGCCACTCTTGCCCGATAAGGCAAGTTTATACAGACAGGGAGTATCCCTTTCTCCTCTCGAGAGGGGATTAAGGGGGGTGTTAAAGCCAATTACTCCCGTCATTGAAACAATCATTACATTTTAAAATTAAACGAAATGAATATCAAACATTTATTAGTAGCTGTCGCCCTTTGTGGCGCAACCGTCGGATGTACCGACGAAGAAGTCGGCAAGGAATCTCCCCTACAGGGACAGCCCGGCGAAATACAACTGGTCTTCACCGGAAGCGGAGAAAGTGTGGAATACCCTACCAAAGCTATCGCCTCGGAGAAAGAGAACAACATAGACGAACTGGACATTTACGTCTTTGCCGCCGCAACGATGACAACAGACCCCGATGACTGGCATTATCTGGAAACCTGGTCAACCCGGGCAGGAGCCGCGAACTCCTTCACCCTGCAAAATTCAGGTTCCTCCTGGAAAGCATCTATCAAACCGGGCGAATTAAAAGGCCTTCCCTATCTGAAACTCTATTGTGTCGCCAATTTACCAAATGGCAACAGATATAAATTGGATGGCAGTGACGCCGACGCTCTAACCGCCGTCACAACAGACGACAAAGGTATAATTACAGTCCCCGGCACATTAGAGTCGGCTTTTATACCTACTTATACCGCTAAATTGCTGAAAGCCGGCGAAGGTGGTGCCACCTGGCTGAAAACTCCGCTCATTATGCAAGGTAGCAGCGCAACAAAGATCAGTGGTAGCGCTTCGGTAGTCAACATCGAGCTCAAACGCCTCGTAGCCCGTTTCGATATCGACAACACAGCTTTGAAATCGCGCCTGACCATCAACAGCATCACGGTAGCCAATGCCCGCAGCAACGCTCCCCTGTTTGGCGAAGCATTAAAGGAGATAGACAAGGCAGACCGTGCTACTACCCTGATCACTTATGCAGCCGACGACTTCACCAAGCTGTCCGGTGCCAATATGGGTATGACCGAAAGTGCCCTCTACATATATCCGAACATGCCTTCCGACAGCAGTTATCTGATTGTCAGAGGTAAATTCAGAAGTACTGTAGGCGGTGGCGAAAGCCCCGTGACCTATCCGGTCAAAATCACCCGTACCGACAATACCGACCCGAATAATCCGATAACCGAATACGTTCAGATTCTGTCAAACAACCGTTACAAGTTGCACATTACAGACGTAATCAATTCAAGTATACAGGCAACTTTAGAAGTGGAAGACTGGACCTCAGGCGGCGGCGTAGACAACAAACCTGATAACGCTGCACCCGAATTTCTGGGAGACGCTTCACTCAGCATAGTAAATAAAGACGATGATGTGGTCCAGGTACCCGTCGTTATCAATGAGAATCCTTATGTGCTTCGCGTCAATGAAGAAAGCGGACGGTTCAAAATGATGGTTCTCGCTTCCTCCAAAGTGGAAGCCGAGATGTCTGTTATGACAAAAACCTACGGAGGTTGGCTGGGAGAACCGACCTATGCCTACGACACAGACACCGTTCCCGGCAAGACGGCAACCTTCCTGACATTCACTTACGCAGATGCTGTCCGCAAAGCCCCGTGCCAGATCACGTTACGCAACACGGCAGCCAACTATGACCCGGCTTTATGGACGACACTGACAGTCTACGGACCGGTAGTTGCTCCTGTATTAAGTAATGCAGGAAAACATTCGGAAGGTAATTCGCTCGATTTGACAAAAACTCCGGCCGAAGCCAATCTTTTCAATGTAAAGGGCAGCCAGGCTCTCGTGGATATTATGTGTATCGAAGGAGTTACGTATAATGAACCTGAGGGTATAAAAATATCTCCGGTAGCGACCGATGGTTTCACAACAACCTATGCCATCCAGATTGCCGACACGACAAAGGCCCGTGCATCTGTCACAACAGATCCGAACATTACCTTCACCAATCAGGCAAACACGATCCAAAATGCGGATACGATCCTGAAGGTAAACCTACTCGACCCGGCAATCACATTTGATATTTCAAGCGATGATAAAACGGCTACCACTATTACTGCCGATACGATTGAAGTGGATACAGATCAGTTAAGCGACGGAACTTTCACCATTAAGGTTAGTAGTTCGCTAGACCCGGTCTTGCCGCAGAATACGGATTGTACCTGGTTGACGATCTCAAAAGTTGCAGCAAATTGGGAAACCGGAACTCATGAATACGTAGAATACACCGTATCGAACCAAACGGATGTAACTGAATTTACCGAATGTAATCTAACATTCACCAACAGATTAATGAACGGACCTAATCTGACAGTCACACTGAAAAAGAAGGAAGCGACAGCCACTCCTTAACAAGTCCGCTTTTCCATTTAATTAACAACAAAATTTAAAGACTCAAATGAACAAAACAGAAATAGTCAACGACCTGGCCGAGCGTCTTTCGCTCCCTAAGACGGAATGTTATCGTTTTCTGCAAGCCTGGCAAACATTGATGACCGAGCGCCTGTCCAAAAGCGATTCACTGATCCTTCAGGGTTTCGGCACTTTCCATCCCTGGAGCCAGACTGCTCGCGAAGGACGAAACCCGCGTACCGGCGAAACCTGCCTGATACGGCCACGCCGCAGCGTAAAATTTAAACCGGGCAAAATGTTACTGCAAAAGTTGAACAATACAGATAAATAAATCTGCATGAACAAATAAAAACCGGCCTCTCTTTAAGTTATGAAGGGAAGGCCGGTTTTTTTATTGTTAATATTTCGCCACCCCCACCAAAATTCTCCATTTTAATTTCTAACTTTACGGATTCAAAAATAATAATTTGCCAATAGTCCTATATGCAAATGTGCCAATCCTGGGAATCAGGATTTTATTAAGGCATTATCATTAGCATATTGGCACATTAGTAATTGGCATATTATTTTTAGGGAGATAAAAAGAAAAAAACAATATATAATGATTAACAAATGGAATTTTCAAACCCCGACAGAAGAAGAATTACATAAGAGAGATGCGCTGGCAGCCGAAATCGGTTTCAGCCCGGTCATCTGTCTCCTGCTTGTTCAGAGAGGGATTACGACGGCTGAAGAAGCCAGAAAATTCTTTAAACCCAATCTGAACGATCTGCATGACCCGTTCCTGATGCCGGATATGGATAAGGCGGTGAAACGATTGAACAGAGCCTTGGGCAATAAAGAAAAGATTCTGGTTTACGGCGACTACGATGTAGACGGCACGACTGCCGTATCGCTTGTGTATAAGTATTTAAGACCCTATTCATCGACGTTGGATTATTACATTCCCGACCGCTATGACGAAGGGTACGGTATTTCTTATAAAGGGATTGATTATGCCTCCGACAACGGAGTCACATTAATTATTTCGCTCGACTGCGGAATCAAAGCAATCGAAAAGATTGAGTATGCAAAGACAAAAGGCATTGACTTTATAATCTGTGACCATCACATGCCGGATGATACATTGCCCGATGCCGTTGCGGTGTTGGATGCTAAACGCGTAGATTCCATCTATCCGTACGAGCATCTGTCCGGTTGTGGCGTAGGCTTCAAATTTATGCAGGCTTTTGCCAAAAGCAATAACTTTCCTTTCTCCGAACTGGAGAAATTACTGGAACTGACGGCTGTCAGCATTGCTTCCGATATCGTGCCTATTACGGGAGAAAACCGTATCCTGGCTTATTACGGACTAAAGCAGTTGAACAGTAATCCCAGCCTGGGACTGAAAGGTATCATCGACATCTGCGGACTTACCGGGAAAGAGATAACCATCAGCGACATCGTTTTCAAGATCGGTCCGCGCATCAATGCTTCCGGACGGATGATGAACGGAAAAGAAGCAGTCGACCTGTTGCTCGCCAAAGATGTAGAGTCAGCCCGTGAGAAGAGTGAAAACATCAACCAATACAATGACGAACGACGCGAACTCGATAAAAAGATAACCGACGAGGCAAACGCTATCATCGATGAATTCGCCAATATGGAAGACCGGAAAGCGATAATCGTTTACAATCCCGGCTGGCATAAAGGAGTTATCGGAATCGTTGCGTCGCGACTGACAGAGAAATATTACCGTCCGGCAGTTGTGCTGACCAAATCATCCGAACTGATCACCGGTTCTGCCCGCTCGGTTACCGGTTTCGACATTTATAAGGCAATAGAGAACTGCCGTGACTTGCTGGAAAACTTCGGGGGACATACCTATGCCGCCGGCCTTTCCCTGAAAGAAGAAAATCTGGATGAATTTACCGAACGATTCCTGAAGCTGGCTGCCGACGAGATTATCCCCGAACAGATGATCCCGCAAATCGACATTGACGCCGTTCTCGACCTGAAGGACATCAATACCAAGTTCATGAGCGAACTGAAAAAGATGAATCCTTTCGGTCCGGACAACCAGAAACCGGTATTTTGCTCGCTGAACGTGAAAGATTACGGGACAAGCAAGCTGGTCGGCAAAGAACTGGAACATATCAAGCTGGAACTGATAGACGACAAATCGAACACGCCCATCCATGGCATCGCTTTCGGAATGCACCAGCACAGCCCGCATATTAAAGGGATGAAACCTTTTAATATCTGCTATACGATTGAAGAGAATACATATAACGGAAACACGACCTTGCAACTCATGGTTAAAGACATAAAGGTCGATGACATATGAAGGGAACCGGTGGACGTCTACCATAAGATATTAGAAAAGTATTGGGGATACCCTGCTTTTCGTCCTTTACAGGAAGATATTATTCACTCCGTTTGTGAGGGGAAAGATACACTTGGGCTAATGCCGACAGGGGGAGGTAAGTCGATTACCTTCCAGGTTCCGGCCTTAGCAATGGAAGGAATATGTATTGTCGTAACCCCGTTGATCGCTCTGATGAAAGACCAGGTGGATAACCTGCGCCGGTTGGGGATAAAAGCTACAGCCGTCTATTCGGGCATGACCCGCCAGGAGATTATCGCCCAGCTGGAAAACTGTATCTTCGGTGATTATAAATTCCTGTACGTTTCGCCCGAGCGGTTAGGGACCGATATATTCAAAAGCAAGCTACAGGCAATGAATGTCTGTCTGCTGGTTATCGACGAAAGCCATTGCATTTCGCAATGGGGATACGACTTCCGTCCTTCTTACCTGAGCATCGCCGATATCCGGGAAGAACTTCCCGGTGTGCCGGTTCTTGCTCTGACGGCAACAGCGACTCCGGAGGTAGTGAATGATATCCAGGAACGACTACATTTCAGAGAAAAGAATGTATTCCGGAAAAGTTTCGTCCGGAAGAACCTGTCCTATATCGTTCGCCAGACGGAAGATAAGATAAATTCATTAATATACATTCTGGGAAAAGTTCCCGGAACGGCTATTGTCTATGTGCGCAACCGGAAACGGACGAAAGAAATAGCAGTCCTGCTTCAGCAAGCCGGCATATCGGCCGATTTCTTTCATGCCGGCCTCAACCGCGACGACAAAAACCTTCGCCAAAGCCGTTGGAAGAATAACGAGTGTCGGGTAATTGTCTCGACCAATGCATTCGGGATGGGTATCGACAAGCCGGACGTACGCCTAGTGATCCACATGGATATGCCCGGATCGCTGGAAGAGTATTATCAGGAAGCCGGACGAGCCGGACGGGATGAACAGAGGGCTTACGCTGTCGCTTTGTGTTCCAATATAGATTGTACAAAGTTGAAGAAACGGTTGGCCGATGAATTTCCGGACAGGGATTTTATCAGTCGGGTGTATGATGCTTTAGGTAATTATTATCAGATAGCAATGGGTTTCGGACTGGATACAGTACATGACTTCTCCCTGGTCGATTTCTGTACAGCCTATAAGTTTTCGCATCTACAAACACATCATGCCCTTAAGATACTTGAACTGGCAGGCTACATAGAATATACGGAAGAACAGGAAAATGCTTCTCGTCTGGTATTTACCGCCACACGCGACGAGCTTTACAAATACCTGCATCAGGATAAAAAGACGGATGAGGTTATACAAACGATACTCCGTTCCTACACCGGTTTGTTTTCGGATTACGTATATATTAATGAAGGGCTGATCTCTACCCGTACCGGACTGAGTCAGCAGGAGATTTATGAGGTGCTGGTCAGACTTTCCAAATACCGGATTGTCAATTACATCCCTCATAAGAAAACACCTCTCATTATCTATACCCGTACCCGGGAGGAGATTAAATATCTGTCTATTCCCCGTTCGGCTTACGAAGAGCGTAAAAAACGTTTTGAAAGCCGTATCAACCGGGTCATGGAATACATCAACGAAAACCGGATATGCCGGAGCCGGATGCTGATTTCTTACTTCGGTGAAAAAGGAACTTCCGATTGTGGTTGTTGCGATGTATGTCTGGCAAAAAACGATTCGGGCCTGAACAACCATACGTTCAATACCATCCGTGACGCATTGAAGGAGGCTTTGACCGACGGTCCGCAGGAGGCTAAGAAACTGACGGAGAACCTACCTTTTCCCGCCGACAAGATCATCACTGTAATCCGCTACCTGGCCGATCACGATGAACATTTTTCGCTGGAAGATGGAATAATAAGCCTTACAAAAATGAACACTATGTCCGATAACGAACAGTAAAAAGTATATCCATAGACTGAACGACAGGCATTTACCTTTATGGCACAGACTTTGTTATTATAGATTCCAAACAATAATAACAAAGTCTTTTATGTATAAGGTCTATCTCAAACAGGCTATGCAGATGCTAAGGCAAAACAAGTTTTTCAGCATCATTTATATAACCGGTACCGGTCTGGCCATTACGATGGTCATGATACTGGCTATACTATATTATTTCCGGACTGGAAATATCGCACCGGAAATCAACCGTGACCGGATGTTAGTCATACAACACGGAAAAATTCTAAATAAAACAGAAGGCCAGGGAAACGGGAGTAGCCGGCTTTCTTATCCGACCATCAAAGAATGCTTTTTTTCAATGCAGACTCCGGAGGCTGTCACTGCCATCCTCCCGATCGGAGAACAGACCGAATTCATACAAACCCCGGGAAGTGATGAAGTATACAACGGACTTGTCATGGGTACGGATGTTGCATTCTGGAAAATATTCCAGTTCAGATTCCTTGCCGGAAAACCTTATACGGAAGAAGAGTTTACCTCCGGAATCAGAAAAGCCGTCGTGAGCGAATCACTGGCACGCAGGCTGTTCAATACATCGGATGCAACAGGTAAAACATTTCTACTGAACTTTGAAGAATACCAAGTCTCCGGTGTCGTAGAAGATGTACCTTCCATAGCACAATTCTGTTACGCTGAAATGTGGATACCTTTCACCAACCGTCCTTCACAGATACAGGGAAGTAAATGGTGTGATTTTATCTTAGGTCATATGCAGCTTTATATCCTGGCAAAGAAACCGGGCGACTTTGACGCTATCCGCCGGGAAGCTGAAGAAAATTGCCGGCGCTACAGTGCAAATATTCCACAATACAATTTTGTACTAAACGAACAACCTGACACCGTTCTACGTGCCTGGTTACGCACAGATTCTTTCGCCAGTCCGAAATTCATGAAACTCTTTATACAAATCTTCTCAGTAATATTCCTTCTGCTGTTGGTCCCTTCCATCAATCTGACGGGAATGACTGCATCACGCATGAAAAAGCGCATGGAAGAATTAGGTATCCGTAAAGCGTTCGGAGCCCAGAACAGAACATTGCTTTTGCAGATATTATATGAAAACCTGCTGCTCACATTATTAGGCGGACTGATCGGATTATTGATCTCCTACGGATTGATCTTTATGCTAAAAGGGTGGTTACTGGGAAATTACGACTGGGACGGCAGTTCACTCACCGCCTCTATCGATCTTTCTCCCGGCATGCTGATCAACCCCGCAATTTTCGGATATACGCTGATCTTCTGCCTGATTTTAAACCTGATGTCTGCTCTCGTTCCTGCCTGGCGTGCACTCAGACGTCCCATTGTCGATGCTTTAAACGATAAATAACAAGAATCATGATACATCATCTTTTAAAACTTTTATGGAAACAACGCCGGCAAAATGCCTGGATTGTAGCTGAATTATTCCTGGTATTCATTCTCTTATGGTATATCATGGACTACTTCACAACGATCGGATATGCCAATTCAGTCGATAGTGCTTACGATATAAAAGACACTTACCAGGTACGGCTCACGACTGTGCCGCAAAGTAGTCCCAACTATATTCACCATGAAAACACGGAAGAGGCAGCTGCCCTATACCTATCTATTATAGAACGTATCCGGCAATATCCACAGGTAGAAGAGGTTTGCCTGACACAAAATAGTAGTCCTTATAACCCCAGTTATATGGATAACCAAATGGGAAAAGACAGTTCGAAAATGGTGCAGTTCCAATATTTACCGGTTACTCCTTCCTATTTCGATGTATTCAGAGTCCGCCCCTTGAACGAAGATGACCGATCTTCTTTAAAAGATGCTTTGACCGAAAAGAACATTGTCATTTCCCGTAAACTGGCTGAAGAACTTTTCCCCGGAGAACAGGCTAAAGGACGTTCTATTTACATGAAGAATGACAATTCATTCCGCATAGGAGGTGTTTGCGGGATATTAAAACGTGACGATTACAGCCGGGAAGAAAGAGCGGCATATTTTATGTTACCAACTTCCTATTTCAAAGAATGGAATGAGCAACAACTCGCCTGGTCGTTAGAAATCAGTATACGGGTAAAACCCGGGCTCAACAAACAAAAATTCATAGAAGATTTCCAACGGGATATAAGGGAACAGATAAATATCGGTAATTTCATACTTTCCAGAGTCGACTCTTACGACGACCTGAGAAACAGACTTTATCTTACAAACGGAGTGACGGATGCCATCCGTTACCGGATAGCCTTTATGGCATTCCTGATCTTCAATATATTCCTGGGAATCATCGGCACTTTCTGGTTCCGTAATGAGTACAGGAAATCTGAAATCGGCCTCCGCCTGGCTGTTGGTTCCACACGCCGCCAGATATTGCAAATGATGATCGGAGAAGGCTGGCTGTTATTAAGCCTGGTGGCTATCCCTGCCGCTATCATCTGCATTAATATTGCGAAAATGGAATTGATTGACACGAATGTTATGCCGGTCACTTTCTTCCGCGTCTTTGCCGGTTTGATATCGACTTATCTGCTTATGGCATTCTTTATCACACTGGGAGCCTGGTACCCGGCTTACCTCTCATCTAAAATTGCTCCGGCAGATACATTACGAGCTGAATAAACCTATTTTTCCTTCTTGGAAGGATAGATAAAAAATCAAGGCTGCTCCGGTAAAAACCAGATACAGCCTTGATTTTTTGATTGCTTTTCTTTCAAAAGAAAAGTAATATCTATTTATTTCTTTTCCTTATAATCCTTCCGGTAACTGCACTGTGTCTCGGTCGGGAAATCTTTGGGTACTTTCTGAGTTACCTTTCCGGTTGCAGCCCATTCCGCACCACGCAGTAACAAAACCTGGAAGCCTGTACACTGCATAGCTGTATTATCTTCAACAGTAGCACCGGCATGTCCGAGCATGGTATGGAAGATACGGGCATTTCCGTAATCGACGGTAAAGACAAGCGGTTCTTCACGTCCTGAACCTCCTGTCTCTTTATCCGAATAAGCCGTATAAAGCAAGTCTCCGATATTACCCGGACCACGCATACGGTCGTATAGTTCATCCTGGGTATGACGCCATTTCAAAGGCAATCCTTTTACAATGGGATGTATTTTATCACGCCCGTTCAACACATATTCATGCTGTTTTCCATGCGAACCGCCCGGACCGGCAGAACTATCCTTGACTAGTTTACCATCCTGCCAATACACATAAGGACCGGAGTTTTCATCACGTCCTTCCCATCCACCCAAGGCACATATCTTATTAAATTCCGGCCACTTGGAGAAAGCGTTATCTGCCGCATGATAAACGACCACTCCCCCGCCATTTTGCACGAACTCCAGAAAACGCTTGTTTGTTTCTTCCGGCCATGAATCACCGTTATAATCCAACACAACTAATTCATACGGAGCAAAATCAAGCACAAAACCGGACATATCCTGTCCTTGTGAAGGAGACACTGCGAAATCTACGGAGAAACGACCGGAGTTTTCCAGTATTTGCTTTAAAACAACATGGCTAACTTGCCAGTTATGATTGTTTTGCCCGGTAATCAACAACGTCTTGATAGGTTTGCGTGCAGATACCGAACATACACAGAAAAAGGAGAGCAACACAACCAATAGCTTTCCAAAAAATAAATGTTTCATGGTATAAATATGGTTTAAAGATTTGTTTCCACAAATATAGTAATTATTGTATAAATGCCAATAAGTAAGCACTATCGGCAGTAATATATTTATTACTTGAATTTAATAATCCTGATTACCGGATTATCGTCTTCGACAAGTGTCTTTGCAATCTTCATTCCATTCCCGGCCAAACGTTTTCCATGATAAGCCTCTATAACCGTTGATGCCTGAATCATTTCAGCGACCATATTCCGTGCGATATCAGGCGATGCATCCGGCGACCATCTTCCCTGACTCCAAGCCCTTGTATCATATTCTGTATCTAAAATCGGCGTCTTCTTTATTTCACCGGTCTTAAATTCATACATAAACGTTGGAATCGGTCCGCCTTTCAGTGATTTAAAATCTAATAGAAGCGTACCTATCAACATGAACTTATCAGTTGTTAATAAAGGTATCCATATATTCCGAGGTTCAGGAGCATGAGTCGATGGCTTGCGGGTTAATAAGGGTATTAATCCCTTATCCGGGGATAACCGAAACAATGTGTCGGATGAAATATCCGCAATCATTAGATCCGGACCGTAATGCATATTTTGAGGATAATAAATTCCAAAAGGTCTCCACATATTACCCTCCAATGATTGAGCTATTTTGTTTGTATATCTTTTTTCAAAATGAATGTCTAATACAGAAAGCTGGCTACCATCTTTTTTGGAGACAAGACGGTAAGGGGACTTTTTAGTCTTACTTTCACGACCAGGTTCAATTATTACACCTTCATAGATAAGTAGAGATTCATCGTCAAAATTGAAAATACTCATTTCATTATCAAATGTATTTATTTTCAATGTTCGTTTGTAGTCTCCCTTCAGAGAATAAACCTGAATGAATTGGGAACACACATAGATTTCTTCCTTCTTCTCATCTAAAATTGTACCGACATTAATCCATGTATATTCCCGCCCGCTCTGTCCTTTGTGATTGAAATGTGAATAGAGCTTTCCTATTTTACGATCGAAAACAAATATATCACCCAATCGGGATTCATGGATAAGAATATATTTATCGGTAACAGCTGAAAGTACCGATGAACCACCCAACAAAATTTCATCTGTTGTCTCCAAAGGCACATACTCTATTTCCGCCATATCCTGAAGGCGCAACTTCTTCTGAGGATAGTTTTTTGAGAAATCAAATACCGGTAAGTCGCCTGTCTTCGATTGGGAGCTTACAACCTGGCTTCCCATTATTAAAAGGGATACCAGTAAGATGAGATTGTTTATTTTCATGCTATTTTATTTATAGGACAATGAATCTCTTAAGCTATAGCTAACACGGTGGCAAGGTATTAAGAATATATTGAATGAACAAGTAAAGAATAGCCTAAAAAAGAATGTGTGAGCGATAGAATATCAATAAGTAAGAAGCGTAACGTTGAATTAATAAAGTTTTGCTTACATTTGTTCTTCTATTAGTCTTTAAATAAAAAGAAATCGTGAAAAGGATTGTTATCATCGGGGCGACTTCCGGTATCGGTTACGAAGTGGCAAAGATATATCGTCAACTGGGTTGGCGCGTTGGAGTGGCAGGACGTCGGCTGGAACGGCTGGAAGCATTCAGGGAGCAGGCTCCCGAGCAGACAGAGATACAACAGCTCGACGTGACTGAGGTGGAAGCCGTAGACAAGCTCCACCTGCTAATTGATAAACTGGGAGGCATGGACCTGTTCCTGCTCAGTACCGGTGTCGGCAATCAGAACCGGACTTTGAATCCGGACATTGAACTGGCAACCGTCAATACCAATGCAATCGGTTTTACCCGCATGGTCACTGCCGCTTACCATTATTTCAAGGAACAGGGATGCGGGCATCTGGCCGTTATCAGTTCTATCGCCGGGACTAAAGGTTTGGGAGTAGCACCCTCCTATTCCGCCACCAAACGTTTCCAGAATACTTATATCGACGCACTGGCACAGTTAGCCAGGATGGAAAAGTTACCGATAATTTTTACCGATATACGTCCGGGGTTCGTGAAAACGGCTTTGCTAAAAAATGATAACTATCCGCTACTGATGCGTCCGGAACGGGTAGCACAACGGATTGTACGGGCTTTGAAACGAAAGAAACGGACAGTCATCATCGACTGGCGGTATGTCACACTGGTATTCTTCTGGAAGCTGATTCCCGATTACATCTGGGAACGATTGTCCATTCATAACTGAATTTGTATATTTTTCCTGTAATCCCTACCTTTGCGGCCGATTATTGAAATACTGTGAGGTTGCATCAAGTCCGCTATGACAAAAGAGGCTTTTGACGCAACCACACCTAAACAAACAGAAGAATGGGATTATTTATAAAGAAACCGTTAGGCGCTTTACAGGCGGAGGCTAATGAGTCGGGTAGTAAAACGCTGAAACGGGTATTAGGCCCCTGGAGTCTGGTCGCGCTGGGTGTAGGGGTTATCATCGGTGCCGGGTTATTCTCTATCACCGGAACCGTTGCTGCCGGATATACCGGTCCAGCCATTACCTTATCATTTGCCATTGCTGCGCTAGGCTGTTGTTTTGCCGGATTATGCTATGCCGAATTTGCATCCATGATACCGGTTGCCGGAAGTGCCTACACCTATTCATATGCCACGATGGGGGAACTGATTGCCTGGATTATCGGCTGGGATTTGGTACTTGAATATACCGTAGCCGCAACGACGGTCAGTATCAGTTGGAGCCGGTATCTGGTCGTATTCCTCGAAGGGGTGGGTATCCATCTGCCACATACGTTGACGGCATGTCCCTGGGACGGAGGGATAGTCAATATACCCGCTTTTCTTATTGTCGTACTGATGAGTATTTTCCTGATACGGGGAACGGAAGGGAGTTCGATTTTCAACGGGATAATTGTCTTCCTCAAGGTTTCGGTCGTATTGGTATTTGTCGCTTTGGGATGGAAATATATCAATACGGAGAATTATGTTCCTTATATTCCGGCGAATACCGGGACGTTAGGTGAATACGGTTTCTCCGGTGTGCTTCGCGGGGCAGCAATCGTTTTCTTCGCTTTCCTCGGATTCGATGCCGTATCGACCGCTGCACAGGAAGCTAAAAACCCGAAACGGGATATGCCGATCGGGATTCTTGTTTCCCTGCTGGTTTGTACTATCCTTTATATGCTTTTCGCTCATGTGATGACCGGAGTGGCACATTACAGCCAGTTCAACGGGCAGGAAGGGATTGCGCCTGTTGCCGTAGCTATTTCACATATGGGACATGCGGATGCCGCCGGGGTCATCCAACCGGATTATCCCTGGCTGAATAAGGCAATCGTACTGGCTATCCTGTTTGGTTACTGTTCGGTGATAATGGTTACGTTGCTCGGACAAAGCCGCGTATTCCTGAGCATGAGCCGCGACGGGTTATTGCCTCCGTTCTTTTCGCATATCAATGAAAAATTCCGCACTCCGGCACGCAGTAACCTGCTTTTCATGTTGTTGGTCGGATTGCTGGCGGCCTTCGTACCTGCCCGGGTAGCCGGGGAGATGACGAGTATAGGAACATTATTTGCCTTTACACTGGTTTGTGCAGGCGTATTGGTGGTAAGAAAAACGATGCCGGACGTGCAACGTGCTTTTAAAACGCCGTTCGTTCCGCTTGTACCGGTTCTCGGAATCGTGACTTGTCTCTGCATGATGCTTTTCCTTCCGGCCGACACATGGATTCGCCTGGTACTCTGGATGCTTATCGGATTGGATATTTATGCCTGTTACGGCATTAAACACAGTAAGTTGGAATATATGCAACAACATCGCAAAGGACAGCTTTCGCTGAACATGATAGGTATCACCCTCTCCGTCCTCTGCGTTATCACCGGGTTGTGGCACCAGCAGACAGTGGGTTGGGATGAAAGCAAGGTTTTGCTAATCATCTCCTTTGTATTCGCATTCACACACCTGCCCTTCTATATGATACGGATTTGGAAGAATACGACGCAAGCTTAATGCCAATATGGTCATGAGGATGGACAGGTTCAATTATTATCAGATTCGAGTCATAGCATTTGTTTCTATATGGCACGCAGATGACGCAGATTGGACCATATAGAAACTTTTTACACTCTGTCTCTTTTCAAATTATTGCTTTCAGCTTTCAGTTGCCGGGAGAGAATATTTTTCAATATATACGGCTGAAGGGATAGAATTGTAAAAAAATGTATACGGAAATTCCGGATAAAGTAACTTCCGGCAAAACATAGGACTTTTGTCTTCAAAGCATATATGTTTTGTCATCAAAAGTCCTGACTTAACATTTCAAAACACCTATGCTTTTTGGAGCGGATAACTACCCGCAGACAAACAAATAACTATCGGTTGGCAAACGGGTGCCTATCTGTCGGAATCAAAATCCGGAATGTGGCACCCTTCAGTTGGATTCCTTATTTTTCAAGGATTATATATTCCTGAAGCCTGAAGGATAAAGTTTGAATAGTGTCACTACCGGATAAGAAATCATTGTTTTCTGGTAAAAGTCAGCCGTTTATTCATCGTGAAATTGACGGCGCCATATACGAATAACCCCAGGAACTGCGCCAGGTATTCATTCATATCACCTATCTCCACCATCAACAGCAGGGAGAGAAACTGTAAGCCGTAAGCACAACCGAAAGCGACAAGGAAAAGAGGCACCTCACGTTCAAACTTTCCACTCCGAGAGGAGAATATCCAGTATTTGCTCCAAAAAAAGTTATTAACCAACGCAGCAACATAACCGGCAATGTTCGACCAAAGGTAATTACATCCGACACCCTTCATCAACACCCAAATAACCAGGGCGGTAATAAGAGCATTCAGGGTCCCCACTATGATAAAACGGAATATCCGTACTGATTCTTTCATATCAATCTCCCACAAACTTATCCTGCCTAATCCTTCGACTCGCGTTCCCTGGCTGTGTATAATCCATAACTCTTAATGGAAAAGGCAGCGGCTATTTTAGGCATCTTTTGTTCACTTTATTTATTTTTCAACGACAAATATACGGGATTTTCAAAAGAACAGTACTCAATCCGACAGATTATTCTTCATAAAAAACTTCTCAAAGAACGCATCCCGGTAACTATTCCCTATCGATATTTCATACTTTCCAATAAATACATCATTGTTGTCAAACGAGGCTATATAATTGGAGTTCACGATATAAGACTTGTTCGTTCGCAGAAAAACATCTTTCGGAAGCATCTCATGGATCGACTTCAGATTCATCTTCGTCACAATCCGCTGTTCGGGAGTCTGTATCACGACATAATCCTTCAGTCCCTCGATGAAAAGGATATTTTCCAGCTGTATCCTGAAATAACGCCGTTCCGCTTTCACAAAGATATGACTGGCGGAAACAGACTCCACCTGATTCTTGCTGTTGTCGGTTTTCAGCAGGGAATGATAAGTATGTGCTTTCTGTACCGCCCGTTTGAAACGTTCGATTTCAATCGGTTTCACCAGATAATCTATCGCATCCACCTCATAGCTGTCGAGGGCATACTCTGCATAAGCCGTCACAAAGATGACAAGCGTATCCGACGGGATCATCCGGGCAAACTCCAGTCCGTTCACCCCCGGCATCTTGATATCCAGAAACACCAGGTCCACCGGACTCGCCTGCATAAACTTACCGGCAGACACGGCATCGCCGAAACTTCCATACAAAGACAACACCGGCGTATCCTGTATCAACAACTGGATTGCCTTACGACCTAGCGGTTCATCATCTACAATGATACAATTCATACTAATCAGTTTTTAAGTTTTAAACGAAGATTGACCGTATATGTTATATCCGTCTCATTTATTTGCAAAGAACAATCCGTATCATACAGAAGTTGCAGGCGGCGGCTGATATTGGCAAGACCTATCCCCCCGTCGACAGGCTTCTCTTTCTGTTCGGCCGGCTTCGAATTGATACAGATAAAGATAAGCTGCTCCTCTTTCGTTTTGAAATAGAGGTGCACATACGACAGTTTCCTGTTATCGTTATTATGTTTCACAGCATTCTCCACAAAAGGGATGAATAATAAAGGTGGAACGGTTATATGCGCTGTTTCCCCTTCCGTAGAGATGATGAAATCGAAATTATCACGCCGTATCTTCTCCATATTGAGATAATCGGTCAGGAAACGGATATCGTCCGCCAGATAGACCGTTTCGGAAGTACTGTCTTTCAGTTGATACTTCAACAGGTCTTTCAACTTGGACAGGACATGCACCGCCTCCACCGGATTTTCCTTTATCAGCACATTCGCGTTATTCAGCATATTGAACAGGAAATGCGGGTTTATCTGGTTCTTCAACTGTTCCAGTTCCGACTGCATCGTCGCATTCTCCAGTTCGTCGATACGCTGGCCGTATTTCACGTAATCCTGGAAAACAATCACCGCCGACGCGCCCGCAATAATCAGGCTTAACTGGATAATGGAAGAGATAAAAAAGAAGGCTGCCAGCCAAAACTGATACAGTTTATATTCTCTTTCGATATCTTCCTGCCGCAGCAGATAAGAAAACAAAATAGCCACAGCGATAACCAAAAACACGGAGATGACATACTTCCCCAGCTTATTCTTCAGCAGTAAACGCGGGGTCAATATAAATACGCTCAAATAAATAGGTATAAGTAGTATCAAACTCTGTGCAATACTACTTCTTATCAAAGACTCCTTCCCCTCTATCAAATCCAGATAAAAATTCACGGATATGATCAGCATACTAAGAAAGAACAGCAGGAAATGCCTGAAAATCCTGTAACGGGAATCAACCAGCAGACGCAACAGAAAACCGGATGCATTTATCATAACCTGATACATAAATTCGTTTTACAAAGAGCCCCATCATCCACCGTCTCCAACTTATAAGCGTCTTTGAACAGCAAATCGAGGCGATGCTTCACATCTTCCAGGTCTTCGTTATGCTCTTTCTGCCCGTCCGGCAGTCCCGGAGCAAAACAAATACAAGAGAAAAACAACTTCCGCTCACCTGCCCGGAAACAGAAATAAATATCCATCCGGGACTCTTCCGACGACAACTGCTTTATATAATGAATGGCAAAAGGAATAAACAATAAAGGTGGCACCAGTTTACGGCTGACCTCCCCCTCCTTCGTCACGGTAAAGCTCAGGTTCGCATACTTCATCTTCGCCAGTTCAAGAAAACGCTCGATAAACGATATCTCGGAAATCAGCAGTACCTTCTCCCGCTTCCCGTCGTACAACTGGTAACGGAGCAGCCTGCTCAACTCCATCAACACCTTCGATGCCTGTCCGGGGTTATCGAAGGTCTGCCTGCCCGCCTCATCGAGCATATTAAAAAGGAACTCCGGGTTTATCTGGTCTTTCAAAGATTCCAGTTCAGTTTTCAGGTTCACCTTCTCCAGTTCGTTCTTCCGCTGGTAGAATCCCATCCAATGGCGAAGCAGGATAGTGATGGAAGTACCGGCAATCAGCAGACCGTACAGGAAAAAGTTACTTACAATCTCGACAGCCATTATCCGGTTCTTATAGAAAAAGGAATAAGACCCGGCTCCTGCCCGGAATACCGGTTCAGCCAGTAATCGCTCCCGAAAGAGACTACAATCATAACCAGAATAAGCAGGGACACGATAATGATATACAACACATACCGGTTTTTCAGCAGCAATCCGGGCAACAGGACATACATGTGCAGGTAAATCCCTCCGAGATAAAACGCCAGCAACAGCCCGCTGACATACCCAATCACACCGCCCACCTCATCCAGAAAACCGGCGCAGGTCAGATAAGGCATATTGAACGCCACAAAAGTAAAGAACAGTACCAGCAGCAAATGCCTCCCGAACCTGTACTTCGGAGCTATCAGGAAATCAATCAAAAAGCTGTTATAGGTTCCTTCCAACTTCGGCATAATAGGAGTTTAATATTTCACAAATAAAGAACAAAGATACACATATCCCCCTCAAAAACCATATTTGACGGCTATACTCGTATAAAAAGCAGGTGAGAAATGCGGGTCATACTCCCTGTCCATCGACTTGAACATCGCTTTTAGCGTGCGGTCATCATAAAAAGCCGCCCGGTAAGCGGACAAGCCAACCGTTATCGGAACGGACAGCGACTTCGTGATAGTCAGTTCCGGTTGCAACCCGGTCGTAATATACTGCTGGGTGAATATCTTATCCTTGCCGTCGTGCTCCACGAAAGCAAGCATACCGTTCATCGAACCGACCAGCTTCAGCCGAAGCAACTTATGCAACTGCATCCCGCCCGATATCTCCACCCCGTCCATCATCGAGACATTCACCATATAACGCCCTTCGAGCCGCCAATCCACAAAAAGAGCCGGAAAAACCATCGGATAACCAAAGCTGGTATTCAGCGCAACCCCCATCCCCAAATCCAGATTATCGCGCAGATGCCAGATAGCCGCCGCCATCCCCACCCCCATCACATGGTCCCAACGGGCATAGGCAAGGCTGCCGGTATTCATAAAAAGCCCCACCCCGGCACTTGCCAGAAGCGACCACCTCTTACTCAACGGACGGATATACGAAACAGCCAGCTGCGCATTGAAGATTTGCGACTCCATATACTCCGACAAGTCCTTGTTATCCATCGAAGCATAGGAAGCGCCCAGACCGACCATCCAGGCTGTCGGGTGGTTGTTTTCATCCATTTTCATGGATACGGGAATGTTCACCCCTCCCTGAATCACCTTCATATCCCCTTTGCCGCCTACCTTTTTATTATCGGCATCCCGGAATCCGGACGAACCGATATATTCAGTCTTCAGCCAGACCTGTGCGCTTGTTTCCCGGCATATAAAAACTCCCGCCAACATCAACCACAACCATACTGTTTTCATATCATGCTTCTTTTTATTATTGAACTCGAAGCAAAACTAGACAAACAGCTGATGCCCGGATATTTTAGTAGACGAAGCGGCAGTAATAATATACCAAACGGGATTTCAGGTATATTTCCCGGTAAACCAATCCTTGAACTCCCCGACACGCGCCTTGCTTACCAGGATTTTCTCCTGCACAGGGACTTTCAGGTTCACAGACAGGCGTCCGTTAAACCAGAGGTCGATGTCGGATACGGCTTTCCGGGAGATAAGATACTGGCGGTTCACACGGAAGAAAATATCCGGGTTCAGACAGTCGGACAACTCATCGAGCGTCTGCGTAAAAGTATATTCCCGCCCATCGGTAACGACCGCCTTCACAAGCCCGTCATTGATATAGAAGAACAGAATCATATCTACCGACAGCGGAAGCAACTTGTCCCCCTTTACCGGAACCAGGAAATGCGTCTTGTAGCTTTCCTGCCGTTTCAGCACATGAATCAGGCGGCTGTAATCAAATTCCTTTGAAGGTGCCTCCGAACGCAGTTGTTCCAGTTTGCCAATCGCCTTCCGTATGTCGCTCCCGCCAATCGGCTTGAGCAGATAATCGATGCTGTTCACTTTGAAGGCACGCAGGGCATACTCATCGTAGGCCGTCGTGAAAATGATCGGGCAGGAGATATCCACATGTTCGAAAATCTCGAAGGCGGAACCGTCCGCCAGATGAATATCGAGGAATATCAGGTCGGGCATCGCATTGGCACGGAACCAGTCGATACTTTCTGCAATACTATCCAACACGGCCACAACCCCGATATGCGGGGCCGCCTCCGAAAGCAGAGCCGTCAGATTGCGGACCGCCGCTTTTTCATCTTCTATGATAAGTGCATTCATATCAATGGAATAGTTACGATAAATGTATTGTTCTCTTCGCGCACCTCGATTTCCTCCTTAAAGAGCAGGTTGTAACGTTTCGCCAGGTTTGCCAGACCGATTTGCAAGCCTCCGCTGGCTGTAAGCTTACGCTGGACGGGATTACTGACTGTCAGCCGGTTTCCTTCGGTAAAAACCCGGATGACCAACGGATGGCGATTGCTAATCTCATTATGCTTGACAGCGTTTTCAATCAGCAGCTGGACGGACATAGGGGGAAGCTGGCGCCCCCGGCGGCTTCGTCTATCCGGATATCAAACTCCAGGTTATCTTCATAGCGCATCTTCAACAAAAAGATATAGGCAGAGACAAACTCCATCTCCTCCCGCAAGGTGACGCTTTGGGATTCATTCTCCTGCAAGGTGTAACGAAGCACCCGCGACAGTTCCTGCAAATAATCCTGTGCCTTATCGGGCGTTTCGCGGATGAGCGAGCGCAGGGTATTCAGCGAGTTGAACAGCATATGCGGGTTCAGTTGGTTCTTCAGGGCTTCATACTGGTTCACCAGGTTCTCCGTGCGTAGCTGCTGGTTCTCGACCAACACCTGCTGGCTTTTGCGAAGCAGGTGAATCATATAACAACTGCCCGTCACGATACAGGTAATGATAAAATCGCGCAACGGATGCAGGTAATGGTGCACCATCGCATCAATCGCCGGAATATCGAAATGGTGGTGAAGGAAGACGAAAACCTTTCCCAACAGATTGCTCATCAACCAGGTCAGGACGAAAGACAGCACCATCTTTCCCCACGTGATGCGCGCCGCCGGACGGTTGAACCGGAAGAAGAACGTATTCAGGGCAAAGAGAATCAGCAGCGAAATAAAAGTAAAAAACACTTCATTGGCAACATCGGCCATCCGCATTCCGGGGAAAAGATTGTTCTCCCCGGAATGGTCGAACAGGGATATCAGTTCCGGGAAATGGGTCAGGAACGCCACCACCACGGAAATGACGACGACTGCCAATACATATTTATCTATATTTACTTTCATACCGCAAATATACTTATTTCTTTTCTACACGCGCCGTCACATACATGCCAGGACGAAAACGTTCGTGGTTTCCTTTCACCCGTGCATAGATTTCGAGGGAGCGGTTTACGGCATCGACCTCCTGGCCGACAGACAGCAGTGTGGCATCGAACGTCTGCTTTCCCATGCCGTTCACGCGGAACTGGATGCGGCTGCCCGGGATAAGGTCGTCGAGGTCTTTCTCGTAGGCGGTCAGGCAAAGGAGGGTTTCGCCTTTGTCGATTACTTCGCAGACAGGTTCGCCGGCATTGATATATTTACCCAGGTTCAAGGTCATCCCGGTCACGTAGCCGTTCAGCGGGGATTTTACTTCCAGGTAAGGACGGATACCGTCTTTGAGCAGGTCGCCGGGCGTAACTCCGAGTATCGTGAGTTGTGCGGCGGCAGCTTCCAGGCGGCTTTTCATCGAAAGGTAATCGGCCTTGCTCTGCTGGAAACGTTTCTGGGAAGCTGCTTCCTGCGAACTCAGACGCTCCTGGCGGTGGTATTCGGCTTCGAGATATTCCGTTTGGGCATGAGCCTCCAGGTAACTTTGTTGCAACAGGATGAAATCGGGGTTTTCGAGGGTGGCGAGGACGGCACCTTTCTTTACATAATCGCCCGGAAGCAGGGGCGTTGAATGGACGGTCCCTCCCATCGTCAGGGTGACGGTGGCATGGCGTTGGGGAGGCACAATCATGGTTCCGTTGAAGGAAGAATGATTCGGCATGGCGGTTGCCGAAGTGACGGCGTCGACACGGATGGTATCGGTGGCAACCACTACCGGTTCGACAGGAGGTGCAACCGGTTCCGGGGTCTGTTCTTTTTCAGTTGTCGTATTGCAGGCGGCTAATAAAAGGACTGCAACAGGAAATAATATTCGTTTCATCAGATGTTTATTTTTAATATATTCTATTTTCTTAAAATATGGCTTCCGGGAGTTCCGACAGCTTGTCTTTTTCTTACCGAGTATACAATTCCAATTCCAGTGCAGAGATATTGTAATTATAGACCGCTTCAATATATCCCCTCCTTATCTCGCGGGCACTGTTCAGGCTCTGGACGAACTGCATAATATCCGTTTCGCTCTCCTTGAATTGTATCTGCGCACTCTTCAGCAGGGCATCCGCTTCCGGGAGCGCACCGGTCGTATAATAACGGATATTTTCTCCCTGTTGGCGGAGCATGGCTTGCAACTCATCGACCTTGTTGTTCAGCTGGCGGGCGCTCGCTTCCGCTTCCGTCCGGGCAATTCCGGCATCTATCCTCGCCTGCTTCGAACGGCTTTGCTGCGGAAAGAACAAGAGCGGGAAGGAAACACCGACCATCCACGAATTCAACCCGTTCAGCGGTGAAATCTTCTGGCGGATATAACCGACCGAAAGTTCGGGGAAGAAACGGCTGCGCTCCACGTTCAGCAGCGCCTTCTTCTCATCTGCCAGGCTCCGGAAATAATTCAGATGCGCTTCCGACGGCGCCGCCTCTCCGGTCACACCCGGAAGTAACGCCAGCGTACTGTCGGCCGGAACAATCGGACTGTCGGCATAACACGCCCAGGTGAAACGGCGGACTGCCAGTTGAAGCTCTTCTTCCGCCTGCATCAGCCGGGTACGCAGGTCGGCTGCCAGCGTCGTTGCCATATTGCGCTCCAGCAAAGTGATATCGCCCTGCTCGTAACGGAGTTTTCCCGCCTCCTGCAAACGGACTGCCAGCTCGCTCTCTTCGCGGTAAAGGGAACAAAGGTTTGCCGCATACTGATAATAAGCCCAGGCACGTTTCACCTCTGCCGTTATCTCTTTGCGTACCATGTTGCGATAATATTCGCCCGTCGCCACCTGCTTGCTGACCAGGGCGTTTTTATAGAAAGGAGTCAAGAGGTTGCCCAACGACTGGGTGACTTCCAGCTGGTTGTCACTGTGTGTCTCGCCATTGATTTGCCCCCAGGAATAGGAAAAGGAAGTCGCTCCCGGGTCCCAGGCCTCTCCCCTTGCAGCCCGCGAGCGGTCTATCGCCGCCGAGGCCGTCTTCAAACGGGGATGGTTCTTCATGGCAAGGGCAAGGGCCTCGTCCAGCGTAACGGTTGCCGGGATTGCGTCGGGAATCGCTCCCCCCTCCGCCCATGCCGCCGGTGACAGGACAACCAGCAGCAGAACCAGGGTGGCAACCTTCGTCCCCCTCCTTTTCCTGAACTTCTTCCACATCAGCGGGAACGAATTAACCATCCGGTAGAAGACAGGAATAATCAGCAGAGTAAGGACGGTCGAAACAATCAACCCGCCAATCACGACAGTCGCCAGCGGACGCTGCACCTCCGCACCTGCCGACCTGGCAATTGCCATCGGGACGAATCCCAGCGAAGCCACCAGTCCCGTCAGGAATACCGGGCGCAACAAATGCGGGCATCCCCGGGCAATAATCCGGTTCGTACTCATAGTATATCTGTTTCTTTTACGTAAGTCATTGAAATGATTAATCATCAGGATACCATTCAGCACCGCCACCCCGAACAAGGCAATAAAGCCGACCCCGGCAGAAATACTGAAAGGCAACCCGCGCAGCCAAAGCGCCACAATCCCCCCTATCAGCGACAAGGGCACGGTCGAAAAGACCACCAGCGTATAAGTCACGCTCTTGAAAGCGAAGAACAGCAGCAGCAAAATCAACGCCAGTGCAACAGGAATCACGACCAGCAAGGTATTGATGGCATTTTGCAGGTTCTCGAACTGCCCGCCGTATTCGAAATAATAACCGGGCTTCAGCTTGATATTCTTTTCCAGCGTGTCCTGTATCTGCGAAACGACCTGCTGTATATCGGCATCGCGCACATTCACTCCAATCACGATACGGCGTTTGGTCGCATCTCGGTTTATCTGCAAAGGACCGTTCACCAGCTCGATACTCGCCACCTCGCTGACGGGTATCTGGATACCCTCCGCCGTGCGGACAAACAACTTGTCGAGGTTAAGGTCCGACACTTTATCGTTATCCAGCCGCAACACAAGGTCGAAGCGCCGTTCGTTCTCAAAAATCACGCCAGCCGCCTCCCCGGCATAGGCCGTGCGGATAATCGTATTCAGTTCCTCTATATTCATACCGTAACGGGCAATCTTGCCGCGGTTGTACCTGACCACCAGTTGCGGAAGTCCCATCGCCTGCTCCACAATCACGTCGGCGGCACCGGGCACCTGCTCCACATAGGTCGCCGCCTCTTTCGCCCGGGTGTAGAGTTCCTCCATGTCTTCGCCATACAGCTTGATGGCGATGTCCGCCTTGGCACCCGTCATCAACTCGTTGAACCGGAGTTGTATCGGCTGGCTGAAATTGAACTCCGCCCCCTCGACCGTCTCCAGCGCCTTCTTCATCTTCTCCACCATCTCGGCACGGCTGGAAGCCGACGTCCATTCCTTGAACGACTTCATGATTATCATCACATCGGCATCCTCCACCGCCATCGGGTCGGTAGGCACCTCCGCCGTCCCTATCTTGGCAACGACATGTTTGATTTCGGGGAACTGCTCCATCAGCGTCTTCTGCGCCCGGCTGGAAAGTTCGATACTCTGCGTCAGCGAACTTCCGGCGGGAAGCGTCATCTGCATCGCAAAGTCACCTTCATCGAGCGTCGGGATAAACTCCGCGCCCAACCGGGTAAACAGCAGCAACGAAGCCGCCAGCAACGCAAAAGCGGAACCGACCGTCGCCCAGGCATGATGCAGGCAGAAACGCAGGCCGCGTTTATAAAACACATTCAGCTTATCGAAGAAACGGTCGGCAAAGGTCGGCTTTGCAGAGATGGTCCGTTTCAGGAAGAGCGAAGCCATCATCGGCACATAGGTAAGCGAGAGAATCAGCGCACCGATAATACAGAAGACCAGCGTCTTTGCCATCGGCGTAAAATATTTGCCTTCAATCCCCGTCAGCGTCAGGATGGGAAAGAACACAATCAGGATAATCAGGACGGCAAAGGTCGCACTGCGCACCACGCCGCTCGCCCCGGCTTCCACTTCCCGGTCCAGTTCAGCCTGCGTGAGCGTCCTCCCGGCAAGCCGTTTCGTATAGATATGCGCCAGTATCCCTTCAAGGATAACAATCGAGCCGTCCACCACGATACCGAAGTCGATCGCCCCCAGGCTCATCAGGTTGGCCGACACGCCGAAGACGCGCATCAGAATGAAACCGAAGAGCATCGCCAACGGAATAACCGAAGCGACAATCAACCCGGCACGTACATTCCCCAGAAAGACGATCAACACCAGGAAGACTATCAGTGCCCCTTCAATCAGGTTGCGCACCACGGTCGAGATATTCCGGTTCACCAGCTCTGAACGGTTCAGGTAAGGTTCGACACTGACGCCTTCGGGAAGCATTTTCTGCACTTTCTCCACGCGGGCTTCCAGTTCCTTCGTCACCACATTGGCGTTCGCCCCTTTCAGCATCATGGCAATGCCGCCCACACATTCGCCTTCGCCGTCTTTGGTCATCGCACCGAAACGTTTCGGCGCACCGAAGCGCACCGTGCCGACGTCGCTGATATGTATAGGGATGCCTCCGCGGTTCGTAATCACGATGCGTTCGATGTCTTTCGCATCGCTTATCATACCTTCCGAACGGATATAGTAAGCACGGTTCACCTTCTCGATATAACTTCCGCCGGTATTCTGGTTGTTGCTGCTCAGGGCGGAATAGACGTCGCCGATGGTAATGTTCAACGAATAGAGGGCATCCGGGTCGACCGCCACCTCGTATTGTTTCAGGTAGCCGCCGAAACTGTTAATCTCCACAATCCCCGGAATACCCGAAAGTTGCCGCTTCACAATCCAGTCCTGAATCGTGCGTAGCTCCATGGCATCGTAGCGGTCCTCATAGCCGGGGGCGACCTTCAGCACATACTGGTAGATTTCGCCCAGCCCGGTCGTTATCGGCATCAGTTCCGGCATGCCCAGTTCGGCGGGAATCTCTCCGGCAACGGTTTGTATCTGTTCATTGATCAGCTGCCGCGCATCCAGTGTCGGGACACTCTCCTTGAACACCACCGTCACGAGCGACAACCCGAAACGCGACACGGAGCGTATCTCTTCCACATTCATAATATTACTCATGGCAATCTCTATCGGGAAAGTAATCAACTGCTCCACCTCCTGCGGGGCAAGCGTCGGCGAGACAGTCACAATCTGCACCTGGTTGTTCGTAATATCGGGGACGGCGTCGATAGGCAACGTCAGCATGGCATAAATCCCTCCGATTAGCAGGAACAGGGTCGTCAATCCGACGAACAGCTTTTTGTGAATCGAAAAATGTACTATGGCTTTAAACATCACTTTGTAATTTAAAATAACATTACAAAGCTAGCGGCTGCAAAAGAAGTAACCTATAAGAAAAGAATGAAGCTGACAGAATGGGAAGTGAAATGTACGAATCAGCTTTTAAACGGAAAAGAGAGAAAGGGCGTAAAGAACAAAATCCGGGAAAAGTCAGAGCCGCACATCTTCGTGTAAAGGGTCATACATGCGTTGTAAAAGGGGGTACATGTGTCTGGTCTGAAGACTGACAGGCTCCTGTGCGCGACTTTTCCCGGAATTTTTTTTAGGGGACATCATTCTTTTCATTGAAGTCGTTTGCCTCCTGGTTTCCGCCTTCAATGGTTTCCGTGACGTCTTTCACGTCGCCCGATGTATAGCTATCAGACAGGACAGAGGCATCCGAAGCCATCGCCTCGTCGGTCAGTTCGGCACTCTCGTCCCACAATGTTCGCATTATCTTTGTCATAACCTTTGATTTTATTTGTTAGTACATTATTCTAACAAGACTGCCGCGCAAAAGGTTGAAAAAGGAAAGCAATTTCTGAGAAATAAACGGCTTATTTATCACAGGTCCCTTTGTAACCGGTGGAATCAGAGCGACATAGTTCATGAAGAACTCTAGTATTCCTATTGATAATGAACCGTTTTACAGGGAATTTCTGTTGAATAACATCAGTTTTTCCTTTTGTAGCATCCCCTTGTGAAACCCTCTCCGGTACCTCGTTGGTACCAAAACAGAACGGTGTTAGGGGACGCAAACGACGCAGAAGGCGCAGACGCTCGCAGACTTTTTAATAATCAATCTTTCTCTGCATGCATCTGCGTTCTTTGCGTCGTTTGCGTCCCCTAATAGATATTTATTCTTATCTCCCCCTAAAAAACAAACCATCGTATGTTGCGCACCCTGAAATAATCCTTATATTTCCTCTATAAATAAACAAACGTGAGTTCGAAATAAGTACCATAACCTTCCTCAGAATAACAGTCAAGCCATGTTTAATAACATGTATGTGTAAAAATATAACAAAAAGTTTGTATTAAAGAAAAATAAACCTGTCCTTTGACGAAAAGATTTTAACTATGAAAAACACAAAGAGATAACATTGCCACAGTCTTGACTATGAAATGTATGATCTTTGGGAGGGAGTCTGTATAAGGGTCCCTTTTTTCTTATTATTTTCTGTGTAATAAAAGTTACACTAACCTTATTTCGAACTCCCGTTAAAATAAGATCACTTTGTAGCTGTCCCTACATTTTGTCTATGCAGAGAGTGATAAATAATTTCCTCTTCGAGCTTGTTTGTCTCAGACGCAATTCCTTGCCAGAGCGTGCCTGTATACCAGTTTGCAAAAACGGGGTTTACTCCACCACAAATATAAGGGTCTTGGAACGCTCATTAAGAAGCAACCATTAATTCACAAATGGCATATAAGGTTGCTTTTTAGCTAATAAATTCCAAATAACAACGAGTAGCTTTCGAGCATTTGCCATTAAAGCCTTGTTGTGATTCATTCTCTTTTTCAAGGTATGATATCTGCTATAAAATTTAGATGTTTGAGTCCTGCAGGCTCCCCATGCACATTGTGTAAGCATAACACGTAAATACTTGTTTCCATGTAAAGTCTTTCTTCCTTTGATCTTTCCTGCACTTTGATCATTTCGCGGTCTTAATCCAGCCCAGCCAACTAAAGCTGATGCTGTTAGAAAGGCTTTCATGTCAACACCGATTTCTGCTATGATTCTCATAGCGCTTTCCTCTTTTATCCCAGGAGCTGTTTGAAGGATTTCCAGTTCCTCGGCATAATGTCCCTCGCAAATTATTCGCATTTTCTCTTTACACTCAAGAAGCTGACGATCATAAAGTTCCACTTCTTCCAAACTCATTTTAAGCATGTCTCTGTCTGATGAAGATACAATACCAGTCAAAGACGACTTAATAACCTCATGACAATGTTTATTACGAATACGCTTGTGAACCAACAGAGCTAATACTTCAGAATCAGTTTCACCACAGATTAATGCATTGACCACCTTACGCATGGATTTACAACCAATATCAGAAACATAATTACTCAAACGAATATTGCAACGTTGCAACGTTAGATCGATAGCAGATTCAGCTTGCTGTTTGCGACGAGTCAAATGGAAGATACGACGACTGTACTGACGTAATTCCTGTATTTTTGAATCAGGAATATAACTTCCCTTAATTAGCTCTTTCTGAAGAACAGTCGCAATCCATTGGGCATCTTTAATATCAGTTTTACGACCAGGGAGTTGACGGATGAAATAAGGGTTAACCAATTTAACATCAAAATCGCATTCCAAAATGCGCCAAATAGGAACCCAATAAATACTGGTGCTTTCCATTGCAACTTTACCAACACCATGAGAGACTAAAGTGTCACGAAGGCGATCCAGTTCCGGTGTTAAAGTTCCAAACACATCTTCAATTTTCTCACCGTTTGCTGTGAGAATACACATAAAGACACTATCTTTATGCACATCAAGACCACAAACTCTGTCCATAAGATATAGTTTTTTTGTATTACAACTTTAAAATAACGAAAGTCGGTGGAATAACAGCAGGGAGTGGTCTTTATTTTTATTAGACGCGCTTATAAATCTCAATTTTTATGTAAGTTTGCCCACATTATAAACGTAGTTCTTCATGAACTAAAATACCCAATAAACATGGCAAAAGACGAACCTAAACGGAGAAGCATCATCGGCACACTGGTCGATAACAAATTGACCGAGCGCGAAGACGACTCCACCATCAACATCACTTATGTGGGCCGACGCTCTATCGACGGCCTGTGCAGCCTTGCCGCCAAAGCAGGCAGCAAATTTTCAGCTTCCGAGCTGCTGACCGCTTACAAGGATATCGAAAAGCAGGCGAAGGAAGAAGTATACTCAGGTGCTACCGTCGAATTCGGTTTCGCCAACAACTCCCTGGGAGTCGAAGGCGCCGTGATCGGCCCAGGCGCCGGTTTCGATCCCGCCGTCAACCGCGTGGTCATGCGCTGCATCCCGTTGGTAGGACTCCGTCCTGAGCTCGACATGATCGACGTGATTATCAACGGCACCAACGAAGGAATGCCGACCGTCACGACCCTCTACGACGTGTTCACCAAGACGACCAACGCGAAGCTCACGCCCGGCAACACGCTCAACGGCAAAGGCAACCGCGTAAAAATCGCCGGCAGCGAAGGCAAGGAAGTAGGCTTCTTCTTCATCGACGCTACCGACGAAACAAAGGTCGTAGCCGTACCCGAGACAGCCATCTCGCGCAACGAGCCGTCAAACTTTGCCTTCATCATCCCCGCACTGCCCAACGGCAACTACTATCTGGAGATAGCGACACAATACGGCGGGCAGAGCACAAAAATATTGAAAGAAGTACGCCGTAGCCGCTTTCCCTATCTGCTTCAGGTAGGTTCGGGCGGAAGTGACCGTCCCGAAATAGAGTGACCGCCCCTCCATCCTCCCTCCCCGTAAAAGTCCGGAGGTCGGACCTTATAAGGTCCGGCACCCGGACTCGGGAAGGTCCGACACCAAGACCCGGGAAGGTCCGGTTACCGGACCAAACGCTCCCGAGGTTATAAACCATCGAAAATACTACATTAATCATTTATACGTATGAATACAACAGAACTACGCTCCCTGGCAACCCGCCGTTTACTCGCCGGGTTGTTTTTTGTTATTATGGCGGCAACACCCTTCATAGCACACGCCGCTCCGACCGGTGAAGGGTGGAACGGCAAGATAGCCGACAAAATCGAAAATGCCGCCGGCAATTCCGGCGACACAGCCGATAAACCTATCTTCATCAAAAAGGCCGCCGAACTGGCGTATCTGGCACAACAAGTGAATACGGGAGGCTATGTATTGGAAGTTAAAAACGGAAATAAGATCGACAACGAGGCCGATTCCTATAAACAAGGTTTCTCCGGTTATTATTTCGCTCTCTCCGACGATATCAAACTGGATGGAGGACTCTGGACTCCGATAGGACATATGCATATCTTCTGCGGCCACTTCGATGGCAAAGGGCATACTGTCGACGGACTGAGAATAGATCAGATTGATGGCTATATCGGATTATTCGGCTGCGTTAATGACGGCACGATTTGCAATCTGGGTGTCCGCTTGCATGAAGACGGGATAAAGGTTGCTTCATCATACCCTAAAGATAATATCTTCGCAGGCGGAATTGTCGGATATCTACTAGGATTAAACATTGGTGCTTCTCTCCGCAATTGCTTCGTGGTTGGAGACGGAAAAGTGGAGATAACAGCAGGATACCAGGGGACAGTAGGAGCAATAGCTGGGTCAATTAAGAGTTCCGACTCTCATTCCGCCCTCCTGACCCATTGTTATTCCACAGTCGATGTGGAAGCAACAACAGAGAACCAGTGCTATGCAGGTGGCATCGTCGGTAGATCCAATAGTATCCTTTCCTACACCTACGCCACCGGAAGCGTGAAAACCAACAACGCCACTGAACAATCTGCCGGCGGCATTTGCGGAAGAAGAGAAGGCGGAGAACTAACCCATAACCTCGCCCTGAACAGCGAAGTGACAGTATCCGGCGGCTCCGACTCCCACCGGATAACCGGCTCCAATCTCAACGACGAGACATCTCCCGGTTCCTCCTTCAACTATGCCTGCCCCTCCATGTCGCTGAAGAACCAACCCTTCACCGACGATCCTTCCAGCCTTGACGGTGCAAACACCTGGGCAGACCAATTCAGGAACGACCTCCAAAACATCCCGGCATCACCATCGGACGTTAACGAATGGACAACAGCCTGGATTTGGCCCGACACCCCGTCCGGCCAACCTGCTTTGCTCCCCCAGCTAAAACGGCTCAACCCCGACGGCACTTACCCCGAAGGTTCCTCCACCGACAACCTGCTTGCCGGACAGCCCTCACTCGCCACCGTTGACTTCCTTTCCGTCCAACCCGACCCGGCGTCTTCCATCGAAAACCTGGGTGGCGGCGACGGCTCAACCGCTGCAACTCCCATCCGCATCCGCAACGCCGTCGAACTGGCCTACCTCGCCCGTCAAGTCAACAACGGCGGTCAAACCCTACAGCTCCTCTATGGCAAAAGCATCGACAACACCGCCGATGATAACCTCAAAGGCTTCGCCGGCTACCACTTCGCCCTCTCCGACGACATCGACCTGAAAAGGCAAAACTGGACGCCGATAGGGAATGAAGACTCCCCATTCATGGGAAATTTCAATGGCGACGGGCATGTCATAAAAGGTTTGAAAATAAGTATTCACAATGAAACGGATGCCGATGTATATGCCGGATTGTTCGGCTACGTTCTAAACAGCACCTTCTGCAACCTGGGTGTATGGCTGGCTCCGGAAGGGATAGATATATTCTCAAGCCAAAGCAATATTTATGCCGGAGGACTGGCAGGATGTATATACGCATCATATACCAATATCCACAACTGTTACGTGGAAGCAGAAGGGAACGGTACAATCAGAGGCGAAGGTGACTTTGCCTGTATCGGAGGAATAGCAGGAAAAGCGAATGTAGAAATAACCCATTGTTACGCTACCGTCAATGTAGAAGTAACAAACAATAGAGCGGCTCGTATCGGCGGCATTGTCGGAGAAGGAGGCCCTACCATTTCCTATACTTATGCCACTGGGGAAATAAAATGTAGCGGTTCGTGTTTTATAGGCGGCATTACAGGAAGAAGTACAGGTGGCTCAATAATAAACTGCCTGGCCTTGAACAAGGAAATTACGACCGACGAAAAAGGCCATATCTTATTCTATCGTATAGCAGGATTAGCCTCCACCTCTACCTCCAACTACTCCACCCCCCGCATGATGCTAAACGGTCAACCTACCAAGAACGATGATAGAGACTTCGACGGCGCCGACACCTGGACCGACAAATTCAAGGAAGACCTGCTAAAAGAGCCTTCCGATAACAACGAATGGGCAACAGCCTGGGAATGGGCGGACGGCAAACTCCCATGCCTGAAAAAAAGCAACCCCGACGGCAGCTATTCCAGCTCCCTGATAGCCGGGCAAACACCCCGCCAGGCAGACGATTTCCTCTATCACTCCCCCTGGACCGACAACACTGCCACTTTCATTGAAAACGCCGCTCCTTCCAGCGCCTCTCAACCCGGCGACGGTTCCTCCCCAAACACCCCTATCCTTATCAAAGATGCCGCCGAACTGGCGTATCTGGCACAACAGGTAAATGCGGGAGGCTATGTATTGGAGTTTAGCGATGGAAGCAAGATTGACAACGCCAGTGAAATCACCAAACGCGGTTTTTCCGGCTACTACTTCTCCCTCTCCAATGACATTAAGCTGGAGGGAGGAAACTGGATACCGATAGGAGATGACAACAGCTTCCGAGGCCACTTCGATGGCAAAGGACATACAGTGGATGGACTGAGAGTGGACGTTGTTAAAGAGAATTCATCAGAAAATACGTCCGATAATACGCCTGCATACGCCGGATTATTCGGTTATGTTGAAGATGGCACGCTCTGTAACCTGGGTGTCCGCCTGCATGAAGATGGTATAAAGGCAGTTTCAAATAATAACGATGCCTTTGCCGGAGGAATTGTAGGACTTCAAATTGGATTTGAAGATAACACCCTTCTCCGTAATTGCTTCGTAGTTGGAAACGGGAAGGTGGAAGCTACAGCTGAATTCTCAGGCTTTGCCGGAGGAATAGCCGGATTGATAAGCTTTTCCGTCCCTAACTCCGCCACCCTCACCCATTGCTATGCAACAGTCGATGTCGAAGCAACAGCAAATATCACCTGTTGTGCAGGCGGCATTGCCGGAAGTTCCTACGGGCGCCTTTCCTACACCTATGCCACCGGAAGTGTAAAGACAAACAAGACCAACCAATATGCCGGCGGCATTTGCGGAGATATAGTCAGCGGAGAACTAACCCACAGCCTCGCCCTGAACAGCGAAGTAACAGCAAACGGCGCCAACGCCCACCGGATAGCCAGCAACTCTTTTCCGCCCGATCCTCCGTCTGACTTACTTCCCGTCCTCGACACCAACTACGCCCGCCCCGCCATGTTGCTGAATAACGGTTCAGATTCTGGTTCCACAACCGTAACCTCTCCCGACGGCACTTCACTCGACGGCGCAGACACCTGGCTCGACACCTTCGCCGACAACCTGGCAAGCGACGATGCCACCAACGAAGGCTGGAAATCCGGCGCCTGGACATGGCCTACCGCCCCGTCCACGCTGCTCCCCAAACTGGCCCTCGTCACCTTCGACGACTCCGGTACCCCCAACGGCTTCACCCCCTGGCCGGCACCAGCTACAACGGTAACTTCCGGCACTTTAAGTTCCCCGGTAATTTCAGTCGCCCAACCCGACCTCGATGCAGCCGACTACCTTGTCAACCGTCCCCTCCTCCACGTCACCCAACCTGCTGAAGGAGGAACACTGGCCGTCTACCTCGCCGACCCGGCAAACCCGACGGCACCGGCTCCCGGTACGCCGACCCTCACCGACGGCACCAACGGCTCTGAAAGTATCCCCGTCGTCCCCGGCACCGCCCTCTGGCTCACCAACATCCCAAAGGCAGGCTACGACTTCAAAGCCTACCTCTCCGGCCCAGCCCCCGACGGCGTCACCCAACCCGTCAGCGGACAGTCACTCACAATGACCGCCGCCGACCTATGGATAACCGCCTCCTTCACCGCACAGGCACCGCCGCCGCCTCCAACGCCGGTCTACTACGACGTCACCCTTCCCTCCGTGGAAGGCGCCACGACCGACCCCGCCGCCGGCACGTACTCCGTCGAAGCCAAGGAGAGCTTCCGCTTCTTCCTCACCCTCGACGAAGCCTACTCGCAGTCGCAGCCCGTCGTCATCACCGACCGCGGTGAAACGATCACACCCCGCACGAGCGATGGGGCCTATATCGTGAAAACCGTCCACAGCGACGTCTCCATCTCAATCGCCGGCATCGTCGAAAACGACCCTGTCGCCAACGAGTCCATCGCCGCCCCCTCCGATGCCCTCCGCATCTGGACGGAGCCGGGTACCCTCTGCATCGACCTCGACATTACCAACCGCACAAGCACCGACACGGATACCGTTCCTTCCGTCCGCATCATCTCCGCCGACGGACGGCTGCTGCACGACTTCCGCCCTGTCCCCGGCCTGAACCGCCGCAATCTGGCCCCCGGCCTCTACATCATCCAGGCCGGCCAAACAGTCCGGAAGGTAATCGTGAAATAAGCGGGTAATAACCGGAAGGTAGTTCAAAAAAATCAGGCGGCTCCTACGTAAGGAGTCGCCTGATTGCTTTATTGATTGAATACGTTCATCCCTGCTCAGACTTGCCACATCTGCCACTTCTAGCAATTTGTCGAAGACGGCTTTACGTGCCTTAAAAGGCATTCTTTCCAATGTATCCGTATGCTTTAATAAATATTACAGCGTCGTATACACTATCGAATCCACCGCATGCGACAGGATATAAGCTGCCGGCGTTGCATTCGTTATGGAATACCCCTTCTTCAATTCCTCTATTGCATCCGCTTTACCTTTGCCCAATACAGGGACCAGCAACGGCGAACCGTTCAGGATAAGCGGGCCCGTCATCGTGATGCGGAACTGTCCCGTTTCCGGATGCTGCGATACCGCATAATTGCGGCTGTCGGTCAGCAAGGGAAGATTGTCGGGGAAGATAGACGCCGTATGCGAATCTCCTCCTATACCCAGGATGATACAATCGAAATAGGGAAACTGGCCGTGACGCGGCAGATACTCCTTCACGATACGCGAATAACGCATAGCCTCCGTCCCCGGTTCCCCTTCGCCATGAATGCGGTGGATATGTTCGCTAGGAATGTGGAGCGGTTCGAACAACAGCTTGTTCGCATGACCGAAATTACTTTCCGCATCTGTCGGCGAAACGCAGCGTTCGTCCACCCAGAAGAAACGCATGTTGTTCCAGTCTATCTTATCTTTATATTCGTCTGCCCACAAGGCAAACATCTGTTTGGCCGTTTCACCACCCGACAGAGCCAGGTTGAACGGTTCATCATCCTCTTTACGGGCCATATAATCCATCAACTGGCGAGTCAATGCCCGTAATGCATCTTTGTTGTCTTTGTAATTCTCTATTTTCATATGCTTCATTATTATCAGCCGCACGAATCGCAGGGAGCTCCCATCGAATCTGCGCCTAGCATCATTCTTTCTATCGGACCATTCTGTCCCGGCTCATAGAAGAAGAGATTCTTCGAACCCTCTTCCTTCCAGTGATACAGGATAGGGTCTATAAAACGCCAGCTTGCCTCCAACGCATCGCTGCGGGCATACAGGGTCGAATCGCCCAGCATGGCATCCAGCAACAGACGCTCGTAAGCATCCGGCAGGTGAGTTTTTGAAAGCGAGTCGTAACGGAATTCCATCCCGACCTGTTTCACGGTGAATCCGGCTCCCGGCATCTTCAGACCGAAACGCAGCGTGATACTTTCGTCCGGCTGGATACGGATAACCAGCTTATTGCATGAACTGCCCGAACACTGCCCGGCGAAAAGCTGATGCGGTGTCGATTTGAAATGGATGACAATCTCCGACGACTTTTCCGGCAACTTCTTACCCGTAAAGAAATAGAACGGGACACCACTCCAACGCCAGTTGTCAATGAAGAACTTCATGCCTACATACGTTTCGGTATTCGAATCGGGTGCGACATTCTTCTCCTCGCGATAACCGTCATACTGACCGCGGACTACCCATTCATTCATCTCACGAATCGTATAGGGACGGATAGCACGGAAGACCTTCACAATCTCATCGCGAATCGGTTCCGGGTCGAACACGGCAGGCGATTCCATCGCCGCAAACGCCATCAATTGCATCAGGTGGTTCTGAACCATATCCCGCAAGGCGCCTGCCCCGTCATAATACTTGCCGCGGTTCTCCACACCTAGCGTTTCGGAGGCGCTTATCTCGACTGAATCCACATAATTCCGGTTCCAAAGGGGTTCGAAAATACCGTTGGAAAAACGGAGTACCAGGATATTCTGCACCGTCTCTTTTCCCAAATAATGGTCGATACGGTAAATCTCCTCCTCTTCGAAAATACGGCAGAGATGCTTGTTCAGTTCTTGGGCCGTCTCAAGGCTTGTTCCGAACGGCTTCTCCACAATCACGCGGCGCCATCCGTCTTCCGTATCAGCCACATTCATGCCGTTTTCCTGAAGATACTTGGGTACCAATTCGTACATCAGCGGCGGAGTGGCCAGGTAATAGATAATCCTGTCCGGAATATTCTCCTGTTGCTGCAACGAATGGATACGGTCTTTCAGTTTTACATATTCGGCGGAGTTGGTTGAATCGAATGCCAGGTAGAACAGAATTCGGAGGAATTTATCCAGTTCTGCGCTGTTTGTTTCCTTATTTCCCCTTGCTTCCAGGATGTGTTTACGCTGTTCGGCACGGAACTCTTCGTCCGTGTATCCCGTACGGGCCGCACCCAATATAGCGAAATGTTCGGGTAACATATCGCCAATGAACAATTCAAAAAGTGCCGGAAGCAACTTGCGACCTGTCAGGTCGCCCGATGCTCCGAAAATAACCAGGAGTTGACTGTCTGCTCTTTTCATCATCAAGTCCCTCCTTTATACTGTATAAGTTCCTGAAACTGTGTTACCGCCTTCGCCCGTCCAGTTGGTGTGGAAGAAAATGCCGCGGTCACGATCTACTCTCTCATAGGTATGCGCACCGAAATAGTCACGCTGTGCCTGAATCAGGTTGGCAGCCGAATTGAGCGTGCGCAAGCCGTCGAAATAACTCAGGGCCGAACTCATGGCCGGCAAGGCTACGCCACTCAGGGCGCCTTCTGCAACCACCTTACGCCAGGAAGGCAAAGCGACCTGTATCTTGGTGCGGAAGAAGTCGTCGAACAGGAGGTTCTGCAACTCCGGATTCTTCCTGTACGCATCCGTAATCTTCTGCAGGAATACGGAACGGATGATACAGCCTTTACGCCATATCTGTGCAATCGTGCCGAAGTCCAGGTTCCATCCGTAACGTTCGGAAGCGCGGCGAATCAAAGAAAAACCTTGTGCATAAGAAATCAGCTTCGCAGCATACAAGGCCTGGCGAATCTCTTCAACATACAGGTTCTCACCCAGTTCGACAGGTTCGGGATACAATCCGGAAGCCTTTTCGCGTTCAGACGACAGGGCCGACAGCATACGGGCATAAACAGCTTCCGTAATCAGTGTCAACGGATCGTTTTCGTCCATTGCTGCGATGGCGCTCCATTTGCCGGTTCCTTTCTGTCCGGCGACATCCAGGATTTTGTCCAGCAACGGTTTGCCGTCTTCGTCGCGGAAGCGGAGGATATTTTTTGTAATCTCAATCAGGAAACTGTCCAGTTCCCCTTTGTTCCATTCTTCAAAGACGACAGCCATTTCGTCGTCATCCAGTCCTTTACGGTTCTTCAGCAAAGAATAGGCTTCGGAGATTAACTGCATGTCGCCATACTCAATCCCGTTATGCACCATCTTCACGAAATGTCCGGCACCGCCCGTGCCTATCCATTGACAACAGGGAGTCCCATCGTCGAGCTTGGCTGCAATGCCTTGCAATATGTCCTTTACAATTGGCCATGCTTCGGGAGAACCTCCGGGCATCACAGACGGGCCGTGCAGGGCACCTTCCTCGCCGCCTGAAATACCGCTACCGACAAAATAAAGACCTTTTGCCTCCACTTCCTTCACACGGCGTTCCGTATCGTGGAAATCGGAATTACCACCGTCAATAATCACATCGCCGGGCGACATGTGGGGCAGCAGTTGTTCAATCATCTCATCGACCGGAGCACCTGCCTTAATCATCATCATGATGACACGCGGACGCTTAACGGCTTCCACCAGTTCCTCGATAGAATGGGCCGGGATAAAATTCTTTCCCTTGCCGCGGCCGTTCACAAAACGGTCCACCACCCCTTCCTCACCGGGGAAACTACGGTTATATACAGCAACGGTAAAACCTTTGCTTTCCATGTTCAGAGCCAGGTTCTCACCCATAACGGCGAGACCTATCAGTCCGATATCTGCTTTTTTCATGTTCTGTTCTATTTTATATTTCGTTATTTTATCAATGCAAACAAATCGTTCAACGATTCACTCATCGAAGGATGCGTATAAATGCTATCCCTCAGGAATGTGTAATCTTTTCCCGCCCGTATAGCCAGCGAGACGGTATTGATAACCTCCGTCGATTCGGCGCAGAAGAGGGTACAACCCAGTATCTCGCCTGTTTCCGTATCGACAATTGCTTTCAGCAGGCCATCCGTCTGCTCAAAGGTACGTGTCCTCGGAAATGCTGCCGCCGGAATCCGTGCAATACTTATCTTTCTTCCCGAACGCAGGGCCTCTTCTTCTCCCATACCGATACGCGACAAAGGCGGATCGATGAAAACGGAGTAAGACACAGCTACACGGTCATCTTTCGTACGGCGTCCGCTACCGAACAGCAGGTCTTTTATCACCCGATAATCGTCCAGAGAGATGTAGGTAAATTGAAGACCACCCGTCACATCGCCCATTGCCCAGATATTCGGGACATTGGTACGCAGATGGTCGTCCACAATGACGGCTCCCCGGTCGGAGATCTTTATCCCCGCAGCTTCCGGATGCAGGTCTGTGGTGTTCGGACGGCGTCCGGTTGCCAGCAGCACAGCGTCGGCGGGAAGTTGTACTTCGTTTCCTTCTTTCTCTTTATATGTTATAACAGCTCCGGCGTCATTGTGTTCAATCGACTGCACCAAAGCATTCAGATGAATAGTAATTCCTTTCTTTTCCAATACTGTTTTTACCGCCTCGGCAATATCACGGTCTTCACGGGCAATAAACTTGTCGCCTCCTTCAAGCACGGTCACTTCGGAACCGAAGCCAGCAAACATGGAGGCAAACTCAAGGCCGATATAACCGCCGCCTACAATCACCAGCCGGCGCGGTAACTTATCCAGTTCCATAATAGAAGTACTGGTATAAACATACGGATTACCTTCCAGTCCCTTGATTGACGGAATTATGGTGGAAGCGCCCGTATTGATGAATATCTTTTCGCCCTCCAGGAGAAGGGTTTCATTGCCTGCTTTCACTTCTATTTCATGAGGAGAACGAAAAGAAGCGATACCGGTATAGACCGTGACGGTGTCTTTCGAATCGAGGTTATCGAAATTCTTTTTGCGTAAAAAGGCAGTCAGTTCCCTTTTTCCGGCAATAGCATTCCGGAATTCCTCTGCGTATTGCTCAAAAGAAGAGGGTTTCCTGTATTGAGTTACTTTCGACATGTGTACCAGCCTTTTTGTCGGGATACAACCTATATTGATACAAGTTCCGCCATACATACCAGCCGAACGTTCAATAATGGCTACGTTCCAGCCTCTCGTTCCCAACTCTGCGGCCAAAGTCTTGCCGGCCTTACCAAACCCAATGATTATCGCATCATACTTTTTCATCTTTCGTTTCTCCTCTTTTAAGTTAGTTATTAACAGAACATTCGTTTTAACCTAATTGTTCGTAAAATTTATCTATATTCCAATATTTATTATCTATCAGCCTCCCCGCTTAAAACGCAAAGGATGACAATACAAAAGTAGAGAAAGCGACTAGTTAAGGGAATGGTCATTTTTCCTATTGAGTTGGCAATTTGTCATTCACTGGGGAGCAAAATTCCGGACACTACGGAGCGGCTTCAGTTTCCTGTTTAGGAAATGCGAGTTTCTTCCGCAGGAAACTGGAGTTTCCTAAACGCGAAACTACGAGGAAACTGTAATCAGCTGAGCAATAATACACTAATACAAAATTGAGGAATAGTAAGAAAACAGATTCTATTACCTCTTGGCAGCCGAAATAAGTAACATCATTTCCACAAATACAGAGAACGACAAAGATAGGCACAAAAACGGCCTCATTCCTGCCTTTCTCTATTTATATTTTGATAACAATTAGACTATATATACAGAAATTTATCGTAAATTTGCGACGATTCTCTCATTTTGATAAGCAGAGAACTCATTGCAATAACCAATTTTACATGTAATGAAACAAGACAAGATCATTTTCGACATCATTGAAAAAGAACATCAGCGCCAGTTGAAAGGTATCGAGCTGATTGCTTCTGAAAACTTTGTGAGCGACCAGGTGATGCAAGCCATGGGAAGCTGCCTGACCAACAAATACGCCGAAGGTTATCCCGGCAAGCGTTATTATGGTGGTTGCGAGGTAGTAGACCAGAGCGAAACGATTGCTATCGAACGGTTGAAACAAATCTTCAATGCTGAATGGGCAAATGTCCAGCCTCACTCGGGAGCACAGGCAAATGCAGCCGTATTCCTGGCAGTTCTTAACCCAGGGGATACATTCCTCGGTTTGAATCTGGCACATGGCGGCCACCTTTCTCATGGTTCTCCCGTAAATAGTTCAGGTATCCTATATAAAGCAACAGAATATAACGTAAAAGAAGAAACCGGACGCGTCGATTACGACCAGATGGAAGAAGTTGCACTGCGCGAAAAACCGAAATTGATTGTCGGTGGCGGTTCTGCTTATTCACGTGAATGGGATTACAAACGTATGCGCGAAATTGCCGACAAAGTAGGCGCCCTGTTGATGATAGACATGGCTCACCCTGCCGGTCTGATTGCTGCAGGTTTACTGAACAACCCGTTGGAATATGCCCACATCGTGACTTCTACGACTCATAAAACGCTGCGTGGTCCGCGTGGAGGTATCATCCTGTTAGGCAAAGACTTCGAAAACCCATGGGGAAAGAAGACTCCGAAAGGCGAAATCAAAAAGATGTCGCAGTTACTCGATTCAGCCGTATTCCCGGGAATCCAGGGAGGTCCGCTGGAACATGTAATTGCTGCTAAAGCCGTTGCTTTCGGCGAAGCACTGGAACCGGAATACAAAACATACCAGGCTCAGGTGAAGGCAAATGCGGCTGCTATGGCTAAAGCATTTATCGATAAGGGGTATAAGATTATTTCCGATGGTACGGACAATCACAGTATGCTGATCGACCTACGTAAGAAATTCCCTGAACTGACCGGTAAGGTAGCTGAAAAAGCATTGGTTGCTGCCGACATCACTGTCAATAAGAACATGGTTCCGTTCGACAGCCGTTCAGCATTCCAGACGTCAGGTATCCGTGTCGGTACTCCGGCTATCACAACCCGTGGTGCCAAAGAACCGCTGATGGCTGAAATCGTTGAATTAATCGACACTGTTCTTTCTGCTCCCGAATGTGATAAGACAATCACCGCTGTTCGCGAAAAAGTAAACAGCATCATGAAAGAATATCCAATCTTCGCTTGGTAAAATACCTTGTATAGGGCCGGCACTAAAACCGCCGTCCCTATACATTATATTATATATAGTATATAAATACCGTATAAGCGGCAAAAATATCTGTTTAACCGGAGTAAATACCGGGACGACCGCTAGGGCCGCCCCTACGAAAAACAAAATTCACAATTATCTATAAACTTATCTTTATAACATGAAGAAGCTCGTTTCAATGTGTGCAGGCGCAGCACTATGTATCCTTGCGTCATGCAGCGAAGGGCCTACAAAACAGATGCCTTATAATCAGGGTATCAATGTAATTCCTGTACCTGTAAGTCTGACTCAGAACGAAGGAGTCTTTAAAGTTGGCAAAAATATGGCTTTCCAGGCTTCCACTCCGGAAGCTAAGACTGTGGCTGAATTTTTTGCTTCTAAAATGAATCTGGCAACAGGTTATCAGGTAACAGTCGGCGACAAAGAAGTTTCTAACGGGATTTCATTGCTCATCGACGAATCACTGGACGTAAATAACGAGGGTTACATACTCGACGTAACTGCCAATGGAGTCGTTGTAAAAGCTAAAACTCCGCAAGGTTTGTTCTACGGTATGCAGACATTCATGCAACTGTTGCCGGCAGAAATCGAAAGTCCGGTTGTTGTAAACGGTATCGCATGGACCACTCCATGTGTTTCGGTAAAAGACGAACCGCGTTTCGGATACCGTGGCTTCATGCTTGACCCGTGCCGCCATTTCATTCCAGTTGAAAACGTAAAAAAACAGATTGACGTATTATCCCTGTTCAAGGTAAACCGCATGCACTGGCACTTAACAGACGACCAGGGCTGGCGTATCGAAATCAAGAAATATCCGAAACTGACAGAAGTCGGAGCAAAACGTATCGAAGGCGAAGGCACTGAGTACGGCGGCTTCTATACACAGGAAGAAATCAAGGAAGTTGTGAAATATGCAGCCGATCGCTTCATCACAGTTATTCCTGAACTGGAACTTCCGGGACACGAAATGGCTGCTATCGCCGGTTATCCTGAATTGTCTTGTAAAGGCGAACCGGGTACTCCGCGTATCATCTGGGGTGTTGAAGACATCGTAATGTGTGCCGGCAAAGAAGAAACATTCAAGTTCCTGGAAGACGTGATTGATGAAATCGCCCCGTTGTTCCCCAGTGAATATTTCCATATCGGAGGTGACGAATGTCCGAAGATCAGCTGGAAAGAATGTCCGCTATGCCAGAAACGTATCAAGGAAGAAGGGTTAAAAGGCGACAAACAGCACAGCGCGGAAGAACGTTTGCAGAGTTACTTCGTACAACGTATGGAAAAATATCTTTCCGGCAAATACGGAAAGAAAATCATTGGTTGGGATGAAATTCTGGAAGGTGGTCTTGCACCGTCTGCAACTGTTATGTCATGGCGTGGTGAAGCCGGCGGTATCGCTGCTGCTAACATGGACCACGATGTGATTATGACTCCGGGAAGCGGTGGTATGTATCTCGACCAATATCAGGGAGATTCCAAAATAGAACCGGTAACTATCGGCGGATATGCTACGATTGAAAAGGTATACAGCTATAACCCGATTCCCGACACATTGGTTACAACAGGCAAAGCCCAGCATGTAATCGGTGTTCAGTGTAACAACTGGTCGGAATATATGTACAACACCGATTTGATGGAATATCGCATGTATCCTCGTATGTTGGCTTTGGCCGAAATCGGATGGAGTCCGCTAAACCGTAAGGATTATAAAGATTTCGAACGCAGACTTGATAATGCTTATGTTCGTCTGGATGCACACAACATCAACTATCATATCCCACAACCGGAACAGCCGAACGGCTCATGTAACTTCGTTGCATTTACGGATAAAGCATCTCTGGCATTCAAAACAACTCGCCCTGTCAAAATGGTATATACAATCGACGGAACAGAACCGACTGCCGAATCAACTGTTTACTCTGCTCCTATCGAATTCACAGAATCAGGCATATTGAAAATCCGCTCCGTATTACCTTCCGGTAAAATGAGCAAGACTCGTACAATCACTGTAGAAAAGCAGGCCCTGGCTCCGGCTAAGGAAGTTGCTAAAACAACTCCGGGACTGGAAATGCAGGTTACTGACGGTATGTTCCTTGAATCATCGAAACTGGCTGACGTAAAAGAATGGAAGAAATCGACCATGAAAGATTTGCGCGAACTTACCAGCGTTGTCAAGACCAGCGAATCAATGAGAGGCGTTAAACAGTATGCTGCCGTTGCAACCGGTTATGTAAATATTCCGGAAGATGGCGTTTACTATATCTCTTCTGACAACGAAGAAGTTTGGATTGACGGTAAACTGCTTATCAACAATGGCGGTGAAGTAAAACGTTTCTCACGCCACGACACTTCTGTTGCTTTGGCTGCCGGCCTGCATGAAATCAAAGTGGTATTCCTCGGACATATCATCGGCGGATGGCCTTCCAACTGGAATGACGGCAGTGTAAAACTGCGTAAAGCAGATGCAGAAAGATTCACCCGCATCACTCCGGAAATGCTGGTTCACTAATCACATTTTCGTAATCACAAAAAAGGCTCTGGACATCACTGTTCAGGGCCTTTCTTTATCTTAATCGACTTTCATCTTCATAATGGTAATCGAGTTGGGCGGGAAAGAATAAACCATCGGTCCACCCAGAGAGAAAGTGATATTCTTCGATACTGGAACAATCCGGGTCGGATTATCAAATGTATTACGCACCAAAGGCTCGCCGGTCAATTGAAGGATTTCCGCATCATTTTTGACACTAGCACCTTTTATATTCAATTCCGTCTTTTCTTCATGTTGTGTCGTATTTACGACTTTCAGTATAATCGTATTGGTCTCCTTCTCCAATGTGGCAACAGAAACCAGCGACGGCAGCGGAGGTAATACAACCTCATGCACCAATTTGTCATCGACATAACAACTTACGGCTTCATCCTTACAAACCACTTTCACATCATACCAACGGTTACTTTCAAAAGAATAAGGTTCAGGAGAACGCAATGTGTCTTTAACCGCACCGGCTGAACGATAGAACTCACAGGTTCCGGGAGCTATGGAAACTGCAATATGGTCGTTGGCCTCTCCTTCTTTTCCATTATCCCGTACACGAAGCTGAATCTGTCCGCTTCCTTTATTCCTTCTCACTCTCATGGAAAAAGTGTAATCGTGGGCTGTCGAATCGCCCATTAAGATATAATTCCAACGGTTGGCATCGGGAGTTAATGTACCGTTATTTACTTTCCAGCCTCCGGTCCTGACTATCGCATCTGTTACAGGTTTGCCATCAATCCGCACATCTTCAAAGTCATAACTGTTATCAAACAGTTCGATTCCTGCATATCCGAATGTAACCTGGGGCCTGCTGTATGTTTCTATTTCTGTTTTCAGCAAATCATCTCCCCGGTTATCCGAAAACATCTTCATCATATAATAAGAAGGAGACCCGATTGCACTGTTATTATTAAAAGAAATAGCCGGATATCTCTGAAAATCATAATTTACATTCCCCAATACGGGTGCATAGGCCAGGTGTTTTACCACTTCCGGACTACTCTCCACACCAAGCAGGAAACAGGCTTCTCCTATCGCCGCCCGCAAAGTTCCTTGTAAAGAGACATCACCCATACTGAACTCACCGATGAAAACCGCAGGAAATCTTCTCAGATATTGCCCGGTCTCGTATCTGTCATGATTTGCGATAAGGAAATCTTCACCGGAATAAAAATGATAATCAGTCCACTCGTTACGGTTTTTCCCTGAAATAAACGAGCTCTTAATCACGGTAATTTCAGGATAAGCCTCATTAATAGCTTTTTTAAAAAGGTCAAAACGCTTTGAATATTCCTGCCCATAGTTCTCACTCCCAATCTCTATGTATTTCAAGTCAAACGGTTCCGGATGCCCATTCCTGGCACGCATAGCACCAAAAGTCGAATCAGCAGGCTGATTGGCATAAGCAATCGCATCCAATGCATCCTGAACCAACTTGTTCATAGCTGTAATATCCTCATAACGGGGCCGGCGGCTTTGGCTTGTCACCCCGCTGTTAATCACATAAAGCGGTTCCGCTTCCAAATCTTCGCACATTTGCAGATATTCATGATACCCCATACCGTTAGTCGAACCATACGCCCATATATTCCAGAAATTCCTGCGTGTAGAAATATCTCCAATGGTTTCATGCCAGACCGGATACGTTCCGGCCGTATAACCTTCTACAAAACTCCCTCCCGGAAAACGGACAAACTGGGGATTCAACGAAGAAATCATCTCCATTAAATCAGGACGCAGACCGTTAGGCCTGTCTTTCCAGGTTTTTTGAGGAAATAGAGAAACCATATCCATCCAGAATACAATAGAAGTATCTGCCGTAATAGCCAAAACAGCATTATTTGTGCTTTCCGAAGCGGTAAACGTATGTTTGTATTTCCTCCATTCATATATCGGAGAAACATCAAAAGTTTCACTCAAAGGTGTTTCTGCCACAGAATCGCCTAAAAAGATACGAACCTTTTTAGGAATCATCGACCCACCTTTCAGATATAAGGACAATTCATATTTTTCACCCTCACGTATGGAAAGTCCATTATAACCGGTTGCAACTACGCCTCCTCTCCCGGTTTCCGAAGAAGCGGCAACAGAAACCAATAAAGAGCGTTTATTTTTATCATTAATCAACTCCTTATTATCAGGCCATATACTGGTATTTGAAGAAATTTTCCGCCAGCCGGGTGTTGAATCGGGACGAATAAAAGGAATCGTCCATCCGTTAGGTGTGCTTAATACATTTCGCTTGGCATCATAAGGGCAGTTTAAAGGAGGCACTCCATCCTCAAAACTGCGATTTTGTATCATCTCTGCATATACTCCCCCATCAATGGCATGGTTTATCTCTTCAATTGTTACTCCATACAAATTTTTATTAACAGGAACAGAAAAGCCGTCCAAATCAATTATTATTGAAGATGTAACAGGCATTTCCGGCTGACAACCGGAAAGCATAGCGGCGAGTATAATGCTTATATTTAATACTTTAAAGGGTATATTCATTTCTTTATTTATCAATTCAATATATCGACTAAGTTTCGCTTTGCAAACTTAAAGAATAATTTCCATATATAACATTCTTTGGAGAAAAGACTATTCTCCTATAAAAACCTTTGATTTTTATACGTTTTATTAAATAATTATTTTAATTTTGTGCATTGAAGCAAATAAAAACAGCACTAGTATATAAAAACATGAAACAGTCAATTCTATTGGTTGATGATAAGCCGGAGATAGCAAAGATTATAATGCTTTATTTATCTTCTCTATATGACGTCACATATAGAGAAAATCCGATTAAAGCTATAGCCTGGCTTAATGAAGGAAATATTCCTGACGGAGTGATATCCGATTTGAATATGCCCGAAATGAGTGGAGAAGAATTCTTATGTTATCTAAAGGCGAATGCTCTTTTTAATCACATTCCGGTATTGATTCTGTCAAGCGTTGAAAGTAGCGCGAACAGAATACGTCTTTTTGAAGAAGGGGCAGAAGATTTTATTCTGAAACCTTTTAATCCTGAAGAATTAAGGGTTCGGGTAAAAAGACTTTTGAGATAAATAACTAAACGCTAGGGTAAATAACAACATTTTGTATGGAATATATCTTTTGGGGACATAATATTCCTCTTGCCGCTCACTTACGTGAAACTTTGCAATGCAAAATCATCGAATGTATCACCTTCCAGCAGATAAAATCTTGTCTGTCCAGTATTGAATACATTGATTTTTGTGTTTTTATGGAGAGGTCCGATATGGCAACAGATATACCAACTATTGCCCAACTGCATAAGTTATATCCTACCCTATACATTATTTTAATCAGTGAAACGTTAAGTAAGGAAGAGAAAATTCCTTATCTGAGAGCCGGCACTGATTGCATGATATCAAAGAACACCTCCAAGGATGATTTGCAGAAATTATTTTCTGTCATTATTGATTTCAAAGAAAAGGAAAAAGCCAGAAAAGATAATCAGATATCATCTTTGACAGAATTCAGACTTCCTTTATGGAAACGAACATTCGATATCCTGGCTTCGGGGTCAGCTATTCTTTGTTTATCCCCGATACTTATTCTGACGGCATTAGCTATTCGTACCGAAAGTAATGGAAAGATTGTATATAAATCGAAACGTGTAGGCAGCAACTATAAGATTTTTGACTTTTACAAGTTCCGTTCCATGTATTCGGATGCTGATAAACGGCTGGCTGAGTATCAGCAATTAAATCAGTATACCAAAAATATAGCCGAAGAAGAGTCTTTAAACTCTTCTTCGGCTGCTGAGATATCTCAGCAATCCTGTTCCAGCGAACAGAAACAAGAACAGGAACAGGATATACTTTTATTTTCGGACAACCTAAGTACCTCCGAAAATAACTACCTAAAAACTAAACGAACCGAACGTTCTAATGCCTTCTTCAAACTGGAAAACGACCCACGAATCACTCGCGTCGGTCATTTCATTCGAAAATATAGTATTGATGAACTTCCGCAATTATTCAACATCCTAAAAGGTGATATGTCTGTTGTAGGAAACCGTCCTCTCCCCCTTTACGAAGCCGAATTGCTTACAAGCGACGAATATGTGCAACGTTTCATGGGTCCTGCCGGACTGACCGGACTCTGGCAAGTTGAAAAACGGGGTGGTGCAGGAAAAATGTCTGCCGAAGAGCGGAAACAACTGGATATCAAGTACGCAAAAGAGTTTTCTTTCCGTATGGATATGAGGATCATTATTAAAACGTTCACAGCGTTTATCCAAAAGGAGGATGTATAAATATCTGATGAAAAATATTCTCATTATATTGTTACTGATAAATACGTCTTACTGTTTCTGTCAAAAAAAGAAAAGCAACTATTTTGACAAAGCTACAACAGTAGAAGTAACAGCCATGGTCAATGCAGATTCTATACAGGCCATGTTAGACGACTATGAACGGGTTCAACTTCCTCCTCTTTCTGTTTTCTTACAATCTGTTTACGATCATCCTTCAATAAAGATATATGAAGCCAAACGGGAAGAAGCTAATGCTGAAATGAAAGTGTCAAGGAGAGAATGGCTAAACTATTTCAGGATATACGGACAATACCAATACGGAAGAATCGTGCAATTATCATCAACAGAAACAGTTGATGATCCTTTACTTATGACAAGTCTAGGAAGTAATAAAAGCACTTATAGCGCAGGACTATCCATATCAATACCTTTCGGCGATTTGGCCAGCCGCAAGCAAAAGATAAGAGCCAAGAAAGCACATTTCCGCCAACTGGATTACGAATATGAGATGTCAATAGAAGAACGAAAATTAAAAATATTGGAAGCTTATAATAATGTATTACAATCTTTAGCTACCCTGAAAGCTAAATCAGATGCTGCTGCATTATATAATGCCCAAATGAAAATATCCGAACAAGACTTCATTAACGGAAAAATTGGTATCGGAGAACTCTCTATAGAGAAAGGAAGACGTACTAATGCAATCATCCTTTATCAGGAAGGACGAACAGCTTTACATAATGCTGTCACTCTACTAGAGATGCTCACAAATGTAAAGATCATAAACAGATAACTTATGGATATCACACTCTATATATCCCGTTTTCTACATCGCATTCGCTATCAACTAATATTAGGAACGTTAGTTGTCACAGCGTTAGTTGCATACTTTACACAGTTCATGCAAAAAAAATATACCGTGAGTACATCTATCTATACTGGCATTACATCCAATACCGGATTAGAGAGTGAAAGTAAACCGGATTGGATGAGTGTAAACAATACTTTCGATAATCTAGTAAATCTGACTAAGTCAAAAGGAACTTTAGAAACCGTATCAATGAAATTATTAGCATTGAATCTTATTAATGGAGATCCCAATATAGATAATAAATATATTACAGCCAAAAACTATCAGAACCTGGTTAGTTTTGTTCCTAAAGAAGTCCTGAATTTAATTGATAAAGATTCTTTTAAGAAAACGATAATTAATCTTGAGAAATACAAACAAAGTGATACGCATAATTTCTTGTATAAGCTATTTAACGGATTCACTCCTTATTATAGTTATAATGCATTATCCCAAATCATTGTAAAACGCCTGGGGAATAGCGACTTGATTGATATTGCTTACACATCTACGGACCCTGGTATCACATTAACAACTGTGAAACTCCTTAGTGAAGAGTTACGCTTTTCATATAATCAATTAAAATATAAAACTGCTGACGACATCGTAAAATATTACGAAGCCGAGCAAAAGAGATTACGAAGTCAATTAAACAATCTCGAAAACGAACTTACGGATTACAATATCAAGAATAGCGTAATAAATTATCAGGAACAAACAAAAGCTATTGCCGGTTCATTTTCAGATTTTGAGAATCGCTATGAAGAAGTAATTCGCAGAATCAATAGTTCTTCACAATTACTTGAAGGCCTTGAACAATACATGCGAGTTCGCGTCAAGTTAGTACAAGCTAACGACGAGTTTATCAAAGCCTTAGAAGAAATATCTAAAATAAATGGAAAAATAACGGAAATAGAAATATTTACAACGGAAGATACTCAAAATGACGATCCAGAATTATTGAAATACAAAAATGATTTAAAGAATGCAGAGAAAAAAGTAGCAACACTGACAGAACAAATCAATAATTATAAAGAAAGTAAGGAAGGTATTTCTATTGATGGATTAGTCAATGAGTGGTTGGCACAAACCATTATCAACATCAAAGCAAAAGCTGAATTGAAGATATTAGACCAAAGGAAAAAAGAATTCACTGAACAATATAAGACATATTCTCCTGTAGGAACCCAGATAAACAGACAAGAGCGTGAAATACATGTGACAGAAGAAGCTTATTTGCAGGTGTTACATGCCCTGAATATGGCAAAAATGAAACAAAAGAATTTGCAATTAACTACTGCAACATTGAACACAATATCAGAACCGACATTCCCTCTTTTCAGTGATAAAAGCAAACGAATGTTGTTAATCATAGCTGCGTTTGCCGGTAGTATAATATTCATTATCGGTCTGAATTTAATCGTAGAATTATAGAACTCTACGAGATGCAGAACGTGCCCGCAGACTTACTAAAATGAATGTTTTAGGCGCTTTCACGGGTAACCAGCAATTAAAATACAGAGGATTTATAAAAGCTTGTAACAGAATATCTGCAGCCTATACGCATAATCGATTTATTCAACACATGAAAAAAGGAAAAACCTTTCATATTAATATACTAAGTATAGAAAGAAAAGAAGGGAAAAGTTTTGTTTGCCAATATTTATTAGAATATTGGAAAGAAATCGGATTCAATGTCAAATATCTGGTAGCGGGAATAGATTTCCCAATTGATGCAACATATCTATCTTCAGGAGAAATAAGTTCCTACATAGAAGACTATGATCAAATGGATATTCTCCTATTGGAATATCCTTCTATTAAAGATAATAGTCTGCCGATTTGTCTATTAAATAAAGCAGATGTAAACCTTTTAATAGCTAATGCCCATAGAGTATGGAAGAATAGTGATGAAGAATTTGTGAAATATCTAATGGACATGGCTCAAGACAAGCCGTTATTCCTTTATTTAAATAATGCAAGCCGTGAAGCTGTAGAAGATTTTACAGGTCAATTGCCTCCGGAAACTTCTATACGTTCATTTTCCAATCGTATTATATATATGGGATTAACCGCAAGAAACTCTGCTATAAAGGAATAAGTATGAATAACAGTAATTACATACCAGTTGAAACTCGTTCAATAAAGCTTCTCTATCTTATTATATTGATAGGGCTGGTTGGTATTCTCATGGCTTTATTATCCATGAATATGGTACTTTTTGCAGGAATTACAGCACTTCCACTAATATGTATCGCAGGAATCCTAATCTTAAGATATCCTCAGTTAATGTTATTCATAATCTTTACTATCAATTATTTCATTTTGGGGATCACCCGTTATATGCCTATAGAAGGAATAAGTATAATCATGGATATTTTATATGTACTTACCCTTGTACTTATTTTTGTGCATAGTGCACTCTATCATAATATAGAATGGAAAAGAAGCTTCCACATTCTAAGTGCATTATCAGCATTATGGGCCTTCTATTGCATTTTGGAAGTGATGAATCCAAGTGCAGTATTTGAAGGGTGGATTTTATCTAGAGGGTTAATCATTAACGGACTAATTATAACAATTCTTACCTCACTACTATGTACCAGATACAAAACATTGAAAGTTCTTTTATTTACATTTTCATTATTCACTATATTGGCCATATTAAAAACCTTTATGCAAAAATATTTTGGTTTTGATACCTATGAAACCCGATGGCTCAACAATGGAGGTGCAACGACCCATATAATTCATTCCGGTATACGTTATTTCTCCTTCTTCACAGATGCGAGTAACATGGGATCCAATATGGGAGGTGCTGGTATTATTTTTGGTATAACATCTTTGTATATGAAAAATAAAACTTTCAAGATTTATTACGCAAGCGTAGCTATTGCTTCTTTGTATACAATGATGCTTTCCGGTACTCGAGGGGCAATAATTGTACCACTGGCCGGATTAGCACTTTATACCGTAGTAAGCAAACAGACTCGGTCTATTTTAATTGGAACAGCTTCTTTAGTTCTGATTTACGTGTTCTTCGCTTTTACAATGATCGGTCAAAGTAATGCGACTATCAGAAGAATGAGAACAGCATTTACACCAAGTAAAGATGCTTCATATATTGTCCGTAAAGAAAACCAGAAAAGATTAAAAGAATATTTAAAATACAAACCATTCGGAGAAGGATTAGGATTATCTGGTGATGGTTTGGGTGTGAAAGTATCCAGACGTTTTACAACATCTATTCCTACTGATTCTTGGTATGTCAAGATATGGGTTGAAACAGGAATCATTGGTTTAATATTATATTTAGGTATGGTTTTTATTACCATAGCTCGTGGAACATGGATTTTAATGTTTAATATATATGATCCCGAACTAAAAGGGATACTGACAGGATGGCTATGTGCTATATTCGGTATGTTTTTAAGTGCATATGGAAATTCATTTTGGGGACAATTCCCCACGATGGTTATAGTATTCATGGGTATGAGTTTCATTTTAAACGGAAAATATTTTGATAAGGAACTCAGTGATAAAATCAAAAATTATTCATAAACCGACTAGTTGATAATAAAACATGATAGAACTATTATTTAGCTTAAAAAATAACTGGATAGATCAACAGGAGTATTTATTTCTGCTTATAGATGCTGTTTTGTTTTTACTTTTCCTTATAGCAGTCTTATATCTATTCATTTTTGCAGCCTATTCTAAAAAAAAGGCTGTCTATTCTTATCCTAAAGCAAATAAGAAACACAGATATGTCATATTGTTCCCAGCCTATATGGAAGATGATGTGATTGTCGATTCTGTACAATCGTTTTTCAAGCAGGATTATCCAAGAGAGTTATATGATGTGATCGTGATATCTGATCAAATGCGAGAAGATACAATCGCCAGATTGGAGGGAACAACAGCAATGGTGACCCAAATATCTGATCCGAGAAGTACTAAGATCTATGCATTACAAAAAGCGATCGAATACATAGAAGACAACAAATTATCTTATGATATGGTAGTTGTACTCGATGCGGATAATGTAGTAAATCCTCATTTCCTAGATAAAATAAACGATGCCTTCTATTCCGGATGCTTGGCAATACAAACACATAGAGTTGCTAAGAACCGGGATACAAACACGGCTGTATTAGACGCTGTCAGTGAAGAAATTAATAACTCTATTTTTAGAAAAGGACATACACGCCTTGGATTTTCTTCCGGTTTAAGTGGGTCAGGAATGGCTTTCGAATATGATCTATTCAAAAAGATGATCCAGGATATTGATGAAATAGGCGAAGACAAACACATGGAACGCAAATTACTTTTACAAAATATATATATTGAATATCTGGAAGATGTCTATACCTATGATGAAAAAGTAAGAGATAAAAAAGAATTTTACAACCAACGACGCCGTTGGTTAGCGACTCAATTCAATAATCTGTTTTCAGGGATCTCTCAATTACCCGGAGCGATGTTGAGCGGGAAATGGGATTATTGTGATAAGCTATTCCAATGGATGATACCCCCCCGTATTTTGTTGTTAGGATTCGTTATCCTTATCGCTTGTTTTTTAACTATTATAAATATATTTCTATCAATTAAATGGTGGGGATTATTACTTTTCATTGGTATAACCTTCAGTTTAGCAGTTCCCGATTATCTGGTTGATAAGCAGTTTAAAAAGGCAATCATCAGTTTGCCAATTCTGTTTTTTCTTATGTTTCTAAACCTTTTCCGGTTAAGAGGAGGAAGCAAAAAATTTATCCATACTAAACACTCTGTAAAATATGAAAATAGCCATTGAAGCTCAACGTATATTCCGTTCTAATAAACATGGAATGGACTTCGTTGCTTTAGAAAGCATACGGGAATTACAAAAAATAGATAAAGAGAATGAGTATTATATTTTTGTAAGTCCGGGAGATGATCGCTGTCTGGAGGAGACTCCCAATATGCATATCATAGAAGTCAACTGTCCTACATATCCACTTTGGGAGCAGATTGCCTTACCTCGTGCCGTAGCAAAGATAAAAGCAGATTTACTACATTGTACAAGTAACACAGCTCCTATTTATTGCCCGGTACCCTTGATACTGACACTACATGATATTATATTTTTAGAACCGCGGCAAAGCGGAAATAAATCGTGGTATCAAAATATGGGATGGTATTATCGTCGCTGGATCGTTCCTCGCATTCTCCCCCAATGCAAAAAGATCATCACAGTCTCCAATTTTGAATGTAACCGTATTAAAAAGGCATTACATCTTTGTGAGAATCAGATAACGGCAATATACAATGGCTATAATCAGCATTTCCATCCAATACCTGATGTAGCATCTGTTACAGAAAAATATATAGCAGGTCAAGAGTATCTTTTCTTTTTAGGAAATACTGATCCTAAAAAAAATGTGCCACGCACATTAAAGGCTTATAGTATCTACTTAAAGAAGTCAGAGAAAAAACGTCCTCTACTGATTGCCGACTTAAAAGAAGACAAGCTAGATATTATACTTAAAGAACAAGGAATAGAAGAGATCAAACCTTATCTCTCCTATCCGGGATACATTCCCAACAAGGATTTGGCTTATTTATATAATGGAGCATATGCTTTTCTATATACATCACTCCGGGAAAGTTTTGGTATCCCTATGCTTGAAGCAATGGCTTGCGGCACACCTGTAATTGCGGGAAATACTTCTGCCATGCCGGAAATTGCAGGTGAAAAAGGAATACTGGCAGATCCATTCAATGAAGAAGATATTGCAAATAAATTACTCTTATTAGAGAATGATCATCAATATTATGTCGGACAAGTCGATTACGGATTACAACGAGTAAATAAATTCTCCTGGAAGAGTACAGCTTTATCTTTATTAAAAATCTATCGGAATATATAGGATAAAATTATGAATAGTAGTCTTAAAAAAAAAATAAAACAAAATGAGACACTAAAACATTTCATTTTGTTTTTAATATCATCTCCTAAAAATCCGAGGCCCAGACTTTGGGTTAAATGGTTTGTGAATCCTTTTTTGCATAAAAAAGGAAAAGGGGCTGTTATCAGAAGAAATCGGTCAAGAATAGATGTGTTTCCCTGGAATCAATTTGTTGTTGGTACAGATTCTTTAGTAGAAGACTTTACTACCATAAATAATGGTGCAGGAGATGTTATTATTGGAAATAATGCCAGAATAGGCATAGGATCTGTAGTTATCGGTCCGGCAAAGCTAGGGGATAAAGTTGGCTTGGGACAACATGTATTCATCTCAGGTTTTAACCACGGATATGAAGACGGTACTTGCGACTCCAATGAACAGCCTCTTGTAAAAAAAGAAGTTGTGATTGATAATGATTCGCATATAGGAGCAAACTCAGTCGTTGTAGCCGGAGTGCATATTGGAAAAAGGTGTCAAATCGGTGCAGGAAGTGTTGTTACCAAAGACATACCGGATTTCTGTATTGCTGTGGGAAACCCTGCAAAAATCATAAAAAGATATGATCCAAATATACAAAAGTGGATCAAAATATAACATGAATCCAATGTCAAACTCTATGGTTAGCATTATAATACCAGTATATAACACTGAAGAGTTCGTGGAAGAGGCCGTCAGGTCTATCATGAATCAAACCCTACAGGATATAGAAATCATTATTATAAATGATGGTTCTACAGATAACTCTTTATCCATAATCCGAAAATTAGCAAATGAAGATGACCGAATACAGATCTATAGCAGAGAAAATAAAGGTTTGTCCGCTACTCGTAATCAAGGAATTTATTTAGCTAAAGGGAAATATCTATATTTCATGGATAGCGATGACTATCTTGAACCTGACGCTTTGGAGTCATGTTTTCTCAAATGTGAGAAAAATGCTTTAGATTTTATTTTTTTCGATGCCAATATTCTTAACAAGGAGGCAGATTTCGATATCAACATTAATTATCAACGTAAAGATTGTACTAATCCTGATATATTGTATGATGGCATACAATTATTTACGCTCTTAATTGAAAACAGTAAATATACTCCGTCTGCTTGCTTAAATTTTATAAATACTAAGTTTCTGAAAGAAATAAATCTTCTTTTTCTTCCCGGCATTATCCATGAAGATCAGTTATTCAGTACTCTATTATATTTACAGTCAAATCGAGTGATGTGTATACACAAAGATTTTTTTAAGAGAAGACTTCGCTGTGACTCCATTATGACACGTAAATTCTCTTTAAAAAACATAGATAGTTATTTTATCATTACAGATAGATTATTTACTTATGCCTCTGAACATACAGAAACACGGTATATAGTTGATAAACATTTGTCTAAAATGTTGAATGCAGCCGTATGGTTATCTTACAAAATGCCTTTTAAAGATCGCTTATACATAGCAAGACGCTGTATCAAAGACTACAAAAGGTATGTCTCCGGAAAAAACATCCTTATTTTACTGTTTAAATCATTCTTAAAAAAATAGATTACATGTCTTCCACAAAGAAAGAACTTCTATCCGGTGTTTTTTATACGGCAATAGCTAAATATTCAGGAATAATAATATCCTTAGTAATAGCCGGGATACTAGCTCGTCTCATTGAGCCGGAAGATTTTGGCGTAGTAGCAATTGCAACAGTTATTATTTCTTTTTTTGGTATATTCAGCGATCTTGGAATAGCACCGGCAATCATACAAAATAAAGAATTATCCGAAAATGATCTCAGCAATATCTTTTCCTTTACCCTTTGGTTGGGTATTGGTATCTCTATGATTTTTTTCTTATGCTCATGGCCAATCTCCCATTTTTACGAAAGCGATACGTTATTAAGCATCTGTCAACTACTGTCACTGAACTTATTCTTCGCCTCTGCCAACATCGTACCAAATGCATTGTTATTCAAAGGAAAAGAATTTAAATTCATAGCATATCGTAGTTTAACAATTCAAATTGCCGGAGGAAGTTTAGCCATAACTGCCGCTTTTATGGGAGCCGGACTATATGCATTAATCATTAATCCTATATTGTCCAGTATATTACTATTTCTCATATCTTTTCAGAAAAAACCACAGAAGTTATCCGGTACATGGGGGATTCAATCCATGAAAAAAATTCTTAGCTTCTCTACTTATCAATTTATGTTCAATGTAATCAATTATTTCAGTCGGAATTTAGATAAATTGCTGATAGGAAAATATATGAATATGGTTTCATTAGGATATTATGAAAAATCATACCGTCTCATGATGTTGCCTCTTCAGAATATCACACATGTCATATCCCCGGTTATGCATCCTATATTCGCAGACTTTCAAAACGATTTGTCCAGGCTTTCAGATTCATATAATAAAGTAGTTCGTTTCCTGGCTTTTATTGGATTCCCCTTATCTGTGTTATTATGGTTTTGCTCTCGGGAAATAATCCTGATTATCTTTGGTGAACAATGGATGCCTTCTGTTCCTGTCTTTCAAATACTATCTATATCAGTCGGTATACAAGTAATCCTTTCTACCTCCGGATCCATTTTTCAAGCAGCAAATGATACTAAAAGTTTATTTATTTGTGGGGTATTCTCTACTCTGCTCAATATCATAGGAATATTAACCGGAATATTTTTTTTCAAGACATTAGAAGCTGTAGCATGGTGTATATCCCTTACATTTACAATAAACTTTGTACAATGTTATATCTGGATGTACAAAATCACCTTTAAACAAGATCTTCAGACATTTTGGAAGCAATTCGTCTCTCCCATTTTGCTTACAGGAATATTAATTGTTTGCATATTACCTATATATTATGTGTCGGACAAATATCCTATATACATCAGTCTATTATTAAAAGGCTGCATATCCGCAATAGTCTATGTAGCATACTTACAAATAAAAGGAGAATATGATATTATCAATCTGATTAAATCTAAAATTAAAAGATGAAAGCCCTATTCCTCGTATATCATGGTTTCAGTGAAACAAATGGTATCAGTAAAAAAATACATTATCAGGTAGATGCATTAAAGGCCTGTGGTTTAGATGTACAAACCTGTTATCTGAGCGAGTCCGATGGAAACAAATACAGGATGATCGATAATGCCATTTTATGTGATTATGGACGGGGAATAAAAGGAAAACTACTAAAACGGATTGAGTTCAATTCAATCGCAGATTATGCAATTAATGAAGGTATTCGTTTCGTATATATCCGTTCAGATCATAATGCCAACCCGTTTACGATCAAAATGGTAAAAAAAATGCGTAAAGCGGACATTCGTGTTGTTATGGAAATTCCGACTTACCCCTATGATAATGAGACACCCTCTTCCGAAAGAAAACTACAACGATTTCTGGATAAGTATTTCAGGAATAGTCTAGCCAAACAATTATGCCGGATTGTTACATTTTCTGATTATAAAAGTATTTTTGGTACTTCCACAATCCAGATATCCAATGGAGTCGATTTTAACAAAATAAAATTGAAACAAAAAACAAATGACACTTCTCACGAACTCCATTTGATTGGAGTCGCAGAGATACATTACTGGCATGGATTCGACCGTCTTGTACAAGGCCTGGTTAATTATTATAAGAAAGCCCCCGATTACAAAGTGTTTTTCCACCTAGTCGGTAATTTTTTTGGGGAAAGAGAGAAAAATGATATTTTACCACTGATTGAAACAAATCATCTGGAGCCTTATATCATTCTACATGGGGCAAAACATGGTGAAGAATTAGATCAGCTTTTTGAACAATCAGATATGGCCATTGGTAGTCTGGCGCGCCATCGTAGTGGTATAACCAATATAAAAACACTTAAGAACCGGGAATATGCGGCTCGCGGCTTATCTTTCATCTATTCGGAACAAGACAGTGACTTTGAGGACAAGCCTTACATCTTAAAGGTCCCGGCAGACGAAAGTCCTATTGAAGTAAATAAAATAATAGAGTTTTACAAAAAGTTAAATCCTATCCCTTTGGAAATAAGAAGCTCTATTCTTTCACTTTCATGGGAAGCACAAATGAATAAAGTTATAAAAGCGATAGAAGAATAAATAACTAAAAAATAAAAGCTATGGGACATCGTACACCAATAGATCGTTATGATCTGAATATTAAAAAGAGTGATTATGTATTAGAAGTAGGTAGCGGGCATAATCCCAGCTATCGGGCGAATGTAATTGTTGAGAAATACATCAGCTCGAACTATCACAGAAGTGGAGAGGTAAAGATATTCCCCCACCAGAAATTTATAAATGCGGATGGCGCCAGCATGCCATTCCAGAATAAAGAATTTGATTACATTATATGTAATCAGGTTCTTGAACACACTGATGATCCTATTGGATTTGTAAAAGAGTTACAGCGTGTTGCATCAAAAGGATATCTGGAACTACCTAGTTTAGTTGGAGAGTCCTTGTTTCCTAAATTAGCCCACAAATGGGTTTGTTTGGAAATAGATGGTAAACTAGTACTATTTGAAAAGGACAAATTGCCAAGGATATACCCCGACTACGGGAGAACTTTTCTCAATTTTCTTCCGTATCAAAGTCTGGCCTTAAGAACTTTCTATTTGTCCTACCATCAGGTCAATACAGTCAGATATGAATGGAATGATACAATTGATATACTAGTCAATCCGCAAGACGAATATTACAGATCCTTTTTTGAAAAGACATGGACTGAAGAGATGCAACATAAAATTTTCCCAATTCGTTCTAAACAACAAGATGTTGCAATATCAATAAAGGTCATTATGCATTTGATAAAAACAATGATAAAAAGGAGGATATTCGTTCACAAACCAATCTCTCTGGCAGAATATAATAATAGTAAATAAAATATTGCATGGACGTAAGTTATTCATAGCAAGCCTTCTGCAAAGTCTCTTATTTGCAGAAGGCTTGCATATATAATACAAGACGCCTCTTTGCTAAAAGTTTTTTGTATCAGAGGCGATAAAAACTTATTGAAAATCAAAGTTTACTAATATTTATCTCTATTTTTGTAAAAAAAAGAAATGAATCTTATTTTAAAAATAGATATTCTACTGTTTGTTATCACTGTACTATTCACAGGATACAATCTTTTTTTCACTTTGGCCTCTTTTGTCAAAAGAAAAAAAGGAAAGACAGACCATGTTAAAACACAAAGCATTGTAGTTATCTTTGCTGCCTATAAGGAAGACCGGGTAATAAAAGAATCTGTTGAAAGTTTTATGAAGCAAGATTATCCCCGGGATAAATTTCAGGTAGTAGTGGTCTCTGATCATATGGAGGAGGCAACCAATCTCGCTTTGGGGCAATTGCCAATAACTCTTTTTACTCCTGACTTTCAAGAAAGTATGAAGCATAAATCCATATCTTATGCATTAGATCACTTGGAAGGATTTGACCGGGTTATTATTATGGACGCCGATAATATTACCGACACAGACTTCCTGACCCGCATAAACCAAGCCACACAAACAGTTAAAGTATTGCAGGCCCACAGAACCCGGAAAAATGAAAACACATCCGTTGCCGTGTGGGATGGCATTTCAGAAGAGATAAATAATACTATATTCAGAAAAGGACGTGTGAACGTCGGACTATCATCAGCTTTGATCGGCTCCGGAATGGTTTTTGATTTTGAATGGCTGAAACAACATATGCATGAGTGCAAAACCTTTGCGGAAGACAAAGAACTGGAAGCCATCCTGGCCAGAGACAACATATTCGTAGATTATAGTGATGATATATATGTATATGATGAGAAGACCGCCAGACAAGACATTCTGATCAGACAACGGTCAAGATGGTTCCATGCTCAGATTCTTGCATTTTCCCTGATAACAAAGGATTTTAATATAAGGAAGATAAATCTGTCATATATTGACAAGGTCATCCAATGGATCCCTTTCCCCAGACCAGTCCGTTTTTTGCTGATATTCCTGATGATACTCTTCTGGTCTGTCGTATCGTTTCCCGTTGCAATTAAATGGTATTGCCTGCTAATCATCAAAATAGGAACATATCTCTTAGCAATACCCCGGAATATGTACACCCAAGACTTTTTCGTCAGCATAACAAAACTACCATCAATGATGATAGCACTGTTACGCAGTTACACGGCTTCGATTTGCCGCGTAAAAAAGAAAGACATGAGTTTCAACAATACACCGCATCATATCACTAAAAAGAATAATCATGAATAAAAAAGTCTCCATAATAACTGTTAATTATAACGGGGTCACAGATACATGTGAAATGATTGAATCATTAAAACGGCATGAAAATTATCCTTACGAACTGATTGTTGTGGATAACGGTTCAGCCAGTCTGAATGATTACACTTTGTTAAAAGAAAAATATCCTGATGCAAAAGTAATACGAAACGATATAAACCTCGGATTTGCAGAAGGAAATAACATCGGCGTCAAACAGGCAACCGGTGATTACTTGTTTTTCCTGAATAACGATACGATCATTACCCGCCCTATTCTTGAGATACTGGTAAAACGGCTGGATAGTGATGAAAAAATAGGATGTGTCTCCCCTAAAACGACTTTCTGGCCGCAAAACAATAAACTGCAATATGCAGGAGCCACTCCAATGAGTTACATAACACTCCGTAACGAATTCATCGGCTACTCACAGGAAGACGACGGAAGGTTTGATGTCCCGCAGGAAACAGCCTTTGCCAATGGAGCAGCCATGATGATCCGGACGGCTGATATTCAAAAGTTCGGTTATATGAGCGAATACTATTTTTTGTATTATGAGGAACTGGATTGGTGTACCTTCATGCATAAAGCCGGATTTAGTATCTGGTATGAACCTCAGGCAGTCGTCGGACATAAAGAAAGTGCCAGTGTCGGTCTGCAAAGTCCGTTACAAGTATATTTTCATACCCGCAATCGCCTGATATTTGCCCAAAGAACATTGTCTGACCCATTTGAAAGGAAATGTTCCTATCTATATCAGCTTTTTGTTGCTTTACCTAAGCACTTTCTGATTTATTTATGCCAAGGAAAATTCAAGCTGATACTTCCTTTGCTTAAAGGAGGAATAGACGGAATCTCTTTTATCAGATAAATAAATATAAAACCATGCAAGAAGTATTTTACACTGTAATCGAATGGCTATTTTGGATCGGTATCTTTATAGTCTTCTATACCTATCTGGGATACGGTATATTATTATATGTATTAGTAAAAGTAAAAGAACTCTTCAAAAAACCCATAAGCATAGGATTGCCTGAGCCTCTTCCTGAAGTTACCCTCTTCATTGCGGCATACAATGAAGAAGACATCGTTGCTTCCAAGATGGAGAACAGTCATGCCCTCGCCTATCCGACCGATAAACTGAAAATCGTTTGGGTTACAGACGGGTCGAACGACCGTACGAATGAACTCCTGAAACAATATCCGGAAGTAACCGTGCTTTTCCAACCGCAACGCAAAGGGAAAACAGCCGCCCTGAACCGAGGTATACAATATATAACAACGCCCTACGTCATCTTTACGGATGCAAATACCATGCTTAATAAAGAAGCCGTGCATGAAATTATCCGCCAATTCTCCAATCCGGAGGTCGGATGCGTAGCCGGAGAAAAAAGAGTGGAAACAAACACTGCCCAAGGAGCTACGGCGGGAGAAGGTATTTACTGGAAATACGAATCAGCCCTGAAAGCATTAGACTACCGGTTGTATTCGGCAGTCGGAGCAGCAGGAGAGTTATTTGCCGTACGGACGGAGTTATTCGAACAAATGCCGTCAGACACCCTGCTTGACGACTTCATTCTTTCATTACATATTGCACAAAAAGGATATAAAATAGCCTATTGTAAAGAAGCCTACGCTACCGAAACCGCTTCCCTCAATATGAAAGAAGAAGAAAAACGCAAAATACGCATTGCTGCCGGAGGACTGCAATCGGTCTGGCGTCTGCGAAACCTGTTCAACATCTTCCGTTATGGTATGCTTAGTTTTCAATTTGTGAGCCATCGTGTCTTACGATGGACCATTACGCCGGTCATGTTATTTCTTTTAATACCATTAAATATAATATTAGCCTGTTATGGAGGGTTTACTTATATATTTTTACTACTTTTACAAGTCGCATTCTATATAATGGCTTATGCCGGTTATATGATGGAACAGAAAAATGTTCGAAACAAGTTGTTTTTTATCCCCTACTACTTCTCTTTCATGAATATAAATGTGATAAGAGGTTTTTTCTATTTAGCTGGAAATAAAGGGAATGGAGCATGGGAGAAAGCAAAAAGAATTCAATAAAAAAAATAATTCTAAAATGTAACAAGGAAAACGCCTGTAAATTCAAACATTATTAATATTTTTGCGTACGCATAGTGATTGAATATCAAGAAAAGTTTAAATTTGATATGGATAATTTAGCAGCAGGATATACAGTATTGATCGTTGACGATGTACCAACCAACGTCATGTTAGTACAAGCTATATTAAAAAAAGAAGGCTACAGGCTATTAACCTGTGACAGCGGAGCCAAGGCTTTACGTCTGGCACATGACAAGCACCCTAATCTCATACTATTAGATATCATGATGCCGGAGATGGATGGATACGAAGTATTACAGCATCTTAAAAGTAATCCGGACACAAACGATATACCTGTTATTATCATGTCGGCCCTGAGTGATATGCAGAGTATAGTAAAAGGTTACCAGCTCGGAGCAACAGAATATGTGACGAAACCGTTCCAGAGAGAGGAATTGGTTAAGCGCGTAGCTCACCGTTTCGAGTTATTCAGCATTAAACGAATTAAGCAGGAACTGGAAAACACCATAGAATCCCGTGACACCCTTTATTCCGTTATCGCCCATGATCTGCGTTCGCCACTAGGTTCTCTGAAAATGATGAACAATGCGATCCTTATGATGGTAGATAAGGACCAGGTAAGTCCGGAAGTATTTGAAATGCTCCAGATGATGAACAAGACGTCGGAAGAAATCTTCCTGCTGTTGGATAATTTGCTTAAGTGGGCTAAAAACCGTCTGAAGAAACAAAATGTATATAAACAGGAAACTGATATAAACAGCCTGGTTTCAAGCACAGCAGAAATATATATCCCGATGGCAACCCAAAAAGGACTGACTATCCAATTACAGGACATGGACAAAGAATTATCCGGTTTTGTTGATATAGACATGATCAAAACAGTTGTCAGGAACCTTATTTCAAATGCTATTAAGTTCAGCTTTGAAGGCGGAACCATTACTATCGGTTCCAAGATAGAAGGAGACCATGTTGTTATCAGCGTCAAAGACTCCGGCAAGGGGATAAAGAAAGAAGACCAGGAAAAGCTGTTAAAACAGAATACTCACTTCACATCCTATGGAACGAATAATGAAAAAGGTTCCGGATTAGGTTTGATGCTTTGCAAAGACTTTGTTGAACAGCATGACGGAAAGCTCTGGTTCGAGTCGGAAGAAGGTAAAGGTTCCACATTCTTCGCATCCCTGAAAGCGTTGAGTAAAGAATAAAAAGAAACTATATAATGAAAAAGGGAAGGTTCATCACCTTCCCTTTTTCATTATAACCCGATTCAAATCTGAAGCGAACCGCTTATATTCAATATCCGGTATGGTTTCTCCGGAGGAAAGAACAACTAACGAATGATCCGGATATCCATTTCTGTAAGCCGGATGGGTATGAGGATACGGATTTTCTACAAACCCATGTAACTGATAAAAATGCAGGCGGGCAGCAGAGACATTATCCGTAACAGGGTCTATTTCTAATAATACACGCCCACTTTCCTGCTCTATCAGATTCTTCAGAATCAAACCTCCCAGACCTTTCCCGCGCTCATTCGGATGGATTGCAAAATGTTCCACATACGTATAACTATCGAATCTCCAATAAGCGATAAAGCCCAATAAAAGATCATTGACCGGATCAATATGACAATCCAAATGATACCGGCTGTCTGAAAACGCGTCCTGTTGCTGCTCCACAGTCCGTTGTTCATAGATTGGGAAACTTATATCATATATGTTTCTAAAAGCAGTATCCGCGGATGATCCGTTGCTGTCAATCTTATAATCTCCATCTTGTTTTTGTGTTCTTAAACGGATACAAAGATAAAAACTAATGCTTTCTAACCTGCAAGCAATTGTATTCAAATATAAACATACAACCTTTATACTGTTTCATTACTATGAAACAAATGTTTCTCCCTAATGAAACAAGTGTTCCACTAGGGAGAAACAGATTTTACTTAGTATGTATTTTCCAGAGGTCACTGCATCCGTCGGATACCAATAGCCTTATTATACTGGGCCAATGATGCTTTTTGCTGGTACCAGGTCTGGATCAGGCTGCTATAAGACTGTATCCATGACAACTGGGCAGAAAGGACATCGACGATGGGTAGCTTACCTTCGTTGTAACTGAATGTATTCAGATCCAGGTTCTCTTCTGCTATCTTACAAGCCTCTTCAGCGACATCGATCTGTTTAGTATTCTCTGTCAGGCTTGTCCATGCATTAGCCACTTCCTGAGTGATCTGGTCGCGGGTATTATCCATTGCATACTCTTTACTGCGCAGCACGGCTTTTTGGGAATTTACTTCCTTGAAACGGGCACCCCAACGGAACAAAGGAATCTTTAAAGAGGCAAAGACAGCCGGTGTCCATAAGTTATCGGAGCCTTTTACGTTTAACATAGGAGTTCCCCATGTGCCTTGAAAACCGACAGACAGGGTCGGATTATATTTTGCTTTTGATAGGTTGATCTGTCTTTTCTGATACTCGATGTTCAGTTTGGAGATCAGGTAGTCCGGCCGGTTTTCCAATGCTGCCGATTCACCGACCTGCATAGGCAATGGCAAAACCATCGTAATAGAGTCTGTAATCGTTATCGGCTCCATTGGAGGGACGCCCATCAGGACATTCAGATTCTGCAATGCAATCTGATAATCCTTATAAGCGGCACTTTTATTCAACTCGGCTTCCTTTAAACGGGCCTGTACCTGCAACAGGTCAGTCTTGCTGATCTGTCCGTCCTGAAAACGGAGAGTCAGCACGTTTGCCAGTTCCTGTACAATATCGACATACTGTGTCATTACAGCGTACATGCCTTTACGGGCGGCTACAGACCAATAGTTCATGTCGGCAGCATAAACGATGTTATCGGTCGTCAGCTCTTCGGCCTCAGTAGCGATCTGACCCTGGATTTCGGCAGCCTTATAATTGTTGTAAATTTGTCCGCCGGCGTAAATAGGCTGGCTTACTGTGGCACCAAGACTATACGTATTATGGTCCATTTCGATACCGGGTATGCCATCTCCCATTCCCAATTCGTATTTATTTATACGGTATTGATAACTTCCGGAGAAATCCACAGCTGGGAAGAATGCTGTTTTAGCAGCTTTGATAGCATGCTGCATTGCAATCCGTTCTTCCGAACTTTGCTTGATCTGACGGCTGTATTCAAGTACTTTTTCTTTGTATTCGGCTGCCGTAATGGGCTGCACCTGTGCTTTCGCAGACAGGGCACCCAGTAACATACAACCTATTATCAGTTTACTTTTCATATCTTATTCCGATTTAATCTTAAAGAAAATACAATAGGTAACCGGAAGCACGAAGATGGTCAGGATGGTTGAGACAAACAAACCTCCCATGATCGTTGCGGCCATACCTGCAAACATCGCGTCTCCCAGCAACGGAAGCATACCCAGAATCGTTGTACCCGAGGCCATCGTTACAGGAACGATACGTGTCTTGGTCGCCTCGATAACGGCATTGACAGGAGCCAGTCCGCTATCCATTTGCAAACCTATCTCATCGACAAGCACAATCGCATTCTTTATATTCATACCGATCAGTCCCAATAATCCCAGCATCGCAAAGAAGTCGAGCGACTTGCCGAATACCAGTAATCCCAGTACCACACCGATGAAGATCAACGGAAGCATAGCCATGATCAGCACCGGTTTACGGTAATATTTCGGGAAAAGGAACAACAGGGTAACATAGATCAGACCGAACATTAACGGAATATTGGCGGCAATCGCTTTATTACCTTTATCCTGTTCGCTTTGTTCTCCGAAATAAGTCATCTTATAACCTTCAGGAACCTGTATTTGTTTCTGGGCTTCTGTCCAAAGATGGCTGAAAGCAGCCATGGTGTTGGCGCCGCGTTTCGGTTCACATTGCATCATCATGTATGGCTGACGGTTGTAACGTCTCACTACATTATATTCATAATCGAGAGAGAAATCGTCGATAACCTGTTCAACTTTGACGGAACGTCCTTTGGCACTGTAAACCGGCAATGTTCTAATATCGTTCAGGTTCATAGAATCCCTGTCGGCATCCTTCATCAGGATAGGCATGAAGACATCGCCTTCACGATATTCACCCAATGGTACACCGTTCGTTGCCGAACGAAGGGAATAAGCAACCTGCTGGCGGGTAATACCCAGGCGCAGACCTTTTTCCTGTGAGTACATCGGTTTCCATACCGGTACTTTATTCCCCCAGCTGTCACGCACTTCCATCACCTGGTCGTACTGACGGGCAATCTCTTTGACTTGTTCCGTTAAAGCGACCAGTGTATCCACATTGTCGCCGATAAAACCGATCTCGATAGCGGCATCAGGTACCGGAGACAAGGCGAACAAGGCTGAACGCGTCAGGATATCAGGATAGTTAGCCACCATATAGTCATAGAATTTACCTTCTTCCGCCTGTGCATCCTCCGCCTTTTTAGTCTCAATCAGCACATTGGCAAAGTTAGGTTTCGGACCTACCGACGAACTTGCCAGGTAATAACGAACCGGTGAACCTCCCAGGGTAAATGAATATGACTTGATATTCTCGTTCTTGCTCAGATAATCTTCGATCAACTTAACATTCTTCTCCACGTCGTAAATACTGTACCCTTCAGGGAAGATCAGGTCGGCACGGAAATAAGGTTTGTTCATGATCGGGAAGAAACTCTGCGGCATGATACTCATAATAAATAAGGAGAGGAACAATGTCGCAATCACGGAAGTAATAGTTATCCATCTGCGTTTGATCAGACGACCCAGCACCCCTTCGAATTTATGATACAGTTTCGTATCGTACGGATCCTTCGACTCGCCCGGTTTAGCCTCTTTCAGGATAAAGTTACCGAAAGTTGTTGTCTGAGTCAATGCCAGTACCCAACTTAAACCTAATGAAACAGCCAATACGATAAACAACGGTTTAACGATTTCGGCCACTGAAGCCGGAGCCAGATACATCGGCAGGAATGAACAGACAGCGATAAAGGTAGCTCCCAGCAATGCCCATTGCGGTTTGGTCGCTCCATCGATCAGAGCCTGATAACGGGACAATCCCCGCTTGATACCGACCTGCGCATTATCGGTTACAACTATCGCATTATCCACCAGCATACCCATCGCAATGATAAAGGCGGCCAGCGAAGTACGATTCAGTCCGACACCCCAGATCAACATAAGCAATAAAGTACCGCCCACCGAGAAGAGCAGCGAACTACCCACCAGCATACCGGCACGTGATCCCATCACCAGGAAGATCACCACAATTACAATCAGCAACGATTCGATCAGGTTCAGGATAAAACCATTGTTTGCCTCGTCTGCAATCTTGTTTTCCGGATAGATCGTTTTCAGGTCCATTCCAACAGGGAACAATTGTTCCATCTCCTGGAGGTGGGCAGCTACATCATTACCGACAGCCACCACGTCATCTTTAGCCCCTGTTGCAACTCCGATACCGATAGCACGTTTGCCATCCACACGCATCAGATTGGAAGGAGGATCCATATACCCTCGTTCCACAATAGCAATATCTCCTAAACGGACTTCACTACCGCTTTTGGTTACGATCAACTGGTCGCGGATATCCTGGATATTCTTATAGGTTCCTTCCGCCCGGACACGCAACTGGTAATTACCCGTATTGATATCTCCGGTATTTACCAGCAGGTTTTGCGTTTGCAACACTTGCTGTATCGAGTTCGGGTCGATACCAAGATTTGCCAGTTTAGGAACTGAAATCCTTACATTAATAACTTGTGTCTGTTCACCGAATAGATATACTTTCTGAACACCGGGAACGGGAGACAGCTCCGTCTTGATCTTCTGAGCCCAGTCACGTAATTCATCATAGGTATAACCATCATCCGCACTCAAAGCGTAATAGATACCAAACACGTCTCCAAAATCATCGCTGACTGAGATGGAAGAAGCGCCACTCGGCAGGCGGGGTTCGATATTCGCCACCTTACGGCGAAGTTCATCCCACTTAACGGGCATGTTGTCAGGGTCGAGTGTCGGCTGAAGTTCAATCGAAATCTTAGACATACCGAAATAAGATTCAGACTTGATCTGAAGCACGTCAGACATAGACTGGATCTCACGTTCGATTGGCTCGGTGACCAGTTTTTCTACCTCGAAAGGAGTCGCACCCGGATATTGTGTAACAAGCACAGCCTGCTTGATCACAAAGGGAGCATCTTCCTTCTTCGGCAATTTGAAGAAAGAATATACACCACCTATCAGCATAACAGCCAGGAAGAAGTATATAATCTTCGAATTCTCTAAAGAATATTTTGGAATATTCATTGCTTATCCTCTTAATCTGTTAATACTTTTACTTGTTGTCCGTCGACAAGGCGGGTTACTCCGGCAGTAACGATCTGTTCTCCGGCTTTCAAACCTTCGGTTACGACAACACCGTCTTTGCCGACCAGTTCTTTTTCCGTAATCTTACGACGTTCTACTTTCGAGGTCTGCGGGTTATAGACGAACACATATTTATTACCACTGTTCGGTTCGTCGGCAACGATAGCAGACAGCGGAATCAACACGGCTCCTTCATTGAAGCTCTTGCTCTCTATGTTCAGGATTACACGACAGGAGAAACCTACGGCTACCTTATATTTGTTCAGATTAAATTCGGGATCATCAATATAAAGGAATACCGGTACGCCGGAACCATCGGGCGAGGCTTCCACATATTCTTTTACTTTCGCTTTGAAGCGGGTTCCTTTGTAATTGTCAAACTCTACAAAGATACTGTAGGGAGTGGAGAAGTAAGTGATATTCGTTTCAGGCATTGTAAACTGCACCTGCAATTTGTTCGGGTTTATCAGGCAGACAATACCTTGTCCCATCTGTACCTTCTGATAATTCTCTACATATTTCTTTTGGATGAAGCCATCGAAAGGAGCACGCAGCTTAGTCTGCTCCAATGTGTTCTGTGAGTTCTCGAATGCTGCCTGTGCATTGGAATAAGCAGCTTTTGTCGATTCATACTCCTGTTGAGAGATTGCCTGTTTAGCCAGAAGTCTTTCTGCACGTTGCAGCTGTGCCTGTGCTGTCTGGAAAGAAGCCTTTTTGGCTTCATAATCCCATTTGAAATCCTGTGGGTCTATTTCGGCTACGATTTGCCCTGTACGTACTTTCTGTCCTTCTTCGACATTCAATGAGATCAGTGGACCGGACATCTTAAAAGCCAGGTCACTAAATTGATCAGGCGATACAACACCGCTAAATGATTTTTCTACCATATCCAAAGATGTCACTTCTTCCAGCTTCACCGGACGAGGGCCCTGTTCCTTTACCGGAGGCTGGCTACATGACATCAATGCTGTCAATACAAAAACGGGAATCAATTTACCATTCATGATAACAACTTGATTTAGTTATTTTAGTTACTTATTAATTATATATGCTTGTATACAGTCATATAAAACTATGCGTTAAGTCATAGCTATACAACATTCATTTTCCACTAATTGTTCTAATTGCGCCGCTCCTTCGGAACCGAACGGCAGCTACTTATATTTGCTTGTTTTATTTCTATATTGCTCGTACAAACTACTAGTGTCAAAAGGACCAACTGTCCCAATCTATTTTTGCTTCCATTACCCTTTCCTGTTCATCGGGAACAGCCGGAAAGAAATCAATTCCCGTTACTTTTTCCACACTATCGACAGGTATCACCATTGACTTCAAAGAAGTCTTTTTATAATCCTTATTTTCCAGAATGAACGCAATTGCTTTATATTCGCTTCCCGAAACATAACAAATCACTTTGTAAAACGCGCCAGGAACACCTACTCGATTCTTTCCCATCCGTTTCATATTGTCCGTAATTACAGGACCGGTAGCAATCAGCAAAGATCCGTAATCTTTCGCCCATAAACGGCTCTGCTCTTCCAGTTCTTTCCAGATACCCCGGTTCAGCGCCGGTTTCTGCGGACAGATATTACTGAAATAAAATGATTCGCGCATTGCCTTTGCCGACCACTTCATGTCACCGGCAGGAGCCATATGGCCACGGTCGTAACCTGTACGGGTATAGTCTTCATTCGTTGCTGTCGCACCTTTTACCATCGGGTCCGGTACGAATTTATTAGAACGTTCCGTCTTTTTGCTTTTCGCCTCTTCGGCAGTCAGCTCGTAAGCTACCCAGTTCGCAATCTTATAATCTGAATTGTAGGATACGGTATATCCTTCGTGACGGATCACTTGTTCGGAACGTTTAGCCTTCAATTTAGGGATTTCGGCATTTGCCGGAACTTTAAAAGTAGTTGTTTTCGGACGAGGAGGAACAATGGCAGGCTTTTTATCTGCCGGTTTTTCCTTTACAGGATCAGCAGGCTGCTTCTTCTGTTCCACCGCCACAGGCTTCTTACCGGAAGTAGGATAGAAATAGTTAAACACATATAACAGGCCGATAAAACAGATAACCACTAAGGCCGCAAGAACAAATATACGCCTGATTACAGAAACTAAAGATGCCCCCTGATTCTTCTTTTTCCGCGATTTTGCTTTGCCTTTTCTTTTTGCCATTGATTAATAACCATTTATTCTCCGCCGCAAAAGTAGATAATGTGAGATTATTAAACAATATATAAACCTTAAATATATTCGTCAGAATTAATACAAAAAGTGCCCCGATTAAAAGGGGCACTTTAAATTATAGGTTCCGGAGCCTATCTGCTGTATCTTTCCTTTCGGAGAAACGACCTCTGCACTCGTCTGTTCCGGAACTTGTATTTCCATTAATATAGTACGTCCTGACTTGCGTAATTTCACTTTTATATCTCCGTAATGGGTAGGTACTGATGCCGATGCTTCCGTTAAAGACCCCATCTGAGGTTTTATGCGGAATGTACGGAAACCGGGAGATGTCGGTTCAATACCACACACTTTCTGACTCAGCAGCGTCAGTGGTCCTCCGCTCCAGGCATGGTTGATCGTACCTCCTCCGAAACCTTCAGCGCCGACTCCCCAACCTTCAAATAAGGTTGTATAATCCTTATAGCTTAACATACCGGCATACCGGTCACGCATCCTCTGCAAGGCAACCTCCGGGGCATTCATCTGAAAAAGAGCTTCCAATACATACTTTTCCATATAAGGACTGGCATGATATTCTTTTTTCAAGACCTTCAGTATGGCAGGATACTTGTCTTTTGTCGCCAAACCGGATAGAACGGCCATAGCCTGCGAACGGTCGTCATCCTTGCCATGATAACCCGGAGAACGATATGCAGTGCCGGTCCAGAATTTCGTATTAAAGCATTTCTCAATACTATACATCATACGGGTGATCTCTTCTGCATCTGCTTTCTTACCCAGTTGAAGTGCAAATTCCTTTTCTGCTTTCAGTGCCAGATAATACCAGCAGTTCGTCAATACCCCCATATCGATCTGTTCGCCCCAGTCACCCCAACTCCATTCACCACTGCGTTCGATGGGCAGGCCACTCTTATCGACCTGCCATGTTTCATGCAGATAACGATGCAGGCGGTCATAAATAACCGGAATAAATGTACTGTCTCCGCTATAATAATACTGTGTATAGAAACCATACCAACCCACCGAAGCCAGCATCTGCAAAGGCAACTCCTTCGACCAGTTACCGGCAGGAACAGGAGCAAACAATGAGCCGTCAGCACGCTGCCAGTTCATCAGTTCATAAATGCCTTTAACGGCCAGTTTATGGGAAGAAGGAGAAAGTGCATAGAAAGCCTCTCCCAACTCGTTCACCTCGTCTCCCCACCATTGAGCACGTTCGCGTTCGGGACAATCCATATAATTGTCACGCATCGTTATATATAATGTTCTCGCAGAACGTTTCCAAAGTTCGTTCAGGAAAGAATCGTTACATTGAAACGATCCGGCAAACTCTGTATCATAGCCGGTTTCACGATACTTAACTTCCAGTACTTTTACTCCTTCGGGAAGAATATACCACATCTCATGACCGCTCATCCAGCCGTAACTTTCATACTCCTGTATGCCGTTGCGGGTGACATATTCGGCACGGATATTTTCTGGTCCTCCACCCCGATAATTATCCGTCTGCATATGGATTGTCGCACCTTCCGCCGACTCCACTTTCAGATAGGGTGTAAACTGGCAGTTGTAAGGTAAACGGCAGAACAGGGTATCGCCTCTCTCCGACCGGCGAACACCCGGATACTCCTTTAAACCAAAATCCTTAAAGAGCGGAATAGGACGTTCAACCAGGTTTCCCAAAGGCGCTTTACCAACCACTGAAGCGATCTCGGCACCAGGAAACGCATTCTTATAACCAGGTAGGTTCCATCCTTCCAATGTTCTGCGGGCATCGAAACGGATATTGCTTTCCGACAGGCGATAGTTCGGATAAGGAGCACCGGTATTCTGATAAGCATCATATACCCTACAACTCCAGCTTTTATCGGATACAATCTCTATGCCGGGAGCAATCGCCTCAAATAACAAGGCTGCCAGTCCACTGTTCACATGACTGAATCCGTTCTTACCAAAATGCCACACCAAAACAGCGATCGTATTTTCCCCCGACGTAAGGTAAGGAGCAATCTCTACCGAATCGTAGTAAGTATCATAAGGAGAAGGACCGCGTTTCAAGCCTCCTTCAAACACCACCATCCGGCCGTTGATCCATAACCAATATTTACTGTCGGCTGCAATATGTGCGGTCAGTGTCCGAGGAACTTCAGCCAAAGTTACCGTTTTACGATAGGCCAGCCAGGTATTGCTCGCACTCTGGCATTGTTCCGTATTTATCCAGTTTGCTTTCCAGTCCGTTTTCGTTTTAGCTTCTGCCGAGGCCAAAAATCCGGCGCATACACACAATAAGAGATACTTTTTCATAATACGATCGCTTTTACAGGTTATCAATTTTATTTAATTCTCCAGATAGACTTTCACACCGTCCGGAGCCTTTACTTCGCTTTTCACTTTACCGTCCGCTCCTTTTTCGTGACGGATCGTTATTACACCCTGCGGAGTCGGGAAAGTTCCTTCCACCCATTTTAAATCGCCCAGATGCGGGGTGATACGGACTGCGCGGCATCCCGGTTCCACCACCTGAACACCCAATACATATTCACTCAGCCATGATGTCGGACCGGAAGCCCAGCCATGACACAAACTATGACGGAAACCTTTATAGCAATAATCACCATAATCACCGTGAATATCCTTTTTCCCTTCAGGCACAAGTTCGTCGATACGTGCGGCATTCGGAAGCCAGTCCATATTGAAATCTTCCCAGAACGTAGTAGCACCCAGGTCGATCATCGCTCCCCAATACTGACGAATCACATCGATCGCTCCCTGATAATTCCCGGCAGCAGCCATTGCACGCAACATATAATATCCGTAGAAAGTAGAGAATCCACGTGCCCCACCTACTGACAGATATTTACTGTTTGCCTCTTCCGGTTTCATCAAACCAGCCAGGGCCAATAAAGCCGCACCCTGTTTTGAGCCCGGAGCATCCGGTGCTATTTTAGATTTCAACAAAGGCTTGATCACCTTCGGAGCCGCCTTTTCCATTTTCTTCGCCGTTTCACGACATTGGGATGCCAACACATCGTCACCAAGTGTTGTACATAATTCATCGCCTGCCCTCATAGCCATCAGAACCAGCGATTGCAGACCGGCATCGATCGCCACCTGATTCTCACTTGACGGCCAGTCCATGAAACGCCATCCATCCAGTTTCTCACGTCCGTCTGCATCCACTTTAGAAATCAGGAGGCGCAGAAGGTCGCTCATATAAGTTTGCTGCTCTTTCAGGTAAGCCACATCTCCATGGTGATAATACCAGTCACGCTGGATCAGCAACCACCAGATCGAATAGGCGCTGATACCATTCATCCAAGCGGGAAGAGGCGTTACATCGCGGATCAGGTCAAGGCTCTTTGGGACGACTTCGTTATAACCGAAAACAGTATTTACGGTCATCACTTCCGGATGCATATCACCCAACCAGACCAGACGGTCACGCTTAATACCATCCCAAAGATATTCCTGCATATTCAAATGAACCGTATACGCACCGGTCTGCCAGATTTTATTCAGCCGTTCGTCACTACTTCGGAAAGAACCTTTGTACGGGATATCACGGAATGTAGAAATAGCACGGATTTCTTTCAAGGAAACTTCCGTAGAATCGCTCATCAGGTCTATACGGGCAAAACGGAAACCTGAATTACCGACTTCCAGCACACCCAACCAGGGCAATGTGACAACAAAATCACGTATTGCATGGTCATTACTGGCCCCGTTCTTCCCATCAATTTCACACATGGCTTCACTGACGGATTCTCCGAAACGGACACGCATCTTTATAGGGCTTTTATTGGAAAAAGCACCGGTCACAATCTGAATCCCTCCCTGAAGTTCTTTCCCGAAATCAAACAAAAGGGCCGGATGCTCTTCTGACGTACTGGTCATCTTACAAAGGGCACGATCTGTTAATTCTGCCTGTCCGTTACCCGGCAGGAGCAGTTTATCACCATCTTTTATCAATTCGCTATGTTGTTGCCAGACAATACGCGTCGGGGAAAGATATTCGCGTACCCGGCTGTCGCGTTGCTGGGCCAGTACCGGCAGGGAACATAAAAGAGTAAGAAGTATAAGTATCTTTTTCATGGTATTATCAATAATGAATCAATTTGCTTCTATGGACAGGTTTAGTTATTATCAGATATGAGCTATCTTGTCCCCGTGCTTGACACGGGCCGCAGAAGAACCAGCAATATCAAAAGATACATATAGGATACGGTCTGTGCCTTTGCGATCCCGTATCAAACACGGGAACGGGATAGCTCATTTCTTTCTAATTTTGAACCTCACACGCTACAGGAACTACAACCCAAAAGCAGGAACCAGATCATCCAACTGCTGGTCGGTCATTCCTGCCGGTTCATAGCCGGCCATGCGGGCACTCAGATAGATTTGAGCAGATTTTGCCAAGGTGTCGATTGCGTCAAAACATTCGATCAGATCTTCACCGACCGCCAGGATTCCATGTTTTTCCCAGAATACAACATCATGTTTTTCCAGTTGTTTGATCGTTGCATGTGCCAGTTCGATCGTTCCCGGTATTTCATAAGGGACAATACCGACACCTTTCGGTACGATGATACGGCATTCGGGGATCATGCCCCATAATGTCCGGGTGATCACCTGCGAATCGAGGAATGGTTTACAATGCGTCATACCGATCAGTTCTGTCGGATGCGTATGCAAAACGACCTTGTTATCACGTCCCAAGGAACGGAGATAATTGTGCATCATCAGGTGAGACGGCAGTTCGGATGTCGGGGCGACAGGTTGTTCGGCAATGATCTCATAGCTTTTTCCGTCCGGTGCTATCCGGATCAGCGAACCATTTGCGAACGGGTCCTGTGCGACATACCGCATCCGTTTGCCTGTCCCGGTCACATAAAATACATGTCCTCCAAGGGCGGTCATCGCTTCCTGCAACTGAATAGCAGGAGCAAGTGCCGGCAATTCCATTTCTTCCGGTGTCAGTAAACCGGTTAGATTAACAGATATATTTCCTCCATTTCTTTCGGCCCATCCTTTTGTCCAGAGATAGCCAGCCACCTCAGCGATACGGCCAATTTCAGCCATCAAAAGGCTGTTGTTTCCAATTGTTGTCATTTTTTTCTATATTAATTGCTTCGGGTATTCCCGAAAAGTCATCTATAAACTCGGTAACAGCAAAGAGAATATCAGTATTCCCATACCGGTAATTAATACGATAATCGTTTTCCTGCTAACACCTTTCCATTCATTCAATATGATTCCCCAAACATTACTGAATATGACATTCAGCGACATCAGGATACTCCATGAAAAGGCAAGCATTACCGGAGAGTCAGAAAAATAACTCTTTCCCATGCCCAATCCGAAGAACTGTGAATACCAAAGAACTCCTGCCAGCGCACAAAATAAAACATTATTCAATAATATCTTACCCGGAACGGAGAAATAATCTTTCCCTGTTTTATTTTTTATATTCTGGAAGATACAATAGGCTGCATTCGTCAGGAAGCCACCCATTGTTACCAACAGGATCACCGGATTCAAAGCAAACAAATCGCTTGCACCAGAGGCTTTCGCTTTTTCCAGTATCGGAGTTCCGGATTCAAGGCCCAGATTAAAACAGGCACTCATCACACCCGCCAACAATGCAACCAGCAAACCTTTCGTCAGGGCAAAGTCTTTCACAGCCGCTTTCTTTTCCTCTTCCGTCATGTTGCGGGCACGCAGACTACCGGCATAACCGATCACTGCGATACCAGCCAACGTTACGCAAACACCCAGCAAAAGGATCAGTCCGTCGCCATGAAATAAATCCGTCCCCCCGAATACTGCCGGAAAAAGCGTACCGAATCCGGCACAGGTACCAAGAGCGATACTCTGCCCCAGGGCTATTCCCAGATAACGCATGCTAAGACCGAATGTCAGACCTCCCACGCCCCACAGCATTCCGTAGATTACAGCGCCGGTACTTCCACCGGCACTCCAGAGTTCAGTCAGGCTATTTCCTTCTGGAATAGCGAGTTGTGCGCCCAGATAAGGGAAAACGAGCCAGGCAAAAATACCCTGGATCAGCCAGAAGCTCTCCCAACTCCAGTTTTTCACCTTATTGATCGGCACGTAGGAACTGCTTTGCCCCAGACTGCCGATGGCGATAATCAGTAAGCCTATCAGTATATTCATCTGCGCTTGCTTGTTACTTCCGCTTCATATTTTTCTATTTCTGCAATGTAATCTTCCCCTACAGGAACATTATTTTTCAAACAGTACATATCCCATACGGCAGTCCACGGAAGGCTTTTCAATTCTTCCTGCAATGCCAGGCGCTGGAACAGTTTATCTTCCGATTCATATTGCTGCAAAGTAGCAGACGGTTCAAGCAAGGCTTGCAGGAATGCTTTCAGTGTGGCACGGCAACCGATCACATAAGCTCCTATGCGGTTGATCGTAGCATCAAAATAATCCAGTCCGATATGTACACGGTCCAATGCATTACAACGGATGATCTCACGGGAAAGGTCCAGCAGGTCATCGCTCAATACAACCACATGGTCGCTGTCCCAACGGATCGGACGGCTCACATGAAGCATGATCTCAGGAGTGAACAACAGCATGGAAGAGATCTTATCGGCAATGCTTTCCGTCAGATGGAAATGTCCGGTATCCAACGTTACGATTTTGTTATTCTTAGCTCCATATCCCAGATAGAAATCGTAAGAACCGACCGTATAGCTTTCCAGTCCGATACCGAACAATTTAGCTTCGATGCAATCCTTCATGTTCTTATACTCCGTTGCAAAGATTTCGTCCAGCGAATCTTTCAGCAACTGGCGGTATTTGATGCGGCTTGCCGGCACTTCCTTGGAACCATCATGTATCCAGAGGTTCATCATACAGGGATCGTTCTGGTAAACACCCATCGCCTCACTGATCGCACGGCAGCGTTTCGTATGTTCGATCCAGAAGTTACGGATCGAATCATCCGGATTAGCCAACGTCAGGTTTCCGCTTTTAGGATGTGAGAAAGAAGTGGAGTTGAAATCGAGTTTCATATTGTTCTCTTTCCCCCACTCCATCCAACTCTGGAAATGGGCAGGTTCCACTTCATCGCGATCCACTTTCTTTCCTCCGAAATCGCCATAGATTTCATGCAGGTTCAAACGATGAGTTCCCGGGATAAAAGAGTTTGCCGTCAGGATATCGGCGCGAACTTCATCTATATTACGCGCTTTGCCCGGATAATTACCGGTCACCTGTATGCCGCCCGAAAGCGAGCCGTCCGGATTCTCGAATCCCGTCACGTCATCTGCCTGCCAGCAATGGAGTGAAAGACTGATTTTCTGCAACTTTTCAAGTGCACTGTTTACATCAACGTTTACAGCAGCAAAACGTTCGGCTGCCAAATCAAATGCTTCTTTTACTTTCTTTTCAGTATTCATGGTATGCTTTTTAATTATTGATATTGTTAATACTTTATTATACTCCAAATATATAAAAGCCCTTGTCCCCGCACCCGATGCGGGGACGCATAAAAACAGGCCTGATCGATTCGATATTCATATGACCGGTTCTCATGCGATCCCGCGTCAAGCGCGGGAACAAGCTGACTTTTACTATCACACTGGTCTTTATTTATCTTAATTATTATCGTTTTACAACCTGTAAATACCGGTCGTAAACATCTTTCCAAACAGTCTCATCCTGCGGCAGGAATGTTTCGGTCTGAATAGAATCAGCTATCAACTGCCGCATTTCCCAACGGGTGGAGACGATACCGGCAGACCGTGCCTGTACCATACCGTTCCCGATCGCCGTTGCTTCCGAAGGGCCGGCAATCACCAGCATGCCGATCGCATTCGCCGTAAACTGATTCAGCAGGTTATTTTTCGAACCTCCGCCGATCACATGCAACCGATCGATCCGGAAAGGCGCCATTCCCTTCAACATCCGGATCACCTCATTATAACGAAGTGCAAGGCTCTCGAAGATGCAACGGATAAAATCGGCATCCGTTTCAGGAACAGGCTGCCCTGTTTCCTCACAATAACCGGCAATAGCCTTTGTCATACACGTCGGATTAGCAAAACGGGGATCGTCCGGATCTACGAAACGTACAAAGGGAACAGCCTGCCCGGCCAGCTCCACGATTTCAGAATAAGCATAAGCACGCCCGGCCTTCTCCCACTCTTTCCGGCATTGTTCCAATAACCACATGCCGGTAATATTTTTCAGGAAGCGGGTTGTTCCCTCGATACCGCCTTCGTTTGTAAAGTTATTCTTATAGGATTCTTCCGTTATGATCGGTTCTTCCGTTTCAATCCCCATCAAGCTCCAGGTCCCGCTACTCAGATAAGCAAAATGCTCATCCCTGGCCGGAACAGCAGCTACGGCAGAAGCCGTATCATGCCCCGCTACAGCAATAACAGGTATCTTGCCAATGCCGGTTTCCTCCGCCAGAGCATCCGTCAGTTCCCCGACAAGCGTTCCCGGCATCACCACCTGCCGCACGATAGACGGCGAAACTCCTGCCGCTTCCAGCAAGGATGGTTCAAATTGTTTCGTAACAGGATTAAGCAACTGGGATGTGGAAGCATCCGTATATTCACACACCTTCTTGCCCGTTAACAGATAAGACAATAAGTCAGGAATGAAAAGTATTTCTTCAGCATTTCTCAAAGGTGCAAAATCTTCCTTCCGGGCACGGAACAACTGAAAGAGACTATTAAAGTTCATAAACTGGATACCGGTCAGCCGGTAGACTTCCTCACGCGGCACCAGGCGGAAATATTCCTCCAATGCACCTTCCGTATACGGATCACGGTACGCCCTGGGCAACCCCAGTAAAGAACCATCCGAAGCCAGATAACCGAAATCGACTCCCCAGGTATCGATCCCGATCGAATCGACCGGGATATCTTCCCGGGCACAAAGGGAAAGACTTTTCTTCAGTTCCTCATACAGATTATATATGTTCCAATAATATTTCCCATGCAATTCCAACAGGTTATTAGGGAAGCGGTGAAGTTCCCGCATTTCAAATTTGCCATTCATTAATGACACCAAAACGGCTCTCCCGCTTGTAGCTCCTATGTCAAATGCTAAAAAGTTATGTTTCTTCATGCCTGCAACAAAGTTATTTGTTTTACAGAAGCAAAAGTAAAAGGTTATTTACTATCTTTGCTTACGAAAATGATTTTAAACCTTTCAATTCTGACATGAATAAACACGCAAATAATCAAATACGCTACCTGACAATCGGAGCGTCTGATGAAGACTGGGGGATTACGGTCACCACGATCGGATACCAATTCATTCCACCCCAAAGTCAATATCCGTTATCCGGTCATCCGGACAGTTATAATTTCAAACCGCAGACAGGACGCATCTTGAAGGAATACCAGCTTGTCTATATAACGAAAGGAAGCGGCTACTTCTCTTCCCAATCCTGCAAACAGCAAAAGATAGAAGCCGGCACCATGATCCTGCTTTTTCCGGGAGAATGGCACAGCTACTATCCGGACAAAGAGACCGGATGGGATGAATATTGGGTAGGATTCCGTGGAATACATATCGACAAACGAGTGGAAAAACGTTTCTTCACGAAAGAAGAGCCGCTTCATAGAATCGGTTTAAGTGCTACTATCGTAGGATTATATGAAGATATACTAAAGTTTGCCATGCAGGAAAAATCCGGATACCAGCAGATGATATCCAGTATCGTCCTTCATATAATGGGTACTGTTTATTATAAGAAAAAGAATGGCGCTTTTACTAATACATATGTAGTAGACAAAATCAACGAGGCCCGTATTCTGATGAAAGAGCAGGTAGAAAACCCCGTGTCACCGGAAGAGATCGCCTCGCAACTGGGACTGGGATACTCTTGGTTCCGCCGTATGTTCAAAGAATATACCGGCGTGTCTCCTGCTCAATACCAGTTACAACAAAAACTATTGAGGGCAAAAGAACTCCTGACAGGAAGTAACCTGAACATATCGGAGATTGCTTACAGCCTGAAGTTTGAAAATGCCGGCCAGTTCTCGACTTTCTTTAAAAAGAAAGAGGGCGTAACGCCCTCCGAGTTCAGGGAAAGAGCACATTAATACGGTTGTTGACGGTTGGACAGAAAACATCAAGAAGCTATTTACTCACTGAAACAGGAAACGAATAATATGAATACAATGGAGACAAACATCCTATTGACCCCCGAACAAATTCCTCCCTCCTACTGCCGTTGCTTCCAAAGCGACTGCCCGAAGTCGGACAGTTGCGCTCGTTTTCTCGCAGGAAAGCACCTCCCCGAAGGCTGGGTGACAGGGCCTGCCGTCTATCCCACAGCCCGTCAAGGCGCGACCTGCGTGTGCTATAAGCAGACACGTATTATCCACGCCGCCTACGGTTTCCGTGCCCTCTTTGCCGAGGTGAAGAAGAAAGACGATACGCCTCTGCGCGACCGTATCAAGACGTATTTGGGTGGAAACACCACCTACTACCGCTACCACAACGGCGAACGCCTTCTCACACCCGAGCAACAGGAATGGATCATCAACCTCTTCCGCCGGCACGGCTATACAGACGAGTTACGCTTCGACGAGTATCGCGACCTCTACGATTTTATCTTTACCTGATTACCACGGCGTGGTAGCATCTCTTCCACGGATTGGAAGCCACACTACTACGCCTTGGAAGCGAGCCTACCAAAGTGTGGTAGGCTAGTTGGTAAAAGCGAGAAGGGATACATTATACATACAGGTTTGTATTTTAGTTGTATTTCACTTCCATCCCCCGGACTTCGTCGTTTATGACGCCATTGTCATACACCAACTGTCCGTTGACAAAAGTCTGGCTGACACTATGATGAAAGGTAGTCCCTTCAAAAGGTGCCCATCCGCATTTATATACTATATTTTCGGGAGCCACCGTCCAGTTCTTCTCCGGATCGACAAGGACCAGGTCGGCATAATAACCCGGACGGATATAACCGCGCCGGTCGATATGGAACAGGTCTGCCGGCATATGCGCCATCTTTTCCACCACTTTTTCATACGTGAAGCAACCCTCTGCCACCATCTCCAGCATGGCAACCAGCGAATGCTGAATCAACGGACCGCCCGAAGCCGCTTTCAAACAACTGCCCTCTTTCTCCGATAACAAATGCGGAGCATGGTCGGTCGCTACGATATCTATTGTATTATCATTAACGGCATTGCGCAAAGCGACACGGTCTTCCAACGTCTTGATAGACGGATTCCATTTGATTCGGTTACCGAACTTAGCGTAATCGCCGTCATGGAACCAAAGGTGATGCACACACACCTCGCCGGTAATCTTCTTCTCGCTCAAAGGAATCTCATTACTCAGCAATGTCAGTTCTTTGGCAGTAGACAAATGCAGGATATGCAAACGTGAATTCAGGCGGGTAGCCAGTTCGACAGCTTCGGATGAAGAGGCATAACATGCTTCCTCGCTTCTGATTTTGCTATGGAAAGAGATGTCGAGATCTTCGCCGTACTTGCCTGTATAATAAGCGATATTACGTTTGATCACTTCTTCCTTTTCCGCATGGATGGCGATCAACATATCCGCTTCACCGAAGATACGTTCCAGGCTCTCCTTCTTATCCACCAGCATGTTGCCTGTGGAAGAACCGAGGAACAGCTTCAACCCCGGCACACGGCTACGGTCCAGCTTACGGATCTCGTCCATATTATCATTCGTTCCGCCGAAGAAGAAAGAGTAGTTGGCGGCAGATGTTTCCGCTCCGCGCTGCAACTTCCATTCCAGATCGGCTATCGTGGTAGTCTGAGGCTTAGTATTCGGCATATCCATAAAAGAGGTGACACCGCCAGCTACGGCCGCACGGCTTTCACTAGCGATGTCTCCTTTATGTGTCAGGCCCGGTTCACGGAAATGTACCTGATCGTCGATTGCTCCCGGTAACAGGAGCTTTCCTTCAGCATCGATAACTTGTACATTAGAGGCAGTTTCGGGAACAACTTCCTCGAACACCTCTGCTATTTTATCTCCATCAATAAGGACCGAGCCTTTAAACATACGGCCTTCATTCACAATGCGAGCGTTTTTTATCAGAATCTTATTCATATACCTTGTATTTTATTTGTTACAAATGTACATGATTCTATTCAAAAACAACGCAGGCAGGAGCGGTTATTCGTAAGAATAGGCCTGTATTTCCACCGGTCCGATCAAACCGGACGATTGTAGAGGCGAATCTGCATTCCAGGGATTCACGTTTGTCCAGGTGCCGCGTTCCTTTTCAGGCAACGAAGCGTCACCGATCAGGCGGTTCCTCCAGTTATTCACGACTTCCACTTCGATCAGGTTCTCCCCTTTACGTAGAAAGTCTCCAACCGGCAGGCGGTAAGGGGTTGTCCATACGCCGCCAACATACTGTCCGTTGATCTTTACTTTCGCCATGACCATCACCTTGCCCAGATCCAGATAAAGCGCCTTCTGAGGCAGTTCATCCAAGGTGATCCGGTTGGTATAGATTGCTTTTCCTGAGAAATAGCGGATGGACGGGTCTGTACTTTCTGTCCAGTCCTGCAATGCCGGGAAGGTTACAGCTTCTTCCGGTCCTCTTTTCCCTTTTTCAAAATCGACCTGCCAGGGAGAGCTAACGGTTGCCAGAACCTCTTTAACCGGATAATTCCGGGCAGTTGTTTTCGCCGGCGTGCCTTTTTTACGGAAGATAATAAAGGAGCTTTCAAAGCCTTCGAGACGAACCGGTACGGTAGTTACTCCGTCGGCACAGGTAAACTCCGGCAAAAGACGTATCTCTGCTGTCAGCGGATTCCACAGTTCCGGTAATTTTCCGGCTACACGGAAGGACGGGTTTATATCAACCGGAGTTTCACTTTGATTCGAGATAAAATAAATATCACCCTCATCCGTAGCACGGTGGATAAACAAAACAGGCGTACCGGAATTAACACGCATATCCGGTTTTACGTTCAAGGCTTCCAATACCGGTTGCAGGGAAGTCGCCGGCATAAACAGACGGCCTTTACCTATTGTCCGTACGGATTCTGTCTGGTCGCCCCAAAGCTCGGAAGCCAGTGCCTGCACTTTCCGGTCGGCAGCCGGATAATCACTCAGGCTCGGAGAATATTTCGGAGCAGGCCCTATCACACAGGCGCCAGCCTGCAACAGTTCCTTTATCTTCTGCAAAATTTCCGGACGCATGGTTTCCAGTTGGGGTAATACCAGCAAACGATATTTCATTCCGCTAGGCAAAACAATCCGGCCGTCTTCCACCGATGCCCGCTGCAACAAAACTTCCCCATTAATATAATCGAAGGAATAACCGGCAGGAAGTTCAGGCGTACAGATACCGGTCATCTTCGGAGCATCCTCTCCGATAAAGTAAGCTACATCTGCCACATAATCGCCGCGTTGCAACATGAAGTTACATCTTTTCAGATAGCCGGTAAAGACATCCATCTGGCTGAACCAGGTATTCTTCCGGTTAAATTCATTACCGAACCAGGCATCCAGTCCCGGTTCGCGGTCTTCAAACGGCTGGTGGATATATACATGCAGTAAAGAGCTGTTTATCCCTTCCGTAAAGAAACGGTCCCCACGCTGCTTCATCTGATACGGATAACGGCCGAAAGCAGGTCCGCCGCTTGTAAACGACTCGGCCCAGACACGTCTCTTGCCATAAATATGTCCGCAGGAAGAAGCCGCCCTGTTCTCGATATCCCCCAGGGAACCTTCGCTCCAGAACTCGCCGGCGATCTCGTCGGACTGGCCGCCATATTGCAGAAACTCGCCCGGGAATCCCCAATGACCGTAATTTTCCAGCCAGGTCGTCAATCCATGCTGATGACAAACATCACGCAAGCCACCTACATAATCGTAAGAAACACGATCGGCTATCAAACGGCGCAAATCCCACAGGAAGCGGTCTGAAATATCAGGATTACCGACCACTGTACCTTCCAGAACCGGAAGATACGGAACGGGGTCATATCCGTAACGTTCCTTAAATACGCTGATCATATCGTCAGTCCAGTTCTGTCCTCCGGTTTCATAGCTATCCTGGACAACTACCTTAAATGTTTTACGGTCAGCCTCCGGAATGCGTTTCAGTATATCACCGATAAAGGCATCAAAATGGAAAGCGACATGTTTCTTGCTCATCTTATCGATCTCAGGCCCTGTAGCTTCGGGAGCAGCCGGCAAGTTGGTTACACCTGTCGGCAACATCGCCATCCGGCGGATCACCCACTTACCTTCAGGCACTTCCCAATCCAACACACCGTTCTTTGAAAATTCAGTCACGTTCTTTATCGCATCCGGCGAAACCATCAAAGAGGCATCACTAACGGCAGGCTGTTTTTCCCAGAGATAGTCATCCCACATAGGGAGCGGGGTCTGGAACATCTTAGCCAGCGATTTCTCCGGGTAGCGTTCCATCATGGGAGAAGATGTAAGGGTTACATTTCCGGCAGCCTCTCCTTCTTCAGACATTTCCAGGCGGAACTGTGAAGCGGAAGTCTCCGGAAGGGAAATAACGACCGGCGCATAAGGGACAAAGCCTACATTCAGTGCCGGGTTACTACGGTCGATCACGAATTGTCTCAGCAATTCTTCCTTTCCTCCTTTTTTCACCCACAGCTTGGCGGTCGTTTTAAAAGGTGTATTTACCCGGTAGATCAGTGTGCGGACGGTTGCTTCCTTATCAAAGACCAGAACGGAGGAGGACGATTGCCCTGACTTCTTATTTATCGCCCAGCTTTTTTCCGCCACTGGCTTATCCAATGCCGGATAAGCGATAACGCAGACGTCCTGTTCATCTTTTCCAACGGAAGGTAGCGTCAGTTGCATACGTCCTGGTCCGGCGACAATCGTATCTGAAGAGGCCAGATAACGCATAGCCTGTGAACTTTTTACCCACGGACCACCAGACTGGCTCCATCCCGGACTGTTGAATATTCCGATTTCTATATTCAGTTCCGTGGCTTTCTTCAAAGCGGCATGCAGCACTTCCCACCATTCGGAACTCAGCAGTTTATGATCGCCGTAAGGGATGCCATCGATACCGATATTCCCGATAAACGCACGATTAATACCAGCCACTTTCATGGCTTCCAGGTCACGTTCCACCCCTTCTTTCGATATATTATCAGAAATCCAGTACCAATAGACACCGGTCTGTACACTATCGGGTATTGAACGGAAGCCTTGCTCGATACTGGCAAAGGATGGATGATTTGCAGACGTCTCTGTCTTATTACATGACAAAAGACCTAAACAAACAAGAATACATAAAGAGAATAAGTGTGTTATTTTCGCCATAATACATGAATTAAGCAATTACATTGATCTTACATGCAAGCAAAAATACTGTTTATATTCTCCTCTATTACTTATAATAATGACAATATACTTCTCAATTCTGATAAATTCCAAACCACCCCTTACCGCAATTTCAATACTCCTAAAGAAGACGGTATATGGAAATCTGGATTAGCGGCATCGGGGATGATCCAGGACGACCAGATCACCTGTTCCTCTTGCGGCCCGTAATAATCGGCACGGTATACACCGAAACGTATCTCGCCGTCCGGTGAGATCACGCCCATTTCTTCCAGGCTCTTCAAGGGGATGGAGCCTTCCACGATATAAGTGTCTTTGCCGGTATGTGTTCCCAGTTTCAGTCCTTTAAAGTTCCAGTCGAAATCAAACTGGCGGTAGAACTTTGCATGATAGTCCATGACCTTTCCGCGCGGATCGATCTCCGCACAATAATAATCGCCCATAGCCGGGTCTTTGCTGAAGAAAAACTCGATACGGTCACTGCTCCCAACCGAAGCCTCGGTCTTTTCATTATTATATATAATGGTAGTATCGGCTACTTCATACAGGAAATATAAGTTCTTCTTGTCGTGGCAGACAGAGAACCGGGTCCGGTCTTTAGCAGCCCCGTTCCAGGGAGCGGTCAGGCCCGACACGGAAACAGGTATCTGTTGCCAGTCGTCTTTTTTGCCATCTACGGAAATCGACTTTACCAACGGCGCGCTGATAACCGGAGTAACGGAAACAGGCTGGCCGGGAGCCTGGTTGGCAGGAACCATTATCTTCAAATCGTAGTCATTGATCGTTAAAGACAAGGACGATTGTGTATGTGTCGGATCGCTTGCCTCTATACGGAGTCTCCCGTTTTCCGGAGAAAGCATATAGATACCCGGTGTATGTACCACCAGTGTTATATCATCCGACAGGCGGATGGTTCCTTCCTGATATGCGGTGACATAGAAACGGTTGCCGGCTGCTACGGCCTGCATGACCTCGTCATTGCGAAGCACCCGGATATCATCCGTCTGGAAAGTGGCTGTACGGTCTGCCGAAGAGGCCGGCAGTATCAGGTATTGGTAAGTGGCGGGTAGCTCTTTCGGATGGCGGATATATAAAGAGACCACCTCCCCTTCCACCGTTTGCGGTATATATGAACCCATAAAGTCGGACCAACGGCCGGAACGTTTTTCTGAGATCGCCACACTGTTTTCAGGTTGCATCAGGATATAACCGGTACTGTCATGATAGAAACGCGGAGCCTTCCCGGTGATCGTAACGGTTCCGTCGACAGGATTCCAACGGTTATTTTCCCAATAAGCCAGCTCCCCCTGTTTCAAGCGTTGGTCGATCGATGTCGCCAGGTTCAGCGTACTGTCGGTCTGAATCCCCGCCCCAAGGCATAACACAAAATCGTCCGTGATAACCCACGACTTGCGGGCATGTGCTCCGTCACGGTTCAGGATCATGGCGGTCATGCCTGTACTGCCATCCGTTACACCACCGACAAAAGTCGTTTCATTACGGACATGAGCCCCGTAAGTACGGGGAGAAGGGATAGGCGCATCGCTTTCATACGAAGTAATACCCGGGACCTTACGCCAGTCCCAGAACGGGAACACATTCAGATATTCATCGCCGTTACGGTATATATAAGTAGCGCCGTCACCCATATAAAAGCCTTTCAGGTTATCTTCATTTACTAACTCAGTACCGATCACCCGCTTGGAAGCCATCTTGACAGAGGCCATCCACCCCGGTGCGCGATGGATAGTCTGGTCTGAATCCCAGAAATGTTTCTGTCCGGTAAAGGCTGTCCCCTGCGCAGGTTGGGGAGGGAAATTGTCATTCAGGAAATCATCCATCTTCTGCACATCGCCCGGTGTGCTGCCCTTCTTCAGTGAACTGGCGGCATATCCTATCGCCAACGCTTTATGAATAGGGGCATTATGGAACAATTGCCGGTCGAGGGCATTCACATCCATATAGCCGCGCCAGATAATCCAGCGATAGCCTTCCGTTAATAAATTATTCAGGATAGATTGCTGTTCGGCATTCAAAGCAAAGGAAGTCCCGGCAAACAATCCTGAATAGAAACTCATCTCACCGAGATAAGCCAGCCCGTAGTTGCCGAACTGCTGTTGCGGCCCGTGCTGGTGGAAGCTCCAGTCGCTTTTAATACCTTCCTCACGCCCGGTGGTTATTTCAGAGATGATCGTATCGCGGGCAGCCTTTACCAAGGCATAATCGTCTGTCAGCAGGCCTTTGACAAGTACGTTTCCTGCCAGCCAGACTTTATTCTGCCCCGTCATGCCGAAACGGGCGTTATCCATTACTTTCACAGCTTCTTTGAGTTCGTCGGGTGTCATCTGCATACGGAGCAGCAGGAAAGCCGGCCCGAACGTTTTCGGGATGCCGATCTCGTTATACCACCAGTTCTTGCAAACAGGTTTCGTGCGGAACCAATAACCGAGCGCCTGATGAATAACCGTAGAGAAGCGGGGCGACCAGGTGCACGAAGGTCCTTCGGCATGATAGAGTTTTGCCAGTTCCAGTATACGGTCGGCATGCTTCTTGGCATCCCATCCGGAGCGTTTGGTATCTGTATAGTTGATATCCGGCCAGGAACCGTCTTCATTTATACTCTCCATATATCCTTTGATCTTCTCCATATTGAAGGGATACCGCTGATGCAGTTCCACAACGACCTGATCAGACATTTCCGTCTCAGGCGGGATACCGGACAATATGCGGTTGAGTAAATCCGATTCATCATTGGAACTGATCAAGGTCCCGATATAGTTCTGACGGATCTGCTCCAGTTCGTCCTGCTGTGTTTGCGAGAACACACGCACGGGTAAAAACAAGAATGCGGCTAACAAGAATGTGTTTGTAAGAAGCTTCATGATATTGAATTTAGTACTGAAAGCAACAAATTTACCATAATTAATCCTGACAAATATAATAATGGCGAAAAAAATTGTAACGAATCCGTCCTCTATTACCAGCTATCCCCTTTACTTCTTCTGCGGATACTTGCGGAATAAACTCCACCACTTCAGTTTAAGCACGCCAAACAACGCTTCCCCGAATATGGAAGAGTTCATCTTCGATGTTCCCAATACGCGGTTGATAAAGATAATAGGCACTTCCACCAGTTTGAAACCACATTTATACGCCGTAAACTTCATCTCTATCTGGAAAGCATATCCCTTGAAATGAATATGATCGAGATCGATCGCCTCAAGCACCTCGCGACGGTAGCATTTGAAACCGGCAGTCGTATCCTGTACTTTCATCCCGGTAACGAAGCGGACATAGACAGATGCGTAATATGACATCAATACACGTCCCAGCGGCCAGTTCACCACATTCACGCCATTGCTGTAACGCGAACCGATAGCCACATCTCCCCCCTGCTCCGTGCAGGCGGCATATAACTTCTGAAGATCATTCGGATTATGACTGAAATCGGCATCCATTTCGAAGACAAAGTCGTACTTATGTTCGATCGCCCATTTGAAACCGCAAATGTAGGCAGTTCCCAACCCTAACTTGCCTTTCCTTTCTACCATGAAAAGACGTTCAGGAAATTCACTCTGTAATCGCTTTACAATATCCGCTGTTCCATCAGGCGAGCCATCATCTATAATCAAAATATGAAACTCCTTTTCCAACCCAAATACCGCACGGATAATATTCTCAATATTCTCTTTCTCGTTGTAGGTCGGAATAATAACAATACTGTCTGACATATACTTCTTTTATTAATTGACAGTTGACAAGTGACAGTTGACAGATTTACTGCAACTATCCCGCAGAACTGTCGGCAATCGGTTATCAACCCGAATGCGAAGGTACATATTTTAGTTGATTTAAACTTATTACTCTATATTATTTTGAACAAAAAAGCTACCTTTGCCAAACATTTCAGTAACATTTGTTGCTGTCATTTGTTACTTGTCAACAGACAACAATTTTAATGGAGGTACAAGAATTACTTAAAATATTCGCCGCCCACCCACAAGTTTCCGCATTGGATACCCTTTTGAACGGTAATACGTCAAATAACATTTTCCTGAAAGGGTTGAACGGCTCGGGCGCAGCAATGACAATCGCTTCTCTTTTTTTAAAAAGAGGGGGCAACTATGTGTGCATACTCAACGACCAGGAAGAAGCCGGCTACTTCTATCACGACCTGATGCAGCTGACCGGAAGCAATGAGATTTACTTTTTCCCGTCCGCTTACCGCCGGGCCATCAAATACGGACATATCGATCCGGCAAATGAAATACTGCGGACCGAAGTGCTCAGTGTCCTCCAGGACCCCGAAGCACCCTTCGTGATCGTTTCCTATCCCGATGCACTGGCTGAAAAGGTCATATCGCGCGACGACCTGAAAAAGAACACTCTAAAGATCAGTGTCGGCGAGAAGCTGGATAATATGTTCGTGTCCGACGTGCTCGACGAATATGGATTCGAACAGGTGGACTATGTCTACGAACCGGGGCAATATGCCCTGCGCGGCAGTATCCTGGACGTATTCTCTTTCTCCTACGAATTTCCTTACCGTATCGACTTCTTCGGAAAGGAAGTGGAGACAATCCGTACGTTCGATGTGGAAACCCAGCTTTCCAAAGAGAAACTGGAGAGTATCTATATCGTGCCGGAAATGAATAAAAGCGACCGTACCAACACCCTGCTGCTGGATTCACTGCCTGCACAAACAATCCTGGCAGCCAGAGACCTGGCATGGACGAAGGAACGTATCGGTAGCCTGTGGAACGAAGAGCCGGTTGTCGGTGACGAAGAATCGTTTGCCGACATCAGCCGAATGCGTGCCAGACTGGTGACTGGAGAAGATTTCCTCCGGGCAGCCCTCAACTTCCGCCGGATACATTTCGGTACACGCCCGGCAGGAGTAGCGGATGCCACCCTTACATTCAGTACACAGGCACAACCTATTTACCATAAGAATTTCGACATGGTGAGCGACTCTTTCCGTAACTATCTGGAGGGTGGCTATACATTATATATATTGAGTGACGTAGAAAAACAGGCAACCCGTATCCGGGCGATCTTCGAGGACCGGGGAGAAAATATCCCTTTCACTTCGGTCAACAAAACCATCCATGAAGGATTTACCGATGACGCGCTGCGTATCTGTCTCTTTACGGATCATCAGCTGTTCGATCGTTTCCACAAGTTCAATCTGAAAAGCGAAAAGGCCCGCAGCGGAAAACTCTCGTTGTCACTGAAAGAACTGAACCAGTTCACGACCGGCGACTATATCGTGCATATCGACCATGGCGTCGGGCAGTTCGGCGGCCTGGTACGCACCGAAGTAAACGGCAAGATACAGGAAGCTATCAAGCTGATTTACCAGAACAACGATATCATCTTCGTCAGCATACATTCCCTGCATAAGCTATCCAAATATAAAGGAAAAGACAGCGGCGAACCGCCCAAGCTGAACAAGCTGGGAACCGGTGCTTGGGAGAAGATGAAGGAAAAGACAAAGAAGAAGGTCAAGGACATTGCCCGCGACCTGATCCTTCTCTACTCCCAACGCAAACAGGAGACAGGTTTCTCCTACTCGCCGGACAGCTTCATGCAGCACGAACTGGAAGCGAGCTTCATTTATGAAGATACGCCCGACCAGATGAAAGCGACAAGCGAAGTGAAAGAAGACATGGAAAGTTTACGTCCGATGGATCGCCTGATCTGTGGTGACGTAGGTTTCGGCAAGACAGAGGTAGCGATCCGTGCTGCCTTCAAGGCCGTTTCCGATAACAAGCAGGTAGCCGTACTGGTTCCTACAACAGTTCTTGCTTTCCAGCATTTCCAGACTTTTTCGGAGCGTCTGAAAGATTTCCCCTGCCGGATCGATTATATCAGCCGGGCAAGGACTACGGCACAGATCAAAAGGACGTTGATGGATGTCGCCGACGGTCAGGTGAACATCCTGATCGGTACGCATCGTATTGTCAGCAAAGATGTCAAGTTCAAAGACCTGGGATTGCTTATCATCGATGAAGAGCAAAAGTTCGGCGTATCCGTTAAGGAAAAACTTCGTCAGATGAAAGTGAATGTGGATACGCTGACAATGACAGCGACACCGATCCCGCGAACTTTGCAGTTCTCGTTGATGGGTGCCCGCGACCTGAGCAGCATCACCACTCCCCCGCCCAACCGGTATCCGGTACAGACGGAAGTGGAGCGTTTCAACCCCGATATTATCCGTGAAGCGATCAATTTCGAGATGAGCCGTAACGGACAGGTTTTCTTTATCAATAACCGTATCCAGAATATTTACGAGATAGAGAATCTGGTTCGCCGTGAAGTACCCGATGCCCGCGTAGCAGTCGGTCACGGACAAATGGAACCGGAAAAACTGGAGAAGATCATCCTCGATTTCGTCAATTACGAATACGATGTCTTGATCGCCACCAGCATTGTGGAAAGCGGTATCGACGTACCGAATGCCAACACAATCATCATCAACAACGCACAGCAATTCGGCCTGTCCGACCTGCACCAGTTACGCGGACGTGTAGGACGAAGCAACCGCAAAGCCTTCTGTTACCTGCTCTCCCCGCCTCTTTCTTCATTGACACAGGAGGCACGCCGGCGTTTGCAGGCCATCGAGAACTTCTCTGAGCTGGGTAGCGGTATCCATATCGCCATGCAGGACCTGGATATCCGTGGTGCCGGTAACATGCTGGGAGCCGAGCAAAGTGGTTTCATCGCCGACCTCGGCTATGAAACATACCAGAAGATTCTGGAAGAGGCTGTCGATGAATTGAAAAGCGATGAGTTTGCCGACCTGTATGCCGATTCCGACAACGGCAAACGGGATTCCGGCAGCGAATATATCCGCGAAACTCATATCGAAAGCGACCTCGAACTGATGTTCCCACCCACCTATATCCCCAACGATTCGGAACGTGTCTCTCTCTACCGCGAACTGGATAATATGGAAGAAGAACGGGATATACTGGCCTTCACGGAACGTCTGAAAGACCGCTTCGGCAAAATTCCGAAGGAAGGAAAAGAACTGATCCGTATCGTCCGCCTCCGCCGTATGGCCAAGAAGCTGGGAATGGAAAAAGTAGTATTAAAGAAGGGGCAGATGAACATCATCCTCATATCCAACTCCGAAAGCCCGTACTATCAGAGCGAGGCTTTCGACAAATTGCTGGCCTTTATACAAAAACATCCCCGCGAATGTAATCTCCGGGACCAGAACGGTAAGCGCAGTATCGTAATAAAAAATGTGAGTACAGTAGAGGCTGCCTGCATGCTGCTTGAAGAAATAGAGAAGACAAAGACTTCTCACGAATAAACCATTGTAAGCAACTCGGTTCAAATATATTTCTTTACATTTGCGAGAATTAATATAAGAATATAATATGCCACATTTAAGAATTAAAAATATAGGTCCGATAAAATATGCAGACATTGAACTAAACAAAGTCAATGTAATCATGGGCCCCCAGAGTTCGGGGAAAAGTACTATCAATAAAATTGCATGTTACTGTTCTTGGGTGGAAAAGAAAATATCATTAGATCAATCTTTTGATTACTTCCTCAAAGAAGGTGTATTTATTGAAGAATTAGCTCGTTTCCACAAACTCACCGGCTATTTTAAGGAAACTTCAGAAATAGAATATCATTCAGAAACAATTAATCTGAAATATATATATAAAGATAAAGAACCTGTCATAAATTGGAAGAACCAGTTTGGATATAAAAGGATAAAACTGTCATATATTCCTGCCGAAAGAAATATTGTTTCGATGATTTCCGACTGGAAAGAAGTCAGCCTGCCCAACAACAACATAAGGAATTTTATGGCAGACTGGAACAATGCCCGCAAAATATTCACTCCTAAGAAACATATTCATCTGCCCTTTTTAGAGATAGACTATTACTATGACGAAAAGAGCGATATGGATTATATTCAAAATCAGGACGGTACCGTTATTCAACTAATGGATGCATCCAGTGGTTTACAATCTATGATCCCTTTAGTCGTATTGCGATCTTATTTTGCAGAGTGGATATATACAAATGAAGAACCAAGAAGTATAGCTTCTAAGGAGAGGGATTCCAGATTTCTAAATATTTTGATAAGTACTTTAAGTAAGCAGGATGGCGGCATACAATTTACAGAACTAGAGCCATATATTATTCCATATATCGCAACAGCAGGTACCGGATTCTTTATTGAGGAACCGGAACTTAATCTATTTCCGTCTACCCAACGAGATATACTATACAATCTCATCAGCAGTGTTCAGCAACGTGAAGACGACTCATTAATTCTCACCACCCATAGTCCCTACATCCTTTATGCCCTGAATAACTGCATGTTAGGCTTTCAAGTAAAAGAGACAATGCCGAAAACGGAACAGGAAAGTCTGGCTAGCCGACAATCATGGATAGATCCGTCGCTGGTATCCGCATGGGAAATAAAAGATGGTAAGTTAGTAGATATTAAGAATAGCAGACTGAATACAATCGGAGATCATTATTTCAACACAATAATGAATGAAGTAATGGATGAATATTATGCAATGCTCAAGTATATCAAAAGAACAAAATGAAAACACGGATAAATGATTCTATACAACAACATCAGGTTTATCCATGTTCATATACAAGCATCCATATCGTTGATTGGAAAAAGTTCACGAGCGAAAATCTGAAAGTACATGATCGTGTTCCGGTTAACCCGAATACAGGAAAACTAATCCACTCTGTTTGCTTAAGGAATGATTCGGCCATGTCCATTCTTGTGGATGCATTCGGCGAAAACGCATTACAATACAGCAAAAAGAAAAAGGCCCGTCAATGCGAATGTGTTATTTACCCCGATAATTATAAAGATACAGATTGGGTTCTTTTTGTAGAAATGAAATATGCAGAAAACGAGATCGCTGCTTTCAGGAAAGGAAACGATTATCCGAATAATATGATTGAGCAAATAAAGCAGACCGTTCAATTCTTTAAAGATAAATGCATTTTACCTCAGGAAAAAGAAGTATACGCTATCGTTTCATTTCCCAATTTACTATCTGCATTCAATAGTACGATATTCAGTATCGATGCCATAAACGATTTTTATCTGGACTATGGCATTATTATAAGAGGCACAAACAACGCGGAGATTATCAGTTCCGACAATATAAAGCTAATTGGATAAAATGAAGATGTCATGAAAAGAACATTGGTAGACCTTTTTGAAAACTCGGTGAAACAATATCCCGACAACCCGTTCTTATGGGAAAAGACAACAAACAAATTTGAGCCTACCACCTACACACAGGTAAGGGAACAGGTTTACACGCTGGGCGCCGGACTGGTTGCCCTGGGAGTAATGAAAGGCGACAACATGGCCCTGCTCAGCGAAGGCCGCAACGCCTGGATCATCGGTGAACTGGCGATGTTCTACGCCGGAGCCACCAATGTCCCCCTCTCTATCAAACTGGAAGAGGCAAACGACCTGTTGTTCCGTCTGACACATGCCGATGTAAAATATATTATGGTATCCGGCAACCAGTTGAAGAAAATACGTTCTATCGTCGATAAACTGCCGTTGCTCCGGCAAATCATCATCTTCGACGACCAAAAAGAATATCAGGAAAAAGAAATTCCCCTCTCTAAAGTAATAGAAATGGGGCAAGAATACCTCAGTGCGCATCCGTTGGAAGAGTTTCTGGCAATCGGACAATCGCTTACCAACGATGATTATGCCACAATCACTTACACCTCCGGAACAACCGCCGACCCGAAAGGCGTTATCCTCACTCATCGCAATTACACGGCTAACGTGGAGCAATCACTTACCTGCGTAGATATCGACGATACCTGGCGCACGCTGGTTATCCTTCCGCTCGACCATTGCTTTGCCCATGTGGTAGGCTTCTATATATTTATGTATAAAGGAGCTTCGGTAGCTACCGTACAGGTGGGAAGAACCGGTATGGAGACGTTAAAGAATATCCCTGTAAACATCAAGGAATTTAAGCCGTATTTAATATTGAGTGTCCCGGCCCTTGCCAAGAACTTCAAGAAGAATATCGAACAAGGCATCCGGGCGCAGGGTAACATGGTCAACCGTCTGTTCCACATGGGGCTGAACGTGGCATATACCTATAATGGGGATGGCGGCGATGACAAAGGTCGTGGCTGGCGGTTCCTGCTAAAGCCGGTTGTAAGCCTGTTCGATAGTATCATCTTTTCTAAGGTCCGTGAAAACTTTGGCGGCGAACTGAAGTTCTTTATCGGCGGCGGTGCCCTGCTGGATAAGGATTTACAAAAGTTCTATTATGCCATCGGCCTGCCGATGTATCAAGGATACGGGCTTAGCGAAGCAACCCCTGTCATCTCGACCAACGGCCCGCGCCACCACAGGTTTGGAAGCAGCGGCGTACTGGTTCAACCACTTGACCTGAAAATATGCGACCAGGAAGGTAAAGAACTTCCCCTCGGAGAAAAAGGCGAAATTGTTATCCACGGAGAAAATGTCATGGCAGGATACTGGAAAAATCCGGCTTCTACGACCGAAACCATTAAAGACGGTTGGCTTTACACCGGGGATATGGGATATATGGGTAAAGATGGCTTATTATATGTATTAGGCCGTTTCAAAAGCCTGCTGATCGGTAGCGATGGCGAAAAATACAGTCCGGAAGGTATCGAAGAAGCATTGGTTGAACATTCTTCCTGCATCGACCAACTGTTGCTTTACAACAACCAGAATCCTTATACGGTTGCCTTGGTTGTACCGAACAAAGACCATCTGAAAAGACATCTCTCCCACCTGCAACTCGATCTGAATACGGAAAAAGGAAAAGAAGAAGCCATCCGTATCATCCAAAAACAGATCGACCGTTTCCGTAAAGGGGGTGACTTGTCATCTATGTTCCCCGATCGCTGGCTACCCACCACATTTGCCGTCTTGCCCGAACCGTTCACCGAACAAAACGGCATGGTTAACAGTACAATGAAGATTGTCCGTGGAAAAGTAGAAAAAGCCTATGCTTCCCGCATCGATCATTTATACACACCGGAAGGCAAGAATCCGGTAAATAGGGAGAATATAAAGTCGTTGTAAACGGCTCCTGCATCCTCCTTGATTAAATATTATTAATAAGGCTGACTCCGCTCCTACGGGGAAAAAGCTTACCTTTGCCAACTGCATTATCCGAGAAGGAATAACGTTAGTTTCATGGTAAAAAGAATTCACTTAATAGTATTATTGGTTCTGTTGCAGGCAGTGACCGGTGTTGCCGTTTTATATGCGCAAAGCATGACCTCTGCATCCGGTATCGTAAAGGATTCAATAACCGGAGAACCTTTGGCTTTTGTTTCCGTCTATTTTGACGGTTCAACCATTGGGGCAATGACCGACGACAACGGGGCTTTCGCCTTACAGAACGATAAAGGTTATAACAAGCTGGCTGTCGCATCATTAGGATACGACACTAAAATACTCGACCTGAAAACCGGACAGAAGAATGACGGGCTTACCATTGACCTTCGTCCTACCGCCTTCGAAATATCCGAAGTTATCGTCAAACCCAAAAGAGAAAAATATTCCCGTAAAGACAATCCGGCCGTCGAACTGATTAAGAAAGTAATCGAACACAAAAACGACAACCGCATCGAAGCCAAGGACGAATATCAAACCGAGGTATACGAAAAACTCTCTCTCTCCCTAGATGACTTCAACCCGGATTTCGAGAAAAACAAGTTCATGAAGAAATTCAAATTCATCAAGAACTACCTGGACAGTTCCGAATTTAACGGTAAACCCATCCTGACCCTTTCCGTTCGTGAAACAATTGCAGATAGATATTACCGGAAACATCCGAAAACAGAAAAAACGATTGTCAAAGGCAAACGTATGCAAGGCGTCGACCAGACTCTGGATGACGGCGGGGGCATCACCTCCAACCTGGAAGAGATATTTCAGGGCATCAACATCTTCGATAATAATATCAATATCCTGTTGAACCGTTTCGTCAGCCCCTTGTCCTCCACCCTGGCTACCAGCTATTATAAATACTATATCATGGATACCCTCGATATAGGAGGCGATAAATGTGTCGACCTGGCTTTCGTTCCGGTCAACAGCCAGAGTTACGGTTTTACCGGAAGGTTATACATCACTCTTGACGGTAATTATGCCTTAAAAAAATTCCTGCTGAACACCCCCGCCAATATCAACCTGAACTGGGTGGACAAACTTCGTATCGAACAGGAATTCGAACGGATGCCGGACAGCACCTGGGTAGTAAAGAACGAAAACACCTATGTCAATTTCTACCTGGTAAAAGGTGCCCAGCAGCTCTATGCGCACCAACTCAGGAATTACGACAAATACAATTTCAACATAGAACAGGCGAAAGCAGACTCCGTTTTCAACCTGCTGGGTTCACTCCATACATTACCTGTGGCAATCGAACAGCCCGATACCTTCTGGATAAACAACCGCCATGTGCCTCTGAAAGAAAAAGAAAACGCCTTGGACGACCTGCTGGCCCAACTCCGGAAAGTCCCGGCATTCAATGTAATCATCAAAACAGCAGAAATACTTATATCCGGATATATCCCGACAGCCGGCGATAAAAAATCCACCAAATTCGACTTCGGTCCGATGAACACGACAATCAGCGGTAACAGTCTGGAAGGTGTCCGTTTACGTATCGGCGGTATGACGACAGCCAATCTGAATCCTTACTGGTTCGCCAGCGGATATCTCGCCTACGGAACGAACGACCGTAAACTGAAATACAATGTAAAACTGACACATAGCTTCAACAAAAAACTATACCACGAAGGAGAAAGTCCGGTCAATAATTTATCCTTTATCCAGGAATATGACGTATATACCCCCGGACAGGATTTCCTTTTCACCAGCAAGGATAACATCTTTGTTGCCTGGAAAGTAGGCGAACCGGTAACTAAAATGCAGTATATCCGCAAATCCATGTTCCAGTACGAAAAAGAATGGCTGAACGGCCTTACGTGGAGGTCATGGGTATATAACCAGAATAACCAGGCTGCCGGAACGCTCAAATATATCGAGAAAGAAGCAGACGGCACATTGATTCAAAAAAAGGATATTACAACCTCTGAAATCGGAACACAACTCCGTTTCGCTCCCGGTGAACGCTCTTACGACGGACGCTCCGGAAAAGAATCGGTCTTCAACCTGTCGAAGGATGCTCCTATCTTCAAACTGTCACATCAGTTGGGTATCAAAGGGGTACTGGGTGGAGAATATAACTACAATCATACGGAAGTCAGTGCGGAAAAACGTATCTGGTTATCCTCGTTCGGGCATATCGATACGCAGTTGAAAGCCGGAAAAGTATGGAACAAAGTACCTTTCCCGCTGCTGATCCTGCCGAATACCAACCAGTCAATTACTATCCAGCCGGAAGCATTCCACATGATGAATGCCCTGGAGTTTGTGACAGACCAATATGTTTCATTCAATGCAACTTATTATTTAAAAGGTTGGATATTAAACCGTATCCCGGGTATCAAATGGCTAAGGTTACGCGAAGTAATCTCTTTCAATGGTATCTACGGAGGACTGACGGATAAAAACAATCCGGCCTTGACACCGAATCTGTTCCTCCTGCCCGACGGCACACGTCCTTTGGGTAAAACACCCTATATGGAAGCAAGCGTCGGCCTGGAAAACATCTTCAAGATTCTTCGTATAGATTATTACCGACGGCTTACCTATCTGGATGAACCGAATATAAAGAAAGGAGGGGTGCGTATTGCGTTGCGATTCTCCTTCTAACTCTCCTTTAAATCATGCGCCTAATGCCTGGGCACTCATACCTTTACTGGTATTCCTGCTCACCTATCTGGTCGTATCCATATTGGCAGGCGATTTTTATAAGATGCCTATCACCGTAGCTTTTGTCATATCATCTGTCGTTGCTATCGCCATATCCAAGGGAGGAAAACTGTCCAACCGTATCGAACAATTTTGCCGCGGAGCTGCCAACAGCAATATCATGCTGATGGTACTGATCTTTATTCTCGCCGGGGCGTTTGCCCAGACAGCCAAAGCGATGGGGGCTGTAGATGCGACCGTCAATCTGGCGATGTCGATCCTGCCCGGAAACCTGTTGGCTGCCGGTATATTCCTGGCTGCCTGCTTTATATCTATTTCAGTCGGGACCTCCGTAGGTACAATCGTTGCCCTCGCTCCAGTGGCAGTAGGTATCGCCGATAAGACGGGAATGCCCGATGCCCTGATGCTCGGAGTGGTTGTAAGCGGGGCCATGTTCGGCGACAATCTGTCTTTCATATCCGACACTACGATCGTTGCCACCCGAACACAGGGATGTAACATGAATGATAAGTTTAAAGTGAACATCCGTATCGCTCTCCCCATCGCTATTATTACAGGTATAATATATGTATTGGTTGGAAGCGGTATCGACAGCAATTACACAACCGGAGCGATCGAATGGACAAAGGTGGTTCCTTACCTGGTAGTCCTTGTCGCCGCCATTTGCGGAGTCAATGTAATGCTGGTCTTATTTATCGGTATCCTGCTCTCCGGCATTGTCGGATTGCTGACGGGAGGTTTCGACATATGGGGCTGGACAGCTTCGATGGGACTCGGTATAACCAATATGGGTGAACTGATTATCGTCACTTTACTGGCAGGAGGCATGTTGGAAATGATTCGTTACAATGGAGGTATCGACTGGATCATCCTCAAACTGACTTCCCGCATCCATTCCTCCAAAGGAGCGGAAATGAGTATCGCCGCATTGGTCAGCTTTGCCAATCTCTGTACGGCAAACAATACGATTGCCCTGATCATGGCGGGACCGATCGCAAAAGATATTGCAGACCGTTTTAAAGTCGACCCACGCCGCAGCGCAAGTATTCTGGATATTTTCTCTTGTTTCATTCAGGGAATCATCCCCTACGGGGCACAGTTGCTAATGGCTTCAGGATTAGGCCAGGTCTCCCCTCTCGAGATTATGCAGTACCTATACTATCCTTATTTATTGGGATTCGGCGCTTTACTGGCAATCCTCTCAGGATACCCGAAAAAATACAGTAACATGGTTTCTACGAAATAGCAAATCCAGACACATATAAACAAAAAAAGGCTATCCATCACGGACAGCCAATCTTCATTGTTAACCTTAAATCTAATACCATGAAAAACACAGTGCAAATATAGGGGTTTTATGTTATTCAGCATAATATTTGCAAGAAAAATGCCTCGCATTAACATTATTTAGCCAAAACATGCTCTAAAACATATAAAATGAAGTATCCTTTACAGGAAACTTTATTACCCACCCCACTTAAAAATAAAGGGGACACCCTAAACCGGATATCCCCTCCCATCAACAAACCTCTTATATTTGTTATTTACCGAAACGTTCTTTCAGTTTTGCGATCATGTCTTTAGTCATTGTATCCAGATCGTAAGTCGGCTTCCAATCCCATTCTTCACGGGCACAAGTATCATCCAATGAATTGGGCCATGAATCAGCGATCGCCTGACGCAACGGATCAACCTTGTATTCCATCTGGAAGTCAGGAATATATTTACGGATATTGTTTGCTATAATTTCCGGATCGAAACTCATAGAAGCAATATTGAATGAGTTGCGGTGTTGCAGACGTGTAGGATCGGCCTCCATAATCTGGATAGCAGCATGTAATGCATCCGGCATATACATCATATCCATAAATGTACCGGCAGCGATCGGACATTCAAACTTCTCACCCTTTACGGCTGAATAATAAATATCCACTGCATAGTCAGTTGTACCACCACCCGGAGGAGTTACGTAAGAAATCAATCCCGGGAAGCGAACCGAACGTGTATCCACACCGAAACGGATGTTATAATAGTCGCTCAACAACTCGCCGGAAACTTTAGTCACACCATACATCGTACGCGGGTTACGGATCGTATCCTGCGGAGTCTTGTCTTTCGGAGTGTTGTTACCGAATACACCGATAGAACTCGGAGTAAATACGGCACATTTCATTTCACGTGCTACTTCCAGTACGTTGAATAATCCACCCATACCGATCTTCCAGGCTAACTGAGGCTTTGCTTCAGCAACGGCAGACAACAATGCAGCCAGATTATAGATTGTGTCAATCTTATATTTAGACACTGTCTCGGCGATCTGCTGTTCATTTGTTATGTCAACAAGTGCAGAAGGTCCTGATTCCAATAGTTCACCTTTGGGTTCTGCTCCGGATATATAACCTGCTACGATGTCGCCATCATAACGTTTTCTCAACTCCATGGTTAACTCTGAGCCGATCTGACCGGTAGAACCGATAATTAATACATTCTTCATTGCGTTTTTATTGTTCTTTTAAGTTTTTTCTGCGGCAAAGGTATAGAGAATAAAATTGTTCCCGCACGATTTTCTTGTGTTTTTTCATGCTAATATTCAAAAAAAAATATGACCTTTGCTTCACCAGTTGAGAGTTGACTATTAACTGTTGACAGTCCTTTGTAACAAAAACGAACTAACTGTTACTTTTCAACTATCAATTGTTAACTAAATAGTCTACTTGATTCAAAAATACTAACAAAAAACAAAGTTATGTACGGTAAACTGAAAGATTTCCTTACACAGGAACTGGCTAACATTAAAGCAGCCGGATTGTACAAAAACGAGCGTATTATCACTACGCCACAAAGAGCCGACATTAAAGTAAATGCCGGAAGTAATGTTTTAAACTTCTGTGCCAACAATTACCTTGGTCTGTCAGACAACCAGCGTCTGATTAAAGCAGCTAAAGATGCCATGGATTCTCACGGATACGGTATGTCATCCGTTCGTTTCATCTGCGGAACACAGGATTTGCACAAAGAATTGGAAGCCGCTATTTCCGATTATTTCAAAACAGAAGATACGATTCTGTATGCCGCCTGTTTCGATGCAAACGGTGGTTTGTTCGAGCCGTTGTTCGGCGAAGAAGATGCCATCATCTCCGATGCGTTGAACCACGCCTCCATCATTGACGGTGTACGTTTGTGTAAAGCAAAACGTTATCGCTACGCCAACGCCGATATGGCTGACCTGGAACGTTGCTTGCAGGAAGCTCAGGCACAGCGTCATCGCATCATCGCCACAGACGGTGTCTTCTCTATGGACGGTAACGTTGCTCCGATGGACAAGATCTGCGAACTGGCAGAAAAATACGATGCCCTGGTCATGGTCGACGAATCTCACTCAGCCGGTGTAGCCGGTCCGACAGGTCGCGGTGTGGCAGAACAATATAATGTATATGGAAAAATAGATATTTTCACAGGTACATTAGGTAAAGCATTCGGTGGCGCTATGGGTGGTTTTACTACAGGTAAAAAAGAAATTATCGACATGCTCCGCCAGCGTTCACGTCCTTATCTGTTCTCTAACTCAGTAGCACCGGCTATCGTTGGAGCCAGTCTGGAAATGTTCAAGATTCTGAAAGAAAGCGACGCACTGCATACTAAGCTGATGAACAACGTTTCTTACTTCCGCGATAAGATGCTGGCTGCCGGTTTCGATATCAAACCGACACAGTCTGCTATCTGCGCCGTAATGTTGTATGATGCCAAATTGTCTCAGGACTTTGCTGCAAAAATGCAGGAAGAAGGCATTTATGTAACAGGATTCTACTATCCGGTAGTTCCGAAAGACCAGGCCCGTATCCGCGTTCAGTTGTCTGCCGGCCACGAAAAAGAACATCTGGATAAAGCCATTGCAGCATTTATCAAAGTTGGTAAAGAGCTGAATGTCATCAAATAAAAGATTGAAAAAAAGAAGCGGCAACATGGGGATGTTCCGCTTCTTTTCTTCCTAAAACAATCTATTAACCTATAAATATACCTATCAGTAATTATTATCTTCCTCGCTATCGACAAGGTTGTTCAACTCAAACTCCAGACTGACTATATCTTTCCTCCACGAATCTAAAATATGGGAAGGAATATCTTTCGGAGCATTATCTATCTTCGACTGGATATTCGAAACCTCCAGTTCCAATCTTTCTCGTCTGTTCATATCTCTTATAAATTATCACCTGTTTAACAATCTCTCAACTATTAAACAACAGTCCCGGTCAATATGTTCAGAAAGATTTTCTATCTTTGTATTCCTAAAACAATCGACAATAGAATATTTATGCAACTTAGTAATTATCACAGTCATTGTACATTCTGTGATGGGCGCAGTACGCCTGAAGACTTTGTAAAGTTCGCTATATCCCATGGCTTCCGGGCGTATGGATTTTCATCACACTCCCCCCTGCCCTTCGAGACCTTCTGGAACATGTCGAAAAACGACATGCCCGAATACCTGGCTGAAATAGACCGGCTGAAAAAGAAATACAGCGACCGGTTAGAAATATATACAGCCCTGGAAATTGATTATCTGGATGAAACCTACAACCCATCCGTCCCTTATTTCCAGGAACTTCCGTTGGACTACCGCATCGGCTCCATCCATTTCCTTCCTATCTCAGAACATCTGAGTGAAGAGAATATGGTCTGTATCGACGGTTCCTTCGCTGATTATAAAGCATCGGTAGAACGTTATTTTGAAGGAGATATCCGCAAGTTGGTAACCCGTTATTATGATTCGACACTAAAAATGATAGAAGCCGGCGGTATCGATATTGTCGGCCATATAGATAAAATATATATGAACGGGCACAAATGCGAAGGTTTCTCTTTTGACGCAGCCTGGTATCAGGAACCGTTCAGAGCAACCCTCGACCTGATAGCTGAAAAAGGATTGATGGTTGAAATAAACACCAAAAATCTGGAAAAAAAGCAACAGCTATTTCCCCGGAAAGAGTACCTCGGATTACTGAAAGAGATGAACATCCCCGTGATGGTTAATTCCGACTGCCATTATCCTGACCTGGTAAACGACGGACGGGAAAAGGCATTCAAATTGCTGAAAGAGATCGGGTTTAAGTCTACCCGTGAATTGGTGAAAGGGGAATGGCAGGATGTCGCCATTGACTAATAGGAAAGTCTTATTGGAAATTTACCTCAAACTCCAGGGGAAAGAAATCTTATCCAGCAGACTCCTACGATCAGAGGAGAGTTCGCCTTTTTTCAAGGCTCTGCGCTGTACGAAACACCAACTGCCCAGCTTGTTCTCACGGGCGGTTGGCCAGCGGTTGTTTTCAGAGAAGAATTGTTGTAGTTTTTCATAGTTTTCCATCCAGACATCATCGATGGTCCAGATAAAACCTTCGGCATCCATCCGAGCGATGCGTTCAGCTGAAAGTAGACCTTGTTTCCGGTTTTTACGCTGGGTGTTACACCAACTGCCGGCTTTTCCTTCATTGCTTTTGGGCCAGCGTTTATGTTTCTTGTAATAAATAAGTACCTGCTGCCAGTTCTCCGCCCAGAGCGAATCCAGATCCTGTTCCCACCAGAAGCCGATCGAATCGAGCAACCGGATTCTTTCATTGGAAAGGAGACCTTTCTTTCGTGCCTGCCGTTGGGTGTTGCACCAGGTATTCAGTTTGTTTTCGCCGCGTTTGGGACAACGGTGTTCTACAACCATAAAACCCTTTAACTCTTCATAATACTGCATCCAACGACTGTCCTGCACCTCCCATTCAAAACCGATCCGGTCCAGCTGTGAGATATAATCTTCCGACAACGTCCCTTTCTTCCGGGCAATCCGCTGGGTATTGCACCAGTTTCCCAACTTTCCTTCGGCTGCCTGCGGCCAGCGCCCTTCACGTTCCTTATATTCGATCAGCCGCTCATACATGACCGGCCACGCATCCAACTCCGCCAGCATATCATCCACACGGGCACGGATATCAGACAGGAATCCCGTGACCTCAAACTCCATAAAGCCTTTAAAGCTCTTCGGGGCACGGATCGCCGGATGATAAACCAACTCCCTTGACATAGCCTCATAAACAGAACGACCCGAAAGGTTATTGACAAAGTCAAGCACTACCGGATGACGGTCCGAACCTGCTTTCAGGCAACGGCCCAGCTGTTGCAAGGCAACCACATATGATTCCGTCCGACGCAGGAACATGGCAGCATCTACTCCTTCCACATGCAATCCTTCGATCAGCATATTTATGGAGAAAAGGACATGCAGTTTTCCTGTTTCCCTACGAAAACGACGCAATGTCTTTTCATTCTCCCGGTTACTCAGCCCATTATGGATCTCAAATGTTTCCGTTTCAAAGCCTGCCTGTCCGAGCCAGTTCGAGACTTCGGGAATCATATGCTGAAGATCCTCCTTGTCTTTACAGAAGACAAGCATTTTCTTTACATCTTTCGGAAGATAACGCCGGATTAGTTCCGATGCACTCAATGAACCGCGAAAATCCAGTCGGGCAAAGTCTATCTTGTCTTGAATATGCTTGCGCCTTTCTGATGTACAGTCACTCCTGTTCAGCATACGCTGCACCTTATCCAGCTGGTTATTCAGATCGAATACGCTCTGCACCAGGACAGGGACAGGCAGTATCTTATAATACCAGGCCATAGACAAAGACAGTTCATGAAACAGGTTTCCCTTGAAATAGACTTCTACCGTATCGAGCATCTCTTCAGGACGTATCGGGGTTGCCGACATTCCCAGTACACGGGCCTCCAGATTGTTATCAATGACTTCCTGTACAGCTTTTCCCCATACCTCCGCCCCGAAATGATGGAACTCGTCAATAATGATATGATCTGCTTTGAGTTCACCCACCGTACCGCGATTCAGGACTAATGCCTGGAAAGTCCGGTAGGTCACATGCGGCATTGTCCTGCCAATTGCTTTTTTGATCTCAGCGATAATCGTAACGTTGGGAGCAATAACTACTATATCGTCTTCCGAATGATTGACGATATAGCGGGCAATCAGATAGGATTTTCCTGTTCCGGTCGCCTGTACAACGGCTCCGATCCTATTCGTTTTGAATCCTTCCTCGATGGCCCGGTAAGCCGCTTCATTATGTGAAAACAGTTCAATATGCTTTCCCGTTTCCAAGCTTTTCAGATAGCTATCATCCGAAACAGTCAGTCCATGCAGTTCAAAGGAAAGTGCCTCCGGAAGATAGCCTCCATGAGCCAGGATACGAAACTGATTACAGCCGCACATTTCTCCGATTCGCTGCATTTCAGTATACTGTCTATCCACTTCCGGCAAGCCAACAGGTTCCTTATTCCATACCTCTTTTACAATGAAAGTAACGGAATCTTCCCTGAAGCCTACCAGCAGACAGCCGGATTCTTCAGTAACAAAATAATGATAAGAATGATAAAGATCGCAGAGTGACATTCAGAAAATATGTCAATACTAGGAATAATTGAGCTATCCCGTTCCCGTGCTTGACACGGGATCGCAAAGGCACAGACCGTATCCTATATGTATCTTTTGATACTGCTGGTTCTTCTGCGGCCCCGTGTCAAGCACGGGGACAAGATAGTTCATATCTGATAAAAACTGAACTCTATACAAATACCCCAACTAATTATTCAATATCTAAAACCTCAGTTTCCTCTTTGGGGTTGAAAAGGTCTTTGATAAACAGATAACCGATTCCGCCAAATATGGCAAGGAATACAAATCCGATCAGGATCAGTGGTTTCTTGGGAGAAGATGCTTTTAAAGGGACAGTGGCAGGTTGTATTATTGTATACACCGGTGTCTGTTCCTGTACACGGAGTTTATCCTGTTCCAACTTCTGGGCCAGCGTATTGTAAACATTGAAGGTTAATGTCATTTCATTTTTCAAACGCTCCTGTTCCGTACGATAGCTGGCTGAAATGATATTCTTGTTGGCATCTTCAAAGGCCGCATAGGCACGTTGTGCCTTATAGTAGGACTCACGGGCTTCGCGGAATACTTTCTCTGTGAATTCAAGGTCTTGCTTTACCTTCTGGGTACGGTAATTTGTGATGTATCCCTGAAGTTTTTCCAATACAATTTGAGTGATATTCGCAGAGATCAACGGGTCCTGCATCTGAACAGAGACAGTGATCACCAATGTCTTTTTATCTACAGAGGCAGAAATGCGCTCCTGCAAATCCTCTATCACATCAGACTGCTCTTTTGTTAGATGAAAAGAGGATAACTCCATACTGTTCTTTTCCTCTTCCTTTGAGAATAAATCTTTCACAACACCCAACAGTTTGAATGGAGCCTGTACTACATAACTCCACCACGCACTTTTCTGATCCTCATTCATATATGCATACAATGTCGATGAGTAATCCCCTTTTTCACTCTCAACCTGTACCGGAAACAACTCCAACAGAAAAGGAATACTCTGCACCACATCCGGATACAAATCCGGAGAAATAGCATCCGCTCCCGAAGAGCTGTTCAGATTAATCCCTGCCATAGCAGCCAATCCTCCCAGATTCCCCATCTTTTTGGATGGATCAGACGTTTCAGGTGCCAGCTTTACCGTCGTACTGTATTCTTTCGGTATACTGAAAGCGACCACCAATCCTACAACTATCGCCACTCCACAACATTTGAACAAAAACTTGCGTTCACTCCATAAACGTTTAGCCAATTCTACCAAGTCTATCTCCTGCACATTGTCTGTCTCAGGGGTATTCATTTGATTCATATCCACTTTGTTAATTGAAAATTGAAGATTGAAAATTATTTCATTGTATTAATGATAGAAGTGACCATGGCTGCCATCGAAGTGGTTGAACTGGCTATACTCAGTACCTCCGCTAAGCTGGTTTTACGATCGCGCTGTGTCTTGGTCGGAACCACGATTTCGCATCCGGGTTCTACCTTCGGATAACGTTTGAAGAAGATAAAGCATTTCTTCGTTGTTGCAACTTTACCGTTCATATAGATTACGATCGGATATTTACGGGCAATATCGTTATAGCCACCAGCTTGCGACAAACAATCTCCCACGGACATCCCATTTGTATAGGTCACGCTGTTTGGATAAGTTACGGCGCCGTTTATCTTAACTGTACTTTGCAACTGAGGAATGTAAAGCGCATCCCCGTCACGCAATACCACATCGTGCGCACTTCCCGGATTTGCTAGAGCCTTTTCCAGGTCGATACCCACCGAGTAGTCTTTGATGTTTTCCAGTGATAAGGCAACCGAATCACGGCTCTGTTTATTGGAACTCAGTTGCAGCAGAGTTTCCAGGCGGCGCATTTCATCTTCTGTCAACTGGCGTTTCAGACTTGCTCCTTTTACATAGGCATCAGGAGTTATTCCTCCGGCTTTAGTGATGATATCACTCAGACGGGAGTTCTTTTCTGCCAGTAGGTAATCACCGGAGAAAGTGATTTCACCATTTACCTTTACCACCTGTTGTTCCTGATAACCCGGTGAGAAACGCACATACACTTCATCAAACGGTTCCAACGTAAAGACCGTATCGCTTTTCTTTCCATCCGTAGATATCAAACCTAAATTATCGTTCAATGCGAAATTGAATACTTCGGCTGTACGGTTAGTGTTTTCGTAAGTCTTTGTATCCTTAATCCTTCGGGCTACTTCCACATTGACCGTTGCCGCCGATTCTTTTAATCCGCCCGCCATCATAATGGCATCTTCAACGGTTAAGTTGTTCCGGTAAGGAAGAACCGTATCAATGTAATTCACCGCCCCGCTTATTTTGATCGTATAAGGTTCGCGAAGGTCAAACAGGGATGGAATGTTCAGTTGGTCTTCCGGTTTAAGTTCTATATCCGGAGATGTGCCACTGAGAATACCACGAATGTCTACGGCTATAACTGTTGTTGTGAAATCCGGATTCAAACGGGTGATCTGGGCACGACCGGTAAACTCATCTCCTTTCAAACCGGCTGCCTGATCAACCAGTTGACGGACCGTATGAACAGTACCATTCAACTCATATTCTCCCGGACGCCAGACTGCACCTGTCACTGTCAGACGGTTTTCGTAGAAAGGAATCACTGAATCCACCAACAAAGAATCACCGTCCATCATCGCAAAAGTAGGATATTTATCTTCCGTAACAGTAGCTATCTGATAACGGCTTCCGGCTTTTCGTTTAATACGGACGTCTTTCTTGTAGGCATCCCCGGTAAAACCGCCGGCCATGTTCAATAGCTGTGAGAGTGTTTCCCCTTTTTTCATTTCGAAAATGCGGTTACGTTTTACTTTTCCACGAACCACAGCCAGCTGGTCATAAGGGGAAACGATCACCATATCATTTTCTTCCAGACGGATATTCGTATTGTATTTGCCGTTCAGGAGATAATCATATACATCCAGTTTAGCCACTTCCTTACTGTTACGGTAAACCTTTATTCCGCGAAGCGAACCGATCTCATTCACTCCGCCTGCTGCATACAGAGCATTAAACAAAGTAGCAAACGAAGGTAATGTATAGGTTCCCGGAGCAACGACTTCACCTACAATATTGACTTTGATACTGCGTATCTGGCTCAGACTAACGGATACGAACGTATTAGCCCCGTCCGTACTTCCAGACTCTGTATTTCCGGACAAAGTAGACATGATCCGCCCCAGTTCCTGACGGATACGATTTTCGGCTGTTTCAATAGTCAGTCCGCTCACAGATACCGGACCCAGGTTAGGAATAAGGATGGTTCCTTCGGGAGAAACTTTCAGTTTCAGATTCAGTTCTGAATCTCCCCAGACATTGATCAGCAATTCGTCTCCGGCGGATAAAACATATCCTTTGGGAGTCGGTACATTCAGATCCGGTTCAAAGGACAGGTTCTTGTTTGAGAATATTTCACGCCCAAACACCGTACCACTTAAATCTCCCGCCGGACGATTGGCTTCCCGCTGAGCATCCAGAGGAGGTATCTCCTTCCCATCCGGAACCGTGACCGTGCGGTCTGTTACCACAGCATCCGATGCCGTACGTACGGTCTGTTCCGCTCCGGACTGTCCCATTCGTTTATTCATCTCCTGACGGATCTGTTCATCCGTCATACCCGCGGCTTTCGCCTTGTCGATCAAATCCTGGGGCACCTGCGCCGACAATGGAACCGACAGACACAGTAATCCTCCCAATAATACATTTCTGATTACGTTATTCATATTGTTATTTGTTTTGTTGTTATTTCGATTTTAGAAAGATGAACTATCGGTTTAGTGACTGGTTGTAACTGGCTCCCCTCTCCAGAGGGGAGCCAGTTACAACCGGTCGATAATTAGATAGCTCATATCTGATAAATTATGAATCAAAACTTCCTGAACTCCAATCGGGCATAATCCGATTGTAATACCAGATGCTTTGATGTTAATTCTTTGACGCCGAAACGTTGCTCCGTTCCGTTCATCCCGAATGGCAATAAATCTTCAACTTTACTGACCGGCATGACTACAAACAAGGAATCTCCGGTATATTCCATATTGCCGGTCTGACTGGTTACATCAACCTTCATCAGATTGATTGTATGCAGAGCAACACTGTAATATGCCCGTTCAAGGTTCTCTTCCTCTCCTGATGCATATGCTATTTTCATGATCTGCCAGCGACCATCCAGGTCTCCGTTAATCGGCATTTTTCCGCAGGAACTGACTATTAAGGTCAGCAACACCGCTATTATATCTCTTTTCATCATATTCATAGAACTCATCGTATCCATCCTGTTTTTCTGATTGTTAGCATTCCCCCGGCACTTTTACCCAACATTTCGCCTCTGTCAACACCTAGCGATGCTGTAAAGTCCCAGCCTCTTAACTGATGGAGCGTATAAGTTAATTCTACCAACGCATTTCCATTCTTTTTGATCTCATAAAAAGGTAAGCTATAAGTTCCCCAATTACGGGTAAACGAGAATAAAATACGATATCGCAAACCGTTGACAGGAGTACCCATGATCCCCAAATGATGTCCTTGCATACGTGAACTTTTAAAACTTATATCACCATCTGCATTATAGATCGGAGACATGACTAGCGGATTCCCGATTCCCATTCCCCAATGCTGCCAACCGGTATAAATACCATGATTATAATAATTATCTGTACCACTCACTTGTTCAGGTATCTCCGATGTATGATCCCAATAAACAGGACCGGACTGGTCTTTTGTTGAGATATATTCGTAAACGAAACTGCTAACGACAGGATTTTTGGGAAACGTTATTTCCACTCCTGCCAGACAGTCTTTCCAGCCATATTCTCCGAACATCTGCGAATGATCTTCAAAATAATGTTCGTAATAAGGACGAATTGTCCAATCTTTAGGAGCATACCAGGTCAAAGAAAAATTCCAACTTCCTAAATGGTTTCCATAAATATTCGTCTGTTCCCCAAGCGGAGTGTCACTGCTCCCTCCGCTTGGAATAAACACTTTAAAGAAATCCTTTATCCCGTTTGGCATATCAATCTTTTCACTTCCTCTAAACGCATTCCCCCAAACTGAGCAGCCATCTCAAGACCTCCTTCAAAGATCAAAGGAAACTTCTCTCGGTTACCGACCTTCACATACAAATCTTTGGAATGATAAAGCACATGCTCCGTATGCTTTCCTCCCGGCTTAATAAAATCTTTTTGCCAGCCGTCATCTGTAAACATACCATAAGCCATATGTCCTTTGAAAGCCAACCAACCTTTTGTCCCCGGAACAAGCGTATATTCAGGAATACCGATACGAACCTGCGGAACCGGACGCGCATTTCCCGAGAATGTCAGTCCACCGCTACTAAGAAGCGGATTATTGAACTCACCATAGCGTTCCTTACTTCCGATGCTCAACCCCAGGCAACGGTATTTCAAATCCACATACAATTGCTGCACCACGAAAGTCGAAGTAAAATTATAAGCCACAGCCAGATCCGCCCCGAAAGCATACGAGAAAGGCGTATCGTTTTCCAACTCCCGGAAGACCCCGGCACGCAGATACCCATTATTTTTTTCAATGGACGAAAGTCCCTGCTTGTTTGCCGTCAGCCAGAAAGGAGTATGCTCTCCCCCGCTAAAGCTCACACCGGTTTCCGCCCGGTAACTCAGTCCTTTCGTTAACTGGCCATAAGAGTTTAGGGGAAGCACTAAAATACCTCCCCAAAGAAGTAAGTTTGATATTAATTTCATTTGTTCCGATTTTAGAAAATAATGAGCCAATGTGGCAATATGCCAATTTAGGAATAATTGAGCTATCAGTTTATAGTGATGGGAGTAACCAATTCCCTTCTTGAGAGGGGAGACAGGTACAACCGGTCAATAATCGGATAGTTCAAATCTGATAAATATTGAATCAGTCCCCCTCATCACGTTATCGATATTAAGGTCTTCCCAATATTTCTACTATACATTCCACCTGTTTCGGTGTCATGACACGTTGCTTGCGATTCCAACCGGCGGCTTTCAGAAGAGTGACCAGAATTTTGTTTGCCAATACCCAGGCTTTCAAACGGCGGGAAGCTGCCGCCGGTGTTATCATCGGACTGTACAGGATACCCAGTTCAAGCCAACCGAAACTACGGTTCTTCCATTTCTCCTCCTCTTCGTCCCTATCCGGCTTCTTATTTTTCTGATCCTCTTTCATAGCCACCTCCAATCTAATGTAGCCGGATGGCCGTCACGAAGCGACAAACCTGTCCGATAAGCAAACATCTTCCTCAAATCACTGAGCAAAACTTTTCGTTCCCCGGCATTATGCTTTTGCAGCAGTAGTTGCACCTGTCTGCTTATCCGGTTGAATAAGGCGACCTCTTCCGATGACAGCAATTGTTTCCGTAACCCGCGGATAAAAGAGACAAAAGCCTCCTTTCCCCAAAGGCGAAAGAGCGAATCCGGATCTTCACCCGCAGGCAATTCTCCCTTGACAGCCCAGAGACCTTCCCGGCGAAGAATCGCTACAGCTTCAGTCGAACCCTTCTCACCCGCCCGATCCCCGTCCAGCAAGACAGTCACCTGCGAAGTATATTTTTTCAGCAACGCGACATGTCCGTCACACATAGCCGTCCCACACAAAGCTACTGTATTCCTGAAACCCGCCGCATGCATGGCTATGGCATCCTTATACCCCTCCACCACAAATGCAAAACCATCCTGCCGGATCGCCTCTTTCGCCAGATTCAAGGCATACAGGTTCTCACTTTTCCGATACCCCTCTTCCACCGACGTGTTTCTATATTTCGGTTCATCCGGATCCCCGTCCGGTTGTTTCCGCGCGGCAAAACCTATCAACCCTCCCATCTCATCACGGAGCGGAAAAATGACACGGTTCCGCATCTTATACCATTCTTTCGGCACCATACCCGGCGAAACACCCACCTCAAAATCCAGATAAGCAGGCGTCAAGTCCGAATCACCGCAAGCATAAGGCAAGAGGGCCTGGAGAAATTGATTGTTCTTTTGGACGGTAAGATAACACACCCCCTGCCCCCTCTCAAGAGGGGAAGGAGATACCATCGGACATTCCGTTTTTTCGTTTATAGCGCCGGGAGTAACTTTTCCCCTCTCGAGAGGGGGCAGGGGGTGTGTCATTGGCAACGATGTCACCGGCGACAACTTCTCCACCGCTTCCGCAAAACTACATTTCTCCGCTTTCTGTACAAAAGCAATCACATCCCCATGTTCGCCACAGGCATAACAGGTGAAAGTCTGCTTTTGCGGATCGACGGTCAACGACGGATGATGGTCAGCATGGAACGGACAAAGTCCGATAAACAACTTCCCCCGACGTGACAGTTTGACGTAATGTCCGGCCACCTCTTCCAGGCGGACCGACCGTTTTATCTGATCGATATTATATTGTGCCATTTCGTTCCGGGTATTAATAATCCGTTATTTTAGTGTACGAAGCATTATAACGGAAACGGGCAATGCCGGTCGCACCGTTTCGGTTTTTAACGATATAGAGTTTGCCTACCCCTTTAAGGTCTTCCCCTGTACGCTCGTCCTTGACGATCCCGTAACGCTCCGGGCGATAGACAAAAAATACACAATCAGCTACCTGTTCGATGGTTCCCGAATCACGCAGGTCACTCATCACCGGGATATGCGCCTTGTCGACACGCTGGTCGCTGGCACGGTTCACCTGCGAAACGACAAGCACCGGGCAGTCGGTATCCAAAGCCAACTGCTTTAGGGCCGTTATGTTACGCCCCACTACCTGTTCCTGCGTTTCGTTTTTCTGACGGATACTGCTCAGCAGATGCAGGTAGTCGAGGATCACGAAATCACACTCCCCCTTCTTGCTTTTCAGCATGACCTTCGAACGGATATCCGACAGGGTGTTACACGCCTTATAGTCAATATACAACGGCAGATGCTCCAACAACTTTCCGGCCTTTTCGAGCACCTCCAGTTCGTGGACCGTCAGTCCCGAGATACGCAGATGGTCCGGATCGACATCCGTCACACCCGCCAGGATGCGGTTCAGCATTTGCAGGTTCGACATCTCCAGACTGAAAAGGCAGACATGTTTTCCGGCACGGGCCGCCTGGACAGCGATATGCAGGGCGACAGCAGTCTTACCATCGCTCGAATGACCCGCCAAGACAGAAAGTTCCCCTTTATGAAAACCACCGGTGACATAATCGAACTCAGCCAACCCGCTCCGTATGCGATTCCGGTCGTACGAACCATCCAACCGCTCCCGGTGCCAGGCAACCGCTTCGGCAGCCAGGACACCCACCGGACGTATCGGTTCACTACCGGCCACTTCCCCCCGCAGTTTCAGCAGCGAATCTTCCGCTTCCGAAATAACGGCCTCCGGATCAGCATCAAAACAACTGCTCTTAATATTCAGCAGGACAAACAACTGTGCCAGGCAACGTAACATATACTGGCGCTTTATCTCCTGAGCATAATGCTGCACATTTCCGCCATGGCGCACATTCAGCATCGCCGTCAGCAGGAACGACAATCCGTTCAGCTCCTTCCAGCGAGCTTCATCCATCCGCCGCATCTCCGTTTCGACCGACACCATATCCGGTTGCACACCCTGTTCATACAAATTCATTACCGCCTGGAAAACAAAACCCAGCGCTGCATCCGAAAACATTTCCTTATGCAGCAATGTCGACACCAGGCCCGGAGCATCCACACTGGTCAGCAGGCAGCACACCAACGTATTCTCCACCTCCGACAATGTCAGATCTTTCTGTTCGTCAACACCTTCTTTCATGCTTCGCCTCCCTTTCCTTTTGGCTGAAATTGTTTGCTACGACCTCCCATCGCCTGTTCGGCAGCAGCCATTGCCTGAGCGGCAGAAATATCGTTCCCGTTGTTATCCGTATTCTCCGTTATCTGTCCCGAAAAATAATTATAATTACAAATCTTGATTTTTGTGCCTCCCGCCACAGGACCATATTCGATCAATCGTTCACGAGCCAACTTTCTCAGATAATACCCCACCGAACCGACACTGATATCAGTACGATCAGCCAGGAACTGATAAGTACAAAAATATTCCCCTACATGGCAAACGTACTGGATACGTCCCAGTTTCATAAATCCGGGTTTGAAATAACTCATCGTTGCCAATGCCATGTAGATACGGGCTAGGTGACGTTCTTTCTTACTGGCACTAACCGACAGCGCCAACACTTTTCGAGGCATCTTCATAAAAGACTTTCCCATCCACAATACCTCCGGGTTTTCTTTCGTTTGTTTTACGCTCATAATAATCACATTTAAAGAAAATTAATATTTGCCCCGTTATGAGATTACTATTTGCGCTAAAACTTGATAGTCATTATCCCGAAGCACTACCGTATGTAGACTCTATACGTATCCGGATGCCTCTCTTTTAATATAGTTAGAACTATCTTTCTTATCTAGAATTTATAAATCGTAATTTCCATCATTTTTTTCGCAAATGAAATAATACCCTAACGTTCTGATGCAAATTTAGCCATTACTACTCGCCTTGAAAAATATATCTTGAGGGCATTTCTCAATTATAAATTCCTCGATTACAACCGTTTAAACAATATTCCTGTCACTTCAATTTTTCTTGTACTTCTTTTTCGTCTCTCTAACCGCTTCACAAATGTCAAAATACACATCATCCGCTTCGCTCAGATGGTTGCAAATGGTACTGATTTCCCTGCCGGTACGAAAAACAAGGTCGATACGGTCAGCTGTCTTTTCATACGTTCCGTCTATTATTTTGCAACGGAGCATGGCCGAGATATAAGCAATAAATAAATCCGGATCGTTCACCACGATACGTTCGATCAACAAACGGCAGGCATCAATTTCGCAATATTCCAGAATATCATCCCGATGATGTTTATTAAAACGTTTTCTTAACACCTCCCAGGTTGTATGTTGCTTTATAGCTGGTTCCCCCAGGAGCCACGCCAACAACATCACATAGCGTCCTTTATCCGGCTGCGTTTCAAGCCAATTTGACAAAGACTCCAACGACAAATGATTTCCAGTTATCGCCCTGATTGTTTTTTTAAAACTTCAATTAAATTATTCACTATACGATTTATTTTATTTGTATTCATAATTTTCTGATTTTAAATCGTAATTCCGGTCTCTATTCTTGTGAAATACCCTCTTTTTCCTTTTACAAAACATATATGTTTCGTTCGCAAACCATATATGTTTTGCCGTTAAAACACCTATCTTTTAATAGCAATTATCAGCTCCTTTTCCGATAAATAATAACCTTCTTTATTCTCATCCAACTACCGCTATCTGCTTCTATCCGGCAGCCACTTTTCCGCAGCAATTACCTTTGTAATGTTATCGATAACCAACTAACCGCCAAAATGCCGGAAAAGTTTTTTCATTGGCACATTGGCATATTATCCACATTAAATAATTATTTCCCATGCCATTAAAATTCAGACTTGTCAAAAGAAGAGACATGAGTAAGGATGCGGCCGAAGGGGCCGAACTTTACTATGCACAGACCAGCATCACCAAAAAGGTCGACCTGAACCGTATTTGCAGCCGTATCAGCAAATACAGCACTGCCAGCCGCGGTGATATCCTGCTGGTACTCGACGGACTCTTATCCGTCATGAATGAATCGCTGGGCGACGGAGAATCGATCCATCTGGGCGATTTCGGCAGCTTCCGGATGGTTGCCGGCAGCAAAGGATCTTCTACGGAAAAGGATTTCAATACCTCTCTGTTCCACCGGGCACATATAGTTTTCTATCCGGGTACAATGCTGACGGACACGATCCGTAATGCCAGTTTCGAAAAATACAATATCCCCGGCGCGGAAAGCAAGCCGGAAGAAGGCGGCGGTGGCAGTGACCGTCCGGAAATCGAGTAAAATAATTATTCTTTATTATGGTAAAACAGGAATACATCAAACAGTATCTTTTCCCCGCTCAAAAGGCGGGGGAATGTTTCGGAATCAATCCGATCGTCATCCTTGCCCAATCGGCCATCGAAACCGGCTGGGGAGAAAGTACGCTGGCAAAGGAGCATAACAATTTCTTCGGTATCACCGCTTACGGACGTCCAAACGCTTTCTGGAAAGGCGAAAAGACCGATCTGTCGGAAAACAGCGGCCATACTTCCCTCTGGTTCCGCACCTACGAATCAGCGAAAGACAGTTTTATGGACTTCGCCCGTCTGATCCACACCGCTTATCCGGTAGCCGCCTCACTCAGTGCCCATCCTTCGGCCTATGCCAAAGAGATCGCGTATAGTAAATACATCAGCGAAGTGAATGGCGACAACCGTGCTGCTTACCAGAGGATGCTGGTGTCGATCTGCCGGTCGATCGAAAGGATGATAGTCAATTAATTTATTCTTTATACAAATAGCTATGACAAGCATCGTGGACATAAACAAATGATTCATCATTTTCATCCTGATAGATTTGAAATGCGAAATGAAAATTTTCAATGATACATTCCTTGTAACCATTTTGTTTCCATTTCAACTTCAGACGAGCTGTATTACAACATGTTGCATATTTACCTAGATCATTCACCTTGTCATAAATACGCAGCATCTTCTTGGCTACAGTTTCTTCATCAAGAGTAATGTGCAAATGTTTAGATGCTTCATAAAAGTCCATGATAACTTCATGGACCTGATCGCTAATCATCACATCCATATATTACTTATTTTGGAAGTCTTTATGAATTCGTTCCAACATAAGTCTTCTGGATTCTTCTAACGGCATTCCATGTTTAAGAGCTTCGGCTCTTGACATATAAGGATAAGATGTGCGATACTCCACTTCCGATTCCTTAACCGAAGAGGTTTCATCTTGAATTGAGTATTCTTTCAATTTTTTCATAAGACAATACTTTTTATTTGGTTATTTGACAAAGGTACGATAATTCCATTAATCTGTGATCATTAATTTTCAATTTATAATTTTCAATTAACATGAAAACTCTTGAAACCATTTTCAACTTCCTCACCAGCCTTGCCCGGATCATCTTTCCCCGCAGGCAAAAGTCGGCAGCCGGTGACTGCCCTTGTCCCCATCCCTACCCTCGTCCTCTTTCTGATGGCGATCACCCTACTGTCTCTGCTGATGGAGCAGACAGAAGTGACGCTGACAACTATCGGAGCGATACTCTCGCTCTCCACCAGGGCGACTGGGGAACCAAACAACGTGTCGAACCCATAGACATTGCCGGTTACAGCCTGATGGCTGCGGGACTGATCGGCGGTCTGTACAAATTATTCACGGCATGAGTTACAAAGAAAATTACCAACGTATGATCCGCCGCAACAAAGCGACCGGATATGCTATCTATGACTGTCTGTTGAAGGCTTACCGAAAACATGCCGAAAGCATGGATGTCTCCGGCATTACCGACCGGGATATCTCCCGGATCAGTGAGATGCTATTGGTGAGCGAACGCTGGATACGTCATATCTTATGTAAATATCATCTGTTTTTCGTTATCATCGACCAGTATTATCCGGAAGAGGACTGGAAAGATGAAGAGACGGAAGTTTGATCGTTTAAAGTCTGTTATCTTCTCTGATATGGAGGGGTAACAGACTTTTTGTGTATTAGTTAATCTGAAGCAAAACGTTTTTATTTTGAATTTTTTTTCTGAAAATCGATAAATGTTTCTTGCATGATTTTTAACGAAGGATGATCTTTCCTACAAATAAATGATGCATAATAGGAACAAGTTCCACCTACATTTATTACTAAATCTTCTTTATGATATGCTTTACTCCCATATATATGATACCATTTAGAAAACAACAGATTCCTTCCACACTGCCGGTCATCTTGTGCATCACAAATAAAAAGCAACACATTATTCTTATCTGTAAAAAAAGATCTTAGAATAGATAATATCGTTAAACTGATTTTTTCATCATATGAGGATTTTCTTTTATCATCTTCATATAAGAAAAACTGATATGCACCAGGAAAATTGTAATCTTCAATAAACGATACAGTATAATGCAACGTATTATCCGTTGTGAATTTTATACTTTTATTATCAGATGAAGCATATACAAAATAAGGTGCGGACAAATTAATGTCATCAAGATTAATTATAGAATACATTACAATTAAGGTTTATGGTTTGATTTTTAACGGCTTATTTAACTTTCATCAATTTCATACCTCTATTCTCCAGAGTTGAAAAAGATTCTTTCTTTTGGACGCATTCTTTCCATGCTTCCTTATCCTCCAACATCTTTTTTGTTGCACTCAGCAGTTCCTCTGGAGACATCTTAATTAATTTTTCGAATGGATTATTCATATTCTTATTTGTTTTGATTACTGCAAAGGAACAAAGAAATAATTGAATATCAAAAAAGAAAGAGAAGAAAAAAATCAAGATATCATAAATCCTCTACCGACTCTACCGACCGTATCATCTGATCTAATAATACATCAGGATGAAAATGCTGTTCGGCAAAAGTTTTGTTACACAATCCGATTGCGTTCTTTTGACTTTCTGAAAGTTCGGCAAAAGCTAAAAGTCTTTCCGCCAACAGTTCCGATTCTTCATGACAGACAGCCATGTTTCCTTTACAGACATTCAGGATATCACTGATATGCGACTTCTCCGGACCAATATAGAGAATCGGTTTGCCGATAAACATAGCCCCATAGACCTTATTCGGATGCGTATATCCGACACATCCCTCTCCCAACGAAACAACCTGGATATCGGCCGAACCCAACGACAAATGAATCCGTTCACGCGGCTGGTAAGGAAGGATCATGACATTATCCAATCCATACTCTTCCTTATATTCGCGGACTTCCTGTAAACGTACTCCGCCACCGATATGAACAAAGAGGAAACGCTTGTCATCACTCAGCCGGACAGCAGTCTCCAACAAAGTCGTCAACGGATGCATCACCGAATGATTACCGGAATACATGATCACGATACGGTCACCGAAACCATTCTCCTGACGGAACGGGTTATCCTCCCGCTTCCCTTCATACACCGACTCCATCACCGGCCAGACCGGAATCACATCGATCCCTTTCCTGTCCGAATGAAGACGACGGCAAATATGCTCCTTCATATACTTATCCAACACGATTATCCTGTCCGCATGTCGAAAAATATAATCCCCCCGCTTCTGAATCGTCTGTGCCATCGAAGAACCCTCTTTCATATATCCGGCCACTACAGAGAGTTCCGGTTGCAGATCCATCGTCCAATAGACAAAACGCATCTTTTTCATCCGCGCAATCTTGATCCCGATATACGAAAGCAAAGGCGGACTGGTCAGACCAATCATCACATCGCACGATTTGCGGCCAATGAAAAGTAATTTCCAGGCAATCAGAAAATTGAAACTAAGAAAATCAACCAGCCGCCCAAGTTTCGTTCGCTTGCCGAATCCTGTGTTCGGCAGACGGTGAATATGAACCCGCTCACAGCACTCACGAGCCGGGTAGATAATCTCCGGATGTTCGTAATTGTGACGGCTGGTGATGATGGTTACCTCATGCCCACGGGTTGATAATAATTTTAATAAATCATATAAATGTTGAGCAACAGCTACATTGTCAGGCCAGTAAACCTGAGAGATACAATATATCTTCATTTCAAATAATATCCACTATTCTACCTGTCCGAATTCCGGATATTTCAAGTCGACACCTTTCACCCAATAGCCCCCTTTTCTGAGGCACTTCACCATATGGCTACCGATAAATTCACCGGCGCCACAGACTAATGCTGTTTTCATTTTTGAATTAGAATTAAATAAATTGATTTAATGTAGAAAATAACCATCTCCACAACCTATATCTAAAAGGTGAATAAATGATTTTTGATTACATTAATTGATATTTCTATTTCGAATCTTAACTGCTGGTATACCTTGATAAATAGCATATTCTTCCAAGTTTCTATTGGCAACAGAACCGACTGTTAATATTGCTCCTTCATTAAATATAATACCGGAACAAACTATACTACGAGCTCCAACCCAAGCTCCTTTCTTTATTATGATTTTACCAATCATCAAATCAAATGTTTCTTTTTTATAATTATGATTCCCACAAAGTAACATTACTCCTTGTGAAATACAAACATTGTCTTCTATCACAACATCAGCTAAATTATCAATCCATACACTTTCTCCTATCCAAACATTACTACCCACAAATAATCGCCATGGATATTTTATATTTACAGAAGGCTTTATACATACTTTTTTTCCTATTTTCGCTCCAAATAGTCGTAGTAAAAAAACTTTCAAAGAAGAAAATGGATTCAAAGGACATTGAAAGAATACTACATTGACTATAAACCAAAGCGTCCTTTTGACAAGACCAGCTCCTGGATCATACCAAGAGTTATCATATTTAGATAGATTTGTTTTCATTGAGTAATTTCCGGTTGTATAAACCAATATATATGTAACCAGATGAAAAACGGAATCTTTTCTTTCTTGAGTGGATAATTCCCCAATAATCCGATGTATACTGATGGCTCGGTAAACTCGGATTCAGTTATTTCAAATAAACAAACTCCGGCTTCTCGCCTCCATACAGTATCCACTCATACAATCGCTTCAGCTTTCCGGCAACCATCTCTACGGAATAATTCTCCTGAATCAGATGTTTCCCCCGCTCACCCATTGCGATCCTTTCGGCTTCGGAAGTATTCAAGGCCTCCCTAATCGTAGCCGCCAAAGTATCCACATCATTATCCACCCACCAACCGCAACGATGCGTATTCAGCTCTTCCCAGGGTGTACCTTTGGAGGCGATAACAGGGATGCCTTTTACCAATGCCTCTGTAACAATATTCCCAAAATTCTCAAAATCACTGGGAACAACTAAATAGGAAAGTGATTTCAATGCTTTCTCTTTCTCTTCACCACTTAAAAAGCCGGTAAAAATCATACGATCCAAATGTAAGCGTTTGGCTTCTTCCCGTAAGAACTGTATATACGCGGCATCTCCATCACCGATAACCAGAATCTCTAGATTCTTATCCTGCAAAGCATCTAAAGCATAAAAAATCCGTTCTACCCGTTTACGAGGATGGATACGTCCTAAATAGCCTATCCGCAATCCGTCAGGTAGAATAATATTATCCTGAAGGCCTGAAGTCCGAATCGGATTAGGTATAACAGCAACAGGTGCATAAATACCCATATTTCGTAAATGTTCCATCTCTTCCATACAAGTAGCATGCAAGCATGCCGCCCTTTGCAGATCAGATTTCAAGTATAACCACAACGATAATTTCTTTATCCATGCAGACTTCTCAAAACACTGCGGATACAGCATGCCCCGCAAAGTAATCACATAGGGTTTATTTTCTTTTCTTGCCCACGAAGCCGTACAGACAGACGGATATTGCCATATCCCTTGAATATGATACAAATCAGCCGATTCATCTTCCAATGCCTTACGAAAAGAGGATGAATAGGCAAACCGCCTCTCTTTAGGACGTGCAACCAAGTAGATAAACGAAGAAGAATCTATCAAACGGTCCTTTCTTTTATCTACATCGTATGTCAAAACAACAGAAGAAAGCCCAACTGACCTTTCTCCTTGCACAGACAACAATGTGCTTAAAGCCGGACCACCGAATAATACGCCCATGGATGGGATTGAGTGTAGGATCTTCATTATTTATTCAAATTCAAGGCTACTTTACTAATTATATATCTGTTTTTACCTCGATCATCTTCTATTTTATCAACGCACTTTATAATAATTGGTATTTCATTTTTAGATTTCGACAATAATATATTCTTAATTGTTTGGATTACATTCTCAATTTCAGATTGTTGTTCCTTATCAATAACAATATCAATTATTACAGAGTAATCTGATTTTTGCAAAATTCTGAAATTTTGCACATAGTCAGTATAATCATCAAAAATCGAGGTAAGATAAATGCTTTCAAGAATAATACCTGAGGGAGTCCATACAGAATCAGAAGTCCTGCCTGTTATTAATTCCAATAAAGGATAAGGTAATCCACAAGAACATTTTTCCAACATATATTTACTCTTATCCCCTAATCTATATTTTATTAACGGAAAAGCTCTACTTTCTAGATTTGTAACTAAAATTTCACCATATTTGCCTGCTTCCAAAAGTCTATCCTCTTGGTCCACTATGTCAACATGGATAAAGTCGGAATTAATATGAAGACCATTACATAATGGACATTGAATCGCTATGTTTGCTACTTCATTACACCCATATTGATCCATTACTTTACACTGAAAGGCCTTCTCTATTTTTTTACGGACAAAATCTAATAAAGGAGCAGATGTAGACCAAACCATACGAACAGAATTTATTTGAATGTTATTTGCAAGAATATAATCGGCCACTTTTTCTATACCTCCAACATATCCCACAATCCATTTAGTATGCTGTGATATTAGAGTATCCACAAATACTCTAATATCTTCTTCCATCATGGAAGAAGCATTTAAATATGCCCTGCGAGTAGGCCACCACATACAGCGATTTATCAATTTGCTTAAAAAAGTGGATGGCACGGAACGATGTATAATTCCAACATGATCAGCTGGAGAAACTCCCCACCAACGAAAAGCACGCCAACCCAATATTTCAAAATGAAAACGTTTGTCTATATAGACTTTCAAAGGCATTCCTGTAGATCCTCCTGTGGTTGCAATTCCAACTTGTTTTTGGGAAATACTACTATCTTTTATCTCTTCACGAAATGTCCTAACATCTTTCTTTTCCAATATTGGAACTATATCCCAATCAGCCTCTTTTTGTAACATGGATGGATTAAAGTGATGATCATCATAAAAGTGTTTATAGAAAAGGGAATGGTTATAAGCATGCATTACAATAGCCTTTCTCTTCATCCAATTGATATTGTTCAATTCTTCATCAGATAATATATCCGACAATATAGCTCTCTTATATTGTCGCATTGCAGCTTTTCTAAACAGATTGTTCTTTAACCAAAATAATGCATCTTCCATAAGTATGATATTTATATTTCCAAACCTAAAACCTTAAATGCATCAGATACCCTTATTCTATTCTTTACAAAATCCACATCCCGAATATAAATCGTATTACTTTCGTCCGAATATGCATTTAGTTCTGTCAATTGGCGAGTGAACGGCTCATACGCATAAGGACGAAAACCTGCTGTTATAAACATAGCATGTATGTCTGCATCTTTGTAGCCATATCGTGCACCCGATCCGTTCAATTCTATAATGACTGCTTTCAAATCCGGATTATTCAACGTATTCTTACCACCAAGCAAAACCTCTGTTTCAAATCCTTCCACATCTATTTTAATCAATAAAGGACAAGTACAACTTTTCAGGATTCCATCTAACGTCTGTACAGAAACCTCGGTTGTATCTTTTTCTCCATCAACTGCTACATGATTTACTGTATCCTGAGTATTAGTAAATAATAACGTTGAATGTTTACTTCCCAGACCTATATTAAGAGCTTCTACGCGATCTTCCATCCGATTGACAGCTATATTATTCTTCAAATGTTCGTAGGTAGATGGAATCGGTTCTATCGCAATACTACGACACCTGATCGCTCCTGAAGCAAGAATCGTATAACTACCGATATTAGAGCCGATATCCATAAACATATCTTCATCACGCAACAAATGCAAAAGGAATGACATATCTTCAAAATCATGCAGACCGGCATACAAATTTCCGGTAGCCCCAGTCATTCCTCGTTTTACGATCAACTTCACCCCATTTACCCAAGGTAAAATTATTGGATAGGGATTTATACGGACATTTAGCTGCCATTGCAAAAAGCGTTTTAGGGCTTTTTGCTTATTACCTCTGTTCAGAGGTTGTCGAATAATCCAACGGATTACAGTAAGGAGTCTATTCATATTATATTACGCTTAATAATGTTTGTGCTACAATCTCTGGATTAATGCGTCTGGATAATTCACGACTTTTGTATGACATGCGTATCAAATCTTCGTCGGAGGTAGTAATCAATAATTGAATCGCCTCACGAATGGATGAGATATTTCCCGGAGTAAACAAACGCCCGTTATAATTATCCAATACAAAATAAGGAACTGCCCCACAACAATTGGAAGCAAGAATAGGTAATCCGCCCGCAGCAGCTTCATGCAGGACCAAAGCCCATGGCTCGAAGATAGAAGGAAGGATAAAAGCTCCGGAGTTTTGCATTTCGGTCGCTAATTGTTCTTGTGACATAAAATCTTTGATCTCCACATCCGGAAAACCATTCAAGGTATCACGTAATGGGCCGTTCCCTACTAAAGTAAGCGTCCAACCTTTTCTATCCGGAATAGATTTCCACGCATCAAGAAGAAAAGATAAACCTTTAACGTCAACAAAACGTCCGATAAATAAAAGTTTATGAGGATAATGATATTGCTTTAAGTTAATATCAACAGACATAAATGTTGATACATCAGCCGATAAATTATGCATAAGAATATGATTAGTATCAAATCCTAATTTACGAGCATATTCATACTGCCAAATACCGGACACAAAAATATGGCTAAACCAACGCCTATGTCTAAAAGGAGAAAAGAAAACATTCAACCATTGCTTTCCCCCCCGCCACTGGGTATCGCTCCCTACGACAACCGGTATATCATGTTCCTTTCGATATAAACCGACTACTCTGCAATATAATTTATCAATCCAACCCGAAACCCAAATCAAATCAGGCTTTATTTCTCGCACTTTGTGAAGTAAAGAATGTACATTTGCAAATGTATTACGATCATAATAATTCACATTCGGTAATTCGGAAGGAACATAGGGGGTATTACATTTCGTCCATCTGACTATATGGACAGTACAACCCATCTGTATTAGTTCCTTTACTACAATAAGATTGTAAGGCATGAATGCGGAATAGAGTATTAAGATTGTTTTCATTCAATTGTCATTCAATTTAAACTACATGATTTTTAATTATTTATTTCACATATTTTGAAATCCCAATACATAACCAAAGATAAACAAAGCAAAAGGCCCCAGAAGATAAAACATAGCCTTCAGTCCCCATATGCAATGCACAATAAGACAATATTCCTAATACAAACAAATTTAACGCTCCATTGGAAGAAGTATGAAGTACATACCATATAGGTTTAAAGATCATAATTGAAAACAGTACAAGTCCCACAATACCCATCGTTGATAATACAAAAAGCCATGAAGATCCGGGTTCTACCACTCCATCATCTGAAAATTTACTATAAAACATATTGCTCATAGAAGCAAATCCAACACCATAAAAAGGGCTCTCTTGGAAGTCTGCCAATCTATCCAACCACATAATATCTCTACCACTTAATGCACTACCTCCCTCTGAACGAGCTATATGTTTTTCCAATATATTCTGAGAAAATTTAATCCACAAAGGAGTAGATATAAATATAATTATAATAAAAACATACAAATCCTTAAATATAGACATAACTTTATTCTTGTAATGAACATAAATCATAAGAAACAAAGAAATTATAATAGAAACAAATGCAGTTCTTGATGCACTAATCAGACAAACTAAAAGACTAATTAATATTAGGAATAGATATTTAATTTTATCTATCTTTTGTTTTGAAAACAAGTAATTAACAAAACAGATTATTGTAGACACACCAGACATATAGCCCAGTAATAAAGAATGATTAACCAATCCATTAAATCCACTTCTACCAGTAAAACTAGAAATAGACAATAAATATCCAATAAACGATATGACTACCACATATACAATTACTAAATTCATAAGATTGATTAAACGAAATTTATAACTATATAAAAAAGAGGAATTTAAGAAGGGAGAAATCGAAGATACCACAACAACAAAACTTAACAAACGTTCTTCTGCTTTAAACATAGGAGAAACGTTATTTAGCACTAATGAAACTATTGCCCAAAAGATAAAATATAGCATTGTTCTATCTATTTTTATACCACCTTTCAATATAGATATAATAAATACAAATAAAAAGTATGAATAATATAAATAAACAGGAAATTCAATCTCAATAAATATATTCCTTGAAAAAACAATTATAGTTATAATAGATACTATTAATCGTATCATCATAATATCATCTATTTTATTAAATTAGAGCGTATTTTGTAATACAATAATCTAAAATAATATCTCAATCTAAACAAATTCATAAACACAATATCAAACATATATGGTGAAAAATTTCTTACAGAATACAAATAAATAGACTCAATAAAACTCTTCGATTTAATCGTATTTGAAATAGAAAATTCACCTCCATATATTTCTTTATTGATAATAAGCAATCTATTTTGTTTATCATTCAAATAAGGAGAATTTTGTTTATAAATATTTAGTGTTATTGCAAGCCCACTTAAGCTTCTTAACCTTAAAATGTATTCGTCATATAATCGACCTTTAAGATTAAAATAATCAAAAAACATATTCCAGGAATTTATCATCTTATCATATACACATCCAAGTCTAGAATAATAAGAAGATAAAAGAGTAAAACTGTCACGGCGCATATAATGATAAAACAAGCCACTAGACACATATATTGATTTTGCACATTTGAAAGCTTTAAGATTAAAAAACAAATCTTCCATAGGTACTAAATTTTCAACGCACAATGAATTATTGGACAGCAAAGACGATTTATATATTTTATTCCACATATAATTAGAAATATTCTTTTTGGACAATTTCCAAAACAATTCTCCTATATTATCATTTTCAACATATAATCTATCAATTGATTTATATTCAGCAATACGATTTTCATTTACAAATTCTGTACAAACACCACAAACTACTATATCGGCATTGTACAAACAAGCTTTCTCATACATGCTTTCCAACATTGTGGACTCAATCCAATCGTCAGAATCAATAAATGACAAATACTCTCCTTTTGCTAATTTTATTCCTGCATTTCTAGTATCACTCAATCCTCCATTGGGTTTGTGAACAACTAATATTCTATCATCTTTTAATGCATATCTATCAGCTATCACACTTGATTTATCTGTAGATCCATCATCTATCAAAATTATTTCAATATCATGAATTGTTTGAGTAATAATACTTATAATACATCTTTCCAAATATAATTCAACATTATAAATAGGAACAATAACAGAAATCAAAGGTTTTTTCATAATTTAACAATTCTTAAATAGATGTTCAATAAACGTTGAGTATCTTCTACCATATGCTTCCCAAGAAATATTATCTAATTGATCTCTATTAAGCACTTTATTTAATGAACAAAATATTAAAGCTTTTGATACTTCTTCTTCTAAAGCTGCTAACGAAAAATCTTTCATCTCAAATATCCATTCCTTTAAATCTGTTACTTCTCCAATATCCTTCCCTCCTGTAAATTTAGAACACACAACAGGTAATCCACATGCAATAGCCTGAGGTTGAACTAAAGCTAAACCTTCTTCTCGAGAAGGTAGAACGAATATTTTTGCTTTAGCATAGTACTTTATTAAAGTATTTTGATCTACAGCTTCAATATGCTTCATATTTGCACTTTCAGGAAATTGCATATCCATAATTTTTCCTATATGCAAAAATGAATAGTTTTGTTTTAAGCATAATTGTTGTATAAGATCACATCCTTTTCTATAGCACCAGCTACCCGTCATTATTATATCAAATTCTTTTTTTGAAAATTTCAAAGGATAGAATTTTGATAAATCAACACCATAAGGATTATAGAACAATTTATTGAAAGGATAATTATTTTCTAGATATGTTTGTTTAACAATCTTTGAAGGAACTAATATATAATCACATTCTTTATATTGATTCAATTCATCTTCTAAATCTGATTTTTTAATACAATATCTTTTATCATTTGGCATTTTCTTCGAGATTAGATAATTCTCTAATAGTTTTTTTTGATTTAATATATGAGTAGAACCTGATTCTAATAATCTAAATTTAGATTTCTTTTTCGCAACACGAAAACATCTCTTCTTATGAATATTAACATCTGAAATATAAATATCACTATTACGCATATATAAAGATACAAAGTAATCAAAAACAGAATTCATTACTTTCATTCCAAATACAGGAAACATTTTACTTAACAAAATAAAAGGGGTCATTATCCAAAATATTGACTTACTAGATTCTTTTTTTAATCCAAACTTCTTCATTCGCTTATATGGGACTGCAGTATAAAAAGCAACTTCATATCCTTGCTTTTCTAACTCTCTAGCAACATCCAATAACCATCTTCTCCCCAAAGATACAACATTAATTTTTATATTCTTTTCCATAAATCACTTTCTTTATTTTCCCTATTACATAATATAATATTATTATCTCCATCAATAATTGACTATAAGGTAATATATCAATATACTTATATTTAGTCAAAACTATATATGCAAGTAATTGTGTTACTATAGATAAACTAACAAATAATAATCCTAATACAACATGATTATTTGTAGATTCCAAAACAACACTTCCTGACTCCCACAAAGAATGAACAATTATGATTAATACAAATGAAAGCATTAACGATGCATCAAATACAACGCTATTATGTAACCACATAGAATATATCCAATCACCGTAAAAAAACAAAACAATACTAACTAATATGGCAAAAAATGTTGATATGACAGCTGATGTTTTATATAATTTATTCATTTCCTTACTATCCCCTCGACCAAAAGCGATCGTAAATTCAGGCCATATAGCATGTTTAATTGTCTTCAAAAGAGTTGCTATAAAATTAGACAAAGTCCGTGTTGTTGTATAAAGTATTACAGCATTAGGTCCAAAAAAATAATTTACAATTAAATTAGAACCTTGTATTAAAACTGAATAACTAACCGGAATAGACATAAACGAAACAGAAGGAATTATTAATTGTTTAAACAAAGACCAATCATAATATTTCTTATTAATAGAGAATTGAATAAAACTCTTTGCCAATTTATATTTATACAACAAAAGAAATAACCCTGGCAATAAATACAATGAAACCATAAAATAGATTGACACATTACAGCTAACGCAAAAAATAATTATCAAAACTTCAATCAATCTGGAAGTAATTGATATAAATGTAGCTATATGATATTTTGATTTAGCACGAAATAAAGAATCTAAAATAGCTCCATACATTGATATATAGACATATATCAAAAATGAAACAAATATAAAATTAGCCAAAGATCTATTCATTTCCGACAAATGCAACAGTATTGGTAAATCAATAATTGATAACACAATAACACTTATAATCAATGAAAATATAAATACAAGAGAAACTAACAAAACATTATTAACTATAAGTGAATTACACTTCTTTATATTATTATTTAGGTATTCAATTGAATATACATTTTGTGTAACAGTACTCAATCCAATATTTGTTATCGAAAAGAAAGCTGTTAACGATGTTATCACAATCCAATCACTGTATAAAGATTTCCCCCAATAATTAATATATAATGGTACCAATAATATTTGAAATACGAGATTAACAACTACACCATAAACATTAGCAAATAAATTCTTTATTATCAGAACGTTCATCATCTAATTCATTTATTTCATCTAATCCACAACAATACAGAATTCAAACCTCAAAATCTGAAACTACTTTAGTTATGGCATTTACGCACATATCAACATACACAATATCCAAATAGGTATTCATTCAGTGGATAGAATATATAAATTAAACCTGCAATGTATTAACCAGATTTAAAGCAAAATTAATTTTTATAGAAGTTCCTATATTTACAAAACTTGTTTGCTTAGCAATGATTTTGAAAGCCGGGATATTAGCTCTGACTTCATATCCGAACTCAAATTTTTAAGAATATTCCAATAGGTATCCATATTTAGGAATATTCATTTTTCCTTTTAACGTAAACTTTTTTCCCACAAAATACCCAATCGTCCTCCTTAGCCCTTCCTCCAATCGTATTGTAGGCTGCCAATCCAATTTCTCTTTAGCCAATGCTATATCCGGCTTCCGTTGTTTCGGATCATCACCAGGTAGAGGGCAATAAACAATCTTTGATTTTGAATTTGTTAATTCAATCACTTTTTCTGCCAGTTCCAACATTGTAAACTCTCCAGGATTTCCCAGATTTACCGGGCCTATAAAATCATTTCCGGTAGCCATCATGCGAATCATCCCTTCTATCAAATCATCCACATACTGAAAACTACGGGTTTGAAGGCCATCTCCATAGATTGTTATGTCCACTCCATGCAATGCTTGCATGATGAAATTAGAGACAACCCGTCCATCATTCGGATTCATATTTGGGCCATATGTATTAAATATCCGAATGATTTTAATCCGTACACCATTCTGTCGATGATAATCCATAAATAGTGTCTCGGCTGCGCGTTTACCCTCATCGTAACAACTGCGGATACCGATCGGGTTCACATTTCCCCAATAAGATTCAACCTGTGGATGAATAGCCGGATCGCCATACACTTCACTGGTCGATGCCTGGAGAATCTTTGCTTTCGTTCGTTTAGCCAATCCCAACATATTCATTGCTCCGTAAACGGAGGTTTTCATTGTCTTAATTGCATTATACTGATAATGGGGAGGTGATGCTGGACATGCCAAGTTATAGATCTCATCGACCTCGGCATAATAGGGGGATGTTACATCGTGACGAACCAACTCAAAATTATCATACTGCAACAGGTGACGAATATTATCCTTACTGCCGGTAAAATAATTATCCAGACAAATCACATCGTTACCTTTTTTCACCAAACGTTCACATAGATGGGAACCGATAAAACCGGCTCCGCCCGTTATTAATATTCGTTTCATTTCCGTCCGATTCTGGAATAAACAAAATATTCATCTTCTATTTCTTTCATATCATAAATATTTCGCCCATCAATCATAATATTTCCCCGCATCAATCTCTTTATACACTTCCAACTAGGTAAACGAAACTGTTTCCATTCAGTTATTAGCATTAAAGCATCTGCATCAACTACTACATCATACATATCCTTTGCATATTCCACCTGATTTCCTATTCGACGTTTACATTCATCCATAGCGATCGGATCGTATACCTTTACTATCGCTCCGGCTTTTATCAGTTTATCAATAACCACTAATGCCGGAGCTTCACGCATATCATCCGTATCCGGTTTAAATGCCAATCCCCAAATAGCAACGATCTTGCCTTTCAGCTCATTATTGAAGAGTTTGTTTACTCTTTCAAAAACAATACTTTTCTGAGTTTCATTCACTTCTTCTACAGCTTCTATAACACGCATCGTATAACCGTTCTCTTTTCCGGTATGTAGCAATGCTTTCACATCTTTTGGAAAACAACTGCCACCATAACCACAGCCGGCATACAAAAAATGTTTTCCGATCCGGGTATCGCTTCCAATGCCTTTACGGACACATTCCACATCAGCACCAACTCTTTCACACAGGTTAGCGATATCATTCATAAAACTGATACGGGTAGCCAGCATAGCATTAGCTGCATATTTCGTCATCTCCGCTGAAGGAATATCCATAAATAAAATAGGATAACCATTCAATACAAAAGGTCTGTATAAACGTTCCATCAGTTTACGGGCATGGTCACTTTCAATACCAACAACCACCCGGTCAGGTGCCATAAAATCCTTAATGGCTGCTCCTTCTTTCAGAAACTCAGGATTGGATGCCACGTCAAAGGGAATAGCCACTCCACGCTTATCCAGTTCTTCCTGAATGACGGCTTTTACTTTTTGAGCCGTTCCGACCGGAACAGTGCTCTTTGTTACAAGCAGCGTATATTTATTAATAGAACGCCCTACAGTACGCGCTACATCCAGGACATATCTCAGATCGGCACTTCCATCTTCATCCGGAGGAGTTCCGACAGCACTGAAAACAATAGATACATTATCCAGGCAAGCGGTCAGATCAGTCGTAAAATGTAAACGACCGGCTTCCACATTCTTCAGGACCAGGCTTTCCAAACCGGGTTCATAGATAGGCATTACACCTCCCTGCAAAGCTTTTATCTTTGCTTCATTTATGTCCACACAGGTGACATCTACTCCCATTTCAGAGAAGCAGGTTCCCGTGACCAGGCCTACGTAGCCTGTTCCTACAATTGCTATATTCATTATTGTTTGATTACAATGGGAATATCAGGAATTGATATTCCTTGGAAAACTTATTTATATAATCGTAAATAGTCTGCTATCACTTTACGTATACGGTCAGAGGACTGGTTGGAGTTTGCTATCGACAAAAGGTATATTGTCTCCTTATAGATCAAATAATAAATTATATTTTGCTTACAAATCAGATAACGAACCTCTAAAGTTTCAGTAGAAAATATATCATCATGAATACCCAAGTTAGGAAACTTAGTTAAGGTTTCAATATATCCCATTATATCAGTATATACACGTTAGGATACACGGCTTCCAAAATCAGTCTCTACATATTCTAATATAGAGAAAAGTCCTTCGGTAGCAAAAGATGACCAAACTATTTCCATCCCATTCGAGCCTTCACTAATTCATCTATCTGGTTATGGGATATGACCAATCCTTTATCGAAATCAGAAACAGCTTTGGATATGGCACTTCTAAACATATCTTCAGAAACAATATCCAGATAAGTGCCCCGCAAGTCAGCAGAAACATAAGCAGCAGAAGGTTCCTCCAACTTCGAAGAGTGAATATTTTCTTTTGATTTATATGGATGCGATTGTTTTGCCATTTCGTTATTGATTTTTTACAAAGCTATATAAATAAACCATTAAAATCAAAATATCACCTCTTTATTCACAACACCCCACTCTCCGACATTCCGTTCTTCTTTATTAAACGAAACACCGACCTTTGTGATAAAATTCAGGAATCCATAACGCACCTCTTCATTGGGAAATTCAAGTTTATAGAGTTTGAAACGGGCATCGTATTCTTTGATGGTCAGATATCCGCTTTGATAGATTAACGGGATCGGATTATTCTGCTCGGCACGGTATTCGGTAAAAGCCGATGCCTGTGTCTCTACACCATCGATCAGAAGGCGAAGATCGTATTCGCTTTTTTTCAATAATTCTACTAAAAAGGTGGGAGTTCCTGTCTGGAACCAATAATCGCCAAATTCTCTTTTTTCTAATGCATTTAAAGTACTAAAAGGATTGAATACTCCTTCACGGTTCGGATGGAAATGGTATCCATCGTATTGTTTAACCATTGTTTCAAATGTTTCATCCAATGAAAGAGACTGCATTTGACCTAGTTGTTCCAATTCCGGATGAAAGTTTTCGGCCAACTCCTTATGCGTTATACCACAAAGAGTAGCATAATTGTAATCAAGGCTTATGTCATTGAGCTGGTTCAAATCGCTGAAAACACTGACTTGTGCAAATTTAGTGACACCGGTCAGGAAAACAAAACGCAGATAACGATCCGTACTTTTCAGTACACCGTAAAACGCTTTCATTGTACGCCGATAGGCATCCAGCAGAGGTTCATTATTAATAGCCTGCAAAAGGGGTTTATCGTATTCGTCGATCAATACAACCACCTGACGACCGGTTTGCTCCCAAGCACGACGGATAACATAAAAGAAACGTTCTTCCGGAGCACGTAATTTCATTTCATCCCCGTAAACAGCTTCCCACATCTCTAAATATTGATTTAAAATAGCTTCCAGATCCGCTTCCGTTTCATATTTACGGGCATTCAAATCAAGATGCAACACCGGATAAGTAAACCAATCGTGTTCCAATTTTTCAATGGCTAACCCTTGAAAAAGTTCTTTTCGTCCTTGAAAATAAGCGTCCAAAGTAGAAATCAACAAACTTTTTCCGAAACGACGAGGACGACTGAGGAAATAAGGGATCTCACTTACTGCCAAACGATAAACCAGTTCAGTCTTATCGACATACAAATAGTTTCCATTCCGAATCTTCTCGAAACTTTGTATTCCTATTGGTAATTTACGATTCGTCATCATACGCTATTTTAATCTTTGTCAAGTGTTGAACAAAGATTAACATTTATCCGGATAAAGCGGAAACCTGAAAAGTTAATAGTTAAAACGTTTTATTGATTTATTCAACCAACCTATCAACACAGACCATAACAGAATATCCAGAAAAAGAATCAGGTTGTTATTGATCGTATTAATCAGTGCCATATTCAGGATGCAAAAGACACAAGCCAGTCCTAAGATGTATACCACTGCTTTTTTACATGTCAGACCTGCATCCAGGCATTTATGATGAATATGATTCCGGTCGGCAATAAACAATGGTTTATGATTTCGGGCACGAATCAACATGACGCGGAAAACATCGAAAGCCGGTACTATCAACGGGGCAAAAGCGACAATGATCGCTCCTTCGAAATAAGGATGTATCTGCGGATTGACTGTTGCATAAGAGATCATAAGAAATGCCAGCATATAACCTAATGTCAAACTACCGGTATCGCCCATAAAGATCTTCGTACAACGGTCCGCCTTCCCAAAGACGTTATAATAGAAAAATGAGAGTAATGTGCCCAATGCCGAAAAAGCAAACATGGCATATACCCACTGGCTATAATAAAGATATAAACTTCCTAAAACACTTAGGGCAATAATACTTAACCCGGAGGCCAGGCCATCGATACCGTCAATCAGGTTGATGGCGTTGATGATAAAGACTGTCATTAATATCGTAAGAGGAATTCCTATATACGGACTCAATTCGTGAATACCTGCCAACCCGTATAAGTTATTGATCCATAATCCCGCCAGAGGGAACATGGAGGCGGCTAGGATTTGTATAAAGAATTTTGTCCGATAACGTAGTCCGACCAGATCGTCTTTTATACCGGATAAATACAATAACGTGAGACCACAGATCAAGAAGAAAAATTCGGGAATGATAAAATGGAGCCTGTTTTCGGCTATTTCGAAGCCGATCAGATAACGTAATCCGGTCACAAAAGAGAGTGAAAACAGGATTGTAGGAACAAATGAAATACCACCTAAACGGGGAATTATTCCGTCGTGAACTTTTCGTTCATTAGGTATATCAAATAGTTTTTTTCGATAAGCGACAACCAGGATACGCGGAATTATCAGGGCTGAGAGCAATATAGATAAGACTAAAGACAGGGTTGTCAATAAATAAGCCATTAATTAATACTAGTTTTTTGATATGACAAGGTTCGTCAGTCACATAAAGTGTACTCACGAACAGGATGACTAGCTAAAACGATCGTTTTTTCTAGTCATCATATTGTCCGATTTTACTATGATTAAAAAAATGTTGAAGTATTGAATTTCAAATAATAATTGAATTTCTTTGTTTGTTATATATTTTTTTTGCTTACTTTTGCGCTGACTAAAAAAAACGATCGTTTTTTCTAGTCAGTACCTATTATACATAAATATCTAGTATACTGTATATTAATACACATTTCAAGTCATATAATTTATATGAATAAAGTCATTTTTCAATCAAAACATAAAACATTAATTCCATACAATAAGTAAAACAAGAATACACTGTTTTTTATAAGTAATTAAAAAGATGAGATTTCCAGAAATAGGTTTAGTTTCATAAGGAGAGTGGACGTTCCGATGATGGCAAACTTCAAAAAGAGAGGTTATATACTTCTGAAAAATAAAAAAATCTTGCAAATTCACGATTGAAAAGTGAATTTGCAAGATTTTAGAGTTTAATTTAACTATTGCCGGATATGGATTACTCTTTCTTTTTTCTTTTATAGAGGAAAGAGTTCCAACGTTCTTCGGCATGGTCCTGTTGAAACATTTCGTAACGGGCCATAGTGAAAAGTAGGTCTGAGAGGCGATTCACGAACTGCATGATTTCTTCCGGAAGCGGATCTTTCCGGTATAATGTCCATAAACGACGTTCGGCTCGACGGGCAATGGTACGTGCCAACTGCAAATGGGCGGAGATCAGGGTACCGCCGGGCAGGATAAAGAAACCATTATCCTGCATCTGTCCAGTAAGTAGATCTATTTGTTGCTCACAGAAGGACACAAGGTCCTCCGATAAACTGTTAGGGTTCTTATCACGGATAGCCGAAGGGGTTGCCACGTGCGACATGACAACCATCAACTCCCGTTGTATTTTACCTAAGACATCCTGCCATTCATGTTCGGGAGGTAATAAAGCCCGCACGATACCGATTTGTGCATTCACTTCGTCAAGCGTACCGTTGGCTTCGATACGGATATCGTCTTTATCAACCCGTTCGCCGCCGTGGATACCGGTACGGCCTTTATCTCCTCCCCTGGTGTAAATTCTCATATTACTTCTTCGTTGTATCTTTCTTTTCGTCTTTTTCTTCCGGACGAATGATTCCTTTTACGGTTTCGCCGATAGGCAATTTATCCAATACGCCGAGACTCGGGGCAACGGTTTTAACCAATTGGTTCAGAAAATTACCGGTTGTGCCCTGGCCACCGTCAAAGACGGTGATATCGCCAAGCTGCATGTGTTCGAATGCCTTCACCTGTTCGCCGGCAATTTCTTTCCACTGGTCTACCATCTTATACTGGATAGCGATAGCCGGGTTCGATTCGGCTGCCTCAACCATTGCCTTGAAACCATCGGCTTCAGCCAGCAATGATTTCTTTTTACCTTCGGCCTCGGCTTCCAGTTTCATCTGGATGGCACGGGCTTCGGCTTCGGCCTGGGCCAAAGTTGCCTTTGCTTTCGCTTCGGCTTCGCGGATCATCTTTTCGGCCACTGCTTCAGCTTGCAGGATGGCTTCCTGACGGGCGATTTCTGCCGGAACGATCTTTTGTGCTTTCAGGGCTGATTCAACCTTTTTGGCTTTTGCTTCTTCCACTTCGCGCTGGGCGATTTCGCGGGCAGCTTGCACAGAGGCTTCCGAACGGGCTGCTGCTTCACCGGCTTGTTTGCTCGCTTCGGCCTGGGTTACTGCCAGTTCGGCATCAGACTTGGCAACTTCTTTATTCGCTTCGTTTCGTCCGACAGCGGCTTTCTTTCCGGCATCGGCCTTCTTGATTTCCATATCGGAATTTAGTTCTGCGATACGGCTTTCTTTTTCAGTATTTGCTTTTTCTATATTGATATTCTTATCTGCTTCGGCTTTGGCTACCTGCGACTCTTTCGAGGCATTGGCAACGGCAACCTGGGCAATACGTTCTTTATCGGCATTGGCAACTGATATTTCCTGTTGTTTCTTTGTCTCTGCAATAGCGATATCCTGATCTTTGCGTGTTTCGGCAACAGTCGTTTCACGTTCGCGAATCTGATTGGCAATCTTGATGGCGCCGAGTTTTTCCTGTTCTTCGATATTGGCCTGTGCTTCGTTCAGGGCTTTGCTTTCAGCTTCTTTACCAAGATTGACGATATAATTGGCGGCATCACGGATATCGCTGATATTGATGTTCATCAGGTAAAGACCGAACTTGCGTAGTTCCGTATCGATATTGTCGCGTACCTTGGAAAGGAATTTATCACGGTCGGAGTTCAACTCTTCGATCGTCATATCGGCAATAACCAGACGCATCTGGCCATACACAACATCGGTAATCAGGTTCTGCTTGTCTTCCGGCTGCAAACCTAACAGACGTTCGGCTGCATTCTGCATCACTTCGGGATCGGTACTGATCGCTACCGTAATGGTGGTCGGAACATCTACACGGATATTCTGCGCGGACAAGGCGCCGGTCAGTTTACAATCAATCTGAAGAGGTTTCATGGAAAGGAACTCGTATCCCTGAATAATAGGCCATACGAAAGCGGCTCCACCGTGATAGAGTTTGGCTGATTTCTCTCCGGATGTCTTACCGTACACAACCAACACCTCGTCGCTCTTACACTTACGGTAACGGGACAATATCCCGATAAAAGAAAGAATGATAACCCCTACCAGGATGGCTACCATGATTAACATTTCCTGTGTCATAATTTAATAGTTGAGTTTATTATTTATTGTATATAAATTGTTCCTGATTCAACCTTGCAGATCAACGTACGGTCGCCGGTCTGATACTTTTTTCCTTCCAGAGAACGGACTTCCACCTCACGCAAGGCTCCGTTCTGGGCGACCTGAACGATATAGCGAACTCCGTCGTGTGCATAGATCGTACATTCCCGGCCCACCAGGGCTTCTGTCTTTTCCGGTTTGTTTTCTTTTTGAAGCTGATAGGCTTTCTTATAGAGAAACCATAGGATAAAAACGAAGAGCAACCCGATCAGGATGCCGATCAGGAAAGTAGAGATGGCCGTACTTTTGGCAATATACATATACCATCCGAAACCGATGCAGAAGTGGGTTAATCCTTTAAAAGATACTGCGCTGCTGAGATCGACATCAATATCCGTGTCCGTATCCAGGTCTCCAAAGAAGATAGACATGATGAACTGTATCAGAAATATAGCGGAAGCAACAACTGCGATTCCAAGAAAAATAGTATTGACCATGGCATTGAATTATTAGTTTACACGAAAATAAGGATTATTTTATTAAAACGAGCATATATAAGAAAAATATGTATGTTTGTAGTAAATATATCATATCCTCTTATGAAAACAGTCATTGAACAAGTACGCCAGGCACTGGTTGACAATATTGACGAAAAGACCCGGCAGAATGCCCAGGGTTTCTTTAAGGAAAAAATTTTGTACCACGGTGTGAGAATCCCCACGGTTAATAAGATCAGTAAGGAGTTTTATGCATTAATCAAAGAACTTCCTAAGAAAGAGATATTTACTCTTTGTGAAACTTTGTGGGAATCAGGATATTCGGAAGAATCTTATATTGCATGTAATTGGTCTTATTATCTTCATGCGCAGTATGAACCGGAGGATTTTGACGTTTTCGAAAAGTGGGTGGACAAGTATGTATCCAATTGGGCTTCCTGCGATACATTATGTAATCATACGGTCGGTACTTTTGTTGAGATGTATCCGGACTATATTTCCCGTTTGAAAGAGTGGGCGCATTCTGAGAACCGGTGGATGAAACGGGCAGCTGCCGTCACACTGATTATCCCTGCCAGAAAGGGCCTTTTCCTGAAAGATATATTTGAAATTGCCGATACTCTTTTCTATGATACGGATGATTTGGTACAAAAAGGCTACGGATGGATGTTGAAGGCTGCCAGTGAAGCATATCAGAAAGATGTATTCGACTATGTGATGGCTAAGAAAGCGGATATGCCGCGTACTTCGTTAAGATATGCGATCGAAAAGATGCCGAAAGAGATGAAAGTGTTGGCAATGGCTAGATAAGTCCGTTCAGATAGTCGATAAACCATTGGTTTCTTGACGGATCGCCCCAATAAAGGTGGGTGTATCCGGCTAAGACGTTCTTATATCTGTATAAAGGGGTAGCGACAGGGCTTCCTTTGGCTGTGCAGGCGGTAGCGACGGAAGGCAGTTCCTCTTTCTGAGGCTCAATACGGGAATAATGGAACTCGTGTCCGGTCATTACATAATCATTATAATATAATGTACGGTATCCCAGACGAAGTTTCATTTGCTCCATAGTAGCCGACTGGTTCAGTAAACCGACCATCGGAAAACTACTCCCTTCCGACGATTTTATTTCATTGCATAGATACATCATTCCTCCGCATTCGGCAAGTAGCTTCCCTCCTGCTTCTGCATAATCGCGGATAGATTGAAGCATGGAACGGTTTGATGATAAACCGGGAAGGTATAATTCGGGATAGCCTCCGGGCAAGTATACAAAATCGGATTCCGGTAATACGGAATCGTGAAGCGGACTGAAAAAGGTAACTTCTCCCAGCCTGTGCAGCAATTGAATATTCTCCTCATACGCAAAATTAAAGGCGGTATCACGAGCGATCGAGATTTTCAAAGGAGAAGGCAGCGTTTGTTCAAGCTGAACCATATGAGAGTTAGAAACAGGTTGGCAGGCGGTCAATGCCAATAGCCTGTCGATATCGACATGTTTCTCTACCAGGGCGGCTACACGGTCGGCAAATGTATCAAAACAAAATGTCTCATCCAGGGTTAAGCCCAAATGGCGGCTCGGTATCTCTACGTCGGCCTGTTTGGGAAGGTATCCTAATGCTTCGACACCGGCATCTTCACAGGCTTGTTTCAAAAAGGAATAATGAGTTTCGGAAGCTACAAAATTGAAAACGGCTCCGACAATGTTTATCTCTTTATAGAAGTTTTTGAAACCGTACAGCAAAGGGGCAACGGAATAGGCTGTACTTTTTGCGTTTACGATCAGGACGACAGGTATATTTAATGTACGCGCGATTTCAGCACTACTTCCCTGCATAGCATCGTATCCGTCAAAAAGGCCCATCACGCCTTCGGTTACCGCATAATCGGCTACCGAAGTATAGCGTCGATACAAATCACATATATGTTGTTCGGACATCATGAAACTATCCAAATTGACGGAAGGACAACCGGCGGCCATTTTATGATGGCGCGTGTCGATATAGTCCGGACCACATTTGAACGGCTGGACTTTTCCATACCGATTCTTCAACGCCCGAAGCAAACCGAGTGTAAATGTTGTCTTACCGCTTCCTGACGATGCGGCTCCGATCAGTAGATGAGATTTCATGACTTATCAGATTTAAATATCACTTTTCTCTTGATAGAAAAGTAGCCAAAAGATCAAGGCTCAACCGGCTTCACCGCTTAGGCCTTTCCAAGGAAGCTGTACTTCCTCTTAGGATGGCCGACACCGATACTTATAGTAGCAAAGCAGGTGCAGCCTTGATCTTTTGACTACTTTTCCATCAAGGGAAAAGTCGGGTCAATTATTTCTAATATTGTTCCTTCTCATTCGGGAAGTCCTGTGTCTTCACATCTTCGATGTATGCCTGGACAGCACGAGTAATTTCTTCTCCGATATTGGCATATCTGCGAAGGAAACGCGGAGAGAATCCCATATTGATTCCCAACATATCGTGCATAACCAAAACCTGACCGTCTACACCTCCACCGGCACCGATACCGATAATAGGTATGCTCAGTTCGGAAGCAACACGTGCAGCCAGTTCTGCCGGAATCTTTTCCAGCACGATGGCGAAACATCCGATTTCTTCCAACAAATGAGCGTCGTCAATCAACTTCTGTGCTTCTGCTTCTTCACGGGCACGGACGGTATAAGTACCAAACTTATTAATAGACTGCGGAGTCAAACCCAAGTGTCCCATCACAGGAATACCTGCACAAAGGATACGCTCGATAGATTCTCTTATTTCACTACCTCCCTCCAGTTTAATACAGTCGGCATGCGTCTCTTTCATGACACGGATAGCGGAAGCCAAAGCCTCTTTGGAGTTCCCCTGGTATGTACCGAAAGGCAGGTCGACTACCACCAACGAACGCTGTACTGCTTTCATAACCGATTTACCATGGTAAATCATCTGATCCAATGTGATAGGAAGCGTTGTTACATTACCGGCCATTACATTCGATGCTGAATCGCCGACAAGAATAACATCCATACCAGCCTGATCGATCAGTTTAGCCATAGAATAATCGTAAGCCGTCAACATAGAAATTTTTTCTCCACGTTGTTTCATTTCCATCAGGCGATGTGTCGTCACCTTTCTTGTATCATCTAAATCCCTCTTTGCAACTGACATAATGCTTTTTGTTAATTGTTACGGCGGCAAAGTTAAGGATATTCTGTAATTAGCAAGACAAACAATAAAATATTTATGCCGTACAACATATGTTTATTTTTGTATATCTTTGCGCCCGTTTACATATAACGTTTAATATACAAGCAAAGATGAAAAAGTTAGTTTTTACTTTGGTGGTTGCATTTATGGCAATCATCAGTGCTGATGCACAGGTTTATGTAGGTGGTTCATTCAATCTTACTCACGACAAGAACGCCGATGTTACCAATTTTTCTATTGCACCAGAAGTCGGTTATAACCTGAACGAAAACTGGACTATTGCAGCAGAGATCGGTTATACACATTTCAAATCGGACGAGAACAAAGCTAATGCGTTTAATTTCGCTCCTTATGCCCGCTTTTCATTCTTCGAAAAAGGTATTGTCCGTTTATTCCTGGACGGTGGTGTTGGTATCTCTACCTATAAAAGAGAAAGCTACGATAGCGTCAACGGTTTCGAAATCGGTATCAAACCGGGTATTGCACTTGAAATATGCAAGAACCTGACATTTGTCACTAAATACGGATTCGCCGGTTATCGCGATGATTATAAATATGCCAACAGTACATCCGGTATCAGCCTGAGTTCTGAAGACCTGACTTTCGGTTTCCACTACGAATTCTAATTATCAATCAAACAGGAAGAGCCTGTCTTTATCCTACTCCGGATAGGCAGGCTCTTTTTCTTTCTGAACGCCACTTCTTCAAAAAATATCCTGTTGCCCGAAATATATCATTATATTTGCATCCACTGAAATATAATGATATAATATGGACAATTCAGATTTACTATTCCGGAAAGCAGAAGAAGCAGATATAGCACGTATCTGGGAAATCATCGGACAAGCCAAAGCGCAAATGCGACGGTTGAACAGCCATCAATGGGATGAGAATTATCCGGCACTTGAAAACATTGCCAAAGATATTCAATCGGGAAACGGATATGTCTTTTGTAATAAAGAAAATATAGCTGTTACTTATGGCGTTATTTCTTTCGACGGAGAGCCAGCCTACAAAGAAATCGACGGTAAATGGACAAACGATCTTCCTTACATGGTAGTTCACCGACTGGCCGTAGCCGATGAGATGAAACATCAAGGATTGGCGAAACGTTTTATGTTGCAGGCGGAAGAAATAAGCCGTAACAAGGGCATCTATGCATTTCGCATCGACACCAATTTCGACAATCAGTATATGCTCCGCTTAATAGATTCTTTGGGATTCAGTTACTCTGGAGAAGTTTCTTACAGGGGAGATAAACGCAAAGCGTTTGAAAAAAGCATCCGCCCCCACTCCTCTTCTTTCGGGATTCCGGGTTATACGATCCGGGAAGCTATTTATGAAGATGCAGAAATCATATATGAAGCGATAGATAAACATCGTGAGGATTTACGGATCTGGTTACCGTTTGTCGATGGTTTAAACAGTGTTGCGGATGAACAGTTATTCCTGGAATCTACATTAAAAGTGCCTTATAAAGAACGGGATGTCGTATATATCATTGAAAAAGGCTTTGCGATCTGTGGTCTGATCGGTTTTCATTTCTCAGACCGAACAAACCATCGTACGGAAATAGGATACTGGCTGCTTCCTGAGTTTCGGGGAAAAGGTGTTATTACACGGGCCGTCCATTATCTCTGCCAATGGGCGTTCTTTGAAAAAGATTTCAACCGCATCCAGGTACGATGTGCCGTGGGCAATCAACCCAGCAACGCCATTCCTCAACGTTTAGGCTTCACACTGGAAGGAACGGAACGTGACGGAGAATTACTTTCTTCCGGTGAATACACGGATATAAATGTATATAGTTTACTGAGGAAGGAGTTGGAGTTGAAATAATAATAAATCAACCTGTGTAAAAATCACACAAGTTCAAACAAGTTGCAGTAAACCTCATCAATCAAAATAATTAAAATGGAACAAGAAATTCAATTAAACGAACATAATAAGGCTGAATATCCACCGATGCATACAGCCGAACATATTTTAAATCAGACGATGGTTCGCATGTTTGGTTGTCCGCGTTCGAAGAATGCCCATATAGAAAGGAAAAAGAGCAAGTGCGATTATGAATTATCGGAAGCGCCTACCGCTGAAATGATGGCAGAAGTAGAACGCCGGATAAATGAAGTAATAGAACAGCATCTGCCTGTAACGATCGAATTTATTCCGAAAGCGGAAGCCGGAGCCATTGTCGATCTCAGTAAATTACCGGAAGATGCGAGTGAGACATTACGTATTGTTCGTGTCGGAGATTATGATGCCTGTGCATGTATTGGTGCACATGTCAGCAACACTTCTGAAATAGGGCGGTTTAAACTCTTGAATTACGATTATACTGACGGACGGTTACGCCTGCGGTTCAAACTGGAAACTGCATAAACAAAGATATAACTATTAAAGAAAGGCTCTTATCCCCAACACAGGTAAGAGCCTTTTCTGATATTAATCGGATTAACGGGAACGAACTTCCCTTCTCATAAAAGAAACGTAAGACAAGGCAAAACAAACAACTGTCGCTGCAATCAACCCTGTCAGCTGCGGCCAGACAACGATCAGGCTCTGGCCCAGAGGCAACGGACTGGGGATAGCCCCATGCACCTGTTCCATCGTCAACGGTCCCAAACTTCTGACAGAAGGCATCAGCAAGGTTGTCGTTGCATCACTGAACAACTGGCTCGGCGCGAAGCGCAACAGGTTAAGCATAAAGCGCTGGTAGCTGATTATCTGGTAATCGCTGGCAAATCCGGAAGGACTGAGTGCTTTCCCTATCAGATTGATGATCATATTATAGAACACACTGAAAAATAACCAGATGGCCACACAAGCCAGTGCGGATGTCGCAGCCTGACGGAACTGTATGGAAAAGAATATCGACAGATTCAGCCAAAAAGCAACATAGAAGATGCTGACAATGATAAAAAACACCATCCGCAAAAACTCTTCCGCCGTCGGAGGAATACCGATCGCTATCAATCCGAATCCCATCACCAGAAATCCCAGGGAGAACAACATAATGCCAATAACAATCAATGCCCCGACGAATTTGGCATTAATCAGGTAATCACGATGGATAGGTTGAGACAGGATACGACTCAATGTACCTCTGTTTTGTTCAGAATTGATCGCATCGAATCCTAACGCAATCCCCAGCAAAGGCCCCAGGAAACTGATAAAGACAACAAAAGAAGGCAAAGTTCCATCCGAAACGGTAAACAGTTTCAGGAAAAGGAACGCATTGTCTGGGTCATTAGGCTTGATGGAGTCTCCGATATTAGTCAGAGCAGTATATAACGACCCCATACAAGTCAATGCAATAAGGACGATCATGATAATAAAACGCCAGCTTCTCACATGATCGGAGACTTCTTTATTCACAATTACCCAAAAAGGATGATATATTCTATTCATGACCTTTACCTCCTTCGAAATAATGATTATAAATATCATCGAGTCCGTGCTCTTTCTTCTGTTGCTCCGTCAGTTCAATGTCGGCCAACAGTTTACCACTGCTGAACAGACCGACACGGTTACAGACCTGCTGAACCTGGTCCAGATGATGGGAAGAGAACAGCACCGTCAGCCCTTCTTCATGACTCAACTGATGGATCAGGTCCATAAACTCACGGACACCGGCAGGGTCTATTCCTGATGTCGGTTCGTCCAAAATAATCACTTCCGGATCTTTAATCAGGACATCTGCCAAGCCTAAACGCTGACGCATACCCCGCGAATATTTACCGGCTTTCTTATTCCCTTCATTCATCAGACCGACTCTTTCAAGCAATTGAACAGCCTTTTCTTTTGCATCCTTCTTCGGAATACCGTTCAGTTGAGCTGTATATACCAGATTTTCTATCCCGGTCATGTCGTCATAAAACCCGACATCTTCCGGCAGATAGCCAACTATCCGTTTTACTTCTATCGGGTGCGTGGTAGAATCTACGCCACATACTTTCACAGAACCCGAAGTCGGCTCAGTCAGTCCCAGCATCATCAGGATCGTTGTAGACTTTCCGGCTCCGTTAGGTCCCAGTAATCCGAATATGTCCTTTTTATTAATGGTCAGGTTCAAACCATTTACCGCAGTAAAACCACCATACTTTTTTGTCAGTCCGGTAAGTTCAATAACTGGTTGACCCATGGCTTACCTCCTTCCATATTTGCGGAACAGATAATAGACGCCTCCCAATACCAAAACAATGATCAGAACACCAACCCAGCCCCATATCATCGGAGTTTTTACGGAAATACGAAAATCGGTTGTAGCATTTACCTCCGGAGTCTTGACTGTCATCTTTGTTACATAATCTCCGGGAAGTGCTTTTTTAGAAGCCTTTACCGTAGCAACAACGTTTGTAGTCTGTCCGGCTCCCAGCTTCATCAGTTTTGCCGGTTCGAAAGTAACCTCCCAGTCTACCGGTTTGCTGGCAGAAAGCTCTATATCTTTTAGTTCGGCAGAACCGGTATTTTTCACAACCAAATCGATCCGTTTCGTCTCACCGGCTGTAATATCAGAACTGAGCAAACCTCTCGGAGTAGTCAATTCCATTTCATAAGAACCGGTAACTACCACTTCCAGGTCCAGATCGGCAGAAGTGGAACCCGTAGAGGCATGAACAGGAATCTTATAACTTCCTGCTGCAACATTAGCCGGCGGGGTGACGTCGATAGTTATATTCTGGGTTGCATTAGGTTCTACCTGTGCAGATGTTGCCTGCTTGTAATTCGGCTTGAATACCACATTCCAGCCCCGCTGTACATCGGCTGTCAAAGCATAGAGTTGCTGCTCCGCTGTACGGTTCTTAATCGTTGCGTTGAATGTAAATGTTGATTTGGAATTTCCCTCCATGTTCGGCTGTGTAGTCGTGAAATCGGTCTGGTAAGTTCCCTGCTTGGAGACGGTAATCGTAAGCGGGAGTTTCGCCATTCCGTCGGCAGAGACTGTAAAATTATAAGTACCTTTATTCACCTTCACCGGCACTTCGACCTTTAAAGAGAAATTTTTCTTTTCATCCGGCAGAACTGACAACTGACTGATTGTAAAACCTCCGGACTTCACCTCATAACTCCATCCCCGGGGCATTCCTTCCACGGAAATCGTCGCATTCTTCACTTCGTCACTTTTGTTGATGACGTCAACACTGTAATCAATCGACTCTCCCGGTGGAACAGAAATCTTTGTGTAGGGAGTGTACAACATCACGCTCTCTTTTGTGTCCGTAGCGTGGATCTTACAAGGGATAACACCCAATAACAGTACCAATAGTAGGTTTAAACAGTTAATTTGCATTTTCATAATGATTTTTATAGAGTATACAAAAATGATTACTTAATTAGCTGGTGACAAATATATAAACTGTGATTATTAGCAATTATTAAAAGTGTTAAAAAAAATCTATTACACAAGATCTCCCATCTTTTTACCCTAAGGCCCTCTCCTGTTTACGACAACAGATTATTCAGCATCTATACATTATATATAGATAAAACCAAAAGATGTCATTCGGATGCTAAATAGACCGAATTATTATGTAAATGTAACACTGAAATAAAATATTTTTATGTAAGTTTGCGAGCGCTAAGAAAGACATTTTATACAGAAATTTAAATACAAGAGTTATGCAATCAATTGACAATTTCAATTTTGCCGGCAAAAAGGCATTTGTAAGAGTTGACTTCAACGTTCCATTGGACGAAAACTTCAACATCACAGACGACACTCGTATCCGTGCCGCTCTTCCTACTCTTAAGAAGATCCTGGCAGACGGTGGCAGTGTAATTATCGGTTCACACCTGGGCCGTCCGAAAGGCGTTACAGATAAATATTCTTTGAAACATATCCTGAAACACGTTTCTGAACTGCTGGGCGTAGAAGTTCAGTTTGCTAACGACTGTATCGGCGAAGAAGCCGGTGCTAAGGCTGCTGCATTGCAACCGGGCGAAGCATTGTTGCTGGAAAACCTTCGTTTCTATGCTGAAGAAGAAGGCAAACCAAGAGGTTTGGCTGAAGACGCAACAGACGATGAAAAGAAAGCTGCCAAGAAAGCCGTTAAAGAAAGCCAGAAAGAATTCACAAAGAGACTGGCTTCTTATGCAGACTGCTATGTAAACGATGCATTCGGTACAGCTCACCGTGCTCACGCTTCTACAGCGTTGATCGCTGACTACTTCGATACTGACCACAAGATGTTCGGTTACCTGATGGAAAAAGAAGTAAAAGCTGTCGATAAAGTAATGAGCGACATCACTCGTCCGTTCACTGCTATCATGGGTGGTTCTAAAGTTTCTTCTAAAATCGAAATCATCGAAAACCTGCTGGGTAAGGTAGATAACCTGATCGTAACAGGTGGTATGACTTATACTTTCACAAAGGCTATGGGTGGTAAGATCGGTAACTCTATCGTTGAAGACGATAAGTTGGATCTGGCTCTTGACCTGATGAAGAAAGCAAAAGAAAAAGGTGTAAACCTGGTATTGGCTGTAGACGCTAAGATTGCTGACGCTTTCAGTAACGACGCAAACACTAAATATGCTGACGTAAACGAAATTCCTGACGGATGGGAAGGTCTTGACATCGGTCCTAAGACTATCGAAATCTACGCTGACGTTATCAAAAACTCAAAGACTATCCTTTGGAACGGTCCTACAGGCGTATTCGAATTCGATAACTTCACTGACGGTTCACGTGCAGTAGGTAACGCTATCGTTGAAGCTACAAAGAACGGTGCATTCTCTCTTGTTGGTGGTGGCGACTCTGTTGCCTGCGTTAACAAGTTCGGTATCGCAGATCAGGTTTCTTATGTATCTACAGGTGGTGGTGCTTTGCTGGAAGCTATCGAAGGTAAAGTTCTTCCGGGTATCGCTGCTGTAAAGGGCGAACCGTATAAATAAGAATAAGAAAATACTCTTATCTAAATAAGCGCCAAGGCTGTCCCTGAAAAGGTGACAGCCTTTGTTTGTTTCTACCTATAGAAACACTTTTTACCATAGAAGGAAGAATCATTCGGAAAGTGTCATTCTTCTATGGAAATTTATACCCGGATCAGAATATATTCTAATATCAGTCTTGCATATTGGAACTCAATCTAAATATTTTGTACCTTTGCCCGACATTATTCGAAAATCATTGAAAACAACATAGAATTAAAGAAAATGGCAAAAGAGCTGAAAGAACTGACTAAGAGAAGTGTAAACTACTCTCAGTGGTACCAGGATTTGGTTATTAAAGCGGATCTGGCAGAAAATTCTGCTGTACGTGGCTGTATGGTTATCAAGCCTTACGGATACGCTATTTGGGAGAAGATGCAACGTATCCTCGACGATATGTTCAAGGAAACAGGACACGTAAACGCTTACTTCCCTCTGTTGATCCCGAAATCATTCTTAAGCAAAGAAGCCGAACACGTGGAAGGTTTCGCCAAAGAATGCGCTGTTGTTACACATTATCGTCTGAAAACAAACCATGACGGTACAGGTGTAGTTGTCGACCCGGCAGCTAAACTGGAAGAAGAACTGATCATTCGTCCGACTTCTGAAACAATCATCTGGAACACATACCGTAACTGGATTCAGTCATACCGCGACCTGCCTATCCTATGTAACCAATGGGCAAACGTGATGCGCTGGGAAATGCGTACACGCCTGTTCCTCCGTACCGCAGAATTCCTGTGGCAGGAAGGTCACACGGCTCACGCTACCCGTGAAGAAGCAGAAATCGAAGCAAAGAAGATGCAGGAAGTATATGCAAACTTTGCTGAAAACTATATGGCAATGCCGGTTATCAAAGGTGTAAAATCTGCCAGCGAACGTTTCGCAGGCGCTTTGGATACCTACACTATTGAAGCGATGATGCAGGACGGAAAGGCTTTGCAGGCAGGTACTTCCCACTTCCTGGGACAGAACTTCGGTAAGGCTTTCGATGTTACTTTCATCGACAAAAAAGGCAAGAGTGATTATGCCTGGGCTACTTCATGGGGAGTTTCAACCCGTCTGATCGGTGCCCTGATCATGTCTCACTCGGATGATAATGGTCTGGTATTGCCTCCGCACCTGGCTCCTATCCAGGTAGTGATCGTTCCGATCTATCGCAGCGAAGAACAGTTGGCACAAATCAGCGAAAAGGTAAACGGTATCGTAGCCAAACTGAAAAAGATGGGTATCTCCGTTAAATACGACGATGCAGATAACAAGAAACCGGGATGGAAGTTTGCTGAATACGAACTGAAAGGCGTTCCTGTACGTCTGGCAATGGGTGGACGCGATCTGGAAAACAACACGATCGAAGTAATGCGCCGCGATACGCTGGAAAAAGAAACCATCACTTGCGACGGTATCGAAGAATACGTACAGAATCTGTTGGAAGAAATCCAGCAGAACATCTTCCAGAAAGCTCTCGATCATCGTACAGCTTGCACGGTAACTGTCGATACTTACGAAGAGTTCAAAGAAAAAATAGAAGAAGGCCTGTTCATCATGGCTCACTGGGACGGTACTCCTGAAACAGAAGAGCAGATCAAGAACGAAACCAAAGCAACTATCCGTTGTATCCCATTGGAAGGCGACAAAACACCGGGTAAGTGTATGGTTACCGGCAAACCTTCCGCACAGCGCGTATTGTTTGCACGGGCTTATTAAGCAATATAGAATAAAAAAACAATAACTATTCAAGAGGATATGCCGTGATGGTGTGTCCTCTTTGACGTATTAGTCTACACACTACTACACTGGAAAGTACTGAAAAACCGACTAAAGAAGGAGGGAAATATATCAAATTTCACACGCTTTTTATCAACCTATATAAAGGTATCATTTTATAAAGTAAAAAAGTCAAAATTGGAACTATAGCCTACACCCAAAGCCTTAATTTTGTGAATTAAAGGAATATATATTATTCCGGTCTATACCTAACTTAATACGAATGCAGATGAAATTAACCTTCTCCCCCTTATTGGCCGTCCTGATTATCATACTGGCAGGATGTACTTCCGGCCAAACGGTCAGTATCAAAGATCTTCGGGTTGAAATGAAAGAAAACCCGGTAGGCATTGGTGTATCACAACCCCGCTTTATGTGGAAAATCTCTTCCGGATCACCCGATCTCACGCAGACCTCCTATCAGATACAGGTTGCCGAATCTCCCGATAACCTGAAAAACGGGAAAGAACTGCTTTGGGACAGCGGTGAAGTGAAAAGCGATGAGTCCATACTCATCCCCTACGGAGGCAATCCGTTACAATCCAGAAAACAATATTATTGGCGTATTAAAGCCAATACGAATCAAGGCTCAACGGACTGGAGTCCGATAAACACCTGGTCGATGACCTTGCTCAATCCTTCCGACTGGAAAGCAACCTGGATCGGCGAAAACAATCTTTCCAACCCCGGAGAGACGAAAGAAGGGAAGACACGTCTTGCTGCTCGCTATCTCCGCAAAGAGTTTGTTGCGGATAAACCGATTCAAAGAGCTGTTCTATACATTTCCGGCCTCGGTTTTTCCGAATCCTATATCAATGGAAAAACTGTAAGCGAAGATATTTTCGCGCCCGGACCATCCTGGTATCCTAACCGTGTATACTATAATGTATATGACGTGACGGATCTGTTGTCAAAAGATAAAAATACGATAGGCGTTGCCTTGGGTAACGGTCGTTATTTCGCAATGAGAGACCGGCAGGAAACGCTGCCCTCCCTGCTTGCACAACTGGAAATCGAGTATGCCGACGGCTCGCAAACCGTCATAGTCAGCGATACCTCATGGAAAGTAACCTCCAAAGGCCCGATCATTGCCAACAACGAATTTGACGGCGAAGAATATGACGCCCGCCTGGAACTGAGCGGTTGGAACAAAAATGGTTTCGACGACTCTAAATGGCTCACGGCAGATGTCATGACAACTCCCGCCGGTAAATTAACCGTACAGTCAAATCCGAACCTCCGTATCCAGGAAGAAATCAAGCCGGTCAGCATCACCGAAAGACCGGACGGCAAATATATCATCGACATGGGACAAAATATGGTCGGCAGGTTGGCTGTCAGCCTGAAAGGAAAGAAAGATCAACCAGTCACCATGAAATTTGCTGAATTACTCAAGGAAGACGGTTCGCTTTACCTGGCAAACCTGCGTAGTGCCAATGTAACCGATATATATACCCCGGCCCGTGACGGCCAGTTCAGCTGGGAACCGATATTTGTCTATCACGGATTCCGTTTTGTAGAGATTTCGGGGCTTGATTATAAGCCGGAATTATCCGCCTTTACCGGAAAAGTAATCTATGACAAAATGAAAACGACCGGAAAGTTTGAAACATCCAACCCTCTGGTGAACCAGATCTATAAAAATGCCTATTGGGGTATTCGTGGCAATTACCGGGGCATGCCGACTGACTGTCCGCAACGCGACGAACGTCACGGATGGCTGGGAGACCGTGTAACCGGAGCATATGGAGAAGCTTTCATCTTCAACAATGCCCTCCTGTATAATAAATGGTTGCAGGATATCGAAGACTCCCAAAGCCCGGAAGGAAGCATCTCCGACGTATCTCCCCGTTATTGGACGATATACAACGACGATGTCACCTGGCCTGCCGCCTATTTCTATGTAGCCAACCTCTTATACCGCCAGTTCGGGGATAAGAGTGCCATCATCAGACATTACCCGTCTATGAAGCGATGGATGCAACACATACAACAAACAGCCATGCAGGATTATATCATCGTAAAAGACACTTACGGTGACTGGTGTATGCCCCCGGAATCACAGGAGTTAATTCATTCGCAGGACCCGGCCCGTAAGACTGACGGTGCTATCCTGTCTACAACCATGTATTACAGCCTGCTGAATATGATGAGCGAATTTGCCCGGCTAAGCGGACAGGAAAACGATATTACAGCCTATCAGGAACTGGCAGCAAAGATGAAAGAAGCCTACAACGCAAAATATTTCCATCCGGAAACAGCCCAATACGGCAACAATACGGTTACAGCCAACATCCTGTCATTACGTTTAGGACTCGTTCCAAAAGGATATGAAGAAAAAGTGTTTGCCAACATTGTCAAGAAAACGGAGGGAGACTTCGGCGGCCATGTCAGTACCGGTGTCCTGGGCATCCAGCATCTGATGCGCGGCCTCACCGAATACGGCCGGGTAGATATAGCCTGGAAGATTGCAACGAACGACACCTACCCGAGTTGGGGATACATGGCAAAGAAAGGTGCCACCACCATCTGGGAACTCTGGAACGGAGATACCGCCGACCCTGCCATGAATTCCGCCAACCATGTCATGTTACTGGGCGACCTGATCATCTGGTACTATGAAGACCTGGCTGGAATCAAATGCGCTCCGGAATCCGTCGCTTATAAGAAGCTGATCATGGCTCCGGTATTTCCCGAAGGGCTGAATGCCGTTTCCGCCTCCTACGAATCAGTCTACGGAGAGATCAAAAGTGCCTGGAAAAAAGAAAACGGTACTTTCAGCTGGGATATTACAATCCCCGGCAACACCTCAGCCGTCGTACGGATACCGAAAGAGTTCCGGATCAAACAATCCAACCAATCGGGTATCAGGAGGGTGAATGACACTGCCTCCTATACGGAAATCGAGATCGGTTCGGGCAGTTATCACTTTAATAACTAAAAATAAATATGAAGAAAAGTCTGTAAATGACATCCTTGATCTTAATCATTGGTTTGCCATTTACAGATTTTTTTACTCCGTCAAAAAGATCGCCCAAGCTATAGAATACGAATAATTTAATTACCTTTGGGAGTAAAATAAATCAGTACCTGTATGGAACTCACTCTCCCTTCCAAGTTGAATGCCTCCGAAACGATCGTGCTCGACACAAACGTGCTTGTCGTTATCGGGGCAAATGGTGCCGGCAAAAGTTCGTTCGGCAGAGATCTGCTGGAGCGTTACTCCGACAACAGTAAAAAGATATCCGGCATGCACTCCCTGTTTATCAGCAGTGAAGAACCTGTGCCTGTCGAAGGTAATGAACTGGCACGCCTGCAATCGATGATAGCGGAACGCATCTTCATGCCCCGCCTTTCAGAATACGAAAAACTAATCCTCCACCTGCAAAGCGAAGAATTTGAGGCGGCGGTAAACTATAAGGAAGCCTGCAAGCTGACCCCGGACCTGGAACCGCCCATTACCAAAATAGACCGCATACAGGCCATCTGGGAGAAAATGTTCCCGCATAACCGCCTGGTCAGGAAGTCCGGCTTTATTGAACTGGCTTCCACCAGCCGCGACGGCGATTCTTATACGGCCGGCAGAATGAGCGACGGCGAAAAGATCGTCTTCTACCTGATAGGCGCCGTACTCTGTGCCCGTCCCAACGAACTGCTGGTGATCGAAGAACCGGAAATACTGCTTCACAACTCGATCAAGAACCTGCTTTGGGATGAGATCGAAGCTATGCGTCCCGACTGCACATTCGTTTATCTGACGCACGATATCGACTTCGCCACCTCTCGTCCGGAAGGCAAACGGATATGGATCAGGGACTACAATGCCGACGCCCATGTCTGGGACTACCAACTGATAGAAAACAGCGACAGCCTTCCCGAAGAAGTATATATAGATATCCTTGGGAGCCGCAAGCCGATCCTGTTCATCGAAGGGACCGACTCCAACAGTATCGACAACCGCCTCTATCCGCTGATCTTCCCCGATTATATGGTCAAGCCGATGGGTGGCTGCCAGAAGGTGATCGAAACGACAAAGGCTTTCCGGCAGTTACAGGACTTCCATACGCTGGAATCCATGGGGATCGTAGACCGCGACCGCCGTACACAGGGAGAGATAGACTATCTGCATGACCAGCATATCTTCGTTCCCGACGTAGCCGAAGTGGAAAACCTGCTGATGCTCGAACCCGTGATACGTACCGTGGCACGCCGTATGATGAAAGATCCCGATACCGTATTTACCCAGGTAAAGGAAAATGTAGTCAAACTCTTCGAGAAGGACCTCGAAAGCCAGGTTATCCTGCATGCCAAACACCGCGTCCGCAAGAAACTGGAAACAGCGGTCGACCGCAAGATAACGACCGTCGAACAACTGACCGAGCATGTGGAAAGCATCCGTTACAACGTCCATGTCGATGAAATATACAATGGGATAAAAGATAAATTCAACCAGTACATCGAAACGGGAGATTACAAGAATATCCTTCGTGTGTATAATCAAAAAGGGATGCTGCCGCAAAGCCGTGTATGCAACTTCTGCGGTATCAGCAACAAGGAGAGTTATTTAAACTTCGTTCTTTCCATTCTGAAAGAAAACAAAGAGGATGCGGAAGTCATACGTTCTTCCATCAAAGAATCTTTAGGGACATAAAAAGTTATCAAAAATGAGGAAAAAGTCCGCAAAAAATCGTTCTTTTGCAAACTGATATAACGACATTAACTGGTTTAGTCCTCTTACAAAAAGAATATGCGTACACCGACATTACAATATCTCTACCTGCAAAAGCCGGTAACAATGGTTATTATAATCTGTATAATCTCCGTGCTTCCCTGGATCGGCCTGGGTGATTTCTCCACCAAAGGAGAGCCGCGTGAAGCATCAGTTGCCATATCCATGCTTGAATCAGGCAATTGGATATTACCCCAGGTTTATGCCAACGAATTTGCCTATAAGCCGCCGATGGCACACTGGCTGATGGCTGCTTTCTCTTATCCGCAGGGATATGTATCGGAGTTTACCTCTCGCCTGCCGTCTACAATCGCTTTTATCTGCCTGATGGGATGCACGCTCATGTTTTTCGGGCGGAGGATAAAATTCCAGCAGGCGTTTATAGCTACTCTCCTACTACTCACATGCATTGAAATGCACAGAGCGGCGATGACTACCCGTGTCGATATGCTACTGACGACATTCATTGTCATCGGCCTCTATCAGTTGTTCCGATGGGAAGACCAACTGGAGTTGAAAGGTCTGCCGGTTATTATCCCGGTATTGCTGGGGTGTGCGGTTCTGACTAAAGGGCCTGTAGGAGTTATTTTGCCTCTATTCGTGTTCGGTGCTTATCTGCTGATGCTCCGTAAATACAGCCTGCTGACAATTTTCAAGGCACTGCTTTATATCGGCGTTTCGTCTCTGTTCCTGCCTCTGCTGTGGTATATCGCAGCCTGGAAACAGGGAGGGGATAAATTTCTCGATGTCGTACTTGCCGAGAACTTCGGACGTTTCTTCCATCTCAATACGCCCGATATCAATTATGACCTGGGACACGAGAATGGCGTATGGTATAACTTTATGACGCTGGCTGCCGGATTTATTCCCTGGACCATCTTCTTTTTCTTCTCCCTCTTCGGTTTGAATTGGCAGAGAAAAAAAGGATCGTTCAAACAAGTGCTGAAAGACAGCTGGAATAATATTCTTTCCATGGAAAAGGAAAAACTGTTCAGCCTGGTAGCATTGGTTTGCATCATCTTCTTTTATAGTATCCCTTCCAGCAAGAGAAGCGTATACCTGATGCCGGCTTATCCGTTCATCGCAATATTCCTGGCACAATACGCCATCTATATCACGGAATACAGGACAAAGGTAACCCGTATCTTCGCAGCCTTCCTGGCATCGGTCACTACCGTGGTACTGATTGCCATCGGATTGACGATGATCGGTGTTATCGACCCCGTGGCTATTGCTTCACAGTACACAAGCCGTACCTCTACCCTGGCACAGGTCGAAGCTGTCAGCAACATATTTTCTTTCAGTTACGGACTGACGGTTTGCATTGTTATCGTCGTTTTGGTGGCGCTGCTGACGGTGCTTTACCAGATGTTCAAAAAGATAAACATCAAGATCCTGTATGCGACAATCGCCCTGAGTTTTACGATCAATTTACTGATCGACGGGGTTATCATGCGGGGTATCCGCCAGGATGGTTCTGCCCGTCCTTTTGCGGAAAAGGTAATGAAAGAATATCCGCTAAATGAGAACAATATGTTCGTTATGAATAATCTCAAGAAATACAGGAACCTGTACGGGCTTAATTTCTATCTCGGCAACCGCTTCCACAATTTCGAACAGGAGATGCCGGAAGAAGGATTTTTCTTTGCAACTTCCAGCGACCTGGAGGTTGTCCTTAAAAATTACGAAGGCCAATATACTTTTAATATATTGACCTCCTCTGAACGTATCATCCACGAAGTGCGCCGCCCGGTTGTCCTGTGTAGCTTCCTCCGTGTAAAATAAGATTATTTTAATTCTTTGATTTTGATACTGCGGAAAGCAACTTCGTCGCCATGATCCTGTAACAGGATATGTCCCTGGGGAGCTTCACCGAAACGTCCTGCCTCGTTATAAGACGGGGCAGCATATTTACTACCTTTCACCAATTCGCGGAAAGCATCCGAACCACGATCGTATTCCAATGTTTTAAAGCCGTTCAGCCAATGTTCCACATGGTTATTGGGGAATACTTTCAGGACAGCCTGGTTCCAGTTGCCCACACCGTTGAAACGTTTGTTACCGGCCGGCATCATGTCGTAAAGGCTTGCCAGGGTGCGGCTGCCGGGAGTCGTTGTGTAGAGTTTGGCATCCGGATGCAGTTTGTCATCTAATATCTGGTATTCGAGGCCATAGGCGGAGCCGCTAGGTTTTTCTGCTTCCGTCACGAAATATTTGATTCCGCTGTTTGCTCCCGGAGTGATTTTAAATTCCAGGCTTAACTCGAATGCTGCATATTCTTTATCGGTCACGATATCACCTCCGTTGGTAGACTCGCCGCCACCGGATTTCAAGACGATCAACTGTCCGTCTTCCACTTTCCAGCCATGATCCGGGAAGGCCTCTTTATGGGCGCCACGCCAGCCTGTAGTTGTCTGTCCGTCGAACAGGAGGTTCCATCCGTCCGCTTTTTCAGCATCCGTCAGGTAGTTGGGGACGCGGTTCACTTCCGGAGCTAATGTGCCCTGCATGCGCTCGGCTTCCAGGTTCTCCGTCTTTATACGGATATTACGCCATTTGATTTCTTTTCCTTCCAGATCGGTATTCTTTCCGATGCCATGCACCTGGAATGCGATAAAGCCTTTGGCTGTTTCGTCGTCATAGAGATTGGCGGTGTTCACGCCGTTCAGCCAGATGCGGATATTGTTGCCGATCGCTTCGATACGGAATTTATTCCAATCTGTCTTTTTGTAGGCGGCTTGTCCCGGTTTGTTATCGACGAGCGTCACCAGCCAACCACGGCGTGCCTCGTCGTAAACGCCTCCGCTCCATGCTCTGTCGGAAGGGTCCATTTCGCATTGGTAGCCATGCACACGCCCGTTCTGGTAATCCGGACGGCTTTCGCTGCGGAACTGCACACCGGAGTTCAATGCCGGGTCGCAGAGGGCTTCAAATTCCAGGATAAAATCGCCATACTCCTGTTCGGTAGCCATAAAGCTGTTCGGCTGGCCCGTCACCGAAGTTCCGACCAGGCAGCCGTCTTCCACCCGGTAGGGCGCTTCGCCGTTCAATTGCTTGAAACCGGTAAGGTCTTTACCATTGAATAACTTTTGCCAGCCGTCATTCGACTGACAGGAACAAAGCAGCGCGAGGGACAGGGCTGCTAACTTCAAAGATGTTTTCATTCTGTTTTTCTTTTAGGTATTATAAATAAGAAAATTGTTTTACTGGTCTGTCAACTAACACATGTGTACGAGCACAAAGATAAAATATTATTCATAAATGCACAGCAAAAGTGTTGCTATTTTACAACAGATAGAATCTTTTTCAAAGAATAGCCTTATCTTTGTGTGCAAAATGTAATCAATAAAGGTATTTTTATGAAATTTAAAACGGCTCTCTTTGACTTTGACGGCGTGATAGTCGACACTGAACCCATTTACGATATTTTCTGGAATGAGGCAGGTGAACGTTACGGGACAGGTATCGACAACTTCGCTGCTGTTATCAAAGGCACAACACTCCCCTACATCATGGAAAAGTATTTTTCCGACCGTACGGAAGAATTCCGCCGGATGGTTATTAATGAATCGACCGAATACGAAAGCACGATGCCCTTGCCCGCCATGCCCGGCTCCCTGGAATTTCTGCACTTATTGAAAAAGAACGGTGTACAGATGGGATTAGTCACAAGCTCGGACAATGCGAAGGTGGAACGTGCATTCAAATTACATCACCTGGAAAATATATTCGACACAGTCGTGACCGCCGACCGCATCACTAAGGGGAAACCTGATCCGATGTGTTACCTACTGGCCGCAGACGACCTGGGTGTCTCCCCTGCCGACTGCCTCGTTTTTGAGGATTCATTTGCCGGCATACAAGCGGGAACGGCTGCCGGCATGCGGGTGATCGGCCTGAGCACCACCAACCCGGAAGAATCATTAAAGGATAAAGTATATGAAGTGATTCCGAACTTCGAAAAGGTTACTTTCGAGGATTATCTGAAGTGGTAATGAAACAGAATAAAAAAAGAAGGTTGCGGCAGCCGTTGTAAAAACGGGCTTAACCGCAACCTTACCCAGTTTATTCAATTTCCGGCCGGTCGCTTTCCTTCTTTTTCTTCTGTCCCATACGCTGGTTATAGGCTGTCTGCGCATCGGATATCAGAGCGTTGACATTGCGGATAAAAGCAGTAGCTTCGTCCGAAGGATTCGCCAGGCTCCAGGCAAAAGCCAGCGAGGTTATATCGTCATAAATATCATCACCTTGGGCACGCACGATCTTGCTGTTGTCTACACTACTAGCCAGACGTTCGGCAGCGCGTTGGGCCACCAGTGATTCGTATAGATTATTCAAACGTTCCAGTTCATTCAAATAAGGGGTCAGGCTCAAAGCCTGTACGGCAGATGCATTTTCAGGTTTTCTCAGATCGACCAGGAGTCCTTTGATCGTTTCTGTTTCCTGATTGAGCGGGAGGCGTGCGATTCCGGTATATGGTTTCACTACGTTCCGCAGAAACTTTCCGGCTTCCTGTTCTGCCTGGAGTGGCAGGGTTGCGGAATTGTTTATCCGGTTCAAAGCATAGACGGCAACGTTGTCGCGTTGTTTGTCAGTGTCGTTCAACGTTTCAGTTTCCTGGCTGATACGGCTCTGGTTGTTCAGATCGGTAAGTTGGTCGATCACTGCGTCGAGGACAGTCAGTTGAGCGGCCGAAACGCCCAATGCAGGGACACCGTTCGATTCATTGACGCTAAGGCTTTCGATTTCGGGTCGGTCGCCACCCTGCTCCGGAAATGGAAGGAGGGCACGGAAACGGCGGAGAAAACTGAGGTACTCGGCGTTGTTGAAACGAGTCATCAATGGATCTGCAAATTTCAAATAGGTTCCCATAATTATATTTTTTATTGGTTGATGGACGAAAGATAGGTATATTTATTTACAAAATAGGGGTCTCAAACTGAAAATCAATGACACCTTGAAAAAAAAGTCCATATTGGCATGCAAAATGGCGGCGCAGCGTGCGAAAGCACTTTGCAAGGGTGTAAAATGGCGGCGCAGCATGCGAAAGCATTTTGCAAGGGTGTAAAACGGCGGCGCAGCATGCGAAAGCATTTTGCAAGGGTGTAAAACGGCGGCGCAGCATGCGAAAGCATTTTGCAAGGGTATAAAACGGCGGCGCAGCATGCGAAAGCATTTTTCAAAGGTGCAAAACGGCGGCGCAGCATACGAAAGCATTTTTCACCTCAAACTTTTTAAAAAAGACTCATCACACTCTCTTTGCAGTTCTTCCTTAAAACGTCTTTTATATTCTTCTTCAGATAAACAGAACTCCTGATACGCAAAATAGGCCATCCCCCCAACCAAAACAGCTCCCATACCGCCTGTTATAACAATATCCGTTATATAACCTTCAGGTACCCCAATACATAAGAAAACCGTTAATAATAATATAAAAAATGGAGAAGCGATAAAAAAGCCAAACGCATACCTGACGGCCCTGTGGACTTTTTTATACCCCTTATCTTTAGCGAGTATTTTTTCCATTTCCCGGGATATGCGAACTGATTTGTTTTTCTGATAATAAAACCATTTTTCCATTATTTCGTTGATTATCCCTTCTTTTGTTGACGATTCCAGTCCTTCTTGTGATTTCTGGCTATTCTCTTTCTTTTTCAACCGAGACAATTCAGTTTGAGCTTCGCGTCTCTGCCTCACCAGCAGTTCCTGAAATTTGGCCTCCTGCGCAGCCATCCTATGCATGAAGTCAATTTCTATTTCTCTTTCCCGCTCACGCAGCTTCCGAGCCATTTGAGCTTCAAACTTTTTTTTATATTGCTGCTTCTTATACTCGAAGTTTTGCTTTAACATTTCCTCTCTTTTTAACCATTCTTCGGGTGTACGGGCAGGTCGTTCTTCAAGGAAAAATTCCTTTTCTTTTTTCGCTTTAACTGGTTTCCGGTCTATCGGCGTACGTTGTTCTTTCAATTCTTCCCAGAATTTCTCCTTTTTACCTTTGGCTATCTGGGCACTTTCCCATCGTTCGGCATAGGTATTAAAATCTTCCAGCACATGGTAATCGAATTTATTCACGCATTCGGATTTTATCAAAAACAGATAAGCATCTTCCTGATGTAATTTCAGAACCAGCACTTCGTTGTTCCGGAAAAAAGGATGCAAAGCGCTTATGTTGTCGTCCCGTCTCATGTAGAGCGTTTGGAGAGTGGAGTTGTATTGCCATAAACCTTTCTTCTCTTCGTTATTCTGAGTGATTACAAAAGTTCCGTTTTGGTAGAAGATTAACGACTCATCCGCACCATTTTCGCCCAGTACAAACCATGCATAGGAAGGTAATATTTTAGCCATCTGCTGTCCTTTGACAACATTGCGGTGACTCTCCGATATTTCTTGCTGGAATATTTTCATTCAGATTAAATTTAAGTGACAAACTCCGTTTGAAAAACAACACTCGCAAATATAAACAAAAAAAGGGGATAAACATTTCTGCTCATCCCCTTTTCTGTTTTTTATTGTAAAAATAATCTGTCAGAAATTATATCCGATGCGAAGGGCCAGAAGTGGCTGAGATAATCTCAGGTCTCCCCAGGATTTGAGTATATTATATTTGAATTCCAAACCGACACTCAACTGATCGGTTGCATATACTTCACCTCCTAAACCGATATTGGCTCCTAAACGAGTCTTATTCAGACTTGCACTATTTCCCAGACTTACTTTCCAGAACGAAAGGTCAAGACCTGCCAACGGATAGAAACCGAACATATCGCTCAATTTGAAGACATAGTGGGCATTCACGTCGATAGCCCAGGCACTCAAACCATCATCTTTCACAAAATAAGACAAAGACGGAGCCAAACGAACCTCATCCGTCAGATTATAACGATAATCCAACCCCAACAACGCATTTCCATTCTCATTAAACCCATAACCAAGATTAAAACCGAAAGACGATTGTCCTTGCTGAGTCTGTGCAAATGCACTCATGCTGATAATTGCCAGCATGCACATAACAATTAATTTCTTCATACTCTCATTAATTTTAGTTCAACATTATGCGCAAATATAATTATTTTACTTTAAGTCTGTCTCCTGCGCTCTTAACAATACTGCGATAATAGTCTTCGTCGTAGCCAGGGAAATCAGGATATTCGGACAGCCCGTAGCCATTTTGCTTGAACTGGCCGTTTTCTTCTTTCTTAACGTTTCCGTCCATATATTTTACTAAAAGATACTCGCCGAGCTTCTTCCAACGGGCAGTTGCCTGATCGGCAGTCGTCGTGCTGAACCAGGTCAGGAACCGGACTGCTTCCGCCGGATTCTTGGCATACAATTCGGAGGCAGCCTTGTCGATAGCCGGGATTGCCTCCTTATAACTGTTCTCCAACTCCTGCTGAACCGGACGAATGTCTTTGATCATAAAGCTATATTTACCGTAAGCCTGGTTGGCCACCCAGTTGTGAATCCAGAATGCAGAAGTCCACGAGAAATTCATGATGTCTCCGTTTCCTACCCGGTAGCACTCGGGCGATTCCGTGATAGAACAATACAGCGGAGTGAACACAGCCATATCGGCATCATCCACACCGAACCAAAGGATTCCACCGATCGCATCCGGCAACCAGTTACGCATCTGCGGAACGATTACAAAACCGGTCTGTTGCGTAGCGATGGCACGTTCGTTGGTATATTCTTGTCCATCCACCTTAAATGTCATCGGACGCCAGCGATACGGCACTTTATAAGAACCGGCTCCGGCATCTTTCGTCATATCCAGATCGGTTCCTTCAAAATGGTCGCGCATACCGTTCTGAACGTCCTGAACAGACAACAGACGGTCCGGCTTCACATACAACGGCATCGGCTCTTTGGAAGGATCGCCCTTGATAAAGTCGGTGTACTTATCCATTGTCTTATCGTATTTACGGAAGAAAGACCATACGCGTGCTTCACAACCTCTCAATGCACTGAAGTCGTAAGGACAATAGGCCTTCTGGAAACTGAAGTCTTTATCTTTTCCACTGAAATACCCTTTTTCGCGGGCCAAAGAAACAACATCGGGCGAATACATACAGTTTTCCTTGTCATCGAAAGGAATCTGCTGGATGCGCGACTGGTTGGCATGTGCAGAGATGCAATCATCCGGAACGCGGATGGCCACCCAAACAGCCCCTTTGTTACCCGGGCCTTTACCGATCAGTTCCATCACCCACGCTTCGTTCTTGTCGGCGATAGAGAAAGTTTCGCCGCTGCTGTAATAACCGTAGTCCTTCACCAGGTCGGTCATTACTTTGATTGCTTCGCGGGCTGACTTTGAACGCTGGAGGGCGATGTAGATCAGGCTGCCGTAGTCAATAATACCTGTTGTATCCACCAGCTCCGGACGTCCGCCCCACGTACTTTCCGTGATAGCTACCTGATGTTCGTTCATGTTGCCGACAACCGAATACGTCTGTTCCACCTGCGGAATCTGTCCCAGCGGCTTATTTGTATCCCATTCCCTGACTTCCAGCATGGCGCCTTTCGGCCAGGTCGCTGCCGGCCAACGGTATAACTCGCCATACAGGGTATGCGAATCAGCTGCATAACTGATCATCACCGATCCGTCGACCGATGCCTTCTTTCCTACCAGCAAACCCGTACAAGCCATTGCCTCCATTCCGGAAAGCAAAACGGCACAGGCTGCTGCGATAATCCATTTTCTTTTCATATAAATAAGTTTAAGCGAATAATAGCATATATACTGCCGCACCGCAAATATAGCCAATCAATGCCAATATTGAAAATCGCTTTGTATAGTACATGAAATCTATTTTCTCCAATCCCATCACCGTGACACCTGTCGCCGAACCGATAATCAGGATGCTACCGCCCGTTACGGCACAGTAGGCAAGGAATGTCCAGAATCCTCCGTCGGAAACAAAAAACTGTGCATAAGGGGCCAGGTCGGCCGTCTGCTGCACGATCGGATACATACCCATCGTTGCTGCCACCAGCGCCACGTTATCCACACAGGAAGATAAAGCTCCGATCACAAAGCTGATTAAATAAGGTTCATGCACATGCTTGTCGAGATAGGCGGACATGATCCCCAACTGTCCCGATGTTTCCAGGGCGCCTACCGCCATCAGGATTCCCAGGAAGAAAAAGATCGTTGCCAGGTCGATGTTCGGTAACAACTGGGTAATACGCAGCTTTTCCGATTCATGCACATGCAAACGGCTGTACATGACATCGGTATATATCCATAAAATAACCAGTCCCAGCAATACGCCCAGGAACGGAGGCAAATTGGTCAGCATCTGAAAGACCGGAACCAAAGCCAACGAAAGCACGCCGATCACAAAGATCACCCGGCGTGAATGATTCGGTATTTCCGGAATAAACTCATCGGCAGCCTCTTCCTCACTCATGACACGCAACTGGGCATCTTTCTTGAACAACCAGAAATGGGCAATGGAGAGTGGAACCAGCATATTAACCAATGCAGGAATAAATACATGCGAAATCTGGTGCATCGCCGTCACATTCTTTCCTACCCAGAGCAGGATTGTCGTCACATCACCGATGGGCGACCACGAGCCGCCGGCATTGGCTGCAATAATCACCATACAGGCATATTTCAACCGGTCGGTCCTGTCGGGAACCAACTTACGAAGCACCGCCATAATCACGATCGCTGCCGCCAGGTTATCCAGCAAAGCAGAGAAGAAGAAAGTGGCAAAACTGATATACCACAACAGTTTCCGTTTGTTGGAGGTGCGGATATATCCCGTCACCGACCTGAAACCACCGTGTTTATCTACAATATCGACAATCAGCATGGAACACATCACAAAGAACAAGGTCTCTGCCACATTTCCCAGATGGTAAACGATAGAACGGTTGGTTATAAAATTAATAAACTGGTCTTTTGCCGGCAGATTTGTCATTTCGGGGTTCTGCATCAGAAACTCTTCGAACAGCGGATTGGAACGTTCAACGAAAATGTTGTAGGCATCAAACATCAATATCATCCACAAAGAAATGGCCATAAAAAGAGCTGTTGCCGCTTTGTTGATCTTAATCTTATCTTCAAGCGCAATAGCAATGATACCCCCGATAAAAATAATTGGCATTAATATAAACATAGTTGTCCTGTTTTTGGGTCAACCTTCTTTCAGAAGGGACTTATTTTGAATCATACTTTATCACAATGTATACAAATAACCGATCTCTTCCGCCCAGATCGACTCGTCAGGGGTTTCAAGGATCAGAGGGATGTCGTCAAAACGAGGATCGGCCATCAGCATTTTAAAGGTTGTCATCCCCATCACCCCTTTTCCGATACTGTCATGCCTGTCTACACGGGTCGCCAGGTCTTTCTTCGAATCGTTGATATGCATTCCGCGCAAATAGGAAAAACCGATCACTTCATCGAAGTGGCGGAAGGTTTCGGTAAAGCCTTGTTCCGTTTTAATATCATAACCGGCAGCCAGCGTATGAGCCGTGTCGATACAGACACCGACGCGCGTTTTATCTTCTACCCGATCGATGATGGCTGCTATTTGTTCGAATGTATATCCCAGGTTTGTACCCTGTCCGGCCGTATTCTCTATAACGGCACAGACACCTGCGGTCTGGTCCAACGTCCGGTTAATTGACTCGGCAATACGAGCCAGGCAATCGTCGACCGACAATTCGTTCAGATGACTTCCAGGATGGAAATTCAGCCGGTCCAGCCCCAGTTGTTCGCAACGCTGCATTTCGTCCAGGAAAGCATCGCGCGACTTCTGCAATCCGTCCGGGTCCGGATGTCCGAGGTTAATCAGGTAACTGTCATGAGGCAGGATATGTTTCGCCTCGTAACCGAACTCCTCACAACGTTCTTTGAATAAGGAGATACTTTTCTTCGTCAACGGGGATGATTTCCACTGACGTTGGTTTCGGGTAAAGAGGGCGAATGCTTTGGCCCCGATAGCATTCGCGTTCAGAGGGGCATTCTCAACCCCACCCGACGCACTTACATGTGCTCCGATGTATTTCATTTGTTAATCGTTTACTTTATTCTTTTTGTTACTGTTCATTATTTTTCATCTTCGGTCTTACAGCCGGCAAAATGAAACTTCTCCGTCGCCTGTTCTTTTGTGACGACAAAATATACGATGTCCGCCCGCGAACAAAGTTCGTTCTGCGAATTGTATATCTCCGTCTCTATGAATATGGCATTCCGTTTCTGCTCCTTGATACGCCCCCGTATCATCAAGCGCGGTTCCCGGGTCGAGATACTTTTCAGGAAACGGGCATCCAGCCGTGAAGTCACGCCCGACGTCTGTAATTTCCTTAATACCACCCAACCTGCCAGTTCATCCATCATGGTAGTCTGTATTCCCCCATGCAATGTCTCCAACCATCCCTGATAATGGCTTTCCGGCTTCCAGAAAGCAACTATATCTTCACCATCTTCGTAAAACTCCATGTGCAGGCCCTGCGGATTTTCGGGTGCACACCCGAAGCACATATAGCCATCCAACCCTTTCCAGGGATTAATAATCTTTTTCATACAACAACAGCTTTAAACGGATTGTTTCTTAAATAAAGAGAATTTTATACTATAAGCCGGTTACAAATATAACAAACTTATGCCGTTTTTCCCGAAGCCACAAAAAAACAGAGATAAGAGCCGTGGCCTTACCTCTGTTTCCATACTGATAATCAGATATTTTATTTTCTTTTAATCTTCAATCTCAGGCATCAGGAAATCTACGAAGCACAGGGCAGCCAAAGCTGTTCCGTATCTCTTTTCGATGGTAATACCTTCGGTAATGAAGTTCAGTTCACCCAGATAATACTTACCGTAAGTCTTCTGGTGCAAGTCGTTGATTACACGGATCAGACGTGATTCCAACTCCTCGATACGATAACGGCCGCTGACCTCGCATACCAGGCCTCCAACCTTCTCATCGAAGTTTTCGTCCTTGTACATCCAGGCGTAAACCACACCGGCAGATACAAACTCATCCTGATAACCATGCGATACCGCCATAATGGTTTTCAATTCCGTACCAAATGGAGGAAGATCGATCTCGTCCATGGTTGCAAGATGTGCAGTTGCTGGAATAACAGACGAATAAGTCATAATGTTAAAGTCTGAAATACCGGCATCATAAAGAGCCATGTGATAAGAACCTGCATGCTTTTCCAGGTCTGAATCACCACTACCCTTTGTAATAAAAAAGGTGTTTGGAATTAAATTCCCAACTTTCTTTACCATCTACAAATATGTTTTACTTAATTAATAATATGAGGGCACAAAAATAGAAACTTCTTTGGGATTATTTTCTTTACAAATGATAAAAAAACAGCTTTTTACATATTATTATTCATTTTATTTTAAGGTATATCGCATAAGGTATAATTATCAGCCGTCACGGAGACTTCCGCCAACGTCCATAAATTTCACTTATCGCCCGATTGACAAAAGTGATGGGAAATACCGGCTTTCCGGGTGAACAAATAAGAAACCCGCCGTGTTAGAATAGTAGAAACAACATAAAACTTATTAGTCATGCTTACATTATGCCTCAGTTTATTATTGTTGGTAACTAATAATAGTAATAATAGTAGTAGTCAAATAACAGATAAAAAAGAAGAAATTATGAAATTCGAATTAATTAAATTGCCTTATGCGGCAAATGCATTGGAACCGGTTATCAGTAAAGCAACAATTGAGTTCCATCACGGAAAACATTTACAGGCTTACGTAAACAACCTGAATAACCTGATTCCGGGTACAAAGTTTGAAAACGCTCCCCTGGAACAGATCGTAGCAGAATCCGACGGCGCTATCTTTAATAATGCCGGACAGATACTCAACCATAACTTGTATTTCACCCAGTTCTCCCCCAAAGGCGGCGGCGAACCTAAAGGAAAGCTGGCGGAAGCCATCAAAGCAACCTGGGGTTCGTTCGATAACTTCAAGAAAGAGTTCAACGCAGCAGGCGCCGGTCTATTCGGTTCCGGATGGGTATGGCTGGCAAAAGATAAAGACGGCAAACTTTCAATTACCAAAGAGCCAAACGGCAGCAACCCCGTTGCACACGGACTGGTTCCTCTCCTGGGATTCGATGTATGGGAACATGCTTATTACCTGGATTACCAGAACCGCCGTCCCGATCATCTGAATGCCTTATGGAATATCGTTGATTGGGATGCCGTTGGCGAAAGATATTGATATTAATAAGTAGTGTGATTTAAACCAGATAAGGCCGTCCGGGGGAAATGTTCTCCGAACGGCTTTTTGTTTACCGATCACCCCAAGGGAAAAATGTCAATTATTAAGGAAATACAGCAAACAGTTACAAGCATATAAGGTCGTAACTTTGTTATGTAAAATAGAAAGAGAAATAATAACTAAACAATAAGGAGTTAGAATCATGAAAGTAAAAGAGTTGACAAAACAAGAATTTCTGAGTAAAGTGGCCAATTATGAAGCAAGTCCCGATAAATGGATATACGAGGGTGACAAACCTTGTATCGTCGATTTCTTCGCTACCTGGTGCGGTCCTTGTAAAATGATTGCCCCTATCCTGGAAGAGCTGGCAGGCGAATATGAAGGAAAAATAGACATCTATAAGGTCGATACGGAAAAAGAAGAAGAACTGGCAGCTTCTTTCGGCATCCGGAGCATTCCTTCCCTCCTGTTCTGTCCGATGGGCGAACAACCGCAGATGGCAAGAGGTGCCATGAGCAAGGCTGATTTCAAAAAGGCTATCGAAGAAGTTCTTTTGAAGAAATAAACAATGCTATCATATTACTTACGGAACTCCTGAAAGTGCAGGCTATCGAAAGAGCAGCCGGCTTTCAGGAGTTTTATTTTGTCTACAATTTATCCGTGTAAAATATCTTTCATGTCAATCACAGGCCAGGGCTTATAATCACGCCAGGCACCACGGGTAAAATCTGGAACAGCCACAGAGCAGCTCTTGTTCAGGACAGAACGTTCGCTCAATTCGACGATACACGACCAGGCAGCCGCATCGTACACACTCTGATCCAGCGGATAACCGTTACGCAGGCAATAGATAAGACGCCAGTCCATGATAAAGTCCATACCACCGTGACCACCGACTTTCTTTGCCCGTTCGCCGATGTATTTGCTCAGCGGGTGTTCATAATCCGCCATCACTTCCTTTTGAGGCCCTTCTTTCAGGAAAGAATGCGTATCTGGCTGTACAGCCACCTTCTGCTCCGGATATTTAACAGCCATCCCTTTCGTTCCCTGCACCAGATGGATACGGGAATAAGGACGGGGCGATGTCGTATCATGCTGAATCATGATAGACTTGCCGTTCACAGTATGGATAATGGTCGTATTCATATCCCCCAGGGCATACCGTTCCGATTGGGTGATACGTTCGTCATCTTTCAGATTTTCCTTCGCCCAAAGAGCCAGGCCGAACTGGTTGGTCGAAACAGATGACAGGTAATCCATCCGGTCTCCCTGGTTGATTCCCAGAATCTGGGCAACCGGGCCAAGTCCATGTGTTGGATACGGGTTTCCGGTATGGTATTTACTGTATTCCAGGCGCCAATGTTTATAATAGCCTTTAAACTTCGAGCCTCTCAGGTCGTGGATATAAGCGCCTTCGGTATGAATAATTTCTCCCAGCAGTCCCTGGCGGGCCATATTCAATGTGGCCAATTCAAAGAAGTCGTAACAACAATTTTCAAGCATCATGCAATGAAGCTGCGTTTCTTCGGCCTTGTCGACCAACGCCCAACAATCCTTTACCGTTAGCGCAGCCGGCACTTCGATGGCAACATGTTTTCCATGATCCATGGCATAAAGGGCGATAGGCACGTGCAACTCCCAAGGGGTGGCATTATAAATCAGGTCGATATCATCGCGTTCGCACATTTTCTTCCAGTCTTCTTCTCCGGTATATGCGACTGCTTCTTTCCGGTTACTGTTTTTAAGTGTTTTCTGGCTATTCTCAATCCGTTCGGGATTCAGATCACAGATAGCCACAATCTCCGTTCCCTCGATCTGTGCCATACGCTCTACGGCGCCTGCCCCTCTTCCCAGACCGACAACACCGATACGGACGGTACTCAAAGGTTTACAACGCAGTCCTAAAACAGATTTTCCTTTTGCCGGGGGAGACAGGTCTTCTGTCTGTGAAAAAGAACTCCCGCTGACCGGCGTATTGGCAGCATTCATCTCTTTGCCTACAACGATAGCTGCACTTCCCGCCAATGATCTTCTTAAAAATTGTCTTCTGTTAATGCTCATGATAATAGATTTTAGATTAAGTGATATTATATGAGTCGGCAAAATAAGAATTTATTTTCACTTCTACTATTTTTCTTTAAAAAATGTCTAATCTTTTCTTATTATTAATCAGGGAGATAGATTGTATTTGAAAAGAAAGATGAAAAAAAGTATACAAAAAAACACCCTCCCCTATTGCGAGATTAGAAATAATAACTACCTTTGCACTCGCAAAACAGAAATACTGAATGCCTCTTTAGCTCAGTTGGCCAGAGCACGTGATTTGTAATCTCGGGGTCGTTGGTTCGAATCCGACAAGAGGCTCAAAGGAAAAGAGAGATTTTCCTATAAAACGTAAGTTTTGCACTGGGCAGTTACCAGAGTGGCCAAATGGGGCTGACTGTAACTCAGCTGTCTTTCGACTTCGGTGGTTCGAATCCATCACTGCCCACAGATAACCTCAGGAATTTAATTTCTGAGGTTTTTTGTTTTATGTCGTTTCGTGTTTCTGACTATCCCATGAAGGACAGGAGTGTCAAGAGTTTCATCAGTCTCACCCCCATTTCTGAAAATACGCTTTTTTCTAAAAACATATATAATACATTGATATACATCCATATACGCCCTATTTTAAGATCCGAATTCAAGCATAAAAACCCGTTTTTTCTCTTTATTTCGGACATTTTTAATGAGTAGTTATCCGTTAACTCACCGGTGCCTATCCGTTCTTCCTCCGGTGCCTATCCGTTTTTCTTCCGGTGCTTACCCGTTTTTCATATTATGCTTACCTCATATGACCGAATAACCATACTCCAAAAGAAGAAGTGCGTCCGAAACTTTAATAAAAAAGGAATAAATTGAAGAGAGAAAAAAGAAAATATAAATATAATAAGCTATATTTCAGATATATAAGTGCAGAAATCTTTATCTGAACAAAAATGCAGAAAATGAAAAAGGGGGGTGAGACTGATGAGACTATTGAGACTCTTTCCTTTTGACGCACCCCTCTTTTTAGAAAACGTATTCTCCTATTAATGGAAATACACGAATTTATACAATAGAATTTTTCTTTGTAAACTCGATGATTTCGCTGATATAACCAAAAGCAAGACCTGTCACGGTATCCGCACAGCCGTAATAGATAGCGATACGGTCAGATTCGGGATCATGCAGGGCGGCACACGGGAATGTCACGTTAGGCACGTCACCTACACATTCGTAATCCTTTTGCGGAGAAAGCAAGTACGGCCCCGTGCGATATTTTACCTTCCAGGGCTGATCCAGATCCAACAGGGCGGCACCGAAGCTATATACATAGCCATTGCATGACTGCAACACGCCATGATAGATCAGCAACCAACCTTCCGATGTCTCGATAGGAATAGGACCTGCCCCGATCTTCAGGCATTGCCAGGCACTCACTTCAAACGGAGCCGGAGCCATCACATGACGATGTTTTCCCCAGAAGCACATATCAGGGGATTCGCTGTAGAAAATGTCGCCGAACGGAGTATGACCATTGTCACTCGGACGGTTCAGCATGGCGAAATTACCGTTGATCTTACGCGGGAACATCACACCGTTACGGTTGAAAGGCAGATAAGCATTTTCCAACTGATGGAATGTTTCAAAATCGAATGTATAAGCCACACCGATCGTCGGGCCATGATAGCCGTTACACCAGGTTATATAATAGCGGTCTTCAATGAAGCATACACGAGGGTCATACGCATAAACGAATTTGCCTATCTCTTCGTCGTTGCATTCGAACTCCAGCTTTGTCTCAGAAATATTCCAGTGGATAGCATCCGCACTGAAACCGACATGCAGACGCATACGGCGGTTGGTATCGTCGCAACGAAACACGCCGGCATAACCTCCCTTGAACGGAACGACAGCACTGTTGAACACACTGTTTGATGTAGGGATAATATCACGGGGGATCACCGGATTATTCGAATATCTCCAGATCACATCTTTACAATCAGCCGGGCGGTCTTCCCAAGGCATATCGGGCAGCGGTTCGCCAATAATTTTCAGTTTATCCATTTCTTATTGATTTGTTTTATTTGACAATACAAAATTACTTCTTTTCATTCAATTTCAGTTCTTCCATCAAAGCATTATACTCGACTTCATCCTTACTCATCTTGTCGTACCAGTTCTTTTTCAGCACCAACGTAGTGATAGCCAGGATCAGGATGCTGGTTATCAACGGCATGCCTTCACGGATCACGATATACATCGGGATAATGGTCAGACACATCTGCCAGATAATGCCGACAGCCACATTGAACATATCGCGTTTGAAGTTTTTATTCGCCTTCACCTGCGGATATTTGGCAACAACCTTATTATAAACAGGTTTCCAGTACCCCCAAGGACGTACGGTGATGTAGAAACGTTCCAGCGTTTCGTCTTCTACCGGAGGAGCCGCATAAGTACCGACGATACAACCGATCAGGGAAACAACCAGCAAAACCGGGAAGTAGAACAACGGCAGCATCGGAGCATTGTTGGCATACTCGCCCACCCTTTCCACAAAATGTCCGTCTACCATCGTATAGCCGTCGAAGATGAACGGACATACCATAGCGGCCAGGATACCGGTAATCATTCCCCAGAAATAACCGTTCCCGTTAAAACGCCACCAGTGCCATTTCAGCAGGTTGGCTGCAATATATCCGCCATACAAAGCAGATGTGATCCATTGCAGGACGGAGTTTACGCTCTCCACGAAGAAACCGATCACCACACTGACAACAACCACCGCTACCGTTACGATATAGCTGGCACGGATCATCGTCTTGTTGCTGGCATTCGGGTTGATATATTTTTTATAGATATCATTTACAATATAAGCAGGCGCCGCGTTGGCCGTAGAGGCAAAAGTAGACATAAAGGCAGCAAGCAATCCGGCAAGCAGCAATCCGCATACTCCAACGGGCACAAACTGGTTAATAGCATTCGGCAGGATCAGTTCGAAGTCAATCGCTCCGGTCTTTGTCGTCAAATCCAGGTCTTTGAAGAAAGCCAGCGCCAGGATCGTAAATCCCATAATCATCAGATAACGCGGGATAAGCAGGATGACAGGAACAGAACCGCTCATTAAGGCTGCTTCCTTACCGTTACGGCAGGAAAGGATCTTCTGCATATCGTAGTTGGGGGCAGGTCCCGCCATACTATTGAACACTCCTTTGAAAAGCATCATCATAATAAAAATCCCGAACAAACCGAACTGGTCGTTCATTATCTTTGTATTTACATCGCTGAAAATGTCGGTCCAATGCAAATCAAGGTTCCACCCAGGCATCAGGCTGTCCCAACCGGCAGGTACGATAGAAGCAATCGTTTCAGGGCTTACCTTCATCATAGCGATACCGGCAATCGTGATACCGGCAACCGTCATAATGGCAAACTGAACCACATCGGTCCATACGATACTCAGCATACCGCCCAGCATCACATAGATCGTGGCGATGGCTGTAAAGAATATACCGTAAGCATGCGGCACGTATTCAGCCGGTATATCAAACGGGACATACTGGGAAACAAAATCCCATGGGAAGAATATCTCCATAAATTTACCCACGCCGATAAAGCCGTAGCTAAGGAAACCCAGCACGCCGATCAGGGCGTAGATAACGACAATCGTATGCGACAGGCTGGCGCCTTTGTTCTTTCCGAACCGTGTCTGTATCCATTCCGCCCCCGTCAGCACATTCGACCGGCGCAGCCAGACAGAGAGATAGACCATCAGGAATATCTGGTTAAATACAGGCCAGAGCCAGGGCACCCAGGCACTTTTAATTCCATAAATAAAGGCTAGTGTAACCATCCACATAGTACCAGAGATATCGAACTGGCCGGATGCGTTAGACAAGCCTAACATATAAAAAGGTAGTGTTTTTCCTCCCAGGAAGTAGGAGTCCATGTTTTTCGACGCCTTTTTCTTTAACACTAATCCGATGACGATCATGGCCACCAGATAGAGTCCGATGATAAAGATGTCGATTGGTTGCAATTTCATGATATTAAGTTTGTTTTTAGGTTTAACGTTTAGCAAAGATATATAAAAAATGGAGAAAGTTATAAATCCTTCTGTGGAGAGTGAAGAAAGTAACTGTTTCCCTCTCGGGAGGGGAAACAGTTACAACCAGTAGTTATAGATAATCCACTTAGTCGATCGGGCAGACAGAAGAGATCATGCCGAATGTATCGTTGTCATTCAGGCTCCAGATAACTTTGTTGTTACCGTCGATCTCCATCAACTGCGGGTTGTTTGATTCTTTTGCACTGGGGTCGTGTCCCTGCCAGTTACAGATATACAGACCATTGTTTGAAGTAGGCAACAGCTGGGCAACAAAAAATAAGGAAACACCTTCGATGTCCTTTTCGCCGATCCGGCGGATTATTTCGCCTTTGTCCAGATTTACTTCCATCAGAGAATGTCCGTCACCGCAAGCTACCATGTAATTGCCGTTGTTCAGCAATACAGTGCTGTACGGAGTACCTTCCAGCTTCGTTGTTTTAACAAGTTCGCCGGCCGGAGAGATTTCACGTACTTCAGATGTAGCGAAAAGAGGCATCAGATAGTTGCCTGCCTTGTTCTTGTTCACCTGGCGGAACTGAGCATGCGGGTGGTCGATACCTGTTTCGTATACAGTTTCTGAAAGTATCTCGCCTTTCGGGCTCACTTCCATGATCTTAGCCGGATGGCCGCACCATGCCAACAGGTAATTACCGTCGGGCAATACACGGGCTGTCTGCATCTCGCAAGTATCCGGAGCCGGAATGTTCCATAACTCTTTCTGATCGCGGGTAATCAGTTTTGCACCTTTTTTATAGGCGAACAGGATATTTCCGTCCGGAGTAGCAACGGCTGAATTACATTCCCAACCCTTTTGTATAGGATGCTCCCATTCTATCTGCTTTGTATTCTTGTCAATGATAACGACTTTATTCCAGCCTGAACCGGCCAACAATAATTTCTGAGCCTTTTGCTGGCAGGAAGTGGCAGCAAATAAGAAAAGAGCAGAGCACAATAATGTGAATATTTTCTTCATGGCAATTCAATATATGTATTATGTTATGTTTAGATACAACAAGGGGCAGAGCAGAGCCCCGCCCCTTCGGAGTATAATAATTAATTACTTAGACAAATCCTGGAACTTTTCGAAACCTTGTTGCGGAGTCAAACCGTCATGAACCACTGCGTGAACAGCCTGGATCATAGCGACAGGATTTTCAGACTGGAATACGTTACGTCCCATGTCAACACCGGCAGCACCGTCGTTGATAGCCTTGTAACACAGTTCCAATGCTTCCAGTTCAGGTAATTTCTTACCGCCTGCAATCACAACAGGAACCGGACAAGCAGCAACTACTTTTTCGAAACCTTCGCAATAGTAAGTCTTCACGATATTTGCACCGTTTTCAGCACAGATACGAGAAGCCAGACCGAAGTAACGAGCGTCGCGTGCCATCTGTTTACCGACAGCAGTCACACCCATTACAGGAATACCATAACGAGTTCCTTTATCTACAGCCTTGTACAGGTTAGCGATCGTCTTCGCTTCGTGTGCTTCGTCACCGATAGCCAACATCACAGCCATAGCTGAAACGTTCATGCGGATAGCATCTTCTATGTCGATCAGAACGTTGTCGTTCAGGTCAGTCAGGATAGAAGTACCAGCATCCGAACGCAAACAGATAGGTTTGTTTGTTGTTGTCGGGATTGAAGACTGAAGGATACCGCGTGTACACATGATACAGTCGGCATATTCAATCAGCGGTACAATATTCAGGTCGATACGTTCCAAACCTGAAGTCGGTCCCATGATGAAGCCGTGGTCGAAAGCCAACATTACGGCTTTGCCTGTTTTCGGGTTGAAGATACGTGATAAACGATCTTTCATACCCCAGGGAAGGTTTTCAGCACCTTTCACATGGAAACTCTGTTGTTGAGAGCTAACACCTAAACCGAAGTTACTGCCTTCTCTCAAATCATCTAAATCTGCCATTTTTCTATTTTCTATATTTAAAAAAGTTAGTTATTCTATTATAATGCTTCTGCGAAAGAGGCAAACATACAGCTCCAGGAAGTAGCACCGCTATCGGCGTAACCGATAGAACGTTCGCCGTAGTTACGGGCACGTCCGAAGTTTGCTTTCATGTTGACAGTTTCTTCAGCACCTCTGATAGCTGCTTCAGCACCTGCTGTCATGATTTCCTTGATATCGTCCGAAGTAGATGCTTCGATTGCCTCGATTGCGGGGATCAGGGCGTCCATCATGGTTTTATCACCCTTCTTAGCCTGTGTCTGTTTCTGCACATTTGCAAGGCCTCCGGCAAACATCTTCTTCACAGCGGCAGCATCCAGTTCAGTGCCGGCAGCGTTGTCGCTCATTCCAAGAAAAAATGCTCCTAACAGGGTACTTGTCGATCCGCTTGTTTCCAGCATCACGCCAAATCCCATGTCATTCAGCATAGATTTGAATTCTGTTCCTTTCTCGCCTGCTTTCACTACAACAGAGAAAGCAGTTACGATAGCCTGTCCGTGATCGCCGTCACCGATTACCGCATCCAGTTTAGAGAATTCGTCTTCGCGGGCTTTGATATGCGTTAAGGCGTTATTCAGCATACCTTTGAAAGCCTCAATAGTCAGTTGTTTCATGTTTATTTGTTTATTTACCGATAGTTGTCCAATACGGTGCGTTTGCACTCTTGTTCTTTAAATAGTCAATATGATCTTCATCCAAAATACCTACGATCATCTGGAAACCGGCTTGTTCCTGAACTGTCAGGATTTCCTGGATACGACCGAATACTACTTCCAGACCACGTGCTTCCAATTCTTTGTAAGCCTTGCGGAAGATGATATTCAATTCCATATGAGTAGTAGCGCCTACGCCGTTGATGATAAGCATCATCTTGTCGCCAGCCTTCGGTTGCAGTTGCTGACACAGCAGGTCTACCATTTCGGCAGCAGTAGCATCGGCAGATACCAGCGGTTTCTGGCCGCCACCACCTTCACCGTGCTGTCCCATACCGATTTCCATGATACCGGCAGGCAGGTCAGTGATTGTAGCATCGTTTTGCGGATGAGTACAAGAACGCATAGCAACAGCCAAAGTAGCTACTTTTTCGTTGTAACGTTCGCCGATCTCGATCAGTTCGTCCAATGATTTGCCTTCGTCGGCAGCAGCACCCAGAATCTTATACAAAGGTACGCAGCCAGCCAAACCGCGACGATCGTTTGTCGGAGCACCGATACCGGCACTGATATCATCGTGAGTCAGAAGCTGTTTAACTTTAATGCCTACGCGTTCTGCCAGCTGGCAAGCCATGTTTGCACTCATCACGTCGCCTGAGTGGTTCAATACAACCAACAGGATACCTGCTTCGCGTTTCATCAATTGCAAAGCCTGGAACAGACGCTGTGCACCCGGAGCTGCAAATACGTCGCCTACAACGGAGCAGTCGAGCATACCGTCGCCTACGAAGCCGCTCAATGCAGGTTCGTGACCAGAACCGCCTAATGTAACGATAGCTACTTTGTCTTCGCTTTTCGGATTAGCGCGAACAACAACGTTTTCTGCAGCCAGCTTTACCTGATCAGGATAAGCCAATACATAACCTTCCAGCAATTCCGGAGTTACTTGTTCGGGATCATTTATAAATTTAGTCTTAATTTCTGCCATGGTGTTTTTCCTCCTTGTTTCGTTTAGGTTTATAAATTATTTGATTTCCATTAATTCGATTGCGATGCCTTCTTCTTCGATGAAAGCGATAGTCAGATGTTCGTCGCATACAGCCGGGCCAAAGATTACCTTTGCATCTTTCAGCGCTTCGTCCAGTGAAGGAACTGTATAAGCGATATGACCATTTGATTTAACCAATTCAGGCAGACAACTCTTTGCAGGATCGTCAAACTTCAGGAATTCGATCTTGTTAGGGCTCTTGCTGTAATCGGTTAACCATACGTTCAAACCTTCGTTGAACATTGCACCTTCTTGGTTTTCGTTGGTAATGATACCTACATGATTAAATGTTCTCATGATCACTAAAATTTAATGTTTAACTTCTATATTAATAATTCATTTATTTTATATCCACTTTATCTGGTAACGGACCCGACCTTGCCTACCTAGTAGGTTAACCGTGTCTACCTAGTAGGTAGATCATGCCTACCAAGTAGGTAGACCACAACAGGCAAAAACTACCCATTTTCCTTCTCCTTCGTTTTGTTAAAGCCAATCCTGGACAATACGCCTAAAACGATTACAACAGCACCGGCTATATACAAATAAGTAAAGATTCCGTGTACATTATCGTTCTGTCCGTACGAGTGCATGCCGCTCAGGAAATAATTCACTCCGAAGAATGTCATCAATACGGATGAGAAAGCAACGACCGAGCACAGATTGAATAACCAGTCGCTGTACCAGCGTCTCACCAGATGAAGGTGAACAACAACGGCATAAACCACCATCGTAATCAATGCCCATGTTTCTTTCGGGTCCCATCCCCAGTAACGTCCCCATGACTCGTTCGCCCAAACGGCACCGAGGAATGTTCCGATCGTCATCAAAGCCAGACCTACCCAGAGCGACATTTCATTGACGATAGTCAGTTCTTTCACACGGGCTTTCAGTAATTCCGTATTTTTCTTTCCGGCGATACTCGTCATCACCAGGTTCGTCAGTCCGATCAGGCAGCTGATACCAAAGAAGCCATAAGCGGCAACGATTACGGCTACATGGAACATCAGCCACGGCGATTTCAGTACCGGAACGAGCGGATTGATTTCCGGGTCCATCCAGTTCAGTCCGGAGACGAACAGGATAATACCGCCGAACAAAGTAGCCAGTGCAAAGGTCACCGTACTGCGTCTTACAAACAGCAGACCGGCCAAGACTGTAGCCCAGGCAACATATACCATTGTTTCATACGAATTACTCCACGGTGCATATCCGGCAATATACCAACGCATCCCCATGCCGTACATGTGTAAAAGGAATACAGCCAACACGCCTATTCCCACTATCCAGAGACCAGCCTTCATCCACTTCTGCTGTTTGAACAGCATGGCGAAAGAGAGTACAAGCATCAATCCACCCAGGATCAGATAGCCTTTCTTACACTGACGGAACACGTCCATCTTGTTATATTTCAATTCTGTCTCTATCTTTTTCGGAGAGATATCCAGTGTTTTGTTCTTTGCCTGCTGATAAGTACTGATCATGTCGATCACCTCATTGGCTTTCGACCAGTCGCCACCCTGCAAAGCATCCTGCACTTCGGCCAGATACCAACCCATGATGCGGGAAACAAACATGGAGTCCTTGCCGGCAAATTCGGACAAGTCATCACCGGGGGCATACCATTTATGGTTAGGGTCGTCCTCTTTCGGGAACAGGTTCAACATCTGGTAATTGATCAACTGGTGGAAGATGTTGATCTGCTCGTCCAGTTTCAGCAAGTCCTTGTCGAAACGGGTCCGTTCGGCAGGCATCTTGTTGTAGGCTTCCTCCAGTTTCTGTTGCAATTTATAATCGCCTTTATTATCGAACGCCTGAAGATAGGCACATTCGCCGTCTGTCAGGTCGTAATAATTAGCCAGTTCTTTATTGGATAAAGCGATAAAAGGAACGCGCATCCACATATCCGGCATGGAAAGCAGGCTCAGCAGGAACTGGTCGGAGTTCAGATTTCCGATCTTGTCCGACTTATGCAGCTTACGCAGGATTTCCGAAGAAAAGGTATTGATAGGCATCATACGGCCGCTATGCGACTGGATCGGCAATGCGCCGAACTTAGCGGCATGTTCCGGAGACACCGCATATTTCTGTACGGCATCCAGCATGGACGAAGTTTCTTCTTTCGCATTTACCGACACCGATAATGCCAGCAAAGCGATAATCATTGTTGCCGATTGTGCAACAGAACGAAATTCTTTCAAACGGCGGCTCAACGCCATAAAGCGGGAATTCTTCCCTACTAAGGATAAGATAAGACCGATTACCAACAACAGGTAACCTGTATACGTTATATTCCGTCCGGCTACATCGCGGTTGACGGAAAGTACGGTACCCTGTTCGTCCGGATCGTAAGAAGCCTGAAAGAAACGGTAACCTTTTACATCTAACACATTATTCATAAATACATGTTCGTGGCGTGTTTTACCGTCTACATGCACCAGCAATTCGCTTTCATAAGAAGACGGACTGGACGAACCCGGATAGCGGGTTAAAGTAAATTTCACCAATTCTACGGTGAAGGGTAAAGTGTGGAATGTTGTCAGATCGCCCTGGCGGACTGCTATCTGATCGGTTGATTCTCCTTCGCGGATATGAAGGATGCCTTCTTCGCCGAACTGGAAGGATGTAAGGGCGCCAAGAAGGATAATGATAAAGGAAGTATGAACTACCATTAAGCCCCATCTGTGCAGCTTGCAATATTGGTACTTAACAGCAATGACAATAAAATTAACGACTAAAAGAAACTGCAACAAAAAGAATAAGGGGGAATAATAAATCATTGCTTTGGCAGCTGCTGTTCCATGATACTTTTCTATAAAAGTGGCGACAGCCAGGCCAAAACCATAGAGGAGTAACAAGACAATTGTTGTTACAAAGGAAGATAGTATTCTTTCGAGAGTTGCTTTCATTTGTTGTTTTATTAAGTTATGCCGCCAAAGATAAGAATTTTCAATTAAGTGACCCCGGCCTTACCGGGGCCACCTAATAGATTTTATCTATATCTAGGACATATCTTAGGGATTAGTCTTCGATGATTACACGGAAACCTACGTTAAATACACGCTGGTACGGATAGTAAGCCTTACGTGCATAAGCAGTAGAGAATTTCGGACGTTCGATATATGAACCACCACGAACCACTTTATGATCTGAAGTCAGTTTTGTCTTCGGATTATACGGATAAGGCACATAGTCTGAACGGGTCCATTCTGAAACATTACCGTGCATGTTATACAAACCGAACGGGTTGGCTTCATACACCTTTTCGCCTGTCTGGATCAGCTGACCGTCGTCTACTCCTTCTTCTTTCGGCAAATAAGTATAATACTTATACCAATAAGAATTCGGAGACATCGGTTTCGGGTCTACACCACTTACTGCGAACAGTAAAGTAGTCTTGTCAGCCAGGTTTTCATATTTACCGAAGTCAGTATTCATATCACCATACCAGAAATCACTGTCGCTACCTGCGCGGCAAGCCCATTCCCATTGTGCTTCTGTCGGAAGCGTAATGTTCAGACCTGTCTTTTCGCTCAGTTGCTTACAATAATCCATTGCATCATTGTAGTTTACACGGATTACCGGTTGATTCGGCTCGTTAGCCGGATAACCCTGTACCACGTGGTCTTTCCACAACTGGTCTACGAAACGGCTGTCATGATCCGGATAAATCGCATTGAACTGCTGGTTGGTAATTTCCATTTCACCCATCCAGAACGGTTTGTCGATCTTCACCTTAGCAGTAGGATAAGCATCAGATTCGCCATTATAGCTACCCATTACGAATTCACCGGCAGGGATACGAACGAAATTGATCTTCACGCCCGGAGCGATTTCAACCTCTTTACGGTTGCTCGTTTCCTTTGCAAGCATATCTTTGATAGCTGCTTTGTCGAACGGCCAGCCTTTAGCTTTCACATTCTTCACCTTTACAGGAGCTGCCTTTTCAGGCATAACCGGAGTGATCGGGCCCTGAGCTTTCAGATAAGAAGCGTAGTCAGCGATTTCTTTCTTCCAGTCTACACCCATGCCATTAGCATATTTGTCAGTCAATTCTTTACGACGTTCGATCTGATCGAATCCCTGGTACGGGATGATTTCCTTACCCAGAACGTTTGCATCGAAGTAACCTTTATCAGGAGCATTATAGTCGATCCAGTTGTACAGTTTCAACCATTCTGCGTCAGTCAATTTCACGTTATGGTGACCCTTCTTCAGGATACGAACCAATTCGCTGGTGTTCGGATGATATTCATACGGCTGAAGAACAACCATATCACCTTCGCCACCCTGACGGTGTACGTACGGATGAATGTTCAGATAAGATGTGCCATAACCCAGTTTGTCTTTCTTACCGCCACGCAGGTCGAATGCCTTGCCTTCGCCATTATGACAAGCGATACAAGCACGATCCAGGATAGGCTGAATTTCCAGGTCGAATGTGAATGAACGAACACCACCTTCAGGAGCCTTCAACGGAACAGCCGCTTTCTGAGAAGCCATCACACGTTTCGGAATAGGAATCTGATTCTGGTCTTCGTGACAACCGATACAAGATACCACTTCACCCGGCTGGCCGGTTACCCAACTACGCATCCACTGAACAGCAACGCCGTCCTTGTCGATCGGCTGGATAGAGATCGGAGTATTAGCCGGAACTTTGAAGATAGCCGAACCGTCTTCTTCAACAGGTACAGTACCTAACAAACGTTTGATATCCCAACCACTCTGGATACCGTGCCAGTTGTGGTCTGAACGAGTCTTCACATAAGCATATTCATAAGCATGCAGACGAAGTTCTTTTACAGTTCCGCGAGGAATACCGCGCAGACCTTCACCTTCATAAATATCCTGAATAAAGATAGTAGCTTCTTTTTCATTCAGCTTCACACGATCAGGAATTGCCGGAGGTGTTTTTGTTTCCTTCACCAGGATCGGGCTGATATAACCTTCACCTTCTGCCTGCATCAGACAAGTAACGTTATCATAGATATCGACCAGATAAAGTCCCCACAAAGACTGCGGGTCTAACTTGGCTGCAACCAGGAAATATTTGTCATTCAGCGGAGTCGGTTTAACGAACTGAGGCCATACGCCATTTACCAATTCGTCTTTGATCAACTCTTGGATAGGACGGTTACGGTGAGGAATTTCCTGAACCATACCCTGTACATTCTTACGTCCCTTTGTCGGGTCGAAGATGATCAGACGTCCTGAACGGGCAACACCGTGGTGTCCTGAGATAATACCAACGAAAGCAGAACCATGTCCGGGCAACGGCTGAATGTCGAACGTACTGTTCGGGAACATTGAACCACTACCATACAAAGCCTTGTTTTCTGTTCCGTCCGGATTCATATGCATCACGATACGAGAATAATAGTGAGTCAGGTCGGTATATTCCCAACGGGTATACATCACACGTCCGTTATTCATTACAACCGGGTTCCAATTGGCATCCTGGTCAAATGTCAGACGACGCAGATTCTTCTGTTCCGGAGTATAAAGAACCATATTACCAACCGGGTCATCACCACTTACACAAGGAACACCCTGGTAACCGATGTTGGAGTTAGCAATAATACGTCCGTCCGGAAGATAAGTACCATCATAGAATTCCAAGTCAGGTTCTTCATTCTCGATCAGCTTTTTGCAGCCTGTTCCATCCAGTTTTACTTCGTATACATTCCAACGTTTGTCGTTCTCGCCCATCAGGGTTGTGAACATAACGCGGTTTGCATCCCAGTGCATTCTCAGGTCAGCGATAGAGGCATCGGGAACGATCGGTTTGAAGATACTCTTCATCTGCATGTCACCACGCAGGTTAGACAATTCAACGATCTCTGCATCGAAACCGCTACGGCGGGCAGATTCCTGATTACTCCAGTTGTTAGCTTGTGTTCCCAAAGAAGGAGCCATTGCCTGACGAGCAGTAGAGCCTAATTTATAACGTACGGCAACGATCTTGTCAGGATCCAACAACGGGTTACCTAACAAAATGGCCTTCTTATTATCCAATGCCTTGCGAGCATCGGCAATAGCTTGTTCGTCTCCTTTATAAATACCACTGAAACCTTTCTGCTGAAGTTGTACCAATTCATTCAGCATCGGCTGATATTTAGCAGCATCAAAACCTTTCTGCTTGCTCATATCTGCAAATGCCAACTTGATAGCATCGATATTCAGCCATTCCAGTTCGCCTTGAAGCGCATAAACATCCTGAAGTTTTTCAAACAACTCCAGATATTTACGGATTTGTGTATTTACATCTTTTTCGTTAGCGATCTGCTGAACGACACTCTTATAATAAGAGCCGTCTTTCAACTTACCGACCATTGCTTCTACTGCTTGTTTTTCAATAGAGGCATCCGGGGTGATCAACCAAGTGTCCAAACCGTCCATCATAGCGCCCAGCATACCGATCTGTTCCGGATATTTAGCGATCAGTTCATCGCCGACAAACTTCGGAACAACGTTCAATGCCTGGAAATACACGCTACCGCCGGAAGAAGTATCGTCGATACCTACTTCAGCTTCAAAACGAACATATTCACCTTTAATAGGATAAACCAAAGTTCCGTTTGCATGACAGAAAACACCGTGTTTGTATTCTTTGCCTGCAATGAAAATCTCATGGTCGTAAGCATTAATATTCATTTTTGGCTTTGCCCAACCGGCAACACCATATTCGAAAGGAACTTCATCCAACCAAACAGCAGTACCGTCCGCTTTAATCAAACGGGCATTACCCCAAACAGCCTGGTCGTAATCAGAACCATCCGGACCTCCGGCAGTGATAAGCACCAGCTTATCTACGCCTTTCAAGTCAACAGCAAAAGGTTCTGCTTTTTCCTTATGCTTCTTGAAAGAGGAAATAATCGGCATTCCTGTTTTCTGAAGCTGGGTTTGCAGTTCCGTTTTTGCTTTAATTGATGCATCAATCCAAGTATCCACCTTCTTTTGTTTCGGCGCAGCCGAAACAAAGAAAGAAGTAGATAAAAAGAGTGATACTAATAAAAAATATTTATTCATGTATCTCAATATTAATATAAGGTGTTAACAACTACGATTGGAGTTAGAGAGACGCCTTCGGGTTTGTGAAACGCAAACCGTCATTGTCATGATAACAAGCCCATTCGTCAACGATAGCACCTTCCGGTCCTGCCATCATGAAGTGGAATGATTCAAGCTCTTTCAGACGCAATACATCACCGACTTTCTGAACTACGAAGTTTTTGCTCTTGATAGGTCCGTGACTTGCAGGAATTGCAGGAGCGTTCGGAGTTTCGTCACCAAGTACAGAGAAGTTATAAACCCATCCCTTTTCAACCATCCATGATTCGTGTTTTGCAGGGAATTTAGTTTTTACGTGAGCGTGTTCAGGGATCATCTGTCCCGGAAGCAGATAGATAGCGTGAGCGAAGTATCCGTGTTCTGCATCGTTGATCCAGAAAATACCACCCATACCAACGTTTTCAAAGTCACCCAGACCGAAATCTGTAACCCACATGTCTTTAGCCATCAGTTCTGTAAAAGGAACATCATAGAACTTAAACATGTCTTTCATTGCTTCGATAGCTACTGCCTGATCGAATTTGCCGTCTTTGTAGAAGTCGGCGTTTGTGTACTTCTTAGAATAAGTCATTTCTTTATTAGTTTTACAATTAGAATTTTTATCGCATTTGCTCTGTTCAGTGCATTCGCCCTCTCCGTTGCAACAAGTAGCGTCACTTGTTTTGTTACCAGTACATGCAACCATAGAACTTAATAAAAGCCCCACAGCCATTGTTTTAATACTCAATCCTTTTTTCATTTTTGTTTTAATTTATGTTAGTAATATTTGCTTTATTTCGCCAAACGGTCAACATGATATGGCAGGGGTTACAACACTGCTATTCCCTCAATCTCAATTAATAATTCATCCCGACAAACATCAGCCCACATATATGATATGGGGATATTCAACTCATACGCATTCAAAAGCCTTTCAGCTTCTTCAAAGAAAGATTTCTCTTTCAGATAGACCCGGAGCATTTTCAACTTCGCCTCACCGATCAGTTCAGCGATATTCTCCATCGTAATATGAAGCTGACGCTCCAACCCCACTCCTATCAAACTCTCCTCGCCACGGATAGCCGCAGTTCCGGAGATATAGATCACCTCACGTTCTCCAAATGTCATGCTCTTGGCGCGCTCGAACTTCGGAGTCGTCTTTTTGCTGTGGGCCGGCTCCAGTACTCCTTCGGAATAAGCGTGGGCAGCCACCTGCAATTTATTGTCGATCGGTGTTGCATAACAATCCGGATTCGAGAATACGGCAGCATCCAGATCAACCAGTATGCCTCCCAGATTCGCACCGATACCCGTTGCTGCCGGATAACCGTTTTCCCAGGTTGTCATGGCATAATAATCGCTACGGGCATTATTGAATATCTGATAATGCTGGTCTTCACCGTCAAACTTAGTGATCTGCTCGATATAGTTCCACTGGCGGATGATGCTGTTGATCGGGAATCCTTCCTTCCTCAACAACTCCGATACCAGCTTGAACACTTCTTTCGACTGTTGCTCGATACCGAAATTAATCACATCGCCATGGAAACCTCCGGCAAACAGGAAACGGCCGCTGCCATTTACCAATACCACATACGGGAATGTCCCGATATGTTTATATGTAATATGGTCTCCTTTATCCGGCGTATATGTATGAGCCTCCAGTATCAAACCTCCGTTCAATGGCGGCTGGGATACATAACTCAACACCGGTTCATGGTTCCCATAGTATTTACGTACTTTTTCACGCAACATTACGCGGCGCGAAACATATTGTTCATTATCATCCGGCATGCCGAAAAAGGCCAGCCTGAATATTTGTTCGTTCTGCGGTAATTGGGCAAGCAGCTTATCCACCATTTCCTCAAAATCCGCTTTCTCAGTAGTGTAAATGTTATAACGTATCTTCTCGCAATAATTCATCGATCCCTCCTTTTAGAGTGAGTTTACATATTCAACCAAAGCCTCAATATCTTTCTTGGATACCTTCTTATCAATTCCATGCTTGTGCACTTCAAAGACTTCCTCCATTGTAGCTGCACGACCATCGAACAAATAAGGAGCCGTACGCCAGACTTCTCTTAAAGTCGGAGTATCCCACCCTTTTTCAAACTCGATATCTTCACCGATACGATGCATCTTCATGTCTGTATAATAAGGTCCGCTATGACATTCACCACATTTTAGTTTTTCAAAGACTTTACGTCCTTCTTTCGCCTTATCGGACAATTCACCGTTCACCAGCAAAGGACTCGGCACCGGACGCAATGACGTCAGATATTCATCCACGCATTTTGCATCATCTTCAGTAATATCGAAGAACTGGATGAAGTTATATCCTGCACGCACAGCAACCTCCGCAGAAGCACGGATTCCTGAAATCATATTAGGAGGAGTCACATGGCTAAACAACAAACTTTTGCAGTTCTTTGAGTTTCCTACGCCATCGTTCATCAAATCCCAGTTCATACCATCCGTACGGGCATCCCCCGGGTGGCAACCGTTACAACTCTGCCAATTCTGGAAACAATGAGAAGCGTCGTTGAAATATTTTTCTCCTTTATTTATATTGCTTTCCGTACGTCCCGGATTCAATTCTGTCGACGTTACTTCACGGGTATTAATATCCATTACATTCAGAACATCGGCAAAATAAGTAGGAACAACCAGTTTCTCGTTGGTCAGAGCCATCGCACGGGGACCGTTACCCTGCAACGGAACACGTTCGCGGATGCCATACAGGAAATTCAGGTCATAATCCAGCATTGCCTTATTGGGATAGGCTTCAAACTTTTCACGCAAAGCCGGATGATCGATCACACTCACCTCGTGAGTACCGGAATGCGAAATAAAGATATGGTCGTCATTACAATCGATGCTCCAGATACCGGCAGCTCCTCTTTCCGGTTCGTCAACAACAACGGCACCGACAAACTCCTGCTTTTCCGTATCGATGATACTGAAAGCGCTCGTATTCATCCATCCCTGCTGCAACTGCGAAGTCGGTACGGCGAAACGTCCCAAATTATGCGACACATATACATATTTGCCGTCAGGCGTAATACAAATGCCACGCAAAGCATTACTACCGTTTGCCAGCTGAATATCTTTCACTTTGGTAAAACCATCCATTTCAATCACGGAAACACAGGCTGCCACATAATCCAGGTCCGCACGTTGTGCCGGCAAGAAGTTTGTTACATACATATATTTACCGTCTTTGCTGAATACGGCGGATTTCGGTTCGCGAAGTACCTTAACCGTGCGTAGTACTTTATGATTTACCGGATCAATTTCCGACACCGTGTTTTCGAACTGGTTACAGACATAGATTGTCTTTTTATCCGGTCCGAACATCGGATGGCAGGCACCCGACCCTGTAGGGATAGCAGCTTCCACCCTACCCGATTCCAACAATAAGATCTGTAACTTCCCCGTCTTCTCAAAGGTCGTCACATAGGCCTTATCGCCGTCAACCAAAATACCGGTCGGTGTTTCATCCATGGGGAAAGAACGCAGCAGTTTGCCGTCGGCTGAAAATACATCCACCCGCTTCATTCCTTTTTCAGTCAGAAGCATTTCCCCTTTATCATTCAGTTTTATATCAGTCGTAAAAAAAGGCGGATTATCAGCCGATGCAAATGAGATGCAACAACTGACAAAGCATGCCATCAATGAAGTTCTTAATATGTATTTACTCGTCCTCATGGTATTATTTATTTTTTTGTGTTTTTACTATATCCTAATTCAGCCGAAATATTCTGAGCGACCTCCTTGATGCTCGCAACCGTTGAATGGAATATTTCTTTTGTTAACCTGTCTTTGGGACCCGATATCCAGATGGCGCCACATGGATAGCCTGTGTAGTTAAAGATAGGAGCACCTACACAGATCACACCATTCAATTCTTCTTCATTATCCATAGCATAACCCAGCTTACGGACTTTTTCCAATTCTTCCAGGTAAGCATCCCGGTTAGTAATCGTCCGCGCATTATACTTCGCAAATGTCATATACGACAAATACCGGTCGCGGACCGTGTTTGGCAGATAAGCCATAATCGCTTTTCCGGGTGCAGAACAATGTAATTCAAATGATTTCCCCGGCGATAGAACAAAGCGGAACGTATGATGTCCCTGCGCCTGCTCTATAAAAATTCCTTTCTCATCTCCTAGTACACCAAAACAGGCAGTCTCCCCTACTTTATCACGCAAATCACGCAAACAAGGCAATACTGTCTCCAACAAATTATGTTCATTCAACGATCTGAAGCCCAAAGTTAGCAATTTTCGGGACAATTTGTAGCGTTTCGTGTCTTCATTATAGTTAAGATAATCCAATCGAACCAATGTATTCAAAATACGATAAGCAGTAGTCTGGGAGATATCCAGCTTATTCTTAATATCTTGCAGCGTCTCACCCTGTGGACGAAGCGAAAGATATTCAAGCACCGCAATTCCTTTCTCCAAATTCGGCACCTTATAATTTTCTTCTCCTTTTTCCATATTTGGAATAACGCTTTCCATATTTGAAATATTGTTTCAGATTTGAATCAAATATAAAAGAGTCACGTTAAAAAGCAGTAAGATGTTTGTAAAATATCGTTAAGTATGCTGTAAAACATTCAACTAGCCAAAACCATTATCTCCGTTTGTCCGTTTCTACCATCCGGCACTCTATATTACGTATTTGGGATTTACTATTTTTTCCTATAACTTATCACAGCCAATACATTAAATAATACAGCAAAAAGACAAACGACAATGAAATGTCCGCTCAAATCGGAAAACGAACTGCCTTTCAGATAAACCATACGCATCACTTCTATAAAATAACGTACCGGATTAAATAATGTTATAGTCTGTGCCCATTGCGGCATACTGCTGATCGGGGTAAAAAGTCCGCTCAACAAAGCAAATATAATCAAGAAGAAGAAAGCCGTGAACATCGCCTGTTGCTGGTTGGACGATATAGAAGATATTGCCAACCCCAAACCTGTAAAAGCAATCAGATAAACTGCCGCAAACAAATAAATAATCCCCATATTGCCGACCGGCAGCAAACCGTAAATAATCCATGCCACAATGGCTCCGATCGTCAACAGGATAAAACCGATTACCCAAAAAGGAATCAGCTTCGACAGCAAGAACAATGTTTTGGGGACAGGCGTCACATTAATCTGTTCGATGGTCCCTTTCTCCTTCTCGCTGACTATATTCAGGGCCGAAAGGAAACCACCGATAATCGTCAACAAAAAGACCAGGATACCCGGCACCATATAATTCTTATAATTCAGATGCGGATTAAAAAGAGCTGTCGCCCGCACTCCACTACTCACGGCAGCAGAGGTGAAACCTTTATCCCGGTTAAAATCCTGAATAATTTGTGTGAGGTAAGAGCTACCCATCCCTCCTTTTGTTCCGTTTACTGCGTTTGCAGCAATCAGGACATCCGCCTTTCCTTCCCGGCCAAGCTCCTGTTCAAACTTTGCCGGGATTTCAAGCAACAGGTCCGACTCGTTACTTTCTATCGAGGTGATCGCCTGATCATAACTGGAAGACACATCGGTCAGCCGGAAATAACCGGACGAAAGAATCTTTTCGACCAGCTGCACAGACACCACGGAATGATTATGGTCAATCACTCCCAGATTGATATTACGCATTTCGAAATTGGCGGCAAAAGGCAGGATAAGCAACTGCATCAACGGTACCAAAAAGATGATGCGCGGTAAAAACCGGTCGCGCTTGATCTGCTTAAACTCTTTTTCAAGTAAATATCGTAATGTTTTCATAACTTCTTATCTCACAAACGAGTCTTAAAACGTTTCACACTAAGAATCACCAGGAATATGACCATAAACGACAGTATCCCTATCTCCTTCAGGATGGCTCCGGCACTTAACCCTTTTATCATCACATCTTTCACTGCGATAATATACCATTTGGCCGGCACGATATTGGAAAGCCATTGCAATATATCAGGCATGTTCTCTATGGGAAATACCATGCCGCTGAGCAGAATCACCGGCAGCATCAACACCATAGCACTAATCAGCATGGCAGCCTGTTGCGTGTCGGCTATCGTCGATATCAACAGACCGAGGCAAAGGGAAACCAGGGCATACAGGATGGAAACTGCCACCAGCAGAACCAGGCTCCCCGCAATCGGAACCTTCAGCAGGAAATAAGACAGGGCAAGAATTGTCGCCACATTCACTATACTCAATAAAAGATAGGGAATCGCTTTTGCCAGAATGATATAGACCGGCTTCATCGGCGAAACCAGCAACACTTCCATCGTACCCATCTCCTTCTCCTTCACGATGCCTACGGAGGTCATCAGGGCACATATCAGTATTAATATCAATCCCATTACCCCCGGCACAAAGTTGTAGGCGCCTTTCATGGTGGGGTTGTAGAGAAGGTGAGTGACCGGCATGATGCCCACCTGCATAAGTTGCGCTTTTTCTTCCGGCTGAAGGAGATTTCCTTGTATCTCCGCTTTGGCAGAAGCGATGATGGTGGTTGCATAAGCGGTCAGCTGAGTCGCTTCGTTCGGATCGGTTGCATCTGCCAGCAACTGGACATCCGCATCCGCCGTGGAAGCATATTGGGGCGGAAAAACAACGACCAGTTTAATCTTACCCTGTTTAAAGAGGGATTGAGCTTCCGCTTCGCTGTCTACCATTTTATACAAATCAAAATACTCGCTTGCCCCCAGATGTTCGGTGATTTTCCGGCTCACTTCATCCCGGCTTTGGTCGAACACGGCAATCGGCACACATTTTATTTCCGTCGTAATCGCATAGCCGAACAGAATAATCAGGATAATCGGCATAGCCAATAAAATCAACATGGTCCGTTTGTCGCGGAAGATGTGGAAGAATTCTTTGCGGATAAAAGATATAAACTGTTTCATAACTATTCACCTCTTGTTGCTTTTCGCGCCAGGGCACGGAACACATCATTCATATTTTCGGCATGGAAAGACGATTTCAAAGCAGCCGGACTGTCCAGCGCTTCGATTTTTCCGTCGACCATAATAGAGACACGGTTGCAATATTCGGCTTCATCCATATAATGGGTGGTGACAAAGACTGTGATATTGCGTTCCGCCGCTTTATAGATCAACTCCCAAAACTGACGGCGGGTAACCGGATCAACACCACCCGTCGGCTCATCCAGAAAAACAATACGGGGTTCGTGGATGATAGCGACGGAAAAAGCCAGCTTCTGCTTCCAGCCTAAAGGCAACGCATCGACCAACGTGTTCCGCTCGCCCTCCAAATCCAGTACATCGAGCAGTTCATCCGTCTTCTCCGCCAGCTTTTTCTTCGACAGACCGTAGATACCGCCATACAAACGGATATTTTCCCAAACCTTCAAGTCACCGTACAGGGAAAACTTCTGACTCATATAGCCGATATGGCGTTTGATCTGCTCGGTCTCCTTATATACATCAAAACCTGCCACACGGGCTTTGCCGGAAGTGGGTGTCGACAGTCCGCAAAGCATACGCATCGCCGTCGTCTTTCCGGCACCATTGGCTCCCAGGAAACCAAAGATCTCTCCTTCTCCCACTTCAAAGCTGATATGATCTACTGCGGTAAAAGTTCCGAAGCGCTTAGTCAGACTGTCTGTTTCTATTACGTTCATTGTATATATACTTTTATCAGATAAAATTCTCATATATTATGATACTGCATTCTCATATATTATACAATTCCAATATCATAATATATGAGAATTTTCTATCACAATATATGGTATTACATTTCACTCTATCGTTTTTACAAAGCCATAAAGCAATCTTCCACACTTGGCTCGACCGGTTCAATAGCGACATCTGCATATCCTTTATCTTTCAAGAACTGCATCAGGGCATTCATCTCCCTGCCATCTTCCTTTAATGTCAGATGATGGGCATCGCCAAAGGCATAACAGGAATAGGTTCCCGGAAAAGAACGAAGGTCCGTCAGCAGCCTGAACATGGATGCCGACCGGACAGTCCACAGCTGCCTGCCGAAAGAGGCACGGATGCCTGCCGGCGTATCGACGGACAAGCACTGGCCGGAACGCATCAAAGCAATGCGGTCGCAACGGGAAGCCTCATCCATATAAGGAGTGGAAACCATAATCGTAATGCCCTGCCTCTTCAAGCGGTCCAGCATATCCCAGAACTCCACCCGGGAAACCGGGTCGACACCCGTTGTCGGTTCATCCAGAAAAAGGACTTCGGGGCGGTGAATCAAAGCACAGCTCAATGCCAGCTTTTGTTTCATACCTCCGGACAATTTTCCTGCTTTCCGTTTTTTAAAAGGTTCTATCTGAACATAAATGTCGTGAACCAGGTCATAGTTGGCTTCTACCGTAGTATTAAACACGGTAGCAAAGAAATCCAGGTTCTCTTCGACCGTCAGGTCCTGATACAACGAGAAACGGCCGGGCATGTAACCGACCATCGTACGTATCTTTTTATAATCACGCACGACATCCAGACCACAGACGGTAGCCGTCCCTTTATCCGCCAGCAATAAAGTCGTCAGGATACGGAACAAAGTGGTCTTCCCTGCCCCGTCGGGACCAATCAGGCCGAACAATTCACCGGGACGTATATCCAGAGAAATATCCTGCAAAGCCTCTACCTGCCCGTAGTTCTTACCAACCGCCTCCATCTTAACTCCATTCATCCCTATTAATTTTCAATTCTCAATTTTCAATTACTCAAACACCGTTTCCCCATACTGTCCAATCTTGAGATAACCGTCGTTCTTAACAGCAATCTTGATGGCATAGACCAGATTGGCCCGTTCGTCCTTTGTCTGGATTCCTTTGGGAGTGAACTCCGATTTATCGGATATCCAGGTAATCGTTCCCGGATATTCGCGCCGGTCGTTTTCTCCATAATCGGCAAAGACACGGACTGTCTGGCCCTGTTTCAATGTCGAAAGTTGGTCGGACGTGATATAGGCACGCAGGTAAAGCAAGTCGGTGTCGGCTATTTTATACAGAGGCTTACCGGCGGCCGTCACTTCACCCGGTTCAGCATATTTAACAAGAACGGTTCCTGCCTGGGGATTTACGATACGGCTTTTCTGTAACTGGTCGTCCAGCTGCATAATCTGATACAGGATACCTTCGGCTTCCGCATCGGCACCGCCTGTCGTCTTGTTTAGCGTAGAATACTGCGCATCCAATTGTTTCTGGAGGTATTTGATATTGTTGACGATGTCGTCCACCTGTTTCTGGTTGCCGGCTTTTGCCTTTACCAGATTCTCCATACGTTGTTGTTCCGTACGTGCGGTAGCAATCTGTTGCTCCAGGGCGGCTATTTGCTTGCGAATATCCGGTTTACGGATATCGACAGAGCGCAGACCGGCCGAGAGTTGCATTTTCTTCAAATATAATTGAGTGCTGTCGACATATCCTACAAGGGCGCCGGCATCCAGACGGTCGCCTTCTTCTATATTCAATTCCATAATCTTTCCGTTTGCTTCGGAAGAAACGAGGATTTCCGTCGCTTCAAACGTACCGGTAGCATCGAAGTCGCCGTCTCCCCTGTTACATGCAGCCAGACTTAATAAAGCGGTTGCTATTAATGTATAAGAATTCAATCGTTTCATATTCTTCTTCATGATTCTTTGTGATTATTCATTATTCGTTGTATACATATAATTATAGACGGCATTCAGATGCTGGATGCGATGGGCGGCAGCGGCTTGCTTCGCCAGATCTTCCGCATTGATTTCGCGGATAAGGTCGGTGACGGAGATAACGCCGTTTGCCAGTTTCACCTCCGCAGCATTTTTGATGCTGGTACGCAGGCGGATTATTTCGTCATCCGCTTTCATCAGATCGGAGATTTTCTGTATTTCCGTATTTTGCTGCATCAGTTCCAATGAGGTATTAAACAGGAATGTCTCACGCTGCACCTCCACCTGCTGACGTGCCGTAGTCACTTTACGGCGGTCATTCTTCAAGGTGTACAATTTGCCCATATTCCAGGAAAGGCGTACTCCCGCTATATAAAACGGATTAAAGTCATCCTCCAGCATATTCAACCCCGGACGGCCATATCCGCCCTGTACAAATGCACCCAGACGAGGCATTAAACCACTTGTAATCTGTTTGTTTTGTACTTCCAGCAAATAGCTTTTTGCATCCAGCGCCCGCAATTCGGGACGGTTTATGTCTCCGGATAACGGATCGCCCGGTATGGAAGGAACAACCAATATCCTGTCTTTATCATAAGGCTTTCCTATCAGCGCACTCAGCATTCTGCCGAAGGCGACACGGGAGGCTTTCAGTTCGATTTCTTTCTGACGGGCATTCAAGAGTTCCACTTCCATACTCTCGCGGTCGGACTGGTTGGCCACACCATTATCCATCATCGCCGTTATCCGGTCGATATTAATCTGCAACTCTTTCTGGAGCAATGCGTTCTGGCGGATCAGTTCTTCCTGAAGCAGGCAGCCGAAATAAAGTTGATTTACCCGGTCGTTCAATGTATAAAGGTCGCTTTCCAGCTGTTCGCGGTCGGCAGCAGCCTGTGCCTTTGTCAACTGCCGGGTGGAATGAATTGTTCCGCCATCCCAGATATTCTGATTCAGTTCGGCCACTACCTGATACTGGTCTTTACTTAATGTCGGAATCTCCAGCCCCGGAACGATCGACGAAAGTTTGTCCGCATCAAAAGGTAGTTTAGTTACATCACTCTGATAGGTTGCCTTTGCATTCACCGTCAGTTGGGGCAACCAGCCTTTTCCGGCATTCGAGAGATTGTATTGTTCCGTCTGCCCGATCAACCCGAACTGCCGTATCTGGGGATAATTGGCACGGGCCCATTCATAACATTGTGTCAATGTTATCTGCTCCTGCCCTTTTACGGCACCCGACAATAAGGGGAAACATAAGAATAAAATTACACAAATCCGTTTCATAGGGGTATTTATTAATTCGATGTATTATCGTCCGGTGTCAGCAACCGGATCATTATATCAATAACGAAGGGAATCCGTTCCCGCAGAAATTCTTCATATTTCTCTGCATCGCCTCCCATAAAAACAGCCGTAAACGGATTACGTACCAGCATGGGGAAAACCAACAGGCTTATCAAGGTAGTCGCCGCATAATATACCGGCAGTTTCTTCAATACACCTCTCTCCATCTCATCCTCCATCTGTTTACGCATTCGGATGATTGGTTCAACCCGTGCGGGATTCTTCAGTATGGAATGATAAATATGCTCCGGATCACGTTGTAGTTCATTTATAACAAACACAGGGAACAAAGGATTCCTCTGCAACGTTCTTACATATTGATCGATAATCTTCGGCAGCTTCTCCAGGAAAGAGGTATTCTCTTCCATAATCGCTCCCAGGTTCGGAAGCAAGGCATCTATCAACTGGTCGAAGATCGCATCGAACAACATTTCTTTCGTACGATAATAATAATGTAAGGCTGTACGCCCGATGCCTGCTTCGGCAGCCACGTCGCCCATCTTGGTCGCTTCATATCCTTTCCTGACAAAGACCTGTTTGGCCGCTTCCAGGATTCGGTTCTCCATTGTGATTACTTCTTCTGTACTCATTGTATATCTTGTTTTACCACATTTGTCATTACTGTCTGTCGAATATGTCTGACACTTTTGTTTGACAGACGTGTCAAAAGTAATGTAAAAAAATAAGGATGCAACTACTGCACCCTTATTTTAATATCTTTTATACAATGAAGAGAATATTCTTTTTAATCTTATTCCCCGTATTTCTTAGCCAGACCGCCTTCGGAAGTTTCTTTATACAAACTCGGCAGGTCATTACCCGTCTGTCGCATCACCTCTACTACCTGGTCGAAGCTCACACGATGTTTTCCGTCCGAGAAGTTCGAGAAAGTATTTGCATCCAGTGCACGCGCTGCGGCAAAAGCATTACGTTCGATACAAGGAATCTGAACCAAACCGCAAACCGGGTCGCAAGTCAATCCCAGGTGATGTTCCAACCCCATCTCGGCAGCATACTCAATCTGAGCAGGCGTTCCGCCAAACAACTGACTGGCAGCACCGGCAGCCATCGCACAGGCAACCCCTACTTCTCCCTGGCAGCCTACCTCCGCTCCGGAAACCGACGCATTGGTTCGTACCACATTTCCGAACAATCCGGCCGTTGCCAATGCACGCAGGATACGGGAATCGCGGAACTCACGGGTATCTTTCAGATGATACAACACCGCCGGCATCACTCCGCAGGAGCCGCAGGTCGGAGCCGTCACAATCTTACCACCGCAGGCATTCTCTTCGGATACAGCTAACGCAAAAGCGTAAACCATACCACGACTTTTAATGCTGCTGCCATATCCTTTGGCACGAATCAGATAGTCGGATGCTTTCCGGCGTATGCCCAGACCGCCCGGCAGGATACCTTCTGCTTCCAGACCGCTCTGCACCGCCTTTTGCATCACGTCCCATACTTCCGCCAGGTAATCCCAGATTTCCGGTCCTTCGCATTGCTCCACATATTCCCAATAGGAATGTCCGGTCTTTTCGCACCAGGCTTGTATATCTTTAATCGTGCTCATCTCATAGACCTGTGCCGTTTTAAGTTCGTTAAAACTTTCGTTGGCAAGCGTACCGCCGCCAATACTGTACACAGTCCACGATTCCAGTTCTTCGTCGTTCTCATTAAACGATTCGAACAACATTCCGTTCGGATGGAACGGAAGAAATATCTTGGGTTCCCAGGTAATAGTCGTTTTAGCAACCGGCTGCAACACTTCCAGGATGGCAGCATCCGTCATGTGGCCTTTCCCGGTAGCAGCCAAACTACCATATAAAGTCACATTAAACCGCACGGCACCTCTGTTACGTTCCACGAACATCTGGGCAGCACGCATCGGCCCCATCGTGTGGCTACTCGACGGACCATGTCCGATCCGGTATATCTGCTTGATTGATTCCATTTCTCTTTCTCTCTAATTTTGTGTTTTCTATACTTTAAGAAATATATTACGTTTATAAAGCAGCCACAAAATTACATAAATAACCAATACGTTTGACAAGCTTATCAAAAAGGAATAATAATTACCCAGATATTGCTCCATCCCATAAAACAAAGACTGTCCCAGGCAACTGAAATTGATGACGTTCGCCAGCATATAGGCTACAATCGAGTTCATCCCGTACACTTTCAGCCAGGTTATATTCTTCTTATATCCTTTATAATCTATCAGATAATAAAACAATCCCATCAATAGGAAGCAATATCCGCTACTTACCAGCACCATAGAACTGGTCCATATCGTCTTGATAACCGGCATCTGCAATCCCCAAAGCCATCCGGCAGCCACCATAGCGGCTCCTGCTCCGAAATACCATTTCAGTTTATGGATATCACTGGTCTTATCCTTGGCAATATAGCCGGCAAACAAACCGGTCAACACCGTCACGCCAAAGTTCAGGGTACTCAAAATCCATGTATAATGATACCAGGGTGCAAAAACGACTTCACCGTCCACCACTTTCGCCCCATCCCGAAAACGTCCCAGCACCGTACGGTCTATCCATTCCGCCAGGTTTCCCTCGGGTGTGTAATTACCACCTCCATAACTGCCGATCGTAATGAACTGCATCGCCGCCCAATAAACAAGCAACAGGGCCACCGCCACACCGATCTGCGTCCTCCGACTGGTATAAAGGAACAACACAGCCGTAATCAAATAACCAGCGGCAATCGACTGCAACGTATTCGAATATAAATAAATACGATCCGGATCAAATCCCAGCAGATTTCCCTGGCACATCATACCGAATATCCACAACAACAGGATGCGTTTTCCTAGACGCCGGAAAAGAGTCTTTTTGTCGGAAACACCTTTAAAACGTGACAAAGCAAACGGCATCGAAGCTCCCGACATAAAAAGGAACAACGGCATAATCAAATCCCAGGGAGAAAAACCTTCCCATTGTACATGATTAAAAGCCCACATGCAATCATTCAGCCATCCCACATCCGCAGCCCGTGCCAATGAATGTGCCAACGGTCCTAAAGCAACCAAAAAGAAAAGATCGAATCCTCGTAAAGCATCAAGCGACTCCAGCCGCTTGTAAGTAGTTTTTTCCATTTGTTATTATTTTAGACTTTTAAGAAAATACGTTGACGATACAAGAAATATAAGAATCCCCAGCACACGGCGATATAAGCAATCGCCCCCAGCAATGGCTGGGCTGTTTCCGGGAATAACCCGATGAAACCTCCGAAAACGGCATTTGCCGTAAAGGTAAAATTAATAAACACCTGTGCCAGATAAATAGTGATCGAGTTCGTACCTATGACTGTAAAGAAAAGGGTCCACCCTCTGCACTCCTTCACATCGACAATATAATAGAAGACGGCAAACAGTATTGCCGAGATACCACCGACCGTACAAACAAACGAGCTTGTCCACAAATATTTATTAATCGGGAAAAACAATCCCCACAACAGACCTATCACCAACAGGCAACCGCCAACAGCCAGCATATAAACAACCTTTTTCGTCTCCGTCAGTCCCTCTCTCCGCAGTTTGACAAACTCACCGGTGAACATTCCCAGCAAAGCGGTTCCGATGGCCGGCAAGGTAGATAAAATCCCCTCCGGATCATAATTGCCTCCATGCAAACGCCCCGGCAATAACAGACGGTCGATGTAGCAAGCCAGATTCCCTTCGCGGGTAAACAACTCCGCCCCGTTCCCGTCGGGTGCCGGAATAAATAACAGCAACCAGTAACCTATCAGGATGGCAGCAACGATCCATACCCGTGTGATCGTCCGCGTATTGACAAAAATCAGCGCACCGAACATCCATCCCAGACCGATACGCGCCAATACGCTGGCATAACGCTGTGTCTCAAAATTCAGATTCAGCAACCCGTTATAAACAAATCCTAATACAACCAGTGTAATTCCCCGGCGGATAATCTTTTTATAAATAGCCGCTTCCGACATTCCCCGCTCCCGCTGCTTTTCCAATGAAAAAGGAAAAGAGATACCGGCAATAAACAAAAACAAAGGAAAAATTATATCTTCAAACGTAAACCCCGCCCCCCATTTAGCATGACTCATTTGGGCAGCTATCGACTCAAAAAAAGGCGTCGGGACCAACGTCGCCAACGCAACAAAAAGGGAACCTCCCCCCATAATAAAGAACATATCAAATCCCCGCAATGCATCCAACGACAACAACCGCTGGCTTTGTTTCTGTTTTTCCATGGTATTCAATTTAGATAATCGTATAAAATTTAGAAATAAGTAAGCGCAAATATAGAAAATAATATAAGAACTATCCTGCTTTTTCACTAGTTTTGCAACCATTATGAAACAGCATTTGAAACCGATCATGTTCGTTGGCACTTGTTCCGATGCAGGAAAGAGTGTGATTAACGCAGCCTTCTGCCGTATCTTTAAGCAAGACGGATACCAACCTGCCCCTTTCAAGGCGCAGAATATGTCGTTGAACTCCTTCTCCACTCCCGAAGGTGGCGAGATGGGACGCGCCCAAGTAGTACAGGCTGAAGCATGCGGTATCGCTCCGCATACGGATATGAACCCGGTATTGCTGAAACCGACTAACGACAAGAGTTCGCAGGTCGTACTGAACGGTAAACCGGTCGGCAACATGTCCGCCAAAGACTATTTCGGTGTACAAAACCAGAAGGAAGCACTTTTCAAAGAAGCTATCGAGGCCTTCAACCGCTTGGAATCCCGCTATAACCCAATCGTACTGGAAGGCGCCGGAAGCATCTCCGAACTAAACCTGCGCGACCGCGATATCACCAACATGCGGATGGCGATACAGGCAAACGCCTCCACCTACCTGGTTGCCGATATCGACCGGGGCGGTGTATTCGGCTCGGTTTACGGTACTATCACACTGCTCAAACCAGAAGAACGGGCACAAATGAAAGGTGTCATCATCAATAAATTCCGCGGAGACGCGTCGCTGTTTGAAGAAGGACGGACGATACTGAAAGAGTTGACCGGCCTCCCCGTCGTAGGCGTTATCCCCTGGTTCCGTGACATCAAGATAGAAGAAGAAGACTCCGTCGCCCTGGATATGAAGACAAACACCTGGCAGGACGGCAAAATCAATGTCGCCATCATCCTGCTGAAACGTATGTCGAACTTTACCGACTTCGACGTCCTGGATATGGACCCGCGCTTCAATCCCTATTATACCAGCAACATCGACGAGATTGAGAAAGCGGACATCATCCTGCTGCCCGGCTCGAAGAACACGCTGGCCGACCTGCAAAGCATCCGCGCCAACGGCATAGCCGACACCATCGTCCGCACCTATAAGAGAGGGAAAAAAGTAATCGGTATCTGCGGCGGTTACCAGATGATGGGTGCCCGTCTGGAAGATCCGGAAGGTATAGAAGGAAACCTGCCTACCGTTCCGGGATTGGGACTACTCCCCCAATGCACCGTTATCGAACAGGAGAAAGTCACCAAACAAAGCCGTTTCACTTTCCGCAACGGCTCCCCTATGATCTGCAAAGGATACGAGATACATATGGGACAAACCTCTTTACTCGGCAACGCGCCCGAAAGTCCGGTTGCCCTGCTGGAAGACGGAAGGAAAGACGGCTACTACCTGAACGACCATTGCTGGGGAAGCTATATGCATGGCATTCTCGATAATCCCGAAGTACTTGATAATCTAGCTAAGGGGTTCAACAAAGAAGTCGACAATACCCCGTTCGATTACGCTGCATTCAAAGAAGAACAGTATGACAAACTGGCCGACCTGGTAAGAAAACATGTGGATATGGAGTATATTTACAGTACGCTGTAATCATCCCCACAACTCCCCGTTCGCCCGGATCAACAGTTTTACAGCCTCAAACTGATCTTTTTTCAGAGAAAAAGATTCATAGGCTCTGCAATAGTTCAGTGAATGTATATCTGTTCCGGTATAATCATAACAACCGTTTTTCAGTAATGAACCGGCTGTTTTTCGAGGAAGCGTTCCGTAAAAGCCTGCCAGGGAAAACAAATTAAGCTGAAATTTGCATCCGTGCTCTTTCAGCTTCATCAAATCTTCCATCTTCCAGAAACCATAGCGTTCCGGATGAGCAAAAACCGGTACAAAACCATTCAATTGGATATCGTACAATTTCTCAAACAGATCACCGGGAGCCTGCAAGCAGGAAACCTCTACCAATACATGCTTCCCGTCATACGACAACAACCCTTCTTCCATCCGCTCGTAGAAGCATTCATCCAGCATATATTCGGCTGCCAGATGAAGGTCTATATGTATATGTGCACAGTCTTCCCGAAATGTTTCAAACCGGTCCCGAAGGTAATCTTTCCGGTTCTTAGCCAAATCAGCCATTATATGCGGTGTCAGGAAAATACGTTCCACTCCCTGCCCTTCCAGAAAAGCCAACATGGCAAGACTGTCTTTCTCTGACGAAAACCCGTCATCCACCCCGGGCAGCAAATGGGTATGTACATCAGTCATCCCCGGCCACAAAAGTTTTTTCCGGGTAAATAGATTTGAAAGAAATGTGCTCATAATATACTTATATAACAATACCTGCAATGGGGAAAGGGTCATTTCAACCGGTTCACCCGCGCCACATCATCCATTTTCACACAAACGGTTGCTCCCAGTTGCTCCAGGTAAAGCAGCAAATGATTCTTCTTTATCTTCTTTACCTTGCCGGATACATGCTTCATGGCCCCGGTAAGAATTTCCACTTCTTCACCCGCACAAAGCTCATGCTCGGCTGCCTGGCCCAGGAAATCCTCGATAGCGTCTATCTCCTTCTGGCGGACAATAGCCGGTTTACCGTTATAAAAGACGATACGGATAACGCCATATACCTGAAGCAGGTCACGCAACACCGTATCCGGACAGCGCACAAATATATAAGAACTGAATAACGGGACTTCAACTATTTTCACACGGTCGGACCACACACGCGGAGTCCGGTGTAAAGGTAAAAAGCATTCAACACCTAAAGCTGCAATACGTTCTTTTACCTGTTTTTCTGCCCGCGGGGCAGTATATAATACATTCCAATTGGTATTTAAAGGGGGTATCATTATCTTTTTTTTGTTTCGGGCACAAATATAGGACTATTTTTCGTATTATTGCAAAACTGTTTGCGAACACAAATTTAAATACCATGAATAGAAGAAGTTTTTTGCAAAAATCGGCCATTTCGGCTGCAGGACTTGGTTTGTCACCGCTGTTTGGAGGTACTTATCAGTCAGTTTACGGACAAACGGCAGCAAGCAACAAAGTGAAAGTCGCTCTGATCGGATGCCGCAGTATGGGTTTCTCCAACCTGAGTAAGTTTCTGGAATATCCGGAAGTGGAATGTGTCGCCCTCTGCGATATCGACGACGAATGGCTGAACAAACGGGCCGCCGATGTAGAAAAAAAGACCGGAAAAAAAGTTCCTCACCTGTATAAGGATTGGCGCCATGTCATCGACAACAAGGATATCGACGCTGTCATTATCGGTACTCCCGACCACTGGCACTGCCTGCCGACTATCTTCGCCTGCCAGGCTGGCAAAGACGTGTATGTCGAAAAACCGCTTTCCAACACCATCGAAGAATGCAACCTGATGGAAAAGGCTGCCCGCAAATATAACCGGGTCGTACAGGTAGGCCAATGGCAACGCAGCGATCCGCATTGGGACGAGGCCGCCAATTATCTGAAAGCGGGAAATATCGGTCGTATCCGTACCGTAAAAGTCTGGGCTTACCAGGACGGCAAACCGACTCTGCCTGTTGTTGCCGACAGTCCCGTCCCCGCCGGAGTGGATTACGACATGTGGCTCGGTCCGGCTCCGAAACGTCCGTTCAATATCTACCGCTTCCATTATAACTTCCGTTTCTTCTGGGATTATGCCGGTGGACTGATGTCCGACTGGGGCGTACACCTGCTGGATTATGCGCTCGAAGGCATGGGAGCCGATCTGCCCAGCCGCGTATTCTCCGGAGGTGGCAAGTTCGCCTATCCCGATGATGCAATGGAGACGCCCGATACATTGATGGCTACATACGCCTACAAAGATTTCAATATCATCTGGGATCATGCCTGCGGTATCAACCACGGTCCGTTCGACAAAAAAGAAGGTTTGGCCTTCTTCGGTGAAAACGGCACACTGGTACTCACCCGCGCCGGTTGGGAAGTCATCCCTGTCGTTGCCGGAAAAGAAGCACGCATGGAAGCTGTCCCCTTCAAAAAGGGAGAAGGCAAAGGCCTGTACAACCATGTCGGAAATTTCCTGAGTTGCATCAAAAGCCGCGAATTGCCCAAAGCAGATATCGCTATCGGTGCACGTGTAGCCAAGATGTCGCACCTGGCAAACATCTCCTGCCGCCTGCAACGGGAAGTGCGTTGGGACGATGCCAACAGCATGTTTATCGGTGATAATGAGGCAACAGCATTATCAAAGGCTTACTATCGCGCCCCATGGGAATTACCCAAATTGTAAACGTAAAAATATAATTAGCAGGAAAACGCTGAACATCTTTTGATAATCAATTATTATATGTACTTTTGTTCCAGATACACGAACATATAAACTTGATATACCTAAATGAGCAGCGTTTATGCTAATTATTCGAGAGAAGACCTGATCCGTGAAATAGAAATACTGAAGGCACAAGGCACCTCTGTTAATGATGAAAAAATATACCAAAGTCGTTTTCTGAACAATGCAGTCGCATTAAGGAAAACATTCTCGGAAGTTTTATCATTGTTAATAACTCCAAGCCAAAAGGATATTATTGATCAGTCTCTACTGACCATATTGAGATTTTTTAATGTAGACAGGGTATACATCGGAAATTTCGATAATGACAAACCGACTTTCGACTTCACGCATGAAGTAACCAGCCAAGGTACGATTTCCATGCGTGAAGATCTTTTAGTTGGGTTGCCCAAAGCAGATTATGCCTGGTGGATAAAAACGATCAGGGAAGGAAAAGACATTATTATCAGAGATACTAATAATATGCCGGAAGAGGCCGCTGCCGAACAAAACATCCTAAAAGTTCAGGAAATACTCTCCCTGCTCGTTATTCCTATCTATTACAGAGGATATGCCAATGGTTTCATAGGACTCGATTGTGTAAAAAAACACAGGGACTGGGATGCTTTGGATGTCGAAAACCTGCGAATGCTCACCGATATTATCTCTATTGCTATCGAGCGCGAACTGGCGCATGGTATGATAGAACACTCAATGAAACAGGTATTGAAAAGCGAAGCCAAATTTCAGATCATCTTCGACAGACTCCCGTGGGGTGTCGAATTATACGACGAAAACGGGTATCTGCTGGATATTAATAAAGCTGATCTTGAAATTTTCGGAGTAACACGCGAACAGGCAATCGGTCTCAATGCATTCGAAAACCCCAATATTCCGGAATGGGCAAGCGAGAAACTAAAAAAAGGGGAAGACGTAGCTTTCCTGCTGGATTATAATTTCAATAAAGCTGCTGAAAAAGGTTACTATACAAGTAAACTAGCCGATGAAGTTAAACATTTGAGGGTGAAAGGCGTTGTGCTGAAAGACCGGCAGGACGTGATACTCGGATTCTTTTATATAGTCTTCGATGATACCGAGAGTTATCATAAAACAGAAGAGATACAATACAGTCTGGCTAAACTAAAAGCGGCTGTCGATACAGGCGAATCCATTATTTGGGAATATGATGTGGCAACAGATAAGCTAAGTGCGGATTTCAGCCTGAATGATCAAATCGAAGAGAGTTCATTCCTGACTTATCTGAAAGAAGACAGATTCAGTTCCGTACGTGATTTTATAGAAACATTGCATCCCGATGACCGCCACAGGGTTTACAACAAACAATTCAAACGGCTTGTCGACGGAGAAATCGGCAAATATATATCCGTATACCGCCGGGTATTCGACGGCAAGGTTTACTGGCTCAATTCAAATGTCCGCGCTTATAAATATTCAGTAGACGGGAAACCCAGTAAAATAGTAAGCTACACCTCTAACATCACCGAACAACGTGAGAAAGAACTGGAACTAATGAAAGTCAAGGAGGCAGATAAATTAAAGTCGGCATTCCTGGCAAACATGAGCCATGAGATACGTACTCCGTTGAATGCGATCGTCGGATTCTCGGACCTGGTAGCCGAAACGGACGATCCGGAGGAGCGACAGACTTATCTCGACATTATCCATACAAACAACGATCTGCTGCTTAACCTGATCGGTGACATTCTGGACTTCTCAAAAATAGAGGCGGGTATGTTGAAGTATAACATTGAAGAGGCCAACATCAAAGAATTGTGCATGGAGGTCTATCTGTCCGGATCGCTGAAGATAAAACCGGGAGTAAAATTACTTTTCGATAAAAACTCACCGACTGTAACCCTCAGGACAGACCCGCAACGTATCCTGCAGGTAATAGCCAATTTCGTCAATAATGCGATCAAATTCACAAGCGAAGGGAGTATTACAATCTTTTATGAGACGAAAGAAAATGAAGTGAAAGTCTGTGTGCGAGACACCGGAATCGGCATTTCGGAAGAAAACAGGCCCCGTGTTTTTGAACGTTTCATCAAGATCAATGACTTCCACCAGGGCACCGGCCTGGGATTAACAATCAGTAAAACGATCATCGAATATCTGGGAGGTACCATCGGAGTAGATTCTGTTCAGGGTAAAGGTTCTACGTTCTGGTTTACGTTGCCTTTGGATTATAAAGGGATTAGTTCGTAATAACTAAAAAACAGATCATTTTAAACTCCAGGGAAAACCGATCCGGTCAAGCAATTCCCTGCGTTCAGGAGAAAGTTCGCCTTTCTTCATACTTCTGCGTTGCACGAAACACCAACTGCCCAGTTTATTCTCACGGGCGGTTGGCCAACGTTGATTCTCTGTATAGAAACGTTTCAGCATCTCATAATTCTCCTGCCATTTTTCATCGACTGTCCAGATAAAACCTTCGGCATCCATTTGTCTGATGCGAACAAGCGATAGCACTCCCTGTTTACGGGATCTTCGTTGCGTATTACACCACGCTCCCAACCTACCCTCCTGGCTTTTAGGCCAGTGTTCATGTTTTCTGTAGTAAGCAAGCACCTGCTGCCAGTTCTCCGTCCAGAGCGAATCCAGATCCTGTTCCCATCTGAATCCGATCGAATCGAGTAACCGGGTCCTTTCTTCAGACAAAAGTCCTTTCTTTCGTGCTTGTCGTTGGGTATTGCACCAGATATTCAGTTTGTTTTCGCCGCGTTTGGGACAACGGTGTTCTACAGCCATAAAAACCTTTAACTCTTCATAATACTGCATCCAACGACTGTCCTGTACCTCCCATTCAAAACCGATCCGGTCCAGCTGCGAGATATAATCTTCCGACAACGTCCCTTTCTTCCGGGCAATCCGCTGGGTGTTGCACCAGTTTCCCAACTTCCCTTCGGCTGCCTGTGGCCAGCGTTCTTCACGCTCCTTATATTCGATCAGTCGCTCATACATGACCGGCCACGCATCCAACTCCGCCAGCATATCATCCACACGGGCACGGATATCAGACAGAAATCCTGTTACCTCAAACTCCATAAAGCCTTTAAAGCTTTTCGGGGCACGGATCGCCGGATGATAAGCCAACTCCCTTGACATAGCCTCATAAACAGAACGCCCCGAAAGGTTATTGACGAAGTCTAGCACCACCGGATGACGGTCCGAACCTGCTTTCAGGCAACGGCCCAACTGTTGCAAGGCAACCACATACGATTCCGTCCGTCGCAGGAACATGGCGGCATCTACTCCTTCCACATGCAACCCTTCGATCAGCATGTTTATGGAGAAAAGTACATGCAGTTTTCCCGTTTCCCTACGAAAACGACGCAATGTCTTTTCATTCTCCCGGTTACTCAGCCCGTTATGGATCTCAAATGTTTCCGTTTCAAAGCCTGCCTGTCCGAGCCAGTTCGAGACTTCGGGAATCATATGCTGAAGATCTTCCTTGTCTTTACAGAAGACAAGCATTTTCTTTACCTCTTTCGGAAGATAACGCCGGATCAGTTCCGATGCACTCAACGAACCGCGAAAATCCAGTCGGGCAAAGTTTATCTTATCCTGAATATGCTTACGCCTTTCTGATGTACAGTCACTCCTGTTCAGCATACGCTGCACCTTATCCAGCTGGTTATTCAGATCGAATACACTCTGCACCAGGACAGGGACAGGCAGTATCTTATAATACCAGGCCATAGACAAAGACAGTTCATGAAACAGGTTTCCCTTGAAATAGACTTCTACCGTATCGAGCATTTCTTCGGGACGTATCGGGGTTGCTGACATCCCCAATACACGGGCCTCCGGATTGTTATCTATTACTTCCTGTACAGCTTTTCCCCATACCTCGGCTCCGAAATGATGGAATTCGTCGATAATGATATGATCCGCTTTGAGTTCCCCCACTGTTCCGCGATTCAGGACTAATGCCTGGAAAGTCCGGTAGGCGACATGCGGCATTGTCCTGCCGATTGCTTTTTTGATCTCAGCGATAATCGTAACGTTGGGAGCAATAACTACTATATCGTCTTCCGAATGATTGACGATATAGCGGGCAATCAGATAGGATTTTCCTGTTCCGGTCGCCTGTACAACGGCTCCGATCCTGTTCGTTTTGAATCCTTCCTCAATTGCCCGGTAAGCCGCTTCATTATGTGAGAACAGTTCAATATGTTTTCCTGTCTCCAAACTTCTCAGATAGCTATCATCTGAAACAGTCAGTCCATGCAGTTCAAAGGAAAGTGCCTCCGGCAGATAACCGCCATGAGCCAGGATCCGGAACTGGTTGCAGCCGCACATTTCTCCGATACGCTGCATTTCAGTATACAGCCTGTCCACTTCCGGCAAACCGACAGGTTCCTTATTCCATACCTCTTTTACAATGAAAGTAACGGAGTCCTCCCTGAATCCTACCAGCAGACAGCCGGATTCTTCAGTGACAAAATAATGATAAGAATGATAAAGATCGCAGAGTGACATTGAGAAAATATGTCAATTTCAGAAATTATTCAACCTCTAAAACCTCAGTTTCCTCTTTGGGTTTGAAAAGGTCTTTGATAAACAGATAACCGACTCCACCGAAAATGGCAAGGAATATAAACCCAATCAGGATCAGTGGTTTCTTGGGAGAGGATGCTTTTAAAGGGACAGTGGCGGGTTGTATTATTGTATATACCGGTGTCTGTTCCTGTACCCGGAGTTTATCCTGCTCCAGCTTCTGGGCCAATGTATTGTAAACATTAAAGGTCAATGTCATTTCATTCTTTAAACGTTCCTGTTCCGTACGGTAACTGGCTGAGATGATATTCTTGTTGGCATCCTCAAAAGCCGCATAAGCACGTTGTGCTTTATAGTAGGAATCACGGGCTTCGCTGAACACTTTCGCTGTGAATTCCAGGTCTTGCTTTACCTTCTGGGTACGGTAATTTGTGATGTATCCCTGAAGTTTTTCCAAAACAATTTGAGTGATATTCGCAGAGATCAATGGGTCTTGCATCTGAACGGACACGGTGATTACCGATGTCTTTTTATCCACAGAAGCGGAGATGCGTTCCTGTAACGCATTTATGACATCTGCCTGTTCCTTTGTCAATCTGAAAGAAGTCAATTCCCCACTACTTGCCGGTTCTTCTTTTGAGAACAAATCTTTCACAACACCCAACAGTTTGAACGGAGCCTGTACCACATAACTCCACCACGCACTTTTCTGATCCTCATTCATATAATCATATAAAGATGCAGAATAATCACCTTTCTCATTTGTCACCTGTACAGGAAATAACTCCAGTAAAAAAGGAATACTACTGACTACATCCGGATACAGGTCCGGAGAGATGGCATCCGCTCCCGAAGTACTGTTCAGGTTTATCCCTGCCATGGCTGCTAATCCTCCCAAATTTCCCATCTTTTTAGACGGATCAGACGTTTCAGGTGCCAGCTTTACTGTCGTACTGTATTCTTTCGGTATACTAAAAGCAACCACCAATCCCACAACTATCGCGACTCCACAGCATTTGAACAAGAACTTGCGTTCCCCCCATAGCCGTTTAGCCAACTCTATTAAATCTATCTCCTGCTCGTTTGTATCCATATCAGGAGCGTTCATTTGAATCATATCCACCTTGTTAATTGATAATTAAAGATTGAAAATTGATAATTATTTCAGTGTGTTGATGATAGAGGTTATCATTGCAGCCATCGATGTGGTCGAACTGGTTATGCTCAAGATTTCTGCCAAACTTGTTTTGCGATCTTGCTGCGTTTTGGCGGGAACAACGATTTCACTGCCGGGCTCTACCTTCGGATAGTGCTTGAAGAAGATAAAACGCTTCCTGGTCGTTGCCACTTTACCATTCATATAAATTACGATCGGATATTTACGGGCAATATCGTTATAACCACCGGCTTGCGACAAACAACTTTTTACAGACATTCCATTTGTATACGTCACACTGTTCGGATAAGTTACAGCTCCACTTATCTTCACTGTGCTTTGGAATTGCGGAATATAAAGTTCATCCCCGTCACGTAGCACCACATCATGCGCACTTCCCGGATTTGCCAAGGCTTTTTCCAAATCGATACCCACAGAGTAGTCTTTAATGTTTTCCAGTGATAAGGCAACCGAATCACGGCTTTGCTTATTTGCACTCAGTTGCAGCAGAGTTTCCAGGCGGCGCATCTCATCCTCTGTCAGCTGGCGTTTCAGGCTTGCCCCTTTTACATAGGCATCGGGAGTTATTCCTCCGGCTTTGGTGATAATATCACTCAGACGGGAGTTCTTTTCGGCTAATACATAATCGCCGGCAAAAGTAATTTCACCATTGACCTTCACCACCTGTTGTTCCTGATAACCCGGTGAAAAACGCACATACACTTCATCAAACGGTTCCAGCGTAAAAACCGTATCGCTTTTCTTTCCATCCGTAGAGATCAATCCTAAATTATCGTTCAATTCAAAGTTGAATACTTCTGCTGTACGGTTAGTATTTTCGTACGTCTTTGTATCCTTAATACGACGGGCTACTTCCACATTCACCGTTGCAGCCGATTCCTTCAAACCGCCAGCCATCATAATGGCATCTTCCACTGTCAGGTTGTTCCGGTAAGGAAGAACTGTATCTACGTAATTTACCGCTCCGCTTACTTTGATCGTATAAGGCTCGCGAAGATCAAACAGGGATGGAATGTTCAGTTGGTCTTCCGGTTTAAGTTCTATATCCGGAGATGTGCCACTGAGAATGCCACGGATATCTACGGCTATAACAGTCGTTGTGAAATCCGGATTCAAACGGGTGATTTGGGCACGACCGGCAAACTCATCTCCTTTCAAACCCGCTGCCTGATCAACCAGTTGACGGACTGTATGAACTGTACCATTCAATTCATATTCTCCCGGACGCCAAACTGCCCCCGTCACTGTCAAACGGTTTTCATAGAAGGGGATCACAGAATCCACCAACAAAGAATCACCGTCCATCATCGCAAAGGTAGGATATTTATCTTCCGTAACAGTAGCTATCTGATAACGGCTTCCGGCTTTTCGTTTAATACGGACGTCTTTCTTGTAGGCATCCCCGGTAAAACCGCCGGCCATGTTCAATAGCTGTGAGAGTGTTTCCCCTTTTTTCATTTCGAAAATGCGGTTACGTTTTACTTTTCCTTGTACTACAGCCAGCTGGTCATAAGGGGAAACGATCACCATATCATTTTCTTCCAGACGGATATTCGTATTGTATTTGCCATTCAGGAGATAATCATATACATCCAGTTTAGCGACTTCCTTACTGTTACGATAGACTTTTATTCCACGAAGCGAACCGATCTCATTTACACCGCCTGCTGCATACAACGCATTAAACAAAGTTGCAAACGATGGAAGCGTATAGGTTCCCGGAGCAACGACTTCACCTACTATGTTCACTTTGATACTACGTATCTGGCTTAGACTAACGGATACGAACGTATTAGCCCCATCCGTATCTCCTGACAAAGTAGACATGATCCGTCCTAATTCCTGTCGGATACGGTTTTCAGCTGTTTCGATAGTCAGTCCGCTGACAGATACCGGCCCTAGATTAGGGATAAGAATTGTCCCTTCGGGAGAGACCTTCAGTTTCAGATTCAGTTCTGAATCTCCCCATACATTGATCAGCAATTCGTCTCCTGCGGATAAAACATATCCTTTGGGAGTCGGTACATTCAGATTAGGCTCAAAGGACAGGTTCTTGTTCGAGAATATTTCGCGACCGAACACGGTTCCGCTTAAATCTCCTGCCGGACGATTGGCTTCCCGCTGAGCATCCAGAGGAGGTATCCCCTTTCCATCTGGAACGACAACCGTACGATCTGTAACCACCGCATCCGAGGCTGTACGTGTAGCCTGTTCTGTACCGGATTGCCCCATCCGTTTATTTATCTCCCGACGGATCTGTTCATCCGTCATACCGGCAGCTTTTGCCTTGTCGATCAAATCCTGGGATACCTGCGCCGACAATGGAACCGCCAACCACAGTAATCCCCCCAATAATACATTTCTGATTACGATATTCATATTGTTATTTGTTTTGTTGTTATTTCGATTTTAGAAAAAAATTGAGTTATCTGTTTATAGTGACGGGAGTAACTAATTCCCCTCTTGAGAGGGGATAAGGGGTGTGTTAAAGCTAGTTATAGGGCGAAACTATAACACACCCCCTTCCCCCTCTCAAGAGGGGAGCTGGGTACAACCGGTCAATAATCGGATAGTTCAATTCTGATAATTTCTGAATCAAAACTTCCTGAACTCCAATCGGGCATAATCCGATTGTAATACTAGATACTTTGATGTTAATTCTTTGACGCCGAAACGTTGCTCCGTCCCGTTCATTCCAAATGGCAATAAGTCTTTAACTTTGCTGACCGGCATGACTACAAACAAGGAATCTCCGGTATATTCCATATTGCCGGTCTGACTGGTTACATCAACCTTCATCAAGTTGATTGTATGCAAAGCAACACTGTAGTAAGCCCGTTCAGGCATCTCTTCCTCTCCCGACGCATATGCTATTTTCATGATCTGCCAGCGACCATCCAGGTCTCCGTTGATCGGCATTTTTCCGCAGGCACTGACTATCAGGGTCAGCAACACCGCCACTATATATCTTTTCTTCGTATTTATTAAAGTCATCATATCCATCCCGTTTTTCTGATTGTTAACATGCCACCAACACTTTTACCCAACATCGCTCCCCGGTCTATACCCAGCGATCCTGTAAAGTCCCAGCCTTTTAACTGATGTGGCGTATAAATTAATTCTACTAACGCATTGCCATTCTTTTTGATCTCATAAAATGGTACGCCATAAGTACCCCAATTACGGGTTACTGATAAAAGGACACGATATTGCAAATCGGCACAAGGAGTTCCCATAATCCCGAAATGATGTCCTTGCATACGCGAACTTTTAAAACTTATATCACCATCTGTATTATAAATAGGAGACATGACTAGCGGATTACCAATTCCCATCCCCCAATGTTGCCAACCGGTATAAATGCTATGATTATAATAATTATCCGCACCACTTACCTGCTCCGGTATTTCCGGTGTATGATCCCAATAGACAGCACCGGTCTGATCCTTTGTAGAAATATACTCATAAACAAAACCACTGATCACCGGATTCTTAGGAAGCGTTATTTCCACTCCAGCCAGGCAATCCTTCCAACCATATTCTCCGAACATCTGCGAATGATCTTCGAAATAATGTTCGTAATAAGGACGGATTGCCCATTCTTTAGGAGCATACCACGTCAGTGAAAAATTCCAACTCCCCAAATGATTTCCATAAATATTCGTTTGTTCTCCCATCGGTGTATCACTGCTACCCCCACTCGGAATAAACACTTTAAAGAAATCTTTTATCCCATTCGGCATATCAATCTTTCCATTTCCCTTAAACGCATTTCCCCCGAATTGAGCAGCCATCTCCAGCCCTCCTTCAAAGATCAAAGGAAACTTTTCCTGATTACCGATCTTCACATATAAATCTTTGGAATGATAAAGCACATGTTCCGTACGTTTACCGCCCGGAGCTACGAAATCTTTCTGCCAACCATCATCCGTAAACATACCATAAGCAATATGTCCTTTAAAAGCCAACCAACCTTTTGTTCCCGGAACGAGCGTATATTCCGGAATACCGATACGCACTTGCGGAATCGGACGGGCATTTCCCGAAAATGTCAGTCCACCGCTACTCAGTAACGGATTATTAAACTCGCTATACCGCTCCTTACTTCCGATACTCACCCCCAGGTAACGATATTTCAGATCCGCATACAATTGTTGCACCACAAAAGTCGATGTAAAATTATAAGCGACAGCCAGATCCGCCCCGAAAGCATACGAGAAGCGTTTATCGTTTTCCAACTCTCGGAAGATCCCTGCACGCAGATACCCGTTATTCTTTTCGATAGAAGACAATCCCTGTTTATTTGCTGTCAGCCAGAAAGGATTATGTTCGCCTCCGCTGAAACTGACACCGGTCTCCGCCCGATAACTCAGCCCTTTCGTAAACTGAGCATAAGAGGTTAAAGGAAGCATACATATACTCCCCAAAAGGATTAAGTTAGATATAATTTTCATTTTTTTATATAATACGAGAAGCTGATTTATTAATATTACCATTTTTCAGTCTTTCATTTTTGAGCCAGTACCCGAGGGTTTATCTCCGAACACATCAATATACGGATACGCGAATTGACCAGCCTGTGGTATTCCTCTTCCACCTCCTCCGGGGTGAAGTGTATCGGACAGAGGTACATGAAGGTCGCATAAATGCGGTCGAGCGTTTCAAGCGTCAACGTGCCATCCGGATGGTGATGGTCCAGTTTCGAAAGTGTGCGGCGGTCGATATGCAGACATTCAGACAATTGCCTGAATGATAGCAATCTCCACCTTCTTTGTATCTGCCAAACTTCATCAGAAGCAATCATAATCCATTTATTAGAACCTACGTCGGAAAATTGCCGGGACATTTCGTTTCCACTGAGGGCATCTCCCCATGAAACGGCCCGAAAACAAAAGAAACCTTAATTTATGCTACTATATCCTATATTTGGTACATTCATCCATGTACCATGCTAAAAAATAAGAACCATATCTTTAGCACAAGTATAAAAGGGCATGCCTCTCATACACAGTTTTCTCTGTTTTTATTTTTTAATTAAACAAATTGTTGTTAACATGATTCAAAACACTATTCCATTTCAGCCAAGCCGTTTCGCCTCATTGCGGGCGACAACACCGGTTCCTGTTTCATGGGAAACGATTGTCAACGAACTGACAGGGCCGTTTCATAAAGCGCAAACCGAACTGTATCGGCAGACAATTGCCCGTTTGCACCAAGCGGAACAAGAGAACGATAATTTGCTTCTCCCGAAGCTGAAAGCAGAAAAAGAACAAATCAAACAGGCCCAACCTGCCTTTATCGCTTCGGTCTCGCTCACAGGCGGACGTACCTCCGCACACGTTACCGGTTATTCCGGGTTCATCATGGTCGACATCGATGACATCCCACCCGGGCAATTCACCGAAATACTTGTCCGGATCAAAGCCGATCCTCATACCTTCCTCGCCCATACCACAATCTCCGGTGTCGGTATCCGGGTATTCGTCCGGATGGAAAATGCGGCCACAAAGCATGATTTCCTGCTTGCCTGGAAGACTGTCAATGAATATTATGTCCATCTGAGCGGTATCGGATATGACTTCAAATGCAAAAATCCGACCCGCATGTCTGTCATCTGCCATGATCCCGATACTCTCTACCGCCCCGACGCGCTCTGTTTCCCATTGCCGGACGAACAGACAGGCAAGCAGACAAGTAAGGTGGAAAAACGCGGCCGCAAACCCTCCGTTTCCCGGGCAGCCCTGACCGTGCGCCGCCTCGTTGAACAGGAAGGAATCGCCTACGAAGCACACAGTCACAACGATTACATCTGCCGCTGCCTCTACTGGATGAACCGGTTCGGCATCCCGGAAAAGGAGGCTACGGCATGGGCACTCGATACGTTTGCCGATTACGATGCGGCCTCCGTCCGCTCTACTGCAAAAAGCTGCTATGCATTGACAGCCGAACATGCCACACAAAAGCTCCGCAAGTTCGAACAGACGGTAGCCGGTGGCACAACCCGCGCACGAGGTTGTGCTTCGGTCGAGGAGATGGAGCGTTTCATTGACGGTTACATGGAAATCCGTCGCAACCGACTCACCCAACAGGCGGAAATACGCCTGCAAGGCAACAGTGAATGGCAACGCATGACCGACACCATAGAGAATTCCCTTTGGCGAGCCATGCAAAAAGAGGGTATCAATGCAGACCTTTCCCGCCTGCACACCCTGTTGACCAGCGACTTCGTGCCCGAATACCATCCGTTGACAGACTATCTCAATACCCTCCCGCCCTGGGACGGTACGAGCGACCCGATCGGCAAACTCGCCGCGATGGTGCATACCACAGACAACTCCCCTGAAAAATTCGCTTCCTACTTCCGCCGCTGGCTTGTGGGGATGTTGGCGGGAGCACTGGATGAACGGACTGTCAACCATGTCATCTTCGTGCTGATCGGCCGCCAGGGAAGCTACAAAACCTCTTTCATGCAAAACCTGCTCCCACCCTGCCTCCGGCGTTACTTCACGACGAAGACCAACAGCCAGCGGCTTGGCAAAGACGACCTGCTGACCCTCTCGGAATTCCTCCTGGTCAATTTCGAAGAGATCGACACCATGCGCCCAACGGAATTGAACCAACTCAAAGCAATGACCACCGCACTTTACATCGACGAACGACTCCCCTACGGTCGCAACAAAGTACGGTTGCCACACGTCGCCTCCTTCTGCGCTACCGGCAACAACCCGCTCTTCCTCTCCGACGATACCGGAAACCGCCGATGGATTGTTTTTGAAGTGGCAGACATCGATAGTCCCTGGGAACATCCGATCGACCACGATGCCGTCTATGCGCAAGCAAAAGCCTTGCTCGACAGTGGTTTCCGCTACTGGTTCCAAGGCGAAGAGATCGACGAACTCAACCGCCGAAACCGGCGTTTTGAAACACCCAACCCTGCCAGGGAATTGATCCTTGCTTTTTATCGGAAACCTTACGGGTTGGAAAAAGGGCGTTACATCACAGCCAGCCAGATTGTCGCCCGCTTTGGCAACAGCATACGGCTGACAACCGGACAAGTGGGACGCATCATGAAAGAGCTTGGTTTTGAAAACTTGCATACCCGCAACGGAAATTTCTGGCTGGTCGCAGAGCGGACTACCGACGAGATCACCACCATCTTGCCCGAACCGCAAGAGGAGGAAAAAAACGGGGGCTGACCATCGACCGCTGTGAAGGATGTGAAGGATTTTACCCCCTGTTTGTAAACTATGCGGGAAAATAAATAAATACCGCCCTCTCTTTAAAGAGACCCCGTTATTTATTTGTATTCCCGGAAAGTTTACAAAACAGCCCTCACTGACTTCACATCCTTCACAACATCCGGCCATCAGATTTTCAAATATTAATTTTCTATGATCAATTATCAATTCAATTATGATCTCTTATCCTCTCAAAAAATCAGACCTCGCCAGTCTCTACTTCCCTGAACTGGCACCTCACCAGGCATGCAATCGCCTGCGCCGTTGGATCATCCGTTGTAAAGAATTGCATGAAGAACTGCTTCTGAGCGGCTATTCGCCCACCCAGCGTTTCTTTACACCCCGACAGGTCCGGCTGATCATCCGTTACCTCGGAGAACCCGGCTGAGAATGAATCCATGAATGGGCATCCTAAGAGGCCAAGAATGCCCATCCTAAGAAGCTTACAATGCCACTGTAAGAGGCTAAGGATAGGCATTCTTGAAAACGAAGGATGCCCATCGACAGATGCATGAAAAAAAGCGGATGGATTTCCCTCCCTGCCGCATCATCCGGCATCACTGCCACCGGCCCCTTGCCGTATATTTGCATTGTAAACATTGTTAAACTATTAAATATCAAAACGTATGCCGCAAGCTTTTTTAGTTCGCAAGTATACTATTCCGGGGGAAGAACCACGGAAAGAAGTATTCAAACCTGCCCCGTTTTATTACGGGACACTATCGACCCGTGATGCCGCCGAGCAAATTGCAGAAGAATCGTCGCTCACCAAAGGGGATGTGCTAAACGTCCTGGACCGTTATCAACGCTATGTCATTCAAAACCTTCAAAAAGGTTATAAAGTTGAACTGCTTGGATTCGGAACGGTCTACAACCGTTTGATCACAGGGAAAGGCGTTGAAAAGGCCGAAGAGGTAAAAGCAACACAAATCAGAAGCATCGTCCCCGGTTTTACTCCTTCGTACACGATCCTCAACGGTACCCGCCGTTATTCACTCTTAGGTGAAAAAACTACCTTAGTAAAGGTGAACATCAACGGGACTCAAGTTCCTGAGGAAGAAGGAGGAGGTAGTGACAGACCGGAAATCGAATAATTCATTAAATTTATAAACACATGCAACAAACCATTGAAGCCAATCCGGCACCGGAAAACCCCAAACACAAAATCTGGGGTATCGTGTTAAAGGTGATCGCCACCGTAGTAGCCACCCTTTTAGGAGCCTTGGGACTCCAGTCTTGCTTGTAGCCATGGTTCCTATCTGCGAAACCGTCCTGCAGGGCGAGATCGAACTCATGCGCCATGCCACTGATAGTGTCCGCTTTATCGTGGTCCACTGTTCCGCCACCCGTTGCAATCGGCCTTATACAGCCGAACAGTTGGAACGCGACCACCGGAGCAGAGGTTTTCGCACAACCGGTTATCATTTTTACATCCGTACCGACGGAACCACCACCCACCCTCGCCTACTTGGTGAGGTGGGTGCCCATGTAAAAGGCCTGAACCATTGCTCCATCGGTATCTGCTACGAGGGCGGGCTCGACCCCGATGGGCATCCTGCCGATACCCGTACGCCCCGCCAACGCGAACGGCTGGAAGAATTACTAACGATCCTCCGCCAACTCTACCCGCAAGCCCTCATCACCGGCCATAACCACCTCACCCCACATGCACCCAAGGCATGTCCTTGTTTTGATGCCGAATGGGAGTACAGATGGATCTGACGGTGTCTTACCGGCACGCAAACGACATGAAAACCAATCAAAATACATCATGTTGTTTGCGTGCTTATCGAACTATTTTAAAAATCGTAAGAACTATCAACTTAAAGTACTCAAACAATGTAGGATGATTAATATATCTCATATTGAGTTCAATTTTCGCCGGCATAATATCCTCAACATAAGTTTTGTCGGGATTTGAGGACTGGCCCAGTAACCTATTTTCATCCATATACACTATAGATGCATAATCTGTAATACCCGGCCTGACTGCCCACACACGCCGTTGTTCAGCCGTGTACATGTCGACATACTTACGCACCTCGGGCCGGGACCGACCAAACTCATATCCCCTTTGAGTACATTGATCAATTGAGGAAACTCATCCAATTTATACTTACGGATATAATAGCCAGACCGTGTAACCCGTGGATCACGCCCTCCTACCATAATAAGTCCCTTCTTATCTGGCTACAACATCAAAAAAACGTTTCAAATCGATTGATTATTTTATTGGGTAATAATATCAACAAAATTAGAGATCACATATTCTACGTCCTCATCCGTAAGACTGGTATGCAAAGGAAGAGTAATCTCGTTATGGTATTGGTTGTAAGCATTCGGATAATCTACGATATCAAAACCTAAATTTTTATAGGCCGTCATCATCGGTAAAGGTTTATAATGTACGTTACAAGCGATCCCACGTTCAGCCATCCGCTCTATCACAGCATTTCGATATTCCACATCCTCACCAAGCAAACGTACAAGATACAAATGCCCACTCGAAGAATGGTCATCACCAAAATGATCCAAGACCTGCACATCGCACCCCTTCAGTCCTTCATTATACCTCTCAATAATCTGACGACGACGATACAACATTTCCGGATAACGCTTCAACTGCGCTAGACCAATACCCGCCATCACATCCGTCATATTACACTTATAATATGGAGCGACAATATCATACTCCCATGCCCCCAACCTCGTTTTAGCAAGTGCGTCCTTGTTCTGCCCATGAAGGGAAAGCAATTGAAACTGTTTATAAAGAGACTCGTTGTCAACCCCATCATGATTTCTCCAAGTCAACGCACCTCCCTCTGCTGTCGTAAGGTTTTTCACTGCATGGAAGGAAAACGAAGTAAAATCAGCGATCTCACCACACATCTTTCCATGCCATTTGGCACCAAAAGCATGAGCGGCATCCGCAAGTACGATAACCCGACCGTATGCCTTCTGGATATCGTTCGCTGGCGAAAACAAATGTTTCTTGCTCTCTACGACAGCGAATATTTTATCATAATCACAAACCACACCCGCAAGATCAACAGGCAAAACAACCTTTGTCCTCTCCGTAATCGCATCTGCCAACTTATCATAATCCATCTCAAACGAATTAGGAGCGGTATCTACCATGACAACCTTTGCCCCCACATGGCAAGTTACGCTTGCGGTAGCAGTATACGTATAAGCGGAAGTAATCACCTCGTCTCCTGGTCCAATACCCAAAACACGCAATATCAACTCCATACAAGCCGTAGCCGAATTCAAGCATACAGCTTGCTCCGTCTGACAGCACATGGCAATTAATCTCTCAAATTCTTTTGTCTTAGGTCCCGTAGTGATCCAACCGGAACGAAGAGCCTCTGATACTAGATTAACCTCACTCTCAGTTATATCAGGAGGAGAAAAAGGAACTTTCTTCATAAGAAATAATTTTAATATTCTATTTAGGATATAAATTTACACCTGCTATTCTCAAAATCTTGTTGCGCAATACCCGAAGCACAAAGGCTTATACTCGTCTTGCTTATTCTTTGCATAATATCATTTGAACCTTATCACAAGTTTCTCATAGAATTTTCTTATCTTTTCTTCACATTCTTCCATTGTGTCGCCCTGAACTAACATTTCACCGATACAGTCATTGGAGTTTTTAAAAGAAGAAACTTTATCCCCCTTATTTACAAAGAAGCTAACATAAGGCAGCATGTCCTTATCATATTCAAGTAATTCAAGTACACCCGTTTCTGCTGAATTGATCATCTTAACTAAAGTTATCTTACCCTTCATATTAGGGGTGAAATATGAAAATGGATCTTCACCAACAGCTACAGCAACAATCATCTTATAATAATCCATTCCATAGTGATACCCTGTCATTTCCGGGAGACAATTTGCACCAACTCTTCCACTCAGTTCTAAAATGTATGGAACATCATCTTTAACAATAAAATCGATATTAACCGCACAATTATTCAACTCAAGTGCATCGATAGCTTTACCTGCTTCTTCGGCGATTCTCTTGCGCAGTTTTTCACTACAATCTAATGGTGCATAATGGCCAACAGGAACGGTCGACTTACCCTCATGAGCAATTATATCACCGTGAGGAAGCACAAATACAATTTTACCATTACAAACAAAAGCTTGAGCACCAAGTTCCCTACCTTCTATAAATTCCTCTACAATGCAGTATGTAAGATTAGACTCACTGATTGATTTACAGTAATTCTCCATCAATTCTGTTTCATCCTTACATATGTAGACACCTTTGCTACTCTGAAGATCAACAGCTTTCACTATGACAGGGAATGTCAGTAACTCTAACGCCCTCTTCAAGTCTGCCTCCTTTTCAAGCTTCATGAACTTCGCAGTATTAACCCCCTTATTAAAAAGAGCCTGCTTCATTTCATACTTGTTGTTACAACGTTTTGCAGCAGATTCTGTGATACCATTCAATCCTAAATGATCGTTTAAGAAACCAACAGTCTCTATAGCTCTATCCGAACAGCAAATTAAAACGCCATCAATCTTTTCATCTTTAATAGCTTTCATAACATCGTACTTATCCATAATATTAGCTATGAAAATCTTCTCTGCCAATTTATAACCTGGATAATTACCTTCCATACCTACAACGTATGGCTTTATACCGAGTTCCAAGGCTGACTTTATTGCATTTATATTGCTACGTCCCCCACCTAAGAACAATAGTTTCTTGCTAGCTATCATATTATTCTATTTCAAACATCACTTTCTCTTTTGCTTTTATACATTGTGCGACAGCTGCTTCCGCTGACTTTGCCTGACAGACTATCATCCCTACTCTGTCAAGACTACTATGTATTGAAGTCACCTTATCTCCAACATGTTTAGTAAACATGATATCACACACACCTTCCTCATTCAGAGCATCTTCTTCTCCTGTTATAGATTTAATTGTACCTAGTGGCAAATCGAAATATCTAATAGCACTACCACAATACAATTTCCGTTCCAGGTCAGGTTTGTTCCCTAGAGCTATGTCAATCGTTGCTTTAATCATATCAATACCTGTTGACAATGGAACAAGATGCGTAGCGATACAGTCCCCCCCCATTCTTGCTCCTAGCTCGATCATCTTCGGTCCACACTCTGTTACCATCATCTCAACATGAACTGGACCATTCTCAATACCAACAGCAGCACATGCTTTTGTTGCAACATCGTGAATTTTATCCAAGGCTTCACCAATAAAGCGAGATGGTTGTGAATGCCCCATCTCCACAAAATTTGGAGCTCCTGTAGTTAACTTGTCAGTCACTTGCAGTATGTGAACCTTGCTTTTATAGACAATCACTTCAACACTCACTTCATGACCTTGCAAATATTCCTCAACAATAACACTACCATTTCTAGACTGCTCACGACTATATTTATAAGCATCAACCAATTCGTCAACCGACTTAATCAAGACAACACCACGGCTTCCTGAATTATCCGTAGGTTTCATGATACAAGGGAAAGTAAATTCAGCAAAATTTTCATTAAAAACAGCCTTATTATCAACAATATAATACCACGGAACCGGTACACCTGCAGAGCGAAAAGCCTTAATCATTTCAGCCTTATCAGTTGATTTCAAAGCTGTATCAGAAGTAATTCCCACAAGACCTAGCTTGCTTGTGGCAACAGCTATGCTTCTCATTGGCATATCTGTTGCCAATGTTATTATCCCATCCGGTTGATATTCCTCAGCAACTCTTACAATTGCTTCAATGTCAATAGTACTTGCATTGAAATATTTGTCAGCATATGGTACTCCTATTGCCTCTGGATTAAAGTCGGCTACAGCTACCTCTAACCCCATCTCTTTTGCCTTTTTAATTGCTGGAAGCTGGAGTATTGAAGCTCCAATTATAAGTATTTTTTTTTTCATTATTTCTTCATTGATTCGCCCGTATTAATATTCTTGTTTGCAATAACAGTCCAAAATGTCTTAAATAAAACTTTAATATCCATCCAAAATGTTACGTTATCTGCATAATAAGCATCATACTTGAACTTCTCATCTTGACCTATCGAGTTACGGTAGTATGCCTGAGAGTAACCTGTCACACCAGGACAGATCGATACTCTCTTCTTTCTTACTTCACTATACTCTGAGTACGGAGTTGTTGTCAAAGATGGACGTGGACCTACCAGACTCATATCACCTATTAGGACATTGAAGAATTGAGGAAATTCATCTAAACTGGTCTTACGAATAAACCTACCAATAGGAGTAACACGTGGATCATTGTCTGAATTAAATGTCGAACCATCAGCATTACGTATGTCTTTAGAATTGATGTACATTGAACGTAACTTAAACATTTTAAAAATCTTACCACCTTTACCTACTCTCTGACCATTAAAAAAAATCGGACCTCTATCCGTGAAATAAATTAGAGGTGCTAATATTACAATTTCCAACACCACAAAAGGACAGATACACAACGATCCTACTATGTCTATCAGTCTTTTAAAAAAACACTTATACATAGCTTATATACCTTTTATTAATTCTTGTTTAAACACAGTATAAAATGCAGCTTTTGAAGCATTAATATCAAAGTTCTTTATTTTTAATAAATTATAGTTTCCCATTTTTTGGCGAAGTTCACTATCTCCACAAATCCTCTTGATACCTTCCACAAAACCATCAATATCTGTTACATCATACATAAATCCTCCTTTTTCATTATCAATCAAATCTGTGTTACCACGAATAGCAGAAACAACACAAGGTAAGCCACTTGCCATTGCTTCCATCAGAGAACGAGCTAAGCCTTCTTGTTTTGACGTGAATAGAAATACATCAGAGGCCTTCACGATCTTCGATACATCGCCTCTTCTACCAAGAAATTCAACTTGTTTTTCAATACCAAGTTTTACGCAGAGTTGTTTCATTTCATCCATTTGAGGACCGTTTCCACAGATAAGATATTTGAGATTATTTACTCCAGCTTTAGCTATAGCGTTCAATGCAACAGCATAGTTCTTACGAGGAACTAAGTCACCCATTGAGACAAACACTATTTCATCATCTTTAATATTATATTCTTTCCTCAATTCAGATTTATCCTCCCCTTTGTTAAATACAGATAAGTCAACACCTACACCTGGTACATAATAAACTTTACCATTTTTACGAAGCTTGAATTTTTTAGCTCTCTCGTAGTCCTCTTTATTAATCGTGATGAGAGCATCGGTATAATGAGCCAACCATTTCTCTATAGGATAATAAAGCAACCAATTCACTATTGAAGCCCCTTTGAAAAAGTGAAATCCATGAGCAGTATATATCACTTTTTTGTGGTATTTACAACCACAAAGTCTACCAATCACACCACCTATAGGAGTATTACAATGAATTACTTCTATATTTGAATTTTTCTCCAAAAAGGCACAAAGATTCTTATATGCTTTTATGTTATCTTTAATAGCAAATGGATTTCGAAAACTATTTTGGTTGTAATAAACGACATCATATTGCTTACAAGTTATCAACTTTGGATTATTTGAGTTGATTCCTATATACAATTTATATCCCAGCTTATCAGCCGCATAAATTGCAGGCAAAGCAAAAGAATCAACATTAACAGTTTTAGGTTCACTGATAATATGCCCCGGTTTAGAAGAATTGCTGACAAATAAATAACCTTTCATATTTTCCCTCATTATATTACATCATGTTTAGCATTATTTTATAAAAAATTCAGACAACTCATAAGCAAATGTAGTGATAATCAATATTAAGGATTTCTAATTGACAAACAATGATTTGCTAAGATGCTCGACCAATACCTCTTAGTAGCATAAACACTCATTATATAAAGATTCTATCTGCCTAGCAACTTTACTTGGCGAGTATTTATTTATAATATCCTTACTTATTATTTCCGGCTTGTATTCATTATAATGACTGTACATATATTCCATTGCATCAATCAACTGTTCCTCGTTATTCCGCTCTATCAACAAACCATTAGAAAAATTCACAAAATCTTCAGGACCACCACACTTGGTAGCAATAACAGGTAATCCTAAAGCCATTGCTTCAATATAAACGACCCCAAATGTTTCAGAATTTGATGGCAAGACAAAAATATTCGAGACTGATAACTTTGGTAACATTTCATCTCTAGTCAATTTACCTGTAAGCTCTACATAATCTTGAAGGCCTAATTCTATAATCAAGTTTTTCAAATCTTGCTTTTGAGGTCCATCCCCAATGATTGTTAAACACTTATTTTCAAATTTCAACTTTGAGAATGCTTTAAGCAATAAATCAAAGCATTTTCCTCCAACAAGCGCACCAACCGATATAAAAGAAAAATACGCTCCGTCTTTATTAGAATCACATTGAGCTTCGATATTAAATTTAGATATATCCAACATATTCGGTATAACAATGCTCTCCACACCAAATTGTTTACTTATATTTGTTTTTAAACTATTTGAAACAGTAATAAGAGCATCCAATTTAGGATACACATTTTCAGCATAAAATTTAACATGATTCGGTATATTACTTTTTCCTACAAAGCTCCAATGCTCAGTACCGACACACGGTATTTTGAATCTGCTCTTCAAATTTAAAGCAATGGGCATAGTATACAGATAATGTGCATGTATGATGTCTGGCTTACCATGATTTCGAAGAATGATCCAATACATTAATTTAGCCATCTGAACTATATAAAAATAACCTAATTTATACATAGTCTTTATCGGCATTGGTAACAAATAGAAATTATACACATCTATTCCATCTACAAATCTATGATTAAGACCAATATGTCTATCACAAGCGTTAAAACGTCTGTCTATGCTAAATACGACAACCTTATGACCTAAAGCTCGTAGTGCCCTAACTTGATCCGCCTCAAAATTCCCATTCATCACATCCAAAGAAGAAGGAAAACCTCGAGATACAACTAAAACAAACACTTAGACTTAATTTTAGTAGTTATATATTCATGCCAATGAAGCATTCCTATTGTAAAATTTGCACGATATTTTATTCCTAATCTAATAAAAAACAGCAATGTTGAAACACCATAATTCAGTGATAATCTAAGATAAAACATAATAGATTTCTGATACTTAGCCAATTCTCTATCTCTTAAAAATTTATTTTGTCTAAGAGCTGTTTCATATCTACATAACAATGATTCTTTACTTTTTTGGGATGTCAAACTACCTACGTTCGTAGTAACGTAATAAACAATACTATTGACAGCCGCTATTTTTTCTGCATAGTATCCTATTTTCGTAGAAAACATTACATCATTACTATACATTATAGCATCAAATTGGATATTATTGAATATTACCAAATTTTTTTTTATCATTTTGCACCATGGTACACCATGATTGTATCTCAACTTGTTTACAGACTTCACATCTTCAGGTGAAAAACTATCAATCAATTGATTATAATAATTACTCCTATCAGAAACAATGTCACCGCCCAAACAGATACTCTCCGATTTAAAATAAACTATGTCATAATCTTCATTATTATATTTATCAAATATAGAAAATGCATTTTCAACAAAATAATCATCAGAATCTGCAAATATCAGCCACTTCCCTTTGGCTGTCTTTAGCCCCTTATTTCTAGCGCCTCCGGCCCCTTCGTTTTTCATTAAAAAAATTATTAAAAATTCAGCAAAAGCAAATAACGGCAAACGTTTAAATTCGTCTTCATCCAAACTACTATTATCATCAATCACCAATATCTGGATATCATTCCTATCAGGAATTGATAAAAGCAATCTATGTAATGTATCAACAGATCTGTAATGCGGTATTATAAGAGTATAATTAAACATTTTCAATGAATTTACAAGTAAGCATTTCTTTGGATATAAACATTAAAAATATAAATATATATATGAATGTATTAGTATATACTTCAAACTGAGACATTAAGAAGAAAACAATTACTACTGTCAGCAACAACTCTCTTTGGTACTTATCTTGAATAGACAGAAGTTGTTTAATTCCGATATACACAAATACCGCAAATATCAACAAACCAACCCCTCCCCCTTGTATTAAAAAATGTAAAATGACATTATGAGTATTTACCGCATTACTCAACAAAAACTGAAACCACTCCTTATCGCATACCCCATAACCTATTAGCGGACTATAAGATATTTGAAATAACGCATAAATCCAAATGGACGTTCTATGCGAAAATGTCATATCCTTTCCCAAACCTTCTACAAAACTACTAACAAAAGGTACATTGAATATCGAAAGTACTGGTAAGACAAATGTGAAAAAAAACAATACAATCCCAACCAAGATTGATATGTTTTCTACCTTTAGAAAAAAATATTTTTTAACAAAAACAACAGTAAGTAATAATAGTAATATAGAAATCGTTGCCGTTGCTGAACCTTCTATTGCGACAGAAGCGACACAGACTACAAACAACAAAATCAAACTTCTTTTACAACCTGTCTGAAACGATTCTATTATTTTTAAAAAAATCGCCGGCATAAATACTGCCCCAAACTGGTTATAATTCGTTGAAATAAGATAGACTTTATCTCCATCAACGTAACCCATTATTGATGAAAAAAAGAGTAATTGAAAAAAATTCAAATAAACAATAAATGTAAAAACAGATGACAAAATGGTTATTATCTTTTCTTTGCGATTAGGAGTATACAATGTAAAGATATAACGAATCGAAAGAGATTTCATTACAAAAGGAACCTGCATAATCCAACTATGACCATTTAGTATAGAAGAACACACTAACCAGGAAAACAGTAACAACAATAAAATATCATACTTCGTAAAAAACTGTTTCTTATATCTCAAACATCTTATGATGTGAAGGATTAAACTTGTCACAAAAATTACTTTCGACAATATGTTGAACAATGCGAATAATAATGGAAATTTGTATTGAGTTTGAAAGCATGCACTCCCTATTACTATAAAAAAAGTAAACCATAACAATACATCCCTAAAGGATAGCACTATACTCCTATTTATATTTCCCATAAAACATAATCATCTTTTATGTTTTGAAACCACTTTCAATGCTATTTCTCTTATTTTTACTTTTTCATTCTCTTACATAAAAAATTGAGACACTAAAACTTCCAAAACTACAAGAGAATAAACAAAAATTTATTTGACCTATCCACTCCTCACATCAAAAACGATGCAACCAATACTATCTCAAAAAAGACACGAAATCTATTCTTTAAACACTAATCTCCCGATGCCACTTTCTTTATCTTTTTATTCTCAACAATCCTAATCGCCAATTTCTATAAACTAAAGAAACAAAGCTAAAACCTTCTACTGTCACCACCATCACTGTCACCGTATACATATTTATATTATGTGTAAGCAAAAGCAAGCCTATCCCTACCAAAAAAAACAAACAATTACCAACCATCACCTTCATATAGACAGACGAATACCCCATAGGGACAAGCCGATTTCCTCCTATAAAAGTATTAAATGAAACCAAGATAGCGGATATCCCCAATAAACGCATGATAATAGAAGCTTCTCTCATATACTTCCCGGTGAAAAAATACACGATCTGGTCACTACCGATAAACACACAGATATAAGCCAACAGCACAATTCCCACCACCAAAAACATCACACGATTCACGAAAAGGATATTACGTTCTCGGGAAATCTTCGGGAAAACGGCTTGCGCCATCATGGAAATAGGGAGCTTCATCAAATGCAACACCTTATCAGCCATGTCATAGATAGAGACTTCCGACATTCCCAAAAAAGAACCTATTACCAATTTGTTCACATTCACATAAATCTGGGTAGACAAGTTGGAAATAAATAATGGAAAACTTTCCCTATAAGCCGATTTTAATTTTCGTATAGGTATCACGGACAGCCTTATCCTCTCCTTTCCCAATACGATATACAATGACAAGCAACCCGCCAACATAGCACCAATACCATTCAATAAAGGAACTATCAGATAATCCTCCCGCTCATGGACAAACAAGAAGATAGCAACCACGAATAACAGACGGGCTGACAAATTCACGATCGTGATATACTTCATCTTCTCAATCCCTTGGAAGAACCAGATAGGTAACAGAAGCTCATTAAAAGTCAACAGAAAAGAGAGTGCGTAGACCCAATAATGATCCTCAAAAAACGGGACTATGCTTATAACTGATAAATATACGACAAGACAAATAACCCATAAGATCAATTTACATAAATAAGTAGATGATACAATATTTGATAATCGGGTCTTGTCGTCCTTATAAACAGCGACATTTCTTGCCCCGGACATATTAAATCCGAAATTTATTACCAACGAGACATAGTTGACAATCGTTTGGGCAAATACAATCACCCCATATAATTCCAACCCTATGACACGCAACAAATAAGGATAAGTCAACAAGGGGAACAGGATCGTAAATACCTGCAATATGCTCAGGTAGGAGAAATTCGCCAATACAGTCTTATTCCTACCCAGTTTTTCCTTCAAAAATATCATCTTTGGATATGAATCCTAATCCCTATTAAAAATATCCCTCGTATATACTTTCCCCATTACATCATCCAGACAACCGTCATAGCGGTTGGCAATAATTGCGTGGCTCATCTCCTTAAACTTAACAAGGTCGTTCACCACAGTACTACCAAAGAAAGAAACTCCATCCTCTAGCGTAGGCTCATAAACGATCACACATGCTCCTTTCGCCTTGATGCGTTTCATCACGCCTTGGATAGAAGATTGACGGAAATTGTCGCTGTTCGACTTCATTGTCAGGCGATAAATACCTATCACGCAATCCTTCTCTTCTGCATGACAGAAACTGTTCCGATCACTATAACTATAATAACCGGCCTTACGTAATACCTGATCCGCAATGAAGTCCTTACGTGTCCGGTTACTCTCCACAATGGCGGTCATCATATTTTGAGGAATGTCTTGATAATTGGCCAACAACTGCTTGGTATCCTTGGGAAGACAGTAACCACCATAACCAAAACTCGGGTTATTATAATGAGTACCAATGCGTGGATCCAACCCTACTCCCTGAATGATAGCTTGCGATTCCAATCCCTTCACTTCCGCATAGGTATCCAACTCATTGAAATAACTAACACGTAAAGCGAGATAGGTATTGGCGAACAACTTAACGGCCTCGGCCTCCTTCATACCCATGAAAAGCGTGGGTATATCTTGCTTGATAGCACCTTCCCGCAACAAGTCGGCGAAAATATGAGCTGCTTTTTCTAAAGCTGGAATATCAGCGATGCGACGAATGGCCTCATTCTCTTCCTTGAACCGTTCATCTGTAATCAGTTTCGGGAAACCTACGATGATACGACTCGGGTATAGATTATCGTAAAGGGCTTTACTCTCACGCAGGAACTCCGGAGAAAACAGTAAATTCAACTTCCGTATCCCTTTTTGAGCGTACCTCAAATAGAGGCTACGACAATAACCCACGGGAATCGTAGACTTGATCACCATTACGGCTTCAGGATTGACACTTAATACCAAATCGATTACATCCTCAATGTGGTGCGTGTCGAAATAATTCTTCGCTGGATCGTAGTTTGTTGGAGCCGCTATAACAATGAAATCAGCATCACGATAAGCGGAAGCCCCATCAAGCGTGGCCGTCAAATCCAACTCTTTCTCAACCAAATATTTCTCAATATACTCATCCTGAATAGGCGACTGCTTGCGGTTTAACATTTCCACCTTCTCAGGAATGACATCCACAGCCATCACTGCATGATGTTGCGCCAGCAAGGTGGCAATACTCAATCCTACGTAACCGGTTCCAGCTACGGCAATCTTAATTTCTTTCGACATATTGATATTTGATTTATTAACATTTTCCATCTTCCTATTTGAGAGAATATTAAAAATATTCTTTCTTATTCAAACCTAAACCAACAATCGCTATATATTACTTCTTCCTACTTATCCAGTTTCTCATACTCCGAATTCCGACTTATAAACTCCGGCACGATCGATTTCATCATTTTTACGGTTTCCAACTTTTCTACTCGGATTGCCAAATCTACTAAATGATCAATACCAGCTGATATCTCGGCAAAATCATATTCACGCACTTTCGCACGGAAAATTTTAGCATTTATGGTAGGAAGCGTATTTTCCTTAGTTGCCAACAACTCTTCATACAATTTCTCACCCGGACGAAGACCGGTATATTTTATTTCAATGTCTTTATCGGGAATAAGACCTACCAACTCTATCATTCGACGTGCCAGATCGGCTATCTTTACCGGAGTCCCCATATCAAACACAAAAATCTCGTTCCCTTCTCCCATAAATGCAGCTTCCAAAACAAGACGACAGGCCTCCGGAATTGTCATAAAATAACGGATGATGTCGGGATGAGTGACGGTCAAAGGACCTCCTTTTGCCAGTTGGTCACGAAAACGAGGAATAACAGAACCATTGCTCCCTAATACATTCCCAAAACGAGTAGTGATAAATCGAGTTTTACCAGGATGGATTCCTTTATTTATCGCAATACTCAGACTTTGTACATAGATTTCGGCCAAACGTTTGGAGGCTCCCATCACATTCGTAGGGTTAACCGCCTTGTCCGTAGAGATCATGATAAATTTGTCTACATCATATTTTACAGACATGTCTGCCATATTACAGGTTCCCTGGACGTTGGTGTGCACAGCTTCGCAAGGGTTTTCTTCCATCAAGGGAACATGTTTATAGGCTGCCGCATGAAAAACATACTGAGGATGGAATCGTTTAAAAACACTTTCCACTCGAGCCAACATCCGGACATCTCCCATAATCGGAGTGAAAACAACTTCCGGATATCGATCTTCCAACTCCAGACGAAGAGTATGCATAGGTGTCTCGGCACTATCAAACAAGATCAATTGCTTTAATCCTAATTTACATAGTTGACGACAAAGTTCACTACCGATAGAACCGGCGGCTCCTGTAACCAGCGTAACTTTTCCTTTTAATTCACCTGCTATTTTTTTTAGATTGATATTTATTTCATCACGCCCTAACAGGTCTTCAATACGAATCTCAGGTAAATTATGCAGGTTGACTGTTCTGCTTTTTAACTCGTTCATTGCTGAAAATACCAACATACGAATCTTTTTTTTCTCGCAATAACGCACCAGACGTTCACTTTCTGCTTTTACGACATGATAGTCGGTAAACAAAATCGTCTTGATCCCTTTTCGATCCACTAAAGCATTAAATTCCATCTGATTCTTGACAGAATAAACGGGATAGCCTCCTATACGAATTTTACTTCTCTCCCCTATTCGTATATATCCTCCAATCTGACAACTATCGGATTGTTTCCATAGAGAAATTACAGATGAGCTTGATGATGTACCTTCTTCCCTATAAATTAATAACTTCTCATTATTGGAAGCAATACTTCTAACTATCATGCTATACATCATTATTAATAAAGCACGAAACGTTGTTAGAATAAAGAAAGTCAGGAATAAATCAAGCAAACCTCCTAAAAAGATTTGAAGAAAAGATAACGAGTGGATAAAACAGAAAAGGGCTACAATCATCAAAGTAGCTTTCACAAAAGAGGCAATAGCAATACGCCCCGTCTCTGTAAAAGTTGAATGACGAATGACACCTTTATAGGTCTGGCAGGAAAGAAAACAAATTGTACTGCATAGGATGGAAAAGAGATTTATATAAATAAACTCACGTACCGGCAGACTTATTTTCAAAATATTGCCAAGGGTCGCAAATACTAAAAAAGTGGATAAAACCGAGAAAAACAGGTCTATAAAAAAGATTACCCAGCGATTGAAGTATTTTTGCTTCGAGAAGAGGATAATAAAATCTTTGATTTTCAACACATTAATACTAGTTATATGTTATAAAAATGCTCGTCAGTCCCATAATTGGACTGACGATTATCGCTTGTTTTTCAAAGCCTACACAAAGAAAAGGATGACTAGAAAAAACGATCGTTTTTTCTAGTCATCCTTTTTCTGTTTAAAATCATTAATCATTGATTAACAGAGATTTTGTATAAATCAGAGGAGAAATATTGATAATTAAGGTCATAATAATTCTGAAAAGGCTTTGATTATTGGATTATAAAGAATAATTTTGCACACGAATAAATGACTAGAAAAAACGATCGTTTTTTCTAGTCATTTCACTTTCACCTTGTCAATTATTGAATATTATTTATAAAGAAAGTTTACCTAAATTAGTTTTTGCACTCTCAGCATGATTTTAATCTTTATAGCCAAATCGGTTAAGGTTAGGAAGCTATTGGAGATCATGGAAGATTCCCCATTCTCCGATATTTCGTTCTTTCCGATCGAACGAAACACCGACTTTTATCAGTTTACGATGATCTATTTGATAAGGTAACAGGTATCCTTTATCGTTTATTTGTTGTAAAGCATCTTCTATACTTCCGTCCAACTTAAATTCGAAAACGTAAATATATTCTCCAGTTTTGACAACTGCATCCGCACGGCCTTTGGCACTACGGACCTCTGCATCACAGAACTGCCCCATCAATTTAAAGATCAGATAAAAGACAACCTGGTAATGACGCTCTGTCTTGTCATTCAATTCATAAGGGAAATCCGCAAAAAAAGCACGCATACGTCGCATAAAAGCATCGACATCGCCGGACTCCAGTTCATGGACAAATTTACCGATATAGAAGCCTCTTGCTTCTTCAGTGATGGAAGAATAGAAAGGAGTGATAAAGTTTAGGAATCCGTAACGCACTTCTTCGTTTGGAAATTCCAGTTTATAGAGTTTAAAACGAGCATCATATTCTTTGATTGTCAGATATCCGCTTTGATAGATTAACGGGATCGGGTTGTTCCGTTCAGCACGGTATTCGGTAAAAGCCGATGCTTGTGTCTCTACACCATCGATCAAAAGACGAAGGTCGTATTCACTTTTCTTCAATAACTCTACCAGAAAGGTAGGAGTTCCGGTCTGGAACCAATAATCGCCAAACTCTCTTTTGTCTAATGCACTTAACGTACTGAAAGGATTAAACACTCCCTCCCGGTTCGGATGAAAGTGGTAGCCGTCGTATTGCTTCACCATCATTTCAACTGTTTCTTCCCATGTCAGTGACTGCATTTGACCTAGCTGTTCCAATTCGGGACGCAAGTTCGCAGTTAACTCTTGATGTGTTATACCGCAAAGAGTTGCATAATTATAGTCGAGGCTTATATCATTAAGTTGGTTCAAATCACTAAAAACACTTACTTGTGCAAATTTAGTGACACCGGTCAGGAATACAAAACGCAGGTAACGGTCAGCACTTTTGAGAACGCCATAGAACGCTTTCATCGTACGCCGATAGGCTTCCATCAAAGATTCATTATTAATCGCCTGCAAAAGAGGTTTATCGTATTCGTCGATCAAAACAACTACCTGACGCCCGGTTTGTTCCCAGGCACGACGAATAACATAAAAGAAACGTTCTTCCGGAACACGCAATTTCATTTCATCTCCGTAAACAGCTTCCCACATTTCCAAATATTGATTTAAAATAGCTACCAGATCTGCTTCCGTTTCATATTTACGGGCATTCAAATCAAGATGCAACACCGGATAAGTATTCCACTCTTGTTCTAATTTTTCAATGGCCAAACCTTCAAATAGTTCTTTTTTTCCTTGAAAATAGGCCTCCAATGTAGAAATCAGTAAACTCTTTCCGAAACGACGGGGACGACTGAGAAAATAAGGCTTTCCCTTCATCACCAATTCATAAATCAATGCTGTTTTATCGACATACAAATAGTTCCCATTCCGAATATCTTCAAAATCTTGTATTCCTATCGGTAATTTACGACTCATCATTATACGCTATTTTAACTTTTATCTAGTTGTTGAACAAAGATAAACATTTATCCGTATAAAGCGGAAACAACCAACCAATTAATATCGACCACAACAGAATATCCAAAAAAAATCAGCCAAGTAGCTAACCTATATACTACCTGGCTGATTTTTTTTAAGAATTCCAGATCAAATCCGGAAAGAAAATCATTATTGAGGCATCGGAGCTGCTGAAGGCGGAGGTGTCTTTGTCCCCCACTCTTTATTGGCTCTTGGGCCCATTTCAAGTTCAAGCAGACCGCCTTGGGCGATGTCGCTGTGCTGGAACCAGGGCTGGTTCAGGACTTCCCCGTTCAGGCGAGCCGACTGCACATATTTGTTCTCTTCGGAAGCGTTGTTTGCTTTGATCTCAAACGTATTGCCGTTTCCCAGGTCGATCTTCACATCGGTAAATACCGGGCTACCTATATTATAGGTAGGCGAACCGGGAGTAACCGGATAGAATCCCATCTGGCTGAACACTACGAAAGCAGACATACCACCGCCGTCTTCATCACCGGGAACGCCCATCACGTCGTTACGGAACCACTGGTTCAACAGCGTACGGATACGTTTCTGTGTCTTCCAGGGCTGACCGGCGTAGTTGTACAGATACGGGATATGCAAACTCGGCTCGTTGGCCATCGAGAACATACCTACATTGCCGGTATGGTCGGGAAGGAAGGAATAAAAACTCCATTTGGACATACCGAGCGGTTCGTTGAACATGGAATCGAGATCCAAAACAAATGCTTTGTCACCACCGATCATAGAGATCAGGTCGCCGATATTATGCTGTACGTCCCAACGATACACATAGGCATTGTTCTCATCGTAATAATCGCGGGCACCCAGGCCACCGTCATAACGGTAATCCATCGGTTCGATGAACTTGCCGTCCTTATCCTTCGGATGGAAGAAACGGGTATCGGGGTTGAACAGGTTGCGGTAGTTGTAGGATTCGCGCAGGTAATGTTTGGCTTCGTCAGTCTTACCCAGTTCGGCTGCGATTTGTGAGAGACACCATTGGTCGTAGGCTGTTCCCAGCGTAACGGCTACCGGCTGGCGTTTTTCCCAGATAGAGACGTTGGCTACCGTTTCCTTTTCGCCGGGTTTCAATGCGGGGATATAACCGTGTTCCTTATAGAAATCGTCCAACCATCCGGCAGGGGCAGCCGACCAGGGGATCAGTGTTTTCTCTTCGATACCTTTCTTTGAAGCAATATAAGCCTTTTCCAGGTCGAAGCCGCGTAAACCTTTCTTCCAGGCATCGATCACAGTAGCTACGGCATGGTTGGAGTTCATACGACGCGAATCGCCGGTCACTTCCGGGAAGGTCGGCATCCAGTTCGTACCCATCTGTTCTGCCATCAGCAGGAAAGAGTTGATGATATCGCTTTCACGTTCATTGTCGATCAGGATACGCAACGGATGGGTTGCACGGTAGGTATCCCAGATCCAGTCGTCGGTATAGAACGGACGACCGCCGTCTTCATGAATCTGACCGTCGAAGGCACTGTAGTAACGGCCGTCTTCGCTCAGGTTGACCGGACGTTCGTAGCAACGGTATAAAGAGGTATAGAATACGGTCTTGTCGTCGTTGGTTCCGCCTTGCGTCTGGATTTTGCCAAGGGCATCGTTCCAGTCGTTGCGGGCGATCTTGGCTACAACGTCCACATCGTAGGCGGCGATCTCACGTTCGAGGTTCTTCTTTGCCTGGTCTTCGCTGATGAAGGAGATACCGTAACGCACACCGAGTTTCTTCACGTCATTCCCGTAAGAAAGGACAAGGGCAGCGTCTTTACCTTCTACCGACGTTTCGCCGTATTTCACGGTGTTATCTGCCAATACGCCACATTGTTGCGGAGCTTTGTCTATTTCGGCATAGAGATAGACTTTCGTCTTCCGGTCTACGAACTGGTAACCGCTGACGCTCTTTCCATCGCTCTTCAACTGTCCGTTACGGCTGTTGAAGATCAGATAGGCTGGCCCTTCTCCTTCAAAAGTGATGCCATAGACGGCACTCTGATGCGAAGGGGCGAAGTCTACATCTATATTATTATCGTCCAGATATACCTGGTAACGATACGGATAGATCTTCTCATGGTCATAACTGTAATTGATAACCGGCTTCAATCCGGATTCTTCTCCCTGATACGGGCTCAGATTAAAAGCAGAACTTCCGCGGTGGCTGGTTACGATAACCGGCAGTCCGCTCAACATATCACCTGTAAAGTCGGCACGCTCCGGATAGACACGGAGCATACTGTTAGGTAAATGTACGGTCGGATAGGTAGGCACCAGCAAGTGACTGATGTTTCCCATATAGGGATTGACATAGTCTACCGGGCTTTTCTGCTCCGACGGGAGACCTCCTCCGGCAGCGCAGGAGGCCAGTAAAAAAGCTGAAGCCAGCAAGGCAACAGATGTCTTGATTTTTTTGTTTAATTTCATCTTAGTATTCAATTCAGTATTTATTTTTTCTTCTTTTCATCCACTGAGAATGAATAAGGGAAGTCTTCCGGGTTAACACCTCTGTTCAGGTTGGGTTTGTCGCCCATCTTAATATCGAGGACACCGCCTTTCAGCAGTTCGTTGTGGTCGAGATAGTTCTTGGTATAGTTCACGCCGTTGAATGACATCGACTCGATATAGATATTCTTGTCGCTGTTTTCGGGAGCGTTGATCACCAGGTTCTTTCCATTCTCGAAATGCAGTGTTGCCTTCTTGAACAACGGAGCGCCCAACACATATTGCGTAGTACCCGGAGCCACCGGATAGAATCCAAGGGCTGAGAATACATACCAGGCGGAAGTCTGGCCGTTGTCTTCGTCACCGCAATAACCGTCAGGTGTCGGAGTGTACATCTTATTCATTACGTCACGTACCCAGTACTGCGCTTTCCAGGGTTGTCCGGCGTAGTTATACAGGTAGATCATATGCTGGATCGGCTGGTTGCCATGTGCATAGTTACCCATGTTCATGATCTGCATTTCGCGGATCTCATGGATTACCTGTCCGTAGTAACTGTCGTCGAACAATGGCGGAACGGCAAATACAGAATCAAGCATCATCACAAAAGAGTCTTTGCCACCCATCAGGTCGATCAGTCCCTGCGGATCGTGGAAGACAGACCAGGTATAATGCCAACTGTTGCCTTCGGTGAAAGCATCCCCCCACTTCAACGGAGAGAACGGTGACTGGAAAGTACCGTCGGCATTCTTTCCGCGCATCAGTTTACTTTCCTTGTCGTACAGATTCTTATAATTCATGGCACGTTTAGCATACAGGTCGAGTTCTTTCTTCGGACGGCCCAGTTCTTTGGCGATCTGATAAATACACCAGTCGTTATAAGCATATTCCAGCGTACGGGCTGCGTTTTCATTGATCTTGACATCGTAAGGCACATATCCCAGTTTGTTGTAATACTCATGTCCCAGACGGCCGGTGGAAGACACAGTCGGGTGTACGTTTTCCGTTCCGTGGATCAGGCCTTTGTACATCGTTTCCAGGTCATCGACCTTTACACCCTTCATATAAGCATCTACCAGGATGGAAGCCGAGTTGTTACCCACCATGCAACCACGGTGTCCCGGACTTGCCCATTCGGGGAAGAAGCCGCTTTCCTTATAGGTATTGATCAGACCTTCCTGCATCTCCTTGTTCATCGACGGATACATCAGGTTCAGGAACGGGAACAGGGCACGGAACGTATCCCAGAAACCGGTATCGGTAAACATATAACCGGGCAATACTTCTCCATTGTACGGACTGTAATGAACTACATTTCCGGCTGCATCGATCTCATAAAACTTACGCGGGAAAAGCAGTGAACGGTACATGCAGGAATAGAACGTACGGTACTGGTCCAATGTTCCTCCTTCTACCTCGATCTTACCCAAGACATCGTTCCAGGCTTGTTTACCTTTAGAAACCAGGGTATCGAAATTATCATTACCCAATTCTTTCATATTGATGGCAGCCTGGTCGAAGCTGATGAAGGAAGAAGCCACCTTGGCCTGAACGATTTCGCCTTTCTTCGTCTTGAAACCGATCACGGCACCTACATGACTGGAAGTTTGTTCTTTCGAACCTTCTTTCAGCGTGTTGTCGGCAAACGTCGCTTCGTAGGTAAAAGGTTTATCGAATTCGATAATAAAGTAGTTCTTGAAGTTCTCGGGAACACCGCCGCTATTCTTGGTAGAGTAACCGATAATTTTGTTTTCTTCCGGAATGACTTTGATATAAGAACCGTTATCCAACGCATCTACCACAATATAAGAATGATCGTTTTCCGGGAAGGTGAAACGGAACAGAGCGGCACGGTCGGTCGGAGTCAGCTCCGTTATCACATCGTGATCGGCCAGATAGGCTTTATAATAATAAGGTTTCACCACTTCACTCTTATGGGAGAACCAGCTGGCACGTTTATCCTGGTCAAATTCAGGAGCGCCCACTACGGGCATAATGGCAAACTGTCCGTAATCGTTGATCCACGGACTTGGCTGGTGGGTTTGTTTGAATCCTCTTATCTTATTTGCGGTATATACATACTGCCATCCGTCTCCCATCTTTCCTGTCTGGGGAGTCCAGAAGTTCATCCCCCAGGGACGGGCAATGGCGGGATAAGTGTTTCCTGTCGATAGTTCAAAGCTCGATTGAGTTCCCATCAACGGCATTGCATACTCTACCGGATCAAAGGCGTCGTTACCGGGAGCTGCCATAGCCGGCTTTCCAATCCAGGCCGTCATCGCGACCAAAGCAATAGCCAATACATTTTTCTTATTCATGTTTTCTTATTTTGGGTTGAATTTATATGTTTAAATGAAGCCAAATCATCAAATTCATTAATCACACAAAGATAAAGACAATCCGGAAGAGAAAGAATACAAATATCTTTAATTCACATACAAAATCACATAAAGGGGCTCTTTACATAATAATCCGGGAAGTGAGTGCCTTTGCGAGAAACAATGTTTCCGGGGAGATAACCCACTGTCGACCTCCCGGAAACATTGTAAATTCCATTTCGACGGTGGGTCAGGTCCCCGGAAACATTGTTTCCGGCATTTCAACCATTTATTTACCGGGCAGAGTAACCGGAGTTTTGAGTCAGGCGGGGATTACGCTGCATTTCATTTACCGAGATCGGCCATAACAGGTCGGTTTCCTTAAACGTAGCACCGGAAGCATTCTGGGCTCCTATCAAGTCTACATAATTTACCCGGCCGGCTTCTGTTTTGGAGATCACCGGGAATTTGCCCGTACGTACGCAATCATCCCAAATCTTGTATTCCAGCGGGAACTCACGCAAACGTTCGGTCCAGCAGGCTTCGATAAATGCCTGTTTCGACAGCTTCTGCAAATCGGCGGCAATCTGGCCGGCTGTTTTACCTTCCATATTGGCACGGGCCTGCACCTGTGCCAGATATCCGGCAGCTTCGGCCGTGACTCCCTGGCTTTGGGCAATAGACTCCGCTCCGTCCAGCAAGGCTTCGGCGTAGCGGAAGATATTCCAGTCTTTTGTGCCTTTACCTGTACTCAGCAAAGCGTCTTCATCATAATAATACCAGCATCCGGCATTCTTGGAAGACCAGGTCGCTCCCGTGTTCGGGTTAGTATATTCCCAATGGAAGAACTGGTTCGGCTGAACACGCAAATCGTTCTTGTCATACACATTCAGAAATTCATCAACAGGACCGTAGACGCGTTCGAAAATTGAATAGGTACCGAATACAGACACGGCACTTGAATTAAAGGCATATGTAGGGAACCAGTCGCTTGTATTCACTGCATTGTCGTATTCCTGGGCATAAATCACTTCGTCGAGATCATCGGTCGAACGTAGCTTGTTGAAAGCACTGTTCATCTTGAGGTCGTCATTCTGAACCAGCTTATGGGGCGAATCGATCACTATTTTTGCGTACTGGACGGCATCGGCATATTTACCCTGCTGCATATACACGGAAGTCAGCATCATAGCGGCGGCATACCGGGTGATCCGGTGAGAGTTGTCGGCAAATTTTGCAGCCGGCAACACATCGGTCGCCTCTTTCAGGTCAGCTTCGATCTGGGCGTAAATGGTTTCGGGCGCCGTACGTTCAAGTTCCATATTCTCTGCAATAACATAAGGTTCCGTATAGAAAGGAACAGCTCCGAATGTTTTCACCAGATAGAAATAATTGAATGCACGGAAGAACTTGGCCTCCCCGATCAAGCGGGTCGATACCGCCTCTTCCATCTTTATATCCGGAATACTTTTAATGGCTGCGTTCGACACGTTGATCGCTTTGTAACAGGCATCCCAGATTCCGTCCATCGTTCCTGAGATCTGCATGGTGTATTGCTGGCGGTTCAATTCGCGGGAATACTTACAAACGATCTCCTGCCCTTCATAGCTGTTCAGGAAATAACCTGTGAGCAGTCCGGTAATGGAGGCAAAACTTCCGACATAAGCACTCGGCGCCGATGCTATCTGCCGGATAGCACCTGTACGGTACAAATAGTTGACGTTGGCCAATGCCTGCGCTTCCGTTGTATAATAACCGACAGTAGTCAGCTGGCTTTTAGGCTTTTCATCCAAAAAATCACTACATGCCGTAAAGCTGAACAGTCCGGCACATAAAATCGCGGTCGTCAATATCTTTTTCATATTTTAATCGTCTTAATTAGTTAAATGAATCAGAAAGTCACATTAACACCGAAAGTAAACGTACGTGCTCTCGGATAAGAGAAGAAAGTCATGTTCTGGCCGAACTTGCCGGCTCCCTTGTCCGTCGAACTGGTCTCGGAAGTCGATTCGGGGTCGTAACCCAGGAAATCCTTAGAGACAATCTGGAACAGGTTATTACCACTAGCATACAGGCGCAAACCGGACAAACCGAGTTTCTTGACGACATTCTTTTCAAATGTATATCCTATCTGCAACATGTTGCAACGCAGATAAGAACCGTTGGCAACCCATTGAGAGTCGGTTGTCGTATCCTGGCCGGCATGTTTTTCTCCGTTATGGTCGCCGCTTTGCAGATAGATCATCTGCTGCATGGTTCCCGGATTTGTTCCGTCATAGGCATCATACAGGATATTCTTCAAGCCGTTGGTTATACCGAAACGGTCATAAGTTGAGTGGAAGAAACGCTGCAACGTTTCAACACCCCATACAAACTGCAAATCCAGTGTAAGATCAAAATTCTTGTAAGAGAAGTTATTGATCCAGCTACCCGTCCAATCCGGTAATCCTTTACCGATGATCTCTTTTTCGGAAGAGCGTTTTGCACGGCCTATCTGATTCTTTTCGCAATTGCCGGCTTCAAAGTCTTCTATCGTATAAACACCGTAACGTTGCAGGCCATAGAAGCTACCCATACTTTCTCCGACACGCAGGATACTGCCGCCGTTTACCCAATCGTACAGATACACATCGGCATCGGTATCACCCAGAGCAAGGATCTTATTTTTGTTATAGTTCAGGTTTACTACTGAGTTCCAGTTGAATTCTTTACTACGTACCGGAGTTGCATTCACCATCAAATCCATACCCTGGTTTCTTACTGCTCCGATATTTTTAAAGATCGTGCTGAATCCTGTCGAGTGAGGGACCGGGCAGTCCAAAAGCAAGTCGGTCGTTTTCTTGTTATAATAAGCGATATCCAAGTTCAAACGGTTCTGGAAGAAGCCAATATCGAAACCGATATCAAACTGCCCCGTCTTTTCCCATTTCAGATCCGGGTTCGACATGGTCTTGATATAAGACCAGGGAGCACGTTTACCGTCGATCAGATGCGTTCCGGCATCCGTCTTGCCCAACGAATTGTACGGACCAATTTCAGAGTTACCGGTCAAACCATAACTGGTGTGCAGTTTCAGGTTGCTTATCACTTCACTGTCAGACAGGAAATCTTCCTGAGAGATATTCCATGCCAGACCAGCAGAGGGGAAAAAGGCATATTTATTGTTATCACCGAATTTGGAAGAACCATCGACACGGCCGGTAACGGTTGCCGAGTAACGATCTTTATAGGTATAAGCCAAACGCAGGAAATAAGAGTTCATAGCCCAACGTTCCCAACTTGATTCCGGACTGCCCGGATTGGTTCCGACAGCCATGTTGTTGTCTTCGTAGAAGTCGTCAGCAAAACCTTCCGTACGGGATTTGTTCCAACGCTGTGTGCGTTCCTGCCAGGATAAACCGGCCATGGCGTTTATGCGGTGATCGCCGAATACTTTACTGTAAGTCAGATAAGTTTCTTCCTGCCAGTAGAGTGAGTTCCAGTTCTGGTATTCAGCCCAACCGTTAGGCATGGAGATATTATTCAGGGAGATGGAAGAATATCCCCTGTAGGTTGCATTATGGCTGTCGATACCGAACTGGGTCTTCAGGTCCAGGCCGTCCATCAGATGGAAAGTCAGCGCAGCATTACCGAATATCTGCGTATTATATCGCATACGTTTCTGCAAGTCCAGGATCATAGCCGGATTGGACATGCCCTCCAGACCGAAATAATTGCTTTCGCTCAAAGAAGTGGTGCTTGTCGTATAATCACCGTTGGCATCATAGACCGGCAGCCAGGGAACCATCTCGATCATGGTACGGCGGGCATCCTGTCCGCCGCCGTCTTCCGGAGTATAGCGTCCCCATGTATGGTTAACCAACAGGTTAACAGCCGTAGACAACCAGGGAGTCGGATTGGCATCGTAAGCGACCTTGGCATTCAGACGTTTGTTATACGTATTATTAACAATACCCTGCTGATCGGTATAATTCAGGAAAGCACCCATAGAAGAGTTCTTGCCGGCCTGCTGTATGTTTATCTGATGGTTATGTGAAACAGCCGTACGGGTAGCTTCATCCTGCCAGTCAGTATCATACAAAGGATTACCGTTTTCATCGAAATAGTTACGGTCATGGAACCAATAGGAACGGTCCAACGACCAGTCTTTCCCCATATAGGTATTTTCATTCTCCAACCCTTTCATGAAAGTGTCTACCCATTCCTGCGAATTCAGCAAGTCCATCTTACGGGCAATATGACTGACGCTGACCGACCCCTGATAGCTGACAGAGGTTCCTTCGCCGTCTTTCTTTCCCCGTTTGGTTGTGACCATAATAACTCCGTTGGCACCACGTGCACCGTAGATGGCAGCAGCAGAAGCGTCTTTCAACACTTCCATGGATTCGATATCATTCGGGTTAACCAGTCCGAAGTCTTCCATCACGACACCGTCCACTACATATAACGGTTCGGAAGAAGAGTTGATAGTAGCCATACCACGGATAATGACACGGTTCGCATAGGCTCCCGGCTGGCTGGAATTCGAGAAGATATTGACGCCGGAGACTTTACCGCGCAGGTTATCCAATGCACTGAAGTTCTGATTCTTTGTCAGTTCCTCTCCTTTGGCAACTCCGATAGATCCTGTTACATCCGATTTGCGCATTGTTCCGTAGCCGACAACAACGACTTCATCCAGCGCCTGTGTATCTTCTGTCAGTACTGCACTGACAGTCGACTGGCCGTTTACCGAGACTTCGCGGGTCAGATAACCGATATAAGAGATCACCAATACCGCTTTATCCGGAATCTCCAGGGAGAATTTACCATCGACATCCGTGATCGTACCGTTGGTTGTTCCTTTCACTACCACATTGGCACCGATGACAGGCTCTCCGGACGAATCGGTTACCGAACCGGTTACTTTCTTACCTTGCTGCTTGATAGAAAGCAAGCTGTTCTTCGTCAGTACGATATAATCATTCTCAAAAGCGAACTTCACTTCCGAGTCTGCAAAAGCGTCATTCAGGTATTGGGCAACGGATTTACTTCCGGCTTTTACAGGAATGGTTTTATTTACATCTACTTCATTTTTACTATAGACAAACAGATAATCTGTCTGCTGTTCAATCTGATCTATAAAATTAGCGATAGTCATATTCTTTCCGCTCATATTCACTTTCACGTTTTGCGAACTGGTCTTTGAAGCAAAGGAAGAGAATACACAAAGGGAAAGCAGAATGGCTGAAATTCTCATAACATTTAGAATTTTCGGTTCTTTTTTCATAACTTTGTTTCCATTATTTGTTAATACTTAATTACTTTGATTACGTGTTAGCATGCGGCCGAATGGATGCGGGAACGTCTTTCGGCCGTTTTTTTATTCTTTATATTTCCATAGGCAAATGATGATTTAAAGGTTGAACATATTTTATTCTCTCAGTCTTTATCGTATTACAATATTATTGTTTTCTTCATCTTTAATATAAGTAAAATAATAGACTTTCCGCAGTGTGCGGAGTGCACTTTCCACCCCATCCCTCTGCCGGAATTTTCCACTAAACTTATATTTCATAAGCTTGCTATTATTGACCGTTATCACGATATCATAATATAATTCAAACTTCTTTATTATGTCTTCAAACGGGACGTCATCAAAGGCATAAATACCTTCTTTCCACAGCAGAAAATCGGTATTGCCCATAGGGCGTTTCACTAATTTATTATCTTTTAATTCCACACATTCATTTGGATTCATAAACAACGCCTTTTCCTCGTTCATACGCTCATATACTTTCACCGAACCTTCCAGCAATGCCGTATTAAATTCTTCCCGGCCTTTATAGGCAAATACATTAAACTTCGTTCCCAGGACTTTTATATCCAGTTTCTCCGTTGACACCACAAAAGGTTTATGTTCATTATGTTCAACATCGAAAAAGGCTTCCCCGTCCAGTTCCACTTTACGTTCTTCACGGGCAAAATGATTCGGATAGCGGAGTGTGGAACGGGCGTTCAACCAGACAGTCGTTCCGTCGTGCAGTTTCACCATCGCCCGTTGTCCGGACGGGGTTGTAAATTCCTCGTAAGTGACCATTTCTTCAGCCGGTTCCCGGTCATTCATGACCATCCAGGTCGAGAGAATTGTTATACAAATGGCAGCGGCATAACCGGCAGCATGTTTAAGGATATGTATCGGATAACGCTTTTTCCTGCAATGGGTATGTTTGAAAGCGGCTAATTTATCCACAGCCTCAAATTCGTCATTTTCATTTGGTAACCAGGAAGATAAAGCATACAGGTTCTGTACAGAAGAAAAGTCTTTCCTCAACTTCTCATCTGTCTGGATCATCGAGAATAACAACTTTCTTTCGGCTGCCGTTATTTCTCCTTCAAAGTATTTTGTTATTAAAATGTGCATTTTCCGGCTTTTATACAAGGAGAGCGTTTCAAAAGCGGTTTCCTCCTAAAGCCGTCGGGCAAATAAATATTATTTAACATCTAAAAGAAAGAGTAGCAGAGGCAAATAATCCTTCAACTCTACACGGAGTTTCCTCAGGGCAATGGTCATCTGGTTTTCCACCGTACTTACGGTTAAGTTAAGCTCATTGGCTATCTCACGGTTTTTCTTTCCTTCGATACGGCTTTTGAGAAATACCTGCCGACAGCGTTCCGGAAGTTTATTGATTGCCGTCATCAGAATTTGTTCTATTTCTTCATCGGAAGTAAAAGAGTAATTCAATAATTCAAGGGCGGTTAACTTCGCACTAAGTTCCTGTTTATATTCATCTGCTATTACCTTGTGCCTGAGGTAATCCAGGGATTTATTTTTAACCAGAGCGAAAAGATAGGAGACTAAACTGATCTGTATATCCAACACTTCCCTCTTTTCCCACAACAGGAGAAAAACATCCTGTACTATATTCTCCGCATCTTCGTCAAACAATACATATTCTTTAGCAAAACGGAACATACGGGAATAATATAGGACATAGATTTTGTCAAAATTATTCCGTACATCTTTCAGCAAAATATCTGTATTTTCCACTTGCATTTTTATATCAGGAGTTACTATTCTTTACAGAATACCATAGACATGAATGTTATAATGACAGCAAAGATATAAAAGATACTTTCACTGCAATAAAGTTCAGGTAAGAAATATTTATTTACCAAACGTATCAAAGGGAATAATAAAAAAATGCCACTTATGAAAATCCTTTATTACAGAAGGATAGTTTCATAAGTGGCATCGCTTTATCTTACAGATAGATTACCAGGAAAGTTTTATAAACTTATTCTCCCAGGGGACAAAGTCTGTTGTTGCATTTCCGGCAATCGGGTCTCCCACTACATCACAAACAGTGACTTTCGTAAAGTTGACCTTATCGGAAGTAACGGCAAATTCAGCCGGTTTTCCTGCAATCTCGCGCAACTGAAGCATCACGGCGTTTTCTCCTTCAACAGGTTTCATATTCACCAGCAACAAATTGTCGGATGAGATATTGAACACGGAAGCAGGAGATACGACTTTGCTTCCCTTCGCTCCCGCCGGCAATACGCGGGTCAGGAACGGGATGCGGTTCTCCCAGGCAAAACGGGTGGCATAACCAATCGAGTTGTCTTTGCTTGAATTGATAAAGTAACTCCATTGCAGTTCACCCATCTGGTCGGCATTGAAATTGGTTACCCAATAGTTGTTCATCGGCCAGGAATACATATTGGTGGATTGGGGAACGGCACCGGCTTTATAGCGTCCGGTGTTGATTGCCCCGAACTGCATCAACGGTATTTCAGGACTGCCCATCACGACCTGCGATTCGCTGTTACGCGCCGTAGCAAAGTTCTGGACGGTGTACCAGTCGTTCGATGAACCGGGAATCTGGTCTACACCCGCTTCGATCGTTCCGCCGGGAACATCCAGGAATATCTTTCCCTGATTCACCTCAAACGGGAACGAGATATAGACAGCTTCGGGATCGGTAATGGCTTTTTTACGCAGACGGTAAACAATATCGATCTTCTTTGTCACATTGAATACACGGAACTCGACCATCAGGTTGTTCGGTTCACGACCGGCAACGGTCTCGCCACGGAAACGATACGTATCCCAGATCGCTCCCTTTTCGTAACGCTCGAAACGGATCCGTTCGGGACGACGGCGAAGGAATTGCGGTGCGCGGTACTGTTCCATCGGATGACGGCTGTCGATGATCTCGTAGATAAATTCGCCCAGCTCCCACTCGGCATTCGGGGTAGTCAGCTCCTTGTTCAGTTCCTTGTCGAACAGTTTACTGATGGTTCCCTTGCGAGTATTGAAGTCGATGGCATACCAGGGATTCTCGACATGAGCATTCTCCAATTTATCTGCCAATTGCACGGCAGGACGAGGCTCGTCTTTTACCTTTATATAATATTGGGCATACCCAAAGGCAGGTACGTCTTTCACGTAAAGCGACCAGTAAGTACCGTCCGAACGGCTTTCCGCCGGTTGCGCAGGAATGATATTCCCGAAAGCATCCACTATTTCAAAGGCTTTTTCGCGAGGTAATATCTGGTGATCGATATACACTTTGGCTATACCGCTATATGTCCAGTTCAACGTATTGAAGACAGCCACCGAGGGATATTCGGCTTTCGGCACGAAAGACTGCAACAATCCCATCGTCACTTCTCCCAGCAAACCGGAATGACGGTAAGCCTCCCAGGCATACGATTGTTTCAGGGAACGCTGCTCCCAGGTTTCCTTGCAATAAGCATTACGGACGCTTTCGCTGTAACCGAATGTATGTTCATCATAAAACAGCAGGGCCTTGTTGATGTCGTCTATCTGGTTACCGATCTGGGCAGGAAGTTTGGCTCCCAGCATACCGGCAAAAGACAGACCTGCCTGGTTGGCGATAATGTCCGAATGAGTGATACGGGAAATAGCCGCTTCACGGGCACCGGAAGCAAAACCGTCTGTCCACCAGTCAGGCCATGCGCCACGGATAGTCTGTATCTTATCGGCATAGTTCGTCTCTACATCTTTGATAAACTCGCTGGCAACTGCCGTGCGGAGTTTGGGCCATTCGTATTTCTCATTCCACTTCATCAGCATCTCGCAACTCTTGGTCGAAGGGGGCGAATTATCGGTAAAATAACCGGAGTGCTGGGCGGCAACGATATCGTACGGATAGTTCTTGGCTTCCATTTCACCCAGATAATTCAGGACGCGTTCTTCGAACTGCTCGAAGTTATCGGTGTGGATACCGAAGAAGTTTCCCTGGTTGTAATGTTCGGCACGATAAGTCAACACCTTTTTCCCGGAAGGAGACTGCCACCAGAATACGGTCGGTATGTCGAAACAGATCAGGGCACGATGACCGTGTGTTCCCATATTTACATATTTCACACCTGCATCGGCAAAAAATTCAGTGAAGCACCAGCCGATACCGTTCACATCGTTCTGCATAGCGACTTCCGCTTTCATTCCTGCTTCACGGAAAGCCTTCAACGGGTAGAGGGAGGCGGCCAATGTCTGTTCGTCGGGCAATTCGTCGAAGTTCAGATACATGGCAGCCAGTTCGATGCGTCCTTCGGCTACCCGCTTTTTCAGGCGGGCGATCTGTTCGGCAGGGCGGCATTTCAGGTATTCGCTGACGGCCCAGGCGATTTCACAGGTCCAACGGAACTTGGCAAAGTCGGGGTAATTATCGGTAGCGTCGCAATAGTCGAGCGCATAGTCGATGTAACGGAGATGTTCTGCCAGGATTTCGGTTTGCGAACGGGTGTAGCCGATATCGGTATGCGTATGCTGCACCATATTCATCTGCCAGTGACGGACAGGTTTTACTTCCACCCGGGCAGATTCTTGCTCCTTACCGACAGTTACTGTCAGAGGCAACTGCACGGTAGACTGTATCTGCGGTATCTCAAAAAAGAAGGGATTCGGCCCGTCATTCAATTTCACTTTCCGGGACTGATCGCCCAGGGTAATCGTTGCATTGGCGGAGGCTCCTTCGTGTTTTACCGTAACCCGTACTTTCTGTACCGGTCCTTTCGCTGTTTTATACAAAGCGGGAAAGAGATGCGTCTCGATCCCCGGCGGAGCGGTCGAACCGCTCCAGGCAAAGGATGACATAGCAAACAATGCCAGTCCTGCCAGGAATAAGGTTTTAAGCGTTTTCATAAGCATCTATTTTTTATCGATTCTAAAAGAGATTATACAAATATAAAGGATGCAAAGCAGGAGGATGGACAATCCGGCAACCTGTCCGAAACCATCGGCAACAATTCCCATCAACGGCGTTATCAGGGCACCACCGGATACTCCCATAATCATCAGGGCGGATATTTCATTTGCCCGTTCCGGCTTGTGCTGAAGGGCGTATGAGAAGATGATCGAAAAGACATTCGCACACGCCAACCCTACAATAACGATCATAACAAACATGCTCCACATATCCGGAACCAGCAACAACAAGACAAATGCTGCTATCGCAACAAACATACTATATTTCAGGAAGCGGGCACCGGAGAGTTTCGCCAGCAGGAAAGCTCCGGCAAACGAACCGATCGTACGGGCGGCAAAATAAAGGCTGGTACCCAGTCCGGCTTCGGAAACGGGCATACCTGTCCGTTCCATCAGCAACTTGGGGATAGTAGTGTTCAAGCCGACATCTATACCGACAATAAAAAGGATCCCCAGGAACAGGGATACGATATATTTATCCTTGAACAGGGATAAGGTGGTAGCAAAGGTAGCCCCGGCCTCTTCCAGCTTTTCCTTTCCCGGGATCGTGGAGATCAGCCAGATCGTAGAGATCAGTGTCGTTACTGCGTAAACAAGGAATATCAATTTCCAGTCACCCCAGAAAGAGGCAGCCGCCCCGGCAATGATCGGGCCGAGGAAAGAGGAAATCGACTTGATAAATTGCCCCAGAGTCAGGACACTCGTAATACGGTCCGGACTAACTACATTAGCCACCATCGGATTCAGAGAAACCTGTAAAATAGTATTACCGATCCCCAACAAGGCAAAGGCCAGCAGGATGCAAGCAAAGTCATAAAAGAACAGAGGCAGCAACATCGCCAGGGCTGTAACAGCCAACGCGATGACCACCGTGTTACGTCGTCCGAGCTTTCCCATCATAACTCCTGTCGGAATAGAAAACAGGGCGAACCAAAGGAAAACCATCATCGGAATCAGGTTTGCCAACGTATCAGACAGGGAGAAGTCTACCTTTACATAGTTGGTTGCTATGCCGACAACATCTGCAAAGCCCATCACAAAGAAACCGAAGAGGATGGGATAAATGGCTTTCGAATTTTGTTTATTCATGGTATGTATTGTTTTTTCAATAATCATTGTATGTATCTACCGGCTGATTCCCCATATCCAGTTCCAGACGTCCTCCGGCTGCAATTGTTTCAAAAGGAATGCGGGTAGTTGGATAGACTTTACCATTCAGACGGTACTGCTGAACGTAATAGTTTTCTTTGCTGTTGTTCTTTGCTTCGATAACAAATTCTTTTCCTTTATAATATGTATTATTCAGCTGAATCGTTATTTTATCGAATACAGGGCTGCCCAAAGCAAAAGAAGGTTGCGGGTCTGTCAGTCCTTTGACATCGAACAGTCCCAGGGAAGCGATCGCATACCAGGCACCCAACTGTCCCTGGTCTTCATCCTGCCCGTAACCGTAACCATGAATACCATCCGTTCCATAGAACTCGTCCAGAATGGCACGTACCCATTTCTGGGTCAGCGAAGGACGTCCCGCCTCGTTGAACAGCCAGGAGATATGGAGGCAAGGTTGGTTGCCATGATTATACAAAGTTTGCAGACCGGCAAAGGCTCCGACCTCCGTACCACCGCTGAAGATCAGCTCGCGGGAAACAGTAAAAATACTGTCGAGACGCTGATTGAAAACATCGGCTCCGACCTTGCCGACCAAGCCTTCCGCATCATGCGGCACATAGAACGTGTACTGCCAGGCATTTCCTTCCTGGAAACCGCGCCACACCTGCATCGGGTTGAAGTTATCAATGAAACTTCCATCAGCCTTCTTCGGATGAACAAAATTAGTGGACGGATCATAGATACGTTCCCAGCCTTTCGACAACCACATCAGTTTATCATAGTCGTCAGTCTTACCCAATTTCTTTGCCCATTGAGCGACTGCCCAGGCACTGTAAGAATATTCTAATGTATGGGAAGCGGAGAACATAAAGGCCTCGTCGGGACCATTACCATTTTCCAGATGGGGGACATATCCGTATTCAAGGAACTTATCCGTATCGACCTTTCCGGCCCCCAGCGGACGGTTCGTACCGTCGAGTTCATTTTTAATAGAAGCCTCATAAGCCAGGTCGACATCGAAATCACGGATACCGCACTGATAAGCCCCGGCCAGAATCGTAGTCAGCAGGTTGGTCCCTACCCCCGATACATAACGGCTATTGGCCAAGCCATCTGCCAACCATCCGGCATCTTTGTAGACCAGCAAATGACTGCTGATATAATCGGATGCATATTCAGGATAAGCCAAAATCCAAACTTGCGAAAGATTCCATTGCGCTCCCCAGGCAGCATCGGTATTATAAAGGTTATGGGCAGGCTTGCCATTTTTCATCGGTATCTGCCCCACACTACCGTCGTTACGGGGATAGGCTCCGTTTACATCGCTGGCAAGGCCGCGTCCCAGCAGGGCATGGTAAAGGCCGGTATAGAATTTCACCTTATCTTCTTTAACCGGTGTCTCTACCCGGATGCGTCCGAGGTAGTCTTCCCATTGTCGGTGAGCCGCCTCTTTCGCCTCGTCAAAGGTAAGCGTGCGGGCTTCCGTATCACGGTTCAGACGAGCATTTTCCACAGAGGTATACGACAGGCCGACCTTGGCAGTAATGCTTTCTCCTTCCGCAGTCTTATAGGTAAGATATAAACCCGAACCGACTCCGGAAACCTGTTTTGCATCCGGCTGTACCTTTTCACCGATGAAGGTGCCGTATCCGGAAGGCTGTTTATCCAACTGGGCAGAAAAATACAACGGAACTGTTGCGCCCGGCTGGTATTTCTTTACATATTCCGGCAAGGTAATCACCCAGCCTTCAACCGTCCCGTCATCATTCAACGTGACGGAGGCATCCTTCACGACACCGCTCTCGCCCTGCCGGTTACCTATATCGAACAGGATACGGCTTTCTTCGGAAGCAGGGAACGTATAACGCTGAAAAGCCACACGAGGGGTGGCTGTCAGTTCTGCCCGGATATGGTAGTCTTGCAGATTCACAGAATAATAACCGGCAGTGGCAATCTCTTCCGAATGATCGAAACGGGAACGGTAACCGCTTCCGGTCGAATCATTCACGGCACCGGGGACAGTCTTCAACTCACCCACCGTCGGCATCAGGACGATACCACCCACCTGAAACTCGTGGAGACAGGGAAAACCTTCAATGGAAGTATCGCGATAATCATAGCCGGTTGCTTCCCAGCCGGAGTTATTCCCCAGATGGGCGTTTGTCGACGGAGCAGGCTTCGCCATACCGAAAGGCATCGCACCGGGGGTGAAATGGAACCAGCGGCAATGTGCCGTCCCGATACGTGGTTCCACATATTGGGACAGGTTCTCCGCAACCGCCTTCTCTTCTTTCACCGGCGAGCAGGAAACAACCAGCAAGCCTGTCAGAAGGGTGAGAACCGGAGTTATTAAACAGTTTGTATTCATGGCGTATTTATTTTTACATTCTTATAAATGATTCAAGGCATATACATAAGCACCCAAAGCGACCGAACGGCTGGCCCCCTGCTTACTTATCATGACACCGATGCGTTTGCAAGGGTCGTAATCCACCTGGCGGTCCGAACCGGGAACAGGTATCTTCACCGCTTCCCCTCGGGCAAACCGGTTGAAGTCCGCTTCGTCATCCAAATTGAATGCTTTGCTTTGCAGACGGCTGAAACGGCTTCCGTCCATCATACCGGTCTCGCTATTCATCTCTTCAAGCAAGGCAGGCATGAAATATTTGGCAGCACCGGTCAGTCCTCCGCCAATCACGACCAGACCGTCGATCAAAGTGATGGCCTGCGCTATGGCATCCCCGGCCATTTCCCCCAATTCGGCAAAGGCACGGCGGGCGGCATCCTGATTTCCGGGACGGGTACCTTCGGCGATATCGAAAATATCTTTCGGAGTCAAAGCGGAAGTGTCGCTGGAAAGCTCGCGATAGACATGCTGCACGGCTCGGATACTGACACTTTCCTCTACGATATATTGCTGGTGTTTCTTGTTGCGGAAGCACCAGATATCACCTCCGGCCGCATTGTCTCCCATCAGCAGGTCACCGTTTATCACGACTCCGGCACCAAAACCGGTACCGAGTGTTACGCCGAGCAGATTTTTATAACGCTTAATGCTTCCCGCCTTTTCCAGACGAAGATTTACCTCCGGCAATGCGCCGGTAAGCGCTTCGCCATAAGCAAAAAGGTCGCCGTCATTATTGATGAAGACAGGGATGCCGAACTTTTCTTCCAGGTACGGGCCCAACGCTACGCCTCCGCGGAAAGAAGGAAAGTTCGGCAGATTACCGATAATACCGGCCGAATAATCGGCTGGCCCGGGAAAAGCAAAACTGATGGCAACCGGGGCTTCCGTCAGTTGTTCGCGAATCCGGGAAAAACCTGTGGCCAATTGCCCCAGGCACTGTTCCAGATTACAGGCACAAGAGGGCAACGTAATAGGAGTCACTATCTCATTTCCCCCACGGATAGCCGAAAAGACCAGGTTGGTCCCTCCGGCATCAAGGGTCATTACTATGCGGTTATCGTTATACATTATATATATGTGTTTAATTGATATTCGATTATTATCCTTTCGTCCGTACATAAGCCTTGATCGTTCCGCAGGTTTTTCCTTCTGAAATGCCATACGGGCGGATCGTGTAATCACCGACTACGGCCGGTACGATAAATGTCTCGGCATAATGAACGATAAACGGTTCAAACGCATTTACCGGACTTTCCACGATCAGTTCATCTCCTTCTATCACATTAAAAACGTTGACTCCCCCACCTGTATTGTGCGGCACTGTGCCGGTAAACCAGTGGCGGCGGGTTTCGATAAACTCATTTTCATGCAGACCGGTACGTTCTTCTACCCAACCTTCGCCTTCGGCACGCGGTTCGAAATGGTTGACCAACTGGTCGCGTACAAACTCCGTCTGCCGTTCCCATTGTATCACATGCGAACCGTGGGTGATGTTGATAGGACGCGGTTTGCCGTCCAACCCCAGGCGTCCCCAGTCCCATAACTTGAATGTGAAAAGGCTCGGGGTAGCACTGATCTCCAGTACCATCGCATTAGAACCGGAGCAATGGATAGTGCCGTTCGGGATCAGATAATGATCATGTTTCCTGGCCGGCCATTTGTTTACGTACTTCTCCGTATCGAACGGCTTACCCGATACCTGGGCTTCATTCAATGCGTCGATCATCTCATCCGGGTTCACGCCCGTTTTCAGACCGAGGTAAACGGTTGCATCCTCTCCGGCGTCCAACAGATAATAGCTTTCGTCCTGTGTATAATAGATGCCGAACGTATCACGGATATACTGGGTAGTCGGGTGTACCTGCAAACTGAGGTTGCCCCCTCCCATCGTATCCAGGAAGTCGAAACGGATCGGGAAATCCTGTCCGAAGCGCGATTCGACCGGGCCTCCCAACAGGTTACGGGTTTGATAAAATACAAGATTATTAGAGGCCATCTCAAACAGTTCGCCTTCTACTTTCAGGTACAGGCTGTTCTCTTCGGGCACGCAGTCGAAACACCAGCCGAAGTTTGCCTGTTCCTTATCGAGGTCGCAGACTTCCTTCATCCATTGTCCTCCCCAGGGGGCCGGGTCGAAGAAAGGAACCACACGGAACGGTTTACGGGCTGTCTTTTCCAGTCCAGCACGCAGGGTTTCGCCGGTTATCATTTTAGGCATACCGGGGATATGAGTATCCAGCCAGTAATCTGCTTTCGGTAACAGTTGTTTTTTCAGGGCGTCACAAACATTCCAGTCAATGAAATATCCGCGTTTGTAATGGAGCGAAGGCGCTTCCTCCCGGTTTTTTACTCCCAGGCCGTCGATCTTTCCCTGGCGGAAACGTTGTTGTATCTCCCAACGTGCCATATCGACATAGACCAGTACATCAGCTTCGGGAACAACCTCTGCCGCAGCATGCCCGTAAACGATTACCAGTCCGGTCGCAGCTTTTATCTTTTCCCGGCATTCTTTTACTTTGTCCGCATCCAGGAAGTCTGCATAGTAAAACGGGGCACGGCGTCCAAAAAGGCGATCGTCTGTCAGATAAGGACGCGTCATCTTCTCAATATCTTCTACGCCTTTAAAACATTGATCCGAATGAATCATCAAAGAAGGATGCAATGTTGCCAGGTGTTCAGCCAGTTCCTCCGGGTATACACCATGATAACATTCAATGACAACGACCTTTCGTGCCAACTCTTCCGGGACGTTGCATACGTCCTTCAACTTATCCAGAACAGACTCCCAACCTTTCCAAAGAGCCCCGTCGACGGTTGTCGAGGGGCTTTTATCGTAATTACTTTTTCTCATTTGTATGATATTTTATTATTTATTCTCTTCCGACCATTGATTGAACATCTCGATAGCTTTCGCCAGTACCCCGGCCGAGCCTTTGAAATGACCGGAACCGCTGGGTACGCCACCTTTGCCGTACCATTCATAAAATCCCTGGTTCTTTATGACGCGATCGATCATCGGACGCACTTCTTCATAGGCTTCCTTCACCATGCCGTTGGCAATGAGCTGCTGGATCATACGACCGCCGAACCAGGTCCAGTCTCCCCCATTCTGATAAATATAGGGTTTGGACATTCCACCACGGAAGAACCCTTCCGGATAAGTAGGATACAACGTAAGACCGATACTCGGCATACCGGACAGGCGGACATTCTCCAACATCTGCGCATTGACAACGGCTATTTCTTCGGGAGACAACAGGCCGGCTTCTATCGCGATGGCGGTTCCTCCGTGATAATGCACGTCCAGTTCGTTAAAGCCTTCCGGTATCGGAGATTTCTCCAGGTAGATATGGGGAATAAACTTCTGACGCTGTTCATCCCAGAGATGTTTGCGGGTATTCGCTGCTATATGCTGGCGAAGTTCTTTCCAGCGGGTCTTATCCACATTATCCGCAGTCATCTCCTGCATAAAATCGAGGGCGATGATAAACATGGCATTGTCGTAGACATCGATCGCTGGGTCCGACAATTCATTCATATCGCAACCGAAATCGTCGTTGGGTTGCACGTCGCCCCAGTCTGTCGTCATGGCTCCGTAGAGAAGGCCATATTGTTCGTTATAACGTTCCTTCATCAGATAGTCGATCATTCCGACCATACGATCGTAGACGGTGCGGCCGGCTACCACTTCGTTCAGGATAGAGGTGTCGCCGGTCTTGCGGATATACTTTCCTACGATATGGATCAGGGAAGATTCCTGGTCTGTTTCGACTGTATTCTTGAAAGCGACATGGTCGGGCGCGGCATCAGAATAATAAGGATGATCGTCACCCCAGTTGAAGTCTGTTTTCAGGACATATCCGTCTATCATCTCGTCGTTTGGCTGTTGCAGGGCAAAAAACAGCAGGATCGCATTGCGCAGATCGGACGGGTTGCTTTCTTCGCAGGCCACTTCAATAAAGGTATTCATATCGCGCGCCCATATCTGGGAGTAACCGCTTCCGGCATTAAAACCGCTGCGGATTACGGCACGGGCCATACTGTCGACGGTATGAAAACTTTGGTCGGCCAGGATATCCCCGGCTAACTGTTGAGTTGCTGTAGGCGCTGTACAGGATAGAAGTCCGCTACAAAACAAAGCAAAGAGTAAGTGTTTTTTCTTCATGAATCAGTTGTATTTATCCACGGCAAAGATAAAAAGGTTACTTCTGAATAAAACAAGCATTTGTTTCGATGTAGTTGGACTATCTTACGATTTGGAAGTTCGGGAATGCCGGTTATTTTCACTCTACAACCACTTCTTTCCCTTCGGTATTCGCCCGTACCAAATTATCGTACATGGCTTCGCAATAAACCGGGGGCAGATAGAAACGTCCCGGATAAACGGCACAGAGATTGATCTTTACCGTCACCTGGCGGCCGGAAGGCAGATAGTCGATGTAACTATACACCTTGTCGTCGCGAATATCCTGATAATTTATGCCTGTGGCCGTCTTGTCCGTCGCCCCGTCGTTCAGGAAGCGGGTGTTCAGGATTTCCCAGCCGGCAGGGAATATTTCCGTCAAGACCAGGTTGTTTATGCCACGGGCGGTAGGATTCTTGACCGTCACCACGGCTATGAAATTCGTTCCCTGCTGCATGTCAGCTATATTCACAGCCCGGCCGTTCTGGTCGGTGTAGCTGACGGCCAGCGACAGGCCGTTCGCATAGGCTTCTTCCTTGCCCTGTTCGGGAATACCTTCGGTAATGATGCGGGCGAACAAGGTCGATGTTCCGGTGTTCTTTAGTTCTACGGAAGCGGATGCCCCAGCTTTTTCCAGTAAGGTTTCCGTCCAAACGTTCTTGACGGAGCTGACTTTGTCATTCTTTCCGGCGCAGGAATAGGTGAAATCCATCGATCCGCCCACCTTGTATTTTGCCATGTATTCGGAGAGGGATACCAGGGCAAAGGCCGTGGATTGCGTACTCAGCCAATCGTCCGACGAAAGTTCTTTCGAGATGTCACGGGTGAGCAGGGCGGCTTCCTTACCGTCTCCGAGCAGGGTAAGCGTCATCAGGCGGATGGCCTGGTCACGCAGGTCGCTGCCGAATGTAAGGTCGTAGTCCGAATAATCTGTTTTCAGTTCCGTAGTCTTTTCGATCAGGTTCTTTGCCACGTCGCTGCGGCCGATCAAGGCATAGGCGGAGGCAAGCAGCCAACGGCTCATCGGTTGCAACGATTTATTTTCTTTCAGGCGGTTCATGGCGCCTACTTCCGGCGTCTGTCCCAAGGCGAGAACATAGAGGCGATAGGCTTGCGTCATCTCTTCCGAACGGGAATAATAGGAGTTGACGGGCTTCCAGTCGCGTGCCACACGGCGGAGGTTATTCAGGACATTCCGTTTCATGCCGTCGGGCACCAGATATCCTTTCGTCTCGGCAGAAAGCAGGAAGTGGGTGGCATAGACCGTTCCCCAGGCATTGCTGCTGGTTCCGCCGGGCCAGTAAGAGAATGCACCGTCTACCGTCTGGTAAGAACGCAAGCGACGGATGACTTCCTTAACAGCGTTTCCGGTCGTTGTCTGCTGCGCCTTCGACAAAGCAGCAAATTCACCGACATACAATTGCGGGAAACCTTTGGAGGTGATCTGTTCGACGCATCCGTGCGGATAACCGATCAGGTATGACAGGCGGGAAGACAGGTTCAAAGGCGGCACGTCGGATACTTCGAGTGTCAACGAATTGGTACCTTTCATTCCCGGCATCTGAACCGTTTCTTTCCAGGACTTGCCGGCTTCCAGAGTGACAGGCAATACCTTCACCTGCGGGCGGGAGACTGAACGTATCTCGATATCCGTTGTGTAAACCGACTTATCGCCTTTGCCCGATGCAGTGATCGTTACGCGTCCGGCTCCCGGCTGATCTTTCACTTTGATACGGAACGAGGCTAGCTTGTCGCTCTTCTCCGTAAAGTTCAATTGTTGGGTGGCCGGTCCCACGACTTCCATATTATCGGAACAACTGATCGAGACATTGACATTTCCGACACCGTTCTCAGTAGCAAATACGGTAGCGGGGACAACCATCTCTTCGCCGACACCGATCACACGGGGCAACGTTCCGAGCAACATCACAGGCTTGCGCACGAAAACGCTCTTGTCGGCATTTCCGTAGGCTTCACCGTTGCCGGCTACGACCATGACCTTCACCCGACCGTTATAGTTCGGCATCCGGTAGGAATGACGCTGCTTCTCCCCTTTCTTCAGCAGGAACGGGCCGTCGAACATGACAACCGGCTTGAAACGGTTCACAATGGCTTTCGGCCCCTTGTTAAGGGCGTCGTCGCCACCGATGCTGAACAATTGTTCGATACGTCCGCCGTAAGCGCCGACTACGAAATTATACATATCCCAGGTGCTTACGCCCAAGGCTTCGCGGGCATTGAACGCCTTCCAGGGTTCAGGGGTGCGGAAACGGGTCAGGTCGAGCAGGCCTTCGTCCACAATGGCTAAGGTATAGGCCATTTCGCGGCCGTCCTTTTCGGAAACGGTTACCTCATAGTTGGCTTCCGGCTTGATCTCGTCCGGTATGCTGATCTGGGGATATAAATGACTTTCCGGAGAGGTCACCGTGAACGGGACAACGCCGTACATACGGATCGGCAAATCGTTTTTTGTGATTCCGTGAGGCTGCAACAACGTTACATAAACGTAGGCATTCGGCTGCATCTCTTTGGTCACGTCCAGTTTGATTACGGTCTGTTGGTCGTCACAGGTATGTTCGGTAACGGACAATACCTTCGTGCCGTTTTCTATGCTGACAACGGCACGGCTTCCTTTGGCTGAAGGGATGGTGATAACCAGTTTCTCGCCCGGCTGGTAATTATCCTTATCCGTCTTGAAGGTCAGCATGCTGGCCGATTCACTGCCGTCGGCATTCCTCCGTCCCTCGTTATAAGGCCAGTCAAAATAACTCATGACACCGGTCGAATGCTTGCTTTCCTTATCCTTCACAGAAATAAAGTAAGTGCCCCACTCTTCATTGCCGAACGATAAGCTAAAGGTCCCGCGCCCGTTCTCCCCGGTACGGACTGTCATATTTTTGACGGGTTTGTTGTAGGAGTCGGAGACATAGTTTGCCAGGCTACTGTTGTCGGAACTCCACCACCAGTACCAATACACTTTATAGACCTGCACCTCCAGTTCCGTATTGGCCTGCGGGTTGCCCAGGTAATCGGCCGAAGCGACTTCGTAGGTGTAATTACTTCCTGTATTGAGTTGTTCGCGTGTCTGCTGCGGCGACTTGATACCGGCATAGCGCTTATAAGGCGAATACAACATCCGGTTGGCATCGATACTGAAATCGCCCGACTCTTCGTACACACGGGTAACGAAGTTTGCCATCAGCATACCCGGGGCCGTCGAACCGATCTCAAACTTCGCCTGCACAAGGGCGTCTCCCTTCTCGTCGGTCGTTCCGGAGATCAGTTTGCTCTCTTCGCTGTTAAACACTTTCGAAGGATCATCGAAATAGAAATCCTTAAATCCGCTGAAAGTGGTCGGTGTAGAGATAAAGGTTCCCTGAATATCGTATTTAAGGTTCCTTGCCGTTGCTCCCTGCAACCATTCCGTATGCAGACGTGCGTTCAGCGGATCGCCGCGCAATAATGTCTTTTCGGGCATGGACAGGTCGATCTTCAGACGGTTCGGCTTGATGGATTCCACACGCAGGCGTTTGGTGAAGCTGACGCCTCCCACGTTTACAGTCACATTCCAGGCGCCTGTCGGTGCATCCGGTTCCGTCGGCATGGCAAACGAATACACACCCAGTTCTCCCCGGGTCTGTGTCTTACGCAGATATAATTGTCCCAACGGGTTATACAGTTCCATTACCACCGGATGGTTGGCGGGAAGTTTTTTGGCACGGTCGTTCAGCATAAAACTCAGGAACAAGGTATCGCCCGGACGCCAGACGCCCCGGTCACCATAGATAAATCCTTTAATGCCTTTCTGTACGACCTCGCCGGAGACATCGAAAGAGCTTAACGACAATGCCGATCCGCCATCCACACGCAGATACGAGCGTTCATTTCCCAAAGAAGCGATCAGATAGAAAGGCTTGCCCGAAGTTATCTTCAGACGGGTCTGCCCCTGGCTGTCCGTAATACCCGATGCCAGCTGCTGGTTCTGGTAGTTGTAAGCTGCGACATTGACACCATTCTCCGGATGAGTCGTCATCAGGTTATGCACCAGGACCGTCATTTCATTATCCTCACCTGCCATTGCTATCAGGCCGAGGTTGGTTGCCAGCACATTCTTGCCTTCTACCTTATTATAATAGTAACTATTCGAACAGGGGTCATTCCGTTCGTTGTAATTATAATCACTCCAGTCGAAATCACCATTATAATAATAGTATCCGCCATTATCGAAACGCGAACTTTCCTCTTTGAATTTGATTTCATCTTCAGCAAGCAATTGTTCGCGGGAGACTTTCACGGAATCATCGCAAGGATAGGCCGACAGATCTTTATTGAAAGAAAGTTCGACACGGTAAATGGCACCGGGTTCAGGTTCCATCATTTGCTTCATATCGATAGCATAGGTGTTCCATTGGGTAAGATCGCTGCCGTCTTCATCCAGGAAGATCGTCTTACGTGCAACCAGGCGGCCCACACGCATCAGGTCCGAAGTCCCGTCCAGATTATTCACTTGGAGGAACTGGCCGATATTCTGCTCCAATATCTTTATCACACGTACCACAACGCCACGAAGATAAACGGCCTGGAAAGGTACGAGCAATTGAGTGGATTGCGGTATAATAACTCCCTGCCCAACAAACCTGACATCCGGCAGAAGGCTGCTGATCTCGACCTGGCGGGTAATATCTTCTTTCAGAGTAAGGCCGTTCTTACTGCGTATCTGATGGTTCAGATGTACATTCATAACTCCCGTACGTTGAGCATCGGGATATAAACGCAGACGGTTCCCCTCCACATTCACCGTCTCGGAGGTATTCCCGGCGATAAAGGCCAATCCCTGCATATCCTGCGAAGAATCCAGCTCTTTAGAGAACGTCACTTCCACATACCGTTCCGGTTCCGTCACATAAGTCACGTCATAAACCTCAAAATCGTTCATATCCGGGATACTTACGGATAGCAGCTTATCTTCGGCAACGCCCAGTTTATTCGGGGCAACGGAAAGGGTAAGCGTACGGCTTCCGTCGGTTCCGGCCTGTACATTCTGCAAGGTAACCTGATGTTTTTTACCGTCGGGGCTGTGTTGCCATACAGCATCCACCTTTTCTGAGAAGCGGACCAACGATTCAACTGTTTCCGGTATCTCCTTATCGGGGGTCAGCAAAGTACACAGTACATCATAACCGTTCTCGTTCTTCTTGTTGATCTCCATCGATTCCAGATTGGCACGCAACGCCATAGGGAAAGTAGAAAAGCCGAAGGTAAACTGCTTGTCCTTGCCTGTCACGTCAAACCATTCGGAAAGGTCGGCCGTCAGCTTGTAGGAGGTATTCCGGTCAAACTCTTTTGCAGGTTTGAAAACGATAGTCCGGTTATTCTCAAAAGAGAACTCTCCGGCTATATCCGGTTTGATGCGGACCAGCTTCGACAACCGGTCGCTCTGTAATTTATCCTGTGGTATATCCTGATTGAATATCAGATACACCGGTGTATACCTGGATATTTTACCCGAGGTAAACGCTTCCACATGCGGGTTAAAAGGCAACTCTCCCGTCTCGCCTTCACTACTCTTTGAAGTACAACTGCCCAACAGGCACAACAAATAGCATAAACACATCAAATAAAGATACCTTGCCATATTTCTTCCAATTAACGGTTACTACTTATTCAAGATCAAAAACAAACATCAGCACATCTACTTATTTCACAAATATAAAGAATTATATTCTACGATAGAACGTATTCCACCTGATCTTTCATTTTTATCCTTATCTTTGTAATAACTATAACAATGGAAAGTATGGCAACTAAAACATTACATAGAGCAGAGATCATAGTAGATGAAAATATCGTGACAGTTTATATAGTATCAGCTTTAGGGCATTATGACGATAAATAAAACCTGGATAATATCTATTTTGCTGTTTATCCTGTTTCTTTGGGGAGGGATGTACCTGCTGGTTCCCCGTACCCTGTTCCCCGTATCTTACTCGACATTACTTTACTCTTCGGAGGGTAACCTGCTGGGGGCGAGGATTGCACCGGACGGGCAATGGCGGTTTCCGGCGACCGATTCTCTGCCGGATAAATTCATTACCTGCCTGACTACTTATGAAGACCGATATTTCTTTTATCATCCGGGGATAGACGCGGCAGCCATTCTGCGTGCCGCCTATCTGAATGTCCGGTACCACCGCGTCGTCAGCGGAGGAAGTACACTGACCATGCAGCTGGCACGCCTCGCCCGGGGAAACCGGGATCGTACCGTGTACGAAAAAAGTATCGAGATATGCTGGGCGCTCTTCCTGGAGACGACCCATAGTAAAAAGGAAATACTCAACCTGTATGCTTCCCATGCCCCCTTCGGAGGGAACGTTGTAGGCATCGAGACAGCGGCCTGGCGTTACTTTGGACGCAGCGCTTCCGATCTCTCATGGGCGGAAAGTGCCACACTGGCCGTACTACCCAACTCTCCCGCCCTTATCCATCCGGGCAGGAACCGGAAACAACTGAAAACAAAACGCGACAAACTCCTGCACACGCTGAAGGAAAGAAATATCATCGATAATACCGAATACGAACTATCCTGCATGGAACCTCTGCCGGAAGCCCCGGTACCCTTACCCAACGAAGCTCCTCATCTGCTGGAACGGCTGGCCGCCGGCACACCGGGAATACGTATCACCTCATCGGTACAGTATTCCTTGCAGAAACAAACCCAGGAACTCGTCAACCGTTATGCCCGGGAATACAGCAGTTCCAACCATATCCATAACCTGGCTGCCCTTATCGCCGACGTGGAAACCGGAGAAATCCTGGCCTATGCTGGAAATGCCACCTTCCAGGCCGACGAAAAACGGGGAAACCAGGTCGATATCATCACTTCCCCCCGTAGCACGGGGAGCATCCTGAAACCTTTCCTTTATGCCGGCATGCTGCACGACGGACAGATACTCCCTTCCACCCTCGTATCGGATGTACCTCTGAACATCAACGGTTTTATGCCGCAGAACTATAACAAGACATTTAACGGTGCCGTCCCTGCCCACCGGGCAATCGAACGTTCGCTGAACGTACCTCTGGTCCGCATGTTGTCGCAATATAATACCGGCCGTTTCATGACCTTACTGAAGACATTAGGCATGACCTCCCTCCGTTTCTCGGAAGAACATTACGGAGCGTCTCTGATTCTGGGAGGCGCAGAAGGTACTTTATGGGATATATCCGGAATGTATGCCTCCCTGTCCCGGGTTCTCACCCATTACCGCCCCTACAACGGGCGATATAATCCGCAGGATATTCATCCGTTGACACCATTCCCTAACAAAGGAAAAGATCCTATACAATCAATCACAGACAAGCGACTTACCGATAAGCCATTATTATCAGCCGCCTCCATCTGGTTTACTTACGAAGCCATGTCCGCCCTCAATCGCCCGGAAGAAGAAGCCGACTGGCAACAATTCGAATCGATGAAGCAGATCGCCTGGAAGACCGGGACCAGTTACGGAGGACGTGATGCCTGGGCTATCGGGACTACTCCCCGCTATGTCGTCGGTGTATGGGTGGGAAATGCGTCCGGCGAAGGTCGCCCGGGCCTGACAGGAGTAGGAAATGCAGCCCCTGTCCTCTTCGACCTCTTCTCACTGTTACCCGGCAGCAGTTGGTTCGATATGCCTTACGACGAACTGGAACAGGCGGTGATCTGTCGTAACAGCGGACACAAAGCCTCCCGGATCTGTGACCAGACGGACACATTATATATCCCCCGTTCCGGCATCAACACCCCGGTATGTCCTTACCACAAACTCGTCCATCTATCGGCAGACGGACGTTTCCGTGTAAACAGTTCCTGCGAGTCTGTCGACCGGATGATCACCCGTCCCTGGTTCGTGCTCCCGCCTTCACAGGAATATTATTACCGTAACTATCATATCGACTACGTCCCCCTCCCTCCCATCAAACCGGGATGCGAACAGGCACAAAGCCGGCAGATCGAACTGATCTACCCGGAACACAACGCCATCTTATACTTACCGAAAGGATTCTCCGGCAAACAGGAGAAGTTTATCTTCAAAGCCGCCCATGCCCGTCCCGACGCCACCATCTACTGGCATCTCGACGACACGTACCTTGGAGAAACAACAGACAACCACCAGATCGCCTGCACAGTGGAGTCCGGTAAACACATGCTCACTCTGATCGACAACTGGGGTAATCAGCGTAAGATACTTTTCGAGGTGAAATAGTTATTCTTTCCCTATGTCGAAAGGTTCAAAATAAATGATATAATAAACAAAGTCCTTTACCCCGTACTTGTCCGACCACTCTTTAGGATTAACCTTCGCAAAACGTAATCCACAATAATCAATACCGGTTACAGGTTTCCCTTCAAACATAAAATTTTGAACCAAGCCTGTTGTATAAGCAATTACCGGTATAGTATCCGCCGTAGTCAGAGGAGCTTCCGTATAGGTTTCCATAAGTATATGACTTTTACAGTTCTTCACATCATATTTACGAGTTGAATGTACAGCTTTACTTTTCAGAGAGATTTTGGCTGTATCACTATCAATAGACTGGGCAAAATAGGTCAGCCGGATCGTCGAATCCTTTTCCTGAAAACGAATCGGTTCATCATAGGACAACTGACCATCCCGACAATGTACCATCACCAAATTACACATCTTTCCTGAAAAATCACCTTTAATAAATACCTGATAATAACGAATATCCTGAAAATCCATCAATTCCCGTGTCATATCATCCTTACAAAGTTCATAAGAGACTTCCACCTTCGAGGATTGGGCAGACATAGAAAACGAGACCAGACAAAACAATAGAAAAGTAAATATCCTACACATAATAAATCTGTATTAAATGTTACTCAAACTTTGAACGATTGATTCCAGTTTTTCCTGGTTCTCACAATACTTCAAAACCTCAACCCAACCACCTTTGGTACCACCATCAGCCTGTTTCTTTTCATCTTCAGTCAATTTCGGTGGCATCTGATTGATGTCAATATCTTCGTTATACCCTTTAAAGTATTTTGTAAGAATATGCTTTGTTATGCGGTATTCGGAGATACCTTCTGTTACTAATGCGATGGTCATTTCCGTATCTATATTAAAAGTTATCCGGCAATCCTCCGATAGCTCCACTCATCCAAAGCTCTGACAGTTTTTTCTTTCGTTCCGGTTTATATTCAATATGCCTGATTTTCGTATGCCCTTCATCATTTCGTCTGACAACAAACAATCTCTGATCTTCATCCGATAAATCCAAGCCATCTAATATAAATGGATTATGAGTAGTCAAGATCACCTGCTTATTATGTTTTACCGCTAACTTTTGCAAAACCTCTATAATTTTAGTACACAATTTCGGATTAAAAGACGATTCTATATTATCAATTGCAAAGAAAGCAGGAGTATCTTTTGAAATAAACAATGTGAAATAGAACAACAGATACAGGAAACCTTCATTGGTACTTCTCTGATCAAAATACGACATAGTATCTGTCAAATAGCGATCTTTAATATATACCGTATAATCATTTGATAACCCTGTAGCAGGAACTTCTATATGATCAAACCAATCAAGGAGAGACAGGTTCTCATTGATTTCATTTAAAACAAGCTTTCCTTCTTCAGATTGGGACAATTCTTTCAAATATTTAAAGACACCTTCGCCTTTTCTACCCAAAGGTAATAATTGATATTCATCACGAAATGTACGTAAGGCAGATTCCTCCGGACAATAAAAAACAAAACGCCCAAGTTCCGGATCTACTTTTCCATAAAAAGGATGTGCTTCTGCAGCTAAAGTGGATCTAATATCCAGCTTGTTCACATAAATCCCTTCTTTAGATAATATGTTTTTAATATGTGAGATAGTTTCATAACTCAATGGTTCCGCTTCCGCATTCCCGCTGATAGGAAAGCCAGCAAACAATTCTGCCTTTTTTGTTTTAGGATCGATCCGACAAATTATACTTGAAGTTTTCCTATCAGTTAGAAAAGAAATAACAATTTCTTTTGGAGGATTATTCTCAAATGATGACATCACAAACTGAGGTTTGGTAACTCTGATACCTCTCAATCCAAGAAATTCATTATCTAATTTATCCAAAGAAGCAGCTAGCCCAAATGATATGGCCTCAAGAAGATTAGATTTTCCTCCTCCATTCTCCCCTATAAGTATATTAAAACGTCCCGGAGAAAAATCCAGTTTGGTTATTGACTTATAGTTCTCTATTGATATCTTTGTAATCATTGTTCAGATATATCATTTTGTACAAAGATAAGGATATATTTCTTTTCTAATAAGTTTCAACTTAAATATTGCTTTACGACTGATATTTTCTTGCCAGATATCTCCAAGTACTAATAAATAAGCCTCCCCCGACTACCACCAATATCAAAACCCGATAGCCCGTTGCGCGATGTTCTTTCTGTGTAAGTGATCTTTCTTCCGTATATGCGGACCTGGATTGTTGTGTAGTAGTTTTGGTTGTAAGGCTGTCGGTTTGGTGGGTGGTATGGAGAAGACGGGCGAAGGTGATGCTTTGCAGGGGTTGCCTGCCGGACGTGTCTGGCGGAAGATAGATGATTTGCTTTAATTCCCAAGATAAAGAGTCGTGAAGGGCTGAATGTTGTTGAAGTAACAGGCTGTCGCTACGGATGAAAACGACGGAATCGCTGTAACCGTACTGTTCAGATTGGCGTATGTTTCTTCTTAATCCGCAGCCCGGAAACAAACAAATAACACAAATCATATAAACAAGTACCTGCATCCGGTTCCTTCCGAACTGCTTTAAGGAAAGATGCAGGAAACGGCGGCGTTTGTATAAGATAGCCTGGTCGAAAGGGAGGCCGGAGTTTTGCAGAGCTGCCAGTAGTTGCTCCGGTCCCTCTGCCACATAACAATCAGCAGCCTCCCCTTTCCGATGCTGGCTGGCAACAACACCGCCGGCAAGACGGTTCACGGCATCGCTACGGTATCCGCTAAGGATCGCAACAGGGGATTTGTAAAACTTCCGTAAAGGTTCCAGCAAATAAGTAACCAGATGATTCAAAGCCGTCTTTGCTGCGGCAGGAGGCGTGTTGTCGAGTGCATTTTCTACCGCGATACGGCTGTAGGTAAACTCTTCCAATGCGGGATCGATCCAGAATCCGCTGAAGAGAAGGACAATCCCGCTCATTGTGAGCAGGATTGCAATAATCAACTGAACCGTCAACCGTTTCATAACCTTACATATTGAACCGCCGATCTTCAATACTCAATTACTCAATCTCCGGTCTGTCACCGCCACTTCCGCCACCATTATCTTCCGCCTTATCATCAAGCACAATCTTCTCGAAACTCGTCCGACTTTTAGCTACGCGCAACGCCTTTCCCGGGAAGAAACGAACCTTCGGCTCGCGGATCATGTTCGTTGCAAAACTCTTTTCATCCGGCACTCCTTCTGATCCGAAGTTATAGCGGAAATGTCCCAGGTCTCCCACCTGTACTCTTCGTCCGTGTTGCATATGGCGAACCAGCACAACGACCGTACGGTCGATCACCGCCTTTACCCCGGCACTGCCCACTCCCGAACTGTCGGCAACCTCTTCCACAAATTCATCAAAAGGAACATAATCGCCACACACCATCTGTGCATAAATTTTCTCCGGAACTTCTTCCTGATCCGGCCCCATGTTCTTTCTCGTAACCAGCTTAAACTTCATTGCCATAATAATTAATGTATTAAATGAATAATGTATGAATTGTATGTCCGCTATCGGAGCACATAACAAACTTACATAAAAATTGAGATTTATAAGCGCGTCTAATAAAAATAAAGACCACTCCCTGCTGTTATTCCACCGACTTTCGTTATTTTAAAGTTGTAATACAAAAAAACTATATCTTATGGACAGAGTTTGTGGTCTTGATGTGCATAAAGATAGTGTCTTTATGTGTATTCTCACAGCAAACGGTGAGAAAATTGAAGATGTGTTTGGAACTTTAACACCGGAACTGGATCGCCTTCGTGACACTTTAGTCTCTCATGGTGTTGGTAAAGTTGCAATGGAAAGCACCAGTATTTATTGGGTTCCTATTTGGCGCATTTTGGAATGCGATTTTGATGTTAAATTGGTTAACCCTTATTTCATCCGTCAACTCCCTGGTCGTAAAACTGATATTAAAGATGCCCAATGGATTGCGACTGTTCTTCAGAAAGAGCTAATTAAGGGAAGTTATATTCCTGATTCAAAAATACAGGAATTACGTCAGTACAGTCGTCGTATCTTCCATTTGACTCGTCGCAAACAGCAAGCTGAATCTGCTATCGATCTAACGTTGCAACGTTGCAATATTCGTTTGAGTAATTATGTTTCTGATATTGGTTGTAAATCCATGCGTAAGGTGGTCAATGCATTAATCTGTGGTGAAACTGATTCTGAAGTATTAGCTCTGTTGGTTCACAAGCGTATTCGTAATAAACATTGTCATGAGGTTATTAAGTCGTCTTTGACTGGTATTGTATCTTCATCAGACAGAGACATGCTTAAAATGAGTTTGGAAGAAGTGGAACTTTATGATCGTCAGCTTCTTGAGTGTAAAGAGAAAATGCGAATAATTTGCGAGGGACATTATGCCGAGGAACTGGAAATCCTTCAAACAGCTCCTGGGATAAAAGAGGAAAGCGCTATGAGAATCATAGCAGAAATCGGTGTTGACATGAAAGCCTTTCTAACAGCATCAGCTTTAGTTGGCTGGGCTGGATTAAGACCGCGAAATGATCAAAGTGCAGGAAAGATCAAAGGAAGAAAGACTTTACATGGAAACAAGTATTTACGTGTTATGCTTACACAATGTGCATGGGGAGCCTGCAGGACTCAAACATCTAAATTTTATAGCAGATATCATACCTTGAAAAAGAGAATGAATCACAACAAGGCTTTAATGGCAAATGCTCGAAAGCTACTCGTTGTTATTTGGAATTTATTAGCTAAAAAGCAACCTTATATGCCATTTGTGAATTAATGGTTGCTTCTTAATGAGCGTTCCAAGACCCTTATATTTGTGGTGGAGTAAACCCCGTTTTTGCAAACTGGTATACAGGCACGCTCTGGCAAGGAATTGCGTCTGAGACAAACAAGCTCGAAGAGGAAATTATTTATCACTCTCTGCATAGACAAAATGTAGGGACAGCTACAAAGTGATCTTATTTTAACGGGAGTTCGAAATAAGGTTAGTGTAACTTTTATTACACAGAAAATAATAAGAAAAAAGGGACCCTTATACAGACTCCCTCCCAAAGATCATACATTTCATAGTCAAGACTGTGGCAATGTTATCTCTTTGTGTTTTTCATAGTTAAAATCTTTTCGTCAAAGGACAGGTTTATTTTTCTTTAATACAAACTTTTTGTTATATTTTTACACATACATGTTATTAAACATGGCTTGACTGTTATTCTGAGGAAGGTTATGGTACTTATTTCGAACTCACGTTTGTTTATTTATAGAGGAAATATACAGAAACCCCAAAACCACCTTTCGTCGATAATAAGGGCCGCCGGACAACTTCCTCCGGGAATATTTGCACACCTCGATCTTTATTACGTAATTTGCGTTACGCAATTTACGCAATGAAAATATGTCGACGATTCAACCGAACAATCCTTTCCTGATAGCAGGATATTACGGTCCCGATTATTTCTGTGACAGACAACAGGAAACCGGGCAGATAACCAACGCCTTACATAACGAACGCAACCTGACGCTCGTTGCTCCCCGGCGTATGGGTAAAACAGGATTGATCAAGCATGTTTTCCATCAGTTGCACGAGCAACATTCTGACATTATCACTCTTTATCTCGATATTTATTCGACGCAGAACCTGAATGAGTTTGTACAGGCATTTGCCAGTACCGTATTAGGCAGCCTCGACTCCATACCTCAAAAAGCGATGTCACGAATCAGCCGATTCATTAAAAGTTGTCGGCCTGTTTTTACGCTGGATGAACTATCAGGTATGCCGGAAGTCAGTATTGACATTGCCCCCGATAAAGAAGAAGCTACTTTAAAAGAAATATTCAATTACCTGCAATCGTCGGAAAAACGTTGTTATATCGCTATCGACGAATTCCAGCAGATCACGGAATATCCTGAAAAAGGAGTAGAAGCCCTGTTACGTTCTTACATCCAGTTCCTACCCAATGTCTGTTTTATTTTTGCAGGTAGTAAACAGCATGTTATGCAGGAAATGTTTTTGTCAACCAAGCGACCTTTTTATCAAAGTACGCAGACAATAACCATCGGTTGTATAGATAGAAAGGCTTATTATGATTTTGCGGCTATCTGGTTTGACAGACAAAACCTCCTTTTAAAGGAAGAGACATTTTCCGGTATTTACGATGAGTTCGGAGGACATACCTGGTATATTCAGTCCATATTAAATCGTCTGTACGGATATTCCATAAATCCCGATCAGGAAACGGTTAGCCATGCTATACGCGAAATCGTTGCAGAGAATGAATATGGTTATCAAAACTTACTGGCTGCCTATACTTCCGGCGCTATACGTTTAATTAAGGCAATAGCAAAGGAACGGATCGTACCGGAGATCAATGCCGGTTCTTTCATTTCCAAATACAAACTGAAAGCCGCGAGCAGTGTAAATTCAGCCCTTCGTACTCTCACGAAAATGGAAATGGTTTACCGGACAGAAGCCGGTTATATCGTTTACGATCGCTTCTTTGCGATCTGGTTACGACAACAACCGTATTAAATCCACTCTATTACAACCGCTCCATTCCCTTGCTATTTAAACTTATTTCACACGGGGTGGTACGTGGCCCGGTTCGTTGGTTATGAGCGTCTTGTCGTTCAGCCAGATCAGGTCTTCGGCGGTGAGGGTTTGCGTACGCAATTTGTCACCGAGGTACTCGACGGAGTTCTTGCATTTGAATGCCAGCTGATAGGAGAAAGACAGATGCACAAAAGAAGGTTTGTGATAGGGATTACTGCTTTCCATCTGGCCGATAAAACGCTGGATGATGTCCGGTTCCTGAAGTTCGAACTGCAAGGTACCGAGTACCGTGTTTTCCAGCAGATAATCGAGCGTTCGCTGCCAGTCGCGGGTAAAGAAATGAGTGAGAAAAAGTTGGTAACGCACAGTCAGGTATTCCCATTCGCAAAGGGCTACTTTATAAGCAAGCCGGTGATAATACAAACGTCTGACAGGGGGTAATTCACTCAGGATTGTTTCAAACTTACTAACGGAAGGCTTTTCCTTTCCGAATAATGCTCTTAATTCTTCGTACATAATACTATTTTTTTTATAGGATCGGGTTATATCCTCACCTGCCCCCGCTATGTGTACACGCACAAACGGGGTTAAGTATTGATAGTATCGAAGGGGAATTAAATAGTAACGGTGCCGGACCCGAAGGGCCCGATTGTGAATAGCCCCCGGTGAAGCCGGGGGACAGGATATACATCGGATGGTGCGTCCCTGAAAGGGGCGAATAACAAGCTATGATTGACCCCCTTCGGGGATCACCGACATACCGCATCCTATTTCCCACCGGCTTCACCGGGGGCTATTCATAGTTAGTCCTTTCAGGACATTTACTGTCCCTATCCTTAACTTTATGACATTGAGTTAAAACTGACGACAAATAAACCTTAACCAGGCATGTTTTATTTATTGGCATTAACACACCCCTACCCCTCTCGAGAGGGGAGGTAGATACAACCTGTCACTATTAACAAGTTATGCAGTTATTTCTATAAATCCGCTTATTCGGACTTATTCAATGCTTCCAGCAGAAACTTTCCCGGACGGAATTTGACGCTGATGCGCGGAGGGATGGTGACGGGTACTCCTGTTTTCGGGTTGCGACCGTCACGCAAGGTCTGATGCCAGGGTTTCAGGGTACCGAACCCCTGGAGGTTGATGGAATTGCCATTCGACAGTTGCTCTGTAAATACATCTATAACAGTATTCAACAACCCGGCTGCTTCTGTCTGCGTGCATCCACACGCTTCCTGGATGGCACGGGCCAGTTCGATCTTATTCATATATTTATTGCGTTTATTTGATTTTTACACAACGGACTCCCATACCATCGGAGTGTCTGCGGCTTTGGTCAAACATAGTATTATCCCAATTCGCATTACCAGCCCCATAAGTTTTAGCCCAATTACTTCCCTTACTGCTTCCATTCTCAGAAGTCCAGTATATTCCTTGCGCTCCAACACCACTAGGCACTCCTGTCGAGATCTGCCTATAGCCAATATAAGGCCAAAACAGACCTTCGATTCCTTTAATATAAAAACCATTCCCGGAAGCATTTGAAGCATAATGATAAGATACATCACCAGATCCCGGCCTTGCTCCAGCCGGTGGAACACACCACCCTGCCGGACAGGGATCGAAAAAGGTTTTTATCGACGACCACAAATCACCTTTCGCTGACATACCATACCATATACATTCATTGCTTGTATTAACAGGTGTACCTGATACAGCCGCTCCATTCGTAAAGAATGTAAGCGGATTTTGCATCACATTATCAAACATATCTCCGACTGTATTCACATAAGCCTGATCAAACTGTTTTGCAGTAGTTTCGACCCTCTCCCCATTCGCATCATACATAGGTGTCAGGGTATTTGCAGTAAACATATTTGCCGGAACAAACGGATCCTTTCTTCCCCACTGGTAAGTCATACCGAAGTTTGTAACATTTGTCCGTTCATTAGATAACGCACCGGGGCCTCTGTCCATCCAGATATAGTCTTTAAACTTATAAACATACCCATTATCAACTTCGGCACTGGTTCCCTCCATAGAATAGTCTGCCTTTGCCACCGAATAATCCGTTATCCAGATATGCCAACTCCATAGTATTCTATTATTCCCGTCATACGCTGCAACCAATGCATTTCCTGACTTATTATCTATAGCCAAACGTATTTCTCCGCTGGAAATCAGGTAATAGATATTCCTTATCAATCCCGGTTCCGTTTGCCAGACTAATCCGACGTGGTCGATCTTACTTTGCTCTTTTGTTCCCATCCGGCCGGCATACGTCCATCCGGTCGATGAAACATCAATCCCCGCAGCTGCATACGGATTAAAAGTCAGAATAGAACCGGGTGCTGTCATATAGCAATTTGCTCCGGGTAGCGACTCTGCCGTCTGCGATGCCACCCGGTCGTCGTTGTTACCTATCCCTTTTAAGGTCAATCCTACATTATATACATGGTTACTTTCCAGATTAAAATCATTGATCGCATCTGCTCCCGGATAAAAGCGGTAAAAGACTTTATAATCTTTATTATCACTACTCTGATGATACCTGCCTTCCAGTAAAATATAAGTACAATAATTATCAGGAACACTCACCGCGCCTTTATTGGCCGCACTACCACCGGTATTCTTACCCTTCCCCCGTTTGTTTTCAGGTATATACCAGACATATCCCTTCTCTATCTCTTTTAAAACCGGATCAAGATCGGAAAAACCGACAACAATATCCGTTGTTGCCGATGCCGGTTCAAGCATCATCGCCTTGGGAACAGACAGTAATTGCAACCACACCGGCTCGAAGGTATCCCCCTCCGGCAATCCATCCGCGTTATAAGTAAAACGAATTTTGGCAAATCGGCGGGTCAGCGTCGCCTTTATCGGTGTCCCGCCTACCAACGTCGAACGACAGGCTCCGGTCATTACAATTCCTCCCGACAAACCACCCTCCCGGCTGATTGTCAGTATTTTTTCTTCCAACTCACCCAGCGTTCCCACAAAATTGGCAAACACATCACCGGCATTACAGATAAAATAAAGATACTGACTTCCCTTCGAAGGCGGTTGCATCAGGCCGATAGACAAACTGGTCAGATTCAACTTACCATTGAATGTGCGGATCACAATCGATTCGTCTGTCGCGTCTCCGTTCCCGTCAAACTGTATCACCGTCAGGTCATTTACCACCGTCTCTTCTGCCGTTGTGCCTTCTCCATTGATAAGCGTATTATCCGCCCGCGTAGCCGGTTCGCCTACCAGCGGTTCGATCTGCAAACAACAGGTTACCTCTATGCTGTTGCGGTCATCCGTTTCCGTCCGTCTGCCGTCCTCCACACAACCGGTTACAACACCCCAACCGACGACCTGTAAAAACAATATTCCGATCAACCGGGTTCTATTTGTCTTCTTTCTATCCATTCTTCTTTTTCTCTTTATTGTTTGACACATCTCACGGCTGCCCCCCAGGCTCCGGAGGTTTCTACTGTGGAGGCCCCGCTTGAACTAAACTGGAAAACATACGGCATTGTGTTCCCGAAAGATGCCGACCACAGGTAGGCAGGGGAAGCAGCATACTCCATTGAACTATTATCCAACCGTCCGGACAACGGATACCAGGCAGGCAATGTCTCGCCCTCGACATCTCTGGCTGCCCCTGAACTTGTTGAGCTATCCCAAGAAAAATTAGTGCTCCATACAAAAGTCTCCCAAGCCGTTTTCCCCGGCAGCCTCCAACCTGCCGGGCAGGGATCAAACAGTGTTTTGCTGCCTGTTGCCTGCCACAATGCAGGCAACGGTCCCCCGCCATTCCAGGTGTTATCCGCCTGATTGGTAAAAAACACAGTAGGATTTTCGACCGACTTGTCTATATTCAAAGCTGTTCCCATATCCCTATGAGCGGGAGCCGTTCCCCCGGCAACAACCGAGGTAACAAACGGGTCTTTACGTCCCCACTGGTAATAGACACCACGGGCACCTTCATCCCCTTTGATCGTACTCAGTGCACCCAGGTTACGATCCATCCAGGTCTGTCCGGCATAGTTCTGCAAACGCCCGTTTGTACCATTTTTATAAAGCACTTTCTCATAGGGAGTCACCCAGATATGCCAACTCCAGAGGATGGTTCCCTCATCATCGTAAATCGCAACCAGGGCATTTCCGGCAACACCGTCCGTATTCGTAGCGATATCGACCATCCCCTGGGTTAGAGATACCGACCGGATCAAACCTTCTACCGTTTGCCAGAGAATTTTCACCCCGGCCACTCTGCTGAAACGTCCGTCGATCAACCGGTCTTCGTAGAGCACTCCTGTGCCCGCCACACTTGCTCCCGGGGCCAGGTAAGGGTTAAACGACAATTCATTACCCGGCTCCGGGGCTATTACGAAGCAATTGGCGGGTTCTGTATATTCAAAGGTCTTTTTCGTCACCCGCTTGTCAAACGAGTTTAACCCTTCAATAACGGCTTGAATATCGTAAGCGCAATTCCGGTCGATCGTATAATCGTTCGTTGTATTTCCTCCGGGATAAAACCGGTAGCTGACCAGCTGGTCGGGCATATTCGGCGTAGTATATACGCCTGACAGTTCCACATAGGTACAAAATGCATCGGGGGCATTGATTGCATCTTTTTCATAGGAGGTCGCTCCTTTTCCTGTTTTGGCATGCCGGTTCAGGGGAACATACCAGGTATACCCTTTGTCGATCCCGGCGACAATAGAGGTATAGTCTTTGAAATTGGCCTCCTTCTTTTCGGGATAATCCGCCCCGGCAGCCGTATCGACAAATCCGTCGGCATATCTCAATACATTAGGCACATTCCCTATTTTCAGGACAGACGGGGTAAAATTGGCACCCGTTACTTTCAGGTTCTTTTTCCAGGTGAAACGGATGCGTGCCACCAACCGCTGCAAGTCTACCGCAATAGGATTTCCCTGATTTCCACCGGAGGTAAAGGAGGCTTTAACTGCCGCAATCATCATGATATTCTTTTCATTCATGGTCTGTTGGTCGAGCGCCACCGTCTTCTCCCTGAATGCTCCAAGTGTTCCTCCTTCGTAATCCTGGAATACGGCTCCGGCATTCGCTATGAAGATGATATACTGGTCTGCATTGCTCTGGGAACGCAGACCGATAGAGTAAAGATTTTCTATATCAGTACCAGTCTCCGGTTGAGGCGAAAGGATGAAACGCGACGTTACACATTCAGCATCAGTGCCATCCCCCGTCGTTCCATCCCAGTCAAACTGCAAAACCGTCAGGTCATTAATAGCCAGTTCCGTTGTTTCTCCGGTTGCCGGCGGGTCTGCTTTCGTCAGCCCGTCGACACACGCGATCGAGACAACCGGTTCCTGCCTCAGGCAAAAAAAGACCGGTACCGGTTCATCGCCCCTCCCTTCTTCCGGGTGATCAGGTAAACCTCCGGAACAACCGGAAGCTATGCCCCATGCAAACAATCCGTAATAAATCGCTTTCAACTGTTTCATCCTATCTCTCCTTCCAATGATACATCTACCCAACTACCTTCGATCGTAAAGATATGTTCGATCTCCTGTTCGCCGCTCCCCACTGTGTCCTGGTTATTATCTACCGGATTCCATGCAGCGACTGTCACCGTGAAACTCACAAAATCCCAGCCGTAGTTCACTTCAAACAGATATCGTTTGCCCGGCTCGAATGCCAGTTTGTTAATGGTTGCTTTTACTGTTCTTTCCACAGCCGCCTTGTTCTCTTCTCCCACATTCAATGTGATGACAGCCTCAAACGTACCGGCAGGCCGGGGGAAGATAACTAAGGGCTCTTTCTGGATATTATAGTGTTTCCCGTTTTTTCCGTCAGGAGCATCCGCCGAATAAGTAAACAGATTCCCACTCTGATTATCGATCGTCAGATTACCGTTAAATACATCCGGCATAACCCACTCATTTTCCGGCAACTTATAATTATCGGCCCGGGCTTCCACCATACCATTTATAACAACCTTCTTTACTTCAAAAGTTGTGATTGGCGAAGTTGCCGTCACTACCCGCACCGTAAAGCTGATTTGCGCAGCCAGATGATCCAGGCTATTCAGCGTGACACTCGTCGGCTCCGGCAACATCTGCGCCCGGGTAACCGAACCCAACGCATCCACATTGGCAGCAACCGTAATAGAACGCCCATCCTCCGACAGACCGGTCCCCGGAACCATCGTACAAAAATCGTAGGTACCGGCAGGAAGATACAAAGGGCCCGCACCCGTTGCCAATCCGAGACTGCCGGAACTTACGACATATTGACTACTTCCCGCCATCTCTTTCGTATCCGGGTTATAAGCGGTTATTGTCAGCGTTTTGCCGTTTTCCAACGCTTCGCTTTCCGTTGCGCGGGTCATCACCTCCACTTCCGGCAGGCTGAACGTCACTGGATAGAGCACCTCCCCGTCCGGCACGACTGTATCCTGCCGACAGGATGCCAACAACAAAAGAACGATCCATATATTGTTACTCTTTTTCATACGTATACTTGTTTTCCGAAGCTGATTATTTCGGGTCCAGTTCTATCTTATCCATATCCACACCGAACAATTCCCAGGGTTTTACTGTCGGCAGGCTGAATGAAGCGGCATAACGGGCGATTCTCACTTCGTATGCGTAACTGTAGCCCCCCTCCAGCGTAAGTGTTTTACCGGTTTCCGGCAGGATACTTGCCGTATAGCTTTTAGAGGCCGTGGTTTTATCGCTTTCAAAGCTCAAATTGGTAAAATCCAGTTTCAACGGGATCCCCCGGGCGGAAGCTGTTACCGGCAGGACGATAAAGGAGACGGTAAATTCGGCCGGAGAGGATTGAGATACTGTAGCCCCCTTGGTCTGCCCACTGGGCAGATCGCCCGGAACACCGCCCGTTATCAATGCAGGACTATCGGAACCGACGGACAAATCGATATAACTGCCCGTCGGATCGGTGTCGGCAATACTTACCGACAGAGCATCGGCAGACAGATAGCCATCAGTGGTTGCCGGTTTTACGGTCAATACGATTTGGGCTGCCAGATGGCGGAAAGACAAAGGGACCGTAATCTCACTATCACCGCCGCTGTTAGTTATATTGGCTGTTGCCATCAGGTAATCGACTCCGTTGTGAAGGGTGGATGTCTGGTAACTGCCGCTTAATGCGGGCACGGCATCCGTTGCACTATTGGTCGACAGGGCATAAAAATAATAACTCAATCCGGTCTGTACCTGCATAGGACCGCCTGTTGCCTTCAACACCACTGTTTCTCCCGAATTATCGACGGTATACGTATTTGAAAGCGCAGGATTCTCCGATGTGGCGGAAGAAAGGGCACTCGTCCAGGCATGTACCGTGACGTTCGCTCCTGCTTCCAGGGACTTGCCGACGGCAGCCTCCGCCCGAGCAGCCAACTCACCTGCCGTAGCCGTAAAGCCGACTGTTATATCATGGTTGTCTGCCTGTTCTTGTCCGTATTCCTGCGTACAGGCTATGGGAAGCAGCATGAACAGGCCGGTAGTTATTGTAGCTGTCAGTTGTTTCATGTTTTCCGTGTTTAGTTTGTTGTTGTTGATGACGACGAGTCCGTTATACCGCCCACCACGCCCGAAGTACCGTTTTTCCAGTCTTCCACCGTTACCCCGGAAAAAGAAATCTCATTACCTTTCAGAATCAGCGTATAGCTGTTTCGTTCACCGGGATTCCAGCCGTTGGAGGCATCGAGTTGTCCGCTATAGGTGTGGGTTGCCGCTGGCGTATCCCCGACTTTAAGGTCAGCGATAACGACTTTAATCCACATCTTCCGGGACGCCTCCGATCTCAATGGCAGCATATTGAAGGTGGCCACCTGATTGGCCGGAATGCTCCCTGTCACCTCTCCGACCTTCTCTACGGACATTTTTGCCATGCTACCGGTATTCAAATTATCGGCCGCGGAACCACAGTCCAAAAACGGCAATCCCACATTATTACCGACACGCACCTGGCCGTCTCTCAGGTACATATAAACATTTGTTACATCGGTTTGCTGCACCCAGACCTCAGCTTTGGCAAAATTTTGAGCGGCCGTCTCACTTGCCGCACAGGCATTTGCATCGAACTGGATAGTCAGCTGCACCTGGGTTCCTATATGCTTAAATGTCAAAGGGACCTCCTGCGCGGAACCGAATTGTATCGCCTCCTCTCTAACAGCGTGCAGATAATCGATTCCATTGACAAGTGCGGTCGTGTTCTTCGCGTCATCTGTCGGATAGCCATCATTGGCAACGGTATTAAACGCCGGAACTTCTTCCGTACTGCTATTGGTAGAAATGGCATAAAACCCGAATGTTCCGGCAGGAAGGATCATATTTTTGGCATCCGTACCCGCAGGAGCCGCAGGAGTCAGCGTTGTTCCGGCGGTAGCATCCGCCACGTACTCTTTGCCGCCATACATGACCGGTGCCGTTGTCCCTGTTTTTCGATGATAGGGATAAATACGAACTTTAGCGGATGTTGCCAGGCCACTTCCCCCGCACGTGTCTGCGTAGAGGTAAAGAAATGGATTTCCGATCGGTTGCCTGATTCCGGACCGTCGATCGCTTCCTCCCGGGTACATCCGGTTGCCAGTACCAGGCAAAGAACCGGAACCCAAAGGCTCGCCAACGCAGGTATGTTTATTCGATCTCTCATGGTTGTTGCTGTGTTACATAAAATCTTCTGTTATATCGCTATCGGGCATACTGCCCTCTTTGTCTTTCCAACCAGTAATCGTCACCCCCTGAAAGACGACTTCGTTTCCTGTGATATTCACCCGGTAACTATATTGGTTACCAGACACAAAACCTCCTTCCGGAGTCGTTATAGCCAGTGTATAAAGTTTGTCTTTCTGCTGGGGCAGTCCATCGAAGGTGATAGTCGGAAAGGTGAGGGTTACAGGGATTTCCTGCCCGGCCTTCATCGGAAGCATGATGCAACCGGCTGTAAAACCACCTCCGGCCAGCGTTCCTGTGACTGTCATCCCTGTGTTGGCAACGGCTGCATCCGGCACACGACCGGAGGTAATTACCGGATCGGCCCCCAGCCTGATTTTTGAGCCAACCGGGTCGGTAGCTGCCAGTTTGATTACCGGCGTAGCTGCCTCCGTCGCCTTACCGGCATCCGTTCCGTTGATTTCGCTCACCACCTTCAGTTCGATACGTACCGACAGGCGGGAGAAGGATAACAAAACCTCCTGTTCTTCGCCCGAGGTAGACGAGATGGTTGCATTTGTTTTGCAATAGATATAGTCGGTGTTATTGGTTAGCTCGCCGGTTTCCGAAAAGGAGCCTTCCGCCAATACAGGCGGTTGGCTGTTTTCATTGACCGACAGGGCATAAAAGCAATATTTACCGGCGGCTAGATACATCAGGCCCTCGCTACCGGATTCCGTCAGGCTCCCATTCCCATTCGCAACCTTATAAGTTCGACTGGCAACCGGGGCAGCAGTAGGGACACCGACAGCGGTCTCCTTATAGGCATAGACAATTACCTGTACATCATCGGCGAGTACGAGATCCGTATCTGCGGTAACTCCCGCTGCCTCCCCGCCTGCTTTTGTAGCCAGGCCGATAACGCTACTGAACGACACGGCAACCATCTCCCCGGGCGGAGCCGGATCGACAACCTCGTCAGCATGTTCTTCCCCATCGACACAAGCCGACAGTAGCAGGATGAAAGACAGGATATATAAATAAGGATGGGACATATGTGTTTTATTTGTTATTTTATATTTATGGCACCGGATCCGGTTCGTTGGGTTTCAGGTCTTCCATTGTGCCTACCTGTGTCCAGTCTGTGACTGTGGCGCCGGTGAAGGTGATTGCAGTCGGGTTCAGAGTGGCCGTGTAGGTGTAATTCTTGCCGGACTGGAAGGCGGTCGTGTTACCGTTGTCACTGGTATTCGGTGCTGTTAATGTTGCCGTATAGGTTCTATTCTCTTCTGCACGGCCTCCGACCTGTACTTTAACCTTAAAGGTGACAGTCAATTGGTGAGCATTGCCTCCCGAAGCAGCCAAAGGAAGCATCGTATAAGAGGCTGTAGAGGCTTTAGTAGCCACAGCTGTTGTTTCCATATTATCCGCAATTGTATTCACACTCGTTGCCGGTGTTATTACACCATCAGTCAAGTTCATCTTACAATTGGTTATTACAGGAGGGGTTATGGTCGCATGATCGTCACCATCCTGCCAGCCGGTCAGTTCCAACCCGGTTCCGGATTTTACGTCAATAGTAATCCGGACAGCTTTATGCTCGAAATTCAGGGTTATATTATTGTCACTACCGCCGCCAGTTGCAGGAACAGCCACATTCTTACTATTCGCATAGATATAATCGACCTTATTTTGCAAGTCGGTAGTCGATGTGCCGCTTGAAAAGACAGGAATTCCATTTGCCGAAGTGGTGATATTGGCCGATACGGCATAAAAGTCATAAGAACCTTTAGCCAGATACATTACGAAACTATCGTCGCCATTAAATTTCCCGGCAGTGGCGACCGTATATCCTTTTGCATCGACAACAGGAGTAGAAGTCTCGTCCGTTACAAAGGTGGAGATTTTTGCTTTTACCCCAGTTGCCACACTCTCCGACGAGCTTACCTTTGTCTGCGTCAAATTTATATTTCCACTAAAGTTGACAGCGTATTCTCCCTTCCCGTTTGTAACGGGGTCATCCCCCTGTTCGTCGGAAGTACACCCGGTAACCGAGAGAAGCAGTAGGAGAATGGTTAGTAATATGTTGGTTGTTTTCATGTTTGTTGTTTTAATTATTGTCAGATTTGAATGTTTCACATATTGCCAAAATTGAGCTATCTTGTCCCCGTGCTTGACACGGGGCCGCAGAAGAACCAGCAGTATCAAAAGATACATATAGGATACGGTTTGTGCCTTTGCGATCCCGTGTCGGGCACGGGAACGGGATAGTTCAATTATTTCTATATCTACATCTTTATCTTACCGCTTCACGCCCCGGGTTTATCCGGTACTACCGGCAAATCGCCGCCTATGGCATCTACCCAGTCGACCACTTCGGTGGATAAGGAAATGAAGTCTTTGGCTGTGGAACTGTATAATAAGGTATACAGATAGGAAGTGCCCGCTGTAAGACCTGTGGCAGGGACTGTCGGGGTGATCTCCACCTTTTTTTCCGTACCGCTGGCATCCAGAGCCAACTCAAATTTAAGAGTCGAATTACCAACCATATCCTCTCCTGTCTTCGGGAACAGCATCAATTGTTCCGGGATATCGAAAGTTGTTCCGGCTGCTACTGTCTGAGGGGTTGTCGGCTGAAAGAAAGTAAAGGTATTCCCGTCGGATGATGTAGCACTTAAACTGCTCCATTCCCCATCCGTTATACTCATTGTTCCCTTATCATTGTCTTTCACCTTGATACTCTTGATGACTATCGCATCCGACTCTTCCGTATTCTTAAACTTAAAACGTATCTGTGTCAAGGCATGCTTGAACACCAGCTTCTGAATAACACCGGCTTCGTCTGATGTCCGTTTGTAGTTTTCAATCGGCGCGGCATACATATAATCGGCCTGGGCGGACGGTGTTTTTTCCAGAGTCACTTTCAATTTGGGGGCAGCAGTAGTAGTTGGCGCCACGACTCCGTCGCCACCTGCCTGGGAAACAGCCGTATGCGGATAATAAGCATAGAAGTTATACACTTTGTCCACCGTATAGTTCAGTAGCGGAGAATAGTCCAATCCTCCCGAACTGTTCGCAACCGCTTCGATGTTATCCATCAGGTTTGCGGAGGCTTTCCATGCCGGGGATGCGGATGATTCCGCTTCCAGGGCATACAGTCCCACTTTTTCCCCGTCGGGGATCTTCGTCCCTTTTACCACGGCCTTGGTTTCTATCTGCACCGTTGTACCGAAAAGGATCGCATTAGCCTCCGGTTTGCTATTCTGCAACCCGTCGTCCTCAGAACAGGAGACAGCAGCGAAAGCGATTGCTGTTAATAAAATAAGATTTTTCATACACTAATTTCTTTTTAATATTAATACTTTATATTGTTCAAAACTATTCTTCCGGGTCGACCTCTCCTGCCTCGACAGGTAGCCAGGGTTCGATCGTACCCTGGAAAGTGACACCATCGGTGGCATACCATACCGTATAAAGGTAAGAGTAGCCTGCCGCCCAGCCTTCGGCAGGGGTGGCGGGAGAAACCTCGAACGTCTGTCCGTCGATCGTAATGCTGAAAACCTGTTTTTTCATTGTCTCCGCTCCCACCGGGAGTTGAAGCAACGAAATCGGTATCTCGTAGAAAGCCTCTTGCGGAAGTTCCACCGCCTCACTATAACGGCAAAGGATAAAAGAGGGAAAACGATTGCCTTCCTCTACCTCCTCCCAGCTTCCGTCGGCCAGCGAAAGCGTGCCGCTCCCCGGAGCCGTCAGCGTAATGCTATTCAAAAAAACACCGGCTGTACTACCGTTCCAAATACGTACCCGTATCCGGCACAAGGCATGCCGGAAAGTCAACCGGCCGATATCATTCGACCTGTCGGTATCAGGCGTTACTTTCAGGGATGCCCACAGATAATCCGCCTGACTCCCCGCCTGATCGCCCAGGCTGATTTTCAGCGAAGGGGCGTCGGCAGCATCCGTATAGGCCATCGACGCCGTATAGGGCCAACAGGCATAAAAAGAATAGTTCTTTCCCGCTTCGTAATACTTCACCGGATCGTAATCGACCGCCCCTTCCACACCGATCGTTCCCGCTACGTTGTTCATGACAACTTCACTGCTACCGCCGGTCTGCGTCGAACAAGCGAAAAGTCCGGCACGACTTCCGTCCGGTAATACGGTTCCCGACAGAAGACCCGAAGCTTTGCTCGTTTCTACAGAGACGTCTGCCACGAAACGAATTGCTCCGCCCGAAGGCGTCTCCCGACGGTCGTCGGGAGAACACCCCCCAAACATGGCGGCGCAAACCAGATATATCAGCAGCCGTTTCATCCCCTCTCCTTTATTTTACCGTGATACCCGGACCTGATACATATTGCCATTCCACCACGCTGGTAGACAACTGGATGGAGGAAGCACTTCCGTAAGTCACTGTATATTCGTAAGAATATCCCGCCCGTAAACCTTCCGTCGGCAATGTCAGCGTCTGACCGGTTTTCTCTATGGCCGAAGAAGCATCGCCTTCCGTCACACCCATATCAAAAGTATAGGCCGTCCCTTTGGCTGCTACAGGCAACAACATCAGTTGTCCCGGTACGGAGAAAGAGGCTTTCGGCTGAATCTCTTCCGCAGCAGACGGACCAAACAGGATATAGGTTTCCGATCCGGAAGGTGCGCTCCACGTACCGTTGCCGATATTCAGCGTTGCACCGCCGGGAGCCTGTATTTTCAAAGAGTGCAGCGTCAGTTTATCGCCCGTACCATTCACCACCTTTACCGTGACCTGCGTCAGGGCATGGTTGAAGCTCAGCAGGTAAGCGCCGGTCACCGGCTTTTTATTTTCCAGCGGACTCGCATACATATAATCGATCTGGTCCGACGGAGTCTTCCCGAACGTGCAGGCCAGCTTAGGCGGCTGACCGGCAGAAGGATCCGTGACGGACGCTTCATAAGGATAGTAGGCAAAAAAACTGTAGTTGGCATTCGCCGTGTACATCTTTACAGGTTCGTAGACCAGGCCGCCGCTACCGCTGACCTCCGCTTCCACATTGTTCATAATCAGGTTGTTCGAAGCATCACTAACCGATGTCGTCCAGACGGGTACGCCGTTCCTGTTTTCAAGCGTGTACACGCCCACTTTCGTTCCGGCTGCAAACTGCGTACCCGTCACCGGACCGGCTTTCGTCTGAATGCCAGATTCAAAACGGATCACACCCGAAAGGTCCGGCGTTTCGGCCCCACGGTTGTCAGAACAGGCACACAACAGACCCAGGCCCGCTACTAATACTAATGTCGTTGTTTTCATTTCTCTATCATTTTTTTATTTACCAACCGATACATCGGGACCCTGTCCCGCTATCCATTCAGTTATACGAACCTGAAAATGGATGCCCGAAGGAGTCACATCCAACTCCACATCCGCATTATCGCCATCCCCCATATTGATCAAGTCGTCATAGATATCCAATTCGTGCACCTCCTTCGTCTCGTCCGCATAGTTGATCTGCAAACGAAGGTTTTTATCGGCTCCTCCACCCGGGATCTCATCCTTATCCAGCAGGTTGAACACCAAAAGCGAACCCACGAACAGGCCCTCTTCCGCGCGGATGGGGATATCGGTGCCCGCCACATAGGAGGCTACAGACTTTCCCGTACTCAGATTGACTGCTTCGGCCACATTCAGGAGGCGACCCGATACCGATTCCACCTCCCGCGCATCGGTCACTTTTATACGAAAAGAGATGCGCCGCACAATTGGCTCGGGATGAACCCGTAAAGGCTCTGCACCCGGATCCTCTTTCCTCACTTCATACTCTCCGAGCGTAGCCAGCGTAAACCAATCCGGTTGACCGACCGTTTCCACCGAACGGGTCAGAGGTTTTACGCAGGCTTCAGCGGTTTCAAACTGCTCCTGTCCGCGAAACCAGATACCCGGTGTCGGACAGTTATAGATCAGTACACGATAATTGCCGACCGGCAGATTGCCGGAGAAAGAGACCGTATCCGATTTCATTTCGTAGACCGTCCCCTCACCGCTTTCCGGATAGAAACGGAGCGTCATCCCCTCCGGAGGCTGTATGCCGGAAGGCACCGTATCCCATTCAAAACAGATACGGACTGTCCCGTCGACAAGTTCCGCAGCCGGCTCGTCAGATCTCCTGCAACAAGATAAAATACTCATGATTGCAAGCAAGCAAAAGATGAACCCTATACCTGTTTTTTGCTTCATTTTTCCTCCCTGAATATTGCATCTCTATTGATAGTAGAGATACACAGCCTTTAATCGACTATAATTCAATGTGATACAAATAACATTAACCTTCATTGGTTTTTATTCACACAACAAAATACGTAAATAAACGTGAAATTGATAACATTTTTTCAATAGTTAAATATTATTTACTTCTTAATGATCAAGGAGTTTTTAAAACAGATATTTACTACCTTTGTACCAGTTTTTAGTTAAGTAAATATAATGTATCTCTACTATCAATAGAGATGCAGTACCCTATATTCAGAAGGATATGAAATTCAGGGCATCTCTTCTTCTCCACCAAACAATTATTTTTTAGCTTTATTTATAGATTGAACAGGCCGTAAAATCACAAAAAAATGAACCCGGTGATTGTTGTTAGGATGCAACAAATCCGGCTGATATGGGATAAGAGTTACAGAGGGAAAAGGTGAATAAGAGAGCCGACAAAGAAAAGCACAAACTGATTATCAGAAGTCTAAAGGATATCAAAAAGTAACAAAAATCAACGATAGGCTATCATTGCAATCACTTTTTAAGTTCTTTTCGTAACGCCCTCTTTTTTCAACAGAGGCCATCCGGACGCAAATCGGTTGCTTTTGGCGGGTAAAAAGGCCTTTTTCATGGTTATTGGCTCCGGTTTGGTATCGATTACCCGGCAGATAGTTTCAGTTAGTTGCCGGATAGTTTCAACCACCCGGCAACTGGTCGGAATTGTCCGGCAGCCAATTGAAATTGCTTGGGAGATAATTGTAACACGTCTCTTTTTTCCCTAAGCAGGCATCGGTTATTCAGTGTTTTTTTCGCTGGAAGGTAAAAAAATCCACACCATTCCTGCCTGACAAAATGTAGCCGTTTCCATCAACCAAGCAGCCACCATCACAAACAGCCCGGGGCCCCATTCCAAATGCGCAAACAAAAAGTCATCCGATTTCCCCAATCCCCTTTCCTCCTGTCATCGCTTAACTTCCCCAGAGACGCATAAATACTCCCAATCCCTTACCCGCCTCCATAGAGAGTTCCTATAAAAGGGATTAAATGACAAATTGATTTTCAAGAATACCAATAAAAAATAGGAATAGCATTCTTCTATACAATACAGTTCATAATCGTTGGTGGAGTTAATCCTGTTCATAATCTATCAGATTTGAACTATCTAAATTATAAACTGGTTGTAACTGGCTCCCCTCTTGAGAGGGGGGAAGGGGGTGTGTTATAGTTTCGCCCCATAACTGGCTTTAACACACCCCTTATCCCCTCTCAAGAGGGGAATTGGTTACTCCCGTCACTATAAACAGATAGCTCAATTATTCCTACATCTGAATCAAATAATCCCCTTCTCTGTTTGGAATAAATAAAATATTGCCTACATTTGTCTCGTTACCTGCTATCGGGTAATAAAACAACTAAAACTATTGACTTATGGAAAAGTATGTGAACATCATGCTCGACAAGGCTTTTAAAACCGTATTCGGTGAAAAGCAAGTGGCAATCGACTTTATCAACGCCACGCTCGAGGGCGAACGCTAGGTGAAAGACCTGACCTATCTCGATAAAGAAATCCAACCCGAAGTAATAGAACAGCGCACGGTGATCTTCGATCTCCTTTGCGAAGATGTGGACGGGAGCAAATTTGTACTTGAAATGCAGAATTGTCCTCAACATTATTTCTTTAACCGCGGATTTTATTACATTTGTCGAATGATCTCCCGTCAGGGAGAGAGCGGAGCTGACTGGAAGTATAGCTTGCTTCCGGTATATGGCATCTACCTGTTGAACTTTAGTCTGCCTGAATTTCAGAGTTGGCGCACCGATGTGGTGCTAGCCAATGAGGCGACAGGGAAAACTTTTGGCGAGGTCAAACTGAAACAGATTTATCTGTCGTTCGATCTGTTCAATCTAAGAGAAGAGGAATGCAAAACGCCTCTGGAGAATATGGTTTATATATTGAAGAATATGAATTTATTTGATATGTCTCCGTTTAAGGAGAAAAACGATGCCTTCAAACGCCTGCTCGATGTGGCAAACCTGAATGCAATGACTTCTCACGAACGGGCTGTTTACGATGAGAACCTGAAGATTTACCGCGACTGGCGCAATACCTTGGAATATGCGGTGGAGGAGGCCGAAATGAAAGGGATGACAAAAGGTAAAGCTGAGGGTAAAGTAGAAGAACAACGCCAGATTGCTGCAAATTTAAAAAAGCAGGAAGTTAATATCGAAACGATCGCCCAGTGTACCGGTTTGTCTGTCGAAGAAATAGACAAATTGTAGTTTATTCACTTAACAGTCAAATGTCAACAGAAAGAAAGTTTCCATTTGTAATGGAAACTTTCTTTCATTATCATCCCCTATCAATCCAGATTGATCACTTTATTATTTATCCGCTTCACCAACCCTTCGTTGAACGAGTCGAGATAGATCTGTGTCGTTTTTTCGTTGGCATGTCCCAGGCAGGAACTAATCACCGCAGTAGGCATCAATTGGTTGCGGGCGGCGGTTGCCCAAGAGTGGCGGGCCATATATGACGACAGTGATTCGGGGATATTCGCTTTCTCCGCAATGATCTTCAGATGACGATTGAATGAGCATAAGGCACTCCGATAACATTTATAATGGGCTTCCTCGCTCGCCCCATCCGACAGCACAGGCCAGATGTAACAACTATCGGTACGATATTTTTCAATAATCTTCAACAAGTCTCCATTTGCAAAAACAGAGACGGGCCGTCCGGTCTTCACCCGCTCATAATGGATCATCTCCCGTTGCAATTGCTCATGTTTCAATAGAATCATATCAGCAAACCCCATACCGCAGGTGTAAAAACTGAAAAGGAACATATCGCGTGCCATAGCCAGGCTGGTTCCTTCATCCAATTTGAGGTTCTTTATCCGTTTCACCCATCTTTTAGGCAATGCCCGTTTACGTGTCGGCATCGATTCCAGCGACATGCCGGCAAAAGGGTTTTCGCGCGGGCGGATCACTTTCTCCGCCACAGCCTTGTTGTAAAGGGCGCGTAAATTACGCAGATAGAAATGTGCCGTATTCTCACAACAGCCTTGTCCCAACAACCAGTTCTCATAACTATTCAGCATCCCCGACCGGAACAGCCGGAAGGGTATCCGCTGGCTCCCGGTAAACTGCACCAGCGACTTCAGGCTACTCATATAGGCATGTGCCGTCCCGAACCGTCCTTCCTGTTCCACCTGGTCAATAATATTCAGAGCATAAAGCACGAACCCATTACGTGCAACCCCTTTCCTAATCAAAGTCATTTCATCCATACTGTTTCCTATTTAAATTAATATTGGCAGGAATATAACAGAAAATGAACTACCTTTGTCTGAATGATTAACATGTTTCGCTATGAGAAGTTATAAGATACCCTATACTATACGTGAAAGTGCTGCATCCGGAAGATGTCGAACAGGTGTGCCGCTATGCTGCCGATGCCAAAGAATTATTGCCGGATTTCCATATTCGCCAATTTGTTATTTATGTCGTTGCGAATAAGGGGTATAAGATTTGGGAAGTATAAGAATCTGATTGCAGAAAGGTGCGTCAAATGTATGTTATCACTCATTTGCCGCCTTCGGCAGCACCTTTTTCAGCAATAAGTATCCGCAAAGTCCAGAGACAAACGATCCCGTAAATACGCCAAGTTTAGCCTGGTTCAGCAAATCCATGCCTACAGCATCCGTAGTGTTAAACGACAGGTTAGCGATGAACAGTGCAACTGTGAAACCAATACCTCCTAACATCGACACCCCAAACAGATTCCAACGTGTCATTCCTGCCGGCATAGAGGCAAGGCTTGTACGGGCAAAGAAATAGGTAAAAGAGAAAATACCCAATGTCTTTCCGACAAACAATCCCAGGAAGACTGCCAACGGCACATTGACCAAAGACGCAGGCTGGATATCGCCGAACGTGACACCGGCATTCACAAAGGCAAACAGCGGAAGGATCAGGTAATTTACCATCGGATGCAGTTTGTCGGCAATGCTTTGCAACGGACTGATCGTTCTATCCGCCAGCGAATGGATATTGTTCAATACCTGTATCTGCGTCGGAGTCAGCACGGCGGCCTTTTTAGACTGGCGCACCTCCGTATAGTCCAGCATATTCAGATAGCCGGTCATATCACAGGTGAAATCGTTCAGGTTGATCTTCGGACGGGCGGGAACGGTGAAGGCAACCAATACCCCTGCTATGGTTGGATGAATACCCGATTCCAGGAACAAAATCCAGACAAAAAAACCGACAATATAATAGAACAGGTTATTATTTACCCGCATCTTCCCTCCGGCATACAATAACGCCAACAGGGCCAGGGAAATCAGCAACGGCTGATAGGCAATATGCCCGCTATAAAACAAAGCGATAATAATTATACCGCCGATATCATCGACAACAGCCAACGCCGTCAGGAAAATTCGCATACTCAGAGGAACCCGCTTCCCCAAAAGTCCCAGAACGGCAAGGGCAAAAGCGATATCGGTAGCCATTGGGATGGCAGCCCCGCGTGCTTCCGGTCCTGTATTACACACCAGAAGGAAGAAAAGGACCGGCACGATCATACCACCGCAAGCGGCAATTACCGGAAGGATCGCCTTACGGACCGAACTGAGTTCGCCGATCAAAACCTCCTGCTTGATCTCCAACCCTATCACAAAGAAGAATACGGCCATCAGGGCATCATTCACAAAAGCCAGCATCGGCATCGGCTCTCCGTGATGCGAGAACAAATTGAATTTACCGATCTGAAGATCTATGGGATAAGATAGTATATGATGATAAGCATACGCCCAAGGGGAATTGGCCAGTATCATAGCCAGTATGGTGGCCATAAACAATAGAAAACTGGCGCTCGACTTCTGTGTAGCGAAACGGCGCAATGGTTTCAGGATAACATTAATAGTACGATCCATTGTATTTAAAATATTTGCGGAGACAGCTTGCTGACCTGTCTCCGTAATTCCTAACTGTGTTATTGTCTTTGCTTCTCTGCCATTTCGAGCTGATAGGCACTGCGGGTCAATTTTTCTACCCAGACCACAAAGATACCAGTTAAAATTAAATTAAACACAATAGTAAGGACAGAAATCATCAGGGCCGGTCCACCTAAATTGTATCCGAGAGCGATGAAAATAATACCTGCTCCTACCTCACCACGCGTAAACATACCGATCGACAATGCCAGACGCTCACGTTTGCGCCGGTCGCGATAGAAGAACAGTGGGAAAAGTTTTCCTATATTAGAAAGGAAAGAGACAATAAGAACGTGCAACAGGATCATCGGCCACGACATCATCGGCTGCGCCCCGGTAATGGTTGCCGCCTCGGCCGATTGTTTGGCAAAATCAATGCCAAAGAATACCGGCATACTCACTCCCACAAGGAACATGAACAGGAAGGATATGGCTGTAGCCACATTGTGTTCGACCTTCGTGTCGATATGCTTATGCTTCATGATCATACCCAGGACGAAAGCAGGCAGCAGCACTTCGATATGAATACTGGCGTCTTCACCATAGAAATGTTTGGACACCAGATAAACTCCCTGTGTAATAGCCAGCGTCACAATTGCATAGAGCAAGATCGCTTTCCAGTCCTGACGCATATTATAAGTGCCCATCTTCTTCCACCCGAGCATAAGCAGCACCATCACGATCAGGATGATAACACCCAACTGCCAGCGCAGTCCCACCATCATGATCTGAAGCGGTATCATCAGCAGGATTGTATCGAGGTCGTCGAAAATAGCCAGAACCTGCACCTTTTTATATACCCATGAAGCCTTCAGTCCGGCAGCAGCAAGCATAGTAAAGAGAATGCCGGCAGAGGTAGGCGCCGCAAAACGGCTCAGCAACAGGTTTTCCTTCCAGGCTTCGCCACTCGACCAATAGATATCGGGAAGCAGGACGAACATATAATACAACGCCACAAAGATCCAGGGAAAGGCTGCGGTTGCCATCGCAATAAAGTAATCCTCCGTATAAGATTTCCAACGGGTTTTGTCCATTTCAAACTCCCGGCCCACGTTGATCATAATAAAGGCCAGGCACACATACAACAACGTGTTGGAGATCGTCTTCACCATCGAATAGTTCTCTCCCACCATACCGGGAAGAAACTGCGAGACAACCAAACCAATCACTAAGAAAAAAGAAAATAACAGAATCTTCTTCATTATATTACCACTATTTGCTTGTTTAGATTTCAGAGTACAAAAATAAGGAAATCCTCTCAAATCGGAAATAGCAGGTAACTCATGTTTCAGATTATTAATAAATTACTTCAGATAGGCCGACTCCACTTTCAATAAGCGGTTCTTCAGCTTTTCCGCCTCCCCTTTTCGGATACGTAGTGTCATCTCACAGTCCATTTCGAATTTTTGAGATACAATAAGGGGGGTATCTTCTTTCACTATGCGCATGATCCCGTTCAGGTAGGGATATTCGAAAGCGACTGTGATATCTTCATCCACCGTACGTTCCTCTATTTCGGCGGCCGCAATCGCTTCGGCAGCGGCCGTACGATAGGCAACGATCAGCCCGCTGGTACCCAGCTCGATACCTCCGAAATAACGGACTACGAGGATCAGGATATCCGTCAGTTCATTGGAATTGATCTGTCCGAGGATCGGTTTCCCGGCAGTGGAAGACGGTTCGCCGTCATCGTTTGCACGAAACGTCAGGCGGTCCGGTCCCAGCATATAAGCCCAGCAGACATGGCGTGCATCATAATATTGTTTACGGTACCGGTCCAGTTGCTCCTTCACCTCTTCGACCGTACGCACGGGGATGGCATACGAGATAAAGCGGCTACGCTTCTCCGTGTAATAGCCCTCGGCTACTTGTTTAATGGTTCTGTAACTGTCGTCTGCCATCGATCAATCCGGTATATGGGTTTGCTGTTCTTCGCGGAAGGCCCGGAAGTCTTTCATGATCTCTTCGATCTCCTCGATAAAATAGGGATCTTTCACATTTTTCTTCACCTCCTCGTAATAGGTTTCAATGGCCGCCAGGGCGCATATATCTTGTCCGCGCAGCAGGAAATAAGGTTCTTCCTTCTCTACGCATTGTTTGATCATTTGGATAGGATTCTTCATATATCTGTCTTCACTTAGTTATTATTCTATCTTAGTTATGTCGGCAAACGGGGATAGGCGTGCCATATTCCTCGTCTGCCTATGCCAGGTTATTGTTTCAACTCCTCTTTCAGGAACGGAGCGGTATAGCTCTTCGTTTTCTTCTTTACCATCTCTTCCGGGGTGCCGGTAAACAAGACCTGACCGCCTTTACGGCCGCCTTCGGGGCCCATGTCGATCAGGTAGTCGGCGCATTTGATGACGTCGAGGTTATGCTCGATGACGATGATGGTGTTGCCCTTTTCCACCAGTTTGTTCAGGACACCCAGAAGAACACGGATGTCTTCGAAATGAAGACCGGTTGTCGGTTCGTCCAGTACATATAATGTATTGCCTGTATCCTTTTTAGCCAGTTCAGTCGCCAGCTTCACACGCTGGCTTTCGCCGCCGGACAACGTGGTGGAAGGCTGCCCCAATTTAATATAACCCAGGCCCACATCCTGCAAGACCTTGATCTTGGACAAGATGGTCGGAATATTCTCGAAGAACTCCACCGCCATGTTGATCGTCATATCCAATACATCCGCGATGGATTTACCACGGAAACGCACTTCCAGTGTTTCGCGGTTGTAACGTTTGCCATGACAGTCCTCGCAGGGCACCAATACGTCGGGCAGAAAGTTCATCTCGATGGTCTTGTAACCATTCCCTTTGCAGGTTTCGCAACGACCGCCGGACACGTTGAATGAGAAGCGTCCCGGTTTATATCCCCTTACTTTCGATTCGGGAAGATCGACAAAGAGGTTACGGATATCGGAAAACACACCCGTATAGGTAGCCGGATTGCTTCGCGGCGAACGTCCGATAGGCGACTGGTCGACATTGACGATCTTATCCACATTATCAATACCTTCGATCGACTTATAAGGCAACGGATCTTCCAGCGAACGATAGAAATGCTGGCTCAGGATCGGTTGCAGGGTACGGTTGATCAACGTCGATTTGCCGCTCCCCGACACGCCTGTCACACAGATCAACGTTCCCAGTGGAAAAGTCACATCTACGTTTTTCAGGTTATTACCGCCAGCTCCTTTGATAGTGATGAACTTGCCGTTTCCTTTCCGACGTTCGGCAGGAATGGCAATTTCTGTTTTTCCGTTCAGATAAGCGGACGTCAGCGTATCGACTTTCAGCATCTCCTGAGGCGTACCTTCGTACACGACCTCTCCGCCCAGACGGCCGGCTTTCGGACCCATGTCGATCACGTAATCGGCATTCAGCATCATATCCTTGTCATGTTCCACGACAACGACCGAGTTCCCTGTATCACGAAGTTCTTTCAAAGAGTTGATCAGACGGACATTATCACGCTGATGCAACCCGATACTCGGCTCGTCGAGGATATAAAGCACATTGACCAGCTGGCTGCCGATCTGGGTTGCCAGGCGGATACGCTGGCTTTCACCGCCGGAAAGGCTTGCCGAAGCACGGTTGAGAGAGAGATAATCCAGCCCCACATCCAGCAGGAATTTCAGGCGCGAACGGATCTCCTTCAATATCTCTATCGCTATCTGTTTCTGCTTCTGGTCCAGACGGTCTTCGATGCCGTCCAGCCAATCATACAGTTCGGATATATCATAAGAAGATATTTCCGCAATATTCTTATCGGCAATCCGGTAATGCAATGCCTCTTTGTTCAGACGCTGGCCGTTACATTCCGGACATGTAGTCATTTTAATAAACTGCCCCGCCCATTTCTGTGCGGAAGCGGACGCCTCGTTCTCCTGCTGCATCAGGATATATTTGGCAACGCCTTCATAAGACAGGAAATAATTGGAAGAACCCAGGGATTCGTTCTTGATCTGAAGTCGTTCGTCGGTTCCGTTCATGATCTCGTCGATCGCCTCCGCCGGAATATCCTTGATCGGCGTCTTGATCGTTACCCCATGCTTCTCGCAAAGGGCTTCGATCTGCCAAAAGATAAGCGAGTTCTTATATTTCCCGAGGGCCACGATCCCGCCGTTATAGATACTGAGGGAAGGATCCGGCACGATCTTTTCCATATCCAGCAGGTTCACCTGTCCCAATCCTTTACATTTGGGGCATGCACCTTGCGGGGAGTTAAAGGAAAAATTATGCGGAGCCGGTTCGCTGTAGGAAAGTCCGGTAGCCGGGTCCATCAGGCGACGGCTGTAATGGCGCAACTCGTCCGTATCGGCATCCAGCAGCATGACCAATCCGTCACCCTGCTTCATGGCTGTACGCAGGCTTTCTTTCAGGCGGCGTTCGTCGGAAGCCGAGACAACCATTTTATCGATCACCACTTCGATGCTGTGCATCTTGTAGCGGTCCAGCTTCATGCCGTGGAATATCTCCTTGATCTCGCCATCGACACGGACGGTCAGATAGCCTTTCTTACGAACCTGCTCGAACAGTTCCTTATAATGTCCCTTACGATTGCGGACCAGCGGAGCCAGGAGGTATGTCTTCTTTCCCTCATAATGCTCCAGAATCAGGTCGAGCACCTGCTCTTCGGTGTATTTCACCATCTTCTCTCCGCTCAGATACGAGTACGCCTCTCCCGCCCTCGCATAAAGCAGACGGAAAAAGTCGTAGATCTCTGTCGTCGTACCGACGGTAGAACGGGGATTTTTGTTAGTCGTTTTCTGTTCGATCGAGATGACCGGGCTCAATCCGGTGATCTTATCCACATCCGGACGTTCCATATTTCCGAGGAAGTTACGGGCATAGGCAGAGAATGTCTCCACATACCGGCGTTGTCCTTCCGCAAAAATCGTATCAAAAGCCAGTGATGACTTACCACTACCACTCATACCCGTTATCACGGTAAGTTTGTTTCTCGGTATCTCGACGTCTATATTCTTCAAATTGTGAACGCGGGCGCCTAAAACGGAAATACGTCCGCCTTCCAATGCATTCTTATCATTCATACTTCTTATCACTGTTTTCTTTTTCATCCGGGAGAAAATCCTGTTCCATCCGAATGGAACTCCGATTACACCCGGAAGGAATTTATCTTACCACCCAAGCCGGGTTATGCACGTACGTGTTTGGTGTCTTGTAATACATATCACTTTGTTTAGGAACCTGAAGCGTATAAGTCTTGCCCAATGTCTGCAATTTCCGGTCGCGCAACCAGGGGTTAAAGCGTTTCAGGTCGGCATAGGTTATATCATACTTCTGTGCAAAAGCAGACAAATCGGGAATATCTGACGAGACAGCCACATCTTCGCAGGCAACCGGCTTGTACAGGTCTTCCGCCCGGAGTACGAAACCATATTTATACGGGTTCTCAAATATCTGTTTGATCGCCATGATACGATAGACGTAACGGCTTGTTTCCTCTACCAGCCAAAGGTCGAAAGTACTGTCGGCTTCCTGTTTGGTCAGTTCGCCGGAGATACGTCCCATGCCCGCATTATAGGAAGCGGCCACATTCGCCCAGTCGCCATATTTGTCGTAGGCAGCTTTCAGGTATTTGCATGCAGCCTCGGTCGCCTTGGCTACGTGGCAACGTTCATCGACCGTCGGAGTAACAGTCAGGCCATATTGTTTGCCTGTCCCTTCCAGAAACTGCCACATTCCTACGGCACGTGCCGGCGACGACACACGCGGGTCGAGATGGCTCTCTATGACTGCCAGGTATTTGAAGTCGTCGGGGATACCGTTTGCTTTCAATATAGGTTCGATAACCGGAAAATAACGGTTGGCGCGTTTGATCAGCAACATAGTGGTCGAATGGAAGTATGTGAAACTACTCATCTCCCGGTCGAACCCTTCACGCATATTATAGCGGGTCAGATCAATAGGTTTACCACAGAAAATAACCGACGCAGGTATATCGGGCGACGATGTCATCGACATCACCACCGGACGTCCGTCCATTACTTTTTCCGAATCGCTTGAGCCGATAGACAAACAAGCAGTCAGGCAGATCAGACCGCCCGACAAAAAACTGAATATACTATTCTTCGATAATCCCATCCTGAATTTGTTTTGATCTAAGAATGTTAATAGAACCTTTTCTCTTTATAGGTTTACCGTCCGAGCCGGTAGCCTCAATCACATAAAAATAAACACCGGGGGCCACATACTTGCCTCCCTTTTTGCCGTCCCAGCCTTTCGACGGGTCCGTCCAATGATACATTTCCACTCCCCACCGATTGAATATCCAACATTTAAAACGGGTCAGAGAGCGATAAGCTACTCTGAACTCGTCGTTGATGCCGGGTGATGTACCGGGCGAAAAAGCATTCGGTACATCGAGGTAAGAATCCGAAATGTTTACCGTAACATCAGGTGGATTTGCCTGGCATTGACCAGTCCGGTCGTTCACTGTTAATTTAACCACGTAAGTACCATTTTGGTTGAAAATAAAAGAAGTTTCCTCTCCGCTAAAGTCCCTCAATAGCGTACCGTTATTCTCTTCACCTTCTTCATTACCTTCACTGCTTCCTCCGCCTTCATCCTTCCTGTATATCTTCCAATTAAACATAGCAGCAACCGGCGTATTTGCAATTGCCGTAAAATTAAACTCGACCGGAGCAGAGAGGCTGTCGCCTTTTACGACCATATTAGGCACATCTGAAGCATAAGACAAAGTATCTATTTTCATAACAGCCAGCACAGCGACAGCCTGATACATATCAGTAAGCATTGATTTTTCCACACCGAAATGACGGGCAAACTGATCGCCCTTCAACTCTACTTCCGTATCGCTGTAGGGAGGTTCTAAGCTGGCTTTAAACGGATTTCCCGTTATAGTCGCCGTCGCCGTTTTAGGAATAATACTCTGATTATCTCCTTCCGGTATTTCCATTGTCTGATAAGTCACGTCAAACTCACGTTCCAGAAAACCGGGAGTGCCATTAACATCAGGAAGCACATATCTCATATCCTTTATATCGCTTGTACCACCCAGATACATGGCATCACAACCACTTTTTTGTGTATCCACAAACAAACTGGTTATATTGAATTCATATTTGCTATAGTCAATAATCCATACATACCCTCCAGCTTTCGAGTAAGCATCGTCTTCCAATATATAATAACCATATCCTTCTTCTATATTCCGGATAACAGTTGTATTTCCTTCATTTACAGAAGGTATTTTTTCAGCATCCCCTCCAACGCCTGCTTTATTTTTATAGCGGTACCATTGATATGTACTTGATGTAGGAGTATATCGTATTTCCACATTATCCATGCCATACACAAGGTAAACTTCAAATCGGCTACTGGTGTTGCCTTTCTTATTATCAAAAGCAAGATAAGGCGTACCTCTCCCCCCTGTTACCGTATATTTTTGAGCATGTGCTGCAAGTATCAATAACAAAAAACAGAGCGTCCCGATCACTCTTCTTAAACAATTCCTTTGCATATATTATAACCTAATTAGCTTCCAAAATTAGTATTTTATACGGACATACACTATCTTTGCTGCAAATATTCGAATCAGCAAATGAATAAGATTAGTATATACGTATTGACGTTATGCCTGAGTTTTTCCGCTGTCTCCTTGTATTCACAAAACAACAGAGCACGGATCATTACTACTAACGAACTAAATGATAATATATTTTATCATACGATTGAACGGGGACAAACAGTCTACTCGATCGCAACCATGTACGGAGTAACTGTCGACGATATTTATCGCCTGAATCCCGAAAGCCGCGAATCCATAAAGGCCGGAGCCACCTTAAAAATCCCACAAAAGGATGTAAGTTCCGCTCCGATGGGAAATGCAGAAGATAATTATCTGTATCATACTATACAACCCAAAGAAACGCTGTATTCATTATCTGTCCGGTACAAAGTGCCCGGTCCTGATATTATCGCGGCAAATCCCGGATTATCCGTTTCCTCTTTTACCATAGGCAAGACAATCCGTATCCCGGCAACTCCTATAGAGACACTGCCGACCACAGATATAAAGACCGTAACCAAGGAAATCGAATATACGATCGCCAAGAAAGAAACGATGTACCGCATTTGCCGGAAATTCAATGTATCCAGTGCAGAGCTGCTCCAGCGAAACCCCGAACTGAAAAACGGAGTAAAAGCCGGTATGGTCATTAAAATACCGGTAGAGACTAAAGAGACAGTGACTGAAACAGCCCCTGCCATGCATGAAAGAGACGTCAATGCCCTTTTGTCGACACCTCAAAAGATCAAGCACGTCAATATGATCAAGGTCGCTTTGTTATTGCCGTTCATGACAAACGAAGCAACTCCTTCTTCCAACACGTTGCGTTTTATTGAATATTACGAAGGTATGCTGCTGGCTGTCGACAGCCTCCGCAACAGCGGTTGTTCGATCGAACTTTCCGTCTTCGATACTGGCAACGGCACCAAGAAGGTAAAAGAAATCCTGAAAGAAGATGCTTTGAAGGAAGCAAACCTGATCATCGGAGCCGTACAGAACGACCAGATCGCCCCTGTTGCCGAATTTGCAGAAAAGAATAACATCAAATACGTGATCCCGTTCACTTCCAAAAATGACGATGTATTATCCAATGCGCATGTATACCAGGTTAATACGCCTCATTCCTATTTGTATGCCAAAGCATCCCAAGCTGGTTGCGACCTGTTTGGGAACGATAATATCATCTTTGTAAAAGTGCCCGGTATAGAAGAGAAAGCAGATTTCATCAAAGCCTTCAAAGCAGAAATGAAACAACGGAACATCGCCTGGCGTGAACTGACCTACTCAGCCGAAACATTCCCGGTCGAGATGGAAGCTATGCTCAGTACAAATAAACGAAGTGTGATTATTCCGACTTCCGATTCACTGGATGCACTGAATAAACTCAAATCTCCTCTACGTATGCTGGCTGAGTCTAAACCCGAATGTAATATCACCCTGTTCGGTTATCCTGTATGGCAAACATACACTCGTGAGTGCCTGGATGATTTCTTTGCCTTGAATACATATATATATAGTAACTTCTATGCCGATAACCTTTCGCCCGAAGTTGCCGATTTCTATTCAAAATATAAGACATGGTATAGCAAGAACCTGATCAATACGTTCCCTAAATACGGTATATTAGGATTCGACACCGGTATGTTCTTCTTTGATGCCATCAAAAAATATGGTTCCAATTTCGAAAACAACCTGGATAAGATCCGTTACAAGAGCATACAGACAGGTTTCGATTTTGAACGGGTAAACAATTGGGGCGGATTCATCAATACCAATATATTTATCGTTCACTACCAGAGTGATTTTAACGTAACACGTAGCGAAGTAAGATGATCAGAAAGAGTATAATCACATCCTTTTTGTGCCTGGCCGTTATTATAAGCGCCATGGCACAGCAAAGCAGGTTTCCTCAGGAGGTCTCCGTAGGTGCTTCCTTCGGTATGAACTTCTCGTCCGTAAGTTTCAATCCCAAGGTATATACGAAAATGAAACAGGGATACAATGCCGGACTGGTGCTGCGCTGGAACACAGAAAAGAACCTGGGGTTGCAAACCGAACTGAATTTCAGCCAACAAGGATGGGACGAGGAATTCGAAGAACATCCGACCTATAAATACAGTCGTACGATCAATTATTTCGAAATACCGTTCTTCACTCATATCTATTTCGGCAGCAACAGATTCAAGTTCTATTTTAACCTGGGTCCCAAAATAGGTTATGCCTTCAGCGAAAAGACGGAAACAAACCCGAACGAGACGAATACGAACGCCGGCTCCAATGAGCAACACAACATGGCCATCCAGAAAAAATTCGATTGGGGATTGTGTGGTGGTCCGGGGCTTGAACTGCGTACCGGCATCGGTTATTTCCTGCTGGAAGGACGCTATTATTATGCGCTGGGTGATATTTACGGCAGCCGCAAAAGCGATTACTTCAACAAATCGTCCAGCCAGGTAATCTCCGCACGTATCATTTACCTGCTGCCCATTCGGAAATAAGATTTTCAACTGAAATGTTCCTGTCGGTATTTGGACGGAGTCATTCCATTAGCTTGTTTAAATACCGTGCTAAAATAACGCTGGTTGGTAAACCCTGCCTTCTCCGAAACCTCCAGGATGCTGAGATTCTTATCCGCCAGCAGTTCCATCACACGGGTCATCCAGAACTTATTTACAGGAAAACACAGTTCATTACCATTTGCGTAGCGACATAGTTCACAATCGAATAATATACAAGAATCAACACGAATATCCTTTTATGGACAAATATTGAAGTTTTTTGTACAAATCCGGACATAAACCTATAACCATACATCTACATTTGCAACAGCATACTCCGGTAGCATAAAACAATATTGTTAACATTAAAAGTATATCAAATGACAAAAAGCAAACTCCTTCTTTTTTTCTTTATTGTCTGGTTGATTACCGGATGTACCACCACTGATCCGGTCCCAATTAATATTATCCCGCTACCGGAACAACAAGTAGCCGGAAACAGCCATTTCACATTCAGCAAGAATACTGTCATCCAGGTCGAGAACCGGGAACAGGAACCGATTGCCGGATTATTAGCTGATTTGTTTACCTCCTCTGCCGGATTTACCCCTATGGTAAACACTGGTTCGTCCGCCGCTTCCGCCTCCGTCATTTTTTCTACCGACACAACACTCGTAAAGGAAAGTTATAAACTGGACATAACTCCTTCCCGTATCTCCATCAACGCAGCAGATAAAGCAGGTTTCTTCTATGCCATACAATCAATTCGCCAGCTACTTCCTCCAGCTATAGAAAGTAAGGAACCGGTTAACAATATCCAATGGAACGTACCAACACTAGGCATTCAAGATAGCCCACGCTTTCCCTACCGCGGATTAATGCTCGATGTTTCCCGCTTTTTCATTCCTAAAGAAAATATAATCAAAATCATTGATTATATGGCCATGCTGAAACTGAACAAACTACATCTGCATCTGGTCGACGGAAACGGTTGGCGACTGGAAATAAAAAAATATCCCCGATTAACGGAGATCGGAGCCTGGCGTGTTGCCCGCGAAAGCGATTTCTCCCAACGTAAAAATGCTCAGCCAGAAGAACCAACACCTGTAGGGGGCTTCTACACACAGGAAGACATGAAAGAAATTATCGCCTATGCCGGAGCACATCAGGTTGAAATTATCCCGGAAATAGAGATGCCGGCACATACCAATTCTTCACTGGCTGCCTATCCGGAACTGGCATGTCCCATAGTTAAAAATTTTATCAGCGTCATTCCGGGTATGGGTGCACATGCATCCGAAATCGTCTATTGTGCCGGAAACGACAAAGTATTTTCCTTCCTGGAAGATGTGATAGATGAAGTTGCAGACCTCTTTCCTTCCCACTATATTCATCTGGGAGGCGATGAAGCCTCCAAAAGATACTGGAAAGAATGTCCACTTTGTCGGGCACGGATGAAAGTAGAAGGCATCACCGACGTCGAGGATTTACAGGGCTATTTCATGAACCGCATGGCTGACTATGTAAAAAGCAAAGGTAAACAGGTTATGGGCTGGGATGAACTGACCAATAGCAAAATACCTGAAGATGCCGTTATTTACGGCTGGCAGGGATTAGGTACTGCCGGGTACAAAGCCGGAAAACTCGGTCATAAATTTATCATGACCCCGGCACGTGTGCTTTATCTGATTCGCTACCAAGGTCCGCAATGGTTCGAGCCTCGTACTTATTTCGGTAATAACACACTGAAAAATGTGTATGACTATGAACCCATACAACCGGAATGGGAACCAGAGGTAACAGCAAACCTTTTAGGTGTTCAAGGTTCGTTATGGACCGAATTTACCAACTCTCCCGAAGATGCCGAATACCTCATCTTCCCCGTCTGGCCGCCGTTGCCGAAATAGCCTGGTCGGGAAAAGACCGGAAAGACTGGCCCGGCTTCCTGAAACGCCTGGATGTATTAACACAACATTATGACTATCTGGGAGTAAATTATGCCCGTTCCATGTTCAACATCGACCATCTGGTAACAGGCAACAACGATACATTGAAAGTTGCCCTCACCTGTATCCGACCGGATATGGAGATACGTTATACGACCGACGGGAACGAACCGGTCGCCACATCATCCCTGTACACCGACTCTCTGGTTGTCACCAACGATATCACAATCAACGCTGCAACCTTTACCAACGGCAAACAAATGGGAAAAAACCTGACCCTCCCGCTCCATTGGAACAAGGCCACCGCCCGCCCCGTTCAGGACGGAAACAACCAGACATATCGCCTGACCAACGGATTACGGGGTAGCAACAAACAATCCGACTTCGAATGGTGCGGCTGGTACGACGAAGATGCGACCTTTACGATCGACCTGGGAAAAACGGAGGCAATAAATGAAATAACAATCGGCTGCATCACCAATTACGGAATGGGCGCACATATCCCCAGCCGGATTACGTTGTCCGTCTCAGACGACAACCAGACATATACGCAGGTTGCAGAACGCAGTTTTACTCCGGAAGAAATATTCCGCGAAGGTATCCGCATCGAAGACAAGACATTCGACAATCTGAAAGCAGCAGGCCGTTACCTGAGAGTCGCCCTGAGGAATCCCGGCAAATGCCCGGACGATCATACACGTCCCGGACAAGGCACCTGGATGTATATAGATGAAGTCACAGTACAATAAAACATATCAATTCTAAAATACAAATGAGAAAAACGAGGTTATCTATTTTCGCTCTGTGCTGCCTGGGGATGCTCCAGGCGGCTACAGGGTCGACAGACAACAACAAGCCCGAGTGGCAAAGCCAGTACGCAACCGGACTCAACAAACTGGAACCGCACGCTTACGTCTGGCCTTTTGAGAACGAGAAAGCCCTGTCCGTACGCGACCACGAATCGTCCCCCTGGTACCAAAGCCTGAACGGAAAATGGAAATTCCATTGGACAAAGAACCCGGACAACCGCCCGAAAGATTTCTACAAGCCTTCTTTCTATACCGGAGGATGGGCAGATATCAACGTTCCCGGCAACTGGGAACGGCAGGGATACGGTACCGCCATCTACGTAAACGAAACGTATGAGTTCGACGACCCGATGTTCAACTTCAAGAAGAATCCGCCTTTCGTTCCTTATGAAGAAAATGAAGTCGGCTCTTACCGCCGCACTTTCACCGTACCGGCAAACAGGGACGGCCGCCGCATAGTTCTCTGCTGCGAAGGCGTCATTTCTTTCTATTATGTATGGGTGAACGGGGAAAAACTAGGATATAACCAGGGTTCTAAAACCCCGGCAGAATGGGATATTACCGATAAGCTGAAACCGGGCGAGAATACTGTAGCCCTGGAAGTCTATCGCTGGAGCAGCGGTTCCTACCTGGAATGCCAGGACATGTGGCGCCTGAGCGGTATCGAACGGAGCGTCTACCTCTACAGCACGCCCCGGCAGTATATTGCCGACTACAAGGTGGTATCCACTCTCGACAAGAATACTTACAAAGACGGTATCTTCAACCTGGACGTTCAGATTGCCGGTCCTGCCAATCCGGACAGCCGCATCGCTTACCAGCTGAAAGATGCCGACGGCAAAACCGTCCTGAAAGAGGAAGCTAAAATCCCTGCTGGAGAAAACAGCCGGATTATATTCAAAGAAGCGACAATCCCCGGTGTAAAAGCCTGGAGTGCCGAACATCCGAACCTGTACACGCTCGTCCTCTCCCTGAAAGACGCTGGTGGCAAAGAAACCGAACTGACCGGAGGCAGAGTAGGCTTCCGCACGTCCGAAATCAAAGACGGCCGCTTCTGCGTGAACGGCGTACCGACATTGGTGAAAGGAACCAACCGCCATGAACATTCGCAACTGGGCCGTACGGTCAGCCGCGAACTGATGCTGAAAGATATCGAGTTGATGAAGCAGTACAACATCAACACCGTACGCAACTCCCACTACCCGACCGACCCGTTATGGTACGAACTTTGCGACGAATACGGCCTCTATATGATCGACGAAGCCAACATCGAATCGCACGGAATGGGATACGGCCCCGAATCGCTGGCTAAAGACAGTACCTGGCTCCCGGCCCATATGGACCGCACCCGCCGGATGTACGAACGTTCCAAAAACCATCCCTGCATCGTAATCTGGTCGCTGGGCAACGAAGCTGGCAACGGTATCAACTTCGAACATACCTACGACTGGCTGAAATCGGTCGAGAAGAACCGTCCCGTACAATACGAACGTGCCGAACAAAACTACAATACCGACATCTATTGCCGCATGTACCGCAGCGTAGACGTAATCAAAGAATATCTGAACCAGAAGGAACCGAAAATCTACCGTCCTTTTATCCTCTGTGAATATGTGCATGCGATGGGTAACAGTGTCGGCGGCCTGAAAGAATACTGGGATGTATTCGAAGACGAACCGATGGCACAGGGCGGTTGCGTCTGGGATTGGGTGGACCAGTCTTTCCGCGAACTGGATGAAAATGGCAACTGGTATTGGTCGTATGGCGGCGATTACGGCCCTAAAGGTATCCCCAGCTTCGACAACTTCTGCTGTAACGGCCTGGTCAGTGCCGACCGAGAACCGCATCCGCATCTGAACGAAGTGAAAAAAGTCTACCAGTATATCAAGACAAAACTGACAGACGAACGCAATCTGACCCTCTCCATTAAAAACTGGTACGATTTCAGCAACCTGAATGAATATACCTTAAACTGGCAATTGGTAACAGACGACGGTCGCACTGTCCGCCAGGGAACGGAGACCGTCGATTGCCTCCCCCACGAGACAGCAACATTGACACTAGGCAAAACCGTTTTGCCGAAAGACTGCAAAGAAGTCTTCCTGAACCTGAGCTGGACACCCAAACAGGCACGTCCGTTCCTGCCGACCACTCATGAAGTAGCTTACGACCAGTTTGTGTTGGCAGCCAATAAAAACTATCAGCCGAAATATCCGGGTCTGAAAACATCAGCGTTGAAACAGGATGGCAACACGTTCAACAACGACCGTATAAGCATCTCTTTCTCCCCGGAGACAGGAGCCATGACATCTTACAAACTCGATGGTAAAGAGTTACTTTCAACCCCTCTCACCATCAGCCTGTACCGTCCGATTACCGACAACGATAACCGCGACCGCAACGGTGCCCGCCTCTGGAAAGCCGCCGGCCTCGACAAACTCAGCCAACAGGCAACAGCCTTCCGCACAGGTAAGAACAGCATACAGACAACCCTGGCACTACTGAATGACAAGTCCGAAACAGTAGGAACAGCGACACAGCACTATAGTGTCAACCCTGACGGCACAGTAAAGATAGCAACTACCTTTACCCCGGACACCACCATCGTCAAATCGTTGGCACGTATCGGACTGACCTTTGAAATACCTGCCGAATATGCACAGGTTTCCTACCTGGGGCGTACCGGAGAAACCTACACAGACCGTATCCAAAGCGGCCGTATCGCCATCGACCGGACAGACGCGGAACGTCTGTTCCATTATTACGTCAAACCGCAATCGACAGGTAACCGCACGGATATGCGCTGGGCAACAATCACCAACGAAGCCGGTAACGGCCTGCACGTAACGGCCGCCCATCCATGGCAATTCAGTATCGTTCCTTTCGCGGATAGCAATATCGATGCATCCACGCATATCAACCAACTGAAACGAAGCGGCACAGTCACCGTCCATCTGGATGCTGAACAGGCCGGCGTAGGAACAGCTACCTGCGGCCCGGGTGTATTGCCTCAGTACCTCGTTCCGGTAGAGAAGACAACGTTCGAGTTTGTTATCCGGCCAATAAAATAACAGACTGCTGCAAACTTTATTCATATTACAAAAAATCCCGGAGAGAAAAATTCCCTGGGATTTTTTATGGATATTTTTTTAATATTCTATGTAGAACACTCTAGGATAATACATGACATTATTCCGGTTAAATTAGGACCTTATTAACAAACAAAAAAACGCAGCCGCGTTATTTGAAAACGTGACTGCGTCTGACATATATCCTCCACCCTTCAACAGAATGGTATTTTATACTTATCTCAAGCGGTCGAGCGAACGAACCAGTGCTTCATCCGCTCCGATATTACGGATAGCCAGATAATCCAGGATCAATGCGATTATCGGGAAAGAAAGAGCAATCTTCACACTCAGCGCTGCACCAGCCAGCTGATCTTTCAATATCCATACAAAGAAACCGAACAGGGCATAGAAACCCAGCATCAGGATTGCATTAAAGATACAAAGACGAATCTGAAGAATTCTTTTCTTAAATAAGAAGATCGTTATCAATGACAGAATGGAGATCACTGCCGTCAAAGCAAAAAGTCCCCAGGTCGGATAAACGAGTTCCGGTTCAGCAGCGATCGTGCTTACGCCTGTTGCATCAAAAGAGTAAAACTGGTCTCCCGCCTGCAACATGGCAAGAGGTAAAAACAATGTTGCGACCATTAAGGCCACGATAATAAGCAAGTAAACTGTTTGTATTCTTTGTAACATAATTCTTAAAGTTGACAGTTGACAGTTGACAAGTGACAGTTAAAGAGAGATAGGAAACGGACTAATAAAAATGGACAATTGCATTTTTATTAATTACAATTGCCCATTATATTTGGAACATTTCACTGTCAACGGTTACTTGTCGACCATCAACTCGTTAAAAGTTATTCTTTTCTTTAGCAGGGTTCTTATAGTAAACCTTACCTTCTTCATATTCCTGAGCAGCGATCAGAGTCGGCTTCGGAAGCTTTTCATAATAACGGGAGATCTCGATCTGCTCTCTGTTTTCGAAAACTTCTTCCAGGTTATCGTTATAAGAAGCAAATTCCTGAAGTTTCTTTTCCAGGTCCTGCTTCATTTCAACACTAATCTGGTTAGCCCGTTTTCCGATGATCATTACTGTTTCATATACATTTCCCGTGTCGGCTGACAACTTCATCATGTCACGGGTTACCGTATTCGAAGGGGCGCTAGACTTTCTGTAATCCATTTTACTTTATTGATTAAATAATATCGTTAATACGCATCTGTTATTCTCTTGCTGGCATAATCGTAGAACTTCTGTGCCTGTTTTACGTATTTGCCTTCCGGATATTCGTTCATGTAAGTGTAGTATTCATCCACTACCTCACGATAACGACCCTGCAACTTTTCTTCCACACTGGCAATAGCCTGTTCATACTTCGAACGCAAAACGTAGAACATAAACTCTTCCCTGTATTTGGAATAAGGATAGTTCTTCAAGGCATTCTCGGCAGTGATCACGGCAGACAAATAGTTATTGTCGCGCATGTAAGTACCCAGGTTATAATACAATCTTACAGCCAGTAATTCCTTGTAAGCCAGTTTCTCCTGCAATTCAAACATGATCTTCTGGGCTTCGGCGGCACGTTCGCTCTGCGGATAATACTCCAGATAGAGCTGCAACTGGTTAATAGCTTCATACGTCTGCGTCTGGTCTAACCGCGGATCGGGAGAGTCCAGATACAAACCATATCCCGAATAATAGCGGGCCAATTCCGTGTACTCGCCTTTCGGATAGGTGGTGTAATACGTATTAAAGTATTGCGAAGCCGTCTGATAATCTTTTTGTCCATAATAGCTCTGAGCCAGCAGGTACAAGGATTCTTCGGCATAAGCAGTTCCTTTAAAGATTGTAACCAGTTCATCCAGCAGGGTAGCAGACTTGTTGTATTGCTTTGCATTGAAATACTTCTTTGCATACGAATACTTCAACTCATAGTCCGTACTTTTCAATATCTTGTTATATTCCCCACAAGAGGATAACAAGACCGTAATCATCATCAATAAAAATACAACCTTTTTCATTCACATACTTTTAGCGCGCAAAGTTACATTTTTTATTGCAAAATAACGAAGCGCATAACGTTAATATTTACAACTTATATAAATCGCTGGCAGCAATAAGCTCCAGTTTGTTGGCTTTCAGAACCTCCGCACACTTCTCCACATTGTCGGGGCGGATGATCACATTAGCAGCCTCTCCTTGCGAGAAAGCATACATATATTCGACAAAGATACCTGCCGAGGTTATGATCTCCATCGCCTTCGCCAATGCACCGGGCTGGTTGGGGCAATGCAGGCACACCACATCAGCCACACTCACCGCATATAATTTTTCACGAAGTACCTGAATTGCTTTGTCTGTGTCCGACACGATCAGACGCAGGATACCAAAATCGGAATTCTCTGCCACCGTAAAGGCTGACATGTTCACTCCGGCTTCACCCAAAATCTTTGCCACTTCCGTAAAACGGCCTTTCTTGTTTTCAAGAAAGATAGATAATTGTTTAATTAGCATAGCACTTTACTATTTTTAGGGTTTTAAACTAACTTACGATTGTCGATCACGTGTTTTGCCTTACCCATACTGCGTTCAAGGCTACGCGGTTCCACAATCTTTATATCAGGCTGAATGCCGATCACGCTCTGCATACGGGCGGCGATCTTCTTTTTCAGCGCGATCATCTTGTTCATTTCATCCGAATAATAATCCGGTCGTACTTCCACCTGGATCTGGAAAGTATCGGTGTTGTTCACACGATCCACCACGATCAGGTAATGCGGTTCGAATTCCGGCATTTCCAGCAATACGGATTCTACCTGCGACGGGAATACGTTGACACCACGGATGATCATCATATCGTCGCTACGTCCGAGGATACGTCCCATACGGACAGCGGTACGGCCGCATTCGCACTTTTCATAGATCAGGTGTGTCAGGTCACGCGTACGGTAACGGATCATCGGCATGCCTTCCTTGGTCAGGGTGGTGAATACTAACTCGCCTTGTTCACCTTCAGGCACAGGTTGCAAAGTGACCGGATCGACGATTTCCGGGAAGAAATGGTCTTCCCACAGGTGGGTACCGTTCTGGCATTCGCATTCGCCACCGACACCGGGACCACAGATTTCTGTTAATCCGTAGATATCATATGCTTTAATATTCAGTTTCTGTTCCAGTTCCTTACGCATATTTTCCGTCCAGGGTTCCGCGCCGAACGCTCCTACCCTCAGTTGGAATTCTTCCAAAGGAATGCCCGAATTATGGATCGTTTCCGCCAGATACAGAGCATAAGAAGGTGTACAAGCCAGACCTTTCGCCCCAAAGTCGTGCATCAACTGAATCTGTTTCTGCGTGTTACCACTACTCATCGGGATTACGGTACCACCGATATTTTCTACACCTCCATGAGCACCCAGTCCACCGGTAAACAAACCGTATCCATAGGAAACCTGCACAGAGTCGTTCTTTGTAATGCCATAGGCCGTCAGACAGCGTGCCACCACTTCCGACCAGATCGACAAGTCCTTACGGGTATATCCCACAACAATGGGTTTTCCGGTCGTACCGGAAGAGGCATGCAAACGAACAATCTCGGACATCGGCACAGCCATCAATCCGAACGGGTAATTATCTCTTAAATCCTGCTTTACCGTAAACGGCAGCTTGGTAATATCTTCAATTGATTGAATATCATCCGGAGTAATACCCATCTCCTGCATTTTCTTGCGATAGAAAGGAGTATTATGATAAACGTGTTCGACAACCCGTTTCAACCGGATGCTCTGTAATTTCCGCATTTCTTCGCGGTCCATACATTCAATAGTTTCGTTCCAAATCATGGTATCAGTTTGTTATCATTTAATTGTTAGTAGTGTAAAACTGTCGCAAAGTAATAACTTTTTTACTAACTGACAATAAATAATAACGCCAAATCAATCGAGACTTACTTCCATAAGGATCAAATTTTCGTCTTCGTCCAATGATTTGGTTATCTCCAGCAGGTCTCCGCCCAGTTCGTTCTTTTCCATTGCTTCCAGCAAAGTAAAAGGATATAAGGTATAATAGAGCTTGTTATTATTGAAGACAAAGTTCATCATGTCGCCGTTCTGCCAGTCTTTATTTGTCAGCTTGACATGCGAGAAAGAGTTTTCTGCCACATTATATAAATAGAGTTCGTCACGCAGTTTCATTTGACCTTCATCTTTCAGGAAGACGGCGTTGACAAGCATTTGATTCGGAGTCAATGCCCGGATCTCGCAAGCGATCTTTCCATCTTTCTCTGTCGATAACGGCAGTTTGGTAAAGACAGGTTTCAGTTGGCGGTCGGGCGACAATTGATATAACGTATCGGCGGCCGGTTCGCTGATCAGGCATCCTCCGTCGCCGCAGGATAGCAGGTTTCTCATACGGTTCAGCAGAATAAAGGGACGTCCGTCGCGGGTAGTTACGATCATACTGCGATAACGATTGTCGGAGACGATAGGCAGACGTTCGATCTTCTTTCCGGTTTCCTTATCCATCAGGACATAAGGCTGGTTACTTGCTTCCGGATTATCATCTATTTTAGCGGTCTCACCTTCTTTCACAAAAAGAGCGCCTTTCATATCCAGAAAGACCATTGCATTTTCATCCAGCGATTCGATTACATCCATCTGCAAAGAATCCGGCAGACTGAAAGACCTTTTATAAGTCCCGTCCAAACCATAAACCTGCATCTGGGTTATTCCATCTAAAAAGAGTTCCTGGCGTTTTTCATCATACAGGATATGGCGTATTCGGGCGTATTCTTCACCACCTTGCCCCTTGCGGTTAAAATGGCTGATCATCTCGCCTTTCTTATTGAAACCGATCACGTCGCCGGTAGAAGATCCGATAAAGAACAACCCGGCTTCGCTGGGAATAAGTTTCATCTGGTCGCCCAGCAACACATTTTCAGGCGTTTGCAGACGGAAATAACGTACCTTTCCCAAATCCTGCAAAACGGCCTCCCTGTCCGGAATATCCGCACGAAAATCCAATACAGGCAACGGGCCTTCATTCTTTACTCCATTCTTACATCCATTCAGTCCCACAACCAACATCACCGCCACTGCACATAAACATATCCTTTTCATAATCCCTTTGAATTTAATACAACATAGCGCAAATAAAGAGATAATATTTCAAAGAAGCAAGGATATTACGACAAATCCGTAAAACATACATCACATTCGTAAAGCAAAGAAGATGAATGTATACATACCTGTATTTAACATTTCACATGGACTACTCCAAACCGCCGGGAGAAAAATGGTTCGTCCCTGTAAGACGCAAGACTGATAATATACGTACCTTTGCCCAACGATTAAAGATAGATTTCCGGACAAGATGAAACGAAACATACTTGCGCTATACATTATTAAACTATCCAAATGGTTCACCCTGGTCATGCCAATCATCGTGCTTTTCTATGAAGATCACGGACTGGGATTGCAGGATGTATTTATACTGAAGAGCGTTTATTCAATCGCAGCCGTGGCACTCGAGATACCCTCCGGATATCTGGCTGACGTGTGGGGACGACGCAAATGCCTCATACTCGGATGCATTCTTTTCTTTTTGGGATATCTCTGTTACTCCTTCACCTCTACCTTCGCCGCCTTTGTCATAGCCGAAATACTATTGGGAACAGGGCAAACGCTGGTCAACGGGGCAGACTCCGCCTTGCTGTACGATACGACAGTCCAATATAAGAAGGAAAACCTTTATCTGCGTTATGAAGGGCGTATCACCATGATCGGTAACTTTGCCGAAGCCATTGCCGGTATTTTCGGCGGATTGCTGGCGGCTTACTCGCTGCGTTATCCGTTTTATGCACAGGCACTGATTGCATTCAGCGGTATTCCGGCAGCCTTCGCCCTACAGGAACTGAATATTAAAAGTAAGGTGCAAAGCCCTGTACAGGAGATCGTACGGATCATCAGGTACTCGCTGGTCACTAATAAAAGGCTCTGCTACAACATTATGTTCTCAGGGATTATCGGAGCTGCCACACTCACCATGGCGTGGTTCGTACAACCTTACCTGATGTATATGAATACGCCCACTTCGTGGTTCGGCGTAATCTGGACGGTGCTGAACCTGACCGTAGGGATCGCCGCTCTTTATTCGGACCGTGTGGACAGCTATTTCGGTCCCAAAAAGATGGGCATTCTGATCCTGACATTCGTGGCAGGCGGTTACGTGGCACTCGCCTTCAACCTGACCTACGCAGGACTAGCCATCCTGTTCGTTTTTTATATCATAAGAGGCTTTGCCACCCCGATATTAAAAGGATACATCAACCAGATGACCTTTTCGGAGATGCGTGCCACCGTCCTTTCCATCCGTAACTTTATCATCCGCCTGATGTTTGCCGCCATCGCTCCATTCATCGGCTGGCTGAACGATATGTATTCGCTCAGGATCGCCTTACTGGCATCTGCCGCGATCATCATGGTACCGGGAGCCTTATTCCTCTGGCTGCAACTAATGGCAAAGACCGATAAAGAATAACAGGTGAACGATTTATAAAGATTTTATCCTATATTTGGGGAATATTTACTTATAATCATCTTAGATCATGAACACAGAGAAGACCACTCCCGTAACAGCCATCGTGTTGGGAGCCAGCGGAAGAGGAAAATTGTACGGCGATTATTCACTGGAGCACCCGGAAGATTTGCAAATCACCGGCATTGCCGAGTTGGTGGAACTGCGCCGCAACATATATGGTGACAAATACCATGTACCCCGGGAAAACCGTGTCGCCACCTGGGAAGAAATGCTCAGCCGTCCCAAGTTTGCCGATGCCGTCATTATCGCTACCCCCGACCATCTGCATTATGCCCCCTGTATGAAAGCGCTCGACCTGGGATATGATATCCTCCTTGAAAAACCGATCGCACAGACAGACGAGGAATGCCGTCGCCTGGTAGCCTATGCCAAAGAAAAAGGAAAGATCGTCGGTCTGACGCATGTGCTCCGTTACTCGCCTTATTTCGGAATGCTGAAAGAGATGGTGAGCAGCAAAGCGATCGGCGACCTGGTCAGCATCCAGCATTTCGAACCGATAGAACATGTACATATGAGCCATTCGTATGTGCGCGGAAGCTGGTGCAACGCAGAAGCGAGTACGCCGCTGGTCCTTGCCAAATCGAGTCATGACCTGGATATCCTCCACTGGATCATCGGCAAGCCTTGTAAGAAAGTGGTAGCCTTCGGTGACCTGGCGCATTTTAAGGCGGAAAACGCCCCCGAAGGTGCTCCGGCCCGTTGTACCGATGGTTGTCCGGCAGAAGCGACCTGTCCTTTCTCCGCCCTGAAAATCTACTACCGCGACCGCACCTGGCTATACGTATTCGACCTGCCGGAAGACCCGGACAAACAGGGCGACGTCATCCTCGAAAACCTGAAAACAGGACCGTATGGCAAATGCGTCTACCATTGCGAGAACAACCAGCCCGATCATTATATGATGCTGATGGAATTTGAAGGCGGCGTAACGGTCAACTTCTCGATAGAGGCTTTCACATCGTATGGCGGCCGCCGTACCCGTATCATGGGGACGCGTGGCGATATCGTCGGCGACATGGAAGAGTTCACCCACACCGACTTCGCCACCGGCGTTTCAAAAACATACAATGCCAATGCCGAAGACGCCCTCAACTACGAAGGCGTAGGCCACGGTGGCGGTGATGCCGGTATGATCCGCGACTGGATCCAAGCCATCCGCCGCCAGGATGCCAGCCTGATGAGCACACCACTCGACGAATCGCTGGAAAGCCATCTGATAGCCTTTGCGGCAGAAAGAAGCAGGAAAGAAGGGAAAGTGATAAGCCTTTAAAAGTCAGAGCCGTCCGCCGACCAGCTTATATCCGATCCCCCGTACATTCAATATTTTGATACGGGGGTCTTTCTCTAATTTATGGCGTAGTTTGGTGATAAATACATGCAGGCTGCGGGTATTGTAAAAACTGTCATTACCCCAGAGTTGCAGCAGGATATCCTTCGTATCGACCGGCAAAGTTCCGCTCTCGCAAAGAAGCCGCAACAACTCCGACTCCCTGAATGACAGTTCGATCTCCTCACCGCCGATCTGCAAAGTCTGGGTAGAGGGGTAAAAGGTGTAAAGTCCCAGTTCATGGTAAATAACGGCTACCGGTTCAGACTGGCTTTTCACTGTCAAAGCCTTCACCCGGGCAATCAGTTCACGGAGGCTGAAAGGCTTCCGCAGGTAATCGTTTGCCCCAAGCCCGAAACCGAACACGATATCGTCCACCGAAGAACGGGCACTCAGAAACAGTACGGGCACCTCCTTATCCATCCGGCGAATGCGGCGAACCATCTCAAAGCCGTCCACCTCCGGCATCATCACGTCGGCAATGATCAATGCGGGATGCTCCCTGAAATACTGTTCGAGCCCTTCCAGGCCGTCGCGGGCAATAGCAACTTCGTAACCTTCCTCTTCCAGGGCATCTTTTACAATCATTGCCAGAGAGACTTCGTCTTCTACTAATAGTATGTTCATAATCTCAGGTTATTGAGGTAATGTAATTATAAAACAGGTGCCTTTACCGGGTTCGCATTCCACTGTGATGCTCCCACCATGTTTCTCCACCATAGTCTTCACATAGAACAGTCCGATGCCATAGCCTTTCACCGGTGACTGACGGACAGAGGGTATGCGGTAGAACTTATCAAAAATATGGCGGCGGTATTCTTCGGGGATGCCAGGACCATTGTCCTGTACCCGTATCTGTGTCTTTCCCTCCGTCGCCACCGCCCGTATCGTTATTTCCGGTTCTTTATCCGCATATTTGATGGCATTATCCACCAGGTTGCTGATGATGCTGTACAAATGGATACGGTCTGCTCTCAACGTGATTTCCTCCGGCTGATACTCTGTCCGAATGCGGAAAGAGCGGGACGATTTTATCTTCTGTTGCTCCACGAGCCTGGCTATCAAATCATTCAAAGACAGTTTTTCTATCACCAGACGGATATCTTTCCGTTTCTCTAAACTGAGCGAAAGGATTTGTTCCACCATCCCGCCCAGGCGTTCCAGTTCCTCATGGCAAAGGTGCAGATATTTATCAGCCTTTTCTCTATTATCCAGCAGGTTATAATGGATAATAGATTCAATGGCGGCATACGAAATGGCGATCGGTGTTTTCAGTTCATGAGTAACGTTATGCGTGAAATCATCTTTCAACTGTTCCACCGTCTTCTGATGGAATAGAAACCAAATCATATAGGCAAACGATAAAGCAAGAATCAGCAGAATCAGGAAAGAAGAAACCAGAATCCCCGTCATACCAGCCAGCGAAGCCATGCGGGTGGATTCCACATAGACATAGAAAGCTCTTGGAGTAAAAGTAGTGTATTTCCAGGTATACAGGTGATAGCGTGACAAATCTTCTCCTTCAGGGACGGAAGTGGCAATGACCGTGCTGTCGATAAGCAGACGTATCTCCGTGAAATGGCGGAGGTTCAGGTTCTTTTCCCGTAGATTAACTGTCAGCAGGCTATCGAACTTTGCTATATTAACAGGAGAGATCGTGTCGATGATTTCATGAAGGCTACGCTGCATCTGTAAACCCAGCTCACCCAATGACTTGAAATCGTCGCCCACTTTGACAGAGTAGCTTTGCAGGACTTTCTTCATATCCTCATCTACTCCGCTTGCATAAGAGAGAGACGCCTTCTTCTCTATGATGCTGACCGGTTGAATGACCGAATCTTTATCTGAAAAACGGGTAGTCAGGGCAACTCCTCCCCGATCATCGGCCTGCGATATCGTTACCCGTTGCTTATTCGTCTTTTTGCTGATAAAGTCAGCACGACTAAACAGTTCGACATGGTCGGCATTGCGGATAGCCTGCATAATGTACTCCCTGTTCTGCTGTTGCAGGGAATGGTATAATCCGTTTATCCAGAACAACTGGTAGACGAAGATTCCCGACAAAGACAGAATAACCAAGAGAATGATATACTTGAACGATGATTTCATGCAAACAAATATAAGGAATCTCCGCCATGCAACTTCCCGCTTTAAATCAAAATAACACAGTTTTCGCCGAATGTTATTTAGTCTTACCAAATGAAAGCCTTTTTTGGTAATCACTGGCGTCCTCCCTACCTTTCGTATAAAAACAAAAGGCCATGAAAAGAATCTATTACTTATTACCGATAGCCGGCTTACTCTCGCTTCCCACACAAATGCTGGCACAAAAACAGACTGGTAGCGAAACCATCCTGGTCAACGACAGCATCACGTTGAACCTGCCGGAAGTATTCGTCAAAGCAGAACGGCCGCTGGTAAAGGTGGCCGACGGAAAACTGCAATACGACATTCCCAACCTGATGAAAAGCAAACCGGTGGATAATGCATTCGATATCTTGGGGGAACTACCGGGAGTAGGCAAGAACGGCGACAATATCTCTCTGCTCGGTACCTCGGAAACCACCATCATCATCAACGGCCGGAAAAGTTCAATGACATCGGAACAGTTGGCCGACATGCTGAAAGCAACTCCTTCGTCCAAGGTAAAAAAGATAGAAGTGATGTACAGCACTCCACCTCAATACGGCGTAAGGGGCGCATCGATCAATGTGGTTATTGAGAACGACCGGAGCCTGGCGGATATCCTGAAAGGAGAAATATCGCTGACAGGAAAACAGGCCTGGTATTTTTCTCCTACAGCACTGATGAATCTGTCCTATACCGGAAAGAAGTATGCCGCCGACCTCTCCTACTCGGCCAATTACCGTCACGGACGTTCGACAGAAGATATGCATGCAGAACCGACCGTGAACGGTACAAAATACGATATTCTGCAAAAGAACTGGTCGGAAAACAAAGGCATCTCCCATAACCTGCGGGGTGCCTTCGAATATGATTTCAGCAATAAAGACAAGCTGTCGGCCTCCTATACAGGAAAATATGTACAAGACAAGCCAGTATCCCTGAGGGGCGGACAGACTGATTTCAAGGGTATCGAAACCGTTAATACGGCCAGCCGGACTACAGGTCCTTCGTTTCTGCATAGCACACGGATCGACTACAACGGACATAAAAACCTGAATGCCGGCATCGACTACACCTTCTACAAAGATAAATCCTTGCAGGACCTGGTTAATAATTTTGAAGACAGCAACGACCAGGACAGACGCAACGAGAGCAAGCAAAAATCACAACGAGCTAATATATATATCAACCACTTCGTTGTCGTAGGAGAAGGATGGAAGATTTCTTACGGGGCAGAAGCCTCCTTATCGGGGACGACCAATGAGGCTTCCGCCCTTCTGAATAATGAAAAAGAAAGCGAAGGGACCTTCTATATGAAACAAAAAGAACATTCGGCGGGTATATTCGGCGGTTTCTCCCGTTCGTTCGGAAAGAAATTCACGCTGAATGCTTCGCTGGCTGTCCGTTATTACAAGGCTTCAGTTGATTCTGCCGGAAAGAAGGGTACGTTATGGGATCAGGCAGACTTGTTTCCGTCGCTTTCCGCCGTTTACCGGATCAACCGTTCGAATATGTTACAGTTCTCATTGTCGAGTAACAGAAAATATCCTTCCTATTGGGCAACAACTCCCAATACCTATTATATGAATATCTACAGCGTGATAAAAGGTAATCCGCAGTTGAAACCGGAACTGAACTATTCGATGCAACTGACATATGTCATAAAGAATAAATATGTACTGGGGGCTTTCGCTAACTTCCAACCCGACAAGATACAGCAGATGTCGTATCAGCAACACGACCGTCTGCAATCGGTCTTCCATTCCATCAACCTGGATACGCATACGATGTACGGACTGATGGCCGTTGTTCCTTTTCGTGCCGGCGAAGTGCTCAGTTCGCGACTGACGCTGATGGGGTTCAGCATCCACGACAAAGGCACGCTGGTCGATATCAGCTTCGACAGGAAGAAGTTGTTCGGGCGGGCAATGCTGACAAATACGATCTTTCTGACGCGCGACAAGAACCTTTCGCTCGACATCAGCGGCGATTACAGTTCGCCGGCGATCCAGGGCATTTACGACATCGATCCCCTGTATAGCCTCGATGCCGCACTGGTATGGACACTCCCCAAAAAGAGACTTCGCCTGACGCTTAAAGGCTCTGACCTGCTAAATAGCCAGAAACCTCTCACCCATATCGACGAACAAGGACAGAAGAGCCGGATGGAGTTGTTCCAGGATATACGCTCCGTCTCCCTGACACTCCGTTACAGCTTCGGCGGCTACAAAGAGAAAAAGGTGAAATCCGTAGATACTTCGCGGTTCGGAACTTAATAAGATGCAGTTTTGATTATCCGGCAAGTGAATAATCAGCCGGATAATCAAAACAATCTTTTAAACTATACAAATTTAAGTGCTGTTTCATTGATTCTTTTACTCAAATCCAGTAAAGCTGCTGCAAAGCGTTTCCGTTCATCTTCTGTAAACCGAGCTGGTTTTCCGTTCACTTTATTACCGTTTAAACGTTGATAAAGCCAGGTTTTACTTTTACCAAAATACTCTTTCGCAATATAACTCAACGATAAAGCATTCGCAACGTCTCCTAACTCCAATGCCAACTTAACATCCTGTAATTCTGACTTTATAGCCTTCAACCCTTTTTCTGTAGCTTCAGTAAAAATCATTTTCTCATCGCCCGGCATCGCTTCTATCTTCTGTGCCCGCTTTTCCTGAAACATCGCACGTTCTTTGGGCGTCATGTTTTTAAACAGTTCAAAATCGGCCTGCATATCTGCTGTAGGTAAGAATTTAGATAATTCAAATAATAATTTCAGGTTCTCTTTCTGTCGGATAAGCTCCTCCTTCTCTTCTTTTGTCATAGCTAAGATTTTCTATATTAATACTGATTTATTTGATTTTACAAAAGTAATAATCCTTGAATCATTCTGCAATAATCCAAGGATTATTTTTATAGAATTAATGTAACGGTATCCCTGCCGGAACAATCGAAACCGCTTCCTCTTTCTCCAACGTCAGCATAAGAAGGCCATTCTTCACCGGCACTGCGGATTGTTTCAATGTCGAACCATTCATAGTTATGGAATATATATCCACTGAGCTGACTTTTTCCCAACCTTCCGGCATCCGCCAGCTGCGGTTATCGTAACCTTCTGCGGAATAGGCGATGATCTCGTTTTCATTCCAAAGAGCTGGAACAAATAGATTATCGTTCTCACGCAGGATAAAATCGCCTTTGCGGATGGTGTTCTTTCCATCTTCCACACGGGCTACGACACCATCACTGTAATACAATGCGTCATCGATAAAAGCAGCACGTTCGAGACGACTCAGATAATACCAGGGCAACGTCATCGTACAGAACTGAGACAGGAAACCGGGAAGATTATCCTTGTCTTTCTGAAAAATCTCTTCACCTTGCATACTGGAACCGAAACGAAAATCTCCTTGTCCGTCCCGATGTGTCCGTCCCCTTGCCGATAACCGTTCGGGGACTTCCATCTGGAAGTTTATATCCGCCGGAAACCACCACGACATAGGTTGCAAACCGACAAAACCTTCTCCCGCCGGATGAGCCCAGAAAATACCTTCACCGGTAACATCGAACCCTTTTTCGCGCCAGTATTTAAATATCTTCCGCTGTGTTTCTACCTCTTTATACATATCAATCCCTCCGTTCTCCGGTTTGGCATGCCAAGGACTTAACGGACGGTTTTCCGGTTGCCAGTAAGCCATAAAAGCGTCGATATGAATGGTATGGCCTTCCTTTAGTTCGGGAACCATCCCGATCAGGTTGTCGATACGTTTTTTGGCGAAGCCTTTCTCCCACTCTTTCGTATAGCTCAGATGATAAGCTCTATGTCCTTTGACATATTCCCAGATGGATTTCAGGTTTCCATTGACATCACGTGCAATAATATCATTTTTGATATAAGTATCCCAAAGAGGACTTTCCTCGAAAGCATCGACCATATTAATGTGCAGACTGATAGTCGTATTATAAGCACGTGCTTCACGGATCAGCCAACGGAGACTTTCGAGAGCTGTAGCATCTTCTTCGCGTTTCAGCTTAGGGTTGACGACGCTCCAGTCGGGATAAAGATGATCATGACCACCACGCTGCCAACCGACCAGGTAAATGATCTTCGGGATACCGCGTGTCAGATTATCCACTCGTTTCACCACATCGAGCGCCTGAGCGAATGTACAAAGGCATGACGGGTCTTCTTTTTGGAAAATCACGTTGTTCGGATCAGGTTCATTCAGTTCGCCATCGTACCCCATAAAAAGTTTCAACACCAGGGTCTGGTGGTAATCACGATAATAAGGGGCAACAACGACTCTCTTTTTCGCCTGATAAGTGGCACCGTCTTTCTGATAGACGGCAGTCACTTCAGCCAGTCCGCCATCCTTCGGGATTAACTGATCACCGGATAAAGCGACAACCTCGACATTTCCACTGGCACTGACTGTACGTACGGATAAAGCGATATCGGATAAGGAGAAATCGGATGTCTTTCCATTAGAATAATGACCGGTAACACGAAGGGTTCCCTTTTCTCCGGGATTACGTACCGGATTCAGAGTTTCTTTATCCAATTGGATAGAGATCTCCTCTAGTTTGTTCTGTGTACAACAAGACAGACAAAACAGAATTGTAAGTACATACAAAGATATTTTCATATGTAAATAAATTGCGCTCCCTATCTCAAGAGAGCCGTTTAAACCATTAATAAATTGATTTTTTTAGAGTTCAGACAAAACAAAAGAGAGCACTTGTATAGATACAAATGCGGTTGGCTATTATCTTTGGGCATTTTATAATTTTACAACAGCTAAGAAAAAAAATTTCATACACGCGTTAAAGGACTCGCAGTCTTGACCGCTTAGCAGTTGAGATCAGTTTCATGAGCGACCTCTTGCTGTTTCTTACGACAACAAGCCAGTAAAAATCGACCTTCTCTATGTTTTTAACCTACTTCTGGGATTGGACCATCATCACGGCTGATTTTAACTTTATAGCCAAGTGCTTCCAGCTCTTTCTTCAAGTAATTTTTCCGTTTCTGCTCCATCCTTTGGTTGAGATATTCCGCACCGAGTTCCTTATACTCACAAGCCTCTTTCAGTACATGCCATACCGATTTCAGGATCGAGTGTCCTACTGCTACTAAAGCCCTCTTTTTCCCTCGACGGGCGGCTAAACGGTGATAACGTGCACTGTAAAAGGTGTTCTTGGTACGGGTGGCTGCCCACGCAGCCTCCGTGATTACGGCTTTCAACTGTTTGTTGCCATGGGTGGTTCTACCACTTTTTTTTTACCTGCGCTCTCGTTATTGCCTGGACAGACACCGGCCCACGAAGCCAGGTGCTTTTCGGTTGGAAAGGCTTCCATATCCACACCTATCTCTGCTATCAGGTCTTCAACCGTTTTCCGGCTAAGTCCGGGGATCTTCTGCAAGAGTTCCATCACATTCTCATAAGGAGATAAAACCTCTTTTATACGGCAGGTAAGGTCAGCTATGATGGCTTTCGTCTGTTCCATATCTTTACGGATGGTCTGCAACATATAGATGTGATGCGGTTCTATAAAGCCTTCACAAGCCTGATAAAGAAGTTCCGGACTGGCTTCAAGTTTTTTATGATAGATGCAAGTTATCTCATCCATTGTTACATGACCCTTATCGATCAACATATCTATCAGCTTGTTCGCCACGACTCCGTCCAGGCTGCACACCACGCTGGAAAGTTTGATGTTACAATCTTCCAGGATACGAACAATACGGTTTTTCTCAGAAGATACATGCTGGATCAACTTGTTACGGTAACGGGTTAAATCACGAAGCTCACGTTGTTCACGCTCCGGGATATAACTCGGTTTCAACAAACCTGCTAAAAGCAGTTTGCAAATCCAGGCACTATCCTTTTTATCCGTTTTGTGCCCGGGAACATACTTGATGTGCCGTGCGTTCACGATCCAGACTTTCATATCTGGACATTCAAGAATCTTATAAACCGGCTTCCAGTAAACACCGGTACTTTCCATGGCTACATGCGTAATGCCACTGGATAATAACCATTCTTTTAATTCTGTCAAAGAACTACTGAAGGTCTTGTAACTGCGGGTTTCAGTTTTGAGACCTTCGCCACTTATCGTAGCAACTACCATGTCCTTGTGGACATCTATTCCACAACCCCGGAGGATGACTTGTTCAAAAGGTACTGTTTTCATTGCATTCGTTTTTTCGAGTGAATGACACTAAAGTAAACAATACCCCCCTATTTACATTCTCTTGGACGAAATTTATTTCATGGATGTTTCATGATAAAATTCAAACTTTATGAATCGGGTGCAAAATAATAGTCATTCACTCAAAAGGATCAGCCATCCGCGTTTCGGATCGACAGGAATCAGATCGGTCGGCGTAAACTCCCGTGCTTTCTGAAAATTGGTAATATCCGGAGCCTGCATACGGACAGACGACGGATTCAGGCCTAATTGTTTCCAGTCGATATTCAGTTTAACCTGCTTCTTCGTACTGGAATAATTACCGATCGACAGCAGTGTCTTGCCTTTATTCACGTACGTCGTTACTTTCACATCTTTATCCGAAACGGTCACAACCGGATTCTTTTCCCAGAAGCCGATCATCTGCGCATCCATGATCCCGAATTCATCCCACAGCTTCCAAACATGCCGCGGATTACCAACAACACCTTCAGTATACCAAGGCAAACGATTCGTCATGCCATATTGCATTCCTAACCATTGGTTACCTCCACCATGCAACATATCCCCCATTAAGCCGAAAGGAAGACCGGAGACTTCTACCAGCCAGTTTGCCGGAGACATTTCGTTATACATGAAACTTTCGCCAAACCATACCTTGTCCACGTAAGGGAAGTACTCTGTATACTGGGTAGCCGGTCCACGTGAGAAACCAGTATTCGAATGCAAGTCGATAATACAACCCGGCTTCACCTCTTCCATCGCATGACGCATCCGTTTCAGCATGTCACGGCCGAAAGCGACATCATCCAGATACAACCCATCGATGCCGGTATACTGCACTAACCATGCCAATCCTTCCACATAGTAATTGTACCAACGTGAATCGCCTGTAGCCGTCAAGACAGATGCATCGGCAATGACACCTCTTTTCTCTCCTTTATCAAAATGCTGGTACCACTGAGGAGTATAATCGGTCACATAATGTTCGCGACACCAAGGGAAACCGCCCCCGTTACCGCCTTGCAAGATTTCATCGCCCAAGCTGCGCAATGCCCAGATTTCCGGGACAACATTGGTCAACTCGCGGATGGTATAATACAACTTCACCTTACAACCCTTGCCATGCCATTCATCCGCAAAAGCCTTGATGGAATCGGCTGTCATGAACGGGTAATTAATGAACGGATTCAGGTCGTTGGCATGATGTACGTTGATGATCTTTATACTCGTCTCCACATCTTTGGCCTCCGGTCTGGGAGTACCCCCATTATGGTAATACCGGTTGGTAAACTGGCTGCGGCTATTTACTTTCTTTACCGGGGTGAGCAGCAAAGAAAAATCGAACGTCAAGTCTTCGCCGGTTTTGAGAGTACGCGCACCGCTGTATGCCGTCGCCGTTGTCAGGTTACCGTTACGGTTGATACGGAAACCGCCTTTGCCGTTGTTATACCAGCTTTCGGGATAAGCCGGACGATAAAGATTCAACAGCGGACCGGTATAACTAGCCCCGCGCAATTCGCAATGGATACCAGCTTTTTCGGAACCGCACCAGAAACTGTCGAAAGGCCACAGCCACGAAGCTCCTTTGTTGGTCGGGATGGAAACGGCAAAATCGTGTACCGTCTTTCCTTGATTATCCCACCCTCCGGAATAATTAGCCGGGGTTTCCTGCCCAGGCAAACCAAATCCCATGAAATAAGAGGAGGCTTCGCTTTTCATCGGTATCTCAAGACGGATGTCTTCAATCTGCAATTCTTTTTTAGGAGTGATGGTATAGACATAGTTCATCCAGCCGTCAAACTCCATCGTGCCTGTACAAGCCAGTGCCAAGTCATCGTCTTCCGCCTTCCAGGTACCCGATATTTTTCCTTCGGATCGCCCCGTCAGATCGATCGTCCCGTTCAACTTCTTTTCTCCCGAAGCTGTACGGATGACAAAGCGCACGGGAGAAGCCAACACTTCCTGTCCCCACGAGTCGATAGACGACGGCAGGGCGGTCTGCCTGTCGAAAGACACCTCACGCCCCAGGCAGGAAACACGGTTGTCGGTCAACGACATGGCCGTGTAGCCTTCGGTCGGTTTGTCACTGATTCCCCGGGTTGAGTTGAGCCAGCGCAGACGGCTATGACGCCAAAGTTCGCCATCGCCACGGTCTGCCAGCATTTTACCGGACACTTTCAGTTCTATTTCTACAGGAACAGCATATCCTGTTTCATCTTTTAAAGTAACGATGCCTTTATACGTACCACTGGGTTGGTCTGCTTTCAGATCCACCCCGAACCATAATGGTTGAACGGCATCCGGAGCTACACTCACCTTTTTGGTAAACGGTTTTCCTTTCGGATTTACTCCATTTATATTGAAGCAAGTAATCGCTTCCGCCGGAATCAGGTTGTTTCCACTTTTCAAGCCGGATGTTTCATAAGTAACACTCTTCAATTCGTCTTTTGCAGCCCACACACCTAACTGGAAGGTGTAATATTCGTTCGGTTGGGCTTTCCCGGTAAACGACGTTTGCAATGGACTTTGCAACCATTTATAAGGAACATCCGCTTTCATACGTATAGGCAATGAGCGGTCTTCCGGGAAGACGAGGAAGCGTCCGGGATTGGCTTGCCGGTAACTCTCTTTCTCACTGGCCGAAGCTGTAACTTCCATCGGATAGAAACTGTCGAACTGCGTACGCGATTCTACACGGACGATCGTAGCTTCCGGAAGTTGCCCGGCAGAAGATCCGGACGACGTAACGGCCAGCCATTGCCGGTCAGGTGCCTCTTCCTTCGGATAATATCCCCGGTGATAATTACCATGTCCTTCCTGTACCAGGTAAGGCAGGTAATAAAAGAAATAAGTGCCTTTCTTTTTGACAGGGCCAAACAGAAGCTCACATTGTTCGTTATTGACTTCCAGTCGCTGGATGTTGGGGATCGTATCTCCCGTCTCTGCATCGACAATCAGAAAACGACGGTTCTCCACCTCCTTATCGGGGCGCCGCCAGTCGAAGGATAGCTTGACCGCTTCAGCCGGAGCGTCAACCGCCAGTACGGCACGATGGTTACCCAAAGCTTCGTTCCACGGAGTCTCAGCCACTGCATACGTGTAGGGTGCCAGTGCTGTATCCTGGCAACAACCAATCCCTATATAGACAAATAATGCATACAATAATAAATGTTTCATGAAGTTAGAATTTTAAGATATTAAAAACCAGATTTATTACGCCCGGTAGAAGGGATTACCGATACTGCTTCATCCGGCTCGAGCGACAGGCGGACACATCCGTCGGCACATACTTCACTGCTTTTATAAAAGATACCGGAAGGTGTTATCTTATAAATATCCACGCTTTGCACGTCCGACCAGTCGGGTGGCAATTGCCAAGACTTGCCGGTATACCCTTTTACAGAGTAGGCCATATATTCCCGTTCGCCACGCCAAAGGACCGGCATGAAAAGGTCATCCTTATCCCTCAACACCTGTCCATGGTGGATGATGGTAGAATCTTTCAGCGAAACAACCAGGTCGTCGTTGTAGTAAACGAGACGATTTCCGCCTTTCCCTACCAACTTTTCCCGCTTGTAACGGTTCAGGTAAACATAGGGCAGCGTTCCCGTATAGAACTGGTAACGGTATTTATCTATCCAGTTGACATCGGGCAAAGATCCGTTTTCCAAATTACCGAAACAATCTTCACCGCGTCCGCTCATACCAAACAGAAAGCCCAGTTGGAGCTGTTCTTTGGTCAGATCAGGAAATTGCTTGGCAAAAAGATAAGAAGCACCGCCGGTTGTCATGTAAGCCGGATATTTCATATAATCGCTTTCAGTCGCTTCAAACCACAAATACCACGGACTTACACCGATAAACAAGTCTTTTCCTTCCCGCAAGCGGTTAAAACTCTCATGGGTTACATCAATACCTCTACTTCTAAAATACCGGAATATTCTTCGCTGATAGTTTTCTTCTTCCGCCCACGAAATCTTTTCATAAGGATTGTCACGCACAAAGAAAGCATCTATCATAATCGATCCGGCTTCCTGAATAAAAGGCAATAGTTCCAACAAAGCATCAATCCTCTTTACTGCATAGCCGCTCTCCCACTCGTTCTTATAACAGACCTGATAGGCTTTACGGTTATTCCAAACTCCAATCTGCATCGGTGTTCCATCCGTATTCCGGGAAATAAAACCTTTGGACAGATATTCTTCCCAAAGGGGACTGTCCTTATATGCATCCGTCATATTCACATGGACGCTAATATAAGTATTATATTTCCTCGCTTCTTTCGCCAGCCACAACAATGATTCACGTCCGGTGGCATCGCATTCCCTTTTCAAGTGATTATTCACTTCAAACCAGGCAGGATACTTATCGTCATGCCCGTTATATTGCCATCCGACCAGATACAATGTCTTCGGAAGTCCTCTCGTTACAGCATCCATCTGTTTAACCAAAGACAAGACCTGCTCGAAGGTATAACAAAGCACTGGGTCTCCCTTTTCATCCGGATAAGACAACATGATCTTCATTACTTGCATCTGATGGTACGGATGCATATAAGGTTGTTCGGGACGCATCGTTTTCGTCCAGTCGTATTTCTCTCCGGTGATATTCCGCCAGGATTCGTTCGAAATTCCCTGGGAAAATAATGAATGGTTAACGAACAAACATACAAAACACAAGAACCAAAAATGAGTTTTCATCATCTTCTTCATTTTTACATTAGTACATTATAGAAAAGGCTGTCCGATCTATATAGAGACACGGACAGCCTCAGGATTTCAGATCTAAGGGTATAAATATAGTTACTTATTTAAAGCAGTAACTTGAATTGTCCAATCTTTTTTCGTACCATTAGCAGCTGTCACCACATATCTGCGTGTAGTAGAAAAATCACCTGGAGTACCTAATGTCGGAGCTCCGTCCTGCGGAGCTATAACCGCAGCCGTAGAAAGATTGAATTTCCCCACAAGATTAGTCAGTGCTACCGTATTGCGAATCGCTTCGGTAAAAGGACCGTCGGCCGCAGGAACCGTAACCGTACAAGTGATCGTTCCGGCTTCCGTATTGATAACCTTATCACCGACCGTCAAGGTTACCACCTTTACCACCGGTTCACCATCAATCCATACATCAGTCACATCTTTATAACGAAAGTCAAACTTCACATCCGTGATATTTGCTTCCTCAAATGCCGGCAGGTCGTCCAAATTGCCTTTCAGGCAAGAAGAACAAACTAACGCAAACATTAACAACAGACTACTCTTTATCAATTTTATCATATTCTTTTTCATACTTCATTTGTATTAATGATTAATCATCGATTACCAACCTGGATTCTGAGGACCTAAGTTCGGGTTACGGTCGATCTGCCCTTGTGGGATAGGAAGCAGATAGCGGCGGTCTTCACGGAATTCGCGGATGTCGTTATCACCATGTGTAACTTTACCAATATAGAAAGACTTGCGGTCGTTCGTGATTTCGATATAAGTCGGTATTTCCGTAAATCCGGCAATCTTACCACCCGGAGCTACCCCATTGTTGGCATAACCGCCGTGTTTACCCCAACGCAGCAAGGTCCAATAATAATCATTCTCCATCGGCAGTTCGCAACGGCGTTCCTGCTTATAGAACTTCCAAGCCTCTTCCAGGCTGTTTACCTGTTTAGCAGGCAGTTTGCCATGAACAGTACGAGTCTGGTTACAAATATCCACAGCTTCCGAATAGTTGCCTTCTCCCATGCCAGCCAGCCAAAGGATCGCTTCCGCCTTGTTCAACAAGACACGACCGTAGCGGGTCACCACGAAATGATAGTTGGTCGGGGTTGCATTAGTCAAACGAGGTTCTACATGATAAACACCCTTACGCCAAAAATAATTAGTCAATCCGATATGAGGACCTAACCCTCCATTGACTTTACGCCACAAGTTCCCTTTAACTGTCAATCTGATATCTTCGCTCCACCAAGTCGCACCATCATAAACAAACGTATCATAAAAACGTGCATCACGATTAGTATACATGATCTCACTAATGGATTTGTCACCTTTCACATTTCCATAGTATAATACTTCCGCTTTTTCTTGATCAATTGCCCAATCCGGAGCTGAACCCTCAACCACAGTAACATTGTTTTTAAACTGGGATGATTCATTCCAAGCAACACCATTGCCGGTGGCTTCATCAATCACCTCATAGGCATCAACCAAATTCTGTGTCGGGGCCCACCATAACCAACCGATAAAAGGCTGCCCACCGTTTGTCTTAAACAATGGCCCGCAACCATTCTTTTGCAATCCATCATTACTCGTATTTGGTATTACGTTCTGCATCGGGACAATGGCCTCACAATTCGTATTGGCTTTATCGCGATAGATTGCAAAGATAATCTCATTTGAATAACGATCTGTTTCATTAAATACATTCCCATAAGCAGAAGCTAAAGAACATCCCTCTACGGCATTCGCTGCATCGATAGAAGCCTTCAACCATTCTTTTTTCTTATTAGCATCCGTTTCGTAAGCAGCTGCCTGCAAAGCGATTTCCGATTTGAACGCATAAGCCATATTACGAGACAATTCACCTGATTTTACACTTGCCGGAAGATCAGGGATGGCAGCATCCAAGTCGTTCAGGATATAGGTATAACTTTCAGTCGTAGTCTTTGTGGTAGGCATCATCAAACCGTTGCTGGCGGTATCGGCCGGGGCCAACACACGGTCTACCCATACGAAACGTCCCATGGTACGGGCCTGTTGATAGTAAGTCAGGGCACGTAACAATTTACCTTTTGCAACCAACTCTTTTCCTTCAGCCTCCGAAAGTCCCTTGCCTGTATATTCCGTTACTTTTTCAATGATCAGGTTACAATTGCGGATCGTACCAAAATTCCCGAATCCGCCATCACCACTATACCGATCCATCGTTTCGCGAACGAATCCTATGCCGCCATTGGAATGGACTGCATTGGAAGTTCGTTCTTCCCAAGTAGTCTGATTCCCGTTCACATAACCATACATCACACTACTCATCGTTCCTGTAACAAATGCATCAGCCGTTGATTTAGATCCCCAAACAGTTGCTTCATCATAACTTTCAAACGGCTCGGTATCTAATACATTACAAGACATCATCCCGAATAAAAATATCAGGAAAGCCAATGATACTATATTTGTTAATTTCATAAGTATTATTTTTTATTAAAATCCTAGATTCAAACTAATAGAATACACACGCTGCATCGGATAATCATAATTATTCGTACTACCATTTTCCGGGTCAAAACCATATTTCGTTGCAGGAGAAATAGTAAACAAGTTCTGTCCGCTTAACATGACTTGGCATTTATAAAGCCACTTCACGTTTTTCAGCAATACAGTACGGAAATCATAACCTACTTGCAACGATTTCAAACGAATATAACGGCCATTCACTAACCAAAAGTCAGACTGCACATAGTTGTTATTTCCATTCACATTCGAATTCATGGCGATTCTTGGATATAAGGCATCCCGGTTATCCGGCATCCAGTAATCCAACTGATAAGGATAAACGACCGAGTAACCGCCGGTTGATTGTCCACGCACTACATCTTCAATATACATATCACGCGATGTAGCTCCCTGAAACAAAATATTGGCAGAAAAACCTTTGTAAGAAAGATTGGCATATATACCATAATTACCACGAGGGAAGCTGTTTTTACCAATACGCCACTGGTCGGCACCATCAATAAATCCATCCCCATTCATATCCTTGTAAATAATATCTCCGGCAACCAAATTACTGGAACCATCACGACGAGGTAAGTTCAACGCCTGGTCCGAATTTTGATAGAACCCTAAGTTGGTATATCCGACACCCCAATATCCCGTCTGCTGTGTTGTTCTTTTGTACGGATTCTTTTGATCAGCCAAATCTTCTTCCCATGCGGTAGCCACCAATTGGTCGAAATAGGTAAAGTTGGCACCTACTTCATAGTTGAAATCTCCGAAATGGTCTTTCCAAGAGAGGTTGAACTCATAACCGGCACGACGGTGTTCACCATCCGATTTCACTTTCGGAAGCGACAAGCCTAACGGATCGGTGTATCCCACATTGGAAGGAGAAGTCAAATAACCGGTTGTCTTCATGTAGAAATAGTCGAAACTACCCGCCAAACGTTCTCCCAATGTATTAAAATCAAAACCTAAATCCAATGAGTTTGATGTATACCAAGTTATATCGTCACTAATCAATCCTCCTTCACTAAATGTCGGAACTATTTTACCATCCAACACGTATCCTCGTTCATTCAACCCATAAGAGGTCAAATAACTGAACCGACTAATATTGTCCATACCGACTTGGCCATAACTTGCACGAAGTTTAAAGAAATTCAATATATTACGTTCTTTCAAAGGTTGGAAGAAACTTTCTTCTGATACAGCCCATGCAGCTGAACCTGCAAAGAAATTACCCCAACGGCGATCTTTCGGGAATAAATCGCTACCATCATGACGTAATGAACCTTCTATATAATATTTCTTTTTATAATTATAAGAAGCCCTGGCAACCAAACCGGCACGTCCGGATTCTTCCTCACTACCTCCATTTTCCATTGAATCAGAAGGTCCGGCTCCCATTTGGTCGATCATGAAAATATAATTTTTACGTGTAGCATCAAAACCTCTATAAAAACTATAGCTCTGTTCGTATCCCAGCGTAGCAGAAACATTATGTGTCTCATCCAAAAAAGAACGGTTGTAATCAGCAAAATACTGCGTAGTCCACATGCGTGCATAATTTGACGAATAATTCAAACTAACCGGGAACTCCGGTCCCTTATTCCCTTCCAAATCATATTGGGGCGCAGTCTTATTCCATGTTTTACCATCATACATGCCATAACGGTAATTACCACCTACTTTCAATTTCAAGCCTTCAACACCATAGACATTCCATTCCGCATTGAAAAGCCCGGTGATCATCTTATTGTCAAATTTCATATAACCTGATTCAGGCGAAACTTCAACGACAGGATTATCAGCGCCTACATAAGGTAGTCCATCCTGATTATAAGGTAATGACATCGGCCCGTTATTCTGTATATGCCCCAAGTCTGCCAATATCCCGAAGAATATTGAGAACGCGGTGAACGCATGGTGGAAATATAACCATCCAACCCAAAAGTCAGTTTCAATCCTAAATCTTTAAACTCAGACACATCGTTCATACGGACATTGTATCTTTTATACCATTCCGTATCGGCCTTATACATGGATCTCTGGTTATATGCCTGGAAAGAGATATAATACTTGTTAAAATCAGAGCCTCCGCGTACAGCCAAAGAATGCTTTGTTTCAGGAGTAAAATTACGAAGCATAACCTTTTGCCAGTCTGTATTCGGATAATTATACGGATCAGAGCCTGTACGATATTTCTCTACTTCCTCTTCTGTCCAACGAGGTTCCAAATCATACAAATCGCGTACAGTGTTATCAAATACGGCACATTCATAAGAATTCAACTTCTTTTCCAGATAAGTTGGTTCACTCCAGTTCTGGTTGAAACTATAATCGACGCGAAGCCCTTTCAAGCCGTTTTTCGTTTTTACGACCAATACGCCATTTCCGGCACGTGCACCATATACAGCGGCAGCAGCAGCATCTTTCAAAACAGACATCGACTCAATATCGTCAGAATTCAAATTCACGAAGTCGTTATAGTCTGAAACAAACCCGTCAATAACAACAATGGGTTGTCCACCACCACGGATAGAGACAGTTGACGTCTTATTCAGACCACCACCACTTGAGGTAACAATCAAACCGGCCGCACGACCAGCCAACGCATCCGTCACATTAGCAACCGGAACGTTCTTTATTTTATCCGTATTAACCGTAGAAACTGCGGACGTAAGATTTCTTTTGGAATTTTTACCATAACCGACAACGATAACTTCCTCCAGTGCCTTGGAATCTTCCTTCAAGGTAATATTAAGAGTCCGTTTTTTTCCTACTACCACCTCTTGTGAAGAATAACCGATAAATGAAATAACCAACACCGGATCCTTATATCCTTCCAAGTCCAAGGTGAACTTACCGTCCATGTCGGTCGTCGTACCAACACCTTCTTCATTTTTAACCAAGACATTGGCACCAATGACCGGTTCTCCGAAATCATCGATAATCCGTCCGGTAACCACCTTTTTAGAATCTTGTTGGATTCCAGTTTTTTTGAACAAGGCAATATGCCTGTCCATTATCTCATAACCCAATGACTTGTTTCGTAATAAGACATCCAGAATTTCTGATATCGTTTTATTTTCTAAATCAATTGAAACTTTTTCGTCCAGATTTATTTCATTCTGTTTATAAACGAAAGTAAACTCAGATTGGCTTTCGATCGCCTTGATCACCTCCAGAACTGTCCCGTTCATATCGAGGTTCAATTTTGTAACCTGCGAATACGAAGAAGCTGCCGTCGCTCCCCAAATACTCAGGAAAAAGAACAATATGGAAAATCTCATAACAACAAAGATTCGATTCTGTGTTTTTTGAGGAATATTAATCCCCGGCAAAGCCTTTTTATAGCTCTGTAACACTCTGATTAAATGTTTATTCATACATTTGCAAACTCTAAATGATTATTTACTAAGGCAGTTGGTAGCTGCCGTGTTAATTAAATGATCTATGCGTAAGCAGTGAATTGGGGATGTTGGTAGCATTCCCAATTTCTTTCTAAATTTTTAAGTACTATTCATGGCTTCTACATTTTAAGGTTATACAATATCTATTTAATAAAAACGTCCTTTCCTCTAATGGTATATGTATATCGCATTGAAATCTGAAGGACCGATAAAATCTCTTCCAACGACTCGTCATGCGTAAAGCGGGCCGTCAGACAAACTTCTTCCAACGACCTATCCTTCAGATGAACTTTCACATTAAAAGAGTGTTCCAGCACCTGGATTATTTGTCCGAATGTACTATTTTCAAATACATAGTCACCCGTAACCCATGAAGTATAAAAAGATGTTTGAACCGACTGAACTTCTATTTCTCCACTTTGCCTACTATATACAGCCTGTTCACCTGGAACCAATATCCGGTCGGGGACTAAACTTTTATTGCTATTTTTATATAAAGCGACCGAACCTTCCAACAGGGTCGTTTCAATAACATCGGACTGTTTTTGTGCCAATACATTAAATTCAGTACCTAACACCTGTACCGACATTCCATCCATATTTACATGAAACGGACGGTGTTGATCTTTGGTTACTTTAAAAAAGGCTTCACCAATCAACTCTACAGATCTGTTTTTATCATCAAATGATTCCGGATAACGTATCCACGAATCTCCATTCAACCATACTTCTGTACTATCCGACAGTAATACATGAACTTTCGACCCGGCCAATGCGGTCATCTCTAAATAAGACAAAGGTTTCGACCGAAAATTATCCCAGACAAAAAAAGAAGATACACACAATAAGGCTATACAAGCCGCAATAGAAGTATATTTCCATACCGGAGAAACACCTATTCTCTGTTTGGACATTTCAATACGGTTCCACAATTTATTATAAGCAATACCCGCATCAACCTCTAACGGTTTAAAGCGAATACGATTTACACAATCTGCATACTTTCCTTTATATCCTTCTTTCAAACTCATTGTTATCCGTTTTGCTTTTATAGATGACAAAGAGAGAGAAAAACCCTAATGCAGCACTACTCGTATTAATATTAATTAACTTCTATATATCATAGTTCATATAGAACTATGGTGTTTGTAGCTAGGCTATTTCCTTAAAATTCTCTTTTCTAAAGAGAAGCTTTAAATAAACAGGTTATATTGATGTATCTATACACCTTAATATAGTTTTATTATCATTACTATTTAGATATTATGTAAATAAATACTATTTTACAACGGAAAAGCATTAGTTCTATATGAACTATTAACTATTTATCAGAGATATCTCATAACATGAGGATGGATGCCCTATCGAATAAACAAGAAAACAAATTGGTTTTCAAGATCATGCAAGGAGACGAAAAGGCCTTTCGCCAACTTTTTGATATGTATTACCTCAAATTATACCATGTGGCCATCTACTATCTATCTTCCAAAGAATCAGCAGAAGAAGTTGTATCTGACGTTTTCTACACAATTTGGAATAGAAAAGAGACACTCCATAAAATAGAAAACATAGAAAGTTATCTCTACATCTCTACCAAAAACCAAGCGTTACATTATATAAGAAGAACTACAACTCCTGATAATTCGCCCTTAGACTTATATAATATAGAATTGATAGCAGACAACACCAATCCGGAATCGACCCTGCTGGATCAAGAATTACAGGAATTGATACAAAAAGCCATCGACTCCCTGCCAGGAAAATGTAGGGAAGTATTCAGATTATACCTTTCCGACAAACTCAAGCAAAAAGATATAGCCCTATTGCTAAACATATCAACCAAAACAGTGGAAGCCCATATTGCTACCGCTTACAAGAAAATACATGACTACCTGAAATTATATTAATCTTATGAAGTACTATATATTCATTCCTTTCTTTTTTCATTTACTATTCTTTTCTTGTTCCAGCCTTTCAGAAAAGAAGTTAGAAGAATGTATCGCTAATGCTGGAAACAATAAACCTGAAATCCTGACTGTTTTAAAACATTATAAAGACAGTACACTCAAACTAGAAGCTGCCAGATTTCTATTAGAAAATATGCCTGGTCACTATGCTATCGACTCAAACCTCATCAATCATCTGAAACCTTATTATATAAAACATAGAGTTATTTCCGAAAAGTACCACTGGGATGTATATAATCACCAATGGATCCACTCGATTGATAGCCTTCGAGACAGTTACTCGTCTGATTTTTTCCACGAATCTCAACATACGGTCCAAGCAGATATAGAGAACATTAAGGCAAACTGGTTAATAAAACAAATAGAACTTGCATTTGATGCTTGGCAAACAAATTCATACACCCAAAACATTTCTTTCAAGGAATTTTGCGAATACATTTTACCATACAGGACACAAGACGGATTAATATTAGACAATGCAAGAGAGGTGTTTTTCTATCGGCACCGTAACTTTTTTAATGATTCTTCAATTCACTTCCAAGAAAGAATAGATTCTTTATTGTCAAAATATCAAACAATCAATCATAGCAATTTTGCAGCCATTAACACTCCGATCTATTCTATTTCTACACTGGAACTCATAAAACGAGGTCTTTGCGAACATAAATGCTGGTTCAACGCAACTCTACTAACAACAATGGGTATACCGACCGTTATCGATTTTGTCCCAGCATGGGGAAACAGAAATAGTAGACATTCATGGAACGCAATCGTATTAAACGGAGAAACATACCCCTTCGAACCTTTTTGGGATGAAGATCCTTGGAAATACAAAAATCTTTATAATAATAAAACATTCGATTTAAAATGGGGTAAATTCCGACTCCCCAAAGTATACAGACATACTTATTCATATCACCTCGAAGGACCTGCTTTCGATAACGAAGTAAATCCGTCCGACATACCTTCTATTTTTAAAAATCCCAATATAATAGATGTTTCTTCATCTTACTTTGAAACAGTTGATATTAATATAAAACTACCACACAAAACTTCCGAGAAGGTACGATATTGTTATCTCTGTGTATATGGAAATGGGAACTGGCAACCTATACAATGGGGAAAGATCCAAAATAAAAAGGCTTCTTTCAAAAGTATAGGAAAAGATATTGTTTATCTGCCGGCTTATTTCATTAACGGTAAAATTATTGCAGCATCCAATCCCTTTTATCTTGATGGAAAAGGAGAAATGACAACCCTAAAAACAGAAAAAGAAACAATAAATTTAACATTAGCAACTACGAATAGCATAGTTGACGTTGCAACTAGGGAAAAGAATATAAATTACTTATCAGGCACTTACTTATTAGGAAAAATAGAAAATCGACCCAATCAATATGATACACTTTTCCATTTTTCAGATACTATAGATAATTGGCAGAACAATATACATCTGAATATTCTCCAAAAATATCGTTACATCCACCTATTATCCGACCAAGATACACTTGCATTAAACGAAATCATATTCTATGAAAAAAATAAAGATTCTATTCAACCGATAAACAATATTCATGTTTCAGGCAGTTTCCACCCCATTGACTCAACAAATCCTATCAACTACCTAATTGATAATTTATCAACAACAGGCTCCTGTGGAAAATTAACAAAAAACAAAACCATATGTTTTGATCTAGGAAAACCCTGTCTACTTTCAAGTATCCAATATTACCCTTACGTTCCAAGTACTCTAAAAAAAGATGCCAAATACGAACTATTCTATTGGAATAATGGATGGAAATCTGGAGGAGTACAAAAGTGTAACGGTCAATATATCACATTCAAAAATATTCCTCAAGGAACTTTATATAGGTTAAAAGAAGAATCTAGTAAAAACGAAAGAATATTTACATGGGAAAATGGGTTAATTTACTGGATGTAATATACAAGTACTCAACAAAAGGTATGTACCTATTATTGAGTACTTGCTAAAAATCATTCTACAGCTTTTACAATTCCTTTTATCTTAAAGCACACAGGATCTTCTTGTTCTTCAAAATAAAGAAAAATGTAATGTTCTATATATCCTATCTCTTGTGGTAAATAAGACAATGATAAAGTACCTAATTCACCAGATGATACAATATGATTAAAATCCTTTTCAGTCAAACAACCACAAAAAGTATCAACTGATTTCAATTTTATATTTTCTTTTCCTTCATTTTTATATAACACTGTAAAATCATAGCGTTCCAACAATTTCAAACTATCTAGAATCACCACCGAATCAATAGATACACAAAAATCTGACGATTTTTGTATATTTGTACAATTAAACATAGACAAAAACGCCAATATCAATAACATAAATCTCATGACACAAATCATCACCTAGGATAATAAAAAGCGACAATCGGGTTATCTTCAATTTCTACTTCCTGCAATATTTTCTCCAAGCGAGAATCCTTTTTGAATACAGAAAGATTAGGACACAAAATCGCCCCCTCTCTAGCTTCAATTAATTGATAAGGATAAATAAGACCTATAAAAGCCTCTTTCGAACTTGTCTTAATTTCAACAGGATGATAAAAAGGAGAAAAATCCAAACGATCCTTAAACACTTCTTTAGTCAATCTATTAAAGTAAATACTTATATCCGGATTAATCAAAAGAAGATAATCATCTGTTGCATAAATAGAGCTTATCCCTAACGTATATCCATTCTTTCTCAAATATTGCCTAAAAGAAAATTCGTCATCTACATTTGATGTTGAAACCAAATCTGGTATCATTGCTTTTTTATTGCTATCTAACACATACTCTGAAAAAATTTTCCCATCCCTGAAAGCATATACAACATCCGAATAATCCGCAAAGTCTGTAATAAAAAGCCCTCCTAGTGTTATCTTATTGTTCCCATCTGACATGTTTTCTTTTTTATTATGAAAAACAAATGGTTTTAAAGATCTTTCAAAAGAATAATCACATTCATTTAATAACACGGACGACTCTTTTACTAAGAATGAATTTGCATAAGTCACCATCAAATATTTATCATCCAACATAGATATATGGGTAACCATTTCTATACAAACATTTTCAGGAACAGGAATCATATCCATTAATCGTCCATCATAATGATAACGGAAAAATTTCTTTCCCCCATAATCTAAAAGAGCCACATACTTCTTTTCTTTATTCAAATAAAAAGACACCGGCATTCTCATTTCTTTTGGTCCGGAACCTATTTGACCATAATTAGCAAGAAAAGTTCCATCTAAAGAAAAAGAAGAGACTTTATTATTATTATCCATAACAAAGATCATGCTATCATCTATTTCTATTTTTTTTTACCATACCTAATAGAGATTCCGATGTCGTTTCCAACTGAACAAAACAACAACTATCCAAAGATTCCCCTTCGAACAATGGATGCTTTTTATGATCTGAATCAGTTTGTGGATCTATCAAAAAAAAATGATCGCTCACCAATTCATTGTCAAAATTTCTATCCACGTTACATGAGAACAAAAAAGCCATAAACAACAATAAAATCTTTTTCATATACGTTCAGCGGGCTTATCTAAATGAGTTTTTGCACAAACATTTCCTTTACTAGGATTGCAAACAGGAATTTTTACATTATAATAAGAACCCAACGTCACTTGGATACTTCCAACTGGAATTTTTCTTCCTGCATATTCAAAACAAATGCCTACAGACAGATCTGATTGAGCTTGTAGATTATGTATTTCCCAAGCTTCTATTACATTATGTCCATACTCACTTAATGGATACTGACTACCATCAATATCACCTGATGCCAAACTCTCTATATTCAACAAAGTCAACATTTGAACATTCAAAGAATTATCAACATTTCTTTTTAAAAAGTTAAATACCATAACAGACAATAATGTCAATACTAAAAAAAATTTCGCATAATGTTTCATAAACTATATTTTAAATTTAACAAGTAGCAATACTTCATCTCTCCTACATGACCCAATCAATAAAAAACTTTTATAAATAATAACGACAAATTAAAAATAAAACCTTACCTCACATCTGTCATTATTAACATTATTTACAACAGCCATCATTTAACATGACTTATAACAAGAACCGGATTTGAATCCGACGTTATATCCGGGAACTGTTTTTGGAGCACTGCAAAAGAGAGGATAAAACCCGGATAAAGGACACCAATAAAAGAATTATTCCCGCAAAACTGAGACTTCATATACATATCAATATCATCGACAATTTCGCTATCTTCTGTTACCAACCAATGTTTCCCTGTATTCTTATCATAAAATACCAACATATTTTTCTTCATGTCTGTTACCGTCAACGACATCAAGGATTCCGTTTCCACATAATCATTTTTCGTATAAACAAGTCCTTTATGTTTATCAAAATCCAACACAGGTTCAGACCGGAGATCTTCAGGTATGACCCGATCCGTCTTTATCTTATATTTCACCGACATGGAATTTGCCGTGATATGATAAATACGGTCAAAATCCTCTGTACCCATCAAACCGACCGTGGCATCATCAATCCGGCGAAAATACTTCGGATAAAGCCCTCCATAAAGAAATTTATCGTCTATGGTTACCAACTGTTCCTTGAATCTCCCTTCCTTATCGGCCCGCCATAATCCCCGGCGATTACCCTTCATAAAATCGGATGTATAAAACAGATATTCGCCATTATCCAACACCGCAAAATCTCGTATAATATCATCAACCTGGATACTCCTTAAATAAGTACCCTCCTTGGAATAGACCTGTATACGTTTCGATGAATTATCGTAAAGGCTTATTTCTTCATTTGATGGATTGACATCAAATCCTTGAAGCGTTATATATTCGGTTGGTCCGGGTCCCTTTTGAGAGATACTATTAAGTATATGGCCGGTTTCATCCATTACATAAAGCATGTTTTGTTGGCTATCCAATATATAATAGCGATGATTATGATATCTGATATCCCCTATCATGCCGATCAACACATCATCCGAACGGATGGGTAAATAAGTAACCGAATCAAACACTTCCGACAGAATAAATGGAGTGTTTTTACCTCCTCCCTCAAAACCAGCCTCTAAGATAATTGTGCCAGCATCTTCCTTTACATCTTTCGTACCACTACAAGCAGTAAATAAAGATAAGACAAATAATAATATTGTTGATTTTCCCATAACAACCCAATTTATTCATCATGTGAATTTCTCACCACTCTCCTTGCACATTCAGAATTCTCTAACAGGAAATTACAGGCATCCATATCCGTTCCATTTACACAACAGATCATTGATTTCCAATTTCCTGACACAAACACTGATGGCTTTTCAGAAACAGCCAATCCACCAGATACATCTGAATTATACCAGACTGTAGCCGACTTAAAGTTTTTGTAAAAAACTCTTTCCTAGTTCACCACTTGCAAGAGCTTCCAAATTTTGCTTCATCAAAGAAGAAGAGTTAACTATTCCTGACTGTTGAGAAAACTGATAACCATTTAATATAGCTACACCAACTAATGTCACTAAGGACATAACAACTTTCAATTTCGCATTCATAATATATTGATTTTTTTAATTAATACTTATTTATAAAGAGGACTTATTCATACAAAACCCTTACTTAGGTTATTTTAATTAACATTGTTTAAGGCACACCTACATAAGATATGAAAACTATCTTGACATCTTTCTCCCGATTTCTTTTTTTTCTAAAAATCCCCTATATTTACCCAAACATCTTTTTAACCCTCCGGCAGCGCTGTTACAAGCTGTTCCGAGATATATGTCAGTATCATCCCATCGAACATAAAGATCAACACAAACGATCGGGACAGATTTAGTTAGAGCCTCTATATTTTCTTGTTGCAACTTATTCTCCTCATCAATAAACTGACTGTCACAGCTCAATACAGCTAAAAAGAGAATGAAATATATTACATACCTAATTCTTTTCATAAGCAAATTTTTTAAGGTTAGAAAAATCAACCAGGACGAACATCCCTGTCCATCCTGGTCTTAAAATAATGTGTCTTGTTTAGGCTCTCTCTGGTTTTTGGCTTTTAGGTTAAAAAACCGACTTATTGATACTAATAATGTGTATAATAAAAAAGTAAAATCTTATTTGACATCGGTACGCTTGTCCCACCACATCTGTTTGCCCCAAACATAATCCTGGATACCTGTAGCGGCAGCAGTCACGTTAGCTTCGTTGTACAGATACTGGTTCTGCGGATACGGGAAGCGGAAAGGAACATCATTGTGGATTCCCTTATAAGCAGAACGTGCACCCGGATACTGAGGCGTAACGCCATCTGCAGCAACAGCCGTATGGATATAGGTCGGATAACCTGTACGGCGGTATAGCGACCAAGCTTCGATATTCTGCTTGAACAAAGCCACCCACCATTCAAAATACAGACGTTCGTACGAACCGTCCCATTTTCCTTTTCCTGCCAGATAAGCATCGGCAGCAGCTGTATCGATATCATTATCTTCCATAGAAAGACGAACGGCCTTTTCATACGCATCGGCAGCAGTCATCGGCACCTTCCAGCCCTTCAACGCAGCTTCCGCCATGATGAAATAATTTTCGCAGGCACGGTAGAACGGAGAGAAACCGGCCGGATCTTCACGGAACTTCGCTCCCATGCGGGATATATCGTCCAACGATTTCGGGGCATCCTTCGCACCATTCTCGAAACCGCGGTATTCGCCATCCGCTTTCGCTGGCTTGGCAAATGTGGCAATACGCGGATCGTCCATCTTTTTCAGGTGGTCGATAAAGATTGACGACATACCATCGTCGTCACGCGTACGGAAGTTATTGTAATAACGTTCGAAATAACTGCCCGAACCCTGCCACCAGAAATAAGCATTATCCGCACATTCCGTAATATAAGGATAAGCCGTCGGATTACCGAAAATCTCTTCGACAACAGCCTGTGCCTCCGGATATACACCCGAAATGCGCATCGCTATACGCAAACGCAACGAGTTACAGAACTTTTGCCACTTTTCAGCATCCTTTTTATACAGGAAGTCGCCATCCCCCAGATCGTCGGTGCCTACTCCGGAAGCCCAGCTGTCGGCAGCCGTTTTCAGGTTCGCCAATATCTTCGGATAGATTTCCGATTGTGCATCATAAGGAGTCTTCAGCACGCTTCCTGCCTCCGGAGCCCCTTTGAACGCTTCCGAATAAGGAATATCGCCAAAACAATCGGTACACATCACCATCAGGTAATTCTGCAACGTGATACAAACATTACGCATATTCTTATTCGCTTCCTGTGCATCTTCCGTACGGTCGAGGATATCCTGCAACTGCACATGGCCGTAGTATGATTGGTACCAGCGGTTGCCATATGTATTGTTGGAAGGTATATACCCGCTGTAATCGTTCAAATACTGTATTTCGGAAACGTAACCTGCCCACTGGGCAATATCCAGGTCGCCCCCATACTGATCGGCAGTCCTCCGAATGATATTTCCCAGCATATTCGTAAACGGTACCTGGGTATAAGCATCCGGGTCGGTATTTATTTCATCAAACGAACTTGTACATCCTGTGGCAATCATCGCAAACGAGAGTGCCCATATTTTATATTTATTCTTCATAACCCTGTTTATTATTCAGTTAAAATGTCAGACCTAATTTAAAACCTATACTGCGTGAATTCGGAGTAGAAGCCTGTTCGAAACCTACACCACGGCTATCGCTGGACACACCACCCGTTTCCGGATCAAGACGCAACTTGTTGGAAGAATGTACCCAAAGCAACGCCAGGTTTGTACCGATCAGGGAAACCGTTGCACGGTTGAAATATTTGGTTTTCTTCAGGAACGATTTAGGCACGTCGTAAGAAATATATGCTTCGCGCAATTTCAGGAAAGAGCCGTCGAACACATAAGTTTCAGCGTTACCGTTAGAGTTGAACCAGGTATATGCATCGGTTTCAAAATTGTTTTCCACAAACTTACCGCTGGCATCGGGAATCACGAAACGTTCTTCGGTCATTACATCCTTACCGGCCACGATAGCACGTTCGCGGATACCGTTTTCAGCTGTTACATTGGCCACACCAGCTGAATAAGAGTGGCTCATAGTCTGCGACCAGATATCGCCACCGATACGCAAATCAAGCAGGAAGCCGAATCCGAAATTCTTATAAGTGAAGTCATGGCGCCATCCCATCAGGAAGTCGGGCGTTACATTACCGATAATTTTCGAAGCTTCTTTCTGCGGAGTACCGTTTGTATACAGTTTGATTGCACCAATCTGGTCGGCTGTAGCCTTGCCGGCCGCAACATCTTCCTCGCTTACGCGGGCATATCCTTCACCTACCAGGGCACCCCATTTTTCACCGACACGTGCCTGGGTATCGATACCCCATGTCCAACCCATGCCATACGATTCGAGCAAAGGCTTGCCTGTTTCCGGATCATTATAAAGTTCCACTACCTTACTTCTGTCTTTCGCAAAATTTAGTGTAGTCGACCAGTTGAAACCGTCACCCTTACTGCGGAAAATGTCTCCTCTTACTTGAAGCTCGACACCTTTGTTGTCGATTCGTCCGGCATTCACCAACATGGCAGCAAATCCGACTACGTTGGAGGTTGAAACCGACAGAATCTGGTCTTTTGTCTGTTTCTGATAGTAAGCCAGGTCGAAATGCAAACGGTCATCGAACAAGCCGACTTCGGTACCTACTTCCCAGGTCGTAATACTTTCCGGTTTCAGGCCGTAATTAGGATATGTGTAACTCTTATACATCTGTGCCACACCATTGTAAGAAGATGATTCGGCATAATAGTAATAACTATTACGATAAGCAGATGTAGCCGAACCAATCTGCGCAATACCACCGCGCAACTTCCAGAAAGTAAGGATATCATTCTGTAAGTTTTCAAACGAAGCGGTAGGAATCCAACTCAAACTAACCGAAGGATAGAAGAACGAATCGTGTATGGTAGAACTCCAGTCGTTACGTGCACTGGCATCCAGGTATAACTGGCTCTTCCATCCCAATGAAGCATTCGCATAAATAGAGTTCGAACGGATATGGCTATGATCCATTGTTGCAACGGCAGTACCTTTCGCATTGGCCATTGTATAAACACCGCGCACGGTTAATGCGTCTGCACCGATTTTACTAGTCTCCCAACTAAGATCGCGATAGTTGGCACCCAATACACCACTCAAGTTAAAATCGCCGAATGTCTTATTCACTGTTGCAATGAAGTCGGCATTCAATTCCGTATTTTTCGTTGCCTGCTGGTAGAAAGCGCCTTCGGGCCAGTCGCCACGGTCGAAATAATGACGTTCGAATGTCTGCATATTATAGTAATCCATACCGATACGTCCTTCAAACTTCAACCAGTCGAACGGTTGGTAGAACAAAGAAGACTTACCGAAAATACGGTCGCGCTGCAAACTGTTCGTATTTACATTGGCTGTAAAATAGGGATTCATGTGATAAGCATCGATCCAGTTATAATAAGTATAATCGCCATTGGCATCCCGTTGATTCCAGTTGTCTTTCAAGGTTTGCATATTGATCTGGCGACCAGTCCATGCCACCAACGAGTTGATCGGGTTGTTACTTCCGTATCCCTGTCCGATCAGGTTATCGCTCTTTGTACGGGTATAGCTGGCAGAAAGATTGAAAGAGATGTATTTGTTTAGTTTCATATCCGTATTTACCTGGCCGGAATATTTCTTCTGGTCGGTATTAGGTACGGTACCTTTTTGGTCGCGATAAGAAAGAGAGGCGCGTGTAGTTACATTTTCGCCTTTAGCCTGTACGGAAACCATATGGTTCATAGAAACTCCGGTCTGAAAGAAATCTTTCACGTTGTTAGGACGGGATACCCAGTCGGTATACTCCCCGTTACTATCGTACTGGCTGATTTTCAGCCCTGCATCCAAACGAGGTCCCCATGATTCGTCGTAACCGGTATTTACACCCTTGGAATAATCGAAACCATATTGAGTTGCATAATCCTGATAGCTCAGGTCAGCGTGCGAACCGTTTTTCCAATGGTATTCATCACCGTCGTGTCCCTGGCCGTATGAGTTTTGCAACTTGGGAAGGTTGGCAGCAAAGTCCATCGTCACATTCATATCATAAGAAACAGACACACCATTACCGTTTTTACCGGACTTGGTCGTGATCAGGATAACACCGTTACCTGCACGCATACCGTAGAGGGCGGCCGATCCACCTTTCAACACGGAGATCGACTCGATATCTTCCGGGTTGATATCATTCAGACCCGACCCGTAGTCTACTCCATTATAAGCATTATCACCCGTACGCTGCGTATCGTTGGCAATAGGGATACCGTCCACCACGATAAGCGGCTGCTGATCGGCAGCAAGCGAAGAGTTACCACGCACGGATATACGTGAAGAGGCTCCCACCGTACCACCAAATTGGTTGATCTGTACACCGGCCACTTTACCACTCAGCGAACTGGTCAGGCTGGCACTACCGGCTTTCGTCAATTCGTCCGCTTTCACTTCCTGGATGGCATAACCCAGTGATTTTTTTTCACGGTTAAGACCCATAGCCGTTACAACCACCTCTTCCAGGTTTTTCACATCCGATTGAAGGACAACCGTTACATGCGGTTTTACGGCCACTTCCTGCATAGTCATACCGACATAGGAAATCTGTAAAATTTTGTTTTTCTCAGGAACATCGAGGGAGAAATTACCATCCAGATCGGTAATAGTACCGATATTCGTCCCTTTTACCAAAATGGTTGCACCGATTATCGGTTCACCGTCATCGCCCGAGGTCACCGTTCCGGTCACCTTCACTGTCTGAGCCAATACCACGCTTATACTTATAAAGAAGAAAAACATGGTAATAATAAATCGTTTTTTCATACGACACACTTGTTTTAATTCTGATTAACTAGAATATTTATATATTTATTATTAACATAGTCTTATGAGAACTATGTCGATTCTAGTAAAAAGATCTTTTATTCATCTGATTTACATATATTTAATGGTAATATTTATATACAATGCAAATAAATAAAAGTCAAAAGAAAACTCGTATTTCATGTTTTTGTGACAAAAAACATGAAATACGAGTTTTTCTTTTGACTTTATTTTATATGTATATTATATATGTATTCTCGATACAATATATGTTAAATGCAGATGAATAAAAGATCTTTTTCTTGAATCGACATAGTTCTCATAAGACTATGGCATATTACTTTACCCATCCATATTCCTTGCTGCTACTTTTTTCGACAAAAAATTCCATATATTTATCCCCACAAAAAAAATTTACTTCACCGGCATGGTTACCCCATCCGTCCGGCATAGGCATGCCACCGCGATGAAACAAGCAACCTAAGGTAACGGCACAAGCATGCCATTCCGCCGAGACAAGAATCACAAATAAACATAGCCAACCACTCTCCCGACAATATAAAATAGAATGAAGAAAAGAAAAATAATCAAACGAAGAAACATACAAGCTTTCAAATCCTACTTAATATTTTTAGAAGCACACAACGACCGCAACGAATTGTTGCACGAAACAGCCGAGTTTTTGCTCGAGAATAAATCGTTGACGAAACGCGAAAAGGCCTTCAAACACCACTTCTTCGCCCTCTATGCACTCGAACTGGCAGGGGCTTGCGGATGTAGCGAAGTGTTACCCGACCATTTGCGCATTGACAACCCGGCGAAGACACAGTTCCTAATCGAACTGATGAGCGCACTGCGGCGCTACGGGGTATTAGGTGACATGACCATCAAACAATTGGCCAGGATACTGAGCTGCATCCTTTGTTCGGAATACAGCACGGATGGCATGGCAAATCGACTGAAGGAAGTCCATCCGGATTATGAGTTCGTGCACAGTGCCATCAAACAACTGATAACCGACATGAAGAAAAAAAGTTCTGCCAAATAAAAATACTCACCCCGGGAGAGTGGCTTGTCCGTTTTAAACTTCGTTTTTGCACAACACCATATCATTCATATCACATAACCTGCTGTAAAAAAGCTATTAAAATCAGCAAAAACAAGGAAGATGTTCTTCTACCAACGACTCGTATCTTTGCTGAAAAATTAGAAAAACATCTTGCTCTCTTATATATATTCTTATATAATAATGAAAAGGCGTCTCAAAATGTGTCTCAAGCCTGTCTCACCGGGACTATTTTCATCCTTATAAGAAACTGAAAAGCAGATACATAGAAAGAGAAAAGGCCGTCTGAAAACTGTCTTAAAGCGTGTCTACTAATATTTGTTAACAGCAACTTCAAAATAACAGTCTTATGCAAAACATCGACAATCCAAAACAAAACCTGTTTCAATGGGGATTTCTCAAAGTTCCTAACGTCATCCTGAGCAAAAAGTATGCCGACACGCCATACTCCCGATCGTACGGAGAATTATATACCTGCCTCCTGTACCATGCCAATCGATACGACAAAGAAAACACCGTCAACTCGTACACTATCTGCGGCAAACGGGGCGAATGGATCACTACCTACCGCACTATCGAAGAGAAAACACAAATCTCACGCTCACGGCTTAAAACGCTGCTGGACAACATGGAGGCAGATGGTGTGATCTCTGTCCGACGGATGCGATATTTCACCATCATCACCATTACCGGCTACGATGACTGGATGAAGGTACCCACCGCCGGCAACAATCCGCCACCGGCAACACCTGTCCGGAAAAACCTGCCGGAACATCGCAAAGAGAATTTCAGACCGATTTACCAACGTTTCACTTAAATACAAACATCGATCATGACAAAAGAAACAATCAACAAACAACAACTCCCCTCTCCCCTTGACGCTTACCCCGCAACAGTAGAAATGGAACGCGCCGTCGTCCTGGCCATCCTCGTGCAAGGCGATGCCATCGCCGACGTGGCCGAACGACTGCTACCCGACATGTTCACCCACCCCGGTTACCGTCTGGTTTATCGCGCCATGACAGCCCTCTATGACCGCGAGGCAGACATCGACATGCTGAGCATCGAAAACGAAATGCGCCTGCTCGAACCCGAACAGGCTGAAAAACTCGGCGGGCTGGGATTCATTGCCGACCATCTGCTGACGGTGCGCAATGCCTCGCACATCCGTACCTATGCCGCTGCCGTGGTGCGCTGCTGGGTACTACGTCGCCTGTGTGCCGATATGAAAGAACATGCGATCCAAGCACATGAACCGACAGTCGACGTGGTGTCGCTGCTCGGTAAAGTGCACAAAGGGGTGCAGAAGCTGGAAGATTTCTTTGCCGTCAGCAGCACCACGCACGCTGCCGGCGAAGTGAGCCGCCGCATCCTTGACCTGATTTACGACGAGCAAGCCCAACGGGCCAAGGGCGAAATGCAGCAACTGACGACAGGCATCGACGAATTTGATCGCCATCTGGGTGGGCTCTTTCGAGGCGAACAGTTGGTGCTGGCAGGCCGTCCCTCGATGGGGAAAACGGCATTGGCACTGCATACAGCATTAGCGGTGGCACGCAAAGGGAAACGGGTGTGCTTCTTCAGCCTCGAAATGACGGAGCGCCAGTTGGTGAGCCGCCTGCTCTGCATGCTGAGTGGAGTAGAACCGGACAAGCTCCGTTTCAAACAACTGGAGGCTACCGACCGGGAAAAACTGGAACGGGCAGCCGAAGAACTGGAACGACTGCCGCTGTTCATGAACTATTGCAGCGGCTGCACCTTCGAAGAGATCCGGGCGAAGACGATGGCGTTGCACCGACGCGCACCGCTCGACCTGATCATCGTGGATTACCTTAACTTGATACAGGTGAACCCGGCCGGACGAGGCGAGGTACGCGACACAATGGATCTGGCACTGGGCGACGTATGCCGCAAACTGAAGAACCTGATCATGGAGGCAAACGTGGCGGGCATCGTGCTGGCGCAGCTGAACCGTAACTGTGAATCGCGCACCGACCATGTCCCGGTAATGAGCGACCTACGCAACTCAGGCGAAATCGAGCAGATAGCCGACAGCATCGCATTCGTATACCGGCCGGAGCAATACCGGGAATATTACGATAAACAGACGAAGGAAGATATGCGGGGCGTGGGGCAACTCTTCGTCGCCAAAAACCGCAACGGAGCGACGGGCGAAGTACGCTTCCGCTACAACAACAGTTTGACACAGATTTATGCGTACAAAAATTCACAGATATGAATACCGAACAATTGAAAGCCGCCAACCCGATAGAGCAGGTGGCGGCACGTTATACGACCCTATACCGGGCAGGTAGCAATTACAAAATACTATGCCCCTTCCACGACGACCATCATCCCTCGCTCATGCTCCACGTAGGCAAGCAGTTCTTCAAATGCCATGCTTGTGGAGCAGGCGGTGACGTGATCAAGCTGGTGATGGGATTGGAAAAGTGTAGTTTTACCAAAGCAGTAAGCATTATAAGCAGTGAAACTGTAACACACCCCCTACCCCCTCCCTTATCCCCTGACAAAAAGAGAAAGGATACTCCCGACACTAAATCGTCCCTTTCTCAAAATCTCCAATTCAAAAACTTGCTTTTGCCCTACGCCTCCGGCCACTCGGAACTGTCACCCACCTGGCTCGACTTCGAGGTCGGGCTGGCACCGGCTTTCGTGCCTGAAGCCTTCAAAGCGATGCGAAGCCGCCTCATCTTCCCGATTTACGACGAGAAAGGGATACTGACAGGGTTCGGCGCACGTCGAATCGACAACGCTCCCCTCGACACGTCACACACCCAGTCTCCCAAATACATCAATTCGGCCAACAACGGACTGTTCGACAAAAGCCGGACCTTGTACGGAATCCACCGGGCGGCGGAAGCGATCCGTCGGGAAGGTTTCGCATTCGTGGTGGAAGGTTATAAGGATGTGCTTGCCATGCACGCCGCCGGATTCTGTAACACGGTAGGGCTGTGCGGCACGGCGCTGGCCGACGGGCAAGCCGACATCCTTTCGCGCCATACCACCCGTCTTCATCTCTTGCTCGACGGTGACCGCCCCGGACAGGATGCCGCTGAAAAGATCGCCACCGAACGGAAACGGCTATTCAGCATACACTGTACCTCCATCCCCGGCGGCGAAGATCCCGACGAGTTGTTCCGACGCTTAGGAAAAGCAAGATTCCGCACCTATCTGCACCATCTAACGGCAACAAGTAGCTTAGCGGCACGCCGCTTGTTGGGCTATTGCATCCGACATCCGGCAATGGCATCTTTGCTCGAACAGATGCTCGAAGCGGACGACATGCGGTTTGCCGATAGCGATTACACTGATTTACTGCACTGCCAGGCCTTACAAGAGGAAGTTCCGGAAGAGTTGGAAGTGTTTGCCAGTTATCTGGAATCGTTACTGCCGGATTTATTCCCACCCCTACCCGACCTGCCGGGTGTGCCGGAAGAGATGACGGAAGAAGGCACACGGGTTGTACCCGAAGTCATGCTCCGGACACTCGTTACAGAGTATTACGAAGAAAAAATCATCTGTGAAGCCCGCCAATTGTGTCGGCAGGTACAATCACATTCGACGGAACACCGCCCTACCCTCTTACACAACCTCCACAAACAACTCTACCGCCTCTCACAAGTCACCTGCGAAGCAAAACGGACAGTGGCAGTGGACGAAAGATGGTTTTGAGGGACAGAATCCAAACAACCACATACCTTCGCAAACCTCCGCCGACAATCGCAAACGGCCCATCTTTGCCGTGTCGTAGCTTTGTATCGTAATCATACAACAAACAACAAAGTTATTCACCATTAAAACTTATCTGATTATGGCAGTAAAGTATCGTTTGGTCCTGAAAAAGGACATGAGTAAAGATGCGGCAGAAGGTAGCAAACTATTTTATGCAGTAAGTAGCTCGACGGGCATGTGCGACACCAACCAGTTGTGTGAAATCATCGCCGACCGTTCGGCGGCTACTCCGGGTGATGTGAAACTGGTGCTTGACGGGGTAATCCATGTACTGAAACAGAAATTGCCGGAAGGGCAGACCGTACAGGTTGGCGACCTGGGCTATTTCCAAGCCTCGCTGGGCAGCCAAGGGGCAACAACGGAAAAAGAATTTTCTGCTAACCTGATCAAACGCCGCCGCATCCTGTTCCGCCCCGGCAAAATGCTGGTACAGCTTTCCGAAAACTTCAAGACGGAACGTTATGCCTCCGGCACAACGTCCGGCGAAAGCGGAAGCGGAAGCGACAGACCGGAGATCGAGTAGTCAAGGGACCCCCAAGTGATCGACTATGCAAGCCACTTGCTTGGGGGTCAACACCTTCCTTCCAGGTTTCCATCCACAGTCTCTCAACCGGGAAGTCAATTCACTACTCAATTTGATCCAGCGGCGCAGCTGCACGGAAGCACATTCGGGCTTGCTGCCAGGGAAGTACAACAGGGCTAGCTCCTGATACCCCCACACACGTTCGAATTTCTCTTTTTCGTCAGTCATAACTCTTCATCTTACTTGTTTAACAATGTATAAAGATATGCATTTACAAGTTAATAATCAAGGAATAATAAACTTAATTACATCCCCAAAAAGATCATGACAAAACAAAATTTTATCAGCCTTTATCTTGCCGACGCCGATGTAGCCGGTAGCAAATACCGCATCAACCCGGTCATTATCCTGGCACAAGCCGCCATCGAATCGGGCTGGGGCGAGAGCGTGCTTGCCAAAGAACACAACAACCTGTTCGGCATCACCGGCTATGGCAAGAAAAACGAATATTGGCACGGCGGTAAGGTGGAACTGAAAGAGGGCGGACTTTGTTTCCGCAAATACCGTTCGACGCGTGAAAGTATTTTCGACTTCGCCCGCCTGATCCGTACCGCCTATCCCACAGCTGCCAACGTGAGCCATAAACCGGCATCGTATGCTTCCGAGATCGCTTACAGCCGTTATATCAGCGAAGTAAACGGCGACAACCGGGCGGCCTACCGCAAAATGCTGTGTAGCATCTCCACCAATCTCCAACGGTTGATCGACCTGTACAGGACTAAACAATTCGACCAGAAATTCAACAACCCGGCAACCGGAAAACCGACTGTCAGGAACTTATTCAACACCCCTCAAATCCCCTAAAACGTATGTCAACACTCAAAGTCATTTTCGATTTTCTCCTTTCCGTCGTGAAGGTTATCTTTCCCGGAAAACGCAACGGGAGGCACTGCCGCCCGAATCACACCGTTCCTCACCCTCATCGCCCTAACCACCCTACTCCTGAAGGAGACGGAAGTAGCTCTGGCAGCGGTGGGAGCAATCCTGTCAATGGTAAGGCCGGAGAAGCAAAAGACAGTACCGACGTCATCGAAATCCCTCCGGACGGAGAGATCGACGACAGGCTGGCAGGATATACCCTGATTGCCACGGCTATCATCGGTTACCTGTGCAAGGTTTACTTGTCAACAATCACATAAAAAAGAAGAGGCAATCAAAACACCCCCTTGTTCAGATTGCCTCTTCTAAACATCTTTCAAAATCTTGTTTACGGCAATGGTATCAAACCATTATTACCTGTTGCACCAAACTTCTTAGCAGCTTCTTCATTCAAAGCTTTGACAGATTGCAGATTAACAACGGTAAATGGTTGATTGACCAAATCTTTACATTCTATTTGGAATGTAGGAAATTTGTCTGAATCCTTAATGTCATTGGGGATATGTACCAAAACACCAAAGTCGGTTATCTTGAAACTGACATTTCCTTCACGACCTAACAATCTAATAGATTTTATATCAGAGTTTTTCCATCCCTTCAAAGAAGCCAAGAGCAAGTCATTTTCCAATTTGGAACAGACAATCACGTTCAAATTGTTTCCTTTAGTGGTATAACGTACACTACCCTCTCCGAATGTTTTCCAAGGGGAAGTACCATAAATGGCATCTCCGTTTACATCCAACCAAGCACCTATCTCTTTCAACATAGATACAGCTTCAGGATCAAAACTACCATCCGCCTTAGGGGGAATATTTAACAGGAATATGCAATTCTTTGCCACAACATCAACCATCGATGAAAGAATGCGATTGACCGTATAATAATCTGATTTACCCGTATGAAACCATGCACCGATAGACTCATCGGATAATTGTGGTTCCTCTTGTATCCTGTCAGAATATGCCCGTTCCAAAAGTATCGAGGCTGCCCCTGGATAGAACACTCCGTGGTGTTTGATGTCTTTGATACCGAAAAAACCTTCACAAACTCCACCATGCTGTTCTGCATTGTGATTCAAAAAGAATGACTCTACTTCCATTCCAACCTTTCCTCCGTCGTCTGTGTATGGCAAAGCACCATCAATATAGAAAAAGTCAGGATGATATCTGCTAATTAAATCTATTGAACGGTTCTTCCACATCTCTTTCCAACTTTGTGGAGAAACCATAGGAGAACGTAACTGGCAAAAATCAGGACCTAAATCCGCGAAATTAGGATATTCATGATATAAATCTTGGTATTCCAACATATTACCATCATATGGGATACCAGCTTTAACACCTGTCTTATCTGCCCCTTTGTTGGTTTGAAACCAGCTATAACTTCTCTCCAAATGGGTAGTAACCCCCCAACGCATACCTGCTTTCAAAGTTTCATCCCGAATCATTTTACAGACATCAACCTTCGGTCCGTAGTGGGTTGAATTCCATTTGGGTTGGTACTTAGAGTCCCACATATCGAAATTATCATGGTGAACCGCCATGGTCAATACGAACTTGGCACCTGCTTCTTTGAACAATGATACCCATTCTTTTGCATCGAACTTATCTGCATTCCACGCTTCTACAACGTCTTTGTAACCGACTTCCGAAGGGTGCCCCCAATTACGTAAATGGTCATTGTATGCGGCAGAACCTTCTATATACATTTCACGGGCATACCAACCGTTGTTCTCACTCTTGGACGCACTTTGCGCATTCCAATGACAGTAGATACCAAACTTTGCTTCCTTGATCCAATCCGGACATTTATATTGCTGCAAAGAAGAATAACTCGGAGCATAGTACTGTGCCATAACATTGGTAGAAGCACAGAGTAGTAAGAATAATGATTTTAATTTCATTCTTATTATTGATTTGTCTCATTATATACCAAGAAAATGATCATTGATCTTTTTATCCAGATGGCGGACAGCCTCGTTGACATGACCATTGGCCACTTCCGTGATAATGGCTCCCTCCTTTCCGGCGTATTGCCAGTGATGCGTCAAGACCTCTTTCAAGGGGACGAACTCACCGACACCGGCTGGAGTCACATTTTTGACTGTCACCGACCCGTTTTCATGGCATGAAGGTATTTTAATATCCGGATATTTCGATAAATTATCCTCTCCAATTCCGACGATATAGCTTTTACCATTACGAACCAACCAGCCTTCCAGTTTCGCCGGATACTTATTCACCTTTTCATGCCAATGCTCGGGAAGCATCTGTCCCGGCAGGAGAAAAAGATCTTGCAACATATAACCGTCATCCAATTCATTCGCATAACCGATACATGCTAATCCTAGCTCTGTATAACGGCCTGTCCCGTAATCGCTTACCCAAATCGATCCACGCGTCTTATCGGTAACGGGGTAATTGTAATATTTCATCAGAGTAATAACAGCGTCTTTGGCTGCTTCTTCATTAAACCGGCCATCGGCAGTGTAGAAATCATCATTATTGAAACTCAACGAGATTGATTCTGTTACTTCTTTTGATACCGGGTTTGCATCCTGTACTTTCGTAGCCGGCTGGTTACATGCAGCCAAAGCCATAAAAGCCAGTGAACATAAAAATAACTTTTTCATACGTATATTTATTATATTGATACTTACTCTATTGGAGTCGTACGGAAATTATAGGTGGATACGACATTGTCAGACGTACGGATGGTCAGGATGAAATCGTATGCTTTCCCTTTTTCAAACGTCATTTGATTGGTCAGTGCCATATCCGTTTTGCCGTAAGGGACAAGCGGTGATAACTTGGCTTGTCCGACAACCTTCCTTTTCCCATCCTGAAGTTGTTCCAATAACAAGACAGCCTTTTGGGAAACCACCTGACCGAAGTTCTCAACCACGACATTGATGTTCCGGCTATCCGACGCAAATACCGGCATCCGGGCAGAAAGGATCGGATCATTATAACTCACCCAGGGCAAACGGGCATATCCGAAAAGTAATTTGCCGGAAGTTGTTTTCCCTAATAATTTGGGCGCAAATTCTTCTGCGGTTATACCATTTCCTTTCGCATCGAAAGTAACGACCAGGTCTTTTCCTTCATTCTTCGTACTGAGCACTTTACAACCTTTACCATAATTCACCTCCGTAGATGCACCGAAACGAAGAGAGTTCAGGTCGATATCCGTTTGCGGATTAAATCCTTCTTCGGCTGCAATCTTAACACGAATAGTCTTTGTCTTCTCCGTAATCGGTTTCGTATCGAGAACTGTCAGCAATACACCCGGATTCAGGGGGATGCTGATGTTTTTGGAACTGTGGTTATCGTTTGGCAAATCTTCGTTCTTCAATGTGTCGATAACAGCGAAATTTGCCTGGATAGCACGGCCATATTTATCCTGAAAGATTTTGATTCGTTCATATTTAAACCAGTTCTCCACTTTTCCATCTTCATGGAAAGAGACTCCCGGCTGGTAAGCCTCTCCCGGATCGGTTATCCAATTGATACCATCTTTCGAGCGTTGATAAAAAGCGATACGTCCCAACCAATCATTCACAATCAGATGGTATTGAACGTGGTCACGCCAGACAACAGGGTCTTCAAACTCCCCTTTTACCGGAGGATAAGCCCGCTTATCGGAAATCTGGTTGTAAGGCGAAAGTCCGGTCTGGCTGATCCATACACCACCTCCACGGCAAACCATCAGATAGGAACCGTCTTCCCGTTGAGCGAAAGTCAGGTTGGAAAGACCTTCTATGATACGGCGGTCGCGTTTATCAAAATCAAACTTCTTACGAGTCCACGGACCGTTCAGGCCATCGGAAATATAATATCCGTCGATTACATAAACAACAACACGTCCGTCTTTTAACCGGAAGGCTTCCGGATTATGTCCCGGACCTATCGTATCTTTTATTATGAAAGGACCTACCGAATTTTTACATACGGCATGGTAAACTGTCGAATTGGGCCAGAACATATGTCCTTTCGGAGAGTTCTCCGGCCAGCCGCAAACGTATAAATGATATTGGTTATCTTCTCCCAGCAGGATATTCCCTCCCCAATAGGAACAAATATCGTCTTCGATACCGTTATCGACATAACGTGGAACGACATCTTTGGCTCCCCAGACATCACTGCTCAGTTTTCCCGCCGGCATCGGAAGAAAACGGTCTATAAACCGGGCGCCTTCAACCAGGTGATCCCATTCGACGGGACGAGGTCTTTCGGTGATCTGGGCATTTATATCCTGCATACCGAACCAACAGGCAGCTGACGCACACAATAATAAAGAATAGAGTTTCATTGTATTAAGAATTAAGCTTTTAATGCTTCAAATGTATAACTTTTATATATTGAGTGCTGCGGCTTATACGAAAAAAACTACGCAAAGGTTTGCGTAGTTTTCAACCGGATATTATTTAACGACAGGCTTTTCTTTTAATATTCCTCCTTCATTATAGCGCTGGTTATTGGGTAATCCTTTTTTATTTACCCCCTCTTTCATCAGCACTTTGAGTTCTTCCAGATAAGACTGGTACACCTTGCGGGGTTCCACTCCGTATTTCTTACATAAAGAGGCAGCCATACCGACAACCTCGCCCATCATCCCTGTCGTACGCATCACACGGACCGTACCCAGTGCAACATGCGTAACACTGATATTGCGCCCGGCCATAAACAGGTTATCTATATTGCGGGAGTAAAGACAACGATAAGGAACCGGATACGGATGGATCAGGATATGTTTCGTTACCGCCTTAAATTCATTTCCCGGAAAATGGGCGCTGTTTGCTGGATCCTGCCAATGCAGATCAATACTCCAGGTCGTAGCAAAAGAAGCATCTTCATGGGTGACATTTTTTGTAATGTCATCTTCTTTCAGAATATAGTCCCCCATCAAACGACGGGATTCCCGTTTGCCTGCCACATAGGCCACCCAGCCCAGTTTACGGTTGCGATACTGAGTATTCTCTTTCATCTGATTCTTCAGGTAACTCCAATTGGAATAAACGACCAGCATGCCATAGTCACGAATACGTTCAAAATCTTTAATCTGGTCCAGGTTCATTCCGGTCTCCCAGGTCCATTCACCCATCAGGACTTTCTCGCAATTCTTATCATTGAACTCCACGCCGTAACTGAAATCCGGAAAAGACGAGTTTTTTCCATTGTCTACGGAATACCATTGAACGGAAGCACCCATTGTCATCTTATCGGCCTTTTCGGGAGCGATACTTTCTCCGAATTCACTCTTGGCTTCACGTCCCATACGGAAATCGGCTCCGGCCAGATAGCCTATTGTTCCGTCTCCCGTACAATCTGAAAAGAGAGGGGCTTCAAACTTCTGTTCTTTACCACTTTCGATATGCCGGGCTGTAACGGATGTTATTTTATTACCATCTTTTGTCACGCCGATTGCACGATAGTTCAGGAAAAGAGTCACATTCTTTTCATTTGCCAACCAATCCAGTTTTTTCTGATCTTCGTAGTTTTCCGCAGGTTGGGCATTTCCTCCCTTTTCCGGACCGAATTCTTTTTGCAAACCTCCCAATTCTTTATAGACGCCTTCTTCTATACGTCCTCCCAAATGGACACGGATCTCCGAACTATTATTACCTCCAATCACCGGACGGTCGTTAATCAAAGCAACTTTGCATCCTAAACGGGCAGCCGATACAGCGGCACTCATCCCGGCAATACCGGCTCCGACAACAACCAGGTCATACTGTCCCGCCAACGGCGCTTCATCCGGAAAACCCTGCGCTTTCCGGCGGAAGGCTTCCAATTGTTTCATATCGGACGGAGGTATCCGCCCCTCTTCCGTAGTAAAATAAATAGCATCGCAACGACCGTCAAAACCTGTCAGGTCATGCAGCTTGACCACTGTCCTGAGATTTTTCACCGACACCTTACCGGCAGCCTGCCACATCCAGGCTGTACCTTCGGTTCCTAACGGTGACGCCAGCTTTTTACCTCCTACCGACAAGCTGAATTTACCGGGCCCTTCTCCTTTTTTCCAAGGAGAAGTCCAGTTATATGTACGGACATATACATAATACTCCCCCTTTTCAGGAAAAGTAACTTCAGTATAAGCATCGTCTACCGGTTCACCCATACCATGGGCTAGCAAATACGGCGATCCCATCAGATCCATAAACTGCTGGTCGACTACCCAGCCTCCTTTGTGACTGAAACTTTCAGCTTCAACGAAAAGGTCGGCGGCTCTTACCGTACCTAAACTCAATAATAGTAATAATGTTATTAATGCTTTCATGATAAATATATTTACATTAGTCTAATTTTCCTGCTTCCGGAAAGCCTGATTTACCAACACCCCGGCTCATCAACACTTGTAAATCCGGTAAATATTTTTCATACACTCCCCTCGGCAAGGTCTGATGCTTCCTGCACAGAGAGGCGGCCATCCCGACAACTTCTCCCATCATCCCTCCGGTTCTCATCACCCGTACAGTACCCAATGCGACATGAGTCACACTGATATTCCGGCCGGCCATAAACAGATTGTCGATATTCCTTGAATACAGACAACGATACGGAACGGGATAAGGTTCTATTTCCTGCACATCACAATAGGAAAGAAAAGGCTCTTCTTCCATTCCTGCAATCAGTTTAGGATAATGCAGGTCGACACCCCAGGTGGTAGTAAAGGTTGCATCTTCGTAAGGGACCTTCTCCAGTAAATCCTGCTCACGTAAGATTATATCACCCAACAGACGGCGGGATTCGCGTTTTCCGCCGATATAAGCCACCCATGCCAATTTCTTTCCGGCAAACTCTTCTTTCCTCTTACTTTCATTTTTCAGAAATGCCCAGTTTCCGTAGACTGCCCGGAGGGCATGATCACGAATATATTCTATTTCCGTAATCTGATCTCTATCAAGACCTGCCTCCCAATCCCAGTCACCTCGAAATCCCGGAATACATGTCTCCTCATTGAACCGGATAGCCCACGGACAATCAGGAAAGACTGAAACCTCAGGAGTATCTTCCGTATACCATTGTACAGACGTCCCCATTACCAACTGATCGGCTTTTAAAGGAGCCCTGGGTTCACCTGTCTCCTCTTTACTTTCCCGCCCCATACGAAAGTCCGCACCTGCCAAAAAACCGACTTCACCGTCACCAGTGCAATCTGAAAATAATTTGCCCTTAAAGATATACTCTTTTCCTGACATAATATCCTGTCCTACAACAGAAATGATTTTATTTCCTTCTTTTTTGACATCAAAAACCTGCATATTTAAAAATAGGCTCAGGTTTTCCTGACTTAGCAACAAAGACAACTTCTTTTCATCTTCATAATTAGTTGCCGGACCTGCATTATGGATTTTCTTTTCCGGATGCCGCTGTAATATTCCAAAAATCTGTCTGCTCCTGACAGACAGCGAATCCCTCTTTGCTTCCCAGGCATTCCAATGTCCGACACCTCCAAGTTCATCTACCAGGTATCCCAGGTTCGTATAAGGTTGCTGGGCAATCAAACCGGAAAGTCCGACTCTGACTTCCGAACTATTGTTGCCTCCTAAAACCGGACGGTTTTGTATCAGGGCAACCTTACAACCGAGACGGGCAGCACTGAGAGCAGCACAACATCCGGCAATACCACCACCAATAACAACCAGGTCATACTCTCCCCCGTCTTCCGGCTCAACAGGTAAACCCAACATTTCCCGACGGAAAACTGCTAACAGCTTCCCCTCATCCGGAGGAAATAAATCCAATTCAGAGCTGAGAAAAATAGCATCGCACCGGCCATCAAAACCAGTCAAATCCTGAAGTTCCAAACGATTATCACCAACTTTCAACATAATTGTCCCGCCATCCTGCCAATGCCAAGAGGCTTTTTCCGTCCCAAAGGTAGCGTCCAGTGCTTTTCCGTTTAATAAGACTTCAAAACGTCCGGGAGAACCAGTTTTATTCCATTGTTTCACCCAATCCCTGGTCCTAACCCATACACGATATTTCCCTGCCTTCCGAACCTGGATTACCGTTGAAGCATTTTCTACCGGAACACCTAGTCCATGTGCCAGCAGATAAGGAGATCCCATTTGCCCCATGGATTGATTATCCAGTACCCATCCTCCTTTTTTATCAAAGCTTTCTGCTTCTATAAAAATATTATCCGCTTTCAAAGGACAGACCGTTATTAATAATATTATAATCCACCATTGTTTCATAAAAATCTTCATTTACTGTTATTATGATTCGGAATCTGTATAAAAGATCACAGGATCAATTGTCCTTCTTCTTTCAATCTTTTTCTCAAATAAAGGGTATCTATCTTATGTACATCATTTTTAGTCTGCTTAACAGCATGCATGGCTGCCATACCGGCTGCTTCCCCGGTTACCAGACAACAAGGCATTACACGAGTACTGCCAAAGGCCTGTTCATCTGTTGAGATACAACGCCCTGTCGTTAACAAATTCTTAATTCCTTTAGGTGTCAGGCAACGATACGGAATTCCATGTGACTCTCCTTTCTTATAGTGTTCAGGGATATGCTTACCACTATGGATATCTATATAATAGCAATTCCTCCCGATTTCATCTTCAAAAGATTTCCGTTGCCTCCAGTCATCAACCGTAAAAATATAATCGCCTTCAATCCGGCGGCTATCCCTCACTCCAAGCAAAGAAGCTGTTTTTACGACAAAAGCATTGGCAAAGGTCGTAGGCCGTACATCCTTCATGGCTTCTAAATACTGGCCTGCCTTTCGACGCCCCAGTATCATAGCTTGTGATATGGCCCATGGGTCTGTCGTATCAACATCCATATGACCGGCATTACATTGGATAACATCCGGTCCCGACAGGTTATTGCAAAAATGAGTATCAACTAAAGGATATTTACCTGAACGAACCGCTACATAAAGTGGCGTCTTTTCATTCTTCCATTGGTATAATACCGGACCGTTCATATAGTCATAAGAGTCCACATTCGCAAAGGAAAAACATAAACTGGATTTCTGGACAGCCCCATCGTCTCCATATCCACGCTTAAACGGAGCACCTGCCCAGGCTGCCAGATCCCCATCTCCCGTCGCATCTATATAGACCTTACTTTTAAAAGCCACAAGTCCTGCTTTATTTGATACGATGATCGCATCAATCGTATCATTTGACGACATTTCGACGGCTGCCAAACGAGAGAAGAATAAAACATCAGCCCCTGCTTCCGTTACCATCCGGTCGTAGACAGTCATTAAATACTCTGGATTGATACTGACCCAATCCAGTTTATTTTCCGGTTCATGGGAAACTCCTTTTCGGGAAGCTCTGAATATTTTCTCGGCCAATCCCCGGTATATAATTTTCTCACCGTCTGAAAACGGGCACCAAGCTGGTACCATACCAGCTGTTCCCATCCCTCCCAATTGTCCCATAGCTTCTATTAGTAAAGTTCTGGCACCTTCCCGTGCAGCAGAAATTGCTGCCGTGCAACCTGCCGGTCCTCCTCCTACAACGATCACATCCCATTGGTCATTGACCTTTATTTTCGAACGTTTTAATGTCAGAACCTTTTCCTGAGAAACCAATGGAGCCGAATTTATAAGACCGGGTATCGTTGCCGTCACTGCCATCGCTCCTACTTTCTTTACAAAATCTCTTCTATTGCCCATCTTCAATTCTGCTTATCTGATTTATACTATTTATAGCTGGAAAGAAAAGGCACTTTATCTTCCTTTCACGAATAATAAAATGCCTTTATCTTGCAGATTAATAATTAGGATTTTGCTTCATATTCGGATTAATCAGAATCTCAGTCGTCGGTATCGGCCATAAATACTGGCGTTCATCCCATTTCTTTTGGGCAACAACAGCGATCTTACCGGCACTTTCCATCTTAGTGAAATCAGCCAGGCCGTTTTCATCGATATCCGGAGCATAAGGCCAGAACCAGTCTCCCTGGCTAACAACTTTCTCTATAAGTAAAGAAGCCGGGTAAAGCATCATATACACTTTCTTGTTCATTACTTTGTCCATCAACTTCCAGCGCATCAGATCCATATAACGAAGTCCTTCCTTGGCAAACTCCACACGTCTTTCCATACGCAATTCGGATCTCAGCTTGTTCTGATTTGTCATTGTAAATGCCGGATACTGACTTACCGCCGATTTATCGACACCATAAGCTCTGGCACGAACTTCGTTCATAGCATCCAATACGGACTGATCGATCTGGTTCAATTCTATCTTTGCTTCTGCATACATTAATAATATATCCGCATAACGGATTATTATTTTATCAGGATCAATATTGTGGGCATTCTCCAGACAGCTTTCATCCATTCCCTTTTTCCAAACGAGGCCATTATAAGAAGCATATTGCGCAACTGCACGGGAATCATTGTTACTAATCATCTTGCCTGACTTATAGTTCATAACTTCCAATGCCTCAGGATGAGGATTGAATTCTATACCCAGGAAGTTCTCTCCAAACGGAACGATAGTCATTGACAACCGGGGATCGCGATTCTTAAACGGGTCATGAGAATCGAACAATGGAGATTCATCAATGGGTAACCCGTCAATACAAGTATACGAGGCCAATAGTTCCCAGGTCGGGTTCGGTACAGCATATCCTCCGGAATTCCTCGGTAGCCATCCTCTTACATTCATGACCACATTATATTCAATGGAACGGGGTATCAGAAAGATAGATTCCTCCGCATTCTTTGTATTTGTCAGAAACAGATCCCCATAGTCTTTATGTAAAGAATAAATACCCAAATCCATGACAGCCTTTGTTGCAGCAACAACAATGTCATAATCGCCCATATAGAGTGCATAACGCGCTTTCAGTGCCAGAGCAGCCCCTTTCGTTGCCCTCTGAGCACCCGAGTATGAAACCGGTAAAGTTTCTGCCGCCACATCAAACTCATCATAAACAAATTGTTTCACAACCGCAATATCGGTACGGCCCATTGCCATACCTGCCTCTATATCTATATCATCTTCTACCAAAGGTATGCCACCAAACTTTGAAGATAATTTCGCATAAGCACATGCCCTGTGAAAATGAGCCTCGGCAATAAAACCGTTGATTTTTGCTTCGGAAGCACCTGCTTCAACTGCACGGTGTGCTTTTAATATGACCCCATTGGCACGGGAAATAACCTTATATTGTTTTGACCACAGGTCTGTAACCTTATCCGTCTGACCGTTTAAGGTTGCATTTTGGAAAGGAGTCAAAGATTCACGATAAATATTATCATCGGACCAATCGGTATTCCCCTCCTCATCCAACGGCCAGAACGTATCTCTGTATAATTCATTGACAGCCATTTCAATCTCTGTCTCATTCGAATACCAATTTTCCGTCGAACCATAAGACAAAGGATTCAAATCCAGGTCATGGCAGGCAGTAAGCAATGTTATGCCACTGAATAAACAAATTATTATATTATTTCGTTTCATGATCATTCTTATTTAAAAGTTAACCGATACACCTAATAACACAGACATAGTAATAGGATAGCCTGTTGCACTAACTTCCGGGTCCCAACCATGCGGGTATTTACTCAGACAGAATAAATCGCTTCCGGAAGCATAAAACCGAACTGATTCCATACTAATTTTCTTCGTCCATACGGAAGGAAGCGTATAACCTACTGTCAGGTTCTTCATTCTCAGATAGCGTCCGTTGAACATCCAGTAATCAGACATGCTCATGTTGGCATCCACACTATTACGGGTCAGGCGGGGATACTTAACACCAGCATTCTGTTCCGCCGTATTATTGGTACTCCAATAATCACCTTCCAGGATTAACGGGAATCCTCCCCAGTTCGTATTCAATCCTTCAACCATATTTCTGCTGATACGGGAATTCTGACTGCCAACTCCCTGGAACATCATTGATATATCAAATCCTTTATAAGAAGCAGATAAGTTCACACCAAACATGTAACGGGGAAGTGATCCGCCCAGCAATACGCGGTCGTACTCTGAAGAAATTTTGCCATCAGGCACGCCATCCGGACCTGAAATATCTTTATATTTGATATCGCCGATCGTTACATTATTATTCAGCTTCGGTGAGTTATCCACCTCTTCCTGCGTTTGGAATAGTCCGTCACTAAGATAACCGTACCATTCGTCAAACTGGCTGCCTTCCATCTTTACCTTTTCACCTAAAAACTCTGTTCCACCTAAATTTCCCATTTTAGAAATGAAATCAGATAAATTGGCAGATACGGAATATCTGAAATCACCCACCTGGTCACGCCAGCCGATTTCCAGATCATAACCGGTCGTATGCATATTTCCGGTATTTACACTCGGATTATCATATCCGATAAATTTCGGAATTTCGAGAGCTAGCAACATATCCTTCGTTTTCTTCTTATAGAAGTCTCCGGTAAAATGCAGGCGTCCATCCAGGAAGTTTGCATCCAGACCAATGTCCCAGGTTTCTGTCGTCTCCCACGATATATTACGAACAGCATAATACTGTTGAGCGGCTGTCAGGAAAGAATTTACAGTATTCCCACTATAAAATAAAGCAGAACCAAAATTCAAAGCCGATTGGTAAGGATAATAGTTCTGTACTGTTGTGTTATCCTTCGACATTGTGATACGTTCATTGCCCAGCGTACCCCACGAACCTCTCAATTTCAGGAAGGAAAGCCAGTTCCAGTCTAAATTTTTGATAAACTGTTCTTCACTGGCAACCCAGCCTGCTGACAATGAAGGGAAGTTCGCCCATCTGCTATCCGGAGCAAAACGGGAAGAACCGTCCCGACGGAAGTTCACCTGCAACAGATACCGGTTATCATAACTATATGCTATACGGCCAAAGAATGAACGATAAGCATATTCTTCAGCATTACCGCCATTATCCCTCAGATTTTCAGGACCAATATCCAGGTAAGGGAAATTTGTTAATTCATACTGGTCACGAGAAGCGCTCAGTTTTTCCCAAAATGCATAATAGTCCTCATAACCGACCATTGCTGAAAGTTCATGTTTCCCAAAGGTTTTATTATAATTCGCAAAAAACTGAGTGGTCACATCATAACTATCGTTTCTGTTTTCAGTCAATTTAGTCGTTGTAAACCCATTCATATATCCTTTTATCGTATTAGGATCATTGGCATAAGTAAAAGGAACCTGTTTACGAAAACTTTTTACCTTATCAAAATTATAGGTAGGTGCAATTACGCCCGATATCTTCAAGCCTTCAATAGGAGATATATCAATAGCAGCCTTACCACCCAGCCGGTTATACCAGGAGGTTTTCAAACCGCCGTCCGTAATCATAGCCAACGTATTCTCACCGTCCTTGACGTCTCCCCACATACCGTTACTCCATCGCGCTGCATAAATAGGCGGAGTTGCGCGATATTGTAAATCCATCGGATTTCTATGTGGTTCTTCAGACTTGGAACGTTTATAATTTACGTCCAGATGAGCTTCAATATATTTATTGATCTTAAAGTCGTTATTTACCCGGATCATATAACGTTCATAATTTCTGTTCACATAAATACCGTCTGTTTTATCATAACGGAATGAAGCCTTTGTACGAACGACTTTACTACCACCTGCTATATTTATCGAGTGAGTCTGGCGGGGGGCAGAGTTTTTCAGAATTTCATCCTGCCAGTCTGTTACAGGGTAAGCATCAGGATCAGTTGCATTATTCTTTATCCAGTTGTTGACCTGATCTTCCGAATACGTCTGATACCAACCTCCTGCATTATTATCATTATAACGCAGTTCATTTACCATTTCCATAAATCGTTGGGTACCCACATATTCAGGAAGTTTAGTAGGCATCTCCCAACCATACTCAAAATTATAATTCAATGATAAATCGTTCTCTTTAGCACGTTTCGTTGTGATCACAATTACTCCGGCAGCGGCACGGGAACCGTAAATAGAGGCAGAAGCAGCATCTTTCAAAACAGACATGCTCTCCACATCTTCCGGATTTACCTGGTTGATATCACCCGGAACCCCATCGACAATAACCAACGGACTTGATTCACCGATCGTCGTTACACCACGTATTTTGATGGAAGCGGTAGAACCCGGAGCACTATTATCGCGCGTAACCAATACACCGGAAGCAGCTCCCTGCAATGCCGTAGACAATTGCGTTGTTTTACGTGCTGCCAGATCATCTCCTTTCACGGCAGCTACCGCACCGGTCAAATCTTTTCTTTTCATGGTACCATAACCTACAACTACAACTTCGTCCAATAATTCAGAATCTTCCTCTAAAGAGATAATAATATTTGATTTATCATTAATTTGAAATTCCTTCGTTATATATCCTATATAAGAAATTGTTAGTACAGCACCCTGATTAACAGATAGAACAAAATGCCCGTTCATATCCGTGATCGTTCCATTTGTTGTCCCTTTTTCCACAACATTAGCACCAATAACCGGATTTCCGTTCTGTTCAATAACACTTCCATTGATTTTCTTCTGCTGATTAACACTGTCTGTCACTAATCTCCTATTAGACAATGCAATCTGTTTATCTACAATACGATACTCTACATTGGTCTTTCCAAATAAAATTTCTAATATTTCATTGATACTCTTACCATGAATATCTATATTCACTGTCCAGTCAATATCCACTGATTTATCAGTGAAAAGGAAAGAGTATTCCGTTTCCTTTTCAATTTTATCGAGAACTTGTTCAACAGTAGCATTTTCCAGTTTCAAATTAATAACCGTATTCTGTGAATACAAATTTTCTGCATGTAACTGAGTCATCACAATAAATAACAAGAATAAACTGATTCTCACAACACGCACTAATTTAGGTATACATAGGGGGATATCCCCATTGGATTGTTTTAGAATTTTCATAACTTTGTACTTGGATTTTTTAATTAAACGAATTAGGACCGATTGGCGTCGGACTTAATTTTTTGATTTAAGGGACAAGGATAAGTTGACGCTTATACTTGTCCTTGTCTTTTTTGTATTACCTGTTTCTTATATAACCTCCTTTCTTTATTGGTATTTGTTTCTTTTTATTTTAACCAAATATCTATACGCTGACGCGGATAGGATGAATCTTTTAGTTGTTCAGTCTCCGCGATTTTCCAATCTATCGGAGCAACTAATTTCAAATAGTCTAATATCTGAGTTACACTTTCTGTGGAGAACGAAGCCCTGCATTTATAATCAATATCGGTCTTCCGGTGCATAACAATATCGACATTATATCGTCGTGATAACCGTTTTATCACCTCATCAAGCGAAGTATTCCTGAACACCAGGCGTCCATCCTTCCAGGCCGTTTTTTCCTCTACATTGACTGTACGTATCAATAACTTCTGATCGGATTTACTATAATAAGCCTGCTCATTTGGCTTCAGCAGTACAGATTGCTTATGAATGAGAACATCCACCTTGCCTGTTTCCAATGTTGTTTCAACCCACATCTCATCACTATAAGCATTTACATTGAACTTCGTTCCATGTGCCTTCACTTTCATCTTTTCGTTGACTGATACATAAAACGGATGCAGTCTGTCTGATTGCACTTCAAAATACCCCTCTCCAGACAGATAAACAGTCCTTTCATCCCCCGTAAAGCGAGAAGGATATCGTAGAGAACTTCCTGCATTAAGCCAGACTTTCGACTTATCCGGTAATTCCATTTGCGTAACTATGCCGGGAGCAGAAACAACTTCCAAATAAGATATATGCTTATCCTCTTGCAGTCGGTTTATATACAGATAAGATAAGAAACCTGTCGATAAAATAAAGGGAAGCAACAATATGGCAGCTATACGCAAAGCGTTGTTAAGATATTTTTGTTTCCAGGAATAAGCCGTTATCCTTTTCTGATTTCTTGCAAAAGCCTGCTCAATATCATAATTATCGTAATCACAAATATCTGCATCTATAGCCTTTGCTATGAGGATGTATCTTTTTATATCTTTTCTATCCAGTTCCATATCTTCTTTGTTTATGAATAGACACACAGAAATAAAAAAGGGGACACTCTATTTTCATTTTTTTTTCAAAAAAGCAAGGTTTATATTTTCTCATTCTTATCTTTGCTTTACTAAACAAACTGATTCAATGTATATTTATTAGTGGAAAGACTTGACACAGAGAGTATAGAATATCTTTTATGGAGTATATCCAATAACGATGACCAAGTAGCTTACCGTTCGTTATTCGAACAGTATTATGTTTCATTATGCCAGTTTGCCAGGCGATACATCGACGACCAGGAAACACGCGAAGATATTGTTCAGGATGTATTTTTTACTATTTGGGAAAAAAGGAAAACTATCATTCCTTACACTTCAGGTAAAAACTTCCTCATAACATGTGTCAAAAATCTTAGTTTAAACTATTTGCGTAGTCAGGGATATAAACAAGAATATGAAACAACGATCAAAAAAAATATTCCCATATATTTTAATAACCTAGATGATCTCTATACACTACAGGAACTGCAGCATCTACTATATCAAACATTAGAGAAACTTCCGCCTGAATACAGGCTTGCTTTTGAACTGAACCGCCTTGAGAACAAGAGTATTGAAGAAATAGCTGAAATAATGGGGGTATCCTGCAGAACAGTAAAAAGATATAAGAGCAAAGCGATTGAAATACTGAAAAAAGAATTAAAAGATTACTTACCTTTATTTATGCTATTCACCTCCATTTTTGACAAATAGCGAGCAAAACAGGATTCTGTAAATTATATAAAAAAGGAAGAAGATCCTTTCTCCTTCCTTTTTTACTTCACCATAAGCAACCTATCTCATTTACCTGGCAGTTTGATTCTCTTTCTCTTTATCAATCTGTTGGACAGCCTTTGTTCTATAATCCATATAATCTTTTGTATTCAATGCCGGGAAACCATTCTTTTCAAGATAATCACCAACTTCACCCAATGTCTTCACATTTTCTTCCAAAATTGTACCGTCAGGGAGTGGTCCTATATTCAAAAGCAGGTTTGCATTTATCTTTGCACAATAATTCAATAAGTCCATAACCTCATCTTTCGACTTTTGTCTCTGTCGCGGAGAGCTATGATAAGCCCATCCCAATGTTTGAATAGGAATATTCAATTCAGCCGGTTTTCCTTTATTGCTTTCCCACGAATGATCAGCAGCATCCTGCACTTGCTGAGGCAAGCCGGCACTCTTAAACACCGAAGCCAAAGAGCCCATTTCTCTTTCACCTGTAATGAAATCCTCATTTCCATTTGCTCCTGTTTTAAACACAACCAGTGCATGCGGCTGGATTGAATGAATCATATCATAAACTTCCTGTATATTAAAAAGATCGGAATGCTGATATATACCACCGACTGTATCAAACCAAAGCCCGGCAATCGGTCCGTATTGCGTGCACAGTTCCATAATCTGCGTTTTCGCAAAGTTCAGATAATGTTTAAAATCTTCCACCTTTTTAAAAGCATACTCGTCGGGCATTTCCTTATAATGGGGACGAGCCGGATTATACATAGAACTCGGTAAAAAATAAGGATGGTGCCAATCCAAACCGATCGAATAATAAATGAACAAGCCTAATCCGGCTTTCCGGCAAGCGACAGCCAGTTCCTTTACAAAATCACGTTGTGCAGGATAATCCACACTATTATAGTCGGTAGCTTTCGTATCCCATAAGGCATAACCATCGTGATGCTTTGCTACAAAAGTTATGTATTTCATTTTAGCTCTGACCGCCAAATCCACATAATCCTGGGCATTAAATTTCTCTCCTTTGAATTCTCTGGCTTTCTGCTCATATTCTTTATAAGGGATAGCTTCATTATACATCACCCATTCTCCTTTTCCATACAAAGAGGCTGGTCCCCAATGGATAAACAAGCCAAAACGAGCATCCTTAAACCATGCCAAAGCAGCCTCTTTAGGTGATTTTGCGTATTCGGCTTCGTATCCTTTCAGATAATACGGGACTTCTCTCCACGTCTGTTCCTGCCCTCTCAGATTCAGGCACAAAAGCAAACAGATAATCAATACACTATATTTATTCATAACAACTCTTTTACTTTGATCAATTACCAAGTCTATTTATATTCCAACCACGCCGTAGCTTTTGTATCTTCATCTGTGGAGAAACGAATCCAACGAGCCTGGAACTCTGCCGGAAACTCATATGTCCATTTTTCTCCCGCTTTCACTTTCCGTACCATATATTCCATCCAATCCCCGTTCCCTGTCGGGTCTGCTTCAATGGTAAAAGTAATATCGTCAGTAGACTGATGCGATAAGGTTAACTTTTTCCTGTCATAAAATCCTATCAGATAAGGGTCAGACGGGATACCGGCTTTTACTGACGTATCTTTCCACGGACCACCTTTTCCGATCGGTTTACCCAACTGCCACAAATCATCAATAACACCTACCCATACTGCCGCTTTACCGTCGTTGGAAACAATGACATGTTCATTATCCTTTCCTTCTTCCGGATTCACCCCTGTCAGGACAAGCATTCCACGATAGGAAGCATAATCGTTTATCCGGTAATTATGAGTAGAAACAGGACGAATCTTTGCATAACCATCTGCATTTTCGGCAGGAAGTTCATAAAATGTACCCATACAGGAAAATAGATCACGCTCTGTTGCCACTTCGCGACAAATACGAAGTTGCCCCTCATTCGTCAAAGATGTATACGCCTTGTCCCCTAATGGCAATCGCCATCTGCGTCCCAGGTCGTCAACAATTAATACCGAGCTATTTTCTATTGAAACAACTCGTTGCGGAATAGCAAATTTTGAGCGGATCAAACCGGCCGTTTCAGCATCATCCTTGCGAACCAGCTCCAACTTATCGCCCATTTCATAATAACCGGTTTCAACGGTATTGCCATTTACAACGGTATTAGCCAACACCCCCAAAGCACGACGGTTATCTCCAAGTCCGTACAACAAACCACCGGTTAAATTTTTATCCGTAGCAGAAGCCATACCTTTATAAATCATTGCAGGTTGTACAGAACGGGTATCAGGTGTCGTATAAGAAAAACTAGCTGTTGCCAATGTATTCTTGTCTGCTTTCACACGAATCCATTCTCCTTTATCTTCTGCCGGAAATATAACACTGGCGGCCTTTCCCGGACTTACAGTTACGGATTTTATTGTTTTCCAATCGTTCGTACCAGTTTCGTCCACTTCATAGGCAAAAGTTACCGGTTGTTTTCCCTCATTCTTAATCCAACCGATACGATTTGCCCAGCCGGCAAACAGGAAAGGCTCGGAGGCTTCATTTGCCTTTATACTCTCTTTTGCCCAAACAGCCCCTTCGGCTGTTGCCGGACCTAATTCATCCGGTTTCGAAAAAGAGGTAAACCACAGATTGGAATTGGATTGGCCGGGACCTTCTATATTTCCTTTTGCCTTACGTTTATTCAGGAATTCTTTCTGAGCCGAGTCATCACATCCGAAAACGAGCTGATCGTTCCAACGAGTGAAATCACCGATAACCTTCAGATAAGCAGAACGCGGACGGATACCGGCACTATTATCTGCTGTAAACTGACCGGGAAAACGCCAGAACATGCCATGCATCGTCATCAGATAATCAGGATTGGATTCTGTTCCGACATTCCGGATACGGGGCCATTCCGTATTCCATCCGTGCGCTCCGTCATAGCTATGGCTGGCTTTGGGAAGGCGATAGAAAGACCAACCTTTCTTCGCATCACGTACTCCCAGTAAAACAGACTTATGATCCCAACCCGTAGCCCACAACGGGTCTGTCTCCGGATTCGTATTTCCATAAATGCCCCCCGGACCTGTTACTTCCGTAAATTGATTCCTCCGAACCGTTTTCCAATCTTTACCATTCCATTCAGCCAAAACACCGGCTTTTACATCAAACTTTTTCAATGCTTCAGCCGTACCTTCTCCATTGTTGGAAAAAACAGCAACGCCTTGTCCCGAATAGAAACCTTTTCCATGTACACCCGGTAATACATCATTCGTATCATCCTTTATACCTTTCTTTCTATTTCCATCCTGATATAATTCTTTTACTTCCAACGTATTGACATCCACCTCATAAAAACCCTCTTCCATCGTACCGTAATAGATTTTATGGGCAGGATCCGTCAAATGGCGGGCATTGCCGGTATGACGTCCTGGCATTACCGAATAAGGTATCACCCGAACTTTTCCTGTTTTATCAATGGCATACGGACCAATAAAAAGCTGGTTGCTTTCTTTATGGACCATGCGGTTCGCCGGAGTTCCTCCTATACTCTCATCATGTATAATCTGGCGATAATCGGATGTTACCTCATACAATTTATCCGAAGAGCCATTAGGTAAATGCGGCCCATAGGTAATAACCCATAACCGGTCTGCCCAGGGAACCACGGCTCCCGTTCCACATTCTCCTTCATTATTATAATAAGCCAAACGAGGATAAATACCGGATACCGAATCCGGAACTCTCTTAGACTCTTTTTGTGCCGAACAACTCATTACCGATAGTACTGTCAATATGCCTATCGTACTGTTTAATTTCATCTTCATTTTATTTCTGTTATAAAATTAGCAATAAAGGCTCCTCTCAACGCTTATACGCATTAAGACAAGAGAGGAGCCAATATAAGAATTATTTATACGAATTTAATATCCGGGATTCTGTTTTAAATTCTCATTGATAAGAACTTCCTTCGTAGGAATCGGCCATAAATATTGACGATCGTTCCACATACGTTGAGACATTGGAGCTATCAGTCCGGCTTTTTCCATCGCAGAGAAATCAGGAATACCGTCTTCGTCAATCTGCGGAACATCCGGCCAAAACCATAGGCCTTTATCTATGATCTTTTCACGCAATAAGCTTACCGGATACAACATTCCATAATTAGGACGCGTCAATGCTTTTCCTGCAATTTTCCATCTGACCAAATCCATATAACGCAAACCTTCCTTTGCAAATTCCACACGTCGTTCGTTACGGATAATCGTACGTAACTTTTGTTGAGAAGTTGTAGTAATTGCCGGATAGGCACTTATATTTGTATAATCTACCCCATATGCTCTGGCACGAACCCTGTTAATTGCATCTAATACGGATTGATCTATCTGATTCAACTCGATCTTTGCTTCAGCATACATGAGTAAAACATCTGCATAACGGATAATTATTTTATCGGGATCAACATCCTTCCCATTCTCCAGCCATGTTTCATCAATTCCTTTTTTCCATAATAATCCATTATAAGATGCAAACTGAGCATTCACACGGGCATCGTTGTTTTTCTGCATCTTGCCCGTATTGTAATTCATTACCTCCACTGCATCCGGATGCGGATTATAATCAAATCCCAAATGCCGGGTTCCAAATTCAACAATCGTCGCCGTACAACGCGGATCACGATTTTTAAATGGGTTTTGAGGATCAAACAAAGGTGATTCATCTATCGGAAGACCATCTATACATTCATAAGCAGCAAGTAAATCCCAGGACGGAGCAAAAGCGCCCCAACCACCCGGATTTCTTGATACCTCATTCATAACCGTCCAGTTTCCTAACGTCACTTTATATTCGATAGAACGGGGTAACAAGAAAATCGACTCTTCCGAATTTTTAGTAGTCGTCAAAAAAAGTTCGGCATAGTCCGCATGCAATTTATAAAGTCCTAAATCCATACACTTTTTAGCAGCATCAGCCGCGATTTCCCAATCCCCCATATAAAGAGCAAAACGAGCCTTCAATGCCAGGGCTGCCCCTTTTGTTGCACGCAAAGAAGATACACCGGTATATTTCTCCGGCAAACCTTCTGCCGCTTTATCGTAATCTTCATAAATCTTCGGTACTATTTCCGATTTAGGAGTACGACCAAGTGTAAAAGCCTCTTCAATATCGACCACACTTGTCACGTAAACAACATCTCCGAAATAAGTGACCAGTCTGGCATAACAAGATGCTCTTTGAAACAAAGCCTCAGCCTCATACCGTTTTATCTTTTCTTCGGAAATACCCATCTCTGCCGCCTTATCCATATTGGACAAAATTGTATTCGTTCGTGCGATAGATTTGTATTGATTGGCCCATAACGTTGTTACATCTCCGCTTTGACCATTGAAGGTCCCTTTTATAATTTCAGAGGGAGTTTCCCTATAAATAAAATTATCGGTCTTATCTTCATTGTCCAATGGCCAGAATGCATCTCTATAAAAGTCTTTGATCGACATTTCTATTTCAGTCTCATTGGAGTACCAATTTTCGCTGGATGCCTGCGATAGAGGATTTAAATCTAACTCATAACAAGAGTTTAAGCCCAAACAACATCCTAATAATATGATAAATGTACGTTTCATCTTTTTATTCTTTTAAAATTTTACAGACAAACCAAATAACACAGACGTAGTAATCGGATAAGCAGAACTTCCCATCTCCGGGTCCCAACCTTTCGGATATTTACTGATACAGAACAAATCATTGGCTGCCACATAAATACGAGTTTGCTTGATCATTACTTTCTCTGTCCACTCCGCTGGTAATGTGTAACCTAATGTCAAATTTTTCAAACGGAAATAACGGCCATTAAATAACCAGAAATCTGACATGGTATAGTTTATACTACTATTAGAATATGTCAGACGAGGATAAATAGCCTCGGCATTCTGTGCTTCCGTATTTTTTTCACTCCAATATTTACCATCGATAATCGCCGGAGTATTCCCCCAGTTTGCTTGTAGCGGTTGTACCATTGCAGAGGATAGACGGGTATTTCGCCTGCCTACTCCCTGAATTGCAACAGAGAAATCAAAACCTTTATACCCCAGATTCAGCGTTCCTCCATATTGAAAACGCGGCAAAGATCCGCCTAATAAAACACGGTCATACTCAGGAGAAATCTTTCCATCAGGTACACCGTCAGGTCCGGAAATATCTTTATATTTAACATCGCCCAATTGTACGTTATCATTTAATTTCGGTCCTTTTAAATCCTCTTCCGTCAGCATCAGACCATCACTCAAATAACCATACCATTCGTTAAATTCACTGTCTTTCAATTTCACCTGATCTCCCAGGAATTCCGTTCCGCCCAAATCTCCCATCTTAGAAACAAAGTCGGAGAAATTCGCAGAAATTCCGTAAGTCAAATCCCCTATACGGTCATTCCAGGCTAATTCGATGTCATATCCATTGGTATACATCTTACCTGTATTTCTCTGCGGATTATCAAACCCGACATAATCAGGGATTTCCAAAGCCAATAGCATATCTTTCGTCTGCTTGTTATAATAATCAGCCGTAAAGCGCAAACGATTATTAAAGAAATTAGCATCCAAACCGATATCTACCGAACTTGTTGTTTCCCAGGAGATATTTTCAACGGCATAAGCCCACTGCGCCGCTGATAACTCAGGAACAACCGTTCCATTTTGATAGAACAGGACATCACTGAAGTTGATAAAAGCCTGATACGGATAGTAAAGGGCATTTCCATCTTTGTCCGTAATCCGTTCATTACCCAACGTACCATAAGAAGCCCTCAATTTCAGGAAAGACAACCAATTAATATCCGCATTCTCCATAAATGCTTCTTCACTTAACACCCAACCGGCAGAGAAAGACGGAAATACTCCCCAACGATAATCAGAATGAAAACGGGAAGATCCGTCATAACGAATATTCGCCTGAAACAAATATCTGTTATCAAAACTATAAGCTACACGGCCAAACCAGGATCTATAAGACAACTCCGTAGCACTTCCGCTATTATCACGCAAATCCAACGGACCTACATTCAAATAAGGGAAATTACTCAATTCATATTGATCACGGGAAGCACCCAGATTCTCACCGGATGAATAATAAGTTTCATAACCAGCCATCAAGTTCAAATCATGCTTACCAAAAGTCTTCATATAATTGGCAATTCCTTGAATTGTTATATTATAACTGTCATTCCTCTCTTCTGATAATTTTGTTGTATTATAGCCTTCCATGTAACCGCCAACCATATTCGGATCATTTTCCAAAGAATAAGGTACCGCCTTACGGAAATGTTTCTTTTTCTCAAATGTATAATTAGGTGCGATCACTCCTGAAATTTTCAAACCTTCAAGCGGGGTTATATTAATTGCAGCACGTCCTCCCATCTGATTATACCACTCATCTTTAAAACCTCCGGAATTTACTACAGCATAGGAATTATTCCCATTCTTTCCGCTCGCATATTCTCCGTTAGCCCATACAGCCGGATAAATCATAGGAGCTAAGCGCATATCAGAGAAGGGAGAGTAATAAGGCTGATGATTTTTTGTCCGTTTAAAATTAAAATCCAATGTCGCCCCCAAATACTTATTTACCGTAAAATCATTATTGGCACGAATCATGAAACGCTCATAATCACGGTCTGCGTATAAACCGTCCACTTTATCATAGACGAATGAAGCATTCGATTTTACAGTCTTAGCCCCCCCGGCTACACTAATCGTATGAGTCTGACGCGGAGCCGAACCTTTCAAAATCATTCCAACCCAATCTGTCATAGGATATTTATCAGGGTTTGTCTGGTGATATTTTTCCCAATTATTTATATCATCATCCGAATAAGCCTGGTTCCAACCTCCGGATTTATTGTCATTATAACGCAACTCATTGGTCGTTTCCAAAAAACGTTTAACCCCTACGTATTTCGGTTGCTTGGTTGGTATCTCCAATCCGTATTCAAAATTATAATCGATCGACAGACTTTTCTCCTGGGCCCGCTTAGTCGTAATCAAAATGACGCCTGCCGCTGCACGTGAACCATATATGGAAGATGACGCCGCATCTTTCAAAACAGACATGCTTTCCACATCATTCGGATTCACATCATTAATACTACCGGGAACACCATCGATAATCACCAACGGACTGGTATCGCCAATCGTGGTAATACCACGAACCCGGATACTACCAGCAGCTGCCCCTGGAGCATTGTTATCACGGGTTACCGTCACACCAGCTATAGCACCTTGCAACGCAGTAGATAATTGTGTTGTCTTACGGGCTGCCAAATCATCCCCTTTTATAGCAGCGACAGAACCTGTCAGGTCTTTCTTTTTCATGGTACCATAACCAACAACGATAACTTCATCCAAAACTTCAGTATCTTCTCTCAAGGTGATTGTCAAGGAGTTCTTGCCAATGACAGGTACCTCACTCGTTACATATCCTATATAAGTGATAACTAACGTAGCGTCTGACGCTACGTTAAGGGAGAACCTCCCTTCGGCATCCGTTATTGTACCGTTTGTCGTCCCTTTTTCTACCACGTTTGCACCAATAACAGGCAAACCTGTTTCATCATTAATAACTCCCGATACAATTTTCGTCTTCTGCTGTGCCGCATTCGTAGCCTGATTGGGTTCTGTAAAAGCCTTAATTAATACCTGACGATCAATAATCTGATAATTATATCCCGTATTATTAAATATCTGCGTAAGAACTTCATCCAATGTTACATTCTTAGCATTTACACTTACTTTCTTATTTACATTTACATGATTGTCATTAAAAAAGAAAGTAAACTCGCTGTTCTTCTCAATCTCTTTCAGTATTTCAATGATACTGGCATTATTCTTTTTGATTGAAACTTTGTAATCCTGCGCATAGGTGGAGGCAGAAATACAACAGGCAACAGCCAATGAAAATAAGGTTGTGATCTTCATAATGCGAATTGTTTTTCTTAATAACGGGACACAACAATCCCTGTCATTGTTTTTTTTCATAACTTTGTATTGTTTTTAATGAATAATAAATGCAAGTCGTTGGCTTGGACTCCTTATGACGTGCATTTTCTTGAAAACTCACGGATTGGAAGGTACTTGCAGGTATCTTCCAATTTTTTTAGGTTAACTGCTCGATATGTCCATAGGCTATAGATTTAGATTATTAATTATTTGAGAACTAACACATAATTTCCATTACTTGTCTTTTGATATTTTAAAGGAGATGATTCTCCCATCATAAACAATATCCGTTCCAATGATTCATCCCTTACCTTAAATGTAAAGCGGTATTTATCCGCCAGGTCTTGCTGGCACATAATCTTACGTCCGTACCATTGCTCCAGACGTGGAATAATCATGGATAGTTTTTCATTTTCGAAACTGACTATCTTCTGTTTTCGCCATGAAGTATATTTATCTGCATTGACAGTTAAAACATAGGCCGAATCTGCTTGCTGATCATATACCATCTTTTCATTCGGCGACAAAATAAACTCAGCTCTATCACCTTTTGAATTATTTATTCCTATCTTGACTTTCCCATTTAACAGGACAGTCTCCGATTTACTTTCTATATCATAATCAAACACCTCGAAAGCCGTTCCCAAAGCCTGTACTTCCATTTCCGAAGTATGTACGATAAAGGGTTTGTGAGGATTTTTATGGATATCAAAAAAAGCCTGACCGTCTAAATGTATTTCACGTGTTTTTCCTGTAAATGCAGCAGGATAGGTCAATTTACTACCGGGTCCCAACTGTACGACCGTCCCGTCCGGCAATGATACCGATTGCATATTCTGAATACCTGACGTAACAACATAAACAGGAATATTATCTTTCTCTCCTAGATAATAAGCCATCCCTCCGACAGCCAACAACAATAAAACAGATGCTGCCACACTATAAACTTTATAGAATAAATATCTTTTTACAGATACATTGTCCCAAATACTTTGGCGTATACGATGCCATATCCGCATACTGTCAGCCCGGTCAATATACGCAGCATCCGGAGCATTGTTCCACTGACTTAACATTTGTGTTTTTACCGCATCCCGCTCATTCAGTGCAGTACGCTCCTCCTCTCCCAATGCATCCTGCATCAGCTTTTTTAATATATATCTTTTATTATCCTGATCCATTTCTTTTTATCTGCTTTATAATAAATACCCCCGAACATATAGGTTCCCCCTATCCGCCCATCGTTTTTTCTAATTTTCTAAGAATAAATGAAAAAAGGGAATCGGTTTTTACAGGAAAAGAGAAAGTAGAGTGATATTCTTCCGCAGATATTTAAGCGCTTCACTAATTTGATTTTCAACAGTTTTCTCCGATATATTCAACAATTCGGCTATTTCTTTATAGCTCTTGTTTCCTTTCCGGCTCAGATTAAATATTTCCCGGCGGCGTGGCGGCAACTCGTTTATAAGCATGTCAATATATTCGCTCAGGTTCTTCGCCTCTATCTCCTCTTCAATATCGTATGAATCTTCCATAGCGGCGAGGACGGTCATTTTATAAAAATCTTCGTTCAAATTTTTTCGGTGTTGGTTAAATATCAGGTTGCGGGTGATGATAAACATCAATCCTTTGAAATTATCGTCTTCACGCATAAAGTCACGCCCTTCCCACACTTTTATAAAAACTTCCTGCACGACTTCCTCTGCTGTATCCTGATTGGTCAGGTAAAGACGGCTGAAGTTGTATACCTGCCTCCAGTACTTTTTATATAAAGCAGTAAAAGCCTCTTTACTGTTTTGCTTCAATAATAATATCAGTTCGTTATCCTCCATTTTCCACATTCAGAATGTATGCAAATATAAGAGATTTTATTTTACCCGGCAGAAAGTAAAAAATAAAATATACCCTCTTTATGGTATTTCCCATAATCAATACTCCTCTTATCTTTGTTGCATAAATAAGAACAACTAAAATATAGAATGATATGGCAAACGTAGCAAAAAAACTGACAGACCTGATTGGTAACACTCCGTTATTAGAGTTTTCCAACTTCAATGCAAGCAAAGGATTAAAAGCAAAACTGATCGGTAAACTGGAATACTTCAACCCGGCAGGCAGTGTGAAAGACCGCATCGCCCTGGCAATGATCGAAGACGCAGAACAGAAAGGACTTCTGAAACCGGGAGCGACCATTATCGAACCGACAAGTGGAAATACTGGTGTAGGACTTGCCTTCGTTTCTGCTGCCAAAGGATATAAACTGGTTCTGACAATGCCGGAAACGATGAGTGTAGAACGCCGCAACTTATTGAAAGCTCTTGGAGCCCACCTAGTATTAACTCCCGGAGCCGATGGCATGAAGGGAGCTATCGCCAAAGCCGAATCATTACGTGATGAAACACCCGGTTCCGTCATCCTGCAACAATTCGAGAATCCGGCCAATCCGGCTAAACACGTACAGACTACTGCACAGGAAATCTGGCGCGATACGGATGGTAAAGTCGATATTTTCGTAGCCGGTGTCGGTACGGGCGGAACAGTCAGCGGTGTCGGTGAAGGATTGAAAACACATAATCCGAATGTGAAAATCGTAGCGGTAGAACCGAGCGACTCCCCCGTCCTCTCCGGTGGTAAACCGGGACCGCATAAGATACAGGGTATCGGGGCCGGATTCATTCCTAAAACATATAACGGCAAATACGTCGATGAAATCATTCAGGTAGAAAATGACGATGCCATCCGTACCAGCCGTGAACTGGCACAAAAAGAAGGATTGCTGGTAGGTATCTCTTCCGGTGCTGCCGTATACGCTGCTCTAAAACTGGCGGAACTGCCAGAGAATGCAGGCAAAACAATCGTTGCCCTATTACCCGATACCGGAGAGCGGTATCTTTCTACCGTATTATATGCATTCGAAGAATATCCGTTATAAACGAGACCTTATCTATATTCTATAAACTGAAGCATATTTAGAAAATAATGAGCCAATGTGGCAATATGCCAATTTAGGAATAATTGAGCTATCAGTTTATAGTGATGGGAGTAACCAATTCCCCTCTTGAGAGGGGAGACAGGGGTGTGTTAAAGCTAGTTATAGGGCGAACAATAACACCCCCCTTCCCCCTCTCAAGAGGGGAGACAGGTACAACCGGTCAATAATCGGATAGTTCAAATCTGATAAATATCGAACTTCTTTCCCTTAGTTTTTCACACATAATTAGTCAAATATTTGACTAATATCCGATAAATATCTATCTTTGCGCCGATAAAAACAGCAAGTATGACAGATAGTGAATTAGCTCACGAACTTAATCTACTAGTATTAAGGACACGCATGACATTCCGCCAGACCATTCAGCGAATACTGAAAAGCAACAACGTCGATATGACCTTTGAAATGCTTCAGGTAATGCATTGTTTGTGGAAAGAACAGGGAGTCAGCCAACAATCGCTGGCCGAAAAAACAGCGAAAGACAAAGCATGCCTCACCAACCTGATCAATAATCTCGAGAAGAAAGGATGGGTTATACGGCAGGAAGATTGCAACGACCGCCGTAATAAACTGATATACCTCACCCCCGAAGGAGAAAAGGTAGCCGCCAAGATCAAATCCCTCTTGAAAGACATGTACACCCAGGTCGGGCAACAAATGAACACCAAACATATGGAAGCCTGTATGAAACATCTAAGCAAACTGAATGAGATATTTGATCAAATATAGTTTTTTATTGTTACTGTTTATAGGAAAGCCTGTTGCGACTTGTTCCCAACAGGCTTATTCTCTTACCCTCGACGAACTCTTCCGCCTGGGTACGGAAAACAGTCTGCGTCTGCAAGCCTCCCACATGCAGGAAGTCGTCGCAGCCGACAAGAAAAAAACAGCGCAAACGGCCCGTCTGCCCGGTATCAGTATCGGTGCGACGACCGGATATATCGGACAGTCTACCGTCTTCCGGCAGGGACTGACGCAACCGGTTCATCCCGACCTGCCCGACTGGTCACATAATTATAATGTAGAAGTAACCCAACCCGTCTATCGCGGAGGTAAAATACATTATAATATCAAACGTGCCTCGTTGGAGAAACAGATTGCAGCACTCAATTCGGCCAGTAGCAAAGCCGAAGTCAAACTGCTCCTGCTCCGTCAGTATATGGACCTTTTCAGCCTCTACAAACAAAAAGACGTATTTGCCCGTAACGTGGAAGAGTCCACCCGCAGACTTGAGGATATCCGCCGCCTGAAGAAAGAAGGTATCGTCACCCGAAACGACGAGTTGCGTAGTGAACTGCAACTCACCAACGACCAGCTGGCCTGCCGCGAAGCAGACGATAATATCGCAATCGTCTCCCAGCAACTTGACGTCTTGCTCGGACTGGATGAAACATTCCTCCTGAAACCCGACACGGCATTGCTTTACACGGCCGTTTCACTGGAAAGCTATGATGCCTACGTCCAACAGGCTTACCTCAACTATCCCGAATTACAGATCGCCCGCTACAACACGAAGCTGGCTGAAAACGATATATTCCTGTCAAAAGCCGACTATCTGCCCTCACTCTCGGTACGTGCCGCCAATACCCTGGCACGCCCGCTGAGCACTACGATGGAAGACGTCTTCTCCAACAACTGGAATATCGCTTTAAGCCTCTCCTACAACCTGTCATCCCTTTATCAGAATAAACATAAGATACATGAGGTAAAACAAATTGTCAATATCCAGAAAAATAAGGAAGAACAAATCCGCCAGGATATCCGTATTAATGTCAAAAGCGCCTGGATCAGGCATCACGAAGCGCTCGACCGCGTACAGGCACTGATCCTGTCGGTCAGGCAAGCGGAGGAGAACTACCGTATCGTAAACAACCGTTATCTCAACCAGCTATCCATCCTGACCGACCTGCTCGATGCCAGCAGCGTCAGGCTTGAAGCCGAACTGCAACTGACCAATGCACGCACCGAGGCTATCTACAGTTATTATCAACTGATGCATGCGTGCGGCAATTTATAACTTAATTAAAAACAGACAAATATGTCCGGACTACATAGAAAAAGAAAACAACTGAGGCGACTGAAAATAAGGAATATCACCCTCAACACCGTATGTATCCTGCTCGCTTTCGGCGGCATATCATGGACGGTCAACTACTTCTGGAAATATGTCAACTACGAAATCACCAATGACGCCGTAGTGGATCAATATATCACCCCCGTCAATATCCGCGTACCGGGTTACATCAGGGAAGTCCGTTTCACCGAGCACCAGTAGGTAAAGGAAGGCGACACCCTTCTGATCCTCGACGACCGGGAATACCGTATCAAGCTGAAAGATGCCGAAGCCGCCCTCCTCGATGCCCAGGCCTCCAAAGACATACTAAGTTCCGGCATCGAAACCTCCCAGGTGAATATCAGCGTACAGGAGGCCAATATCGCCGAGACGGAAGCCCGCCTCCGGCAACTCGAACAGGACCATCGACGTTATGCCAACCTCCTGGCCGAAGAGTCCGTCTCGCAACAGCAATACGAACAGGTCAAGGCTGAATACGAAGCCATGAAAGCCCGTTACGAATCCCTGCTCCGCCAAAAGAGTGCCGCCCAATCGCAATATTCGGAGACGAGCAAGAAAAGCGGCAGTGTGAAGGCGGCCATCCTGCGCAAAGAAGCCGACCTGGAGATGGCGCAACTCAACCTGTCGTATACAGTCGTCACCGCTCCCTTCGACGGATACATGGGACGCCGCACGCTGGAAACCGGACAACTGGTTCAAGCCGGACAAACCCTCAGCTACCTCGTCCGCAACAATGACAAATGGATAACCGCCAATTACAAGGAAACACAAATCAGCCATATCTACATCGGCCAAAAAGTACGCATCAAAGTAGATGCTGTAGACGACCACATTTTCCACGGCACCGTGACGGCGATCTCCGAAGCGACCGGCTCCAAATACTCCCTCGTCCCGACCGATAACTCAGCCGGCAACTTCGTCAAGATACAACAGCGCATCCCTGTGCGCATCGACCTGATTGACGTTTCGCCCGAAGACATGAATCTGCTCCGTGCCGGCATGATGGTGGAAACGGAAGCATTGAAAAGACATTGAATAATACAGCATAATGGCTACACAAACACCCCTGAATGTCCCTATCCGCCCCTGGGTCCCCCGCTGGCTGGGGATCGTTACGGCTTTTACCGTCATGCTGCCGATCATCCTGATCAACGGAGCCTATACCGGGACTATCACCGAAGTTTCAGGAACGCTGGGTGTGTTGAGCGAAGACATCAGCATGGCTTACTATGCGACATCGGCGGGAATGGCGGTTGCTTATCCGCTGATCCCGAAAGTGCGTCCGGTAGTGACCACTAAAACGATCCTGCTGATCGACCTCTTGTTGCAGGTGATCCTCAGCTTTATCTGTGCGCAGGTGAACCAGATGGATATCATTATCGTATGCAGCTTCTTTATCGGTTTTCTGAAAGGTTTCGCCATGCTGGAGATCATCCTGATGATACGTCCGCTTTTCAGTCCGCAGAATGTGCGCAGCGAATTTTATGCTTACTTCTACCCGATCGTGTTCTCGGCAGGCCAGGTCTCGATGGCGGTCACGGCACAGTTGGCCTATTACTACCAATGGCAGTATATGTATTACTTCGTTATCCTGCTCTTGCTGGTTGCCATCTCTTTTATCCTGATGTTCTTCCGGTATGCCAGGCGTCCTGTCTATTTTCCTTTTAAAGAGATAGATTGGAAAAGTATCCTGCTCATGGCCTCCATCCTGCTTTTCACCATCTGGTCGGCCACCTACGGGAAGACACTCGACTGGTTTTCGTCCGCTAAAATCACGGTGTATGTGCTGTCGCTGCCGGTATTGGTCTGGTTATTCCAGTTCCGGCAGAAGACGCGGAAAAATCCGTATCTGAAACTGGAAGTGCTGAACAGCAGCAAGGCGTTGATCGGCTATTTCTTCATGATGTTGGTGATGTTCTTTTCTTCCACCAGTTCGCTGGTGACCAGTTATATGAATAATATCATACGGGTAGACAGCGTACATGCCAACTTTCTGAATCTCTGGATGCTGCCGGGGTTTATCTGCGGGGCGGTGATCTGTTTCTGGTGGTTCCGCTGGCAACGGTGGCGTTTCAGGATATTGATATCCGGAGGGATGCTGTGTTATGTGATCTATCTGGCTATCCTCTATTTCGGGATCACACCGGACGGGAGGTACGAAATGTTGTATCTTCCGATGTTTCTCCGGGGAATGGGAATGATGATCTTGTTTATCGCTTTCGGTGTGTATGCGGTGGAAGATATGAATCCGAAGCTGATGATATATAATGCCTTTTTCCTGATCACCTGCCGTTCGGTGATAGCTCCTGCCCTGTCGTCGGCCTTCTTCAATAATATGCTTTACCGTCTGCAATTGCGGGATATGGCGATCCTCTCGGAGAATATGCGCCTCGATAACCCGCTGGCGGCACAGCAATACAACCAGTCACTCAATAATGCACTGGCACAGGGACATAGCATGACGGATGCCGTGCAACTGGCTACAAACAGCCTTTACACCACACTGCAATCGCAAAGCTTGTTGCTTGCCTTGAAAACGATTATCGGCTACGTGCTCATCTTTGCGATTGTGGTGATGGTTATCTCCCGCTTTACGCCTTTCCACAAGACTTTGAAAGTCGAGATTGTGAAGACTGGGGAAGATATGGTCTGATTAAATATAGTATTCCGCTGCATCGACTATCCCTGCGCGCAGAGCATATTTGGTTGCCTCGTGCACATTATTTACTTCCAGTTTGCGGAAAATATTTTTGCGATGGGTGGTGATGGTGTGGATGCTGGAGAAACGCTCGGAGGCAATTTCTTTGGTCGTCTTGCCTAAAGCGATGGATTTCAGTATTTCTTTTTCTGTCGAGGTCAGTACGGGGTGCTCTTTGGGTTCACGGACTATTTTCTTTTCTGAAAGCAGGTTATGAATCCGTTGACAGATAAAACGTTCGGAATGTAAAGCCGATTGCAGGGCCGCACGTATTTCTGCTGACGGGGCATCCTTCAAGACGATGCTGAAAGCCTCGCTGCTGAAGAGGATGCGGCGGATAAAATTTTCGCTCAGTTCATCGCTGAAAAGTATCCAGGAGACCTGTTTGAAACGCTCCTGCAAGATCAGAAGTTCGTCGGCACTCGTCAAATCGAAAAGCGTGTAGTCGAGGATCACGACAGCCTGCGGATGCTGTTGAAGGAGTTGAAGCAGCTCGTGTTTGTCGGCAGCCTCGGTCACAAGGCTAAGATCCGGCATCCTGTCGCTCAGGTAAAGGATGCCGGCTTTGGTGATATCCTGGTTATCAGCTATGATAAGCGTCCGCATCAGCGTATGGCTAAAGCCTGTTTAATGTCGTTATACAAATCGTCGACCGGTTCGAGTCCGACCGACAGGCGGATTGTTTGCTGGCTGATATCCATTTCCTGCCGTTGCATTTCGGTGAAACTGCCATAGATGGTGCTTGCCGGATGGATAGCCAATGTCTTGTTGTCGAACAGGTTCGTGGCACGGCGGATCAGTTGCAGGCGGTTCATAAAGGCAAAGCAGGCCTCACGGGAAGGCAGGTCGAATGTCAGCATGGCTCCCGGATATTTTCCGAACTGGACAGTGCTCAGTTTATAATAAGGATTATCTTTCAGGCCGGTGTAATTGACCGACACAATACCTTCCAGCGTTTGCAGCCGGCCGGCTAGTTCCAGGCAAGTTGCTCCCTGCCGTTCGAAACGGAGAGGCATGGTTTCCAGTCCCAGCGTCTGCATGTAGGCAACCTGCGGCGTCATATAAGCGCCCAGGTTCCGGTGTATCTCCTTCCGGAGGCGGGCGGTGAAAGCGCGTTCGCCAAACTGTTCATACCAATGTTTCAGTGTGATAAAATGGCTCCAGTCGAAGGTCCCGTTATCAAGTATCAGGCCTCCTATGCTTGTTGCCCCGCCGGAGATATATTTGGTGCTGGATACGATCTCGATATCTATACCAAAATCTTTTCCGTGGAAGACAGAGAAAGGAACGATCGTCGTGTCGGCGATCAAAGGTACTCCCGCCTCCTTTGCGATAGAAGATAACATCTTCAGGTCGGCCACTTCCAGCTGCGGATTGGTAATCACTTCGAGAAAGATCGCACAGGTGTTGCAGTCGATATGGGCGCGGACCTCGTCGGGATCGGTCAGGTTACAGAAACGTGCCTCGATATCAAAGGTGGCCAGCGTCGTCTTCATCAATGACCAGGTATTGCCGAACAGATGCGGGGAAGTGACGATATTGGCTTTTGCACGCCCGATCGTCATCAACGTATTGCAAATGGCAGCCATACCGGAATTGAGGGCGGTGACACTCATGACTCCGGTAACGGACAGCACACGATCTTCAAAATATTGTACGGTCGGATTTGTAATCCTCGAATAAGCATGGTCGGACGTACGGCCACAGAAAGCGGCTTCCATCGCTTCCGCCGATTCGAACTCGTAAGCAGCAGTGTTATAGACCGGCATTGCCAATGAGCCATAGGCGTCCGGCTTCTCGTAAGGCGTATGAAGCAAACGGGCTTCAAAACTATTTTCTTCCATTCTGTATTTTCCTCGTATAATTTTCTTTTTGCCGCTACAAATTTAGGATTCATTTAGATGTAAAATAGAATTATCCGGTAAAAATTAGTACATCCAACTGTTAAATTGTATCTTTGGATTCCTATTAAACGATCTAAAAGAGCTGTTATATGAAGATAATAACATACAATGTAAACGGCCTCCGCGCCGCTGTGGGAAAAGGCTTTCCGGAATGGTTAAAACAAGAGCAGCCCGATGTACTCTGCCTGCAGGAAACTAAACTTCAGCCGGATCAATTCCCGGCAGAGGCCTTTGCGGATTCAGGTTATAAACCTTACCTGTTCAGTGCCCAGAAGAAAGGTTATAGCGGGGTAGCTATCCTCACCCGTCAGGAACCCGATCATGTGGAAATAGGAATGGGTATAGAAAAATATGATAACGAAGGCCGTTTTATCCGTGCGGATTATGGTGACCTGTCAATTGTCAGTGTCTACCATCCTTCCGGAACCAGTGGTGATGAACGCCAGGCCTTTAAAATGGAGTGGCTGGAAGATTTCCAGAAGTATGTAGTGGAATTACAGAAAACACGTAAGAATCTGATTCTTTGCGGCGACTATAATATCTGTCATGAACCGATAGACATTCATGATCCGGTACGCAATGCGACTAACAGCGGTTTCCTTCCCGAAGAGCGCGAATGGATGACACGGTTTCTGGATGCGGGATTTATCGACACATTCCGCCATCTCAATCCGGAAAAGCAACAATATACATGGTGGAGCTATCGTTTCAACGCCCGTAAAAACAATAAAGGCTGGCGTATCGATTACTGCATGGTCAGCGAACCGGTAAAACCGCTGCTGAAATCGGCTTATATTCTGAATGATGCCGTGCATTCAGATCATTGCCCGGCGGTATTGGAGATTGAATAAAAGACAGAAAGTATATATGAAAGGGGAGAATATATCTCCCCTCTTCTCTTTATTCACGCCAATACTCCGGCTTGTCCAGTGCATCAGCGCATCTTACCTTTCCTTTAGGAATACTTCCTGCTTCCGAAGTAAGGGATTGATACATCCAACAATCAGCATAGATATCTTCAATCGGATAAGGAGGCGGATAACCGGCTGCTTCTGCATTCCCCTTAAAACCATGACGGGGATAATACTCTTTATGCCCCAGCACAAAAACCATCTCCACTCCCATCTCCTTCAATATCCGATGGCCTTCCCGGATCAGCAAACCTCCGAAACCTTGTTTCTGATACTCCGGCTTTACGGCCAAAGGAGCCAGGATATAAACAGAAGGTGAAGGATTGCTCCCCTCCAGTGAGGCCTTTGTAAAAAGGATATGGCCTATAGCCTCCCCCTGATAACAGGCAAGCAACGAGACGTAAGGTTCTGCTGTCTGATCTGCCAAAAGGTCTTCCACCAGTACGGCCTCGCCATCTTCACCGAAAGCGAGTCGTTCAACGTTCATTACATCGTTAAAATCGTCAGAAGTAGCCCTCCTGACTTGCACGTCGTTTAAATTCATGACTATGATATATTAAATGGTTACTATGCTCCCTTATGGGAACAGTTTTTATATGAAAAAGGATATAATAATAAGGCTCGGATAAAGATGTATATCCGGAGTATTGAAGTGACCAGCCTATAAAGAGTTATAGGCTGTTATTAAGCACTTATAGATGTAGAAAGTAGTGTTTTCAAAAAACTGTTTTTATAATTCGGGAGCAAATATAGCAAAATAATCCGGTTAGTAACCACTCAGTGCCGGAAGAAGTTCTTCATAACATGATTTTATTAAGTTACATGAGATACAAAAATAATTCTTTTATCCTTATCTTTGCTCTAAATCTAAATTAAAAACACATCATATTCCTATGAAAAACTATTTCAAGAGAAATTGTTTCTTTATTCTATTCGTCTTTTTGATGTTTCAGAGTCATTCTACTCTGTGGGCAATGGATGGTGCCGGAATGGCATTTAAGGTTAGTCTGTCGGGAAAGATTTATCATAAGTTTTCTTTTTTACTGGAAGAGGATATCCGTCCGAAATCAAACTTCAAACAGGCAGAGTGGTTTCTGACAACAGGAGAAATCAACTATACATTCAATCGGTATCTGAAAGCCGGAGTAGCCTATATGTTACTTAACCAGTACAAGGCTTCCGAAGAGTTACGGAACAGATATTATGTGTATGCTTCGGGAAAATATCCTGTCGGCAACTTTGTCCTGTCTCTTCGCGAACGATTCCAGAGTACTTATAAAACAGGCGCCGAACATCCCAAGAATTATCTCCGGACAATGCTCACCCTCTCCTACAAGATCAGTAAAACGGATTTCTCCCCTTTTGCTTATGCCGAAATATTTAATGACACAGGCTATCAAGGTAATATGCACACAGACAGGATTCGCCTCTCAGCCGGAAGCGATTATAAGATAAACAAGCAAAACGCATTGCAGTTATATTACCGTTACCATATATTCAACGTATATGATCCGGTCAATTATAAACATGCAATAGGGCTGACCTATTCACACAGGTTCTAAAAAAATAACTATCTTTGCAGCCGGAATTTAATTTATAGACATGATACGGAAAGTTTTTGCTTTCCCGAGTGCTTGATAAACCTCGTAAAAAACAAGAATTATGCAGAAGACAACTGTAACAATCCCATTTATGCTGCTTGGCATCCTGTTCAATATATGCCTGGTAGCGTCCAATCTTTTAGAGACGAAAGTCGTACAGGTATTTGGTATTACTGCTACAGCCGGACTGATCGTATTCCCTATTTCCTATATTATCAATGATTGTATTGCCGAAGTATGGGGATTTAAGAAAGCGCGTTTGATTATCTGGAGCGGATTTGCTTCTAACTTCCTCGTTATCGGATTTGCACAACTGGCAGTCATGTTGCCTGCCGCCCCGTTTTGGGAAGGGGAAGAAGGTTTTAACTTCGTCTTTGGAATGGCTCCGCGCATTGCGATTGCAAGTCTGATCGCTTTTCTGGTCGGCTCGTTCCTGAATGCGTATGTGATGAGTAAGATGAAGATTGCTTCCAAAGGGAAAAACTTTTCTTTACGTGCGATCGCTTCGACATTAGTGGGTGAGAGTGCCGATTCGATGATTTTCTTTCCGATCGCTTTTGCCGGATTGATTCCCTGCAAAGAATTATTAATCATGATCGGGACACAAGCGGTTCTGAAATCCCTCTATGAAGTGATCATTCTTCCAGTAACGATCCGCGTAGTAAAATACATAAAGAAGGTGGACGGTAGCGATGTCTATGATATCGGAACTTCTTATAATGTTTTGAAGGTAAAAGACATATAACAGTTGACAACTGTCACTTGTCAACTGTCAACTTACTACATTTAGCCTGCCGGAAAGTCTATCGTTTCTGTGCTTTCTGTCCAGTTCTCTACTTCGAAGCCGTCAGATGAGGTTTCTTCGGAGTATAATTCTCCTAATGTAATATTGAGAGTCAGACGGTTTCCGGCTATTAATGCATTGTCCAAAGGTTTCCGGAAATGTTTTACCAATCCATTCTTCAACGTCAGCATAATAGTGAGGGGAGGATTGTCGGAAGAAGGGAAAACCATAACTGTTGAATTGGCGGACATGGACATGCTATCGGTCGACATGGTCAACGGAAATGCGACAGTCTTTGTGAAGTCGCTTGCTTCAGCAGTATAATAGTCCAGCCGGGAAGCAATATTTCCAACCAGGATACGGGCAGAAGCGATACTCGCATCCATCTTATTGCCGTCCTTATTCGTCAGTGTTATTTTTAAACCGGCTGTGGCATGCTTCATCGTTGCCTGCATTTTATCCGTACCGACTTTGATGGGATTGACGGCATGCAGATAGTCATAGACAGGCATATAAGTTGTATCTTTATAATTATCCTGATACATAGTCATATACAAATCTGACAAATCTGCCCCTATACGTAAACCAGGCTCTCTGATAGCTGCGGCATCATATACCGAATCGGTCTGGCTGTTTTTGGATAATCCCCAGTACAGGAAATTATAATCTCCCAAAGGCAACCTGACAGGAGCAGTAGCTTTATAAATGGAACCGTCTTTTATAGTGTAGGTTGCATTAATTGGCATCAGAGTACCGTTACTTGTATAATTCCCATAATAAAGGCTGGAATCTCCGGTACAAGGATAAACCATCAGGACACCGGTAAATGATGTTGTTGAAGTACCTGTCGAAACTCTCATTTCGGCCAGTTCGGGACTTATCAGATCATTTGTGTTTACGCAATGGCAATCGTCATCCTTCGAACAGCTGCCGAAAAATACGCCTATCAATAGCGTAGAGAAAACTAACTTATTCATAATCACCAAATATTTGTTTAGATTTATGCTTATAGAAACAGCACACAAACAATTTGGTTCTCGGAATCGGTCTTATTAACTTTTAAAGTAACGGCTACAATTTATTTGAACAGATGCGACCAGTCTTCCCGTGGCTGGGGAGTATAGGTACGAATACCAAGCGCCTCCGCCGTACGACAGTTAGGTACGGCATCATCCAGGAATAAGGTTTCTTCCGGATTGATACCGGCATCTTTCAAGACATATTCAAATATATCGGCATTGGGCTTGACCATGTTCAACTCATAGGAAAGGTATATCTTTCCGAAAAAGTCTTCGGCATGATGTCCTTTATAGGCAAAGCTATTCTTCTCGGCCCATTGCCAGTGGATCTCATTCGTATTACTGAGAAGCATCGTATTGTACCTGGAACGAAGGTCCATCAATAAATCGAGTTTGTAGGCGGGTATATCATCGAGCATGGCAATCCAGGCAGCATCAATCTGTTCATCGGTCAGGCGCTGCTGGGTAAGGTGACGGATACCGTCCCTGAACTCGGCAGAGGTGATAGTTCCCATCTCTATCTGCATAAACAGGTCTTTACTGTTCAGGATGCAGTCGCGGACATCGGGCACACCAAAACTTTCAAAGGCCTCCACACAGCGGTTGCGGGTCAGATTAATGATCACTCCGCCAAAGTCTATAATCAGATTCTTTATTCCTTCCATACTCATCAATAATAATTACCAGCGTCTGCGACGTCTGCGGTGACGCTGTTTTTGTTTATAATCACGTATTCTGCGGTAGACTACCCAGACAAATAACAAACCGAACACAGCAAAGATCAACAGGACAATACCGGTATTCAGGTTATCGCCTTTCACACGGCTCCACATTTCCAGCACAAGCTCCGTCTCATCGCCAAAGTCACGGATCATAGCACAACGTTCCACCACTTTATGATCGGGATATTGTACCGGATTGATCCGGATACTGTCGTTTCCGGGACCAAAGAAATAGCTGAGATCAGAAAACTCCTCGATTGTCGTATCTATTTTTGCCTCCAGTATCTCCGGTGTGGCAACGGCACTTACATAACCATTGGCATCCATATTGCGCAAGGCAATGTCCGGACGGCAAAGATAATCCAAAAAATAACTGGCAGCCTTCACATTGCGGGCATATTTGGGGATTGCCCAGCCATCATACCAGATATTACTACCTTCGAGCGGCACTTCATAATCAAGCTCCACTCCCACTGCATCGGCTTCTTCCATTGCCCAGACGGCATCTCCGCTCCAGGTAAGGTTCAGCCAGGCCTTGTTTTTGGTCATCATTTCCTTACCGAAGTCGGCTTCCCATCCGGCAATATTGGGTTTCATGCGTTTCAGGTAATCCTCGGCAATAGCGATTGCTTCAGGGGAGTTGTCGTTCATCAATTGTTCTACCGTAACGGTTCCGTCAGCAAGTTCCCTGGCATGAGCATAAATGATGGCAGTACCATAGGCATCGCGATAACTGTCTTTCATCAGGATCTTGTTTTTATACTTGGGATTCCACAGGCAATCCCAGGTCATCACTTCATCCTTCGAAACAAATTTCTTATTATAGAGCAAGCCTGCCGTGCCCCACATATAAGGGACAACGTAGTCGGTCGTTTTCATTCCCGGCTGGCTCAGTTTATTGAGTTGTTCCTGGATATACGGAGAAATGTTATTCAGGTAATCGGGCGTTTTTCCAAAGTTACGGTCGATGGGAAGCAATAGCTTTTTCTTCAGCATACGTTCGATGATATATTCCGAAGGACATATCAGGTCGAAATCTTCGTGACCGCGCTCCACCTTGGTCAACATGATCTCGTTAATGTCGAATACCTGGTAAATGATACGAATATCCTCTCCCGTCTGCTCCTTATACCAGACCGGAAATTCATCCAGAATATCTTCATCGATATAATCCGCCCAGTTATAAATTTTCAATATCTTACTGCGCTCTTTTTCCGTACGTGCACAGGACGAAAAAACGCCCAGGCAAGCGACAAGTACGCATATTATTTTAATTAGTCTGTTCATACCCTACTCCTGTTTGACATTATTTAGCGGCTTTATCAGCTCTCTTATTTATCACAATCAGCAACACCAGTACAGTGACAAAGATGATTGTGGACAACGGACGCAGTTCAGGAGTAAGTCCTCCCTTTCGGGCATCCGCATAGATAAAGGTTGAAAGTGTTTCCAGTCCTTCGTTACCGATAGTAAAGATCGTAACGGCGAAGTCGTCGATCGAAAGCGTGAAAGCCAGGATAAAACCACTGATCATTCCAGGCCATATCTCCGGCATAATCACTTTGCGCAGTGCCTGAAACGGGGTTGCACCCAGATCAAGCGCGGCTTCATACACATTCTGGTTCATCTTTTTCAGACGGGGCATCACACTCAATACAACATAAGGAGTACAGAATGAAATATGCGCCAGTACGACTGTAGTAAATCCCTGCGAAATACCGAAACTGACAAACAACAGAAACAGGGAAACACCGGTTATGATATCTGCATTCATCATCGGTATGGCATTTCCGAAGTTCATGATTCTACGCGAACGGCTTCTCAGGTTGAATATACCGATAGCAGCAATACTTCCTAGGATTGTCGAGATAGATGCAGCCAGCATGGCAATGGCAAATGTATTCCACAAAGCACCTACCAGCGAACGCTGCACGCCTCCGGTAAACAAGGAAGTATACAATTTTGTTGAAAATCCCGTCCAGTTACCCAGCACCTTCGCTTCGGTAAATGAAAAGATCATAATGATCAGGATCGGAGAATAAAGCAGGATAAGAAGCAACCACAGATAGGCCTTCGCCATTATTTTCGTCATCATATCACACCTCCTCCTTCATTTGAGGCATTGTCTTCCTCGTTGGTAAACAGGATCGTGACACCGATCAGCAGCAACATGATAAGAGACAGGGCGGCGCCATAGTTCCACATCCCGTTATTGATATTTTCCTGTACGGTCGTACCGAACAGTTTGATATTGTTCATTGTCAGCAACTCGGCAATAGCAAACGTCGAAACGGTCGGCATAAAGACCATCACGATACCGCTCATCACACCGGGCATCGACAAAGGAAAAATTGTCTTCATAAATACCTGGAAAGGATTGGCTCCCAAATCCTGTGCGGCTTCAATCAGGCTGCGGTCCATCTTCTGCAAGGTGTTATAGATCGGATAGATCATAAAGGGCAGAAAGTTGTATACCATACCGAAGATCAAGGCTCCTTCACCCAAAGGCAAATCAAGGAAATCGAACAGGGCGACTGTTGCCAACGTACGGATCAGAATGTTCACCCACATCGGCAGGATAAACAACACGACCATCGTACGGGAAGTATTAAAACGGGCCTGACTCAATATATAGGCTGCCGGATATCCTAAGAGCAGGCAGGCCAAAGTGGTAATGATCGCAATCCCAATAGAATAGACAAAGGTATTCAATGCCTCGGGATGCATCATAAATTTACGGAAGTTGGCGAAAGTAAATGCTCCCTCGGCATCCGTAAAGGCATATAAAACGATCAGGAGCAATGGCATCACTACGAATACCGCCAGAAATAATGCGTAAGGAATCGTCCAGTTCCTGCGCCGCATGAAAAATGCTGAGACTTTATTTATCACTTCCTTTCCTTTTAGTTATGAATAATACGTATATTCTCAGGGGCAATCCGTATACCGACCCGGTCACCATCGTCCCAGACATCTGTCGTATCGACGAAAATATCTTCGTCCCAGTCAGTAAACACTGTCAGATGATAATGGTTCCCTTTGTACAGGATAAATTTCACTTCACCTGTCAGCTTGCCGTCTTCTTCATTATCCTCCAGAATAACATGACGGAAATCGACTTCCACTTTTACAGGAGCGTCCGGTTCCATATCGGAAACTTCGTTACACTCAAAAGTGGTTCCAAGAAATTCCACATGGGTAGAATCAATCATTTTACCTTCAAACGTGTTGCAAACACGTTCTTTCTTCATAACATGAATATCGAATGGTTTTACCAGCAATCCGACTTCCTGTCCGGCTTCAAAACAATGATAATCCTGTACCATGAACTCGTATCCTTCGGGAGTCTGCACCATCATTTCGTAATGGACTCCTTTAAAGATGGAAGAAGTAACCGTTCCGGTCAGCATGGCAGCTTCCGACGGGTCGAATATATAAATATCTTCCGGACGGATTACGACATCGACCGGTGCCTGTTCTCCAAACCCTTCATCGACACATTCAAAATCGTGTCCGGCAAAAGAGACTTGCTTATCTTTTATCATCAATCCGTTCAGGATATTACTTTCACCGATGAAGTCGGCTACAAACGAGTTGATCGGTTCGTTATAGATATCGATCGGGGTTCCTATCTGCTGGATACGGCCTTCGCTCATCACGACAATCGTATCGCTCAATGTCAATGCTTCTTCCTGGTCATGCGTTACATAAACGAAGGTAATGCCGAGTGACTTATGCATTTCCTTCAATTCCATCTGCATATCTTTACGCATCTTCAGATCGAGGGCAGCCAACGGTTCGTCGAGCAGCAACACTTCCGGTTCATTCACAATGGCCCGGGCAATAGCAACACGTTGCTGTTGTCCGCCGGAAAGGGAATCGACATCACGGTATTCGTAATCGGTCATACCGACCATCTTCAAGGCCTGCTTTACCTTCTTTTCGATCACGGCGGAAGGCAATTTCTTTAATTTCAGGCCGAAAGCGATATTATTGAAAACATTCAGGTGCGGGAACAATGCATATTTCTGAAACACCGTATTGACCGGCCTTTTGTGTGGCGGCGTTTGCGTAATCTCCTTTCCTGCAATGGAGATCTCCCCTTCCGAAGCGGTCTGAAATCCGGCTATCAGACGTAACAATGTGGTCTTACCACAACCGGAAGGTCCCAAAATAGTAACAAACTCGCCCTTACGGACAAACAAATTTACATCATTCAGCACAGCCTTGTCCCCAAAGAACTTGGATACATGTTCTACACTGATAATGCAGTCGGACTTTTGCATAGATTTATCCCTTTTCCTTACTAGTTAAACATAGAATCGCTCGCTTTTATAAAAGCGGCACAAAGGTATACATTTTAAGGGACTTTCAAAATGTCTGAACCGTTAAGAGATGGATATATAAAAGAACGTTGCCGAACTTTATTTATTTCCCTTGGGTAACAACAGGTTCAGTAAAACTCCCAACAATGCGGACAACCCGATACCGGCCATTGTAAAACCGCCAAATTCAATTGCTGCGCCACCTATACCGAAGGTAAGGATCAGCGAAACAATAATCAGGTTGCGTGTATCGCCCAGATTCGTCCGGTTTTGTATCAGGCTGTTTATACCGACAGCCGCAATCGTACCGAACAGCAACAACATTATTCCGCCCAACACGGCCGGCGGAATCGATTTCAGAAAAGCACTGATCTTCCCAAAGACAGAAAAGACAATACCTGTCACCGCAGCAATACGGATAACGGTAGGGTCTGTGATCTTTGTCAGCGAGATAGCGCCAGTCACTTCCGAATAGGTCGTTACAGGAGGTCCTCCGATCAGGCCGGCAGCAATACATGCCAGACCATCACCCAACATAGTACGGTGCAAACCCGGATCTTTCACAAAATCTTTGCCGGTCACCTCATTGATGGCATATACATCGCCGATATGTTCAATGATCGGGGCGATGGTAACCGGAATCATAAAAATCACAGCTCCCCAGGATAATTCCGGTTTAACGAACTGGGGAAACGCAAACCAGGGAGCGGCAACAATCGGTTCAAAATCAATCACACCAAAGACTGCCCCGGCAATATACCCTACAATGATCCCGCAAAAGATAGGGATCAGCTTGATCATCCCCTTCCCGAGCAAGGATGCCAGAATAGCCGTCAGCAAAGCGATCAGGGCCAGCGGCCAGTTCTCTTTCGCCATATTCACACCGGAACCGGCAAGCGACAAACCAATCAGTATAATAACCGGCCCGATCACGACCGGAGGGAAAAGCGTTTTAATAAAACCGATACCACGCCATTTAACCAATGCGCTCATCAGTCCGTAGACAGCACCTACGGCAACCAATCCTGACATCGTACCCGGCAAACCATATAATTCCGTCGCTTTAATGATGGGAGCAACGAAAGCAAAACTACTTCCCAGGAAAATAGGAACTTTTCCTTTCGTAACCAGATGAAAGATCAATGTACCCAGCCCGGCAGTAAAAAGGGCTGTCGAAGGATCAAGACCGACCAATAAAGGCACCAATACTGTTGCACCAAAGGCTACAAAGAGAAATTGAACGCCCACTATTGTTTTTTGAGCGGGGCTCAGTGATTTTTTGCTGTCCATTGCGAAATAAAAGATTATATTTGCACAAATATAAATAGAATAATTCAAACGCTGAATAAGAATATGACACAGAATAGCTTTCATAAAGAAACAGCCTATTTTGCATCCGGCTGTTTTTGGGGAACCCAATATCACCTGGAAAAAGTAAAAGGCGTAGAATATACGCATGTCGGCTACATGGGCGGAACAGTAAATAATCCGTCCTATCCGGAAGTTAAAACAGGGACAACCGGCCATGTGGAAACCGTTGAAGTCATCTTTGATCCTTCACAAACCAGCTTCGAACAATTGCTGCGTCTTTACTTCGAAACACATGATTTCACACAGGTGGGCGGACAAGGTCCGGACATAGGCAGCCAATATCGCTCCGTTATCTTCTATTGCAATGAAGAGCAGAAGGAGATCGCGGAAAGATATATCGGTAAATTATTCGGAATGGGATTTAAAGTAGCTACGGCATTGGAACCTGCCGAGAAATTCTGGATAGGAGAAGACTATCACCAACATTATTACGACAAGAAAGGAGAAACTCCTTATTGTCATATTTATCGGAAGATATTCAATGATTGATTTTGTTTCATCCTAAGGAAACTAAAATTTCTTCCGGGAGAAACAACTGTTTCATCCGGAAGAAACTAAAAATATACTATCAGAAGTTTTTCTTATCGTCAATAATATATTCGGGACGCGCTTTGATTTCATCGAACAGAATCCCTACATATTGTCCTAAAACACCCACCGTCAACAGCTGGACACCGCCGAAGAAAATAACAGATGTCATAATGGAAGTCCAACCGCTTTCGGCATTACTGAACCCGTAGATTTTTCCCAGTGTAAACCAAGCGGCCAAAACAATACCGACCACCACAGCTATAAATCCCAAACTTGTTGCCAACCGAAGCGGCTTTTTAGAGAAATACAACATGGCCGTCGAGGCAAACTTCCACATTTTGCTGAAAGGATATTTCGTTTCACCGGCAATCCGGGCTTCCCGCTCATAATAAAACGGCACCTGCTTATAACCGAGCCAGCTTATCAATCCCCTGATATATTTACCCCGTTCCTGAAACCGGTCGAATTGATCCATAATTTTCCGGTCGATCATACGGAAGTCACCGGTATCCAGCGGAAAGCTGACATCACTCATATAATTAAGCAAACGGTAAAATGCTTTTGAGGTAATTTTTTTGAAAAAGCTTTCCCCTTCCCTCGATTTTCGTACGCAATAGACTACGTTTGCATGCTCTTTTTCCTGCAATTCCAATATACCGGGAATCAGTTCGGGAGGGTCCTGCATATCGGCATCGAGTATGACGGCCAGATCAGCGTCACAGTTATTGATACCTGCCGTTACGGCCGGCTGATGTCCGAAGTTTCTTGAAAAATGGATTACCTTTACCTGTGGATCGGAGGCAGCTATACCATCCAGCAATTCCCGGGTTTTATCCCGGCTTCCATCGTTTATATAAATAATTTCAGTAGCAATAGGCACCGACTGCAATGCTTCCTTTGTACGACGGTATGATTCGGATATAACCAACTCCTCGTTGTAACACGGCACTATAACTGCAAGCTTCTTCATCTGCTTTTTATGACTTGAATGTATAAAACTTATTCATTACGAAATTAATAACCGTATAAAAAGCCATAGCCAGCAACTGGTTATAATAAGGATCGATCGACAGGTTGGCATTCAGATACATCAGCAACCCCAGTTGCATCAGATAACAGATACCGAACACAACACCGAAACGAACGGCACTGCTCATCCAGCCCGCATCGCTATGGAACGTCCATTGCTTGTTCCAGATAAAACTGTTCAGTACCCCCGCCGCATAACCGACTATATTCGATACAATATCCGAACAACCGAGCAGCTTCATCATTATCCAGATAACGACAGCTGTTATAACGGTGTTCCCCACTCCCACTATACCATACTTAATGGCTTGTTTTACTGTTTCCATTCTTATTTATAATATCAGTGACTTCCTGCTCGGTCAGTTCCTTTACATTTGTTATTGTAAAGATGTCTGAAAGGAAATCGCCGTATTGGTTACATTCATTGATAACCTTGTCAAGGGTTAACTTGATGTCTGCACGTACCGGTATCAAAAACACCAGTTCCACATATTGCTCCCCGATCGTCAGGCGCTCTATCTCGCAGTCGGCCTTCGGCAGGAAATAAGCGAACTCACGTTCTATGACTTTACGCTGATACTCCAGGAAAGGTTTACGATCCCTGGATAACATCAATACGTAAAAGCGCAATTTCTCACCTTTGCCTCCCAGCCCTGTCGAAATATATATTTGTTTCTCATCCGACAACTCCGACTCCAAAGAGATGCGACTTTCCATCAAAGCCATATAAGCCCAGTTGCTCACATCTTCGTCCGGGTGCTGCACATAATCTTCCAGCATCCGGTAGGCTTTCACCTCGCGGGAAGTTGCCAGCATGGATAAAATATATTTCTTATAATCGGTTGTCGACTCCGGATTAGACAGACTTTCGCGGAAGGCTGTATAATCCATATCGTTTAAATCCGGTTTTGCCCTTTCTTTACGAACCTGTTCGGAATACTTGAAATATTCCATCTGAAGTTCAACCGGAACACGCTGTTCTAATATATGGAAATGTCCGTCCATCTTGCTAAAAGAGTCACGGAACTTCTTGAATACATCACCTTCTTCTTTCATAGACCTGTTTTTTTAGTTATATACTATACCCAATAAACAAGAAACTAAGACAAAAGTAAGGCTTTTTCCCGATATTTTTGGCATTAGAGCATAAAAACGGGGATAAATGGCATTTTTATTTACCTTTTATCCCCCAGATCAGTTCAAATTATGCGAATCAAACGCCTGCATAGATCAGGAAACCCAAACCGACAACAAAAAACAGGAACATTCCCAAATTCAGATAACCGGAAGATCTGGGCGCTCCTTTAAATTCATGCCAGATCAGGATTCCCCACAGGGCCGAAACCAATGTTGCACCTTGCCCCAGGCCGTAAGAAATGGCGGCTCCGGCTTTTTCAGAAGCAATCATACTGAATGACTGCCCTATACACCAGATCACTCCGCCTAATATCCCGACAAAATGGGTACGGATATTCCCTTTAAAATAACCGGCAATAGAGACAGGGGCGCCTTCTACCGGTTTTTTCATTGCAATCGTGTTAAAGAGAAAATTGCTGGCAAATACGCCGAGGGCAAAAATGAAAACAGCCGTATAGGGCGTCAACTTGTCTGCTGCGGGAGAGGCAAAGTTTTCCAGATCCATGGAAGCAGCAACAAAACGGTAAAAGAAAGCCATGATCACGCCGGCTGCAACAGAAATAAATATTCCTTTTCCGGAAACTTTTTTTGAGCCGACCAATGCTTTTTTATAAGCCAGCCCGTTCAGAAGGATCGCAACAGCAATCAATGCCACACCGACAAAAATAAACAATGGCTCTCCTTTAGCGGCACCAAAATAATTGATCAGGACGCCCAAAACCAAAGCCAAACCAACTCCTACCGGAAAAGCGACGGACATACCGCATATGGCTATTGCTGCCGAAAGCAATATGTTCGAGGCATTAAAAATGATTCCTCCCAAAAACGCACTGCCGATGCTGACCGGTTCGGCCTGCATCAGATCGGGAATAAAACTGCGGCCTTCGGAACCGATACTACCCAAGGTAAAAGCAGAGATAACGGAGAACAAAAGAACTCCGATCACATAATCCCAATAAAAGAACTCATACCTCCATGTCCTGGAGGCCAGTTTCTGTGTATTTCCCCATGAGCCCCAACACAACATGGTCACAACACAAAAAACAATTGCCAATGTATAACTTTGTACAATAAACATATCTTTACTATTTAGAACCAGGTTGATGCATCATATAATTTTCCAGCAAGGCAGCCATCTGACCGGCCGGCATCTTTTCTATCAGACGAAGGTCCTTTCCGTTCTCGTCCGGAATCCAAGTGTTAGTACCTTCCTCATCGATCACTTTGAATATTCCACGTTCCACATTATAATAAGGGTCATATCCTTTAATGGCGACCCAGACAGCCGTAAGATCCCAACTCATCCGTCCGTCCGGATCTCCTTCCGCAAAGCACAAGGCATAAGCATCCTTTACGGGACTATCCGTTATATCGGAAGCGACCAGCTTCTTACCCGTCAAAACGACATTTCCGATCTCAAAACCACTAAAGACAATTTCAGTAGGCCATTGTTCTGCCACAGTCTTCGAAGCCGGCGTGTCACAAAAGACATTGAACTCCCGTCCTTTTGGGAAAAAGCCAGCCATAGCGACAACTTGTTTTACCTTTTTAGCGACCAGTTCTTTTCCTGACAAAGGGCTATATTCGTCACCTTCGGAATGTAACAGGTCTTTCAGATTGGTAAAAAAGCCGATTGTACAGATCACCACACTTTTATCTGGCTGCGCACTCAGCACTTTGCGATATACCTGAACGGCATCAGGAGCATCCGACGTCTTCTTTGTTTTATGAGGATATTTATCAGGCAAAGCCTCCGTCCATTTGATCTTATGACCGGAAGTCATCGTTACACCGCCTTCGCTTTTGGGCGCCCCGACAGGAATGGAAGGACGATTAAAATAGGTATTCAATACTTCGATACAAGGGACGACTGATTCATCATGGTTGGATGACAAAGTTGCAAGAATATCGACATATCCGCTATCAGCCAGGGCATGCATGACAGCCATTGCACCGACATCATCATAATCAGGCCCCAAATCAGTATCCAGGATCAGACTGACAGGCTGCATGGCGGTTTCCTGTACGGTTTTCTTCGGTGTACTGTTACAGGAGACCAGCAGGGATAATACACAGATTAACAAAAATAGATGTTTCATGATATGATATTATTGATGGTTTATTTTCAATGGTGCATCCGAATAAACAATCGCTTCACCGAAATTGACTGATGCATCCGGATGGGGATTCAGCCATTTAAAAGTGACGGTGTGCTGTTTTTCAGGCAACTGATATTTCCAAAACAATTCATGGCGGCGGGTAATATATGAAGCGGGTAAATTGGCTGTTTCCACTAATTCCCCATCTATGTACATTTCCACACGGGCAACATACTCGTTATCCCTGGCCTGCACATTCCCTTTAAAGACAATGCCTGTCCCTTCAAATGTAACGTCACCCACTTTTGCCACTTGTTTATTAACACCTATACGGTCTACCGGATATAATCCTTCGAAAGCCTTCTCCAATCTTACCGGAACAGGTTGCTGGCAGGAAATAAAGACATTATCTCCTTCTATCTTCCCTCCGTTCCGTTCTACGACCTGCAAAGCCTGGTTAAAACTCATCCGGTAGGTCTTATTCAGAGAGATCGTAGTATAGGCAAAGTCCATATCCTCCACTTCTCTCAGGTTTTTCAACCAATATTCAGGAATCTTGCTGTACCCTAAAACTGTCCCTAAAATTCCAGCGGCCGAAGCCGGATTACAATCGGAATCCTGCCCGCAACGGGTGGCAATATCCATCGTTTTATAAAAATCACCTTCACCATACAACAAACCGATCAGGATATAAGCACTGTTAATTACAGCATCGATATTGAACGGGACAAAAACGCCATCCGGGCAACCGATATCTTCGCTCCATTTCTTTTCGCATTCAAACCAGGTACGTTTCCAATCATCCGGAAACTCTTTATGCCAGCGGATCACATCGTTCATACATTGATAATAACGGCTTTCTTCCGGAATCGTTTTAAGGGCTTCGGAAACTATAAACGCTATATCATCCGAAACAAATGCGAGTGAATACATGGCTCCCACATAAACGCCACCATACCAACCGTCGCCATAATTCATGATATGCCCGATCTTATCCGATATCTCCGAAGCTGTATTCGGCATCCCCGGCGACATCAAACCGGCATAATCTGCTTCGATCTGATAATCCAGGTCATCTGCATGCGGATTGTTCAGCCAATGGCCGGAAGCGGGAGGCATGATACCTTGCAGGATATTATAGCGTGCAGCCTGATTGGCATGCCATAGCGTATATCCGGCATTCGCAAATGCCATCGCAAAAGAATCGACAGGTGCATCCAAGCCCAGACGGTCGAAGACATCAACAAAAGTAAGGTCCATATAAACATCGTCATATAATCCCGGAACATTCTCATACCACCATTTTATATACCCGTCCGGCCAGACAATAGGAACATAATCCTGAATCATCGTCCCGTTATAACGAAACTCCGTCGGCCCTCCGTATGTACAACCAATCGCTTGTCCGGCCCAGCCTCCTTTGATCTTATCCATCAGTTTGTCTTTGCTAATCGATATTTCCGATGGTAAAACAACTTGCTTTCCTGTTGTCGACGCTCGTTCGGAACAAGCCGTAGAAGCCAACAGGAGAAAACAACTTGATAAAACAGGAATAATTAGATTTTTCATAATATACAGATTATAGTTGTTATTCAAATATATCGACTTCACTCCTGTAAGGGACGGACGATTGTGCCCCGACCCGTGTGACGGAAATAGCGGAAGCTTTACAGGCAAACCGGACAGCCTCGATCTGGTTCCGCCCTTCCGATAAAGCAACAGCCAAGGCGCCATTAAAGAGATCACCTGCTGCCGTCGTATCCACAGCCTCTACTTTGAAAGCAGGGATAAACTCCACTCCTTCGTCGCAATAGACCAGCGCCCCTTTTGAACCCAGCGTAATGATGACATTCTGCACGCCCATTTCAGAAAGAACACGTGCTGCCTTAACCGCCGACTCCTGCCCGGTTATTTTAACTCCGGAAATCATTTCCGCCTCTGTTTCGTTAGGCGTAATCATATAAAGATGTTTTAATAACGACGGAGATAACGGTTGTGCCAGAGCCGGATTCAATATCACCTTTTTATTCTTATAATATGCGATCTCTGCAACATATTCTACAGTCTCCATCGGTATCTCTAACTGCATCAAAACAATATCTGCCAGATCGACAGCCTCTTCCGCTTTTGCCAGATCCGAAGGTAATAAATTGGCATTTGCACCGGAAGCCACCACTATACAATTTTCGGCCTGCTCATCTACTGTTATCAGAGCTACGCCGGAAGGATACTCCGAGTCTGAAAAGATATAGGAAGTATTAATCCCCTCCTCTTCGAAAAGTTGCTGAGACTGATGTCCGAAAATATCACTGCCTGTCTTACATATAAAAGTTACAGATGCTCCCAAACGGGCAATAGCGACCGCCTGATTTGCACCTTTTCCTCCGGGATTCATAAAGAAAGTTCCTCCCAGAATGGTTTCCCCCGGACGGGGAAGATGTCCGGCCTTGATTACCATGTCGGTGTTGCTACTGCCCACCACCAGGATATTATGCCGCCTTAATTGTTCTGTATCCATATCTATACGAATTGAAAGTCTGCAATGAAGCGATACAAATATAGCTCTATATTCTCTACTATTCCATAAATAATTTATCCATACAGATAATCCCAAATAAAAAAAAAAATTCTAAATTCGTGCACTGATGTTACCTCAAAAACACTTTATAAATAAATCCGGTACTGACATGAAATACACGAATCCTGATCATCTCATACAGCTTATACAGTCTCTGACAAAGGCAGAAAAAAGATACTTCCGTTTATATGCCAATTTGCAAAGTGGTGAAAAGAACTATCTTTTCCTGTTCGACCTGATCAATAAAGGGATTCCTTCCGACGAAGTTTACAGGCTCTATTGCCAGGAGGAAAACAAGAACAATTTCGATATGGCAGCCAAGCATCTTTACCGGGTGATTATGGATTGCCTGGTACATTTACGGAAGAAAGAAGATGTACAGGCAACTATTTTCAACTATATAACAAAAGCAGACATTCTGTTCGAAAGAGAACTGTTTGAAGAAGCCTTCAATCAACTGAATAAAGCCCAAAAACTTGCAGCGACCTATGAAAACGATCCGCTCCTCCTTCTGATACGCCGGACTGAACTTAAATATCTTAGTTCACTCGGTTTCAATGAAATATCTGAACGGGAACTGGTCAATAAACAGATGAAGATCAATGACATCATGAAATATTCAAGAAATATCAATCTTCACCTGCAACTATATGATATTTTAAAACATCGGATTGCCAATAAAGGATATATACGCTCCGAGAAACAAAAAGACAACCTGAATGACCTGGTTTTAAGCGAACTGAATCTGATAGCCAATAATTCCTACAAAGGATTTGAAGCCAGAAAACTACATCTCCTGTTTCAGGCCACTTATTATCTGAATACAGGTAACTATAAATCAGCCATCCGTTTTTATCAGGAACTTATTACTCTTTTCGAATCGAATCAGCACCTGATCCTGAATCCTCCGATTTACTATTTGAGTGCCCTAAAAGGCATTCTCGACAGTCTTCATCTGGCAGGATTGTACCAGGAAATGCCTTTTTTCATAGACCGCCTGAGAAAAATGCAGCAGGGCGACTACGCAACAGAATTTCTTTTGGAAATAAATGCTTCCATCTATCAATATGAGCAAGTTAGTTATATAAATACAGGCAAGTTCGAAATTGCCTTGGAACTATCCGGCAACTATGAAGATCATTTGTTTAAAAAGATCGGCCTGCTCAGGTTGGAAACACAACTAAAACTGTATTTGAATACTGCCATTCTTTATCTGTGCCTGGAAGAACCGGAGAGAGCACACAAAAGCATGAAGAAAATATTCAGCTCCGGCAAACTATTTCATACATTGCCTTCATATAAAACGGCCCGGTTGATAAATCTGCTGATACTGGCTGAACTGGGGGATTACAGCTTTTTCGAAAATGAAATCAACTCCATCAAGCGTAATATTCATTATGAAAAACATATATACCGTACAGAAAAGCTACTGTTCCGTTTTGTCATGTCCTATCCATTGCCGTCTTATCAGAAAGCGCAAAACAAACTGTGGATGCAATTTCAAAAAGAAATAGTAAAAATCAGGGAAGACAAATATGAAAAGCAACTGCTTAAAACATTCGATATACTTTCATGGATAGAAAGTAAACTGACAAACAGACCTTTCGCCGAAATATTAAAAGAAAACTATATCGGATAACCAAAAAGCCTCACCGGGTAAGCAGAAGTGTATTTAACACATCGAACAACTCTTTTCCCAATTATGTTCTATCTTTGCAGAACAACATGGAGAAATATTGGCAAATACTCAAACAATATAAAGGAGGACTGGCAGTCAGTCCGCTGCTTGTACTGATAACTGTACTGTGTGAAACTGTTCAGCCGATGTTTATGGCTGAGATTATCGACAACGGGGTTATGCCTCGTGACCTTTCGGTTATTACACGGGTCGGTACCTTTATGATTTTGATTTCGTTGGCGGGATTATTCGTTAATATCATTAATGTGTATGTGTCTTCCCGCATCGGTATCGGCTTCGGAACCGACTTGCGGACCAGGCTTTTCGACAAGATACAACAACTGTCCTTTTTCGATATAGATAAATTCAGTTCGGCTTCGCTGGTGACACGGTTGACAAGCGATATTTCCCGTATACAGCAAATTGTGCTGATGTCTATGCGGCTTCTGCTCCGTTCTCCCCTTATGTTGGCGATGGCTGTCTTTTTCGTTGTCAGGATTAACCGGGAGCTGGCTGTTGTACTGATAGCCGCCATCCCCATTCTGGGCGGAAGCGTTTACCTGATACTTAGCAAAGGGTTTCCTTATTTCCTGAAAGTACAGCAGAAAGTGGACCAACTGAACGGAGTGGTCAGGGAGAATCTCATTAATATCCGTGTAGTCAAATCGTTCGTCCGGGAAGATTTCGAGACAAAGAAATTTACCAGGAGCAGCGAAGAGTTACGCGATATGGTTATCCGGGCATCCAATATTGTCGTTTCCATATTTCCGGTCATGCAGCTGGTTATGAACTTATCCATCCTGGCTATCCTGTGGCTGGGCGGACAAAAAGTGATGTACGGCGAGTTGAAGGTCGGCGAACTGATTTCGTTCGTCAATTATCTGGCGCAGGTTTTGATGTCACTGATGATGCTTTCCATGATTATTATGTCGTATGCCCGGGCCTCCGCCTCTTCCAAACGTATCCTGGAAGTACTGGATACGAAACCTTCTTTGACCAACACACAAGAAGGTTTGCAGGATAAATACCGGATAGAGAAAGGAGAAGTGACTTTCGACAATGTCGGTTTCCGCTATACCGGCGGGGAAAACGATGTCTTGCAACATATCAGTTTCCGGGCCAACCCGGGCGAAACAATTGCGCTGGTCGGTGCCACCGGTTCTGCCAAAAGCTCCCTGGTGCAACTGATACCGCGTTTATACGACGCCACTTCGGGAGAAATACGGATCGACGGCATCCCGGTAAAAAACTATAACCTGGATGAACTGCATGCCCGCATCGGCATGGTTCTGCAAAAGAACGAACTGTTTACCGGTACCATTATCGACAACCTGAGATGGGGAAAGCCGGACGCTTCGATGGAGGAAATCGAAGAAGCCGCCCGTGCCGCCGAAGCACACGATTTCATCTGCTCCTTCACCGAGGGTTACAATACGTTGCTGGGACGCGGAGGTATCAATGTCTCCGGCGGCCAGAAACAACGTATCTGCATTGCCCGTGCCTTGCTCCGTAAACCGAAAATCCTTATCTTGGACGATAGCACCAGTGCCGTCGATACCGAAACGGAACTGAAAATACGGAACAACCTGAATGCCATGCTGCACGATACAACCGTATTCATCATCACCCAGCGAATCAACACCATGCAGTCTGCCGACCGTGTCATCGTGTTGGAAGACGGCGAGATCAACGCTATCGGAACACCGGACGAACTAATCAAGCGTTCGACCGTCTATCAGGAAATCTATCATTCACAACAAGTATTGTTTTAAGTTATGGCACACGGAGATCACTTGAAAGATAATGCAAAACCCAAAGAAGGACGAAAAACCTTCTGTCGGCTGATATCGTACCTGTCATGCGACCGGCGCTTGTTGTTCGTGATTGGCTTCCTGATTATTGTCAGCATCATAGCCAACCTGCTGGGCTCTTATATGTTACGGCCCATCATCAACGACTATATCATTCCGGGAGATTTCCACGGATTGATACGGATATTGATTATGCTGGCTGTCGTGTATCTGACAGGGGTCGCAGCCGTGTATATCCAATATATATTATTGAACAAGATCGGCCAGCGAACAGTCACCCGGATGCGTTCCGACCTTTTTGAGAAGATGGAACACCTGCCGGTCAAGTATTTCGATACCCATCAGCATGGCGACCTGATGAGCCGTTATACGAATGATATCGACAAGATCAGCGACGCCTTGACCGACAGCCTCTCCGATATGCTCTCCAGCGCTCTGACGCTGATTGGTATCTTCTGCCTGATGCTTTATATCAGTCCGGTCCTGACGCTTGTAACCCTGATTACTGTCCCGCTGATGTTCCTCAGCGCAAAAGAAATTGTAAAGCGAAGCCGCAAATATTTCAAAGCACAACAGGAATCTATCGGTACACTGAACGGTTATATCGAAGAAATGATAAGCGGACAAAAGGTCGTCAAAGTATTCGGCCATGAAAAGAAAGTAAATGCCGACTTTGAAGTGCAGAACAGCGATCTGAAAGAGAAGTCGCAAAAGGCCCAGTTCTACTCCGGACTGATGATGCCCGTCATGCAGAACCTGAATACGCTGAATTATGTATTTATCACCATCGTCGGCGCCCTGCTCGCCATCTTCCGCGGATTCGATGTCGGCGGACTGGCCGCCTTCCTGCAATACTCCCGCCAGTTCGGGCGCCCGATCAACGAACTCGCCAGCCTCTACAACAGTATCCAGGCTGCTATAGCCGGTGCCGAACGTATCTTTGAAGTCATAGACGAAACACCCGAAGCGCCGGATACTTCCGACGCAATCGCATTACAGCATGTACAAGGCGACGTAGCCATGAAAGACGTTTATTTCGGATACAAACCGGAGAAAACGATTCTGAAAGGAATCTCCCTGCATGCAAGGGCCGGCTGCAAAATAGCCCTGGTCGGTGCCACCGGAGCCGGAAAAACAACTATCCTGAACATGTTCCCCCGCTTCTTCGATATCCAGTCGGGAGAAATCACGATAGACGGTCATCCCATCCGCCGGATCAAACGAAACAACCTGCGTCAATCCATGGCAATCGTCCTCCAGGATACGCATCTCTTCACCGGAACCGTACGCGAAAATATCCGTTTCGGCCGTCTCGATGCGACCGACGAGGAAGTCATTGCCGCCGCCAAACTAACGGCTGCCCATTCCTTTATCAAGCGCCTCCCCCAAGGTTATGACACGCTCCTTGAAAACGACGGTGCCAACCTGAGCCAGGGACAGCGCCAGTTACTCAACATCGCCCGTGCCGCCATTGCCGACCCTCCCATCCTGCTACTGGATGAAGCGACCAGCAATATCGACACCCGCAGCGAAATCCTTATCCAGAAAGGTCTCGACCAACTGATGCAAGGACGTACAAGCCTCATCATCGCCCACCGTCTCTCGACAGTGAGAAACGCCGACCTTATCCTCGTCCTCGAACATGGAAAGATTATCGAACAAGGCAGCCATCAGGAATTACTGGCACTGAAAGGGAAATATTACTCCCTCAACCAGGAGCAGTTCGAATGAGTAAGGACCTCTCAGCAGGAAATGATACAACAAGGACAACCTGACTGGGATTGCAAAACGTATTCTTCGCTTCCAGAAAGGTGGATAATACACTCTTTTGACAGACAAAAAGCCAATTTATGCTTTATAACATCTTTTCGCGCATCCTACTTACAAAGAAGTAGGCTAATTTTACACGCAATTTTGATAACATTACATACATGAAGAACAAGAATACACTGTCTGGCTTGGCTGTTGCAAATTTCAGCAAGCAAATAGACGGGAAGGAGACGATGCTATGTATCCTGACCAATAAAAAAGGTGCAGAACTTACCATTACCAACTACGGTGCAAAAATTGTATCGCTTATGGTACCGGATCGGTCCGGCAAGTTAACCGATGTAGTTACCGGACATAATTCCCTCGATGATTATCTGGTCTCTGAAGAACCTTACTTCGGAGCAATCTGCGGCCGCTACGGTAACCGCATTGCCAAAGGAACATTTACACTGGATGGTATTGTATACGATAAACTAGCTATCAACAACGGCCCCAACAGCCTCCACGGAGGACTGAAAGGTTTCAATTCCGTTGTGTGGGACGCTAATCAAACCAACGACCAGACCGTAGAACTGAAATATACCTCAGCCGACGGTGAAGAAGGTTTCCCCGGCACACTACAGACTACTGTCACTTATCACCTGACCGACGACAACGAAGTCGTGATCATGTATCAGGCCGTAACAGACAAACCTACCGTATTAAATCTGACCAACCACTCCTACTTCAACCTGTCAGGAGCCGGTGACCCGTCAGTTGCAGACCATACGTTAACCATCAATGCAGACTATTATCTGCCTACGGACGAAACTGCCATTCCTTACGGTGCCCCCGAAAAAGTAGAAGGTACGCCGATGGACTTCCGCACTCCTTATCTGGTAGGTGCCCGCATCGACGAACCGACCGACCAGTTGACCTGGGCAAGAGGCTATGACCATACCTATATATTAAATAAGGAAGAAGGCGAACTAGGTTTCTGTGCCCGCCTGCAATCCCCCAAGACCGGTATCATCATGGAAACATATACTACTCAACCGGGCGTACAATTATATACAGGTAACTGGATGACCGGCAATTTCGAAGGAAAGAACGGACAACGCTATCCGGCAAGAGCAGCCTTATGCCTGGAAACACAACATTTCCCCGACAGTCCGAACAAACCGGAATATCCGTCGACCGTACTTCGTCCGGGAGAAGTTTTCGAAAGCAAGACTATCTATAAATTCTCAGCCGAATAACAAATAACAAAATTAATATATCAATAACAATAAAAAAGATCAATCAATGACTCAAGAAAAAAAACAATGGGGTGCCATCATCATTATGATTGCACTTTTTGCAATGATTGCATTCGTGACTAACCTTTGTTCACCAATGGCTATTATCGTAAAGAACGACTTCGGAGCAAGCAATGTTCTTGCTCAAATTGGAAACTATGGTAACTTCATTGCCTATCTGGTAATGGGTATCCCTGCCGGTATGCTTATCGCCAAATACGGCTACAAGAAAACAGCTCTTATCGGTCTGGTTGTAGGTATCATAGGTATTTTAGTTCAATGGATGAGTGGCCATGTGGGCAAAGAGAGTGCTTTCCTGGTTTATCTGATCGGAGCATTTATCAGCGGTTTCACTATGTGTATTCTTAATTGTGTGGTTAATCCGATGCTTAACCTGCTCGGTGGCGGTGGTAACAAGGGTAACCAGCTTATCCAGCTCGGAGGCGTGTTCAATAGTACAGCGGCCGTTGCCTGCTACATCCTGATGGGAGCTCTTATCGGTGATGCAGCCAAAGCACATATTGCCGACGCAACACCGGCATTAATGATCGCCCTTGCTATTTTCGTTATCGCATTCGTAGTTATCATGTTTACTAAAATCGAAGAACCGGAACAGGCTCCTGTCGACACAAGCTTGATCAAAGGCGCTTTAAGCCATCGCCATTTTGCATTGGGAGCACTCGCTATCTTCCTTTACATGAGCGTTGAAGTCGGAACTCCGACCTATATTCTTCAATACCTTACAGCGAAAGGCATACCTGCCAGCACCGTTGGTCTTATTGTAGCTGTTTACTGGCTGATGATGCTTATCGGACGCTTCGTGGGAGCAAGTATCGGTGGTAAGGTTTCCAGCCGCACAATGATCACTATCGTATCGATCGCAACTCTTCTATTGGTTAGCTTCGGTATGTTCTCACCCGAAACAAATACAGTTGAAGTTCCTGGTGTAGACTGGGCTTCATTAAGTGTGATCTGGCAGGAAGTTCCCGTTGGTATTCTGGCATTCCTTCTCGTAGGTCTTTGCACCAGCGTAATGTGGGGCGGTATATTCAACATGGCTGTCGAAGGATTAGGAAAATATACAGCTATTGCCAGCGGTATCTTTATGACGATGGTATTCGGTTGCGCCGTAATGGTTGCCATCCAGGGTTGGGTTGCCGATATGACTGATTATATGACCAGCTACTGGGTTGTACTCTTTAGTGCTGCTTACATTTTATTCTATGCTGCTATCGGTTCTAAACCATCGAAGAAATCAGAATAAATACTCAATATGCCAATTCACGGCGGTGTGTCTGTTTTGACACACCGCTTTCATTTATAACCTTTAAAAGAAAAATATCATGCAGAAAAAAATCAGAGATAAATTTCAAGAGTTATTCAACACTGAAGGTGCTGTATTTGCTTCTCCGGGCCGTATCAACCTGATCGGCGAACACACAGACTACAATGGCGGTTTCGTATTCCCCGGTGCTATCGACAAAGGGATGATCGCAGAGATCAAACCGAACGGAACCGGTAAAGTTCGTGCATTCTCTATCGACCTGAACGATTATGCGGAATTTGGCCTAAATGAAGAAGATGCTCCAAAAGCAAGCTGGGCAAGATACATATTCGGTGTATGCCGTGAGATCATCAAACGTGGCGGCCAGATCCAGGGATTTGATACCGTATTTGCTGGTGATGTTCCTCTGGGTGCCGGTATGTCTTCATCCGCTGCTTTGGAAAGTACCTATGCTTTCGCTTTGAATGAACTCTTCTCTTTGGGTATCGACAAATTCGAATTAGCAAAGATCGGCCAGTCTACCGAACACAACTATTGTGGTGTTAACTGTGGTATCATGGACCAGTTCGCTTCTGTATTCGGTAAAGAAGGAAGCCTGATCCGTCTGGATTGCCGTTCTTTGGAATATAAATACTTCCCGTTCAACCCGGTTGGCTATAAACTGGTATTGCTGGACTCTGTAGTTAAACACGAGCTGGCTTCTTCGGCTTACAACAAACGCCGCCAGTCTTGCGAAAATGCTGCTGCTGCTATCCGCCGCAATCATCCGGAAGTAGAATTCCTGCGTGACGCAACAATGGGCATGTTGAACGAAGTAAAAGGTGACATCAGCGCAGAAGACTATATGCGTGCCGAATATGTGATCGAAGAAGTACAGCGCGTACTCGACGTTTGCGAAGCCCTGGAAAAAGGCGATTACGAAACCGTAGGACAGAAAATGTACGAAACGCATCACGGCATGAGCAAATTGTATGAAGTAAGTTGCGAAGAACTGGACTTCCTGAACGATGTAGCCAAGAAATGTGGCGTAACCGGTTCACGTGTCATGGGTGGCGGTTTCGGCGGTTGCACGATCAACCTCGTAAAAGACGAACTGCACGATGCCTTCATTAAGGAAGCATTCGAATCTTATACAAAGAAATTCGGACACGAACCAAAAGTATATGAAGTAGTAATCAGCGACGGCGCACGCAAACTCGCTTAATAAATTAATTCAATATCCATAAAATCATGACAGCCGCATTTTATCAGAACGAAGTCAAATTTTTCATTGCAGTAGATTGTATCATCCTCGGGTTCAACAGTGGTGAACTCAATGTTTTACTTTACAAGCGGAATTTTGAACCTCTGAAAGGACAATGGTCTCTGATGGGCGGCTTTATCAAATCCGGCGAAAGCGTAAACGAAGCGGCATCCCGCGTGCTTACCGAATGCTCCGGTATCGATAATCTTTTTATGGAACAGGTAGGTGCCTACGGAGATGTTACCCGTGACCTCGGGGAACGGGTTATCTCCGTAGCATACTATTCCTTAGTTAACATGAATGACTTCAATCGGGAACTGCTGAAAGAACATAATGCCGAATGGGTAAAAATCAGTGAAATACCCGAATTGATCTTCGACCATAACCAAATGGTTGCCGACACATTGGCGCGTCTGAAAAGAAAAGCAGCCACCTGTCCTATCGGTTTCAACCTTCTTCCGGAGAAATTCACTCTCCCCCAGCTTCAAAGTCTATATGAAGCAATTTATCAAACTCCATTGGATAAACGTAATTTTCGCAAGAAACTAAACTCCATGGATATCCTGGAAAAACTGGACGAGAAAGATAAAAAGGGCTCTAAAAGAGGCGCTTTCTATTATATGTTCAATAAAGAGAAATATGACCGTCTGCTGAATCAGGGATTCTATTTCTCCTTGTAACTTCCTTGCATATCCGGCTCTCTGCGAGAAATATCGCACGTTAGGAAACTTTACAGAAAATGAATTGTTTGTATGATATGGCGGTCTATAAGAAGAGATTCCCTATCTTTGTGCAAAAATTAAACTAATTCATCAAAATGAACGATATTAAAGTAATGAACAGAGCAGCGGACAATATCCGCGTCCTGGCTGCCTCAATGGTAGAAAAGGCTAAGTCCGGTCATCCGGGTGGTGCAATGGGTGGTGCAGATTTTATCAATGTACTATTCTCAGAGTATTTGGTCTATGATCCTAAGAACCCGGAATGGGAAGGCAGGGATCGCTACTTCCAGGACCCGGGACATATGTCGCCGATGCTTTATTCAGCCCTCGCCCTGACAGGCAAATTCACCATGGAAGAACTGTCTATGTTCCGCCAGTGGGGAAGCCCGACTCCCGGCCATCCGGAAGTTGACATCAAGCGAGGAATCGAAAATACCTCAGGTCCGCTGGGACAAGGCCATACCTACGCCGTAGGTGCTGCTATCGCCGCCAAGTTCCTGAAAGCCCGCCTGGGTGATGTAATGAACCAGACTATTTACGCATATATTTCCGATGGCGGTATCCAGGAAGAAATCTCACAAGGCGCCGGCCGTGTTGCCGGAACACTGGGACTGGACAACCTGATCATGTTCTACGACTCCAACAACATCCAGCTTTCTACAACCGTAGAAGAAGTAACGACTGAAAATGTCGCTATGAAATATGAAGCATGGGGTTGGAAAGTGATCAGCATCAACGGAAACGATGTAAATGAAATACGCAAGGCTCTGGACGAAGCGAAAGCCGAAACCCAGCGTCCTACCCTGATCATCGGCGATACCATCATGGGTAAAGGTGCCATGGGTGCCGACAAGAGTAACTACGAAAACAAAGTATCTACTCACGGCCAACCCCTGTCTGCCGCCGGTGCATCCATCGAAGAAACAATCAAGAACCTGGGAGGTGATCCTCAGAACCCCTTCTCCGTATTCCCGGAAGTTGCCGAACTCTATGCAAAGCGTGCCAAAGAACTGGAAGCTATCGTAGCCGAACGTTACGCCGCTAAAGAAGCATGGGCGAAAGCTAACCCGGAACTGGCAGAAAAGATGAAATTCTGGTTCTCCGGCAAAGCCCCGAAACTGGATTGGGAAGCTATCGAACAGAAAGCAAACCAGGCAACCCGTGCCGCATCCGCTACCGTATTAGGCGTACTGGCTACAAAGGTTGAAAATATGATCTGCTCATCCGCCGACCTGTCCAACTCGGACAAGACAGACGGTTTCCTGAAGAAAACGCATTCATTCGTGAAAGGCGACTTCAGCGGTGCCTTCTTCCAGGCCGGTGTTTCCGAACTGACAATGGCCTGTGTATGTATCGGTATGTCACTGCACGGCGGCGTGATCGTGGCTTGCGGTACCTTCTTCGTATTCTCCGATTATATGAAGCCTGCAATCCGTATGGCTGCATTGATGGAACAACCGGTGAAGTTCATCTGGTCGCACGATGCCTTCCGCGTTGGTGAAGACGGACCGACTCACGAACCGGTTGAACAGGAAGCACAGATCCGCTTGATGGAAAAACTGAAGAACCATAAGGGCCACAACTCTATGCTGGTTCTCCGTCCGGCCGATGTCATTGAAACAACCGTTGCATGGAAGATGGCAATGGAAAATACAGCCACTCCTACCGCTTTGATTCTTTCCCGTCAGAACATCACTGACCTGCCCTCCAAAGGTAATCGTTACAACGAAGCCTTGCAGGCCGAAAAGGGTGCCTATATTGTAGAAAGCGATGAAAATCCGGACGTTATCATGGTCGCTTCCGGCTCGGAAGTTGCTACATTGGAAGAAGGAGCAGCCTTGCTTCGTGCCGACGGTGTAAAGGTTCGTGTCGTATCTGTTCCTTCCGAAGGGTTATTCCGTAGCCAGAGCAAAGAATACCAGGAATCTGTTATTCCTACCGGAAGCAAAATATTCGGCCTGACCGCCGGTCTGCCCGTTAATCTGGAAGGATTAGTCGGAGCAAACGGTAAGGTTTGGGGGCTCGAATCGTTCGGCTTCTCCGCTCCTTACAAGGTGCTCGACGAAAAGCTGGGCTTCACAGGACAGAATGTATACAATCAAGTTAAAGAATTATTAGCATAAGAAACTACTGGTAAAAGAGGGCTGTTTGTTCCTATTACTTTCAAGGGTCTGTTGAAGCAGGCTTCAAGCATGTCTTGAAGGAGGTTTCAAGGGACTCTTGAAGGAGGTTTCAAGCGGTCCTTGAAAGGAGCTTCAAGCATGCCTTGAAAACACTCTTTTTTACTACCTCTAACAGATAAAGATGAAAACACTAGGTTTATGTTGTGACCACGCAGGTTACGAACTAAAAGAGTATGTGAAACAAATACTGGACTCCAAAGGATTATCCTATAAGGATTTCGGAACCTGTTCAACAGAAAGTTGCGATTATCCCGATTTCGCTCATCCGTTGGCTTACGCTGTAGAAGCCGGGGAAGTATATCCCGGAATAGCGATCTGCGGATCAGGAAATGGTATTGCAATGACTTTAAATAAACACCAGGGAATACGGGCCGCTTTATGCTGGCAGGAAGAAATTGCACGACTGGCTCGTGAACACAATGATGCCAACATACTTGTCATGCCCGGTCGGTTTATCAGTCAGGAGGAAGCTACTCGCACCGTCGAAGCCTTTTTAAACACTCCGTTCGAAGGCGGTCGACATATACGAAGAATAAACAAAATCCCGTTGTAAAAACAACGGGATTTTTTATTTAAAACAGTCTTATAAATATAAGAGGGTAAACATCAAACCATCAGATCGTTTCTGAACTTCTCTTTCTTCTGTTTTGTCAGGAAGTGGCGGGCAGACATCGGGAAGAGTTCGAGGAGAAGCATCTCCTTTTCATTTTCGGCTACCAGAATACCGACTTCATCGATGACAGGGTTCTCCTGCATCTCATAATCTGAGGCATCATAAAGTTGCTCTTCCCGCTTGCCGGTTATTTGCTGGCGGAAGTCAGGGTCGACAGGCAACGGGGTTTTCCCATAATCTCCGCGGATCAGGGAGATAAAGGGGTAAACGGGTTTGCTATATAACGGGCGACCGTTCAGTTCGTCGAGGGCACAGGAAACTGCCTGCGAGGCTATCACCTGACTTACCGGCGTCACCAAGGGGGCAGGCCGGCATCCATCCGTACCCGGGGAATTAATGACATCGCTTTCTCCAATAGCTCGGGATGGTCCTGCTGCTTCAGTAAGGCGACTATCTGATTGTACATGTTAGCCGGAATCTGCGATTTCTGGACCATTTCGTTGGGTTCGGGGAAGTTGAAGTATTCTTCGATGGCACGGCAGAAGATGATCAGGTCGTCTTCCTTGTCTTTGCGGGCGGCTTCGATGGCATCGTTGAAGAAGCGGTCGATCTCGGTAGGTAACTTATCGGTCAGGGGATTGAAAGGATTGGGCAACTCGCGGGAGGTATCGTAGGCTTTCAGTTCTTTTCGTATTTTCAGGAGTTCGGCGTTGATGCGGGCGACGGCTTCCATATCAATTTCCAGTTCGATACCCATCTTTTTGCAGAAGACGTAGACCAGCTCGATGGCGGGAGCACAACAGCCTCCGGCAAAATACCAGATATTCGTATCGACAATGTCGACACCGTTGACAATGGCGGCAAGCATAGAAGCCAGACCGTATCCGGCAGTACAGCGGGTGTGGAAGTCGACGGGAGATTTCAGGTTCTTCTTGAAAAGGCGTATCAGTTCGGCAGTCCTTGCAGGAGTGATGAGTCCGTTGGCATCTTCGAGGGTGATGATATCGGCCCGGAAGTTCTCCAACTGCTGGGCTTTGTCCAGGAAATAGTCGTTCTTGAAGACCGGCTTATGAAGGGGACGTCCGTGGAAAGCGGCTTCGATCCGTTCAAGGGCAGAATGGTGAGGGTCGATAGCGTAGCAGACGGCACAATCGGCCATTCCACCGTAACGGTCGGTGTACTTGATGGCCGGCTTCATATTGTCTATATCGTTCATGGCATCGAAGATACGCATGATATCAATTCCTGACTCGACGGTGTTGCGGCATACGCCTTTGACAACGTTGTCCGGGTAAGGATTGTAGCCGAACAGGTCGCGTCCGCGGCATAAGGCAGCCAGTTTGGTGGTCGTACCTACTGCGGCTTTGATCTTTTCCACTCTTTCCCAGGGATCTTCGTTCAGGTAGCGCATAGCGGCATCGGGCACTGCCCCACCCCATACTTCCATCGCATAGAAACCAACTTCTTTATAGAAAGGTAGTACACGGTCGATTTGTTTCTGCGACATGCGCGTTGCACAAGCTGACTGCTGACCGTCACGGAGGGTGAGGTCGCGGATTAATAGTTTACGTACCATAATTGTGTTTTTGTTTAGTTTGTTTTCTTTACTTTTCCCTTGATAGAAAAGTAACAAAAGATCAAAGTAGTGAAACAGATGCAGTCTTGATCTTTTGCCTACTTTTCTATCAAGAGAAATGCAGGTCTCATTTCTGATTCCACCAAAGCGGCGTTGTCACTACATCGGGGCCGCCCAACAGCTCTAAGGCTTTTTGGTATCCTTCCAGGTTATTGGTCTGGATATTGGCCGGATAACGGTAGCGTTTCGGGTAGAAATCGAGGCGACATTCCTTGGCTGTTGCCATTGTCAGAGGAACCTGGTTCAATGGGTTGTAGTCTTTTTCTACAGCCTGGTTTTCAAAGAACGGGAGACCGAGGCGACGATGATCGCTCCATGCTTCTTCGGGTAACCAGGGTACCTGTGCGATATATTTCTGGGTAAGAATCTTTGTCAATGCGTCGTTGTTGTAAGCACCGCCGCGGTAAATTGAATTCTTCGGGAAGTTATAGGTCATTGTCTTATTTTCCTTTGTATAAGGATCGACATAATTGACGGTATAAGGCTTCGCTTCCGTTGTATGGGTGAAGCTGACGGAGGTACCTACCCGGTTATAATCCGTAGAGGACAGGTATTGAGAAACCTGGCTTTGCAGGCCATGATATTCGAAGCTGGCTGTGATGCCGCTTTCATAATTCGACTGGGCAGTGCCCGGTACCGTCCATCCTTTCAGAGCAGCTTCAGCTATCAGGAAATAGCTTTCCCACGGGCCGAAGAAGACGCGCTTCTGCGTATTCATACGGTATTGTTTTGCCATGGAAGGATAGTTGTAGTTCTTACCGGTTAAGGCACTGACTAAACCGGACAGGTTGTTCCATTCACCGGCTACCCAGGTACCCCAGGTATAACGCGGGTCGATCGTGAGCATCGGTTTGGAGTTATCGTTCGGATCCATCAATTCAACGGGGTGCACTTCGCTAGCTGCACCGATATAGTCGGAATAAACCACACCGTCGTTCCAGCCTACTACGCTGAATAGTTTCGGTGCGCGGGGATCTACATACTGCGGAATGGCATCAAAATAGAATCCGGCACACGGATCGTTGGTATTCAACGGGAAATGCTTGTTCAGATAGAGTCCCATATAGGTGTGGGGATCTTTCAGATGGCTCTTCAGGGAATCGGGAAGAGGAAATTCAATGCCTCCAAGTCCTTCGGCCAGGTTCTTGAAAGTCACAGACATAGGCTGTGCATTCCAGGTACGCGACATGACGCCTGTCAGGTCGTTCCAACCATCTTTCTCCTGTACGCCTGCCAGATCATCCAGTGACGAGATAAAGGTTTTGCTTGCCGCATCTTCAAATTCGGTCTTTGCCAGTTCGGGCGATACGGCTGAGATACGCATGGCATAACGCATACGCAGGGAGTTGGCATATTTCTTCCACTCATTGACATTTCCGGCATAGAAAGCATCTTCGCCTGCCATCGGCTCCATATTGATAGAAGGATCGAGAGAGGCTTCAGCTTCATTCAACTCTTTGAGGATGAAACCATAGATAGCTTCTACACTGTCGTATTCGCCGGGTACGCCGGTGAAAGCCGACAAAGCTGGGATAGGTCCGAAGCCGTCGGATACTTCAGCATTCAGATAAGCACGCCAGATACGGGCCATCTGAACCACATTTTTATAATAAGGATATTGTTCGGCTTCGCCTGCCTCGATCTTCTTTTCTCCCAGTTCGATAGCCTGGGTAGCCTTATTGAGCCAGCCTACGGCATAGGAGTTGCTGAGGTAGAGGGTGATATAATCGTTATTGTCCGTACCGATCGTGAATCCGCTACCTCGGTTGAAGCGAGCGGCACGATTCCATTCGGCAATGAAGATACGTTCGGCAATCTCTGGATTCATCTGCGCCCCGATGATGGAGGCATTGAGAAACCATTCCGGCTTCACTTTGTCTTCGCCCACTTGGTTAGGGTCTTCATTTATCTCCTGAAAATCGTTACAGGAAGAGAACAAAGCCGCTAATGTGAACATGCCGGTAAGCAATATATTCTTTGTATTCATCTTATTTTGTTCTTAGTAGTTGATAATTGATATTTATGAATGATTATAATTAGATTTTAGCAGATGATATTTATTCGTAATTTTCAATATTGCTTGTTCCATGTATGCTACATTACCACTTCCATGTCTGCTACATTACCACTTCCGTGTCTGCTACATTACCACTTCCGTGTCTGCTACATTACTTGTTCCATGTCTGCTACATTACTTATTCCATTAGATGGAACAAAATATATCTGCTATCTAATACTAGAAACCAACTGTTACATTAAACGTAAATGAACGGCTTGTCGGAGCTGCCCCATTCTCGAATCCGGTAGCATTTGTATTGGTTGCTGAAACAGATTCAGGGTCGATGCCCGGCAGGTTATAATGGATCATCCAGACGTTATTGCATGTCGCAGACAAACGCAGGCGCTGGAACGGAGTATTCTTTAGCATTGCTTTATTGAAATCATATCCTAACGTAATATTACGTAAACGGATATTTGTTGCATCGTATGTGTACATTTCCGGCAAGCCGTAATTACCGGTCGATCCGATACGTTCCCAATAATTCTGATGGGTGACGGGTACTTTATTTTCCGTATAGTCGTTGGGAGTCTGGACAACCGAATTAGGGACAATGAAGTCCTGTCGTTCGCCGTTTACTACTGTCCCGGCCGCATTACCACGGGTGTACAGGTTGGAAGCGGTTGCCGAATAAAGATCGCCACCAATACGGAAGTCCACCAGGAAACTCAGGTTGAAGCCTTTGTATGAAAAGCTGTTCGTCCATCCCAGCATCCAGTCGGGACTCTGGTTGCCGACTTTCGATTTGCCGGTCGTGATCAATGGAAGTCCGTCTTCACCGACAATGATCTTGCCGTAGTTAGGATCATTCTTGTCTTCCACACGTTGGAAGGTTTGCCCGTAGATATCACCATAATAACTGCCTTGCACGGCTACGATCTGGATGGCATCCAGCGTTTTTATATCATAGAGGGTAACACCCGGATAGAGGTCGATGATCTTGTTTCGGTTCAGGGAGAACTGTGCTGTCGAGTTCCAGCTTAGTCCTTTGGGATTGTCGAGAATTAAGCCGTTCAGAGAGATTTCAACGCCTTCATTCTGAATATTACCGGCATTTACCTTGCGGGAACTATAACCGGAGAAGGGGTCCATCGGCAAGTTTAGCAGCTGGCGGGTGGCGTTTGTTTTATACCAGGCGGCATCCAGTCCGAGGCGGTTGTTGAAAAAGCGGATATCGAAACCGGCTTCCCATGATTTGATCAACTCGCTGCGTACGCTGGAATCGTAAAGTACGTTTCCGGGAGCGGCTGTCGTATTCCCGTTCTCATCCTTACCGACGGTGAAGTTATTGTATAACTGATACGGATCGAGGTCGTTACCTACTTCGGCATACGAAGCTCTTACCTTGGCAAAGGTAAACCATTCAGGCATCTGTCCGCCTAGTTTAGGCACCATGTCGGAGATCACTCCGGACAGGCTGACCGAGGGATAGAAATAAGAACGGTTGGCTTTCGACATGGTAGACGACCAGTCGTTACGTGCCGTAATATCCAGGAACAGATAGCCGTCCCAGTTCAATTGCAACGATCCGTAAAGCGAATTCATCTTCCGGCGGATCAGTTCAGAGGTTACCGTCGGTTTATTAATACCATTGTTCAGTGAGAAGAGGTTTGGCACAAGCAATTCGCCGGCCGAGGCATTCATCTTCGTTCGCCTCTGTATCATCAGGTTACCACCGAAAGTAACGAAACCACCCAGGCGGTCGATCAGGTTATCTTTATTGGCGGTAGCCAGGAAGCTGTAATTGTTTTCGTAAAATGTCTCGGAACCTTCGCTGTATAAACCGCTGGGGGTTGTATTACCTCCGGCATATACTTTTTCGTTCTTAGTCGTTGTATAATAGTCTGTACCGCCTCTCAATTCGATATTGAACCAGTTGGTGGGAGCGTATTTCAACGCGATGTTACCCAGTAAACGGTTACGGGTATCATTGTTCTGGCGGTATTTGGTCACCCAGTACGGGTTTTCCTGCGGGTTCTTCGAAGCATCCCACCAGATCATGTTTCCATCTTCGTCCACACTATTCTTAAAGTCAGCCACATTCAGCGAACGGGGCAGGTTGTAGATCGTGTTGAAAGCATTGGAAGGGTTGACACCCTGGATCGGGCGGTTGTGGGCATTCAGATTGATATAGTTCACTTTGGCATCTACCTTCCACTTTTCGGCTTCGTCGAGGAAAGTGGTAGCACGCAAGGTGATATTCGTTTTGTTCAGCTTCGACTCCGGAGTAATACCTGCATCATCCGAACGGTTGATGGAAGAAAAGACCGACGTCCCTTTTATATTCTGCTGGAAGCTGATACCTTCATTAAAAGAAGTACCGGTGTTGAAGAAAGCATCGATATTATCGTACGTCCTCAAAGGAACCTGGCGTCCCATCCAGTCGGTAACCGTCTGTCCTTCCGCCTTCGGTCCCCAGCTCAATCGCGACTGGTTATCGTAAGCGCCGACCGATCCTTGTCCAAAACTGTTCTGCATATCCGGTTTCAGGAAAATCGACTCGGTTGTGATACCGGCATTGACCGTAATACCCAGCCCTTCATTCTTCTTTCCCGACTTGGTCGTAATAAGTATCACCCCGTTACCGGCCCTTGAACCGTATAAAGCCGCAGCCGAAGCACCTTTCAGCACAGTCATCGACTCGATATCTTCGGGATTGATGTCGGAAAGACCGTTACCCATATCGGCACCGGAGTTACCCCATACATCATCGACCCCGCCTGTGAAGTTATCCATCGGCGTACCGTCGACAACGATCAGTGGCTGGTTACTACCGGTCAGCGAGTTATTACCACGGAGCACAATCTTCGAAGACCCTCCCACCCCATTGCTGGAGCGTACGATCTGTAAGCCGGAGACTTTACCCGACAAAGAGTTGGCCAGGTTAGGTTCGCGTGAAGAGAGCAGTTCGTCACCTTTCAGTTCCTGCATGGCGTAACCCAGTGCTTTCTTGTCACGTTTCATACCTAAGGCGGTAACAACAACTTCATCCAGTTTCTGGGCATCTTCTTCGAGTTTAACATTGAGAGCGGTTTGTCCGGTGTAAGGAATATCTTGTGTGGCAAAGCCAATGAAGGATATTTGGATAATGTCTCCCTTCTTTACACCTTCCAGCGTGAAATGGCCGTTCATATCGGTCATTGTCCCGTTTGTGGTACCTTTAATTACAACAGAAGCCCCTGCGACGGGTCCGAACTCGTCTTCCACTGTTCCCGTAATCTTCGTATCCTGTTGGGAAATGTCAATAGCAGGATTCCCGGTATTCGGATTGGCAACGGCGTTTCCGGTAAAGCCCAACGCGCCCGCCAGGAGAATCATGCTGACAGATTTGAATCTTTTCAACATACTGATGTTTTTTGTTTAATTTATTAGATCTATGCATTTGGCGTCAACCAATGTCATTTGGTAATATAAACAGAAAGAAACAAGAGTTGTTGCAAGATTAACATTGGGGAAGAAGGTTGATATCTCTTCCTCATTCTTTTACTAAATCAATAAATAGGAAACAATTCAGGGGATGTAGAACTGTCCTTCTCTACATCCCCTGAATCATGAAATAATATTTTTTTAGATATACTTACATATTAATGTAGAAAAACATACACTCTATAAGCCCATGCAATAATTAGATAATTCTATCACTTGCTCCGGATTTTTCATATTTATATTATGTTCTTTTATATAAATCCTGATTAGTTCCTCTTTACCGGGAAAAAGCTTTAACAGCGACTTCTCATTGCGGAACTTAACAGGTTTATCAGTACGGAAAAACCAGTAATCATTGTCATTGATTTCTTCCATTATATCCGGATTTTCTACCTTATAATAGCCCTTGTTATAAAAACTGGTATTAATAGAAGTTGTCGTCGTGCTCTGGTTTGCATAGCCGTAAGCTCCTTGCCTGCCTTTATAAAGTTCTCTCAGTGACCAATTGATATACAAATTGCCATTAGGCATTTCTACCACTTCCAGAAAATTCCGGCTGTATGGGATAAACTTATGAGAAGCAATAAAGACGGTATCGATCGCCTGTGTATTTGTCAGGATCATGATCTCATCCTGTTGTTTAAATTTCATTTTCCTGTTACTTCCGTCATAATTCAACAGGGCATTTGTCTTTGCTCCGTTTTTCATTAATACGACTCCCTGGGTGAAATCATCCAGCAGATAAATAGACTTTTTTTGTGCATAACCGGCCTCAGTGATAAGCGAGATCAATAAAATGATGAATGTGATCTGATATTTCATATTTATTTGTATGATTTAAAGACAAAGAGGGAAGAATATTGACAATCCTTCCCTCTTCTTTATTATTTAATCTATTTACAAAGATATACCTTTAAAAATTAGGACCTTCACCAAAGTTAGGTGCTCCCTTATCATACCATATACGTTCACGGTTCAATGTAGCCGGATCTTGTGTACCTGTCGTAAATCCTTGTGCTTCATAAGCAGTCTTCTTGATAGTATACATCAAATCACTCTGAAGCGGAGTATTGATAGTCCAACGACGCGGGATCTGGAAGTTTGCATCGTCATCTGTAAAGTTTTCCCATGCCAATACTTTACTATCTTTCATAGGAACACCTGAACGACGAACCTGTACGAACTGTTCATTCGGGAACAACAGGAAGTGAACATACTGCTGGATATATACTTTTTCCAACTGTTCCTTTGTAGAACCGGACAGTTTGTATTTCTCGTTTGCAAGCAAAGCATCGGTTTCACCATCTTCCAGTTTGATAGTCTTTTCAAACTCTTTGTCATATACACTAGAATAATACGGAATCTGATTCAAAGAAGCCAGTTTGTCATATTCCTGAACAGACAGACGGATACCTTCCTGATAATAGCTTTCAGCCGAACCAGGCAAGTTAGCACCCAGCAATTTCAATTCGGCCAGATACAAAGCTACTTCTGCAGAAGAGTAATGTAAACCATACCATGCACGGTCCTGATCGTCGATCGTAGCAGAAACACCCGGAGCATCAGGGAAAGTATAGTCTTTCTGACCCTGCAACATTTCACGGTTCATACGAGCCAACGGATAATACTGCTTTTCACCACCGTCTTCTGTAGGCAGTTTAAATTTGTCGTAATTGAAATAAGCGTTGTTTATTTCAGCATTTTCTCTGGCAGAAGTCTGCACCGGACTACCGAAGTAACGAACCCAAGGTTCACCCGGAGCTTTCCAACCTTCAAATTTACCGTCTTTGATCTCAGCCACTTCTTTAATATAAGGAGGCAGTTCTTTCTTATTATCCAAGAAAGCCTGTACCACTTTAGAGTTAAAGTCATTCTTCTGGAAAATAAAACGAACACGCGGGTCTTTATTGTCAACCAGGAAGTTGATCAGTTGTTTAGAACCGATACCTTTACTCTGCCCATCCAGTACATCATCTCCAAAGTGATATTCCTGAGAACCTTTGCAATAGATGAAATCATCATCCAAACCAGACATGATGCCAGCCTTATTATTCACAGCTTCTTCAGCAATAGCCAGTGCCTTTGCCTTATCAACATGCAACATACGAACGGCAATCTTCAACTTCAGGGAGTTGGCGAATTTAGCCCATAACTTGGTGTCTCCTTTGTAAACGAAATCCTGTGCATCCAGCTTCACCTGATTTGGTTTGTCAGCCAACAGCACATCGATCGTTTCATTCAGCTGATCCAACCAGATAGGGAACAATTCTTCCTGACTTTGATAAGCCGGAGTCAGGATCTCTTCATGCAATCCTCTGCCTGCTTCCGTATAGGCGATTGAACCATACATATCCGTACCGAAGATACCCAGATATACCAATAACGGATTTGCGAGGACATTGATATTTTCATAGGTAGCCTTTTCGTTTTCATCCATTAACGATAATACATGCTTGATTTCTTCAGCATATAACTTCACATTAATAACCTGGCTCTGCGATCCTTCAAAAGCACCCATCAGGTTCAAAGAAGAAGTATTACCGCCATCAGGCACATTAGCTTGCGTCCAACGCAATGTATAAGCCAGATTATTATAAAACCATTGCTGGTATTTCGACGGTTCGAATTCACTTAACATCTGTGTAAACAAATAGCGCACATCTGCTTTCGTGATAGCAGACTGGTTGGTATTTGTCTTAGCGAAATCGTCCTGGCACCCCGGAGCTACCATCAGAGAAGTTCCTAACAGGGTTGCTGCTAAAAAAGATTTATATCTCATAATTTGCTTCATTTATTAATTAGAAATCCAAATTGATAGTGAACATATAGCTGGATGTGATCGGGCTGTTTGAACGTTCACGGAACTCAGCCGATTTGTTACTACGCACACTTTCCGGATTAATATTGTTTGGTAATGAGTTATACAGGTAACCCAGATTTCTTGCACTGAATGACAGGTTCAGTCCCTTTGCACCTATTTTAGAGGCGATGGTCTTCGGTACGCGGTATCCTAATGTGATTTCGCGTAATGCGATATAACTCAGGTCATGTACCCAGTAATCGTTTACAGTACCAGTACCCCACTGGTTACTCCAATAGTGATAATCAGAAGCATGTACCGGTTCCAAATATCCCTTATTCACAGCATCAGCAAAACTCATGCCGCCCAGGTCGCGTTTAACACCGTCTACACAAGTAGCCATTGTACCAGCTTCGAATACACCTTCAGGAATCACACCGTCATGGAATGTCATACCCTTAGAATCTCCGTAGTTTGAAGTCCAGGTAATACCACCATGTTCTTCATCACGGAAGTCTAAAGAAGATTGGGTAAATCCATAAGCCTGTCCGTATTTATTAGAATAAGAAGCTACCTTTCCACCGATACGGGCATCCAGGGCAACACGCAAACTCAGGTCTTTCCAGGTTACGCCTGTAGCAATAGAACCCATAAACTTCGGAACCAGGCTACCTACTTCTTCAGCAGTGCCGCTACGTTGAGCAAATGCAGAACGATAAGAATCACGCCATGTCAATACAGTTTCACCATTTTCATTCTTTTTAGGCATTGCATCAGACATCAACATACCATAAGAACCACCAACAATCGCAACAGAACCTACACGATAGTTACCGTAAGCTACATCACCTTCCAAGGCAATATAGTTTGCTACGTTCGGGTGAAGTTCAACAATCTTGTTCGAGTTCTTTGTAAATGTGAAGTCCAATGTCCATTCCCAGTCTTTGTTTTTGAAAGGAATCGTATTCAAGGCAATTTCAACACCGGAGTTCTGAATATTACCTGCATTGATCAACTGTTTGCTGATACCTGATTCGGACGGGATAGCAATTGTCATAATCTGATCAGTCGTATTTTCCTTGTAGTAAGTTGCATCCAAGGCGATACGGCTGTCGAATATACGCCAGTCCAAACCGATTTCCCATGAATTTTTACGTTCAGGTTTCAGGTTCGGGCTGAACAGTTTCTTATTATCATCATTCCAATAGTTCGTAAAGATATTGGAACCATCCGGCTGCAATAAAGAACCTAATGTATAATAAGAATAAATAGAATACGGGCTGGCATCGTTACCTACCTGTGCCCATGAACCACGGATCTTAGCCAGGTTAATCCATTCAGGCATTTGATCACGGAATGTTTCATTGATCAACCATGATCCACCGATAGACGGATAGAAATAGGAGTAGTTACCCGTTCCGTTGGTATAGATCAAACCGGAAGACCAGTCATTACGTCCTGTAATATCCAGGAACAACTGGTTTCTCCAACTCAGGTTCACAGCAGCAACTGCGGAAAGAATACGTTTTGTATTTTTAATTTCTGCCGTCGTTTTAGAGGTATTCAAAGAGTTACCGACAAAATACTGACCGGGAACAGCCAGACCACCATCTGTTTTAGATGTCTGAGTAGCTGCACTTGTCGTATAGTATTCACCACGAAGGAAACCACCGATATGGAAATCCTTTACATCTTTATTAAAGGTAAAAGTTCCGCCGAAAGTAGTCTGCTTATTATACTCCTGACCCATTTCGTAAAAACCGCCTTTGTTATTGTAGCCTTCGCCTAATTGTTTATCTTCCCAGCTGGTATAATAATAGTTCATATTACCTTCAGCACGGAAAGACAACCAATCTAACATCTTAACATTGATCTCAACAGTCGGACGAACAACAGTTTCCTTACGGGTTTTATCGTTATTGTCTATCTTAAACCACAAACTCTTACCCGGCACACTACCATACTTATCGCCATAGTCATTGCTGGCCAGACCAGTATGATGGTCACCCAGATATTTATCGCGGAAATAATTAGTATCGTACATTGTTGAATAAGTTCCGGTTGCGAAACTTTCACCAATATTGATCTGTGCGTTCTTCGGCGTAGAGTTTGCAAAGCTGATAGAAGCATTTACATCTACACGGTTACTGATCTTATGAGAACCTTTCAGCAACAAAGAGTAACGTTCAAAATCATTGTTTTCAACAATACCTTTAGCCTTCTTGTAAGAGATGGAAGAAAAATAATTGGTTGTTTCGTTTCCACCGCGAACAGACACATTGGTATTTGAGTTCAACCCGGTCTGGTAAGCATCCGACATGTTGCTCTCGATCGGTGAATACGAAGTCATTGTTCCATCGTAGTTCTCGATCTGACGACCGTCATAACGCGGTCCCCACAACATGGTTGAAGCACCGATAACCGTTCCCTCTCCTCTTGAGTTCAAACGGAACTGATTCTGATCCCATTTCTTATAGCTGCCGTCCGCATTCACTTCTCCGTAGCTGATATCTCCACCGATCGTTCCGGGGCCATAAAGCATTTGACGCTCCATACCTCCGTGTGCACGATCCAGACCGAATGTCTGAGAAACAGAAACACCGAAACCGGTAGCACCTTTTCCACTCTTAGTCGTGATCACAACTGCACCGTTCAAACCACGTGAACCGTACAAAGCAGTAGCGGCAGCACCTTTCAATACAGATACAGTTTCAAAGTCATCCGGGTTCAGGTTCTTCAGCATATTACCGTAGTCATTAGCATTCGAATCCCAGTCGGAAGAACCGGTACCAGACAAATCATTCGACAGAATAACGCCATCCACAACATAAATAGGCTGGTTGTTGCCGTTCAAAGTGGAAGCTCCACGAATTTGAATTTTAGTAGCACCAAACATACCGCCATCAGAAGATGCAATTTCAACACCAGCCACTTTTCCTTGCAAAGAAGCTACCGGGTTAATAGCATTTGTTTTCAATTCATCACCTTTCAATTCAGTTACAGCGTAACCCAAGGCTTTTTCTGAGCGTTTCATACCCAGGGCAGTTACAACTACTTCATCCAGTTTCTGGGTATCTTCTGCTAATTTAACAGAGATAGTTCCTTGTCCAGTGTACTTGATTTCCTGAGTTGCATACCCAATAAAAGATATCTGGATGATATCTCCACTTTTCACACCTTCCAAAGTAAAATTACCGTCCATGTCGGTAATGTTACCATTTGTTGTTCCTTTCACTACTACAGATGCTCCGGCAACGGGACCGAATTCATCCTCAACTGTTCCCGTAACTTTTCCGTCTTGCTGGGAAATACTAGTTCTCGGCCCTGCTGTAACCGTATCCGCAGACGCATATCCAGGGATACCTAGTGTACCGGCTAACAGCAATAAGCCTACAGGCTTAAAGTTTTTCAACATAATTGATGGTTTTATTTGAACATTAATAGACAATGTTTTGGCGAAACAAAAGTCTGTTCTTTATTTTGGATATAACTTTACAAAGCGATTTAGAGCCTGGCGTATATTTAGTTGGCGTTATTACCTTAGTTCTAAAAGGACTATAGTGTTTTCGGAATCAAATTGTATTGATAATCAATAAGTTATAATTTAAAACTACAATATTTAACTACTTGTGTCAGGGTAAAAACTATATTATTTAAAAGCTTTGGAAGCTTTTCTGATGGGTTAATATTGATTAATAGGAGGACAGAGTTCTGATTTGTGGGAGATTTCTCCTTATTTATATAAATTTTAGTAAATCCGGCGTCATATTTCGGTAGAGATATTTTAACAAGTTGTACCATAGGAATATGGGGGTGACGCCATGGCAGGAGGACGGCATCACCCCGCTTGTTTTATCAGATTTCAATTACATGGTAGTAATTGCCTGTTTTCGTATGTTTTTTGGTTACATTATTCTTTAGCAACAGCCGGCCGAACAGAGCCATGTTGCGGATACCGGATTTTATCTTGTTTCGTTGTTCGATCCGTCTCAATATTTCGGCGGCAGGGAGCAGTTCGCCCTGTTCTCCGGTTTCAGGCAAGCGGAAATATTGGAAGAAGAGTTGCTCTTCAACCGGAATCTAATAGATATAACGTTTTACGTCCCTGTCCCATAGCGGGATACCTTCTTCCTGCGCATTCAGGCTGATACTGTTGAGGACCTGTTCGTTAACAGGAAAGAAATTGAAATAGTACGATTTGCGTTCACGGTATTCCGCATCTCCCTTCATATTATTATATCTGAATTCATACCGGCGTTTCATAAATTCGTCGGCTTGAAAGGCGAGTACCTGCTCCGGACGGATACACGGTTTCCGGCCGAAACCGGAGGACAGGCAGTAGACATTGTGTACGGTTGTCCGTATCTCCGCTTCAAAAATCCGGAAATGGGTATGTACCGGCAACCACTTGACCACCTCTTCTTCCGGGATACCACTGCGGAAGCAATTCTCGACAAGGCAAGTAAGGAAAGGCTTGATATCTTCATCCTCTTTTCGATAACCGGTCGCATCTATGGCTTGCCGTAATGAATTTTCGAAAAGTAACGAAACGATCCGGCTTCGTTCATAACCGGGAACGAGGCGTTGTAGCGGGTCTGTCACGGCTGGTGACGGTGCAGAAACCGGTAGCTTTTCCGGCGTCTCCCAAGGTTGTTCGATCCGGATAGGCAGGGCGTCCGGATTGTAGTAAATATCCGGATCGAATGAAAGCCGGCAGACCGCATCCAATTCGTTTTCTTCAACAGTGATCTGTTGTTGCAACTCTTCCCGGTAATAGGCTGCCGCTCTGTCATAGGCCCGGGCATGGAAAAAACGAATAAGCGTATCGTTCTGTGGGACAGTATGATCCGATAGCATAAAAGGAATGATAATTTTCACGCTCTTTCCGCTTGATCCGATAAATGCTGCCATTGTCTGTAATGATCCGGCTGCTTGCCGGCGGATATTTTTTGCCTCGTTGCAGTTAGCGAGATTGTTTATTTTGAGCAGGACCAATCCGTTATATTGGTCTCTGACAAACGTCCCATCCTGCTTTTTTACGGTAGAACAGAAGTAGACGACCGGTAAGCGGTTCGCCTCTTTTACCGAAACTCCGGGAATGGTGTAGCGCAATTCTTCGCGCAGGGCTGCCACTTGCTTTTCCTTGTAACCGTCACGGATCAGTCCGACCAGTTTTTCCATCTCGATTGTCTTTTGTGCTTTCTGATTTGCATTGAATAAAGTTGCTTTCATTTGTCTTCTTTTTTTATTGATTTTTTCCAAAGGTAAGTACCTGAATGCCGGTTTACAGCATGTAAAGACCAATCATTATCAGGAAGGATACAACTATTTCATCTATTGAAAATAAAGGAGATAACTATTGTTTATCCACTTATATTTTATATCTTTGGTCGTATATTCTTAACCTTTCGACCTGGGTGAACCTTATAGTTGACCTAGGGCAAATTGAAGTTCGACCTGGGGCGAATATATGGTTGACCCAGGTCAAATACTTACTAAGTCCAGTCTTTAGCCATAAAAGTCTATAGGCCGGATGATAAAAACACACTGGTATGACAGCAATTTACAAGATGGAGCAGAATCCGCCTAAAAAGGGTTCAGGTAAGAAAGTCGTATTGCATCCCCGTATAATCCCTTGGGATACAGTGAGTACCGATCGTTTAATAGAGGAAGCGTCTTCGCGATCCACTTATACTAGTGGCGACCTGAAAGGGGCGGTCCGTCTGCTCTCCGACATGCTGAAAGAGAAACTACGCGATGGATATAATGTTTATCTCGACGGAATCGGCTATTTCAGTGTATCGTTGAAATCGCGTCCGGTAGGAGACAAGAAAGAGTTGCGTAGTGAATCCGTTCATTTCAAGAATGTGAATTTTCGTTGTTGTGCCGGACTGAAGCATGAACTGAAAACAATGCCGGTGGAACGTTATAAGGAGCCAAAGGTAACTGATTTTTCACAGGAAGAAAAGGAAAGTCGGCTACTGCGGTATCTGGAGCGACATGCATATATTACAACCTTGGCTTATCAGGGTTTGAACGGTTGTACCCAATATCTGGCACGCAAAGAGCTCAAACAATTTGTGGCCGACGGTATCCTGGTGGAAGACGGGACACGAAGAATGTGCATTTATGTGAAGCGTCCGGAACCGGCGGAATTGCCGGATAGCCTGGTGGTGGATTCGAATATGGGGAGGTAAAATGATTGGTGACGTCATTTGTTAATAATAGCGTCACCATTTAGTGATATGCAAATCAAGAGATAATAATGTCATAAATGAATGTGATACCGCGAGTCAGATATAATTTATAATCCCAGGCAGAAATTAACTAAAGTTATTACATCTTTAGGGGTATTCATATCTGTCTTTTGTTTCTTTATGAAATCTTCTATTTGTGTTTCTTTATTGGGGAAAAGTTTCAGGAGGGTTTTCTTGTTTTTGAATTTGAAAGGCTGACCATCGCGAAAAATACAGTATTCATTCTGGTTTGCTAATTTAAATACCTCCGTATATTGGTCTTCATAAACACCGTATTGCCATTCTGCGGTATTTATTGTTTCTACTTTAGCCTGTTGTACACCATAAGCACCTTTATAGCCTTGTGATTTATTTTTTAATAGCCAATTTATGCCGATAAGTCCGTTGGGGACTGGTATTATTTCATAAAAACTTTCTCTCTTTCCGGCAGGGATAAATTTGGAGTCACCGATATAAACAGTATCAACCTGCGATAAATTAGTCAGAATCATTTCTTCTGCTCCGCTTTTAAACATCATGACTTGATTACCGCAATCATAATTGAGTTCGGCAGGGGTTTTTGATTTATTTTTCATCAATACGATACCCCTGTTATAGTTTTCAAATAACATCTGACGTTTTTTCTGTGCGTTGGCACTTATTATAGTGACTAAACAACAAATAAAGATAATTAACGAGTATGTTCTCATTGCAGTAGATTATAAAAAAGAGTAGTTGCTCATGGCAACTACTCTTTAGCGGTTATTAATTATATAAATTACTTCTTTGGCCCTTCACCCCATTGCGGAGCATTCTTATCCTGCCATGTACGCTCAGAGTTTAAGATGGTCTTGTTATTATCCCCTGCTGCTGTGACTGTATAGCCTTGTGCTGCGTAGGCATCCAATTCTATCTGATATAACTGGCTGGTTTCGTTAGGAACACCGGTATGGAAACGGCGTGGTATATTGGTAACAGGTATTGAACTATAGTTTTCGCGGCTGATAAATTCGGAATTGAATTTAGGTATACCTGAACGACGAGCTGTTACAAACTGGTCGTAAGGATACATCGTGAAGTGCAATAACTGCTGTAAGTAGACTTTTTCCAATTGTTCATCGACAGAACCTGTGAGTTTATAATCCTTGGATGCAAGCATTGCATCGATTTCTCCATCCTTCAGTTCGATAGAAACCTCGTTCGGATCATAATCATATGTAGTACCGTAATAAGCAATTTGGTTGAGTCCGGCTGCTTTATCATATTCCATAACAGATAGTTTTAATCCTTGTGTGTAATAAGACTCGGCTGTATTGGGCAAATCGGCACCTAACAGTTTGAATTCCGCCAGATAGAGATTGACTTCTCCGCCCCCTAAATACATACCGTACCAAGGACGACTTTCGTTTTTCGTGATAACCGGACCGCCGGGAATTGTCGGCATGGTAAAGTTATAAGTGCGTCCGATAACCATCTGCCGTTGATACATAGAGTAAGGACGGTAAGTTTTGGCACTTTGACCTTTATCATCGGTAATCTTATAACGATTTCCGTAGTCAAACCATTCTCCATAAACTGCACTGTTATTATTTGCATTATATTCAACAGGTAATCCGTAATATCGAACCCAAGGTTCACCCATTCCCTTCCATTTCACAAATGTCTTTTTGCCGTCGGCATTTGTTGTAAACTCGATATTTTCTTCAATATATGAAGGTATACTTTTACCCTGATCGTAAAACTCTTGTACGATCTTTGAGTTCCAGTCGTTCTTATCGTAGCAGAAGCGAACACGCGGGTCTTTATTTTCAAGCATGAAATTTATAACGCGCTGATTAGCTGCAGTCGATTCCATAAATCCGTTACTCCAGTGATAGATGTAATCATCGCTACTTGAATTTATGACAGATTTATTAAACAGTATGGCATCGTCTATGGAATCGATGTAGCCGCAAGATGCATTAGCCACTTCCGACGCGATTTTCAAGGCTTTTGCTTTATCCTGTGAGAGCAGACGGACTGCTATTTTCAATTTCAGGGAGTTTGCAGCTTTAGCCCATTTGGTAAGATCTCCATGGTAAATAGGATCCTGTTTTGTCGGGAATATCTGTTCTGTTGCTGTTGTGAATGTGGTGATGGCAGCATCCAGTTGTTCTAACCATAAATTATATAGATCAGCAATTCTATCGTAGGCCGGTGTCAATGTGCCGCCATGCAATGCATTTCCGGCTTCCGTAAATTGAATATCGCCATTGATATCACTGCTGGCAATAGCGAGATATGTAGTTAGCATATCCACGCATGCAGCTGTTGCTGCATGTTTGGCAGATTCTTCTTCACTCATGTTAGAGCGTAAAAATGTAATCTCGTGTGCCAGTTTTAATACATTCACATAACCTACACCGCCAACCGCAGTTGTCAAGAAAGAACTTTCTTTAAAACTGCCTGTAGGTACAGCCATCTGACTCCAGGCTGTCAACATCGGTGAGTCGTAGAACCAATAAGTGTAACTAAAAGGTTCAAAATCCATAACGGCCTGTGCGAAAAGATAAGATGGCTCAGCCTTTGTTACTTGAGTAGGACTGGAGTTGATGTCTGAAAATTCATCGCGACATCCGGTTGTGCATACTATCGTTGCACTTAATCCCAATCCCAATAATATATTACGATAATTGTTCATGATTAATCAATTTAATGTTTCTGATTTTAGTTTAGAATCCGACATTAACAGTAAATGTGTAATTCGCTGTCAAACCGCTGAAAGAACGAACACGAAATTCGGAAGCAACTGTACCGCGAACAGATTCAGGATTTACCCCGTCGGGCATTGTATTCAACAGATAACCCAGATTTCGTCCAGATACAGATAAATTCAAATGTTGTGCACCAATTTTATTAGCAAACTTTTGAGGCATTCTGTATGATAATGTAATTTCACGTACAGCAATATAATTCAACTTTTTCAACCATGCATCGTTTACAGTACCTGTCCCCCATGCATTATTCCAATAATGCCATGCTGAAGCGTGCTGTGGATCCAACAGCCCTTTGCTATGCAAAGATTCATAAGTTTCGCCACCTTCGGCTACAGTATAAGAAGTTCCGTCAGGCAGGGGTATGGAAATACCACCTTCGATCAAACCGACTGGAATAATACCGTCATGATATGTTTGACCATCCCAGATAGAAGTATAAGTCATACCTCCATTTTCCGAATCACGCCATTTCAAAGACGTTTCTGTAAACCCATAAGCTGTACCATAACGATTTGCATAAGAGGCTACATATCCTCCGAAGCGCATATCAAATAATGCACGTAAACTCCAGTTCTTATAGGTTAACGAAGTGCTAACAGAGCCTAAGAAGTCCGGAACCAACGAACCAATGATTTCTGCTTCGCCACTGCGTTGGTAGTACATAGCGTGCATTCCTTTATTACCCCCATAATAATCAACAGCATTTAGGATAGGCAGACCAGTTGCTTTATCTATTTTGGCTTTAGAGTCACTCATCAATACTCCGTACGATTCGCCGACTTTTGCAACTGAACCTACACGATAGTTTCCGTAACTAACTTCACCAGACAATGTAATATAATTTGCTACATTCGGATGCAATTCTATTATCTTATTTTCATTTTTAGTATAGGTGAAATCCAAATCCCATTGCCAGTCTTTTGTTTTGATTGGTGTTGTGTTCAGTGCAATTTCAAGACCTCTGTTCTGGATGTTTCCTGCGTTGATATACTGACTGTTGATGCCGGAAATACCAGGAACGCTGATCGACATGATCTGATTTTTGGTGTTTTCTTTATAATAAGTGAAATCAAGACCGATTCTGTTAGACAAGAAGCGCCAGTCCAAACCTATTTCCCATGCATTTTTACGTTCGGGCTTCAAATCATTTGAGTAGGCTGTAGACGGAATACTTAATGCATAAATATTATCTCCGTTTTGTAGTTGACCCGTCATCAGTGAATAGGCAGAGTTGATAGTATAAGCCTCTGTGTCATTACCAACCTGTGCCCATGAAGCACGTATTTTAGCAAAGGATATCCATTCCGGTAACTGGTCGCGAAGTGTTTCATGTATCAACCATGATCCGGAGACAGATGGGTAAAAGTATGAATAATTTCCATGACCGTCTGAATAAACCAATGAAGAGGACCAGTCGTTACGTCCGGTTACATCCAGGAAAAGTTGGTCTTTCCAACTGGCACTAGCCTGAAATGATAGGGATAACATCCGTTTTTCCCCTTCAATCTTACCGCTATATGATGGTGTGTTGATGGAGTTGGCAATAAAATATTGGTTAGGTACAACCAGACCTCCGTTTGTATTTTCTGCCATTGTTTGTTGCATGTTGTTATAATATTCTCCACGGATAAAACCACCGAATGTGAAATCGCTTACACTTTTATTAAATGTAAATGATGCATTAAAATTGGTCTGTTCTTTTGTGTACAATCCCATTCCGTAATATCCGCTATTAGTATTGGCATATCCGTCTCCTGGCTTTTTGCTTTCATAGCGGGTATAATAATAATTGTAGTTTCCTTCAGCACGGAATTTCATCCAGTCTGTTAAATCGGCCGTTAAAACCAAGGTTGGACGAACAGAAGTTTCCTTTTGTGAGTAATCATTCTCATAAATGTTCCACCAAGTGCTTCGTCCAGGGTTGTTGCCATATTCATCTCCATAATCGGCACTAGCCAATCCACCGTGAGATCCTTTGTAGCGTTTACGGAAGTACTGTGTGTCGTAAGTACGTCCCCATGTGCCGTCTACAAATAGCTCTCCGATATTCGGTTGAGCATTCTTCGGATTTGAATTTGCAAAAGAAATAGATGCTTCAATTTCTACTTTATTGGTTAACTTGTGCGATGCTTTAGCTAGAAAAGATACGCGGTCGAAACTATTGTTTGGTAATGTTCCGTTTGCGTATTTATAAGATAAAGAGGTGTAGAATGAAGTCTTTTCAGAACTACCGCTAACGGAAATGTTTGTATTGCTATTGAATCCTAGATTATAAGCATCTTTAAAGTTATTTTCTACAGGACTGTATGCGATTGTGCTATAATCGAAATTTTCAATATCTCTTCCGTCAAAAGCAGGTCCCCAATGACGGCCTGTTCCTCCGACCAAAGTCGGGTTTCCGGCAGAGTTCAGATAGAACTGACCGAGGTTGTCATACAAATAATAATTACCTTCAGCATCGGTTTCTCCATAACCGACATTTCCTGTATAATTACCACGTCCGTATTTGTTCTGCAATCCAGGCTGTTTAAACATGTGGTCGATGCCTAAAGTCTGTGTTACGTTAACTCCGATACCCTTTTGTCCTTTACCTGATTTTGTTGTAATGACAACAGCACCATTCAAACCACGTGAACCATATAATGCAGTTGCAGCTGCACCTTTCAAAACGGAAACTGTTTCAAAGTCGTCCGGGTTCAAGTTCTTTAACTCATTACCGTAGTCATAGTTATTGGAATCCCAGTCGGCATCTCCATTCCTGATGGAATTGTCTAAAATAATACCGTCAACAACATAAATAGGTTGATTGTTTTTACCTAAAGTAGAAGCACCACGAATCTGGATTTTTGTTGAACCGAACATACCTCCATCTGACCCTGCAATTTCAACACCTGCTACTTTACCTTGCAAAGCTGAAACCGGATTAATAGAATTATTAAGTAACTCTTCTCCCTTTAATTCAGTCACGGCGTAACCTAACGCTTTAGTTTCGCGTTTCATACCTAAAGCGGTAACAACTACTTCATCTAATTTTTGTGCATCTTCAATTAGTTTAATTGGTAAAGAAGGTTGTCCCGTATATTTGATTTCCTGGGTTGCGTAACCTATAAAAGAAATCAGAATAACGTCACCACTCTTTACTCCTTCCAATGTAAAGTTACCGTCCATATCGGTAATTGACCCATTGGTTGTCCCTTTCACTACGACAGACGCTCCGGCAACAGGGCCGAAATCATCTTCTACTGTACCTGTGACCTTCCCGCTTTGCTGAGAAATGTTCACTTCCGACTTAACAGGTGCTGTGTTTGCGTATACTTTAGGAAAACATAACGCTCCAGCAACTAAAATTAAGCTAACCGGTTTAAAGTTTTTCAACATAATTGATGGTTTTTATTATACTCAGATGCTATTTTGGCGTAAAAAGCACCTTTTAATTCATTTTGGTATAAAATATAGAGACTTTGAGTAGGAACGCTTGTATGATTTGGCGTTATAAGTCGTTCATAGTACTAAAAGGACTATAGTGTTTTTGGTAAATCAACAAAAGATGGATATAAGTACTAAAAGAACTTAATCCAATATAGCTAATTATATAGAAATGTGCATGTTGGCTAATGTGTTGTTTAGTAGTCAGGTAAGAGATTTATAATATGGTCTGTCTTTTGAATGGAATTATTTGTTGTTAGATTTTTAGGTAAAATATAGCACATTTATAAATGTTAATGAGAAAATGAAGGAAAGTTTGGTTGAAGAAAAATCATAAAGCTATTTAACAAATAAGACAGAATTTGAGTATTGAATTAACTTAATTACGATTGATTATTGTTAGCCAATGTGTTAAAAACAAAATCCCACGATATTTTTTTGACGAAAAATAACACGGGGTAATAATTATTTCATATATTTGTCGCGGATATAAAATGTACAGAGTTCTTTTAGTACTAAGTTATCAACGCCAACTAAAAAAACACTTGGTGCTAAAGAATCATTGAAAATTATATCCAATGAGAATTAGAACAGACCATTGTTTCGCCAAAGCAATGGCTATTGTATGTTCAAATAAAAACCATCAATTATGTTGAAAAACTTTAAGCCTGTAGGCTTATTGCTGTTGGCCGGTACACTGGGTATTCCCGGATATGTATTTGCGGATACGGTTGCAGCAATGCCAAAAACAAGTATTTCCCAACAGACTGGGAAAGTAACGGGAGTAGTTGAAGATGAATTCGGTCCTGTAGCCGGAGCATCTGTAGTTGTAAAAGGAACCACAAATGGATCGATTACCGATATGGACGGTAACTTTACATTGGAAGGTGTGAAGAGCGGTGACATTATTCAGATTTCTTTTATAGGGTACTCAACCCAGGAAATCAAGTACACTGGTCAACCGGCTTTACAAGTAAAACTGGCGGAAGACGCTCAGAAACTGGATGAAGTCGTTGTAACAGCTTTGGGTATCAAACGCGAAAAGAAAGCGTTGGGTTATTCGGTAAGTAGTGTAAAAGGAGAAGAACTGACTGAAGCCGGTACACCGATGAATGCTATGCAAGCTCTGTATGGTAAAACTTCAGGCTTACAATTACAATCTACAGCTTCCGGTCCTTCCGGCGGTATGAACATTAAGGTTCGTAATGCCATTTCGTTGACAGAAGATTCTTCTACGCGTCCATTGATTGTAGTAGATGGTATTCCTATTCATGATGAAAATACCGGACAGTCTACCAACAGCCGTACCGGTGGTGACCATGGTACTGGTTTGAACGACATTAATCCGGAGGACATTGCTTCCATTGAAATCCTGAAAGGAGCGAAAGCGGCCGTATTGTATGGATCGGAAGGTGCTAACGGTGTCATGTTGATTACTACTAAAACCGGTGGTAAAAAAGGATTAGGTATTGATTTCGGTATCAACCATTCCTGGAATATGGCTGCGTACTTACCTGAATTGCAGAATGAATTCGGTACAGGTTCGAGTGCCGGTACTGCCGCTTTAAAAGAAATCTCTAAAGATGGTTTCTATACAATGACTGACCCGCATACCGGACAAACTGTCGAGTCTTTATGGAGAGGTTCCAGTTATAACTTCGGTCCACGTTTGGATGGCCGTCAGTTGTTATGGTGGGACGGTCAATATCATTCTTATTCTGCTCAAAAGAATAATCAAAGAGATTTATATCGCACAGGTGGTCAAACCAATGTAAATTTTGCATTGAGTAATGGCGGAGAGTTGGGGTCTTTCCGTTTGTCATACAACTATCGTGATTACAATGCTATCTCTTATGGTGCCGATAACAAAGCTCACTCATTTAGTTTTGCTGCGGATCTGAAAGCAAATGACTGGATTAAGGTGAAAATGAATACCAACTTCTCGAACACGAAAGATCACAATGCTCCGTATGCCATGCAAAGTTTTGCAACTTACGGTTTCCCTCGTGAACAGGATGTCAACTTGATCAAAGATATGTATCTGACAGACGAAGGTTACAATTATTTCAGCATGAACAATTCTGTTACGCAGATGGCTCCTTATACCAGTTATTTCTCTGGTTATTATTGGTCACAGTTGCGTAACTCGAATGACTTTGACCGTAACCACTTGATTCAATCATTGAACGTTGATGTAACATTCAATGATAAGTTCTCCTGGACTACGCTGGGTGGTATTGACTGGACAGTATCCGATCAGGAAATTAAGCAACATGTCAGCAAACCGCTGTCTTACGAAAATAAGCAAGGTTGGTATCAGATCGCAAACAAACGTAACATGATTATGTACGGTCAGTCTTCTTTCAACTACAATCAGACATTCAACGACGTTTGGGATTTGTCAGCCATGGTCGGTGGTGCTGTTAAGTATAATAAAGAGGAATATCAGGAACAATACGTAGCGGAAACATTCGCTATTGAAAACTGGTTTTCTTTGAGTAATACGCGTGAAGACTTCGGACCTCGTTCCAGCCGTTCTCGTGGAAATGACTTATTGTTGAGTGTGTTCGCTTCTGCTCAGTTAGCTTATGCCAACCAGGTGTATTTGGAAATCCAGGCTCGTAATGACTGGTCTTCCATCCTTCCTCCGGAAAATAACCATTACTTCTACCCAGGTGCCAGCTTGTCATGGATCTTCACGGAAGCATTCGATATTCCAAGTTTGAACTTTGGTAAAGTACGTGCTTCTTGGGCCGACGTAGGTCGTCCGGGTCCTCGTTATTATGGTAACGTAGACTTCTCGTTAGGCGCTTATGGTGGACAACCTACCATGTCGTTACCTGATTATTTGCCACCGGCAGACTTTGCTTCAGCCACTGGAGGATTCCCGGTTCCGAACTTGAAGCCTGAACGTAAACGTGAATATGAAATCGGCTTAGAAGGAGCATTCTTACCGGGTAACCGTATCGGTGTAGATTTCTCTTTCTTCCATAATAATACATACGACCAGATCACGAAGTTAACAGTGCCTTCTTCTTCTGGTTTAACCGAAGTTCGTATGAATGCAGGTGATATCGCCCAAAGTGGTATTGAATTTTCTGTGAATACAAAGCCGATCATGACGAAAGATTGGACATGGGAAGTCGGATTCAATCTGGCGAACTATTCAACCAAAGTAAAGAAATTGGGTAAAGGTATTAATCAGTTGGATATGTGGGGCGCTACCGGTGCTTCTGTTCGGAGTATTCCTAATGGTGAATATGGTGAAATCTATATTTATCCATATCAGCGTGACGAACAGGGTAACCGTATCGTAAACCAGGGAACCGGTGTTTGGGACTTTGATAAAACGAAAATGATAAAAGTTGGTAAGATTACGCCGGATGTTGTCGGTGGTTTGACTACAAGTCTGTCATATAAAGACTTTTCTTTGAGTGCAGTCTTCGACTTCCAGTTCGGTGCTACCATGATTTCTCAGACAAATATGTTTTTGTTAGGTAATGGTTCCGGCGTTGAATCATTGAAATATCGTGATGAAGCCCGGGGTGGTCTACCTTATTATGTGAATACGGCTGGCGAACGTATCAAGTTGGATAGCCATTCAGCTGCTGTACCTGCTGATTCTTTCTATCCATTTATTTTGCATGATGGTGTAATTACTCCTGGTGTTACAAGTGATGGAAAACAGAATGAAAAAGTGATCTCTGCTGAACAATACTACAGTCAGTTATATTGGCAGGGAGGCATGGATTTGTCTGAAGACCAGATCTATAAAAGTGATTACATAGCTTTGCGTTCTTTGTCGTTCAACTACAATTTACCAAAAAGTTTCGTCTCAAAGTTCAAGATTCAAAGCGCACGTATCAATGCCTTTGCAAACAACTTGTGCTATATTTATAAAGCAATTCCGAATGTAACACCGGAATCTACACAAGGTACTAACTCATTTACAGAGGTTAGTAGCATCCCGGGTATCCGCAGTTTTGGTTTGGGTCTTAATGTTTCATTCTAATCAGTATAACAAAGTATGAATACAATCAGAAAATATATAACCAGTTTAGCTTTAGGCGTTGCCGTAACCGGAGCAATGGTGTCATGTGACACACTGGATGAGAAATTTTATAATCCGGATAAATTGACGGAAGCTGACTTCAGTCTGCTGTTTGCTTCTGCTCAGACAAAAGGACATTTGTTCCGGTATGATTACGGTGCGACTTACCATTACATGAGAGGTTTCGGTAAGATGTTAGGATTAGGTGTCAGTCCATTGTATCTGGATAGAACTCAAAACAATACGATTGTCCGTCCATGGGATGGCTGGTCAGGTACTCCGTTTAATGAGTTTATATTCACACAGACTTGTACCAATTACAGCAAAGAACTCAGTGGCATGAAATTGTTGTATGCCGACATGACAGAAGAAGAGCAAGAACAAAACAAAGTGTATATGCTTTGTAGTGATATTATCCGTTCTTATGCATTCCAACGTGCAACAGACTTATACGATGATATGCCTTATTCAGAAGCCGGAGGTGCTTTCCAAGAACTGTTTTATCCTAAATATGATACACAAGAAGAGATTTACATGAATATCATGGAAACTCTGAAAAATGCGGCTGCTGAATTAAGTGAATATCAATTTCAAACAGATGCACAAGAGTCAAAATTCTCTTCTGTAGATATTTTGTGTAACGGTGATTTGGACAAATGGATTCGTATGGCTAATTCTTTACGTTTGCGTATGGCAATGCGTCTCTGCCATGTGAAACCGGATGCAGCTCTTTCGACTATTAAAGAGTTGATTGCCGAAAACCGCATGTTGACAGAATATTCACATGATCTTGGTTTTGAAGAACAGGATAAAACACATGCCTTCGAACTGACATTCTTCCGTGGTTTGGATGAACGTGGATATGAATCAGGTGCACCGGCAACGATCATTGAAGATATCATGAATTATGAATATCAGCCAGGTGATGAAAATGGTATCACTCGTCACGATTTTGACCCACGTTTGTATGCCATGTTCCAACCGGATATCCACGGACGCTATATTGGTTTGCCATTAACAATAGAAGAAGCTGAAGCGGAACTTCCTAACTATTATACAGAAAAGGAATTGACTGATATGTATAATTTTAATGATGTGGTTACTAATCCATGGAATCCGGAACGTATTCCTACAATGTATAACCGTCGTACTTACTTCAATTTCGATATGAAATTTCCGGTAATGGGTTCAACAGAAACAAACTTGTTATTGGCTGAAGCCGCTGTACGTTGGCCGGGCGAGTTAGGTAATATCGATGTTAAAAGCTGTATTAAGAAGGCCATTGATGCTTCTACTCGTTTCTACTATAATGTGAATAAAACAATGAGTTATAATGAATCTTCTCTGCCGAGTATTCTGTATGTTCAGGCAAAGGCTAAAGCTCCGGAATTGGACGAAGATCATCTGGCTGATTATGAAGAACTAGCTGCTAACAAGTTTGCTAGTTTGACCTCAACAAAAGATAAACTGAAATTCATTTTCGACCAGAAGTTCTGCCACATGAATATCATGAATCCGTATGAAATTTACAACGAAGCTCGTCGTTTGGTAAAAGACTTCGACGGAGAACTGCCGTTTGTCTCCACTCCTAATGTGGTATTCCAGGAACGTATGTTCTATCCGTCCAGCGAGTTGACTAACAACGGTGATAACTTTGCAAAAGTTGCTCATAAAAATACATACGACACACCAGTTTGGTGGACAGGACGTACAACTCCTGCAGAAAACCATAATGGTAATGCATTGTAATAAACATTAGCTTAATGCTACATAAACACAAAGGCTGTCGAGAAACTTTTTCGACAGCCTTTATTCACTATAAAATGTACTGCATAATTTAACAAAATGAGTAAAAATGAAATCGATTAATGTGATCCTGTATTGGGTAATAGTGATGGTGATCGGCCTATCGGCTTGTGGTGATGACGATGAAAAGACGATACCGGCTCATACAGAAGAGGAGAAAATATGGATTGCCGATAACCAGAAATATTTTCAGGAAAAAAAGGAAGATGTAGAGGATGACGGACAATTGCTGTATCAGCGATTAGTCGTGGATGAAGATACGCTTTTGTATCGTGTACTGGAAACGAGTCAAATAGATTCTTTCCCTAAGATAGATGCTGATGTAAAAGTTTCTATGTTAGGAGTAATTCCGGTTTCCCAAACGGTTATCGTAGGTAATAAAGATGGTAATCCGATAGATCAGACTTTAAAATTGGACAGTCCGAATCTGATTAAGGGCCTGGCTGCTCTTTTGCCGAAAATCCGTAAAGGAGAAAGGGTGGATGCTATAATTCCTTATCAGTTGGGATATGGGGATCGTAATTACTCCAATCCGTATATTCCATTATGCTCAACGTTGCAGTTTACTTTTACTGTAAAAAGTTTTGATTAAGCTTTTAAAAAGGAGAGGTTGTTTCACTTCAAAAATTGAAAGATCCTCTCCTTTTTATATTCAACACTAATATTTCTTCTCATTCGCCAAGTTCCACATATTCAGGAAAGAGGCTTTTGTAATATCTACGATCTTATCCCAGTTGATCTTTTCGACATGGTCGCCCGGCATATGGTAGTCCGGATGACCGTTGGTGTGATACCAGATAATGGGAATACCACGTTTGGCAAAAGAGCCGTTGTCACTCCCTCCTACCGGCTTGTCCCAGGGGTGATAAATCGGTTTCAGGTTCAGATTGTATTTCTTGATATCATTCTTCAGCCAGTCACCAAAAGCCTTGTTTGCTTCCGTATAGAAATAATCGACCTGCTCGGGAACCACTTCGTTCGAATTGCGGCCGATCATATCATAATTCAAATATCCCTTTATATCTTTCAGGAACGGACAGTTCTGCACAAAATATTCAGAGCCTAGCAATCCTTTTTCTTCACCGTCCCAGAAAGCAAAGATTACCGTACGTTGCGGTTGCTCACCGGAAGCCAGGAATGCTTTTGCAACCTGAAGGACAGCCGATACGCCCGAAGCATTATCATCTGCCCCGTTATAGATCTGATCACCGTCCAGCATCGGATCGAAACCCAGGTGATCGTAGTGTGCTCCGATGATAACATATTCATTCGGATTCTTCCCTTCTATCTTTCCCAGGATATTACGCATGGATAACTTCTGATGTACGCCTTGCTTCAGTTGGGCGATCGAATCAGGATGCACCTGAAAACGTCCCCTCTTCTGGCGTTCCTTATTATAAGCCTCGAAAGGTTGGTAATAAGACTCATTCAAGGGAGCGATGCCCATTGTCTTCAGGTTGGAGACGATATACTCGGCAGCAATCCGTCCTCCCTGGAAACCGGCTTCACGCCCTTCCAGTTCGTCACTGGCCAAGAAACCGATATAGGCTTCCGCATTTTCCTTATTGATAGTGTTCAGTCCTTTTTCTACAGGCGACTGTGCCCAAAGGGTGGTAGATAGCATGACGGATGCTACAAATAAACCTGTTCTTTTCATTGTATGATTGTGTTTTACAAATTATCGGAAATACTTAGTTTCAGCTTCCGATCACAAAGATAGAAGATAAATTGAAGAATTGTAAGGACAATAAAATAAAAAAAGGCTAATCTTCACTGATCCTCCAGTGTCGAATGCCCATCTTTTTGTCTCTCACCAGTCTTAAAAAAGACATTGGTGAAGAGAAAACATCTAATATACTAATCTTTTTATTTAATTCTTTGCGTTAGCGCCCATTTCTTCCAACAGGCGACGGATTTCAGCATTTACTCGCTGACTCATTGTACCATTTCTCATTGACTGATAACGATCAGCCTGATAACGCAACATCGCTAAAGTACGAAGATTTTCTTCATTTCTACTTGTCATCATAATCTTTACTTTTTTATGTCTCCCACGCTTGGAAGACTCGTTAATAATTAACCTAAACCTTAATCTTTTCTTTTTGTTTACAGTGCAAAGATAAGCACTTTTTCCAAAACTATGCTATAAAACATATAAATTATTTCTATCTTTACATTTATTTAATCTATAGAAATAGATTTTCAGAAGATAACCTCCCTACTCCACTTCGGTCAATTCACCTGTAACTGAATTAATTACAAAGCCTCTAACCGTAATATCGGTAGGAATCAACGGGTGGTTGCGAACTTGTTCGACTGTATCTTTTACTGAGCATTCTGTCGAGTCAAACCCACGAAGCCAGTATTTAAAATCGATTCCGCAGTAACGGATCATATCGATTCGCTCAGCGGGAATACCCCGTTTCTTCATTGCTTCGATCATCTCGTCGCTGTCCATATGCTGGGCACCACAATCAGAATGACCAATGATCATGATCTCGACCACTCCCAGTTCATAAATAGCGACCATCAGACTGCGTATCACACTGCCGAACGGATGTGAAATGATTGCACCGGCATTCTTTATGATTTTCACGTCGCCATTCTTTATGCCCAATGCGGCAGGAAGCAATTCTATCAGACGAGTATCCATACAGGATACGATGGCAATCTTTTTATCGGGATACTTATTCGTTATAAACTTTTCATATCCTTTCTTATCTACAAATCCCCGGTTGTATTCAAGTAATTCGTCTATCATGAGTCTGTCTTTCTTTTAATAATAACACTAGCTATATAAATAACAACACTGGTTTAAATAATGTTGTGGAATTTCAAGGCTTTGAATATCCCGTCCTCATCAACAGAATCGGTTACATAATCCGCATATTGTTTTACGTCGTCGTCAGCATTCCCCATAGCAACCCCGATCCCGGCATGCTGAAGCATGGCTATATCATTACCGCCATCACCGAAAGCCATACATTCTTTTAATGGTATCTTAAAGTATTCCAGCATTTTATCAATACCGATCCGCTTGCTGCTCCCGGCAGGTACCACATCGGTAAACAACGGATTCCAGCGAGTGGATTCGCAATGGGATAAGATAGACATGATCTTTTTCTCCTGTTCGGCAGTAAAAAATGAGACTAACTGGTAGACCGTCTTTCCCTTCATTTCACTCAGAGGACGGATAGGCGGCTCCGGAAAATTCAGCATATTAAAAATTTCTTCCACTGTTTCATCCTTATAATTCATAAAGATTTCTTTTTCCTGGACAAAAGCACAGGGGAAAGACTCTTCAGTTTCCAAATAGCGGATCAATGCATCGATATCCCTGTCGGGAATGCTGTGTTTATAGATCACTTTGTCTTCTCCGGCAAAACAATATCCACCGTTCAGTGTAACATATCCGTCAAATTTTAAATCTCCCAGATTGTTGATGGAACTGTAATGACGACCTGTTGCTATAAAAACTTTAATACCTTTCTTCCGTAAGATATCCAATGCGTCAATGGTAGAGCGGGGTACTTCATGTGTCTTAAAACTGACCAACGTCCCGTCTATATCGAAGAAAATTGCCTTAACCATACTTTTTCTAATAACCTAAATTTGATACAAAGATAAGAATAAATAAACACATGCGGATTTTTATATACCTTTGTAAGTAAGATCTTAATAACAATTTAATAGGTAAGCTATGGAATACAGACAATTAGGAGGATCGGGACTTTATGTACCCGTGCTTTGTTTAGGGACTGCTACTTTTGGAGGTACAAACGGTTTCGAAGGATGGGGACATACCCAAGTGGACGAAGCCAGACGCATGATAAACCTTTGTCTCGATGCGGGTGTAAACCTGTTCGACACCGCTGACGCATATTCAGACGGACTTTCTGAAACGATATTGGGAAAAGCTGTTGAAGGACTGAGAAATAAACTGTTGATATCGACCAAAGCCACATTCAACCTGAATCCGGAAGGACGCAACGCTATGGGTTCTTCCCGCTTCCACCTCATCGAGGCCTGCGAAGCCAGCCTGAAACGGCTGAATACCGATCATATTGATATTTATCATATGCATGGATTTGACGCCAATACGCCGGTAGAAGAAACGCTTCGCGCTCTGGATGATCTGATCACTGCCGGAAAAATACGGTATATCGCTTGTTCTAATTTCTCCGGATGGCATCTGATGAAGGCTTTGTCTGTCTCCGAACGCTATGGCTGGAGTCGTTATGTGGCACAGCAGGTTCATTATTCTTTGCTCAACAGGGAGTTTGAATGGGAATTAATGCCGCTCGGAATCGATCAGAAGGTAGGTTCCATCATCTGGAGTCCTCTTTCAGCAGGACGTCTGGGCGGAAGATACCGGCGCAACAATCCGATACCGGCCGACGGACGTGTGGCTCGCGGCGGAAGTCCTATCCCCGATGAAGCTACTTCCTATGAACGTTTATATAATATAATGGATGTATTGGATGAAATAGCAGAAGAGACAGGACATTCGGTAGCACAATGTGCGCTGAACTGGTTACTGCAACGCCCAACTGTTTCCAGCCTGATAATCGGGGCCAGCACAGAAGAACAATTAAAACAGAATCTGGAGGCTGTCGGCTGGAACCTGACACCGGAACAGGTAAAAAGACTGGATAATGCCAGCCAGGTCACCCCTATTTATCCATATTGGCACCAGGCACAATTCCCGTTTTTGAATGCACAGATTCAATTTTAGAAAGAATTGAGCTATCCCGTTCCCGTGCTTGACACGGGATCACAAAGGCACAGACCGTTTCCTATAATATCTTTTGATACCGCCAGTTCTCTTGCGGCCCGTGTCAAGCACGGGGACAGGATAGTTCACTTTTGACAAAAACTGAACCAATTCCCTCTATATTATTATTGTAATATTCTTACATTGTCTTATTATCCTCCTCGTCATATTCATCATCAAATTCGTCATCATCGAATTCGTCGTCGAATTCATCATCATCAAACACATCACGATCTTCCAATATCTCAAGACCGAAATCGCCGCCTGTGGATTCTTCCAGTATAGGGATATATTTACTTGCCTCAAGAGAAGTTTCGGCAACCAGGTGAGGGCGGCCACCTCTCCCATATTTATATTCAATCAAAGGAATCTCTTCCGTATCCTCTTCCAGTATATATTGCGTCAAGGCAAAACTCTTATCCGGTTTGATCCCGAACTCTTCGGCAAACGCTATAGCCCCATAAATAAAATTATGAGCTTCATTATAACTGATTTTAATACCGCAATCAGTTGCCGTTCTTTCAACAAAATCGTCATACTCATCCGGTGGCACATTAAACCTATATACAGAATGTTTCACTCCCAGACACAACGTATCTACGACGTAAACTCCGAATGTATAATTTCCACCGGCATGACGACGAACTACGATCACTTCCGCTACAGCCCCTCTTTCATCTTTCCAGTCATCGGAAACATAACACACCTCTATCGGTAAATTTCTAGCTTTCAAACGAATATACTTTTCAGGAGAGAGTAACTGAAACTGATTCTGCTTGCTTTTATTTTTCGCCATTTGCTTGTTTGTTTAGTTTCGCTAAAGGTACGATTTATTTGGCTTATACAAAAAAACGGAACCCTCTTTCGAAGATTCCGTTTTACTATTTAGATGATCAAATAATCAATTATTCTTCAACACCCCACTGCTGTTTAGCCAAACGCTTGTAGTTGTTAAGTCTCCACTTAGCGTTGTCTTCGGCAGCCTGGAACAATTGAGCGGCTTCGGCCGGGAATTGTTTTGTCAGAGATGCGAAACGTACTTCACCCTTCAGGAAGTCCTGGAATTTGCTCCAATCCGGTTCTTTGCTATCCAAAGTGAACGGATTCTTGCCTTCTTCTTCCAAAGCCGGGTTGTAACGCCACAAATGCCAGTAACCACATGCTACTGCATCAGCTTCTTCCTGCTGGCTCTTACCCATACCCTTCTTCAAACCGTGGTTGATACAAGGAGCGTAAGCAATGATCAATGAAGGACCATCATAAGCTTCAGCTTCGCGGATCGCTTTCAATGTCTGAGCCTGGTCGGCACCCATTGCGATCTGAGCAACATAAACATAACCGTAAGTTGTAGCCATCAGACCCAGGTCTTTCTTGCGGATTCTCTTACCGGAAGCAGCAAACTTAGCGATTGCACCTACCGGAGTAGCTTTAGAAGACTGGCCTCCCGTATTTGAATAAACTTCAGTATCCAATACCAGGATGTTAACGTTCTTACCTGAAGCAATTACATGGTCAAGACCACCGTAACCGATATCGTAAGAAGCACCGTCACCACCGATAATCCACTGTGAACGTTTTACCAGGAAGTGAGAAAGCTCCTTGATCTGTGCGCTAAGCGGACACCCGTGAGTGATACCTTCTTCAGCAATAGCCAATACCTGAGGAGCCAGTTCTTTTGTCTTATCGGCATCATTCTGATTTTCAACCCAAGCCTTCAGAACTTCCTTAGCTTCAGCAGGAGCATTGTCGGCAGCGATAATTTCGTTCATCGCATTTGTCAGGCGTGCACGCATCTTTTCGTTAGCCAATTCCATACCCAGACCGAATTCGCAGAAGTCTTCGAACAATGAGTTAGCCCAAGCCGGACCCTGACCCTTATCATTTGTTGTATAAGGAGTAGAAGGTACTGAACCTGAATAGATAGAAGAACAACCTGTTGCGTTAGCTACCATTTCACGGTCACCGAACAGCTGAGTTACCAACTTCACGTACGGAGTTTCACCACAACCGGAGCAAGCACCGGAGAACTCAAACAACGGAGTTGCAAACTGAGAGTTCTTCACGTTAGCCTTGATGTCAACCAAATGTTGTTTTGTTGTCACCTTTTCAGCACAGAAATCCCAGTTCGGAGCTTCATCCAATTGAGTTTCCAAAGCAGCCATCTTAAGCGCTTTACCACCCTTCTTCGGATTACCCGGACAAACATCGGCACAGTTACCACAACCCAGACAGTCAAGAACGTCTACCTGAATACGGAACTGCATTCCTTCGAATTGTTTACCTGTTGCTTTCAAAGAGTTATTGAACGGAGCAGCAGCCTGTTCAGCAGCATCCAACACGAACGGACGGATAGAAGCGTGAGGACAAACATATGCACACTTGTTACACTGGATACAGTTATCCGGTTCCCAAACAGGAACGAAAGCGGCTACACCACGTTTTTCATATTTAGCTGTTCCCTGATGCCATGTACCGTCTTCGATACCTTCGAATGCAGAAACTTTCAGCAAGTCACCATCCTGAGCATTGATAGGACGAACTACTTCGTTGATGAAAGCAGGATCGTTGTTTGCTACAACTTCATCGTCCGGCAGGTTAGCCCAGTCCGGATCAACTGTCAGTTGAGTATATTCGCCACCACGATCGACAGCAGCATAGTTCTTGTTAACTACATCTTCACCCTTCTTTCCGTAAGACTTCACGATGAATTTCTTCATCTGTTCGATAGCCAGATCAACAGGAATTACACCTGTGATGCGGAAGAATGCAGACTGAAGGATTGTATTGGTACGGTTACCCAAACCAATTTCCAAAGCAATCTGTGTTGCATTGATATAGTAAACAGTAATATTTTTCTGAGCGAAATAACGTTTTACCTTGTTCGGCAGGTGTTTAGCCAACTCTTCACCATTCCATACAGTGTTCAGCAGGAATGTACCATTTTCACGCAAACCGCGAGTAACATCGTACATACGCAGATAAGCCTGAACGTGACAAGCAACGAAGTTCGGAGTATTTACCAAATAAGTAGAACGAATCGGATGATCTCCGAAACGCAGGTGAGAACAAGTGAAACCACCGGACTTCTTAGAGTCGTAAGAGAAGTATGCCTGGCAATATTTGTCTGTATTGTCACCAATAATCTTTACAGAGTTCTTGTTAGCACCCACCGTACCGTCAGCACCTAATCCGTAGAACTTAGCTTCGAACATACCTTCACCGCCCAAAGCGATTTCTTCTTTCTGAGGAAGAGAAGTGAATGTAACATCGTCTACGATACCCAGTGTGAACTGATTCTTCGGCATCGGCAATGCCAGATTTTCGTAAACGGCAAGAATCTGTGCCGGAGTAGTATCTTTAGAACCCAGACCATAACGGCCACCCACGATAACCGGAGCGTCAGCCTGTCCGTAGAAACAGTCTTTTACATCCAGATACAAAGGTTCGCCAGTTGCACCCGGTTCTTTTGTTCTGTCAAGAACTGCGATACGTTTTGCAGTCTTAGGAACAGCTGCCAGGAAGTGCTTAGCAGAGAACGGACGATACAAATGAACAGAAACCAAACCTACTTTTTCACCCTGAGCAGTCAGGTGGTCGATAGCTTCGCGGGCAGCTTCGGTTACAGAACCCATTGCGATAATCACGCGTTCTGCATCTTCTGCTCCGTAGTAATCGAACAAACCATATTTACGGCCTGTGAGTTTGGAGATTTCGTTCATATATTCTTCTACGATAGCAGGAACTGCTTCATAGTATTTGTTTGAAGATTCTCTGTGCTGGAAGAAGTGATCCGGGTTTTCAGCCATACCGCGAGCTTCCGGTTTTTCCGGATTCAAAGCACGTGCACGGAATTCAGCCAACGCCTTCTGGTCGATCAGCGGAGCCAGGTCATCATTTTCCAGAGCTTCGATCTTCTGGATTTCGTGAGATGTACGGAAACCGTCGAAGAAGTTCACGAAAGGAACGCGAGACTTGATAGTAGCCAGGTGAGCTACACCCGCCAAGTCCATAACTTCCTGAACAGAACCTTCTGCCAACATTGCGAAACCAGTCTGACGAGCAGACATAACATCCTGATGATCGCCGAAGATACACAAGGCATGAGATGCCAGTGTACGGGCAGATACATGGAATACGCAAGGAAGCAACTCACCGGCAATCTTGTACATGTTAGGGATCATCAGCAACAATCCCTGAGAAGCCGTGTAAGTTGAAGTCAGGGCACCAGCCTGCAAAGAACCGTGAACTGCACCTGCAGCACCACCTTCTGATTGCATTTCCTGTACCATAACAGTTTCGCCGAAAATGTTCTTACGTCCGGCGGCAGCCCATTCGTCTACATATTCTGCCATTGTAGACGACGGAGTGATGGGGTAGATAGCGGCTACTTCGCTGAACATATATGAAATATGAGCAGCAGCCTGGTTACCATCACAGGTCAAAAATTTCTTCTGTTTTGTCATAGACTTTTACTATTAGTATTTAAAAGAATTTCTTAGTATAAAAAGCCAAACAGCCAAAGCGGGATCATATTCTCTTCTCCTACTTCGACCTTGTCTACAGCATAGTATAAATCGGGATTGTTTTTTACTTTCATACTTTCCTCTATCCTGAAATTATACTTTCCGTTTACCAAAAAGTGTGCGTTCTTCATTCCCTCATTTAGCGTATTGTCTTTCAAAAGCTGGTTATAGAAAAAAGATTCGCGCACAGCCTGCACATTTACCTCCATCGGACGGATGGGGTACATCAGATTCGAATTGTACATATACACGGTAGATGGTTTTTTCGGAAACGATTCGCCTACCGGATATAACATATTCATTAAACGGGCATCGGTCAGATATTTTATATAATTCATCACTGTAGCCCGTGACGTTTCTATTTCTTTGCTCAACTGACTGACATTCGGCGTACACGGTGCGCTGATAGCCAGCAGATACAACAGTTTGCGGAGTTTGGGCAGATAACTTTGCTCGATTTGCTTGATGTACAAGACATCTACCTCCAGCATCATATTCATTGTCTTCAACAGGTTCTCTGAGAAATTGCGTTTCTCCAGGAAGAACGGATAAAAACCATGATGCAAATAATCCTGAAAATAAGCCATCGGTTTGGCTACCGAACAAATATTCTTCGCAATCTCCTGATGGTTCCCGATTATTTCTTCAAACGTATAAGCCGGAAAACTGTTTCCCGACATCAGATTCAAAAACTCTCGGAAAGAAAAACCACGCAAATTATATGAAACAACTTTACCTGAGAGATCCGGATTTTCCTCTTTCAACCTCATCACTGACGAACCGGAAAAGATAATCTTCAGATCTTCAAAATTATCATAACAATAACGTAACTCTTTCGACCATCCGGAATATTTGAAAACCTGGTCAATCAACAACACCTTCCCTCCTTTTGCCCTGAACTCAGAAGCAAAGTCGACCAGCGTACGTTCCGTAAAATAAAAGTGATTCAGATTTATATACAGGCACTCTTTATTATCAGCACCAAAATGTTCGCGGGCATAATCCAGCAAAAAAGTAGTTTTCCCTACTCCACGAGAGCCTTTGATCCCGATCAACCGGTCATTCCAATCAATCTCATCCATCAGCCCCCGGCGTACCGGTGCATGCAAATGTTCTACAAGGTATTTATGTGTTTTAAAGAATGCTTCCACCTGACTGTCTTACTATATAGACCGCAAAGATAGAAAATATCCTCAACTTTGCAATACCGAGATAGCAATTTTATTTTCAGTTGGCAATCCAAAGTTGGCAAAGCGTATTGACGTTTGAGAATTTAGAGTTGGCAGTTAATGCTTCCGGTTTATCTAAAAACATTAACTGTCAACATCTTTTATCTGATTATTCAATTACCGTAACCCAACCGTATGTATCAGGTTCGTCACCGTATTGGATGCCACGCAGTTTGTTATATAGTTTTTCGCAAACAGGTCCGGGTTTACCGTCCTTGGCTATCACGTATGATTTATTTTCATCCAAATCATCAATCTGTGAAATCGGGGCGATAACGGCAGCTGTTCCGCATTCTGCTGCTTCATCGAATGTAGCTATTTCTTCAAAAGGAACAGGACGACGTTCAACCGTCAGTCCCATATCTTCAGCCAGCTGCTGCAAACTCTTGTTAGTGATAGACGGCAGAATAGAATGAGACTGCGGAGTGATGTAACTGTTTCCACGAATACCGAAGAAGTTGGCAGGACCGCATTCGTCCAGATATTTCTTTTCTTTCGGGTCCAGATACAATACGGCGGCATACCCCTTTTCATGCGCTATTTCTCCGGCTACCAGGCTGGCTGCATAATTACCACCGACTTTGATCGTCCCAGTCCCATAAGGCGCAGCACGGTCGTATTCACGCATGATACAAACCTTTGACGGTTTGAAACCACCTTTGAAATAAGGTCCTACCGGGGTTACGAATACCATAAACATATATTCGGGAGCCGGTTTTACGCCCACCTGCGCACCCAAACCGATCATCAGCGGGCGGATATATAATGCTGCTCCACTCTCATAGGGAGGAACAAAACGCTCGTTCAACTTCACAACTTTACGGACTGCTTCTTCAAACATTTCCACAGGAAGTTCAGCCATCTTGATGCCCCGGCTGGAAGCTTGCATACGTTTGCCGTTTTCATCCATACGGAACACACGGATTCTACCGTCTTTTCCCTTGAATGCTTTCAAACCTTCAAACGACTCCTGTCCGTAATGGAGGCAAGTAGCTGCCATGTGAATATTGATAATTTCAGAAGAGCTAACTTCCAATTCACCCCACTTACCATCACGATAGTAACACCGTACATTGTAGTCTGTCTTCATATAACCGAATGCCAGATCAGACCAATTCATATTTTCCATATCTTGTCGTAATTAGATTATGAGCGCAAAAGTAAGCTATTTCGGATGATAATTGTTACTTTTGCAGCAAAAATAATTAAAATATGAAAGTTATTGATCTGATCAACGGCAGTAAAACGACTGCTTTTTCATTTGAAATTCTACCTCCTCTGAAAGGGAACAGCATACAGAAGGTATATAATGTGATTGATAAACTGAAAGAATTCGACCCTAAATACATTAATATAACTTCTCACCATAGCGAATATATCTATAAGACCTTGCCCGACGGCAGCTTCCAGAAAGTGAACATCCGCAAGCGCCCGGGTTCGGTTGCCATTGCTTCTGCCATCCAGAACAAATATGGTATTCCGGCAGTTCCACATATTATATGTAAGGGATTTACAAAAGATGAAACGGAATATGCGTTGATCGATCTTAATTTCCTGGGAGTTTACGACCTGCTGCTGTTGCGTGGTGATGTAAAAACACTGGAAGCCGGACAAAATACGGATTTATATCACGAACATGCGACTGACCTTCAGGAACAGGTAAACAATTTCAATAAAGGTATTGCCGTAGACGGTTCCACATTCGAAGCAAACGAAACACCGTTCTCATACGGTATGGCTTGCTATCCGGAAAAACATGAGGAAGCACCGAATATGGAATCGGATATTTTTTATCTGAAAGAGAAAGTAAAAAACGGTGCCGACTATCTGGTTACCCAGATGTTTTTCGATAATGAAAAATATTATTCATTTGTGGAACGCTGCCGTGCCGAAGGTATCGATGTCCCGATCATCCCAGGCATCAAGCCGGTTGTCTTTAAAAACCAGCTGACCGTATTACCTAAAATATTCCGCTCAGACATTCCCGAACCGTTTGCAGCCGAATTGCGCAAATGCAAAAATGATGATGAAGTAAAAGCGGTTGGCGTGGAATGGTGCATCCAGCAATGCAAAGACCTGATCGCCCACGGTGTCCCCAGCCTGCATTTTTATACAATGATGGCTACGGATAGTGTTTATAAAGTGGCAAAAGAAGTATATTAAAATCGTTGATGGAACTAATCGATTGCCAGGAGACAACGGATTGGATAAAAAGCGTAATACTGACTAAATCCGGAGAACATTACTATGTCTTATAAATTAGAGGTAGGTGTAAATGAATTTAGACGTACCTCTAATTCAATTTACACCTACCTCTAAATTTATTTAGACCTACCTCTGTCTGAAAAAACATTAGATTGCTTTACGCAGATCAACTGAATAACTTTACACCGTGAAGCGATTCAAATCCTTATCTTCACAATTATAGAAACCATCGATATGAATATTATTCTGCGTATCGATCTCCACAACAGCAAAACTGTTGTTATCGGGAAGGTTTCCTTCTATCATCCCTTTCATTGTCCAGTAGTGGATATTATTACGGAAACTGTAATGTCCCGCATGATGATGTCCCTGGAATACAGCTAGCACATTCCCATTTTCTTCCAACAGAGGAACTATTTCGTCCGCATTACTTACACAAAGCGATTTACTGATATCGGAGAAGCGGTCTAACAACTGATGGATAAAAATGATGACCGGTTTGTTATTTCCTTTCAATTCTTTTTTCAACCAGTCTATCTGGTCTTTAGGAATATATGCCTTTGTCCAGTCAAAATTACCTTTATCATACGGTGTACCGTCCAAATTGTAATTCGCATCCAGGACTATGAATTTTATATTATCAAAGGCAAATGAATAATAAGCTTTCTTGTCGGCATCCCCCTGATTGGAGGTATGTTGCAGGAAATCGTCTTTGGAGATGCTATCCATATCATGATTTCCCAGGACATGATAAACCGGTCCCCGGAACGATTGAAAGACGTTTTCTATTTCATCCAGATAAGTAATTGTCTGTTCCCGCTGAGAGACGTTATCCTGATCCTTCAGATCGCCCATTTCGATCACAAAATCCAGATTGGAAGAGTTGAAGACCTCCATGGCCTCTTTCAACTTATCCATTGTCTGAGGGAAATAACGGGTCCCATAAGGTTCCCGCCGCGAATAATGCAGATCGGTAACAACCCCAAACCGGACAGGCCGTTGTCCACCACAGGATACAAATGAAGGAGAAGCTGCCAGGACCAACACCCCTCCGCATGCCTTTTTTAAAAATAAGCGTCTGTTCATCATATTAAAAATTTCATAGGTTATAGAGTCATGCCGGTAACCTGCCGGATGTAGCAGGCTATCAGCATTGGCTTACAATATTAATAATAAAAAGTCAATATATCTACCATCCCGGATTTAGGATGAGTTGAGAACAAATTTTCAATCTCCCGAAAAAAGCTTATTTGTTAAATTACCCCAATTTCAAACCCAGATGCATCTTTTTAGAGCCTTTGCTCATCTTCTTTTCATACAAATACAAAAAAATCTGTCAGGCCGATAGGGGTTTTTGAAATATTTCTGTCTTACAGGTGGAATTTAAAAGAAAAAAGAAATGAAATACATACTATTCATTACTATGGATCTGGCAGTATATCCTTTTCTGCTACTAATTTATATAGTAAAATGCATCTTTGATAAGATACAACCAGCTCACTGATTTTCAATACAAAAGAACTTAAAAACAAATTATACCGAATGAACATCCTGACAAAATTCATTCGGTATAATTTACATGGATTTATAAAAAGGCCTTTTTAATTGCTTCTTATAATGTGTCTTCGCTGGAAACATTATCTTACAGGGACTTTTGTCTTAAGCGATGGAGTTTCCCAAACCGTCAGCGACACCGGACCTAACAAACCAGCCACACCGTCACCTCTATAGGGAGTAGGGATAATTTGATAATGATTAGACAATGTGCTGTATACCAGAACTTCTATATGGTTCTTCCCTGATTTGACCTGTTTGCTGATATCAACCGTGTACAGAGAACCCATAACTATACCTACGTCTTGTCCATTGACTTTTACCTCACACGACGCATTAACTTCGCCCAAATCAAGAATTACCTTATTATTCGATTTTATTGAGGGTATAACAACCTCTTTCCTATAATACATCCCCCCCGAATAATGCTTAAGAGCCCCTGTTTCCGACCAGTTACCAGCTTCCAGTATACCTTTGCCAGTCTTTATCTTTATCGGTTCGCAAATGACAGCTGTTCCTTGGTAACCAGGTTTCCGCCTAACCGAGAAAGCAATTAATCCTGCATCCTTCCGAGGAGTGGGAATAATAACCCGGTACTTGCATATACCCGAGCGATCCGTTGAAAGAAGCTGAACATTTTTTCCTGTTATTTCCTTCCCGTTGTGCCATATTTTCAGGTCCTGCCCTACTACAGTTATCTCTAATTCCTCCGTACCTGGCGCAGAACGAAAACGGTAATTCCACATAAGGTTATCACCTCCATAAGGATCATACAAAAGATGATCTCCCAAAGCCCAACGCGTAGAAATGACTTTGGCATAAGTAGACGGTTTCTCTGGTGTAAGAGAAGATGCTGGGAAGAACACAACAGCACTTCTTTCTCGAAAATCCCTATAAGCACCTTTCTGGAATTTAAATTCCATTTTGGGGGTACCGATATAGGCGACAACCACCTGATGCCAACCTTGATCTAGTAAAAGATTTTCATTAACAGCTTTCCCATCAACCAATAGAAAATCCGGTTTAATACCACACACTTCCACTCGGTAATTATCCTTTGCGGGTGCATAAACCATACTACGGTATATTTGGTGGCCCCCTGATCCAAGATAAAGAAACCGTCGCTTACTTTTCCTTTTAGTCCATGCCATCCCTGTGAACCGGGGTTGTCAAAGACTCCGAACTGCCATGAAAATTCCAATATTTTTCCCGGCTTCCTACTTTCAGCCAAAACATCAGATATATTGCTCATAGACTCTCCTGCCGATTTGAAATAACTTACAAATTGTTCCCCATAACCATATATACTTTCTTTCCAACCAGAATCATCAAAATAAGGATTCATCCAATTATCAGGTGATAATGCAGCCGCACAATGCTTGAACGAACGAGCCTCAGCACCTATCATATCCGATGCGGGAAAACGATAATCCCCCCATTTATTATCCATTGTTGGCAATAATTCTGTTTCCCATACCCCAGTAATAGCAGTATGGTAAATCTGTATCGATTCTTTCCGATATTCCGGTAAAAACACCGGTATTCCCGGTGAAAAAACGAACAAATACGAGTTGTCCGATTCTTTTTCAAGCAAAAGCCATGTTCCCTCTTCTGTCTGACGGACAACAGGATAATCTATAATTGTCCCATCAAATGCATTCCACAATTCCACTTTGCCAGTAGCTCTGAAAAAACATTCCGTACCTTTGGGAACATCCATGACCATATATACATCCCTTTCCCCGATACACCGATGCAAAGCCTTTCCGGCTCCACCAACAGGTTTGAAGTCCGGGGTAATCTGTGACCAGATCTGTTCCACCAGATCATCGCCAGCTATATATATTCCAGTTCCACCAGATGTATTAACCCGCTTGTCCGTTGTTTTGCCCCGAACAACTTCACCTGCAGTCAAGCCAAATATTTCACGAACCATCGCATCCATAACAGGATCGCTTTCCCCGATGCGCGTACTAGCCTTTGGCAACTCCCCTGTTGCTATGACAATCCCACCTGCCCGGTAAAATTCCAACACTTTTTCCATAGATGCATAATGTAATGCTTTCATATCAGCAAGTATGAGTATTTTATATTTCTCGCCTGCCACATGTAAACAGCCATCTGCCACTTTTGCCTTCTGTAATGACCGATAATCCATAAAGTCATAATCCAAACCGGCATTACTCAACTTCATAGCCTGATCGAAAGTAATTTTAGTATTAGCTTCAGGATATGCTTGCAAAGATTCTGTCGGATACATCAGTGCTATGTCACAAACATGTGTTCCCTGACTCATCAAATAACTCAGCCTTTCGGTGTATTCAAGCCATCTTTTCATATGCGGCCAATAGGGCATTCTAAAATGGAAACAAGGAGGTGCCCATTCCCACCAACCTCCATGGGTAGAATAATATAATCCATGCATACATACCAAATTCCCACCAGCCATAAAATGGTGATCCATCTGCTTAGTCAACCATGAAGCAGAACTTCCCCATCCCATGCTATGAAAAGCTTCCAACCATGTCCGTTGACGTTCATACAGATGAGTAATAGAACTCGACACCTTAGTTTGCAGAAAACTGGAGCCTGTTGATGGAGCATCATTACCGGGAGCTGTATACCAGGAATTTGCCCTAAAATAATCCACATATGCTAAAGGATCCTTGCCACGGCGCAGATTATCACTACCATAGATCAATCCACGCGAAACATGCCAATCATAAATAGGACGAAAATAACGTTCTTCCGCCAAATCCATCAAGACATCACAATAATCCAAACGTATTTTAGGAGTGATATCACCTATAAACTCTTTCAATGCCGGCAGATATAAAGTTATATCATACCCTTTCCTTTTTTCAAATTCATCCCGAAAATCTTCTGCCCATGATCCCATTTTAATAGGATATGACAATTCGTCCTGAAAAAAATAATTCATTCCGTCAGGAACAGCGTCACTCATACGTCTTTCGAAACGATCGAAATATACACGAACATACTCTTTACCTATATCTGGATGCAGAAGGTGATTTTCTTTTGTCGATATGATATAAACTTTATAACTGTTATCACACGGTACTTCCCATAAAAGTTTGTCTCCGGAGATATATTTTGTTAAATCTGTCTTTCCCGGCCATACTACTGCTGTCAAGAATTTATCAGGAATATCATAAGTAAAAGTTGTTCCTCCCTTTACAGTTACCGATTGAATATTCAGTTCCCCCTGATAACCACGAAATTTTGCCATTTCCTGTAACTCATCAGAATAATACCCATTACCGATCCAACCAACCGTATAATCATCCAATCCTAATCCGATATTTTTCGATGCACATTCTTTTGCAAACCAACTCCAGGTATTCCACCAGTCTTCTGAAAAGATTTTTGGCCTTCCTGATTCTGTTTTTCCAAACAAGCCATACCCGTCTTTCATATTTTCAACATCTACCTTAGGATCCAAATGAATATAACTCACAGCAAAACCATCCGTTGCCGACTCTGACAAAATCTCAAGTTGTTCTTTCATCCGTTCTCTGTTCAGACTATCACCATTCCACCAATAAAAGGGAACATTTCCATAACCTTTCGGAGGGCAGGAAAATCCGGAAAGAATATCTGCATCCTTTTGCGGATATCCTCTAAACTTCTGAGATTGGGAAAAAATCATCTGACAGAAAAAAACAAAGAAACAAACTACTATTATCCTTTTCTTATCAAAAATACCCATGCGTTTCCACCTCCCCATATTTTAGTGCCAATTCAATCCTTTTTACAACAAAACCCTCACCTTCAAAACGAATGTTATTATATCCTTTAATCATTTCATTTACTGGAACAATAAAGGCATATTCACACTCTTTACCTTTCAGTCCGCGTGCTTTATCGTATAAAGCAACATATTCCGAATGCTGTTCTACTAAAAGGATATCATTGACAAATACCTTAAAATCCGTATTCTCATTATTACGGATGAAAAGAATAGCCTCCAATGGCGGATGTTTTTTTACATCATCCCCTATAAAAAATGGAGCTACAGCATTTCCTACTACATTCAATGGCAAAGGAGAACCCGGATCAACACGGTATTCCCTTATGCCATCTGATAAAGCATATATTTTATTCCTGTTTTTTAATGTATTCAACGAGCCGAGTTCCTGCAACAATTCAGGAATCATCGCCCTGCATACCAAACTACCAGGCTCCAAGGTATATTTTTTTCCGGCATTAGCATATTGACCAAAATAGAAATTAAACAAATATAACCCATCGGCTCCCTGAGCCAAAGCATGTGACGCCATCCCCCTATGCATACCATGTGACCATAATTCACGGGCCTTATAACCACCATCATCAATACTGGCATAAACGGGAATTTTCAAACCATTTAAATCCTCTTTAAAACGAGCCACCGGCATAGCTGGATTTCCGCGCCAATGCACTCCTATACTTAAAAAATCAACCAGTCCTTCCCGTATCCATGTTTTTACGTCCAAAGCTTTATCCAAACAATCCCGAACAGTAGGCGGGACACGTGCCGATAATAATATTTTTCTTCCACGCTTTACTGAAATTTGATCTACTTTGCTTCGTATATCCCTTACGAATTGTGTCATAACTTCCACATTTTGTGCATATTCCTCCGTTTTGAAATTTACAATAAAACGCATAAAATCCAGATCAAAACCGTCTATCATCTCATATTTTTCCAGTTGCTCGGCGATGATAGCCAGTTTATGTTCCCGCACTTCCTTATGCGAAAAGTCGAGTGCACCGGCACTATTCCATCCTTGTGAAGGATCGTTAGTCCAATATTGCGGATGGTTCATCCAAAAATCACTATACCATACAGGACAATTTCCCAAAGTATCTGCAAAATGTAGGTCATTCATCCTGTATGTAATAAAAGCTTCTAAGCCATTTTTCTTAGCACGTGTCAATGTTGCCCGAATCAGATCGGTTCCCTCTTTCTCCAGATTCAAATGATTCCGATAATATTTCTTGAAATTTTCATATTCCTTCACATTGTCGCCACAGTTCAATGTTCCATCCCGATCGTCCCCAAAAACCCGTCCGTATTTGGACCTGTAATACAAGAAATCACTTCCGGAACAAATCATATAGGTCGTAACTTGTGAATTGGAAACCATATCCACATATTGATTCAAATCATCCACCGACAAAGGTCGCTGATTAAACCAATAATTACCCAATATTTCAGAACCGTCATTATTATGGATAATACGAAAAGAGCCATTATTTTTTGCTTCCAAGCATGAAGTCAAAGACAATATAATAACTATAGAAGAACAAAGATGTTTTCTTATTTTCATTGATACACATTTAATAAATTATTAAACTATTTCAGTAAACAGATCAAATTAATGGTACATCAACCAGTTATGATGTACCACCATTAAGTTCTTTATAATTTTTTATTCAGTTAATAACCAGGGGTTTGTTCTACCAGTGGATCGCCTGTTATTAATCCGACATTGATCGGCCACAATACTTTATAACTCTCTTTATTATAATCCAGGATAGGCTGTTCCGAACCATAATGAACTATTGGCGAAAAGACTAATGCTCTACCTGATGCATCCTGCATACGACGAATATCATGCCATCTTTTTCCTTCATAAACAAACTCTTTATCCCGTTCGAATAATATAGCCAGTTCATTTTCTTCAAAACTTCCGTTTACATGAGCATGTACAGCTGGATCATAATTTACACTATAAGCACGTTGACGAATCTGATTAATATAAGGAGAAGGATCATTACCCAGTTTATTTTCTATTTCAGCTAACATTAATAATACTTCGGCATAACGATAAATCACAACATCCGATACAAAAACACGATTCCCCGACGAATTGACAATTCCTACACCCTTACGAAGCGCCACACCTTTATTGGTGACATTTCCATCTTTATCTTTCAAATAAAAATCTATGAATGTAGCATTTCGGCGTAAATCCTCCGCATCATAACTTTCAAAAAGTTCATATTTAAAAGCATGAAAATAAAGACCTTTGTTTAACATTTGTAATGTATCTCCCATCAAAACTCCATTCGAACCATACACCCGGTTTATAAAGGTAGGAGGATAGGCAAATTTAGCTGCAGAGTTCGCTGCTTCGCCATCCAAAAAACGCATAGCCATAATAATTTCCTTATTTTCTTTATTGGAATATTCAAACACATCACTAAAATTAGGTAATAAAGTAAATTTGTCAACAAGCTGAAGCAAAGCATCCTTTGCTATCTGCAAGTCGTTTGTTTCTGGTTGTTGATCCCTATCCGGAACCTTTGCCGACCAAAGATAAGTTTCAGCTTTGAGCATCAATGTTGCGGACTTTGACCAAATAGAAGTTCCTTTAAAAGTGAAATCAGATCCGAAATATTCTTCCGATTTAGCAATATCGGATTTAATAAAATCCAGGGTTTCTTTCGGTGTTGATCTTGCAACATACAAATCCTCAGCAGAAGTAACACCTTCAACTACTTTTGCCTGATCTATCACAGGTACCCCACCATAAGCACGATAAAGCATAAAATAATGGTAAGCACGAAGTCCATATGCTTGCCCCAAATAATATCCTCGATCACTAGCAGAAAGGAATGTACATCCTTTTTCTACTTCCGAAATAAAATGATTCACTCGCATAATATGGGGATATAAATTATACCAATCTGATACACCCGTAGCATCTTTTGTGAAGGTATTATCTTTTATCGGTGAAGTGTTTTCTATTGAAGTATTAATAATTGTCGTATTTAATAAAGAGGTTCCCCCTCTAGCTTCACCAAAAAAGTATCTGACTTCGTGTGTGCTGCGCAAGTCATAATGAAGAGCCAACATGTTACTATTAACCAAAGAAGTACTACTCCAATAATTACCAGTAGCAAAATAATCTTCTGGTGACAAATCCAAGCTATCGCATGCTGAAAAAAACAGCGAACACAAACTTATAATAACTAATATACGTTTCATATCTAATTATTTATTGAGGTTATACATTAAAATGTGACTGATGCTCCAAATATAACTGTTCTGGGTAATGAGTATCCGGCACCTACATCAGCTGCTTGATTTTGTTCAGGTGTATATGATTTTGTCTTCGTCAGGTATCCCAGATTCTGTCCAGTTATTGAAAAACTCAATTTGGAAGCACCGATTTTCTGGATCCATTCACTATCGCAAGCATAGCTTAATGATAATTCACGGAAACAAAGATAACTTGCATTATAAACAAACATACTATTACTGGTACGAGCATAGTTTCTCTTCCCATTTTGGTCAGCCCAATAATATTTCGGATATTTTGCATTAGGATTTTCAGGCGTCCAAGTATCCTTCGACGTAGTTAACAGGTTAAAAGAACCTTGTTGGCAACCCATAAACCAAGGTAATTGCGTATCATGTTGATAGTGCCCCAAAGCATAGTCCATTCGTACAGAAAGTGTAATACCTTTCCATGACAGGTTATTACTTATTCCTCCGGTTACTTTAGGCGTATTATTTCCTATATAAACCTTATCATATACATCAATAACTCCGTCATTATTCACATCTTTCCAGATTACATCCCCTGCCTGGATCGGATGAGCATTCGCTTTTTCAGCATCAGTCAATGTATCCCATATTTCCGGTCCATACAGTGGTTTACCAGAACCATACGTATTAACAGATTTATCAACACGTGATCCGGCAATACGTCTAACCTCTTCTTCACTTTTGAAAATGCCTTCCATCTTATAAGCATAAATATCCCCTGGACGTTGTCCTTCCTGATATCCACCAACCCAAATAAGCTCATCACCATTTCCCGAATATACTTGTATCGCATTTTGACGGTTCAATTCCAGTCCGTTATCCGGTAATTTGAGAATTTTGTTTTTGTTGAATCCCATATTTGCACTAAGATCCCATTTCCAATCCGACTGTTGAAGTATCCTGAAATTCAATTCAAGTTCTACTCCTCTATTCTGCATTGAACCATTGTTTGATCGTATGCTACTTACTCCTGAACTAGCCGGAAGTGGTATAGAAGCAAATTTGTCGACTGTTTTCCGGTTATACCAGGTTGTATTGACATTAACTCTGTTTTGAAACAAACTAAAATCCAATCCAGCTTCAAACGTATTAGAGCGTTCCCAACGAAGAGACGGGTTTGATAAAGTGGATAATCTGTAAGCTATTTCACCGTTATATTTGATGTTACTATATGCCCCTTGCAATTCATATTCACCGACCCCGACACATTTCCATTTACACCATAACTAGCTCTGAGTTTTGCAAAAGAAACAATATCTGACAAGTCGGCCATAAACTGTTCTCTTCCGAAAATCCAACCGACAGAAACCCCTGGAAAGACACCCCAGCGATTGTTGATCAGAGTAGAATACCCGTCACGCCTTAAAGTTGCAGAAAACAAATATTTATCTTGATAATCATAATTCAACCTTCCCATGAATGATAAAATCCTTTGGCAAGAATGCCAAGAGTCAATACTTCTCTTGTTCGCACTAGTCAATGTTAAAGCCAAATCAGCAAAATCATCAGTCGGAGCGCCAGAACCACTGGCTGAAAAACCTTTAACCCGTTGTTCAAAAAATTCCGCACCTGCAAGTACACTAAGTGAATGTTGTCGGAAAGATATATCGTAATTGGCTACTGCATTATACGTCTGACGCCTTAACTCATCGTATTCAGCCTTGGAAGCACGAGTTCTAACCCAAGTATTCGCCGTTGTTTGATAATCTTTTGTGAAAGTTTCATCCATTCGCTTTTCATATTGCCAATAACCATTAATTTTTAAAGACAAACCCTTCATTATATCAAATTTAAACGTTTGTCCAAAAATAAGTTTATCCATATTTAGATCACTCTTATATCTACCACGATTCTGTTGAACATTGGCAGTACCACCGACCCACTCTCCATCGGCATTGACACCTCTTAAGGTGGGAGGTGCACTCAATGCTGATCCAAAATAGGCCGAAACATTTGACCAGCTTGGTAAATTCTGATTATTTCTATGAGAAAAGCTGAAATTAGAATAGGAAGTCAACCAAGGTTTAATCTTATAATCTGCATTAATTACAATCGTCATACGTTTATAATAATTATCTACTGGCAAACTTTCTGCATCATAATAACCTAAACTAGCATAATAATGTCCTTTATCATTTCCTCCGGAAAGAGAAATATTATAATCTTGAGTAACTGCTGGATTTTGAAAAGCTGCAGCTGTATGATCAAATTCCTTATAAATGATTTGATCACCATAAATCGGATCGGTCATCGTTTTCCAGCCTTGCTCTAATAAAAAGCGATTATCATCACTCAATATCATCGGACTCCACATCGCCCTGATATCTAAATTTCCATCCAAAGGCTTACCCGGATTAGCCGGATCCCAATAAAGATTTCCAGTTCCGTAAGCACCATTAGCAGTAAGAGAAGACATATTTGTATATCCTTGCCAAACACCCGCCTTATTTTGCCAAACCTGAGAGGCATTCTTAACAGCCGTTCTCATCCAATGTAGATAATCTCCGCCATTCATAAACTCATACGGATTATTCAAATAACTCAAACTTACTTTAGCATTCACCGTTATCTCTGTCCGTCCACTCTTACCCGACTTTGTAGTAATTAAAATAATACCATTGTTGGCACGTGCACCATAAAGAGCTGTAGCCCCAGCATCTTTTAAAACTTCCATCGATTCGATATCTGCCGGATTGATATCTGTCATATTACTTCTTAACTGTCCGTCAACATAAATCATAGGATTGCCTGTTCCATCCAGGTTTGTTCCTCCTCTAAGGACAACAACCGGTGCAGCACCAGGATCACCTGAATTTTGAATTACTCTTAATCCAGCAACCGCCCCGGATAAAGCCTGAGCCGGATTAGCATATAAACCGATATCGAAAGTCTCTTCCTTTACTGTCGTGATAGAGTTGGTTAATTTCGATCTGGATACAGTACCTCCATAACCGGTAACCACTATCTCATCCAACACTTTCATGTCTTCTTTCAATATAATAGCCAATGTACTTTCATTACCTATTTTCCGTTCACAGGGGAGATAACCTATATAAGAAACTTCCAATATATCTCCTTTTTCTGCACTCAATGAAAATTTTCCATCTATATCGGTAACAGTCCCATTTGTTGTACCTTTTACCATTACATTGGCTCCAACAACAGGTATACCAGTAACATCGACTACCGTCCCCGTAATTTTTTTCTCCTTTTGTGCAATAACAGGATTTGAAGATTTTATAGACAATACAATTCGATTTTCAACAACTGAATAGCCGACATTGGTCCCCGAAAAAACCGCTTCCAGTATTTTGAATATATCAGTATCATTAACAGACACCGACACTTTACGATTCAAATCAACATGACGATCATTATAAAAGAAAGAAAAATCACTCTCGGCCTCTATCTGCTCCAACACTTCCTGTACTGTTTGATTTTTAATATCCAAACTAATCCGAGCAGTTTGTGCATAACTATCAGAGGCATGTAAAAAGCTAATTGAACTTAACATAAAGACAAAAAACAGTTTCATAACTAATGGAATCTTTTTTAAGGTTAACCCAAGTGACTTTGTCACCCATAGAAATTGGGTAATAGATAATTTTTGCATAACTTTGTGTACTTTTTTAAGGAAAAAATGATTTGATACGAACCTGTCGCCAAACAGGTTTCTTTCAGTTAACTCATTTCATTCGGATAAATGCGCCAATATTTATCCGAATGTTTTCGTTTCAGGAGGTCCATTTGCCATACGCTTTTGTTTTAATAAATTTCTACTCTATTTTTACTATCCCCGTCTTCTGTCGGAATATGACGCCATTTTATTCCGGAAGAAGCGTTAAATATTTTCAATATCTGTTCTAGTCGATGATCAGTAAACGATCCGGTAAAAGTTTCTTTTACATATTTATTATTTGACACTACAAAATCCACATTAAACCTCTTTGTCAACATACGCAATGCTTCTTCAAAAGGAGTCTTCTTGAAAATAATCATTCCATCCTTCCAGGATATCTCAGCTTCCCCGCTTGTCTGATATATATCCGACCGATTCGTCTGGATATTATAAACCAATTTTTCACCCGGCTTTATATCCACCTGTCCGGACTTGGAAATGAATGTGACTTTCCCGCTTATCAATGTAGTCGAGACAATAGAATCCCATTTAAATGCTTCCATATTAAAAGAAGTACCCAACACTTCCACGCTGGCATTGTAAGGAGTGGTTACAACAAACCGCTTTTCCGGATTCTTTACGACCTCAAAGAAAGCTTCACCTTCCAAGCGGACCGAACGGAATTCCCCTTCGAAACTCTCCGGATATACCAGTGAAGACTCGGAATTCAAATTAACCTTTGTACCATCCGGTAATGTCAGGCTGGTCGTCATACCCGGATTTGTCCGGACTTCCAACATACGGATATCCTGTTTTTCAGGAATAAGTACTTGCAACAGATAAGCAACCAGCAACGGGATGAATAATATGGCAGCCACCCGCTGCCCCCATATAAACAACGCCTTTAGTTGGCTTCTGAAAATACGGTTGTCTACTTTGGATAAAGCATTGTCCGTATTTACCCGATCCATGACAGAGATAGTATCCGATGCCAAATAGATCAGTTGTATCTGCCGGGCTATTTTATAATGCTCTTCAGATTGACGGATCCATTTTTCAACTTTCTCCCTTTCCTCCGCAGACACATTGCCTTCACAATAACGGGGAAGAAGTTCCTCTACAATATCTATATTCTTTTCGCTCATTAAAATCACCTTTTATTATTATGACAGGTGGGATCGGATGAGTTCCTAAACAGAAATCGACTTTTTTCAAAAAAAATTATGATATTTGCTCTTAGATAAGAAAACATATGAAAGGGAGTATACATAACGAACAATACCAGAATGAGAATTTTCTTTTGTCAGCATTACGTCAGTCAGACAGAAAAGCATATACCTTCTTGTTTCGGAAATATTACCCGATGTTGTGCGCATATTGCCACAAGTTTATTTCATTAGAAGATTCTGAGGAGATTGTCCAGGATGTTCTGTTCTGGTTATGGGAATCCCGCAAAGAGCTGGTTATCGAAAAATCACTCAGCCAATATCTGTTTAAAATAATATATAATAGAGCAATTAACAAAATAGCCAGTCTACAAGCAAAAAGTAAAGCCGACACCGTCTTCTTCGAGCAGATGCAGGAAATGTTACAGGATACCGATTATTACCAGATTACAGAACTAAGGGAACTGCTCAAAAAAGCTATAAATAAATTACCGGACAGCTACCGCCAGGCATTTGTCATGCACAGGTTCCAGCACATGAGCTACAAGGATATAGCTGAACAGGCAGGAGTCTCGAGCAAAACCATAGATTATCGGATACAGCAGGCTTTAAAGATTTTACGCAAAGAATTAAAAGATTATCTGCCCCTCCTGTATTTTATTCATCTGGTTTAACAGAAAAAATATATATTATTCTTTATCTTGACACATTAATCATTTATGATGAAATAGAATGAAATTATTTATCCAATTGTTTATCTTGCTGTTGTCACTCGGTATACTGTATCCGGCAAATGCTGCCGAGGCCGATAAAGCACCTACTATCACATTGAATATCAGCAATCTCCCTCTACCTGATGTTCTTGTGATAATCGAAAAGCAATCGGAGATGTCCTTTTCTTACGAATCTTCGGTTATCAAAGATATTCCGAAAGTAACATTGCAGGTAAATCAAGTTCCGTTGCGTACCTGTCTTGATATGCTTTTCAGGGATCTCTCCGTCACCTATATTATAAAAGGAAAATTTATTATCTTACGAAGAAAAAGCAATCTCGTTACGATCAGCGGCTTTATCCGCGATCAATATACAACCGAATACCTTATCGGTGCTTCCGTCTACAATCCCAAAACCCAGGAAGGGACAGCAACCAATAACCATGGTTTTTTCAGTCTGACCGTACAACAAGGTGATATCCAGCTGGAAACATCTTATATTGGTTACCAGCGCTTCGCATATCATTTGAATGATCTGAAAAAAGATACGGTCATGGAAATACTGCTCAAAAGCGGTAAAGAACTTCAGGAAATAGTCGTTACCGGAACAAATGCTTCACAAAATCCGGTATACACTCCCCAGATGGGGACATTGAAGATTTCACAGAAAACAGTAAAATCAATCCCAACCCTTCTCGGAGAATCGGACGTGATCAAGACTTTGCAGACACAGCCGGGTGTTTCGGCAGGAACGGAAGGTTTGGCTGGTATGTACGTCCGGGGTGGCAATGGCGATGAGAACCTCTATATGATAGACGGCATTCCCCTTTACCAGGTAAACCACCTGGGAGGACTCTTTTCCGCTTTTAATGCCGAGGCTCTGAAAGATGTCGATTTTTACAAATCGGCTTTTCCCGCCCGTTACGGAGGAAGACTTTCAAGCGTAGTCGACGTACATACCAAAGATGGAAATATGAAAGAATATCATGGCAGCGCCATGCTGGGCCTCACTTCCGGAAACATTAATTTTGAAGGTCCGCTCGTCAAAGATAAAACATCATTCAATGCATCCCTGCGCCGCTCCTGGTTCGATGTGCTGACAGCTCCGGCACTTGCCATCTGGAACAGAATAGAGAAAAAGGATGGAAAAAAACGAACGGGAAGATATGCGTTCACCGACATCAACATGAAGGTAAACCATCACTTCAATGACCGCAGCCAAGGATATGTCAACCTTTATTTCGGACAAGATTTTCTAAAAGGAGGAAGTACCGATTATAAAACGAGTGATGATAATCTCTACTACGAATCGAAAGATATCGGGAAATTACGCTGGGGAAATACCGTTGCCTCCGCCGGATGGTCTTATGTGATGAATCATAAAATGTTCAGTAATATTTCGGCTTATTACACACGTTATAATTCCTCCATAAGAAGAATAGAGGAAAACCAGACAGGTAAAAAAGACGATGAGGAGTATAAAAAAAGTAAAAGAAATACATCGACTGAAAATGGTATCAACGACCTGGGTTTCCGAATGAATTTCGACTATTTGCCCGCTCCTGCCCATCATGTCCGTTTCGGTAGCAATTACATCTATCATCATTTCCGCCCGGAATATACCCAAAATGAAGTGACCGGCGATTATGAGAAACTGGAAGTCAAAGATGTGAAAGAGACTTTATCAGCAAATGAACTGGCTGTTTATGCAGAAGATGACTGGACAGTCAATCATTTTATCCGCCTGAATGCCGGGATACGTTTCAGTCTTTACAATGTCCGTCAAAAAACGTATACTTCGCTGGAACCCCGCATATCTTCCCGCTTCCTGATCAATCCCCATCTAAGCCTGAAAGCATCCTATGCCCGGATGAGCCAGTACATTCACCAGATAAACGAAAGTTATATGAGTCTGCCGACAGATACCTGGATGCCGGTTAGTAAGAAACTCCGCCCGTTGGTCAGCGACCAAGTATCGGCCGGCGCCTATTACAATCTGCACAACGACTATTCTTTCTCAGTAGAAGGTTATTATAAATGGATGAATCATATCCTCGACTATAAAGACGGATATAATTTCCTCCCGTCATTCATCGGCTGGGAAGATAAACTGGCCCAGGGCAAAGGATGGTCGTACGGGGTAGAGCTGATTGCCCGGAAAGAAACCGGACGTGTCACAGGATGGTTAGGATACGGACTGATGTGGGCAGACCGCCAGTTTGCTGAAATAAATGACGGTAAACGTTACCCTGCCAAATTCGACAACCGTCACAAACTGAATGTCGTAGCAAACTGGAAACTAAGCGACAAAGTAGAATTAACCGGCAGCTGGACATTTATGACAGGAAACCGCCTTACCGCTTCTTTCGAAAATTACGAAGACCTCGGACAGGCACATTTTCCATCCGACGTAGCTCCTATTCCTCCGTTTATGAATACACCGGGAGGACTTGAATATTTCACCGAACGCAATAATTTCCGCCTGCCGGCTTATCACCGGCTTGATCTGGGTATCAATATTTATCGTCCTAAAAAGAACGGATGCATGGGTATCTGGAATGTCAGTATATATAATGTATATTGCCATATGAATGCGATTACCTTAAAAAAGCGTTTCTGGTATAATTATGATTGTTATTTCGAAACGATGAGTATTCTGCCTATCATACCATCGGTTTCATACACCTATAAATTCTGAATAAGATGAAAACAAAAATACTTCTGTTATCTGTCCTGTCAGGTTTCATATCTATCCTGACTTCCTGTTACCGCGAAATTGACGTGGAGAAATATCGTACTACCCCTAAAATCGTCATTAACTGCCCTATATCCCCCGAAACCGTTATCCGGGCGAGCATTACCCGCACCTATTTTTTCTCAGATCTGGACAATCTCGAACCTGAATACAATGGCTGGAACGGGCAAACAGAAATTTCAAGTATAAAATTAAGAAATGCAAAGGTTGAACTTTACATAAACGGAACTTACAAAGAAGATATGAAATGGCAGGCTTTGGATAGTGTCGAAGAGCATCAAGCACCGGATACCTTTTTCATATCGACGGTCATTCCGCAGGCCGGTGATAAAGTCAAACTAGTGGCTACCACACCCGAGTACGGATCTGCATGGGCAGAAGACGTCGTTCCTCAACGGGTTCCGATCGAAAAGATAGAGGTCAGTTGCCGGAAAGAAACCGGAGATCCTTACAGCATACAAAATAATACCCCTGGTAATATAACTTATAATAATGAATATTATGCCTTTCAGTATTACATAACCTTCAGGGACACACCGGGTAAAGCGAATTACTACCAGTTATGGGTGGAAGGAGACATTCAATATATCGACCCCATATTCAACAGTGTAAATTCCACTATCGACGGGACGTTAGGCTATGACGGCGTAGACGGACGGGGCGGTCGTGTATTTACCGACGAACTTATTGATGGAAAAGAATATACCATCCAGGTAAAAGAGCTGATACAGGCACATTATAGTGTTCAGGATTTGAAAGAAAGAAGCATTAACTTGTATGCTCTCTCCGAATCTTATTATCAATATTTGTTATCATTGGAAAAAATCAGTGCCAGCACTTTATCCGGCAGCCTGTCTAACATAGGATTGGCCGAACCGCTTCGTGTTTATACCAATGTAAATAACGGCACCGGCATCTTAGGAGCCTGCCAGCGTACTAACATAAAGATCAATCTGGGAGATTATATTCCAAAGAAAGAAGACAAATAAAAGCCATCTCCGGATATATACGGAAGCCAGTATTTCTTATTTCTTCCGATTATTTGTACCTTTGTTCTGATAATACAAAAGGAACATTCATGTACTTCAAAGATATAATCGGTCAGGAAGAAATAAAAAAACAACTTATCCATTCAGCACAAACAGGTGTTGTGCCTCATGCCCAGCTATTCACGGAACAGGGAGGTGCGGGAGCATTTCCTCTGGCACTGGCTTATGGCCGTTATCTGAACTGTACGCACCGGACCGAGACTGATGCCTGCGGGAGATGTCCGTCCTGCCTGAAATTTAACGAACTGGCGCACCCAGACCTGCATTTTGTATTCCCTATCGTTGCCAAAAAGGAAAAGAAAAAAGAAGTATGCGACGATTATTTGACCGAATGGCGCGGTTTCCTGAAAGAACGTCCTTATTTCAATATCGACGGATGGCTGGATTACATCGATGCCGGCAATTCGCAGGCCATCATCTATTCGAAGGAAAGTGACGAAATCATCCGTAAACTGAATTTGAAAATATACGAGGCGTCTTATCGTATCCTGTTGGTCTGGCTGCCCGAAAAGCTCCATCCGACCTGTGCGAATAAACTTCTGAAAGTGATAGAAGAACCTCCTTTGAATACCGTCATCCTGATGGTATCGGAAATACCGGACCAGATCTTAGGAACGATCCTGTCACGTGCACAGCGAATCAATGTCCGTTCCATCCACCCGGAGACTATAACAGCTGCTATGATAACACGATTCGGACTGGCGCCGGACGATGCAAAACATGTAGCTCACCTGGCAAACGGGAGTTATCTGAAAGCCATAGAAGCGATCAGCCTGAGTGAAGAAAACAGTTTCTATCTGGAGCAGTTCAAGGCGATGATGCGTAACTCCTGGGCACGTAACGTCAAAGGGATGAAAGCGATGGCCGATGTTCTTGCCGGCATCGGACGCGAACGCCAAAAGAACTTCCTGCAATACTGCCAGCATCTGATCCGTGAAAACTTTATGTACCGTTTCCAGTCACCGGACCTGAATTATATGAATATGGACGAATCCGGTTTTGCCGTAAAATTCGCCCCTTTCGTTAACGAACGGAATGTATTCGATATCATGGAAGAGCTGGCAAAAGCAGAACGGCATATTACCCAGAATGTAAATGCCAAAATGGTCTTTTTCGATCTTTCGTTACGCCTGACGGTTCTGATAAAACGGTAAGCAAAAATTATTCTAAAAAATCCAGCGTCAACAGTAACTAACCGTGAATCAGTTACTGTTGACTGCCGAATAATAAATAAAGCCTAATGAATCAAGCCATCACCAGCCGGAGAATAAGCACCGATCTCACCGATATAAGCATATGATGAGCGGGAGTTTGATCCTACATAATACATGAAATAGCGTGCTTTAACAACATTAGCCGCCCTTGAAAACTGAGGGATATCGACTACATTATCTAAAGAGTAAACGCCATAGTCCTTCCATCCCATATCATTACTGTCTGTCGGATCAGCCAACGATTCGGCATAGAATATCTGATGCGTCGGTTGGGCACCACCGGAGTCGTCCATACGACGATATACTTCAAAACTCGATATATCAATCACTTCTCCCATATCCACTATAAAATAATGAGGGAAAGGAGCCGTTGGATTATGCTCCGTATGCCACGGAGTATTAATATCTCCATCGATAGCATTCGTTGCCGGCCATTCAGGAGAAGCCGAAGCCGAACTAAAAGCGACAATCTTCCAGCTGGATTTGTCTATCGGGCTTTCATAATAAATCGGTATACTTTTAGAAACAGTCGTGAAAGTATCTATGGCATTCTCTTCCGGCAGGAAACGTAAATTATAACTCACATTTCCTTTTAATTTATATAAGGTAGTAGTAGAAGCATCAGCCGGAACTTCCATATGGACCGTTTTATCAGAAATATCGGTATATTGCAAATCCATACCGATAGCCCCTCTGACTGTTCCTCCCCAATAAATCACCATCGAATCGCCTTCCATATCATAACGGGTAAATTCAGTTGTATAACTTCTGTTAGAAAGTCCGTTCTTATAGTTCTCTCCATAAGAAGATCCGGTAGCTTCAAACTCTAACGAACGATTACCGAATTTATCAAAGCTAACTAATTGGAACAGATATCCGCTTTCCGGCATATCATCGAGTATAACAGGAAAAACACCAGTCTTTCCACCGATCTCGACATCGACAGAGTCTTCATAATTATTCCAATAAACGCGTAAATTCTCTACACGTTGAGCTTTTACATAAATGTCTAATTGAATCCGGTTCTCGCCTGCCCGAACACCTACACTATCCACTTTTGCGGCATAAACGATCTCTCCTTCGTCAAGATACTTGTCAGTAAGATCATTCATATCCGTACATGACTGGCTGGCGATTGCCAATAGCATCAGTAATGCAAAACATACTTTATTGAATTTCATAAACTGTTCTTTTTATAATTATTGATATAATTCAGATCTGTTGTCACCAAACACAAACAGTTCTCCTATCTGGAAATTATCACCGCCTGCCCAAGTTCTAAGCACTTTTATACGAATCCATCGAACAGGTGGAACATCCAACGGCATAATAAAATTCTCGCCGGACACAAGAGCAACGTCATCATCTTCCGAAGAATGCTGACCTAAAGGAAGCCCTGAAGGTTTTACAGATTCGAAAGTACCCAACAATGTCCAACTATCCCAATTACCTGTAGGATCCAGATCTGTAGCACCATAAACTTCAAACTGTTTCAGGTTTCCTTCAGAAAAAATATAAGCATCTCCACGTTGATAGAGTAATAAACGACTGATCTTACCTACCGCTCCTAAATCAATAGTAATCGATTGAGGCCAAACCCCGGTTCCACCCGGCGAACTAAACCCATTATCACCTGGACCATAAATGCCATCCCATATACGAGACATCCCCCAACCAGCTCCTTCACCAATATCGTTCGGTAATTTAGCATCGGACCATTTAGTCTTATCGAATGAGGTTTCAAACATAGGTGTCAACTCTTTATAAAGAGTCGGACTGATATTTCCCCAACGATCCTTCACGTAGATTCCGAAATCCATTGGAATAGTATCCAAACCACGGGCAGCTCCACTCCCCTCTATAACAGTCGTATAAAATGTTTCCAAGGGTTGATAATCTCCATATTCATCTTTACGTACAATATGAACTGTCACCTCATCCCGGTTGTTATTTGTCCACAGTCCTTGTACCCCCCCAAAATCTTGTACCAAATCAAGTGTCTTACCGATCGTCAACACGGGAGGTTCTTCAGGATTCACCGTTACTTTCACAGGAGCAGATTCATTACGACTCCGATCCACTGCTATAAGCGAAACCTCACGCGGTTCCATATCGCCAAAACCCACCACCTTGATCGTATCCGTATAAAGAGAACTTTTAGCTTCAGCCAACCCTTCCTTTAAGTTATAAACGGCTTTAACATAAAGCAAATCTTCATCATCCGGTAAAGTATAACTAAGAATAGCCCCTCCGGGAATATTTTTTACATTCACATTCGAGACAGCCCCCGGAGCAATGGAATCTATAGGTTGCTGTCCTATTGGAGATTCGCTGCATGACCAAGTGATCAAACCTAGCGTCATGACAGACAGTATAATCTTATTTTTCATATTCATCATTATTATAATGTATTAGATAATGAATTTATTACCAACCGTAATTTTGTACAAGATTTTTATTAGTAATAATATTCGTCTCCCGGATAGGCATAAAATAATCTTTCACCGTAACTTTTACAGGAACTTCAGCCACATTCTGCAACTTATAAAAGTCTTCAGGTGTCTCACCCATGATATTCCACCCCTGAGGCTGTATATTATAAGTATCGATCTGCTTCCAACGACGAATATCCCAATAACGTTTGGATTCAAAAGCAAACTCAACCGTTCTTTCATCATGGATAATATTACGCAAACCTTCTTTTGTCGTCGGTTTAGACGGATCGGTAGAATATTTACTCCATGAATCTATTACCCCCTCCAATCCGGCACGTTCACGAATCCGGTCTATATATTCATACACTTCTGCCGAAGGACCGGAATATTCATTCAATGCTTCCGCATAAAGCAAATAAAGATCAGCCAAACGGATAACAGGAAAAGGATAATATTCCGGTTCTGCAATAGTACTGTTAGTAACACCGTTTTTATAACTAGCCATTTTCTTCGGAGCATAACCGGTTATGGAATAAGAACTACCCCCTTGATAACCGGACCACCCCAAATTTAAAAAGTTGGTATAGTTACATGACTCGAAGTCGTTTTTCCCGTTTCCGTAGTAGATTCCCTGGTCGAAACCTATGCTGGCATAAAAACGAGGTTCACGGTTATAGTGCATATAACAAGTACGTTGTCCTTCCTTTACAAAATATTTCTCATCTCCGGAGGAAGGTTCCGAACGTAATTCATAGCGTTTATCATACCATCCCTCTTTGCTCCACTGTTTATCTTCATTCATAGGGACACCATTGGATGTATAAAAACGTTCCACTGTTTTAATTGTCGGAGCCCATTGAGCACTGATTGTATTGATTATTCCTGCATCGATACGTACAACACGAGGGGTCGAATGATAGGAACGATCCCTGCATTGACTATTTGTACCTCCCCATATCAACTCACAGTTCCAACGTTCGCAAACAACCTGACGCAACATAGTCTGCAATTGGAACACAGGATGCTGAGTCACTGTGATCGGTTCAATTTCCGTATACAGTTTCTTTCCGGCGCCATGACAAGCTTCTATCGCTTCTTTACAAGCATCTGCAGCAATTTTCCATTTTTCAGGATCATACGTTTGATTAAACAAGACTGTCCCGCGATTATCTATCAGTCCTGCCATTTCTGTATTACCATTGAACAAAGGGCTGGCAGCCATTACCAACATCTCTGCACGAACAGCCAAAGCTATCTGTTTATCAACACGACCGCCTTCAATACTCATAACCATGTCTTTATAATCCGGCAGATCAGGCAAAGCTTCCAAAATCAGATCATTTACATAAGTCACCACATCATCCACTTTATCACGATAAACCGCAACCTGTTCAGGTGAAGCAGAAACTGGTAGGTTTTCATCTATAATAGGTATAGGACCATAGCATTTCAACAGATAATAATGATAATATGCCTTTAAGAATTTCACTTCAGCAACCCAACGAATACGTTCAGATTCTTCCAAATCAACCGTACTAGCTATGTTCTCCAAGAAGATATTACAATCACGGATACCAATGAATAAGCCTTTACCACCTTGCAGACCATCCCAAAAATTCAGATAAGGATCATCTAGTTTTTGAAAACCACGTTGTAGATAAGAAGATGTAAACGTTGGAAATACATGTGATGCTATCGGATAGAACTGCCATGTCTCGTCACCACCGTTAATCGCCGGGTCATTAAATAAATCCCCCCACTGCGGGCGATAACTATAACAAGTATATAAAAACTTTTCGGCTGCAGCTCGATTCGTAAAAGCTGACTCAACCGTTGCTACGTTATCCGGTACTAAATCCAGATAACCGTCACACGAGGTAAATACCTGTATTAATGCTGTAAACATTAATATTTTATAGAATGCTTTCATGTAAACTAATTTATTGATTAATAGAATCAAATAAGACAAAACTCGTTACAACTCTCATTAGAAGGAAATCTGAGCTCCCAAATTGAATACACGCTGAACCGGATATCCTAAACCATTTCCACCCATTTCAGGATCCCACAATTTGAAAGGACTAAATGTAAGCAGGTTCGTGCCGCTGAAATAGATACGAAAGTTCTTTACAAAGACTTTTTTAAGTACATTGGTCGGAACTGTATATCCGAACTCCAATGATTTCAAACGCAAGAATGAACCATTGCGCATAAACCAGGTAGACGGTTTCTGATTATTCTCTACAGCTTCATAAGATAAACGTGGCCACAAAGCATACAGGTTACGATTATCTTCAGACCAGTGATCATCTGCATATGCTTTTAACAAAGCATTCTGTCCGTTGAGGAAAGGTAGAGTTCCGTTATCCGTTGATGTGTCGATCCAGAATGATTCCCGAGCCAATCCCTGGAAGAAGAAAGATAAATCCCATTGTTTGTATCCTCCGGACAGACCGAAACCATAAACAATTTCCGGACTGGTTGGATAACCCATCGGTACCATATCCAATTCGGTAATCTTACCATCGTTATTGATATCTTTATATTTGATATCACCGGCCATATAATTACCAAACTGACTCGGCGAATTACGGATATCTTCTTCATCTGCAAACAAACGTTCAGCCACATAACCGAAATTCTGATTCAGGGAAGTCCCCAGTTTCGACTTCCAAGGCGTTGCACTGTAATCCGGCTCTTCGTAAGCAGTAAACTCACTGGTTGCATAAGTGAAATTAGCCATCCCCGTCAACCAGGCATCATTATTAATCATATGGTTATAGTTCAACGACAGGTCGATACCACTACTTTTAGCTTTTCCCACATTAGCCATTACATCGGCCTGAAGCCCCATAGTTGTAGGAATAGAAGCACGTGACATTAAAATATTCCAACGGGATTCCATAAAATAATCCGCCTGCAATTCCAATTTATCAAATAGTCCTAACTCTACACCCAGATTTGTTTTCCGGGCAGTCTCCCAGGTTATATCCTCGTTCGGGTAACGAGAGATCGAAACACCATTCAACGTACGTCCTCCAAAATTTCCATAAGTACCGAACGACGATTGCTTTCCATCGCTATTCATATTTACTTCCGAAATATAGAAAAAACGATCTTCAGGTCTACCGATCGCATCGTTACCGGATAACCCGTGAGTAACTTTCAGTTTCAATTTGTTAATCGTTTTCTTCAAATCGTCATTCCAGAACGCTTCACTAGAAACAAGCCAACCAAGTCCCATTGAAGGGAAGAAACCAAAACGTTCCTTTCTGGCAAAACGTTCGGAACCGTTATAACCGAAGTTTGCTTCAAGGAAGTAACGCGAATCATAAGCATAAGTAGCACGACCGGCAAAGTTCACATTACGTGAAGGTAATGAAAGTTGTAATGTATTGGCGTCGGAAGTCAGGGATTGACGAAGTGTGAAAACCAACATAGCACCGACAGCATGCTTTTCATTATAAGTTTGATTCCAGTTAGCTGCCGTTTCAAAATAAGTTGTAGAACTAACTACTTTATTACCGGGAACAAAGTCTAATGTTTCACGTCCATCCTGTTCGTTAAGAGGGGCCAAAATATAGGTATCCTCCAACTTATTATAGGAACCTATTCTATAGAAGAATGGTACATATTGACGAGATACATCAAAATAACCATATCGATTTGTATTGAACATAGCACGAAGAGACAATCCTTCTGTGATAAAATCCAAATTCTGCTTCAATTCGAACTGAGCCGCCATCTGAGATGTTTGCGTATCTTTATACCCTTTCAACATATCTGCATACGGGTTATTATACTGTCCCTTGTCTGCATTACCGAATAATATATGTTTGGTATACTGATTTGCTTCATCAGCCGGATAAGAAGGGGCGAACAAAACAGGGTTAGTCCGCATTACTTTTGCGAACAGCTGATCGCCACCATCTATCGGTCCGGTATAGTCATCAAATGCACCGCTCAAACGAACGACAGCTTCTGTCGTTTTGGTAACATTGATATTTACATTGGCACGAAGCATATATCGTTTCAAGTTGATATTATTATTGAAACTGCTCTTTTTATCGACATTCAATACGCCCTTATCCGAAATATAACTGCCGGCAATGTAATAACGAGCGACTTTACCACCACCACTTACGTTAAAGTTGGCACGGTAGTTGAATGTATTATTCTTGAATAGTTCGTTATACCAGTCCGTAGCCGGATAAACGTACGGATTCACACCGGCAATCGTATTATCTATCTTCTGTTGCGAATAAGGTAGTGCCCCCATCGGGTTACGTGTCAAAACGGCTTCATTATGAAGACGCATATAGGTTATCGGATCGGCCAGCTCCACCATTTTTGTCGGTTGCGACATAGAACCTTCCAACCGGATACTTACCTGGGCGGCCCCTTCCGCTCCTTCTTTCGTCGTTACCAAAATAACACCGTTAGCACCACGAGACCCATAAAGGGCTGTTGCTGTGGCATCCTTCATAATAGAAAAAGAAGCGATATCATCCGGCTGAATGCGGGATAATTCCGTGGTAGTAACCTCATTGTTATCAATAAGAATAAGAGGATCTTTTTTATAACCGAAAGTAGTCACACCACGAATAAAAAATTCAGCATTGTCTTTTCCCGGTTCGCCACTTCGTTGATAGGCAATCACTCCGGACAGACGTCCGGCCATTGCCGTAGTCAGGTTGCTGGAAGGAACTTTTAATTCCGATGGATTCAAGGTTGTAATAGATCCGATAACACTTTCCTTCTTTTGTTTGGCAAAAGCAACGACAGTCACTTCCTCCAGTTCATCCGTTTTGGGTTTCATCGTAATTACAAGATCCTTCTTATCCTTGACCGTTACAATCTGATCTTCCATACCCAGATAAGAGACAGTCAGTTTCTCACCAACCGAAACACTGATCACAAATGATCCGTCGATATCTGTGGCAACACCTCTTGTGCCACCAACGAGAACTATATTTGCACCGGGAAGAGGCTCTCCCATATCATCAATTACTTTTCCTTTTAAATTGAAGGTTGCCTGACTCTGATTCGGAATAATCCCACTTGAAGCTGATTTGCCCCTATCTACTCCTACATTAACCGACGCAAAAGATATTGTATAACTAAAAACACATAGAATAGTTAGGGATACAGCTTTTCCTTTTATATTACTGCATATAGATTTATTCATTATATTGATATTAAGTTTAACAATTAAATATGTTAATTACTGATACTATTGAATAGGTTCATTTTATGTCTTCATAAGCTATTTCATTTATGTTACTGACTATTAGTTCTTGTGGAACTATGTTAATATCAGAAACACAAAAAAGAAGACATGCATTGTATATCAATACATTAATAATTTAACACATAGTTAACACAAAAAGATTCCGTGGATTACATATCTGTTTTCAAGATGACTTTCGAAACTTATTTAGGGATAGTGCCAGTTTTATTATATTAAATATCATTTTTGTAACTTGTGATTTTTATTTAATACGGATATTTGTAACAATTAACAATCCGGATTAAATTAACATAGTTCCACAAGGACTGAGGATACCTTTAAACAACAAATATGAAATTGTGAAAAAATATGGCAAAAGAGAAACCTGCCATATCTGTAAATAGATTACATTGTAAAGAGATGAACCTTTCTTTTATAACGGGAGAGTAACTTTTCCCCTCTCGAGAGGGGGAAGGGGGTGTGTTAAAGCAAGTTACAAACTATCGGCAAACTTCCCCAAAAAGTACCTATCTTTTAAAATGTAAAGTCCCTACTTTTGATTACAAAACTAGGGACTTTTGATTTCAAAACATATATGTTTTTACAGAGGATGAACTATAGCTTCTTATTCCTCCAATTACCTTTCCACAAATAGAAGAAGGCAATAAACAGCATCCCATTATAAACATGTTCCGTTGTCCAGCAAACCGCTACATCGGCATGTAACCAGACACCGACCAGGAACGTATAGGATACATAGACTAAAATACTTGCCATATCGATCCATAATGCAACCTGTGTGTTCCCTGTTCCCGAAACGCTGAAGAAATAAATAAAAGCAGGAACCGCCAATATATAGGAAGAAAGCATGACCCAAAGGGACGGAACAGAACTTTGTATCAAGTCCGGATTATCCGTATAAATACGCAGTACCAAATCCGGAAATAAAGCGATCAATATCCCTAACGGCAACACAAAAAAGTAACAAAGCCTTATCATCCGTCCGCACAATCCCATCACCTGGTCCGACTTGCCGGAACCGATCAGGTTACTCACCAGTGAACTCGACGTGGAAGCAAACGCATTGACAAACATAAACAGGAAAGACGAGATACTCCGTACTACATTCGTGATAGCCAGCGGACGTTCCCCCTGATGCTCCATCACTACAAAAAAGATAAACCAACCGATAAACGCGATACCATGTTGCACCATTATCCAGATCGATACATTCAATATTTGTTTCAACATCCGGAAATCAATTCCGGTAAAACTAAACATTCCATACTTCTTATAATCGATCTTCTTCCAGGTATAAATGATAAAGAACAACACCGACACCGCCTCAGAAATAGAAGAAGCGATCGCCGCTCCGGCAATCCCTAAAGCCGGGAAACCGAACTTACCGAATATCAGGATATAATTCAGCACCACATTCGTCAGCACCATCACGACAGAGTTGGCCGTCAATATCTTAGTCTTGGTGATACCGACATAAAACGCCCTGAACATCACCGCTATGAACGAGAAGAAGAACCCGTAGACACGCCAATCGATATAACTCATGGTCGCCTGGTAAACCTCATCCGAGCCGATCAGCTTCCGAAGAATCACCGGTGAATAGAAATGGGAAACCGTAAATAAGGTGGCAGCAAGTAATAACAGGAAAAGTGCTCCCTGCATGAAAACCGGTCCGATCCGGGTATAATCCTGTGCTCCGTTGCGCCGGGCAATCAGGACCTGTGCTCCGACACTAAAACCGAATCCCAGCATATAAATAACCAGATAATAAACTCCCGCCAGTGCCGAAGCTCCCAGCTCAACCTCTCCTACCCGGCCCAGATAAGCCGTATCGGTCAACCCGATCATATGCTCCATCAGCAAACTGATGAGTACAGGATAGGTAATCTGCCAAATTTGTTTATTCGTAAATTGCATAATGGATATTCAAAAAGGGATGCAAAGGTAGTAATAAGAAGTTTTCCATACAATATAACCGTTAATTATCCGTTTATCATTTTGTCACTACTATACCATCTAATTCGGATTACTATACCGGATATTTGAAAATAGTATACCGGGTAATATTTTTTAACGTATTAAAAAGACAGAGAAATCAGTCAATACATAACATAAAGACAAAAACGATGAACTTCAAAATACTTCTGACATTCCTTATGACCATCGGCTTTTGCAGCTGTAACGGACAAAATACAAATGCAAACAATATCACGACAGCCACTCCGATGCCGATCAACCGGTTCGACAAAGCATTGTTCCAGCTAATAAACTCCGACGATACGACGCTCAACCAACAGCTATTGAATCAATATCCGCTGATGACAGAGATTCTGGGTAAAGGTATCCTGAATATGCAATCGCCGGAAATGCCCGGCTTTTTCAATAAACTGGAAAACTTTTATTCCGAACCAACCCTGAAAAATCTTTATGCGGATGCAATCAAAAAATATGATTCGGTCACAGAGACAGAGCAATCGCTCGGCAACGCATTCGCCTGGATACAGGATAAATTCCCGACTATGCAAATTCCGGCTTTGTACATGCACGTTTCCGGATTCAACCAGAACGTATTGGTCGGCGACAGTCTGTTATCACTCTCCATCGACAAATATATGGGAGAAGATTATCCGTTGTATCAGGACTTTTTCTATGACTATCAACGCCGTAAGATGCAACCTTCACATGTGGTTCCCGATTACATCGCCGGCTGGCTGATGTCCGAATACCCATTTAACGGCAATGAAAATGTATTGCTCGACCGGATGATCTATGAAGGCAAAATAAAATACCTGGTTTTATCAGCATTACCGGAGATGACTCCGGCCGCTTTGTTCGGTTATACAGACGAGGCCTGGGAATGGTGCAAAAATAACGAAGCCAATATATGGAAAGCCATTGTCGAACGGAAACATTTATATACACCGGACCAGATGAACACCATGAAATATTTCGAAGACATGCCTGCCCAATTCCTGACAAGCGATGCTCCCGGAAATATCGGCAGCTGGGTCGGACTGCAAATCATTGAACAGTACATAAAAGAAACAAATACAACTCCCGAAGCATTGATGAAAAACGATAATGCACAGGAAATACTGGCTGCATCGAAATACAAGGGAGGATAAATATATAACCGACGAATCAACTATATTCAACCGAATTACTTATATTTGCACAGAACTGTTAAATACACATCCGGATGAAAAATACGAAAGAACTTGTATTAGCTAAAATTAAAGAGACACTTCTTCAAGTGGCTCCCGGTGCCAAAGTAATTCTTTTCGGTTCACGAGCCAGGAATGATGCCCGTTCAGACTCCGATTGGGACATCCTTATATTAGTCGACAAAAACAAATTGGACCCAGACGATTTCGACCGTATCTCTTATCCTTTGTACGAACTAGGTTGGAAAATTAACGAAATGATAAGTCCCAAACTTTATACGATTAACGACTGGCTGAAACGCAGCTTCACTCCGTTTTATAAAAATGTAGAAAAAGAAGGGATTGTGTTATGACTGTTTGAAATGAGACAATCCGGCGATTATGACGATCTTTATGATCTGACTGCCGACGATGTAGAACGATATATCGAACCAACCCGTGAATTTCTGAAGTCACTCGAAAAGCTGATAAAGACTGCCTAAAAAAAAACCGCCCTATCCTCGCGGACAAGACGGATAATCTAATCTAACTTAATTCTAATACCATGAAAAACACTATATCTTAATAACAGGAGTTGATGAAAAAAGTTCAACTGACCTGTTTATTTTAATTTCTTTCACAAAATAAAGATCGTGTGAGACCAACAACACAGTACCTTTATAGTCCTTGATTGCTGTTGTTATTATATTAACACTCTGAATATCCAAATTGTTCGTCGGTTCATCCAAAACAAAGATATCCGGCGTACTATTACTGACCATCAGACAGCAGATAGCCAACCGCATTTTCTCTCCACCGCTTAATTTTGAACAACTTTTATCCCAGGTCCCGACCGGGAAAAGGAAACGGCTCAAAATCATTTTTAACTCATGTTCAGGTTTGGCAAACAGATTATACTTCTCTAATTGCTCAAACACAGTCAGGTTAGGCAACACAATCGAATATTCCTGATCGATATAAACATACTTGAAATCGGCACGATCAACAGAGCCTTCTACAGGTTGCAGTTCTCCCAGGATCAGCTTCAACAAGGTTGTCTTTCCTGAACCATTGTTACCGCCGAACCGGATACGGTCGCCACTTCTGATCTGCAAGTTTAGTGGTTCGGACCATAAACGGTTCACGCCATAGCCAAAGTTCATATCCTTAACAGTCACCAGTATTTTACCGGTATGAAGATTCGGTGAATTAAAATCCGTTTTCATCTGCCGCATATCCGGCAAAGCGGTCTGGATATCCGTAATGGAGGAACTGAGCGAACTCATTTTCTCATCATGCACATCCTTCAACTTAACCGCACTCTGTTCTGCGTGCTGTTTCATAGCCCCCATCATTATACGGGGAATACCTTTCTTTATGGCTGCTTTCTCTCCTCTTACACTCGATTTATTTTTTCTTTCAAGCGCCTCCCTGGCTATTTTCTTTGCCTGGCGCAACTCTTTTTCTTTTTCACTCAACTGATTCTGCAAGGCTGCCAGTGCGATCTCTTTCTGCTCCTTATAAAAATCGTAATTGCCACCGTACAATGTGATCTTACTTCTGTCGAGTTCACAAGTGTAAGGCAACAAATTAAGCAATGTTCTGTCATGGCTCACAATAAGGATAGTGGCACGGCTCGACCTGATAAAGTCATAGAGTTTGTCCCTGCTTCCGGTATCCAGATGATTGGTCGGTTCGTCCATCAGGATAATTTCGGGAGAATGTATCTGTATGCCCGACAAATATACTTTTGTCTTTTCGCCACCACTCAGCGTATTCATCGTCTGGTCCAGCCGGATATGCTCCAATCCCCAAAAAGAAAGAGCGGCCAGGCTTCGTTCTTCGATATTCCAGTCATCATCCAGAATCGTAAAGTTCTCTACCGAGGCATCTCCGGCAATGATAGCATGCAATGCCTTGATTTTAGCCTCAACCTGCAAGGCCTGCACTACGGTCAATTCATCGTATTGCCCGAAATGCTGGGGCACATAATAGGGTTTGGAGGAACAAACGACTTCACCCGAGGAGGGCTTCAGGCTACCTTCCATAATCCGCAATAAGGTAGATTTGCCGGACCCGTTATTTCCGACCAATGAAACTTGTTCTCCTTTATTTACCGTCAAACTGATATCTCTGAATAGTGGTTCTTTATCCGCATGGATATAGCAAAGCTGTTGTACTGATATGCACATAGTCTATCTGCTTTAAAAATGTTAGAAACTAAAATTTGGAAATAAAAAAGCGCCAGGAATAAGCGCATGAAATAGCCGGGATGGTTATACAGAAATCGGTTCAACAGAGATTGAACCTTTTAAATTATATGTTCTGAAACCGGCTTACTTAGATATTTTCATCGGAGGTATTTATTATATGATGGGGCAAAGATAGATATTTCCCGGAATAAACACACAAATATTTGACTAAAAAATGAACAGGCATCGGCTAAGCAACGGATAACTACCCATCCGGTCACGGGTAGTTATCCGTCTAGAAAGAATAATTATCAGCTATTTTTTACATTTCTCATCACCCTTTCGATTGCATCGTCCATTTGGGCGATCGATTCCAGGCCAAGTGTCATGCAATGCAGATTGCTTTCTGTGACGGCAAAATGTATCGAATGTTCGCGTTCTTCATCAGTAACATGTTTTCCTTCACCGAAAATCTTCATACCCATAATACCTTTCCCGTTTTCCCGGGCTTTGCCCAGGAGGGCGTTTACATCTTCCGGAGTACCGTCCATATGGCTTTGGAATGGGTTCAGGCGGGCCAGGATAATGTCGCACCACGGATTTTGAGCGGCTTCAGCCATTGCATCCCAGTTATGGCAAGAAATACCGACGGCTTTTACGATGCCTTCCTCCTTTGCTTTGGCAAGTCCTTCCATATAAAATTTACGCGTTTCCGGCCAATTGCCGTCAGTCATACAATGCATCAGCAGGATATCGAAATACTCGGTACCGGCTTCCTGCCGGAAGCGGTCGAGTGTTTTCCGGACCGGTTCCCTTTTCTCCGAACCCTCGTCATACGTCCACATTTTTGTCATCAGGGTGACCTTTTCACGGGGTAACTCCTTCAAGGCTTTACCGACAAAAGGTTGTGAACCGTACATATCGGCCATATCGAAAAAGCGGAGTCCGCGTTCATAGCCATGATGAGCCAGTTTCACAAAATTATCCAACCCGATACGGGTTTGGTTGGATTCATAGTTCCAGCCTTTCGTTCCGGTCCCCAAAGCGATCCGTGAGACTTCCAGCCCGGTATTTCCCAGCTTTACTTTATCGACCGACACATCCGAAGGAAGCACCCGCTGTATATCAGCCCATCCCACCTGTGCCAGAGATAATCCGGCTACTCCGGCAACACCTGTCCGGATAAATTTTCTTCTGTTCATCATTTCTACGTTGCTCATGGTAAAAGAATATTGAGTATTATGTTCGTGAATACGGATTAAGTCTTCCACAAAAATAATACTATTCACTTAAAAGCCAATATTTTCTATCCTTTTATCCGAAGGTATCCGTTAAATATATATCCGATCATCTATATCTATCAGCCGATAGATAAAATGAATAGGAAAATATCATCCCATCCCCTCTGATTTCTTTATATTTCCTCTATAAATAAACAAACGTGAGTTCGAAATAAGTACCATAACCTTCCTCAGAATAACAGTCAAGCCATGTTTAATAACATGTATGTGTAAAAATATAACAAAAAGTTTGTATTAAAGAAAAATAAACCTGTCCTTTGACGAAAAGATTTTAACTATGAAAAACACAAAGAGATAACATTGCCACAGTCTTGACTATGAAATGTATGATCTTTGGGAGGGAGTCTGTATAAGGGTCCCTTTTTTCTTATTATTTTCTGTGTAATAAAAGTTACACTAACCTTATTTCGAACTCCCGTTAAAATAAGATCACTTTGTAGCTGTCCCTACATTTTGTCTATGCAGAGAGTGATAAATAATTTCCTCTTCGAGCTTGTTTGTCTCAGACGCAATTCCTTGCCAGAGCGTGCCTGTATACCAGTTTGCAAAAACGGGGTTTACTCCACCACAAATATAAGGGTCTTGGAACGCTCATTAAGAAGCAACCATTAATTCACAAATGGCATATAAGGTTGCTTTTTAGCTAATAAATTCCAAATAACAACGAGTAGCTTTCGAGCATTTGCCATTAAAGCCTTGTTGTGATTCATTCTCTTTTTCAAGGTATGATATCTGCTATAAAATTTAGATGTTTGAGTCCTGCAGGCTCCCCATGCACATTGTGTAAGCATAACACGTAAATACTTGTTTCCATGTAAAGTCTTTCTTCCTTTGATCTTTCCTGCACTTTGATCATTTCGCGGTCTTAATCCAGCCCAGCCAACTAAAGCTGATGCTGTTAGAAAGGCTTTCATGTCAACACCGATTTCTGCTATGATTCTCATAGCGCTTTCCTCTTTTATCCCAGGAGCTGTTTGAAGGATTTCCAGTTCCTCGGCATAATGTCCCTCGCAAATTATTCGCATTTTCTCTTTACACTCAAGAAGCTGACGATCATAAAGTTCCACTTCTTCCAAACTCATTTTAAGCATGTCTCTGTCTGATGAAGATACAATACCAGTCAAAGACGACTTAATAACCTCATGACAATGTTTATTACGAATACGCTTGTGAACCAACAGAGCTAATACTTCAGAATCAGTTTCACCACAGATTAATGCATTGACCACCTTACGCATGGATTTACAACCAATATCAGAAACATAATTACTCAAACGAATATTGCAACGTTGCAACGTTAGATCGATAGCAGATTCAGCTTGCTGTTTGCGACGAGTCAAATGGAAGATACGACGACTGTACTGACGTAATTCCTGTATTTTTGAATCAGGAATATAACTTCCCTTAATTAGCTCTTTCTGAAGAACAGTCGCAATCCATTGGGCATCTTTAATATCAGTTTTACGACCAGGGAGTTGACGGATGAAATAAGGGTTAACCAATTTAACATCAAAATCGCATTCCAAAATGCGCCAAATAGGAACCCAATAAATACTGGTGCTTTCCATTGCAACTTTACCAACACCATGAGAGACTAAAGTGTCACGAAGGCGATCCAGTTCCGGTGTTAAAGTTCCAAACACATCTTCAATTTTCTCACCGTTTGCTGTGAGAATACACATAAAGACACTATCTTTATGCACATCAAGACCACAAACTCTGTCCATAAGATATAGTTTTTTTGTATTACAACTTTAAAATAACGAAAGTCGGTGGAATAACAGCAGGGAGTGGTCTTTATTTTTATTAGACGCGCTTATAAATCTCAATTTTTATGTAAGTTTGCTTAGATAGATTCTCTATAAAAACATAACAAAAAGAAGATTATGAACAGATTATTTTACATGATATTGTGTATATTGATTTCCACCGGCATGGCAGTCGGTCAATCATCCGGCGATAATCAAGGAATTACAATGAAGGGAAAGCCAGTCACCTTGCTGGGTACAAAAGCCTATATCGGAGAGATGGCTCCTGATTTCACTGGGATAGACAGTAATATGAAAGAAGTGAAGTTGTCCGATTTCAAAGGGAAAGTCGTTGTTCTATCCGTTTTTCCTTCCGTCGACACCAAAGTCTGTGCCGCCCAGACAAGAAGATTTAATGAAGAGGCCTCCGGTTTAGGGAAAGATGTGGTTGTCCTGACGCTATCCAAAGACCTTCCTTTTGCATTGGAACGTTTTTGTGCGGCAGAAGGGATCGACCGGATTTATACCTTGTCGGATTACAGGGAAAGCGAGTTTGGAATGAATTATGGCTTCCTGATAAAAGAGAATAAGTTGCTTGCCCGCGGCGTAGTAGTAATTGACAAAGATGGCAAAATAACGTATGTACAGTATGTGAAAGATATCAGCCAGGAACCGGATTACAAAGCTGCAATTGCAGCTGTAAAGCAAGCGAAGTAAAGAATGTAAGAAGGACTATCTCGTACCCGTGTTTGACACAGGGACAAGATAGTTCACATTTGATAAATTCCGAACTTACCCCTCTTTCAAAACCACCAGTACCTTCATCGGTCCATGGGCTCCCAGCACCAGGGCCTGTTCGATGTCGGCTGTTTTGGACGGGCCGGAGACAAAGAAGCCATATTTATAATCGGTTCCTTCCAGCTGCCGGTAGGCTTCATGCATGTTATTGACTAAAGCATCTTTATTGATAATGATTACCAGGGCTGTCGGAATAAAGTAGAGTGCTTTGAACTTCACCTGCTGCGTAATCCAGACAGCTCCGTTCTCCGCCACCCCGAAACAGCCTTCCACAATGGCCAGGTCGGTATCGTTCAATTTCCTGGGATCGGAAAGAGAATCCGGATTGAAGGTGGCAACGGTTATTCCGGGCAGATTCGAACCGATACGTTTTGCCTCCGGGAAATGCCGGCGGATCAATTCATTGATGTCGTCACCCGGCTGCCATACGACAGCCTGACCGCCGGCTGCTTCCAGCGAGTCGGAGAACTGTTTGAGTTTGTCTGCATAAGTGATTGCATCCAACGTGATTTCCGGTTTTTCGTAACGCGTCCCGGTATGGCTGCGGATACGGGATAATATATCATCTTTTGTACTCATCTTATTTTACTTTATTTTTCTTCCACATATCATTGAACGACTCTTTGGCAAATGCCGGCATCTCACGTCCTTTTCCCCAGGCATTCAAACCATTGTATATCATAAAACGAGGCATTTTATTTACCAGCGGAGCAAATTTCAGCGCCGTATTAAATAAACCCGGCCGTTCCATCAGGAACTTCATGCCACCCGACATTATTTTCTTTTCCGAACTGGCCTTACCGATTTTATCCAGATCCTGACGCCAACGATAAATCTGTTCACCCAGGTCGATCTTCACCGGACAGACATTCGAACAGGACAGGCATAAAGAACAGGCAGACACATTATCGGAGTACTCTTCCGGATTCTTCAGCATGCCCAGGTTGATACCGATCGGGCCGGGTATAAAATAGGTATAGGAATACCCGCCACTCCGGCGATATACCGGACAGGTATTCATACATTCCCCGCAACGGATACAATTTAATGTACGGATATGGTCGGGCTTTGCCAGGATATCGCTGCGTCCATTATCTACAATTATAAGATGGAACTCACCGCCATCCTGCGGTTTACGGTAATGGGAAGTATAAGAGGTAATCGGTTGCCCTGTACCGGAACGGGCCAGCAGACGGGTAAAGACGCCCAGCGCCTCCTGGTCGGGAACGATCTTCTCCATTCCGAACGTAGCAATATGGACTTTAGGGAACGAAGTCCCCATATCCGCATTTCCTTCATTGGTACAAACCACAATCTCACCGGTCGAAGCGACAGCAAAATTAGCTCCCGTCATGGCTACATCAGCCGTCAGGAACTTTTCGCGCATATTTTTACGGACTGCATGCGTCAGATAGGTAGGATCAGAATTACCCTTTTCCGTCCCCAGCACACGCTCCATCATCTCACCCACTTCCTGACGTTTGATATGGATGGCTGGCATCACGATATGGCTCGGATGAAGGTGCATCCACTGAAGGATACGTTCGCCGAGATCACTCTCGATGATATCATACCCCTTCCCGAACAGATACTCATTCATACCGCACTCTTCCGTCAACATGGATTTACTCTTGATCAATGTATGGGCATTATGCTGCTGAAGAATCCTTTCGACGATCTCATTATGCTCCGCCGCATCTTTCGCCCAATGGACAATTGCCCCATTGGCTATGGCATTCTTCTCAAACTCTTCCAGCAGTGTATCCAAATGGCTGTTGGAGTAGAGTTTTATATCGCAGGCCAATTCGCGTAAACGTTCCCATTCGGGCAGCGAATGACTCATTTTGTCTCTTTTGGCACGGACCATCCAAAGGGTTTCGTCGTGCCAGGCTTCCTGTTTCCTGTTAGCAATGAAACGGGCAGCAGCTATAGAATGTTTCGTGCTCATAATCCAGCGGCTAATATTTGAGTGATATGAATCGTTTGGATCGGCAGATGTTCCCGTTCGATCACACCTTGCATGTGCATCAGGCAGGAACTGTCGGCTCCGGTGATAAACTCGGCTCCGGTGCTCATATGATCCTTTACTTTATCGTGTCCCATGCAAACCGAGACTTCCGGTTCTTCGACAGCGAACATGCCACCGAAACCACAGCATTCGTCGATACGCTTCGGTTCCAGCACCTCAATGCCCTCCACCAGCTTCAACAAGTCGCGCAGCTTGGAGAAATAAGGGATATTCATTTCGCTCGGAGAAGACAAATGCAGTTCGCGCACGCCGTGGCAACTGTTATGTATACTCACCTTATGGGGGAAAACGGCCGGCAGCTTTTCCGGTTTCACGATATCGTGAAGGAACTCACAGATATCGTATATCTTGCCGCTGTTCAGGCAAGCATGCCCTCCGGACTTCAGTATGCCCGGATGGTTTTCTTTCACGAAAGCTACGCAACTGGCCGAGGGGCCGACCACATAATCGTATTGCCGGAACAGTTCTTCCATACGCAGGGCCAGTTTCAACGATTCGTTTTCGAAACCCGCATTTGCCATCGGCTGGCCGCAGCAGGTCTGGTCTAAAGGATAGTCGACATCCAGTCCCAAATGCTTTAAGAGTTTGTAAGAGGCTACGCCAACCTCGGGATACACCGCGTTGATATAACACGGGATAAATAGTCCTATCTTCATATTGGTTGAATTATTACATGAGTATAACTATTCCGATTTAGAATATGTTTCACAACTGTGTACAAAAGTAAAATTTACTTTTTAACTTCTCCGCTCTGATTGTGTAACTTTATTTAATGAAAACAAAAATACCCCTCAGCCATTACAACTAAGGGGTATTTAGGTTTTAGACAACAACCGAATCTACTTCCAGAAATATAGTAAACACACATTTCTTTTCATATGTAAATAAATTGCGCTCCCTATCTCAAGAGAGCCGTTTAAACCATTAATAAATTGATTTTTTTAGAGTTCAGACAAAACAAAAGAGAGCACTTGTATAGATACAAATGCGGTTGGCTATTATCTTTGGGCATTTTATAATTTTACAACAGCTAAGAAAAAAAATTTCATACACGCGTTAAAGGACTCGCAGTCTTGACCGCTTAGCAGTTGAGATCAGTTTCATGAGCGACCTCTTGCTGTTTCTTACGACAACAAGCCAGTAAAAATCGACCTTCTCTATGTTTTTAACCTACTTCTGGGATTGGACCATCATCACGGCTGATTTTAACTTTATAGCCAAGTGCTTCCAGCTCTTTCTTCAAGTAATTTTTCCGTTTCTGCTCCATCCTTTGGTTGAGATATTCCGCACCGAGTTCCTTATACTCACAAGCCTCTTTCAGTACATGCCATACCGATTTCAGGATCGAGTGTCCTACTGCTACTAAAGCCCTCTTTTTCCCTCGACGGGCGGCTAAACGGTGATAACGTGCACTGTAAAAGGTGTTCTTGGTACGGGTGGCTGCCCACGCAGCCTCCGTGATTACGGCTTTCAACTGTTTGTTGCCATGGGTGGTTCTACCACTTTTTTTTTACCTGCGCTCTCGTTATTGCCTGGACAGACACCGGCCCACGAAGCCAGGTGCTTTTCGGTTGGAAAGGCTTCCATATCCACACCTATCTCTGCTATCAGGTCTTCAACCGTTTTCCGGCTAAGTCCGGGGATCTTCTGCAAGAGTTCCATCACATTCTCATAAGGAGATAAAACCTCTTTTATACGGCAGGTAAGGTCAGCTATGATGGCTTTCGTCTGTTCCATATCTTTACGGATGGTCTGCAACATATAGATGTGATGCGGTTCTATAAAGCCTTCACAAGCCTGATAAAGAAGTTCCGGACTGGCTTCAAGTTTTTTATGATAGATGCAAGTTATGTCATCCATTGTTACATGACCCTTATCGATCAACATATCTATCAGCTTGTTCGCCACGACTCCGTCCAGGCTGCACACCACGCTGGAAAGTTTGATGTTACAATCTTCCAGGATACGAACAATACGGTTTTTCTCAGAAGATACATGCTGGATCAACTTGTTACGGTAACGGGTTAAATCACGAAGCTCACGTTGTTCACGCTCCGGGATATAACTCGGTTTCAACAAACCTGCTAAAAGCAGTTTGCAAATCCAGGCACTATCCTTTTTATCCGTTTTGTGCCCGGGAACATACTTGATGTGCCGTGCGTTCACGATCCAGACTTTCATATCTGGACATTCAAGAATCTTATAAACCGGCTTCCAGTAAACACCGGTACTTTCCATGGCTACATGCGTAATGCCACTGGATAATAACCATTCTTTTAATTCTGTCAAAGAACTACTGAAGGTCTTGTAACTGCGGGTTTCAGTTTTGAGACCTTCGCCACTTATCGTAGCAACTACCATGTCCTTGTGGACATCTATTCCACAACCCCGGAGGATGACTTGTTCAAAAGGTACTGTTTTCATTGCATTCGTTTTTTCGAGTGAATGACACTAAAGTAAACAATACCCCCCTATTTACATTCTCTTGGACGAAATTTATTTCATGGATGTTTCATGATCTATTCATTTTTAGTTTTTACTGATAAGACAACACATCTAATAAAAACCCCTATTCCACTAAACAAAAAAGTGTGCCCGGACTAAATGAGCCGGACACACTTTACATCGGTAAAATCTATGTTCTTTACTTATATTCCTGCCAGCTCTTGATCTCTATATCGTCTATAGACAAGGTACAGAATGCTTCGATAAAGGCACTTGCCAAGCGAGCATTCGTGATCAGAGGGACATTCAGGTCAGTTGCGGCACGGCGGATCTTATAACCGTTGTCCAGCTCTCCGGCGGAAAGGTCGCGCGGGATATTGACCACCATGTCGATCTTCTTTTCGTGGAGCATGGTGAGTGCCTGCGGCTGTTTGCCTTCTTCACTCGGCCAGTAGACCAAGGTACTCGGGATATTGTTTTCTTCCAGGAAGCGGTGTGTTCCGCCGGTAGCGAACAGGCTGTATCCTTTGCGGGCAAGCATCTTCGCTGCATCCAGCATGGCCACTTTCTGTTTCGGTGTTCCGGTCGAGAGCAGGATATTCTTTGCCGGGATACGCTGTCCGACCGACAACATACTGGTCAGCACTGCTTCTGAAAGATCATCGCCAAGGCAACCTACTTCACCGGTCGATGCCATATCCACGCCCAGCACCGGGTCGGCTTTCTGCAAGCGGTTGAAGGAGAACTGCGAAGCTTTGATACCTACATAATCGAGGTCGAACGCATTCTTATGCGGCTTTTCGACAGGCAAGCCCAGCATGATACGGGTAGCCAGTTCGATAAAGTTTATCTTTAACACCTTGCTCACGAAGGGGAAACTACGAGAAGCACGGAGGTTACATTCGATTACCTTGATCTCGTTACCCTTCGCCAGATACTGGATATTGAACGGGCCGGAGATATTCAGCTCCTTCGCGATCTGCTTGCTGATGCGTTTGATGCGGCGCACCGTTTCCACATACAGTTTCTGTGCCGGGAACTGGATCGTCGCATCACCGGAATGCACGCCGGCAAACTCGATATGCTCGCTGATGGCATACATCACGATCTCGCCATGATCGGCCACCGCATCCATCTCTACTTCTTTCGCATGTTCGATGAACTGGCTCACTACGACCGGATGCTTCTTGCTGACGTTGGCCGCCAGTTGAAGGAAGCGTTCCAGCTCTTCCTGGTTGGAGCAAACATTCATCGCCGCACCACTCAGCACGTAACTCGGGCGAACCAATACCGGGAAACCTACCTCCTCTACGAATGTATTGATATCATCCATAGAAGAAAGCTCTTTCCAACGCGGCTGGTCTACTCCGATGCGGTCGAGCATGGCGGAGAACTTCTCGCGGTCTTCGGCATTGTCGATACTCTTCGCTGATGTTCCGAGGATATTTACATGCTGTTCATCCAGGCGCATCGCCAGGTTGTTCGGTATCTGTCCTCCGGTAGAGACGATCACGCCGTGCGGATTTTCGAGTTCGAGGATGTCCATTACGCGTTCGAAAGTCAGTTCGTCGAAGTAAAGACGGTCGCACATATCGTAATCGGTCGAAACCGTTTCAGGGTTATAGTTGATCATCACCGAGCGCCAACCCTCCTTGCGAATCGTGTTCAGCGCCTGCACGCCGCACCAGTCGAACTCTACAGAGCTACCGATACGGTAAGCACCCGAACCGAGTACCACGATAGAATGTTTGTCTCCTACATACTGCACATCGTTTTCCGTTCCGCTGTAAGTCAGATACAGGTAGTTGGTCAGTGCCGGATATTCGGCGGCGAGAGTATCGATCTGTTTCACTACCGGAAGGATGCCACGATATTTACGATCCTGACGCACCTGCAGGATGGCTCTTTCACCGTCTTCCATTTTATCTTTGAAGATGGCGCGGGCAATCTGGAAGTCAGAGAAACCCTGCACCTTAGCCAGACGGAACAGGTCGTCGGGTATATCGGTTATCTTGCTGAAGCTTTCCAGGGCTCCGGCGGTCTGGATGATATTATATAGTTTCTGAAGGAACCATTTGTCGATCTTTGTCAGGTCGTGGATCTGGTCGATCGTGTAACCGGCGCGGAAAGCCTTGCTGATGACGAAGATACGGCGGTCGGTCGGCTCGTTCAACGCCTTGTCGATATCGGGAATGACCAGTTCTTTGTTTTCCACGAAGCCGTGCATACCCTGGCCGATCATGCGGAGACCTTTCTGGATCGCCTCTTCGAAAGTACGTCCGATCGCCATCACCTCTCCTACCGACTTCATGCTTGAACCCAGTTCGCGGGCTACACCGTGGAACTTACCCAAGTCCCAGCGCGGTATCTTACAGACCACATAGTCGAGTGCCGGTTCAAAAAAAGCGCTGGTCGTTTTCGTTACCGAGTTCTTCAGGTCGAACAGGCCGTAACCCAGACCTAATTTGGCTGCCACGAAAGCCAACGGATAACCGGTTGCTTTCGACGCCAGAGCGGAAGAACGGCTCAGGCGGGCATTGACCTCGATCACCCGGTAGTCTTCCGATTCGGGGTCGTAGGCGTACTGCACGTTACATTCGCCCACGATTCCGATATGGCGAATGATGCGGATAGCCAGTTCACGCAGTTTATGATAGTCCGTGTTGCTCAATGTCTGTGACGGGGCGATCACGATAGACTCGCCGGTATGGATGCCCAGCGGGTCGAAGTTCTCCATGTTACATACCGTGATACAGTTGTCGAAGCGGTCGCGAACCACCTCGTATTCCACTTCCTTCCAGCCTTTCAGGCTCTTCTCCACCAATACCTGGGGAGAGAAAGAGAAGGCTTTTTCGACCAGCACGTCCAGTTCTTCTTCATTGTCGCAGAAGCCTGAACCCAGGCCTCCCAACGCATAAGCGGCACGCACGATCACCGGATAACCCAGCTCGGCAGCGGCACGACGGGCATCGGCAGCGTTCTCCACCGCCTCACTCTTGATCGTCTTTACATCGATCTCGTCCAGTTTGCGGACAAACAGTTCACGGTCTTCCGTATCCATGATGGCCTGTACCGGAGTCCCCAATACACGGACATTATATTTTTCCAGCACGCCGCTCTGGTAAAGCGCCACACCGCAGTTGAGCGCCGTCTGTCCGCCGAATGCCAGCAGGATACCTTCGGGACGTTCCTTTTCGATCACCTTTTCCACAAAGAAAGGAGTGACGGGCAGGAAATAAACCGTGTCCGCAACCCCTTCCGAAGTCTGTACCGTTGCAATGTTCGGGTTGATAAGCACCGTCTGGATGCCCTCTTCCTTGATGGCTTTCAATGCCTGGCTGCCTGAATAGTCGAACTCGCCCGCCTCACCGATCTTGAGGGCGCCCGAACCTAATATCAGGACTTTCTTTATATCTTCTTTCATCTTTCAATTTTCGTTTTATTGTAACAACATTTTTCATGGGATGCTTGAAGCCTCATTCAAGGCCCCCTTGAAGCCCCGTTCAAGCATGCCTTGAAAAAAGCCTCCGGAAAAACTCACAACAGGTCTACAAATTTATCGAACATAAACTCCGTATCCGTCGGCCCACTACATGCCTCGGGATGGAACTGCGAGGAGAAGAAAGGTTTCGTTTTATGTTTGATACCTTCGTTCGTGCCGTCGTTCATATTGATGAAGAGCGGTTCCCAGTCGGTACCCAGCGTCGTGTTATCCACCGCGTATCCATGATTCTGCGAGGTGATGAAGCATTTCTCCGTCCCTACCATGCGGACCGGCTGGTTATGGCTACGGTGTCCGTATTTCAGTTTGTAGATGGAGGCGCCTCCGGCTTTTGCCAGCAATTGGTTACCCATGCAGATACCGCAGATCGGTTTGTCTCCGGAGAGCGCTTTGCGGATATTCTGAACGGCCGCATCGCAGGTATCCGGGTCGCCGGGACCGTTGCTGATGAACAGGCCGTCGTATTCCAGCGTATTGAAATCGTAATCCCAGGGCACGCGGATAACCGTTACATTACGTTTCAGCAGGCAGCGGATGATGTTATGTTTCACGCCGCAATCTACCAGGACAACGCGTTTCTTACCTTCGCCTTCGCCGTAAGTAATCACTTTCTTACAGGACACTTTATCTACATAATTCACATTCGCGTATTCTCCGAAATCGGTTGCTTCAACTTTTTCCCCGCCAATCACGATCTTTCCCATCATCACGCCATGTTCGCGCAATTTCTTGGTCAGGGCACGTGTATCGATCCCATAAATTCCGGGAATACCTTCTTCTTTCAACCAGCTTCCCAAACTCTCTACAGCATTCCAATGACTATACTCATGACTGTAATCGCTTACGATGATGGCATCGGCATGTATCTTTTCACTCTCCATGAAAGTGGCAATTCCATCCGCCCCAAACGTACGGGCGGGTACACCGTAATTTCCTACCAGCGGATAAGTTAACACCATCAGCTGACCGGCATAGGAAGGGTCGGTCAGGCTTTCCGGATAACCTGTCATGGCAGTGTTGAACACTACTTCGCCGGTTACCTCTTTTTCGCAGCCAAAAGAAAAGCCGCGAAAAACAGTCCCGTCGTCTAAGATCAAAATTGCTGTTTTTTCTGTTTGCATATAATCTGTATCTTGTGTCATTTGACTAAATATTCTTCTTCCATATAATGTATGAAGGCATTGTTCACCATGCGTGCACCGCCCTGAGTCGGATAATCGCCGGAGAAGTACCAGTCGCCCGGATGGTTCGGACAAGAAGCGTGCAGGCATTCCAACGTCTGATAAACAATCTCCACTTTGGCGCGTGTACCGGTCGGTGTAAGCAGGTCGACCATCTTGGCGGATATTTCCTCGTCGGTGAACGGCGCATAAATCTCCTTCACATAGTTGACGATCGGACCTTCCTCCTTCGCCTGTTGCTTCTTGGCTTTCCAGTATGCCTCGGTGATAACGGATTCCATGCCCCGTTCCTTCAGCAAAGCGACTGCGGCCTTGAAAGCGATAAACTCGTTCATCCGCGACATGTCGATACCGTAATAATCCGGATAACGTACCTGCGGAGAGGAAGACACGATCACGATCTTCCGCGGATGCAAGCGGTCCAGGATACCGATAATACTTTGTTTCAGGGTTGTTCCGCGAACAATGCTATCATCTATTACAACCAGATTATCAACGAATGGTTCGATACTTCCGTAAGTTATATCGTACACATGGGCGGCCAGGTCGTTACGGCTGTTGCCTTCGGCGATAAAGGTACGCAACTTTATGTCTTTAATCGCTACTTTTTCGGCACGGACACGCATGGAAAGTATCTGGTCGAGTTCTTCTTCCTGAAGTAGGTGGCTGCGGTCGGCAATCCACTCTTTCTTCAGCTTGTTCAGGTAGTTGTTCAACCCCTCCTGCATTCCAAAATAAGCGACCTCCGCCGTATTGGGGATGAAGGAGAAGACTGTATGTTTGATGTCGTAATCGACAGCTTTCAATATCGGGTGCACCAGATTCTCCCCCAGCTTCTTCCGTTCGCGGTAAATATCCACATCGCTGCCCCGGGAGAAGTAGATACGTTCGAACGAACAGGCTTTATTCTCTTCCGGCTCCACGATCTGCGAAGTACGGAAACGGCCGTCTTTGCTGATAAACATCGCTTCTCCACGCTGCAACTCCTTTATATCCCCGGCTTGCACGTTCATTGCCGTCTGGATCACCGGACGTTCGGAGGCCAGCACCACGATCTCGTCGTCGGCATAATAAAAAGCCGGACGGATACCCCAGGGATCGCGCACGCTGAACGACTCGCCGCTACCGGTCAAGCCACAGATCACAAACCCGCCGTCCCAGGTCGGCACGCAACGTTTCAACACATTCGACAGGTCCATATGTCCTTCGATCGCATGTGTAATATCCATGCCCCGCAATCCTTCTTCTTCATATTTCCGGTACAAACGCTCCACTTCCCTGTCCAGACGGTGTCCCATCTGTTCGAGCATGATATAGGTATCGGCATATTTGCGCGGATGCTGTCCGATAGCTGTAATTTCTTTGAAAATGTCGTTTACGTTTGTGAGGTTGAAATTTCCGCAAAGAGCGAGGTTCTTGGCTCTCCAGTTGTTGCGGCGTAAAAAAGGATGGACGTAGGAAATACCGGACTTACCGGTCGTGCTGTAACGGAGGTGCCCCATATAAAGTTCTCCGGCGAAAGGAAGGTTTGCTTTAGCGAAAAGCGGATCGTTTAATTTACCGGGTGGTAAATCTTTGTAATGATCGTGAACGGCGGCGAATATCTCGGTTATAGCTCCTGTTCCCAACGCTCTTTCCCGAAACATATATTCTTCACCGGGGCTTGCTTCTAACTTCACGCAGGCTAAACCGGCTCCTTCCTGTCCGCGGTTATGCTGCTTTTCCATCAGTAAGTAGAGTTTATTCAGGCCGTACATCCAGGTACCATACTTTTGATGATAATACTCTAAAGGCTTTAGTAACCGGACCATGGCGACTCCACACTCATGTTTAAGTTGTTCCATCTGGTTATATCTTGTTTATTTCAACTGCAAAGATACGCACTTTATTAAACACATTGTTCATATTAATGCAAAATAATTGACATATTAATAGAAATAATCATTTTATCCGGCATTTGGTTAAAATATTATATATTTCCGCATTGTTTCGATAAAGTTACAAATACAAAGCCATATAAAGAGATAGAACTATAATTTATAAGAAAAAAGTAAATTATAGTGATATATTTACTATGCTAAGAAAGAACAAGCCAGAATCGTTTGTTGTTTTGTTACACCTTCAACAACTTATAAATCTTCATTAATTAATCGTTCTATGATATCGATAAAGACAACGGCTTTCGGATAGAGCTCTCTCACTTTATCTTCATTCATCATAATGAAATCATCGTAATCGCCGGACTGCCGGTTTGCATACAGATTGGAATAAAATTTCGACTGTTCTTTATCTATCTGTCCAGTCAAGACAAATTCCTTACTGAAGGCTTGTCGTATGCCGGAATGGGTTTTAACACAAATACCATGTTTCAGTAACAAAGCGGCTACGGCATAATAGCAGGCATAATACATACGGCTTACAGTTGTATTCCAAAAGCCATGCTCTATAAGAACCGGCAATTCAATTAAAGTGTCTTTCGCGTTTTGTAAACGTAAAGAAACGAGTGCTCGTCTTTCTTCATCAGTCATAGTAATATTCCCTCCTTCATAACATTCTCATAAAATGGAGTGACAAGCCTTCCCCACAGCTTTTGAGAGTATACTATTGGGTTAATAATCACTCCTGTTTCAATCTCAATATCGTAAAGAGGATAAGTTATTCTCTCCTCATCTTCCAGCTTTATCTTGTCTTTATCCACTAATATCAGCAGGTCGATATCACTGTCGGGCCGTGCATCTCCACGCGCTTCGCTACCATAAAGTATGGCTTTGACACCTGGGGCCGAATGTCGAAGAACTTCGCGGATGCGGTTGACTATTTCAGGACGTTTCATAAGCTTATATATGTTGTTGATGGCAAATATACGGAATTATTGTTTTACAACAAATCTTCCCACTCTTTATCCGTCAGTGACTTCAGCGGATCGTTTTCCGAGATGAATGTTTCAGCCAGTTCGCTCTTGGATTCCTGGAGGTTGCGTATCTTCTCCTCGATCGTGTCGGCAGTAATAAAGCGGTAGACAAAGACCTGCTTTTCCTGTCCGATACGATGGGCACGGCTTTCCGCCTGCAACTCGGCTGCCGGATTCCACCAGGGATCGAGGATGAAAACATAATCGGCATCCGTCAGGTTTAGTCCTACCCCACCGGCTTTCAGGGAAATGAAAAAGGCGGAAACATCATTGCGGGTAGAGAAACGGGTAATTTCGCTCTCACGGTCGAGGGTACTTCCCGTTAACATCGCATATAGCCATTCACGCTCGGTGAAGGCATCCGCCAACAGTTTCAGATGTGTAACGAAAGACGAGAATATCAGCACCTTATGCCCTTCACTAACCAATGTTTCAAAAGCATCCAGCACCTGCTCCATCTTCCCCGAACCGCCTTCATAGTCCGCTAAAACCATGTGCGGATGATTCGCCAACTGGCGTAAACGGGTTATACCGTTCAATGCGACAAATGAGTTCTTATGGCGCTCCTGCAAAATCGTATTCCGCAGCGCATTCTTCTCTTTCTGGTAAACCTCCCGTTGTTCCGGTGTCATTTCACAATAAACCACCTCTTCCGTCAACGGGGGAAGTTCGGGAGCCACCTGTTGCTTGGTGCGCCTCAGAAAGAACGGACGGATAATCTGTTGCAAGCGTTTGCGGGCATTATCGTTTCCTTCCTTTGTTATCGGATGGATAAAATGTTTCCGGAATCCGTCCGCAGAACCCAACAGACCGGGATTAATGAAGTTGAATTGCGCCCACAGATCTTTCAGCGAGTTTTCAATCGGCGTCCCGGTCAGCACCAGGCGATGCTCACATTGCAGGTGGACAACCGAATGGTATGTCATGGAAGCCGGGTTCTTTATATTCTGGCTTTCATCCAGTATCACATACGTAAAGCGATATTTCTCCAACAGTTCGATATCCCTCCGGAGAAGCCCGTAAGTAACCAATACAATATTATACCGGTCGAAACTCTTCCACGGTTCTTTCCTCTTTTGATCTCCCATATAAGTATAAACGCTCAATGTGCTGAACTTCCGGATCTCCCGTTTCCAGTTCGGCAACAAAGAGGTCGGCACAACGACTAACGAAGCGGGAACCGTCGTTTCCTCCTTCTCCTTTTTCACCTCTTCATACGGTATCTCACCGGGCATATCCATTCCGAAAAAGGAAAACTGTCCGCTGCTATCAACTGTTATATTTTGCGGAGCAGGAGAAGATAACACAACTGCTTTCGGTTCTTCCGGATCATAGATATGTTGCAACAGCGTAATCGTCTGCAACGTTTTTCCCAACCCCATATCATCCGCCAGGCAAGCACCAAAGCCGTTGGCTGCCAGATGGACCAGCCAGGAAAAACCGTCCTGCTGATACGGACGCAAAACAGTCTTTATCTTCGGAGGAACAACAACCGATTCTTTCTGTACATACACCTTCGAAACAGTATCCTCCTGTTCCAACGCGGAAACAACTCCTAGATGCATTTTACGAACCCTGATCTCTTCCGGTCTGTCATCACCGAAAGTAAACAGATCGCTATATTTCTCGAACCAGTCTTCAGGAAGTAAGGCGACCTGTCCGTCCGGCAGCACAAACTCCCTTTTTCCTTCCAGAATATGCTTCCTGAAACGAATAAAAGGGAACAGAAAATCCCCCATACGCACCGTAATGCGGATATCGAACCAGTCGGGAGAAGGAGAAATCTCCTGTGTCAGCGAAATCTCTCCCAGATAATACCGGAGAGACGTGTCCGTCTTCACAAAAGAAAAGCAAGACTCCAACTCTGCTTTATGTTGTTGCAGCCAGTCGATAAACGTATAACCGCCTGTTTCGACAACCCTGACAAACTGAACATCCGTTATCTGTTTGAAGCCCCATTTCTCCAGTAAGTTGATATAGATTTGTTCCAACTCCAAATCACGTGTATAATAATAGATGACAGGTTTTCCGTCGACCTTTTCCAACCGGGGATAAGTCAGCTGGCTTTTCTTTCCCGGCGAGAAATAACGGTCTCCATACCGGAAACGCAACTGAAGTGCCGGCTCGTCATTAATAGACCGCTCCACAGACAATTCAGGGATACAAGTTCTCCTTTCGTGAATAAGATCGAAGCCGGAAGAGGTGGCAGGATAATCGCAAATCAGGGGAAGCGCAACCATCTCCAGATACTTTTCAGCATCTGCCAGCGGCACTTCCACATATTTCCGAGTCAGAAACGGTGTAACTTTCGAAGCCTCAATCCGCTTGAAAACTAAGAGCCGATCATCCAACAAAAGGATAGCCGGTTTTGAAGACAAAACCATAAACTTTCTCTTTTTCTGTAAAGGGATCTCTTCTCCATCCATACGACAGACAGCTGAATAACGGAAAAAATGATCTGTTATCTCAAAGCGGAAAGAGATCTCCGCAATATTCCCAGAAAAACGCATCCGGTCATGTTCATAAAGCAGTTTCACACCGGGTTCTTTCATATATACCGGCAAATGATTCGCCTGCATCAACCGGACCATCTCCCTTATTTTCTTATCAATGAAAGGACGGAGTTGCTTCTTCAACATCTCCGCCGTCACCGAACTCAAAAAGCCGGCCACCGTCTGTTGCCTGGAATATACCTGCATCAGGTTCTTTTCGGAATAACTTTGCGCAATAGCAATTACGCGCTTCTCCATCTCAGACAACTCCGTATCGTTTCCCGCATGGGTAGCCTGTTCCTCCACACTGATCACACCCTGAGACACAGTTTTAGCAAAATAAGGAATAAGTAAAGGTCCCAAAACAGGATGGTTACTTAATGCAATGATTAATATATGGTTCGTGGACATCAACGGTTCTTTTTTATTAAAACTACAAAGTTACAAGAAAAACAAATAATCATACCTATAGTTCGAACCAAAGATATTTGATTATCTTTATCAGCCATAATCAATACAAACAAAATTATTATGTCATACTGCGAATACATAAAGACCACTACTGGTTGGGCTATTGATCTTAACAAGACATATCACGATGAAAAATATGGTTTCCCTATCGAAGATGATAATGAATTATTCGGCAGGCTCCTTCTGGAAATCAATCAGGCAGGTTTAAGCTGGTCGACCATACTCAAAAAAGAAACCGCTTTTCGTACAGCCTATGATAATTTCAATATCGAAACCATCGCAAACTATACGGAAACAGACGAAGCCAGGCTTTTAGCCGATCCCGGTATCATTCGGAACAGACTAAAAGTAAAAGCCGCCATCCACAATGCACAGGCCATTATGGAACTGAAAAATGAATACGGTTCATTTAAAAACTGGCTGGATCACCATCACCCTAAAACCAAGGATGAATGGACTAAACTATTCAAGAAAACATTCAAATTTACTGGTGGGGAGATCGTCAATGAATTTCTGCTAAGCACAGGCTATCTCGAAGGGGCGCATACGCCTGATTGTCCCATATATCAGAAAATATTGAAGGAGAGACCGGCATGGAATAGATAAGACACAGTGATTATCGTTCTTTATTTACTTCTTGTCTGAAAATCAAGAAGATACAATTCAAATAACAAAATACTAATCTTCTTTTGATTTTCAAGCAATGTTTATTATTACATTTGCATATAATGTTGAACCTAAATCATAGCTTTATGTTTACCGATACAATGACTTTGACTGAAATGCAAAAAGAGGTTGGAAAAGATTACGATCCTCTTTTTCGCCGTATATATCATTTTCAAGATGAAACACGTCGTTTCTTTTTGAAATCTAAAACTTTTCCTGTCTATAAAGTAATTAACTGGAAATCTTATGTAACTAATAACGAATGGACGGTTATTTTACTTGTCAGGGAAAAGAAATATGTCAATGAACCAGCAGTTGTTCCTTTCGCTAAATATCAGTCATATGGTATGGGAGTTGTTTATATGCGACCTATTACAGACAAGTCATTCTTCGTCATAAATTATACTCCCCATTTTTTCAGGCGATATCATGAAAGATACATTATTCCACAAAATTATAATATTACAGATACCGGAAAAAGAATTGAACATTTCTTTGTAAATAATTCGATACCTTCCTACGATTTCTCACCTGCCAAAAACAATTTCATCGGATATTATAATCAAGGCATCATTTTCGGAGAACATACAGATGACAGAACCGCTTTAAAAGCTAAGACTTTTGTATCACGAACAATGTTGTATAACGATCAAGCAAGCACAGACGATGAGATCTCATTCATAAGACAAGAAGTTGCCAACTCACCCGATTACCTTCGTGACAGAAACCAATTCTGGGGAGCTGAACGCTATGGCAAGCAGAGTTTGCACAGGGAGTTTTAATATTCCCCAAATAGAAAAAGGGATGAAATAAAAAAGATCGCCTCATTCTTCTTTTGAAGCGATCTCTTTTTAAAGTCAAAACTTGACTTTTTACATTTTCTTTGGTGTTGTTTCTTTCTGATCTTTCTTACAATTGCATTTTTCTGCTTTTCACCCTTTACTGTCAGCCTTGCCACATTCATCTTTACAAGCTGACATCATGGACTTATCGCACTTTTTGTCACATTTTTCCTTACATTTCTTATCACACTTCTTTCCACACTGTTCAGTCTTTGTACATTTCCGGTCTTTCTTGTCACTTTGTGCATTAACAAATGTTATTGCTCCGGTTGCTACCAGCATCATTACGCATACAATAATCTTTTTCATACAGAGTCTTTTTTTATTCTTACTTATTGGATTTATTCCTTTTTGCAAAGATCTATATATCAGACTTCAATATTATTGGCAATATTGCCTTTAAGATTATCAATTATCCCTTATTTGCCGGAAAGCAACAGGTGGACAGTAATAATCAAATCATTTATGACTTCATTCTCTCCTTGATTTTTCCCCAGGCATGTGTGTCGAACAGACAGCTACTCCGCATCGTATCATACATTTCTTTAAATCGGGACATCGGTATCATAAAACTTAAAATATCCGGTTCAAAATAAGGGCGTACAGAAGGATCGAAAAACCCGATGAAGGTACGTTTTCCTCCTCTCGCATTCTCAATAACGGCTTGTGTGACTACAGAGCAACAACCAGAACCGAATAGAGAGGTAACGGCATCCTCTGAATTATTATCGAAAAAGGCCCAGGTTGCCAAACCGGAAAGCATATCGGGTGTCGCCAAAAACAGGATACCTTCCAGATTGTCAAAGTTCTCGACTTTATCCATTCGGGCAAAATTCAGATAATCCATCTTTGCTCTCGGAACCTGCAACTCTTCCAAAAACTCAGAAACACCTTCGGGTGTTTGTTTATATTTTTCTTTTAAAGACACAAATCCGGGAATCCGTTCAGGCATCTCCGTAAAACCCGTATAGAATTTTCCGCCACCACAACCGATAGTTTCCACACTCAAACTAACCGTTTGTCCGGCTCTGACCTCTTTCATGCATTTGAATAAACATCCTCCGATTTTATCGACCGGGGTTACCGGTTGCTCCGAATACCAAAAGACAATAGGAAGATCGACTTTATCTCCGAAGGCTTCGCGATAGTTATTGAGAAATACTTGTATGCCCATGATACAGATGATTTATTGGTTTTGTCAAATATACGAAAAGATTCTATATGTTATGACTGCAAATATCAAAACAATCTGGTCGATAGCTATATTCACATTACTGGCATCCATTAAAGATACAGTTCTTATCATCCGGATGAAAAAGCAGGAATTAAACAGAAGAGTTCAATTTTCATTAGAATAATAGTATATTTCCTCTATAAATAAACAAACGTGAGTTCGAAATAAGTACCATAACCTTCCTCAGAATAACAGTCAAGCCATGTTTAATAACATGTATGTGTAAAAATATAACAAAAAGTTTGTATTAAAGAAAAATAAACCTGTCCTTTGACGAAAAGATTTTAACTATGAAAAACACAAAGAGATAACATTGCCACAGTCTTGACTATGAAATGTATGATCTTTGGGAGGGAGTCTGTATAAGGGTCCCTTTTTTCTTATTATTTTCTGTGTAATAAAAGTTACACTAACCTTATTTCGAACTCCCGTTAAAATAAGATCACTTTGTAGCTGTCCCTACATTTTGTCTATGCAGAGAGTGATAAATAATTTCCTCTTCGAGCTTGTTTGTCTCAGACGCAATTCCTTGCCAGAGCGTGCCTGTATACCAGTTTGCAAAAACGGGGTTTACTCCACCACAAATATAAGGGTCTTGGAACGCTCATTAAGAAGCAACCATTAATTCACAAATGGCATATAAGGTTGCTTTTTAGCTAATAAATTCCAAATAACAACGAGTAGCTTTCGAGCATTTGCCATTAAAGCCTTGTTGTGATTCATTCTCTTTTTCAAGGTATGATATCTGCTATAAAATTTAGATGTTTGAGTCCTGCAGGCTCCCCATGCACATTGTGTAAGCATAACACGTAAATACTTGTTTCCATGTAAAGTCTTTCTTCCTTTGATCTTTCCTGCACTTTGATCATTTCGCGGTCTTAATCCAGCCCAGCCAACTAAAGCTGATGCTGTTAGAAAGGCTTTCATGTCAACACCGATTTCTGCTATGATTCTCATAGCGCTTTCCTCTTTTATCCCAGGAGCTGTTTGAAGGATTTCCAGTTCCTCGGCATAATGTCCCTCGCAAATTATTCGCATTTTCTCTTTACACTCAAGAAGCTGACGATCATAAAGTTCCACTTCTTCCAAACTCATTTTAAGCATGTCTCTGTCTGATGAAGATACAATACCAGTCAAAGACGACTTAATAACCTCATGACAATGTTTATTACGAATACGCTTGTGAACCAACAGAGCTAATACTTCAGAATCAGTTTCACCACAGATTAATGCATTGACCACCTTACGCATGGATTTACAACCAATATCAGAAACATAATTACTCAAACGAATATTGCAACGTTGCAACGTTAGATCGATAGCAGATTCAGCTTGCTGTTTGCGACGAGTCAAATGGAAGATACGACGACTGTACTGACGTAATTCCTGTATTTTTGAATCAGGAATATAACTTCCCTTAATTAGCTCTTTCTGAAGAACAGTCGCAATCCATTGGGCATCTTTAATATCAGTTTTACGACCAGGGAGTTGACGGATGAAATAAGGGTTAACCAATTTAACATCAAAATCGCATTCCAAAATGCGCCAAATAGGAACCCAATAAATACTGGTGCTTTCCATTGCAACTTTACCAACACCATGAGAGACTAAAGTGTCACGAAGGCGATCCAGTTCCGGTGTTAAAGTTCCAAACACATCTTCAATTTTCTCACCGTTTGCTGTGAGAATACACATAAAGACACTATCTTTATGCACATCAAGACCACAAACTCTGTCCATAAGATATAGTTTTTTTGTATTACAACTTTAAAATAACGAAAGTCGGTGGAATAACAGCAGGGAGTGGTCTTTATTTTTATTAGACGCGCTTATAAATCTCAATTTTTATGTAAGTTTGAACTGTTATTTTCAATATCAATCTAAAGACTACAGCCATGTACGAACTTCAGCAAGTTGGCGAAAAAAGCTACTACATAAATTCTCCGGCGAAAATCGGCATCTATCGGCAAAATGAGACAGATATTTATCTGATCGACAGTGGCAACGACAAAGAAGCCGCCAAGAAAATCATTAAAATTGCCGCACAACAAAACTGGACGATAAAAGGAATTGTCAATACCCATTCCAATGCTGACCATATCGGAGGGAATGCCTATTTGCAACAACAAGTCGGCTGCCCTGTCTTTGCAAATGGAATAGAGGCTGCTTTTACACAATATCCGATATTGGAGCCATCGTTTTTATATGGAGGATACCCTTGTAAGGACTTACGTAACAAGTTTCTGATGGCTAAAGAAAGTCAGACATTACCTTTTTCGGACAAGGATTTTCCCCAAGAGCTGGAAGTCATTCCCCTGCCCGGTCATTTTTTTGATATGGCGGGATTCCGTACTCCGGATGATACTGTTTTTCTGGCAGACTGTATCAGTAGTGAAAATACCCTCAACAAATATCAGGTTTCTTTCATTTATAATGTAGCCCAATATCTGGAAACACTTGATTTCGTTGAAAAAATCGAGGCGGCCTGTTTTGTTCCTTCACATGCGGAAATGACGGCAGACATCAAAGGGCTGGTTGCCATCAACCGAAACAAGATCTACGAGATTACCGATACCCTACTCGAAATCTGCTCCACCCCTCAAAATAGCGAAAACATCCTTCAGATGCTTTTCGACAAATACGAATTATCTATGAACTTTGAACAATACGTACTGGTAGGTAGTACTATCCGTTCCTATCTTTCCTGGCTCAAAGATCTCGGTAAATTATCCGTCAGTTTTGAGAATAACATGCTCCAATGGAAAAATATTCAATCATCAAATTAAATTCAACATCATGAAAATTATATCAATACGAGAGAATCCGACCTATAAAGATATCGCTATCAACTATTTTCAAAGCAAATGGCCTTCCGTATACCCTGTGCTCTATGAAGATTCTATTAATCACAGTATAGATTCTCCGAATCCACTTCCTCAATGGTATCTATTGGAAAAGGATAATGAAATAATTGGTTGCGCCGGGCTGATCACCAATGATTTTATCAGCCGGATGGATTTGTATCCGTGGGTTTGTGCCGTATATATAGATGAAAACCACCGGGGACATTTTTACAGTACGCTTTTATTGGAGAAAGCCAAAGAAGATACGATTAAAGCCGGTTTTAGCAGATTATACCTCAGTACGGAACATATCGGATTCTATGAAAAGCTGGGATTCAAATATATAGGTCAAGGTTACCATCCTTGGGAAGACGAATCACGCATCTATGAAATAGAGGTAAAAACATAATTCTACCGAATAACAATGATTATACTGAAACTTTTTCAGCATAAGTCATGCTTTGATTTTGAATAAATACATATATTTGCTTCTAATAAAAAATTATGTTTATGAGAAGCACGTATTTTATCATCACCCTCGCGATTTGCTTCTGCATGTCTCTCCATGCGGAAAACAAAGCAAATAATTACATGAAACAGGCTCAAAGTAGCCTGGAACAAAAGGACTTTACCAAAGCCCGTTATCTTTTTCTGCAAGCTTACAAAGCCTTCTCGAACGAAGGAGACTATACACAAGCCATCGATTGCGGAACAAAAGCGACGTACCTGTACTATCGCGAAAACTATTATCAGGAAGCATTCGAGCTTTGCAGGCAAATGACGCAGTTTCTTTTAACCGAAGAACAGAAAGCGCAAAAGACCTTCTACGACCAACGTTTCCAATTGACAAAAGAACGGTTGCAGATGTACATAAAACTCAAAAACGCGGCACAGGCACAGCTTCAACTCAACACGTTGGATAATCTGGTAAGCCAGGCAGGCAGCGAAAAACTCGCCGAAGACTTTTTATATACCCAGGCAAGTTATTATTATACATTCGGACAAAACGAACAGGGAGATGCCAGCTTCAGCAAACTCATCAACCAATATAAGGATAAAAAAGAGTACGACAAGGTAAGCGAATGTTACAAGCACCTGATCACAATAGCCCGCTCAGCCAATAACGCCCCGTTAATGGAACGTACTTACGAAAAATATATCGTCTGGACCGATTCCGTTAAAGCGCTTAATGCACAGGATGAACTGGGAGCATTGCAGTTAAAGTATGACGACAGCCTGAAAACCATACAGGAAAAAGATGACAAACTATCAGGCAAACAATACATGATAGTAGGTCTTTGCACACTGGTTGTCATTCTTATCGCTGGATTGCTTTTCGTAGCATTCCTGTTATTACGCTTCATTGTGCTCAACAAAAAGCTGAAAAACATCATCCAGACAACCAACGAGCACAGCGAACAGCAAACCAAATTTATCCAAAGCATATCGGAGCAAATGAAGCCGACTCTCGATAAGCTCAATGTATCGGCAGAAGAATTGCGGGCCGAAGCAATCCTGACACGTGTAAATGCCTTGAAGCAATTCAGTGTAAACATCCAGGAATTATCTTCTCTTGAAAGTTCTTTAATGGAACCCTACGAAGTACAATCGTTCAATATGGGTAGTTTCTGCAAAAAAACGATGGATAAGGTAAAAGATAAAATCCATCCGGATGTAGAAGTAATTGTCGATGCCCCTCAACTGGAAGTAAAAACAAACGCAGAACAACTGGAACGTATTTTATTACATCTGTTGAATAATGCAGCTTCACATACGACTTCCGGTAAAATATGGCTGGAATTCAAGAGAAAGGGAGCACACCTTTGCCACATCATCGTTACAGATAACGGAACAGGTATTCCCGACGAATTAAAAGAAAACCTCTTCAAACCATTCAGCGAAGTCAAAGATTTGGCAGAAGGAGACGGACTAGGTTTGCCTATCTGTGCCCTGATCGCCAACAAACTGAACGGCAGCCTTTCAATTGATATGGATTATAAAAAGGGATGCCGGTTTATTCTGGTATTACAGATATAAAGGAAACTGTTCACTATTTACGAAAAACTCATTTAATAAAAGTCTTCCGATATTCCCGGAAGACTTTTTTATTTGCCGCCTCCCCCGTAAGAAGATATTCAAAACCCAGCTTCTCACAAACCCTGACGGATGCCATATTCTGATCGTACATACGGGCAATAAGTTCCGTACAACCCAATCGGCTAAAAGCATAGTCGATCAAACCCTGACATACTTCCGTTCCATATCCTTTATTCCAATACGCTTGATCGATAATGTAACCAACCTCCATTTTCCCAGGATCTGAAAATGAGTTGAACAGTCCGGCTTCACCTATAATATTGTTTTCTCCCCTCATCTTAACAACAAACACACCATATCCTTCCGGGTATCCAGTTTCATTCGCTGCCTTATAACGAGCTTTTAATTCCTGCAAAGTCCAGTCATACCTGCCGGACTGGATGTATTTCATATTTTCTTCCTGAGTATAGATAGCTAAAAGAGCCTTCAGTTCCTCTTCTATGGTAATTTCCTTTATTACCAGTCTTTCCGTTTCAAAATGGATCATACGATTATAGTTATCAAGAAAAACATCAGTACCTAATGCAAGAAGACGTTGGTTTTCAATAAAATCCTGTCCATATTTGAGCCATCGTTTAGTAAATGACTTAAATTTACTACATGGAAAAATCCGGCATTGGAAACAATGGGTAATACCTTTTTCCTTACAACACAAATGAAATGTTTTGCACCGTTCACATTTATCTGAATATTCGGCACCCTTGCAAGGTTTCTTTATCCGCGTATAGTTTGGGCAGCCTCCACAAAAGACACCGCAAGCCGGAACTCTCCCATTGTAAATAATATCAATCATACAAAGATTTCATTTTATTTCTAACAAAGATAAACAAAATACAGGGTTTACATTATCAAAATGATAGTTATTTCAAACTATTAAAAGAAACAGCATCTTTCATTTTACAACCAAACAACCGTTCATTGATTTCATATTAACATTAAAACAGCGACTATCATGTCAAATAGAAACCAACTGCTCTAATAAACAAAAAAAACGTCAGTATTTAACACGGACATACATATCATTATGAAAGAAACAAACTATATTTGTCGAACAATTTGACAACAAAATAGGTATTAAGCAAACATAAGGTCAACAAACAATGAAAGAACAGATCTATTTGAACAGAAAGCAAGGATTATACGATCCTGCGAATGAACACGACGCGTGTGGAGTCGGAATGTTAGTTAACATTCACGGAGGAAAGTCGCACGACATTGTAGAGTCAGCCCTTAAAGTATTGGAAAATATGCGTCACCGGGGTGCAGAAGGTGCCGACAACAAGACTGGTGACGGTGCTGGTATCTCACTTCAGATCCCTCACGAATTTATTTTGTTGCAAGGGATTCCCGTTCCTGAAAAGGGAAAATACGGGACAGGTCTGGTCTTTCTTCCCAAAGACGAAGCACAACGCTCTGCCATCCTCAGTATTATGATCGAGGAGATTGAAAAGGAAGGTCTTACCCTGATGCATCTGCGGAAAGTTCCTGTGAACAGTGACATACTGGGAAAAGACGCACTGGCAACAGAACCGGATATCAAACAAATTTTTGTCACCGGTTGCGATAATCAGCAGGAACTGGAATTGAAGTTGTACGTGATACGTAAACGCATAGAAAACAAGGTAGCAGCTTCTGACCTGGCGGCAAAGAATGACTTCTATGTAGCGTCTTTATCTACCAGGAATATTGTATATAAAGGAATGCTGGAATCCATGCAGCTCCGTCATTACTTCCCTGACCTGACAAATAACTACTTTACAAGCGGGTTGGCATTGGTTCACTCCCGCTTCAGTACGAACACATTTCCGACCTGGAGCCTGGCACAACCTTTCCGCCTGCTGGCTCATAACGGAGAGATCAATACGATCCGCGGGAATCGGGGATGGATGGAAGCGCGTGAAAGCGTACTCACCTCTCCTACCATCGGCAACATTGAGAGTATCCGTCCGATCATTCAGCCGGGGATGAGCGATAGCGCTTCGCTGGATAATGTGCTGGAGTTTCTGGTGGCATCAGGGTTGAGCCTGCCGCATGCCATGGCGATGCTCGTTCCCGAAAGTTCGAATGAAAAGAATCCGATATCGGAAGACCTGAAAGCGTTCTATGAATATCATTCCATATTGATGGAGCCCTGGGACGGTCCGGCAGCCCTGCTCTTCAGCGACGGACGGTTTGCCGGCGGAATGCTCGACCGCAACGGTCTACGTCCGGCTCGTTATCTGATCACTAAAAACGATATGATGCTGGTAGCTTCCGAGGTCGGCGTTATGGATTTTGAAGCGAATGAGATCAAAGAAAAGGGACGCCTGCAACCGGGAAAAATATTAATGGTCGATACAGAAAAAGGGGAAATCTATTATGACGGCGAACTAAAAAAACAACTTGCTGAAGCCAAACCGTATAAGACATGGCTGGCAAATAACCGCGTGGAACTGGACGAACTGAAATCCGGACGCAAAGTTCCGCATACGGTAGACAACTACGACAAATTACTGCGTACTTTCGGTTACAGCCGTGAAGACATAGAAAAGATCATCGTCCCGATGTGCACCGGAGGCGCCGAACCCGTCGGTTCCATGGGTAACGACACACCGTTGGCTGTCCTCTCCGACCGTCCGCAGTTATTATACAACTATTTCCGCCAGCAGTTCGCACAAGTGACTAATCCGCCGATCGACCCGATCCGCGAAGAACTGGTGATGAGCCTGGAAGAATATATCGGCGCGGTAGGTAACAATATTCTGGTGCCTAGCGAAAGCCATTGCAAGATGGTACGGTTGAATCATCCGATCCTGACCAACACACAACTGGACTTGCTGTGCAATATCCGGTACAAAGGTTTCAACGCCGTCAAACTCCCGATGCTGTTTGAAGCAGCCAAAGGACGTGAAGGTCTGAAGTCGGCCCTCGACGAACTATGCAAAAAAGCGGAACAATCCGTTACCGATGGAGTGAATTACATCATCCTGAGTGATAAAAATGTCGATGAAAAGCTGGCACCGATCCCTTCCCTCCTCGCCGTCAGCGCAGTTCATCACCATCTGATCTCCGTACAGAAACGGGTACAAACAGCCCTGGTTGTTGAAACGGGTGAGATGCGTGAAGTAATGCATGCCGCATTGTTGTTGGGATACGGGGCGAGCGCCATCAATCCTTATATGGTCTTTGCCATCCTGAAAGAACTGGAAGACAAACATGAAATACAATTAAACTATGAAACGGCCCGTAAGAATTATGTAAAATCCATCTGTAAAGGACTGTTTAAAGTCATGAGCAAAATGGGGATCAGTACTATCCGCAGTTACCGGGGAGCCAAATTGTTCGAAGCAGTCGGCCTGGATGCGGAACTGGCACGCACTTATTTCGGCGGTACGACCAGCAACGTCGGTGGCATCCGCCTGGACGAGATTGCACGCGATTCGATCGCTATGCACCACCAGGCATTCGACCAACCGGTAGACGGCATGTTGGAACACAAAGGTATTTACAGTTTCCGGAAAGACGGTGAGAAACATGCCTGGAACCCGGAAACCATCTCTACCCTGCAACTGGCAACCCGTTTGGGAAGTTACAAGAAATTCAAGGAATATTCGCGAATGGTGGACGAAAAGGAATCTCCCATCTTCCTCCGTGACTTCCTGACTTTCAGGAAACAAAAATCCATCCCGATCGAACAGGTGGAACCGGCGGAAGAAATCATGAAACGGTTCGTTACCGGTGCCATGAGCTTCGGTTCGATCAGCAAGGAAGCGCATGAAACGATGGCGATGGCCATGAACAAGATACACGGCCGGAGCAATACCGGAGAAGGTGGCGAAGATCCTGCCCGGTTCACTCCGCGCGAAGATGGTTTATCTCTCCGCTCTTCCATCAAACAGGTGGCATCGGGACGTTTCGGCGTAACAACGGAATACCTGGTAAATGCAGATGAGATACAAATCAAAGTGGCCCAGGGAGCCAAGCCGGGAGAAGGCGGGCAGTTGCCGGGGTACAAGGTGAACGACATCATTGCAAAGACACGTCATTCCATTCCGGGCATCTCGTTGATCTCTCCTCCTCCTCACCATGATATTTATTCGATCGAAGATCTGGCACAACTGATCTTCGACCTTAAAAATGTCAATCCGAAAGCGGAGATCAGCGTCAAGCTGGTTTCGGAAAGCGGCGTCGGAACCATCGCGGCAGGTGTAGCCAAAGCGAAAGCAGACCGCATCGTCATCTCCGGAGCCGAAGGCGGAACAGGTGCTTCGCCGGTCAGCTCGATCCGTTATGCCGGACTGCCGCCTGAACTGGGATTGTCGGAAACACAACAGACATTGGTCATGAACAGCCTCCGCGGACAGGTCCGCCTGCAAACAGACGGACAATTGAAAACCGGACGCGACATCATACTGATGGCCCTGTTGGGAGCCGAAGAGTTTGGCTTTGCCACCTCCGCACTGATCGTACTGGGGTGTGTGATGATGCGCAAATGCCATATGAATACCTGCCCGGTCGGTGTGGCGACACAGGATGAAGAGTTGCGCAAACGTTTCCACGGGCGTCATGAATATCTGGTGAACTTCTTCACCTTCCTGGCAGAAGAAGTTCGTGAACACTTAGCAGAGATGGGTTACAGCAAGCTGGATGATATTATCGGACGGACAGACCTCATTGTTGATAAACGAACTCATGGCACACAGATGACGCAGATCGAACAGATGGCCACAGATCAAAATTTAAAAAATCTGCATAAATCCCCCAAATCTGTGTCATTTGCGTGCCATAAATATGATTTACTGGACTTCTCCCATCTGTTACACCTCCCGGAGCAGGCGGCTTATACACCTATCCATCATACGACAAACCAGGTGCATCAAATAGAGAACGTGAAAGATACGGATATCATTCTTCATGCTAAAGGAGCCATCGAGTTCCAGCAGGAAGTATCGTTGGATTATGCCATCGCCAATACCGACCGGAGCGTCGGAGCCATGCTTTCCGGCGAGATTGCCAAACGTTACGGGAATACCGGCCTGCCGGATCACACCCTGAACATCAAGTTCAAAGGCTCAGCCGGACAGAGTTTCGGCGCCTTCCTTGCCCACGGCGTTCATTTCCGCCTGGAAGGAGAAGCGAACGACTATCTGGGAAAAGGCCTTAGCGGTGGCCGCATCAGCTTGATGCCTCCGGTACGTTCCACCTTCGTTGCCGAAGATAATACCATCGCAGGTAATACATTATTATATGGGGCAACCAGCGGGGAAGTCTACATCAATGGCCGTGTCGGCGAACGCTTCTGTGTACGGAACAGCGGAGCTATCGCCGTTGTGGAAGGTGTCGGAGACCACTGTTGCGAATATATGACCGGAGGCCGCGTCGTTGTGCTCGGTCGGACGGGACGGAACTTTGCCGCCGGCATGAGCGGCGGTGTGGCTTATGTATGGAACAAGGCCGGCGATTTCGATTACTATTGCAATATGGAAATGGTCGAACTTTCCCTGATCGAAGACAGTGCCACCCGCAAGGAGCTGCATGAACTGATCCGCAAACATTATCATTATACAGGCAGCCACCTGGCCGGCAAAATGCTGGATAACTGGGACAAACAGGTAGACGAATTCATCCAGATCGTCCCGATCGAATACAAGAAAGTATTGCAGGAAGAACAGATGAAGAAGTTACAACAAAAGATCGCAGAGATGCAGCGGGATTATTAAATATCACTTTTCACTCTTAAAATCGAAACAACAATGGCAAATCCAAGAGCATTCCTCACCATACATAGACAAGAGGCAGGTTATCGGCCTGTCGAAGATCGTATCGACGATTTCAGCGAAGTAGAACAAACACTCAACAGCAGCGACCGCCGCCGCCAGGCATCCCGTTGCATGGATTGTGGCGTACCTTTCTGCCACTGGGCGTGCCCCATCGGTAACAAACAACCCGAATGGCAGGACTTCCTCTACAAAGGGCAATGGAAAGAGGCTTACCAGGTACTGGAACAGACCTGCGACTTTCCGGAATTCACCGGCCGCGTCTGTCCCGCCCTTTGCGAAAAAAGCTGTGTACTGAAACTAAGCTGCGACGAACCTGTCACCATCCGCGAAAACGAAGCCGCCATCGTCGAAGCCGCCTTCCGCGAAGGTTATATCCAACCACAACACCCCCGGCGCAATGGCAAACGCGTTGCCGTAGTCGGAAGCGGCCCCGCCGGGCTTACCGCAGCCAATCAACTGAACCGTAAAGGTTACGAAGTGACAGTCTTTGAAAAAGATGAATTACCGGGTGGCCTGCTCCGTTTCGGCATACCCAATTTCAAACTGGGGAAAAACATCATCGATCGCCGTATCCGCCTAATGGAGAAAGAAGGAATCAAATTCCGCGTAAACACGATGGTCGGCAAAGAAGTGACGGCCCGGGATATTGTCAAAGACTTCGATGCCGTCTGCATCGCCATCGGTTCGGAAATACCGCGCGACCTCCCGATCGAAGGCCGTAACCTGAAAGGCGTTCATTTCGCCCTTGAACTGCTGGGTCAACAGAACCGCCTCCTCGAAGGCATCGCCATCCCCCCTAAAAACATCATCAATTGCAAAGGCAAGAAAGTCCTGATAATCGGTGGCGGTGATACGGGCAGCGACTGCGTCGGAACAGCCAACCGTCATGGTGCCGCCAGCGTCACCCAGATCGAGATCATGCCCCAGCCGCCTGTCGGACACAATCCCGCAACTCCCTGGCCCATGTATCCGCAGGTACTGAAAACCAGCAGCAGTCACGAAGAAGGCTGCATCCGTCGTTGGAACCTGGCCTCCTGCCGCTTTATCGGCGATAAAAACATACTGAAAGGGGTGGAAGTGGAAGAAGTAGAATGGATACCGTCGGATAACGGAGGCCGTCCCGAAATGAAAATGACCGGAAAGAAAGAGATCATCGAAGCCGACCTGGTTTTCCTCGCCATGGGTTTCGTCCATCCCGAACAGGAAGGTCTTGTAAAAGAACTCTCCCTAGCTGTGGACGGACGTAAGAATATCGCCGTCGACAGTCAAAATCAAATCGCCGGCAGTAACCTCTTCGCCTGTGGCGATGCCGTCAGCGGAGCCAGCCTGGTCGTACGGGCAATGGCCTCGGGACGCAAGGCAGCAAAAGCAATTGACAAATATCTAACAAAATAAAACAACAGGATTATGTGTGGCATTACAGCAATCTTCAACATTCGTGAAGGAGCCTCCGCCCTCCGACAACAGGCGCTTGAAATGAGTAAACGTATCCGTCACCGCGGCCCGGACTGGAGCGGGATTTATCAGGGTAAAACCGCCATCCTCGCCCACGAACGTCTTTCCATCGTCGACCCGGCTTCCGGTGGCCAACCGCTGAAAAGCAGAGACGGTAAACTGATCCTTACCGTCAACGGTGAAATCTACAACCACCGTAAGATTCGTGAAGAATTGAAAGGAGAATATGAATTCATGACCGGCTCTGACTGCGAAGTCATCCTCGCCCTCTACCGCAAATACGGTACCGGTTGCGTGGAAAGGTTAAGCGGAATCTTTGCCTTCGCCCTCTACGACGAAGAAAACGACACCTATCTCATTGCCCGCGACCCGATCGGCGTCATACCTTTATATATGGGTTACGACGACCACGGACATCTTCTCGTCTCCTCCGAACTGAAAGGTCTGGAAGGCTTCGCCACCATCTACGACCAGTTCAAGCCCGGCCACTACTTTTACAGCAAAGATACGGACCTTACGAAATGGTACATCCGCGACTGGATGGATTACGAAAACGTGAAAGACAACCCCGCCAGCATAGAAGAACTCCATGACGCTCTCGAAGCTGCCGTGCAACGCCAGTTGATGAGCGACGTACCTTATGGCGTGCTCCTTTCCGGCGGCCTGGATTCGTCCATTACTTCCGCCATCGCCAAGAAATATGCTGCCAAGCGTATCGAGACCGGAGGTAAAGCCGATGCCTGGTGGCCGCAACTTCACTCTTTCGCCATCGGCTTGAAAGGTGCCCCCGACCTGATCGCTGCCCGCAAGGTAGCCGATGCGATCGGAACCGTCCATCACGAGATCAACTACACGATCCAGGAAGGTCTGGACGCCCTCCGCGACGTTATCTATTATATCGAGACCTACGATGTAACGACCGTACGTGCTTCTACCCCGATGTATCTCCTTTCCCGCGTCATCAAAAGCATGGGTATCAAAATGGTTTTGAGTGGCGAAGGAGCCGACGAAGTGTTCGGTGGCTATCTGTATTTCCACAAAGCACCGGATGCCAAGGCATTCCACGAAGAGACATTGCGTAAGATAAGCAAACTCTATCTATATGATTGTTTGCGTGCCAACAAAAGCCTCTGTGCCTGGGGTGTGGAAGGCCGTGTTCCCTTCCTCGACAAAGAATTTCTCGACGTTGCCATGCGCCTGAACCCGGCTGCCAAAATGTGTCCGGGCAAGACTGTCGAGAAGAAGATCCTCCGCGAAGCCTTTGCCGATATGCTGCCCGAAGAGATCGCCTGGCGTCAGAAAGAACAGTTCTCCGACGGCGTTGGCTACAGCTGGATCGATACATTGAAAAAGATCACTTCCGAACTGATCACCGACGAAGAGATGAAACAAGCCGCCGACCGTTTTCCGATCAATACGCCGCAAAACAAGGAAGAATATTATTACCGTACGATCTTTGAAGAGCACTTCCCGAGTGAGAGTGCCGCACGCAGCGTACCATCCGTCCCGAGCGTTGCCTGCTCGACAGCCGAAGCACTGGCCTGGGATGCTGCCTTCAGAAATATGAACGAACCGAGCGGACGTTCCATCAAAGGGGTACACGAAGCTGCTTATTAATGGAGAAAACCGTATTGGGCAAAAAATAGATACGGTATTATTTCTCAATCGATTACAGTCTCCTCGTAGTTTCGTATTCAGAAAACTCCAGTTCCCTCCGCAGGAAACTACAATTTCCTAGGCGGGGAACTCGCGTTTCCTAAGCAAGAAACTAGAGTTTCCTGCTTAGGAAATTATAAACAGATAGTTTGCCATCAAAAAATTCCTTCTGACAGTTACAAAAAATCTTCTCGAACCGGATTGAACGTGTCAATCAGAACACCGGCTTCCACACACTCGCAACCATGCAAAACTCCCGATTTCATATAAACGCCATCCCCAGTCCGGATAACCTTGGTTTCCCCATCCGTCGTAAACTTAAAAACGCCACTTGCCACATAGGTAACCTGCGTATGGGGATGCGTATGAGGCGCACCGACCGCTCCCGCTTCAAATTTCACTTTCACCATCATCAGATCACCATTATATCCCATGATCTGACGCTGCACACCTCCACCGAGATCCTGCCATCCTATTTCTTTTTCAAACTGAAAATTAGCACTTTCGTGATTCATAAATTCTTATCTATTAATTCCTGTTCAGGCTGTAAAGATAAATGATAATGTAGTTTTTTCAAATTTTCATAGGGTATCCGGTGCTTTTATACGTCAATTATTCGACATTCAGATACTTTGCTTAGTAATTACACATGAAAAACATTATAAATTCTAAATTAATATTCTTACCAAATGAAATTAAGATTGATTGTATGTTGTCTGTTACTATCCATAGGTAGTATATGGGCCAAAGACGATGCACGTAAGGCTTCAGAAGCACTTATCAAAAGAGTTATTCCTGAAAAAGCATCCTCGTTCAAAGTGGAAATGTTTCAGCCGAAGGATGGAAAAGATTGTTTTGAAATTGAATCGAAAGGCAATAAGATCATATTACGCGGTAACAATGGAGTTTCTGTGGCCTCTGCTTTATACCATTATCTGAAATACTACTGTAACGCGCATATATCCTGGAACGGAGATAACCTGAATCTTCCGTCGCGCTTACCTGAAGTGCCGAAAAAAATAACCCGCCCCACAGCTTTCGACCACCGCGTTTATCTGAATTACTGTACAATCAGTTACACAATGGCCTGGTGGAACTGGGAACGTTGGCAACGTGAAATAGACTGGATGGCCATGCACGGTATCAATATGCCTTTGGCAGTGATCGGACAGGAAGCAGTTTGGCAAAACACCTTACGCCGTTTTAAAATGAATGACGATGAAATCCGTACCTTCTTAGTCGGTCCGGCTTTTCAGGCATGGCAATGGATGACAAACATCGAAACATACGGAGGCCCGTTGCCTCAATCATGGATCGATTCTCATCAGGCACTCGGACAACAGATATTGGAACGTCAGCGTGAACTGGGAATGACACCGATCCTGCAAAGTTTTACAGGTTTTGTTCCCATCAAATTGAAAGAAAAATATCCGGACGCCCGCATCAAAGACAAAAACCGTTGGTGCAACGCATTCACAGCAACCGTTCAGTTAGATCCCCTCGACCCTTTATTCAAAGAAATGGGACAAGCCTTTCTGGAAGAACAACAGAAATTATACGGAACCAATCATATATATGCAGCCGATCCCTTCCATGAAGGAGCAGCTCCCAGCAACGAAAAGTCATATCTCGAAGCTGTTGGGAAAGTGATATGGGAAGTCGCATCCGGTTTCGATCCTGAAGCAATTATTGCCATGCAAACCTGGTCGTTACGTGAAGCTATTGCACGCACATTCCCTCAGGACCGTTTGTTATTACTGGATTTAGGAGGCTGGAATGTAGAAAAATTCAATAGCTTCTGGAACTATCCGTATGTGGCCGGCGTACTGCATAACTATGGCGGACGTGTTTACATGGGTGGCAATCTGGCCTTATACGCCAAAAATGCACACGAACTGAAGCAAAGTCCCAAAGGAGGCAATATACAAGGCATCGGCCTCTTCCCGGAAGCAATCGAACATAATCCGGTCGTTTACGAACTGTCTACAGAAATAACCTGGATGCAGGATGCACCCGACCTGCAAAAATGGATTACCGATTATGCACGTGCCCGCTACGGAAAACTACCGGCCGGTGCAGAACAAGGTTGGAAAGTCTTACTGGAAACAGTCTATGGAAGTAAAGCCGGTAGATTACCCAGCACAGAAAGTGTCATGTGTGCCCGTCCGGCTTTAACCATCCAGAAAGTCGCCGCTAATGGAGATTTGAGTCGCCCTTATTCTACCGTTCGTTTATGGGATGCGGTCGATCATTTTCTTCAGGCTTCCAACGATCTGAAAAAAAGTGACACCTACCGTTATGACCTGGTGGATGTGATGCGCCAGTGTCTTTCCGACCTGTCTTTGCCTCTACAAAAACAGATAACAGAAGCCTATTTGGCCGAAGATAACGAAAAGTTACAACAAGCCGGAGAACAGTTCCTGGCATTGATCGATGACTTCGACCGCCTGTTGGGTACCCGCTCTACTTTCCTGCTTGGCAAATGGATTAAAGAAGCACGCCAATGGGGAACGACTGAGGAAGAAAAAGATTTATATGAATGGAATGCCCGTACATTAGTTACAGTATGGGGCCCAAATCATTCTTCCGCCCACCTGTTTGAATATTCCAACCGTCAATGGGCCAGCTTAATGAAAGGGTATTATAAGCCACGTTGGGAGAAATTCATCAGCTACCTGAAAGCCCAGCCCAAAGGAGAATGGCGCTACGACGAACAATACATCCGCAAATCGCTGGCGGGCCGCCCCGCACTGGATGCCAGCGATTTCTATACTCGTTTAACCAATTGGGAATATGATTGGGCGTTTAACAAAGACGTTTATCCGGATACTCCGCAGGGAGACGAGATTGAAATCGTAAAAGAATTATATGCCAAATGGCTTCCTGTTATGAAACAGGCTAATAAATAAATCTGAGAACTTTTCGGATCTCACCGAAACTGACAGGTTTACAGAGATGCAATTCCGTTATTCGGATAATGACGATAACAGAATTGCATCTTTACATTACTTATAATCGTTAAAAACCATTTTAATAGAAGAATTAAAAGCGGTCGTTTTATTTGAGTTCTTGAAGAACTCGGGTTAAAACCACATCACATAATATTTTGTTTTTCAACCCATAAAACAAAAACCACTCAATAAGTTTATCCTGGATATTACTATATGTATAACTTTTATAATATAAGAATCCTTTTGATTAATGCCAGGTTTTTAACTACTTGTAATAAAAATACCTTATATTTGCATCATGTGGATGCAATAGTTCTTCAAGAACTACGCACTAGCTAAAAATCATATTCCCCCATTGCGATAGATAAAATGAAGGAAAAGGAGAAGGAGATAAGTTCCATTGATAGTTTATTTTGGAGAATTGCTATAAAAGATGACGAGATAGCATTTCGTACTCTTTTTTTCCAATTTTTCTCTCCTTTATGTGTTTTTGCCCATAGATATATTGACAGATGGGAGACTTGTGAAGACATTGTACAGGAAACTTTTTTCAAAATATGGAAAAACAGAAAGAATATAGAAATCAATACATCTAGCCGTAACTTTCTTATCACAAGTGTAAAAAACACCTGCATAGATTTCCTACGTAAACAGGAAACAGAACAAAACTGGCAGCAAAAAGAGATCGAGAACAATACTTCATGGTATACCTCCGGAGATATCTACTCAACGATTGAACTGGAACAGATGCTTTCGGCAGCACTTGCCAAACTTCCTGACAACATACGGATTGTTTTTGAAAAAAACAGATTCGAAGGTATGACATACACTGAGATCGCAGCCGAACATAATATTTCAGTCAAGACAGTAGAGGCCTATATGACAAAAGCGTTAAAACATCTGCGTGTTGAATTGAAAGATTACCTCCCACTTATGCTCCTGTTACTCTGGTAATACAAAAAACATTCTTTAACATAGGGGATCTTTTATGCCATACGTCTAATTTATAAAAGAACGAAAGTGGATATTCATACAGAACATATAATAGCATATCTTGAAGGACGTTTATCTAAAGAAGAAAAGAACGCTTTCGAGCAACAGCTACAATCCTCCCCCGACTTCAAAAAGGAAGTAGATGATATTCGTTTTATCTGGGAAACTACGGCAGAACTTAAACTGCATAAGCAAATAAACACCCAGCAGAACTGGGAAAAAGTCTCAAGACAAATCGCTATTGATAAGTACAAAAAGAAAATCCTGAGTTTTATCCGGACTTCAGCAGCTGTACTGCTGATCCCTGTTCTGATCGCGACCTATTCCCTGTTCAATACGCTGAAGGATTGGAACAACCTGCCGGTAGAACAAGTGGAATTGACAACGGCCTATGGTTTGATTTCCAAAATCACCCTTCCCGACGGATCCGAGGTATGGTTAAACTCCGGTTCCTCCATCTCCTACCCCAAACGTTTTACCGACAACAAAAGAAACATACAACTGACGGGAGAAGCATATTTTAAAGTAACTTCTGATAAATCGAACCGCTTCGATGTATTAACGCCCAATGGATTGCAAGTCAGTGCCTACGGTACGGAGTTCAATGTTAAGGCATATGAAGATGAAGATAAAATAGAGGCAACTTTAGCAAAAGGGCATATTGAAGTCACAGAAATAGGCCAGCCGGTTTCCAGGACTTTACGTCCGGGAGAACAGGTCGTATATTATAAAAATACCAGTAGAATGGAAGTTGACAAAGTTAATCTGGCTGTCGAAACTTCATGGAAAGACGGAAAAATGATATTCAGACGAGCTAACATGAATGAAATCGTACAACGACTCGCTCGCCATTTCAATGTCGATATCAAACTGGAAGGTGAAGAATTGTATGACTATAACTATTCTGCTACTTTTACCACAGAGACACTAAGTGAAGTTTTACTCCTACTGGAAAAAACAGCGCCTATAAAATGTACAGTGATAGAACCTAAACAAACAGATGATTTCACTTATTCACGACGCACTGTTATCATAAAAACGATAAAGTAACACACACCATCAAAGAAAAAAGAAAAAAAGTGGATTTTAACATAGGGTGTTTGCCCACACGTCACGTCTAATATAAAAATAAAAACAAATGTTATAAATGTTAACTTAAAAGAAGTATTATATGAGAACAGACACTTAAAGAAAAAGCAGGAAAACGCTGGTTACATTTTCCTGCTTCAATCAAACAAATTACCAATCCGAAAATCTCACCTGACGAATGGTAATCCCCAATTAAGTTATTTTCAAACCTAATTAAATTTGATAATGTGAAATTATGAAGAATTTATCAAACCTAGAAGGTTTTAAGTCTAATTTTGACTTATTACCAAAAATTCCAATGCGTATGAAACTCGCTGCATTCTGTTTAACCTGCTTTTTAAGTACGGCAAGTGCAGGCACCTTGTACTCACAATCTGCCCGAATTTCTTTAGACATGAGGAATGCTTCTGTTGAACAAGTTTTACAGGAAATTGAAGAAAGTTCCGAATTTTACTTCATGTACAACAGCAAGCTCGTTAATGTTGACCGCAAAGTAAACATCAAAGTCAAAGACAAGTCTATTGAAACTATCTTAAATGAAATTTGCAAAGCTGCAAACATTGAGTATAGTGTAAATGACAAGCAAATCATCCTGCGCCCGAAAGGAATGGATGCAAATGCTACTCAGCAAAAAACAAAAACCATCAAAGGTATTGTCAATGATCAGTTAGGTCCTATTACCGGAGCAAACGTTTCTGTAAACGGTACTACTATCGGTACAATCACCGACATGGATGGTCGTTTCACTTTGGAGGTTCCGGAAAATGCGACATTACAAGTATCTTTTATCGGTTACCTGACTCAAAATGTAAAAGTGGAGGGACAAACCGATTTTACAATCTCCATGAAAGAGGATACACAAAAATTGGACGAAGTGGTTGTTATCGGCTACGGTACACAAAAGAAAATGAACCTGACAGGATCGGTAGCTACAATCTCTGCTGAAAACATTGCAACTATTCCGGTTTCCAATATTTCCAATGCGATGGCCGGACGTATGCCGGGTATCTTCTCTTACAATAAATCCGGTATGCCCGGTGTATCTTCCCCGATCACCATCCGTGGTGTCAATACTCCAAATAATACAAATCCGACTTATGTAATCGACGGTGTTGTTCGTGAAAAAGCCGACTTCGATGCGTTAGATCCGAATACAATCGAAAACATCTCCGTACTGAAAGATGCTGCCTCGGCTGCCGTTTATGGTTCGCGTGCAGCAAATGGTGTGATTGTTGTTTCAACAAGACGCGGTAAGAATCAGAAACCACAGTTCAGTTACTCCGGATTGTTCGGTACTGATCGTCCTACCCGTACCCCTGAAGTAATGAACGCTTATGACAGGACTGTTTATCTGAACAATCAGTTTATGTACAACGGAGTTCCGGAAACAGACTCACGTTATTATACAGCTGACGAACAGGAATATTTTAAGACACACAGTACCGATTGGTTCGACCTGGCCTGGAAAAATCCGTTCACAACACAACATAACCTGAGCGTTAACGGTGGTAGCGAACGTATCAACTACTACATGTCGGTAGGTTACTACAACCAGACCGGTACCTTCGACAATCTGGACTTCAAACGCTATAGTTTCCGTTCAAACGTAGACGCCAAAGTGGCGGATAACTTCACAATCGGATTGGATGTAGACGGTAATATGAGCGACCAGCGCACGCCTTACTGGCCTCACGACTCGGACAAAGATCTGATGAACGACATGTATCGTGCTTTATTGAATTTCCCGTCGACAGAACCGGCTTATGTAAATGGGCAACCGAATGCGACTATCTATAACTGGAACATTCTGGAAGCGATCAAAAACGGCCATGTATCAAAAAAACATAATACATTGAACACGAAACTGAGTGCCAAATGGGATATTCCATGGGTAGAAGGTTTGACAGCCAATGCCATGTTCAACTACCGCCAGTATTATGAAAACGAAAAACAGGCAGGAAAGAAATATACATTATATATACATGAGACTTCAGGCGGACACAATCATATCATCCGCGACGATGCTCCGGTTGTCGGAACACGTACCCGAACCGAAAACGGTAATTTCGTCAGAAAAGATTTCAATGAAACCAGTGCTTATACACTGAACCTGCAATTGAATTATAACCGTACATTCGGCAAACATGATATCGGAGCCATGTTCCTGTATGAACAATATGAAGAATTTGGAGATAAATTCTGGGCACAACGCAAAGAACTGCTCTCTTCATCGCTGGAACAATTGTTTGCAGGCAGTGCAGACAGCCAGTGGAAAGATGCCGACGGTAACGAATCCGAAATCGGACGTATCGGTTATGTAGGTCGTGTAAACTATGGTTTCGACAATCGTTACCTGCTGGAAGCAAACTTCCGTTATGATTCATCGGTAAAATGGATTCCCGGAAAACGTTGGGGATTCTTCCCTTCAGTATCTGCCGGATGGCGTGTCACAGAAGAAAACTTCTTCAAATCGAATGAAAAGCTGAACTTTATCAATAACCTGAAACTTCGTGCATCATACGGTACATTGGGTAATGACGGTGGTGATGATGTTGCTTACTATCAGTATCTGAATAAATTCATCACACAAACAGATAAAATCAAGACAAATGCCGTGTTCGGTACAGGTGCCACCGGTATTCTTCCGGGTGTCTACCCTAGTTTAGGCATCACATGGGAAACAACGACAACAGCCGATGTCGGTTTCGATTTAGGCTTGTGGAACGGTCTGTTAAGTTTGGAATTTGACTATTTCCATAAAAGAACTTCAGATATCCTGATGGACCGCGTTCGTACAATTCCGGGAACATTCGGGGCTGATCTTCCAAAAGAAAATTATGCAGAAATGGTAAACCAGGGTTGTGAATTCTTAGTACGCCACGATAATAAAATCGGTAATTTCACATACTATGTATCGGGGAACTTCTCTTTCGCACGTAACCATTATACAAAGATCGATGAATCTGCAAATGCTTACGAATGGGAAATCAAGACAGGCCGTCCTATCAAATTTATTACCGGTTATCTGGCTGACGGCATTGCCCGCACGGATGCAGACCTGATTGGTTTACCTCAATATAACGGTGGATTCGACTGGTCGAAAGGAGATATTATTCTAAAAGATATACACGGAGCAGGTGGCGTAGGTGGTCCCGACGGTGTTGTTGACGGAAATGATAAAGCTGTCCTCTCCTTATACAGCAAAGATCCGGAAATCATTTATGGTATGAGCCTTGGAGGTGAATGGAAAGGTATTGACTTCACAGCCTTTTTCCAGGGGGTAGGCCACCGTGCAATCATGTTCCCGAACCGGGGTGATACATGGACTGAACAGACTGTTTTAAATATCTGGTCTGATGCTTACTCTCCCGATAATATCGATGGTAAATATCCGCGTGTCGGAGGTACAGGATCAAAAGGAGCCAACGGCCAGGAATCTTCCTTCTGGTTGATGAACGGTAATTATTTCCGTTGTAAGAATATTGAAATCGGCTATACACTGCCAAAACAGTGGTTGGGTACAATCGGCGTAGACCGTTGTCGCGTTTATGTCTCAGGAACTAACCTGTTCGTCTTTGACCACATTGGTATCTACGACCCGGAAAACAGTGGTGACCGTGGTGCTTACCAATATCCGCTGACAAAGAGTTTCAACTTTGGAATTAATGTACGTTTCTAACAATTTGAGTAATTCGATATGAAAAAGATATTTATTACATGCGCAGCTATTCTGGCATTTTTCTCTTCTTGTTCCAGCATATTGGATAAGGAAGATCTGAGCTCCATCTCAGAAGAACAGGTCTGGGTTGACGAAACTCTGACTACCGCTTTCCTGAACGCATTGTATGTTTCCATCCCGAGCTGGGATACAACAGTGGCAGATGCAAGTGATGAAGCAACAGGTGGCGGAGGTTGGATAGACGGAACAACTACACCTGATAACATGAGCGATACAAAAGACTCAGCTCCTACTTGGTACTGGCCTTACAAGGATATTCGTAACTGTAACATTTTCATCCAAAATGCACAGAATACAGATCTTTGTACGATCGATCGCGATCTGGCTGACCGTTTAACTTACGAAGCCCGCTTCATCCGTGCTTATCTGTATTTTGAAATGGTAAAACGCTACGGCGGTGTTCCACTGATTACAGTTCCGCAGGAACTGACAGACGACCTGTTTGTAAAACGTACATCTACCAAAGATTGTTTCGATTTTATTATCAACGAATTAAAAGCATGTGCAGAAGGTCTGCCGGCCTCTTTCTCCGGTGACAATCTGGGACGTGTGACTAAAGGTGCTGCCAAAGCATTCCTCGGTCGTGTCTTGTTATTCCGTGCCAGTCCTCAATTCAATCCAAGCAACAATGCCGAACATTGGCAGACAGCTTATAATTACAATAAAGAAACACTCGACTATCTGATTGGTCAGGGACATGCTCTTTACAGTGATTATGGCAAACTGTTCCTGGAAGAAATGAATCAGGAAGTGATCTTCGCCATCCGTTACGAAAACCCGACACGCACTCATACCAGAGATGCAAAATGTCGTCCGATCACATTCTCTATGAATAATACAGGCGGAAATCATCCGACACAGGAAGTGATCGACCGTTTCCCTACTGTCGACGGAAAAACATATACTTATGCCGACTGGAAAAAGGATGGCAAAAATGACATCTTCACCTTATGGCAGAACCGCGACAAACGCTTCTATGCAACAGTCGTATATCAAGGCGTTACCTATTTCAATACAGTTATGGAACTGAATGAAAATGCACAAAACGATTATGCATATGGTAAAAACATGGGATCCAGAACTGGATATTATTCAAAGAAAGGCATTGATGAAAGCATTTCTATTTCCGATTGCCAGAAATCCGGAACAGACTATATCGACATCCGTTTGGCAGAAGTCATGCTGAATTATGCTGAAGCAGCTGTTGAAGTAGGTAAGCAGGGCGAAGCATTCGAAATACTGAAACAAATCCGCGAACGTGCAGGTATTAATGAAACAAGTTCCGATCCTGAACTGAAAGGCAAAGTGTACGGACTGAATCCGAACATGAACCAAAGTGAAATGCGCGAAGCTGTCCGCGAAGAACGCTTCATCGAGTTATTGTTCGAACAGAAACGTATGTGGGACTTACGCCGTTGGATGATCTACGACAAACTTATGATCGGTCAGGAAAAACGTCACGCACTGGTGATGAATAAACAAACTGACGGGACATATACTACTTATTTGTTCGACCGTGACAATACGCCGATGATCGCAAAACAAAATATGTACTTCCTGCCAATAAAACGCAGTGAATTAAGCAACAACCCTAACCTGGAACAAACAAAAGGTTGGGAAAATGGTACATTCGATCCGCAGGCAGGACTGTAATAGAAAATAACAGACCACATCTGCGTGGCATTTTACAAAAAGACGGCATTCCCCTCGAATTACTTACAATTCGTACGGAATGCCGTCCTTTTTATGCCCTTCTATGAACATAAAGACACAACCAAACCCTACCAACAAGAGTAGCTTTAACGATATTTCAACAACTTTTCACTTACAGCAACTTACAATACACACGGATTATTTGTTATACAGTTACGAATTATTACGTAAAACCGCTTTATTGAATCAAATTATCACACAATAGAGATTTAAAGGACATTTGGATACTTTTAATGATTATAATATATCAAAACGTCGTATATTTGTATCGTAATAAAACAAAAGGAAACAATAACAGGAGTAAAACAAATAAAATGACAAATCCAGTTAGATTCACAAAGATGCACGGAGCCGGTAACGACTATATATACGTAAACACGATGGCTTATCCCCTGGAAAACCCGGAAAAGCAAGCTGTCAGGTGGAGCGCTCTCCATACAGGCATCGGGTCGGATGGATTAGTACTGATAGGTTCATCTGAAAAAGCCGATTTCAGCATGCGGATATTCAATGCAGACGGTTCCGAGGCCATGATGTGCGGAAACGCTTCCCGCTGCATCGGCAAATATGTATATGATGCAGGACTGACCGATAAAAAGACAGTCACCCTCGAAACATTATCCGGCATTAAAGAACTTCAGCTGACCGTTTCGGATGATGATACCGTCAGTGAAGTAACAGTCGATATGGGAACACCTGAAATCGGCGAATCGGCCCTCGAACTGGAAGTCGGCGGACAGGTTTACATCGGAACCGTCGTGTCGATGGGCAACCCTCACCTGGTTATTCTTGTTAATGATATAAACGATATCGACTTACCGGCTATCGGACCTAAGCTGGAAACACACGCCTTCTTCCCCGACCGGACCAATGTTGAGTTTGTAGAGGTTTTAAAAGACGATGAAGTCCGGATGCGGGTATGGGAACGGGGCTCGGGCATCACCCAGGCTTGCGGAACAGGAGCTTGTGCTACAGTTGTAGCCGGTGTCGTATGCGGTAAGACGAAACGAAAAACAAAAGTATTCATGGACGGCGGCCCACTCACCATCCACTGGGACGAAAACTCAGGAAAGGTCTATATGACCGGAGGAGCAGTCACCGTATTTGAAGGAATAATAGAGAAGTAACACAAAAAGCAAAACAAAGGGCCGACAACCCCGACAAGACAACAACATAAAACAATTGAACGAATATGGCACTGATTAATGAACATTTCCTGAAACTGCAAAGCAGTTACCTGTTTTCCGACATCGCGAAAAAGGTAAACAGTTTCAAAGTGACACACCCTAAAGACAAAATAATCCGCATGGGAATCGGTGATGTAACACAGCCCCTGGCACCTGCCGTCATCGAAGCCATGCATAAGGCAGTGGATGATTTGGCTTCTACAGAGAATTTCCACGGTTACGGCCCCGAACAGGGATACAGCTTCCTGATCGACGCAATCATCAAGAATGATTATGCCAGCCGCGGCGTATTCCTGGAGCCGGGAGAGGTCTTCGTCAGCGACGGTGCCAAAAGCGATTGCGGAAATATCGGCGATATTCTCCGCCACGACAACAGTATCGGGGTACTCGATCCGGTCTACCCCGTTTACATAGACTCCAACGTCATGAGCGGACGCACCGGAGTATTGGAAGACGGCAAATGGAGCGATGTTGTTTACATCCCCTGCACGGAAGCAAACAACTTCACGCCCGAACTGCCGGCCCGCAGGGTGGACATACTCTACCTCTGTTACCCGAACAACCCGACGGGAACAACCCTGACGAAAGACGAGTTGAAGAAATGGGTAAACTATGCATTGGCAAACGACGTCCTGATTATGTACGACTCGGCTTACGAAGCCTACATCCAGGACCCGAACATTCCCCATTCAATCTACGAAATCAAAGGGGCGAAGAAAGTAGCCATCGAATTCCGCAGTTTCTCGAAGACAGCGGGTTTCACCGGAGTACGCTGCGGATACACGGTTGTCCCGAAAGAACTGAACGGCTTCACGCTGGGAGGCGAACGGGTACAGTTGAACAAACTGTGGAACCGCCGGCAGACGACCAAATTCAACGGAACCAGCTATATCACCCAGCGGGGTGCCGAAGCGGTTTACTCTCCGGAAGGCAAAGAACAGGTAAAGGCTACGATTCATTACTATATGACCAACGCACGGATTATGAGAGAAGCCCTTCTGGGTTGCGGGTTGAAGGTGTATGGCGGCGAAAACGCCCCTTACCTCTGGGTGAAAGCCCCGAAAGGTCTCACCTCCTGGAAATTCTTTGATAAACTATTGTACGAAGTCAACATCGTCGGGACACCGGGCGTAGGTTTCGGTCCGAGTGGCGAAGGTTATCTAAGACTCACCGCCTTTGGCGACAGGGACGACACTTTGGAAGCTATGGCCAGGCTGAAGAAGTGGCTCTGAAGAATTGAAAATTAAGGATTTGCAATTAGCAACTGACAATTAAGGAGCAAACGTTTCTCCGGGCAAATAAGAACGAAGCAGGAAAGGCGCATTCTGCAACGTTACCGGCAAAGGCCTCTATTAGTAATCTGCGTTCATCTGCGCCCGTCTGTGTCATCTGCGTGCTATGAGGGCACCTGGCAGAAGCAGCTACGCAATGAAGAACAAAGATTATTTAAGTATTTGATTTAGGTTATCTCATAAAAAGGACTGTATAGAGAAGTCGGCCGCTGCTTTTCGATTTTATAGAATGTTATACCGCTTGACCACACCTGACTATGGCAGGCAGCTCTATACCTCCTTTTTATCAACTATCAAAAAAGTAAGGTTATGAAAAAGATTGAAGCTATTATTCGCAAAACCAAATTCGAAGATGTGGAAGAAGAGGGATGGTGTGAATCGCACTACTCGGACAGGGCAAGTCCCTCCCCTCGGGTACGATAGTACCTCATCCGGATGAGGCTATCTACCACACCGGGATGAGGCAGTTCACATCATCAGGATAAGGCGGTTCACATCATCGGGATGAGGCAGACAACCGCATCCGGGTGCGGTACCATAGGATACGGGAAGGGAGGCAATCCCTCTCCTCCCATACCGACAATGACAATCAACATTTTAAACTATATACACATGTCACTGATTATTCCAAAAGATTACAAACAGACGCTTACACCGGAAACAACCGAGCAAGCGATTCAGATGTTAAAAACCAGCTTCCAGGAAAAACTGTCGAAAGCGTTGAACCTGCGCCGCGTAACCGCCCCTTTATTCGTTCTCTCGGGAACCGGCATCAACGATGACCTGAACGGGGTGGAACGTGCCGTCAGCTTCCCCATTCACTGTATGGGCGAACGGCAGGCAGAAGTCGTCCACTCACTCGCCAAATGGAAACGGATGAAACTGGCGGCCTATCGTATCCCTGCCGGCTACGGACTTTATACCGACATGAATGCCATCCGCGGCGACGAAGACCTCGACAATCTTCACTCGCTGTATGTCGACCAGTGGGACTGGGAAAAAACCATCCGTCCGGAAGACCGCAACCTGGATTACCTGAAACGTACCGTACGTTGCATTTACACGCTACTGAAAGAAATCGAGGAGATGGTCTACAACCAGTATCCTCACATCACTCCTTCCCTGCCGGACAACATCACCTTCATCCATGCGGAAGAATTACAAAAGATGTACCCGGGCATTCCTCCCCGTGAACGCGAAAACAAAGCAGCCGCTAAATTCGGTGCCATCTTCGTTATCGGCATCGGCGGTGAACTGACAAACGGGGAGAAACACGACGGACGTGCCCCTGACTATGACGACTGGAGCACAGTCAACTCCGATGGCTTCAACGGCCTGAACGGTGACATCATCCTTTGGAACGACGTCTTGCAATGTGCCTTCGAACTGTCATCCATGGGTATCCGTGTCGACAAGGAAGCCCTGCGCCGGCAGCTGCAAGAACGCGGATGCCCCGAACGTGCTGCCCTGGAGTTCCATAAGATGTTGCTCGACGGCCGCCTCCCGCAATCCATCGGCGGCGGCATCGGCCAGAGCCGCCTCTGCATGTTCTTCCTCCGCAAAGCACATATCGGAGAGGTACAGGCTTCGATATGGCCGGAAGAACAGACTGACATCTGTAAGCAAAACAATATCATCTTGTTATGATAAGTTACCATCAGATATAAATAAAAACAAACACTTACTATAAAAATCAGGTATTATGTCAAAGTTAAGATTCAGAGTAGTAGAATCGGCCTTCAAGAAAAGAGCCGCCGAAGTAGCCGCCCCGGCAGAACGTCCGTCGGAATATTTCGGAAAGAACGTATTCAACCGCGAGAAGATGTTCAAGTATCTTCCGGAAAAAGCCTATGCCAGACTGGTCGACTCCATCGACAACGGTGCCCCCCTCGACCGCGAGACTGCCGACGCCGTAGCCGCCGGCATGAAGAAATGGGCCATCGAAATGGGTGCAACACATTATACCCACTGGTTCCACCCCCTCACCGAAGGGACAGCCGAAAAACATGACGCTTTCGTCGAACACGACGGCAAAGGCGGCATGGTCGAAGAGTTCTCCGGCAAACTGCTCATACAACAGGAACCCGATGCCTCCAGCTTCCCGAACGGCGGTATCCGTAATACGTTCGAAGCCCGCGGTTACTCCGCCTGGGACCCTTCCTCTCCTGCTTTTATCGTGGGTGACACCCTGTGTATCCCGACCATCTTCATCGCCTACACCGGCGAATCCCTCGACTATAAAGCCCCATTGCTGAAAGCGCTCGAAGCCGTAAACAAGGCTGCCGTCGACGTATGCCATTACTTCAACCCGGAGGTAAAGAAAGTATATTCCTACCTCGGTTGGGAGCAGGAATATTTCCTGGTAGACGAAGGACTCTACGCCGCCCGCCCCGACCTGCTGCTCAGCGGACGTACGCTGATGGGCCATGAGAGCAGCAAAAACCAGCAGCTCGAAGACCATTACTTCGGTGCCATCCCCACCCGCGTCATGGAATTTATGAAAGAGTTGGAAATGGAGGCCCTCAAACTGGGTATCCCATTGAAAACCCGTCATAACGAAGTGGCTCCGAACCAGTTCGAACTGGCCCCTATCTTCGAGGAATGCAACCTCGCCAACGACCACAACCTGTTGGTCATGGCGCTGATGCGTAAAATCAGCCGCAAGCACGGTTTCCGTGTCCTGTTGCACGAAAAGCCCTTCAAAGGCGTCAACGGCTCGGGCAAGCACAACAACTGGTCGCTGGGCACCGACACCGGTATCGGTCTGATGGGCCCGGGCAAGACACCGGAAGACAACCTCCGTTTCATCACCTTCGTAGTAAACGTGCTCATGGCCGTCTACCGTCATAACGGACTGCTGAAAGCCAGCATCTCGAGTGCCACCAACGCCCACCGCCTGGGAGCCAACGAAGCACCTCCCGCCATCATCTCCAGTTTCCTCGGCACGCAGCTGTCGCAGGTATTGGAGCACCTTGAAAAAAGCGAGCCCGAAGACCTGATGCTGGCCGGCAAACAGGGCATGAAGCTCGACATCGCCCGCATCCCCGAGTTGCTGATTGACAATACCGACCGCAACCGTACTTCGCCTTTCGCCTTCACCGGCAACCGTTTCGAGTTTCGTGCCGTCGGTTCCGAAGCCAACTGCGCGTCTGCCATGCTCGCCCTCAATGCTGCCGTGGCCGAACAGTTGAAGCTCTTCAAAGCCGAAGTAGACGCAAAGATTGCCACCGGCAAAGAGAAATTCGCCGCCATCCTGGAAGTCCTCCGCAAAGACATCAAAGCCTGCAAGGCCATCCACTTCGACGGCAACGGTTACAGCGATGAATGGAAAGAAGAAGCCCGTCGCCGCGGTCTGGATTGCGAAACCAGCGTACCGCTCATCTTCGACAACTACCTGAAGGAAAGCAGCATCCGGATGTTCGAATCGACCGGCGTCATGACTCACAAGGAACTCGAAGCCCGCAACGAAGTAAAATGGGAGACGTACACCAAGAAAATCCAAATCGAAGCCCGCGTGTTGGGTGACCTGACGATGAACCATATCATCCCTATCGCCACCCGCTACCAGTCTTCGCTGATTGACAACGTATATAAGATGAAGGACCTCTTCCCGGCAGAAAAAGCCTCCGTCCTCTCCGCCCGTAACCTGGAGATTATCGAAGACATCGCCTGCCGCACCAACTTCATCAAGGAAAAGGTAGACGAAATGGTCGAAGCCCGCAAGGTCGCCAACAAAATCGAAAGCGAACGCGAAAAGGCAATCGCCTACCACGACACCATTGTCCCGATGCTGGAAGAAATCCGCTACCACATCGACAAACTGGAACTGGTAGTAGACGACCAGATGTGGACGTTGCCGAAGTATCGCGAATTATTGTTTATCCGATAAGACCACACATTCCTTGAGCCGGGGTGTCCCTCAAAAGCATCCCGGCTTATCTTATCATCTCACTCAGACAGTAGTTTTTTGTTGATTGTTTTGTGTTTGCAAGGGGAGCATGCTGTGAAGTATGGCTTCCCTTCTTTTATATTCCCGGAGAATTATATACCTTTGGACCATCATTATATAAGAAAGGAGTTTACGTTATGACGGCAATGGAATTACAGCAATGGAAAAAGAACTTCATCCGTAATTATTTGGATAAGATAGACAGTTTGGAAATGATGGATAAACTGGAAAAAAGCACAAAGCGAATACTGAATAAAAAAGCAGCCGTTTTGTCTCCTATTGCGTTTAGCATTGAGGAAGCCAACAAAGAAATCGACTTGGCAGAACAAGAATTAAGCGAAGGTAAAGGTATCAAGGAGCCCGAAATGCATCAATTCTTTGAAGAATGGAGAAAGAAATTGAAGTAATCTGGGTACCACGTGCACAAAGACAAGCAGATTTAGCCATCACCTATTGTCTGAAACAATTTGGAAAAAGAACTGCCCTCCGGTTCATGAACAAATTGGAGAAAGGATTGCCGGCAAGATCCCGATAAACTCAAACACGCTATACGATAAAAATAAACTCATATGAACTACGGATTCGTAAAAGTAGCAGCAGCCGTCCCACACGTACAAGTGGCAGACTGTTTTTATAATATTCAACAGATGGAAGGCCTGATGCGCCAGGCTTCTGACAAAGGCGTACAAATCATTGCCTTCCCTGAAATGTCGGTAACGGCTTATACCTGCCTGGACCTGTTCGCCCAGCAGACTTTGCTGAAAAATGCGGAACAAGCCTTATTGAAACTGGTCAGCGACACCGCCGACCTGAATATCCTCACAATCGCAGGCGCCTCGTTAGTGACGGAAAACAGGCTGATAAACGCAGCCATAGCTTTCCAGGCCGGAAAGATATTAGGCGTAGTCCCCAAAACATACATACCGAACTACAAGGAGTTCCAGGAACAACGCTGGTTCACTTCCGCCACCGAATTACGGGACAAGACCGTCTCAATCGGAGACAGAACATATCCGTTGGGCAGCCACTTGCTCTTCACTGCCGGACAGGTAAAAGTCGGCATCGAAATATGCGAAGACCTGTGGGTTCCCGTCCCCCCCAGTTCCTTACTGGCGATGGAAGGAGCCAATATCCTTGTCAATATATCCGCCAGCAACGAACTGATCGGAAAACACCATTACCTCCGTTCGCTGATATGCCAGCAGTCCGCTCGCTGTATGGCAGGGTATGTCTATGCCTCCGCCGGTTTCGGAGAATCCAGCACCGACCTTGTCTTTGCCGGCAACGGAATCATCGCTGAAAACGGCACCCTATTGGAAGAATCCCCGCGCTTCACCATGCAGGAACAACTCGTCATCAGTGAAATCGACATCGAGAACCTGCAAAACGACCGCCAGGTAAATACTAGCTTCATGCACGGGGCCTCCACCCTGCTGGCAAGTGAAACAATAACAATCCCGTTCGCCCTGTCTGAAAACTCCGGCCAGCCGGTATTGACCCGCTCCGTTGACCCGCATCCGTTCACTCCTTCCGGCGACGCACTGAAGGAACGTTGCGAAGAGATTTTCCAGATACAGGTAGCCGGACTGGCAAAACGTATCGTCCACACGCACTCCCGGACAGCGGTAGTCGGTATCTCCGGCGGACTCGATTCCACACTGGCATTGCTGGTAACCGTCATGACATTCGATGCCCTGAATATCCCCCGCAACCAGATACTCGGCATCACCATGCCCGGCTTCGGAACGACAGACCGCACCTACACCAACGCCTGCGACCTTATCCGTTCACTGGGTGTCACACTAAAGGAAATCTCCATCAAGGATGCCTGCCTCCAGCATTTCAAAGATATCAGTCACAACCCATCGGTTCATGACGTGACCTACGAAAACAGCCAGGCCCGCGAACGCACCCAAATCCTGATGGACGTAGCCAACCAGGAAAACGGTATGGTCATCGGTACCGGCGACCTTTCCGAACTGGCCCTTGGCTGGGCTACCTACAACGGCGATCACATGTCGATGTACGGTGTAAACGGCAGTATCCCCAAGACGCTTGTCAGATACCTGGTAGAATGGGTTGCCCACAACCGGGTGGACGAAGCCTCACGCGCTACATTGCTGGATATCGTCGACACTCCAATCAGTCCCGAACTGATACCCGCCGACGAAAACGGAAACATCAAACAGAAAACGGAAGATCTCGTAGGCCCTTACGAACTACACGACTTCTTCCTCTACCATTTCCTCCGTTTCGGTTCCTCCCCCGCCAAGATTTATTTCCTGGCACAACAGGCTTTCGGTGGCAGTTACGACAAAGAGACCATCCGGAAATGGCTCCACACCTTCTTCCGCCGTTTCTTCCAGCAGCAGTTCAAACGTAGTTGCCTGCCGGACGGCCCAAAAGTAGGTTCCGTCAGCCTTTCCCCCCGTGGCGACTGGCGTATGCCAAGCGATGCAATGGCAACACTTTGGTTGAAGGAGATAGAAGGATTAAACTAAAAGACAAATAGACAAAATAAAATATCCTGCATTGGAAAATCTCCATTTCCAATGCAGGATATTTTATTTATCTTCCTATACGCTACAGAGTGATGCGAATCCAAGCTATCTTCTTTCAGACAGTGGCTTTCATTCGTTTATAAATACTTTTTAATATCGACACCTTGGATAGTAATTCATTCAACACAGAAACAATATCATTTTCCATCAATGGATAATCATGGGCAATCTCATTACGCAATTCTCGAATATATCCTCATTCATCTGCACTGTCTATAAAATGATAACGCTCCAAAAGATTCAGAATATCCCGCATTGGCAAAGCAGAAACATCTTCATCTAAATACTCCAACACATATCCTGTTTTCGATTTGTCATATTAATCGTATACCTGTTATTAATGCCTCCTTTGCAACCAACGATTCTTCATGGTCGCCTATCACATCGATTTTTTGATCGCCTAAAAGTTGTTTCAACCGAGCGATCATGCGTATACGAGCCAAGACACCTTTCTTTTCGGATGTAGTACGTACTAACAGATCAATATCTCCACCACGTTTCTCGTAAATTTCTTTTGCTACACGGACAATCGATTGTATGTCTTTCTTATTTAAACGCATTTTATCTCTGTTTTTACAAAGATAGATACTTTTATTTTGTATTCAATACTCCACATTCCGAATTCTTACTCGTAGGACTACTGTGCTATTATATAAAAAAGGCTACCGGAATCCCGATAGCCTTTTCATTTATATTACGCTTGTGCTTATTCTTACAAACCGAATTCCGGTTTACGGTTAATCCATTGTCCGCGAGTAAAGTCAGGGAAGTCAACCAACGCACCACCACGAGCGATAGACATTTCAGACAAAGCGGAGATAGCACTCCATGCAGCAGCATCATAGCAATCCATTGGAGCCGGACGTTTGTTCTTGATGCGGTCGATCAGATCATACATCATAATGAAGTCCATACCACCGTGACCGGCTTCTTTTGCCTGAGCATCCAACTGAGCCCATAGTTTGTGGTCGTATTTCTTGAACCATTCGTCAGAATTATCCCAACGGTGAGGTTTAGACTGACCTTCCACATATACATGATCGCCATCGTTCATCCACAAACCATCCGTTCCCTGAATACGGAATCCCAAAGAATAAGGACGAGGAGAATTTGTATCGTGAGTAACGATGATTGTCTGGCCGTTTGCACATTTGATCATAGATGTCACGATGTCACCCAGGTTAAAGCGAACTTTAGCCAACGGATGGTTTTCGCCACCATTATCTACGATGAACTTATGCAATCCGCGAGACTGAGTTGCCATAGCAGACATAGCAACGAAACGGTTACCTCGGTTGATATCCATACAATTGGCAACCGGTCCGATACCGTGAGTCGGATACACATCTCCATTACGATGTACGGAGTGATTCGTACGCCACTGAGCTTCTGCAAAAGCTGTCGGGCCCATACGCAACTCACCACCCTTCTGATAAGTATAATTCTTACCGTCATTGAATTTCACATCACGCAAGTCATGTTCGTAACCGCAACCACCGTGCAATAATTCACCGAACAACCCTTCGCGAACCATGTTCAAAGCCGCCATGCAGTCACGACGATAACAAACATTCTCCATGATGTTCAGATGGCTGCCTGTTGCTTCCGATACGTTAACCAGATCCCAGCATTCTTCCAGCGTATTGGCAGCAGAAACTTCTACGCCAACATAAGGAACACCGGCTTTCATAGCTGCCACCGACATCGGTACGTGCCATTCCCACGGGCTGGCAATAATCACGCAGTCGAATTCTTCATTGTTCAACATCTTTTCAAATTCACGTTCACCACCTTTATACACTTTCGGGGCATCCACGTTGAATTTAGCGATGTGTTTCAATGTACGGTCGATCGGGCCTTGCTGGATATCGCAAATAGCAACAATCTTATTTCCCGGGATAGCCAACACATTATTGATGTGCTCATGGCAGCGTGAACCTGTTCCGATAAATCCGAAACGCAGTTTGCCGTCATCTTTTCCGGCTGTTTTTTTCTTCTGAGGTTCTGGAGAACCTGCTACTGTAGTGGCCGAAGCAGTACCTGCCATAGCCAAACCTGCTGCACCAACTCCGGCGGCAGTCATTTTCTTAAGAAAGGAACGACGAGTGTTTTCCATGTTCTTTATTTAGTATTTTATGTTAAGTGGGCAAATTTATAATATTTAATCAACTTCTCAAATATGTTTAGAAAAAAAGAGTCAATCATTTTAATCTATTAATAATTTGTCATCTTTCCAGTCTCCCTTTTCAGCTTCTCGAAGGTCATCATCATTTGGCGCAATCGTTTAGGTTCTTTATCCGCCAAGTTATGATTCTGTCCGACATCTTCCTTTACATTATATAACTGGTAACAATTTCCCAATCCCGAAAAACCGGTTCCGTCAGGGTCGTCATAATAGCTGGGATAAGGTGGAATCATCACCCAGTCGCCCTGATGGAGGGCATAATTGAAATAACCTTCCGTCACCAGTTCCTTACGTCCCTGGTCGCTTTTCCCTAGAAAGACGGGTAAAGTATTCTGGCTGTCCGTCTTATCCGAATACGTCTGCCCGGTCAATGCTGCCAATGAAGCCAGCAAATCCATCTGGCAAACCAATGCATCGGATACTCCCGGTTTTACAACCGCCGGCCAACGCAACAGGAACGGGATGCAGGTACCGCCGTCATACAAGCTGGTCTTTCCTCCGCGGTGAGGGCCTGCCATCTTATGATTGCCTACCATTTCGACAGCCTGATCCTGATAACCGTCGTCCAATACGGGACCGTTATCGCTGGTCAGGATAACCAGGGTATTCTCCGTCAATCCCAGTTTATCCAGTTCTTTCAGGAATTCAGTCACACACCAGTCAGCCTCCAGGATGACATCTCCGCGAGGTCCCATACCAGATTTGCCGACAAACTTCTGATTCGGTACACGGGGCACATGCGGCTGGTGTAATCCGTAATACAGGAAGAAAGGTTTATCTTTATTGTCTTTCAAAAAGCCTTTGGCTTTCTCCAGGAATAACTCAGCCATATCTTCATCTTTCCACTGGGCAGCCTTACCGCCTTTCTGGAAACCGATACGCGGCACACCGTTTACAATCGAACCGGCATGTCCCACACTCGGGTGCATCCGGAGTAGTTCAGGGTTGTCTTTTCCGGTAGGTTCGCCGGGGAAATTATGCTTATAACTGACATACAGCGGGTCATTCGGTTCCAGTCCGACTCCTTTCCCGTTTTCGATAAAGATGCAAGGCACGCGGTCGTTGGTTGCCGCCTGGATGAACGAATAATCATATCCCACTTCCTTGGCTCCGGGATAAACCGTCTCATTCCAGTCTACCGCTCCGTCACCCAGTCCCAGATGCCATTTACCGACCGAGCCGGTCACATAGCCGGCCTGTTTCATAACCTTCGGCAAAGTGACTTGCTGCGTATTGATAATCAGAGCGGCATTACCGGGAAGGATTTTTGCATCTTTATTCGTCCAGGGATATAATCCGGTCAAAAGTGAATAACGACTGGGCGTGGAAGTCGCTGCCGTACAATATCCCTGCGTAAAACGCAGCCCTTCGTTTGCAATCCGGTCCATACCCGGAGTTTGGATACGGGTGGCTCCGTAACAACTCAAATCGCCATACCCTAAATCGTCGGCTACAATGATTACGACGTTGGGCTGTTGCTGGTCCTGAGCGTAGACATTAACTCCGGATAAAGCCCCTATCCCGGCTGCTACGCATAGTAGATTTTTCATATTCATGTTTTTCATATATAAAAATACAGGCATTGATTGTAATAATCAACGCCTGCAAATATAATCAATCGCTCGGATTTCAAAGCATGCTGCTTACGGATTTTGCGTTCGTATTCCGAGTTACTATCTATGATTTCTTTTTGGCAGTCTTCTGGTTTCCCGCCTCAGCCCGCTTCTTATTCCGCCAGAAACTACCGTCGCGCTTGCTGCCGAACATATTACGTCTTTTCGATTCCTGCTTGATGGCTTCTTTCTTCTCTGCCACGGCTGCTTTTACATCTGCCGTTTCAAATTCGTTTCCGCCGGCAACAGGTATCTGTTTGCCTATCAGCTTCTGGATATCTTTCAGGTACGGCACTTCCTCTGCATCGCAGAATGAATAAGCGACACCGCTGCGTCCGGCACGACCTGTACGTCCGATACGGTGTACGTATGTTTCCGGCACATTCGGCAGTTCATAATTTATCACATGCGAAAGATGGTCCACGTCGATACCGCGGGCGGCAATATCCGTAGCGATCAGTACACGGGTGGTATGGTCCTTGAAATTAGTCAGTGCACGCTGGCGGGCTGTCTGGCTCTTGTTTCCATGGATAGCTTCCGCTCCGATATTCGCTTTTGCCAGGACACGGGCCACTTTGTCCGCACCATGTTTCGTACGGGTAAATACCAGCACCGATTCCAAAGAAGAATCTTTTAGCAAATGCGTCAACAGGCTTACCTTCTCCGCCTTTTCCACGAAATAAACGGACTGGTCGATCTTATCCACCGTCGATGAAGCCGGAGTAACCTCCACCTTCTGCGGCTCATGCAGGATCGTTCCTGCCAGGCGTTCTATCTCGGGCGGCATCGTTGCCGAGAAAAATAGCGACTGGCGCTTTTTGGGCAACAAGGGCAAAATACGTTTGATATCATGAATAAATCCCATATCCAGCATACGGTCGGCCTCATCCAATACAAAATAATCGAGATATTTCAGGCTGATAAATCCCTGGTTGATCAAATCAAGCAGACGTCCGGGGGTTGCGATCAATACATCTACGCCACGTTCGAGCGCATCGGTCTGAGGCTTCTGTCCTACACCACCGAATATAACGGTATGCCTCACACCGGTATATTTACCGTATGCCGTAAAACTTTCTCCGATCTGGATGGCCAGTTCGCGGGTTGGTGTCAGTATCAATGCTTTGATACCACGCACTTTACCATGCTGGCGTTCGTTATACAAATTCTGAATAATAGGAATGGAAAATGCAGCCGTTTTACCTGTTCCGGTCTGTGCACAACCTAATAAGTCATATCCGTCTAAAACGTAGGGAATTGCTTCTGCTTGTATAGGGGTTGGAATTGTATAACCTTCTTTTGTAAGAGCCTTTTGTATCGGCTCTATCAGTTCTAATTGTTCAAATGTCATCTAATAATAATGTTGAGCCATCGCGGCTCGTTAAATAAATAATTGAATGCAAAGGTAATAAATAAAACGGGAATCATCCTAATCAACTACTAAAATGTACAAGAATACTTCCGAAAGACATTCTGTATACTTTATAAAAAGAGGTAGGTGTAAATCAATTTAGAGGTACGTCTAAATCAATTTACACCTACCTCTAAATAAAATCAGACGTACCTCTTTCTCTAAAACGATAATATAAGAGCAAAAATAACCTTTGAATATTGTATCAAATAATATATTATCTTTGTAAATTGATTTTTAGATGATGAAAGAGTTACAGTTGCTGCTAAAGAAGTTTTTCGGATATACTTCTTTCCGCCCGTTACAGGCGGAGATCATACAACGTATTTTGAGGAAAGAGGATTCACTGGTGCTGATGCCTACCGGTGGAGGAAAATCAATTTGTTTCCAGTTACCGGCCATTTATATGCCGGGAACAGCTGTCGTGATCTCTCCGTTGATCGCCCTGATGAAAGACCAGGTAGGCGGATTGGTTGCCAACGGTATCCCGGCAGCCGCACTCAACAGCATGATGCCGGAAGAAGAACGACACAGAATAAAACAACTCTGCATCCAGGGTAAAATAAAACTGCTTTACCTGTCGCCCGAAGCACTGGTTGGCGAACTACATTGGCTGCTTCCCCGTATGGATATATCCCTGATCGCCATCGACGAAGCCCATTGTATCTCACATTGGGGGCACGACTTCCGTCCCGAATATACCCAACTGTCTGTTTTGAAAGAACAGTTCCCCAAAGTCCCGATCGTCGCCCTGACAGCTACAGCCGACAAAGTCACACGTACCGACATTGTCACCCAATTGAACCTGCGTGATCCGGAAGTTTTCGTTTCGTCCTTCGACCGTCCGAACCTATCCCTGACTATCCGCCGGGGACTGAACAAAAAGGAGAAAACTTCCGCCATCGTCCATTTCATCCATGCCCACCGCCATCAGAGCGGGATCGTTTACTGCATGAGCCGGAACAGTACAGAGAACCTGGCAGAAGAACTCTCTTCTTACGGGATCAAGGCCGTTGCCTATCATGCCGGACTCCCGCCTGTTCAACGCGAAAAGGCACAGGATGATTTTATCAACGACCGGGTAAACGTGGTCTGTGCAACCGTTGCCTTCGGGATGGGAATAGATAAAAGCAATGTGCGTTGGGTCGTACATTATAATATGCCCGGAAGTATCGAGAACTACTACCAGGAAATAGGCCGTGCCGGACGCGACGGAATGAAAAGCGACACCTTGCTGTTCTATTCGGTAGGCGACCTGCTTGTCCTCCGCCGTTTTGCCGAAGAAAGCGGACAAAAAGACACCAACCTCCAGAAGCTGAACCGTATGCGCCGTTATTGCGAAGCGGACATCTGCCGCCGGCGTATCCTCCTCAGCTACTTCGGAGAAGAAAGCGACCAGGACTGCGGCAACTGCGATGTATGCAAAAACCCTCCGCAACGTTTCGACGGCAGCATACTCGTCCAAAAAGCGTTAAGCGCCATCTTCCGTACCGGCGAATTTGTCGGCATGAATATGCTCATCAATATCCTCCGCGGCTCGGAGAAGACAGAGATCACGGAAAAAGGATACGATAAATTAAAGACATACGGTGCCGGAAAAGACCTCTCCTATAAAGAATGGAAAGAATATCTTTACCAGATGCTTCAATTGGGATATATCGAAATCGATTATGTCAATGCCGGAATACTGAAAGTCACTCCGCTGGGAAGAAAAGTATTGTTCGGTGAACAGAAAGCGATGATGGCTATCTATAAAGAGCCGGAAGAAAAAACTTATTTCAGAAGAAAAGACTCGAAATTCAAATACCGCCCCATCAAACCCATCCAATCGGCATCGGTCGAAGAAACGCTGCTCGATTCGCTCCAGCAACTCCGCAAGCAGATTGCCGAACGCGAACAGACACCAGCCTACATCATCTTTTCCGATGATTCACTGGAAGATATGGTACAAAAAAGGCCTGTTACCCTGGAAGAGTTCAGCGAAATACGCGGTGTGGGAGAAATCAAACTGGAAAAATACGGAAAGGTATTCGTGGCACTGATACGGTTCGTACTGCGGTTGCCCAAAGACAGATAACCGCCCATTTTTATTTCAGTTTCCCGATAATACGTTTAAGAAGCAAAAATTACCGTTACAGTAAAAAAAGAGACGGTTCTTACAAAAATATCCGGTACTTTAGTCTTCGAAAAAAGAACCGGACAGTATCCCTCTACCGCCGGTCCTATATAGTATTAACTTATAAAATAACAGCTTATGAATACGCTAAATGTAAAGTTGTCTCATAGCATTTCTCAATTATATGAGACTTTGTGTCAGGTTGGAAAGAGTACATTTGCTGAATTACAACGAGCAACAAATTTTAAAGACACGGAGCTCTGTCTGGCTCTATGCTCGCTCATGCACGACAACAAAGTATATCAGGCACGTATCAGCAATACCGTTTATTACATTATTAAATAATGTTCTCCACCGGAAATTCGATCTCACCAAACCCGATCATCGCATTAAACAAGCGAACCAACGAGTAACGTGACAAATCCTGCGGACGAATAACAGCCGGAACAATCCTCCCCTTTCCTAATAGAGATGCCCGCATCGTTCCTTCCAACAAAGGGACCTCGGGTGTCTCCCATTGGCTACCATTCCATAAAGCAATATTGGCAATCGATGTATCCGTCAAGACGCCATCACGTATGATTAAAATATCGTCCGCTTCTCCCTTCTGACGAAATAATTCATCCAACTTCTGACGGTCAGCACTTTTATATGTATAATCCAACCCGTCTGACGTGACCAGTCTCAAACGATTCACCGAACGAACGGTGTAAGGTAGATATTCCACCTTCTCCACTTCCTCCTGATATTCGACCCGGCATTTGGTACGTCCTGAATAATCTCCGGGCTGGATATAATCCGCCAGGTTTACAGGCAGGTTACATTCGAACACATCTCTCCGCGTCTTGTTGAAGCGGTAATTATGAAAGGCCAGATTAACCGCCTTTCCATCCTCGATACGGATTGTTTCAATAAATTGGCACATATACTTTTTGTTTCATTTCATTATATTCACTTTCTAAATCGCTTTGAGAAGTAATCCCACCGCCGCTCTTAAACAGGAAATCTCCTCCCTCCTGCCCGATAAAACGAATCATCACGGCACTGTCCAAACGATGGCCGTCAAAATATCCCATAACCCCGGTATAAAATCCCCGTTCGTATGTTTCAGCTTCCCCGATAATCTCCATCGTCTTTTTCTTGGGAGCTCCGGTGATAGACCCTGCGGGCAACAGCCGGAACAGTATGTCTCCCAATGAGGCTTTCCAGTCTTCCGGTAGCTTACCTCTAATTTCCGAACTGACTTGCAACAGCCTTCCCCTGTTTGTCTGCAACTCATCTATATACCGGTATCGCGACACCGTCACTTCCGATGCCACCTGGCTCAGGTCGTTACGGATCAAATCGACAATCGTGGCATGTTCAGCCTCTTCTTTTTTATCTGCCAAAATCCGTTCCCGCGCATCAGGCAAAGAGGCATCGATCGTCCCTTTCATCGGATAAGAATAGATAAATCCATCCTCGATACGCACAAATATCTCAGGAGAGAAAACAACAAAACGCTCCTTCACCCATAATTTATAAGGAGCATGGGAAAGATAGAAAATCTCTTTCAACGTCAGGTTCGTCCGTACCGGAGTCGCACAAGTCAGGTTGACCAGATAAGAATTACCGGCATAAATATGCTCGATTACTGTCCGGAAAGACCGGGAGTAAGTTTCAAAAGAAACCGAATTAGTCTCCCATTCAACATATTTTTCCGGAAAGGTTTCCGCTTTTGACGTCACATTGGTAACGCCATTCAAATCATACAACACCTCACCCGGCTCTACCTCCTCCGGCTCCGCCACCCAAACTTGCTCCTGCTTATAATCAACGACAAATATAAAAGGCCGCCCGGATAATCCCAATCGATTCATATACCGGACGGCTTCTTCTTTATTGCAAAACTTCATATTATATCAAAAATCGCTCTGTCAGTCCGCCGAAAGCATCGATACGACGGTCACGGAAGAACGGCCACCAACGACGCACATTCTCACTCCGTGCTTTATCAATCTCTACCACACGTACCTCTTCATGGTCGTTCGGGAACTCAGCCAGCAACTCTCCCTGGGGACCTGCCACAAAGCTATTTCCCCAAAACTGGATACCGTTTGTCTGTCCCGAAGGATCCGTCTCATGTCCGGTACGGTTTACCGTAATCACCGGAAGCCCGTTAGCCACGGCATGTCCGCGCTGCACTGTTATCCACGCACCCAGCTGACGTTTTTTCTCTTCTTCCGTATCACTGCTCTCCCAACCGATAGCCGTCGGATAAATCAGCATCTCAGCACCTTTCATCGCCATCAGGCGGGCTGCTTCCGGATACCACTGGTCCCAGCAAACCAATACGCCCAACTTCCCGACAGACGTCTCTATCGGTTCGAATCCCAAATCGCCGGGAGTGAAATAAAACTTTTCGTAGTAAGCCGGGTCGTCCGGTATATGCATCTTACGATATTTTCCGGCAATCGAACCGTCTTTCTCAATCACCACGGCTGTATTATGATACAATCCCGGAGCACGCCGCTCAAACAGGGAAAGTACTAAAACCACGCCCAGCTCTTTTGCTAAAGCCCCGAACTCTTCCGTAGACGGTCCCGGAACCGTTTCCGCCTGGTCGAACATCTGTGTATCTTCCGTCTGGCAAAAATACAGACCGTTATGCAACTCCTGCAAGACAACCAGTTCCGCACCTTCGTCGGCACAAAGCCGGATGCTATTTTTCAGTTTCTTTATATTATCTGTCCGGTCACAGGTATTTGCCTGTTGAATCAATCCTACTTTCATACAATAAATTCTTTCGGGTACTGCATCGTCACACAATGCAATGAGCCATGTTGTTTAATTAACGGTAAACAATTAATACCTACAATCTCTCTGTCCGGAAACGCCGTCTGCAAGGCCGCTTTCGCCACTTCATCTTTCGGTGAGTTATAGAACGGAACAAGCACCGCCCCGTTTATAATCAGGAAATTGGCATAGGTAGCCGGCAAACGCTCGCCTTCCCACTCCACTTTATCCGCCATCGGCAAAGCGACCAGCCGATAAGGTTCGCCATTTGCCTGCGTGAACTCCTTCAATTCCTCTTCCATCTCCCGGAGTTCGGCAAAATGCTCGTCTTCCTCATCCGTGCACTGCACATAGGCAATCGTATCCTCACTGCAAAAACGCGCCAGCGTATCGACATGACTGTCGGTATCGTCTCCCGCCAGATAACCGCTTTCCAACCACAGGATACGGTCCAGTCCGAACACCTGCTGGAGATAATTTTCCAGTTCTTCCTGCTGGAGATATTCGTTTCTGTTCACGGAAGATAGACATTCGACCGTAGTCAGCAAAGTTCCCTTTCCATCCGACTCGATACTGCCGCCTTCCAATACAAACGGCTGCATATTGACAGGAACCACTTCATCGGCAAAAGTCTTGCCATGAAACAATTTCCGCGTAATCAGATTATCATGGTTGGCAGCAAACTTCATCCCCCAACCGTTGAACACAAAATCGTACACCACCGGCACCCCGTCATCAAACACGGAAATGCCCCCATGGTCACGCGCCCAGGTATCGTTCGTCTCCATCTCACGGAAAATAACACGGCTATAATCCACCTCTCCCAACTGCGAGCGTACCACCGTTTCATCCGGACAAACAATCAGTAACTTCTCCCGTTTGATCACCTCTTTGGCAATCTCCACAAAACAAGGAACCACCTCGTCCAGTATCGGAGCCCAATCGGTCCCTTCATGCGGCCAGGTCAGTTGAACAGCACTCTGAGGATACCATTCTGCCGGTAATATCGTTTTATTATCCATGTCTGCTAATTTAATTTTCAGGATACAAAGATAAAAGATAATAAGAGCAATGACAAAATTCTGCAAAAAACTCCTCTACCTATTTGGATTATTCAGAAACCTCATTAACTTTGCGGCACAAAGTACTTTTTATTTTAAGTATATGAATAAACAAATAGAAGACATAAAAGCTATCCGCGAGATGATGGAGAAATCATCTAAATTCCTTTCGTTAAGCGGTTTGTCAGGCATATCAGCCGGAGTCATAGCCATTATCGGAGCAGCACTTGCCTATTTCCATATTTTACGGGAACCGGCCAGTGCCAACTTCGACACGACACACGAAGCCATGTTCCGCGAAATCACTTTGTTGATAACCGACGCTTCCGCCGTGCTGCTCTTCTCTATTTGTTTCGGTATCTATTTTTCCTGGAGAAAATCGGTGAAAAAGAACCTGATGCCCTCCAAAAGCCTGATAAAAAGGACACTTTATAACCTCGGTATCCCATTGATTGCCGGAGGTATCTTTGCCCTCATTTTCCTGCTACGCGGCGATTTGGCTATGGCGATCACCATGACGCTGACCTTCTATGGCCTGGCATTAATTAATGTATCCAAATACACCCTCGACGAAGTACATTATTTAGGCTTGACAGAAGTCGTGTTAGGTATTGTTGCCGCCCTGTTCCCCGACTGGAGCCTCTTGCTTTGGACTATCGGATTCGGAGTTTGCCATATCATTTACGGCACAGCTATGTACATCAAATATGATTTGAAAAAAGAATGAAAAACATACTGTCCAAATTAAATAAAGCCTTCGAAAGCCGGATACGATTAGGTATCATGTCTATCCTTTCGGTAAACGAATCAGCCGATTTCAACACCATGAAGCAACTGATGGAGTTGACCGACGGGAATTTGGCCAGCCACCTGAAAGCCCTGGAGACTCTCGGATATATCCAGTCCGTCAAACAATTCATCGGACGGAAACCCAATACCCAATATTCCATCACCGAAGAAGGACGAAAAAGTTTCAAAGAGCATTTGAATGCACTGGAAGAACTTATCAAATAATTTTTTTACCCATCCACTTTGAATTGCAAAGTACTTTTAAACTACATAAAACAGGTTAAGCTTATGGAAACAACAATCAAAAAAGCAGCAAAAATCAATCAGTCTATCACACTGAAAGCACTGATTATCGGATTCCTGACCCTCATCCTCCTGATTCCGGGATTAATGATCCAGGATCTGATCCGGGAAAGACAAAACCGAAGTTTGGAAACAATCGAAAAGATTAACAACAAATGGAGCAATGCCCAAACCTTTTGCGGTCCGGTCATTTCCATCCCTTATACCACGACGCAGGTAAATCCGGACAACAAGACAACCATTCAGGAACACCTTCTGAATATCACACCGGAAAACCTGAATATCACAACACAGTTATTTCCAGAGGAAAGATATTACGGCATCTACAAAACGATCCTTTACAAAAGCGAGATAGACATAACGGGAAACTTCGACAAAATAAACTTCCCCAAACCGGAAAACAGTATCATTCATTGGGAACAGGCCTATCTATCCATCGGTGTTTCCGACCTGAGGGGCATAACAGAAAACATCGACTTCAAACTGGACAACAAACAATTGTCGGTCGAAGCCACCGGTAACCTGGATACGCAGATAGGAAAAATGCTGGTCATGCCATTAAAGAATACCGACCCTCTCCTGTTCAGCCAACCCCAAACATTCAACTGCAAATTAAAACTGAACGGCAGCAGTAACATCAATTTCATCCCCATAGGCAAAACGACTAAAGTGCACGTTACAGGCAACTGGAAGTCCCCCGGTTTCATCGGCAACTTCTCCCCGGAGCACCATATTACCGAAAATGGATTCGAAGCCGACTGGAGTATCCTCAGTTTCAACCGCAGTATCCCGGAAATGTGGATCGACTACCCGGGAAACTCATTCGACGATTCCTCCTTCGGGGTAAGCCTGATCGACCCGGTAAACCATTACCAGCAGAACATGCGTTCCGCCAAATATGCCATCATGTTCATCGCCCTGACCTTCGTTGTCTTCTTCTTCGTCGAGATCCTGACCAGAAAACGGATCCACCCTATACAGTATTTGTTGGTCGGCTTCGCATTGATCCTGTTTTACAGCCTGCTCCTGTCTATCTCCGAACAGATAAACTTCGGCACGGCCTACCTGATTGCCAGTATCGCCACCATCGGCCTGATCACAGCTTATACTCACAGCATCTTCAAAAATAAAATACAGACCGGAGCACTCACCGGCATGTTATGTTTATTATATATTTTCCTGTATGTTGTTCTGCAACTCGAAGATGTTGCCTTATTAATAGGAAGTATCGGCTTGTTTGTAATCCTGGGAACGATTATGTTCTTCTCCCGGAAAATAAGTTGGTATAAACAAGAATATGAATATCCTCAAATACCTGAAACAGATAAGTAAACAACAAACCTTATAAAGGGAAAGAGATAGACTCCAGCATCTGTTTTCGCCAGGAGAGAAGTTTACCGTTTTTAAATAAGCGACGTTGGACGAAGCACCAACTGCCGAGCTTGTTTTCACGGACAGTAGGCCAACGGTGCTTCTCCTGGTAAAACAGTTTTAATTTTTCATAGTTTTCAATCCAGATGTCGTCGGTATTCCAGACAAAACCGGCTTCATCCATCATCCTGATACGTTCGGAGGCTAGTCCCCCCTGTTTACGGAACTTACGTTGGGTACTACACCAGGAACCTAATTTGCCATCATTACTTTTAGGCCAATATCCCTTTTGGTGATAAAAAAACACCACCTGTTCCCAATTTTTTATCCACTGGGCATCCAAATCTTGCTCCCACACAAAACCGATGCGATCCAACAAAGCTATCCGTTCTTCAGATAACACCCCTTTTTTACGTCCCTGCCGTTGGGTGTTGCACCAGATACTCAGATTATTTTCTCCCTTCTTAGGATAACGTTGCATCTGAGTTATAAAAATCTTCAGTTCTTCATAATACTGCATCCAACGACTGTCCTGTACTTCCCATTCGAAACCGATCCGGTCCAGCTGCAAGATATAATCTTCCGACAACGTCCCTTTCTTCCGGGCAATCCGTTGGGTGTTACACCAGTTTCCCAACTTCCCTTCGGCTGCCTGCGGCCAGCGCCCTTCACGTTCCTTATATTCGATCAGTCGTTCATACATCACAGGCCACGCATCCAACTCCGCCAGCATATCATCCACACGGGCACGGATATCAGACAGGAATCCCGTTACCTCAAACTCCATAAAGCCTTTAAAGCTCTTCGGGGCACGGATTGCCGGATGATAAGCCAACTCCCTTGACATAGCCTCATAAACAGAACGGCCCGAAAGGTTATTGACAAAGTCAAGCACCACCGGATGCCGGTCCGAACCGGCTTTCAGGCAGCGGCCCAACTGTTGCAAGGCTACTACATACGACTCCGTCCGACGCAGGAACATGGCGGCATCCACTCCCTCCACATGCAATCCTTCGATCAACATATTTATAGAGAAAAGGACATGCAGTTTTCCCGTTTCCCTACGGAAACGACGCAACGTCTTTTCATTCTCCCGATTGCTGAGTCCGTTATGGATCTCGAATGTTTCCGTCTCAAAACCAGCCTGCCCGAGCCAGTTCGATACTTCGGGAACCATATGCTGAAGATCTTCCTTGTCTTTACAGAAGACAAGCATTTTCTTTACCTCTTTCGGCAGATAACGCCGAATCAGTTCCGATGCACTCAACGAACCGCGAAAGTCGAGACGGGCAAAGTCTATCTTGTCCTGAATACGCTTGCGCCTTTCAGATGTACAGTCGCTCCTGTTCAGCATACGCTGTACCTTATCCAGCTGGTTATTCAGATCGAATACGCTCTGCACCAGGACAGGGACAGGCAGTATCTTATAATACCAGGCCATAGACAAAGACAGTTCATGGAACAGGTTTCCCTTGAAATAGACTTCTACCGTATCGAGCATCTCTTCGGGACGTATCGGGGTTGCCGACATTCCCAGTACACGGGCCTCCGGATTGTTATCAATGACTTCCTGTACGGCTTTACCCCATACCTCCGCCCCGAAATGATGGAACTCATCGATAATAATATGATCCGCTTTAAGCTCACCGACCGTACCGCGATTCAGGACTAATGCCTGGAAAGTCCGGTAGGCAACATGCGGCATTGTCCTGCCAATTGCTTTTTTGATCTCGGCGATAATCGTAACGTTGGGAGCAATAACCACTATATCATCTTCCGAATGATTGACGATATAGCGGGCAATCAGGTAGGACTTTCCTGTTCCGGTCGCCTGTACAACCGCTCCGATCCTGTTTGTTTTGAATCCTTCCTCGATGGCCCGGTAAGCCGCTTCATTATGCGAAAAGAGTTCAATATGTTTTCCCGTTTCCAGACTTCTCAGATAGCTATCATCCGAAACAGTCAGTCCATGCAGTTCAAAGGAAAGTGCCTCCGGCAGATAACCGCCATGAGCCAGGACACGGAACTGGCTACAGCCGCACATTTCCCCGATACGCTGCATTTCAGAATACAGCCCATCCACTTCCGGCAAGCCGACAGGTTCCTTATTCCATACCTCTTTTACAATGAAAGTAACGGAGTCCTCCCTGAAGCCTACCAGCAGACAGCCGGATTCTTCAGTGATAAAATAATGGTAAGAATGATAAAGATCGCAGAGCACAAATAATATGCAAGTTTCAAAAAGACTCTTTCTGTTTTACTTCTTAATCCACACCCTCAGGAGAGACTATAATCGAATATCCAGGACCGTAACCAACACCTTTTTCATTAATCACATAGGCACGGATGTAATAGACACCCGGAGACAAATCACCCAGCGTTGCCGTGAAATCACTATCCGCCTGCACACTATAATCCCAGATGTTCGGTTCACCGACCGTATTCCAACAGAATCCGCATTCACTTATATTCCCGCCACCGTTGTCCAGCACTCTCGAACGGAATGTATACGTTGTAGCATCCAATACTTCTATTTCATCCACAACCGGAACTGTACGCGTATCCAACACCAACGTACGACTATACCCCGTACCTATCTTATTACTCGCATAAGCCCTTATGTAGTAAACACCCGGATACATAGTACCCATAACTGCCATGAAATCATCATCCGCTTCCAACAGATTATCCGAAACATCCGGATATTCATGCGTACTCCAGCAAAAACCATTAGCCGTTATTTTACTGCCTCCCGCATTCAGTATTGAACACTGTATCCGGTTGGTTTCCCAATCAACAATACGAACCCTGTCAAGTACCGGAACCGTCAGCACATGAATCGACACACTCAACTCTTCACCATAACCGACACCTGCTTTATTGACAGCATAGGCACGTATATAGTAAGTACCCGATTCCATTTCTGATATCGTAGCCATAAAATCATCATCAGCCACAACTACATGATCCTCCACCGACGGTTTTCCCGTCATGTTCCAGCAAAAACCTTTTTCCGTTATCTCACTTCCACCATCTGTCACTAATACGGAACGGAACACATTGTTATCCGGATCAATACGTTCTACCGCCCCCACTACCGGCAGCGATATAATATTGACCACCAACTCCTCACTATAACCCACACCATATGTATTCTCGGCAAACGCACGTACATAATAAACCGTATTGGGATTCAATCCCGACAACACGGCAGTAAACTCTTTATCCGCTGTCTCCCTCTCATCTGCCACCGTCGGCGTACCAGTCGTATTCCAGCAGAAACCCTTCGATATGATTTCAGCACCTCCGCTGTCCTCCAGTGTAGCACGAAATTCCTTCTTCAGTGAATCAGACAACAGGATACAGCCGACCTTCGGAAATGTTTTGCCCGTCTGAATCTTTATTTCCGGACTGTAAGCAAGATACGAACTATCGTTTAATGCAAAAGCACGCAGATAATAGGTCGTGTTCTCTTCCAGGTCCGGAATGGAAACGGAAAACGCAGCCTCCTCACCTTCCGCTTCCAGCTTCCGGTCGTCTACCGTCGGGTTGCCCTCTGTATTCCAGCAGACACCTTTCGATAACAAGTTAGTCCCCGTACCATCTATTCCATCATCTTTCACCCGGAAGGTGAAACGGTTAGCGACCTCCTCGTCCGCCGACAGGTCCGACAACAAAGGCTCACCATACAACAACGTCTTAAAACTACCCAACTGCCCTGTCAGACGATCCGTACCGTTACCCGCATACAAACAATATTCGTACGACGCATCCGCATCCAGTCCTTCCAGCAGCACCTGCATGCCAAATGATAAAGAATCCCGGCATGCGACCTCCGAGGCATGATCACGGTCACCCGCCTTCCACCAAAGAAAACCAGTCTCTTTTAACGGTATCTGACTCGTCACGCTCCCTTTCAACCTGACATACGTTCGCCCTATATGCTGCGGTTCCTCCAACTGCATGCCGATCGATATGGCTTCAGGTTCGGCGTCCTTTTCACAACTTCCCAACATCAACACAGCAGGAAGAAAAAACAATATATACTTCAATAGATTCATGGACTCTTCTGTTTTTTCGGTTCATCGATTAAAAAATAACTCCAATTCCCAAATTTCCCTCCAGATATTTAAAGCTGTTCGTTTGCAAACCCAGCGAAAATACCATTGGTCCGGCAGACAGGATTCCTCCGATCTCAGCTTCCACACCCTCCAGGGAATGGTCTTTGTTTTTACCCCACTTGCCTCCCACCGTTTCCCAAACCAGCGTACGTGTGCCGTACCCTACTCCGGCATACAGATAAAACGGTTTCCACAGGCGTTGTACGATCCCCCCTGTGACAGACAAGCGGCTTTTTTCCGTCTTACCCGTGTACCACTGTACCTCACCATCTTCACCCGACATCCCGACATCGTTGCATTCGAAATCATCCGAAGGAGTATTACTGAAACTATATTTCGCTTTTATATATCCCCCCGTGCGTCTCATTGCAGCAACCATCAAACCGTACGACATCTGGGAAGTACGGAACCCCATCACAGGCATCACCATCACCCGGGGCCTTTCAGGCTTTTTACGCGTTGACAATAACTGTACATAGTTTTCCAAACGGGCCTGCATTTGCTGCTCCCGGGAAGACTGCTTTAGCGTATCAACGGACGCATCCTCCGTGTGCTGACCGTAAGCCGTTGATACACAAACCACCCATAACAAGCAGATCAACATTTGTCGAACAATTTTATTCATTTCTTATGTTTTTGAGATTTTTCGTTTCCATAACCATAGCCATATCCATAACCGTACCCATAACCATAACCGGCACGTTTCATATTGATACCATTCAGTATCACCGCCATATTGCGAAACTTCTCCTGTTTATATAACTTTTCCACTTCCGGCAACTGACGGCGATCCATCAACCCTGCACGAATCACATAAACCGTCAAGTCAGCCACGCGGTTCACGATCGTGGCATCTGCTACCATACCGGCCGGCACATTATCCAAAATCACATAATCATAACGCTCACGCAACGTATTTACCAATTCTTCCAAGCGATTACTCAGAAGTAACTCTGAAGGATTAGGGGGCACAGGACCTGCATGGATTACGTCCAAACGGTCGTTGATGCCCGATGGTGCAATGATCTTATCCACATCATCCACCCTCCCCGACAAATAGTGCGTCAATCCCGCACCAGCGTGGCTGATGCGGGCGCTAAGGGTACCCTTACGAATATCAGTATCGACAAGGATCACCTTTTTATTCGTTAGAACAAAACTCATCGCCAGGTTCATTGATACGAAAGTTTTCCCCGCACCCGGATTTGAAGAGGTAAACATCACCACTTTCAGATCTTTTGCTTTTACACGCATGAATTCCATATTCGTCCGGACAATACGGAATGCCTCCGAGACACCGTCGCGACCGTTCTCATGCACCAGGATTTCACTCTTGTCTTTCCGGTTACGCGAAGGAATCTCACCCAGGAACGGAACAGACAGGTTATCCTCTATATCTTTCCTTGAACGTACCGTCGTGTTCATCGTCAACTGTACCCAAAGAATACCCGAAGGAACCACCATCCCCAACACACAGGCTGCTAAAAGAACCAGCATCGATTTGGGTGCCACTGGTTTCTCGCTACCCTGTGCCGGATCGATAATACGGGCATTACTCTCCGTGATCGCCTGCGACAAGGCATTCTCTTCCCGCTTGTTCAGAAGGTAAAGGTAAAGTTCCTCCTTGATCTTCTGTTGGCGTTCAACCGACAACACGTACTTTTGCTGAGTCGGGACAGCTGCTATACGACGGGTCGTCTGCACTTCACGTTCACGTATGTTCTTTATTTTTATATTCAAACCTACGATCAGATTGTCTACCGCTCGGATAATTGTCTGCTTCATCGCACCCAGCGAATTATTCAGGTCCATCACGACCGGATTCCTGTTACTACTGTTACCGATCAACTTGTCGCGTTTTAATAGCAAGGTATTATATTCCGAAATCTGACTTTCCAAACTTACATCCGAGATGCCCGTATTGGCAGGTATCAAGTCGGCTCCCTTATGTGGGTCAGTCAAGTACTCCCGAATATATTTTGCCAGCGTCAACTGGTTCTCCAATCCAAGTCCTTCCTGGCTGTACTGGCTACCTTCCTGCAAATACATACCAGCTTCCGAATGGATATCGGTCAGCTGATTTTCTCTTTTGAAGACCTCGATTTCCGCATCCACATTTCCCAGTTCTTTTTCAATAATAATCAGGCGGTCATTGATAAAATTCGATGTATTGACCATCACCTGATTCTTGTCGCTTATCGCATCCTCGTTGTAAATAGCAATCAGTGTATTCAACACATCCTCCGCACGGGATGCAGAAACGTCCTGCAATGACAAATTCAAAATAGTAGCTGTTTTACTCGCTAGCACAACCTGCAGAGATTCATTATAATCCAAAGCTACCCGGTCCTGGTTGCTTTTAGAAACTGTTATCTCACTCCCATAATAAAGATCCGTATAATACAAACTGGGAGTTACCACTACTTTTCCGATAGGCGTCGATACCGTGTCGTTCAACGCCACAGTCAACGTTTGGTCTTCCTGCACCTGTCCTTCTTCCTCCAGTTCTTCGGAAAAGAAACCCGACAGGCTCACTTCTTTATCTGATACCGGCACTACCGTCAAACCAAATTCAAGGTTTTCATTTGCCTCCGGGAAACGGACCACAACAGGTGAATGACTGTACAACTCCACCGTACGCAACCCTTCACGAATGCTGTAACTGATATCCAGGTCCAGACGTTTGACAACTGATTTCATCAACTGTTTCGATTTGAAGACCAGCAGTTCGTTATCCACACTCCTTTTCATATTGAACATATTCAAATCCTCAAAAACGGCAGCCTCACTGGCTGCGCCGCCTCCTTTCGTATCGTCCTTGATCAATACCGTTGCTGTACGCTGGTAAATTTTAGGTGCCCACCCCAGATAAAGCACCGCTACTGCACAGCAGACCGCCACAGATAACAGGAACCAGTACCAGTTGGCACGTACGACACGATACATATCGATCAGGTTCAACTCATTTTCCTCTTCACGAAGCATATTTGTTTCTTGTTCGGGATTCATCACTCTTATACTCTTTTGTTATTTGAATATTAATACTGCAACCGTGGTCAACAGGGATACGACCGATACCCACACACCCACCGTGTTGTTCTGATTGATGCCACTCTGGCCCGCTTTCGCCTTGTTCGGTTCCACATACACGATATCGTTCTGTTGAAGATAATAGCAGGGCGAATCGAAGATATCCGCCGAACGCAAATCATGGAACAGGATCGTACGTTTACCATTATTCTCACGGATCACCGCCACACGATCGCGACGACCGTAAATCGTAAGGTCACCTGCCATACTTAAAGCCTCCAACAATGTGATACGGTCACCTGATACGGTAAAACTACCCGGCCGGCTAACTTCACCAATGACAGAAACCTTAAAATTCAGAAACTGTACTGTTACGATTGGGTCTTTGATCAAATCCTCGTCCACCAACCGTTTCTTAATCAGTTCCGTTAATTGCATACGGCTAAGGCCCGAGGCACGGATCTTACCCAAAATCGGGAAATCGACATCACCATAGCGGTCTACCAAATAGCCCAACACACGCTGCTGACCAGTCGTTCCGTTATTTGTGCCTAACTGATAAGTAACCATCGGCATATTAAAAGGTAATGCCAGTTCCGGATCACGGCTGTTCACCATGATTGCCAGCAAATCGTCTTCATGGATGATCGGCTCGTATATCTGTTCGATATTTCCCTGCCTAAAAGGTTCTACATCCTGCATGTAAATAATGTTTTTGGGTGATGCACAAGAGCCCAGTAGCACCACAAGCAAAACTCCTAAAAGTTGTTTGTTCAAATTCATTTTCATATATTATTTGTTTTTGTTGATATTTCAATTAAAAAATTGTTGAATCAAAACTTCCTGAATTCCAACCGGGCATAATCCGATTGCAGGACCAGATGTTTCGATGTTAATTCTTTGACGCCGAAACGTTGCTCCGTCCCGTTCATTCCAAATGGCAATAAGTCTTTAACTTTGCTGACTGGCATGACTACAAACAAGGAATCTCCGGTATATTCCATATTACCGGTCTGACTGGTTACATCAACCTTCATCAGATTGATTGTATGCAAAGCGACACTGTAATATGCCCGTTTCGGCGTATCTTCCTCTCCCGACACATATGCTATTTTCATGATCTGCCAGCGACCATCCAGGTCTCCATTGATCGGCATTTTTCCGCAGGCACTGACCATCAGAACCAGCAACACTGCCGTTATATATCTTTTCATCGTATTCATTGTATTCATCGTATCCATCCCGTTTTTCTGATTGTTAGCATTCCACCGGCACTTTTACCCAACATCCCGCCCCTGTCAACACCCAGCGATGCTGTAAAGTCCCAGCCTTTTAACTGATGGGGTGTATAGGTTAATTCAATCAGAGCATTTCCATTCTTTTTGATCTCATAAAAAGGTAAGCTATAAGTTCCCCAGTTGCGGGTAAACGATAAAAGGATTCGGTATTGCAGGTCGGCACAAGGAGTACCCATGATCCCCAAATGATGTCCTTGCAGACGATTGCTTTTAAAGACTATTTCTCCATCATCATTATAAATCGGAGACATGACTAGCGGATTTCCAATCCCCATTCCCCAATGCTGCCAACCGGCATAGATGTAGTGGTTATAATAATTATCTGTACCACTCACTTGTTCAGGTATTTCAGGGGTATGGTCCCAATAAACAGGGCCCGTTTGGTCTTTCGTTGAGATATATTCGTAAACGAAACTACCGATCACCGGATTCTTGGGAAACGTTATTTCTATTCCTGCCAGACAATCTTTCCAGCCATATTCACCAAACATCTGCGAATGGTCTTCGAAATAATGTTCGTAATAAGGACGGATTGTCCATTCTTTTGGAGCATACCAGGTCAGAGAGAAGTTCCAGCTACCTAAATGGTTTCCATAGACATTTATCTGTTCCCCTGTTGGTGTGCTACTATCTCCACCGCTTGGGATAAACACCTTAAAGAAATCCTTTATCCCGTTCGGCATATCGATCTTCTTATCTCCAATGAAAGCATTTCCTCCGAACTGGGCAGCCATTTCCAATCCCCCTTCTAAAATCAACGGAAACTTCTCCCGGTTACCGATCTTCACATACAAATCCTTGGAATGATACAGCACATGTTCCGTATGTTTACCTCCCGGAGCCACAAAGTCTTTTTGCCAGCCATCGTCTGTAAACATACCATAAGCAATATGTCCTTTGAAAGCTAACCAACCTTTTGTCCCCGGAACAAGCGTATATTCAGGAATACCGATACGAACCTGCGGAGCCGGACGCGCATTTCCCGAAAATGTCAGTCCACCGCTACTCAGCAACGGATTATTAAATTCGCTATGTCGCTCCTTACTTCCGATGCTCACCCCCAGGCAACGATATTTCAAATCCGCATACAATTGTTGCACCACAAAAGTCGATGTAAAATTATAAACGACAGCCAGGTCCGCCCCGAAAGCATATGAGAAACGTTTATCGTTTTCAAACTCCCGGAAAACACCTGCACGCAGATACCCGTTATTCTTTTCAATGGACGAAAGTCCCTGCTTATTCGCTGTCAACCAGAAAGGAGTATGTTCCCCTCCGCTAAAGCTGACGCCGGTTTCCGCCCGATAACTCAGTCCTTTGGTAAACTGAGCATAAGAGGTTAGGGGAAGCAATAGAATGCCTCCCAAAAGAAGTAAGCTTGATATTGATTTCATTTGTTTTTGATTAGAAAGAATTGAATCAACCCCATCATCCCCAAACCGTCCCCGGCCTATCCAGATTCTCCGCCACGTGCCGTAACAACTCTCGTCGTTCGGCTATATGAACGAGCATTTCCAGACGTTGCCCGGTCTCATCCGGAGAAGACTGCAACAAAGCCCTCACCGTCTTCCGGATATCCTTCAATATCCGGTTTTCAGTATAAAAGAACAACAAGCGGACCAGATACATCTCCCGGTAATTGGATGCTTCAGGATAAAGAAGCCGGAACGCCTCCACATCCTGCCGGACCATCCCGTCATACTCCGCATGCAACCCGTCCGCCACCCCTCTCAGCACCATCTCCAGGTCAGCTTCCGGATACCCTTCCGCCAGATGGGACAAAATCGTCCGATAGTCCCCATGTTCAAACAACAGGTTATCCGAACGGAGAATCGTATGGATCACCTCCGTAAACAGGCAAAACTCCCCTTTGAAAAAATAATACGTATCCGCATACAAGAGGCAAGCCGACAACAACAACTCTTCCGAATAATGCGGCCTTGTCCGGCAACGGTCGATCAAGGCGACGAACACCTCTCTCCCATGCCGCCGGAACAACGAATCCGGGTCTTCTCCTTCCGGTAAATAAAGAACCTGTATCTCCGGAAAAACCGCCTCCTGCGACAGCGCGATTTTCCGTGCCGCATCACGCCCCGGCTTATCCCCGTCCAATAACAGACACAGATGGCCGGTGTACCGTTTCAGCAATTCCACCTGCCCGCCAGTCAGAGCCGTCCCGCATAAAGCGACCGTATTCGTCAAACCCGCCGCATGCATGGCTATCGCATCCTTATATCCCTCGACCACAAAAACAAAACCTTCACGCACAATCGCCTCCTTCGCCCGGTTCAAAGCATACAAATGATCGCTTTTTTTATACCCACCGGCTGTTGAAGTATTGATATATTTCGGTTCATCCGGATTACCATCCGCCAACCGGCGGGCAGCAAAAGCAATTAACTGCCCGGCTTCGTCACGGATCGGAAAAATGACACGGTTACGCATCGCATACCACTCCTTCGGTACATTTACAGGAGATTGCCCGACTTCAAAATCCAGGTAAGCAGGCGTCAATTCAGAGTTACCGCAAGCATAAGGCAAAAGGGAGGAAAAAAATTTACAGTTTTTTTCAATTGAAAATTTCTTCTCATTGGTATTCACAGGAACAGACTCCGCCTTTTTCTTATTAATTTTCAATTTCCCATTTTCCATTTTCAATTTCCCCACCGCCTCCATAAAACTGCAATGTTCCATCTTCTGCACAAAAGCAATCGCATCCCCATGTTCCCCGCAGGCAAAGCAATGAAAAGTTTGCTTCTCTGGATTCACTATAAGTGATGGATGATGATCTTCGTGAAACGGACAAAGCCCCATATAGTTACTCCCCTTCCGTTCCAGCGACACATACCCCTCGACTACCTCCTTGATGCAGACAGACGACTTCATTTGTTCGATCTCTCTTTTCGTCATGGCTTCTTCCGGTTTGAATAGTTGGAAATAAGCGTATAACTCTCATTGAAACGATAACGAGCCACCCCGACAGAACCGTTACGTACTTTTTTAATCCAGAGTTCACCGACATCCACCAGGCTTTCGCCCGTCACCGGATCATTTTCCACCCCGTTCTTCAGGGGAATATAAACAAAATAGACACAATCGGCGACCTGTTCGATCACCCCCGAGTCACGTAAGTCATGCAGCTCCGGCAAATGAAGTTTGCCATCCCGATTCACGCTGTTACGGTTCATCTGCGAAAGAAGCAGCACAGGGATATTCTCTTCCTGCGCCAATTGCTTCAATGCTTCTACAATCCGTCCGATCGCCTGGTCCACTGTCTCGTTTTTGGAACGTTCCTTTTGTATCAGATGAAGATAATCGATAACCACCAGGTCGCATTTCTTCTTACGCCGTTGCAGTTTCACCTGGGCACGGATATTGGCGACACTGTTTCCCGACGTATGGTCAAAATACAACGGCAGCTTCTTAAAATCTTCCGCCAACCGCTCCATCCTTCCCAGGTCCGCCTGGTTCGCTCCGGAGATACGCAAACGGTTCGCATCTATCCCTGCATAACCGGCAAACAGGCGGTTCAGGGTTTGCAATGCCGTCATCTCCAAACTGAAGAAACAGACATGTTTCCCCGCCATCGCCACATTCATCGCAATATGCATGGCTACAGCCGTCTTACCGTCACCGGGACGTCCGGCTTCCACAGTCAGTTCGCCATTATAGAGTCCGCCGGTCACATAATCGAAAGCCTCGATCCCCGTCAGGATACGCATGCTGTCGGTACCGGTTTCCAGACGTTCGCGGTGCATCTGCAACACCTCCTGCGCCACCGCTCCGATCTGTCGAAGCGGTTTACCGACCGTACAAGTCTCACGCAGCGACAACAACTTCTGTTCCGCCTCTCCGATCAGGTCGGCATAGGAAGTCCCGAAGTCATCCGCCTTCCCCTTCAATCCGCCGAACAACCCCGAAAGTATCCGGAGCATATAACGGCGTTTCACCTCTTCTGCATATTGTTTCAGGTTAGCGGTATGCCGAAGTTGTATCATCCAGTCGTTCAGGACCGCTACCCCGTTAATATCTTTCCAATGTTTTTCATCCAACCGGTGCATCTCCGTATCCACCGTCACAAGGTCCGCCCTCTTCCCTTTTTCATACAGCGAACAAGCCGCACTGTAGACAAACGCCAGGTCCGGATGACTGAACATCTCCGGTTTCAATACCGGATAAACTTCTATGATGGCCGACTCTACCGATAAAACGGAACTGATAACCGCCGCTTCTGCTTTTTCAAATGCTTTCATATCCGTCCGTTTTAACAAGTTGAAACATCATCATCCATTTGTCTCCCTCCGAATTGCTTTTTGGCAGCTTTCAATTGATCGGCAAGGGTATTCTCCTCGACTTTCGGTTTTTCGGGAGCTGCCGTAAAGTTCACATAACCATTCACCCGGATACGGGTTCCACCGGGAATACGGTTCATAGTAATCAATTTCTTATCCGCCATCTGGCGAAGCAAGCGATTGACCGTCGATACATTGATCCCGCTCAAACGAGCCAGTTGGGCCTGGGTACCGACAAACTCGCCTTTGCGGCAACTTACCATTCGGTCGTTCAACCGAACATGCCCATCTGCATAAAAACAGCCGGCAAATAAAAGCAGATGTAACCATCCCCCTTGCCGGACCGGCAGATTTTCACTAAACAACTGATCCAGGATAAAGCGGGGAACAGTCAGGAATGCACTTCCAAAAATACTGGACGCATTCTTCTCATTTTCAGCACAATAATCTTTCATACCCTATACAAATTAAGTTTGAAATTAATATCAAGATGAAAATGAATTTGCTTCGTGTCTATACCTCTCTGATATTGAGCCTATTAATAGAAGACTTTTCAAGTCGCCCGGGAATGTCCTGAAATTCCTCTTTTAATATAGAATATAAATATTTATAACTAAATAAGGGCCTACGGCCATTTTTTTCAGATTTCAAAGATTAACAACATCCGGTATCATTCACTTTCACCCTACAAAGGTAGAGGGTATGCACCGGACGGCAATTACTAAAATCGCAGCAAAAACAAGCACAGAAAAACCTGTTATACAGCGTATTAATCAATTATTATTTCTTATTTTTGTTATTAATCTTATTTATTTCATTCAAAAAATGTTTGATACAATCCGAATAATCGGAGTCATGTACTTTCATTTCGGTACAAAAAGAACCGACCGTTCCCTCCAGACGAAAACAGAGATAAAAGTGCTCAGCCAGGAAGTCGAAAGACACATCATTGAAATAATATACCTTCATTTGCCCCAGCAGGTCACTCAAAAATTTCCGGTCGTTCACCGGTACTCTCTCCTTCCACGGGTCTACCAGGTCAAAACCACACCAAGTCAATATTTCCGGTCGGAATTTGTCAAAAAACTTATTTGCCAAATCAGTCCAACCCTTTTTTTGGTGACACTCATCACTCCCCAACAGCCAGGCCAGTTTCATTATTTCGGTCCGTCGGTCCGGGCACTCTCCAATATAGGCTTCCAATTTATCCAAAGCCAAATTTTTTCCTACAATTCCACCAATTTTTTTTTATAGCGTTTTAATTCTTCTGTCAGCATAACTTTTAAGTTGATGCTGTACAACAGATGTTTCCTGTCAACAGTAAGAATCTCCTTTCCCTCTAAAAAAACATATATCTTTTGCATTCAAAAGTCCCTTATTTTATCTTCAAAACATATATCTTTCATCTCCGAAATAAGGGACTTTCAAATTTTCAATTTTCAAGGTTCTCCCAGGAAATCGACAATCACCCCGACCTGTTTCGGAGTCAGTTTTCGTTGCCGTTCACAGAACCCGGCTGCCCTCAAATCCCTGGTCAATTTTTCGTTTCTTACCACCCAGCGATGCAACAAACGTGATGCTGAGTTCGGATGCAAATCCGGGTTGTAACAGAGTGCCAATTCCGTCCATCCGTAACTGCGGATTTTGAATTTTCCTTCGTCCATTTTCTTATGATTTAGTCTTACTAAGATAAGAAATTAAATCCACATAAAGAAATGAAATTCAAAGTTTATGCGCATTATTTATACGGACTTATTAAACCCTTCGCCGCCGATGATGACATTTCATGTCACAGCCGTTTTTCCAGCACCTTATCTTTGTCATGTTATCGATAACCAACCAGTTAACTGTCAATAGCTTTCGGAGCATTTCCATAGGCATATTGGCACATTGTCAAATTAAAAAATTATTCCCCATGGCTTTAAGTTTTCATTTAGTAAAACGTCCCGACATGCGCAAAGACGCTGCCGAAGGTTCCAAATTATTTTATGCACAGGTCCGTTCATTGAAGAAACTCGATTTCAACAAGCTCTGTGATCTGATCGCTGTTCGAAGCACCGCTTTTATCGGTGATGTGATGCTTGTCATCGAAGGTCTCCTTTCCGTCATGGAAGAACGCCTGGAAGAAGGCGATGTGATCCAGATGGGCCGCCTGGGTAACTTCCGTATGGTTGCCGGCAGCAAGGGTACTGAAAACGAAAAGGACTTCAATGTCTCCCTCTTCAACAAGGCTCGTATCGTCTTCTCACCGGGCACCATGCTCAATGAGATCCGCAAGAATGCCAAATATGAAAAGATGGATACCGAAACCGTCACTCCGCCTACAGGAGGTGGTTCGGACCGTCCGGAAATCGAGTAGTAACGTATCAATTATCCGTTATGTTAAAACAGGAATTTATCAAACAATATCTTTTCCCCGCTCAAAAGGCGGGGGAATGTTTCGGAATCAATCCGGTTGTCATCCTCGCCCAATCGGCCATCGAAACCGGCTGGGGAGAAAGTACGCTGGCAAAGGAGCATAACAATTTCTTCGGTATCACCGCTTACGGACGTCCTAACGTCTTTTGGAAAGGGACAAAGACCGATCTTTCTGAAAACGGCGGCCATACTTCCTTATGGTTCCGCACTTACGAATCAGCGAAAGACAGTTTTATGGATTTCGCCCGTCTGATCCACACTGCTTATCCGGTGGCCGCCTCGCTCAGTGCCCATCCTTCGGCCTATGCCAAAGAGATCGCTTACAGCAAATACATCAGCGAAGTGAATGGTGACAACCGTGTTGCTTATCAAAGGATGTTGGTGTCGATTTGCCGGACGATCGAAAGATATACTGTTTGCTGAGTTCACCTTTTATCAGATTTGAACTATCCTGTCCCCGTGCTTGACACGGGCCGCAAGAGAACTGGCGGTATCAAAAGATATTATAGGATACGGTCTGTGCCTTTGCGATCCCGTGTCAAGCACGGGAACGGGATAGCTCAATTATTTCTAAATATTAATATATTAATATTTACAAAATGAAAACTCTTGAAACCATTCTCAACTTTCTCACCAGCCTTGTCCGGATCATCTTTTCCCGCAAGCAAAAGCCGGCAGCCGGTGACTGCCCTTGTCCCCATCCCTATCCTCGTCCTGTTCCTGATGGCGATCACCCTGCTGTCTCTCCTGATGGAGCAGACGGAAGTGACGCTGACGGCTATCGGAGCGATACTCTCGCTCTCCACCAGAGCGACTGGGGAACCAAACAACGTGTCGAACCCATAGACATTGCCGGTTACAGCCTGATGGCGGCGGGATTGATTGGGGGGCTGTACAAATTATTTACTGCATGAGTTACGAAGAAAATTACCAACACATGATCCGCCGCAACAAAGCGACCGGATATGCCATCTATGACTGTCTGTTGAAGGCTTACCGAAAACATGCTGAAAGTATGGATATCTCCGGGATTACCGACCGGGATATCTCCCGGATCAGTAAAAAGCTATTGGTGAGCAAACGCTGGATACGTCATATTTTATGTAAATATCATCTGTTTTTCGTTATCATCGACCAGTATTTTCCGGAAGAGGAATGGGAAGATGAAGAGACGGATGTTTGATCGTTTGAAGTCTGTTATCTTCTCTGATATGGAGGGGGTAACAGACTTTTCGTGTATAAAGTTATTCGTACAACCTCTTTACCTCATTACAAAATGAACAATTCTTTCGCAAGCCTTACCATCTCCATAAGGGTTTACTGCTTTACTCATTTTGTCATAATACCCTTTATCATCCAGCAAAGCGGAAACTTCCTGTACAATCTTATCGTAATCCGTTCCCACCAATTTAACTGTTCCCGCTTCCAGAGCTTCAGGACGCTCGGTTGTATCACGCATAACCAATACCGGTTTACCTAATCCCGGAGCCTCTTCTTGTATTCCACCGCTATCGGTAAGCACAAGGGCCGATTTCTCCATCAGGTAAACAAACGGCAGATATTCCAACGGTTCAATGAAAAACATATTCTGCAAATCCGAATTTCCGAAAACTTCATGAATCGGTTTGCGCACGTTCGGATTCAGATGCATCGGATAGACAAAATCCGTTTCCGGATACTTCTCCGCCAGTGTCTTGATAGCCTTACACATTTGAATGAAACCCTCCCCAAAATTCTCGCGGCGGTGTCCGGTAATAAGAACAAGGCGACGATCCCTGATTTCATATCCGGCAGTTTTTAATTCTTCCGTCAATGCCTTTTGTAACGCTTCATTTCCTTTAATTTTATCGACTACCAGATATAAAGCATCGATCACCGTGTTTCCGGTTACAAGGATAGACTTCTGCTTCACACCTTCATCCAACAAATTCTGACAGCTCAACTGTGTCGGAGAAAAATGATACGTAGCAATCCTCCCCGTTATCAAACGGTTCATCTCCTCCGGCCAGGGACTATATATGTTATGTGTCCTAAGCCCCGCTTCAACATGCCCCACCGGTATCTGCTGATAGAAAGCAGCCAAAGCAGAAACCATCGAAGTTGTCGTATCGCCATGTACCAGTACGAGATCCGGTTGTACATCTTTGAGCACATTCCGCATGCCAGTAAGGACACGGGCAGTCACATCATATAAATCCTGTCCTTGCTTCATGATATTCAAATCATAATCCGGATGAATTTCAAAAAGATGAAGCACCTGATCCAACATTTCGCGATGTTGGCCAGTCACACAAACCACTGTTTTAAACTGTTCGGGATACTTCTCAAACTCCTTCACCAAAGGAGCCATTTTTATTGCTTCGGGACGGGTCCCGAAGACGAGCATTATTGTTTTCATGTTCACTAATTATATCTTTCCAATCCAGACAAGAAACAGAAAGCGGACTAAGTGTATCTGCCGCTTGATACGGGACGGTTGGTTTATCAATCTATAAGCAAATTCGAGATTATGTTCTACCCACCATTTAGGAGCACGTTTCACTCTTCCTGTATACACATCGAAACTACCTCCCAATCCCTGATAGATAGCCGGATGTTTACTGAACATTTCCTCCATCAGCAATTCCTGCTTTGGTGAACCCATTGCGACAAAAACGACATCAGGTTTCTTCTCTGCCACATCCGCTATCAAAGACTGCCGTTCTTGATCAGTTTTGATGTATCCGTTCCGAAAATTAATAATACGAATGCCCGGATAATCATTATTCAATTTACTGACAGTTTCTTCTATTACTTCCTGTTTTCCGCCTACCAGATAAAATGTTTTTTGTTTATAGGTAGCTTCAATAATTTTCAGCCACAGTTCGCAACCGGGTATTTTGATTACATCATCATATCCATGGCGTCTCAATGCCAACATCGGCCCTGCCCCATCACAGTATCCGATATTTCGATTAATAATAGCACGCATCTGATCAGTCGCATGGAGGATCTTTTCTGCATTGATAGCAACAAGGAGACCTTTAGTTTGGTCGACATAATCCAATAGCTTTTGAGCGGAAGTAAATGGATGAATATTTACTCCGTTAAGGGTAACGATAGTGTTTTGCATAAGAATTTACAATTATTTTAAATACATTTCACCCAGTTTATTCGCTCCGCAAATACAAGATGGGGGGGTGTTGTGATGTTGCTCTGTAGAATATAATGGCTTTATAATTAAGAAATGCATCCTAAACGCATTAACGGATAAAAATCTTCACGTATATTAGTCAATATATCAGGAGTAAATGTCATTTCACCAAATACAGGATGATTATCTATCTCATAAAAATCAACTCTAACAAATTCAAAATCTGCGCATAAAGACGTAACACAAGCCTTCATTATCTCAAAAGATATAGGTTTATTAACAACATGATCTATTGGAAAATTAACTTCACTATTTAAAGGATTCCAATTCATATCATATAACATGTTAGGAGTAATATGTCCGTTCAATTTTCGGCCTTCATAATAAAGGATGTATAAAGGTTTTCCTTTATAACAAAAAAATTTATAATCAAAGGGGAGAATGTCTTTATCTTTCGATTGCTCCAAATAATTCTCAGCAAGGATCAAAGGCTTAATTTTAGAATAATGAATTTGTCCGGTTAATGCCCCATACGGAAAACGAAGCCAATAATCCAATTTTGATTTGACTTTTTCTATATCAATACTATTTTTTCCTCTAACAATTATATTACTGGCACATCCATTATTTGTCTTTAGAACGAAAGAATCAGGAAGAAGATCAAAATCTATTTCATCTGCAGAAGCCCAACACCCATACATTTCAGTCAAATACTGACTACCTATTTTATCTCTTACAAACTCACGAACTTTTACTTTATCTGCTAAATTAGCCAACAAAGTAATATCCGTATTTTTTTTAAACAATAAACCTAATGAATATTCTTGTGTATTTCTAGGATTATTCCAACGAATAAGTTTTCTTGTCCAACGATAATATCGAAATGTTAAAACAAACTTTGGAAACAAATATCCTAAAAAGCTAAAAGGAATTATACAAAATAATTTAAATCTATCTACAAACAACATTCTCCATTACTTTTAAAATGAAACAATTAGAATAATAACACACAAAAATATTATGTTAAACCAATTTGTAATTCGAGGAAATTTCTACAGGAAACACTCTACATCTCTGATTAAAGAGTCTTCAGGTAGGCTACTTTTTAATAGCATTTTCACTCTCACAAGCATTTTGGATATATTTTGCGTAAATATTTTGCAATTGATGCTCTATTTGTGAGGGTGTAAATTGTCTGGCTATCGCTCTTCCATGTTCTCCCATCTGTAAAATGCAGTGGCGATCATTCACAAACGAGAGAATTGCTTCGTATATTTCGTCTACATTACCAGGAGTTACTGCTACTCCGCTTTTCTTATCTTCAAAGAAATCAGGAATACCTCCGATTAATGTCGTAATGACAGGTAACCCATAGGACAGCGCTTCCAAAATAGCTATACCGGACGACTCAAAGTGTGAAGGATGAATAAAAACATCCGACGAACAGAACAATTTTTCTTTTTGTTCTCCATTCACCCATCCATGCTGCACTATCATGGACGATAGGTTATAGTTGGTTATCATCTTTTGAAATCGTTTTTCATCACCAACACCACCAATATGCAGTTCTATTTTGTCTTGTAATAGTTCTTTATATTTATGCAAACATTCCAATACATCATATATACCTTTTATTTCGCTGATCCGCCCCATAAAAACCAAACGTAATTTATCGTGATGCTGTTCCATGCGATATAGTGCGGGTATTTCCACACAATTGGGCAAACAATATATATGTTTATTCAGCTCATATTGACGCAACATCTTTACAAAAGTAGATGACACCGTTATCAAGGCATCAGCCGATCTACAGATCGATGATACATAGCCAGGATGAGCGCTATAAAACTCATTGAACAAACCACCATGAATATGCAATAGCACTCTCTTATTAAACATTTTACCAATATACATCAATACAGAATTGCGATAAAAGTCTGTATAATTAGCAGTGTGGATATGTAAAACGTTTATCTGTTTAAACACACAGTAATAGAATGTTTTCAGGACAGCGTTCACAAACAAAAGTACTTTACCAATTTTCGATGTTTCCTTATAAGTAACAACTAAATGGAACGGTGTATACATCGGAGCCAAAAAAGCTATCACCGAAGCCATACCACCCTTTGCTTTCGGGTCGGGACCAATGGTTAAAATCCTGTCACTTTGTTGTATCATATTTATAGAGAGCTAAAAATTTATCTATTCCAAACAAACTCATACCTTACACAATCACTGTGATGGCCTTTATCAACTATTATTTGTATGGAAAGATGACAAGCCAATAATAGAATTATCACCCAGCCCATCATGTATGAATGGATATAAAACAAATAATACATCAGATAAGCCAACATAATTACCCGGTAAATAACGAAGTAATCTACAAATCTGGAAAAAGCCAAACTATTCATAAACAATGGTTGTATAAATATTAAAACCAGGAACAATGCATGAACAAAATAATAGATCTTAGATGAATAAAACTGGCGCATTCTATTTGAATAGAAAATAATTAGGATATCAAATAGCAAAAATATGATCCTTCTTGCTCCGAAATTCACTGTTCGGGAACCTACCCGCATCAATACTTCAGAGTTGTATCTATCGTCGTACTCTACAAATACCAAGAGTTTATCCAAATAATCAGACAGATTCTCCCATACTGAAAATTGTGATAAAATCAAAGCTACAAACAATATTAAATATTGCCATTTCCTTTTAATAAAAAACTTTTCTAAATCAATCCACATCAAGGGAACAAGCACAAATAAAAAAACTGCACTACGATGAAAAAACGTCAACAAAAATATAGAAATAAGAGTAGGAACGACCTTTTTCTCCAATAAGAAGAAAGAACAAATACATAAAAAAACAGACAATACAAGCTGTTGTCTTAGACCATTGCACCAAGAAAAGAAAATTCCACCGCATATAAGCCCTATACAAAAGAATGGAATCACAAATTTTTCTCTTCTAAAAATCGTCAGAGTGCAGCACAATTGTATTAATCCCACTATTGCAAAAAACACCGTTGAAGATAATCCGAATTTTGAAAGTAACTTCATAAATCCAACAAAACCTATCTCCATATCATCCCTTATAAAGGTATCAGTCAAAGATAGAGTATTATAAATTTGCCAATAGGATAATTGATCAATACCAACATCCCATCTTACCCCGGTAAAGAAGATAAAAATGAAAATGCCAATCGCAACATGAAACCAATACATCATATTTGTTCGTGCTTTCAATAATCTACCATTATAGCAGTTTACAGGAACTCTGAAAAGCATAAACATCGAAAAAATCATAAAAGGATATACCAAAAAGCTTGTAATCATATTTTCTACTTCATTTTATGATAAATCGTTCGAATCCACCAATAGCATTTAAAGGCGCTAACTGTCAGCATAGGGTACTTTACAAAAGATTGAAACAACAAGTATTCATGCGAATAACCTTCAGAATAGCGTATTAAATCGTTTATTGCTACATGGAAATCAGGTTTACTCTTATCGCAATAAATACAATAGGCTAGGATAAATCCCTTTACAAATAGACGAAACACAAAGGGAGTTGCAGTGGCTAAAGGTAACCCCTTCAATGAATGTAATACCACTAAATCGTCTAAACATCGTGTATAACTCCTTTCGGAATGCACAGCAGAGCTAGAGTTCAGACAATAGCGATAAGCTTGATTATCTATCAGTAATACATTATTACTACAAGAGGACAGATACTTAATGATGAATTGCCTGTCTTCAGAATATTTAATGACATCACAAAATTTTAATCCTAAATTGTTTATCAAACTTCGCTTATAAAAATAAGAGACACTACACGAAGAGAAATATACCGGATTAAGCAGTTCACTGGGCTTGATTTGCTGTCTATGACGAAATATGGAGTAACGAACAAACTTTTTCGGCTTCTGTTCCAACTGTAACCCACAGTGAATCATATCCACATCGACAGACAGTATGCGGAAGACCTCCAAGAAGTCCGATTCCACCCAATCATCGCTGTCCACAAAGGCTATCCATTCACCCTGTGCATACTTCAAACCGAGATTGCGGGCACTCGATACGCCACCATTCTCCTTATGGAATACCCGTACACGAGTATCCTTTCTTGCGTATTCATCGCAGATTTCCCCACTACGATCTGGACTACCATCATCTATCAGTAATATCTCAAAATTAGTGAAGGTCTGCATCAACAGACTATCCACACAACGATATAAATAAGCTTCTGCCTTATAGACAGGAACTATGACTGACACTTTAGGTTTTTCAAGCATAATAACTAATCTATTTCAAATTTTCCCGTAAAAAAGCCAAAGAGATATCTTTCATCTCCTCTCTCTTTCTATTAACAACGATCCAATCGATAGGCTTCTCTAGCAAGGAAATATCCATATCATCAGTAACTAATCGATCTTCTAGTCCATACATACGTAACAAGGAATAAAAACGAGCCATTCCACGCCCCTGATTTGCTATCACCAAGAATGGTTTATTAAAAATTATACTGAACACTGCGCCATGAAAACTATCACACACAACAAAACTGGCATCCATAAATCCCCTCAGCCATTTGGTCACCGGAGGGAACACACATTGGTTGATATTTTTCATCGTCTCTCCATTCAAAGGTTGAATCGGCATTACTGTGAAAGGTGATAAATGTAAATATTCCGCCACCTCATTTACTATCCGATTCTTCGTTTCACTCTTATCCAATATGTAACAAAGCATATTTCCATCACATGAAGATTCATCCTCCTGTTCCACTAAAAGCTCGTAATCTTCTTTGTCAAGAAGCATGGTCGGATCAAGTACAGGGATAGCCTTCACACCTAAGTATTTTGAACATAGCGTTACACCAGACTCCTCGCGTACCGACACTGCTTGAAAAGCTTGGACTAATTGCCTGCAACAATCTGTTTCACGGGATGAATACTCCCACGTATCCACACCAAAAGAAGCCGCATATGCTATTCTCCGCACATCCATCCCTCGGGTAAAATCAAGAAATGAATGGTATATATCTACGTTATACTTAGGCCGCCACACTTGATCACTGCCCACCACAAATGCCTTTATATGATTTTCTCGCACATAACGGGCAGTCTTATCAGCATCAATCATCTTCGTAGAATGTACCAGATATTTGTCTATAAAATAATCGGTATACCTTGCTATGTGTTTTATTTGACTCGGTTTTGCCACAAACGGATAACGCCGTCCCTTTCCTTTTCCAATAAATTTCAGTAAAAAAGTCTTTGCAGCAGAGGCTAACAACTGAAACAATCCGATCTGGCAATTCGGTTGGTCCAAGGTAACAACCTCATGCCCTATACGGCGTAATACGGTTTGTAACGCATAATTTTGCAGTAATCCTCCATAATTGAAACCTAATGGTTGTGTAATAATACCAATCTTCATGATCTTTTTTTCAATTTACCCTTCAATCTATCAAGAAGTCCCAACCTTAGCAAAATCGCAGACAATAACCTATGGCAACGTTGGTAAAAGGAAATACTTGTCAAACTTGCCACTCGCATTTCTATTGTATTCATCCGGCTTCCGTAAAACATATTCCGATATCGATTAAGGTTCACGGAATGAATCAAGGCAGAATTTGCAGCTACCACATCATCAAAAGCAACCTCATAGTTAATAGTTGTAATTTCTCCCCAGATTTCTTTTCCTTTTTCCGTACTCACCATCACCGCGCTCACGCCTTTATCGTCATCTATCTCAGGCATCACATTTTGTATTCCCCAAAAATCCCCAATTGTAATATCACTTCCACTCTTCAAACTCTTCGCTGGACAAATATGACAACTCGGACGTAAATACAAATTCGCCAGAAAGCCTCGCAGGAAAATATTCTTGTTTAAAGGTTCCGAAAGCAAAACTAATTTATTATCTCCGTACCCATCGGATAGAGAGAGAGTGAGAACAAAACTAAATCTTTTCCAACCTAGGCATTTGTTTCTAAACGAAATGCTCTCAATACGAGCTTCTCTGCCATTAAAAACAGGATGAGACAAAACTATATTTTTTCCATCGCACTGACGTGCAATTTCCTCCTTCAGATATTCTCGCCATACCCCCGGACTCGGAACGCCATGACAAATGAAATCCACCGTCAAGAGATTATCATATTCTTTCCTGAGGAAACGTTTCAAACCCGCTATCTGACAAGGAGTTCCAGAGAATAGAACCTTACGACCTTTTTTCAAAAACTCCTCTACCTGTGAATAACATTTCCCCACCCTACTTTGTACATATTTAGAACCCCGAAAAGCAGATAAACCTTCTATCGTTTCTGTATAATCATGGACAACATCCCACTCTTCATTGAATCTGGCACCAAAAACAACACCCCCCTTAGCTATTATTTCTTCTGCTAACAACGTAAAAATTCCCCCGGAAGAACTAGCCATACGAATCTCTTCATTCAAATTCTTTGCGGCATAAACCATATCCGGTATTCTCGGTTCCCCCTGATTAATTACAGGACAAACCTTTTCACATAAACTGCAATCAATACAAAGTGAAGAGTCCACTTTGGGATAAAGGAAACCTTCATCATCCTCTACCATTGTAATACAATGTTTTGGACAGCGTTGTACACAAGCCCAGCAACCACAGCACTTTTCCTTACTATCTATTTTAATCATAGACTATCTCTTTATCAATTTCAGGATCATACCACTAAACAACGAACGTTCTGAAGCATTCATAGAGCCAAACCAGGAAAGAGGAAGATAGAATAAAGAAAATAAAACAATACCACCGGCTAAACGAGTAATATTTGATATGTCAATATCCATTTTCCATATAAGCAAGAGAGAAAATAATGTTACAACAAAAGGAATGATTGACATTTTTCCAATCTCTTTCCAAAACTTTATAATATCTATATCTTGTTTTCTTTGATAATAAATATTCATCACCACAATTTGTCCTGCCGTAAGAGCTAAAGCCGTTGCAAAGGCACAACCTATACCTCCATAACTTTTTGCCATTGGAATGGATAGTCCCAAACTAGCAATAGCTATGATTACATATAAAGTAGATCTAAACTTCATTTCATTACGAGCCTGTAAAATCGTAATTCCAAGATTCTGAATTAAAGGGACAGTTAAGGGGATAAAAAATAACAGGGAAATCCAATAAGCATTTTCATATCCTTCTCCTGCCCAAAGTAGAATAAACTGACGACCAAATATTATAAAACCAGCTAATACAAAAGCTATTACAATAAACTGAATACGTCCTGTCCTGATGAATAAATCAGAAATTACTTTACGATCTTCATTTCGTGTCACCATCGCCATTACTTTAGGCAAAAACAAGCCGGAGATAGCTGTAGAAAACATAATATATAGATTACTCAATTGTATGGCTACTGCATAAACGGCAACCATTGCTGCCCCCCGGAAAATACCTAAAACAAATTGTCCTGTACTCCAATAAATCCGGTCTATTATAGCATTCAAAAATATCCAGAACGAATAAATGGAAACCTCTTTCAGGAAGTCCCATTTAAAATGGGTAAAGCGTAAATGAATATGTAATTTTCTTTTACAATAAATCCAATTAATGACTAAAGTGGCAACATTAAAAGAGGTTGTCACAACTACCATTGCCACAGCCTTGTAACCAAACAAAAGCAAAACAATCATCACAATTGGATTCAGGAGAATGCGAGCTATGTTTATTATTTTCTGAAATACAAAATTTTCATAGGCTGTGATAATAGCCCCCCAAATACTCATCGGAAATGTAAATGCCAGATTAAATGCCATCAACAACAACATCAACCGTATTTTGCCTATCTCATCCGTCGTCATATGGGTATCAAACAAACAATCTACATTACCCACTAAAAACAATCCTAAAATGAAGGCCAATGCACTAATAAACAGGTACAGCAAAAAAAACATACCGAACATTTCGTATTGCTCTTCTTGTTTACCTTCTGCTCGAAACTTGGCGGTATAACGCACTATTGCATTACCAAAACCCAAATCCAAAACAGTTAAATAAGCAATAACGGAAGCAGCCAATGAATACAACCCAAACTCCGATTGCCCCAGCATACGCAACATAAATGGAGTATAGAGCAATCCTATCAAAGTATTCAACCCTAAAACTACATAAGAAAGTAAAGCTCCGGCTTTAAGTTGGTCCATTCTCCTATTGAAAAGTCTATTTTATACCTAAGTTCGTTAACGAAATTTATTTGGGCTGGATAAAATATCCAGGTAATTATTTTCTATAAATCCCACAAAAATCTAATACAACTTTATCTTCCATATAAGGTAATTCTTTGAATGGATCATGGGCCGTCAAAAATACCACAATATCCGCCTTCTCATAGGCTTCTTTATAATTGGTCAGTTTAAACACCTTGTGCTCTTTCACATTCGGCTCAACTACCAGAATATCCGCATTATTACAAGCTTGCATCACTTTTGTCGTAATACACTTAGCCGGAGATTCACGCAAATCATCGATATTCGGCTTAAAAGCAAGTCCCATCATAGCGACAATCGGCTTGCGGTGGTGCTCCAATTCAAATCTTAAGATGGCATTATGCACTTTTTCGGCACACCAGAAGGATTTGTAATTATTGATCTCACGTGCTTTGGATATCAATTGTGACTCATACGGAAAATCGGCTGTAATAAAATAAGGATCTACTGCAATGCAATGCCCTCCTACACCTGCTCCCGGTTGCAAGATATTTACCCGCGGATGCTTATTGGCTAATTCGATCAGTTCCCATACATTAATACCGGCTTTATCGCAGATAAGTGAAAGTTCGTTCGCAAAAGCGATCTGCACATCGCGGGATGAATTCTCAGTCAGTTTACACATTTCTGCCGTTTTACAATTTGTCTTATGCAATGTTCCCTGTACAAACTGGCTGTAAAATTCGATTGCTTTATCAGTCGACTCCGGATTGATTCCTCCGATCACACGATCGTTATGAACCAGTTCGTAGATGACATTCCCCGGCAACACCCGCTCCGGACAATAAGCAATATATATTTTGTCTTTCAACTCCGGCCGTTCTGAAAAAATCAGACTTTGCATCTTTTCCGTCGTTCCCACTGGAGAGGTCGATTCTATTACATATAAATCTCCTTCCTTCAAATAAGGAAGAACGGAACGGGTTGCAGCTTCGACATAAGAGATATCCGGTTCGTGATTGCCTTTAAACGGAGTGGGAACAACCATAAAATAAGCATCACTGATTTCAGGGGTAGTAGAAGCTTTTAACAATCCGGCATTTACCACTTCCTGTAAATACTCTTCCATACCGGGTTCAATAATATGAAGTTTACCCTGGTTTGTCATTTCTACCACACCTGAATTGATATCGACACCTAAAACGTTTACTCCATGCTTAGCTGCAATGATCGCTGTGGGAAGTCCAATGTATCCCAACCCCATAAAACATGCTTTCATAATTTTTCTGTTTATAAAAAACTTAATTATTCTTACCTAACAATATTTCAAAACTCAACGCTACTCCTAAAATTCTACACTAAGCAGATTTTATGTTAAATGTTTTTCCGTATTCTGTCAAACCATAGGTTAAGACCTACCCATACAAGAATATCAAAAGATATCAGAATATTATTATCAATATATGATATCAAACAGATATTCACACCACTGAATAAGCAAGCTATAGTCAATATCAATAACATTGCCTGCCTCTGTGTTAATCCCATACTCAACAGTTTATGGTGAATGTGATTTTTATCTGCAACAAATATCCCCTTATGGCTACGCCAACGAACAAACATGACCCTCATTACATCAAGCATAGGGATAATTATTGTTGAAAATGCAACAATGATCGCTCCGTCTGAATAAGGTATAATATCAGGAGCACAAACTGTATAACGGATGATCAGGAAAGACAGGATATAACCTAATGTCAGACTACCTGTATCTCCCATAAAAATTTTCCGGCATCGCTCGACTTTACCGAATACATTATAATAGAAAAAAGGAACTAACACACCGAATGAGGCAAAAGCAAGCATAGCATACATCCATAAATGGTTATGAACATATAAACATCCTAAAATAGCCAAAGATACGCAGCTTAAACCGGAAGCTAGTCCATCAATGCCATCAATCAAGTTAATCGCATTACATATAAATACAATCAGAAAAACAGTTAATGGTACTCCCAGCCAGGGTGTCAACTCATGGATTCCGAAAATACCATATAAATTATTAATCCATAAACCGGATAAAGGAACCATGATAGCAGCAAGAATCTGCATAACAAACTTCGATCGATAGCGCAGACCGACCAAATCGTCTTTTATGCCGGTTAAGAACAACAGTGTTAACCCACAGACCAAGAAATAAAACTCCGGAATGATAAAGCAAAGCATCTCTTCAGGAATTCCATCACCTATCAGGTAACGAAGTCCTGTCGTAAACGATAATGTAAAAAGGATAGAGGGAGCAAATGAAAGACCACCTAAACGGGGTACGATGCCTTGATGCACCTTTCGTTCATCCGGAACATCAAATAAACGCTTTCGGAAAGCTACTACCAATATACGAGGTATAATAAAAGAAGAAAATAGGATTGAAATTATCACTCCTATGATAATCAATATAATACTAGTCATTTACTATTGTTTTTCGGGTACAAAAAAGTTCGTCAGTTACAGATTGTAACGACGAAAATGACGAGAAAAAAGGATCGTTTTTTCTCGTCATTTTTTAGGAATACTAAATTGTTAAATTTAAAGATTGAAATATTCATCTAACCTTGTCAAACAAGGGATAATGATTTTTTTATTTTGTCTATTCAAAAAATTATGTATACTTTTGCCGTGACTAGAAAAAACGATCGTTTTATCTAGTCATTTTACAAAATCAAAGACAAACTCCAAAAAGCTTATTTTTCATTGTATTTCATTATTACACAACCAAATAACCAACAACAAATACAGGTTTCAAATCGTAAGGAAAGCTATTTGGAGGCAGGTGAATTCAAGTCGGTTTTCAGGTATTTTACAGGGGGAAACGGGCTTTATAATTTACGTATCAGAGGCTACATAAAATTCTTGTTTTTTTTTCAAAAACAAAAAGAGGATACCTCACGGCATCCTCTCTCCTAACGCAACGAATGAATTATTAATACTTATACTTATTTCTCATTACTTCTTGCAGTCGCAAGTTGAATAAGCTACTAACATCCAAACTAATTTTTCCTGTTCTTTCAGATAGTCGCTCATCAGCGCTACTGTAGCTTCGTCTCCGGCTTCTGAGGCAAGAGAAAGCAGTTTACGTTCTTCAGCGATAAACTGACCGTAAGTATTCAGGATATTTTCCAGGGCTTCGTCACCACAGGATACGCCTGATACTTCTTTTACTCTGGCTACTTTCAAGTATTCGCTGAACTTGTTTACAGGAACACCTCCCAACATCAGGATACGTTCTGCCAGTTCGTCTACCTTCTCGGCTGCATTGTCATACATTTCTTCGAATTTGCTGTGAAGAACAAAGAAGCCGTGTCCTTTAATATTCCAGTGGAATCCGCGAAGGTTTGTATAAAATACCTGGTAGTCAGCCAATAACTGTTGTAATGCTTCTACTACTTTGTTTGCTGCTGATGCGTCTAAATGCAAATAATCTAATGTTTTCATATTCTTCTGTTTTTTAATTGTTATACGTTTTTATTTTTCTTGTACTGCAAAGATACAGCAGATATAAACACCTGTCAAACAGATAATTATTATATCACCATAGACAAAATCTATCAACACAGTTTCAGCAAGTAGATTACTGATATCAGATCAAAAACATTCATATAAATGATATACTCAAAAAGCACATTTATACATATTGGAACAAACAAATACTCTTTTTGAAGATTTAATTAAACATTCTTCATTTTACATTTCGGTCATTTTCATTTACATATACGCCATAAATCAATTGTTTAACAATAAAAATTCATAATCAGCGTTAATCCAACTCATTAACAATTGTAAGTAAAAAAAGTTTAATTTACATTTGACACATAGAATATTTGCCACTAATAATTAAAACATGATACGGAAAAACTTTATTTTATTGCTATTACTGAATTTAGCAGGAGTACTTTTTGCACAACTAACGATTTCACCCACCGCCTCACCTTCAATACCGGAGGGAAGCAACATCAATCTTGGTGACTATTTCTCTGTAAGCGGAGGAACTCCCACAGGATGGACATTGGATGGAAAAAGTATTACATTTACTAATGTATCCTTGTCTTATAAGGACAACGGAAAGTTATTACAATGCAAAGATGCATCAGGTTCCAGTAACCTGGTCCCGATCAAAGTCATTGGAAAACCGACTGTTACCAGTCTCACCGGGATGCCGACCGAACTCCTTAAAGAAGGGGATCAAGTAACGTTGACTGTCGCCTTCAAAGCAAATGGTTCTACGGGCCATACCTACCAGTGGTATATCGGAAACCAGGCAATAACCAACGCGACGACAGCGACTTTAAACTACACATTTGCAAAAGTGAATCATGGCAAGACAATTAAAGTAGCTATCAAAGCAACAGAATTCACGGATGCAACCGAGGCCTCCGCCGGCGTTACATTCGACGGAACGATGATAACGGATAAAAACCCGGCACTGCCTGCCGGTGCAAAACTGGATAATACCGCATTCCCGGTGACGGTCGGACAGACGTTTACTGATCCAGTTGTTGATTATGATGCAACAAATCATGGGGGTACTAACTACTTTGTCACTCAAAATACAGGGACCTACAAAGATGGTGAAACCCATACTGTTACATATAAAGGCAAAGAATATGCTTGTACAACAAAACTTCTGACCGCTACCAGTTACGATCATTCGGATGTAGGATGTACTATAACATCGGCCGCGAGGATACCTTCAAATATTTTATTAGCCAATAATACATTGTTTTTTGATTCGGGGATGTATGCACCTCTTGAAAATGGCGGAGAATCACATTTTTATAAAAACGGATTAAAAATTATCGGACTTGGAGACAGGGAAACAGCTCCTGCAATTATAGGACCGAATTATGGATACTGGGACACATATAAAAGCAATAAAGGTCATGTAAAATACAAAATATTAGATAATGTCGTTATCGAGAATATTGTATTTGACGGAGGTAGTATGCAATTTTATGGAAATCCCTACGGCTCCAAAAGTAATCAAGCGAATAACCAATATTTTATAACGATCAATGCTGCTGATAATATTCTTCTAAGAGATCTTACTTTTAAAAACATTGGTAATATAACAAATTCCTATTCAGTTATTAATATCGTCGAAGGATTTACCAGTATTGCCAGTGACACCAGAGATCCTAATCATAAAAGATATTACATCAATCTTACTTTCGAAAGCGGGAAATTACACGGATCATATGCGCCTATAAATATAAATACGGGTGACGGCCACTATTTCAAAGACATTACAATAAAAAACATAGGTGCATATCCCTATTATATTTCAATAACAGGTTTAAGTACCCATGCAAACAAAAATCCGGGAAGCAGAAATATTGTTTTTGCAGGAAAATTGGATTTACCTGCGGGGAAAAAAATACGTATCTGGAAATATTCCAGTACCGGTATTTCTTTTCCTAATGAGTACAAATATTTAGAATTAAGAGGTAAACCTAATACAAATGTCAATTCATACTATGATGTTCTGGTATCAAGAGAATTAGCTACCCCTCCAACAGCATCTACTACCGATGCAGTATTTATGGATGCTTCGACCGGGGCATATCTCATATTTAATTCTGCAAGCGATCCGTTCAAAAATATCAATACATTATTTTCTAGTGCGGCAAAAGACAGTTGTACACTGCCGGAACCTAAGCTTATTAAATTAATAAGTAAGGATAATCAAGTCGGCGGGTTTACTATTACAGATTATTTCAGTAAAAGACAAACTAATATTATCGCCGTCAGTTCTTTATCAGATGAACTCACGAGTACAAACCTGATAAAATTCAATGGATCAAAAATCAACTTACCTGCCACCAACCCGGAATATATCAGATTACATAACATCGACTTCTCTGAAGATTATTCCATCTATGACGCTGTTAAAGATGATGGGAACAATGTGACAAACTCCAATTACGGTAGTTTCTATAACTGTAAGTTCAAGGCGCCCCAAGAAGGGGATCCGTTGGTTGTTGAAGGAGACCTGGATAAACTTCAATGGTCGGTATCCAAGACAACTAATGAAACATATGAATACAAAGATGTAGAAAACAACTCTACCACCTCTGTGATGGAAGGTACGCCTGTCTATGTACAGATCAGGCCGGTTTATCTGGACAGGATTGACTACGACCGATGGGCTATTGAATATACTGCAACGCCGGTTGATTACCACTACCCGATGGAAGATGTGATTGCAAAAACCATCCGTTATGACTTCAACAAGGGAGAAGCCCACGTATTACCGGGTACTTATTATTATAATGTAAGTAAACTGATTCTTTACAAAGGGAACAGAGAGGTCGCTACCTATAACTACCGCGATGCCACCTGTACCCACACCGTGATCATCCAGGCGAAGCCGATAGCTAAAATACCGGCTTTGCAATGGTCGGTATCGACCACCACTCACGAGCAATCTAACTTCCGTGACGTGGACGACCAGACAACAACGTCCGTGAATTACGGAACTCCTGTCTTTGTACAAATCCGCCCGATCGGACATGAAGACATCACTTTCGAACGCTGGGATGTTGAATATTCCGTGACTCCGGTAGAACATTATTATGGTATGACCCCGATCGTCAAGACCGAACGTCATAATTTCAATAACCGCGAAGCACATACGGAAATCGGCACATATGTCTACACTGTCACCAAACTGACATTGTATGACCTGTATGGAAACAAAATCGTCGAGACATACGATTATAATGATTCACCATACAAACATACAATTATTATTAAGGATGGTGAAGGTCCCGGTCCCGGCCCGCACGGCGCCCTGCAATGGTCGGTCTCCACGGCGTCGAACCAGCTTCAGGACTTCCGCGATGTGGACAATCTGACTACGACAAGCGTAGTGAAAGGCACACCGGTCTACGTCCAGATCCGTCCGGTCGGTTTCAACAACATCACTTATGACCGCTGGGAGATCGAATACACCGCCACCCCCGCCGGTTACCACTATCCGTTGGAGGAAGCCGTTCCGAGAACCGAGCGTTATACCTTCAACCGGGGCGAAGCCCACACGCTGGTCGGTACCTACGTGTATACGGTGACCAAGCTGACACTCTACAACGGTGAAAGCGTAGCTCTGACAGCCTATTATACCGAGCCGCCTTACATCCACACCATCATCATCCGCGACGGCGGTATGGTCGAACTGGGCGACATCGCCTCCCACTGCGGTTCGGAAAGCGAATTCAGAATACCATTCCGCCTGCTCGATCCGGACAATATCCTGGAATATTCCGTCCGCTTCTCCGACGAAGCGCTTAAAGCCGGCTTTACGGATTCCGACTATAAAGATGTGACTCCCGACTATCTCACAGTGCCCGTCTACCGGATAATCGGCAAGGGCGTTTACTCCGGAAACGTGTATGTGCGCAAGAAAAGCGACCCGGGCCTGGTGGAACTGCATCCGTTCGAAATCGAGATGCTGGAAACCACGATGATCATCAAACAACCGCAGTCCGTATACGTTTGTGACGGCGACGCCTTCACCCTGAGCGTAGAAGCCCGTGGCCTGAACCTGACCTATCAGTGGTTCTTCAACAAAGAGGCGATCGAAGGAGCGACCTCGGCCACCTACCAGGCTGCCCTGACGTCCGACAAGGAAGGCTCTTATTACGTAGATGTATACGGCGACTGTGGAATGGAGAGCAGTGTGACGGTGACGGTGCGCAAGAACGGCCTGAGAGTCCTGGTGAAATGGAACGAATTCCTGTACATCACCAATCCGGACAACGAGTTTGTCCGTTTCCAGTGGTATCATGACGGGCAGAAAATCGAGAAGAACGGCACTTCGATCTACTACTCCGTGCCCGAGGGCCTGTTGGGCAGTTACTTCATCCAGGCCTACCGTGCAGACGACAGCTATGTGGTGAGTTGCCCGATCACGTTCGATACGCTGACACAGTTCCCCGTAACCACCGTTTACCCGACGATGGTTCAAAAGAACAGTCCGATAACCGTCAAGCTGGGCATGCCTGGCGAAGCCTCGGAGGCGGCAGTCATCGAGATCTATAACCTGAACGGTCAGCTGGTCGAAAAGCAGTCGACCACGACAGTCGAAACCACCATCCCCGCGAATATGGCTTCAGGCAGCTACATCGTGAAGGTGACCACCGATTCAGGAAGAACAACAACCCATAAAATCATCGTAAAATAAGCTAACAGATATGTCAACAATAATTTCAAACATAAAGAAAACAATCTTTTTATTCGCAGCAGGCTGCCTTGCCACCACCGTTTCGGCCCAGCAGGAAACGGGTGGCAGAGAACGTAGCCAGTATAACAACGGCCAGCAGCAACAGCGCCAGCGTCAGGAATACCGCGAGGACTACCGGGAGGAAAAGAAAGATACAACGAAGACCTCTTACCTGACGGTATCGGGCGGCGTCGGCTCCTCTTCCTTCCGTTACAAGCTGAACTACCAGATCGAAGGTTTTGAAGAGAAAGGCAAGCGCAACGCAAAACAGGGGTATGAAATAGATCTCCGTTACAGCTACTTTTTCAACCGTCATTGGGGCTTCTCGACGGGGGTAGGTATCTCCCGTTATGCAACGACAGGCAAATTGACAGGTGATATGTCCGACGATAAATACATGAAACTGGGCAATATGACCGACGACGATGACTTCTCCGGCCACCCGCGTGAGTTCGAACTGCGTGCCCGATTGAAGAACCTGGAAGAGAAGCAGACCGCCTTCCTGCTGGATATCCCGCTGTTGGCAATGTACCAGACCCACTTCGGCGAAGAGGAAAAATGGGGCATGTACGCCGGTCTGGGAGTGAAGTTGCAGATTCCTGTCAAAGCCAAATACAAGGTCGAAGGCAATACAGCCAGCGAACTGAATGTTTCGGGTTACTACCCCCATATCCCTTCCGACGTGGGTTCTCCGTCGGAGGCGCCTGTTCCTCACCACGGCTTCGGCACGATCAACGATCCCGGCCGCGAGCTGGACTGGAGCGGAAAGAACAAACTGAAACTGGGCGTAGCCGGAACTGCCGAACTCGGTTTCCTGTTCACCCTGGGCGAAGACACCGACTTGTTGCTGGGCGGCTACATCGACTACGGTTTCACCAACATGAAGAAAAAGAAAGACCAGGGGCTATTAGCCACTCCTGTATCTTATCATCCGGACGGGAACATGACGGTAGGAAAGGGTATTCCTTATAATGGCATGATGAATTCAAACGTAACAGATAAAGTGAAGGTTATGTCTTTCGGGGTAAAATTAGGGGTTAGGTTTAAATTGAATTAAAAGATCACCGATTGATCTTTAATCTATTAAAAGCGATGAAGGCCGGAAGATGATTTCCGGCCTTTTCGTTTATCTCATTATTATACAAAAGAAGATTAGAAAAGCTACCATATATTTTCTACCTTTGCATTTATCTATAACAAACCGAACAATGTTCACGAAAGCCCATAGATAAAAACTGAAAGCATTATGAATATACAACAACTCGAGTACATCCTGGCAGTAGATACATACCGCCACTTCGCAAAAGCAGCAGAACATTGCAGAGTAACACAACCTACGCTCAGTATGATGATACAAAAACTGGAAGACGAACTTGGCATTAAATTATTCGACCGGAATATGCAGCCGGTCTGCCCTACCCCCGCCGGACGTAAGGTGATCGACCAGGCTCGTACCGTTCTTTATCAGGCTTCCCTTATTAAAGACATTGTCAATGAAGAAGAACAATCGTTGAAAGGGACGTTCCGGCTGGCAGTACTTCCGACGATCGCTCCTTACCTGCTACCCCGTTTTTTCCAGCAGTTGTCTGAAAAACATCCGGAGCTGGATATTCGCATCCTTGAAATGAAAACGGCTCCCACTATGGCCGCAATCCTGAATGGCGAGATAGATGCAGCCATCATCGCCAACCAACCCACAGAAAACCAGATACAAGGCGATACATTATATTATGAGCAGTTCTTCGGATATGTGGCTAAAAATGATCCGGTATTCAAAAAAGATATGATCCGTACGGCAGATATCAGCGACGAACATCTCTGGTTGCTGGATGAAGGTCACTGTTTCCGCGACCAGTTAATGCGTTTCTGCCAGATGGAAAAGGTAAAACTGCGCCAGGCCGCTTACCGTCTGGGAAGCCTGGAAACATTTATGCGCATGGTAGAAAGCGGCAATGGCGTCACTTTCATTCCGGAACTGGCAACCCTGCAACTCAGCGAAGATCAGAAAAAACTGGTACGCCCCTTTGCCATTCCTAAACCGGCACGCGAAATCGTCTGGATCACACGGAAAGACTTTATCCGTCATACCATTGCCGGTATGTTGATCGAGAGCATCAAGAAGTCTGTACCCAAAGAGATGTTGACGCTGCAAGCCGGATTAAAAGTCGTCTGAACATTATTTTTATCGCTTAACAAAAAAAATTATTACTTTTTGCTTGTAGTTTCCAAAAAAGCGTTACTTTTGCTGCGTATTTAAAAACAAACGAGACAAATGAATCGATTTAGCTTTACATATTTCTTTTATTACTTTTACTTTAGCAGAGTGAAGGCAGGAATTTGTATGTAAAGCGTTGATGATAGAAAATATGTATCAATAAACAATATAAAGTCCTGCCGGTTTCGGTGGGACTTTTTTTGTGACAATAAATTAGAAAGATGAAAAAGAAAGTAGCAATTCAGGGAATAGCCGGTTCGTATCACGACATCGCAGCCCGTAGCTTCTATGAAGGTGAAGATATTGAAATTGTTGGATGCAATACATTCAGAGATGTTATTTCAGCCATCAAGAAAGACCCGTCTTTGTTGGGACTGATGGCCATCGAGAATACTATTGCAGGGAGCTTGCTGCAAAATCATGAACTGATTCGCGAAAGCGGACTGAGAGTGATCGGTGAATACAAACTGCGCATCTCGCACTCGCTTGTTGCACTGCCGGGAACATCGATACACGATGTCACGGAAGTCAACTCCCACCCTATTGCGCTTATGCAGTGTACCGACTTCCTCGATACCTTGCCGAATGCCAAGGTGGTTGAGAAAGAAGATACGGCGATGAGTGCCCGATGGATTGCCGAGAATAACCTGGAAGGACACGCTGCTATTTGCGGGAAACTGGCCGCCCAAATCTACAAGATGGAAATACTGGCCGAAGGGATAGAGACCAACAAACGAAACTTCACCCGCTTCCTTGCCATAGCAGACCGCTGGACGGCTGAAGATCTTCTTGAAAAATCAGACATCAACAAATCTTCGTTAGTTTTCGCTCTTCCCCACACCTCCGGCAGTCTTTCCAAAGTCCTCTCCATTCTTTCTTTTTACGACATGAATCTTTCTAAAATACAATCGTTACCGATCATCGGCCGCGAATGGGAGTATTTGTTCTATATCGACCTGACATTTACTGATTATACAAGATACAGACAGGCATTGGATGCCATCACTCCATTAACAAAGGACTTAAAAATTTTAGGCGAATATGCAGAAGGAAAACAAAGTGTGTAACATCACACCCGCTGACCGTGTAGGCAGCGTACAGGAATACTACTTCTCAAAGAAACTGAAAGAAGTAGCCGAAATGAATGCCGCAGGCAAGAATGTGATCAGCCTGGGCGTAGGTAGCCCTGATCTGCCTCCTTCGGAACAGACCATCGAGACATTGTGCGAACATGCACATAATGCGAATGAGCATGGTTACCAACCGTATGTGGGTATCCCCGAACTGCGTAAAGGTTTCGCCGACTGGTATCAGACATGGTATGGAGTTGAACTGGACCCGAAAACAGAGATACAACCGTTGATCGGTTCCAAAGAAGGTATCCTGCATATCTCACTGGCATTCCTGAATCCGGGCGATGGCGTATTGGTTCCCAATCCTGGTTATCCGACTTATAGTTCTGTCAGCAAGCTGGTACAGGCAAATCTAATTCCTTATGAACTGAAAGAAGAATTAGGATGGCAGCCGGATTTCGAGGCATTGGAAAAGATGGACCTTTCCAACGTAAAGCTGATGTGGGTCAACTATCCGAACATGCCTACCGGAGCAAACGCCAGCAGGGAACTTTTTGAAAAGCTGGTTACTTTCGGACGTAAACACGGTATCATTATCTGTAACGACAATCCTTACAGTTTCATCCTGAACGACCAGCCGTTAAGTATCCTGAGTGTTCCGGGAGCTAAAGATATCTGTATCGAAATGAATTCGATGAGCAAGGCTCACAATATGCCGGGATGGCGTATGGCGATGCTGGCCTCGAACGCCCAGTTCGTTCAATGGATATTGAAAGTGAAGAGCAACATCGACTCCGGTCAGTTCAAACCGATGCAGCATGCAGCTGTGGAAGCATTGAAAGCGCCGAAAGAATGGTATGACAATATGAACCGTACCTATCGTAGCCGCCGCGACCTGGCCGGACAAATCATGCACGCCATCGGTTGTACCTACGACGAAAATCAGGTCGGCATGTTCCTCTGGGGAAAGATCCCGGCAGAAGCAGAAGGCAGCGAAGCCCTGGCAAACAAGGTATTGTATGAAGCCAACGTTTTCATTACCCCCGGATTTATCTTCGGAAGCTGTGGCGAACGTTACGTCCGTATCTCACTTTGCTGCAAGAACGAAGCATTACAGGAAGCACTTATGAGAATTAAAGAATTGAAAATTAAAAATTGAAAATTATACGATCATGGAAATGGAATTAGAATCAATCTTATTACCCGGTGTAGACCCACAGCGTCCTATCATCATCTCGGGCCCGTGCAGTGCCGAAACAGAAGAACAAGTAATGGACGCAGCCCATCAGCTGGCATCAAAAGGCGTTAAAATATTCCGTGCCGGAATCTGGAAACCCCGTACTAAACCGGGAGGATTCGAAGGTATCGGAGCCGAAGGCTTGCAGTGGTTGAAACGTGTAAAGAAAGAAACAGGTATGTATGTAGCTACCGAAGTAGCCACAAAAGACCATGTATTCGAAGCGTTGAAAGCCGGAATAGATATCCTGTGGATCGGTGCACGTACCACCGTTAACCCGTTCGCCGTACAGGAAATCGCAGATGCTTTGAAAGGTGTAGATATACCTGTTCTGATCAAGAATCCGGTCAACCCGGACCTGGAATTATGGATTGGTGCTTTCGAACGTCTGTATGGTGCAGGTATCCGCAGACTGGGTGCTATCCACCGCGGATTTAGTTCATACGATAAAAAAATGTACCGTAACCTGCCGTTGTGGCATATACCTATCGAACTTCGCCGCCGTATGCCGAACCTGCCGATCTTCTGTGATCCCAGCCATATCGGTGGTAAGCGCGAACTGATCGCTCCGCTGTCTCAGCAGGCAATGGACCTGAGCTTCGACGGCCTGATGATCGAATCGCATCCTTGTCCGGATTGTGCATGGAGCGACGCTTCCCAGCAGATCACTCCGGATGTACTGGATTATGTTGTCAACCTGCTGGTTATCCGTAACGAGACACAGACAACAGAAAACCTGGCAGAACTGCGCCGCCAGATCGACGGTATCGACGAGCAACTGCTCGAACTGCTGGCTAAACGTATGCGTATCTCCCGCGAAATCGGTGTGTATAAAAAGGAACATAACATGCCCATCCTCCAGTCACCGCGTTACAGCGAAATCCTGGAAAAACGTTCGGATATGGGACAGACGATGGACCTGAACACGGACTTTGTAAAAGAAATCCTGAAAGAGATCCACGAAGAGTCTGTTCGCCAGCAGATGATTATCATGAATGAGTAACAAAACTGCACACAGATTTTGCACAACGACCTTGTGACGGGCATCACAAGGGTTTTGTGACGAGCATCACAAGGTCGTTGTGACGGACACCAAAAGGGTGTTGTGACGGGCGTCACAAAGTCGTTGTGAAAGCGGAAAAACAAAAACAACCCGCCGGAAATAATTTATCAACAAAATAAGACAATGAAAATATTAATATTAGGTGCCGGAAAGATGGGTTCTTTCTTCACCGACCTGCTGAGTTTCGACCATGAAGTGGCTGTATTGGAAAACGATCCGAAACGGATGCGTTTCATCTACAACGCCCTTCGCCTGCAAAAGCCCGAAGAGGTAGCAGAGTTTGCTCCTGAATTGGTTATCAACTGTGTAACACTGAACTACACGATCGAAGCATTCAAAGCGGTTCTGCCTTATCTGCAACCCTATTGCATTATCTCAGACATAGCTTCCGTAAAAACCCACCTGAAAGAGTTTTACGAAACCTGCGGTTTCCCGTATGTCTCCACCCACCCGATGTTCGGTCCTACTTTCGCCAACCTGGGAAATCTGGAAAAAGAAAACACGATTATCATTTCCGAAGGTGACCACCTGGGTAAGATTTTCTTCAAGGATATCTATTCAAGCCTGCGCCTGAATATCCGCGAATATACATTTGAAGAACATGACAAGGTGGTTGCCTACTCTTTAGGTATTCCGTTCGCCTCAACAATGGTTTTTGCAGCCATCATGAAGCATCAGGATGCTCCGGGTACGACCTTCAAACGTCATATGAAAATTGCACGCGGCTTGCTGTCTGAAGATGATTATCTATTGACAGAAATTCTCTTCAATCCGCGCACTCCGAAACAGATTTCCCGGATACAGGAGGAATTGAATATCCTGCAAGATATCATCAAAGACAAAGACTCCGAAGCGATGAAGGGGTATCTGACTAAGATTCGTAAGAATATAGAATAATGAACCTACTTTTCCCTTGATGGAAAAGCAGACAAAAGATCAAGGCTGCACCGGCTTCACTGCTCCGGTGTAGCCTTGAACTTTTGGTTACTTTTCTTTCAAGAGAAAAGTAACACTCACCACTTACAACGTCTCCTGTTTCAACTGTTCCACAAACTGGTCGATGCGGCGTAACTCTTTTGGTATATCGATGGCTTGCGGGCAATGCTCGTTACACTGGTCGCAACCGACACAATGGTCTGCCTGGCGCAGTTTCGGGACGCTGCGGTCGTAGCCGACCAGGAAGGCACGACGGGCTTCGCGGTAGTTTTCATCCGTCCGGCTTTTCGGAACATTTCCTTCATTCACACATTTATTATAATGAAGAAGCACGGCCGGAATATCTATCGCATACGGGCACGGCATACAATATTTGCAGTCGTTGCAGGGAATTGTCGGATATTTAATCATCAGTTGCGCAGTCTCTTCCAGAAAATCCTTGTCCTCGTCCGTCAGCGGAATAAGCGGGGAATACGTGCGGATATTATCCTGCAAATGCTCCATATACGTCATGCCGCTCAAAGCCGTCAGCACCAGTTCGGGCGAACCGGCAAAACGGAAAGCCCATGAGGCGACACTATCTTCGGGGCGGCGTTGTTTCAACCGGGTAACGATATGCTGGGGCACATTCGACAGGCGGCCACCCAGTAACGGTTCCATGATAATCGCAGGGATATTCCGCTTTTCCAACTCCTGATAAAGATATTCGGCATTCACATTCCTTCCTGTCGCATGCCGCCAGTCGACATAGTTCAACTGTATCTGCACGAAATCCCAATGAACGGTATCGTGCATAGCCAGCACCTCATCGAAAACGTCCGACGTTCCGTGAAACGACCAACCCAGATGGCGGATACGCCCCGCTTCCCGCTCTTTCATAAGGAAATCCAACATTCCGTTATCGACATAGCGGTCGTTGAATGTCTTCATTCCCTGTCCGCCACCGATGGAGTGGAGCAGATAATAATCCAGATAATCGGTTTGCAACTCGCTGAATGAACGGCGGTACATCGCCATCGAGTTTTCACGCGTATAGTTCGAGAAATTCGACAATTTGGTAGCCAGATAATACGAGTCCCGAGGATGCCGGCTAAGGGCAATTCCCGTAGCCTTTTCCGACCAGCCCTGCACGTAAACGGGTGACGTATCGAAATAGTTCACCCCATGGGCGATGGCATAATCCACCAGTTCGTTGACAGCATCCTGATCAATCAAGTCACCTTTCCCGTCGGGTGAAGGGATAGTCGGCCAGCGCATACAACCGTAGCCCAGCAGGGACACTTTATCCCCCAGTCCGGGGAATGTGCGGTAAGTCATCTGGTCGGTCGGAACAGGCGAAGAGGCTTTGCTTCCGGAACCTCCCTGGTCTTTCGGGGCACAGCCATAGAGTGCCGCCGTAGTAGTTGCCGCCGTGATGCCTACGATATTCAGAAAATCGCGGCGATTGATATGTTGATTCTTCATAGGTCTATTCTTTAAAAACGGATTAAATAACTCGATGTCTTTCATGCCCTTCCACATAGATAGCCGTAAACGGACGCGACGGGCAGAGATGTTCGCAAGCACCGCAGCCGATGCAACGTTCGGTATTAATGACCGGTATCTTCAGGGATTTCGGATTATCCGCATCAGATGCAACCATTTCTATCGCGTTCGTCGGACAATGCCGGGAACAGTTACCGCATTCGACACCGTCGGTCAGCGGGATACAGTTCGCTTTCACCCATACGGCATGTCCTATCTGGACAGATGATTTATCAGCTTTCGTTATCGGCTTGATGGCTCCTGCCGGACAGACTTCAGAACACTTTGTACATTCGGGACGGCAATAGCCCCGCTCATAAGACATCTCCGGCTGCATCAATGTCATCAAGCCACCGGAAGGACGCAGGACATGATTCGGGCAAACAGAGATACAAAGCTGGCAGGCCGTGCAATGCTGCCTCATATTCCGTATGCTCAATGCTCCGGGAGGGACAATCGCCGTCAGTTTTTCCTGTTCTTTCCGTTCTTTGATAGGTGCCAGTCCCCCGTCTCTTTTCATGATAACCTCTTCCCCCTTTTTCTCCTGGGCTTTCAGGGCACTCCCCATCATAACCAGAGCTGTTGCCGACAAGGCCCGGCGACGGGAAAGGTTCGTTTTATCTTCCGGTTCAGGTTTCTCCGTGCCGGTTGCCTGTTTCTTCGTTTTCCATACCGGTGCGTAAGTTAGCGCATTCTTACGACAGGTATCCAGGCAATTCATACAGGCTACGCAACGGCTGCCATCGATTTTATGTTCCTTGCTGTCGATGCAGGCTGCTTTACACTGGCGGGCACAAAGGCCGCAACTGTTACATTTATCCGTATCTATCGTGACACGATACAAAGAATAACGGGAGATAAATCCCAACACCGTACCAACCGGACAAATCGTATTGCAATAAGTACGCCCGTTACGCCAGGCCAATACGACAAGAACCACCAGCGTAGCCAAAGCCACCAAAAACGTCGGCAGACTCTTCATCCATACATCCACCTCATAAAAAGCATAACTCTCCACCCGTGCCGCCAGATAAGCAAATAAATTATTCCCCCACATCCAAAGCGGCTGAAACAAATTATTAGCGATACGCCCATACGCACTGTAAGGAGCCAGCAAAGCAACCAGAGAGCCTACCCCCGCAACCAACGCCAGCACAAAAACGAACAATACTCCGTAACGTAACCAGGACAACGCCGGCGAATAAGAATAAGGCAACTTCTTCCCTCTCCTGCCAATCCGCGCAATAACATCCTGAAAAACGCCCAACGGACAAATCACCGAGCAGTAAACACGTCCGAAAGCCAGCGTCAGAAGGACTAAAAATAACACAACACCCACATTCAATGCCAACACGGCGGGTAAGAACTGAATTTTAGCCAGCCACCCGAACCATCCGTGCAACGTCCCTGTAAAGTCGAGGAACAGTAGAGTGATAAGCACGAAACATAAGGTAGCCGCTATCAGTCTGATTTTTCGTAACATCATGTATCCTATTATTGATTAATAATCCGGTACAAATATGCCGGATTTTTAATATAAAAGATACAGACGTCTCGTCAAAACGAAAAAAAAGGGAATAATCGCGAAATGCCGGTCAATCATTTACCAGCCACGCTTTAAACTCGGATGCTTTATTCTTGCTGACATAGATACGTTCGGGAACCTCCACATCGAGCGTCACCAGCAGACGGCTGTCGAACCAGATAGTGATGTTGGATATACTGTCCCTGTTTATGATGAACTGTTTGTTCGCCCGGGTAAAATCAGCCGGATTAAGGGACGGCATTATCTGTTCCAATGTTCGGGAATACGGGTAACTGGCTCCGTCTTTCAGATAGATGGAGGTATTTTTGCCGGATGTGTAAAAGCAGGAAACATCCTTCAGGTTGACCGGCAAGAGCTTGTCCTTATAAGGGACCAGCAGTTTATCCTTGTATTTAGGGGCAGGGACCAGCCGGGTTAGCTGTGACAGGTATTGGAGAATATCCTGCCGGTTCAGTTTGCCGTATTTATCCAAAGCATGCCTGATATCTTCGACCTTAATCGGTTTCAGCAGATAGTCGATGCTGTTCACTTTAAAGGCCTCTATCGCATACCGGTCGTAGGCCGTCGTGAAAACGATAGGCGTTTCAAGTTCTATTTTATCAAAGATATTGAAGGCCGAACCGTCGGACAGGTGTATATCCATAAATATCAACTCCGGAGCCGGGTTCGACTGAAGCCAGTGGACGGTCTGGGTGACACTTTCAGTATTCCCGGCAATCTGTATATCCGGGGCAACCTCCATCAATATATCCACCAGGTTTTCGTAAGCTGCTGTTTCGTCTTCTACAATCAACACGTTCATACAAGTATCATTTTAAAGGGAGACAGACGCGGAAAGTTTCTTCTGTCGATTCTATCCGTATCTGCTTATTCATTAACAAAGTAAAACGGTTCTCCAGGTTCGCAAGTCCTGTTCCGTTGGTATCGGGAGCGGACAGCTTCGGATAGACCGGGTTCGATACGACCAGTTCGTCCTGTTCGTTCAGCACGATTGAGATTTCCATTTTATGTTCGCTGTCTATCCTGTTATGGACAACCACGTTATCCACCAGAGGCAGCAAAGACAGAACAGGCAGCATCAACAAATCTTTCCGTTCTTCTTCCACCCGGACTGAAAAGGTCAGTTTATTCGCAAAACGTACTTCCATAACATACTGGAAAGACAGCATAAACTCCAGCTCTTCCCGCAATGAGACTAACCCTTTCCGGTCACTCTGAAGGATATAGCGGAAGATATCGGACAACTGATGGACATACATCAGCGTCTTTTCGTCATCCTTTTTACGAATCAATGAAGAGATGCCGTTCAGCGAATTAAAAAAGAAATGCGGATTAATCTGGTTGGCCAGTGCATCGCAGCGGCTTTGCAGATTTTCAAAACGCAAACGCTCTATCTCCGACTCCTTCTCCCGCTGCCGGGAATACAACATGGAAATATATCCGATAAACGTACAGAGAAAACATGTCACGAAGAACTGGAATATCAGAATACTGCCCAAAGCATCCGTATGAATACCCAAAGAAGAAACCCCGTACGATATGGAGGCATAAAGCAGGTAAGCGATAAAAGAAAACAGGAAGTTACGCATCAGCCGTTGCTTGAACAGGGTAGCCGGCATCTTCTTCAGATTATAGCGTATCAGCAAACTGATTAATCCCCAGAAGAAAAGGAAGCGATACACAAAAAAGGAAAGAAGACCGGTAACGCCAGTCCCCTCCACATATTTCAACTCCCAGGGGATACAGGCGATGTTTGGGTATATGATAAAAACCGTACTAATCAAGCTGACCAGCGGAAGTCTCCGGGCAATATAGGTATCAAACGAATCCATAGCATCTTATTTCCTGTAACAAAGAAAAACAAAATAATCGGCACTTCACAATCCCCAGGTAGGAAAACGAAAAAAAGCAGCGTGAAGACGAAAAGAAAATCACTGTCAGAATACCGGAAGGCGTTTTGACTAATTTCTTATTTTCCCGGGTCTGTAAATATAACAGGAACAGTATATCGACATTTCATAAAACGAGGTTGCTGATAGTAACCGACAGCCGGTTTCCAACGTGGCATAAGCCGAAGTACCCGCAAAGCCTCTTCATCAAATGCAGGAATATTGCTACCACGAACAACTTCAATATCCTCCAACTCTCCATACGTATTTATAGTAAATGTACAAGTAACCCTCACATTCTTATTCGAACCGATATACGAAGAAGGATATTGTAGATGTTTCCTGATAAACTCTAAACAGGCAGCACTACCGCCGGGAAACTCCGGCATCGATTCATAATCGACAAACAGCTGTTCTTTCTGTTTATCCCATGCTTCGCGTATTTTCTGCCGGGTATAATGATGTTGCGGACGAAACGAGACATAAACAGCGTACATACATTCCACCCGTTTGCCGGCTTTATCATAGGCCGGAAGCCAATGCGACATTGTATTTATCAGACGCTTTACCTCTTTTTCACAGGCCGGCTCACTACTTTCCAGCGTGAAAACATCTTTTGCCATCCCCATTGTGTCTATCGTAAACTGGCAAACGGCGTAACCTCCTCTGTTTGCTTTTAACATATCTACAGGATACTCCATCTTATCATAAAAATACTTTTCAATATCTACAAAACCCGGAAATTGAGGCACCTCACTTAACTCCACCGGATTTTTCAGTTGTAATCCCAGCTGCCAGATGCCACGATAAACCGGATTACGGACTGTATCGACAGGTTCTTTTTCCAACTTCTCCAAAAGGGCGGCAGCAACCTGCTTCGTCAAAGTCCAATCAGTCTCATTCCTGACAATCCGGCTGTAAACGGAATCTCCCAGGTCGGTCAATTCGCGGCACAAAGAACCGGCCTCAGGTGCCCATTTCAAAGCGACGTTCACTTTTCCACAAGTATCCGTCGAAGCGAAATAACAGGTATACCCATCCAGTCCGAGACTATACCCGTCTACATCTTCTGCCAGCAGGAGGGCACGGCGGAACAGATTCGAAAGCAGGTCGTACAACTCCCGGTCAGCCGGTGCTTCCATCGTTTTAGCAGATAATCTGTCTGTAGAATAATGAAAAAGACGATGGCCCTCAATCGCTTTGAACCGATAGATATCGTCCAACTGCTCTATTTCCCAGGCTTTACAATCATCCATGCAATCCTTATTCATAAAGAAAGCCTGCGGAGCGGAAGAAAATGTCGTACGCAGGAAGTTAGTACCAACCATTTCGGCAGAAAGAGTATCGTGAGTGAGTTCAAGATACCGGTCTTTTACCTGTGCACCCAAATCGGCCAACGAAAACAGGTACACGAATAGAAATCCTATAATTCGCATAAACAGGCCCTCCAATTAGATATTATACGGTTTCCAAATATACAGAAAATCCCATGCCTCCCATCTCATTCTTGTCGGTTATTTTCTTCTTTATAGAAATCTACCGGAACGGTATATTTTACTTTTACCGGTTTACCACGCTGTTGGCCCGGTATCCATTTCGGCATTTTCCGGACGATACGGATTGCTTCGTCATCGAGTTCTTTATACGAAGAAGAATGAATGACCTGAATGTCACTTAACGAACCGTTTCGGGAACAGGAGTTTTGGTAACCTGTGCCAGTTCCTGTTTGCTATCCGACAGGCGAAAATCTGCCATCATCAACAGTTTGTCACCAACGTGCATATCACCGACGGTAACCTCATAGAAAAAGCGGTAACGTCCGGTATGGTTCGGATACACATCGGGATAAAGAAAAGCAGAAAACTCCCAACTATCTCCATTCTCTACCCCATAAAGGATATCGACTGCAAAATCATTGATAGGCAGTTTGCGCCAGACACCTTTATCGTCTTCATAGGTGATATAATAATGTGCACCGCAACAAACAGGACCTCCGCTATGATTGTATAAGATAAATTTTACCTGCTTGGTTTCCGTTGAATAAACAGTGTATTCAGGACGAAGAGCAACGCCTTTTATATCGTTCACTCCTACTGTTGTATTTACAGGGGGCACCTCAGGACCGGTAAAACGGAAAGCCGGGGAATCCATCACTTTCTCACGAAATTCTTTTTGCTTCTCAGGAGTATTGACAATCAGGCATACCTCGATAGCATGTGCTCCAACCCCGGTACTTTTCACATTACGCATCACAGAAGTTCTTTCGAGTTGCCGCCATCGTTCAGTCAGTTTTTCGTTAATTGCTAAAAGTTCTTTTTGAGTATAGGTCAAACCTGGTTCGACAATGAACTCCTTCGACCCCAATATCTCTTCCAGTTGTTTACGGACAATGGCAGAGTCACCTCTGATTTGGATAACCAACGTATCCCGGTCATTAATATAGACGCCGCCGATAAAGTCGGGGCAATTCTTGCTCTCGACCGAAAAACCAATAACACCGGGAGGGTTATCGCCATAGAGTTCACTCAGCTTATCCAATAGCCGCATCGGAACTTCCTGGGCAGAGACTTCCCGGTCTGACATATTGTGAGCTGGAGTCTCACAAATACTGTCTGTCGACATCGTGTCCGCCAATTTACGAGAAGTGGAGATGTTGCAGGAGAAAGCAAACAACAGACCACCGATACATACTGATAAAAGAAGTCGATTTTCCATACCTCATCTGATTTATTGATTATCCATTACTCGCCTGCTTCTTACGGAAAGTGACCGGAATGGTGTATTTCGTCCTGACTATCTTCCCATGTTGTTTGCCGGGGTTCCATTTCGGCATTTTCCGGATGATACGGATTGCTTCGTCTTCCAGTTGCTTATCGCCTTTGGAACGAAGAATCTCGATATTACTCAACGAGCCGTCCCTCTCAACAACAAAGCTAAGAGTTATCCGGTCTTCCTTGCCAGTTGCTCTAACCTCTTCCGATACAGCATTCTCTAAAAACGCCAGCATACCCGGCTGACCACCATCGGGAAACTCCGGCATTTGTTCCACCACCACAAATACCTTAGTCTCTAATTCCTGTTCCAGTTCACGTTCTTTCTGTATCAGATATTCCTGTTCAGATATTCCTTGCAGGATATATTCGGGAATGGGAGTTTTAGTGGCATGTGCCAGTTCCTGTTTATCATCAGAAAGGACAAATTCTGTCATCAGACGTACGTTATCCCCTATACGAAGGTCTCCAAGGGTGACATCAAGAAAAAAACGATAGCGTCCGGGAAGGTTCGCATGCACTTGAGGATAAAGAGAAGCGTCAATAGTCTTATGCTCCCCATTTTCCGCACCATAAGCAATCAAGACTACGATTCGGTCTGTAGGTAGTCCGCGCCATACGCCATCCGTATCTTCATAAGTGATAGTATAATCTCTACCATAATAAACCTTATCACCGCTATTGTTATACAAAATAAAAGAAGCCTTCTCCGCATCGGTCGGATAAACCGTATACTCCGGACGAAGAGATATTCCCCGTGTATCATTACCCCCCACCATTGCATTTTCGGCAACCTTCTCCGGCCCGGTAAAACGAAAAGCGGGGGAATCCATTACTTTCTCACGGAACTCTTTCCGCTTCTCCGGCGTGTTAAGCATCAAACGGATTTCTATGTCATTGATTCCAACACCTGTACTTACCACATTCTGCATAACAGGCGTTTCCTTCAATGCTTCCCATCGTTCGCTCAGTTTGTTCTGAATAACAGCCAGTTCCTTCTGCGTGTAAGCTCCGGCCGGTTCTACGATAAACTCTTTCGAATCCAGAACTTCTTCCAGTTGTTTACGTACGGCGGCAGAATCACCCCTAATCTGGATAACCAGCGTATCCCGGTCGTTGATATAGACACCACCGATAAAATCGGGACAATCCTTGCTTTCTACCGAGAAACCGACAACTCCGGGAGGATTATCTCCATAAAGTTCTCCCAGTTTATGTAGCAATCGTATCGGTACTTCCTGTGCAGACATCTCCCGGCCCGTTATCTTACCGACACTGTCTGTCGGCATTAAATCCGTCTGCTTGCGGGAAGTGGAGACATTGCAGGAAGAAACAAGCCACAAGCAACTGAGACATACTAGTGAAAGATAGTAATTCTCCATACCGCTCTTTTTAATTTGTTTCCAAATATACGGAATTAAAGATAGGATAATGCTTATCTCCGGCAAAATCATGTCCAAATAGCGGAACAAACACGCTATTCCGTGACCACAACGAGCATAAATCAACTGGAAAAAGTGTTAAAAGTCACCATTTTTGAGTCACAAAAGAGACATGGAAAGCCTCTTTTTGCCGTCATTGGACTGACGAACGACCAGGTAAAACCCGCCATAAGGGATTTGGATATAATCTATCAAAGAAAGGTTAACAACCTAACAGATAATAAAATAACAAAGTCTACCTCTTAATTCTACACTCCCGTTTTAAGAATCGGGGGCGGATGGGGCGACAAAAAGGCTTTTTGGGAAACTTCTGTATAGTGTGTTCCTTGTTCCTTCTACGAACTGATCGTAAAAGGAACAAGGAACATCTTATTATAAAGTTTTCAAAACCCTCTTTTTGCCGCCCCCATCTGCCCCCGAATAGATTGGCTGCGGCAGCTATTTTATTTGATTGCAGCAGCCACCGGAAACAGCTGCTGCAGCCAGTGAAAACAGTTGGGGCACCCATTTTTTTTATCCGCGTTATCCGCGTCTATTTAACTCATATTCTAAAACGCCCTCCTCTTCATTCCGTTATAAAACAACCGTCTTCCACACTCCAGTCGTTGCCGAAGAAACCGGATACCTGGATGCCATGAATACCTTCTTTCAACATATCGACATTGAATATCAGTAAATCGGGAAAGCCGGTAATGCCGGAAATATAGTCGTTCGGATAAGTTGCTTTCATGCCTTCGATGCCTGTTCCGGCCACTACACCGACACTGGCAGTTGGACTGTCGGGACGCGGGTAGACGAAATAAGTTCCCAGGTCGTTGCCTTTAAGCACTTTGTCTCCCATGCGGATTTCTCCCTTCAAGACTTGCACGGGGGCGTTCTTCAGGAGCTTGTTCCAGGCTTTGTTGTTACTGGCATTTCCATAAAGCACCACATTCCGGTCTGCATAGGCGGAAGGGATGAAATCTTTGTCGGCAATCACGTCGATAGAGCCATTGCCCCTGTACAGAAAAGTCTCCGCATCAAAGCGGGCCTTGTTCTGATACCAGGTATTTTCTTCCTTATTTCCTCCGGTAGCATATACAAATACAACACGATTATCGAATGCCTGCTTGAAGCCGCCGTAACGGGAAGGATATTTCTCCGTTACCGGAATCTCTTCCACCAATGACCATTTGCCGGAAACCTTCTTCAGCACAGCCGGCCGGGTTCCGTCTACCGGGATTGTTTCGTTATCGATAGTGATGCTGGCTTCTGCCGGAAGTTTCAGAGCCGGAAAATCGAATGTAAGCGATGCCACATTGGACGTCGTACCCGAAATACCGTTGTCCGTCTGTTTGAAGGAGACGGAAGAAAAATCGTAAGCCGTATCCTGCTGGTTGATGGTCACCCAATAATCTTTGGCAGAGATAGCCGGGGAAGCGGTATGGAACTCCAACTGTTTCACTTTGTCGGCAGACGGTACACTGTGCCAACGGAAGTAATCGAAGATTGGTTTCCAGTCAACGCTTTCATTGCTATACCAATGGGAGCCGCCCGGATATTCATAATAACAGAAGTCGGGATGGAAAGTACCCAGTATTTCACGCATGCGGCGAACCTGTTCGATAGGAACGACATTGTCCGAATCGCCGTGAAGAATGTAAATGCCCGATTGCAGGAAGTTCTTTCTCAAATCGAGGACACGTCCGGCATTGGCCGCCTGGCAAATCATCGGGAAATGTTTCTCACCGACATTCGCAGCATCCGCATTCGGCCTTGAATATTTGGCAATATCCGGATAGCTGGCGCAGGGAGCGATAGCGGCAAAACGGTCGGGATAGGTTACACCCAGGAACCAGGTTCCGTGGCCTCCCATCGAATGCCCGGTAAGATAAGTATGGGCGGGGTCTGTCTTAAAGACCTTTTCTGCTTCAGCAAGCACTTCCATCGCGTCGATACGTCCCCACTCTTCCCAGTTGAAGCCGAATGGGCGGCGGTTGGTCGGGGCAATGATATGTCCCCAGTCCTTCGGCGCATAGGCACGGGCCTGGTTGCGGGCCTCCACGGATGCGCCGTGGACGGACAGGAACAATGCCTGGTTATCGCCCTGCGTAGTAGAAGGATTCACGCTGTAATACTGCACGCTTCCGTCCACATCGCTGATAAAGGTACGTTCGTGGATGGAAGAAGCATCTTTCTGTTGCAGGGATATCTCCGTGCGGTCAATCTCTTTGCCGGATTTGTCCTGCAAGAGAACAGTCGCCTTCGTCTCCCCCTTCTTTGAAGAGGTAGCGCCGGGGATACGGAATTTCACTTTGCGGACCATCATAGGCATGACATCGTCCGTCGTAAGGGTCGCAGACTCTCCGTTTTCCAGCGTACATTGTATCTTCAGTCCGGTAAGAGCTTTCTCCTGTGCATTGACGATACGGATGGCGGCCCATTTCTCTCCTTCCCCGTTGATAATGTCGGGAAGGGTCATATCCCTCTTTGTCAGCATCACCGGCTTGGAGGGGATAATCAACTTGGCTTCCACCCTGCCGAAACGGCCGGGAGTGAATATAAACTCATTCATCCCTTTCTGCATCCGGAAAGGAATCAGCGTATAAGCAAAGTCGTAATGGTCGCCCTCATGAGGCATACCATTGATAAAGGTACGGGTATTCCCGCTTGATTCGAGCAAGGCGATCTGAGGTTTATCCGCCTTATATTCCGTAAAAACATAGGCACGGCGTAAAGCACGGTTGGCGAACTTTCCGGTAGAGTCGGCCTCGATAGGAGTCCATTGCACGGCTTCGCGGGTCCGTCCGTAATTTGTTGCCGTCAGGTCATTTCCGGAAGGAGCCTTGAACTTCCCGGTCGCGATCTCCCAACCCAACCCATCAGAGGTCGTAAACAAATAACCGGAAGGAGCCGTCACCGGCAAGAAATACCCCTGCCGGAAAGTGTGCAATATCATACCCTCGTCGACACGTTCCACACGCTCTTTTCCAAAATACTCGACGATGTTCCCTTTTGTCTGTTGCGCCGCCAAAGGGGATACCCCCAGATACAGGCTGGCGACAGCCATTAGATAAATTTTTTTCATTTGATTACCAATAATACTGGTCCATAATCTCTTTCATCCGGGGAGTATCGGCATCGGTGTCGCCGACTTCCTGACGGAGTGTCAGCAATTCCTGTTTCATCTCTTTGATGATATCCTGATACTGCGGTTCATTGTACATATTCTTATCTTCTTTCGGGTCGACTTGCAGGTCATGAAATTCCCAGGCCGGTGTTGTCGGAGTTTCTTCCGAGCCGGTTGCATTCAGCCGGTCGCCGTAAAGGAACATCAGTTTATACCGTTCGTTGCGGATACCCATGTGGGCAGGGCGGATGGAATGGTGTGTCCAGTAACGGTAATACATTTCCTTACGCCAGTCGGCCGGTGTTTCACCTTTCAGGTTCTGACGGAAACTTTCTCCCTGTGATTTTTCCGGCGCCTTGATACCCGCGTAATCAGCAAGTGTGGCAGCGAAATCTACATTTAGGATAATATCTTTGTTGCGTGTTCCCGCCGGAATCTCTTTCAGATAACGAATCACGAAAGGCATGTGCAACGGTTCTTCATACATCATACGTTTATCGAACATGCCATGTTCACCCAGGAAATATCCCTGGTCGGAGACATAGACGATAATTGTATTCTTGGCCAGTCCTTCTTCATCCAGCATCTTGAGCAAGCGTCCGATGTTGTCGTCGATAGTCGCGCCGCAACGCAGGTAATCTTTAATCATCTTCTGATAGATTTTCTTGCGGGCAGCCACTTTATCCATACCTTTCGTAGAGAAAGGCAGTTCCGGATATTGGCACCACCAGGCGGCAGGGTCTTTCGATGCGGTTTCCCAACGCCATCCCATATTCTCCAGCTGCTGGCCCTGGAATGCCCTCCCGGACGTTTCCGGTCCGAACTCCATCATACTTTCCGGTTCCGGAAAGACAACATCATCGTACAGATGCTTCATCCGTTCCGGAAAATCCCAGGGTTCGTGCGTTGCCTTGAAATGACAGCACATCATGAACGGTTTGTTCTTATCCCGGTTGCGTATCCAGTCGATGGTCTGGTCGGTAACGATATCGGTAGAGAAACCTTTTACCTCGGTGCCTTGCTTGCCCTTATCGTCGTCCACCCAGTTCTCGGCAGTCTTGAAGATCGGATTGACATATTCCCCCTGGTCATGGAACACATTGAAGTGGTCGAAGCCGGCCGGTTGCCTTTTCAGATGCCATTTACCGATCAGGGCGGTCTGGTAACCGCCAGCCTGCATTTGCTTGGCGATATTGTCGACTGCCGGGTCCAACCCGTCCTCCAACGTATAGACACCGTTACGGTGGCTGTATGCCCCGGTCATAATAGCGGCACGGCTCGGTGCGGAGATTGAGTTCGTACAGAAACAGTTATCCAGCACGCAGCCTTCGGCGGCCAGGCGGCGGATATTCTCGTTCTTCACATAGTCGGCCAGAATACCTCCATAGATACCCCATGCCTGGCCTGTATGGTCGTCAGACAGGATAAAAAGAATATTCGGACGTTCTTCCTGGCTTTTCTCTGATTTATTGGCCGAGTTACAGCCAATAAAAGGCAGGCATGTTGCCAACATACCTGCTTTTACAATTAGATTAGCGTTTCTCATTTTTATATTATTATTTCAGTTTTCCCGGTTCGCGGCGTCCTGTTCCCTTCACACGTGTCAGGTTATCTCCCAGGTCTTTACGCATATCGTCGGCAATCTTCATCAGCTTGGCTGCTTCTTCCGGATATTGGGAAATAACGTCGTAACGTTCTCCCGGGTCACGGCGCAGGTCATACATCTCGGCTTTCTTCAATTCCAGGTTTGTCAAATCTCCCGGCTGTCCGTCGTTACCCGGCACATAAGCGCCGTAAGTGACATATTTATGCGGGAAGACCAGCTTGAACTTACCGTCCGTGACTGCTTCCAAATCATTTTTGTGATAATAATAAACGAACGATTCGCGCGGGTTGGCATCTTGCTCCCCTTTTATCAAAGACAGGATGCTGACACCGTCAATCTTACGCTGGGGCAGCGGTGCGCCGCTGATATCGGCCAATGTTGGAAGAAGGTCGATGTTGGAAGCCAACTTGTTACAGGTTGTTCCCGGCTGGGTTACTCCTTTCCAGTACATCACGCAAGGGATACGGTTACCTCCGTCGAAAGTGGTAGCTTTAGCCTCACGCAATCCGCCGGCCGAACCGGCATGGTTACCGTAGTTCGCCCACGGGCCGTTATCAGACGTAAGGACAATCAGTGTATTTTCTTCCAGCCCCTGTTCGCGGAGTGCTTTCAATACTTCACCGACACTCCAGTCCAGTTCCATCATGACATCGCCATACAGTCCCTGTTCGCTCTTTCCTTTAAACTTGTCGGAAACGGCCAGCGGAACATGCGGCATGGAATGTGCCAGATAGATAAAGAACGGTTTATTCTTGTTCTTCTTGATGAAATTGACCGTACGGTTGGTATAATCCGTTGTAAACTGTGACTGGTCGGTGTTATAACCGATAATCTCATTTCCGTCATAAGTCGGCAGGTCCGGGAAATTGAACACTTCTCCCTGTTGCGGATGGAAAGGCCACATATCGTTTGAATAAGGCAATCCGTAATATTCATCGAAGCCGTTCTGCAAAGGCAGGAACTGTTTAGCATCTCCCAGATGCCATTTACCGAAAACAGCGGTACTGTATCCTTTCTGCTTCAGCAACTCTCCTATCGTCATTTCGTCCGGACTGATACCATAATCAGAACCCGGTCCCGGCGCACCGGCAAATCCGATACGGTTCGGATAGCATCCGGTCAGCAGTCCGGCACGTGAAGCGCCACTGATAGGTTGTCCGGCCAGAAAATGAGTGAAGCGGACTCCCTCAGCTGCCATACGGTCGATGTTCGGCGTTTTATATCCGTATGCGCCATTATAAGAAAAATCCCCATAACCGGCATCATCGAGGTTGATGATAATGAAGTTGGTGTAGTTCGCGGCCACACCAACCATAGAAAAAGAAGACGCGGCAGCTAATAAAAACAATTTACTGTTCATGATATTATGTTTCTTGTTAAACTTTACGACCCCAAAGAATAGACAAAGTTCGTAAAGTTTTCCAAAGAAACAAATATTCTCTCTTGAACTTTCTTTATGGAAATCTCAGTAAGAAAGCGTACATTTGTGTGATTTTTACGAAAGGATTAGATTGCAGATGAAAGTATGTATTGCTGAAAAACCGAGTGTGGCACGAGAAATTGCCGAAGTACTGGGGGCTACAAAAAGAATGAACGGGTATATTGAAGGAAACGGATATCAGGTTACCTGGACATTCGGACATCTGTGTACACTCAAGGAACCTCACGAATACACCGACGACTGGAAACGATGGAGCCTGGGAGCACTTCCTATGATTCCTCCCCGTTTCGGTATCAAGTTGATTAGTAACCCGACCTACGAACAACAGTTCAAAGTGATTGAAAGCCTGATGCAGAATGCAGAGATGGTCATCAACTGCGGTGATGCCGGCCAGGAAGGGGAACTGATTCAACGTTGGGTGATGCAGAAAGCCGGCTGTAAATGCCCGGTTTACCGTTTATGGATATCATCCCTTACCGAAGAAGCCATTCGCGAAGGTTTCCAGCATCTGAAAGAACAGACTGAATTTGCCAAACTATATGAGGCCGGATTATCCCGTGCCATAGGCGACTGGTTGCTGGGAATGAATGCAACCCGATTATATACAATCCGTTACGGACAGAACCGGCAGGTACTTTCTATCGGCCGCGTCCAGACACCGACACTGGCACTGATTGTAAACCGCCAGGCAGAGATAGATAATTTCAAGCCCGAACCTTACTGGGAGTTGAAAACCGTCTACCGGAATACGACCTTCTCCGCAACCAAGGGTAAATTCACCAAAAAGGAAGAAGGGGAAGCCTTCCTCGAAATCGTACAGCAGGAAGACTTTACCGTCACCGATATTTCCGAAAAGAAAGGGAAAGAATACGCTCCCCGCCTTTTCGACCTAACCTCGTTGCAGGTGGAATGCAACAAAAAGTTTGCATTTACCGCCGACGATACATTAAAACTGATTCAGTCATTATATGAAAAGAAAGTGACCACCTACCCCCGTGTAGATACCACTTTCCTGAGTGATGATATTTACCCGAAAGTTCCGAATACACTGAAAGGGCTGGTCGATTATACCGAGCTGACGGCTTCCCTGTTGAATGCCAAGATTCCCAAAAGCAAAAAAGTATTCGACAACTCAAAGGTAACCGACCACCACGCCATCATCCCGACCGGTGTACCCGCCCGTAATCTGACGGAGAATGAACGGAAGGTATATGACCTGGTTGCCCGTCGTTTTATCGCCGCCTTTTACCCGGACTGTGAAATCTCCACTACAACCGTACTCGGTAAAGTGGGTAAAGTAGATTTCAAAGTAACCGGAAAACAGATATTAAAACCGGGATGGCGCGTCGTATTCGGTGCGGAGCAAAAGGACCCGGATGCCGAACCGACCGAGGAAGAAGGCGTATTGCCGGACTTCACCAAAGGAGAAACCGGACCGCACAAACCATTATTAAAGGAGACCTGGACGACTCCGCCCAAGCCTTATACAGAGGCTACATTGCTCCGTGCAATGGAAACGGCCGGTAAGCTGGTCGATAATGACGATTTGCGTGATGCCTTGAAGGAAAACGGTATCGGCCGCCCTTCCACCCGTGCAGCTATCATTGAAACGCTTTTCAAACGTAACTATATCCGTAAAGAACGAAAGAACCTGTTCCCTACCGCCACCGGAAAGGAATTGATAGGTACAATACACGAAGAGTTACTGAAAAGTGCCGAACTGACCGGTTTATGGGAAAAGAAACTGCGTCAGATAGAACGTGGAACTTATGAGGCAAAAACATTCCTGGACGAACTCAAACAGATGGTCCACCAGGTAGTCATCAACGTCCTTTCCGACCAGTCCACCCGCACCATCACCATCGAGGAGGCCGCCAAAGAAGCACCGAAAGAGGAGAAAAAAGAAAAGAAACCCCGCAAGCCGCGTGCAAAAAAGGAAGAGGCTCCCAAAGAGAAAGCAGTCCCCCAACAACCGGCAAAACCGGTTTGCCCCATCTGCAAGAAAGGAAACATCCTGCGAGGCAAAACAGCCTACGGTTGTTCCGAATATAAGAATGGTTGTACATTCCGGCTGGATTATGCGACTTATGGGGAAGGGTTATCGGATGAGGAACTTATTTCTGTAATCAATCAAATTCAGAAAGAATAAATTTAAGAGTTTGAGGGTCCATACGGTTATCCCAAATAGTCAATATTTGTATTTGATTATTTTTTACCCGATAGTACATCGTATTATAATATGTTATCAGACATTGACACACCTCTTGGCTATCTTCGAACAAAGGAAATAAATCAGGAGTTATACTTATTAACTTCAGACAACGAGTTATCTCTGAAAGAAAGTTCTTTTTGATAACTTTCCCCCATGTTATATCAAGATATTCAACAATATCATCCAAACGCTCCCGAGCGAGAGGGGTAAAATAAATATCCATGATTATTTATGGCGAGCCAATACTTCTTCCATAGGAATAAGAAAACCGTTATCAGCTTGTTCAATGCTGACACGTATATCTTCATAAATACGTTTCGGTACATTGATACGGGAATAATATTGAGCCACAGGCTCATTTAATACTGACTTTGAATGCTCTTCAGATTGTAACTCTTCTTTTTTCATATCTTCAGGTTTATAATGATTTACAAAGATAAAGTTTATCTTCAAACATTTACTATATTTGTCCGCAAATTATCGACTTATGAAAGAAGAATGGTTCCCCTTAGTCAACGAAATGGGAGAAACAATAGGTAAAGCGACCCGAAAAGAATGTCATAGCGGAAGCAAACAACTGCATCCGGTCATCCATCTGCATATCTTTAACGATGCCGGAGAACTATATCTGCAAAAACGTTCCATGACCAAAGATATCCAACCCGGTAAATGGGATACGGCTGTCGGCGGACATATCGATTATGGGGAAACGGTCGAAGAAGCTCTCCGCCGGGAAGTCCGTGAGGAGTTAGGCATTACAGCATTCACCCCCCAATTCATCACCCGTTACGTCTTTGAATCAGCTATCGAAAAAGAGCTAGTCAATACATTCCGCACAATTTACAACGGAGAAATCAAACCGGACACCGAGGAACTGGACGGCGGACGTTTCTGGTCGCTCGAAGAAATCAAGTCAAAGTTAGGAGAAAACATGTTTACTCCTAACTTTGAACAGGAGTTTAAAAGGTTATTTCTATGACATATTAAATCTCTATAATGTATTTCAGGCCATTTACAAAATAACCTTGAACGAATCTCCGCCGACAACCACGATATACTGACCGCTTGGCAACTGCACACGTGTGTCTCCGCTTACAGTTCCCAGATTTTTATAGACACCACCATTGGATGTCATTATGTAGGCTTTCATTGGTTGCGGTGCAAAAATACAAACAGTACCATCGGAGGTTGTTACTTTTATTTTACTGACATCAATTTTTTCATTGGCAACATCTGTGTTCTTTTTAATTCCATCAATCTTGATTACTATCGGTTCACAGATATTTTCAATAGTATATCTGCCATCCCGATCCGGACTAATAATATCCCCCCGGTCTGTTGTGACAAGAGGTACAGACTGGTTGTATTCTTTATCGAGTACAAGAGAAAAAGTGAAATCTTTCTCATTTTCCACCTTATGATCCCCCGGTTCAGGATCGGTTGTTACGCCTTCTACTTCCGGCAATGTTACAATATGATAGACAACTTCCGGGTCTGGTGCCGTTCCGATTACTTCAACCGTCTGATTCGCTTGAATATTATGGATCATATAATGTCCGTTACTGTCCGGTTCTATTATTGTACCATTCACTCGTACCGTTATACTATATTCCTCATAACCGGATCGAGGAATAACGGTAAATTCAAAATCTCCTCCCTCTGATATCGATAGCGGATCATAACCGGAAACCGATTGAATATCGAATCCAATAACGGATGGTAAAATAACCGTATAGACAGGAACTATCGGTTCTCCGAAAGATAAGATCAAATGAATATCTTCCCGGATATTCGATAATGTATATATGCCTTTAGCATTTGGTTTGAGTTCTGTATTGCCATTTTTAACAATAACTGTATTTGTGGTTGTATTCGTAATTTTAAATCTAAAATCATCTCCTTCAGTAACAGCATCAGCATTATATCCCTTTTCCGAAGTGAGAGTAACACCAGATAAACTATTCCAAGTCACTTGGTATGTATTGACCTTGGCTCCAGCCGTCAGATTAATCACATCCGCAACATTCGGGCCGCCTTCTACTATTTTATAATCCTCATTACCTGCTTTTGAAACCAGATATAAACAATCTCCTTCCTCTATAGGCTCTGTAATTTTACACGAAAATGATACATTATAATAATATCTATAAGGATTAAAAGAAAAGTTCCGCGGGGTTGCAACCACTTCTTTCAGATTCTTTTCTTTATCAAAATGTGCAATAGATAAAGAGGATGTAAAACTTGGTGAGAGACATCTTATCCCAGAGACTGTAAGTGTAAACGTTCCTCCCTGAGCTGGTGTTGTATTTACTTTCAAGCCGCCTGTATATCCACTTGCATTTGAAATTCGAATCTCATTCAGACTTTGTCCTCCCTCATCAGGTTTAATGTTTATAATCATGCCTTGTTCATAAGTATAATCATGATTATCCGGTTTTAATGCCGTTAATGAGAACCAGTCATCTAAATAACCTCCCCACCCCCAATTTATATGATACATACTGCCATCAAAACCATCTATAACAAATGCATGCCCATCTGTACCAGAACCATTATAAATAACCGGTCGCTGATTAGTAATCAACTCATCCGTCAACATTTTTTGCCATTCAGAAGCATCATAATCATCTTTGTCCATGCAAGAAATAGCTTTATCATACCTAAAATATTGGGTTAAAGCATCAACGATTCGTGCGGTCTGGGCAGAACTGGCACTTACACCATACTGCATATCGCAACTTACACCACAATGATAAAGAAGAGTCGCCATGGCATCCACATTATCCACTGTATAGTCTGCACGATAATCGTCCAGCATCTTATCCCATAAATAGGCAATTCCAAAGTTAGCCTTATAAGAACCTTGAGAAGTAGTAGCACTACCTGTTCCTTGATCCGGATACTTATGATACTTCATGACTATCCCCATAGAGGTTGCCACACATCCTGTTAATGCATTCTTACCCTGAATTTGAGGACATTTATTATTAAACGGCATATCTTGATTCCATTTGGCAGTGGTCAGTAATGTCTGACTACGTAAAACCGGAAGTTTAGTTCCCTGAACTAGCATTTGCCATTGTTCTTTGATTTCAGTATCCTGCTCTATGCCATTTGCACAAGCATACTGAATTTCATCTTCATATCCCTCAAGCCAACATTTCATGTTATCCGGCACAGTCTCATAAGAAAAATTACCGGAAGTAGAATAACCGAGTATAGGATAAGCACGGTCATCGCCTGATACTATTATATATCCACCCTTGCTTCCACTGTTGAATACATAATAATAAGCATCAACTTCTCCTGAACGCAGATTAGGACGTGCCGTATAAGCCAATTGTAAAGTTTGCCCGCTTCGTAACTGATTACCTGGTATTTGCTGTGAGAAATTCATGGCCACCTGCATCGCTTGATCGACAGATACATTTTCTGCATATACCCAGGTTATGGATATAAAAGATATAATTAATAGAAACCATTTTTTCATAACTCAATAATTAAATTTATTTGCTTCACATAATCAATTTGATTTGACAATGAAACCATTCACTCATAAATCACTCACTTAAACATAAAGAAAACAATATGATTAATATGCAATGATTAAGAATGAACGGTTTTATTTACTTGTTTGTTGATGCGTAATTACCTACGCTTATTTGCTAAAAAACACTTTCCGGCTACCACTGGAGTAATCGATGATGTAGCTACCACTAAGTTCCGGACGATAAAGCACTGTTTCACCTTTATAAACAGCACGTTTCAATAATCTTCCTGAAAAATCATAGATAGTGTAATATGCACCATGTTGCAAGCCTTTTACAACAATCTGTCCTTCTACAACAGAAATCTGTACATTATCTTTAACAATACCTCCGTTAGCAGTCGGGGTGTTTTCATTCAGTACGACAAACGTACCCAATTTATCTGTGCTAAACATCAATGTATTTTCATTAGGATCGTATGTTGGCTCAATTCGGGTCACATTACCTTCACATTCATTCAGAATATAATAATTAGATGTGCCGGAAGCTCTCAATTGTTCACTAACAATCAAACGGTTAGGCAGATAGACACGTAAAGTGACCTTACTAGGCAATGCATAAAGGACTTCCGTTGTCAGGACTACTCCACTTGTATTTTTAGTGACAAGAGTTATTAACTCTGCTAACGAACCGATAACATCATCTCCATTTCCTTTGGCTTTATCAACGGCATCACTTAATGGATCCGATAATTTATTTTCAGGAACGGGGTTAGCTTCCGGCTTCATATCCATTGGAGGATTTCCTCCGCCTAAACGATCAATAAGAGTCTCTAAATCACTGATAGCTCCATCAGGAATCAAATCATCATCCGGCTTAAAACCTGCGCCCGCAGTGTCGACAGGTTCCACATGTACCTGTTCCGGAATAAATGAAGCAGTAACCAGAACATTAGCCGGTGGCATTTTAAATGTATAAACGTTTTCTTTATTTGTCGAAGTCAGTTTATTCACGTCATTATAACGTAACATTTCTGTATAAAGTTTCTTACCGGACGCAGGTTTCACCGTTACCGTCACTAACTCATTTTCTTTAGCCGTCGCTCTATCAACAGATAGTATTCCGTCCTTATACGTTTCAACTTTAACATTAAACAGCTTATTGACAGCATCCAGATTGGTCAATACTATATCATTTCCGCTTAAAGAGAAACTGTAGGTGTTAGCATATCGATATGTGAACTGCTTTACATCGGCTTCAGTTAATTTATAATTGCCAGTTCCACTTGCTACAATCGTTCCTGAAGGCATGTTAGTTTTCATATAACCGATCGTAACCTTATTCTTCAAGGCAGACGAAACCAAAATTTTACCTTCACCACTCAATATGATTACCTCCTCAATCTTGGCATTTCCACCTAACGTAAAAGGTTTAGTCACATACAAACCATACCGGTTACCACTATTATTGCCAATAGAACCGCCGGATAAGTTCATTACTCCATAAGTCATTTCAATTGCGGCCATAATATATCGTCCGCTATTATTATTTCCGGTAACTGAACCTCCTGTCATTGAAAAGTTTCCTGATCCGCTCACCCAGATAACATCTCCGCCTTCACTTGTATTTCCTGATATAGAACCAGCTTTAAAAGCCAAAGAACCATGGGCTATAGAAACAACGGCATCACTACCTCCCCTAGCCAGTGCATTTGTCAAGGTTGTTCCTTCCAATAACTCACAACTTCCACCGTTCATTTCGATCAAGGTACAATAACCTGTTGCATTTTTCTTATTACCGTCTAAAGTAATATTAGTCAATCCAAGATAGCCTGAACCAACATCAAACATACGCAAATCGGCACTGGCTGCATTCTTTAAGATACCACCTGTCAGTTTCACATATTTATTCCTGATCAGAATAGAACGATAAATCAATATTTCTTTAGAGATAGTGATTGTTGCCGGCGCACTTGCTGTTCCTTTGGATGCATCGATGGCTGCCTGAAGCTTCTCTTGAGTATCGATATCGGATGATGAGCCTCCTTTTGATAAAACAACCGTATTATCAACTAATTTCACAATCCAATTCTTTGCTAAAGCAGAAGTTAAAACAAATCTTTTCAAATCTGATTCGGTAAGGGTATAACCGGAACCTTTAGCCAAAACAAATCCTTCTTTCACAACCGTTGAGACCACATTAATATTTATATCTGCAACAAGAGATGATTGAATAGCCAAATAGTTAGTACCTGATTCCGATAAATAATAAACCTGATCATTTAATCCCCTATTATTCTTTACATAGACAGTACCTTTACTGGATAATCCTAAAGCACAAGTATTCTGAGAGAAACTTGCACCATCAATATTTATTGACCCACCACATAAAATAGCAATACCTGAATTGCCTATAATCTCGCATGTTTTCAGCGTAGCTTGTCCCAAAGAGGTTACTATTGAATATACAGCGTTATCTACAGTCGACTTATTATCGATAATATTTCCACCGGTATAAGTCCATTTGCTAGTCGGAGCCAAATAAATAACAGGACATTTATTACCTACATTGTTACGAATAGTTCCTCCGTCCATAACAAAACTGCCTGCAATCTCTAATGAAAGCCAATTTTCACCACTTTGTGCACTCTGTAAAATAGCCTGACTATGCATGATAAACGAAGAAGAAGCATCTACCCGGGCAAAAGAACAATAACTGCCAAACTTACCATCCAAAGTAATTTTTTCCAAAATCAGTGCCCCACCATCCATCACATCAAACATACGGCAGTAATTTGCTGTAGTAACTCCGGCTGTCAAAGTTTCTCCGGTTAACTTTATATGCTTCTTTTTAATCAGAATAGTTTTTGTAATAGCAAACGACTTATTGATTGTTATTAATGTAGGATTATCAATAGAGCCAACCGAAGCTGCATCAATAGCAGCCTGAAGTCCGTCTACATCCGTAATTTCACCACTACTACCAGATTTCTTAATAATTATAGTATTATTCGATAAAACCAAAGTATAACCGTCTGGTAGCTTGATTTTCTTTAAATCATCTTCGGTAATCTGATAGCCGGAATATCCTCTGGCTAATACAAAATTATCAGGGATAGTCCAATTTACATTAAATTGTATGGTAAGAGTAAAAAGTAATCTTTGTTTTATGTAAATTACACTCTCATTCTGAATTTGAATTGCATCTCTAATAAACTGATCCGGAGTGTTTTTATCTATAATAAAGTCACCTGTGGCTAAACGAAGGTATCCTCCTGTATTTTGATAAATCATTCCTCCATTAAATACAAACTTCACTTTGCTGGAATAGCCGAACAATCCTACAATATAATAATCGCTTCCTACATTATTAAATATCTCACCACCATTCATTGTGAAACTTCCGTCATAAATACTAACGACACTGGCCATAGATAAACCACCATAGAAATAGTTCTTAGTGATTTGTCCACCATTCATAATGAATTCCCCCTTGAATATCCAAACGGCAGAAACATCACCAGTTAGACCAGCTCCGGTCAATATAGCCCCTTCATTCATAATTACTGTTCCGCCTTGTAAATTAACGAGGCAAGACATATGATATGGCATAGCAGGACCTGTGTTCCCTCCGTCAATAGTAATCTTCTGGAAAATTAATTGGCCGGAATTGATTTTAAACATTGTACCTTGACCTGTTGTAATACCATTTGAAACAGTTCCACCTGTCAGAATAACATATTTATTGGTTATTTCGATGGTTTTGGTCAATGTTATATCACCTTTAATTTCTATTACTGTGGGATTATTTACTGTGCCTGGCGCTTTATTAATCGCATCCTGCAGCTCTTCCGGTGTAGTTATTTCCCCCGTTCCAGAAGAAGGTTTAGATAATATCACCTGGTTGTTTTCCAATTTAAAAACCAAGTCCGGATGCTGGGTACTTTTATGAATCATCTTTGCAAGATCATTTTCTGTCAAGCGATAATTACCTGATCCGACAGCTACAATGTCGCCTTCGTCCATTACAGTTTCAATTGTAATTTCATATTTTAGAGAAGATGTTAATTTCAAAGGAGAACCCCGCTCCACAAAAAGAGTTGCATCTGTTCCATTAAGAGTAACATTTGATGAATTCAGAGAAACAGTACCAGGGCTGCCTACATAAACGGAACCGGAAGCTTCATTCTTTACTATTTGTCCGCTGTTCAAATTCGCTACACCAAAATTAGCTATAACATGATTTCCACCACCCAAATTTCCTGTTATTGTTCCTCCATTTAAATTAAAGAGTCCATAATTCAGGAGACATAATGCATGCTCTATTCCTTTATTATTCTTGAAAACTCCATCTTTCTCTAGAGACAATATCCCCTCTTTCTCGATTTGGATCAATGGCATATTTTGAGCATCAATATTTGCTCCATCAATCGTGTTTTCAATCGCAATATTTCCACCGGCTTTTACAGTAAGAAGAATACCGGTATAGCCTTCGGCCCGAATTAAGGGGCCACCATGCATTCTATATGAACCGGCATTCACCGATACGTTTTTATCAACTAGTATTCCATTTGCAGTAATAGGTAGATCTGTTACTGCATCACTTCTTAATCGAGGTGATGATAATACTTCCTGCAATTGTTCCATAGATTTAATCTCTATGGGTTTTGTTACTTGGGCCATCATCGGTAAAAGACCGATTAAACTTAACCACATCATAACAGCAAATCTACGAGTGTACCTTTTTTTCATATTCTATGTAATTTTAGTAAATTATCTGCCCCTTACAATCTAATGCATTTTATGCATTGTTTACAGACAAATGTATTTAATAAAAAGACACTCAAATTTCGGAAATATGCTAACAACGATTATCTAACAGATCACTGTGATAAGCGACACCAATTCATTCATAAATACACTAATTTTAATAAATTCACAGTATATCCAACACATCTCTTAGTCTTCTGTAATACCTCTGCGACACCGTTAAATCAATATCTGTAAACGGTGGATACAATCCGCACTTCAGTGTTACATTTTCTATCGTACATAAATAGTTAAGATTTACGATGCAATCCTGACTGATCTGTACGAATGAAGGATTAATACCTAACAAGTCTTTTGCAGTAGTACTCATGCGGAGTTTATGAAGTTTGCGGTCAGGTACAAGCATCATTTGCCAACAACGTTGCTCTTTCTGGTATAGGAAAAGAAGAATATCTTCACATTTTACCAGAACTAATCCAGAAACAGTCTGGACAGCTAATTTATTATTATATAATAACATTCTACGCAAAGACTGCTCAATATTCACTTTATCACTTTGGGCAATATGGGAACGATACCGGGTTATCAAATCATCCAGCTCTTTCAATTTATATGGTTTCAACAAATAATCAAAAGCAGAAGCACGGATGGCATCCAAAAGGTATTTATCATAAGCTGTATAAAAAACGACATGCATATCTGAATGAATATCTGATTGAATACGGCTTAAAAGTTCCAGGCCAGACATACCGGGCATCTCAACATCAAGAAAAAGTAAATCCGGTTGAAGACGGACTATTTCACGAGCAGCATTATCAGGAGAAGTGCAGGTAACCACAATATGTATATCGGAAAAACGTGATAAGTCGTTTGCCAGACTTTTTATGCAAGTCGGTTCATCATCAACAATAATAGTCATAATCTCATTTGTATTCATAAAGCAAAGTTGTAATTAAGTGGAACAATTAATGAAACGCAGGTTCCATGATCTTCTCGTAAGGAAGATTGTTGGTTTTGAATTGAAAATTTCATCTTTCGTATATTATGAGTATTCAAAAGTTCTGTTGTGCGGTATAATATTTTAAGACCCTGCCCTGTACTTCTTTCATCTCCAACATGTGCTCCAAAATTATAGCCAATGCCGTTATCTTTAATCTTAATATGAAGTTCCTCATCTTTGACCTCAATTCCTATAAAGATAATGGGGGTCTGACAATCGGCATTAAAAGCATACTTGACTGCATTCTCCACAGGTATCTGGATGAACATTGAAGGTATCAATGTATCCAAAGATACATCGGCTGAAATACACCATTCTACACGGATACTATTCGAATCACCCAACATTTTCAATTTCAGATACTTTCTTACAAAGCTAATTTCTTTTTCCAACGAAACCGCCAGTTGTTCTGACGAAAGCAAATCGCCTCTCAATACATCAATCAGCAAATTTACAGGTTCGGAAAGCTCCTCATAACGGCGAAAAATAGGCATCACTGAATTCAGTACATTAAATATATAATGTGGGGCAATACGATTTCTGACAACTGCCATACGCAGTTGGATTATTGTTTCCTTCTGCTGTTTGTATCGCAGCTCCTTTTTACGGCGGAAATAAAATACCACACAAACCATCAACAAAACAACCACAATAAATCCAAGTCCGACTATCCAGGCAATCCACTTCCACTGATACGCTTTGGCTTCTGCTCGGGTGATACTGATATTCTTCTTCAAAAGAATAGTATCTTGCCGATAACGGAAATCTGTTTCGCGAATACTATTTTCGGTCTTCATATTTCGTATAGAATCTCCACACAGATCGGCCTTTTTTCTGTAATTATAAGCTTTTGCATAATCTTTCTTTTTCCGGTATAACTCTTCTAGGCGTTTATGATGATAGTATTGATACAAAAGATCGGTGTGGAGTGTATCATAGGGTTGTTCCAGTAAACGGGCTGCTTCCTGCAAATTATTCTCCTGTAGCGCCAGAGAAGCAAACAAACCATCTATATAAAACTTTGTACCAGGTTGTTGCAAAACCGTTTGCCCGAAGGATGCTACCGATCGTTCCAGATAAAGACGGGCAGAATCAGGCTGCTCCTTCAATAAATATATTTCACCGATATTCCCTTCTACTATACTCCGGTAAATAGGTTGAGAAAAGTCTGCAACAATCGTATTAGCCCTTTGAAACCAAATTAACGCATCATCGTATTCTTTGGTTACATAATAATAGTTACCTCTGGAGTTTGCAAAATAATACTGTTCATATTCATTCCCTTTATCCCAATACTGTTCTGCTTTTTTAAAATAAGAATCAGATAAAGGATAGTTTTCCAACTCCAAATATAATTTGGCTAGTCCTGAATAAATCGAATAGTTCATCTTATCGCCCATCCCAATAGAGTCGGAGAGGAACAATGCCTTGCGATAATAAAAACCTGCCCATCCATAATCACCCTTATGCTGATAACTATCAGCCATATTAATATAGGTATGTATTGCAGGCAAACGGTTTTGAACGTTTGCCTGCAATAATGCTTCAGAAGCATTATGCAAACAGACAATAGCAGAATCCCATTGATTCATTTCCTGAAAGAAAACTCCCCGACTATTATACGTATCTCCTGACAACTTCCGCAAGCGATTATTCATTTCGGGTTGCTTTTCAATATATCTCAGTATTTCATCGGTTAATAAGAAAGCAGAGTCTATCCGGTTGCCGAAGTAATAACACCGGGAAATAGTTTGCTGCAAATAATAATAGTTTAAGCTGTCCGATACATTTCTCTGGTTATCTCGCAATATCGAAACCACTTTTAATGGATTCACGGCTATTGAGTCTATATAAATAGAAAGTAAAGAATCTGTCCTAATCGTCTCAGCATCTTCTTTATGCTGATAATATGAACAACTAAATAAAACAGTAATCAGGATTATCAATATCCCATATGGCGTCGATCGTTGTATTTCCATACTTCTAGTTCCTTTTTTAACAAAGGACTTAAAATATTATGACATTTACAATCATCCGATTCTATTTTAACGTATAAAATTAATTTATTCCTATTAAATGGCATATTTAATAGGATAAGTAACAAATTCGCTAATTACATTCTATTCAGATCGTTTTTTAACACAAAAGAGGATGCTTCACTTTTAGTGAGCACCCTCTTTTTATTTATATGATTTGCAATCTTTACTTACACATCTCATTAATCACCGCAATCAACTCGCCGCCGATTTCTTCAGCTTCTTTCATGGTGTGAGCTTCGGAATAGATACGGATGATCGGTTCGGTATTACTTTTACGGAGGTGAACCCATTTGTCAGGGAAGTCGATCTTTACACCATCGATATCAGTGATATCATACTGAGCAAATTTTTCTTTCACCTTAGCCAGGATTGCATCCACATCGATCTCCGGAGTCAGCTGTACTTTCTGCTTGGAGATAAAATACGGAGGATAGCTGGCACGTAATTCGCTTGTTTTCATTTTCTTCTTTGCCAGATGAGTCAGGAACAAGGCAATACCAACCAAAGCATCACGACCGTAATGGCTGGCCGGATAGATCACACCACCGTTACCTTCACCACCAATCACAGCATTTGTCGCTTTCATCTTTGTAACAACGTTTACTTCACCTACCGCAGCTGCATTATATTCGCAACCATGAGCACGGGTTACATCACGTAACGCACGGCTTGAACTCAGGTTACTTACCGTATTACCCGGCGTATGACTCAATATATAATCAGCTACTGCCACCAATGTGTACTCTTCGCCAAACATTTCACCATCTTCACAGATAATAGCCAAACGGTCTACGTCCGGATCGACAACAAAACCGACATCCGCTTTAGCATGTTTCATCAGGTCTGAAATCTCTGTCAGGTTTTCAGGAATAGGTTCCGGATTATGAGAAAAGTTTCCGTGAGGCGCACAATGCAGTTTAAAGATTTCCTTCACACCCAAAGCATAAAGTAAATCCGGCAAAACAATACCACCCACTGAGTTTACAGCATCAATAGCCACCCGGAAGTTAGCCGCTTTAATCGCTTCTACATCCACCAGGTCAAGGTTGAGCACGCTCTCGATATGTTTCTGATTATATGTATTATTGACGATCACTTTTCCCAAATGATCCACATCGGCAAATTCAAAACTTTCAGAAGCTGCAATATCCAAAACTTCAGCACCTTCGGCCGCATTCAGGAATTCACCTTTTTCGTTCAATAACTTCAAGGCATTCCACTGTTTCGGATTATGGCTTGCAGTCAGGATAATGCCACCGCAAGCGCCTTCCATAGCAACGGCTAATTCAGTAGTCGGAGTTGTAGCCAGGTCGATATCGACCACATCAAATCCCATACCGGTAAACGTACCCAAAACCACCTGTTTTACCATCGGGCCGGAGATACGGGCATCACGTCCTACTACGATTTTGTTTGTTGTAACTGTCGTGTTTTTTCTGATGAAGGTAGCATAAGCTGCTACAAACTTCACAATGGCTAACGGATTCAATCCGTCTTCCGGTGCTCCGCCTATTGTACCGCGAATACCGGAAATAGATTTAATTAGAGTCATAAGTATGTTAGATTATTTTTCGAATGTATATCTTACTTTGCTAAAATAGACCGGAACATAACTGCTTTGGAAATAACTGCCCATTCTCTTAAATGGAACGATCATTTTGACAGTAGCGCCTTCTCCTACATGATATAAAGCTGTAGCCAACCCTTCGCCGACAAATAAATCCGGATCATAACTTCTGCTATCCCCCGAATAGACATTATAACCGAATATAAATTCTGTAGGGAATCCCCAAATATTATTATACTTGGAAGATAAATTATCAACCATCATTTGTGCAGTATCCGTATCCATGATGTTATTAGCTATGAAACGACATAAAACACGGGTCGTGCCCAATACTGCCCGATTTCCATTACCTGAGTCAATCACATTCAGATACACATCATTATCCAACTTCACAAATTCATTTTCCTTAAAAACACCATCTGACGGATAGTGCTTAAGAATTTTAAATCCTTCATGATCAATCAACCGATCAATCGCTTTCCTCTCGTCCTTCAAGTGCTCAGTGTACGACTTCGTCTTATCGCATGACACCACCATCAGGGCTGCACACAAAATCATCAGGATACAAAAACCTTTCTTCATCTGTTATTCTTTAATGTATAAATGAGTGACAAATGTAAATAATATCTGCCATATCTCAGGCAAGTTTCTCTATTTCTTCTGTTTTATTAGGATTAAATTCTTTTAATCCCTTCTCAAACGTAGCTACAGCATCCTCTAAAGAGCCGAAAAACTCTCCCCCCGACGCATTTTTATGACCACCGCCATTAAAATACTGACAAGCAAACTGATTGCAAGGGAAATCACCTACCGACCGGAGAGATACTTTAATGTAATCCCTATCTTCACGGATAAAGACACTAAAAGTAACTCCTTCGATGCTCAACGGCATATTGACAAAACCTTCCGTATCACCTGTTTTGTAATGGAACCGGTCCAGTTCCTCCTTTGAAAGAGTTATCAAAGCCGCATGATGTTCCGGATAAATCTTCATCTTTTCATACAAAACATATCCCTGCATCCGTAACCGAGATTCGGAATACACCTGGAATACTTTACGATATATCAGATCTTTGTCTATACCTTTCTTTATCAACTCACTGACAATCGTGTAAATCTCCGGTTTATTGGAGTTATAGGTAAAAGAACCTGTATCCGTCATCATTCCGGTATAAATACATACCGCCGCCTCTTTACTCATTAGGTCGAACATCCCCATACGACAGATAAAACGGAAAATCATCTCACTCGTTGATGACATTTCCGGATACGACATTGTTACGCGGCAAAAGTCAGCCGGATTCAAGTGATGGTCGATCATCACCTTACGCCCTTCCGATGCAATAACCGCTGGCGCCAGTTTCTCTATGCGTTTGGGTTCATTAAAATCCAGACAGAAGATCACATCTGCATCATGGATCAGCTGTTCCGCAAAATCAGGATACTTTTCATGTATCACAATATCTTTCGCCCCCGGCATCCATCTGTAAAATGACGGAAATTCATTCGGGACAATAACCGTTACATTGTCTTTACCGTAAGTCGTAAGGAAATGGTACAACCCCAAAGAAGAACCGAGAGCGTCACCATCAGGAGTAACGTGGGTTACAATAACAAAACTTTCGCCTTTCTCTACGTATTTCTTGGCTTTCTGAATTTTCTCTTCGTGAATGATTTTTGTAATCATATATTATCATTGTTTACAGTGACAAAGGTACTACTTTTTTACGTTCTACGCAGTAAAAAACGTTCAATAAGCAAATCAAACAATATAAATAACAATAGAAGCAAGCCGGCAAAAAGGACTCCCGGACGTTTGGTCTTCGTAAATAACAAGAAGGAAAAAATGGAACCATACCCCAATATGGTCAATAGTAAATCGATACGCCCATAAAAGACAGCCTCCTCTACACGGCTAAAGGCATCGACAATCCAAAACAATGTATGCGTCAGCTTCTCTACGAATAATTGTAATAATCCGTGTCCAGGAATACCTACAGGAAGCAATAACCAGATCAGTCCGGCCGGAATAAGGAAGGTAGCCAGGAACGTCAAAGGTAAATTGGTACACAGGAAAACCAACGAGAACTGCCGGAAATAATACAAACACAGTAAGGTTGTCCCGGCCTGGGCAGCCAATGTCACCGTGATCCATCCCCAGGGTATCGCAATAACCGGATTCCTCACTACGATAAGATTTTGCAGACGAGGTTGCAGATATAAAATAGACAATACAGCCAAATAACTCAGTTGAAAACCAATATCAAACAGATATAACGGATTGAACACCAACATACAGAAAGCCGCAGCAGCCAACGTATTATAACCGTCAGTCATTCGCCTGAGTACCCTCCCCGTGAGATAAAGCGTCAGCATCAAACCGGCACGTACAGCCGATGCAGCCAGCCCGGTAATAACCACGAAACTCCAAAGCAGACAAAGCGTCAACAGGTATCTCAGCCAACTGTAAAAACTATTCTTTGGTAAAAAAGAAAACAGCAAAGAAAGGAATCCGCAAACAACAGCCACATGAAAACCGCTTACAGCTAGCAAATGGGCTACACCCGTAACAGAAAAACGCCTCCTCACCTCGCGATCCATCTCTTTACGATAGCCGAGGGTAATAGTGGTCAACACCGACTTTTCCTCTTTCGACAAATTCAGTCGCTCAAAAGGCTCCAGCAAACGTCCCTGTCCTTTCCCGCCCAGTTCCATTAAAAGCGATGTTTCACTGCTATCTCCCCTCTCCTGCCAATAAGCTGTCCGCTGTATGGAAAGACTAAGTAATAAGGACAGAAACACCGCGCCCCAAACCCAGCGCAATTCATAATTACCGCCTCCGGACTCTACCTTCGGGATCAGATAAGAAAACGCCACAATCAATAATGGGATGATGATCAACAACAGCGAGACAACGCTGCAATCGAAGAAGGCCTGCAACAAGATTCCGGTTATCCATATGAAAAGCGGCCTGATAAACGGCCGCTTTTGTATTTCTTTTATTATCATACAAAGGTCGGTTTTGGTTGGTTATCTATCTTCTCTACATTTCTTTCAACTCTTTTATCGTTCGTATCGGATCAGGAGAACTGAAAACAAAGCTACCGGCAACCAGCACATCGGCACCGGCTTCCAGCAAGCGCTTCCCGGTTTCCAGATTCACACCGCCGTCCACTTCTATTAAGGTATCCAGCCCTTTTGCCCGGATCATTTCTTTTAAACGGGCCGTTTTATTGACTGAATGTTCAATAAAACGTTGTCCGCCGAAACCGGGATTGACCGACATCAGCAATACCATATCAAGATCCTGGATAATATCTTCCAGCAGGCTGATCGGCGTATGCGGATTTAAGGTAACGCCCGCTTTCATACCGGCTTCCTTTATAGCACCGATAGTACGATGCAAATGGGTACAAGCCTCATAATGAACATTCATCATATAAGCGCCAGCCTCAGCAACCTCTTTGACAAACTTCTGGGGTTCAACAATCATCAGATGCACATCCATCGGCTTTTTCAGGATAGGCTTTACCGCATCCAGCACGGGAAAGCCGAATGAGATATTCGGAACAAAAACACCATCCATAATATCCATATGCAACCAGTCCGCCTCACTGTTATTTATCATTTCGACCTCTTTTTGCAGGTTCAGAAAATCGGCAGCCAGCAAAGAAGGAGCAATCTTATGTTTCATAATTTCAAGTCTTTTGTGCAAAGGTACAAAAAAAAGAAAGAGAACACTGCGCAAGTGTCCTCTTTCCTTCAATTTCTTAGTTCATCACATAACCACCGAATTCCGGTTGCAGCGCAGGTTCCACATGGTAACTCCGTGCAAACTGAGACAGGAAATCAAGCGTTTGTCTGCTTGGTGTACTCTTCTTCTCGTTCCGGTTCTTTTTAGTTTTATCCTTCAATCCATCCATACATTGAGTAGAAAATCTCTTCATAGGCATCCCCTTTTTAATCGTTTGATAATAAAACGGGAGAACTTTCTACTTATTATATGAACCGAAGAATATTTTTATCTGATTATGCCATAGACAACTCAATACGGTTCTCATCTGCCATACGGCGCATGTTCAGGATAGCATAACGCATACGTCCCAAAGCCGTATTAATGCTGACACCGGTGATATCGGCAATTTCTTTAAAGCTCAGATCCTGGTAATAACGCATTTCCAGTACTTCACGCTGGCTGTCGGGTAAATGTTTCACCAACTTCTTCACATCCGACAGGACCTGGTGGCGCACGATGTTATCTTCAATCGTTCCGTCACAAAGTTTAATATTATTGAACAGATCCACTTCTACCTCATCGTTGGACACAGTATTCTCACTGCGTTCCTGACGGAAGTTATCAATGATCAGATTATGTGCAATACGTGTAATCCAGGCTTTAAACTTACCGTTTTCGGTATAACGGCCCTGTTTAATAGTCATGATCACCTTAACAAAAGTCTCCTGAAAGATATCTTCTGTTAACTCTTTATTGCGGACTATAAAGTAAATGTAGGAATGGATACTGCTCTTATGACGGTTCAACAACACATCAAACGCAGTATTATCACCTTGCGCATAAAGGACGACCAGTTCTTCGTCGGTCATCGATTTTAAAGTCTTCATTACTTCTATGTTTTATAGTTTCTTTGAGTAATGTTTATGCTATAGGCAATGAGGTTTTAAATGTTAGACAATTTTGTTTTCGAAAACAAAAGAACAAAAAGTATTTTAAACAGACAAATATTTCTGTTATTTTTATACAAAAATGTCCCCTGCCTGTACGTTTTATGTACAAACAGGGGACATTTGGTAACAAACTATATTTCAAGTACCAGTTACACATTCACATTACCAATTAATCACATTTCTTCAGGGGCTATATACAATCGATACCAACCAGTATAGTATTTAGGATTAAAAACAGAGTAGAAAACCGTATTACCATCCCGATCCATACGAGATTCCTCCACCATAATAGGATCTCCAAAATTTACTACAACTTCGCCCAATTCATCATTACCCTTCGTTGTAGTAGACTCAAACCCTATAATATGATTTTTTTTAGCACTAGCTCCCAACTTTAAGCCCTTCTTAACCGTTGTACCCCAAGATATATCAAAACCGATATTCCCAGCAAATTCAACAGTTGTTGACTCTGTATTTTTAATAGACTCTGTATCATCGACTTCCTCTACTGCTATTTTTACAGAAGTAGCATAATCTTCTAAATTCCATTCAAAAAGAGGGAGCTTCATATCTTTCTTTTTTAAATACATTGAATATTTAGCACCACCACGACCGCTACCGTTACTTGCCCGAAATAAATCATTACCATTAGCTCTAAAATAAGTCTTAAGTTCACTACCGACAAGAGATACAGACCCTAAATAAACTTTAACTAAAAACTCAAATTCACCTTCTGTCCAAACAACCTGTGGATTTCTATAACCTATTTTCTTTGGGTCTCCAGCTTGATCTGATATCTTGGCAAGAGCTGCTTCCGGATCACCCAGCAATTCAAATCCAACTATACACTCCTTAAATTTATAAATAAATGGTCCACTAACACTATCTCTAGAAATACCTTTTTCCGGTTTCAAATTATAATAGACATAATCTCTATGCCATCCATCTACATTTTTATAAATACTATACGCCTCTTCTACTTTTTTCAAATTATGAGAAACAGGCTCTCCCCTAGGATTCCCTCCCCTATCACTTTTTAAAACAACTGTATTTACTTTATTATTAAGATTATTAAAGGCGTCATCTATAAAACTAAACACTACATTCGAATTTGATCGTGTTTTAATAGTTTCACCTTGAGTTCCTAATGATTTAGTATGAATATTTCCTCCAGCAATTCTCTCATTTTCTTTTATTACAACAATGGGATATGTAGGAACTTCTGCTGCATTAATTACATATTCTCCTTTTTGAATATTATAAGCAGGGATGCCTTCCTGATCAAATGTTCTTATTGCAACATCAGGAATATCAGTTTTCACATCCCACAATTCGGCAGAAAACGAATCTTCAGGCAACTCTGGAACAAATATTGTCAAGTTAGAAATCTGATTTTCAATCAAATCAAAGAAATCTTTATCCAAATATTTCGACAACAATCCTTCTAAAGTCGTATTATCACCCAACACTTCATCCTTAACCATAAGATAAAGAACGTCATAGTCATAATCAATTTTCTTTAATGCTTCCTTTTTGATCAATTCTCTAGCCGGAGCACTTTCTACCAAAACTTTTGCCAACGCTTTACCAAACTCCTTTTTTATTTCTGTGTTTGTCATGCTAATAACACTACCAGTAGTTAATTCTGGCTTATCAGACGAAATTTCATCTGTACATGAAGACATCAGTAAAGTACCACATATCATAATACTTACTGCAAGAAGTTGTTTAAATGTTTTCATAATGAATTAAATTAAAATAATGCAGATAAATAGATCAAAGATCAAACTCACCTTCTACACTATTATATTTATTAGATACGGAAACTACATAATTACCCTTTTGATTAAACAATGGGATAACAAGAGAAGAATCATTTAATGTATTGATCAATTGATCATAAATGATATTACCTGATAAATCTTTCACACAAACAGTGACATTTCCCAGATTTTCTAAAAACTGCAAATGAAGTGTTTTATCACTATCCTCTATATAAGCAATAATAGGATTTTGAGTTGTAACACTTTTTGGTTTCCTAATCCAATAATTTTTAAAACGTATTTGTCTTAAAGCAAATACAGGCATCGTCACCAATAATGCCAATACTGTTATTAACCAAATTTTTAAATTTCTCATAGATTATAGTATTAAGTAATTTGATGCAAAATTACCAATCACTTACTAGCAATACTATAAAATCCGTCAAATACCCATACACTACTTCACACTAATAATCAAGCTATTAGAGAATATATAATAGACAACCAAGGTCACCACACCAGCGCATACAACACTAAATATCAAATACTTAACACATTATTGATAAAGTAATCATAAAGGCTCCCTTTATCTAACTGAATTTTCAATCGTTGGCGCATTCTGAGATGACGAGTCCATACAGAAGCTGGATTCACAGAAAGCAAAATAGCTTCAGACTTAACATCTAAATTGAATAATAAAAAACAACAATACCTCCAATCAGAATCCGATATGTCAGGACATAACTCCAATATCTGAGATTTAAACTTAGGATATACAATCTTCACCTCTTTCTCTATAGCTTTAAACATTTTCTCTGAAATTAAGACTTTTGTATTTCCTGGTATATGTTTTTGAGAGAGCAATAAGAGCTTTTTACCAATTACTGAGTTTAACAATTGTTTTTTCTTTATTCTATTCAACTCTTCATTCAAAGATTTTATTTCATCTTCAAGTTTATTTTTTGCCAAACATTCCTTTTCCATCGAATCTAACAACCTCTTCTTTTGCTCTAATTCGAGAGATAGATTTAATACATCAATATTAAATTGCTGAATTTCTTCATTTTGACTATGTATCTTTTCCTTTGCCCTTTTCTTAAATAATATATACACTAAAGATACAACCAATAAAATTGATATGGACAAAATTAATAAAATCACATACAGTTGCTGTGAAAGTTTCAACCTTTGGTTCTCTTGTTGAACTTTCAATTTATCGTACTTCTTCTCCATTTCCAATAAATCCGCCTTATCACTGGCTATTGCATTAGAATCAAATATATCTTGATATTGCTCCAAATAAAACAATGCTTCTTTATATTTACCTTGAACTTTATACAATTTATATTGATTATACATTACCATATCTATATATGGTCCACTCTTATCATTCTCCACTTGAGCCAGATAATCTGATGCTTTACCCCAATCACCAACCTCAATATACAAATCAGACAAAGCTAATAAATTAGGAATTCCACACATAACCGTATCAATTGCAGCCGCACGAAGTAAATACTTTTCAGAGTCTGCATACCGTTTCATAATCCTGTATACGTTTCCAAAACTATTATAAACAGCAATTTTTACTATAGAATCTTGCAAGCCAAAAGCTAATGAATCCGCTCGTTCTAAATAAGACAAAGCCAATTCACACGAGTCCTGAAAAGCTAACTCCCTGGCTATATCTTTTAAAGCTAACGCATAACTTCTTGTATTTCCTGATTTATAAAAATATTCGGCTGCTAACTCATAGTTTCTTTGGGCACTTTCAGGATCATTTTGTATCTCAAACAAATCTGCAATATAACTTGTAACATATGCAGCACTATTATAATCTTGTATTTTTTCGAAGAGACTAAGTGCATGCAAATAAGCATTCATTGCTTTTTCATATTGCATGTCTTCCAAATAAGAACGTCCTAAATAATAATTAATTTGACCTTGTCCATCAATATCCCCGTGATCAATGTACCAATATAACGCCTTTTCATAATCCGTTACACTTAATAATCTTTTATCTATTTTATCTGCCGCTTTAGAAATAATAAGACAAGATTTAGCAAAACAGGCTTCATCCAAATCATTTTCATTAATCAAACTATCCAATAAAAGATAAACACTATCAGGATATTCCCACAACAAAAACTCCATTTTTTCAATTTGTTTTTGATGAGGATTTCTTAAATCACAACTAAAACAAACTGTTAAAAAAAAGAAACAGAATAGACACCTCACAACTAGTAAAATCTTATGCATATAAAGAGCTCTATATTGTTATTCTTAAATACAAATATAACACAAACATAAAAAAATAGGTGACACCTTAATAATTAAAGCATCACCTATTATATAAAAAAAATATTCTTTAAAACTTATAGCCCAAAGTTAAAGCGACCTGCGTTGTTTTTGTCTTTAATGAGGCAGGAGTGGAAGTAAAGAAAGGTTTGCCATCATCATAGAATGTACTAGGAAATGCATAAGCATCTTCTTTATATTCACGGTAGACACATGCTAAGTCAGCATAGAAATTAGGTGTAAAACGATAGCCTAAACCAACAGAGTACGAGTTAGTACCTTTATCTACCGTATAATTTGGCGTTGTACCGGCAACCCCTATCGCATTTCTATAATAAGCCCCATCCGAATCCAAAGCAGGAGTACCACCCTTCACATGAGCCTTCATCGGGGAAGTTCTCCACAAAGTACCGGCACGAACAGAAAACTGCGGTGTTATCTTATATTCAGCGCCTACTTTTAATGTTCCGGCATTACCAAAGTCTTTCTTAATAAACTCTACCGCTTCCAAATCATATCCATCCAAGTCGTTTACATTCATTCTCTTATAAGCCGTCAACTCATAATCCACACTGACAAGGAAATTAGGACCTATACCTGCCACACTGAATATCCAACGATCAGGAGTACGAAGGTGATATTCTCCCTTTTGATTAGACGGAGTTTCAGCATCCGTTCTCATCGCACCGACGTCAGTACTGGCTGTGGCATGAAAATAATCTGACATTTTATACCAAGTGGGTGAATTGTAGCCAATCCCTATTCGCAGAAAATCCAAAGGACGAGCAATTGCCCCTATATTAAAAGCATATCCGGTACCACTTGTGGAAAGGCCATTATCTAAACTTAGCCAGGCATTACCCGGGAAATCTTCCGTATAATTAGATGTCATACTATAGTCCATATCGGTAATAGCCAAGGTTGCCCCCAAGAAAAAACGATCGGAAATATTCGTTGCGAAAGCTATATTATATTGCCCTACCGAACCTTTTTCGTTTACAATCAAATCAGCATTATCCACTTCTCCGGCAAATGAAGACATATATTCGTCAACCCCTCCCACATCTTTATAAAAATAACCGGCTTCATATCCTAACACCGACATCCAAGGAATAAAAGGATTTGCATCAAAATAGGGATCATATCCACTCTCCTTATCATATATCAAAGCTGACTCTTTGTACCCTGCCGTCATATCGGCCACATAATCCGATAAAGAAGACTGCTGCTTTCCCCTCATCCGATAAGAACGATTATAATTCTTCACCCTATTATAAGAAAGACCTATATTCCAGCCTACAAGACCTTCGTCATTACCTGTCGGAAAATATCCGACATAGGCAATATTATCAAAATTAAAGCGGGTTTTGCTTACATCAGCCACCGAACCATTCCAGTTCGTATTAGTTTTAATAGAAGACAAACTAATCGTAGTTACAACTTCCGAACTACGATAGACACCCAACCCCGCAGGATTTGTTGACATAGACGATATATCTCCACCTAATGCACCAAAAGCTCCGCTCATGCCCAGATAACGGGCTGTTCCGTTCAAATCCGTCTGAGACAATTTGTATGCATCCAATTCACCCTGTGCATATGCAATACCACCGGCCAGAAAAAATACCGACACAAATAAGCATACTATTCTTTTCATCGTTTCTGTGTTTTATTATACATTAATATATAAGGGCACAAGTATGAATATACCGGCCCTTATATATTTCATTACTTATTTTACTGTTATCTGCGACCTCCGCTTGAACGTCCACCACCACCGCTTGAACGGCTACTAGTACCACTTGAACGACTACTGCCGCCACTGTAAGTACTTACAGAACTACGACTACTGCTACTTCTTGATGGTGCAGAATAAGTGCTACGGCTACTGTTAGATGTACCACTGTTATAATTAGAACGTGAACTGCTACCGCTACTTCTTGAAGGCGCAGACTGTACTCCCGAATTAATACGTGAAGATGATGTACCACTGTTATTATATTCACTACGACGTGTTGGTCGTGTACGGATGCTTGATACAGCAGACTGCCCCCGACTGGAAGAAGTACTTCCGCTATTACGAATACTGCTTGATGCTTCGCTTCTGCTTGACATCGAGGAACTGCGGGCAGATGAACCTTGTCTCGTCGCCACACGACTATTATTACTTCTTAAAGAAGTAGCACGATCGGAAGACCGATAAGAAGACGAGCGATTTGAACTTGCACTATATCTACTGGATGATGATCTTGAAGAACGACCGGTAATCGAACGCCCTGAAGAGCGATAGTAGCTTGGCGAGTAATAATGGTGGTGATGGTGTCCCCAATAACCTCCATAAAATCCGCCATAATAACCACCCCAGTAACCCGGGCCGTAATAACTCCATGACGGACCGTACCAAGGACTGCTCCAACCGGCGTAGAAGCCACCCCAGCCCCAACCGAATCCCCAACGGGGACCATACCAGGAAGAGTACCAGGGATTGTAACTATAATACCAGGGATCATACCAACCGGAATACCACGGAGAGTATCCCCAACTATTACCCATGTTTATATTTACATTCACATTGGTATTACCGTCCGAGTAATCGGTATCATAACCATAACTGTAATACCCGTCACTCAGATACAGATCGACTTGGTCTGCACCGGCAATCGTGATCTTACTCGGTGAATGATAACGTACGATACGTTCGGTATATTCATTATCCGAACGGCGTTCCGCTTTCTTCGTTACTTTCTGATTGTTATCAGGTAACTCTTCGATATAAGTACCGTCCGCTTCGTCCAGATCCTCATCATAAGGTTCCTCAACGTCAACAGATGTATATCGACGATTATATTCATCCACATCTCTATCTTTATCAAACGCCGGATGTGAATCCGAAGCCGATGCCAATACAATTGCAGATGAAGACTCCGTTGCTTTTTCTTTTTTGGGCTGTATAACCTTCTCTTCTGTTTTTTCTTTCTTTTTTTCTTTACTTGAAGAGAAATACACATCATCAAAGAACTCCTCCTGGGCTGCGGCACTGAAGCCGACCAGAAGCATCACCACTAAAGATGTTAATTTCATGGGTTTCATATTCGTTTCTCCTCTACATTAATATATTTATTCTACTGTTTAGACTACATATCCGTTGCCGGGTTTAAGATCATATCCTTAAATAAGAATAAAAACTACGCATTCTATTTACAAATATAACGCGTTCCCAATAAGTTACAAGCGTTTATATATACTTTAACTATAAAAAACAACTTATTCTGAAACAATGCTACAAAATAGGAATCACAGACAACAAGAAATAACCATTCTGTATAAAAGCACATGGTTTATATACTTAAGTAGATGCAACAAAAGACACAAACGCTGCAAAACCGATTCCGAATCAATGATAAAAACACATCCTTGGTAAAATCTGTTTCATAGTAATGGAACAGTTGTTTCATTATGTAGAAACATTTGTTTCTTTATGATGAAACAGTATCGTAAATACATTCGGGGAACTATTAAAATGAATTCGCCTCTTTTGCTATATGTTCAAAGATAAATCGTATATTTGTCCTTTGGTTTAAAACCTTGTAAACTGTATATTAACAAGATTAATTCTATTTGTAAATGGGAAGAGTATTAGTTATTGGTGCAGGGGGCGTAAGCACCGTTGCTGTTAAAAAGATCGCGATGAATGCTGATGTTTTTACCGATATCATGGTGGCCAGCCGCACGAAAAGCAAGTGCGACAAGATTGCTGCCGACATTAAAAATGTAAAGGTGAAGACAGCACAGGTCAATGCGGATAACGTGGACGAGCTCGTTGCATTGTTTAATGACTTTAAGCCCGAGTTGGTCGTCAACCTGGCTCTACCTTATCAGGACCTCTCCATCATGGATGCCTGCCTGGCTTACGGTGTCAGCTATCTCGACACTGCCAACTACGAACCGCTGGACGAGGCAAAATATGAATATAGCTGGCAATGGGCCTATAAAGACCGTTTCGAAAAAGCGGGTCTGACGGCTATCCTGGGATGCGGATTCGATCCGGGTGTAACGGGAGTATATACAGCTTATGCAGCGAAACATCATTTCGATGAAATCCAGTATCTGGATATCGTCGACTGCAACGCCGGCGACCATCACAAGGCATTCGCTACGAACTTTAACCCGGAAATCAATATCCGTGAAATTACTCAGCGTGGTAAATACTATGAAGACGGAGAATGGAAGGATACTGACCCGTTATCGGTACATAAGCCGTTGAACTACCCGAATGTAGGTCCTCGTGAATCATACCTGATGTACCATGAAGAGCTGGAAAGTCTGACAAAGAACTTCCCGACGATCAAGCGTGCCCGTTTCTGGATGACTTTCGGACAGGAATACCTGACTCATTTACGGGTGATACAGAATATCGGTATGTCACGTATCGATCCGGTCATGTACAACGGACAGGAAATCGTCCCGATCCAGTTCCTGAAAGCCGTATTGCCTAATCCGGGCGATCTGGGCGAGAATTACACGGGAGAAACATCGATCGGTTGCCGTATCCGCGGTATCAAAGATGGCAAAGAACAAACTTACTATGTATATAATAACTGTAGCCACGAAGCAGCTTACAAAGAAACAGGCGCTCAGGGTGTAAGTTATACCACCGGCGTTCCGGCGATGATCGGTGCCAAATTATTTATGCAGGGAGTTTGGAAGAAACCGGGTGTATGGAACGTGGAAGAATTCAATCCCGATCCATTCATGAAAGAGTTGAACGAACAAGGACTGCCCTGGCATGAAATGTTTAATGTAGATTTGGAATTATAATATGGCATTACAAGTAGGAGACAAAGCACCCGACGTATTGGGGCTTGATCAGAACGGAAATGAAATAAGACTCAGCGATTTTAAAGGTAAGAAGTTAGCACTTTACTTCTACCCGAAAGACAACACCAGCGGTTGCACGGCAGAAGCCTGTAGCCTGCGTGACGGCTACAAGGAATTACAGGCAGCCGGTTACGAAGTGGTCGGGGTTAGTAAAGACAGCGCAAAATCCCATCAGGGATTCATCGCCAAGCAGGAACTGCCTTTCAACCTGATCGCTGACACGGACACAGCCCTGCAACAAGCTTTTGGCGTATGGGCTGAAAAGAAACTGTACGGACGTTCATACATGGGGACTCTCCGTACCACCTTTATTATCAACGAAGATGGTATCATCGAGAAGATAATCGGTCCGAAAGAGGTGAAGACAAAAGACCATGCTAATCAAATCCTTAATTCATAAAAAGGGATGGCAAAAGAAGACAATTTATTCGAAGAGGGAAAAACCCCGGAAGGAAAGCCGGCTGTTAATGCCGACAAGTTAAAAGCGTTGCGCGCCGCAATGGATAAGATTGAGAAGAACTACGGAAAGGGTTCTATCATGAAACTGGGCGACGAAAGCATTGAAAGTATCGAAGTTATTCCGACAGGTTCCATCGCCCTGAACGCAGCTTTAGGCGTAGGCGGTTACCCGAAAGGACGTGTAATCGAGATATACGGTCCGGAATCATCCGGTAAGACAACGCTGGCAATCCATGCTATTGCCGAAGCACAGAAAGCCGGTGGTATTGCTGCATTTATCGATGCAGAACATGCCTTCGACCGTTTCTATGCGGAAAAACTGGGTGTCGATGTAGAAAACTTATGGATCTCTCAACCGGATAACGGTGAACAGGCTTTGGAAATCGCCGAACAGCTGATCCGTTCTTCTGCAGTAGATATCATCGTTATCGACTCTGTGGCAGCATTGACTCCGAAGGCTGAAATCGAAGGCGATATGGGTGACAGCAAGATGGGTTTGCAAGCTCGTCTGATGTCTCAGGCATTGCGTAAGCTGACCGGAGCGATTAACAAGACCAATACGACTTGTATCTTTATCAACCAGTTGCGTGACAAGATCGGTGTCATGTTCGGTAACCCGGAAACAACAACCGGTGGTAACGCATTGAAGTTCTACGCATCAGTTCGTCTGGATATCCGCAAGATCGGAACATTGAAAGATGGTGATGAAATGAAAGGTAACCAGGTACGTGTGAAAGTTGTAAAGAACAAGGTTGCACCTCCTTTCCGCAAAGCTGAGTTCGACATCATGTTCGGCGAAGGTATTTCCAAGGCTGGCGAGATCGTAGACTTGGGTGCGGAGCTAAATATTATCAAGAAAAGCGGTTCCTGGTATAGCTACAACGATACAAAACTGGGACAGGGACGCGATGCAGCCAAACAATGCATCAGCGATAACCCCGAACTGGCAGAAGAGCTATCCGGATTGATATTCGAAGCATTGAAAGGGTAACCCAGGTAATAGTTGACAAGTGACGGTTGACAGTTTAATATATAATTATAGAATATGCTACATACTGAAAAGAATAACATATCAGATTTACAAACACATTCTAATTCAGAAAACTGTCAACTGTCAACTGTAAACTATAAACTAAACAAAGACAAATACCGCCTGTTATGCAATACAGAAAACAGTTTTCCTCTTTTTTCACGCGATTGGTGGCTGGATGCCGCCTGTGGCGAAACCAAATGGGAAGTTTTGCTAACAGAAGAAAAAGGAAAAATACTAGCAGCTTTACCGGTATATATTCCTCACCGAGGAGTCATATCAATGCCTCCTTACACCCAGACAATGGGCCCCTGGTTTGCTCCAGAATCCAAAGATACCAAATACACCAGGACTTTAGGAAAACGGCAAGCAATATGCAAAGAGTTTACGGATGTGTTAAAATCCTATCCGCATTTCCTCCAAAATTTCAATTATGGGATAACGGACTGGTTGCCTTTTTACTGGGAAGGTTACAAACAGACAACCCGTTATACGTACCTGCTAAACAATATACGGGACGAACATACACTTTGGGAGAACATGAGTCCCAATATCCGCCGGAACATTACAAAAGCAAAAGAGAAATTTCTCATCACAATCAGGAAAGGGATTTCTATTGAAGATTTTCTGAAAATACAATCCATGACGTTTAAACGTCAACATCTCTCCACTCCTAAAAGACAGGACGTATTAATAAAATTGATCACCGCCTGCCGTCAACGTAACCAAGGCGACTTATGGGGAGCCTACGACGAGAAAGGGAAATTACATGCAGTGGCATTTATTGCCTGGCAGGAAAGTTCGGCTTATTATCTGGCCGGAGGCGGCGACCCGGCATTAAGGGCATCGGGGGCGCATAGCTTGCTTCTTTGGGAATGTATCCGCCACGTTTCCCAATACACGCCAATATTCGACTTTGAAGGTTCTATGATTCCGGGAGTAGAACGTTTTTTCCGTGAATTCGGAGCAATTCAAACCCCCTTCTTCACAATAACCAGAGGAAATCTCAGTTTATTATATAGAGCTTGGTTAAAGATAAAAGAACGGATATGAATAATCATGCTATACATTATATAATACGTTTCCTTCTTGGGGAAGATATTTCCGAAGAGATTGTGGCTGCTATCGGATATACGAACAATAGCAAACATTATGACCGTTACAGTATTGTGATCATTCCATCCGGTTTTTTCACCAATCATATATATGGAACGGCATCTTCGCTTCCGGAATTACCGCTTCAAGAAATAGAAGGAACTCCCTTGCTATTCGGTTCTCCCCTTGTAGAACAGATAGGCGACACGTTAGTTATTCATGCGGATATTATTGCCAGTACCTATTTTCTCATCACTCGCTATGAGGAAATCATCCAACGAAATGTAAGGGATGAGCACGGACGTTTTCCGGGAAAGAATTCTTTACCTTACCGGGCAGGATTTCTCCATCGTCCGATCGTTGATGAATACCGTATACTTTTACGTAAATGGTTACGGCAATATGGACTCCGCATACCGGAAATTCCAAAAGAGATACAACATATCTATCTGACACACGATTTGGACTCTCCTACTCTTTACCGGACATGGAAAGGGGTTATCCGTTCCATCCGGGATAAAAGGGGGATCATCCAGTCTATCCAAGGAAAATGCGGGCCAGTAGAAAACGATCCGTATTATACATTTCCCTGGATATTCGAACAAAATAACTTGTTACGGGAACAAACGGGCAAAAATATCTGCCGGGCAATCCTTTTTGTTCGCAGTGGAGGCAAATGCAAACAGGATAAGCCCCATTATAGCCTACGCAACACAGATATATCTCAACTGATACAATCTGCATTATCCAATGATATAACAATAGGTCTGCACAGCAGCTACCAGGCAGGTATAGTTCCTACCCTCATCAAAAAAGAAAAAACATGGCTGGAAAAGAATGTTGAGAGAAGTATACGCTTTAACCGCCATCATTTCCTTGCCAGCCGTGAACCGGAAGATATGACACACCTGGAGGCGGCCGGCATAACAGATGACTTCACCATGGGTTATGCGGATGTTGCCGGATTCAGGTTAGGGACTAGTTATCCGGTACGCTGGATCAATCCGGTCACCCGTCGCTTATCCTCTATCTTATTGCATCCGCTGACAATTATGGATTGCACTTTGGAAGAAAAAAAATATATGGGATTAAATTATGAAGAGGCATTAGCATATAGCCTGAATCTTATCGAACAGGTAAAAAATACAGGTGGGGAATTGACTCTCTTATGGCATAATACCAGTGCACAGGAAAATACAGACAGTTATTTACGTAAACTGTACAGCCATTTATTAAACGAACTTGCAAAAAAATGAAAATTGTTACTATTGTCGGAGCCAGGCCTCAATTTGTAAAAGCGGCCATGGTAAGCCGGGCGATTCTGGAATACAACAAAAATAATGAGAGACTGATTGAAGAACTACTTCTTCATACGGGACAGCATTATGATGCAAATATGAGCGATATCTTTTTCAACAGTATGAGTATCCCTCAACCCGTCTGGCAACTGCAATGTGGAAACGGGACACATGGAGAGATGACCGGCCGTATGCTGATTGAAATCGAAAAAATATTACTCGACACCCGGCCTGATTACGTATTGGTCTACGGTGATACCAACTCGACACTGGCTGGAGCACTAGCCGCATCCAAACTACATATACCGGTAGTTCATGTTGAAGCCGGCCTTCGCAGCTTTAACAAACAAATGCCGGAAGAGATCAACCGTATCCTGACCGATCATATAGCGACCTTACTATGTTGTCCGACTTTCGCCGCCATCAAACATCTGGCAAATGAAGGGATACAACAGGGAGTCCATCATGTCGGGGATGTAATGTATGATGCCGCATTGATTTTTGGTAAACTGGCAGACAGTTCTTCCCAAATCATGCATCAATTGAATCTCAACAGCAGGCAATTCAGGCTTTGTACAGTTCACAGGGCAGAGAATACAGATAACCGGGAACGGATAATAGGAATCATCAGTGCCATAAAAGAAATATCAACTTCTTCTTTTCCGACCGTTTTGCCACTTCATCCCCGCACTCGATATTGTCTGGAAAAATATGGTATGATACAATCTCTTGAAAACCGGGAAGGAATACATATCATTCCGCCGGTAAGCTTCCTCGATATGGTCATGCTGGAAAAACATGCGGCAACCATTTTGACGGATTCAGGTGGCGTACAGAAAGAAGCATATTTTCATCATACCCCTTGTATTACACTACGGGATGAAACGGAATGGGTCGAAACTGTTGAAGCAGGTTGGAACCAAATAGCCGGTTCTGAAAAAGAAAGTATCCTGCATTGCTTGGAAAACCAACCGGAACAAAAAGAGATACAAGAATACGGAATTGGAAACGCATCAAAAAATATTATTGATTTGCTATGAAAAAAGTACTGATTATTTGCGATCTCTTTCCGCCGGCTTTCGGACCGCGTATGGGATATTTATGTAAATATCTCAGAAATTACGGATGGGAGCCTGTCATTCTGACTGAAATGGTAGAGGAAAATACATTTACATTCCTTGCCAGTCAATGTGAGGCCGAATACATTAATTATTATACAGCCAAAAGTCCTTTTACCAGGAAACTACAATGGATCAGTATACTTTTACTGGATCTTTGCTTCGGATATAAGGATATCCGAATGTACAAAGAAGCCCGGAAGCTGGTCAAAAACAATAAAATCGATTTAGTTTTATGTAGTAGTTTCCGGACATTTCCCTTACCGGCTGCACTAAAAGTTGCAACTAAATATAAACTACCGCTGGTCGTTGACTTACGGGACATCATTGAACAATATACAGGAGATGAGTTTATTGCACATTCTCTCCCCTCTCTCTTGGGATTAAACAGATTATTCATATCTGTCTTTAAACGGAAAAGCCTACGGGATAGAAACCGGGTATTAGAAAAAGCAGATTATGTAACAACAATCTCTCCCTGGCATGTAGATATATTGAAACAGTATAACACTAATGTAGAATTGATTTACAATGGGTTCGACCCGGAACTATTTTATCCGGAACAAAAGAAAACGGAGAAGTTCATTATAACATATACAGGACGGCTACTTAGTACAGCTATGCGTGATCCGGGACTGCTCTTTGAAGCATTAAGTATTTTGTCTGCCCGTAATATATTGACACCCGACAAATGCCGTGTCTACTGGTATGTCGATGAAACGTCCCGTAAAATCATTACGGAAGAAGCTGAAAAATACCAGATTCTCCCTTTTATGGATTTCAAAGGATATGTTCCGGCGTCAGAAATACCTTCCATACTGAACAGTAGTTCCGTACTGCTGTTATTGACTAACCGTGCGGCAAACTCCGGTCCCAAAGGTGTTATGACGACAAAGTTTTTTGAATCGCTGGCTGTAGAAAAACCAGTACTTTGTGTCCGGAGTGACGAAAGCTATCTGGCTGAAGCAATCAATGATGCGAATGCCGGCCTTGCCGCAACGAATGTGAATGAGGTATGTGACTTTCTTAAATCGTATTATCAGGAATGGAAAGAAAAAAGATATACATCATCTTCCATAAAGAAAAGCAAGTTAGTCCGTTTTTCACGGAAAGAACAAGCAAAACAATTTATACAAATCTTCGAAAAGGTTGAAATCAATGGATAAATATATCAATATAGTGTCTTTCAATATCCCTTGGCCTGCTAATTATGGCGGAGTTATTGATGTGTATTACAAAATGCAGGCCTTACACAAGTGCGGCGTAAAAATTATTCTACATTGTTTTGAATATGAGCGCCCTCATTCCAAAGAACTGGAGTCTCTATGTGAAAAAGTATATTATTACAAACGGAAAACCGGACTATTGACTAATATAACTCTGTTACCATACAATGTTTTCAGCCGTAAAGACCCGGAATTACTTAAGAATTTGCTCGAAAACGATTATCCAATCTTATTCGACGGATTGCATACCTGCTACTATATTAATCATCCCCAACTACAGGGACGAATGAAAATATACAGGGAAAGTAATATCGAGCACGATTATTACCGTCACTTGGCTAAGGCAGAAACAAACCTGATCAAAAAATATTTCTTTCTGGTTGAAGCTTGGAGGTTTGAACGGTATCAGGAGATATTAAAACATGCCGATCTGATGTTGGTCGTTTCTATCACTGATACAAACTATCTCAGGAAAGTCTTTCCCAAAAAGAAAATTGAATATATGCCCAGTTTCCATGTCAATGATGAGATATCTGTAAAGAGCGGATCGTCTGATTTTGTATTATATCATGGGAAACTATCTGTTACAGAAAATACACTGGCCGCATTATATCTGATCAAAAATGTCTTCTGTAAGTTAAAGTATCCTTGTATCATTGCAGGTATGAATCCACCGGCAACGTTGTTAGAGGCAGCGGCTTCTTATCCCAACATCAAAATCGAGGCCAATCCATCCAACGAGCGTATGGACTATCTCACTCACGAGGCGCAGATACACATGTTGATCACTTTTCAGGATACCGGGTTAAAACTCAAATTGTTGAATAGTCTTTTTGGTGGAAGACACACGATCGTAAACCAGGAAATGGTCACAGGCAGTGGCTTGGAAGCTTTATGTTATATCGCTAACACTCCTGAAGAAATGATAGAAACGTGTAAACGGTTGATGAAGCAACCAATGACTCCCGAATTAATTGAAAAAAGAAAAGAGTTACTATTCCCTACCTACTCAAACAGACAACAGGGAGAACGTCTTTACAAACTGATTTATAACCAGGGAGAATAAAAGCTATTCTCCCTTCTCTCTAGGGATGTACAGACGCAGAAAAATCAATCCACTTTTCAATTCTTTCTGAAGTTTCCATTGGGAGTAAATTGTTTCAATGTGTTCGTCATCCCAATTAAAGAGATTCGAATATAAAACATAACGACTATTTTCTAACTCAGCAGAAGAAAAACGTCGGTTATCATCAGTTATATCCATATTTGCAAACAATGCATCCATTGGAAATGCTGCTGTTACAGAATTAATCTCTATATGTTCATTCTCCAAATAATCGATCATCTCTTGGCGCAATGAATAATAAGGTAAATGGCATAATACACTATCCCAGGCCTTTGACATCTTCTCCGAATAAACCCAAAAATTTCCGCTGACCAGTATACAAATCATCCCTACCAATAAAATTCGCACAGACCTTGTTTCATATACTTTAAATAAAAGCTGAGCAGTGATTAATGCCAGTAATATGTACAAAACCAGAAAATACCGGTCTCCAAAGGGGTTTGTTACTGGAATTGTAACTAACATCATAGTAAATAAGACACTCAAATAAATGAGAGATAACGGAGATTTGGAAAGATAAAGAAAGAAATTTTTTATCCCCATTTTAATGATTGAAACAAATAGCAAAATCCAGACAACAATTCTCCCCGAATCCAACATCCTTACAGCCAAACTTGCTATATTCTTAACTGTTTGCCCAAATGTCGCTAACTGCCGATGATCCTCATATCCAAAACCGGGTTGATACAGAAAATATCCGGTTTCCACCTTCCGGTATATAAACCATCCGCCTATCGCCAAAAGAGTCGGTATAAATACAGGGAAAACATATAAGAACGAATTTTTGAAAGATTTCTTATGAATAACATTTTCTATCAGCAAATATCCCAGCCCCAATCCTGAACAAACAACCAGCCCTCTAATACTTACCAATCCCAGGCACATGGCAGATACAGCCAACCAAATCCGCCGGTTATCCAAAATCAAATTGATACTCAACAAAGCAAAAAAACACAGGATGACATCCGGAGAAATTAAAATCATTTGGGTGGAAAGTGCCGGTTCCAATAAAACCAACAAAAATATATAAGGTGTATATTTCGTCTCCAACCTTTCACACAAGCGATAAACTTGCCAGATCACTCCCAATGAAAATACAGTTATAGATAAATGAGCTACCAACAAACTTTTTCCGAATAAAGACCAAAGAAGAGCCAGATACAGATGAGCCAAAGGGGGGTCTGCAACATATTGGGCCGGATAGACAAAAGACAGAAACCCATTTTCCAATAAATAACTTGCCGGCATAGAATACCCGGCAGTGTTATCCCAGAAAAAACAGTTCTCTAACGTAAAGAATTTCAACACCAGAAACAAAATCAGTACTACATATTTTATCATAATAATTTATTATATCGGATTTACACTATTTCATTTGTTTAAATTCTTCATTTTCTAAAGCTCTGATTCCTTCTATTATATAATATCTTCTTAAATCGTCCGGTTTTAAAATCAACTCATTCCATTGAAGCAGATCAATATCAATTGGAACAATTCCGAAATTTTTATCGTCAGGCATACGTTGCAGTTTGTACTCTATACGTTTCAACAAATGCTTTATTTCATCCGGCTGTTCTGATGTATAAGCAACGGCCACCCGATTCAAAAAAGGAGCAGACCCCGTTAATCCGATCGGCTCCGTATATACAGAATTTGAAAAGGCAATAGAAACAAACTGGTTCCGCAATATACGCACCGCCTCCGCCATATTCTTTTCCTGATCTTGATTTGAACCTAAGCTTAATATAATTTTATTCAGCATATCGCTTATCTTATTTATTCAATGCAAAACTAGGAAAAAATACCTATTAGTTGGTATTGATCATGTAAGCATTTCGCCATACCTTTGTACGAGAATTTAAGAAAATGAGATTATCAGAGCTTCACACAGGTGAAAAAGGCGTTATAGTCAAGGTGATGGGACGCGGTGCCTTCCGCAAACGCATCATTGAAATGGGATTTATCAGGGGAAAAGAGGTGGACGTTATACAAAATGCTCCACTGAAAGATCCTATCCACTATCGTGTAATGGGTTATGACGTTTCTTTGCGACGGAATGATGCAGCAATGATTGAAGTAATCAGCGCAGCCGAATACGCAAAGGCACAAATGTCACAACAAAGTGAAGAACGTTCCGCCGACTCTTATATACTACCTTCAACAGAAGATTTACAGGCACTTGCTATACATAAAGGAAAAACAATAAACGTAGCCCTGGTCGGAAATCCCAACTGTGGAAAAACATCTTTATTCAATTTTGCATCCGGAGCCCACGAACATGTAGGCAACTACAGCGGAGTTACTGTTGATGCCAAAGAAGGAACCTTCCAACAAGATGGCTACACATTCAGGATCGTAGATTTACCCGGTACTTATTCTTTATCGGCCTATACTCCGGAAGAACTTTATGTCCGCAGGCATCTCAGCGAAGAACAACCGGACGTTGTTATCAATGTCCTGGATGCATCAAACCTGGAAAGGAATCTTTATCTGACCTGTCAGCTCATCGATATGGACGTCCGGTCTGTCATCGCCTTGAATATGTATGACGAGTTGGAGCGATCCGGAAATAAATTCGATTACGAATCATTATCCCGGATGATAGGTACCCCGATTGTTCCGACAATCAGCAGAACCGGTTTTGGTATTGAAGACCTTTTCAAGCGGGTTATAAAAGTATATGAAGAAGAAGATCCTGTTATCCGTCATATCCATATAAATTATGGAGAAGTACTGGAAAAAGGTATTACAAATGTACGGCATGCCATAAAACATAACGGAAATGTAGCAAAAAGCCTTTCCAAACGTTATCTCTCCATCAAGCTATTGGAAGGAGACCCGGAAATAGAACGTTTTATCCAGACATTATCCGGCTCCGAAACAATCATAGAAGAACGCGACCGGAATGTTGTACAGATAGAAGAGTTATTATTGGAAGATAGTGAAACAGCATTTACCAATGCCCGTTACGGTTTTATCTCCGGTGCGCTACGGGAAACCTATGAGCAAAATAAAATAAAAGAAGCGACCAGCACTCAGATCATAGACTTATTCGTTACACATAAAGTATTGGGATTCCCCATATTTATTCTCTTTATGTGGATCATGTTCGAGGCTACATTCCGTTTGGGAGCCTATCCTATGGAGTGGATCGAGAATCTGGTTAGCTGGATCGGTAATTTTGTACGGGGAAACATGAGTGAAGGTCCGTTAAAAGACTTGCTGGTCGATGGTATCATCGGCGGTGTCGGCGGTGTTATCGTTTTTCTACCTAACATTCTGATACTGTATCTGTTCATTTCATTCATGGAAGATTCAGGTTATATGGCACGTGCTGCTTTCATTATGGATAAGATCATGCACAAAATGGGACTCCATGGTAAATCTTTCATTCCTTTGGTAATGGGATTCGGTTGTAATGTGCCGGCTATTATGGCCTCCCGTACGATTGAAAGCCGCAATAGCCGTATGATCACCATGCTGGTTAATCCGCTGATGAGTTGCAGTGCCCGTTTACCGGTATATGTGTTACTTGCTGGTGCATTTTTCCCTAATAACGCAAGTTTCATTCTCCTGTCATTATATGTTTGCGGTATTCTTCTGGCTGTTGTTATGGCACGGTTGTTCAAACGTTTTCTTTTTAAAGAAGAAGACGTACCTTTTGTGATGGAACTTCCCCCCTATCGAATGCCTACTGCAAAGTCGATTATGATCCACATGTGGGAAAAAGCGAAGCAGTATCTCCACAAAATGGGGGGTGTCATTTTAGTCGCTTCCATTATCATCTGGTTTCTGGGATACTTCCCCCGCCACAGTGAGATGGGAGATACATTCGACAAGCAAATTGCTGAAGTAGAAAATGCCGAACTGGATTCCAAGGAAAAAACGGAAACAATTGCGGAATTAGAACGGTTAAAGAATATGGAGCACCAAAAGAACTCTTATATCGGAACGATAGGACAAACAATCCAGCCAGTTCTTCACCCATTAGGATTCGATTGGAAAATGAGTGTCAGCTTATTGACTGGTATGGCAGCAAAAGAAGTCGTAGTCAGCACGTTAAGCGTCCTGTACACCGGAGATGAAGAAGATAGCCAGGTTTTATCCGAACGTATAAAACAAGATTTGGATGAAGAAGGCAATCCGGTCTTTACACCACTTATCGCTCTGAGCCTGATGCTGTTTGTTCTCATTTATTTCCCATGTATCGCAACGATCTCAGCCATCGTCAATGAATCGGGATCATGGAAATGGGGAATATTTGTAATTGTGTACACATGCGTTTTAGCATGGATCGTCTCGTTTGTGGTTTATCAGACGGGGAGTTTGTTTATTAATTTGATTAATTAATTGGCTTATGTGGCAGGAAGTAGCTATCATATTTATTGGAATATTCACAATAATCATTGTTGGATATAAAATATATCAAATATTGCTATATAAAAAAAATATAGGTAATAAATGTATAAATTGCAGTGGTTGTTCATTGAAAAATAAAGACATACACTATTCTAAAAGAATAAATAATCAACATCTAAAGGCTTAAAAAGGCTATTCAGCACCATTCAACATTATTAACACGCCGCCAATACGCTAATTGGTTACTTTTATAATATATTTGTAAACAAATATATTGGGATAATACGTAAAGGATATATAGAATATGAATATACTCAAATTCTTCATTTTGCTATTCACTATTACAATATTTGTTTCCTGTGCAAAAGAAATAAATATAGATGAAGAACTCGAAGAACCCATCACATTTGAAGAACCATCATATATTCAAACCGTAGATATACTCTTCACAGGAAGTTCTACTGTCGCTTTTTGGCCTGACTTAGAAAAAAGTTTCACTTCTTACCAATTAATTAACACAGGAATTAGCGGATCCTGTCTCGATGACCTTATAAACGAAAAAGAAAATCGTATATTCAAATACAATCCTTCATACTTTGTTTTTTATTATGGAGATAATGATATGTATAAATATGATGCGAATACCTATATAAAAAAGTTCAAAAGACTTATGAAAGAACTAAAAATAAGGAGACCTAATACTATTGTCTTACTTATATCTATCAAACCTAGTCCACTTCGAAAAGAGAAATTCAACCAATACACCTTGATAAACAAATACATGGATAAATTCCATGAAATTAACCCATCATGCTATTATATTGACATTTGGACAACAATGTCAAACAATACAACATATTTTAAAGATGACGAATTACACCTCTCAAATAAAGGATATACATTTATCAATCAATTAATATACAACAAAATAAAAGTATTAGAGTCTTTAAAATCAACTAACTAAGAGACTAAACAAATATGATAAAATCAAATTTATATCTCAATATTTGTTTTGTTGAGATTAATGAAGTTTCTTTGTAAAAGATATAGCTTTTAAACATCCTATTTTCATTTATTACATAGAAACTAGTAAAATAACAATTGATAAAATGAAAAAAATACTAGTATTGGCCTACTGTGTTTCTCCTACTCGCGGATCAGAATATGCCGTAGCATGGAATTATATAACCAGAATGAGTAAATATCATAAATTAACAGTTTTATACGGCATCTCTGGAGAACAGATGGGGGATATTACAGAATTAGAAGAATTCAAAATAAAAACGTCAATAAAAAACGTAGACTTTATACCAGTACACCATAGTAAGACAACTATAGCCCTCAATTATCTCAACAGGCGCCATATACTACCTTTCACTTATTATTTTGCATTTCAAAACTGGCATAAAGAGGCTTATAAAGTCGCTAAAAAATTAACAGAAAACGAAATTTTCGATTTAGTTCACTTGTTAGGCCCGATTGGCTACAGAGAACCCGGCTATTTATGGAAATTGAAACTCCCTTATATCTGGGGACCTATCGGTGGTATGAATAACTACCCTATTCAACTTTTACGTGCAACATATACTCTGAGAGGTAAGTTTTTTTTCTTACTTAGGACATTTCTAAATAAATTTCAATTAAAAACTTCATACCGGGTCAAACAAGCGTTAAAGAACAGTAATATGCTATTAACAGCTACTACAGAAAATCAACAATGCATTTTTAAATCCCACCATGCTCAAAGTACATGGTTACCAGAAAACGGTATTACCGAAGAAATCAAAAGAATATCAGATACTAAGTTTAAAGAAAAAGTGATTAATCTGATATGGATTGGAAGAATTGATGATTTTAAAGCTATAATAATTATCATCAAAGCTTTAGAAAACATAAAACAGGATAATTTACTTTTACACGTGGTAGGAGATGGCTTCATAAAAAAAGAAATGGAACAATATGCGATAAAGAAAGGAGTCAATCATCTAATCAAATGGCATGGAAAAGTTGCTCGAAAAGAAGTTTATACAATTTTATCACAAGCACATCTACACATAATAACAAGCCTTGGGGAAGCTAACACAACTGTTATTTGGGAAGCAATGAGTATGGGAGTACCCACTATAACATTAGACCATTGTGGAATGCATGACATAGTTTGTGAAAAATGCGGTATCAAAATACCTATAAAATCCTATGCACAAGTAATAAAAGACTTCTCCAATAAATTGAATGAGATAATGCAAACACCAGAATTATTAAAGGAGCTTTCAGATGGTGTATTAGAATGTGCACCTTATTTTCATTGGGATAGAAGAGAAGAATTTTGGAATAAGATATATGATCAGGCTATAAGTAACTATAAAGAAAAGATAACTGCAACATCATCTTTGAACTCATAATTATCAATAATATGAAGCTAAATATCAATAGTTTTTTCTCCGGAAACAATCGTTCTTCTTTAGTTAAAAAAAATATTGCCGGATCTATTGTAATCAAGGGGATCAGTATCTGTACTTCTTTATTATTAGTCCCATTAACATTAGACTATATAAATAAAGAGTTATATGGAATATGGCTAACATTGTCATCCATCGTTTTATGGTTAAACTTTTTTGATATAGGCTTCACTCTTGGTTTAAAAAACAAGTTAGCACAATCACTAGCCACCAAGGATTATTTAAATGGTAAATATCTTGTATCAACCACATATTATATGATGATTGTCATATTTTTACCTGTCTGTATGTTAATTTCAATTATTATACCACATATCAATTGGACTGCTATTTTAAACGTTTCTCACAATTACAATGAAGATATAATAAAAGTCATGTACATTTTAACAGCATCTGTTTTTCTTCAAATGTTTTTTAATGTATTAGGTGCTGTTGTCTCTGCTTACCAAAGAGTTGCCATGTCATCTCTTTTTATTATGCTCGGACAAATATTATCTTTGATCTTTATTTATATACTAACTAAAACTTTATCACCTTCTCTCATAGGGCTAGCTATAGCAATATCTGCTCCACCAATAATTATTCTGCTTATTTTTTCAATATATTTATATAAAGGAGATTTTAAAAAGATAGCACCTTCATATAAATATATTGATAAAAAAAAGATAAAAGAGTTATTTGGAATGGGAGTAAAATTCTTCATTATCCAAATTCAAGTAATTATTTTGTATCAATCTACAAACATCATTATATCTAATATTGCAGGACCTGAAGCTGTAACTGAATATAATATAGCATATAAATATCTAAGTGTAGCCGCTATGGTATTTAATATTATTTTAACTCCTTTATGGCCTGCTTTTACCGATGCATATACATTAAAAGATTTTCAATGGATGCGTAATATCTATAAAAAAATGTGCTATGTATATATTAGCGTTGTTATAGGAATTATCATATTAGTCCTTATATCACCTTATGTTTATCATATATGGATAGGAAACGATATTGATATATCAATAAGTATGACAGCCATAATTGCCCTATTTATTATTATTAATTCATGGGATTCACTTCAAGTTTTTATGATTAATGGAATAGGAGCTGTAAAATTACAATCAAGTGTTGTTATAATAGGATTATTATTTCATATACCATTAGCCTTTTACTTCGGAAATAGAATAGGAGCTAAAGGTGTCATACTTTCTATGATATGTATAAATATTATTTACTCTCTTATTTTTACGACACAGATAAACAAAATTATAAGTAAAAAAGCCTCAGGTATTTGGATAAAATAATAGAATTATATGAATCAGAAAATAAAAAAACATCTAAAGAAAAGATTTGCATCTATATTGAGAATTAAAGATGCCGTAAACACAATGCGCTTTCTGTATTTAAATGGACAAAAAAAACAAGATTTCGGACTTAGATCTGAAGAGTCCCCTATCTCTATGCCGGCACACATTTCCAATCCTCAAAATGTATTCATGCATGATCAAACACGAATTCAGGGATTTTCTAAAATTATCACGTATACCGGGAAATTTATTATGAAAAAATATTCAGGTGCAGCCCCCGGATTAACAGTCATAACCGGTAATCATATTCCTACTGTAGGTATACCGCATTTTATGTTACCCATTCTCCGGATCAACGAATCAGAAAAAAATGTTATAGTAGAAGAAGACGTATGGCTTGGAGCAAATGTAACATTATTATCCGGAGTTACCGTAGGTAGAGGTGCTGTAGTCGGTGCCTGTAGTGTCATATCAAAAAATGTACCTCCATATGCAGTTGTGGTAGGTAATCCGTTTAGAATTATAGCTTCTAAATTCACTATCGAAGAAATATTAGATCATGAAAGAATTTTATATCCTGAAAATGAAAGATTCTCCCAAGAATACCTTGAAGAACTTTTTTGCACTCATTTTTTTGATAAAAAATCAATAGGAAAAAGACTTGATCTCAATCTGTAAAAATAATATCAAACAAAAAACAGGCAATAATCCTAGTGTCTGTTTTTTGTTTGATATTATTTCTGAGCACTCCTATTTAATGCAAAACTCAAACTTTATCGAACGCTAACCTTTTTAATGCATCTTCAAATAAGGATTCATACATTGAGGCTATTTTTTCCCATGAATATTCGTTCTTAATTAACAAATAATTATTTTCTTTAAAATTCCGGACTTCGAATTCATCTATTTGATTTATAACATTTACAACATCTCGATCTGTTGAGAAAAACAAAGCATTTCCTTTCAAGACAGCCCTATTAAATACATTATCATGTGCAACAATCAATGCTTTACTTGCCATCGCTTCCAAAAGAGACGGATTTGTCCCACCTACAGAATGACCATGAAAGTAAGCTTTAGCATAATATCTCAGACTATCCAATATTTCTTTTTGATATAAACCTCCTACAAAATTTATATTCTCATTAGCATATTTATTTTTCAGATACCTTCCATATGGTGTGTCGTTATTGCCAATCACAAGAAATGGCAACTTTGAACCAGACATTAAATAACCGTCCAATACAGGCTCTATATTATTCTCTGGCTCAAGACGAGCTATCAGCATAAAATAATGATTTGGAGTTATTCCATATGCCTTAATACATTGTTCATCAAATACATCTACTGGTGTTGCCCCATATGCTATACAACATGAATCTACCCCAAATTCATGTTTATAATACTGTTGAATACCTATATTATCAGAAACCAAATAATGAGATTTTTTTACGGCTAATTTTTCTAATCTTTTTATTAGCCACCGAGTAGTACGATTCCACTTACTTCTCTTCCACTCTAAACCATCCATGTTGGTTATTAGAATAGGGGACTTACGTTGTCCCATCAAAAAGTAAGAAGGAGCATTACTATGATATCCACATTCCAATATGATATCAAAATCTAATTTCAGCGCATCCTTTAAACACAAATAATCATAAATAAAATTAGCAGAAGCCCCGATTGATTTCTCCGGACTATAAATCTTCCGAATCATCACACCATTGTAAGTATCCGATTGATAATAATGAAAATGTGGGTTATAAACAGTTACCTGATGCCCTCTTTTTACTAATGAAACCGATACACATTCAGCAAACTGCTCAAACCCTCCATAATTATTAGGTATACCTCTCGTTCCTAAAATTGCTATTTTCATCTCAAATTTCTTTTATTTGTGCTTCTATCTTATGTATCATATCGGCACGATTGAATAATAAAGATTTGTTCTTTGCATTTTTCGACAATCTTTCGTATTCTCCTGATTCAAATATATATATAATTTTTTCAATTACAGCCTCAATATCTCGGGAGTCAACTAAAAAACCATTATAATTATTTTCTACTAACTCAACAGGACCGCCTATCGGTGGAGCGATAACGGGCACACCGCAAGCCATTGCTTCCAGTAGCGTAAGTCCAAATGTTTCTATCCAAAGTGAGGGAATAGATAAATTTAAAACTAAATCGGCCTGATGTAAAAAATCAAATACCTTTTTTTGTGCCGGATATACATGTAAATTTACTGGTATATTTTGAAAAAAAGTAGCAGTCTCTTCCTTTGAACCATTTACAACTAAGGTAAAACGATATTGGGGTAATCGTTTAGCCAGTTCTACAAAAACATCGATTCCCTTATAACGCTTTAAAGAACATATCATTAAAATATTATAAGGTTTGCTTCTATGCTCTCTTGATTTTAAATTATTCAAAAAATCATCAGAAAGAGCATTATAGACAACTATAGAATTCATCTCTTTTTTTAAATATTGCTTTTGCAGATATTTAGAAACAAAAATTGTTTGTGTTGAAAATCGACGCCAAACTAATTCATAAAAATGATGTAATATATTAGGATTAACATATTTCTCATGTACATGATATATTACTGGGATGTTACATAGTGCAGCAGAAAATACAGCCCCTACAGGGCAAATTGTATTTACATAAAACAAAACATCCTTCTTATGGATATATTTCAATGAGGAGAAAAACATATATGTTTGAGCATATAACAACCATAACAGAGTTATTATTTTATTCTTTGTCCACTTATATCTAAACAGATGATTGACAACCCCCTCTAGTCCAGTCAAAAATCCGTCTGTATTAGAAGTATATAACTCAACCTGATACCCTTTCTCTACTAAGGCACGAATAACTAGAGATAAAACTCGTGGACTTCCACTATAATCATTATACAAATGAAAACATATAACTTTCTTCATTGACCACTTAATATTTTCGAAGTATTCTAGCAGGAACTCCTCCTATTACACAATGATCTGGAAATTCGCCTTTTACAACAGCTCCTGCCGCTATAACACACGAATTACCGACTTTTGTTCCGTCTAATATAGTAACTTTTGCCCCTATCCAACAGTTATTACCTATTACTATTCCTTTATGAGAAACACCCTGATTTTTAATCAACACTGATTTATCCTCAAAGTTATGGTTCTCTGGATGACAAGAAAAATAAGCACCTATAATACAATTATCGCCTATCTCCAAACCGCCAGCACCTCCCAGATTAGCATACTCTCCAATGCCAACATTATTGCCGATATGGATAAAGCCTGTAATATTCTGATAATTTTTAGAAACATGAATACTAGAATAGGCTGAAATTTTGACATTATTTCCTATACGAAGTGATTTTGGAGCCAATGCAGATATAACTGCTCCCTTTTCAACTAACAACATTTTCCCTAAATCCATATTCCTAAAATAGGACATGGAAACACCTCTTTCAACAAACAAGCTCAAACATACTCTTCCCCTAAATAAAGAATAAAACACCCCCCTTATTTTGCATAAAAATAAATGCATAATAAACAATATCAAAGTATAATCCGTAATATTCTCTGATAATGAAAACTGAGCATTTCTTAACCTCATCATTTTTTCAAACCAAAAAGATATACGCATGTTTAAAAACCCTCCATATTCTTATTTTGATTAAAAACAAATAATAGTACATATACTTTTCTGAAGCTAAGGCTATTCGACCGAATAAGCTTCTTTTTGTATGAACATTCGCAATTTTACAAGTTTCTTTAATAGCCTTTCCACTTAAACTTATACCTCCCATTCTCATATGTGCAACTACTTTCTCAAAAAAAAGAGTTTTCAAACGATTTTCCTTTCTCGCAAGAAATTCATAATCAGCACATATTTTATACTCAAGGTTAAAAAGACCTGTTTCATCAAACAATTGCCTATTATGCAAAGAAGCTACATGAGCTACATTCATTGCCTTTGAAAAATCTTTCCAATTCCATGCCGATCCCAATCGGCAGAACACACGTCCTGAAGAATCTACATAATTTACCCAGGCAGATACATAATCAATTTTCGTACAATCCGTTTTAGCTAATGCATCCTTGTAAAAAGAAATAGTATCCGGGCACAAAATATCATCAGCTCCTATAAACAAGATCCATTCTCCACAGGAAGCCTTAACACCTTTATTCCAAGCATCATAAATTCCTTTGTCTTTTTCATGTATATAAATATCTATTATATCCATATTTTCCTGAACTATCTCACGAGTTGCATCCGCTGAATTTCCATCAACGACTATCAACTCGACCTCCTCTGCCTTTTGCGATCGTATACTGTTCAGACATGCATTCAATGTCTCAGCAGCATTATATGTAGCTATTATAATACTAAACTGTTTCATTTTGCGTCTTTTTATATTCATTTTTCAGCATAGAATATGTATAGCCTGCCAATACTATTAGATAACAAGATTCACCTGAGAAAAAGCCATTTACGACTAACATTGAGAAGTTAAAAGATAATAAGGCAGAAAACAATAGAAAGAAGACGAATTTCAAGTCCGGATTCCCTTTTGAATAAACATATCCCTTATAAAGCAACATACAAGAAAACAATAAAACGAGGGTAAGCCCTATCAAACCAGTCTTTATCAATAAATAGGCAAAACCATTATGAAATATTGGAATATCATTAATTGTCAATCCAGGCATAATTAATCCATATTCCAAATAGATAGTTTTTCCAAAGCCAAAACCTATAATCTTATGAAATGTATCTGCACTCATAAAAGCTTTAATTGCTTCAAACAGTTCATAGGCTCGCCAATTGTATAAAACCGAATCATAATCATCAAATGATTGAACAAACATTTCTGTTATAGAATTACGCATCTTCTCTGCTAGGAAATTATTGCCGTTCAGCAAAACGGCAATAATACTCACCAATCCTGCCAAAATAATCACAAACAAATAATTCCCAATTCGCCTGTATTTTTGTATAAAGTTATAATAAAGTAATGGCACCAGGAATAAAAGCAATGTAAAATAATATACACGTGACGCAAAATAATAAATTGTTAAACAGTTTATTCCAATAAACAAAAACCAATATAAATTACTTATTTTAAAATCTTTCAAATATTGCTTACCCAAAATAACAATGACTATAGCTAATACTGGCGAAGGAGTTCCTGTCCCAATTGAATAACGTGTATCCTCTGCATCCGCAACAAATAACGTATTAAACTCCAATGTTATTTGCATAAAATAAATCAAGGAATAAATAGTCCCGAATAAAACAGTAACAAGTAAGAACTTTTTTAATGATATATATTTATATGTAAAATGTCCAACAATAAAAGCCGAAATAGGGCACAAAAAATATGCAACATCACGTACGATATGCGTTATTTGATATCCTGTTGCTACTCTTGTCCCCAGTATCAACAAAACGGCTAAGGGAATAAGAATTTTAAAATTTCTTACTTCCCTTATATTTTTACATAAAAAATAACAAGCTACTAAGTCTAATAAAACAAAACGGGCTATCTGAAATCCATATCCTACTGCCGCCAGTAAAAAAAGACATAGAATCAGTATCCAATAATCTATATTTCTACTTGTTGAAAAAACTCCAGTACTTTCCATTAATTAAACTTCTGAGGAAATATTACAGATCTTTCATTAGACTCTTACCTGTCAAGATAATAATAGGAATAGCTAATGACAATATCAATGCTATTGAAAAAATAAATAATTTATTAGGCTTTACCGGCTCACTTAAACTATAAGCTTCATCAATGATCTTAGCTTTATCCATAGTTGTTGCTAATTTTAAAGCAGACTCTTCTTTCTGTTGTAACAAATATAAATACAATTCTGATTTTATCATTTGCTGACGTTTAATATCCAAGAACTCTCTTTCCTGAGTTGGCATCTTTTTAATACGAGTGAGAAACTCCCGTTCCTGCTTTACCAGATCTTGACGTGCAAAATTAAAACCTGCCTTAATACTCTTAAATGTTTCCAACACGTTATTACGCATAATCTCTATCTGTTCATTTAAAAGTTGGACATTCGGGTTATCTTCAGTTGTCGTATTCAACAATCTGATACGTGCCAATAAATAATCATTATATTGCTGCAAACCTTCAGACGCTGTTTTTTCCGTTACCCCCAAGTTAAATGGAGCCAAAGCATATTTATTTGCAGGATCCTTAAGAAAATCTTCAATCAAACTTACTGTAGCAAACTGAATTTCTGAATCGATCAGCTTTTCCTTAAAATCACCGTTCTTTGTCAATAAAATCTCAGCCTCTGTTTCCAGATCCGTTAAGTTATTATCTATCTTATACGCTTCCAACCGTCTTTCTATCTGATCCAGTTCCCTTTCATTAATAGCAATGCGTTGATCATAAAAAACACTCGAACGTTCTGCCGATATATTTTTATCTTTCAAGCCTTCTTCATTATACTTACGAATAATTGTATTCAAAAGAGCTTTTCCTCTACGAACATTTGTCTCTTCAATACTCAAATTAATACCATTTGCTTTTTTCTCTTTGATAGAGACAAGCAAATCCTTCATTAACGATTCCGTAGCAACATCATACCCACTGAAAACAATTTTCATAGACTTCACTGGATTCTTCTCGAAGTAAGATGTTTTTTCTATTAGAAAATCACCATAGCCATCCGTTTTAAGAACAGTAGGAAAAGTAGCTGAAGTAACTTCACCTATCGTTGACCACCCTTTCTTTGCTTTAACTTTTACAGAGCCATTAGATTCGACCTTCAATTTAAAAGTGATTTGGCTAGTAAATGTTTCAGCTAAGCTATCTTTAGACGTTACAGTAAAAGGAGAATCTCCAAAATAATCAACCTTGGAAAAGAGACCTCCTGAAGTATAACGGGTATTAAGTCCCAATTCTGCAACTGATTGACGAAGTAGCGTATATGAGTTGATTAACAATAATTCATCATCAACAGATGCTCCACCTACACCTAAAGAACTTCCGAAAGAAAATCCTTGTAGCATAGAAGACATTGCAGCACTGGCTCCCCCCTTCTCTGACTCTGTTTTTATTAATACATTTGCATCTACTTGATATACAGGCTGTGTTATCCAAACATATAAAACAGACAATGTTACACAAACAACTACTGATATCAAGAACCATTTCCAATAATGAAAAGCTTCCTTTATTCCTTTAAACAAATTTAAAGGAGTATCTTTTACTTCTGTATTTTCCATAAATATTACGTTATTTATCTTCTACTTATTGCTAAAACGATACTTGTCACGGTAGAACATACACTCACTATTGCGGTAACAATAGAAAGAGAGAATTGATCTGTTTGACTATAGCGGGAGTTCTTCTTTCTCTTATCATTTGGTTCCACATATACTACATCATTTTGCTGTAAATAGAAATCAGGGTCAATCAAAAAATCACTGCTTGTCACATCATAAACTATAATTTGCTTTACCCCATTAATATCCCGAATAACTTTTACATTTTTACGGTCCCCAAATATAGTCATATCACCAGCATACCCTAAAGCATCCAGAATTGAAACACGATCTGTTCCAATCGAATAACTACCGGGTCTATTCACTTCACCCAGTACAGTTACCTTATAGTTAATAATATTCAGGTTTACAATAGGATCTTTTACATATTGCCGAATTTTATCCTGAATTAAATTTATAACATCTTGCTTCCGCATATCAGAAATCTTCAGCTCACCGAGCACTGGAAAATTGATCATTCCAGAAGCATTTACCGTATATGTTTGCATTGCCTGAGATGATGCAATATCTTTGGAACCAGAAGCAGAACCTCCCACAGTCGAATTAGAAATGACCCCTCCTTCCTTAACAAAAGATACCAATGGTAAATTAAAAGGAGCAACAGCTAAAGGGTCTGTCGAAGATACTGAAATAGTTAACACATCTCCCACCTTAATCATCGGATCAATATAATTCTTCATTTGAGCTATTTGCTCTGCTGTTATATCGTTCCCCTTTTGAAAATAAGTAATATCTTTAGGGACAGCGCAAGATCCCATTAAGATAATAAACAACACTGCCGAAGCTAATTTCAATCTCATAATTTTGTTTTTCTTCAAATAAGTTGCAAATATACGACTTTTAGTTCAACCCCGGACCATATAAGTGTGTTCTTCTAGTCCGAGTTACATCTATAACGATGCATTTGTTAATATATTGCTGCATGATGAAGTAAAAATATAGGAGATTTTATCTCTCTTTCTTGAATTATCATGTACTTTTGTCCCAAAAGAAACAGATTATGCTTGAAGTAGGAAAATATAACACGCTAAAAATAGTAAAAGACCTGGATTTCGGGGTCTACCTGGACGGGGGTAACGGGAAAGAGATACTTCTGCCGGCCCGTTATGTTCCAAAGAACGTAAAGCCGGGGGATGAAGTGGAAGTCTTTATTTATCACGATAATGAAGGAAGGCTGATCGCTACGACAGCACGACCGCTGGCTACTGTCGGCGAATTCAAATTCATGGAAGTCAAATCGGTTAATAACACGGGGGCTTTTCTGGAATGGGGGCTGATGAAGGATCTGCTCGTCCCTTTCAAAGAACAAAAGATGCCGATGCGCGAAGGCAGGTGGTATCTGGTATATGTCCATCTCGATCATATCACCGGACGTATCGTGGCTTCTGCACGTATCGACAAGTATCTGGACAATGTAATGCCCGAATATACCTTCAATCAGGAAGTAAACTTACTGGTGGCGGATGAAACGGAGATCGGTTATAAAGTTATCATTAATAACCTGCATTGGGGATTGGTATACTATAATGAAGTCTTTCGTCGCCTGGAAAAAGGAGAAGAGATTAAAGGCTACATCAAAGAAGTCCGCGAAGATGAAAAAATAGACGTAAGCCTCGTTCCGCTGGGCTATCAGAAAATAGAAGGACTGGCCGGAACCATTCTCGAATCGTTAAAAAGTCAGGGAGGATTTATCGCTGTACACGACAAAAGTGACCCGGAAGTCATTCAATCACTTTTCCAATGCAGCAAGAAAAGCTTCAAACAAGCGATCGGTGCCCTTTACAAACAGCATCTTATCACGTTAGAAAACGGCGGCATAAGTTTAGCAAAAAAGCAGGATCAAACAGACGAATAGCACTACATTTAACTAAATATCAAACATTTACGAGTGACGCCGCCTTATACATGCAGCGTCACTCGTTTTATTATTAACTTTTTCCGGCACAAGTCATTTCTGATAAAGTCCGATACCCTCCCGAAAGAGCCTAATACTTTACAAGATGTTTCTTATTGAATACTAACTTGTTTTTTAGATTCAAACCTATATGTTTTTAATCTTTCGACCATGGGCAACTTCAAATTTGACCTAGGTCAACTATAAATTCGACCTGGGTCAACTACGTATTTTACCTGGGTCGAATGATTAAGAAGTTATAACTTTACATCTAATTATATACTAGTAAAGGGGTTAAGGTAAATAGTATGATCGCTAAAAAATAGAGGCAATGATACCAAACAAAAAGTGACACCGTCCTAAATAGCCAGCGTCACCTTCTACATATTGATAATTAATAGCTTCGTACTTACAATTCTTTTTTGAAGCTATTTTTAGTCTAACTTTAATACAGCAAGGAATGCCTTCTGCGGAACTTCTACCGATCCGATCTGCTTCATTCGTTTCTTACCTTCTTTCTGTTTTTCCAGCAATTTACGTTTACGTGAAATATCACCACCATAACATTTGGCTGTTACATCCTTACGTACTGCCTTGATCGTCTCACGGGCAATGATCTTCGCTCCGATAGCTGCCTGGATGGCAATATCAAACTGCTGGCGAGGTATCAACTCCTTCAGTTTTTCACACATACGACGGCCGAATGCCACACTATTATCCACATGTGTCAATGTAGACAGGGCATCCACCGGCTCACCGTTCAACAGGATATCCAGCTTCACCAGTTTACTCGGGCGGAAATCATGGATATGGTAATCAAAAGAGGCATATCCTTTAGAGATACTCTTCAGTTTATCATAGAAGTCGATCACAATTTCCCCTAAAGGCATATCATAATGAATCTCCACACGATCGCCTGAAATATATTCCTGTTTCAGCAAAATACCACGCTTACCCAGACAAAGTGTCATGATCGGACCGATAAAAGTCGTGTTCGTTATGACAGAAGCACGAATATACGGCTCATCGATATGATCGATCAATGTCGGTTCCGGCAGTCCGCTAGGGTTATGAACTTCTATACAATTACCTTTTTTATCATATACTTTGTAGGATACGTTAGGTACTGTCGTGATCACATCCATATTGAATTCACGGTCCAGACGTTCCTGGACAATCTCCATATGCAACAATCCCAGGAATCCGCAACGGAAACCAAAACCCAGAGCGGCAGAACTTTCCGGCTGGAATGTCAGGGAGGCATCATTCAATTGCAGTTTCTCCAATGACGCACGCAGATTTTCAAAATCTTCGCTGTCGATCGGATACACACCGGCAAACACCATCGGCTTCACTTCCTCGAAACCGGCTATACCAGCCTTTGCCGAACGGGCTACATGAGTTATAGTATCGCCGACCTTTACTTCTTTTGATGTTTTAATACCGGAAATGATATAACCAACATCACCGGTTCTGATTTCACTGCGTGGTGACATTTCCAGCTTTAATACACCGACTTCGTCTGCATCATATTCCTTTCCTGTCGCGATAAACTTGACATGGTCTCCTTTTCGGATCACGCCGTTCACCACCTTGAAATAGGCAATAATGCCACGGAATGAATTAAATACGGAATCAAAGATAAGACACTGAAGCGGTGCTTCCGGATCTCCTTGGGGAGCCGGCACCTTTTCAATGATCGCATCGAGGATCTGAAAAACACCTTCACCGGTCTTACCGCTTGCCCGGATAATATCTTCACGTGGACAGCCCAACAGTTCAACGATCTGATCTTCCACTTCATCCGGCATGGCACTAGGAAGATCGATCTTATTCATGACCGGGATGATCTCCAGATCATTTTCGATCGCCATATACAGATTGGATATAGTCTGTGCCTGGATTCCCTGGGCGGCATCGATAATCAGCAAAGCCCCTTCACATGCAGCAATAGAGCGGGAAACTTCGTACGAAAAGTCGACGTGTCCCGGCGTATCGATCAAATTCAGGATATATTCTTCACCTTTATAATTATATTTCATCTGAATGGCATGACTCTTGATCGTAATGCCTCGTTCGCGCTCCAGATCCATATCATCGAGGACCTGCGCTTGTAAGTCTTTGCCTTCGACTGTCTTGGTATATTCAAGCAAACGGTCAGCCAAAGTACTCTTACCATGGTCAATATGAGCAATAATACAGAAATTGCGGATATTCTTCATGTGCTAATTTATTTTAGGTGTGCAAAGATAGGAATTTTAGGTCAAAAACTATACTTTTGGCATACCATTTGTTGTTAATATTATATGACACTACAAGAAATAAATAAAGCTTACAACCGTATTATCGGTTCATTAGATAGCAAGGAATTAAAGAATGCTTTTGATTCCATTCAGGCACTCATTTCCGGAAGCCGTGAAATATCATTCCAGGACAAATTGAATGAGTTGCAGGATACATATAAATATATGTTGCGTTATCGCATCGAAGGGGCCAAAGATCCGATGCAGGAACAGATATATAACAAGATCCAGACCTCCTCATACGAGTTGGCCGACCGGATCAAGCATAAAGCAATGGCAGTTGAATCGCCTTTGGCCTTCTATAGCCGGCGCAGGAGTTTGCAAGTCCAGCCTAACGTGACTTTCGAGAACCTCCACCTCCAGCTAAGCAAGCATTATGCGACAGGAAACAGGGCCGAATATGACGCCATGCTCATTGTCCTGTTCAATAAGATATGGGTCTCCGATCCTTTCACGGTTGAAGATGCAGCTGTTATAAAGAATATTCTTTTCGATAACGAACTTCCGTTTACGGCAGGCTGTCAGATTGTTTCATCGCTGACGCTCGGATTACAGGCAGCTTTCGACCCGGAAAAAATGATGTTATTGTTTGATGCGGCAAATCATGGGAACGAAGAGATCAAAGTACGTGCGCTGATCTCCATCCTGCTTACATTATATACTTATAGAAAAAGAACGGCTCTTTATCCGCAAATAATAAACAGGCTGGATGCTCTTTCCGAGGTTCCCGGCTTCACGAAAGCTATACGGACCATCACACTGCGTTTTATCCTGGCCCGTGAAACAGAAAAGATTACTCGGAAACTACAGAATGAGATCATTCCCGAAATGATGAAACTGAGTCCTAAGATCAGCAATAAAATAAATCTGAAAGACATTACCCCGGAACAGCTTGGAGAGGAAATGAATCCGGAATGGGAAAATATATTTGCCGACAGTTCGCTGGGTAAAAAGATGGAAGAATTCAGTGAACTGCAACAGGAAGGTGCCGATGTCATGCATTCTACCTTCGTTCATTTGAAGAGTTTCCCCTTCTTCCGCGAACTGAGTAACTGGCTTTTGCCATTTACGACAGAACATTCATCGTTCGGGGATCGTTTTAACCAGAACAATGGTGAAAAACAGATGCTGGACTCCATGACGCTGGCAGCATTCATGTGCAATTCCGATAAATATTCATTATACTTCAGTATGATGCAGTTGCCTGAAGAAGCTAAAAAAATGATGATGAATCAGTTTGACAGCCAGGCTACTGAAATGATCCAACAGAATAAAGAAGAACTGATCAGTAAACGGGGCAAACTGGAGACGATTACAGGACAATATATACAAGACCTGTACCGCTTCTTTAAAATATATCCGGGACACCTGGATTTCAACGACATTTTCACATTGCCTCTTGACTTTCATAACCTGGATATTTTGCGTCCTTATATCTCCGATGAAGAAAGTCTGAGTACGATTGCAGAATACTACCTGCGCAAAAACTATTTCAGTGATGCTCTGACCATCTTCAACCAATTGGCTGAGACGAATCAGGAGAGTGATATACTTTTCCAGAAAATAGGCTACTGTAAGCAAATGAATGATGATTTACAAGGAGCTCTCGATGCTTATCTGAGGGCAGACCTTTTAAATCCGCAAAGCAAATGGGTGATCCGCCGAATTGCCGGTTGCTACCGTTCGCTGAAAGAACCGGAAGAAGCATTAAAGTACTATCGCCGGTACGAGAAGCTGAACCCAGATAATTTATCTATTACAATCAGTATCGGACATTGTTACCTGGAACTCAAAAACTACAGTGAAGCATTGAAATGTTTCTTCAAGGTTGATTATATGGATAGCAATAGCAAGGCATGGCGTCCTATAGCCTGGTGTTCGTTCCTGACCGGTAAATATGACCAGGCACGCAATTATTACAAAAAGATATTGGCTGATCAACCCAATACGCAGGACCTGCTAAATGCCGGCCATACGGAATGGGCTCTGCAAAATATAAAAGGGGCTATAGAATTCTACAGGCAGGCTATAGAAAAAGAAAACGGGAATTTCTATAAGTTCCAGGAAGAATTCAATCAGGACATCCCGGATTTAATCGTGGCCGGTATAGAAGATTCAGAAATATCTCTGATGATGGATCAGTTGAGGTATGTACTAAATGATTCTTTATAAAATAGACTATAAACAACATACAGATAATACAGATCAGGCAGATTTACATGGATTCTTTACCATGTAAATCTGCCTGATCTGTATTATTCATGTGCCATAAGCAAATGATGCAACCACCTTCCCTGTTATACCGGTTCAACAGGTATACAAATATCCACAATAAACTTTTTTTCCGGATGTTCGTCATGGTTATTCTGATAAATCTCATAATGATGTCCATAACCACACTTACAGCCATTTTCTTCCAATAAATCGAACATTGCCATCCAGGCAGCCGGAAACTCAGACATAGATAATTCAAAACGTCCAACCGCATACAACCCACCGGAGAGCTTATAGCTTCCAATAATTCCTTCCGGCTTCATTTCTTCCGGAACAAACATGGCCGCATCGGCTGTTAATTTATCGACCGGGGTAACACGAGGATCATCATGATAGACGGACAATAACCTCATATCCGGTTGTGAAACAAACCCTCTGGGCAGTGCCCACTTCATAAGATTGGCGAAAGCCTCCTGCATCTGGTCCAATGCTCCCTGATGACGACAATAAATAATAGCCCTCTCAGGCATCTGCTTAATTTCAAAAGTGCAATTCATATCCATACCATTTACTTTGATTGTTTTATCACGACAAAAATAGCGTGAATAAAGCGAGGTATGTTGCTCGTTTATGCTCTTGAATTGACATTTCTTGCTATCCGGATATCCGTTCTTGCGACGATACTCTTCGGCAGAAATACCAAAATGACGTTTGAAACTACGACAAAAAGAAGAGGCGGAAGAAAAACCCCAATCATAAGCCACATCCTTGATCGCAGCAGGATCACTCAGCAAAACATTGGCCGCCCGCTCCAATCTTCTCCGAAGAATATACTTTCCTACAGGTTCAGCCATGGAGGCAGTAAATATCCGATGAAAATGATAAGTAGAAATATCAACTAACGACGATAACTCATCTATCGATATCTGCCTGTTCAGATTTGAATTAATATAATCAATAACCCGGTTGATTTGTTTTGTATGATCTTGTAATGTTGTATTCGCCACGTTTATATGTATATTTGAATGAGGTACAAATATAGGAATTGGTATTCATATATAAAAAGGAGCTCTTCATAAACACAAAAAGGAACCAACCTTACGATTGATTCCTTTCATTTGTTTGGAGTTCTTGACTCTAAAACGGCGGCTATCTACTCTCCCACTTTTACGCAGTACCATCGACGTGGTTGGGCTTAACTTCTCTGTTCGGAATGGGAAGAGGTGGATCCCCAACGCTATAACCACCTTAATACCTTTTAAGATGTTTGACCTGGACAACGCTACTCTTTCAGTAACCTTCGCTTTGTTAGTATCTCTACTAACCCTGCTGATATATCAATCCTTCCTTCCGGAAATAGAAAGTCTCGGGCTATTAGTACTACTCGGCTTCGACATTACTGCCCTTACACCTGTAGCCTATCAACGTCGTAGTCTACAACGACCCTCAGGGAGATCTTATCTTGAGGCTGGCTTCGTACTTAGATGCTTTCAGCACTTATCCAATCCAGACTTAGATACCCGGCGGTGCACCTGGCGGTACAACCGGTAAACCAGAGGTCTGTCCAACACGGTCCTCTCGTACTAGTGTCAGAGCCACTCAAATCTCCTACGCCCACGATAGATAGAGACCGAACTGTCTCACGACGTTCTGAACCCAGCTCGCGTGCCACTTTAATGGGCGAACAGCCCAACCCTTGGGACCTTCTCCAGCCCCAGGATGTGACGAGCCGACATCGAGGTGCCAAACCGCTCCGTCGATATGAGCTCTTGGGAGCGATCAGCCTGTTATCCCCGGAGTACCTTTTATCCTTTGAGCGATGGCCCTTCCATGCGGAACCACCGGATCACTATGCTCTAGTTTCCTACCTGATCGAGTTGTATCTCTCCCAGTCAAGCACCCTTATGCCATTACACTCTACGACCGGTTACCAATCGGTCTGAGGGTACCTTTAGAAGCCTCCGTTACTCTTTTGGAGGCGACCACCCCAGTCAAACTACCCACCATACAGTGTCCTCGTTTCCACGAGTTAGAACTCAAACAACCAAAGGGCCGTATTTCAACGGCGACTCCACCGACACTGGCGTGCCTGCTTCGCAGTCTCCGGCCTATCCTACACATTAGTTGCCCAAATTCAATGTAAAGCTATAGTAAAGGTTCACGGGGTCTTTTCGTCCCATCGCGGGTAATCGGCATCTTCACCGATACTACAATTTCACCGAGCTCACGGTTGAGACAGTGTCCAGATCATTACACCATTCGTGCAGGTCGGAACTTACCCGACAAGGAATTTCGCTACCTTAGGACCGTTATAGTTACGGCCGCCGTTTACTGGGGCTTCAATTCAAACCTTCTCTTGCGATGAGCTCTCCTCTTAACCTTCCAGCACCGGGCAGGTGTCAGGCTGTATACTTCATATTTCTATTTCGCACAGCCATGTGTTTTTGTTAAACAGTTGCCTGGACCTATTCTCTGCGCCCCGCCATCGCTGACAGGGACCCTTTATCCCGAAGTTACAGGGTCAATTTGCCTAGTTCCTTAACCGTGAATCACTCGAGCGCCTCAGTATTCTCAACCCAACTACGTGTGTCCGTTTACGGTACGGGTACTCTATAGATATGCTTAGCGGATTTTCTAGGGAGCCTGTTTACATCCATATTGCCTTGTACAAGTACTCGGCATACTCTCAGGTTCGACTCTCACGGCGGATTTGCCTACCGCGATCAACGTCTACACCCTTTAACCAACTATTCCGTCAGTTGGCAGGACTGTCACTTCTCCGTCTCCACATCGCTCTATAAAGTAGTATGGGAATATTAAACCATTCTTCCATCGGAATCGCCGTTCGGCTTATCCTTAGGTCCCGACTTACCCTGATCCGATTAACGTTGATCAGGAAACCTTAGTCTTTCGGCGAGGAAGTTTCTCACTTCCTTTATCGTTACTTATACCTACATTTGCTTTTCCAGCTACTCCAGCAAGGGTTATCCCTCACCTTCAACGCCACTGGAATGCTCCCCTACCATCCATTACTCTGGATCCATAGCTTCGGTAAACAGTTTATGCCCGAGTATTATCCACGCCAAACTCCTCGACTAGTGAGCTGTTACGCACTCTTTAAATGAATGGCTGCTTCCAAGCCAACATCCTAGCTGTCTCTGCAGTCTGACTTCGTTAGTTCAACTTAACTGTTATTTGGGGACCTTAGCTGATGGTCTGGATTCTTCTCCTCTCGGACGCGGACCTTAGCACCCGCGCCCTCACTCCTTATCAATATATAGCACGCATTCGGAGTTTATCTGGACTTGATAGGCGGTGAAGCCCTCGCATCCAATCAGTCGCTCTACCTCATGCTATACTAAATAAAGGCTGCACCTAAATGCATTTCGGGGAGTACGAGCTATCTCCAAGTTTGATTAGCCTTTCACCCCTACCCACAGTTCATCCGAAAGCTTTTCAACGCTTACCGGTTCGGTCCTCCAGTTAGTGTTACCTAACCTTCAACCTGACCATGGGTAGATCACTTGGTTTCGCGTCTACTCCCTCCGACTATGTCGCCCTGTTCAGACTCGCTTTCGCTTCGGCTCCGTATCTGAAATACTTAACCTTGCCGGAGAAAGTAACTCGTAGGTTCATTATGCAAAAGGCACGCCGTCACAACTTACGTTGCTCCGACCGCTTGTAGGCAGACGGGTTCAGGGTCTATTTCACTCCTCTGTTCGAGGTTCTTTTCACCTTTCCCTCACGGTACTGGTTCGCTATCGGTCTCTCGGGAGTATTTAGCCTTACGGGATGGGCCCCGCTAATTCACACAGAATTTCTCGTGCTCCGCGCTACTCAGGATACCACTAGGCTTCGTTAGAAAGTCGTGTACGGGATTTTCACCCTCTACGATCACTTTTTCCAAAGTGTTCCACTTTCCTAAGTTCTTGCCACAGCGTGGTCCTACAACCCCGGTATTGCCTAAACAATACCGGTTTGGGCTCTTCCGCGTTCGCTCGCCACTACTTGCGGAATCATTCTTATTTTCTCCTCCTATGGGTACTTAGATGTTTCAGTTCCCCACGTTCGCCTCCCTTACGGGATGACAGGCCTTCAACCTGCCGGGTTGCCCCATTCGGAAATCTGAGGATCAAAGATTATTTGCATCTCCCCCCAGCTTATCGCAGCTTATCACGTCCTTCGTCGCCTCCGAGAGCCAAGGCATCCACCGTCTGCCCTTGCTTACTTTCTTATTTCCGGTTACCACAGGGGTAAATCGGATTGATATATCTTCAGCTTGCTCTTGTTACTTTATTTTACGTTGTCCATCATGTCAAAGATCTTGTCGTTACTTTACGTTTCTGATGTCTCGGTAACTTTTTGTGGAGAATAACGGATTCGAACCGTTGACCCTCTGCGTGCAAGGCAGATGCTCTAGCCAGCTGAGCTAATCCCCCAAAATTCTCTCTCAGAGATTCTGTAGTCCCAGGCAGAGTTGAACTGCCGACCTCTACATTATCAGTGTAGCGCTCTAACCAACTGAGCTATAGGACTGTCAACTTTGCCTTGGTTTCCCTCAGCATCATTTTTCTCTCTTGCCGACACTTTATTGCCGGTAGATCTATATTTTATACATATTCAACCGTAGTACAAGTTAACTAATACCTCTGAGTCAACTTGATAACGAACTCTGCGCTCCAGAAAGGAGGTGTTCCAGCCGCACCTTCCGGTACGGCTACCTTGTTACGACTTAGCCCCAGTCATCGGTTTTACCCTAGGCCGATCCTTGCGGTTACGGACTTTAGGTACCCCCAACTCCCATGGCTTGACGGGCGGTGTGTACAAGGCCCGGGAACGTATTCACCGCGCCATGGCTGATGCGCGATTACTAGCGAATCCAGCTTCACGAAGTCGGGTTGCAGACTTCGATCCGAACTGAGATGGGGTTTGGAGATTAGCATCCGCTCACACGGTAGCTGCCCTTTGTCCCCACCATTGTAACACGTGTGTCGCCCGGATGTAAGGGCCGTGCTGATTTGACGTCATCCCCACCTTCCTCACAGCTTACGCTGGCAGTCTCACTAGAGTCCTCAGCATGACCTGTTAGTAACTAGTGATAAGGGTTGCGCTCGTTATGGCACTTAAGCCGACACCTCACGGCACGAGCTGACGACAACCATGCAGCACCTCGCAAATTGCTATTACTAGAGACTCTGTTTCCAGAGCTGTCAATATGCGTTCAAACCCGGGTAAGGTTCCTCGCGTATCATCGAATTAAACCACATGTTCCTCCGCTTGTGCGGGCCCCGTCAATTCCTTTGAGTTTCACCGTTGCCGGCGTACTCCCCAGGTGGATTACTTAACGCTTTCGCTGTGCCGCTTACTGTGTATCGCAAACAGCTAGTAATCATCGTTTACTGCGTGGACTACCAGGGTATCTAATCCTGTTTGATCCCCACGCTTTCGTGCTTCAGTGTCAGTTATAGTTTAGTAAGCTGCCTTCGCAATCGGAGTTCTGCGTGATATCTATGCATTTCACCGCTACACCACGCATTCCGCCTACCTCAAATATACTCAAGTCAACCAGTTTCAACGGCAATTTTATGGTTGAGCCACAAACTTTCACCGCTGACTTAATTAACCACCTACGCACCCTTTAAACCCAATAAATCCGGATAACGCTCGCATCCTCCGTATTACCGCGGCTGCTGGCACGGAGTTAGCCGATGCTTATTCATATGGTACATACAAAAAGGAACACGTTCCTCACTTTATTCCCATATAAAAGAAGTTTACAAACCATAGATCCTTCATCCTTCACGCGACTTGGCTGGTTCAGGCTCTCGCCCATTGACCAATATTCCTCACTGCTGCCTCCCGTAGGAGTCTGGTCCGTGTCTCAGTACCAGTGTGGGGGACCTTCCTCTCAGAACCCCTATCCATCGTGGACTTGGTGAGCCGTTACCTCACCAACTATCTAATGGAACGCATGCCCATCTATCAGCGATAATTCTTTAACAAATATTTCCATGTGGAACCCCTGTTTTATGCGGTATTAGTCCGACTTTCGCCGGGTTATTCCCCTCTGATAGGTAGGTTGCATACGCGTTACTCACCCGTGCGCCGGTCGCCACCAATGTATTGCTACATCGTGCTGCCCCTCGACTTGCATGTGTTAAGCCTGTCGCTAGCGTTCATCCTGAGCCAGGATCAAACTCTTCGTTGTTTAAATTGTTTTTTATCTCTATGCTCAGAATTCGTATTTATTTTCAAGTTTTTGACGGTATTAATTTCTAATACTTGTACTACTTGTTGATATGTAAATCTTTCAAAGAACTCTTGTTGTTACACTCGCTTTATTTTAGCGAACGTGGATGCAAAGATAAGAACTTTTATTTCATACTTCCAAATGTTTTAGGAAGTTTTTTCTAAAAGTTTTTTTCATCATGTTTTGCAGTGCCGTTCTCTCTCGAATGCGGATGCAAAAGTAGTGCTTTACAACATACGCTCCAAACTTTTATGAGATTATTTTTTCAACTAAATCGTTACTGACAGACTATAATTCTGAACGACTGACAATTACAAAAGAAAAAAAAATTACAACAATCCTCGTCACGGTTTCGCAGCTATTATTATTACTTATATAATGTACGCGAAAAATACAATTCCTAACAGCCAGGTCGGTATAAAAAAGACAAAAGCCCCGTATCCTTCTGGATATGGAGCTTTGTTTACCTCTTTGGTTTTACCCGAGGTCAACCTAAATACGATTTGAGGAGCTTGCTACGTGTTCCTTGTCTTAATCTTCTGATTGCTTTTTCCTTGATCTGGCGGACGCGCTCTCTAGTGAGGCCAAATTTGTCGCCAATCTCTTCCAATGTCATTTCCTGACAGCCTATACCGAAAAACATTTTGATTATCTCACATTCTCTTTCGGTTAGTGTAGCAAGTGCTCGATCAATTTCTTTTGCCAATGACTCGTTCATCAACGATCGGTCAGCGATAGGAGCGTCGTCGTTCACAAGCACATCCAAAAGACTGTTATCTTCGCCTTCCACGAACGGTGCATCCACAGAGATATGTCTTCCGGACACCTTTAGAGTATCTGAAATCTTATCTACAGGAATATCCAGTTCATCTGCCAGTTCTTCGGGAGAAGGTCTACGTTCATTTTCCTGTTCGAATTTAGAGAAGGCTTTGCTGATCTTGTTCAGCGAACCAACCTGATTCAACGGAAGACGAACAATTCTAGACTGCTCTGCCAAAGCCTGCAAAATAGACTGACGAATCCACCATACAGCATAAGAAATGAACTTAAACCCTCTGGTTTCATCAAATTTCTCAGCCGCTTTAATCAATCCCAGGTTACCTTCGTTAATAAGGTCAGGTAAACTTAATCCCTGGTTTTGATATTGCTTAGCTACAGAAACGACGAAACGCAGGTTAGCTCTGGTTAATTTCTCCAATGCTCTCCGGTCGCCTCTTTTAATTGCCTGTGCCAATTCTACTTCCTCTTCCACTGTAATAAGATCTTCACGGCCTATTTCCTGAAGATACTTATCAAGCGAAGCACTTTCGCGATTGGTAATGGACTTTGTGATCTTTAACTGTCTCATCCAATGTTTTTAATTGAGAAATATCAGGGTGCAAAGATAATATTATTTTTATTGACAAAATTGGTCGAGTGCACCCTACACCCGACCAATTATAAACCTTTAACAATCTTCCCGCCAAATAAGACGAATATAACTTTATTTTATTATTCGGCTAGATCAATAGCATATACTTTTGTACGTCCGTTCGGATAAAAACCTTTTACAACGATGTAACGATCGTCTGCATTTCCTTTCAAGACCTTGTCTACCAACTTTTCGAGTTGTTCGGGTGTAGAGATCTTCTGGTCATTGACAATCATGATAACGAAGCCTTTCTGGATTCCGGCATCTCTTAACTTACCTTTCAACAATCCTGTTACTTCAATACCATAGCTTACACCAAGTTCACGTTTTTGTTTATCCGTCAACGCTTTAAAAGCGGCTCCAAGAACATCTGCACTGCTGTCACCTGCGCTCTTCACAACAGATGTGCTTCCTTGTGCATTACGAAGTTCCACAGTAAATTTCTTATTGCTTCCATTACGATCTACAGTAATTTCCACTTTATCTCCGGGACGATATTTGCTGATTTGTTCCTGCAAAGCATTAGCATTCTTTACTTTCGCACCATTTACAGCAATAATCACATCACCTTTTTCGATACCGGCTTCTTTAGCTGAACTTCTTTCTGCGAAATCCGACACGCAAGCACCTTCAGAGACTTTTATCTTCGACTTCAGTTCAGTCAACTCTTCTTTCAACTTACTATCCAGGTTCGGATAACTCAACTGATCAGCAATATCACCTACACTCATCATCAAAACACCAAGGATTGCACGCTGTACAGTACCATACTGTTTCAAGTCGCTTGCCACCTTACCGGCAATGCTGATAGGAACAGCAAATGAATATCCGGCAAAGTTTCCTGTTTCAGAATAAATAGCCGTGTTGATACCAATCAGTTCACCTTTTGTATTCACCAAAGCACCCCCACTATTACCTGGGTTTACGGCAGCATCCGTCTGGATAAATGATTCGATTTTACTTCTGTCACCTCCCATAGAGATTCCACGGCCTTTGGCACTAACAATACCGGCAGTAACTGTCGATGTCAGGTTGAACGGGTTACCAACAGCCAGCACCCACTCTCCTACCTTCAATTTTTCAGAATCACCGAACGGAATAGTCGGAAGATCTTTTGCATCTACTTTTATCAATGCAATATCTGTCGTAGGATCCGTTCCAATCAGTTTAGCCGAAAACTTACGGTTATCATTCAATGTCACTTCCAATTCATCCGCCCCGTCAATCACATGGTTATTTGTGATAATATATCCATCTGTGGAAATAATAACACCTGAACCAGATCCGACACGAGGCTGCGGTTGCGGACGCTGAAAACCTCCTCCGCCTCTTCCTCCAAATCCGAAGAAGTACTCAAAAGGATCGACATATTGCTGTCCTCTGCCATCATCGGCATACTGCTTGGCATTGGTTGTAGCTTTGATGTGCACAACCCCATGCACGGTGCTTTCTGCCGCCTGGGTAAAATCGGTATTTTCCGCTGCCACTGCATTCAATCCGGCATATCGAACAGGCTGATTGAATGTGTTCGTAAAATCGGTGACATAAACCGGTTGATTCTTATTCATTAAATAAGCACTTGTTCCAACGGCTGCCCCCGTACTGATCGCAGCAACAAGAACAACTCCCAGCACATTTTTCCACATTGTTTTCATACTTTTTCTATTTTATCAAACATTTAAATTTAACACTTTTCTTTCGACAAAGAAAGTTCAAAAAACGTGCGATTATTCCATTTACCTATGATTTTTTATCACTTTTAACGACGAATTATACGGGGTTAACGGCACTTAACAGTACTGTGTATTGCAAAGTACCTTTTTAACAATCATCCGCCTGTCAAATGGTCATGCTTTCAGTAATATAACAGCAGAAACGGCAGAATGTTCATACCTGTTGACAGATGACAGGTGACAATTGGCAGGTAAAAAAGGGACATCCTTTGCTTATTAAGTAGTTCTAAACCTACTTATTAAGTAACTCTTCGCTTACTCGATAAGTAGCCTACCCTGCTACTTACTAAGTAAGCCAACGTCTACTTAGTAAGTAACTCAAAAGCAACCCGAAAGACAGCCCGTTCCTGTCTTTCCTCAAAATTGTCAACTGTCAACCGCTAACTGTCAACTAAAATAGTTATCTTTGTCGCATTGCAGCCTGCCGGTCTGTCGCTCATCTTCGGATGTGAGGAAAGTCCGGGCAACACAGAGCACCATACTTCTTAACGGGAAGTTGTCCGCAAGGGCAAAGTAGTGTAACAGAAAATAACCGCCGGACTCGTCCGGTAAGGGTGAAAAGGTGAGGTAAGAGCTCACCGGGTCCCGTAGTAATACGGGATGCCGTACGCCTTATGGGTTGTAAGGTCATGTATACCGGCGTATGTAGGATTGCTCGTCCGATGCCGGGGGGTAGACCGCTAAAGCTTGCCGGTGACGGTAAGACAAGATAAATGGCAGACACTCCAACTTCGGTTGAAGCACAGGACCCGGCTTACAGGCAGGCTGCATTTTTTTATTCATCCGGCAAACACCTTTTGCCCCTACAAATCACAGCATGAAGAAGAAGACGGATAAAAAGACTGCTGATAAAAAGCCTCTGATAGAACGGATCAACGCCTTGCTGACAAGAACCATTCGTTTTGTAACTTACGACATCTGGAGAATTACAGAAAATGAAGTAAGCGGCCTGAAAGAACTTTATATCAACACGATCAAAACAGTCATACTTGCCGTACGCGGTTTCAACAGCGAGAATCTGCAAACAAAGGCATCCGCTCTTACTTACAGCACCTTTCTGGCTATTGTTCCTTTATTGGCAGTATTGGTCGGCATCGCCAAAGGTTTCGGCTTTCAGGCTACTGTCCGGAAAGAACTGCTCTATTATTTCCCCGGACATGAGAACGAACTGAATAAAGCATTCCAGTACGTAGAGAATTATCTGGCACAGGCACAAGGCGGTGTTATCATCGGGATCGGTCTTGTTCTGCTGTTCTATACGGTCATCAACCTGATCTCTTCCATCGAAGATACCTTCAACGATATATGGCAAATAAAAAAGTCACGTCCATGGTACAGGAAAATATCAGACTATCTGGCGCTGTTCCTCATATTGCCGATACTGATGACTGCCTCCAGCGGGCTTTCTATCTTTGCCTCCACCCTGCAAAATTCATTTCTGAGCAATTACCTTTTTTTCACGCCACTGGTCGAACTTGCCCTGAATGTCGTACCTTATATTATTACCATAATGGCTTTTACAGGTCTTTATGTATCATTACCTAACACAAAAGTCAGGTTCATCAACGGCCTGATGGCAGGTATAATTGCCGGTTGCGCCTTTCAGTTCTTCCAATTTATTTATATCAGCGGACAGATCTGGGTTAGTAAATACAATGCTATCTATGGTAGTTTTGCCGCCTTACCTTTATTATTACTATGGTTACAATTATCCTGGCTGATCTGCCTTTTCGGGGCTGAATTATCTTATGCTTCACAAAACGTAAAAAAGTTCAGTTTTGAACGTGACAGCAAGAACATCAGCCGCAGATACAAGGATTTTCTTACGCTGCTTATATCTTCCCTTATCATAAAAAGGTTTGTCAAAGGAGAGAAACCCTATACGGCAGACGAACTGTCGGATGCCTACCGTATCCCCATCCGCCTCACGACAGACATACTTTATCTGCTTACCGAGCTGGGAATCATTATAGAGGTAAATTATGGAGATGATGAACGTGTCGCCTATTATCAGCCGGCCATCGACATAAACCAAATAACGGTAGGCTATCTGTTTGCCAAGATGGATGAATATGGTTCTGAAAATTTCAAGATAGACACTTCCAAACTTTTTACCAAAGAATGGCATGCCTTGCTGAAAACCCGGGAAGATATGATTAAAGCAAACGATAATATCTTACTCAAAGATTTATGAACACCTCAGACCTGACGCACGGCCCGGTTTGGAAAGTGATCGTACGCTTTGCTTTACCATTACTTATCGGAAACTTATTGCAGCAACTCTATAATATTACCGACAGTATTATCGTCGGACAATTTTTAGGGAAAGAAGCATTAGCTGCCGTTTCCGCCTCATTCTTTATATATTACTTTATTATATCACTCGTTATCGGTGTCGGAAGCGGAACCTCCGTAGTCGTTTCGCAATTCTTCGGAGCCAAACAATATGACAAAGTGCAACGTGCTTTCTCCTCCTTTTTCATTTTTATGCTGGTAGCAGGCATTGCTCTTTCAATTGCCGGGATCATATTCGCCGAACCTATCTTCCGCCTGACCAACACGCCGGAGGAAGTCATACCCGATGCCGTCGCTTATTTCAGGATTTATATAGGAGGAACATTCCTGTTCGTCACATTCAATAGTATTATTTCCATATTAAGAGGCGTGGGGGAATCCGTACGACCTATGATCTTTATTTTCATCACCACCGTATTGAATATCGTCCTCGATTTACTATTTATCGTTGGCTTCGGCTGGGGAATCGAAGGAGCGGCACGCGCAACCGTCATAGCACAGGGAATCGGAATGTGTGTGGCTTTAGGTTATGTCAATAACACCCACCCGCTCCTATCCATCAAAAAACAAGATTTACTGTTCGACATGAAGCTATTCAAAGAAGGATTGAAAATAGGACTCCCCACCAGCGTACAACAGTGCGCGATCGCTTTGGGACTGATTGCTCTTCTCGGAATAGTGAACGGCTTCGGCACCGATACCCTGACCGCTTACGGTGCCGCCGGGAAAATTGACACGATCATTACACAAGCTGTCCTGACACTATCCGGCGCACTGGCTGCATTCTGCGGACAAAACATCGGAGCCGGCCGCTTCGACCGCGTACGCAAAGGACTACGGTTCACCATGCTGGTCAATGTCATATTCAGCGTGGTCACCTTCACAGCTATTTACTTCTTCGGGGAAGAAATGATGCGCGCCTTCACCAACGACCAGGCAGTAATTGCGATCGGAAAAGAATATTTACTGATCATCGGAGGATTCTTTATTGTGCACGGAGCTTTGAATATCTATAATGGTGCACTTCGGGGAGCCGGAGATACGATTTTCACAATGGTGACCAGCCTGCTTTGCCTGTGGCTGATCCGCATTCCGCTGGCTTACCAGCTAAGTGCCTGGTACGGCCGTCAGGGAATATGGTGGGCTATCGGGATCAGTATCGGCATAGGATTGGTTATTACGTACATATATTATAAGACAGATATCTGGAAGAAAAGATGCGTTGTAAAATAAACGGCAGAACGCTTCGGGATAAACACCCGGTCGCTCTGCCGTTATTTCTTTACTAAAAGAGGAATCTTTCATTTGAACTGCATCATTTTACTGATGTATTTACCGACGATATCAAACTCCAGATTTACTACAGTTCCTTTTTCGATCCGGCAGAAGTTTGTATTATCGTGTGTGTAAGGGATGATAGCCACCTCGAAACTATTCTGCTGCGAGTTGCAGACAGTCAGGCTGACGCCATTTACACAAACAGATCCCTTTTCCACGGTCATATATCCCTGTTGCGCCATCGCCTTGTCGAAAGTATATTCAAATGTATAATACCAGCTTCCGTCCGCTTCACGTACATTCGTACAAACAGCCGTCTGATCCACATGTCCCTGAACGATATGTCCGTCCAGACGACCGTTCATCATCATGCTTCGTTCAAGATTTACCAGATCACCGACTTTCAGCAGTCCCAGATTGGAACGGTCCAGTGTTTCCTGGATAGCCGTCACCGTATAAGTTTCGTCGGTCAGGTTCACCACTGTCAGACAAACGCCGTTATGTGCCACACTCTGATCGATTTTCAGCTCATTTACAAATGAACACTTCATCGTGATATGCAGGTTTCCCTGATCTGCATTCAACGCAACTACCTGAGCAGCTTCTTCTACAATTCCTGAGAACATAGTATTGTGTTGTTTAAATTAATATTATCAGGTTCAAAGATACGAAAAAACACTATATTTGTCGTTAGTAACTTAATCTATAAAAATTATGGACGCACAAAAAGTGGATATGTTCCTCATGACAAACAGTAGCAAACTACCTGCCAGTCATATACCTATCATCAGGGATCGTCTGTTGGAGATGGACGAATCCAAGCTGATTTATTTACAAACCTGCGATTTCAAAGACCCGACTATCATACTTATTATTTCCGTTTTCCTCGGCTCATTGGGTATCGACCGTTTTCTGATCGGCGATGTAGCCTTGGGTGTCGGCAAGCTGGTCACTTTAGGCGGTTGCGGGATCTGGATGATTATCGACTGGTTTCTGATCATGGATGCGACGAAAAAGAAGAACCTGGAACAGTTGCAGAATATTTTAATGTTCTAATCCCTGCTACTTGTGGGAAAGAGAAATAAATATGCATATCTTGCTGTAGCCATTATAGCGGGATATGCATTATTATCATTTCCTTGCATTTTCCACACAATGACAGGATATCCGTGTCCGGCCTGCGGAATGCGTCGTGCAATTCATGCCCTACTGAACGGAGATATAGGCGATTCAATCCTCATCAATCCTTATGGGTTACTCTTTGTTTTGCTGGCTGTCTTCTTTATTACAGGTATCGTTTTTGACTTCGTACAAAAAAGGCATACGTTCCGGGATTGGCTGAAAAAAGCGGAGCGCAAGCTGGCAAATAAGTATATTCTTGCATTCATTATTCTATTAACAATACTGAACTGGATATGGAATACCCACAAAAGATTGTAAAAGAACCAGAAAATACTTATATTTACACATTATAAATCTACTGACTAAAAATATGGAAGCTGATAAAGTCGATAAATTCCTTCTGGCTAATGAGAGTAAATTTCCGGATTACGAAATTCCCATCCATAAGCTGCTCAATCTCCCCCCGGAGAAAGAGACTCTTTTAGAAGACACCCATTTCAGAAGTCCGGGAAAAATACTACTTCTCTCCATTTTCCTCGGTGTGACCGGTTTGGACCGTTTCCTGATCGGGAACATAGGCAAAGGCTTTGGCAAACTTCTGACCGGCGGCGGCCTCGGGATATGGTATATTGTCGATTGGTTCCTGATCACCGGGGCGACCAAGCGATATAATATGAATAAGTTGATAACGATCCTATCATAAGTCAACCCAATATTTTGTATATTGCCACTGTATTAATATTAATAAAAACAATTATATATGAAAACTACACAAGATCCGATAGATCGGCTTTCTCAATCAATGATGGACCATTCGATATGCCGCAGAGCAATATTAATATATACGCTACTGACCGGGTACTCGCTTTTCGACTCTATCCAGACTAAAAAGAATTATACGAAATGCAACATCACGTATAAAGACGCAGAGTTCATCTCTGACCGGTTCGGAGAAATAACAGGTATAGATATTGCTCCTGAAAAATTTCTGCACGATAAAAACCAGCTGGCCGACGAATTGCTTGACGATTATCAGGAATATCAGTCTTTACTGGCAAACTACGACGAGAATACGCGCTCCATGGTTATAGCGTTTTACCAGTTTTTGTTTTATTATCGCAAATTGCCCCATGAAGTAATCCTGAGTTTAGAAATTGCTTTGTCTGCATTTCTGAAATATGTATCCGGAAATATCAATAAAAAGGAATTAAAAAAACAGATTATCAACTTCGATATTCTCAATCAAAAAACTATCAAAGTAGACTCTATGTATGTACGTCACAATTTCGTCTGCATGGAAAAAGACTTCAACGACATCTGCCTCAAGAAAGCAAACAGGATACTGAAACAGGCAGGCGAAGCCCCACTGAGCAAGTATACAATAGATGTCAGCATATAAGACACTACCGTAAAAAAATAGAGGTAAAGCCTAAGCCTTACCTCTATTATATAAAGATATGATCTCTCTATCTTATTTTGCCTGTTCCAACTGCAATGTCTTAGTCGGTTCGTCGCAAACTTCTGTCGGACCGAAGTACTGGATCGGACCCGGATAAACGTAGCTGGTAGTCAATGCCCATTCGTCGCGGTTAGCAGCGAATTTCTTGAAAGGAGCACCATCCAGTTTAACCAACGCTTTCTGGATAACCGGCTTCATTTCGCCATGACGTTTTTCCATGTTCATCATCATTGTTACAGGAATACCACCGGCAATCCACTTTTCAGCAGGAGCAGTCGTATTACGTACAGATGACATATAACCGGTCTTACCTGCTGCGATCAGGCAAGAAGCAGTGTAACCTAATGAATAGCAATAGTCTGCATCGTAGTTAGACGGAGCAGCGCAACGTCCTTCATAACCGAAGAAGTGGTGCAATGCAGAGAATTTACCGTTGTATTTACCGGCTTTCTTCCATTCGTCCAATTTCTTGCCAACCATTTCAGACAGCAATTTTTCTGTTTCGATCAGAGAAACCTGAACGTTTCCGTGCGGGTCGCGGTCCAAAGACAACTGACGGGCAACGCCTTCCGGAAGAGAAGCATACAGGTCAGAGTTTTCTTTAGTCAGCTTGCTGATGATATAAGCACGCTGTTCGCTCTTCTTGATCATCTTGAATTCAGCATCGTGTTTAGCCAGGAAGTCGTTCAGTTCGGCGATCAGACGTTTCATAGCCGGAACGAATTCGATCAGACCTTCAGGGATCAGTACGGTACCGAAGTTTTGACCGTTTTCTGCACGTTTTGCAACGATTTCAGCAACATAAGTCACGATATCGTCCAAAGACATATTTTTAGCTTCCACTTCTTCTGAAACGATAGCGATGTTCGGCTGAGTCTGCAAAGCACATTCCAGTGCGATGTGAGATGCTGAACGGCCCATCAGTTTGATGAAGTGCCAGTATTTCTGAGCTGAGTTACAGTCACGTTGAATGTTACCGATAACTTCCGAGTAAACTTTACAAGCCGTATCGAAACCGAAAGATGTTTCAATCTGTTCGTTCTTCAGGTCACCGTCGATAGTCTTCGGACAACCGATAACCTGTACACCAGCGTTGATAGCTTTGTAATATTCAGCCAGTACGCAAGCATTTGTATTAGAGTCGTCACCACCGATAATAACAAGTGCCTTGATGTCCAGTTCTTTCAGGATTTCCAGACCCTTGTCGAACTGTTCTTTTGTTTCCAGTTTAGTACGACCTGAACCGATCATATCGAAACCGCCTGTATTACGATATTCGTCGATAATATCAGCAGTCAGTTCCATATATTTGTGATCGATCAGACCACCGGGACCCAGGATAAAGCCATACAGGCGGGAATCCTTGTTTGTAGCCTTCACACCGTCAAAGATACCGGCAATCACATTATGACCACCAGGAGCCTGACCACCGGAAAGGATTACACCTACATTGATAGCAGGCATTTCTTTCTTTTCGTTGCTCTTTTCAAAAGTAACGATCGGCATTCCGTACGTGTTAGGGAATAATTTTTTGATGTCTTCCTGATCGGCTACTGATTCTGTGTATTCACCATCTACGGCTTTTACAGCACCTTTCAATGCAGCGGGTACCTTAGGTTGGTAAGCTGCTCTTGCAATTTGTAATGCGCTCTTTGTCATTTCTTAATCTGATTTATATAGATATTATCTGATTCTTATCTAAAGCGGTGCAAATATAGAAATATTTCTCCAATCATGAAAGATAAGAATAACCGATTAGATCTTTATTCCGCATTTTTCTTCAGCCACTCGAGTCTGCGCATATCGGGCAGGTGCTTTACTTCAAAGTGTTCAAACTTCGCATTGAAGCCGTTCCCGTCGGGGCTGGCAGCCATAAAACCGACCTTCACCGGAATATTATCCTGCAACCAGGCGTTACGCATCATCGTGTATGTTTTATCGTCGAACGAATAGAATATTTCTACCGCATCCAGGCGTCTGACTGCTTTGATCCAGATATACGGGACAGGCTTATCCAACGAGATCACACTCCAGTCGCTCGTTTTATGGGTAACGACAGTGCTCAGATTGAATTTACCGTCTACAAATTCGATACCCGCCTTGATATAATTCTCATGGTCGATACGGAGCATCAGTCCGGCCTGGTCGAAACGTGCTTTATACTCGCCTGTCACCTTCACTTTTACTTCAAACTCGCCGCCATAAGTGGCATAATAAAAAGGAGCGTCATCGACCGTAAACCCATAATGGGAGATACGCCAGTAATCGCTTTGCGGAGTGACAAACATGGATAATGCCTTATCATTTATCTCCCACTTTGCCGGTTCATTGAACCATTGCATCTTTTCCAACGTCTGTGCAGACGTCATTTGTATCGACAGGAAAGCCAGTGCTCCCAAAATCATTTTCTTCATTATTTTCTTCAATTATAAATTGGTCGGATTATATAAGTCAGTCCTTATTATTGCCTGCTCTAGCTATTTAAGACCACTTGATAAATGTCTCATGCAAAGATATTGAGATTTATTGAAAAACCGCCTAGAAATCTTTCAATATCCCCATCATAGCTGTTCTCCGTTTATACGCCTGACGGAAAACATCCACAAGGAGGCGGACTTCCAGCTCTCCTCCTTTCAGCTTCAGCATTTCTTTCAGTGCTTTTGCCACGTATTCATAATGCGATCGGTCTGTATTCTTTTCGGCATAAACCTGAACATGTGAACTAAAACGCTCCAACAAATCTTCCGGTTCTCCCATATCCACTGCCGGACGGTGAGGATAGAAAACACCTTTCCACTTCCTGACAATAATCCGTATCAAGGCTCTCTGTATTCCGATCAGGAATAAATTGTTGTTTCAAAGCATTCCTGAAATCAACATGATGAACAGCGTATTCCGATAAAAACGACATTAATTGCTTCTTGTCTGCGATAGCAAGTATCTCGTCGATTTCAGCTTTGACTGTCTCAGAAGAAAAGCCACTGTTCTTACTCTCCGTCTCTTCTGCCTGGATAAAATATTTTTCCGTCTTTTTCCTTTCTCTGATCGTTAACAATGTGGCAACCACATGCTTACACATATCTCCTTCATAAGGACAATCACAGATATAATCCATGACCTTATCATCTTCAAGGGTTACTTCCACTGTATAATCCTCAGTACCCAGAACAGTTGCAACCCATTCCTCGGGAGAATCTTCTTCCAGATTTCTCATTGCTCCCTGCCTATAATAAGATATACCGCGCTCCCATATCTGAGGAAGCGCATAATTTTCAAAATTCGATAGTGTTATCATGATGCTCGTTTTGCAAGAATACAAAAGTACATGATTCCAGGAAGAAACGGTAATGTTCACGTGCAAAAGATAAAATTATCACCGGAATAGTTTCATTTATCCCTTATATTACTTGCTTTTACCTCGGAGATGTATTATCTTTGGAAGGCAGGTAAGTTGTTGCCGACGCAGTCGGCAAAATAAATGACAGTGTCGGCAAAGTTTTCGACAGTGTCAACAATATTGCCGACAACGTCGACAACAACTTACATAAGCAGAAAAGTAAGATTCGGACGCACCTTGTCAAAGATACATCCGAGGTAATAATAATTATACCAGTATTAAAATTAAACTACCATGGGAAGAATTAAATTCGGAGTATACAAGGCACCAAACACCAGCGGCAAGGAGCAACAGTCTTGTGCCCGCCTTATATCCAAAGGCACGATGCGGATGGAAGATATTTGCGAATACCTCTCGGATTCGTGTTCGCTAACTTCGGCCGATGTGAAAGGGGCGATAGAGGCGCTGACCACCTATATCGGACGGAACTTATCGAACGGCTATTGTGTGGAACTGGAGGGATTAGGGCACTTCTCCCCTGCCCTCAAGACGTTACAGAAAACGGATGAGAAGGGCAAAACCGTCTTCTTTGCCAGGGCGGACGGAGTAAACTTCCGCTGCGCCAAACGATTGAGGGAACTGGTCAACAAGGACCGCCCACTGAAAATAAAAAGAGAGAATGTCACCTCTAATGAACTGACGGACAGGAAAAATAAGATGCTTAAATTCCTGCAAAACAATCCGTATATCAATCTGACGGATTATGCAGGAATAAACCATTGCAGCCGCTACCGGGCAACTGAAGACATGAAACTGTTTGTAAAAGACGGCATAGTGATCAAGATGGGATACAGGACGCACAGGGTTTATTCGCTGCCACCCAAAGAAGAGGAAGAATAATAAGAGTATCCAGACTACGTGTGAGCATTGGGAAACTTCCGAAAAAAAGATATATCTTTGTACTTGATGTAACTTAAAAACAGCAAGGAAGATGAAAAATACAGATTCGGAGCTTAAAAACAAGATAGAATACATTATCGCCGTAATAAGCGAGTTTGCCGCAGCCCATTCGCTCAATACATCGCAGGCTTATCGCTATCTGGAAAGGTTTAAAGGCATTGACTTTGTAAACCGTTTCTACAATGTGGAACATACGCTTTCGTTTGAAGACGTAGTAGAAGACCTTACGGCCTATTGCCACAGGAAAGGAGGGGCGTTGGTATGATACTATATCACGGTTCTAATATTAATATAACAGAAATAGACCTTGGGATATCTAAGGTGGGAAAAGACTTCGGTTGCGGTTTTTACCTTTCGGCGGACAAAGCGCAGGCTCTGGAATTGGCCGAAAGAAAGACCGAGCAGTTAGGAGTAGGTACCCCAACACTAAATACATATAGATTTGATGAGAGTTGCCTTCAGAACTCCAGCTTATCAGTACTGGAGTTTCAGGAATATAGCAAGGAATGGGCTGAGTTTGTATTGATGAACCGCCGTAACCGTACACGTGTGTCATCGCACTGTTATGATATTGTAATCGGTCCCATAGCCAATGATGCGGTGGGTTATCAGATACGCCGCTTTACTTCCGGACTGATAGATATGAATAAATTCCTGGACGAACTGAAATATATGAAAGGTGTGACCATACAGTATTTCTTCGGCACGGAGAGAGCTATTAAGTATCTGACAAAAACAAATACATTATGACCAAAGAGACATTTATGATAGAGGAGATTTCTAAGGAAATCGTCTGGCTGCTGATACAAGAACACCAGATGGATATGGATGAGGCACTCCGCGCACTCTATACTTCAGATACATACGCACGGCTTATCAACCTTAACACGGGACTCTACAGCCAAAGTACGGCTTATGTATATGAGTATCTTGAAAGAGAATTGGCTACAGGAAAAGTAGCCTGATTACCATCTCTTTCCCGTATAGGAAGGAAGGTCATAATAAAGAGGCGTGTGGTATTCCCATATCACACGCCCCAGTCCCTCACCTAAAGGGGAAAAAACTCTCTCATCGTTAATTGAAATAATATGTGTATATTGAAAAACCATCTGCTTAGTTGTCGGCAGGCTTTTGGTAAAGCATTGTCTTACCGGGCAATGACAGGGAAGCCGGACAGGCATCTGCCGACACTGCACGTTTGAAGGCTGGCTTGTCACTCATCACAAAATGCAGGGATATACCGGATTTCACGTCATCGTATGTCAGGTAAGATTTGTTGTATTTCTTGCCGTTTACATACATTTCTTTAATGTAGACATTCTCCTTCGACCAGTTCTCGGTCGTCATCTTTATCTCTTTACCGTTGCTCATCGTGATAGATAACGCCTCGACACAAGGGGAACCTACATTATATATATTACTGGAAGGAGCGACAGGATAGAAACCGGCACAGTTGAACATGTACCAGGCCGACATCTGTCCGCAGTCGTCATTACCACTCAACGAACCGGGTTCGTTGCCGTAAAAACGATCTACAATCTCACGTATCCATTTCTGGCATTTCCACGGCTTGCCCAGGTAATTATACAGATAAGCGACATGATGGCAAGGCTCGTTGCCGTGCCAGTACCCCCCGATACGTCCCTGGATATCGTGGGCGCCCGGAATATCGTCCGGCAACTCGACAGTAAAGAGTTCGTCCAGCCGTTTCTCGAACAGTTTCTTTCCCGCCAGGTTGATATATCCCTGTACGTCGTGCGGAACGGTCCAGGTATACTGCATCGTAAAGCCCTCGGTGATATCTCCCCAGCCATTTACCGAACCCGGTCCCTGGTAAGCGATCGGGGCAAACGGGGTGCGCCAGTTTCCCTGGCTGTCTCGACCACGCATGTATTTGGTTTCCGGATCAATCAAGGTCTGGTAAGAGAGGGAACGGTTCAGGAAATAGGTATAATCGTCCGTCTTTCCCAAAGTCTGGGCAGCACGGGCAATGCAATAATCGTCGTAGGCATACTCCAAAGTTTTGGAAACCGACTCGGCTTCTTTGTCGAAGGGAACGTAACCGTTACGATCGTAATCCGGCAGACAATCGTAATGCTTATTCATTGCGGTTGTCTTCATGGCTGCGTATGCCCGTTCGTAATCAAATCCTTTGACACCTTTAACGATCATATCGGCCAGGACGGATACGGCATGGTAACCGATCATACACCAGGTTTCGTTGCCATAGAACGACCAGATCGGAAGCATTCGCTCCGTGCTCTTATCGTAATGGGCAAGCATGGAATTGGCGATATCGGCGTTCACGTCCTGATGCACCAGGTTAAACCAGGGATGCAGGGCGCGATAGGTGTCCCACAAAGAGAAAGTAGTATAATTCGTAAAGCCTTTGGCCTGTTCGATATTCTTGTCCAAGCCTCTGAAACGACCGTCGGCATCCTGGAAGATGAACGGATGCAAAGCGGCATGATAAGCAGACGTATAAAAGGTCTCTTTTGTCTTCCGGTCGGCTGTCACGCGGTACTTTTCCAGTTCCTGTTCCCATAAGTCGATACCTTTTTCTTTCAGGCCGTCGAAGGTCATGCCGTCCAGTTCCTGCATATTCAGTTGTGCCCCGGCTGTACTGACTGCCGATACGGAAGTTTTTACAATCACTTCTTCCCCCTCTTCCGTAGCAAAGAAAAGGCAAGCCATCAGGTTCTTTCCCCAGGCTTCGTTCGTGCTTCTGAAACGGGAAGTGTTGTAAATGACCGGCTTCTTATCCTGCATGATGCGGAAATCTTTCAGCTTTTTGGAGAAGACGGTGGTGAAATAGACATGGCGTTCCGGTCCCCACCCTTTCACCAACTTATAGCCGGTCAAGGTCGAATCGTTCTCCATACGGAGATTCGACCATTCACAGGATTGCCATAAGGTATGATTCAGGTCGATCATAATGAAAGACTTATCCGATTTGGGATAGGTGAAGCGGAACATTCCACTACGCAGTCCGGCCGTCATTTCGGCTTTGACACCATAATCCTGCAACAGGACGGCATAGTAATTGGGAGAAGTCCACTCCTGGTCATGGGTATAGCGTGAACGGTAACCTTCATCGGGATTTTCGCGGGTTCCCGGATCGAGTTTCATTTCGCCGGTACCGGGGATAAACAGGAAATCACCCAGGTCGGGGATGCCTGTTCCGCTCAGGTGCGTCAGACTGAATCCGAGGATGGAAGTATGGTTGTATTTATAACCGGCTGCCGCATCGTAGTATTTGGAGTCTGTATCCGGACTGATCTGGATACCACCGAACGGGATTTGTGCACCGGGATAGACATTCCCGTATCCGTCTGTTCCGACCAGGGGTCTGACGTAGTCGGTCAGTTTCTCGTTTTGGGCCATGCCTGTCAGGGCAAAACAAGACATGGCTAATAATGTATAAACTCGTAGTTTCATATTTTATCAGATATGAGCTATCTTGTCCCCGTGCTTGACACGGGGCCGCAGAAGAACAGGCAGTATCAAAAGATACATATAGGATACGGTTTGTGCTTTTGCGATCCCGTGTCGAGCACGGGAACGGGATAGTTCAAATATTTCTAGTTTTTTATCTCTTTAGAGAATGAATAAGGTGCATCCTTTTCCTCTGTGCCACGGGTTTTGTTGGGGGTGGCGGACATGGTGCAGTTGATCGTCATGCCACGCAACAGGTCTTCATGTGTCAGGTAGTTGCGGGTGTAATTCTTGCCGTTTACCTTCATGGTCGAGATGTAACGGTTCGCTGCATCATTGTTATTGGCATTGATCACTACCTTCTTGCCGTTTTCCAGATTCAGCGTCACGCTTTTGAATAATGGAGAGCCTAGGATATACTGGTCAGTTCCCGGGCAGACCGGATAGAAGCCGAGTGCAGAGAACACATACCAGGCAGAAGTCTGTCCGTTATCCTCGTCACCGCAATAGCCGTCGGGAGTGGCGAAGTACAGCTTGTCCATCACTTCGCGTACCCAATACTGCGCTTTCCAGGGTTCACCGGAGTAGTTATAGAGATAGATCATATGCTGAATCGGTTGGTTACCGTGAGCATAATTACCCATATTCATGATCTGCATCTCACGTATCTCATGGATGACACCACCATAATAACTGTCATCGAACAAAGGCGGCACATTGAATACGGAATCCATCATTGCGTTGAAACCGGACTTTCCTCCCATCAGGTCGATCAATCCCTGCGGGTCATGGAAGACAGACCAGGTATAATGCCAGCTATTTCCTTCCGTAAAGGCATCCCCCCATTTCAGCGGGTTGAACGGAGACTGGAATGTACCGTCTTCATTACGACCACGCATCAGCTTGGTTTCCTTATCGAACAGGTTCTTATAATTCATGGCATGTTTGGCAAAGACTGCTATTTCCGATTCCGATTTACCCAATGCTTTTCCCAGTTTATAGATGGCCCAGTCATCGTAAGCATATTCTAATGTACGGGCGGCACTTTCGTTGATCTTCAGATCATAAGGCACGTACCCCAACTTATTATAATAGTCGTAACCCAGACGGCCGGTCGATTTCACCTTCGGATGAACATTGTTCGCTCCGTGTACGACAGCCTCCCAAAGGGTTTCTATATCGTAACCGCGCAAACCTTTCAGATAAGCATCGGCAACAACCGAAGCCGAATTATTCCCTACCATACAGCCACGATGGCCGGGGCTCGCCCATTCCGGCAGGAATCCGCTTTCCTTATACGTATTCACCAAACCTTCCTGCATCTTCACATTCATCGACGGATACACCAGGTTCAGGAACGGGAACAGGCAACGGAAAGTATCCCAGAAACCGGTATCGGTAAACATATAACCCGGCAATACTTCCCCGTTGTACGGACTATAGTGCACGATATTCCCATTGGCATCCACTTCGTAGAAGCTACGCGGGAAAAGGACGGAACGATACAGGCAGGAATAGAAAGTACGCAGTTTGTCTACATTATCGTCATTCACCCGGATACGTCCCAACACTTCGTTCCACGTCTTACGACCGGCATCCGCTATTTCATCAAAAGACCGTCCGCCCAACTCTTTCAGATTCAACTCAGCCTGTTCGGGACTGATAAAAGAAGAAGCGACACGGGCATGCACAACTTCCCCGCGACGAGTTGAGAAACCGATGATGGCACCGGTATGGTTTTCCTGTGCTTCCGTTTCACCCTTGCGGATTTCGCTGTCACCGACCGTTGCCTTATAAGTAAAAGGCTTATCGAACACGACAACAAAGTAGTTCTTGAAATTCTCGGGAACACCTCCGCTGTTACGGGTGGTATAACCGATGATCTTATTTTCTTCGGGAATAATCTTGATATAAGAGCCACGGTCGAAAGCATCGACAATCACATACGACTTATCCGTTTCGGGAAAAGTAAAACGGAACATGGCGGCACGTTCTGTCGGCGTGATTTCCGTTACCACATCATGATCGGCCAGGTAAACACGGTAATAATTCGGTTTGGCCACTTCCGCCTTATGGGAAAACCAGCTGGCACGCTTATCCTGATCGAACACCACCTTACCGGTTATCGGCATGATGGCAAACTGACCGTAATCGTTTATCCAGGGACTGGGCTGGTGTGTCTGCTTGAAACCCCGTATCTTGTCGGCATCATAGGTATAGGCCCAGCCGTCTCCCATCTTTCCGGTTTGAGGCATCCAGAAATTCATACCCCACGGCATTGCAATCGCCGGATAGGTATTTCCTGTGGACAAGGATATTTTCGACTGGGAGCCGACCAGGGGATTCACGTAATCCACCAGTTCGGTCTTATCCGCAGCCTTCATCGTGAAAAGACTGCTGCAAAAGGCAATAGCCAGAATAAATAACTTCTTCATGGAATATAGAATAATGATTAGTTAGCAGATAACGAATAGGGTTTGTCGTCCCCGGTAAATACACGCTTCTTATTCGGTGAAGAGGTCATTTCAAAAGTCAGCTCTCCCCCATTCATAATATCTTGTTGCGTGATATAGGCTTTTGTATACGGTTTGCCGTTCAGACGGACAGATTTGACATAGCGGTTCTTGTCGCTGACCTTATCCGCCCTGACTTCAAAAGTCTTCCCGTTTTCAAGCGATACCTTCATATAAGGCAGGTAGGGAGCACCCAACACATATTGGTCGGTTCCCGGACAAACGGGATAGAATCCCATAGCCGACAGGATATACCAGGCCGACATCTGGCCGCAATCGTCGTTACCGCACAGGCCGTCGATATTATTTCGGTACATCTTGTTCATGATTTCACGTTGCCAGTATTGGGTTTTCCAGGGTTGGGTAGTCCAGACATACAGGAACGGGATATGGTGGCTCGGTTCGTTGCCATGCACATAGCCGCCTAAAAGTCCTTCTTTGGTAACATCTTCCGTTTCGGCAAAGAACTCGTCCGGCAGATGCATCGTGAACAGCGAGTCGAGTTTGGACACGAAAGACTTGTCGCCTCCCATCAATTGAATCATATTGTTTACGTCCTGAGGGACATAGAAAGAATAGTTCAGGGCATTTCCTTCGATAAACCCTTCACCATGCGTACTCAACAGACTGAAGTTTTCTTTCCAGCGTCCGTCCGAATAACGGGGACGGGCGTAACCGATACTTGTGTCGAACACATTGATATAGTTGGCCGCCCGTTTTTTATATTGGTTTGCCACCCGGTCGTTTCCTGCCAGACGGGCGGTATTATAAATCGTCCAGTCATCGTAAGCATATTCCAGCGTTAAGGAACCGGCACTTCCGTTATGATCGAGTGCAACATATCCTTTTTCCATATATTCCTTCGTTCCGTCATAATAAGGAATGGTAGAACTGCTGACCATCGCTTGCAGGACTTCCTCCTTATCCAGTGGTAATCCTTTTGCCACGGCATCCGCCAGTACGGATACGGAATGATAACCGATCATACACCAGTTTTCATTTGCCATATGGCTCCATACCGGTAACGCTTTATGTACGCTTTGTTCGCAGTGTTTCAGCATGGAGCGGGCAATATCGGTATTTACCTGGCGGTTAATGATATTGAATAACGGATGCAAGGCACGGTAAGTATCCCAGACAGAGAAGACCGTATAGTTTGTAAAATCGTCGGCCTTGTGAATATTTCCGTCCAAACCACGGTACTGCCCGTCGACATCGGTATAGACACACGGATTAATCATGGTATGATACAAAGAGGTATAAAGCATAGACAGTTGGTCGTTGTTACCTTTTGCCTCTATACAGGAAAGTTCCTTGTTCCAGGTATCCGAAGCCTTTGCCGCCAATTGGTCAAAGCTGTAACCGGATGCTTCCGCACGAAGATTCTTCAGGGCACCGTCGGTACTCACACCGGAAAGGGCTACCTTGACTTCCAATTCTTTGGAGGTTGCCGGATCGAAATCGAAATAGGCTACGATCTTCCGTCCGCCGATATCCGGGAAATTCTCTTTCATATTGAATTTGCCGTAACCACCACGGTAATTCACTTTCGCCTTTTCCTCGCAACCATAATGAATGACAGGTTTGGAGAAAGACATCGCAAAATAGGTGTAATTGGTCCGTGCCCATCCGTTTGTTATGCGATAACCGGTAACCAACGTATCATTCTCTACGCGGATATTCGTCCACAGGACTTTCCCGTCGTAATTGTAAATACCATGAATCATATCAAGAATAATACGCTGGTTTCCGCCATCGCCGGAAAAAGTATATTTATGAACTCCCACCCGTTTGGTGGTCGTCAGTTGCGCTTTTACGCCATAATCGGACAACATGACTTCGTAATAGCCGGGACGGGATATCTCCGTGTCGTGCGAGAAACGGGAACGGTAACCGCCGTCCGGATCGGTCGCTGTTCCGGGATTCAGTTTCAGGCAGCCGGTGGCCGGCATGATCAGTATGTCCCCCAGGTCGGAATGACCGGTTCCGCTGAAATGCGTATGACTGAAACCGACGATACTGCTGTCCTTATGCTGGTATCCGGCACAATATTCATAGGAACGGGGTTGATACTTGCCATCGACATTATGCGGGATCGTGTCGGTATCCGGACTTAGCTGCACCAGTCCGAACGGCACGCAAGCACCCGGAAACGTATGCCCCATCCCGTTTGTTCCGATGATCGGATTGACAAAGGATACTTTCTCCTGTGCCCACAGCGTTCCACCTGCCAGCGCAGCAGACAGAAATAAGGCTAAACATCTTACAGATTTCATAGGTATGTAGTATTTATTTATTCTTTTGTCAGAAACGCCTGGTATTCATTCCACATGCTTTCAATACCGGATTCTTCGCCGAAAATACACTTGATCGCCTTGTCGAAACTCCACACATCCAGATCGCGGACGGTCAAATGGAATTTACGTATGGCATCCGGGTCTTTTGTTTTCAACCACTGGATAAAGAAACCGGTCGTACGGTAACCATCCATCCAGTTACCACCCGGCTTACGGGTACTCATATCGAAAAACCCGGACTCTGCCCGCACGGCATCCGCCATTCCTTCTATACAGGCCCAAAATTCTTTATTCGTCGAGTATGAACCAATCCCTTTCGGTTCGAACTGGTACGCATGGACCAGCTCATGATATAAGACACCGCGTGTTTCAAAGTCGAGCTTGTAAAGCGATTCGTTCGCCGACTTCTCGATATGGCGGGTACTGTATTCGATATAAATAGCCGGAGGATTCCCGGATTTGGCAGAAACGCCATCATAATCCTTCAATGTATAATGAATGGTCTGAACATCATTCATAGTATCTTTTGCCGTATAGAAAAGGATTTCCGCCACTTTGCGGGCATGATATTTCAGGTAGGTATCCGGATCTTGTACAAGATCTGCATAGATCGCTGCACCTTTTGTTTCCGGAGCCAGTACTTCAAAGTCTACTGCGGGATATCTGAAATCTTCCCAGTCCGTAACCAGGTTCTTTTCGGAAAACAAGACATCGCCGATCACCAGCGTATCACTGCCTGCCGTTTCGGCTTCCAGCATATATTGTTTATAATTGGAAGGATTGGTTATCGGACAAAGGATTTCCTGGTAACGTGAACAGAAGCGCTGGTCATTCCGTTCGTCTACCACCACCCAGTTCTTTCCGTCGTAGGAGCCTTTCAGTACCCAGCTTGCCGGGTCATGTACAGGTGATTCGCCTGATGAATAGATTTTATAACTTTGGATAGGAATACTGTATTGAGGATCAAAAACAATCCGATTCAGTTTCCGGGTTCCTGTATAACAAGTTGTCGGGTCCCCATCCGACAATTCAGGTACATTCACCGAAATATTTTCCCGACATGCTGAAAGCAAAAAACTACCAACTACAATTACAAATATATTAATGCAACACAACTTCATAAAATTAAAACAATAAAGTATTCACTATCCAAAGTATAAAACAACTCCCTGATACACTCCCGCCTCAAATGCCAATCAAGCGAAGTGTTTCTATTCATTGCTCAAATCATTCTGTATTCATATTAAAAAGCATTATCGGGTTTCACAAATCTGAATGCAATATTACCGGATTGTTCTTTTCCCGCATTACTACTGGAATACCAAAAGAGTGTCACAATATGCACCCGGCACATTATGACACTCTTTTGGCAAATCAGAACACTCACGGGATAATGGTTGAAATCAGTACTTTCCACCGGAAGTTTTACATATTCCTGGCGGAATCGCTTTTATCTCCCCGGAAGTTTTACTTTTTGCTTATTGCGGTACTCGGTAGGCGTCTGATTATATTTGGCAGCAAATTCCCGGTAGAAATAAGACCTGTTCGAAATGCCGACTTTATAGATAATTTCCTGTACGCTCAGATTAGTCGTCACCAATAACTGCGCAGCATAATTAAACCGGTAATCCTTGATAAAATCGGAAGGAGTGAGCGGAGATATCTTCTTGAAACGGCGGTAAAGCGACCGGGTATTCATGCCCATCTTTTCGGCTATCAGCTCCAGACGCAGGGTTTCCTTATCGAGATTTTCCCGGATAATGGCAGTTACGGCATCCATAAATTCTTTATCTTCCTGATGAATCAGCTGTCCGCCGGATTGTTCGTAGGCGCTCTCCGGTGAATAGTAATAATCTTTCAGTTCTTTTTTACTCGTCATCAGCCGGTTGACTACGGAGCGGAGCACCACCGCAGAAAACGGCTTGGTCAGGTAGGCATCTGCCCCCAGGTCGAGCCCTTCCGCCTGGTCGTGTTCCGATATTCTGGCAGAAACGACTATCAACGGAATATGGCGGGTAAACTTATCCGATTTCACACGGCTGATCAATTCCATCCCGTCGATCTCCGGCATCATAATATCCGTAATAATCAGGGCCGGCGTTTGTTTTTCCATCAAACGGATCGCCTCTTCCACACCGTAAGCCTCCACTATCGTATAAGCCTCAGATAAAGATTCCTTAATCAACCAGACAATATCCTTATGATCGTCCACCACCAGGACACAGGGTTTATTCTCCGGAGAGACAATTCCCGGCAATCCGGTTTCATCGATGGGAGACGAAAGGACAGGCACCGTTTCCGGTTCCTCATTTTCCGGTTCGGCTTCCTCCTCCTCGGCTTCCAGGTGTGGCAAGCGGACAATAAATTCGGCAAACCGGCCTTCTTCACTTTTCACCTCTATCGTGCCATGCAGAGATTGTACGATACTATGACAGATAAACAATCCCAGTCCGTTCCTCGACGTTGTTTGCGTATAATTGTTTCCCTCCAGGTCGCCCAATATACGGTAACGGTCAAAAATAGTCTTCAGGTCTGTTTCGGATATTCCTTTGCCCGAATTATAGACACGGATTATCAAGGACTCATTTTCCGTAGTAGCCGAAATACGTATTTCTCCGGCTTCATCCGAGTATTTAAAAGCGTTGGAAATCAGATTGACCAATATCTTCTTTAATCCGGTAGGGTCTGTATTCCAGTAAAGCTGATCCGGAAGAGACAACACGAATTTTATCCCATTCTGCTCGGCTATAGGGGTAAATGACTCGTATTGCCTGCGGATAATATCCGGAACAGAGATGCGCCTGATACTGAAATAATTCAGCCCGGCCTCTTCTATCTTACGGAAATCCAGGATTTCCTGAATCAGTTCATTCAGGCTCGCTACGTTATCCCTCAATATGCGGATATACCTTTTCAGTTTGTTGTCGGAAGTATTTTCGGCATAGGTTTGAATATAGTCCCCTACTCCGTTGATTAAAGTCAGCGGGGTACAAAGTTCGTGGGTGATATTGGCAAAGAAGTTCAGTTTGGCTTCGTACAGCTTTTCTTTCTGTTCTTCATGGATTTTACGGGCCACCTGTTGTTGTTTTTCAGCGATACGCCGGTTGATCCAATAAACCAGCACGCCTGCAAAGAGGATGGCCAGAAAAATATAGACCGCTATCGCCCAGGTACTGAGATACCAGGGAGGAAGTATTTTCAACGGTAAAAGATATTCCCGCGCATTGGAATCGTAAACATCGTTTTTATAACGGACTTTCAGGGTATAGTTTCCGTAAGGCAGCTTAGTAAACGATATTTCATTGCTCTTTTGTAATTCCGTCCAGGCCGTATTATAATCTTGCAACAGATAAGAATACTCATAATTGTCACCATGAATATAGTCGGTGGCAACAAATGAAATGGTAAAAGTCGAAACGTCCGGAGGAATTGTTACAGGGCCGGGATTCGCATCCGCATAATCGTAAAGACTGATAGTTTCGTCTCCCATCTTCAACTCAAAGAAATGCAGGTCGGGACTATAGCTTTCCTGCCGGTCGTTTTGCGGGTCGATCCATACCAGCCCATCGACGCCCCCGAAAAACAGACGTCCGGTATAAGGGCATTTCCAGTAAGCGTCGTCGGAAAACTCCGTAACCATCAGTTCCTGGCTCCCATAATTATGGAAAAAGTTATTATGCGGGTTATATTTGGTTAGTCCCTTATTGGAGCTCAACCAGATACATTTATCTTTATCCTCCAATATGCCATGAATCATATCGTTGCTGATGCCGTCACTCCTGTCGTACTGCCAAAATTCACACGTCCCCGCCTGATCGCATTTCATCCGCGTCATACCGGAACTGGCTCCCAGGTAAAAGGTCGAATCGCTGCTATAACACAGACTAAGGACATCACCGATCGCCTGGTTAGCCGAATTGTTCATCGACATAAAATCATACTGCCTCGTGAGCAGGTCGAAACGTGCCATCCCATATCCTCCGCGGCTTCCCAGATACAGGGTGGATTTTCCGTCATAATACATAGAATAAAATTCGTTACATATCTTTCCGTCCTTTTCCAGCAGGTAAGACTGAAGATACTTAACCGTCAGACCAGATTTATCCCGTTCCAGAACAACCTCGATCAACCCGTCGCCCGTCGTTGCCATCCAAAGCGTCGAATCGTTTATCTCACAGATAGAATGAACATATCTTATCCGGGTATCTATCTTGCTGGGAAGCGTATGGACTTTCTCATCCTCATAAGAATAATAAGAAAGGCCGGGGCCGTCTGTACCAATCCACACCAGGGGATGATACAGGCTTTTGAAAAAGCAATAGACCCGGTTGTTAGACAGGCCGTCTGCCGTTGTATAACGGGCGATCCGGTCTAGCGGGATCTCCCCTTTTGCATAGGAATCATACTCTTTTATACGAACAAAGCCATCCCCTTTCGTTCCGAACCATAGTGTCTTATCTTCATCCGTATAAACGGAACGAACCGGATTGAGCATTACAAAAGGTAAATCTTCCAACGCCAATCCGTCAAAACGTTCATATTTATCGTACAACATTCTGAGTCCCTGTCCATCCGTACCAATCCAGAGTATTTGTTGTTTCTTGTCTTTAAACATACTAAAGACACCGATATTCAGATCGATAGCTTCTTCCGGTTTATCAGGATCAAGCAACAGGCCGTTCCTGAACACCAGATACAGTTTCGACTGAAAAGAGACTACACGGGCTACCTTACCATATTTTTCCATCCATCCGGAAAGATCAGACAAGTATGTTTCTTTGTTCTCCTCCGTCCGGTACCGGTACAGTTTATTATCGGCATCGACATAATAAAGAACGCCCTCTTCATAAAAAGCCTGTTCTATCGGTTTATCATGTATCTTGTTTTCCTTTGTCTTTATCGTAAAAGGCAGTTTCGAATAATCCGGAATGAGTTGCTTCAAAACCCCGTCTGACGAGAGAAGATAAAAACATCCTTGCTCGCCTGCAAATAACAGCCTTGCTGTTTCCGGTGTTATGTCCCGCGTATAAATGTCCTGAAAGGAAGCTGTACGGGAAGTATGGCAGGATATAAAATTCTTCCGGCTGACAACCAGGGTATTTTCTAAAGAATCCGTTGCTATAAGAAGACATTCAGGATATTCAGGATATGATTCGGTCACTTTACGGTCTTTCAGCGAAAACCGGTTCAGTCCCATCGAAGTAGACACCCAGAGATACCCGGGACCACCGTCTGAAATTTTATTGATAATGTTACTGCAAAGGGTATTCTTATTATCCGGTTCAAAACGATAGACATAGGTATTTCTCCCGTTGAACAGGTTCAGGCCATCGTAAGTTCCGATCCACATATAACCGCGATCATCCTGATATATATCGATAATTGCATTATTCGACAGGTCGATATTTGCTTTATGCAGCGAAACCGACGCCTCCCCGCCAGGTAAAGCACAAAGCAAAAACAAGCAGAGTATCATCAATTTCATACATAAAAGCCGTAGCATTGTCCGTTTGTTATTATTGGTCCGAATCATAGTATTAATATTTGTAGAATAATCTCCCGATAACTGCCGGTAACCCCCGGTATATCGATCAGGCAACAAATATAATCCATCTTTTCGGTAATATTAGAACTTTTTAAGCCTAAAGAAATAAACTATAATTAATAAAGCGATAACTTCGCGAATCACAAGGTGATGACATCGTTTTAACACATATAATATATGAAAAAGTATCTTCCATTGGCTGCCTCCGCCCTGCTTCTTGCAGCTTGCAGCGAAAAACCGGGTTACGAAATAACCGGTACAGTTTCAAACGCCGATCTGAACGGAAACTACGTATATCTTTATGAATACGGAAAACCGGACGTTTTACCTTTCGACAGTGCGCTGGTAGAAAACAATGCATTCAAATTCAAAGGTACCCAGAATGAATCGCAAATTACGATCATTCAGTTTTCGCCCGACGTTGTCAAGACTGAACGCGGTATGGCAACTCCGTTCAAGACAACGTTTACACTTGAAAACGGCAAACTCACTATCAACCTGGATACCTTGTCAATCGTAACCGGTACCCCGGCCAACGATGCAGAAAAAGCAATGAAAGATAGTCTCAAGCCTTTCATTGACGAAATGGGAAAACTCGGGGATGAGATCCGTTCCGAAGACAAAGCAATTGCGGCTGCGGCTGAAAAGAAATATGATGAAATCAGCGACAAAATAACCAAAGCCGTATGCAATTATATTTTGGCTCATATGGACCAGAAAATGTCTGCCAAATATTTATACGAAAACCGTTACAACCTGAGTGAAGAGCAGCAGAACGAAATACTGTCGAAAGCCGACTCAACCTTTAAGGCACAGCCGAATATCGACAAAATGATCAGCCACCTGGAAGTTCTGAAAAACGTAGCCGTCGGCAAAAAGTTTACTGATTTCGAAATGGCTGATCCGAAAGGCGAAGTACATCAATTGTCTGAGTTCGTCGGTAACGGTAAAGTTGTCCTTATCGACTTCTGGGCTTCCTGGTGTCCTCCTTGCCGCAAAGAAATGCCGCATCTGGTCGAATTATATAAACAATATAAGAATAAAGGATTCGAAATCGTCGGTATCTCTTTGGACAGCAAACCCGAAGCCTGGGCAAAAGGCGTAAAAGACCTGAATATTATCTGGACACAGCTTTCCGACCTGAAAGGATGGCAGAATGCCGGTGCTGCTTTATATGGTGTCAACAGCATTCCTCATACCGTACTGGTCGATAAAGACGGCACGATCATCGCCAAGAATATCCATGGTGAAGAGATAGATGCCAAACTACAGGAAGCACTTAAAAAATAAAAGAGAACGATATGTCTGCCCAAATCACTCTCGACTGGAAAAAGGATTCGACCTTTGAAACCCAGATGGATGGTCATACGGTGACAATCGATACCAGCAAAGAAGACGGCGGCACCGGTTCCGGTGTCCGCCCGAAAGCCTTGATGCTGGTCGCCCTGGCCGGATGCAGCGGGGTCAATGTGATCTCTCTATTCAAGAAGATGCGAATCGGTTTTGAAAAACTATCTATCGACGTCAAAGCAGAAACAACCGATACCGTGCCGATGCTTTATTCAGCATTCTTCATCACTTTCCACGTAACCGGTAAGGCAGAGGAAAGTGCCCGGATTGAAAAAGCAATCCGATTGTCGCAAGAGTACTGCGGTGTTTCGGCAATGATGAAAAAGATAGGACCTGTCACTCACCGCATCTTGCTGAATGGCTCCGAACTGAATATTCAGCCAACCGATAAATAACGAACTTAGCGTCTTGCATGGCTGGATTAAAAATTTTATCTTTGTGCGGTTTTTAAAGAAAGCGATATTACATAGAAATTAGCATAAAGTTTTATTATCACTTTAATATAATAAATTAGCGATTATGATTTATTCACATGAAGTTCAACACATGTGTGTTGTAAAGAAGGGAGCCAACCATCCTTGTGCTCCGATTCCTGAAGAAGGAAAATGGGTTAGATCTACTCAGATCACTGACATCTCAGGTTTGACTCATGGTGTGGGTTGGTGTGCTCCTCAGCAAGGTGCATGTAAACTGACACTGAACGTAAAGGAAGGAATCATTCAGGAAGCGCTGGTAGAAACTATCGGTTGTTCTGGTATGACTCACTCTGCTGCGATGGCATCAGAAATCCTTCCGGGCAAAACACTTCTGGAAGCATTGAACACTGACCTTGTTTGCGACGCTATCAACACAGCTATGCGCGAATTATTCCTGCAGATTGTTTACGGACGTACACAGTCTGCTTTCTCTGAAGGCGGTCTGCCTGTCGGAGCCGGTCTGGAAGACTTAGGTAAAGGTCTGCGTAGCCAGGTTGGTACCATGTTCGGTACATTAGCCAAAGGTACCCGTTACCTGGAAATGGCTGAAGGTTACTGTACTCGTATGGCATTGGATGCTGACGATCAGGTAATCGGATATGAATTCATCCACCTGGGTAAATTCATGGAAATGGTAAAGAAAGGCATCGATGCTAACGAAGCTCTGGAAAAAGCTAAAGGTTCTTACGGTCGTTTCAAAGAAGCTGTAAAATATATCGATCCTCGTAATGAATAAGAAAACACTGACACGCGCCCTGACCGGGCTGATCATTCTGACTGTTATCGCGACGGTAATCACCTACTTCGTCATGAAGCCGGACCGTCCTTGGATGGCATTCTATATGGCCTGTTGCGGCGGTGTGCTTGTTTTCAACTTTCTAATATCTTTATTCCTGGTAAATAAGAATTTAAAAAAGTAAAAATAATATGGCTTTATTTGAAAGTTATGACCGTCGTATTGATACTATCAACGCGGTTTTAAAAGAATATGGTATCAACGGTATCGAAGATGCAAAAGCTATCTGCGACGCTAAAGGTATCGATCCTTATACAATGTGTAAGGAAACTCAACCTATCTGTTTCGAAAATGCATGTTGGGCTTACGTTGTAGGTGCTGCCATCGCTATCAAGAAAGGTTGCACAAGCGCTGCTGACGCTGCCGAAGCTATCGGTATCGGTCTGCAGGCATTCTGTATCAAAGGTTCTGTTGCTGACGACCGTAAAGTAGGTATCGGCCACGGTAATCTGGGTGCACGTCTGCTTCGCGAAGAAACAAAATGTTTCGCTTTTTTAGCTGGTCACGAATCTTTTGCTGCTGCTGAAGGTGCTATCAAGATCGCTGAAATGGCAAACAAAGTACGTAAAGAACCGCTTCGCGTTATCCTGAACGGTCTGGGTAAAGATGCTGCTATGATCATTTCTCGTATCAACGGCTTTACTTATGTTCAGACTCAGTTCGACTATGCTACAGGTGCTTTGAACGTGATCAAAGAAACTCCGTATTCTACAGGTCTCCGCTCAAAAGTAAAATGCTACGGTTGCGACGACGTTCGTGAAGGTGTTGCTGTAATGCGTGCAGAAGGTGTTGACGTATCTATCACAGGTAACTCAACTAACCCGACTCGTTTCCAGCACCCGGTAGCTGGTACATACAAGAAAGAATGTATGGAAAACGGTCACAACTATTTCTCTGTTGCTTCAGGTGGTGGTACAGGCCGTACTCTGCACCCGGATAATATGGCTGCCGGTCCTGCTTCTTATGGCATGACAGACACTATGGGCCGTATGCACGGTGACGCTCAGTTCGCTGGTTCTTCATCTGTTCCTGCTCACGTAGAAATGATGGGATTCCTGGGTATGGGTAACAACCCGATGGTAGGTGCTACTGTTGCTGTAGCTGTTGCTATCGAGGAAGCTATGAAGAAGTAATTAGATTATTACTGATATATAAACTCCTGTAATCGTTATGGTTGCAGGAGTTTTTTGTTTATGGGAATATCTTATACACTTCTTCTTTCTTGCTAATCAAATACTCCTTTAAACAACAAATCTTCTTTGCAAAGCATTGGGATTGGTATATAGGAAATACTCAAAATCTCTTCTATCACCTTCTTTCTTCCATAAGAAAGACTCACCGTTTTTCCTTTCTGAAACGAGTAAAATTGAAGATATTTTGCAGCCAAATCACAGCCATTTTCCATTTTTCCAAAAATGGCTGCAAATTTTAACATAACAATCTAACACATAGCATTATACAGATTATTCAAAAGACTTCTAAATGTCTAATTTTAAAGATTAAACAAATGGTTAGAAGTTCATTTTCCGTTCTCTTTTTTATAAGAGAAAACAGAGTTAGAAAAGACGGTACTACAATTATTGAAGTATTGATTACCGTAAATGGTGAAAGATGTGGCTTTTCTACTGGCAAAAAGGTAAAAGCTACATCTTGGGATAAGACCAAACAACAAATAAAAGGTAAAGATGAGGAAGCCAAAAGCCTCAACAACTATCTGAAAGCCGTAAAAGCCAAACTGTATCAGAAAGAAGCGGAATTGTTGGATAGAGGTTTTATCATTACCGCCAAACTTCTATGTGAGGCATTTCAAGAAAAGATCGAATCTCTGAAAGAGAAAAGTTTATTTGAGGTCTTTATAGAACATAATAAGGAACAAGAAAAATTAATCGATAACGGAGTTTCCAAAGCAACTTATTGGATTTCTGAATATACAGTAAGATTGCTCAAAGAGTTCATGCTACAAAAATACAAAAGAGAAGATATGTATTTACGTGAACTCAATTTAAACTTCATACAGTCGTTTCATTCATTTTTGAAGATAGATAAGGGCATGTGCCAAAACTCATCTACAAAACATTTGAAGCTACTAAAGAAGATAATCAATCTGGCTGTTGCAAATTCGTACATATCTTTCAATCCCTTTGCCACATACAAAGTGGAACGAGAAGCAGTTGAAATTGACTTTTTGGACGAAGAAGAACTCAGGAGAATTATCAATTTCGATACCCCTTTACCCCGATTGGAGAAAGCCAGAGATATGTTTTTGTTTGGCTGTCTCACTGGATTGAGTTATATAGATGTGAAAACTCTCACCACCGCACATTTTGAAAAAGATCAGAATGGAAGAATTTGGATTAAGAAACGAAGGATCAAAACAGGCGTTCTTTCCAGAATCCCATTATTGCCAATGGCTAAAATGATTTTAGAGAAATATAAAGGCAGTGACAAACTATTACCTATCCAAGATCCAGCAGATATAAATAAGTATCTGAAAGACATTGCAATACTTTGCAATATCAATAAGCGGATAACCTATCACACAAGCCGTCATACCTTTGCAAGTACGGTAACTCTTGCAAATAACATTTCTTTGGAAGTTGTTTCTAAAATGTTAGGACATACAAATACCCGTATGACTGCTCATTATGCAAAACTTGTGGATGAAAGTATCGCTAAACAAATGGATCAACTTACTAATATTTTCAACGAATAAGACAGCGCAGAGAGAGTAATACAAATTTATCTGGATAGCTTTGGCAATGATCAGATGGATGATGCGATGAAGAACCTACTTTAAATAAAAATAATCTCATTTGCAGTAATGCAAGTGAGATTATTTTTTACTTTTACATACATAAACTGAATAACAATGGCTACTAATACAACACTCATTCCAATAATTCTACCAGACTTTAGACGAGTTGAACCGTTAATGATAAAATACTATGGTTTCAACCGATATATGTTGCGTCATGAAGTAGAAGCATTATATCAAGTACATAAATATAAACTTGATGATTTCACAGAAGGTAAAGACTTATCACCATATAAAAGAGAAAGCTCTATCATGTATGAGCCTATTGGAGTAACTGCATTCGACATTGAACGGTATACCCCTAAAAAGAAAGATGAATATATCAGCCACCAAGATGTTATATTTGATTCTGATTCCACATTATACATATCCCTTTCAAATGACAAGCTAGTAGACAGTATATTGACACTTGCTGATGATTTCGGTTTAATACAAGATATTGATAATGACGTGGTGAATATACTTCTTTAGATGGCTGCTATCTATGATAAATATACTCACAATCATTTTATGCAGTCTGATGATATTGAAAATAGCTATGATTCTTTGGCTTATGCCAAATACGTGCGTCCAGAAATGTTACAACTGTATGAATTTCTGAAAACAAGCAAATTAACCAATTTGCAGATCAAAAGCCCCAACAGTTCTGTTACAATACCCAATTCGGAAGCATGGTTGACAACTCTGTTAGAGGACTATCTGGATATATACTTAGGAGTAAACGATCTGGAAGAAGCACAAAATGAACTTAAATTCACCTATGGTAAAAAGTCTGGTAGAAAGTTTGATGATCCTGCTTTCAACATTATGACGATGGGCACATTCAATATACTGCAACATTCCAGTATCGCCTCAACGAAAACAGGAACAATCACAAATCAGCAGTGTGAGTTCATCAAAAACTATCTGGATATATTAGGGATGTTTAGTAAATTTGATACAAGAAACAATGTAGACAGCTTACGTACATCTATATCTATTATGAGAAAAAAAGGATTTACCCCAAATGGGGTACCCTTCTCAATACAACTTTCAAGAAATCGTCAAACAATAATACAAATTATTACTGGTAACCATATAATCATCAAAATATTTAACCAAATCTATTTCAGCGACCTAAAGAATCTATCCCCAAATACCTCTATTTGTATAGGTAAAACCATATAATTTTCACCTGTAAAAACAGTTTCTTTGCAGCGTAATCAAGAATGAGAGGCCTCAAGTTTACGATTGCAGTAATTGTTTAACAAATAAAAAATTAAAGATTATGGCAACTTTAGCAGAAATTAGAAACTTAGTGAAGAAAGAAGAAAGCGTATTGAACCAGTTGGTAAAAAGAAATGCAGATGCAACAGTAATTGAAGCGCAACAACAATCCGTTAATAAAATGAAAGCAGAACTTGAGGCAGCATTAAATACACCAACGGAAAAAGCGATCCAATCTAAAGCAACAGAAGATTATGTTACTTTCTGTGTCGTAAAAGCTGGAGAAACCCAAAAAGAGTCTAAGAAAATTGCTTTCGTAAAACACAACAGACCAATAGATACAAAGCGAGTTGATAAGTTTATCTACATTATTGCACAGAACAAATATGAATATGCTTATCCAATCATTGTAGCAGAAGCTGAAAAGATTCTTGAAAATGAATACACAGTTGTCGATGCGAATGGAAATGTAATTAACAAAACGGAAGCAGCTAATTATTATGTTATTCTGGATGGACAGCACAGAAGTACAGCATTCGCCAAATTGATTCAGGCTGGTGAAGAATATGAAATACCGAATGTCCATATTCGTGATAAAGAGAATATTGGAGAATATCTGATAGAGATAAATGACGCTGCTAAAAGCTGGGACTACAAAGATAAAATAGCAGTTGTAGGATTGACTTCGAAAGAAGAAGCACTCATTACCATTTCTGAAAAGGTAGGGGAAGGCTTCAACCCATCAACAGCAGCTTTGATTTATTTAGGGAAGAAACTTTCTACAACTCTACTGAACAAAGCGTTGAGGGGTGAAGATATCGAATTTCCTAAGGGAACAGAATTTAACAAAGATCGTGGAGATAAATTTATTACCCTCTGCAAGGCTGCAGGAATGGAAGTTGCACAAATCACGAAACGCTACTACATTGAAGGCTTCAACTCATACGCGATTTCAACGAATGAAGATAGAGCTTTTGGCGCACTGAAAGAAATTGGGAAATTGAATGATTTTCAGAAAAAAATCAAGAGTGTAAATACAGGCAATCAGTTTATTGAACTCTTAAAAAAGGTTGCTTAACCAAATACCTCAATATAGAGCTTAGGTGACAGATAAGCTCTGTTTTTTCGACTTTGGTACGTTTTTTAGTGCTCCCTATATATAACCTCAAAAGAGCATAAAATGCACCATCTATCTAATAAAAGCATAAAAGGTACTTAAAATAAAATCATTCTATGAAGATCATCAGAGCGATAATAAAGAAAGGAGAAAAACTATTCTCTGCATTAAAAAGAATCCAATACAATAATATCCCTTCAAATGTGGTATTAGATAAGACATTGACGGGTATTGGTGCAACATACGGAGAGTTACACTCACATAGACATTCAATCATTATAGAACCAAATGTTCCTGTTATCCAGCAAAAGACGGATGAACATAAGAACTTACAACCTTTGGCTGTTTATGCCAAATGCACAGAAGCAAGAATCAAAAAATATCTGAGTTCAAATGTTCAATATAAAAAATTACTTTGTACACCAGAAAGTTACAAAAAGATCAAGAAGGCAGCAGAACATGTTGGTGTAAATCTGTATACAGACTTCTTCTGCTTAATGGATGAATGTGAGAAGTTTATTCAAGATGTTGATTACAGAAAACGTATTTCACAGCCAGTCAATGACTTTTTCCAATTCAACAACAAAGCAATGGTATCAGCGACCCCATTAAAAATGCGACATCCAGAGTTGGAGCGTCAAAATTTCAAGATAATAAAAATCACACCAAATTTTGACTACAAAGTCGATCTGAATTTGATTGTAACTAATAATTACGACAAAATTATTCATGAACAATTTGAGCAATATCAGACAAGTGAATGTGTTTGTATATTCCTTAACTCTACAAATGGTATCAATCGTATCATTAATACATTGGGGATTGAAAATGAATCAAAAGTCTTTTGTTCTCAACAAAGTGTCAACAAATTAAAAGAGTGTAATTTTTCCAACATGAGTGAGAATATGATTTATCCTTTCGCAAAATACAACTTCTTTACTTGCCGCTTTTATTCTGCAATAGACATCATGTTATCAATAAAAGCTGATATTCTGTTATTAACAAATCTGAAAGAGGCTTATTATACAATGATTGATCCATTCACAGAAGCAATCCAGATACAAGGACGTTTCCGCAATGAGTTTGAAGATGGTCACAGATATAAATCCTTCACCCATATTACTACCATTAATAGTGAGATTCAAGCGATGGATGAAGATACAGCAAAACAGGTATTAGTTCAACATGAAAAAACCTATAATTCATTAAAACACCAAGAGGAACAAGCTACAAATAAATTTGTAAAGCAATCAATCAATAAAGATAAAAATGCTGTCAAATATGCAGAACTTCTGGATGAGGATGGAAATGTCAATTACATGTCTGTTGATAACTTTTATAATGAGGAAAGAGTAAAAGGCTATTATCAATCTGCTGAATCACTGAAACAGGCTTATGAAGAGACACGGTATTTTAATGTAAACTATGCCCTCAGAATTGAGGCTTTTAAGAAAGACGATTTGTTATTACTCAAACAACCTCAAAGCGAGATCAACAAACGTCGTTTAATCATTCAGCTACTAGATAACCTGAATAAAGAGAAACAAGAAAATCCTAATTTTGATTGTACCCCAGCAATAGAAATGATAAAAGCACAAAAAGATTCAGAGTTAATGATACGTGCTTATCACAAACTAGGTAAACAGAGGCTTGATGAGATTGGTTATACGAAAAGCAAAATTGAATCTGCAATCAAACACTATGATGAACAATATCAATTCTCTCAACCTGTTGTAAACGATATATGGATAGAGTTTGATCCAATCCTTAATATTCCAACTTCAAAAGAAGAAATACGGGATAAAGTTCAACTTATCTACAACAGGCTAGATATTGGAACAACAGTAAACCTCAATACAATTGAGAAATACTATCATGCCACGTCTACCAACTCTACAAAACCGTATAAATACACGCTGAAATATTTTCGTTTAGAGTTGGTACAAAACTGGATGCTCCCTATATAAATACTAGAATCATGCAAAAAAGTACCACTACCAGAAAATGAGAATAAATTGCTCTTTCAGGAGAAAAAGGACACTCGTTATCAAGTGATAGCTGGTTTCCTTTTTTCATGTGTGCTTAATGTTAACCATTTAAAGAAGAAATGCCAACTTTAATCTGGTGTATTCTCTTTAAATGGTTTAACCTTCTGTCGTTTGATTTTGCCACATGAATGTGTATCTTTGTTGCAAACAAATAAAAAAAGATGAAATCAACAACTGAATACATAAATCTATTACGGGATTATATGACGAAGAATGCTTCCAAATACAGCATTATCCGTATGGGAATATTCGGTTCTGTTGCCAGAGGCGAGCAAACGGAAGACAGCGATGTGGATGTTTATTTGGAAACCTCAAAGCCCAATATGTTCGCTTTAGTGCATATAAAAGAAGATTTGCAAGCTTTATTTGGCTGTAATGTTGATATTGTCCGATTACGTGATCACATGGATTCCTTTTTGAGAAACAGGATTGAGAAGGAGGGTATTTATGTGTGATAAGGAATTGCTTCGTTCGTCTTTACAAAAGATAGAAATAGCTGTTGGTAGAATATTGGAAAGATCACAAACGATACTCTCTCCAGATGATTTTTTAAATACCCCTAGCGGTGTTGAAAGAATGGAAAGTATTTGTATGTTACTGATAGCCATAGGTGAAAGCGTTAAGCGAATTGATAAAGAAACCAATAAACAGCTATTATCCAACTACTCAGAGATAGATTGGAAAGGTGTAATGGGGATGAGAGATATTATTGCTCACCATTATTTTGACATTGATGCGGAAGTTGTTTTTGATGTAATGAAAAATAACCTGCCAGCCGTAAAAGAAGTTATTGATAAAATGATATCCGATTTGTAATACTTTATACATTATTATATGTAGATTTATCTTAAAAGATATAACCTTCTATAAACACAAAATGGATGCCTTGATCTCTCAAAACATCCATTACACACACAATTTGCAATTAAGTTGAAATATTTAATACAAAGAGATTTAAGTCATTATAATACAATCGTCTTTAGCTTTTTCATTTGATTCTGGTATATCAAAATTTAAAGTCTTTATGAAGTACATGAGATTGCTTATTTTTTCCTTTGGATAATTACGATTATTCATTTTATCAACGAAAAATTCAAAATTGGGACAGTTATTAAAAATAATTTTCATCAACTCTTTATCATACTTTGGTGGTTTCATTTCCTGTCTCTTACAGTAAGATACAATCCTGTTGTAATAATCAACCAGAAGTTGTTCTGTTGGAGAATCCGCTTTTTGCTCTGGGAGATCTTCATAAATAAACTTATCCGTTATGACATATCCCGTTTTAGCTTTGCTTATTACCTGTAAAGAGATACCTAAGCGAGTTAATTCCTTGATTTTATTCAAACCCACATGGAGCAATTTTTGCTTTCCTATTTTGTCCAAACTATACAAAACCGTATTGCTACCATTGATTCCCAAACATTTTAGCAAAAGCAAGAATCCTTTCATGTCACTAGAAATTTCTTCTTTCAAAAAATCATAGTTCAAACGAAACCAATTTTCACCTAGATTTGAATCTGGTATTTTGATTGAATAGGTATTTCTATCAAAAACACCCAATTCCCCTTTTATCTTTTCTGTTTTTATATCTAGCAATCCCAATTGTTTAAACTTCTTGATATAAGTAACAATTGTTCTTGAAGTGCATTCAGCCATCTTTGCCAATGTTTCTTCTTTTATATGGGAGATGTATATCTTTCCGTCGTTTTCCAAATCCGTATTCAGGACAATACAACAGAATACAAAAGCCTCTTTATGAGTCAATTTTAAAAGTGAATCCTTTGAGATTATGCGATAATTCATCAGGAACATGAATAAAATAAAAATAAATCGTATCTGCGAGATAGATATTTCCACTTTCGTCAGAAAGCGGGAAATCTTTTATTAAGTATTTAGTTTGTAAGTAATTAGTAAGGGAGTGAAAAAAGTAAACTACCCTATGGAAAAAATTAAACCGCCTTTTTATCATACTTCAAGTTTAAATCTTCTTTATTTATTGGGATCAAAATACCCAACTCCATCATTTTTTCATATTGAGAGCTACTTAAATTCAATGATTTTTTGCAAGCCAATCTATTAGGGTATAGATGATTAGTCCGTATATACAATACCATTTTTGAGATAACTGTTTAGTGAGAAATGTTATATCTGGGGATATTTCTTGAAATTATAGAGAATCGGTATCTGTTTCTATTGTAGGATATACAAAAGTACAAAATTTGCAGATGGTAAAAAAATGAATCCTCTTCAATCTGGATTATGAATGTAAGAGATACTTACAGCTTTAAAATTAGCCTCAACCCTTAACTCATATATGTTATACGCGCTAGAGTGCTGTATAACTTATTCCCCCTACCCATCACTAAAAGAAAACTAAATTGTTTCGCACAATGCAGTACACAAAAACGATTTCTATCTCTCTGGTATCACCAGTGTTAATTGGTATTGAAATTATCTTTTAGGAGAAAGAGATTTCTAGCCTAATCCTTTTTGATACAGTTAGCTATTTATCTGGCTTTCTTCATTTACATGGTTTGATACTTGATATACAGGCTATATAAAATTGAAGAAAAACACTATCACGCAAATACAAATTCAAAAATCATACTACAATGGAAGAAAAATTAAAAGTCTGTGAGGTGAAACTTACTTACAAATCAAAGATTAAAGCCTCTGAAAGAGAGCAAGTACAATCATCTGAAAAAGCATACAAACTACTATTATCAGTATTCGATACAGAAACGATACAGTATAGAGAGAGTTTAAAAATGCTTTTATTGAACAGAGCGAAGAAGGTCTTAGGTATTTGTTCTATTTCAGAAGGTGGAATAAACGAAACATCTGCTGACTTACATCTTATTATGCAAGCTGCGATATTAGGAAACGCTTTTGGTATTATACTTGCTCATAATCATCCGTCTGGTCATTTAAAACCAAGTCTAGCGGATGACCAATTGACGCAAAGAGTGAAAGAAGTCACAAAACTTCTGGATATTCATCTACATGACCATCTTATCATAACAGATGAATCATATTACAGTTATGCAGATGAAGGACACATTATTTAAAAGGGAGGGTATATGTCAATGGTGTATCTTATCCTAATGGCATTAAGTATATACTTAGCTGCCGTTGTTTTTACTCCTTTAGTTCCTGCGTTCCTGATTCTATTGGTAATTTATGAATCCATGAAAAGATTTAGACACGATTAAGATCAAAAAGAATGTTCACTTATTATAGAAGTGAATGTTCTTTTGATTTTCAATTAGTTACCATTTAATAAGAAAAAGAGAGAAGCAAAAACAATCACTTTTATTGATAATCAATTAAAACTGAATATTATGAGTTTAAAGTATAGTATTACTACAGCGGATTATATGCAATGGGATGAAATGACAAATCTAGTTAGAAGGTTACTTCATGATAAGGATTATAAAATGTCTTTGTTAATAGCAATTGGCTGTTTCTGGGGATTACGAATTTCTGATATTCTATCTCTTAGATGGTCACAAATTCTGAATGTAGACGAGTTTACCATAAAAGAGAAGAAAACAGATAAGTTGAGAACGATAAGGATTAACGCACAATTGAAACGTCATATTACAGACTGTTTTAAAGGTATCGTTCCAATTAATATTAATGCTCCTGTATTTGTATCACAGAAAGGAACTATCTACACAGTACAGAGAATAAATGTAATTCTAAAGGAGATTAAAGCCAAATACAAATTGAAAGTTCAGAATTTCAGTTGTCACAGCCTACGGAAAACATTTGGTAGGCAGGTGTACAATCAAAATTCAGAGAATGCTGAATTGGCTTTAGTTAAGTTGATGGAATTGTTTAATCATTCCAGTGTAGCGATCACAAAGCGGTATTTAGGATTGAGACAGGAAGAAATATTGCAGGCTTATGATAGTCTATCCTTTTAAATGGAAAATATTTCTGTCTCAACTATAAAAAAGCAAAACGCTTTTCGTACATTTGTGGCAATCTCATGCACCTAAAGCGATAGGACATAGTATGAGAGGACATATGTTTAACGAAAGGTGTTATTGAAATTATCTTCTATTGACAAATTCTCGCAAAATTTGAAAGTAGTATGAAGGTGATAGCAATAGCACCCGCATCATTTGTATTAAACTTACCCGTGAGGGTAACTATATACGAAACTGGTGTGGGTTGCTGTTGCTTTATCCATACTACAGGCAATGCGAGAAGCCAGTCAATAGGATAAAGCAAATACAGTTCCCACACCTTTTATTTTATAATCTTTCCAGAGGGAACAGGGAGGAGAAAATTTAATTTGTTATGAATGCACAAACAAATGCTTTACTTAGTCAGATCGTAAGTATCTGTAACCGATTCAAAATTCCATATATGCCAATGGAAAGTAATGTAACAGATTGTAGTACATTGCCATTTACCTGTTCATATATGAAAATCTTTTATTTTCAAAACACACAATTAGGACATAAAGACTTACATTTCTACTTGGATAAAGAAACTGATTACAAACTTATTGCAGTTCGTATAGTCAAACCTACAACAAAAATGTTTGAAATGATGGAAAAATTAGGTCAATTTTATGGTATGTCTTACAAAAAGATCGAGAAAGATCCTTTGGAATATGATCACTATTTTATTTATTTCTAATACAATACTAATATGATAATAATATATTTAATTGGCTTTATTGCTGGAGTTACCTTATTTGGATTCGGAAAGTACATAAAGAAATTTGAAGCAAAACTATTTTTATGGGTAGTAATGTTGGTTTGTTGTTTAATAGGGGGAGTATATTCCTGTACGACAACCAAACATGGAGAATGGGATAGATATGATAATTATTCAATTAAACCATAATAAGAATATGAGAGTGATTCTGATTTTAATAATTTTATTTTCTTCTTTTGTATTGAATGCTCAAGTTGCAAAAATCCCCTATGTCTATGCGACTAAAGGTGGGAAGACTGAACTTATTGCAGAAAATGCTTATGTAAAGATGGATAAACCCACAATGGAAATATCAATTCAAATGCCAAGTATTGAAACTGAAATAGTTTTTAAGATAGATAATGCTATTGAAGCTTCAAAAGAAAAATCTGTTATGTCTGGTACAGTTGAAGGGAAATCTGCAACTTTTACAGTCATAAACAAAAATAACACTATGTATCTAAGAGTTGATACTTTACTTATCACAGTCACAAACAAAAAAAGAGAAGATTGACAATATGAATAAAATATTTTTGATAGCCTTCTTGCTTTTTGTAACAATAAGTAATATACTTTCTCAAATGAAAGAAAATGATTATTTGGTTGCAAAGATCAATAATCCGACTTTTGGTGCTGTTCAATTCAGGCAACTAGGTTTAAACCCTAATAATACTCAACTTCTTTCTAATGAAAAGTATAAGACATCTCCTTTCGTTCAAAAAGAGTTTTCAAAAAATGGATATTTTGACGATGAAATATTCGATTGGTTCTATATATTACTAAAACAAGAATGGGAAAGATTCTGTACTAAAACATTGGAAGAAAATATGATGTTAGAAACTGAATATTACTTTGAAGATGGTCAAAGACCTATTATAGAGAAAATAAAAGTTAATGGTTGTTATTTTTGGAGATCTAAAATATTATTCTAAATTTTTAAATCACACAATATTATGATAAATAATAAAATATATTTCTTTATATCATTAATTTGTTTCTCATGCATAACCGTGAAGGGGCAATTACAACCAACTGTTGAAACATCCCTTCAATCCACCTTGCAAAATGTTGATGCAGATTCAGGTTTAGTGATGATTATGGATGCAAAGGAAGAAGCGATAGTACAAAGTTGTATTTCTCTTTTAAATGGGAAACCATATAAAAATGAAAAGTCACAACAATATACTAATGTTAGAGATATGGGTACACTCGCAGTTCCCGTATCTCTGATTCCTGCTATGGATATTGGTAATGTCTCATTGTCTGATACGGTAGATGTTGGCAATGGGATATATATGTATAACGGGAAAGAGATCAGAGATCATAATGCTGATATGGGTGGATATGGTGAGATCACATTACAGCAAGCAGTAATGTTTGATTCCAGAGTTGGTATGATTAAATCACTTATCCCATATACAACTGTTGAAACTACATATTCACCTATGGATATATTAAAATTCTATCATGCTATTGCTATATCAGATACTTCGCTCTGTTCTACAAAAACAATGGGTGAAATACAACACACATTAGAAAAGGTTGTATGTGAGGGTACGGGAAAACCATTGTTTTCAGATGATATAAAGATTGCTGGGAAAACAGGATCAGTTATTAAAGAAGATGGAACACATGAAGTTTCTTTCTGTGGTTACTTTAAGGTAAATGATTCTGTATATACTTGCTTGATTATTATATCCAATCCTAAAAAGGGTTATCCGTCTGGTGGGATAATGGCTGTGAATGTGATTAAAGAGATTATCAATAATTTGAATTGATAAGAAATGAGATACTATATTCTTTTACTAGGATTGTTTCTACTTGGTTGTAAGAATCAACCAAGTAAGCAAGATACTACATTTGATTTAGGAAATAGGGCTGTAATCCAGAAGCAAGATACAATAGAGCAAATAAAGATAACAGATGATTATAAAAAACTGTTTCAAGAGCTATCTTTAAAGGATTATATCTATTTCCCTAAATTCAAGAATAGCAATCCAGATGAATTTGTAGTAATAAATGGCATCTATGGGTTAAGAATGTTAACTGAAAATGAAGACACCTGCGATTTAACTATTACTTGGAGAATAAAGGAATATGCTCAATTAAAAGGTTTTGGAAATTTCAACGATGTAATAGTTGAATATCAGAGGCTAAGAGAAATCATAGATTCTATTAAACCAAAAAAGATAGATATCGAAGATTTTCAATTAAATGATATTGATTGTATATTAGAACATTATCTATGTTATCATTATTGGGTATTATTAAATCACCTACCAAAGAGTAAAGCTTTAGAACAACTTCTTAACCATGAAAATAAAATCTGGAATGATTACTGTAATAGACAGATAAAAACATTAGATGCTTTTATCTGTTCTCGTATAGGTTCTGGTTCTATATGTAATTCTATTATATTAATTTTCAGAAAAGTCCTGTATAATAGACGTTTAAATATAATACTTGAATTATATTTTGCCTTAATAAATGAAAAATACACTCCTAAACAAACATATAAACCATTAGAAAACAGAATCTTTGAGAAAGAATATAACTTCTTTTTAAAGGCTTTGCTTGATACAGATTTTTATTTCAATGATGAATATAGCCTAGAAGAACAAAGATATATTTTACTACAAGAACAGGAAATGTGGAATAACCTAATGAATATCAGAAATAAGATATCTAAGCATCTTACAGGAAATGCAAAATATGTATATAATAATGCTACATATCATTTACAGAAACAACATTTAGTTGAATTAAAAAATGAATATGGAGAATATGGAGTAACAGGTGCAGAATATCAGAAATTATTATTAACAGATAGTTGTAGCTATGAGGAACTATTGAATACTAAACGCCCAAGAGTTATCTTACAAGAAAGATGGAAATGAAATTTTCTTATTTAGAGTACCCTTCCAGTAAGAGGATATAAGCCAAGATCTCCCAAGCAAACGAAAAGTATTCTTACTTACTTGGGTGATTTCACATAAAATAATTTTAAACACTATTCAAATGAAATAAAATGTGTTAACTTAGCAATCAAATGAAACAACTTTAATCCTGTTTCATTTAATCTTTTCTAATTTGAAAAGATCATATTTGTGGCTTATTCACAGCCATTTTAGAATAAAACAAAAACAATAATAAAACGAAGTTCTTTAATATATTTGTATATTGTTGTAAAATAACGCTTTATAAACAAGACGATGTTTTTTAAAAGAGTTTATAGCAAGCTACCCATAGTATGACGGACACTATGGGCCGTATGCACGGTGACGCTCAGTTCGCTGGTTCTTCATCTGTTCCTGCTCACGTAGAAATGATGGGATTCCTGGGTATGGGTAACAACCCGATGGTAGGTGCTACTGTTGCTGTAGCTGTTGCTATCGAGGAAGCTATGAAGAAGTAATTAGATTATTACTGACATATAAACTCCTGTAATTGTTATGGTTGCAGGAGTTTTTTTGTTTATGTACATGAAACTACAACTGCATATGTAAAATAGGATATTCTTTACCTTCTCCGTCTAAATTCGACCTTTTATATATGCTAAAACCCATATACTTATAAAAACCGACAGCTTGAATATTTTGCTCATTCACATCGACTTTAGTTACTTGCAAATTACCTATAGCATAAGTAATTAACCTTTTTCCTATTCCTATGCCTCGATAATTATCGTCAACAAATAACATTTCAAGATTTCCTTCTGCAATTCCCATAAATCCGATTAAGATTCCCTCTTGTTCAAATCCGAATAGAGTGACATGCTGAAAATATACCGGAAGTTGTTCCTTATAGTATAGAAAATCTTCCTCTTTAAGAAAATCATGTGTACTCGATACTGCACTTTCCCAAATTTCCATCAAACGTGGATAATCCGTAGCTTTAACTTTTCTAATCATAATTGTAATTGCTATTTAAAGCCGCAAAGTTCGGAACCTATATACTCAAAGCACTGAACCCAAGTTAAAAAATACGTTTACGGATTCTGCTTAGTGCTTGCGGTGTGATACCCAAAAAAGAAGCTATATCTTTTAGTGGTATATAGTTTAATGTAATGCCATATTCTTCAATCATCTGTAGATAATACTGTTCAGGAGAATATTTAATCAAATCGATATTTCTTTCCAAAAGTTTATTCAACAATATAGCATTCAAATCTTCAAATACAGTTTTTACCTTAGGGATAGCAGTATATAGTTCATTTACTTGTTTCTTGCCTATTCGGTAAATAACGCTATCTACAACTGTTTGCACATTAAATGCAGACCTTGTTTGTAATGTAAAAGATATATTCGACATTGAAAACGTACCCTCTTTACAAAACCAAAAAATTTGTTCTTCCCCTTTATGATTTAAAAGCCAACAACGCAATATTCCATCAAAAACGAAATAACTATACCTTTCTGTTTCTCCTTCTTTAATCAAAAATGTACCTTTACTAACCAATATTCGTTCAAAATATTGGTCAAATAACTTAGATTCCTCCAAATTAAATGTATTAGTGCTAAAATTAAATTCTTTAAGTAGTTTTTCTAAAAGCATAATCTAAATATAATTCGTAATATACTTACTTATTTGATATATTCACTATTACTTCCGTTCTCCTTATTTGATCTCATATTCAGTGAGATATATTTTCATGAACAAATATACGCAATTAATAACTATCTTCGTCCCCCATTCCTTCCGTTTGTATTTGATCTGTCATTCGTTTTTGACTGACTATTCGTTGGATTTCTATACTGTTCCGTACGGTTACTCGTTCCGCTATTCGACGGACGGGTAACTTCCGAAGGTTTTGTCTGCGGACGATTGGTTTCCGGACGGCTTGGCCTATTCGATTCGGGACGATTCGAGCCGGGTCTGTTGGACTCCGGACGACTTGGTCGATTGGACTCCGGGCGATTCGAACCGGGACGGTTAGGCTTGTTCGGACGGTTCGGGTGATGATGGTCCGGAGGGTAAATATAAATAGGACGACCATAATCCGGGAATATCATCGGAGGAGCTACCGGTGGAATATAGGTTACATCGTCATACAAATATTCATATCCTGTCAGATAGTTATCCCAGAACTCCAACGCATACACTTCATCACGGGCTGTCCGGTATTCCAGAACCTCCTGCACATAACCATCTTTCTTGTTTACAGCCAATACCCGGTTGGGAGGCCCCATCAGGTTCTCCACCTCGGCAACGGTCATGCCTGTAGTCAACATTCCCAAATCCAGGTATTTATATGCTCCGCAAGCTACCAACAAGAAAGAGGCCAGTATGAACAAACTTATTTTCTTCATAATTACTTAACGATTAAAGACTCCAGATATTCCAGAAACTCTGAATTCATCCAGTTCCCGTCAAACTGTTCGCCATTGACGAAGAAAGTCGGGGTTCCCTGTACATCATTTTCCAATCCGGAATCGTAGTCATCTTTTACTTTCTGATAGAAACGGTCTTTGCCGAAATCCGTTTCAAACTCCGCTGCATTTATTCCCAGCTTCCTGGCATATTCCAACAGGTAATAATCGTCCAAAGCATTCTGATTCTCGAAAAGAAAGTCGTGCATTTCCCAGAACTTCCCATGAGAAGCAGCGATCTCAGCAGCAATAGCTGCGTGCAAAGCGTGGGGATGCAACTCTGTCAACGGGAAATTACGAAAAACAAATTTAACCTTGTCCCCGAGTTTCTTCTGTATATCCTTTACTATATGATAAGCCTTTTTACAATAAGGACACTGATAATCAGCATACTCTATCAATTCTATCGGCGCATTGACCGGACCTTGAACGTGGTCGTTCTTATTTACTTCCAAATACATAGCTGTTACTATTTGATTTCTAATTAATAACATCACAGACTTTTCTTTTGTTGTTTATATTAGCATTTCATTAACTGAACCGATCCTGTTTTTTAGCTATCTTCGCATCTATGAAAAGAGGTACAGCTGATTTACCATTACATTACGGGACTGTCCCACCCTGGTTGGCCGAACGAATGAGCCGGCTTGGCGGAGCTATTGCAGAAGCCATCATCATCGAATACGGACGTCCGGCTTTGTTGCAACGCCTGAGTGATCCGTTCTGGTTCCAATCGTTAGGCTGCGTGCTGGGGATGGACTGGCATTCGTCTGGTATTACAACGTCTGTTATGAACGCCCTGAGAAAAGCGATCAATTGCCGTTCGGAAGAACTTGGCGTGTATATTTGCGGAGGGAGAGGTAAATTTTCGAGAGAAACACCTAATCAATTGCTGGAGGTGGCCAACAAAACCGGATTAAACGGGAATGAATTGGTAAGACACAGCAAACTGGCTGCCAAAGTCGATAATACTGCTGTACAGGATGGTTTTCAACTTTACCTGCATACATTTATTGTCACAAAGGAAGGTGACTGGTCTGTCATCCAACAAGGGATGAACCCGAATGAACGTATGGCACGGCGCTACCACTGGCTTTCTTCCTCTTTACGTTCTTTTATGGAGGAACCGCATACGTCTGTCTGCGGAAGAAATCAGGGATTGATCCTCAACCTGACCGATAAACTTGCGGCCCCGACCAAAGAAGGCATCGTGAAATTGACAAAGGAATCGCCGGACAAACTAATGCGTGAAGTATCCATCATCCTGCCCAACCATCACGAAGTAAAAGCCGAAGACGTAAACCTCAAACGGCTCGGAGCCGCCCTCATCCTGGCACATGAAACCAATGTATCCGATATGGAATCGTTGCTCTTGCAGGAAGGAGTCGGACCGCGCACGTTGCAATCTCTTACATTGGTCAGCGAAGTAATACACGGAACCCCTTCCCGCTTCTCCGATCCGGCACGTTTCTCTTTTGCCCATGGAGGGAAAGACGGACATCCGTTCCCGGTTCCGACAAGCGTTTATGATGAGACTATCGAAGTCTTTGACAAGGCAATCCGTCAGGCACGGCTTGGAGAAAAGGACAAATCAAATGCCTTAAAGAACCTGTCCAAAATATCCCAGGAGATGGAGAAAAGTTATACTCCGAGTAACTATTTCGACGACTGGGTTCAACATGAACGGGACACGTCTTATAAATATGGTGGTAAAACCGTTTTCGGCAATGCTAAAAAGCCGCAAAAGAAAGAGGATAAGGATAAAGGTAAAGGCGGTATACAGTTAAGTTTGTGGGATTAGCAATTCAATTATTGACTGGATTTGAATGTGTCTTAAAAACAACTTCATCGAATCTACTGTCATACTATCATTTTAAAGAGTAACACTCTAATTATAAAAGCATTACCTTATGATAGTTGTTATTATTAACTGTCATTTATCTATCATGCAACTATCATAGTCCTATCCGGAAACCCAAGGCAAGCTTCTTATTTTGCTGAAGTATATGACTTATTTTCAAGGAAGTAATTACTTTTGTTGTTTGAGACCCGGGTCTCAAGATTGCCGACACCCGGGTCTGAGCATCGTCAACATCCGGGTGTAAAACAGGATAAAACGGGCATCCTGACAACAATAAATAGGTGTTTTAATGAAATAGGTCTGTATATTCCGGTAAAAAAGACTTTAGGATAGAGGATTTTTAATAGATACAGGAACGATAGTTTGGTTAAAACAATGTTAATATGATAGTTGAATGATAGATAAATGACAGTTAACAATAACAACTATCATAGACTAATACACTAATTATATGCATATTACATTAGACTATGATAGTATGATAGTTGATTTCAAAAACAATAGATGTAATTGCTTTATAGTTCAGTTATTATCAGATTTGAATGTTACTTTTCTATCAAGAGAAAAGTAAGGTCAATTAATTCAACGTCTCACCAACGTATATTTATAGGCTGTCTCTGTACAATCCTGGATAAATAGTGTATCGCCTTTGATAGCTAACGGATAAGAAGGACTCGTTTCTAAAAACACATCCATCAGATAGGCTTCGTAACCCGCTCCCGTATCGGCTTTCCGCCAGTTCAGGTCGCCCGGTTCGTCTTTGCCTTCTTCTGTCCAGACGTATTTATCGCCGTTGAACTGGATGAAAGTATTTTCAAACTCACAAAGCTGAGTGGTATTCTGTCCGCTTACCAACTCCCATTTTCCCTCGACCAACTCTTTGATTTCGGGCAATGACTTATCGAAAAGGGTTGTTTGAACCGTTGTACGAGTCTCCGACTCCTTACTGTCTTTTTGTCCTGACTTACCTTTACAACTACTTGTACCGATCAGACACAAGCCCAAGGCAACCACAATGAAAATACTTTTTACACTATTCATATCCAGATCTTATTTACAATGTTCCTTTATCAGTCTTTCAGCCAACGGGTCACCCAGTTCTTTCGCTTTGTTCAGCGCTTCACAGGCTTCCGCTTTCTTTTCCATACGCACATAACAGATACCTTTCAAACGGTAGCAAGCCGCAAAATCGGGAGCCACTTTCAATGTTTCCTCGATGCTAGCCAATGCGTCGGTATAATTTTTCATGCGGACATATACAGATGCCTCTTCCGCCCGATAATCGGGTACATCAGGACTCAGACGAACCGCTTCCTTGATATCAGCCAAAGCACCTTCCATATCACCGGCACGGAATTTTGCCTGTTCACGGTAGAAATAAAAACTACTGCCGACATCGCCTTTCATTGCCTTATAATACAGGTCATAATCGGCTATCGCTTCCGCATATTGAGACAAACGAAGTTTCCAGTCTATTCGTTCCAAAATATACTGGCCGGCTTCGGAAGTAAGAGGCAGGCCGCATTTGTCTACTGCACCGTCCAGCAAAGCAATCACATCGCCGATATTGAATCCGGGAGTATTTTCTTTCGCCTTGGCTGCCCAGTAAAAAGAGTTAGGCGATGCCAGGTCACTGTTATTCACGACCATATATTCGTTATAAGCCTGGTCGAATTCTTTCAGGTAGAAATGAATATCACCCGCCAACTGATGGTAAACAGGAGCGTCATCCTCTTCAATAGCCTTTTGGATAGTCTGTTGTGCAGCTTGTACACTCCATGCCGGATCGGTCAGCGTGGTATCACCGGCAGACACTCCATAGATCAGTTTCGCTTTATTATAATATACATCCCCTTTCTTATCACTGTATTTGGAAGCTGTTTCAATATCATCCAATGCCAGTTTCAGATAATTAGCCTGTTCGCCCGGAGTAGCTGCCAGCTCGGCACGACGTCCGGCATAATGGTTGGCACGGTTCAGATAACCGTCGGCCGAATTCGGGAAAGTTGCAATAAAATCATTCAGTGTTTCCAGATATGTTTTTGCATCCTGCGTACTTCCTTTCAGGAACAGAACCACCTGAGCCTGCTCCACATCAGCCGGCCAGGCTTTCTTGATACCGATATTATTATAAACGGAATTCAGGAAATCGGTCGACGAAACGGCGAGGTTGTTCACATAAGAGGCTGAGACAGCATATGATACATCCTTCTTTCCGGAAGCATCGGCCTGTGCCAGTCCGAACACTTCACCTTCGGCATTCAATATCGGTGAATTCACCCGGCCATCTTCCAGCGGAACGGATAATTTATAGTAACTATACGGATCTTTCAGTTTGCTGACTTCCGTGATCGTGCCCTGTTCGAAATCTGCTTTCTTTTCAGTCGAATAGGGTAACAAATAAGCGACAGTGCCTACCGCCAACGGATCGGCTGCAATCGGGAAAAACTGTACTTTCTTCGGTGTTTCCGCTTTTACCTTGATGACATCATACAATTCATCGGCACCGATCACTCTTGTAACCGGATAAGTTTTTCCTTCCGTATCCGTCACGGTTGCTTTTTCCGCCCCTTTGAATAACTCGTAAGCAGAAAGGACATCTCCCGTTTCAGAGACAAAAATACCGATACCCGAGGTCAGCTTAGCTCCGTCTTTCCCGTATGTAGTGATTAAAACAACCGCTTTTTTACTTTTGTCCATCCATTTAGGGGCGTTCTTCTGCGCAGTTGCCGGCAATAAGTGGCAACAAATCAAAATTAGTAGTAGTATTCGTTTCATTTCTTTTCTCATGTTATCAGATATGCCGACAAATGTAATACTTTATTATCTTTGTACATATTGTCTGAGTATAAAATTATCCGCTTATGAAACTTAAAATGTTATTTCTTATGTGTCGTTTACCCATACCATTACGGCGACACAAAGGTGGAAGAGATCAAAGAAAAACTGAAAAACAGCAATATAGACGTACACATCAGAGAGATGCAATAATAAATTCCTGTGATCTTCGGCATGATGGGATTTTTACGAGGAAATGAATAAACATTCCTTATCTGTGAATGCAAAAGATTAGCTATATTTGTGTTCGCAACAACTAAAAGACATTCGTTATGACACCGATAAATCCATTCAGAAAGCTCCCTATCGGGATACAGGAATTTGAGAAGCTTCGTACAGAAGGTTATCTCTATGTCGATAAAACAGCTTTCGTATATGAACTGGTCTCCACTGGTGCTGCCTATTTTCTGAGCCGTCCGCGACGCTTCGGCAAAAGCTTGCTGCTTTCTACATTCAAAGCGTATTTCGAAGGAAAAAAAGAGTTGTTCAAAGGGTTGGCAATTGATAGCCTTGAAACCGAATGGAATGTCCATCCGGTATTACAGCTCAGCCTGAATGCAGAGAAGTATGAGTCTGCCGAACATCTGGAAGGCATTCTCGAAGCGCACCTGCAAAAGTGGGAAGAAATGTACGGGACCAATCCCGGAACCTCGACCTTCGCCACTCGTTTTATGGCAGTTCTGGAGAATGCCCGCAAAAAAACAGGGCACGGAGCCGTCGTTCTGATCGATGAATACGATAAGCCTCTATTGCAAACCTATCACGATGAAGCTTTGCAAAATAGTTTTCGTAGCACATTAACGGCCTTTTATACTGTTCTGAAAGATGCTGATCCATATCTGAAATTCGTCTTTATCACCGGTGTTACCAAGTTTGCGCAAGTGGGCGTATTCAGTACGCTGAATCACCTGGACGATATCAGTATCAGCTGGCGTTCAACCTATCTCTGCGGACTGACACGTGAAGAGATAGAGTCGACCTTCGGCCCCGAACTGAATGCTTTGGGAGAGGCTTCCGGCCTGACATATTCAGAAACAATGGCAAAGCTCACCCGGCAATACGACGGTTATCGCTTTATGGAAAAAGCCAAAGAAGGTGTATTCAATCCTTTCAGCGTTTTGAAGACATTCAAGGATCTGGATTTCAAAAACTACTGGTTTGCCACCGGTACCCCCTCCTTCCTGATCTACATGCTTCGTAAAACCAATTACGACCTGCGTGATCTGGATGGAATACAAGTAAGTGCCGCTTCGCTGACCGACTACCGGGTAGACTTTCAGGAACCCGTTCCTGTTATCTATCAAAGCGGTTACTTGACAATAAAGGGGTACGACGAACGGTTCATGCTTTACACCCTCGGTTTTCCGAATGAAGAAGTAAAGTATGGCTTTCTTAATTTCGTGACACCTTTATATACGCCGGTATCATCTGCAAATGCACCGTTTTATATCGGACAGTTCACAAATGAATTATGGGCCGGGCAGACCGAAAGTTTCCTGAATCGCCTGCGTGCTTTTTTTGCTGATTTCCCTTACGAATTGAATACAAAAACAGAACGCCATTACCAAGTGGTATTCTATCTGGTATTTAAGTTAATGGGACAGTTCACACAAGCAGAAGTACAAAGTGCCCAAGGACGTGCCGATGCCGTTGTACAGACACCGGACTATATTTACGTATTCGAATTTAAACTGGACGGTTCAGCCGAAGAGGCACTCCATCAGATAAACAGTAAAGGCTACCTCATTCCTTACACCGCCGATCATCGAAAACTGGTCAAAGTCGGTGTCTCATTCAACAACGAAACACGTAACATAGGCGAATGGATAACGGAAGAATAGAATAAACAAAAGATCAAGACTATACCGGCTACAGCTTCGTCTTCCGTATATTATACCGATACGCCCAACAAGCCAATACGAAATACACCGCACATTGAACCCATAAGGTGACATATTCCGTATGGATCTCTGCCATCGAGGCTCCCATCGAATTTAATTTAACGTAGGCCAGGGTTGCCGGTGCTGCCGGAATCAGGAAATGCGATAACTTCCAGTACCAAGGCATCAGTTCCAACGGATAAGAGACACCGGACAGGAAGATCAACCCGACCGAAAAGAAAGCGATCATCAGCAAAGGGGCATCCGAATCGGTAAAGATAATGGAAGCAGTCAGGCCAAAGAAACTCGTCGCCATCAGGAAAGGAATCAGTAGCATGATTATATTCCATACATTACCGATATCCGGCAAGTCGAATATCAGCGGGATCAATCCCAGCAGGAAAAGCGAAAAGACGGCATACAACATCATATATACAAATGTCTTTCCGATCACAAGGCGTCCGGCTTGTCCGAAGGTCGGGCGATACACCTGCAACAGTTTGAACTGCCGCTCCTCCCCGCTGACCATCCCGATCACCATCAATAAGGTCTGAAACATGATAACGATCAGCACAGCCGGGATCAGATACGTTCCATATCCTTCCGTATAATTATACAAGGCGGTTCCAGCCACATTGATCGGTTTCGCCACAGATAACTGTGCAGCAGCCTGGCTGGGGAGAAATACCACCATTTCAGGCCGGTAGCGGTCGTTCAGCGCTAGCATCGAACCGGCCGACGCTTCCTGCATCGCCAGGTAGTTGAGGAATGCATTGGTCGTTTCATACATGATAAAGACCGACTCGTCACCACGGGAAACCCGGTCGGTAAAGTCGTACGGCAAGTATAAAATGCCGGCGACTTCATCCATTTTCATCAACTCCTGTGCCTGCGGATAATCCTCACCGGTAGCAATCACGTCGACCTGCGGAGTGGCATTCAGCAAACGGATATACTCGCGGCTCAACTCCGTTTTCGAATTATCCACCACAACAACCGGGACATTACGGACCACATCAGGGGCGTACATATAATTATATAGCAGACCGTACATAAATATCCCCCCCATCAGCACCAACACGATGGCGAAACTGCCTGAGATGGTTTTGAACTCATTCAAGATAATGGACGATATATTGTTCAGACCAGCTTTTATGTTATTTGATATTTTCATACTTATGACTTAATATTGCACTTTTTAAATGCGGTACCATCAGAAACGCAACCAATATAAAACAGAACAACGTGCTGAAGTTCCACCAGGTATAGGCAAACCCATAATCGCCGTACAACAGGTTCTGATTGATCTCCACGAAATGACGTACCGGAAACAGGAAAGAAGTATAATAGACCGGCGCATACATGGCCGGAGCCGGAAACGTAACACCCGACAAGGTCGCCCCCAGCGAACCGACCATCGACACGATACTGATAATGATGCTGATTGCCGGAAAAAGGGAGAAAAGGAACACCGCCAGAGCCTGGGATGCGATCACGAACAGGACAGAGGTCAGGTTCAACGGCCAGAATCCACAGGAAAAAGGTATATTCATCAGACCGAACATAACATAATTAGCCAGGATGCTCATCAGGGAAAAGATGATGGTGTAAGGTAATAATTTTCCGAAAAGAGCGGTTACCATATTCATCTTCGCCGTTGCCAGCCAATCGTCACCGGTACGGAACTTTATCTCACTTCCCACCGCATAAACCGTCGTAAGCAAAATCAGCACCTGAAAGAAGATAAAGAAGAACGGATTGCTCAGATAAACGGAATAATCCAGGTCCGGATTGAATAACGGATGATTCTGTGCCCGGATAGGAACCAGGAAGGTTGACACTTCTTTCTGGCTGATTCCCATCGCTGTAGCCTGTACCACGATCGGAGCCATCGAAAAGGTGCGCAACAGACTTTCGAAAGCCCCTCTGACCTCTCCGCCGACACTCAGCAAAGCATAATGATAATAATAGGATAAAGTAGCCTGCCTCCCACCCGTCACGTCTTCCTCAAAACGGTTCGGGATAACCAGATAGCCATATATTTCTTTGGCTTGTGTCGCTTTCCGTGCGGTTTCGGCATCCGCATAATGATGCGTGACACGGAAAGTCGGAACAGCTTCGACCTGGCGGGTCAATTCGCGGGATAAAGCAGACTGGTCCTGATCGACAATACCTACCGGGATATTCTCCATCTGCCCGTTACCGAAGATCGTGGACATAAAGAAGATACAGAACAGCGGCAACACGATGCAAACCCCGAAATAGAGCCTGCGTGAAACCATCCGTTGCAGTTCGCGGCGGAGCACATTGTAAAAAGGACTATGTTGTTTATTATTACTCATAGATCATGCCCATTATTGTTTTCCCAGATCAACCAGGACCGACATGCCGGGACGCAGTCCGTCGACCGGCTTTACCGGAAGGGCATGTATCTCGAACGTCCTTAAATCATAACTTCCGGTCTGCTTTGTGGATTTCCAGGTAGCGAAACTACCCAGCGGACTGACATAGTTGATCTTGAACTCAATATCTTTTGCGGCAATAGCCGGCACGTCGGCAAGAAATGTTCCGCCCATCTTAAATAATGGCAGACGGTCTTCACGGACATTCAGCACGACATGTGCATCATCCAGTACCACCAGGTTCATGATCGGCATCCCGGCACCGACCAACTCTCCACGTTTCGGGAAAATAGTCGATATCTGACCTGATTCGGGAGCAACCAGGCGGGCATCCTGTAAAAGGGCTTCTACCTCGTTGACTGTACCCTGGGCGGCTGCCACCAGTGAACGGGCGCTTTCCTTATCTTGTATCCGGGCACCGTCGCGAGCCATCTGGTATTGTTCATAACAAGCGCGTTCGTTAGCCACGGCTGCGTTATAAAGCGCTTCCACTTCATCTTTTCGCTGGGAGGTGACCACGCTATCTTTATAAAGGGCCTGAATACGGTCGTAAGTCGTTTTTGCCAGTTGTAAATCCGATTTTGACTTGTTCCATAATTGAAGGACGGAGGCAACGATTTGTTTACGGGTTCCTTCGTCGATTTTCTGGTGCTGGTACTTGGCAATATCTTCCAGGGCATTTACTTGTTGGTATTTAGCCATTGCTTCCGGACTGTTGATGACGACAAGCGTATCGCCGGCTTTTACATGCTGTCCCTCTTTCACAAGGAACGTATCGATACGCCCAGGGAGTTTTCCGGAGATACGTATTTCGGTAGATTCAATCTGCCCCTGAAGGATAACCGGCTTTTTCTTCAGCAACAGCGTCCCTACAGCGGATATGATTATAACGGCGATCAGTACCACTATAAAAGAGATCGTCAGATATTTCTTAGTCTTGTCCATAATTATTTGTGTTTTTTGTTAATTCAATTATTGATATAAAGTAGATTAAATTATCTCCGTTACCCCTTCCACCCTGTATTGCTGGAATGCTTCCGGAATGCCACAGATAGAAAGTAAGTTGATCAATGCCACATCATACTGGTAATAAGCCAGCAGGAAAGCGGTCTTTACCTTTGACAACATTACCTCGGCATCGACCACCTCGGTTGAAGTTGCCATTCCCTCCTGGAAGGATTTCTGACGGATACGGACCAGTTCCTCGCTCATTTCCAAAGTTGTATTCAGAGCCTTTACATTGTCGAGGGCATTCTGCAACTGAGTATAATATTTATCTACGCCGACCTTCAGTTCGGTGACCGCTTTGTCCTTTCCTATCGCCAGCGTCTGGCTGGTCAGACGGGCCTGGCGTATCTTTTTCTCCCGGTTCAAACCGTCGAAGATATTCCAGGTAAAACCGACACCGATCATTGTGCGGGGCATCAGGTATTTATCCACCCCATTTGAATAAAGCGTCTGTTTTCCGAATAAGGCAATAGTGGGAAGGTATCCGGTACGGCCTATCTTCAATTCGTTGCCGGCTATATTTTGCTGTAGTTTCAACTGGTTCACCATATAGTTGTTGACCGGTACCAGTTCTTTGAAATAATCGGCCGAAGGAATATTCTCATTGATGAAAAGGGAAGTTGTCGTGCTGATCTCCTTATCGGCATCCAGATCGATCAGGCTTTTCAGCGCTTGCCCGGCCACTTCCAAATCTTTGCGGGCGGAATCCAGTTCACGCTTAGCCTCATCCATGCTCACCTGGGCAAAAAGACGTTCCGCACGGTTGATCATCCCGTTCTGTTCCAGTTTGAGAGCCTGGTCATAATGGGTTTTCAGGGAATTATACGTAGCTTCTTTCACGGCGACAACACGTTGCCCGAGACGCAAACCGAAATAACATTCAACCAACTTCGATTGCTGGTCGGCATTGATCTGTTCACGGTTTACCTCAGCGATACCGACCATTGTTTTCCCGATCTTACTGGCGAAAATACGTTTACCGCCGGTAAACAGGGGCCAGGTTACATTAGCGTCGATAGAAGTGATATTCTGCGAAATAAGCGGCAGCGTCAACGAGTTCTGACCGATCTTATCCAGGATGGAAGAGATAAACTGATCATCGGGGATGATGGAATGGACAAAGTCTTTTGCCGGGTCGGTGAACTGGTTAAGCGGCTGTTTGACCTCGATAGGATTCGACATATGCACAAAAGCGCCGGCCGCTCCAACCGAAGGATACCAGAATGAGTTCAGTTTCTGATGCTCATTCTTTGCCAGTTCAACCTCCTTCCCTGCTATCCGGATACTACGGTTTCCTTTCTGAAGCAGTTCCAGCGACTGTTCCAGCGTCAGGTCTATCGTCTCTGTCTGGGCAGAAGTAATGGCAGGAAAAAGGAACAGCAAGCCAATACTGAAATGCGTTAAGTTATTAATCATAAATACGTTTAAATTTAGTTTGAGCGAAATTTATGATTAATAACAACACCCTCTCGGGGATTGTTCAGCGGGAACTAACTTCCTTTTTCCGAGGCTTTCTTCAAGTCCGGTAAAAACCAGGTCACCAGTCCGATCAGCGGCATATAGCCACACACATTATAAACCGTCTCGATACCATACTGGTCGGCCAGATTCCCCAGCACAGCCGAAGCGATCCCCGCCACCCCAAAAGCAAAACCAAAGAACAAACCGGAGATCAGTCCTAATTTATAAGGCAATAACTCCTGTGCATATACCAGAATTGCCGGGAAAGCAGACGATAATGTCAGTCCGACGCAAAAACTCAGAACTGCCGTCAGATATAAACTATGTACATGCGGCATTAACAGAGAAAAAGGAGCCGCACCGAGAATGGATGCCCAGATAACATATTTACGTCCTACCTTATCACCGATCGGACCGCCCATCAGAGTTCCCAGGGCAGTCGCTATCAGAAAAAGAAACAGGAACAACTGCGATGACTGAACGCTCACATCGAACTTCTCTATCAGATAGAAAGTATAGTAACTGTTCAGGCTCGCCATATAAATATATTTGGAAAAGATAAGGATCAACAGGATGGATATGGAGAATATCGTTTTCCCCAACGGCAACGGCATTTCGATATGACGTTTCGAAGTCCCGACATCTTCACGTTTAAACCGCAAAAGCAACCCCTTGTACCAACGTCCTACCGAAGTCATGATCAGGATAGCGATGAAAGCCAGAATAGAGAACAAGGCAATATGGCTCCGTCCGTAAGGTGCCACCAGGATAGCGACCAATAGCGGCCCCAGCGATCCCCCCAGGTTTCCCCCCACCTGAAATAATGACTGAGCCAGTCCTCTTTTGCCTCCCGATGCCAACGACGTCAGCCGCGAAGCCTCCGGATGGAATATCGACGATCCCACTCCAATCAAAGCCACAGAACACAAAACCCAATGCAAAGAGTTTGCAAACGCCAAACTGAGCAAGCCGATCAACGTAAAACTCATCCCGATCGGTAACGACCACGGAGAAGGGCGTTTATCGAAGTATAATCCAACAACCGGCTGAAAGACCGATGCCGCCGATTGGTAAACCAGTGTAATCAACCCGATCTGCGCAAAATTCAATGCCAGATCATCTTTAAATAACGGATAAACAGCTGTAATTACAGATTGCAGTGAGTCATTTATACAATGAGATATGCTCAATGCCACTAAAATACGGAAGGTAATCCCACTTGCCGATTCAACCTTATTTTGTCCCATTTGTGAACCTTATTGCCTATTGAGCTGCAAAAGTACATATAAAATAACGGACAAGGAACCATCCTTTCATTATAATCAGGTAAAACGGATGATCCAAAGTGTTAAAAACAGACAGAGTTCAATTATAAAAATTCCTCAATTAACATTTATAATTATTGTAATATACAGACAACTCGCTTTGATTCATAAAGCGACACCTGCATTAACACAGGGCTTTAACAAAACTTTTCTTTCAGTTCTTTTTGATTCTTTACGTAAATTGCCGTGAGCCAAATAGACTTATAGTTGTTTTATCGTTGAACAACTAAACAAAAAGCATGAATAATGAGATTTAAACTTTAGAGCTGCACCGGAGATGAAAGGTAATCTTGTATCCATCTCTCCCGAAACCTACGCCAATTCCCCCTATCTCCCTTATCGCCCTGATGTAAGAGATCGTTCACTCCGGAGCAGTATCTAAGTTTAATTTAAAAATCTTCCTCTTCTTCCCCTCCCGGAACATGTAAAATAAAAGTAGTAGCCCCCATAGTCACGATAGCTCCTTCACCGATCCGTACCTGTTCTTTTTTTCCCAGCAGTACACTGCGGAGGAATGTGCCGGTCATACTCTGGTTATCGCGCAAGGTATAAACGAATTTTCCATCCCTGTCCTGTTTCACATTAATAATACAATGTTTACGCCCCACACTCGGGTCACTGGTAATAATAGGAACATCCACACCTTCCGTGTCCTTATTCCTTCGTCCTATCATATTATCCCCCATCACAAGCGGCAATTCCTGTTTAAAGCCAAAAGTATTCTCGATCACAGTGATATAACCACAGGAAAAATCAGGTTCCTTCACTTCTTTTTCCTGTCCGGACTCTGTACGCACAGTCTTTCTACCCAGTTTTATCTTAAACTGGGAACCACACTGAGGACATACAAAAGCCAGGATTTTCCCATCGGGATACTTTGTTTCATCGAATGATAACTGATTATCACATTTGGGGCAGAATATTCTTTTCATATCTTTATTTGAAGCTTTTACGTTTTAAGAAGTACAAAGATAAGTCTTTTTCCACGGAAATAAAGACCGATACGTCTATAAAACAGAAAAGCCATCCATCACGGACAGCCAATCTTCATTGTTAACCTTAAATCTAATACCATGAAAAACACAGTGCAAATATAGAGGTTTTATGTTATTCAGCATAATATTTTGCTTATTTTCCTCATTTGTTTAATATGATTTAACAAACATATGCTACACAACATGTTTCTACGGCATATTTCTATTATAAAAAACTCCGGTAGTAATCGGAAAGAAATCCTATTACTACCAGAGAAAAGTTTGGGTTGGTAGAATAATACGATTCTACCGTTTTATCACCTTAACGACTTTACTATCCATACGGATAAAATAGACTCCGATAGGATATGCCTGCATCGATATAGTATTCTGCCCAGCCTGACACTGGACTTTTTCGCATACTTTACCTGACACATTTATGATATAAATCGTTTGCGCTTGTTGCAAATCGGCATAAAGATAATCCTCTGTAACAGTAGGATAAATGCGGTTACCACTACTCACCTCTTCTATTGAGGTAGGATCAGATTTCACTGTCACCTCGCACTGATCCGCAAAAAGACCACTAGCAGAAACCACCGTCACCGTTGCCTTTCCCTCTTGCAATGCGGAAACAACACCATCCTTTACTGCCACCACCGAAGGGTCTGACGAGTACCAACTAACCATCGGGTTATCCACCTCTACCGGAGAAAAGGCAGCCGTCAACTGTAACTGTTCTCCTACTACTGCCGAAACATGATCTTTTTCCAAGGTAAGAGCCGAGACGTTCGTATATTCGTTGGCAGTGGAAACCACTTCGATAAAACCAAAATATAATGGCATTTCAACAGTTGTTCCTTCAAAGGGTTGACCTCCGATAGCAGTCAACAGGATGTTTGATGTTGCAATTTCTTCTCCTTGAAAAGAAAAGGCTCCTTCAAGAGTCTGGGCTTGAAGGGTTGTACAAAAAAAACATACAAATAAGTATATGTATTTCATATCATTAAATTTTAATTTACATCTAATATTCTCTATCTTTCATATTCAAAACAAAAGGATACTCCTTTACTGTGATTCCAGTTTTATTCTTTATCAATAATTTGAGATTATATCTACCTTTAGGCATATTAGCTCTGATTGCACAAAATCGCCCCATTGGAGAAGAAGGCGTAGTTTTCTCTTTAGAACTTTCTGATAAAACTGTTCCTTCCGGCCATTCTTCAATAACAGCATTCAGTTCTTGATTTATTCCATTCAAATAAACAATACTAAAATCTAACTCAAATGGATAATCATTAGAAGTATCACCTTCTACTTCATTTCCCAGCAAAATATTATGCAACCAATTATCATCGTCATTATCATCATCCTTTATCAAAACAAATTTTACATTTTCAGAAGAACTCCCACTACTTCCAGCATCCTCAGCTACACCTGCTCTCTCTGCATAACGGGCATACAACGCATAGGGCACCGGCAACATCTGTGTCGTCGAAACTTTTTCGTAATTACTTCCACCGCTCAAATCCATGCTTAATTGCAAATAATAGGTATCTGCTCCCCAATCAACGGAAGAGAATGTACCGATCTTACGTGTACCCTGACCGATCAGGAGATTAACCGTTCCGGTTTGACTACTCGTCGGAAAATGAGTTTCAGAGAAAACGACAGCACCTGTTGTCGAACCTTTCAAGATTTCTACTTGGATGCCAATCGCCTTTTGAGCAACAACTTTACCTTGTGCATCACGGGCTACAGCTTGGTAACTAACTGCTTGCGGCATCTTATCCTGTGCATGCAAAATCATGACAGTAGTAAATAAAAGATTAACTGATAATAAAAATAATGTTCTCATGCTTTTCATATTATTTATTTAATGTCTTAAAAGTAAAAGGATATTCTTTTACCACATTGTTCTTTTTATCACGGACGGCCAATGTGTAATTTCCGTCAGAAACATTCTCATAAGTCAGATAAAACATGCGTCCTACACAACTCGATTTTCCTATTTCGTTTTCTTGAGGGGATAAACCATCTATTGAAACTGTAAGTTCTTGATCGACCCCGTCCAAATATAATAAAGTAAATCTAAGGAGTATGTCATTACTATTTTTCATCAATTCACCTGAAAATAAGGGATAAAGATCTTCTTCTACATTATCATCATTTACCACAAAAGTAAATTTGATTGTATTCATGTTATCTGTATTTCCACTCCCACCATTCTCTGCGACTCCTGCCTTTGCCGCATACAACGCATACGGCACCGGCAACATCTGTATCGCCGAAACTTTTTCGTAATTACTTCCACCGTTCAAATCCATGCTTAATTGCAGAAAGTAGGTATCTACTCCCCAATCAACAGAAGAAAATGTACCGGTTTTACGTGTACCCTGACCGATCAGGAGATTGACCGTCCCGGTTTGACTACTTGTCGGAGAATGCGTTTCAGAGAAAACGACAGTGCCGGTTGTTGAACCTTTCAAGATTTCTACTTGGATACCGATTGTCTTTTCGGCAATTACTCTACCCTGCGCATCACGGGCTACAGCCTGGTAACTGATAGCTTGCGGCATCTTATCTTGTGCCTGCAAGAAACATGCGGCAAAGAGCCACATACATAAAAGAAAAATACTTTTTGTATTCATCTGATTTACATTTAAAATATTAATAACTAGTGTCTAGTTCTTATAAATCAGCATATACAAAAAAAGCGCGGGATTCGCCTGTCACTTATCCCGTTTCTCAGGCCTTCGCATGCCCACTACACTAGGATAAGCAACGTTGAAGCCCACGCCGATATGTACAAAATATACATTCATGCGCCAAAAGACGCATGAAGTATACTATATAACAAATCACGTAGACATCTACCGCTGCCCTGTCTTCTAATGTAGTTCAAAGTTGCGAAGTTTGAGAAACCGAAGACAAGACGTCAATAAACGCCTTTCAAATATATGTCTGCTCCCACCCGTAAAATCGGCGTGAGAACAAGACAAAGATATAGACTTTTTCTTTATACCAAAGGATTATTTAGAAATAAAGTAAAATGCTATCGATTAAAATATTTAGGGGATTGACTCTTATAAATAGAAAAATTATCTTCATCAGACTGGTAAATAATAGTATCTATAAAATATAAACAACCATCAATACCTACGAGAACATTATTAGGAGACGCATCAAAAATATCATACAACCCATTTGTATGATACTCACCATTCATTTCCGAATGAATGAAATCCACTCTTCAAAAGTTCGTCATGTATTTCTTCTTCTGTTGCTTCACGTTCTGAAATAATATATTGCTGAGTTAATACAGCACACACTTTACCATTTTTATTGGATGAAAATCCTATAAGCGTATAACTACAGTCAGGACTCCCTTGCAATTCGCTGTTCCCGCAAGCGCTTGAACTGATTCAAGCACTCTTTGTGCGAAAGCTTCAGCTTGTTCCAAGAGGCTACAGTCCGAAGTTTCCTGGCGTTTGCTTTTTTGTGATATTCGTTGAGAACGACCTCCATCCATTATAAATTTACTGGTTTATTCGCAATATATATGGATTTTTTCCATATCCCCCAAAGATACTTCTCAAAATAAAATTCCCCGGACCAAGAAAATCTCGATCCGGGGAACAATCTTACAACATACCGTAAACTATTCTATCTCCGGTCTGTCCCCTCCACCTTCACTTCCTCCTCCGGAAGGAACTTTGGTGTCGTTGGTACTGTCTTTATCATTAAAATCCATTCGCATCCGCTCCATCATTTCACGCAGCTCCGCGCACGGAACAAAACGCAACTTCATCTTTCGGATGGAATCCGCATTGGCCTCACTTTCCACAAGGCTACTCTTGGCATTAAAAGATGGGATAAAGCTCCCGAACCCTTCCACCTGTACAGTATGTCCCTGTTGAATGAAGGTTTTCATGGAAGAAACCAACCCATACAGAGTTGCTCTAACCATTCCTTTGTTAACACCCGATACCATCGCGATTTCTTCGCAAAGATATCCAAATCCCACTGGAGTTGCCCTTTCAGGAACTACCAAATACTTTTCGGTTTTCGATTTATCGAAACCGAACGACTTTTTGACACGTCTAAATTTTAGTGCCATATTCTTTAAGTATAAAAAAGTGATTATAATAAGGATCGAAGAGATACTCTACCCCTTTTCTTCCCCCTTCTAGAAGAAAAGTTTCCCTCCCACTTCTTGCAACAGACTTACTTTTGTAAGAATGGGCATATTGTTATCGGCAGAACTACTAGCCGACCGGCTTAATTTAGATTTAAGCCAAAAAAAATGCAACTATTAGCATTTATAAAAATCGATGAAGTCAATCTTTGTTGACAATGCAAAGATAGTATTCTTTATCTGATATAACAAAATATTTTCGATGATATTTCAATAAAAAAATGCCGTTCCATCTAAACACAAACCTGCTACCAAACAAGGGCTAAGCCTACTTATTAAGTAAGGCTAAATCTACTTAATAAGCAGACCGCTACCTACTTACTAAGTAACCATACCGCCTACTCGATAAGTAGCTGTCAATTTACTTATCGAGTAGGCAGATCACTGAGACGGGAAGGGCTTACTCCTATCAGTTTGGATAATGACTTTTGAGTCGGGCTACTTTTCACCCATACTCAGCAATACAGGAGGCTTTGTCGTTTACTTTATAGAAGCATTTTAAACAGGAACCTTATAAACGCAAAAAAGGCCATCCATCACGGACAGCCAATCTTCATTGTTAACCTTAAATCTAATACCATGAAAAACACAGTGCAAATATAGAGACTTTATGTTATGTAGCATAATATTTCGCTTGGAAATCTCATTTGTTTAATATGATTTAACAAATACATGCTATAAAACATCTTTTTAGAGCAGTTTTACACTACCTTATCCCTACTTCATTCTTGCATCGGCCCCCACATCAGCTTCTCACGGAGAGTCTGATAAAAGGTATGATTATATCTTTTTATTACTTTCGTCGTATAGTCTGCTTTCGTCACTGTCAGCTGGATACCTGCCGGAAAGATTTCCGAACGGCCGTCGAGAGAGATCAGAAAGGATTTATTCCGGCTTTCCACTCCCAACGTGATCGTATAGGTGTCCGGTATGATCAGCGGGCGCACATTCAGGGAATGAGGTGCAACCGGACTTAATACGATATTCTTACTTTGCGGGATGATGATCGGTCCGTTTACGCTCATGGAATAAGCGGTAGAACCTGTCGGTGTTGCGATCAGCAGACCATCCGCCTGATAAGAAGCCAGGTATTCATCATTCAAAGAAGTGTGAATCGTGATCATGGAAGAAGTATCGCGTTTCAGGATAGCGATCTCATTCAAGGCATAGTTATACCCATGAAAGGCCCGTTCTTCGGTATGAAGCCGCAACAGGGTACGCTCTTCTATCTTATAATAGTTCTTAAACAGCTCCTCCAACGTGTCTTCTATATCATTACCTCCGACATCGGCCAGAAAGCCAAGACGCCCGGTATTAATTCCGAGAATAGGAATATCCTGCCGGTTCACACGGGCAGCCGTACGCAGGAACGTTCCGTCTCCACCCACACTCAGGGCGACATCGAGATCAAAATTATCATCGGTCAGCAGTCCTGCCACCGGAGGTTCATAATTGAGTATATCAGTAAGAAAATTATAGAAACGTACATCTACGTAGATCTCCGCTTCCTGGGATATCAGTTTTTCAAACAAACGTTTTATCTGGCTCTGTTTTTCTACCTGATATTTACTACCAAATATGCCAACTCTCATAACTTTCAATCAATTAGATATTCATATAATGCAACAATTCGTTCATCCGCTGCTGCAACAGATCATCTACCATCCCTTTTTCCATGAAATAATAAAGGACAGTATAGTTAAAGCGCTCGAAACTGCGGATCACCGGTGAGGCATCCTCCAGGTCTATCTTTATAATAAGATGTAAGCGTCCGGTATCCTTATCCGTGTATGAAAGCAGGTTCAGGACATGCGCATTGTTCGACTCGACCAACCGGGCTATATCCGTCAGCGAATAATCCTGCGGCATCACCTCCAGGACGAACACGCTGCCCGAAGTCTCGGCATTACACAATTCCGAAAGGATATCGATCAGCTTATCCCGCGTGATCGCCCCCTGGTATTCCCCTTCCGGAGTAACAACCGGAAGCAGGCTCAACTGATAGCGGGCAATCAATGCCAGCGCCTCGTGAATATGTGTATTTTCCATTACACTGGGAGCAAACAGAATCGGTTCGCCAATCGTTGCCGCAGGATCAGGCATAGCCAGAAGATCCTTTTCCGAGATCAGGCAACGATATATCCCTTCGCTCAATAACGGTAGATGTTTTAACTTAAAATCATCCATTAGCGCTAAAGCATATTCCCCTGTGTCAAAACTTTTTAACACAGGAAGTTCCTTCGTTATGAAATCTTTCACCAACATTATTCTGTTAATTCCCTTAATTCTGCTAAATTTGCCGATACTTTTGTGCAAATGTAATGAAAGAAAAAAGATATAACGATATACGATGACAAATTTAAGTGTAAACATTAACAAGGTAGCAACCATTCGTAACGCACGCGGTGGTAATATGCCTGACATTTTAAAAGTCGCCCAGGATTGCGAAAATTTCGGCGCACAAGGAATTACAGTTCATCCCCGTCCGGATGAAAGACATATCAAATACAGTGATGTGTATGGATTGAAACCTCTGATCAGGACAGAATTTAACATTGAAGGATATCCCTGTAACAATTTTATAGACCTGGTTCTGAAGGTTAAGCCGACACAGGTCACACTCGTACCGGATGCTCCCGATGCCATCACTTCGAATGCCGGATGGGATGTGAAAACACATTTCGACCAGTTGAGTGAATTAGTGGATACGTTCACTGCACAGGGGATCCGTACCTCTATTTTTGTAGGAACAGACCTTGCCAATATCGAACTGGCTGCGAAAACAGGAACAGACCGTATCGAACTTTACACAGAACCCTATGCAACCAATTATCCGGCTAACAAGGAAGAGGCTGTCGCACCGTTCGTTGCCGCCGCCCAACTGGCTAAGAACCTGGGCATGGGTGTCAATGCGGGTCACGACCTGAGTCTGGAAAACCTGGCCTGGTTCAGTCAGAATATCCCCTGGCTGGAAGAAGTATCCATCGGCCATGCCCTGATCTGCGATGCTTTATATCACGGATTACAGGAAACAATCTCCCTATACAAAGCGTGTTTACAACAGAAATAACGAATTAATATTAACGAATAAGTATACAAACCTATGAGTATTTTACTTTCCCTACAGGCAGTAGGGGCACAGACAGCAGAGCAGATGCCGGATCTGACGGCAGTAACAGTCCCCACTGAAGCAGAGATCAATGTGATAGACCTTGCATTCAAAGGAGGGTGGATCATGGTTGTACTATTGCTGTTATCACTAATGGCAGGTTATATCTTTATCCAGCGTTTACTGGTTATCCGTCGCGCCGGTAAAGAAGACCAGAATTTCATGAACCGTATCAAAGACTATATCCACGAAGGAAAAGTAGACTCGGCCCTCAACCTGTGCCGCAGCACCAACACTCCTTCCGCCCGTATGATCGAAAAGGGTATCACCCGCCTGGGCCGTCCGATGAACGACGTGCTTGTGGCTATCGAGAACGTAGGTAACCTGGAAATTGCAAAACTTGAAAAAGGATTCCCGCTGATCGCTACGACAGCCGCCGGAGCCCCCATGCTCGGTTTCCTCGGAACAGTAACCGGTATGGTACGTGCCTTCTTCGATATGGCTAATGCCGGAACAAACGTAGACGTATCCCTGCTTTCAGGCGGTATCTACGAAGCTCTTGTAACAACCGTAGGCGGTCTGGTTGTCGGTATCATCACTTTGTTTGCTTACAACTACCTCGTATCGCAGGTGGATAACGTGGTGAACAAAATGGAAGCCCGCACCATGGAATTTATGGACTTATTGAACGAACCGGCAAATTAACAAAGCGAATGGCACTAAAACGAAGAACAAAAGTAAACGAAGCCTTCAGCATGGCCTCTATGACCGACGTCATATTCCTGCTGTTGATCTTCTTTATGGTCACCTCTACGGTAGTCATTCCGAATGCCATCAAGGTAACATTGCCGCAAGCCAAGAAGCAGACGGCAGCCAAACCGCTTACACGGGTTACCATCGATGCCAACCTGAACTACTACGTAGCCTTCGGTAACCAGCGGGAAACGCAGGTCACGTTTGACGAGATCACCCCGTTCCTGCAAGACAGTTATGCAAAAGAGCCCGAAATGTTCGTCGCCCTTTATGCTGACGAAACAGTTCCTTATAAAGAAATCGTAAAGATCCTGAACATAGCGAACGAAAACAAATTCAAGATGGTGCTCGCCACCCGTGCGCAGAAATAATAGATATGAAATTCAACAAAGATGACATATACAGTATAGCCGGTTCAGTCGCTTTCCACCTGGCGATCTTTCTGATCCTGTTGTTCACGGTACTACGGACGGAGATTCCGGAAGAAGACGGGGGCGTCCTTGTCAATTTCGGAAACGTCAATTCCGCAGCCGGTACCTTCGAACCCAAATATACGGGACAGGAATTGCCACAGGAAACGACCACGCCTCCCCCTCCACCTACTCCGCCGGTAGAGACACCGAAGGAGGAAGTCATTACGCAGGACATCGAAGAAAGTGTTGCCATGGCTGATGCCAAGAAGAAGGAAGAGCAAAAAAAGAAAGAAGAAGAGCGTAAACGGAAAGAGGAAGAAGACCGTCGCAAACGTGAAGAGGCTGAAAAGAAACGTCTGGAAGAAGAACGTCGCAAGAAGGAACAGGCCATCAGTAACCGCGTTGCCGGAGCATTCGGTATCGGTGGTGCAGAAGGTAACAGCCAAGGCGATGCAGAAACCGGAACAGGTAACCAGGGTAGTCCGTTCGGCAACTCCGACCACGGAGCAAACGAAGGCGTAGGCGGTTACGGTTCGTTCAACCTGAACGGTCGTTCCATCGGAGCCGGAGGCCTGCCCCGTCCCGCTTACACCATCCAGGAAGAAGGCAAGATCGTGATCAACATCACGGTAGACCCGAAAGGGAATGTGATATTTGCAGAAATAGGAAGAGGTACCAACATCGACAACGCCTCCATGCGTAAAAGCGCACTGGATGCCGCCAAACGTGCTAAGTTCAATAGCATCAGCGGGGCGAACAACCAGAGCGGTACGATCACCTATGTGTATAAACTAAAATAAAGGAAGTAATATGAAGAAAGCAATTGTATTTTTAGCCAACGGCTTCGAAGAAATGGAAGCCTTGGGTACAGTCGATATCCTGCGCCGCGGAGGTATTGAAGTGACAACTGTTTCCATCACAGCTAACCCTGTCGTAACGGGAGCACATAATGTTCCGGTTACTGCCGATACTACTCTGGAGAAGGTAAACCTGGCAGATGCCGATGCTTTGGTCCTCCCCGGTGGCATGCCCGGTGCAGCCAACCTGAACGATTCAGAAGCGGTAAAGGAAGCCTTGCTGCAACAATACCGCGACAGTAAAATCGTTGCCGCTATCTGTGCTGCTCCGATGGTCTTAGGCGGACTAGGCTTGCTGAAAGGTCGCAACGCGACCTGTTATCCTGGCTTCGAACCGAAACTGATCGGTGCCAACGTTACCGGCGAAGCAGTAGAAGTATCCGACAACGTAATAACCGGAAAAGGTCCGGGACTGGTCATAAACTTCGGTCTTGCCCTGGTAGCCGCCATCAAAAATGAAGCGGTGGCAGAAGAAGTGGCAGCTGGATTGCTTGTTTAATCATCTGAAATAATATTTAAGAGCCGTGATATAACCTGAAAATATCACGGCTTTTTTGTATGTTTGCAGCCGTTTTAGCAAAAGGTAAAAAGATGAACAGTAACATAAAAGGATTTGTATACGGCATTGCCACTTCCGCGACTTTCGGTTTGATCCCGTTATTCACCCTGCCGCTGATGGCAAAGGGGATGCAGTTTGATTCGATCCTTTTCTACCGTTTTCTGTTTGCCTCGATAGTACTGGTGTGTATTATGGCTAGTAAAAAGGAATCCCTGCGCATCGACAAAAAAGATATACCGGTGTTGGTCCTGCTGGGGTTCTTTTACACGGCTTCGGCCATGTTTCTTTTCTGGGGATACAACTTTATGTCCGTTGGGATCGCCACTACGTTACATTTCACTTATCCGATATTCGTTACACTTATCATGTTATTGTTCTTCCGCGAAAAAACATCGTGGGTAACGTTGTTGGCTATTGGGTTGGCAATCTGCGGGGTTGCTCGTCTGTCGATCATTGAAGGAGAGATGAAGCTAAGTGTGTTGGGCGTATTTATCGTACTCCTGTCTGCTGTCGGATATGCGCTTTATATTACTACCGTCAACAAATCGAGAGTGCATACGATGACAGGCAGAAAACTGACATTCTATGTATTCATTGTCAGCACCATCCTGTTTTCCATTAAAGCAAGCACCAACGAAGGGATACAACCGATCCCCGACATGATGTCGCTAATCAACCTGATACTTCTGGCTATTGTCCCGACAGTCATTTCAAATATCACCCTGGTACTGGCCGTCCATAATATCGGTGGTACGCTGACTGCCGTATTGGGAGCTATGGAGCCCGTTACCGCTGTCTTCGTAGGTGTACTCGTCTTCGGCGAACCGTTCACATTCAATCTGGCCATCGGCATCCTCCTTATTATCATCGCCGTCACCATGATCATCCTCTCCAAAAGCATACAAAAAGCCCTACGGGGACTCCGCAGGGCTTTGTTTCATTTATAAGAATTATTCGATGGGATTTCTTTCAGAATTTTTTTTAACTCATCTATCTCTTTATCTGAAATATTACCTCGTTCACTTTTATCATAGATATAAAGTAATGTTATTACTCCTTTTTCCAAACTGAGAATAGCAGTAATATCAGTTATTATTCGGGCACCTCCACTTTTTCCTTTATTTTTACTACTAATAGCTACGCGAACTTTATGAATACCATCTCCCAGATCAGTTCTCATCTCAATCATCCTCTCCGTCCCTTTCTTCCATAAGTTCTTTCAATAGTTCTTCGGCTGGTCTTGATTGACTTCTTCCGGCTTTTACCTCTTTCATTTCCAGGAATGCCTCTTTTAAGCCAGTCATAATGTACTCTTTACTATCTGGTTCCGGTTCTACTACAACTTCTTCTCTGAGATTCAATATATCTCTAAGCCGTTGTTTCACTTTATCAAATACCAATTTACTATCAATATTTACTATAGCCCGTATTAAACGAGCTTTATCTGCCTCCAGTTGCAAAGAAGACATACTTTGATATTCTGCCATTGGTTCCGATACTATATTTTTCGGTCCTTCTTTAGGAAGATCATATGGTTTGGTTTCTTTCATGATGATATTGTTTTTGTATGCTGCCAAAGATAATGAAAAGATATGACATCCATCATATTCTACGAATTAATCACCAGGTTTTTGCCGACTTTGAATTTGAGGCTTATGCGGAGAGCAATTAGACAAGTCGCTGATATGGGGATTAGCAGTGTTTTCGCTATAATCCTGTCGTTAACGAGATTAACAGAAGCGATAACAGCAGGGTGAAGAGAAAGACATTGCGGGCGGTATGACCCAGGGTCTTATTGAGTTCGCGTCCTTCAAAACGGTAAAGTTGCCGCCAGGTCGCATAAAAGAGGGCAAAAAAGGCGGCGAACAGGAACTGTATCCACCAAGGTGCGTCCAGCATCAGGGGCATAGCCAGCAAAAGCGCCACTACCCCGTTCAACAGGTAGAATATCCGGCCGAAACCGCGCCCGAAAAGGACGATGGTGGTCCGCTTATGCGATGCCTTGTCCTGCACATAATCACGATAATTGTTCACGACAAGGATATTTGTGGAAAACAATCCGACCGATACGGACAGCAGAAATGATAACAGGGAAAAGGACAGCGCCTGTATATAATAGGTGAAGCATACCGGGATGATCCCGTAAAACAGCACCACGCAGACATCGCCCAGACCGTTATAGGCCAGCGGAAAAGGCCCAGCGGAGTATGCCAACACACAAAGGGCGATGGCAATACCGACGGGTATCAACTCCCACCCGGCATAAAACAGCAGCATACATCCGCAGAAACACGACAAGCCCAAGGTGAGAAAAGTGGCTTTCAGCATGGCTTTCGGAGTGATCCATCCCTGAGCGACGGCACGCTCGGGCCCTAAGCGGTCTTCCCGGTCGGCTCCCTTTTTAAAATCAAAATAATCGTTGGCAAAGTTACTGGCTATCTGTGCCAGCAAAGCTACTCCAAAACACAAAAGGGCCGGTATCAACCGGAATACTCCCTCGCACCAGGCTAAAACACATGCCAGCAGCACAGGACTTAACGATGCCGGCAGCGTTTTCGGGCGCGCGGCCTCCACCCATGATTTAAAAAGGCTCTTCTCTCTTTCCATCTTTCCTCGTTCACTTTTAACGGACAAAAGTATAAACAAAAACCACAATGATTTGTTTTTTTAATAGGAATTCGTATATCTTTGCAGCATGAAAAATTTTCTGTTCATATTGACTCTGCTTTTCGGCATGTTGCTTTTTTCTCCCCAGGAGGAGGTTGAAAGCGACAACATCGCTGTGGCTCAAAAAGAGGCAGTCATGAAGGAAAAAGGTTCTGCGGATGTACAATATTACCTGAACGTATTAAGTACCGACCTGAAAGAAAGCAAAGGTCTGACTGCACGCAGAACGGTTCAATCGACTAATAATACATTTCATTTGCGCACGCTGAAAATAGCGGAAAAAGTACTTCAGGATATCCGCCTGAAGGAGATGAATGCACAACGGAAAGTGCTGGAAAATGTATCAGAATGTCAAACCATAAATCTGTCTACCCTTCTTTGCCGCATGGGGGAACATGTGTTTGCTCTGCGGAAACTCATTATTTAGTAATTGATAATTACTTTTGGCTTGATCCAAAAGTAATCAAAAGATCAAGGCTACACCGGCTTCGCTGAGGCCTTGTCAAGAACGCCATGCGTTCTCTTCGGATTGCCGACACTGCCTGTCACATTGATAAGTAAGGCTTCGAAACAATCCGGTCATTAATTATTAATTACTAAAAATGAAATATTATGTCTACTAAAAAATCAAATAAAACACGTATTTATGTTTCTGTTATTATAACTGTTGTTGGTTGCGTACTAGCTTGTAGTTCTATCATTCCTAACGATTACCTGAAGTTATTGGTGGTAATGGGTGCTCTGGGATATGGATTATATGGCATCATGAAAGGTTTGAGCAATACCGGCTCTGCTGAAGAAACTGCTATCGAAGAAAAAGAATAAGCATGTTTGAACAAAAGTAACCATTAAAAAGTTTAATAAAATGAAGATAAATAAAGATTTGGTAGATGCCGTCATGATGGTGTCGTTTATCATTTTGGTGTTGATCGGTACAACCGATTTTGAAAACGCTATCACAAAAGATGTAACAATGGGAGCATTAGGGCTGGTAACAGTCGCCATGGTCATACTCCGTGGCATACAACTGAGACAGGCAGCCAAAGAGCCTAAGGAAGAATACGAATATTAAATCACTAATACGAATATTCCTAACAACCCTAACTGAAATGTCTAGTTGCTTCCTGCTGTTATTCCGGAGCGATCCGGGGTTATCCGAGGTGCGTTTTTCTGCCTAAAAAATAACTTGCTGTTTACTTGGTTACGGTGGCAACATCCACCGGACAACAGGAAGCCGGACATTGTAATAAAAAGATTAGTAAATTTGCGACCATGATAACAAGCGTAACATTATTAGTTCTTTCGCTGTTTGCTCTCTACATCGGAGCAGGCTGGCTGGTAAAGGGTAGTACGGAGATAGCCCTGAAAGCAAAGATATCAAACCTGGTGATCGGTCTTACGATCGTTGCATTCGGTACCAGTGCCCCGGAATTGGTGGTCAGCCTGAATGCGTCCTTATCCGGGCAGGGTGATATAGCCGTGGGGAACATTATCGGTTCCAATATTTTCAATATCGCCGCCATTCTCGGTATATCCGCCGCCATCCAACCGCTACAGGCCAAACGCCAGCTTACCCGCCTGGATATTCCCATACTGATCGTCGCCACCGCCGTCTTCACGCTCCTGTTCTGGAACGGGGTACTCGGAAGGCTGGAAGGTTGTTTCTTTTTAGCGGGCATCATTATTTATACGGTTTTCAGCCTGTACTATTCACGCAAACATGAAAAGAAAGTGGAAGAACAGATCGGGGAGTTGGAGAAACAACCTGAACCCTGGTATAAAGATGTCCTGTATATCGTGGGCGGCCTGGTGATCCTGATCTTCGCCTCCAACCTGCTGGTCAACAATGCCGTATCCATCGCCCAGGAACTGGGTGTCAGCGAAGCGGTCATCGGACTGACTATCGTTGCCGCCGGAACAAGCATGCCGGAACTGGCCACCTCGGTCGTGTCGGCCCTCAAAAAGAATCCGGATATTGCGATCGGGAATATTGTCGGTTCCAACCTGTTCAATATCCTGGCTATAGCGGGAACCAGTTCTGTAGTAAGTCCGATCGCTGCCAAAAACGTCAATTACGTCGACCTGCTGGTTATGCTGGGATTAACCCTGCTCCTGCTTCCACTGGTGAAAAGCGGACAAAAGATTTCACGTGCCGAAGGGTGGGCGCTTATACTTGTGTATTTATGCTACCTGGCATGGCTGCTCAGGGATCTGATCTGATCGTGTAAAAGCAGGGCTTTTTTGAAGGTCTTGCTTTTTTTATACCTTTGTGGCTTCCATACATATTTTAAACGATCAGAATGAGAAAGTTTTTTACCCTAGCAGTCCTATTACTTGCCGTTTTCTGTGGGAAAGCGCAAAATGTTCAGTTACATTATGATTTTGGAGGCGCCTTGTACGACAAGGACCTGGACGGGCGTCCGGCACTGACCTCCACCGTGGAAATGTTCAAACCGGATAAATGGGGAAGCACCTATTTTTTCGTGGATATGGACTACAAGAGCAGCGGGGTCGCTTCGGCTTACTGGGAGATTGCCCGCGAACTGAGTTTCTGGCAACCGCCTTTTTCCATCCACGTAGAGTATAACGGCGGGCTGATGAAGGGAGCCTCCTACAACAATGCTTACCTGGGCGGTGCCACCTATACTTATAACAGCAAGGATTTCAGCAGGGGAATCACTTTCACCGCCATGTACAAATATATCCAGAAGCATAAAACACCCAATAATTTCCAGCTGACAACCACCTGGTATCTTCATTTTGCCAAGAACGGCCTGTGTACTTTCAGTGGCTTTGCCGACTGGTGGCGGGAAAAGAACGACCACGGGAACTTTATTTTTTTCTCCGAACCGCAGATATGGGTAAACCTGAACAAGATAAAAGGCGTAGACGAGAAATTTAAACTGAGTGTGGGCAGTGAAGTGGAGTTAAGCCATAACTTCGGAGGACGGAACGGCTTCTATACTATTCCGACACTTGCTGTAAAATGGACATTCGATTAAATAAACCGGCATGATACAAAAACTTTTAGGGTTTGATAAACAAACCATGAGAATCCGTACGGAAGTTATCGCAGGTATAACCACATTCCTGACAATGAGTTATATCCTGGCTGTGAACCCATCCATCCTGGGAACTACCGGTATGGACAAAGGAGCAGTTTTTACGGCCACGGCTCTGGCTTCCGCAATTGCCACCCTGCTCCTCGCCTTTATGGCCAAACTGCCGTTCGCACAGGCACCTAGCATGGCGCTGAACGCATTTTTTGCTTTCACGCTGGTACAGGGCATGGGATATTCCTGGCAGACGGCGATAACGGCGATGTTTGTCGAAGGGGTGATATTCATCCTTATTACTTTTCTGAATATCCGGGAGATCATACTTAACAGCATTCCCATGAACCTGCGGTATGCCATATCGGCTGGGATCGGCATGTTCATTGCATTCATAGGGTTGAAGAATGCGGGGATCATTGAATCCAACCCTGTCACCTATGTGATGTTCGGGGCCTTTACGCCGTCTTCGGTCCTGGCGATGGTCGGGATATTGTTAAGCGGCATACTGATTGTCAAAAAGGTGAAAGGCGCATTGTTCTACAGTATCCTGATCTGTACCCTGATCGGCATCCCGCTGGGGGTGACGGAAATACCGGAAGGATTTCTTCCTGTCTCCATGCCCCACTCGATGGAACCGACATTCTGTAAGTTCGATTTTTCCGAGTTCTTTACACTGGATATGGCAGTAGTGATCTTTACCTTATTGTTTATGAATATATTCGATACGGTAGGGACATTGGTCGGCCTGGCTTCGAAGACCGGGATCATGGGAGAAGACGGGCATATCCCGCATGTGAAAGAGGCGATGATGTCCGACGCGATAGGTACTACGATCGGGGCGATGATGGGAAGTTCCACCATAACGACGTATGTGGAGAGTGCCTCGGGTATTGCGGAAGGAGGACGTTCGGGTTTCACTTCACTGATAACCGGACTGCTGTTTATCCTGGCTTTGTTTTTTGCGCCGTTGTTCCTGCTGATTCCCAGTGCAGCCACAAGCGGGGCGCTGGTGCTTGTCGGCGTGTTTATGATGGATTCGATCTCCAAAATCGACATGGAGGATATGTCGGAAGCACTACCGGCTTTTATCACCATCATTATGATGATCCTCACCTACTCCATTGCCGACGGGATGGTGTTGGGACTGCTCTGCTATGTATTGGTAAAACTGTTCTGCGGCAAGCATAAGGATATCAGCATTACCATGTATATACTGGCAGCCTTGTTTATACTGAAGTTCATCTTTACGTAAAAGCGATATTCAGAGATATAAAAAGGAGGTGTAGCAAAAGCCTGTTTTGCTACACCTCCTTCACATTATATATTCTATGTATTACCAGATAACTACCCGTTCGGCAGGCAGCATGTACATCGGGTCGCCTTCTTTAATATCGAATGCCGAATAGAAAGTGTCGATATTACGCAAAGCGGCATTTACACGCCATTTACCTAATGAGTGCGGGTCGATCTTTGTCAGCAACAGGATTTCTTCAGGACGGATATTTTGTCCCCACAAGGTTGCATATCCCAGGTAGAAACGTTGTTCGTTTGTGAATCCGTCGATCGGAGCCGGAGTTTTACCTTTCAGGGAATTCAGGTAAGCCAGGTGAGAAACCAGCAAACCGCCCTGGTCAGCGATGTTTTCTCCCAATGTATAACGTCCGTTCGCATGAACACTGTCTGCAACGATAATATAGTCGTACTGCTGAACCAGACGGTCGGCACGTTCCGTAAAGAGGGCTGCGTCTTCGGGAGTCCACCAATCGGCCAGGTTACCGTTTTTATCGTAATTACGTCCCTGGTCGTCGAATCCGTGTGTCATTTCATGACCGATCACCACACCGATAGCACCATAGTTAACGGCATCGTCAGCTTCCGGGTTAAAGAAAGGAGGCTGAAGGATAGCTGCCGGGAAGCAGATTTCGTTTGTTGTCGGGTTGTAGTAGGCATTTACAGTCTGCGGTGTCATTCCCCAGCGGGCTTTGTCGACCGGTTTACCTGCTTGTTCCAGCTGGTACTCCATATCGAAGATATTCGAACGGCACACATTTGCCCAGTAAGAATCATCCTTGATCTCCAAAGCGCTGTAGTCACGCCATTTATCAGGGTAACCGATCTTTACGATAAAAGCAGACAGTTTTTCCTGCGCTTTCGCTTTTGTCTCATCGCTCATCCATTCCAGACCTGCGATACGTTCCGACAATGCTTTCTGCAGGTTTCCTACCAGCTCAAGCATCTTTTCCTTGGAAGAAGCCGGAAAGTATTTAGCCACATACATCTGGCCGACAGCTTCGCCCAAGGCACTGTTCACTGTAGACAGCGAACGTTTCCAACGCGGTTTCTGTTCCAGCTTTCCGGACATCACTTTTCCGTAGAAGTCAAATTCGGCTGCCACAAAATCATCACTCAGGTAAGGAGCAGCCGCATTCAAGAGGTTAAAAGCCAAGTAGTATTTCTGTTCGTCGATAGAAACATTTTTCATGAATTCGCCCAACGCTTCATAGAACGGAAGTTGTTTGGCATCGAGATATTCAATTTCCATCAAGCCCAAGCTTTCAAAATAAACGTCCCAGTCGAGCGGGTTGTTGTTTGCCTTGAACTCCTGCAACTTGATCTTATTATAGTTCTTCTGGCTGTCGCGCAGGTCTTCACGACTGAAAGAACTTTTGGCGATGCCTGTTTCTATTTTCATTACGGCATTGACAGCAGCTTCGGCCTGCTCAGGAGAAGCACCGGTCAATGTGAACAACTGGTTGATGAATTGTTTATACGCATCGCGCATTTTTACGGAGGCATCGTCTTCCACCAGATAATAATCGCGATCACCCATACCGAGACCTGCCTGATACATCTGTACGATATTCATAGAACTGTTCTTCTCATCGGCATCGACGAACAAAGCGAAGAAAGGAGCCATTCCTTCTTTATGCAAGGTTGCCACCATTTTGGCAACATCCGCTTTCGTTCCCAGACGGTTAATTGCATCCAATTGTTCCTTGACGGGAGCCAACCCTTCCGTATTCAGTTTTACACTATCCAATCCCATTTCATAGAGCATGCTGATCTTCTGAGCAACGCTTCCGGCTTCCTGGGGTTTGGAATCCAGCTCTGTGATAAGCGTACGCAATTGTTCCTGATTATTCTCAATCAACTGATCGAATGTGCCGAAGCGGGAATATTCCGGCTTCAGAGGATTGTTCTTTATCCAGCCTCCGCAAGCGTACTGATAGAAATCTGTACCAGGAGCCACTGTAGTGTCCAGATTTGCCAGGTTGATGGCATCATTTTTTGCAGTTTCCTTCACAGGTGACTGACTGCATCCCGACATTGTTATCATACCGACAGCAACCAACGGAATCATCATTAACTTTTTCATTTTTGTTCAACGTTTACTTGAATTATGCCGCAAAGGTACATAATTTCAGTAAAACAGAGCCGATTTTTATCCAATATGACTGATTATTATACCTGTATTTTCTTTTCTTTTATCTACTTTTACCATCGGAAAATATTTATAAACTTAATTTTTATCATGAATCACTTTATGAAGACCGTATCACTCCTGATGGTCATGTTGATTTGCGTACTGAGCGGATGTAAAAATCAGTCCGGCAGCAACGGCACTTTTGAAATCGGTGACAAAACATTTCTGCTAAACGGCAAGCCTTTCATTATAAAGGCCGCCGAAATCCATTACACCCGAATCCCCGTAGAATATTGGGAACATCGTATCCAGATGTGCAAAGCGTTGGGCATGAATACGATTTGCATCTATGCGTTTTGGAATATCCATGAACAGAAACCGGGCGAGTTCGATTTCAGCGGACAAAACGACATTGCTGCATTCTGCCGTCTGGCTCAGAAAAACGGTATGTATATCATGCTCCGTCCCGGCCCGTACGTTTGTTCCGAATGGGAAATGGGAGGCCTGCCTTGGTGGTTATTGAAAAAAGAAGATATACAGCTGCGTACAAACGACCCGTATTTCATAGAACGTACACGTATCTATATGAATGAGATCGGCAAACAACTGGCCGACAGGCAGATTACACGGGGCGGTAATATTATTATGGTACAGGTTGAAAACGAATATGGTTCTTATGCGACCGATAAATCGTATATTGCCAAAAACCGGGATATCCTGCGCGATGCCGGGTTTACCGACGTTCCCCTGTTCCAGTGTGACTGGAGTTCCAACTTCCTGAACAATGCACTCGACGATCTGGTATGGACCGTTAATTTCGGTACCGGAGCCAATATCGACGAACAATTCAAGAAACTGAAGGAAGTACGTCCGAACACCCCGCTAATGTGTAGCGAGTTCTGGAGCGGCTGGTTCGACCATTGGGGACGGAAACATGAAACACGTGATGCGGAAACAATGATTGCCGGACTCAGGGACATGCTGGACCGCAATATTTCTTTCTCCCTCTATATGACCCACGGAGGTACGACCTTCGGACATTGGGGAGGCGCAAACAGTCCGGCCTATTCAGCCATGTGCAGTTCATACGATTACGATGCCCCGATCAGCGAAGCAGGTTGGGCAACACCCAAATATCACAAACTACGCGAATTCATGGCAAACTATATGGCTCCGGGTGAAGTACAACCCGAAATTCCCGACGCATTCCCGGTGATCGAGATACCCGAGTTTGAACTGAAAGAGACGGCTCTGTTATTCGAGAACCTGCCGGAACCTAAAACCAGCCGCGACATCAAACCGATGGAGCAGTTCGACCAGGGCTGGGGCAGCATCTTGTATCGTACCACCTTGCCGGCAGTCAAAGCAGGTACCACCTTATTAATAGACGAAGTGCATGATTGGGCACAAGTTTTCATCGACGGTAAACTGATTGGCCGCCTGGACCGCCGCCGCGGAGAATTCACGATTAAATTACCGGCTACAGCTGCCGGCGCCCGACTGGATATCCTGATCGAAGCAATGGGACGTGTCAATTTCGACAAGGCGATACACGACCGGAAAGGTATCACGAACAAAGTGGCACTGATCACCGAATCCTCATCCGACGAACTGAAGGACTGGCAGGTATATAATCTCCCTGTAGACTATTCATTTGTAAAAGATAAGAAATATACACCGGGTAAAAAGGTTGAAGCGCCTGCTTATTACCGTGCTACTTTCAATCTCGAAACTCCCGGCGATGTATTCCTGGATATGCAGACCTGGGGAAAAGGTATGATATGGGTAAACGGAAAAGCCATGGGACGTTTCTGGGAAATCGGCCCTCAGCAAACATTATTTATGCCGGGTTGCTGGCTTAAAAAGGGAGAAAACGAAATTATCGTTCTCGACCTGAAAGGACCGGAAAAAGCATCTGTCAAAGGCCTGAAAACACCGATACTCGACATGTTGCGTCCGGAAGCACCGCTTACCAACCGCAAAGAAGGGCAAAACCTGAACCTGAAAAACGAAAAGCCTGTGGGACAAGGTTCTTTAAAGGCAGGAAACGGTTGGCAGGAGGTAAAATTCGATGCTCCTGTACAGGCCAGTCATTTCTGTCTGGAAGCTCTCAACGCCCAGGATGGAAAAGACAACGCTGCCATCGCCGAGTTTTATCTGCTGGATGAGAACGGCAAACCGCTCAGCCGCCAGCATTGGAAGATCGCTTATGCAGACAGCGAAGAAACTTACGGAGGTAATTTTACCGCCGATAAAATATTCGACTTGCAGGAATCCACTTACTGGAGTACGGCCAGAGGAGCCAAATACCCGCATCAGGTAGTCATTGATTTGCGCGAAAATGTAACAGTCTCCGGCTTCCGTTACCTGCCGCGTGCCGAAGAGGGCTATCCCGGAATGATCAAAGACTATAAAGCATATGCAAAAATGACTCCGTTCAGTTATTGAACGGGGTCATTCCCCTTTATTTATCCAAATACTCTTTTTTGAACATCGAAAAGCAAAGTATAAAGACAGAGATCAGGAGCGGACCGAATATAATTCCCATAAAACCAAACAGGGACAAACCGATTATTACTCCGAAAATCGTGATCAGCGGATGGGTATCCGCCATTTTTTTCTGTAAGATAAAACGAATCAGGTTATCCACGTTAGTGATAACGATCAGTGCATAGGCTGTCAAAGCCAGCGCATTTACCCAATCGCCGGTCAAAGCCATGTAAACGGCAAGAGGCAGCCACACCAAAGCAGTTCCCACAACTGGAATAATAGTCGCAAAACAGGTCAGAAAACCGAATAAAAACGGGCTAGGCGCATTAAACACCCAATATCCGATCATCGCGATAACACCCTGGATGATTGCCAGCAGAGGGATACCGATCGCATTGGAGGTAACGATCATATTGATCTCTTTCAGTACTTCGCGTTTATTTTCTTTGCTGAAGGGCAGGATTTCATAAATGTATGTTTCCATCTTACTCCCTCCGATCAGCATAAAATAAAGGATAAGAACCAGAACTGCCACATTCACTGCAAAACCGCTGATACCTCCCATCAGGGCCTGTCCGATCTTAGGCAGGACAGAGACAATAGATGAGATATTATCTTTTTCCAATACATCAAAGCCGGTCTTCTCCCTGACCAGGTCAGCGATATGCTCAAAAGAACTGATCAGTTCGGATGGGTTCAGGTTTATATTCTGAAGTTTATTAACGAACAACCAGACAGCCAGAGACAATGGTATCAGAAAACACAAGATGGTTTCAAGTAATAGCAATATGGCAACCAGGCTACGGTTCCAATGTCTCTTCTCTGTCAGGTACTGCAGTTGCTTTCGCAATAATATATAAATGGTACATGCACCGAGTATTCCTCCCAGAAACGGAGTAAATTCGATAAAAAGTATGATTCCCATTACCAGAATGATAGTGATCAGGGAATATTTCCAGTACGACTCTTTCAAGCTCATATTTGTTTATAATATAACATTCAACATCCTGTTTACAGTCATGACCTCCGGTCATTTGTATATAAAACAAATTATCTGCCACGGTTGTTAAGATTATCATATCAAAATATCAAAATGATAATTTAAGTACTTAATTACCCGGATATAACGCCCCAGGATCTTACAAGGAGATTTTTATGCAATTCTCCGGACATTCGATTTTACCATATTGACCCAAGAAAAGAAGAAAAAAGGTCAATTTTAAATAATACACCTATATATTGTAACTATTTATTCCCAGATCTCCGATTTCACAAGACTTATTAAAAACCATTTCATCCAACCATCAGAGGCCTTCTGTAGAAAAAACATGCCTAAAAACATAAGATTTGGAACTAAAAGATGAGCAATCCTATCAAGGAGAAAGCATATTTAACATATTTTTTTACTGCAATAAACTTAAATCTCATTTAAAACGAAAAAAAATTCGTTTTAAATGAGATGAATTTTTGTTTAAACCAAATTGAATTTGGTAAGAAATTCGAGAACAAAAAAGGAAATTGTTAAATAATGTATTAAACATATCTCTAAAACACCTATCCAGAGCAATATATACGTAAGCTGTTTTGAGTATTTCAAATCCATTTAATACAAAAACACAGGATTAAGCATCTATTTGCCAAAAGTTTTTTAGCAGTACGCTCCGTTTTCGAATATAATCAAGTTCAATTATAACTACAGACACAAATTCTAAGTCCTTTCTTAGTCAACTTTTCCACGTACAGTCCGGAACCCTCCAATTCATTATTTAAACGGTTGACTATATTTGCATCGTTGAACAACAAAACGATCAGTCATGAAAAAAACTATTCTAAAACTACCCCTGGTGATTTGCCTAATTACAGCAAGTTGCTACCTCTATTTACAAAAAGACAACGACCTCAATAATTTGGTCATTAAAAACATCGAAGCATTAGCCGAAGATGAATATTATGAGGTAGTAATAGCAGCCTTGGCTGCTATAAATGTGAATCTTGCATTCAATAGTGAAGAATCTGTCATTGATTTGTCTTTGACAAGTATAATGGCTCTGGCAAGGGGAGAGACTGATATTTGTTCGATTTGCGGTAATGATGTTAATACTTGTAATTGCGATGATTATGGTATCACATGTGACCATGGTAGTTGTGACGGAAAAGTATGTCATAAAAACACGGATAATTGGTCTTGTCGATGTGCGGCAAATGGGAATCCATATTCTTTTTGTATATAATACACAAAAGAAGTCCGGCTATTTTTTCCGGACTTCTCTTTTTGGACTTTTTAATCAGATTGAAAAAATGAAGAAACTATTTATACTGTCTTTTTTGATATGCTTTACTATGTGTACCCCTAAGCCACAAACTAGTGATGCTATTTTCGTTGATTTGGATCAACCGGAGGAAGCCTCTTTATTCAATTACTTTCGTTCTATAGAATTAATTCCATTGGAAACATCTTCGGAGGTTCTTATTAAGGGCATTACGAAAATAATTGTCCACCAAGATCGTTATTATGCATTGGACAAACCTCTATGCCTTATTTTTGTATTTGACAAAACTGGGAAATTTCTTTTTAAAATAGGCACAAAGGGACAAGGTGCCGGAGAATATTCATTTATCCAGGATTTCACTTTAAATTCCTTTTCAGGTAATCTGGAAATACTCGAACCTTATGGAAGAATACATGTTTACGATTTATCCGGCAAATTTATCGAAACAAAACGAATTGATTATCCAGGTTTTAAGGTCGCACACTCGCTGGCTGCTTTAGATAGTACCATCTATGTATCTCATTCGATGTTTGAACCTAAAAAGATTATTTATTTTAATCTTGATAAGCAAAAGTTGTTACATGAAGAATTTGAAGAGGATATGTCTCTTGGTAGTTACTCAAATATTCCTTATCAGTATCAGGATAACTGGTTCTTTTTCCGACCTGTCCATCCTGTTGTTTATAAATTGGGAAAGAAACGGCTTGAAGTCGCTTTTCAATTCAATTTTGGGAAATATACTAATGGTGGTAGAACTGCTGTTCTTTCAAAAGAAGCAGAAAGAGATTTCGCTAAAAACAAAAAAGAAATGTTTGATCAATTTTCTTATATGATACAGTCTGTGAGACATAACAATAAATATATATTCGCATCACTTTTCTGGAAAGATCAAAATCATAGGGCAAATATAATACATGACAAATCTACCGGAAAAACAAAATATATCCTTGATTTTAAAGAAAAAGTATGGTTTAACTCCTATCGTGGGGAAGAAATAATAGTTACAGACGAATATGCCTTGATGCCTATCCAATGGGTTGATTTAGAAAAACGCATTACAAAAGAAATGCTGGATGACAAGCAAAAAGAAATTCTTGAAAAATTATTGCAGGCTGACATGGAACAAAATCCGATATTAATTAAATACTGGTTCAAATGAAAAATAAATCAACACAAATAGTTTTAAAATGTACTCTAGCAGGTTTTCTGCTATTCAATATCGGTTTGTTATTTTTGAATCAACAGTATAAAAATAAATTAAATAGCACAAAACAGAAATTAGAACACTTGGAAAACATTGAAATCATGTTTGAAGTATCCAAAGAAACAACTGTCACAAGATTCAAATACGAACAATGCAACATAGGTAATTCAACTATCTATTTAGGCTCTGATAACAAAACCCTCATCCCTGCCCTATCCATCACCGATCGGCCCAAATTGGTGATAGGCTTGAATCAGAATATGTGTCGACCATGTGTTGAAGGAGTATTTGCTCACATTAAAGAAGTTTTTCCTGATTTTGAATCAAATCCGGATATTATATGCATTGCCGATATTGAACAACGATTCAAAGACGATTATTATGGCAAAAAAGTAGTAAGCTTTCATCAAAAAGAAGATTATCCTTTGTATGAAATAGAAACAACGCCATACTTTTTTATCCTTGATAAAGACTTATGTGTTAAATTATTATTTATTACTGATACAACAAGCCCTGAGCTAACAAAAGAGTATCTGAAAATCATTAAAGATCGTTATATGGTAAATTGAAATTCATCCCTAACACTGAATAAAAAAACATGATTATCAGATTACATCTGCTGTTTTGATGCCTTTTGAGTGATAGAGTCAGGAAAGGGGAGGGTTCAAAATTTTGACACCTCCTCTTTCTTACATCCACTTTTATTACAGTTTCACGTCTGTTTCATCCAATTTGAAACGGACTTCCACAATGGAATGTTTCGCTTTTCCCGGACTCATCTTAATATAAGTAATTGCTATAATAGTCCCGTCCGGTAATATTTCTAACCCCGGATAACCACAGTCCGAACCGGCATAACTATGCAGCAGTTTGATCTTATATTGGCCGGAAGTTCCTTCACGCAAGTCTTTTTCATGTCCTACCCAGGCTACAAAATGACCTTTGGTCGGACTGCCGGGCGCCATATCGCGGAAGACGGCAACCAACCGCCCATCGGGAGCATATTTGATGACATGCCGGTCTCCCGTCAGTCCCCAGGGCGTTTCCTGCAAGGCGCTCCAGGTTTGTCCTTCATCCGTCGATACCATCATTAAAGAGTTTCCGACACGCTTATTTTCACGAGCAATGCAAATCAGACGTTTACCGTCTTCCGAACGGATCACGCAAGGTTCGCAGGGAGCACGGCCTTCCATCTCTCCTACTAAAGTCGATTCCTCCCAGGTCAGACCGCCATCATGGGATATCGATTGCCACAAAGTCAACGGGGGACGGTCCTGGTCATTCAGTCCACGATGGTATAACCCCAGATAATCTCCATTTTTCAATTGGATAATACTGGAAAAAGCCATCACACAGGGTTTACCCAACCTCTTGACCGGACTCCAGCTTTTTCCGCCGTCTTCACTGTAAGTCATAGGCATATCCGGCTGGCCGCAAAAGACAAATAAGCGTTCTTTACCTTTCTTATCCTTCAGGTTGTATATACTCGGACAGTTCCGCATAGTCGACCAGTCCTCGGGAACCGCCTGTTTGGTCCAGGTCAAGCCCGAATCTTTACTGACTGCCAGTAATCCGGCATCACCTCCGTGATCGAAGCTCCATGTACAATAAATCGTTTTATTGTCATCGAGCATCACAGTGGTAGGATGCCCGTTATACAACTCAGGTGTTCCTTCTGAGAGGACGATCTGGCGTCCCCTGTCAGAAGAGATATCCACCCAGGGTAAATTTGGTTTTACCTGCTGTGCCATTACAGGCAATACAGAACCAAGCAATAACGTCTGAAACAATAATAAACCCTTTTTCATCTTCATATATTTTAGAATTCAATAGATATTATTCCTGCGAATTATCTTTGTACATCCGATTCATATCCGTCAGTTTGTTTCAACTGATCATTCAATACCATATCATTATAATTGATCGGCCAGTATAACGGAAAGTCCGGCTTATCATTCAGATTTGGTACTTCATTATAAATATTAATCGCTCCTCCTGAATGGAAACGAACCAGATCGAACCATCTTTTCTGCTCGATAAAGAGCTCTCTCAGACGTTCATCACAAAGTTCCTTCTCCACACTCGCCTTGTCGGCCGGACCAGCATAATTATCCAAGCCGGCACGCTGTCTGACGGCATTCAGGTCAGATAAAGCATCCTGTATCTTATTCAACGCGGCATTTGCTTCTGCACGTAACAAAAGTAAATCACCCCAACGATACACAATCAAATCATCATCAAAATAACGGTCATCCGTATAAACTTTTCCTCTGAACTTATTGGTCTGTGTCAAAATCAGGTTGCCATCCTTATCAACAAGATCGATCATGGCTGATTGGTAACGTTTATCTCCCGGATACTTCAGATAAAGCACCCTGGTCTTCTCACTTGGAGCATACACATGGCGACTCTGATTCGGAGACGTTGCCGCCTCATCCAGATTAACAGCCATCGACAAGTTATCGGTTCTCGATGTCGTATTCGTCGCAATGGAAAGATTGCCCGTTTCATAACGTTCAAAATACAGGGAGAAAATAATCTCCGCATTTCTTTTATTTGCATTATTAAAGACAGAGGCATACTCAGGAAGAAGTTCCACACCACTCTTCTCCACTTCGTTAATTGCATTAACCGCTTCATTCAGATCGGAGTCCCCTCCACTCAACACTTTAGCTTTCCATAGCAGTGCATCCGCTTTCAAAGCATAAGCGGCGGGCTTGGATGAATAGTTCTTGTTTACAAAACCTTCCTCCGGAAACAAAGATAATGACTGTTCGATATCCGACAAGATTTGTTTCATCACCTCTTCCTTCGGGGAACGGGGTTTCAGTTCGATCTTATCAGAAAGAACAGGATCCAGCAGAATAGGCACATCTCCCCATATACGTACTAAAAAGAAATATGTCTGGGCACGCAAATAATAAGTTTCCGCTTTGATTCTGTTTTTATCCGCTTCATTTGTAAAACTCAAACCGTCAATCTTGTACAACAGAAGATTGGTATGATGTATAATGTTATAGGCATCCCGGTAAGAAGGGGCATTGTTTTCAAGCAGATTTTGAGCCCATGCATTTGTGGAAGGTCCGATCTCTCCCACTTTAAAGGCATCTCCCCTGTCTTCTCCATATAAAGAAGTATTATTTAACGCGCGTACTTTATTATATATACCTGTCAGATATGCTTTCGCATCTCCGGAGTTTTTCCAGAATGACTGTGATGTAATTGTAGAGACAGGTTCCACTTCCAGCAAACTGCAACTACTATATAAAGCACAACACACAATCCATAAAAATATCCATATCTTTTTCATTTTCATACCAATTTAAAAAGTTAATCTTGCACCGAAATTGAATTGTATCGGAATAAAATACTCACCTGTTTCCTGTCCGTCATACTGTTCCGGGTTCAAACCGTCAAAAGCAGTGATATAACCCAGGTTATTTGCACCGGCAGTCAGGGATATCCCCTGCATTTTCAATTTGGAGCAAATAGAACGAGGCAGGTCGTAGCTTAATGAGATTTCACGGAAACAGAGGTAATCACCTTTAGAGTAATACGCCGTATTATCTGCGTTTCCATTACTGTTCATACCGGCATAAGCGATGGTACGCATGTGGTTACGATATCCGTTATCCCAGTCAGAAGCCACATCGTAACGAGGATATTTAGCAGTGGCGGCATCTCCCTGACTCCACCAGATATTACCGTTCGTTACGTCGGTTGTCGTAACAATCGCATTACGGGCATTGGCGTTGGCACGGCATCTCCACACATTTGCTATCGAATGGCCCAAGGCATAATCGACCACAAAACGGAACGTAAACCCTTTATAACCCAATGTGTTTATCAATGCTCCCTTTTTGTCCGGGTTAGCCCAACCGATAAACACGATATCCTTATCGTCGATAACTCCGTTTCCATCCATATCGGCCCATATGGCATCACCGGCTACTTTGTTTTTGCCTATTTTAGAACCGGAGACTTTTGTATCTTCAGGAGCCAGTGCAGCCGCCTCATCGGTATCATAAACACCCAGGTATTTATATCCCCAACGTCCGCCGATCCGTTCTCCTTCAGCCAGGCCTCCGGCTTCAATATATGTTCCGCTCTTCGTATCCCAGATCAGACCACCCTGTACACGATTCTTATCGCGTCCGTTATCAGGAAGTTCTTTCATATAAGTACGGTTCATGGCAAAAGTAGCTGTAATATCCCAACTGACAGGACCTCCGGACAATGGACGGGCAGTCAATGACAGTTCAATACCCTTGTTCTGTACAACACCCAAATTAGCCTTTATAGAACTAAATCCGGTCTGGGCAGGGAGCGATTTATCATACAACCGGTCGGAAGTCAGCTTGTTATAGCCGGTAAAAGAAAACTCGATACGATTGTTCAGAAATCCGGTATCGAAACCATAATCCACATTCGAGGTAGTTTCCCAAACCAGGCTGTTATTCGCCAGAACACTATTCAGGACACCCGGATTCCCGCCATACAAATAAGAGGCATATTCACCCTGTGTATTTGAATATGACAGTTTGTTATTACCGGTCTGGCCCCAACTGGCTCTCAGTTTTAAACGGCTGGCAATTTGTTTCGGGAACCACTCTTCATAATGCATATTCCAGCCGCCGGAGAATGCGGGGAACAAAGCAAACTTATGATCTTCAGCAAACTGAGAGGCTCCGTCGTAACGTAAAGAGGCAGTCAGCAGATAACGGCGGTCGTAATCATAATTCACACGGGTAAAGAAACCGACAAGTATTTCTTTTTCCAGCGTAGATGTTGTCCGTTGTTCTGTCGGTTTCGTCGGGGCAAGTGTCGGGATATAATCGGTCGGAGCTTCCGAGCCTGTTCCTTTCAGAAAATAATTATCATTCTTCGTGTAATTCATACCCAACAGTGCGTTAATCGTATTCTTCTTAAATTTCTTGTCATAAGTGAATACGGCATCTGCCATGATTTGTTTGCGTTGGTCATGTCTCTCCAAGGTTTTGCGCCCTTTGTTGAAATCATTGTATTTTTCAAAAAAACGATAAATGTTTTCCTGCATATAATAAGATGCCGACGGTTTGAAATGCAGTCCCTCAATGATTTCCCAATCCAATCCCAGCTGGAATGTATTACGATAGGCTTTATCTGTAATATCCTGATAATACAGTTCATGCAAACGGTTTCGCGGAGAACCGCCGGATTCGCCGATACCCGGTGTCCCGTCATCATAATACAAACGGAAAGTTGTCGGATAGCGGGAAGAACGGTCCAGAGTGCTGGTCCCTGAATTTTCAGGGTCTGTCGATTTATTGGCTATTGTTGAATGTTTGAGGCCGACCGACAGGCTTATATGATCCTGCAACTTATAATTACCGTTAGCGGTCAGGCTAAACCGGTCATATCCTGTTCCCAGAACCATACCCTCGGCATCGATGTAACCTAAACTGACGTAATAGTTCGCACGATCATTCCCTCCGGAAGCATTCACATCATAATTATGCGTCAGTCCCGTTTGGAAAAGTACATCTTTCTGATAGTTATTATCTTTAAAAATAAGGGTTTTACCTGAATAAGGGTCTTTCATTGTCTGATATCCCTGATTACCTAGCAGGTCATCGACATAAGATTGTCCCATATTATTGACCAGGTCATCCATGTATTCTGTCGTAAAGCGGGAATATCCGTAACCGGTCAACGAACCATTTTTATAATTTATATTCCCTGTTGAATACGGATAGGCTCCACCTTCCAGGCGGCCGGTCACGTTTGCATCGTTTATTCCCCTCGCTCCTGCCAGACGGGAAGCATATAAATAATCCTCTGCGTTTGAAAACGGATAATGTGTACGAATACGTTCTATTCCCAACCGATAAGAGGCGTTAATTGTCGCTTTTCCATCTTTTGAAGAGCCTTGTTTTGTAGTTATCAGAATAATACCATTCGCCGCCTTTGCTCCGTAGATTGCTGCTGACGCCGCATCTTTAAGAACCTCCATTGACTCGATATCTTCCTGGTTGATACCGTTCATATTGTCGCGTAAGACACCGTCTATAACGAACAGCGGAGTATCCTTGGAAGGATCTGTCGAACCGCCACGGATCAGGACAACAGGTTGCGCCCCCGGCTGACCGGTCGTCTGACGGATATCCAGACCTGCCACTTTCCCTTGCAAATTATTTAGTGGAGATGCAGAGACGGAACTCAGCAACTCTCCTTTCTTTACGGAAACGACGCCGGAAGTTACTGTGGCTCTGGATTGGGTTCCATAACCAATAGCGACGACTTCATCCAGTGCAAAAGACTCGTCTTTCAATATAATTTCGTAAAAAGTTTTATCCGTTACTTTCACCTCCGCGGTTGTCATACCAATAAAAGAAACGTCCAGTTGTGATTTTTTCGGCACTCTGAGTGTGAATTTACCATTCAGGTCTGTTGTCGTACCAATTGTAGTATTTTTGACAATAATAGCCGCTCCTAAAACAGGCTCACCTGTTGCATCTTTCACTATGCCACTGATTTCCATTTCTGTCTGTAAACTGCTTTGTTGTGCAACTACAGAACTAATCGTCCCAAAAATTGTCAACAAAACAATAAAAAGGCATTTAAATCCATCTAATTTTCTCATCTTTGTATTGCTTTTAAAGAATATTTTAAAGTAAGATCAGGGGTTATAAGCCGGCCAAAGTTTATCTGCCCCTTTTCTTTTTTTTATTTTTTGTCAAAGAAGCTGATTTTCATCAAGTCTTCTTTTAGTGTTTTATATTCCTCATCGCTGAATGGGGCGATGGGTAACCGGCAGCTTCCACAGTCAATGCCGATCAAATTCATAATAGCTTTTCCTCCTCTTACACCTCCTCCGTATTTAATAATTATTTTTACTACTTCTATCGATCTCATCTGCAATTTTCTGGCAGTCTCCAGATCGCCAGACTCCATTGCTTTCATAATTCCAAGATACACATCCGACAAATAGTTGTAGGTACTGCCTACCCCTGCTTCAGCACCGAACACCAGTCCGGAAATCAGAATTTCGTCATATCCGTGCAGAACTTCAAACTCTCCATTATTTAATGCCAGGCATTCACCCATTTCCATCAGGTTGTTATGGGTAAATTTTGTTCCGGCTAAATTGGGTATACTCTTTTTTCCTTCTACCAAAAACTCTGCCACCGGCAACGATACTCCCGTCATCGAAGGCATATTGTAATAGTAAAAAGGAAGCTCTCCGGCACTTTTTGCTATCGGGGCAAAAAAGGCGATCAGCTCTTTAACCGTAGCCGGTTTGAAGAAACAAGGTGCCATTGCCGCAATCGCATCTGCTCCCGATCCATAAGCATGTTTCGCCAAATCCATCGATTCAAAGAGGGAATCGCTCCCGACATGGGCTATAACCTTAAACCGGCCATCGGCAGATTTCACCCATTGTTCCAGGATATTTTTCCGCTCTTCCACGGTCAACGACAGCGATTCACCGGTCGTACCGCAAACAAACACTCCAGTCATTCCTGACTTTGCCATCAGATCGGCATACTTACCGATCACAGGCAGATTAACCTTTCCTTCCGCATCCATCGGAGTAAAAGATGCGGCAATCAGTCCTTTCAGACGTTGATAATTTTTCATTTGCTTTTGTTTTTTATTTGGATAATACTTTATAGATTGTCAGATGATCTATATTTTTCCTATCACCCGGGAACAAACAACTGACCAGATAGCCTATAACGAAACAGGAGACAAAACCGGTTGTTGTATATAATAAGAGATGAACGGTCTGAAAATGTATCATTGTCAACTGCACCATAATACTTCCAATGATACCACACAAAGCCCCTGTCGCATTAGCTCTTCGTGTAATCATTCCGAGCAAGAACAATCCTCCCAGACTGCCCAAAATGATTCCCAGTATTTTATTGAATTCATCCCATAACGAGTTAATATCCCAGGTAGCCATCAGGTAAGCGAAAAAAATTCCGGCCGCTCCCAATAACATCGTAGCAATCTTAGCCACCTTCAAATCGACCTTGTGGTGATTTATTTTTGAATGAATGTCGGTCACATAGGCTGTCGCTGCTGAATTCATGCTACTGCTCAATGTTGACATGGCAGCAGCTAAAATCCCGGAAATCAACAGACCGACCACTCCCTGCGGTAACTCGGAATAAATATACCAGGGGAGAATCGCATCTCCGTCAGAAACAGTTATGCTGAGTTCTAGCGGGTTGTGTTTATAATAAACATATAATACCGTCCCGACAAAGAAAAACAGCAATGTGGCAGGAATAGTCAATACGGCATTTGTCAATACACTTTTCCGGGCCTGCTTTTCCGTTCCGGTTGTCATATAACGCTGAACCATCGTTTGATCGGTACCATAAGTCGTCAGGTTTGTAAAAAATGTAGCAATCAAAACCGTCCATAATGTAGATTGTTTCAAATTGAAATCAAAACTACCCAGAGAGAATTTGCTATCGACAGCGGCTTCACGGACAATACCGGAAAATCCTTCCGGGATATTAAATACCGCCACAATCACAACCAATATCGCCCCTCCCAACAGGATCACCACCTGCAAAGCGTCTGTCCAGACCACCGCTTCGATGCCGCCTATCATCGTATAAATCAGACTTAAAACACCCATCAAACCAATACATAAAAATATATTGAAACCGGTTATCACATTCAATGCTATTGCAGGAAGATACATGACAATCCCCATTCGACCGACCTGAAACAAAATGAAAGCAAGGCTACAAATTACCCGGATCAACGAATTAAAACGTAATTCCAAATATTCATACGCTGTCGTAACATTCAGTTTACGATAAAAGGGAATGAACAAATAGAGTATCACCGGTACGACCATTAATATACCGACATTAACCAGCATATAACTCCAATCGGAAGCATAGGCTTTTGCCGGTATCGACATAAATGTTATCGCACTCAGACTAGTACCGAAAATACTCAATCCCACCGCCCACCAAGGCAATCGTCCCCCTCCTTTAAAATAATCTTCCGTATTTTTCTGCCTCTTTGAAAAATAGTAACCGATCCATGCCAACAATGCAAAATAGATACCGATCACTGCAATATTCAAAAATCCCAGCTTTTTCTCAAACGGGATAATTTCCCCTTGTACTATTTCAGGTGTACGAATTCCCGGTTTCACTTCACCGCTTGTAATATAAAAAGCGTTATCTTTTTTTGCAATACTGGTCGTTACCGGAAGAATATAAGGAGATATTTCTCTTTCTACCAATGTATTTGTGATCGTATGATACAGCCTTACCGTGTTATCAAAACCGGGATGATCGGCAGAACCGGGAATCAATTGCGGAACACCGCCAAACAATAGGATATGATTAATCCCGGTTGGCAAAGCGGTCCCAGCCATCACAGGAAACTGCCGGTCTAATTTCTTCCAGCTTTTCATCCGCGGATTATAAACGAATCCGTCAGTCAGCACTTTCACTGTTCCGTCTGCCTGGTAGTTTCTGCCGCTGAACAGATAAAAACATTTATCAAACCCATCACTCTGTACGGCAGATACAGCGTAACCTCTAGGCTCTCCCGGCCATGTAGCAAGTTCCTGCCATCCTTTTTTCAGGTCTGAAAGATCTAATTTATAAAAATGGCCGGTTGCAGCCTGTTCTTTCATACTGACTTGTCCCCCTGCCACATAGATACAGTTATTTAAAAGGGCACCGGTCGCATTTGCCAAAGGGACAGGCAACGCAGGCCAGGATAATGACAATTCTATTTGCCGGTTCTTTTTCCGGATAAGAAAAACATCCTTATAACACTGAATGGAATCACATCCACCGATGCACAGCAAACCTCCCGGTAACTCGACAGACACACCATAAGCCCGGGAGTCTGGTAAGACCTCTTCTGCTATTTCCCATGTAGCAGATGAATCTTTTGCATCAATATAATAGATGGTATTCCACCATTCCTTCGTTCCTCCCTCCCAGGGCATCGCTTCCGGAAAATTAGCACCGCCTGCAATGACTAACGTATTTCCAATAAAGCCGGAAAAAGCACCTGCCACTCCGATATTGGGTTCATTATCGACAGCAGGAAGGCACAAAGAGTTACTCCATTCTATCTTATCACGGGATAGAGGGGATAATGCCAAAACCTGATGAGAAACAGACAAGCAAAATAAAAAGAAAATGAGTTTTTTTATAGTATCGTAGATCATTCCAAGGTTGTTTTTCAAATGCTATACTCTATTATTCATAAATATTTTATACACGGCAAAATGTTTCTCCAACGCCCTACGGAAACCTTCTTCATCTTTTTTCTTTATAAACTCAAGCAGATCTTCATGAGTCACAATCTCTCCTTTTTCCTTCATCTCTATATTGATCGGCTCTAACAGGTCTTTGAATTTATCTTTTACAAAGACCATCACAGGGTGAATAATTCCCTGAAATTCAGAAATAGTTCTATTTCCTGTTATCTCATAAAGTTTTGCATGAAAAGTAAATTCGCTGACCGGTGCATATTCATTATTTTCAAACATTACTCCCATCTTCACGATCTCTTCAAGCTCGGCTATATCTTCAGAAGTTATATTTCTGAAAAGGTCACTACAAATACCTATTTCCAAAGCTATTCTAAAACCCAATATATCAAACAAAGATTCTTCACTTAAAATACGAGGATCGACGACCCGTTTCATTCCTCCCAATATGGAAGGTTCTGTTAAAATCATCCCACGCCGTGTGCGTGATTCAATCATACCCATCATTTTCAGACGACTGAGTGCCTCTCTCAACACATTACGGGCTACACCTAAAGTAGCCGCCAACTCTAATTCGTTAGGGATCGGATCACCTGTACGCAAATCATTGTTCTTAAAGTAATTAAGCAACTTATCTTCTACCTGATCCACCAGAGTTACAGATTGATTGTATATTTTTAGTTTGTCCATATATATTAATTTGAGGTTTATAATACTATTAATCCTATTTGTCTGACAAATTAATGTATTATTTATTTAACAAACAAACATAAATTATCATTTAACTATATTTTACTACATATTACATTACTCAAACACTTACATCCCTATAGATTTTCATTACAACATTATGACAATATCATATATAACAATACAACTTTCTCATATATTATGATATAACATTCTCATAATATATGCGATTATAATATCATAATATATGATACTTTTATAAATAAGGAACAAACTGTACGGAACCCTTTACTCCCGTTTTTTAGCATTATAAATACAGGATTTTTCCATATAATAAAGAAAATAACGTATCTTCGTTGTTATATATAAAGAAAGACAAAAGAATATCCATATGAAAAGAATTAACAACTCAGTCTTACGCAGTGCGTTTGCCATGATTTTAGGATTCGTACTGGTCTTATGGCCGGAAGCAGCTGTCACCTATCTGGTTATTACTATCGGTATCTGCTTTATTATACCTGGTATATTTTCTCTACTGAATTATTTCACCCGGGAAAAGGTAGAAGGGGAACCCTCCCCCATGTTTCCGATAGACGGAGCCGGAAGCATTTTGTTTGGGGCATGGCTTGTTATCATGCCGGAATTTTTTGTTAATATATTAATGTATATCCTGGGAGCCTTATTAGTAATTGCCGGAGTCCAGCAAATCGCGATGCTTGTTTCAGCCCGCAAATGGAGTATGGTGCCGTTCGGCTTCTATGTAATGCCGGCCCTGATCTTACTGACAGGCATCATGATCATTGCCTATCCGTTCGGGGCCGCCGCTAATACATTTGTGATCTTTGGCGTTGCCAGCATTTTCTATGGTATAATAGAATTAATCAACTGGTATAAATTCCGCCAAAGATGAAAAGAATCAGGATTTGCGGTATTCCATCGGGGAAATACCCATATGCTTCTTAAAGAATTTTCCAAATGTAGACTGATCGGAAAAATGCAGCATATCGGCTACCTGTTGCACGGTCGCCTGCGGGGCTTTCAGCAGGATCTTTGCTTCGACGATCAACGCATCGTCAATCCACTTATTAGCAGATTTTCCGGTCAGTTCCTTTAATATCAAGGACAAATATTGCGGAGTTATAAACAGTTTTTCCGCATAGAATGTAACTACATGCTGCTCTTTGCAATGTTCGAACAACAATTGAAGGAACTGCTCAAACAGTTCCTCCTTTCGGGAAAGGGCAGGCATCAGCAAACCATCCTTCTTTCCCATGAAAATATTAGCTATTTCCAGCAGAAACCCGACAAACGCATTCTGCATTACCTCTTTCTGAAAAAAATGCGTCCGGTTCTTTATTTTACTTCTCAACAATTCTATGTAATTATCTACCAGCTCTGTCTCCTGGGCTTCAAAAGTCGTACATGGATTCTTCCTTAGCTGCATATAATTAGCCATCGAAGGACTGCGCTTGGCCGTGTTGCATTCATCCAGAAACTCACGTGAAATAACCAGTAACTTTCCTTTAAATCCTTTGCTGACCTTGTTAAGCTGTATCGTATGCGTCGGCATAATGATAGTAAAACTATTCGCTCCAATAGTATAAGGAACATAGTCGAGGGCTATTTCCGAAGAGCCTTCCAACACCAATACCATCAACAATGCATCCAACCGCATCGGCATCGTATGATCTTGTACATCCTGATCGTCCAATTCACTGTGTCCGTCAATATCTGCGATCAAAAAAATATCCTGGAAGCTGTCGCGGATGATGATACCTTTATTCAATTCCGCAAACTTTATTAAAGGAAGATTCTCCATAATTTTATATTTTACTCATCATTATAGTCACCACAAAGATAAGTATTGTTTATAATTTCACAAGAGATATGTTTCATTTTTTACCAATATAGACATCTTCTCCACCTAAAAGACTTTGTTTTTTAAAAGCATCTTTCGTTTCAGACCAATCCTGTAACAGAATAAACCTTTTGAGTTTTCTAAAATAGACAGACCTTTGTCACCGAGCATAGTACAGATGATTCAAAAAAATATATATGACAAAGGAACAAGTAATGACGACGGCATTGGATATGTTCTCACAATACGGAATAAAAAGTGTGAGCATGGACGATATTGCCCGGAATACAGGTATTTCAAAGCGAACGATTTATGAATTCTTCGAAGATAAGGAGACTTTATTGCAGGAAGCGATAAAGTACCACAACAACACTATGCGGAAAATACTTAGTGAACTGGAAAAAGGACCGTTTACGGCTCTTGACGTTTTCGTCCTTTTTTACGAAGAATTCATGAAACATCCCCGCTGGTATATCAAAAGATATTACGATGATCTGAAACGCTATCCCAAAGCAGTGGAACAGGCAGAAAAAGACAAAGCCGATTTTACAACAAGATGCATCAAGCTCCTGAACCGCGGCGGAAAAGAGGGTGTTTTCCAGAAAGACCTGAATATCGAGATATTGGCTTTGCTGGCAAAAGAACAACTGAAAATGATCCAACCGTCAAAAGCGTTTGTAAACCATTCGGTGACAGAAGTATTCCAGACGGTACTGTTTACTTTTCTCCGGGGTATCTGCACAGAGAAAGGTATGGTGATTTTAGAGCGTTACGCCTTGAAACATTCGTACGATATGTTGTCAAGAAAGGAATAATACAGAATTATATTCAAATCAAATCTATTTAAATGGAACGAGTATTTATTAGCAAAAAGAGGATGTGGATGGTTGTGATGTTGCTACCTTCTCTATTCTTTTCCACCGTCAAAGCACAGGAAGTCCTGACGCTCGACCTGGAAAAAGCACTGGAGATTGCGCTGAGTGAAAACCCGACCGTGAAAGTCGCAGACAAGGAAATCGAAAAGAAAAAGTATGCACAGAAAGGTTCCTATGCTGCTCTGTTCCCTCAGGTCAGTTTTACAGCTGACTACACCAGGACATTGAAAAAACAGGTAATGTATATGGACGGTTTCGATATGGGCAGTGGTGAAGGTTCAGGAGAAACAGGAGGAGCCGGAGGATCAGCCGGTATGGAAAGTATCGATATGAGCAAAGGTATCGAAGTGGGCCGTGATAACAACTGGACTACCGGTTTCAACGCATCCATGCCGCTTGTGAACGCAACATTATGGAAAAGCCTCAGCATCTCAGCATTAGATGTGGAATTATCTATCGAACAGGCACGATCTTCCAAAATATCTATGGTAAATCAGGTTAAGAAGAGCTTCTATGCCGTGTTACTGGCAAACGATTCTTACCGGGTTTTCAAGGAAAGCTACGATAATGCCATGGAAAACTACCTGGATATTAAGAAGAAGTATGAACAGGGAACAGTGGCCGAATATGACCTGATCCGTGCAGACGTTACAGTCAAGAACAGCGAACCGAATATGCTTCAGGCTGAAAACTCGCTGGTACTGGCCAAGTGGCAGTTGAAAGCTCTTATGGGAATGGACCTGGAGCAGGAGATCGATTGTACAGGGCAATTAGCCGATTTCGAATCGGTCCTTTTTGCCGATTATATAGCAACAGACACGACACTGACTGCCAACTCTGATTTGAAACAGATCGATCTGCAGGCACAACAATTGAAGAAAACATTGCTCATGCAGAAATTCGATTATCTGCCGACGTTATCACTGACAGGCATGTATCAGTGGAATGCCATGAACAACGATTTCAAATTTAAGAATTACAACTGGACTCCCTATTCGATCATAGGGGTATCGCTTTCAATTCCGATCTTCTCCGGAGGTAGTAAATATCATACTATCAAACAGACGCAAGTATCTATCCACCAAATGGATCTGCAACGAGAAGACACGAAACGCAATCTGCAATTGGCTGTAAAACAGTATCTGGATAACATGAAAACCTGTGTAAAACAATTCGATGCCGCCCAAAAGGGAGTCGAACAAGCCAACAGAGGCTATAAGATTGCCCAGAAACGTTACGACACCGGCGGCGGTACATTGCTTGAAATGAATGATGCAGAACTGGCGCTGACACAAGCGAAATTGAATCTTAACCAGTCCATCTACAATTATATGGTTGCCAAATCGGATATGGAAAAAGTCTTAGGTCAAGAAACGTATTAAGAAACAAGTATGAGTACAAAAATAAAAACAGTTTACAATATGAAAACACGTGAAATGCTGAAAGTTATCCCACTTATTACATTAGCCCTGCTGATGTCATGTTCGGGTGAAAAGAAGGACGCAGCGACAGATACCCATGATGAAAAAGTAAAAGTGAAGATAGAGCAGGTATCCTCTCAGGATGTAGACCAGATAGCAGATTTTACTGCAACAGTAGAGGCCAATATAAAGAATAATATCGCACCTCAGTCGCCGGTTCGTATTGCGAAGCTGTTTGCCGAAGTTGGCGATCATGTAAAAGAGGGTCAGGTACTTGTCAAAATGGACGAAACAAACCTGCAACAGGCAAAGATCCAACTGGACAACCAGGAAATCGAGTTCAACCGTATCGACGAACTTTATAAAGTAGGCGGTGCCTCCAAATCGGCCTGGGATGCCCAGAAAACTCAGTTGGACGTAAGCCGTGCCAGCTATAAGAACTTGCAGGAGAACACACAGCTGTTAAGCCCGATAAGCGGTATCATCACTGCCCGTAATTATGACAGCGGCGATATGTACAGCGGTGGAGAACCGATCTATACGGTTGAACAAATCCGTCCGGTCAAACTATTTGTAAACGTATCCGAAAGCTATTTTACAGATGTAAAAAAAGGAAACGAAGTGGACATCAAACTCGATGTATACGGTGACGAAGTATTCAAAGGCAAAGTAAGCCTGGTCTATCCGACCATCGACGCTTCAACCCGCACCTTCCCTGTTGAGATCAAGATTGTCAACACTGATGAGCGCGTCCGCCCGGGAATGTTCGCCCGTGCAACCATGAACTTCGGTACACTCAACCACGTTGTTGCTCCGGATCAGGCGATTGTTAAACAATCCGGATCAGGCGACCGCTACATCTATGTGTACAAAAACGGAAAAGTATCCTATCAAAAGGTAGAATTGGGACGTCGTATGGGTAACAAATACGAAATCGTATCAGGCGTAGAAAACGGAGACCACGTGGTAATTACCGGTCAGAACCGTTTGACTAATGGAATGGAAGTTGAAATTGACAAGTAAGAAATAAAAGTATATGAGCTTATATGCAACAGCGGTAAAAAAACCGGTGACCACCGCCCTCGTGTTCGTGGCTGTGGTGATCATGGGTCTTTTTTCCTTAACCCGATTATCAGTCGACCTGTTCCCGGAGATTGAAACCAACATGATCATGGTCATGACGGCCTATCCCGGTGCCAGTGCCAGTGATATTGAAATGAACGTCTCCAAACCGTTGGAGAACGTACTGAATAGTGTGAGTGACCTGAAACATATCACTTCGCAATCCAGAGAAAACATCTCTATCGTAACTCTCGAATTCGAATACGGGACCGATATAGACGTGGCAACCAACGACGTTCGCGACAAGTTGGACGTCGTGGAGTCGTCCCTTCCCGATGATGTGGAAAATCCTATCATCTTCAAGTTCGGTACCGACGACATTCCTATCCTGTTGCTATCCGTGACAGCAGAGGAAAGTACCAACGCCCTTTACAAGATTCTGGATGATAAAGTATCCAACCCGTTGGCCCGTATCAGCGGCGTAGGTGCCGTATCCATCTCAGGAGCCCCTGTCCGTGAAGTGCAAGTGTATTGCGATCCTTACAAGTTGGAAGCCTATGGCCTGACAATCGAAGGGATTTCAAATATCATCGCACAGGAAAACCGGAATACCCCGGGCGGTAGCATCGATATCGGTTCGAATACCTACACACTGCGTGTACAAGGTGAATTCACCGATGCCCGCCAGATGCTCGACCTCGTAGTAGGAAGCAGCAACGGCAGGAATGTTTATCTGCGCGACGTAGCGGACGTAAAAGACTACGTGGAAGAACGTGCACAGGAAACCTTCAACAACGGCGGCCGCGGCGGTATGATCGTTATCCAGAAACAGTCGGGCGCCAATTCGGTGAACATCGCCAAAAAGGTACACGATAAGTTACCCGAAATACAGGCCAGCCTGCCTTCCGATGTAAAATTAGGTGTGATCGTGGATACATCCACCAACATTTTGAACACGATCGACAGTTTGAAAGAAACGATCATGATCACCTTCATTGTCGTAATGTTCGTGGTATTCATCTTCCTCGGACGCTGGAGAGCGACGTTCATCATTATCCTGACAATCCCGATTTCTCTGATAGCCGCCTTCGCTTATCTGCTGGCTTCAGGAAATACGCTGAATATTATCTCACTGAGTTCGCTTTCTATCGCCATCGGTATGGTGGTGGATGATGCGATCGTTGTATTAGAAAACGTAACGACCCATATCGAGCGGGGTAGCAAGCCGAAGCAGGCCGCCGTACATGCGACCAATGAGGTAGCCATCTCCGTTATCGCTTCTACGCTGACCATGCTGGCCGTGTTCCTGCCGTTGACGATGGTAACCGGTATGGCGGGTATCCTGTTCAAACAGTTGGGTTGGATCGTTAGTATCATTATGATCGTATCGACAGTAGGCGCTTTGACGCTGACTCCGATGCTTTGTTCACAGTTGCTGCGCCTCGATCCGAAGAAAGGTCGTTTGTACGTGCTATTCTTCACTCCGATCGAGAAAGCATTGAATGCGCTCGATGTAGCTTACGCACGCTTTCTGAGTTGGGCCGTACGCCATCGTAAAACAGTCATCTTCGGTGCCATGCTGATATTCGCAGGGAGCATGATGCTGGTTCCGACCGTCAAAACGGAGTTTTTCCCGACACAGGACAACGGCCGCGTCGGTATCACGATCGAACTGCCGATCGGTACCCGTCAGGAAATCACCCGCGATCTGGCTTTGCGCATCGACAAACAGTTCCGCGAAAAGTATCCGGAAATAGATGTATTGAACTTCAGCGAAGGACAGGCTGACACCGACAATACCTTCGCACAACTTAGCGACAACGGTTCGCACATCATCGAAATGAATGTCGGGTTAAGCAGCGTGGGAGACCGCGAACGCGGATTGATCGAGATTTGCGACCTGATGCGTAAAGACCTGGCTCAATATTCGGAAATCAAGGAATATAAAGTACTGGCCGGTGGTTCTTCCGGCGGTGCAGGTGGCGAAACGACCGTCGATGTGGAAATCTATGGTTTCGACTTCGAAAAGACCGATATCGTAGCTGCCGAACTGGCCCGCCGCCTCGAAACCCTGAAAGGTTGTTCGCAGGTGAACATCAGTCGTAAAGATTATATCCCGGAATATCAGGTAGACTTCGACCGCGAAAAGCTGGCGATGAACGGCCTGAATGTAACTACGGCCTCCACGTATCTTCGTAACCGTATCAACGGCTCCACCGCTTCAAAATATCGTGAAGATGGCGACGAATATGATATAAAGGTACGTTATGCCCCGGAATTCCGCCAGTCGGTAGAAGACATCGAAAATATCATCATCTACAACAGTGCCGGACAAGGCGTTCGTATCCGCGACGTGGGTAAAGTTGTAGAACGTATGACCCCGCCGACTATCGAGCGTAAGAACCGCGAACGTATCATTACCGTTTCGGCCGTTGTAGCCCAGGGTGCCGCATTGAGTGACCTGGTAGAACAAACCCGTGCCGAACTGAAAAAGATGGATATTCCGTCTGAAATTAGCTGGCAGTTGGGTGGTACTTTCGAAGACCAGCAGGATACATTCGCCGATCTGGGTATATTGATGGTATTGATTATCATCCTCGTATTCATCGTGATGGCCGCCCAGTTCGAGTCGCTGACCGACCCGTTTGTGATTATGTTCTCTATCCCGTTCGCCTTTACCGGGGTTGTCCTGGGATTGTCTATCACACAAACGCCGCTGGGTGTAATGGCATTGATCGGTGTGATCATGTTGATGGGTATCGTGGTAAAGAACGGTATCGTGCTGATCGACTACACCATCCTTTGTCGCGAACGTGGAATGAGTATCCTGACAGCTGCTGTTACAGCCGGTAAATCCCGTCTCCGTCCGGTATTGATGACCACACTGACCACTGTGCTGGGTATGATCCCGATGGCGGTCGGTACAGGTGAAGGTTCCGAAATGTGGCGTTCGATGGGTATGACGGTTGCCTGGGGGCTTGCCGTTTCGACCCTGATCACGCTGGTTATCGTGCCGGTTGTCTATTGTACATTTGCCGGGAACGGGGTGAAACGCCGCCGCCGCAAAATCGCTAAACTGAACCAGCTGGAACAATTATAAAACAGACAAACCGGGAAGTGGGACTTCCCAGTACCAGGAAGAAGGTATTTCCAGCATTGGGAACGATCTCTTCCCAGTACCGGGAACCACCCGCTTCCGGATATAACATTAAAATATAAAGAACAATGAAAGCTATATTCATATCATTCAATCAGGCCTATTACGAAATGATCCTCAGTATCATGGACCGTAATAATATCCGCGGTTTCACCTACTGGGAAGAAGTGCAGGGACGTGGCAGCAAGAACGGCGAGCCCCATTACGGCAGCCACGCCTGGCCTACCCTCAATTCTGCCATACTGGCAATGGTCCCGGACGAAAAGGTAGACCCTTTCCTTGACCTGCTGCATAAGATGGATTTACAGACAGAAGCCCAGGGATTACGTGCATTCGTATGGAATATCGAGAAATCAATTTGATAAGGTATGGAAACACCTTCTGTAACCACATTCAAATTGAGCAGGCATAAAAAGAGAGGACTGTTTCTGACAACAATCCTCTCTGCCCTGATCGGTACCGGAGCCTTGTACGCAGCCAACGGACTCCAATACGGTGAAGGCCGTTTTGTTTTCATCGCTATCGGAGTATTCGCGTTGCTCACCACTTTCTTCTGTTTCATCAGTTATTCCTTTCTGACCCGGGAAAGTTTCAAAGCCATCTATATCTCTGAAGAAGGGATTAACGACATTTCGACCGGTAACCGGATCGGAACAATTTTATGGAAAGATGTTGAAAGTATCAAAATAATGGACGATATTAGCAACCTGAAACGTAAATATATCGTACTGAAGGTCAGGAACCCGAACGAATATATTGACAGGGAGCCCACACGTAGTAAGAAGCGCTCGCTGGAACTACGGCTTCAATACTACGGATCACCTATTTGTATTTCCAGCCGTGCGCTGGATTGCACTTTTGAGGAATTAAAACAGGCCGTATTCGACAGATACGACCTCTATAAAGCCTCACACAAAGAGGCATAGTATATCAAGAAGAAATGACACAAGAAGATTTTTTAATATTACTTATCATAATGGCGGTCATCGCCGCCATTGTTTTTGTTACCCTTTATTTCGTAGAAGCCGGCTACGGCATGTTATTCAACCAAAAATGGGGCGTGCCCATCCCCAACAAAATAGCCTGGGTATGTATGGAAGCCCCTGTCTTCATCGTAATGCTCGTCCTGTGGGCAGGATCGGAACGACAATTCGAAACAGTCCCCCTACTCTTTTTCCTGTTCTTTGAACTGCATTATTTCCAACGGGCCTTCATCTTTCCATTGCTTATCAAGGGGAAAAGCAAGATGCCCGCCGGTATTATGACGATGGGGATCGTATTCAACCTGCTGAATGGCTATATACAAGGTATGTGGATATTCTACCTCTCCCCCGAAAATATGTATTCTATCCAATGGCTGACTACACCGCAGTTCATCACCGGAACAATCCTGTTCTTTGCCGGCATGTGGATCAACTGGCAATCGGATTACATCGTCCGCCATCTCCGTAAACCGGGTGATACCAACCACTACCTGCCCAAAGGAGGTATGTTCAACTACGTTACTTCCGCCAACTATTTCGGCGAACTGGTGGAATGGTGTGGTTTCGCCATCCTGACCTGGAGTGCCAGCGGCGCCCTGTTTGCCTGGTGGACATTCGCCAACCTCGTACCCCGTGCCAATACGATCTGGCATAAATATAAAGCCATGTTCGGGAAAGAAGTCGGCAGCCGGAAACGGATCATCCCATTCATTTACTGATTATCTTTGCATACTGATTATATAACTATACAACGAACAGATCATTGAAAACAGACTAAACATTATGAACAAAGAATCTGTACTATTTACTCCGGCCACCATCGGCCCGCTAACACTCAGAAACCGTACGATACGGGCGGCAGCATTCGAAAGCATGTGCCCTGGCAACGCCCCGTCGGAAATGCTTTACAACTACCATACCTCCGTTGCTGCCGGAGGTATAGGTATGACAACCCTTGCTTATGCAGCCGTTACACAAAGCGGACTTTCCTTTGAGCGCCAGCTATGGCTTCGTCCGGAGATCATTCCCGGCATCAAAAAGATAACAGATGCCATCCATAAAGAAGGAGCAGCAGCCTCCATACAGATCGGACATTGCGGGAATATGTCCCATAAAAACATTTGCGGATGCACACCGATATCCGCTTCAACCGGATTCAACCTCTACTCGCCCACTTTTGTCAGGGGGATGAAACAATCCGAAATCGTGGCCATGTCGAAAGCCTTCGGACAGGCTGTCCACCTGGCACGCGAAGCCGGAATGGATGCCGTAGAAGTACATGCCGGACACGGTTACCTGATCAGCCAGTTCCTTTCCCCTTACACCAACCACCGGAAAGACGAATATGGCGGAAGCCTCGAAAACCGTATGCGTTTCATGAAAATGTGCATGGAAGAAGTTATGAAAGCAGCCGGTTCGGATATGGCAGTCCTGGTTAAAATGAATATGCGCGACGGTTTTAAAGGCGGTATGGAACTGGATGAAACACTGGAAGTCGCCCGCACACTGCAAGACGAATGCGGAGTACATGCACTCATCCTCAGTGGCGGATTTGTCAGCCGTGCTCCCATGTACGTGATGCGCGGAGCTATGCCTATCCGCACGATGACCCATTATATGCCTTTCGGATGGTTGCCTATAGGAGTCAGGATGGCCGGCCGTATGATGATACCGACCGAACCGTTCAAAGAGGCCTATTTCCTCGAAGACGCACTGAAGTTCCGTGCCGCCCTGAAAATGCCCCTTGTCTATGTGGGTGGTCTCATCTCCCGCGAAAAGATCGACGAAGTACTCGGTCACGGTTTCGAATTTGTCAGTATGGCACGCGCCCTGCTGAACGATCCGGCTTTTGTCAACCATATGAAAGAGAACGAACAGACACGCTGCGACTGCGGACACAGCAATTACTGCATCGCCCGCATGTATTCGCTTGAAATGGCTTGCCACAAACATATGCAGAATCTACCGAAAAGTATTATCAAAGAAATAGAAGAACTGGAATATAAATAATGGAAAAAGGAATAGCCATTATCACCGGTGCAGACGGCGGAATGGGGCGGGAAATAACGCTGGCACTCGCAAAAGAGGGCTTTCAGATCATCATGGCCTGTAAAGAGCCGGATAAAGCCCGTACTGTCTGCGATAAGATCAAAAAAGAAAGCGGGAACGAGCGGATCGAAATACGACAGATAGACTTATCCTCACTGGCTTCGGTACGCTTATTTGCCGATAAACTATTAGCGGAAGGTCGCCCCGTCAGCCGGCTCATGAACAACGCTGGAGTCCTGACGACAAATATCCGCCAGACAGCGGACGGCCTGGAAACGATCGTAAGTGTTAATTACGTAGGTCCTTACCTCCTTACCCGCCTGCTTCTCCCCCTGATGCAGCGGGGAAGCCGTATCGTTAATACCGTATCGTGCACATATGCCATCGGACGGATAGAATCCGACTTTTTCAGCAAAGGGAAAAACGGACGCTTCGCACGGATACCGGTATATGGAAATACAAAACTGGCCCTTTTACTCTTTACACGTGAGTTGGCAGAAAGAGTAAAAGAAAAAGGTATCACCGTCAATGCTGCTGACCCGGGAATTGTCAGTACCAATATGATCACGATGCATGCCTGGTTCGACCCGCTGACGGACATCCTGTTCCGCCCGTTCATCAAAACAGCGGCACAGGGAGCAGCTACTGCCATCTACCTGGCGCAATCGCCAGAAATAGACGGTAAAAGCGGAGGCTGCTACGCCAACTGCAAAGAGAAAAAGCTCCCGGAACGTATACTCCACCACCCTCTGCAACGCCGGCTTTGGGACGATACGGAAGCCCTGCTTCTCTCCCGTAACCTGCTGAACAGAAAAAATATCCCGGAGACAGTTGGAACGTATTGATAAAAAAATTACCTTTGCACCGCTTTTAACCCCCGTACGTGTGATGGGAAATTAGGAAGCATAAAAACTAATTTTGAGTAACACAAAAATTAAGAAAATGAAGACATTTCAATTAGAAGGAAAAGGCAGAGAAGTAGCAGCTACTTCAGCCGATCAGAAAAGAGCTTTGAAAGCTATGCGTAAAAATCAGGAAATCCCTGCTGTATTATACGGTGGTGAAAAAGTAACTCACTTCACAGTAAATGTTGAAGGTGTACGCAAGCTGGTTTATACTCCGGAAATTTTCGCTGTAGAACTGAACATCGACGGCAAAAAGACAATGGCTATCGTTAAAGATATCCAGTTCCAGCCGGTAACCGACGCTATCATGCACATGGACTTCATGGAAGTATCAGACAGCAAACCGGTAACAATAGAAGTTCCTGTTGTACTGACAGGTCACGCCGAAGGTGTTAAAGCCGGTGGTAAGCTGACATTGCGTATGAGAAAGCTGAAAGTGAAAGCTATCTACACTCAGATCCCTGAAAAACTGACTATCAACGTTGATCACCTGGGCTTAGGTAAATCTATGCAGGTGGGTGCTTTACACTTCGAAGGTCTGGAACTGATGAATGCAAAGAACGCTGTTGTTTGCGCCGTTCAGTTGACTCGTGCCGCTCGTGGTGCTCAGGCTACTGCTGGTAAGTAATCTGATAAAGAGAATACCAAATAACGTGAGGGAGGAATGTTCAGGAGAATGTTCTTCCCTTTCTTATATTATACAATTTACGGATACGTCCGAACGTATCCCTGTAAAAATAGAATGACAATGAAATATCTGATAACCGGACTTGGTAATATAGGCCCTGAATATTGGGGAACACGTCACAATATCGGTTTTCGCGTCGTAAACGCATTGGCCGAAGATGCCGGAGCACCGTTCACGGAAGAACGTTACGGGGCGGTTGCACGGATGCGGGTAAAGAACTGTGAATTGATCCTGCTCAAACCGAACACTTTTATGAATCTGAGCGGAAACGCTGTCCGTTATTGGCTACAGAAAGAAAACATTCCCGTGGAAAATCTGTTAGTCGTAGTAGATGACCTCGCTCTCCCCTTCGGCACCTTGCGTCTGAAACCCAAAGGCAGCGATGCAGGGCATAACGGCCTGAAGAATATACAGCAACTCCTGGGCACACAGGAATATTGCCGTTTGCGGTTCGGCATAGGAAGCGACTTTCCCCGTGGCGGACAGATCGACTATGTGCTGGGTAAATTTCCTTCCGAAGAGTTGGAGTTGATGCCCGAAAAGCTGAAACGCGCGGTAGAGATTATCAAGAGTTTTTGTCTGGCAGGTGTACAGATCACCATGAACCAGTTTAATAACAAATAAGTATGAACGAAGTACGAATAGATAAATGGATGTGGGCAGTCCGCATCTTCAAATCCCGGACCATCGCAGTCGAAGCCTGCAAGAAGAACCGGGTGATGATCGGAGGCGTAAATGTAAAAGCATCGCGCATGATAAAGGTCGGTGATGTTATACAGGTCCGTAAACCGCCTATCACCTTTTCCTTTAAGGTGCTGGCATTAACGGAACGCCGCATGGGAGCCAAACTGGTTCCCGATTATATGGAAAATGTAACGACTCCGGATCAATACGAAATCCTTGAAATGAACCGTATCTCCGGTTTCGTAGACCGTGCACGCGGTCTGGGCCGTCCCACCAAAAAAGATCGCCGCGAACTGGAACAGTTCACCGATCCGGGCATGGCCGGAGATGGGTTTGACTTCGATTTCGATTTCGGATCGGAAGGTGATGATGAATGATGTTCTGTTATTATCAAAATTGAGCTATCTTGTCCCCGTGTCAAGCACGGGGACGGGATAGCTCAATTATTCCTAACTGTGCTTCTCTTCCGTCAACAAAACACCTTCATCATTCCATGTCCGCCAAATGCCGCTTTTCTTGCCACGGGTATAGAACATTTCAAAGCGCATGATGCCTTTGTCGTTCCAGATGCGCCAGGGACCGTCTTTCTCGCCATCTTTATAAGTGGCCAGGCCGATCAGTTGTCCGGCTTCGTTGTAAGTACGCCACTCACCATGAAAGATGCCATGATAATAAGAGCGGACCTCGGCAATTTTCCCGTCCGGATAATAGATCACATAGGTACCTTCGGGGCGTCCGTCTTTGAGGTAAAGCTCCATCTTCAACATGCCGTCATCGTAGAATTCGGTATAACGGCCGGTATACGGGGTTGTCTGTGTTTCATCCGTATAATACTGTCCCTCGCTGAGAACCAGGTCCTGTGCCTGTATAGCCAGAGAACTTCCGGCGATTAATGCAGATGCCAATAATAATTTCCTATTCATTTATTGTCGCTATTGTAGAATCAATACACAGTATTCTGCGGATCCCAGTTTGTCCAACCTTCCGTCCAGTCGTTTGTTCCGTCGAAAGCACCTTTGTAAGTTACCTTTTCGAAGAAGCTATCGGCCAATTTAGAAAAGTCAGCACCTTTCACAGCATCCGCTACGACAGAAGAATAGTCACCATCTTTCGCAATGATTTGCCGGGTATTTTCCAGAACCGTATTATTACCGGCACGGTTGAAGAAGTTCTCGCTCACCTTTTCGTCTTCGTAGAAGTTCTTCCACATACCGGCGAAGATCACATTTTCGATAGCGATACCATCGTTAGCCTGCCCTTTCTTGTCTGTTGCACGCAGACCATAAGGCCATCCCGTAAAGACTGAGTTATATATATTCAAGCTTGAATTACGACGCAGGTGCATGGCAGCCTGGTATTTTCCGCCCTTGGCTCCGTTGGCTGCATCGGCAGTCTTGGCTTCCACTTCTGCCTGTGTCCTATCAGAAACCTTACCATAGAACGGGCCGATCAGGGTTACGTTGGAGAATACCGGCTTGGTAAACGGTGTATTGGTAGAACCGTCACCGTCATTATCAGACTCAAAACCGTTGGAGTCGGACGTATCGGCAATATCCTTGTCACGTACGCTCAACAGGAACTGTAGTTTACCCGTATAGCCGTAGTCAGTATCGAAATCATCATCCCAACCCTTATAAGCAATCAGGTGTTTCGCATTCACCGTACCACCGAACCATTCGTAAGAGTCGTCATTCGAATAAGATACCTGAACAAATTCCACTTCCGTACCGCTGCCTACGCCTCCGAATGTCAAACCGTTGATTTCCTTATCCGGCTCCAATGGATAACCGGCAAATTCGATACGTACATATTTCAGCTTACCGGAACTTTCGCCGTTAAATTCATCAGAAGTCGTATTGCCATAGTGTGTGCCGGGGCCTCCTTCAATAGTCGGCTGGTTGGTCCGGTTTACGCGGGCATTACCACAGATAATCAAACCGCCCCAGTCACCGGTTACACGTTTGCCCGGTTCCTTGTCGGAAGTAAAGACGATCGGTTTATCTACCGTACCTTCAGCGATGATCTTGGCACCCGGCTCGATAATCAGGGAAGCCGCTCTCTCACCCGAAGCAACGGAAATACCTTTGATAACGGAACCTGCCTCGATAGTCAACGTTGCGCCGCTCTTGACATAAACGAAACCTTTCAGGAAGTTTTTGTTGGCAGCAGAAATGGTACGATCGGCAGTAATATTACCTTCCAGCGTATCTTCTATCACAGCCGGAGCATCTTCAGATACGGTTACGGTGCAAGTTGCCGTCTTATCTCCACTCTTCGTCGTTGCAGTAATAGTCGCAGTACCTTCAGCTACACCGGTTACCTTACCGCCATCCACGGTAGCCACCTTTTCATCGGAAGAGCTCCATGTAATTGTTTTATCTGTCGCATCCTCCGGAGTGACAGTGGCAGACAATGTGACTGTCGCACCCGGTTTAACTGCGGCTGTCGTAGGATTTACAGCAACAGCAGAAACAGCTATAGTACCCTCTTTTTCGTCATCATCACTACAAGATACAGTTCCAAACATCACGGCCAGTGCAAACACAGAGGCCAAACCTTTTAATAGAAATCTGTTCATAATAAAAACATTTTGTTTGTAATAAGAATTATAGTCAATTAATCATTAGAACTTTAAGGAGACACCCACATTGATATCCACTCCCGGACGATAGCTGCGGATCAGCTGTTCACGTTCGCGCTTCCCCCCGTTTTCATCCGTCAGCTTCACGAATTGTTTGTATTCCACTTTCGAATTAAGCAGGTCCTGTACACCCGCCTTGATCTCCACGAACTTGCCGATCTTCTTCGAGAATGTCAGGTCCAGCGAGTTGCGGGGCATCTCGTATATATCGGGGATATCTTCACTTTCGTTCTGCATCGGGACACCGACCGACTCGATACGTTTCCCGATCCGGTTGTAAAGCAGTGAGGCAGAGATTCCCTTGTCGTCATGCTGATAGAACAATCCGGCGTTCACCAGGTAAGGAGATTGTCCGGCCAGCGGACGGTCACGCTCAGGAGCGCCATCCTCGAAACGTACCCGGCTATAGATATAAGCGGCATTACAAACCAGGCTCAGTCCTCTTAACCCGATAAAGTCGAGGTTTTTCCGGATATCCAGTTCCACACCGAAAGCTTCGGCGTTCTTCGCATTATGATAGGTATATTGCAGGCCCGAACCGGCTTCGTTGTATGTCTCTTCGATCGGGTCTTTGAAACGTTTGTAGAAACCGCCCAGCGTAATCATCTCGCCGGTGGCCGGATAAAACTCATACCGTAAATCCAGATTGTCGGCATAGGCGTTCTTCAGGTCGACGTTACCTACGATATTGGCATCGCGCTCCAGATTGAAGTAAACGTAAGGCACTACCTCCCGGAACTCCGGCCGGTTGACGGACCGCCCGTAAGCGGCGCGTATCAAATGTTTCTCCGTCAGATTATAAGAGACATTGACCGAAGGAAAGAAATCGGTCGCATCGTTATCCAGATGTACCGGCTCGGTACCGTCGGAAGAATAGCCGTCCATCACCAGGTTGTAATATTCCATGCGAACCCCGACCACGGCATTCAGCTTCTCGCCATAGTTCAGCTTTGCCGAAACGTAGGCGGCACCCAATTTACTGTTCGAAGTGTAAGAATCGTTATTCTTCGTTACCTCACGCATCCAGATACGGTCGGCAGAGATGTTATCGTCCGAGAATATCCCGGTATAATCCCAATCGGCATAACGGTCATAGCCCGTGCCCAACAGGTTGTAACCGAAGCGGCGGGCATCGAACGTACGGTCTTTATATTCTCCGTAGATACCACCGTTGAACACGGGGGCAAACATATCAGACACGGCGAACTTATGCTCGTAGTTTGCCGCCAGCGAGGCACTGTGATCTTTCAGGTCCTGATAGTAACGCATCGGATCGGACACATAATAGTTCGGCTGCTCCGTCTTATTCTCATCCAGGATAGAGTTCACGATCTTGCGGTCGGGCTCCCGGTAAGAGGCGAAGGCATAGCCGGCCGTCCAATCCACCTTGTCGATATTCTCCCGCAAGGTATGCGTACCGCTCAACTGGCCGGAATAGGTCGTACGTCCGGTATAAAGCGATTCCCATTTGCGGATATCCTTATCGGAATAGTAGTTGGTCCCCTCCCGTTGCGTCAGGGCGGAAACACCGCGCTGGCTGAAGAAGTTACGAAATTCGTACTTATTGCCGCCCTTCATGAACGACCAGTTGAAGAGGGCACCCAGCTTGGACGTATTCCGGTAGCGAATATCATTGTATTCGAAACGGGGACGGGAGACGTCGTTCGCCACATCATAGGTGATATAGTTGTTGTTCACCGTTTCCGAATAGTCATATTCCGTACTCCAGTTCACATTGGTGATATTTCCGATCTTCCAGTCGCCGATGTCGAACGAGCGGTGAGAGGTAAGCGAAATCTTCTGGTCGGGAATGGCCTTGAATGTATTGATCCCCCAGCGCTGGTTGATCTGCCGGGTGAAAGCGGCCGCCTCTTCCGTCGAATGATCTCCCAGATGGGCAGGAAAAAAAGCAGGCAGGCTTCGGGCACCGGCTCCGAATCCGAGATAATCTTTCCAGCTACCTTCTGTCAGCCGGAAGTCGCGGAAGGTCGCATTCGTATTGAAACCCATTTGATAAGAGACTGCAAAGGTATTCCCCTCCGGAATATTCTTCGTCATCACCTGCACGAAGCCTCCTGAAAAATCGGCAGGCACCTCTGCCGACGGACTTTTATAAACCATCATATTGTCGATCAGCGAAGAAGGCAGCACGTCAAAAGAGAAAGCCCGGCTATCCGTCTCACTCGACGGTGTCGTGGCATTGTTCAGCCACACGTTATTATAACGTTGTGCCAGGCCACGAACAACAATGAAGCGGTCGTCTACGATCGTAATACCGGGTATACGGCGAAGCACCTCGGCAGCATCGCTGTCCTGCGTCTTGCTAATCTGCTGGGCGGATATTCCGCTCACTACGGGAAGGCTTTTGCGGACGGTATTCAATACGGCTGTTTCTGTCCCCAGTTTTCGTTGGGCCACAACCACAACGTTTTGCAGTTGGAGGTCGGCGTCCGATAGTTCGATACGCACGACTGCTTCCTGATGAGCTATCACAACCACATCTTTTATGGTTTGCGTTTTATAAGATACATAAGAAGCGACCAGTGTATATTTTCCCGGTTGTACCTTTTCGATACGGAAATTTCCGTCTATATCCGTTATAGCTCCGATTGTCGTTCCTTCGATAGAGACAGTGGCACCGATCAGTGGTTCCTTGAATTTAGCATCTGTCACGGTTCCGCAGATAACACCCGTTTGTGCCCGGGCCGTCAGCGCAAGAAAACTTCCAAACAGTAGGAGAACCAACATCAACAGTCCTCTCTTTTCACGCTTATTTCTCATTCCTTTACTTGTTGTTACATTTATTTGCCGCAAAAGTAGAGGCGCAATGTTTCAGCTAAATTTAAAAGAGATGACAATACGATAACAGTTATTACAATTCGTTGACAGAAAAAGTACATACATGCGCTCCGCCTGTCCTAACCGGAGGGGAAGATAGCTAAAGATTGTACACAACGCTTGTTTTTCTAAGCGAACAGGACAACCATGTCCACTTTTTTAGTTTACTTTGCGATCACAAACAATCCTTACACCTTAGATACCGAATGACGGAAGAAAACTTATTTATAATAACCTATTCACTGAACACAGTGGTCTGCCTCCTCGTAACAGCCGGACTACTGTTCCTTAAGCCGCTCCGAAACGTCAGAAACCGGAAATACCGTAATGCCTGCCGTATCCTCGCTTTTGCTTCCGCCATCGTCGGAAGCGGGCATCTGCTCACCTTGCTGGTGGGAGATAGCACACAGACCGATCTCGGGCTGCTGTCTTTTCCCGTCATCGTGATCGGGGCTTCACAATCGCTGCTGTTCACCTTCCTGTTGATCCTGTTGTTCCGGGAAGAATATGTCACACGGAAGAATATTCTGCTGCATGCCTCACCGGCCATCCTCCTGACGGTTTTCTATCTGGCAGCACGCTGTTTCTTCGAAGATCCGGCTGTTTATACGTTCAGCGAATGGGCTGCACAGACAGGTAATCCGGTACTGATGATCCGTACGGTTTTCGCTCTGGTCTATCTGGTGCAAATGGGCATTTACACCCATATATTCTTCCGCGAACGAGCCATCTACGATAAGAGCCTCAGCCACCTTCAGAAGATACCCGAACGACTGGAACTGCGTTGGGTAACCCGTGTATTCCTCTATGCACTGGGGATCGGGGTACTCGCTCTCACGCTTTGTTTCTGCTTTTCTGTTACGTATGAACTAACAGTCGTCTGTATCTTTACCGTCTTTTATCTGATGGTCGGTGCCTATTACGTGAATTACCATTTCACCTACGACTTCATGCGGGAGGAGCTTTTCAAGACGAACGCCGTTTTGCCGGAAGAGAAAGAGGAAAAAGCGGGTCTCGACACATTGGTCAACGAACTCGCACAGGCACAGGATAAGGACCTGTACAACCGGGCGGAAAAGATGATGCGCGAAGACCTGCTTTTCACCAATCCCGATTTCAACCGCAAAGAATTTGTACAGGCCCTCTACACCAACGAGCATTACCTGACCCGCGCCTTGAAATACTATACCGGTATGAGTATCCAGGACTACATCGTCCATTACCGCATCGACTATGCCCATACCTGCCTGCTCATTCCCGACGCGCGCTCGATCGAAGAGATTGCGCTCGCCTCCGGTTTCTCGTCTGTACGCAGTTTCAACCGCAACTTCTCCGAAGTGTTCGGCATGACACCCCACAAATACAGGAAAGAACATGCAAACAAAGCATAATTTCGGTTTTTGTCCATAATTTTTCGGTATTTGTCCGGTCCTTTCCTCCATTCTTTTCTTCATTTGCCCATTGTCTAATTCTAAAACAGAACAACATGGCTGAAAACAAAGAAGAACAAATCATCCTTCGTATCGAAACGTACGACAACATCCTGACGGAGAAGGAGGGCGACTACACCGCGAAACCGATAGTGACCGGTTCGGTTGGCAACCCCCAGATCGCCAAACGGATCATGAAGGGCGGGCTGGAAGTCCGCGAAGAAACAATCCTCTACATCCTCGACATGGCCGACCAGGCGAAAGCCGAAGCCATTGCCCAAGGGATAAGTGTAAACGACGGCGTCGGCCAGTACCTGGTCAACACGCGCGGTTCGTTCGACGGCCCCTCGGCCGCTTTCAATCCCCAAATCCACTCACTAGGTGTAACCTATACGATAGGTAAGACACTTGCTGCTTTATTGAAGAAAATCAAAGTTGAAAATCGCGGTCTGGCATCGCTCGGCCCGGTAATTAATAAGGTTACCGACTCGACAACACTCAGCGAAAACGACGAGATCACTCCCGGCGCCCCCATCACCATCGAAGGCAAGAACATGCGCGTGATCGGTGAAGACGCTTCCGTAGGACTTTTCTTCACCCCCACCGCAGGCGGCGAAGCAAAGAAAGTGTCCCTCTTCGTTCAAAACGACCCGTCGAAGATCATCTGCGTGGTACCCGCGCTCAGCAACGGAACGTATACGATGAGTATCACAACCCAGGCGGGTTCGACCAACCGTACGGTGAAAACACCGCGTTCCTGCACTTTCCCCGTCACCCTGCGTGTCGGACCGAAAGAAAGCGGTGGCGGCGACCGTCCGGAGATCGAATAATTCAAGCCTGCCTTGAAGCCCCTTTCAAGCGATCCTTGAAGCAGGCTTCAAGGCACCGTTGAAGCCTCGTTCAAGCACCCCTTGAAGCCTCGTTCAAGCGTGCCTTGAAAAAAGAACTTGCAAAAACAGACTAATAACCCATTAATACATATATAACATGAACAGATTTTTTACCAACAAGACTAAAGCAGCAAGTCTCCTCCGGGGCTTGCTGCTTCTTAGCATCATGATGCTAACGTCCGTAGGGACATGGGCAGAGGATGAAGGAGGTCCACCGACAGAGGTAAGCGTTTCCGATACCACCGCCCTGAAAAACGCACTGGAAAGTACAACCGCTTCCACCATCAGCATGAAGGAGAGCATCACCCTGGCGGAAGAGGTAAAGATAACCGTAGGCGCCGACCATACCCTCTCCATCGCCGAAGGCAAAACCCTCACATGCACCGTCCAACAGGGGATCGCGTTCAAGGCGGGGTCCAACCTCACCCTGACCATCCAGGGAGGTACAGGCAGCAAGCTTGAAATTAATGTAGCCGGCGGCGGGACTGCCATCACAGGCGGCACCCTTACATTGGAGAACATCACCGTCGATATAACCTCGGGGATCATCAACCCATTTTACCTGAACGTTGGCTCCGGCGCAACCATCAACGTGGATGCAGCAAACCAGGACACCCCACTGCAAAGCTCCCAACTGACCGTCAACGACGGCGGCACTATCAACATCAATACATTCGAAAGAGTCGGGCTCAATATAAACTTTACCCTGACCATCAACAACGGCGGCACAGTCAAGGTTGGAAATGGGACAGGCGATAACCGAGGGATTACTATCTCGAAAGGCGCGTCTATCGTTCTCAATGGCGGCACATTGGAAGGCACCGGAAACGATAAGGGAGGTAACATCTACCTGCAGCAAAACGCCAAAGTCAAAGGCATGAGCGGCAAGCTCGTTGACCGGGGAGAAAATTTAAGCGAGAACGGAGAAGTTACCGTAGGTGCAGAAAATGCCGAACCCTCCACCACCAGCCTCACCGAAGGAGCCTATACCTGGGACAAGAGCACCAGCAAGTTCGCCAAGCCGGTTCTGAACAAAGGCTGGGAATTGTTGGAAAACGGCGCACTGACCATCAGCAGCCAGACCGGAATGGCGAACTGGAAGCAAAACGGACAGAGCAGCAACGGCAAAGACGTAAAGAGCGTCACGATCACCGGTGATGTCACGGAGATCGTAGGGAGTGCTTTTACATTCTGTTCCAACTTAACCCAGGTAACTATTACAGCAACCGGGATAACCAGTATCGGAGCGAGTGCCTTTCAAAACACCAAGAGTCTGACCACGATCGAAATACCGGCTTCGGTTACTACGATCGGAAATGCTGCCTTTGCAGGGTCGGGCATCAGCACATTTACAGTAGCCGAAGGCAGCAGCTCCTTTAAAGCGGACGCCGACTGCAAAGCCCTGCTGACTTCCGACGGCAAAACATTGGTTGTCTTTGCCCAAAGGCGACCGGCAGCTATACGATCCCCGGCGGGGTGGAAACAATCAGCCCCTATAGCTTCGAAACCAGTGCTCTCACCTCCCTTGTAATCCCAAGCTCGGTAAAAACCATCGGGGAAAGCGCCTTCTATTTGAGTGCTCTCACCTCCATTGAGATCGGGGAAGCGGTAGAAACCATCGAGGCAATGGCCTTCTTTTCGAGTGCTCTCACTTCCATTGTGATCCCGGAATCGGTAAAAACCATCGGGGAAGCGGCCTTCACTCTGAGTGCTCTCACCTCCATTGTGATCCCGAAATCAGTAGAAACCATCGGGGATGCGGCCTTCAGTCAGAGCAGCGCTCTGACAACCGTCACCTTCGAAGGGGAGTCGGCTCCGACTATCGGAAAGGGCATCTTCGCCTTTTGCGACAACCTGACCAGCATCCTTGTACCGGCAAACGCAACAGGCTATACCGGAGATGGTGCCAGCGATAACTGGAAAGCATGGGCAACGTATATAAATTCAGGACAAGCACAAGGACAAACACAAACTACCGGAAACAATACAGTACCCGCCGACGGCACTCTGACAGGCGACGGCACGACCGAAGCCACCAAAGTCACCCCCCAAGGCGATGCCACCCTTGAGAATGTGAAAACGAAGGAAACGGAAATAGCCGTCGGCACAACCTCCATTATCACCCTGACCGGCGCAGGCAATGACCTGGGCGCCATCACCAACGCAGGCACTCTTACACTGAATGCCGATGAAGGAACGACCATCACAGTCGCCTCCGTAGACAACAGCGGCACCTTCATCGACAACACCGGTAGCGTGACAGTGGTAACCGGCGACGCGTCCCTCGACCTCTCCGCCGACGATGCCATGCCGTCCGACCATACAGCCACAGGCCAGGTGACACTGACCGCGAAACCTGCCGTTGCCGAAGACGCAGACGTATCCTATCAATGGCAAAAGCAGGAGAACGGAAGCTGGACGGACGTCAGCAACCCGTACACCCGTGCCACCGTTACGGGCAGTCCGGACTTTACGACAAACATATCGGGTACATACCGTTGCCGGATCACGGTCGAAAAGGGCAGTGTCTCCACTACCCTGCTTACCCTACCCGCCACGGCTACGGTCAATTCGACACCCGATCCCGAGCCCGAGCCAACCTACTACACCGTCACCCTCCCGTCGGTGGAAGGAGCCACAACCGACCCGGTAGCCGGCAGTTACGATGTCGAGTCGTGGGATAACTTCCGCTTCTACCTCACACTCGATGCGGACTACAACCAGTCTGTCCCCGTCGTGACGACCGACCGTGGCGAGACCATCACCCCACGTACCAGCGACGGAGCCTACATCGTGAAGTACGTCCGTAGCGACCTCGTCATCTCGATCGGCGGCATCGTGAAGAACCCGCCTCCCGTTGCCAACGCCGAAATCCAGTCCGGCACCCGCATCTTTACCCGCGACGGCAGCCTCTTCATCACCACCGACCGCCCGGCACGTGCGCAGGTCTTTGCCCTCACCGGCCAACTGATCCGTAGCCTCTCCCTCCCCGCCGGCACAACCCACGTCGACCCGCTGACCGACGGCATCTACATCGTCCGCCTCAGCGACGGTACGGTGCAGAAGGTGGTTGTACGGAAGTGATGAAAGTGATCGCTTTGAAGTGACAAGAGTAACTAATTCCCCTCTCGAGAGGGGAATTAGTTACTCTTGTCAGTACAACCTTGAATATAATCTATCAAAAAGCCCCCTCTTCTTGTGATAGCGAAGAGGGGGCTTTTACATAGGGGAAACGTAGCTTAGGCTATCCGCCCTGTAGTTATCTCTTTTTTAAGGAAGTCGTATACATACCCTGCACTCTGATAGTACAAGCCGGTAGCAGGATTACTCAATCGATCAAAAGTATCAGAGTTATAATATATATCCATAGCCTGTGTCATATCACAACCCCACTCTTCCATGAGCATCTGTATAATTTCGCTACTCAACTCCTCAATCATAAATTCTATTTGTCCGACTGTCAGTTTCATAATTTCTTCAGATAAGAAAGAGCACGCTCGGTGCCAAAATAATATTGTATAGTCAAACCTTTAGCATACTTCAGTTCCTCAATCAACTTATCCATAGGAATAACCCCCATACGAAACCGACGTAACTGGTAAGTAACACCGTCATCTGCTATCGGCCCAATAACGATATCATATGAATGAGCAGGATGCACACGGTCACGGTCACGATTTACAAAAACAAACTCCGCCCATTCCTGACAATAATCATCAAAAAACTTCACCGTCAACTCTAAAGTATTCAAGGCCTCCTCATCAAACTCAAAAGTCGTCACGAAGGGAACACCTGTTAGTAATTGCTCTGTTTTCTGCTTAGCCAAAGCTAGTGCCTGTTCGTACCCGGGAGACAAATAAAAACCTTGTCCAAAGTCTTTGAAGGGTTTCGATCGGGACAAGTCAGGACAATCAATCTCCATATTTGAACCATGATAAAGTTTCATGCCAACTGCCCTCCGTTATTACGACATACCATCACCAGACTTTCGATTACATCTTCAAACGATTGCGTATGCAATACTTCGTAATGCTTATGAAGGAACTGTATCCCTTTAAAACGGTTCAAATAGTTGAACGCCTGTTTCTGCTTCAACTTATAAGCAGATGCAAACTCGGCTATCAAAGCAACAGTAAAATCCAACTTACTCTTTTCAGTCCGGGACATAGTACTCTCCTTTCTTCTTTTAATTATGAAAACAAAGATACAAGAAAACTCCTTTCCTCAACTCTTATCCCCCTTAAAATATCTTTTAACTGTCTTACGCATAATATACACCATAAATCCGGTATGTCCATGTATACTTATTTTTCGTACATTTGCATCTTTATTAATCAAAAGCGTAAATGACGATTATAAGATGAAGAACACTAAGATTTTCCCCAAAGACTGGCTGCAACTGCATCCCTATAAACAATCAGGTCCGACCGACCTTTATTATACCCGTATTGCCAATCAGATACATGAAATGATGGAACAGACCGACCTGGCGAACTCGTTCGAAAAGGAAGATGTCATCCAGATCAGTATGCGTATGGCGGCTTATTTCGAGGACGTGATATCCGGCCTGAACATATGGCGTGCATTCATCACGGAATATAAGAAACAGACGGGCAACTATCTCCCTTTCTATACCGTCAGCGACCATTATTACGACGACGAGGCAAACTACGAAGACGTCCGTTTCCTGCTCTGGCACTATACCCAGCAGTACCACGGCGCCAAGAAAGGCACTTTCGTCAACCCCGACAACCCAGCCAACGAAGAGACGGCCCGCCTCATCTACCAACTGTTTTGCAAGGAATGGACTACCGCTCCCGAAAACACAAAGATGCAGGCTCTTTTCGCCCCGGAAACTTCTTACGAGGACCCAGAGAAACAGGCCGAACTGCTCCACTGGTTCCACTACAACTCTTACCTGCTGACCGACTCTAACGTCGACCTGAGCGAAACGGTAAAAGAATACTGGCGCCAGAACCCGAACGATCGGCAGAACACACAGGCTGTCATGGTTATCTACGACTCGCTGGCTCATATCAGCCGGACGCCTCTCCTGGCCTACACGTCACCGAAATGGCTCTCGCTTATCATGCCGGAAACGCATCCGGACTATGCCGCCTTCGCCGATAAAGCGGAAAAAGCAGAATCTTTTGTCGACCCCGCCATCAAGGAACGGGAAGAAAGCAACAAGGCTGTCTACGATAAATTCACAGAAATCGCGGACGGCAAGTTATTATTCTATATGAAGAGCAAGCAGGAATTTATCGACTTCGCCACCCAGCAACTGAAACTGGAGGAAAGCGAATATACTCCGCTGGCCGACTGCATCGAATTCAACAAGTTTGCCGTATATGCTTCTCCCCGTGAAGGCCTTCAATTACTGGTAGACGGCATCGAATTCATCAAAGACGAACAAAACCCGTTCTATGACGAGAAAAAGGCTTCCGACCAGGGATTATCTTTCTTCATCGTCAAACATTGCAGCAAAGACCTGCTGAAAGCCCTCGAAGAACGCGGCATGCTCGCCGATGCCCAAACCAAGAGCCTACTCAGCCCCGAACGCGGAAAAGATATCATTCATGGGAATTGGGAATTCCTGGCGAAGTATTTTATCAGAGAGGTTTAAAAGGATAGGTTCAATTATAGAATAATTGAACTATCTGTTTAGTGACTGGTTGTAACTGGCTTTAACACACCCCCTTCCCCCTCTCCAGAGGGGAGCCAGTTACAACCAGTTGCTATAAAAGATAGCTCAAACCTGATAAAAACCAAATCACCTGTCAGCCGGATAAACAACCCCCAACTGCCTCCGTATCTCGTCAATAATCTCCAATGTTATCAATGAATTATCATGGCTGTTAATAGCCGACTCGCGTTTACCGGCAAGAACCAGGTCTATAAATTCAGCCACCTCATAGTAGTATTCGTCCTTGTCCGTCACTGCGCTGATATCCTGCGGCTCGGGAATGGCACTCTTGCCCGCTGCTGCGGCAATCCGGGGCAGATAAGTCACCTTGCTGATAATATTCACCCGGTCCAGAATGATGTTTCCTTCTTCCCCTTGTATCTCTGTCGGCAATGACGAGTTAGCTATCTTCGAATAAAGGATAGTCGCATTCATTCCTTTATACTGAAAGTTCACAGCCCCTTGTCCGTCCGCCCCCGAAGAAAGCACGACACCTGTCGCCTCCACTTTCTCCGGCCGCCCGAACAAGACTACCATCGGATAAAGCGTATAGATACCGATATCCATCATTGCCCCGTTCGAGAGTTCCGGCTTAAAAGCATTCAGCACAATCCCTTCCTTAAACTTGTCATATCGCGACGAATACTGGCAATAGCAGGAGAAATAACGCCGTATCGTCCCCAGCCGGTGCAGATTCTCACGTACGGCACGGAAGTTCGGAGTCAGCGTCGGTTTCATCGCCTCCATCAGCGTCACATTGTATTTCCGGGAAGCCTCGATCATCTCCCCCGCCTCCCGTACATTCGAAGCAAACGGCTTCTCACATAACACATGCTTGCCATGCTTCATGCAAAGAATACTCTGCGGAGCATGCAAGAAATTAGGAGAAGCAATATACACCGCATCTATCAACGAACTTTGCGCCATCTCCTCCAAAGATGTGAATGTATAGGGAATCTGATGCCTGGCAGCAAATGCATCTGCCGTCTCCTGTGTCCGCGAATAGACGGCAACCAGTTCAAAACGTTCGTCCTGCCGTGCCCCGGCAATCACCCAATCTGTTATAAAGTTCGTTCCTACTACCCCGAAACGTATTTTATTTGTTATAGCCATTTCTATGTTATCTTTCCTTTATTATCAAATCGTCATCACTTTCTTCAATACCAAAGTCTCCCCTTCTATCGCCAACTCCGGTACAACGACGACACTGTCCGGTGTCAGGCAAAAAGGCACGGCATCTTCCAGATGATTAGCTTTCAGGCGAGCCATATGGTCGGTCGGAGCGAGATAAGCGATCAGGTTCCTTTTATTATTCGTCCACATGTCGCGGGCAATGACTGCGGCATCCGTAGCCGGTCGGTATTTACCGGTTTTGGCAAGTACCTCTACCAAAGCCCCGCCGAACAAGGTATCTTCTATATTCACCTTATCCTGCCAGCCGGAACATAAAACAACGACATCGCGTCCATGAAACAGACAATAGTCCGCAACCGCCTGTAAATTAACAAAGGCCCCTGTAATAACACGATAAGCAGACTTCGCTATGGTGATAGCACGGGTGCCATTGGTCGTCGTAAAGATCACATCCTTGCCGGCTACTTTCTCCGGCGTATAGTCGAACGGTGAATTTCCGAAGTCGGCAAAATCACATCGTTTCACATTACGTTCGGCACCGACCAGCCAGCCTTTTGCCTTATATTCCTGAGCTTCCTCCACCGTCGCTACCGGACGGATACTGCGAACGCCATGCTTGAAAGCAGCCGCCATCGTTGTCGTTGCCCGGAACACATCCACTACTACGACAATCGCTTCCGGGTTATGATATACCGGATACAGGGCCGGCGAAAAACATACATCAATCTTCATATCTTCTCGTTTTAATCATCTGATATTACCCGCAAATGTACAGGATAATTCGCTGAATACCTAGTCTGGTTACCTCGCAACTATCTATTATATAAAAGATTCTATAATAAAAATGAGGATTAACCAAATTAGCATGATAAAATGTTATAGTATCTACAATCATCTATTTGTTAGGAACCTTTTTTACTCATGCTTGTTCTTTTACTACATTTTGAAAACGTTTTAAACTAAATCGTATGAAAAGAATTGTATCTTTTATCGTCGTTTTCACTCTTGTAATGGGGGGAATGACACATGTACAGGCTCAGAGTAAAGCCGTAGAAAAAGCAGAGAAAAAGTTAGAAAGAGAAGCTAAGAAAGAAGCAAGAGAAGCGAAGGATGCTATCATGGACGAACAGGAATTCAACACTGCCATGCAAGCTATCACCAACCAGTCTTTTGTATTGGAAGCCAACTCCGTACAACCAATGAACGGACAGGTTTACTATGTAAACTCAAACACAAACTTCGTCTCTTTGAATGATGGCCAGGCAATGGTACAGATCGCATCCAACTCTCCGTACCCAGGTCCTAACGGATTAGGTGGTGTTACCGTACAAGGAAGCGCATCCAACATCCAAACCAAACAGGACAAAAACGGTAACGTTTACCTGTCAATGAGTGTCCAGGGTGTTTTCATCTCTGCCACTGTAAACCTGGTATTGATGAACGGAAGCAACAAAGCAACAGTTACCGTAGACCCGAACTTCTCAGGAAGAGACCTGACAATGACAGGAACATTAGTTTCATATGCCCAGTCAAACATTTTCCAGGGAACGACCTATTAATTTAGCATCAACATTAAACATGAAGAGCGCTTGCCATCAGGTAAGCGCTCTTTTTTTATAGAAACAATTAAGTCTTATTTATCAAACGGGATCATATACTGAACGAATGCTTCGATTGCTTCATAGGAAGCCAGACCCAGCTCCTTATACAGTTCGGCTGTAGCACGGTTACGGTCTTCGGCACGCTGCCAGAACAGACGTTCGTCGTCACCCAGGAACGGTGCGCTTTCTGCCTGCGACTGATGTTTCAGGATAGCATTACGTTTGAAGCGCAATTCTTCCGGACTGATAGGAACTGCCATTTCGATGTGGTCCATTTCCCATTCTGCCCATGCTCCGCGATACATCCAAACACGGCAATGTTTCAGCCATTCTTCGTCTTTCAGTTCATCAATGGCAGCCAGTACGGCATCCAGACAAACCTTATGTGTTCCGTGCGGGTCAGCCAGGTCACCGGCCACGAACATCTGGTCCGGTTTGATATCCTGCAACAGTTTCTTTACGATAGCGACATCGGCTTCACCCAGATCATTCTTCTTGACAAGACCTGTTTCATAGAACGGAAGATCCAGGAAGTGAACGTTTTCATCCTTCACACCTGAATAACGGCAACCGTGACGAGCTTCTTCACGACGGATAGTACCTTTCATGAACAGGACATCTTTCTTTTCCGGTTCCCCGTTTTCTACCTTTTCGAAACGCAGGTATTTGATAATCTCTTCCGCTTTGTCTTTAACAGTACTGTCATTCGGAGAATATTTGTCGCAAACATCACGCAGATACTCGCAGTAACGGATTACTTCATCATCCCCCACAGCAATATTGCCGGAAGTTTCATAAGCCACATGCACATCATGGTGCTGGTCGCACAAACGGCGCAAAGTACCCCCCATAGAGATCACGTCGTCATCCGGGTGCGGACTGAATACGATCACTTTCTTCGGATACGGAGTAGCGCGTTCCGGACGATTGGAATCGTCTGCGTTCGGCTTACCACCCGGCCATCCGGTGATTGTATGCTGAATATCATTGAAAATCTTGATATTTACGTTATAAGCGGAACCATACAACGCTAAGAGTTCGCCCAGTCCGTGTTCGCTGTAATCCTTGTTTGTCAGTTTCAGGATCGGTTTGCCGGTCAACTGGCACAGCCAAACGATAGCACGACGGATCAGTTTATTATCCCAATCACAGTTGGTAACCAACCAGGGATGGCTGATTCTTGTCAGTTCGTAAGCGGCAGACAGATCGATCACCACCTTTGCATTCATATGAGTCTGCAAATAAGTAGAAGGAACTGTTTCACTGACCTTGCCTTCAACCGTATTGGCGATGATACGTGATTTATCTTCACCCCAGGCCATCAGAATCACATTCTTGGCTCTCAGAATGGTTGAAATACCCATTGTGATTACACTTGCCGGAACATTTTCAATCGATTTGAATGTACGGGCAGCTTCTTTGCGTGCATCGTTATCCAACAAAACCAGACGGGTTCCGACATTGGCAGATGATCCCGGACCGTTAAAGCCGATATTACTAGCATGCCCTACTCCCAACAGGATATAGTCGATTCCGCCGAAATTCTGGATTTGCTGTTCATACTGTCTGCAAAATTCAAAGATATCGTCTTTCGGCATAGAACCGTCGGGTGAATAGATATTCTTCGGATCAATATCCACCTGGTCGAGGAATGACTCCTTCAAATAAGCCAGATTACTGTTTGTCGATGCGCTCAGCGGATAGAACTCGTATACATTAAATACAATTACGTTGCGGAAGCTCAGTTGTTCTTCCTTATGCATACGGACCAATTCCTTAAATACACTCTGAGGGGAACGTCCGCCTGACAAAGCGAGAACGAAAGGTTCTCCGGCTGCCTGTTTTTTACGTATTTGTGAGGCCAATTCTTTCGCGATCACGAAAGATCCTTCTTCAGCTGATTCGTAGATGTTTGTCGGAATCTTCTCCATACGAGTTAAAACTGATTGCTCGTAAGCGTTTTCCGGACGGTAATACCTGAGCGGTATACGCGTCAGGGTAATCTGAGAACTAAGGTTCGTCTTCATGTTTAATTACGATTTAGTAGAACTTTTTTACTTGAACTACAAATATAACAATTCTCCGTCAATTAATGATTAAGGAAAGCTATCAAAAATATCTATTTACCTATAAGTTGGTACTAAGCCAATGTATTCGTTCCTTCCACCAAATGTCCCATCGACCAGACAGAACGGACATTCAACTTACGGTCCAGAATAACGATATCGGCATCTTTACCACGTTGCAGAGAACCCTTGCGATCGTCTACTCCCATCAGGCGGGCCGGCGTTTCAGAAGCCATGCGAACAGCGTCTGCCAAAGGAACTCCGGCATTTTGGGCCATCGTACGAACCAATACATCCATTGTAGCGATACTACCTACCAATGAAGAATGGTCTGCCAGTTTACAAACGCCATCTTCTATGATAATCCGGGGATCATCAACGGGCTTTCCTTCATTGGCGGCATAGGCCAATGCATCCGTTGTCAGACAAGTACGTTCCACGCCTTTCAGCTTGTAAACCAAACGCAGGATTGTTGAAGGCAAGTGACGACCATCGGCAATCACCTCCACTGTCATATCATCTTCCAGGAACACACTCTCTACCGTTCCTTCATATTTATATTCACGACGCTTATGGAATCCGGGCATAGCATTATAGAAATGAGCCGCATGCGTAAAACCGGCTTCATAAGCAGCTTTAATATCTTCAAATTCTGCCTCCGTATGAGAAACGGCTGCCAAAAGACCTTTCGAACGGACATAACAGGCAAAATCCAATGCCCCCGGTAATTCCGGACTTGCATCCCAACGTTTAATACAATTCGTACTTTCCAGTAACGATTTATATTCGTCCGGATCAGGATCTTTCAAAGCGTCCGTCAGTAAACTGCCTGCCATCTTTGGATTCAGATAGGGTCCTTCCAACTGTAATCCCAACACAGGACTGTTTTTCTCTGCCATCGCACTTTCACATAAGGCAACCCCTTTCCTGATTTCAGTCATGGGAAGCGGGCCCAATGTCGGGAAAATACAAGTCGCCCCATATTTCATGTGTGCGTTCACTGCCCCGTGGAAAGCTTCTTCTGTACATTCCTTAAAATCATATCCACCGCCACCGTGTATATTCATAGCAACGAAACCAGGAATAATATACATTCCTTTGGCATCTACCACCGTAGCCCCTATCACAGCCAGGTCACTATTTGTTACTTCCAGTATTTTACCATCACTGATCAGAACAGAACCGTCTTTTAACCAACCTTGCGGCGTCAGGATCTGTCCGTTTATTATTTGAGTTAACATAACTTCTTCTCTATTTTATTCTTGTTCGATCCCGTTAAAACAACTTATTAGTACCTTCCACCAATTTACCCATAGCCCAGACAGCACGTACATTCAAATCTTTGTCCAAGACCATCAGGTCGGCATCTTTACCACGTTGCAAAGAACCTTTGCGGTCGTAAACACCCATGATACGGGCCGGTGTTTCAGAAGCCATACGAACCGCATCTTCCAAAGGTATCTCAGCTTTCTGTACCACCGTACGAATCAAGCGGTCCATCGTTGCAACACTACCGGCCAACGCTGAGCGGTCGGCAAGTTTACAAACCCCGTCTTCAATGATCACACGCGGGTCGAAAGCCACCTGGCTATCGCTGGCCGCACAAGCCAAAGCATCCGTGATCAGACAAGTCCGTTCAACACCTTTCACTTTATATACCAGACGAAGGATTGTCGGCGGGACATGAATACCGTCAGCTACCACTTCCACTGTCATGTCATCGATCAGATAGATACTTTCGACAGTTCCTTCATACTTATACTCACGACGTTTATGGAAACCGGGCATAGCATTGTAAAAATGGGTGGCATGTGTATAACCCGCTTCATAAGCCGTCTGGATATCTTCATACTCAGCCTGTGTATGGCCGACAGCCGCCAACACGCCTTTCGAAGTGATATACTTGCCGAACTGCATGGCTCCGGGCAATTCAGGCGCAGCGTCCCAACGCTTGATACAATTCGTCTCTTCCAGCAACGGGATATATTCTTCAGGGTCCGGATTCTTGATATTTTCAGGAATCTGACCACCAGCCATCTTCATATTGAAATAATGGCCTTCCAAATGTAATCCGAGGATAGGACTGTCCTTTTCAGCCATCAACTTTTCAGTTGTAGCTGCCGCCGCACGGATCATCGGGATGGTTGAAGACGACAAAGTCGGGAAAATACTCGTCGTACCATGTTGCATATGCGCAGCCACGGCACCACGGAACGCATCTTCCGTACCTTCCATAAAGTCACGTCCGCCTCCGCCGTGAACATGGATTTCCACTCCGCCCGGAACGATATACATTCCCTTGGCGTCAATCAGGTTTGCACCAACTATGGCAAGGTCACAGTTAGTCACTTCCAGAATCTTGTTATCACTAATCAGAACAGAACCATCTTTCATCCAGCCCTGTGGTGTCAGGATACGACCGTTAATAATTTGAGTTAACATAATATTTTGTCTATAAATTAGGCGTTGTTATTTATCAATTAGTTCAATCTCATGGTATGATAAACCGGAGTCTATCGATTGGCAAAAGTAAATACTTTTTATTTAATGCAATCCTTCTTTAATCAATATATTTCAAAAAAAGCGCCACCGGATCACCGGGACGCTTTCTCATTCAATTCTTCTAATTCCATGGTCAACTCCGTCCATGTGTCCATTGTGTCGGACAACTCTTTTTTCAATGATGAATAATCATTATATAAAGAGGTATCAGAAGCCCCTTCGGGAGTTGCCAGTCTGGCTTCAATGGCGGCTATGGAGTTTTCCAGTTCCGTTATTTTATTTTCCGCCTCGGCAACGGCTTTTTCTACTTTCTTAATCGCTTTGCTTTGTTCTTTACGTGCTTCGTAAGAAAGTTTGTTTTGTGTAGGCTGAACATCCGTATCCGCAACCAAAGAAGCTGCCTGTGTGGAACGTTCCAGTTCACGCAAACTATCCATCTTCTTTTTTTCCAGGAATTCATAGATTCCTCCCAGATGTTCTACGACACGCTGGTTTCCGAATTCATATACCTTATCTACCAGACCATCCAGAAATTCACGGTCATGGGAAACGACAATCACGGTACCGTCAAACTCACGCAACGCATCTTTCAGGACATCCTTCGAACGCATATCCAAATGGTTGGTCGGCTCATCGAGGATCAGCAGGTTGACCGGCTCCAGCAACAGGCGGATCATCGCCAGACGGCTTCTTTCTCCTCCCGACAGGACTTTCACCTTCTTCTCGGATGCTTCGCCACCAAACATAAAGGCACCGAGGATATCGCGGATCTTGGTTCGTATATCACCCTGCGCTACATAATCGATCGTATCAAAGACCGTCAGGTTATCATCCAGCAACTGCGCCTGATTCTGGGCAAAATAACCGATCTTCACGTTATGCCCCAATTGCAGTTTTCCTTCATAGTCGATCTGTTCCATGATACATTTGACCAGCGTCGATTTACCTTCACCGTTCTTTCCGACGAAAGCGACCTTGTCCCCTCTGTTGATGGTCAATGTGACATCCTTGAAGATCAGATGATCCCCATAACGTTTAGCCACATTCTCCATAATCACAGGGTAAGAACCGGAACGGGGAGCCGGAGGAAATTTCAGGCTCAGCATGGCTGTATCTACCTCATCCACTTCGATACGCTCTACCTTTTCCAACTGTTTGATGCGTGACTGCACCTGAACGGATTTGGTCGCTTTATAACGGAACCGTTCGATGAATGCTTCGGTATCAGCCAGCTTCTTCTGCTGGTTTTCGAAGGCACGGAGTTGTTGTTCGCGGCGTTCCTTACGAAGCTCAACGTATTCGGAATACTTTACTTTATAATCGTATATGCTTCCCAACTCGATCTCGATCGTACGGGACGTGGTGTTATCAATAAAAGCACGGTCATGCGAAACCAGGATCACAGCATTGGCACGGGTCGCAATGAAATTCTCTAACCATTGGATAGATTCGATATCCAGGTGGTTGGTCGGCTCATCGAGCAACAACACGTCCGGACGGCGAAGTAATAACTTTGCCAACTCGATACGCATACGCCAGCCACCGCTGAACTCGGAAGTCGGACGTTCAAAATCACTGCGGTTAAATCCCAGACCGATCAAAGTACGTTCCAGTTCTGCATGGTAGTTGCTTCCCCCCATCAGCTGGAAATGTTCGGAAAGATGTGTTACCTTATCTATCAGCTTCTGATACGATTCCGTTTCGTAGTCGGTCCGTTCAGCTAGTTCCAGATTCAGCCGTTCGATCTCCTTTTCCATTTCCTGGATATGACCGAAAGCCTGTTCCGCCTCTTCACGAACAGTACGGCTATCGGTCAGCTGCATCTGTTGCGGCAGATAGCCGATCGTCGTCTCTTTGGGAATACTCACCGTACCGGATGTCGGAGACTGCAAACCTGCAAATATCTTCAACATCGTAGATTTTCCCGCCCCGTTCTTACCGACCAGTGCGATACGATCCTTCTTGTTTACCACAAACGAAACATCATCAAAAAGCGTAAATCCGCCAAATTCAACTGTTAGTCCTTCAACCGAAATCATATCTATTTCTTTTATGGCTGCAAAAGTACACAAAAATCGCCTACCACTCCAAATTAGCAGAATGCAGTATCATAATATATGTCACAAAACCGGACAGTACCTTATCGGTAGAAAAAAAATAATTAGTAATATCAGGAAAAATACTCGGAGGATTAAAAATAGAAACGACTAAGTTCTAGCAGAACTAATTTATAACGACACCGCAAATATAGTATATTTTTTATTATCAATGCCTAAATATATTAAAATTAATTACGATCAACAAGAACTTAAGTTGAATATGTTAATTATTAATTACGCAATTAAGTTAACATGCTTTTTTCTATCCGTCACCAATTTTGCCATAAACGACTGATATATTAATAATTAGTTATAATAGAAACGACTAAGTTCTGCTAGAACTATGATAACTTCAAAACTAGTATTAATTATCAATAAAAAAACACATGAACTACAGGTCTATTTTCAAGCAAAACAAACTCCCTTTGCTTCTAATCGCACTTGCTTTTCCTGTTTCAGTAACCACTTCTTCTTTGTATGCCACAACAACAGAAGTAACTATTACCCAACAGAAAAAAGCCATAAACGGAGTAGTCTTTGACGGTGGATTAAATGAACCACTAATTGGTGCTAACGTTGTTGTGAAAGGAACAACCAACGGTACTGTTACGGATTTGGATGGCAAATTCACTTTAGAAGCCGCTCCAAATGACATTCTAGTCATTAGTAGTATCGGATTTAAGTCATTAGAAATTAAAGCCTCTGATGCAGCGAAAGGAAAAATCACACTACAAGAAGACACACAAGCGCTGGACGAAGTAGTTGTTGTAGGCTATGGCGTACAGAAAAAAGCCAATCTGACAGGTTCTGTGGCTCACATCTCGGCAGAAGCGATTGAATCGCGTAGTGTAGCAAGTGTTTCGGCAGCTTTAGCCGGACAAATTCCAGGTGTAACGGCAATACAAAGTTCCGGTGCCCCTGGATCGCAAACCGCAAGTATTACGATTCGTGGAACAAACTCTATCAACGGCGGTAGCCCGCTGGTAATTGTTGATGGTGTACCCGGCAGTATGAATACGATCGACCCGCAGGACATCGAGAGTCTTACCGTATTGAAAGATGCCGCTTCTTCTGCCATTTACGGTGTGCAAGCTGCTAATGGTGTTATTTTGATTACCACTAAAAAAGGTAAAAAAGGTGACAAAGCCCGCATTAACTATTCAGGTTCCGTTGCCTGGTCATCACCGGTTGCATTATTAAAATTCCTGGGTGCCGGAGATTATGCCATGTTATACAATGAAGCTGTAAAAAATGAAAATCCTAATGCCATCCTCCCTTACACAGAAGAAGACATTCAAAACTATCGAAACGGAACACTCCCCGACACAGACTGGTATGATGAAACATTCAAAAAGAATGCACTGGAAACATACCATAACCTGTCTATCAATGGAGGTTCGGAAAAAACCAGTTACAATGCCTCTATCGGTTATACACGCCAGGATGGTTTGATCGACGTCAATAAATACGACCGTTTCAACGGACGTATCAGCGTGGACAGTGACATTAATAAATGGTTGACTGCCGGATTAAATGTTTCCGGTTACAGAGGAACTAAAAACGACGGCTGGGAAGGTTATGCTTCACTACGCCAATATTGTAACCGACTGGCTCCTATTTACCCTGTATACAATGACGACGGCAGCTTCTATTACAGCGGTCTGAACAATCCGGTTGCCCACCTCAACAATACAGGTTTCACACGACAGGTCGACCAGCAGCTTAATGCGACAGCCTATGCTAAAGTCAATATTTTACCGGAGTTGAATGTCAAAGCGTTATTCTCTGTCCGCAATGATACCCGAAACAACGAAGGTTTCAAAAAACTGTTGGAATACGGAACCGGAAACAATACATTTAACTCCGGTCTGCGTGAAGGATACCAAAAATATTACGACTGGAACTGGTATACAACACAAGTCCTGGCCAATTACAACAAAACATTCGGTAAACATTCATTAACCGCATTAGCCGGTTTCGAACAAATCTATTACAATTACAAATATACCGAAGCTACCCGCAAAGGCGGTGGAAACGATGAATTAACCGAATCACTAAACACGCTGGATAAGTCTTCCCAGACAAATAAGAACGGAGGACACGAAACTGCACGCCGTTCTTATTTCGGACGCGTTCAATATGATTTCAACAACAAATATTTATTTGAAGCGAACTTACGCGCGGATGCCTCTTCACGTTTCCCTAAAGATTCCCGTTGGGGTTACTTCCCTTCTGTTTCTGCCGGCTGGCGTATCACGGAAGAAAGTTTTGTAAAAGATGCCGATATCAAATGGTTGAGCAACTTAAAAATTCGTGCAGGCTGGGGACAAACTGGTAATGAAGAATTATCAGATAGCGATATCTATCCGTCGATAGCAACGTATGCGTATGGAAGCTATATGTTCGGAAATTCTCTTTATTCTACCGCCTACGAGACTCGTTATGTAAACTCCCAACTGAAATGGGCAACCGTAACAAACTACGAAGGAGCTATTGAAGCAGGTTTCCTGAATAACCGTTTAGGATTTGAATTAGCTGTCTATAAAAAGAAAACCAAAGATATGTTGTTGTATTTACCGGTACAGGGTGTTTTGGGTATGGACGCTCCTGCACAAAATGCCGGTAGTATGCAAAATACAGGGTTCGACCTGAGTTTATTCCATAACAACCGCATCAACAAAGATTTCAGTTATGCAGTCAACCTGAATATAGCTTATGTAAAGAATAAAATTACAGACATGTGCGGAACAGAAGGAGAAAATCCGGACGACAGTAAATACTGGTATCTGGAAGGGTATGCTTTAGGTTCATTCTATGGGTACGAAGCTATCGGTTATTTCAACACGGAAGAAGAATTAGCTAATGATGCAAAACGTACCGGAACAGAACAGTTAGGTGATATCAAATACCGCGACTTGAATAATGACGGTAAAATCGATGCAGCAAACGACCGTAAAGTAATCGGTAAAGACAAACCGTCATGGACAGGTGGTCTGAACATCGCTCTTTATTACAAAGATTTCGACTTCTCAGCTTTCTTCCAAGGAGCCTTCGATGTATATGGTTATTATACAGGTGAATCTTCTTACGCGTTCTACAATAGCGGCAAAGTATTGGAACGTCATCTGGATCGCTGGACTCCGGAAAACCATAATGCTTCTTATCCGCGTATCACAAAAGATTCACAGATAAACTTCTCGACCTCTTCCTTCTGGTTGCAGGATGCTTCGTATGTTCGTTTAAAAAATATTTCATTAGGATATAATATTCCGTCTGTCCTTACTCAAAAAATAGGAATCGACAAGGTTAAAGTATATATTTCCGGTGAAAACCTTCTGACCTTCAGCGGTCTGGAAGGCATTGACCCCGAAGCTCCGGCTTCCAATCGTGGAGCTTATTACGGAAACGTAAAAAAAGTATCATTAGGCTTAAAAGTATCATTCTAATTTCTCATGACTAAACAAATATGAAAAAGAATATATTATCAGTTGCCATATCGGCCTTATTATTATGTTTTTGTTCGTGCAGCGATTTTCTGGATCGTTACCCGAAAGAAGAGTTGTCTGACGGTAGCTTCTGGACAAAACCGGCCGATGCAGAAATGTTTGTAGCAGACATATATGGTATATTACCCGGTAGCGCAAATGGAGACATAGACGGAGATATCAACTCCGATAATGCAGTACACGGAATCAAATGGGCGGCAGGTGATGTGTCGAAAGGAATTTACGACCCGGCCGGATTTGGATGGAGCGGAAGTTATTCATCTATCCGGGCCTGTAACATCTTGCTCGAAAAAATCGATATGATAGAAGACTATCCTGTTGCAGATAAAGAAGCGACTATCGGTGAAGCACGTTTTTTACGCGCTTACCTATATTTTGAGTTGATCCAACAATTCGGGGATGTTCCTTATATAGAAAAGAGCCTTGCATTAGACGAGATGGAAGGTATTACTCGTACTCCCCGTGAAGAAGTATACAAAAAAGTCATGGAAGATTTCGATTACGCCATCGAAAAACTTCCGGTACAGTGGCCCTCTGACAAATACGGACGAATCACAAAAGGTGCCGCCTATGCAATGAAAGCACGTGCCGCCCTGTATTATGCCGATTGGGAAGTTGCGGCAAAAGCGGCCAAAGCTGTTATCGACTCAAATCAATACGAACTGTTCGATGCTGAAGGTACAGGCCGTTATGCCGAATTGTTCTGGGAAAGCCAAGAAGCTTGTAGTGAAGCCATTTTGATCCGCCAGTTCAATGCTCCCGATAACACAAACTACATCATCGGATGGGAATGTTTTCCTACTAAAGGTTGGGGAGGTATCAATCCGACACAAAGCCTGGTAGACGCATTCGAATGTATCGACGGTGCTCCGATCAACAAATCTTCTTTATATGATGAAACAGATCCATTTACCAACCGCGATCCGCGTCTGGAGGTCTGTGTATTGCATGACGGCGAAGAAATGTATGGAACGACTATTAAAGTAGCACCATTAAAATCAAGTGGAAACACCGGTATCGCACAACATGGCGATGCCACAGCCACCGGTTATTATCAACAAAAATGGTTAGATCCCAATATAGACCCTCAATCCACAGGATGGGATATGGGAAAAGATTGGCATGTAATCCGTTTTGCCGAAGTCTTATTAACTTATGCAGAAGCCCAAAATGAAATAGCAGGTCTGGACGATTCAGCATTCGAAGCGGTAAACCGTGTACGTCGTCGTGCCGGCATTCCCGAATTGCAAAAAAACGATGCGAGCAAACCGACCTATTGCGGAACACAGGATGAACTGCGCCAGCGTATCCGTAACGAATGGCGTGTTGAATTTGCACTGGAAGGAGGTAAACGCCAATGGGATATTCGTCGTTGGGGCATAGCCAAAGATGTACTGAATGCTCCATTCCTGGGATTAAAATACAAATTAGTTGACGATCCGAATGCTCCTGCCGAAGACGGAGGTAAAAAGTGTATTCTCTATCAGGGAGAAAACATAAAACTGACAGGTAGCCGTTATTCCGATCATAATTATGTATATCCGGTTCCACAATCCGAAATCGATCTGAATCCGGCATTGACCCAAAACGCCGGTTATGAATAACAAACTCTAAAAGGGAAGATGTATCAAATGTCTCTGACTGTCTTTGATACATCTTCCTCTTTTCCTGAAACATAAAATATGAAAAACACCTATTGGATTCCATTCCTATGCCTGACCGGACTGTTTCTGTTTCTATTTTCCGACAGTATGGCTTACGTCATATCTTATCATGAACAGCAGGAACTATTTCTGTTCAGCCGTCCTTATCTGGAAAAGTATATTTATGAAATCGGTGGTGCAGGTCGGTATATCTCAAATTTCATCACCCAATTCTTTTATTTTCCCCTTGCCGGTAAACTTATTTTTTCATTGTTATTGTCTTCTCTTTATCTGCTTCCCTACTTAACCTGCCGGAAACTTACCGGTAAAGAAGACCCGCTGCATATAGCTTTATTGATGCCACTCCATCTGCTCATTCAATTCGAGTCTGTTGATTTCAACTTTTACCATGCTTCAAATCTCTTTTGCTCTTTTCTTATATTATATCTTCTTTCTTTTTCCGGAAAAAAATATTTCTGCTATACCTTAATTCCTTTTTTATTAATAACAGGGTTCTGTCTGGGATATTCATCCCCTCTCCTGTCTGTCTCCATCCTCTTCGTCACGGGATTATCAGCGCGGTATTTAACACCTTATCTTACCAATAAAAAAAGATATTTCTACTGTTCAGCCATCTGTCTCTGTTTATATACCGGAAGTACATTTTATTCTTTTGTTATTCATTATAATATGAAAGAACGGTTACTGCTTGAGGCCGAGACTTATGTAATAAATAAAGAATGGGACAAAGTGCTAATCTGCTCCGGTAAACTCCGCGGTAACAACCAACTGATGGAGTATTTCCGTAATATGGCTCTTTTTCATACCGGACGTATGCCCTACGACCTCTTGAAATATCCCCAAAGTAAAGGAGTCGCCTCTCTGTACCTCCCCTGGACAGGCGAAGCCAGGAGAAGCCGGTACGGACATTATATTTACGAACAACTGGGCTATATAAACGAAGCTCACCGCTGGGCATTCGAAGCAATGGTCGTATATGGAGAAACGGCGCCAATCGTCATCAACCTGATTCGGTATAATATAGCAAACCGACGTTACCCTATTGCATTACGCTTTATCAACATTTTGAAACAAACGCTTTTCTATCAAAAAGAAGCGGAGAAATATGAAAAAATGATACGGGAAAAGCAAAATCCGCTGCCGAATGCTCTTCCGTATGCCCCAAACGAAAAGATACGCTTTGCAAATATACTGAATCTAGGTCCGGAATTAAGTTATTTATGTGACCGAGATTCTACCAATCGTATGGCCTTCGAGTACCTGATGAGCAATTTGATTCTTAGCAACCAAATCACACGGTTTGCCGAGAATTTAGGAAGAATCCGGAATTTCGCCTACCCCTCCTTGCCCCGACTATACGAAGAAGCACTCTATTCCTATAAACTGGGAGTAGATGATGAAACATTCCAGGCACTCGGTTTCACAATCAGCCAAGAAACGGAAAAAAGGTTTCGGAATTATTATATCCTCTATCAACACAAAGAACTAAAAAAACTCAAGGAACAATTCGGGGACACCTTCTGGTATTACCTTCACTTCCTGAGTCCTTACGGTAATAAAATTATTGATAAATAAGAATTTATGAATCATACTTCTTCTATATCTTTTATACATTCCTGCATACTGCCCTGTCTGGCAATACTGGCCTTGTTGTGTGCATGCCGGCAAACACATATAACTCCGGATGGGCAAAGCGATAAACCGCTCACTATTTTTCCGGACTATACAGGAGTCACATTTCCTTCCAACATTGCTCCGCCCAACTTTCGGATCATGGAAGAAGGGGATGAATTCTACACGGAAATAGGTAACTCAAAAAAGATATTCTTCACTTCTAAAACAAGACAATCATCAGTCAACATCACAGAAAACAATTGGAGTAAACTTTTGAAAGAGACAGCCGGTGAGACATTCTATATCCGCATCTTTGTACGCCAAAACGGAAAATGGATACAATTTCCCGATATAACAAATTATATTTCCGAATCGCCTATAGACCCCTATCTGGTTTACCGGCTAATCTATCCAGGATATGAATTATGGAACCAAATGGGCATTTATCAGCGCGACCTCACCTCTTATCGGGAAATACCGCTGATAGAAAACCAATCCATTGAAAAAGACTGCCTGAATTGTCATACCTTCTGTAAAAATTCACCGGAAACTATGATGATACATATACGAGGAAAGGTTGGAGGAACTTTAGTTTACAGGCAGGGAAAAATCAACAGGCTGGATGTCAAATCTCCGGAGATGAAAAACGGAGGAGCATATGCCGCCTGGCATCCGGAAGGACGGTATCTGGCTTTTTCAGTTAATGAAATTCAACAATATTTCCATTCGACAGGCCCGAAAGCCGTCGAAGTATCTGATTCAGAATCCGACCTGCTCTTATTGGACACGAAAACAAACCGTCTAATATCCTCACCCGCCATTTATGGAAAGGAATGGATGGAAACTTTCCCTACCTGGAGTCCAGACGGAACAATGCTCTACTTCTGCCGGAGCAAAGCAATCAATGAAAAAACGCCTTTGGACAGCATACATTATGACCTATTCAAAATAGCATTTGATGCCGGAAAAGAATGTTTCGGAACACCGGAATGTATCTACGAAGCTTCCCAAAAAGGAAAAAGCGTCTCCTTTCCCCGGATATCGCCAGACGGAAAATACCTGATGTTCACCTGTTCGGATTATGGTAATTTCTCTATCTGGCATCCTGAAAGCGAACTATACCTATTAAATATGGAAACAAACGAGATACGTAATATGGAAGAGGTTAACAGCAACGATGTCGAAAGTTTTCACACTTGGTCTTCAACCGGAGAATGGTTCGTCTTCAGCAGTAAACGGCAGGACGGATTATGGGCACATCCTTACATCGCTAAATTCGACAGACAAAAAGGTACAGCCGGCAAACCTTTCGTTCTACCCCAAAAAGACCCGGATTTTTATTTCTACTTTACCCAGACATTCAACTTGCCGGAACTACTCACAACACCTGTAAAAATCGGGAACGAACTGATCAGGCAAACTCGAAATAATAAAGAAACAGTAAGTTGGGATAGAAAATAATTGTTATCTTCGTCCCCAAATTAACTACTAACAATTTATAATTCATGAGGAAAAAAAGTTTAACATTATTAGTGGCTACTACCTTAGCCAGCAGTGTTCTATTTTCGTCTTGCATCGGACCATTCGGCTTGACAAACAAACTTCTGAGTTGGAACAGCAATATCGACAGCAAGTTCGTTAACGAACTGGTATTTATCGCTTTCTGGATTGTCCCTGTTTATGAAATTTCAGCGCTCGCTGATGTACTGGTGCTGAACTCTATCGAATTTTGGAGCGGAAGCAACCCTGTAGCAGATGCAGGAACCGTAAAGACAATCAACGGAAAAGACGGTGTATACACTGTTGAAACCCAAAAAGACGGATACCACATCCAAAAAGAAGGCGAAGAAAAAGCCATCGATCTCGTATTCAACGAAGCAGACAAGAGCTGGAGTGTTGAAGCCGACGGCGAAGCAACCAAGCTGTTAAAGTTTACTGAAAACGACGAAGTTGTCATGTATTTGCCGGATGGTAAAGAAATGAACGTAGAATTGAATCAGGCAGGTGTTCTAGCATTCCGTCAAGTAGCTGAAGGTTATTCTTTTTACGCTGCTAAATAAAAAACAACTTTAAAAATGGGAGACTGGTAATTGGTATGTATATAACCTTACCAGCCTCCTATTTTTTATCAGATACTACCAACCTAAATAAATACAAATGAAACACTTAGTTAAGAAAGCAATGCTCACCGGAGCATTCGGTTGCTTCCTTTTGGGTACTGCATTGGCTGATAATGCGACTGCATCCCAGGACACGAAGCCTTACTGGCAGGACGTTCAAGTCGTTGCCGTAAACAAAGAACTGCCACGCAGCTCATTTATGACGTACGGCGACCGTTCGACAGCCCTTACTTCACGTTTTGAAAAGAGTCCCTACTATTCATTACTGAACGGAACCTGGAAATTCTATTTTGTAGACTCCTACAAAGATCTTCCGGCAAATATCACAGATCCTTCAACAAGCACTTCTTCCTGGGATGATATTACCGTGCCGGGCAACTGGGAACTTCAGGGACATGGTACAGCCATCTATACAAACCATGGCTACGAGTTCAAACCCCGTAACCCGCAGCCTCCGCTATTGCCGGAAACAACTCCGGTAGGCGTTTACCGTCGTGACTTCGAAATCCCGGCAAACTGGGACGGACGTGATGTGTATCTGCACATTGCAGGTGCCAAATCAGGTCTTTACGTTTATGTGAACGGCAAGGAAGTCGGTTACAGCGAAGATTCTAAAAATCCGGCAGAGTTCCTGATTAACGACTATCTGCAACCGGGAAAGAATGTTCTTACCCTGAAGATATTCAGATGGAGCACCGGTTCATATCTGGAATGCCAGGACTTCTGGCGCATCAGCGGTATCGAACGTGATGTATTCCTGTGGTCACAACCCAAGATTGCAGTAAACGATTTCCGCGTAATCTCTACCTTGGACGATACTTATAAAAACGGTATCTTCAACCTGGCCGTAGACATCAAAAACCATACGAAAGCAGCAAAAGACATTACTGTATCTTACGAACTGCTGGATGCAAAAGGACAGACTGTTGCAACCGCCGACAACAAGTTATGGGTCGGAGCCAACAGTATCAAGACAGCTTCTTTTGAAAAAGAGTTGAACGATGTCGCCACCTGGAGTGCTGAACATCCGAATCTTTACAAACTGTTGATGACGGTAAAGGAAGACGGCAAAGTAACGGAAGTCATTCCTTCGAACGTTGGTTTCCGCCGCATCGAAATCAAACCGATCGACCAGATTGCCGGTAACGGAAAGCCTTACACCGTACTGTTGTTCAACGGACAGCCGATTAAGTTCAAAGGGGTGAATATCCACGAACATAACCCACTGACAGGCCACTATATGACAGAAGAACTGATGCGTAAAGACTTCGAACTGATGAAGAAAAACAACATCAACTCTGTACGTTTGTGCCACTATCCGCAGGACCGTCGGTTCTATGAACTCTGCGACGAATACGGATTATATGTCTACGATGAAGCCAACGTGGAATCGCACGGTATGTATTACAGCCTGAGCAAAGGCGGTTCGCTGGGTAACAATCCGGAATGGTTGTTGCCGCACATGGACCGTACGATGAATATGTACGAACGTAACAAGAACTATCCGTCGGTAACTATCTGGTCTTTGGGTAACGAAGCCGGTAACGGATACAACTTCTACCAGACTTATTTATATGTAAAGAATAAGGAAAAAGGAGCAATGAACCGTCCGGTCAACTACGAACGTGCTCTTTGGGAATGGAATACCGACATGTATGTACCGCAGTATCCGAGTGCTGGATGGCTGGAAGAAATCGGAAAAGAAGGTAGCGACCGTCCGATAGCTCCTTCTGAATATGCCCATGCCATGGGTAACTCGACCGGTAACCTTTGGGGACAGTGGAAAGCTATCTACAAATATCCGAACCTCCAGGGTGGTTGGATTTGGGACTGGGTAGACCAGGGACTTCTTGTTAAGGATGAAAACGGCAAAAACTATTATGCATACGGTGGCGACTTCGGCGTTAATATGCCTAGCGACGGTAATTTCCTTTGCAACGGTATCGTAAATCCGGACCGCACTCCGCATCCGGCCATGAAAGAGGTGAAATTTACACATCAGAACGTTGGTTTCGATGCCGTGGATGTAGCTAACGGTGTGTTTAAAATCACGAACCGCTTCTACTTCACCAACCTGAAGGATTATACGATTACATATACTGTAAAAGCGAACAACAAGGTAATCAAGAGCGATAAAGTTTCACTTGACCTGGCTCCGCAGGCTTCACAGGAAATCACTGTTCCCGTAGCAGGTCTGAAACCACAGGCCGGCGTCGATTATCTGGTTAATTTCGTTGTTACTTCTAATAAACAGGAAGGTGTAATTCCTGCCGGTTACGAAATCGCCCAGGACCAGTTCCGCTTACCGATAGAAGCCGATAAAGTTGCTTATAAGGCAGGTGGTCCTAAACTGGCCGTATCAGAAGAGGGTGATAACGTGAAAGTAACTTCTTCCAAGGTAAACTTCGTGTTCGACAAGAAGTCAGGCGTTGTTAGTTCCTATAAGGTGGGCGGCACGGAATATTTCAACGAAGGTTTCGGTATCCAGCCGAACTTCTGGCGTGCTCCTAACGACAACGACTACGGAAGCGGTAACCCGAAACGTTTGGAAATATGGGAACTGTCAAGCCGTAACTTCAACGTGACTAAGGCTGCTGCCGAAATCGTCGACGGAAATGCCATCGTAAATGTGGAATATAAATTACCGGCCGGTAACGAATTCCTTATCACTTATAAGATTTATCCCGACGGTGTAATGAATGTGGCTACCCACTTCACCCCGGCTCATCTGGATGGCGTAAAGATTGGAATCTCCGAAGCGACTGCAACAGCAACGTTCTCACCCGGACGTGACAAAGTCAGCGACCGTGACAAAATGGTCGTTCCCCGTATCGGCGTACGTTTCCGTCTGCCGGTAACTATGGACCAGCTGGAATACTTCGGTCGCGGACCAGTAGAAAATTATTGGGACCGTAAAGCCGGTTACATGATCGGGCAATACAAGAGCACGGCAGAAGAGCAATACTTCCCCTATGTTCGTCCACAGGAAAACGGCCACCACTGCGATACCCGCTGGCTCGCATTAGGCGGTAAAGGCAAGAACCTGTTAATCGTTGCTGACGATGATATGGAATTCAACGCCATGCGTAACTCCGTGGAAGATTTCGATGCCGGTAAGACAACCAACCGTCCGTACCAGTGGAACAACTTCACACAGGAAGAAATCAACAACCGTCCGAACATCGGTCCGTACGATAAACCTCGCCAGACACACATCAATGATATTACCCCGCGTAACTTCGTTGAAGTATGTGTTGACCTGAAACAACAGGGACTGGCCGGTTACGACAGTTGGTATTCACGTCCTGAACCTGAATATACATTACCTGCTGACAAGGAATACAAGTGGGGCTTCACTTTAATCCCGGCAGAAAATGCCAGCAGCGCACAAAAGAAAGCGGGCTATAGCTACAAATAAATAAAGCAATCATAAGATAGAAAGGGGACTCTGTACATTCAGGGTTCCCTTTTTATATTATGTGAATTCGGTATAACTAATTTAGAAATAATTGAGTTATCCCGTTCCCGTGCTTGACACGGGATCGCAAAGGCACAGACCGTATCCTATAATATCTTTTGATACCGCCAGTTCTCTTGCGGCCCCGTGTCAAGCACGGGGACAGGATAGCTCATATCTGATAATAACTGAAACAAATTAATTCCGCGAACAGGTAAATAAACAGAATAGAAAGATACTACACAAAGTTTTATATATTTATCTGCCATCTGCAACCAATCCATATAACACACTGTATATATGCTACATAGATGGTGACAGATGCCTGATTTTATCTGCAACCACATCTGCCATCTACCACTCTTTAATTGATATTATTCTGAAGCGTTTACTATATATGCAGGTGACAGATGGCAGATGTTTTTGTAAAACAGTATGTATTATATTTGTATCAGCTTAGAGAAATTGTCACTGAATATTATCTCAAAGGTTACTACTTATTATCACCAAAGTCACTGCTAACTAATGCATGAGTCGTTAGTAAGTATTACTACCCTGTACAGGATAGCCGATTACGGTGTACAGGTTGTTCGACTAAGGTGTACACCCTAATCCACCAGGGTGTACAGGATAATTTTACTGAGTCAGGACTTTAGAGATAAAAGTTAAGGAGATATGTAATAGTTTATCCTTTACTTCTTTATAATAGATGAAAGAAGTAATCTTTCCGTGCCTACTACATCATGAAACTAAGTAACGCCAGCCGTATATCCGAATAACGGAAAACATACCCTGCTGAAAGTAACCGCGCCGGATAAGCCTGTTGTCCTTTGGTGATTAATTCTTCTCCTTCTCCATAAAGATACCTGAATACTCTCCGGGGAAGGGGTAACCATGCCGGGCGGTGCATCACTTCGGCAACCACCTTTGTAAAAGCCCGGTTCGTCAGTGGTTGGGGAGCAACCAGGTTGACAACTCCCGATAAATCCTTATGTTCGATAATAAACTGCATGGCATGCAGCACATCTTCTATATGTATCCAGGAGAATCCCTGTTTGCCGGAAGCAATCTTTCCTCCGACAAAAAAGCGGAATGGCAGCAACATTTTAGGCAATGCCCCTCCATCCTTTGACAATACAACCCCAAAACGGACTACTACCAACCGGATGTCTCTCGACAATTTCTGCGCCTCATCTTCCCAACGGATACAGACATCAGACAGGAAACCCGTTCCCACAGACGTGCTGCTTTCCGAATAAATACCGTTATCCGGATAAATGCCGACGGCTGATGCGGAGATAAATACTTTCGGCTTCACTTCCATTTCATTGATGATAGATACCAACCGCCTGGTAGTATAAATACGGCTGTTCATTATTTTACGTTTGGCTTTCCTTGTCCAACGCTGGTTTATCGTAGCTCCGGCCAGATTGATTACAACATCACATCCGGTCAATGCCTGTTTCAGCTTTTCGTCCGACCTCGAACGGAACATCGCATGTTTCAAAGGGACAACGACATCTCCGCCGGCAGATAAAAACTCTGTCAGATGCTGTCCTATAAAACCTGAATTACCGCTGATTGCAATTCTCATCTCCTTCTTCTTCAATATTATTCTTCAATAATAGAACAAGAAGGGTTTATAGTTTGTTGTAACTAGTTGGATGACAATTGTATTAAAGGTTGTAATTCTTGTTCAAAAATTTCTTTACTGATGATACGGTAATGCGGAGAGTAACTGTCGGCTCTGCAATCTCCCCTTCTGTTTCCGTATAGGAAGCCATTTCGCGGCGAAGATAATTACCGGCGGCTATTGTGTCGCTGACGATATGCCCCGGACCGAACTTATCCTGGAAAAAGTTCTTGTACGGCAGAGAAGACAGAAAAAAGAGATAAGCAGATTGCGCTTCATGCTTATTTGATTACTTCTTTTAATGTATTAGGCAAATCTTCGCCAGTGATATTCTTGGCGATGATTACACCGTCAGGATTGAGCAATACGTTTGCCGGAATACCGCGGACACCATACAAGGCAGGTATCTCCGAATCCCAATACTTCAAATCGGAGACGTGTGTCCAGGTCAGGTTGTCATCGGCGATGGCCTTCAACCATTTGTCTTTGTTGTTATCCAGGGAGATACCGATAATCGTAAAGTTCTTATCCTTGTAATCCTGGAAAGCCTTCACTACATTCGGATTCTCACGACGGCAGGGAGGACACCAGGAAGCCCAAAAATCAAGTAATACATATTTACCTCGGAAATCGGACAGAGAGACAGCCACACCGGCTGTATCCGGCAAAGAAAATTCGGGAGCCGTCTTGCCAATCTGCACATTCTCCAACTGGCCGATGATGCCATCCAGGTCTTTTACATAAGGACAGTCGGCCAGCGTCGGAGATATCTTGGCACGAGTCGCCTTCAACTGGTCCAACGGAAGCTGATAGGTAAAATAACGATACAGGTAGAAAGCCGCAGCCGGCGAATCCGGATACTTGCTTATCAGGCTATCTATATCGAAACCTTTCTCAAAGACCTTACTCTGGTTTTCCTGGAAAATCGTATTGACCGGAGAGTTCTGAACGATAATAGTCTCGCCGTCATTTCCGAGCGTCACGTCCATATTCGTATTCTCAACAAAGAGTTGTACCGGGTAATTCATATCCTCGGTAGCCAGACCATACAGCAGGGGCTGGCTCACTTCTCCCTTGAATGTGAATTTACCATCCTTAATATCGGCGGTATCCACATCGAAGAACATTTTATTACGGAACGTTTTCAGGTAAATCTTACCGTCAGGCATATTCTCCACGACTCCGTTTATCACATAACCTTTAGGCGTTTCCTGGCAACTTGCCAACAGGAACACAGCCATAACCATCATTACTAGTTGTTTCATTTTGCTTTACTTGTTTTTATAGTTGACAGGCGCAACTTATTTAACATCGGGATGATGATACCTTCCTTTCTTCAGGGTAATCTTACCATATTCTATGGCACGTACCGGACAACGGTGAATGCAGGCAACACATTGCACACAGGTATCCGACCAGACAGGCTTTCCTTCGGACAGCGTTATGGTCCCGGTCGGACAAACTTTCTCACACAAACCGCATGAGATGCAGGCATCCGTTACCCGAAAGGAGTTCTTCCCTATGGCAAAATTAGCAAAAAGAGGATATATCCAGTAGCTTTTGAGTCCCGGCAGACTTCCTTTATTGTATAAATTAACGTTTTTACTTTCGCGGATAGCAGCAGCGATAGCAGCGACGGCGGCGGGCGCATCTTCCAGTTTCTGTCTTTCGACTTCCTTGCTGTCTACGTCAAAACCAGGCAGGAGAATATAGTTATTCGGCATAATGACCGAGTAACCAGCCATAAGCGTTATCCCTCGTTTAGACAAGGCTTTCTGCACCCTGTCAGCGGTATAACCGCATTCGTCGCCACAGGTGGAAACGGAATATACGGGTTGCTTATCGTAGCCGGTCAGCTTCAGTTTCGAGATAAAACGAGTAACAGGGACAGCTGGTCCCCACGAATGTACGGGATAGACAAACAGCACTTTCTCATCTTCCCTGAGCGGACAGACAATTTCCTTTTTATTGGTTTTTAACTCCTCCGCTATCGAAACGACAGGTTCTCCCAACGCGATACTCAAAGCATTCGCCACCCAACGGGAGTTTCCGGTACCTGAAAAGTAAAATATCATACGCGTATCTCTGTTTTGCCCACAAATGTAAATATAATTCAGAACTAATATCTTATCTTTGTCAAATAAGAAAACCTAAGAAGATATATTATGACAACAATGGAATTAAATTTACGGAAACAACACTTTACCCAGTTCATCCTTTCGATGGATGAAGAGGAGTTTACTGAATTGGAGAAATATGCTAAAACATTATCTCTAAAAAAGGCTGCATCTAAAAGTAAGCCCTACCCATGGGCTTTATCTGAAAAAGAATTGACATCTTGTGTTAGGGAAGCCAGGGAAGATGTCTTGTATGGACGTTGTATTTCTGACGAAGACCTGACAAAAGATTACCGTATTTGATACCCGGCAAGCCCCTGATAAATTAAGGAGTTTACTCAATCTATAAACCGAAAAGCCCCGATGTTCGTTATCAGGGCTTTTCGATTTATATCCAATTTCTTACAACTCCACATCCCAAACCCCGGCACTTTTCTCCAGCTCCACCAGTGCCGCACTGTAATTGAAGAGTGTTTCTATATACTGGGCCTGCACATCATCATACGTCCGCTGGGCATCGAGTACCTCCAGGAGGGAGACTTCTCCACGGTTATAGCTGTAAATCTTTCCGTCGATTACCTCCCGGGCGGCATGGAGCATACCGTTTTCATAATGACTGACCTGTTCTGTCAATGACTGATAACTCCGGTATGCCTGCATAACTTCCGTCTGTACCTGCAACAAAGCCTGCTGATACTGCGTCTCGGCCTGCTGTTCACGGAAACGGGCAGCACGGACAGTCCCCTTATTGAAGTTGGAAAACTTCAGGGGAATGGCAATCCCGGCCGTCACCCCGGTAAAGGGTGGTGCCGGGGCCTCCTCATTATGCACCCGGGCATTCTTACTGATGGCAATAGACAGGTCGACATCCGTATTCCGTTCCCGCCGGGTCGCTTTCAGGGCACGGGAAGCGACTTCCTTATTCTTCATGGCCGCTACCAGGTCGGCACGATTCATCGAGGCTGTGGAAATCAAATCAGCAAGCACAAAATCACGGGGTGAAATCCGCAATGAAGCATCGGGGACGTACAAGGTATCGAGGGCAACCGAGCCGGTCAACAGGTTCAGATTAGAAAAAGCATTATGCAAATCGGTTTCCGCCTGCAATAATTCATTTTTCAATATTCCTGCCTCCAGACGGCTTTGGATGGCATCAATCTCCATGATTTTCCCTAAAGTAAAACGGACACTGTCGCTCTCCGCCAGCTGCCGGATATTCTCATAGGCGTTCTGTTTTACCTTATATAATTCATATTGTTTCAACGCCTCCAGGTAGGAAACGGTTGCTTCGGCACGCAGGTTACGGAAATAATCGGCAAGGAGTGCCTTTGTCAACTCGCTTTCACTACGGGCCAACGCCATATTCGCTCCCCGTTTTCCGAAAGAAAACGTTTTACTCAGTTCAACCTCCACTCCTTCTCCCATTTGCAGACTTCCGTTCTCGTTGTTGAAATAAGAGACGGACAGGTTCGGGTCGTTGAATACTTTCGACGCAACCACTTCCGCCTCGGACACATTCATATTCAGACGTTCGGCTGCATACTCCAGATTCCCTTCCGCCACCTTCTCCATATAATTGCGGTAAGAAAGGGGAACCATTTGTTGTGCACTGCCAGCCAGGCTTCCGGCAAGCAGGCACATTGTTATATAATGTCGCATAGCTACTATTTTTAATCAGACATTCGTATTCTTTACATCAGAAGATACTATCTCTTCATCCAGATAATGCTTTTCCACCAGATAGTATAAGGCAGGAAGCACATAAAGCGTAATAACGGTCGCAAACAACAGTCCGTACACAATCACCGTCGCCAGCGGACGTTGCACATCGGAACCGATACCTGTACTCAACGAGGCTGGCAGCAAACCGAGCACAGCCACCGTTGCCGTCATCAGAATCGGGCGGAAGCGGTGTTTCGCCCCGGTTATGATTGACTGCTTGAAACCACGGTCACGGCTGCGCAGGTTATTGATATGCGAAATCATAATCACACCGTTTTGTATAGCGACACCAATCAAGGCTATAAAACCGACGGCAGAAGAGACATTCAACGTCATCCCCCGGACATTCAATGCCAGCATCCCTCCGAAAAGGGCCAGGGGAACCACACACATCATCAGAGCAGCCTGGCGGAATTTTCCACAGGCGGCAAACAGCAACAGCAGCATAATGCCCAACGCCAAAGGGACTACTGCCGCCAGACGGTTATAGGCACGGTGCTGGTTCTCGAACTGACCGGCCCATTGCAGATGGACGGTGTCGTGATTATAATCTATGTCGCGGTCAATCAACCGGTTCGCTTTATTCAGAAACTCCGTCAAATCCACACCACGCAGGTTGACATGGATGGTCAGGTGGCGCTTGTTCATCTCACGGGAGATTGTACTGGCACCGGTTGTCATTTTCACTTCGGCAACCTGCGAAAGCGGTATCTTTGCTCCGGCCCCATTCGTCAGTAAGAGATTGCTGATACTTTCAGGCGAGTTACGGCTGGCGTCGTCGAAACGGCAAATGACGTCATAACTTTTACTGCCGACAAAGATTTGCGAGATGGCCTTTCCCCCGATTGCCAGTTCAATCATATCGGCAACATCGGAGAAGTTCAGACCATATTGGGCAATACGGTCACGGTCGGCAATAATCTGCAACTGGGGTAACGGCGGTTCCTGGTCGATGGCTACGTCGGCGGCACCGGGAATCGTTCGCAACACATTCACGACCTTATCGGCTATATGGCGGGTATCGGCAATATCATCTCCGTAAACCTTTATCGCCAGGTCGCTGTGAGCACCGGCAATCTGGTCCATGACCATATCGATAATCGGCTGGGAGAAGCTGACGGTATATCCGGGCATAGTCAACAACTTTTCAGACATTTCCTCGATCAGGTCCGCCTTCGTCTTGCCGAATTTCCAGGTGTCGTAAGGCTTCAACCCTACTCCGCATTCGATATGTGACAACGAGAAGGCTTCGGCTCCCTCATCGTCGCGTCCGACCTGTGTCATGACATAAGAGACTTCATCAAACTGTTTCAATGTTTTGCGAAGCTCCGCTCCCATCGCCTTCGACTTCTCGATAGAGATACCCGGAGGCAATTGCACCTGTACCCAGATAGCCCCTTCGTCCAAAGGCGGAAGGAAATCTTTTCCTACCGTATAACTCAATACGCCGGCTGCCACCAGAATAAGGAACAAAGGTAACAGGACCCGCTTCGGTTTCTCCAGCAAAGCAATGATTTGCCGGTTATAAATCTCACCTAACTTTTCAAGCCAGCGGTTATGATAAATCTTCCTGGGTTTGTAATAAGCATAGAAAGCCAGGCCCGGTATCAGGAACAATGCCACAGCCAATGCCCCCAACAGGGCATAACCGACCGTATAAGCCATCGGCGTAAAGAGTTTCTTTTCGATATGCTCAAAGGCAAACAGGGGAAGATAAGCGGTGATAATAATTAATGTAGAGAAAAAGATAGGGCGGGCCACTTCGGTTGCACGGCGCAGGATTGAATCTTCCGTCAATATTTCATCAGGATGCCGTTCGCGCTTCTTCAGAATTGTTTCCATCATCACGATAGCCCCGTCTACCAGGATACCGAAGTCGATAGCTCCCAGCGAAAGCAGGTTGGCAGGAATATCGGTCAGATGCATCAGGATAAAAGCTATCAGCAACGACAACGGGATGGTCAGGGCAACCAGCAAAGCGCCACGCCAACTTCCGAGGAACAGGATGAGCACCAGTACCACCAGCACCATACCTTCAAAAAGCGTATGGGAAACCGTATGCAATGTCGTATCCACCAGGTTCGTTCGGTCCATAAAGACATGCAGGCGGGTTCCTTTGGGAAGGGTTTCATTATTCAGTTCGTCGACCGCCTGATGCACTCCTTCCAGCACCTGCGAAGGATTCTCTCCGCGAAGCATCTGGACGATACCTTCCACTCCATCGGAATAATCACGGACGCCGTCGTAGAATCCCAATACCCCTTTACGTTCCAGGCTACCATATTTCAGGGTTCCCAAATCATCCAGGTAGACAGGTACACCGTTCTCGGTCTTGATAACGATACGTCCCAGGTCCTTCAGGTCTTTTACCAGTCCGATACCGCGAATCACATAACTCAGGTCGCCACGGCTTAACATACTGCCGCCGGCATTCACATTATTCTTTTCTATCTTCTCGGTGATATCGCCCAGCGTCACATTATATTGTTCCATCTTGTGCGGGTTCACCTCTATCTGGTATTGGGTAGTGATACCGCCAAAGTTGCTGACATCGGCCACTCCCGTCACTTGCTTCAGACGGGGGATGACAACCCATTTATGCAGGTCGGTCAGTTCGCGGATATCGAGTTGGTCGCTTTCCAGTACATAACGGAAGATTTCACCGGTAGGCGAAGTCAGCGGGTTCAATCCCGGAACGGCATCATAAGGAAGTTCCACGTCTACCAGGCGTTCCTGCACACGCTGACGTGCCCAGTAATCGTCGATACCGTCATCAAAAACCAGTACAACGGTCGAGAGGCCGAAAGTATTCTTACTTCGCATCACATTCAGTCCCGGCATCCCGTTCATCGCCCTTTCAATAGGGATACTGATTTGCTGTTCTATCTCTTCCGCCGCCAGTCCCGGCACCTGGGTAACGACCTGGACGGTCGTGTCGGCAATATCCGGATAGGCATCAATGGCCAGTCGGGTCCACGAATAATATCCCACTACAGCAAGAAACAGGAATAATACGAACATCAGCCCCCGCCGGTGTATCGCAGTATATATTATCTTCTTCATAGGATTTATCGCGCATCAAGTAAATAAAAGGCTCCGGTAGTTACAATCATATCGCCGGAGTTAAGTCCGGTCAGGATAACCGTTTTGCCGTCTTCTGTGACAGAAGTAGTTACCTTCTGTTTGCGATAGGCATTGTTCCCCAATGAGACAAGCACATAAGCGCCTTCCTCTTCCTGAAGGATGGCAGATGTCGGGATACGGATGACATCGGCACTTCTGTCGCACAGCTTAACCGTCCCGTACATAGCCGGCTTCATCAGGTGGGCACTGTTGTCACATTCGATGAGGACTTCAACCGAACGGGTATCTTCGTCCAGCATTTCGCTGACATGATAAATCTTTCCGGGCAGAGGCAGGTCGGGCATAGCTACCAGACGAATCTCAACGCTGTCCAGCGATTGTATCATTCCCATATCCTTTTCCTTGACATGGGCAGCCACCCATACTTTATTCAGGTTGGCTATCACGGCCACGGGTTCGGCATCTTCCTTGATATACTGGCCGATGACAATACGGTCGGTCACTATTTCGCCCGCTATCGGTGAGCGGACAATCAAAGGTTGTCCCAATACCAGGTCTTCCGGTTCTATCTGAAAGACCTTCAAAGCGGCAACAGCATTTTCATAGTCTTTCTTCTTCAATTCATAATTGACTTCCGCTTCTTCCAGTTCTTTCTGTACGCCGACCTTATTTTGCAGCAGGTCTTTTTCGCGTTTCAGGCTTTTCAGGGCCAGTTCCATCTCCTGTTTAGCCTGATAATACCCTTTTCCCGTCTCAAAAAAAGAAGGAGAACTTATCTCAAAGACCGGACTTCCGGGCGTCACCTTCTGCCCCAACCGTACGAATGATTTGGAGATACGTCCGGCAAAAGGGGAAGCAATCTCGGCATAATTGGAGGGGATAGCTTTCACCACCCCCGAAGTGGAAAACTCCAGGCGGTAAGGTTCTTTCTTCACTACGTCTGTTTTCAACCGGGATAAGATAGGTGATTTATCCCCTATTTGTATCGTGTCGCCCCGTAAAGTTACGGCAATAGCAACCTCATCGTCCTGCTTGTTCTGGTTGCAGGAACATAATACCATTGCTGGAAGCAATAGCATAAGTAATTGTTTCATATTGATTTTCTTGTATTAAATAATTCTTTTCTTCGTTGCTGGTAATTATTTAATACAGAAAGGCGGGGCGCGGAGGCTGATATTACGTACTGAACGTACGGGAGTTATATACTTGTGTTGTTGAATGAACACGGAAAGAAGTACCCAGGCTGTCACCAATGTGAGACACAAGGCAGCAGCCTCCATCATGATATCATCCAGTTCTTCAATCGTATTAAAAGCGGACGAATTATGCGTATGATGCGGCAAACCGTCTGCTCCCGGAAGGAAGGGATGGGAATGGGTAATGGAATAAGTCGGGAAATAATGGGTATGGGTGAACGCAGTACCTCCTACATAGTAACTCACAAAGAGTACTATCAGCAGATATTTTGCTATGGTAGTAAAGATAGATTTCACATGCTCCCGATTTGGACACAAAGGTATCTATTTATTTTGGTAATACTTTTACAAAAAGGGAACGATTCTGTTATTATTTTCTGCTTTTCATTTGGTACACATTATTTTTATCCATTAATTTGCAAGACTTAAACAAACATTGATATGAAAAGGACTATACTTCTCTTCGCAACCATGGCCTGTATGACCATAACTTCCCTTCCGGCACAGGAGGCCGCTGTAAATAAAATCATTGAAACCGGACGTTCCGATAACCAGGTCATGAACCATCTGGACATACTGACCAACCGCTTCGGCGGACGCCCTATCGGTTCGGATGCCTATGACAACGCCACCGAATGGGTTGCCTCCAAGTTCAAAGAATGGGGGCTGGAAGTGGAGTTACAGGAAGCCGGAACTTTACCTGTCGGATTCAACCGGGGGCCGTGGTTCGGTAAGCTGCTTGGTGAAAACGGGATGGAGTTGCATTTCGTCACCCCTTCCTATACCTCCGGAACGAAAGGACTTCAACGGGGACATGTACTGCTCGAGCCTCTTACACAGGATGAGTTCGACCGGATAAAAGGACAGTTGAAAGGCGCCTGGGTACTGGTAAATGGCAAAAACACGGGCTGGCCAATCAATTGGTCGGCAATAGCAGACTATGACCGTGCAGGTGTTATTGCAGAAAACAACACAATCGCTCAAAAGAACCGTGAGATAATGAGGGATAACTGGGTAAATAAAAAGAATACCCCCTTACTGCCTTTAAATGATGAAAAGCCGGCTCTCTTTTACAAGGAAATGTGCGAAGCCGGTGTCTTAGGTTTTATCCAGTCGGCTTCTGTCCCACTGCGTGCACTTTATGATAAGAATGTCGTATTCGATAAGGACATGACCATCGAGAAACTACCGACCGTACCCGATATCAAACTGGATGAACATCAATACGCCATCATCAAACAGATGGTAAAAGAGCGTCGTTCCTTTATGCTGGAGTTCGATATACGTAACCATTTCCGCCTGGGACCGGTCAAATATTATAATGTAATCGGTTCCATAAAGGGAAGTAAACATCCGGGGGAATATGTTATGCTGAGTGGCCACCTCGATTCTTTTGATGTTGGAACCGGCGGAGTCGATGACGGTTCAGGCGTTACCCCTGTTATGGAAGCAGCCCGTCTGATTGCCACGTCGGGAGCAAAACCTAAACGCACGATGCTTTTCTGTGCTTTTGCAGGTGAAGAGTTCGGTTTGCTCGGCGCACAGGCTTGGGTAAGGGGTAATCCAAAAAAGATGGATAAAATATCGAATCTGTTCAACCGTGACGGCGGACCTACTCCTCCGGTAGGTATTAGTGTGCCGCAAGCCATGTATGATGATTTTGTGAAGATATGCGAACCGGTAAAGAAGATTAATGCCGAATATCCGTTCGAAGTCAAAGTAGCCGAACCGCGTAAACAGCCGACCACCATAGGCGGTACGGATGCTTCCGTCTTTGCACTGGATGGCGTACCGACCATCGGCTTTATGGAGAAAGACATCAAAGGTTATAACTTCAGCTACGATGAGATATGGCACACGGAACGCGACTTATACACCAAGAGCATTCCTGAATATCAACAACATGCTGCAACGGTCATGGCTATTGTCGGCCTGGGAGTAGCCAACCTCGACCATCAGTTATCACGCGAAGGATTATATCTGAAAGAAGAATAAGAGTAAATCAGGCTACCTGACGACACAAATAAGGCAGACGCCTCTGGGCATCTGCCTTATCTCTTTTACGATTGTAAACCTTTTTCGATACATGCACCCGGTTATGACTGACCGGACGTCCGTGATTCTCTATTTCCGCTTCCCGGCTTCCCTTGCGGTTTGCCTTGATGTACTCGTCCAGCGGAGAGACTTTCTTTTTCTTCTTCATAGCTGTATTACTTTACGGCTACAAAGATACAATTATTTTTCCGGATATTGTCTTTTGGGATTTTTAGGGAACCATCCTTTCAATACGCGTTCTTCCTGCTCGAATACTTCCTTGATCGTCCAGAACGAAGAAAAGGCAAACACACCGCAGATAGCGGAGACAAAAACACTCTCTATCAGCAAAGATGCAACCGTTCCGGCAATCCCCAGAAGAAGGAATATCCACCAGCATTTAGTCCCCCAATAATATTCAGCCTTCACAACTATCGGATGAAACAACCCGATTATCAAAAAAGTAACGATACCAATCAGTAGCCCGTCAAAATTTATCATCTCCATATTTGTATTGTTTAATATAAAACAGTTTAATCAGTCTCAACAAAGATACAAAAATCAACTGTCATTCCTCATAAAATATATCTATCCGGGTATAAACATCCACAAATCGTTCACCCCAACCTGCACAACTCTTTATCTATATAACTATCCTTTATCAGTATTGCCTAAAAGCCATTCGGACATATATCCAACGATTCTTTTGTCAGAGGTAGGTGTAAATAAATTTAGAGGTAGGTCTATTTTCATTTAGAGGTAGGTCTAAATCAATTTACACCTACCTCTAAATAAAAAAACATTAGTACTATCCTTTCTTTTCATCCTAGACGAAAAGGAATCATTGTAGAGAGTTTCCTTATATGATTCATAAAAAAAGGCATCCCGAAATGGAATGCCTTTAGTATATGCTATAAAATCTACATCTTATTCAGCCTGAGCAGGAGCTTCTGCCGGCGTTTCTTCTTCAACCGGAGCATTTGCTGACGGCTGAGCAGTTCCAAAGTTAGGAGCTACCGTATTCGGGTCGATTGTAACAGCATTGTTTATCTGTTCTTTGATTTCAGATTGTGTAGTAGTTGTTGCTCTTGGGATAAATGCTGTAATAACGATACTACAAACAATAACAAAACCAGCCAGGCCCCATGTTGCTTTTTCCAAAAAGTCTGTGGTTTTACGTACACCCATAATTTGGTTAGATGAAGAGAATCCCGAAGCCAGACCTCCCCCCTTTGAGTTCTGGATCAATACTATCAAGATCAGAAGTATTGAAGCGATCAGGATTAGAATAGAAATAAATACGTACATTTTAGTTTTATTTTTTAGTGTTAATAATCAATTTTTCCAAAAATCTAATTTGGTCTGCAAAGTAAGCATTTTTTTCTGGATAATTCAAATATAAGTTTTTAATAATTTGCAATGCCTTCTCATACCGTTTCTGTTTAACATAAATATGAGCCAATGTCTCGGTAAAATAAGAATCATCGTCCAACGATCGGGGTTGTTCGTTCTCCCCTTCTTTCAATGGTCCCTGGGAAGATGGATCATCCGGTTGCAGGGATAAGACCAATCCGCTGCCCGGTGCCCGCTGTTCGTCATTTTTAATGAAAGAATCGATCAGGTCATGGTGCTGAAGTTTAGCTTCCGGCTCCTCTTCCGCCGATATATCATCCTTTGACAACGACCAATATATATAATCAGATGAAACGGAAGGCTGAAACAACAAAGTAGGATCGGCCGCCTGTTGTTCTCCCTCACTTTCACGATCAGCCAGAAAAGCATCGATCAAGGAGAAAGAGTCTGCTGCCGGTTCATTTTCTTCCGCAGATGCCGCAAACGGCATCCCGTAACGTTCTCCCTCGATCAGTGCGAATAATTTTCTTCTGTCCGGTATGTAAACTGCCATTCTTTTCAGTTCTGCGGCAAAGCGTATATCATTCAATACAGCCAGATTCTTCAGATAAAGCATCCGGGCTATATGGAAATACGGATATTCGGCCACTACCTGCTGTAACGGGGAAAGTGTTTCCTTCGTCAGCAAAGAGGGGTCTTCCATCAGTAGATATAAGTCTGCAGCTTTCATATATTACCAATTGGCTACGGTTGCATTATAAATCTGGTCTGTCAACTCGTCAATGATCTCCGTACAGAGTTCAGCCTGTACGTCCTGCAACATTCGGGTAGCATCAAACTCACGATATGCAGAGAAACTCTGTTCGAAATCTTCATCCGGATTCGTACGATTGGAATAACGTACACGCACAGTAATCGTCAGCTTTGTCTGCGAAGACCAGGCATCTTCCTTTACGGCCATTGGTGTCAGTTCATATCCGGTAATCTCACCTTCCAGCTCCAGGTCACCATTATTGTTGACCATCTGAAGACGTGTCTGACGGATATAAATATCCTTCAACGCTTCAGTAAACTCCTGTGATAACGGAGGATAAACCAAAGGTGCCTGGTTAGGAAAATCCTTGATAGATATCGTTTTTACCTTTGTATAGTCAATCGAAGCTCCATTGAACTTGTAGGAAATGGAACAGGCCGTCACCATGACTCCTATCAGTAAACAAAACCAGATTATATTCTTTCTCAACATATTATTCCAAATTATATTCTTTAATCTTTCTATAAAGAGTACGTTCTGATATTTTCAGATCAGCCGCCGCATTTTTCCTCCGTCCGTTATGTTTCTCCAATGCTTTACGGATCATCTCTTTCTCCACTTCTTCCAAAGAAAGAGTTTCTTCTTCCTCTACGGCTTCCGCTTCCTGAATCGGAGCAGAATGTACCGGACGGATCGGATGGGCATAAGGCGTCTCATCGGCAACCGGCATAGGCATCTTACCTCCCATTATATCGTGAACCAGCTTTTTCAGATCATTGACATCTTTCTTCATATCAAAAAGGACCTGGTAAAGTATCTCGCGTTCACTATTGAAAAACTTCTGGTCGTTATCCTGCTTTTTGACCAGCACCGGATATTTTTCCACATTCAGATCGGGAAGATACAAACGCAGAACGTCTGCTGTAATATCACGGTTCTCTTCGATAACCGAGATACGCTCCGTTATATTCTTCAACTCACGAACGTTACCCGGCCAACGGTAGGAGGTCAGCAGCTGGCGTGCTTCATCATCCAAGCGAACCGGCGGCATACGATATTTCTCCGCACAGTCTCCGGCAAATTTACGAAACAACAAGATGATATCATCCGGACGTTCACGCAACGGAGGGATCTGGATAGGTACGGTATTCAAACGATAATACAGATCTTCACGGAATTTTCCGTCGGCTACCGCCTGTATCAGATTAACATTCGTTGCAGCAACAATCCTCACATTTGTTTTCAGCACCTTTGAAGAACCGACTTTTATAAACTCACCGGTCTCAAGCACACGCAGCAAACGGGCTTGTGTCGGGATAGGCAGTTCCCCTACTTCATCCAGAAAAATAGTTCCGCCGTCGGCTACTTCAAAATATCCTTTACGGTCGGCCAAAGCTCCTGTAAAGGAACCTTTTTCATGTCCGAACAACTCTGAATCAATCGTTCCTTCTGGAATGGCACCACAGTTTACGGCTATATACTGTCCGTGTTTACGCGGACTGTTCTGATGTATAATCTGTGGAAAAGTTTCTTTACCGACACCACTCTCCCCGGTAATAAGCACAGACAAATCTGTTGGAGCCACCTGCAGAGCGACATCGATTGCCCTGTTCAGGCCAGGGCTGTTTCCTATAATTCCAAAACGCTGTTTTATTTGCTGGACATCAACCTTAATCATCATATCTTCTATTGAATATCTGTAATTATTTCAGTTTGTCTGCCAAAATTACAAATCTTAATTCAAATTCCAGCTATCAGGAGTAGATTCTATCAGCGGTTTCTCATTTTTTTGCAGCATAAGTGCGATTGAATAAAAATTCAGCCAGTGCCGTATCATCTGCAAAATTCTTCATTTCTTCCGGAGAGATAGGTTTCCCCACATACACATCGACCGTTTTACCGCGTTTGTTGAAGGCTTCGGCAGGAATGCGCAAAGTACGTATTTTCCAACTGATACTTCCCAACCAGTAAAAGAAGCGGGAATTAAGAAAATCAAAGTAAACTGGATATACCGGCACATTTGCCTTCCGGATCAGGCGAATCACGCTATGTGTCCAGGGCAAGTCATGGATCTCTTTATCATCCTTATTATAAAAGGAAATCGCCCCAGCCGGAAAGAATCCCATCGGATGCCCTTCTTTCAGTCGCTGCAAAGAATAACGCACCCCGTTTATGTTGGCCGGATTCGGACCATTACCGGTTGAATCGGGCAACACCGAAACAAAATTATCCTTCATGGCACCGATCTTCACCAGAATTTCGTTCACCATCACTTTAAAGTCCGGACGACGAGCGGCCATAATGTCAATCAATATAATGCCGTCGATCGAACCGATCGGATGATTGGATATGGTTATAAATGCCCCTTCGGGCAAGTTATCCAGTATTTCCGCATGATGCAGATTATACTTGATATCGATCAGGGGATCGCTCAGTAATGCTGTAGTAAACGCTGAGCCACGCAGATGGCAGTTATTGGCATGCACTTTGTTTACTTTGTCAACACTCAACCACTTAATCAATAATTTGCCAAGGAAGGTGCCTATACGGCTTTTGAAGAACGGGGCAGCTTCCTGCAAATCATTAATGTCTACTACGCTCTTTTTCATACTTTTTATTTATTCAATAAACGATGCGCACATTTTTTCGTGCTTGCGCATCGACAATAACAGCACGATATTCAATACGATTATCTCATACAGGAAATAAACCCATACTTCGCCGACCAATACAACTATAAACATAACGATCGTACGTCCGTTAAATGTCAGGAGATCAATATAACGCATTAACTCACGACTTTGTTTACGAAAAGCAATACGCACATTTTCCGGAATATCATCTCCGTATTTGGCATGGAGGCTCTGCAACATACGCTGCAAGGCAGGAGTGGCTTTCACCTGAAGTAATGTGTATCCCCTATAAAGGAAATAAAAAGTTTTATTGATACCCAGCTTCATCTCCTTATGACGGGCAATGACCTGTTCCAGCGACTGGAACTCAGCTCCTTTGTCCTTACTGATAAAATAGAGATGCAATGTTTTATAATAATCGGTTATATTAGCCTGCACCAGATGGGATAAGCCAGACACAACGGCCAAAGCAAAAAACCAATAAGTACCATACTCATGAGACAGACGAAGGGCAAAACCGACATAGATAGAGGCAAACCAGATATCACCGGCAAATCCGTCCAATATACGTCCGATAGCGGACTTGATACCTGTCAGACGAGCCAACTGTCCGTCTACGCAATCCAGTATATTGGCAAAAACCAACAATAAAATACCACAAATAGTATAAACCAGATTATCATGATAAAACATGAAGCCGACAGCAGCTCCCACAAATATAGAAATGACCGTTACCATATTCGGGGTAATCCCCGTGCCGCGCAACATACGAGCGATACGAAAACCTATCGGACGGTAAAACGCCCGGTCGACAACATTTTCTGTTTCTATTGATTTTAGTGATGCTTCGTATTCTTTATCCAAATTACTCATGATCTATTATTTATACGAATATCCGCCGTCTACAACGACCACTTCGCCATTAAAATAACTATTTTCTATTAACATCTTATACACTTCGGCCAACTCTTCCGGATCACAGAAACGGCCTAAAGAAACTTTATTTTCTATATTCCGCCGTATTTCTGCCGGTTTAGTCTTCTGCCATTCGGTATCGACAAACCCGGGAGCAACTGCGTTCACACGCAATTCATAAGGAACCAGGAATTTAACCATATTCTTTACTAAGGCATGTACAGCACTCTTTGTCACTCCGTAAGCCAGAGATACCGAATGAGGCTGGATCCCCATCAGGGAACCGGTAAAGACCACACTACCACCTTTATTTATCCGTCCGACAATACGTTGCAATAAGAATACCGGAAAATGAACATTAGCAAAGAATACACGTTCCCAATCAGTAAGTGACAAGTCCTCGAACGAATCGCGGCAAGTCAATCCCGCATTAAAGATCAGTGCATCTAAAAGCAAACTCTTCTCCTGCAAATAAGCATCTATTTTATCAACGGACTCTTTTTTTGTAATATCTGCCTGTAGCACAGACACATTGATTCCGAATTGCTGTTGCAAACCTTCGCGGGTTTGTTCGGCCATCCCGGGATCGGAAGCATAAGTAAGCACAAGGTTATACCCGGCTTTCCCCAAACAGAGAGCCACCGCTTTACCTATACCCTTTGTACCACCGGTAATTAAAGCACACTTTTCCATGAGTAATCTTTATTCCTCCCCTTTTCCCTTTACAGTGGCAGGTTTAGCATGTCGTTGATATTTAAGATTTTCTTCGTAAGAATCATGAATCGTTTTCTTCAGATTAGAGGAAGAAACCCCGGTTCCATAAGGGAAATAAAAAACCTGTACGCCTAAATCTTTTAAATAATCATATTTACCAAACCAGTCATCTCCCACAACAAAAGCATCGATATTCAGCTTCTTTACGATCTCCGTATGATCCAGTGTATGCTGCGGTATTACAATATCCGGAGTTTTCAACGCTTCAATAATTTGAAGGCGTTCATTGAACGGGATAATAGGATTCGCTTTATAAGAAGAAACCAGTTCGTCCGTGCTCACTCCTACAATCAGGATATCAGCCAAGCTACGGGCATAATTGATCATCCGGAGATGATTATAATGAAACATATCGAATGTTCCGGAGGTATATACGATCGTTTTATCTTTAAACATAATTCATGTTGCAATTTTGAACCACAAACTTACGCAAACTTTTCCTATCAAAAAAAGATTGAAGTCAAAAAGCGCAATACAGACCATATTATTATAAAATACAACAGATATGGACCGTTAGTCTTTATAACAAATATCCCCTGAAAAAGCATGTTTCCAGGGGATCTGTTTTTTATTATTTACTGAGGACAAACCTCTGCATCGTCATCTTTGGTAAGATCCAGCTTTTCATTATCGCCTCCCTTATCAAAATATTGCTTGCGGAGAGGATTCGCAGTAGCTTCCCGATAATTCAACCTGTTCCGGTAAATATCCAGCGCAGTATATAACGCCTGGCGGAACGACTCTTCGGAAGCCACATTCTGTCCGGCTATATCGTAAGCTGTTCCGTGAGCCGGCGAAGTACGGACAATCGACAGACCGGCCGTATAGTTAACCCCGTCATCCATGGCCAGCGTTTTAAACGGTGCCAAGCCCTGATCATGGTACATCGCTAATACGCCATCAAATTTGTCGTACATCTGAGAGCCGAAAAATCCGTCTGCCGCATAAGGTCCAAAAGACATGACACCTCTTTTTTCCGCCTCTTCCATGGCCGGAATAATGATCGTTTCCTCTTCTTTTCCCAATAAGCCATCATCACCTGCATGAGGATTCAATGAAAGCACGGCAATACGTGGTTTTACAATCCCGAAGTCCTGTTTGAGCGACTGATTGAATATGCGCAATTTCGACACGATATCCTCTACGGTTATTCTGGAAGGAACTTCTGCCAATGGGATATGTCCGGTCACCAAAGCAACACGCAGACCATCCTTCATCAAAATCATCAATGCTTTCCGGCCCACTCCGCCAAAACGTTCTTCCAGGTATTCGGTATGTCCCGGAAAATGGAACTCGTCATTCTGGATATTATGCTTATTGATCGGTGCTGTCAGCAATACATCAACAGCACCCCGTTTCAAGTCTGTAACAGCAGCTTCCAAAGCTAAAAATGCTGCTTCCCCGGCTATCGATGTCGACTGCGATAATTCTACTTTTGTTTCATCGTCCACACAGTTGATGATATTCACCCGGTTAATACCGGCATCTTCTGCCTGGGAAATGATGTTCATATTCACAGGAGGCAATTCCAACGCTTTCCGGTGATAAGCTGCGATTTTTGATGATCCGTATATAACCGGAGTACAAAGTTCGGCAACTCTGGCATCCGAGAATGTTTTCAGTATCACCTCATATCCGATGCCATTTATATCTCCGTGGGTAATGCCCACCTTAATCAATCGTTCTTCCATGTATTATGTTTGTTTATTTCTTACTTTCCGGTATGTCGAGCTTTTCTTCCACCGATTTTTCAAATTCACCCGGTAAGCGAAGTGTATATAAAGCTGCTTCGATACGGCGGATAAAGTTACGTTTATCTGTTTCAGGAGCAAAAACAAAGCCTTCGGCTACAACGACCCGGTTATTCTTTTCATCCAGACGGACATGACTGACAAACGGTCCGCCCATCATATCACCGACCATCTTCCACAAACCGCGTAGCACACCGCAATATTTGCCATTAACAGTAATCGGCGTATAATCAACCCCAAAACGGGACTCAGTCGTCATATACGATTCAGGGAAAGCTCCCGGCAGATTTTCCTTCAACACCGAGTCGCGCTTTGCTACCAGATATTCAGCCGTGAAGGTATTCGGATCGGTATAAGGGAAAGTATATACAATCAAATCCGTACGACCAGTATTGGCATTATTGGATGCCCAGAAGAAATCTGTCGTATCACGATAATAGGTCATATTAGACGGAGCATTCAGCATCAGGTCATGATTATTTTTCAGGTTATCCATGACAACTGTACTGTAATCTTTCTCCAACTGGCCAATCGCCCGGTTCATTTCGACTTTCACAAAGAAATCAACCAGCGCTTTCGGATGAGCCTGTGAATATTCAATAATAGCTTCAGGAGAAGGAGCATTCAGTGTCACAACCACCTGTCCTTTAGCCCAACGGTCGTTTTCATAGCTTATCGAAGCCTTCGTGTAAATAGACGGATCAATATTTACAATCAGTATATTGCGGACATAAGTCAATAATCCGTCGAATTGTGAAGGATCTACATAAGTAATCTTCAATGCAGGTTCAGATTGAGGAAGACCAGGGACATCAGATGTCAGCTCTTGTTTAATAGCCTTTCCCGAAGGGCCATCCCAATCAGCTTTTTTCATTACAACTACAACCTCATAAGCAAGGCCTGTGGCCCGTTTTCCAACCGGTCCTGAGCTACATGCTCCCAGCAATACCAGAAACATGAGTAAGCTAATCTGTAAAGAAATCTTTTTCATACCCATTCGTTTTTATAACACAAATATAATTCTTTTCTATCAAATGACTTGTCTTCTATCCGTTTTGTTGTTTTTTTGCTGTCGACAGCATTCCGCAGGCGGCAAATATATCCTCTCCTCTCGAAGCACGGATTGTACAAACAATCCCTGCATTGTTCAATGTATCACGAAAGACTTCCATCTTCGCCAAATCCGAACTTTCCAACGGGACGTTGGGGATAGCATGAAAACGAATCAGGTTAACCCTGCAATCTACATCATTTAATAAACAAATCAGGGCTTTAGCATGTTTCAGGCTATCATTTAAATTTTTAAAAACTATATATTCAAAAGAAACACGACGTTGATGGGAGAAATCATACTGCCTGATGAGATCAATGACGCCCTGTGCCGGATAAGCTTTTTCTACAGGCATTAAAGACAAACGTTCTTCATGAAAAGGAGAATGCAGACTGACCGCCAAATGGCAGTCGCTTTCTTCCAGAAAACGCTTCAAGCCTTTTGCCACCCCGATAGTAGAAACTGTTATCCGCTTGGGACTCCACCCATATCCATAGGTAGAAGTAAGGATTTCAAGGACCTTAAACAACTCATCCACATTATCCAAAGGTTCCCCCATTCCCATAAAGACCAGATTTGTCAATGATTCTGATTCCGGAACAGACTGGATTTGGTTCAATATTTGATTTGCCGTAAGATTGGCAGTAAAACCTTGTTTACCCGTCATACAAAACAGGCAGTTCATCTTGCATCCGACCTGCGAAGACACACATAATGTAGCCCTGTCGTCGGTCGGGATATAAACAGCCTCCACAAAATTGCCGTTCCCTGCAGCAAATAAATATTTAATCGTTCCATCGACCGATTTCATACAATCAACCGGAGGGAGTGCCCCTACCTCAAAAGACTCTTCCAAAAGAGTACGTTTGGCAACAGCAATATTAGTCATTTCCGCAATAGAGGTAACTTTCTTCTTATACAGCCAATCGGTCATCTGTTTTGCAGCGTATCCCGGTAAACCGACCTGTGCCGCCACTTCCTTCAGTTCGTCCAGCGTCATGCCTAACAATTGTCTCTTTTCTTGCATTGTATATTGTTATATAACGATTAATCCGGCACAAAGATAAAAAAAGCTGCCGGACTTTTCTGAATAAGTCCGGCAGCTTTCCTTAAAAAGGATTATGTAATACCTTTTGAGCTTTATTTGTTTAGAAGAAACGTATACGGTTGTCTTCTACATCTGCTTTGTTAACCAGTGACTGGATAGCCTGGAATCCGAAGCGATATGCGTTCGATGCATCCAACGTTTTAATTTCTTCTGCTTCGTTGTATTCTTTTGCCTCCTTGTTTCTGTCGTATACTTTAAATACATATACGCCATTGTTACCGGCAACCGGAGCGCTTACCTGACCAACCTCAGCAAGAGAAACCATTGCATTCAGTTTCGGTTCTACACCGATACCGGCGATACGACGTGTTCCGAAGTTGATAAACTTCACTGAATCAACTTTTGAACCCATTGCATCAGCATAAGCTTCAACTGATGTCAGATTTTTAGCCTTCAGATCAGCAGCGATCTTCTCACCTTTCTTCTGAGCAGCGATTTCAGCTTTCAAAGCAGGAGTTAAAGAGGCAACCGAACGGTAACCTTCTTTTATAGTACCTTCTACGCCTGCAATTACAAACTTATCGTCACATTCAAAGATTTCAGAGATTTTACCCTTATCATTCTGGAATGCCCAACGAATTACCGGACGAGAATTTTTAATGCTACCCAACGTCTGGTTATCAGCAGTAACATTTACACCTGCAATCAGATTATATCCGGCTTCTTTAGCAGCTTCATCCAACTTAGCCAAATCATTGTTCTGTGAAATGAACTGGTTCAACTCGTTATAGATATTGCTATAAGTTTTAGAGCTCGGAGATACTGTCATGTCAATATCCGCTACTTTATACTTATTCACATTAGCTGTCTTTTCTGTTACTTTCACCAGGTGAGTTCCATACAAAGATTTCACTTTTGCAATTTCGTTTACCGGAGTAGAGAAAACAGCATTCTTAAAGTCTTCATTTACACCTCTCAGTGCAGTAATTTCAGTGAACCATCCCAGTTCTCCGCCATTTTCAGCAGCCTGGTCTGCAGAGAATTCTTTTGCCAATGCAGCAAAGTCCCCACCGTTCTTCAGTACATTCATCAAGCTGTCAGCCAAAGCGGTCGTACGGGCTTCGTCCCCATTTGCCAACATAATATGGCTTACCTTAACAGAGTCAGGCCCCATTTTCTTGTCTACCAACTTGAACATTCTGTACTTATCGTTATCGAATACCGGACCATATACAGCACCCACTTCCGAAGTCGTTGCGAATTGTTTCATTTCCGGATCAAAGGCATTTTCTGTAAAGAAAGCATCCATGTAAGGAACTTCTGAATTTTCATTTACAATATCAGCCACCTTTTCAGAAGTCGTGAATTCTTCTTTCAAAGATTCGATATCAGCACTTGCCTTGTCATAATCCTCCTGGCTAGGACGAATGTCAACAGCGATATACTTGATTACTTTACCTTCTTTTTGTTTGTAAAGTTCCTTACGCTGGTTGTACAGCTTTTCGATTTCACTCTTGCTTACTTCGATTGTTGAGTCAGGAATGCTTGCATACGACTGCATAGCATAAACAATGTCAGAGTTTTCAGCTGCGTCATTGAATGCTTCTTTTGCATCCAGCACGTTTGCTGCAACAGCCTTACTTAACAATGTTGTATATTTTTGTTCCAGACGCTGACGTTTAATGTTCTTTTCCCAGAACAACCAGAAATTACGAGCCTGGAGCAACTGAGCCTGCTGATCTGCAGGGTAGCTTGCGATATTGTCGTCGTCAATTGTTTTCAGGAAATTCAACAGAGCTGTTTTGTCAAACTGTCCGGTCTGCGGATTAACAAACATCTGCATCTGCTGGATCATCGGTGAAATATTCTCACCCTGAACCATATCAAACAATTCTTCCGGACTTACAGTCATACCTAATTTATCAGTTGCTTCGTCAAGTACAATTTCCTGTACCATAGCATCGAATACCGACTGACGGATCTGATTCATGTATTCTTCGGGCAGATTGGTCTGACCGGATTGCATCTTGTACATCTCAGTCATTTCATCAATACGTCCCTGATAATCCTGAATTTTAATTACTTCCCCGTCAACCTTAGCAACTCTCTCCTGAGTTTGTCTGAAATAAGTAGAACCGGAGTTCAAAAAGTCTCCAATGATAAAAGCGAACAATGCCAAACCCACAACGAGTACGAGCAGTCCTGCTTTGCTTCTGATTTTTTCCAGCGTAGCCATTTATCGTTATTTATTTTTAAAGTTTATATTTTACAGTTTAAGGGCACGAAGATACGAAAAAAAGGATTTGTTACATCTTTTATTCCACTTTTTTTCATCAATTGCCTACTTTCATTCGCACAAGTTCTATTTTCGTTGCCGTTACTTTTATGATTTTAAAAGTATATTTATCAATTACGATTGATTCATTCAATTTAGGAAATTTTTGGTAGAAATGCAGGATATATCCGGCAATCGTTACGTAATCGTCTGATTCCGGGAGCTCAAGATTGAACTTTTCATTGAGAGTATCGATCTCCATACGACCGGATATCAGGTATTCATCGTCCGAAACTTTCCGAGCTACGTATGATTTCATATCATGCTCATCCTCTATCTCTCCAAAGATCTCCTCTACCAGATCCTCCAGCGTCACAATCCCCGCTGTACCGCCAAATTCATCCACAACCACAGCCAGACTCTTTTTGTCCTGCATCAGCACCTTCATCAACTTATTGGCCGCCATCGTTTCCGGGACAATGGAAACAGTCTTTATACTCTGTGTCCAGTCTTCCGGATTTTTAAATAATTCCGATGAATGGATATATCCGATAATATCATCTATATTTTCGTTATAGATCAATATCTTTGACAACCCCGTTTCAATAAACTTAGAACGAAGTTCTTCCATACTGACAGTCTTGTCACAGGCGACAATCTCCGTACGGGGAACAATACAATCGCGCAAACGGACATTGGAAAAATCAAGCGCATTCTGAAATATTTTCACTTCCGTATCCATATCTGAGTTCAGAGGAGCATCTTCGATACTTTGCTGAATAAAGAAGTCAAGATCCACTTTACCTAAAGTACGCCTGCTCGATTGAGTAATATTCTTTACACCCACCAATTTCAGTATCAGATAAGAAATCAGTGCCGAAAACTTCGAGATAGGATATAATATAATGTATATGATCAACAAAGGAACCGAAAACAAATTCAAAGAAAAGTTTGGATTCAATTTGAAAATCGTCTTCGGGATAAACTCGCCTGTAAACAATATCAGGAGTGTCGAGATAATAGACTGAATAAGAACAATCAGAGCCTCATTATCAACGAAACGGGCGATAAACGGTTCCAGAACAATTGCCATCTGTAAACCATAGACAACCAGTGCGATATTATTACCCACCAGCATCGTTGATATAAACAGGTTTGGATTCCGGTAAAAAATATCCAATATCTTACCGGCCATATTCTTATTCTTTTTATCCAGTTCATGCCGCAACTTATTAGAAGAAATAAATGCGATCTCCATGCCGGAAAAAAAAGCGGAAAAGGCTAATGAAATCAATATGTACGTTAATGCATTCACATCAGTTCTATTTTATTGAATCCGGCTTTGCTATATTCACAGCCACAGAATCGCCGGTTGCAGTATTCACACGCGAAGTATCACGTGCTGTATCGCTGACAGGAAATGTTCCCTGCGAATTAAATATCTTATATTTCGTCATGTTCTGGTTCGACTTAAATCCGATGCCGGTGATAATCTTATCCCCTTCTTCCAGCTCAAAGTATTCATCTGTGTAAATTTGGTCTTCTTTCTGGTCGAAATACAGTATTGAAGTATCCAACTTTTTACCTTCCTGGCTTAATATACTCACATGACCAATCAGCTTATACAGCCCTTTCTTATCCCAATAATAAGCAGTATCTGCTTTTACACTTGCTTCTACATTAAACAAGGAATCAAATTTCTCCACGTAAACACCCTGGGGAAAATAGCTGTAAGGCTCCTTGGCTTTTCCGAACACCAACCACTCTTTCGCGTTCATCCGGTAACGGGTGATACCGGAATCAGAGATAAGACTGGAGACATCGGTCGTTCTCAGCGTATAGGTATTTTCCGGATCGAAGGTTACTTCCACCACTTCTTTATTCTCCTTGCCACAGGAAGCCATAAATAAAAGAAGCATAACAACTACCGCGAAAGTAGTTGTTATGCCATATTTGTTCGTTTTACAAAGAAAACGCGTTTCCGTCATAATTATCTGATTCTTGTTGTCTCACCGATCCAACCACCTACAGTAAACGATTTACCCTTTTCCAGATCCGGATGCATGAAAATTTCCTCTGTAGAAGGTAAATGAGCACGATAAGTACCGATCAATTTATTAGCTTCCTCTACACAGCTTTCATCAACCTGTTTTGCTTTTTCCCACTGGTCGATTGCCACATTGTAGGCAGCTCTTGCCAAAACACCGTCATTCGGAAATACATTCTTAACTGTAGCAGCATACATCTGGCCAATCAGGATGTACGGCTGACCATAGCTAGTATTTGTAGCTGCTGCTTTCTTTGCATATTCCCTTGCTTTTGAATAATTTTTCTGATCCAGATTAATCACTGCGATCATATAATAATCTTCAGCTTTTGAAGAAGGGTCTGTTTCCATATTGGCAGCTTCTTCAAAATATTTGACAGCTGTGTCATATTCTTTATTCTTTACAGCACGTTTAGCGATACCGATAGCGGCATCTGCACTCGGCTCAAGTTCATAAGCATAGGCTGCTGCTGCAAAGAATGCATCGATTTCCTGGCAACGAACACGTCTCAACAGAGAAACGATTTCTTTTAAAGCAGCCAGATCACTCTTGCTTTCTTCAACTTTCGGAGCATACAGGTTCTGCAATGTTTCGCAATCGGCAGCACCACTGTTTGCAAACGCACCGTTCACACTGGTTTTGAATGTTGTCAGGTTGTTAACTTCTTTTTCATTGTTAGCAGCCTGTGCAGCCTGCAACTGAGTATCCAGGATTTTAGATGCTTTCAGATAATCTTCAACATATTGTCCTTTGTGATTAGGATCATCAGCCATCTTCTGGTAAGAAGCAAACATATACAAAGAAACACCTAATGCTTCCGTATTGTCTCCATATTCGTTGATGATTTCACCCAACCAATTATACAATTTATTATAATCGGCTTTATCTCCCATCTGCTGGATATAATCCTGTGCCTTACGGGAAACGATCCAGTCTTTACCATAACGTTTGTCATCACCGAAATATTTCACACGTTTGTCATATACTCCCATCAGATCATCGATCAAAGCAGCTTTCTTTGCCGGATCTTTTTCATTGGCAATCTTCCATGCCATGATCTTTACACCATGCAGATAAATATCCTTTGTTGCAGCAGGACATTCATCGTAAACAATTTTCCAAAAATCATATGCATCCTTAAAATTCCCTGCCTTAGCATAAGGAACGAACAAGCTGATATTGGTTATACAACGGATACTGTCCTCACCAGATCCAAATTGTGTTCCATTATCTACTCCTTTCTGTGCATACGCGCCTAGTGCTCCCATAGAGCATGCAGCCGCAATTAATAATACCTTTATTTTCATATCTGTTTTAATTTAAGTTAGCAATTTAAATTAATCTACCTTTTTCTTCCAGAACCACATTTCATTGAATGTGTAATTAACAGTAAAACGGAAATACTGTTCATCAATCATGTTTTTACCACTTGGGTTAATCTTCGTGTATTCAAAAGACACATTTACCAACGAACGGTTATCAACCAACGGTAATCCAAAACCGACACTCACACCATATTCATTATAGCCATTACCTTTATATGCTGCATCATCTGTATTATTTATCATCAGATAGGAATTGCTATAATGGGCACCTGCGCGGTATCTTACCCGACCGAAAAAATTACGATTCTGATAATTTGGAATAAACTCGCCTCCGGCTGCAACCCGAACACGGTTCTTAAAACTATCTTTTGAATCATCATAATACGCTTTATCCCATGTTTCATACAGTACATCCGCAGCTAATGTCATCTTATTATTTTTCACATATGATGCACCAAAACCAATCGAGTTCGGTATATCAAATGCTTTACTCTTTGTCGTATCCGAAGCTACGATCTCGGCAGAACCGGAACTGGTTGCCGCATAAGTCATATTAATATAAGTCGCATTCAAACGGTTTTTTGGAGAAAAGGCCAACCCGAATGTAACATTTTCTGTTTTACTGATCGGGTGGGTATACTGAACACCAAAGTCCAGTTTTATATCCCGTACTTCCAGATTCTGATTACGAATCGTGTTCCGTTCTGAACCCTGTCCTACAATAGAACTCTGTTCATGCTTGATGTTTCCAAAAAGATATCCGACATTCGCTCCGACAGAAAGACGCTTCTTCCATATATCTATAGACAAACCTGCATACAAATCGTTTAATCCGCCGGAACCATTAAATGTTTCCACATAATTAAATCCACCTTCAGATGTTCTCCGGGCACCAAAACTATATCCGACATATGAGTAAGGTAAAATACCCACACTCATCGCAATACGTTTATGTATCGGGAACTGCATTGCAATATACTCCACATTCCCATTAATATTGTGCTGTTTATTGACTCCGTCATCAAACCATGAAAGCTGACCTGAAGCACCAAAATCAAACAAAAATGTCAATGAATCCATACAACTGTACGATGCCGGGTTCATCGGGTTGATCTGTTTCGACGATCTTAATCCGAAACCAACGCCACCCATTGCCCGTCCGGCTCCGAATGAACGATCCGCTAATTCACCATACCCAAAACGGGTATAGGGCGAGTTAGTATTATTTTGTGCCGCTAGCGACAACTGTGTCAATATAAGAATGCTTGCTATTAGTAGCTTATTAATCTTCAACATTATACTCTAAGATTCTGTTTAATCCTGTCAACACTAAATTAATGTCTGCAAAGATGGAGTTTTTTAGTCGGCTTTCAAAATAAAACGAATGACCGCCTGTTAAAAAAACCAAAAGGTTAGGATATTTTATCCGTAACTTCTCGATATACCCGTCCATCTCGTAGACTATCCCATTCACTACTCCTGCCTGGATAGCACTCTCGGTATTGGTACCCAATAAAGGGACTTCCTCCTGTTCCGTCACCAAAGGTAGTTTTTTTGTATAAAAGTTCAAAGCCTTGAAACGGGTAGTCATTCCCGGAGAGATATTCCCTCCCAGATAAGCCCCCGAGGCCTCGATCAATTCGTAAGTAATTGCTGTGCCAGCATCAATGACAAGCAGGTCTTTTCCCGGTTCCAGGTAATTGGCACCGACAGCCGCAGCCAACCGGTCTTTTCCCAAAGTTTCGGGCGTTTCATATTGAACCGTTATAGGCAACTTTACAGTTTCATCCAAAAAGATAAAGCGCCGGAGCTTACCACGCAGGTAATCATTCAGCACTTCATTTTTGCCTATCACAGTCGACAATATTCCATGTTTAAAATCGTATTTCCCAAAGAGAGACTCCAATTCATCAACATCGAATTTCTTATATACAAAAGAGGCTTCCATGTGCTTCTTGTTGTATACCGCAACTTTTGAAGAGGTGTTTCCTTGTTCTATAATTAAATTCACGTGACTGAAATTTTCCGCAAAGAAAAGCAAAATTGGTGAAATAACATGCATAACCAAGGGACAACCTGCTAAATTTCTTTGAAGATATCTTTCAGAGTTCGGTTATTTAATCACTAATACATCACGTTTTTTCATATTAACAGAGATTATTCCATTAACATCCGGTTTTGCAGAAACCGGCTTTCCATCCAATATTACCGTATAATTTTTTCCCGCAGGTAATTTTATGGAAAAAGTATTATCAGCTGTAGCTTTCAATGAGGCATACTCGAGCACAGAATTATCCCACCGGGCATCAACTTCAGCACCTCCACGGATACAAAGGCCTTTGAAGTCCCCCTTTTCCCACGCTTTCGGTAAACAAGGCAGAAACTCAACATAACCTTCATGGTTTTGTATTAGCATTTCAGCCATACCGGCCGTACCACCGGGATTTCCGTCAAACGAGTAAATATCATCCGGAGCTCCGGCTATTCCGCCCGGTGAAACAGTCATCAGATTCGAACGCGACAACATTCCCTGTAATGTCTTCACACTTTTATAAGCCTCTTCCGAATCTTTAAGACGGGCATAAAAGCAAATCATATTGGCCCGGCTCCATTCCGTATCCTCCCAATTGTCTGCATTAAGGCGAGCTTCTATGGTTTTACGGGCTGCAACTGCCAGTTCGGGAGTTTTATCTAATGTTATTTGTGAGAACGGATATAAAGCCAACAGATGGGATGTATGCCGATGGTTCGGGTGCGCCTCCTCATAATCTTCAAACCATTCACGAATAGCGCCATTAGCACGTAGCTGAATGGGAGGTAGTTTAGTAAGCGCCGCTTCCAGATTCTCCGCAAAAGTTTTATCGACACCCAAAATATCAGACGCCTGGATACAAGAGGTAAAAATTTCACGCACCAATTGCAAATCACAGGTGGGCATCATGGAGGCAACCATTTCCTGCCCGTCCAGCTTGAACCAGTTTTCCGGAGAAATACTCGGACCGGTCATCAGGTAACCATTATTCGGATTCACGACCATATAATCAAGTAAAAATTCCGCATTACCTTTCAGCAAGGGATAAGCAACTTCTGCCAGATATTTTTTATCCTGGGTATATTCATATTGTGTCCACAAATGTGTCGCTATCCACGAGCTTGCCGTCGGAAACAATCCCCAAATAATACTTTCCGACACTGCCGAATACCCCCAAATATTAGCCGTAGTATGCGCCGTCCATCCTTTACATCCGTACACAACCTCGGCTGTTTTTGCTCCGTGAACAGACAAGTCTTTAATATAGTTAAACAGGGGTACATTACATTCCGCCAAATTCCCGACATTAGAAGCCCAATAATTCTGCTGGGTATTCATATCGAGATGGTAATCGTTTGTCCATCCCATATTACAAGCCAAATTATCATTAAAAAAACCTTGCAGAGCTATCGGTAACGGAGAATTTTCACGCGAACTTGCAATTGTCAGATAACGTCCGTACTGAAAATACAAAGCATCAAAACTTGTATCAACTTTTCCTTCCAGCACCTGTTTCCAACGAACATCTGTAGGAATCGTACCATTGGTATCCTGACCTAAATTTAATTCCACCCGGTTAAACAAACGGGAGTAATCTTCTATATGCGATTGCTTCAGTATTTTATATGATTTCCGACTGACATCATTTACTGTTTTCATGCACAGTTCTTTATAATCAGGATTCTTATAATCAGTACGCACATCAATCAACAAAGTAACGGCATCCGCGTTACTAATCTTTACTTCTTGTTTATCAGCCTCCACAGATCCATTTTCTGCCACAACAGCAATTCTCCCTTGAAAACTTACACCACCTTTGCCATGTAAAGGAAAATCAACTTTACCAGTAAATATCAATTGATTATTTTCAACTGTGATATCCGACTCTCTCAATAAATCAAGTGACAAATTCATGGTTACCGCTTTTTTTGCATCAGCAGATAAACGAAGAACCAGCACGTCATCAGGATTCGTTGCTAAATATTCACGTTTATAATTGACTGTACCAACCCTAAAAGTAACTTCACTGATCGCATTATCCAGATCCAACGCACGACGATAATCTGTTATATTTCCTTCCGGATAGGTAAAATGCATCTTTAATTCACCTATTGGCAGGTGTGTACCAAACGAATGCGGCGTTCCGGCCAAATCATGACCTGCCATTTGGTTACCCTCAAATATTCTTCCTTCAAAAAACAACTTTCTTAGTTCGTCTAATTTTTTCCGTCCAAATACTTTTTGTTGATTTTCATCAAACTCGCCCGACCACATACCAGACTCATTCAAGGCGATTGTTTCATCCTGAATACCACCAAATGTCATTGCCCCCAAACGGCCGTTGCCTATAGGCAATGACTCCATCCATTTATTTGCAGGTTGTTCATACCACAATAGGTTTGCCTGCTCCATCCCGATTACTCCCTGACTTGTCATTAAAGCTATTATCAGTATTAGTAAACAGTTCATCACACTTCTTGTCTTTTTACTTTTCATGATCTTTAGATTTTCAAATTAAATTGCTATTTATTACATATACATCAATTTCTTGAAGAGGTTCTTCTACCAATACCCTATTGAATATTTTAAAGAGGCAAAAGTAGATAATACAGATTTCGCAAATTAGCGTAATCTCGTCTTTTTTCGGTTCATTTGCTTCAAATTGGAGAAAATTAAACATAAACTCCCTATCCCTTGTTTATTAATCAGAACACTAAATTAAGTTATTATGGGAATTATCGGTTCGATTATTATTGGTATCCTGGCAGGCTTCCTGGCCGGGAAAATATTGAAAGGGAGTGGATTCGGGTTGATTGTAAACCTGATAGTCGGTATTATCGGTGGCGTATTAGGTGGATGGCTATTCGGCCTGCTGGGACTGAGTGTAAACGGAGTGATCGGCAGCCTGGTGATGTCAACCATCGGCGCAATCGTTTTACTATGGATCGTTTCACTATTCAAAAGAGAATAAGCAGCCTTGAGAATTGAAAAAAGTATACCTTTATCATATATACAACTATATATATTACAGTTAATACTTAATTTTCAATTCTCAATTTTAATTTTCAAAGCAAAACCCCTACCTTTGTACGGTAAAAACAAATATCGTATGAAAAAGAACCTGCTTCTGCTTTTCCTGTTCCTTTGCTTGATTCCGGCAAAGGCACAAACCGGATTAAGCGACGAAGCGCAGATAAGCATATTGACGGCAGCTCCATCCGACGATGAAGTGTATACCGTGTACGGACATACGGCCATACGGGTAAAAGATACTTTACGTAAACTCGATACAGTTTTCAATTATGGTATCTTCGATTTCTCAAAACCCAACTTCATCTATCGTTTTACAAAAGGAGAAACCGATTATAAACTGGCAGCCTATAATTTTTCACATTATATAATAGAATATCAGATGCGGGGAAGTGAAGTAACCGAACAGGTACTCAACCTCACTCCCGAAGAGACCCATAAGATATGGAATGCCTTGATAACGAATGTACAACCGGAAAACGCCGTTTACCGATACAATTTCTTTTTCGACAATTGCGCGACTCGTCCGGTTGCCATTGTGGAGGAACAGGTAGACGGGAAAGTGCAATATAACAACCCGCCCGAACCTCAAACATTCCGCGAGCTTATAAATTATTGCACGCGTAATCATCCTTGGCTGACATTCGGATGCGACCTGGCACTCGGAAGCCCGACCGACCGGACGGCTACTCCGCACGAAATGATGTTTCTCCCAGTCTACCTGAAAGATGAATTCGAAAAAGCAACAATCGTGAACCCCGACGGAAGCGAAAGGAAACTGATAAAACAGACAAACCGGTTGGCTGAACAGCTGACAGACGACAATAATGGCAGTAAGATATGGTTTACGCCTATGTTATGCAGCATGATTTTTTTCCTGCTGATAGCAGCAATCACATTCATTGAATGGAAGAAAAAAACATATTTCCGCCTGGTGGATTGTATCCTCTTTTTCCTTGCTGGACTGGCGGGTACGGTATTGTTCTTCCTTTGTTTTATATCGACTCATCCTTGCATCTGGCCGAACTGGTCGATTGTGTGGTTACAACCTTTCGCCCTTATCGCTGTTATTTTGTTTGCAGTAAAAAAGTTCGGAAAGGCTGCATATTATTATCATTTTATTAACTTTGCGACGCTTACGCTGCTGTTGGCGGGTTGGTATTTCATTCCGCAACACTTAAATATAGCTTTTATCCCGCTTGTTGCCACGCTTTGGCTACGTTCCGGATACGGTATATACAGGGGTAATATGGCAATTAAAGAAAAATGAAGCGTATAGCTTGAATATATGATGGAAAATCGGATGAGAAAAATAATAACGTCGCTTATTGCAATCCTGGTAGTCACTAACCTGGAGGCACAACAACGTACCCCCAAACTTGTGGTTTGCATCACCGTGGACCAACTGAGAGGCGATTATATAGAATATTTCTACAATACATTCGGTGAACGTGGTTTCAAACGGTTGATGAACGAAGGATTGGTTTACAACAATATCAAATTCGAATTTTCCGACATCGACCAGGCAAGTGCCTTCGCAACGTTGTTTACCGGAAGCAACCCTTGTTTCCATGGGGTTACAGGAAGTAAATACTACGACTTCGAGAATGATAAAGAAGTCTCTATCCTTTACGACAAAGATTATATAGGTAATTATACCCGCGAAAATTATTCTCCTAAAAAGATGTTCAGCTCCACAATCGGAGACGAACTGAAAATTGCATCCAAAGGCAGAAGCGACGTGTATGCCATTGCCCCCGATGCGGAGAGTGCAATCCTTTCTGCCGGTCATGCGGCAAACGGAGCATTCTGGATGGACGACATGAACGGGAAATGGGCGACAACCACCTATTATAAAGGTCTTCCCTGGTATGTGGACCGTTATAATAATGGAGTGGAATCTTTGTCGGCACGCTTGGAGCAGATGGTGTGGACTCCTACCCTTCCATTGGACAAGTATAACGCTTTCCCTTACGTATTGGATGATATTCCTTTCAAATATACATTTAATGAAAAGACAAACGATTGTTTTCCGAAGCTGAAGACGACCCCTTTCATTAATAAAGAGATTAACCGGCTGGCCCTGCAATTCCTTGAATACGGTGCATTCGGCACACGAAGTTGTCCGGATATGCTGTCGGTTACCTATTATGCGGGTAACTACAAAGGAATCATGAACAAGGACTACACCCGGGAGATTCAGGATACGTATTATCAGCTGGATAAAGACCTGGAACAGTTTTTGGATGCCATCGATAAAAAGGTCGGCCTGGCTAATACCCTCGTTGTATTCACCGGCTCCGGTTATTATACCAGCGAAGAAGAATATGCGGACGGACTGCTGATAAACGGTGGAGAGTTCCATCCGAAACGTTGCGTCGCCCTGCTTAACATGTATCTGATGGCGATATACGGGCAGCAAAGCAGTTGGGTGAAAGGTTTCTATAATAACCAGATTTACCTGAACCGCAAAGCTATCGAAGACGCCAAACTCGACCTGAGAACGATACAGGATAAAGCAGCCGAATTCCTGATGGAATTCAGCGGTGTACAGCATGTAACCACCGACCATGCCCTGCTTGCCGGTGAATGGAACGAAGGAACGGTTAAATTCCGTCAGGGAACGCACCATCTGAAACGTGGCGACCTGATCATCGAACTGCAACCCGGCTGGATCATCAACAACGACAACCCGAAAGAAAAGGTAAAAATAATTCGTAATAACGCAGTAATTACCCCGTTGGTATTTATGGGTAACGGCATCAAACCGGAACATATCTACCGCGAAGTAAAAGCCACAGAGGTAGCCCCCACGGTAACCCATGTGCTGAGGATACGGCCACCGAATGCATCCCAGAGTTTGCCTCTTTGGGAGTTGACGATCAAAAAATGAGATCTTGACCGGTCACTGTATTATTGTTAACCTCCCATCCCTGGAATAAACAAAATTTGACAAGTATTTACTTTGGCACGGAATTTGATAGTGATATATCATTCCGGTGATCAATTAAATCCGATCGTCAGCAAATAATCACTTTACGAAATAAAATAAATTAATATATATCATGGGATTTAATGAATTTATGACGAAGCTGTTCGGCAACAAGTCGCAGCGAGACCTGAAAGAGATCACTCCATACGTGGATAAGATCAAGGCCGTATATCCGTCAATCCAGAAGCTCTCAAACGATGAGTTGAGAGCAAAAACAGATGAAATCAAACAACGTATTCAGGACTATGTAGCCGATGAACGGAAACAGGTGGAAGACCTCCGTAAAGGCATCGATGATAAAGAACTGGAAGAACGTGAAGCCATCTGGGCAGAAGTAGATAAAATTGAAAAGGCTATCACCGACAAGATGGAAGTGGTCCTGGAAGAATCTCTTCCGGAAGTATTCTCTATCATGAAGGAAACAGCCCGCCGCTTCACGGAAAACGAAGAAGTAGTGGTTACCGCTACCGATTTCGACCGCGACCTGGCAACCAAACACGATTTTGTCCGTATCGAAGGCGACAAGGCTATCTTCCTGAACCACTGGAAGGCCGGCGGTAACGAAATTACCTGGGACATGGTACACTACGACGTTCAGTTGTTCGGTGGTGTCGTTCTTCATAAAGGTAAAATCGCCGAAATGGCAACCGGTGAAGGTAAAACATTGGTAGCAACCCTGCCGGTATTCCTGAACGCCTTGACCCGTAACGGTGTACACGTTGTAACTGTGAACGACTACCTGTCAAAACGTGACTCGGAATGGATGGGACCGCTTTATATGTTCCACGGACTTTCCGTAGACTGTATCGACAAGCACCAGCCTAACTCGGATGCCCGCCGCGCGGCTTACAATGCAGACATCACCTTCGGTACAAACAACGAATTCGGTTTCGACTACCTGCGTGATAACATGGCGATCAGTCCGAACGATCTGGTACAACGCAAACACAACTATGCCATCGTCGATGAGGTCGACTCTGTATTGATCGACGATGCCCGTACACCGTTGATCATTTCCGGTCCGATACCCCGTGGCGAAGAACAGTTGTTCGAACAGTTCCGTCCGAATGTGGAAGTCGTTGTAAACGCACAGAAAGACCTTTGTTCCAAGTTGCTGATCGAAGCCAAAAAGAAAATGGCCAGCAGCGACCCGAAAGAAGTAGAAGAAGGTTCTATCCAATTATATCGTTCATTCAAGGGGTATCCGCGTAACAAAGCGTTGATTAAATTCCTGAGCGAACAAGGTATCAAGGCACAGATGTTGAAGACGGAAGAATACTTCATGTCTGAAAATATGCGCCACATGCATGAAGCTACCGACGAACTGTACTTCGTGATTGACGAAAAGAATAACAGTATCGAACTGTCCGATAAGGGTATCGACCTGCTGACCGGCCGTTCCGACGACCCGACATTCTTCGTATTGCCGGATATCACTTCCGAACTTTCCCAGTTGGAAAACTTCAAGGGAACGGAAGAAGAAAAGCAAGCTAAGAAAGACGAAATCCTGGCTAACTATTCTGTCAAGAGCGAACGTGTACATACAATCAACCAGTTGCTGAAAGCCTACACATTGTTTGAAAAAGACGATGAATATGTAGTGATGGACAACAAGGTTATGATCGTCGACGAACAGACCGGACGTATCATGGACGGTCGTCGTTACTCAGACGGTTTGCACCAGGCTATCGAAGCCAAGGAAGGTGTAAAAGTGGAAGCTGCCACACAGACATTCGCAACTATCACTTTGCAGAACTACTTCCGTATGTACCACAAACTGTCAGGTATGACAGGTACGGCAGAAACGGAAGCCGGTGAATTCTGGGACATCTATAAACTGGATGTCGTAGTGATTCCGACCAACCGTCCGATTGCCCGTAACGATATGAACGACCGTATCTACAAGACCAAACGCGAAAAGTACGCCGCTGTTATCGAAGAAATCAGCGCATTGGTTGAAGCCGGACGCCCGGTACTGGTAGGTACGACTTCCGTAGAAATTTCGGAATTACTGAGCCGTATGCTTACCCTGCGTAAGATCAAACATAATGTATTGAATGCGAAGTTACACCAGAAAGAAGCCGAGATCGTTGCCCTGGCAGGTCAGAGCGGAACGGTAACTATCGCAACCAACATGGCCGGTCGTGGTACCGACATCAAGCTGTCGGCTGAAGTAAAGGCAGCAGGCGGTTTGGCTATCATCGGTACGGAACGTCACGAAAGCCGTCGTGTAGACCGCCAGTTGCGTGGTCGTGCAGGACGTCAGGGTGACCCGGGGTCTTCTGTATTCTACGTATCACTGGAAGATAACCTGATGCGTCTGTTCGCTTCCGACAAGATTGCCGGACTGATGGACAAGTTGGGCTTCAAAGAAGGTGAAGTGCTGGAACACAATATGCTGAGTAAGTCAGTGGAACGTGCACAGAAGAAGGTGGAAGAAAACAACTTCGGTATCCGTAAACGTTTGCTGGAATATGATGACGTAATGAACTCACAGCGTAACGTAATCTATACCCGCCGCCGTCACGCCCTGATGGGAGAACGTATCGGACTGGACGTATTGAATACGATCTACGATACATCTACCGCTATCGCCGAAGAACATTCCGACGGTCTGGACTATGAAGGTTTCAAGCTGGAACTGTTCAAGACATTCGCAATGGAAAGTCCGTTCACCGAAGAAGAGTTCAAGAGCATGAAAGCCTCTCAGTTGGGAGACAAATTGTTCGAAAACGCATTGCAGACATTCAAACGCCGTATGGAACGTATGACGCAGGTAGCCAACCCGGTTATCAAGCAGGTTTACGAACACCAGGGTGCGATGTATGAAAACATCATGATCCCGGTAACCGACGGAAAACGCATGTACAATGTTTCATGTAACCTAAAGGAAGCATACGAAACAGAAAGCAAGGTAATCGCAAAATCATTCCAGAAATCAATCGTTCTGCATACGATAGACGAGGCTTGGAAAGAACACCTGCGTGAAATGGACGAACTGCGCCACTCGGTACAGAATGCCAGCTACGAAAACAAAGATCCGCTGTTGATCTACAAACTGGAATCATACAACCTGTTCAAGACAATGGTCGACACCATGAACCGTAAGACTGCCGCCGTCCTGATGCGCGGACAGATTCCGGTACGTGAGGAACCGACAGAAGAAGAAAAACAGGCAATGGCTCAGCGCCAGGCTGCTGCACAAGCTGCTCAGCAAGCTGCCGAACGCCAGCGTATCGAAGTAAAACAGGCCGGTCCGGAACAACGCCAGGACATGAGCCGCTATCGTACGGAGAAAACCGACATCAGCGGAAACAATGATCCGGAAGAACGTGCACCGCAACAGCCTAAACAAGAACCGGTTCGCGCCGAAAAACGTGTAGGCCGTAACGATCTCTGTCCTTGCGGAAGCGGAAAGAAGTACAAAAACTGTCACGGACAAGGTTTATAATACCTGACAGAATAACAGATAAGAAAAGGGTGGCTTGTAAAAGCTGCCCTTTTTTTCTATATTTGCACCAGATCACAATAAAGATAAATCCCATGACATTAGAAGAAAAGAAAATGGAATTCGTTGTTTTCTGTATCGAAAATGTTGCGGAACAGTTGAATGAACTGCCGGAAAATATTTATTCCAGATTAAATAACCTGGGACTTATTGATGATTTATTATTCGACTGTTACGAAGTTCTTCATACCCAAAGCAAGCAACATATAACAGAAGATATTATATTAGCCCTGAAAAACAGGGAGAAAGGAGAAATAAGTCAATGATAGTATATCATGGTTCTACCCTTTGCGTAGAAAATCCTTTAGTTGGCGTATGCCTTGACAATCTTGACTTTGGCAAGGGCTTTTACCTCACGGATATATGTGAACAAGCCATTAGCTGGGCCAAACGGGTAGCTATTATTTACAACAAACCGAACGCATACCTCAATAAATATGAATTAGACTATGAAACAATATGCCGGAATTACCGGATATTATCATTTGAAACCTACAACGAAACCTGGCTCGACTTCGTTATGGCTTCCCGGCGTGGCGAGCGTCGTTGGTCTGATTATGACATAATAGAAGGAGGCATAGCCAACGATCGTGTATTCAACACAATAGAACTATATTTTAACGGTCTGATTGATAAAGGCGAGGCTTTGAAGCGTCTTAGTTATGAACAACCGAATAATCAGATATGTCTGTTAAACCAATCACTTATAGATAAATATCTGCATTTTATAGATGCTACTAACATTAACAAGGAGGAAAGAAACGATGTCACAAGCCAATAATACATTGCTTCAAATGAAATATGCCCGGATTATTATGGGACTTTCCAAACGCCTGGGAATCAGTAGTCGCAGAGCATTAGCGCTTTTTTATGAATCGAATACCTATCAATATCTACGTCAGAAAATAGGAGATCTGCACTGCATGAGTGATAACTACCTCATTGATGAATTGATTATCGAATATACCGGTAAACAGGGTTCATAAGCCATTGAACATGAAAAAAGTTGTCATCGCCGTCGACTCTTTTAAAGGCTGTCTTTCTTCTTCCGATATAGCGAAAGCTGTTGCGGAAGGAATTCACCATGTCATCCCCGGATGCGAAGTAATAAAGGTTCCCATTGCCGACGGTGGCGAAGGTACTGTTGAAGCACTGACACAGGCTACTCACGGGCAAGTTATTACGATTCCTGTACATAATCCATTCATGCAACCCATCCAGGCCAGCTATGGCATAACCGGTGACGGACAAACCGCTGTCATCGAAATGTCGGCAGCCAGCGGACTGGACCTGATTCCCCGGAAAGAAGGAAACGTGATGCACACCACCACTTACGGAACCGGCGAACTGATAGCCGATGCCATCGATCGCGGTTGCCGTAACTTCATCATCGGTGTGGGCGGCAGTGCCACGAACGATGCGGGTGTCGGCATGATGCAAGCCTTAGGAGTCCGTTTCACCGACGATAACGGCAACGAAGTAGAAAAGGGCGGAAAGGTACTATCTGCTATCTGCCATATCGACACCCGGAGCCAGCTTCCCGAGTTATCCGCCTGTACCTTCCATATAGCGACAGACGTGACCAACCCCTTCTTTGGCCCGCAAGGAGCCGCCCATATCTTCGGTCCTCAGAAAGGAGGCAATGAAATGCAAGTCGAAGCACTCGACAAAGGGATGAAACACCTGGCCGACCTGATTCTTGAAACAACCGGCAGAGACATCAGTGACCTGCCCGGAGCAGGAGCCGGAGGAGGCATGGGAGGAGGCTGCGTAGCTTTCCTTCAGGCAAAGATTTCATCCGGTATCGAACTGATTACAGAATATATCCATTTCAAAGAAATAATCAGCGAGGCCGACCTTGTCATCACTGGCGAAGGAAGAATAGACAGGCAAACCCTGTTCGGAAAAGTCCCGGTCGGCATCGCCCGCATTGCAGCATCACAGCATATACCTGTTATCGCCATCACCGGACAAGTGGAAACTGATGCAGAAACGGACAAACAATTACAACAGGCCGGATTATCCGCAATCTTTCCTATACACCCCGCTCCGGTTAGTTTGGAAGAAGCTATGCACCCCAATTATGCTTTCCGGAATATCCGGAGAACAATAGAACAAACCTGCCGGACACTACTTATCTTTGTAAACAAGAAAGTAATAAATACAGATCATAAAATTTAGCATGACATGAAACATATTAACGGAGAGAACAACGAAATCACATTCATTTTCCCACATGACAGAATTGATTGTATTTTTTCTCAAAACACAAAATTCAACCAGATTATCAGCCAGGCCAATATTACAATCACAGGAAATAACAATCACATTTCAATGTGTTTCGATTCGGAAGACAGTGCGGAGGAATTACTGCTCAGCGACGGATTTCTCTTGATCGTAAAAGGAGATAACAATAGTATAAATATGGGAACGATACTGCTACGATGTTCTACTATTTTAGGCATGACAGGCTTGAAACTTATCATCGGACAATTGCCCGGACTGGGCGCAGGCGTTTCGCGGGTTGCCAACAACTGCCGGGTAGATATCGGGAACCGTGTAGTGATCAATGGTGTTACATTATATTTACAAGAAGATGATTCGCATGTCAGTATTGGAGATGACAGTCAGTTAAGCTGGGGCGTCGATATATGGTGCACCGATGCACATACAATAACAGATTTAGAAGGCGAACCGATAAATTTTGCCCGAAGTATAGAAATTGGCAAACATGTATGGATAGGAAAAGATGTGAAAGTTGGCAAGAATGTAAAAATATCCGATAACAGTATTGTCGGTTGGGGAAGCATCGTAACCAAAGAATTTAATGAATCGAATGTGATTATTGCAGGTACCCCCGCCAAAATCATAAAGCGAGGAATAAATTGGGACCGCAGATGTATTAATAAGTATTTAAAAGAGAAATAAGACTTCCCGGTGCATTCCTTTATAATCAACCGGTAACAAGCCGTACATTAACAGATATTCCGAAGTATACAGATTACTTTACGCGACAAAAAGTTGATTATCTATAACATAATGTCATATTTTTCTGTACATTGCAGCATAATAACTATTAAAGACTAACATTATGATCATCGGAATTCCTAAAGAAATCAAGAACAATGAGAACCGGGTAGCGCTTACGCCTGCCGGAGCAAAAGAGTTGGTAAAAAGAGGACACACCGTATATGTGCAGCATACTGCGGGTGAGAACAGCGGTTTTCCAGATTCAGCCTATGAGACAGTCGGAGCAAAGATTCTCCCGTCGATCAACGACGTCTACCAGACTGCTGAAATGATCGTGAAAGTAAAAGAGCCGATTGCCGTAGAATATCCTTTAGTACGGAAAGGACAACTGGTCTTTACTTATTTTCATTTTGCCTCGGACGAAAAGCTGACGCTTGCCATGATGGACAGCGGCTCCGTCTGCCTGGCCTACGAAACGGTAGAAAATCCGGACGGTACACTTCCTTTATTAATCCCTATGAGCGAAGTCGCCGGACGCATGTCGATACAGGAAGGCGCACGTTTCCTAGAGAAACCCCAGGGAGGCAAAGGCATCCTGTTGGGTGGCGTGCCGGGAGTGAAACCTGCCCGCGTACTGGTACTCGGTGGTGGTATAGTTGGCTACAATGCCGCGCTGATGGCTGCCGGAATGGGTGCCGACGTGACAATAGCCGATATCTCACTTCCACGCCTGCGCCATCTGGAAGAGATCATGCCCGCCAATGTCAGGACTTTATATTCTTCTACGCATAACATCGAAACGGAACTTCCGGCGACCGACCTGGTGATCGGTGCCGTCCTGATTCCCGGAGCCAAGGCACCTCATCTGATCACAAAAGAGATGCTGGGACTAATGAAACCCGGCAGTGTATTGGTAGACGTAGCGATCGACCAGGGCGGTTGTTTCGAAACTTCACATCCGACAACCCATGCCGATCCCGTTTACACAGTCGACGGTATCGTACATTATTGCGTAGCCAATATCCCGGGTGCCGTGCCCCAGACTTCCACGCTGGCATTGACCAATGCTACCCTCCCCTACGTGCTGGAACTGGCAGACAAAGGTTGGAAAGAAGCCTGCAAAGAAGATAAGACACTCTATCCCGGATTGAACATCATTGAGGGACAGATTGTCTATCCCGCTGTTGCCGAAGCATTCGGATTACCTTGTTATCCGGCGGTATTATAATCTACAGATAGCACGCAGATGACACTGGTTTCATCCAACTTTGATAAATCAATTACTCCCTCTCTTTCCTTTATAATTACAAAAAAATGTAAAATCGCTTTGATACTTTTATTGAGGTTACTACCTTAGCGCAACTAATAATAAAAATTAAATCGTTTAACAACCATGAAGAAAATTGTTTTGTTATTGGCTTTTTGCCTGAGTATTGGAAACGTATTTGCACAAGACGCTGATAAACTGCGTGATGAAGGTGATGCTGCCTTGAAAGCAAAGAACTATGCAGAAGCTTTTACAAAGTATGACGGGTTCCTGAAACAAACAAACAATGAAGATGCAGACCGTGTTTTCAACTGTGCATTTGCCGCTTTCCAGGCAAAAAAGTATGAAGATGCTGTAAAGTATTACGATCTGGCTATTCAAAAGAACAAAAACATTGATGACGCTTATACAGGTAAAGCAATGGCATTGCGTAACCTGAATAAAGCTGCCGAATTTACAGCAACCGTTGAAGCCGGCCTGAAAGCTAAACCGGGTGATGCAGATCTGGAAAAACTGCTTTATGTATATTGCATGAAACAAGGTCAGGCTGTACAAAAAAGCGGAAAGATTGCTGATGCTGAAGAATTATACAAAGACGTGCTGATCGTAAGCAATCCCAAATACAAAGAAAATGCTTTGTATAGCTTAGGAGCCATGTATTACAACGAAGGAGCCAAGATTTTGGCTGCTGCTACCGACCCGGCTAAATATGAAGCTGAAAAAGATAAGGCAGACGTTCAGATGAAAAAGGCAAAAGAATATATGGAACAGGCAGTAGCTCTTAACGCAGCGAACGCTAACGCCAAGAAAATCCTTGATTCCATCAACGAAACATTGGCTAAATAACATCCCCTGAATCCACACATTCGGTTATACAACAAAACAAGGCACGGATACACATCATAATCCGTGCCTTATTTTATAATCTCCGTTCGATTTACTCCAAACAAATCCATTCCAAATCCTCTGCAATCAAGGTCTGTTCGGTAATCTGCCCTTTATGACCACGCTTGTATTCAGGAATAAACCCCACCTTAACGGCTGTAATTTGCCGAGGTGATACCTCTTCAGGCATATCCACCCCCTGCCCGACGGACTGGCAGGTCAGATAGAAAGTTCCAATCCCCATCAAGCGTACCGACTGCCCTGTGCTCAACATATCGGCCAACACATCACCCAGATTTGCCAATACGGCATACGTATCCCCACGGCTCACAGTGGAAATCTTTGACAAACGAGCTGCTACATCGTCTGTCGTAAACGGGCTCTTTCCCGTCACTGCCCGCGGATACCATTTTTTTCCTAACTTTTGTTTCTTGTAAAATGCCATATTCATTCCTCCTTATCTGTGAATCGGCAAAGAATCATCCCGGATGATTATATAAATCATTCCCATTGATTGTATGAATCATCGGGGATGATTCCTCATCTTTCCGCAAATATAATACAAACAAGTATAAATAAAAAGCACATGTCACCCGAATTTTATCTATTCGGATAACACGTGCTCAAAAAACCTCCGGTCTACTTCAGGACTTGAAGAAGAAGCGGAATATATCATTACCGTTTGCGTAGATCAGCAAAGCGAAAAGCAGGAACATACCGGTTATCTGGGCATATTCGAGGAACTTGTCGCTCGGCTTGCGACGGGCAATTACCTCATACAAGAGGAACATCACATGGCCACCATCCAATGCCGGAATAGGCAATATATTCATAAAGGCCAGGATGATTGACAGGAAGGCTGTCTGCATCCAGAACACCTGCCAATCCCAAACTGTCGGGAAAATGCTGCCGATCGTACCAAAGCCGCCCAAACTCGAAGCGCCTTCCTTAGTGAATACATACTTCATGTCGTTCACATAGCCTTTCAAGGTATTGATACCCAGTCTGACACCGGCAGGAAACGATTCGAAAAAGCCGTAAGTACGGGTTACCGTCGGGTATAAATCCGTTTTACTCATCAGATAAACACCGATCTTACCCGCCGTATCCGGTTGGATAACGACCGACTGTTCCATTCCGCCACGGTAAAATCCAAGTGTAATATCCTTTCCTTTATTCTGATCCAGCATTTTAGCCACATCTTCAAACAGAGGGGTTGCCTGGCCGTTAATCGAGACAATACTGTCTCCCGGTTGCAAACCGGCAGTAGCAGCAGGCGAATCTTTCTCAGAAAGTTTCTTTACAACCATCGGTACACGATCCGGACTGGCAAATCCTTTTCCTTCACGCATAAAACGCTGCATCATATCCTCCGGTATAGGAATAACCGTTTCCACACCATCACGCAAGACTGTTACATTACTTGCTTCCACAACCTTACGGAAGCTGGACTGATCCAGGCGATCCAATTCCTCATTGTTGGCCTTCAACAGGATATCACCGTCGCGGAAACCTACCTCCTGAAATGCCTCGCTGTAATACATGCCATGCTTCATATTTTTCAGAGGCAAATAAGTTTCGCCCCAGGTATAAAGCACCATCGAATAAATAAACAACGCCAACAGGAAGTTAAACAAAACCCCTGCGATCATGATCATCAAACGCTGACCGGCCGGCTTGGAACGGAACTCATACGGTTTGGCAGGCTGTGCCATCGCTTCCTTGTCCATACTTTCGTCGATCATACCGGATATCTTGCAATAGCCGCCTAAAGGCAACCAGCCGATACCATATTCCGTTTCGCTGTTCTTCGGCTTGAATTTGAACAATGAGAACCAAGGATCGAAGAAAAGATAAAACTTCTCTACCCGTACCTTAAAAATACGGGCAAAGATAAAATGTCCGAACTCATGTACAAGGACCAATATCGATAAGCTCAGGATGAGCTGTAACGCTCTAATTAAAAATGTCTCCATCTATTTGTTTGTCTGTATTAATTTATTTCTTTTTACTCATATAACCTTCCCCGGTCTATTTTCCGGCTATCGTATTCATGACCGAAGCCGCTACCCTCCGTGCCTCGGCATCTGTCGCCACATAATCCTCATAAGTAGGCGTTGCGATAAAAGAAGAGGTCGCCATCGTCTTTTCAATCACATCACTCATTTGAAGGAAACCTATTTCGTCGCGCAGGAAAGCAGCCACCACCACTTCGTTGGCAGCATTCAGGATACACGGCATATTTCCTCCCGTACGGATGGCATCGAACGCAAAAGCCAGGTTACGGAAACGCGTCATATCGGGTTCCTCGAACGTCAACGTGGAATAGAGGTTAAAATCCAACCGGGGAGCCTTACTCGTCAGGCGCTTCGGATAAGAAAACGCATAACTGATAGGCAATTTCATATCCGGGATACCCAACTGGGCCATCACAGCACCGTCTTCAAACTGAACCATCGAATGAATGACCGACTGCGGATGCACTACGATCTGTATCTGTTCAGGCGTTACGCCGAACAGCCATTTCGCTTCGATCATCTCAAAGCCTTTATTCATCATAGAAGCCGAATCGATCGTTATCTTTGCTCCCATGCTCCAGTTCGGATGCTTCAACGCCTGTGCCTTGGTGACCACTGCCAGTTCCTCCATCGTCTTCGTGCGGAACGGACCACCGGATGCGGTAAGCAGGATCTTTTCCACCTGATTCTCCCATTCTCCCGCTAAACACTGGAAAATGGCGGAATGTTCAGAATCGACCGGCAATACCGGCACTTTATGTTCCGTGGCAAGCGAGGTAATCAGTTCGCCGGCTACCACCAATGTTTCCTTATTTGCCAACGCTATGGCTTTGCCTGCCTTGATAGCGGCAATCGTCGGTTTCAGGCCGGAATATCCGACCATGGCAGTCAGTACCATGTCGATTGGCTCCGACTGTACCACCTGGGCGATAGCGTCCGAACCGGCCCACACCTTGATCGGCAGATCTTCCAAAGCCTCTTTCAGTTCGGGATATTTCTGTTCGTTGGCAATAACGACCACTTCGGGCATATATTTTCGTGCCTGGTTAATCAGTAAATCTACCTGGTTGTTAGCGGTCAGAGCATATACTTCAAACAGATCGGCATGTTCGCTGATCACCTCCAAAGCCTGTGTCCCGATTGAACCGGTAGAACCTAATATGGCTAAACTTCTTTTCATCGATTTAAAAAGCTATATATTCTTCAGGATTGACCGGAATACCTTTATACCACAACTCGAAATGGAGATGCGGACCGGTAGACAGTTTCCCCGTGTTTCCCACCAAAGCGATCGCTTCGCCGGCAACGACGTGGTCGCCAATCTCTTTCAGCAATAATTCATTATGTTTATAAACGGACAGGAATCCGTTTTTGTGTTGCAACTGGATCACATTTCCGAAATTGGGATCAAAGCCGGTGAATACCACCGTTCCGTCCAGAGTTGCCAGTACGCTTTCTTTCGGAGCTGCCACCAGGTCTACCCCGAAATGACGGGCATCCGCCTCGTAATGCGAAGAGACCACACCGTTTACCGGCTTATAAAAAAAGATACCGTCGGTAGGAACCGGATTCGGATTCAGCACTGTCAGGTTATACTTTTCTTCTTCCTCAAAACTCTTTACAAATTTCTCTTCCGATTTGCTGCGGGGAATCTCATAATTGGCATCCACATGGGCCAGGGAATCTATCTGACGGATAGAATCGAGTTCGATCGTACCGGACAAGATACCGGCTACATTTTCCAGGTAAAGCGACTGGATAGAGATCATCCGCTCCAGCGAATCGGCACGCAATGCATTCTGCACGATCTCCTTACGTATTTCCACGTCCAGATAACCCGGCAAATAATTTCGTATCGGTGTTTTAATGATAATCAGCGCAGTGAAAGCGATCAGCATGAAAGCAAACAAAGCAAGGGTAAGAAATGCCGTCAATTGCGACAAACGGAAAGACCATACTTCTTCGAGCGTCGTTTCATTGAAAAAAGACAGCTTGTACTTAAACCTTATCCGGTGCCAGAATGATTTCTTATTGTTCTTTCGTTGTTTTCGTGCCATGTTTTTATGTTAAAACGCAAAAGTAACAAAAACCGTATCTACACGGGCATTGTTTACTCTAATTAACGTTATTATAAATCAAGCAGACCTTCGGGAACGGATACCCGCAGTGTTTTGTTTTCATGATCCGCAGCCGTTATCAACTCTTCGACAGCCGGAAGCAGCAGTTCATTGCCGTGATGGTCGATCTGCAAAAGAACATTGATCGTCGTTTCATCCACGTCGGTGATCTTGCCCAGTTCCCCGTGACGCTCGTCGATCACAGTGTATCCGATAAAGCTGTCCCATGACATGTCGCCCACCAAATCTTCCTCATCTGCATCTTCCAGCAGGAAAAAGACTTCACGGTTCGTAAACTCGCGAGCAGCTTTCTCGTCGTCTACATTCTCCAGCTTCACCAGCATGACAGTATCGGTCTTGTAACGGTATTCCTCTATAAAAAAAGGTACCAGGATGCCATCCATTTCACAGATGATACAAGGGTCTTCGACATCATCAAACAGGTCGCAATTGGTCACCAGCGAGATTTCTCCCTTTATCCCGTGAGGTTTGGCAAACTGCCCGATCTTAAAAACTTCTTCTTTTCTTATCATAACAGGGAATGTCAGAGCCGGGTAATACGGGCTCCTATGTTATTCAAACGTTTATCGATATTCTGATATCCACGGTCGATCTGGTCGATGTTATGGATATGGCTGGTTCCTTCGGCACTCATTGCCGCAATCAGCAGGGCGATACCGGCACGGATATCCGGAGATACCATATTGGAACCGCGTAGTTTGAAACGGTTACCCAAACCGATCACCGTAGCTCGGTGCGGGTCGCAAAGGATGATCTGCGCCCCCATGTCGATCAGCTTATCCACAAAGAACAGGCGGCTTTCGAACATCTTCTGATGGATCAGCACACTACCGACAGCCTGGGTGGCAACCACCAGGAAGACACTCAGCAGGTCAGGCGTAAGTCCCGGCCAGGGAGCATCGGCTATCGTCATGATAGAACCGTCGATAAAGGTATCTATTTCGTAAGAATCATGTGTAGGAATATGGATATCATCACCTATCTGTTCGACAGTGATACCTAAGCGGCGGAACGACTCAGGGATAATTCCCAGCTTGTCATATCCGGTATTTTTTATGGTGATGTCCGATGCGGTCATGGCTGCCATACCGATAAAGCTGCCGACTTCGATCATATCCGGCAAAATGGTATGAGTAGTTCCTCCCAGGGACTCGACACCTTCGATGGTGAGCAGATTAGAACCTACCCCCGATATGCGGGCACCCATCTGGTTGAGCATGGACGATAATTGCTGCAAATAGGGTTCGCAGGCTGCGTTATAAATGATAGTTGTCCCCTCGGCCAACACGGCTGCCATCAGGATATTGGCGGTACCGGTCACTGAAGCCTCATCCAGGAGCATATAAGCACCTTTCAAACGTTTGGCTTCGATTTCATACAGTTGGCGTTCGGCATCATAGCTGAAACAAGCACCCAACTTCTGGATACCGACAAAGTGCGTATCCAGGCGGCGGCGTCCGATCTTGTCGCCTCCCGGTTTCGGGATCAAAGCCTTTCCGAAACGGGCTACCAGCGGACCGACGATCATCACCGAACCGCGCAACGACCCGCTTTTACGCAGGAAGTCTTCCGTATTCAGATAATCCAGGTCGATGGCATCTGCCTGAAAGGTATAGGTGTCGGCAGCAGGATGTTCCACTTTCACCTGCATATCACGAAATAGCTGGATAAGATTATTCACGTCCAGGATATCGGGGACATTGTGGATCGTTACTTTCTCCGAAGTCAATAATACGGCACAGATCACTTCCAGCGCCTCGTTCTTGGCTCCTTGCGGAGTGATCTCGCCGGATAATTTATAACCACCTTCTATAACAAACGAACTCATCGGCTTTTACGGGGATAATTCTTTTTGTTAGTATTATTCCGGGCCAGAATATCGCGGCTTTCTGCTAATTTATGAACTTCTTCATCCAAAACGATCTTTCCGCTTGACAGTTCGTCAAGGTCTTTGAATATCTTACGGTCGTCGACCGACTCTTTATTCCAGGTAAGGAAAGATTTCTTCATCTGGGTAGCCAGCAGTTTGATTAGCTGGTCTTTCTCCACTCCCGCTTCCAGTTCCGTTGCTTTACGGATCATCAGTTCCAATGTCTTTCCGTAATGGCGGTAGCGGATACGGTTGTTATTGTAAGGGATACGGGGAGGACGGGCATATAAATTTTCCTTCTTCACGATTTCGTAAGGATAGTCGATATCCAGCTTGAAATCTGCCATGATAGCCAGGTGATCCCACAAAATGTGTTTGAAATCGTTTACATCACGCAGGTGGGGAAACATATTTCCCATGATGTTGATTATCGTATTGGCACAACGTTTACGTTCTTCTCTGTCCTCTATTGCAACGCAATAATCAACCATGTTCTGGATATTGCGTCCGTATTCGGGCATAACCAATTTCTTTTCTTCTGTATTATATTTCATTATCATATTCATTTATCCGGCAAATGTACTTATTTTAATTGATTTACACAAGAAGTCCCTATACCTGCAAAAAAGGTATAGGGACAACTATTTCAACAATGTAAATTTTCTTACTTGGTATAGAATAAATCTACTTTGACAATTGGTTAATCACCGCCTGGTTGGCTTTCTTCACGGCGGCTTCGTTTATCTTGATTTCTTTACGGTCGTATGTCATCAGGCCATTCACTTCGCCTTCCACATCTGTCGTTTGAGTGTAAACGGCAGCGGAGAAACCACGGTCAACCATCTCTTTCAGTTCGTTGGCATATTTTACATATTCGGCAGTTACTTCGTCGCTGTTCTTGAACTGGACATATCCCCAGTTGCGTTTATTCCACCACAAATGGTTTTCCAATGGCAGACCGATTCCGCCGTACTCACCCAGCACAGTTACCCGTTGCGGGTCAAACAGGAACATGCTCGGTCCCGGATAATTATGCAGGTCGAGAATGTCGCCGCAAGCCCGGTGGTTTCCTCCGCTGGCCGGATTTACCAGGCGGGAAGGGTCATAGTTCTTTGTCCATTCAGCCACTTTTTCCGTATCAAACTGTCCCCATGCCTCATTGAAAGGAACCCATACGACAACGGACGGATGGGATACACATAAGTCCATAATTTCTTTCCATTCCTGATAGTAGTTTGCAATCGATGCGGAAGAACGTTCTTTATCCGTTCCACCATTATAAGTATGAGGTGCCCACTGATTACCCATATCACCGCTCGGCATATCCTGCCAAACCAGGATACCCTCCTTATCGCAATGATAATACCAACGGGCCGGTTCCACTTTCACATGCTTACGGATCATATTGAAACCCCAATCTTTTGTTTTAACGATATCATACAGCAAAGCCTCATCCGTCGGAGCCGTATATAATCCGTCCGGCCACCAGCCCTGATCCAGCGGACCATACTGGAAGAGGTTTTTATTATTCAACTGCATACGCATAATCCCGTTCGCATCCCTTTTGGATGATATTTTACGGAAAGCCGTATATGATTTCACGTCATCCACTACTTTTCCATCTTTCGTCAACGATACTTTCATATCATACAGATACGGATTGGAAGTATCCCAAAGAGTCGGGTTTTGCACAGCCAGGCGAAGTTCTTTTCCCTGGACGCCTTTTGCCGAAGCAACAACCTGCCCTTTATCCAGCAACTTGACTTCGACAACAGCCGTATTGCAAGGCTGCGAAGTACCTACCGTTACATTCATCGTCCCGTTATCAATATTGGGGATCGACTTTACCGAAGTAATATGATTGGTGGCTACCGGCTCCAACCACACAGTCTGCCAGATTCCGGTAACAGGGGTATACCAGATGCCTTCCGGATTAGAGGTCTGTTTTCCACGTGGCTGATAGCCTCTATCGCTCGGATCCCACACACGTACAACCAGTTTCTGATTACTTTTTCCGGTCAGATAAGGAGTGATATTAAATGAAAAAGGAGTAAAACCACCCTGATGAGAGCCTATCAGAATGTCATTGACAAACACATCTGCTTTCCAATCTACAGCACCGAAATTAAGTACCACATCTTTATTCTTCCAGTTCGCAGGAACAGCGAATGAACGCTTATACCACAATTCATTATTTTCTCCTACTTCTTTCTGAACACCGGACAAGGAAGATTCCACCGCAAAGGGAACCAGGATATTCCCGTCAAAGGAGTTTGGTTCCACCTCCCCTTTCGGTTTAATGGCATATTCCCATTCACCGTTCAGATTTACCCAGTCCGTACGTTCCAGTTGCGGACGGGGATATTCGGGTAATACGTTTTGGGGGTTGATCTGTTCCGCCCATTTTGTTTTGATCTTATCACCTGCCGGCTTCCACTGAGCCTGCGCACATACAGTAAGTGCCAAAGCACAACATACCAATACTGCTTTCTTCATGTTCTCGGATATTAAAGTTACCATTCGTTATTTTTAGTGCAAAAGAACTGCTTTCCAGGCAAAAGGACTTTCAATTTTCGGGCATATGCTTTCAAATATCATTCAGAACAACCATAATTGGCTTATTTTTCTTATTTATTTATTAGCTTTGCCTTCGAGAAACACTATTATCAATCGATATGAAGAAAATACCGCTGCTGGCCGCCTGTTTATTTATATTGTTGCTCTGCCTGCCCGGATATGCCAACGATCCGCATTTCAGACATTACAACAATAAGCAGGGATTATCGCATAACACGGTTTATTGCTCCCTACAGGACCAGCGGGGATTCATGTGGTTTGGTACCGAAGACGGATTGAACCGTTTCGACGGACATACATTTAAAATATACAGGCACAATTCATACAACCCGAACAGCCTGCCCAACGATTGTATCGTCAACCTTTTTGAAAGTTCCGACGAAAAGATATGGATTTTTACAGCCAGAGGAACTTGTTACTACGATTACAGGACGGATACATTCCATCCGTTCCGGTTATCGTCCGGACAAAATGAGTCCGAATCATTTTTTGCCGGTACGGAAGACAAAGACCGGAATCTCTGGTTTATCGACTATAACCGGATTGTCCGCTATAATCCGGCAGACAGCAGTTCACGAACTTATCCGGCAGAAGAATTTTTCCATCCGGCTATTATTACCCTGACAAATGACGGGAAACCTCTTTTTTCTGACAGGCAATCTCTATATACCTACAAGGTCGAGACAGATAACTTTCAGAAGATCCCATTCCTGAATGAAACGCAGATCAGTAACCAGATCGCCCTGCAAGCGGTATGCCAGATTCCCGGCCTGGGTATTCTGGGCGGCACCAACCAGGCCGGACTTCTGCTTTACAAATATCAGGCCCAGCGTGTCGTGACAATAATCCCGGAAATACAGGTCCGTGCCATCATCCCATACAATACTACCATCTACTGGATTGCATCGGAATCTGGCATCTACATTTACAACACACAGGACCAAACAATTACAAACCTACGAAAATCTCTGACAAACGAATACGCCATTGCCGACAACGCCGTTTATTCGCTCACCAAAGACCGTGAGGGAGGTGTATGGGCCGGCTCTTTTTTCGGAGGGATCAGTTACCTGCCAAAGGAGTATACCCGATTCAGTTATTTTATCGGAGGCAAAACACATCCCCAGCTACTCGGAAACGCAATCCGCGAAATCACGCCCGACCGCTACGGCAACCTATGGCTGGGAACAGAGGATAACGGGATCAACAGCTACAATCCCCGGACCGGAGAGATCACCAATTATTCATACAATAATCCCGGCCATCCGCTATCGGCTACCAACATTCACGGGTTACTGGCTGTCGAAAACCAGCTATGGGTCGGGACATTCAACAAAGGGATCGATGTGCTGGACATCCCCTCCGGCAAGATCATCAAACATTATTCACGGGAAAACAGCCAAACAAACCTCAACAGTAATTTTATCCTCTGCTTCTATAAGACACGCGAAAATGAGTTGCTGGTGGGTACCTCCAACGGCTTAATGATTTACAATAAACAAACGGAAAGTTTCAGTCCCTGGAATAATATTTACGCTCTTATCAGGCAGATATACCAGGACAGCCGGGGCGATATATGGGTAGCAACCTCCAATGGTATTTACCATTACCTCCGCAAAGAAAACAAAGTAGAGCAATACCGGTCCGGCAGTAATAAATCCGAAAGCATCGGCAATAACAATACGACCTCCGTATTCGAAGATTCAAAAGGCCGGATTTGGGTTACCACAGTAAGCGGCCTCTCCCTTTTCAACGAAGAGGCACAGTCTTTTAACCGGATCACCACTGACAACGGACTGCCCAGCAATATCGTTTACCGGATCGTTGAAGACGATTCACATAATTTCTGGTTATCTACGGCAAACGGCCTGGTCAGATTCAATCCGGAGACCTATGCAATGCGGACTTATACGTATACCGACGGGCTGCATGAAACACAATTCAACTACAGCTCTTCCTATCAGGCACCCGACGGGACAATCTATATGGGAACCATCAACGGAATGCTGTCATTCAACCCGTCCCAATTCAAAGAAGACACATTTATGCCTCCCATGTATATCACCGGGATCAATCTCCCGGACAATGAAGAAAACAAATATAACCTTCCTACTTCCTCCATCGAAGACACGAAAGTTTTAAAGTTGCCCTATAATGCCTCCACATTTACTCTGTCGTATGTAGCCCTCAGCTATACCTCTCCGGATGCCATCCGGTATGCGTACAAGCTGGAAGGGGTGGATAAAGACTGGAACTATATGGACCAGAATAAAAATGTAACTTTTGCCAATCTTTCCCCGGGTGAATACACATTCAAAGTGAAATCAACCAACAGCAGCGGCTTGTGGCAGGACAACGAACAATCGTTACAAATCATTATCACGCCTCCCTTCTGGGCTACCGGATGGGCATTTTTTGTCTATATCGTGATTATTTGTATTTGCATAGTCCTCTTCTACAATTATAAAAAGGCCAAACTGGAGGAAAAACACCGTATAAACCAGGACTTGTTTGAAAGCAAAAAAGAAAAAGAACTATATGATGCAAAAATACAGTTCTTCACCTTTATCACCCATGAGATACGTACCCCGCTTACCCTTATCAAGGCTCCTTTGGAAAAAATCATCAAATCGAAAGACGGCAATCCGTCTACCAGGGAGAACCTGCAAATCATAGAGAAAAACACACAGCAGTTATTGAACCTGAGTAACCAGTTGCTCGATTTCCGGAAAACGGAAAGCCGAGGATTCAGACTGAATTATGTACACACAGACGTAACGCTCTGGCTCCATACTATTCTGCAACCGTTCCTGCCAGTCATAGAACAGGAGAATAAAAGATTCACCTGTGATATTCCCGACGAATCATTCTATGCCTTCATCGACCGGGAGGCTTTTTCCAAGATCATGAACAACTTGCTGACCAACGCTATAAAATACTCGGACAAATATATCTCTCTGCAATTACAAAGGCAGGAAGACGGGAAAGAATTTATCATATCCGTTACCAACGACGGCATGCTGATCCCTGACAGCGAAATAGAAAACATCTTCACTCCTTTCTACCGCCTGAAAGAGACAGAACACCAGCAGGGAAGCGGTATCGGCCTCTCCCTGGCACGTTCGTTAGCCGAATTTCATAAAGGTTCCCTGAACTACACACAGACTCCGGAAGGAATGAACCGGTTTATCCTGACTCTGCCCAAAGAACAGGAAGACTGCTACCTGCTGACAACCGGAAAGAATACGGAAGACGCCATTACGGAAAGCAACGACGATCAGAATGATGATAAGCCTATGATCCTGATCGTAGAAGACCAGGAAGATATGCGGCGATTTATCGCCAGAGAACTGGCAGAAACATACCGCATCCGGGAAACCGCCAACGGAAAAGAGGCAATCTGTATCCTGAAAGACCAGCCGGTAAGCCTGATCCTCAGCGATGTCATGATGCCTGTTATGGATGGTTTCGAACTATGCAACGTAGTAAAGAATGATGTCAATTACAGCCATATTCCTTTTATCCTGCTGACAGCCCAGCATAATCTGCAATCCCGGTTAAAAGGACTGAACAACGGAGCCGATGCTTATATGGAAAAGCCGTTTTCGATAGAGTTGCTTGTTGCCCAGGTCGCAAACCTGCTGAAAAGCCGGGAAGTACTGACCAGAACATACAAGGAAACACCTTCCACGCCGGCAACCAGCCTGGCCGTTTCTACAGTCGATGATCTTTTCCTCCGGAAACTCAACGCATACCTGGAAGAACATATCACCAACGATGCGCTGAACGTTGAAATGCTGGCAACAGAAATGGGCATGAGTACCTCCAGCCTATACAGGAAAGTAAAAGGTCTGTCAGGTTTATCTCCGGTCGAATTCATCAAGATCGCACGGCTGAAACAAGCAGTCCTGCTAATGAAAAACGGGGAAAACCGAATCAACGAAATTGCATTCCGGACAGGTTTCTCCTCTCCGGCCTATTTCTCCACCTGCTTCCAGAAACAGTACGGAAAAACACCGACGGAGTTTATGAAAGAATGTTAGCCAAAGGCAATGTGAAACGGAAAGTAGATCCTTCCCCGACTTTGGATGAAACGGAAATTTCGCCACCCATCTTATTCACCAGTCCTTTACTGATAGCCAATCCCAGACCTATACCGTTATAAGCCCCTTTCAGTTGTACAAAACGACCGAAAATATGATCCAGCTCCTTCTCCGGAATACCTTTGCCGGTATCTGATACATAAAAATGAACATGATCCCCTTCCAAGGTATACCCAAAACGGATAGAGCCGCAAGAAGTATGCTTTATAGCATTCGTCAGTAAATTACTAAGAATCTGTACCATTCTATTATTATCCGTCCGGATCATAATATCAGGACACGGATCCAGAATCAATTCCACATTTTCCGGCATCCTGAGTTGCATGATATTGTACATATCCCGCATAGCAGAAGGCAGATACACGTCCGTATAAGCGAAAAACACCATGCCTGATTCTATCTTTGAAATATCCAGCACATCGTTTATCAGTCGCAGCAACAACTCATTGTTCGATTTTATAAGGCTTATGTACGTTTCTCTCAGGTCCGGGTCCGTCTCTATAGATAACAGGTCCGAAAAGCCGACTATAGCATTCAGCGGGGTACGGATTTCATGTGTCATATTTGCCAGAAAGGCTGATTTCAGCTGATCGGCATTCTCTGCCTTCTCCTTTGCATCTATCAGAGTTTGCTCATATTCTATATATTTCTGATTATCGACCATACATCCCACAATAAGATTAACCTGACCGTCATCATTATACTCCAGAGCCTTCCCTATTACCTCATAGCTCCGATATTCGCCCTCATCGTTTTTCAAACGGAAATTAACGGCAAACTCAGGCAGCTTTTTATTCCTTATCTCATTGAATAACAAGAAAAAGTCTTCCCTGTCATCCGGGTGACGCAGATTAGACAAGGCCCGGCAGATGTATTTGTTCCTTTCCAACAGGTAATTGTTGGCTCCGTAAAACTGGAAACAATGGTTACAATGTTCCTTGTCGCAAGTCTGGAAACGGTGAAAGTTAAATGAATAAGTCGTGATATGGCTATTCTTCAAAGCCAGTTCCATCATGGTCCGGCTCTCTGACAATTTACCGCTCAATGTTTTGTTCTCCTTTTCCCGTTCCACTTCTTCGGAGACGTTACGGATATAAATCACCACATATTTATGATGCAACGGTACCATCCGTATCTTAAAATAGACAATAGGAGCATTATGACCGGGTATCGACATATCCAGATTAATAACTTCCGATGTATCCAGACATTTCTGTACAACTTTCGCCATATTCCTCTTTGTTTCATCTGGATAGATAAAACCGGGTAAATCGTCAATCCGTCGATTGGCAGCTTCGGGGGTAATGCAGGTTTCGGCAGCATAGGCGATGATCCGCTCTACAATGAGTTTGTCATTTACCAACAAGATGGTGTCGGGAACAGCTTCTGCGACCTTCTCTGAAATATCGGTCAACTCCCGCATCTTCTGGTCATACATCGTAACATCCCATTCTTTGGGACTCGGATCGGTCAGCAATAAGGTGTAACCTATGATCTTTCCATCCTCACTAAATCCGGGAATAATAGAAAACCCGACCGGCAGGTTATCGCTGACCACACTCCCATTCCGCAAATAAGTCTTTTGCATATCTGAAAGAAAAGTCGTTTCAAACAAATTACTCAAAAGGAAGTCTGATAAATCTGTTATAGCAAACTTTTCACACATTGCCTTATTTAAAGCAATCAACAAACCATCACTATCATATAAGGCACCTCCCTTAGGATAATAAACAAAGAAATTTGTTATCAGCTGCTGTTCGACTAATGAGTTTCCCATCACAATTTAGATTTGAATCAATCTACAAAGAAAAACAAACTTTATAAATCAAAGACTATATTAAACCAAAATAATTTATTAAAAACAAAATACCACCTGTTATAAACAAAGTCTATCAGCTCATAAATATTATCCATCAGATAAGTTTGGCAAGGTAAAACGAATAAACGAACTTTGTTACATGATCATGGTAATGTTATAAAATATAGGGATATAATTAGTCAAAAGGAAAAAGGCGATAAGGGATTTGCCAAGAGAGATGGCACAAGAAAGTCCCGACATAACTAAGAGAGGGTTAATCCCGGGATTTTTTCCTGGGATTAATTATTTATATTACATTTGCGCGTATAAATCACACCGAATAAAACACCAAAAGATGAAAACAAAAATTTCCTTGCTTCTGATAACATGCCTTTGCAGCCTTGCTTGCCTGGCGCAAAGTGACTTTGACAAACACTTCACCAAAAAAAGTTTACGGATCGACTTTGCTTTAAGTGGCAATTCCCAATTTCAGGCAGCCGCTATCCAACAGTTGCGGGAAGAACCCGTATGGGGAGGCCCGGTAAAAAACCTGATTGACAAATTCTATTACGGAGGTTACTACGTCAACATATACGACAAATCAAATAACGAACTAATCTATTCGCGCGGATTCAATACGCTTTTTGAAGAGTGGCGCAGCACAGAACAAGCCAAAACTGAAACACAGGCATGGACAAACAGCATCTCGGTTCCCTATCCGAAAGCAACCGTAACAGTTGAGATCACAGCCCGCGACAAGGCGGACATGCAATTCCATCCCCTGTTGAAAATGGATATCGACCCGGCCAGCATTTTTATCGATCGCGGAAAACTCAAGGACAACAAAGTCACACAAATCCAATACAAGGGAGACTCCAGTGAGAAGGTCGACCTGGTTTTTATTGCAGAAGGATATACGGCTGACGATCAGGAAAAATTCGTTGCCGATGCTAAAAAATTCACGGAATCGTTGTTCCAGACACCTCCGTACACAACACAACGGGAAAATTTTAATGTATGGGCCGTTAACCTGATTTCGGAAGACCGCGGAACAGACATCTCCGGAAAAGGCATCTATAAGAACACCGCATTAAATTCAGGATATTATACGTTCGGCGTAGACCGTTACCTGACAACACCGGATATGAAATCCATCCGCGACGCAGTCTGGAATGTTCCCTGCGATGCTATATTCCTGTTGGTCAACACCGACACCTACGGAGGGGGCGGCATGTACAACTTCTACGCCATGGGGACAGCTGATAATGAGCGGACACAGCATGTTTTCGTTCACGAATTCGGACACAGCTTTGCCGGACTGGCCGACGAGTATTTTTCTTCTGAAGTCGCCTATCAGGATTTCTACAATCTGAAATACGAACCCTGGGAGCCCAATATCACCACATTGGTCGATTTCGACAACAAATGGAAAGACCTTTTGCCTGCCCAAACTCCGGTACCCACCCCATTGGACGATGCGCATAAAGACAAACCCGGTGTATTTGAAGGAGGCGGTTACATATCCAAAGGTATCTATCGCCCGATGGACCATTGTATGATGCGTGATTATGCCCCCTTCTGTCCCGCCTGTAGTCGGGCCATCCTGCGGATGATCGATTTCCTGTCTGACAGGGACTACTAAAAAATAGAAGGAGGTGTGCCATTCCTGACATACCTCCTTCAGACTATTTCAGATTCATATTCACCCAAAAGATCAGATACTATCAATTCATCGGAACTTCCATCAATAAGATCCGGGAATCTTTCAGCACTTCTATCGTAATACTGTCTGTTTCATAAAAACCGGCACCATCCCGTTTGGAAAGCACTGTGTTATTCACTTCCACTTCTCCTTCGATAACGAAAAGATAAACGCCTGTACTCTTCTTATGAAGTTTATACTCCTTGATCTGTCCCGCATCCAGTTCACCTATCGAGAACCAGGCATCCTGATTGATCGCAGCCGGTGTTTCACCGTCAGGCGAAAGGATCAACGACAACTCATTCTTCTTCAGTAAAGAACGTACATCATAATTATTATACTTCGGTTTCGTATTTTCCTCACGAGGGAAAACCCATATCTGCAAAAATTCAAGCTGCTGTTCGGCACTGTCATTGAATTCACTGTGGAAAATACCTGTACCGGCACTCATCACCTGGATATCACCCGGGGTAATGGTTTCACTGTTCTGTATACTGTCGCCATGACGCAGATAGCCATTCAGCGGTATGGATATCACTTCCATATTCTTATGCGGATGTGTGTCAAAGCCTTCGCTCGGAGCAACCGTATCATCGTTCAACACACGCAACATCCCGAAATGTACCCTTTTGGGATTGTAATAATTTGCAAAACTAAATGTATGATATGTTTTAAGCCAACCATGATTTGCATATCCACGAGAGTTCGCCTTATCTACTACCATTTTCATAAAATATTCCTCCTCTTTAATTCACATATATAACATTCCATCCGCTGAAAAAGTTCCGATACCTCCCTTCCTCAGACAATAGTCCTTTAATTAGTATGAAAAATGCACCTAAATGAAAACATATCTGAACAGAATTCAGTACTTTTGCACAAAAATTCATCCTGTAAATATTAATCATATGGCAGTTTACTTAAACGATGTATCTAGAACCTTCGGAGAATACCTGCTTATTCCCGGTTTGACCACCAAACAATGTGTGCCCACAAACGTTTCACTGAAAACATCACTTGTCAAACACAATGTCGGCGAGAAGTCTCCTATTGAATTAAATATCCCGTTTGTTTCGGCAATCATGCAATCGGTATCCGGTCCTGAGCTGGCTATCGAACTGGCCCGTAACGGTGGTCTTTCATTCATTTTCGGTTCACAGCCAATCGCCAGCCAGGCAGAGATGGTCAGAAGAGTGAAAAAGTTCAAAGCAGGTTTTGTCACCAGCGACTCTAACCTGACTCCCGAAAACACGTTGGCCGACGTTATCGACCTGGTTAATCAGACAGAACATTCCACAATCGGTATTACCGACGACGGAACTCCTAACGGTAAACTGCTCGGATTAGTTACCAGCCGCGACTATCGTGCCGAAAAAGACGATCTTTCCACAAAAGTAAAAGAGTTTATGACTCCCTTCTCCAAACTGATCGTCGGCGAAGTCGGCATCTCGTTGAAAGAAGCTAACCAGATCATCTGGGATCATAAACTGAATACACTTCCTATCATAGACAAAGACCAGAATCTGGCTTATTTCGTATTCCGCAAGGATTATGACAACCACCGCGAAAACCCGAACGAACTTTCCGGTGCAGATAAAAAGTTGCTGGTTGGTGCCGGTATCAATACCCGCGACTATATGGAGCGTGTTCCCGCATTGGTTGAAGCCGGTGTAGATGTATTATGTATCGACTCTTCCGACGGTTACTCCGAATGGCAATGCGAAACATTGCAATGGATCAAAAAAGAATATGGCGATAAAGTTAAGGTTGGTGCCGGAAACGTGGTAGACAGAGAAGGTTTCTTATATCTGGTAAAAGCCGGAGCCGATTTCATCAAAGTAGGTATCGGTGGCGGTTCTATCTGTATTACCCGTGAACAGAAAGGTATCGGACGCGGACAGGCTACTGCCCTGATCGATGTCGCCCAGGCGCGTGACGAATATAAAGAACAGACCGGTATTTATGTTCCTATCTGTAGCGACGGCGGCCTGGTACATGACTACCATATGGTACTTGCCCTGGCAATGGGTGCCGACTTCCTGATGATGGGACGTTATTTTGCCCGTTTCGACGAGTCTCCTACAAAGAAACTGCGCATCGGCAATAATTTCGTAAAAGAATACTGGGGTGAAGGTTCAAACCGCGCCCAGAACTGGCAACGTTACGATATGGGAGGCACAGCTTCACTGAAGTTTGAAGAAGGAGTAGACAGCTACGTGCCTTATGCCGGAAAAATGAAAGACAACCTCAATCTGACATTAGGTAAAATCAAAGCTACTATGTGTAGCTGTGGAGCCATCACAATTCCTGATTTACAGAAAAATGCCAAGATCACACTGGTCTCTTCAACAAGTATCGTAGAAGGTGGTGCACACGATGTGATCCTGAAAGAACAGAATTAATCATTTCTGATATAGTGAATATCCCCCAATTGCAAAACTCACAAATATTTTTTTGCGATTGGGGGATTTTTATTCATCTATATAATACCTGACGTCTCTGCTTTCCATTCACCCGGTATGATAAATGCAGGAAATGCTTCTTTCGGTAGAGAATAGCCTGGTCGAAGGGCAGGCCGCTCTTTTTAAGAGTATCCAACAGGAAATAAATATCAGGGACATAACAATCTGCCGCCTCCCCTTTCACATGCTGGCTGGAACGGACACCACCCGCCAGGCGATTTACTTCCGGACTACGATAACCGCTGGTGACTACAATCGGTTTGTTGTAAGCAATACGGAGCGGCTGGAGAAGGCATTTTACCAATTCACAAAGGGCACAACGGGCAGAAGTTTTGTGCATACTGTGCGGATGGATTTATGAAATCATACGGATGATTTTTTTAACAATCTCCCTAAAAGGATGAAAAGTAGAAATCAGACTAAAAATAAGAACTAAAAGAAAGCCTTTTTGATGCTGGTTGACAAAATATAATGCGAATCAAAACAACATCATAACGGATAAAATACAAGCGCTTTGTATTCATTTATCTTCACGAGATTCTGGTATTTTGAAAACAGAAGTGAATATTCCTGTAAAAAAGCATAGAAAACAGGGATAAAATAACATTCTGTCAAAATGATATGACTAAAAATCAAATATTTGAATATCTTTGAGCATACATAACAGACAAAGAAGATCCAGAGTAGTAAGTATATGAATAAAAGAAAGAAAAAAAGAAACGGCATCTTGCGTGCTATTATTGTCTTTTACGATAAACATAACAAATGGCCTGTGCCTACGGCGAAAGAGGCAAAAGAACGAAGTTTGGGCCAATGGATTAGCAGATGCAGATTCCTTAAAAATCATTCTCCGGAAAAACTTATAGGAAAACAGATTAGATTAATCGACAGAATCGACGCAGACAAGATCCGGAAAAAGACGGAACAGTGGCAGAATAATTATAATAACCTGAAAATCTTTTTGGAAAAAGAACAGCGCTGGCCTTCCAGCAGTGCTTCAGACCCGTTAGAGATCAAATTGTCCAATTGGTGTGCAACCCAAAAAATCACTCGAAAAAACACACCTAAGACCAAACAGAATAAAGAACGCATCAAATTGCTGGATGACATAGGATTCAACTGGTATACGTACAACAAAAGGAGAAGCTGGAAGGAATCGTTCAATCTGGTCAGGGATTACTACAACAACACCGGCCGGTGGCCTGCCCACACCAGAGACCAGGAGGAATCACGACTGGCGAAATGGTGCAGCAAAATGAGAGCTTACAAAAATGGCAAGGATACAAGCGTCACGCTAACCCCCAGGCAAATCAAAAAGCTGACCGACCTGGGTTTTGACTGGTCCGACAGCCAGTCAAGTAACGGACGTTCGCCGGAACGGCTCGAAAAGATATGGATCGAAAGATACCATGAGTTCAGCGAATTCATAACAAACGAAAAGCGGTACCCTCGCTCAAGGACTGGGACCGAGAGTGAAAAAGAAGAATCCCTTTACTCCTGGTGGATGCGAATGGGCTATCTGAGAAGAAGAGGTAAACTCAGCAGCGAACGCATCCAACTACTGGATCGCATCGGCTTCAGATGGGGAAAAGAAAATGAATAAGGAGAAATAAAAAAAGGTTTGAAATTGAATTTCAAACCTTTTTTGTTGTTCTACCAGGGCTCGAACCTGGAATTTCAGGACCAGAATCTGACGTGTTACCATTACACCATAGAACAATTTTTATTGTCTCGAGTAGTATGTTTCTCGATTACGGGTGCAAAGATACGGACATTTTTTATTCTTGCAAATATTTCGAGAAAAAATTTCATCAAAATAAACATTTTTCTTTTTCTCCTGTTTTGAATTTACAGGGTTTATACATATATTAAATAGAGAAAGCATGCAGATAATAAATTAAGAAGTATATTTGCAACTTCGAAAATTATTCAATAAAAAATAAATGGATCAAACAAAAGAATTAGTAAACACAATTGTTGAAGGCCTACAAGAGAAAAAAGGCAAAAATATTGTAACCGTAGATTTAACCCAACTATCCGGAGCCGTATGCCAATATATGGTCATATGCGAAGGGAACACTCCTACTCAGGTATCAGCACTTTCTGATTCCGTGTGGGATTTCGCGCGCAAAAAAGCGGGCGAGAAACCTTTGTCTATTGATGGCAACCAGAGTGCCCAATGGATAGGGATGGATTATGGCACGGTTCTTGTACACATATTCTTGCCGGAGCAACGCGAGTTTTATAATCTGGAGACCCTATGGTCTGACTCTAAAGTCACCCAGATCCCGAATCTCGATTAAGCCGGATTAATATTATCGAATTCAAAGTATGGAAAATAAAAACGACATGTTTAATAAAGTGCCGAAGAACAATAAGCCTAAAATGTTCAAGTTTAACCTGTATTGGATGTACGGGCTAATTTTTATGATGCTTATTGCTCTGTATCTGACGAACGATTCCTCGGCATCGAAAGAATTGGGATGGACCGAATTCCAGAAACTGGCCCAGGATAATGTCTTTGACAAAATGGCTGTCTACAACAAGAAAAATCTGGTGGAGGCCACTGTCAAGAGCGGTAAGAAAGCATTAGTCTTTAAAAGTGACAGCACGACTTTAGGCACAAACCCAAAAGTGTATGTCAAAATACCGTCAGCAGACAAATTTTCCGATTTTTACGACAAAGCGGTAACAGAGAATCATATTGATACTCAAGTACGATATGAAGAAGGCGACGATGCCATATGGAATTTTTTGGTTTCTTTCGGACCGATCATCCTGATCATTGTTGTGTGGATCTTCCTGATGAGAAGAATGTCAGGCGGTGCAGGCGGTGGTCCGGGCGGGGTATTCAGTGTCGGCAAAGCAAAAGCACAACTCTTTGATAAAGATAACGACCGGAAAGTGACATTTAAAGATGTGGCAGGTTTGTCAGAAGCCAAGCAAGAGGTGGAAGAAATCGTCGCATTCCTCAAAAATCCGGAAAAATATACCGAATTAGGTGGTAAAATACCTAAGGGCGCTTTATTGGTCGGTCCTCCGGGAACAGGTAAGACATTGCTTGCAAAGGCGGTAGCCGGTGAAGCGGATGTTCCTTTCTTCTCATTGTCAGGTTCCGACTTTGTCGAAATGTTTGTCGGCGTAGGTGCGTCACGTGTCCGTGATCTGTTCCGCCAGGCCAAAGAGAAGTCCCCGTGTATCGTGTTCATTGATGAAATAGATGCCGTAGGCCGTGCCCGTGGCAAAAATGCCAACATGAACAGTAACGACGAACGCGAAAACACCTTGAACCAGTTGCTGACAGAAATGGACGGTTTCGGCTCAAACAGCGGTGTGATCATCCTGGCTGCCACTAACCGTGCAGATATTCTGGATAAGGCGTTGCTCCGCGCAGGACGTTTTGACCGTCAGATCAGTGTGGAACTGCCGGACTTAAACGAACGTAAAGAGATATTCGGCGTGCATCTGCGTCCGATCAAGATAGATGAAAGTGTTGATGCAGAATTCATGGCTCGCCAGACTCCGGGATTCTCTGGAGCCGATATCGCCAATGTTTGTAATGAAGCAGCATTGATAGCGGCCCGTGGCGGTAAAAAGTTCGTTCAGAAAGATGATTTCATGAATGCGGTAGATCGTATTGTCGGTGGTTTGGAAAAACGTACTATGATAACAACCGCGGACGAACGGAAGAGTATTGCTTATCACGAAGCAGGCCATGCCACATTAAGCTGGTTCCTTGAACATGCCAATCCGTTGGTTAAGGTGACTATCGTACCGAGAGGTAAAGCATTGGGAGCAGCCTGGTATATGCCGGAAGAACGCCAGATCACCACCCGCGAACAAATGCTCGATGAGATGTGCGCAACGCTGGGCGGACGTGCAGCAGATGAATTTTTCCTCGGTAAAATAACGACCGGAGCATCCAATGACCTGGAACGGGTAACCAAGCAGGCTTACGCCATGGTTGTCTACTTCGGTATGAGTGAAAAACTTCCTAACCTGAATTATTACGATTCGAGCGGTCAGGACTGGGGATTCACCAAGCCGTATAGCGAGGAGACTTCCCGCATGATCGACCAGGAAGTACAAAGGATCATTACCGAACAATACGAACGCGCGAAAAAAATCCTGTCCGACCACGCAGAAGGACATAACAAACTGGCGCAAGTCTTGCTCGAACGCGAAGTGATCTATACGGAAGATGTTGAGCATATCTTCGGCAAACGGGCCTGGATCTCACGCTCACAGGAAATTCTGGATTTGCAGGAAAAGGCAAACAACGACAAGCAAGTTGCCGCCGAAGAAACAAAAACGGATGAAACAACTCCCCAATCAAGCGACTACAAAGTTCGGGCTGTACCGGCAGGTACCAATGAGACTGACAATATTGCCTGACAAACATACATGGGTAAATAAAAAGAGACCGGACAGTTCTTTCGTAAAGATACTGTCCGGTCTCTTTTTATTTAGATTTATTCTTTATCTTTGCACGGAAAATAAATCAACAAACGAACAAAACAACATACGGTTTTGAAAAATCTGATAAAACGGGCACTTACCGGTATAATCTTCGTTGCAGTGCTGGTTGGAGCAATTTGCTACCACCCGATCTCTTTTCTTGTTCTTTTCAGTCTGATCACCGGATTGACATTATGGGAGTTTTATGGTTTGGTAAAGCATTATGAGGATGCCTCCATAAAACGGGCAGTCTCTTCGCTGGGAGGCGTTTATTTATTTGCCGCCACCTTCGCTTACACAAACCAACTGACAGACGGCGTCGTTTTCCTGCCTTATCTCCTATTTCTTATATATACATTAGTTGCCGAGTTATATTATAAAGCACCGAACCCGATCAACAACTGGGCATTCACTCTTTTCGCACAGGTGTATTGTGCCGGGACATTTTCGATGCTGAACTTTATCGCAGCCATACCTGACACCCCGGGTAAAGTAGTTTATTCCCCGTTATTCGTCATGGCGATCTTCATTTTCATCTGGCTGAACGATACCGGCGCTTATCTGGTCGGTTCCATGATCGGAAAAAGAAAGCTGTTTGAACGTATCTCACCTAAAAAATCGTGGGAAGGTTTCTTCGGAGGTTTAGCCGTAGTCCTGGGCGCTTCGCAGGCTCTGGCATGGTATGCACCGGAAGTTAGTTGGTATAACTGGCTGGGATTGTCGGCTACCGTTGTCTTATTCGGAACCTGGGGCGATCTGATCGAATCGTTGCTGAAACGTACATTGGGAGTAAAAGATTCCGGCAACGTGCTGCCCGGCCATGGCGGAATGCTTGACCGGTTCGACAGCCTGATGCTGGCAGCTCCTGCCGCCTACATTTATATAGAACTGTTTATTCGAAATTAAATGTCAGCGAAACCATACGGGAGGTAGCTTTCGACAATGCATTCGGATATTTGATCAGATCCTTATCGGTCAGGTCGCTACGATCTTTTTGCAACAGGTCGACCAGCCCGAAACTGAACTTCAACTCCGGACAGAGTTTAAAGAACGGCAGATAAATATCACATCCTATACCGAACTCCAGACCGAAGTCTGCCGCTTTCAATAAAACAGGCATCCCTTTCTTACGTCCAAGGTCCATCGCTCCGTATACGCCACCGATCAGATAAGGACGGTAGTTATTCAGGCGGAGGGCCGAAAATTTCACGCTCAAAGGAAAACTCAGAATAGTGGAACGGACGGAAGTAGTGAACTCCTCACCCGTAACCTGTTCCCGGAAAACGAACTTCTTGTCCCCGAAATGGACTGTAGGTATGAAACGCAGGTTAAAATAGGGATTCAGATACATATCACCGATCACACCGACACTAAAACCGGGCGAATAAGTCGGGATTTCGGCAAACCATGTTTCACCGTCAGTCGTAACACCTGTATTTGTCAACAACAAATCCTGCGCATGCAATCCGACATGGAATCCCAGATGAAACCATTTCAAATCGGCATACGGCTGATTCTTCACCTTCTCTTTCTGCGCCATCACACCCGGGACGGCAAGGCTGCATATCAATAATAGAAATAATAGACGTCTCAACTCTCAATCAATTTTGAATTATAACGAAAAAGATTAGAACTTATTGCAGAAATACAAATAAAACTCTATTTTTGCACCAACTAATAGTTATCAATTTAAACGTTTAAGAAAATGGCTTATTTAATTAGTGAAGATTGTATTGCTTGCGGTACTTGCATTGACGAGTGTCCGGTAGGAGCTATCTCAGAAGGTGATATCTATCATATCGACCCTGAAATGTGTACTGATTGTGGTACTTGCGCTGACGCATGTCCTACTGAAGCAATTCATCCGGTTGCATAAACCGCAGTAAAAATAGGCAACCTTTATAACAGGATACCTATAAAAAGATAACGAGCTGTTTCTTCTTTATAAAGAAAAACAGCTCGTTATTATTTTCCCCCCTTTTAAAAATCGATGTCCAGCTTTATCTCATCTGAACCATCGTCTGTCTTTGTCTCAGCATCCGGGGCTTGTGCCTGTAGATCTTCAGAGTTACGTTGCTTGATGTAATTGATCACATCATTCATTCCCTCCATAAACTTGTCAAAATCTTCCTTATAAAGGAAAATCTTATGCTTCTCAAAAGAGATCTGCATTCCGTTTTTAGGCTGCACCTTTTTACTTTCGGTCACCGCCAGGAACAAATCGTCCTTCAAGTTCTTCTTTACGTCCAGATAATAGATCCTCTTACCTGCTTTTATGGCCTTAGAGTACAAAATCTCTTTATCGCCACCTTCAACCTGTATTTTCTTCACCGACTCATCCATATAGCCAACATTTGTTAAACACCCACCCAATATTCATAACTTGCTTCAAATATGTGCATTTTTTTTTAAACAACAACTATTTTAACGCATCAAAATATCTCATTTTACGTTTGAAAGTGTAAAATAACGCCTAACACCTATAAAATTAAATAAACCGGGGGCCTTTTATCAAAAGATTGACTACCTTTGCAACCTAATTTATAATAAAGTAGTTCCTTCAAACGATGATCAACAGAATTTTAATCCGCATTAAAGTTTTACAGATAGTTTATTCATTCTATCAAAACGGAAACAATGACCTCAAAGTAGCGGAAAATGAATTGCTTTTTAGCTTACGGAAGTCGTACGACTTATATCACTACTTCCTCCTTCTAATTATCGAAGTCACCAACTTACAGCAACGGACACTTGACGCCAAAAAAAGCAAGTACATGCCGACCCACGCCGAGTTGAACCCTAACACCCGTCTGGTTAATAATCGTTTCGCAGCCCAGGTTGCCGAAAACGAAGCGCTCCAGAAATATGTGGCGGAACAGGGATTATCGTGGGTAAACGATGAAGAGTTTATCAAGAATGTACTGGATCTGATCCTGGCTTCCGACCTGTACAACGAGTATCTGGATAACGAAAACGATTCTTACGAGACTGACAAAGAATTCTGGCGTGCCGTATTCAAAAAGTTAATCTGTGGTAACGAAATGATCGAAGAGTACCTGGAGGACAAAAGCATTTACTGGAACGACGACATCGAAATCGTTGAAACATTCACGCTGAAAACAATCAAACAGTTCGAAGAAAAAAACAAAGGAAAACAGAAACTGCTTCCTATGTTCAAGGATCTGGAAGACCAGTCTTTCGCTATCAAACTGTTCCGTCAGTCATTATTGAAAGGTGCCGAATATCGGGAGCGTATCAACAAACATATGAAGAACTGGGAAACAGAACGTATCGCCAATATGGACCTGATCATCATGCAGGTTGCACTGGCTGAAATCATGACATTCCCTTCTATCCCCATCAATGTCACTTTCAACGAATACATCGACACGGCTAAATATTACAGCACACCTAAAAGTGGCGTGTTCATCAATGGAATCCTGGATTCTATTGTATCCGAGTTAAAAAAAGAAAAGGTATTGCTTAAAGATTAATTATTATACTTACATTTGTAGCTAGTCAATAGGTACAAATTTATAAATGAATATAGTTAGTTATGAGCTTAGTTAGTATTTTACTTCAGGCTGCCGGAGGCCAGTCACAGTGGTCAGGCATCCTTATGATGGTGGTTATCGTTGCGATCTTCTATTTCTTCATGATCCGTCCGCAACAGAAAAAGCAGAAAGAGATACAGAAATCTCGTGAAGCATTGAAAACGGGTGACAAAGTGATCACAGCCGGAGGTATCTACGGAAAGATCAAAGAAATCGGCGATACTTATATGCTGATAGAAATTTCAGACGGAGTACGCATCCGTGTAGATAAAACTTCTATCTTTGCTTCTTCAGAAGACGCACAGCAAAAATAAGAAATAACAAAATATGCCGCAGCTTGATATTAATCAATCATTCAAGTCTGCCCGGATGAAGATTAATGCTTTTCTGCGTCGTCAGAGATGGAAGGAAGCATTAATCTTTTTCTTTTTCGTACTACTGTCATTAGGTTTCTGGTTATTGCAAAGCCTCCAGCAGGAATATGAAATAGAAATCAGCATCCCGGTCAGATACAAGAATATTCCACCGGATATCTCTTTTACCGAAACTCCCCCACAGGAGATCATTGCCAAGGTAAAGGATAAAGGAAGTGTTCTGCTGAACTATTCCTTCGGGAGATCGTTTGCCCCGATCGAAACGAATATGAAAAATCAGGCTGAGAAAAGCGGATCATTATCTATTACCAAAAAAACGATCCAAAGCGACATACAGAAACAGTTGCTTGCCACGACCTCGCTGGTCGGTTTCGAGCCCCAGTCTATTGAAGCGGCATACAGTAAACGGATAAAGAAAAATATCCCGGTCGTATTCGACGGAACTATCCAGACAAATCCCGGCTTCCATGTGTCGGGTAACATCCTGATCTCGCCATCGACAGTCAGTGTATATGCCAGCGACATTGTACTGGATACGCTGAACCAGGCAAAAACCGTCTTCACCGAAATAAAGAAAGGGACGAAAACGATTACACGGACCGTACAACTGCAAAAGATCAGTGAAGCGACGTATGATCCGACAAGCGTTACCATAACGATCCCTATTGAAGAGTTTACAGAAAAGACATTGGAGATACCTGTCATCTGTACAGGACTTCCTCCGCATTATACATTGCGTACTTTTCCTTCCATAGCAAAGGTAACATGCAGCGTTCCGTTATCCCGTTTCAAGGACTTGTCGGAAGATGCATTTGAAATAAAGTTTTCTTTCAAAGATCTGGAACAAAACGTCTCCGGCACCTTACCTATCCAACTGACAAAGAAACCGGATTGGGTAAGTTCGGCTACGCTTGTCCCGGACAAAATTGAATTTATCCTGGAACAGAACAATCTGCATGATTAAAATTGGAATAACCGGCGGAATCGGAAGCGGCAAATCGGTTGTCGCTTCGTTATTGAATTTATACGGAGTACCGGTCTATGTCGCTGATACGGAAAGTAAACTGCTGACCGACACGTCTCCTGTCATTAAAGAAAAACTCACCGCATTATTGGGAGAAGACCTCTACACAGAAAAAGGGTTGAACAAGAAGCTGCTCGCATCACATATATTCAGTAATCCGGAATATCTCCGGCAGGTAAATGCGATCATACACCCCGAAGTGAACCGTCATTTTTCAGCATGGACAAAAAGTCAGGCATCCGATATATGTGCCATCGAGTCGGCTATACTCTTCGAATCGGGTTTCAACGAAGTGGTGGACAAGAGCCTGATGGTATATGCGCCCATGCAACTCCGTATCGAACGGGTCGTAGCGAGAGATAACGTCCCGCGGGAAGAAATCGTACGCCGCATCAACAACCAGTTGCCGGACGAGGTAAAAAGAGACCGTTCCGATTATGTTATCTACAACGACGATAAGCAGGCTTTACTTCCCCAGGTTGAGAAATTTCTGGTGTCTTTATGAAACAGATTTGTAAAATAAGTCTCCCAAACTTCGGTAAAATCGTATAGTTATACTACATTTGCAGCTTTAAAGTTTAACACTATTAGAAAACGAAGTATTATGTTGAAGACTATTTTGTCTATTTCGGGAAAACCGGGATTATTTAAATTGGTTTCCCACGGAAAGAACATGCTGATTGTCGAATCGTTGACAGATAAGAAAAGAGTACCTGCGTACGCAAAAGATAAAGTAATCTCGCTGGGTGATATTGCTATCTATACAACCGAGACAGAAGTTCCTTTGCACGAAGTACTTACCAGCGTAAAAAATAAAGAAAACGGAGCCAAAGTCACAGTACCTTCCGACACTAAAGAATTGCGTACTTATTTTGCTGAAGTTTTACCTGATTTTGACCGCGAAAGAGTATATCCCAGCGATATCAAAAAATTATTGACATGGTATAACATCCTGATCGGAGCCGAAATTACAGATTTCACTCCGGAAGAAGAACCTGCCACTGAAGAAGCCGAAGCTAAAGAAGATACAAACGCAGAAGCAAAAGCTGAATAGGAAACAATCAGTCATAAAAAAACCGGTGCACCCTTATTGGATGCACCGGTTTTTTTTATCCTTTATATCTTATTCTGAAAAGTGTTTCATAGTAATGAAACAACTGTTTCTATAGGGTGAAACAACTGTTTCATTACTATGGAACAAACAAAACGTCTTTAGGAGACAGAAGACAGATGTATCAGAACAACGGATTGTCTACTTTCTCTTTCAGCAAAGCCAGGTCGATCACCTGACGGATATCTTCTACATAATGGAAAGTCAATCCTTTCACATAATCCGCTTTGATCTCTTCTATATCTTTCTGGTTTTCCTTACACAGGATCAATTCCTTGATACCTGCCCGTTTGGCTGCCAAAATCTTTTCCTTGATACCACCTACCGGAAGCACTTTTCCGCGCAATGTTATTTCGCCGGTCATCGCCAGATTCTTCCTCACCTTACGCTGGGTGAAAGCAGAGACAAGCGAAGTGACCATAGTCACACCGGCACTGGGCCCGTCTTTCGGTATGGCTCCCTCGGGAACGTGGATATGAACATTCCAATTTTCAAACAACTCTTCATTAATACCGAACAAAGAGGCATGCGCATGGATATACTCGAGTGCCAACATGGCAGATTCCTTCATCACATCTCCCAGATTTCCTGTCAAAGTTAACTTCGAACCTTTGCCACGGCTCAAGCTGGACTCGACGAAAAGGATCTCTCCGCCTACCGCCGTCCACGCCAACCCGGTAACAACACCGGCATAATCATTTCCCTGATATTTATCACGGCTGTATTCAACCGCTCCCAGATACTCGTGAAGATCCTCCGGTTTGATCTGTGCCGGGATCGCTTCGTCGGAAGCAACTTTACGCGCCAACTTACGCATGATCTTGGCAATCTTCTTATCCAACTCACGCACACCGCTTTCACGGGTATATGATTCGATAATTACCTGCAATGTCTTTTTGGGAAGTTTTACCTTACCTTTGCTGAGACCATGTGCCTCCAGTTGCTTCGGTACCAGATGACGGGCGGCAATCTCCACTTTTTCTTCCAGAATATATCCGCTCACTTCGATCAGTTCCATACGATCCAGCAAAGGCTGTGAAATCGTATTCAGATTGTTTGCCGTAGCGATAAACATGACTTTGCTCAGGTCATAGTCGATATCCAGATAGTTGTCGTGGAAAGTCGAGTTCTGTTCCGGATCCAACACTTCCAACAAGGCGGAAGCCGGATCACCCTTGAAGTCATTCGTTACTTTATCTATCTCATCCAGGATAAATACAGGGTTTGAACTTCCGGCCTTCTGGATATTCTGGATAATACGGCCGCTCATCGCACCGATATACGTCCGGCGATGGCCACGAATCTCCGCTTCATCATGCAATCCACCTAACGAGATACGCACATACTTGCGGTGCAGCGCCTCAGCGATAGATTTACCCAATGAAGTTTTACCCACTCCCGGAGGTCCGTACAGGCAGATGATAGGCGACTTCATATCACCTTTCAGCTTCAAGACAGCCAAATGTTCAATGATACGTTCCTTCACCTTTTCCAGTCCGTAATGGTCGCGGTCAAGCACTTTCTGGGCATGTGTCAGATTAAAATTATCTTTGCTGTATTCATTCCAAGGCAGGTTAATAATTGTCTGCACATATTGTGTCTGGATAGAGAAATCGGGCGATTGCGGATGCAGACGCTCCAGTTTACGAACTTCTTTCTCAAATATCTCAGCAACAGAAGCCGGCCATTTCTTCTTAAAGGCTCTCTCCCGTAACTCCCGTATTTCAAGTTCATTTATATTTCCACCCAGTTCTTCCTGAATAGTCTTGATCTGCTGTTGCAGAAAATATTCCCTTTGTTGCTGATTGATATCCTCATGTGTCTTCATCTGGATAGAGGCTTTCAATTCTACCAGCTGATATTCACGGTTCAGGATAAACAGCAAGCGGTATGCACGGTCCTTCATGGCACCGATCAACAGCAGTTCCTGTTTCTCTTCCGCTCCGCTGGGGATATTGCTACAGGAGAAATTGACCAGATAAAGAACATTCTTATTATTCTTTATGGAAAATATCAGATCGCGGGGCGGTTCGCTCAACGAACCCAACATCTTAATTGTCAAATCCTTGATCGTTGAGATAAGCGCTTCAAACTCACGGTCGGTCTTATCCGGCATCTTATCTTCCAGCAAGGATATCTTTCCTTTCAGATAGGGTTCCGTTTCTTCCAGGGCATCCAGGGAAAAACGCTTCTTACCTTGCAGAATCACCGTTGTCGTACCGTCCGGCATTTCCAGCACACGCACAATATCAGCGATCACACCGGTAGTATACAGGTCATCAAAACCCGGATCCTCCGTATTCATCTCTTTCTGACAGACAACGCCTATCAGTGTTTTTTTCTGGACTGCTTCTTTTATCAGACGCATAGACTTAGGCCGACCGACAATGACCGGCATGGCAACACCCGGAAAAAGAACCATATTCCTCAACGGAAGAATAGGAACGACTTTTCCTACTTTATCTATACCTTCTGTAAAATCCTCATCCACATCACACTCTGTCAGGATGGGCATTACAATCCCAATATTATCATCCAAATCGTCATACGACTCATCGGCAAACCTCTTCATTCTTTCTTTCATCATATTTCTTCCCTATCAATTGTGTAGATTGATACAATAAACGTGCCAAAGTTACAGCTTTTCAGGCAATTCTAGCTACTTTTGCACCTTACATTATAAAAATATGTATGGCAAATCCTTATTTTCAATTCAAAAAGTTCACTATCCGGCATGACAAATGCGCGATGAAGGTCGGAACAGACGCCGTATTGCTGGGAGCATGGACAGATACGGCCTCATGCAAAAACATATTAGATATAGGAACCGGGACCGGCATCATCGCTTTGATGCTCGCCCAACGGAGCTGTGCGGACATCGATGCGATCGACATTGACAAGGAGGCCTGTATACAGGCAGAAGAAAATGTGGCGGCTTCACCTTTTGCCGGCAGAATAAAGGTCATCCCTGCTTCCTGTGCGGATTTCGCCCGTTCTATGGCACAGAAAAAATATGACCTGATCGTTTCCAATCCGCCTTACTTTATCAATTCACTGAAATGTCCGGATAATAAACGTTCGGTTGCACGCCATACGGACAGCCTGCCTCTATCCGAACTGGTCGAAAACGCGCGGGCATTACTCTCTTCGCCCGGACGTATAGCATTGGTATTGCCTTACGAGCAACTGGAGGAAGTCAGGGAGACCGCTCAAAAAAACTCCCTGCATATTTGCAGGCAAACGAACGTGATCCCTGTTCCGGGAGCACACCCCAAACGGTTACTGGTCGAATTATCTCCTGTTAGTACAGACACAAAAAACCGGAATACACTGACCATCGAGGAAGCCCGGCATCAGTATACCCCGGAGTATATTGCTCTGACCAAAGATTTTTACCTGAAAATGTAAGGTAATTTCTTATCGAAGAAGCGGGTTACCTCACCGAACAAATTATGGACTTCCTCCGTAAAGGAAACGACTTCCGGCGTAACCACATGCAATGATTGCGGCATGATCGAAATATCGATCCGGCTGTCGGCCATAACCGGCTCACCGTCCAGATGCATGACACCCGGATTCTGGCGAATGATCGTAACTTGTTGCGCCTTCATCGTTTTGATCTTACTGTTCCGGTCTATCTGCTTCGTAAATAACTGGATTGCCAGCGGCGCTATGTCCAGCGGCGTAAAAGGAGACAGAATGGTCAGGTCCATCCGTCCGTCCTGTATATTGGCATGCGGAGCTATGAAAGCGTTATTCCCGTACTGGGAAGCATTGGCACATGCCACCAGGAAGGCTTTTTCCTTGATCGTCTGGTTGTCCACCAACAGTTCATACGGCTCCGGTTTATAACTCAGATACTCTGCCACCGTATTTTTTATATAGGTAAGCGAACCGCGCCTTTTTTCCTCGGCAAACTTCTGGCTCACTGCCGCATCGAACCCCACTCCGCAGGTACAAAAGAAAACACGGTCGTTAGCTTTGCAGCAGTCGATTGTTGAAACATGTCCTTTTATAATCAGCTCCAACGCCCGTTTAGCATCCATCGGTATATGAAGTTCGCGGGCCAGTCCGTTGCCGGACCCCTTCGGGACAATCCCCAAAACGGCATCCGAATGAACCATAGCACGGGCTATTTCATTCACCGTACCGTCACCACCAACTGCTATAATGCAATTAGCCCCCTCATCGATCGCTTTCCGGGTCAACTCGCTGGCATGTCCCGGATATTCCGTAAAAGAAATTTCCAACGGACATCCTCCCTTCTCGCACATCCGCTCGATCATCTTAGGGATCTTTCTCTTCGATCCCACCCCGGAAATAGGATTTATTATAGCCTGTACCTTTATTTTTTTCCCGTCCATCCTAACTGTTTATAAAGATTGAAGCGACAAAAATAATGCTTTTGTAAAACTTTTAAAGCATTAAGGCTACTATAAGTTATTTTTTTACTACTTTTGCGGCTGGATTTGCCGAAACATACATGAATATGTATACGACAAACCCTTAATTCTATTAATGGAATTTTAATTAGCGAGAAAATCATTCTCTTCAATAATAATATGAAACTTTTACAAGAGAAACTAGCAAAGTACGATGCTCCTCAAAAAGCTATGGCAGCAGGGATTTATCCTTACTTCAGAATGATCGAAAGCGATCAGGATACTGAAGTGATGATCAGCGGTAAAAAAGTCCTGATGTTTGGCTCAAATGCTTATTTAGGATTGACTAATCACCCTAAAGTAAAAGAGGCAGCAATTGAAGCGATCAAAAAGTACGGTACGGGATGTGCCGGTTCACGTTTCCTGAATGGTACGCTTGACATCCATATCCAATTGGAAAAGCGTCTGGCCGAATTCGTAGGAAAAGAAGACGCAATCGTGTATTCAACAGGTTTCCAGGTGAATCTGGGAGTAGTATCCTGCCTGACAGGGCGTGAAGATTATATCTTATGGGACGAACTGGACCATGCCTCCATTATCGAAGGCCATCGCCTGTCATTCTCAACCAAACTTAAATACAAGCATAACGATATGGATTCGCTGGAGAAACAACTCCAGAAATGCGAACCCGACAAAGTGAAACTGATCGTTATCGACGGTGTGTTCAGTATGGAAGGAGACATAGCCAAACTTCCGGAAATCGTTGCCTTGGCAAAGAAATACAATGCCAGCATCATGGTTGACGAAGCACACGGTTTGGGAGTTCTCGGAGATCACGGACGCGGAACTTGTAACCATTTCGGTGTTACCGACGACGTCGACCTGATCATGGGTACCTTCAGTAAATCATTGGCTTCTATCGGTGGATTTATTGCTTCAGACAAAGACACCATCAACTACCTCCGTCACAATTCACGCTCTTACATTTTCAGTGCTAGTAACACTCCGGCAGCTACCGCAGCAGCGGGTGCAGCACTCGATATTATGCAGAGCGAACCGGAGCGCATCGAGCATCTGTGGAAACTAACTCATTATGCGTTGGATGGCTTCCGTAACATGGGTTGCGAAATCGGACATACTTCAACTCCGATCATTCCTTTGTTCATCCGCGACAACGACCTGACATTCCTGATCGTTAAGGAACTGTTTGAAGCAGGCATCTTCGTAAACCCGGTAGTTTCGCCGGCTGTCGCTCCGGAAGATACGCTGATCCGTTTCTCCCTGATGGCAACTCATACGAAAGAGCAGTTGGATTATGCGCTTGAAGCTATTCACAAAGTATTTAAAAGTCACGGCTTAGTAGACTAAACTGTTACTATATTTATAATAAAAGGCTCCCAAACGGTAGAAATACAGGCTTGGGGGCCTTTCACTTTTTTCCTGTTCTTGTTTTTTCACTATCCCTTGCTCATTCTCTGAGAATATTTGACTATTTTTGCGTAATTGTACGTATCATACGTACCATACACATTATAAAACATATATATTACCGGAAAATGGATTTCAAACTAAATAAAGGAAGCTGCTGCATGGGGAAAAAGGGATGCAGCAAAATACAAAATACAAAACTGAATACCTACGATTGGCTCTGCGACGTACCTGATGCGGAAAATGCAACCGACTATGTAGAAGTACAATTCAAAAATACCCGGAAAGGTTATTTCCTGAACAGCTCCAAAATACCTCTCGAAAAAGGAGATATGGTCGCTGTCGAAGCCAGTCCCGGACATGATATAGGAACAGTAACCCTCACCGGAAAACTTGTTCTTCTTCAAATGAAAAAGAACAATATACGTACCGGAGAAGGATACGAACCTAAAAAAGTGTACCGCAAGGCAAAGCCCACCGATATCGAAAAATACGAAGAGGCGAAAGCGAAAGAGCATGCAACCATGATCCGTTCACGCCAGATCGCAGCAGACCTGGGACTGAACATGAAGATCGGTGACGTAGAATACCAGGGGGATGGCAACAAGGCTATTTTCTACTACATCGCAGACGAACGTGTCGACTTCCGCCAGCTGATCAAAGTCCTGGCCGAAGCATTCCGCGTACGTATCGAGATGAAGCAGATCGGAGCCCGCCAGGAAGCCGGGCGTATCGGAGGTATCGGACCTTGCGGACGCGAACTTTGCTGTTCCAGCTGGATGACCAGCTTCGTTTCTGTGGCTACCGGTGCCGCCCGTTACCAGGATATTTCCATGAACCCGCAGAAGCTCGCCGGACAATGTGCAAAACTGAAATGTTGTATCAATTACGAAGTGGACGCCTATGTGGAAGCTCAGAAACGCCTGCCCTCGAGGGAGATCGTACTTGAAACGAAAGATAACAACTACTACCATTTCAAGACAGACATCTTCAAACGCGAAATAACTTATTCTACCGACAAATCATTTGCCGCGAACCTGATAACAATATCAGCCGAACGTGCATTCGATGTGATCAATATGAATAAGAAAGGAAGCAAACCGGTCACACTGGAAGCCGACACCAAACCTCAGCCGCCCAAACGCGATGCTCAGGACATTCTCGGCCAGGATAGCGTTACCCGTTTCGACTCAGTCAAGAAAAAGAAGAAAAAACGTCCGGCAGGAAACAACGGAGGCAATAACGGCAATGGCGGCGGAAACAATACGAACGCTGCTGCCGGTGGCGAAGGCGGCAACAACAGACCCGCAAACAACAAACAGGCCGGTAACAGACCCGTTAACAACGACAGGCAGCAACCGGGCGACAGACAGCCGGGTAACGAAAACAGCAACAGACCTTCCGGCAACAACAACGGTAACAAAGGCGGTAACGCTAATAATAACGGAAATAACGGTAACAACAACCGTAACAACAATAACCGGAATAACAGAAACAGACAAAAACCTAAAGGCAATAATGACAAGCAAGCGAATAATGACAGACCTCAGCAGCAAGCTAAACCGGGCAACAAACCGGAAAATAAGCCCGAAGCTTAAAGGATTCATTGTCGTTCTCTTCATGTCCTTATGCTTCTCCTGCGATCAACAGGCCTTGTACGACCAGTACCAGGCCATTGATAATACAATGTGGGGGAAGGATAAGGAATATTATTTCTCTTTTCATGTAGACGACATTTCCGTTCCCTACAACCTGACATTCGAGGTTCGTAATAATAATATGTATCCTTACCAGAACCTCTGGCTTTTCTGCAATGAAGAGCAGCCGATCGGTCCTTTGAAACGGGATACGATAGAATGTGTGCTGGCTGACGAGTTCGGAAAATGGCACGGGCATGGCATATCCCTGTTCCAGTCCAGCTTTCCGATACGGACCAACTACAAATTCGAACACCCGGGGATGTACACATTCAGTTTCCGCCAGGGAATGCGCGACAGTACATTGAGAGGAATACAGGAAATCGGATTCCGGGTAGAAAAGACTAATTGATCATCGCTCTCTCCGGGAAGCATCCAGGCGCAGGAAGATAAACAACAAGATTGTAAATCCCAGCAAAGAAGAGCCTCCATAGCTGAAGAAAGGCAAGGGAATGCCGATTACGGGCGTTATTCCGGTAACCATTCCCACATTTATCGCCAGGTGAAAGAAGAAGATGGAGGCTACGCTATAGCCATACACCCGGGCAAAAGCCGTATTCTGCCGCTCGGAAAGAATAACCAGCCGGATGATAAATATCCCGAACAAGATCAGCACCACAGAGGATCCGATAAAACCGTGCTCCTCTCCTACGGTACAGAATATAAAGTCTGTTTCCTGTTCCGGCACATATTTCAGCTTTGTTTGCGTCCCGTTCAGGAAACCTTTTCCGGTCAGTCCTCCCGACCCGATAGCGATCTTCGACTGGTTCACGTTGTAACCGGCACCGCTCGGATCATCTTCCAATCCCAACGAAACTTTGATACGGATCTGCTGATGGGGTTCCAGTATCTCGTCGAACACATAATCCACCGAATACATGAAGGCCATCGACCCCAAAGCAAAGGCGGCGATCAGTGCATAATGCCAGATCCAGTTCTTTACGGAAAGATAAATCAGATAAATAACTGCCAACACGAGCAATCCCATCGAGACCCAGGCAAAGTTTACCGGCACGAACAAAGAAGCGATATAGGCAGCCAGATATACGATTGCCGTTCCTCCCAGCATAACCTGCAAAGCCATCCGGTCCTTCCGCACCATGACCACCAGGAGAAAGGAGATAACCAGTATCATAGATGAGACGATCAGTTCTCCCATATCAGTAGCCCCAACCACTACATCCGAGAATTTCATGGTAGTAACGAAGAACGCCACCGCACAAATGCCTGCCAACAGGATATATCCCGACATTCCTTCCCGGTACAACATCAGGAAAAAAGCAAAATAAACCAAAGCCGAACCGGTCTCCTTTTGCAGGATAATGCAGATCATCGGCAGGAAAATCAGCATGAGCGTGATGGCAAAATTCTTAACGGTAGTCAACTGGAATCCGTAGGAGTTCATAAACTTCGCCACAGCCAAAGCGGTGGCAAACTTGGCAAACTCAGCAGGTTGTATACGCAAAGCCCCCAGCTTCAACCAGGAATGCGAGCCTTTTATATCCGGTGCAAGAAAGATAGTCGCTATCAGTAAAACAATAACGGCCGCATAAATAAGGTAAGCAAAAACATCAAAGAAGTCGCTTTCCAGCATCAGTATGATAAAAATAACCACCATGGACACCCCAACCCACATCAGCTGCGAACCCGGACGTCCGTTTATATCGAACAACCCCATACTGTCAAATTCGAAGCTGGCGCCACAAATCGTAAACCAACCGGCCACTATCATCAACAAGTAAAGTATGATAGTAAACCAGTCGACAGTCTTCCATATTTCAGTTTTCCTGTAACCCACGGTCAGATAATAAATAAACACGATCTTCGGCAACAACCGAATTTATCATTTTTTCTTCCAAAGCCTTATCTTCCGGCGATATTTCACCTTTCAGATACAGTTCCATCATTAATTTCCCGATAGGAACCCCAAACGCCGCACCAAAGCCGCCATTCTGCACATAAACGCAAATTGCCACTTTCGGATTCTTATAAGGAGCAAAACCGATAAACGCAGAGTGATCTTTTCCGTGAGGATTTTCTGCCGTTCCTGTCTTACCGCAAACCTCGATTCCGGGAATAGCAGCCGCCCAACAGGTTCCGCCCAATACGGCGTTGCGCATACCTTCCGCTACTATGTCATAATATTTAGAATCGATAGTCGGATAACGTTTTTGTGTATAAAGCGAATCCAACGGGGTATCCTGTACTTCTTTAACCACATGAGGTGTGATAAAATAACCCCGGTTGGCGATCGTTGCCGCCAGGTTACATATCTGCAACGGCGTTGCGGATATTTCTCCCTGCCCTATCGCAATAGAGATGATCGTGCTGGAGTTCCAGCGCCTGTGCAGTTTATCGTACACTTTACTGTTCGGTATGTATCCTCTTTTTTCACCAGGCAGGTCAATCCCCAAAGGATAGCCATACCCCATCGACACCAAATGATTCTTCCAGACCTCAAAGCCTTCCTGAACAGTGGGATACCGGCGACGGTTATCCAGCATATCATGCAATCCCCAGCAAAAAAAGGAGTTACACGAGGTAGCCAAAGCCGGAACAAGACTTAAAGGAGAAGCATGCCCGTGACAGGCGGGTTTCCGCTTGATCGAATAAGTATATCCATGGGCACAAGTATACATCGTTGAAGGAGTGATAACCCCTTCCTGAAGAAAAATCAGCCCTTGTGTAGGTTTAAAGGTTGAACCGGGAGGATAAAAACCGGTTATGGAACGGTCGATAAGCGGTGTCTGAGGATTTTCCTCCAACATCCTGTGATTCTTTCCACGCTGGCGTCCGACCAATAAACTCGGATCATAATTGGGGGAAGTGACCAGGCAGAGGACCTCACCGGTTTCCGGCTCAATCATAACGATACTACCCACTTTATTCTTCATCAGCTTTTCGCCATAAGCCTGTAAGTTAATATCCAGCGAAAGCTTCAGGTTCTTCCCGGAAACCGGAGCTACATCACTCGCACCGTCATCATACTTACCCTTGATACGGCCGTGCACATCTCGCAAAAGAATCTCCACTCCCTTCTCCCCGCGCAGTTGCTTTTCATAGGAACGTTCAACACCTGCACGTCCGGAATCATCCCCCTGCACATAATAGTCATCTGCCTCTATATCTTTCCGGTTTACCTGGCCGATATTTCCCAGTACATGCGCCGCATAAGGATATTCATATTGCCGGATCGTACGGTTCTGGATATAGAAACCGGGGAACTTATAAAGTTTTTCCTGTAAGATACCGCATTCCTGTGCCGAAAGATGATTCATAAAAACCTGTGGGACATACGACGAGTATCCCGGATTCAACCGCCGATTCTTTATTTCGGCGATCCGTTTTTCAAACTGTTCTTTTGTAATACTCAGGATATTACAGAAATCCAACGTATCGAACGGTTGGATTTCCCGCATGATAAGCATCACATCGTAAGCCGGCTGGTTATAAACCAGTAGATTGTCATTACGGTCATAAATCATTCCGCGGGAAGGCAACAGGGTCTTTTTCAAGAACGCATTGCTGTCTGCCCATGCTTTATAATCGTTCTCAACCACCTGGAGGTAGAATAAACGGATGATAAAGACGAGAACCAGCAGAACCACAGCGCCTATTATCACATAACGCCTGTTCTCAAGTGTATACTTCGTATTAGTCTCCACTCTTTTGTGTCTCTATATTGAATGCTTCTATTGTACAAATTAATAATGTAGTCGTTACCACACTCGCCCCGATACGGATGGCAAGGAATAACGGATCGAACAGCGTCAACGATTCGATCAGGAATAAAGTGACATGTTGGATCACCACAAATGAAAGCACATACCGGAAGAAGCCACCATAGCCAAAGGTCTTATAGGAAGGATAAATCCCCTCGGGCAAGTCCTTCCCCATAAAAAAACGTATCAGCGGTTCACGGATAAATCCGGCCAGCGTACAGGCTGCCGCATGCATTCCGGGGGTATTTGAAAACATATCGATCACCAGGCCGATAAGGAAAGAGAAAAGAACGACCAGGTCGCGCGACGTACCCACCGGCATCTTTATAATAAAATAAAGATACAGGAACGGCGTTGCAATCCGCAGGAAATGGATATTATTCAGGATCAAAGCCTGAATTAATACCAGTACAACGAAATAAACCAATCCCCGTAATAAATTAATCATTTCTTCTCGCCTCTTGTTCTACTCTTCTTTGTTCTGCCTGATTATAATTCTTGATGATACGGACATTGTTCAGTGCCTGAAAGTCCGTAGCCAATTCCACCTCCAGTGAAAAAAAGTTGTCATCATGCTGTTTTTCAAAATCTGCCACCGTACCGACAATCAGCCCTGCCGGAAACACGCTCGAATAACCGCTTGTCACGATCGTATCTCCCTTCTGGAACTCCACATGACGCGGCAATTCTTCCAGATTGGCAAAACGGATATCACGCCCTTTCCAACTCAAAGCCCCGAAATAAGTACTTCCCAACACTTTGCAGCTCAACCGCGATTTCGGATTAAGCAAAGGTATGATCACAGAGAAATGATCGTTCACCGTCGAAACAATTCCTACAACTCCTCTTTCGGAAACAACTCCCATATCAGGTGCTATTCCGTCTTTACTTCCTTTGTTTACAGTGATATAATTCGAAAGATGGCTGACACTGTTATTCACCACCCCGGCCAGAATAAAACTATATGCAAACTGCTCGGTCGAATCAGGAGCAAACCCGGCAAAAGCAACCGTATCCGCCACCATCATATCCAAACGGTCCTGCAACTCCAGCAATTCCATCTCCAGTTGCCCGTTCCTTTCCAGCAATTCCTTGTTAATCTCATGCAGGTTCAGATACGATGTTACATAACCGGAAACGGACGCAATATGTCCTGTCAATACGTTTGCCGAACTGAAGATGATATTCCGCTGGTATGCATTATTACGATAAATCAGCATCAGCGAAACAATCTCAAGCAAAACGAACAGGAACCAATGCCTCTTTCTTACCAGGAAGTCCAGCAGTTTACGCATAAATAATAATGTGCCAATTTGATAATGTGCCAATATGCCAATTAATCAATACACCGACGAATGTGTCTTTTATTGGCACATTGGCATATTGATTAACTGGCACATTATTCCCCTTATCGAATAAGGAAATTAAATTTATCTATATTCTTTAATGCTACGCCTGTACCTATTGCAACCGCATGCAACGGATCTTCTGCAATATGGAACGGGATATTGATCTTATCCGTCAGACGTTTGTCAAGCCCGCGCATCAAAGCACCGCCACCTGCCAAGTAGATACCGTTACGTACGATATCGGCATACAGTTCGGGAGGAGTCTGCTCGAGTGCACTCAGGATAGCCGCTTCCATCTTGGAGATCGATTTCTCCAGGCAATGTGCGATTTCCTGATAAGAAACGGGAACTTCCATCGGAAGAGCCGTCATCTGGTTCGGACCATGTACGATATAATCTTCAGGAGGATTATCCAGGAACGTCAGCGCCGAACCGACATTGATCTTGATCAGTTCGGCAGTACGTTCACCCACCTTCACATTGTGCTGGCGGCGCATATACTCCATAATATCAGCCGTCAGGTCATCTCCTGCAATACGGATCGATTTATTGGAAACGATACCGCCCAGCGAGATAACAGCGATCTCGGTCGTACCACCGCCTATATCCACGATCATATTGCCTTCGGGTGCTTCTACGTCGATACCGATACCGATTGCAGCAGCCATAGGTTCATAAATCATGTAGACGTCGCGTCCGCCGGCATGCTCGGCAGAGTCGCGTACGGCACGGATCTCCACTTCAGTACTGCCCGAAGGAATACAAACCACGATGCGCAGCGAAGGGGAGAACCAGCGGTGTTTCGGATTTATCATTTTAATCATGCCGCGTATCATTTGCTCGGCAGCAAAGAAGTCGGCAATCACGCCATCGCGGAGCGGACGGATCGTACGAATATTCTCGTGCGTCTTTCCGTGCATCTGGCGTGCCTTTTCTCCGACCGCCAATACTTTGTCGGTACGCCGGTCGAGGGCAACTACCGATGGCTGATCCACTACGACCTTACCACCACTGATGATGATGGTATTCGCAGTACCCAGGTCCATCGCTATTTCTTGTGTGAAAGAAAATAATCCCATAAAAATAATGTGTTAATTTGCCAATGTGCTAATGTGCCAATGAAAAGTGCTTATAATTGGCACATTGGCATATTGTCTTATTGGCATATTATTAATGTTTGAAATGACGGACACCCGTCTTAACCATAGCCAAGCCATGCTCGTTGCAATAATCAACAGACAGCTTGTCATTTACAGAACCACCCGGCTGAATAACAGCAGTAATACCTGCTTTATCAGCTATTTCAACACAGTCAGGGAAAGGGAAAAATGCATCAGAAGCCATAACGGCACCTTTCAAATCGAATTCGAAAGCGTTTGCCTTTTCAATGGCCTGTTTCAAAGAATCCACGCGAGATGTCTGACCGATACCGCTTGCGCAAAGTTGTTTGTTCTTTACCAAAGTGATAGCGTTCGATTTGCTGTGCTTCACCAGTTTATTAGCGAACAACAGGTCCTCTGTTTCCTGTGCGGAAGGTTGTTTGTCAGTCATCGGTTCCAGATCTGCGGCAGTCTGGATACTCAGGTCTTTTTCCTGCATCAATGCACCATTTAACAGTGAACGGAATTGCATCGGACAAGTCTTTGCATCCTTGCGGACCAGGATGATGCGGTTTTTCTTCTGCATCAACACTTCCAAAGCGTCTTTTGTATATTCCGGGGCGATGATTACTTCGAAGAAAATCTTGTTGATCTCTTCGGCTACTTCTTTATCGATTGCGCTGTTGGTAATCAGGATACCGCCGAATGCAGAAACCGGGTCTCCGGCCAGTGCCTCTTTCCATGCTTCAAGCACAGTCGGACGGGATGCGATACCGCAGGCATTATTATGTTTCAGGATAGCGAATGTCAGTTCGTCGAACTCGTCGATCAGGCTAACGGCAGCATCGATATCCAACAGGTTGTTGTAGGAGATCTCTTTACCATGGATCTGGTCGAACATATCGTTGAACTTGCCATAGTATTTAGCAGCCTGGTGAGGATTTTCACCATAACGCAGGTGCATCGGCTGGTCTACGGCAGCACGGAAATGCGAACCCTCGCCTCCATCGAAATAATTGAAAATAGCAGAGTCATAGCCGGATGAAACAGCAAATGCTTCTTTGGCGAACCATTTACGGTCTTCCAGGGAAGTTTCTGCACCCTTTTCATTCAACACCTGCATCAACGGCTGATACTGTGCTTTGGATGCTACGATCACTACATCTTTAAAGTTTTTTGCAGCGGCACGGATCAATGAGATACCGCCTATATCTATCTTTTCGATAATTGCCTGTTCTTCTGCGCCTGAAGCTACTGTTTCTTCAAACGGATAGAGGTCTACAATCACCAGGTCGATTTCAGGAATTTCGTATTCTGCAATCTGCGCTTTATCGCCTTCGTTATCTCTGCGGTTGAGAATACCTCCAAAAACTTTCGGGTGAAGAGTCTTAACACGTCCTCCCAGGATAGAAGGATAACCGGTCAGGTCTTCCACTGCATCGCAAGGGATATTTAATGATTCGATAAATGTCTGAGTTCCACCTGTTGACACGAAGGTTACACCTTCGCTATGAAGTTTCTTTAATATTTCATCCAGTCCCTCTTTATGGTATACAGAGACCAATGCACGCTTGATACGTTTTGTTGCAGCCATCTTTGTTCGGTTTATTTTAATGTTTTAGAGCACAAAAGTAGATAATTATTTTCAATAAGCACATAGGATAAGTAAATTTCTTTCCATAACAAAAGCGGGGATTTTTCATGCTATCCTGTTGATAGTGAAAAGTCCCCGCCATAAATAACGGAACGAACGCGATCCGTGTTAACGTTTATTCATTGCTCTCAACAAATTCTTACCAACCTTAAACCTGACGCTGGTACGGGGAGCGATCGGACAACTCTCTCCGGTACGGGGATTACGGCCTGCACGAAAACTCTGTTTCCAGGGACGGAAAGTGCCGAAGCCTTGCAGAACAATATCGTTCCCGTCACTCAGTCCCTCCTCCATCAGAACCTCCACCATCTGCCGCGCAACCACCTCGGTACATCCGACCCGGGATGCCATTGATTTTATTAAGTCTGTTTTATTCATAATTATTAGGTTGTTTCTGTTATTATCAAAATAGAACTATCCAATTATAGACTGATTGTTACTGGCTCCCCTCTTGAGAGACTGTGTAAAAACTAGTCTCTCGAGAGGGGAGAGAGACACTTTCGTCGCTGATAATCAACTCTAACATAACCTGGCGGTTGATGGCGGTGCGGGGTAGGTTTTTACGTCTTCACGGTCGAGGTAATGGCCGGCGGGTAGTAACGAGCTACGCGGTACATCTCCGACAGGGTGAGCCGGGCGGGATGCGAATATAAGAGGCGGGCGGCTTCGGCGTCGCTAACCGGAGCCGATTCTTAACTGAGGCGCAGTTCCACGCGGCGCAGGTAGGGGAAGATGTCGCGCAGTAGTTCGCCGTAGACGCGGCCGTCTTCCAGTTGCATCAGGTAGGTTTCGCAGCCTTCGAAGATGCCGTAGTTGTCGATGATGAAACAGACTGCTTCCGCATAGGGTTTGCCGGAAACAGAGACCATGCGGCGCAGTTCCTCCAGTCTTCCGCCACGCTGCCACAGATCACCGGGCAGCCTTCCGACAGGTAACGGCGGCTGATGTAGGTGCGGAACTCTTCGGCACGCTGGCGCGACAATGTCTCGTTATGCTGGTAGGAGCCTTCGGGCGAGGCGTAGCTGGCGACCAGCACCTGACGAAACTGCGAAATACCGGATTCATCTTCGGGGATCAGGAAACGGATTTCCTTGTTATAGCGGTTGTAGATCGCGGCAGTGGGTTCGCCGGCTATCTTCACACAGGGCGGTACTCCTTCCCCACCCTCTGCGAGGGTACGGGCCGGAAGGGCGGCGGAAAAGGCTATATATAATATGTATAGGAAATGTTTCATATGCCGGGCGGATTAGTGGATAAAAAAGATCAGGGAGACGTCCGCACGCGTCGGGCCGAAATAATGACGGCGGAATATTCCGAGCACTTCCGTACAGTCGTAGCAGACGTATTTTTCATATTGCATATAGGCGTAGCCGGCACCGACAAACGCTTCCCCCCAATGGCGGCCGATCACCCAATGGTAGCCCCGGTAGTTTTTCTCTTCCATTCCCGGGATAAACGGGATATTTCCGATATTGAAATGGCCGTAGTGGCCGTGAAGGCCGAAGAAGTGGCCCTCATACGTCTGGCAGGGCCAGTAGCGCAGTTCGGGTTGTACGAGGTAATGTTTGAGCGACATATCGTTTTTGAACTCCCAGGCATTGTAAGCGCCCCAAAGGTCAAGACTCATTTTCCTGCCCAGGCGGAACTCGAATCCCATATTCGAGGTGCTCGTTCCCAAATAGAGAAGGTTACTTTTCAATGACACATATTGTCCGTGAAGAGGAATGGATACCATATGCAAACACATGAGTATCAGTATATAAAAGAGTCTCTTTTCCATCGTTTATCTTTCTTTATCCTATAGACCTTATTTACGAAATAAGGGTTCAGGCCCTTTCCAGAAACATATCGGCCGCTTTCTTCGTAATCTTCGCATTCGCCTTGTTCAGTACCGACTGGTCCAGTTGGGCCAGGTAGATACGGGTTGTCTTCTCCGAAGTATGTCCCATGGCCTGGCTGATTACTGCCACCGGGATATTCTGACGGAGCGCCTCGGTAGCCCACGAATGGCGTGCCACATAGGAAGTCAGCTTCACCGACAGATGCAGGCGGGCGCCGATAATCACGAGCAGGCTGTTGTATTTACGAAGCGCAGTTTTATAGGCTTCGTGTCCGTCCTTGCCCGCCGAGAGGACCGGGAAAAGGTAAGGGGAACCTTTCTGCCCGTACTTTCTCAAGAGTAACCGCATGGCAGGCGTAATCCCCACCCGTATCAGTGCCCCGGTCTTATGCCGGTAATAGACGATCTCGCCGCCCACGATGTTTTTCTTTGTCAGGTAGGCGAGGTCCACAAAGGGGATTCCGCAGGCGAGATAAGAGAAAATAAACAGGTCTAGCGCTTCACGCAGCGAGGGTTCCCCCGGATAGTCCGCCTGCATCACTTTATTGACTTCCGCGATCTTCAAGGCACGTTTGGCCGTTTCCTCCCGTTTGAGATGCAACCCGGCAAAAGGGTCGCTGGCCGGTCCAGGCAATCCTTCCCGCAAAGCGGTATGGCAAAGTGCCCGGAAACTGCTCAGGTAACTGTTCACCGTATTCACCGCCAGCCCTTCGGCGCGTAGCGAACTGCCAAAATCATCTACCATGGCGGCGGTTATATCTGTCCATTGCAGCGAAGCGCCTTTCCAAAAACGGTACAGCCGGTTGCGAACCACGCGGTAAAGATCAGCCGTACTATCCTTTCCCGCCTCCCGTTTCCAGGCGACCTGAAAGTCCATGTAAACGAAAATGTTTTGTGTCATATTTCTTATATCATTATAGAAAAAAACAAATGTACAACAAGTTATACGCTGCGGGAAGTTCCAAAAAGTCAATAGATTTTAGTATCTTTGCGCACTCATTCGAAAAATTAATAGGTATTCAATATATGATAACAGTAAACAATCTGGACGTACAGTTCGGCAAACGTATCCTCTTTCAGGATGTAAACATGAAGTTTACGCCGGGTAACTGCTACGGTATTATCGGTGCCAACGGTGCCGGAAAATCAACATTTCTCCGCGTGATCAGCAAACAGCTCGACCCGACACGCGGTTCGGTAACTTTAGGCCCGGGAGAACGTCTTTCGGTATTAAGCCAGGACCACTTTGCTTTTGACGAACATACGGTTATGGACACGGTCCTGATGGGACATACCACCTTGTGGGAAGTCATGAGCGAAAAGAATGCGCTTTACGAAAAGCCTGACTTCAGCGATGCCGACGGTATCCGCGTTTCGGAACTCGAAGAGAAGTTCGCCGAGATGGAAGGATGGAACGCCGAAAGCGATGCAGCCAACCTGTTGAGCGGCCTGGGTATCGCCGAAGAGTACCATTACAGCATGATGAAAGACCTGAGCGGTAAGCAGAAGGTGCGTATATTACTTGCCCGCGCTCTTTTCGGACAGCCGGACAACCTGCTACTGGATGAGCCGACCAACGACCTCGACCTGGAAACGGTGAGCTGGCTGGAAAATTACCTGTCCAACTCCGACCACACGATCCTGGTAGTGAGCCACGACCGTCACTTCCTCGACTCTGTCTGTACACACACCGTAGATATCGACTTCGGTAAACTGCAAATGTTTGCCGGTAATTATAGCTTCTGGTACGAATCAAGCCAGTTGGCACTCCGTCAGCAGCAGAACCAGAACAAGAAAGCGGAAGAAAAGAAAAAGGAACTGGAAGAGTTTATCCGCCGTTTCAGTGCCAACGTGGCGAAGTCCAAACAGACTACCAGCCGTAAGAAGATGATCGAAAAGCTGAATATCGAAGAGATCAAACCGTCTTCACGCCGTTACCCGGGTATTATCTTTACCCCGAACCGCGAACCGGGCAACCAGATTCTCGAAGTGAAAGGACTGACGAAAAGCATCGAAGGTAAGGTTTTGTTCAAAGATCTGAACTTCAACGTAGAAAAGGACGACAAGATTGTATTCATCAGCCGCGACCCGCGTGCCATGACTGCCCTCTTCCAGATTATCAACGGAGAAGAAAAGCCGGAAGCCGGTACTTTCCAATGGGGCCAGACGATCACAACGACCTATCTGCCGTTGGATAATGCCAAATATTTCGATTCCGATTATAACCTGATCGACTGGCTGAGCCAGTTCGCCGGAGATACTAACGAAGTATTCCTGAAAGGTTTCCTCGGCCGTATGCTGTTCTCGGGTGAAGAATTGCTGAAAAAGGTTAGCGTATTGTCCGGAGGTGAAAAGATGCGTTGCATGATTTCCCGGATGATGTTGACGGATGCAAACTGCCTGATCCTGGATACACCGACCAACCACCTAGATCTGGAATCTATCCAGGCATTCAATAATACGTTGCAGTCATTCAGAGGAAACGTCCTTTTCTCCAGTCATGACCACGAGTTCATCCAGACGGTGGCAAACCGTATTATCGAACTGACACCTAACGGCATCATCGACAAGATGATGGATTACGATGATTACATCACCGATCCGACAGTAGCCGAATTACGAGAAAAGTTATATAAATAGTAACTTTTCTCCTCTGGAGAGGGGGCAGGGTGTGTGTATTACATATATTATATAGAGATGAAAAAGCGGTTGTTATTTCTTCTGACAGTATTTATTGGTTGGCTTCCGGTCCTCGCCATTCAAAAGCCGGTCTTCATGTTATATCACCATGCCTTAGCGAACGGGTGTTCGCTAACCGATTACCTTAAGGTAATTACTCATGGTCTATTGCTGGATTGTACGGTTTCAGGGTATCTGACAGTTATTCCGCTTCTCTCTGTATTGATTTCCATCTGGTTGCCGGGGAGGTTCTATCAGAAGTTCCTGAAAAGTTATTTTCTGATTATGGGAATCGTGGTTGCAGCCATCTTTGCGGTAGACGTTGCCCTGTATGGTTATTGGGGGTTCCGGCTGGACGCTACCCTGTTCTTTTACCTGCAATCACCCGCCGATGCCATGGCCAGCGTGCCGGTCGGTACATTCCTGCTTCAGTTCGCTCTTTTCGGGATCTATGCTTACGGGATATTCTGGTTGTTTAAACGGTTTATCGTACCTTTATTTCCCGTGACTCCGGCCCGTAACAGATTGGGAGGGACCATCATAGTCCTGCTGCTCGCCGGCATCCTTTTCATTCCGATCCGGGGAGGCGTGACTACTTCAACCGCCAATGTCGGCATGGTCTATTTCAGCAAAAACCAGTTTCTGAACCACTCAGCGATCAATCCGGCATTCAGCCTGCTCGCTTCTCTCAGCAAACAACAGGATTTTGCCGCCCAGTTCAATTTCTTCCCGGAAGAAGAGAGAAAGGAGCGTTATGCCGCACTGACCCTTCCGGATGACAGCCTGACAAATAACACGGAAAAGGTCAATCTGCTGACAACCGACCGTCCAAACATACTGATCATCTTGATGGAAAGTTTTACGGCAAACGCCATCGAAGCCGTGGGAGGAGAAGCGGGGATCACCCCGAATCTGAACAGGCTAAGCAAAGAGGGGATCACCTTCACCAATATGTATGCCAACTCCTTCCGTACCGACAGGGGGATTGTTGCCGTACTGAACGGTTACCTGGCACAACCTACGACTTCTATCATGAAGTATCCCGCCAAAAGCCAGACACTTCCTTCTATCGCCAAAAGCCTGGGAGAACAGGGATATGTAGCCGATATGCTTTACGGGGGAGATATCAACTTTACGAATATGCAAAGTTACTTCTTCAGTTCGGGATACAGCCAAATCACTGCCGACCGTGACTTTCCACTCTCCAGCCGCCTCAGTAAATGGGGAGCAAACGATGATATTACTTTCACCCATCTATACGAATCGATCAAAAGCCGGGACGAAAAAACACCGTGGCTCAGTACATTCCTGACATTGAGCAGCCATGAACCGTTCGAAGTGCCTTTCCACCATCTGGATGACCCGTATCTCAATTCCGTTGCATTTACCGACAGTTGCATCGGTAGCTTTGTAGATAAGCTAAAGGAATTGCCGACCTGGAAGAACACGCTGATCGTGCTGGTATCCGACCACGGTTTCCGTTACCCTTCAACACTGACGGATTACGAACCCCGCCGTTTCCACATCCCGATGATCTGGTTGGGCGGAGCCGTTAAAGAGCCGATGGTGATCGACACCTATGCCAACCAGACAGATCTGGCTGCCACCCTATTGTACCAGCTGAACCTGCCGCACGACTCCTTCATATTCAGCCGCGACATACTCGATCCCGGCTCCCCAAAATACGCCTTCTACACCTTCCCCAACGGATTCGGTTTCATCGACAGCACAGGCGTTTCAATATACGACAACGAAAGCAACAAACCCTTGCTCGAAACCCCGGTAACAAACAGCGAAACCCGCCTGAATAAAGGCAAAGTACTGTTACAAACGCTGTATGACGATTTGGGTAGCAGGTGAAGAAAAATGCTACTCTGCGTCTTCGCTTACTTTCTTTTCATAAGCACTACGCAGGCAGATAGTGATATAACCGAATAAGAGACCGATCGTACAATAAATCATCTCCGTCAGAGCTGCCGTAGCAAAAGTGGCATTCGGCACATAATTCATAAAGGCGAAGAAAGCACCTGCACCAATAAACAACGCCGGTACTAAGGACAGCCATTCGCTCCGCTCACAGAAAATAGCACAGAAAGCAATCACTCCTACCGCCACAGGTACGGCAAAGAATCCCAGAGCAGGCGTCATCGCACCGCCTAGAACCATAATAACAATGGAGGCAGCAATACCGATCGCATAAGCAATAAAGGCTTTTATCCCTCCCCTCACCGTACAACCGGCCAGGAAGTAAACCGCCCACGACTGAAAAGAGATCCAACTAAAACCGACATTTCCTTCGGGAGGCACGGAGGTGTACAACAACTGGTCCAATGCCTGTATCAGGCATGCTAAAACACCAATAATCACGGGAATCAAAACAAACTTTTTTAGTGTCATTGTGGTAAAAGATTTAAATGAGTAATTAGATATAGAATATAGTGATTTTCGTACCTCTCACGGCAAATATATTAATTTAACTGATAAAACACAACGCGAAAAGACAGATAACAACTTGTTATTGTGCAAAATAGACTATTCACATCACCCTGATATATATTCCCGACAGTCTAATAATTAACAGTTTCAGCCAACAAAAAATGGCCGATCTCTTCAGACCGGCCACCTTAAATTTTAGTTTCAAATATATCCTAAAGGACTTTATTTCGCATAACTTACAGCACGGGTTTCGCGGATAACCGTAATCTTTACCTGCCCCGGATAAGTCATTTCGTCCTGTATCTTCTTTGCGATTTCGTTTGACAGGTTTTCCGTATCCTTGTCGTCGATCTTATCTGCCCCAACAATAACGCGAAGCTCGCGGCCTGCCTGGATAGCATAAGTCTTCACAACACCCGGATAAGAAAGAGCCAATTGTTCCAGATCGTTCAAACGTTTGATATAAGCCTCAACGATTTCACGACGGGCACCCGGACGAGCTCCGGAGATAGCGTCACAAACCTGAACAATCGGTGCCAGCAATGTCTGCATCTCAACCTCATCGTGGTGGGCACCTACTGCATTGCAAATATCCGGTTTTTCCTTATATTTTTCGCAAAGCTTCATACCCAGGATTGCGTGCGGCAATTCCGGTTCATCATCAGGCACCTTACCAATATCATGTAACAAACCTGCACGTTTCGCTTTCTTCGGGTTCAATCCTAATTCAGAAGCCATCACGGCACAAAGGTTAGCCGTTTCACGGGCATGCTGCAACAGGTTCTGACCATAAGAAGAACGGTATTTCATCTTACCGATCATACGGATCAGTTCAGGATGCAGTCCATGAACACCCAGGTCGATCACCGTACGTTTACCGGTTTCAACCACTTCGTCTTCCACCTGTTTTTTAACTTTCGTCACCACCTCTTCGATACGGGCCGGATGGATACGTCCGTCCTGTACCAACTGGTGCAATGCCAGACGGGCAATCTCACGGCGAACCGGGTCAAAGCCGGAAAGAACGATCGCTTCGGGGGTATCGTCGACAACGATCTCAATACCGGTAGCTGCTTCCAGGGCACGGATGTTACGGCCTTCACGTCCAATGATACGTCCTTTGATCTCATCCGATTCGATATGGAATACGGTAATGGAGTTTTCGATAGCAGTTTCAGTCGCTACACGTTGGATAGACTGGATAACGATCTTCTTTGCTTCTTTATTAGCCGTCATCTTCGCTTCTTCCATGATTTCATTGATATAAGAAGTTGCTTCCGATTTGGCTTCGTCTTTCAACGATTCGATCAGGCGTTCTTTCGCCTCATCGGCAGAAAGTCCGGAAAGGGCTTCCAGCTGCTCGATCTCCCGTTGATGAAGTTTTTCCAAATCCTGTTTTCTTCTATCCACCAATTCCAATTGAGTAGCCAGATTTTCTTTCACCGCATCAATCTCGCAGTTTTTACGCTGCAAATCTTCCTGACGCTGGTTGAGTGTCAGTTCACGTTGTTTCAACTTACCTTCGGCCGACTGGATCTTTGCGTTCCTTGCCGATACTTGTTTTTCCAGATCCGCTTTCAGATGAAGGAATTTTTCCTTTACTTCCAGCAATTTGTTTTTCTTGATCACTTCCGCTTCCTTCTCGGCTTCCCTCAGTACGGAATCGTACCTCGACTTCAGAAGAAAACGCATGCTCAACCACGTCAACAACCCTCCTATCAGGAGAGCTACAATTGATGATATGATTATATACACTGTCATTTTACTTATAATTTAAATTCATATATATATAAAACAAAAAAAGCACTACAATACACGGCAACCGTGCAGAGCAGTGCGGAAACTCTTCTTACAATTATATTATAATTACTTATCCTTCAAATACTGTTCCAACTCACCCGTGAGTTCCTGTATCTTATCTGTAATAGGACTTGTATCGTTTTTATCTTCCAATTGCAAATTAGTCATAGACAATTGAAAAGCAACCATGGCTAACAAATCTTTTACATCCACATCGGACTGAGCAAAATTTTGCCGATACTGATTGATCTTATTACGTATCTGCTTGGCGGCATCCCGCGCCAATTGCTCGTCTTTCCGATCAATCCAAAGACCGTAACTCTTTTCGGCTATATCTAAATGTATAAGAAATTTATCGTCCATCGCTTCTATTCGTTTAATAGTGCAATGCACTTGTCTACTTCCCGCACTAACTTCGATAAACGCATCCTTGCACTTTTCATTTCCCCTTCATTTACGGAAACGACTCTTGCTGTCAGTAGTTTATCGCATTTGGTATTCAACTCTTCAATCGTTTTTATTGCCTGCTTCAGTTCTGCTTCCTTATGGTTCAAAACAGTTGTGAGCTCGTCGATCTTATGGTTTTGCTTATTACATAATTCCATTAAATCACGAACTCTAACCTCAAATACAGCCAACAATCTCTTTTGATCTTCGGTCATTTCACACCAAATTCTAGACAAAAGTAAAATTTAGAATTGAATTAAACAACAAGGCGGTCTGTTTTTTTAAACAGAAAACATCCAAACACACAAAAGGCCGTCCAAATAATATCCGAACAGCCCTCCTAACCAAGTATCGGTTACGCGATTAGATCAACGCAACAAATAATTCACCTTCAATCTCTTCGAAAGACAACTTTCCTTCTTTTGCTAACCAACCAAATGCAGCATACATATCTTTTTCTGCTTTGATCCTAGTTGCTTTCTTTACTGCCTTAACACTCATTTTTCCGCCTTCGTTTAAAACTGTCCAAACAAGGCCGGCGTTTGTACCAATCAATTCGATCATTTTCTTTTTCGTTTTGTTAATTCGTTAACGGGGGCAAATTTATAGATTAATCGATTAAAACAAAAGGAAATAGATGTTTTTTAGCATAAAAACGGGTGTTTTTGAGGTTTCTAAACATAATTAACGCGTTTATAACATAATTTTCACTCTACTTTCAGGCGTAATCAACTCCATTTCCAAATTAGTTGTTGATACATATCGGGTTAATAGGGACACCCCATAGGTCAACGCCTCTTGCAGACCTTCTTTTCCGGAGTATCCGTTTATAATCATTAACAGCTTTCCCGTATTCATGTCGATCTTGGTTCGTTCTTCATCGCTGGTCGGAGTACCAACGCCTCCCTGATTATCGCGATAGACCGGGAGGCCGGCTATATTCAGTTCGCCACGGCCTATTCCATGATAAATCTCGCCTTCCCGACCGACACCCAGCACCAGGTTCCCGTCAATCTTACCGGCATCGAACCCGCCGATAGAATAACCGCTCTGAATAGACAGGAGATTGATTATATCGACCAATGTATCTATTTTATATAAGGGTAATTCGCGGAGGATACGCCGGCGAAGCGCTTCCGCCGAAGGACGGTAACGGTTCGGATCTTTACCCAGACGCTTATAAGCCTGCCTGGTTGCCTGGATAGGAGGAAATTTGTTTATATCTTCCAGTTTGCAGGTTGTGCGGATATGGGTTTCCACTTCTGTTATTTCATTCCACAATTGTTCGTCCGAAACGGTGTTTACCACGTCGCATTCCACAACGGCGACATGCAGGTCCGGGCAAGCCTTCGCTATTTCTTCCGAGATAGAAACATGTATCATATAGTATTACTCTTTAATCATTATACCGGACAGGATACGTCCGCTTTTTATTCCCACCCGGCGGGCGGAGAAAAAATCTTCATGATGCTGATAGGTGCAGATTCCGGAAACTTCAATACGCTCCGGCAATAATCCGGATTGCAGCAACTGGATACGGTTTGCCTCCCAGAGGTCGATATGGGCTTTACCGGTCTGAGCGTTTCGTTCCATGATACGATTCATATCCACACGAGTCTCCCTGAAAGCATCGACCACCTCCTCGCCCACCTCGAAAGCCTCCTTACTGATCGACGGGGCGATACCCGCCATCATCAGGGCAGGATCACAGGAATAACGGTCCGCCATACAACGGATGGTTTTAGCAACGATCTGCTTTACCGTTCCCCGCCATCCGGCATGGATAGCCGCCACCACTTTCTTATCCGGCGCATAGACCAGAACCGGGACACAGTCTGCCGTAGAGACAGCGATGCAGATTCCCGGTATATTCGTCACCAGTGCATCTTTTCCGTACATCTCCTGCTGTTGGGCATCAATACAACTTATTTCCGCTTCATGCACCTGACAAGGCGCAAAAATCCTTTCGGGAGAAATTCCCATTGCATCCGAAAGAAGCTGACGGTTCATCCGGACGGAAGCCGGATCGTCACCGCTGAACTCTCCCGGATTCATCGTCGCATAATTACCCTGGCTCACTCCTCCGTGACGAGTCGTTATAAAATGAGAAATGTTGCATTCTCCGCTTAATCCGGAGAATTGCAACATTTCTACTGTATTACTTTTCAGTTTCTTCATCTTCGTCGTCCCACTCGTATTCTTCATACTCTTCATCCGGATCGTCATCGTCGACAGGAAAGACGAAATCATCGTCATCATCATCCAGCGGTATCGAACTGACATCGATGTTCTGGTGGACGATGTTCTCGACTTCGTGGAAGGTTTCCTTATTCAGTTCCTTCCACAACAGGTCTTTCAACTCCGTAATACCCTGCTGGGTAATGGAAGAGATAAACACATGCGGAATGCCTTCGGGTAAATCCTCCGACAGGGCTTCGATCAGCTCGTCATCCAGCATATCACTCTTGGTGATTGCCAGCACACGGCTTTTACCCAACAATTCGGGATTGTATTTTACCAGTTCGTTATGAAGGATCTCGTATTCCTTTTTAATATCGTCGGTATCCGCCGGAATCATAAACAGAAGCAGCGAGTTTCGTTCGATATGGCGAAGGAAACGGAGTCCGAGACCTTTCCCTTCACTGGCTCCTTCAATAATACCGGGAATATCGGCCATCACGAATGAACGATGGTCACGATAACTTACGATACCCAAGTTCGGCTCCAGTGTCGTGAACGGATAGTTCGCAATCTTCGGCTTAGCCGCCGATACGACAGAAAGCAAAGTCGACTTTCCGGCATTCGGAAAACCTACCAACCCCACATCAGCCAGCAACTTCAATTGCAGGATGACTTTGCGTTCCTGAGCCGGTTCGCCCGGTTGAGCATAACGGGGAGCCTGGTTGGTAGATGTCTTGAAATGCCAGTTGCCTTGTCCGCCACGACCACCTTTCAGCAGCATAACTTCCTGTCCGTCTTCGGTCACGTCGCAGATATATTCGCCGGTTTCGGCATCATATACTACAGTTCCGCACGGCACTTCGATCACCCGATCTTCACCGTCTTTTCCGAAACTGCGCTTGGCACTGCCGCCTTCGCCGTTCGTTGCCATGATATGACGTTCGAACTTCAGATGCAGGAGGGTCCAGTAATTCCGGTTGCCACGAAGATACACATGGCCTCCTCGCCCCCCGTCGCCTCCGTCGGGCCTCCTTTCGGAATATATTTCTCACGACGAAAGTGAGAAGACCCTCTTCCGCCCTTTCCTGAGCGGCAATAGATCTTTACGTAATCTACAAAGTTTGATTCAGCCATAAAAAATAATTATTTAATGTGATAATATGCCAATGTGCCAATGAAGAAACCCTTATTGACATATCGGCACATTGTTTAATTTACAAATTATTGATCGCTTCTTTGATACGATCGAAGATTTCTTCGACTGTACCCATTCCGTGGATACCGACGTGTTTGCCTTCTCCCACATAGTAATCTGCCAAAGGTGCTGTCTGTTTGTGATAAACATCCAGTCTCGATTTGATTGTTTCGAGGTTATCGTCCGAACGTCCCGATACTTTGCCGCGTTCCAGCAGACGAGAAATCAGTTCTTCTTCTTCAACCTGCAGGTTCAGCATCACTGAAACATCCGTACCGCGTTTGTTCAGCATTTCTTTCAATGCTTTTGCCTGCGGGATAGTACGGGGGAAACCATCGAAGATAACACCTTTTGAACTGGCTTTGCTGTCCAATACTTTGGCAAGCATATCAACGATCAGTTCATCCGGTACAAGCTGACCTTTTTCAATATAATCCTTAGCGATCTTACCAAGTTCGGTTTCACCTTTCATTTCAGCACGCAATACATCACCAGTTGAAATGTGATCCAAACCATACTCTTTAATGATCAACTCACTCTGTGTTCCTTTTCCTGAACCCGGAGCTCCAAAAATAACAACGTTCAACATAATATTGTTCCTTATTTATAAATGTATTTTTCAGTTATCAAACTCACCTGTAAGCTGTCATCTGTCAACTATTAACTGTCACCTTGTAAATATCCCGGTAGGCACGCCCCATTTCATCATAATCCAGCCCGTAACCGACAATAAAGTCGCTTGGTATCTGCAAACCGACATAGTCAGGCTTCAGATCGCATTTCAGGGAATCGGGTTTGAAGAGCATGGTTGCCAGCTTGACATCCGCCGCACCGTCATTTCTCAGCTTATCCATAACAAACTGCATGGTGTAACCGGTATCGATAATGTCTTCCAGCAGGATCAGGGTACGTCCTTTCACATCGGCCTGCACCGGCATAATCTCACGAACAACTCCGGTGGTATTGAGGCCACGATAAGAAGAATAGCGGGCAAACGTAATTTCGTAGTAGGTGTCCATCTGCCGCATCAGTTCTGCGGTAAACATGAACGCCCCGTTCAATATGCCTACGAACAGAGGGTTAGTATCTCCTACATCTGCCTTAATCTGTTTAGCCATCTTCGCAATGGCATCCTTGATCTCCTTCTCCGGGATAAGCAGTTCAAATTCTTTATCTTTTAATCGGATCTTGTCCATATACCGTTTATTTTTCGAGGGAGCAAAGGTACAATATTTTCAGTGAAGCACAAACAAGAGATTTGCATAGATCAGGAAGTTTCCCTAAAAAATGCGAATGTAATCTTTTCCCTATTTATTTTATACGTATATTTGCGATAGAATGTAGCACATTAGCAATATGGGGAAATTAACGAACAACGAATTTTCTAAATCTTTTATCAGTCGGATGCAAAACCTGCAGCCACGTCCACTCCATATGGAAATAAGTAAAAGCGAAATCCAAAAATGCTGGCAACAAGAAATTCCATATTTATATAAAGATAAGAAAAGAGTAAGAAAAAGCAATCGTTTTATTCGTGCCAATGCAGATGGAAGTGAAGACATCGTTGAACTTATTAATCCGGAACACAATCTCTATGCTCATGAAGTCAAATTCAGGAAGATAAAAACATCACGCCCGCAGGGAGAAGGTGAATTATTTAACCTGATCAAGAAATAAATGCTCTATGCCTCCCATCTTTTATATTATTATGGGTCCCAATGGCGCCGGTAAAAGTACATTTGGGAAACTACATACAAATGGCCTCCCAATCTACGATCCGGATAAACGAAAAATGGAAATCATCTCCTATTTATCGAGCTTAAATAAAAAACAGCGTAAAGAGTTTTATCCGGCTTATACACATGACATGTTTAATGAAATGTTCGATGAACTGGTTAATGATTACCAAAAAGAAGAATATGAAGAGTTGCGTCAACACAGCATAGAGCAACATACAGATTTTGCATTAGAAACACCTTTTGCCGACAACTTTGGCCTGAATGAGGTGATGCACTTCAAATCAAAACAATATATCATTCATGGCATATTTTTCGGATTAAATACAGTTGAGCAAAGTATTACCAATGTCAGCATACGGGTAAAGAAAAAGGGACATGATTTACCTATACAATCTATTGAATGGAACTTTAACCAATGCTATCTTAATCTAAATCAACACTTCGATTTATTTGACAGTATTCTTTTTATGGATGCACAGAACCCACTCACCGACCCTGTATTAATAGCACAATATATACAAAAACGTATTATTTATATTCATGCCGACAGGCCCGTCTGGTTAGACAGGTTTACCTCAGGCAGTCGATGAGTGTTTTCTTATGTTATTCTATTTCCTGCTTTCAGTCAGGATATTTCCGTCCATCATGCGGATTAAACGTCCTGCCATCCGGGCATTTTCTTCCGAGTGTGTCACCATGACGACAGTTGAACCTTCCTTGTTGAGTTCGAGAAGCAGATTCATGACTTCGTTTCCGTTCACCGAATCCAGGTTTCCGGTCGGTTCGTCCGCCAGGATGATCTTGGGATTCGTTACAATGGCACGGGCAATAGCCACGCGCTGTTGCTGTCCGCCGGAAAGCTGCTGCGGATAATGTTCCGTACGATGGGCAATCTGCATCCGGTCGAGTGCGGCATTTACCCTCGCAACCCGTTCCTTTACCGGGACTCCGGCATATAAAAGAGGCAATTCCACATTCTCAAAGACCGTCAGTTCGTCTATCAGGTTAAAACTCTGAAAGACAAATCCCAGATTACCGTTCCGCAAGTCTGTCCGGTTATTCTCCGTATAACGTGAAACTTCTTCTTCCAGAAACCACAACTCGCCGGATGTCGGATTATCCAGCAACCCCAACAGGTTCAGTAATGTCGATTTACCACAACCCGAAGGCCCCATTACTGCAACGAACTCTCCCTGGTTTATTTCCAGATTAATACCGTTCAAGGCTGTAGTCTCAACACTCTCCGTACGAAATACTTTCGTTAAATTTACTGCTTTTATCATGATGCTTATTTTATTATTCTTATTCATTTATTCATATCTCAACGACTCCACCGGATTCCGAGAAGCTGCCCGCCAGGTCTGTGCTACAACTGTCAGGAAGGTTATCAGCAGGATAATCAGTCCCGCCAGCGGAAACAGCCACCAACTGATAGGAGTCTGATAGGCAAAATTACTCAGCCAGCGAACCATCAGAAGATAACCGACCGGACAGGCTACCACAAAGGCGATTCCCACCCAAATCATATATTCCCGGCAAAACATACGGACAATGCGGTCGGAATGCGCACCGTTCACTTTCCGGATACCTATTTCCTTCGTCCGCTGTGCGGTTGCCAGGGCAACCAGTCCCAGTACGCCCATCATGGCGACAACGATTGCCAGGACCGTAAAGATCAGAAACATCCGGCTCAACTGCTGTTCATGGGCATAATTCAGGTTCAACGCATCGGAAAAGAAACGGTAGGAAAATACATTGTCCGGGCGCATCTCTTCATATTTCTCTTTCAGGAACTTCAATGTCCCCGCCTTATTCTCGGGTGATATCTTTATATACATTGTATTCAATAATTGACGGGAATAATAGATGTAAGCCGGTTTGACCTCCTCACGCAACGACTGAAAATGAAAATCCTTCACCACACCGACAATCCGCGCAGTCTCCCCGAACCATCCTTTATTCTGAACGACCATGCCTACCGGGTCTTTCACCTGCATCATCTTCCAGGCGGTTTCATTAATGACTACCGGCGACTCCTTCTGATAAGTGCCATCCATATAGGCATTCTTGTCGGCACCGAAAGATTCGCCTTTCAGCAAGGTCACTCCCAATGTCTTCATAAAATTGCCGTCCCCCACAACACCGACCATTTTCAGCGAATCGACCTGTCCGTTTTCACCCATCCAACTGAAAACGGCTTCTTCCGTCTTATGTCCCCGAAGGTAATTCGACAAGTCCACGCCTCCCGCCACATTCCCGACATTCGGATTTTTCATTACTTCCTGCCTATAATCATCTATTCCCTGGTTGCCGTAGTAGGCCATCAGTTCGAATACATCACAATCCACGACGACCATATCTTCCTTATCCAGTCCGAGGTCTGCATTTTGCAGGTAATGAAGCTGACGGAAGACTACCGAAGTGGAAAAAAGCATCGTAATGGCAATGACAAACTGCACACACACCAAGCCTTTGATAAGCGTCCCTTTCCGGCCGGTTGCCTTTCCGCCTTTAAAGGCCAGCAAAGGGTTGAACGACGACATATAGAAAGCAGGGAACGCTCCTGCCAGACTCCCGACTCCTATTATACCGAACAGGATAAATAACATAGTCTGCCAGTTAAACAACAAAACAATATCTTTCCCGACAAACCGGTTGAAGAAAGGCAACAACAATTCCGTCAGTGCCAACGCCAGGACCAGCGAAAGGAAAGCCTGAACCAGACTCTCGGACAGGAACTGCGTAATCAGCATCTTCCGTTTCGCCCCTGTCACCTTCCGGACACCGATCTCCTTATAACGCAGCGATGCACGGGCAGTCGACAAAGTGGTAAAGTTGAATGCCCCCATAAAAATAATCAACAGGGCCAACGCCATAAACAACCAGATTTGCGACATATTTCCGTAATTATCGACCGACGGGTCTTTAAATGAGGTATGTAAATGAATATCTTTCAATGGCTGGAACTCCAACGGCCTCCCGTCTTCCCGCTGATTTATCCAGGTACGGCCCATAGCCTTCCGGTCAGCTTCCGACAATACGGCGCCTTTCCTCAACTGGATATATACATTCGTTCCTTCCGCAAAATCCCAGCTCAGCGGTTCAAAATAGGCCTGTTCACTCAGCAACACTTCAAACCGGATATGGCTTTTACGGGGCACCTTCAGAACTGCCGCCACTTTATAACGGTGAACTTGCCCCAGAAACAGACAGGTGACATCTTTACCGACAGCCGGAGAATCTCCGAACAACTTCTTTGCCGTAGACTCCGCCAGCACGATCTGCTGCGGGTATTTCTTCATCAGGGCGGGATCGCCCGCTATCACCGGGAAACTGAACATATCAAAGAAGGCCGTATCCACAAATGTATACTTCGCTTCGATCAGATTTGCTCCCGAATGAAGGTTCAGCATACCGAAGTTGAGCACAAAGGTTGCATTCTCCATCTGTGGGAACTCCTCCCGTAATGCTTTACTCAACGGGGCCACCGTGTAAGCTGATTCTTTCATTTCCCCACCGTCTTTCCGGTCTACGGCAATCACCCGGTAGACAGAGTCGCGGTTCCTGTGGAAATCTTCGAATGTCAGCTCATCCACTATCCAGAGATAAATCAGGAAAGCGGCTGTCATTCCCAGCACGAATCCCAACATATTAATAGACGAAAACAGAAAGCTCCGTTTTATCAACCGGATGGCTACTTTTATATAATGCTTAATCATATCGTTCTTATTTATTGTTATTTTATTCATACCGTAATGATTGTACCGGGTTCCTGGATGCGGCACGCCAGGTCTGCGCTATAACGGTCGACAGCGTTATCAGCAGGATAATGCCGCCCGATAGCGGGAAAAGCCACCAACTGATCGTTGTCTGATAAGCAAAGCCACTCAGCCATCTCAGCATGAACAGGTAGCCGAGCGGACAGGCGACCACAAAGGCAATGCCTACCCAAATCGCATATTCCCGGCAAAACATACGGACAATGCGGTCGGAATGCGCACCGTTCACTTTCCGGACACCGATCTCCTTCGTTCGCTGTACCGTTGAAAGAGTCACCAGACCGAACACCCCCATCATCGCCACGATAATAGCCAACACGGTAAAGATCAGGAACATCTGGCTTTGTTGCCGTTCGCGGGTATAATTCTCATTCAGAACATCCGTCAGGAAACGGTAATTAAAGAGCATATCCGGACGTGCCTCCTCATATTTCTCTTTCAGGAACTTCAGAGTCTCCGCCTGTTTCTCTGCCGAGATCCGAACATACATATAATTAAACAACTGAACCGTATAATAAAAGAATGCAGGTTTTATCTTCTCCCGCAACGGCTGGAAGTTAAAGTCTTTCACAACACCAACGACCCTGGAATTACGAATGCCGATGCCACCGCCAGCCAGCAGCATACCGACCGGATTCTCTACTTTCAGCATCTTCCATGCCGTTTCATTGATAACGATCGGCGATTCTTGTGCATAAGAGCCATCCCAGTAATGGTCGGGATTTGAGCCGAACGTTTCTCCTTTCAACAATGTCAACCCCAATGTTGGAATAAAGTCGCTGTCTCCGACCATTCCTACCATCTTCACCGAGTCTGTTTTCCCGTTCTCATCTTCCCACCTGAACATATTTTCTTCAAAGCTATATCCTTGCAGGTAGTTGGTTATCTCCACACCCAACGCCACACTCTTCACATACGGATTTTTAAGTATCTCCTGTTTGAAACCGTCTGCTCCCCGACGCCAGTCCAAAACATCGACCTCAATCAGATGTTCCTTATTCAATCCCAAGTCGGCATTCTGTAAATAATGAAGTTGTTTAAATGCGACAGCCGTACAAATAATCATCACTATTGCAATTACAAACTGCACACACACCAGTCCCTTAATCAACGTCCCCTTCTTACCGCTCGCCTGCCCTCCCTTGAAGGCCAGCAGCGGACTGAACGACGACATATAGAATGCAGAAAAAGAGCCTGCCAGGCAACCGACTCCGACAATACCGAACAGCACAAACAACAAGGTCTGCCAATTGAATTGCAAAGTAATATCCTTCTCTACAAACATATTAAAAAACGGTAACAGCAATTCCGTCAGCGCCAGCGCCAACAGCAACGAGATAAAAGCCTGCACCAGACTTTCCGACAGAAACTGTGTGATCAGCTTCTTCCTTTTCGCCCCGTTCACCTTCCGGACGCCTATCTCCTTGGAACGCAAAGAAGCACGGGCCGTCGATAAAGTCATAAAATTAAATGCCCCCATAAAGATGATCAGGGCAGCCAACGCCGCAAAAAGGTAAATCTGCTGCATATTCCCGTGATTATACACATCGTTGGGCTCCTTAAATGCTGTGCGCAGATGGATATCTTTCAACGGTTGGAAGGCCAGGGGCTTTCCCCATTGCGAATGCTTCACCCAGAGGTCGCGCATGGCCAGCCGATCGGCATCCGTTAAAGAGGTTCCTTTCTTTAGTTGGATAAAAACGTGCATCCTCTCCGAGAATCCCCAAAGTTCATCTTTTATTTCGTCCCACAAATAAGAATCCCAACTTGCCAGTACCTCAAACTGTATATGACTCTTGCGGGGCACTTTCAATACCGCCGCTACCTTATAATATTTTTTATTGAATTTACAGGTGACCTCTTTTCCTATAGCCGATGTTTTACCGAACAGCTTCTCCGCAATCGCCTCTGAGAGTACGACCATCTGAGGGTCTTTCTTCAGCAGGAACGGATCGCCTGCCACAACCGGAAAACTGAATACATCAAAGAATGTCGTATCGACATATCCATAGTTAGCCTCAACACCTACATCCCCGGCGTAAATATCATATTTACCACCATACTTTATAAAGGTCGCATTCTCCACCTTCGAAAAATTCTTCCGAAACACTTCGCTAAGCGGGGTAACCGTAGAAGGAACCTGGCCTTTTGCAGACTGCTCTTCACGGATCACCCGGTAAATATAATCCCCGTTCTTATTAAAATCTTCAAATGTCAGTTCATCCACTATCCAGAGATAGATCAGGAAAGCGGCTGTCATCCCCAACACAAATCCCAGCATATTGATAGATGAAAACAGAAAACTCCGCTTTATCTGCCGGATGGCTACTTTCACATAATGTTTAAACATGGTTATTTCTTTTATCAATTCATTCTATTATTCATTTCAACTTCGCAAGTACACATTTCCCCAGCCCCGTACCTGTTCATTAACCCCTTATATTCCCAAAAGAGTTTCTTACTGAAGAAACAACTGTTTCACTTTATAGAAACAAGTGTTTCATTATGATGAAACAATAGCTTACACCTTTGAAAAAAGATGAAACTTCCCTGTCTGAACTTGCAAAACCTACTGTTCAGTTATTGCCATAAAACAGGCTTCCCGACATAAGGTTATTTCATTCTTTTATAAACATGCAACATTCATGCCATTCTATTAAGCAACTATTAATCAACCAATCTGATAGACGAAAACAATAACAACCGTACGATATCGTACAATTTCCTATACGATTCCGTACGGTATTTCACCGATAGTCAACTCCGATATATAAGAAAAGCCAACTCTTTTCATTGCCAATAATTGGTACATTCTTGACCGGCTATCCGGAAATTTTACCTAAGTTTGGAACTTCTAATCAATACATAAAGAACGAATGGCAGTACGACAAGGAAAAATATTAGTTATCGACGACAACGAAGACATTCTCTTTACGCTGAAAATGCTGCTTCGCCCTTTGGCTGAAAGTGTTACGATCTGCACGAACCCTAAAGAGATCAACCGGCTCGTATCGACCACCAAATACAATGTCATCCTGCTCGATATGAATTTCACGGCAGATGCCGTCAGCGGAAAAGAAGGCTTTTACTGGCTGGAACGCATCCGCGAAATATCTCCCGAGACTGTCGTCATCCTGATCACTGCCTATTCGGATACGGAAAAGGCCGTCCGCGCTATCAAAGCGGGAGCCACCGATTTCATCCCTAAGCCCTGGCAGAACGAGAAGATGCTGGCAACCATCTCGTCGGCACTCGAACTCAGCCTGCGGCGCGGAGAAGTGCAGACGCTGAAAGAACAGAAGTCCGTCCTCACCACGACGGAACCGGAGCTGGAAGTGATCGGCGAATCTCCCGCCATGGAAAAGATATTCAAGACGGTAGAAAAGTTGAAGAACGCGGATGCCAACATTCTTTTGCAGGGCGAAAACGGGACGGGAAAAGACCTGATCGCCTATACGCTCCATAAACAATCGTCACGTAACCAGGAGGCTTTCGTGCCTATCGACCTGGGAAGCATCCCGCACAACTTGTTTGAAAGCGAACTGTTCGGTTACGAAAAAGGGGCTTTTACGGATGCAAATAAAAGTAAGTCGGGACGTTTCGAGATCGCATCCGGTGGCACGCTCTTTCTGAACGAGATCGGAAACCTGCCGCTTATGCTCCAATCCAAACTGCTTACGGTGATCGAACAGCAGAAGATAAACCGCCTGGGATCGACCAAAGAGACTTCCATCAATGTCCGGCTGATCTGCGCAACCAATACCGACCTCCATACCGCTGTACAGGACGGCAGTTTCCGGCAGGACCTGCTTTACCGCATCAATACGATCGAGATTTTCATTCCTCCCTTACGGGAAAGGGGAAACGACATTTCTCTCCTGGCGGATCATTTCCTGAAACGGTACAGCCATAAATATAAAAAAGAGATCGAAGGCTTCTCACGGGAGGCGCGTCAGCTTCTGAAACAATACAACTGGCCGGGCAACATCCGCGAACTGCAACATGTCATTGAACGGGCCGTCATCCTTTCCGACCAAAAAAAGTTGCAGTACGACGACTTCATGCTCCGTACCCCCGTTTCCAGCTACCACGAAAAGGAAGAAAAGTTCAACCTGGAAGAGCTGGAAAAGAAAACCATACAGGAGGCTTTGCATCATTGCTCCGGAAACCTGACACAGGCTGCCGACCTCTTAGGTATTACGCGTACATCTTTATATAGGCGACTGGAAAAATACGGCTTATGAAACAATACTCGAAAAAAGCTATCGGACTGATCCTTTTAATAGTAATCACCAGCCTGGTTCTTGCCTTTTTGGTGGCGGGACAGTTTTATATTTCCGCTTTCATTGCCGGCATGATTCTCCTGATAGAAGCCTGGTACCTGCTCCGGCAGATGGAACGGAGCGACCGGTTATTCCGGCATTTTGTCTGGTCGGTACGTTATTCCGACTTCCTTTCTTCGGGCACAACACACCAGGAACCGTCGGATGCCCTCCCGCAAGAACTGACCGGAGCGGTGGAAGAGGCTTTGCAATTCTATAAGAAACATCTTCAGCAGAAGGAAAGCCAACTGCAATATTTCCAGGCACTGGCCAATCATATCGACCTCTCCGTCTTCGTTTATTCTCCCGAAACGGGACAGGTCGAATGGATGAACCAGGCAGCCAAAATACAAACCGGCCTGAACTTTGCCGAAACGATAGACGATCTGGCTGCTTACCATCCGGAACTTCCTGCCCGGCTGCGCATCCTGCATCCCGGTGAACTGTCTATCCTGCAAGTCCACCGCCAGGAAGATTTCTCGCAACTGATCCTGTCATCCATGTCATTCGTGGTATTGAACAAGCCGCTTACCGTCGTCAGCATGAAGAATATCCGCTCGGTACTGGAAAATAAAGAAACGGAAGCCTGGCAGAAACTCATCCGGGTTCTCACACATGAGATCATGAATTCCATGACACCGATCGTATCCCTCTCCGAGTTATTGAAAAGCAAACAGACTTCGGATCCTATCACGGACGAGGAACGCGAAGAGATACATCAGGCTGTCGACACCATCTTCCGGAGAAGCAGCGGCCTGGTCCGCTTCGTTGAGAACTATAGAAAAGTGACCGGCATTCCTACCCCCGTCCCCGAAATCATACCTGTCGACAGCTTGCTCGACAATGTCGCCCTGCTATTCAGGAAGGAAACGGATAGCATAAAAGTCCTGCCTTCGGCATCGCATTTACAGGTCATCGCCGACAAAGCTCTGATCGAACAGATACTGATCAATCTAATAAAAAATGCGCTGGATGCGACACAGGAATGTGAGAATCCCCGGATAGAACTATCGGCAGGGATCAATGCGGAAGGTAAAAACTATATTCAGGTCAGCGATAATGGGACAGGCATTCCGGCAGACGTCCAGGAGCGCATCTTCATACCGTTCTTTACGACCAAGCCTGTCGGTTCCGGTATCGGACTCAGTATTTCCCGGCAGATCATGTATATGCACAAAGGCAGCCTGACCGTTATCTCGGAAGCAGGGAAAGGAAGCCGTTTCCTGCTTACTTTCGCCTGATTGGCGAAAATGCTTCCTTTCCTTTTTAAAAAAGGGGGAACAACATAGCAAAGTTTGTTATACATTTGTATGCTGAATAAACTTCTGATATCCTACAGTTATGATAAAGATATTTCCAACAGACAAAGTAAAAGAACTCGATCAATACACAATCCAGAACGAACCGATCAGTTCTATCGACTTAGTAGAACGCGCCTCAACGGTCTTCGTGCACGAATTTTGCCGCCGTTACTCCAAGCAAACCCGTATCATCGTATTTGCCGGACAGGGAAACAATGGTGCCGACGCACTCGCTATCGCACGGCTATTGAAGGACGAATGTTACAGGGTTGAAACTTATCTGTTCAACCCGACCGAGCATCTTTCTTTTGATTGTGAGATGAACAAGCAACGGATACTCGGATTGGAGAAGGTTGAATTTACCGAAGTGGTAGCCGACTTCGTTCCTCCGGTACTGACCGACCGCGATGTCGTGATCGACGGTTTGTTCGGTTCCGGCCTGAACCGTCCGTTGACCGGCGGTTTTGCTGCAATGGTAAAATATATCAACCAGTCGGATGCTACGATCGTATCTATCGATATTCCCTCCGGATTGTTCGGGGAGAATAACCAGACGAATGATCCGGATTCTATCGTAAGGGCAAGCCTGACGCTGACATTCGGATTCCCGAAACTGGCTTTCTTCTTCCCCGAAAATGCTCAGTATGTCGGTGAGTGGAAAGTGTTGGACATCGGTATTCACCCGGATATCGTCGATAATACGTCTACTCCCTATATGATGGTGACGGAAGACGATATCTCCGAAGTATTCCAGCCCCGCGATAAATTCTCCCATAAAGGGACTTTCGGTCACGCATTGCTCATTGCCGGAAGCAAGGGAAAGATGGGAGCCGCCCTGCTTGCCGCCCGTTCATGCCTGAGAAGCGGCACGGGATTACTGACCGTGCATATCCCGCAACGTGGCGAAGTCATTATGCAGGCAGCTTTTCCGGAAGCCATGATCAGCTTCGATCCGCATGCCGACTATTTCACGACCGTGCCCGAAATATCCATCTATTCCGCTATCGGTGTAGGACCTGGATTAGGACAACATCTCGAATCGGCCGCCGCCCTGGAACGTCTGTTGCAGACAACCGACAAGCCGGTCGTGCTGGATGCCGATGCATTAAACCTGATCGCTTCCAATAAAGATTTATTGAACCGCATTCCTCCGCGCAGCATCCTCACACCGCATCCGAAGGAGTTCGACCGTATCGCCGGAGAAAGCAACAGCATGTTCGAGCGCCTGAAGAAAGCACAGTCTTTTGCTATCGAACATAAACTGTGTGTAGTACTTAAAGGCACTTATACAGCAACCTGCACGGCAAGCGGCAACGTATATTTCAACAGCTGTGGCAATCCGGGCATGGCGACAGCCGGCAGCGGCGATGTCCTGACCGGCATTATTCTAGGACTGCTGGCTCAAGGGGCAGAACCCGAAACGGCTGCTGTTTCAGGAGTTTTCCTTCATGGCACGGCTGGCGACCTGGCAGCTGTTTACCGTTCGGAAGAAAGTATGATTGCCGGAGACATCACCGATATGCTCGGAAAAGCATTCAAGCAAATCAAATAAACAGATAAAGTTATTTCCCATTTATACCGGTAGCCGGCCCCTATTCAGGTCCGGCTACTTTTTTATACAGCCAGACTCTGCTTAATATTCAATACGCTTATCCTCCTTCCCGAATAACTTCCAAAATATAACATTCATTATCAACTTCTGTTTCAAAAAAAAGCGATATATTCGGCCACCAAATATACGCAAATGACAAGTAAACCCCGAAATATTATTTTATACTTTCTGCTAATCTGTATCCTGTGCTTTTCTTCCTGTTCCAAGAGGAGTTCTGCCTCATCAGAACTATTGCAGGCAGAAAAATTAATGGAAACACTTCCTGACAGTGCGCTGGCCATTCTCAACAAGATACCATCACCCGAAACATTATCAAACAGGGAATATGCCTCTTATTGCCTGCTGTTTACGCAGGCTTTGGATAAAAACTATATTACAATTACTTCCGACTCATTGATAAAAAAGGCCGTCACTTATTATGAAAACCATAATGATATTGCCTCACTGGCGTTATCATATTATTATATGGGAAGAACCTATTTCGATATGCAGGATGCCTTACAAGCACAACAAGCCTATTTGAAAGCATTGGAATTAGGTGAAAGCCTGAACTCCACAGACCTGCTTATAAAAATAAACAATAGCCTCGGAACGCTTTATTCTTATCAGGATATTTACGAAACAGCGTTACCACTTTACAAAAAGACATTATCTCTTTTAGAAGGGAGTAACGACTCAACCAGAATATCTCTCGCTCTGCGCAATACTGCCCGTGTCTTTACAGAAACACAACAATTGGATAGTGCTATATATTATTATCAGCAAGCGATAAAAACAGCCACCCCTGAAAGTTCATCTTCTTTATACAATGATTTAGGTAATTTATACATGAAAATCGGTCAATATGAAGAAGCGGGCGATTGCATACAAAAATCAATACAAACTTGCTTTACTCCCAGTCTGGAATACCATTTATTTCTAACATACGGAGAATATTTATTAAAAACAGCACAATACGATTCTGCCCAATACTATTTGAGCCAAAGTTTACAGAGTCCCAATATCTATACCCAGGCAGGCAGTTTATACTTTTTAGCCCAGATAAAAAGAAAGAAATCCGACTTTACAGACTATTTCAAGTATTGGGACCATTATGAACAACTGAGGGATTCAATCAGGGTCAACTCTCATTATGAAAATATACGCATGACACAGAGCATGTTCAACTACCAACACATAGCAGATGAGAAACTAAAGTATGAACAAGAGGCAGCCAGACAAATGATCATAATATATCAAATACTGATCATCACGGTCTTTCTGTTTCTCACCGGCTTTTTCTTTTTCAAAAAAGAACAGAAGAAAAAGAAAAAGCTACTTGACCTGAAAGAGCAACAATACAAACAAAGCCAACAACATATAGAAGATAATAAACAACAGATCAAATATCTGGAAAACGCACTCTCCAACGGACAGGAAACGCTGAGTGACGTAAAAAAACAACTGTTCGAAACCCAAAAGCTAATGCTGGAAATGGAGAACAGACAAATCTCTTTAAAACAAAATACATTAGAGATATTAGAACATGATCTCAAAAAGTCTGCTTTATATATCAAAATACATAAGACCGAAACCGGACTTACGGAAAGCGAATGGTCAGAACTGGGTTTACTGATCGATGCGACTTATTCCGATTTCTCAAAACGTATTTTTGACTTATCTCCATATGTCTCTACTGAAGAATTACGAGTCTGTTACCTGGTCAAAATTGGCATTCCTGTTAAAAAGATTGCATCATTGATGAGATTAACAAGCTCCGGAGTCACACAATGCCGGAAAAGACTGTATAAAAAATTGACACATGAGCCTGAAAACACCGAAAAATTCGACCAGTTTATAGCTGATTTATAACAGCTTATCAATTGTCAACATTTTGTCAACAAAAATATAATCTATATTCCAATATGGGTTATACATTTGTAAGGCATTTTCAATTTTATCAACCGACAATTAAATTAATTAAGATTATGAGACAGTTCATCACAGCTTTATTTTTAGTAATATGTGGAGCATTCTGTGCTCAAAACATGTATGCAGATAATATCCCGACTAAAGGTAAATGGGGTCCTCAGGATATTAAATCTATCTTTCCGGCACCTCCTACAGCTTCAATAGAAGGACAAGATCTGACAATCGAATTTACCAGTCCGCTTAGCAACCTGACTATTCAGGTAAAAGATAATACAGGTATGGTAGTCTATGAAGAATGCGTATCAGCCTCTGGTCCACAAGTATATACTATTCCATTAAATCTTGAGAATGGTGAATATACATTGGAATTAGTGCATAGATACGGATATCTTACCGGCTCTTTCATTATAGAAATAGAATAAGCATTAAACGCGCTAAATTTATGTTTATATACAACTCATGAGGGCGATTTAACCGACCCCTCTATATCTCGATCTCCTTTTCCACTCATGAGTTGTTCTCCCTTAACCAAAACATTAACTATGATTTTTTTATCCCTCCCCAACTAAAGTGCCATAATCATACTGCTCATCTGCATTACAAAAGTCTAAAAGAAGGTTCTAAGGTTGGTTTCTAACAAAATATTTCATAGTTTTGTACAATCATAATTGAGATAAATAATTTGTTTAGATATGAAAAATCTGATCACAATAGCATGTCTTTTGTTTAGCATACCGCTCATGGCACAAACCAAAGTGGTAAAGAAAAACGCTGTTAAAGCTAATAATTTCGGTATTACCTACTCATTGCCAAAAACACAACTGATCGTTGATGCAGAAGTTACAAAGGTTACCTGCAAAGCCGGTCCTTACTACAAGTATGCAGAAAAATACTTAGGAGTGAAAGATGCGATAACGGAAGATAAGGTATACTATGAGTTAGGAAAACTATCGTTGGTAAACAAAGGAATACCCGACCCGGACAACACTTATATCGTTGAATTTAAAAGTGGTACAGTTGCCCCTTACGCTTATCTGACGGAAGATGGCCTCCTGTGTTCCATCAATGCAGAATATACACCGGAAGAATCAGAACTTGAGACAATAAAGAAAAATGGCCAGGGACCGGCTAAAGTGACGGATGCCTCCGTCTTTTCGGAAGAGTTGCTGATGGCAGGCTCTACAGCCAGGCAGGCAGAAGTTGCCGCCAAACAAATCTACCGTATCCGTGAAAGCCGTCTGAATATCCTGACCGGAGATGCAGATAATCTTCCACCCGACGGTGAAGCGATGAAGCTGGTTATCCAACAGTTAGAAGAACAGGAAAAGGCGCTGACCAACCTGTTTACCGGTATCCTTACCAAAGAAACTTCTCATTACGAAGTGAGCATTACCCCTTACGATAATCTGGAAAAAGAAGTCTTATTCCGCTTCTCCAATCTGATGGGTATCGTCGATGCAGACGACCTCGGAGGTGTCCCGGTCTATATGAATTTAAAAGCGACCGAACGTGCTCCGGTACTCGACCCAAAAGAAGCCGAAAAGAAGGAAAAATCATTGAAAGGCATTGTTTATAATGTACCCGGCAAAGCTAGTATTGAAATCAGCATGAACAAGAAAACACTATATAAAGGAGATGCACAAATTACGCAATTCGGTTCACGCGAAGGGCTTGCTCCTGTTATGTTCGAAGATAAAAAAGCTCCGGTGAAAGTCTATTTCTATCCGGAGACCGGCGCCATAAAACAAATAATTCAATAATAATCTAATTTAAATTTCTATGTTTGAAGGACAACCTAAAGGTTTATACGCGTTAGCCTTAGCGAATACCGGCGAGCGTTTCGGGTATTATACGATGCTCGCAATTTTTACTTTATTCTTACAAGCTAAGTTCGGCTTCACAGCCGCCGAGACATCGACCATCTTCGGTTCTTTCTTAGCTGCAGTGTATTTTATGCCACTCATCGGAGGTATTCTTGCCGATAAATTCGGTTACGGTAAAATGGTAACAACAGGTATTGTCGTCATGTTTATCGGATATGTACTGTTATCTATTCCCACCCCTTCCTCTACCGGAAAAATATTGATGTTCGGTGCTTTAGCCCTGATCGCCTGTGGTACGGGTTTGTTCAAGGGGAATTTGCAGGTAATGGTAGGGAATCTGTATGATGCTCCTGAGTATAAAGCTAAACGTGATACTGCTTTCAGTATCTTCTATATGGCTATCAACATCGGTGCCATGTATGCTCCGACTGCGGCTACCATGATCACTAACAAGATGTTGGGAAAAGCCGGATTCACTTATGTTCCGCAACTTCCTTCACTAGCCCATCAATTCCTGAACGGAACGATTACTGAAGAAGGAGCAACAACCCTGAGCGGCTTACAGGCTGCCCAGAACTTCGTTGGTGATACAGCGACATTCTGTACTACTTATATTGACAAATTATCAGAGGCTTACAACTATGGTTTTGCTATTGCCTGTATCTCTCTGATCGTATCCATGTTGATCTATGTAGTGTTTCGTCCGACATTCAAGCATGCCGATTACAACTCTAAACAAGCTAAACCGGCTAATGTACAGGAAGAAGAACTGACACCGGAACAGACAAAAGCACGTATCCAGGCATTATTGCTGGTATTTGCCGTAGTTATTTTCTTCTGGATGGCCTTCCACCAGAATGGTTTGACACTGACATTCTTTGCACGCGACTATACCGCACAGGCCGTGACGGGATTGGATCGTTTAGGATTCAATATCGTAAACCTTACTTTCCTGCTGGTTATTGTTTATGCAGGATTCTCTTTGTTCCAGTCAAAAACAGGCAAAGCAAAAGGAATCTCAGGGCTTGTCCTTGTCATCATGCTTGGCTTACTGGGATGGAGTTACAGTTCTATGGATTCAACGGTCAGTATCCTGCCGCAGATCTTCCAGCAGTTCAACCCGTTCTTTGTAATCGTGCTGACTCCGGTATCGCTGGCCGTATTCGGATATCTGGCAAAGAAAAAGAAAGAGCCGTCTGCACCGCGTAAGATCGGTATCGGTATGGTGATTGCAGCCTGCGGTTTCCTTATCATGGCGTTGGGTTCTTTAGGATTGCCTACTCCGGCAGCTGTTGAAGCAAACGGTATCTCTGCCGATGTTCTGGTTTCGCCGAACTGGCTGATATCGACTTATCTGGTATTGACTTTCGCTGAGTTATTGCTTTCACCAATGGGTATCTCCTTCGTATCGAAAGTAGCACCTCCTAAATATAAAGGTATGATGATGGGAGGATGGTTCGTAGCTACGGCTATCGGTAACTATCTGGTGGCCATCATCGGTTATCTGTGGGGCGGAATGCAGTTGTGGATGGTATGGAGCGTATTGATCGTATGCTGTCTGCTGTCGGCACTGTTCATCTTCTCTATCATGAAACGTCTGGAAAAAGTAGCTAAATAATAAAAGCTAACAGATGAAGTTGCAGCAGACATATCTCAAACAAAAGACTTTCCGATTCAAAAGATGGAGCCGGAAGGGGTATGCTGCATTCTTCAGTCTGGGCAGAGCCGTTACGATCGGGCAACTTTCTTCTAATGTGGCAGAAAGATTCCAGATTAAAAACGGTTCCAACCATTCGTCTGTATTATTGACCGGACAAATCGGTCCGGAAGAAGCAAAGAAAGAGACTGAACTTTTGCAGGAACAATCGTGTGCAGAAGCTATATCGTGGCTTTCACAAATGTTGCCTCTTCTATTCTCTTTACAGACGGTAAAACAGACATCGGCAGCGGGTTCGTTTGCCTACATTATTATATGTATATATCCTAAAGCGGGAAGTTTCAGTTATGCTGAGACTTCCCGCTTTTCTATTTCATAAAAGACAACCAATATGATTGAAACACTTAAACAGATTGTTATTGAAGGGGGAACCATCAATGAGGAACAGGCCGTCGCCTTATCCCAATCTCCCGATAAAGAGGCTTTATATAAGGCCGCCCATCAAATCACGCGTCACTTCATGGGAAATAAATTCGATACCTGCTCCATCATCAATGCCAAAAGCGGGAATTGCAGCGAGAACTGTAAATGGTGTGCGCAGTCCGGACATTATAACACAGTTGTCGCCCTGTATCCCTTACTACCGGCCGAAGAATGTGTTCATCAGGCACTACACAATCGCCAACAGGGAATCGAACGCTTCGGATTGGTTACCAGCGGCAAACGTCTATCGGACGGAGAAATCAGGAAATTAACAGAAACCGTCCGCTATATCAAACAGGCGAGCGACATCAAATGCTGTGCTTCCCTTGGTCTTTTGAACAAAGAACAGTTAAAAGAACTGCATGAAAGCGGTGTCGAAAACTATCATTGCAATATCGAAACCGCTCCCTCCCACTTCCGTACCCTATGTACCACTCATACAATCGAGCAGAAACTCGAAACAATTCATATGGCACGCGAAGAAGGTTTCCGCATCTGTTCCGGCGGTATCATCGGCATGGGGGAAACCATGGAACAACGGATAGAGATGGCCCTGTTACTCCAAAAAGAACAAGTACATTCCATCCCCTTAAACCTGCTACAACCGATACCGGGAACTCCGCTTGCCGGCACTCCCCAATTATCGGAAGAAGAGTTTCTCACGACTATTGCTCTATTCCGTTTTATCAACCCGGACGCTTACCTCCGTTTCTCGGGAGGACGTTCACTGTTGAGTAAGGAGACACAACGGAAAGCCTTATATATAGGTATAAACGCAGCAATCATCGGCGACTTGCTGACAACCATCGGCAGCCAGGTAGAGGAAGACAAAATACTCTTTACCGAAGCCGGCTATTCATTAACAGAAGAAACCGACTGGGTCGGATAACACATACAAATTTATGACAACAGAAGAATTATTGCAATTCGACAGGGAGCATGTATGGCATCCCTATACCTCGACAATCGACCCGCTTCCCGTCTATCCGGTTGCCGGTGCAGAAGGTGTGAATATCATTCTGGCAGACGGCAGACGCCTCATAGACGGAATGTCATCCTGGTGGGCGGCCGTTCACGGATACAATCATCCGGTCCTGAACGCTGCCGCTAAAAAGCAAATGGATAAGATGAGTCATATCATGTTCGGCGGCATTACGCATGAACCGGCCGTCGAACTGGCCCAAAAACTACTGGCAATCCTTCCTCAGGAGATGGAAAAGATATTCTTTGCCGACAGTGGTTCGGTAGCCGTCGAGGTAGCGATGAAGATGGCTATCCAATACTGGCAATCCGAAGGGAAAACCGGGAAGCACGCATTTGCCACAATCCGCAGCGGATACCATGGAGACACCTGGCATGCAATGTCTGTCTGCGACCCCGTCACAGGCATGCACGGGATATTTGCCGGAAGCCTTCCCGTTCAATACTTTATTCCTCAACCTTCCGTAAAGTTCAATGAAGAATGGAACGAAGATGCCATGACTCCATTAAAAGATTTGCTGAAACAACATGCCGATGATATCGCCGCCCTGATACTGGAACCTATCGTACAGGGAGCCGGAGGAATGTATTTCTACTCACCGACTTTTCTGGTCCGTGCCAAAGAGTTATGCGAACAATACAATGTATTGCTGATCTTTGATGAAATAGCGACCGGATTCGGCCGTACCGGAAAACTCTTTGCCTGGGAACATGCAGGCGTCGTTCCGGATATCATGTGTATCGGCAAAGCCCTGACCGGAGGATATCTGACACTCTCGGCCACGCTGACCACGACACGGGTGGCTACCACTATTTGTTCCGGTGAGGCCGGTTGCTTTATGCATGGCCCGACCTTTATGGGAAACCCACTGGCCTGTGCTATTGCCTCTGCTTCTGTCTCCCTGCTTCTGGAAAGCGGATGGAAAGAGAAGGTCAGCGCCATCGAAGCACAACTTCGTAAAGAACTGGCTCCGGCGCAATCATTTGAGAATGTAAAGGAAGTACGGGTACTCGGAGCCATCGGGGTGATTGAAATGAAAGAACCGGTCAATATGGCAATCCTTCAACGTCGTTTTGTGGAGACAGGCATTTGGGTCCGCCCATTCGGCAGGTTAGTTTATTTAATGCCGCCGTTTATCATCCGACCGGAAGAGCTGACGATTCTGACTTCGGGGGTATTGAGGTGCATAAAGAAATAAACAATGAAAGATTATACTCTGATATTAAAACAATTAAATGAAGCGGGGAACCTACGCAGCTTGCCGGATATCGTTCATACTGGCAACCGGATAGAAAGAGACGAGCAGGTTATGCTTAACCTCTCTTCTAACGATTACCTGGGATTGGCGTCCCGCTCTGATCTGAGGGAAGCTTTCTTTGAAGAATGGAAGGAAAAAGGTTATCCTCTCTCCTCTTCTTCTTCCCGCCTGCTGACCGGGAATTTTACGGTATATACGGAACTAGAACAGTTGATGGCCGAATGCTTCAACCGGGAAGCCGCCTTGCTTTTCAACAGCGGTTATCATGCCAATACCGGAATACTGCCGGCTTTGGCCGATAAGCAAACCCTCATCCTTGCCGACAAACTGGTACATGCCAGCATCATCGACGGGATACTGCTCAGCGGCGCCCCTTTCCAACGATACCGCCATAATGATTACAATCAGTTGGAAACATTATTAAAGAAGAATGCCGGTCAATACGAACAGTTATTTATCGTAACAGAAAGTATCTTTAGCATGGATGGCGACGTTGCGGACCTCCGTCGCTTGGTGGAATTGAAGAAAAGCTATCCGAACGTTTGCCTCTATGTCGACGAAGCCCATGCAATCGGTGTACGCGGTAAAAATGGTCTTGGAATAGCCGAAGAACAGGATTGTATCCGCGAGATAGACCTGCTGGTCGGCACTTTCGGTAAAGCGCTCGCCTCTATGGGTGCCTATGTGGTCTGTAGCCGGACCATCCGGGAATATCTGGTCAACTGCATGCGTCCGCTGATATTCAGCACTGCCCTGCCTCCAGCACAGATAGCCTGGACACGTTTCATCTTCGAACGGCTTCCGGAATTTTCCTCCCTGCGTGAAGAACTCACCCTGACAAGCCATCTGCTTTCCGATGCCCTCGAAGGCAAAGGAGGAGAAATCAGCGAAAGCCATATCATCCCTTATATAATCGGAGAAAATAACGATTGTATAAGCAAAGCCGAAGAGTTACAACGCAAAGGTTTCTATTGTCTCCCTGTCCGTCCGCCCACGGTTCCGAAAGGAACGGCACGGATACGCTTCTCATTGACAGCGGATATAACCACTGCGCAACTCACCCAACTGATAAAAGAAATATGAAAATAGAAAAACAACTCAATAGCTCCCATCCCCGTCTGCTCCTCTTCTTTGCAGGCTGGTCTGCCTCGCCCGAATCATTCACCGGACTGAAAGCAGAGAACGGAACGGATATCATGCTCTGTTATGATTACAGGGACATGACATTCCATGAAGACCTAAGCAGCTATAAGGAAATCCATCTGATTGCCTGGTCCATGGGAGTGCGTATGGCAGAACTGGCTTTAGCCGGGAAATACGCACTAACCACAGCTACCGCCATCAACGGCACGCCCCGGCCGATAGACGACAACTTCGGTATCCCGGAAAACATCTTCCGGGGAACACTCGACAACCTGACAGCCGAAGGTATGAAACGTTTCAACCGACGGATGTGCGGCAGCCGGGATATACTCGCACAACACGAGAAATTTCCTGCCCGCCCGCTGGAAGAGGTTAAAGACGAGCTACAACATATTTACAATCTTTGTAACGGCCAATCAATGACAAATGCAGACGACACGACATCCATACAATGGACACGTGCCATTATAAGCTCGGACGATCATATCTTTCCGGCTGCCAATCAACGCAACTACTGGAACGGACGTTGCCCGGTAACAGAAATCACAGCACCTCATTATCCTTTTTATTTATGGAAACAGTGGAACGAATTATAACCCGCTTCAGCCGCGCGCTGGATAGTTACGACCTGCATGCCGATGCACAGCAACAAATCTGCCGGAAACTCACCGGTATATTATCGCGTTACACCGACATCCATTTCCAGCGTGCCCTTGAAATCGGTTGCGGAACGGGCGGTTTCACCCGTCTTTTGAAAGAAAGCTGCGTAATCGACGAATGGTATCTGAACGATATCTGTGACGGTTGCCGGGAGAAAGTAGCCTCCCTGTTCCCCGGACAGTCACCACTCTTTATCGCCGGAAATGCGGAAGAGATCGACTTTCCCGGTCGCTTCGACCTGATCGCATCTGCTTCCGCATTTCAATGGATGAAGGAGCCTGTACAATTCCTTCATAAACTGGCCGGAATGCTTTCGCCCAACGGGACTTTACTGTTCAACTCCTTTGCACCCGGCAATTTAACAGAGATCAGGCAATTGACCGGCAAAGGCTTAACATATCCTTCTGGCGAACTGCTGACGGAATGGCTGGAGGAAGATTTTCATCTGATTCACCTGAGAGAAGAAGAAATAATCCTCACTTTCGACACACCGCTCGATGTACTCCGCCATTTAAAGCATACAGGGGTAACCGCTACCGGCGACGGCACCTGGACACGCGGCAAACAAACAGATTTCTGCCGGGATTATCAGGAACTGTTCCATACAAATAATAATCAGGTAACACTCACTTACCGCCCGCTCTATGTGCTGGCAGTAAAAAAACAAGCATAAAAAATGAAAGGAAAAGTCTTATTTATTTCAGGCATCGACACCAATATCGGCAAGACCTATGCTACTGGTATCCTCGCCCGTGCCCTGGCCGAAAAGGGCAAAACGGTCATCACCCAGAAGATGATACAAACAGGTTGTACGGAAATATCGGAAGATATTGAAATGCACCGACAATTACAGGATATCCCCTTTACCGAAGAGGATAAGGCCGGCCTCACCTGTCCTTACATCTTCACGTATCCCAGTTCGCCGCACATGGCTGCCGAACGCGACGGACGCACCATCAACCTGTCGACCATCACCGAAGCGACACGCAAGTTACAGGAGAAATATGAATATGTCCTTCTCGAAGGTGCCGGCGGACTGATGGTTCCGAATGATTTCAACTCGCTCACCATCGATTACGTAAAGGAACAAAATTATCCGGTCCTGCTCGTCACCTCCGGAAAACTGGGAAGTATCAACCATACCCTGCTCAGCCTTTTTGCCTGTAAACAATATGGAGTAGAAGTAAAAGCACTGGTCTACAATCTCTATCCGGAAACGGACAAATTAATTGCCGATAATACGATGGAGTATCTCACCCAGTATCTTGAAAAGGAGTTTCCGGGAACAGCATTTATCTGTTTGCCGGAATATAAAGAAGAAATGAATATAAATGATATTTCGATAACCGAGCTACTTTGACGACAGTCGTCAACGAGAAGTGACGTAAGTCGTCAACCACCATTGACGGAGATCGTCACCTCTCGTTGACGGTCACCGTCAAAACAAACCAATCAACTAGTAATCGCTAAAAAGTATCCCGTTACAAATTATCCGTCCCAATAATCTCCGATACCCGGGCATTGGCACGAGCCTTGATTTCAGGAGTGATACTATCTTTTACCAACTTCAGGACCAACGTCATTACGGCAATATCATCCGTAAAACCGATAACAGGCAGGATGCCGTCCGGTATCAAATCAATCGGCAGGATAAAATAACCGAGGGCACCGACAATATAGGCTTTATGCTGGAGAGAAACTTTATCGTCCTGCAACATATAATAAAGTGTAAATACCGGTAACAACACGGTGGCTCCCACCTTTTTGGCTACCCGTTCAACCTTTTTCCAAAAACGGTTATCCGAATAATAGGTTCCGTATTTCTGCACTTCGTGTACCTCTTCAAAAGGAACATCTTCAATTCTATTTGTACTCATACTCGTTGTTTTTACCAATCAGAGCAGTTCACAGACTGCCCCTTCCTACGGGCAAAGATACTAATTTTATCCAGCCATGCAAATCCTTATCTTCCGCTGTTCATACTTCCGACTAAACCTGCTAAACAACAGGAAACCGGCAAAAGCCGAAGCGATACCGACTGTTGAATGAGAAAGGATCTGTTATATTTATATAGGTGTCGGTATCGCCCATCCAAAGAGGAAGCTGTGTTTCCTGGGAAAGACCTGAGCGGGTGAACGTCCGTGAAGGGGGAAAACGAAGCGTCCGGAGCAAGGGTCAATTATTTCTACAAATGCAATTGCAACCCGAAAGAAACCGGATGAAGAGCCGGTCCTTTTTTACTCTCAAACATTTCAATAGGCGAATACTTGAAGTAAGCCCCTATGCAGCCGACACCCGCTTGAAAAAGAAGGTCCATCGTAACAGGACGAAGGTTCATGCCACCATCCATTTTCTGCTTCCGGGTCTTTCCACGTTCGTCATCATAAACAACTTTGGAAGAAGAGGTTGTCTTGATCACTCCAACGACACCACCGGAAACGAAGAAACGGGGTTTATGTCTTTTCTTCGGTGTCTGCCATTCGAGCAATACAGGAATGGTAAGGCTGGTCATATTCAGTTTACTCTTTTTATAAACAACACCTTCGGGAGCAGGAACCAGCTGGGTAACACCGTCTACCTCCTGGAAATGAGCGTTTTCATCTATACGGTAACGATTCCAGCGCAGACCGGCACCGGTCACCAGCGCCCAGTTATATCGGGAGAACGGAAAGCTGAACTCCATAAAATTCAGATTATATTCCAGCGATTTCCCTTTGCGCAGCGAAACATCGTCTCCATCGAAACTATTGAAGCCCATACCGAAGCCGGCCCAGTGGGCAGAAAAGTCCCTGTCCCAGGTGGGAACAGGTATATTCAACGTCTTGATATGTTTGCGGCGTTCATAACTTTGCCCGTCACGGTAGTGCCCTTCAAAAACCATTTCATCATCAACCGCTTCACCATTTTCATCCAGCTCATATACCCGCACCTTCATCCGGTCGCCGTTATCTTTGACTTCTATACGTTTCTTTTCCAATGTGATAATCGTATCGGCCGATATCGGTTCTACCTCTGCTGCCAACAAACCCATCACGGGGAGACAGGCTGCCATAATCAGTATTAATCTTTTCATCTTCATATAGTTTTATTCGTTTATAAATCTTTTTTAGTGAACAAGATAGTAATCAGGTCATCACTATCCAAATCTCCTTCGATATAGACCAGGGTTATCACGCCTTTTGCATTGACTTTGAAAAGGACAAAACGGTTTATATCGGCCTCCTTACCCGGTAACTGGTAATAAGCGGAAATCACACCGCCATCGTCGGTCACTTCCTTAATCTTACGGGCGCCTTTCTGGTCTGCCTCCAAACACTGACGGGTGAAACGCAAGGCATCCGGATCATTCTTGATCGTAATGCTCTTATAGCGGGTCATACCGTACGTCTCGAGCATTTCGTTGGAAAGTTCCACCATCGTTACATTCTTTTTACGACCGTAACGCTGGAAAACATCCTGTATCTTCAGGTCCTTCTGCAAGACCTCAGCATCTGTTGCCCCTACTCCGGCAGGAAACAGCATAAGGGCCGCCAACCATACTAATAATGTGTATTTAATCTGTTTCATCGCAACATGTTTTTTATTCGTCATCACTGAATATGGAACCGAGTTCCTTTAATTGGTTATCTATGATCCGGCGATCTGCTTCATCCTTATCTTCTTCGGGAAAATATTCGTCTGCAGGAGTGGCCACCTCATGCAACGCTTCAAAAGCCGAAGAGCGAACCTTATGGATATCGGTATAGCACCGACCGTTTATCACTACATAATTATCTGAACAGAAACAGGGATCGGCCGGATAGAGCAACTGACTGATTCCCAAGAACACCAGCACACAAGCAGCAACTGCCGACAGGACATAAACCACCGACTTGCGATTCAACCGGAAACGCTTTTCCGGAAGTGCTTCGGGAGCGATCTCCGACCATATCTCTTCTGCCATATCCCTTTCAGCCGCAATCTCCTCATCGAAATAAGCAAACAAAGGTTTGTAGGCAGACAGGTTTTCCGGAACATTGTCTGAAGCGAAGAAACGACGGAGCTTCTGCTCTTCTTCCGCCGAAGTCTCTCCTTCAAAATACCGATTCAATAATTCATCTATATTCATAATTGCTCCTGTTTATTTAATAATAAAAACTGTTCCCGTATCTTCTTCCTGGCTCTCGAGAGGTTGGAACGGATAGCTTCGACCTGAGAGCCGGTTATCTCCGCTATCTCCGCAATCTCATAGCCTTCCACATCTTTCATCCGAATGATGGTTTGCTGAACAGCAGGCAGTTGGCTGATCAGTTGCCGGATACGGGCGGCGGCATCCTGTTGTTCCAACTGTTCAGCCGGTGAACGGTATCCCGAATCCAGCGATAGCGTCTCTATATCAGGACCTTCCGGCCGGCGGGCTCGCAGTTTATCCAGAGCCAGATTCTTGGTAACCTGCATCGCCAGTGCTTCCACGCTATTGTAGCCGTCCAGCTTCTCACGGATATACCACAGCTTCAAAAAAGCCTCCTGTACGATATCCTCGGCATCGGCCTTTTCCTGCATCAGTCTCAGAGAAAAGTTGATCAGCTTATCCCGGAGTGGTAAGACGGTTATTTTAAACGTTTCAAGTTCCATTCTGTTATTATGACGACAAAGGAAGGAAAACATAACACGAAAATTCCAGTTTTTTGCCAGAATTATTGCATAACTTTGTAAATAAATAAGATAGCCCATGAAAATTCTGATTGTAGAAGATGAAGATTCTTTGCGTGAAGTAATGATCCGTTCGTTGGAAAAGGAGCGCTATGTCGTGGAAAGTACAGCCAACTATCAGGATGCTTTGCTGAAGATCAACGATTATGATTACGATTGTATCGTGCTGGATATCATGTTGCCGGGCGGTAGCGGCCTCAGTTTACTGGAAGAATTGAAGAAGATGCGGAAGAAAGACAGTGTTATCATCGTCTCCGCCAAAGACTCGATCGAAGATAAAGTGACCGGTCTCGACCTCGGTGCCGACGACTATCTGACCAAGCCTTTCCACCTGGCCGAGCTGAATGCCCGGATCAAATGCATCATCCGCCGGAAACAACAGGATGGCGAAATGCATATCAACCTAGCAAACATTATTGTCTACCCGGACCGCCATGCCGTATATATTAATGAAGAAGAACTGGTGTTGAACCGCAAAGAGTTCGACCTGCTTTACTATTTTGTCACCAACCCCGACCGCCTGATCAGCAAAGGGGCACTGGCCGAATCTATCTGGGGAGATTATATCGACCAGGCAGACAGCTTCGACTTTATTTACAGCCAGGTAAAAAACCTGCGCAAGAAACTAAAGTCTGCCGGAGCGACAGCCGAAATCAAAGCAGTCTACGGTTTTGGCTATAAAATGGTAAACGAAGAATAACACGATGAAACTGATCCACTATACATTCCGCAACCTGTCGATTCCGTTATTGATTATCCTGACCGCCTGGGCCTGCTGTTTCTATTTCGTCATCATGCATGAGATAGACGACGAGACCAACGACAGCCTGGAGAATTATAAGGAGATCATTATCAAGAGTGTCCTTGCCGACAGCACATTACTGCGTGACCATGTCGACATCATGACCAAATATTATATCCGTGAAGTCCCGGAGGCGGAAGCGGAACTGGATAAAGACGAGTTCTTCGACTCCACCACCTATATCGAAATCGAAATGGAATACGAACCGGTCCGTGTATTACGTACCTGGTTCATGACTTCCGACCGGAAATATTACGAGTTGACCATCGAAACTTCAACCCTCGAGAAAGAAGATATGGCCGAAGCAATCTTCTGGAGTATCATTATATTATATGTCAGCCTGCTCTGTTGTATCCTGCTGGTATCGCACTTTGTATTCAAATCCAGCTTCCGCCCTCTTTATACGCTCGTTAAATGGCTGAAAGAATACCGCCCCGGAAAACAACCGGCTCCATTGGTAAACGAAACCCAAGTGGAAGAATTCAAAATCCTGAATACGGCCATACAAACAGCCATGGAACGGAATACAGCCATGTATAACCAACAAAAACAGTTCGTCGAGAATGCTTCCCACGAACTGCAAACACCGTTAGCTATCTGCATGAACAAACTGGAACTTCTTAGCGAGGACCCTGATTGCACGGAAGAACAGCTTTCCGAAATAGCCGGAATCAATCATACGCTCCGTGGGATTATAAAGACGAACAAATCCTTGTTACTCCTTTCACGTATCGACAACAAACAGTTCCCCGACACCTCCGGGATAGAGTTCAACAAGCTGATCGACAGACTCCTGCCGGATTTTAAAGAGATGTATGAATACAAAAATATACAGGTATCCTATACGGAAACCGGTTTATTAACATATACGATGAACGAATCGCTGGCAGCCACCCTGGTCAGCAATTTATTAAAGAATGCGTTTATACATAATATAGAAAACGGAACAATCGCCATTACAGTAACCAGCCGTACATTAACTGTTGCCAACAGTTGTGATAGCCCGAAACTGAATGAAGCTACTTTGTTCAACCGTTTTGAAAAACAGACACATAAGAAAGATTCAACCGGACTGGGATTAGCGATCGTTAAATCGATTGTTTCCATTTACGGGATAAATATAAAATATGAATATAATGGGCTGCATCAGTTCATTTTAACATTCAAATAATCATTTTTCCCAAATCTTTCCCAAATGTCACCTTTTCTTTGCAGTATAAATTAAAAGAAGAAAGTCATGAAAAAGTTCGGATTAATTCTGGTCAGCCTGTTATTATCGACAATGGCCATTTTCGCAGACAACGAGAAGATTACAAGAGACAAATCGGTATTGCCTTCTGTATGCCGCAACTTCCTGTCAGACCATTTCGGACAGACAGATATCTCGCATATAAAAATAGAAAGCAATCTGTTAGGAACAAAAGGATATGACGTGATCCTTACCAACGGAATTAATGTGGAATTTGACAAGTCCGGCGAATGGAAAGAGATCGAAGCGCGCCATGCCTCCATCCCTTTAGAAATCCTGCCTGCCAGAATAGCTGATTATATAAGGAAGAATTTTGCCGATAGCAAGGTAATCTCTGTGGACAAAGACACACGCGAATATGAAGTCAAGTTAAACAATGACCTTGAACTCAAATTCGACCGTAACGGTAACTTTAAGAAATTCGATTAACAAAACAACAAAAAGAAAATAAGTATGAAAGTAAAACTATCTATCTTAGCATTAGCATTGTGCGGTCTGTTTACATTTACAAGTTGTGATGATGATGACAACAACTATCTGCCCGACCAAACCGTCACTAAAGCATTCGATGAAAAATACCCGGGTGTCGGTAAAGTAGAATGGGAAACAAAAAGTGGTTATGAGGTAGCCGATTTCCATCTGAGCGGAAATAAAGCCGAAGCCTGGTTCGACAATAAAGGCAACTGGGTAATGACAAAGACGGAAATCAATTTCGGTCTGCTTCCCGAACCGGTACGCTTAAACCTGAACGGCGGCGAATACAAAAACTGGAAACCCACTGACTTTGATAAGCTCGAACGCTCCAACGCCGCCACAGTCTATGTCATAGAAGTGGAACAAGGAGAACAGGAAGTCGACCTGTATTATACTGAAGATGGTGTTCTCTTAAAAGCAGTTCCCGATGATGATAACGACAACAATTTCCAACCTGTTGTTATCCCGCAAGCAATCAGCGATGCCATCAACGAGATGTATCCGGGTGCCACTATGCTGGAATTCGATCAAGAAAAAAATGGTTTTGAAGTGGATATCCTCCATAATAATATCTACAAGGATGTTTATTTCAACACTGAAAACCAATGGATTTCTACAGAATGGGACATTACAAAAGATCAGGTTCCGGCAATCGTCATGAATGCTTTACAGGCTTCCGAATACAAGAATTATACAATTGATGATATTGATCTTATTGAAAAACCGGAAGGTACTTTCTATGTATTCGATCTGGAACAAGGAGATAATGATGTTAAAGTAACATTCGATTCCGAAGGCAATATTAAGAGTACCCAAAAAGATTAACTCTGTAAAAACGAACTTTGCATAGAGCGAATTTGTTTCTTACGAGAATAAACTACACGAATACGATGGCTGGACCTCCATTGTATTCGTGTTTTCTTTTATAAACAATTAAAATTAAACGTCATGAAAGAAAAACTATCTGTTTTAGCCATTCTCGTATGCTGCATTTCGCTGCTTGCCGGTTGTAATAACCATCAAAAGAAAGTAAACCAGACTGTCGAAGTCCCTCAGGTTTTCCGGAACTTTATCTCGACCAAATATCCGCAGGCAACCATCCTGAAACTCGATAAAGAAAAGAGCGACACGGAAATCGATATAAAAGATAAAGGCATCCATAAAGAAGTATCATTCAATGAAAAGAACGAATGGATCAGCACTCAATGGGATACCCGTCTTGAAGATGTCCCGGTCGTTGTGACGGACGAACTTGCCAGTTCCGCCTATAACCAATACAAAGTACTGGAAGTAGATGCAATCGAAAAACCAGCCGGTATGTTTTACGTATTTGAACTGAAACAGGATAATAATAAGGTAAAACTTACATTCGATTCGGAAGGACAGCTCATAGAATAAAAAGGGGAGTACTAAAAGACCAGGCAGATAACCACAGATATATATTATCATAAATAAACTATCTGCGGTACCTGCCCGATCAATATCATTTGTATATCATAGTGAGACCTTTAATGTTCTTGAAAACGTTTCTCTAACTCTTGTTGCCGGACATCATCCCAATAGTAACAATCCAACTCAAAAAAAGTAGATGTATACGGGATTGTCAGATTACTTTTCAAAATAATGACATTAAAGACACTGCTTATGCTATCCAGCCGGGCTATCAACTCCTCATGAGATACATACTGTAAATACCCCCCGAATAAGCTAGCAACCTCCTGCCGGAGTTCTGTGATCCCCGAAGCATCCGTATCCTTCATAAACAGCAGTTCCCGATCCTGATAGACATTCGCTTTAATATGCGGTGCCCGATCGATTTCAGCCGTAACAAAAGATAAGACTTCCAGGTAATCGTCTCCTGTACAGATCGTCTTAATGCCTTCCTGACTTTGCAGGGGATAAGCCATATCCGTCACAACGATCCAGTTACGATGTCCCAATAAAGAAATTTCATTATGCAGTTCCTCTTTCCAGGAGAGTTTTTCAGAAGCGCAGCTTACCCCTAGAAAACAAAGAACAATTACTAACCAACCGTATTTATAACTATTTTGTATCATAACCTGGCAGATTAATTGTCCTTAAACAAAATACAATCCAAACCGAAATGATACCCGGATGATTTCTCATTCTTACCAGCAACCTCAACCCTCAGTTCAAAAGTATTATTCATCGGTTGTTGAAGTCCCAGGTCTAATTCTCTGCATTCTATTTTATTACTGTAAGCATCCCAGCTTTCCGCGATTAGCTTTTCATTGATATAGATATTCAATTTAGCGGAAACAGGTGAAGTTGTCAGGTAAAGAAGAACTTTTTTAGGATGATACTGCTCTCCGAAACGGAAAGAAACATAATCCTTCACCTTAACAGCCTCAACCGACAACTGTTTAGCCATGCTCCATTTCGAATCAGACTTTTCATTATCCATAGCCTGTACCTTCCGGATCAGTCCGTCAGAAGCAAGCAGCGGATATATATCTTCCAATTCAATAGCATTCTTTATACGGAAATTGTTTGTCTGCGTAATCTTTTCCAGATCCTCTATCTGAGGAACCGGACCAGAGGCCGCTTCAACCATTGGAGGCCTGTTATGTTCGGCCTCCATGCTCCCATACCAGAATGATGTCAAAGCGTATTGCAGGATCGCATCCGGCCCGGACGAAAAATTGAACGCTTCCATATCGAGCTTAAACCGTTGATTGAACGGTATCGCATCCAGCGAACGACTTCTTGTACAGATATTATATCCACGAGTATGGGGGTTCTCTCCGGTAAACCCACGCGTCTCTCCTCCTACCCGGATGTTTGCCAGGAAAGGCGTTGAGAACTCGTCTTCACGAGTAGGGTGAACACCTCCGGCCCAACCATAATAATCTTCCGTGCCCGTCCCGAAATGGGAAGGGAAACGCCTGTCAAAATCGTCATCCACATAAATCTTTTCATCCCCTTCTCCCCACCACCAGGGTAACGGGTTCAGAACAACAAAATTATCTCCCACATGAATGCCTTCTCCTTTTACTTCGACAAAAGTCATATCACGGACCGGATTGGCCATATAAGGTTCATCAGTCCACCAATTAGCATGGAAATAATAAGTATCGTCTGTCCATTTCCAGGGAGAAACCACTATCTCGGACTCCAGTTTTACCGAAAATGTGGAAAGATTATGAATGCGTATCTCCCCGCTTTTCCTGTAAGGCATAATCCATCGGCAGACCATTGTCCCATCGGGATGAACCTCCCGTACCCATGTCTTATAAGGATCTACCGCATTGACATTCCCGAAGAAGTCTCCTAACGGACACCAAACGGTTGATTTATCATCAAAAACTATTTCAAGGACGGTCGAACGTAAAGCCTGCGGAACATTTTCGGCAGACAACTTAAACGTCATATGACGAATGGCAGAAGTACCTTTGGGCAAAGGAATAGCCTCTGTCTGCCGGCTGCTGACCGACTTGGAAAAAGAAACTTTCTTCCCTTTAGTAAAGGGTGTGGGGTCCGTCAACTCTTTCCCGGTCTGCGTCAAAACAGCCTGATAACGTTCCATAAATTCCGGTTGAAATGTTTCGACCTTTACTTCCGGAGAATAAGCCCTATAGTTTATAATATAGAAAAATGAATCTCCTTCAACGGATACTTTACAACTTTTGCCGAATGAAATCGGTAAATATAAATCTCCTGCCCGACAAGTATAAACGGCAAAAGGAGGCGGAGCAAAAGATTCACCCGTCAACAGCCGGATCATATTCGTCCGTATGGATGGCTCTTCCTCTCCATCCAGATAAATCAAGATATCCGGTCCCTCCCTGTTATCGAAATCCTTATAGAAAAAAGGAGTCCATATCCGGGTCAACACCCCCGGTCCGTCACACTCCATCAGGACAGACTCCTGTTTCCCGTTATTTGTTTCTTTACGCAAGTCAAAACCCTGATCGCCGTTAGCAAACCATCCTACCGGATCATCCGGCGTTACAGCTGCACGATTGTAACTGCTACTTTGTAACGCCTTATACGGAAATTCCGGTTTCCTAGTCATGACAGTACGGTCTGTCATTTCCTGCAACAACGATTTGAAAGTGACATCGTATTGTTGGGCATCACTGTTTTGCAGACAACAAAACAGACTAATAATAATAAGCCCTGTAAACAAGCTGTTCTTTCCCGTTCTCATATATGATAATTATTTTATTATTCCCTTTCGGGTTATTATGACCAACCTGGATTTTGTTCCAGATTCGGATTCAGCAATATCTGCCTGGTAGGAAGAGGAAGCAAATAATGTTTCTCTTCAAACTTGCGCTTATTGGTTGGTTCGATGATAATACTGCCCGTCTCATCCTGCGGAAAATCAATGTTACTCCATCTTGAATCGGTAGCATATTGAGTATCGCGCCATAAAACACCTTTCAAAGCCATCGGCATTTCTGTCTCCGCATTTTTCCAACGGCGTAAATCGTCGAAACGGAATCCTTCAAGAAAAAGTTCAATCGTTCTTTCCCGCCTGATTTCCGTCCGCATATCCAAACCGTTTGCTGAGACGAATGTATTTGTTAAAGCCGGAAGCCCTGCCCTTTCTCTTAATTTATTAATAGTCAGATCCAATTGCTGATCTGTTATACTTCCGTTTTTCTCAAATAAAGCCTCAGCATGTATCAACAGGACTTCCGCCAGGCGGATAACCGGCCAGTCCACTCCGAACGGCGAAGCGACTTCCACCCTGAACTTGACCGCATAATATCCTGTCCGGGTCGTATTACCAAAATTGATATCATAAATATTGCCTCCTGCAAAAGGATCGTTCCAGTTACGGTTATATTCAGGAGGATTATTCGCCCAAAAGCGGGTGAACGGTTTTTGCAGAACATTTGTCATACGAAGATCCCTGTTTTCATATTCGCTCTCGACGGTTTCACGCCCTGCAAACAATGGAGATTTGTCTATTGGCAAACCATCCGTACACAAAAACAGATCAGCAAACTTACGGGTGACACTCGGATATTTATGTGCGCTACTGGTTCCTGCTGGTCTGATATCCGCATCGAAACGATTTGTCAGTATATACTCCTGCTGGTCAGCTTTCGTCAGCCCTGCAACATTTGATTTACCTTTATCCAACAAAAAGAAATAGCGGTAACTCTCCTCTCCTAAAACATCCCTGCGATCGAAAATCACATACTGGTTTCCGTTTATCACTTCTCCGGTCGCAGCAATTGCCAGGTCCAACAGTTCATCGCCATTTTGCCCTCTGAATTTACGCCAGGTTCCCTCAAATAAGGCAATACGTCCTTTAAAAGAAAGTGCAGCTTCGCGACTTACACGTCCTTTCTTTCCCTCCGCTATGTCTTTTTCTTTCGGCAGTAATGATATTGCTTTGTCCAGGTCTTTCAGGATATGGTCTACAACTTCTTCCCGACTGTTTCTCGGTCCGTAAAGTAATTCCGTATCATCCAGGTCGAGTACTTTATCTATGATAGGAACGCCGCCATAGTATCTCAGCAACTCAAAATAAGCAAACGCCCTGAAAAAATGTGCCTCACCGACATATTCACTGATCTGTTCCGCCAGATCAGGAACCAATATGGCCTTTTCAAGCAAGTAGGTAGTATTCCTTATATTTATATAGGGACTTTTCCACTGGTCACTATTCGGTTCCGGCGAATAACTGCCGTTACTGATCGTATTTTCACTCCAATCGACCAAAATATCCGAACGCACATCCAGGCCTGCGCCGGAACTGGGCAGAGAGAAATAAAACTGATTGGCAAACAATTCGAATTGCCCGGCACTTTGAAAAAACGTAGGCTCAGAATATTTATCCTGCGGAAACAAACTCAAATCCTTCTCACAAGAGCAAAGCAATATACCTGCCAACAAAAAACATATTGAATATACTATATTATTTTTCATAATCTTGCATGTATTTAAAGTGTAACATTTATCCCAAATGAATAGCCTCTGGGGAAAGGAGTAATACGCGGGTTAAAGGGTTTCTCCGGATCATAAATTCCCGGGATAGAATAAGCCTCCCAAATATCCGTTCCGCTGAAATATACCCTAAGTTTTTCTATTTTCGCTTTACCGATCAGGCTTTTCGGGAAAGTATATCCCAATTGCAGGTTCTTCAGGCGAATATATCGGTTATTATAGAATTTATAAGGAGCATTAGACGCTACATAATCGTGATTTTTAACAGCATCATTCTGTGACAGACGCGGATAAACCGCATTAGTATTACCTGATGTCCAGTATTTTCCATAGAAATATTCCTGTGGCGGCCATGAGTCATATTCAATCGGTTTATTCGATTCCAGCACTTGCCATTTCAAAACTCCCTGGAAGAACATACTCAAATCTATATTTTTCCAGTTCACTCCCAGATTGATACCAAACAAATAATGCTGCCCGTTATCTCCCAAATGAATCATATCACCAGAATCGGTCGTCGGTTTCCCGTCCTCTCCTAACTTATAAACCTGGGGAAGCAATTTTCCGTCACCATCCAGATCTTTATAACGAACATCTCCCAGTGATAGATTATTCGGAATACCGGAAGTCATTTTCGCATTATAGTCAGCCAGTTCCTGTTCTGTCTGAATAAAACCGTCAAAGTCATATCCGAAATAAGAACCGATAGGATATCCTTCCACAAAAGAGTTATATCCGGAATTTGGTATCGTCGAATCAGCCAACTTCAAGACTTTACTGGTGTTATTGCTCAGATTCATATTCGCAGAATACCCCCAGTCACCTATCTGATCACGCCAGCCAATTGAAAGTTCCCATCCTTTGGAACGGACATAAGCTCCGTTAATACTGGGAGCCGTTACTCCCAAAACCTGGGGAAACTCCTGTGTAAAAAACATATTCGGATTGTTTTTGATATACAGGTCCAAAGATGCGTTCAGACGTGAATCCAGCAGAGATACATCCAAGCCCAAATTCTTTGTGTCGATCTTTTCCCATGAACGGGTTTTACTGGCCATCCCCGATAAAGTAGCCTGCTGAGTCAGCGACGGAGACAAAGAGTTTCCCATTGGATATTGCCCGTTGATATTGATCTGGGCGATATAATCGTACAATCCGATACTGGCTTCATTCCCCATCTGTCCCCAGGAAGCACGCAATTTCAGGAAATTTACAATATGATTGATCGATTGCATAAAGGACTCATTCGATATCGTCCAGGCACCGGAAACGCCAAAGAAAGGTGACCATCTATGCCCTTCGGCAAAGCGGGAAGAGCCATCGTAACGGAAGGTTCCTTCCAGTAAATATTTATTGTCGAACGAATATCCCAACCGGGCAAAAACAGAATTTAATGCACGGTCAGATTTAGTCTCGCCATTATATTGCTCATCACTGCTTCCTACGCCGAAGGTCGGTAGTTCCGGACTGATCAGCCCCAAACGTCGATAAGCGTTGAATGTACGATGGTCCTCTTCTTCATGTGAATAACCGGCCATCAGGTCAAAGCGGTTTTTCTCTAATAAAGTATACTGATAATTAGCATAAATATTGGCTACCGTATAACGGGAACGGCCATATGAAGAGCCGGCTGAATTACGTCCGTTAGTCGAATTATATGAATATTTATTATTTTCGTCATACATATCGAACCCCAGTTCCGCCCATTCATTTTCATTAATATCAAAACTGGTGGAATATTCACCCGTTATCGATAAGTTTTGAATCGGTGTCAACACAAATCCCAGCAATGCTTTCACCCTATAATTCAAATCCGTTGTATTCCCTCCATCCCGGGCATAGCCGATCGGATTCTGATGGGAACCGAAATTATATAAATTGCCTGCCGAATTAAACGGCATAAATACCGGCCATATCAACCCTTGCCAAAATTCTATCTGGTCATATTTATAAGGTTCCGTAACTTTTTGCCTTTCAAAGTCGAATATCGTTTTTATCTTTAAAAAGTTTGTAACATCATAGTCGTTCTTCAGTTTGACAAAAAAGCGCTTATTTGAATTGTCGGCATAATTCAGCATGGCGTCCTGACTGACATATCCGACTGAATTGTAATAATTCAACCGCTGTGTCTTACCGGAAACCGAAAGATTATAATTTTGCATCGGTGCAGGACTAAACATTATATCCGGCCAGTTATAATCGCCAAATACAAAATTCGCACTATTATCAAAAGGCCACTGACAGGAATATTGCCCGTTGTTCTGTTTGATAATATCCATCGTCAATTGGTTATCCGCTATATATTTCGCGATATGGCTATACATATTCGTATTTTGTCCATCATTCACAAAACCCTCATTCATCATCTCCACCAACTGCAATACATTCGTACTCTTTTTCATCAAAGAGGGTTGTTGAATTGTAAACGTACCTGTAAAATTAATGGTCGGTTTGTCTGTCTGTCCTCTTTTAGTTGTAACCAGAATAACCCCACCTGCCGCACGGGCACCATAAATAGCGGCTTGCGCATCTTTCAGGACACTGATATTTTCGATGTCATCCGGATTTATATTATCCAACGCATATGTATTGTTGTCTTTCTGAGCGATCCCGTCAATAACAACCAATACTCCCGGATCACTTTTGGAGGTTGTCCCACGGATAGAGATACTACTATTTGTTCCGCGAATTTTTCCCTGATTTGAACGCGTTATCTGTACGCCCGGAGCAATGCCCTGCAACAAATCTGTTGTCCTTGCCACGGGCCTGTCTTCCAAAACCTCTTTATCAATCATTGAAACCGAACCGGTAAGTGTCGACTTTTTCCTCGTTCCATAACCAATCACCACCAGCTCATCAAGGGCCAGAGTTTCCTCTTGCATTTGTATATTCAGGACATTCTTGTTACCTATAGTAATTTCAACCGGGACATATCCTATATAACTGATTAATAACCGGTCCTGTTCCGAGACTGTTAAACTGAACTTTCCATCGACATCGGTTACTACTCCTGTTGTGGAACCTTTTATTACAATATTGGCCCCGATGATTGGTTCTCCTTCCTGATCCACGACCTTTCCGGTGACATTTTTCCGACTCTGTTGTGGAATATTATAAACGGAACGTTTGGATAAAATAATATAGTCATTTTCAAACTCATACTTTATCTCATTATTTTCAAAAGCCTCAACCAGATATTCAGACACTTTCGCCTGGCTATTTTTCAACCGGACAACCTGTTCCGTATCTATTTCCGTATCACTGAACACAACCAGGTAGTTCGTTTGTTTCTCTATCGCACGGATCAGCTCTCCTACAGTCAGTTGTGTGTTGGGTAATTTCACTGTAACATTTTGTGCATCACTCTTGACAGCCATCAGCTGGAATACAAATGCAAATAAAAAGATCAAGGCTATTTTCATAATACGAAGTATATTATTTCTTTTTTTTAAACACACCGGAGGTGTTAACAAAGGATTTCTTTTCATATCTTTGTTTCATTAAAGTAAATACTAATTTCAAAGTCACATTGGATTTGCTTTATACTGGTCGGTGGATGTTGGTCGCATCCGCCGATTTTTATAGCAATGATTTTTTCTTCAGTTTTTCATCATAGGCATTTCTTTTAAAGTTAAACAATCAAATTTACGGTAAATCCATACTACCGGTATAAGGTTACGATATTACGTTCATCATTCTCGCTCATTTTGAAATGATGTATTTTCTGAATGATACGCAAAATCTCCACGACTCCATCCCGCTGACGAAATTTCCCGGTATAACGGTAAGAAAGGATTTCCGGACTCTTTACTACGATTTTCACGTCATAATATAATTCCAGTTTCTTCAGGATCGACTCTAAACGTTCCGATTTGAAATTATAAATGCCATCTTTCCACAATAAGTCATCTTCATTCTTCATTTGAATGGTCTGAAAAGATTGCCGGTCATAAACCAATTGCTGATTAGGTTTCAGTACAACCCCATTCGCCTCGTCTTCCGGATGATACACTTTAACGGAACCCTCTATCAAGCTCGTACTGATCAGTCCGGCATCCGGATAGCAAAACACATTGAACTGTGTACCCAATGCCCTAATATCTAAAGTTCCAGTAGAAACGATAAACGGTGATTTTTCATTCTTGGCGACATCAAAAAAACCTTCTCCTTTCAGATATACTTTTCTCTCTTCCCCAAAAATCGACGGATATGTCAACACCGATCCGGCATTCAACCAGACAAATGTGCCATCGGGCAATTTAATACGTGCCCGTTGTCCGGCCGGCACAAAAAACTCCTGTTGAGCAGCGACATAATCATCCGGTTTATCCACATAACTGACAGCAGTTATCCAGACAGAGACAATCAGTATAGCCGCTGCGGCAGCATATCCCAAACTCCGGATAAGATATTTTCTCCGTACCATCCGGCGTTGCCTCTTCATGAACTGTTGCAGGCTCTGCTGGCCGGCTTCTTTATCGGCACCTTGAGGGGCCAGACCTGTAAGCGTGTACACATTTTGAAATTCTACAATCTGTTTCCTCAACTCCTCATCACGCACAACCTCCAATAACAGCTTCACCCGCTCCGGCTTCTTCAATTCACCCTGAAAATATTTATCGATACGTTCGTCCATTTTATAATATATTCCTATCGTATTTATAAAGTAGACAAACTAAAAGAAAAAATCCACTATACATTTTTCAAAAAAAAGAGAGTCCTTAAAAGAAAAAAACGAAGAGGCCCGCTTTACAGTCATCTTCGTTTTTCTTTATTTTTAAATTCCAAGCAATAAAATCAAAAGCGGTATATAATCTTTCAATTCCTCTCTCAATTTTTTATAAGCTACAGCCATTTGATTTTCCACCGTATTGACCGATATATTAAGCAGCTTTGCTATATCTTTCTGTTTTATCCCCTCAAATTTATTCATAATGAAAATCTCCCGGCACCGCTCCGGTAAAGATTGCAGAGCTTTCTCCAAGCGGGATTCTATCTCGTTATCAGAGGCAAATTCAAGATCGAAAGCCTCCAGAGAATTAAATTTCATCCGTAAGGTCAGGCTGTATTCATCCTGCATCCATTGACTGGTTTCCTGCTCCAATATCTTACGGTGAATATGATTGATACATCTGTTTTTAGTTGCCGTAAACAGATAGGCAACCATATTCACGGGTATTTCCAGAACTTCCCGTTTTTCATATAAGTCCGTAAAAATATCTTGTACTATGTTCTCTGCATCAGCATCCGACAGTACATATTCACGGGCAAAAAACTTCAAACGAGAATACCACGTTATATACAATTGCTCAAAATCCATAAGAAAATGTTCTCCCTTTCAGACATATAATTAAGCAAATGTAACATTTTAATTAATATTTCAATGATGATCACCTATTATTAAAGACAAGATACTATTCTTCAAGATGAATCTGTTATCCATAAATATCCTATTTAAAATGATATTTCTCCCAGGTATACACTTTTGGAGCTTCTTTTATAAAGGGAGTTACTATCTTACGGTCTTCCTGGCTCAGATACTGAGGAGTTGTGTATGTTGCCGTTAATGTCAGATTTTCAGGACTCAAACTGTACTGTATCAAATCCATATCCAACCGGGAAGCTGCATCCAGAAAAGCCGTACTGTTTTTATCTGCATCTTCTTTAATAAACCAATCCGCCTCTACGGGAGTGAACAGGTCGGAAGCAGCCAAAGGTTCCCATTCCGTTGTAAAAAACTCAATCCGGCTGTCAGGAACCGGACCATTTACCGTTTTCACCAGACAGATCACATTCGTATTATTTACCAATGGAAGTAATTTCATTTCTATAGTACTTCTGTCGGTAACCTGTAACAACAGATAATCGGAAGTAAGATTCTTCAATGTAGAAAAGCCATTCATCGTATTCTTCAAACGGGCCTCTTTACCCGATTTGTACAGATCGACCAAGTCCTTACGCCAGGCATCTTCCAGTTGCGGAATATTCTTATCCGGCATTGAAACAAATAATGCATCTATTTCCTGGGCTTTCACACCCCATGCAAAAACACAAATCAATATAGAAAAAATAAGTCGTTTCATATTCTATTGTCTATTTCGTCCCCAAATATAGGAATATCATTCCTAACAACACAAGGAATAAGTCCACAGCCTTGCTCTTTAAGTTTTTTTCATGGAAGAAGATCGCCCCGGCTACAAAAGTAACCAGCACATTGCTACGGCGTACCATGGATACGATCGAGATCATTGAATCCGGGAAAGTCAAGGCATAAAAGTAAATCCAGTCGGCAATGATCAGGAATACGGAGATAAATACGATATTCCAGTGCCACACAAAAGGCGTACTCTTCTTACGCTGCGGATACCATAGCAACAACAGGATCGGCAACATGATCAGACACTGATAAACATTGAACCAGACCTGCACCGTCATCACATCCATACTCCCCATCAGATGCTTATCGTACAAGCCGCTCATCGCACCGGTTATTATGGAAATAATCGTGAAGAATATCCATTTGTTATGGGTAAAGTTTATCCCTTCTTTCTTTCCCGAAGAGGAAAGCATATAAAATGAAGCGATGGAAAGCAAAACCCCGATCCACTGATACAAATTCAGACGTTCCCCAAAAATAACCATCGCTCCGACCAAAGTAAGAACAGGCTGTGTGGCCTTGATCGGTCCCGTGATGGTAAGCGGCAGATGCTTCAATGCAAAATAACCGGAGATCCAGGAAGACAACACGATCACCGCTTTGATAAATACAGCCACATGCGCCTCAAAAGAGACACGGGGAACATAAAACATAGTATCGTCCAGCACATTCGTACAGAACGATAAAAATATAAACGGAACGAAGATAAGGCTGCTTATCAACGTATTCAGAAACAATACCGGAATTACGGCATTCCCGTTCAGGGAAATCTTTTTATTTACTTCATAACATCCCAACAGGAATGCTGAGGCAAATGCTAGCGCTAACCACATGATGATTAAATATTAAAAATATTTTCAGGATATGTTACATCCACAAGAAAAAGTGCATGCCCCGGAACAGAAGTTCCGGCCTTGCATCTGTCTTTGGCCTCTATTACTTTACGAAAACCCTCTATCGTCAACTTTCCGCGTCCCACCTCCAATAAGGTACCGACGATCGCCCTCACCATGTTACGCAGGAAACGGTCCGCCTGAACTGTAAATACCCAAACATCGCCTTCCTGTTCCCATCCCGCTTTATAAATACGGCAGTTATTCGTCTTTACATCCGTATGCAATTTGCTGAAACTGGTGAAGTCGATATAATCAAACAAAACCTTACATGCCTCATTCATCGCTTCAAAGTCCAGCTGACCGCTCATTCTGTAAACCAGATCATAATTGAACGGATCTTTCCGGGTAGTTATATAATATTTATAGGTACGGGAAGTGGCGTCAAAACGGGCATGCGCTTCCGGCCTGACCGGTACGATCCGGTAAACGGCAATATCTTTCGGAAGTAAACGGTTCAGCTTCTCCGCCAGGAAAGACAGGTCGGCAACCGGTTCGCCCCAATCAAAATGAGCAACCATCAGCCGGGCATGGACACCTGCATCCGTACGTCCTGCACCGACAACCGGAACCGGCTGGCGCAGCAGTGTAGCCAAGGCCTCTTCCAGACATTGTTGTACAGTCATACCATTGGGTTGTACCTGCCAACCACTGAAATTCTTACCGTTATAACCTAAATAAATAAAGTATCGATTCACGTGCGGGATATTCTTCTTAATAATTCGCTGCAAAGGTAACAGAAATCTCGCCAGGAGATTGCCCATGCACCCAAAAAAGTGTACTTTTGCGCTCTCAAATCTTCACAATAAAATTATTTGACATGTTTGCAACACTGCTTCAGTCTTCCTATTTTGCTCTTTTCCTGATCGTTGCATTAGGATTCATTTTGGGCAGAATACAGATTAAAGGTCTTTCTCTTGACGTTTCAGCCGTCATTTTCATTGCACTTTTGTTCGGTCATTTCGGAGTGATCATACCTAAGGAACTGGGTAACTTCGGTTTAGTGTTATTCATCTTTACCATCGGTATACAGGCCGGTCCGGGATTTTTCGATTCTTTCCGGTCGAAAGGGAAAACACTGATTATCCTCACCTTGTTAATCGTTGGTTCCGCCTGCTTGACAGGTTTGATATTCAAATATGCTTTAGGAATCGATACACCAAGCATAGTCGGACTGATAGCCGGGGCACTGACCAGTACACCGGGTTTGGCGGTTGCAATCGACACGACCCAGTCTTCCTCCGCTTCCATCGCCTATGGTATTGCTTATCCGTTCGGTGTGATCGGTGTGATCCTGTTTGTCAAGTTGTTACCCAAAATACTTCGTATAGACCTGAATGCAGAAGCACAGGCCCTGGAAGCAAAAAGAAAAGGTAAATATCCCCCATTGCATACAGCTGCTTTCCGTATTATTAACAGTAATATTTGTGGCAAGACACTGGCACAACTACAATTGCGTAGTATGACAGGAGCTGTCGTCTCCCGTATCAAGCATAACGAAAAAACATCTATTCCCACAGCACAAAGTGTTCTGGAAGAAGGAGATTTGATCAAAGCCGTCGGTAATGACAAATCACTGGAACAACTGGAAATATTGGTAGGCGAACGCATCAAAGGGGATCTCCCTTTCAACAGCACACAAGAACTTCAGTCTATGCTTATTACTAATAAAAACGTAATAAATAAGACGTTAGGATATTTAAACCTGCAAGGAACATTCAACTGCACGGTAACCCGCGTCCGTCGAAGCGGTATCGACCTTCCTCCCGAACCGGATCTGACACTAAAATTTGGTGACAAACTGATGATCGCCGGAGAAAAAGAGGACTTAAAAGAACTTGGACAAATTCTCGGTAACGATGAGAAAAAACTTTCAGATACCGACTTTTTCCCGATTGCCGCCGGTATCGTACTGGGCGTACTATTCGGGAAACTGAATCTGTCGTTCTCCGATTCATTCTCGTTCTCTCCGGGACTGACCGGAGGTATCCTGATGGTGGCGCTTGTTTTAAGCGCAATCGGAAAAACGGGCCCGATCGTATGGTCCATGTCAGGTTCAGCCAACCAGTTACTGCGTCAGTTAGGGTTGTTGTTATTCCTGGCGGAAGTCGGGACATCAGCCGGCGTTAACCTGGTATCCACTTTTCAGGAAAGCGGATGGACGCTGTTCGGTGTCGGCATGGCAATCACGATGGTCCCGATGCTTATCGCTTTAGGATTCGGTTACTGGGTCTTTAAAATCAATATCCTTGACCTGATCGGAACCATCGCCGGAGGTATGACCAGCACACCCGGACTTGCCGCAGCCGACTCTATGACAGACAGTTCCGCACCGAGCATTGCATATGCGACTGTTTATCCGATTGCCATGGTTTTCCTGATCCTGTTTATCCAGCTGATCGCAAACCTGATTGTCTGATAAAAAAGGCACAATAAAAAAAATGCGCTTGTCAGCTTGATTTTTAGCTTATAAGCGCATTTTTCACGTTTTTTTATTATATATTTGCAGATACCATAAACAATAGATCTATGATGATGCAAATGAATCAACAATTTGACCTTGCCTTCAACTTCTTACAGAATACAGGTACTCACCTTTTTCTGACAGGTAAAGCCGGAACAGGAAAAACAACGTTTCTGAAAAAACTTAAAGAAGTTTCCCCAAACGTATGATCGTTGTTGCTCCCACAGGTGTAGCCGCCATCAACGCAGGAGGTGTTACAATCCATTCATTCTTCCAGTTACCGTTTGGTCCTTATCTCCCCTCGGCAAGCAGGGAGGCAGACCAGGCAAAAAATTTCACGAATAAATTCAGCCGGGATAAGATTAATATCATCCGAAGCATGGATTTATTGGTGATAGATGAAGTCAGTATGGTACGAGCCGACCTGCTGGATGCGATCAGCGACGTACTTTGCCGCTATAAAGACCGGACAAAACCTTTCGGCGGCGTACAACTATTACTGATCGGTGACTTGCAACAGCTGGCGCCTGTTGCCAAAGATGACGAATGGAACTTATTGAAAGAACATTATCCGTCCACCTTTTTCTTCGACAGTAAAGCGCTTTCGGAAAGCAATTACTACTGCATCGAACTCACCAAGGTGTATCGCCAAAATGACAGTACATTCATCTCCCTGCTGAATAACATCAGGGAAAACAGATTCGATGAAGAAACATTAAACAGTCTTAACCAGCGATATATACCCGATTTCGCCCCAGACGACCAACAAGGGTATATCACACTTACAACACATAATTATCAGGCACAGCAACTCAACAACCGGAAGTTAGCCGAATTGCCCGGTAAGTCATACACCTTCAATGCCGAAATAAACAACGACTTCCCTGAATACTCTTATCCAACCGATAATCAACTGGAACTGAAAAACGGAGCCCAGGTTATGTTCGTCAAAAATGACTCTTCCGGCGAACACCGGTACTACAACGGTAAAATCGGTAAAATCGTTTTTATCAACCCGAACAAAATAACGGTTGTCGGAGAAGACGGCAATGAAATACAGGTAGAAAGAGAAACCTGGACGAATGTCAAATACACGATCAATCCGGACACCAAAGAAATAACAGAGACGGTTGCCGGAACTTTCAGCCAGTATCCGTTGAAAACAGCCTGGGCAATCACGATCCATAAAAGCCAGGGCCTGACTTTCGAACATGCCATCATCGATGCCTCGGCAGCCTTTTCACACGGTCAGGTCTATGTGGCACTCAGTCGCTGCAAAACCCTGGAGGGATTGGTTTTAAGCAGTCCGATCACCCGCAACGCGATGATCAAGGATATGAGGATACAGGAATTTACCAGTTCCGTCACCGACAAACAACCAGGAAAAGAACAGTTGGAACAGGCGCAACAGCAATATTACCTGGAACTGGTTATCGAACTTTTCAATTTCACCTCCATCCAGCAACGCCTGCAATATGCCGCTTATACGGTATATGCTCATTTACAGAAATTATATCCGGAACTCAACACGCAATATGCCAACACCCGTGATGCCTTCCGTTCCGTAATAACAGAAGTAGGCGGACGCTTCCAACAGCAACTGACGCGCATGATCTCCGGAAACCCCGATTACCAACAGGACGAAACCATCCAGGAACGTGTGCGGAAAGGAGTAGCCTATTTCATCGAGCGCATCGACAGCCTGTGTACATCTCTCGAGGAAAATTCCGCTGTCGAAATAGATAACAAGGAAAGCCGGAAAGCGGTGAACAATGCGATCAGCAAATTTACGGAAGAACTCCATTTAAAGCAGGAGACGCTGAAAGCATGCGTAGACGGTTTTTCTGTCGTCCGCTATCTATCCGCCAAAGCAAAAGCGTCCATCGAACCGCCCGCATCCGCTAAAAAACGTTCCGAACGTTCTTCACAGCCGGCCAAAGTGACTGTTTCGAGCGACGTTCTCCATCCCGAACTCTATAACAGCATTAAGCGGTGGCGCTATGAGCTGGCAACAGAAAAAGGATTGCCTCCTTATACGATCCTTCAACAGAAAGCATTGCTGGGTATTGTCAATACACTACCTTCCAATTCACGCGAATTGCTTGCAATCCCCGGAATAGGGAAAAAAGTAATCGAAAACTATGGTAGCGTACTGCTGGAACTTGTTGAAGAATATAAGAAGCAATAGAACAGAATCACTATTTTGCACCGACTATCATAATGGCTATTTTTTGAGCTTATTTTATCACTTTAGATACAAATAAGCTCAAAATAGAAACAGACACATCTCACAGGAAAGAGCTTCCAGACAGATCGATATTACATTTTTTAACACAAAGTAAAGGTTTATCATTTTGATAACTTCATCTAAACAAATTTCAATCTCGTTTAAAACGAGTTTTTTCTCGTTTTAAACGGATCCCTGGTTTATTTAAGATGAGTTTTTCTGTTAATAAAGCACAAAAACACACTGAAAAACAGTTCAGAAACAATACTTTTTTATGCTAAACAGCATATTTTACACTCTAAAAGACAACGTCATACGAACAAAATAAAATTATCAAAAACATCAGCATAACAGAAAATAAAAAGACAAATATTTACAACCACGAGGTTTCAACATCTGTTTAACACAAAACCTCGACTTATAATAGCTATTTTCCCAACCTAACCCATCCAGGAATCGTCTACACAAAGGCCAGGCTGACCCAGGATTCAAATAGTGCCTCCATTCCCCCGTTAAATTATCATTTTGATAATAATTTATTCACCATAACATCCGGTTTTGAAAAATAAATCGGATATTTGCATATCTTTTTCTAACTATCAAAAAGAAAGAGATCAGACAAATAGAGATTTGATATGGATATAAAAGAACTATTAAAAAAGTATTCAGTATTTATTTTAGGATTATATTTTTTAGCTGTAGGCATTGTATTGATCGTTCGCTCTGCATTAGGAACCACTCCTATCTCCAGTGTAAATTACGTGTTAAGCCTTAATACTCCTTTATCATTAGGAACATGGACATTCATTGTAAACGTACTGCTGATCCTGGGACAGTTCTGGTTGATCCGGAAAGACAGAAGTCGTCAGGACACGATAGAAATACTTCTTCAGATACCTTTTTCCTGCATATTCTCCGCTTTCATTGATTTCAACATGGCTTTAACAAGCAATCTGCATCCGTCCGGTTACGGCATGTCGATGGCCTTACTGCTCACAGGATGCCTCATACAATCCATCGGCGTAGTGCTCGAAATCAAACCGAAGGTAGCTATGATGAGTGCAGAAGCATTTGTAAAATATGCATCCCGATGTTATAATAAGGAATTCGGAAAGTTCAAGGTGTATTTCGATGTTACCCTGGTCACTTTAGCCGTACTCATCTCCCTCATGTTCACCCAAGGCATTGAAGGGATACGCGAAGGTTCACTTATTGCCGCCTGTATAACAGGCTATATTGTAAGTTTCCTGAACCAGAAGATCATGACCAGAAAAACACTCTACAAAATATTGCCGGGACTGAAATAAAAATGGATAGTCCGAAAAGACCACCCACTTTCAAAATATACTACTTTCTTCTATTTCTTCAATTCAAACCCCAGCATCATCCCGTCATACTCGCTGGCCAGTTTATTGACCAGTTTCAAAGTGGAATTGTCAGATATCGATGATAATTTGGTCAGAAAATCCAGTAACTTATCCGCATTGAACAGCAAAGACAGCTCATCTCCGGAAATCACGACGTGGGCTGTTAAAGTTGTCACTTTCAGTTTTCCGCCCAATGCATATTTCAGTTCAACCGTTTTTTCATCCGGATTAACAGAGAAAGTACCTTTCAATGTCTTTTTCTTTAATGCATTGGTAAACGTACTGTCACTATTGAACACATAGTTGAACATGCCTTCCACAATACCGACCTTGGCACAATACGTTTTCAGCTTTTTCTCCAATTCACCAGCAGCCACGCTCCCGGCTACATTCTTCAATGCATTATCGCCTTCCAGCTGAACGGCTGGATTGGTATACGTCCACGTTCCCTGCAAGTTCTCTACTGTCAGTTTCTTTCCGCCAGTTACAGAAGTAACCGCATCCTTTACTGTAGATGAATTCAATAAGTCTTTCAACGATTGTCCGTAAGCCTGGCCGGATACGAACAGCAGGATGCATATAGCAGCCATTAATCCCCACACTTTTTTCATACCTCTTGTTTTACTCTTTTTAAAAAACATACAAAGATACAAATATTATCCCTACATTTGCTTCACGCTTTTATTTACACTACAAAAGATCTTGAACTTAACAACATAAGTCTTATGAGAAATCTAACTAAACGCATTTGTATTATGCTTATTTGCTCATTAGCGTATCTGAACGGACAAGCATCCATCGATCCGTCCGTCATACAATCGACCATCAGCACGTTAACCTCCAGGGACAACAGTAACAAACAGAGTATAGAAAAAGGAGTCAGCCAGGTTGCACGTCTTTGGCTGGAAACAGACGGCGACGAAAAAGCCTTCCGCTCTTTTTGTGAAGACAATTATATTGCCGATCCGGATGAAAAGTATCAGGTATTCCTCAAGATCAGCGACTATCTCGAAGGTATCAGCGGTCATTTCAATGAGATGTCGCTGCGCTTACAGAAAAATTTGCAGCTGGATAACGGTCCGTTGCACCCCATCGATGAGAAGTTCGGTTCATACAGTCCTTCAAGCCATTTAAGCGATGACTTATACAATAATAAAATAGCTTTTATCATCGCGCTAAACTTCCCCCACCTTACCCTGGAAGAAAAAGAAGCACTGGGCACCGACCGCAAAGCCTGGGCCTATGCACGTCTGGGCGACATGTTTACAGAACGGATCCCTGCCGCATTGTTGCAGGCAGCTTCCAACGCAGAAAGCGATGCCGACATTTATATCTCCCAGTACAACATTTACATGGGTCATGTAATGAACAAAAAAGGTCAGCATCTGTTCCCTAAAGAGATGATCCTGCTGTCACACTGGAACCTGCGTGATGAAATCAAGGCAAACTACAACAAGGGGAAAGAGGGACTCGACAAGCAACGCACCGTTTACGAAGTGATGAAACGGATCATTTCACAGGATATTCCTGTCGAAGTAATCAACTCAGGAACGTATGAATGGAATCCATATACAAACATGGTACAACAGGAGAACAAGGAAGTAAAAACGACTCCCGAATCGACTGTCCGTTATCAGAAGATGCTGAACAATTTTAAGGCCATGCAAGGCATTGACAAATACACAGGTAATACCTATATCGACCGTAAATTCAACGACGATATGGAAGTCGCCTTGCAGGATGTTGAAAAACTGTTCGATGAATTTCTGTCCGCTACCGAATTGAAAGAAATCGGCAAAACGATCTCCAAACGTCTGGGACGCAAACTGGAAGCCTACGATATCTGGTACGACGGTTTCAAAGCCCGCAGTAATCTCGACGAGACCAAGCTGGATGCACAAACGCAAGCCCTTTACCCGGATGCGGCAGCTTTGGACAAGAAGTTACCGGACATTCTTATGAAGCTGGGATTCAGTGCCGAACGGGCCAACTATCTGGCCGACAAGATCACAGTCGATGCCGCCCGTGGTTCAGGGCATGCCTGGGGAGCATCCATGAAAGGACAGCAGTCACGTCTCCGCACACGTATTCCGGCAGCAGGAATGAATTATAAGGGATACAACATAGCTATCCATGAATTCGGTCACAATGTAGAGCAGACTTTATCGCTTTATGATGTAGACTATTATATGTTGAGCGGCGTACCCAACACTGCATTTACCGAAGCGCTGGCTTTTGTTTTCCAGAAACGTGATCTCGAAATATTGGATATCACCGATCCGAATCCGGAAAAACAGGCGATGGAAATATTGGATAAAGTATGGAGCATGTATGAAATTTGCGGTGTTTCCATGTTGGATATTTCCGTATGGAAATGGATGTATGCCCATCCGGACGCAACGGCCGAACAGCTGAAAGAAGCGACGATCGCATTATCGAAAGAGATATGGAACAAATATTATGCGCCTGTTTTCGGAGTAAAGGACGAGACGGTACTGGCTGTTTATTCGCACATGATCAGCTATCCTTTGTATTTGTCGGCTTATGCTTTCGGACAAATCATAGAATTCCAGCTTGACCAGTATCTGGAAGGCAAGAACTTCGCGAACGAAGTAGAACGGATTTTCCGTCAGGGATGTTTAACCCCTAACCAATGGATGATACTGGCTACAGGAAGTCCGCTGACCGTCGAACCTATGCTGGAAGCTGTAAGACAAGTTATTAAGTAAACAAGACATAAATGATATTACAAAATCGCGCCATAACTGTAAGTGAGAACGACGGACTACCGTTACCTAAACGTTACTGGGCTATACTGGCCACAGCTTTAGGTGTCGGAATGTCCGTCATAGACGGAACAATTGCAAATGTCGCTTTGCCGACAATAGCCCGCGACCTGGGTACTTCACCGTCTGTCACGATCTGGGTTGTCAACGCTTACCAGCTGGCAATCACCATTTCGCTTCTTTCCTTCGCTTCATTGGGAGACATTTACGGTTACCGGAGGATTTACTTATCAGGAATTTTACTGTTCAGCATCACGTCAGCCATCTGCGCCCTTGCCGATTCGTTCTGGATGCTGACAACCGCACGTATCTTACAAGGATTCGGAGCTGCCGCCATCACAAGTGTTAACACGGCATTGCTCCGAATCATTTATCCCAAACGTTTCCTGGGCCGCGGCATGGGGATCAATGCCCTGGTCGTCGCCGTCTCGATTGCCGCCGGACCGACCATTGCATCCGTCATCCTGTCTTTAGGTTCGTGGCACTGGCTGTTTGCCATCAATATCCCGATCGGCATTGCAGCCTTGGTGATCGGTCTGATGCATTTGCCAGCCAATCCGGTTAAAGTCACCGGCCGCCGTTTCGACAAGCTCAGTTGCCTGATGAACGCTCTTACATTCGGATTACTGATTTTCTCGCTGGAAGGTATTGCCCATAAAGAGAACACAACTTTGATCATAGCAGGTATAGCCACATTGTTTATGATCGGTTATTTCTTTGTACGCCATCAGCTACGCCAACAGTTTCCGTTACTTCCGGTCGACCTGATGCGCATCCCGATCTTCTCCATGTCGATCGGCACGTCGATATGTTCTTTCACCGGACAAATGCTGGCAATGATTTCCCTCCCCTTTTTCCTTCAGGGTGCATTGGGACGAAGCGACGTAACGACCGGCCTGCTTCTTACTCCCTGGCCGTTGGCAACGATGATCATGGCCCCGCTTGCCGGACGGTTAGTCGAACGGATTCATGCCGGTATACTGGGAGGTATCGGTATGACGATATTTGCTACCGGTCTTTTCCTACTGGCCATATTACCCGATAACCCGACAAATACGGATATTATATGGCGCCTGTTTATCTGTGGAGCCGGATTCGGTTTATTCCAGACACCCAATAACAGCACGATCATCTCCTCTGCCCCTTCCAACCGAAGCGGAGGCGCAAGCGGTATGCTGGGAACAGCCCGTTTATTAGGACAGACATTAGGAGCAACATTAGTCGCTATGATATTCAATCTAGTTCCGAACAACAGCACGCAAGCATGTTTATATCTGGCAACAGGATTTGCCGTGGTAGCCGCAATAATCAGTAGTTTAAGGATTTCACAGCCAAGACCGTTGAAAGGATTTAAATAAAAATTCAGTTATATAACACAAATCTTTTCATCTCACAGAACGAATTATTAACTAATATTTTTATTGGGAAACAGCATGAATACAATAAAATAGGGAAAAACGGTCCCCCAAACAGGAACTTTATTTTTCAAGACATAAGGTTCTTTATTATCAATTTGAAAAATTAACTTAGTTCTAGACGAACTAAGTCAGAATAAAAAAATACATACTCACTATTTTTTTCTACAGACGCAAAAACATCACTGATAGCCACATTTGATAAATCGAGTGACAAACGTGTAGATTGTGCATAGGACAATTCAGCCAAAAGAGATGAATTTACTGTAAAAAGCAAACACAACACTACACAAACCGCGTGTATTTTTCTTTTAATTTTTAGATATTCCATAATAATATAATAAGTTTTCCTTGATATTAATATTTTACTTGTTAACAACACAATGGTCTATTGTTTTATACAATACTAGGTTACGGCATGTTTTATCTATTCATAGGCATTCATTTTTTATTATTGATACTATTTACTTCAATCAAATTCCCCTTACGATGAAATGAAACTGATAACGTTTTCTGGAGTGTTTGAAGAACTTGGTCCATATTATCAAACAACACCAGCTTACCAGAGCATTTCACTTGTTCTATATCCGGTGGATAGCTAAATTGAACACGGTAATAACGTGAGATACTGCGTAGTACCTCACCTAAATTTTTCTCCCGGAACTGGAGAATACCATCTATCCATGAGATATAATCATATACATTCACCTGGCTAACAGACATCTGCCCATTTTCCAAGACTAAGAGATCATTAGGTTTGATAATTTGTTTTCCGCTTTTATATCCTTCAACCGCAACACTTCCTTCTTTCAATACAACAGATTGGAAATTTTCATCCTTATATGCAACTATGCCAAAAGATGTTCCTAAAACTCTGATTTCCATCTGGTTCGTTTTTACATAAAATGGACACGATGCATCTTTGGTCACTTCAAGATAAACTTCCCCTTCCACATAAATCATTCTTTTTTCTTTTTCAAATATTTCAGGGAATTGAAGCACCGTGCCTGAATTTACCCATACTTTCGTACCATCAGGCAAAATCAATGAAGAATGACGTCCTTTCGGTACGCTTAACACATTCATATGATTACCTTTTTCCTTTGCTTCACCAATACACTTCCTCTCTGTAGCCTCTAGATTATTAAAGTCTTTATCCGTCACCTTGATTTTCCCTTGTTGATCGACTAAAATTGTCGCATTATCAGAAACCTTCATTTTTTCCTGTGCCAAATAAAGTTCTACTTCTGTCTGATTAACATCTAACTGGACATCATCCACCAAAGACAGAATATCTCTTTCCTGAAATAAATTTTCTTTAGTAATCAAAAATAATGAACCCAATGTACATATAATAAGAATACAAGCTGCTGCATATTGCCATGTCAGACGCATTCGCTTTGGCTTTCTGAATTTTCTTAAATCATTTATAATATTTTCTTTAAGAGATTCTTTTTCAATTGGCGACAGTTTCCTATTATTCAATTTCAACGAACGAACCATTTGCCTGGCCTTCTCTATATTTTCTTTCTCTTCCGGATACAGTGTCAGATAATCATCAATCCACACCTGTTCCGACTCTTCCGTAGGAAACAGACACCAGAGAATAAAGAAATCGTCATGTATTAACTGGTCAACAGTTTTTATATGCTGTTTTTTATTCATTTTAAACAAGACATTAATTTCCCAAATTTGGCCCCATTTCATATGTTAAATTCATTTAATACCAATATATATATTGAATTAGTTCGTCTAGAACTACGTAAAAATGTAAGTATTAACATCCAATCTCAAACGATAGATCAAATTTTATCTGAAATTCTGAAAAACACCGGTCTTACCTACGTTCTCAATGACAGACAGGTAATGATTATGCGAAAAGGAGAAACAGAACAACAGCAAAAAAGTATCTCTATCAACGGAACAATCAGAGATGCACAGCAAGTTCCATTACCAGGTGTCAATGTTATTATTAAAGGTACAACAAAGGGTACAACTACCGATATTAACGGAAATTACTTCATTGAAGTTCCTCATAAAAACACGGTACTTGTTTTCAGCTATATCGGTTTCGAATCACAAGAAATTAAAGTCGGAGACCAGATCAATATAAACGTAAATATGTCTGAAGAATCGAACAATCTGGATGAAGTTGTAGTAGTTGGTTACGGTTCCCAGAAAAAAGTATCCGTAGTAGGCTCTATCACGACCATCGAACCTGCTCAATTGCAACAAGGAACAACCCGTGCCGTTTCCAATAATCTGGCAGGACAACTGGCCGGAGTGATCGCCGTTCAACGTAGTGGCGAACCTGGTTCTGACGGTTCCGACTTCTGGATTCGTGGTATATCTTCATTCAAAGGGACAGGTATCAAACCATTGGTTTTGGTAGATGGAATAGAACGTACGCTCGATGATCTTTCCGCTGCAGAAATCGAATCATTCTCTGTATTGAAAGATGCTGCTGCCAGTGCTGTCTATGGTGTACGAGGAGCAAATGGAGTTATTATCGTAAAGACCAAAAGAGGGCAACTGGGCAAACCCAAAGTAAATTTTCACTTCGAACAGGGTTTCACACAACCTACCCAGCTCCCAGAATATATCGGATCGGCTGATTATCTTTCATTAATGGATGAACTATATATGGACGCAGGGAATCCTAATCCTCTTTACGGAGAAGAAAAAATCAACAACTACCGTAATAATGTCGATCCGGAGCTTTATCCTAATGTAAACTGGTTGGATGCCGTTTCAAAAGACATGGCGTCCAATACACGAGGTGATCTGACTATTACAGGTGGTAGCGATATTCTTCGCTATGCATTAGTTGCGTCCTACTATGGGGAACGTGGTATTTTTGTCACCGATAAAAGTAAAGACTGGGATTCGTCGACCCGCCTGAACAAATACAATATCCGTTCAAATGTTGATATTAACGTCACGAAAACAACCGTTGTCGGCATAAGTATAGGGGGATATTTACAGGAACAAAACGGAATGGCAGTCAGTGGACAGGACATTTGGAATTATGCATTTGATACACCTCCTTTCTACCATCCGATCCAGTATTCCGGTGGACGCGATGTCCGTGTAACAGAGCGCCATAACCCCTGGGCGGAAGCCACACAGCATGGTTATCAGACAACAACCAACTCAAAAGTCGAATCCTTATTTTCTATCGAACAGGACCTGAAATTTATTACTCCCGGTTTGAAAATAAAAGGACTCTTTTCTTTCGACCGTTACTCCAGTTCATGGGTGAAACGCTCCAAAACTCCGACTTACTATAATCCGGCAACAGGCAGAGATCCGGAAACAGGAGAACTGATCCTGACAGTCAGTACGGACGGACAAGAATTTCTGGATACAAAAAGCGAGTCTGCATGGGGAAATAAAGCCACTTATCTGGAAGGAAATATCGCTTACGACCGCACATTCAATAAGAAACACGCAGTCAGTGCCATGTTCCTCTATAATCAACGGGATTATCAGGATGGCAACATTGTGCCGTTCCGCCGCATGGGTATAGCAGGACGTGCCTCCTATACTTTTGACAACCGTTACATCGCCGAATTCAATTTCGGTTATAATGGTTCGGAGAATTTCACAAAAGGACATCGTTACGGATTCTTCCCTTCTGTCGCCGTCGGCTATATGCTTTCGGAAGAAAAATTCATGGAACAATTCAAAGAGACTTTCTCTAAAATCAAATTCCGCGCATCATGGGGGTTGACCGGTAACGACCAATTGGACGGACGCCGCTTCGCTTTCCTACCAACAATAGACACGGATGGATCATATAAATGGGGTGTAAACAACGATTACAACCGTTCCTCCCGCTTTGAGGGAGAATTTGGTGTGACAGATTTGAAATGGGAAACCGTAGAAAAACTAAATGTCGGTATAGAATTAGGTCTTTGGAACGCTCTGGAATTACAGGCAGACTGGTTCAAGGAACAGCGCCGTGATATTTTCATGCAACGTAATAATATCCCGACATCTGCAGGTTTCCGTAAAACACCATGGGCTAACTACGGTAAAGTGAACAACACAGGTATAGATCTTTCATTAACTTACAATAAACAGTTCAATAAAGACCTGCACGTGGGTTTTCGCGGAACTTTCACTTATGCACACAACGAAATTATTGAAATGGATGAAGCGATGGGAGTTATCGGAACAAATCGTCAACGCACCGGAAGAGCTGTCAATGAATTATTTGGCCTCGTTGCCGAAAGATTATTCACAGAAGATGATTTCACTACAAATGAAAAAGGGGACCTGGTTTTAAAAGAAGGTATACCGGCACAAACTTTCAGCGCTATCCGTCCGGGAGATATTAAATATATGGACATCGACGGTGATGGCGTTATCACTAATAAGGATGAGAAGGCAATGGGCGGAACCGTCAATCCAGAAATTGTCTATGGCTTCGGAGCAACAGCTCGTTATAAAAATATAGACTTCAATATCTTCTTTCAGGGGAACGGACAGACTTATCGTTTTATCGGAGGCGTTGTTTCCAATTTCTTACCAGGAGCTTCCCAGGGATCTATGGGTAACATCCTGACCAACTACAACGATCGTTGGACCCAGGAAAACCCGAAACAGGATGCCTTCTACCCGCGTTTAAGTTACGGAACAAACGCCAACAACAGCCAAAATTCGACCTGGTGGTTGCATAACATGAGTATGCTCCGGATGAAAGATATAGAAATCGGTTACACATTTCCCAAACACTGGATTAATTCGGTCGGCCTTGCCAATATCCGCCTCTATGCCAAAGGTTCCAACCTCTTCACTTTCTCCTCCTTCGATCTTTGGGACCCGGAGTTGGACACGGCAAACGGAGCTAAATACCCGATCATGAAATCCTTCTCTTTCGGACTGGATATTAATTTCTAACAGAGTAATAAATATAAAACATATAGAAAATGAAACTACTCAAATATATTGGCTTATCATTTTTAGGCTTATCCCTCAATAGTTGTACGGATTATCTGGATAATGCACCGGATGATACACTAACAATGGAAATGGTATTTAACGATAAAACCAGAACCGAGGACTGGCTCTCCGGGGTTTATAACAGGGTTCCTGACCCTTACTGGAGTCTGTTGAGAGATTATGGTTATGACAGTATGGGAGATGACCTCGATCCTTCCCAACGTTGGTATCAGTGGTGGGGTAATACACTGAATTTCGTAATTGGACAATGGTTTACAAGTTCCTCCTGGGACGGAGCGGTATGGAGTCAATGCCCTGTACGTATCCGTTCTGCCTACCAGTTTATTGAAAATGCTCATGCACTTCCGGATCAGGGAGTTACAGAAGAAAAGATAGAAAGAATGAAAGATGAATGCCGCTTTCTGATTGCCTATTATTACTGGATGATGATTGAAGCATACGGCAGTGTTCCTTTCTTCGACGGATTGGCAGATGTCAATGATCCCAATTTAATGCGTGGGCAGATACCTTTCGACGAAATGGTTGACTGGATTGACGGACAATTAGTCAGCCTATCAAAAAAACTGCCGACTTCCTGGCTAAGCGAATCGACACAGTTCTATGGACGTGCCACATCCATTATGTGCCTCGCAGTCCGTGCCCGTATGTTATTGTTTGCAGCCAGCCCGCTGGTCAACGGCAATGAATGGTATAATGGATTTAAAAACTATGACGGTAAAGATCGTTTTAGCCAGACTTATGACGCCAGCAAATGGAACCGCGCGGCAGATGCCTGCAAGGAATTGATAGAGGCAGCCCATGCTGCCGGTCACGACTTGGTACGCGAATATAATGCAGACGGGAGCATCGATCCTTTCATGTCCTGCTATAACATGCTATTCCTGCGTGGAGATGTGAATCCGGAAGCATTATTCGTTCGTTCAGACAGCAACTTCAGTGAATTTGAAAAACATGCTACTCCACGCGGAGCATCCGGTAACGGAGGATTAGGTATTTATCAGACATTAGTCGATGCCTTCTCCATGAAAGACGGTTCATTACCCATTACCGGTTATAAAAGTAACTATGGTTCGCCGGTTATCAATGAAAAGTCAGGTTATACAGAGCGTGGTTTCTCCGACCAGCCAGATATTCGCAAAACCAAATACAACCTGTATCGCAATTGCCCGGGAGCAACAGTCGATTCTGTCGGTACAGACGGCAATACTTACAATCAGGTTGCAGCTACTGGCACATATAATATGTATATCAACCGGGAACCTCGTTTCTATCTGACCGTTATGTGGAACCGGCAATGGTACCATCAAGCCAACCGCGAAGTACAAATGATGTCTAACGAACAAGACGGTGGCCCCACACACGATGCTCCTCAAAATGGTTATCTGAATCGTAAAAAAGTTTCTTTGGAACAAAACCAGCGTGATAATATACATCCATATCGCCCGGGAATACTTTATCGTTTAGGGGAAGCTTACCTGAATTATGCCGAAGCATTAAATGAATGTGATCCGGGTAACGCGGACATTTTAAAATACCTGAACCTGATTCGTGAACGTGCAGGTGTTCCGCAATATGGAACCGGAATTGACAGCAATGGTTTCAACAAGATTCCTTTAAACGGCCAGGAAGAAGTCAGACAGGCTATTTATCATGAACGCCGTGTAGAATTGTGTTGTGAAAATGGTATCCGCTATTTTGATCTGCGCCGATGGAAAAAAGCGGAAGAAGTCTTGGACCAGCCAATGTATGGCATGAATTTCAGCGGAACAGAATTGTCTGATGACCCGAATAACCCCAAAGCTTTCTTCGTCCGTACACAATACATCAAACGGGTTTATGAACGTAAATTCTATTGGTATCCAATTTATCAGGAAGAGATAGATAAGGACCCGACGCTTGTTCAGGCACCATTCTGGGACAAATAAAGACCAATAAATAGATTAATACTACAGATGAGTTTTTAATTCGGGAGGGTAATTCCATATGGGGTTACCCTTTTCCTTTTTTACGATTCAGCCAGAAAAATAAAGACTAACCATAAAGGAGCTACTCCTCCTTGCATACGTTCCAACGCACGATAAATAATTTTACGTACACTTTTAGGCGTTATATGAAGAATTTCCGCTACTTCCTGATAACTCAGTTCCTGCATAAAATGCAAGTAAACAACCTCACGCTGTTTATTGGTCAATAAACGGAATAAATTATCCAGTTGTTCTTCATAAGCCAACCGTTCCTCCTCATCTTCCAGTAATGCAAGTGCATCAACCTTAATCTGGAACTCATATTCCATATTGTCATCAAGACTTAATAAATTGAAATTCTTTTGTTTAGAGGATATAATTCTGTTTTTAAGAGAACGGAGTAAATAAAACTTGGGATTATCAGGCATTTCTATTTTATTTACCGATTCGTATAAATGTAAAAAAACATCATGTATGACATCCAGCACATATTCTTTCTCCATACCGAATGCCATTCCATACGAAAACAATTCATCAACATATTGTTCATACCACTTATCGAACTCTCTTATTTTCTGCTCCATTTATACTTTGCCAGTTATCATGAGAAAGCTTAAAATTCAATTACAAACTTACAAATAATAAAATATTTAATTTTATATTTATACAATAAAAAAGGAGAAAAAACAAAAAGCCACCCCGCAAACACGGGATGGCTTCCTAATATATTTAATCCGTTATCTGATTAAAGTTTGTTGTCTGAACCAAGTACATTAAGAATTTTGTGCTTGTACAGTTTTTCCATGTTATCGCGAGCCGGGCCCAGATATTTACGTGGGTCGAATTCAGCCGGTTTTTCAGCGAAAGTCTTACGGATTGCAGCAGTCATAGCCAGACGAGAGTCTGAGTCGATGTTGATCTTGCAAACAGCAGATTTAGCTGCCTTACGCAATTCTTCTTCAGGAATACCGATAGCAGCCTTCAAAGCACCACCGAATTTGTTGATTGTTTCAACTTCTTCTTCAGGAACAGAAGAAGAACCGTGAAGAACGATAGGGAATCCCGGAAGTTTTTCCATTACTGCATCCAATACTTCGAATGCCAATGGAGGAGGAACCATTTTGCCAGTCTTCGGGTCGATGTGGCACTGTTCCGGAGTAAATTTGTAAGCACCGTGAGAAGTACCGATTGAGATAGCCAAAGAATCGCAACCTGTGCGAGTAGCGAAATCGATTACTTCTTCAGGGTCAGTATATGTGTGATGATCTGAAGAAACTTCGTCTTCAACACCAGCCAATACACCAAGTTCACCTTCAACTGTTACATCGAACTGGTGAGCATAGTCAACAACTTTCTTAGTCAAAGCTACGTTTTCTTCATAAGGCAGGTGAGAACCGTCAATCATTACAGAAGAGAAACCTGAGTCGATACAACTCTTGCAAGTTTCAAATGTATCACCGTGATCCAGGTGCAGAACAATCTGAGGATTCGGACAGCCTAATTCTTTTGCATATTCAACTGCACCCTGAGCCATGTAACGCAACAGTGTTGCATTAGCATACTGACGAGCACCTTTAGAAACCTGAAGGATAACCGGAGATTTTGTTTCAACAGCAGCCTTGATGATAGCCTGCATCTGTTCCATGTTATTGAAGTTGAAAGCCGGAATTGCATATCCGCCTTTGATGGCTTTAGCGAACATTTCTTTTGTGTTCACCAAACCTAAATCTTTGTAATTTACCATTGTAGTATATATTATTACGTTAATGATTGAAAATTCTGCACAAAGATAAGAACTCTCTGAAAACTTTATGCTTTTAAGCATATAAAATAATACAAAAGTAACGCCTTCGGAAAAAATAGTTCGATTTTCTTTGTTAGTTTGAAGCAAATCCATACCTTTGCAAGCCAATTTACCGGTTACCAAACTAATAAGAGTATAAATTAAATTAGATAAAGAAGCAATGAAAAAAGGAATTCATCCTGAAAACTATCGTCCTGTAGTATTCAAGGACATGTCAAACGAAGATGTATTTATCACTCGTTCAACTATCAATGCAAAAGAAACTATCGAAATCGACGGTGTTACTTATCCGTTGGTAAAAGTCGAAATTTCTAACACTTCTCACCCGTTCTACACAGGTAAATCTAAACTGGTGGATACAGCAGGACGTGTTGATAAGTTCATGAGCCGTTACGGTAACCGCAACAAAAAATAATTGTAGATTGACAAAGTTCAATTAACAATTCAAAATGAATTTATAAAAAAGGCAGCGAACAGACTCGTTGCCTTTTTTATTTTGTCAAAGATTATTTTTACATTTGCAAGCATGATTGAAAAGAGTACAACAACAACTTGTTTTCAATAGCAATTATCAATTGTCAATTAATAAATACCATGGCAAAAACAAAAGAAGAATTACTGAACATTCTCGACCAGTTCACACTGGCAGAAAAAGTTGTTTCCGCTGAACCTTTCGGAAACGGACACATTAACGACACGCTGAAAGTAACAAACGAAAAAGGCGAGATCAAATACGTATTACAACGTATCAACCATCTGATTTTTACTAATGTAGATATGTTACAGAACAATATCAATATTGTAACGAATCATATCCGCAAAAAACTGGAAGCTAAAGGCGAAAGCGATATCGACCGCAAAGTGTTGACTTTCCTTCCGACTAAAGATGGTAAACCATATTATTTCGATGGCGACAGCTATTGGCGTGTATGCTTGTTCATCCCCAACAGCAAAAGCTACGAAGAAGTAACTCCGGAACTCTCATACGAAGCCGGTAAGGCTTTCGGTGATTTCCAGTCTATGCTGGCAGACCTGCCCGAAGGTTCACTGGGAGAAACAATTCCTAACTTCCACAATATGGAATTCCGTCTGGAACAATTCCATGATGCAGTAAAAGCTAACACTGCCGGACGTCTGGAAGAAGTGAAAGATCTGATCGAAGAAATTGAAAAACGTGCCGAAGCAATGTGCATTCAGGAACGTCTGTATCGTGAAGGCAAGTTGCAGAAACGTACCAACCATTGCGACACGAAGGTTAATAACATGATGTTCGATGCCGATACCGACAAGGTACTTTGCGTAATCGACCTGGATACGGTAATGCCGGGATTCGTATTGTCCGATATCGGTGACTTTATCCGTACAGGTGCCAATACAGGTGCCGAAGATGATGAAAACCTGGACAATGTAAATGTAAACATGGATATCTTTAAGGCTTATACCCGTGGTTACATGGAAACAGCCAAGGCATTCCTTTCTCCGCTCGAAATCAGCCTACTTCCTTATGGTGGGCGCCTGCTGACTTACATGCAGACCGTACGCTTCCTGACAGACTATATCAACGGTGATACATATTATAAGATCCACAACCCGAAACATAATCTGATCCGTACAAAAGCCCAGTTCAAACTGCTGCAAAGCTTGGAAGAACATGCGGAAGAAATGGATAACTTCATGAAGGAATGGCTGTAAACAGTCGTATATTCAAATAATTTATAAATTAAGAGGTACTTCTTAATCGGTTTATACCAAGTGTAAATCAAGATTGGATGTACCTCTTTACTATTTAGACCAACCTCTATATTTTTAATGTATAAACAACCATTTACCCGAGCAACCAATAAAAGAGAAAAATAAAGAAATAAAATCACCAAATCAGAATATAATCCATCTATAAGAGTATATTATCTATTGATTTTTTATCGAGAACACGATTCCTTTGCATCATAATTTCACATATTATTAAATACTCATGAAAAAGTACTTATCAGTCCTATTTATCTTTTTAACCCTAATGGCCTGCCGTCAGGTTGATGACAAACAATCCCTGCAAGGGAAATGGCTATTTGCCCTCGATCCTAATGACATCGGATTAACAGAACAATGGTATAATAAATCTTTAAATGACACAATTCATCTGCCCGGTTCATTACAGGAACAAGGATATGGCGACAATGTCGGAATAGAAACACCCTGGACCGGACAAATCGTCGACAGATCATGGTATGACGCTCCCCAATATGAGAAATTCCGTCAGCCGGGAAATATCAAAGTTCCTTTCTGGCTGAACCCGGACAAGCATTATGTAGGAGTTGCATGGTATCAGAAGGAAGTAGAGATACCCGCTTCATGGAACGGCCGCCCGATAGAACTCGAACTGGAACGCACGCACTGGGAAACAACGCTCTTTCTGGATGGCATGGAAATGGGGAAACACGAATCACTGTCCACTCCGTACAGACACACTTTTAATGAATTGTCCCCCGGAAAACACACGTTAACTCTCCGCGTAGATAACCGGGTAAATATAGAAGTGGGCACAAACGCACACAGTGTATCCGACCATACCCAATCGAACTGGAATGGTGTCATCGGGACAATCAGCCTGACAGCCAAACCGTCCCTCTACATAGACGATATACAGATTTACCCGAATATCACAAACAAAACGATCAAAGCTATAGTTTCGTTGGACGGAACAATCGGAACGAACGGTTCTTCCCTACTTCTTCAGATAGAGAAGAAAAATGGAAGTATCGTTGGCAAACCTTACAAAATAGAGATCACTTCTGGTTCCGGTATAATACAGGAGGCCACTCTAGCAATGGGTGATGACGCTCAGCTCTGGTCTGAACACACTCCGAACCTTTACACCTTACGTGCAGTTATCAAAAACGGCGAAAATAAAGAAGAACAATGCCGCACATTCGGTCTCCGGGAGTTTAAGGCGAACGGTACGCGTTTCGAAATAAACGGACAACCAGTATTCCTTCGCGGGACTCTGGAATGTTGTATATTCCCACTAACAGGCTATCCGGCAATGGACAATACTTACTGGGCAAAAATATATAACCAATGCAAAGCACACGGTCTAAATCATGTCCGTTTCCATTCCTGGTGTCCACCGGAAGCAGCTTTCGCAGTAGCAGACAGCATGGGTATTTACCTACAAGTCGAATGCGCAGGCTGGGCAACAGTTGGTGACGGAGGTTACTCCGACCAATGGTTCCGTGACGAAAGCGACCGCATCCTGAAAGAGTACGGTAATCATCCTTCTTTCTGTATGATGGCTTACGGTAACGAGCCAGGAGGAGCCAATCAGGCTACATATTTGTCAGGCCTGATAGATTATTGGAAATCAAAAGACCTCCGCCGCGTCTATACAAGTGCCGGTGGCTGGCCTTATGTTGAAAACGCCGACTATTGGGATCCTATGGAACCACGCATCCAACGTTGGGGAGAAGGTATGAACAGTATCATCAACGCACAACAACCCCGTACTGACTTTGACTTTGCCGACATTATCCGAAAAAATATGCCGACTGTCAGCCACGAAATCGGACAGTGGTGTGTCTATCCGAATTTCAAAGAAATAGAAAAATACACAGGAGTACTGAAAGCTAAAAACTTCGAGATATTTCAGGAAACCTTGAAAGAACATCATATGGCTGACTTAGCAGACGATTTCCTGTTTGCATCCGGACGCCTGCAAACACTTTGCTACAAAGCAGACATTGAAGGGGCTCTCCGTACGCCCGGTTTTGCCGGCTTCCAATTACTCGACCTGCATGATTTTCCGGGACAAGGAACAGCCCTTGTCGGCGTTCTTGATCCCTTCTGGGAAGAAAAAGGTTATGTAACACCGGAAGAGTATAGTACTTTCTGTAACAAAACAGTTCCTCTTGTCCGTTTCCCGAAAATGGTCTGGCTGAACAACGAGACATTGAACGTTCCCCTCGAAGTGGCACATTTCGGAGAAAAACCGTTACAAGCAGCCAATATCACCTGGGAGATCAGCAACCAGGCAGGAGAAAAGATTGCACAGGGCAACTTCGTGAAAGACCTGCCCGTAACCAATTGCATTCCTGCCGGAAATATCGAATATCCATTCTCCGGCATAGAAAAACCGACACAATTGGTTGTCAGTGCGGAAGTGAAAGAAACCGGCAGTAAAAACCAATGGAATATCTGGGTATATCCGGCAAAACAAGAAACGGTAGATAAACAACCTTATATAACTTCGGCATTGGATAACCAAGCCATGGCACAACTGGAAAAAGGAGAAAACGTCCTGCTCCTGTTGTCACCCGGAAGCATCCTGCCGGAAAAGGGAGGAAATATCAGTGTCGGCTTCTCCTCTATTTTCTGGAACACGGCTTGGACCAACAAACAACCGCCTCATACGCTCGGTATCCTCTGTGATCCCAAACACCCGGCACTGGCAGCTTTCCCCACAGAGAAATATAGCGATTATCAATGGTGGGACCTGGTAAGCCATTGCAATGCGATGGTACTGGACGACTTCCCAGCAGATTACCGCCCGGTTGTACATCTGATCGACGACTGGTTCACAAACCGGAAGTTGGGAATCCTGTTGGAAGGTAAAGTCGGTAACGGCAAACTGATGGTATGCAGTGCCGATCTGCAAACGGAATTGGATAAACGTCCGGCTGCCCGCCAGTTCAGGCAAAGCATCTTGCAATATATGGCATCCGACCGCTTCAATCCGTCTGTATCACTTGATCCGACACTAATCAAATCATTATACAAATAATTTAAAACAAACATGAAACGACTCTCTGTAATTGGCAGACTAGTGCTGCTTTTTGCCTTCGCGCTGGTTTTTCAGGCCAGGGCCCAGCATGTAAATCTGAAAACCCGTTCCACCCAAATAGGGATAAACAATGAAGGTTACTTTTCTTCTATCCTGGTAGAAGGCAAGGACATTCTTCATACGGGTAAATATCCGCTCGTAACGGCCTGCACGGACAACAAACTCATAACACCGTCCAAAATGAGCGCCAGCGGAAACCAACTTAAACTAACGATGTCCGACGGCGGCACAATCACACTGAAACATAAGGAAAGCGATGTCTGCATCACATTGGAGGTAGCAAATATCCCGGAAAAATACGACGTATTACTGTTCGGCCCGTTAGCTGTTACGATCAATGAAGTTGTTGGAGACGTGGTCGGTGTCGCACAGGGTAACGGCGTTGCCTTCGGTATACAGGCACTGAACATTAAAACGAATGCCGGTATCCCTGAGGAATACGGACAATTGATTACCAGCACATACGATTATAAAGGAAAATCTGCTGAACTGTCGGTTGCCAGCATCCCGGACTTCAAACTGGCAGCCGCCGATATTTCTGACGGGACGGTATTCCATTTCTCCGCCCGCAGAAGAAACAAACAGGAATATCGCAAAGTACAGCAAATACAGAAATCACTGGTCCTTCCGGTCGAAGGGGAAGACGGACTGATAAAAGGTTCAAAAATCGCTCTCTTCGGCTGTAAGAATACAGATGCTTTAGCCCGTATCGGCGAGATTGAAATCGAGCAGGGACTTCCCCACCCGATGTTCGACGGCGAATGGGGGAAAACAGCTCGCGCAGCCATGAAATCATATCTGATCTCTGATTTCTCGGAAGACAATTTTGATATGATCCTGGACAAGGCTAAGATTGCCGGTTTCGAATACGTTTACCATAGTGGCCCGTTCCTGGACTGGGGACATTTCAACTGGGACCCCAAATTCACCAAAGGCGGGGATGAAGGCGTAAAGAAGATGGTAGACAAGGCAAAGGCACAGGGTATCGCTGTCGGTGTCCATACCCTCAGTAACTTCACGACTACAAACGACGCCTATGTAACACCGGTTCCTTCCGACCACTTGCTGAAACAAGGCATACTCACCCTGACAGCCGATCTGAACAAAGACCAGACCGACATTACAATCAAAAAGTCAGACCTGTTCTCCATGCCGATGACGCTCAACACCCTTCAGATCGACAAAGAGCTGATTACTTACGGCACAACAGAAGAGCAGGGAGAAAACATCCTGCTGAAAAACTGTAAAAGAGGTGCCTGGGGAACAACAGCCGCCAGCCATTCACAGAAAACACCGCTGTACAAACTCTGGGACTACCCTTACAAAACCCTCTTCCCTGATCTGGTCCTGCAAGATAAATACGCTGACCGCCTGGCTGAGATAATGAATAAAACAGGTATCCGCCAGATATCCTTCGACGGTCTGGAAGGATGTTCCTACACCGGTCAGGACGAATATGCAAACAACCGTTTCGTCTATCGCTTCTACAATCAGCTCGACCAGAATGTGCTTAACGATGCCAGCCGCCTCAGCCATAACTTATGGCACATCCACACTCGTATGAACTGGGGTGAACCCTGGGGCGAAGCGATGCGCACCGGTCAGGTTGAAAATCGTATCAAAAACCAGGCATTCTTCAAACGTAATCTTTTCCCACGCATGCTGGGTTGGTTCCTGATCCGTTTGGCCGACCGTAATTTCGAATGTTCTTCTCTCGAAGACCTGGAATGGGCTTTATCCGAATCAGCTGGTTTCGATGCCGGTTATGCGATGACGATCAACAGCAACACACTGCGCCGTCACGGACAGATCGATAAATTACTGGAAGCGATCAAAAACTGGGATAAGCTGCGCGAAGCAGAAGCATTCACGGACGAGCAGAAAGCCCGTCTGAGAGATCCGCAAACAGAATGGCACTTGGAAAAAACAGACGAACAGAACTACAACCTGTATCCGCTCTATATATCCAAACATTTCCGTTGCAACCTGTCCGAAATGCAACCGGGACAACCGGGCGGTGCCGACTGGTCATGGAGCAGTCCCTACGAAAGCACATATGCCATCCGCCTGAAAGTAGATGGAGACGGAACCATCAAAGACCCGTCATTCACCACGCCTCAGGGGGTGATTAAGTTCCCCTGCGAGATTTCAGACCGCCAGTATCTGCTTTACACATTCGACGGCAAGGCCGTAGTAACCGATAAGAACTATAATGTAATCAGCGAAGTGCAGCCCCAGGGAAATGCCGTACTTCCCGCAGGCTTATCAGCCGTAGCCTTCTCCTGTGAACAGACCAGTGAAGACGCTCCCGAAGTAATCATCCGTTACATTACCAAAGGAACTCCGGAAGTGATAAAACTGAAGAAGTAACAAATCCTCGGCCTGCCGGATAGCATCACAGGTATCTCCTTATTGAAGCATTTGTTTCAGTAGGGAGATATTTTTATTATATAGAATGATTATCCGACTTCAATTCATTGAATTGTTTTACACGATACTCTCTCGGGGAACAACGGACCATCTTTGAGAACAGGCGGGAAAACTGGGAAAGGTTGGTGATGCCTACTTTTTCCGCAATTTCGATAATCGACATATGGGAAGTAAGCAGTAAAGTCTGTGCCCGTTCGATTCGTTTCATCTGGATATATTCGCAGGGAGGCATGCCAATAATCCGTTTAAAGACTTTGGAAAAATGGTCGGGAGTAATACACATTAAATCAGCCAGAACCGAGACAGAGATACGCTTGTCCAGATGCTTATTTATATATTGTATAGCCACATCCAGTTTTTCATACAAGCTGTTCGCCTCCGGTGAAAGCAAACACTCTTCCGTTATAAAGCGAGAAAACAGTTGCAGCAGGATACCGCTACTCTCTACCAGATTGGAGAATGTCGAAACCGAAACCTCATCCTCCCGGGTATAAATATTCCTGTCGTTATCATAATGCTTCGGGTCGGACGTTGGCAACGACTTATACGGGTTCAGCGCCAAAAAACGTTCCATCAGGGAATAATCCATCGGAGTAGCCTCTATCTGCAAATCCATTTTCATCGGATTGCTGATACCTTTCCCTCCTTTCGTCTCATCGAAAAAACAGATATAATAATGTTCCATAAAGTCATCGCATTCATAACTATGGAAAGCAAACTTGGGTATAAGGAAGAGTTGTCCAGGCAATAGTTCGTATCCTTTCTGATTAATATAGACTTTTCCTTTCCCTTTCGTAATCAGGTAAAGCCGGTAAAACGGACTGATGACATCCTGATAATTCCACCAGGTTTCAACCCGGGAATAGTCAGCATAAAGTAAGGGTAACGACAGGTCGTAAGGAGAATAAGAGACAAGCATATCAGACATTTATTAGTTAACCGGTGTAAATGTAGGAATAATATTTAAATGTACAATATCGGATTATGCAAAGTATTCATCTTATTTTGTCAAAGATTATAGCCGGATAGCCTTTACTTTTGTAATTACTAAACTTCATCTTATCACATAATTCTAATTACGCTATGAAACGGCTTATAACAGCATTACTTATCGTGTCCGGACTATGTAGTCCGTTCCTCCTTTCGGCGCAGGACTCCTGGCAAAGCCTGATTAACAGGCTTACCTATTACTCACCGGAAAAATACAAATCGGCAATAGATAACCTGAAAAAGAAATATCCTGACAGTTACCACCCCGATAAAGATTGGGAGAAAGCGCTCAGCGAACTGAAAACCGATAAGGAAACACTTATCAGCGGTTTGAAAGCCAAGGACCCCAAAGCGGAAAAACAGGCAAAGAAACTGTTGAAACAACTGGATGCCGCCCTGCTGGCCAATCCTTTGCTGGCGGACAAACAGGTGGTAGCTATCCGCCGGACGCTGGGCGATAAGGCCCGTACAGCCATGAGCGGGCAACTGGGCATCGCCCCTTCCAATTTCCAGAATAATTCGGAGATTGGAAATCCGAAAGCAGGCTGGACCAACGAGTTTGTTTCATTAACCGTCAACCCTGATAAAATAAAACAATCTCTCCTGTACAAACCGGAAGACGGAAAAATCATCACCGATCCGGAACCACACTTCGACGGGAAAAAACTTATGTTTTCTTCCATTGGTACCTCCGACCGCTGGCATCTGTTCGAACTCGACCTGACCACAGGTAAAGCCCATCAACTAACCCCGGATACATATAAAGATTTCGACAGCTTCGACGGATGTTATACACCGGACGGACGATACATCTTCTGTTCGACAGGTACCTTCCTCGGACTGCCTTGTACAGATGGAGGAAATAAAATGTGCGGATTATTCCTGTATGATCCAAAAACAAAACAAACCCGTCAGTTGACATACGACCAGGACAGCAATTGGGGACCGGTCATGATGGACAACGGTACTGTGCTCTACCAGCGTTGGGAGTATGCCGACCTGCCCCATTCCAATTCGCGCCTGCTGTTTACCATGAATCCGGACGGCACCACACAATCGGCTTTCTATGGTTCCAACTCCTACTTCCCGACTTCATTCTTCAATGCCCGCCCCATACCGGGACGACCATCAGCCGTGGTTGGCATAGCCTCCGGTCATCACAGCGTTTCGCGCAGCGGACGCATGCTGATCATCGATACCAATAAAGGCCGCCACGAAGCGGACGGAGTTGTTGCCGAAATCCCGTATGCCGGCAGAAAAGTGGAAGCTGTCGTTCGCGACCGCCTGCCCGACGGTATATGGCCGCAGTTCCTGCAACCGTATCCATTGAACGATACATACTATCTGGTTTCCATGAAGGAAAACCCGGAAAGCTTGTGGGGACTTTATCTGGTCGACACGTTCGATAACCGTACTCTGATTGCCGAAGAGGAAAACGTTGCCTACCTTGAACCGGTACTAATGGACAGTCGTAAATCACCGAATGTAATCCCCGACCGTATCAACCTGGCATCTTCAACTTCCACTGTTTTCCTGCAAGATATTTATGAAGGTGAAGGACTAAAAGGTATTCCGCGTGGTACAGTAAAGAAACTACGCATCGGTTCTTTCAGCTTCAGCCCGTGGGGTCAAGGCGGATTGCTGGGCACCATCGGTATGGACGGCCCATGGGATATCAAGCGAATCCTGGGCGAAGTGGATGTCGAAGAAGACGGCTCGGCCATGTTCACAATCCCGGCCAATACGGCCATATTCGTACAACCGCTGGATGCAGAGGGAAAAGCATTACAGGTTATGAGAAGCTGGTTTACCGGAATGCCGGGCGAAACGGTTTCTTGTATCGGTTGCCATGAAGAAAAATCAACAATAGCCATTCCGAAGCGGACAAAAGCATCCCTGCAAAAACCGCAGGCCATCAAAGAATGGTACGGGAAAGAGAGAGGATTCAGCTACCGTCACGAAGTACAACCCGTTTTGGATAAATATTGTATCTCCTGCCACAATCAGGACAAACCCGGAAAACCGTACCTGAAAGGGGACAAATGGATTAATGACTGGACTTCAAACATATCGGGAAGAGCCTGGAAAAACGGCGGACATTTTACACTTTCGTATGCCAACCTGCACCGTTACGTGCGTCGGCCGGGTATCGAAAGCGATATGCACATGCTGGTTCCGATGGACGTACATGCCGATCAGACCGAACTGATGCAGATTCTCCAGAAAGGGCATTACGGCGTTAAACTGGATAAAGAGTCTATGGAGAAGCTAGCCTGCTGGATAGACTTCAATGCACCTTTCCACGGACGCCGTTCTGACATTCCGAAGTTTGAAGATGCAGAAAAGAGTAATGAACTTCGTGAGCTATACCGCGAAATGTTCGGTGCCCCGGAATCGACAGCCGAATGGTTACCGGAAATCCCGCAGAATATAGAACCCGTCAGATTTGAAAAGGAACAGAAACCGTTAGGCGATACCCTGCTGGCTAAATGGCCTCTTTATGACCCGACCGAAAAATCATACGCACAATGGGACAACACGCAATGGAAACAATTGGCATTAGGCAACTTCCAGAAAAGCATCCCGCTGGGTAACGGTATTACTCTGGAATTGGTGAAAATCCCGGCAGGTTCCTTCATCATGGGTAGCGACCGGCATCCGGACGAATTGCCCCAAACAATCGTACAGGTAGACAAACCTTTCTGGATGGGGCGTTTCGAAATCACTAACGCACAGTTCAGGGCCTACAACCCGGCACACGATAGTCGCGACGAACACCGCCACGGCTACCAGTTCGGACGCAAAGGCTATTCCATGAACCACCCCGACCAGCCGGCCGTACGCATCTCCTGGCAGGAAGCGATGGATTACTGTAAATGGTTATCCGAAAAGACAGGCATGAAGTTCTCGCTTCCTACCGAAGCGCAATGGGAATGGGCTTGCCGTGCCGGAAGCGATACGCCTTTCTGGTATGGTGACATGTCGGCTGATTTCTCACGCTATGCCAACCTGGGAGACATCAAGCTGAAAGAATTTGCCGCCTGTACCGCTTATAAATTCTACGAAAGCGCCATGGTGATAGAGAATCCCAATAAATACGACGACTGGATTCCGCGCGACACGACTTACAACGACGGAGGTTTCATCTCCGAACCGGTAGGACGTTACGTCCGCAATCCATGGGACTTGTTCGATATGCACGGAAATGTATGGGAATGGACCTTGTCTTCCTATCTGCCTTACCCGTACAACGAAAATGACGGACGAAACGAATTGTCTTCGGAAAACGGCAAACGGGTTGTACGCGGAGGTTCCTGGTACGACCGTCCTTACCGTTCGACATCTTCTTTCCGCCTGCCGTACCGTGAATATCAGAAAGTATATAATGTTGGATTCCGTGTAGTAATGACTGAAGAATGATAGAACGCTATTTTAAATATCTGTTTTGCATTGTAGTAGTAATTAGCACTTGTTGCTCGTGCAGCAATACCAGAGAAAAGTTGCTTGTTTCCGGCTGTGGCTGGAAACAGGTAGCAATTCTCGACAAAAAAACAGGAGAGATAGAATGGAGTCACCCGCTTAACAAAGGGGAAGACTGCAACGATGTTGAAATAACCAGGGAAGGAAATATCCTGTATGCCTACACTTCCGGTGCCCGGATGATTACCCGTGACCAACAGACGGTGTGGGACTTCAAAGCAAAGAAAGGGGAAGAATTATTCACCGCAACCCAGCTACCTTCCGGCCATTACATGCTGGCAATCTGCGGCACCCCTTCCCGCATCATCGAACTCGACCCGCAAGGCCATCCTGTCGAAGAGATTAAGTTTGACACCAGCATCACAGGTGTGCACGACCAGTTCCGCCAGATTATAAAGACACCGCAAAACACTTACCTGATACCACTGATGGAGAAAGGGGAAGTAGTTGAAATGACTAAAGAAAAGGAAATTATCAATAGAGTCGAATGCGGTGGCAATCCCTTCGCCATCCAGATACTGAAAAACGGAAACTGGCTGGTATCCTGCGGCGATGCACATAATTTCGTGGAGATAGACCCCGCCGGCAAACAGATTGTCAGAAAAGTCGGAAGCGACGACTTACAGAACATCTCTTTGTTGTTTGTTGCCGAACTGGTCCGGTATGACAACGGAAACACGCTGATAAGTAACTGGAACGGACATAGTAAAGATAAATCGCAACCACTACTGGTAGAAATAACTCCGGATAATACAGTTGTCTGGGCGCTTCCGCTACATCAGGACATTATCAATATCTCAGCCGTCTATTCATTCAGGGAATAAGACGGCTATTCCTTTTTTATTCTTCAATAAGCCATTGTCCGATATTACGTTCGGAGGCGTCGAACATAACGCCGACTTTTATCTGTTTACGGTTATCAGCCATATAGGGTATCAGGTATCCTTTATCATTGATTTGTTTTAAAGCCGCTTCAGCAGAACCATTCAGTTTAAATTCAAAAATATAGATAGAATCTTGTGTTTTAACTACAGCATCCGCACACCCCCGGGCACTCCGTACTTCCGCATCACAAAACTGCCCCATCTGTTTAAATACCAGATAAAAAACAACTTGATAATGACGTTCAGTCTTATCATTCAACTCATACGGAAAATCAGCAAAGAATGCTTTCAAACGTGTAAGGAAAGAGTCCACATCGCCACTTTCCAACTCACGAACAAATTTACCGATATAAAAACCATTGTCTTCATCGCCGACGGATGTGTAAAACGGAGTTATGAAATCAAGAAAACCATATTTTACCTCATCATTGGGAAATCGCAAAGTATAAAGATGGAAACGCTCATCATAATCCTTTATCGTCAGATAACCGCTTTGATAAATCAATGGGATCGGATTATTTTCGGCTACCCTATATTCAGAGAAAGCAGACTCTTTCATCTCCACACCATCGATTAACGTCCGCAAATCGTATTCGCTCTGCTTTAATAATTCCACCAAAAATGTCGGTGTACCGGTTTGAAACCAGTAACTTCCAAACCGGCTAAAACTCAACGTATTCAATAAGCTAAACGGATTAAAAACAAACCGCAAATAACGGTCCGCACTTTTCAATACGCCATAAAACGCTTTCAGAGTCTTTAGGTATTCCGTTTGCAGCTTTTCATCATTAAATACCTGTAACAAAGGCTTATCATATTCATCTATCAAAACAACGACCTGACGTCCTGTCTTTTCGTAAGCACGTGTTATCACACCTATAAAACGGTCAGACAAACTATTCTCTCGCGTATCTTTACCCCAAGTATCTTCCCATCCGTTGATATGACGTTCCAGTATATATGTTAATGCTTCAATAGAAGTATATTTTTCTGCATTCAGATCCAGATGCAACACAGGATATTCCAGCCAATCCGTTTCCAGTTTCTCGATAGCCAGTCCTTTAAACAACTCTCTTTTCCCCTGAAAATAGGCTTCAATGGTAGACAACAACAGACTTTTACCAAAACGGCGGGGACGGCTCAGGAAATAAGGCTTTCCCATAGTTGCCATTTTATAAATCAAGGCTGTTTTATCAACATATAAAAAACCCTGGTTCCTTATATCTTCAAAACTTTGTATGCCTATCGGTAATTTTCTTACGGCTGCATTCATAACTTTATTTTTTCTCATATAAATATAGGATATTATATCACGTAATAGATTAATTAGAGATGTAAAATTACCGTCTCCCTTAAACGCCGTGCGGCGTCTCGATGAGACGTAACGTTGCGTTTAGGGGAGACGATGGGGTGCGTCGCGGAGAGACGTAAGGCGGCGCCTCGATGCGACGCGGGGAGGTTATTCGATTTCGGGGCGGTCACCATCGCCACTTCCACCCGTGCCTACGGTGAGAGGGCGTTCGTACTCGATGGTACGGGGCTCTTTCAACAGGGTGGTTGTGTTGGAGAACTGGGTGACGATACGTAAGGTGTACTGACCGTCTGCCAAGTCTGATGGGACACGGGCCAGGAGGCATTTCGGATCGTTCGTTGTCAGGCGGCGAGTGACGGGATGCTCCGTGCCGTCGCTGGCGATGAAGAAGACACCGACACCTGCGGCTTCACCGGATACACGGATCTTTTCGCCTTCAATACGGATATCGTCGCCGGGAGTGATGGTATCATTGGAGAGGCCGGTGACCGTATCGATAACTAAGCCGATATTGGCACCGCTATCCTTCACCGTCAGAACTTCTACTCCGACATGACTCAAAGCTTCGCGCATTTCAGAAGAGAGCGTGATATCGAGCGTCACCTTATGTTTCTCCGGGTCGAATTTAGCACTCGAGCCGATCCATGGACCTAGCACACGCGGGGTGTATTGGCACGTTTTCGTTAATACACTGTAACCGTCCATAACCGCTTCACGGATGATGCGGTCATGCTGGTTAATGATTGATAACAAGGTATCGTACTTGTATTCCGAACCTTCATTTACTATCCGCTGCGCAATGTCTTCGTTACGCAACGAGTTTTTCATGGTGGATACTTCGGCTGTGTAGTCGTTATCCACATCTTTTGTCAGGAGGTTCAGGCGGAGCCAGACCTTCCAGAATTTGGTGTAATTTGCCATAATAAACAATTTAATGAATAAAAAATTAATTATCTGTAGAAGAATTATAAGTTCTCACACAACGAAAAGCTAAATCATTTGTTGTATAACCCAATACATAGCTATCTCCATATGATACATACATAAAATTCCCTGCCCCATCAATTGCCAGATAAGGAAGACCTGCCCCTTGCATATAATTCCTAACTGCAGTTGATTTATAAGGATGTTCACCCGTATTCGCTCCAAAGGTTTGTCCGGACATAGCTCTACTTAATGTACCCGCATTCATTGATGTCCAACCTGACGGGCACTTACTTTTCCATGTCGAATAATTCACAACAGCATTTCCCACTCCTACATTTTGTGACATCCACATCCAAGTAGATCTATCGCCGGGGTCTATTGTTAATAAAGAGGGAGGAGCATCATGTCCTAGAATATTTACAGTTATATGTTCCGTTTTTATATTCATTTTTTTTGTTTGGGCAGACTTTGCAGCAGTAAGAGTTATTACTCCTGTTTTACGTCTTGTATTACACATATCGGCAGATATATAATTATACATTGTCACTTTGACTGTCGTTAATATATCTCCATTTGAAAGTGTTTGTGTCGCAGTCTGTGACGGAGTATTTATCCAGCTGGTATTATCTGATGCCGTTATGCCAAAAGGCGAGCGTACTTTAAATTCAAAATAATTTCTTTGAGTAGGAAAATAAACGACACTGGGAGTTGTAGCCGTTATAGAGTTTTCTAAATAGCTATAACTATTGCTTCCGTAGAAATCCTGTAAACGAAGACCTTGTAGTTTCTGATAAACTGTTAGAGATATACTTTTGGTTTCATCCAGTAAGTTCTGTATTTTTATTGTTGCAGAAATATTTTCGGTACTAGTACTAGAAGCCTGTTTAAATGTAATCTCCATTGTATTATTTGTCGTTCCGGGAATTACAGTCATCCAGCTTGGTGCATTAACTACCTTACAACCTCCTAAAGAAAATACAGTCAATTTCACAGTGGAATTATCATTAAACAAATACATCTTTTTATTGGCTGCATCGTAATAAGACAAACTTCCAGATGAAGTTGCGATAGTGGGTTGAGCTGTTATGATCTCCGGATTATTGGCAACCATTTTTACTGCTATTTCTGTTATCTTACTTTCGTCAGACAAATTGATCATTTCTAATTTTGTTTCATCAAACGCAGCTTTGGGAAAAGGATCCGGCAAAGAGGTTAACGTAAATTTGTAGTTTCCACTTGTCTCTGCAATTGTAGCGGGTGAAACCGTTAACCAGTCAGGTAGATTGTCTACCATTGAACCAATTGCGGAAAAGACTTCCATTTCAATATCAAAAGTTTGTACGGCCTTCTTTACATCAAAAGTAATAACCTCATCAGCATAGGATGCACCTGTTGAAGAACTTACAACCCGATCAAATCTAGGAGCGGATATAGCCTGAACCATCATAATGCTTTCTTTCGCCGATATTTTGTCGGTAAAACGGAGATATGCAAGGGGAAAATCGGTACCATGATAATCTGTGTTTAGAGAAATTGTATATTCACTTGCACTGTTTTCGGCTTTTGTATTTATCACACCATCAGGTCCGGTAATCTTTAACCAGTCATGATCTTTATCATTATCTATATAATATTTGGATACAAAATATCCTGCGGCTGAACTGCCGGATATTTTAAAATCAGTAATCTCATCCAAAGCGACTGTTATGGTACGTTGTGTTTTATTATATTCTACTCCTGTTGCTGTTCCAACAATGAGTCCTTCTCCACCCGCTTCCCCACCCGGCTCATAATCATCTATATTACCTTCGTCCGTCCAGTCTTCCACGTTGATCGTGAAGTCAAGATGATATTCGTCGGCTTTAGTAATATTGACCGTGTAGCGGTGATTCTGGGATACTTCTATATAGTTGCCATCTCCTTCGGGTTTGAAAGGCACTTTATAGGTGACAGGGACATTTTCGGTCTGGTTAGTGGCATAAGTCCCCGATAAGATCAGGTAACCGCCATCTCCCATTGGACTGGGCCAGGTATAGAAAGCGCCAAGGCAGTTACCTGCATTTGCTTTCTCTCCATCGAACGGGCGGGCGGGATAGGTGATCAGATCGCCGCTAGCGGCTGTCGGCAAAGTACCCGTAACTTTTAAAGGAAAGAAACTTACTCCCCGACGGCCATTCGCCATGCTGACCGATTGGATCGTGAACTTAGAGGTGGCAGCATCATTCACGATATCGAAACGAGCCACCGAACGGGTCAGGCGGAAACCCAGTTGCAAACGTGCCGAGACTGAGAAATCGGTCAGGTCGAGCGGCGTAGCATAGGCCCCGGTCATGGGCAGCGGGGTTTTCAGGATATCGGTTGCCGATGCGGGGTCGAGTTGGATACTTTTGAAGAGCAGGAAATCGGACTCGGTCGGAGTTCCTTCCGTGACAGTGTTACCCGGTTGTCCCGGATTCGATTGCACGAGCGGAATAAAGCCATTAAACACGGTATCAGTGGCCGGATCGATCAACTTGCTTTGGTTGGCGATGCAGTAGATTTTGACAAACAAGCCTTTTTTCAGGGATAAAAGGGCATTCGTCTGTTTGCCGTCGCTACCGACTGCCGTCAGATCGAGAGGCGTCACATCATTGCCCGACGGCATCTCCGCACTGCTTTCACGATAGCTGAAACGTTCCTGATAGGTGTAGGTTCCATTCTCGGTCGTACTGCCGAAGACGTAGATGTCGAGCGACGAGATTTTGTTCTCATCGGTTGTGGCGATCGCATCACCGGCCTTGGTCTTTACGACCGACAATTTGTTTTTAAGCGTTAGTATCACTTCACGGCGGGCCTCGCTTCCGGAGGGGTCCGGGGCAGACGTCCGGTGCTGTTCCTCCGTCTCGCTGGTGCAGGACGCCACAGAGAGAAGCAGGGTAAACAGGCTGATTCCATATAACTTATTAAATAGTCTCATCTTTATTTTCATTTGTTGATTGACAATCATTCTTTTTCTCGTTCAATGCGGCCAGCAGGAATTTGCCGGGCTTGAACTTCACACTGACACGCGCCTCGATGCGGCAGGTCTCACCCGTTCGGGGATTGCGTCCTGTCCGCTCGGTCTGGCTCCAGGCAAAAAAAGTACCGAAGCCTTGCAGCGTGAGCCGTTCACCGGACTGCAATGCGTCCGTGAGAACGCCCTCCCAGGCGTTCACAATCTCAACGGATTGGGATTGGGTCAGGGAGAGGCGTTCGGATAGGGATACTACTAAATCGCGCTTATTCATCAGATGGATGGGGAGGCTTCTTTTAGTTTCACATTCACTGTTGTTTTCGCACCTGTTGCCGTAGAGGTAAACGTCAGCGTAGTCGTGTACGTCGCATTATCCTTTGCCGTCGGCAACGTTATCGTATAGACACCTTCGGCTTCCGCAGAGCTGGCGGGAGATACCTGAATCCAGTTGTCCGCCGAAACAGTACTGCTTCCGGTCTCGGGCGATTCGCCCGGTATGGCAACGGCAGTCGCTTTCAGCTGGATGGCCTGCCCGTCTTCATTCAGGAGCGTCACCGTCCGGGTGGCCGCATTGTAGGTATTGTCGTTACTTTCTTCTTCCACCAGGCTGATCTCCGGACCTGTCTGGTCTTTCGGTACAACGATTACATCCAATGTCTTGCCGCTGGCTACATTGGTAAGCTGGATGGTTACCGGGCGGAAATTGCTCATGCTGCCGATACCGTCCGCCGTCTTATACGTAAATGTGGTAAGCATGGAGGCTTTCGTCGTGTTCGTCCTCTCACCATCTACGACCAGCCATTCGTCACCACCGGCATAATCCAGTTTTTCGGTGATGCCCTCCACCTTCACATTGTTCGATGCGATGGTAAAGGCCAGTGTTTTCGCAGCTTCGGTAGTCATCATCACCCTGCCGTCTGCGAGCAGTTTCACTTCCGGGCTATTACCTACATCGGCCAGGGCCAACGCATCTTTGGAAAAGTCGTTATCCGGCTTGTAATTGTCGACTGTGCCCTCGTCCGCCCAGTCAGCCACATTCAGCGTGAAGTCCAGATGGTATTCGTCGGCATCGGTGATCTTGACCATGTAACGGTGGTTATGCGCCACTTCGATATAGTTACCCGTCTCGTTGCCTGCGGGTTTGAAGGGGACCCTGTAGGTGACCGGGATATTGTCGGTCTTGTTGGCGGCATAAGTACCGCTCAAGATCAGGTAACCGCCGTCGCCCACCGGACTCGGATAGGAATAGAAAACACCTGTTCCTTTGGGACTCGCGGTTGTCTGGTCGGCTACATAGTCGCGGACCGGATAGGTGATCAGGTCACCGTCGGCAGCCGGCTCGGTTCCCAGGACCTTCACCGGAAAATAGGTGGCGCCGGTACGTCCGTTGCCCATACTCACCGATTCGATGGTGAACATCGATTTCGACGCATCGTTCTCCACATCGAAACGGGCGACCATACGGGTCAGCTTGAAGCCCAGTTGCGTACGGGCGGAGACGGAGAAATCGGTCAGGTCGAGCGGCGTGGTGTAGGCGCCGGTCATAGGCAGCGGGGTTTTCAGGATATCGGTCGGCTCGTCGGCTTTCAGGACTGCGGTATGGAGCGCCTTGAAGGCTGTCTCGGTAGGCACACCGGGAGTGACAACGTTATCCGGCTGGCCGGGTTTCGTCTGTACCAATGGCTGGAAGCCGGCGAACTCTGCACCGGCAGCATCGATCAGTTTGGTGCTGTTGGCAATACAGTAGACTTTGACGAAAAGACCTTTCTGCATTTTCAGCAGGGCGGTCGAGTTGTCGGCTCCCGTATTCAGGGTGAAGCTGGTGGCGTATTCGCCGTCGACAATCTGGCGGGCGTCTTCACGGTAATAAAACTGTTGCAGGAAGGTGTAGTCGCCTCCCTCCGTCTTGGAACCGAAAACGTAGACGTCGAGACTGTAGATATGGTTTTCCTCCACCGTGGCGATCACATCGCCGGCTTTCGTTCCGACAGGGCTGACTTTCAGTTTGTTTTTAAGGGATAACAGGACTTCACGGGTGTTGTTTGCCGATGCCGTGCCTTCGTCGGGAGGCGTCGGGGGTTCCAGTGTGTTTTCACTGGTGCAGGCGGCCAGCAGGAAGCTGGCGGCGATGCTGGATAGTTTATATTTTATGTTCATGATTCTTTTTTTTGTTATTTACAGTTTATTGTTTCTTCAACGTAATCGTTTTATCACCTCCGCCGGTAATCGCATTCGTTACAGTGATTGTTATATCATTTGTAGCATCTGCATTTACAGCCGTTGCTGCAGAAATCGTAATTTCTGCCGTACCATCTTCCGCTATAACAGAAGGAGGATTCGCAATGCCGACCCAAGCACTGCTGACATCCGAGACAGCAATAACGGAACCTTTATAACCTTTGATTTTTACTTTGATTGTTCCGTATGAATCTTTAAAGGTTGTCCCATTTACATTAATATCATCACCCACTATCGTTCCTGCACTGGCTGTATCCAACGTTTTCTCAAATGTTATCGCCGGATCCAACCAGGTTATAGTCAGTGTTGCCGTACGGGTTTCATCACTGCTGTTTTTAGCGGTGATAACCGTTGTGGCTCCGGCTGTAAACTGGGTGGCATCCGTTACTTTGACCTCGTAATTATCGTCAGATTCTTTAGTCATACTCAGACCGGTGACACTGGCAAAGGCGGCTGCTTCATCACAGGTCATTTTTACATACACCTTACTGCCGTTAGCTTTATACATGTCGACTGTTGCTGTGCTTGCGTCAGGGAATGAGACCGTTCCGTTGAAGTCGCTGGCTGTTCCTGCTGTGGCGGCTTCCAGTTTGGGTTTGCTGGCGGCCTTGTTCAGCGTGACGGTCAGGTTGGCTGCTCCCGCCAGGGCATTGGTAAAGAGGATGTCGAAGTCATCGAAGTTGGCTGGAGTGCCGCCTTTGGCTGCAACCGTATATTCGGCATAACGGTTACCGTCGGTATCCGCCCAGGCATGGCTTTCGGTGATTGTCAGCCACGGACACTCCAGGCTTCCCGCTGTAAGGCCTTGCGGGGCATTTACCTTGAAGGTGAAGTTTCCGGTGGCCAGAACGTCCAGGTCGACCTTGATCGTATTGCCGGTCACATCAGCGGCATTGTTCGTATCGGTTCCTTCTTCCATGGTCATGCCCGGTTCGGCCAGGGTTACGGTCAATTCGGTTTTAACGTCACCCGCTTCCTTGTTCTTGAACGTGATTTTCTGTTCGTTACCTACCAGTTCTGATACTTTATTGATCTTTACCGTATAAACAGTCGTATAACCATTCGTTTCACCGGCCTCCGCGCTGAATCCGGCAGGGACTTCCACCGTTACCCCTTCGATACACATGGCTTCCACTTTGATAAGGCTGTTATTGAGCTTATACATCGTGGCGGTAGACGCTGCGATATCCACCGCGTTTCCGGTACTGTGTCCGTTTGCCACCTCTTTCAGGGACGGGGCGGCCAGCGGGCCGTAGAATGTCAGCGTGGTCCACAGGTCGGGATCGTAAGAGGCGGCGTCGTTGATGAAAGTAACGTTTACAGGTTGTTTTCCCGTTGCGTCGGTAGATTTGAATACGAATGTCGTATACCATATGCCGTCCTTCTCTTCGTAAGTCGGGGCATCGAAGGTCAGCCAGGCATCGGGTGCCACATCGGCTTTGGTTGCCGGGGCTTTCTCTGCACGGATTTTACCGGTGGCAGCGAGGGTTGTCTTAAAGGATTTTCCATCCACTACCTTAAATTCAGTGGTGGAAGTTGCTCCCCCGGCATAGGTTACTGCGACCGGGATATCCGCGATATTGCCTCCGTCGGCAGCGGTAAATCCGGTGGCTGCATCGAATACAGGTGCATCGTTACCCGGTTTGACTATCACACCACCGCCCGAAGTCCAGTCTTCCACTTCGAAGGTGGAGAAGATGTTTGATTCGGTCACGTCCGTGATGTGCAGCTTGTAACGACTGTTGGCGTTGATGGCGATGTAATTGGCAGGCTCTGTAGGGGTGGCGTCTTCAGGGGTTTTGACGATAGGGATGTTATAGGTCACATCTATCGGCTGGCCTGTAGACGGGCTGCTGTAGGTACCCTTAATGATCAAAAAGCTCTTATCCGTGGCCAGGTTCGGATAAACGTAAAGGGCACTTTCAAGGGTTCCCTGGTTGGCGTTCTCTCCTTTGTATTCGACGTCGGCATAGGTCATCACACCCGCAGGAGGCGTTACCTCCGCCAGTGCCGCACCAAACAGGGAGGCGTTCGGACGGCCCTGTCCCAAAGCGATATGCGTGATGGTCAAACGGGAGGTCGCCGTCGTATTGTCGATGTCGAAACGGGCAACGACACGTTTCAGCGTAATGGCGACTTTAGAGACGCTCCCGCTGATCTTCGTTTTCTCCATTCCCGTCATGACCAGGGGAGTTTTGATGATACCGTCCGCTGCCAGACTGGCCGTATAGGCGGCTTTGAAATCGGCCAGGTCGGTTGCCGCAGCGGCATTCTGGGGCGCACCGTTGGCATCGACCGTTACGGCGGTCAGGCCGCCAAAAGCATTGCCGTCACCTTTAAACAGGTCGTCCTGGTTCGCCACACAGACCAATGTCAGATACGGAAGGCCTTTCAACTCTCCGGGTTTGATCGAGGCCTTATACGAAGAACCCGACGATTGAAGGAGGAACTGGTTTCCGGTAGGGGTTGCATCCGTCTTCGACCAGGTTTCCATGTAATAATACTCGTCATCACCCGCTTCTGCCGACGACGAGGCAAAAAGATAAACCTTCAGGTTCTTTATCTCATTCTCACTGTTGGAAGCGATGGCCTTCGTATATTCCTCGCTCTCACCGCTCCCGCTGAACACCAGCTGGATCTCACCGCCGGCACCGGACGGACTCTCCGTCGTGCCGTCATCGTTTGTACAACCGCTTCCCAGGCCGGACAGGGCCAGAAGCAACATTAAATACGTCTTTTTCATAACTACTCTTTTAAAGTGAATACTATATGTTTAAAAATCTCTTTCAATTCAAAATCATATGGATGCACAAAAAGCAGCATGATACCGGACCCAGTATTATGTAACGATTGTACATCCGTGCATTTTCAAACACGGATGTAATTAATAGGAAAAGAAAGGTTACTTATTCAGCCCTTTGATTGGCTCTATAGATATATCACGAAGCAATAAAGACATTTGTTCTATTGCCATTTTATTTAATCGCAATACTCGTTCATTTTGAGATAGTCCCATCTTGATCAGTTCAGCATTCATACTCTCCAGATTTATAAGAACGATCAATTGATGATATGTAGCGTAATCCCTGATATTACCTGTCAATCCGGGATTTTCATCTCTCCATTGTCTGGCTGTCTTTCCAAAAAGAGACACATTTAATATATCTGCTTCATTGGCATAAACAATACCCTGTAATTTGTTAGCCATAGATTCCGGAATAAGATTTTCCTTTATCGCATCGGTATGTATACGGTAATTAATTTTTACCAGTTCACGATTTAAGTTCCATCCTAAAGAGGAGTTACTATTTTCGTCATTTTTCAGCCGCTGATAATCTTTAATAATATACAACTTAAATTCGGCTGAAATCCAGGATGCAAATTCAAAAGCAATATCAGTATGGGCAAAAGTCCCTCCATAACGACCTGCCTTTGAAATAATACCGATTGCATTTGTTGCTGTAATCCATTTTTGGGGAGAAAGAGTAAAAGCATTTGTTCCTGCTTCCATTTTAAACCCGTCAAATTCGACGGGTTTAAAATCCGGATTATTCAATTTCTCCCAAAGGCCAAGAAACTGGATAACATCTTTTCCTCTCATCCAGTTTTTTATTACATCGTTGGGATCATCACTTTTATAACGGGCAATATCCGTCAAAGAAATGTAATCATTATTTCTTCCTAATGATAAGATTGAAACTTGTCTGCCATCAGCATTGATTTCCGCTTTTACACATTTTTCTTTTTTCATAGACTAAATTGTTTTGATTGATAATGCGCAAATATAAGGAAATATATATTCTTCACAAACCATGAAAGAATATATTTCAAGTCTTACCTAAAAATTCCCATTAATTACACCATGTCAAAGAACGCTTATATCTATCCGCTACGCTCCCGTACCGGATTAATTATCTGTTAGCCGATCGCACCGCCTTCGTCCCAATCCGATTCCGTAACTTCCGTGACGATGATCTTATCGGCATAGACCGTGACCAGGATTTCGAACTCCTGCTCGATGTTCCGGTCCATATCCATCGGTTTTTTGGCAAAAAAGCGGTACAGGTCCAGATCGCCGACGATACGTTCGTCGTTACGCCACAGGCTCCATAACTGGTGCGTGCCTGAGGTATAGCGGAAAGTGACGAACTCGCCCGTCACTTCGCCGTCGTAATTCATCGAGGCACGTGTCTCGTGATTGGTACGTGAGGTGCCGATGTATGGAACCGCATACGAACCGCCCCCCGGCTGTTCCTCACTCTCCCAGCCTTTCACAAAGCCGTATTCCGAGGCGATCCCCTTCATCCGCATCCGGTAGGTACCGCCTTCCGCCGGCGCATCCGCCATCCATTGCACCGTGACATGCAGCGAGGCATGGGCATGCGAGAGGTAAACACGGCGCCGGAAGCTCCGGCCTTCCTCCACGCGAAACGTCAGGTTACCGTAATACAGCCGACCGGTGTTCGTCCGGTATCCCGGAGGGGCACCGGATGTGACGGCGCTCAGCTCCATATCGGCCAGCCTCTGTCCGGATTCCGGCTCTATAGCCAGGCCGTCACTGCCGTCGTCCGCCAGGTTGCCCCAGAGGACGACCGTATATTCACCCGCCGCCAGGTTGCCCTGCCAGCCGCGGATACTGTCGCCACGGAGGGGTTCGACGCCCAGCAGTTCACCCTCGCTGTCGAACAGGTACTGCCGGAGGTTGTCGACGTAGACCGGTAGCTGGTTCTCGCTACCGCTGCCTGCATACCAATAGTCCAGGCGGGTATTGTAGGGACAAACGCCGGGTTCATCTCCGAAAGTGCAGCTTGATTGCAGTACTGTCAGTATCATAAAAATCAAATGCTTGAAATATGTCCGGGACCGTTTCCTATTCATCGCTTTCCAAATAACTTTCAGCTATCTCCAGATTCTTCCGCGCCTTGCGGGGTTCCACACCCACCGCCTTACGGAACCACACCGCCGCACCGGACGGGTCGCCTTCCATCAGCGTCAGCACGCCCAGGTTGTTCCAGGCACGCGGGTCCGCCTCCACCTTGCGCAGATAATCCCAGGCCGATGTAAGGTCGCCCGTCAGCATAACAGCCGAGGCCGCATTCACATTCGCCACCACATCATCCGGAAAATGAAAGGCGGCTATCTCGTAGACTTCACGGTATTGTTCCGTCCCGGGACGGTAATAGCGTGCCACGGCATATATCTCCTCCAGGCTCAGCAGGTCGGGATGCGTATAGATCAGTTTTGCCGCTTCGTCGCCCTCCACTTTGCGGACATCGTATTGAACGACAACCTCTATACGCCGCAGTTTCGGAAAGTAACGGCGCATCATCTCCCTGTAGGGCGTCCCGCCCTCTAAATCCATCAATTGCTTTTCACGCCCGTTGAAAATGCCGTAACGGCGGATCACCCGGAGCACGGCATCCTGCCACGAAGGTTTTTCCTGCCTCATAAGATCGGACAGTCCTTCCCAGTCCTCTGCCACCGAAGAAACTTCCACCAGGTTGCGGGGAATGCCGTATGCATTCCGCAGGTAATAGGCAAAAAGCCCCGAACGCGCTTTTGCCAGCCGTTCATTGTCGCCGTAAGGACCGTCGGGGGAAGAATAGCCGCAGATACGGATACGCTCCACTGAGGTAAAGCGGTTATCCTGCAAAGGCACCATGATACGGTCGATCTTATCGATCTCTTCACGGTTGTTTTTATAATCAGGATAAATATCGTCCTTGCCGATCGGGTAATCGAAATAGAGCACGGCACTCTCGGTATGGCGTTTGCCGGACCGACCGGTTTCAGGATGCAGATAGGATACCATCGACTCGTAAGCGGTCACATCGACGGACTGTTCCCGCACCCGATGCGGGATCGCAGGGGCAACGGCCCGATCCTTCGTATTTTTTGTCATATTCGCCCGGGAAAGAGGACGCTTCTTCTGCGATCCCGTATCAGGCACGGGAACGGGAGCCTCACCAATCGGTTGCGGCACATGGTTTAAGCTGAGTTTACCCACCAGCGTATCCACTCCCAGCAGTTGGAGGTCACAGCAATCTTTCACCTCCTGGCAGAGTAATAAAGAAGCCTGCTGCATCCACGAGGTGTAAGGGACGGACATCCGGTAAGTTATTTTCTTTGATCCCGTATGCCGGGTATCGCGGATGCGCATATAAGGGACGGAAGATTCTTTGCTGGCAGACAGATACCGTTCGCGACGGTCCTGACGCTCACGGATACGGCCGCTGATAATGACAGGGGGCAAAGAAAGAAGTTGTTTGGACGGTCCAAGCAATTGAGGGGTAAAAATAACGGCTGTGCTTGCGGACACATTCACTGCCTCCAGGTCCATATCGAGCTGAAGTTGCAGGCTGTCGTTACGCACAGAGACCTGCTGCGGCACGACACGGATATGCTGCGCGCCGGCAGGCAACGCAAAAAGCACCAGGCAAACGGCCCATACATATATATTATAGAAGAAGGTATGTTTCATCGGACAAGTTATTTTAGCGTAGAAAATAGATGACTGAAAAACCGATACGCGTCGGGCCGAAATAGCTACGGCTGTAAGAACCGGATGCCTCCGCGCATTCGGCACATTTATATTTGGTATATTTCATCGAAACATAACCGCCGCCGATCATCGCCTCCAATCCCCAGCGGTTGCCGACCGCCCAGTGGTAGCCATAGGTTACGCCGCCGCCGTAAAGGTCACCTCTCAACACATGGTCTTTCAGGCCGGAGATAAACGGAATCATGCCGACATTGAAATGACCGTAATGACCGTGTAACCCGAAGAAATGCCCTTCAAACTTGCGGCACGGCCAGAAACGGACTTCCGGCTGTATCAGGTACAGATTCAGACGCATATCATCCGGATACTTCCAGGCGTTATAGGCACCCCAGATATCCATGGTGAATTGACGTCCCATCCCGAACTCCACACCGGTATTCGGAGTGGTGGTCGCCCAGAACAGGAGATTCGTTTTCAGTGCGGTTTGTTGTCCATACATATTTGTCGTTAGCAACAAACAACCGGTATACAGCAGCGATAAGTAAAGAACCCTATACATTATATTAATACTAGATTTGGTAACCGTCAGAGGGATTCTGTCTCTTAGGAAGAGACGGAACAGGGATACACAAAAGGCACAAGAATCAGGGATTTCAAACTGTTTTATGGTGCCATACTGCAAGAGCAGAACACTCAGGGACAACATCCGGAAAACAAAACGGGAAGATGAAAAAAAGGAAAAGTAGAAAAGTGCTTGTTTTTCAAGTTTTATCATTTAGCATCCCTGCCGGAAAAGAGAGACACAACAGGAAAACAAACAGTAAACAACAGATAATCAATAGATAACAAACAAAAAAGAAGCAAAAAGACAGACATAGAAAAACCGGAGAGAGGCATGAACAACAGGCCTTCTTTCTTAAAAGATGTAACAATATTCAGTAAATACATGAATATTAAGGCTAGTCATATGGAAAAACACCGTACTAAATGGTGCAAGTATAAAAAAGAGTTAGTACATTTGCAAAGTTTTAACACTGACTGTCACCGACGGACCGTCTCTTCCTAAGAGACAGAACACACCTCACAATACGACTTTATAAACAGGCTTTGATTTACAAGCCCTCTTATGTATCACGATTTCATTGGCACGATCCACCCGCGAGGTATCCAGGAGCGCCATATAGATACGGGTCGTTTTAACAGACTCATGTCCCATACCCTGTGAGATAAGTTCTTCCGGTATCCCTTTCTGTGCGGCAACGCTGGCCCAGGTATGACGGGCAATATAAGTCGAAAGGTCGGCCCCGACCAGCTTTCCCAGTTTCTTCAAACGCTTGTTCTGAACACGCAGCGCACTCTGATAACCGATATAGTCCGGGCGGGAACCCGTAAGGACTGGGAACAGGAAAGGGCCGGATACATATTGGTAACGGGCAATCAGTTTCCTCATTTCGGGTAGCAGACGTATCTGCAACTCCTGCCCGGTCTTGCGCCGGATATAGACGATCTTATCCCCCACGATATTCTTCCGCGTCAGATGAGCCAGATCCACAAAGGCCATTCCACGGGCATAATAAGAGAACAGGAACAGGTCGCGTGCCAGCTGCAACGCAGGCGACAGAAGCTGCAAAGCGACAAGACCCAGGATCACATTCTCCTGAACCGCACGTTTGCGCGTCTTTTCAATACCGGTATGGACATTACTGAAAAGCTGCGGGATGGCTTCGACAAGGTTATCCCTTACCGCCCGGTTACGGATAGCCCGGAGCACGCGAAGATAGAAAGAAACGGTATTGGCACAAACTCCGGAACTGAACAGGTAGGTCTCAAACTCTTTCAAAAGCGGCGCGTCGATCTCGTCCAGCCTGAGTTCGCAGCCACCCCGGAAATGCATAAAGGCATTCAGCGTACTCTGGTAATGCCTGGCCGTTTCATCCTTGCCCTCCCCTTGCAGCACACAGATCTGTTTCTCCACATATTTTGTCAGGTTGGCTACCGCAAAACGTTCCTTACACGCCTCCACTATTTCATCCGGAGTAAAGGAACCCTTTTTCTCCTTCAAATAGATTACGGACCGGACTGTCCGGCAATCGCGGGAAAACTGCTCACGAATGGCATACAATTCTTTTGACCGTTCAGAAGTGCTTTCACCCGGGATATTGATTTCCTCCCTGCCTCCGTCCCACTCTTCTTCGGATAACTGGTACGGCAAAGCCATCTTCCGGACCTCACGGCGATAAATAATCTGCACATAGAGCGGCATCCGCTTCCCAGCCTCTATCGACTTACGCCTTTTTACTTTTACTGATACATTATACATACTGTTTTCATTTTGTTACACAATATAACAAAATGAAAACAACTATAGCCTACTGTATTTCAGACTTATTCAAACAATATACGGAACCTTGTCAAACCGTCCGTATAAGTACGCAGGGAAAAAGAGCAGTTCTGTTTCTGCAGTACTTCGCGTATAAAGATCAGGCCGATCCCCTGCCCGTTCGGTTTGGTGGAGAAGAAAGGACTGAATAATTTCTTTTCAGTTTCTTTGTCTATTCCTTTGCCGGTATCTGCTATTTCCAGACAAACAGGGTTGCGTGAAGTACGTATGTAAATCTTACCGTCGCGCTCGATCGACTCGGCGGCGTTCTTTATAATATTGACAAGCACCTGTTCAAAAAGCGAACTATCCAGCCACACGACAGGAGACACTTCATCCAGCTCCATAATGATTTGGATGTTGCGGTTCTGGCAAACCGTCTCCATAAACCGCTTGCAGGAAGTCACCACCATATTCAATTCATGGTTACGTATTTGCGGTTCCGGGATGCGCACCACATCGGCAAAGTTTGTAATAAAATGACTCATGCTGTAACAGCGTTCGATGGAAACACGCAACACGTCGCATATATCTTCCGTATTTTCCATCTCGCTGAAAGTGGATTCCAACGTATCCAATGTAGATGTAATACCGGCAGTTGTATTATTTACCTCATGGGCAATCATGCGGATCACCTTTTCATAGGCTTTCTTTTCAGCCTTAAAGACTTCCTGCGTCAGTATTTCCACCAGATAGAACGAGTGATGGAATCCCCGGTCGACAAAAGAGGAATGCGTACATTTATATATATTGGCATCGTTCAGGCGAACAGTCTGCGATTCATACAAGGGAATACGCGCCAACTCCACCGCCAACGGGGAATCTATCTCTGTAAAGGATTTTCCGGCGAAATCGACCGACAAAGGTTGTCCGAACATCTTGCGGGCAGCGGGATTCAGCGATATGATCTCGTTATCCAGATTCAGCATAATCACTCCCATCGGAGAAGCATTGATCAGCAAATCCAGGAAATGATTCTGTTCCCTCAGATGCAGACGTTCGTTTTTCAACTGTTCCATCATCTTATTGAAGATGTCCACGATGCGGTCGGCCTCCTTCTGCCCGACACGGCTCAGGCGGGAACTGAAGTCCTGCTCTTTCAGCAGTTCCATACCATTGCCGATAATATCCAACGGCTTGATGATTCGGCGGTAAAAAAGGAAAAGGTACAAGATCGTAACCAGGACAACACCTTCCACAATAAAGAACATGAAGGAAGAATAATTATAGAAGACATGGTAAGTGATAACTGCCAGAATAGTCAGCAGCAACCCGGTCAAGATCCAGAACAATCCTTTTATCCTCATTCGAATATCATTTATTTATCGGTAGGTATTCCGTATTTCTCTAACCGGCGGTATAAGGCTGCCCGGCTGATTCCCAATGCGGATGCGACATGCGAGAGATTTCCCTCATGTGTATCCAAAGCCTGAAGGATAGTCCGCCTTTCAATCTCGTCCAGCGTCATACCCTCGAAACTGACGGCTCCGCCTTTTCTCACGGCCTGTTTGTTCCCCAGATTCAGGCATTGCCCTTCAAAATCGGACACATCCAACAACGATTTACCGGATACCAGCATCGTTCTTTCCACCAGGTTCTTCAATTCACGGATATTTCCGGGATACGGAAGACGTTGCAGGTAACTTACGGCATCCGAAGAAAAAGTGACTTTAGGCAAACCGTTGACTTCCGACTGCTTATCGGCAAAATAACGGGCCAGCAGAGGAATATCGTCTTTCCGCTCGCGAAGGGCGGGCAGATGGATCGTGATCAAATTGATACGGTAGAACAGGTCTTCGCGGAACGTACGTGCGGCAACCATTTCCGGAAGGTTACAGTTGGTAGCACTCACCACCCGGATATCCACTTTCCGGGACGGCTGTCGCCCAGCACTTCAAATGTCTGGTCCTGCAATACACGCAATAGTTTTACCTGGCAGGATAACTCCAGGTCACCTATCTCATCCAGGAAGATGGTCCCTTTGTTTGCCATTTCGAAACGTCCGGTACGGTCTATATAGGCATCCGTAAACGCACCTTTCTTATGACCGAACATCTCGCTCTCAAAAAGGCTCTGAGACAATCCTCCCAGGTTGACCTTGACGAAAGCCTCTTTCATACGGGGACTATTGGCGTGGATCGCTTCCGCAATCAGTTCCTTGCCTGTCCCGCTTTCACCGGTAATCAGCACCGAAGCATTGGTCGGTGCTATGCGGGAAACGGTTCCCAACACATCCATCAGCGCATCACTCTGTCCGACAATCTTCTCGAAATGGAATTTACTGTCCGCATCGTTCCGGTTCAACGGCGATTTCTGCATCTTCTTCTGCTCATTCAGTTCCAGAGCCGTACGGATCGACTTCAGCAACACCAGGTTGTTCCAGGGCTTGGTCACAAAATCGAAAGCGCCGGCCTGCATCCCCTGCACAGCCAGCGAAATGGAACCCCAGGCGGTCATTAAGATTACCGGAACATCCGGCTGAAATATCTTTACTTGTTTTAATAGCTGTATTCCTTCTTCTCCCGTCGTAGTCAAGGTAAAATTCATATCCATCAGAATCAGTTGGGGCGCTTCCCGGCGCACAATAACCAACGCTTCTTCAGGCCCCGGAACAGCTTCCGGTTCAAAGCCTGCCCGCTTCAACAAAAAAGTAAGCGAAGAACGGACAGCTGCGTCATCATCAATAATTAATATCATATAGGTTTCTTTAATTGGGTTTGTAAAGATACGAATAAGTTACCTACTTTCTGACAATTTCCTCAAAATCGGCATCCAGATTACGGTCGTTCAGAAAATCGTAAAGCGTCACGCTACGGACATTATAGAAATAACTCCAGAAACCGTACAATTCCTGTATATGCTTCTGTTTGGCATCATCTTTCGATTGCTGGGCATCATTCAGATCGAGAATATTGATCTTGCCGATCATGAATGTTTCGATAGATGTCTGATAACGTTTCTGGGCGATTTCATCGGCTTCTTCCGCGATTTCCAACTGGGCAGCCTGGTTATTGAAGTTCTCCACCAGCAAGAAGATATTCTGGTTGAATGTCATCTGGTCCTGACGGTTTTTGGAGAGAACCACTTCGCGGTTGGATTCGGCAACCTTAACCTTTCCCTTCCGTTTTCCCCAGTCCAGCAAAGGGATGCTGAAACCGACTTCCACCACCTGGTTATCTTTCAGCGGATTGTAAGCGCCACTGAAATCACGGTCTTTCCCTGTATATCCCACGGAAGCAAACAGGTTGATATCGCGGCGTTTTCCTTTGGCCGTCGCTACTGCATAATCGGCTTCGAGTTGTTCGCGTAGTATGCGTTTGGCAAACGAGTTGTTTTCCTGGGCTTTCTCCAATACTTCTTGATAGACCAGCCGCATGTCGGGGACAGATTCGGGGATGACCGGTTCTATCACATCTTCCTCGCTCAATCCCAGGAAAGAACGTAACTGGAACATTTTGGCGTTCAGGTTCGACTGCGCTTCCGTCAACTTACCTTTCGCCTGTAAAGCGGATAATTTCAATTGCATCAGTTCACTTTCAGAGATATGACCGATCTTGCGTTTCGCGATAGCGATATCATACAGTTTATTTGCGTTATCCAGATTCTGCACAGACGTTGCCAGGTTTTCTTTTGCCAGCAGAAGATTGAAGAAGTAAGCGATCGTCGAGATGGTTACTCCCTCTACGCTTTCAATATAAGCGGCTTTTGCTTCCTGGTAGCGAACAGGTTCGATCCGGCGGTTCCATTTCTGGTCGTTCACGCCGAAGATAGGTTGCGTCAGGGTCAGACCGACCGGGACACTCATATATTCATTGAAGGCACCATGCCCTAACTGGCGGGAGAAATTAAGAGAAGAGTTCAATGAGATCTTACCGCCTGTCAGAGCGATATTCTGGTCGATAGAGATCGCTCCGTCCATCGACAGGTTATTGTCCTGCACAAAAGCATAGGTTCCGTCCGATTGTTGGTAACGTGAATATTGCTTGCTGTAACTGGGGAGCGTTCCTTTAAAATTAACCTCCGGTAACTGGTCGGCGACATGGGTACGGTATTCCCAGTAAGACGTCTTTAATTCGTTCAGGGCCACAGCCGCATCGACAGACTGGTGTTGTGCCAGCGTAATGGCATCTTTCAAAGTCAGACGGACTACATTATCTTGTTCTTCGGCCTGTAAACCAAAGCATGTCAGCAATAAATAAGTAATGGCTATATAGATCTTTTTCATCGTAATATATGTTTTGCCATGCTACAGGCAAAAGGTATGCCAAAAACATATATCATTGATTTTCTGAGCATAACATAAAAGAATAGTGTCCGATAATGAACAGTATGTCCGATAATGGAGTTATGAAGGGAAAATGGACAGAGTTCGTTAAGAACTCAGGAATTAGGGGCGCTATAGAAATAATGGAGTTATCCATAAACAGAAAGATTAATTGTTGCAATAAACCTGTAACAGCAAGCACTTGATTAAAACTGCTTATTTCCGCAAGATTCTCCTTGTTTCCTCCCTGCCAATTCCCTTGTGGTACTTTAACAGAACCCGGCTTTATCGCATTTTCATTCAATGGATTGGGTGAAAAAGAAGAAAAAGATGAATTTTATCGCATGTTTGATTGCTTATCCTCTGTATTTATATCTTTGTCTCCATAATAACAAAGTTCTTAACGAACTCCATTAAATCAGAGAAAATGGCCTACTACAAATTATCGAATACGCTGTATTTCCGGTAATACGGTAGTTAATCCACTGATTGAGGGCGAAGAACAGAAAGTGAACAATTTATATTAACTAATATCAGAGAACAAAAAGAAGTAAACCATACTCCTGAAAACGGAGTATTTATACCGATTTAAAGGATATTATGCTGAAAAGTTATACCCTGCTTCTACCGCAGAACTACGTCTCCGGCCAAGTATCCCGAACACTTGTTCTAAAAACGATTTAAACCTGTAGTATATGAATAAAAGTAAATTGATCGGACAAATAGCCGCAGACACCGGCATGACGAGAGCAGCGATAAAGGCGGTACTCAACTCCTTCATCGACAATACCACCGAAGCCCTGCAAGAGGGAGATACGGTCGTATTCCAGGGATTCGGCACCTTCCTGCCCTGGGAGCAAACCGAACGTCCCGCCCGGAATCCACAGACCGGAGAGCCGGTGATGATCAAGCCGCGTACCTCCGTCAAGTTCCGCGCCGGCTCAGACCTGATAAAGGCACTGAACAAATAATTTTGCACATTCCGGTAGTTACAGCGTTCCGGGACTGAATTTCCATAAACTGGAAGAAGCCGGTCCCGTCCCCTGCGAACAGAATATCTCCGACCGTCTGGTGTTAGACGATATACGTCATAATGCAGTGATCGTAGCCTGGTCTGCCTATAATGCAGCAATGAGGGATGAGAGAATGCCAAGAAAATAAAAGAGAAACATTTTTCAGTTGACAAAAAAAGACATTATCCGTTTATTCCTGATGTTACATTAATTTAACGGGGCCCAGCATACCTGTCGGTGCCCATTTCTGATGATGGGTCCATGCCTGCCCTATTTTGTTTTCAGGCGTACCCTTCAGATAATTACCGACAGTTGTCGTGATCTTTATCTGCAATGATTTGACCGGTGCCTTAGCTAAATGTTCCGGCAGTTGATACACACGGTTTCCATACCATTTGCATCCCAGTTTTTCCCCATTCAGGGTTACTTCCGAAACGCCATATACTTTCCCTAAATCCAGGTAATTGAATCCGGCTGCATTATCGACCGTCTTTTCATAATACAGGTCGCCGGAAAACGATTGTGTTTCCGGGTTTGCAGAGAAATCCACCAACGTATCCAGCTCACGTTTGGCCGACTCGCCATTGACATGCGCCATTCTGACCGTCCATCCGTTCAGTTCGACCGGAGACGAACTCTGAAGCGGCAAAGCCGGAATGGAGATCTTCGCGCCTTTCGTTTCCTCAAAAACAATCAGTTTGGATGCGGCCGGCCCCAGGTCGATCTGTAAAGTGGAACCGGAAGAGACCGGATAAGGTGTCCGTTCGCCTGTTTCCGGATTCCATAACCAAGGTGTTCTGCCATTCGCCTCAAATGTTGCCTGTATCCGTATTTCATCCTCCGGATTACAATTCGTAATAAAATGGTTCTTTACCGACAAAGATCAGTTTACCTCCGGCTTTAACGAATTCAACCAGTGTTTCTGCTGTCGTCGGCATCATCGACTCAACTTCCAGCAGCATCAATGTATTATATTTCCTGTTATTGAAAACAAGATTGCCTTTCTTGAAACTACTTTGCTGAATGATATTCTCACTTATGTAGTCACAACTATTTCCGTTCTGATGAATTGCTTCCCACACATGATATTGATAAGACGGATAATGCAAGCTGGGGAACGGATCACGCTGTGGTCCGTGTATCGTCCACATATCAGCCAGCGGATGCATCACGGCAATATCAGCAAAGAAATCGGATTCCTGAAGGACAGTCGACACCCGGCTTTTACAGGTCGCCCACAAATTGAAATAAGGCCACCAGCTATTCCGTTCGTTCAGAAATGCGCCGTACATGATCCAACCGGGGAACGGCACTTCCAGCGGACTATAATTAAAACCGTGCAGGATCGAATGGGTCACACCGGAAAGGTTACTCTGGTCGCCCGTCATCTTTATTTTCTCCACTGTCAATAAACCGGTATCCTTGCATAAAAGGAATTCCCAACACGAAAAAGATAAAATAATTCAACCCTTACCATTGTGTCATTTTTGTAACATTTAATATCAATAATACAACATACATCCACCCGGTAAATAGTAATTTTATCAACTATTTATAAGAAAGAATACTTTTGATAAAACACTTATTCATATTTTATAGAAACATGAAAACGACCTTAAAAACACTTATATTAAACTGTTTACTTGCCAGTTGTTTTATAACAGTCCACGGACAAGATTTTTATGCCAGCCAGCGGGCATCCTGGTTACAAAAAGCAAAAGAAAGCATTCCTCAACTGACCGTTACAGAAAAAAAGCCGGTCGGTTTAGTACATATAATAAAAGATGAAAATGCTTTCCAGCAATACAAAGCAGAGCAAACAGCACCTATAAATACACTCTACGATAACTCTTTTAAGGAGACAAAAGCCGTCATTGTCGATTTCGGAGAGCACATAACAGGTAGTTTCAGTTTCAGCACGGAGTTACTAAAAGCCGAGGCAGACGCACCGGCACGCTTCAAACTGACATTCGGAGAAGTTCCTTCTGAACTGGTAACACCTTTCGATCCTTATCAGGGAGGACTCAGCCGTGCGTGGTTACAAGATGAAATAGTCACCATGATGACAATGCCGTCAACGATCACCATTCCACGCCGTGTATCTTTCAGATATGTAAAAATAGAACTTATCGCGACTCCTCCCGGATATGACTTCTGTATTTCCGGAATGAAATGCGACGCTGTTACTTCTGCCGTCAATACGCCCGGAGAATTATCGGCTGCCACGCCACAGATATTTAAAGACATAGACCGGGTTAGTTTAAATACCCTGAAAGAATGTATGCAAACCGTTTACGAAGACGGTCCCAAAAGGGATCAGCGTCTGTGGTTGGGCGACTTATATCTGGAAGCATTGGCTAACAACTATTCCTTCAAACAATACAATCTGACCAAACGCTGCCTCTACCTGCTGGCCGGACTAAGCGAGCATAACGGAAAACTAAACGCAACTGTTTTTGAAACCCAGGAGCCCAAGCCCCAGGCAAAACAACATTTATATGATTATTCTTTCCTGTTTGGCGTTACCCTCAAAGACTATTTGCAGGAAACGGGAGACAGAGAAACGGCTGAGGATCTTTGGCCCGTTGCAAAAAAACAATTAGAATCTGCTTACCAATACCTACAGGATGACGGAACAATGAATTACGAACGGGCATCCCGTGAATGGTGGATATTCTTCGACTGGAAAGACGGATTACATAGAGAAGTAGCTTTTCATGGCGTTACTGTTTTTGCTTTCAAAGAGACCTATGAACTGGCAAAATTACTGAACAAAGAAAATGAGGTCACCCAACTTCCGGGACTCATCAAAAAGATGAAAAAAGCTGCCCGAAAACATTTCTACAATCCAAAAACGGGTTTATTCACAGGCAAATTGAATGATCAGGTTTCTTATGCTTCCCAAATATGGATGATACTGGGAGAAATACCTACACAAAAAGAAGCCCAACGATCTTTAAAAGCCTTGAAAACAACAGAGAATGTCTGCACTCCGGGAACCCCTTACCTGTTCCATTATTATATAGAGGCCCTGATCAAAAGCGGAATGCCGCAAGAAGCCCGAAATGAAGTAGCAGAATACTGGGGAGGAATGATCCACAAAGGTGCTGATACATTCTGGGAAGTTTATGATCCTAAAAATGAGTTTTTATCTCCATACAACTTTTTCCCGGTCAATAGCTATTGCCATGCCTGGAGTTGTACACCGACGTATTTCATCCGGAAATATCCGGAAATATTTCAGGAATAAGTTCAAATACACGTTGAAAAAGTTCATCTAGATTTATTCCGGCATATAAAAGCCTCATACAATCAGGCTACTAAATATCAACACCTTACAACAACACAAATCATTCACTGACCGAATATTGAAAGCTTTTGACCGATAGATGAAACTCTTTCAGGGCAGAATTATATTTCTTTGCCAATGAAAAATCTATATATCATGAAGAACGTGTTTTTAATATCAGTTTTATTATCTGCATTCCTGGGAGCTTGTACACCGGCAATGCAAAAAAGTGAACTATTCATGGAATTGCCGGATGATTGTCCGACACCCGACGGAATGGCAATTGCCCCAAATGGTGACCTGATCCTGGCTTGTCCGAACTTTGCCGATTTGTCGAAACCAGCCTGCCTGATGCGGATTACTAAAGACGGGAAAATCAGCAAATGGATGAATGTACCCATATTAGAAGAAACAGGTTGGGCTGCTCCCATGGGAATCACCTTCGATGATGAAGGAAACTTATTTATTTGTGACAACCAGGGATGGAGCGGAGCAGAAAAGGCCAGGAACAAAGGCCGAATCTTATGCTTAAAATTAGATGGCTACGAACTGAAAGAAGTTATCGAAGTAGCCACCGGTATGGAACACCCCAACGGCATCCGCTTCAGAAATGGGAAATTATATGTAACACAAAGCTCCCTCTCCTCCATCCAGGATCCGTCCGGACTACTGGTAAGCGGAGTCTATTGCTTCGACAAGAACGATAAGAATATAAAAGTAACCAATACAAAAGCAGATAAGAACCTGCTCACAACCGTCATTACGAAAAACAAAGCAGTTCAGTACGGACTTGACGGAATCGTATTCGATAAAAAAGACAATTTATATGTAGGAAATTTTGGAGACGGCACCATTCACCGAATAACCATGGATCCCAAAGGCAACGTTATCGGAAATGAGATATGGGCACAAGACCCGTCACAACTACGCACCACCGACGGAATGTGCATGGATGACGACGGAAATATCTGGGTAGCCGACTTTTCTGAAAATGCAGTGGCCCGTATAGACAAGAACGGCCGCATTCAGCGTATCGCCCAAAGTCCGGATTGCGACGGCAGCGACGGTGGTCTGGACCAGCCGGGAGAACCGATCGTCTGGAACGGCCAGGTGATTGTATCCTGCTTCGACATCGTGACAGGTCCCGACAAAGTAAATACCAAACACGACAAGCCTTTTACACTGGCTAAATTACAATTGAACTAACAGATCATAAACCTAAATATCATGAAACACTACTTATCTACATTTGCCGGTTCGGCAATATGCGGAGGATTTGCTTTCGGCATCTGGCCGGAACTTTGGAAAACATACGGTTTAATGGGAGGATGGCTGGCTGCTACCCTTATTATCGGGATCATGTGGTACATGAACCATTATAACGGAGCCATATTAAATCCGGAAGGAAAAATATGGCTGGACCAGGGATGGTGTATCGGCTCTGCCGGCATAGCCTGGGGAATCGTCCGTTTCCAGGGTGATTTCACTCAGTTTTTCCTGGCTGCCCCCACTTTGTTTTGTTGTCTGATCGGAGGTGCTTTAGCCGGAATAACCATCTGGATAATGCGTTCATGCGGTAATCGCCTGTCAAAAGAGGAGGATGCAGTATGAGCGAATGGTTACAAACTTACAATGAATTGTTCGGCATGTACAATGCCGGTATCATAACCAGTATATTCGGTTCTTTCGCCGTCACTTTTACAGTTATATTCTGCTGGCCCAAACTGGTGAAAGATTTTGGAGCAAAAGGAGGATTTATTGCGGCCGCCTTAATTATAGGAACATTCTGGCTGGTGAATCACAAATTGCCCGGTTTCGGTTTCTCCACCGGTTTAGCTACCGATGTAAACGGATTACCCATGCAATTCAGCCTCATTCATCAGGGAGCCCGAGGAAGTGCCCCCTGGGTGGATATGGGCTGGGCCATCGCTATGGGATTTGTCGTATGTGATACACTCTGTGCTCCCAGAGGGACACGTTTGGGATTATTGAAAGAGGCTTTCCCACGTTGGGCCGTTATTATTGCCGGCGGGATAGCAGGAGGCATCCTGGTCGGACTGACCGGATATACGAATGCTGCATTATAAATAAAATTCAAAGACCATGGCTAAATACGTCATTGCACACGATTTAGGAACAAGTGGCAACAAAGCCACTTTATTCAATGAAGAAGGCATGCTGGTTGCATCCCGTGTCGCCTCCTACCAGACTGTTTATGCCGCCGGTAACCGCGCGGAACAGGATCCGTCCGACTGGTGGAAAGCCATAACAGAAACAACAAATGCATTACTTCAACTCGTATCACCCGAAGAGATCGCCGGAGTTGCCCTGAGCGGCCAGATGATGGGATGCTTATGTATCGATAAAAAAGGGAATCCGCTTTCTCCACACCTGCTGTACTGCGACCAGCGTTCACAGGAGGAAGAAGCTTTCCTGTATGAAAAAATGGACCCGCTTCATTTCTATGAAATAACAGGACACCGTATCAGTGCTTCCTATTCAATAGAAAAATTAATGTGGATACGAAAACATATGCCGGAAGTTTTTGCAAAAACGTACAAAATGCTTAATGCAAAAGACTACATCAATTTCCGCCTTTGCGGTACGATCGCCACCGACCCGTCAGATGCTTCCGGAACAAACGCCTACGACCTGAACAGATGGTCATGGAGCGAAGAGATCATAGAAGCAGCAGGACTGGATATCTCCCTCTTCCCGGAAGTCCGTTCTTCTATTGATGTTATAGGAGAAGTAACGGAGGAAGCAGCCAAAGCCACCGGACTCCGTAAAGGTACACCGGTTATCTGCGGAGGAGGCGACGGCAGTTGTGCCGGAGTCGGCGTAGGTTGTGTAGCCCCGGGAACATCCTACAATTATCTGGGCTCCTCCTCATGGGTTGCCCTGACAGTAGAAAAGCCGGTTGTAGACGAACAACGCCGTACCATGAACTGGGCGCATGTCGTACCGGGCATGCTGCATCCGTCGGGAACTATGCAGACGGCAGGCGCTTCCTATAACTGGATGGTGCAGCAACTCTGCCTGTTTGAACAGGAAGAAGCCAGAATCAGGAAAGGGAATGTGTACGAACTGATTGACGAACAGATACGGAAATCTCCGGTAGGCTCCAACAAACTATTGTTCCTGCCTTACCTGATGGGCGAACGTTCTCCCCGCTGGAACGTAAATGCCAAAGGCGCTTTTATCGGATTGACGGTAGGACACACGCATGGCGATATGCTTCGTTCCGTCATGGAAGGCATCACCCTGAACCTGGGACTTATCGTCAATATATTCCGCAACCACGTCCCCGTAGAAAATATGACGGTAATAGGAGGCTGTGCTAAAAATCCGATCTGGCAGCAGATGATGGCCGATATTTATCAGACTGAAATAAAAATCCCGAACTATCTGGAAGAAGCGACCTCCATGGGCGCCGCCATCCTGGCAGGAATCGGAGCCGGCTTATTCAAAGATTTCAGTGTAACCGACCGGTTTATCCATATCGACAAAAAGATCAGTCCTATCCCCGCCAATGTAGAGAAATACAAAGAATTAATAGCTGTTTTCGACCGGACGTACGAGCATTTGAAAGATGTTTATACAGACCTGTCGGATTTAAATCTATAAGAATGAATATGAAAGGAAAAATGAAAAGCGTAATCGCAACAGCTCCCGGCGTAGTAGAAATCCGGGAAATAGATATGCCTGTTATCACTCCGTACCAGGCCCTCGTAAAAACAGAAATGGTCGCTTTGTGCAATGCCACCGACAGCAAATTGATAGCCGGACATTTTCCGGGGGCAGATCAGTTCCCGATGGCTTTAGGCCATGAAAATGTCGGCATTGTAATAGAAGTCGGAAGTAAAGTTCGAAATTTCAAGGTAGGCGACAGGGTAATCGGCGGATTGAATGCCTCCTTTACGACACCGGGGCTGAACAGTGCCTGGGGCGGTTTCTGTGAATATGTCGTAGTAAACGATTTCGAAGTTTTGCAGGAAGAAGGCCTTGCCACTCAGGAACAAGGCTGCTGGGACAGCTTCGAAATACAGAATGCAATACCGGCCGATATACAGCCGGAAGAAGCAGTCATTGCCTGTACCTGGCGTGAAATAGTGGGTGCATTCAAAGACTTCCGCCTGGAACCGGGAAAGAAAGTGATGGTATTCGGTGCCGGTCCTGTCGGGTTGAGTTTTGTGAAACTCGGCAAACTATTCGGTCTCGGACAAGTGGATATTGTCGACATGCTACCTGCCAAACTGGAACTAGCCAGACAAATGGGTGCTGATAATGGCTATACGCCGGCTGAGATTGCGACACCCGAATTTATCGCTGCCGCAAATCGTTCATACGATACGGTCATCGACGCTGTCGGCCTGCCTTCCATCGTTCATTCGGCCCTACCCCTTATAAAAATGGCCGGAGATATTTGTGTATATGGCGTAATGACAAAGAATCCGACGATCGACCTGGACCAGGCTCCTTACAATTTCAACCTGTTCATCCACCGCTGGCCGACCCGTTCGGAAGAGAAACGAGCAATGATAGCGCTGACCGAATGGATACGCGAAGGCCGGCTGTCCGCATCCGACTTCATCTCCCACCGCTTTAAAATAGAACAAATCAACGAGGCCCTGGAAGCCGTAAAACGTAACGAAGTAATAAAAACAGTTTTAACATTCTAAACATCATTTATCATGAACGAAATAATAGCGAACTTATCAGTAAAACAATTGGCAGGAATGATCGACCATACTTTCCTGAAACCTTTCGGCACAGCAGAAAACATTGAGAAACTATGTGACGAAGCACGCAAATACGAATTCGCCATGGTTGCCATCAATCCGGCGGAAGTAGAAACCTGCGTCAAACTGCTGGAAGGTTCGCCCGTCCGTGTCGGTGCAGCCATCGGCTTTCCGTTAGGACAGACCACGACCGAATGCAAGGCTTTCGAAACACGCGACGCCATCGCTAAAGGCGCGACGGAAATAGATACAGTAATAAATGTACGCGCGTTACAAAAAGGCCGCCTGGATATTGTAAAGAAAGAAATCGAAGAGATGGTTGCTATCTGTAGACCGGCGGGCGTTATCTGCAAAGTGATTCTGGAAACCTGCTATCTGTCGGATGCCGAAAAGGAAACAGTCTGCCGGATAGCTAAAGAGGCTGGAGTTGACTTTGTTAAGACCTCGACTGGTTTTGGAACAGCCGGTGCGACTGTAGAAGATGTAGCCCTGATGCGCCGTGTTGTTGGTCCGGAAATCGGAGTAAAAGCGGCTGGCGGTATCCGCGACCTCGATACTGCTTTAGCCATGATCAAGGCAGGAGCAACCCGCATCGGCACATCCAGTGGAGTTACTATTGTGGAGGCTTATAAAAGTGCTATTAAGTAAAAATCCCCACTAGTATGGGGATAATTCCCCATTGCAAAGGGGATTATTCCCCACACTAGTGGGACTTTTTCCCCACAAAGAAAAAATAAGTGGGGAAAAATGACTTCCGTTTGCCAATTCCGGCAAACCAATAATAACAAAGAAGGGAGTAATATATATGAATAACTTACACAAAATAGGATTAGGACTTATGCTCCTCATTCTGGCAGCTTGCCAGAACAAGGAAAAAGCATATAAGGACCACTATCCCGCCGACAAACAGGAATTTATAACAGACATACAAGACCGGTTTAATAAAATAAAGGCAACCGAAGGTCTTGTTTCAAAAGACAGTACTGCCACCCTGATCCGGGAGGCACATCTGCATTTCTATCACCACTATCCGGTTTACTACGACTGGTGGTTACAGGATGGAAGCGATGTAAAATGGTTTGACAAAACATTGCCCGAACAAATTTCAGAGCGTTTGCAAAAATTACAGCAGGAAACCAAAGTAACCAACACGCCGGAAAGCATAACACAGGCTTTATCCGCCTATCTGGATGCCTGTAAAGCAAGAAGGGAACAACGGCTGGCATCCTTTATAAAAAACACTCCCGAAGTCGTGTTTACCAAATTCCGCACACTTCGCCCTTCCTTTTTCGCTTATACGGAAGGTCTGTCGGATGCCCGCGCAGAATGCAACTTCTTTGCTGGTGGCGAGCTGGCTTATTTCAAAATGGACGGGATCTGGGCAAAGGAAGAAACTTTATTAAAAGATACAGCCGGTGTCTTCCGGGATCCGGATGTTCATTTCGACGGTAAACATATTCTCTTTGCCTGGAAGAAATCACAAAAGGAGGATGATTTTCATCTCTATGAAATGGAGATGCCGTCGCGGAAACTGAAACAAATCACTTCAGGTCTGGGATTTGCCGACATAGAGCCGATCTATCTGCCCGACGAAAACATTCTGTTCAATTCGACCCGCAACGGAAGTGCAGTGGATTGCTGGACTGTCGAAGTCAGCAACCTCTATCTCTGCGACCGTGAAGGACGTTATATGCGCCAGGTTGGTTTCGACCAGGTACATACATCAAACCCGACACTGCTCGATGACGGACGGGTGGTCTATACCCGCTGGGAATACAATGACCGTGGCCAGGTATTCATGCAACCGCTTTGCCAGATGAATCCGGACGGTACCGGACAAGCGGAATACTATGGCGGGAACAGTTTTTTCCCAACCACACTCACCCACACCCGGCAAATCCCCGGAACACGGAAAGTGATGGCGACAACCCTGGGACATCACACTCCCCAGCATGGCAAACTATGTATCATCGACCCGGAAGCCGGACGTGACGAGAATGAAGGCGTCATGCTGGTTGCCCCTCTCCGGAAACCGGAAGCCGTAAAAATCGACGCCTACGGGCAGTTCGCCGACCAGTTCCAGCATCCTTACCCATTGAATGAAAAGGAGTTTTTAATATCCTATACCCCATTAGGTTACCATGTAGGTCATCCGATGGAATTCAGTATTTACTGGATGACACCGTCCGGTGAACGGGAACTGCTGGTTTCAGACGCCAGTATATCTTGCAACCAACCGGTCTTGTTGTCCGAACGTGAACGTCCTTTCCAGCGCGTAGACAATGTGGATTACACAAAAGAGGAAGGTGTCTACTATATGCAAAATATCTATGAAGGCAACGGCTTGAAAGGTGTTCAGCCCGGAACGATCAAAAAACTGAGAATTGTAGAACCCATCTACCGGGTAGCCAGTATCGGTGCTGCTTTCGGTTTTGATGCGGGTGGTGCCGGACATGCTTTCTCTCCGGTAGGTGTCGGCAACGCCAGCTGGGATGTAAAACGGATATTGGGAACTGTCGATGTTAATCCCGACGGTTCGGCTTTCTTTAAAGTTCCTTGCCGTACTCCGCTTTATTTTCAGGCATTAGACGAAAACAACCGGGTTGTGCAAACCATGCGCAGCTGGTCGACGCTGCAACCGGGAGAAACGCAGAGTTGCGTGGGCTGCCATGAACATAAAAACACCGTTCCGATAGCCTCGCATCCGGTATCTATGGCGATGAACACCGGTATCCAAAAGATCGAGCCGGAAGGTATCGGCGACCGCTGTTTCAGTTATATCAAAGAAGTGCAGCCCATCTGGGACGCTCATTGCATTTCCTGCCACGACGGGGTAAAAAGCAAGCTAAGCCTGAAAGGCGAATTAAAAGTAGTAGACCAGCAGACGAAGCGTAAATTCTCAGACTCTTACCTGAACCTGACTCATGCCCGTCAAATGACCAGAGATAACGACTCTTGGCAGGGAGACGCCCATCATCCAGAAGTGAACTGGATCAGCAATTTATCCGAGCCGACTTTACTTGCCCCTTATTTTGCAGGTTCCAATACAAGTAATCTGATCAAGCGACTTGAAAACGGGCATGGCGGCTGCAAACTGAGCAAGGAGGAAATAGAAACGATCGCTTTATGGATCGACCTGTGTGTACCGTTCATCGGCGATTACCGGGAAGCGAATAACTGGACACAGGAAGAAAAAGAGTATTATACTTATTATGAGAAGAAACGGGAGACATCCCGTGCTGCGGAAAAAGAAAATATCCGCCAGTATCTTCAATCATTAAAAGCTAAGAAGTAATGATCATGAAAATAAACTGGACCTACATAGCCTGTCTCTCCCTGACCATCCTGACCGGATGCAGCGGAGATGATATTTTTGCTCCGGACCATATCTGGAGTGCCGGAAAGCAAGGCGGACTCCTGGTGACAAACCGGGATAAAAAAGAAATATACCTCATCGACGCCAATTTCAATAAAACCGGGACAAAAGCGGTACTGCCCGCCCCAGCAAACGATCTGGCGGAAACACCTGACCAGCATATCTGGGTAGTGTGTAACGGTGCAGACGGCTCTCTGTGCGAATTGAACGGAAAAGATTTGTCCGTCATATCGGATACCCGATTGGGACATACGCCCTCCGCCCTGTTATTCAATAAACAAACCGCATCCTTGTGGACTACGCAACGTTTCAATAATGAACTTTGGGAAGTCTCTCCGAAAACAAAAGAAGTACTGAATCGGATTCCCGTTGGACGTGAACCGGTAGACCTCGTCTCATTTGCAAACGACAGCATGCTGCTGGTAGCCAATAACCTGCCGGAAATGTCGTCGCTTGCTTATCCGGTTGCCTGTCAGTTGGATATTGTGGATGTGAACCACAAAAAGGTTGTGAAACGATTACAACTCCCGAACGGTTCGACTGATGTAAAAGCCCTGGCTACAGACAGTAAAGGCAACTATGCATATGCCGTCCATTTGCTGGCACGCTACCAGCTCCCGACCAATCAGGTGGATCGTGGATGGATGAGTACCAACGTTTTATCTGTCATCAACCTGCACTCACAGGAAGTGGAAAATACTGTTCTGCTAGATACTCCCCAGAAAGGAGCCTCAAATCCCTGGAATGTCGTTGTTTCACCGGACGACAGCAAAATATGGGTGGCAATTTCCGGTACCCATGAACTGGCCTGTATAGACAGAGCGATGCTGCATAACCGTCTGGCACAGGTAAAAGAAGGGGAAAAGTAACTCCTTCGACAAAAGATTATGCACATATCCGGGATGATGCCGGCTTCTTATACGGTATCCGCGATTTTTACAAAACACAGGGGAAAGGTCCCCGGGCCTTACACGTCACTTCGGATAAAGTATATACGGCAAATTACTACACCGGTGAACTTGTAGCCTTCAATCAGAGTGGAAAAGAGATGACTTCTTCTTCATTGGGTACTCCTCTCGCTTCCACTCAAACAGGCAAAGGCGACATGTATTTCCATGACGCATCGATCGGTTTCCAGGGATGGCAGAGTTGCGCCAGTTGTCATCCGAATGATGCCCGGATGGACGGACTGAACTGGGACTTGCTGAATGATGGAATGGGGAATCCTAAGAACACCAAGACGTTAGTCCTCTCCCATCAGACACCGCCCTGTATGGTCACCGGAATCCGTAAAGATGCAGAAACCGCAGTTGTTTCGGGAATCAAATATATTTTATTCTCAGCTTCAACCGAAGAAGTGGCTCCGGCTATCGATGCCTATCTGAAATCGTTAGCTCCGGTTCCCAGTCCCCGGCTGGTGAACGGCAACCTGTCGGAAGCGGCAAAGAGAGGCAAAGCTCATTTTGAGAAAGATTGTTCTTCCTGCCATTCCGAAACCTACTACACAGATATGAAACAATATAAAGTGAGCTGGACCAACGGACCGGACGAGCATGTCAAAATGGATGTTCCCGCCCTGAACGAAGTATGGAGAACAGCCCCCTATTTATACGACGGACGTGCTTACACAATGCAGGAAATGCTGAAAATACATGCTCCGGCAGAAGTATTATCTGAAAACGAACTGAATGACCTGGCAGAATACGTATTATCTTTATAATCAATAAAAGATCATGAGAACCATTATTTATACACTCATTCTTTCTTGTATCTGTTGCCTGGCAACCGTGGCCCAGTGCGGGAATTTTGTTGGAGCAGACTATTCGCAAGGGATAGTGTTCATTATGGAAAACAACCGGATCGTCTGGCAGCATAAAGCTCCGGAATCGAATGACATCTGGGTATTACCCAACGGCAACCTGTTATTTTCAACCGGCAAAGGGGTACTGGAAATCACCCGTCAGAACGATACCATTTTTCATTATACTTCCGAAAGTCCGATCTTTGCCTGCCAGCGGTTGAAGAATGGAAATACGTTTATCGGAGAATGTAATGCCGGACGTCTGCTGGAAGTATCTCCCGATGGGAATATCGTCAGTGATATATGCATTTTACCGGAAGGCGTTTCAGACGGGACATTTGCTTTTATGCGCAATGCCCGGAAACTGGATAACGGACATTATCTGGTTGCTCATTACGGCGATGAATGTGTTAAAGAATATAACCAGGCAGGTAAAGTTGTCTGGCAGGTACGGATACCCGGTGGCCCTCATTCCGTAATCCGGCTGCCGGATGGACACACATTGGTCGCTGTTGCTGATAAGACACAAAACCCCCGCATCGTGGAGCTAGACAAACAAGGTAAAACCGTTTGGGAAATATCCAACAAGGATATTCCCGGTAAACCGTTGAAGTTTCTGGGAGGCATGCAATATTTCCTGGACGGGCGTCTGTTGTTTACCAACTGGGTAGGACATGTCAACCCAGAACAACGGAACCATCTGTTTCTGGTAGACAGGGAGAAAAATATTCTTTGTACAGTAGAGAACCGGGAAGGAATACAAACCATGTCATCTGTATTCAGCCTCGATGAGAACGGGAAATCGTACCATTAACACAAAAACAGGCGGTCATCAATCACTGATAACCGCCTGTTTTTATGTGATCGGGCTGGGATTCGAACCCAGGACCCACAGCTTAGAAGGCTGTTGCTCTATCCAGCTGAGCTACCTGACCATCCTTATTTGCGGTGCAAAGGTAGCATTAATATTTATATTTGCAAACAGGAAAGTCTTTTTTTTCATCAGAAGGGATATCCTACTGCAAAATGCCAGGCAAAATTATTCTTTAAATTGGGATTCAGAATAGCCCACCGATCTTTTCCACGTACCTGTGGATTATAAGCTTTCATACCTGTATCGAAACGGATCAGGAAGAAATCGAAATCCAGACGCAATCCCAAACCATAAGATACGGCTATTTCTTTATAGAAACGGGAGAAATCGAAGTTTCCATCTTTATGATCCTTATCCGGCTTCATCATCCAGACATTTCCTGCATCGACATAAGCCGCCAGTTCAAATTTCCAGAACATCTTGGTCCGGTATTCCAGATTCAAGTCCAAACGGATATCCCCGACCTGGTCGGCAAACGATGTAACAGAGTCTGCCAGCATTCCTCCCGGTCCCAATGACCGGACAGACCATCCGCGGACACTGTTCGCTCCACCGGAAAAATAACGCCGCTCAAAAGGCAGCATCTTCGCATTTCCATAAGGATAACCGACACCTACTCCCACATGAAATGCGATCTTATTACGGCTATCCAATACATAACTTTTACTGAAATCAACATCCCCCTTTACAAACTGTGAATAGTTAATTCCAAACAGATTATACAATCCGTCTTTATCTTTCTTTGCATTCGTTATCTTGGAAAACGCATACAACAGATTTCCGGCCATCTCAAAGGATACACGCAAAGAATGTGTATTCCTCAAACGGTTCTGAGGATTATAATTCGTAAATGAATAGGTATAACCGGAACCAACGACAAACTGGTCCGTAAAATTATATATCCGGGTAGAGTTTGGCAAACTCTCTTCAAAATCATGATCGATCTTCGGCAAATGCACATAATCGATATCCAGCAATTTAAAAACATGCCGTGCTTGTGTATTCGAGCGTTCCTGCCAGATATAACTCCATCCGCCGGAAAGGATCGCACGTCTGTACTCCGGACGTGTCTGAATACCGTAACTGACCTTCAACTCCGTAGAAGCACGCACCCTTCGTTTGAAACTTTCATTGACAAAGGGAAACAGAAAACGGGGAAACAAAACAGACGCTTCCGCTCCAACTTCCCAATAACTGCCGCCCGCCGAACTCTTGGATAAAGCCTCATAGGCTCCACGCACTTTCGTTGATAAAATCTCCGAGCCTCTGAACAGATTCCTGTGTTGGTAACTCACACTGGAAGCAAAACCGAAATCACCAGCCGAGTTCGTTCCTTCCAGGTCAACACCAAAACCTTGTAACTTTGCCGGAGAAGTCAGGATGGTACAATTCAACATCATCGTGTCGCGTTCTTCCACTTCCGTAAAACGTATATTTACATTCCTCAATGCGCGGAGAGCGGCAAACGAAGAGTAAGTTTGTTCAACAGCCCGTTCGTTAAATAACCTGCCGGGAGTTATATAAGTACTTCTACGTAAAACATTTGGGCGGATAGTTCTACCATTCTCTCCGTAGAGAATCTGTAAATCTCCTGCTTTCACCGTATCGGCAGAAGCAAACGACAAGTCACTCTGCGTCTGATTCAGCGGATCATAATCTGTCACAATCGTTACATCTTTGATGTAATATTGGCGATGCAGGGTATCGACAACAGAACCGTCCGGCTTTAATTTACGGTAAGGTTTAAGAACCATATCCAAATCCACAATATTCCTATTGTAGGAACTATCTGCCAGATAAGCCAGGTAATCACGGTTAAATGCATAATATCCTCTTCTACGGAGCAATGTCGTGATGCGTTGCCGCTCCTTATCCAGTATATCCCTGTCAAACAGGGAACTGTCTTTCACCAAAGAGGTATAGTCTTCCGGATATACCCGAAAAGCCGAAGAGGCAGCCGAACGCTTGGGGGCTTTCAAATGGGCAATACTGTCAATCTTCGAATCATCCAGTTCCATCGTATAATTATGTATCCGGTAAGGCTCATTCGAATTAATCTTATAAATGACAACCGCCTTCTTCTGCCGCGAAGTATCTATCTCGGCCGAGACCTCCGCATTCACGTATCCTTTATTGATAAAGAACCGCCTCAACTCATCCGTCGATTGCTCTACCAATGTAGTATCCAGAATGACAGGCGGCTCCCCGATCCGGCGAAGCTGCTTACTGAGCCAACGTTTTTCATTCCGGCCCGACCAGTCATAAACAAAAAGTTGCCATTTCATCAATCCGAACACTTTAAAGTTCGGTTGCTGTCTAAGATATGGCTTCAGCTCATTTGTTTTATAAGATTTATTATCGGAGACAATCTCTACTTTATCCAGCAGATATTCACCGTCACCGACATATTTCGTCGTACTACAGGCGGCCAGCATCCAAACAAGGCATATGAAATATAGTATATGGAGGATTCCCTTCATTATTCGAGCTTTTACGCACGCAAATGTAGCTGAAATTATTCAGAAAGGCAACTAGTCGATACAAGATACAATAAAGGGAATGCCTTTTTGAATAAAAAAATGGCGGCCATTAATAATATGACCGCCATTCAGTTACAAATATCTATGAAGATTTATATTGTATCCACAATTACTTAACCTCCATTTTTTCCGAACATACCTGTGTTACACTTTCAGCTTTAACGATATAAATACCGGGAGCCAAGTCTTTGACATAGACCGTCTGCATATTCAGATTATCCAAATAGCGCAAACGCTGTCCGGAGACGCTATAGACGGAGATCCGGGTAAGCGGATCAACCGATGAAACCACAATCTGACCGTTTCCATTGGCATAACATACAATCTCGTTGCGAGCGATCACCTCGTTCGACGTAGCGATCGAGCCATTCAGGAAGTAGCGTCCGGAAGTATTGCCGGAGACAGTCAGGGTCAAACCGTCAGTCACCGGATAAACCTTGCCACTCTGCTTGTCTACTAATGTAACATTCTGCATATCTCCCGACAGCTTGAAACTCAGTTCTACCGGAGAAGCATCTTTACCATAGATACCGACCGGAATATCTTTCAGTTCCGGCGTCACGTTGATAGCCGTCATCTGATTACCGGCAAGTGTATACACTTGCGGAGCGGCGACTTCCTCATTGATCAGCAAGGCTGCATCTTCACCTTCTATATAGCTGTCTGATGCTGTAACAAGACCTGCCACAAGCGCAGTGTTATGTACACCACCACGGCTGGCAGTGATACGCAATTGAGGCAATGTCTTTTCTGATGCCGCAGCAGTAGCGGAACGCAAGCCGACTTTCTTTCCTGAAGTGGGGGCCTTGGCTATCATAGCAGTAGTAAATACAACTTTATTATCCAAATCATTTTTAATAAATGATTGAAGAGGAGCTACATAGTTTGGATCGTAATCACTATCTGTAGATAACTCATACTTTTCACCTGCGATATTTGTAATTGTGGTATTGCCATCCAAAATATAATAGGTATCATTACTCCGAGGATTGATATCGAAAAACTCTTTCATATCTAAATGCGACATAAACGGATTTCCTACCATACCAGTTGTATTAGTTTCCAAAGAAGTAACCTCTCCTTCTCCTTTCTCATTCGGACTAAAATAGAAACGACCATTACCCTGTCGATTCTTTGTAATTAGAGTCTTACTGTCTTCGCTGCCCCCTGCACCGTTATAATAACTATACTTTGTATCTGCTTTGGGCAGACGGAATAACACTTTATCATCTGTTGTTGTCTTTGTCCCGATAGAAAATCCGATTCCCGGAGCAAACGATACATCCACATCATTATACAAATTTGACCAATTGGCTGATACTCCATATTGAGCTACATTGTTCGGATAAATAACATTCACAGAACTATTATTCCAACCACGCATATAAACAGCTGGAGTCCAACGGGTATAATCTATATTGTTATAATAAATCTCTCCAAACGCCGGAGTCTCTTGCCGTGCATATTTACCGATATTGCTCTCTTCTGTCGGCAAATACATATCTCCCGAAACAACACCTTTCAAAGGTGAAGCAAGCATATACCAACGGTTCGGATCCATTTCGTAGTCTACATGAGCTTTGTTGTAGGTCAGGTATTCCGTATGCAGGATTTCCGACTCGGGTTTGATATAGATTTCGTCGCAAGTGTTGCCGTAGAAGCGGACACAGGCGTAAGAATGTTCAGATAGTGCATTAACCGGTTTTCGGTTTAGTTCCACTTCAAAAGCCGGATCAGCCAACAAGTCATATTCGATGTTTTTAGTGGCAGCACCGATTTCATCCGATACATTTATACCAGGCATCATATTCAACAAGACGTTTTCAGGATCTTTTTCCTGGTCACCGGTATTCTTCTCCAGCTTGTATAGATGAGGATAAGCGGCATAAGCAGCCCCCTTATCCCCATAAGAATAAGAACCATCTTTTTCTTCTACTGTAGCTTTGCCATGAATTGTCACTTTCGTGAAACGCATCGGAGTGTAAGCTTCGGGATGTGTGCCATTGGCCTCGGCTGCTACTTTATCACCTAATATATAAAGCTCTGCATTTGTAGAACGTCTCCAATGATTCAGGTCGTCATTATTCCAGTTATGCTTTGTCTTTTCACTACCTACCCAAGTCACGTATTCCGGTACGATTTTGAGGGTAAGTTTAAAAGAATTTTCGTAAGCTATTTTGTCTACATTATCCTTATAAATTACAGCGTATGGTATATCAACCATATACCAGAAGCCTTCACGGAAATTACCGATAGCCTTGTCTGTAAATCTAATCTCGAAATAATTCTCCTTCCAATTAGCAGTAGTATTTTTATCTACAAGCTTATCCAATGTCGCAATTACAAGATCTTGATTGTTTACAAACTCCTTATCAGCAGTCCGGACTACTTTTATATCCGCATTATTTTTATTCTTAGAGAATATTCTATTTGCCTTTCCCGAATTCCGGAAATGAATAGGAATACGCAACGTTCCATTATTCTTCACCATCTCCCGAATCTGAACCAAGCCAACACGAACCGAACGAACATACGAACCGGTCTCCGGATCTTTATCCGGTTGAGGGTTATCGGGATCATCAGGATCTTCCGGATCGAGTTCTGGTACATCCGGATCACCCGGCGTAATTGTCGGAGGTGTTCCACCTAATTTGATCACTACAGGCTCCGTGCAATACAAATCACTTTCAATTTCCTCACCGGTTGTTGGATCCTTTTGTTTAGCTCGTGCCAGACCAACTACAGATTGGTATCCTCCAACCATCTCGTAATCAAAAGAAGAAGCTTCTAAAACAAACAAACCTTTAGGAGTACTTTTACTATAGAAACCATATTTATCTTGTAAAGCTTCTTTCAAAATATCTCTATTATTGCTTGCATTAGTTGAAATCTCACTTAAGGCTCCCCATATCGAATAAGATTTTCCATCTACCTCTACTGTTAATTTTTTAGCCTCTTCCAGAGTTCCAATAAACCAGTCGAAGCTGGCATTTTCCAATATATTCCATTTATCGTCTTTGAAATATTGAAAATTACCGACAATACGATACGTATTTTCTTGTTCTACATCTTCTTCCGATATTTCAGTTTGCGTATCATCCGAACCATATATTTTAAAGCGATCTTCTGCAACCGATATCTCAAACGGATCTCCAATCAAAGCACAAGCATCACATACAGGCGATATCTCCCCAGCTCCATTACCTATCGGTTGTGATGAAATTCTAGCTATATACTTCTTACTCTTAAAATATTGACCGATTTCCAGAGACATAGAATAGATTTTATCCGTATTGTCTTTTTGTTCAGAACCAAAAGATGAATAATCAACCCATCCCATGTCTTCCTTACGTGTGGAAAGATAAGATACACGACAATACTCAGGTTCTCCATCACCGTTATAATCTATTTTGAGAGGCTCATTCTTATTTTCAGAGTCATAAATAGAATAATAAATCTTTGTGAAGTAATTTTCTACAGCACCTTTCGGATCATCCTTGTAGTGTGCTTTTATATATTCAACTAACGCCTTCGGCAATGATTTTTCATCCCATACGACATCTTGATTCACACCCGATACCGGTTCACCTTTCGTCAGTCCCATTACATCTATTATATTGCTATAACTTGTCACAAACCGGACCTCTTTTAACTCCGTATCACACAAATCTCCAGCTTGAACAATTCCCACTTCCGGTTTTCTTTTGAAGATACGGATATCGTCGATAGCATAGTCGGCACCGTCGGTGTGAGGCTCGTTGTTCTGAACTTCCAAACGAAAATCAGAGCATCCAGCGATCTTTTCTTCTGAAACAACGAACTTATAATGAAATTGCTGCCATTGCATCAGGTATTCATTTACCTCAGTTTCTTTGTTATTAGAACCTGTGCTTGAGACATAGTGATCTAATGCATCACCTGTTGTAAATCGATGAAGTACAACTTCTTCCCCATCTTTAGTTGCCTTAAAAAGCAAATTCAAATTAGGACGTAAAGGTCTATTCCCATCTGCATTACAAGGACGCGTCATATCCGCAAGCCACCCCGTCACTGTCAACTCCGTATTTCCGCAAATAGTGCCATCTATCGGTACAGCCACCAATGTTCCCGGTTCATCCGTTGCATCAATATAATAAAAAAAGCCATATTTTTCATCATTTGTACCTTTCGTTATTTCATATGTTCGATCATACAAAGGCTTTTCTTGATACATTTGAACAGTATGCTTATGCGCTTTTTCGATATAAGGAGTTATCCACTTATAAACTCTATTCACACCGGCTTCTGTCGAACATTCATTGTCATTTCGGGAATGTCCAAGAGCATTTGCACTTCTGAACAAGCCATATACACCCGGAGCTGAAGTAAAACACTTCCCGTCTTTATCCAATAAAGACTTACCGTTTTTTGCTAAAAATCCGTAAGTCGTATAAGAGTCATTAAATGAGCCTAATGGTTCATCTGACATATTATCTCCCACTCCAATTTCTTTTGTTGCTCTATCTTGGTCAAAATCAACCCATCCGATCAGCTCATATTTTTTTGTATTACCTCTAGGCCACCTTACACTTTGTTCAGTTTTATCTATATCTTTTTCTAGCAAAAAATTTGCATTTTCAATCGGACGAAAAGTAAATCGGGCGATAATAGGACTTTCACCCGTATGCCCCGGCGTTTCACATACAGCCCGAACCTCCACCGTGAAATCTTCAGTTACATTTTTCACATCTAGTTTCTGATTTTGCTGCAAAGTAAGAGAAGCTGTTTTCGTTATCTGTTTAAAATCTTCAAACGCATCACTTTTTCCTACTATCCTATACTGAAATTTCGCACCTTGATGTGTGAGATCTCCCTCTTTCCAAAAATAATTATCCGGAGCATAAGGCATCGAGAAATTTATATACTCAGAACCTTTTGGAAAATATATTGAATCTGGATCCGGATTACCATTAATTTGAGAAATACATTCTTCTGCCGTTTTGATTTCATAAATATATCGCTTCAACAATGTAGGTTCCTGATAATTATTATTTGATATTTTTTTTCCATCTTTATAAATACTCACATCACAATAGACTATGTCATTCCCGGTATAAACATTGGGTAATTCATAAGTTATAGTAGAAGCATCAATACCTAATCCGCCAGTCACTACATTATCTTCTTTTAATCTATTTGACCAAATCAAACCATCTGTTTCTTTTACTTTTGCAAAGTAATCTTTTGTAACATATGAGTTATTACCATCAGTTTTTATACCCAGATATCCTCCACGTGCTTGAGCCTGATCACTGGTAACAGTTATTACCTCATGTCGAATAGTTCCTTTGCCTTTTACATACCAATGAACAAACCAGTTATAAGAGACATCACTACCAGATCTGGTGTTGATATTCAATTCAGGAAGAGATAACTTACGTGGTTTGTCTGGATCGACATAAATCGTCTTTACTTCAGAATGAACATTATCATGATTTTCTGAAAGAACCAAACTAATTTCAGTTTTCTGCCCCCACGCAACCATCCCCCCTCCTGTCAGCAAGGCGAACGACATAATCAGCATCCGAAGCCACCTGTCATATTTTATTTTATTTCGTTTCATCGTATTCTAATTTAGTTATAACATCAGTTATTTTTATCTTTCGAACTGCTTATCGAGTAACCCTTCATTTACTCGACAAGCAGACGTCCGTCTGTTCGATGAACAGGAGCCCATCTGTTCGATAAGCAGACGCCCGCCTGTTCAACGAACAGACGGACTCCTATTTCATGTTGAATATTTCCTCAAATTTCAGCGTAACAGGAAAAACGGATATCGTCTGACCGTTGCTTGTTGCTTTCAACTTAAATCCAAGGATCTTTCCATTATCAGCATATCCAACCATACAACCCTTTATCGTCTTACCTGTTAATTCTAACTGTTCTATTAACAAATCAGAATTTTCAACATCTATGATTGACCATTGGATATCATTCGGTACAGTCAATTGATTTTCCGGCGATTTCAACATTCCGATTTCAAGAGTAAACGGACCACCACCATACAGCGTACCGTTCAAACCTTCCATCACCTCCGACGTCATCACTGGATAACCACCGATCGGCGGATTTTCTCCTTTCAACTTCAAAGTCAACGTGTAACCACAAACCCACAAGTTCAGACTCCAAATATGATTGCGTTCGACTTCCGTGTTTTTAGTATATCTTTTTCCACTATGCATATCGTCAGCATGAAATATCTTCCCCTTACTTGTCGTGTTAAAATCAAGCAGGAAACCTTTTGCCTGAGCTGTCTCAAAAACATACATCCAGTCGGAGGTATATTCTTCCGGCTTATTCCCCATCGGTTGCAGCGTTTTTGTCTCCGCAGGTAAAAAACTCACATCACCTTTTTCATACCAATCCTTAATAGCCCCACCAAACAAAAGCGTTCTATTATTAAAAGAACCGAATGTAAGGCCATCCAACTGCAACTCGTGACTTGTGGCATTAGCCACCTTCACCTGCAAACGACTCACTAAACGGGTAAGTTCGATTCTTTTCTTTACCGAAGAAGAAACCTCCCACGTCTCAGCGTAACTCATCGGAAGATAAATTCCTTCCTTCGGGTTAAAACCACCTTCAGGCCAGGAGACATCTTCCGGTAGCTTCGGCATCTCGTCACCCTCTTTTGCCTCGATAGCAGCTTTCAGCGTCTCATTCTTCAGCGACTCCCAATTGGCAAAAGCATAAATCCGTTTCGTTCCTTTGGGCAACCGGAACTCTTCGGAACTCCAACTTGTCAGTTCACCCTCTTTAGCCATCTCATCATTCGTTAAATCGGGCAAAAACTTCTTCTCAATCTTTTGGGTAGAATTATTAACAATCAGCACGGCCAGCGAATGAATCTGTTCACCATCCAAAGCATTCTCGTCTTTCTTTTCTACCTCCTCACCTTCGTCAGCTTTCGTTTGCAACGAGGGCGCAACATCCGCTATGCCCACTTGCAAATCCACCTCCACTATTTCAGGAAGGTCCAGGTCGCCGGAGCCACCCTTCTCGCCACTCACACAACCGAAGGCGAGAAAAGCAAGCAGGCAGACAACCGCTGACAGGTTCCTATATGGATTCAATCGACCTTTCATAATGTCATCTCCTCATTTCCAAGTGTCAAGTCTTCCAAACGAACAATCCAGTCATCAACGATCACTTCAAGACAATGTGCCCGTCCGCCGACGATGTCGACGTATGCGGTGATCACATATTCGTCTTGCCGATCCAAATACTCCTGTCCCGGTAGTTTATGAGATGCTATCTGTGTCAATTTCAGGAGCTCCGTGAGACTGACGTTGATAAACGGCGTCTTCTCACTCGCATAACGGATACGAAGCGTACCGGTAGTGTTGTCGATCAAACGAAGTGTATTCAATTCCGTACAAACAGCTTCATACTTAATCGTTTCGTTACCGGAGGCTTTCACTTCCTCTACTTGTTGCAAATAAGGCAACCAGGTGATTCGTGTAGGAGAAACCGGTTCATTGTGCGCATCAAGATCGCCGTTTGTGGTAGTAACAGCAAAGTCGAATGCATCCGACGTCAGTTTCGTTCCCCGGTTGGCATCGATCAGTATGAAACGTATCTTATTGGTATTCTTTACCAATGGGAACTCGGTATCGGTAGTACCTCCGATAGGTATCGTATATTCCAATTCCCCTTGAAAAAGACCGGACAATTCGCGATCGACACGATTTTCCACCATTTGTACCGACATACGGAAGTCATCGATAGAAGAACCGGGGGCCGGTTCCGTCCACGTATAATCCTGAGCGTTCAAACCGGCCCAAGCCAACAGGCGGTAATCGCCCGGGGCAAGTTCGCTCAGATCCACTTCGTTCTTTTTTAACTCTTCCCCCTCGATCAGGCGAGATGAAAGAAACTTGCCATCAGCACTATAAATATACAAACGAACATTTTTTGCTGCCTCCTGATTCTCCATTTCATAGGCAAATGCATCGGCATGTTTGATATTATGCCGGTAGACAAAACGGAGTGTATGCCGGCAAAGAGGTAGTTCGTCATGGATATAATCGCATGAAGCCAACCCGGCCAGGCACAACAGTACCAGTACCGGGAAAAAGATATATTTTGTTGTTATTGATTTCATCGTTTTCTTATTTTAACGGTTAGAAATAAAACGTTTCAGGGTCGATTATCAACCAAGGTTTCACAACCACCTCGATCTGGATAAGCGGATCGATATCCGGGTCATCAGGATCATCCGGTCCGGGTGGCGTTGGTGGATTATCCGGATCATCAGGCCCTGGAGGCGTCGGTGGGTTATCCGGATCGTCCGGGCCGGGAGGTGTAGGAGGATTGTCCGGGTCATCCGGACCGGGAGGTGTCGGATCGACAGGTTCCGGATCAAACGGCGGTTCGTATGGGATATCATGTCCCAGGCCATAAATGTCACTAAGACGCAATTTGTAAACATTATTACGCACAATCGCATATTCCATAATCCCTTTTGATGGATCATTGTTGTTAGAATGACGAATCCAGTGAGTATAATAGCAAACTCCGTCAGCATACGTATGTAGTCCGTAACGTGCCAATAATCGGCGAGTATCCTTGCCATTCAGATTAATAATGGATGTACCGTTCGAACCCAACGAGTACCCAAAGGTGACATACATATAATTATTCCAGGACAACTGGTAGGCTTCTGCTTCTGTCAAACGGTCGGTTGCCGTCTTGCCTTTTGCCTTCTGAGTAAGAAAACGACGGTAACCCACCGGATCGTTTTCCTTTAACTCCTTCGTCAACTTCTCGACATCGCCCCAAGTCTTACCGGCAAAATCATAGCCGACCACATTCGTGCCGTTACCTGTAAATGCGGCCATAACAGCTTCCGCCGAGTTGTATATAACGCCTTTGTATGCAAAGAACGTGAACGGTGCACCATCCAAGCCCGTCCGTTCGATCGCTTTACCGGAAACCGGATCATAAACAATACATTTCTTAGGTCCATAAGAAGCTTTAAATACGACTCCCGTATTGATATAAGGCGATTGTTCCGCCTTAGCCACCGTATTTTCTTTCGTGTAACCCACACGGTACCAGTCACCCACACGTTCACCCAAACCGGGAGCAAACTTCCAGTTGGATACCGATGTACCGTAGCTCGTAAAATAGTTTTCATAAAGCGAAGCAAGCGGTTGTCCGGAACCGGATGGCTGTTCCGGATTAAAAACGCGACGATCCACATTGGCCAGCGTCTTCTTGCGACTCCACGGATCCAGCACGTAGTTGGTCTGGTGATCGCCCCATTCAGGTAATTCCAAGCCGAGGTATTTAAGCGTACTTTCCGCACCGTACGAACCGTCCGATGCTGCACCTATCACTCGTTTGAGCATATAGGAACCGGCATCCAGTTTGTTCACGATCAAAGCCCCGGTAATGGAAACCTGGGCCTCGCCGGCTGTCTTGTCCGTCACATCATAATATTTGTGTACCAATTGATAATCGATGCGTGCCGCATGACGTTCCACCTCAACTGTGGCCGAAGCCGGATTATCGATCGTATTCTCACCACAGATATACACTTGTGTGTCCAAATGACCATCCGAAGCCATCACAAAACGAGAATATTTTCCTCCATTCTCCGTCCAGGCACGCTTTTGCAAATAGTCACGCACACCGCCGAGCGTCATTCCCTGAAGCTGCGAACGTATGTTGCCAGTGTTGGTAATGACCAACAAGTCATACCAACCACCCGGAAGCCCCACAAGTACCGGTTCAGTACGATTGTCACCCTCCATGGCGTCACGATCCAGATACATAATTTTATCTATCGGGGTCGAGGCAGGAGAATTCACACCGTCTGTCCCTTGATAAAAGAGTAGCATCAGATCGTCGATGCGTGTCTCGTAGTCCTGTCCCGGCTCATAGCCGTCACCATTCTCGCCACCGGTGGGGTTTGAACGGGTTAAGTGTTTGGCTTCCGGACTACTGATAGTCAGACGAAGGTAGTTTTCCACCACCACATCCTCCTCCCCGTCATCACGGTTCAAATGAACTTCGTCAGTACAGCCAACCTGCATAAAACAGGTTGCCATACAGACGTATAAAAGATATTTATAGGCTATGTTCATAATCAATCATTTTTTGACGTTTTTCATTCTTCACGTTTTGCTTTGATCTGTTCGAGGTTTGCCTGGGCAGCTTTTCCTGTCACCGGACTATTCTGCAACGTATTCAAGATCTTTTCCGCACCGTCCAAATCACCGCGAAGCATCAGAATAGATGCACGTGCCAACTGTTTCTCATCTCCTTCGGCTGCTTTCTGAAGGTAACGTTCCGCTTGATCCAACTGGCCTCTTTGAATAGCTGTGTTGGCGGCATTCAGGTTCGATACCGGATCTTCCGGGAACATGCGGACAGCAATTTCGAACACTTCGTTATATTTCTCACTTCCAGCCTCATAACTTTGAGCCACCATAAACATTTCATTCAGACTCAACTGCTTTGGATCAGTATAGATAAGCGACCGGGCTTCTTCGGCTGTGAAATTGCGGATGTTATACTTCACCACATAGTCCGAATGGCGTAACGCAGGATAAACATCCCTGAGCAAAATTTTATAAGAGTTACCACCATTCAAGACTTTCAACTTCTGCTCCTTCTTATCGAGGTCGCGTGGTTCCTGATCACGAATAATAGCCAGCAACTCAGCTTTGTCCGGTAAATTCATTTCTTCCAGACGCTTTTCCAATCCTTCCCAGTCTTCCGGTTCGAAATCTACACTGAATGTAGCATGCTCGAAACGATAAAGACTTTTCACATAATCGCGTAAGGCCTTGGCACGATTTTCTGCTAAATATGTATTATTGGCGTATGAGCCTTCGGGAGAAGCAAAACCTTTGATCCACACTTCCGTGATGGTAGCATACGGATCGTCTTTCACGGACTCGACCGTCGCACGGATAGCTGCCAGCTCACGCGGATTGTTTCGGTAGTCGGGATAAATCGTTATTTTGTTAACCGGGAAATCCAAAAATGCTTTTCCCTCGATCGAACGCGCCTTGACCGCCTCAGCTTCAGGTGTACGATAGGCGAGCAACGGTCTCAAAACAACCGGTTCAGACATATTTATCGGAAAGAGTGGCAAACGGTCGTTCTGCAACGCTTCCCAACCACAACCGCAGAGGTCGGTTACGAGAGCCACTTCCGACTTCTTCATCCAAGGCGCCATTGGTGTGCGAGTGGTGTATTCGAAGAATTGTTCCTCACCATTATTACGACGCAATTCATATTCCCCGTGTGTCGAATAAGTACGCCCTGTACGGTCGTACAAAATATGACGATCGCGACCATTGAGAATAACCGGTGTCAAAGGACGGATACTATCACCCGAAACAACCACCGGTGTGCATACCAGACTACGGTCAGCAGGAACCTTCACTTTACCAAAATCGAACGTCATACCAATAATCAACGCATTGTCCGATTTCTCAACAATCTTATCCTTTACTTTAATCTCCTGTGCCTGCAAAGCAGTTGCCGCCAGCAGACTCGTTACTATAAGTATATGTTTGTTCATTTTCATAAGGCGGCGAAAATTAAAATTGATAAATCAGGTTAATTGCAGCCTGTGTTGGACCGAAGTAATGTTTCTTGACGTATTCCTGACGACGACCGCAGTTTGTACAGGGGTATTTCTCCGATTCGAGATAGAGATATCCCACACCGACCGTCGCTTCCAAATTCCAATGCTTGGAAAGCAACCATGAATAACCGTAGCTAACTCCTACTCCTGCTCCCCAACCTTGATGGCGCTCATTCTCGGTTCCCAGTATTTTGATGTCCGATACATTATATAATATGTAAGGGACATGCAGACCGATAAAATGTTTGTAGGAAGTTTCACAAAACCAATAACGCAACTCCGGATGGAGTCGCCAATGCTTAAGAGATTTACCATAGCTACCATCTTCTTTCTTTCCGTCGAACGGATTCAGACCGGTTTCTATATCTAATGACCAATGACGTGCCAGACGGAATTCAACTCCGGCATTGAAAGTCGCCATCGCTCCCCAATACGGAATATTCGTTTTCAGACCGACGACTGATCCTTTCTGGCCACTCAATCTATCCTGTGCATAAAACGACAGTGGAATCACAAACAGGAAGATCATGATAATAAGTTTTCTCATCATACTTTTTGTTTTTTAGTTATTTTGTTTCATTCGTTTATTATCCTCTTCACATCGCTATCAATCTATTCATTTCATTCATATCCAGACTACATGCATTAGGGTTGCCTGTAAATTAAGTAAATAAAATATATATAATTTTTTGCTGTGTACACAGCAAAAAACCCTCATGAGGGTTACTGGATTTATCCATCTATACTAGTTTTTCGAAAACTTCGCCTTAAAATTATAAATTATAAAAAGAGATTATTCCAAATACCGCTCAAATCAAGACATATGGTATAACAATAGAGAAATTTAGTCCTTCATACTTCACAAAAGTAATAGGCACAATCCTCCCAAAAGAAGAATTGTAATGTATTTACCTTATATCCACTTTTCAATGAAATGTAACTGAAATTAAATAAATTCCTGTACTTTTGCTTTGTAAAAAGAGTAAAGATGCTGAGTAAGTCTAAAATAAAACAGATCCGTTCACTGGAATTAAAGAAGTTTCGCAACGAGTTAAATGCATTTGTTGCCGAAGGAAATAAGTTGGTGGCAGACATGTTACATGCATTCGAATGCGACCTGCTGATAGCCAAACCGTCATGGATGGCAACACAAGGCGACATTCCCGCCAAGGAGTTGCTGGAAGCTGATGATGACGATATACGGAAAGCCAGTTTCCTGAAAAACCCGCAGGATGTACTGGCCGTCTTCAAACGTCCGACCTGGTCATTGGATGATGCCGACCCCAAAAAACAGTTAATCCTTGCCCTCGACGGGATACAAGACCCCGGCAATCTCGGTACGATCATACGACTGGCCGACTGGTTCGGCGTCGAACATATTATTTGTAGCCAGGACACCGCCGACGTATTCAGTCCCAAAACGGTACAAGCCACTATGGGGGCTCTCGTCCATGTAAAAGTACATTATACGGATTTGCACGACTACCTGAAAAAACAGGCAGAACAACAAATCCCGTTATATGGAACGTTTCTTGACGGAGAAAATATGTACGCGAAAGAATTATCGGAAACAGGTATCATCATCATGGGAAATGAAGGAAACGGTATCCGCCCCGAGATAGAAACGCTTGTCAATGAAAAATTATACATACCTAATTATCCACAGGACAGGGAAACATCAGAGTCGCTGAACGTAGCAATCGCCACTGCTGTAGTCTGCGCCGAGTTCAGGCGTCGTCGGGGAAATGCTGGGTAAATGACAGACTTGTACCAGAGAGTCTATGGTTACTGAATCCGTAACAGCCAGCCATTCCGCTAAAGAAGAAACTCCAACCAGAGGAAAAGTAATATCTGACGGTACCGGCAATAAAGTACCGTCATAAAATTCTGTATTCGCAATCTCCTGTACCAGAGGATACACACCGGTCAAACGTCCCTTTGCATCCAACTCAAGATAATGCATACGGTACCATTTACGCCAATATATATAATGCGAAGCAATCCTGCGCATATTTTGATCTAATTCTTTATAGAGTCCTTACGTGCAACTTGTATGGAGTCCTTTTCCGGTAACCGACCGTAGTTATACCGCATCAGGCTCAAACTATCCACATAAATTTTGAAATAAGAGGTGGAATCATCCTTTCCGTTCAGGCGGATAAAACCATACACGCTCTTTACCTGTTTGGTAGGCAAAGTCCTTAACGTTGTTTCATGATAACCGTCGCGAAGAATTTTGTCGTTTACGGTAATAATCGTATCTCCCTGATTGGCACTCAGACGGATCTCCGGACGATTCTTCATCGCATCGTTCAATCCCCAGACACGCATTCCCAATACAAACGTACTGCCGGACGGATAGTTGGTTTCCGGTTTAATATCGACCGCTATCCCGTTAAACAGGGCATTCGGTTCTAAAGTAAGATAAGTAAGACGCGGCCAGATATCTACCGAATCCTGTTTAGATACAGGGGCGGCATTTGCCTGCACATCTCCCAGCGCCTTTTGCCGTTCATTCAGTTCGGCCAGAACCAAGTCGTAGACCTGCATGTACACATCCAGGTTACGCCCATACCAGACCAGCGAACTGTCATAAACAGCCTGTTCTATTTTGTGCTTGCGGAATACAGACTGGTAAAGCGCTTCTTTCTCAGCATCGTCGCTATACTTTTTATAATCCGTGCTGATCATAGCTTCAGCCAGTTGCATATCAATCAGGACAGCCTTCATTTCCTTTTCCGACAAAATGCCATCAGGCACCTTACTACAGGAAACCAACAAAGCTGCCGTCAACAATGCGACACCATATCTGCGCAATTTATTCCGCATTTATTTATTACTTTCTTTTTCTTTAGAGAGACTGGCCGACAAGGTATGCCGGTAAAATATCAATAATAAGAAAACACCTACGCAGATTGCTGAATCCGCCAAGTTGAAGATAGGACGGAAAAAGACGAACTCCTCCCCTCCCCAAATAGGAAGCCAGTCAGGCAATACCGTCTGAATCAACGGGAAATAAAACATATCCACTACTTTCCCGTGCAGCCATCCCGCATATCCTCCGCCCGCAGGCATAAAAGACGCGATCTGACCGAAACTATGATCAAATACCACTCCATAAAATACGGAGTCGATAATATTACCGATTGCTCCTGCAAATATCAACGAGACACAAGCAATAAAACCGAAATTATATTTGTCTTTTACAAGCTTATACAGGTAATAACCGATAAAGCCGACCGCCACAATACGGAATATCGACAAAAACAACTTACCTATTACTTCTATACCGAAAGCCATTCCCGGATTCTCGGTAAAATAGAGATAAAACCACGGGGTAATCTCTATACTCTCATGCAACTGCATGTGTGTCTTGATCCAAATTTTGAGAGCCTGGTCAAGAATAAGGAGCAGCATTATAATCAACACTGCTCCCCAACCTTTAGAAAATTTCATTTATCTCTTACCTCCTTGTTTTGCTTCGATACTCAAAGTAGCATGAGGAACGGCACGCAGTCTTTCTTTCGGGATCAGTTTACCCGTTTCACGACAAATGCCATACGTTTTATTTTCTATACGGATCAAAGCAGCCTGTAAGTTCTGTATGAACTTCATCTGGCGTTGTGCCAAACGTCCGGCCTCTTCCTTCGACAAAGTTGCGGCACCTTCTTCCAACACCTTAAATGTTGGTGATGTATCAGCCACATCGTTACCATCAGAATTGGTTACACCCGATCTCAACAACTCGTAATCCTTCTTGGCTACCTCCAACTTCTCTAAAATAATGGCGCGGAACTCCTCGAGTTCAGCATCCGAATATCTTGTCTTTTCTGCCATGGTTCATTTAATTTTAGGTTCCACAATTCATAATATATATCAGGCGACCAAGTCGCAGTCCAAATATACGATAATATTTATATGCGGCAAGGGACGCCTTTCTTTTTTATAGAAAAAATCACTCTTTTTCGATTCGTACCGACAGATTGAAATCTTCGAAATCAAGGACGGTCGCATCGCTTATGGCATGTTCTGTTATTTCAACAGATACAGCCAGCACTTGGTTCGCAATGTACTCATTAAATTCCTTAATTGCGTCATCCATTTCATCGGTCGAAAGAATAGTCACATTGATTTTATCCGTTATATCATAACCGTTGCTCTTACGCAAGTTCTGGATACGGTTCACCAATTCGCGTGCCAAACCTTCCTTACGCAGGCTTTCAGTGACTGTGATATCAAGAGCTACGGTCAGACGGCCTTCATTGGCAACCAACCAGCCCGGGATATCTTCCGAGATAATTTCAACATCCGTACGTTCGATAGTTGCATCCTGTCCTTCCACATTCAACGTGAATGTTCCGGCAGCTTCGAAAGCAAGGATATCCTCCTGGCTCATGCTTTGGATAGCGGCAGCCAGGCTCTTCATGATCTTACCGTAACGCGGGCCTAACTTCTTAAAGTCCGGCTTGATACGTTTTACCAAGATTCCGGCAGCGTTATCGACAAACTTCAGTTCCTTCACATTCACTTCGTTCAGGATCAGGTTCTTCACTGCTTCGATACTTTCCTGCTGATGGGCATCCATAACCGGCACCATAATGGTCTGGAGCGGCTGACGAACTTTGATATTCACTTTACGACGCAAAGCCAGCACCATGGACGAAACATCCTGCGCCATCTTCATACGTTCTTCCAGATCCTTATCAATCAATGCTTCGTCATATTTCGGGAAATCGGATAAGTGGACAGACTCAACCGTCTCACGTCCGGTTACGGCAATCAGGTCGCAGAACAACTGATCGGCATAGAACGGAGCAATCGGAGCCATCAACTTGGCTATCGTTTCCAGACAAGTATATAAAGTCTGGTAAGCCGACAACTTATCGGTTGTCATACCACCACCCCAGAAACGGCGACGGTTCAGACGTACATACCAGTTACTCAGGTTATCGTTTACAAATTCAGAGATAGCACGTCCCGCACGGGTCGGTTCGTAGGTATCATAGAATCCGTCCACATCTTTCACCAATGTATTCAGCAAAGAAAGAATCCAGCGGTCGATCTCCGGGCGTTCGTTCAACGGAACATCCGGTTCCGAATAATCGAAGCCGTCCACATTTGCATAGAGTGAGAAGAATGAATAGGTATTATATAATGTACCGAAGAATTTACGGCGCACTTCATCCATTCCGTCTATATCGAACTTGATGTTATCCCAAGGAGATGCATTCGTAATCATATACCAACGCAACGGGTCGGAACCATATTGTTCGATTGTAGAGAACGGATCGACCGCATTTCCCAGACGTTTGGACATCTTATTACCATTCTTGTCGAGTACCAGACCGTTGGAAACAACCGCTTTATAAGCCACGCTATCGAATACCATTGTTGCCAGCGCATGCAGGGTAAAGAACCAACCGCGAGTCTGGTCGACACCTTCCGCGATAAAGTCGGCCGGATAAACCGTACGGTTATCCAGTATTTCCTTATTCTCGAACGGATAATGGATCTGGGCATACGGCATCGCACCCGAGTCGAACCAAACATCGATCAGGTCGGTTTCCCGTTTCATCGGCTTACCGCTTTCAGAAACAAGGATCACCTCATCCACATACGGACGGTGCAAGTCGATCTTTTCGTAATTATCCTTATTGTATTCACCCGGATTGAATCCTTTATCCTTATAAGGATTGCTTTCCATGAATCCGGCTTTAACAGCCTTTTCTATTTCGTTGTACAGTTCTTCAACCGAACCGATACATTTTTCTTCCGTTCCGTCTTCCGTACGCCAGATTGGTAACGGGGTACCCCAATAACGGCTACGGCTCAAGTTCCAGTCCTGAAGGTTTTCCAACCATTTACCGAAACGTCCCGTACCGGTGCTCTGCGGCTTCCAGTTGATCGTATTATTCAGTTCGATCATACGGTCGCGGCAAGCAGTAGTGCGGATAAACCAGCTATCCAGCGGATAGTATAATACCGGTTTGTCGGTACGCCAGCAGTGCGGGTAGTTGTGTACATGCTTTTCGATGCGGAACACGCGGTTCTGCACTTTCAGCATCATACATATTTCGATATCCAATGTTTCGTCTTTATCGGTTTTCTCCGGATCGTACGCATTCTTTACGAACTTACCCTGCCACGGATCGTAATCGGCAGCGTTCATATGAGCCTGTACATACTCCGGATCCAGATCTTCCAGCAGATAGAACTTACCGGTCATATCCACCATCGGACGTCTGTTGCCATCCTTGTCGATCATCATCAACGGAGGAACGCCAGCTGCCTTAGCCACACGGTCGTCATCCGCACCGAAAGTCGGAGCGATATGTACGATACCCGTACCGTCTTCGGTTGTTACATAATCACCCGTAATTACACGGAAAGCACCTTCGCCCGGATTTACCCAGGGAATCAGCTGTTCATAATGCATGCCAGCCAATTCCGGTCCTTTCCATTCGCCAACCACCTTAAACGGAATCAGCTTATCTCCTATCTTATAATCAGACAGTTCCAGACCGGCAGCTTTCGGATTGAAATGTGCATCCATCAAATCCTTTGCCAACACGACAGTCATCGGCATACCGGTATACGGATTGTACGTCTGAACAGCCACGTAAGTGATATTCGGACCTACGCAAAGAGCCGTATTTGAAGGCAATGTCCACGGAGTAGTCGTCCATGCCAGGAAGAATGCATCACCGAACTGTGCCATTTCGGGCTTCGGATCGAGGATATGGAATTGAGCCGTACAGGTCGTATCCTTCACATCGCGATAGCAACCCGGCTGGTTCAACTCATGCGAGCTAAGACCTGTTCCGGCTGCCGGCGAATACGGTTGGATCGTATATCCTTTGTACAGCAAACCTTTCTTATATAATTCTTTCAGCAGATACCACAGCGTTTCGATGTAACGGTTATCGTAGGTGATATACGGATTTTCCATATCCACCCAGTAGCCCATCTTGTTGGTGAGGTCTTCCCATTCTTTGGTAAACTTCATCACATCGCGGCGGCAAGCTGCGTTATAGTCAGCGACAGAAATCTTCTTGCCGATATCTTCCTTGGTTATACCCATGGATTTCTCCACGCCCAACTCAACCGGCAGGCCGTGCGTATCCCATCCCGCCTTACGGTTGACCAGGAATCCTTTCATGGTCTTGTAACGGCAGAAAATGTCCTTAATCGAACGGGCAATAACGTGGTGAATACCCGGCATACCATTTGCAGAAGGCGGTCCTTCGTAAAATACAAATGAGGGGTATCCTTCGCGGATTTCAAGACTCTTGTGGAAGATGTCTCCATCCTGCCACTTCTTCAGCACCTCTTTATTGACATTCGATAAGTCAAACTTAGAATATTCGGCAAATTTCTTACTCATTTCGCGTTATATTTATCTTTCTTCTAAAAATGCCGCAAAGTTAGTGATTTAATTCTAATTAGGCAATAAAGAAATTCGTAGAACCTGATTGGATTTTACAAAGCTAAGTAATCTCCCTTTCAAAAAAATATAACTATCTTTGACCTCATAAAAGGTAACTGCTATGAAATCGACAAATGAATACTTGACACTATTACGGCAATATATGGATTCCCATGCCGGTAAATATGGTATTGTCCGTATGGGGATTTTCGGCAGTGTTGCCCGTGGCCAGCAAACAGAAAATAGCGATGTGGATATTTGTTTTGAAGCCCCTGCGCCCAATCTTCTCACATTAGCCCGCATCAAATTTGATCTTGAAGCTTTGCTAGGATCCCGGGTCGACCTAGTAAGATTGCGTGATCGTATGGATGAGTATCTGAAACGAAATATCGAAAAGGAAGCTTTGTATGTTTGACAAAAACAGGATAGTATTAATTCATTCGTGTATTCTTGATCTTTCCTTGACTAAATAGGAGAAAGATCAAGAATAATATTTATCTTTGTATCGGATTTATAAACTATAAACAATTATTACGATGGCCAAACCGATAAAAGAGACTCCAATCATATTTGGAGAAGACGCAAAGCGTTTTAATCAATCCATTAAGGATGTGAAACCAGCTTCTGACGATGAAAAAAGACGTATAAAGGAAGCTTACGAGAATATAAAGAAAATAGCAACCTTTATGATGTGAACATGAAATTAGCAAAGTTAGAAGAATTAGAAAAGATAAAACCGTTTGATTGCGGCGACGCGGATTTAAACAATTAGTTAACAATGTCGAAGACGATACAATTCCAATGTACTATGATTTGAAAGAACTGATTTAAAAATATCCTTTCATAACGATGAGGATGCCTATATTACATAATCGAATTGCAGCAACAACAAACCTGACAAAGTTTCACAAAACTTTCTCCGCATACTCCTTAATCTTCGATTCACAAATCCGTTTTGTTATATCCCTTAACAATTCTACTTTCGGAGTTAGTTGATCGATATCCTCTTTGGTCACAACAAAATGCGGATTGTACCGGGCATCCACATAAGCAGCCTTTAATAAAGTAAAAAGCCGTTTTTCTTCAAGTGTATCTTGTGGAAAAACTGTTGCCAAATCCTCTGAATACCTTTTAGTGGAAGATGATAGTTTGGAAAGATTATGTTGCTTATTATTTCGTAAAGTATATGTCAATCGAATTGCATAGTAATAATTCTCACAGGCTTGATGAAGATTAAATGAACAAAGTTTATAATTATTCATATTCTCGTAGATAAGCTTGGTAACTCCAAGAAAATCATTTGCGTAACTAAACTTCTCATCAAAATATTCCTGCGCCTGTTCCTTTATCTCTGCATAATTTAATTTCCGGCGGCGAGCCAGTTTGTATTTACCGCTATTATACAGAACAATACCTTCCTGTTTAATCTGTGTATAGAAATATCGCCCCTCCTCCAGGTACTTATTTACTATCTTAATATCATCATTGATAAACTGAACAGGAGTATCCCGGTCAAAATCCTTTCCGGCAAAAAATATATCTTCCACGTTATCCAGAATAGTATCAGCCTTTTTACTATTGATACCACTGGTTATCACATAGATATCATAATCGGATATTTTGACGGTAGGAATACCGCCATCTTCAATCCGTATGCTACGGCGTACATAATTTCCTCTTGCATAGCTACCATACAGAATAATAAACTCCGTCTGAGGTAATCTTTTCTGTATCTCATTAACCAGAAAGTTTAAATCTTCCTGCTTGTCTTTGGGTAAATAAGCTATCGAGTCTTTCATTATGCCTGTATTATTATGTACGATAATGTCTACAAAAGTACAAAAAGTTTACTGCCGTAACTAATCAAACTTACATACATTCATTTTTTCTGAAACTGCAATACAGTTATAAACCATCTGCTTGCTCTATGCCATATATGCCGAATAAATGTTTTCCCATTTTTTCCTTCATTTATTCATCTGCAAAGTTATAACACTAAAAATAAACGCCTTGCAGATGAACAAAATGAAGAATATCATCCGATCTCTTCTACATGATACAAATTTCCACGCAAAGCGTGGCGAGAAGGATAGTTATTTCGGCGCAGTAAACGACCAAAGCCATTGATCGTTGTGCTACTGAAACTAAGGCGGCTACGCTTACGGATATGTTGCATGATCTCAGCTACTGATAACCAATCGCCTCCATCTTACCGACATCGAGAAGAACAAGACCGTTGTAGGCTGCCATTTTCATCTCTCCGTTCTTCTTCCGGTATTCGGCACCAAAAACAATCCGGGGCAGTTTACTTGCCGCCGGACAAGGACAACCCGGAGGACACTCCTCCAGTTTTTCCCGGAATTCTTCTACTGCACGACCGGACGCACGGTCCTTCATCGTATCGACTAATTCACTAAGTGAAAAGGTTTTAACGGACTTACTTCCGTCTTTATACTGTGTTACATTCATTTGCTTGTGATCCAAGGTGTATTTTCTGCTTAAAGATAAGAAAAAAACTATGGATAACAAGGCTTCTGTCGATTATTATTTATATCTTTAGTGCGTTATTCTTTCTTGTTTTTCAATTGTCATACGCTTATTCAACAGTAGTCTTACAAGCGTCCTACAGCAGTCGAACAAGCGTATGATAACTGACAAATAAGATATAAGAAAGCACTCCGGCATTACCGGATGCCTGGTTACACCTTAAAAAACAACTGATATGTGTGCAAGATATCGAATGGTTCGCAATCCGAACCCAACGGGAGATAAGAAAAAACAGGCGTTGCATCCGCGTGTAGTACCTTACGGAACAATCCGTACGAACGATCTGATAGAAGAGGCGGAAGCTCGCTCCGGAATGTCGGGAGCCGATCTAAAAGGGGCGTTGCGGGTCATTGCCGATGTGATGGCCAGCCGTCTGGATCAGGGATATAATGTCGAACTGGAGGAATTGGGCTTTTTCAGTGTCTCGCTTTCTTCGCGTCCGGTCATGGATAAGAAGGAGATCCGAAGCGAGTCGATCCACTTCAAGAATGTGAATTTCCGCTGTGGCAAATACCTGAAAAACAAACTAAAGACAATGGATCTGGAACGCATGCCGGAAGGAAAAGGTGTGTTGCCTCCTTTCGAAGAACGGGTCCGCAGGCTGACGGAATACCTGGAAAAGCATCATTATATCACTTGCGGCGATTACCGGGAACTGACGGGTTGCTCCAAGTATCGTGCTTTAGAAGACCTGAAAAAACTGATCGATGAAGGTAAATTGGAGAAAAATGGGTATCGAAGCACCAGGGTTTATTCATTGCCTTCATCTGTAGAGGGTTGATAATAAGCAGATATTACTCACAGATGAACAAATGAAGGAATTATTCCGGAAAACTTATTTTGAATAGAAGAAGTAGAAATCATTCTATTTTGAGATGAATTCAGGACTATAGTATAATGCCCAACCAGGCAAAACTATAGTCCTTTTTCCAAAAAATACCACTTCACCGAGGAGTATGGGAAGTAGAAAAAGTAAACCACTCCAAATTCATTAAGTCTTCATCCTCTGTATCCGCCGGTTCAACCGCTTTAAAAACCAGTACCAACGCATGTTTGCCTGTAACCGGTTTAATTTTTGTTTCATGAACGGCATAAGCCACTTCACCCTCCATAGGAGTCAGATCACAGACTCCAAGCAACTCACCTTCCGGACCATCCAAACGAATTTCTATCTTTGCGGCCCTGTTCTTGCCCCATGTCTTACAAATAAAACGGTCGGCATCGGTACTGGTAAAGTCATAATATTTCCAATAAGCATGATCCCCGTCACGAATACCTGCCAAATACTCTACCGGAATATCGTTATCCGGCCTGCGTACGGATACCATCACATTGCCTGACAGCAGACAAGCCCTGGCTGCATCCATCCGATAGAACGGAGAGATGGGACCGCCGATTCCCTGTGTAGTCATTTCTACTTCAGGTATCGTGCCGTCCGGATTAAAAGTGATAGGCTCCAGACAGGCTTTCCGCATAGTACCTGTTGCAGTTGCATGGGTAGGACGATGATAAGCGATATACCATTGTCCGTCGATTTCGGTGATGCAACCATGATTGTTCACCAGATTCCTGTCACTACCCCAATTATCGATAATGACCCCTCTGTATGTATAAGGACCTAACGGAGAAGTCGCTGTCGCATAATCCAACGTAGCGCAGTTGGACTCTCCATGCCGGGAATGGCTTCCATATACTAAATAATAGATGCCGTTTCTTTTGCGGACCGAGCTGCCTTCATTGAAAAAATGCGTTTTATAGGTCAGCAAACTGTCATGAACAGCTCCTTCTATGGAAAGCATATCCTTACTCAGCTTTGCCCCCCTGGCATGCCATTGTCCCCAAAACAAATAGGCCTGCCCGTCATCATCGATGAATACGGACGGGTCAATACCGCTTATCCCTTCCATTACCTTCCCATCCCTGAACGGACCATAAGGAGAAGAAGAAACGGCAACACCTTCATCTTCCCCACCTCCGGCCAGGCAATAATAGAGATAGTATTTTCCATCCCGGTAGATACAGTCGGGTGCAAACAAAAGCCTGTCGGTATAGTCGACCTGCTTCCCCACCCCTTCGGTGGCAAAGGAGAATTGCTCCACATGCCAGTTCACCAGATCGGAAGAAGAAAGCACATTATAAGAATGCGAACACCAGCTGTTACCGGGTTCGTCGCGCGAACCATAAATATAGACACGTCCGTCAGGCATTTGCCTTACTTCCGGATCGGCTATAAATACGCCCGGAGGTGCTATCGGATTCAATGCCCGATGGGTGGAGACAGGAAAGACATTTTCACCTTTATCGGCCAATGTCTTCTTTTCTCCTGGTTGACATCCGACCAGTAGTCCCACCATAAGCAGACAACCTGCCCAAAAATAGTAATTCATATAAAATCAACTGTTTTTCTAATTATGATTTAAGAAGAAGCTGTATCAAAACCCCATTTTGACACAGCCCTTCAATGTTTATTACGATGGAAAGATCCAGCTTAGTTCCATCCCGGATTTTGCGTCAACGAACCGTTGGTCAGGTCGATGTCTTTAGATGGTACCGGGAACAGGTAATGCTTGGAAGGATCGAATTTATACGTTTCCACATAGCGACGGGGAACACCATCCACGGTTACTGTCCTGTCGGTAGCACCGACACCGTCCAAACGCATAAAAGCACCATATACTTCGCCATTCATTCCCTCACCGGAGACTGCCACAGTCTTTTCAGCAACCTTCCAACGGCGAAGGTCGAAGAAACGCAGACCTTCATTTGCCAATTCCACACGGCGTTCGTTACGAACCAATGTCCGCAGTGCATCTTCCGATGTATAGTTGGCCGCCGTTACACGTCCGCCGCCACAACGATCACGCAATTGGTTGATAATACCGAAAATTTCAGAAGAAGCGGCAACCCCTTTCGTTTCGAGCAATGCTTCGGCGTGCATCAACAATACATCTGCATAGCGGAAATAGATAACATCTACACCACCGTCCAGGATTTGGACCATGGCATGATCGCTCCAGTCGCAATACTTCTTCCAGACATATCCGGTAGATGAAGGCTCTTTCGCATCATAACGTTGTCCCGGGATACTTTCTTCTGATTCCGGATCATAAAGTACCCATGTCATTGTTTTCGATTCACGAATCGTAGAAGTGGGATAGATAATAGATTGTGCCAGACGGGGGTCTCTATCTTTATAAGGATCTTTCGGATTATAAGTAGAACCATTTTCATGTATCAACCGGCCATCAGCCATCGGGTAAGCATCGATCAAACTTCCGGTAGGGGTAAGTGCACGAAGAGCATCTCCACCAGACATTTCTTTCAGGAAAAATGCTTGATTCAACCGGTTACCGGTTGTGATACTTCCACTTGTATGGGCATGTTCACGTGCCAGAATAATTTCGTCCGCATCTTCGGCATTCCCGTTGAACAGGTCGGCATAAGGTGTCTCACCGGCAGTGTTGAGCGAATATTTACCAATCAATTCCGATGTAACAGCCAGCAGGTTACTATAATCATTTTCCCATAAATAAGCACGTGCTTTCAGGGCCTTACATGCTCCGGCCGTAACACGTCCTTTTCCGAGTGCCTTACCATCCAACTCCTTAATAGCCTGGTCGAGTTGACCGTGGGCAAACGCCAGCACTTCAGCCTTGGGCGTTCTGGTCTGAATTTTGGACTCTTCTTCTGTCAACACTTTTTCAACCAAAGGTACATCTCCGTACAGGGCGACTAAACGGATATAACTGTAAGCCAGGAAAAAGCGTATTTGTCCGGTAAGCGCCTCTTTTTCCGCAGTATCCAACTCTGTACATTTCTCTATGTTTTGCAGAAACTGACAGGTCATACGGATATTGGTATAGGCATAAGCCCAATTATTATTTACAACAGAAGTGGTTGTAAGATATGAACCGTTAGCAATCAATTTTATATTGGTATACCATCCCTCCCATGCCATATGGGAATTATCAGACATCGCTTCATCGAAACAAGGATGCATTTCATATTCCAACGGGAAAGAGCGGGAATATACGTCTGCAACAAATGCACGGACATTACCGGGTGTCTGCCAAAAAGTTTCTTCCGGCAATTTATCTTCAGGAAGTGCGTCCAGCACGTCGTCACAAGAACAGAGTGCACATCCTACTAAAAAGACTATCGATAATAATTTATTCTTCATGATGATTTCAATTTTTAAAATGTAACATTAGCACCTATGCTATATACTCGTGAGTTCGGAAAAGAAGTGGTATTCAATCCGTTTTCCGGGTCAAAGACTCTATATTTTGTCAACGTGAACAGGTTGGAGCCGGAGAAATAAATCCGGGTCCTCTCTACCGGTGACTTTTCGCCGAACTTAAATGTATACCCTACCTGTAAGTTCTTCAAACGCAGATAAGAGGCATCTTGTACCCAATGCGACATATTGGCATAATTGAGGCGGTTGGCCATTGTCATACGCGGATAATATTTACCGGTAGTCGGGTTCGACGGGTCGAAAGAATCATAATAATGTTCTTCCATAGCCGTTTGAGAACCCAGCGGTTCGATAATGTCGCGTCCGAGGAAACCATCGACTTTACCTACTCCCTGGAACATGGCAGAGAAATCCAATGCCTTATAATTGAATCCCAGGTTCAGGCTGAAGGTATAACGGGGTATCTGGTTACCGATAATCTTTTTGTCGGCTTCCGTAATCTTTCCGTCTTTATCCAAATCCGCGATAATAATATCACCCATTGAGAAATTCGAGTTGTATGTCAACATCACATCTTTGTATTGTTCATATTTTTCCTGCGTGTCGGCAAGTCCCAGCGTTTGCCAACCAAACAGCGCATCGATCGGTTCGCCTTCGATACGGGTAGTCAGGCTGGATGTCGGTGACTTGTATCCGTGCATATCCAGAATTTTATTCCTTACGTCGGACAACATGAAATTAACGTTGTAACTGAAGTCGCTGTTTATCTGATCCTGCCAGTTGACAGTCAATTCCCATCCGCGGTTTCTCACCTTACCTGCATTCGAAATAGGCGGTGTGATACCCAACAGGCTGGGAGCTTCGAGGCTTAACAAAATATCATCCGTATCCCGGTTATACCAGTCGAACGTAAGACCTAAGCGATTATCGAGTACATTGACATCGAGACCGAAGTTCAGGTTCGTACTCGTTTCCCATGTGATAATGTTATTACCCATAACACTTTCCGTCATTAATGATTGTACAGTACCATCGAATAAATAAAAACGGGTACCGCCACCTACAACAGCATACGTAGACATACTCAGATAATTATCGATACTCTGGTTCCCCAGCTTACCCCACGATGCACGCAGTTTAAGGTTCTGCACAGCACTCTTAAGCGGACTGAAAAAAGATTCTTCAGATATTCTCCAGGCAGCCGAAAAAGAAGGGAACGTACCCCAACGATGTCCGCGGGCAAATTTGGAAGAACCGTCACGACGAACATTCGCTTCAAACAGGTAACGATCTTTGTAAGAGTAATTCAATCTACCGAATACAGAAGTCAAGGCACTATAGGTCTTATTTCCTGTGGCCGTAGCTGTGGCGGCATCACCCGGATCGATCACTTCGAAATCATCGGTCGGGAAATCTTTTCGTGAAGCTGAGGTTGTATTATATCTGAACTGTTCGCGTGATGCTCCCAACAATACATTAATATCATGGTCGCCGAATTTTTTCATATAATTGGCCGTAGCACTTAAGGTCAGGTTACGGTTGCGATACCAGGTATCCGTCTTGGTATTACGAGCCACGAATATATTCTCGCTCTGTCCGGCCGGTTCGAAAGCATCGTAAATAACTTTCTTTTCAAACTTGTCCACATAAGATGTTTTACTTTCGTAGCCTAATACGCCCTTCAGGAACAATGAGTTCTCGAACAGTTTGATTTCAGGCGAAAGTAACAACGACAACTTATCCGTTTCATATCGTTGATAACCATATTCATCAGTCGTCATACGCACCGGATTCTTCGGTGTAGAGTGGAACGACCAGGTACCATCCGAATATTTAACCGGCATATTGGGGAATGAACGTGGTGCGTAATAATAGGCATAACCAAGTCCCGGACTCTCTTTGCTGACATCATTGATATAAGCAATGTTTGATTGAATAGTAAGCCAATCAGCCAGGTTAGCCGTCGTATTCAAACGAGTATTATAACGTTCGTATGACGACTCGATAATACCGTCCTGTTTTGCATACCCTACTGTTCCGACATACTGCACGCGGTCGTTACCTCCCGTAATAGAAATATCATGAGTATGTTGTAAAGCTGTATGTAACAGTTCATCGAACCAATCGGTATTCGCTTCATTATGATCGATATCTCCTGTACCATTCTTCATACGATCGATCTTATCCTGCGGGAATAGTAATGTCGTTCCGTCAGGCAATGCTTTGCCGTCGGCCAACATTGCACGGTTGTACAACTCCGCATACTGCCAACCTGTAGCCGATTTTGGCTGACGCGTAGCTTGTTGCCAACCGACATTTCCGTTATAATTCACTTGCACTTTACCTTCTTTTCCTTTTTTCGTTGTAATCAGAATTACCCCGTTGGCAGCACGTGAACCGTAGATAGCAGCCGAGGCCGCATCCTTCAATACCGATATGCTTTCAATATCGTTAGGTAAAACATCAGCAATGCTCATCGACATACCGTCTACCAATACGAGAGGACCTGCGTTTTTCCACGTTCCTACCCCACGTACTGTGATGGTCGGATTACTCGATCCGGGTTGTCCGGACGACTTCACGACTGTCAGACCGGGAACCAAACCTGCCAAAGCATCCTTCATGGTTACGATCGGTTGACGTTCCAGCTCTTCACTCTTAACAGATGATACCGAACCGGTAAGATTTATTTTCTTTTGTACGCCATAACCTACGACTACTATTTCATCCAATGCTTGCGAATCCTCTTTCAACACAACATCCAGATGATTCTTACCGCCCAAACGAAGTTCCTGAGGGACATAACCGATATAAGAAACCTGTATGACTGCATTTGCCGGCACTTCTAAAGCAAAATCACCATCGATACCGGTAATTGTTCCTATAGTCGTACCTTTTACAGACACATTCGCACCGATAACAGGTTCACCATGTTGGTCTTTGATAACACCTGTAACTTTTTTATCTTGATTAATTTGCTGAATTTCCTGCTTCTCTGTCGACAGGATTATCTTTCTATCCACTACCGAATAGCGCACATCCGTACCGGCAAACACTGTTTCCAGCACTTTAAATATATCGCTTTTCTTAGCTACGACAGAGACTCTCCGATGCAGATCGACATGTTTGATATTGAAGAAGAAAGAGAAATCTGATTGTTCCTCGATCTCATCCAACACTTCTTTTACCGTTTGGTTCCGCATCTCCAGATTCACTGTAGCCTTCTGTGCATAGCTGTCTGTTGCTTGCGCCAAACCTATGGAACATAATAGTAAGAAGACTGATAACTTCATAACTCTCGGTATTTTATTTAAGATAAACCGCAGAAACTCTGCTACCCAAAACTGTTGGGTATTAAAATGTTTTTGCATAACTTTGTACTGATCTAATTAATAAAAGTGATTTACTACTGCTTGTCGCCAAACAAGCGTTTTAAATTAATTCTTTCCATCCGGTGAAATACGCCAATATTTCTCCGGATGTTTTTCTTTAGGGTGGTTTACTTTTCATGATCTTTTCAATTAGATTAATAAATTTCTATTCTCGCTCTCTCATTTGTCGTATTCTGGGTATCCAGATAACGCCATTTTATATTCGATGATATTTTAAATATTTCCAATATACGTTCCAGACGCTGGTTTGTGAAAGTACCGTTGAAGGCTTCACTACGAAGGCGGTCATTGGATAATACGAAGTTTACATTAAAACGTTTCTCCAACATCCGCAATGCTTCCGGTAACGGAGTTGCCAGGAAAACGATCTTTCCGTCTTTCCAGGCAGTCTCTGTTTCACCACTTGTCCGAAGCAGCTTAACCTGAGAAGAGGTTGTATCATACAGCAGTTTTTGTCCGGGTTTCATCTCTACCGTAGCAAGTTTCTGATTCTTCTGATAAGCAAAGCGGACTTTCCCTTCCACCAACGTTGTGGAGATAAACGAATCTCTCTCGAACGCTTCCACATTAAAAGACGTTCCCAGGACTTCAATCTGCGTTTGACAAGGACCGGATACGATAAAACGATGTTCAGGATCTTTCTGTACTTCAAAGAATGCCTCTCCTTTTAGTTGAACATTTCTCTTTTCTCCACTGAAAGAAGAAGGATAGGTCAAAGAAGATTCCGAATTAAGATAAACTTTGGAACCGTCAGGAAGGTCGACAGTCGTCGTCATTCCCGGATTTGTTTTTATCTCGATCATCCGGGCAATCTCAGTCCGGGGAGTAAAGTGCTCGATGCCCCAGATAATAAGAAGGGGAACAAAGAGAATAGCTGCCACCCGCTGTACCCAGGTAAACCAGTTTACGAGCGAACGTTCCTTACTCATTTTACGGTTGACGGAGGCCAAAGCCCTCTCTGTATTCACCTGCGATTCCATCCGCACCGTGCCCATTGCCTGATCGATGGCATACATTTGTTTGACAATCCGGTAATTATCTTCCGACTGCCCGATCCATTCCTCTACCATCCGGCATTCTTCTATCGTTGCCTCACCGGAACAATACCGGGGAAGAATCTCTTCTATCTTATCTATATTGAATGTTTCCATCTGCACTTTTATCCCTGTTTATATATTAGACAAGAGAACTACGACAGATTACTAAACGGGAATCCACTTTTTTTTGATATTTTTTTTCTACGACAAAAAACCTACCTTTGCAACCAGGGAGAAAGTGATATGAAAAATACCTCACAAGCGATAGATGATTCATTTCTGTTATCAGCCATGCAACATGGGGATAAAAAGGCTTATGGTACCTTATTCAGAAGATACTATCCGATGTTATGTACGTATGCAAATCGATTTGTCAGTCTGGAAGATGCCGAAGAGATCGTGCAGGATGTCATGTTATGGTTATGGGAAAATCGGGAAATACAAACCTTCAATACCTCCTTCTGCCAATACCTGTACAAGGCAGTCTACCACAGATGCATCAATCAACTTACCCGCCAACAGTCACAACTGCGGGCAGAAACGCGTTTCTACGAATATATGCTGGAAATGCTACAGGATACCGATTTCTATCAAACGGAAGAGCTGAAAAAGCATATCTTTGAGGCAATACATGCCTTACCGCCCAGTTACCGGGAGGCATTTGTAATGCATCGCTTTGAAAATAAAAGTTATAAAGAGATTGCCGAAATCCTGCAAGTTTCCACCCAGACGGTAAATTACCGTATCCAGCAAGCCTTAAAACAGTTACGGGTCAGTTTAAAAGATTATCTACCGATCATCTTCTTATTACTCCCCAAAAACCTGCTTTCTTAAAGGCTTACTGAATTGTAAGGTTAGATTTCAGAATCATTCACCGGCTTCCCGTAACTGTTCCGCCAGTTTATCCATATCTTCCGGGCTGGCTGCTTTCTTGAATTGCAACTCTCCCTTCTTATTGATGATAGCGCAATGAGGTATGTATAAGGCACCGTTATTTCCGAATGTATTGTAGATATCCATCTTGAAAAACTCATTAATAATAACGTGGTCGCCCTTCAGATTATAATACCCGGCCATCTTCTTCCACAAAGCGGCATCGGTCGGACGGTCGATAGAAACATACAACAATACGATGTCATTCTCTTTCGCATATTGTTGCAAAGGTTTCACATGGGCAAAAGACTCACGACAAGGACCGCACCAGGTAGCCCAGATATCGATAAAAATAACTTTGCCGGCATATCGGTCGGTTATCTCTTTAAAGGAACGCACACTATCGGTGTTCAGTATATGAATGTCTTCGGGAAGCTCCTGGTTGTTGAATGCGATATTTTTCTGTATCGCTTTTTCCAATGCCCGAGTCAGCGTGCTACCCGGATGCAATTCTTTAAACTGTTCGTATAAAGCCGGTATCCCCGTTGAATAACTCTCGTTCGAAGCATCTTCAAGGATCACGTTGGCCATGGCGACTTCCTGTACACGCCCTTTCAGATTGTTTTTATACCAGTCGAAAAGTTTCTGCTTGCCTTCATTCCGGTCTTTGGGCTGCTGTTTTGTTTTCATGTAAAGTTCTATACCGGCTACATTGGATATCACATCAGCAAATGCTTCGGAAAAGACATTCTCCGGCTGACTGATATCCGCATATGCCAACATTTCCGGATAGACGGCCTCCCACTCTTTCTTTGTTTCTTCCGTACCCTGATAGTTAATGCCAAAATATTGGTTCATAAAGGCCAGCAACATCTGCATACGAACGTCTTGTATCGCCCTCTTTTTGAATACATCATCCACCCCTGTAATCTTTTGCTCTATTCCCGACGCATAATCCGTCAGTTTCTGATAGACGGAAGAGGCTACTGTATCCTTTGCTACCTGGAAAGCATCGCCTCTTCGTGCTCTCAAATTAAAGACTTCTTCCTGTAAACGGGAAAGTTCTTTTACTATTTCATTTTCTTTTACCAACGTATTTTCAATACTCAGGTTATTTTCGAGGGATGCGTCGATATCGAGTACATTCTTTCCCGGTTCAGCATAAACCGTTCCCAGGTATTTTTGCCCATAGATATAGAAAGATATCTTCTCATTTCCTTTAGACGGAAGAGTGATACGATACGTACTGTCGGCTTGCAGAAACAAGGTATCCCTTTGTGTCGCATTGTATATACCATCCATTGTCGGCCGATAAACAATCGTATTACCGGAAAGATTCGAAACTTTACCTTCAAGGATTATCGATTCCGGCGAACACCCCGTTAATCCCCAAATAGCTATACCAGCCAATACACATCCCAGTCTTTGATTTTTCATCTTATTAGTTTTAGATATTTGCTACATAATTGATATATGCAAAAGTAGAGAATTATTTTAATCCATATCTACCGTTAGGTATTTATTTCTGTTGGCTTGTTACGCGATCATTTTTCTCGTGAGGAAGCATCCAGAGCCATTAAAAGAGCGACCACTTCCGAATAATTCTGACGGCCGGAAGGAATGTTGTTTCCTCTCAGGAACCAGTTGTAGACCGTATCCTGTATATCACCGATTGTCGGGCTATACAACGTTTGCCAGTAAGCCACTTTACGATTGTAGGCATCTTTCACATCCGGAGAGATCGTTTCTTTCCAACGGTTGAATTCCTCTTCCGGCAACAACTGGTACGCATTGCCCAGCACATAAGGCAACAAACCGAAATAAGCGGAGAAACGTATTTCCGGTACTTCGGAACGTGAACATGCCAGAAAGCCGTACAGGTTTGCCTCCGCCTCATTGGATATGCCCAGTACATGTGCCATTTCATGAGCATAGGTGAAAGGATACTGGACCGGAAGCAGATCCGGATTCAGATTGTATTCAATAAAGAACGGTCCCATATATCCCAGTACGCCGACACCACTCATCAGGGCCGGAACCAGCATCGGTTTCGGATGCAGGTAAGCCGTCGGCCGGACCAGGCTGAAACGTCCCGCTATTTCCCGGTAGCTTTTCTCCACCTCCTTCGCCACGACCGCCTTATCGACCTTCCCGACAGGAACAAAAGAAGCATTCAATGCCTCCGTGTAATCAGCCAGAAACGAACGGAAGTTATCCTCCGAATAGGCTGCATAAGGCACCTCCGCCCGGGCATAGAAGTTCATCCTGAAATAATTCATCCCCCAGGCCATATAGAACCAGACATATACCCAAAGCAAAAATTCCGCCATCCGCCCGATGGTCCTCAACCACGGACGCCGTTTCACAATCGCATAAACCAGATAGACTACCAACCCTGCAATACTGCCATAAATGAAGCAATCGCCGATCGAGAAAGGGAAAAGAGAAGAAAAACGGGACAACACCGCCGAAAACACCGGATAAACCGCACGGGCATACCACTCTCCCATCACAGGAGAAGACATGGTCGTCCAAATAAACACCAGCAAAACCACCAGTACAACCCAGCGCAAACGTATATTTTTAATCACATCCTTTACATTCATCATGCAAACAAAGATAGATAATCCCTTTTCACTCTCCAAACGGATTATGAATTTATACAGAGTTAATTTCCCCATTTACCATCTACTTTAAAACAAAAAACAACATAAATATACCGCCACTTTAAAACAAACGAGCTATCTTTGTAAAAAAGAAAGGAGAAACTTTATGGAACAGGCATTAAATCCCGTAGATTGGTATATGAAACTGTTGGCTCCATTAAGTCCGGATATAAAATTAGACTTAATCAGCAAATTGTCTGAATCTTTAAAAGACACGCATACATATTCAAAAAAAACCTCATCCAAATCTTCCGATTTCTTCAGTGCATTATCAGGAGCTTGGGAAGATGATACTTCTGTTGAAGATGAAGTCCGGAAAATCAGGGAAAGCAGAACCAGTAACCAAACTCGAATAATAGACGAATTTTAATGAAAACTAAAGGTTATCTGTTAGACACCAATATCTGCATATCTATGCTTAAGAACAAATATGGTGTTCGCGAGGCGATATTAAAAGCCAAAGCTGAAAATTGTTATGTATCTGAAATAACTTTAGGAGAACTCTATTTTGGTGCATCATTCAGTGACAATAAAAAAGAACGTTTAAAAGATGTTGCCTTTATAGTAGACCGTTTCAAAGTAATTTCCGTTTCAGGAACATTACCTTTATTTGGGGATATCAAAGCTAATTTGAAAAGAAAAGGAACATTAATTGATGATTTTGATATCTTAATAGGATGTGCAGCTATTCATAACAACTTAATCCTGGTTACAGACAACATAAAACATCTGGAAAGACTGCCTGGAATTTTCATCGAAAACTGGACAGTTAGATAGGATGCACAAATATAAACCGTGCCCCGCCGGTATAAGCAGGATCGACAGTTAGCGTGCCACCGAAAAGTCCGGCGATCGTACGACAAATAGGCAGGCCCAGACCGGCTCCCTGCTTGAATTCATCCACCTTTTCGAAACGATTGAAGATGCTTTCCTGTTTGTCGGGAGGTACACCGCAACCGGTGTCCGTGACAGAGAAAATAACTTGCATCTTCTCTTTGTCGACCTGATAATCGAGGTTGATCTCTCCCTGAGCGGTGAATTTGGCGGCATTGGTCAACAGGTTCAGCAATAATTGCTGCAAACGAAGTATGTCGGTCTTCATGACAAAATCCTTTTCCGAACAGGTCAGAGTCAAGTTTACACCCGGCTGTATTTTCTGCTGCACACTCTTTTCAACATCCTTACAACATGCATAAATATTGCACTCTTTGAGGTTCAGATTATAAGACCCCGATTCCAGACGCGATAGGTCGAGAACGTCATTTACCAGGTCGAGCAACAAGTCCGAATTATTATTGATGATCCGGATAAACTCTTTCCTTTCTTCCTCGTCCGCATCTTCCAGCAAACCGGAAAAGCCGACGATCGCATTCAACGGCGTCCGTATCTCATGGCTGATGTTGGCGACAAACGCAGACTTCAGCCGGTTGGATTCCTCCGCCTGTTCTTTGGCTATACGCAGTTTATCAGTCGTATCGATCAATACCCCGCGTTCCTTTTGCAAGTCATCCTTCAGTTTGCGGACATGGTAAACGTAACGAAGTAAAAAAGAGAACAGCAACAACAGCACACCGAAAAAGACAAGCGAGACAGTCAGTTGGGTTTGCTTTTGAGATAACTGTTCCTTCTGGTAAACCAGACGTTGCTCCTGTATTTTCTGTTCATTCAGATCATGCAGTGTACGGAGCTGGTTTAGCTGGCGGGTGAAAGCCTTAACATTTATCTGTTCTACAAACGTCAGCAGTTGATCGTAAAAGACCAGCGCCTCCTCTTTCTTTCCGGCCGCTTTCAGTATCTCAGCCTTCAATTTAAGAGGTTCGGTAGAATAATCGACAGACAATACTTTATCTATTTCACGGATCGCCTCGGGATACTTTTTCACATAAAAATAATACCGGGCCATCGCCAGGTTGTATACCGAGATCAGAAAAGGGTCATTCCTGTTCGTATCGTCCACATAGGAAAACGCCTGTTGCATAGCCTTCTTCGCCTCTTTCGGTTTATCTTCTGCAATATATAAGTTCGTATAATAGGAATACAAGAAACAATACTTCTGCCGGAACGGATAATTCATCCATTTAGCTGGTCGTTCACTCTCCATCATATGTATTACAGACTCATAATAAACAAGGAGCGACCTCATTTTCTCCAATTCATTAAGCCTCAGGTAAGCAATCAAGAGGAAGGGCGTCAGTTGCATTTCATAATCAGGTTGCCCCCCGGACTCTTTCAGCAAGCTCATCCCTTTTTCAAGAGCGGTCGCAGCATCCCGGTCGCGACCGATCATGATATAAATCAACCCCAAGTATTCATTACTCGAGATAGTCCCTTGCAAATTACCGGTCTCATCCGAGAGCATCTGAAGACGCACGGCTTCATTCATCGCCAACTCGTATTCTTCATTATTCAGGTAATAACGACAATAATAATTCAGGAAATCAAACGCCTCATGAGGAGTTTCCTTGCGAACCTTCGTTACCGAATCGAATATCCCTCCCCAATATAGCAGGCTATCCAATTTATTCAGGTTGCAATAATAACGTCCCAATCCGGAAAGGGCATAATAATAATGATTCATAGAATCGACCGGAGCCGCCGTTTCCATGAGTTGTTGCAGATAACCGACTTCTTCCGGCGTTTCCCAGTTCAGCCGAGACAACTCGAACAATGACTTTAGTTTCACTTTCACATCCGTTGTATTCCGAAGAACGGACAACAAACTATCCTGACCTGATTTCTTTTGATTTTCAAAACTATTCATACCCAAACAGTAATCAAATCCACTCAACAAGATCAGATTAACGATAATAAAAAACCCTCTTACATATATGCATTTCTTCCTCATAAACCCACCTATAACTATTGATTTCCAAAGATAGATGTTTTTGCGAGACACTGCCCGATATTATACAAAATAATAGACTTTATTCATCATTATTATCACGCACACATCTGGCATAACCTACGACATCCGTTCCCGGCGCACATACTATCTCCTGCTTATCATACTCCACTCCAATATACTCGACAGACAATGCGCTTCCACTATACCGGGTACACGACCACATGACCCGACCGACAGTCTTATCCCACAAATTATCCGTAAACTTAAACAACATAGCCATCGCCTCACAGGAATTAGGCAAACGCCAGGTCCCTTTGTCCGAGCGATCAGTCTGTTCCGAATAATTGTAACATAAGTTACGGGCCTCGTTCCAAGTGACAGGAGAGTTACCTGCCCCGTAAAGTAATTGTTTTGCCGTGATAAAACTACGATACGGACGGGCGGCCGCCTGGAACTGTGTATGACTTCCCAATGAACCGACACCGATATACGAACGCAGTGCCGTAGTACTTAGCTTATTATATGTAATTATATAATTTACACCCGTACTACCCGGTGCCGGAGAGACGAACGCCAAACCTTCATGTGCATAGCCGGTGCCGGTATAAGGTGCATATGCCTGCATCACCGGCGGAGTACCCAGATTGCGAGCGCACCGGATATAGCAATTCTTCCTGTCCGTCTCACTGAATGAGCCGTCTTTCATCCAGTCGATCGCAGCTCCCTTATTGGCTACCAGGATAGCCAGTCCCTTCGATGCGTCGAAAGTGCTGGTTGCATAACACAGATTATCCCCCTTCTGCAAACGGGCCTGATAAAGCGGGTCATCCATCAGGAAAGTACCAACATAGAGGTGCATCATCTGTTCTTTAGCCGGCACATACCATACAATCTCATCCAGGTCGATCAGGCCATTGCGATTGTTATCTCTGTTGCGTGAAAGTGCAGCGACATTGACATAGCGACTGCTTCGCGCCATAGGCCACCCTGCACCACTATCGGACGTCCGATCGGTCACTGGAAAGATTCCGTTCCCGCCTTTCCAGGTAAACTCACCAAGGGCTTCAATCACTAGAACTTTGTTATCCCAAAGTCCTCGACAGGTATTATCGAGCCCGTCGGCAGAAGTGGAAGAAGCGGAAAGCATAGGCGCGTCAGACGTTATGTTATAGTTTCCTCCGTACTCGTCCGTATGTTCGATACCGAAAGCCTTGTAGGTCAGTTGTTGCCCGCTTTGTCCCGGCGAATATAAGGTCTGGATGGAACGTTGTCGGATATTCATGCCCGAACGGGTGTAGCTACTGTGACCATCGGCACTCGTATCCATTCCCTGAAAAACACTCATCGTACGGTCGGCTGCATTACAGAATCTCATCCAAAATGTATTCGAAGTCGTTCCGGTCACCGGGTCCTGGATATAATAATATTCATCGACATAGACTGTGAAATAGCGATAGAGGTAAAAATAAGCACCTCCGTCGAGCACGATATAAGGATCTTCCTCACGCCCCTCGATCTTTTTCCCTTTTGCTAACTCCGCGTTATAGATATTAATCCACGACTTCAGGTGTTGCAATAGAGCGACAGGTCCCCATAGCTGTACCGGATTACTGACCGAGCTTTCCCCCGGCTCCAGGTCATACGTATAAGTATAAGGCAAGCCGTACCCGCCGGTTTCCTCTATCCGCCGGTGCAGCGTCTCCGACAGTCCTCCGTAAATATCGTTTCCCAGATAAGCAAAATGTACCCATCCGTCATCCAGCATGATCGACCGGTCGCTGCCTCCGTCATCCTGAAGCGTCACCGATACCGGACCGGAAGTAAAAGGAGTATTCACTGTATAAGAATAACCGGCACCGGTCTGATTCATTCGCGCAACAACACTCTTGAGATTCAGTCTAACCAGCCGCTGTTCATAATGTGCATCCGCCTGGAAATCGAAGTCCGAATCGACTACATTCCCTTCGGCAGCGGGTTGGTTCTCAACGCCACCAGCCTCCGCCTCGACCCGGATATTATCCACTCCGCCGACTGTAACCGTATAAGTATAATTCGAATTACGCAAAATACGGTAGTCGTTCAGTTTATCCAACTCCCGCTGTTCCGAAGAACTGCCTGCCATTGATTTTTCCATATTCCCTTCCCCGATATATCCCAGATGGATGAGATAGGTTACAGTTGCCGAACATTGCTGCGTAATACCTCCCAGCACCTTTTCCGCCGGATTGTAATATTCACCCTTCAAAACGACATAGGCGGCATTACCGGGTGCATATTTAAAACTGCCGTCCGGATTTTTCTTTTCACGTAACATATATGCTTGATCGGAAGTGAAGCCGGAATCTTCGTTCCACGACAATCCTTCGGCCTCCATCGCTGTTTTCACCTTATCGACACTCATGAAAGGGGCAGCCGGAGCATGCCGGTTTTCAAACGTATAAAAGGTAAAGCTACTTGTTACTTTGCCATCGGCAGAGGTTTCGTCGATATAATTACCATTCATATCGGTAGTTCCTCCTAACTCTTCTGTTCCCGAAGAACAGGGACTATCCTGCTGCCAATGCACAAACGACCGCATATGTAGGTTTTTCACCTTCCATGATTTCAGTTTGAAATAAGCGCCCGACGGCAATCTGTCCGCCAGTTTCACAACGAAATTAAACCGGGCATCCAGATGATGAAGCCGGATGGCCCCATTTACAATCTCACCCGTAGTTTTCTTCATTATTAAGCGGCCTGTTACGACATCACTATCCAGTACAAACTGTTCTGCACTCGCATAAGGAGAATAATCCGGCGAAGAAGAGTAATGTCCGGCAGAAAGCAAACTGCCCTGCAACCGATCGACCAGCGCCAGGCTCCTCCCACTCTCCGGCTCCGCATCCGTTGCCGTCTTAAACACATCCAACCGAGCCGTTATACTTTCCAGTTCAGCTTCATTGGCTGCATTGTGAAAAGCCTCCAACATCTCTTTGTTGTTCGACAACTGGTTAGCCGTATTCAGATTGGCAACGGCGAATATCCGAACAGAGTTGCAGGAGACAGCAGGAATACCGACCTGTATATTCCCGGAAACATCACGCGGGAAACTCTGCGTATCAGGAAACCATTTTCTCGACAGGACCGGATGAGTCGCCGGACCACCTGTCGAAGTCATATCCAGAATAAAGACATAGAGCGATGAGATATGTTTCTCTTCCTCTTCCGAAGCCCGTGTAACCACATGCAGGGCGGGATTGCCGGAAGTGACCGACAGGGTCAGCGTGCCGGGAATCCCTTCTTCCACTTCCAGGACACCACCTTTACCGGCCATCTCATCACGGCACGAGGCAAAGATGAAAAAGAAGGAAAGTATAATCGACCAAACTGGGATATCTTTGTATTTCATAGCCTGATATTTACGTAATACTCATTTGAATTCGGGAATATCGACCGAGGGACGGTCGTTCCAATCGCGCATCTCAACCGTCACGTCTTCCAGTTGAAGCGCACTGGTATTGATCGTAGAAATTACCTGATAGGAATGGTTCCGCAGGAAACCATAATGCTTTTTACCTCCTATCCCCCCTGAGCTGTACAGGGGCGCGGTCAGTGTACGTGCTTTTGTACTTCCATTACCGGTTACGGTAATGTCGAGGGTGATGGAAGGCGCCTCCGTTTCATCGTCACAAAGGTACTGGCAGGTACGGAAATAGAGAGGGGCCACACTGGAAGATTCTGCATAAAGGGTCATGAGGGATCCCCCTGTAGATTGCTCCCCATTCGTATTCGTACCCCCTTTGGCATCTTTAAACACTCCCGGACCATTGACCGCGGCAGACCATACCAAGGAACCTAAAGGAGTCTTATTATCTGCTTCATTCTCTTCCAGAAACAAATACCCTTGGTTACTCGTCTTGTCAATTGTGATCTTATCAATTTTAATTTTGTCCTCGGAATTACCGGTAAACAGGAACGAAAAACCGATACGACAATAAATCCGCTCCAACGGCATATGAAGATAAGATACGCCGCCTACCACTTTCATCGACTGTACCATAACCGGGTAATCGAGAGCGGCTGAAAGACCATTGGCTTTTACAACCAGTTTTTTTAATTTGTCTTCAACATTCTGACCTATTGCCTGACTCGGCCTACCTATCAGATAGTTTTTCACCACCTTCTTTATTTGCTCATTATAGTCTCCAAAAGAATTAAAAATGTCCGTATAGGCAGAAACCAACTGTTCAACATTGGCTATTGCATATATATTCACATATTCAATATTATCCCCTCTGTCATTCCTTTCAAAAAGCGAACTCATAATAACAGCCGTATCCCCCCTGATCTTTCCCCAGACTTGATCACTCCAAGTCGGGTTAACCCCTGGAACATGGAATATGTTAACTATAGAACTACTCCCCCTGACGATTCCGTAGATATCAAGCGATTTTATTCCGTCCTCATTCCCCACTGTCGGGGTACGAAGATCGTCAGCTTTTGTAAAACCGGAAGGGCCGAACACAATCCGCGTGTATTTTTCTCCTTCGGAAAGTTTTTCACCTGCAGGCAATTCCTTTGTACATCCTACGACTAGGGATAAAGCTGCCAGCTCCAAAATTGTTCTATGCAATATCCGATATTTCATAATGCATCTCATTTTATCGTTCCAGTATAATCCGGATAAATGTCATCCTTCTCCCACGGCTGTATATCACAGATAATATCGGAAGCACTCATATTGATCCGAACCGTCAGATAATCATTCCGTTTTAAATAAGGCAAGGCAAAAGTCCTATCGCGTCCGTCATCCAAAACAACATGTATATGGCTATACTTCGTCTCATCGATCAATCCTTCCTGTGCATCGTCCGGCAATGTAGGACCAAAATAGTTTTCATACAGATAATGCGTTCCCCGGTCAAACTCCAACCACTCCTGCCCCGAATGATTTTCTTGCTTGCCATACACATATCCGACAGTTCTCCTCAAATCTGCCGCCTCCGTCATGGAAGGAAAATCAATTACCCATTTTCCATTCGTCACGGCATATTTTGGGAACAGAAATGTTTGTCTGTTTGCCTGGAGGATTTCAAAGGTTTCCAGCTCAAAATTATTACTCGGAAGTTCCTTCTTCACCCGGCAGATCAGGCGGACTTTGGCAACAGCACGGATAAGCTTAAAAGTATCAGACCCGTCATCCAACATCAAATTTCCCTGTGCCGTACCCTCAGTCCCGGTCTTGTTCTTGTTCAAGGTTATCCACCCTGTCACACTCATCGACATCGGTATTCCCCTTCCGTCTTTTAGGGCAGTCATGAGCTGGTCCAATTTTAACCCTCTGCTCAATTCTCCGTCCGAACTATAGTCATCCTCATGATCATTCAGCACCATTGTCCGTAAATCCTGCAATTCCGCCTGGGTATAGCTGGCGAGGTTCGACCGAAGATCGATTCCGGGATTAGCCACCAGATAAAAACGTTTATAGCCGGGAGTGACTTCCATCTTAAAGGTATATTTTCCGTCTGTACCCTCTGCCATATCATACACACTGAACCTTTCCGCTTCGCAATACTGGCTGGCACCGATGTTGAAGACAAAGACATAAAGCGAACGGATCGCCCTTTCCTCTTCCGATCCGGCATCGGTATCGCCGGAGACTGAAAGCGGGGTGGCACGTACCGTCATGGTCAACATCACCTTACCATCGTCGGAATCGTCTTTCCCGCCTTTCTCCCCGATAAGCACCTCATTGGAGCAGCCGGACAGGAAATACGCCAACCCTGCCAGCAACAAAACAGCAATCATATGTCGGGATATTCCTTTCATTTCTTATAAATCCACAGAGCCGGGGCGTAAAGCCCAACCGTTAATAATGATCAACCCGTCAAACCATTGTTCCTCGCCCGGTTCACCTTTCAGGTAAAGGGTGATGGTATAGAAATCCTGCCGGTCGAGGTATTCCTGGTCAGACTTTATCCTGCCGTCCTGTTCCCTGCCGGTCATCAGGAGGTACTCCACCAGCGGAATATCGACCAAGGTCACATCACCGGAAGCATCGGTAATATGCAACCGCATGGCATCGTTTTCCATCAGGCGCGAGAGGGACAGTTCGGCTATCACATTCGAAACCGCCTCCGCACCGCCGGACCCCTCGCCGTCCGTCCCTTCCGTTTGCAGGTAAGGGCGGTAAACCAGGGGGTGGCAGTCGAGCAACGTATTGTCGTAAGCCAGCCGTCCGTTGCCATGCGGGCATAGTATGCTAAAATCATAATCGGCTGCATGTAGGGTCGCTCCGTCACGCCGTTGAAGGATGACACGCAGAATATTCGTATCCTTGATAAGTCGGAGCGTATCGGTCTGTTCCGTACCCGGCTGAGGGACGGTGACCGTTTCCTGCATCGCCTGCCAAAGCGGGGAAAGGGGTTTGTCGCAGGGAACTTCGCCGTCGCCATCGCATCGCAGGGTGACCACCAGGTCTTCCGGTACGGAAACACCCGCTTGCATGCCGGAAGGTTCAAAGCATCCCTCTTTCAATCCAGCCCACGCGACCAACCGGTATTTACCGGGGTCGAGTGGCAGAGGCAGACGGTAACCGGGTTTGCGCAAGGCTTCTCCTCCGTCGCTGAACGTGCGGAGGTACTTCCCGCCGGCATCGAAGACATAAACGGAAAGGCTGTCGACCTCACCGGCAAACCGGTCGGTGAACCCCATGTTGTAATCGTAACGAAAACAAACGGAGTAGGCCTGCGGGCATCCCGCCAGATCGTCATGGATGCAGGAGGTAAAGACCGACAGGCATACCAGCCAGGCTACCAGCAATCGCCATATACGAACAGGTTCAGTCATACAATCCGGACTTTACAAGTCGATACTATGGTCTCTTTTCGCCCATGCAGAGATTTCGATACTGCAATTGATATAGGCAGTTTCGGTATCGACGGGTTCCTCCGGATCGTCGGGGATTGTCGGTTCGCCCGGTTCTTTGATCGAGTTGATGGTTACGGTGTACCAGTTATTTCTTACCACGCCGTAACGGCCGAGTTGGGCCTGTGCATACTCGCCTTCTTTTACCCAGGGAGAACCGTCAATCGGTGCATAACCACCCTCCTCATCCGTAAAGTGACGGATAAAGATTTCGTAGTAACAGACGCCTTTGTCGTATTTCTGGATTCTTCCCATGCTGGAATGGAAAGCGTCCAGGGAGGCTCCGGAAAGATCTTTTTGAGCACCACCTACTGTAGTAGGGAAATAACTGACTTTAACCAATTTATAATGTAAATGACCATCCGATTCTAAAGTAATGGTCCATTTATTATCACCAGAAACTCCTGTTAATGTATTGCCAGCCTCAGAAGTGGTAATAGCGCTTCCATCAGTCGGAGCATCCGGCATATTATTATCTTTATTCAAATTATCATGTGCCCACTTTATAATATTCCAATACATATTCTTTGCTGAATAATGGGCAGCCACTGTGGTGAACGACCACCAGGTAGCATCATCATCGGTTGTATTATTTCCCGTGGCTGTCTTATTCGTACTATTAGGAATATATTTGGCCTTGACAATCAGACGGGTTACCTGGGATTTATACATCCAATTATAATCACAGGTATTTTCCAGGCAATATTCAGTGGCATCAGTCCAACCGGTATTATCCGTTACAGATTCCGGAGTCGAGAATTGAGATTCGGCAACAGTCCGGTCATAATTGGGATCGACTGCCCAATAGATACGTGCAGGATTCGTTTTAGAAGGACAAATCGCATTTCCCCATAAAGGATCGATAGTCGACCAACTCGTTGCAACTTTGCGGAAAGGGAAAGCCTTCGTATTGGTATTGCCGAGCGTCCAACCCAGGATGGTTATCTTATCGCCTGCATGGCTGAGATCGTTTCCCACTGTAAAATACTTTGTACCGGTATCAGCATCCGCCTTATAATTATCACCAGCTTTCAGACTCACCTTGGCAACTACTCTTTCTACACTAATAGTCGTAGGATTACTTCCTGCTGTTACTTCATTGCTACTTGTAACACATTTCGTTAAGGTCTTCATATCCGAATCGCTATAAACGGGAGCGGAAGTCATCAGAAAACAGTCATGGGCCGTACCTAAAAGCTCTTCCAGATTGCCTCCGGGAATAGGAAGCGCATTATTAATGGTACTAAAAGGACTTCCCAGCTTCAGAAGTTCCTTCGCTATTCCTTTGGTAGGTCCCACATTGAGCAAAGCCAATACACGTACGGAATTACTACTGATTGGAATAGGGCCGGTACTTAACGTTTTAGTAGTAGCCCCGGCATCATCATCTGCACTATTATCCGGTAAAATCGTTCCGGGCAAAACAGTTCCCGTACTCAGTTCTGCTTTGGTAGAAACGACTTCCGATAAAACAAAGTCGCTTTCAGCAGTAGTACTTTCCTCCTGCCCTTCAGGAGCACGAAAGAATAGAAGCGTCAGGTCAGACACTTTATATTCGCCTTTCTCTCCGGCATCGTAACCTGGTTCTGCCTTTGTTTCAGAACTCACCGTCGGCAACTTGATGCAGACCGAGGTATAGGTATCTTTTTCGGGTTGCGGGTCACCCTTATCATCTTTCACTTCGTCATTCGTACAGCCCACCAAAAGCGGTGCCAGCAAAGCCGTCCAATAGAAGTAATTCTTTTTCATATATCAGTTAGTTTAATAATGACGGAAAAAGGTCACCGATGTGGTGACCAGGGAGGGTCTCTCTACCGGAGACCGTCCTGTCTCCGCAACGGCGACGCCTCTGTCGCCAGTGGGAAGACAGAGGCGTCGCCGACAGGAAACCCGGAAATAGTACTTACTCGATCTCCGGACGGTCGCCTCCTCCGCCCTGTTGCCCGACAAATACAGGAATAGATACGGAGTTAGGTGTTTTACGTACGCCGGTTTTTCCTTTCATATATTGAGTGGTGATAGTCAGTTCGTAGCTTCCATTTGCCAAGTCGGCAGGAACGACAAACATAATTTTGGACGGATCGTTAATCCCGAACATATCGCTTTCAATTTTGGTAATGGAGTCGGTCGTCGTATTGCGCAAAGTGATGCCGACAGAAGGATCGTTGCCAAGCACACGAAGATAAGAACCACGAATAGCGAAATTTCGCCCCGGTGTCATGCTTCCGTCGGTCAAGCCATTGCTGCGGTCTTCGGTTTCAAGCACATACATCATACCCGGTTTTTCACCTTTAATGACGACTTCGGTTTTTGCAATCTCTTCACGAAGGACTTTATCCTGAATGAAAGAGACATAAATACCATTCTTCAGAGGATTCCAAAGCCCTTTTTCGACTATTCCGGTAAAACGGGGCACAGCATAGAACAGGCCGGTATTCACATTATAGCCGTTCATCAGGAAGCGAGCCACCATGCGTTGGAAAAGGGTTACTACATGAACGAGGGTTTCTTCGCGAAGTCCGGTATCTTCCGAACGCATTTCCGCATAAATTTCGGTAAGGCCGACATTTCCGGCAGGGTCGAGCACTAAAATCTGGTCATTCGGGTCTGACGTAACACTGTTATCAGTCAACCATCCTCTTAATTTGTTTTGCATAATACTAGCTTTTTAAGATTAATAATTCTTCACTACGCATTTTACGGGCGTTGTCTGCCGTCAAATCATAACCGGACCAAACGTTCGTTTCAACACGCCGACAAATCTATGCCTTTTTTATTATCTCGCCAAATATTATTGTAATTTTTATATATTATAAAACAATCATAAAAGACCAATTCACAGATAACAGATTTCTTTTAAAGAATAACTTCAGAGAAATAGAAGCATTTTAAAAACACCAACAATCAACCTTGTTTATCAAAGACTATACTATCCAAATAGCATAACAAGCAATTACTACCTGTTATAAAAGAAGGATTAAACCACATTTAAAATGTAATGATTTTCATAATATCTTACTGTAAAAAATAACACTTTCAAAACATCGGTTATTGTATAAAATAATAGAATAAAAAACTCTTGTATCCCCCCTCTAATTAAGCCACCATATCCAACCATCACAAACTCAAACCCACATAACAAAAAGCAATCGGAAAACACGAATGCCGCAGGCTCTCTTTTGCCGTTGGTTTCAACCAACGGTTTTAAACACAGGAGGCAAAGCCTCTTCCTCTGTGGGATTTATCCCCTTTCATAATATCCCCCCGGAAAAGGGGTTAAAACCCACAGAGGAATCCGGCAAAGCCGGAAGGTTTATCTATCCGTCAGTTCAAACTGACGGCAAAAGAGAGCCTATAGCAAAAGAGAATCAAAAACATGAGAAAGAAAGCTAAAGACATAAAAGAACTGCGACACCAGGATTTACCCTGTTTAAATTATTTGAAAAGAAAAATCTTCGCTTTGAGATAATTCAAATAATTATCTCTACATTTACCGCAATTTTAAAACCATTGACTATGTCTTACGTATCTATTCTTATCCATTGCGTTTGGAGCACTAAAGACAGAGCTCCGTTATTAAAGAATCCACATTACCGGTATGAACTATTTGCTCATATACGAAAGTACTCAAAATCAAAGGGTATTCTTACCGACTATATCGGAGGATTCACAAATCATGTACATCTCTTGTTATTTCTTAAACCAGGTCAATCGTTGGCCGAAATAGAGAAATTAATTAAAGGAGAGTCTTCCCATTGGTATTCCCAAATGAAATACGGACATTTAGAGTGGCAGGATGATTATTTTGCTATTTCGGTAAGTCCGGATCGGCTGGAGACAGTTCGCCGATATATTAGAAAACAGGAAGAGCATCATAAAAAGTATAGTTTCGGAGAGGAATATGAATCTTTTCTGAAAATACTCCACAAAGAAGGATTGTAATATTGTTATAAGGTATGGCTTTATACCAATACCATATGCCATGTCTCATATCCCATATGCCATGTGGAGCATAGCATGCCGTAGGCTCTCTTTTGCCGTCAGTTTCAACTGACGGATCTAAAAACAGGAGGCAAAGCCTCTTCCTTTGCGGACTTTAGTCCCTTTATTATTATTATTAAAGGGGTTAAAACCCACAGAGGAATCCGGCAAAGCCGGAAAATTTAATTATCCGTCAGTTGAAACTGACGGCAAAAGAGAGCCTGCGGCACGAGGCGAGCCTCGTTTAAGAGATAATTATGGGAATAATTTTATTCTTTATTCAGGATATATTCTTATTCAACAGTTTTTTAGCCTCCGCTTCCGACAGGTTGCGACGGGCGGCGTAATCTTTCATTTGTTCTTCGTCGATCGAGCCGATCATAAAGTATTGTGAGTCGGGATGGGCGATATAGATACCGCTTACCGTTGCTGTCGGGTACATGGCGCCGTTTTCCGTCAGTTTCACATGGATCTGCGACATATCGAGCAGGTTGTCCAGCGTATAATTCAATAACTGGTCGGGCAATGAAGGATAACCGATTGCCGGACGGATACCCTGATATTTCACTTTGTACAGGTCAGGGATCGACAAGGCTTCGTCCGGAGCATACCCCCAGTATTCCTTGCGGACTTTTTCATGGAGATATTCCGCCAGGGCTTCCGCCAGACGGTCCGTCAATGTTTGAAGCAACATGGAATTGTAGGTGTCCCCTTCTTCTTCCAGCTTATTCTTCAAGTCTTCGGCACCGACACCGGCCGTTACGACAAACGCCCCCGCATAATCGGTACGGCCTTCCGACACCGGCATGATATAATCGGCCAGCGATTTATAAACGCCCTCCTCCTTTTTCGACTGCTGACGCAATACCGGGATCGCGATCTCTCCCATCCGGATCGTATCGCCATCGCTGTTAGCCGGGAAGAACCCGTAGATGACCTTACAATATTCAGCCTTCATCTCCACCAGGCGGTCCAGCAGTTTGACGGCGTCTTGATACAGTTGCATGGCTTCGGCAGCCTTGGCACGGTCCTCTTCCGGAAAATCTGCCAGCCAGGAAGCACGACAAGCGTCGCAACCGTGTATCTGGGTGATACCGGCAAAGCGGCCGTTCAGTTTCCAGGCGGTAAAGAAGAATGTCCAATGTATATACGGAATAATTTCCTCCAACGGGATATAAGGCAATACATGGATACCCATCTGATTCGGAACCACCGGCGTATATCCCTTCCAATCTATCTGCTGAGGATTGGCACGAGCTTCGCTCAATGAAACCAGCACTTCCTTTTTCTTTTCCATGGAAGCACGCAAGGCTTCATATTCATTATTCAGGTTTTCGATATACGCATCACGGGTATCCGGATTCAACAACTTAGCTGCGATCAACGGATTCTGCGACGCATCGAGCACATGGATCACCGGATAGTCGTAATGAGGAGCGATCTTGATAGCCGTATGCAATTTGGAGGTTGTTGCACCACCCACCATAATAGGTATGGTCAGACCTGCTTTCTGCATTTCGTCCGTCACATGTACCATCTCTTCCAGCGAAGGGGTGATCAGGCCGGACAGGCAAACCAGGTCGGGCTGCTCCTTCATGGCAGTCTGCACGATCACTTCGGCAGGAACCATCACACCCAGGTCGATCACTTCGTAGTTGTTGCAGGCCAGGACAATCGAAACGATATTCTTTCCGATATCATGCACATCGCCTTTTACGGTAGCAAAAACCACCTTTCCGGCTTTTGCCGAGCCGGCTGCCGATTTCTGCGCCTCGATGGCCGGTTGCAGAATAGCCACTGCCTTTTTCATCGTGCGGGCAGTCTTCACCACTTGTGGCAGAAACATCTTTCCGGCCCCGAACAGTTCGCCGACCTTATTCATGCCGCTCATCAACGGACCGTCGATAATATCCACGGCACGCGGATATGCCTTCAACGCCTCCTGCAAGTCTTCTTCCAGATGGTCGCCGATACCTTTTATCAGGGCATATTCAAGACGTTCCTTCAAAGGCTGCTCACGCCAGGCTTCATGTTTTTCTTCCGTTCCGCCCTGTTTCTCAACGACCAGGTTCTGGGCATAGGCGATCAGCTCCTCTGCCGCTTCGGGACGGCGGTACAGGATCACATCTTCCAGCAAATTGCGGAATTCAGGTTCTATATCTTCATACAGTACGGCCGATGACGGGTTGACGATACCCATATCCAGTCCCTTGCTGATAGCATGGTAAAGGAATACGGAGTGCATCGCTTCACGTACATAATTATTTCCACGGAATGAGAACGACAGGTTACTGATACCGCCGCTCACCTTCGCACCCGGCAGGTTCTGTTTGATCCATTCGACGGCACGGATAAAATCGAGTCCGTATCCGTTGTGTTCTTCCATCCCGGTTGCGATTGCCAGCACATTCGGGTCGAAAATAATTCCGTTCGGATCGAAATCTATTTTCTCCCGGAGGAGACGGTAAGCGCGTCCGCAAACTTCGGCTTTCCGTTCGAAAGTATCCGCCTGCCCTTTTTCATCGAAAGCCATCACCACGGCGGCAGCTCCCAACTGTTTGATACGGGCGGCATGAGCCAGGAAGACTTCCTCCCCTTCTTTCAGCGAGATCGAGTTGACAATACTCTTTCCCTGCACACACATCAGTCCCTCTTCGATCACTTCCCATTTGGAGGAATCGATCATGACGGGGACACGGGCGATATCAGGCTCGGAAGCTACCAGGTTCAGGAAAGTAGTCATCTCCTTCACCGCGTCGAGCATACCATCATCCATATTGATATCGATCACCTGGGCACCGTCTTCCACCTGTTTGCGGGCAATGGTCAGTGCCTCTTCATAGTTTCCTTCTTTGATCAGGCGCAGGAACTTGCGCGAGCCGGCCACGTTACAACGTTCGCCGATATTGATAAAGTTATTTTCTTTCTTTACTTCCAGCAGTTCGAGGCCCGACAGCCACAGGCAGTCCGGTTTCGGAGCCGGCACATGCGGCTTCGCTCCTTTTACCAATGCCGGATACTGGGCGATATGGGCCGGAGTCGTACCGCAACAGCCACCGATAATATTTACCAGTCCTTCTTCGATAAACGGTTTGACATGGACAGCCATCTTTTCGGGTGTCTCATCATACGTACCGAAACTGTTAGGCAACCCGGCATTCGGATAGGCACTGATAAAGTAAGGGGCATGTTTGGCCAGTTCCGCCAGATAAGGCTTCATATCGGCTGCACCGAACGAGCAGTTCAGGCCGATGCTGACCAGATTGATATGCTGGACCGATGCCAGAAAAGCACCCAGCGTCTGTCCCGACAACGTGCGTCCTCCCTGAGCCGACAACGTCAGGGACAACATGATGGGCAGGTCTTTGCCTTTTTCCTTCAAAGCTGTTTCGGCAGCTTCGAGTCCGGCTTTCACGTTCAGCGTATCGAAGGTCGTCTCGAAAAGGATGAGATCGACACCGCTGTCGATCAAGGCCTCCACCTGTTCCTTATATGCTTTATATACATCTTTATAGGTAACGGCACGGTAAGCAGGGTTGCTTACATCGGGGCTCATGGAGGCAGTCTTGTTGGTCGGACCGATCGAGCCGGCAACAAAAATAGTCCTGTCGGGATGTTCCGCCATGAACTCGTCGGCCACTTCGCGTCCCAACTTACCGGCGGCCAGGTTTATTTCGCGCACATATTCCTGCATGGCGTAATCTTCCATCGAGATCGCGTTGGCATTGAATGTGTTGGTGGCAAAAATATCGGCCCCGGCATCCAGGTATTGCCGGTGAATGGATTTGATCACGTCCGGACGGGTGATACACAACAGGTCGTTGTTCCCTTTCAGTTGTCCGGGGAAATCGGCAAAACGGTCGCCGCGATAATCCTGTTCATTGAGTTTGAACCCCTGGATCATGGTACCCATACCACCATCCAGTATCAGGATACGCTCCTGCAGAGATCGTATAAATAATTCTTTAGTCATAGATATGTTGTTTCTTTATGAAAAGAGAAACGGCAAGAATATTTCTTACCGTTTGAATGCCCTGTCCATCTCCCGCTTATCGTCACGGGCTTTGATGGAATCGCGCTTATCGTATTCCTTCTTACCTTTGGCAATAGCGACAACCACTTTCGCCAGCCCTTTTTCATTAATGAACATACGGGTCGGGATAATGGTAAAACCACTGTTGCGGGCGGCACTGTCTATCTTGCGCAGTTCCTTTTTGGTAAGCAGCAATTTGCGGTCGCGGCGTGCGACGTGATTATTATAGGTACCATAGAAATACTCGGCGATATACATGTTCTTTACCCACAACTCGCCTTTCTCCATGATACAAAACGTATCCACCAGGCTGGCTTTTCCCAGGCGGATGGATTTGATCTCCGTCCCCGTCAACACAATCCCGGCAGTAAAGGTATCGAGCAATTCATAATCGAAGGTTGCCCGCTTATTCTTTATCTGTATATTATTACTAATCTTTTCTTTCATCTTTTTCTAACTGTCAATAACGTAACCCCGGCATCAGCATGAATAAAACAAACTCGATCACCGCCGGTGTCAGCAAAATGATAACGGTCGTTATACCGGCAAACTTCAGGCGTTCTTTCTCTTCCACCTGCATGTAAGGACCGGCCCCTTCCCATACAATATAAAATGTATAAAGTATAAAGATGCGCAGGAAGAAAAACTCCGGCAACAGCATCAGTACGACGTTCAACGCAAACATCAGGGAGGATGAATAACCGACAAAACGCTGGCAAAGTTTCATGTCTTTCTCTCTTTTGAACAATCCCTGCCAGGCTTCATTCAGCAAATACGCCCCGAGATAAAAACCTCCGAACGAAGCGACCAGCGTTTTGATCGACGACTTCAACGCCAGTTCGACATCAAATTCCTTCCGTGTAAACAATACGCCCAGAAAAGCAGCCACAGTTACCAGCCCGATTAACGGATATATAAAGCGCGACAAGAACTCGTCGCCCTTCTCTTCTTTCCTCGACAGCATATCCCAGGCCTTCCCCGGTTGGGATATGATGGCTATAACCCATTTAATTATCTCCTTGTACATCTCTCTGTTTTTCTATTTGAATGTATTCTCCCTATCCCCTCTATTTATCTGTTTTTCCTTATTCCGTCCTGCTGTTAATTTTATATTCTATCGGTTCCGTCCTGTCCCAGATACAGGCCGTCGTATCCTTATTAAAAGCAGAAGCATAATTGATCGCTATAGAAAATGTGTTACTGCCTTTTTCTTCCTCCAAAGCACTCACCATATTATAGAACTCTTCCACACTAAAGGCATTCACCAAGTTCAGTTGCTGGCCTTTAGGCAGTTCCTCCCCTTCCCCGACTTCAATTCTCGCTATCGCTCTCAGATATAAATTGTAAATACGTTTGCCGTCTTCCTGGGTATACAGGTTCTCAGGATTATAGCTTATCATGAAACTATCCTTCTGGTTCTCCACAACCGTATGGGTACTCCATAAAAACAGCCGGCCTCTGATATAAAAGTCCCTTCCAGTGATAGCTTTTGTCAGCATCTCGTCTTTCAATACAACCGTCGTATCCGTCCAGTTTTTATCCACAGGCCACAAATCCACAGGAACAGGATTTTCTATCAACTCGATAGACAAACTATCCGAATTCTGTAACTCAGGAGCAGCCGAATCAAATGAATATTGTATCAGAAAACAATCGCCATTATTCCCACTTACGCCTAAATTGGTACCATAAAGGAAACGCCCGCCCTCAACAAAGAAGCCCTGGGTCGGACGGGTCTGATACACAGCTTCCTGCTCCCCTACGGTGATCTGTGTATTCGTATCCCCCAGACAAGAGGACATCATCAACAAGCAAACTATGAATATGCTATATAACTCTTTATTTTTCATCACATTCTATCTTTACGAACATTCAAGTTAAACCACACCCCACATGACGGGATCGTACAAAGGTAGTAAAAAAGGAAACACAACAAACAAGAAAACCGGGAACCTTTGCAAAAACAAAGAAACCCGGCTTTCTCTATATAATTAATTAACAATTAAATCGTATCGGAATAGTAGGCTTTCGGAAGCTGGCGGCAGTTGTACTGGGAAGCCATCACCTCGCCGTAAGCACCGGCCGAACGCAAGGCGATCAGGTCTCCACGATGCGCTTTATTCAATTCTACATCTTTACCGAACACGTCGGATGATTCGCAGATAGGGCCAACTACATCATACAATTCAACCTCTTCATCACTGGAAATATTCTCGATCCGGTGATAAGCGTCATACATGGCCGGACGGATCAGTTCAGTGAAACCGGCATCCAGGATAGCGAATTTCTTTGTCTCGCCTTCCTTTACATACAGCACCTTTGAGATCAATGTACCGCACTGGGCTACTACCGAGCGGCCCGGTTCGAAATGTACCTGCTGGCCGGGACGTACTTTCAGCAATTTGTTGAATACGGCAAAGTAATTATCGAAAGCCGGGATCGGCAAATGATTCGGATGATAATAATCGATACCGAGACCGCCACCGAAATTCACATTTTCGATCCGGATACCACGTGCTTCCAGGTCTTCCTGTATTTCGTTTACACGAATCACCAGGTTACGGAAAGCCGACATGTCCGTGATCTGCGAACCGATATGGAAATGAATACCGATCAGTTTCACATTTTTCAGATTCGCCAGGTTATCCAGCACCTGTCCTAACTGGCTCAGGTTGATACCGAACTTATTTTCCTTCATACCGGTCGTGATCTTGGCATGTGTATGGGCATCTACTTCCGGGTTGATACGGAGAGCGACCGAGGCTACTTTATTCCTTGCGGCAGCCAGTTCGTCGATTATCTCCAACTCTACCGCCGATTCCACATTGAAACAAAAAATATCGTTATCCAGTCCCAGGTTGATCTCCCAGTCGGCTTTGCCCACACCGGCAAAAACGATCTTATCAGCCGGAAAACCTGCATCCAATGCCGCTTTAACCTCACCGCCGCTTACACAATCGGCACCCAGTCCGTTTTCAGCTATGATAGAAAGGATTCGCGGATTGGCATTTGCCTTTACGGCATAATGTGCATGATAGCCGTATTTGCCGGCTTCATTCTTCACCATATCCAGTGTATCCTGTAATAACTTTACATCATAATAATAGAAGGGCGTAGGAAGTGCCTTCAATTTATCTATCGGGAATGTTCCTTTGAGCATATTACTTTATTATATATAAATTAAAAAAAAGGGCAGTCCGGAAAAGGCTGCCCTCATATATTTAGTTGTTAAACAAATGATCGCTTAACGCCTGCAGCGCTTTCACTTTATCAGTGGCTTTCACCAGAAGCGAAACGTTGTAGTTGCTACCGCCATATGATATCATACGTACCGGAACATCTTTCATCGCCTGAACGATGCGGGCTTCAAAACCGACGTTATCCCATTCCAGGTCACCAACTACGCAAACAATTACCATATCTTCATCTACGGTAACGGTTCCGTATTTCTTCAGGTCGTCTACAATTTCTTCCAGATGTTTGCGGTTGTCGATCGTTACCGATACGCCTACCTCAGAAGTAGTAACCATGTCGATCGGAGTCTGGTAGTTTTCGAAAGTTTCGAATACCTTACGCAGGAAACCGGTAGCCAGCAGCATACGGCCGCTCTTTATCTTAATGGAAGTGATATTGTCTTTTGCTGCAACGGCTTTGATCTTTCCTTTTTCGGTGTTGTTGGAGATCAATGTACCCGGAGCATCCGGCTGCATAGTATTCAGCAGGCGAACCGGTATATTGTTCAACTTGGCCGGCAGGATACAAGTCGGGTGCAGGATCTTCGCACCGAAGTAAGCCAGTTCAGCTGCTTCCTCGAAATGCAGGTTACGGACAGGAGATGTTTTATCTACGATGCGCGGATCGTTGTTGTGCATTCCGTCGATATCTGTCCAGATCTGGATTTCATCAGCATTGAGAGCTGCACCGATCAAAGAAGCGCTATAGTCGCTACCGCCACGCTGCAAGTTATCAATTTCACCGTAAGCATTACGGCAAATGTAACCCTGAGTGATATACAACTCGGCATCCTTATGTTCATTCAGCAGTTTAACCAGACGCTCTTTGATATATACAGGGTCCGGTTCTGCATTCTTGTCCGTCCGCATATATTCCAATGCCGGAAGCAGGACAGACTTCACACCTGTTTCATTCAGATACAGGTTCATCATGCCGGTAGAGATCAATTCGCCTTGTGCCAGCACGACCTTTTCTTCGAACAGGGTGAACAGGTCTTTAGTAAAAGTGCGGATATAATCGAAATGAGATTTTACAAGTTCTTTGGCTTTCTGCTTATATTCGTCGGTACTGTACAGTTCTTCGATATGTCCGTAATATTTCTGTGCAAGCTTATTGATGATTTCATTTGCACCATCCGGATTTTTCTTGTACAGGTAGTCGGATATTTCAACCAACGAGTTGGTTGTACCTGACATGGCAGACAATACGACAATGTTACGGTCGCCCGTGCAAATCAATTTTGCTACATCTTTCATTCTCTGTGCAGATCCCACAGAAGTACCGCCAAACTTTAAAATTTTCATTTTCTTTTCCTATAATTAAATTGTTCGTTCCTTGCTTCTTTTGCGTGTGCAAAGTTACATAAAAAATTATTCACCGACATCACCCAGGCGTGCATTCTCACATTTAACTATACGGGCCGGATAATTATGCACCAGTGTGTAGTTATGTGTAGTCATTATCACCGCCGTACCCTTCTCACAGATGTCGTGCAGAAGCTGTACGATCTGGCCGCTTGTTTCAGGGTCCAGATTGCCGGTCGGCTCATCGGCTAATATCAGTTTAGGATCATTCAGGAGTGCTCTTGCTATGACGATACGTTGCTGCTCGCCACCCGATAGTTCGTGCGGCATCTTGTACCCTTTGTTATGCATACCCACCTGGTGAAGCACATCGTCGATGCGCTCCTTAATCTCGCTCTTTTTCTTCCAGCCTGTCGCCCGCAAGACGAACTCCAGGTTTTTGATCACCGAACGGTCGGTAAGCAGCTGAAAATCCTGAAACACAATCCCCAACTTACGGCGAAGATACGGGATATCTTTCCGTTTCATCTTACAGAGATTGTAATCCAACAGCCAGGCATCACCTTGGCTGATGGGGATTTCGCAATACAAGGATTTCAACAGACTGCTCTTTCCGGAGCCTACTTTTCCAATGACGTACACAAACTCCCCGTTACACAAAGTAAAAGAGGCATCGTGCAATATGACATTTTCATCGCGGCAGATTTCTACGCCATCCAGTCTGAGCAGTGTTGTATCTTCCATAGTAATTTATCCTTTATGTCTTTTCTTTAATTCGCGTGCCAGGTCTTCCAGACGAAGTCCTTTGCTGGTGAGTAATACGATCAGATGATAGATCAGGTCGGATGCTTCGTAGATAAAGCCGTCTTCCGTTCCGTTGGTCGCTTCGATCACAGTTTCAACCGCTTCCTCTCCCACTTTCTGGGCCATACGGTTCACACCTTTCAAAAACAGGGAGGTCGTATAGGAGCCTTCCGGCATTTCCTGACGGCGCTGTTCGATAAAGTCCTGCAAATATTTCAGGAACATGATATCTTCCACATTCTTTTCGCCGAAGCAGGTATCAGCACCTGTATGGCAAACCGGACCGGCGGGATTGGCTTTGATCAGGATCGTATCATTGTCGCAATCCACCATCATGCTAACCACCTGCAGGGTGTTGCCGCTGGTTTCGCCTTTCATCCATAAACGGTTCTTTGTACGGCTGAAGAAGGTCACCTTACCGGTTTCCTTTGTTTCTTCATAGGCTTCTTCATTCATAAAACCCAGCATCAATACTTTGTTGGTATTGTTATCCTGAACGATTGCCGGGATAAGTCCGCCCATTTTTTCAAAATCTAATTTCATCTTATTCTTGTAATTATATTCTTACATTGATTCCTTCCCTGTTCAGATACTGCTTCAGGTCGGCTATGCCGATTTCACCGAAATGAAATACGCTGGCAGCCAATGCCGCATCAGCCTTACCTGCCGCGAATGTATCACGGAAATGTTCCATCTTTCCGGCACCACCCGATGCAATGACCGGGATATGCAGGTTGTCCGCCAGGGTCGACAACGCCTCGTTTGCATAGCCGTCTTTCACACCATCGTGTGTCATACTGGTAAACAGGATCTCTCCGGCTCCCAGGTTTTCAGCTTCGGCCGCCCACTGGAAAAGATGTTTCTCTGTCGGGATACGTCCGCCGTTCAGATAACAGATCCAGTCGCCATTCTCATAATTTGCATCGATAGCCACGACACAGACCTGGCTTCCGAAGTTCTTCGCGATCTCTTCGATCAACGAAGGGTTGCGCAGTGCCGCCGAGTTGATGGATACCTTATCGGCACCGGCACTCAACAGACGGTCTACATCTTTCAATTCGTTAATACCGCCGCCCACAGTAAAAGGGATGCTGATATTTGCAGCTACTTTTTTGACTAGTTCGGTGAAGGTCTTACGTCCTTCATGCGAAGCGGTTATGTCCAGGTAGACGAGTTCGTCAGCTCCTTCCCGGCTATATTGCGTTCCCAACTCCACAGGGTCTCCTGCATCGCGGAAATTTACAAAATTAATACCTTTTACTGTTTTTCCATCTTTAATATCCAGACAGGGCACTATTCTCTTGGCTAGCATACGTTGATTTCTCCTTTGTTTCACGTAAAACGAAGCAGATCTTTCAAATCGATCTTTCCTTCGTAGATGGCTTTGCCGAAAATTACCGCCGGTATTCCCGCCTCAGCCAGTTTTTCTATATCTTCTATCGAACTGACGCCGCCGCTGGCTATGATATATATAAAAGGTAATGCTTCCCGTATTTCCTTATATAATCCGATAGCCGGTCCCTGCAGCATTCCATCCCGGCTGATATCCGTACAGATCACTTTTGTGATTCCTTTGTCGTAATACCCCTCGATGAAAGGGATCAGTTCCTTATCAGTAGTTTCTTCCCACCCGCTGATAGCAATCTTTTTATCTTTCGCATCAGCGCCTAATATAATCTTTTCGCTTCCGAACTTGGTAATCCAGGAAGTAAAAACTTCCGGGTTCTTCACTGCGATACTTCCGCCGGTCACCATCTGCGCACCGCTTTCAAAAGCAATCTCCAGATCATCTTCCTGCTTCAGTCCGCCGCCAAAGTCTATCACCAAAGCGGTCCGTGTCGCCAGTCTTTCCAACACACGGTAATTGATGATCCGTCCCTGACGGGCACCGTCCAGATCCACTACATGCAAACGACGGATGCCATGCGCTTCGAACATCTTCGCCACTTCCAGAGGATCTTCGTTGTACACCTTCTTGGTATCGTAATCGCCTTGCGTCAGGCGGACACATTTGCCATCTATCAAATCTATTGCAGGGATAAGCTCGATCATATTCTCTTACAGTTTTAGAAAGTTCCTCAGAATTACTTCACCGACCGAACCACTTTTCTCCGGATGGAACTGCGTTGCGTAGAAGTTATCCTTATGCAGCGAAGCACTGAACGGTAATATATAATTAGTGGTAGCAGCCGTATATTCATTTACGGGTACATAATAACTATGTACGAAGTAAACAAATTTATTCTCCAATTGTGCGGTAAATAAACCGTCTTTAACCTGAGTGATGGTATTCCATCCCATATGGGGCACCTTATCCTCATGACGGTGGGGAATGAACCGCTTTACTTCCGTGTCAAAAATCCCCAGGCACTCTGCATCTCCTTCCTCAGAATGACGACACATTAATTGCATACCCAGACAAATACCCAATACGGGTTGTTTCAGATCCTTAATAACAGCATCCAGTTTATGTTCCTGCAGATGAGCCATTGTCGTTTGTGCCTCCCCTACACCTGGGAAGATCACTTTATCTGCTTTACTTAATACTTCCGGGTCCGCTGTTATCACAGGACTTACGCCCAATCGTTTCAGTGCATAATTCACTGAGTAGATATTTCCGGCATTATACTTAATAATGGCGACGTCCATTTTTCTTTCTCCGTTTTCTTTTTTTATATTGAGTTGCAAAAGTAACAAATTATCATAACATATCACCGTATGGTTTATGAAAAGTTGCCAAACAGTATAGATTTGTAACAAACCTGTTTTATAAATACGTAATTGGAAAATGAAAAAAGCCATAACACACGAAACGCCCAAACATAAAAAAAGTCTGCTAATCTAACGACTAACAGACTTTTTTGGCGGTCCGGACGGGACTCGAACCCGCGACCCCATGCGTGACAGGCATGTATTCTAACCAACTGAACTACCGAACCAAATAAAATAAAAAGACAAAACATTATTCAAAAGAGGCGGTCCGGACGGGACTCGAACCCGCGACCCCATGCGTGACAGGCATGTATTCTAACCAACTGAACTACCGAACCTCTTCTTGGATAATCAATCTCTCTCGATTGCGGTGCAAAGGTAGATATTATTTTTAATTCTGCAATACTTTAAGCAAAAAAAATACACCAATATTTCAACCATACCTGATAGACAACAAATTAGAAAGCATATATTTTTAAGAAAATATCCACTAAACACATGCTTGTCACGCTTAGATACTTACTCGCGTATCTCTCCTTTATGCACAACCATTTTTACCAATGTCTGCATCGATTTATGTGTATCCGAAACCCATAACACCGAATCGTTCTGCGCATAAATACGAACAGGCAGTAAAAAAGAGTATCCTTTGATGGTCTTTATTTTTTTCACCCATTCACCTTGTTGGCTATCATATATATTGATAGCATCGTTATCACCGGTTGCATACCAACGTTCGTTACACAAAGCAAGCGTCTTGGGTTTAAAATCAAGAGAAAGAGACAGTTCGTCCATATCGATGGAAGTTCCGTTTACCAAATCATCATTTACCAATGTCGGATCGAGTACACGTATTTTCTTTCCCTCATAATCTGTAAGCAGAATATTCCCTTCTGCATTGAACTGCATATAATGGGGAGCAAAACCATTGTTACCCGGACTGTTATTTCCGGAAACTTGCCAATGACGGTTTATCTTCTGATAATTTTCTTGAGTAACATCCGACTCTTTATAAATACTGACCTTTCCGTTCTTGTCGCGTGCAAAGATAAGGCCATCTTTCACCGCAAGCGCTTGTGCCTGAAATACCGGACCACTCCATTGTCCATTTCCAATGCAAGTGACATAAGTCAGATCCGGTAGTTCGAACACATGAATGCGCGACTGCCGCTCAGCAACATATAATCGATTTCCTGCCGGAACAATAGCTTCGATCGAACTCCCGAAATTCTTTTCCTCATTGTCGAATTGCCATGATTTCACCACATCCAGCAATCGCCCCTCCTTTGTATTGAATACCAACAAACTGTTTCCTTCCTTTCCTATGTTAGCAATAAAAAGAGTATCTCCCAGATGTGCTACAGTATAAGGCGAGAAGTCCTCCAAGGCTTCCATTCCTAAAGTTTCCGCATTAACTAACTGTGCAGCCTCATAAGAATAATACCAATAACTATCATATTCGGGCGAATCCTCCTCCAGGTTCCCTATATCATCACTGCTGCACCGAACGGTCAGTATACCCAACAATACCAACCAGATATAAACATACATTTTCATATTCACTTTCATTTTTATGGGATCAACTTAGTTTAATTCATTCATAGGGATTGCATAGATACACGCTCCGCTCTTTGTACGGTCTATAATAAACAAGGTATTACGGCGAATACAGAATTTTTCCGGAACCTGCAAGGTGACATCTCCCACAACCGTGTAATCTTTCAAGATTTCGCCTGTCACCGGATCGACTTCGCAAAACTTCTCCTTGCCGTTTGAACTAACAAACAACCGACCTTCATAAAAATCCAAGGCATAAGGAATATTTGCATACGTCAGCTGATCGACACGTTTAAATGTTACTCCTTCACGGATAGCATCAGGGGTAAAGATATCTATACGTTTGGACGGATGAGTAGAATACAATAGTCCGCTCTGTTCATCTACTGCCATACCATAAGTACCGGCGGTTTCACCCAAATGTTCGGAACGGATATAGATACGCGGAGCCTTTTTCCCCGGTTCCAAAATTCGTTCTTCCACAATATCGATATAACGTTTATCATGAATCACAATCAGTCCCTTATAACATAGCACATCAAAAGCATGAACAGTCTGCGAAGGCCCTGTTCCCCAACTACCGGTACCGATACAAGTGATAAACTGATGGTCTGTCGCATCAAAAATCTCCGTTCGGCTACCCTCATGAGTAACGTAAATCTTTCCGTTAGCACGTGTAACCCCATTCGGTCGACCTGCAAATTTTTCCTGGGTATCCTCCCAGGTCCATTCCTTGATACTTCCCAAGTGCTTCTTACCACCGTTCGCTATACTGAATACTTCCAGGCTATAGTTATTATCGGCATCATTCACGACATACAACGTATCACCATATGCAAACACATCTTTCGGACGGAAAGTAGCTGCCGTTGCTCCCGGCACATCTGAATAATCCAACTTGAAAGTAACAGGTTCTCCATCGTTTCCCTCAGAAGTATTCTCTTCGCGTAGCGGTGACAACCCACCATCGAGGGCATCCAGTTCCGGATCTTCAATAATATACTTAGAAGCTACATAGATATCGTCAAAATACCTGTTTTTACTCCGGCGGGTATGTAAGAAACGGCGAGAATAAACCGGCAGTTCTTTCTCCAGCGATAAATCCACATATACATTATTACACAAAGTAGGCCAGCCTGGTCCGGTTTGTTCGTATGTCATATTTCCGGCATGGCCATATCCGAGACAGTGTGCAAATTCGTGAAAGATAGTCTCCGTAATACTTTTATCGTCGGCATAATGTTCCAAATAACACACCTCATGCATACCGAAGGTAGTTCCTCCCCCCAGCCCCATGACTCCTGTCGTATATCCGAAAACCAGTCCAGCATGATTAAGTACTCTCGTCAACAGGGCGCTTTTGTCGATCTCCACCCTGTCATTGTTACTATGCAACGGTCCAAACTCATACAATGCTTTCTCGAACTTTTGCGACGAGAACATATAACTCATGTTCAGCGCAATAGCCACAGCTTCACGTGTATGCGAAGCCTTCATTTTATATTTCCAGCTAGCCTGAGTATCACTATATCTGCCAAAAGCGATGCGCCATTTGCAACGAATAGATTGCAACCTGTCCCAATAAGGATCGTCAGACTCTACCGTGAAAGAAATGTTTTCTCCCGTCAGATACGGGTTTGCCATGATACGGATCTTTTTTCCGCTACGGGTATAAGCCGTCAAGTCTTGAGTGGCAAACGGAATACATACCCGAAGTTGCTGAAATGGCAGCACCTTTTCGAGCGACATAAACATGAACTCTTCATCATATCCATCAATAGTCGCCCAGATGGTTACGTTTTTCAACGCTCTGGGGCTATAAAAGCGGAGTTGGAAATTATGATCGTCGTCCAATTGAATCTGCAACGGCTGAGTGACATAGAAACTGCGCTGGCTCGAATCGAAATAAATATCCGGCGATTCTTCATCGTTCAACAAATAATACGTATTATCCTCATTATAGGCAGCTTCCGTCATCCTGACGGGCAATTCTTCAATTACAAGACCACCTTCATCGGGTAGGGATACTTCATCATCTTTACAGCCAACCAGCTGCAAAAGCATACCAGCCAACACAAACAGGCTAGTGGGAAATAATCTTTTCATCGTCTGTCTTTGTTTATAATTAAATATAATGCTCTTCCGAAAAAGGGTGCAAAATTAATTATTTTCGATGTGTTTTACCAGTATTCTTATTGCAAGGTAGTCAAAATTATACTTTCATTTCTTAAGTATTCTCTTCAGGTGGGTAACGTCTTGTATTAAATTCACCGTTTCAAATTTTCCTTTATAAAACACAGCCCAGTTATTGAAAACACAAGGCAATTCCTTCGCTTTTTGTAATGTATCCACCTGAATCAATGATAGAGGGACATCATTCATTTCGCAATATTGTCTGACAATCCCAATTTTTTGATCGATATAAGGACACTGCATATCATAATAAATTGTCAGCTCTTTGCTTTCTATTTCCAGCTTTTTTGCATTTTGCGCGAACTTCGGCATTGTTCCGTCAAAAGAAAGTGCGAGCAATTCATATCCGTTATCGGTAGTATCGACTACCTCAAAACCAAACTTTTTCGCAAATGACTGGTCGGAAAGCCAGGATTTTTGTTTTTCTGCCCCGAGCATACAGATACCGGATTTACCTTTTTCTTTGGCATCGGCTATACAATATTCCATCAATGATTTTCCATACCCCTTCCCTTTGCAACTACCCAAAGTCCATAAACAATAGAGGTAATAATAGTTATCCCCGATTATGGGAACCCAGGCTGTTTCCAAAGGAGCATATTCGATAAAAACCGTTGCCTTCGCATTTAACTTTCTAAAGACATGACCTTCATTCAGCCGGTCAGAAAGCCATTGACGCTTTGCCTCAACACCCGGATGTAGCTTTTTAGTGCGGATAATGCAGCATAAATGCTCATCGGCAAGATTTTCTGTTGTTATGTTTATAAAATCAGTATCCATGTGTATCTTCGTTTCAATAGTGTAAATGTAGTGAACTTATATGAATTCTGCAATTCACCTCAAAAAACAAGCAATTCGTCAATCTTATTTGAAACCCGCTTCCCCCCCCCATAGCTTTGCTGATAAATTATTAAACGACAAAAATATAAAGACGAAAAAGATCATTCAGATACTGCTTTTAGGGTTACTAGCTTATCCTTTATATGCACAGCAAACAGAAATCAAAGTTTCCAGTAAAGTAACAGATGTCAATAATGAAACCTTGGAGGGAGTAACCAGCTTACCCTGCTTAAAAAGCAGGGAAGACAGTTTGCTATTTTCAGTAAATATATAACTAATTTTCAGCAAGATAGTAAAAACTATTGCTTGACACCCGGGTCTTGATATCATCGACACCCGGGTGTAAGCATCGTCAGGATGGGGGTGTAAAACCAGGTGAGACGGGCATCCTGGCAACAAAAAGTCTTTATCCGAGTGAAGTTAAATCATAGTTTTGGTATAAAAAGCTGGTAAGCCGACGAATGATAAGGTACCGTATACAGCAGTAATGAACAGCTTTTATAGTCAAAAAAAGACTAACCGTTAGTTAAAACCCTGTTAAAATGACAGTTAAATGATAGATAAGTGATAGTTAAAAGCATCTACTATCATACATTAATCAACTGGAAAACAATATCATACACTAGAAAATGATAGTATGATAGTATGATAGTACATTTAATGAATTAAACCTAATGTATAAACTTTCACCCGACATTTGCCTATAACGCAGTTTATTCATACAAAGTTAATAAAACTCACCTATTAAACACTCTCTACCTACCGATGTCTTTCGTCATAGCTCTACCACACTGGCTAATGAACAACCACTACAAGGTAACTGTTATAAATAAAGATAAATAATTGTTTGTTGCAATCATAAATACTAGCAATATGGAAACTTTCAAAGATATCATACATGGAGATAAACCGGTTTTGGTTGACTTCTTTGCCACTTGGTGTGGTCCCTGTAAAGTAATGAGTCCGACTGTGGAAGCGTTAGGCAAGGAACTGGTCGGTCAGGCACGTATTCTGAAAATCGATGTCGATAAAAACGAAGCTGTCGCCAACCTGTACCGGATTCAGTCCGTTCCGACTTTAATCATTTTCAAAAAGGGGGAAATAGTCTGGCGTACTTCCGGAGTAATGGAAAAAGGAGTCCTTCTGGAACAAATCAAGAAGTTTATTGACTAAAATCTTTATTCCCGGAAACTATTTCTATCTTTGTTCATAACAAACACATACGGTTATGAACAAAGAAGAATATAAAAAATATGCAGAGGAACATGAAGACTGGGCTCCCGGATGGGATGCTATCGACGAATGTTTCGAAAAACTTTATCCCGGACAAGAGCCGGAACATTTCGGCACCAACATCATTTCCAGAGCGATGATGGGTGGTGACGAGTATCTTGACGGATACAGTATCTACACCTCCCCCAACGGCTACAAACATCTTGTCACCTATGGCATGAACGAATTATATTCCAACGAAGAAGCACTGGAAAACGAATTTAGCAAATGGGGATACGAGATGACCATAAAACTACCGGTCAAAACGAGTGAAGAATGTCAATGGGCCATCAGCATGATGAGCAACCTGGCTCGCTACACCTTTACTCAGGAACGTTGGTTCGAGCCACTGCAATTCATAGCAGGTAACGGACAATCCATTAATTGGGATGTCGAATCAGCCATTACAGCCTTACTGATTGTAAATGACACAGAAGTCCCCGGCGTAAATACAATCCACGGAAAACTGGACTTTATGCAGCAGGTTGGTATCACAGAACAGGAATTACAAGCAATAAAAACCGATCCGTCAAAAGCATCGGTATTAATAGAGTTAATGAGAAAGGATAATCCAATGCTCATTACAAATCTTACTCGTACTATAAATTTCCTCTAAATATATACAAACAAAAAGGGATCGCCTTTTATTTATTAGACAATCCCTTTTTATTATAATCGCAATCTTTTTTAATTAGTTTCCTTTAGTATCTGAGTTTGGAAAATCTGAGACTTACCCCATGTTGCAGCGGTTGTATCTTTATTAAACTCTTTGATATAGTTAATACGGATATTCAACGTCTCATTTCCTGCTGCTGTTTCTCTTGACTGTAAAGTTTTAAAATGACCATTTGTTTTAAACGCATAATAAAAAGCGTTATTACCTACGACACCTTTACCATCAGCATTCTTCACAACACGCAAAAAGAAATCATAAACACGTTTTCCATCCACGGTCTGAGGCTCTTGACTTGGATTATATTGTAAAATATATTGATTATCCTGATCTGCTGCTACTTTTTCATGACTTGAACCCAAAAACATAAAGTTTTTAAGAGTAAATGAATATGGAGTCATGAACATGAGAGTTGCATCCAAAGCAGCTATCTCATTAGGCATTATATTTGCAGTATCAACACTACTTGAAAAATGTCCTTTATTATCCAATTTATTTGTGACTACAGCATTAGAAACCGTTGCATATTTATTCGAACCATTATTCGCTGGATCATCAGAACTGTAAGTACTAGTAAAATAAATACAATCATCCGGTTGATAATCTTTGAATACAGGAGAATATACAGGTGTATAATCATCTATATAAGCCACCATCCTAAAATCATCCGAATAATCTATAACTCCAAAACCGTTTAAACTACTCTCATTATTACCATCCAAACAAGAGGTCAACAAAATAGTTGCTGCGGCAACCACGCCTAAAGATTTTAGCTTCTTCATTTTCTGTCTTTTAATTTTTATGTTATTAGTATTTGTTTCTTATTAAAAGCCAAACCGGAAACCGGCCTGCAGATTTACATTAAATGGTTTTTCGGAACGGACAGTTTCGATCGAACTGCCATTATCGAAATAATAATCAGCCCCTACTTCCGCATAAAGACTTACAAAACGAAGCAAAGGATAGCTTACACCGGCACGGGCATTCACCGACCAGAACCATTCTTTCATACGAATATGATCAGCTTCCTTTTCATATAATTCATTATGCATGTATTTTTTCGTAACCAATTTACCCGCCACATTCACTTCTGTCATGACTCCCGCTGCCGCATAAACCTGGAAACGTTTCCATTCAGCTATTCTATATGTCAAAGACAACGGAATACCTATAAAATGAAGTTTCTGACTCGTTTTATTATGGTATGCATCGGATGTTTCCCACGAAGAAGACAATAACGAATAATTTAAACCGGTTACTAAAGCAAACCGGTTATTTAAAGAATAACTCACTGACATCCCCAAAGAAACCGGTGTCTTATGTTTTACATTTGTCTTTCGCGCTGAATTCTCAAAATTAGCAGAATTCAAAAACAATAACTCCTGATCCGTAAGCGATGTATTCTTCAAAGCATATGTATTCAGTGAATTACTTGTTCCGGCAGTTACACTTCCGCCTCCCATGCCAAATCCCCATCTGCGTGGAGATACTTCTTTATCTTTCTTACCGACAGGAGCCGCATCCGCTATCAACGAACGGGTATCATCAGCAGAACCCACTTCCGGATAATCCTGCGCAACTTCTTCTGTTTCAACAACAGCAGTATTATCCGGTAGTGTTATAACTTCTGCATTCTCCTCCATATCATCATCTGAAGAAATAACGGCAGGTTCATTTTCAGCAACCTTTACAGTCGCCTTATATGTTGCCTGCATCACCGGCTGTTGCACTGCTGCAACCGGTGATGCAGTAATTCTTTCCTCGACAGGCTGTACCTGAGTAACAGACGCTTCCGTCTCTTTTGCCAGTTCCGTCTCTATTTTCTTTGTTTCCTGTTCGATCTTTTCAGCCAAAGGAGTCGCTTCCTTCTCTGACTTGAATAAATAAACGCCACTTGTTATCATCAACAGCGAAACTACGGCTGCCGCAGCCCAGTAGCGTAATGTCCGGCGGAAAGGTACCGGCGCTTTTACCGGCAAACGATCGGCTATGGCCTCCCAGTCCCCCGGCATTGTATCCACCTCAAAATCCTGCAATTTCGAGCGGAACAAATCATCAAATGTATCTCTTTCCTTTTCCATTCTTTCCTCTTAATACAATGCGTTAATCCTCTTTTGTAACATCTGTTTGGCGCGCGTAAACTGTGAACGTGACGTACTCTCCGTTATATTCAACATGTCGCTGATCTCCTTATGCGAATACCCTTCAATTGCGAACAGGTTGAATACCGTACGGAAACCGGCAGGTAACTCCTGTACCAGCTGCATCAGTTCAGCCGCCGACATATTGGAGATAGCCGAAGCATCCGGTTGGATCAGCTCCGCCGTATTATCCAGATCAGTCGATTCGCGCAGCACATCTGATTTACGCAAATATTCCAATGCACAATTTACAAAGATCTTTCGCATCCACCCCTCGAATGAGCCAATTCCCGAATAGGAGTCCATACTGGTAAAAACTTTAACGAATCCATCCTGCAGCAAATCACGAGCAGTCTCCCTGTCGTTCACATAACGCAGACAAACTCCCATCATTTTGCGGGAATACCTCTCGTAAAGCTCTTTCTGAGCCAGCCTGTCTCCCTTCCTACAACCATTTATCAGTTGCGTCTCATCCATTCAGTGTGTGCCTTCTCACCTCTTACGAGGCCGTACAAATATTATGATGTTATTCTCGTGCAAAACGCTGCATGTTTTACGAACTTTTTTTCATAAAAGAGGCGGACACATAGATCCGCCCCCTACAGGTATGCTTTGCAAAGATAAGATGTTCTAACGAATTTCCGTGTTAACGGATATAGACTGCTTACTTTTTTTTCGCAGGATCGACAGGGCATCCGGCTCCATCGTCTACAGGCACAGCCTCCATCCCGATCTTTTTAAAGGCTGATGCCAGTTTGGTTTTCGAGGTTTTATCCGGTTTGTAAGTGACAACTACCGTACGGGTAGTCAGGTCACATTTCATATCGGTCACTCCTTTTTCGAATGAGATATTCTTTTCTACTTTTTTCTGGCAATTGGCACATTCCATCCCTTCAACGAAGAAAGTAACGGTGTCTTTTTTCTTTTTTGCATCCTGTGCATAAACCGTAGAAAGAGTAAAAACGGCACAAATCAATGCTACTACTAACTGTTTCATAATGTATCTGTATTAATTGGTAAATATTATCTGTTATTTAATCACGGCTGATGTTGAAACGCAGGCCGGCATATATCTTCCGTCCGTGAACCGGTCCCCAGACCATCGAACCGTCAAAATTGTCTCCCCGCGGATTTTCCGCATCTATGATCGGATGAGATTGCTTATAGTCAAACAAGTTCTCCGCGCCGACATAGACGGACCATCTGCGAAAATACTTTGTAATTTGCGCATTCACAACTGTATAAGCATTAAAATTAGGCTTCCACAGCGGATTTGTCGCATCCGGTGTCGGCATCCGGCCTCCTCCGTTGAACTGTCCGGTCAAATCGAACTGCCATTTCTTCAGCGGGGTTTGATAAGATGCGGTTGCCAATGCTTTATAATCACTTACCAACGGTTTCTTCAAGCGCTGTGTCACACCCTCTGCATTCCGGTAATCGGTTTTAGCATCCGTATAACGGTAGGCGGCAGTCAGTGTAAACCCACGGAAGAAAGGATAGGTCGCTTCCACCTGGAAACTGTTTGAATAGGATTTACCGTCCAGATTATAAAAACTGACGGCATGGGCATCGCTATCCATATCGACAACTACCTGCTTCAGGAAGTTGGTATAATACCATTCGCCGGTCAGCGTCAGTTCTTTTCCAAACAGAGGAATGTAGAATGACAAATTAACGCCAGTGTTCCAGGCTTCTTCCTGATCCAGATTATCCGCAATATTCATTTTACGGCTACTGGATAACAGGAAATTGTTTTCTGCAAGAATATTAGCCGTACGGAACCCCTTACCGGCAGAAGCACGGACATGAAACCAGTCGAACGGATTATATTTAATATGTACGCGAGGCGTAACAAAGAAATCGTACAAAGAACTGTAATCTGCCCTGATGCCGCCTAATAGTATAAGCTTATCATTCAGGTTGTAAGTATATTGTACATAGGCACCCGGAACAACTTCCGTACGGTCGAACACTCTACGCACATCATTCTGCAACAGGTTCTCGTTAAAACCATCGTAGTTCATGCTCAAACCGGTACTCAGGCTATGGGCCGGAGAAAATTCCTTTTCATAGAGCAGGCTCGCATAGACATTGTTCTGATATACATTATAAGGAGTACGGTCATACATGGACTTTTGTTCATGATAAGAACCGGACAGGATCAAGGCTACGCTCTCCACCTTTTCCTTATCAATGATATAAGCCTGTTTGGTATATAACTCCGCCCGGTTCGTATTCAACTGCACACGATACGGATCCGTAAAATCATGATGTTTGGTGGCCTGCCCTCCCGTACGGCTTTCGTGCAGATAACGAACCCCATACTGGGCTACATAGTTATCCAGTTTGTGATACCAGCGGTTCATCAGGTTGACCTGTTCTCTTAAAGGTGTATCCAGAAAACCGTCATCATTACCGTCATGCTGTTTCTTATCATTCGAATAATGCACTAATAAACCGGTCGAAACCTTATCATTGATATGCCAGGAAGCATCCGCATTTCCTTCGTACCGTCCGGCATCACTACCGAACAGGTTTACAGAAAAAATATCAGCCGTAGGCGGTTTCTTAAATTCAACATTGATCTGCCCGGCTAATGCCTCATATCCGTTCTTTACGGAAGAGGTTCCTTTGGAGACCTGGATACTTTCCATCCAGGCACCCGGAACATAATCCAAGCCGTATAAGGAAGCTGCTCCACGGAAATTCGGATAGTTTTCCGTCAGCATCTGCACATATGTTCCGGCCAATCCCAACAGCTTAATCTGGCGAGCTCCGGTTGCTGCATCGGCATAAGACACATCCACAGAAGGATTTGTCTCAAAACTTTCCGCCAGATTACAACAGGCAGCACGGCAAAGTTCATCATAGGTGATCTTCTGAGTTTGCAACACACTGGTACGCGAAGCGATTGTTCCTATTTTACGCTCGCTGATCACGACTTCCTCTAAGGCTACTTCGCCTTTCAGCTTTATAACCAGAGGTTCATCTGTATTCGTTACCGGCATGACAAACGTTTCATAACCGATATAACTTACAACCAGTTTGTTTGTACTTTTTCTTGTTTTCAGTTCAAATGCGCCGTCTACATCGGTAGTCGTGCCTTGTTGGGTCCCTTCCCAATAAACATTCGCCCCGATGATCGGCTGGTTGTTATCATCAAACACATGCCCTTTTACTTCCTCCGCCTGGGCAAAAACTGCGCAGAAAGTCAATATTATAATAAGATAGAGTTGTTTCAACATGTCTTACATTTGAGTTATAATCATTAATTCAGAGGAAGCAGAGCTTCCTTTTGGGATCGCCAAAACCACCTGTTATATAGGTATCAGTCTCTTACACAACTATCTGTATCGGCCATCCTAAGAGAACGCGTTGCGTTCTTGTCAAGGCCTCAGCGGATGAACGTCCGCGAAGGGGAAAGATGGAGCGGTAGGAGCATCTGCTGTTTGAGCGAAGCGAGTTCAGATGCGACAGCGGAATCTTTCACCGAAGCAGTGAAGCCGGTGCAGCCTTGATCTTTTGACTACTTTTCCATCAAGGGAAAAGTAGATAAAGACCTGCTAAATCAAAAGTGTAGTCAATAAATTCAAATAAATACGGGGACAGACAAAAGGTGGTCCATCCTGATTCTGTGCTATAAATTCTTTTATGGAAGGAACCGGCACGAGTGAGGCTAAGGAAGAGCCAAACGACAAGAGGTCGACCACTACCGGCTGTAATTCTACAATGGGGTTATTAAAACTGCTCCAGTCAAAACTGATGCGTTCCAGGTCACAACAGTCATCTTCACAGCAGCCGGAAGAACATACAGGTGCTTCTGCCGCCTCATCACAACAGCCATGACCATGCACTTCACAGCAATTATCATTCAATAAAACTGCAACACCTTCCGTACGGCAATCGCCACAACAGTAGGTAATAAAGTTCACTCCGGCCCCTCCATAAAAAATAAGAGACGCCAGAAAAACGATAAACAAATATGTTACAGCTTTTTTCATTCAGCACAAAGATAGTGCTTTCGTAAATCCGCTCCTAATCGTTAATATTATTTAGGAAATCTGGAAAGGTAATAATACGTTTCCGGAGACGGCTGGCTCTCTATATGATAGCGGGTAGAGGCCGAGACACTGAAACTATATCCTCTTTCTTCATTCGGGCCGACAGGCAGGTACAGAACCGTATCCCTTATCCCTGTCGCCAGCATACATTTGGCTGCTGCCGTATCGATCGAATCCGTCAATGAATAATAAACCGTATAGGTTAAATCCTCTTTTTCTTCCGACGGCTTCTGCCAGGACAATTTCAATTCATCCCCTTCCCGGTCCACACGAATTTCACCCGGAGCAACAGGGACACGGTCATTCAGCCAGGTCAGCGGAAATAGCTGAGCAGGATATTTATAATAATTATCTTTCAGTTCATTATACAGTCCTTTTGTATTATCCAGAACATTCTCACAACGGAAAAAAGTAGCACCGGCACCACCATAATAACGACTATAATCTATCTGGTCTGTGATATCATTTACCGTCCAGTCCGCCTCCGACTTATCCATCCGGTAAGCTCCCAAACCAGGAACAACCAAACGTCCGTTACAATTTTCCACCCAGTTATCCACAAAGGGGAAAAAGTTATCATGCAGGTAATACATCATCGGAACAATCATATCCTGTTTTCCTTTCTGCATCCACATTTTAGGATCCTGGAAAACACTTTCGTACGCCGTCCATCCGGCATTAGGAACCCGTTCGATACGGTTATATTTACCCAACGGCGAACTGCTGACCTGAACCCAGGGTTTTGCCAGTTTCACCCAGTCATAAATACGGTATACCATTTTATTGATATTCTCACGCCGCCAATCCGCCAAACGGGTAGACTTGCCATACTTCTGATGAACCGCTTTATCCGGAAACGTCTTTGCCTGCTCCGGATAACGGATGTAATCGAACTGGATACCATCGATATCATATCCGTTTACCAGCTCTTTCACCAGCGACAAAATATAATCGGCTGTCTCCGGCACACCCGGATCAAGATACCATTCGCCATTATGACGCTTGCACAGTTTGGGTTTGCGCTTCACAACGGACAGTTTCCCCTGTTCCTTCACAGCCTTATCCGTACCAACAGGAAATGTCACAAACCAGGCATGGCATTCCATCCCCCGTTTGTGACATTCTTCTATTGCAAATGCCAGCGGATCATATCCGGGCATCGTTCCGTATTTTCCTGAGAAAGTTTTGGAAGCAGGCTCAATAGCCGAGCGATAAATAACATCACCCCTCAAACGAACCTGCAAAAACACTGTATTGAAATTGGCATCAGCCAATTTATCCAGCATAGAACATAACTCCTGTTGCTGTGCTTTTCTCCCCGCTTCCGTTGTAGCCAGCTTCTTCGGCCAGTCGAGACCATAGATGGTAGTCAGCCAAACCGCACGGATTTCGTGCTTAGGAGATTCAACCGCTCCAATCGCTTGAAGCAGGAAAAAGACCAGAAATAACAGGCAATACTTTCTCATTTCCACTTATTTATTGAGTGGCGCAAAGGTACTACTTTTTCGTTATTTTCCAATTTCGGACAAGTAGCGCTCTGCTTCTATAGCGGCCTGGCAACCAGTTCCGGCAGCCGTAATCGCCTGGCGGTAATGCGGATCAGCCACATCGCCCGCAGCAAAAACTCCCGGAACTTTCGTACGTGGCGTACCGGGTACGGTTTTGATATATCCTACTTCATCCGTATCGATCCACGGTTTGAAAATATCGGAATTCGGTTTATGTCCGATAGCCAGGAAGAAACCGTCAATAGCGATATCCACCTTTTCTTCATCCGATTCGCCCATGCGTTTTACCAGATGGGCACCTTCCACCCCGTTCTCACCAAACAGACCAATTGTATTATGTTCAAACAATACCATAATATTCGGCGTGTTAAATACACGTTCCTGCATAACTTTCGAAGCACGCAGAAAAGGCTTACGCACAATCAGATAAACCTGTTTAGCCAGTCCTGCCAGATAGATAGCCTCTTCACAAGCCGTATCACCGCCACCGACAACAGCTACCACTTTCTTGCGATAGAAGAAACCATCACAGGTAGCACAAGCAGATACACCCATTCCAGCATATTTATTCTCATCCGGAATACCCAGGTATTTAGCAGTTGCTCCGGTTGCAATAATTACCGTTTCCGCTTCAATAACCTTTTCCCCGTCAATTGTAATTTTGTATGGAGCAGCCGAAAGATCCGTTTCCGTCGCGATACCAAAACGAATATCTGCACCAAAACGAAGCGCCTGCTGTTTCAGGTCTTCCATCAGTTCCGGACCAGTGATTCCTTCGGGATATCCCGGAAAATTTTCCACTTCTGTTGTTGTAGTAAGCTGGCCGCCCGGTTGAATACCTTCATACAATACCGGAGACAAGTTAGCACGGGAAGCATAGATTGCTGCTGTATATCCTGCAGGACCGGAACCTATTATAAGGCAACGAACCTTTTCATTTATTGAATCGCTCATACTTTTTATGTTAATTGAATATTGATAATTGGCTGTTATTTCATCGCTTCTATTTTACCGGAGGTCTATCACCTCTGCATCCGGATATTCGCTTTCTTTAAAAACAAAAAAGTCATCCGGTTGGTTTATCCCTGTCTTCAATTGGCTAATATGAATCGTGTTGCTGACTCCGTTCTTCGCTTCGATCCTGATCGATGCAGGGAAATTGGAGAACTTCTCGATTTGCAACACGACTTTGATGATATCGCCTTTTTTCTTTGGTGTCAGTTCGATATCATAGGCTGTTTTTCCGTTCGACGCAGTGCTTTCCCCTATATACTTAGGAATAAACCCTTTCTTATATACACGTAACAACAAAGCCGGATTGGTAAATTGCAATTCCTCTCCGCTCGGCGTACTCACATTCACTTCGTCATTCCGTTCCACATAAGTCCACTGGGTAGTCCCGTCGAACCAGGTTATCATATCAGGAGTGACCAACGTAAATTTATCGCCTTTCATATTGATCGTTCCTTCAAAACTTTCCGATACTTTCTGTACATCCGAACGGGTATTCAGTTCAAAAGAGGCTGTTATACCATTCGAGTTTTCGTAGGCAGAAGCCGCTTTATCGAGGATAGATACCGGATTCTGAGCCTGGCTTATCACTCTTGTTCCAAAAAGAAGGCACAACAGAAATCCCACAAACGCGATTCCCCGCCATATTCTTATTTTTCTCTCTCTTTCCATAAACTACATTTACTAAAGGACATATTATTTCAGAGAATTCAGTAACTGTTCCAGATTATACTCATCCTGGATCAAGACCTGACGGGCCTTACTACCCTCAAACGGTCCGACGATTCCGGCAGCCTCCAACTGGTCCATCAAACGACCGGCACGGTTATAACCGATGGCAAACTTACGCTGGATCAGAGATGTTGAACCTTGCTGCTGAATCACAATCAGACGGGCAGCTTCATCAAACAACGGATCACGGTCTGACAGATCCACTGATCCCGGAGCCTTGTCTTCACCACCTTCACCTACATATTCAGGCAACAGGAAAGCAGTCGGATAACCGGCCTGACCGGAGATAAAATTGACGATCTGTTCCACTTCCGGAGTATCGACAAACGCACATTGCACACGATTTGTATCGCCTCCCTGTGAGAACAGCAAGTCACCACGACCAATCAACTGATTGGCACCCGGTGCATCCAGAATCGTACGCGAATCGACCATCTGCATCACACGGAATGCCATACGGGCCGGGAAGTTTGCCTTGATAATACCGGTAATGATATTGGTAGACGGACGCTGCGTTGCAATGATCATATGGATACCGACGGCACGTGCTTTCTGGGCAATACGGGCGATCGGTGTTTCAATCTCCTTACCGGCCTGCATGATCAAATCACCGAACTCGTCGATGATCACCACGATAAACGGCATAAATTTATGCCCCTTCTCCGGATTCAGATGACGGGAAATAAATTTGGCATTATATTCCTTGATATTACGCACATGCGCTTTCATAAGCAATTCATAACGGTCATCCATTTCCTTACAAACGGAGTTCAGCGTCATAATAACTTTTGTACAGTCCGTAATTACCGCTTTGTCCGCATCCGGCAATTTCGCCAGATAATGACGTTCCAGATCGGAATAGATACCGAACTCTACCATCTTCGGGTCGACCATGACAAACTTCAGTTCCGACGGATGCTTCCTGTACAATAAAGAAGTGATCACGGCATTCAACCCGACGGACTTACCTTGTCCGGTAGCACCGGCCACCAGCAAGTGAGGCATCTTACAAAGGTCGAACATAAAGATTTCATTCGTAATCGTCTTACCCAGCACAACCGGCAGGTCATATTTCGATTCCTGGAATTTACGTGAAGCAACGACCGACTGCATAGATACAATCTGCGGATCCTTATTCGGCACCTCGATACCGATCGTACCTTTACCCGGCATCGGGGCTATGATACGGATACCCAAAGCCGACAAGTTCAGGGCAATATCGTCTTCCAGATTCTTAATTTTTGAAATACGGACCCCGGTATCGGGTATCACTTCATATAAGGTAATAGTCGGACCGACGGTTGCTTTGATAGAGGCAATGCTGATACCGAAACTTTCCAGCGTCTGCTTGATACGTTTCTGGTTAGCCATCTGCTCATCCATATCGACCTGATGATCGCTCACATCATATTTTTTCAGCAATTCGATTGGTGGATTACGAAAGCCGGACAAGTCCAGTTTCGGATCGTACTCACCTAATGAAGAAGCATCATACACTTCATCGTCTCCTGCCGGGACTTCCACCGTAAAGCGAGGATCTCCGGGAAGATCTTCCGGCTCATCAGGCTGATTTTCCGCATTCGGAGCATCATACACTTCTTCTTCCTGCGGTACAGTCACTTCAAAAGCATCATCATGGGAGATCGTTGAATAAACCTCTGTCTTCTTCCGGCTCTCTTCCTTGCGGGCTGTTTCTATTTCTTTTTCAGTATCGAAAACAAATTCTTCTGTTTCCGGGCGTTCGTCCGGCTGGTCTGTCACTACCGGGTCTGCGACCTCTTCCTCATCATCTTCATGAATATCCTCTTCTTCCGATACTTCTTTTTTCTCCCTCTTCAAACGGTTCTTCAACCATCCGAAAGAAAGGACACTTTGTAGAAACGGTATCGTCCGCTTGCTGGAGAATATGGCGATGATCAGCCCCCCCCCCGCCAACAACAATATCGTTCCTGGAATACCGACATTCGTAATCATCACCTCCGACAGGTAATACCCATGCTGTCCTCCCAGATAAATGAATGTATCTTCATATCCGCTGATAAAGACAAAGGCAAAAAACATAGACCCCCAAATCAGCATGGCTGCACAAAACAAAAACCGTTTCAACAGCGATACCCGGCGCAGGTTCATCAATTTAGCTCCTACCGACCCCAGGAAAAACAGAATCATAAAAGAAGATATCCCAAACCACCGGTTCATCAGCAGATCTGCCAGGACAGCTCCCCGCACTCCCGTCCAGTTCTCGACGGACCCTCTGTTGGTCAGCAAGTCTGCCAACGGAACGTTTTCTATCTTACTCTGATCGGCCCCTCCCGTAAAGAAGAAAGAAATAAGAGCTAATCCTATATAAATGGTGATAATTGCTATTACCAATCCTGTAATGAAACGGGTACGCTCATTAGTGAAAAACATTTTCATCATTGCGAACTTACCCGGTTCGTTATTATTATTTTGTTTTGTTGTAGTTGCTTTCTTTGCCATATAAATCCTCGTATATATTTTAAGTAAAGAGAGATTTATCCCCCTCTCCTTATTTTATAACATGCAAATATACGGGATTTCTCCAAACTGCCACAAAAAAAAATCTTTTATTCTGGTTTAATACTTTTTGCTAAATTAAACGGTTTATATCTCCGATCCTTCCTCAATAGGATCGATTTATTTTATAAAATATCAGATTCAGTCCGCTATTTTTCTTTCCATACCACAACGCCTGCCGGCTCCAGCACCCTGCTGCCTATTAATATTTTAGCATGAGAAGGGATTGCGATATCCTGAGTAGTCGAAGTGTAATTCAAAGCCACATAAAATCCATCGCGCCATTCTTTCACAACCCCATAGGGAAGGTCATCGACAGTCACCTTCGCTTCTTCGTAGACACGGCGCATCACATCCTTTTCCAACTTTCCGTCATCCGTATCTGTTCCAATATAAGTAACAGTTCCCTTTCCCAGCTTATGGTGAACAACAGAAGCCGATCCTTTATAAAACTGATCTGCATAAGTAGCCCACACTTCCGTCCCCTTTTTCGGCGTGATGACATCAGCCCAATTGTTCCAATCGTACTTTTCCGTACCGAAGTTCACCCCGCCTTGCAGGCTTTCAGGCAAATGATCATAAAAGAGGTTATCTATTCCGGCTAAAAAATGAACAGGTGCAGCCAAGGGAGCCTCCCAGAGTTTGCCATTCCGGTCTTTTTGTCCCGTACGGCAGGTCAAAATCAAATGTCCTCCCTGTTCTACATATTTCACCCATCGCTCCACCAACATACTGTCCAGTAATTGATAAGCCGGTACGATTAAAAAAGGATAATCGGAAAAGTCTTCTTTTTCGGATATAATATCGACAGGGGCGGCGAAGGTTTTCAACAGGTTATAATATTTATGAATATGCGACATCGTGTTCCATTGATCCGTTTGTTTCTGGAAATCTGTTTCCCAATAATTATTCATATCGAAAAGCATTCCGATGCGACGTGCCGCCAAATATTCCGGCATTTCGCTATCCGGATCATAAGCCATTCGTAACTGCTCCATTTCTCCAGCCACCTGCCGATACTCTTCACCTCCGGGAGATAAGGTAACCCCGTCTGTCATGACCATTCCGTAATGATACTGTTCGCTTCCTTTCAACGGTTGCCTGAAACGATAATTACATACGAATTTTCCTCCTCCGGCAAATACATGATATATCCACATGCGAACAGCCCCCGGCATGGGTTGAGGATTGTAAACGCCCCAGTTCACCTGCCCCGGTTGTAATTCCATAACTCCAAATGTTTTCCCGGCAAAGTTTCGGAACTGATCATTCGGGAAACCGATATCTTCCGGAATTCCCAGCCGAAATCCCTGTTTTCCTATTCCCATTTTATGGCCTGTTACCAAATAACGTGTATAGGTAGTAAAGTCCAAATGGTCCATCCGCACAGGATCCACAGGATTAAAGACCGGTATCAAATTGGTCGTTATCCATTGTTTTTCACTAATATTTTTATGTAAAACATCCGCTTGCATATTAACAAATCCGGCTAACTCGTCTGCCATAAACCGATTCATATCAAGCATGGCATGCGGATTCGGTTTCTCCGGCAATTCCTGTTGATTCGGTAAACGGATCTGGTCAAAATGCTGGTAGCTTTCACTCCAGAAAGTATTCCCCCAGGTTGCATTCAACTGATCTATGGTTTTATACTTCCGACGGAGCCAAAGACGAAATTTCTGTTGAGCATTCTCGCTATAATCGACTAAACCATAGTGTCCCGGCTCATTATCGATTTGCCAACCTATAACTGTCGGATTTTTACCATAACGTTCCGCCAGCTTCGTGACTATATTTTTCACAAAATCACAATAACGTTCGCTGCTCCATGATGCATGCTGCCGACGTCCGTGTTGAATATTTACTCCATTATCCCTCCGGATAAGAATATCCGGATATTTTTTCGACAGCCAAACCGGAGGTGTCGGACTCGGTGTGCACATTATCACTTTTAATCCATATTTTCCTGCCAAGGCAACTGCACGATCCAACCATTCAAAATCGTATATACCTTCTTCCGGTTCCAGTGTTCCCCAGGCAAATTCAGCAAAATGGGTAAACCGGATTCCTATTTCCGACATTTTTTTCAGATCTCTCTCCCACTGGGAAGAATCCCATTGCTCCGGATAATAATAGGAACCTAAAGCAAACATATTCTCTTTAGGAAAAGATATTTCAACCGGTGATTGGGCATAAACCTGCCAACACAAACACAGAGATAATAATAAAATCAGTTTTTTCATTTTTCATTAATTACATATTCAACTCCTTTATAAATCACCAGTAAACTTGCCGGGGCATAGCCGAAGGGCCGTCTGTATGCAATTTACCTTCTTCATCAAAAAATAATCGGTCCATACATACAACCCGATCCCAGTTCGGCTTTTGACAAGACGCATCGGCATGGCGATGGTAAATGATATAAAGGTCTCCATCCGGAGCTTCCACTACCGAGTTGTGCCCCGGTGCTGAAATACCATTTGATATGTCGGTAGCCAGTAGCGGGTTATCTCCACTTTTCGTCCAGGGTCCCAACGGATTGTCCGCATAAGAGACTCCTACTCCGTACGACTCATATCCCGTATCATTTGCGGAATAAGTCATATAATAAGTCCCGTTTCTCTTAAATACATAAGCGCCTTCGTTACACCTGTTCCTGCCCCAGTTTACTTTCTCCCAGGGCTGAGAAGCACCGGAAATAAAAACGGGCTCGCCAACAAAACCGGAAAGATCATCTTTCAGTTTTGCACCGTAAAGTTCACCCGTAGCTAAAGTATCCTGCATGCCGTTTTTGCTGAAATAAACATAAGGGGTTCCGTCATCATCCACAAATATATCTGCATCAATGGCCGAATATCCCAAATCGAACCAGGGAGTATGGAGATCAACAAAAGGTCCACCAGGGTTTTCGCTGACAGCCAGACAGGTTAGCATACGGTCATATTCTTTCACATAACAACTATACGTCATATAAAACTTTCCTTTGTAGTATTCCACCTCAGGCGCCCAAAAACCAAAACTACCGATATGATTCTCCGGCTTGCGATACAAAAGTCCTTTATATTCCCAGGTGATCAGATCAGAAGAGGTGTAACAAACAAAACCTTCTCCTTCCGGCAAAGTGCTCGTACCGGTCAGATAATATAAATTCCCTGCCTTATAAACAAATGGATCAGCCACATACACGTAAGTGCTGTCTGTCGTTCTCAAAGGATTCGTATAGGTTCTTTCTTTTTTGAAGCAAGAGAGTAAAGATATAATTTCGGACTCTTCTTTTATCTCATAATCTGACAAAGAATAGCGGGTTTCCTTAGAAGGAGTAGGCATAAACAAGCCTGTCCCTAACAGGTCACTGACAACAGGGGATATTTGACTTTCTTCAGATTTCACCAATAATATACAATAAGAATCCTTAACCACATATCCAATTTCGAAAAATACAGTTTCCGAATCTTCCCTACGATAGCTTTTAATTAGAGGATCTTCCCCTTTCCTGAAAAAAAGATCCAACTCGACAGCGCAATCTTTCGAAAGATCGAGTCTCAATAAACTATGCTCCCCAGATGCCAAAATTGCACCTACAGGCATCCATTCGCCAGCAATAACAGATTGATTTCCCGGTAACACAACATCTTGTCTTCTTCCTCTCACCCGTTGTGCCAAAGAAACATCCAATGTGTTCAATAACCGGGAATTTCTTAACGCACAATTTACAAATGAAAAATTGCCTTCAATATCCTCACTTATAAGAGAGGGGTTTATATCGAATATTTTATACCCTTTATTTGCCACTTCAATAATACTATTAGAAACTTTTACCTGAAATGGTGTCATGGAAGACGAATCTTTATAAAGAAAGGATGTTCCGAAATTTTTCAAATAAGAATAAAATATATTTTTATCCAGAATCAAAGTAGGATTCTTATCCGCTTCAATGACTATCGATTTGTCGATTGTATCATAATAAATCTCATTAAAAACAAAAAAGCCATCACTTTCCACACGTATACCTTCCGTCCGACGATAATTATCAGTACCAAGATCCAAACCTCCTCCTGTATGCATAGAAAGAATATGTACATTATTCAATATATGTCCAGCCGATTTTGTAACGAGACCATATTTTGTACCATATATAAACGTATTGGAAATTTTACAGTCACAACAAGAATGATCAATATAGATACCATAGACTTCTTCGTTGGAAGAAATTCCTTGTATGGTGATATTGTCAATTTTAGTATCGCTACTTCCAGTTCCTTTAAAATCATCTGAGACACAAATTCTGATATGGGTTTTACGTCCTTTAAACAAACTGATATACTTTAAAGACACTAATTGTTTTAAGCCATTCACCATGATACCGTTGTCAACATTAGAACAATCGAACATGCCTCCTTCTATATAAGAAAAACGTCGATGAGTGACATCCGGTGTCGACATTTCAGAATAACCGACTTTCAGCAAAGCATCTAATCTAAAATCACTTTTGATTAACGCATTTTTATCAAATACGATATTTACATTTTTCGTATAATCGAACGGTAATACGATCGGTTCCGACAAATTATAAGTTCCTGCGGGAAAATATAACGTTTTTCCATAACTATCCTTTACCAACCGATTAAGTTCTGCACCAATAACCGAACCGTCATTTTTGATTCCGAACCGAATAACAGAAATAATATCATTTTTTATCCCGATATTTTCCATTCCCCAAAGTTGTATGGAGAAACCCAAAAGAAAAAATAATAAAAAAAAGGAATTCCCTGCTTTTTTTATCATGATGATTAAACTTTGTATTTAAATAATGGAGGAGTTACCTCTAAATAAGTTTTAAACAAAATAGCAGAAGAACAAAAGAATTATAATAACAAACAAATGCCTCTGATGTATCTTCTGTTCTTCTGCCTAAAAATAAATGTTCACTTCATCGCAAACGATCTATTCTTCTTTCCTCAACAAACATTTATTCATATCCGGGATTGTTTTTAACAATACCTCCTGATTCGATAATGACCTTCGGCGGAATCGGGAACAAAGTCATATAATCCTTGGCCGGATATCCCTTACTCAAGCCATATTCAATATATTTGCCGAAACGGATCATATCCTGACGTCTCCAACCTTCAAAATAAAGTTCACGTCCACGTTCAGCCAACAGGAACTCCTTAAACTTATCCTTGCTTGTCCGAATGTCTGCCGGAATCGTATGCGTGACGCCCGAACGGTCGGTAATCTGCTTCAAATATCCCAAAGCCTTATCGGTTGGTCCGTTCAACTCATTTTCAATCTCTGCCAATGATAAAATGACATCTGCATAACGGCAAACCACCAACGGTATATTACCGGCTTGCGTCTGTTCCTTCGGTAACAGATACTTGACGATAACTGCACCATACGGCAAACGCTCTCCCTGATTGCCTTCACGCGAATACAAAGTTCCGTCCGTACCGATATAGCGGTCAGCAATACCAGCCAAACGCTTGTCTTCTTTCGCATACGTATCGTAAAACTCCCACGGCATCAACGTCACCCCCCAGTAAGGCGCAACCTTTATCCCGCAAACCTCGGCACAAGAAGGAGGAATCATATAAAAAAACCATTCGTTCCCCATCTGCTGCCCACTCGGAACCGACCATATATTTTCATTATTGTGCTCTTCGCTGAACACTTTGCTGTAATCGTCGGACAGCGTATATCCCATCTGTGTCAGGCTTTCGGCATACGGGAGTGCCTTATCGTACTGGTGATCGTTCATATATAACTTCATCAGCAGCATGGCAGCAACCCCTTTGTTCACTCGTCCCCAGTTTTCTGTATTATTGGTCTTGTCATACAAATACGGAAGTGCTTCCGTCAGGTCCTTGACCATCTGGTTGAAGTATTCTTCTTTCGAAGGACGCGGTTCATATACGATATTGTCGATTTTGGCCGGATCGGTAACAACCGGTATCGGTCCATACATATCGTAAAAGCAAAACATCATCCAGGCTCTCAAACATTTCGTCTCGGCCATCAGTTCATTCTTCACGTCCTTATCCATATCCGTCAGTTTGCTGAAAACATCCAGTATATAAGTCGCACGCGTAATATTACGACTTACCGCATAAGTCGAATAGGTATCGAATGCGCTACCCCAATTGAAGTGGATTTCCTGATGTTCAATATTAAAGATTTCATCGGTCGTCATCTCTGATAGTCCGATCCATCCGCCATAACCGGTCGTGAAGAGCGGCCAAACCCAAGCACCATTGCTATTATCATTCACCGCCCCCGAATTACATTTAAAATAGGCATACAACCCAGTCAACATAGAGCGCGCATCCTCTTCCGTTTTCGGAAAGTTCGTTTCCGAAAACGAAGAGTAAACCTTGGAATCCAAATCGCACGAATTAAACCATGCGGTCATGCACAAAGCCAATAAAAAAGCTATTATTTTCGTTTTCATGATTCATTCAAATTAAATTAAAAAGTAATATCGACACCTAAAACGACTGTAAACGGAATGGGGAGCGGAGACGCGTTTTGTTCCATTTCCGGATCCAGTCCCTCGTAATTCGTCAACAACAATGTATTCTGCAAATCCAGATAAACCGAAGCATTCGAAGCAATCTTGCTCTTTTTCATCCAATCTTTCGGCAACAAATAAGTCACTTTGATATTCTTAAAGCGCCAATAATGCGTGTTCTGCAAAGAAAAATCATCGGTTCCCGACTTATTGCTGTTTGCTGCCGCATTAGGTGCAATACCCGGCCACCAACCCGATGTATTAAACGAAGTCCAGACTTCCTTATACCGATAACTCGTATTGATCTTGCTGTCGCACAAACCACGATGTATCCACTGGTCATACGTTTTTCGTCCCAACACACCATAGGTATCGAGATCGACCATCACATTTTTGATCCGGAAACTCGTACCCAAGCCGAAATGCATCTTAGGCTCATTGTTACCCAGCTTCACGATATCGTCATCATTTAGTACACCGTCACCGTTGATATCGACAAATTTCTTGTTTCCGGCATAAGAATCCGGTTGAAGAACCTTTCCATTGGAAGTATATTGTTGTACCTCCTCTGGCGACTGGAAAATACCGTTTGTCTTCCAACCGTAAATCGGACTCAAATCATCCTTCTCCTTAATCCAAGGGGCAATGTCTACTTCCGGATTCCGTTCCACCCAGTATGAATGGTTGTGACTCATGTTCAGATAAGCCGTCCAGTCGAAGTTTTTCTTCTCCATAATCACCCCTTTCAGGCCGATTTCAAATCCGGTACTTCGTGTCGAGCCGATGTTCTTTGCCAAAGTAGCCACCATATCAGTCACAGGCAAAGATGTAAAATCAAGCAAATCCTTCGCCGTACGTACATAATAATCGAAACTACCGCTCAAACGATCATTGAACAATCCGAAATCCAACCCGGCATTAACCGTCACATCCGTTTCCCATTTCAAGTCTTTGTTTCCTTTCTGCTTCTGAACGATTCCCTTATGTAAAAGTCCATTGTAATAATAGAATGCACCGGTCGCCATGCCATAAGTCGTCAGGCTATAGTTTCCACCCGTCAAAATACTTTCATTACCGGAAGTACCGATACCGGCTCTCACTTTCAGGAAATCCACCACCTTCTGCTGTTTCATAAAATTCTCTTCCGAAACAGTCCATGCTGCAGAAACACCCGGGAACCATCCCCATTTGTGATTGGCAGCAAATACGGAAGAACCATCGTTACGTAATGTACCACCAATCGTGTACCGATCTTTGAACGTATAATTGAAACGTCCGAAATAAGACAATTTGTTCCGTTCCCATCTCCCCGAGTTGTAAGTCGTTTCATCTACATCAGACGACAATTCCAGATAATTGTTTTCAAGTGCATCTGACGGGAAATTAAAGACGGTAACAGAATAATTGTTGCCGGATGTCACATAATATCCCGTACCGAGCACAACATTCAAACGGTGATCCCGTCCGAACTGTTTGTCGTAGCTCAAATATTCTTCGATACCATAATTATTATTGTATGCGTTGGAATAACCACCGAAGTTACGCTGTGTCTGTTGAGGTAAAATCGATTTAGTCGGTGAGAATACATCACGATTTTCGTCTGTCTTATCGACAGAAATCTGCATATTCGCTTTCAATTCCGGTAAAATTCTGATTTCCAGATTCGGAGCAAACATCAAACGTTTGGTCGTTGTCTTGTCTCTCATATAGCTCCAGGCCAACGGATTCGCCGTCATCGCATTTTCTGGCAATGTCAGGTTGCCGTTTTCATCCTCCAACGGAAGGCGCGGAGAAAAATATAAGGCTGCATTCGTTTGGTTCGCCTCATTGGCATTCGCTCTCCAATGCCCCGAAGACGGGTTGTTCGCGCTCAAGAGCGAATACATACTTGCCACATTCAATTTCAAATATTTGCTGAAATCAGCCTCCACATTGATACGTCCACTGAAACGTTCCAGATCGTTCGTTTTCATAACCGACTTATGATCGTAGTAATTGAAGGAGGCGTAGACCTTAAACCGCTCGCTACCAGCATTGAAAGAAACGTTGTGATTATGGATCAGGCCGGTACGGCTTATTTCGTCAAAATGATCATACGACTCGGTCTGCTTCAACTGATTCTCATCATACAACACAGCCCAACCGGAAGCAGGAGCCGGTGTCGGACCATACGGATAATATTTATTGATATACAGCCATTGCTCTTTCATACCCAAATTTGCCACGTTCATGAAATCCTGAGCATTCAGCATGTCGAAATACTTATTTACGCCTTGTACAGAGAATGAACCGCTGTATGTCACTTTCGGACGTCCGCTCTGCCCTTTCTTCGTCGTAATTAAAATCACGCCGTTTGCAGCCGACGAACCATAAATGGCCGTAGCACTCGCATCCTTCAAAACATCGATCGAAGCAATATCGTTAGGGTTCAATGTTGCCAAAGGACTACGATCCGAACCATCTCTCAAAGCCGTACCTAACAAACCGGACGGCCCGACCTTTGACGCTTTGTTTGATTCGGAACTGATAATCACTCCGTCGATCACATACAACGGGCTGTTAGAACCATTTGGAGAAAGTGCACCTCGAATATTAACAGACATGCCTGACCCCGGTTGTGCGGAATTTTGTGTGATACTCAAACCTGCTACTTTCCCTTGTAACAAATTATCTGCACTTACGGCATTCGGAGCTTCCAATTCTTTGGCTTTAACAGAAGAAATTGCGCCCGTTACCGTCTTTTTCAATTGTGAACCGTAACCAACAACTACCACTTCGTCCAATACCTCCATATCCTCATCAAGAGTAACCGACAGAGATTGTTGGTTGCCAACCTTTACTTCAATTGCCCGATATCCAATAAAAGATATGGTCAATACTGCATTCGAAGAGACTTTCAGAGTAAACCGACCTTCTGAATCTGTAATGATACCATTTGTCGTTCCCTTTTCCATGACATTAGCACCTATTACCGGTTCGCCTTTCCGATCTTTCACTATTCCGGAAATAACGCGACCAGTCTGTTGATCTTTTTCAGATTTTGTTAAAGGCGACAAGATGATATAGTTATCAGAGAGTTCGTATTTCAAATTCCTCCCTTGTAAGGCTTCGTTCAATAATTCATCAACTTTCGCTTTTTTTCTATTCAATGAAATATCAAAGTTTGATTTGATTTCACTCGTACTATAAATAATCAGATAATCAGTCTGCTGCTCGATTTCTTTAAAGAGTTCTTCTATTGATAAGTTTTCAGACTGAAGGTTTACAACTTTATTTTGTGCCTCACCGTTGAAAGCAAATAACTGTGAAACGAAAATAAACATACATAAAAAGGTCATCTTCATAATCCTGAATGCTTTTTTGATTAATTTAGGGCATAACTTATGCGTTAACAAAGGATTTATTTTCATATCTTTGTTTTGTTAAGTAAATACTATTTTTTTGATCACGAATGGGTTTGCTTTTCGCTAAATCGGTAGATACGCCAATATCTGCCGATTTTTTTAATTTGTCATGGGCTCATACATATTACATTTAAAGGTTAATACTTCTTTTTACTTACTCAGAACGATCTGATTCAACTCATCATCTTTTTTAATATTAAATTTATGTATCCGCTGGATCAACCGGAGTATTTCCAGCACGCCATCCCTTTGACGGAACTTTCCGACATATTCATAATTTAATATTTCCGGGTCTTTCACAATTATTTTTACATCATAATATAACTCGAGTTTCTTTATGATGCTTCCTAACTTTTGCCTTTTAAATGTATAAATACCTTGGCGCCACAACAATTCATCCGGATCCTTCGTCGACAGTTTCAGCCGTTTCCCTTTCTGAACCAGATACTGTTCCGGAGAAAGTACAACTCCTTCCGACTCTAAAGACGGGAAATAAGCTTTTACAGACCCTTGCTGAAGATAAACACCGGTATAATCACTCCCCGGATAACAGAACACATTGAACTGAGTACCCAAAGCCTTTACATCGATCGTTCCGGTAGAAACAATAAAAGGTACTTTTTCGTTTTTAGCCACATTGAAAAAGCCTTCCCCCGATAAAAAAACCTTTCGTTCCTTTTCAAAAAAAGAAGGATAAGATAATTTCGAACCGGCATTCAGCCACACTTTCGTTCCGTCAGGCAACGTCAGTTCCGCACGCTGTCCGGCAGGGACAAGCAGTTCCTGCTGAAAAGCGATCAATTCTTTCTGTTCTGCCAGATTCCCCGAAAAATAGTAAGAGGCCAGCATCCATGCAGAAACAAAAGCAATTACAATGATCGCAGCATACCGACTGAAAGAGATCAGCATTACTTTTCGTTTTTGAACATTAACCAGCTTTCTGAAACAGGCATAATTTATCCGGCCCTGCTCCTTGTCCATCCGTTCGGGAGTCAATTCGAGCAAGCTATGTAAATGTTGATAATCTATTATCCGGGATTTCAGCACTGGGTCTTTGTAGGCTTCTTTCAGAAGCTGATCCTGTTCTTCTTTTGATAAATTTCCCTGACAATATTTTATTATTCTTTCATCCATCGTGTACGATTCTTTATATAGTAAACGAACAGGAAAAATAATCCCCCTAAACAAAATCAATTTTTTTCTGTTTATCTCAATTTTCCCAGGAAGATAAAAGGAACAAGAGTAGCGGTAAGTGGTTTTTCAGTTCCTCCCTCAACTTCTTATAGGCTATAGTCATTTGGCTTTCAATGGTTTTCACAGAGACATTCAATTCTTCTGCTATTTCTTTCTGCTTTTTCCCTTCTATTTTACTCATTACAAAAATTTCCCGGCACCGTTCGGGTAACGTATCAAGTGCTTTCTCTATGATGTCTTTTATATTGTCTTCAGAAAGGCCTTCTATATTGAATGCCTCCAATGAATCAAATTTCATACGGAAAGACAGATCGAACTCCTCCTGCATTTTAACAGCAGCTTCCTGTTCCATCAATCTCCGCCGTAAATAATCGATACATTTATTTTTCACAGAGGTAAATAAATAGGCAACCAGGTTTATATGGAAACCCAGTTCCTCTCTCTTTTGATAGAACTCCAGAAAAACATCCTGTGCGATATTTTCAGCCTCCTCATCAGAAAGGACATAGTCGCGTGCAAAATATTTGACACGCGAATACCATGTTATGTAAAAATTCTCAAAATCCATCAATATATCCGATATCTCAAAACAAACTCCTTACTATAAACAAAAGTAAATAAAAACATCGAATATGCAAAAGTCATTATTTATAAACCAAATAAACCTCGAAAGTAAATAAAAACTTTCGAGGTTTACAATCATACTACTAATCATGTAACAGCTACTTCTAAACAAGTAGCTATCATTCTGTCAATTTGTACATTTCACAAGCAGCCATCAGAAAACCTCCGGTCCCATACACCTGCGTCATTCTTTTTTCGATTCTCTTCGGAGCTTGTCCTACCGGTTGTACCCAACAGACTTTTCCCTCTGTATCTACTGAAGCGACTAGCGCTTCCCAACCTTTTGTTACCACCGGTAAAAATTTATCTTTCGGCAGATATCCCTGATTTATACCGTAAGCCAGTGCATAAACAAACAATCCCGTACTACTCGTTTCCGGATCAGGATATGTTTCTATATCCAGCATACTAGTCCGCCAAAAACCATCTTCACATTGCAACTCAGCTACCCGGTCACTCATTTCACGGAATAGTTGAAGATAATACGGACGATATTTTTTATCCCCAGCCGGTAATGTTTTCAATATTTCAGCCAGGCCACCCATCACCCAACCGTTACCACGCCCCCAGAAAACCTTCTTTCCGTTTGCCTCACGTTTATCAAGATAATTCCCATCACGGAAAAATAACCTCTCTTCTTTATCATATAAATGTTCGTAAGTCGCTTTGAACTCCTTATCTGCAAACTTCATAAACGTCTTATTACCGGTAATTGCATACAAACGGGAATAAACTGCCGGCGCCATATACAAAGCGTCACACCACCACCAACGATCACTTTTTCCTTTCGATATATCTATATTTCCTTGTGGCTGATATTCGAGTACCCATTCCGCACGAGCCAATGTAGGAATAAGCATATTGTCCTTCTTGTACTTCACATACATATCCAAATACGCCTGAGCCACACAAATATCATCCGCATTATACATACGGTTACCGACCTGCCAATATTCTTTATTGAAGATATTCTCCAAATACTTAAAATATTTATTATCACCACTCAATTCCGCCCAGTCGAACATTCCGTTATATAGAACTCCATTCCTCCAGCCACGGGCGACACCACTACTAAACGGCGCTGTTTTATAATCACGAAGCTGCCAATCCGCAACCTTTGCGGCAACTGTTTTAATCGCTTCTTTATTCAGGCCGCTATCGAATCCTTTCGCCTTTTGATTCACGCGAATAGCACTTTCATAAGACTTAAAGCCTGGATATTTATAATTATAAGCCCATAAGAGATTCGGTTGATCACCGGAATAATTACGAACAACAAAAGGACGAATATTGTCACGTTCCGAATCCCGGGTTACCGCCTCTGTCTTCCATTTATCCTTTCCTCCAACAAATGTCCATTTCTCTATTTCAAATACATTATTAATGGGCCGCGAGGTATAAACAACCGAAGGATTCTGATGGTCCAGATAAACTCCTCCCGAATAATTTTCTTCGGTTTCCATATAGTTTTTATTATTATAATCATTACGCATAAAACACTGAGCGGCATCCGTTATTTTATGATTCTCCCATTCTTTCCCATTCCAACGGGCATACCAATAAGAATGAGTACTTCTGGCATGAGAAAAACGGGCATAGACCAGAACCGGATTCTCTTCCTGATCGAAAGCCACATCCCAAATCCAGGCCTTATCGAATGTTTTTGTTGCATCGTAGACTTTATCGGTCTGACTTGGCATCACAGGCTTATCAAAGCTATCCGAAATAATTTCTCCGTTTGCCTTGGTCAGTTTCCCTTTTTCATACATCATAAAATAAATCGAATTCGTTGCTCTATCACGAGGATGGGCATCTGTAAAAGCAAAGAAAATTTTATCTTTATGATTAGTCGTAACTTTCATATAAGGACGGCCACTCTCTCCAAAGATCGTATCATTAACAACAATCGTTACCGGATCACTCCAGGTTTTAAAATCTTCTGTCGCTATAAAAGTCGGTTTAAAATTACGTCCTCTGAAAAAAAGATACGTCCGGTTATTTTCTGAAGAAAGCATTGCCGGATTGGAATAACAAACACCTAATTTTCCGGGCATATCAGGATCGACTTGTTGTAATTCATTCCACGATAATATATCGGCCGGATTTTTCGATATCGCATAATAAATGGGAGAATTCTTGGTTCCGCCGTGAGCAGAGAAGAAAATGGCAATTCGATTGTCCGGAAGCGCCATCACCGATGGATTCGCATGGTCATCGTAATCAAACTTATCTTTCAGTTTATACTGCTGTCTTTCCTGAGTTGCAGGATCATAACTAAAAGCCCAGATACTTCCCTCTTTATCTACAAAACCGCCAATCATCTTATCATTGACATAAATCGCACGGGGATCCGAAAACCAACACCAGGCACCATCGTTTGTGATAAAGGCATAATCTTCAGCATAAGGAGGCGTGTCCCATTTATATTGTTGGGCATTCATACCTCCTGCAAATAAACAACACGCCAGAAAAGCCGTATTCCAAACTTTTCGTACATTTCTTGTAATCATATAGTTTTTTGATATTAGATATTATAAAACACAAATTAAAAAAGTCACTCATAGTTTCCAGGATTTTCATCCTGCCATTCATTCACCCCATCTCTTACACGGTTTCTGAAAGTTAATGTATCCGTTACATAAGAGATAGTACCATCTCCATTATCGTATTTATACTTAAGGAATATTTTTCTATCCTGAAGCAGTTTGGCCTGATTAAAACGGGATTCTCCGTCCGGCAATACATTTATATCAGAGGAAGAAGATTTTCCCACCGTAATAGTCCCGTCCGAATTTAAAGTCAACTTCATAGAACCTTTATCCGCATCATCTGCCAGACCGTTTGTCTCCAGTTCGAAAGGAGCGACTGTAGATAAAGTCCAGACTTTAGATTCCGGCTGTGGTATCTGGGTATAGTAAGCAACCGTATTCAACGTATTACCAGCCGCATCCTTTACAACCCGAACTCCTCCATGCCAATAATTACCGAAAAGCATATTTTCATATTTCAATCCGATCACAGCATACCGCATGGGCTCTATGATAGAATCCGCATCAGCCGACTCTATATAAAAAGGTAATGCATAAGCTGCTTTCAATGTCTTCGGATCAGAAAGAAATTTAGCAGAATCCGCATAGACAGTAACGGTTCCGCCATGTGAACCTTTACGAATCAACATCTCTTCCGAATTACTTAATGAATAATAATCTGCTGGCATAGGCAACAGTTCATTTACACCCACGACAGAATTCTTTATATAATTCTGTCCGCTTTTCATCCGGGCCAAAGCATCCGGTGTCACCAGATCATTCTTTATCTGATAACGAACAACACGGTCCTTATTATTTTCCAAAACCCCGGCCAATACAGCCCCTACATCGATCTTCAACCCCTCACCAACGACAAAAGTCCTGACATTCTCCTGATAAGGAAAATAAACCCCATCATAATCATAATCTTTCACATATTCGTCATAGCAAGAAGTCAAAGCCGCAGCCAATAATATAAAAACTCCTATCTTTTTCATGCTTCTATGTTTTTATTAAATTCATTTTACTGCCAGTTATCCCAGCCTTTATTCTGTTCCAATTTATCCATTCTCAAGATATCATCATAGGGTAACGGAAGATAAGGTGATGTATAAATTCTATTTTCTACAACATCCTTATCATAATCAAAAGTATTCTCCGCATTCTTCAAAATTTTTGCTTTATAGACAGGTTGATTCAACATTTCAATGCTCCCATCTTTCGACCATCTCCTAAGATCATAAAAACGCATACCCTCGAAACAAGTTTCCAGACGCCGTTCATTCTGTATAAACTTTCTGAACTGATCTTTTCCCATTGTAGCGACCTCATCCAGATAAGGATCATCGTCCGTATAAAGTTCTTTCCCATCATAAGTTTTTCTGGTACGCAAATATTTCATGGCCTCCTTTGCCGACAATCCGTCAATCGTATGATTAGGTCCTCCAATTTCATTAGCTGCTTCTGCGAAGTTCAGAACCATATGGGCCCAACGAATATAGAAACGGGAATGCGGCATCTTCTTTACAGTCGCATCACTCCAGTTTAGTCCCATATAAATATATTTCTTTATATGATAGTTCGTACGGCTGGTCGCTTTATTTCCTGCGGCATCTTTTCCCAATGCATCTTGATTTTCCCAACATTCAAAAGTATACATAGGCTTTGTCTCATTATTATCTCTGTTGGCTTTCGAATTATTATAAAAAATCACACTGTAAAAACGAGGATCGCGATTGGCATACGGATTTTTCGGGTCATATAGTTTTGCTCCTTCCGGATGATCTTTCGGATAACCGTTCTTCATTGGAAAAGCATCCACCAGGTCCTGAGTAGCCCCTAGCGCACCATTTCCCTGGAAACCACCCGGATACAAAGCACGTTCCATTGCATCATTATTATTATCATAGCGAGAACCATAAACTATACCCGGAAAATTCGGATCAGTCCAATCAACTCTATTTACCGGATTAAATCCGTTTTTTACATTATCCACATTTAGTTTAAAGTCGATCACCTGTTTGGCATATATAGCAGCCTTCTCCCAACGTGTCATATCATTCTCCGGATTAAACAGCGGACTGGCATATGTAAGATACATTTGCGATTTGAGGGCAGTCATTGTGATACCGTCTAAACGGCCCCAATAACGAGAACCGGCATAAACCAGATCGCCCGCATTTTCCACTAAAAAATCGCGATGCGCGATCGGCAAATAAGCGTATGCGGAATCGCAATCACTCTCTATTTGTTTTACGCACGCGGCATACGTATCTCGTGCAAGGTTCATATTGTCCTCAAAAACATTTACCGGTTCGGTAATAATAGGGAACCCCAGCAACTCGCCACTCTTTATACCGATACCACCATAACGCCGAAGTAAATCCCACTGGAACCAGGCACGCAACGCAAAAGCTTCTCCCTGTAAACGATAACGTACCAAATCGTTAAAATGGGCATCTACCATAAAACGAGTATTAAACCCATGTTGATCTTTCAAGAATTTGTTGACTAAAGCGATTCCTTTATAATCCTCTATCCAATAAGCCTCAAAAGGATCCTTTGACGGAGTTAAAGCTCCGGTAGCCAACTTTGCCATCGCATGTGTAGAGCTCGTTACTACCGCATCATCGGTCGCCCCATCTAGAAAAAAGCCATTATTATGGTTATAATTACGCTGCATATAGTCATAGCACTGTCCAACTAATCCTTGTACAGCATCCTGGCGCTCCCAAAAATCTTCTTCCGATAATCTGCCGTAAGGATAAGGATCCAGAAAATCCGCACAGGATGTGCTCATCATAACTACTACTGCAAAAAGACTTGTTTTTACTATATTTTTCATCTTACTCTTAATTTTAGAAAGTTAATTTGACTCCGCCCGTAAACGTTCTATTCAGCGGATAACGATCTATCCCCGAGGTTGCAGATTCAGGATCAATATCTTTTATTCCGGAAATTGTTGCCAGATTAGCACCGCGAACAAAGATACGAGCCTTACGGATACCCATGAAAGCGGAGGCTGCCAAAGGTAGATTATAAGCAATTTCAATATTCTGAATTTTAAAATAATCACCTTTTTTCAACCAAAATGTAGATGCCTGATAATTGTTTTCCACTTTATAATATGTCTGCCGAGGTAACTTATCAGTACCTACATTCTCCACTAAATATTTTGAATAATTATTATCACCCCAACCGTTATGGAAATATTTGCTGGTCAAGGGAATATCAAAACCAGAACGACCGTCTCCGATAATCGTTAACTCGATATTTTTATAAGCCAGATTAATATTCAATGCATAAAACAAACGAGGAGATGTATTCCCTATCTGTTTCATATCATTACCATCCACAACTCCGTCATTATTCAAATCTGCATATTTAAAATCTCCAGCTTTCAATTTTTCATCGAACAGTTGAGGTATTTTATTTGCTTCTTCATCCGAACTAAACCGTCCCTGATGAACCAATCCAAAATAAGCATCTGTCGGTTTTCCGATACGACTTTGGTATTCATTACGATAATCAGGTTGATCGAATTGGATGCGCTCAGTTCTCGGTAAAGTAGCCATCGCACCGATTGAATACCGGAAATCACCTATTTTATCTGTATATTTTGCAGAGAGTTCCGCTCCGTAATAACGCGTTTTATTAAAATTCACATAAGGTGTTGCCAGCAAACCGATAGCCAACGGATACCGGTTAGTCGGTTTCACCCATTCATTAGTACGAAGAGTATTATAATAACTAACACTGACAGACAATTTACGATCCAACATAAGAGCATCCAAACCGACACTAAACTCTTTACGTGTTTCCCAATTCAAATCAGGATTACCCAGTTTGTTATAGGTCGAACGGTAAATATTGTTATCCGTATTACTTCCAAACCACTGATTATTCGTATGAGGTCCAAATGCAGTACCTTTATTGTCTACCCCCCATTTATCTTCATACATGAAAAGCGTCGGAGTCAACGCCTGATAGCCGAGTTCTCCATATTCTGCCCTCAATTTAAGAAAATCAATAAATTTTAAGTTTTTCATAAACTGTTCATCCGAGATGATCCAGCTGGCACCGACAGAAGGGAAGAACTGATATTGATATGAACTAATCAGGCTCTGTGTTCCGGCAAAAGTCACAGCCGCTTGCAGCGTATACTTATTATCATAGGTATAACTACCCGTCCAGTTCACATTTTGTTGGCATAAAGGATTCTCTACCTGGTTACGCGTCAATTTGGAAATATGATAAGTCAATGCAGTGTTGATTCCATGTACATCATTAAATAGTCGGTCATAAGAAAATGTCTGATAGCCGGAAAACTGTTGGAAATAATAATCATGCAATTTTGCCTGTCCGGACATTTCCGTCAAATCCCACACTTTTTCCAAAGTTACATCTGTTTTATCAGCATTCGGGGTGGCAATATAAGCTGCAAACTGTTCCGCCTTTCCGATACGGGTCAGGTTATAAGCATTAAACCCAACATACGTTCTGGATTTCAGCCCCTTAACCAAATGATTCATATCATAGTTCAAAGCTACATTAGCAGCGCCCAAACGCCCCGTTTCATTATAGTAACCATTATCTACCAAATGACCAATCGGATTTCTTTTAAAAGTGGAACTTACTCCATACCAAGGCAAACCCGATTCTTCATCAAAAGCCGCATATACAGGAAATGCATTGGGAGCAATTGTCGTCGCATCTTCTATAGCCGAATTAAATTCAAAAATATCCAGTTCCGCATCATCACTATTATCCTTCCCATAATCTTTATCATATCCATAGTTGGGAGAGCGGCGAATTGTCAGTCCTCCGAAAAAGCCGAATTCCACATTAATAAAATCATTCACATTCATATCCAGATTAGCCCGAGCATTCAACCGGTTATAATCCGCATTATTTCCAATCTTGAAATTATCACCTTCACCCGAATATCCCAGATAAGCATAATACTTAATAAAGTTATTGCCACCCGAAGAAGACACATTAGCCCGCTGATAAGATTTCAGATCATTAAACATCATATCCTGATAGTTAACAGCCGGATACATTTTATCATACGGATCATTTCTATCATAACCGGCAAGTGCCACGTCATCATACAAAGGAGACAAACCATCGTTGATACGTGCCTGATTATTCAAGCGGGCATATTCTCCGGCTGTCGCCCATTTCGGGAAACGATCTACCGTGCTGACCCCGCCTTCTACATTCACATTCAATATCCGGTCATTAGCCTGTCCTTTTTTTGTCTTGATAAAAATAATTCCATTTGCCGCCCGCGGTCCGTACATTGCTTTACCAACCACATCTTTAACAAATGTAACCGTTTCTATTTCTGAAGGATCCAGCTGCATTTCCGTAATATCGATCTGCATATCGTCTATGACATAAATCGGACTGAAACCACGCATATTAGCAGAAACTTTCGTCTTTACCCCGAACTGGCCGCGTGTTTCTTCCGCACTCGTACCGGTCGATCCTTCCCCTTCCGTTATCATTAAGCCGGGAATCAGTCCAACCAACGCATTACGGAGATCATTGGAAGGATATTTTTCCAGTTCCTTGCCTGTAATAACAATATAATCGCCCGTCGTATTCCTTTTAAAGTTATAGGTGTACGGCAACTGAATACGATCATCTTCCGAACGATAGAGTAAGGAATGTTTCAATACAACCGAAGGGTCGTTATTCAACAGAGGCATTGAAGTAACTACTTTTTCAAATCCCGGTTTAGAAACAGTGATAAAATCGGTTGGTTTCGCTTTCAGTTTATATTCACCGTTTTGGTCTGTTACCCCATGGGTAAAACCTTCACCAACTACTATTTTCGCATCAGAAACAGCCTCATCAGTCTCATCCACAACTCGTATGGTGAGTTCTAACACTTTCGATTTTTCTTTTTCCTGCGCAGACAGATTACCATAGCCGGCCAGAAAAAGTAAAATCAAACCTACGCATCTTGTTATGACATATAGTCGTTTATATAGATTCATATATTTCTTCTTTTTTTATGGTTCTTATCACCAAATTGGATTCAAACTGGTATCAAAGTTTTTCAATTTATAATAATCATCTGAGTGGAACGGGAAATAATACATAGCATCATGCCATCTGACCTGACGTCCTTCTTCCAACGGCTGCCGTGTATATTTAAATCCGGTAGGATATTCAGCGCTTTTCTCCACTTTCTCAATATCCATTCCATATAATTTTGTCGACATGATTACCGGAGCATCCTTCCAGCGTCGGATATCAAAATAATGATGACCCTCACCATATAATTCGATTGTACGCTCATTTTTAATATGCTTTCTGAACGTTTCCGTATCCTTCGTATAAATTGATTTCACCGGAACCATATCAACACGTTCTCTAATCAGGTTGATAGCATCTATGGCAGACATAGAAGCCCCGGGGGCTTTTCCGGACGGACCATAAGCTTCATTTGTTGCCTCGGCATAATTAAGATATAATTCAGTCAAACGAATCAACGGGTCTGTCGTCAAAGTATTTACCTGATTCTGAACACTCATATCGCCAAAATATTTCCGGGTATAATACCCTGTATGACTAACACCTGCATAACTCTGATCTAAAAGTGTAGAATATTTAAATTTTCCATTATCATTCTCATAATAGATATTTGCCTTATTTTTCACTTCCCCATCTGCCACTTTCGCCCATATTATATTTGCCTGATTATAGATAACGCAATGATAAAAACGAGGATCTCGATTTACATAAGGATCTTGCTCATTATAATGTCCTAATTTGATTGCCTCTTTTCTATCCTCTTCCGTATTCAAAGGATCTCCCCACTGCGTTTCGAACATATCCACAAAATTCTGTGTTGGATTTTCGCCGGATACAATTGTTTTCTTATTAGAAAATATTCCATTTTGTAATGCAGTCGGAGCATTTCCATAATTTTTATTTCCCGCATGCCAGGCCCATATCTGCTCATTTGTATATTTTACACCGTACATATTATCCGTATACCTGTCTCCGTCAATCAAAGCATACTGATATTTTTGTGCCAATTGGATCGCCTCCCAACTGGCAACAGCTGCATCTTCCCAATCTTTCGAACCATTCGCATTATTCAACGGACTTGCCGCATACAATAGCGCTCTGGCTTTCATAGCCTTAGCAGCTACGCCATTGGGTTTCTCCAAATCCGGGTCATTCAAATGTCCTGGTTCTCCTGGTCCCGGATCACGGCGTATTTTTCCAGCTTTCTCGAAAGCGACAAAAGCTGAATCCATATCCAATGCAACGCACCTCAAACTTTCATTTTTGGAAAGACGCGGAATATCCCATTCATCATAAGCACCGATCGACTGATTCAGATACGGCATCGGACCCCAATAACGATTTAATACAAAATGTGCATATCCTCGTATGAAATAAGCTTGTCCTCTCAAATCTTCAATATCTTCCTGAGTAGCATCTTTGATCTGATCAACTTTTTCCAATGCGATATTCGAGACCCGTATTACTTTAAACATAGCATCAAGGATAGGTCTTCTGGTTGCCGAAGTTTGATAGGTAAAAAAATTGATATCTGTTCCCATCACTCCGCCTTTTATCCTTTGACCACCTAGTAAACGTCCATTATCAGCCAGTTCTGTTAATGCCTCCAGCCCATAACGTTGATCCCAATTCGCCATACTCAATGCATGAGCACATGTAATATTCTTGTTCTCTTTACCCCCATAAACGGTATAAAAGAATTTCTTAAAATTCACATGTTTAGTAAACACATCTTCTTCTGACAAACCAGACTCCGGGCTTTATCCAAATAATCCGTACAAGAAAATTGTGTTGACAAACCAATTATTGCAATAAATAATAATATACATTTCTTCATATTGATTTAAGTTTTAAAAAGCGACTTTCAAACCAACTTTATAAGTACTCATCTGAGGATAGAATCCGCGAGCGAAATCTTTTCTTTCCGGATCACCTTCTAACAAACTCGTAATCGTAAAAAGGTTATTCCCCGAAGCATATACTGTAACGGCAGAAATACCAACCCACTTCTTCAAGTATTTCGGTTTTATGTTATAACCCAGATAAATCTCTTTCAACCGAATATAGTCTGCTTTTCTCCAGAAACGATCTTTAATCATTATACCATATCCGGCATAAGCATCTCCTCCTCCCCAAGATAACATAGGGGGATTTCCCTGTCCCACATAATGCAAAGTCGAGTGATTTGCATTAGGATTAATCGGCGTCCAATAATCCAATTGAGACTCATGAACCCGAAGAGAACCACTGGTGAACTCTGCCTCAAATGCTTCATTATACTCAACATATTTACCGGAATTTCCCTGAAACAAAATACTAAAATCAAAATTTTTATAGGAAAATCCTCCGGATAAAGAAAAAGTTATCGGCGGATAAAGAGTTCCGTCGATTGCATACTTATCATAAGTATCTATTTTTCCGTCAGCCGTATAATCCAAAAATTTATAATCACCTACATTTATATTGCCTATAGTTGTTGGAGCCGGATTATTATGAATATCATCCACTGACGTATAATATCCGGACCCCGTTAATAAAGCCCCATCAAGCTGAGCTCCATAAGGTTTTCCAGCCGCTTTTTTATATTCCGGGGCATAGGGTAAATCATCTTTATCTACAATCCGGTTTTCATTGAAACCGAAAATTCCCTTCAAATTATAACTCAATCCATACGAAGTTGTTTTGTTAAATCCCAGTTCAACTTCCAGACCATGCTTTTTCATGGAACCTTTGTTTAATTGTTTAAACCCGTTATTACCAATCAACATAGTATTACTTTGAGGATTTAACAGCATGTGTGTTCTTTTTTCATCGAAAAAATCAACTCCTACAGTTATCATATTATCTAAAAAAGCCATTTCAATACCCAAGTCTCTTTTTCTGGCCTCTTCCCACTGAGCATATATATTTGGTACTTTATCCTCGTAAATATAGTTTCCGTTAGCACTATATTCGCCAATGTAAAGCCATCGTTCACTAGCGGAATCACTACCTACTTTTCCATCAGAATAACGGAATTTCAATTTGTTCATCCAGGAGATATTATCTTTAAAGAACTTTTCTTCCGAAACAACCCAACCGACAGCACCGGAAGGGAAAAAACCAAAACGATTAGAAGGGGCAAACCGTTCGGAACCAGTGTACCCAATATTGACCTCCAATAAATATCTTTTATCAAAATTATAAGTAGCACGACCTACCCAACTCTCGTTATAGTAGGCAAAATCTGTTCCTGAATTTTTCTGATGACGGCTCATTAATGCCAGTGCCGTTACATTATGTTTTCCAAATGAACGTTTATAATCCAATGAAAACTCATAATACAAATTACTGTAATAGCCATTTTCCAATCCGCCCACATTAATATCCAACGGAGGCTGCGTCCAACTTTCGTTTCCCTCACCTTCCCTGAACCAAGGATTCATTCCTGTCCCTATTTTATCAAAATTAAGCGTATATTGAGGAACCGACCAATCAGCTGTCAGAGATTTATTTTTATAATACGTACTTAATGACACTTTTGCCTGGACGGACAGTCCTTTCGTTACCATATCCAAATTCTGTTTAAGAATAAGATCGGTAAATAATTTAGAAGATGTATATTCATTAAATTTCCCCTGGTGAAGAGCGGAATAAGGATTTCCTCTTGCATCATTCTGTGCTGCCGCCAGGCGATCTCCGGACGCATCCGGATAATCCAGATCCGGAACCTGCTCCAAAACCCATGCCGGATAATAAGCTGGATATAATGTTGTACTAGCCTGATAAACCGGCCTCCAAGGATCTTCACCCGGCGTATTCTGTATACTGATATCTCCTCCGATATTAAAGGATAGAACAGTCGACTTTGTCAAATCAAAATCCAGGTTTCCACGAAAATTAAAACGATCATACTTATATCTCGTATCGCAATAACCTTCATTCAAAGAATTAAAGAATGAACCCTGATGATAATATCCTAAAGAAGCGAAGTATTTCACAAAATTCGTACCGCCGCGTATATTAAAATTGGCATTCGTTACCGGCGCAAAATCACGGGCCAGTACATCAAACCAATCGACATCCGGATAGCGGATTGAATTCAAAGGGGTAGAAGGATTCCGGTACTCATCAAGTACATTCTGAGGGGTTAGGCTCTGAAAAGTCCCGGCATTCATCAATCCGACATTATACATACTCATTGTCGTATAAGAATCGATATGTTTAGGGATACGGGTTGGAAGTTCAATGCCGTAAGAGGCAGAAAAATCCAACTTGGGTTTAGATTCCACGCCGCGCTTAGTTGTTACCAAAATAACTCCATTAGCCCCTTTTGCACCGAAAACGGCTGTCGCCGATGCATCTTTCAAAACAGAAATCGTATTGATTTCATTCGGGTCGAGATCTGCAAAATCACGTTCCACTCCGTCCACCATAACCAAAGGTTTAGAGCTGTTCCAACTGGAAACACCACGAATAATAATATCATTCGTTGTCTGTCCCGGTTGACCAGATTGCTGCATAGTTAATACACCGGATAGTTTACCGGCAATTGCTGCAGTCACATCAGACACTCCAGATTGCACCAAACTCTTATTTCCAACCTGTGTGATCGCACCCACAACACTTTCTTTTTCTTGGACTCCGTATCCAACGATCACTACCTCTTCCAGATGTTCCGTATCCTCTACCAGTTCTACAGAGACATGATTCCTTTTACCCGGTTTTATCTCTACCGTTTTATATCCGATAAAAGAAACAACCAACGTACTGTTAGCAGGCACTTTCAATATAAATTTACCATCGACATCCGTTATTATACCCATTGTCGTTCCTTTAACCAACACATTGGCTCCGATAACAGGTACTCCTGTCTCATCCACCACAACACCCGTCAATTCAATCGGTTGTTGTTGTATGGAAGGAGTTACGGATCTATCCATTTTCTGTTTAATAATAACCTGCTTTTCGTTAATTTCAAAAGTCAGATTAGAATTTACAAAAAGAGGCTTTAAAATATCCTCTATGGAACCGGAGGTAGTCTTTAGAGTAACTTCTTTCTCTAACTCAGCTTTTATGTCTTCCGAATAAAAGAATATATACCCGGTCTTTTCCTTTATCGTTTTAAAGACATCCAACATGGTTGTTTTTCTAGCTTTAACTAGTTGTTCTATCGATACGAAAACATGATCCGTGTGAGCATGAATATTAGTAGCTCCTAATAATAGAACTACAATAAATCCCACACTTTCAAACATTTTAAGAAGAGAACGTAACCGATTTGTATTGTTACGACTTACTTTTTTCATACATTTGTATACATTTTAGGTTTTTCAATTTACTACTGGAAAATTTAAATTCAATCAAGCCTGGATAATTGCCGTTATCCGGGCTTATTCTTTACTGATTAACAATGACTCTCTTTACATTTTACATAGGCTTTTCATTTTTAGTTATTATTCAATTATAATAGTCTCCGATTCAAACCGATAAGTAAATTCATATAACAAAGAAAGAGACTTCATCACCTGATTTACATCATCAAAAAGAATCAACTCACCACCACATCGCCTGCCGGCCACTGATGGATCACACTTTATCTCTACATTATAATAACGGCTCAACCGTTTCAATACTTCGGCAACAGTTTCTCCCTTAAACTGAAGAATTCCATCTTTCCATGAAGTGTAGTCGTACACATCGACTGGTACGACTTTATTCTTGTGATCGTTCATCTCTAGTTTCTGATTAGGAATTAATTTTATTTCTTCATTCATCTCTGTTTTTACAGCGACCTGCCCTTTAACCAAAACGACAGACTGAAGTTCTTCATCAGAATAAGCAGAGACATTAAAACTCGTCCCTAGCACATTGACTGTAAATTTAGGAGTTTGCACATAAAAAGGTTTCGACTCGTCTCTGACCACCTCTATATAAATTTCACCCTGCACTTGAATCATTCGCTTTTCAGAAGCAAACGTTGAAGGGAAACGTAAAACAGATCCGGCATTGACCCATACTTTCGATCCGTCCGGCAATTGCAATGAGGAACGTTTTCCACGGGGAACGACTAAGGTATTGTAAACCATTTTTTCCTTCGGGTCCACCTTCGATTCTGATAAATAATTTTTCTGCCCTTTGGCATTCTGTACATAAACAGTAGAATCGTAGGCAATAATAGCATTATCTTCAATCTCAATTGTTTCTGCTCGATCTGTGATTAAAGTAACTTCCGTATGAACAGTATCGCTTACTGGGAGAACAGTCAAACTATCTTGACCGACAGATGAATTATGACTCATATAAACCGGAATCAAAAACAAAACTCCGATCAGGCAGGCTGCAACCAGTGCCCCATATAAATAAAGGTTATGTTGTTTTTGTTTTTTCTTTTGTGCATTATGGCTTCTATAAACCTTGTCCAATAATTCCTTTTGCTTTTCCTCCGATAAAGAATAATTGTTCAATTGTATTTTTTCAAAATCATGGCACGCTTCCTCATAAAGCTCCTGATTATCAGGATATTCCTTCAAATAGGTTTCCCAATATGCAGTAGATTCTTCATCCGACAACAGTCTGTTACGGACAAAGCGCTCATCTTGCCAAAAATCATTATTTACTTTCTTTTTCATATAAGAAAACAAGTGTTGTTACTATTAAGACAACCTCATTCATTTTTTGCCCCCACAAAAATTCAAATAATTAAAAAAAATAATTTTTTATATCCAATCAGGAGGAAAGATTACCAAAAATAACAGAATAACAGATGAGGTTGCCTCCTCACGCATATGTTCAATTCCCCTCGCCACCAACTTTCGTGCACCTTTCTGGGTCAGACCTAACATATCTGCAATCTCATCATAGGAAAGTTTTTGCATATACCTTAAATAGATGGCTTCGCGTTGCCGGTCCGTTAAAGTATTCAGCAGAGATTTTACTATCTGTACTCTCATAGCAGCTTGTTCACGGTCTATCAGTTCATCCAGCAAATCGACTTCAACAACAAATAAATGTTCACACTGTTCTATGTCACTATATTCATAGGGGATTTTTAAGACATTCAAAAGTCTGTTCTTAAAACAAGTAAACAAAAAAGATTTTATATTTCTAACACCTTCAAAAATTTTCGTATTAGATAACAATGACAGGAAAAGGTCATGAAGAACATCATACAATTCATCGTCCGAAAGACCGAACCCTTTCCCATAAGCATACAAATTATTCACATAACAAGTATAAATATAGTCAAAACTCTCTCGATCTCCCTGAACTAATTTTTTTATAATATCTTCTTCAGCTACATTCATAAAAGCATTAATAGACTAACCTGTGTCTACCTGCACCTGGTTAACTTCAACTGCCAAATATAGCTATTTTTTTATTATATGCTTTTTTATTGAGCAAAAAGCATATAATACTTACCTATAACAAACAAATACTTCATATGCAGTTAATACCTCCAATACAGATAGCCACAATTCGGAAAACGAGCACAACCAATGGTATATTATTTGTTTTTACTATGTTAATCAATCTACTAACTCATCAAAACCATCCAAAACCTTTCCGGAAGATAAATGTTCCCGACCAAAATAGCCTCATTAAACAAAGGAGCGATTTCTTCCGGAAGAAAGCCAGCAATTCCACAACCGATTTCTGTTACCAGAAAAGTCATTTCCGGATGTTGTTTTGCAAAACAGATAAAATCCTTTACATAAGGATCGATTTTATCCACACCGCCATGCATCGTTGGTATAGCATACGTTTGTCCCTGTAAACCGGCACCTTGTCCCCATACGGCTCCCCATTTACGATAAGCCAGGAGAGTGGCACCTCCACCATGAGCCCCTGCCAAATTACTACCAAATACAAAAATCTCATCCGGCTTCAAGTCCTGTATCCGATTGTTTGTTATGCGCTGTTTATACATACTATTCTTTCTGCTTATCCGCCGCCAGCAAATACATCACCTTATTCCGATAGCCTACCTTGACAAGTACGCCTTCCTCCACGAACTTCTTCAAATCTATTTCCGCCCGGTAACGGCTACAACCAAATTCTTTAGCATAAGCACGCGGAGTCACACTTTCCCAATCTTTCATGTATTTCAACAATTTATCTTTTCGTGTCTCCCAGTTATCAAGTTTCTTTTTATCTTTTTCAAACTCCAGATCGATTTTTCTTAACTTTTTTCGTAGAGAAGTGGAACAACGGTAATTAATTCCATCTACATAAACCGTTCCCTTGTTTCCGTTTTCTTTATTCGGAGTAGTTTTCAATGATGGCGAGAAATACCCCAGATCATCCAACTCGATATGGCAGCCGTCCTCCAGGGCCAGTTCGACCACCCAGGCAAATGAATCCAATACACTTTTGACTTCCGCCGACGACACAGCAGAACGTTCGCTTATCAACCTGCAAACTTTTTCCAGATTATAAGTTCCCCTGCTGATCGCACGGGCATGTGTCAACCGCATGCCTTTACGTCCATTGGGCTTCGGCGTGTAGTAAGCTTTAAATTTTATTGACATGGTATTATTTATTTGGTTACATACTCTTTTCATCTATATGCCTTACTAATTTGAATTAGTACGGCAGGTAATCAATGGTTGATAATCCTCGGCCGTTTGGCTCACAATTATCGACCGATTGGCACATAATTATCAACCAAACGGCCGACAATTATCAGCCGCTAAATCCATTAGCATCAAAGATACAACAGAAAGGGAGAAATTATTCTCCTGAACGCTTATATTTTATTGTTTCCCACGTATTCTCTTTAACACACACGAAAATTTTCTCATCGACATTCTCTTATTAGACCTTAATAAGAATTAATAATTCTGATTATCGCAATATATTTCTTACTTTTGCAAGTTAGAAATCATAGGTATACTATAAGAAGTAGCATGGAAAAGGAGAATAATCCCATATATGAACGCAATACGCTGGAGTTTGTAACTGTAGCGCTGGAATTTTGTACATTTGTTGAAACAGCCGGACAAAACGGCCTTTTTGATTTTATAGATAAAGGAATCAAGCTGTTACCTCTGCTCTATCTGAAGGCGACACTATTACCGGAAGCGGAAGTGGACGACGAAGATGACGAACCGGAACTGACTGTTACGGAAGATATGTACGAAGCCGTGCGGACCCGTATTGCCGCCCTGCTGGGAGAAAAAGACTCTTACCTGGAGACATTTCATCCGGATATGCAATACAGCGACACGCCAATCGCTGCATTTATCTCGGAAAACCTGGCGGATGTTTACCAGGACACAGGAAATTTTGTTTCACTTTTCCGACAGGGAAATGAGGAAGTCATGCTTCAGGCTATTGCTTTATGCCGCGCCAATTTCCAGGAGTTCTGGGGACAGCAACTCTTAAATGCACTGAAAGCGCTTCACGCTATCCGTTACAGCGATGAAGAAATTATTGAAACGAACGAGGAATGATGACACAATACACACACACAATAACAAAAGAAGAGATATCACTTCTTGAAATAGAAGAATTTCCGGGACGGATCCTTGTTATCGACACCGAAAAGGATGCCGATAAAGCCGTCAGCTATTTAACCCAGTTCGAAGCGGTTGGCTTCGATACGGAAACACGTCCCAGTTTTAAAAAGGGGACACGCTATAAGATTTCGTTGATGCAGATTTCGACAGATGAGGCTTGCTTCCTGTTCCGGTTGAACAGAATCGGTATTCCGCAATCGCTTGAAGATTTTCTGGTTAACGATAAAATATTAAAAATCGGGTTATCCCTGCGTGACGATTTCGGTGCCATGCGGAAGCGGACGGATATCAAACCGGCGAACTTTCTGGATTTGCAGAATTATGTGGGACAATTCGGTATCGAGGATGCCAGCTTGCAAAAGATTTATGCAATCCTTTTCGATAAGAAAATATCGAAAGGCCAGCGCCTGAGCAACTGGGAAGCCGATGTGCTGACCGAACAACAAAAGAAATATGCAGCCCTGGACGCCTGGGCTTGTTTGAAAATTTACAACCAATTGAATCAAGATAAATAAGAATGAACTATTGTAAAATCTTTCTCAAACCGAAAAAGGAAGAATCGTTGTTGCGCTTCCATCCGTGGGTATTCTCCGGAGCTATCCAAAGCATTGAAGGGAATCCTGAAGAGGGCGACCTGGTAGAGGTGTACGGAACGAACCAGCGTTTTCTGGCTATCGGCCATTATCAGATAGGCAGCATTGCCGTACGTATCTTATCGTTCAAACCGATTACGATCGATGCGGATTTCTGGGTAGAACGTATCCGCGTGGCTTATGCTATTCGCCGCGAACTGGGACTGGCAGGTGTGGAAAACAATAATACTTTTCGCCTGATTCATGGGGAAGGAGATAATCTTCCGGGACTCGTTATCGACATGTATGCCCATACGGCTGTTATGCAGGCGCATTCGGTCGGTATGCATTATGCCCGCCACGAAATTGCCGAAGCGTTAAAAACGGTACTGGGAGATACTTTACAGAACATTTATTGTAAATCGGAAGCGACTCTTCCTTATAAAGCCAATCTCGGCAGTGAGGACGGTTACCTATATGGCGGAGAAGTAGAGGATATTGCAACAGAAAACGGACTGAAGTTCTGTGTGGACTGGCAGAAAGGCCAAAAGACCGGTTTCTTTGTGGACCAGCGCGAAAACCGTTCTTTGCTGGAGCGGTATGCCAAAGGTCATTCGGTGCTGAACATGTTTTGCTACACCGGAGGATTTTCGTTCTATGCGATGCGTGGCGGTGCCGAAGTGGTTCATTCGGTAGACAGTTCGGCCAAAGCGATTTCGCTGACAAATAAAAATGTGGAATTGAACTTCCCTGGCGACCTGCGACATAAGGCTTTTGCGGAAGATGCCTTCAAATATCTGGAAAAGATGGGAAGCAATTACGACCTGATCATTCTGGACCCGCCGGCCTTTGCCAAGCATAAGAACGTGCTCCGCAATGCTTTGCAAGGATACCGTAAACTAAACGCGATCGCTTTTGAAAAGATTAAACCGGGTGGTATTTTATTTACTTTCTCCTGTTCGCAGGTTGTCAGTAAAGAAAATTTCCGTCTGGCCGTATTCAGTGCCGCTGCACAATCCGGACGTAGCGTCCGTATCCTGCATCAACTGACGCAACCGGCCGATCATCCGGTAAACATCTATCATCCGGAAGGGGAATATCTGAAAGGATTAGTTTTATACGTTGAATAAAAATATAAAACTCTAACTAAAACGGGAGTATCTAAAAAGTCACTCATTCGTCCTTAAGAATTGAATATTTGAACTCAATCTCAGATAGGTATCCGAATAAACCAGAGTCAAAAATACTTTTTAGACAGTCCCGTTTTTATACTTGCAACCAACGCCCCATAACTATTCAAAAATTGATTTCTTCTCCCACCTTTTTCATAAAACACCACCTTATAATTACTTGAAACAAAGAATATTTTTTTAACTTTATCCCCTGTAAACAATTAATTTCAATCTCTAAAGCTATATGAAGCATTATCTAATACTCATTACATCAACCTTATTTTTGCTAGGTTGTCAAAGCTCTAAAGAGGATATAAAAGAGCAATCTTTAAAAACTATTCATCATATTGATTTCTCCCAGGTGAAAATCAATGATAATTTTTGGTCTCCCAGACTCAGCAAACATATTTCTACCACTCTACTTGTTTGCATAGATCAAATAGAGAATCAAACCGGACGCATCCGCAATTTCGAAAATGCAGCTAAAGGAGAAGGAGAACACTCCGGCATCTTCTTTGACGACTCCGACGTTTACAAGGCGTTAGAAGGCATTGCTTACAGTCTGATCAACAATCCTAACCCAGAACTGGAAAAAAAGGCCGATGAATGGATCGACAAAATCGAAGCCGCACAACAATCCGATGGATATATCAACACCTTTTACACGCTTACCAACCTCGAAAAACGGTGGACAAACATGGATAAGCATGAAATGTATTGTGCCGGACACCTGATTGAAGCTGGAGTAGCTTATTTCCAAGCTACCGGCAAACGCAAGCTACTTGACGTATGTATCCGGATGGCAGACCATATGATGAGACAATTCGGACCGGAAAAGGCACACTGGGTGCCGGGACACGAGGAAATCGAGTTGGCTCTTGTCAAACTTTACCAAATTACCTTGGAGGATAAATATCTGGATTTTGCTTATTGGTTGCTGGAAGAGCGTGGGCATGGCTACGGAAGTATGGGTAACGAAGGAATATGGAATCCTGCTTATTATCAAGATAGTGAACCTGTTCGAAAACTGACAGACATCTCAGGACATGCCGTACGATGCATGTATCTATACTGCGGCATGACTGACGTGGCTGCATTGAGAAATAACACAGAGTACATTGACGCATTAAACCGTTTATGGAATGATGTCACATTACGAAACATGTACATCACCGGAGGTATCGGTTCATCCAAGCATAACGAAGGGGTCACGAAAGATTATGATTTACCGAACTTGGAGGCATATTGTGAAACCTGTGCTTCGGTAGGCATGGTATTTTGGAACCATCGTATGAATCAGATTACAGGCGATGCGAAATACATCGATATACTGGAACGCTCCATGTACAACGGTGTGCTTGCCGGTATCTCCCTAAGCGGCGACCGATTCTTCTATGTGAATCCTTTGGAGTCAAAAGGAGACCATCATCGGCAAGAGTGGTATGGCTGCGCCTGTTGTCCCAGTCAACTCTCCCGTTTCCTGCCGACCATCGGTAATTATATCTATGCTATTTCCGACGATGCACTCTGGGTCAACCTTTACATCGGCAATACGACCCGATTTACCCTTAACGGCGACAACGTCATCCTACGGCAAGAAACGAATTATCCTTGGGACGGCTCCGTCAAACTCACCGTATCTTCAACCAAAGACCTGGACAAGGAAATCCGACTCCGTATACCCGGTTGGTGCAAAAATTATACCATAACAATAAACGGAAAGGAAGTGGGTCTGTCTCAAGAAAAAGGATACGCTATCGTCTACGACTGGAAACCGGGCGACATGATCTCATTAGATATGGATATGCCTGTCGAAGTTGAATCTGCCGATCCCCTGGTAACGGAAAACATCGGTAAACGAGCCATTCAACGTGGTCCCCTTGTTTACTGTGCGGAAGAGACAGACAACTCTGCCTATTTCGACCGGTTGACACTTACCTCCGACACTGAATACCACACCTCCTTCGAAGCCGGTCTTCTGAACGGTGTGAAAACTATCAATGCTAAAAACGAGCAACAATCAATCACCTTCATACCCTATTATGCCTGGGACAACCGGGAAGCAGGAAAAATGAAAGTATGGATAGATTATAAAGAATAACAAGCCATAAAAGAAAAAGCCGCATCGTACATTGGTACGATGCGGCTTTTTCTTTTATGGTCTGTATCAGTTTCAATTACTAAATACCGACTTTTATAATTACAGGATACCCTGAGCCATCATAGCTTTTGCAACCTTCATGAAGCCGGCCACATTTGCACCCTTCACATAATTTACAGTTCCGTCAGCCTGTGTACCGTATTTTACACACTGTTCGTGGATAGACTTCATGATGCCTTTCAGCTTTTCGTCTACTTCTTCTCTTGTCCAGCTCAGCTTCATTGCATTCTGAGTCATTTCCAGACCTGATACGGAAACACCACCGGCGTTAGCTGCCTTACCCGGAGCATACAGGATCTTAGCTTCCAGGAATGCATCGATAGCTTCCGGAGTAGAAGGCATGTTTGCACCTTCCGATACAGCGAAACAACCGTTAGCCAACAGCGTCTTGGCATCGTCACCGTTCAATTCGTTCTGAGTTGCACTCGGCATGGCGATGTCACATTTTTCGCCCCAGGGACGGCCACCCTGAACATATTTGCAGCCATATTTTTCTGCATATTCGCGGATACGTCCACGATAGAGGTTCTTCAATTCCATGATATAATCCAGTTTCTCACGGTCGATACCGTCCGGATCATAGATATAACCGTCAGAATCAGACATAGTAATCGGTTTAGCACCCAGTTCGATCAGTTTTTCAACCGTATACTGAGCAACGTTACCCGAACCTGAAACAGCAACCACTTTACCTTTAATGTCGATGTTACGAGTCTTCAGCATTTCCAGCAGGAAGTAAACGTTACCGTAACCTGTTGCTTCCGGACGAATCAGTGAACCACCGAATTCGATACCTTTACCAGTGAATGTACCTGTGTTTTCGCGGGCCAGCTTTTTGTACATACCATACATATAAGCAACTTCACGTCCGCCAACACCTATATCACCGGCAGGAACGTCTGTATCCGGACCAATGTGACGCCACAATTCCATAACGAAAGCCTGGCAGAAACGCATGATTTCAGCATTTGATTTGCCACGCGGGCTGAAGTCGGCACCACCTTTACCACCACCCATCGGCAGGGTTGTCAATGAGTTCTTGAAAGTCTGTTCGAAAGCCAGGAACTTAAGGATCGATTGATTTACAGAAGCATGGAAACGGATACCGCCTTTGTACGGGCCGATCACGTTGTTATGCTGGATACGGTAACCCATGTTTGTCTGTACCTGTCCTTTATCGTCTACCCATGTTACGCGGAATGAGAAAATACGATCAGGAATACAAAGACGTTCGATCAGGTTGCTCTTTTCAAATTCAGGATGTTCGTTATAGGCTTCTTCAATTGTGCCTAAAACTTCAGCAACTGCCTGATGATACTCGGGTTCGTTAGGAAATCTTCTCTTTAAGTTGTCTAAAACTTCATTTGCCTTCATAAGAACTGTTTATTTAGAATGTTATACCAATTTGCTAGTTAGCGTTCTTCTTTTAAGAACGTCGCAAAGGTAAGCCATTTTTTCAAACCAGCAAATATTTGAAAGAAAAAATGATAAAAAAATATCGAAATGATATTTTAAAGAGGCAAACGTGACTAAATGTCACTCATTTCTACGTTTTATGTTTTTATAGACAGGAACGAACACAATGATAGCGGACGCCACCAGGGCAAAAACCACATCAAAGGTTATCTTTTCACTGTAAACAAGCAGCATGTAGGCCAAAACACCCCATAAAAGAGTGAGACACACCGCCTGACTATTTGTTATCTTTCTACGGGCCATCGGTTACATTTTTTTAGTTAGACGAGATTTGTGATCCAAAAAAGATCAATAATACCAAAAACACAGCAATAATCACAAATAAGATGACAATTTGCTTCTCTAACGTGTAATTACGAAGAAAAGGGATATGACGAGCCCATCCGGCTACGACCTGTATCTGCTCTGGTTCTTCATCCTCCGCAGGAATGTCGTACCCACCGGCTTCCATCACCTCCAACGCCCGGGGCACATCGCTTTCAAGCACCTCTACACGGGCACCGCCAACATCTATATAACCCGCCATCAGTTGACTGCTATATTCGTTCCTCAAATAACATTCGATATCTTCCGACCTGAGCAAAGCGATCAGTGTCTGGGCCTCTGCCGGATATTGAAACCGGGCTATTTCGACCATTTTATCCGTATCATCCATGAATAGATCTTTTCTGCAAAGAAAAGGATTTTGACTTACATGAGCAAGTTTTCAGCAATACCAGTTGCCTGCCGGATACGGTCGGCCATGCCGATACCACCTTTCATATTACCGGCCAGTATCAGTCCGGGATAACGTGCCTCCAACTGATCGATCGTAGCAAAACGTTCGCCGCTGCTCAGGCCATACTGCGGTATTGCATGCGGGTGGCGAAAAATACGGATCATATCCGGTTGCACCTGAATAGGAAATTTCAGCATTGCATGAAATTCATGTGTGATCAGCCCCTTTAGTTCATCATCGGTTAAACGGGTCAGTTCCGCCCGCTTGACGCCACCGATAAAGAAAGAAAAGAGCGCTCCTTCTTTCGGTGCGCGATTATCGAAACAGGCAGCCGGGAAAAGAATCCCCAGCACATCTTTCTTTTCGCAGGAAGGGACCAATCCGCCAAAAGCGTTAAAACGCAAACTCCCGGTATTACGAATGCCGACACTCGCCTGTACCACCGGAGCATATTGCAGGTTACTGATCTTATCCATATCTTCCCGGGGAATGAACGGCAGCAGGTCAGGCAAGGTATAGGCACCGCTCGTCGTTACGACCTTATTGGCATGCATAAGTTGTTCGCCTTCGGAAGTTGTATAAGTAGCCAGCCAGCCTTTTTCGGACGGACGGACCGTCACACCGGAAGCCGACAAGGTGATATTCCGGGAACCGATAGCCTCTGCCATCGCTTTCGCCAGATTCTCCAAACCACCGGCAGCGGAGAAAACCTTTTTGGTTGCCAACCGGTCACGCTCTGTTTTAGGCAGCCGGGCTTTGGCAATCGTGCCTTTGATAAATCCTCCGTATTGCTGTTCCAGGTTATACAATTTAGGTAAAGCATAACGGGTAATAAGTTTCAGCGGATCGCCGGCATAAACACCGGAGAGGAACGGGTCTACGGCATAATTCAGGAATGACTTTCCCAAACGGCGGGCAGCCAGTTCACCGACCGATTCATCGGGATTCGTACCTTTTGCCCGGAAAGGTTCGCCCAGGATACGGAATTTATCACCGAGGGTAAACAACGGGGTTGTTATTGCACTGAACAAGCCGGAAGGTAATGCACGGAAAGAGTTTCCTTTCCAGATCAGGCGGCGTTTGGCCTCTTCATGGGCCGTTTCCAATTGGCAGGCAGGCGACAAGGCTTCAAACAGTTCGGCGACCTCGGGATAGGATATCACTCCGGTATTCGGTCCGCTTTCAAAAACGAACCCGTCTTCACGGAATGTATGTATTTGCCCGCCTACCCGGTTACTGCATTCCAGGATATGTACCTGTTTTCCTCCGCGGGTCAGCCGGAAGGCGGTAGTCAGACCGGTCAGTCCGGCTCCGATGACCAGAATATCCGTATTATGTTGTTCCATATCAGACTGGTTTTGAAAATGATTTATTGGAATGAAGCATCAGTTTATCCAGCGAAGCGGCAACGTTACGGACAAAGAGAGCTCCGCCGGAAGTCATACGGATATGATTGTCGTCATACTCGATCAGGCCGTCGGCGGCAAATTCATTCAGACGATTGTCATTATAGGCAGTTGCCGATTTTACCTCTTCCGCAGACAGGGAGAAACGAGCGGCCATCTCCTGCCAGTCCAAAGAATAGTTACACATCAGCGTTTCGATCACCTCACGGGTAATCTGTTCGTCCCGGCTCAACTCATATCCTTTCGATACGGCAAACGTATCGTTTTCGATCCGTTCCATATATTGATTAATGTCCTTGCTGTTCTGGGTATAGGCGGTATTCAGCTGGCTGATTCCGGTCACACCGAAAGCATACACCTGTCCGGTTGTACGGCGGGTACAATAGCCCTGGAAGTTACGATGCAAACGGCCGTTCTTCAACGCCGTATACAATTCATCATCCTGCCGGACAAAATGGTCCAGGCCGATCGTCTTGTAACCGGCTGTTGACAAAAGTTTCTTTGCCGATTCATACATGCGGCTTTTCTCCTCACTGGGCGGCAAACCGGCTTTTTCCAGGATAAGTTGCTGTTTGTTCACCCAAGGGACATGGGCATACGAGAAAGTAACCAGGCGATCAGGACACAGAACTGCCGCCCGCGTAATGGTTTCCGCAAAACTTTCGGCCGTCTGGAACGGCAAGCCATAGATAAAGTCCATATTGATGCGCGCCCCTTTGCTACGAAGAATCTGAAAGATCATCTCCGCCGGCAACAATGACGGGCGGCGGTTGACTGTCTTCAACACCTTTTCATTGAAATCCTGCACGCCGAGGCTGAAGCGATTGAAACCCGCCTCCGTCAACGACTGCCAAGACTCTTCATCCAGATACCCCGGATGGCACTCGACGGCTATTTCGGGCTGGTCGATCGTTTCGAAGCCTGCCAACAAATGCTCGTTCAGTTCTCTCAGATAATACACAGGCATGGATGTCGGACTTCCCCCGCCATAATGTATTTGGGAAATCTTCCGTCCGGGAGCCAGCCGTGTCTTTACCAGTTCTATTTCCCTGTGCAACGCTGAGAAATAACGTTCTATCACGCCCCGCTTCATCATCGGGAATGAATTACACCCGCAATAATGGCAAAGATGGCGGCAGAACGGGATATGCACATAAAAAGAGATGTGTTCGGGCCGTGCCGTATTGGATGCCTCTATGGCCGATTCGTATTCCTTATTGGCAAACGCTTCCGTAAAATAGTTGGCCGGCGGATAACTAGTGTATCTCGGCACCGGCACATTATATTTTTGTAATAAATCCTGTATCATAATTATACTGTTTCTTTCTCTTTCCTGAATACGATCAATATATAAACCAACGATAAGGCCGCCAGGCTGACTTCAAAGAAAAACAAGCCGTGGTAGCCGGTATGATCGGCAATCTTTCCGCTCAATATCGCCATCACCATTCCGCTCAGATGGGTTATAACCGTCTGTATCGTAAAGTCCGTGCCTTCCCGTCCGGGACGAACACAATCCATCGCCGTTGTATAGACCACGATCGTTGCCATCCCATAACTACCCCAGAGCAGGGCAATGCCGGCATGCAAGAGTCCGAGTGTCGGAGTGACATAAGACAATCCGAGGAAATAAAGCGTGGCAAGCAGCACAAGCACGGCAAACAGGATGCGTGCCCAATGCCGTCCGATGCGGCGCACGATAAAGCCCCCGACAAAAGAAAAGATGAACCCGAAAGAGGTCCCTATCACACCGCTCATCACCCCGATCTCTTTCATCGAGTATCCCAGGTCGACCAGGTAAGGCTTCAACATCGCCAGCGTACCGATCAGGCCGGAATAGTAAAGGAAAAGGAAACCGATCTGTTTCCATATATTCTTTTGGGTAAAGAAGTAAAAGACATCTGCTTTCTTCGCCCGTTCATGCGTATCTTTCGGTGCAATCTCCAGTCCGCGGTTGAACAGTAACGGCAATAAAGCAACGATCACGAACAAGGCTACGCAAGGCAACAGGCTGTTCCATCCCAGCTGTTTGAACAACAGCAGCAACACGCCTCCCCCGATCATCGAGCCGCCGAAACTCCCCATCGACTGCATACTGTTCACCAGGCTCTTGTCTTTCCGGCTAAAGGAAAGGACAGCCAGCGCATCGGTCGCAATATCCTGGGTGGCAGAGGCTACGAACGATACGATGATCAGGGCGATAATGGTATAGAAATCCGTTTTAAAATCAAGGAAAGCGACGGCAAAGATCAGGACGGCATATATCAGTTCGGACGAGAAGATCCACCGTTTATAATCGCCCGTTGTCCGGGCATGGCGATCCACCATCGGCGACCAGAGGAATTTCAGTATCCAAGGCAGCTTGATCAGTTGCAGCAAACCGATGGCTGATAAAGAAAAATTCTCCTGCCGCATCATTACCGGGATGACGGTAGAGAAAAAACTCATCGGGATAGTCTGCGCAATGTAGAGGCAGAAAAAGGTCCCGAGATTGAATATTTTATTTTTTTGTTCCATTCGTTTTCTTTGTAATATGGTTTCCCATGTTGGGAAAGCATTTTTCATCCTTGTAAAGTCGTTTCCCATGTTGGGAAAGCATTTTACACCCTTGTAAAGTCGTTTCCCAGATTGGGAAAGCATTTTACACCCCTGTAAAGTCCCGGCGCACGATGCGAAAGCATTTTACACCCGATTAAAAGGCCACCGCTACACTTCCTCCGATCGTGAAAGGGCGGCCCGCTTGTGCCAGACCTTTTCCCATCTCAAAATAAAAAGCGGTATATTGTGTGTTGGTGATATTCTTAGCCCAGATTGCAAAGGTAGCAAATCCTTTCGTTGCAGAAACCTTTCCGTTCAATTGTCCGTAAAAAGGTTGGGAAACAACGTTATCTTCTTTCCAATATATCCGGCCCGCACCGGTAAAGTTCGCACTGATCAGGATGCGGTCGATATGGGAACAAGGATTTGAAATGGTATAATCAGCCCCGGCAGAGAAAGTATGCGAGGGGACCAGCGGCAGATAATTGCCCGAATAGTCATACACTTTGTCTTTCTTCTTGTCTGTATAATCCTTGAATGTGGCATGGGTAAACCCGTAATTCAACTGTACCATCAGGCCGTTTACCGGATTTCCCTGCAAGCTGACTTCCACCCCTTTGCTTTCGCTCCGCCCCGCATTGTTAAGCATGGAACCTACCGTAAGCGACTGGCTGATCTGCTGGTTTTTCCAGTCGATCCAGAAAAGAGCGATCTCGGCACGCAGGCGGTTATCGAGGAAAGGATGCTTGCCTCCCACTTCATAATTCCAGCTGCTCTCCGGCCGGAAAGAGCGGTCCTCTTCCCGTTCGAAGGAGGTGTTGAAGCCACCGGTCTTATATCCTTTCGTTACAGTGGCGTAGATAATCCCGGAAGAGGGAAACATATATTGCAAGGCAAATTTAGGTGTAACCTGGCTGAATTTAAGTTTGCTGTAAAAGGCATCCAACTCCTTACTCTCCTCCTCCGTATCTTTGAAGCTAAGATAATCGGTAGAAGCACGTTCGTAATCATAACGTATGCCGATCGTTGCGGAAAGGCCGTCGACCAGCAGGTCATCGAAGGTAGACTGATGATAAAAGGCTATTCCGTAGGTGGGCGTGTCGTACAACTTACGCGAACTGTAGGCAGCCGACAGATAATCCATTATCACCGTATTATCTATTCCCTGCCAGAAACCGAAGGCGCCGAACAGCCATTTATACCGCCCGTCTGTCGTCGATTTTATATTAAACTCTTCCGAAAACATCTTCTGTTTCTGATCCTGCCGGGCAAAATAAATACTTGCCGGAGAAAAGTCCTGGTCGATCCCCTGATGATCCGACAGGTACTGGAAAGCCGTTTTGCTGCTGAGACTGTATCCTGTACCTTTATATTCCACCGTCAGGCCGGTGGTAGACATGGCCCGTTTATAAAAACTGTAATCGTTGTAGTTGACATCGCCCGGCCGGTGTGTCACCGAATCGCAGACGGCATATGGATAACCTCCCTGCCTGGAATTGTCATACGAACTCATCAGGCCGAGCGACAACCGCTGCGTCGGCTGCCATTCCAACCGGATACGGCCGGAGCCGCTTTTCAGGTCATCCGCTTTCTTGTCGGTAAACAGATTGGTAAAATATCCGTCATTCCTGTTATAATTGGCGGAAAGGGAGTAGCCGAACTTCTCCCCTATTTTCGCATAGCGGGAAAGGGCATACTCGCGGGCACCGTAGGTACCGTTAGAGATCGAAGCATTCGTTCCCTGAAATTTCAAGGGAGATTTGGTATAGACATTGATGATTCCCCCCATCGTATTGCGTCCGTATAGAGTTCCCTGCGGACCGCGCAACACTTCGACACGGTCGATCTCCGCAAAATCGAAATCGAACGCCGACTTTTCAAAATAAGGGATACCGTCCACATAAAGCCCGACGGAAGGCGCATTGATCTTCGAACCGATCCCACGGATATACACAGGCGAAGTCAGCTTCGACCCATAATCTGGCATAAACAGGTTCGGGATAAAGGAACTGAACTCCTTAATTCCTGTAATATTCTTGTTTTGTATGGCTGTGCCGGTAACGGAGGAAGCCGACAGCGGTTCCAGGCGCAAATCCCTGTTTTGCTTAAACGACCGGACCACCACCTCGTTCAACTCAACCTGACGAACTTTCGTTGTATCCGGATCGTCCGCTTTAACCGCTGATGCGGACAAGCACAAACAAACAAATAAGAATAATACTTTCATATAAGTTATTTTAGAAAAATATGAACTATCTGCTTATAGTGACGGGAGTAACCAATTCCCCTCTTGAGAGGGGAGCCAGGTACAACCGGTCAATAATCGGATAGTTCATATTTGATAAATACTGAATTAAAACGTCACAGCCACTTCCGCCCCGATCTGGAAGGGTTTGCCTTTTTGTATAAATGAATTATCGAATGATTCGAAATAAAATGCCTGGTAGTCAGTGTCAGTCATATTGCGGCTCCATACATTCAGGTTAACAATCCCCTTACGCACTCCCACTTTGCCATTCAACACACCGTAAAAGTCCTGACTGATATCATTCTTTTCGGTCCAGAAAATCTTCCCGGCTCCGGCATACTGGACGGAAGCAGTAAACTGGTCGAGCCAACTGTTCCGCAACAGTTTGGTATAGTTCAATCCCAGACTGACAGTGTGGCGCGGAGTGTACGGGATGAAGTTATCCTTATAATTTATCTCCGTTTCGTTTTTATCCAACGTCTTATAATCGCGGAAGGTAGCACGGGTGAAACCATAATTCAAATCAGCCGTCAGGCCCTCGGCAATACGGCTGCGAAGGCTTACCTCCACCCCATAACTGTCGGCCTTGCCTCCATTGGTGATCATGCGCCCGCTTCCCCCTTTGGCAAATGTCGTCAACTGGATATCCTGAATATCCATATAAAAGAGTGTCAGTTCGGCATGCAGACGGTCCTTGATCAATTCACTGCGGATACCCATTTCATAATTCCAGCTGTGCTCCGGTTTATAGGCAGCCACCTCTTCCACCTCTGCCGGCTTCTTTGCCTGGTTGGGCATGAACTTCGACATCAGATCGTACCGGGCATATTCCTGTACCAGGTCACCAAACATCTGCACATTGTAGCCTCCCGTCTTATATCCTTTGGCAACCGACACATACGTAAACGTACCCGGCGAACATTGATACCTCACTGATACCTTAGGCAGCACCTGCAAAAAGTCCTGCGATGTTTTACCTTCCAATCTTGTCTCGACAGGCAGAACACCCACAGGACGTCCTCCCATCGACACACCTATCTTCATACTATCTACCGAAGAGTCGTAATTCAGCTTTGCCTTTTCATAATCCAGCCGGATACCTGCCGTTACAGACAGTCCGTCCGTAAATAAGTTGTTATAAGTGGACTGGTGGAAGACAGCAAAACCGAATGTCGGCGTTTCAAAATATCCGGGGAAATAAATCTGATTCTTATCATCACCATATACGGTCAATTGCGGAGCCTTGGGGTTACCGGCCACGATCTCATCAAAGGCTTTCTGCAGGACATCTTTCAGACCATCCTCCTTAAACATCACCGGACCATCCGTTTTCAGACTATTATAAAAGCCGTATGCACCGAAGCTCCATTGATAATTCTTCTGGTGATTCGACCGGATCGCCACCTCTTCACTCCAGGCATATTGCTTTTGCTTCTGGTTCAGTGTGAAAATAGACTTCTCCGTATAATCCTGGTCCATCTTCATATCGTCTTTCAGATACTGGTAGGCGGTGGTAGAGGACAGCAGGAATTTATCCGTTTTCCACTCATAATAAATGCTGTTATTCAGCATCCGCCGCCAATAGGTGCTGGGATCATTTATACGTACAGGCTCCACCTTTCCTGTCTCCGTGTTATATTGTCCGTAAGGAAAGGCTCCCTGGTCGACATAATCATAATTGAATGCATATTGCAGTTTCATTGCCGGATTGATCAGCCAATCCAGTTTAAAACGTCCGCCGGCAGACTTCTCCTTATCTGCTTTCGTATCGGAATATTCGTTCATGAAAAAACCGTCATTCCTGTCGTAGTAACCGCTAAGGGAAATACCGACATGCTCGCTCAGTTTTCGATAATGGGACGCTTTGATCTTGGAAGCACCATAGTTACCTGTCGACATCGAAAACTTTGTTCCCTGATAATTGAAGGGTGACAATGTATAAATATTCACAATTCCTCCCATCGCATTACGGCCATACAAAGTACCCTGCGGACCACGCAACACTTCCATGCGCTGTATATCGTTCAATTCAAAATCAAAGGTACTCTTATCCAGATACGGCACATTATCGACATAAAGTCCGATCGACTGTCCGCTGCTTCGTGCACCGATACCGCGGATATAGATAGCCGAAGTCATCTTGGAGCCGTAATCCGGCATATACAGGTTAGGAACAAACGAACTGATATCTTTCAACGCATCGATCTGGCGTCCTGATATCGCTTGGGGGGAAAGGATGGAAACAGAACCGGGCAATAACCGTAAGTCATTCGTTTCCTTTGTAGAAGATGTTATAATGACCTCATCGATATTATACGTCTTGATGGTGTCATTTTCATTTACATTTACTTCATCAGCCATCAACGGTTGTAATCCAGAGACAGCCCCTGCAATCAGAACAAACAAGTAGCGTTGTTTCATCGTATTTTCACTATTAGTATATTACGATTGCAAAGGAACAGGAAAGAAACAAGGCGATCAATCACTAGATGTAGTGATTTTAACAAAGAGCCTTTGCGATCTTTTCGCGAATTCCTTTATCCTGGATAAAAGAGATGTATCACAAACTTTGTCTATTATTAAGTTTATCTAAACCATTTTGAAATCCGCCTTCTTCAGTATATAATTGAATAGGTCTGCTATTGTGTATGGTATCGACCGGTAACTCTACGCCAATGATCACGAGTTTTGTAAAGAACAATAGATTCATTCTCCCATACCTCATCCGGTATTTCATCAATTCTCTGGCTCTCACCTTCCTCATAACAAAACATAGTCCCATTTTCGTCTATCACATACACGATTTGATGACCCAATCGAGTAAATGCCAAAATTTCCATATCCCCACCCCATGTACCTTGGAGTGCCATAAGTTTATGATAGGCTTCAATGGGAATATTCTGTTTATGAATTGCTTCAACCGACAGATCTCTAAGTTCGGGATAGAGGCTGTTTTCTAACATACCCATAAGGTTGGCATCTACAAATCCTTTCTGTACCAAACCCGCCTCTTGTTCTTCTATTACTATCTCCTGACGCAATTTTAAGAATACCTCAGGATCTGAAGAAGCCGAAAGGGCACGGAACAAACAATCACCACCTCCTCCGTAATCTTCTATAATCCAATTCTTTTCTGCTACATATTGGGCTTCGGGTATCATTTTTCTTTCGGGATCTGACGCTGCCGGCATATCGAGCCTCCGGAGTTCTTCAGGAGTAAGGTCCGGCACATCCGGATATACTTGTTCGTCTTCATCAGCGGATTGAAGCATTGATCGTATCTCAGAGGCAATGACTGAGACAACGGAAATTTCATCTTCGGATTGGGGCATTTCTGGCGGAACCTGCGTTACAGGTTGGGATTCTTTTGACGGAGTGGCATCAGGTGTTTGTTTCTCTGGTTGCGGAATGTCAGATTCGGCAGATATCGTTTTGTCGGTAGCTTTTTCCGAGTCATTCACATCAGCCTTCACAAAATCTATTTTTTTCTCTTCCAGAAATGTTATCTTTCCATTGATATTATAAGCTAAAACACCTATTTGCGGTATATCAATCAGACTCATTAAATTTTCAACGCATTTTTTGTTTTTCGTCGGATTGTTGCTGGAAGGCAATGAAAAACTGAATTTTGCATCGCCATGGTCTTCCGATTTTATTCCAACCTTTTCTCCCGTCTTGTCCTTTGCTTCGTTTTCTGAAAAATTACTTGAATGCTCTACATCCAAAAGAACTTTAGACATTGATTTTATATTATAAGCGATCTTAGAAGGGAAGCCTATGAGATTCGGGGAGAACAAATTTGCTTCCCGACCTCTCTTTATAGGGAATTCAACCAACACTTTAATCGGAACATCAGAACTTTTTAAATATAAATATTCTACTGCCTCTTTAAAATCGCCCAAATGATTTTTCAACGATGATGGCTTCCCTTTCAACCCTTCCCATTCAGCCAAAGACATCGTTCTGTAAATGCATAGCTGATCTTCTGCCAGTTCTTCTTTCGTTGCCTGTCTTCTTGGTACAACTGATTTTCCTTCTTTCTCTAACAATTTCCTATCCCATCCGCTTTTAGTTAGATATTGTTGATGCAAGGTTTGGGGTTCAGGAGCAAATCTAATATGCCGTATATCAAAAGCTAACGTTTGTTCAAACCGGGTCCTATCATATTCTCCCGGCTTAAGATCCTGAAGACTTTGGCTAATATAACCAATACAATCGTCTTCAGAACATTCATACTTTTTCATGATTTGTGCAATAAAAGCCATTCTCTCTTTGGCTGGTAGATCCTTCACTTTCTTTAGGTTTTCCTGTGCTCTTTTTTTCTTCTCCCCTTTTTCTATCTTCTCTTTCAGTATTCGGTCATGCTCAGATTTAGGACTATTATCCACATGAGTTGGTTCTTCCTTTTGTGTTTGACCTTTGGCCTTATCTTTGGGTTTCCCTTTTTGGGACGAGACACTGCTAACTTGTGTTCCACCCGGCTTTCTTTCTTTCGCTTTTTTTTTGCCCATAGCAGTAAATACTATTTTACAATTACCCAAAGCTAAAGATTGTAGAATGATTATGCAATTTATTTCCACAAACGACAGGCATTGTTTGCAAACGACATTACTTTGCCAATAACCGGCATAATCTTATACCGCAGAGGAAGTAGGTATTGGTAGAAAAAATATGGCTGGCGACTTGGCACGGAGAACTTGCTACATATATAATGCATAAGGATGACAGTGCTTGTATCCCGGATTCGGTGAAAAGGCATATTATTAGGAATAATTCTCAACCTTTGTGAAAGTATCATTTTCAATCAGGTTAATTATGACACAGCTTTATCCCATCGGCATACAGAACTTCGAGAAAATCAGAAAGGATGGTTTTTTTATATTGATAAAACGGAATTGATCTACCAATTGGTCAAGACAGGCAGTTATATTTCGTGCCCGACAGTCCAGGAATATATAATCCGTTCAGTATGTTAAATACATTCAAGTACATGCAATTCGGAAGTTACTGATTTGAAACAGGTACGCCAACTTATTTGGTTATGTTGCTTAAACGTTCCAACTACAATCTCAACATGGCTCATACGGAAACCGACGCAGACGTGTTAAACAGTATTGACTCGACTTCTACGAACCCAATACCAGTTATCTATCAGAGCGGATACCAGACTATCAAAGATTATGATCGTCTCTTTGGTATTTTTACCGGCTGGGATTTCCCAACCGCGAAGAGGAAGATGGATTTATGAAATTCCTGTTACCTTTTTATGCCAATACGGACAAGGTGGATTCACCTTTCCAGAAGAGAAAGGTTATGCACACCCCTTCGCCAGCAATACCCGCAAACTATTCAAAATAGGCGTAAACTTCAGTAACAAAACACGGAATATAGAGACGTGGAAGGTGGTGGAAAGAAACTTATAACTCAATATCATCCCCCGAAATAATCCCGTTCATGATGGCATAGAATGTTAAACCGGAGACGGTCTTGATGCCTAGCTTGGCTGTGATATTCTTGCGGTGGGTCAGGACGGTGTTCAGGCTGATATTCAGTTTGTCGGCAATCTCCTTATTCGTGATGCCTTTGACGATCAGTTGGAGGACGTCAGTCTCGCGGGAAGAAAGGTCTTTGCTGTTTTCACCGACTGTGTAAGCGGAACTGTCGCTAGTAAACAATTGCTGCAATTGCTCGATGATAATCTCCTGCGATGCCTTGATGGTTATATGGTTGGTGGTGGAAATACCGCCAGTATCCTCTCCCCCATCAATCAGTACCGTGGTTTTGCTACGGCGGGGAAGGAAAAAATCGGCGTTCAACACCATGATGTCCGGAGAGGTAAAATAATAATCGAACGCATCATTGCCACCTGCCGCATTAAAAATCTCGAATGCAGGGAAATAGCAGACCTCGACCGGAGGAAAGTAGTCGGTCAGCAGACTCTGAAGACCTATACTTTGTAGAGTGTCGGGTAAGATAATCGCTATTTGTTTGTTCCGGTGCATCGACAGGGGTTATTTACATAATTTCTCCATGGCAGAGACCATCGGAGTCAGGATACGGTAACGGATACGGTTATGCTGCTTGATGTCTTTTTCAAGGCTGCTGATCCCAAAGATCACGGCATAACACAGATTCTCGTTGTAATCGCCGGAAAGATGCTTGATCATGATGCCTTTCAGGTCGGATAACAACGCTTCTATAGCATCTTCCGAACGCTGCTCGTCACCCAGATGGAGTGCCTCCTTTTCATCGGAATTACAACACCCTTTTATTTTTTCACTCAACGCCAGGCAGTAAGGGAACCATTCCTTATCATCATGTTCGATACGTGCCGTAAGCTCTTCCTTGAAAGAGGAGAAGAATTTGCCGATCAGGTTCAACGTATTGTTTCCCGGCGTGCTCATAGAGATGAAAGAAGTTAGGTGCCGCTCTATGTTCGGCAACTGATAACGCAGATAGTAAAGATTGGTCTTGGTCAGGTAATCGATAATCTGTGTCGTATGGAATGTCTGCAACTTCCTCTCCGGGAAATATTCCTCATTCAGAAAGGTGTTGATCACTGTCAGCAGGAAATCCGTATCCAGCTGATATTCGTCACAGATCGTCTTCACCGATTTATCGCCCAACCCGAGGCGGATACCGAACCGGTTGATTACAGGAATGAGTGAGGGATGTTCTTCCACCACCTCACTCATTTGCATATTTGGATATACTAAAGGCATAATTTATGCTTCTTCCCATTGTTTGCGCAAGAGTTCTACCGCGGCAGGGACAACGATGTTACGATCGCCCTGGCATCCGCACTCGAAACTTACGTATTTGTCATAACCCAGCATCTTCAGGCCCTTGAAGCCATCTACGTAGTTATCTGCTTCCCCGTCTTCACCCGGCATGCTGCGACGTTTGCGGCTTGCCACATGCACGTGTTGCAGATAGTCGCCACCCGAAATGAACGCTCCCATATCAGAAGTTTCTTCCCAGGTCATGTGCCAGAAATCACCCATGCAACGCACACCCGGATTATTGATATCCCGGCATACGGAAGCAGCATCGGCCACCTGGCGCATATAGAAACATTCTTTGCGGTTCAGAGGTTCAAAAATTACTGTCGTTCCGTTCTGTGCAGCATGGTTACCCATCTCCGTGAACTGTTCGCACAGGAAGTCGCGGGTTTCCTGGTTATGAGGAAGCGCAGGAACCTGGCCGTTGAAAGCAGGAACGATGATAACACCAGTCGACCCCAGTTCGCCGGCAGCCGTGATGATTTCCTTCATCGTATCCATACATTGCTTGCGGATAGCCGGATCGGTAGAAAGAATAAAACCGTCGAAACCGGCACAAATGGCACTGACTTTGATATCACGACCATTCAGAGCTTGCTTGATCTCGCTTACACGGTCTTTCAAACCACGTCCGCCCGGCTCGAAACCGACAACTCCCAGCTTTTCCATATAGTCCAGCTTCTGGTTCAGGTTTTCACCCGGAGCGATGCCTTCCTGGAAAGAGAGGTTCAGTTTCGCCTTGGTGTTGCAGCAAGACTTCGTTTCCGGACATTTCTCATCCGAAGAAGCCTTCGATGCACAGGATGCCAACGTGCCGGTACTAACGGCTGCTACCGCAGCACCGGACAAAGTTGTTCTTAAAAAGTTTCTTCTGTTTAATGTCATATCTTTATTTATTTTGATCACGAGGTTTTCCCGGAACCGGTACAGTAAATGTACTCATATCCATCTTACCCAGATTCAGGTCTTTCGGAGTATAATCCAGCGGAGAAGCGGTCATAGCATCCCAGGTTGTCTCAGCACCGGAATAAGCCGATTCACGTCCCATAATAGCTGCCATATTCGAAATAGCTGTTTCGGAAGCCTGCTGAAGCGGTTTGTTACCACGAATACTGTTGATCCAGTTAACATGTTCCAATGTATACGGGTCGGTCTGTTTGAAGTTTGCTTTTTCTGCTTCATAATCGTATTTCCATACCACATTACCGGCAAGGTCTTTGATCTCCATCGTAGAGCTGTCCCATGAACCTTTGGTTCCCTGAATAAATTCACTTACATTGCTCACGCAACCGTCAATCTGACGACACATACTATGCATATGGATACCGTTCTCCATAGTGAAGTCGATACTGAAATTATCATACTGGTCACCGGTAATACGGCGCTGGCGAGAACCGAAACCGACAGCCTTAACAGGTTTCAGCCCGCTGAACCAAGTAAATACGTCGATATTATGTACATGCTGCTCAACAATATGGTCGCCGGATAACCATTTCCAGTTCACCCAGTCTTTGATCATATATTCGCAATCGTTCCATTCTTTCTGACGTTCGCGGAACCATAACATACTCTGGTTCCAGTAAACCGTACCGCCAGTGATCTCACCGATCATACCTTCCATGATCTTTTTGTAAGATTCTACATAAGAACGCTGATGATGACGTTGTGTACCTGTGATTACGCGAAGATTCTTCGCTTCCGCCTGTTTGGCTGTAGCCATGATCGTACGATAACCTACCGGATCCACGCAGATCGGTTTTTCAAGGAATGAATGTTTCCCTTTTTCTGTCGCATACTGGAAATGTACCGGACGGAACACGGGAGGTGTTGCAATGATCACAACATCCACGCCACTGTCTATTACTTGTTTATATGCATCCAGACCTACAAAACGTTTGTCGGCAGGAATATCTATATTCTTATCTTTTTTCAGCTTACCGGCCAGTTCGTCAACTCTTTCCTGGAAAGTATCACCCAACGCAACAATAGTTACGCCATTTGCTGCGTTCAGGAAGTTGAAAGCGGCACCGGAACCACGTCCGCCGCAACCGATAACACCGGCTTTCAGTTCCTGGCCGTCGGTTGCCAGATCCGGCAATTCCGGAATATAATAAGTACCCGGTTCTTTCAGCGGTTTCAAAGCAGCGGCTTTTTCTCCCCCGCCGCATGAAGTCAGAACCACACTTGCTGCACTACCTGTACCGATTGCACCCAGTGCACCGGCCATCGCTGAACTTTTTAAAAATGATCTTCTACTGATACTGTTTTCCTTTTTCATGATATAGCAAATTTAAAGAATTGATATAATTTTTACACTAGTCTACTTTATTGAATGGATGAATCCGGCTCGCATACCACACGGAAGCCAATGCCACGTATGTCAGAATACCACCAGATACTTTTAGGTTGCTGCGGGTCGGTCTTTAACCACGCTTCATGTTTGGTATAGTCGCGGGCTGCCGAACGAAGGTCTGCCGCGTCAGAAGTATAATTACCTCCGCGCACTACCCATTCCGTTCCTTCGGTTACCAACGGATTCGTAACAGACTCGCCTCCCTTGCTATAGGCTTCGGGATCATACTTATCTGCACAATATTCCATGACATTACCCAACATATTCTTTAATCCGAACGGATTGGCTTTCACCAGTTCCGGTTCTTGTGTCTTATTCTTACTGTTCTTGCTGTAAATGACGAACGAACTGATACTGTCGGTTTTTGCATCGAAGAACTTACGCCAGAATCCCTGGTCGGAGAAGTCTTTCGGGCTGCCGCTGAAGAAGTAAGGAGTTTCCGTACCTCCGCGGGCTGCATATTCCCATTCGGCTTCGGTCGGCAGACGGTATTTCTTGCCGGTCTTCTTCGATAACCACTGGCAGAATGTTTCAGCTGCATAATGTGTCATTGTGATAGCCGGACGATCGCCGCCACCCCATCCCTGGTCGGGGAATCCGAATGGAGGTGTCGGACCGGAAATAGCATCCACATCCGGATTGCTGTTATTCGCATAAACTGTTTCAGGAGGAGTACGCCCCTCGCTCATCGTATTTCCATAGAACGACCAGTACTGGTCCCAGGTAACTTCCACCTCAGCCATAAAGAACGGGCTGACCGTTACGTTACGAACAGGTGCTTCATCCGGTTTATGGAACGGTTCCTTGCTGGTGCTACCCATTTTGAACGTACCGCCCGGCACGGCAACCATTTTGAAAGACACCGGTGTTCCGGGTATCTGTTCTACATAATCGGCAAAACTTGTTACCTGTGCAGGTTCCTTGAAATAAAGGCTTGTATCGACCGCCGAAGATCCGGAAGCCATGCCAGGAATACCAGTCAACTTGGAATGGTTGTAGTTGGGATTATAATGCCCGGCATCCAGGTGACAACTGATACACTGCAAGTCCAGTTTCTTTTCATTTTCATCATAATAAAGGTGTGCTGTAATACCGTCGTTCGTAATTCCTTCCGGAAACAAATTCTGGTGGCATTCTTTACATGATTCGTTCGGGATATATTTAACGGCATGATCCAGTTCTGACTTTACATCCCAGTCAAAGTCGGCACTGTCTTTGGTCATAAAAGACCAGACATCTTTTAAGCCCAGTTTTGCTTTTGCCGTATAATGGTTCCAGGTATCGTTTTTAGGCGGAAGGTGGCAGTCCACGCAATGCACTTTCACCCCGCTCCCGTTATTTACGTGCTTGGATAGTTTCCAGCTGCCTTCCACATGCGGATGCACATGACACATCATACAGGATTCGTCACTGGAAAAATAAACGGAAGTATTATAAGCCAGAATCATTACCCCGGCACCAAAAATTACGCCCAAAAGAAGCATAAAGGTCTTTCCTTTAAAAAAATTCTTCTTCAGGCCTGATGAGTATCGATTAGAATTCTTGTTAGTAGCCATCTGTTTTTATGGTATTCAATATTTACACTTAGTCTGAGAATTAGATTTAAAAATCGGCAATAAAAGTAGCGTTTTCCTTAATATAAAGAAAGCATAACCCACCTATTTAACGTAATAAGTAAGCAGATTATGCTTTTTTTAATTATTTTCAGTATCCCTTAAAGATTTGACTGCATCGGTGTCATAATGAAAGTAAATTCATAATCACCGTAAGGCAAACGATATTGCTCCAAAGGCAATGCGCCCCAGCTGTTCACACAGCCCAGTCCCATCTGTACCTTGTCGATACAAAGGTTGGCATAGTCCACTTTCGGGACTAATTCTGAATGTCTCTGGTCTTTCTGCACACCGTCGTCCAGTGATTCGATCGAGTAGTTCAATGCAGAAGCAGAGAAAGGAGCCTCGGCAACAAACATCAGACCGTTGCCACCTTTGTTTGTCTGTTTCCACCAGCGGATATCCGTTTTTGTACCGGTTTCCTGCGGACGGATATAAGAGTAGAATTGTTCATCCACTGTCTGGCAGAATTTACCCAGATCGGTCACATTGTTACGGTCTGAATAGTTTTCCCACGGACCACGACCATAATATTTGATCAATGCCATTTCTTTCGGCATCTGCATCTGCATACCGAAACGGAACATATCCGATACTTTAGCCGACTTATCGGCAATCATCTTCTGTGTTACTTTTACGGCACCTTCATTATTAATGGTATAAGAAACGGACAACTTAGCCGATACGGCTTCCATTGTATATTCTGCATTTACTACCGCCTGACCGTTTTCCATCTTATTTGTCAAAGAGGTCAGTTTCAGTCCCGGCTTTTTCCATGCTGCATATCTGTTCTGCAAACCGGCTCCCATATCGTTATCGGTCGGAGCACGCCAGAAGTTTGGAGTCAGCTTGCCGCCTTCATCGATCAAAGCCTGGCCCTTTACATCATATTTGCAAAGGAAACCGTCATGTTTATTGAACTCGATACGGAAGTTTTCACCTGTAACGATCAGATAGTTGTAATCATTTTCTGTAATTACCGGGGTTACCGTGGCAACATTTACCTTTTCAACATTTGCCAGTTTCAATTCCGGAGCCTTATACGGGCGGACAACCAACTGGTTTTTAGCAACCGTATATCCCGCCGGAAGCATTGTTTCCGCTTTTTTCAGTTTGAAAGCGACATTCAACAGCAATTCCTTGCATTTGCAGATTCCGTCCGTAGTATAGTTCAACTTTACAGATTTGGTCTGTTGCGGAGCCACTTCCAGATCTTTGACCATGCCTGTCTGAACTACTTCGCCATCAGCCAGCAATTCCCATTCTGCATAATAACCACTCAAATCACGGAAGAAGTTTTCGTTATAAACATTCACGACACCGCTTGCCAGGTCCGAAGGAGTTACCCAGATCGACTGGTAAATATGTCCGACCTCATGCATATGAGGATTAGGCTTACGGTCCGGACTGATCAAACCATTGTCCAGGAAGTTATTATCAGATGCATCGTAGCGGTTAAAGTCGCCACCGTATCCATAATATTCCACACCTTCCTTATTTTTCATACGCAATGACTGATCCACAAAGTCCCAGATGAAACCACCCTGATATTTCGGATATTTACGGACAAGATCCCAGTATTCTTTGAATCCACCCTGTGAATTACCCATTGCATGCGCATACTCGCACTGGATAAGCGGTTTGTCGACATTACTATTACAATAGTCTTCGCATCCTTTATACCCCAGATACATCGGACAATAGATATCGGTAAATTCATTCTTTCCTGCCTGCTCATACTGAACGGCACGGCTCTTATCTTCATTCTTGATCCAGGTGTAACATGCTTCAAAGTTCGGTCCGAAACCGGCTTCATTACCCAATGACCAGAAAATAATAGACGGATGGTTGAAACCACGTTGTACATTACGCTGGTTACGTTCCATATGTGCTTTTGCATACGCCGGATTCTTAGCCAGGGTTTGTTCACCATACCCCATACCGTGGGATTCCACATTAGCCTCGGCTACGACATAAATACCGTATTCGTCACACAGATCATACCACAGGTTTGCATCCGGATAGTGACAGGTACGAACCGCATTAAGGTTGTATTCCTTCATCACCTTGATGTCCTGCAACATACGTTCGCGGGAAACCACATATCCGCCGTCCGGATCCATTTCATGACGGTCTGCTCCCTTAAACAGTACCGGCTGCCCGTTTACCAGGATCTGGCTGTTTTTCAGTTCTATCTTACGGAAACCGACTTTCACCGGGATAACTTCCAGTTCTTTATTGCCTTCTTTCAGCGTAGCGACCAGGGTATACAGGTTAGGCGTTTCAGCCGTCCACTTCAACGGATTGGAAACAGCGATATCCGCAGACACTTTGCCTGAGCCTTTCAGCGTAGTTGTTGCAACGGAATTGCCTTGTTTATCCAACAATTTCACATCCACAACACCACTACCTTTCAGGTTAACGCTTACATTTAACGTGGCATCCTTATACTGTGCATCCAGATCCGGAGTTACGCGGATATCCTGGATATATTTAGGATTACGGGTATACAGATAACAATCACGTCCGACACCGCACAGACGCAGAAAATCCTGGTCTTCCAGATACGTACCGTCGCACCAGCGGAATGTCTGGAATGCAATCAGGTTCTTGCCGGGTTTCAGGTATTTGGTCAGATTGAATTCCGCTTCGAGTTTGCTGTCTTCGCTATACCCTACATACTGTCCGTTTACCCAAAGATACATATTGGATGTTACCGAACCGAAATGAGCAAATATTTCTTTTCCTTTCCAGTCTGCCGGAATAACGATTTCTCTACGGTATGAACCGACATGGTTATTTTCGACCGGCACTTCCGGCGGATTATTCTTGAACTGGTTTCTCCAGGCATATCCCACATTCACATAAATAGGATCACCGAAACCATTCAATTCCCAGATGCCGGGAACGGGCATATTCGCCCAACCTTTATCATTAAATCCTACCTGATAAAAATCTGTCGGACGGGCATCGGCATCCTTCACCCAGTTAAATTTCCAGGTTCCGTTCAAAGTCATAAAATTGACTGACGATTCTTTGCATCCCTTCAACGCCGCATCCTCTGTTTCAAACGCAAAATAGTTGGTATGCATCGGGGCACGGTTAACTTCATTTACGTTCGGATCTTTCCACTCATTTTTTTGAGCAAATGCTGTCACTCCCAGCAAGGAACAACAGCAAGCTAACATTTTTAATTTCATTCCTATATTGATTTACTAATGTGCGATCATCAATCTACCCACTTCTGCCACTTTACATTTTCATTGTATCCGGCTTCCACCATCGTTTCAATGAACTGCATGCCTCTTACGCCATCATAAACAGTCGGGAAGTCCAGACATTCCTCACATGGCTTTTCTCCTTTCTTGATACTCATGACAGTATGAGCAAAGTTCCTGTAAATATTGGCAAAAGCTTCGATGAAACCTTCCGGATGCCCCCCTGGAGTGCGGGTATTCATTTTGGCCATATCACCGATAAAACCGTTATTTCCCATACGGATCACTTCTGTCGGTTTATTCGACCATTTAGCATATAAAGTATTCGGTTCCTGCTGCTGCCATTCCAGACCGCCCTTATCTCCGTAAATACGGATCCGGATATTGTTTTCTTCTCCGACAGCGACCTGCGATGCGGTTAAAGTTCCGACCACACCGTTCTCATAACGAAGGAATGCTGCGCCATCATCATCGATCGGACGTCCGGGCACAAAAGCATTCAGGTCGGCACAAACTTCCAGCACCTTCAAACCGGTTATATATTCACTCAGATGCCAGGCATGCGTACCGATATCTCCGATACAACCGGCTTTTCCGGAGCGTTTCGGGTCTGTACGCCATCCGGCGTTATTTCCACCCTGTAGTTCGATCCGATCGGAAAGCCATCCCTGGAGATATTCCACATAAACACGGCGGAGCGTTCCCAGTTCACCTCTGGCGATACGTTCTTTGGCTTCTTTTACTGCCGGATAGGCAGAATATACATGGGTCAGAGCCAGGATCAGTCCTGTTTCTTCCACTTTCTTCTGAAGTTGTTTAGCTTCTTCCAGCGAGAAGGTCATCGGTTTATCCACTACAACATGGAATCCTCTTTCCAAAGCCATCATAGCCGGTTCAAAATGCCAGCGGTTAGGTGTCACGATAGTCACAAAATCCATCCGTTCACCTTCCGGCAACGTCATTTCATGCTCGAACATTTCCTGATAAGTACTGTAAATGCGATCTTCCGGCAAGTAATAAGACAGACCGGAACTCTTAGAAATTTCAGGGTCTACGCTGAAACATCCGCATACCAGTTCGATCTGATTGTCCATAAAAGCCGCACGACGATGGATTGCACCGATAAAGGCGTCACTTCCACCGCCTACCATGCCCATTCTTAATTTTCTGTTTTTCATGATAATACTATTTTTACAATTACGAATTGAGACCCTAAAGATAGGATTTATTTCGTTATATAGACAAATGATAAATCCGATTTAATGCAAATCGCTCAACAAAAGGCTGAATAAAGTACCGTCTATACTCTAATACAAAGACGGTACTTTATAAAAAAAGAACTAGTAACTTATTTAATTTTCATAACCTGGATTTTGAATTAAATTTGGATTACTGTTTTTCTCATCACGCATTATAGGTAAAAAATAGCATTTGTCAACAAACTGACGCCCTTCATTATTCAGGTCTATAACTTTATAATGCATATTCCAGATATCCGGATCCGCAGTATACTTGTATTGAACACCAGCTCCTGACTTCAATGTAGCAGTAACACGAATACCTTTCAAACTATTTAAACCCGGAAGATCAGGGGCAGTCATCCAACGGCGGACATCCCAATAGCGAATTTCTTCAAAAGAAAATTCCAGACGACGCTCATTCTGATAAATTTTCCGTAATTCATCTTTATTATTGGTTGTAACAGCCGGTAAATTCACATGTTCACGATATTCATTCAGATACTTTTTCGCCTCGTCCAATTCACCCAACTCAATGCAAGCTTCAATATAGCAGAAATAAACCTCTGACAAACGAATGAACGGAAAAACCGCATTGATCTTGTTACGGTGATCCCCATCGGCAGGATTGATATATTTCTTTAAATAATAACCAGTGTATGTAGCATTCCAATTTTCCCCACCGCCACTACGGCTATCCATTCCTGCATAAAACTTTGAGTCATCAGTTACAGACGGATCCAACTGATAATAACCTGTCTGTATTTTTCCGGTCGGTTCAATAGAAGCATAATCATCGGGTCTCTGTATCCATTGCATGCCATCATACATGATGGTTGCATAAAAGCGGGGTTCGCGATTACCATATGGATTGTTTGCATGTTGAGAATTATTCCAATCAAATTTGCTCCCGTCCTCCATTGCAAATGCATCTACCAAATCTTGAACAGGAGTATTCCCTCCCCATCCATGATAACCGGAAGGGCCATTAAATATCGGCATCTTAGTACCACTTTCGTCTTTTGTATCGATAAAATAGCGAGAAAAAATATGATCTGCACTTTCTGCCAGAAAGAAACGCCAGATAGCCTGAGCTTTTTCTTCTGTAGAAAGTCCTGTACCTCCATAGGTCGGAATAGCATGTCCCATCGGATTATCCAACAAATCTTTTGCTGCGACTTTAACGGCTTGCCAACGCTCCGTTCGTGACCCTTGCGTGTAAAACAACAATTCCGGATTTTTATAAGAAGCAAGCAGAGACGATTTTGCCGAAGCTGTAGCCTGGTCATGCAAATCACTGGCAGCATCCGTCAACACACGAACTTTCAAAGCCTTAACAGCAGCCAATGTAGCCCTGCCCTTCTGCGTATTATCAAACGTATGATCCTTTAAACACTCCGCAGCTTTGTCAATATCATCCAGAACCTGCCCGATACAATCCGTATAAGAAGAACGGGATAATAAAAACGACTCCGGATCGTCAGTCAGCTGGGTTACCTTTAACTGAATAGGAACACCGCCAAATCCACGTGTTAAACGATGCAGGAAATAGGCTCTCAAAAAATAAGCCTCCCCCTTCAACTGCTTTTTTGCATCGTCAGCAAATGTTGCGTCATCCACATGTTCGATAAAATCATTGCAGGAACGGATATTCAGGTATAAACGTTGCCATTGATGCCCACTCTGAGTCTTTGAAAACCAGCCTAAATTCACATCAGTCACAGCACCTGCGTTTGTCTCAACAAATTCTCTCCCATGTGTAAACATCGCCTCGTCGCAAGCCGAAGCCTGTAGTTCTTCCGTAAAACCGGCATCCTGAAATGCAAAATAAATATCATACATATAAGCTTCTGCCAGACTCTTTTCTTTCCATATATCATCTGCCATGATTTCTGTCTGTGATTTTGTATCCAGAAAATCCGTACTGCAAGACACAGTAAGCAAAGCTACAGATAAAAGACATAATATATTCGCTTTTTTCATGTTCATATCAAGTTTAGAATGTTACAGTAAAACCTACATTAATAATTTTTGACTGAGGATAGTTTGTCGCATTGGAACTTGTACTTTCCGGGTCAATATCTTTACTTGGCGAGAAAGTCAGCAAGTTTACCCCACTCACATACAAACGGGCATACGAGATAAACTTTGTTTGCAGCAACCATGCTTTGGGGATACTCCATCCTACTTCAAGATTTTTCAAACGGATATAATTCGTATTGACCATCCAGTAAGTGTTGTTACCGGCCGCCGTTCCATCCCAATAATACTGACTGCGTTCGTTTACACGCGGATATTTGTCAGATGGATTATCAATAGACCAATGCTTGTCATAAACTGTTTTCGGATAATTACCAATATCACCGGCTTCCCAGTAAACTTTAGTCCATGAATCAGCCGCACCTTGAAATAAGATATTCATGTCAAAGTTTTTCCATTGCAAATATCCTGTAATGCCATATGTCCATTTCGGTTCATTGGTACGGTCCGAACGATAACGGTCATCCGGGGTTATTTTACCATCCCCATCGAGATCCTTAAATTTCATATCACCCGGTTTTAAGTCCGCATCCTTTGTTATACCGTCATAATTTGGACGATTAGCTATATCGTTGATTTCATCCCAATCCTTAAATACACCGTCATACTCATAATACAAAGAAGTATTCATCGGATGACCTGTCGACTTTTGCCACTCAGGAGCACCCGGAGCTTCGTCCCAGAACTTAATGGTATTTTTTGCATAGCCTCCGGTTGCAGATATACTATAGCGCCAATCTTTACCGATATTGTCATTCCATTCAATCTTAAAATCAAAACCGGTATTATTAACCTTACCTATATTTTCAGCAGGCAATGTTAAGCCGGAAGTTGTAGGAATAGATGCATTTCTACGCCATAAAATATTTGAACGTTTATTATAAAAATAATCTGCCTCTAAATATAAGCGATTATCGAATGTCCGGGCTTCAATACCAACATTGAAGTTATTAGCACGTTCCCACGAAATAGCAGGATTCGGAAAACGACTGATGCGCAATCCCTTTTCATCCGCATTATCAATGATATATCCCCATTCATAATAATAGGTAGGTGCAAATTGGTATTCCCTTAATTTATCATCATAATAAACCTGGTCGTTCCCCATCTGCCCCCAGGATGCACGTAACTTAAAGTAATTAATAAAAGAGAGATTTTCTTTCCAAAAGTCCTCTTCCGAAATACGGTATCCAAGCAAAACACCGGGGAAAAAGCCAAAACGCTCGCCTGCTGCGAACATATAAGAACCATCATAACGCCATACAAATTCAGCCAGATATTTCTCTTTATAGTTATAAGCAAAACGTCCGAAATAATTCATACGGGCACGTTCCCAGTTATCTCCGTCACTCTTGGCATTTTTCTCTTTATCACCACCTGCATTAAAATGATGAAGAGCCGTAGAAAGGAAATACCTCCGGTATCCGTTAAACGATTCAGCATCGGACCAGTCGCGTTCCATACCTATCAAAAAATCGACTCCATGATCTCCGAAAACCCGATTATATGTCATAATACCGCTTAAGACTGTATTTGTCTGGTCTGTAGACTCCATAGACAAGTCCGGATCCTCATGGTTCGGGTAACTCAACATCGGCGTTAATTTAGGTGTTGTGCCATCTGATTCATAACTCACTTTATCCCAATCATATAAAGTCCATGGCTGAAACCATGTTTTACTTTGCTTTAAGTATTTATCATAAGAGACGGAAGCTACAAGTTTCAAGCCTTCAATCCAGGGCTGGGTAATTTCTACATTAGCATTAGTTTGTATATAATAACGCTTATCATGCGTATAACCGGTTTCATCTGTACAGGCAACAACCGGATTACGCCCATATTCCTGTGCCGGTCCGGGAAGTCCGTTAGGCCAGTAAGCCTGGTCAGTTGGACGGCCTCTGGATGTGAACCATAACAAATCACCTGCTCCCTGACTTGGGAAATTACGGTTTTCCTGACGTCCCATTAATTGAGTTCCCACCTTAATAAAATCATTGAGTTGTGCATCAACATTCATACGCAGGTTGAACTGTTTGTAGTTGTTCGCTGATTTATGATAAAGCCCGTCTGTATATTTATGTCCGAAGTTTACAAAGTATTGATATTTATCAGAACCACCTTCCAGCGATGCATTATGGATTCGCTGTGGAGACCAATCTTTAAAGGTTGCCGCATACCAATCCGTATTCGGATATCTCCAAGGATCAGAACCATCACGATATTTCTGAATTTCTTCCTGAGTTGCAAACAAAGTATAATCTCCCATACCGACACCATTATTCTTAGCCGGATTTTTCATGGCTTTATTCATATACAATTCATTCATCAACTCTGCATATTGAGGAGCATCACACATTTCCGGTAGATTGGTAGGCTTAGACCATCCTTGGTTAAAAGAATAAGAAAACACCGGTTTCTTGCCCGCACGTCCTTTTTTAGTAGTTATCAAGATTACACCATTGGCTGCACGTGCCCCATAGATAGCCGCAGACGCATCTTTCAGTACAGACATCGTTTCAATCTCGTTTGGGTCAAGACGCTCCAAACCACCAGTTCTCGCCGCTACTCCGTCAATGACAACCAACGGATCATTATTTCCTAATGTATTTGAACCGCGAATACGAATTGTTGCTCCATCGTAACCCGGTTCACCGGAACGCTGAAATGTTACCACTCCCGACATTTTACCAGCTATGGCATTTGATAGATTCGCTACTGGTGTTTTTATTAAATCATCCCCCTTCAATGTGGAGACAGCACCTGTAACAGTTTCTTTTTTCTGAACTCCATATCCGACAACCACAACCTCATCTATATTTTGAGTATCTTCCTGCATCGTAATATTGATCGATAACTGATTACCTACCGCAATCTCCTGCGAACGATATCCGATATAAGAAAAGAGAAGCGTAGCATTGGCCGGTACTTCCAGTTGATATCTACCCTCCATATCGGTAATTATACCGATTGTCATTCCTTTTACTGAAACATTTACACCAATAAGAGGATCCCCCGAAGCATCAACAACCGTTCCCCTGACATTTTTCTGCTGTGCAAATACATTTGTCGTACAAAAAATTAAAAGCAATAAGGTTAACATTCTGAATAAATTGCTTTTAACACGACATCCTTTTAAATGTATGTCTAAAAAAGATTCTTTCATTTCCTTCTGTTATTAAATGAATATAAGGTTAAAAAACACAATGGATATGACTACATATCCGAATAGAAAACATTGGAATTAAAAATTCATAATCATAGGCAAGCAATATTAAAATGAATACTAGTGAATTATATAAACTTAAATTTTATCTTCTCCATTACTTAACAAAGTGCAATCTTTATTACAGAGAAACAACTGGCATATATCTTGAAAACCGTATTACAAAGGAAAACAGTCCCCTTCATACACATACCGGACACCTCATTTACCAAACAAACATAACCTTCTATAGATCAACATAATCTTCAGACAAATTAGGTTAACTATTAGACTTAATAGCAAAATGTTTCAAAATGGGAACACAAAATCTATTAAGAGAATTAAGAAAATCACAGCAGCAAAGATATTACATTTTGTTATATTAGCAAACATAAGTGCAATTTTTTATTACAAATATCATTTATTTATTCAAACCACAAACACTAAATTGCTTACATGAACGATATACTAAGGAATATAGATGCAATTCGCAGAAACAAAGGATATTCGCAAGAATATTTAGCTAGTCAGATCGGCTTAAAACAAGCTGGGTTAAGTCTTATTATGTCAGGAGAGCGGGAACTTAAATACAACACATTATTACAAATTGCAAACGCTCTGCAAGAATCAGTAATAAACATTATTGCATATCCGGATAAATATGTTCTGAGCAAGGAAAGTAATATATCAACAGAAACAGTATTACAAATCAAGCTGGACAACGATAAAAAAGAGCAGGTGCTAAAAATCGTTTTCGGAGATGAAGCAGCAGAATTGCTAAAAGGAAAGTGATATTTTTATCTATTGAAAAGATCAGATCCGGCTTATTGAATATAAAAACCGGATCTAATTAATTATATTTACTCTGTAACTATTTATACTTAAAGGAATTATCCCCTAACTGGCTTCAACCCCATCTTTGCAGCCCGTTCCAGCATAAACTGTTTAGCTGCCTCATATTCATTAGGAATTATGCCGTCCAGAATAGCATTCTTGATGGCTTCTTTTATGACGCCTACCGGCTGTGAAGGAGGCAGGGAGAATGTTTCCATAATTTCCTCACCCGAGACAGGCGGCTGGAAATTCCGTACCCGGTCTTTCTCTTCTATTTCTGCCAACTTCTCACGAACCAACCGGAAGTTATTCAGAAAACGGCGGACTTTTTCCGGATTCTTACTGGTGATATCCGCCTCACAAAGCTTCATCAAGTCATCGATATCGTCACCGGCATCGAACAACAAACGACGGATGGCAGAATCTGTCACTTCATCGTCTGCCAAAGCTATGGGACGCATATGAAGGGTTACCATTTTCTGTACATACTTCATTTTCTCATTCATCGGCAACTTCATCCGACGGAAAATACCCGGCAGCATACGCTCGCCGATAAAATTATGATTGTGGAACGTCCATCCCAGACGAGGATCAAAACGTTTAGTTGCCGGTTTTCCTATATCATGGAAAATCGCACTCCACCGAAGCCACAGATTATCCGTTGTTTTACTCAAACGGTCCAACACCATTAAGGTATGGGCAAAATTATCCTTATGACCGATGCCTTCTTTTGTTTCCACTCCTTTCAGAGCACACAGTTCCGGAAAAATCAGCTGCAACAATCCACTCTTTTCAAGCAATTCAAAACCGATGGAGGGTTTTGGCGAAAGTACGATCTTGTTCAATTCATCCACAATCCGTTCTTTGGATATAATGGAGATGCGTTCCTTATTGCGCTCAATCGCATCAAATGTATCGGGATGAATAAAAAATCCCAGCTGTGAAGCGAAGCGGACTGCACGCATCATACGCAACGGGTCATCACTGAACGTTATATCAGGATCGAGTGGCGTACGGATAATCAGATTATCCATATCATCCAATCCTCCAAAAGGATCGACCAACTCCCCGTAACGTTCTTTATTCAGACATAAAGCCAGTGCATTGATCGTAAAATCGCGCCGGTTTTGATCATCCTCCAGAGTCCCGTCTTCCACAATCGGCTTCCGGCTATCGCGATTATACGACTCTTTCCGTGCTCCGACAAACTCGATCTCAAGGTCGCCTGATTTCACCTGCGCCGTTCCGAAATTCTTAAATACGGACAAATGCGTCTTTTTCCCCAACTTGCCGGCAACAACTTTTGCCAACTCTATCCCGCTGCCTACTGCAACAACATCAATATCTTTTGATGGACGGTATAAAAAAATATCTCTGACGTAACCGCCAATCACATAAGCCTCAACACCTAATTCGTCTGCGGCCTCTGAAATTATGTGGAACGGTTTTGCCGATATATGATTTAAAATATCTTCCTGTTCTATATACATTCGCTTTATTTATCTCACTCATTGAGACTGCAAAGATAAAAAATATATCTTTGCAGACAGAACGAATAAGATAAACAACATGAAGAAGTCTGTAATATGTATCGCATTGGCAGCCGTAACCCTGGCAGCATGCAATAATACGGAGAAAGAAGCCCGGGCCCGGTTGAACAATGCAAAAAGTATGTACGAACGAAACGAGCTCTTCGCCGCAAAAAGCGAAATAGACTCTATCCGCGCACTCTATCCGAAAGAATTCAAAGTATTGAAAGAAGGACTTTCCCTGATGCGTATGGTCGAGATGAAAGAGGCGGAACGGAATATCGCTTTTTGCGATAGCCTTATTCCCATCAAGACAGAAGAAGCGGAAGGACTGAAAAAAGGATTCGTTTTTGAAAAAGACAGCGTCTACGAAGAGATCGGTAATTATATATGGAAACAGCAGACAGTGGAGCGGAATGTGCAACGCTGTTATATCCGCAGCGGAGTAAACGAAAAGGGCGAGATTTATCTTGCCAGTGTTTTCTACGGCGGCGCACCGATCAACCATACAGGCATCAAGGTCAGTACGAAAGACGGCCAGTTTGCCGAAACAGCCGCAATCCCGTACGACGGCGGAGTAAACTACCGTTTTAAAGATCTGGGAAAAACAACTGAAGTCGTCACCTACAAAGGCGAAAAAGGACTCGATGCTGCCAAGTTCATTTCTACAAACGTAAAAGAACGTGTCAAAGCCGAGTACACAGGTGGCAAACCCTATACATTATATATAGCTGACGGGGATAAAAAAGCGATTGCCGCGACTTTTGAACTGGCTACTGTATTAAGCGATCTGGAAAATCTTCAGAAAGAGAAAGAAAAAGCAACCAAGCGAATTGCTTATTTGAAAAGCAAATTGGAAAGTAATACAGAAGAATAAACGGTCTGATTTTCTCCATAAAAAATCCGGTTCCCAATTGAATATGAGAACCGGATTTTTATTTGAGAGTATCTTTTTTTACTTCACGATCACCTTATAAGCCTTGTCACCTTCAACGGACACAATCACAACACCTCTTGCTGTCTGAATTGATTCATTATCAGAAGATACAAAGCGGGAACCGATTGTCTGCCCCAGAATATTCGATAAAGTAATTTTCTTACCTCCTGCATTACGGATTTGGAATTCACCTGTACTTCCGATTACCTGAATAGTCGTAGGCGCTTCGATTTCTTCGTTGGCAACAGGAGCCGGAGCATTCTCAATAGTAAACTCTGCCATCGGAACAGGCTGCATCACAGCAAATCCATTCACCATACCAACATAAGGTTTAGCATCATCCTTTTTGAACTCACTCTGGTTTTCCAGATAATAAGTACCACCCTCTACCATCTTGAATGCAAAGAGAGCCGGACTGTTTTCCATCGTTTTAACAGATTCATCGGAAATGAATACGGCACGTCCGCCTAAAGTATCACTAGCTGCCAAATAATAACGAGTTTCGTCACCCTCTTTCGCGCCTATGGCCTTGCAAGAGATATAATACAACTGTTTACCCAACGGACTCTTTTCAGCTTTCTCAACCCAAAGACTAAAATTATCTTCCGTATAGCCAGACTTCGTAATCTCATTGCCTTCGATCTTCAGTTCAGCCAGGAATGTATTCGGGTTCATCACCAACGAATTATTAGCAGTAGAAAAACGCTTATGACCAACTTCCTGAGGAGCATATTCAGGAGCATCAGCAGACAGGATCATAACATTAGCCGGATTTTTTGTCAACTGAAGACAACCAGTCTGTATATCCATTCCAACGTAACGGCCTTCAGCATCACCCACAACTTTCATTGTAGACCATTGTCTTGTCTCATTGAAAACAAAGTGGAATGAAAGAGGCTCACTTGTCTCGGACAATTTCAAACTATCACTTTGGGCTGCGATTCTATCAGTTCCGAACAACGTACGTAGCTGATAAGAAATAATAGAGATTTCATCGCCTAACTGTTTAGCACCAGCTACTACTTGCGTATCCTTCGGTACCAGTTTAAACATAATCTGGTTAGAAATATCACCTGTTCCTTTCAAGATAGAATCGTTCGTAAATGTAGACAGATAAGCAGGACCTATCGGAATTCCGGGTATCAGATGAAGCGTAAATCCTTTCTCGGCCAATTCTTTCTCTGTATAAGCCCGCGAACCTAGATATTTATCTTTCAAATCAACAGACACCGGAGTAACTTTTACAGAGTCTCCATCGAGTAAATAGGTATCCTCCATTTCTGCCACTTCAAATATTTCCTGATTCAAGATAAAAGCATCATCAGATTCACGGTCGACAACGGAATATTTGCCATTTTCAGTTTTAATATACCATTGCCCTCTCGGCAAGTTCACAGAAGGAACACTGTCTCCCCCCATAAAGGAGTTTTTCTTAACATAATATTTACCGCCATTGGCTCCTTTGCTTGCACTCTGGAGAAAATAAACACCCGAACCGGTTGGTATATTAGCATGAGTTCCTTTAGAGAGTACGACATAAGGAACAGCCCCTTGCAACACCTTGCCAGTCTCGTCAATCTTTGATACTGTCAAAACCTGCTTTGTATCTACACTTGCTACCACAACCTGAACAGTGTCAGCATCCAACGGAGTTTCAGCAGCCAATGGAGTAGCAGCAACGAACATAGCCAGCGAATCATTTTTCAAATCGATTGTAAATTTGAATTGTTGCCATGCAGCATTCGGCCTCTGCACCGTACGGGTAGAGTCTAAAGAGAACCTATATCCGAATACATCTTTCGCACCGGATATTGTAGTTTTCAATGTATCGATTCCAAAATATTTAGCAACACCATTCGGATAAGCTCTATCTTCTTTAGACTGTAACGCAACGTAGCCTGCTTTTCCCGGAACATCTTTTGCTATCAGATCTTTGCCTGAAAAGATATCTCCCTCATAAGCTGCACCGAACTTTAATTGAAAAGTTGTAAAACCATCACCCAATTGATCGGCTTTCAAAACAAACTTCTCAGCAGGAGCTTCTACAGAAAAGACGTTACCTGATTTAGAATCAAGCATTGACAGATCTTTATCAGAAATAGAGAATGACAAATACTTCTCCCCACTATAATAGGCCTTTAAACCGTCTTTTTCATCAAAAATCCATCTATGAGCTACTCCATCTACTACCGAAACCAAATTCGGAACAGGTTTTTCTGCTGATGCAAAAGCCAAATATTGTAGTGTTGCCTTATTTCTAATCAAATAAGAATATACTCCTTGCTCCACCTGCTCATCTACTATTTGCCACAAAGCCGAATCTAGAGCAGCTTTAGTCATCGATGTTTCATCAATCGATTTCACCACAACAGAGTCCGATTTGACACCAGCCAGTGACAGATAAACACCTCCAGACTCCAAATAATAGAAATTATCTGTAGTCCCCAAATCTGTGACTTTAGCTGCATTCATCGTGAAAGAACTTACCGCCATCAACGCCACAGCCAATAATGTAGATTTTCTATTCATATATTATTTCACTTTTGATTTACATATTAACCCATACTAAGTACAAAGATAGAATATTTTAAATCCGAAATTACTATAACAAACGCTAATAATCAAGTATATTGTACAAAAGAGACGACTTTTCATGCAAAATCATACTGGAACAATGCATCTTATCACCTTTACTCTTTTCACATTCCCAATACCTCCTTAAGAGAATCTGTTTCATAGTAATGGAACAGTTGTTTCATTATGTAGAAACACTTGTTTCTTTAGGATGAAACAATATCGATGATACTGCTTTTGTTAAACATTTATAGATTGTTTATATGTACTACACCGAAAGCTTGCTATATAATTTAGTACGTATAGTAATTCCACAGACATCAGTACAAAAAGCAAATACAATTGCGAATGTTTTTGAGAAGTTTCCTTCCCTAACAAAAAAGGCTTACCTTAGTGCCGTAATTCAAAAAAACATGGTAACAGAAGAATTAAAAAGACTCTACTACGAATATACCGGTTCGCAGGCCGAAGATATTATAGAACTACCTTCATCCGGTTCTAACCGCCGGTATTTCAGAATATCCGGCCCGAAAACATTGATAGGGGTCAGCGGCTCTTCCCAGGAGGAGAACAAAGCGTTTATTTATATGTCCGGATTTTTCAGGGGAAAAGGTATTTCCGTCCCGGAAGTGCATTTTCATTCGGACGATTATTTTTTTTATTTGCAGGAAGACCTGGGCGACACCATGCTTTTCAATGCCATAGAAAAAGGACGCAAAAGCTGTGTATTCGATGAAGAGGAACGCCGGTTGTTACACAAAACAATCACGCAACTTCCTTCTATCCAGTATGCCGGCGCCGAAGGATTCGAGTATGAGAACTGTTATCCTCAACCGGAATTCAACCAACGTTCTATTCTTTGGGACCTGAATTACTTCAAATATTGCTTTCTGAAAGCGACGGGGATGGAGTTTCAGGAAGACCGCCTGGAAGATGATTTCCAGAAAATGAGCGATGTATTGCTTCAAGACACCTCTCCCACTTTCCTTTATCGGGATTTCCAGTCACGCAACGTCATGATCAAAGACGGCGAACCCTGGTTTATTGATTTTCAGGGAGGACGAAAAGGTCCGGTCTATTATGACGTAGCCTCTTTCCTTTGGCAGGCTAAAGCCAATTACCCGGAAGATTTGAGAAACGAATTGCTTGCCGATTATTTGCAAGCATTACGAAAATATACTGATGTAGACGAAGAACATTTCTTCTGCCAGCTACGCCATTTCGTGTTGTTCCGCACACTACAGGTGCTGGGAGCCTACGGTTTCAGGGGATACTTTGAAAAGAAACCGCATTTTATCCAAAGCGTACCTTTCGCCATCAACAATCTGCGGCAGTTATTAAAGAATGATTATCCGGAATATCCGTACTTGTGCGCCGTTCTGAGAGAACTGACCGGCCTGACGCAGTTCAGGGACGACATACAAAAACGGATGCTGGAAGTTAAGATCGTCAGCTTTGCCTACAAAAAAGGAATACCGAACGATCCGAGCGGAAACGGCGGTGGTTTCGTATTCGATTGCCGGGCCATCAACAACCCGGGAAAATATGAACGATACAACCATTTTACAGGACTGGACGAGCCAGTGATCCACTTCCTGGAAGAAGACGGGGAAATCACGCAATTCCTGGAACATGTATATACGATCGTGGATGCTTCGGTGAAACGTTATCTGGACCGTGGTTTCACGAATCTGATGATCTCTTTCGGTTGTACCGGCGGACAGCATCGTTCCGTCTATTCGGCACAACATCTGGCAGAGCATCTGCATGCCAAATTCGGAGTAAAAGTAGACCTTACCCACAGGGAACAAAATATAGAACAAATCTTTGACGCAATATTATGAAAGCTATGATTTTTGCAGCCGGTATGGGGACCCGCCTCAAACCGATGACTGACAATACACCAAAAGCATTGATACCAATAAATGGAAGACCAATGTTGGAACATGTAATTCTGAAGCTGAAGGATGCAGGGTTTCATCAGATCGTTATCAACGTTCACCACCTGGGAGACCAGATCATCGATTTCCTGGCAGCCAACAACAACTTCGGAGTTCAGATCCATATCTCCGACGAACGGGATTACCTGCTCGACACGGGAGGAGGCATCAAAAAAGCGGCCAAATTCCTTCAGGGAAACGAACCGTTTCTGGTACACAATGTCGACATCATGTCGAATGTGGATCTGAAAAAGTTATACGATTGCCATCTGGAAACCAATCCGGTCGCTACTTTGCTGGTCAGTAAACGTAACACATCGCGTTATCTCCTGTTCAACAAAGAGAGCCGGTTGTGCGGATGGAGAAATCATGAAACCGGAGAAGTAAAATCTTATTATCCGGATTTCGACCCCAAACAATATAATGAATACGCTTTTAGCGGTATCCATGTAATATCACCGAAAATATTCGACTGGATGGAAGAATGGACGGGTAAATTCTCGATCATCAATTTCTATCTGGCTATCTGTGCTAAAACAAATATCCATGCCTATGCAGCCGAAAACTTACAGTTGCTGGATATAGGCAAGCCGGAGGCTTTAGCCAAAGCGGAAAAATGGATGAAAGTTTTATAATACGAAGATAAAGACAATAATACATCAGGATGGCTTTAGCCGGAAATGTCTTTCAGACAATTCTGACTAAGGCCATTAATAATGGCAGATAGTCTTTCAACTCGACACGCAAAAGTTTCAATGCCTGTTGAATACGATAATCGACCGTTTTAGATGAAACATTCAGCTTCTGTGCTATCTCATTGTAAGTCATATTCTGGAAGCGATTCATTTCAAAAGCCTCCCGGTAACTTTCCGGCAAACGTGACAAAGCAGCTTCAATATTCCTCGTCAACTCTTCAACCACATAAAAGTCCGGATCTTCATACTGTGACTGCCAATCTGCATACAACGTATTTACAATCTGTTGTTTCAGTTCATTCCGATTGATCAGGGTCAGGCATCTGTTCTTTACGGCTTTAAATAGATAATTCTTCGGAGAGGATTCGATAACCTGCATGCTACTGTTTTCCCAAAACCAAACCATCACATCTTGTACGATCTCCTGACCGTCATCTACATTTACAAATTGTTTGGCATAAGCACACAAAAGAGGATAATAACGCATAAACAATACATCGAATGCTTTCACATCGCCTGCTTGAATCCTTTGAAAAAGAATCTCATCGTTTGTGTTGTCTGTAGTAGTTGAAAGCATATTAAGACCTATAATGTATTAAATTCCAGTGATACTAATGTGAGTCTGTGCAAAAATAACATTTTTCAACATATCAACCTATTACAACACGATTAACTTTTTCAAAAAAATATCACAAAAAATGCTTTTTCGTTTAGGAGGTTTTCCCGCTCATTAGTCTTAATTATAAAAGAGACAAAATGGATACACAAAAAAACATAGACGAACATATGCTTCTGGACTACTTTTCAGGTTCACTATCCGCTACTCAAAAACAAGAAGTAGAAGAATGGCTGAACCAATCTGAGGAAAACAGAAAAATAGCTCGTGACATTCAATATATTTATTTAGCAACCGACACACTTCAGACAATAAAAGGAATAAACTCCGACCAGGCTCTTGTCCAGGTAAAGAAAAGGATCATTAAGCCCGAAAAAAAACATTACTTTGTCTGGCTTCAAAGAATCGCTGCTATATTGGTTTTACCTTTACTAATCAGCACACTTTATTTTGCTCTCAAAGAAGATCCGGTTGAATACATTGAAATCAGGACAAATCCGGGTATGGTGGCTAAAGTCGATCTGCCAGACAAAAGTAAAGTATGGCTAAACTCCCAATCTTACTTGAAATATCCACAAAAATTTACAGGAGATACGCGTTATGTAGAAATTAACGGGGAAGCCTACTTCTCCATCCAAAAGGATAAAACCAAAAAATTTATAGTAAATACACCTTTTGATATAAAAGCTGAAGTATTAGGCACAGAATTTAATATTGAAGCCTATAAGAAGAAAAATCAAGTAACTACAACTTTGGTCTCTGGTTCAGTTAGACTTTCATTCCTAAATAAGGACAACAAAGAAGAATCTGTAATAATGAAACCTGATGAGGAAATTTCATATAACATTAAAAATAAAAAGATTAAACTTCATACATCCTATATTCCAACACAAATAGCCTGGAAAGATGGACTGGTTATTTTAAGAAACACACCATTTGAAGAAGTTCTAAAAATATTGAGTAAACGATTCAATACAAACTTCATCGTAAAGAACGACCTATTGTATAACAATTCGTTTACTGGTACATTTAGTGGACAACATCTCCATCTGATACTTGAACATTTTCGCTTATCAACTGATATTCAATACAAATTCATTGATCCGGATATCAGTCAAAATAAAATATCCGAAAAGACAATTGTCGAATTATATTAATCTTTTGTGTAACCTAAATTAAGTACAGCATGAAAAGAAAGAAGCCTCCTTAGAAAAAACATACGGAAAAATATTGGCGTATTTCTCCGTATGAAAAACAACTGTAAGCTTGTTTGGCGACAAGCTCCAGCAAATGAATTTTTTTAACTCTAAAATCACTTACAAATCTATGACAAATTATTTTAGCATCCAACATTTCAGGATGGTGAATTTATCGTTTATTGTCCTGAAAAAAATACCATTATGTATGAGACTCACCGCAATAATGTTATTTGTATGCATCGGACTGGCATATGCCTCCGAAAGTTACAGTCAATCTACAACACTAACTCTGAACGTTAACAACAAAACGGTACAAGAGGTCCTGGATGAAATTGAGAAACAATCTGAGTTTCACTTCTTCTATAACAACAAGCAGGTAAATACGAATCGTGTTGTTTCTATTAAAAGTAAAAAAAAGGATGTATTCAACGTTCTTGAACAATTATTCAATGGAACGGATATCAGTTATAAGGTTTTGGATAAAAGCATTATCCTCTCTCCCAAAGAGATGCTGATGAGTGCTGTCGTACAGCAATCCATAAAAAATATATCCGGCACTATTACCGATAGCAATGGCGAACCAATCATCGGAGCAAATGTATTGGAGAAAGGATCTACAAACGGTACCGTAACCGATATCAACGGCAAATTTAGTTTATCCGTACCCAATAAATCGACATTGGTAATCTCCTATATCGGATATGTATCCAAAGCTATTGTCGTAGGAAACCAGACAGTCTTCAACATACAATTGACAGAAGACACTCAAAACTTAAATGAAGTAGTTGTAACAGCGTTAGGTATCAAACGTGAAGAAAAAGCTTTGGGATATGCGGTTCAAAAAGTAGATGCGAAAGCATTAACCTCAGCAAAAAGTATCGATGTCGGAACTTCATTAACCGGAAAAGTGGCAGGTTTAAATGTTAAAAACAGTACCGAATTCAATGAAGCTCCCTCTTTGAAATTAAGAGGAGAAACTCCCATATTGATCATCGACGGTATCCCATATGGAAATATGACATTGAACGAAATTGCACCTGACGATATCGAATCCATCGATGTCTTAAAAGGTGCCACCGCTTCTGCTTTATACGGAGCACGCGGTACTACCGGTGCGATCATGATCACTACCAAGAGAGGTTCACAAAATGAAGGTATTAATGTAGAGATCAACAGTAACACAATGTTTTTCGCAGGATATCTGGCATTCCCTGAAGTACAATCATCTTATAGTAGAGGCTACGGCGGAAAATACAACAGCGATTATGTATGGGGAGACAAATTGGATATCGGAAGAACGGCTATTCAATACGACCCGGAAACATTCGAGTGGAGAGAAATGGAGTTAACATCCAAAGGAAAAAATAACTTTAAAAACTTCCTCCAATTCAGTGCGATTACAAACAACAATGTCAGTGTCTCGCAAAAAGGAAAGTACGGCTCGTTCAGAACATCATTGACCCACGTGTTCAACAAGGGACAATATCCTAACCAAAAACTGAACAAAATAACTTATACTGCCGGAGGTGAAATGAGTTACAAAAATTTCAAACTGGAAGGATCAGCGTCATACAACAAACGTGTGTCATCAAACGACAACGGTTCAGGTTATAGCGGCAGCTATATTTATGACATGGTAATTTGGGGTGGTACGGAATATGATGTACGCGATTATAAAAATTATTGGGTTGAAGGTAAAGAAAATGAACAGCAAAACTGGTACGATAATAGCTGGTATGACAATCCGTGGTTTAAAGCCAACGAAGTTGTCGATGCTTATGATACTGATATATTGAATGTGTATATGAATTCGTCCTATGAAATTACTCCTTGGCTGAAAGCCATGTTAAGAGGCGGATTGGACTTTTATTCCAAGAAAAATGAATGGAGAAATGCGAAAAGTGCCAATTATGCATGGGATAAAAACGGATTCTTCGGTATCAGTCGCACTTCCGGTTACAGTATCAATACAGACGCCATGTTAATGGCAGACAAGACATGGGGAAAACTAAATATGAATGTATTAGCCGGTGGTAATATTTATTTCTATTCGGATGACAAAATGAGAAGCACCACCTCCGGCGGTCTGACTATTCCCGGATTTTATTCTCTAAAAGCCAGCGTCGATCCTATCGATGCCAGCAGTGAATTGAAAAGGAAAAGAGTAAACAGCTTATATGGTAAATTGTCATTATCATGGGCCAGTACCTATTTCCTTGATGTAACCGGACGTAACGACTGGTCATCCACATTATCCAAAGAGACACGTTCTTACTTCTATCCTTCCGTCGCCGGAAGTGTGGTATTATCAGAGATCATCACTTTACCCGAAGCTTGGAATTTCTGGAAGATAAGAGGTTCATGGACAACCTCCAAACAGGATGCAGGCGTCTATGACAACAATAATGTTTACTCTGTCTCTACGAATGTTTGGGACGGACTTGGTACCGCTTCTTATCCTTCATCTCTAATCGGAGGTAATGTACATCCAAAAAAATCAATGGTATATGAAGTCGGAACAGCCGCAAACTTCTTTAATAATAGATTATATGCAGACTTAGCATATTTCAGAAAACTTGAATCGGACTTCATTATTTCCGGAGGTATAAGTTCTGCAACAGGTTTCAGTTCTGTGCAAGTCAACTTTAAAGAAGAAAGATTGAGAAACGGTTATGAATTAACGATAGGGGGAAGTCCTATAAAAAACAAAGATTTCCAGTGGGACATCCTTACAAACTGGGGACATGATAAATATTCTTACTTCAAAATCGACCCAGATTATTCAACTAAAAAACCCTGGGTAAAAAAAGGAGAAAGCTGGGATTGGTTCGACATCTACGACTGGGACAGAGATCCAGACGGAAATATTATACATAACGGAGGTATTCCGGTAAAACAAAACTTCAAGACCAAAGTAGGAAACCTGACACCTGACTTGGTTTGGGGTATTACTAATACTTTCAGATATAAAAACTTTACACTTAACTTCACTATCGATGGACGTATTGGTGGCATGTCATATTCACGTACCCACCAAATGTTATGGAACTCCGGAGCACATAAAGATTCTGACAATCAATGGCGATATGAAGAAGTGGTCAATGGAAACAAAACATTCATCGGAGAAGGTGTAAAAGTGGTATCCGGTAGTGTTGAACGTGATCCAGATGGAAATATCATCAGTGACACCCGCGTGTTCGCTCCTAATGATGTCGTTGTATCTTATGAAGCATATATTTCAAAATATCACGATTCAACAAGCCGCCCCAGCCGTCAGAATGTATTGGATGAAACATTTTTCAAACTAAGAAATCTGACATTTACTTATGACATACCTCAATTGTGGTGTGGAAAAATAGGAATGAAATCAGCATCAGTCAGTCTTACAGGTCAGAATTTATTTTTATGGGCGAAAGAATACAAATATGCAGATCCTGACAAAGGAGGAGACAGCAGTGGTTATGAAAGTTTGAATTCACCTTCTCAACGATACATCGGTTTTAACATAAAAGCAAACTTCTAAAGGTAAAATATATGAAAACAATGAAATATATAAAGCAATCTTTATTTGCTTTCAGTGCAATAGGAATATCTATAATCTGGAATGGATGTACATCATCTTTTGATGATCTGAATACCAATCCTGACGCCACAACAAAAGTTACCCCGGCACTGCTTGCCACTAAAGTGATACTGGATCATGTAAAATCTGCAAGTAGCGACAATAATGAATTCATGTGCAAACGCATGTTCTGGGGAGAACAAATGGATAATTATCAATACAATCGTGTGGAAAAAGGGAGCTTCAGCGCCATACAGGGACTTACCAATGCACAGAAAATGGTTGAATTAGCCTCTGAATCCAATAAAGATGCTTATACCGGACTCTATTATTATTTAAAAGGTTGGGCATTTTACCGGACAACAATGGATATGGGAGACATACCCTATAGTGAAGCGCTTCAAGTCAATGAGTTCAGATATCCTAAATATGATGAACAAAAAGAGGTATTCAAAGGGATACTCGATGATCTGGAACAGGCTGACAGTCATTTTGCCAAAGCGACGGAAGGTATCAGCGGCGATCCATTTTACAATGGCGATCCTGCTAAATGGAGAAAAGCGACCAATGTGCTCCGCCTGAAAGTATTAATGGCTTTACAGAAAAGAGCGGATGACACACCTGAATTACAGATCAAAGAAAAATTTGCACAAATTGTAAAAGAAGGAAATCTTTTTGAAGGAAATGATGACAACCTCCAGGTTACTTATTCCAATAAAGATGGTCAGAAAAATCCTTTTCATCAGGATCTAACAAGAAGTATCAATGTGTATGCAGGAACAACCACTTTAATCGATCCGCTGAAAAAGTACAAAGATTATCGGTTATTCTCTTATTTTGCCCCGATGCAGGCTCTGACAGATCCAATATATCTGCCGAAAGGCGAAACCCTGTTGGAAAAAAATGATTGGAATGCGTATCAGGGAGTTGAAGCCGCAGGATTATTCAACACGGAACAGAAAAAGATCTCTAACAAAATGCATTGCCGCCCCAACGATATTTATCGCACAGATTATGTCGGAGTACCTTCTATACGATTGGGATATGCTGATATGAATTTTGTATTGGCTGAAGCTGCTGAAAGAGGATGGATCAGCGGTTCTGCTCAAAATTATTATGAAAAAGGTATCCGCGCCTCTTTTGAATTCGTTCGCACAACGGTTTCTTCTCCTGAATATAATCAAGGAATGACCATCACAGACGAGTATATCACCCAATATCTAAAAGGAGAAGATGTAGCCTATGCTACAAACGGAACATCACTCGACCGGCTTAAACAAATATGGATGCAAGCATTCTTAGCTTCTTATTTCCACCTTGCTTGGGACTCTTATTATGATTACAGACGTACAGGTTATCCGGAATTACCGATCAACCCGGAAACAAACTTGAATGACGACAAATATAAAATACCAGTAAGATGGTTATATCCTGAATCTGAGACAAACTACAATAAAGAGCAACTGATCAATGCTGTTAACCGCCAATGGGGAGGTTCCGAGGATGTAAACAAAATTATGTGGATAATTAAATAATCAATTTATATTACTACTTTTGATGTACTCTTTGAATATAGGTCGCTCTATTTTTCATAGAGTACATCTTTATTATACACTTTGAATATCATGAGAAAATACAATTTTATACTTCTAATTCTATTGATTTGTTCTTGTACGCTTTATGGAAAAAGTAAAGAATTGACTGTTCTGCAAATGAATATCTGGCAGGAAGGTACGATGGTGGATGGTGGGTTCGATGCCATAGCAGACGAAGTCAGTCGGTTGTCTCCAGATATTGTCCTGTTCAGTGAAGTAAGAAACTACCACGGTAAACAATTTATTCCGCGCATTTTGCAGGCATTAAAAGACAGAGGTGTTAATTATTACGGTGAAACCAGTACTTTGGATGTCGGTATACTTTCTAAATACAAAATACAGGAACAACGGCCAAATTATCCTCTCAAAAATGATGCAGGGTCAGTTCTCAAAGCCCGTATCGAAATCGAAGGGCAGACCATTGTCGTCTATTCCGCCCATTTGGATTATACGCATTACGCCTGTTATCTGCCACGCGGATACAGTGGCGTTACCTGGAAAAAACTGGACGCACCGGTTCTTGACTCCCAGGAAATAGAAAAGGCCAATAATGAATCCTTACGGGACGAAGCTATCCGGGGAGTAATCGAAGATGTCGAAAATGAAAAAGGGAATATCATCCTCCTGGGAGGAGACTTCAATGAACCGTCCCATCTGGATTGGAAGGATAACACAAAAGACCTGTGGGATCACAATGGAACGGTCGTACGCTGGGATTGTTCTGTCCTTTTGGAGGAAAACGGGTTTAAAGATGCTTATCGTGAAGTATATCCTGATCCTGTGACACATCCCGGTTTCACATTTCCTTCAGACAATCCCGATGTCGATGTAAAAAAACTGGCCTGGGCTCCGGAAGCCGATGAAAGAGACCGTATTGATTTTATCTATTTCAAACCTAACAAAAAATTAAAGTTAATAGATGCCGCCGTGGTAGGTCCCCGGAAATCTATAATCCGAGGTGAACGTGCTAAAGAAAACAGCAAGGACAAATTTATACAACCTGCGGGAACATGGCCAACAGATCATAAAGTAGTCCTGGCGACCTTCAAACTAAAACATTAAAATAAAATACCATGAAATACATATTCACTCTTTTATTTATCAGCCTTTTTACAAATTTATCTTTTATACACGCCTCAAACGATAATCTTGCCCTTCACCTGGACGGGCAAGATAACAATGTCCGTACCGGCATCGGTATCCTGAAAGACTCATGGACACTGGAGACTTGGATCAAGGGCGATGATAATTCATGGAAAGATCTTGAAGTTATCTTCGGGGGAGGAGAATACAGCCTGTTGAATATAGCGGATTATCTGCCGCTTGTTATCGAGAATGGCAGGCTGCATAACACATGGGCTGATTTATGGTCGGAAGATGTATTGGATGACCAGTGGCATCATGTGGCATTAAGTTGTGACGGAGTTGTCACCAAGCTGTATCTGGATGGAGAAGTTGTCGACAGTAAAACGACTGCCATATCCGTATTGCCTGGAGCAATTGGTGTAAATGAAGGTGAACCGACTACGTTCGGCGGGTTAATGGATGAAGTCCGCATATGGAACTCGGCAGTATCAACCGAAACATTAAAAGAGTGGATGGGGAAACCGCTTGAACCGACTCATCCCCAGTTTGGCACGCTGGTTGCCTACTATAACTTCGATGACGGTATCGAAGATGTTTCAACCAACTGGGTGGGAAAAGGTGACTTGGGATACCACCTGAGAAACGGCAGAAACAAATATAACGGTACTGTTCCACTGGCCTATACCGTAGTAAACGATAACCCCAAATTCATAAAACCGGATAAACAACAGGAATTATTCAACGCAGTCGTCATCGATAGCGAATGGGACGTCGACCAGGGAAGTCTGGATGATCAGATCCTTAAATTAAGAATAGCCGTTATCGGAAGCCAGGCCCCGTTACGCCTGACAGAACTTTCTCTTGATTTATCTGAAACGACTGCTTTATCCGATATAAACAGTCTTCACGTATATTATACGGGAAAAACTGCCCGGTCAGGAGTCAAAACCGAATTATTCGGCAAAGGAGAAAAGCCTCAAAAGAAAATGACTTTTAAAGACGAACAGGGTGTCGTAACACTGACTCCTGGTATCAATTATTTATTGGTCACAGCCGATATAGCAGAAAAAGCCATCGCCGGTAACAAAATAAAAATATCCGTACCTTCTTTCAAACTGGAAAAAACCGGATATACTCCGGAAGTTAGTGACGGTATCATTGAAAAAAGAATCACGGAAAGCAGCAAAAACAATCCCAACATCGTGAAAGTCCTGCAATGGAATATCTGGCACGGAGGTGTTCATGTCGGGAATGACGGTCTCAGCCGGGTTATAGATCTCGTAAAGGCATCCAATGCCGATATTGTTACCATGCAGGAAGGCTACGGAGGTCAGCAACGGATCAAAGACTCACTGGGATATTACATGCAAACACCTTCCCTGAAAGACAATCTGGTTCTCTTCAGCCGTTATCCTATAACTGAAGTTATACCGACAAAGAAGAGTTTCAACTCCAACCCTGTGAAACTGACATTACCCGGCAACCGACAACTATTAGTTAACGCCTGCTGGTTACGTTATGCTTATAACCCGGAATATTCCTGCAATTACCCCAATATAGGACATAACACTTCGGTTTGGGTGGCAGAAGATGCCCTACGCGGTTTGGCGGATATGCAACATATTATGGAAAAGGATACGAAACCTTATCTGACGGATGACGATACTCCCATTATTATCGGAGGTGACTTTAACTCTTGCAGCCATCTGGACTGGACCCAAGCAGCTGCACCCATACATTTCGGATATGGTCCCGTACCTTTCCCTATCTCGCAATATATGTTGGACGAAGGATTTAAAGACAGCTTCCGTGAAATCAATCCGGATGAAGTAGCCCGCCCGGAAGGGACATTTGCCGTTATTTACGGACAACTACAGGTCAGCCGTATTGACTTTCTCTATTACAAAGGAAAGAATATCAAAGCTGTTTCTTCCAAAATAGTAAAAACAGCACCGGAGATCGATGATGTCTGGGCTTCCGATCATGCTGCTGTCCTGACTGTCTTTGAAATAATATCACCATCCGAGAAATAACTACAATTTAAAAACTAAATACACATGAAAAAAGGACTTCTTTTATTCGCCGCCGGCCTATTCAATCTGGCAGCAATTACCGCACAGGTTCAGCCTGTGCAACCCAAATTAACGGACGACAAATCATTTTCCATGATTCTGTTCCCTGATCCGCAAAGTTACACGAAATTCGATGTCAACCAGCCTTTGTTCGAACTGATGACCGCGTGGACGGCAAACAATAAGGAGAGACTCAATATCGAAGCTGTGCTCTGTACCGGCGATCTGGTAGAGCAGAACGAAATCCGTATCCCTGACGGAGTGAACGGCAACCAGACCAGCGAAGAACAATGGAAAGCTGCTTCGCAAGCCTTTGCCCGACTGGATAATAAACTGCCTTATGTTGTCTGTACCGGAAACCATGATTACGGATATGAAAAAGCAGAGAACCGTCTGTGCCGTCTACCGGAATACTTCCCGTCAGAAAGAAACTCCTGCTGGAGAAACTCACTGGTCGAAGTAGGAAACAACTACCAGGGAATCCCGACACTCGAAAATGCTGCTTATGAATTCAATACGGAAACATGGGGCAAAATCCTGGTGATCTCTTTAGAGTTCGCCCCACGTGACGAAGCTATCGAATGGGCAAAAGCAGTAACGGAGAAACCCAAATATACCGATCATAAAGTGATCCTATTGACTCACTCCTATCTGACCGCCGAAGGAAAACGGCGCCTGAAAGAGAACTATAAAATATCTCCGGCAAACTATGGGGAAGCCATCTGGCAAAAGCTGGTCTATCCGTCCAAAAACATATGCATGGTCATTTGCGGACATGAATGTGAAATTGCTCCGTATAAAGATAATGTAGGTTTCAGTATCGAAAAGAATGCAGCCGGCAAAGATATTCCACAGATGATGTTCAACGCCCAGACCGCAGACGGTTTCTGGCATGGCAACGGAGGTGACGGTTGGTTACGGATTATGGAGTTTATGCCTGACGGACAGACGATCAAGATAAAAACATTCTCTCCCCTCTTCGCTATCTCCCCGACAACAGCTGATAAATCCTGGAGAACCGAGTCGTACGATCAATTCGATATTACTATAAAATAATGATAAAAGAACTTATGATAATTGGGTATTCGAGCCAATTATACATACCTTTGGTGAACTAATACAAAATTTAAACACATATCATGAAACAAAGAAATTTATTACTTATTCTGGTTTTAGCCATCGTTACAATCAGTTCGGCTTTTGCTGCCAAACCAAAAGCCAAACACGTAATCTGGATCGGCCTGGACGGCTGGGGTGCTTATAGTGTGGAAAAAGCAGAGATGCCCGTCACCAAGCAGTTTATGAAAGACGGTTCTTATACCTTGAAAAAACGTTCCGTTTTACCTTCATCCAGTGCAGTGAACTGGGCTTCCATGTTTATGGGAGCAGGTCCGGAGATTCACGGATATACCGAATGGGGCTCTAAAACACCTGAACTTCCTTCACGCGAACTGAATCAGCACGGCATCTTCCCGACAGTATTCCAGCTATACCGCGACGCCGCCCCGAAAGCAGAGATCGGTTGTATCTATGACTGGGACGGCATCAAATATCTGGTAGACACACTGGCACTCAGTTATCATGCCCAGGGACCGGATTACAATAAAAATCCAACGGCTCTGACTGAAATGGCTGTTAAATATATTACTGAAAAAAAGCCCAATTTGTTTGCCGTAATTTTTGATAATCCGGATCATGTAGGTCATGCAGACGGACATGACACCCCTTCTTACTACAAAACGCTGAAAGAACTGGACGGCTATATCGGACAGATCGTTGAAGCAGTAAAAAAAGCCGGCATGATGGATGAAACTATTTTCGTTATCACAGCCGACCACGGCGGTATCAACAAAGGACACGGAGGCAAGACTATGCAGGAGATGGAAACTCCGTTCATCATTGCAGGAAAGAACGTAAAGAAAGGCTATTGCTTTGACGACATCAGCATGATGCAATTCGACTGTGCCTCCACACTGGCTAAATTATTAGGTCTGACTCAGCCTCAGGTATGGATCGGACGTCCGATGCCGGTATTCAAATAAATAAGAGAAAACAATGAAACAGTTATTTATAAGTGCATTATTCCTGTTGGGTGGCCTGTTGAACGGTAATGCCCAACAGCCGTCACTGAAGTTCAATAAAGACGGAAAGTTCAAGATCGTCCAGTTTACTGACGTACATTATATATATGAGAATCCTAAATCGGCCATTTCGATTGAAAGGATCAATGAAGTGCTGGATGCTGAAAAACCGGACCTGGTTCTTTTCACCGGCGATGTGATCTACGGAAAACCAGCCGAAGAAGGCATGCGGAAAGTCTTAAAACTGGCCTCCGACCGTAAGATTCCTTTTGGAATCACATTCGGTAATCACGACAACGAGCAGGGTCTGACACGCACCGAGCTATTCGACATCATTAAAACGATCCCTTACAACCTGACAGATTCTGTAAAAGGTGTATCGGGAGCAAGCAATTATATCCTACCGATCAAATCATCGGATGGAAGTAAGGATGCTACCATCCTCTATTGCATGGATTCACATTCATACTCCCAGATCAACGGCATCGGCGGATACGATTATATCAAATTCGACCAGATCCAATGGTATCGTGAGAACAGTGCCAAATACACCAAACAGAACGGAGGTACCCCGATTCCTTCACTGGCATTCTTCCATATCGCTCTGCCGGAATACAACCAGGCGGCTTCCGACGAAACAGCCATTCTGGTAGGAACACGTAAGGAAAAGGCTTGCGCCCCGCAACTCAACTCCGGACTGTTCGCTTCCATGAAAGAAATGGGCGATATACAGGGAGTATTCGTTGGTCACGACCACGACGACGATTATGCCGTTTACTGGAAAGGCATCCTGCTGGCTTACGGTCGTTATACCGGTGGCAACACTGTTTACAACAACCTGACAAACGGTGCCCGCGTGATCGAAATGACAGAAGGTGAGAATGGTTTCAAAACCTGGATACGCCTGAAAGGCAATGAAATCATCAACAAGGTGAATTATCCGTCAGACTTTATTAAAAAGAAAGACTAACCGATCTACATTATATTCAACGAAGGAATTGTGTCAAAAATGCACTAAACATGCACACAGATGACACACTTTCTTCGTTACAAAAACAAAGGAGTAATTGAAAAGAGTCTCACAAGTCTCATCAGTCTCACCCCCCCTTTTTCTTTTTACGCATTCTCGTCCGCACAAACACAAATTTACTTATACTCCTAAAACACAATATATTACATTCACTTTTTCTTTCTTTACCTCTTCAATTTGTTCCTTTTTTTATTAAAGTCCTGGACAAATTTCTTTTATTGGAATATGGTTATTACAGTCATATTGAGTAAGCATAGTATGAAGAACGAATAAGCACCGGAAACAAAACGGGTAGGCACCGGTGAGATAACGGATAGGCATCGGTGAAAGAACGGGTAACTACTCATTGAAAATGTCCGGAGCAAACAGTAAAAAAAGATTTCCATGCTTGATTTTCATCCTCAAAATAGACCTTATATTATTATATATGAATAAATTACGCATCATTTCGAAAAAAGACGCATTTTCAAAAATGGGGGTGAGACTCTTGAGACTTGTGAGACTCCTATTCTTCACGAAGTAGTCAAAATACGATAAAAAACGGAGCCTTATAGCAAAGCTCCGTCTTCCTTTTATCATTCCGGCTTAAGTACCACACCCAAACTCTTCTTCCCGTCCATCTTAATGACGATCGGCTTGTCGAAATGGATATGCCGCAGATATTCGGTATCCTCGACAGCCGGCAAGGCATTCAGATACTCCTCGTCAAACCAGCCGTCTCCTTTGAACGGGTTGATGGTGAAATATCCGACACCAAAGGATGTCAGGTTCTGGAAGAAATGCGTTCCCTGGCTCGGGTCGACACGATAATTTTCCAAACCACACTCCACGATTACACGGGCATTGCTGATATGCGGCCACTTCACCGGAATCCCCAGCCAATGATCACTGCTTCCCCAACGTCCGGGACCGACCAGCACGTAATTCTTCTCTTCTTCCGTAAAACGACGGTTCAGTTTTTCTATTTCATAGGCAATCAACTGGTTGTTCGACGAGTTGAAAGCACCGCTCTTTACATAGATAATATCCTGCACATCCGTCACGATGCCATGACCGAGCACACTGGTAGACGAAAGGATCGTTTCCTCATTACCGACTTGCGTCAGGTCTTCATCCATGATTTCCTTATTATCGACAATCGGACGAATTTGAAGGAGATAGAAAGTTGCCTTGTCGTGGTTGTTCGGATCGACATTTACCGCAAACTCTATTTCAACAGGACGTCCCATCTCGGCCTGCCCGATGCGAAGTAACTCATCCAACGTCTTCGCCAGAGGGAAAACGTCGTGTTGGAGAATATTTACGAACGACAGGATCTTACGACCACCGGGATAATAACCGTCACGGATAATCTGGTCATACGGATCATAAGTGGAAACAATATATTTCAGGGAACCGTCCGCATCGGCTTCCTTCAGTCCCAATCGTTGCAAGTTAAACGAATCATCGATAGAGAACTGTTCTGCCAGGTTCTTCAGGTCGAGTGCATAGAAACGGGTTTGCGTCTCACGGAGAGCAAAATCCATCGTACTCATCTGCAAGATATTGTGCGGATGACGGGGAGAGAAACGCAACGTCTGTCCGCCATCTACGATATATTTACCCAGACCGAGGGCAATATTAGCAATTCCGTCTTCCGCCTTTTCGTTACCGATCGGGTAGAAATTCAGCGAACGGGCCACGCCGGAGATAGTCGGGTAGAAATGATCGTTGTAACGGTTTCCCACCACTTCCTGCAAAACGATCGCCATCTTTTCCTGATCGATCAGGTTGGACGTAGCAGTCATATATCCCTTACTGTCACGGTAAAAGACGGAAGCATAAACCGCCTTGATCGCATCGCTCAGCAGGCGGAGCATTTCATATTTATCTTCCAACCGGGGAATCATATAGGTAGAATAAATCCCGGCGAAAGGTTGATAATGCGAATCTTCCAGCAAACTGGACGAACGGACGGCTATCGGGCTTTTCACCACATCGAAGAATGCCATCAGATCATCGATCAAACTGGCCGGCAGACTGGCACGGAGAAAGTATTTCAGTATCGTTTCGTCATCCGCATCACTCAGGGCGACGGGCAGAAGTTCGTTTGTCTCCATGAACTCATCGAAAATATCCGTACAGATCACAACGGTCTTCGGAATATTCGTGTTAAAGTTCTCCGTCTCCAGTTTGGGATAACGCTTGACCATAGCGCCCATAAAGGCCAGTCCTCTACCCTTTCCTCCCAACGAACCGTCACCGATACGGGCAAAGTTACTGTATTCGTCGAAACGGTCTTTCTGATAAATAGCCACGACACCGGAGTTCTTCATGCGACGGTACTGTACAATCAGGTCGAATATCAGCTTACGTGCTTCATCCATATCCTTATAATCGCTTACATCGACCCGCTTCAACACTTCTGCCGGCGGAAACATGGCACGCGAATAAAAGAAACGGGAGAAATGGTTGCGCGAAAGGTGATAGACCAGCGAATCGTCGGGAATCTGATACACTTTCTTTTGCAAGTCCTTCAAATCTTTGATACGCATAATCTCTTCCTTCGTCTGCGGATTCAGGATCACAAAGTCACCGAACCCGAAACGCTGCATGATCTTCTTACGCAAATCCTGCGGGTAGCTTTTTGAATTCTTATCGATAAACGAGGCTCCCAACTCTTTGGCATATACTTTATTACTCGACTCGGACGATTCCAGCACAAAAGGAATGATCAATCCGGTCTTGCGGACATACTGTCCGAACTTGTACCCGGCATAGGGATCTTTCACCCCGTCGTGCATAAAGCTCATATCCGAAACGATACCGAGCATATTATCCCGGTATTGATTGAAAATACGGACAGCCTCTTCATAAGTACGGGCCAGCTTGATTTTGGGACGACCACGCATACGAAGCGTCTGCTGATGACCGTTCAGCGCTTCCTTTGCAAACATCTGGCTCTGTTCCAAGACGAATTTATACAGATGGGGCAAAGCGGACGAATAGAAACGGATGGAGTCTTCCACCAGCAAGATGATCTGTACCCCGACACTTGCCGTATCGTCGGGTGCATTCATCTTATCCTCAATCAGTTTGATAATAGCCAACAGCAGCTCGGCATTACCCAGCCAACTGAATACGTAATCTATCGCACTCAGGTCTTCATTGGCAATACGTTTGGAGACCTCTTTCGAGAAAGGCGTGAGCACCACGATCGGGATATTCGGATAATGTATCTTTATCTCCTTTGCCGCCGCAAAAATATCGCGGTTATCCATATTCGGCATGCAGATGATTAATTCGAAATTACGATCTTTTAGTTCGGCAAGCGCCTCTTCTTCCGTTGTCACCTGAGTAAAACGGGGAGGATAACGCAGGCTGAGTGAGGTATATTCATTGAATATCTGTTCATCTACCCGTCCGTCGTCTTCCAGCATAAAGGCGTCGTATTTTGTAGCGATAAGCAGTACATTATATATACGCTTATTCATTAGATTGGCGAATGATGTGTCTTTAAACACAAGGTTCTGAAAGTCCGGTATTCCGCTCATAATGATTTCATAGAATTATATGCGCCCAAAAATAAGGAAAAATATGCTAGGTAGGTTACATAATCATATCCCAATCACCACAAATAACCGAAAAACTTCAAACGAACAACCACTTTCAGAAGCTCTACTTCCTCTCTCTATTCCAAAATATGCATCAAAAACATAATTTTCACTATCAAAAAGTAAGCAAAACACTTGGTCATTCCATAGGATTCGCTACATTTGCCTACACATTGTTATTCCTAAAAGCAAGAAACGCTATGAAGACAGAAGTTATTTTATCTGCACTGGAAGCAAAGCACCCGGGTGAAAAAGAGTACTTGCAGGCCGTGAAAGAAGTTCTTTTATCAATAGAAGAGGTTTATAACCAGCATCCAGAGTTCGAGAAAGCCAAAATCATCGAACGGTTGGTTGAACCCGAACGCATTTTTACTTTCCGTGTACCTTGGGTAGACGATAAAGGTGAAGTGCAAGTTAATTTAGGATATCGCGTACAATTTAATAATGCGATTGGCCCGTATAAGGGAGGAATCCGTTTCCACCCGTCGGTAAACTTATCTATCCTGAAGTTCCTGGGCTTCGAGCAAACATTCAAAAATGCGCTGACAACTCTGCCGATGGGCGGCGGTAAAGGTGGTTCCGATTTTGCTCCCCGTGGCAAGAGCGACGCAGAAATCATGCGTTTCTGCCAGGCTTTCATCATGGAACTGTGGCGTAACCTGGGACCGGACCGCGATGTTCCGGCAGGCGACATTGGCGTTGGCGGACGTGAAGTCGGTTATATGTATGGCATGTACAAAAAACTGGCCCGCGAAAACACCGGTACTTTTACAGGTAAAGGCATGGAGTTCGGAGGTTCGATCCTTCGTCCGGAAGCAACCGGATACGGTGCTTTATATTTCGTACATCAAATGCTTGAAACTCACGGCATAGATATAAAAGGTAAGACAATTGCCGTTTCCGGTTTCGGAAATGTGGCCTGGGGAGCAACGAAGAAAGCGACCGAATTGGGAGCCAAAGTCGTAACCATCTCCGGTCCGGACGGATATGTTTATGATCCGGACGGTATTTCGGGTGATAAAATCGAATACATGCTGGAACTGCGTAACAGTGGCAACGATATCGTAGCTCCTTATGCCGACGAATATCCCAACGCTACTTTCTATCCCGGTAAGAAGCCCTGGGAACAGAAAGTGGATATCGCCCTACCCTGCGCCACACAGAACGAACTGGATGCCGACGATGCACGTAAGCTGATCGAGAACAAAACATTATGCGTTGCCGAAGTTTCCAACATGGGATGTACAGCCGAAGCAGTCGACCTGTTTATCGAACACAAACAACTATTTGCCCCGGGCAAAGCGGTTAATGCCGGCGGCGTAGCTACTTCTGGACTGGAAATGACACAGAATGCCATGCATATCTCCTGGACTGCCGATGAAGTGGATGCCAGATTGCATCAGATCATGGGCGCCATCCACGAACAATGTGTCGCCCACGGTAAAGACGGTAATTATGTGAACTATGTGAAAGGTGCCAACATTGCCGGCTTCATGAAAGTTGCCAAAGCCATGATGGCACAAGGTATTGTATAAAATAGTCTGGCACACTTTTTGTGACCAATTTTATACAAATACAACTCAATAAAAGTAAAATATTATGATCTTAAGTAAGAACTTATCAAAGGCTTTCAATGAACAGGTAGAAGCTGAAATGTGGTCTTCAAACCTGTACCTGTCGATGTCGATCTATTTCCAGAAAGCAGGACTGAACGGTTGTGCACACTGGATGCGGAAACAGGCTGAAGAAGAGATGGAACATGCCCACAAAATGATCGATTTCGCTATCGACCGCGGAGGCGACATCGTCATCAACCAGATCAATGTCGTTCCGACTGCATGGGGTACTCCACTGGAAGTATTCGAACATGTCTACAAACACGAAGTACATGTATCAGAACTGATTGACAAGATGGTCGATATTGCTGAAGCAGACAACGATCATGCAGCTAAAGACTTTTTATATGGTTTCGTTCGCGAACAGGTAGAAGAAGAATCGACAGCAAAAGCAATCGTCGACAAGTTGAAGATGTACGGCGAACATCATGCCATCCTTCTGGATCATGAACTTGGCAAAAGATAATTTCTTTCCCCAATAAAAAAACTCCGGTTCCTGTTAACCAAGGACCGGAGTTTTTTTATGCTGTAATCTCTACTTACTTCCGTACTTTACCGGGATTCTTTGCCATGAAATCTTTCCATCCGCTATACTTCTTCTCCGAAATCGGATTATTTGTCTGGAAATAATGACAAACAGCAGCTGCCAATCCGTCGGTTGCATCCAGCTGAGGCAACATCGACTCCTGAGGGATATGCAGAAAACGTTGCAACATTCCCGCCACCTGTTCTTTGGCTGCATTTCCGTTACCGGTAATAGACATCTTGATCTTCAACGGTGCATATTCAAAGATAGGAATTTCGCGTTCCAATGCTGCTGCCATAGCAACACCTTGCGCCCTTCCCAGCTTCAACATACTCTGTACGTTCTTCCCAAAGAACGGTGCTTCGATTGCCAATTCGTCAGGGTGATACTGGTCGATAAGGGCCAGTACCCGTTCGAATATCTTTTTCAAACGCAAGTAATGGTCTTCGTACTTATTCAGTTGAAGAACGCCCATGGCTTCGAGCTTCGGTTTATTTCCTTCAATCTTCAGAACGCCGTATCCCATCACGATTGTTCCGGGGTCGATACCCAATATGACACGGTCTTTCGTCATGACTCCAGGTCTATTTCCTCCAATAAGGTACTGAAGCCCACCAGCTTTGTTCCGAAACGGTTCACTAGCTCCTGTTGCAGGTCACGGCCTTCGGACTGCATCCAATACTCCAGCGTTTCCGGATTCTTTACATGAAACTGAACCGAATAGCTGGTTGCATCCTCCGTCTCGTCCTGTAAAATACGACGCAGATAAGGTGTCCGCAGAAACCCGCTAGCTGCCGCACGGGGTATATAACTCTTTTTCAGATACTCAATACACTCGGCAAGGATATCATTCTCTATATTAAATGTTGTATTATAAACGATCATATTCTTTTTCTCTAAATTTCTTACACAAAGATAGTGCTAATATCAGGAAAAACTCTATATTTGCACTCGAAAATAAAACAACGGGGCATTAGCTCATCTGGCTAGAGCGTTAGACTGGCAGTCTAAAGGTGATCGGTTCGAGTCCGATATGCTCCACAATTTAACAGCTATTCACAAAGGCGACATTCCGCAAGGGATGTCGCCCTTGTTGTTTTATGGCATATCAATCACATACAAGCATGTTCATAAAATAAATTCACAAATATTCATTATTCAATGTAGGTAAAACTAATATTGTAGGTAAATATATGGCAACATTTAACGTATCACAGAAAAGAGTTAACAAACATGGAGAAGCTCCTGTTTACATTAGTTTTTATATCAATCGTGAAAAAATAGAGGTTCCGACACGCATTAGTGTCCCCCCTACTTATTTCGATAAGGAGAGCGGTATAATCAAAAAATCATATGAATTTGCATCTGATAAGAACCTGATCATATCAAACATAAAAGCAACTATCAATGATATACTCGTCTGCTATCGTTTACGGAAAGAACGCTTAACACCTGATTTATTCTGGAAAGAATATAACTCTCCCAGAAATCATCAGGATTTTTATGAATTTTGTGAGGAATATCAACGATTACGGTTTCAGGAAGTAGCCAGTGCCACACAAAAGAAACATCGTTCCAGTATAAATAAACTAAAAGCATTTCAACAAGAGTTATCATTCGACCAACTAACAACTGACCTGTTTCGCCGTTTTGTTCTTTACCTTAGAAACAAACGAGGTAATGAAGAAATCACTATTAATAAAACAATCGGAATCATTGCTGTATATATCAATGAAGCCATAAAAAAAGAGATCATAAAAGAGAGTCCTATCAAAAATGTTAAACTCCGAGGTGCAATGGACACCAATGCAGAATCCTTAGAAGAGCAAGAATTAGTTACACTTGTTAAGATGTATCATCAACATATATTTACAGGAACAACTCACGATGTATTAGAATTTTTCCTTTTCATGTGCTTCAGTTCATTACATATATCTGATGCTAAATCCTTACAGATTGATCAGATTGGGGATTCTGAATTTTGGTACATGCGCGGTAAAATGGTAAACATACGACCACGAGTAGTAAGAGTCCCTATTTCAGAACCACTCCGACAAATAATTAACCATAAACGCAAGAACAGAAAATCCGGAACTTTATGGGAAGGCATGATCTCTGACCAAAAAATAAACGAGAAATTAAAGATTATAGCTTCTGCTGCCGGTATAAAAAGAGAACTTTGTGCAAAATTCGGACGTCATACTTTCGCAACCATTTTTTTACGAAAAACGAAAGATATCAATACTTTAAAAGAAATCATGGGACATAGTAATATCAGACAAACATTAGTTTATGCCCATGTTCTTGATCAAGATCGACAACAAGGAATCAAGGTGTTTGATTCTTTTGCTTAATACAAGTATTACGTTATTCTTGTTCATCATTCCACAAATCAACATCAGATTTGATATTCCGGGTACCTATATAGTGCAGTACCCAGAATACTATTTCGAATATGATAAAGCCTAAGATCATTCTGCTAATCCTTTTAAACCAGGACCACTTACTCGTCCTGCTGGACCCTCTGGACCGGGACCAGCATAACACCCTGGATGATTTCCGTCACCGTAGCACTCATTCAATGAGAAACAACGGTGACTAGCGCATTTATGTAACCAACAGCACTTCTGAATTTTATTCAGATAAAAACCATGTTCTGCTAAGGTTACTTTGTCCGGATTATCTCTCATCCACTTACGAATATCATCATGTTCTTGCTTAATCTTTTCACAAAAATCTTTACCCATGGCCGGATCAGGTTCAATCGGCCAAATAAACTGACGTCCTCTATCCGTATCAACTGTATGAGACATCACGAAATACGCGTATCTTTTATCTTTATCTTCCATCGTTATCCCTCCTTTACTAAATATTCGTGTAAGTACATAAAATTACCGGCAGTCAATTCTTTCGTTGCTTTAGAAGTGGCATCAACCAGGTCATCGAAGTCAACCTCTGAAATATAGTGCATCTCGATCTCAACCTCCTCGGCCAGAAACTCAGATGTGTATTCCCTGATATCATTGTCAAATTTCTTTGTCAGGCCATCAAGTTCTTTCTGTTCTTTTTCGGACCGATCTTTCTTCTTCATAAGATCATCCAAGCCGGCCGGTTTGAACTTATCGAAAGCGATCTTCATAGCTTCCTCGATTTCCTTCGAGTGTTTTCCCAACCGGACCAAATTACGCATCATGGCTGATTTGCCAGCCTTACTCATGTTTCCGAACGACACATACAATAGTGTACGATTCAAATTCACAATTTCTTCTTTCTTCATTTTACGCTGATATTTTTTGTTCTAAACTTTCTATTCTTTCAAGTAGTTCCTGTATCCCCCTAATGGCTATACAGGTTGTGAGGCTCCCATAATCGACCGAATAATGATCGTCTAAGTGTCTGACAAATTCAGGATAAACGGTCAACAACTCTTGCGCCGACAAACCTCCATACACATTGTCTGGCTCATCTCCTTTATAGTAAAAGTAAAATGGATTAAGCCTATTGATCTTATCCAGTACGGATTCGAACGGACGTATCATGTTTTTGTACCGCATATCAGATACTACCGTAACGGATTTGGCAGCAGCTACAATAGATGATGTCGTATAAAACATTTCAGTACCACCATTTACCATTGAGACTTTAGCCGATCCTTGCCCCGTATATAACTGCATTGATGTCTGTGTTGCCTGAACACCACATCCTCCATTTGTATACCGGCTATAAATCATAGCTCCCGAAAAGTTAAAATAGATAGTACTACTTACCGTACCCCCATCAAATACACCAGAATCCCCTTTAGGGCCTTGCGGTCCGGTTGCTCCAGTTGCACCGCGTGCACCTGTATCTCCTTTGGGACCTTGAGGACCGGTTGCACCTGTAGCGCCTCTATCCCCCGTTGCGCCTTTAAGGTTTACGTAGCTGCTCCAACCGGATGCACCGTAAATCCGCAAGCTGGTTCCTGACCACTGCCAGTCGCAGGAAACTCCATTAGAGCCATTTGACCCGGCTGGACCAGTCGCTCCACGAGCACCGGCAGGACCTTGCGGACCAGTTGCTCCGGTTGCTCCTTTAGCGCCAGCGGGTCCAGTCGCTCCAGTGTCGCCCTTCGGACCTTGAGGGCCAAGTAAATTTACATAGCTACTCCACCCGGAAGCTCCGTAGATACGCAAACTGGTGCCGGACCACTGCCAGTCGCAGGATATACCGTTTTCACCGCGTAAGCCCTGCGGACCCTGGGCACCAGTATCTCCTTTATCGCCTTTTACTCCTGCCGAGCCAGTTAAGCCGATCTCACCTTTGGGACCGATTGGCCCCTGAATACCTTGTATCCCCTGATCTCCCTTGTCACCTTTATCACCTTTGTCACCCTTTTCACCCTTCGGGCCAATTGGACCGACAGGACCTACCAATAAGGCTAGCTGTTCCGGAGTAAACATGTCATAGGTAAATGCGGCACCGGTATCACCTTTCGGACCTATTGGCCCTTGTTTGCCTTCTGGGCCTACCGGGCCAACGGGACCGACATTACCAGTATCTCCCTTCGGTAATACGAAATTCAATTTGTTTTTGGGATTACCATCCGGATCGGTTCCGTCAAGAGATAGGGATACTGCAGGATCATCACCTTTTGATACATTTCCGATCGAGAACTGTGGTGTCTTACCGGTAAACCCTATTGGCCCTGACATATCAACGAGAAAATTGAACCCCGTTTCGGTACGACTGTACAATTGAGCGTTATCCGGATCTTCTACATCATTGGTATTGATAAGGACGAAGTCGCCTTCCTTGATATCAGGATTATCCAGGTCAGCGTTCATGACTGAAATGGAAGGATACACTTTCTTGACTGAGAAACCATCTCCCTTTACAAAGACATTTGTCTTATCATAAGCCTTTGTCTCCTTGTTCCATTTGTAGACATAGAAATTGTCACCGACATAAGTCGGATGATCAGCGGTTTCTTGAGCGGCCACGGCAGACGAAGTAGCTAATTCTGCAGCGGCATTCGCGACTCCCGCTTTTTCTTCCGCTAGAACAGCGGCATCTGTGGCATTCCTGGCAGCAGTTTTAGCCAATTCCGCTGCATCATTTGCGACTCCAGTAGCGTCGTTGGCATTCTTTGTTGCTTTCTCCGTATTCTCTGTAGCCTTACTTGCTAAATCTGCCTGTTTTTCAGCTTCTTTCGCTTTTTCATCGGCATTCACAGCGGACCTTTTCGCCAGCTCAGCAGCTGTATTCGCCAATCCAGCTTTTTCTTCGGCTAACTCAGCAGCGTCGGTAGCTTTCCCGGCTTCAGTAATAGCCTGTTCGGCGGCTCTATTCGCGGCTCCGGCAGCATCATCAGCGTTCTTTGTTGCTTTATCTGCCAAATCAGCAGCGGTATTCGCCAATCCTGCTTTTTCATCGGCATTCGCAGCAGAGGCATTAGCATTTTCTGTCGCTTCTCCAGCATCCGTTTTAATCTTCTCAAAGTCTGATTTACGGGTAGCTTCGTCGGTCTTCCGTATTCCTTCCTCGGCTTTTCGTTTCTTCTCTGCGTCAACACGATCAGCTTCCTGTTCTTTGGCCGTAGTTTCAAAGGTTGTCAAGTCTGCTATTTTCCGATCAGCGGTTTGCTCGATCTGAGCCATCTTGTCGGTGACAATTTTGGCGGCATCGGTAGCCGGCTTCTGGAGCAGAGCAATGTCGGCTTCTGACAGGTCGGCAAATTTCAGTTTCAAACTTTCCTTTTCTTCCGGAGTCAGCTTTTCGAAGGTCAACGTAAGCAAAGCCAATTGTTCCGGAGTAAAGTCTGAAAACTTAAAATCCTTACCCATCAGGTCAGAGAGTGGAATAATGTTCTGCCAGGCACCCGCCCCCAATTTCCACTGAAGATGTGTTTCCGTTCGTTGCATGCCGACGCCTAACAGGGATAGCGGCGCCTCGACGATTTTAACCAGCGTACCGGTTTTCTGATAAGCTAGCAGAGAGTTAATGTTTGCCAGGGTACCGACCACTTCAACATCGCCATCTCCTACGCCCTGCGCTTGCGCTTGGAGCCAATCAAGGATCAACCGGCCCAGCTCTTGTATTTCGTTGTCCGTTAGATTCATCATTCTTCATTTGTTTTATTCTCTGCCAGGATATTATCAATATCACCCAGCAAGGTGGATATGATAGCTTTACGCTCGTCTTTCGTCAGATACTTATAATCCGTCACGTCAATCAACAACCGGTTGGAGGTACCCATGTAATGAGTTCCAGCTACTTTATTTCCAGATTTGGACGAAACGATATTGATATCTGTCACTTCCTGCCCGGCTTCCTGGGTAAATGTATAGGTGTTAATTACTCCAGCTGACACCTCTGTTACCCCTATTCGTTCTCTTTTATCACTACTGATTTGCATGTCGTTTATTTTTTAGAGCTATTTTCTAATAGGTTTACAACCTGAGCATATGCCCCGGCGATGAGATTTCCTGCCAATTTTTTGATAAGGGCCGCTTCTTCTAAACTGATTTCGATCGGCTCTTTAGCTGTGTAAATACGTTGGGACAAATTTGCAGCCATCATTTTTTCTTCTACCGAGGTTAACCCCTCACCCAAAAAGAGAAATGATGCTACCATCGTAGAAATCATCTTGTCCTTAGTTTTTACACCCTTATCGTCTTCGACTGTTTCGGTGATCGTCGTTCCATCGAAACTCTTAAATGCTTGATTAAAATTTACTTTCATGATTGTGTTGTTTTAATTGTTAGTCACTATAATTTTATTCGTACATATCCAGAAGAATCATACCATAATGTACCCTGATAAACTGTACCTTGTGGCTCGTAATTGAAAATAGATCTACCAAGTTTGAGTTGTGTCCTTCCAGCCATAAAGGTTGCGAATTCAGTTCCTTCATAAGTAATAGACAATCCAGCCGGACTTAAACCTGCTCTATAAGTTTCCTGTCCATTGACATATTGTGCCATAGTTAAAAATGGTACGCTTACAGCTCCCGTATCCATCCAGTGTAATTTTGCGACTTCTAAAGTAGACGACATCATTTTAAGCCCTCTTTCTAATGGATCAATAATTATTCTATTACCATCTGAATTACTTTCTAACTTTCCAGTCCACTTACCTGATCCATCATGATATAGAATAGTCTTAGCCGTTCCTGTCTTCGCCTGATCATAGGTTCCACCTGCCCATAACATGATATTATCAATGTTAGCAGAGATACCACCCTGTTCCGTCCAAGCCCCACCGGATAGTAACCCTAATTTTATTTTTGTTGTAAGCTGTAGTCCTCCGGAAATAGTAGTCCCATTCAAAGCGGCGACCAAATCTGAATCAAGAGAATAAATAGAGTCATTCGGATTAGGAGTCCAAGCTGTTGCATACTCGCCCTCTTCTAATTTTATCCAGTTGATCATCATTCGGCAAGATGTTTGGCAATACAAGCAAAAGAATTGTGCATCTGTATTACTAGATACAGTGAATGTCCAAGTATACTCTCTATCACCTGATACAACCGATATATCTTTTTGATACGAGCCTATCCAAATAGGAACGCTTGTTGTAATTGATGAATACAGACTAAATCTTAATGTATACTTTCGACCTCCCATTAACCTTATGCCAGCCAGACTTCGATTGTATAGTCGTCCATAAGAATTTGAAAAGTTGATTGATATGGAACCGTTGGATACTGACAAATTAGATGCATTACCATCGGCCTGCCAGTAAGCTGTATTTCGACAATTACCAGAGTTCCTGATCAGATTCAAATTATAAGCCTGAATGTCTACTTTTGAAGCTAATATTTTCGTTGTAGTAGAACTTTGATTTATCTTATTTACAATAGACGTCCCGGTATAATCCGTTGAAGCTACCCACCAATTATTACCGTCAGATTTTGTTATGAAGCCTGCATTATTAAGGCTTCTGATTCCGTTTTCTGCCACTGTAACACGAGAGACAAGACCTGAAATCCAAGATGAATTGACATTGAATTTGGAGGAATGATCAGAAACGGTCTGAGTTAAAGAGTCAAAGGCGGATTTGTTAGCCCACAGCGTATTACCCTGGGTTGTTGTGATCCAACCGGCCCCCTCTATCAATTTGCCGTTCGCGTCAAACTTACCGGCAAGAGCGTCAATTCTACCTTTCTCTATGTTTAGGCTAGCACTTATCGTCTTACCGACATTGTCTGCATAGTCCTGAGCTGACTGCTTAGTCTTAGCTGCGATCTGATCCAAGATAGACTGACGGGCATTATAATAAGCCGTCTGATAGGTTGCAAATGTGGTCCGGATCGCAATGTTCTCCGGTGTAGCGGTACTATGATAATTGAGTTCGCCTAGATAAGCGTTGTAAGCATTCACATAACCAGTCGTAGCGATTCCGTACTTGCCGGCATTGGCGATGATCTCTACCTTTTCAGAGGCTAAATCTTTTGCCTCCTGTTTCAATGTCAACTTCTCTGGCGGAGAGATTACGCCATCGCTAGCCCAACCGGTCAACCGGTCGCTGGCAGCCTTAGCATCGGCAATACCTTTATTCGCTGACTCCTGAGCCTTGTTAGCTACCGCGATCGCAGCTGCTTTGGCCGATTCGGAGACGCGGGTGATCTGTTCGCTAACCGTCGCATTAATCTTTGCCGGAGTCAGTTCAAGCATGGATGACTGATAACGACTCTCTAAATCATTAACTGTTGCTTTGGTCGCGTACAGCATCAGTGATTCGTTGACGTTATCAAGTTCAATACCCAGATTGGTGATCGTACCGGCATTCTTGTCTATCTTCTCACCCAGCAGCTTAATATGTTCGTCGGTCTGCTCGATGATCGTTTTCATCTCCAGCTTAAAATCAGCCAGGGCATCCGTAGTAAGAGCCAGCATGGTGACGTAGATATCTCCGGTACATTCAACGATAAAGTCACCGGTTCCGTCCCATTTGCCGCTAAACTCTTTCAAAACATAATCGTTCGACACCGACACGTTTTCCTCGGTATACAGTTCCTTGCCCGCAAAACCGACCTTCAGCAAGCCGGGAACCAGGCAACGGTACTTGAACGACACGTAAAACGTCGGAATCACTACTGTCTCACCGGTTATGTCAAGCGAAGGTTTGTTCGCCAGATCTGCGTTAGCCTGCCGGACCACGCTGTTTTTAATACGTAATACCCGCTGGCCGGCATCGGAGACGATAGCGGCTATCTTTTTCTTATTCGCATACAGGTTGTTGTTAAACATCAGTATCCGACCGTTCACAGCGAATACATTCTGTTCGTTGACCGTCGACCATTTATCAGTATTGGTCGCGAATGAAGCATTAGACAGGTAGTTGTCCTTAGTTGATATCTGAGTCTTGATCGAAGAGATTTCGGAGCGGAACAAACCTTCCATGATCTCAAACTTTGTCTTCACGTCTTCACCAGTGTGTAACATAAAGTGCCCCTTCAGATAGGCGTTGTCACACATGATTCCAGGTCCATATAGCTGTCCCCAATAAGATGTTATAAGTCCATCTAACATGCCATAACGAGCACGGATTGCGTTTTCAGGGTCCGTCTTCATCGCGTAGATAATATCCATGTACGGACTGCCAGGTTCCACACTTGTCTGTTTAATGATCCCCTTACGATCCGGATTGGTTAGATTATCCACTCGGACCAATGTATCACGGGCCTCCATGAGAGATTCGTCACCGACAAAATTCTTGTATTTAATCCAGTCAACCCGATTCCCTTCTTCATCAACACTACCGATATGCGTTTCTTCAACAGCAAATTCGTACTGCTTCGTGACATAATAGTCATTCTCCGGTGTCGGCATTCCATTAAAACGCTGTACCATTAATACATCGTCTGTCCAAAACGGATTATACAACACGTTTTCTTCTGTGTCCAGATAAATGATCTTATTCGCAATGTCTACCGATTTGATCTTCATCATATCGGTAGTCAAATGAGTTCCGTTCTCACCTAACAATTGAGAGATTACCATCTCATACACGCGTAAAACACCACGGAAAGTCGCATCGTCAATCTCAAGATGTGTTTTCTTTGCTATCACACCAGCTGCATTAACTACATCGCGCCAGGTAATTGCCCATCCGTAGCCGGCCGGGAATCCAGACGAAAAGTTTGGAGATGATAGATTTCCTGCGAAATAAGAATCCTTCTTAGCATAGATGTTATTCAACCAAGCATCACCTTCGGCTGACAGGTGAAAACCTACAACATCAAAATCGGCGGCATGGATATCAGAGTAGAGAGCCTCGACAATCAAAGCATTGGTCAAACCGGCTTCACCATGAACGAAGATATTTTTCATAAATTCATAGTTCCCCTCTCCAGTATCATCTATATCCTTACGGAGATAACGGGCATCAAGTGTAACGGTGTTGTCCTCTATCTTCCTTCTAATTTCATCTAAAGTTCGAGAAGCCGAAAAAACATTTTCATCTGTAGGTAAAGTTAGATCATTTAGTTTAATTATTTCAATACAATCACCGCCGCCCGGACCAGTTCCGATATTTCCGATCTCTTCTTCCAGTTCTTTAACTACGGCATTTTTGATTGTATTATGGATCGCTCCATAGGTCGTGACAGTCGGTTTTGGATTATTCGGATCGAAGGCCGGAATAAGTACCCCCTCAGTAAGTTGTACCCTCGGAAACTCAGCTAACCGAGGGGGTAAAATAAAATCCGGCGATGACAGATCGGGAGCGACTAAGTTGTCCGGGATATCGTTCTCGTTTTTAACAAGGTTTAAATAGGTCGATATTTCGGCCAGCTGCCAGGTAAAAGTATAACTGCTTGGTAATTCGTTCGAAACATATGTCGCATTGCTCTCTGTTACAACAATCTTCCGGATAGCAGTTGCTTCATATACGTATTTTGCACGGCTGGGAAAAAAGTCAAGCAGCCAACGGCGAGAGTATTCATCCAGGTAGCCAGTATTTTTCGTATACTTTCGCTGGGTGTCTACCTGATACTCCTCCCGCACATCGCCAAATTCAGCTATATTATGTTCATGTTCGGCATTCAGGCTGTTTGTTCCTGTCGCCCGGAAAGTATCTAAACCTCCTAAGCTATTTTCAAAAAGATACCACTGTTCATCATCAGATATAGGATCGGAAAAAGCATATACCTGAGATTCGGACAATTTTGTACCGGACCTCTCTATCCATACTTCGTAATAAGACGGATAGGTGTTTCCAAGTTTACCGGCTATTACCGAGTATTGCAGGTTCATTGTCGTAACATGACCGGCAACACAAGTTCCCAGCGAAATTACTTTTGTTGATTTGTCCGGATACGTCGCTTTGAGTTTCGCGGTACATTCTTCTACAGCATAATAGGTCAGCCATTCAGGTGAATAATAGGTAACAGGCTTAACACGCGGTTGCCAAGTCAGAAAATGTAGCTTCAACCAGTTCGATGCCGTATCCGCCAGATTGGCCACACCACCACGAACAACCCTAAAGTTATATTCTGTTCCATCAATTACGGCTGTAAATGTTTCTGCCAAGTTTGGCTGAACATAAAATAACGATCCGGCATCCAGATTGTAACTCAATTGTCCTTCGATAACCTCTTTCAAATCAATCCGGACCATGAGGTCGGGACCTGGCTCATAACTCTGCTCCAATAAAGTTTGATTCCCTTTTTTCAAAATAAAGGATATCAAACCGGTCGAGGATAACAGAAATTGATTCATGTTACCGGAGAGATTCAGCGCATCAGGTTTATTTAAAACTCCTGCCATTATTCATTTTTTCAGCAAATGTATTTGTGACTAACAGATAGGTAAAGGACAATTACCACTCCCTTAGAACAGGCTCTAACCATACAGTTAATGTTCCTTCTATTTTATCAACCAGAATAGGAATTTTCCCTGCTAAACGAATCTCTATAGCAAACCAACAGGCATGCGTCTCCACATGGTACCTTCCTCCGCGCCTGTATTCTTCTTCTGTGGGAGGTGGAAAAAACGATATCGGAGCTTGTTCTTTCAACTGCATCCAATTGTATTGACTTCCTACGCTATTCGACCAGCGACGGTTCCAGCGATACTTAGAGGATGGAAAATGTTCTGATTCAGATTTAGCAGAAGAAACTGGGTTATACAATTTTGTTGTCAAAAAAGTACATTCAGTTGGAACATTCTTACCTATGTTATATTTGATTACATTTGGTAATAGTTCCTGATTGTTTATTATTACTTTTTCATGGGCCGATATATTGAGTTTGTCAATATCCGACAAAAGCATTTTCGTTGTAACAGGGCGCATCGAGTTACGGAGCATATCATCATATTTACGCCAAAACTTTTCATACAATCCATCCGGACCGTTATATGCCAGTGAATAATCCCATATCCTTTCTCGTGTATCAAGATAGGCATAGATCGTTCCAGAGTCAAACCGTGAAGTTCTATGAGCCGTAAAGCATAGCATAGGTTTCAATTCCGATTTTTCCTGAGTCGAGTTTTCAGTATTACTACCTTGTGTAGGATCATTGTTCCAGACTATTTTCGAATTTATTGCTCTGGTCGTACCAATGTAAGGTGCAACACCACTTGATAGCGTTTCAAATTCTATGCTGACAAGTGTATCAGGAGACTCCTTTTTTTCAGCCTCCAGAGTGCCACCGGCATAATAACCACAATTTAAGGTTCCTACTTTTTCTATCACGTAATCAACCGCAGAAAAGCCTTCCCGAATAATCCATCCCCGTGTAAGATCAATAAAGGCTTCCGGATACATAGCCGCTATTTCATACATTGACTTCGAAAGATAATCAGGAGTTAAAGAAACCAACTTTCCTTCATCATTACTATATGATAATACAGGGCCTTTCTCTGCCGACAACTTCACCTGCTTGTATTTTCCTCCGTGGTTGATACTAATCGGAGCCGTCAGCAATCTTGTTAGGTCCTGACTTGCATTACCGTCAGCGATCTCGTTAAACAGTACAATTCTGACACTTCGCCGGGCTTCGTCCGGAATAAACTCACAACAAAATTTGTAACGAAATATATCTAATATCGTCGAAATATTACAACTCGGAACAATCTGATCGTAACGTATTTCGGCATTGACTATAGTATCAATGTTGTTATTCAAAAATACCATCGACTTAAACGGTTCTGTCCGAGAAAAGAAACTTTCTTCAAGCGTATACCCCAAATACTTAAAAACCTCCTCCAATAAATGCATTGCTTTAATAAACGGAGTAATATAATACCCGGCCGGAGTTGAGACAGTCTTATCATCAACAGTCTCTTCCCGGTACTGTTCATTCCACAGGGTATAATAACCGTCCGGCTTAATAGGGCCACCAACCCTGTTCAGGCAAATTATCTCGCCATTATCATGACTTTCTGCCAAGACTGGAAAACAGGAAAAGCGAGGATCTGGAGTAATCATTAACGAGCGGACAAAGTTGATCGCAGTGGTAAGTGATGAAAATTTAACGACTTTATCTTTAAAGACAGTTGTTAATTGTACATCTTTCATTTTCTCATAAAAAGATCCGATGTTAAGGAAAAAAGATGTATCAATCCCATCTTTCCGGCTGGCAGACAATATAGCCTGCCGGCAACGGATTGAGAAAAGACCATCCTGAATCGTCGCATCTGCCCGTGAGGGCATTTTATTTACTCCCGCCATATCATCTGGAAAACCAAGTATCTTACGATTATACTCATCCGAAGGAAGTTTTACCGGAAGCGATTGCTCTCCATATTCATTAAAAAACGGATTACTACGTTCCATTTCCAACACGGTACCGGGATTCAGTTTCAGTTCTTGCCCGGATGAATGCACTATTTTCATGACTTACTACCAATTTTACGGGATTCATTTAACTTATCTTGCTCTGCCTGTAATTCAGATTGCACAACGTATGCTTTCAGCGGCCCCTTATTCAACTGTGTAAGTAATGATACTAGCATCTTGATTATTGACAGAGGGATACCAACAGACGTATCATCCGGTTCCTTTGGCGTATTGCCGCTATAACCACCGGTTGCCATTCCCACGACAGAACCGGGTAACGGGTTAGCATTTGTTTTCTGCCTACGCATAGCTTCGAGAGCAACAACATGGTTCATGGCCGCCGGTTCACTCATGACAAAAGATGGTACAACATATTCTTTCTTATGAACCGGACCAGCCACCTCATACGGACTGCCATCACCAGACCAGCCTCCGACATAGTACCCGGCATTGGAGCTACTACCGGTAGCAACCCGCGTTCCACTACCACCACTACTTCCGGAACCGTCCACAGTCATGTTCATTACTTTCTTGCGTTCAGCATTAGCAACCGCAATCTGAGCCGCCCCTGTCGTTGTCATTACAGCAGCAGCAATAGCCCCGGCAATGGGACCCATCTGAGCAAAAGCCTGCATGATTGCTACAGCCGTATTTGCAATGATCTCTGAAACTTTAATAGCAAACTGAACATTGGCATATTTTTTCTGTACGGCAAGTTTCTTATTCTCTTTCTCCTTTTCCAGCCGGGCAACCTCTTCCGAGTTATCCCCTGCCCGTTGGATCTCCGCGTCATATTTTGCATCAATATTCGCCAGTTCTGCCTCCTGCAAAGCTGATACAGCGCCGGAAAACATATCCGAATAGTAATCAAAACTACTTTTCAGATATTTGATTTTTACCTGGACTTTGGCTTTTTCAAATTCTTCTAAACTCAGCAACTCCTGATCACGTTGTTGCTGTAACCATTGCATTTCCTTTTCATACTCTTCTTGCAGAGAAACCAAGCCGTACTGCTGACGGATCTGATAACGCTTATCCTCTTCCTGTTGCAGGATATTGGTTTTTGCTTTCTCATAGGCAGCATCCAGTTCTGTCGTATCCAATCCGTCTTTAATAGCCATTTCCTTCTTGGCGTTATAAACGTCTTCCAGTACTTTCAGCTGTAATTCAGTATCTTCACCAACTGTTGTTAGATTGAATTGTCCTTTGAAATCCTTCAGCAAATCCTGTAAAGCTTTTTGCTGATTAGCACGGGATTGTGAAGCTTTCAAATCAGCATCCAATACAGCTTTATTTGCATCCTCGATCGCTTTGGCCTTTTCCGGCCCATTATTCAGTTCAAGAGAAAGAATGTCGTTCTGATAAGCCAGATAAATATCCAGTCGTTTTTCAGCCGTTTCCGCATCTAAAGAAAGAGATAAAGCATCTGCCTGCTCACGTGTCATCTTCTGTTCTGCCACGGCCTTCTCCAATACCGTTTTCTGTTGGGTATAACCATTCTCGACTATTCTCAATTGCTTATCCCGGTTATCCTGCAAAGCGGCAATAACTTCTTTATCCCGCTTCTGCTCTATCTCTAACTGTTTCGTCTGTACGTCAACGATTTGCTTATTGATCTCCGCCTGCATCTTCTTGCTACCGGCTTTCTTCAAATAGTCCTGCAACTGTTCAAGACGCTTCTGGTAATAAATAGCATCGAAAGAAAGTACCTGAAGATTGTAGAACTGTTCAGTCTGTTCAGACTCCAGCTTCTGTTTTTTCAAAAGGGCAAGCTCCGACGAATGGGTATTCTCCATTTCTTTCAACTTCAAATCCATCGCCGCTTTAAATTCGGAGTCCTTCATATTCTTACTGGAACCACCCGACTCTGAAGTATCGTCGGCTAATATATCATTGATAGTCTTACTGCTATCCATTACAATTCCACGTAGAGCCTCCGCCTGAGCATCTAGTAACTCTTTAGCTTTATCACGTCTTTCCCTTCCGCGAGCAACCATATCAGCTAACATTCTATCAGACTTATCTTTGCTGAATAAACCGGCAAAACCGACTTCCATTTCTTCCAACCAGGATATTTGTTCCTGAAAAGCCTCCGGATCAGTATCCAGTCTGATTTTCTCCTTTTCAATTTCGACAAGCTGTTCTTTAGCCGCCTGAGCTTTCGCCATCGCATATATACTATCAATATATCTGTTGATAGCAGTCGTTGCCTTGTCTGTATTGATCTCCTCCAATGTCAAATTCCCCAGGTATTCAGGTGATAATTCATTGATCTTTTTTAAGGCAGACAAACGACGTTCTTTCGATTCCGACTCATCACGAGCGACACGTAAAAATTGCTCCAATTCGGTCTTTTGTTCGGCAATATTTTGAGCAGCTTCAGTTTCAACCTTATTCAAACGCCTCTGAACAACCTCCATCTTTGTCAATTCCTGATTTGCTTTGCGCATATAAAGCAACCAGGTCAGTACCACGGCTCCCATCAGTGCATAAGGATTTTTCAACATAGTTGCATACATTGTTTTCAAAGAAGAGATAATCTTCTCATTCCACAATACCTGTAATTTATCAACTATAATTGCAGACTTTACAGCCACAGTGTAAGCCGATAAGCCTATAACAACAGCCAGTATTTCAGTTGTATTTTCGCTTACCCATGTTGCTAATGTGACCAGCTTTCCCGTCCAGTGTACCGTTTGGTTCATGGCTCCAATGATCGCCGGGTTAAGTTTTTCCATTAGGTCGATAGCGAGCAAATTCATTTTATTACGAGCCTGAGCGCGTTTCGCTTCATTCGTATCCGAATTGATCTGAGCCTGTACGACAGCCTTATTCGTACCAGTCACGGCGGCCGTATAATCTTCGATCTCCTTTTTATTCATAACAAGGATCTCAGCCATCTTCGCATGTTCGGCACCGAACAAGGTTGCAGCCGACTCCCCGTTCTTGAATTTAGTTTCCAGTTCACTAATTGCCAGGGAAAGATCGAACACTCCATTCTTATAACCGATCCCCTTCTCTTTCATCTTCAGTAACACCTTGTCTAAGCTGTTACCGGCAATAGAAGCCTCGGAGTACTTCGGCGCAACCGCTTCGATCAAACCTATATGCTGTTCCAGTTCAATATTCATAAGCTTGGCAGTTGTTCCCGACTTTTCAAAAGCATCCGTAATATACTGGATATTACCTGCACCAGCCTGGCTACCGGCAGCAATGGCGTTAATGATCCGTCGGCTGTTCTCTGCACCGAGGTTCATTTGATTCATGACAGTAGTAAGAGCTTTAGCTGCCGGTTCTAGCTTATCCTTACCGGCAATCGAAAGGTATATGGCATCCTGAGCAACCTTTTCCAACGCTTCTGCATTTTTGAGCAATTCCGGTCGCTGGCTACCAATGATCGCAAACGAATCATCAATTTCCACGGCACTCTGCCTGATCCGAACACCTTCCTCTGTTACAGTCGTCGATAACCGTTTTGCACCATCTTCCAGCTTCTTTACATTATCATCATCCAACCCCGTCAAGGCTTTAAGGTTCGCAGATGAAGATTCCAATTTATCCCGTTCGTCCCGGAACTTGGAAAATGCCATCGTGATACCGGTAATAGCTGCAATACCCGTTCCGATCAGTCCCATGTATTTACCAATGAAATCGTTGGCACGAGAAAAAACCGATGCCTGGCTAGCAATTTCCAGCCGCATTTCCTTTTGTGCAACCAAAAGCTCACGGCTGATATTTTTCTGAACCTCTAACCTTTTATTATACAAATCTGTGTTCCGGGTAGAAGATCGTAATTGTTTATCTACTTCCTTCTTTGCACGCAATAATTCATTATATGTCGCACCACTAAGATTCTTCAGCACACGTTCTGTATCCGCTACTTCACGTTTATAATCTTCATACTTTTTCTTCTGAGCCGTTAGTTCCTTTTCGATCTTTTTGGACTGGTCGGAATTGCCTTTTCCTGCCGTCTGCAAATCCAACAACTTACCTTCCAATTCACCGATCCGCTTCTGGAGTTCGTCCGCGCTGGTCATTGCCGCACTATTATCCAGATAAATCTTTATACTCCTGTTCAAATCATTCGCCATACCTATTCTCTATCCTCCTTGTCTACAAAAATTCGCGTCGCATCGATCTGCATATCAGCGGCATATTCCGCTACCACATCTGCCAAAAACGGCAAGTTCTTATCAATCACCGGATCAAACCACCGGATCGGCTTCCGGTTCCCGGTTCCCATTTTAAAGAAAGAAAGCGGATTCGTCTCCTTTAATTTTCCATGTTTATCAGTCCATCGCGATCCACCACGAAAACCACCCTGACCACGACCGGCCCCCTTATGTATATAAACTCCTTCACGGGCAAAACTAAAACCAATCCGTTCAGCTTCACCGTTCCGAGAATACACATTCGGTTCAATTGATTCTGATAGTTGTTCATCCTGCTTCACCAGCATACGGACATTACTCCGCAATTGTCGGGTTACATCAATACTCCAGGCCTTCACATCATCATTGAATTGCTTCAACTTCTCTTTGTCCTGCCGTCGTTCGTAACGGGCAACAGCACTGACCGACTCCAGCGATATTTCAAAAGGCAACCCTTCGCGGGCACCTAAAAGGGAGTTTTTCCGTTTAGGTGTCCGCATCTGATCGCTAAGTTTCTTCATCACCCCCATATCACACCCACATCGATTCGTTGATAAAATACTGTACCGGCCTCCGGAGATTGAAGCCCAACATCACACCATAGAAGTTTTCCGACATGGGGCCCACGCCGCGCATGGTCATACTGTCAACCTCTAAGAACTGGAGTTCGTTTCGTTCTTCTTCCCGGTCTACCATCATCCGGCAAACGATCTGCATCAGGATTTCTTTACAGTCAGCCTTCGACTTATGTACAGCGTCAATGTTCCCTGTCTCACTCTGTTTGAGTACAGCAATAAAGTACTGAGGGATATTCACCAGATTATCACTATTGATCCACGAAAAATCGGAGTTGTGCCCGTCGATGGCAACAAGCACATAGTCCCGGATGGAAGATATCCGCGCTTCCAGATCGGAGATTTCTTCTACTTCATCGCTTCGTAAAAAGTGACAGTCGGTATCTGTGTGCCTGATCGGAGCCAAGTGCCGGGCTAGAAATTCGGAATATTCAAAATGTTTATACATACAGCATCCGTTAATTTACGGATACAAAAAAAGCCCCCGAAGGGAGCTTCTAAAGGACATTTATGTAGGTTCAATCTTCCGGAAGGAGTAAACGAAGCAACTCTTCCAATCGCATCGCGGCACGGATGCGCTCTTCTTTCGCATATTGCTCATTCACATCGGTTACGATATCGAGCAAATCAATAGCTTCTTTCTGTGTCATACGGCCTTTCCTCCTTTCGAAACAGTTAAATGTCGAGCACTTACAGAATATTTATTCTCATAATTCGATAATCTATATTGCAATCGCCCTACTTCTTCCCACGCTCTTTCACAACGCTTTGTACATTCAATTAAGTTTTTTTCGAGATTTCTGATTTCAACCATAGCTTCTTCCAAATTATTAACCTGGGTCATGCCTGGCCTCCTTTCTTTGCAGAGAAATACACCCAACAAGCCGCGATCACAAGCGGTAAAAAGCACATAGAGAGAACAGCCAATAAAGAGGCCGTGTACATCTTTGCTTCATAAACATTTTTACAGGGAGTAACAGCCTTCGGAAAGTAATTATACATACGGGCAATTGATTCCCAGGCTGATGGATTAGATACTTGTACATGCTTCCGGCTTCCAGATACAGGTACGGTTAATGAATTTGTTTTCATAAAATCACGTGTTTAGCTTTTATAGTGTGGTTTTTCTAAAAAGAAAGACGGCCACACATTTCCCGTCGCTAAACACGTGAGCTACTCCGAGGAGCAAAAATCACAAAGAAATGGCAGCCGCCTATATCGTACAATTTGGGCATAAAAAAAGCCCTAACAAAAGTTGAGCATTATCCGTTGCTCCCGGTGTTGTAGCTTGCGCCACGTGTTTAGCATTGCAAAGATGGGGAAAGTTTTTGATATGACAAAAATTAATGTTCATTTTTCGATTTCAATCAGTTCGCTCTTGTATTGTTGAAGACGTAATCTCGCTTTTTCAGCAAGACTATCTTTCCCTTTTTCTTCTAAAGACACAATAGCCCTTTCTGTTCGCTTAATGTTTTCTTTTAGTCTTTCCACTTTATATTTCACATGTTCATTCACTTTGATATGTTCTTTATTTTTCAATCTATCTAATCGATCTTTTAGCTTCTCTGTGTTATCATATTGTTCTCTAATAATGTCTAACAACGAAATGGTTTCCTGAAGAACATTGATTGACTCGTCATATTGATGTCTCTTGTTGTATAGTACACTTAATCTTAAAGCAGATTTGGACAAACTCTCTTTTAGTGAAATATTTGTTTTATATAATTGTATGGCTTCATCATACATCCGGCAATTTTCATATTCTTTAGCCATTTCGATATTTTCATATGAAATATTATTGTTATAATAGTATTGTAATTCTTTTTCTTCATTGGCTTTTGTTCTAACAACTTCCTTTACCAGAAATAACTCTACATTTACATATTCCCCATAAATGGATATAGTGTCCAAATACGAATCATTAAGTTGTTTACTCCAAGCATTTCCTAATCTTCGTCTAAATGTCTCCTTCAAATCCAGCTTTTTCCATTTCTCATTAAATATTTCATTTATCTTTATTCTCTTGTCGGATGTGTATGACAATTGTATATGAACATAGGGTAACTCATGGTTTGTTTTTGAACTAACCATACACTCCAAATCATATTTTTTTTCAAGAAGGTTAGAAACTCCTTCTGCCAAATTTGCAGGAATATACCCTAATTGATAATTATCATTGCTGTATATAGCAACAGCATGTTTATCAACAGGGTTATTATATTCTCTTTTTAACATTAAATTTTCTCCAGATCTTAATAATTTAGCTCGTTGTCTTTCCTGTAGCATTCTATATGAAAGACCTTTTATCTCAACTTCTATACTGCCCCCTAATTCATTTATAAAATTATATTCTTCCAATGAGGAACTTCGATTAAACAGTGAATTGCAAGTCGATATTTCTTCTTTCGGTTGAACTTCAACATTTAAATTATCTCTTTCTTCTATTCGATCAGCTATTTCAGACCTTACTTGTTTTCTTTGTTCATCGTTTCTTAAAGCATAAGCTCTGATAACAACAAAAACAGTAACAACCACAATTATAATGACAAGTACATTCATATCATATAAAGTTTAACATTAATACGAGCGCAAGTAGGCGAAATTTTCGAGATGGCAAAAAAGCATGGTAAAACATCAATGTCCCCAGACAAACATTCTATTTCTTATTTTCATATACAAGCTTCATCAACTCATTTAGAAATATTCTCATATCATCAACAATCTTAAATAAAAAATCCTTTGACAGTAAAAATTCAAAATATTCATCATTGGATCGTATTATTTTAATTTCATTTTCAAGTTGCTCTAACACCTCATTCACTAAATCGATCTCATTTGTAAGTCCATTTGAATGAACAAACTTATTTCTAATCCTCTTATATAAGCTAATTTTATGCCATTTCGTTTTAAGTAGCTTTGAACTATCTGTAGAAACCTTAGATATTCTATAGATATTTCCTAGTTCTCCTTTTATTATATCTCGACAATCTTTTTTCTCATATGGTTTAGCATATAATTTTTCAATTTCTATTCTTAAGTTATTAATATAATATTCAAATTGCGAGAACAGATAAATTAAAGAACTATTATAAACTGCTTTCTCCAAAAACATAATATCCACCTCTTCATCACCAATTCTATGTTCCTCAGGAATCCGAGATAGTTCTATTTTTTTGTTATTTATAAACCACTCTCCTACCCGAACATAACTTTTAAAAGTTGTCTCCATTGACTCCCATTGTCCTATTATTCGATAAAAATATCGAATATACCCATCTTCTGATTTATACATAAAAATATATCAAGATTATCAACTAATAATAACACTACTATTTTTTAAATAAAAAATAATCTTCACGGCTACGAGCATACTTTAACAACCCTCTGATATTTCGATCTACATCGTTAAATAACTCCGCAAAAGAACGATTACCTTGTTTTCCTTGAATAGTAATACGCTGAACATGTTGATAGACCATATTCTTATAAAAAGCAGGATCTCTATCAGGATCACAGATTTTATCAAAACAAAACTTATCAGTTATCATATGAAATAAATGAGGATCAGTCTTTCCCACTACGATATTCATTCTATCCACACAATCATGTAAAAAAATAGGATCAGGAAATGGAGAAGCATAAAACTCACGAAAAGCATTTATTGCGTCTTTGATATAAAGAGGCTCAAAAGAACCAATAATAGTTTTAAATGGAGCACGTAAAGAGGGATCAATACTTTGAATCATTGAATTACCGACACAAATACCTAACAACATCATTAACCCTCCCTTAAACAGTATATTCATTTTACGTGTATAAGAAAAGAGTTTATTCCAAGATATAAATTCAGAAAGGCTCGATCCAAGACCATCTTTATTCCCATGTGTTACAAGATGGAGAAAAAAATAATACTGTTCATTTACAATTCTATCCGTCAATAATTCCAAAAGTTTTAAAAATTCATTTTTAGTTTGAACACAATACAAATCGACCGGGATCGATCCCTTTTTAAATACATTATACCCTAGTATTTGATTTGCAAAATACTGTTGTTGAAGTACTGGCAAGAACAAAATAACAACTACTCCTATTTTTTGAGGGAATGCCTTCATCTTTTTGTTTTAATAAAATTATTAATACCTTATTTCTGCAAATATTGAAAAATCATCATCAGCAAAGTTACAGGATATATCATCTACATAGCATTGATATTGAGGATTGTCATCAATTATTTCTCCTATTGAAAGAGTTTTATCAGCTGGAACATATCCTAACAAAATCTCATCACTTTTTATAATATCAAAAAATGTAACCTTTATCATATTATTATACTCATCATCAGAGTCTCGCTCTAAAAACAAAATATCACCGGGAACCAATTCAGCAATTAACTTTTTAGTCTTAGCATTAAAATATCTCAACCCTGCAACATTGAAAGAACAGTAATTGGATGAATCTTTATTTTCATATCTTGACTCATATTGCTCCTTTTCTTCTTTCCTAGCTATTACATTCAAGTTTACTCTATCTTGCAATTCTTCATTGCTTTCACTATTGGAGATATACTCTCTCAAAGTAAACAAACAATTATTCATTTCAAAAATAACAATCAGAACATCCATTCAAGTTATAGATTTAATATTAACACTATTAGATAAAAGTTTTTTGAGATAGCCAAGAAACCATGTATCTTTGTAAAAAAGAACTGAAATATGAAATCAATCTTCAACTATATCCGTACCCTCAGAGAGCAACACCTTCACGAGCGTTGTGTAAAGTATGCCATTAAAGCCCATGAAGGAAAAGAAAAAGGATTTACAGTCAGTTCATCCGCCCAAGATATTGAATTGTATATAAAAAAAGGTATTATATTTCAAGAAAGAATGCGTCAATAAGGTATCTTATAAGGCAACACCACAGGAAGTTTGAACCTTATTCGGCTCGCTTCATTTCCATTACTACCCTCCTTGGTTGAAGCACCTATACCAACTACACTGGCTAATATACCAATCTTGCCACTATTTTCCTTCACCTCAGAAGTGTTAACTTGTAAATCAAAATCAACAGATGAAACAATAATACCACCACCAAAATCAAGTGTATCAAAGCTTGAATTTGCCACAGAACATGGATTTACCACTACTCCTTTGTCTTTCAATTCATCATTTAATTCATATACAGCCTCAGATAACTGAGTTATCGTAGACTTAATAAATTCTTTTAGTTCCATAAATAAACAAAGCCTACATTTCCAGGAGGGCATTCCCGTACTTTGCAGGCATTTTTGACCAATTGGTATATCTTTTCTGAAACTCACTGCATGCCCTCAGATCCTTTCAGCTTCTTATCGTACAGCAAATATGAGGATAGTTTCTGATATAACAAAAAAAAGGCCTGACAAACTGCCAAGCCTTCTCCAGATTGATAATGTCAGTTATCAATGAACGCCCAATTCAAGAGCGGTATTCTTTATATCTCCACTTAGATCCAGTAGAGCTCTTTGTAATTGCTTTAATTCTTCCGGAGTAAATTGAGCTTCTTTCCCATTTACAATAAAACTATTCAAACGCTGATTCAGCCAGGAACGGCTTTTCCCAAAATAAGCCTTAGCTATATAAGACCATGAAACCGCATCATAAACTTTTGACAGCACCTTTCTTAACCGAGCCTCATGAATTAGATTATCAGTCTTTTCAATATCTTCATTCACACATTCCAGCATGATATCAGCTAACATCTGAGCCTCTTCCGGCGTTTTCGTGGCCAAATATCGCCTGATGCGTTCCTGGAAAGCACTTTCATCGATCTCTTCACTTTGATTAAACTCTGCTCGCTGTGAAAGGAACTCTTTCTTTAACTCTTCATAATTAGCCATATAACCTCCTTTTTGATAAAAATTAGTCAGTTTGCTCCCCCACAATGGGGGAGCTTGATTAACCTTTCAACTCTTTTGTCAAGGATAAACGCTTGTCTAACAAAACATCTAATCTTCTAAAGAGTTCTTCTTTCCGTACCCCCTGTTCTGACAAAAGATCCCAGTAAGAAGAATAAAACAATAGATTCCTATCTATTTGTTTTATTTGAGCCTTTAGCTCTTGTTCTTGGTTCATCATTGTTTAACTGACACCACAAATATAATATACGTTTGTATATTACACAACAAATAAGAGCTTTATATTAGTTAATAAAAGCAAAACCGCTCCACCTATCACAGGCAAAGCGGTTGATTAAACCAATCTATAAACCAAAACACGAAAAAGTAACTCAAACTATTTATTTCTTTGTTTCATCTTCTCGTCTCTCTCGATCGCCATTTCAAGTGTGTAAAGCGCATCGTAAAGCAAACAATGCTTTACCTGTTCTTTCTTGGTTACATCGCCGGATGCCATTTCATCAACAATACGCTGTTGTATATCGAATATATCTCCCCCGCCACTATCGCCAGTACCGGGAAACACACGGGAAAATTTCTCTTGAATAAAACGCATACTACCCAGAAAAAACCAAAACATAACGGTTTTCACTGCCGGATCTACCTCTTTGAAAAGGTCCGCCGGTCCATCCTCAGATATAGTGAAATTGCCATCTTTCCAAATCACAGATAGAAAATTATCCAGTGCCGTATTGAAATCACTCTTCATTTGTTGCTGCCAGCTCTGCAACATGATAAACTGACCGTAACTAACATTTGTCAAACCATCCTCCGGACCGGCCAGTGTCCGATCTTTCAAAACATAGACAGGGAACGGATTCCGGGTTAAACGGATATCCAGGTCACACCCTTTATCAGTCTCACAAAATAGGAAATCATACACAGCACTTAATACTGTCAGTTGTTCAGGAGTTAGATAAACATTCATGCCAGGAAGAGAAACAGCATAACCATTGCCGGTCGCTCTACGATATGCACGAATACGCCCCCTCAGACAGAACAGCAACATTTTCAGTTTAGCTTCCTGCACCGTACACCGTTGCGTTAATATGACAGCAAGAAAACAAAGTTGCTCCGCCGTCATTTCGTTCCAATCCCCAGGAACAAAATAGTTTTTTCCTTTAATTGTAATCTTTCTCATAATACGAATATGTGCTTGTCTTTTGAATTAAAATCGAACGTCATCGGTGCCGGTATACCCAAATCAATAGCATTTGCAACCATAAAATCCGTTATCATTGCTTCCATCGCGGTCACCTGTTCAGCATAGAAATTGCCGTTATCTACCGGATCTGCATAAAGCGGATAGATAAACGGATTAAACTCCAGTTGTCCGGCTGCTGTACGCTGAACACGGGTCGTCTGGCTGGTATGCAGTTTCGCCACATTCATGGCCAGCCAGACACGGATATATTCTATAAGCTCCTGCCGTACCGGATCAGTCGGCGTTATCAACTCTTCACGTAACGATTTATCCAATGCCCGGCCGATCCACCGCTGCAACTTCATTTCAAGCGCATCCAGCAACGGCCGAAAGTGTTCAAATGTCAATTGTGAGTAATTGATATTTACTTTTCCAAAATCCTGAAACTCTTTTGCAGTGTTCAGATACCTGCCGGTAGCCATTCGGCTATAATACCGGCTATCCTTCCACTCTGGATATTCTTCTAAATGACCGGTCAAATATTCGAGCAACTGATCGAGATTTCTCCACCCACGTTCCTGCATACTTTGTTCAGACCTGGCAATCTTTTGGTCGCTGGCAACAGTCAATTTATCATTGCGTGTTACAGTATGGCCACTGTCACCAATTAACACCCCCAGTTCCGGACTGGCCAGCGATAAAGCTAATGGACCTAATGCACGGGCGACCAAGACGAAAAGCTTTAAATCGCTGGTATTATCCGAGTTACCAGATAACCTTTTAACTAATGCTTCACCCAAATAAGGAAGAATATACTTATCATAAGCATCATCCAGATAGGGGACCATGACCGTAAAAGTAAGCGAAGCATTTACTTTTACAGTCTGTCTCAAATCATCAATCGTCTTTATAAATTGTTGTATCATGGTTTAGACTTTTTCGTTTCCAATACTCTTTTCCGATCCCGTATTTTTATCCAGCGTGGTCAACATGATATTCTTAACCCCGAACTCAATGTTTTTATCCCATCCGTTGATCTCTTTGGCTAAATAAAGCGGCAATAACATCATATCCCGAAGCGGTTTAAACAACACCTGTGCGATGATAAATAACTCACGGGTCTCAGTACCATTTATATTCTTTGACTTGCCGGGTGATGCACCTTTTAGCGACGGATGTACCGCCATAGTGTTGCAAATCACGTTTGTAGCCTCCTCGCTGTCCTCAATGTATTCGCCTCCTTTAATAAACGACTCCAACGGTTTGATAATAATATCATTTTCCTCATATTTATTGATCCGGTCATACTGGAAATGCGAAACAAAACTCTTGCCCGCATTCTCTTCTCCGGAAAGAAAGTCATTCAGGTTTTGCAAAAATTTCTTTTTACAAGCAACTTGTTTATCAGCTTCTGCATCAGTAATACCTTCAGATTTATAGAGTTTCGGCCAAAAACTCATATTGATCGACACATGATATTTCAATACCATCTGGTTCTTCAAAAGGGCTTTCTTAAATTTCGGTATAGCACAACTGAACTCGTACCAATCCAGGAAAATACTCCACCAGTACGGTCGATTGTAATAATATCGACCGGGAACCGGCATATTTAGGCTGACAGTATAACCGCTTTCTCCTTCATCATCCTTCTCACCGGTATCAGGATTAATTGCCAGTCCTGTACGAACTTTCAAATCATAAAGAGGTGATTTTCGATCAAGCAACCGGGTTACTATCACATCATCCGGAGCACTCTGCTCTCCCCATTGCGACGAATAACCGTGATATTCGATACGTTTTGTAACATCATCCTGCTTACTTATCCGACTGAAACACATTTCTCGGTGCCATATCTGTACAACCCGCGGTTTATCGTTTTTTAAACGTTTTCCAAAGGATAAGTGTACAAAAGCATCTCCAAACACGACCAGGTCGGCAGCAACCTCCTGCATGACTCTCATATAATTGCTATCAGACAGGAATTGAAATATTTCCGGAGCGTCGTCAGGTAGCAATTCGTCGATCTTAATCTCTCCTTCGCTTTTCGTTCTGCGAAATACTGTAAGGCCATCGCCGTAGGCCATGTTAGATTTAAACTCAATATTACTTCCCACGATCGTGTTCTCGTGTATTTTCTTCATGATAATAAGCGGTAATTTATTATCATGACCGAACGGAACAAAATCTATTTCTTTCTTGGCTACTGTCGAACCTTTCGCTGGAATTACGGTAGTAACCGTAAACTTTTTATCTTCCAGAAACCCGACATCTTCCGTCATTACGACAGCAGCACCGGCTCCCTGAAGGAATGCGGTATTGCCAAACTCATATACATGTTTCCGAGCCATTACGCATATATTTTTTTACCATTAATCCGGATGATCATACAACGCACAAATTTACGCGGGAACCGTTCTCCTTTTATTCGGATATTCACCGTACTTCCTTTTGCATGTATCGAGCTGAATACAGCCGCTTCATAGTGTTCAATAGAGCCGGGTGAGCCATTGCCCTCCCGACTCTCATTCAACCGCACATACGAGAAAGAAAACATCTTGTAGCGTCCCCGTTCATCCTTCGTTTGCATCACATCCCAGACATCACTTTGTTTTATCCTTTTTTCCATACTTCCACCACAGATAAATTAAACCAGCCACTGCCATCAACACGCCGATCAGCCACCACCAGAGCGGCTGCGTTCCGGCTTTAATATCCAGATCCGTATTCTCTGTTTTCTCATAGCTTGTCTCCCGATCCGTTTTAACCTTACCGTTCGAGTCCTCTTTCGTATTTTCCGATATATCGGACTTTTCATTTTGAGATTCCTGCTCACTACCTTCTGCCCATCCTTCATTTTTAACGGGATAGTTCCCGTTCTGATCGGGGGGCTTGCTAAGATCGTAATCCTTCCAGTGTATCCGAAGATTTCTCCACCGGTCGACGACGGTGGTGGTGGCGGTAATCTTCGCATCAGTTCGAGCTGTAAGCCAAACAAGCTCATTTCGTTCCTGCGATTTTTCACTATCGTGTACACCGTCAGAACGACGAACAGCACAACCCAGCAAACAAGCAACCAAAATTCCGGAAATCGTAAGTATTCGTACATATTTCATGTTATTACCATCCAAAAGGAAGTTCATAAATACAATACCTCATTCACATTTTCTCCCAACCGGCTTCAATATCAGCCATATCAATATGCACTCCATTCTCCACATAACACATTGCATCCACTAAAGCACACATGGTTCCTTTATCAGTAAGATCCAGTCCGCAACATTCCGGCATCTGCATTTCCTTACAAACTGTACGCACATATGCCGCTGTATCATTCTCATTTCGTGGTGCCCAGCGTTCCACGATCTCTTTAACTGTATGCAGATTATACGAACGCTGATATTTCTGTAACAGTCTCATCATGGCCCGTACACCATCTGACATTGTTTCAAACTCTTCAAAAACTTGATCTTTCTTATCAGCTTTTGATACTTCGCCTTTCCAGTCGTTACGTTCCGAATTACGGATATTACCCGGATTATTGTTCCGGATTCCCCTGGCTTGTTTTGTCATTTTTATCCTCCTTATCTAAAATATTACTGATGTTCTTACCTAATTTCGATTCTATTTCTCCCCGAAGTTGTAGTTTCAGTAACTTCGGAAACAACATTTTGGGCCAAATAATCAATACACTCCCTAACATACTCCACAGTTCACATGCACAAGCCAGAGCGCACCCTCCTTTTGTTAATAGCGAAGCATCATCACCAAATATCCGTTCAGTGGCATACACAACCAGCATAAAACCACCATATACGATAACCTTTGCCGGTGTATCTCTCCCACTCTGAGAAAGCAGGAATTTACCTTGTTTTCTGGCCGAAAGCATTCCGAAAGCCATATCCATCAATATAGCCAACCCCATAGCTGCGAAAGCATATTTAACCGGTGCCATGAAGTTCAACAAAAAAGCAGCAAAGCTCATCAGCCATCCCCAGGAAGAATTAAGAACTCCCTGAAGCTTCACCAAAATACGCTCCACGATCGGGGCAAATGTTTCTATTATCATCGTGATCAATATTTTCTGCAAAGATGCCGGGATGTTTGATTGATATAAAGGACAAAGTCCTTTCCCCCAGTGGAGCCGAAGAGAAACAAGCTACCTTAGAGCCTATATCAATAACGATAAATTCAGGCAGTTTCTCTCGGTATTCTCACAAGAAAAAAGTCAATAAATTGACTTTTAAAAGGAAAGGGGGTATGGGAAAACGTAGTTTTCTCATTGTCTGGCAACAGACCACGCGACGCCCTCCAAAAAAAATGCGGCAGCAGATTCGATTTTTCACCTTATCTGCTGCCGCCCTCAAACGGATCGCGCATGAATTGCGCCTACCGATTTAATGTAAAAAGATGATGCCACCACTTGCAACCGCTAGATCCGGCATAAAGAAGTTTGCACCAACAAAAGCCGTGTCCCAGGCATCAGTAACGTGTGTCTTGTATTCGTCCGGTGCATCAGGACTATCTTCGGTGGCTTCCGGGCTCTTATCTTTTTCAAAGCCGTTCTTACCAACCTTAACGGCTGTCTGTTCCATTGCCAATTTTAAAAACTCGTTGTGGTACATATTGAATACAGGATAGAGTAGATCCGGATCATTCTTTAATGCACGGTCTATCTGTTCATGTCGCCAGTCATGGCGGCTGGTCTGACCTATATAAACATCTGTCACATCCCATCTATATTCATTCAGCACACGAATGATAGTGTCTTTGTAGGACTCAGCATTATTACCGGTAGTCCAGACAAATGTATGGTCATAGAAGAATATAATATCACGCTTGATTTTGTATTTATAATACTCACATACCTGGCGCACCAACTCTTCCAGTTTTGCAGGTGTCTTAACAAAAAAGCTCTTCAACGTTCGCAGCTGGCGACCTTGCACCTGACACACACAAGCGGTATTGATAGCGGAGTTACTATCGAAGGCGATAATAAGCGGGGCATCCATGTCGAGATCACCATCGGCCAGGCAACCGGCTGTTTGTAGCTTATTCCAGTCCGCTCCCATACTCCCCATATACCGCGTGTCACCTGGTGTATAGAAGTGGTGTTCTCCCAATCCAGAATAAAAGCCATTGGCCACGCGGAACAGGCGCTCGTTCATAAAGGCAGTACGCCATACCAATGTTGGAGAGTCACGGTACATTTGCCAGATATAGTCTTTACCTACAACCTCCATATTATCGAATATATCGTATTCTCCATAATACACAGTATATTCACGTGTCTTTCCTCTGGTTTGCTTTACTGGCGGCTGATATCTTCTTGCAAGCATCAAGTCACGTCGTAATTCTTTATACTTACGTCTTGTATATTCATTCTGCTCCGGAAAGCATTCTGTGAGTTTCATTTCTCGGTATAGATTTCGGATCAGGTTGATATGAACCGGGTTCATTTCGTTTATCTTATCCAATATCCAGCGACCAGATTTCACAGTCGGCATATCAGTACTATACATTACAGAGTGATGCCAGGGACAATGACCATAATCTTGCACATTACCACGATTGGCCGGATTGACCTCTGTTTTGATTTTGTCATAATCTAAAAACTTAGCTTCTGGCCCTATAACCCAATCAAGCGACATGGAGTTAGCTGACATTCCCTGACTAAAAGAAAGAACAACCATGACTGTTCCATTCCAAAAATGTATACAGTTTCCCCATGCATCACGGAGTGGTGATCGTTTTGGTTTACCAAAATTGACTGATTGAGGAGCTTTACGACCTACAAAAAAGTGTACACCTTCGACATATCCCCATTCCGCTAAAGCGTGAATGATAGCAGGTAAGGTATTGCCCCAAGCTTTAGCATAAGACGGGGATATCAACGCTCCAGTACTGCCAGGCATAGCCCAAACATTTCGGAGTATAAATCGCGCATCCAGTCCCTCAGATTTACCTGTACCGCGTGAACATACCCAATACTCATCATGAGCAGCAATAGCCATTCCCATGCGTTGCATACGGTTAAAGAACTTCTGTTGTATGTCCTGTCCTTTCCTGACAAAAGCTTCAGTCATTAGTACCATCGGTTATCGGTTCTACATCAATTATATCACGATCATTTTTAAATAAGGCCCGGAATGCTTTACGTTCATCCTCCAAGTTCGGGATAGGTTTAAATTCATCACCTAATAAGGTAACATCATCTGAAGGTTCAAACACTGGCGGCTGCCAGCCGGTACGATCAATTTCATCATCTTCTTTATCAGCCCTGGTATATTTACCAATCTTGTCTGCATTGGCGGCTATGCCCTTCGGATCTTTTGCATCTTTGGCTATTTTAATACCTTCTTTTGCCGACTCAATAATTATATGGCGATACCAGTTTTTGCTCGCTAGTTGAATATTTCCAACTAGTCGTTTAATAGCTGCAATATCCCGATAAGCAGTAGCCGGCGAAACAGGATAACAAGAACCACCACACCCGCCGGTCAGAAATGTTACCAGATCTTTATCCTGAGTAACCGGATCTTCCAATAACTTTGACACACACAGCATCCAGCGTTCCTTTTGCTGCATCTCTCGATCGGAAAGAAATTGAGCTGCATCTTCCCGACCTTTGAACAAGACCATTTCAATCTTATCGTATGATGTAAGTTCCTTTGCCATTATTCTTTTGATAATTGTTCAAGTATATACTTGTCTGCGAGTGGTTCGGCTGCAGGTGAACCCGCCTTTGCCAATTTGACAACCGTTTTACGCAATTCATATTTTGTCTTCAGTTTACCTTTTTGATAAGCTGAATAAATAGGAGATAACTTATGTGTTTTGCATATTTCACAAAACAAACCGCGCTGATCAGCCGGGATATTAATTAAAATTGCAATCTCCGAAGGCGGTAACAGTGCGGACGACATTTCTTCCAGTTCCTTTAATTGTTCTACTGTGAGTTCCATTCAAATGGTATCGAATCTTCGTTAAACACCTGATTAAATTGTGATTCAAAAAACGAGAATAATCCCGGATCAGAAAACAAGAAACCCGCTTCGTAACGAACAGGTTGATTTGCATTTGCACTACCTACTATACCTATACGGTAACGTTCATTACTAATCAACAAAACTTTTGCATGGCAGGAAGCAAGGCGAATATCGGTTGTTATTCCGGCAGCAAAAAGCAACATTTCAAGCTTATGCCTTTTCACATTCATATCCAGGATCATCCGTAAATCTGTGATATTCCCTTTTTCAACCTCAAAGAACATAGGTCGAAGTACATCTTCAGACACATTAAACGTCTCCATCATCACGCAGGCTGGCCCTGTACGAGAAAGGAGAACAGTCAATGCTTCATGTATTGCCCATTCTCCTTTATGATGAAAACCTTTCACTCCTAAATCTAATCCAGCAGTGAGCAGTTCTTCAAAAGCCTTAGCACTCATTATTTCATACCTTCCAGTTCAGCCAGTTCTTTGCGATACACTTCCAGACGCTGCTCTGCTTTTTGCTTTAGGTTCTTTTTTCCATTCTTGTCATGATTGGAAATAGACACCTCCGTACGACGTATATTTTCTTTCAGTCGCTCGATACGGTTTGCAATCTGCATCCCCTTTAGAACTTGATCGGTCGGTAATTCTTCAGTCCGTTTCTCTTGAAGTTTCAAAGCAACATGTTTACCTTCTGCCCAGGCATCAATCTGATCCCATAAACCGGCGCGCTCTATCCAAAGATCATGTACTTGATTGGCAATAGGTGCCCGTTGTTCCGGAGTGAGTGATTCATTTTGCATCTCAGTAAAAAGAGAAGCATAAAGCGGGGTAATATAGCGAACACGATCAAAGATCAAACGAATATTATCCGGCAAGGATGTATAAGTTACAATCTTTGCACCCGGACGAAGTACGGCCAAACGATCCTGCAACTCTTGTAGTTCCTCTTGTGCTTCTTCCAAATCGGATTCTAAAGCGGCTATTTCCTCCGATTTATCCTCGTTATCATCTTCCAAAGCAGTGATTTTGTCCTGAAGGGCAAACAATTCTGTTTCTTTTACCAGTATTTCCTTCAGCACTTTGTCACCTAGTACTTCATTCGCCTTTGCATCAGCAGCTTTCGCAACGGCAACAGCCGTGACCATCGTTTTTGCAGCTACTTCAACCGCCATCATTTGCGGTCTAGCTCCTGCCATGCGGGTAATGGATGTCAGTTTATTAACCAGTACTGTGTAATGGTTATCAAACTGAGGTGCGTCGGAAACTTCACTAAAAAACGAAAGGTATTTACTTTTCATTTCTTCCGGAGCTAAAGAACGGAAGAGAGCCACACCGTCTGCATATCTACGCTGACGGTTGGCTAACCAGTTTTGTAATGTTATCTTTTCCATTAAGAACCAGGATTTTCCGGAGTAGAAGCTACTCCTGTAAACAATTCGGAAAGGTCGACAGGAGTACCCATCACGATCATTGGTGCTACACTGTCAGCCTCAAAGGTGAAAGACCAACCGCGTTTATCGGCAGGAGCTTTCCCCCCATCGAAAGAAGCTGTAACCATACAGGGATAACCTTCCTGACCGATCAACTGCTGATGTTCATCATTCTCAATAAGCAGATAACCCGGAGTATTACAAATCTGACGGGCAAAAGCGGCCGCATCGATTTTACTACCCGGATGGAAGAACTCGCCGGTAATCTTATAGCTTTTACAGTCCGTTTCTCCCTGTATTTCTGCTTTATAACCTACCGTGGCACGAGTTGCATAGATAGGTGTAGGTTTATCACCACTCTTAACGAAAGTAAAAGCACCTTCTGCCGTTACAAAATCGGCCACCTCTTTTGGCACTTTCGGTAAAGCAGGTACTTTTGTTACACTACTTTCAGGTATAAAGGCTACACGTCCTTTATATCCCCCCATATTATCTGATCCAGCCGGCCAGAATACCGGAGCAAATGCGGCACACATTACACCCTCTATTGACATATCAGGCACACAAAAGGCACATATCAGTACGATAAAGAACAACAACGCTAGAATCTTATTGATATTTTTCATTGTATATGTATATATTATGTAAAACAAACGAAAGGGCACGAATGCCCTTCCTTATTAGTTATCAGGACTTGGTATAAATACCAGACGCAGTAAAGTCTTTACCTTCAGCAACTGTCACACTACCGTTTTCTGGTTTTGTATAGCCTGTCACTTCTTTATAGTAGATGGTATGTGTACCATCCGGAACACCAAGTAAAGTATCATTACTCTTCATCCATTCACCATTCTCTCCCAATTTCCATTCGGCACCAGCTTCAACTGCTTCTGCAGATGTAATGGTTACAGTTACAGCTGCACCGGTTACATAATCACCTGCTAAGTCTACTCCCTCATTGGTAAATTCATTTACCTGGAATACTTTTTGATGAATATCCTGGAAACGGGTACCATAACCAGCCTGAAGCCAGAACTGAAGTTCGTTCGGATCTTCGAAAATATCACGGATCTGAACAAACCGGGTTGCCTTTTGTGTGTTTGCTCCAAAGTCCATCATGCCTGGGCGGATCAGAATTAATGCATGACCGGTACCATAAGCTTCATGCGTAATGGGTTGCAAACCAGGGAACTTTGCATCATCCTTGACTGCCTTCCAGAAATCTTCTGTCGATGGACGGGCAAAAGCATCGACCTTCTGACGATAGGCTTCCTTACAAATCATTTCGACCTGATCGGAATAATAAAGTATCGCACTGCGTTTCAGGAACGGATGCGCTGCACGAAGGAAGTTAACAAGGCGATCATAATCATTCACCCCATCACCACCGGCGAAAAAGCCAGTTCGTACTAAGTTGCGATTAGCCATATTAATATCATTCGTCGTCTTAAAATGATCAATCCACGGAAAGAAGCCGGTAAATGATGTCATCGGACTGAATACATTATCATTACGTTCAGCGAAAAAAGCGGAGAAAGTCACATCTTCAGAATGACTGATAATGTGGCTATCTACTACAAACTTTTCCATCGGATGTTTTTTCGTCGTGTGATCTACACGTTGTCCAGCGTTAGAAAGAATTTTCTTTTCTGAGTAGTTCAGAATATTATCTTTCAGACGGGCAACTGTCAGTTCCGGTTTGATGGACATTTCTACAATCTTACCGATCTCATTCGGATAATTAATTTCTGCACCTGCTTTGTATGGGCCAGTATGTCCGGCTTTGCGACGGGCGTTCGTAATTACATCCTCGTTCTCTATTTCAATCACGTTCAGCTTCATGTCTGCCGCGAACTTCTGAAACGTGAAATACGGCAACGTACGAAGTACGCCGTCATAATCAATAGCATAACGTTTCAGCTTTTCAATATCTAACAATCCTTGTTTTGCCATGTCTGTTACTTATGTGTAAAAAATCCTGTTTCCTGCGCTTTAGCCATGATAGCAAGCGTATCTCCGTCGTGCTTTTCCGCAAAGTCTTTGATGTCCTCTGCTCCGGCTCCCGGTTCATTATTAACCTTAGCTTCCGATTGTTTTGTAACCGGTGTCCCCTTTAGTTCTGCCAGATCAGATTGAAGCTGTTCAACCTGCTGGTTCTTCTGTTTCAATTCATTCTGTGCAGTAGCCAGTTGTTCCTGCAACCCGGCATCCGCACTGCCTTTCTCAAATGCTTCAAGCAATACTTCAACTGTGACTTCTTCCACTTTCATTTCCGGAGCATCCCCCAGAACCTGATTAAGAAGCTTGTTCCAGTTGTCAGCAGCCTGTTTCATTGCGTTATACGCATCATCTTTCAACCACTTCATAAATTACTATGTATTAAAATAATTAAGTACATTTTCAAAAGTATCTATCTCATCAATCATCCCCAGGCTGATCGCTTCAGGAGCAAAAAACATCTTACCGGTAGCCCAGGTGCTCTGATCTTCGTCAATCACTCCAGCACGCGCATTCGCGATACTGGAGATAAAATTCTCGTTGTAGGTATCACACACCTTTTTGAGAGGGGCTGTATCACCCTGTATAGCTTTGTAAAATTCTTGATTTTTGTCAGTCGATTTGGTTGCATACACTTCAACCAGTTTGACACCCATATTTTCCAATCGCTTACTAGCATCCACAATCGTCATATAAGTACCAACAGATCCGATTCGGCAAACAGTCGAATTTGCTACCACCCGATCACATGAGGCAGCAATACCATAGGCGGCAGATGCTACAAAATCGTTACAAAAAGCAACTACCGGCTTGTTTCGCTGGCTGATCGCTTCCTGCAATATCCGGCACCCCATACCTTCACCACCGCCCGAATCAATGTTCAAAACGATGGCCTTGATATTATCCTCGGCATAACAACGCGCCAACAGATTCGCTTTGGTTAACATACCCGAAGGCCCACAATCCTGATCGTATTTGGTGATTGCACCATTAATACTTATGATGGCTATTGAGTTCTTCGGGGCATCCTCCGGAGCACTCCATCCACCATAATCGCTGATTTGGTAGGCTCCGTTCTTAACGGCAGCAAACTGTACAGAGTTATCACCAGTGCGTTCTTCTTCCTGAAGAGCGTTACGCGGATGGCCGGTAAGAGCAATCGGAGTAGTGAGATAAGATGTAACAAGGGGAAGATAGTTTGCAGCGAAGGTTTCTTCGACAAACCAAACTCCCCCTAAAATATTGTGCAAATAAAGCATATCACTGTTTTTTGTGCAATGATATACCTATATATATAAGGTATAAAGGACTTGTTAGCTCAAAAGTAGTTGTGGCGAAAGCTGTTTTCCCGTTACTGTTAATTTATACCCAGAAAATCCCCCCGGGCTAGATGGATGTAAAATTTCAAACCGGCATCTGAGAGGAAAGCGCGGGGAACCGAGTACAAAAATGTCCCCATTATAATTTTGATACTTCATTACAGCAGTCAACCGATTCAATCGTTTACAATATTCAATACCATCATTATCCAGATTCTGCTTTGGAATCTGGATTGTTACAGTAATATTATAGAGCATACCTGATTCGGAATCCTGCGGATCAACCTTCACTGTCGCTCCATAACGTCCCGGTTTAATCTGCATCCAATCATTTCCGGACTTTAAAATAACAGAAGCAGATAGCTCTGTTTCAACTACTCTTTCCACTTTCGTAGAGAAAATAAACCAGGCATTTGAAATGCCACCCATATTATCAGCCATAACAAACTATAATTAATTGATAATCAATCATTAGCCATTTTTGTCAACATTTTGTCACCAAAGTGGACAAATCAATGCATTTGGTCGGAGTAAAATACAGATAGATTTAACATCTATTATACGATCGTTTCTTACTATCCCTTCGTACCTTCTTCCGCCACCGATAATAATTCTTAAGCAGGGCATCCTCAGAAATCTCCGTAATATCATAAATTCGCATAAAACGAAAAATACTTTCAGCATACTCAACTCCTTCGATGTGTTTCTTAGCATCTGCATAATCATGTATCTCTGCAAAAAACATCACTTCAACCTTACGTTCAAATATTCTCTGAGATCGTTCGCTCAAATAATTATAATAGGCAGGATCTTTACCACACCTCCGGTCTGGCAAAGCAATTTCAAACGTACCACAATCCAAAGGGCATTCCTCCGGCCGTCGTGACATCAAATCAAATAGCACATGGTACAAATCTAAGTGATCGGGTAAAACAATAGCCCCATCACGACAACCGTTGAATTTTCCACGAAGATACTGTTCCAAGTGTTTTTTTATGTTTATCTTTATAGTTACCATATCAATTTTGAAGAATTAGACCGTCAATTCGCTATTTTTTACTCTATAAATATGTATGTTTTTGCGACCAACAGACCAACAGACCAACAAGGATGAGCAAAAACAACGCTAATTTACTAATTTTCAACCATATAACAAATTATAATTAGAAAAAAGCGACCAACAGAAAAATACTTTTGTTGGTCATGGCGTCAACGACCAACAAAACCTACTCGACCAACAGCGTCCAACAAAAATAGAACTAAAACAACAACGACCAACAGAGAACAATCCTGTTTATTATTATATATATTATTGATTATTATATATTTATATTCTATGTATTTCAAAATCGTTTTGCGCTTGTTGGTCTGTTGGTCTGTTGGTCGCTTTTTAAACAAAGATTTCATTTCAAAATCGCAAAACTTCCTTTATTTCTTTTTCAAGGTTAGGGGGGTGCGGGGGGAAATATATAAAAAGGGAGAACCGGCTTCCCAGGGTTGATCGATCCGTATTGTCTCATCCAACAAAGACAGTTCTATCCCATAAAGCCGGTTCTCCGGATTTTAAAATACTATCAGTATCTAAAAACGATAAGAAGGCGTTTCCTCCTTTTCTTCAATCCTTTCTTCTCTCTCAAAATCAATATCCAACAGTTCCTTCAGTTTGTCATAATTAAACGTGACAGCGGAAGTATTACTTTCTTTGTTGGTCATGATCCGTTTCATGGTATTATCTGTGATCATTTCCCCATCTATCCCGGTAGCGATATCACCTTTCGGAACTTCTTTCACTTCCTGCCACCGAAAACGGGTAGACCGGACACGACCGATATAAGACTCATTACTTTCAAAATAAGTATTCAACGATTGCTGTGACAAGGCTTCATTTCTTGCCAGTGCAGCGTACATCGGATAAATATTAGTCATATAAATATAAAACGCGAGTATCGGCCGGATCTAGGACTCTTATTTCTGTATCTTTACCCTTTGTTTTAAGAGTAAGTTTAACCGGTACCTCAATCTTGTAATCTCGACCAGGCATAATACTACCTGTATCAATAAGATAATTAATATTACTGAAGAAATTATACATTCTATTTGATGTACTGATCGATTCCACCTGTTTAGCTACTTTTTCTACCGCGATCCGGAAGAACTCTTCATACGTAAATGGTAGCTGTAATACAGTATGTTCTTCTACTATTTTGCATACAGCCAGGAACATTGATACAGTTTCTAAGATACGAGATAATCCATCGGTGTTCGTCACTAATACACGAACATTATCTTTCAACTCTTTGAATACTTCACCATAGACTTTTACGTAATTATCAAGCAGAGATTGCCGGCAGGCAAGTATTTCAAGTAGCACGCTATGTAGTCCGCTTTCTTCATAGGCTTTCAATTCATTGAAGATTTCTTCTTCTTGCTCCGTTCGATCGTCACGCTTCGGGACATCACAAATGATACAACGGTTAGCCAGTGAATTATCATCCTGCTGGGGACTCTCCTGCCCCATTATAACCAGTGCTGCGTTTACCTGACTACTGTCAATCTCCTTGCTTACAGCATCCTTACGCTTCTGCTTTCCCTCTCCGTCATAGACAGCAGATTTCAACGCTTGGAAGATTACCGGATTGATATCCCTGTCATTGTATTCTTCAAGCATTATTGGAATATTCCGATAACGTTCAAGCCAAGAAAACAGCGCGGCGGGAGTACCGGAATTTAGGTTAAATGTCGGTGTATCCGGCGGCATTGACAGCGACCGAATCGAATAACCGACCTGAGATTTACCGGAACCGGTAGGCCCGATAAAGAACAAAGCGGTAAATGTTCTGCGAACATTATAAATATCGCTACGGAAAGCACTCATAATAGAATACAAGATAGCCCATTTCCCGTTGTTGTTCAATGTATAAACTTCATTCATCAAGGTAGACCAGCGTTTAAAGTCAATTTTCTTTTTAGGCTCCCGATATTTAATGAAGCGATCCAAAAAGTAACGGTCACTATCCCGACGTTCGCTGGCATAGATTTTTGAAAAAGCAGGTATATAATAATATTGCTTATTATGTTCAACAAGCCCTAAATCAGAGACATACTGTAACTGTTGCTTCCCGTCGATCTCATGCACAATCGCGTTACTAAAAGCGAAAAAGCCTTCGTCATACCAGCCAAACATACGGAGCTCATAGCACTTTTTGAATTTACCGGCCCAGCTATCCATGATCAGATCCAAATGATTTTGGTTTCCATTACTGAAATTTATATCTCCTTCCTCCCACAACCGCTTCCGAAATGTTTGCAATGTAATCATTTCCGCACTAATCCACTCCATGAAGACCGGGTATGGATAATTTGCTTGAGTAAGTTGGACGATACGCTTATTAGCCTGGCTCTCCTTATCATACACATGCAACAAGGGTTCAATATAAAAGTTTCCGACTCGCATGAATGATTTCTTTCCATTTGCAAATATATAGGCAACTTTTCTCCCACCCCTATCAACATAAGGGAAGAACTGATAAGCTTTCCATAAACGGTTTATCTCCGGATCATCTTCTACATAATCAGGCAATTTGGAAGGATCAAACATTAATGAGGCACCATCTACCTGCAGGGCATCACTATTAAATCGAGCAGCTGATTTACGAATATCCAGATAAGGCTTTAGTACATGTTCGAGGGCGGTTTTTGTAACCCCTAACAATCGAGCATAGTCAGTAGCTTGGAACGCCCGCGTTGTCGCATCGGCATAAGAGATCAATTCAGCACATCGTTCAAGTGCAATCTTCTTTTGATTTTCCGGAGCATCTTTGAAAGCACTGTACAGACCGACATAGTATTCATTAAAACCAATTTCTTTTTCCGTCTCTACTGTTTTCCTCCTATCCTTTCCTTCATCATCAACATACATTTCTGTCGATTTTATATATCGGCTCATACTAACTGTAAAGCCGGTACAAGTGAGGGATCGGATAAATGTAAGTTCTACCGGTTCCTGAACAGTATCTTTATCTATTGTAAAACGATCACGGCAGCGGATCACAGAGGAGACTCTACGAAGTTCCTGTATTTCCGGTACTCCGGGTATTCCGGTTACTAAAACTGTTGGACGCTCTCCCCAACTCTCAGTAAAGCGTTCGATCGACCAGGTGATTGTTATCTGCTTGCCATCTGTACCGATCAATTTGGCAGCATCCTCCAAACCGGTAAAACCGACATCTTCCGACTGCTTCGGAGCTTCTTTCTTTCCCATCGCCTGCAACTCTCCCACTAGTGAAGTGATCAGCTCACCATCAGCCTTAAACTTTTCAGCTAGCGATGTTATAAATGCTTGCCGTTGCAGTTTATTCGGAACAACAGAAATACTCTGGGCAATAACACGAAGTACTTCTGTCTTTCGTATCGGATCATCCATTTCACCTTCAAAAGCCTTATATATGAAGGATATGAAATCTGTTTCATTTTTCTTGATATATTTAGTCAGTTTATCCTTACCCATTTTATGAGCAAAGCTATCGGGATCTTCTCCATCCGGAAGCAATACGGCGCGAACATTCATTCCTTCAGCCAGAAGAATATCCATATTCCTGACAGATGCTTTCATTCCAGCAGCATCCCCGTCATAAATTGCCGTGACATTACGGGTAAATTTTTTAATCATCCGTACCTGATCCAATGTTAATGCCGTACCGCTTCCGCATACTGTATTAGAAAGCGAGTACTGAACAAAGGATAAAACGTCAAATTGCCCTTCAACCAAATAGCATTTATCAGCCTTTGAGATCTCGGGCCGTGCCTGATATATGCCGAATAGCGTTTTGCCTTTATGAAAAAGAGAGGTCTCCGGAGAATTAAGATACTTACACTGTGGGTCTGTCCCAAGAGCTCTACCGGTAAAGCCTATTACTTGTCCGGACAAAGAGTAAAAGGGGAACACTATCCGATCCACAAAACGGTCATACACCTTCCCGTTCTCTTTAATGGAAACAAGCCCTGCCTTTTCCAAAATTGATAGATCATAACCTTTTAGCCTTGCCTCATTAGCCAACCAAGAATAACCGGCCGGTGCATATCCTGCACCATACATAGAAAGTATCTCCGGATCAATATGTCGAGTTCTAAGATACTCCGCCGGTGCCTTTTCTTTTAATTGTGAAATAAAGGATTCTCCGGAAAACGACAAACAGATCTGCAGTGCTTCACGTTCTTTAGCCTTTACTTTTTCTTCATCTGTCAGTTCTCGTTCCGGAACTGTTATATTATATTTGGATGCGATCAACTTAGCCGCTTCGAAGAAAGACAGTGCTTCATGCTCCATGACAAACCCGATCACATTTCCAGCCTTACCACAACCAAAACATTTCCAAATATTTTTAGCAGGACTAACGACCAGGCTCGCATCTTTATCCCCATGAAACGGACATACGCCTTTATAATTTACACCGGCTTTACGCAGTTTTACGTAATCACTAATCACATCGACAATATCAGTAGCACTGATAATGCTTTCAATCACATTTTGAGGTATCATCTATTTTAATATTATCGTTAAACAAACTTAGTTGCCGGGCTTCAAATGCCTCTTGTAAAGAAACTTTCAAAGTTGTAGCTAGTCTTAGATACTCCGCATCAGTAGGGGATTCCTCCCCTCGATATAACTTCCAAAATCGTACCTGATTAATATTTACAGCGCGAAGAAATTCCTTTGTCACAGCAAAATATTCCGGGTTTACTAGCTTAATCCGGAACAATTCTAAGACAAGATTACGTTTTACAGAAGGACGATAAACAATATTCTTACGATGTATGTATAACTTAACAGCAAGTTCCGTTTTACCCAACTCCTTAGCTATTTCATTCAATGTCTTTTTCCCCAGGTTCTCCCGAAGGAAGCTTTCTTGGCTTTCTGACCAGTGTTGCTTTTTCATGTCGCCTAATTGTTTTATAATCCGAACTAAAATCATAATCGCTGTTACCCTCTAAGATAAACATGCAGACAATCTTAATAAAGAGTTCCCGATTCTCCTCTCTCACTTCATTGTCAAGAGAAAACACACCCCCTACTCTCATTTTCATCAATTCGCTGTAAACACCATTTACATAATCACGAAAATGATCAGTCCCCATCTTTTCTTTATATCTGGAGATCCAATCCCAATCCGTCAACCGAAACGAAGCATAACTATCCATCTACTACCTCCAGATTATCAAATTCAGAACTATCCAGATTAAACATTTTATCATAAAGAGGATTATCTTCCATGATACAAGCACCGGGAACCCCTAAATGAAATTCCAGCCACTTCAGAAAATCTTCCTTATCACAGTCCATCGGGCATTCAACTTCATAAGTCAATTTTGCTATCATACTAAAATAGAGTTTCAAGTTGTCGTTTTAAACTCATCATCTTCTTATCAATATCCGTCCGATCGCAAGCCTGTTTACCAGCCAGGTAACAACAAATAGAGTCATCTAACCATGACGCTTCCTCTTCCGTTATTTGTTGGATGATGATATTTCCATCCTTATCCTTCTCTGCATACATATTTACCTAATTAATTTAATCGTACATACTTACCTTATAAGCTACAAGGCTTTAAAGTTGCCCCTTGATAGGAAGGGATAGCAGAGGAAATCCGCATAGCGATTGGAACGAATAGCCTGACGGCTCTGCCGAAACGCCCAGTCTCACTTCTTTCCGTTCATTGCTTGCAATAAGAACTTGCCAGGCTTAAATTTTACCGTTGTCCTAGCAGGGATTTGAACCGGTGTCCCGGTCTTAGGATTACGCGCAAGGCGTGTGTTCTGCGATCTAGGTGTTAATGTCCCGAAACCAACGATTACAATTTCTTCTTTTTGAGATATTTTTTCGGTTACGATGTCAATATAGGCATCTAACAACTGTTTAGCACTCTGTTTCTGTACACCTGCCTTATCTGCTAAGGCTTCAATTAGTTCTGCTTTGTTCATAACTTTAATTGTTTGATAATTAATAATGTATTTAATAATAATGTATCCCTCTAAGTAAGATCATACTGTTTTATGATATTTGCTAATTGCTTCTTGAAAGTTCCTGCCGAACCAATATACTTCATCAGCATTTACCAATTGCAGGGTATAGAAGATACCAATATCATCAACGCAAGTATTTTGCTTTATAATCTGTATATTACACTCTTTTATAATCTCATCAAATAATTCAAAATGCTTTTTATTGACAAATACTTCTATCTGCAGCTTGGTGTCGTCAAGTAACTTTTCTTTTTCCTTCGCTTTGTCAGAAGGAAGAAACTCTCCTGCACTTGTTCTATACCCATATTTCCCCGTTGTGTTATTGATAGTCCATCCTTCGAGGATAGAACCACAAGATTCACAACATCTTTTAATATCACTGTTTTCGTGACCGCATTTTTTACATATCATGTTTTTTAAGTTATTTGTTACCACAAATCCTCTGAAGTTAACATACCACCTATAAGAGGCTGCTTTAATTGTCCCGTTTCTTTAACCAACGCATAAGCTTCTTTTCTGGTTAAAAATCTATTCTTAGTAGTAAGAAATCCTTGTACCACATTACTGCTATCTGGCATTTTTAAAAGTGCTGCCTGTTGGAATATTCCAGGATGCCTCCACCCACATAGCACAATGCCAGTATCAATATTGTATGGCTGATACGAATAAGATTCTTCATCATTCACATGAATTGCTGCGCACATCACGTATTCTGTTTTCCCATCATTCATATGAGCTTCCAATCTCTTCTTGTCCATGACTCACATTTTTTTAGTTATTAGTCTTGTATTCTTTGTAGCTTCTGAACCAAATGAAGAGCTAATGTCATATACTCTTTTACTTGAGCTTCACTTGGTAAACCATGGCCAAAATCCCGTATACCCAGCAATGTATCACATCCTGAACATGAGCCATAATAGGTGTGTGTGATCAAATATTCGCTGGCGCAAGGTTGATAAGTTTTAAGAGGTATTAGAAACAATTGGGTTCCTTGCCAATCACCATCATCTACCACAGTAATCTTATCTATATTATATCCTTCAATAACATACCTAAATATCGCCTTAACTATATCTATATATTCTCCATATTCTGACTGGGGTGTAGTTCTAAAATAGTTTCTTAGGACTTCCTTTCTGTCCTCCCATTGATTGATTATTTCTTTTATCATACTCATTTCTTTTTTAAAGTGAACTATCTTGTCCCCGTGCTTGACACGGGGCCGCAGAAGAACAGGCAGTATCAAAAGATACATATAGGATACGGTTTGTGCCTTTGCGATCCCGTGTCAAGCACGGGAACGGGATAGCTCACCTTTTTTTAATTGTTAGCTAATTACTACATACCGTTTATCTTTCGTCTGCGAAGCATCATCAACCTCTACTTGGTTTATGTCCCCTGAATCCATCAAGACTGTGGCGTTAGGATTATATTCTTCCAATACGCCTATAAGTTCTTCTACTGTCATAACTCGTTATTATTTAAATTTGTGCTATAAACTTTTTTATTTCATCGCAGCATTCGTCACAATGTATGCCATTAACACAAATACCTTGTTTATCACCTGATTGATAAGGGCATGTTGCTATACGTGCTTTTATTGCTTTGACTTTCATTTCTTGCCTACCTTCTTCACGGGCACCTGACTCTGACAAGCAAATGAGTTCATCAAGAGTTGAATAATCCCAATTTTCTCCATCCAGTATTTTATTGTATAACTGTTCAAACCTTTCTTCATCCATATCTTCAGTATTTTTTAGTGTTTGAGTCTAATTAAATGTTGCCATACCTCTCTCTAGTAACCATTCCATTGCCGGCGGAGTAACTGCGTTTCCTAATTGCTTCACTTTATCCTTTCCGGTTCCGCATACTATGTAATCCGATTCGAAAGCCATAGCCGCTTGTACTTCATGAGGGAAAAGCATCCGATACGTACAATCGTTTATATCTATGTTTTTGGGGGCCGATAAAACGAGAGCTATTCGATCTTTTGTCGAAATTGTCCCTACAGGATCAAACATTCCTGATGCCTGATTATTGCCGTAGTAATAAGCCAGGAAAGCGTTCACTGCTTCTGTGGATGCAATTCCGTGAGTTATCATGGATGTCTGCGTGCTCATTGCCTGGTCGATAGCTCTTGTATTAGACTGTCCTCTGTTTTCAACTACAAAGGGAACCCCTAATAGAGCATGAGAGTCTACAGTTGTTAGTGTTCCTAATGTTTTTTCAATCGGTATAGGCGCATTTCTTGGATCAAAACCACCTCCATAGTTCTTTATTAGCATTGGAATACCAACAAATCCATGATGATTTCCACCAGAAAGAACAGTCGACACATATTCTGATAAAGGTCGGCTTTTTCCGTTTTTGTTTTGTTCATCAATCAGCATAGGCATTCCCACGACTCCATAATTGTGCTGGGTAGTCATGGTATATTCCGGAGAAGTTACAGGCTCAATACCACCACCATAAGAACCTTTCGTTACCAATGCTGCAACTTGCCGGGTAGTTTGAGTATACATTGGATCAGAGATTCCAGAAGCTCGATTTAAAATACTTGAATTATCTGTATAGATAACGAAACTGGAGTCTGAACATCGTTTTAAGCCCCATTCTATCCGTTTCATTGTATTTGCGGCCAATGGCTTTTTTCTGTCACCAATTCTCTCTCCAGGCTTCGACCAGTCAATTACATTGAATGCTGAATAATAATATGGTTCAACCTCATTAGTACATCTCGGACATCGGTAAATATACTGTTGGCGATATTTCCCAAATTTCTTTTTAGGGTTCTTCCAACTCTGAATCGCTTCTACTTCCTGACCACAACACGAGCAGTACGCTTTAGGACATAAATCCAAATTAGGCGACTTATTACCTTTTTTCCAGAACATTACATACATCCTATCCCGGCTTTGAGGTGTGGGTAATGCGTGCATAGAATTAAGGTACACACATTTATGATCATATCCCAAATTGTGCATCGCATGTAACCAGGCATCCCACATCACCCACTGACGGGCTTCTACTACATTTTCGACAATAATCAGATTGTATTTATGGATTTCCGCAAACCGAGGAACGTCCCACATTGTAGCGCGTGATCTCTCTGCAGCAGGATCAATTGTCAAATTACCGAACAGATTATTTGTCTGTTGATATTTTCTCTTTACCCCTTTAGCCAGTGAATGATTTGTACACTCTGGAGAAGTGATGAGAATATCTGTACTTTGATATCTCCGAGGATCACAAGCTGAAATGTCGGCGCAATCATGATCCGTCTGAGGAAAATTGGTGTTGTGTGTTTCAATGGCCAAACGCCAATGGTTCATTGCCAGTACAATTTCAAGACCACCTCCCATCTTACGAGAGAGTCTTCTGGCACCTTGTGATGATCCACCAGCACCACAGAATTGATCTGTTATTGTTAGATAACTATGTTTCATACCTTTTTAATTGTTAATCATTTCTTCTACGAACATAACTCCTTCTTCATCCACACGTTCATCAGGATGGCATTCGTATAAATGGCAACCCGGTTTATCCAAGAAATAGCAGTCTGGACAATAGCCCTTCTCTACTTTTAGCTTCACTTCTTCATGCAAGAATGTCTCACCTATTGCATACTCTTTAGCCATTTTTAGCTCCTTTCTTTTTAAATGTTTGTTTTCTTTCTTCTTTACGTTGATAATAATACTGCATGGATTGTTCCCTATGCTTAAAAATGCTACGTGATATTTTAATAAAAAACCATATTGACAGGAAAAATACGACCAAAGACAAAAGTCCTCCTATTATCAAAAACATGCGTATCAAATCTGTAAATCCGGACTGGTTGAGATATTCTATCAGGTCTACCATAGTTTTCATGTGTTTTTAGTTATTAAAGTTGCTGTAATAAGTACTTTCTTACATCTCCATCCAAATTTCCGAGCTTCTGACCAATATTCATACCTAAAGAAAGCAGCAATACTATCTTTCTTGCAATATCTTAAAGTAAGATAATTAGGTCTGTCCTGAGGGTCAAAAAGCATCCACATTTTTTGAGGTTTCATGACTCAACTATTATTTGGGTTGATAGGAACCGACACTAATTCATTCAAAAACACATGATACACTTCATGTCCGTTATTAATTTGGAATGTACCTATATATTTCAGATAGCTAGGAAATGGATTTGTGATACTTTCACCTGTCCCGTAGATTTCGATCTTTACCCCAATTGGAGGCAAATTGGGATTGACCATGGCCCAGATGTAAGGTTGGTTGAATTGTGTCTGGACGCATAATATTTGAGAGCCTATCGGCATTTCTATCGTTTGTTTATCCTCTAGTGCAAGAGGATATTTATAAATTTTCTCCATGATTCATCACTTTTTATAACTGATTTTTTCCTTTTCCCCAAATTGTCTTGCTAATGCTTTCACTTGAGAATAAAATACCTTAGTTTGCTTCCGTTGCAAAAACTCTACTATTTCTAAGCAATCCGTAAACCAAGTGTATGTAACTGAAGAACTAAGTCGCTTTTTATTCTTGTTTCTATTATAATACCAATAAGACACCACGACATTCCAGCCTTTTTTATTGGGATATACATCCACATCTATTTTATCATCAATCATAGTTTTCTCTATTTAAATTCTTCTCAGCCTTACACACTCAACTCGATATCTCCTCGTCATACGAGCTCTGTATCGGCAAAAATCTTTTGCACATAGTATTTCATTTGAGAGGAAAATACATAACAAAACAGAGGCTATAGCAGAACGGGCCATTGGTGAAAGATCCAACGATATATTAAAACGAGTACAAAACCACCAAGCAGAAAGTTGATTTATCTTATTACAACCAGTTTTCTGATAAATATTTTGTACATGATTAACTGCTGTTTTGTATGTCATAGATAATGCATACGCAGCTTCTTTTACGGATGCTCCCCAGGCTAATCTTTCTGCAAGTTGTATTTCACGAGGGGATAAATGAGCTTGTGGATTCATTTTTTACTTCTGTTATATCCCATATCTCATTAGGATCAGTTATACCATATTTTGAAAACACCTGCTCTACTGCTTCCTTCTCCTGTACAGAAATATTCGGGATACGCTTTCGCTTTTGGTAATAGTGTTGCTTGGTTTTAATACCTAAAGCCTCTATTAATTCATTCTGCAGAGGCATATAATCTTCATACTTAACCTTACGAATTCCCTTTAAAAAAGAGTAATTTAAATTCTTTACTGCCATACTAGTGTGTATTTTATAGGGTGTTTACCCTATTGATTTATAAAATTGCTTTCGCTACCTTTGAAACATTGAATGTTTAATACAGGTGCAAATATGCTGGATTTTATCCAACATACAAAACATTTGGTAAGATTTTTTACTACATGACTATTGATTTAACAAATATCAACAATCGTATATTATATTGGATAGATTATTCAATACAGTCTAACCAGTATAGGTCTGAAGCTGACTTTATCAAAAAACTTGGATTGGCTACCGCTAGAACTAAGCTTAGTGATATAAAAAGGAAAAAAGCAAATTTCACTCTCGGTGATGTAGTTATAATTCTTACACACCATACTGAATTAAATCCTTCATGGATTATAAAAGGAGATGGTAATATGTTATTGACCAATGAAGAAAAGCCAGAACAAGAACTTGTCAATGAGTTAAAAAGGCTTAACAAAACAAATCTAGAGCTACAAGAAAGATATGAAAAAGTTCTTGTGGAGCTAGGCCGATATAAGGAACGATTAGATAAGTACGAACCATCAGCAAAGGCAGATCAAGCAGTATGACGATTACTTATGGAGGGAAGTGGAATACAGGCGGGGATGATATTGATTGAAATTTCAATTTAAACATTAATGCAATTTATGGAAAATAAAAAACTTATTCACAGTAACGAATATCATATGCTGAAGCAATCAGATATTCAAAAAGAGATGAAACAGGTAGTAGATAATTTACACATGGCCGCAGGATCAGTTGGTGGTTTTGATCTCTATAAGGTCGTAGAAACCTACATGCTTGATTTAGAAAAACGACACGAAATCAATGAGCTTCTTCATATAGCTGAAGATGCATCTTTTTATAAGGAATAATATATGTCTGTTCCCTGTATGTAGGGAAAATGTAGGGAACAGACTCATATAAACAACTAATATACAAATAAGCAATGCGGTCCGATATGCTCCACACAAAGGCAAAGAGGTTCACTTTAGAAGTGGGTCTCTTTTTTTATTTAAAATAATTCGACCATCTCCCCTTTTTTACGTATCATATTATAAACGGACAAGAAGTATGATGAATGAAGAAGAAATACAAGTACTAATAGATAAAAGCAAAAAGCAGGACATGACCGCTTTTGCCCTATTAGTCACAGAATACCGGCAACTTGTATTCCGACTGGCATTTCGCTTACTCTGTAATGAAGAAGAGGCTAGAGACATGGTACAGGAAACATTTATAAAAGTTTGGTTGAATCTAGACAAGTATAACCGGGAATACCGTTTCTCAACCTGGCTCTATAAAATTACCGGAAACATTTGTTACGACCGCCTGCGCTTTCTGCAACATACCCCTTCGGGAAGTATGCAAGGGCCATCCGTCGACAATCTCTCCTTATCTTCTGATGAGAACATGGAACAAAGTCTTATAAACAAAGACTTAAAGAACCTGATACTTCGGTTCACTGAGGAACTCACTCCGAAACAAAAACTGGTGTTTACCCTAAGGGAAGTCGAGGGTCTTGAAGTATCCGAAGTAGAAGCTATCACCGGTATGTCTGCCGAAAAGATCAAAAGCAATCTTTACCAGGCACGCAAACAGATACGAATGAAAATAAATCAGATGGAGAACAACCTATGAAAAGAGAAGATCAAACATACGAAAAATGGCTGGACAAACTAAAAAATACCGAACCAGTCTTGAATGCTCCGGAAGAGCTGACAAATGATATTTTGAACAAAATAAAGACCTTACCTTCCGGAACGTCCCTTTTGAAAGAAGCAAAAGGAAAAAGTAAAACAAACAGGATATTACTATCGGTCAGCAAAATATCCGGTATTGCAGCAGCTCTCCTGCTTTGTTTTCTGATAAGCGAAACCATTTTCTTTTCACAAGACAAACAGTATCCGGAGCAATCTTATGCGAATAATGCTATCTGGCAAGGAAAAGCCTACTCCCTACCCGATAGTTGGAACCCAGAAAGTAGCTTACTCGAAAAAAGCCGCTATCTATCCGAACAATGGAAGGAATATATAGAGAAACTATCAAAAAGAAAAGCCTCCTTCCTGTCCAAGAGAATTTCTATAGAAACCATCATTCACTAAAACGAACAAAAGATGAAAACTAAAGGATATATATCAATCATTTCAGGACTGCTTCTTATGGCCTCCTGTTCTTCCAACCACCGGATGGTGACCCATATTTATCCGGACGGACAAATTGACCGTGAAGTATATGCACACGGAGATTCCGCTTTTATGGCGGGCGACGGCTCACACTCTCCTTTCCTGTTCTCCATCCAGGACTGGCAACAGATTCCTTTGAATCCCAACATCCCTTTTGTCATCTTAGGAAAGAAAAGCGACTCATTCGGTAAAGAGGAGCAATTGAATGTAAAAGTCAAACGCACATGGAAAATATGGGATACCCCTCTCCGGCTCACTCCTGAAAAGAAATGGATGGAACCGTTAGCCGTTCCGCAGGAAAAGCTGGAAAAACATTTCAGATGGTTTTATACCTATTATACATTCACCTGCAACTACCGTCAAATTGAAGAAAGAGGCCCCATCCCCCTTGAACATTACCTGAGTAAACAAGAACAAGAACTGCTCTTTCAAGGTGACCTGACTCAAGTCAGGGGAATGAACGGACTTGAGCTAAACGATAAGCTGAATGACTTGACAGATCGTTTCGTGAAATGGTATAATGAGAGTTTGTTTGAAATCCGCCTTGAAACTATTGAGGAATGGGAAGCTAAGTCCGGTAATAAAACCTTTATCTCAAAGCTGAAGGCAGACAAAGATGCCATCAAAAAATCAGCCATGAGTAAAGGAGAAGATACAGACCTTGACTCGATAGATATGTATCGGCTACTCGACACTTTCTACCAGACGGACCATTTCACCACTGCATATCAGCAGAAAGACAAAGATCAGATAAACCGGTTATTTGAAGAGAAATGCCGTCCGATAGAATTATTCAACCACCAGATAAAATACGAACTCAATATGCCAGGCCAGTTGATAACAACCAATACCACCCTACATGAAGGAGAAACTCCTTATTGGAAGATAGACGCCTACCGGCTGTTACCTGGTGATTATACTTTGGAAGCCCAATCGCGTGTACCTAATATCTGGGCATTTATTGTCACGGGACTACTTGGGATACTGCCCGTTCTTCTGCGGTCCCGTGTCAAGCACGGGGACAAGATAGCTCACTTTTGATAAGAAGTGAGTCATATCATAAATATTGACATATTCCCTCAATAAAAGTTCATCAAAATAAATCCTTCATTCCTTCATCTATATGATATCTTATTGGTTATCTTTGTGTTACAACTTATAAATAATGAACAAAATGAAGGAAACGCTTTTCAATCCCTGATTTTTAGCTAATAATTGATAGCTTCCAATACCATAAAAAAGTAAATATCTACCGGAAGATTATCTGTCAGCATATCTTATTCTAATACAGAGCCAGTGAACCCTTAGTCCTGATATGCTTTCTTCTTTCTTGTTTTTCAATTATCTGACACTTGTTTGCCATCTGTCGAACGCTTGTTCGATAATTGTGCGATAAGCGTTCGACATATGACAAACAACAACGCATATATAACCTACAGAATAGCAGACTATTAGGATATACCTAATTATCTATTACCGGACTCCTACTTCTTTTCTACCTGTTAACAAAGCCATTTCCTTCATCTTGTTCATCATTTATTATCAGTAACATAAAGATAACCAACAAAATATCATATAGATGAAGGAATGAAGGATTTATTTTGATAAACTTTTATTGAGATGTTTAAGCGAATAAAGCATTTATACGATATATATAAAAAGAACCCCTGAAGCCTTTTTGTTCGACTCCAGGGGTTCAACTATCCACATCTCCTTTACCTATTTCACTTATTCTGTTAGCTTTTCTTTGCTAATTCCGATTCGATAGGATCGTTATATTGTTTCTGCAATTTGTGCAGTTCGTCCATCAACTGTTTGGTGATTTCTTCCGTACCGGGTTTATTATAAATGTTATTCATTTCCATCGGGTCGTTTTGCAGGTCGTAAAGTTCCCATACGTCGATGTCATTATAGAAATGCATTAATTTATAACGGTCTGTACGTACGCCATAATGACGTTTTACCATGTGTTCGGCCGGGAACTCATAATAATGGTAATACAAGGAAGTACGCCAGTCTTTCGGATGCTCGCCTTTCAGCAACGGCAGGTAAGAATCACCCTGGATATCTTCAGGAACCGGAGCGCCTGCCAGTTCGAGGAAGGTAGCGGCATGGTCGATATTCTGAACCATTTCAGGAATATCACCCTTTATGCCACCCGGATAGCGAACCAACATCGGTGTGCGGAAAGACTCTTCATACATGAAACGTTTGTCAAACCAACCGTGTTCACCCATATAGAATCCCTGATCGGATGTATAAACGATAATCGTATTATCCAGCAGATCGTTCTTTTCCAGATAATCCAATACACGACCTACATTACGGTCTACCGAATGGATGACACGAATATAATCGTGCATATACTGCTGGTATTTCCATTCAGCCAACGCCTTGCCGGAAAGTTTCTTTTCCTTGAACTCTTTGATGATCGGGTCATAATGCTTGTCCCAGGCGGCTTTCTGTTCCGGAGTCATCCGGTTGTACATATTACGTCCGGCTTTTTCCAATCCCGGATTGGAGTGGATCTCGTTTTCTTTGTCTGCCAGTTTCAGGTCATACACCAGATCCATGTCTTTAATGACACTCATTTCCTGCTGCGAAGCGGCAATACGGCCTTCATATTTGTCGTAGAAAGTTTCCGGTATCGGGAAAACAACATCCTTATACAATTCCAGATCACAGGTATCCGGCATCCAGGTACGGTGCGGAGCCTTATGATGCAGGAGCAGGCAGAACGGTTTGTTCTTATCTCTTTTCTGGTCCATCCAGTCGATAGCCAGATCGGTTGTTATATTGGTGGCGTATCCTTCTATTTGTTTCTTTTCTCCGTTATCGATAAAATAAGGATTGTAATAATCGCCCTGTCCTATCAATATGTTCCAGTAATCGAACCCGGTAGGTTCGGATGTCAGGTGCCATTTACCGACAATAGCGGTCTGGTAACCGGCTTGCTTCAATAGTTTCGGGAACGTCTGTTGTCCGCCGTCGAATGTTTTCGTGTTGTCGGTAAAGCCATTTGCATGGCTATGCTTACCGGTCAGCAGACAGGCACGGCTGGGACCACTCAACGAGTTGGCAACGAAACTGTTGGTAAAACGGACTCCCTCTTTGGCGATGCGGTCGATGTTCGGAGTCTCGATGAACCGATGATCATACGCACTGATTGTCTGAAACGAATGATCATCGCACATAATGTAGAGGATATTCATTGGCTTCTTAGCCTCCTCTGCCCCTGCTTTTTTCTCTTTGCAGGAAGGCAGCGATGCTAACACCGCTGCTCCTGTTAATGAGAATAATACTTTAGACCTAATGTTCTTCATATTCTATATACTTGTATAAATTAGATTACCATCCCGGGTTCTGTTCCCATTTACCTCCTGTCAAAGACAACATACGAGGTTGAATAGGCAACAAATAGTCGCGACCTACATTAAACCGCCATCCCTGCTCATAACCTGCCGGATTGCTGGGCACAACATAACGAAGTGCGTCACCCGGTTTACCTGTCAGGAAGAGATTGTTTCCGGAAGCCTGGTCGTAAACCAACTTACCGCCAAATGCGGGATGGTTTTCCAGGTTACTTCCAGTAAATAAGGCACCTTTCGGCCATTTGCCAACGATCAGTTCTTCGGCAGCAGCCCAACGAAGAATATCTTCCAGACGACGGCCTTCACAGGCTTTCTCGATACGACGTTCACGACGGACAGCCTGAATATATTTATCCAGATGACGGAACGGATAATCAGCCTCCTGATTATACTCCCGATCAAAATCTACGGCAGGCATACCAACACGGTCACGTAACGGTTGCAAAGCTACAATTATTTTCTGAGAATTGGCCGCTCCGTCCAACTCGGCCAACGCTTCGGCATAATTTAACAGGATATCGGCATAACGGAACTGGATTGCCGGGGTTGCTCCTTTAGCTTCAGCATCCAGGCTACCGGTATAATCGATCTGTACATATTTCAGTAAAGAATAACCTGTCATATTCTGATTGTAAGACGAAGTACCAATCAGTGGCGGAACGACATAGTAAGGAGGCAAATCATCCGGACGCAGTTGTTGTCCGGGCGTACAGATCGTCTGCGACAAACGCGGATCACGTACGGTAGGCAATAACTCATCACCAAACACCTTCTTTGCATTTACCAATGCTGCACCGATAAACGGTTTGCCATCTTTTGTCAGATAATCATCGATCAAAGAAGCAGTAACACCGATGCTACCTCCTCCCTGGTTCAGATAACGATTTACACTGTTACCCACCTGATCGCCATCATACATTTTAAACCAAAGTACTTCGGAATTAGCCGATAAGTCGGTGGTTTGAAACATCTGGCGGTAGTCATCCAGTTCGTTACCAGTAGAATATATTTTCCATACTCCGCGATCCATTACATCTTTGGCGGCATCGGCAGCCTGTGTAAAGTACCCGCGAATCTTTTCATCCGTTACGGAAGGATCAAAAAACTTATCGCCTTTTGCCTTATGATATTTCTCCCAGGTACCCTCGAAAAGAGCCACTTCACTCTTCAATGCACGGGCAACATCCTTATGGACACGCATGGAAGCACTATTATTCTGTATACCCAAATAAGAAATAGCCTTGTCCAGGTCGGCCAAAATGCTATCCGCCACTACGGTCCGGCTATCCCGAGGTAACTGCATCTCTTCTTCATTAGGGTCAAGCGGAGTACTTACCCATGTCAATGGCCCATAATCCACAAACATCCTGTAATAGTACCAGGCCCGGAAGTAATAGGCTTCGCCGACATACTGATCATAATCGGGACTTCCCTGTTCCACACAGTTATCTAAATTGGCTAATAAAAAGTTCAAATTACGGATAGCCGTATAATTGGTCAGTTTGGCTGCACCGCTCAAAGTAGTCTCCCCTACCAGACGCGAGCTAACAGAACTGGATGACATATTATCACTATTTATATCAGAACCGGCAATACCGTCACCACTACCACCGGCACCGAAGTCTTGTCCCCGCAAGCCGTTACCAAAATTTACTTTTATTTTATCATCTTCATATTTCGGATTGCCTATCTGATAAAACATGTCCAGATAATTTCTCATTTCACCTGTACTGCTGAAAGGCTGCGCAGTCGAAAGTACGCCTTCCGGCATTTTATCCATATCGAAGCAGGATGTTAGGCTGAAAGCCAGAATCACGCCTAAAAATATATTTCTTTTTTTCATATGATCTCTAAATTATAAGTTAACAACCAAACCTACAGATACTACACGGTTCATCGGATAGTTCTTACCCCCCTCACTGGTGTAGTCGTTCTTTGTATAGATCGCTTCCGGGTCAAACATACCTTTCAGTTTTGTAAAGGTCAGCAGGTTTTCACCAGAGAAGAATACCTGAACTTTCTGCATACCTACTTTATTCGTCCAGATAGCAGGAAGGTCATAGCTGATTGTCAGGTTTTTCAAACGGCAATAAGCACCACTCTGAATATACCGGTCGCTGGTAGTCATTGTTTTATCACGGAACGGAACAACACCGCCTGCCGTATGGATATAGGGCTTCGGATAATAAGCTCCCGGATTCGATTCACTCCAGAAATCCAGATGTTCCTTAAACACAGTTACCTGTGCATAGGGACCGCTTCCCCAGAAGTAAGCGCCTGTTCCCGGATCCCAATCACGTTTGCCAACTCCTTGGAACATCATGCTCAGGCTGATGCCTTTCCAACTGATAGAACCGTTAACTGTGTACTGATAACGCGGAGTCGTATTACCGATTACCGTCATATCGCCCATATCATCCAATGTATTTGTCCCGTTATTGATCTTATTATCATTATTCAGGTCACGATATTTCACATCACCCGGAGTCCAGGGTTTACCACTAATAAATGACAAGTCATACTTTTCATTATAAGCATCTGCTTCTTCCTGTGTCTGGATCAGACCGTCAGCACGATACCCCCAGATTTCGCCAACCTTTTTACCGGTATACCAGTTTTCTTTCGGATTTGTTCCGGTCGGGTTGGCATATTCCGTTACTTCTGAAGTTGCATCCGACAATGAACCACCGATCGTATACTGAATATCGCTACCGATCTGTCCGCGATAATTCAGGGCAAGCTCCCAACCGCGGTTTCTCATCCGTGCATTATTGGTCTTAGGTGCATCTGCTCCGAAAATATCCGGAAAGTCGACGCCGGGCCCTAACATATCCTTTGTATCACGCTGGAAAACATCGAGTGTACCGGTCAAAGAGTTCCCTAAGAATCCAAAGTCGAGACCGATATTCTTACTTTCCACCTTTTCCCAGGTAGTAGTCGGATTCACAACACCCGGAGCCCGGGTAAAGATATGACGTCCGTCAGAAAAAATATAATTGCCCAACTTATTATTCAACTCCATTGTTGCGGCAAAAGTATATAAGGCAGCACCGGCCTGGTTACCCAGCAAACCATAGGAAGCACGCAGTTTCAGGTTTGACAGTACATCAGTCACAGAACTCATGAATTGTTCGCGGGTAATGTTCCATCCCAAAGAGACGGAAGGGAAGAATCCCCAACGATTGCCTGAGGCAAAACGGGAAGAGCCGTCATAACGTCCGTTCAGTTCAACCAGATAACGTCCGTCATAATCATAATTGATACGTCCGAAGAAACCGCGGGTTGCCCAACCGTTACGGGTATCGATGACAGTCTTGTCGCCGGTTCCCATACCGACATTCGGATTGCTGGTCGAATACAGGCCGGTAATGGAGTTCTTCATCAGACTGAACTCATAATCTTCTTCCTGAAAACCAGCCATTACTGTAAAGTTGTGCTTTTCAGCCAAGCTGAAAAGATAATTTGTATACAAATTGATCGACTGATAACGTGTACGGTCATAGCTACGGGTAAACTTACCATCAGGAGACATACCCAATTCCGCACGAACACCTTTTGAAGTACTGACACCGTCGGCACCATAAATAAGCGGACTGACATTTAGTGCTTCGTATTCTTTATTTCCTAATTTATAGGTATAGTCGAAGAATATAAACCAGTTCTTAACAGGTTGAATATCCAAACCGGCAGTGATATTCATATTATCACGCTGTGTATTTGTATAGGTTCCGCTCTGCAGATAAGGAATCATTGTCAGTTCCGTGAAATGACCGTTCGGGTCGACCGGAGAAACTGTGGGACGGAAACGAGCCAGTGAATGATAGAAACCTTCGCTGATACCACCGTCACCAAACGGAGTATTCTGGTCGGAATGCATGAATTTGGTATTCACTTTCAACTTCATCCAACTAGTCAGCTGCGAAGTAACATTGGCAGCAAAATTATACCGTTTATAATCCATATCGGCATAACGGAGGATTCCGTCTTCCGAATAGTAACCACCTGAAATATAATATTGTGCAGCCTTACCACCACCGCTCAGGCTGATATTATGATTCTGTTTAAACGCCCAGTTCTTATAATGCAAATCAAAATAGTTCACATTACCGACACCAGACTCCGAGTTTTCGAAAGCCGGGTTCATATTGGAATTGGCAGGCAGTTCGAACCACGGATCGACACTGCTCGGATCATTGATATACTGCTGTAACAAAACTAGTTTCTCATCGCTGTACAAACGCGGAGAACCGGCATTGGTTACACCGGCATTCCAGTATTGTGCAAAATCATACGAATTGACCATATCCGGCAGAACAGTCGGTGTACTCCAACCGACCGTACCCTGGTAGTTGATGCGCGTTTTACCTTCTTCCCCTTTCTTTGTCGTGACAAGAATCACACCGTAAGCGGCACGTGCACCGTAGATAGCACAAGCAGCCGCATCTTTTAATACGGATATATTTTCAATATCACTGGGGTTTACATCGGTGAGGCTCATTTCCACACCATCGACCAGGACGTAAGGGGCCGCATTATTATCCAGATTACCTTGTCCGCGTAATGTCAAAGTACCGGCTCCACCCGGACGGCCACCATCGGAATTGCTTACCAGCAAACCCGGAACCATCCCTTGTAAACTCTGTACGGCATCGGCAACAGGACGACGTTCCAGCACATCTCCCTTAACGGAAGATACGGAACCGGTCAGATTCACTTTCTTCTGCACGCCATAACCGACAACAACTACTTCATTAATATCAACCGCATCACTAAGCATCTTGATCGTTAAATCCTTCATGCCTTCCTTTATCAGGATTTCCTGAGGGATCAGACCAATATAAGATATTAATAATGTTTGTCCGGGTGATACCGAGATAGAAAAACGGCCATCGGCATCGGCAATCGTACCGTTCTGTGAATCTTTCACCTGAACAGCTGCTCCGGCCAAAGGTTCGGAAGTTGCCTCTTCGAGGATAACCCCCGTTACTGTCTGCTGAGCAAAACCTGCCAAGCAAAACAACATCAGTAAGAATGTTAGAAAAGATTTTTTCATAAAACAATAAATTTAGTAAACAACATAATTTAATTCTCAAGACAGGTAAGTTTTTTCAAATTCACCTATATCCAATAACATCGAATTAACCCTATTTCATAAGCACGCTCTGTTTAGTTAATATTTGCAAAGGCAAAGTTGCACTTTCCGAGACATACCGATGTCAACAATCGTACTTTTCATGTCAAAAACCATCCCAAAGTTCTGTTTACACTGAATGTTTTCTATTTTAGATCGGTTTTATTACATTTGCACTTATTAGAAATAAAGTACGATGAGAAGCATCCCTATTATAAAATTATTACAATTCCTGTTTTTGTTTTACTTCTGTATAGGATATACAAAAGGAGCAACCCCCAGCTATTTTTTCCAGCAGCTGAATCTGGACAAAGGTTTATCGCAAACAACAGTGAATTGTATCCTGGCAGACAATAAAGGATTGATATGGATCGGGACGGCCTCCGGATTGAGTTGTTTCGACCGTTACGGTATGAAAAGTTATTTCCATGAAAAGGATAACCCTTATTCCCTGCCGGGAAATACGATTTATTTCATTGCGGAAGATTCATTGAACAATATCTGGGTTTCCACCAATAACGGATTAACCTTATACGATAAAAGCAGCGACTCATTCCGCCCTGTCAAATTCGAAGATAAGATAATCACAACAAATTCATTCCATACATTCTCCGGTTCCATCCTTTTCACAGCTGATGAAGGAGTATATATCTATGACGGCAAAAGTCGGACTCTTCATAAAAGGCCCGTCCTTCAAAAAGACTCATCCGATTTTATACCTTATTATATTCGTCCCTGGGACAAAGACGAAGTATTGCTTATCTCACGCAGAAACGGTATCCTCAGATACAACCCGGTTACCGATCAGATAACTCCTACCGATTATCCGATCCAAACGGGAGACCTGAATGCGGTTTATCTGGATAGTAAGAAAAGGCTTTATCTTTCCTCCTATAATAAAGGCTTCGTTTGTTACGCTCCGGATGGAAAAAAGCTTTACCATATCCATACGGGAAATTCCAAATTAAATAATAACCTGGTACTTGACTTTCTGGAGATAAATAACAAACTCTGGATAACGACCGATGGCGGAGGAATCAATATTATGGATCTGGAAAACACCTCCGATATTACAGCCATTGTCCATACGCCGGGAGACAGGAACACGCTTCCGGTAAATTCCGTCAAATGCATCTATAAAGACAAACAGGATAATATCTGGGTAGGGACAGTCAGAGGCGGTATGATCGGTATCAAAGAAGTTTTCATGAAAACATATACGGATGTTCCGCGCAACAATACCAACGGATTGAGCGATATATCAGTCATCAGTATCCACGAAGACAAACGGGGACGCTTGTGGCTGGGGACAGACGGAGGCGGTATCAACCAATATGATCCTTATACCGATACCTTCAAACATTATCCATCCACTTACGGAGATAAAGTCGTATCTATTACAGATTATTCGGACTCAGAATTGCTCGTTTCCCTATATACCAAAGGTATGTATCTCTTTAATAAAGAAACAGGACACTATCACCGTCCTTTCTATCTGATCGACGAAGCCACGACGGTCGACCAGTTTCACGGAGGAAACGCCTCACTGGCTTATAGGGTTACCGACGAATGGGCTTATTTTCTGGGTAAAAATGCAGTCAGCCATAGTTTCCGGACCGGGAAGTTCTCTTTCCTGAAGATAGACGGGAAGAAGCTGGCCGTAGGTCCGATGAAAATGGTTTGTGCCGACGATAAATCAGCCTTTATCATCCAAAGCAACAACCTGTATGAAGTATATCACGGCAGCGACACGCTTCATGTCCTCCTCAGTATCGGTGGACATGAAGCGATCAAAGCGGTAGCACGCGACAAGAACGGTATTTTCTGGATCGGGACGGAGTATGGTTTCGGTTATTTCGATTCTAACACAAAGGAATTCACCAAGATTGAAACCAAACTGTTCAACAGTGTCTCTACCTTACTACTGGACGAACAGGAACGTCTTTGGATCGGTGCCCGCAACATGTTATTCTCATACGATCTCAAAAAGAAACGTTTCGCCTCCTGGGGAGAATCGGACGGTTATACGACGAATGAGTTCATCTATAAATACCAGGTTTCGTCCATCTCCGATTATATCTATCTGGGTGGCGCCTCCGGATTGCTGCGTATCAATAAAAACATACCGACCAAAGAAGAGCCGCTGCCCGAAGTCAGGCTGATGGATGTGTTGCTGAACGGGAACTCCTGTATCGACCAGTTGGAAAACGGCCGTAACCGGATAACGATTCCTCATACGCACAGCTCCATTGAAATAAAAGTCATCTCGATGGAAAAAGATGTGTTCCGCAGCAAACTATACCGTTATATGATTAACGGAACCGATCAACAATACACCGAAACATACAACCATGTCCTTTCACTGCGTATGCTGGCTCCGGGCAACTACTCCATCCTGGTGTCCTGCAACTCAAAAAGCGGGGAATGGAGCGAATCGGTCGAAGTACTTCATATCACGGTAACACCTCCCTGGTATCAACGCCCCTACGTCTTTGTCATTTTCATCATCCTGTTAATCCTCTTTCTTTTCTGGTCCGAACGCATAGCAAGGCGGCGCAGAAACCGGAAAATGAAATGGCAGATGAAAGAGCACACCAATAAGATGAATGAAGAAAAGGTACGCTTCCTCATCAACATCAGCCATGAACTGCGTACCCCGCTAACACTGATTTACGCACCTCTGAAAAGGATACTCGACAAAAACAGCTGGAATGAACCGGAAAATCTGAAAGGACAATTATCCGGCATATACAAACAGGTGCTGGACATGCGGAACACCATCAATATGGTATTGGATATGAGCAGCCTGAAGGAGGCGAAGAATACGTTGCATAAAACGCCCCATCAACTGAACGAATGGATTATTTCCGTCGCCAAAGATTTTGAAAGCGAACTGGAAGCCCGCCATATCCGGATAGACTACCAACTGGATGAACATATCGGACAAGTTTCGTTCGACGGTCCCAAATGTACGACCGTCTTATCGAACCTATTAATGAATGCGCTGAAGTTCAGCCCTTCGGACACAACGATCACCGTATCCAGCGAATTACTGAATGATAAAATCCGGGTAAGCGTAGCCGACCAGGGAATCGGTCTGGGCAATCTCGATGCCAATAAACTCTTTACCCGCTACTATCAGGGTAACCACGACCAGTCGGGAAGCGGGATAGGGCTCTCTTTCTCCAAAGTACTGATAGAAAGGCATAAGGGAACGATCGGAGCCATGAACAATGAAGACTGCGGAGCCACTTTCTTCTTTGAATTGCCACTCGATGCAGAGAATGAAAACATAGAAAAGGAAAACCAGCAAGACGTATGGTTCCCGGTTGAAACACCATCCGAAGCGGAGACATTCTCTACAAACCATTATTCTATCATCATCGTAGAAGACAAGAAGGAATTAAGTTCGTTCCTGAAAGAGTCCTTACAGGAATCATTCAAAAATGTCTATGTGGCAGGCGACGGAGAAGAGGCCATTGAAATAATTAACCAGAAGCATCCGGACATCATCGTCAGCGACATTATGATGCCGAAGATGAACGGTTATGAATTGTGTAAAAAGATCAAGGAAGATATAGCAACCAGCCATATTCCCGTTATACTCTTAACTGCCAGGGGTGATCTGGACAGCACGACAATAGGATACAAACTGGGAGCGGACGCTTATCTGGCAAAGCCTTTCGATATGGAATTATTACTGGCAGTCATCAGTAACCAGCTAAAAAACAGGGAAGCGATCAGGCAGAAGTATAAAGAAAGCCATTTACTTCCTCCGGAAGCAACCCCTTTACAGACAAACAACCTGGACGAGGAGTTCATGCTGAAACTGAACAAGCTGATTTACGACAACCTTTCATCGCGTGAACTCGATGTCAAGTTCCTTACCACGCAGATGGGAATGAGCCGTACGCCACTCTACGCCAAGCTAAAGGCCTTAACCAATATGGGAGTTAACGATTATATCAATATGATCCGCATAGATAAAGCCTGCCAGCTACTGGTTGGCTCTTCCATGAATATCACAGAGATATCCGAAACTGTAGGATTCGAGTATCCCCGCCATTTCAGCACGCTATTCAAACAGCTCAAAGGCATGCCGCCATCGCAATACAGGAATAGTAAGGCTACAACAAAAGAATGCGATAGCGAAAGAGAAGATTAGATTCGATATTTATCAAAAGTGAGCTATCTTGTCCCCGTGCTTGACACGGGGACGCAGAAGAACAGGCAGTATCAAAAGATACATATAGGATACGGTTTGTGCCTTTGCGATCCCGTGTCAAGCACGGGAACGGGATAGCTCACCTTTTTCTATAATTACCCCCCATTTATTTCCAGTAAGGCAATGTATAAGGATTGCGATACTGATACCAGTACAACCGATGTGCAGCGGCTTCCTTATCATTCACGAAACTTAATGTAGCCGGATCCCATTTTACCGGACGGTTCAGTTCGCGGGAAATATTTGCCAGACAACAAAGCGTATTAGTGCTGCAACCTACCTCTACCGGAGCAATCGGATTCTCACGTGAACGAACGCAATCGATAAAGTTCTGCATATGAGGCGAACTTACTTCATACTCTCCTTTACCGACTTCTTTCTTCTTAGCTTTCAACAAGGAAGGATCCGAACATTCGATATAACCGCGTGCTACCTTCAGCCATCCTTTATCACCGATAAACTGGATACCCTGAGCATTCTCATTATCTTCCCGATAAGGCTGTTCGGTCATCACAATACCGTTAGCATATTTCATGGATGCATATTTCTGTCCGTTATAACCAGCCGGAGTAAATTCTACCGGGCCGGAACCGTCCATACCGATAGCAGCCTGAGCGATGTCAAACATATGGGCACCCCAGTCGGCCGTAAAGCCATTACCGGTTTCCTGATACCAACGCCAGGCTCCCCACAACTGTTCGTTCTGCTCCGGATCGAGAGAGATCGGAGGACAAAGATCCGGATGATAGTGTACCTTCGGATCATTCAGCGGTCCCATCCATTGATTGAAGTTCAGATTTCCCGGCACAGGCATTTCCGGCAGATCCAACGGTTTTGGAGGTGCACCGACACGGGCATATATTTTCTCTACATGACCGATCGCTCCATTACGAACCAACTCGATCGCTTTCTGAAACTCTTCGCTCGAACGTTGCTGGCTTCCCACCTGTAGCACCCGCTTGTTATCGCGGACGGCTTTTACCATCGCCAGACCTTCGGCAATTGTATAAGCCAGCGGTTTCTGGCAATAAACATCTTTTCCCGCCTGACAGGCATGAATAGTAGTCAAAGCATGCCAGTGGTCGGGAGTTGCCACCTCGATCGCATCGATGTCCTTACGTTCCAGCATTTCCTCATAAAACTCATAGCTGTCGCAACGCGGCGCTACGCCCTGTTGCTTCTGCCAGGCCGTAATTCTACGCACAAAACGCTCGCGTTTCATGGAATCTACGTCACAACCGGCAGCGACCTGCACGCCCGGACAATTGGAAAAACTGGTAAAATCGGATAAACCTTGCTGCCCCAGTCCGATAAAGCCTAAAACAACCCGATCACTCGGTGCGATGCGCACTCCATTGATCGACCAGCTGGGAAGGATTGTAAAACTGGCTAGTCCCAGTGCGGACAAGCCGAGGAATTTTCTTCGGGAAATTCCTTTCTTCTCGTTCTCTTTCATGGTATTAAATTATATTGGTCTTAAAAAATCAATACTGCAAATGTATAGAATTTATTGAAATAAATAAAAAAAAAGCGGGAATATTTGATGAAATATTCCCGCTGATATGATATTGTATTATAACTTAAAATGCATAACCGAACCCCATATTCAGATAGATCGGATACATGGCGAAAGTAATCGTATTAAAATCTTTCTTGAATATATCGTTCATACCCCAAGTCAGATCGGCATACACATTCAAGTGTTTGAAGGCTTTCCATTCGCCTCCCAGCTGTAGCCCCCATGCAAAACGACGCAGGTCTTTGGAAAAATCGTAAGGAGCACTTTTACCGTCTTCAAATACGACTTTGTTACCGGTCGGATCGAGTTCACGCAAGTAGCCGTCGTACACATCACCCGTAAAATCGCCTTCCATCCGATAGGAAACATACGGTCCGGCATTCAACTTCCAACGTGGAGAAACCCGCCAGGCAGCCAGCACAGGAACAGTCAGATACGAGTTATTTACTTTTGTCTTTACCTGTCCGGTCCAAAAGCCTTTCATACGTTCACCACCGTCACCGATGATCTCCATGCTGTAATTCTTTACACGGGCATCTGTTTTCATACCTTTCGTTTCAAGGCGTAAAGCAAGCATAATACCCCAGGTACGCGCCGGATTAAGCCACTTCGTTACATTCCCCTCGATAGCAATCTGCAATGTCGGGTTATAACTGTCAATAGAACGTATCTCTTTCGGCAATGGCAATGGAGACGTACCTCCGATACTGAATCCGGCTTTTACCTCATATTCCAACCCGATCAGATATGAATTGATGATACCGGCATTCCGGTCTTTCTGGGCAAACAGACTATGGCTAGTCAGCAATAATAAACCCAGGATACTTATAATTAATTGTTTTTTCATACTGTTTTATGTTTATTCTTCCACTGAATGGATCAGTTCGACTTCATCTATATATAATGTACTGCCAACTGCTCCGTTGAACAAATCACCTTCTATACTGGAAGAAAACACAATCGCCACATTATATTTTCCTGCTTTCAACTTATCCCGGTCGATAGTTTTACCTGGTCGCATATTAAACGGCAGATAGAACTGTGTCCATTCATCCGTCTCTTTTGCATCTTCGATCCGTGCGACGGAGATCAAGTTGGGATGGCTGAATTTGTTAGTTCCATCCAGCATCTTCACATCATCGGTCGTCTCATAAAAGATCGCATAGATATCGAACATATCTTTTTTACCGGGAACGATCTTTCCTGATTCGGAGAAATCCGGTCCTGCCTTGTACTTATAATATCCGGTCAGATAAGTCGGTACATACTCGAACGGCATACCGAATTTAGTTGCTTTCAAGGCATTTGTTACAGCACTGAGAATATCGAATGTCCCCATAAACAAGTTTCCGGCAGCAATCGGCATACCTAACCGACTTCCAAAGTCACCGGTTGAGCGGGTTACTAATCTTACACAATTATCCTTATAGCCTTTATCTGAAGAAAGTGTCGGAAAGGTATCACGGGGGGCATTTACATCTGTCAGAGCAAATCCGGGGTTACCGCTTGCCCAATCCATTATAGTGTTTCCATTGTCATCTGTTTCATAGAAAACATCATAGCCAGCTTTACCTTCATGTCTGACCTTTTCAAAACTATATTGTGTACCGATACCGGTTATCACATAACTCACCTCATAGCGTTTCTTCCATTGTCCGTCTTCCGAAACGACAGTGTAATACTGCGGTTCGCTGAAATCGAGCGTCGTTCCGCTAGCCGGTGAAATAGAGGCCCCTGGCGTCAGGGTAAATTCAGGCGATTGTTTCAACAAATCAGTATTTGATTTAACCATCAATGTAATCTTATCATTTGTAATAATAGGATCGCGACGCAATATGTCGGCTGGTACTGTACAAGTCAGAATATCAGCTTCTGCATTCGGCGCCTCGTCCTGGATACAGGACATTCCCATAATACTTAAAAAAAGACAGGTTAATAAGCGTGTCAGCTTCATTTTGTTTCTTTTTTAGTGAATAATCCAATAATTACTTTTTCCATAAAGTGACTGCAAATTTACTTCCCTTTTTCGGATTTGTCTGCAATATTATGTTTTTATTACATATTTTATTGGGCAAACCCAGGCTTTCTTCCTATTTTTGGTGTTTTACAAACAATTGTGTATCATCACCATTAATTCATTCAGACCATGACAACACGCAGAGATTTTATCCGGCAGGCCGCCCTTCTGGGAGCCGGCCTCTCGATGAACCCTTTCTTTATTAAAGCTAGTAGTAACTCAGTCGGTGCAAACGATAAGATCAGGGTCGGACTGATCGGTTGCAAAGGGATGGGGTATTCCGACCTACAGGCTTTCCTCCGCAATCCGGAAGTCGAATGTATCGCTTTAGCGGATATTGATGAAAATGTGTTAAATAACAGGGCTGCCGAGACGGAAAAACTAACCGGAAAGAAGGTAAAACACCTTTATAAAGACTGGCGGAAGCTGATCGACAACAAAGATGTGGACGTCGTTATCATCGGTACTCCCGACCATTGGCACTGCCTCCAGATGGTTGCCGCCTGCGAAGCCGGAAAAGATGTTTATTGCGAAAAACCGCTGGGAAACAGTATCGAAGAATGTAATATCATGGTACGTGCTGCCGAGAAATACAACCGTGTCGTACAGGTCGGACAATGGCAACGCAGCGACCCTCACTGGCAGGACGCAATGGCTTTCGTACATAGCGGGCAGTTGGGAAAGATACGTACTGTACGTGTATTCTCTTATCAGGGATGGTGTCCTTCCATTCCGGTTGTTGCCGACGAACCGGTTCCGGCAGGTGTTGATTATGACATGTGGCTTGGTCCGGCACCCAGACGCCCGTTCAACCGTAACCGTTTCCATTTCACTTTCCGTTGGTTCTGGGACTATGCCGGAGGACTGATGACAGACTGGGGTGTCCACCTGCTCGATTACGCCCTCTATGGCATGAATGTGACGGCACCGAACTCTATCATGGCTTCGGGCGGCAAATTCGGTTATCCGGACGATGCCTGCGAAACACCCGACCTTCTGCAAACGATCTATACATTCGATGACTTCACCGTGATGTGGGACCATGCCATCGGTATCGACGACGGTGCTTACGGACGTAACCACGGACTCGGTTTTGTAGGAGAAAACGGCACACTGGTTATCGACCGCGGCGGTTGGGAAGTCATCCCTGAAAAGGTGAACGGCAAGGCCCGCATGGAAGCAGTCGCCCTGAATAAGGCTTACGGAGAAGGCGGCTTGAACCTGCACGTCAAGAACCATCTGGAATGTATCAAATCGCGCAACCGTAATTGTAATGCTAGCATCGAGATCGGCGCACATATCGCCAAATTCTCTCAATTGGGTAACATTGCTTACCGGACCGGAAAGAAACTTTCGTGGGACGGAACAAGTTTCCATGATGCAGAAGCTGATAAATATCTCTGCAAAGAGTATCGCGCCCCCTGGGAGTTACCGAAAATATAAGCAGAATGAAAAAGGCGGGCTCTCACAAGTCCGCCTTTTCGAATGTTTAATTTAAATACTAACTATGATATCGATCCGATCATTGATGCTCGGACCGTAGTAAGTCGTTTACCGTCTTTACCGGATTGAAAGTCTCGATAGGAACTTCTACAAATACGGTATTCCAGTCGCTCATTGCACCATTCCACAAACCGGGAAGTTCCAATGCCTTCAAATCGCGGCCATCTTTACTCTTGTAAGAGATGAAACCGGTATTTTTATCTACATAATCAGGCAGATTATATTTTTCTCCTTTATGATTCTTCAATGCACATACCAGGTCAACCGGATTGAAGTGGGTACCTTGTTCGAACATCGCTTTCTTTGCCGGATCTTTCAGGTCGATCTGCGAACTTTCCAGGATTTGCGGAGAGACAGTGCCATCCGGATTCTGTGCCAGGAACGGACCGCCACCCGGTTCGCCTACATTCTTCACCATACCGCAAACACGCAACGGACGGAGCAGTTTGCTCTTGATATAGAGAATCAGTTCGGCATCTTCCAGCAACTTCGTATCCGGATTCTTGATACACAGGTCATCCTGTAGGAAATGAATCATTTCTTCTACCTGGTCATGTGAATATTTTCCTGTTTCGATCAGGTTCAGATAATTGAATATACGTTCCTGCAAAGTAACCAGTACACCGGCTATCACTTTCTTAAAGATAACAGTCGAACATTTGAAACTGTCGGGAACGACATTGTCGATATTCTTTACGAAAACGACATCTGCATCGATATCATTGAGATTCTCGATCAAAGCACCATGACCGCCCGGACGGAACAACAATTTTCCATTCTTGTCGCGGAAAGGATTGTTCTCCATATCGGCGGCAACCGTATCCGTACTCGGCTTCTGTACACTGAAGGAAAGATCATAGCCTACCGAGAACTTTTCTTCGTATGCCTGTTTCTTTTCTGACACCAACTGTTCAAACAATGCCTTATGTTCGGGAGATACGGTAAAATGGATATTTACTTCACCGGCATTGTTCTTGGCATACATGGCACCTTCAGCCAGATGTTCTTCCATGGCAGTACGGATCGTTTCACCTGCCCGGTGGAACAACAACAGACCTTTAGGCAACTGTCCGTAATTCAACCCTTTGGCATCCAGTAAATTGGAAACCACCGCCTTATAATTGCCGGCAGCGATCAGTGCCGGGATATCTTTCTCTTCGTTTGCCAGGCAAACCGCATTCAATGCATTATAAAAAGCGAAACGGGTAATCTCGCTGAAGAATTTCTTTTCAAAATCACTGGTCGGCACATCGTAAGAGGCTGACAGAAACTCGTACAGGTTCTTAAACATACGGCTGGCAGCACCCGAAGCAGGTACAAATTTCAGGATCCGTTTATTTTTAGCAAGATAGGCATCCCATGCATCCATATAAGTTGCCTGGTCCTCCTGCGATACAACCATTATACCTTTTTCTACCGATGCGGATGCGGCTATTTCCAGATAAGGGAAACCTTTGACGAAGCAAGCCAGTTGTTCTTCAATCTGCTGTTCGCTGATTCCTTTATCAGCCAATTGCTTTAAATCGTTTGCGTTTAACATAGTATATCTTTTAAAATTAGTACTCTTCGCATTGTGGCATAGCATTTTCCGTCTATGCTTCTCGCAAATGTATAAAAATACTGTTAGAATAGCATTGATATTCGAGGAAAAAAGATACTTTTACAGTATGTTTTACCGCCTGTCCTCAAATGGGCAGTAAAAAAGAAGATGCAACTATGGACATACAACCATTCTTTACGGAAGAAGAAAGAAAAGATTTCTTCTCTAAATACAGACAATTGGTACGTAGCCTCTACTCCTTTTTACATAGAGAGGATATACGGAAAATGAGAGAGTTGATGCAGCGCGTTGTCGCACTCGACTGTTACGGAAGAGACAAGAACGGCATCAACGGATTGATTCGCAATATTAATACTGCACTGATCGCAACAACGGAGATCGGACTGAAACGGACTTCGGTCATCGCCCTCCTGCTCTATCGCCCGGTGCTGAAAAAGGTCATTACACTGGAAGAGGTCGAAAAGACGTTCGACGCAGATGTCACGCTGATCATTCAGCGCCTGCTGAAGACTTCCGATCTGTATGCCCGCAATACGGCCGTCAATTCTGAGAACTTCCATCACCTGCTCTTCTCTTTTGCAGAAGATGTCAGGGTGATACTGATCATGATTGCCGACCGCCTCTGCCTGATGCGCCTGGGCAAACAGTTGAAGGAAGACGACCGCCTGCGGCTAGCCACCGAAGCCTCATATCTGTATGCTCCCCTGGCTCATCGCCTGGGTCTATACAAAATAAAGAGCGAACTCGAAGACTTGTCGCTGAAGTATACCGATCCCAAACAGTATGATTTCATCAAGAAAAAGCTGAATGAGACCAAACGTTCACGTGACATTTATATAGCCGAATTCATCGCACCTATCAAGAAAAAGTTGCAGGAAGCCGGCTTACAGTTCGATATCAAAGGACGTACCAAATCCATTCACTCGATCAACAACAAACTGAAAAAGCAGAAGATCGAGTTTGAAGGCATATACGACCTGTTCGCGATCCGTGTCGTGCTGGATACTCCACTTAAAAAAGAACGTTCGGAATGCTGGCAGGTATATTCGATCATTACCGACATGTACCAGCCTAACCCCAACCGTATGAAAGACTGGATTTCCATTCCGAAGACGAATGGATACGAGAGTCTGCATATCACGGTCATGGGCCCGCAAAACAAATGGGTGGAAGTGCAGATCCGTACCCGCCGGATGGATGAGATCGCCGAACGCGGACTGGCAGCCCACTGGAAATACAAAGGCGTGAAAGCCGAAAGCGGACTGGACGAATTCCTCAATACCGTGCGTGCCGCCCTGGAAGAGAAGGAGAACAACCCGCTCGACCTGATGCAGGACTTCAAGATGGACCTGTATAAGGACGAAATCTATGTCTTCACACCGACCGGCGAACTGATCAAACTGGCGAAAGGGGCCACCGTGCTCGACTTTGCCTTTGCCATCCATTCAAAGCTGGGATGCAAATGCGTTTCCGCCAAGGTAAATGAAAAGAACGTACCTATTAAATATGTACTGAACAACGGGGATACGGTTTCGGTTGTCACCTCTCCAACTCAGACGCCTAAACGCGACTGGCTGAACATCGTCGTCACCTCCAAAGCCCGTGTAAAGATCAAACAGGCCCTCCGTGAAGAGACAGCCAAGGCGGTCGACTTTGCCAAGGAGATGCTCCAACGCCGTTTCAAAAACCGGAAGATCGAGATGGAAGAACCTCATCTGATGCGTTACATCAAGAAGAAAGGATTCAAGACCGTCACCGACTTCTACATCGAAATAGCCGAAGAACGCCTCGACCCGAACAATGTGATCGACGAATATCAGGAGTTTGTCCGCAAGGAAACCGAGACCAACGACCGTTCGGAAACCCGTAGTGCCGGCGAATACATCACGACCACCGAAGTGGAGGAAATATCCACCAACAAGGATGTTCTGGTCATCGACAAGAACCTGACAGGGATTGAATACAAGTTGGCAAAATGCTGTAACCCGATCTACGGCGACGAAGTATTCGGATTCGTTTCCACCCAGGGCATCAAGATCCACCGGATGGATTGCCCGAACGCGCAGGAGATGTTCAGCCGTTTCGGTTACCGTATCATCCGTGCAAAATGGAGCGGAAAAGGTGACAACGGATATGTGGTAACCCTTCGCGTTGTCGGCAGGGACGATATCGCGATCGTCACCAACATCACCTCGGTGATCGGAAAAGAGAATGGCGTCACGCTCCGTTCGTTGAACATAGATTCGGTAGACGGGATATTCCAGGGTAACTTTGCCGTACTGGTGAGAGATACCAATTCGCTGAATATGCTGGTCAAGAAAATAAAATCAGTCAAAGGAGTCAAGACGGTAGACCGTCTGAATTCATAAGAAAAAGGCTCGCCATAACGGTCGAGCCTTTTTCTTTTTTTATAATCAAATAATTAATACTAAAGTAATAAAATAAAGTTCTTTGTATTTTTACCTTAAAAACATTTTCTGTTATTCACTTTTAAATTGATAGACAAAGATAAATCTTTTTGTTCAACTATTAAACGTATTACCGCCCGTCAGACGAACCCCAACGGTTATTGAACAAAAAGATTTATTTTAAGGACAAAATCAGTCTTTTGCCTGATGCACCGTCAGTTGCGGGAACGGGAACCCGATACCCTCAGCATTGAAGGTTGCATAAATAGCTTTATTGGTATCAAAATAAACGCCCCAGTAATCGGAACTTTTTACCCATACACGCACAACGACATTGACACTGCTATCAGCCAGCGCACTCAAGGCTATGAAAGGAGCCGGTTCGTTCAAAACACGTGCATCCTGTGCAAGAACGGATTCGATCACTCTCTTTACATGCTCGTAATCGCTTCCGTATTCCACACCGAAAGTCCATTCCACACGACGCGTCGGCTCATTACCGATATTGGTTACCACGCCGCTGCTCAATGAGCCGTTCGGAATAAAGATATTTTTATTGTCTGCCGTAAGCAAAATAGTATGGAAGATCTGAATCTCCCTCACCGTACCGCCTACACCCTGCGATTCGATATAATCACCGACCTTATACGGTTTAAACAAAAGGATAATCAACCCGCCGGCGAAGTTCGACAGGTTTCCGCTCAACGCCATACCGATAGCGACACCGGCAGAAGCAAGCAATGCAGCAAACGAAGTCGTCTGTACTCCCAACGCCCCTACAACGGAAATGATCAACAGGATCATCAACGTAACATTCACCAGACTTCCTACGAATGTTTTAACAGACGGATCAAAATCACGTTTCGTTAAAATACGGCGAACGAGTTTGTTAATCACGCGGATAATAAACCGTCCTACAACGAAAACAATGATCGCTTTAATAATTGTCCACCCTAAATGACTACCCTGCTCTATCAGGGAATTGATAAAACCTTCCAATTTCGGATTGGAAGCCAACACATCTAATAATATCATATTTCTATCTATTTTAATTAAACACTTTTATCTTATAACAATCAAAGCATCGAAAAGTCTTATAAAATGTGGCAAAGGTATAAAGTTTTTTTAATCCGGCGACAGAACAAGATATTTGCGTAGCTTTGCGACGATCAAATAACAGATAAAAACAAGAGAATGAGATTACTGCTAATATTCATCACTTTTATCCTGGCAACAGCTAACTGTTTTGCCCAATCGTATGAGGAACTGATTGAAAAAAGTTACGACTTTCTGGATAAGAAAGACCTGGTGTCTGCCGAAGAAAGCCTGAGGGCCGCCATGCGCCTGGAACCGGGAAATCCTATGAACTATGCCTTGTTGACAAACCTCGGCAGTATCCAACGCCGCCAGGGCAAGCTCCAGGATGCGCTGCTTTCCTATACGGCCGCACTCAGCGGACGTCCCAACAATCCGACTATCCTGGAGAACCGCGCCTCTCTCTACTCCGAGCTGGGAGAAACGGAGAAAGCGCTGAATGATTACGATGCCTTACTGATCGTGGAACCGACAAACGAAGAGGCTCTTTACTGCCGCGGACTGATCTATATCCAAAAAAAGAATTATATCTGGGCGGAACAGGATTTCGATAAAATACTCGAGATGAACGAAAAGTCCGTCCGTGCCCGTCTGGGACATGCCATTCTTGAAAAGATGCGTGGTAACTATGAGGAAAGTGAAAGAATCTTCAACTACCTGATCAGCCAGATGCCCCGTGACTGGCTATTGTATGAAGGTCGTGCCGATGTGTATTTCATGATGGGCAAGAACGCCCGTGCCATGGCAGATATTAACAAGGTATTTATTGAAAGTACTCCCAGCGCTTCTCTATATGTGCTGAGAGGAAAAGTGAAGCTGGCCCAGTATGAAAAAGAATCCGCCGCAAAAGATTTCCTGAAAGCACAGGAGATGGGCTATGACCAGACAATCATCGACGAGTTGATGAAGATGACAAAATGATAAACTCACAATCAGCATTCCTTCATTCCGACTTTTTATGTCAGTTCCAATGGGTTACAACCTATTTCTTCGCAAGATATTGAGTGGCTCAATATGTATACATTGTATATATGATGTATATTTTCTACCTTTGTGGAAAATATAAAAGATTATGGCAACAATAGCAATCGAAAAGAAAAGGAAAAATATAGATTTGTCTGTAGACACTTTGAAAAAGCTGTCCATTATGGCTGCTTCACAAGGTAAAAGCGTAAAGGCTTTCATAGAAAATCTGTTGGAAACCAAAGCAAATTCTTTGAGTATAGAAGTTTCAACAAATCCGAGCCCAAGCGGTGACCCGTGGTTTGATGATCCGGAGAATATGGCATCTGTCATGCGTGGCATTGAAGATGCAAAACAGGGCAGAGTTACAGCTTATACAATAGATGATATCAAAAATTTGTTAGGCGTATGAGCTATAAACTGAAGTTAACGGATGAAGCCCAAAAACAGCTACTCCAATGGAAGAAATCAGGAAAGAAGAAAGATCTAGCCAAAATTTTTTCACTATTCCAGGAGTTAGAAGAGCATCCGACCACCGGAACCGGACAGGTAGAGCAATTAAAAGGCAACCTTTCCGGTTTTTGGAGTAGACGTATAGACAAACATTATCGTATCATCTACGCCATACATGAAGAGATTGTAACTGTTGAAGTCGTTTCTGTAAAAAGTCATTATGGCGATAAATAAAAATGGGACGAAAAATGTTTCGCCCCATCGGATGTTTTAATCAAATTACTTCTTCGCAATATATTCAGCAATCCAGTCCCCTACTTCGCTGGTCTTGTAGGCTTTGCCATTTTCAGCGATATCTTCGGTTACAATATTGGCATCCATGGAAGCGGCAACGGCTTCGCGGATCAATGCGCCTTCTTCCATCCCGTTGAAAGCATATTCGAACATCAGGGCGGCACTCAGGATAGTAGCCAGCGGATTGGCTATATTCTTTCCGGCAGCCTGCGGATAAGAACCGTGGATCGGTTCGAATACGGAAGTATGCACACCGATAGAAGCAGAAGGCAGCATGCCCAATGAACCGGTAATTACCGAAGCCTCGTCTGTCAGGATATCACCGAACATGTTTTCGGTAACCATCACGTCGAAACTCTTCGGCCATTGAACCAAACGCATGGCGGCGTTGTCGACAAACATATATTCTGTCTCCACATCCGGATATTCCTTTTCAATCTCCTGTGCTACCTGACGCCACAGACGAGAAGTAGCCAACACATTCGCCTTATCGACTACCGTTACTTTCTTGCGGCGTTTCTGTGCATACTGGTAAGCCAGGCGAACGATACGTTCGATCTCTTCACGGGTATAAACACAGGTATCGTAAGCCGTGTTCCCATCTTCGCTTCTACCCTGCGGACGACCGAAATACATACCACCCGTCAATTCACGGATACACATAAAGTCTGCTCCCTCGATCAGTTCGGCACGAAGCGGAGATTTATGCAACAGCGACGGGAACGTTGTTACCGGACGGATATTGGCAAAAAGTCCCAGCTTCTTACGCATTCCCAGCAGTCCTTGTTCGGGGCGTACCTTTGCGGAAGGGTTATTATCATATTTCGGAGAACCGATCGCACCAAAATAAACGGCGTCGCTCTGCATACAAAGTTCGTGCGTTTCATCCGGATACGGGTTACCGGTCTCATCGATGGCAACCGCTCCCACCAGAGCGTGTTTATAACTTAGTTCGTGGCCATATTTTTCGCATACGGCTTTAACGGCTTTCATGCCTTGTTCTACAATCTCGGGACCGATACCGTCGCCGGGAAGGACTGCGATGTTTAATTTCATTTCAGTTTGTTATTTTAGTCTCTTTTAAATAGCACATATTTGGGTTCCATAGGGACGTAACTATCATCGTCCCACAGGGTGCTCGTAATCATCAGGTCGGCACTGTAACGGTTACAAGCAATAGGCACATTATGAACACGACACTGGCGAAGCAACATCTGAATATCAGCTTCGTGCGGTTGCGCGTTCAGGTCATCGATCAGGAAAACCGCCAGATCCACCTCCTTGCGTACCACCATGGCAGCAATTTCTGCATCACCGCCTAACGGCCCGGAATGCATACAGATTACTTCGGCAGCAATACCTTTCTCGTCGAAAGCATTACGTATCAGTCCGCCGGTTGTACCGGTACATACTAAAAGATGGTGGGAAAGGAATTCTGCATTGTGTACAGCCCATTCTACCATGTCAGCTTTACGATTGTCGTGCGCTACCAGCGCAATGGTCAGTTTTCTGTTCATAACTAATACCTCCTATATTTATTGTTCAATCTTATTCAGCATCTTCAGCGTCGCCTTGATGGCGGCTTCCGTCTGGTCGGCATCGAGGCCGCGGGTTTTGAAATCTATCCCGGCATAATTCCAGCTGATGATCGTCTGCACAAAGGCATCGGTACGACCTCCGGGGGGAATGGATACGGAATAGTTCGTCAGCATCGGGAACGGACGACCCAGGTCGGAATAGATCTTGCGAAGGGCACGGACGAACGCGTCGTACTGGCCGTCGCCGGATGCCGACTCTTCGTATGCCTCGCCGTCGATCTCTATTTTCAGCGTGGCTACCGGCCTCAGTCCCTGCGCCAAAGATAAGGAATAATTTAATATACGGATACGTTGGTCCGCCATTGCATCGTGATGAAGCACATCGCTGATAATATATGGCAGGTCTTCCGTCGTCACCATTTCCTTCTTGTCGCCCAGTTCGATGATACGCTCGGTGATCTTACGCATGGACTCGTCGTCCACGTCGATTCCCAACGATTCCAGGTTCATGCGGATATTCGCCTTGCCGGAAGTCTTTCCGAGGGCATATTCGCGGACACGGCCGAAACGTTCGGGGATCAGGTCGTTGCAATACAGGTTGTTTTTGCTGTCGCCATCGGCATGAACGCCGGCACATTGCGTAAAGACATGTTCGCCGATGATCGGGCGGTTCGGGGCGATATGGATGCCGGAATAGGTCTCGACCAGGCGGCTTGCGGCGTTGATCTTCTCTTCCCGCACGCTGGTCTGACCGTTCAGATGATCTTTTATCACGGCGATCACGCTGCTGAGCGGTGCATTTCCCGCCCGTTCGCCCAGGCCGTTGATCGTGGTGTGGACACCGTGTATTCCTGCCCGGACTGCCGAATAGACATTGGCTACCGCCAGGTCGTAATCGTTGTGGGCATGGAAATCAAAATGCAGTTCGGGATAACGGTCAAGCATCTGTTTGCAGAACTCGTACGTATTGCCCGGATTCAGGATGCCCAACGTATCGGGCAGCATAAAACGTCGGATCGGCAGGTCTTTCAACGCATCGATCAGCTGGAAGACGTAATCGGGAGAGTTTTTGATCCCGTTCGACCAGTCTTCCAGATATATATTAACCTCAATACCTCTTTCGGTAGCCAGCGATACAACAGAACGGATATCTGCAATATGCTGTTCGGGCAATTTGCGGAGTTGTTCGGTTACGTGTTTATACGAACCTTTACAGAGAAGGTTTACCACGCGGCAACCGGCCGATTCGATCCAGTTGAGCGAGGCGTCGCCATCCACAAAGCCCAATACTTCGAGCTTATGCAGATTTCCGGTACGTTCGGCCCAGGCAGCCACTCGCTTCACGGCTTCGAACTCTCCGTCCGATACGCGAGCAGAGGCAATCTCCACGCGGTTTACTCCCAGATCCCCCAGCAGCATCTGTGCAATACTGAGCTTTTCGTGAGCCGCAAAAGAGACACCCGATGTTTGTTCCCCGTCCCGAAGGGTTGTATCCATTATTTCTACCATCTTACTTTCTATTTGCTTCGTACGCTTCTATCTTCGACTTATTAGCCAGCAGGTAATCGATATCGTCCAGGCCATTTACCAGGCAATCTTTTTTATAGGCATTGATGTCAAAGGATTCGCTTTTGCCGGTTGCGTTGTTGGTGATTGTCTGCGCGGGCAGGTCGATTGTCAACGTTGCTTTCGGATCGGCTTCGACAGAAGCGAATATCTCCGCCAGGAACTCTGGAGAAACAACAACCGGAACAAGGCCGTTGTTCATCGAATTGTTCTTGAAGATATCGGCGAAGAAACTGCTGACTACCGCCCGGAAACCATATCCGGCAATCGCCCAGGCAGCATGTTCGCGGCTGGAACCGCTACCGAAGTTCTTCCCGGCAACAAGAATCTGACCTTTATAAGTATCCTGGTTCAATACAAAGTTGGGATTAGGGTTACCGGCTTTGTCATAACGCCAGTCGCGGAAAAGATTATCGCCGAAGCCCTCGCGTGTGGTTGCTTTCAGGAAGCGGGCCGGGATGATCTGGTCTGTGTCGACATTTTCCAGAGGAAGAGGGACACAGGTCGATGTTACTATCGTGAATTTTTCTTTCATTTCGTTCTCTTAATTTATCGGTTTATTTATTGTAATTATTCGCGCTACCCGCGAAAGCCCTTTCGCGGCACCGGCGACACCACTGTCTCCACATCAACGACACCTCTGTCGCCGCACCGGAGACCGTCCCTGGTTACCGCATCGGAGACTACATCAACTCCCGGGGATCGGTGATCTTACCCGTTACTGCCGCAGCCGCTGCCACCAACGGCCCGGCCAGGATAGTACGTGCACCCGGTCCCTGACGGCCTTCGAAGTTACGGTTTGAAGTAGATACGGCATATTTGCCTGCCGGAACCTTATCTTCATTCATGGCCAGGCAAGCCGAGCAACCCGGCTGACGCAGTTCGAAACCGGCTTCCGTCAATACCTTGTCGATACCTTCCGCACGGATCTGGCGTTCCACCTGCCAGCTACCCGGAACCAGCCATACGATCACATCGTCGGCTTTCTTCTTTCCTTTCACCAGGGAGGCAAAAGCACGGAAGTCCTCGATACGGCCGTTCGTACAACTTCCCAGGAAGACATAGTCGATCTTTTTGCCCAATACCGGTTCACCGGCAGTGAAGCCCATATAGTCCAGAGATTTCTTGTAAGAGATACGGCCGGCCTCGTCTACGCTCTCCATTGTCGGGATGTTTTCGCGGATACCCATTCCCATTCCCGGATTGGTTCCGTATGTAACCATCGGATCGATGTCTTCTGCATGGAAAACGACTTCCTTGTCGAATTTGGCATCGGGGTCACTGTAAAGTTCGCGCCATTCAGCCAGTTTCTTTTCCCAGGCTTCGGCACGGGGAGAGAATTCACGGTCTTTCAGATAGTCGAAAGTGACCTGGTCGGGAGCGATCATACCACCGCGGGCACCCATTTCGATAGACAGGTTGCAGATGGTCAGACGTTCTTCCATTGTCGTGTTGCGAATCGCTTCGCCGGCATATTCAACGAAATAACCGGTAGCACCGCCTGTCGTCATCTTACTTATAATGTATAGGGCGAAATCTTTTGCCGTTACACCCGGTTTGCGTTTGCCGTCGATGGTGATACGCATCGTCTTCGGCTTGCGCTGCATAATACACTGAGTAGCCAATGTCATTTCTACCTCGCTGGTACCGATACCGAAAGCAATCGCGCCCATGGCACCGTGGGTAGAGGTATGAGAGTCACCGCAAACGATCGTCATACCCGGCTGAGTCAGACCTGTTTCCGGTCCTACTACATGGATGATACCGTTTTTAGGGTGCTGCAGACCGTAATAAGTCAGATTAAAATCCTTCGCGTTCTTTTCCAATGTATCCACCTGATTCTTGGAGACAGGGTCTTCGATCGGTTTTTCCTGATTCAATGTCGGGATATTGTGGTCCGGCATACAAGTGATCTGCTCCGGTCGGAACGGCTTCAGACCACGAGCACGTAACCCCGCAAAAGCCTGCGGACTGGTTACTTCGTGGCAATACAGACGGTCGATATAAAACTGGATCGTTCCGTCGGGCAGGGTATCCACCACATGTTTCTCCCAAATCTTTTCGAATAATGTCTTGCTCATTGCTAATTATGTATTATGTTATTTTACGAACTTGTTGATTGCGTCGATGAAGGCTTCTACGGAAGCAGCGATGATATCGGTATTGGCGGCAAAACCGTAATAATTGTTTCCGTCGTATTCCACCTGCATATGGACTTTACCCATGTCGTCACTACCTTTATTAATAGCCTGGATGAGAAATTCCTGGATGGTCATCGTGCGGTGGATAATCGACTTCACGGCTTTGATGGCTGCATCCACCGGACCGTTGCCGGAAGCGGCTGCTTCAAACTTTTCACCGGCGATATTCAGGCAGACGCTGGCAACAGACTGTAAGCCGACCCCCGATGTAACCTGCAAATATTCCAGTTTGATACGGTGCATGGCAGTACGGTCTTTTCCGGCCAGCATCAACACGTCGTCGTCATTGATATCTTTCTTGCGGTCAGCCAGTTTCAGGAATTCCTGATATACCTTATCCAGTTTTTCCTGATCCAGTTCCACACCTAAAACACTCAGGCGGTGTTTCAATGCGGCACGTCCGCTACGGGCGGTCAATACGATTGCGTTATCGTCGATACCGACATCCTTCGGGTCGATAATCTCATAGCTTTCACGGTTTTTCAATACACCGTCCTGGTGGATACCGGAAGAATGGGCGAAAGCATTACGTCCGACAATCGCCTTGTTCGGCTGAACCGGCATGTTCATCAGGCTGGAAACCGTACGGCTGATGCCATAGATTTTGGTTGTGTTTATATTGGTTTCGATACCACGTTCTTTGTGGCTACGGAAGATCATGGCTACTTCTTCCAGCGAAGTATTACCGGCACGTTCACCGATACCGTTGATGGTCACTTCCACCTGGCGGGCACCGTTCAGGACACCCTGCACGGTATTGGCTGTTGCCATACCCAGGTCATTATGGCAGTGGGTGGAGATGATTGCATGCTGGATACCATCCACATGTTCCATCAGATATTTGATCTTTTCACCATATTCGTCGGGCAGACAGTAACCGGTCGTATCCGGGATATTCACAACGGTTGCACCCGCTTTGATCACCGCCTCCACGACACGTGCCAGATAGGCATTGTCCGTACGTCCGGCATCTTCGCAGTAGAATTCGATATCTTCCACATATCTTTTGGCATATTTGGTGGCAGCGATGGCACGCTCCAGTATCTCGTCCTGGTTGGAGTTGAACTTATAACGGATATGGTAATCGGAAGTACCGATACCGGTATGGATACGTCCGCGTTTGGCGAACTTCAATGCTTCGGCAGCCACATCTATATCTTTTTCAACCGCACGGGTCAAAGCACAGATAGTCGGCCAGGTAACGGCCTTGGATATTTCAACCACACTGTTGAAATCGCCCGGACTCGATACAGGAAATCCTGCCTCAATCACATCGACGCCCAGTTCTTCGAGTGCTCTGGCAACCTGAATCTTTTCAATACTGTTTAACTGGCAACCCGGCACTTGCTCACCATCCCGTAATGTGGTGTCGAAAATAAATAATCTGTCTGACATAGTTTTTATCATCTTAAATTTGTTAATATTCTTTTGTTCATTCATAAAAAAAGCCTCTCTCACAAGGAAGTGAGAAAGGCTCTTTTATATCTTCATGCATCAGAAAAGCACGTACAGTCTCACTTCCTATCCCGTTCCCAGAGTAGAATAATGTTTAGAGAAATAATGAGACTATTTGCTATGTTCTGTTTCATTGTCATTTTTATTTAACGCTGCAAAGATACAGCCTTTTTCTAAACCACCAAATATAAAACGATATTTTTTATACATATTCTCTTATAAACTGAAAGAGGAAAGGCTTTCGAATTAATAAATCATTACTCAGACTTCCTTCCTATAACAGTCTCCCACCTATCCTACCCTGATAATCGGTATATCCAGCAGGAATGCGATTTTCTCCAGTTTATCTACCTGATGTCCAAGCCCTATCGCACAATGATGGGAAGGTCCCGCCTTGCTCCAGGCGTCGATAAAAGCACGGGCACCACAGGCAAAACGATAGCGGCTGTTCGTATTTCCGATCTTCAAAGTTGGTCCTTCCACCGACTCCCCTTCAGCTGCCAGCAGGAAAACGCCGTCTTTCCCTTCGCAGACGGACAGTAAAGTAACAGGGCCATGTTTGACCGTCATCTGAATAGACAATCCTTTACCCGGTTTGCCATGATAAACCGGAAGCGGCACCAACCGGACTTTTCCTTCCGCTATGGCAAAATGAGCCGGACCGTCATGCCCCAACATAACGATATCATCCTTGAAGTCGAGGGCATAAAATTCAGAGAAAGAGCCGCCTGAGCCCAACAAAGACAGGATCTTCATTGCCTGTACATTCTTCACTTCACATTCGCCGGCAACAGGGATCTCGCGTCCGGTCAGCAACGTGTTCCCGGCAATGACGGAAGTCACAATATTCTCATAATCATTTCCGGCATAGCCTTCATAATAATAGGCCATCGAACCCAGGTCGTGCGCCTCGATCAGCCTGTCGAGGGCTATGGATGTCCGGGCGGCACGTTCCAGCTCACCGGCTTCGCATTGCTCGTCGATCTCAAAACAAGCATTGAATTCATCCAGTTTGTCTTTTACATCTTCATCGGTAACGTTGTCGCGGTAGGCTTTCAGTTCGCACATCTCTACGATTTCCACATGCGTACCGAAAACAGACGACTGCCGGGTCAGGTCGGTATACACATCGAGCATCCCGCAATAATAATGGCCCAGGATTCCCATGCGGTTATTCTTCATCCCATTTACCACACGGGCGGCATCGATCCAGCCGTTTATCTGCTTCCACACATATTCTTCCTGCAAATAGCCACTTACGATTTCATAAGGAATACCGGCGCGGTTGAACACGCTGGCAAATTCAGGGACGGAACAGGCCTGGCAATGTGCCAACCATTCACCGGTCATTTTCCCCCTGTCACCCAATCCGTTTATATATTCATAGTCGATTGCCGCAACAGGCTGGATATTCAAGAGAATAACCGGGACCTTCACACGCTGGGCCAACGGCAGGACCGTCGAAGATAAAGCATAAGTAGAGATAAAGACAAACAGAAGGCTGATCTCTTCTTTCTTCAGATCTTCAGCTGCCTCAACAGCTTTTACCGGGTTATCAGCAATCCCGGCGTTAACGACTTCGGTGTCCGGACGGGACATCTCCGATGCGATCCAGTCCTGGTACCCGCAAAGACGTGTGTATAGTCCTTCAAATTGGGGCCAATACGTATCCAGGCCCAGCCCAATCAGGCCGACTTTAGTTTTTCCTGTTTTCATGGTATCTATTTTTCTATTATAAAATGTTATCAATAAGGAATACGGACGAATGCTTTTCTACCGGTAACGTAACCGTTGTCGTTTCCATGCCGGAAACACGTTTATGTTCATATGCCACCTTCATCCGCTGTCCGGTATGAGGGTTCAATAAGACAGGTTTCAGCTTCCCTCGCAACACGACATTTGCCTGATAGGGTTGATCTTTCAAATTGGCAAAATAATAAACAGACTGATTTTTCAGTTCCTTATGAATGTAATTCAATTCATGCCCTGCTTCAAAGGCCACGTCAGGAACAGGATAGGAATCCTCGATTGCAGTCTTTAAAGCATCCGGTCCAGGTTTCTCTACGAAAAAGGCTTTACCCGCAGTTGCGTAGGAAGCATTGACACCTAATATACGGGAAATGATGTCTTTCACCTCCTTGTCCTGTCCCGGTTCTACCGATTTCTCCGGCAACTGGGTTGTAAATATGACATTCCCCCCGGATTTAAAGAAAGACTCGACCTGTCGTAAAGCCGTTAACGATATTGTTTTTACTCCGGGAATAATAATCAACCGGAAAGTTTCTTTGTTCACCTGATTGTCGAGGTGCAACAATCCTTTTTTCACACGGCATTTTGTAGATAAGACCTCCGGATGCAGATAAGTGAAATCACGCCCGAGGGTATCAGTCAATAAAGCCGAGACATGTGTATAATCCGTATTCGGGATCATTACCCCGCCTTCATAAAATCCCAGTTCCCCATCCATCACATGTTCTCCCTGAAGAGATTCGATCGGATAAAGGACTGCTATATCGGCGACATGTCTTCCTTCCTGCCGCAAAATATAGTTGAGACGGGACAGGAACTTATTAAATGCCGGAAGTGAATCGCGGTACAGTTCGTTCCGCCAGGATAACTCAGGCAGGAAAGTAACATTCCGATCATTATACCAGACAGCATGTGGGATAAGCGTATTGACCCCTTTCGTATATTGTTCCATGGCTATGTGGTAAAGCTCTTTTACACTGATATTCCCCATAGCGCCGTATGTTTCGGACATTACCTGGCGTTTGTCCCAGTTATAGGCAGAAGAAGAAACCACTTTATAAAACAATTCGGTCGGACGGCCTCCGCCAATTTTGTCAATACCGGGAATCCCCATATATTTCCCGCACAACATCAAGTCACCAGAAGTTCCCACCGGATTCGCAATCTCTTCCTGATCCTGATGACCGGTAGAGTAAATGCCATGGGCAGAAGCCCATTCACCGATTATTTTCATAAAACCTTCGGAATACAAATGGGCACGCAAGCCAAACAGACGGTTCCGCGCAGATTGCGTTTCCTCCCCGATGTCATACCATAATGCCGGATACAGTAATTCGGGAGATTCCCCGTAACGGGAGATAAATTTCTCGTTAAACGCGTCTGTCCAGATACGTCCCTTAGCCCGGTACAGGGTCGGTTCATCAAAAAAAGTTTCTATGATCGTATTCCCGAAATAGGGAGAGAAACGGTCATAATATGCCTGATGAGTTTCTTTTACAAACAGCCTGACGGCTTCAGGGTCCAGATAATCCACATTCGGGTCGCCATCTTTCACACAGACGAAAAACATGATCTTCCAGGCTCCTTCCGGAACTTTCCAGTTGAGTTTACCGGAACGAATATATTGTTCCAGCGAAATCCGATGCTTCGTCAGCGTGTCCATTGCAACGACCGACATCAGTTTTCCGGCAGGAACGACCTGTTCGAATGATTCGCCGACAGCTACTTTATACTCCATTTTGTCCAGCCGCTTGATCGTGGCATCCGGATATTTGTTCATGAAGCGAGGTACCCCATCCGCGTTGATGGCTCCCATACTTCCACTCGGAAAACCATACTCATCATACAGGGACATATGCACATCCAGTTTCTTGGCTTCCTCTATAATCTTGCTATAAAGATTGAAATAATCGTCTGACAGATATTCCGGCTTGAAGTCTTGCCCGAAAGGAAGGATTGCACAACCGCCATACCCGTCTTTTCGGATCATCTGACGGAATTGGTCCAGCAATTCGTTTTCATTGACCGTCGCATTATTCCAAAACCACAAAGGAACAGGCTTATATTTATTCTCCGGATTTACAAAAGCTGACTCACTGACCTGGGCAGATACTCCAAACGAGACAAAACACATACATATGACAAAGAAAATACCTTTCATTAAAGATTCTATTTAGGTTATACCAATGATTACCGTTTTTATGATTGTACAAATATAGAACCTCTGCTTCAACAGGTTATTTTCAAAACTGATTCTATTCTTCCTATTTTTGATAGTTCAGCCGGAGGATGTTTCTCCCATCTATATGTCTTATTTGGTTATTGTCAGCTTATCCACCTCTTTCCCCTCCATGTCCAGTATCCTGATGTTTAATTCTTTTACGCCTGCTTCCGCTTTCAATACCGTATTATTGGAGTTTACAATAACCGGAAAACGAACACCGTCTTTCGGTTCATTCCGCATATACCGGTGAAGGTGGCCGCAAAGCATGAGATCGACACCGGCATTATTGAGTAAGGGGATAAACTTTTCGGCAACTTCCTGCTCACCATGCCAACCACCGAACGGAGGCATATGGCAAACTACGACTTTAAACGGTGCTTCTTTATACTCCTTGCTTTCAAGTACCTTCTTCAACCATTCCGCCTGTTCCGTACGATACTGGTCATAGACTGTTATGCCGGCATATTCAAGATCCGAATCCGGTTTATCTTCGCCACTGTCCAGGATAACAAAGCAGACAGATCCCTGGCGGAACATATAATAGATGTGCTCCTGTTTCGGAGAGAAATAGTCCTGGAATGCGGTAGCAAAGGAACCGCGGGTTTCATGGTTTCCACGGGTATAGTACATCGGTATCTCGGAGGCGAAAAGCTCGGTTGCCTTATCCATAAAGCCTTCGAATATTTCCTTTTCATTGTTGAAAATAGAGACCATATCGCCATTGAACAGAAACATATCGGTCTTTTTCAGATCACAATGGGAAACCAGTTTTTCCAGCACATCACTTTTTCCGTGGATATCGTTGACCATGGCAAAGTTCACGGATTGCCTGCCATGATCGCTGGTCAGGAACGTCAGCGGTTGCTTGCCGTAAACAGACGTTGCCGCCACATTCCCGTAAATCACCCGCCAGCCGACATGGCTTAACACTTCCTGCGAATACACCCGGTAGCGATAACGTGTGCCGGGCTTTAACCCTGTCAGATGCACAGAATGGACGGTAGAGGTCAGCTTGATGCCATTCTTCGCATTAAAGAACTTCGGACGCTCCGTCTGATAATAATGAGTTCCGTCATCAGGAGCCAGTTCCACCCAGCCGATCGAAGGCTTGTTTGCAGTCCATACAACAGTGACTTCATTTTCTCCCAGATTTTGCAGATAAGGGGCATGCGTTATCTTTATATCATCCTGGGCATAAGCAGAAAAAGTGATTAATACAGACAAAATAAACAGCAAACTGATTTTATTCATGGTATATCTTTTTAAGTTGTTAACGATCTCCTACAAAGATACATTCTTCATTTATTCCGGCAAACCCTACCGGGATTAAATCCCGTTATCTACAGGAAAGAAGCACACCTTCACAGACACGCCTCTCCTTTTATGACTGATTAAACTATACCAAAAGAATTTGATTCATTTCTTATCAGATATGAACTATCCTGTCCCCGTGCTTGACACGGGGCCGCAGAAGAACAGGCAGTATCAAAAGATACATATAGGATACGGTTTGTGCTTTTGCGATCCCGTGTCGAGCACGGGAACGGGATAGTTCAAATATTTCTATATTGAAACATCCTTTTGCTGCGGTTGCCTTGTTTACTATTGATGATTTACTTTTTGGGATATAAAAGCCAAGTCCTATCCGGAGAACATACTATTGGATACAAAGCGTCAGGAGAGTTCCTGGAAGTTAAAGGATTGTCAAAATGATATTTTATGTATGTGCTGAAGGAATTGTACGGGCAAAGGGAAATGTCGATCTGTTTTTATAGAAATCTCGCCGACTTACCTTTGTTCGCTTTGACCTGATTGTTGCAATATTCATATCACAAAAAATGTATATTATCTATGATTGTTACCCATATACCACATCTATTCATAATTTATTAACATATTGCTATTTTACACACACATCAAAAAGCGGTTGCTCTGGAAATAAAAACTGTCTAAAAACATATGATTTTCTTTTTTAAAAGCACTAATTGAGGTGTTTTTCTTCTCTAAACGAATAAAAACTCCACTACAATAGAAATTTATCTCAGTTTAAACGAAATTGAAATCTGTTTAAACTAAAATTTTCTTCGGTTTAAACGAGATAAAAAGTCGATATCAGATATCTGTTATGTTAATAAATGTATGCTTCCCTTTTCTAGAATGAACAAATAAAAAATAAGTCTGTTTCCTCCAAAGGCCATTTACACTCATAATATTCATATATCATTCATTTTTATATCATTTTGATTTTGCCGTCTGTTTGGTTACAGGAAGTGAAGTTTCCATACGACACTGATTTGCATCAACCGTTTCACTGATATCATGTCCACTATTATCGGTTGAAAGAGAAACTATTTTTCGCAATGACATACGTTTACTGGTAATTCTGGATCAGGTGAAAATACTGGATTCCACGCATCGCCAGCGCCTGACCTTTGATGTGTTTTTTCTGTGGTACAAATATTATCAGGCAACTCTTTCCGATATTTATTATGAGAGATAAACCGGATTTATTTTCTACTAACCCTTTCGACATACGAAAAAAGAAGTAATCTGGAGCCGGAAGTAATCGAAAAGATTGCCAAAGCATTAGATATACCCGAAGAAGCAATTACGGAACTAGGCGAAGCCACTTCCATTAATATCTTTTCCGGCACCTGGCAAGATAATGCTAATTGCCAGAATTATAATCCTACATTTAACCCCTTAGAAAAAGTCGTTGAATTATACGAACGTTTATTGAAAGCGGAGCAGGAGAAGGTGGCCATGTTACAGGAAGTGCTAAAGGACAAAAAGTAAAACAGTGAACATCAAATGTTACAAATAAAAGAGAGGGAGGCATGTAATAAACACCTCCCTCTCTTTTATTTATTTACAACAGATGAAACTTACTGCCCGCTCCACGGATTCTGATCTGATTCGGAGATCGCATCATTATTCAGGATTTCCATTTGCGGGATTTGGCAGAAGAAACGGTAATCGTTCGACTCCAGCGTCCCTATCGGTTGCGGATCGAGCGCATTATATCCGTTCAGATACTGCATGCCCCATACGTAATGTCCGGCAGGATTGGTAGTTGATTCACCGATACGAACCAATCTCTTTTGCAGGCGCACCAGGTCATAAAAACCGGCTTGTCCTTCACAGATCAACTCTTTACGGCGTTCCACATAGATGTCTTCCAGCAAAGCTTCGCCTCCGGCATTGGTTGTCGGGGTAGCATTACGCGCCACCTGCAAACGGTTCAGCAGATTCAGAGCCTCGCCGGAGTTACCCTTTTGGGCAGCAGCCTCCGCCATAATCAGCAGCATTTCGGCTCCGCGCATCAGGCAGACTTCCGGACGGGTGGCGCTTTGAATAACGCTTCCGCCGTCTTCACCATAATGCTTGTATTTGTCGAAAGCCCATTTTGTATTGATTTCCGTATTCGCATTGTTCGTACGTTTCCAGAACTGGTAACGGTCTTCTTTTTCTTCAAATAGTTTCACAAACTGCTCATCCACGAAGTAGTCAAGGAACGAGTAGATAGGACCATCGGCATAACCCTCGCCGTAGCTGGCATCCTGGTTATACCAGAAATTGAACTGCGTACTACCGCCCAGGTTATTATCGGCGGTATATTTCATGGCCCATACCACTTCCGCATAATTGCCGGAGATCATATCGTCGAAACCGGAACGGTATTGTTCGCGGGTCATCAACTGGCTGTGCTGGTCGTAGACGATCTTGGCTTCATTGTAAGCGCCGTCCCAGTTCTGCATCACCAGATAAACACGGGCCAGGATTCCCGAACATATTTTGGAGTTGATCAGCCACATATCGTCCGGATTATAATCGGCAAGCAATGTTTTAGCCGTCGTCAGGTCGGACACAATCTGGGTATAGACTTCCTCTACAGTAGAAAAACCTTTATGGGATTCATCATCGGAAGAGGTACGCAGGATCACCCCACGCTTGCTTTTAGCTATCGCATACGTCTGCTGGTAATTCTGGATCAGATGGAAATACTGGATTCCACGCATCGCCAACGCCTGGCCTTTGATATGTTTTTTCTGTGTTTCATCACCGGCGGCGGCATCCACATTGGTCAGGATGATATTGGCACGGTTGATCACATTATAGCACATCGACCAGATTTTTGAGGCATTTCCGTCAGCCTGTGTTTTTGAGTTGGAATACTGGTATGCTGTTACCTGATCACCTCCCATATTGGTATGGCTGATCACGTCGGCACCACTCGCATCGACATACATCTGGAATCCGGGAAGACCGGCATACACACGGTCTCCTTTATCAGTATTAAAATACAGCTGCTTATAGGCTGAAGTCAATACTTTTTCCAACTGGGAGACATTCCCCAGTACATCTTCATCGTTTACTTTCACGTAGGAGCTGGTTGTCAGGTCGTCGTTACATCCGGTCAGGGCCATACCAGCAAAAACCAGGGACAGGAAGGATATATTTATAAATCGTTTCATAAATATCATTTTTTACGTTTACAATGTGATTTGAATACCGACCATATACAGTCTTCTCGAACCCTGAATACCGTTATCGGTTTCAGCATTACCGTTATAACTGTTACCCATTATACCTGTTTCGGGGTCTGTGTAGCGTTTTTTGGCAGGACCGAAAGTCAACAGGTTATTACCGGTTACATAAACACGCAGGTTTTCTACCAGGGCCTTGCGGGTAAGGCTCTTAGGCAGCGTATAGCCTAATGTCAGGTTTCTCAGACGCCAGTAGTGGTTGTCGAATACGAAGTTATCTGCATATTTTACCGTCGCGCCATACTGGTTGTACGACCAACGTGGGATAAGCACATCCGCATCGCCCGGCTGACGCCATCTGTCCTCAACCAACTCCTGTATCACACCGACACCCGGACGGTTCATGATACGTTCTTTATATGTATAGTCCGATATTTTGGAACCATAAGAATAATAGAACATGAACGACAGGTCGATCCCTTTGAACTGGAAGTTATTGGTGATAGCACCGAACACTTTGGGAATCGCGGAGCCACAGTACACAAAATCGTCTGTCGTTACTTCTTCCTGCTTTTCCGTACGTTTCCAACCGCCGTTACCATCGCGGATCAACCAGCCGGGTACTCCGGTTTCCGGATTAACACCGTCGTACTGGGGAGCGATAAATTCATACAGAGACTTGCCTTCCTCCATCTTGTAGGTACAGGCGGTACCAGAATAAGTGTAAGGACCTGTAGGCAAATAAGTCACCTCATTTTTCAGCGTACTCATGTTGGCATCGATATCCCATCTGAAATCTTTCGTTGTAAGGATATTCGCATTCAATGTGATTTCAATCCCGCTATTACGCAGGTCACCGATATTCATATTATACCCGGATGCACTACCAACCTGGGCAGAGAGAGGCAGTTCCTTATAATACAACAAGTCATGGGAAGTACGGGAATAATATTCCACTGTACCGCTAAGTCGGTTGAATACGGAAAAATCTAAACCGATATTCCATTGCTGATTACTTTCCCACTTCAAGTCCGGTGTCGGATAGGTAGATGGTTTTAAACCGGATTTCAGATACAGGTCATCACTTTCATAAGTACCCTGGTATCCGTAAAGGACTTCATCCCCTGCCTTACCATTCGATTCACGCACGATCAGCTTATCATTACCAGTCGTACCGTAACTACCACGCAACGAAAGGTTATCAATCCATTTCAGGTCTTCCATAAAACCTTCTTTCGATATTCGCCATGAACCGCCTGTCGACCAGAATGTACCCCAGCGATGATCGGAGCTGAAACGGGAAGAACCATCCTCACGAAGTGAAGCGGACAAGTAATACTTATTCAAGAAGTTATAATCGACCTTACCAAAGAACGAAAGCAGAGAGTATTTATCACGTCCGCCGGAAACACCGAAGTTCTTGGTGGTATTCGATAATTCATATTTACCCAGTTCCATGATACCTTCACCCCAACCTTGTTCGTAGTGGGAGTCCCAGGTATACCACTCATGTCCGACCAGACCTGAAATCGTATGGTCACCAATCATCCATTCACCAGACAATACATTATTCCAGGTGGTGGAACGTTTATTGAAATTATAACGGCTGGCATAACCACCGTCTGCCAGTATAGAAATACCATAAGGTGCAGTCTGTCCGCTGCCATGTACGGCGGAAGTATATTGCATGGTACGATACCAGTAATCGTCAATATTCAAAGCCGAACGGAATTTCAGGTTGAAAGGAAGAGTAAACTCTGTATTTACCTGAGCAGACAGGATATGCCCCATATTGTTATCGAAACTGTCATCGTTCGGATTATCCCAATAATCACCCGAGTTATTCAGGATATGGGCACCAAAGAAGTTATTGGTATATTTACCGTAACTGTACATCCGTTCCCCTGTTTTTTCAGAAACGACCCAACCGGTATTATCTTCATTACGTAACCAGGGTGAAGACAAAGTCGTCGTAAAGTTAGCCGCACGGCTGGCACCACCGGAAAGGTTCTGGCGATGACGCGAATAAGAAAGGCTACCGGCCACTTTCCACCAATCGAACAACTCTGTACTCAGGTTGGTACGGAAAGAATAACGTTTATAATACTGCCGGTTACCATATCCCTGGTCGTCCAGATAACCGCCGGAGAAGAAATAGGCTGTTTTTCCACCATTGGCCTGACCACTTATATCCACACTATAATCCTGGCGCAGTTTACGGGAGAAGATAGCTTTGTAGACATCCCAATCATCTTCATCCCAGACATATTCCAGATTAGGATTCATGTAAGGATTCCCATTGCCGTCATGCAATACGTAATTTTCATTGATATGTCTGAACGGAGTGACATAAATCAGATTACCATTCGAATCTTTTGTAGCCTTTACCTGTTTGGTCAATGCCTGCGACGAAGCATAATCGCCCGCCTGTTGCATATTCATGCCGTCATAAAGAAGGGCATCATAATACAAGGCATACCAGGTATTTTCCAGCTGCTGGTACGGATCGGCTTTTTTCGGATTCTTGACAGCATTATCCGAAGTACCCCAACCTCCGCGGAAGTTAATACGCGGTTTTTCTGATTTACCCCGCTTGGTTGTAATCATTACGACGCCGTTTGCTGCACGCGAACCGTAGAGCGAAGTGGCCGCCGCATCCTTCAGCACCGTCATCGATTCTATGTCCGTAGGATTGATCTGATTCAGTTTTCCATCGTAAGGCATCCCGTCCACAATATATAACGGATCGGCCTTTCCGGACATGGAAGCAATACCACGGATCTCCACACGGGCATCAGCTCCGGGGTTACCCTGTACATTCACAACATTCACACCGGCACTCATCCCCTGCAATGCTTCCGCAAAGCCGGAGCCCATGATCTTTTCGAGTTTTTCAGCTTTTACAACGGAGGCCGATCCGGTGAAGGTTGATTTCTTAGCCGTTCCATAGGCTACGACAACGACTTCATCCAGGTCCTGTGTCGCATCACTTAATTTTACATTTAAAATAGATTGTCCGTTCCAAGTGATCTCCTGAGTGGCCAGGCCGACAAAGGAAATAACAATAACCGCTCCCCGCCGAACATTATCCAGCGTAAACTTTCCATCGATATCGGTTATCGTACCGATAGTGGTTCCTTTCACTACAACAGAAGCTCCGGCGACAGGTCCCATCTGGTCCTCTACCAGGCCGGTTACCTTATTACCCTGTTGTACTACCATCGTTTCCGGACCTGTAGGATTGGCAGCAATCGCACCTGCCGCACCTAATAATACAGAAATCATTAGTGATCTAATTAGTTTTGAGTTGGTCCACATAGCTAAATTCAAGTCTTTAATTAAATAAAATTAATCACAATAGCGTTCATTTCATTAGAGGTTACACTTTTCTAAGATAAAAGTGACTGGCATACATTTCAATAAAATAAAGTTAACTAAAACAAAGATATACTGATCATTACACACAACATCCTTCTATATTTCCACTCTACAAACTACAGTATCTCCATCAGCAAATATAACTTATCATTATTTAATACAAGCATAATTATGTATATTTATTGCTCTAATAAATATATTTTAACCACCATTTAATTGATTTTTTTATCTAAAATCCACATTCAAACAATGACATACATATTGGGATGAAAAATCAATAACAGTTGCAATCAAAAACATTTTTTAACCATTAACGCATTACATAAACCATAAAAAAACGGCAACCCGAAAAGCCGGATTGCCGTTTTTATATCACAAAATGTTTAACTATTAATGTATCACCATTTATTAGTTGTTTTCAGGACGAAGTTTACGAACAACAGCACCTGCACGCCACATTTCACTTTCGCGAAGAGCAGCCAGTTCTTTTTCCAGACCTTCACGATAGTCAGGCTTGCTGTTTGTGTCGATAGAACGCTGTGCTTCGTTACCGCAGGCAACTTCGCTATACAACTTCTGGAACACCGGTTTTGTAGCATCGTGGAACGGGCCCATCCAGTCCAAAGCACCACGCTGTGCAGTTGTTGAACAGTTTGCATACATCCAGTCCATACCGTTTTCTGCGAACAACGGCATCAATGACTGAGTCAGTTCTTCTACTGTTTCATTGAATGCTTCAGAAGGTTCGTGACCGTTTTCACGCAAAGTTTCGTACTGAGCCAACAGTAATCCCTGGATAGCTCCCATCAAAGTACCACGTTCGCCGGTCAGGTCAGAATAAACTTCTTTCTTGAATGTTGTTTCAAACAAGTAACCAGAACCAACACCGATACCCAGTGCAATCACGCGATCCCATGCTTTGCCTGTTGCATCCTGGAAGATTGCGTAGCTTGAGTTCAGACCACGACCCTGCAAGAACATACGGCGCAGTGAAGTACCTGAACCTTTCGGAGCAACCAGGATTACGTCTACATCAGCAGGAGGGATGATGTTTGTACGTTCTTTGTAAGTGATACCGAATCCGTGAGAGAAATACAAAGCCTTACCCGGAGTCAGGTATTTTTTGATGCGCGGCCAAACTTCAATCTGAGCAGCATCTGAAAGCAGATACTGGATGATAGTTGCTTTTTCGCATGCTTCTTCGATATCGAACAGTGTTTCGCCCGGTACCCAACCGTCAGCAACGGCCTTTTCCCAGGTCTTACCACCTTTACGTTGTCCTACAATTACGTTAAAACCGTTGTCGCGCAGGTTCAGGCTCTGGCCAGGACCTTGTACGCCGTAACCTATTACAGCGATTGTTTCGTCTTTCAATACTTCTCTTGCCTTTTCCAACGGAAATTCTTCGCGGGTTACTACGTTTTCGTCAACGCCGCCAAAATTCATTACTGCCATTTTCTTTTTACTATTAAAATGTATATAAAATAATTTGTTTTTCAGATCCAGGTAACGGCAGCGCGGCTGATGGCTTTGCCGTCGTTACAGATTGCCATATTATATTTATCGAGGGATACTTCCTGGTTATGGAGAGTCAGCTCCATCCCATACTTTCCTTCGGACTGATAAGCTATTTCGAAACGGCTTATCTCTTTTTCTCGGAACAGACTGATATCGAACAAGTCGAGCAGGTGTTCCATGTATTTGATACTGTTCAGGTGGCCGTTTACGTCCAGGTCACTATACTTCACACGGTAAGGTTCGCCGGAAGTGTTGTTTTCCACCGGAGCAATTTTACCCGGTTTTTCAATCGGACAGGGACGGTCGGTGATATAAGCACTCAGGCCCTCCACATCGAGCAAGGTCGGGCGGCGGGTTTCCATATCGATAGCCGCCCAGATAGAGCGGGCAAAGCCAAAGGTCTTGCCTTCGCCGTTCACCAGTTCAAAGCAACGGCTGGTAAACAACTTACCGACCTCATCCACCCAGGTATATAAAGTTACGGATTCAGACATGGCAGGATAAGAAGTCATCTCGATAGCCAGACGGGAAAGAACCCAGGCGGTATGCCTTTCGGTCATATCGTTATATCCGAATCCACGGTCGGCGGCATGGCAAGAAGCAGCATGCAACAAATAAGTTCCGATCATAGGGATTGTAATACGTCCCCGGAAGTCCGTCAGATAAGACTCTGTTACGAAATGAAATTCTCCTACTTTGTTCTTCTCCATAATTTACTTTATTTACAAAATGTTTCCTTATTATTCTCAGACATGTTTTTCCTGCAACTTCTTTTCCATTGCAGATAACATGTCGCTCAGACGTTCTACCTTACTCTTCGTTATAGCAACGCGTCCGGAACGGATAAATTGCAGGACACCGATCGTCTCACTCAATTCTTTAAACAAAGCCTGTGTCTCATCATAATGACCACTCTTTTCCAACACCACACAATCCTCATTCATTTCAAGGATACGGGCATTGTACTTACGGATCAGATCCTCAACCGTCCCCATCTTGATAAAGAGTTCGGTACTCAGTTTATAAAGAGCGATTTCCTGGTAAACCAGGTCTTCATCCGTATTATAATAGGCTTTCAGGATATCCACACGCTTGTCGATCTGTTTTACGACCTTGTCGATCGTATCCTCGTCGGCAAAGGTAGTAATTGTAAACTTATGTATTCCCTTTATAGCAGAGGGAGAAACAGAAAGCGTCTCAATGTTCAGTTGCCGGCGCGTAAAGATAACAGTTATCTGATTCAGAAGACCAACAGTGTTTTCCGAAAAGATAATAACGGTATATAATTGTTTTGTATTCATAGTTTCTCCTCCTTACTTATCACCCAAAATCATGTTTGTCACGCTTCCTCCGGCCGGAACCATCGGATATACCATACCACAAGTTTCCACATTGGCAACCAACATATAGGCACCATCGTGATTCAACATTTCAGCAATCGCCTCATCCAAGTCTTCCCGTTTATCTACCGCACGGGAAGCAATACCAAAAGCCTTGGCTATCGCTACAAAATCCGGATTCTTCATGATGGTATTCGAATACCGTTCGTTGAAGAACAGCTCCTGCCACTGGCGTACCATTCCCAGGAAATTGTTGTTAAGAACGATGATCTTTACATTCAGATTTTCCTGCATGATAGTTCCCAACTCCTGGATAGTCATCTGGATACCACCGTCGCCGGTAAAGAAACAGACCGTACGGTCAGGCGCTCCCAGCTTCGCTCCAATGGCGGCGGGAAGGCCAAAGCCCATCGTTCCCAAACCTCCTGAAGTAACTACGCTGCGTGTTTGTTTATATTTGAAATAGCGAACACCCATCATCTGGTTCTGACCTACATCCGTAACCAGAATCGCATCATTATCGGTTGCTTCGGAAACCTTACGGACTACTTCGCCCATTTTCAGTTGGCCTTCGGTAGGATAGAGTTCTTTTTCTATTACCTTATTATATTCCTCTTTTTCATCCGGTTCGAATTCAGCATTCCATTCCGGACGCTTCCGTTCTTCCAGTAAAGCCGTAATCATCGGAATCGTATGCTTGGCATTTCCCAGCACTTTCACGTCGACCGGCACATTCTTTCCGATCTCCGAATTGTCGATATCCAGGTGGATAATCTTTGCCTGCTTGGCATAAGTCTTCAGGTCGCCGGTTACGCGATCATCGAAACGCATACCGATAGCAATCAGCACGTCACATTCGTTTGTCTTGCGGTTCGGTCCGACATTTCCATGCATCCCCAACATACCTTTATTTAATGGGAAGTCCGAAGGTAATGCAGACAAGCCCAATACGGTAGAACCGGCTGGTATATCGTTTTTCAACAAGAATTCTTTCAGTTCTTCTTCAGCTCCTCCCAGGATAACCCCCTGCCCTACCAGACAGAATGGCTTTTTGGCATTATTTATCAATGAAGCAGCCGCCTCGATACGTTCCTCCCTGATATCCGGTTCAGGTTGGTAACTACGAACATAATCCACTTTCTGATACTCATAATCTACCAAACCCACCTGTGCATCTTTCGCCAAATCCAGTACCACAGGTCCCGGGCGACCGGTCGATGCGATATAGAAAGCACGGGAAACGGCCCAAGCAATTTCTTCCGGGCGGCGTATCTGGTAAGCCCATTTGGTAATCGGTTGTGTGATACCGATCACATCAACTTCCTGGAAAGCATCTGTTCCAAGCAGCGGAGACGGAACCTGGCCGGCAATCACCACCATCGGTGTACTGTCCATCAGCGCATCGGCAATACCAGTGATGGTATTGGTTGCCCCGGGACCCGAAGTAACCACCGTTACTCCCACTTTTCCGGAAACACGGGCATATCCCTGTGCAGCATGTGTTGCACCTTGTTCGTGGCGCACCAGAATATGTTTTAACTGATCTCTGTAATCGTATAAACTATCGTAAATTGGTATCGCCTGCCCACCCGGATAACCGAAGATAGTATCTACTCCTTCAGCGATCAGCGCTTTCAGCAAAGCTTCCGAACCGGTTATCTTTTGTTTGTCCATCTCTAAAATATAGTATTTGGTGTTTATTAATCTTCTACTATTCGTACACCGCCCTTATCGGCCGAAGCAACCATCTTTGCATATGCTTTCAGTGCTTTCGATACCGTACGTTGGCGGAAAGGAGGTGTAAAGGCTTTTGTTCCGCGGGCTTCTTCCGCTTCACGGCGTTTGGCCAGTTCTTCGTCTGTCACCTTTACATGTATGGTTCTTTCGGGAATATTAATTTCGATAATATCGCCGTCTTTCACTAAGCCAATCGCTCCGCCTGCAGCCGCTTCGGGAGAAATATGTCCGATTGACAAACCCGATGTTCCACCGCTGAAGCGTCCGTCTGTGATTAACGCACATTCTTTACCCAGATGTTTACTCTTTATATAAGAGGTAGGATACAACATTTCCTGCATACCCGGACCACCCTTAGGACCTTCATAGGTGATAACGACGACATCGCCGGAGACGACTTGATCTTTCAGGATACCTTCGCAAGCGGCATCCTGCGAATCGAATACTTTGGCAGGGCCGGCAAAACGGAAGATACTTTCATCTACCCCGGCTGTTTTAACCACACAACCGTCCTGTGCAATATTTCCATACAGAACAGCCAGACCGCCGTCTTTCACATAAGCATGTTCCACATCGCGGATACATCCGGTTGCACGGTCGGTATCCAGTTCTTTATAATAACTTTCCTGCGATCCGAGCACCAGATTGAAACGGTGGGCCGGAGCACTTTTATAAATATTGATTGCTTCTTCCGTTACATTTACAGAGGTAATGCAGTATTGGTCGATAGCCTCATTCAAAGTCAGACCATCCGCACGTTTCACGGAACCGTCCACCAGACCGGCTTTTACCAGCTCATTCATAATACCGATAATACCTCCGGCACGGTTCACATCTTCCACATGATAAGAACAACTCGGAGCCACTTTACAGATAACCGGTGTTTTGCGTGAAAGCATATCGATGTCTTTCATTGTAAAATCGACTTCCGCTTCATGAGCCACGGCCAACAGGTGAAGGACTGTATTCGTCGATCCCCCCATGGCAATATCCAGCGACATAGCATTCAGAAAGGCCTGACGGGTGGCAATACTGCGAGGCAATACGGAATCATCGCCGTCACGATAATATTTAAAGGCATTATCAACAATCATCTTCGCGGCTTTTTTGAACAGGCGGGTACGGTTGGCATGTGTTGCAACAACTGTTCCGTTGCCGGGAAGAGCCAATCCAATCGCTTCGTTCAGACAGTTCATAGAGTTAGCCGTGAACATACCAGAACAGCAACCGCAGGTCGGGCAAGCGGAACGTTCCACCTTTTCTACTTGTTCATCGCTGATAGAATCGTCAGCCGCTTCAATCATGGCGTCGATCAAATCGAGTGCACGTCCGTCCAGATTACCGGCTTCCATCGGACCGCCGGATACAAAGATTGTCGGAATATTCAGACGCATACTGGCCATCAGCATACCCGGAGTAATCTTGTCGCAGTTACTGATACAAACCATTGCATCAGCCTTATGCGCATTCACCATATATTCCACACTGTCAGCAATGATGTCGCGGGAAGGCAGAGAATAAAGCATTCCGTCGTGTCCCATAGCAATACCGTCATCAATAGCGATCGTATTAAATTCTGCGGCAAAGCAACCGAGCTTTTCGATTTCCGCTTTTACCTGCTGTCCGATCTCGTGTAGATGCACATGGCCCGGTACAAACTGGGTAAATGAATTCACAATGGCAATGATCGGTTTACCGAACTGTTCTTCTTTCATGCCGTTGGCACGCCATAATGCACGGGCTCCGGCCATACGTCTGCCTTCTGTGCTATAGGAGCTTCTTAACGGATTCTTCATCATATCTGTTTTTATCTTTTAGTCAATAAAAAAGCCCTTCTCTATATGGAGAAAGGCTTAAGAAATATCTTTTACGACTTCACAACTTCTTACACACCTTTCTCCTTACCTACTAATGACTAGAAGGACCACCACGAGAATAATATGTAATACATTGTTCATCATCTTTTCTTATCGTCTTTATTTTGTTTGACGCTGCAAATGTAGAATAATAATTTGTACGAGCAAAGGATTTAAAAGAAAAATCTTACTTTTTCTTTCATTTATCAATAAAAGAGGGCGGTTCATCTTGCATTTTAACAGTATTATTAAAATCTACATCAATCGACCGACCAACCGGCTATGTTCCGTGTTTCATTATCAAAGTTCACCCCTATCTTAAAAAGTTTCCGTTCATCCGAGGCAAAAGGCAAGGCATACTGCTTCTCTTCGATCTGCCTCATCGCCTCCTCTGTCGTGCCATCCAACTTAAACTCCATTATATAAATGTAATGATCGGTTTGCAACACCAGGTCAATGCGACCACGGGAAGTACGATATTCCACCTTCACATAGAAACCGACCAGTTTGAAGACGATGAACAGGACGTTCTGGTAGTGCACTTCCAGATTTCGAATCAATTCATATGGCGTATCGGCAAAAAAACTTTGCAACCGGCTAAGGAAAGCATCCACATCCCCAGACTCGATTTCTTTAATGAATTTAAAAAGCTGGAAGGAAGTATCAATAACATTGACAGAAGTGTAATATGGAAGCAAATAATTCAGAAACCCCTCTTCTACTTCCTGATTTGGAAAGCCCAATGTATATATTTTAAATCTAGGATTATAGGATTTGATCGTCAAATAACCACTTTGGTAAATAACCGGTATCGGGTTACGCGAAACGGCATCGATACTGTTCAACACATCTGCATTCGTTTCCGTATGTGCCATATTGTACAAGTCATAGTCGGTATGCTTCAACAGCTCGACCAAGTAAGAGGGGGTACCTGTCTCAAACCAGTAATCTCCAAAGTCAGACTTCGCAAATGTGTTTAACAAACTGAACGGATTGTACATGCCTTGCGACCTATGAGTAAAATGATAACCATCATAACGGCGTTTCAATTCCATGCAAACTTCTTCATAATCCATTTGCAGATTACGAGTCAAATCCAACACCCCTTGTTCCATATACGCATGGATTTCCGTCTCGGTCATACCACAAATCTCAACATAACGATCATCCATCGAAATATCCATCAAATTGTTCAAATCACTGAACACACTTACTTTACCGAACTTTGTCACACCTGTCAGCAAAGCAAAACGGATATCACCGTCCATCGTCTTCAACACCCCATAAAACGGTTTTAATATAGAACGGTATTCATCCTGCAACAGCTCATCCCCAATAGCCTGCAACAAAGGTTTGTCGTATTCATCCACCAAAATGACCACACGCCTTCCCGATCGAGCTTTTGCCCGGCGGATCACCCCTATAAAACGATCGGACAAAGTCTTTTCCCGTTCATCTTTTCCCCATGTATCTTCCCACAGGTTCAAATGACGTTGCAAAATACTATCCAAGGACGAAGCCTCCGAATACCTCTCCGCATTTAAATCCAAATGCAATATCGGATACTCCAACCAATCCTGTTCCAGCTTCTCCATCGCCAATCCCTCGAACAACTCCTCCTTACCCTGAAAATAGGCCTCCAAAGTCGAAACCAACAACGATTTGCCGAAACGGCGCGGACGACTCAGGAAGTAATAACTCCCGGTCTTCACCATTTGATAAATCAACGCTGTTTTATCAACATAGAGATACCCCTCCTTACGAATCTTCTCGAAATTTTGTATGCCAATAGGATAAAGTGCAGCCATAAACCGTTTTTATATTATCTATCAAGACAAAGGTAACTTATTTTTTATCAATAAGTATCTTATTATATTACATTTTCATCGGATTTCCGGAATCTTGACCTTCTCCCCCCAAAAACGGGGTTGCTTACCAATAATCAAGTCTATAAATATTTTAACCCGAGCCAAAAGCTCACGACTATGTCCCCTCAACCAGGTTGTCCACACAGAAGTCACATCTTGGGCATTGAATGCAATCGCATCTATTTGATTATGACCCGCCAAATAGATCGCACGCTCGTTATGAAAAGACTGCGAAATAACAGTAACGCTATCCTGTCCAAAAATGGCTTTACATCGCACTTCCAAATCAAGCGTTCGAAAACCGACATAATCCGAAATAATTCGCTCATCCGGTACACCACAGGCAACTAACGAATCACGCATACAAGTCGGCTCATCATAATCTGTTGAATGATTATCACCACTTACAATAAAGTAATCAACCTTTTTTGCATGAAACAATTTGACTGCCGCATCAATACGATACGTAAAATAAAGATTTTTCGTTCCCCAAGGAGTAACCGGAGCAGTCCCCAACAACAAACCGACTTTACGATGTGGTATCTTTTCCACCCTGTCAAATACCTTACCTGAGGCACAACCTGCCACCAACACGTTACAAACTACAACCACTATGTTTATGACAGAAATGAGCAGAAATAATGGTTAATTGTATGATTTTCTTCTTACTTTGAATTACTTTTTTTCACAGACTTGCTCTTTTATTATAAAGGATTGTCACCAACAAAATAACAATCCTAATAAAACAATCTATTTCTTCTTAGGAATATTTTTGTAAAAGGCATATAGCAAAGGTATTATTTCCAGACATATCCAAAGCCATAAGCATGTCATATTTCATTTGACAGGAAAGCTTCCGTCTTCACCAATCATTACCGGATAAAACATATCATCCCTGCAAAGAACGATTGCTCCAACCTATCAGAGTAATATAAATTTTGCAGACTGTATTAACTAATAATATTTTCACTGTCCCCAAAATACGATGTCATATTTTTCAACACACGATCTTTACTTGTATTAGCATAGCAATAGACTTTTCTATAAAATATAGGCGCATATTCTTTTCTTCAGCTTCGTCACTTATATAACTATCCTACCCAATCATCCACGACCATTTTTTGATACTTCAATCAAACTAATTCAAGTAAAAATTTCATCTTTTCTTTTTCTAAAACACTTAAACAGTTATCGTATACTTTCACATTTCCTTTCATTAGATTCCAATCAAACCAACATCTATTATCATATAGTACTCCTACAGACCAAGGTAAACCTTCATTCATACTCAATAATTTCCAGTAAGATTTATCACAATCATTTATTATTCCACCATTATTATTTCTAAAATCCTCTTCACGCCAAGGGAAAGACATATTAGAACAAATTTCTTTTATATTTAAATAAGGTTTATATTTATCCACAAAGTCCAAGCTCCAAGGCAATGAAGGATTACTACTGAGACCTCCCATACCCAAAGGAGGACACCAGCATTCTTCCCAATGCAATTTACATAAATATTTATCAATCAAACATTCATTCCACATATCTCCTGTATTTAAACTAAGCTCTCCCCAATCAATAAAACCATCAAACATCTCTATCAATTCCTCATTCCAGTGAATACCCGAATTGCCACATAAACCTATATCATCGGTCATTACCCAATCTGATGAATATCCCCAGATCCAGTTATATTTATACTTTTGTATAAACTCAGAACTCCAAGGTAACGCTGGATTCATACTTAATCCAGCCCAATTTAAACGATCCATATATTTAATGATTAAATCATCAGTCCAAGGCAACGATGGATTGGCACTTATCAAGTTCCAATCCCATAAATTCTCATAATATTCCAACAAATAGTCAGACCAAGGCAATGACAGATTAGCACTTAAATTAACCCAATTTAATCTATCAACATAGCGATTTATAAAATCAATTGACCACGGTAACGATTTATTTAAGCTCAACAAATTCCAATTTAACTTAGATTTATACTTATTAAGCAGCAACTCATTCCAGAATATTCCCTCATTAGAAGACAAGATATCCCATTCCCAATAATCATAATATTTATCAAAAAGATCTGCTGTCCATGACAAACACTTATTTCCACTCAAATATTCCCAATTAATTTTTTCTTTACCCCAAAATTCTATCAGATACATATCCCAATTTAAAGCTTCATTTCTACACAATTCATCAACATTCAAAATTTCACTATAATGATATATATCATATTTTTCAAAACCATAAAATCTACTTAATACATCAATAAAAAAATTTCTATATTCAATATATAATACAGTTAATTTCATATCATCCAACTTTTCCATAATAATTAGAGCCTGTTTAAATTTCACAGTTTGAAATAAATAAAGTGTTTCCTCTTTCTGCTAAAATAATTATTTTTAATTACTAAGTTTCAAATAATTATGTATTGTACGGATTTAGAAGAAACACAGTGGCAAGTTATCAAGAAAATCTTGAACTTGCAAGAAAGAAAGCGAAAATACAGGGCAACCGCACCAAAATAGTTCTCGCCCGAAAGAAAACGGATGGGGAAATGTTCTTTTTTTGATAAGTGCCATTTTTGCCAACACAAAACACCGTTTTACATAATTGAAATGGTAGTTTAAAATCAATGAGAAAGTCCGCGACGGAAACAATCTTCCCCCTCCATGGTTTTCATACCTCTGCCTTCACACTCGTAACACACTGTATTATATCCTTTTGTGGTGAAACCAGCCTTTTCACTATTGTTTTTGGAACCGTAACAGGAACCCTTCCGATGAGTAGGCATCTGTGGGGAAATAGATAGTTATCTATGTGGACACGGATAGTTATCCGTTGGGGAAGAACCACTCGTCTTCACACAGTCATGTGAGTAGTGCTGACACTACGATGCCGGCCGGATGGGATAGCAGTACCGGTATGACGGTACACCTACCCTATAACGTACATACCAATAGGGTATAGGGTACCGGACGCTACTTTACAGGGTATAATCTGCCGGACTATAGGGGAAAATCGTACGTATTCTTGGGAAAAGACGTACGCTTTTGTTCGAACAATATTTTATCTCCCTTCACAGCAAACAACTGTCCTATAATATGTTACAAACACTGAAAGATGAAATCAAATTTATAAAACTCCATTGGGAGATTGATTTTTTCCCCTAAAAACGAGAAGGTGTGTCAAAACACTATTACCGAACGCAGACGGAGCGCAGACAATAATTATTTTTTAATAAAAGTTTGTGCCTGTCTGCGTGTTCTGAGTCGTTAGCGTTCAGTAATTACTATTTTGACACATCACCCAATCAATTGAATTCTTATTTCTGAGCCTCCATTCGCTTCATATTCGATAATTTCCGGTCATTCTCCTTTACTGATACGATTGTTCAGTTCTTTCAACAAAGCATACGATTTCGGAGAAATCGTTCCATCCTGATAAATCCGGACATTAATCATCGGAAGATTTTTTCGTTTGTTAGATTCTTTCACTACCTGCGTCAATTCGTCAATGGAAAGAACAGGATCACCGATAATGGAATCTTTATAAATGTGCGTCCAGTCACCCGGCTCCAATGTTCCGGAGAAAGTTGCCTGTAAGCCATCCTGAGGGCCACCGTGAAACAATCCGTCCCCATCCAACGGAAGAGAAGGATCGTTAACACCGGCACTGGCCAAAGACAAACCCAGTTCGCCAGCATAATAATCCTGAAAGTCCGTCAGTTTCGGCAATATCCAGGAATTAAAACAAATCGCCAACTCCTTATTTCCACTTTTGGCGGCTTTAGCAATCTTTTCAAACGAAGCGCCGTTAGGATAATAACCGATACCGTCATCCATCCACAAACCGGCCAGACGATTTCCATACCGCTGGCTAATCTCTCCCACTATCTTTTCCACATTTGTAAACAAATCTCCTGCATTATCACGTGTATAATGCTGCTTGTCCCACCATTCTTTATCTCCATGACCGACATGGTAATACAGAATCAGACGAATGCCGTATTTACCCAACGCATCAGATAAATCAGCCACTAAATCTCTCTTTGTGGTACGCCCCGGCAAAATAGAATCGATTGCCTGTATCGGAGCCGGGAAATAATATTCCGCCCACGACGTTGTAAAAAATATCAACTTCCCGCCACATTCGTAAACAGTTCGTGCAAAGCGGTCCACATCAAAGTTATTGACCGCATCCTCATAGGCTAACGGCTCTCCTGACTGAGGCATACTCTTTGAATTCCAGTGGAAGAAAAAGCCATAAGGCAAATCCGCCATCCAGGATGTATTACTGCGAAGTGATGTAGCTTCCGCCCGCAGCTGCTCATAAGTCTCCGGCCGGGTGACTTCCAACGAGTACAGATACACATTAAAATCATCCTGCTTACCGGGTTTGCCAATCTTTAAAGATAAAACGGAAGTCCCCTTATTAAAATGTAAAGGACGGGGGAACCGGCAACGCTGCCATCCGGTTGTATTTATCCGGCAAATAACACTGTCCGTTCCATTGGATAATACCAACTCCGTTTCTTCCCCATCTCCCATCCGGTTGACAGAAACGATCATTTCAGCCATGTAGTCTTCACCGTCCGTATTGACTTTCCAGGATATTGACTGCTCGGGAGTTTTCCAGTTCTCCGCCCAGAATGCTTTATAAGGTTCTTCCGGATAAAGTTGTTTCACACCATTATTCAGTTCTCCACGAAAAGGAATCAACCGGTTTATGTTCGCCGAATCCAGGTTTAATGCCGTCGGATCAACCGGATTACTGCAAGCGGCCAGACACATAACAAACAAAGACAAAAAATAAATAAATTGCTTTTTCATTCGTATTTTACGGATATAGGAAGGGCCAATCAATAATAACTCAGACCGGCCCTTCATGTATTCTACATTAATTATCTGTAATCCGGATTCTGAGGTATGTTGTTATTCAGAATTTCGGTATCAGGAATCAACCAAGTATTGTTGTAAGCACCGATGGGGACATTCAATCTGCTGCCACGCGCTTTCTGTACCTTATCGAATGTCTGGGTACGTTTCAAATCGTACCAGGCAAAACCCTCTTCATACAATTCATGCTGACGTTCCAGCAGAACGGCTTCACGGAACTGGTCCTGAGAAAGTCCGCTCAAGTCAGGCACGTTTGTCGGGTCGTTCTGGTCGACACGGGCACGTTTACGGATAGCATTGATATATTGATAAGCACCGGCCGGTCCGTTTATCTCATTTTCAGCTTCGGCGGCAATCAGATACATTTCAGCCAAACGAATCAATTGAGTCTGCCAGGTCAAAATATTGGTATTAGATGCTGGCAACTCCTGTTCCAGATACTCTTCATTGATATACTTATTATAATATGTACGCGCGATGACTTTATTTCCTTTCGCATTTACATATTCAGGTTTAATTCCCCATTCTTTACGCATATCACCTTTATCGAAGCTGGCGATAAAAGCATCTGTCGGAAGATACAAGGCTGTCTGGCTGCCAATCGGTGAAGATTCATTATGCATACCGCTATAGCTATCGGGAGCGGAAAACAACTGAGCCCAGATAGTTTCAGCCGTATAACGTTCCGTCTTAAAGACTTTATCGAAGGTAGGCATCAAAGAATACTGACCGCTGTTGATTACTTCAAGCGCTTTCTCTTTGGCTTTCGCATAATTTTCTTTCTGATTCATCGGGAAGCCGGCTGATGTCAGATAGATACGTGCCATAATCGCTTTTACGACCCATTTATTTACACGTCCCATATCCTGCGCTTCTTCCGGAAGTTTTTGTTCCGCATCCAGAATATCGTCAAAAATAAACTGATAGATATCAGCCTGCGGCGTACGGTCTATTGCCACGTCGGCATCACTGGTCACGACTTTATCCCGCAAAGGGACATCTCCAAAGAACTGGACCAATGTAAAATAAGACCAGGCACGCAAACATTTCGCCTCACCGATAATACGATTCTTGGTTTCGGCAGTAAAATCCTTATCTTCTATCGACTCCAATATCATATTCGCATTCTTTATCGTACTGTATGGGCCGGACCAGGCATTTCTAAAGGCATAAAAACCATATCCCGGATTATTTGCCCAGATATCCCCGACCTGTTCAGCCGATTCAGGCTTATCATTATAGTCGGCAAAAACTTCCGTCAGATTCAGATTTTGTCCCTGAGGATATAACCCTTTCAAAGCTCCGTCAAAATCTTCCACCGTTTGATAGAAGGAAGAGGGAGAAATAAATGTTTTCGGGTCTTCTTCCAGCCAATCGGAGCAAGAAGCAGACAGAATAACCGGTACAGCCAGCAATATATTTTTAATCAGTGTTTTCATTCTTTTCATACGTATTAAAATTTAACCTGTAAACCCAAAGTAAATGATTTCGCAGACGGGTAAACCCCTCTGTCCCATCCGTTCACGGCAGAAGACGTCCAGGATGCTTCCGGGTCATAATGAGAATAGCTTGTAATCGTAATCAGATTCTGTCCGCTCAGATAAACCGAGATATTAGGTTTACGGGAACCCGCGAACCATTGAGACGGCAACGTATAAGCCAGTTTGATATCTTTGAATCGCAGATACGAACCGTTTTCCACCCAAACCGAACTCGGGTCACCGAAGGCCAGATAATCCTTGGTCGCAACAGAAGCACGTGCATATTTGGCATTCGGATTTTCAGGAGTCCAATGGTTTTCCCAGACATCTTTGCGGATATTCCATGTGCCACCGATATTAGTGATACTTTTATTAAATTCATTAACGATATCACCACCAACACTACCTATTAACAGGAATGATAACTCGAAGTTATTCCAATTGATAATATTCGTCAGACCGAAAGTAAACTTAGGCTGCGTATTTGCAATAATCGTTTTATCACCTGTTGTAATACCAGCTTTCCCGTCCGTGTCTTTATACCGGTAATCACCTGCTTTCTTGGTTGCTTCGCCATTCAAACGAGCTTCTTCATCCGTCTGATAAATACCTTCTATTTCGTAGCCATACAATTGGAACGGAGCTTTACCGACAAACAGAGGGAACCAGTTTCCGCCACCGATAGGAGCATCTATCCGCTGAATCTTATTTCCATACACATCCGAACCCAAATCTTTCACGATTGATCTATTGGATGTAATATTCAAATTAGTCGTCCAGTTCACTTTTCCTTTCATATTGATTGTATTGATAGATATTTCAAAACCTTTATTATCAATACGTCCTAAGTTTCTCAGCATAGAAGAATATCCGGAAGACGGGGGAAGAGTCGCATTATACAGCAAATCGCGCGTTTGTTTCCAATAATAGTCAAAACCGATATTCAGGCGGTTGGAAAAGAATCCGAAGTCGACACCTATATCCGTTTGTGTAGTTGTTTCCCATTTCAAGTCGTCGTTTGCCATGGAGGATAAACCGAAACCAATATCTTTTCCATCACCGAAAATAGGACCGGAAGTTCCCAGACGGGCGAAAGTCTGATACGGGCTAATAGATTGATTACCGGTCTGTCCGATACTGGCACGCAGTTTCAGATTGCTCAGCCAATCAATATCTTGCATAAAATTCTCTTCCGACAAACGCCAGGCCAATGCGGCGGAAGGGAAGAAAGCGAATTTATGGTTCTTACTGAATTTAGACGAACCGTCATATCGTGCGGTGACAGTCAACAGATATCTTTCCATCAGGTTATAATTGGCACGTCCCAGGAAAGAAGCCATCCGGTAATCGCTGTAACCGGAAGACGGAGTTCCGGGTGTAGAAGCTACTCCCAAATTATTCGTTTCATAGACATCGCGCAGAAATCCTGTACCTGAGCCGCCCAAATCATTATACTGATAGGTCTGGAAAGTAACACCACCCATCAGGTTCAATGCATGATTCTTATTGAACCGCTTGTCGTAGGTCAAAATATTCTCATTAATAATAGTATAATAATTAGATTTTGACTTAGACGCATCACCATCCAATTTACCTCCGGCAGACAAACCAATCGGAATGTACCGGTCGGAACTACCCGCATTGACTTCAGCACCGGCATTCACCCGGAAAGTCAATCCGTCGATAATCTCATAGATAAGCGACATATTCGCCAGTAAGCGGGAATTAACGGTTTTATTCTTATACAATTCAGCCATACCGACAGGGTTTGTTCCTCCCCAGGGAGTTCCCGAGAAATTGGTGTACTTGCCATCGGCATCTCTGATTTCCTGTATCGGAGCCATGACCATTGCCGTATAAGCAATCGCTCCCCAGCCATCCGCATTACTGTTCGCTGTATTCTGAGTTCCGTATGAATAAGCGATACTGGCATTCAACGACAAATTTCTCGCCAGCTTCTGGTCGCCATTAATACGCAATGCAAAACGGTTATAATCAGAACCTTTGATAATACCTTCCTGGTTCATATAGTTCAGAGAGGAGTACAACTTCGTTTTATCCGTACCGCCCGAGACAGACACCTGATGACTATGCGTCAAGGCAGTCTGATAAGCCAGGTCCTGCCAGTCATTGTTCGGCAGCATAGCTGCTTGCTCCGGTGTGATGGCAATACCGTTCCCGTCATTTTGGGAAACTTCATTTACCATGGCGATATAATCATCTTTTCCCAGTAAATCCAGTTTCTTTCTTAAAGAAGAAACACCGACATATCCATTATATTCAAGGACCGTATCGCCGGTACGTCCTCTTTTCGTCGTAATCATAACGACACCGTTCGCACCACGTGAACCGTAGATAGCCGTAGAAGATGCATCTTTCAATACTTCCATCGACAGAATGTCTTCCGGGTTAATATCCGAATTCATCTTTTCTACCGGCATACCGTCAATGACATAAAGCGGTTCGTTACCACCTGCCAGGGAGTTACTTCCACGGACACGAATCATCATCGATTCACCCGGCTGACCGGTTCTGGCATTAACCTGCACACCGGCTATTTGCCCCTGCAACGCACGGTCGGCACTGGTTATACCCACCTGGCTCACGTCCTTCATCTGCACGGAACCGACAGCTCCCGTCAAGTCGCTCTTCTTTACCGTACCATAACCGATAACCACAACCTCATCCAAGGCTTCGGAATCCTCGCGAAGTGAAACATTAACGACATCTCCGCTTCCAACCTTTACTTCCTGGGTGTTGTAACCAATATAAGATATCTGCAACACACCACCTTCCGGGACTTCCAGACTATACCGTCCGTTCATATCCGTAACTGTTCCGTTCGTTGTTCCCTTTACGACTACATTCGCACCAATAACGGGTTCACCGGTTTCATCCTTCACAACTCCTGATATATTTTTCGTTGAAGAAACAGTCCGGGCTTGCTTGTTGATAATAATATGTCCGTTACTGAACGTTATCGAACAACCGGAACCTTCCAGCAACTGTTCCATAACCTCTTTCACATTACTGTTCTTTGGTAACTTTGTCAGGACGCGAGAATCGTTTACTTCCTGCGTGTTATAATCGACAAACAGTTTGGTCTGTTGCTCGATTTGTTTGAAGGCTGTCTTCAGTGTTACATTGCTTCCGGTCAGGCGCACTTGTTGATGTTGCGCATAAGAAAATAAACTGATGGAAGATAAAGCTGTAATAAACAACAGCCTGGATACACTTTTTCCGTTATTTATACGTATTAGATTAGTTAATTTCATATATTTGTACATTTGAAAATTGAATATTAATAAAACCATGACGATTTACTCGTCAATCCAAAGATGTTCAAGATTCGATTTCGAATTCCGGAAAGAGGGATTTTCGCACTTTCTGTCTTTCCGGTTTTCTTTTGTTCATATTTGTTTACTCCTATATTTTAGTTTATAAATACCACCTTTCCTTTTATTTTATAATGTATACCAATCAGTTGTTGCAGAATGTTCAGCACATCTTCCAGCTTCTCATCCGGCGAGAATTTGACATTATAATATTCTCCCGCAAACTTTTGGGAATTATAATGAATCGTCACATTGAACTTACGTTCCAAAGAGGCCATCAGACGGCTGAAAGATGTATTTTCAAATATCAGATAGCCGTTTCTTTCCATATTATATAAGGAAGCGTCGATAGAATGGACCATCACGGTATGTTCTGAATGCGAATAAACCAACTGTTGATCAGGCTTTAGCACAGTCGGCTGAATGTCTTCATTCCTAACAGATACCAGTACACTTCCTTCCTCCAATGTTGCCATGGAACAGGAGTCGCCCGGATAAGCCTCCACGGTAAAGACAGTACCCAACGCCTGGACATCAAGGTAAGTCGTCTTCACAACAAAGGGTTGCTCCGGATTCTTACGGACAGAGAAGGATGCTTGCCCGGTCAGGTAAACCGTTCGTGTATCAGTATCGGTAAAATCTTTCGGATAAACCAACAGCGTACCGGCATCTACCCACACCTTCGAACCGTCAGGCAATACCACCTGCTCACTTTCTCCGTAAGGGACGAATACCTGTGCCATTTCCACATGACGGACCGGTTTAAAACGGTCGGTTGCCCAATAGGTCGTTCCGGCAGTCATAATCATCAAGACAATAACGGCCGCATATTTCAACCACTGGCGATAGAATGGCACCGAACGTTCACGAACGGGGAGCACGGAAAGATGCCTTTGCAAAGCCTTCCAATCACTATGGGTAGAATCCGTCACCTCCGGCTGAGATTTCTTCCACAAATCCTGCAACATTTCTTCTTTCTCAGCTTTTGCATCGTCCGCCCTCAACCAACGTCCAAACAAGATACGTCCATATCGGGAAAAGTGCTTTCCGAAGTAGAGCTGCATGAGTTGTTTTATCTTGTTGTTCTCTTCCATAAAATATCCGTCTTTATATGGATGTAGGTTTATGACAACAATACACACAATCAAAAATCAACTTTTTTTGAAAATAGTTTGATTCCGGTACTAACGGGTGCTATCGTTGAATGTGTTTCATAGTAATGAAACAGTTGTTTCTTCGGTGTGAAACAAAGTGTTTTAAAAAGATGCGCAAAGATAACGCAACCATGCTAAAAATCAAATAGTTATAAAACATATTTTTTAGCGAGGTCGGAAAAGAAAGCAAAGGAAAGCATATTTGGAAGGGAGTTACGTTACCAAATCGTAACTCACCTCCAAAGTCCCCTAAAAGGAATATAATAGATTAATTTTCAATAGGTTGCCTACTTTTGCATAACCTCAAATAACTCAACAGTAATTAAATTTGTAACTAAAAAAAGTTGAGTTATGAGAAGTACATTCAAAGTGTTATTTTACACAAAGAACCAGTCAGTGAAAAACGGTAAAGTACCTATTATGGGCCGTATCACCATTAACGGAACCCAGGCAGGTTTCAGTTGTAAGAAAGAAGTGTCCCTTACGTTGTGGGACGTCAAAGCCAACCGGGCAAAAGGTAAATCCGAAGAAGCCCGTACTCTCAATCAGGAACTTGATAATATCAAGGCCCAAATTACCAAGCACTATCAGTATATTTGCGACCATGACAGTTTTGTCACGGCTAAGAAGGTCTATAACCGTTACGTCGGTTTTGGTGAGGACTATCACACGCTTATGGCACTTTTTAAAGAGCAACTTGAATCGTATAAGGAAAAGATAGGTAAAGGAAAGGCGGAAAGCACTTACCGTGGACTGGTTGCCGATTATAAAAGCCTTCTGCTTTTCATGAAAACCAAAAAGAATATCGAAGATATAGCTATTGATGAACTTGAAAAGCCGTTCATTGAGGATTATTACACATGGATGCTCGGAACAGCGGGAAATGCAAACGCTACGGCTTTTAGCCGTGTCAACACTCTGAAATGGTTATTGTACATCGCACAGGAAAGAGGCTGGATAAGAGTCCATCCGTTTGTATCCTTCGAATGTGTGCCCGAATACAAAAGACGTTCCTTTCTTTCAGAAGAAGAACTGCAAAGAATAATTCATGTAGAACTGAAATACAAGCGCCAGCGTGCCATGTGCGATATGTTCCTATTCATGTGCTTCACCGGTCTTGCTTATGCTGACCTGAAAGCCATAACCTATGACAATATCCATACCGATTCCGACGGTGGCACATGGTTGATGGGAAACCGTATAAAGACAGGAGTTGCATATGTTGTAAAATTGCTGCCGATTGCCATCGAACTGATAGAAAAATACAGAGGTGTGGATGAAAAGAAGGATTCCCCCGATTGTGTTTTCCCGGTAGGTGAATATAATACCATGTTCCTCAGTCTCAAAATTATAGGCAAGAAATGCGATTGCCGAGTCGAAGTTACCCCACATATCGGCCGCCATACTTTCGCTGTCCTTGCGATTCTCAAAGGGATGCCGCTGGAAACCCTGCAAAAAGTTTTAGGGCATAATTCCATTCTCTCCACACAGATATATGCCGAACTTATCAACCCGAAAGTCGGTGAGGATACAGACAAGCTGTGCGAGAGAATCGGCCACGTTTACAAACTTGCCATGTAGCATAGCATGACAATAAAAAGAAACGTCCTCCCAAGCCACTCGCTGAAAGGACGTTTCTTTTCTTATTCTTACCTTACTTTATTTCCTAAATCGTCTGAAATCCTTGTAATTCTTTTTTAGCACTTCATACAATCCGCTTTCCGGATAAAGCAGCTTTCCCCCGATAGTGGTATAGGGTATCGTCTTTTCATCTCTTAACGTTTGCAGCGTGCGCCGTGAGATATGCAGCATGGCGCATACATCGTCCCCGGTCAGGTAATGTTCATCCGCAATTGTCGGGCGTATCCGTACCGTGGCATCCTCCACCGCTTTTCCCGTTCTCCTGATCCAACCGGTTAATTCCTTAAACTCTTCCGAATCTTTTGTGATAATCTCCGCCATACCTTTATTTTCTTTTGGTTAGTCCGCTTTCCAAGATCTCCTGAATATCCGTTTCTCGGTAGAAGAATTTTCCTCCTACATTCGAATAAGGGATAAGTCCATTATCCCGATAGTTTTGCAGGCACCGTTTCGATATGCCCAGTGCCAGGCACACGTCCTGCGCATCCATTCATTTGTCCGGTGCGGGCGGGGCAATCCTTTTATGAAAGTCACCCATTTGTGCGGCCAGCGTACTGACCAGCTTCCTCAACTCTTGATACGCACTTGTTTCAATAATTGTCAGTTCCATACTAAAATCACTTTTAAGTTTCTAAATATGTGGCAAAATAAGGCACATCTTACATAACTTCCAAACCTCTGAAATCAAAGTCACCCGTTGGCGTGCATTGGCCTGATAAAACAAAAGGCCGTCCCTCATCCACGCAGCAACGGGCCTTCCATCCTTTTCCTTGTCTTTCGTTTTCCTACATCTTTCTGCCTTTACTCTTTTTCGGTATTTCTTTTTCAACCTTCATTTTCGGAATGGCATCTTCTTTCTGCCGTGTATCGGGAAAATGTTCATACAACAGTTTTTCGGCCAGTTTCTTCGCTTTCTCCTGCATCTCGTCATACACATCCCATCTGTCCCGACCCAGCAGCTTGTTTTCAATCCTTTCAAATTTCTCATGAAAACTGAAATTGTCCGGGTACTCGTCTATAAGTCCGTCTCTTGGATATCCCTTGTCCATGATATGGAGCAGTGTCATCCGATCATAGTTATCCACGCTCCGGGCTAAGCCAAGCCCTTTCTCATTGTCCGTCAATCGGGCATAATTCTCCCATGTGGGCGAAAGGTCATACACCTCTTTGTCCGTAACACTTTTAAGAGCCGATTTATCCAGAAAGGCATCCGCCGGAATCTTTTCCAATGGCAGCAAACTGTCGTAATTATCATAACAACGGTTTATTTTCCCCGCCATCAGCGAAGGCCATCCTCGAAGCTCATATACCGTCAGCGACCTGCCTTCAAAGTCCGGATCAAAGAAACACCTCTCGATATTCGCCTCCATAAAGGCACCGTATTGGTGGTTTCCCTTGTAATCCCGGCCGAAAAGCAATACCCCCTTGTCTGTTTCAACGCCCGTATAAAATTTGTTCCCGTGTTCCAAGTCATCCAACATATCCGCCACTGCTACGGGTGATGACTTTATTTCTTTCCACATTTTCGGCGTAAGCAGACGGGTATAAGTCTCATCCTTTGAGAACGGGTCTATTTCATTTCACAGGCAATACACCACTTCCGACAACCGCTGATACCTCTGCAACTCTATCCCATGCTCATCCATTGTCTTTTCCAACCTTTTCAGGTAATCCTCATTGTTTCCTTCCTGCAAGGGAGGTACGATACCCATATCGGGCACATTATAATACATCAGGCCCATAGCCGGCATTTCCTCGCTTTTCAATGCCTTTTCCACATCCTCCTGCATGAACTCCTGAAAACCTTCCTCTCCCGTACCTTTCATGCTGATATGCACGGGATTGAAAAATTTGTCCACAGTTATATATACGCTGCCGCCTTTTATCGTTCCGTTCTGTTCATTTTCCATAAATCAAAGAATTAAATGTTTATAATCTGTCCTTTCTTTTTAAACGGTATCCTCGTCTTCACTTCCGTCTCCGGGAACCGTGCATTATCCGGTTGTGTAACCAGCAGCGAGACAATCCGTTCCTGCTCCTTTGAGAGTGGCGCACGCATCAGTTGCAAGTTTCTTAGCCGGTTAAAGTTTCTCAGTGTAGGTGCCATGTCGCACCGCTTCGTGCAAATCCCGTATCGGAGTATATCCGGTGAAGCAGTCTTGCAATCCCCGATTTCCGCCCGAAATTCTGCATCCAACGGTGCCACCTCATGGAATCTCAATTCCTCCGGCTTTCGTTTTCCGTCGAAAAAGTGTCCGGTCAAATCGTTCAGAAATTCTTCCAATGCCTTGTCCCCTTTGTCCGTTTTTCCCAGCAGCAACACCTTCTGTCCGTATTCCACTGCCGTACAAGTAGGAAAAACGGCCAGTCCGTTCCTTATCACGTCCCCGTTCATTCCGAAACGGTGCCCCAACCGCTTGTAGTCATCATTCTCCAATAAGGCCGTATGTTCTGCCGATGATGACAGTTGTACGATGCCCCTTTCCTCACAGAATGCCGCATCCCTCAGTCTTACCACACCCGAAGGATGAATCCTTTCTCGTTCCAATATCGGCGTGAGCCGTTCCAGATAATCCGCATTATCCGTTCCGAATATGGGGGGAATCAGACTTTTGTCTCTGAAGTCGAAACGGAACATTCAGTGGTCGGGTACAAATTCCCTGCTTGCGGTATGAAACCGTACGTTATTGCTGATATATCGGGAGAATCCTTCTTCTCCCTGTCCCCGCATACTTAAATAAACGGGGCGGTAAAAAGCATCCAGCGTCATATACAGACTGCCGCTTTCCACCGCTTGCATTTTCTTCTTTTCCATAAATTCTATATGATTAGTTGTTTCTTTTCCTTTTTGTCGGGAGTAATGGAGACGACATGCTTCGCTTGCCGTTGATCGTTATTCCGTTTCTGTACAGGAGTTTCCCCTATGGGGTCTGTATCGAATGATTTACCTGTCTTTTGTTCTTTAGAATGTTGATAGGAAGCAGTTTGCATTCTTTCTGTTTTTTCCACCTGATTTATACTTCTGCTCAACTTAAACTCCCCGTCCGTTATATGGAACTCCGATTGTAGAATATCCCTTGCCATAACCTTCGCTTCCGTCTGCAAGGCCGCATAGCCGAAATCATGTGCCGACATCGGCGCCGATTGCCGCGCCTTGATGCTGTCACCCAGCTTTTCTGCCAAATCTCGGAACTCATACTCATAACTGAACGGATGAAAATAATCTGCCGCCACATGACCGGCATATCCGTTTTCTGAAATATAAAGCAGAGAGGCCACATCATAATTGCGTGGAGAAATGCCCAAATTGAAATCTTTGGTTAATCGGTCAAAGTTGTTGTAATCCGGGCGAAGGTCGTATTTGTCCGTGCAGACAGCACCTTCCAGCATCTCTTTTCCTGCCATTTTCTCTTCAGTAAAGCTGAACTCCGATTTACGCAGTTGCATACCGGCACTGCGCAAATCGCTTTTCGCCAGCTTGTCGATGCAGTTATCCGCCAGTTTCGCCACTTGGCGCATGGGAGCCTCTATCTCATACAGTTTCAATGTTTCCGCTCCTTTGGAGAAGTTGAAGAATCCGTCTGCCAGATGTTGCAGGTAGCTGTTACGTGCTTTCATTCCCTTTTCACTGTCCGAGAAGAACAGTACGCCCTCATCCGTCGCCACGGCATACATCCGCTGTTTCTCACCCGACAGTTTTTCATTATTCCAGCCTTCCGCTTCGTTATGCCGGATAAACTCTTTATACTGCTTGTCTTTTTGCAGCGCCGCAGGCGATGTCCGGCGGCTGAACAGTTTCAATCCCGCTTTCAGCGTATAGGCCGCATCCGGCAAAGGAATCTGCCTTTCTGTCACCGCCTTGTGTTTATGGATAGCCGGAACCAGCTTGTGGAAATACCAGTCCGCCAGTTCTCCCCGTCGGGAAGGTATCTTCCCTTTGTCCGCGAAATCCGCTTTCAGAACCGTTCAGCCGGGTAGGTAGCCCCGTTTGTCGAAATCCTTCACCGTCTTTTTGATATAGTCTTCATACGCTTTCGGCGTGGCATCCCCCGTGCGCACATCCACCGGAGTGTTCTTCTCGTCCAGCGTAATGAACACGCTGCCCGGCCCTTCTGCTGCCTGCCCGGATAAACGGGCCATCCAGCGGGCCGTCCAATCTTTCAGTAGTCCCATAACTTTGATTTGTTTACAGAAGTTTTATAGTTGCAAAGAAAACACTTTGACTGCCAAACCACAACACCGGAGTCATGCAAGTCGCCCGTTGGCGGCTGTTGGCGGGCAAACTTTACGCCAGCCGTTCGTCCAGCATCCTGATATAGCTTTTACGAATAGAGTCAATGAAAGGAGTAGAAGCTGTACAGCGGTCAAACACCTTTCCCCGTTTGGTGTATAAGGCATTTATTTTCAGATTAAAAGCGTCCTCGAACACTCTGATGACATCTACAATGGTAAGTTTCTTCCCTTCTGCACAGTCCACAACCCCGGCAGCCATCAATGCAGCCACTAATTCTATCAGGTCATTATCCGTACCGTTCCAGCGAAGCGTAGATTTCCGTTTATTGTCCTGTCGGTGAATTTCCATTTTCATACCGGCATCACCTGCATGGTGACGAAAATAATCTTTCGTCATTTCTATTTCCGCTTCCAATAAGGAAAGAGTCTTGTTGATAAACACATCATAGAGTATATGTCGCCCTTCCTTCATGGCGTTGCAGGTCTGTTGCATAAAAGAAAGTTCTATCCTTGTGTAGTTCAACCGCCTTAATTGCTTCATTCTGTTCCCGTCCTGCGGCAATCCGGCAAGCAAGTTTGCGAAATCGTCATAAGCGGCAGGCAGTCCTTCCGGCACAAGTTCCGAGCCTGACACGTAAAAGGTGAACATATCGAATAGCGGCGTATTTGTTAATGTCTTCATGGTATTGAAATTTAAAGTTTGAAACTGTTTCCGGTTTCTACCGTCACTTATCATAACCATGAAGGGCAAGTGATGTGCCATGAAAAACAAAAATGGTAATCTATTGAAAACAAGAAAATTACAATACACCGTTCCAAATGCGTGTCCGTGTTTATTATCCCCATTAAACACGATGTGTCCATATTTCCAGACACATTCAGATCAAGCCGTATTTTTTCAGTCTCAAATAAAGCGTACTACGGGATATACCCAGCAGCCGGGCAGCTGCTTTCCGGTCATTACCCGTAGTTTCCAACGCTTTTATTATCGCTTCCAATTCTGTGCGTTCCATATCCAATCTATAATCGTCCGAGGGTTTTACGTCCACCGGAAGGCTGAGGTCTTTAAGGGTAATCCAGTCATCCTGTGCCAATACACACGCACGTCTCACCACGCTTTTTAACTCACGGATATTGCCCGGCCATGAATAAGTATTGAAAGCCTTTCTCACGTCCCGGTCAAATCCCTTTATTTCTTTTTCCAATTCCTCATTCGCAAAGGAAAGGAAGAATCCGGCCAGCGGCAAAATATCCTCTTCGCAATCCGTCAACAGCGGAACATGAACCGGAAACTCGTTCAGCCGATGGAATAAATCTTCCCTGAACCGCCCTTCGCTTATCGCCTTTTCCAAATTCTCGTTGGTCGCTGCCAGTAGCCGTATGTCTGCCCGTATCTCTTCTTTTCCGCCAAGAGGTCTGTAACGCTTTTCCTGCAACGCACGCAATAGCAATACCTGCGTTTCCATACTTAAATTGCCTACCTCGTCCAGAAACAGTGTTCCGTGATTGGCGGCAGCAAACATGCCCGTCTTGTCCTCTGCCGCCCCCGTAAAAGAACCTTTCTTGTGTCCGAACAGTTCCGATGTTGCCAAGTCTCGTAACAATGCTCCACAATCCACCGCCACGAAAGGAGCATCGGAGCGCCCACTAAGTGCGTGTATCTGCCGTGCCACCCATTCCTTACCCGTGCCCGACGCGCCACGTATCAGTACGGATATGCTATCGGCGGGGGCTACCACACGCACAAGCTCCTGAAGTTTTACCGCCAACGGACTCTTGCAGACGTAAAAAGCCTCTTCCGGCCTTTTCTTTTTCTCCTTGCGACCCAGCAGTTCACGGATGATACCGAGTACCTTTTCCGTCTGCACGGGTTTGGGCAGATAATTATCGGCCCCTTTCTTTACGGCTTCCACCGCACCGGGTATGTCCCCGTACCCCGTCATGATAAGAAAAGGCATACGATAGCTTTGCACCCTCATCCATTCCAGTAGTTCTACGCCATTATTCTCACCCAGGCGAAAGTCCGACAAGACCAGCCCCACCTCGTGCGTACTTAGAAACTCCTTTGCGGCATCCACCGACAACACGTAACGGGCATCCATGCCGTTTTTCACCAGCCAGTTAGCGGTGGTACGTGCGTATATACGGTCATCTTCTATTATCAATATAGTTTTCATCCGGTTTTTGCTTTAATCTTTTTGCTTTCTCTGCGGCTTTCTCCAAAGCTTTAATCAGCCTTTCAATCCGTTTATCCAGTGTCTTACCCCATTTTCCGGGAGGCAGTGAAGCTATCTCTTCCAGTTCACGCAAAGGAATGTCTATGCGTATCATTCCCCAAAGCGGTGCAGCCTTGTGTATGATATGCCCCAGCCGCTCGTAATCTCCCGTACTGAAAGCGTTCCGCATCCCCGAGAGTTCCTCTTCCGTGTCCTCTATAAACATATCCAGCAGTTCCCTCGTATCTTCCTCACCTTCCATGATAGCCGCAAAATCTGGTCTGTCTATATGCGAGGTAGCCGATAGTAATTCGTCCATCGAAAAAGGTTTGTGCAGGCAACCGGCAAAACCAGCGTTCCTGAAACGCTCCTGCCTTTCGTCCGCTTGTGCGGTTACGGCCAGTACGGGGAGTGTCTTTGTTTGTCCGATGTTACTGCCCCGGAGCAGGGCGAGCACTCCGTTTCCGTCCATTTCCGGCATCCGCATATCCGTCAGCACGAGGTCGTAACGGTGGCGGCGTAATGCTGTTACCAATTCTCCCACGTTCAGACAACAATCACATTCCACCCCGTAACGTGCATACATCTTTTTGATTACATCCAGTTGCATACGGTCATCGTCTATTGCCAGTACCCTCATTCCCGAAAGGTCGTCATGTTCCGGGCGTGTCTCTACCGTTCCGGTTCTTCCCTCTGCCTCACGCATGGGCAGGCATACCTCAAAGGTACTGCCGTGATCCGGCGTACTTTGCACACGGATGGTTCCATTCAGCAGCATTACCAGTTTATAGGTTATCGCCAATCCCAACCCGAAGCCTTGCTGCGCATCTGATGTTTCGCCCCGTTCAAAAGCGGTGAATATCCGTTCCTGCCTTTCCTTGTCAATACCTATTCCCGTATCTCTTACGAAGAGGTACAGCTTTCCGTCCTGATATCGTGCACCCACATGAATATATCCGGTACGGGTGAACTTTATGGCGTTTGATAGCAGGTTATTGAGTATCTGTACCAACCGTCCGCAATCTCCCTCTACAAGCACGTCCGAACCCGTCACTTCCGTTGTCAGTCCCAGTCCCTTTTTCTCAGCCATCGGCAAGAACGAGCGAGCGGTATCTTCAACCGTCCGTCCCGGATGAAAAATTTCTTTTTCCGGTTGCTCCTTTTCCGCTTCCAGCCTATAATAATACAGCAGGTTGTTTGCCAGTCCGATAATGTGGCGGGAGGCACGCAAAATATTTACTGCATATCCCTTGTTTTGTTCCATGTCCTTCTCGCTTTGCATCAGTTCGGCGTATTCGCTGATAGTGCCGAGCGGTGCACGCAGGTCGTGGCTTACCGTCAGTATAAGGTTACGGCGTGCGGCCAGCAGTTCACGGTTCCGGTGGTCGGAAGCTTCCAGTTTCATCCGGTATTCCAGTCTTTTTCGGATGTCATGGTAAATAAACAGATAGAACACCACAATCAGCAGGATGGCGGCAGCGGCTATCAAAAGGATAATGCAGAAAGACTGCTGCCTTAATGCGGCTATCTCCCCTGTTTCTTTTTCTGCCTGCGTAACGGCGGCCTGTTCAAATTCACAGATAAGCGAACTTATCTGCGAGTTCAGTTCCGTGTTACGCTGTTGCAGACTGTCGGAATAAGCGGCCAGCTTGTTCCAGTAGTCCGTATATTGTGCGTGCATTTCTTCTTGCAGGGAATAGAGTTTTCCGGTTGTCCGGCGGGAGGCGGACGGTTGTGCCTGTTTCTCCCTTTGACGGGCATAGGCGGATTTTTCTTCTTTCTTTTTGAACAGTCCGAGGAAACCGCCCCCCTTTTTCTCCGTTGTTTCGGTTGCGGACGGTTGTTGTAGCGTTTGCGCTTGTGAGGCGATAACGGGTATTCTGCGTTGGAGCAGGCTATCCGTGCGTGAGAAATCGGAAATGGCGTTCATCACTCCAAGCAGCAGTGTTTCCTTTTCCTGCAACAGCGAAGAGACTTTGTCTATTTGTGAACGTTGAATACCGGACGGATAGTGCTGTTTCAAATTGTTCAAAGCGCCGGTTGCCACTTCACGCTTCATCCTATATTCTTCGAATTTATTGCTATCCCGGAGCAGCAGGAAATCATCGGAGAAAGAAAAGTCAAGCAGTTTCTCAAAAGTCCGGTTCACGGCTTCTCTTTTTTGGCTGATAAGTTGCTCACCGCTGTTCAATGTTTCCATCTTCCGGTGCTCCTGCCACACCAGTGAGACGATGATACTGAGTAAAGCGAGCAGTAACACATACCCGGAGATGATTTTCAACTGAAGGGTAAAGGAAGAATACTTTGTTTGAATTTGTTTTGTTGCTTTCATCATGATATGATCAGGATTGTTAAAATAAGACGGCCAATAAATTTTAAAATGCCCTCCTGTAAGACAAAGACAGGAAAATGCATTTCCCGGATCGCCAAGCAACTCGTTTTATGAACCACATGCTTGATTATTCTTCAATACTCCGTCGTAATATTTTTTAATAGAATAATCGTTTTCATCTCCTATTCTGGAAAGGAAGAGCTTCGTCATGTTTTTATGTTTCCATGATTACCTCTAACGACGGTTCTATAATGGATACCAGTTCCCACTTGAGATGGTGTATGTTTTGCTGCTCCAGTTTGGCGGAGAGAGCGTCTATTAATTGCTTTTTGTTCATTGTCTTTCCAGATTTAGAATTACTTTTTCTTATAAGTTTTGGATATATCCCCCAGACTATCACAGTAGAGCCATGAAAAATCTGGGGGAAACAGGTATCAGTATGTTTAGTAGCTGGGGTTGACTAGAGTTAATTATTGCTTCCGGTACATTCGGCATCTATGGGTGTGAAATCTGATTTGTGAAATCGGTTTTCAAAAAAAACAAAATCACGATCCAGTTTTTCAATCAGATCTTCTCTGTCAAAATAGTCTTCCGCACTTGTTTTTCTTTCGGGTAGGAAGCTATATTTAATACTATTATAGACAAATTGTTTGATCTCTTCGTACGAGAATCCATAGCGTAATACCGCCAAGGTAAATTGTTCGGTGAGCGATGTACGCAAAATTCCTGGGTCGTCAGTGGAAATGATTATCGGGATACCATTCTTATGAAAGAAAGTAATAGGATGTGCTGAGTCCTTTACCCCGAGGATAAACTCATTACTGGTCAGGTTGATCTCCACCGGAATTGCCTTGTCCCTCATCACTCCTAATATATCAATGCTGCACCCATCAAGAAGCACATCCCAACTCTCGAAAGAAATGTCCACCCCGTGACCGATACGATGCGCTTTGCCAATATCAACAGCCTGGGTTATGTGGTATTTAAGATGTTCGGGACGTACCAGCCCCATTGTCAGTTCTCCGGCATGAAGCGAGGTCGGAACAGACTTAAATTTTTCAGCAAGCAGGGCAAACATTTCCATGTGTGACCGATAGTAAAGCATTGATTTTTCTCCATTCTCTGCGGCTACAATATTGCATCCTACCAGCAATTTGCGCTCGTCTTTTATACATGCCTTATGCACTACATACAGTTGAGCAAATACTTTAATGGGTTCCCCGCCACGCGAAGCATACCCCTGATAACGACATAGTACATCAGAAAACTGACCATTTCGACTTAATTCATCCAACGTATAGATTGAGTCGAGATAGTCATTAACGCATTTTGTCGCTTCCTCATTCTTTTCGTCGCTGAATTTGTCAAGAATTGTCTGCAACGTTGAGATAAGTTCTGAAATATTATTTTCCTTCACATACTCTTTCAGATCTTTGTCATACTTTTTATAGTCATCCTCACTCAATAAACAATATTGACCAACGCTTGGAGAGCTTGCCATCACCTCTAAGTATTGCACACGCTCTTTATATGCGCGTACTTTTAATTCGTTCATCAGGTGTGCAAGGTTATTAACGTCCGAGGTCAGGGCTGCAAGCAAGCCGAATGTACCGAAGAAATATTCATCCGGACCCAAAGGATACTTGTAAGGCTGAAAATTGCGGATACTCCATTTGTCGATAAGCGCCATGCGATGGTTGTGCAGATCATCCATATCTTTGGAAAGCCGAATCGTCTCAACCTCTATTGGTTTTTGCGTATAAAGTCTGCCCGTTTCCAGATTGACGTACATCCCTTTTTTTGCAGCCAACTCAAAGTAGGTTTCGGCATAAGCCGAGCCTGTCAGATGGTTATGGACATCGCCACCTTTTGGCATGATGTTGAAAAAATGGCGCAATGCTGCTTGATTTTTTCTGATACTGTTTAAATAGTTCGATGTTTCCTCTACGTAACGTGGGTCGGGCTTCACTTCTCTTGTTGTTTCCATAATTTGTGTTATTTAAGTGAATGGTAGTTTTGCCGGGCACTTGCTCCCGCCCGGCATAGGAGATGTATTTATTTTGTATGTTATTTCCTTTGATTCCGTACTCCTTTACTCCGCTATCACTCCACCTTTATTAATCGGTTCCCACGGCGTGATGGTTCCTTCTGCCGTAACGCCTGTGCGCCGGATGGTAACCTCGTAGATGTACTCGGTGCCGGGTTTGAAGGTGGTTGCTTTCACGTCCCAGGTGAATGTTTCGTTACCAATCCCGAAGTCCACCGACACGACATCGGCCGCATACGTGGCGGGCAGGATGATGGCGTCGTAAGTGGCAGCGTAGGTGGCGACAGGTGCGGCGAGCTTGCGCGGGGTGATGGCTGTAGGCTTGGCAGGCGTGCCAAGGGTGCCGGTTTTCAGGTCGAAGGTGTTTCGGGCGTTCATGCCCTTGATGGTTACCGTGGCGGCGTCGAGGTTGGAGACACCGACGCTGGCATCGAGCTTGCAGTTCATGGTGATCTTGGTGAGGCAGTGGCCGAAGGTGAGGGCGACGGCGGAGGTGGATTCCTTGTTGTAGCCGTTGCCGCTGGTGCCGTTGGCGCGGGCCCAGAGCAGGTCGCAGGTGGCTTGCGAGGCGGTGGTCTGCGTGGTGGCTATCTCCACGGGGATGTCGGCGTCGAGGGTGACGGCGTTGGCATGGGGATAGTAGGCGATGAAATCCACGGGCGAGGCATCCATCGGGTAGTAGATTTCGTAGCCGGTGACAGGGGTGAAATTGCCGTCGCCGGTGGCGGTGGTGAACTTCTTGTTCGAGGCACTTTCGGCAATGGTGGTTTCGCCGTGTTTCACCATAAAGATACCGATTTTATCTCCGGCGTCCCAAGCCGTGTCGGCGGCACGGCTTGCCGCCGGGGTAGCTACCGCCTGATGGCCGATGCCGGCCGTGAAGCGTACTTCACCGTTGTTTACTTCGTTCACGTCTTCGTCGTTGCTGCACGAGGAGAAACACATGGCACCTGCAAAGGTGCTTAACATCACTAAATTCTTAATCGCTTTCATAATTTCTATCATTTTATTTAGTTCATACATACATTCTCTTTTTTTATTCCTTTACCAGTCACCGGGCGTCACCGTGCCGTTTTTCAGCGGGATGAGGGTGTAGGTGAAGCCGTTGTATACCTCGTTGCCGGACTCGTCGATGCGACCGGGGAGGAGGTTGTAGAGGCGGCGGTTAAGATAGACTTTGGAGTTGTTGTCGATCGCCGCGAAGTGATATCCACTTTTAGCGGGGACGCTTAAGAAATATCCGTTTTCCCGTTCTTTAGCGGTCATGTTACTAAGATTCCACTCGTAATAGTATTTTGCATTACTAAGCATGAGCTCAGTCCCGTCAACCTCGTTTGCAACGTGCATACGGGCATACCTGTGTTCAAGGCTGATGACGGCAGGGACGCCGGGAGAGAAGCTATCGCTACCTGTCATCACGTCTGTGGTATAGCCCAGAGAGAGGATGCCATCAACGGGGATGCTTGTGCCCAGATAGTATGCTTCGAACCGGACTTTTGCATCGGTGGTGCCGTCGGCAAGGGCTTCGGCGGGCCAACGGGGGTGGCGTTTGAAGCCGGAGAAATTAATGGGTCCGCCAATGGCAGGCTTGATGCCGGAGGTATTGAGGTCTATAGAGTCCTGCACACTGAGGGGAGACCACCCGGCACCGTTGTAGCGGAGGGCGGAGATATAGGTTTTATTCGCTTGGGTGCCTCCGGCAGGTGTCCAATCGAAACCGACGTGGAGCCAGATGACATCGCCCGTTTCCCACTGCGCGGCGTCGGGGGTCTGGACGGCACGGGTGGCGGGGAGGGTGGCTCCGGCAGTGTATGCCGGGCGGGGACCGATGGAGATGCTCAGTTCCCGGGGGGCGGACGTGACGGGCGCCGGCACTGGGTCGTTGTCGGTGGTGCAGCTCCAGGTCAGCAGGACGAGGAGGAGTACGGCGGCGGTGGAAAGGAGTTTATGTTTCATATCGTTATTACGTTTTAATGTGAATGGATGGGTTACTTAAGATCATTCCGGGTAAAGTACAAGACGGGCCATGTTCCGTCGCCGTATAACCAGAAGTCGCTTGAACTTACATCCCAATCGCTGTAGATGTTGATACCATAGGCGGGCGTGGCGTCGGGGTCGTAACGAGTGATGACACCGCGCGCCGAATAGGATCTATTCATGAGTTGGAGTATATCGCCCGTTCCGGGGTTGATATTGCAGATAAGACGTGATGCATCTCCGCAATTGGATGTGCCTTTACCAACGGCGCCGGCGCCGTAGCAGCAATCTACATTACCGCCCTCCATGTATCCGACGATAGCGCCTACCTTTGCCTCTATAGTGCTGGCTGTAGCGGTGCCGCGGGCGTAGCAACTATTGAGTAGTCCTCTATAGTTATAGCCTACCAATCCTCCGGCATAGATATTGACGTTTGCTGTTTCAGATGTAACGGAGACATCACCTTCAGCTATACAACAGTAGATAGTGGAGCCAGAATCATTAAAATTTTCCCCGGCAATTCCTCCTGCATATATAGAGTTACCTTCAGATGTATTTACCTTCATAGTGACGCTGCCGATGGCGTGGCAGGCAAATAGTAGGCCACCGGAATTTACTCCTGTTATTCCTCCGGCGTCTGCTGAAAGTTGTCCTAATAGTCTTATGCGATCTACTGTTATCTCGACGTTCGTCCGGCAACGGGTAATAGTACCCGCGTTAGTTCCCACTAATCCGCCGACATTTGGTCTATATTCGCTCGTATTGATTATCCCCTGAGCAGAGCATAGGGAAACAGTGGAACCACCACTATTCAATCCAACGAGGGTTCCGACACTAAATGTCTGGTCTGGTAGTATTATCTCCACATCGCGCAGGTGAATGCCGGTCAGCAGAGCATCGCCGTCTGTCATCCCGAAAAGGCCGACAGCATCATCTCTTTTCGTATTACTGATTTTCAGATTGGAGATAGTGTATCCGTTACCGTTATAAATGCCGGTAAATGGCCGAAGATCAGACAGGTACTTTATACCGATAGGCTTCCAATTGTCAATGCCATTCAGGTCAATATCCGCTGTCTGTATGGCATTGAGGTCTCGCTGTCCGCTGTTCACATCGTCAGCAAAACGCTTGAGGTCGTCGGCATTGCGGATAATTCGGTATATTTTACCGTTGAAGGTCACGGTGGGCAGTTCGCCTTCCGTCCAGGGCACGTCGGTAGTAGGAATCCCCACTTCAACGCCGGTTTCGCACACGGTGACGGGATAAGTGTACATCGTGTTGGCAGCGTAGGCATCGGTTGCGGGGAGGGTGCCGGTGTATTCCTTGCCATTCACGGTGACCACTATCGTGCGAGGGGTGGAATTTGCATCCTGCGGGATAAGCAGGGCGGTGTAGCTGGCGTCCGTTCCATCTGCCGCCACCCCCGATTTCAGCGCACGAACAGACCCGGCGGGGCTAACCAATTTATTTATAGAACCATCACGCATATCGAAACTTCCTTCTACAATCACCCCTTCCAACCGTACATCCGTCAGAATGCCGTTCGCCAGCCCCAATCCGAGTGTGATGTCGAACTTAACTTTGCTCATCAGGTGGTGAAATACGAGGACAACGGGATTATCGCCGCTGGAAATACTTTTGGCATTATCGCTATAGAGGATGTCGAGCGCAAGCTGTTTTTCGACGGCGGTCTGGTCGCCCGTGTTCAGGTTGAGGATATAATTATCGTCGGGGGTACTACTGGTATGCCAGGCGATGATGTCCACCGCTGTGTTTCGCGGGTAATACATCGGCGTGCCATCGGCAGGGGTCAGTGCTCCGTTCTCCGGGTTTACGTTGTGAAGCACGTTGGCACGGCCGGGGACGAGGTCGTCGGGCAGCGTGCCGCCGGGGGTGAGCATGAAGATGCTCACTGCGTCGCCTTGTGTCCATGCGGTATTGCCATCGGAGTCGAGGGCTGTGCGGGTGGCAGGTGACGAGCCACCGGTATTCGTATGCGGCGGCAAAGCGGTGGATTGCACCACGGCGGTAAATGCTACGGGGGTGCGACTGTCGGCGTCGTTGTCCCCCAGTTCTTCCCGGCTACACGATGCCAGCATCAATGCCGGAAGCGTCGCGAGTAGCAGGAGTTTCTTGTAAGTTACTATTGTCATATCATTGCTTTTTTAATTATTATTTATCAGTTTCCAATGTTGTCAGTCTGCCGTCACCGGACCACCGTGGACGGGAGTCCAGCCGGTAATTGTCGCGGAGAACTCTGCGCCCGTGGGCGTCTCCACCACCGAGCCGCCCAGCGTGAGGGGCGTGCGCTTGTCGGCGTTGAACGCGGCGAGCTCCGTGGTGAGGTCGCTCGTGAGGGTCACCGCCGCCGGGCTACCGTCCGTAAAGGCGATTGTTGCCGTAAGTTGTTGCTGCGTACCTGCTGTGCCCAGCAGCCGGACGGTTGCCGCGTATTTCCCGGCATCCGTTCCCTCTATGATCTTCGAGAAAGTCATCGCCACATTCGAGGGCGAGCCGTGCGTGCCGTTGTCGATGTCCAGCGTCCCGGCAACGCCCGAAAGCGTACCCGTGATGCTTTCTACCCTGTCCGTCGTTCCGCCTGTGGGTTCGATTATCAGCGTCAGTTGCCGTACCTGCTGCTGCATCACGGCGGTATAGGCGTGCTCCGTGTCCGCCTCTATCGTGGCATCCATAGCCGAAGCGAACAGCCAGCCCGGAGCGTTGCCCACGAATGTGCCCGTCTGTCCGGCAGGAGCCGAAGCCGCCTCTACGCTTGCCACGGTGCCGGTGACGGCGATATGCTCCGGCGTGTTGTAGGCGTAAATACTATATTTGCCCGGCTCGAAGAGATGGTCGAGCGTGGCGGTCGTACCTGTGAGGGTAGCGGTGTACCCGCCCGTTGCCGCAGCCGCAGCAGGAGTTACCGCCACGGTATAGCTTGCGGGAGCGGTCAGCCCCTCGCCGATGCCGCTCCAGTCGGTAGTCAGCGCAACCGTGCCGTGCTCCGGATGCGGGGTGTCGTAGATGGGGTCTTTCACGTCGCACCCCGCCAGCAGTGTGGCTATCGCCGCCGCCCCGATAAGTTGATATATCCTGTCTTTTTTCATATTTCTCGTTTTTTATTGTTTTCTATTTATTGCTTCCGATAGTCCAAATCAGGCTGATACCCGCCTGCGTGGGGCCCCAGAAGTTCTTGCTCCGGTCGCGCTCCTTGTACACACGCACCCCGTCCGTCATCGTGAAGCTGTCGTACTCGGAACGGGTATAGCCCAGACCGAGGTTAAAGTCAATGGAGAAGTCGCGGGACAGGTAAAGCTGGTAGCCCACGGTCAATCCCGCATTCCACATCTTGCCCTGATAGCCGGTATCTTTCGACAAGATACTGCCAAGCGGGCACTTATATATATTGTACTCGCCGTAGGTTCCCGATGCTCCTACATAGAAGCGTTTCTCGCGCAGCAGATACCACCGCACTTCGGGGTTGACGAGCCACATCTTCTGCACTTTGCCATGCTCACCGCCCCACCGCAAGAGGCTGCCGTCGAGTTTGATACCAAGATCGCGGTTCACCCGCCACTCCACGCCGAGCGTGGGCAGCAGCATCGCATCATACAGCACATTCGTGCGCACGGCAAACCTATAAGGCTGTTCCGTTTCCCGGATGCGTTGCTCCGATATGAGGGTAGGCTGTTGTTCCACTGTGGAGGGTTCGGAGGGTTTCTCCACGGCAGTTTCCGTTTTTTGTTCTACGGCTACTTGTTTTTGTTGGGGTTCTTCCCGTTTTACTTTTTCTTGGGCGGGCGTCGTCTCCGTCGTAGCCTTAGCCGAAGGGATGCGGAGCGTCACTACCACCAAGTCTTTATTATTATGGTACGCACGTGCGTGATTGGCGGTGATGAAATCCGCTTCTTTCAGCCCCTTCTGCGTGATAAGTTCCGACTTTACCCGGTTGGCACGGGCGAATGCCGTGTTCAGGTTCTCTTTTGCGGTGGGCAGTGAGGCGCAGTAGCCACCTATATAAACGGGCATTCTACCTGCCGTAATCTCCGCCCTGTGTTTGTCAACCAGCATGTAGAGCCGTTCCAGCTCCGCCTCGTTACCTTTGAGGGAAAACATTTCCTCGCCCGGAAGAAAGCGGAAAATGGCCACTTTATCCGGTGTCTCTTGTTTATCCGGTACCTTTTGCGCGTAAGCTCCTGTTCCGGACAATGAAGCCATCAGAAGCAAAGCCAGTAGTTTTTCTTGTAATTGTTTCATAAAGTTCATTTGTTATATGTATATTAAATGAAATAGGTTATCTCTATCCGCGATATCTGTCTCTTACAGTCAGTCGTACAGCCATCGTTTTTTTCCCCTGCAAGGGAAGACTTAACAGCTTCCGACAGTTCTGCTTTAATCACTTTTTCCATCATTTCTTTTTCTATGCGTGTTCGTTCCAATTGTTTAGCTAAACAGTCCTGCTCACGGATGCCTTTCGCCATATAATAATTGCACTTCTCAATTATCTTCCGGCAATGCAAAAAGACCAAAGCCACAATTGCAAGCGAGCAGAAAACGAGTCCCAGTGCGATAAGGAAAATGTAATTGTCCATAGATATTTCTTTTTCTTGGTGCAAAGGATGTGAAATACGGGCTAAAAACTATTGCATTTTGTCCCAAGTTTGTGGCGTTTTGTCCTTTTCTGCCGCTTTTTTAGGCTTTCGGACATAAAAAAAGCACGGATTCACCGTGCTTTTGAGTTTTGGAGCAGTATTTTTTATTTTTCTTTGGACGTTGCCATTTTCCGGTATTCTGTCGGACTAATGCCATATTGTTTGCGGAACAGACGATAAAAAGTGCTCGGTATATTAAAACCGCAACTGAAAGCTATCGCCTCAATCGTTAATTCGGGATGGCTGTCGAGCTTCCGGCGTGCCTCTTCCACTTTCAGAGTGCGCATATACTCCATGGGAGATTTTCCCGTAACGGATTTGACGGCATCTGTCAATGCGTTCTTATTGGTGCCAAGTGCGGAGATTATATCATCGCGGTTAATGTCAGTGTTCGACAGGTTATCATCGGAGAGCAGATACTCCTGCAATCGAATAACCAGATTCTGCTGTTCACCGGAAGATGCAAATAGTTCCGTAGCTCCGGCTTTTTTGCCGGAATCCTTAGGCGAGGATTCCGATTGGCGGGCATTCTCCAATCGGGATAATTCGTCCGCTAATCGGTCTTGTTCTTTAATTCGTTCATACAACTTACGATTCTTGAGGGCAATAGTCCGGTTGTAATAGAAAGCACCTGCCAAGAGCAAAGCGAGAACCAGACAAATGGCAAGAGCAAAAAGGAGATAATGGAAATTACGCTCTTTCTCGGCAATATGTTTTTCCACTTCATATTGGGTACGTAATTCGTCGAACCGGGCATTGACCTCCACGTTTTTCAGCGTATCATTCGTAGCGATGATTTCGTTCAACAGACCGTCTGCTTCCCGGTAACGCCCCATCCGGGCAAGTATCTGCATCTTTATCCTCCGGAGCGAGTTCCGGTTGAAATCAGACTCCGGCGTCCGGGTCATGGCACTGTCAATAGCAGCAAGCGCCTTGCCGTAGTCTCCGTGCGATTGCAATATCAGCGCCCTTGCCCGCAGCAGTTCAAAGCGGGATATATCGTTATTGATGAGGCCTTCTATCTTAGCAAGGTAGGGTTCCGCCTTGTCATATTCGCGTATATCTATATAGGTATTCATCAACGCTATGTAGAGGTTGCCTCTGGCTTCGGGTTGGGCTCTGCCCGAAGCTTTCTCAAAACGGGCAATGGCCTTCTCGTATTCGGGCACCAGTTGCAGCAGGTCGTCATACCGGTTCTGAGCACGCAAAACCATACATAGAAACGCATAGGATTGCGTCAGGATATTGTCGTAGCCCGAAACTTCCCACAACAAGCCGATGCACTCTCTGAAGCACTTTTCTTCTTCTTTCCATCTGTCTTGCGAATTGTATATAATGCCCGTGGCATACAGAGCGGTTGCCATGCCTGCCTTGTCTTTGCGCTCTTTGGCACGAGCGTACATCTTCTCCCCTTCTTCAACCGCCGATTCGTATTCTCCCTTTAGGTTGTAGGCAGTTATGAGTTGCATATGTATCTGATAATAGAACTTCCACAGTCCGTTCTCTATGTAGAAGTCCAGATAGGCGGGCGCTTTCTCTATCACCTTGTCGTGCTCGCTTCTGTTTATGTGAGCTATGATGGCATTTCCATACACCATACCCTGCATTTCTGCATTTCCTTGCTTTATGGCTTCGGCCTCAACCCGGTTGAGCAGCATCAACAAGGTGTCCATCTTTTGGTCATCGGCAATTTCCGACATATATAGATAGTACAATCTGTTGTACGACCTCAGTTTGTCAATTCCTTCAGAGTGTTCGATCACTTGCCGCAAGGAGTCTTTTTGATGTTGCAGGTTATTTTGTGCTAAAACAGGTAAGGCAAGATTTAAAAGGCTTCCCCATAAAATAGTTATCAGACTGGTTTTATATTTCATATTTGTTGTGCATTGACGTGGATTTGAAATTCATCGATTCCAAAAATACTGAAATTTATGGATTCGCAGATGATTTCTACAAGAAATTTGAATATACTGTGAAAAGTAATCATATGCAGTTCGATATTTAATGAGAAGAACAGTCTGTGTTTACATGTTAAGACAATAAACGTATGACTTAATTTGAATAGTTTAAAAGATTTTTTTAACCAGTCGGCACAGCCAGCCCCGAATCTTGCCGTATTTCAGTTCTCTTTTCCCCATTATAGCCATTTCCCCTTTTTTATAACCTTGTCATGACTTCACCTTGCCGTAGTTCAGGGTGCGAAGCTACGGCCGGGCCCCTAAAAATCTGCAAGCCCGCTTCGCGCCCTACGGGTTTTGGCGAAAATTTTTCAATCCGTCCAGCGGGGCGGTTGAAAATTTTTCACCAAAAGCCTTGCATATTTTCTCCCCGTCCGTATCTGCCCCCTGAAACGAGCAAGGTGAAGCCACCGACAAGGCATAAAAAAAAAGTCAATGTTATGAAAAAGAGAACTGAAATACAGCAAGATTTGAAACGAGGCTTCGGCTTCGCTCCAACCGGCATAAAAAAATGGGTGAAGTGGTTGGCGGTCGGCTTCGTGGTGTACGTGGCGGTGCGGTTTGTGTGTGCCTTTGTCGGTGGTGTGGTGGCTGGTTTGGGCGGTTGGTTGCCCATGTTGGGAGTTTTGGCGGTGGTGGTCTTCCTCATCCGTGCCGTGTGGCGCATCCTTTCCGCTTTCCTCTCCCTTTGCGTGTTTGCGCTTTTCATCATTCTTTTTTGCGTGATACTCTGACTGATTATTAATCCCTTTAAAATTCAATCATTATGACTAAAGTACATTTATTAGGAGCTAACAGAAGCTATGACAGAGACATTCAGACTGTTTCAGTCAATCAGATTGTTGTGTTGGAAGGCTACGCAGGTGGCAGTTATGTAGTCTATGACGTCACCCGTAACCAACGTGGATTTACCTATCATCTTGTACATACAAGAACCTATGACTTCAACACATCCGACCTTATACGCCCGTTATCCGAAAAGTTCGGAATAGGTATCTATTACGACAGTGAGAACCCGACGTTCTTAGATCCGTTGGAAACGGCTGCTTTACTCACTAAGGCGAAAGAGAAGAAGGCCGAAGACGAACGGAAAGCGAAGGAAGAACGGGAGGAACACGAACGTATCTCGAAAATCGGTGCGGCACGGTTGCGCCCCCTTATTCCATCGGATGCAAAAGCCGTTATTATCGGAGAATTACGGGTAAGTGAATGCGACAGTTATACTGATTACTATGATTATCGGACAGAACGAACCGTCATTTTAGGTTTCTCCAAACATACACGCAACCTTTTCGCAGAGATGCGCAAATGTGCCGCCAATTTTGAGGGAACGTCCCATTTAGCGGAATATAACGCAGACTTCGAACACCGTGAGAATTACAGCATGGGGGACGGCATGTATTTGGGCAGGAACAAGTACAGTGGTTGGACGATTAATAAAGAGCCGATTTACAGCCATGAAAAGTTCCTTGAACGGTTTGCATACACCGCAGGGGATGAAGCAAATATTTGTTTGAAAACACCGCAAAACCAAACAGACACGGCAGAACAGCCGACAGTATCCGCAGACCTTTCAGCCCTCAATCTTGAAATTGTGGAATACAGCGAAAAGGCGATAGCCGTATTCGGTGACACCAAGCCGATAAAGGACGTTTTGAAAGGTCTGAACGGTCTGTTCCGTGCGAACCTTACCTACAACGGTGAAAGGCGTGCAGGATGGATATATAGCAAGAAGCAGGAAACAAAAGTAAGGGAAACACTTGCAACGTGTATTCGTGTATGACAACATTAACAGCAGGGCGGAGCAATCCGCCCACCTATCAAAGAACCCATAAAGAAGTAATGACACATGAGAACGGAAACAAGAACATATACCCTCTATCAGATAACCGAGTTATCCGAAGAAGCCAAAGAAAAGGCGCATAACGAATGGTTATACAGCCGATACTTTTACGGTTGGACGAACGAGAACCGCCAAACCCTTGACACTTTTTGTGAACGCTTCGGCATTGTGTGCCGTAATTGGAGATATGACGCATGTAATTATAGCTATGATTACCGGAGCAGGCAGGAAGATTGCATAGACGGGTTAAGCGGTTGGCGGTTGGCAACCTATCTGATGAACCACCATTGGAACGACCTATGCACCCCAAAATATTTTTGGAAAGGGATGAAAGGACGAAAAAGCAGGATATTTGTAGATACTTGTTGTCCCCTTACGGGCTATTACATAGATGACTGTATTCTCGATCCGATTTATAAGTTCTTGAAATCCCCCACAGAGAATGTCACGTTTGATGACCTTATGAACGATTGTCTCGACAGCTTTTTCCGTGCTTGTCGGGATGATATGGAGAGTACCCAAACTTTGGAATACTTCACGGAAGAAAGCAACGCCAATAATTGGGAATACCTTTCAGACGGAAATTTATTCAATTAATTATCAATGTTTTAAAACTTATCATTATGAAGACGAACAAAAAAGTACAGAAGAACAACGTACAGAAATCAGAGAAAGAGACAGCAGTAAAAGTAACCGCTTTGGCTATCATTCCAAAGCCGATGATATTACTTTCACCGCTGAACGTGCCCACGGCTACCGAAGTGACGGAAACACCCGAAACGGCAACCGTTCCGACCATAACGGAAGAAGCACCGCAGCAAGCCACGTTCAAAACACCGCTTGCAACGGCCACAGCCGAAACCGACCTTGATATTACCACCGTGCATCCGAGCGCAGACAACCACCGCAAGACGTTCAAAGACGCATCTTTGCAGGAACTTGCGGAAAGTATTCGGGAGGTTGGCGTTTTGCAGGCTATCGCAGTACGCCCACGCACGGCAGGAGGTTACGAAATCATTTACGGAGAACGCCGTTATCGTGCCTCACTGCTTGCAGGAGCAAAGACGATAAAGGCAACTATCTATAATAATATAACAGATGATGAAGCGGAAGATATGTCACTGAGTGAAAATTTGCAGCGTGAGCAGGTACGCCCCACCGAAGAAGCGAAAGCCTTCAAACGCTTGCTTGAAAAGGGTAGGTATGATATGTATTCACTTGTCAGCCGTTTCGGACGAAGCGAGAAATATATCTATACCCGTCTGAAACTGAACGAACTGTATCAGCCTATCGGTGAACTGTTGGACAATGAAACAATCACTATCAGCGTAGCCGAAGAGATAAGCACCTATGAACCTAATATCCAAAAGGACGTTTACGAGAAACACCTCAAAGAGAACAGTAGGGACAATTGGGCAGGCTATACGCTGAAACTGTTCAAGAAGTATTTTGAAGAATACTATACCACCGACCTTGAACAATACAAGTTCGACAAGACAGAATGTAAGGCGTGTGTACACAACGCAGCCAACTACAACCTTTTTGCCGAGCATAACGGGTGCGGACATTGTACCAACCGCAAATGTTTGGAAACCAAAAATGCCGCATTTGTAGCAAAGGAAACAGAGAAGCTGTTGAAATCCGACCCGAAGTTAGTGATAGCCCGACCCTATTACGGTGGCATGAACGAAACGGCACTTCAGAAACTCGACAAGAAAGGGCATGAGATAAAAGAATTGAATTATACCGTTTCGGCACAAAGTTTTCCGAAAGCCCCCGAAGCACCGAGACAAGAACAGTTTTCCAAACCGAAGGAGTACGAACAAGCCGTACAGACCTTTGAACAGAAAAACGAGGAATACGCCCGAAAAGTGGAAGAATTGAACCGAAAGAAGGAGGAAGGCAGGATAAAGACCTATGTAAAGGTGGGACAGACAGAACCCGAACTTTGCTATGTAGAAATAAACAAGAAGGAAACCGCCCCCGTCACCATTGAGACATTGCAGGAAAGGGACAAACGTTTCAAACAACTTTCCGTTGAAAAGATTGTAGCCGATACAAAGAAAGTAGTCCGTGAAAACGACTACCCCGAAAGCCCTTTTACACAGTACGAGGATGGGATGATGTATTTCATCATGCTGACCAAGCTGCAAAGAAAGCATTATCCGCTTTGCGGTATCAAAGACCAGCCTATCCGATTGGACGAAAAACAGCGGATGAAAATTGTAGCCAAGCTGACAGATGCACAGAAAACAGTTATCAGACGGGACTTCATCAACCATTTTCTTTGCGAGGACGCTTACGGAGACAACAGCGCATCCAAACTATTACGGGACTTCGCAAACATGCACTTCCCCGACCAGTACGGACTCGCCAAAGCCACCCACGAGGAAGAATATCAGAAACGGCATGAACGTTTGGACGAAAGGATAAAGGAGATGAAGAAAGCGGAAAAGGCGGCAGCCAAAAAGGACGGAAAGCAGAATGTTTCCCCCACATTACCCAATAATGACGAGGCAGCTTGAATTTACAGTATTGAAAGGTGAAGTTTTTCACCTTTCAATATTCAACCCGATTTAGAATGAATACTATAAGATTATAACATGATGAAGAAAGAAGAAATCATTGATACCATCAAACAATTTGCGTGTTCTTTGGCAGAAAAGGAACTTGTAGATAAATACGGGAAATTGCCCGAACAACTGATGACTAAGAGAGGGGAATACCGTTCAAAATATCAGGATGAATTTGATAAGCTATACGATAGGTCTGAATATAGGCTTATCCGTTTATCGGGAAAGAATGCAGATGAATTGTTCGTATGCGAATAACTATGTCATGTGCCGGAAACAATCATCCGGCACATATTTTCCCCGCCCCCGAAAGAGCAGAGGGCAGGGCCGGGCGACCCCACCCACACCGCCACCGTAATTATCATTCAAAAACATCAATCAATGAAATATATCAGAATTTCCCCGAATGTGGAGTATTCCACCGATATGGATTTTTTCCTTGAACATCAAATCTTCTGTATGGTAAGCAAAGAAGGCACGAAATTTTGCAGCCTGATAGAGAACCGTTTGTTCATGCGTTCCGACAACCGCCATATCAGTGAACGGATGCAACTGAACATCATGCGTGAAATCCATAAGGACATCTGCCGTCTTTGTTATGGCGGCGAACCCGTGGACTGACCTGCCACACCCCACACCTGCAAATCCCATCCGAAAAAAGTCGGGCAATCCCTATGCGGTTGCCCGGCTTTTTTCTATTTTTGCGCAGTTGAATTTAAAAAAGATAGTTATAAGACTAAAAAAGTTGAATGATTACATAATATTATAGCTTTTAGCTGTTTATTCTACTCTCGAAACGACCAATTTTAATGCAGGAGAATAAACGGGCGAAGTCCTTGTCATACGCTTATGGCACGGTCTTAACTCGTTTCCTGCATGGGTGCTTGGTCGTACCTGAGAGTAAAACTTGTTAAGTACCGTGCTTTTTTCGGTACATAGCAGGAAGTTACGGACAAGGTATCCACCAAAAAATCATAGCAAGATGTACAACAAGAGCGTTGCCATTACCGGCAGTACCATTGAAAAGACAACGAAATACGACCAATTCAGGGAAGATAAAATCCGTATGGAACTCTACCGGATCATTCTTTCATTTTACAATGAAGGTTACCGCACATTTACCTGCAATCTACATTCCTATATCGGATTATTAGGTGCGGACACGATAATCATGCTGCGTGAAGCGGACAAATGTCCGGATATAACCCTTTCGGCAATCATACCGGAAACGGCTTTTCCGGCAGATACCGACAAAGTGTATCGTGCCTTGTATGACGACCTGATGAAGCAGGCGGACAATAAAGAAATGCTTCCGGAAAAAGAGATTTTCAGCAATGTACTTACCGGCAGTCATATCGTCTGTTATTATGACGACTTTTCCGAAGGAATCGGGCAGGTACGTGCATCCGGCATTCCCTATACCAATATCCGTAAAATGATATAGGCATATATCCTTTGCCGCATATTACAGCAACTTTTCCAGCCGTGCAATCCGTTTTTCGGTGGACGGATGCGTACTCATGATATATTCGGTAAACGAAGGCCGCTGCCCGCCCGTCTCCGCCACCGCCAGCCGGCGCAGGAACGAGAGCAGACCTTCCCCGCAGCCATAACGCACGGCATACGTGTCGCAACGGTATTCGGCATATTTGTTGATATTCACGTCGGCCATCCGGCTGATGCCGTAAATTGTGTGATGCAGCAGTTTATAAAGACTCCACCACAGCTTTGCCATCCCCACCACAGCGAACCGGACAGCCGGAACCACTGCAATCACAAGGTTGCCGATGATTCCGAAAAACAGTGCAGGAATAAGGAACAGTCCGTACAGACAACGGTAGCCCAGCGACTGCATCGAGAACAGAAGTACCTGATAAACGAAATCATAATGCGAGATATGCCCCACTTCGTGGCTGATTATCCCTTTGAGTTCCTCATCCGTAGCCGCCCGGAGTATGCCGTCCGTCAGACCGATAGTATTGAAACCGAAAGTCACGGCGTTCATGCGTGCATCCCTGTTACGGTAGATATTCAGCTTTCTTTCCATCCCCATTTCTACGAGCAGGCGTTCCAGCCGTGCCCGTTCGTCACCGCCCAACGGCTTATAACCTTCCTTTATCCGCATGATCCATACGTTCAGCGGTGAAAGGCTGTACAGGATATAAAGCAGTACAAGATAGAAAGGCATCGAATAGACCAAATGATGCGCAAAGGAGTATTCGGCAAACAGTCCCGGCAGGAAGGAAGGGGCTACCCATTCCACAATAAGAAGAAGCAGGACATAAAAAGCCGATATAAGGATAATGTTTACCACTGTCACGTAACAGAGCAGAAGCAGCTTGAATAAAATGCGGAATATACGGAGTGTTGTTTTCATGTGCTTATAAATTTAAAACGGTTGGTAAATATAAAAAGTTAATTTGAATCACCGGGTGGGTAAATCAATCAAATTACTGCCATACAGTCAAATTTATGGAATGAAAAACGGCGGGATGCCCCGCCGTTCTCACTTATAGGTATTGGTAACGGCTATTCTTCCGTCGTACCGCTTTCCGTGTCAAATGTTACAGTCATTTCCCTTTCCTGCCCGAAATTGTCCCGGACAAAGAATTTCAGCTCCGAGCGTTTGGCACTTGTCGAGCGGTAAAAGAGAGTGAATACCTGCTTTACCGGATTTTCCGTATCCAGTCCCGGCACCTCTGCCAGCGACCTCACTTCCCGGTTCACCAGTTTTATGCCTTCACTGTCGGACACCTCTCCCTTGCCTTCCATCTGAATGTAACCTATTTCATACTCCGCCTTTTCATAGTCCCCTTCACGGTCAAGATAAAAGCGTATCTCCACCGTTTCACCCGTTGCAATCTGTTTTTGCAGATACCATGACGAGAGGCTGAAATCATAACCCTGCCGGATGTCTATCCCGTCGTTACAAGAACTGAAGGCCAGCACCGCAAACAGTGCGCCTATACATATATATAATACGTTTTTCATTTTTCTGTTTCTCCTTTCTCTTTTCGTTAGTTAATAATAAGGCGAACGCCTAAACCTATTTGTGTATGGAAATTCCCCGCATCCGTTCCGAACAGTGCCCTTTCCTTCACCTGCATCAGCAGGATGATCCGGTCTGTCAGCCAGACATCGAAAGCCGCAGTGAGTCCTCCGCCATAAATAAAACTGTCCCCGTTTGTCACTGCCGCCCCGTCAGGAAGCAGGGAGGTTCCCCAGTTGACCGTCTCGAAGCCGCCCAAAACGGAAAGTCCGATACGGAAACAGGTATTCCGGCCCTTGTCCGACAATACGGGAATAAAATAGCCGAGTTCCCCCGTGAACTGCGCTTTGGGTATTACCTTATTTTCGTAGGTGTACTCCTTTATCTGATAATCCAGACCATACAGCCAGTAGGTACGGTTACGGTTGGTACGTGTAAAGGCCAGCGAGGTAAAGTAGTGGCGTTCGCCGCCACTCTTCCATGAAAGGAAATGATTGACTCCCCCTGTTGTAAACTGTACACCCGTCTGTCCCGGCAGGTCACGCTGCGCGTATGCTTCGCCCGCAAAGAGCGACAACACGGCAACTGTCAGTATGAATAGTATTCTTTGCATATACATTATATTATAGATAGGTTATTATTTCAGATGCAGTTCACTGATTGGTTTTGCCGTCACAAGGTCTGTGTTCTCTATGCGGAACGACTGGTGACGGGCACCGCCCTTTTCGTAAACCTCCACCACGAGCAGTTTGTCATCCGGCAGGGTGAGCTTGGGCAGCACGAATATATTGCGTACCGTGGCTTTCCCGTCCACCGTTATCAGGCGGTTGTATGTCCTTACAGGTTCTATGAAGTTCTCCTGCATGGCCGTGCGCTTGGCTACTTTCTTATCCACCACTTTGAAACGGATATAGTCAATGTCGAACGATATATCCGAGGTATTGCGCAAAGAGGTATGCAGGTACAGCAGGTCATTGTTGATATAAAGCCCTTTGAGCAGTGTCCGTATGCCGTACTTCTTGCAACCGATATGCCTGATGTCCCTTTTGTTTTTCTTATACAGCGTGTACATGATCCGGTTCACCACCAGCGGTGTCTCCCCGCCCAGTTCTTTCAGCTTCACGAACATGCGGTCACCCGCAATCCCGCCTTCGGGATTGTCCCGGAGCCAGTCTTCCATCTCAATGGAAAGTTGCGCCGGTTCGTCCTTATAAACCACATTAAAAGAATAGAAACAACCGTCGGCAGTGATGACGGAGAAGTTCGTTTCCCCTTCAAAACCTTTCACCGCCGCCTTGATGCGTACTACATTTTCCGCTCCCGTGGCCTTGTCCGCTATGATGTCGAACGAGCCCAAATCCACATATTTCACTTCGGAAGGGAAAAGGATATGTACGGTTTTCTGAAAAGTCACCTCAATCTTATGCGGTGAGATAATCTGGTTGGTGGGGAAAATCTTTGTTTCCACCGGTTCCTGCGCCTTTACCGACAATACGGTTAAAAGCATGGCTATTGATAAAATAATTCTTGTCTTCATCTGATTACTGCTTTTTGGATATTAATAAAAGTTGATAATTCGCTTTCACGGACACCTTCACTTCACGCATCTTTGTGGCCAGATATTGTGATCCGCCGCTAAGCACGCCCCTTGTCACGTCCATGACGAGTTGTTGCGAGGCACTGCGTGCGAACGAGATGCTTGTTCCGAAACTGCCCCCGATATTGGCGGCGGCTTCTTTCATGGCGGTACGTTCCGCTGTATTCGGAACGAAAAGTCCGGCCTGCCCGTCCATATCGTAAGCCGTTAGTTCCACCGGCAGGATATTCCCACCGCTCTCTATGGAGTTCACGGTGACTGCCATCCGCTGCCCCTCGATACGCACCATACCGTATAGAGGAGTATTCGCAGGTACAAGCACGCCGCCCACTTGCAACGGTTCCAGCAGTCGGAACTTCAGTCATGCTCCGGTGGTCACCGTCTGGTCTTCGGCCACGCAGGCACGTATCGTATTGGCTCCGGCAAGCTGTCCGCCGCCCACGGCAGTGGCAAAACCGTAATTGCGGGGTATCGTGTCGGGGACCGGAGGTACGGCCAGTGACGAAACCACATTCTCCGTGGCACGTCCGGCGGCTATGGCGGCAGGATTGCCGGATGAACCGCCCGTAACGCCCGCAGGCTGTATGTTTTTCACCTGTCCGCCCGTCTGTCCGGGGAAATAGCGTGCCGCCATCTCATACGACTTTTCCATCAGTTCCAGCGGGTCTTGTCCTTTCTGTTCACGTTCCAGCTTTTCGTTAAGCTCCTTCACCTGCCGTTCCAGTTCGCTCACCCTCGGACTCTCCTTCGGTTCCTGATAGAACGAGGTGATCTGCCTTGAAATCTGCCGTTGTTTCTCTCTGGACTCCCGGATAGCATCCGCTTTCGGTGCATCTTCTTCGGGTTTCAGCCCGTCCGTTGTGTCCGGCATCAGGTAGCCCCCGGCCACATCCTGCAAGGTTCTGACTTTCTCCTGCCTGCGCTTCTTCATTTCTTCCAGTTCGTAAGCCTTCTGTTTGTCGGCCATCGTTTCGGGTGCGATAGCGTCGGGTATCGTCGTATTGATGCCTGCCGTCCCTTCCACTGTTTCGGATGCGTCCGGTTTGAAGATAAACCAGATGAACCCGGCACAAAGCAGGGAGAGGACTGCCACCACGCCATAGAATTTCAGTTTTTCGGCGGCCTTGCCGCTTAACTTCTTCTCCTTTTCGGATGAAGGTTCCGTCTTCTGCGCTCCCTTATCCTTCTCTTTCTCTTCTTTCTTATCGGATTGTGTCATTGGATACATTGTTTTTTAATGGTTGGATACTGTCCGTTTGGGGAAGCGCAATCCTTTGGAGATGCTGCACCTCAATCGGAAATTTGTCTGTCCCGCAGAAACCGCCCACGATGTAGGCAAGGTCGATGGCGGCGAAGAGTCCGAGCAGGTAAAGGATGATCATCCTTTGCTGCCGGTAGCTCAACCGCTGCCACCGTCTGCGGAGTTTTGCTATATGTCGGTCTTTCTCCGTTCTGAACGAGTGGAAGACCTTTTTTATACCGTTATCTTTCATACTGTCCGATGTCCCTGTTTTCGATGATGGTAAAACTCTCTATCAGAAAGCCCTGCGGATTGTTGTCGCTCCGGGTTACATTCCTCAGACGGCAGGTGGTGACAAGCGACCTTTCGGTAACGCTGCTCGAACGGATGATGTGCTGCCGGCTATAGGTCTTCATCTCGTAGGGATAACTGTTGAAGTTTCCCTGTATGCTGTCCACTGTCAAGGTCTGCGAGATGTTTCCCGCGATCATCCGGTTGAAGTAGCCTTTCTCCTGCAAGTTCCGGTAGTAACCGATGGCGCTTTCATCCGAAAGGTAAAGGGCACGCTGTACATTGCTTTCAATGGCGCTCTTGTCCGGTGATAGGGTGAAAAACAGTTCGTGGAAACGTCTGATATGTTCCCTCGCTTCCACGGGGCGGTTCTGCTGCACGTCCTGCGAGAGTGCCAGCATCAGCGATTTTCCGCTGTCCAGTACATAGATTTTCTGCCGCTGCGCTTCTGCAAACTCGTATGCCTTTCAGGTGGCGAAGACCGTTACCAGTGCGCATACTCCTAGGAATACCATTCCGAACAGCCGTAGCTGCCGGAACGATGTCTCGATGTTTTTTAATGATTTGAACTCCATGTCTTTATTCTATTTTTTTTAGTGATACGTTTAGAACATTTTCTTGATACGCCCAGCTACCGATCCGCCGACTGCCCCACCGACTGCCGCCGCACCGTTACCAGCCATCTTTCCGGCACTGTTCGCTTTCTGGCCGTAAGCTCCGGCACCGCCTGCCTGGATAATCCACGAGGCCACCGTGGGCACGCAGAAATAACCGATGATACCTATAATCATGAATATACAATAAACGCTGTTCGATGCGTCCGGTATGAATGTCGGGTCCTGCATCTGTTTGATGTCCTGCTGCAACATCAGAACCTGTATGCGCGAGAGGATAGCCCCGAACAAGTCACCGACGGGCAGCCATAGATAAATACAGATATAGCGTGACAGCCATGTGGTGAGCGTACTCTGGAATCCGTCATAGACGGCCAGCGCAAAGGAGATAGGCCCCAGTATCGACAGCACGATCAGAAAGAAAGTCCTCAGCGTGTCTATCAGTAGCGATGCCGCCTGAAAGAACAGTTCCAACAGTTCGCGGAACCATTGCCGCACCTTTTCCCCCATGTCATACACCGCCTTCTGCCCGTACATGTTTATCATCGTATCCATGTCTCCCAGCGACCAGCCAAGCTCGTCTATTTTCTTGTCAAATTCCTCATCACTCACAAGGAAAGCCTTTGCCGGGTCACGCAGCATCGCTTCCCGTTCCAGTTCGTCTTTCTCTTCCTGATACTTCTTCATGTCGAAAGTCTGCTGTTCAACCAACGAGGAAGTGGCACTGCATACGGGGGAAAGAATCCCGTTGATTGTCCCCAATACCATAGTGGGGAAGAACATGATGCAAAGGCCCAGCACAAATGGTCTGAAAAGTGGGAACACGTCTATCTCTTCCGCCCTTGAAAGGGACTGCCATACCCGGTAGGCCACGTAGAACAGGGCACCGATACCGGCCACTCCCTTCGCCACACTGGCCATATCCTCGCACAGCGGCATCATTTCATCGTAAAGCGAACGCAACAACTCATGCAGGTTCGTCCAGTCTATTGATAGTAATACCATAGTCTATCTGTTTTTTAAGGATGAATGATTACCAGTAACGCTGGTCGTGTGTCCCGTACAGGGCAAGCACCCGCTGGGAATCCCCCTTCTTCTTGCTGCGCAGGTACGATATGCCGATATTCTTGCGGGTGTAGTACCATGTCAGGTTCTTGTATTCCAGCACTTCGCCGTATATCCGGTTAATGATGTCCAGCCGTTCCTTGTCGGTCATCGAGAGTCCGGTTGCCGTGGTCACTTCCTTCAAGTCCAGCAGCAGGTTACTGCTTTCTTCAAGCAGCCGGTTATACCCGAAAGCAATGGCCGAGAGTTCTTCCACGGTAAAATTCGGGTCGCCCATCATCGTATTGAAATTGGTCACGTAAATATCGCTGATGTCACCTACGAGCAGGATAGTCTGTTGTACCTTGCGTGCCCCTTTTACGAGGTCGTGTACGGATTTCAAAGCGTCGTAGTAGGCCTTGTCGGGTAGGTCGGGGGTATTGCTACCCCTTTCCCCCCTAAGAACCGTACATGATACTTTCGCATCATACGGCTCAAGCAACTCAAAATTTCTGTTATGAAACCGGCTCATATTCTTCGTTATTAAAAGGTTGAACATTATTTCTACCGCAGTAGCTATGCACGAGCATTCGCTCGGTTTTACCGTGAACCACTTTTTCGGATACCCGCCAAGGAGTATTCCGGGTAATGGGTTCCCCACAGTAGGGACATTTTCGCTGTTGGCGTTTCCAAATACGGACTATCGTATTCCTACCTTTTGCAGACTGGAGCATCAGACGGGTTTCCCGTTTTTCAAAATACTCTGTCCAATCTGGGTCGTAGGGGTTTGCATCACATTTAAGCTTTGCATAGCGGGTAATTTTAGTATCCGTCAGCCACTTAATCGGGTACAGTTCTTGCCTACCGTCCTTGTCGAAAGGTGCGGCGAAAACCCAAGACCTGCCCCTGTGTTTATGGAAATACCTCTCTGCTACCCACCATTTCCCTTTCGCTGGATGTCGTCGGAGCGACCATTGCAAAAGTTTCTGGTAGATATGGAAGTCCATTTTTTGGAACACTTTGCCCGATACCACGTGTTGGTAATAATTCGCCCATCCGGTAATGACCGGATTAAGAAGCCTAATAAGCGATTCCTGCGGGATAGTTTTGTGAGAATTGACAATCTCGTTAATCTTCCGCTGAAATTTCTTTTGGCTCTCCTTTGACGGCGTAATTAGAAACTTGCCTTTATACTTCCTAATGTTGAATCCAAGAAAATCAAAACCTTCGTCGATGTGAGTAATCTTCGTCTTTTCTTCTGATAGGGTAAGCCCCCGTGCCTGAAGAAACTCTTTGACCATCGGCATGATTTCCTGTTCGAGCATCTCCTTACTTATACTGGTGATTATAAAATCATCGGCATACCGTATAAGATGCACTTTCGGATAGTATGATCTCTTAGGGCTGTACAAATCAACCCTGTGAAACTTTGCTTCAAGCATTGTTTGCAGACCGTCAAGTGCCATATTCGCAAGCGTCGGCGAGATAATACCGCCCTGCGGAGTACCTTCCTCGGTGGGGAAAAGCTGTTTATTGAAAATAAAACCGCTTTTCAGCCACTTACGGAGCATCACTTTATCCATCGGGATATTGTTCAGCAACCATTCGTGGTTGATGTGGTCGAAGCATCCTTTGATGTCGCCCTCTAAAATCCACTGCGGGGATGACTCTTTGGACAGGTTGATGTAGCACTGATGTATGGCGTCGCCCGTGCATCTTTCCCTACGGAAACCGTATGAATGGTTGTCCGCTGTGGTTTCGGCAACGGGGTCTAATGCCATAAGGTACAATGCCTGCATCGCTCTGTCTTTCATTGTAGGTATTCCTAACGGGCGCAATTTCCCGTTACTCTTACGAATGTTTACCCGTTTCAAAGGCATGGGATTGTAGTCCCGCCTTTTCAACTCTGTGATAGCGTTCGCCTTAGCGATGGGAGTAGACCATAAAACCTTATCTACTCCCGATGTGTTCTTCCCTTTGTTGGAAGTCACCCGTTTTACGGCTAATGCTTTAGCCGCGAACGAGTGGGTCAGTAGCCATTGCAGGGCTTTCACCTTGCCGTAGCGACCTTCCTTCTGAGCCTTTACAATACGTGCTTGCAGCTTTCTAACCTCTAACTCGCATTTGTTCCAGTCGATACTTTCCCAATTGCTGATTGTTTGGTCAGTAGGCGCACACGATGTTCTAATCTCGTTCATTTGCTTTCCTCCTTTTTTATAGTTCAACAAGTTTCTTGTAAAGAGTTACCTAACGCGGAAGTCTGCCCGGTTTCCCGTGAGGTGACGTTTAAACCTCTATCCATCCCATTACAGAATGGCATTCGCTTTCTCCGCAATCCTATACCCGCATCCCGTTCGGCTTGCCTTGCGGCTCACTTACCTATCGAATGATAGGAGAAATACGGGCTTACCACGTTTTACATAAATGACTTTCGAATGACTTAGGCTCTGTCTATACACCGGCAGCTCTAGTGTCCGTGTAGCCCCACAAGGTTCGGGGTTATCCGGCTGCTTACCATTTTGGTTCAAGCCTTATAGCATCTTTAGCTCGTTTCATACCTTACGATGCGTCAAAAACAGTTCACTCTCGTTAGCCATATCACTCAGCCTCGCTCCCTAACCTCCTGATGCTGGCGGTCGTTGCGTCCACCTTACGGCTTCGGCTTCCCCTTTCGGGTGGGTTACTTTGTCCGGAGCAGCTTCGTACAAAACAATTACTCGTGATGCACGTGCCCGTAGGCTACCACTGACGGAACAGTGGGTTTAAACTTTGGCTTACCGTTCCCGACGGTTAGCCGCTTGTTAAACAATCATTTATGCAACTATACGTGTCGCACTCCCTGCTGGTAAATCTTTACAGTCTCCTGAAAGTTACTTCACATGTTCTGTGCCGTTGTGGAGGTCTGCACAATTTCATTGGCCGAGTTCACGATGCCTTGAGCAAGGTTCGTAGGGTCTATCACTGCCCATTGTGCTTTACTTGTCGCCGAAAGGGAAAGCATTGCCATGAATAAAATTATCATTCTCTTTTTCATGCGTCTATCTCCTTTCTTTAGTAAGTAAATACCGGCTGTCGTCATCACGGGCAAACAGCCCGTAACAGCCGAACAGTAATACCTCGCTTCCGCTGAAATACCCGATACATCCCGCATCCTTGTTCCCGTGCAGGAAAAGGTCGTCCCCTTTCCGAAGTGGGATATTGATTTCGGTATAACTCATTTCTCCGGCGAACAGCGTGGCCTTGTATCCCTTGAATCCGTCCGTCACGTGGTTGGATTTACGAATTGTCAGCGTGGAGCCGCCTTCCTTGTTCATTCAGTGACCGCAGATGCGGTCGTGTTCCAGTTCCTTCTTCATTTCCCCGATCAGGTTCAGCAGATCCAGATTGGTCAGGGTCGTATCTCCGAGTGCTTCCCTGCATTGGCTTAATAAATCTTTCTTACTCATTGTTGTCTATGGATTAATATGGTTACTTGTTTTCCTGCCGCTTGCTTTCGGCAAGTTGTTTGATAGCTAACTCGATGTTTCCGCCCAGCTTTTCCGTAAGGCGGGTAAGTTCCAGTTTCTCAGTTTCTTCGGTGGTGTAGCAGTAGGCTAAGCACCCAGCGCCTTGTCATATTTCTATGGTAGGTTTCCGAGTACTCGCCTCCGAACCGGACTTACAAGTCTCCCTGTATCCGGCTCTCCACTAATTAATTCAGTCTGATTCTTCGGTCGGGGTCTATTTTTGCATGACACTTTGAGCAGACAGCCAAAGTTTTTCGTCTTCGAGCTATCATTTTCTTTTCCCAGTCGGATTTACCTTTCAGGTCTTTAAGTTTGCGAACGTGATGCATTTCGAGTTTATCGGTAGCACCGCATAATTCGCAAACTTGGAGCTTCAGCCTTTCCATAAGGCTGTTACGTCCACCTGTTATGGAAACTGTCCGTGGAATAGTGTCACAGTAAATATTCCCTGCAACCTTTTTGCGTTTGAAACCATCATGATAAAATGATTGGTAAAGTGTCTTACCCTTGCTATTTTCATATGCCACTTGGAAAACCTTGTTCTTTTTATATTTCAGAAGTATTTTCTTTACAGATGATTTGTATTTGTTCGCAAATACCTTATACATGCTGTATGACATAATGTGATAGAAAGAATTGATGACATAGCTGTTATTGGCTATTGAGTAGTAATTATAGAACCCTCGGATTTCGGCATTGAACTGACTGACTATTTCCAAGTCATCCAAGTTCAGCATGTACGTTCTGACGATGGATTTCCAAACCTCTTTGCCATTGACGACCGCGATTCTTGCGGCTTTATAATCAAAGAGTTTCTTCCGCATCGTTTCAAAATTCAGGTACAATACAGGCTTGTGTCCGAATGCACGAACCGTTTTACCGTACTTATCCTTACGTAAATCGTTACACCTACGTATAAATACGTCATATCCGAGAAATTTCGCTGGTTTCTGCGCATTGGTTATCAGTGTCTTTTCGTCTGACAGTTCCAGTTTAAGAGCTTCATTCAAATAATTCTTAATATCCTCTTTTACTGTTTTGCAGTCTTCAAGATTACCGGTAATTCCAATCAGAAAGTCATCTGCGTATCTCACGTATTTTAACCGTTTGATACTGCTGTCCATTTCATTACGTGCCGGATAGTTGTTCCGTTCTTCTCGTAGCCGCTTAATTTCGGCGGTCATCTGTTTCCTTACCTTTACATCTTTCTCATTCTTTAGTTTCTTTGCCAGTCGGTATCTTCGCTGTTCGTAGAGCTTGTATCGAGCGTCGCCTTTTCTTGTTACCCCTTTATTGAACCGATTGATGTATTCCTTGATGTACTTGTCGAACTTGTCAAGGTAGATGTTAGCCAGTATTGGGCTGATAATCCCGCCTTGCGGAGTTCCACTGTACGTTCTATGAAATACCCAGTCTTCCACATATCCGGCATTCAGGAATTTTCTGATAAGCCGCAAAAATCTCTCGTCGGCGATACGTTCCCGAAGAATATTAATCAGTACGTCATGATTGATATTGTCGAAGAATCCTTTAATATCGCCTTCAATAAACCATTTCACGGCAGTGAATGTCTTTTGTATATCTATAAGAGCAGTATGACAACTTCGTTTGGGACGAAACCCATGTGAAGTATGTTCAAAACTACCTTCATAGATTGCTTCAAGTATCATTCTGACTACTTCCTGTACCAGCTTATCATCAAAAGAGGGTATGCCAAGCGGACGTTTTTTCCCGTTTTTCTTAGGTATGTACGTCCTTTTGGACGGATTAGGCTGATAAGTCTCATTTTTAAGACTGCCAATCAGTTGTTCAACTCGGTCAATACTCATTCCGTCAATGGTTTTACCATCGGCTCCTGCCGTCATGTTGCCTGTCTTGCTGTAAATATTCTGATAGGCTACATAAAACATTTCCTCGTTAAACAGCACTCTATACAGCCGCTCAAACTTATAGTTCAAGTTACCGCTGTGTTTACTCAGACTGTTCAACACATTTTCTGGATTTCTCATGTCTCTCACATCTTCCTTTAAATTGTTAAACTTAATTAGCTGCTCCCCTTCGCCATGTACAGGGCGTTACCCTGCTCAGACTACTATGGAAGCTCCGTTGCCATGCCGGATATTCAGGGGCAGACCCCATAGCCCTACAACTGGCTTTCCGGTTTAGGCAATCCCCGTTTAGAAATTTGACGACTATTTGGCTCGATAGATTGTCGGATACGACTTTCGTCCTTTACTACTTATGGTAGTTGCCTTGCGGTAAGTTTATGCTACTCCTGCTACGTGTCATCAGTGTAGTACCGCAACATAACGGTATAATTCCGAAGAATTATTCAACTGTCTTCCGTCATTGCCCAAGGATACGACTGCTCGGACTATCGTTCAACCAATGCAGGCTTTATCCTCATATCTATCATTTTAACTTGCCATTCGGTCGCAGCCTGACAGTTGGCTGACTTATGGCTTTACCAACGTGCTATGTTCCCTTGTGGGGTTTTCCCCTCCGGTTAGCGGTTGTTAATGGGCATTTTAAACACTTGCCCAGTCGCTTGCCAAAGCGACATTCGTCAAATTCCCTTTACGGGCGCACCAAATATTCCTCGCCCGAAACTTCTGTCGCATATACCGCGCTCTGCGTGCCGCCAAGCCCTATCCAGACCTCTTTATAAAGGCGGTTCGCTGCATTGGCAAGATTGATCGAAAGTATCTGGCTGCGTTCCTTGTCCGTCAGGCCGAGCAGATTCTGTATCTGGTCGAACTTGTTCTGATACTTCCGCTGGTCGAGCAGTATTTTGCAATCGCTGTTGTTGATAATCGTCTCTTTCACAACGGGGGAAGAGATAATATCATCGACTTCTTGCGTGACTACAACCGCCTCTCCGTAAAACTTTCTAACCGTTTTAAAGAGATACTTTATGTAGGATGCCATCCCTTCCTTGGCGATTGCCTTTCATGCTTCCTCAATCAGTATCATCTTGCGGATACCCTGCAAACGTCTCATTTTATTAATGAACGTTTCCATGATAATGATGGTGACAACCGGAAAGAGGATAGGATTATCTTTCACAACATCCAACTCGAATACGATAAACCGTTTGTTCAGTAAATCCAGTTCCTTATCCGAGTTCAGCAGATACCCGTATTCACCGTTCTTATAATAAGGTTCCAGCACGTTCAGAAAACCGTCCACATCAAAGTCCTTCTCCCGTACGTTCTTGTCCGCCAGCACTTTGCGGTAGTCCTTCCTTACAAAGTCATAGAACGAGTTGAAGTTTGGCTTTATCTTCCGGTTCTTCTTTATCTTTTCGATATACAGGCTGACTGCGTTCGAGAGCGCCACCTCTTCCGAGCGGCGGGGCGGTTCGTCCTCCCTTTTCCACAGGGTGAGTATCAATGTCTTGATGCTGTCCCGCTTCTCGATGTCATACTGGTAATCCTCGGTGAAAAACGGATTGAAAGAAATCGGGTCATTTTCCTTGTATGTAAAATAAATCCCGTCATCCCCTCCGGTCTTCTGATGAATCAGGTCACAGAGGCCCTTGTATGAATTTCCGGTGTCCACCAGCAGGATATGCGTCCCTTGTTCCCAGTACTGTCTCACAAGGTGGTTAGTAAAGAAGCTCTTTCCGCTGCCGCTGGGGCCGAGGATAAATTTGTTACGGTTCGTTACTATCCCTTTTTTCATGGGCAAGTCCGAGATGTCGAGAAAGACGGGCTTTCCCGTCAGCCTGTCCACCATGCGAATGCCGAAGGGAGAGAGCGAGTTCCGGTAACAGGTTTCAGCCGTGAAGAAACAGAGTGCCTGCCCGGTGAATGTGTAGAACGTCTCTTCCGCAGGGAAGTCAGCCTCGTTACCCGGTATGCCGGCCCAATAGAGAGCCGGAAGGTCGGTCGTGTTGTGGTGCGGGGTACATTCCATCAATGCCAGTCCACTTCCCACGTCATTCTTCACCCTGCGGAGTTCGTCCCCGTTTTCCGCCCATGCGATGATGTTGCAATGGCAGCGCACGGATTGCAGTCCGTTGCTGTGCGCCTCATTCAGGTATTCATCCAGCCACTCCTTGTTGATCTGGTTGCTGCGGCTGTACCGTGAAAGCGACTGCATGTTCTTCGCCATCTTCTCGAAACGGGAAAGGTTTTCGTTACTGTCGTCTATGAATATCCACTGATTGTAGATATGGTCGCAGGGCAGCATCACGCCCACGGGGGCGGCATAGCTCAAACGGCACTCCGAGCGGTCTGTCGAGAGGCGTTCGTACCGTCCATCCGTCCTCACTTTTCCCGGCAGATAGTCGAGGTCGGAGAGCGTGTGCAGGCAGAGCCGCTTATCTCCGATACGCATTTCGTCCGGATTCAATTGCATGTCCTGCAACATGGTCGTTCCGTCTGCCGAGAGTGTAAGGTACCGTTCGATAATGCCCGGTTCGTTTTCCGTTCCTGTAATCTCTTCCGTGGTCAGCCGTTCCAGCCTGATAAGTCCGCTGTCGTTAACGATACTTTCAAACTGTCCCACCGCTTCCATGAATCGCTCCACCGTTTCCTTGTCCCTGATTTCCTTCGGCACCAGAAAACCACGGCAGAGCGTGTTCCAGTTGCTTTGCTGCCGGGAGCGCTCTTTGGTGGTCTTGGTGAGGAACAGGTAGCAGGTGTGGTGCAGGTAGGGACGTTCGTTGAAGTGGCGTTCAAAACTGCGGGAGAGAAAGCTGAGTTCGTCCCGGCGGATGTCCGGCTCGTATTTCTCCGTGATGAAAATATCCTGTTTGTGCAGGATTGAATAGTTCGGCAACACCTTGATTGCCTTCGCTCATGTGGCGTGCATCGCCTCATATTCTGCGGATGATACCGAAAACACTTCCGGCAGTGTGACCCGGAAAGGGACCGTGATGTCGGCGTCCTTGCTGACGATGCAGCCGTGTTCCACCGCCATGATGGGAAACTTGCTTTCCAGTGTGGATGCTTTTAATATACTTCTCATAATTTACGATTGTTGTTTGTTGATCAGACGTGTGATACGTTTTCGTGAGAGGATTCTCCGGGGATGTTGCCGGGCCGCGAACAGCTTCATCAGCCCGTGGCTACCGTATTTACGGTTCAGCGTAAAGGTCAGCCATACCAGTATCGTAGCCGCCGATACCCCGAAACCGATGCAGATTCACTGTCCGACGCCCGCCATATACATGATGACGAACATCACGAATACGGCAAGCAGGCCGGCGGCGAAAATAAACAGGTATTGTGCCCGAAGCCCCTTGAACTCAACTTCACGGCCCACCCCTTTATTTATTTCAAAATCAGCCATAAGTTATTGTCTTTTTTATGTTTTTAGAGGAAGAACGACCTCAGAATGGTGGCGGCGACTATCAGAAAGATACAGGCTCCGAACCACGAACTGGCGGTTTTACTCGTGTCGGGGTCGCCCGAACTGAACTTCTGATATACCTTGATTCCACCTACGAGGCCTATTACAGCACCGATTGCATAAATCAGTTTTGTGCCGGGATCGAAATATCCGGTCACGAGTTGTGTCGCTTCGGTAATACCGGCTTGTCCGTTTCCTTGCGCCATTGCCGCACTTGCCGCCGCAACGGCGGCAAGCATCATAATCAATCTTTTCTTTTTCATTTATCTCCGTGATTTTTTAGGTGATTAAAAAGCCACGGACCACCCCCTTTCACTATCCCCATAAGGCAGCCCGCAGCCGCTTATGGTTTATTGATTCAGGGGGTAAGTTCCGGCCGGAAATCAGCCGGAGTCATAATATGCCATTTGCATTGTTACATGATTTGGTGGTGAAACATTCTTGTCAATTCTCTCTTGAAAGCGGGATGCGAATCATCCCGAATCGTAATAGCCGTTTGTTCTCATTGTCTTTACTGTCTTTATCGGTTTATTTCAGATATTCCCCACATTTGAATCCCTTGCGGGGTGTATAGTCTTCAAAGGAAGAGGATTTGAACAGCCACATCCGGTTCGCCCACCGGGCAAGGTCACGCTCGTAACGGGTAGGTGTCCGTTCATTTCCATAATCCCGGAAAGGAATTACAAAGGGAGTGATTCCCAATTCCCTAAGTACGTTCAACCGGAACAAGTCCTGCTCAACAGTCGAATTGAATCCTATCAGTACGTAGCAGGTTATCTTGTAGGGTTTCACGTATTTTACCATCTCTTTCAGGCGTTCTGTCAAATCAAGCTGCGGCAAGTCCCACGCAATATGGATGTTCTGCTTCATCTTCAGTCTGTTCAGATGCCAGGCCTGTTCCTCGTCCATAATCCTCACGTCCACACCGTGCAGTTTCACGGGTTGCCCTCTTTCATCAGATAATCCACCGCTGACCTTCACTGCGGGTTGGCAAAGAAATTATTGTCCAGCACCTCAATCCATTTCCCTTTCGGGTTCAGTTCCACCGGCTCTACGGCCTGAATGTATCCTTCTTTCTCACGGACGAGGCAGAAAGGGCATTTGCGGATGCAGCCTCTTGAAAAAAACTGGAGTGAAAAAGGGTATTCGGGGTAAATGGAATAGTCCATCATCCGGCTGTTTTCCACAGTTTCGGGAAGCCTGCCCGGAATATCATACCCGGTTCCGCCCTTTATCACTTCCTTTGCATCCAGTAGCCGGTAATCATAGTCTGGTGTGAAGGTGAACACCTTACTTGCCAGCACCTTGTCATAACGCCTCGCCGGTTCCGCTCATTCTACTTGACAACCTTTTGCCTTGTTGTAAGCCGAAAGGCGCATCAATGCAAAATTGGGGAAGTTATGTCCGTCCACATCTACCAGTCCTATATTCATACGGATAAAATTTAATGGTGAATAGTTCTTGTTGCCCTACCGGGTGAATGCCATGAACGGCCTGTCATCCCGAATCATAATAGCCTTTTGTCATTGCCATTCTGTTTTATAAGTAAGTTACCAAAGTATTGTCTCTTTTTGATTGGAGTGTTCCCTTATCAGGCGGAAACATCCATTTATCAACCCGAATCGAAATAAGTCATATACATGGTTTTGTTGTTTTGTCATTACTACCATAGCGAATCTCTCTCTTTAAAGTGATACGGGCTGTCAACCCGTATCAAAATAACCTCTTGTCATTGTTACCTCCTTTTTTAATTGGTTAGTCACTGTCCGGAGCAGCCTCACTCATTTGTTCGGCTTCATCCAGAAATTTGCTGATACGGCTGTCGCTGCCATTTATGCTTTCCAGTATCGAGCGTTCAATCTGCGTATCCTTGATATGATGGATCGCCCTTAAAAGGGACAATCGTTTGTCTGTCGGAATATCCTTGCCGTTGCAGAGGTCGATAATCAGGTCAATCTCTTCCGGTCCTATGCCGGTTGCTTCGCCCGAATACTCTTCACGGACACAGTTCAAATCTTCCAGTTCCTCGTTCAACTCGTCGGTATCCACTTCGTCACCGTTTTCAACCTGTCCGCTATCGCCATCCCGCTTGCCGGAACTCTCATCCGGAGAAGCCCGCCACTCTTCCACGCGCTTGTCCCGGAACAGTTCCGGAATGCGTTCCGGCGGAACTTGTGCTGCCTTTGGTGGCGCTGTTTCCTCGTTTCTGTCAGCAAAAGTAGAGGCATTTTCCTTACCTGCAATAGCCCCGGAACCGGTGGCGTTTATTGGCGGCTGTTGGCGTGTCCCGTAGCTTCTTGTAACGACAAGATTGTTCGTCTCAAGCTCTTTTGGGGGTAGCTTTACCGTATTTTTGTCTTCTGCTTTTTTCTTGGCTTCTGCCCTTTCTTTATCCTTCATTTCCGTTTTTACGACCGGGATATTCCTCTTTTCAGACTCCGATACCACCGGAACCTCTTTCTTTTCTGTTTTCCCTTTCGTACGCCTGCATCTTTTTTTCTGTTCCTCCTTTACCGGATCGAACCACCCGGCAATGCCCCGCAGCGCTTTTGCCATCCGACGGCGCATCTTCCCGAAACATATCTCGCCGAGTCCGCCCCTGAACAGGAACTTGTCCATGAACAGATAGGCGAACAGCAACCAGAACAGAACTATTCCGGCTTCATAGTAACCTGATTGTATATCCATAACCTAAAATATTTTGTTATAACTCTTTTGGAGATAGGTCTTCACCTCATCCGCATGTTTTTCGAAATGCTCTTTCAATACATTATCTATATAGTTGCCTACCGTCAACTGCCGTTTACCGGCAATCCCTACAATAACGGATATTTTCTGGTGCAGTTCCTTGTCTATATATACCCCCTGTCTGCCTTCGCATTTATAAGGTGTGAGGAACTTACGGATAAAGTCGGCCAATGCGGTGCGAATCGTTTTCGGTGACGGTTTATCCGTAACCAATTCCAAACAGTCGGTATCATCCGCACCGGAAATATCCCTTACTGTTCCATTCACATTGTTATCCGCTTTTCCTTTTTCATCGGATAAAGCGGTTGCTCTATTTCCGCCACTCTCTCCGGTAATGGAAGGAGCCGGAGATGAAGGAGGCTCCGAAGGCCCCCCTGCCATCAGACTGCGCAGATATGCTTCGTCCACCGAATTTTGTCCGCCTGTTTTCTTTGCCATGACTATTCGTTTTTAAGTATTCCCATGATTTCATCCATGAACATATCAAAGCCGCACTCTCTGGTGAATGCCGCATCGGGAGCGAACAGCGTACTCCGGTAAACGGGGCCGCCCGTAGAAGACAAGTCTTTAGTGAAGTTACTGCGCACGGGAATACGTGTTTGGAGGCAGTCCAGCCCTAACAGGGAGAACCCCTGCTGGTAGATGTCATACAATGTAGTGCGTTCTCTTCGATCCACCATGTTCCAGAACAGACACAGCCTTTTCAGAGAAGACAAGCCGGTCTTTATCAGGCGGTCATTAATGGTAGTAGCAAAGTTCAGCGTGCTTTCCAGCACGAGACGGTCTGCCTTTATCGGTACGAACAGATAATCGAGCGCACTGATTGCGGCGATAACCCCGTCGCTACCCATAGTTCCGGGCAGATCGAACAGCACCACGTCATAATGCGTATCCGTTTTGTCTTCAAATGCCCTTCAGTCCGCCATGCAGTCTGCCGGGTTACTGCCGATAACCGGATAAGCCCTCTTGTCCAGCCGTTCCGACTGTTCAACAAGCAGACTCTGATAAACGGGAACAGTCTTTACCACTTCCATATCCCGTTTTTTCTGTTTGATGATTGAGTGCTGCGGATAGTCACAATCCACCACAGCTACATTCAGTCCTTTCACATAATGCAGTCACGATGCCGCATAAATGGTGAATGTTGATTTACCCACGCCCCCTTTCTGGGTAGCGAACGAAACGAATAATGTTTTCTTTCTCTTTTCCATTGTTACCTAATTTAAGTGAATAATTTGATTTATTGATAGTTTAGCGGATAGACGCCTATCCACTTATCCGTTCATTCATTTCATTATCAGTTTAGCTTTATAGCTATATAGCTACTTAGCTATGAAGCTATTTGTCTATTTAGCTACATACTTACATAGCTATCCAATTATATAGCTATTTATCTATTCAGCTATGTAGCCACATAGCTATCCGGTTGTTTATCTAAGTATTTAGCTAATAGTCTATTTGCCTGTCCTTTTATCCGAATATCCACTTGCTTGTCTATACATCTTTATATATCTATAGACATATAAGCGGATAGATAACCTTATGAACGCTTATCTGAAAACTTATTTAATCAAATGGCTATCCAGACAAAAAGCTATTCGGATAGAAAACCGTCCGCATAGTTATCTTGATAACCATCTTTTTATCTATCCAGATAAGTGGCTAAATAACTATCCGGCTACAAATAAACCTCAAAAAGAGCAGTCATGAAGTACCCCCGGTTCCAAAGTCATTCATTGGCGGGTGTTGGCGTGATACGCCATGATGCACGGACAGAAAAAACTATCTACCTTTGTCGCCGGGAGAGCGCAGCCCGTTCTCGAAAAGAGAACGTAAAACAAACCCTTCAGACCTTTAATCCGGCCCAGCCGGATTTTAATATGCGTCAGCATATAGCGAGGTGTACTTTCAGCGGTTGAAAATATTTCCAACCGCTGAAAGTCTCGCCCGAAAGGTTTTTCGGGGGCAAAGGTTCTCCCAAGTCGAACCTTTTAAAATTTTCATGTTATGAAAGATGAAACAAGAATCCGTAACGCCGCAGGGCGTAAGGTGCTGGCCGACCCGCGCACACACCGCTATTACCTCTGTCTCAATGACGAGGAAGACGAAAAGTTTATCTCCATGTTCGAGCAGTCTGGCATAAAGAACAAGGCCGAATTTATCTTCGCCCGTATCTTCGGTTGAGAGTTCAAGGTCGTAAAGATTGATAAGGAAGCGCAGGAATATTATGCACAGCTAACCGCTTTCTATCAGCAGTTCCGCCGTATCGGAAACAACTACAACCAGTGTGTGAAGACTATTCACACCATTTACGGGGAGAAGAAATCACTTGCATTCCTTTATAAACTGGCGGAGGAAACACGTAAGTTGGAGGAACTGTGCAAACAGATAATCGAACTGACAAAGCGGTACGAAAAGGAGTATCTCACTAAAAAGGAATAACGTCATGGTGCCGAATATCACATCGGGCAGTTCATTCTATGGAGTGATTGCCTACAATAAGATAAAGGTGGACGACGGTACGGCAAAGGTATTGTGACATCCAAAAATTGCCGTGGATACATCCGGCAATGTGCCGATTGAAAACTGCGTACAGGCTTTTGAACCTTACATCGCACTGAACTCGCACGTCAAGAAACCGGTTATCCACATCTCATTGAATCCTTCCCCGAAAGACATTCTTTCGGAAGAGCAGATGACCGTACTGGCACAGGTGTTCATGGAAAAGTTCGGGTACGGGAACCAGCCTTATATTGTCTGGTTGCACGAAGACATAGACCGAAAGCACATGCACATCGTTTCGGTACGGGTGGATGAAAAAGGCGGGAAAATAGACCATAACCGGGAAGGTATCCGGGCACAGAATATCTGCCGTGAAATGGAAGTGAAATACAATCTTCATCCCACACTCGCAGGGCAGGAAAAGCAGGAACCAGCAAGCCCGCAAAAAGTGGACTATCCGAAAGGTGACGTGAAAGCGCAGGTGAAGCATACGGCTCGCACCTTGTTGGAATGTTACAATTTTCATTCCCTTGCCGAATACAACACCCTGCTGGAACTGTACAACGTGACGGTTTATGAAGTCCGGGGAAGCGTGAACGGGAAAGAATACCACGGCATCATGTACGGAGCGCTGGACGACAGCGGTCAGCAGGCAGGTACACCTTTCAAGTCCAGTAAATTCGGTAAGGCATTCGGTTATGAAGCACTGCAAAAGAAATTTGCCGCATCCGTTGAAAAGGTAAAGAGAGATAATCTCTCCGAAAGGACACGCAAGGAAGTCGTCAAAACTATGCAGGGCATAAGCACGAAGGAGGACTTTGCACGCAGGCTGAAAGAGGCGGATATAGAAGTTATTTACCGTATCAATCCCGATGGACGTTTTTACGGCATTACCTTTATAGACCATGCGGGCCGGGCGGTATTTAACGGTTCACGTCTGGACAAGCCCTTTACGGCCAATGTGTTCAACGAACTGTTCAACAACCCGGATGCAGACCGGAAAAGGTTGATACCGGTGCCGGAGCAGGAAGCGTCCCAGCAGGAAAGGGACACGCAAGCGGAAGAAAAGCAGGAAGGGGCAGAATACCGGCAGCTGGAAAATCAAAGTCATCATCAAAGTGAATCTTCCGGCAGCTTGATTGATACATCCGCACTCGGTGCCGTTGACATTTTCTCCGTACTTATGGAAGATGACCATACGCACGAGTACATTGATCTGGCCTTCCGCTATGGGCGCAAGAAAAAGAAGAAGCGCAGGCGCAAGCTATAATATATAATAAGGTATAAAACAAGAAGTTTAAGTTTAATTTTAATAGTTACAATTATGCAGAATGAAGATGATTTAAGAGGTCTTGCCAAAGTCACGGACTTTATGCGGGCCATCAGTTTTTTATTTTTGGCGATACACATTTATTGGTTTTGTTACAGCTGGCTTTACGAGATGGGCTGAACACTCGATATAGTAAATAAGATACTATCCAATTTCCAACGTACCACCGGACTGTTTTCATCCTTGCTTTACACAAAGCTGTTTTGTGTCCTTTTCCTCGGTCTGTCCTGCATGGGCAACAAAGGAGTGAAGAAACATGAAATCACATGAAGGCGGATTATCATTGCGGCCATATCAGGCACCCTGTTGTTTTTCTTCAACTGGTGGCTGCTGTCCGTCAATGCTTCATCCGGTGTCTGTGCCGTGCTTTATACCACGACACTGACCGGAGGTTTCTTCTGTCTGCTGGCGTCCGGTTTATGGATAAGCCGTTTGCTCAAAAACAATCTGCTTGAAGACGTTTTCAATACGGAGAACGAGTCTTTTTTGCAAGAGACCAAATTAATGGAAAATGAATATTCCGTTAACCTGCGCACGAAATTCTGGTTTAAGGGAAAAATGCATAATGGATTCATTAACTTAGTAAATATTTTTCGTGCGACAATGATACTTGGAACTCCCGGCAGCGGGAAATCCTATGCGATTGTCAATCAATTCATTAAACAGACTATCGAGAAAGCCTATGCACTTTACATATATGACTTCAAGTTTGATGATTTATCCATTATCGCCTATAACCATCTGATTAAGTATCGGCACCGTTACAAGGTTCCGCCTAAATTTTATGTAATAAACTTTGATAATCCGAGAAAAAGCCACCGTTGTAACCCGTTGGCACCGGAACTGATGACGGATATTTCCGATGCTTACGAATCGAGTTACACAATCATGCTTAATCTCAATAAAAGCTGGGTGCAGAAGCAGGGAGACTTCTTTGTGGAATCTCCAATCGTCCTGTTCACTGCCATTATATGGTTTTTGAAATTGTATGAAAACGGCAAGTATTGCACGTTCCCACATGCCATTGAATTGCTTAATAAAAGGTATGAAGACGTATTCACCATTCTGACAAGCTATCCTGATTTGGAGAATTATTTGAGTCCGTTCGTTGACGCATGGAAAGGGGGAGCTGCCGAACAGTTGATGGGCCAGATAGCATCCGCTAAAATCCCGTTGTCCAGACTGATAAGTCCCCAACTCTACTGGGTCATGTCCGGCAGTGACTTTACGCTGGATATTAACAATCCGAAGGAACCGAAAGTGTTATGTGTGGGCAACAATCCCGATAGAATTTCCATCTATGGGGCAGCGTTGGGACTCTATAATTCGAGAATCGTTAAACTGATAAATAAGAAGAAACAGCTTAAAAGCTGTGTGATTATCGACGAGTTACCCACAATTTTCTTTAAAGGTTTGGATAATCTGATTGCCACGGCACGAAGTAATAAAGTGGCGGTTGTGTTGGGCTTTCAGGACTTCAGCCAGTTAAAGCGCGATTACGGAGACAAGGAGGCCGCCGTAATCATGTCAACTGTTGGTAATGTTTTCAGCGGTCAAGTGGTAGGTGAAACCGCCAAAACACTGTCGGAAAGGTTCGGGAAAATTCTTCAAAAGCGGGAATCCATGAGCATCAACCGTAACGATACGTCCACTTCCATCAGCACCCAACTGGACAGCCTGATACCTGCCAGCAAAATCAGTACACTTTCGCAAGGAATGTTTGTCGGTGCAGTAGCAGATAATTTCGGCGAGACAATAGAGCAAAAAATTTTCCATGCGCAGATAGTAGTGGATAATGAAGTGGTACAGAAAGAGACGGCGGCTTATCAGCCTATTCCCGAAATCAGCAGCTTTCTGGACGAGAACGGCAATGATACGATGGAAGAGCAGATACGGGCAAATTACCGGCAAATCAAGCAGGATATTGTCGAATTGGTGGAGAATGAACTAATTCGTATAGAGAATGACCCGGAACTCAAACATCTGTTGGGTAATAGTGAAAATTAAGCTAACTATTACATAGGGTTCACTAAATAATTGTTACTTATTGATATTCAGAGATATAAAGCTTAAGATGTGGTGATTTTAACACTGAATATCTAATTTCTCATGTTAACAAACAATCACTACAAGCAAAAAATTGAATATTGGTATAATTTATCGCACTGATTTTCCACACAAATACCGTTATTCATATTATTTCCTTAAAAATAGCCATGCTTTTGAACAATTTTAAGTGAAACGGATTATTCAGTGAACCCTACATAAATAACATTTTTCTAATCACTTCCAGTGAATGAGAGTAATAATACTTTTTATCATATTCCATTTTTATACTTTCAAGATAGCTGTTTAGAAATTCTACATTTTCAAATTTACCCTTGTTTTTGATTATAAAGCCTTCAATAGCTTCAATTACTATTGGAAAATTTTCTTTTTTTGCGAGTGCCAGATATTTCAAGCCATCTATAGCAAATCTTTCCATCCTATGCATAAAAGGGCTTTGGCTAATGGATTTATCGTAACCGTATTCTAATATTTGTATTAAGAATGGTAGTACAGATATGTCTTCGAAGTTAAACCATATACCACTGATGTCATCAAAAGGACTTTCTTTATGGAGCTTAATCCAGTCTAAACTGTTTTGAAGCCCAAAGATATCTTTACACTTAATTAGCAATTTATTTATTGATTTTTGCTGCTCCTTATTAGCATGTATGTATAGTGATGGAAGATTACTTCTTAAAAAGGAGAATTCTTCCTTCTGATACAGTTCTTCCGCTACTTCCAGTTTTAAGCTGATATTAAGATTGGCCCATAATTTTTTAATGTCGTATAAAGGTAGTTCTGCTTGGAAATACAATCTTACGATCCGGGATTGAAGGAAACTGTTGCCTGGTTTATCGGTAAGCCGGGTGAGGATATGGGAATAGGCTGCTGCAAGTTTGTGTTCAAATATAAATTTCAAATGTTCTTCATATATAAAATCAACAGGTATTTTATTGTCAAGAACGTTTTCGATTACACGCTGTTCAAAACGTTCATTATTGCATAATGTATATAAGTACTCAAGTGTTGGGAGTTCGCCGATTTGTGTACCTGAGCATAGAGTCATATCAAGTATTATATTTTCGTCACAGTCAAACTCAAATCTTTTTTTGAAATAGAATAACAAAACAGAGTACGTATTAATTGAAAATTGATTCCCTTCCCCTTTTTTTACGACTTGAGTAAAATCGACTTTGTTAATATACTCCATGAACCAAGACTGAATATGGCTGAGTTGTTCGTGAGTTATCTTTATTTTTTTTTCGGAGTCATTTTTTAGGATTTCATAAATTTCGGATATGAGATTCCAATCATGGATATAAGATCTGACCAACTGAGGAGTAAGTTTAATCTTATCATCATGATAAAGAATATTTTCGATTAAACTCATGACAGAACGATTGGCAACATCTTCGCCTTTACCTTTCATTATCCTTTTTCTTCTGATACCATTATATTTATTTTGTGTGAGTGGTGAGTATCTTGATACAAATTCTTCACATTCTTTTTTAAATCTTTCGACATCAAACAAAATGTCGAATCCAGCCTGTATCTTTTCCTGATTATGTTTATTCCAATCAAGATTACGCGGGAAAATTATTTTAAGTCCTGTTTGTTTTCTAATTTCTTTGCGTAAATTAAGCCTTTGCTTGTTATTATATATATTCCTACACAAACCTTTTAAATCATCATCAGTTAGTTTTTTTGCGATATAAGCTTCTATAATTATTTGATAGTTGTCCGGTGATAGTATTCGGGAAAGAATATAAATCCATATATAGTTGTGGTCATCGGCATAATTATTCAATAGGATATCTATTAGTTCTTCGGTAGTCGATGTGGCTTGAAAAAACGATAATATTTTGTCGAGAATTTTGTGTTCGCTTATATAAATTGAAGATATCAACCTAAACATATATTGATATATGTCTTTATGTGTTGGGTATGCTACTATTGCATTGTCAATTATACTGCTGAACCACTCTTTGATATGGTATTCATGTAACAATTCTCTATTCCCTATTAACCATTCAATGACTTTGCAAATAGCTTCTCCTGATCTACATTGTAATAAGGCTGTTGTTATGTTTTGACTTTCGCCAAGCAAGTTGATTCTTGAACGGTCCGAATTGAGCTTCTTATTTTTTAAAATGAGTATTCCTTCTAGAAAGTAATCAATATGTCTTTCTGCTTGTTTTTTTTGTAGTAGAAATCTGTATAGTGAGGTGCGGATATACTCGTTACCACGGTGTTTTAAGATATCGAAAAGATGGTCAATGTCTCGTTGAAGAATGTGTAAGTTTGTTTCTGTAATAATATCAATTACATTACTTATAAAATTGGGTGATACATCTTGATCTTCTACAATAGAAATTAGTTGCTCCAAAACTTTACGAGCGTTTACATAGTTGGAGAAATCCATTCTTTGCATGACGTAAACTGCATTCATACGGACTATAAGTTCATTTGCCGAGTTTAAAACTTCATCAACGATAAAATCAATGCAAGCAGGTATACTACCAAATGATGCATAGTCTTCATAGTTTATCCGCGTATTGTCAAGCCATATCAACTTGCCTTTGTAATAATTGAAAATATCTCTGAATATCTGTTCTCGCAAATCTTCGGACAATCGTTCAGGCTCTATTCCAAGTAGGGCTACGGGATCTGTGTTTACAAGCCAATCAATAAGATCACTGAAAAGTGAATCTGTAGATTTTAGCAAAGATAAAAGAAGTGTGAGGGTGTTTTGCCAAGTAGGCATTACATGTCCAGAACCACTGCCAGTCATCATTTTTTTTATCTCATCGATGCTTAAGTCAGCAAAATATTGAGCTGCAAGGTATTCCTGAAAATAGGAGTGCTCAAACTGCCAGTAACCTCTTTGGTTAGATTTTATAAATAACGTAGCGCGCTTTATCAGGTTTACGTTATTTTGATTGCGGGCAAGAAATAAAAGTTCTTTGCCGGTAATGCTACGAAGCCCGGCAACAACCATGCAGGTTGCTATTTCCTTTAGTGTTTTGAAGATATGATCTTTATTGTCTGCAATATCTTTGACTGCATCTTTATAATGTGCAATATCATTGTTAAGCCTTTTTTCTATTAGTTGGCCTATTATTAAGCTCTTGTTTTTATCAAGCTTGCCTTCCTCCGCATATATTTCGGCAAGTGCAATAAGAAAAAAAGGATTTTCCAATAGGGGCAATAGCCTATTTTGGGTAACTTCCTTATAAAAGCAATCATAATCAAAAGTAAAGTTTTCTGTTATGTATTTTTTGTAGTCTTCCTGTGTAAGTGATTCGAGTAGGTATGGAGAGAAGTCTCGTAAGGTACTTCCCTCTTCTTCTCCGGATGTCTTGTTGTAGAAGTTGGTTCGTGATGATACAATTATTTTTATGGATGGGTTTTGTTCAGCAAAAGACTGAATGTCACGTACTGCCTGCATTGTACTTCCTGGTTCAATTTCATCGAATCCATCCATCAATATTACAAGCTGCTGAGGTGGAATTTCATTCCACCGAGGATTGATATATTTTTCAATATTCGTTTCTCTTGATGTATAGTTGTTAAGTGAAAGAAAGATCGGAAATTTCTTTCTTTTGGATATTTCCCATGCTACTTGCTGAAGTTCAGTTGTTTTTCCTAATCCAGCACCTCCAAGCAATACCATTCGAAGACTATCTGTTTGTTCAATTACCTCTACTATTGTATTCCCAATTGTAGTTTGTTCCATTTCGTTCGGGGTCTCGGTATATAACTTTACGCATCGCAGTATATAATAGTGGGGTTGTTTCTTGTTTTTTATAAAGTAATTGAACGGAAGGTATTTACTTTTTTCTTTTGGGATTATTCTTTTTTTTATTTCTTGCAATTCTTTAATTGCTATAGTAGTATTTTCATGGGTACTATTCAGAGTAATATGATCCAGTTGAGTTACTCTAAGCACCTCTTCCTGTTGTATACTATTCAGTAAAGTAAGTAAATCAGCGTCTGATGCAAGCTCTGTTTTAAAATACTCAAGTAATTGCTGATCTTCTCTGTTTAAGTCTTGTGGGATTAACTTTAAATCATTCGCTACTTTCCCAAAATCAGAAGATAATAAATAGCTTCTACTCCGGATTACATCTTTATTTACGCTCCATTTATTTAGAGCAGCTTCGTATGCCTTTCTTATTTTTTTCTGGATGTTCGGTGCAAAGAAATTGGAAATTTTATTTGCAGCTACCGAAAGAAGTATTGGAAGCACCAATGTTTCGAAGATTCCCATAGGTTATTTTTTGTTTATATCTAGTGTAATAAAATGAAATCAGTTTATACCTCTATGTCAGTTTTAAACGTCTAATTAGCAAAAACTTGATTGTACTCATTTTGAATTTCATCTACCGTAGTCTTTTCCAGCGAACTATTTATCAACTCAGAAACCTCTTTTAATTTATTATTTGTAGAATCTTTTTTTTCGCCAATGATGCCATTTAAAAACGATTTTAATTCAGAAGTAGTTTGATTAGTTTTTTGTCTAATATAATTCATCTTAATTAATATATTTGATGCAATATAAGAGAGATTTTCCAGCTCAGCATAATAGCCAATCTCTTCATAATATTTTTTCACGTTCTTGTTGAATGTTTCAAGAATATTAATAATATTAAGAAAATCCGTTTCCATATTGGCTTCGGCAGTTGATTTAATTTGTTTTCTGTATGTTTGTAATACTGAAACTAAGAATTTATTACTTTGAATATTATTTTTTTCTAAAGTATTTCTATTAATCACTCTAACACATTCTTCTTCAAACTTTATGAGCTCATTTCTTATGATAAGTTTATCCTCACTTATATCTCTAGTATGATAGTCAACTATATCATATATCTTTTTAAATGCCTCGGGTAAATAATCTAAAATATTATACAGATTACTGAACTTCCTTATCCATTCCTCATCATGGCTTAGAAAGATTTTAAATCCTTTGTATATAGATAATCTGTCAACACTCATTGTCCTATCATAATGTTTTAATAAAGCACGCTTTAGTAAATTCATTCTAAATGGATTTTCTTCTTCTTTCTGAATAAATTCCTTGATGCTTGAAACACGCGATTCAATGTCTTTTTCTATGTGCTCAATGTCTAATTTTAGTAGATTTAATTTATAAAAACAGTCAATTTTTTCGTCGATATTGTTTTTATTAAGTGTTTTTTGGAATTGTTCGCGTTGAAGTTTATTAGCTCGTATTTGCATATAAAAGGCAAGAAATGTCATAATAACACCACCAATAGCTATGAAAGGATTCATAATACCCCCAATCGTATCCCCAATTTGTCCTGTATCTGAAAAATCCCAGCGCGAGGAACTATTTGTAAATAGTATTGGAGCGATACTACTAAATAATAAAAGAATACCTGCTATAATTATACATAATACAGATAATTTGGTCCAATCACTATCACTTGATTTCGTCTTCATTTTTATTCCTAATTAACGTGAGTTCGATATAGAATTAAAATTATTCTCTTGATTATTAATAATATAGCGATAAAAATATTAAATTTATAGTGTTCAATTATAACATTAAAACGATTACCACTATGTTCTCAAAGGCTAAAGTTACTGAGATTTATTGTATGGCAGATGATTTTTGCAAGGAATTTGCGGTGCAGCAGAAAAAATATATGGTTGAAGACAAGACTTATAAGCATCGGAATAAACCGAACTGTATGAATGATGCTGAAATAATGGTTATCCTTATCCTGTTTCATTCGGGAGGATTCAGATGCTTCAAGCATTATTACAAGGAATATGAGAGCAAACATTTGACACATCTTTTCCCCCACCGTGTATCGTACAACCGTTTAGTGGAATTGGAAAAAAAATCCTGTTGCCACTGACCATCTTCATCAAGCAAGTGTTATTGGGTACATGTACTAGTATTAGCTTCGCAGAGTCAACCCCGCTTCGTGTATGCCGTAACCAACGGATACTAATACACAAGACTTTTGAAGGATTGGCTACGCATGGAAAGTGCTCTATGGGGTGGCTTTTCGGATTCAAACTCCATCTGATAATCAATGACAAGGGAGAAATTCTGAATTTTATGTTCACTCCTGCAAATATGGATGACAGAGAACCATTGAAACAATGGAATTTCCTGAAGAATATCAAAGGGAAGCTTTGTGCCGACAAAGGATATATCGGTCACGCACTGTTTGAAAACCTGTTTTTGAATGGTATTCAATTGTTTACCGCTGTTTTAAGTTATATCGAACTCACGTTAAATAAAAGCATGGTCTATCTATTTGATTGTCTCATGCTCTTTTTCTTTAAATCATATTATTTACTGGTCGTTTTTTTGTTATAAGTTTTCAAATACTAACTATATGACAATTCTTATATAATTGTTGGTTCAATCTTGTGCATATTAACTCCATCATAAAATCCCCAATAGATTGACTTAAGACCTACAATAGCAAGGAAAACACCATCAATTACAATTCTTGATTTAAAAAACACATCACAAATTGATGTTATATCTACGTTTGATGGAATAGGTTTATTTTCTGGATGAGTGTGCCATTCTCCAAAATATACTCTTTTGTGATTGGAAGATTCATACTCACGTTTAATTATTTCATTCGCTTTTTTAGCATCACGTATACAGCCATATTTAGAAGAACGATCTATTAACATACAAGGTTCCGATACACGGTTGATGCGATAATGCTGTTCTCCTATTTCTGACCCCAACAATATACCACCATTCTCATTACCTGATATCTGACGCATTGACTGCAATGTTTCCACGACCTCAGTTGTAACTTCAATTGTATAATCTACTAGATTCATAGGGGCAACTCTTCTACATGGCCTATTATAGTAGATGAAGTTTCGATTGTCAGTTTGAAACCTTTTTCTTGTGCTAATTTTATGTTTCCTACCCATCTATAACATTTTGATTGTTCTGGTTGTTGTATAAGTTTATTGATATATGGGTAAAATGCAGACAACATTAAGGTTACATCATTACCCGAATAAAGAGCATATTCTCCATTGCAACCGGCATCCTTTTTGGTAAAACGGTCAGCATTTATTTCATATTCTATAGGTGCAAGCAAATTATATTTGTAGAGCATACTGCCCTTGTCTTTATAAAGTACAAAGTTCTTTGGCATTTGCATAGGATTGATATATACCAGATGTCCTGCGATACCAAAAGGTTCGAGCCAAAGAATAAATGTTGGTTGCTTCATATTATCACTGTGTAAGGCATCGACAACAAACTTTTCTGTCATTGCATCACCTGTACAAAGAAAAAGTGCGGAACATGTATTTAACTTTTCATAATAATTCTCGAAAACATTTTGAAAATCATCAATATATGTTTCTACTTCCTTTTCTGGACGAATAGAGCGTAAATAGTCAGCTACTGCTTCTACTTTGCTCTGGTTAATATATTGAAATCCAAGCAAGTGACGCCCTATATTCTCGGTTCTAAATCTGTCGTTATCTATCAATGTAAAACTTGCGTTGTTCCAACCATTAAGAAAATATACCAAATTAGATCCTATGCTACCAAGTCCAGCTATAACAAATTTTTGCTCAGTCATTTCTATTCCTGCCGTACGCATGGCTATACGGTGTGAAGAATATAAATCACCATATAACCGTTGTTGTAATTGATTCTTTCTTTCAAAGCGTAGGAGTATATCATATACAGTAAGTACATTTTTACGAAATCCCTTCTTGAAACAGTTTACTTTCCCTATCCAGATTCCTCCGATAGAAGCTTCTGATAATTGAAAGACTATGATTCCACCTGTATTGGCATTAATATATTGCTTAATGGCTTTGCGATCCTCTGTAGATGAAATAATATCCAAAAGTCTTTGAAATGTAAGAGAATATGGAGCCTTAATCGGTATATTGACATTTTTAACAAACAATACGTCTATTGTCTCTACATTGTTATTATTCTTTAAATAGCGTTCGATGTTTATCTCTTCATTATTCTGAGGAAGTAATAACCCCTTAATTCTAGTTTTACCTTTCTTACCTCCTAAAACAGCCTGTCTATAAAGTAAAGCTTTAAGCACACAAGTCTCGGTAGGAAAACCACCATAAATTAACCAGTGCTTTGACACCTTTGGTTCTCCATCATACGCCCGTAGCCAATAACTATTTATCTCGATACTGAAATCTTCAATATTCTTACTATCTACACCCTCCTTTATTAATATTTTCGAGCGTTTTAAACAATAACGTATAAGTTCGTAAGGATTGTCTATAGAATAGCTAGCTCCATCATCTATCAGACATAGTTTACCACTGAGGCTATCTATATGCGGCAAATATCCAAATTGTTTGCTTGGAAAATATACGTCAGGCAAAGTATAAGGAAATGATTTACAAAATCCAAAGTATAATTCTATTGTTTCGGATTTACCGTTTATCTCAACTTCGGTTACAATCTCCCACTGCTCAGCATAGTAATCTATACGAATAGCAGGAATATCATCAACACGCTTTACATCCTCTATTTTATAAAGCTTGTCGAAGCATGAAATCAATATATCAGTCAAATTATGCAAAGCGACTATTAGTGTTTATTGTTCCTGAAAATGACTTTGTCTGTGCGTCTTCATCCTCATCTTTTGCCGTGCTACAAGAAAATCTATCACCAAAATGCTTCTGCCACTTCATGCAAGCTTCATGTGGATTTTTGCTTTCAATAGCACGTTCAGCATCTCCACGAAATGATTTAAGTTCTTGCATAAAGTTATTCTTACGCGTTTCTGAATATTCTTCAAATAAATCTTCATTTTTGGGAAATGTAGGACGAAGACACTCAAATTTAGAAGAAAGACTATTATGTATGGCTACAAGAATATTCTTCATGGCAATATCATCGCGTTCATTACTCTTGAAATTTTTAACAGCGAGCATTGTTAGACTACATCCTGTAGGCATCTTTATCTCTTTTTTAAATCTAATATACTCGCACCAAGCTTTCAAATAGCGTACAATACGACGTAATTGTGGATGTTCATCCCGACCATTAAACCAATTAAGTAATTCACGGGGGTCAGTATCCAACCATGACTTCGTCTTATGTGCTAATAGTGGATGCTTATCACCTTCCACCATAAAATAGATAGGAAGGTCAATGTGATGCCCGTCTCCGTAATTTACTGTAATACATGGTTTATTATCATCTGGTTTAATAGATGTATGGCCATCTACCGCTTCATATATACGATCATGATACCATTGTACACTATGACGTTCATCTTCTGATTTTCCAATAAAATAAACACCATCATCAAGGTCATAAACCCCCAAATTGTTTTCATCTTTTAGTGGATTAAGAATAGTATGCATAGCATAAGACCCTTGCCAATGAAATTTTGGTTGAATTTCATCTGGATATTCTCTACTAAAATAATTTTTTATTCTCTCGCGTAATGCGTCACGGTTCTTTTTCAACGTAGCTCTTTTGTTTGAATTGATCGTTTTGTTGAATGCAATAAATTGTTCATGATTATTTGCCATATTCGTTTGGATTTATAGTTTTACTTTCCTCAAAAAATTTACGTACTTCTGCTTTTTCTTTATAGTTAACTGCTGTATGCAGCGCGATTGCTTTTAGTAATTTCATTGATTTTCTACTGGCATTATCAAGTTGAACTAACTTTTCTTGTTCTCCAGAAAGTGGTGAGTTGACGACTCTTACTATATCCAAAGTACAATTAAGCATACCACTTTTCTTCAGTTGTTGCAGAAAAAAATCAACGCATTTACTTTGACCATTTGAATAGGAATCAAATAATGTATCCTTCCATCTCAAAAATGAACGATGTTTGAATTTAGGACTTTCACCATTATTTTTTTCACAACTGCTTATTGAAAGAATTTCCACGCCATCAAATATTCCTGTATGCGCCCATTTACAGAAATATTCGGTTAGACCTACCAGTATAGGATTATTTGCAAATAGTCCTCCATCTACATAGCACATATTATTAATCTCTTTTACAGGAAAATATGTTGGTGCAGCAGATGTAGCTAAAGCAACATCAACATAACTTTTTTGGTCATCTTGATCAAGCGTGTCGTAGTCTTTCTTAAATATTCTAGGATTTCCCGTCGTGATATTGTAAGCAGGGATACATAAAAGATTATGGCTCTCACCCAAAGTTCTAGCCCCAAATACTTCTTCCAATGCTTTACGTAGTGGACCACTCGCATATTTATTGAAAAATAAAGCTTGCCATATAGATAATAGACATTTACCTATACCACCCCATTTTATCCATTGAGTAAAAATCTGACTACCTTTTTGTTCGTAAAATCCGACTACCTTTGACATTGGTATCTTAAGAGAGGCACCTAATGCAATGATACCGCCAGTAGAAGTACCGCATATAAGATCAAAATGATCAGATAAATTTGTTCTGAACACATCTTCAAATTTTGCTAATAGTTGAGCCGAATAGAGCCCCTTAATACCTCCACCGTCAATACAAAGTATTTTAAATTTTTTGAGTTCTGCCATGTATAATCTTTAATAATGGTTTAACATATTATATTATACATTTGCAATTTTAATGCCAAGTCATTAAGATGTCTGAAAATCATTAGAATAGTGAAGCAGATATGTATAATAGAACTATTTCTGTCAGACTATACTGTCAATTTGTCGCATTCTTTTTAAACAATTTACAAGCAGTCAAGAACTGCTGTGAATAAGACTCTTTTATTATAGTGGAGAATTACAAATATATTAATCTCCATAATGTATAAAAAGGGGGTTGTATGGTACCATAGTCGTCCTTTTTATGTACGCCATTTTACGCCATTTCAAGCCATTCATTCTCCCTATTTATAAAATCATTATATCCTATTAATTAATAATCTACATTCGCACCGATGGGCTAAAGTTTACCCGGTATTGATTAATTATTGTATCACTTAAATTATTGATTTTATGGCTAAGAAAAAGCAAGAACAACAAGAACAGAGCCAGGACGAGCATGTAATGGCCATCCTTGACAAGCGAACCAACAAGACCGCAGTCGTTTCCAAAATGAACGAGCAGGACGGCAGTCTTGAAATCGTGCCACCTGACAAGAAGAACAGTAACAGTTTCCTCAAACTTGACCGGACATCACCGCTGGAACTATTCTTCACAAATTTCAAGAACCAGTATGAAAATCCCACAAGCTTCAGTTTTTTCCTTGTACCTCTCGTCTTTTTGGAAAAGACACTGAATGCCGTAGTCCAGATCCGAAAAGGGGAAGACCCCGGAGCGGAAGGTAAAAAACTAGTGGAGAACAGCGAACTCAACGATGAAGGTCGCATCGCCAAACTTGCCCGTCGGTATAAGTTCGATGAACACCAGCTTCCGTGGAAAGAACTCGCCGCACTGGGAGTTGACAAGCAACTGCTGTTTGACAACCATTGCATGGGTGAGATGCTGAAAGGAAGGATTACCTCGATGGCTTTCCCCATCAGCAAGGAAGTGAACGGTGAAAAGAAGGATATGGGGGAAGCCTGTTTCCTTTGTGTCAAAGGAGAGGACGGCAAGGTACAACTGAAAACTCTAAGCAGACTCGACAAACCGCAGTATGACCTGCCTGCCTATAAAGGAGTATTCACCGACGAGGAAAAGCAGTCGCTTAAAGACACCGGAACTTTGGGGGCAGTCAAGGAGATGAAGGATACCCATACGGGAACGGTCTGCAACTGTTATGTATCTTTCCATGAACCGAGCAACCGTATCATTACCATGCCGGTGGATGCCATCAAGATACCCGATTATATCTACGGAAAAAGGCTGGATGACAAACAGAAGCAAATCCTCGCGTCAGGCGGACAGCTTCCTATCAACGACATACAGCGCAAAAATGATACACTGCTTTCCGGTGTCGCTTTCGTCGATCCGAGAATAATGGACATCGCATTCAAGCAATCTGGCGAACAACTCAAAGTCAACGACACTATCATGGGTGCCAAAATCACACCTGAACAGAAGAAGATGCTCCAGAACCATGAAATGGTATTCGTTGAGAATATGCGCTATAAAGGCAGGGTATTTTCCGATGATGTACGTTTCAGCAACAAGAGCAACCAACTGCTGATAGGACGCAACGCCCGTGAATACAAACCTACTGTTGAAGGAAAGAAGAACGACAAGAAAAAGGAAGTAAAACAGCAGGCACCCCGTCATGTGGCATCTGTAAAGGCCCCGTCAAAAAAGAGCCTTTCAGTCATGTAACAGACAGATTATTCATATTTTTGGCAGATATATACCCGGTTTTCTTTCATGGCAACCGGGTATATGTTTGAATATCCAGTTAACATTTTAAAGTAATAGCAAATGACTATACAAGATAAAAATACCGCAACCGGAGAATTGTCCTATTTTGAGACAACTCTCCTTCTTTATTTAAAGGAAAGCCATCCCCACATGTCCGGGGATAGGGAATTTATCAGGTCAAGGGCCGACGAAGCGGCAGATGCCTATGAATGTTCCATACGCAACGGACTGTCTGTCACACAAGCGTTGGAACAGTCGGACGCAGTTCTTTACCGCAACCTGCGCTTTTCCGGATTTGATACTGTTTTTGAAGTCGTATCGGAATGGTTTCCGGAAGTCCCCCCTGAAAAACGGGCCGATTTCTGTTTGAAAATGCTATCGCCCGCAGAAGTCGTATTTAATAAATATCCCATAGACGACCGGTTTGAGGATTCCCCGTCTTACCGTACCCTTACCATTGAACTGACAGGTTTCATCCAATATTATATAGAGCAATATGGCATATAACAAACGACAACATTTAGCGGACAATATAGCCGCACTTGAATTTATGTTCATGCGCCCGGAGTTTTGTCTCACGGAAGAAGGGCGCAGGGTATTGAACGGCTACTCCGGTTTTGGAGGATTGAAATGTATCCTCAATCCGGCGGAAAAGGACACGGACATAGAAAAATGAACGACGGACAGGGAACTGTTTCCCCAAGTCCGACTGCTGCATGAACTGTTGCGTGAGTATTCCAAAGACGAGACAGAATACAAGGCATACGTCCAAAGCCTGAAAAAATCCGCACTTACAGCCTTTTACACACCGGAGCCGCTGGTAGCGGCCATGCAGGAATCATTGCAGGTACCGGAAAGCCATCCGGGACGTTTTCTTGACCCTTCCGCCGGAACGGGCATGTTTATCAGCCGGTTGAAAGATGTTCCCGAAATTCATTGTTTCGAGAAAGACAAGCTCACGGGAAAAATTCTCTCATCCCTTTATCCGGAAAGCAAAGTGACCATAGACGGCTTCCAGTCCATACAACCCTATTATAACAGTTACTTCGATATGGTTTCTTCCAATATCCCGTTTGGAAATACCAGAGTTTATGACCGGGACTTTGACCGGAGCGAGGACTCTGTGCGTAAATCCTCACTTGCAGCCGTACACAACTATTTCTTTCTTAAAGGTATGGATACGTTGCACGAAGGCGGGATACTGGCCTATATCACGACTTCGGGTGTCATGGACTCACCACAGAACCGTCCCGTCAGGGAATGGCTGATGAACCATGCCAAGCTTGTTTCTGCCATCCGTCTGCCGGATAACCTGTTTGTTGATGCGGGTACGGAAGTGAGCAGTGACCTGATCGTCTTGCAGAAGAATACCCGGAAAGCGGAACTGACCGAAAAAGAACGGAACTTTATCGAGACTCGTCTTATATCCGGCAGCATCAATATCAACAACAGTTATGCCGGCTTAGACCATATTGTCCATACAGCCGTATCTATGGGTAAAAACATGTACGGACAACCGGCCATGAACTTTATCCATGAAGGCGGAATTGAGGCCATTGCCGGACATCTCAAACAGTTGCTGGCGCAAGATGTGGAAGATCATCTTGACCGGGAACTCTATGACAACAATCTATCCCGACCAACCGTTTCTACCGGCATTGAACCGGAATTTGAGACACCATTGGAAATAGTAATTGAGAACCATCGGCAAGAGGTGCAGGAGGAAAGTCCCGCACAACCCTATGAACCCATGCTCAACCTGTTTGCCGCCTATGCGGATGAAGGGGAAGCGGAGGTGCAAGTAGTGGAAAGCAGACCTTCCCCAAGCCGGGCACCTTCGGCATCCCGCAAAAAGAAAGGGGATGAACCGGAAATGTTCAATCTGTTCTCGCAAGAGAATATGTATGATGAAGCCGCCGTGCCGGAAAGCATGACCGAAGAACGGGCGGAAGCGGAAGCAAGATGGCTGGAACGCAGACAAAAATTTGAAGAAGAGCGGAAGAAAGAAATGGAGCCACGCCCGTTTACCGGGGAGATACGTCCCGAATACAAGAATGGTTCCATCGTAAAGTCGGGTGAACAATACGGGTACTTACGGGGGGTGGGTACTCCCGATGTGCAATTCCATCCCCTCAAACTGACAGTCACCCAGCAATACCGGGCCGCCTACTATATCCCGCTTCGTGAAGCCTACCACAATCTCTACAATACGGAAGCCGAAACGGAAACGGAGCAACCGGAACTCCGGGAGGAACTGGGCAGGCAATACGACCGTTTTTACCGCATGTTCAGAGAACTGAACGGAAAGGATAACGCCAAATTCCTGCTGATGGATGCCGGAGGAAGGGAAATGCTTTCATTGGAACGCTCCGTTAACGGGAAGATACAGAAAGCGGATATATTCTCCGTCCCCGTATCATTCAACGCCAATGAAATGACCCATGCGGATACTCCGCAGGAAGCACTTGCGGCATCCCTGAACAAGTTCGGGGAAGTCAATCTGGAATATATGGAGAACCTCAGCGAGATTGGAAGGCAGGAACTGCTCAGACAACTGGACAAACGTATCTTCTACAACCCCATGATGAAGAACTATGAAATCAAAGACCGTTTCATTGCAGGCAATGTGGTAGCCAAAGTTGAATGGATAGAAAACTACCTGAAAGACTATCCCGAAGATGAAGCGAGCAAGAAATCATTGGAAGTCCTGCGGGCAGCCGTACCGGAACCGATCAGCTTCGAACTCCTTGACTTTAATCTCGGAGAGCGGTGGATACCCATGTCCGTATATGAAGAGTTTGCCGGATACCTTTTTGAGACAAAGGCCCATATACATTATACGGAATCCATCGACGAGTTCAGCGTGAACTTCGAGAGCAGCAACGCAAACATCACTGATAAATATTATGTAAAGGGGGAGAAACGGGGCTATTACGGATACGACCTGCTGAAACATGCGCTGCACAACACGGTGCCCGACATAACCAAAACCGTGCAGGATGAAGAAGGCAATGATATAAAGGTACGGGATGCCGAAGCCATCCAGCTTGCCGACACCAAAATCAATGAAATACGGTCTGCCTTCACCGACTGGCTGAACGAACAGTTACCCGAATTAAAACAACGCCTTGCGGATTTGTATAACCGTAAATTCAACTGTTATGTGCGTCCCGATTATGACGGCTCCCTGCAAAGTTTCCCCTTCCTTGACCTGAAAGGACTGGATATACCGGATTTATACGACAGCCAGAAGAATGCCGTATGGATGCTGAAGATGAACGGTGGCGGAATAATCGACCACGAGGTGGGCACGGGCAAGACCCTTATCATGTGCATAGCCGCCTTTGAAATGAAACGTCTCGGAATGGCGAACAAGCCGATGATTATCGGACTCAAAAGCAATGTACATGACATAGCCGACACGTTCAAGAAGGCTTATCCGAATGCCAAAGTGCTGTATCCGGGCAAAGAGGACTTTACACCGGAGAAACGTGTCGGAATATTCCATGACATTAAAAACAATAACTGGGACTGCATCATCCTGACACACGACCAGTTCGGAAAAATACCGCAGTCTCCCGAAATACAGCAGGAAATATACACGCAGGAGATAAACAACATCGAAGAGAACCTTGCCGTATTCGAGCAACAGGGCAATGAAGTAACTGGCTGGATAAAGAACGGTCTGGAAAAAAGGAAGGAGAACCTTGAAGCCAAACTTGAAAAGCTGGAGCAGGATATAAAAGACCGGACGGATGACGTGACCGATTTCAGGCAAATGGGCATCGACCACCTCTTCGTTGATGAATCGCATTATCAGAACTTTTAGGAGTTTTCTAAAATAATATTCAATTTATTTGTAATCAGAAACTTTGTTCCACATTAAATTCTGATTATTGAATGTAGTCTGAATATTATTGTGGTAATCATATGAAGGAATAGAACTATCCCTAAAGACATTATATAATTATAACAGCATATTTTACATTTAAGTTGCGAACAATGTGATAATAATCATACGAGAATACTTTTTATTTGCGAAAAAAAATGTATTTTTGTATCATATTACAAATATGATATTTCAATATGGCTATAATACCTCAATTTTATAAAAATGCTGTGGTGTCAATTGGTATTAAAAAACCAAATGATCATATTGTATGGATGGGAACGGGCTTTTTTATGACAAGGCGTGCAGATGACCAAGGTAACGTGCGTCCATTTCTTGTTACAAACAAACACGTATTCCAAGGTAAAAGCAGCATCGTGATTAGGATGAAAGAAAAAGGAACTGAAAATTTGAAAGAAATTGATGCTCCGATTGTAAAGGATGATGGAACTCCCACATACGTTCTACATCCTCAAAACGATATTGATATAGCAGTATTACCTTTAAATGGTTCATTTATAACAACTAATAATTTAGAGTTCCCTTCTTTTGACATTGATGTTAATGCAATGACATCATCGGAGTTAAGGGACAATGGGGTTGAGGAAGGAACTCTTATTTATATGTTAGGATACACCATGGGATTGGTCAATCAATCTTCTTCACGTCCAATTTGCCGTTTAGGATGTATTGCTCGTATTAGTGAGGCACAAATTCAGGAGCAACATAATATTTTAGTTGATATTCAAAATTTTCCTGGCAATTCAGGCAGCCCAATAATAAATAGACCTGAATTATTATCTATACAAGGCACTAAAAATTTAGACCGCAGTGTACTTGTTGGCATAATTCATTCGTATATACCTTATCAAGAAACATTAATAAATAGCCAAACAGGAAAAACAGTTGAAATAAGGAGTGAGAATAGCGGTTTGGCATATGTTCATCCTGTAGAATACATTAGGGAAATAATAGATTCTATCTTTCCATTACAAAATCACTAATATTCAAAGATTGTATTTTTGCGGTATAGTGAAACACTATATGTCTAAATAGGTGAAAGAGTTATTAGCATCAAAAAATACCATAAAAAGTATCTTACACTAATAATCATCAAAAAGTAACTCATCAGAATATAGCAAAGAATCTCTGTCTGTGTTTTCGAAATTCTTCGCTATGTTCTGATAATAATATAAAAGTTGATTCTCTCGAGATTGCTGCCTTGAATATGATAATATTTTTTCGCTATAGATATAATTTTTCTTGTCGCATCATTTAATCGTATGATCCCATATTCTACTATCATTTATTGGAAGTTAAAAAATCAAGTGATTTCTTCCCGACTTTGACTTTCCACTTCTTTGTGATATGCTTTTGATTCTCGCTTTCTAGAGTTTCTAAAGCTTTTGATTCCTGTTCTGTTGTTATATCCAAATATATCATTGTAGTTTGAATGCTTTCATGTCCAAGCAAATATGAAATTTGAGCTATGTTCATTCCATTTTCAAGCCAATGTGAAGCCTTGGCATGTCTGAATTGATGGGCATGTAAATTCAATGGTACATCTTCACAAGTTTCATGAGCTATTGAGGCATATTTTTTCAGCATTTTGTTCACATTTTCGGCAGACATAGGAGCATATACCCCTTTGCTTTTTGAATAAAAGATTAGTGCATCCATATCATTATATTTCGGATGGTATTTCTTGAGGTATCTCTTTAAACATTGCACTGATTGAGACAAAAGAGGAAGTGGGCGTTTCTTTCTCCCTTTTCCTATGACAATCATGTGAGGTTTAGAGCAATCCATGACGATATTACTAATCTTCAATGTAAGGAGTTCATTAACACGTATAGCTGTAGAGTACAAAAGTAGCATCAATGTGAAATCACGAAAGCCTGTTGCCGTTCTTTGATTTGGGACAGACAATATGGCTTTAACAGCCTTTTTACTTAAGCCAATAACTTTTCTTTTAGGAGTTTTCTCATTAGGAATGTTCTCAGCTTGTAGAAATACAGCCATATAAGTCATATCTCTGTCCGCTACATATTTCAAGAAGGCACGTAAGGCTGACAACCTTATATTGCATGTTGCAGGGGTACAATTCCTATCGCTTTTCATCCAAATAATCCATTCCATGATATATTCCCTACAGAAGCACTCTGCATTCAATGTTTCCGGTAAAATGCCTTTCACTTTCTTAAGAAACTCAGCATAGAGTGTCACTGAAATTTTATAGTTTCTTTTCGTATGAGGGCTACAAGCTTTTATTGAGGGCACATAGTACTCAAGCCACTCATGTAAATAACTAGCAATCTGTATTGCTTGTAAGTTAATCTTCTTTTTCATCTGTTTCTAATATTAATGATTGTTCTATTTCGCTATCGGTATATGCTATTATATCAGAAATCGCAGGGGTCAAAGAATAGTAAGCCAATGTGCTTTCTATTTGTCTGTGTCCCATGCTCTTGCTTAGAGCTAATAACTTGTCGTGTACTGCAAATCCTTGGTGCGTCCAGCTGTTTATGTTCTCTATGGCGTAGTTATGCCTTAGTTCGTATGGAATTGCGTGGGATGAATTGCAGCTTTGCCACAGTGCCCTGAAGTGGTACGTTACCCATACAGGAGGGTGCGGTTTGTCATCCGGTGTCGGGAAAAACACCCTGCGGTTCGGAATCAGTCCATCTATTTTTCCGTCATAAGTACGCATCAAGGGCAACATTGTGTCATGGAGGACTACATAATGTTGGTCATATCCTTTGCCGCGCTTGATGGACACCACGCCGTTTTTAAGGTTTACGTCATCGCGTTCCAGCAGGACGACCTCGGTTGTCCTTATTCCTGAACTGTACAGTAAACGGAAGAACACCGGCAGTGTCATGCGCTGGATAGCCGCGAGTCTGCCACGCCTTGGCTTTATGTTGTCGCAAGCGTCAAAGAAGCGTTTCAATTCATCGTGTGTAAAAGGATGCGGCATATAAGTTCTCGGTACAGACCTTGGCACTTGCGGCAAGTCAATTTTCGTCATTCCACGCTTGTTCATGTACTTGATGAAATCCAAAACAGGATAGACACGTGACACGCAAGAGTTTGTGCATTCAGTTGGACGTTGCCTGCACCATCTGTCCACGATTTCTTGAGTAAGTTCGGTTTGTCCAGGATATTCCCTTACGCAAAAATGATCAAACTGTATTATGTTCTTGATATAGCTATAACTGTAACGCCCGGAAGCTTTGCGGTATTTTATATATCCTTCTATAGCGTTGGATAGGAATGAAATTGTCTTCATACGTCAAACACCCCCTTTCTTATGGGAAAGTGTTCTATGCTCAATGAACATTCCTTCAGTCTCTTGAATTCCGCACTAAGGTAACGGTCAAGAGAATCTGGGGACGCATGACCGAGGGTGGCACTTATGACAGGTTGCTGCACACCACCTTGTAACAGAGTTGTCGCCACATTGTGGCGGAACAGGTGCAGGCTCTTTCTCTCATTTTTACCTTGTCTTATTCCTGCTTTGCACATGACTTTTGAGCATATGGCATCGAGATTGCTTGTATGAAGCCTTCTGTATGGCACGTGTATTGTGAGAAAAACATATGGTTCCGAACTTCGGGGACGTTCTTTGAGCAGGTAATCAAATACAGCGTTTCCTACCACGGCACGGAGTGGCAATGTCAGTGGCTGTCCAGTCTTTACCTGAGTGATTTTTATCAGGTCGTGTTCCCAATCGAAACTGTTAAGCGTGAGTGCAGAGATATCACACCCACGCAATCCCGTATACATGGCCAAGGTTATGATGGCTTTGTCCTGTAGGGATATTGTGCCATCATGTTCTAAAGTATGCCTGATAGCAGTAAGCTCTTGCTCCGTAAGGTATTGAATGTTCTTCCGCATATTGGGTATGGCCGGCAGATATGCGATTATACGTTCAACGGATTTGCCATAGTGGGGCAAACAGGCTTTCAGTCCATATTCCACCGAATATTTGAGTGAATGGCCCATATTCGGTTTTCCGTCCTTGGAAAACACTTTCAATACCGCATTTTCTGTTATTGACTCTAATGAGTACACCCCCATTTCCTGTAGCCGGAAGAAGAACGAAGATAGTGCATACTTCACATTTATTGAAAATTTGCAACATCTTCCTACCATATTGAAAGCCATATCTGTTACATCCTTATATTCTGCACTGAGCAACTCGTAGTGGTGCGGTTTGCTGTAGTGTTTACGACCATCGGGTAATAATCCATTCTCGATATATTGGCAGATTATACGTAACAGGCGTACCTTGTTCCTATAAGTATACTTGTTGGACCACAATTCTTTTAGTGTCGGTTCAACGTCGGAGAGACTCTGCCATTTGTAATGGTTAGCATTTCCTGATAGCCACTCAGCCATTTTCTTCACATAGTCTATGTACATGGCTGAATAACCGGTGTCTTGTAAATAAGAAACAAGACCATTGACTTTTTCATTTAGATTAAATATGTCCATAATCGCATCTTGTTTGAAAGTTATTACAATTATAGACGTAATATAATCAGAACTGTTTACGTCACAAAATAAATGATTACTAAATAATTAAGTGATTTAATAAGAAACTCATAAAAGTTCTGATAATGGCTCAAATCCAAAATTCCGGATTTGAGTCACAATTTCAAGAACTTGATGTTCAACACCCGCCATGCGCGAGTTTCCGGTCTGGGCAATCCTGAAGGAAGCATGAAGGCCATGAACATGCTCTTTGCCATCCGTACCATACAGGAGCGCACGGGCAGGGATTTGGGGGCTACCTTCTTGTCCGGTACGACCATTTCCAACAGCCTGACCGAACTCTATCTCCTTTTCAAATATCTCCGTCCAAAGGAAATGGAGCGGCAGGGGATTACGTGTTTTGACGGTTGGGCGGCTGTCTATGCGAAGAAAAGCACGGACTTTGAATTTTCCGTAACCAACCAGATCGTGCAGAAGGAACGTTTCCGCTACTTTATCAAAGTGCCGGAACTCGCCAATTTCTATGCGGAGATAACCGATTACAAAACGGCTGAAGACGTAGGGGTTGACAGACCGGAACTCAACGAACAGCTCTATCACATACCGCCCACTCCCCAGCAGGAAATTTTCATTCAGAAACTGATAAAGTTCGCTGAAACCGGGGATGCGACCTACATAGACCGGGAGCCTCTGTCCGAAGCGGAAGAAAAGGCCCAGATGCTGATTGCCACCAATTACTCGAACAAGATGTCGCTTGACATGCGTCTGATAGACCAGCAGTACGGTGACAATCCGGGAAACAAAGCGTCCCATTGTGCGGCCAAGATTGCGGAATATTACTATAAATATCTCGACCAGAAAGGCACACAATTCATCTTTTCCGATCTCAGTACGTATAAACCCGACCAGTGGAACATTTACAGTGAGATAAGACGCAAGCTCGTGGAAGACCATAATATCCCGGAAAGGCAGATAAAGTTCATTCAGGAAGCAGGCAGTGACAATGCACGCAAGGAACTGTTCAGCAACATGAACGCCGGACGCATCCGTTTTCTTTTCGGCTCCACGCAAAAATTAGGAACGGGAGTCAATGCGCAGCAACGTGCCGTTGCAATCCACCATCTGGATATACCCTGAAGGCCGTCCGATCTGGAACAGCGTAACGGACGTGCGGTAAGAAAAGGCAATATCATTGCCAAGCAATATGCCGGCAATAAGGTGGACTGTTATATCTATGCGGTGGAGAAGTCTCTGGACAGTTACAAGTTCAACCTGCTGCATAACAAACAGGTATTCATTAACCAGCTTAAAAGCCGTAATCTGGCTGCCCGTACCATTGACAAGGGGGCGATTGATGAAAACGGCGGAGGCAATTTCAGCGAATACGTGGCCATTCTTTCAGGCAACAACGATTTGTTGGAAAAAGCAAAACTCGACAAGAAACTGGCAGTTCTGGAAAGCGAAAGGCAGGCATATCACCGTAACAAGGGAAATGCAAAAGGCAAGTTGAACGAAAAAACTTCCGAAATAGAAAAGAACAATGTCTTTATCAGGCGTTTTTCCGAAGATTGGGAATATCTGAACAAGGTAGCTCCCGCAGATGCGGAAACCGGACTCCGTCCCAATCCCTTGAAGCTGGACGGTGTGGACTCGGACAATATAGAGATACTCGGCAACCGGCTTGCCGCAATCAATCAGAAAGCCCGGACAGAGGATGATTATATGAAAATCGGAACCCTGTTTGACTTCCGTATCCTTGTCCGTACTGAAAAATCTTACGATGGGGATACACAGGTCTTGCATAACAAGTTCATGGTTGAAGGGTTGGACGGCATTAAATATACTTACAACAACGGTTATATAGCCAAAGAGCCGAAACTGGCCGTAATGAATTTTATCAATGCTCTGGAACGCATTCCCGCTATGATAGAAAAAAGGGAAAAGGAAAATGCGGAATTATCGAAAGATATTCCGGTCTTACAGGAAATAGTGGCAGCCACGTGGCCTAAAGACTCGGAAATCAAACAGTTGGGCGAAGAGCTTGCTTCACTGAACCGGAAGATACAGCTTACCCTCAAACCGGTGGGCCTGCACGAAGAAGGGAAGGATGAAAAAGCAGAAATGGAAAAACAGAGGATGGTCAGCGGCAGTGACGTGATCCCGGATTTACCACGGCAGGTAAAGCACGTGCCGTCTATGGTAATTGTAAGCCCGGCAAAGGAGTTGAAAAAAATATCCTAATGTTTCCCACGGCACATTGCTGTACCCCCGGAAGCTACGCAGGCTTCACTTCCGCAGGGGTACAGCAAAGAGCCGCTTTTCAGGAAAAGACAAAGGCACGGCGGACACCCGGATAAATCCGACCTTGTCCGCCGTGCCCTTGTCTATGGGGGAACCGGTTATACGTCATCTTTCTTCCTCAAAGGATAGCTCTTCCACTTGTTTGTTTATCAACTTACCGTCAATGGAATCTTTCAGGTTGATAATGTCCGCAATCGAATAATGCCTTGTACCGTCCTCTTCTTCCGCGAAACGCAGACGTCCGTTCAAACGCTGTTTCTCAATTTCGGCGGGGTCAAGCCCAATCAGTTCACACACCTCGTCCGGCAGCATGGACAATGCCACATCGTTTTCCTGACAGATATGTTGCAACACAGCCAGCATGTTCAGGGACTTCTTATAACTTCTCACAAGAGCAGTAAAAGAACTGCTTTCAATCTTAATCATCTTTTTCATAACGCTTATTTTTTAGAGTTTTCTGTTTTTTCCAATAATACGGCACGAAGGACATCCGAGCGGCGATAGTAGATTTTCCCCTTGTCTCTGTAAAAGGGAAGCGTACCATCGTTACGTCTTCTTAACAGTGTCCTGTCCGACATCTTTGTCAGCAGGCGTACACCTTTTGAATCCAGTATCTCACTATCCGGTATATTTTCAACGGCAGGAGAGAGTAACTTTTCAATATTATTCACTTTGGCAAGTATGGTGCTGAGCATGTGACTCACCCCGGCACCGGGAACGGTTTTTCTATTATTCATAATGACCTCGTTGTTATCGTTTATGGTGCAATATTACGGAGTTGTTTTGAGGCCATTGGTTACTCAACCGTTGAGCAACCGCCAAAAAAAGACAGAAAACGCCAAATTGGGACAAAAAAATAGCCGGAGATACTGCCCCAGCTATTCTATAAGTAACAGGCATCAATAAATTACGCCTTAAATACTTAATATGTTAATAATCAGGTTATACAAAAAATAAATAGCAGAATATTTTGTTATGTTCCAAACATTGCCTACATTTGTATAAGAGTTATTTGAAACTATGCAAAGCAGTGTAACCCGAAGCAGGACTTCCATATCCAAATCGTTACCTGCATCTTTTAAACTCTCTATATTTATCTAATCTTCAGAGAGTTATATCAAAATACTTGGTTTTATATGATGGAACACTTGTTTCATTAAGATGAAACACTTTTGGGGAACGGCAGTGCTCAGCCCAAACTGGTAAACAAAAAAAGATAAAGAACCTTACGAAGAATGGACAGGGCAGCAGTCAAATGGTTTTCGACTGTACGTTTACTGATTCCCAAACGGGTGGCAATCTCATCATTCGATAAACCCTGCTCACGACTCATCTTATAAATTAGCTTTCGTTGAGGAGACATTTGTTCGACAGTCCGGTTGATAAGGTTTTGCAATTCACGTGCAAACATCGCTTCCTCTTCCGATTGGGAGATGGAGGCTTCCAGTAAAAACTCATTGGTATACTTTTCTGAAACGGCAAGACGGTCGAAATAATCATAAACGGTAAAGCGCGCCATCTGAAAGAGATAGGAGGAAAAAGAACGGACGTCTCTCAGTTTTTCCCGGTCTTTCCATATGGAAAGAAACAAATCCTGGGATATATCACGACTGATTTCCTTGTCGTGCGTCAGGCCGACAAGGAAATATACCAACCTAGGTTGGTAGTCGAAAAAAAGCTGTTCAAAAGCTTTTATGTTTCCTCTTGCGATCTCCCTCAAGATATGTTGCTCCTCTGGTAATTCCATAACTAGTGCGAAGTAACAAAAAATATCAGAAATAAAATTATTTACTTTGATAAATTCATAGAAAACACGGGAACATAAACTACCTTTGTCTTATCTCGTAAGCATAAATAAAAAACAGGAGTAATTATTATGGAAGTTGCAAAAAGAATCCCTTACGGCATTTCCAATTTTGTGGAAGTGGTGGAGCAGAACCAGTATTATGTGGATAAGACGATGTATTTGCCTATGCTGGAAGAGCAACCCAGTAATTTGTTTTTCATCCGGCCCCGGCGTTTTGGCAAGAGCATCTTTCTGAGTATGCTCCGGGCCTATTATGATATTGCTCAAAAAGAGAAGTTTCAAAAACGTTTCGGCAATTTGTGGATAGGAGAGCATCCCACCCCTTTACAAGGAACATTTCAAGTACTTTATTTGGATTTCTCACGTGCCAGTGGCGGCAGTGGTTCACTATCAGAGAACTTTGACCGGTATTGCAGTATGGTGATGGATATGTTCGGCATGTCTTACGAGTCTTATTATTATCCGGGGTTTGCCAATGAAATGAAAGCATTGCCCGATTTTGTCAGCAAACTGAACTATTTGAATCTTCATGCACCCGAAACCGGGGCGCATCTCTATCTTATTATCGACGAATATGATAACTTCACCAATATAATACTCAATGAGCAAGGTAATGACGTTTACCATGCTCTCACACATGCCAGCGGGTTCTATCGCGAGATTTTCAAGAAATTTAAAGGAATGTTCGAACGTATCTTCATGACCGGCGTCAGTCCTGTTACATTGGATGATCTTACCAGCGGATTTAATATCGGCTGGAACATCAGCACCGAACATCAATTCAATATGATGCTAGGATTCAGTGAAGTAGACGTACGCTCTATGTTCCAGTATTATAAGGATGCAGGACAACTGTCGGATGATGCAGATATAGAGGCAATGATTACGGAGATGAAACCGTGGTATGACAATTATTGTTTTGCAAAAGAAAGCCTGAAAAGTGACCCGAAGATGTTCAATTGCGACATGGTACTCTACTATCTCCGCAATTACATAACCTTGAAAAAATCTCCCGAACAGATGATAGACCCCAATACCCGTACGGATTATAACAAAATGAAGAAACTCATCCAGCTGGACCGTCTGGACGGTGACCGCAAAGGGGTACTGCGTAAAATCACTGATGAAGGACAAATCGTTACTAATCTGGCAATCACTTTTCCTGCAACAGAGATTGCCAATCCGGAAATCTTCCCCAGTCTGCTTTTTTATTATGGTATGCTGACTATTACCGATACCCGCGGGGGGCGTGTGGTATTAAGTATCCCCAACAACAATGTGCGCAAGCAATATTACGAATTCCTGTTAGAGGAATACCAAAATAAACGATATATCAATTTGAACCAGTTGACAGATTTGTTCGATGATATGGCCTACGACGGCCATTGGCGCGAATCTCTGGAATTTATAGCCCATGCCTACAAAGAAAACTCGTCGGTTCGCAGTGCTATTGAAGGCGAACGCAATATCCAGGGATTTTTCACGGCTTATCTCAGTGTAAATGCCTACTATCTGACAGCCCCGGAGATGGAGTTGAACCATGGTTATTGCGACCTGTTCCTGATGCCCGATTTGTTGCGCTATGAAGTGAAACACAGTTATATACTTGAATTGAAATATCTTTCAGCAAAAGATTCCGGGGAAAAAGCTAAAGTTCAGTGGGAAGAAGCTGTTGAACAGATAAAACAATATGCCGCTGCACCAAAGGTACGTCAGTTGATACAGGACACAAAATTACATTGTATCATAATGCAGTTCCGTGGTTGTGAGTTGGAACGCATGGAGGAAGTCTTATAATCCGATCGTGTTCTTTTGTCATTCTGCTTCACCTATCAATTTTTCTGTTTATCTTTGACCCCGATCAATAGACTAAAACAAAGATAACTGACTGAACTAAGATAAAAATGAAGCAATACAACTTTGACGAAGTAATTGAACGCCGCGGTACCAATTGCGTGAAATATGATGCAATAAAAGAGCGGTACGGCAACGAGAACCTTATTCCTCTCTGGGTTGCCGATATGGATTTCCGGACTCCGGACTTTATTGTCAATGCAATAAAGAAACGCTGCGAACACGAAATATTCGGTTATACTTTCGGATCAGACTCGTATTATAATAGTATTATAGAATGGGTACATTATAAACAGAACTGGAAGATCAAACGGGAATGGCTCAGCTATATTCCGGGAATTGTCAAAGGCATCGGCTTTGTCATCCAATGCTTCACCAAACCGGGCGACAAAGTAATCATCCAGCCACCTGTATACCATCCGTTCCGGATTGTTCCGGAAAGCATGAAACGGGAAGTGGTCAACAACCCGCTCAAACTGGTGAACGGCGCCTATGAGATGGATTTCGAACAGCTGGAATCCGTAATAGACGAGCAGTGCAAAGTGTTGATCCTTTGCAATCCCCACAACCCGGGCGGCATCGTATGGAAAAAAGATACACTGGTCAAGCTGGCGGATATCTGTGCAAAACACAATATACTGGTTATTTCAGACGAGATACATGCGGAAATGGCTTATCCGCAGTTTACTCATCATCCGTTTGCCACCGTATCAGAAGCTGCCGCCAATTGCAGTATTACTTTCATGGCTCCGAGCAAGACATTCAATATCGCAGGCATCGTAACCTCCTACTCCATTGTTCCCAATGAAAAGATACGGAAAGAATTTTATGAATTCCTGGAAGCCGGCGAGTTGGGCGACGGGACGATCTTTGCTTATACGGCAACCGAAGCGGCCTATACATATGGTGCCGAATGGTTACAGCAAATGCGGATGTATGTAATGGAAAATGTCCGTTTCGTAGATGAATTCTTCAAGACGAAGCTTCCGAAGATCAAAGTCTATCCGCCACAGGCATCCTTCCTGGTCTGGCTGGATTGCCGCGACCTCAAACTAAGCCAGGAAGAACTGGTTCATTTATTCCAGGATAAAGCCGGTCTGCTGTTGAACGACGGAAGCATGTTCGGACCCGGCGGAGAAGGATATATGCGCCTCAACGTAGGTTGTCCGCGCTCTGTATTGGATACCGCCCTGAATGCTTTGAAGAAAGCGATCGACAAGAAATAAGTATTCAAAAATATGTCGAAAGCCGGTTCTTTCCTGCAACCGCTTTCGACATATTTTTTATCATTTTACCCCTGCCACTTTCACCGGTTCTTCTTTTATATTCAGTTTATGTCCCAGATAATCATAGCGGATAATCATGTCTGATATTTCCCAGGCTTCTTTGGCCTGACGGATATTCTCATCGGGAACACCGGCCGTATCTCCGATAAGATTAAACTGGGGGTCGACATCAAAATCTGGTTTCTGCGGATTAAAGATACTTTCTCCCAATCCTTTCCACCAGTAATCATTCAACCCAAGCAGGTCCAGCAAAGTCGGATAAACATCCACCTGTCCCATGACTTTGCCATAATACATATTAAATGGCGCATTCAGAATGATTAGCGGAACAAACGATTTATCAGCTACAATATCCTTTCCTACCGGATCGTTGCACAGTTCTTTCCTGACTGTTCCCAATGCTTCATGGTCTCCCATGATCACGACTAAAGTATTATCGAAACGCTTGTCCGCTTTGATCTTTGCTATAAATTCACCTATTGCCCGATCTGTATAATTGGCCATGGTCATATAGTTATTCAAGACCTCCGGGACTTCGGGCGAAAAAGAAACTCTTTTCAATGAATCCGGCAAAATAAAAGGATTATGCCCGGAATAGGTAATACATTGCACCAACGTATTTCCGGATTCATCCCAAACTTCATTCTTCTGTATTTTATCCAGACACTGGCGCAAAAAGGCACGGTCACCCACCTGGTTACGCGAACCGACCGGTTCTTCCTGTATAAAGCAGTTTTTCGAAACCAGACTGTCATATCCCAGAACCGGAGCTATTATACATTGATTCCAGACCATCGGTTTGTCGATAGTCAAGCTATATGCTTTGGCATTCTTATGTTTTTCTTTAAACGCCTTTACGATAGAAGGATAATATGATTCCGGGAATTTGATGCTGTAAGGTCCGGAGTTGATAGGCAAAAGCCCGGAACTCATCAGCAACTGGGCATCGATCGAACGTCCTCCTTTCACCTGCGATAAAACATGAGGGGCATAGATCACCGACGTATCCTTTAATATTCTATTCAGGTTCGGAGTAATCTCCTGGCCTTCCACCGTCTTATCCAACACCCAGCTTTCCAATGATTCGGCCAGGATTATAATACAATTATCCTTTGGATTAAATGGTGATAAAACGGATTTGCAATCCGTTTTCCTAGCTAGCCAGGAATCGATACGGGCCTTTATCTCCGGTGTATAGACTATCTGGTCGCAGGTATAATCATAATAAAGAGAACCGAAAATCGTATACATCGGGATATTACAAGTATGCAAATAGGCATCCTGCAATCTCTCATAAGCAACTTTAAAACCATTCTGGCTCCAAAGACGAACAGCAGGAATCAAAGCCACTAAAACAATCAGAACCAGATAACGTGCAAAAGCAAAACCGCCTTTACACCGTACCGCCTGTTCCGTTTCATGTTTCCGATGAAAATTATACCACCACAAAACACCCGCAGCCATTGTAGACAAAGGGAAAAACAGATCGACCATCCGCCAGGAATCAAATACACTGCTGGTAAAATCAGACAAATTATCTATCAGCAAATAGCTATCCAACGGTATGGCAGTAAAGTAAGTCCTGAAATACATCAGGTTCGAAATAAGCAAACCGTCTAGCAGAAAGAAAATCACCAGGGTAGTCTTGACAGCACGAAAGCAAACCAGGGGTAATAACAAAAATAAGGAGACTAATATAGTATCCAGATAAGTTTCAATCTTTGAAAATGGAGTAAATGTAGATAACATGCACCAAAGCAGATTGAACCACATAAACTTCAGAAACAAGACAGCAAAAAATAAACCGATCAACTTCCTGCTTTCCGTTCCGCCCGGAAAGAAAAAGTCTTTTAACTTAGAAAACCGCATCCGCAAACACTACTTTATTAACCTACCGACAAACACTGTAACCATAGAATAAGTACAGGATCTCTCATTTTTATTTCAGCCGACAAAGATAACTATATTCTAGCTTAAAACATTACATATCTTTATTTTTAAAAGAATAACCTGATTAAGTCGGAAATTATACGTAAATTTGTCCTCGTTTTATTTATTACAAATACAATTAAAAATGAAAATTACAGCAAATAAGTTCGTTGCGGTTACATATGACCTGAACGTAGGAGAAGGTGAAGAGCGTGAGTTGATGGAAAAAGCAGTAGCTGAGGCTCCGTTGAAATTCATCTTTGGAACAGGCGCAATGCTCCCGGCTTTCGAAGATGCTTTGAAAGGTCTGGAAGTAGGCGACAAGTTCGACTTCTCTATCGCTCCGGCTGACGCATACGGAGAATATGTGGAAGATCACGTGCTTGATCTGCCAAAAAACATTTTCGAAGTTGAAGGTAAGTTCGACTCTGAAATCATCAAAGAAGGTAACACTGTTCCTATGATGGATTCAAACGGTAACCGTCTGAACGGTTCTGTTCTGGAAGTGAAAGATGACGTTGTCGTTATGGACTTCAACCATCCGTTGGCAGGTGAAACACTTCACTTCAGCGGTGAAGTTATCGACGTTCACGAACCGACAGCAGAAGAAATTGCAGCTTTATCAGCACCGACAGGCGGATGTGGTTGCGGATGCGACGACTGTGGAAGCGATTGCGGTGACCACGATCACAAAGACGGTGGTTGCGGATGCGGTAGCTGTCACTAATAAATAAATGAATAATGCAGAATGGGGAATGAAGAATGAAACAGATTCTGCATTCCTCATTTTTCATTTTAAGCGATATAATTCTTAATTCTCCACTTGCATTTACTACATATGAATACATTCGGAAATATATATAGATTAACTTCATTCGGAGAGTCACACGGTCCGGGTATCGGAGGTGTTATCGACGGATGCCCGGCTGGTATCGAACTGGATACAGATTTCATCCAAAAAGAATTAAACCGCCGTAAACCGGGACAATCCAAAATTACGACTCCCCGCAAGGAAGACGACGAAGTACAATTCCTTTCCGGGATTTACGAGGGAAAAACGACCGGCACGCCGATCGGTTTCATTATCTGGAACAAGAATCAGCATTCGTCCGATTACGACAATATGAAGACAGTCTACCGTCCTTCGCATGCCGATTATACTTATCAAACAAAATATGGTATCCGTGATCCCCGTGGCGGTGGCCGTTCATCTGCTCGTGAAACAATCGCACGATGTGTAGCCGGAGCAATAGCCAAACTGGCCTTACGCCAGAAAGGTATCCATATCCAGGCTTATACTTCACAGGTAGGTCCCATCAAGCTGGAAGGTTCATATAAAGACTACGACTTGAATCTGACCGAAGAAAGCGCAGTAAGATGTCCCGACCCGGAAAAGGCGGCAGAGATGGAACAGTTAATTGCCGAAGTGAAATCCAAAGGAGACACGATCGGCGGAGTTATTACTTGCGTAGTCAAAGGGACTCCCATCGGTTTGGGTGAACCTGTTTTCGGCAAACTACATGCAGCTTTAGGCCATGCCATGTTGACAATCAATGCCGTCAAAGGATTTGAATATGGTGACGGATTCGAAGCGGCCCTCTATCGTGGTTCCCAGCGTAACGACCGTTTCTTCAATGACAACGGACATATCAATACTCATACGAACAACTCGGGAGGTATCCAGGGAGGTATCTCCAACGGACAAGATATTTATTTCCGTGTCGCTTTTAAATCAGTGGCTACGATCCTGATGGAACAGGAAACCGTCAGCATGGATGGAGAAGACACAATCCTGAAAGCCCGCGGACGCCATGACCCCTGTGTGCTTCCACGTGCCGTTCCCATTGTCGAATCGATGGCAGCAATGACTTTGCTTGATTATTTGTTGATACAGAAGACTAGAGAATAATAATGTGCCAATATTGGCACATTATTCTATTCATGATGATAAGGTTCATTATTCAGGATAGTCATCGCGCGGTAAATCTGTTCAATAAAAATCAGACGGATCATCTGATGCGAAAAAGTCATCTTGCTCAATGAAATCTTTTCCGAAGCGGCTTTATACACCGCTTCACTGAATCCATACGGACCGCCAACCACAAAGACCAGCCGTTTCGGTATCGTATGCATCTTCTTTTCTATATAAGCAGAAAATTGCATGGAAGTAAATTCTTTCCCTTTATCATCCAATAAAACCAGATAATCACCGGATTGCAATGTCTTTAAAATCAATTCCCCTTCCTTCTCTTTCTGCTGGACTTCCGATAAGTTTTTTACGTTCTTAATATCGGGGATAACCTCCATTTCAAAAGGGATATAATGAACCAGACGGTTCTTATATTCATTAATAGCCTCCACAAAATAACCGGCATCCGTCTTGCCTATTACAACCAGTGCAATCTTCATTCGTTGACATTTTAATATTGAAGGCGCTAATTTACAGGAAAAATACATACCTTTGCATCAGAATACTCATAAAAAGAGGAGATAGCTTATGAAACGATTATTACTTACATTGGCATTGGTATTCTCAATTTTGAGCGTAATGGCAGCCGATATTACTCCGATATCAAACGCCTTCAAAGGAGGAGATGCCTCTACACTGACAGGAGCAATGGACCAGGAAGTAGATATGGCCCTACCCGGCTCATCTAAAAAGTGCAGCGGAAGCGAAGCCGTTAAGATGCTGTCTACTTTTTTTGGCAGTAACAAACCTTCGGGATTCTCCGTAGTACATCATGCAGACAAAAAAGACGCTGGATTTTTTGTCGGTAAACTCCCGACCGCTTCAGGCGAATATCGTGTAAACATTACTTACCGTGCCGACGGCAACAAAGCGATTATACAATCAATCAGAATAGAATAACACATGGATCAGTTAATTGACGATTTAATTAAATTATCGTTTGCCGAAGACATCGGTGACGGCGATCATACAACGTTATGCTGCATTCCCGAAACAGCTATGGGAAAGAGCCAGCTTATTATCAAAGAGGATGGCGTACTGGCCGGTGTGGAAATGGCTAAACGCATCTTCCATGACTTCGACCCGGAACTAAAAATGACAATCTTCATCAATGATGGCGCAGAAGTAAAGAAAGGTGATATCGCTTTTACCGTTGAAGGAAAAGTGCAGTCGCTGCTACAGACAGAACGCCTGATGTTGAACGTTATGCAACGTATGAGCGGTATTGCAACAACAACCCGCAAATATGTAAAAGCACTGGAAGGAACTAAAACCCGCGTACTGGATACCCGTAAGACGACTCCGGGCATGCGTATGATGGAAAAGGATGCTGTAAAGATCGGCGGCGGTGTCAACCATCGTATCGGACTGTTCGACATGATCCTGCTGAAAGATAATCATGTAGACTTTGCCGGTGGCATCGAACAGGCTATTACCCGTGCGCAGAACTACCTGAAAGAAAAAGGCAAAAACCTGAAGATCGAAATCGAAGTACGCAACTTCGACGAATTACAACAGGCGATGAATGTTGGCGGTATCGACCGCATCATGCTGGATAATTTCAATATCGAAGATACAAAGAAAGCAGTCGAAATGATTGGAGGACGCTTCGAAACCGAATCATCCGGCGGTATCACATTCGACACACTGCGCGATTATGCAGAATGCGGCGTAGACTTTATCTCTGTCGGAGCACTGACCCACTCGGTCAAAAGTCTCGATATGAGTTTGAAGGCTTGCTAAGAAATATTCAGAAGGCGGATGGTTGATTATCCGCCTTTCTCTTTTTTATCCGATACGGACCACCTCATTATCCCTCAGCTGATACCCTTCTCCACTCTCCGGGCAAATAGCAAAACCTTTTTCATCAAACTCCAGCCTGTGTCCATACTCACTGACCCAGCCGATCTGCCGGGAAGGATTACCAACGACTAAAGCATAAGCAGGAATCTCTTTAGTTACAACCGCTCCCGCACCTATCAAGGCATAGGCTCCGATATTATGCCCGCAAATAATCGTTGCATTGGCACCAATAGTAGCCCCTTTTCCTATATGAGTTTTCTTATACTGGTCTTTGCGGCAAACGGCACTGCGCGGATTTATCACATTCGTGAACACACAACTCGGTCCCAGAAAAACATCATCTTCACAAGTCACTCCGGTATAAACGGAAACATTATTCTGGACTTTGACGTTATTCCCCAAAACCACGCCCGGCGAAATAACGACATTCTGCCCGATATTACATTCTTCACCAATGATACAGCCGGCCATTATATGAGAAAAATGCCAAATAAAAGTATCATCGCCGATCGTACAGCCAGGATCGATCACTGCTGTTTCATGTGCCTGATAAGCTGCCATAAAAAGTTATTTATAGATTAAAAAGATAGTCGGTTTCTTACTCAGATCAGGAACTTTTCCTGCCCAGTCTTTCACAGGACGGGTATGGATATATTCATCTTCACAAGTAATATCCGAAGCGATACATAATTTGGTTGACGGGCGACAAGTACGGATCAACTCCTCAGCCAGTTTATTGTTACGGTAAGGTGTTTCGATAAAAAGCTGTGTCTGGTTTTCTGAATAGATACGGCCTTCCAGCTTTTTGATTGTATTTGTCCGTTCCGAAGCATCGATGGGCAGATAGCCATGAAAGGCAAAACTCTGTCCGTTGAAACCGGAAGCCATTACCGACATTAATATAGAAGACGGCCCAACCAGGGGAACCACCGGATAATTCTTCCGCTGCGCAATAGCAACGACATCCGCTCCCGGATCGGCAACAGCCGGACAACCGGCCTCAGATATCACACCGACATGCTCCCCTTTCGTCAACGGAACCAGATAACCGGCCACATCTTCCGGCGAAGTGTGCTTGTTCAGTTCATAAAAAGTCAGATCATCTATCACGATAGACGGTTCCGTCTTTTTCAGGAAACGGCGTGCAGTACGTATATTTTCAACGATGAAATGTTTGATCTGTAGAATGATTTCACGATTATATTCCGGGAGAACACGCCGATGATCGGTGTCTCCCAATGTAACCGGTATAAGGAAAAGCGATGCTTGCATACTGTTAGTTTTCCGCAAAGTTAGTACTTTTGTGCCAAACAAACAGAATAAGATGGCACTTCCTATCGAATTTATCACACGTACCCGTGCCTTGCTGGGCGAAGAATATGACAAACTGGAAGCCGCATTGCAAGCGGACGTTCCCGTCAGTATCCGTATCAACCGGAATAAAGGGACGAAGGCTCCCTCAACACCTCAGGTCGGCTGGAGCGAAACAGGTTATTATCTGCCCGAACGCCTGTCGTTCACCTTCGACCCGCTGTTTCATGCCGGAGCCTATTATGTGCAGGAAGCCTCCTCCATGTTTCTGGAGCAAGCCATCCGGAACTTTGTCAGCGAACCGGTGAAATGCCTGGACCTTTGTGCCGCACCGGGTGGTAAGTCCACCCATCTGTTGAACCTTTTACCCGAAGGCAGTCTGTTGGTCAGCAACGAAGTGATCCGTACCCGCAGTAATATCCTGGCTGAAAATATCACCAAATGGGGAAATCCGAACAATATCGTCACGAACAACGATCCCGAAGATATCGGGCGCCTTACTCATCTGTTTGATGTTATTGTTACCGATGTCCCCTGTTCCGGCGAAGGAATGTTCCGCAAGGACACCGACAGTACCGGCGAATGGAGCGTGGCAAACGTCAACCTTTGTGCCGCCCGTCAACGCCGTATCATCCACGACATATGGAACGCACTGAAACCGGGCGGACTGCTCATTTACAGCACCTGTACTTACAATACGGAAGAGGATGAAGATAATATACATTATATAATAGAAGAACTGGGAGCCGAAGCCCTGTCCATTCCCATTAGGGATGAATGGCAGATCACCGGACCGCTACGCCATGCACACCCGGTCTACCGTTTCTTCCCCCATAAAACAAAAGGGGAAGGATTCTTCCTGGCCGCCCTGCGTAAAGCGTCCGGCGAAGTCGATGAAATAATCCGTCCTAAAAGTAAAAACAAGAAGGATAAAGGAAAAGCCGCTCCCGTCATCCCTCCTGTTGTAAACAAATGGATACAGGAGCCGGACAGCTTCCGGATGGAAATATTCAATGATACGATACAAGCCATACCGTCCATCCATTATGACACTTGGCAATTGCTATCCACCCAGTTACGAATCGTATCTGCCGGAATCCGCATCGGAGAGATAAAAGGCAAAGATATTTTACCGGCCCATTCACTGGCTTTAAGCACGGCACTGAACAAAGAGGCTTTTACCTGTGCCGAAGTAAGCTGGGACGATGCCATCAAATACCTGAAAAAAGAAGTATTGCTTCTCCCCGCCGAAATAGAAAAAGGGTACGTATTGGTTTATTATCAAGGATTTCCTTTAGGTTTTGTCAAACATCTCGGGAACCGTGCCAACAACCTTTATCCGCAAGAATGGCGTATCCGCACCGGATATATGCCCGAGCAGATACAGTTATTAACAGACTAACCTGAAAGGTTAATGCCAATAGCCCGACACTCCACCTTCTTTAACATTTTTTAGGCGCATGCCCTAACTCCCGTTGGTTAGACTGTCTAAGTCCCGGGACTTAGACGCCCTAAGTCTCTCCACTTAGACAGCCTTAGTGGAGAGTGTCTCACGAATCAGCGGGAGATGGTATCCAGGCGTGCCGTATAAAGTGCAGCTTCGATCTTACGTATATAATTCCGCTTGGTTGTTTCCGGGGCATAAACGAGACCTTCGGCAACAATCACACGCTGTGTCTTCGTATCCAGAAAAGCATGGCTGACAAACGGTCCGCCCATCTTATCGCCAACCATCTTCCACAGGCCACGCAAGACTCCACAGTATTTATCATGCAACATTATAGGTTCGTAAGTCAGGTCGACACGCTTTTCCGTAGTCATATAAGAATCCGGAAAAGCACCCGGCAGGTTATCCTTTAAAACAGAATCCCGTTTTGCCACCAGATAGTCCTGTGTAAATGTATTCGCATCGGTATATGGAAAGGAATAAACGATCAGGTCGACACGTCCGGTTTTAGCATTGTTCGACACCCACAGGAAATCGGTCGTATCTTTATAATAAGTCATATCGTCCGGAGCATGCAATTTCATACCGAACTTCTCCTGCACTTTATCCATTGCCAATTGGCTGTAATGTTCTTTCAGGATCTTTATACGACGGTCCTTTTCGATTGCACAGAAATGATTGACAATATCCGAATCATGTAATGTCAGGTAAGTGACCAGTTCGCGAGTCGACGGAGCACAGAGTTTTATCACTTCCTGCCCTTTTGCCCACTCATCTTTAAAACCATTCAATGAAACCATCGTATACTTCGTCGGATCAATATCGACAACCAGAATATTGCGGACGTATCTCAACAAGCCATTAAAAGTCTCAGTAGGAACAAATGTAACACGCATGGCGGGTTCAGGTTGGGGCAATCCGGCAATGGGAGATTTTAATTGATTTTTCACTAATTCCCCAACTTCGCTGTCTCCAACTTCCCGGGTCATGACAACCAGGATTTCATACGGCAAACCGGTAGCTCGTTTTTCTACGATCGAAGAGTTACAACTAACCAAAGTCAGTAATCCAACTAAATAAAAAGTAAATAGATGCTGTGTTCTCATAGCTTTATTGATTTATCTTTTCCAGAGTTTATTGTTTACTCCGACAAAAATAAAGGATAAGTCAACAAAAGAAAAGAAATGGTGCCGGACAAACGAACACAGGCTTAACAGGTTGTATATAAGAAACATACATCCTAAAACTATTTGATTTTATGTATTTATCTGGACATGATGCTTTAGAAACGACTCAAATATTTTCCGCCAATAAAAGAAACAGTCGAGCTTCTGCTTTTTTCCGACCATCGGAATAACGTTCTTCCGATAGTCGGAAGAGTACTATTCTGATGGGTGGAAGAGCAGTGTTCCGATGACCGGAAAAGTACTATTCCAATCATCGGAAAAGGAATCAGGTACTTTTTCTCTAATACATCCGGATAAACTGATCCAGATCGGTCTTCTCATCCAGTTGCAGACGTTTTTTCAGGCGGCTCTTCGACTTGGTGAGGGCATCGGTCGTGTTATTGAAAACAGCCATCTGATCTTTGCGGGGAAAGTTCCATTTTATCAGGCAACAGATTTCCTCTTCATGACGGGTTATACCAGATTTCTGCTTCAACTCCGTCAGGAAGTTATTGAAAAGAAGGTCGGTCGTACGAAGCAATTCCATCCATTCCTGCCGGCTGAGATTAGTGCGTACCGGATCTTGTTTGAGTTGCAGCAACAGGGAAAAGGCATCGACCGGCAATTCTATCGTCTCTGACGAAGCAGAGGAAAGCCGTTCAATGACCTGTTCATGCTCACGCACCTTCCGTTTGTAATATTCCAGGTCACTGACACGTTCCTTATAAAGCTCCGATTCTTCCGTCAGGTTCTGTAAATCCTGTTCCAGCCGGTTGATCTGCTCGATATAATCGTATTTCTCCTTTTGGTAATGATAAATGGCAACTTTGTTCTTCCTGATCTTTTCCTTTACAAGCCTGTGACGTTCCCGGTTGCGTGCCATGCGGATACCTATAATATACCCCAGCACCGCTCCCGCTATCAGAGCCACCCAACAGAAACAGAACAGAAAAAAAGTCAGGGAAGAAGGATTGTCCATACGATCTTATTTACGATTTGTTTTTCAAATATTCATAAATAGCCAGTTGGGAACGGACTTTCACCGGTTCCTCATTATGCTTGAAGTTGTTATGCAACTGCTCGTCGATCAGGCAGGCTTTTACATTGTCGCGCATCTGTATCTTCAGAATGTCGATCACTTCCTGCTTTATTTCGGGAACCAGTATCGGGAAAGCCGTTTCTATCCGGCGGTTCAGATTACGACGCATCCAGTCGGCCGATGTCAGATAAACATCTTCCTTGCCGTCATTATAGAAATACCAGATACGGGAATGTTCCAGGAACATATCGACAATCCGGGTGATCCGGATATTGGCACTGTAAGGCTGTCCGGGAACCAGACAACAGATGCCCCTTACGATCAGGTCGATCTCCACCCCGTTCTCGCTGGCATGATACAGTTCGTTTATCATATTCTGGTCATGCAACCCGTTCATCTTTAACACGATCCGCCCTTTACGTCCCAGCTTCACATGTTCGATCTCACGGTGGATCATACGGATCAGTTCGGGCACCATGTTGAAACGGGCAACCAGCAGATGCCGGAAAGTAGGCTCCGCCATTTTCCCTTCCAGCACGGCAAACACTTTATTTATATCCGTTATGATCTCGTCATTACAGGTAAGCAAGGCCATATCCGAGTAGACCCGGGCAGTCTTTTCATTAAAATTGCCGGTACTGAGATAAGCGAAATCGCGCCGTTTATTTCCATCATCCGGATCTTTCCGGATGATAACCGCCACTTTCGCATGCACTTTCAATCCGGGAATACTGTAAATAATACGTATGCCCGCCTGCTCCATCCGTTCAGCCGTACTCATATTATTCTCTTCATCGAAGCGGGCTTTCAGTTCGACAAATACCGTTACCTTCTTCCCGTTCTGCGCCGCACTGACCAACGTATTGATGACCGCCGAATTTTCCGCCACCCGGTACTGGGTGATCTTTATCTCATCCACTTTCGGATCGAACGCAGCTTCCATCAGGAAACGTATCAGATAATCGAACGACTGATAGGGAAAATGCAGCAAAATATCTTTCTTCTTCACTGCCCGGAATACGGAACCTTTCTCATCCAGATAAGGGACACGCATAGGCGTCGGAATCTTCTGCTCCAACTCCTTCCCTTTGGGATTGGGTAATTTAGCCAGGTCCTGCAAATTCAGGTAACGCCCCCCTACGACCAAGTCATCTCGGGTAATGCCGAAAGCCTCACAAATAAATGAAAGGAAATCGTCCGGCATTGCCCGGTCGTACATAAAACGGCTCAGGGCACCGATCTTCCGTTTCTTCACTTTCTTCCGGATGCTTTCAACGATATTACCTTTCTCATTTTCCAGATAAATATCGGCATCACGGGATATCTTGATACTGTAACAACTGTCAATTATATATCCGGGGAAGATATTCGCCAGGTTCGCACGAATAATATCATCGATAAACATGATGTAGAACTTCCCTTCGTGTTGCGGCAACTCTATAAAGCGAGGTACCTTGGCATAGGGTATCTTCATCAGTGCATAATGATATTCAGGCGCCTGATCTCCTTCCAGTTTCCGCTTGCTTTTCTTTACCATGCGGATCACCAGATACAGACGGCGGTCACGGATAAAGGTACGGATATCCCCAGCCTGTATCATGACAGGCGACAGGAACGGAAACACCTCCTCATTAAAGAAGTTATGAACGAACTCTTCATGGAATGGCTCAGGTTCGCTTCCCTGATAGAGATAGATATTCTGCCGGTTCAACTCCGGTAATATCTTTTCAGAGAAGATCCGGTAATATTCACGTTGCTGGCGGTTTACTTCATTGGTTATCTCGGTCAACACTTCTTCGGCCTCATCACCGCTTTCTTCGGTAAAATTCTTTTTCATAATCACCCCGCGATGCTCGGCCACACGTATTTCGTAAAATTCTTCCAGGTTGGAAGAATAGATAGACAAGAATTTAATCCGCTCATAGACAGGCAACGTATCGTCTTCCGCCTCGAGTAAAACCCGGTAGTTGAAAGACAGCCAACTAACGTCGCGCTTAAAGTATTTATATGAATTCTCCATCGTATTCTATTCTTAGATGCGTAAATATAGATACTTTATTAGAATAAAAGAAATAGATACTTACACAAAAATCGGACAACCCATGGAAGTGTTGCCCGATTTTACCTTTTATCTCACAAATCTACCGTTTCCGGTGAATATAATCCCTACTTTTCCAAATCAAAATCCACTAAAATAGGACGGTGATCCGATGGATGCCAAAAGTTTGAAAGATTAGCCGGGTCGCGCACCGGTTTCGTATAAGTATCTGTCACAACATCGGCAGCCACAATTCTTTCATATAACGGAGAAGTACAATATACGAAATCTATACGCGCCTCCTTTCCGGTCGTTGTCTTAAACTCGCCGGGGTATTTTTTAGCGATCACATCTATATAAGGCGTATTCTCCCTGATATAATCATGCACCAAAAAACGCGTATCTTCTTCCGGATAGTTGTAAACTGCATTATCAATTCTTGACCGCGCATTAAAATCTCCCATCATCATCCAATACTGGCCCGCTGCTTCGGGCACCGAGTCGATCGTATGCTTACAGATATATTCTATTTCCATGCGCCGGTACTTATCCCCTCCGGATTCCGCTTTGCTGGCCTCCTTATCTTCGGCCCGGAAAGCAAAAGCCTGGGGCCAGGTATGAAGCGTTACTACATTTATCGTCTGTTGGTTGACTTCGATCTGAGCCCAACCGGCACCGTGAGTAACGACACTATCCGGTTCCGAGCCAACAATACGCAAGACATTCTTTATCGGATACTTAGAAGTTATCACCTGAGGATAATTGTCCCGATGACCTCCTATATAACAATATGTATGTCCGTACCGCATTGCCAGTTTCTCCCAGTTATCAGTCAGATAACGGTCCGCAGCCTCCATAGGATCGGCCGTCCCGGTCTTATAGATGGATTGGGCCTCACACCAGACACAGATATCCGGATTTTGTTCTTTAACCCATTCAACAAAACTGTCATAATTATCTCCCTGTCCGGACCACATTCCATTTTGTATATTCCAGTAGAGAAGACGTAAATACCCCTTCTCCGAACGTCCGCCGCATGATGTAACAAGACAGGCTATTGTCCACACAAACGCAAGCATAAAAAATATACGTACCCTGTTAACAAGCTGTTTTTTCATTCCTATTTCCTTTTTTAAGTTTAACATATTAATCATTCCGCAGAAGTATAACCCGGATTCTGATCGGTAGACTGGTTCATCGCTTTATTATAGTTGAATTCGGAATCCGGAATCTTCCATAAATAATGTCTTTCCTGTATGTCTGTCCACGCCCCGTCTTCTACATTATAATATTTCCCGACCAGTTCCTGAGCTTTGCCCAAACGAACAATGAAGTCCCAGTGCTTCCCTTCATTGAAGTGCTCGTAAGTTTCTTCCTTGATCAACAAATCAATAAACTCATCCATCGTCTTATAATCCGACAACTTATAATCCAACTCCATATCCGGCACTTTTGGATCACGCCCATAAGCACGACGGCGAAGCTGATTCAGCATTTCCATAGATTCCTCCGTCGGCCCTCCTGCAACACGTGCTGTCGCTTCCGCAAAAATAAGCATTGCATCCGGATAACGGACTAACGGGATAGAAACATTAGCACCGTTCCCCTGCGCATTCGGGTCCCAATATTTTGTCAGAAGACAGGTATGCTCTCCGTAAGCATCGGCACCAAAGATATAAAAACCGACATTCAGCCCATAACGGAGATCATTCTTATCCCAGGTAGATATCACATGATTCCTCAAATCCGTATAATGCGTAAAATAGCCGTTCCCATTCAACATCAACTTGCCCGGTTCTATCTCATATTTCGGATGCGATGTATAAGACAGGTAATCCCAGGTTTTGCCGTCCGTCCGCGATGTCTTGATGTAAAACACCTCTTCCGTCGAAGTTGTCAGGTCATACCCGAATACTTTGTCGAAATCCCTTGAAGTACCGACCTGTACCAATGAGTAAACCCCGCTATTGACCACTTCTCCCGCCAATGTTTTGGCTTCTTCATAATGCCCCGTATGCATATACACGTCGGCCAGACATATTCTTACCGCATTCTTATTTGGTGTTGCCAAATATCGGGACTTATCCGGGCAATTAGCCAACGCATATTTCAGATCTTCAATAATAAAAGCATAAACGTCCTCTTTTGAGCTTTTGGGTACATCCCACATCGTTATATTATCCTCGGTCTTCAGCGGAACTCCGCCCCAATATTTGACCAGATTAAAATAGTTGAATCCTCTCAAGAATCTCAGTTCACCTAAATAAGCCGCAATTTCCGCCTCAGTCATTTCCGTCGCTGCCGGCAGCTTCTCGATAGCGGTATTACAATACATGATCGCTTTATACAAATTAGTCCAGTTAGATTCACTTCGTGTGATATGGGTAGAATTTACAAAACCGTTATAAGCCTTGTAAGTCTGGTAAACCCCTTTCGGATAGCAGTATTCCGTATTGATTTCCAACGTAGCGAAAAAATTGGAATTATAAGCCGAACGCATCACATCCAGCGGAGCCAATACCGCAGCATTCGCTTCTTCCAATGTATTATAAAATGTTTCACTCGAAATCGAATATGTATATTTCGTCTCGTCCAGGCAATTGTCACAGGCTTGAAAGATAGAGAGACAGGCCACTATTGATACTAAAAACTTACTTTTCATTGCTTCTGATTTTTAAAATTTGACACTCAAACCCATTGAGATAGTCTTACTGTTCGGATAAGTCAAATGGTCGATACCCGCATTGACATCGCTTGCTTTCGAGCTTACTTCCGGGTCCACTCCGTTATACTTGGTAAAGGTCAGCCAGTTCTGTGCACTTACAAACACCCGGATACCGCTGAGCCAATTCCGGGTACTCCATTTTTCACAAGGGAAATTATAGGCCAGACTCACATTTTTCAAACGTAAATAAGAGCCATTCTCGATGAAACGGTCCGAGTACTTTAAAGAGCCGACCGCCTCGATCTTCGGATAATGGACGTGAGAATTATCTTGTCCTTCTCTCCAACTTTCATAATACACTTTGCGTTCGATATTCATGCCTTGCCCATAAGAATAGTTTCTCATTTCGCTCAGGTTAAAGACATCATTCCCCTGGCTGCCTTGCAGGAAGAAATTGAAATCCCAGTTTTTATAACGGAAACCGCAATTCAGACCATAGGTAAAATCCGGGAAAGGAGATCCCGCGATATACCGGTCTTCCGTATCCGTATATTGACCGTCACCGTTCATATCTACATAAGAAAGAGACCCTTTTTCATCTAATCCGGCATCTTTATATACATAAAACGCTCCCAAAGGTTCCCCTTCCCGGATAATGGTTATAGAACCGGAACCATAGTTGCTGTAAGTCGTTCCCAGAATATCATCTCCGTCAGCCAGTTCTTCGACTCTATTCTTATTGTGTGCAATATTAAACTGAAGTGTAAAACCGAAATCCTTCTTTTGTACGACATCCGCTTCCACCAGAAGTTCGACTCCCCGGTTACTCATACTGCCGATATTCCGGACTGTCGATGAATATCCGGACGAAGACGGTAAGGAAACCGTATTCAACAGGTCGGTCGTCTTTTTATAATAATAATCGGCTGTAAAACGCAGACGCTGATTGAACAAACCCAAATCGGCACCAATATCCCACTGAGACGTTGTCTCCCATTTCAGATCTTCCGGGAAAGTGCTGCTTGGTGCATAGTAAGGAACATTATCACTACCAGTCGCTGTTTTCCCGGTGTTCAATAAATTTTGTGTCATATACGGGTCGATAGCACTCGAACCGGTCCTACCATATCCCAGACGCAGCTTCAAATTGGTAACTTTATCAAATTGCTTCATGAATGGTTCCTCAGAAATCCTCCATGCCAAAGCTCCCGAAGGGAAATATCCCCAGCGCGATCCTTCCGAATAGCGGCTCGAACCGTCTGCACGAAAGCTGGCTGTCACCAAATATTTTCCATTAAAAGAATAGTTGATACGCCCAAGATAAGACATCAGCGCCCATTTGGAATAAGAAGTAGAAGGAGTATTGACTGTTCCTGCCGAAGACAAATTATTTGTTTGCTGGACATCACTCAAAAAGGTATTACCGGATGCCGCTATTGATTTATACACATTCTGCTGATAAGTAAAACCGCCCATCAGATTGAATGAATGAATTTTATCAACAGTAAAGTCATAATTCACAATATCTTCATTTATTACATTGGTGGAACGCTTATGATTCACAGAGGCGGAATTATTCTGATAAATATACTTTTTAGTCGTATAAGCATCATACCGGGAATCAGAGCCTTCCAGACCGAAAGTCGCCTTGACGGAAAGTCCCTTGACCGGTTGAAAGTTGATGGCCGCATTGATATTAGTCAGATTTGTAACCGTCTTATAAGTAGACTCATAAGCCATACAGATCGGATTTTTAATTTCATGCGACGACCAGGAATACCAGGAACGCAAATCCTTATAATCACCGTTTTCATCGTACGGATAAAAGACCGGTGCGGCAGAATAGGTGGCACCGATCATGGACGATCCTCCGTTACCTCCTCCGTCAGACTGGTTCATCTGATTTATCAACGAATATCCCATGTTCAACGAAGCACTGACCATCTTGCTCATTTTCAAATCCAGGCTTGAACGCAGGTTGTATTTATCATACGAACTATTATGAATCAAACCATCTTTCATCATAGCCGAACCGCTTATGAAATAACTCACGTTGTCCGTACCTCCCGAAACATTAATATTATGATTCGAAATTGGGGCGTTCTGGAATACTTCACTCTGCCAGTCCACGCCTTTTCCCATTGCTGCAATATCCGCTTCCGAGAAAGGAGCTTCGCTCAAAATATCCGCATTAACCAGATATTCATTATAAAACCGTCCCCACTCCCGGGCATTCATTAAGTCCAGCTTCTTTATCTGTTTCTGAAAGCCGTATTCAAAATCATAGGAAACGGTTGTTTTTCCGGTTTTTCCCTTCTTGGTTGTAATCATAACAACGCCATTCGCACCACGTGAACCATAGATCGCTGTCGCCGACGCATCCTTTAGAATTTCCATGGATTCGATGTCATAAGTATTAACAGAGGAAGTGCTCGCCGGTATTCCGTCAATGATATAAAGCGGAGCATTGTCCCCCTTGATAGAATTGACTCCCCGAATACGGATCGAGTAATCGCCCGATGGATCTCCGGTATTCTGCGAAAGAACAACCCCCGGAACCCTCCCCTGCAAAGCCTGGATAGGATTAGAAACAGCAAAGGCTGTGATTTCGTCGGCTTTTATCGCTGACACGGAACCTGTCAAATCCTTCTTCTTCATCGTACCATAGCCGATAACCACGATTTCATCCAACGATTCTACATTTTCCTTCATTACGATATTCAAACTCTTCTGTCCTTTTACCGGAATTTCCAACGAATTGTATCCTATATAGGAAACCATCAGGACATCATTTCCCGATACACTCATTGAAAAATTCCCATCCACATCAGTCACGACACCTGTCGCAGAACCTTTTAACACAACATTGGCACCGATAATCGGTTCTCCTTTCCCATCCACGATATTACCCGTTACAGTATACGTACTTTGTTGGTTAACAATAGGAAAAACATTGGTCTCCGCCCATGTAGATGCAGGAAAGAACTGCAATGCTACGGCAAGACATAAAACACCCACTAAATGGAATACATTTTTCTCTCGTTTCATTTTATTAAATAATAATAAATTTGATTTATTGCGGGACAAAATAAACAAGAAGACGTTTCAGCATGAAGACAAGCGAATGACATTCACCACACATTCTTGCTACAAAACAATGTCCGCATTTCATAATAATTCATTTGGCAACATTCACGTTGCTACATCAGAATCCTATAAGAAAGGAATAGTACTAAACAAGGTTTCATATCCGGCTGTTCGCCGGGAGTCCAAAATTGAGAGAAAGTAGACCAATAAAAAAACGTGGACCCATTGTCTTTTCGTATTACGGTCCTGAAAGGTCTACCACAACCCGCTCTCCTCATAATACAACAATGAAGTCCACGCCTAAACGTGAACGTCCAGTGTACTTGGAAGAGAGCATTTAAAAGTGGTAGTTTTTCAGCACCTTCGAAATAAACTTTACGTTTTTATATCTTAATATGTCTTTTAGACAGTTTTATACCATAGGCATAGTTTTAAATTTATATGAATAAATTTATATGAATACATTTATGCAAACACCCCAAATGTAAGAACAATATTTTACATTCCATCACAATCTTCAAAATAAATAGCCATAAGTAAACAAAATCATCACAAGCCACTAATATACTCTTTCAAATTCTCATATATTATGATACTGTATTCTTATATATTATACGACTTCGATATCATAATATATGAGAATACAGTATCATAATATATAAAACTATAATCCCGGAAGCCGTAAAAGACTGGGACTATCGCACCAGAAAGAAACCTTTATAAAGAAAATACGAACTAAACTAACTCCGTCAACCGGTTCATTGTAATATTTTCTTACTTTTACATGTTGAAAAGAAACAGTTATGCTTAAAATAGGACTTCTCTCAGATACCCATGCTTGGTGGGATGATAAATATGCGGAATATTTCGCAGAATGCGATGAAATATGGCACGCAGGTGATATTGGTTCGGACGGGTTGGCAGCAAAGCTAGCTGCTTTGAAACCTTTCCGGGCGGTATATGGAAATATAGACGGGCAATCGCTCCGGTTGGAATATCCCGAAGTGGCTCATTTTAAAGCGGAAGAAGTAAATGTGATGATGACGCATATAGGCGGCTATCCGGGCCGTTACAACCCGGCTATCCGCAAAGAATTGTACGATACCCGCCCGAACTTGTTCATAGCGGGTCATTCGCACATTCTGAAAGTCGCCTTCGACCAATCCCTGAATTGTTTATATATCAATCCGGGCGCAGCCGGCAAAAGCGGCTTCCATCAGGTCCGTACCCTTATCCGTTTTGTGATTGACGGCAAAAATATTAAAGACCTTGAAGTAATCGAACTGGGTATCCGATAAATACCCAGCCTACTTACCACAGCAGAAACTCTCTGCCAGTAAAATTGTGTTCTGAAGATAAGAGAATTCCTGTTCGAAATATTCACTGAATACACCGGTATGCAGGTTCTCTTCAATTTGTTTGGCTGTCCATAACTTACCGCCAGCTCGCTTACACTGGTTAAACTGCTCCTCTGTACGGAGACAGATCACGTAAAGCGATACCAGATGTTTCACCTTCTCGTTCTCGAACGTATAACGTATCAGAAAACGGGGATTTACATCCTGCTGTTCGGCGAGTTCGCCAACCGATTCACGCACCGTACTTTCAATACTGTGCCTGAACAATACATAACTATGGAAAGGGTAATCAATCGTATCCGGAGATACGAACGCATCTTTACTCCTTTTCATCAGATAAAGCATTCCGTCATGAATGACGGCAATCCGGACGATCGGATGGTAGTACTTCTTAGGCAACGTGCGGCTGACCGAACGCGCAATACAACCAATAACCTTTCCTCCCTCATTCAACACCGGTAACCACATTTCTTTCTGTAAACTACCTTGCATCAACGATAAACGTACCTGCTCATAAAGAATGACCAGAACTCCAATCAATACCCCCAGTTCCCTGTAAAGGAAACGTTCCGCATGTACATTCTGCATCGTATCCGGAAGGATACTGTAAACCAGGATGACAAACAGATGTAATGTATACAAATTCTGAACCAGCTGGGCAATGAAATAGAATTCATTCAGCGTCGTACGCATTAAAGTCCGTTTATAAGTCGGGTGCTTTGAAGTCCTTATCTTCTTTAATACTGAGCGCCGGCTAAAACCGATAAACGCCAGTACTACGACCAACAGCACCTCCGTAATCAACGGAGAATAAATAAACAATACGGGCTCCAGTTTCAAGCAGAGAAAGACGGAATACAATACTAAAGTAATTGCAGAAGGCAACAATAAAAATTGATATACCTTATCCTTACTCAACACCTGATACAGAAAAATACATACAAAACAGAAGGTAACGCCGATAATGAAAGACAACAGATAAGAAAAATAATTATCCAAAAACATAAAAAGCAACAATGGCAACAGACCAACGGCTTGATTGTCTAATCCCTTCTTAACTTTGTTCATACCCTTTCCCCCTTTCTTCGCACTTTAAATATATAACAACCCACTTTGTTAAAAGTTTTGGTAATTAAACATGCTTTTCAGCGTGATAAGAGGAACGGACCAGCGGAGCGCTCTCTACCATACGAAAACCTTTTTCCAAAGCGATTGATTTATAGACATTAAACTGATCAGGGGTCACATACTCAGTTACTTGAATATTTTTTCTGGATGGTTGTAAATATTGACCAATTGTTAATACGGAAACACCTGCATCGAGCACATCGTCCATCAGACAGCATACTTCTTCGGGGGTTTCGCCCAAACCGACCATAATACCGGTCTTTGCCGTCGCACCTTGTCCGGCTATGCGTGACAGGACAGCCAGGCTGACATCGTATTTGGCTGCACTGCGAACCTGCGGGCTGATACGCCGCACGGTTTCCATATTATGCGATATAATCTCGGGAGCAGCTTCCACTACCTGATCCACCAGTTCAAGGCGTCCCTGAAAGTCAGGGATCAGGACTTCTACGGTGGTGACCGGATTTACCTCTTTGATGGTCCGGATTGTATCCACCCAATGTTGGGCTCCCAAGTCAGGAAGATCATCGCGATCAACCGACGTTATCACTGCGTGTTTTAAGTTCATCAGGCGAATACTTTCCGCCACATTCGCCGGTTCTTTCGGGTCCAGCGGCAGCGGTTTGCCTGTTAGCGTGTTACAAAATCGACAGGAACGGGTACAGATATCGCCTGCAATCATAAACGTAGCAGTTCCCCGGCTCCAGCATTCTCCCATGTTCGGGCATTTTCCACTTGTACAAATGGTGTGCAGACAATGAGACTCAACAATGCTTTTCGTCTTTGTAAACTGTTCGTTCCCACCAAGCCGGATCTTCAACCAATCCGGCTTTCTCACATGTTCTGACATTATAAGTTATCCAATAAAAAGTTAGACATCCTGGTATACAGATGATAACGGGTATTTCCTCCGTAAATACTGTGATTACGGTCTTTATAAACCTGCATATCGAACTGTTTACCGGCTTGTACCAATGCTTCTGCATAATCCATCGTCTGCTGGAAGTGTACATTATCGTCAGCAGTTCCGTGTACCAGCAACAGCTTACCCTGTAAGTCTTTTGCCAGCCGGATGGGCGATGTTGCAGCATAGCCCGAGAAGTTTTCTTTTGGCGTACGCATAAAACGTTCGGTATATACCGAGTCATAATATTTCCAGTCTGTCGGAGGAGCGACAGCGATACCGGCCTTAAATGTACCGTTACCCACGCTCATCGACATCAATGTGTTGTATCCGCCAAAGCTCCAGCCCCAGATGGCGATGCGTTTTGCATCCACATACGGCAGTTTGCCTAACGCCTGTGCTGCTTCCACCTGGTCTCTGGATTCCAAATCACCCATCCGCAAGTATGTACATTTGCGGAAGGCTTCACCACGTGCACCGGTTCCCCGGCCATCCACGCTGACTACGATGATTCCGTTCGCAGCCAGGTAATGTTCCCAGTCAAAACCATATTTGTCCAGTACTTGTTGCGAATTAGGACCACTATATTGTACCATCAGCACCGGATATTTCTTCGATTCATCGAAATCGACCGGTTTAACGATCCAGGCATTCAACTCAATATCAGATGCTGTATGCACCTTGAAGAATTCTTTTTTAGAGAAAGATGTATTTGCCAATTTTTCTCTCAAAGCAGCATTATCCTGCAACACACGCAATACTTTTTTCGACTTTGTTTCGTTGACGGTAATCACTGCGGGAGTGTTTGCATTCGAATAATTATTGACAAAATAAGCATAGTTCGCGCTGAAGTCGGCACTGTTCGTCCCCTCTCCTTCCGACAGTTTTGTCTTTACGCCTTTCTGGTCAATCTTATAAACAGAACGACGCAACGGACTCTCTTCGGCCGATTCATAATATACAACCTTAGTTGCATCGTCGTAACCAATCAGACGGGTTACGTCCCAGTTGCCTTTCGTTACCTGGCGTTGCATAACACCCGTCGGAGAATACAAATAAATATGGGAATAGCCATCCTGTTCGCTGACATACGTAAATCCGCTCGGATTGAAATGAATGGAAGTCAGCCATTCGGAATCCACATAGCATTTGTTCTCATCGCGAAGAATCAAACGGGATACGCCGCTCTTCGGATTCACATAATACATATTGAAAACATTCTGCTGACGGTTCAACGTCATGACAGCCAACTGGTCGGAATTGGTAGTAAAGGTAATTCTCGGAATATAATAATCACCTTCCACCGGCACTTTCAGTTCCTTGATATCTTTTGTCGCTACGCTGTAAGAGTGAACCGTTACTTTCGAATTCTTCTCGCCTGCTTTCGGATATTTGAAATTATAATATCCCGGATACAGTCCGTTACCCCACATCTGCATGGAATATTCCGGCACTTCGCTTTCGTCGAAACGCACATAAGTCAGATATTCACTGTCGGGCGACCAGGCCATCAGGTTAGTCACAGCGAATTCTTCTTCATATACCCAATCGGTAATGCCGTTCAGTATTTTGTTCAGTTCACCGTCTTTGGTAACCTGTACTTCCGTATCATAGTCAAACTTACGAATCCATATATTATTATCCACGACATAAGCACACATGCGTCCGTCCGGCGAATAAGTCGGAATCATCTGCTTGTTCTTCGAATCGGAAACAGGCTTTACATAGTTACGGCGCACGTCATAATCGTACACCATCGCCTTGAAAGAACGACGGTAAATCGGTTCGGTTTCCCGCCAAACAAGGATATGATGGCCGGTACTGCTGATATCGTATCCGTCAAAATCATCGAATGTGGATTCACGGGCAGTCCGGGCATTGAACAACGTGTCCACCGGATTACCTGTACGATAGGAGTATTTGATAATCATACTCCGATCTTTATTCATTGCTGTATAATGTTCTCCATCCGGCAGCGACCGCATTTCACCAATAGCAGTTACCTGACGGAACTTTCCATCTGTAATTTCTTTTAAATCGACACGTTTGCTCCCGTTCTGAGCAGATACGCTTCCAATTATCGCCAATGAAAGCAAGAAACCAACACCCAATCGTCTCATGAATACTTTTATTTTATTTTGAATAGGCTGCAAAGTTAGTATTTTATCACGGTAAACCGTTCACCATTAAAGGTAAATTATGTACCGGAGCCTGGTTATCCGGGCATTTTATCATTAAATTAACCACCGGACATTGGTCATTAACCATTATAAATTACCTTTGCCCCATGGAAAACGTAAAACCTTATAATGATTTCGGAGATTTCCTGCGGAAAATATTCCCCTGTAAGGTACAGAAAATCTCTATAAATGCAGGCTTCACCTGTCCGAACCGCGATGGTTCGAAAGGATGGGGCGGCTGTACTTATTGTAATAATCAAACATTCAGTCCGGAGTATTGCCACACGGAAAAGAGTGTGACCGAACAGTTGGAAGAGGGAATCCGCTTCTTCTCCCGCAAATATCCGGAGATGAAATACCTCGCCTACTTCCAGGCTTACACCAATACATACGATGAACTCAGTTCGCTGAAAGCCAAATATGAAGAAGCGTTATCTTATCCCGGTGTAGTCGGGCTAATCGTCGGAACACGCCCGGACTGCATGCCGGATGCTTTGCTGGATTATTTCACGGCCCTTTCCCGGGAAAAGTTCGTCATGATAGAATACGGACTGGAAAGCACACTCGATAAAACGTTGCTCCGCATCAACCGCGGACATACCTATGAAGAGTCGGAAAACGCTATCCGCCGGACAGCCGGACGGGGCATTTACACCGGTGCCCACCTGATTCTGGGTTTACCGGGAGAAAGCAGGGATGAAATATTACATCATGCCGACCGGTTATCCGAATTGCCCGTAACCACTTTGAAACTGCATCAACTGCAACTGATTCGCAACACCCGCATGGCCAAAGAATATGCCGAACATCCTGAAGAGTTCCATCTTTATACGGCCGACGAATATATCGACCTGGTAATCGACTTCATAGAAAAATTAAACCCCTCTATTGTGGTAGAGAGGTTTGTATCGCAATCCCCGAAAGAGCTGTTGATCGCTCCCGACTGGGGACTTAAGAACTTCGAATTTACTGCGAAAGTAAATAAGCGTATTGCCGAAAGAAATGCACGGCAAGGACGATTATTTATTCCTTTTTCTTAGGAGCCAGTTCCCCATAGAATGTGATGTTCTGTTTGTTGACAGGCGTCACATTGATTGTCGCGGAGCCATTTGAGAACACCTGCACACTGAATGCAAAGGTATCGTCATCGCTTCGGGTACGAAACTGTATTTGAGCGGTTCCTTTCTTATTAAAAGAACATTGATAATCGGTAATTGATTCTTCGAAACGTAACCTGTCACCGCCACCATAAGGAGCCGAATAAGCCCTTCCGAAATAAGGAAGATAGGAAATAACCGAGTCACCGCGCATTTCCAAAGAGTAGGGAGACGTCAGATTGAGTGAACGTCCTCCCATGGGTATCGCACGATTTACATCTATTGTAAACCGTTTACTATCTATTAATTCTTTCACTTCATTTGCCTTCTGCTCCCGCTTTTCCTTTTTACTTTGAGCATAAAGGGATTGCCCTGCTAATAAAAGGACAATCCCTAATAACCAGAATAACCTAACATTCTTCATAACCTTAAATAAATAACACACATTTTGCTTTTATATATAAGACAATCAGAACAGACCAAAGGTTTACCTTCTGTTCGTTAAATTAACACAACAAACGGTTAACAAAACATTACTGTTATATTCTATCATCAATTAAAAACCAAAGCACTTGCGTATGTCCGTCAACTTTACGTAATTTGTCTACTCATTTTTCTGAATCAGATTAAACAAATTTATGGAGAAAAAACATCAGTATCAAGGCTTAACCAAACAAGAAGTAGAAGAAAGCAGGCGCCTTCACGGCGAAAATATCCTCACTCCACCAGAGAAAGCCTCTCTCTGGAGTCAATTCCTCGAAAAGTTTAATGATCCGATCATTAAGATCCTGCTGGTAGCATGGCTGTTATCAATGATTATTGCCGGCGTACATTGCTGGGGACCGGAAGCGAAAGGGTTTACCGCTTTCCTGGAGCCGATCGGTATATTCTTTGCCATCATGCTGGCATCCTGTGTCGGCTTTTTCTTCGAACTGAAGGCCAACAAAGCATTCGATGTGCTGAATACCGTCAATGACGATACGCTGGTCAAAGTGATCCGCGAAGGAAATATCTGCCAGGTAACCAAAAAAGAAGTCGTTGTCGGCGACATCGTCGTACTGGAAACCGGAGAGGAAATTCCTGCCGACGGTCATTTACTGGAAGCTATATCTTTGCAAATCAACGAATCGACACTGACCGGGGAACCAATTATCAGTAAAACAACCAACGAAGCCGAATTCGATCCTGAAGCGACCTATCCGTCCAATATGGTCATGCGGGGAACAACTGTTGTCGACGGGCATGGAGTCATGAAAGTCGAACTGGTGGGAGACGCTACCGGATATGGTAAAGTATATGAAGGTTCGCAGATTGAAAGCGACATAGAGACTCCGCTCCAGATACAGCTGAAAGGACTTGCCGCCGTAATCAGTAAAGGAGGGTATACGGTTGCCGGGCTTACTTTTATTGCCTTGCTGATCAAATTATTACTCGGTTCATCGGGTATGCCGGTCATGGATCTGATCTCCCATATACTGAATATCTTCATGATAGCAGTAACCCTGATCGTAGTTTCCGTTCCTGAAGGTTTGCCGATGAGCGTAACCCTCAGCCTTGCCCTGAGTATGAACCGCATGCTCAAGACAAACAACCTGGTCCGCAAAATGCATGCCTGCGAAACGATGGGGGCGACTACGGTTATCTGTACCGACAAAACCGGTACGCTGACACAAAACCAAATGCAGGTTTACCAGACCAATTTCTATAATCTCAAAGACCAGAAACTGGGAAACGATGAACTAAGCAACCTTATTAAGGAAGGTATTTCCGCTAACTCGACCGCCTTCCTCGACTTCTCGGAAGAGAAAGTAAAGACATTAGGCAACCCTACCGAAGCAGCTTTATTGCTTTGGCTGAACAGCCAGCAACAAAACTACCTGACATTAAGGGAGGAAGCACCGGTCATGGACCAGCTGACCTTCTCAACCGAACGGAAATATATGGCGACAGTCGTTAAGTCGCCGCTATTGGGTAAAAAAGTGCTGTACGTAAAAGGGGCACCGGAAATTGTACTGGCAAACAGCCAACGTGTAGCCATTGACAACACTTATAAACCGGTAGATGCCTGCAAGGCTGATATTGAAAAACAACTGCTGGATTATCAGAATCAAGCCATGCGTACACTCGGTTTTGCTTATCAGATTATTGAAGACGGACAAGACGAATCGTTCTTCGTCAATGGCCGCCTGCATAATACCGACCTGACCTATCTGGGAATCGTTGCGATCTCCGACCCTGTCCGTGCAGATGTTCCGGCCGCCGTACAAAGCTGTCTGAATGCTGGTATTGATGTAAAGATCGTAACCGGTGATACTCCTGGTACCGCCCGTGAGATCGGCCGTCAGATCGGAACCTGGAAACCGGAAGATACCGACCGCAACATCATCACAGGTCCGGGCTTTGAAGCACTGACCGACGAAGAAGTGCTCGACCGGGTACTGGATCTGAAAATCATGTGCCGCGCCCGTCCTACCGACAAACAACGCCTGGTGCAGTTATTACAGAAGAAAGGTGCCGTAGTTGCCGTAACCGGCGACGGAACCAACGATGCTCCGGCCCTGAAAGCCGCCCAGGTGGGTCTTTCCATGGGAGACGGAACCTCTGTAGCCAAAGAAGCCAGCGACATCACGATCCTGGATAACTCCTTCGGAAGTATCACACGTGCCGTAATGTGGGGACGTTCCTTGTATCGTAATATCCAGAAGTTTCTCTTATTCCAGTTAACCATCAACGTGGCAGCCTGTCTGATCGTGCTGCTGGGTTCGCTGTTCGGGACCGAATCACCGCTTACCATCACGCAGATGTTATGGGTAAACCTGATCATGGATACATTTGCCGCCGGAGCATTGGCCTCCCTCCCCCCTAACGAACGGGTTATGAAGGATAAACCCCGCCGGAGCGGAAAAGATGGCGATTTTATCATCACCCGGCCGATGGCATACAATATCTTCGGAGTAGGTATTGCTTTCGTGCTGATCCTAATGGGAGTATTGTATTATTTCCATGCACAGACTGGACTGACGCCGCATGACTTGTCGTGGTTCTTCAGCTTCTTTGTAATGCTTCAGTTCTGGAATATGTTCAATGCCAAGGCATTTATGGAAGGCCGTTCAGCATTCGCTAACCTGAAAGAGAGTAAGAGCTTCCTGTTTGTAGCCCTGCTTATCCTTATCGGTCAGTATCTGATCGTTACGTTTGGCGGAGAGATGTTCAATGTGGTTCCTTTGTCTTTAAAAGACTGGGGTATCATTATCGGTTCCAGCTCGCTGGTTCTCTGGATAGGTGAAATTGCACGAGGCATCAGCCGGCTTACTAAGAAGTAAGCCGGAATAAACAAATTCTGAGAATAACTTGCTGAGCTTGATTATAATATTTACATTTGCTCAAATAGAAAACAAAAAGATATATGGAAATAGAAATAAAGCACGGAACAGAGACAGTAATTTGTCTTTCCGGACAGCTGGATACACTCAGTTCGCCCGATCTGGAAAAAGAGATTACCAATATACTTGAAGGTAATGCGCAAAACGTGGTGCTTGACGGTGGAAAACTCACATATATCAGCAGTGCCGGACTTCGCTTGCTTCTCATTCTGCAAAAAAAGATGGGCCAGAAAGGCGGAACATTTGTATTGAGGAATATCCAGGACAGCATTATGGAGATATTCAAAATAACAGGTTTCTCTTCTTTTCTTACCATTGAATAACAAGATTCAAACTCCGGTAGAATGACCAGCACACTACACATTAAGAATAATCCGGAACAACTTGCGCTCCTGTATGATTTTCTGGAAATACAGGCCAAGAGTTGCGGAATTGACACAGCACTGCTGATGCAGATAAAGCTGGCGATGGATGAGGCTGTAACAAATGTTATTCAATATGCATATCCCGGTATGGAAGGAGATATAGGCATTGATATGGGGTGCGACGACGGACTATTGAAAATAGTCATAACCGACAACGGCATCCCATTTAATCCTTTGGAAACGCGGGAACCGGATATTACACTTCCATTGGAAGAACGCCCGATCGGCGGACTAGGCATCTTTCTGGTAAAACAACTGATGACAGATGTCAGATACGACCGTTCCGAAGGAAAGAATAGATTAACAATGACCAAAGAAATTCAGTAATATGGCCGACTTCGATATAAAAGAGATAGCTTCCCTCAAAAGACAGCTGCGCATCATAGAAAAACTGACGCTGGCAGGTTGGATACTCATCATTGCGGGTTTCTACTATGACTGGGACACAGTTCCCGGCATCATGCTGGTCGTGCAGATCGTTCTTTATATATTAAAAGGACGCCTACGGAAGAAGCTGAAACAAAAAGAATATCTGGCCAAAATAGTGGAAGAACGTACCATCGAACTCCGTATCCAGCGGGATCAGGTACTGAAAGAATCCGAAAAGTTGTCGCAAGCGCTGGATGCCCTTGCCAAGGCACAGGACGAACTGGTTCGAAAAGAGAAACTGGCTACTGTAGGGCAACTTACACAAGGGTTGGTGGACCGTATCCTGAATCCGGTGAACTACATCAATAACTTTGCCGGCCTGTCGGCGAACCTGATCAAAGACCTGAAAGACAACATCACGAACGAGCAATCTGTCATGACGAAAGAAATCTATGAAGACAGCATCGAAATACTCGACATGATAGAAGGCAACCTGCAAAAGATCAATGAACATGGTTGCAACACCGTCCGCATTGTCAAAGCGATGGAAGATTTGTTGAAAGACCGGCACGGCGATGTAACTTCGACCGACCTGTGCGACCTGTGCAAAGTAAACGTCGATGTCCTTAACAAACTATTCAAAAAAGAAATTGAAGAAAATCAGATACAGATACATATAGAATGCCCCGAAAAGCCGGTTATGGCTGAAATTAATATCGAACAGATGAACAAGGCACTGGGCAGCATTCTTAAAAACAGTATTTATGCATTGCTCCGTAAACTGCAAAAACAAAGTTTCTCTCCTTTTATCACTATAAAACTGGAAGAAAGAGGCAACAATACTGTATTTATCAGTATCTATGACAACGGGATCGGTATCGAAGACAGTATCAAGGACAAGATATTCGAACCATTCTTTACAACCAAACCTTCTGCCGAAGCAGCCGGTGTCGGGTTGTATCTCTGCCGTGAAGTTATCCTCAACCACCAGGGTTCGATCCTGGCGAAAAGCGAAAAGGATAGCTATACAGAATTCTTAATTACAATTCCTATCAGTCAAAAAAGGATTAACAATGAATGAGAACACCCAAAAAGAAATTGAGAAGCTGAGGAAACAGATCAGCCAACAGGAGAAGATGGCTTCACTCGGATTATTGAGTGCCGGCATTGCACATGAGATACAGAATCCTCTTAATTTCGTGATCAATTTCAGCAAAGTTTCGCAGAAGTTACTAAAGGATATGCAGGAAGTCCTGGATGAACTCGGAGACGCATTACCGGAAGACTCAGTCGAAGAGATCAAAGAGATCATGTCTGACCTGGAAGGTAATATGAACAAGATAGAGGAGAACGGCAACCGGGCTTCGGGAATTGTGCGTGGCATCCTGCTTTATTCACGCGGCAAAGACGACGAATATATCCCGACCGACCTGCATCAGCTGACCAAAGAATATGTATGGCTTTCTTACCATGCAGTCAAGGCAAACAACAAAAGTTTCAATGTCGCGATACAGGAAGAGTATGCCGTCGACCTGCCATTAGTAAAAGTTATTCCGCAGGATTTCAGCCGCGCCATACTCAACCTGATGAACAATGCCTGCTACGCCGTATTCAGCAAGTCGAAAGAGATAGCCGATGCGACCTATCAGCCAACCATCAGGGTATGCCTGAAAAAAGAGGGTGACCGTATAAACCTGAGCATAGAAGACAACGGACAAGGAATTTCGGAAGAGACAAAAAAGAAACTCTATACGCCTTTCTTCACGACAAAACCGATCGGTGAAGGCACCGGTCTCGGATTGTCGATCACTAAATCGATTATCGAACAAAAACATAACGGTACGATCGGAATGGATTCACGCCCCGGCGAATATACCCGTTTTACTATTTCTATTCCTATCCAACAATAACAGAGACAAAAGTCATGGCTATAAAAATATTAAGTGTAGACGATGAATTAGACCTGGAAAGGTTGCTTACCCAATATTTCCGTCGCAAGATAAAGAAAGGAGAATATGAATTCTATTTTGCGCACAACGGACTGGAAGCACTTCAACTGATGCTTGTCCAACCGGATTTCGATGTGATACTAAGTGACATCAATATGCCGGAAATGGACGGACTGACCTTGCTTGCCAAAATCAACGAAATGCAAAATCCGGCTCTAAAATGCATCATGGTTTCAGCCTACGGAGATATGGACAATATCCGTAGTGCCATGAACCAGGGAGCATTCGACTTCACGACCAAACCGATCAATCTGGAAGACCTGGAACGTACGATCGAAAAGGCAGCCGAACAAATATCATTCATCAAAAAAGCACAACAGGAACATTCGCAACTGGAATCCATCCGCAACGACCTTCACATCGCCCAGGAGATTCAGCAAACGATCCTGCCGAAAACATTTCCTCCGTTTCCCGAACTGAAAACGTTCGATATCTATGCCTATATGAATGCGGCAAAATATGTGGGAGGCGACTTCTACGATTTCTTCCGCATAGACCAGGACCGTTTGGGATTTGTTATTGCAGACGTTGCCGGCAAAGGTGTCCCGGCTGCCATCTTTATGGCGATCAGCCGGACTGTTATCCGGACAATTGCACTGACGGAAAACTCGGCAGCCATGTGCATGCAACGCTCAAATACGTTCCTTTGCCAGGAAAATGTAAATGAAATGTTCGTAACAGCATTTTACGGAATACTGAACCTGAATACCGGTCTTGTTACATATTGTAATGCCGGTCACAATCCTCCGGTTCTAATGAAGGCAGATAACGCGGTTGTATCAGTCCCGCTCACAAACGACTTTATATTGGGCGGCGTAGAAAACATGACTTATCACGAAAAGACTTTGCAGTTATCGCCCGGCGACAACCTGCTGCTCTATACGGACGGAATAACAGAAGCGATGAATACCTGCCACGAACAGTACAGCGAAAAACGTTTGCTGGAAAACTGCCGGGAGTTGATCGGAAAGAGTCCCAAAGAAATTGTAGACAGAATAACGGAAACGGTAGGAAAATTCGTTGTAGGAGCCGTACAATCGGATGATATCACCTTGTTGTCTATTACCTATCAGGGATAAAAGACTTCCACAGAATAGTAAAAAGGAGATGCCCCGGTCGGAACATCTCCTTTTTTATATACATTATATATATGTACTTATTTCAGTAAAGCATCACGGATACCCATGATCTCTGCATTAGCAGCTCTGGCATCCTGGATAGTTCCGACTTTTTCCTTCAACGGGCTGATAGTTGTACCCAGCTGTTGCAGGTCTGGATAATAAGAAGCCAGGTCGGCTACTACTTCTTCCAGCATAGTCACACGTTTCAGCATATTATCAGAAAGTCCGGCAGATGTAGCATCCCCTTTAATAACCAATGTCGGGTTAGCAAGCAGACAAGCATATTCAGCAGAAGAGGCACCTAAGATTTCAATCTGTACATCAATCTTGTTTTCGGCAGCCATCTTGTCGATGATCTTATCTTCCTGTGCATTCATGAAAGCCTGCAACTGTTCTTTGGTTGCATCTTTCGGAGCTTCCTCTTTCAGGATATCGAGTACAAAAGAAACATTCAGGTCTGTAGCCAGTTTTACAATGGCTCCTTCTACTTCTGCAGTAGGCTGACCGATCGCTTTCAACACATTGTAATCAGCCATATACATACCGAGTGCACGCGCTTTTTGTGTAGCAGTACTTAGTTCAGCAGCTTTAGCAACAGGCAGCATATAAGTTAAATCACCCACTTTTACCTGAACTTCACCGCTGGACAAACGATAAGGAATTTCTGACTCCGGCATATCAGCCAGGAATTTAACAGTTTCCTGTTTTACTTCTTCAGTTAACAAATCTTTCGGCGCTTTACCTGCTATAACGGCAGCTTCTTCCGTCTTTTCGGCTTCATTTGATTTTTTAGCTCCGTTGCAGGAAATCATGCCCACCATTAATGCGGCTATTGCAAGCACGCTTAATACACTCTTTTTCATGTTACTTTATTTAATAATTTATATTCCAGCTTTTTTATTCTTCTTTCAGGAAACGTCCCGGAAACTCTGCGAATATAGCGATAATAGCTAATAATGCAAAGAAACCTATAATCAATAAATTAAAATTATAGGTAGAAATTAACATACTGCCCAGTTTTTTCTCATAAGAATAGAAAGGAGCCCTGCCAAACGGATTATCCGGAACAATATAAATCTGACCGACGGCCGGATAGATGCGATGCCCGTGCTCTTTATAAAAGTTACGGCCACCGGCTCCCATAACCAGGTCTTCGATAGCCGAATTATGATACTTTTTCTTCTGTTCAGTTACCCATTCAGCCCCTTTTTCGCGTATATCCTTTTCCTGTACCTGATCCAGATAGGCCGTAAAGTTATGAGCGCGTTCGTGCAACGCTGAATCTACCTTATCCAGATACGACAAGTAAGTTTCACCTTCATTGCGGGAAGCGATACGGGCGGCACGTCCCAATACGGCAAGTTCATTTTCTACCGTCAGACGTTTGTCCGGATCATCTTTTCCCTCCAGTTGTTCAGCCAGGCGACGCACTTCTTTCGAATGTATATTTTCATAATACTGCGCCAGATATTTTTCCCTCTCTATCGGGAAGTAAGCCTGATTGTAAGCATTATCGGCAAATTGCTCTACCATCAAGGTCTCAAAAGCCCAGCGCGAAGGGATAATATCACCGATCAACGGGACCTTATTTTCCTTTGAAGCACTGGTATTCAAATCATCAAACTTGATAACCAATCCGCAAAGCAATATCTGCGGGATCAATAGAAGAGGAATAGTTATATAGATCGCAACGACAGAGTTCATCGACTGTGACAAAATCAGTCCCGTCAGATTGGCTAGGAAAGAGGTTGCCCAAAGGATACTCCACCAGACACCAAACATCTCCCATCCTACCCCTATGATCGTATTTCCCACTAAAATAAAAAGTAAGGACTGAAGTCCGGATACCCCCAGCAGGTAAACCATTTTAGATGTAAGATAGCTGCTACGGCTTAACCGGAGGAAATGTTCCCGCTTCAGGACAGGCCGGTCTTTTATAATCTCTTCGGCACTTATACTCAACCCCATAAAGGTGACCACAATAACCGACATAAAGATATAAGACACAAAATTCTTGTTAGCCAACAAAGTATATTCGTCACCATCCACATACCGGGTAAGCAAGGAAACGATCAGCGCCAGCAACGGAGCTTCGAGCAACGTAATTGCCAGATATTGCTTATTAACCAGTTTTGTCCGGATATTCCGTTCCAGGAAAATACAAAACTGTTTGAACCAGGTCGGTTTTTTCTGCTTGCTGTCAGGCAGTTCCTTCTCCTCAACCGGTGTATAGGACGGACGCGACGAAATATATTTCTCGTGCCATTCTTCAGGTGTAAACTTCCGGATGTTCGTCTGGTTTCCGGAGTCGTCGATCTTCTTCGAGTCGATAATATTCAGAATCAGTTCCGGATTCACATTCCCGCAGGTACTGCAAACGCTGATATCCGGATCGGTATATTTCGCCGCTTGTTTGAAATAAATAATCGCTTCGATCGGATTTCCGTCATAAATGGGATAACCTCCCCGGTCCAGTAACCAGAGACGGTCGAATAATTTATAGATTTCAGACGATGGCTGGTGTATATTGACAACGACCAGCTTCCCCCGGTGCGTCTGTTCTTTCAGCAACATGATAACCTTCTCGGAGTCGGATGAAGATAAACCGGAAGTCGGCTCGTCCAGATACAGGATAGCCGGTTCACGGATCAGTTCAAGGGCTATATTCAACCGTTTCCGCTGTCCCCCGCTGATCGTTTTACGGATGGGGGAACCGACTTCCAGGTCTTTTATCCCTTCCAGATCCAATTCTTTCAATACATTTTCGACCCGCGCTTTGATTTCCTGATCCGAAAGACGGGCAAAACAGAGACGTGCCGTGAACCAGAGGTTCTGATACACAGTAAGTTCTTCTATCAACAAGTCGTCCTGCGGAACAAAACCGATCAACTGACGGGCTTCGGGGGCATCCAACGGGTAGCCGTTCACCGTAATACTACCCTCATCGGGACGGATATTCCCGTTCATGATACCCAACAAAGTAGATTTACCGACTCCGCTTCCTCCCATTATCGCGACCAACTGGCCCGATTCCAGGTTAAAAGAAAAGTTATGCAAACCGTTGGTACTATTCTTAAAAATAAAATTCAAATCTCTACCGTTCAGAAATATAGCTTCCTTCCGTTCATTCTTATTATATACGGTCAGCAGATCACTGTAATAAACCGGAAGAAACAACGGTCCTTTCAACACACTACTATGCTGCCAGGCATAAAAGATACCCGGCGACAAAGGAATATCGTTCATGAAAACGACACCTGAGCCATAGTAAGTAAAGATTTGCTTGTCAAACCGCCGGATAAAGAGTACACGAATAAAACCGTCCATCCCTTTACGGGTGATATGATTCCCTATGGCGGCATCCTCTCCACTGATAGTCAATAAAGAAGAAGAGGGTTTTCCGGTAATAAAAGCAAGTATATCGTCAAACTCTTCTTGCGGAATAGCAAAAATATCAGCCACCAGATGAAAGAGTGGCAAATGATTTTCAAACTCTTCCGAGTTCGAATAGGCGAACTCCACAAAGCGGACCAGAAGAAGCAGCTGTTCTTCCGCCACCAGCTTCACCTTCATCTGTTCACAAATATTGCGGATCACATTCTCCTTATCTACAGGAAAAAGCGGATCATCGTACATGCTGCGCAACTCACTGTATAACTCAATATACTCTTTATGGGAACGGACACCGAAATGACTGGACAAATAGAAATGAACTGCACGGCTCGCCTGTTGTTCTTCGATACGTACAGCCGAAGCAAAAACAGCAAACAGATTCAACAAACCGTTCAGAATGGTCTCATTCATATATTCACAGATAATAAAGAATTATCTTACAAAGATAAAATTAAAAATATGAAACAAAGAAAAAACTTACACTAATCCCCCAAAATATCCGAATATATAAACAATTATATTTCTTATAAAAGAAAGAATGTTATTTGTTTTTATTCCTTTTTATAGAACAATAAAACAATTCTCAAAAATATTCTTCAGTTTTCTTAAGACTATCAACCAAAAAATATTCTCATACTGTTTTCTAAAAGAAACAAGAACTAAATACATAAAAGTTTAACTTATATAGAAATGGTATGAAAACAAAAAGTAACACAGTAAAGAAATCCACTCCCATATTGGAGAACAGGAAGAGATTTGGAAATAATAAATTCATTCAAGGTCTGATTGTATTTGTTGGAATCGGATTATATTTCTTTTCACGCAAATCAAAAGTTAAGATCAAGCATACACTTTTATTAGCTACAATTTGCTTGTTTAGTTTTCTTTCGTTATCATGCAGCAATAAAAAACAGAATAAGATCGATATAAACAAAGCCTTGGATAATGCCATAGAAAAAGTGGAACACGAGGCAGACAAATTAAAAAACACTTTGTATGAAACTAAGAAAGAAAACCGAAAAGGAACAGATAAGATAAAACATAAAATAGAAAAAATATAAAAATAAAAAACTTATTACAATGGACTTACATTCAGGATTACCCTATTGGATAATTAAAAATCCTCTATTTGATTATTTTAATCCTTTGAAAAAGGATCTGGAAACGGATATAGTAATTATTGGTGCCGGTATTACCGGTGCTCTCATGGCACACGAACTATGCCGAACGGGACTGAAATGTTGCGTTGTGGACAAACGGAGTATTGCCACAGGAAGTTCTGCTGCCAGTACGGCATTACTACAATACGAAATTGATGTTCCGCTTTGCCGAATGGTAAAACAAATCGGTGAAAAAAAAGCGGTAACTGCTTACCGTTCTTGCCTTCAATCGATATCAGATATTGAGGCTGTTTTAAAAGAAACAGGAATTGATGCCGATTTTGAATGGCTACCCAGCATTTTCTATGCCAGTAATGAAAAAGGCGTGAAACTTATCGAACGTGAATATAAAATACGCAAACAACACAGACTTCCAACAAAACTATTAAACAAGGAAGAACTTTATAGGAAATATAAACTGAAAACCTATGCGGGAGCGTTACTCAATGATCAATCAGCACAGATTGATGCCTATAAAGCGGCGACACAACTCCTCTGGTATCACATGCAAAAAAATCATTTACAGATATTCACCCACACAGAAGTAACGTCATGTAAAGAAACATCTGAAGGCTGTCGACTGAAAACAAAGGAAGGCTCAATCATTCAATGCAAATATGTAATCATCGCGGCCGGTTTTGAAGCAGGAGAGTTTCTACCCAAGAAAGTAATGAAGTTAACTTCTACTTACGCGCTTATCTCTCACCCTATCGACCGTAAAGACTTATGGACGAAACATTGCCTCATCTGGGAAACTGAAGAACCTTATATATATGTAAGGACTAGCGGTAACCGCATTATCATAGGAGGAGAGGATGAAGAATTCAACGCTCCAGAAGCAAGGGATGAACTGCTTCGAAAAAAAACGGAAATACTTGAAAAGAAATTTCACAAGCTATTACCTTCTGTACCTTTCAAAACAGAAATGGCTTGGTGCGGTACATTCAGTACAACAAAAGACGGACTTCCTTTTATTGGAACATGGCCGGGAACGAAACATATATTTTTCGATCTAGGATACGGTGGTAATGGTATCACATTCAGTATGATTGGTGCACAGATCATACGTAATACCCTACAAGGAATAAAGGACGAACGCAAAGATATATTTGGTTTCGAACGTATCCTCTAAACGCCACAAACCAATATCTAACAAATAAGAGAAGGAGGAACAGAGATCACTCTCATTCCTCCTAAAACAATGTCAAATCATCTGGAAAAATTTACATTTTTCACTTAGTGGTTTAACCACACCGGAAATCTGCTCCTACCATAAAAATCATAAAATAACAATCCTACCCAACTGGTAAAGACTATCAATATAACAGCTATCAGCCTTTTTCTTCTAGGAGCATTAAGATTCCAGATTCTAAGTGCAGCTTTTAAAGCCAAAACCAAGCCTATAAACCATATTGCTAAATAAACCATACCTGTTCCACACTTTTTATATTAGAACAATTCAAGTTCAACATGTTATTAAACGTATTCACCAAAAATTCCTACATTTCCCTACTTAACCATAATAGACTCTATCGGTTGCTGTTTACTTCTGTCCAAAGGTTTTGCATGATATTGAACAGAAGAAAAATCTATCGTGTTCAGATCTATACTCCGGATTGCGCTATTATACATAGTACGGAAATAAACTATACGATTTTGCATATCAGTAACTGAAGTCCATTGCGTTGCACTTGGTATATCGGCTGCAACTTCTCCCGTAGCAACTTCTATTCCTATCGGAATATCAAAACTATTTAATATCTGAAAAGCCTGAAAAACCACATCTAGAGCCGTTTTCTGTCTGGGTGCCGAAGTCTGATAAAAAGCTGCACGTACAAAACGGGATGGCGGAGTCACATCACCTGGTATTCCCAGAAAACCACTTCCTGAACCAAAAGGAGACAAACGGAGTACTCCTAAAGATTGCCCTGGTGCCGCCCCAGGAAACAAATTCACATAGTTATTAAGATTGGTCAATTGCCAGTCAAACCCAGGAGAATTAGTCAAGACTCCCAATGTATTTTCATAAAAACGAGGTTCTCCTCCTATTATTTCAAGCACAAGCTGACGCCCCGAAATATCGGCAAATCTCCAATGAACTGTTGAAATTTGGGGATCTAAACTGATAATCCTAACCTTACTTATAGCCTCTTTTATATCATCTACACTTGCACACTCCCCCAACAACCAAGAGACTAACTGAAGATCGGAGATACTTATATCTCTTTTAGAAGCTTCATATTTTTCATATTCTCCATATTTCGGAAAATAAAACAATCCGGCAGACAGCCCAACTTCATTCAAACCTTCTGCTATAAACTCCTTCTGTTCTACTGCAAATCCGACATAACCGTATCTGGTTTTAAAAGTCATACCATTAATGCCATCTGGTGTGTACGATATAGCTTGATAGCCACGTGGAACCACCACGTATTGGCTATTCAAATTACCTCTTCCCCATTCTATCGTGCGTGCCACTATTGTTGTTCCACTTTCACTTTTCAAAGTAATTCCTGTACACGCATTTGTTTTCAATGGGAACTTAAATATTAAAGCCATACCAAGAAACAATAAAAATAATCTTGTTCTCATACTATTTATTTTTGATTTTTATAAAGAAAACCAATACCAGCAACCAACGGGAGCGCATCTTCACAGATACGTCCCGTCTACTTAAAGAGAGATTTTATTTAATGATAATTTAGCAGGTATATTATATATCGATTCTTTCCTGTGTTTTTCTGCTTCCGTATGCACCGGCCAAACAACACAAAACAGCTCCAATCAACAGGGCAAAGAAAGATATAAGAGCTGATCGCGCGGCAGCATCCGCAGCTTTATCCGCAGCTTCTAATGTATTCTGTTTCACTTCCTGCCATTCTTGGGTCGCTTTCTCCAAACTTTGTTCCAGATTCCGGATTTGTTTGTCTGCTTCGGTTGATGCCTTACGCATAATTTCCGTATACTGCTTGATCGCTTTATCGGCTTCAGCTTTTGACATATTGGTATTATTTGCCAAGGCTTTGGCCAAGTCATTACGATCTATACTTTTAGTCCAATTATTCGTTTGTTCTTTCAAACGGGTAAGAAAGTTTTTAAAAATTTCATCTGCATCTTCAGGAGAAGCAATCGCTTTCTTCACAGATTTTCCTAAGTCGGTCTTTACATTTTCAAGTTGCTTCTGCAAATAATCGGGTTGCAACTCTTTCACTTTGCTTTTAGCAAGCACCGCACGGATATCCTTCGGAATCTCTCCATCTTTCAAATCTACTTTAAAATCAATTCCACCGAATAATTCTTTCGCTTGATCCGAAAGTGCAGAAACTCCACTACCGACAATCGAGCCAGTTCCGGAAATAACCCCTCCTGCAACCGACGATGCAGCTCCTAATGCATTCATAGTTAACTTTGCAGCTCCAACAGTAAGTAAAACGCCGAAAAATGCCCCGACAATAAGTGTCGTGCCCCAAACCAGGAAGCCATGTATCAAACCATCTACTCCTGCTAATTTACCGGCTACAAAACCACCTGCAATCATGCTGACAATCAAAGCGACAGCAGTACCTATACCAACCGTAGTCCCAATACCCGAAACCGGATTATCTGCAAATGGGTCAAACATAAACAATCCGATACTGGAGCCTAATACCGACAATAAAATAGAAACAGCCAGCACTGTCACCACACCACCAAATACACTACCCCAGGAAACTCTTTTTTTCAATTCATCCCAATTATTTAAACGTGTCATAATGCTTAAATTTTAATCAATTACTCTGTTCTTAAAAATATAGAGACCATCTCCTAAACACATTATGGGATGGTCTCATCCTTATTCGTTATTGTTCTACGTAAAGAATCACGGCGCGATTCCATTCCGGTTTATCGAAAGGAGGTTCCTTATCGCCAACCCATTCCACAATAACCCTATCGCGATTGATATTATAATCACTAATCAATATCCGGGCAACATTTTGTGCTCTTTCCGCAGAAAGCTTTTCGTTGATCTGGCTTGTTCCGGTTTTACGGTCCGTATAACCGATCACACGTACCTTAAACTGAGGATTATCTTTCAGATATTGTGCAATATTATAAATATTAACTCCCTGATAAGGATCTACCTTTGTTTGGTTGATTTTAAAGAGAACTACATTATTAATTAACGGATTTTCTTCAAATTCAACCACTTTCTCAGTAATAACCTCAGGCTCCGGACAATCTGGGCAATCTATAGGACGTTTTGCCAATTCCTGATTCTGAGCATACAATTCATTAATACGACTGTTCAACTCATCAATCTCCTGCGGATTCCTCAACTCGGCTTCCGAAAAAGTTGCCGACTTACCCACATTAAAGATCAGACCAGCCGAAGCGGTTCCCAAAATATCGTAGTTACCGCTACTCTTGACCTGATTAAATTCGCTTTTCACAGCTGTTGCAGCAAACTCAATAGAAAGAGTCACCCGGTCTGACAATTTAAAATTATTGACAATACCAGCATTGAGAGTCATACCGTTTACACGAGTATGTCCGCCGGCATAAGCCGGTTGATTTGCATAGTCCCATCCAAAAGCCCATCCGAATCCTACATATGGCACAAAGCTATACACGCGTTTGGAATTATACTTCATAAAATAATCAGTCATACTCCACATTAAATCCGCTTGTACACTCGCATATCTGTTACGCGACATAATAGTCGCATTGTCATTAAACGTATGCAGATTCGTCAGCCCCGCACCCTTGATACGAGTGCCCAAATAAGGATTAATCCATTTACCAAACTGAATTTCCGGCGCGACAGTGAAACGATGGAAAAAGTCGGCATCACTATTCCTGTCACCGAAATATATATTAGCACCAGCCCCAGCCCCTATGAACCAATGGTCCCAGAAACCATTATTGATAAAAGTTGCTTTACGAGCCGGTTCCAAACTTTGACCTTCTTTTGTTTGGGCAAATGAGGTCTGTATGATGCTAAAAAGCACCATAATAAACAAATACTTTTTCATGATTGGATTATTTTTGTGATGAAAAAAAATCGGGATCAGAAGCGATATCCCCAACCAAATGCAATTACAGAAGAATTGTCTTTACCAAAGACATATTTATATTCGACGTTAAGAAAGTTGCGTGGGTTAAGATTATAGGTCAATCCACCTCCCACATTAAAACCAAAATTAGTAGAACTATGAGAATCTAAAGTAACTTCTCCTTCTTCTCCTTTTACAGTTCGTTTACCCTGAAAATTATTCTGTAAGTTAAACCCCGCCAAAGGATAAAGCGACAAGTGATCTTCTTTCAGATTAAATACATAGTGAGCATTAACATCTACATCCAATCCTGTTGTTTTATCCTTTGGAAAAAAGAACATCAGATCCGGCGCCAAACGCACATGATCCGTCAAATTATAACGCCCTTGAGCGCCCAACATGACTCGTTTAAAATCTGTCTGATAACCAAAATTTCCCAACAGTGAAAATTCTCCTTTTTGGGCAAATACACCAAAGGATGTTATCAGTAAAAATGCTATAAAAAGAATCTTTTTCATTTGAATAATTTTTTAATTACACGATTAAATACATCTAAAACAACACTAAAACACCTATTTTATTATTCAATTCGCCACAACTTTATTATTCAATAAATTATTCAGAAAATAATCTATTACTTCAATAAATAATTCATGTTTATTAAAATAACAATGGCATTTTTTATTTTGTTTTATCTGGTAAGATTTTAAATTCGTGATCTAAGATTTTTTCAGATTCATTAGCAGTTGTTTTTTTACTAAAAAAAAGACATGAACAAAAAAATAACCCTCTTTCACAAGAGGGCTATTCCTAAATTACATTATACCAATGGAAAAGTAGATAAATAAGAGTCATTCAATCTCCGGCCTGTCGCCGCCTGTTCCGGGATTTTGCTGTTCGCCTACATACACAGCTACCATGCGTGGCGTAACATAGAAACCAAAACAATAACCTGCGGCTTCTTCCGGTACAGTAGCCTCGATGCGGTTATTCGTACGCGTAACCACAGTCAAGTCTGTCACTTTGTGTTCGTCCGATTCTTTATCGGTTGTCCCATAAACAACTTGTACCGATCCATTACCTCCAAGCTGTGAGCCTTCCAGTACGACCTTGTCATCTTTCTGGATGGCAAATGTATGATCACCTGTGCTTCGCACAACTCCTGCCACCGTAACCAGCGAAGCAATAGGCCCCGTCGCAGCGCTTATATCATCGCTTGTACCTGGATCCAAAGCCACGCTTACGGCACCATACGCCCGCCGGGCCGCACTTTTGGCCACATTACTGTTGTATTCTTCAAACAACGCATTGGCTACAATCAAACGCTGCGAAGAAACAAGCAATCCATCCGCCCCACGACGCGTCTGCACCCAGGCGAATGCCCCCTGCCCAATGTTCTCACCGTGCGCCAGGAATCCATTCTTCACGCTGAATCCAAAGGAAGGAGCCACAATTCTCAATGATGATTGATCAGCGGCATCAAGTGTAACTTTATACTGATTAACAGTCACATACGGCACACCTGTATCAACCTCTACATTCTGCAAAACACTAAAATAAGAAATCGCATCGCCATATTCAAACAGCGAATTATTCGCCACCACAGCCTCTGAAAAATCGGCTACGGTCGTCGTGTCGGTGATCTCGAGATCGCCCAACGCAACATTTGAATACGTATCCGTCTCAATCCCCTGTGTACTAATCGGAACCAATGTCCCTTCAGTAATCTGATAAGGCGCAGCGATGCAATAGCCAGCAGCCGACTCGCTCCGGGTCAGAAACACCGGTGCGCTTTGCAGATTAGCACTCATAAAACGGTTGAAATCAGACATATCCTTACTTCTTCTTCCTTTACGCTTCTTTTCGAAGCCTTCCTTGAGCAATCCGTGAAACGCCCTATACATCGCGACGATGTTAGGAAATTTAATACGTTGGTTCACTTGGAGAGCAGTTTTGGGATTCGTCATTTTTTGAATACGCCCCGTCATTACTTGTTCTCCTCCCCGGATGCGGTAAGTTAAATTACCTGCCGACCCACTAATTTTTGTCATGATTCCATTACCGAGTGCCATAACAGTAAAATTAAGAGATCCAGAGTCTCGCCTGCTTGTCAGGTTGCACTCTATTTTAACAACCGGAGAAGTCGGAAAAAAGTTTGAACCACTGGATAACCCAAAATTGTGTTCACGCAAAACCGGTTAAACAAACATAATTATTCTTACCGGTTTTAACATAAAAAAGTTCCATTCAACCTCCGTATTAGCTCCAGTGAAGCTCCAGTGAAGCTCCACTTAACCTCCACTTAAGCTCCACTCCCTACGACTGGAGGTAAAAGGGAGGTAATTCTTTAACAAATGGGCCGTTTTCCGACGGTTAATGTTAATACGATTTTAACACGATTTTTTTCGCTGTTGTTATAAGAAGTGAAGAGGTGGTATGCAATGATAAAAACATTCAAAACAGCTATAACTGTACATCATTATTAAATCATTAAAAAGTTGTTAATTTCACATTTTTACCTCGAACTATTTTTTTATACGAAGTGTTTTTAATATGTGAGTCAGACACGGTACCAATACTGATAATTCACTTTATAGTTCTTTTCATATTAACGTACAAAAAAAATTCATTCACATGTATTTTATATGGTATATTCTTATCGGAATCTTATCCGGTTTTATTGCCGGCAAGATCATGAGAGGAGGAGGATTCGGCATCCTCATTAATTTGTTGGTTGGTATTATCGGCGGTCTGTTGGGAGGCTGGTTTTTCGGTCTGCTGGGCATTGCAACTGCCGGTATTATGGGTAGTCTGATCACTTCGGTTGTCGGAGCAGTCTTGTTATTGTGGATCGTTTCATTGTTCAAAGACCCACATAAAACAGATATTTAATCTATTATTTATTCATCTTTTAAAACTATTAAATTTATGGAAGCAAATCGTTCAAAATTTTGGATGGGCCTGGGTTTAGGTTCAATCATCGGTGTAATAGCATACCGTTTTAGTTGTTCTTCAAAAGGAAAAGAATTAAAAGAAAAAGCATCTCGCTACCTTCATCAAATAGGAAGCAAATCTGAAGATGTCATTGATTCCGCAAAAGAGAAAGTAATGAATGCGGGAACAAAAGTAGCAGACAAAGTATCCAACGACACTTTCAAGATCGCTGAAAAAGCAGATGAAATCAAAAATAAAGTGCATAACTTTGCCGATAACGCAAAAAAATAATTCCTATTTTTGAAACAAGAAAGTATCTAAAACACATTAAACAACACCTATCAATATTGATTCAAAATCCTATTTATTCATAGTTGATTCTCCCTATTCATAAAAGGTTATATCAACTAAAATAAACTACTTCTTATTTTTTTATTAGATGTATATCTTCTAATATTTATATGTATAATTAAAACTTTTGAATTATGTTTTATCATGTAAAAGATTTGCAATACAATGCTCGTGTTTCCGCTCCGGATCCACGTTTCGCCCGAGTCCTCCTTGAAGCATTCGGAGGGGCCAACGGAGAGTTAAAATCGGCAATGCAATATTTCGTACAGGCTTTTAGTTGCCATAATCCTCACCCCGACAAATATGATATGTTGATGGACATTGCAACAGAAGAACTGGGACATCTCGAAATTGTCGGTGCAACCATCCAAATGCTCCTCGGACCGGTAAACGGCAAAATGAAAGATGTGGCAGAAAACATGGAAATCAATAAGATGATGGACGGCAAAGCTGCCAAAGAAAATTTCATCCATCAAGCTTTCACCAATCCGCAATTTCTAGTCTCCTCTCCTGGCAGCCCAACACTGACAGACAGTAATGGCAACCCGTGGTGCGCTACCTACGTATCCGCTAATGCGGATCTTACAGTAGATCTTCGCTCCAATATGGCAGGAGAATGCCGTGCAAAAATAGGATACGAAAACCTCATTCCGCTAACGGATGACCCCTATGTGAAAGAAACACTCATGTTTCTTATGACACGCGAGGTAACCCATTTTCAACAATTCGAAGCAGCATTGGAGACAATTCAACCCAACTTTCCTCCCGGAGTGTTTCAAACCTCCCCCAAATACAGTAATTTGTATTTCAACCTGTCCAAAGGTAAAGATGCTCGTGGACCATGGAATGAAGGCGAAAGTACACGTTTAAAGGAAGAATGGCAATACATAGACGATTCCTTGCAAGAAGTAAGAAGTACAAATGGACTCGTCGACCGTAAACCTAAAGGTACACACCGCACGGAGAAAGAGGTACAACAAATGGACAAGAAACTAGCGAAGGAGCGCAGCAAAGAGGTTCTTTCATCCTTGCCCGAAGGAGCCATGAGTTGGTGTAGTTATCAAGATAAATAAAGGTAACAGGAAAGATGCTGTTGCCCAATATATATTTATTCATTTAAAAAATTACCGTATTATGAACAAGAAGAATGAAAAAAAACAGGTAGAAACAAAAGGGACAAAAAAAGAAACCCAAACAAAAGAACGCAAGTGTTCAACTTCTGAAAAAAAATCAGCAAAGAAGTAACCGTAATACCACTTGCAGGTGATTAAAATTATTCCCGGCGAAGTTTTTCTTATTTCGCCGGGAAAACTATCCATAAATGATGTATTTCCACAATCAAGAAGAGAGCCGAAAACGAGACTCGAACTCGTGACCTATTCATTACGAATGAATTGCTCTACCAACTGAGCTATTTCGGCAACTTTATATATTACTTTGCTACTTGTTTTTCAATCCGGGCACAAAGATAAAAAGTCTAATCGACATCTGAAAGAAGTTTGGCTAAAAAATCATCTAAATCTGCATCCAAATCTTTCAACAGCGGATCATCTACTCGTAATACTTCATCATCGAGGAAGAGAAGTTCCTCTATTACAACAAAATCCTCATCCGTCAGACTGACAGAGAAAGGTTTCATGATATGGGGACTTTCAAAAACAGTTTTCGCAACTAAAAGAGTCAGCACAGATTTTACGGTGTTGGCTACCTGTTTATTGAATTGCTCTTCTTCACAAGGACAACCTACCCAATCAAAAACGATAACCTTATCCAGTAACCGTTCATCTTCATCATAGATTTGCAGTTCTCCGCTTTCAGCATCCGCCTGAACATATAAATCGCTGTAATAGCCGTTAGAATCTTCAGCTGTCAGCTTACCGATAGCAGAAGTAAATGTTGTCTCCAGGACAGACTGAATCTTTGCATTATTTGCACTCATAACTCTCTTTTTATTCTTTTTTCGAATCGTCTGTCAAAAGTAATAATAATTCGGAGAATATATGATATTATTCTCCGAATTGCATGTTAAGTTTTTTATCGGAACGGATACGGTTGCGCAACACTTCTACATAAAGTGCTAACAGTTTAGTATTCTTGCCGTCCTCGCCTTCGCTTTTCTTAAATAATTCGTACGATTTATTTGCCCATTCATAGGCCTCGTCCAGGTTGGTCTTCATTTCATTACCCAACGCCAGATTGGAAGCAGCTTTGGCTTTGGCTTTCGGACTACTTGATTTTTCATAGAGATGCATCCAGTGTTCAGCAGCCTTATCCCATTTTTCTGATTGCGCATAGGCAGAAGCCTCTTTCCAACGGGATCCCATAGCATTATAATACCAGCGCGTTTCGCTATTCCAGTGAGGTACAAAATTAGGACTGGCCTTCGCTCCAATGTATTCGGCAGAAGCACGTAAAGCATTCTCGGATGAAGGTAAATATCTGTCGAGAAGGATCAGATTCGGTGCGTCTTCCATAAAGAAAAGGCTGTCAGCCACATAGACAGTAGCTAAGGGATTCGGCCTGTTGGGAAGATAACCACGCACAACACCGGACATTTTCACCTGGATCTCTCCTTCCACATAACCCTCAGCAAAAGCCACCACATTTTTCTTGGACTCAAACAACATCCGATCCAGGGAAATCACAGCATCCGATCCGGTTTCGTCACATAATGCCTGTACCTGATCCTGAGTCAATTTTTTATCCTCGTAATAAACATCATCTTTGCGGACTGCATCGTGATAGAGAAGAACGTCATTAAAATAGGACATATCTGCCATCGACCTGCCCAAGCCGCGACATACGTCAAACAGAGCACTGTCGGCTTTCACCTTACAAGTATCCACCTTGTCACCAAACAGACTGAACTCACACCCGACATCATCCGGCTGAGGTACAGCGTTATTCACAACAAGAATCTTTCCTACACTTTTCGGAAATGTTATTTCGGCAGGGTTGTAAGTATCAATACCCACATAGCTAACAGAACTACAGGATGCCAATAAGCAAACACTCAATAAACAATACGCAACTCTCATCACTTTTCACTATTAGAAGGAGGCGCAAAAGATTGCGCCTCTAATTATACAATATCACTCACCGCCTTGAAATAGCCGATCGATTCAGCTATACCCAGGAAAGGATCTTTCATATCCTTTTCATATTCAAGGCTACACATTCCGGTATAGTTCACCTCACGCATCATTTTCATCAGCGCAGGGAAATCAATCTTTCCACGACCGATTTCTATACCGACACCTGCTTTCGACGAATCCGTCACGTCCTTGATATGCATATCAAACACACGGGTATGATATTTTTTCAGGTCGGCGACCGGATTACATCCGTTACGCAGGTCATGACCGATATCCAGACACATTCCGATACGCGGATCCAGGTCTTTCGTATGTTCCCATACATCTGTTGCATCCGGATATGTTTTAATATCGGGTCCATGCAAATGGATCGCATAGTGGAAGTCATACTCTTTCACTTTCTTATCCACATAAGGAAGCAATTCGTAATTGGGTACGCCCACAATCAACTTCACCCCTACGCGTTTCGCATACTCGAAACCACGGTCAATCTCCGCTTCACTCTTCATATATATAGGACCAACGGCATAGCCGGTAACATTATGAGCAGCACATTTCTCATGAAATGCCTTGATCTGTTCTTCGTTACTATCCAGCGGCAGATGGAAATCCTTAATGCAAAGATAATGAATATCGAGTCTCTGCAATGTCTTCAGAGTAGTATCCAAATCAAAATTAACAAATGTATAACCAGCCATCCCCAAACGCCAAGGGTTTATTGACTTCGCCGCCTTTGGAATGATCCGGTCCGGCAAACCGGCTTTTACTACGCCTGCCGATCCTAACAATAATGCACCGGCAAGTCCTTGTCTAAAAAATTTTCTTCTAGAATTCTCCATGGTATAATTATGTAAATAATATGTTACGGCTTTTTCAATGGCAACACAACCGTAAAAACAGAGCCTTCGCCAAACACGGAAGAGACACTGATCGTCCCGCCCATTTGCGTAATAAGACCTTTACAAATTGCTAACCCCAGTCCTACCCCTTTACTCCAGTCATTCAGTTGAACGAAGCGGCTGAATATCTGCTCCAGTTTATCATCAGGAATACCTTCACCCGAATCTTCCACCGAGAAGATAACATCAGTCTCCGTCACCTCATAACCAAACCGGATAAAACCTTTTTCCGTATGCTTAATCGCATTGGTCAGCAAGTTAGTAAGAATTTGCGTAAGACGGTTACGATCGGTATAAAAAAGTTGTGGCGGGCACTCATTTAATTCCAATTTAACGTTCTCCGGCATCCTGAGTTGTATTACATTATATATCTCTTTCATCAGGACAGGCAAATTATGATCGGCATAACTGAGCGTCATAGTATTGGATTCAATCTTGGAAATATCAAGGACATCCGTGATCAGGCGCTGAAGCAGTTCATTATTACTTTGGATAATATCGGCATATTCCTGGCGGGTTTCCAAATCATCCTCATCTACCAATACCTGCGAAAAACCGACAATAGTATTCAACGGAGTACGTATTTCGTGATTCATATTCGCCAGGAAAGCAGACTTCATCCGGTCGGCCTCTTCCGCCTTCTCTTTTGCCAACTTCAATTGTTGACCATACCGATGGCGGCTATACGATATATATCCCAACAGACAACACAGAATTAACAGGAAAGCGGCCCCGCCTCCCATTTGGAGTAGATGAGAATGAGCCTGCGCTACTTCCAGATCCATCTGCCTGTTTTTCAACTCCAACTTATCCACCTCATGTTGTGTTTTCATTTCCGCCAGCTCCTGATAGAAACGAACCTGGGACAAGGAGTCATTCAAAAAGGCATATTCTTTATAAGCCAACGAGGCAGCCCTATCCCTTCCGCTTTCAAATAAAACGTCTGCCTTATCCTGCAACATTTCAAGATACCCCTGCATCGTCCTCCGCTCACGCCAGACAGGTAATAAAGAATCATAAACAGCCAAGGCTCTGTTATACTGCTTACTTTGTTTATAATATGCCCCGTAAATAGTCTGCAATTCACTTGAATAACTATACATCTCATGCTCCCGGATATATTCTTCCGCTTTCTTTAAATGTTTCAGAGCTTCCGGGAGTTTATCTTCTGCGATATACAGTATTGCATAATGACGATGCACCACATATTCCAAATAATAGAGGGGGTTTTCATTATCCAGCCATTCGATTCCTTTCTCTTTACAAATCTTGATATACTCTTCCAACCGATGGGTATACTTCATTTTCTTCTCCAGATTCGTAGATTTATTCATCAACTGCCGGATAATATTGACACGCTTGATTAGCGGAGCATTTCTCATCTCCATACTGTTTATAACTTCCTCATACAAAGCTACACCTTCCTCTTCCAGGTTATTAGATAAATAAAAATCTGCTAAGGCCTGATTCGCCATCTCCATTCCTTCCGGGAATTTCAAAGTTACGGCTTCCTCTTTCAAACAGGTGACATATTTCAGCGCCTCTTCATTCTTCTTACTACGAGTCAACACATAAATATACCAGGCTTTCATCCTGAAATATTTAACCAGCCTGTTCTGTTCCAAAAATAAAGGCAACGCTTTTTGCATCCAGAAATACAGACTGTCGGGATTCTTTGAATAATAATACCGCACATAACAGAACATCGCATTCGCCTCCTGATAGCTATTTTTCTGGCGTCGTGCCTCTTCCAGCAAACGAGTTGTATACATAAAGCCAACCTGTTGCTGGACATGTTCCCGAGCTAAAGTATAAAGAGTGTCGAGCGACAACGTTTCTTTATTCTTTTCAGCGGCGTTTAATGTTTCCGGGGTACAATATCCCCAAAGAAAACAAAAACTGATAAACAGTATTCCCCTTAATACCCTCATTTCTTACAAACCTTGCATATAGATCAAGGCCTGCAAGTTAGCAAAAATTAAATAGATTATACCTTTTTAATAAAAGATAAAAATAAAAAGTCCCATATTTGTCTGATTCAGAACAAATATGGGACCTATAACAGGATAAAAATAGCTTTTTACTTCTTCAGAGCGGCAATACTTTCTTCGATCGACTTGATCTTACTTTCGGCATCCGCCTGTTTCTTACGTTCCATTTCGATCACTTTAGCCGGAGCTTTGCTTACAAAACTTTCGTTACTTAGCTTCTTCTGTACGGAAGCAAGGAAACCCTGCTGGTATTTCAGTTCTTCAGCCAGTTTTGCCAATTCTTCTTCCACATTGATCATATTGCCCAGAGGAACAGCATATTCAGTTGTACGAACCAGGAAAGAAACAGCACCGGCCGCTTTATCGTCAGTCTTTGTAATTTCAGACAGGTTACACATCTTGGCAATAACCGGATTGAAAACATCATTATGATCGCCTAAAACCTGTAAAGCCAATGTATCCTTGTTCGGAATATTTTTTTGCAAACGAATAGTACGGACACCACTAACAATTTCTTTCACTACTTCAAAAGCATCCAGATAGGCGCTATCGACCGGAGCTACTTCCGGCATCAACGCCACCATCAAACTTTCACCTTCCTTGCGCGGTTCCAATGCCTGCCACAATTCTTCCGTAATGAACGGCATGAACGGGTGAAGCAAACGAAGCAAGCCATCAAAGAAACCAAGTGTCGCATCGTAAGTCGCCTTGTCGATCGGCAGCTGATAACCCGGCTTGATCATTTCCAGATACCAGGAAGAAAACTCGTCCCAGAACAATTTATAGATCATCATCATAGCCTCACTCAGACGGTATTTGCTGAACAGGTCGTCCACTTCGGCAATCGTCTTGTCCAACTGCATCTTAAACCACTTAACAGCAGTTGCCGATGCTTCCGGCTGTGGGATCGTATCATCTACCGTCCAACCTTTGATCAGACGAAAGGCATTCCATATCTTATTGTTGAAGTTACGTCCCTGTTCACACAATGCCTCATCGAAAGGAATATCGTTTCCGGCAGGTGCAGCCATCATCAGTCCCATACGGACCCCATCGGCTCCATACTGTTCGATCAGCAGCAGCGGATCGGGAGAGTTCCCCAATGACTTGGACATCTTACGTCCCAGCTTGTCGCGAACGATACCGGTAAAGTACACATTCTTGAACGGCATATCTTTACGGTACTCATAACCGGCCATGATCATACGGGCAACCCAGAAGAAGATGATATCCGGTCCTGTCACCAGGTCGCTGGTCGGATAGTAGTAATTGATTTCTTCGTTATCCGGATTATTGATACCGTCGAACAAAGAGATCGGCCACAACCAGGAAGAGAACCAGGTATCCAGACAGTCGTCGTCCTGACGAAGGTCGGCCATTGTCAACGCCGGATTCTTCTCTTTTGCCAGTTCCAATGCTTTTTCTGCTGTCTCAGCTACTACATAGCCACCTTCCGGCAGATAATAAGCCGGGATGCGGTGTCCCCACCATAACTGGCGGCTGATACACCAGTCCTTGATGTTTTCCATCCAGTGACGGTACGTATTCTTGAACTTAGGCGGATAGAATTTAAGTTCGTCATTCATAACCGGTTCCAAAGCGATCTGGGCCAGATGTTCCATTTTCAGGAACCACTGCATAGACAACTTCGGTTCGATAGGAACGTTTGTACGTTCGGAATAACCGACCTTGTTTTCGTAGGCTTCTACTTTTTCCAGCAAGCCGGCTGCTTCCAGGTCTTTCTCGATCTGTTCACGAACATCGAAACGATCCATACCGATATATAAACCGGCTGCTTCGCTCAATGTACCGTTATCGTTGAAAATATCGATGGATGGCAAGTTGTATTTCTCACCCAGCATATAGTCATTTACGTCATGCGCCGGAGTCACTTTCAGACAACCTGTACCGAATTCGATATCTACATAATCGTCTTCGATAACCGGAATCACACGGTTTACCAGCGGAACGATCACCTTCTTACCCCTCAGGTGCTGGTTCTTCGGGTCGTTCGGATTGATACACATGGCAGTATCGCCCATGATCGTTTCCGGACGGGTGGTTGCCACTACGGCGTAACCATCCTCGCCTTCGATTTTATAACGGAGGTAAAACAGTTTGCTATGTTCTTCCTTATAAATTACTTCTTCATCGGAAAGAGCGGTCAGGGCCTTCGGGTCCCAGTTCACCATACGTACACCACGGTAGATCAGTCCTTTTTCAAACAGGTCTACGAATACTTTCAATACGCTTTCCGAACGTTTTTCATCCATCGTAAAAGCCGTACGGTCCCAATCGCAGGATGCACCCAGTTTACGTAACTGTTTCAGGATGATACCTCCGTGCTCTTCTTTCCATTCCCAGGCATGTTTCAGGAATTCGTCGCGGGTCAGGTCTGTTTTCTTAATACCCTGCTGTGCCAGCCTGTTTACAACCTTCGCTTCAGTAGCGATAGAAGCATGGTCGGTGCCCGGCACCCAGCAAGCATTCTTTCCAAGCATGCGGGCACGGCGGATCAGGATATCCTGAATGGTATTGTTAAGCATGTGTCCCATATGAAGTACGCCGGTGACGTTAGGGGGCGGAATGACGATTGTGTACGGCTCACGGCCGTCTGGTTTCGACTTGAAGAAGCCGTTATCCAACCAATACTGATACCACTTTCCCTCTACTTCGGCGGGGTTGTACTTACTTGCAATTTCCATATTGTTTTGTTCTAATTATATCCTTATTAAACACAGGCCAGTCAGCCTGTTATTTTTGAGTTGCAAAGGTACAAAAAATATTATCATATAGCATGTTCCGCCTATAAAATCAGGATACATCAGTCATTGATCCCTACACCGAACTGCGTCTGTTGCCTTTCAACATCTTTCACTTTCAATTGATTTAATTCTTTACGTAAACGTTCGTTCTCCCTTTCCAGATCACTTTTGTTAGTGGAAAGATTAACTACAGAGCGGGATTGTCCGGATAAGGATAACTCTTTCTGTGAGAAAACTTCTTTTTGATCATTTGCTACACTTTCAAACTCCAGTATCCCCTCCAACGGACGTGACTGGCCCGGATTTTGCATGGAAGCACTGATTTTTATTTTACCCGACTTTGTTGTCGATTGTACCAGGACCGGAGCAGTCCCCCAAACGACCGGACACGGATTCGTACCCACGGAAGCCTCTCCCAGCAAACGTCCCTCACCTTCTATCTCAAACCGGACAACTGAATTATTCAAACGTTTCACCGTTCCACGCTTATCTACGATTTCGGCAATGATAGTTACCACATCGGAGCCATCCGCTTTCAAAGGAACCTGCTCATTGTCCAGACGAAGAGAAATATGGTCTGCCTGACCGGACGGATAGCGTTTATCGCTCACTACGACTTTCCCGTCTATCAATCCCTCGGCCAGCAGATACGCATCATCCTGCCTTCCCGAACGTGCCATCGCTTTCCATTCCATAAAATGAAATGCATCCGCAAAAGTTATTATAGGAGAAGGCATACCTTTATGATCAGGGTCTTTCTTATAAATATACTCTTTCCCATTCTTGAAGACTGTTAAACGTACTTCATCACAATTGGAATACACAGTCACATCTTTCGGTGAAAAAGGTGTAAGTTCATGTGCTATATAGATCATCGGTCCATTATCCGCAATCAAATCGCTTTTTTCCGGAGAACGCTGCGACATAAACATATAATAAGACGCTTTCGGCTGGCGAAAAGCATCCATAATTCCGCCATAAAAAGGATCGGCATGATAACCGCGCTGATGATCGAACGAATGCCAGAAACAGGCACCGACTATCTGACCGGGCTTATTGCAGATCGTTTCATAACATAAAACCGGATAATCCTTTACATAAGACGGATTCGCATAATGCTCCGCCTGAAGCAGCATCGGTACTTCTCCCCATCCCCGTGCCACACGGCTATCCGAGTTCTGGGCGTTCCAATCGTCGACATTATCTCCCCATTCACGAATGAAATAGGTTTTATCTGTCCGTAATTTCGATTCGATCGGACGCAGTAACAAGGAGTAGTAATGATCACCTTCCGCCCCGTCGTCACAGGCCGCAATACTATAGGGATACGGGTATTCTTCCCGGCAAATATCCAATGCCTTTTTGGCAAAGTCCTCCGGATAATGCGTCTCATTCAGGATTGGTTCCCAGAAGAACAAAGAGGCATGATTACGATGTATACGGATCATATTCCGTATATCCGAATAAACACGCTCTCCAAAAACCGGTTCTTTATTCCAGAACTGCCAACCCGGAACTTCTACCAGTGCAAACAAACCTAATTCATCACAAGCATCCATAAAAGCCGGGTCTATCACATAATGGGTACGAATAACCTTCAACCCCGCATCACGCAGTTTTTTGGCATCCCGCCATTGCATTGAATTCGGCAAAACATTACCCAAAACAGCAAAATCCTGGTGCCGGTTTGTTCCCATGATCTTTCCTTCGTAAGGTTTTCCGTTTATCCATAAACCTTCCGTTTGTTTAAATTCGATACTTCTGATACCGATTCTCTGACGATAGCCATCCACAATCCGGTCATTAGCACCTTTGACCATCACTTCCAAATCATATAAATAAGGATGATCGGGACTCCATAAAGAAGGTGCGTTAATTTTCATCGAACCAACAGCATACGAAGCATTTCCCCTCTTCACTGTCAACTTCTTCGATACACGCTTGACAAGTTCACCAGATTTCCTTTTCAACTCAAAAGTAACCGTAACATTCTTATCGCTTACCGAACTATTCCGGATATGGGCTTTTAGATTGACAAGGGCACTTTTTTCAGACACATCCGCATAAGAAACAAACAGGCCGCCCCCCGCAACTTCATTTTCATAATTTGCATTGGTTATAAACACATCATTATGTGCAATCAGCCAGCAATCACGGTAAATGCCTCCGAAATAAGTAAAGTCCAGCATATTTTGCGGTTTACCGACCGGATAAGAAGGGTCATCACTATTATCTGCCTTTACTGCTATTACATTTTCTTCTCCCCACTTCAGGAGATTAGTTACATCTAAAATAACAGGTAAATATCCACCATAATGCTTTTTCAATAATTGCCCATTCACATAGACTTCACTTTTCCCCATTATCGCTTCAAAATGTATAAACATTTGTTTTCCTTTCAACCGTTCATCCGGAGTAAAATGTTTACGATACCAGGCAATGCCCTGATAATTAGCACAACCACTGGCTTCCTCCGGCAGATACTCCAATCCATGCGGAACAGAGACCACCTCCCAACCGGAGTCATCAAAATTCACAGTATAGGGCATCCCCGGCACGTCACCTTTAATAAATCTCCATGCCAGATTCATGGAATAAACCTCACGTCCGGTATTAGGCAACTCATAAAAACCGGCAGTCGAGAACTCCGGCAAGTTTGAGGCTGACAGATTGAATGTCAATAAGAGAAAGAGTAACGCTAAAATATTCTTTTTCATAAAATAGTCTGTTATTAGAATCAATCACTTTTACTTTCAAAAGGAAACCCCGCATCTTCATCCGCAAATTAAGATCCGGGGTTCTCCAACCTAATTAGTAATCAGTATTACCAATCTTTATTCTGCACCAGATTTGAATTATTATCTATGGCTTCCTGAGGAACCGGGAACAAATACATCTTATCATTCCAGAAACGTTCTTCCACAAACTTATTATCCATAGCTTCACTAATCGCTTTCAAACGTGCACCGTATACTTTGCCGGATTTCACCTTATCTGCAATACGCCAACGAATAATATCATAATAACGCAAACCTTCAAAGGCCGTTTCTATCCGTCTTTCATGGCGTAACTTTTCACGCAGTACAGATTGGGAAGCAATTACAATATCAGGCATCCCCGCCCGTTGACGGATTTGGTTAATCAACGTAACCGCTTCACCCAAATCCTGACCGGATTCGATCAAAGCCTCCGCCCGCATCAAAAGGACATCTCCATAACGCAAAATAGTCAAATTCTTCTGACCACGTGTACGGTCTGCATATTCTCCCTGCAAATCCACCCACTTCGTGACCAGAAAGCCGGTCATATGAGTTTCTTTCTTTACATAATCCTTACTGTCCGGATCGTCAACACCATAGCGTGAAAGAACATTTCCACCCACTTTCCACTCCCAATACGGCCACATGATCGTAGCTGCCAGACGAGGATCGCGGAAATCATATTCTCCGCGATACGTTTCAGCTTCCGCATCTTTCCTTTTCTGGAAATATTCACACCCCAGAGATTCGCATTCGGAAACCGGATGACCGTTCACACATTCATAATCGTCCACCAACTCCTGCAACCCCAACACATGGGACCAACCGGCATAAATGGAAGAGGCCGGAGACAGGTTACGGTTCAGTTCATGTACAACCAACGGAGAGCTATATTGATGTTCAAAAATCACTTCCTTATTACTGCCATCAGCCTGTGGACGGAATAATTCTTCATAACTGGGATGAAGCTCGTATTTTCCGGCTTTAATCACCTCATTCGTATAATAAAGAACCTTTTCATAATTCTTTTCATGTAGATAAATACGGGAAAGAAATGCATTTACTACCTGCTTGTTAACACGACCGGTTTCCGTTATAGCAACCTTCTCAATATTCGGTAAAACTCCATCTTCCAACTCCTTCAATATAAAATCCAAAACTTCCTGGCGAGGCTGACGTGATGTCTCACGAGCTTCAGCCACACTCAAAGTCTTAGTAATCAAAGGTACATCTCCAAAAAAGAAAACCATATCATAATAAACAAATGCACGAATAAAACGTACTTCCGCATTAAAACGGAGATATTCTTCTTCCGATATCTGGTCTTTCGCTTTCTCGATCCCTTCCAGTATATAATTCAACTTGGCTATGGAAGCATACTTCCATTCATCCTTAACTGCTGCACTCTGAGTAGTATAAGTACCGTTACCCACTTCTTTATATTTGGCTTCACGATGTGTTGCATTATCACTGATACAATCACGAAGTACTACTTCGTTGGGTCCATACACATATTGATAAGCTCCCTTTACCATCATTTCCGTCTGGCTCTTATCGCTCCACCATTGATCTTCTGAAATCTGATCCAAAGGAGGAGTTGTCAGGAAACTGTCGCATGAAGAAACACCTAGCGCCATCATGGCCGCACATATATATATTTTTATTGATTTCATTTTTCCAGCTTATTAAAATTGAACATTCAAACCAAAAGAATACGTCCGGGCAAACGGATAAGACACTGATTTTTCAGACTCCGGATCCATACCCGGCACAAAATCAGAAACAGTAAACAAATTATTAGCAGAAAAATAGACACGGACTCTATCAAAACCCGCCGGTCTCAATATCTCACGCGGAATAGTATATCCGATCTGTAAATTCTTCATACGGAAATATCCGGCATTGATCATCCAGTAATCAGACTGCTGATAATTATGCGTTCCATCGTCCTTATTCAAAATACGCGGATATTTGGCTCCTGTATTTTCCGGTGTCCAGTAATCCAAATGATGTTCAAAGATAGAAGAATCATAAAACGGTCTGACAAAATTATCCATTATAACCCGATCTTTCTGCCCGATCCCTTGGAAGAACATATTCAAATCAAAGTTCTTGTAATCAAATCCCAGATTCACACCATACAAGAAATGCGGGTTCGGATCACCTATTACAACACGGTCGTTAGCATCGATCTTATTATCTCCATTCTGGTTTTTATAACGTATGTCACCGGCTGCCGTATTGGAATTCTGGAAAGGAGCATTGGCTACCTCTTCGTCAGACTGGAACAGTCCCATTGATTCATATCCATAGATCGAATTAAACGGTAATCCGACATCCGTGTATGTATTGGAACCTTTCCACGGCCCTGTACCTCCCAAATCAATAACTTCATTCCGGTTATCAGATAAATTACCTGAAATACTGTAACCGAAATCATTGATCCGATCATCCCAGCTCAGAGACAGTTCCCATCCTTTATTACGGACTTCACCGACATTCATATTCGGTTTACCGAATCCATATTCTAACGGAACAGGCATTTCCAACAAAATATCTTTAGTATTCTTGATATAATATTCACCGGTAAAATTCAAACGGCTGTTTAACACCTTTACATCTAAACCCAAGTTTAACATGTCGGAATGTTCCCAAGTCAGTTCCTGATTTCCGATCGTCTTCAAAGAAGCAATCTGCTGATAAGTATTGTTCAGTATCAGACCTCCTGTAGAAATCAATGTATAACTCGGATAAAGTCCTAATCCGGTCGCACTACCTGTTTGTCCCCAGGATGCCCTGATCTTTAGATCATCCAGCCAGCTACGTATACCTTTCATAAACGATTCCTGAGAAATTCTCCATGCAGCAGCCACAGAAGGGAAAGTGGACCAACGGCTTCCTTTGGCGAAACGGGAAGAAGCATCCGAACGCATACTCAATGACAAAATATATTTATTATCATAATCATAATTAATACGACCGATAAACGAAGCCAACGCCCAGTGTTCACCATTTCCGTCATTACTCCAGTTATCTTTCGGCCCTGGGTTCAATTCCCAGATAATATCAGTCGGATAACCGGAACGGGCACCTTTCAGCCAGTCGCTGTTCTCACTTTCCTGCTGATAACCTGCCAGGATATCCAGATTATGAATACCAAAACTCTTCTTATAATTCAACAATGCCTGCAAGTTATAATAAGCATTATAATCGCGACGATCTGAAAAACTATTCTCTCCGTTTTCAAAAACCTCCTGTGTAAAATAGTTTTTATAAAATACTTTACGGGCTCTGGATTCTTCATTTTTGAAAGTATATTTCACATTAGCTATTCCGGTAAACTTCAATCCGTCAATAATTTCATAATCCAGCTTGAAAATACCTGAAGCTTCATGCCTGTTCGTATATTTCTGCCCACCTTCATAAAGGGGAACCAATGGGTTTGTAAAGAATCCGGGATTATATCCGTATGAACCATCCGTATAATAGGCAACCATTGTCGGATCGGCCTGAATCAACTGTTTATAAATATCTTCCTGATTATTCAAGGCATCCATATCCCTCAGTTGATAACGTATATCAAAAGAGATACCAAACTTTTTGGTGATCGAAATATCCGTACTCGAACGCACATTGAATACATTCTGTTGAGTATTCGGGAAAATGCCAGTCTGATGATCTACACCCGCACTTACCAGATATCTCACTTTTTCCGTACCACCGGAAGCCTCCAGACCATGACGCGTCGTAACGCTGTTCTGTATCGCCAAATCCAACCAGTTTGTGTTCGGATAACGATTCAGATCCGTACCGTTGGCAAACTTTGAAATATCTTCATCGGTATAAATCGGAGCACGTCCCATATTTCTCTCCGCCTCATTCTTTATTCTTGCATATTCCGCTGAACTGATCGACTGCGGCATATACATCGGCGTATTAACTCCCACCGAGCCGTTATAACGGAAAGTTGGTTTACCCATCTTACCGCGTTTTGTGGTTATCAGCAATACACCATTTGCGGCCCGTGAACCATAAATAGCCGAAGATGCTGCATCTTTCAGTACATTAATACTCTCAATATCTTCCGGATTCAAGAAGTTAAAATCGGCAGGAACTCCATCGACCAACACCAAAGGTTCAGAAGAATTATCCGACTTCAAAACGGAAGATCCGCGCAGTTGAAGTTTAGGGGATTCACCCGGGGCACCTTTTGCCGTTACACTCAAGCCCGGAATCTGCCCTTGCAGAGCTTCACCGACCGTCTGGACAGGACGGTTCTGAAGAACATCCGACTTAATCGTTGTCACAGCCGTAGCAATATTTCCCTTCCGTTGTGTACCGTATCCCACGACCACTACTTCATCCAGGTTCTGTGCATCCTCTTTCAGTACAATGGACCAGTTTTTTCTATTTTTTACCGGAATTTGCTGTTCTACATAACCAATGTATGAAATCACTAAGATATCATTATCCGAAGGCACTTCCAAACTAAAGTTACCTTCCATATCCGTGATCGTACCAACTGTTGTACCTTTAATAAAGACATTGGCTCCGATTACCGACAAGCCACTTTCATCGGTTACCGCCCCTTTGACCAGTTTACCGGATTGCTGGGATACTGCGGCTTGTGTTTGTGAGTGTTTCGTCAAAACAACATATCCGTCATCAAAAACAAATGACACGCCGGTTCCATCGAATATTCTGTTCAGACAGTCGCCGACTGTGTTATTCCCTTTCTTTAAAGAAACCGTTCTGTTTGCGTCAATCTCCCCTTTATTATAAACAAACATATAACCAGTTTCCTTTTCAACCTGTTTGATAAAGTCTCCGATCGTCATACGAGTGTTTGCAATATTTACTTTTGCCGTCTGCGAACTTAAATCCGACGCATAAGATGCAAAAATGCAGACAAACAGTAATAATGTAGAAATTCTCATAATATTTAAAAACTTCTTTAAATGTTTTCTTTGATACAAAAAGATTGACAAAGCATATTTTTCCATACCTTTGTAAAATTAAATGTTTAATACTTTTTTCGACTAAGAGTGTTAGATGTATAGCAGACAGGTGTTCCAGCACCTGTCTGCTTTTTTATATAAAAAAGGCTTCTTATTTCTTTTAAATCATAGGCATCTTATTTTAAGGTTACACATATTTTCAGATTCTATTAAGTTAAACCCATCAGATCAAAAACGCCACTATAACCGGCAACAAATTAAACATAATTTAACAAACAAGCCATATTTCCAGCGTTTAACTTTGATTACTCGCCGATCTTCTTCATGACTTTGTTTTGCATTACACAAGTATTGTTAAGGTCATACGAATGGCCGTCATAGACAATGCCACGACTCTGTAACAGATATTTTCGATATCAGAGTATTTATTGTAAAACAATCAGATTACGCTCATCATCCTTTGTATAAGTGAACGGATATACTATCTGTAATTTCCGCAAAACGCTTTCCACTCCATCCCTTTGTCTGAATTTTCCGGTATAACGGTAGTTACCCAGTTTCGTGTTTTTCACAACAATCGACACATCATAAAACAACTCCAGTTTCTTAATAATATCTGTTAACGACATATCATCAAAAACAAATACGCCCTCTCTCCACGACAGAAAATCGGTATTCTCAAATAAGGCAACTTCCGATGAAGAATCCGACACTATAATTTGCTGTTGCGGACGTAGTGAAAAAGTACGATTCCGGTCGTTTGCACAAGAAATGGAAACCGCTCCCTCAACCAAAGAGGTAACAAAATACTTTTCCGCCTCATAAGCGCTCACATTGAATTTTGTTCCGGTTACCTGTATATCCATTTTGCTTGTCCTGACAACAAAAGGTTTCTCCTTATTCTTTTCTACTTCAAAAAAGGCTTCTCCATGCAACTCTACCTCCCGTTGCTTCAAATCAAAACGTTCGGGATAGCGCAATGTTGAATTGGCATTCAACCAAACTTCCGTACCGTCGGCCAGCAATACCCTGGCACGCTGACCGGGCGGGGTTGAAAACTCCTGGTAACGGGCAAGTTCTTCGCCTCTTCCTCCCATATTTGTCATTAATAAATAAGTTGACAAAACAGAGAACACCATGATAGCCGCATAACCGGCTATTTTCCGCATATTAAATAAGAATGTGCGTTTTTTCCTCAAATGAACAAACGACCGGTATTGCATATCAGAAGCAGGATGCTCCTCCCGGACTATAGAAACAAGTGCCGACAGATTTTGTATATCGGCTGCTTCTTTCTTTAGTTCTGTATTTTCTTTTAATAACAGAAAAAGAGTTTGCTTTTCTTCTGATGAAATATCTCCTGTCAAATATTTAGATAACAGATCATGCATATTTTCTTCCATTTATAAAGTTAAACCCTTACCGGGAGACAGACCACTATAAAGCAGTTCAAAATAAACATTAATTAACCAAGAACAAAAGCAAGGGCAAGTAATCTTTCAGTTCTACACGTAGCTTTTTCAATGCTGTAACAATATGGTTTTCAACTGTATTTACAGATATTCCTAACTCTTCTGATATTTCTTTATACTTTAATCCCTCGATACGGCTTTTTATAAACACCTCCCGGCAACGTTCCGGCAATGTATCCAAAGCCCGCTGAATGATCTCCTGCAACTCCTTTTCCGAATGATATGAATACTCCATCGATTCCAAAGCATATAGTTTGAAACCCAATTCTTCTTTCATCTGAGCATTATATTCCTCTTCTATAAGTTTATGTCTCAGGAAATTCAGGCATCTGTTTTTAACCAGGGTAAACAAATAGGTAGTAAGTGTACAGGACAATTCAAGTTCATCTTTTTTCTCCCAAAGTACCAAAAAGACATCCTGCACTATATTTTCCACATCCTCATTTGCCGATATGTAATTCTTAGCAAATGCAAACATCTTCGGATAGTACAGCTTATATATTTTTTCAAATGTATCTTGGGGATAAACCATATCTAATTCTGCAAATTCTATACTTTAGCAAAAGTAACATATTATTCTAACTTTTAAACAATCGGGCAAGATTTATCACTTTTCTTTCCATTCCCATATGAATTTCAGGAACACTTTGTCAACACAACCTAGTCACTTTACTGATTGTTTCCCACTGCAATGGGGATTATTCCCCTTTGTAGTGGGGATTGTTCCCCTTTACAATGGGGAAAATTCCCCACGTAATAAAAAAATATGGGGAATTTAAACTGGGAAAAGAAACACAGATGATAGAAGTTACGGGGCAAAAACAACCGGGACAAACACCTTAGCCGTATCCACCTGCCAGTCCGGTCCTTTTTCAATCAGGCGGAGGGCTTCCTTATCGGCCGATTCACACAGGCTTTGTTTTACTTTCAAATCGACAGGGCGTCCTTTTTCATTGATATGGAATTCAACAACGACTGTTCCGCTCACTCCTTTGCAAAGGGAATCCTGCGGATGGATAAGTTCCTTTTTCAGATATTCGCGATAAGCTTCTTCGCCGATTACCGGCTGAAGTATATGCCGGGGCATCGAACGGGTTAAGGCCTTAGCTGCTACAGGAGCTTCCTCTTCCGCAACTATATCGGCTACAGCGACATCTTCACAAGGTGCGGAATAAACTGCTACCTGGGCTACAGAGGTTTCTGCAACAACAGGAGCCGGTGACTGAGGGGTGCCTTCAGAGACCTTCGCTTTGGTCTCCCCTGCTCCCGAAGCGCTTTCATGTTCTTGTATGGAGTCGGCTGCAATACCCGCCAACGGTACTTGTTGCAACGGAGCCGCCTGTTCCTCCATAACAACCGCCAGCGGTGACTGTGCCGGCATACCTAATTGTCTGCCCAGCCAGAAATAACTACCGAAACCTAAACAAATCAACAGGCTGGCGGCAATACTCCATTTCGTTATGCTGTCGCGGTGCGAACGGGTACGGTGGGAAATCCGGCGGCGCATCTCTTCAATACTTTCCACATGATTGCCCTTGACGGCCTGGAAACCGTCGAGCGCATCCGACAGGAAAGGATCTTTCATCGCCTCTTTTTCCAGGCGATGGGCTTCCTTGCCTTTTCGTGAACCTTGTATGTATTGCATCAGACTTTTCATTGCGCCATTCTCTTTTCTATGCAACTTTTCAGATTGCGTTTGCCATTCTGAATATAACTTTTTACACTTTTCAGCTGATATCCGGTCTGTTCCATGATATCAGCGTACGACATTTCTTCCATAAAGAAAGAGAGGATACAACGCTGCTGCGGTTCGGGCAATTTCTCCATGCAATGTTTGAGGGCTGCCGTACGGGCATCGTCGCTTGTTTCTTCCTTATCTAATAGATGCAAAATATCGTACGTTTCCACAAATTGTTGGTCAAAATCAGTTGCTATCTCCAGATTTTCTTTCCGGAGCAACTGGAAACAATGGTTCTTCGCCACACTGTAAATCCAGGTTCTGAATTCCCGTATCTCGTAACGTGACAGTTTAGGCAACAGGTCTTCAAATAATTGCATCACAGCATCCTGTGCCTTGACCTCTTCCTGCAAGTATTTCAGACACAAACCGTAAATCAACGGGATATAACGGTTATACAATTCACCGAAATAATCACTTTCCCCGGTTTCCTTATATAATCGTACCAACTCACTGTCGGAATAACTCGATATGTTACGTCTGAAAAATAGCAATTTGTCCCTGTTTTTTCTACAAATATAAACTTTAAATCTAAATGATTACAATAAAAGCAAAAATCCCGATTATCTACACCCGACTTAATTTTTACGACGATATTCAGTCGGTGTCATCCCGTAACTCTGTTTAAAAGCCGTACTAAAATAACGAGCGCTGGAAAAACCGGCACGATCTGCAACCTCCTGAATACTCATTTCTTTATGAGAGGAAAGCAGGCGGGTTGCCTCGACCATCCGGAACCTGATCACATAATCGCCAATTGAAATATCCGACAAATGGCAAAACTTGCTGTAAAGCGTCGTACGGCTCATAGCCATCCCTGAAGCAATAAAAGCTACATTCAAATCCGGATTAGTCAGATTCTCACGAATCAACGTATTCAATTTTTGCATAAACTGTTCATCCGCATTACTTACAGCATCCTCTTTAGGAGAGAACAGACAACCGGATTCCCGATAACGTGCACGAAGCTGATCGCGTTGTTTCAATATATTCTGCAAAATTACTAACAAAGAATCTACATCAAACGGCTTTGCCAGGTATATATCCGCACCAGACTTATACCCTTCGAGCGAACTCGCCTGATCTGCTCGGGCTGTAAGTAAAACGACAGGTATATGACTAACTGTCACATCGTTTTTGATCCGGCGACACAGTTCATAGCCATCTGTCCGAGGCATCATCACATCACTCACTATAATATCCGGCTGATATTGCCCCAAAAGTTCCCATGCTTCTTCTCCGTCTGCTGCCACATAAATTTCTTTAAACTCAGCCTGCAAAACACCGGACAGATAGTTGCGTAAATCTGTTTCATCTTCGGCCACTAGTAAGGTGTATTTCGCAAGCGATATATCGGCTTGCCCTACCCCAGCATTCTCTGCCGTCACACCGGCATTCTCCAGACCAAAACCGACTACCTCACTCGACTCTCCCGAGACAGAGGCCTGTTCCAGCGGCAGATCGAAATAGAAAGTCGCACCACCGTCTTCATTATTATAAGCCCCAATATTACCTCCATGCAACTCCACTAATTTACGAGCATAAGCCAATCCGATTCCACTACCTTTACGATCATGGTCACCTTGATAAAAACGGGAAAAAAGACGGTCCATATCTACATGTTCCAATCCAATACCTTGGTCAGCAAGAGAAATACGCACATTTGTTCCTATGCGTTCTGTACAAATAACTAACAGAGTATTCGGTTCGCTGAACTTCATCGCGTTTATCAATAAGTTAGATAAAACGACACGACATTTAGAAGCATCGAAGGGGACTTTCTCCACTGAAGTATCCAACTTGAATTCCAGGCAAATTCCACGAGCTTCAAATTCCGGAATGAAATCATCTGTTACCGACCCTATCCAATCATTGAGATTGTAAAAACAGATATCCATGACATCACCGTTCGTGTCCGATTTTTGGGCATCGAGCACCATATCTACTATTTCCCGCATCCGGCTGGTCTGCAACAACAAGCCGTTCAATTGGCGAGACACATCTTCATCCGTCACTTTTCCGGATTTCAACAAACGTTTAAGTGGGGCATAAATCAAGGTCAGTGGCGTACGCAGTTCATGACTGATATTAACCATAAAGCGAACTTTCTCCTCATAGAACTTACGTTCATGTTCTTTCATCGCCCAAGCAAGTTCGCGCTCCTTCTTCTCCATTATCAAACGGATACCCCATCCGGTTATTATCAGAACTACGACAATCATTAATGCTATAAACCATACCCGCTGCCACAAAGGAGGAACCACATTAACGGTTAATAATTTCAATGGTACACTCCAATCTCCGTTCCTCTTCCCATACGAAACCCATAATTCATAATTACCAGGAGTAAGAGCCGGAAACGAAAATGCATGGCTGGAAGTCTCCAATAGTTCCTCCCGATCCCCCTTAATGGCAAAACGGAACAATTTTTTCCGCATCAAATCCTTCTCTTTTACGATGACACTCAGTCCCAGAGAAGCATAATCCCATGGGATGGAAATGACTTGTTCTCCAAATATGCCGTCCGGATGAATTGGCGAACCATCCAAAGCCAGATTGATCAAACTGACGGAAAAATCTTCTTCCTTTTGGAATTCCTGATCAGGTCGTATTCTTACAACTCCATCCACCCCTGCAATATAAATATCTCCGGAAGAGGTTTTTAAAGCCAGCTGCGGTAAAAACTCACGTGTAAAAACACCATCGGATTCTCCGAAAACGATCACACGTTCCTCCTGAGAAACATACGCATATAACCCATCATGAGTACTCACCCAAAGACGATCATGAGTATCGAAAGCTAAAGACGTAATCCCGATAAAACGCTTCGTATCAACAGTATCTATCTTTTGTGTAGTGCGGTCATACACATATAATCCGGAAGAAGTCCCCAACCAGAAACGTTTATTTTTATCTTGTTTTACCGAAATAATTGTTCCGAATTCTTCCTTTGTCACGAATAGCGGACGTAACTGTTTATGCGGAAAGTCCAATACATATATAGCCTTAGAAGAACTTATGTAACACGAATCGCCAGAAACAAAACAAGGAGCTAAAAAATTATGAGGTACCATATCTTCCGGCAAAGATTCGAATTGTTGTTTTTTTGTGTCATACACACAAAAATAATTATCTGTTAAAAGGTAAAAACGGTTTTCATCCACACGATACAAACGAACCGTATTCCCTAGCAGAAATAAATCATTTCGAACATTCCCCCAGTTTAACCGAAACTCCCGGCATTCTCCGGTCGTTTTATTAAAAAGACAAAGGCCGACACCAAATAAAGACAACAACAATTCCGAGTCACTATAGGGCATAATGGAAACAATTTTCATATCCGATGTTTTAGGATATTTCTGAAACATTTCCTTTACCGGATCAAACAAATTAAGACCACCACCATCTGTTCCCATCCAGATTTTCCCGTCCGTATCTTCATACATGGAAGTAACCGACTGGAAACTTAATCCATAAGACACGCCGGGAGGAGCATCCCGATAGGTGGTCATAAAAACGGGTTTGATTCCTATCAGCCCCCCCCGGATACTACCAGCCCATATGTTATCTTCATCATCAATGTAAAGACTGGCAAAAGAATTTACCGGAAGAGAGTGATGATCGCCAGGCAGATGCATGATGGCTTTCACAGACTTATTCTTGTAATTATAAATATTGATACCTCCTCCATCTGTCGCCAGCCAAAGTTCACCATCTTTTTCCCGCATATCCTGTACGATATTATGAGTCAACCTGTCTGGTGCTTCCAGATGTTCCAATAGCTCTCCGTCATAACTATAGCAATATACACCTTTATTATAAACTGCCACCCAAATCCTCTGCTGTGAATCCAGATACATCGAAGAAATATTCTTTTCTTGAATAAACGAGACCTGCTCTATCTCTCCGGTATCCAGATAATACCACCAAAGCCCACTTCCCAAAGAAGAAAACAAAACCTTCCTATCCTCTTTATTATACAAAAAAGCATAATTGGGTAATAAATCAGGTAACTGCCCCTTTTCCGGACATTTAAAAATCCTTTTTTCTGCATAGGAATAACAAAATCCCCCTTTCTTTCCTAAAAAATAGATTCCATCCGGCATAAGAAAACAACAAGTTACAACCACCGGTTCACCATCTATTTCCTGACATATAAATTTTTGGGTATCACGATCGAAATAAGCGAGTCCGCGACTGGTTCCAACCCAAATATGTCTTTCCGCATCTTCTTCCAGAAAAACGATGTCATTATAAGGGAGAGAATGCGGATTGTCTTTTTCTTCCTGATAAACCGTTACCTTTTCCCTGTCAAAACGATTTAACCCGAAGCGGGTACCGATCCATATAACGCCCCTGTCATCTACCAATACACACTTTACAGAAGACTGCGATAATCCGTCCTGTAAAGAAATCTGTTTAAAATAATACCTTGGGGTTGCACAAAGCTCCCCCGTTAAGAATATAAAAAACAATAATAGATTTAATTGTAGATACTTCCCTAACATTTGCATAACTATATATCACCCATTGTTCGACAAAAATACAAAATCATCCGAAATACAATACCTGTATAGCATAAAAAACGATTCCTGAATTTTCCAGAACGATATCGAACATAGGGAAATACCCAAAAAGCATAGATTTGCAACAGGTAAAATTAAACAAAAAGTGTACTATTAAAAGTTTTTTATGTTACTCAGAGTTGGTATATATTCTATTTTTTTGATTATGATGCTCGTTAAATGCATCTTACCGGACGAAAAGCCGGAAATCATTCCTTTACCTCAACAGAGTGTATTAGATAAGGGGGATTTTATATTCGATCCAACAACCCTTATTAGTGTCGAAAATGAAAAACAGGCTATGATTGCCCAAGAATTGACCGGTATATTTAATCAAGCAGCCGGATTCAGTCCTCAAATAGCGATACAAGAAAAACAGGCTGATATCATATTCCGTACAGACATGAGTTTGTCGGCAGAACATTATAAACTAAACATCAGTCCATCCTGTATTCTGGTAGAAGCTTCAGGAAACAAAGGATTTTTTTACGCGATACAAACTTTGCGCTTTCTGCTTCCTCCGGCAATAAACAGCCAAACACCGGTAAAAAACATTCAATGGAATGTTCCGGGAATGACTATACATGACGGTCCCCGATATAACAATCGGACAATAGTACTACACACACCTTTCAATCTCATCCCAAAGAATAATCTCGAACAATTGATCGATTGTATGGCCATGTTAAAAATAAACCGACTTCATTTTATACAAGAACCTTACGATAGAACACCGGAAATACAGCAGGGATTAGAAAACATGACTTCATATGCCCATTCTAAAAAGATTACGATTTCAAGCGGGATGACGCGATCAGATGGCATTATATCCAATCTTCCTTTCTATGTGGAACAAATCATCCGGAAATCCAATATCAGCGATTCCAAGGACGACAGAAAACTATTATTTAAACATTTAGCCTCTATTGCCGAAAAAAGCTGGGCAAATCCTCTAGAAGCAGAAGGCAATAAAAATTCCAAAAGAGTGGAAATGCTCGCTTTATACATAGAAAGCAAGACTTTATAACGGTAGAAAAAAAATAATAGCAACACGTAACTTATTTATCCTTATCATATCTATTTGCCTATGTAGCAGTGCTGATGAGAAAAAAAGTCAAGCGTCTCACCAGCTTTCAGGTCGTGCCCTTTTTTAATAACAACCATAAACAGAAAATAGTTGATGATACCGACAACCTCCAAACAGTGTTCACGCGAAGCCTGTTAAACATTCACAAATATCCCTATCGATTTTAACACAAAATATCCTTGTCTTACCTCCGTATTAGCTCCATTGAACCTCCGTTAAAGGTCCACTCCCTACAATCGGAGGTAAAAGGGAGGTAATTCTTTAACAAATGGGCCGTTTTTCGGCAGTCTATGTTAATGCGATTTTAACACGATTTTTTTCGCGGTTGTTATAAGGAGTGAAGAGGTGGTGTGTATAAGAAGATGGTTTCACTCACAATATTAAAAAAAACACAAGAAATATTTGCACATAAAAAAAACAATCATGATATTTGCAATATCAAAATGAAACAAATAAATTTTTTCATAGTTAAGGTTTTGGTTAATTTGTAAAGGTCTCATTTGTGAAAATGGGCCTTTATTTTTTATCTGCGAATTAAAATCTTATGCCGCTCGATGACAGCATTATCTTTCAATATAACCAGATAATAAATACCTTTATCCAAAGAAGAGATGTCGATATTTGTATCATTCGTTGCAGAAAGTATTGTCGAGAATTTCAAAGAAGTATCGCTATAGATATGCACCTTTACAGTCGATGAATAGAGGGTTGAAAATAGGGATGGTAGAATTTCACTTTCCATATCTTGTATTTGCGGTGTAAAAGTCAACTGCGTACAAGCCGGATTCATATAAACCGAATAATAATTACCTGTAACGGTTATCGTTTTGGAATTCATGCCGCTTGTCACAGAACCATCGCGTACATACATTTCGATGCGGTAAGTACCCGGTTCTGTGAACCTGAAAGCCGGTTGCATATCAACAAAAGAAGCGTTATTATAAGTATTTACCCGAATCCATTCTCCGGCTTGCCCGGTAGAGCTAAGTTTCGAATATCCCCAATCGTACGTAAGTCTGTTGTTTGCCAAAATCCCATCTCCCCATTGCGGATCGGCAAAGAAGTTATAGGTAGTTCCTACCCGGTAATTCTCCATTACCGATTGTTGCAAACAGGAGATATCGAAAGGGGGAAGACCGATAAGAATGTCGCGTGTCAATGTAATAGGGATACCAAAATTATTTATTACGGAAGTCAGTTTGACCTGTCCAGAAGCTGTACCTTGACGAATTACCTGTCCGGAAGAATTAATCGTTGCAATACCTCTATTGGAAATATTCCAGCTAGCATTTATTGACGGACAAAATAATCCGGAAAAACCATAATACCCTTCTGTATGAATAATATCATTTCCAGTAATGGTAGGCATACCGATACCTGTTTGTTGACGAATCCATTCACGATAATAACCGACATTGGCATAACCACTGGGGTGACTTTGCTGATCCGTTTTAGCACTGAAACTCACTACTCCAGCAAGAATTCTTCCGTACTTTTCAGAAGATACAGTCAAAGGACCACCACTATCTCCACCTGCATGCATCGTCAAAGATGCAGCAGCAAACAAATGCCAAGGACCAAGAATTATATCTTTAAATTTAATTGAGCTATGCGTATAAGGTATTAAAGAAACAGTTGTCGCTTTTAATGATAAACTACCTGAATTTCCAACTGTAGTAATATTTCCCCATCCAGAAACAATAGCTTCTCCCGAAGTTAATCCCACGACATCAGACATTACAATAGGTTGGCAAGTTGAAAAAAATGATAAAGGAGAAGACAAATGAACTAAAGCAATATCATTTTTCAATGATGTTTTATTATATTCTGGATGTATAATTATCTGATCAACAAACATTATATTACCCTCTGTCCATCTACTTGAGCCATATCGAATTTTCAAATCTTCCACTCCAACCTTTTGTTCAGTATCATCAAAACAGACAACATGTGCAGCTGTAAGAATCCATTGAGGAGCTATTATACAACCGCCACCATAATAAGTATTTTCAATATCTTTTTTTTCAATATGAACCTGAAAAGGACGTTCTGTTATACTAATTTCATTTCCTCCAATAATACGTTGCTGAGCATACCCTTGTAATGTCAGTAACAAGGCTAATATTAAAATTAAATTCTTCATATCTTTTGCTATTTATGGATTGTTTTCAAATAAGCCTTTTTCACATGAGAACCCACATAAATTCCTAAATGAGACGACCATAACATATAACCTATCGTCGGTGCCACATCTCCACAATAATCAACCTTATAATAGCCTTTAACATTCGTCAAATCGACAGTCATTGTAACTTTTTGTCCCTGCTTCAGATCTTTTCCTCCCATTCGAATATAATCAGCCTTATTGATTGCAAATGTATATTCGGCATAATGGCGCTGAATATCACTTAACCTTTGTGATTCGGCTGCATCAATTATTCCATCTTGATTTTTATCCACCAATGTTCTAAGATAATCATTACAAGCAATACTTTCTTCGGAACTTATCTTGCCATCTCCATTTTTATCCTCAATTAATTCAGGAATACTAAACCACTCTTCTGCATCATACGAATAACAAAAAAACAAATACTCCACATCTTCCCCTTTACAATAATAAGTCCGTTCGTAAAAGCAAATTCGATCCACCAACGTTTCTGTCACATACTCTTCACCATCAAAAAAAGGTAATACCTTATTTTGGCACTCTTCTTCTTCACCGCACCCTGCCACCATTACCAACAATAGCAGAGAGAAAATAAGTTTCAACAGTTTCATGATCTATAATTTTTGTAATGTTTCTAACTACTTTGACAATGCCTCCAATATTTGTTTTCTGGTTTTACGAAAATGATCTCCATCGGTGTCATAAAGAGTCCAATGGAATACAGTCAAACGGCAAAGCTCTTTAGCCAGTTCGGGATCTTTCTTTTCCAACATCTTTAATAAAGTATAATCTGCAATTCCACCACGCATGGCTTCCAGACGAATTGAACCATACAGTTTGCCGTTATCCGGATAAACAATCCAACTGTCTCCTCCTGGTAAGGTATTTCCGCTTTCCATATTCATTGTAGTTGTTTCTTTATAAGGATCGTTATCGGAAAACCACTGATTGAATCCCCAATGCAAATAACCGGTTGCTCCGTATTTGTAATTAAGCCAATGAATCAAACGAGTTTTAATGAGAGGCTGCTCCAAGAAGCGATTGACAAAATCTCCCTGAGGAGCCAGGCAAGTATAAAACCATACTTCGTCACCTTTCCTCTGACGGTCGCAATAAAAGTCATAACCGTCTTTGTAGAAATTCAACTGTGGGACCCATATATCTAACGTATTTTCCAAATCATGTGAATGGCAAGCTTCGATAATTTTAATTTCCGGAGCCAGCTGCTTAATAAAACGAGCTATTTCTACGTAACTTTTTATGTTTGAACTAATAGGTTCGTCTGCAATATGTTGTGCATATATTTCTCCTACTTTCAGTTCTTTTAAATGGGACATCAAGCTAGGAATGAATTGCTTATAAAAATTTTGCGCATTTTTAGATGAAATCGGATATTGGATCATCTTTTTTTTCCCATCTTCATATTCAGGCACATAGGGTTCAAACTGGCTATCCCAATTACCGGAACGTCCTGCAATATGTCCTCCTTCGATCATTTTTAATACGCCTGCTTTTTTGAATATCGAAATTATTTTATCAAATTGCGTATAGTCAAATGAATAAATGCCATCTTTTTCTATACATTCAATATATTGTAAAGGAGAAATCAGTATTACATTTGAATAGCATTCTTTTAGTTTCAAAGCTAATTTTTCAACCATATTCCAGTATTCTTGAGAATAAAGTTCTACTTCTTTTCCTCCATTAAATACCTTCATTTTATCAGAAGAGGTACTAAACCAATTGGTTACCCACAAGGAGGGTTCTTCCAAAACGACCGGATGCACTTTTATCCGGATCTCTTTTTCCAATTTGATTCGTTTGTTCCCTGCCCTTCCGGTTAAACGAAAAGTTGCCTTATAATTGCCGGGAGTAGTATTGGCCGGAACACTTGCTGTCAGCCAGATAGGTTGCGCTATATCCCGTGCGACATTCCATTGGTCTTTTTCAATGATAGGATCCGGATAATAATGGGAAAAAGAGGTTAGCGCATCTTTTGCCCGGTCAGGAGTCTGACGGCTTACCCTTACATAATCAACGAATCCTGAACGTACAGCCGGCAACGTCTTTCCTTGCTCATTTGTAAAAAGAGACACTTCGATTGACAACTCCTTCAACGTTTCAGAACTACGGACAACAAACTGAAATGTGGCATGTTCGCCTGCCGCCACTTCTTCTGTTTCGTTGTATTCCGGAAAAAAGTTTGATTCTCTAAATACTTTTAGAAAAGGATCTACTTGTGAAAAACTAACACAATCTCTAGTGTCTGAATCTTCCACACATGAAAAAAAAAGTATACAAAGCAGATAATAAGTAAAATGTTTCATGATATATAGTTTTAAATTAAATGCAAGAAAACCCTGCAAGAGTTCTCCCGAATACTTGCAGGGTAATTAAGGTCTATTTAAATTATGTTGAATATACTATTCCAAAGCCGGTGCACTTGCCTTTGTCGGCCAGTAAGGATTCTGATACAAATTAGACGTTTCCAATTTTGAATCAGGAGAAGCTAATGTCAACTCAAGAACAGAATATGGTGATAAGTAATAAGCTTTTCTCCACTGATATCCATCCCAAACTTCATTGTTTTCTTTGATTACACGGTATGGGCGGATGTATTTGCTGTCCTTTCTGTTTGAGATATTGGCATCCCCCTTGCCTTCAGCCTGTTCGATCAAGGCGGATTCGTCAGTCACGTTACCTTTCTCATCGACTTTCAAATAAGCTTCATCCTTATACATTTGCGTCCAGAAATTGACACCTTCAGGAATATATTTACCCATATTTTCAGGGAATAAGGCATCAAATGCTCTCCAACGGATCAAGTCGCCCTTTCTTCTTCCTTCGCCGATAAATTCACAACGACGTTCACGGCGAATGTTATACATAGTCGCATCCACTTTTTCGGAACCGGAATAAACTGCCCAGTCCGGTTCTTTTGAAAGATCGGTTGCTGCAATAGTCTTATTAAAATCAGGATCTATACCAGCACGTTCACGCAACTGTCTCCAATAAGATGCTGCCGTCCCATCAATTGATCCGTTTTTCAAATAAGAAGCTTCCAGATAGTTCAAATACGCTTCAGCAGCACGAGCTACTACAATACCGTTAGTTCCGCGTACGCCATTACGAATCTGTGAAAAATCATAGCAATAGTGTTTACGCTGACGGAACCCAGTACGGTCGCGGTGTTCGGTCAATGCCACAACTGTCGGTGCTTCAAAAAGATTTAATGAATCTTCATTGACTACAACAGTTGATTCACCAAACACGAACAACTGTAAACGTCCGTCGCGTCCTTCTTTTTGCAAATCAATTGTTACGTCACCTTTATATCCGGAATTGACAGCATAGATCGGTAAACCGTTTTCCATCAGGAATGCATCTACATAACTTTTTGTCATACCGTTATTACCACCTTCCATGATATAAGCCATGAAACCATGTGTTATACTTAAGTCTGAATCAAACTGACGCCACATCAAGACTTCATCTAAAGAACTTGGATCAGGCATTGAAAACATTTCAAAATAAGGATTCCAACCGTAAATCTGATTGATTGCAGGATTCAACACTTTTGTATTTTGTACCAGACTATGATTGTCTGCTACTTCTTTCGCTGCACTCATTGCTTCAGTCAGGAAAAAGTCGATTTCACTGTCGATGTTAAATGTTTTGCCTGCATTGTAAGCCATGTTCGCTCCCGGCCATCCGGATTCACCCGGTACACGCGGCGTACCTTTGTGGTATTTCTCGAATGTCGCTTCGTATAAAGCTACGCGCGATTTCACCAAAAGTGCCATTTCTTTACCGATACGCACCTTGTTGAATGCCGTACCCGGTTTTAACAAAGAGATGGCTCTGTCCAAATCTTCCAGAATAAAACGGGCTACTTCATTGCGGGGGGCACGTTTGCTGAATTCCACCAGTTCTTCTGTTTTATCTTCCGGTACAGTTGTAACGATGGGGAAGTCACCATAGGTGCACAGACGGTCGAAATAAGCAGTAGCTCGCAAGAAATAAATTTCACCTATATAATGGTTGATATCTTCCGTTGCACCGGAGATAACACCAGCTTCCTTCTTCGGCAATACTTGTTCAAGGAAGTAATTCATAGCACGGATCAGACTAAAATCAGGGCCACCAGAAGAAGGAACCAACCAACGATCTGCTGCAAAATAGCCTGTGTTGGCTTCACCTACTACCATATTGTCCGTATCACCGTCAACATTCAAAGGTCCGGCATTATAGGCTGCATCATTTGTTGCAATAAGAGAGGTGTAATAATTGATAGCATAAGCTCCCAATTCTTCAGCAGAATTAAAATATTGTGCAGGAGTAATGCTTGAAATCGGTTCCCTATCCAAAAAATCGTTACATGACGATGTCAGTATACCGCAAGCTGCCACTATAGGAAAAATATATATTTTTTTTAAATTCAGTTTCATAATCCTCATTATTTAGAAATTAACATTCAGACCTACAGAAATCGTTTTACACAGCGGATACAATTTACCGTCTCCCCAATCTCCACCTAATGTTTCAGGGTCAAATACACCGGTAATATCAGAAATAGTCAGTAAGTTATCTCCTGAAATATATAATCTGACAGAAGACATACCGGCCTTAGAAATCCACTGTTGAGGTAATGTATAACCTAACTGTATATTTTTCATACGGATATAAGCCGCATTCTGTAAGTATCCACTTTGACGTTGTTGGTTCTTACCTCCATCAAAGCTGGCACGCGGATAATAAGCGTTCAAATTAGCACCCAACGGATCATTTTCACCACGCCAGAAATCCCAGTGTTCTTTGAAACCGGCTGATTGCCACATACCACCGTTTGCCCCCCAGAAATACGGACCATCCAACCAATAATCACGTTTACCGATACCTTGGAAGAATACAGAGAAGTCAAAACCTTTCCAAGCTGCATCCAAAGTTAAACCGAAATTGTAACGTGGTGTACTATTACCGATGATAGAACGGTCACCCGGATTATCTACCGTATTACCGCCTGTGTTAACAACACCATCACCGTTTAAATCTTTATACATCACATCACCTGGGCTCCAGCTCGATCCCCAACTCGGTTTATTGTTAGCCAAATGAGCATCCATCTGTTCCTGAGTTTGAGCAATACCCACAGTCGTATATCCCCAGATTTCATTCAACATTTTACCGCTGTAATGAGCGATATCTAATGATCTTGATTCATTCGGATATCTAGTTATCTTCTGTCTTGCATCAGACAAAACAAATTTAGCTCCATAACTAACATCACCTATACGATCTCTCCATGAGAGTTCCAGCTCAAAACCGTATGATTTCATATCTGAGTTATTGATTTTCGGAGGAGTTGTCCCTAAAACACTTGGTAATTCAGGAGCCGGTCCGATCATATCATACGTATAACGTGTAAAGTAATCGAATGATCCGGTCAAACGGTTATTCAGTAAAGACCAATCCAAACCAACGTCCCAGGTTTCAACTGTTTCCCAAGTCTTCAATGAACTTACGATTGATGGTAATCCGGCTACATTCGGTTTCAAACCATTTACCAACCAACGGCCATTGGCTGTTCCAACCGGCATAGTTTGATAGAATGGATACCAAGCATCATTTGTATCCGTATTACCCAACTGTCCCCAAGAACCTCTTACTTTTAATGTGCTGAAAATATCAGACAGATCACCAAAGAATTCTTCACGGGCAATATTCCATCCGGCTGATACAGAAGGGAAGAATCCCCAGCGCTGATCACCGATAAAACGGGAAGATCCGTCATAACGCCCGTTCAACTCAACCATGTAACGATCTTTGTAATTGTAGTTGATACGTCCGAAGAAACCGGCAACTGAATTTTCGGCCTTACCGCCACCCACTTTTTGTTCAGATGTAGTTTGATTTATTGTAGGTACTTCCGGAGAGATGATCTTATCTCCTTGTCCATAAAGATTATCTGTTCTCGTTAATTCGGCATTAAACCCAACCATCACTTTGAAGAAGTGATCATTGATTGTTTTCTGGTAATCCGTATAAATATTTGTTGTAAAATAATCTTCTGTATACCTGCTTTCCGAAATGCGACTGGCTCCCGGTGAATAAGAAGCTCCGCCATCCCAGCTTATGGCATAAGGTTGGTTATTAGCATCGTATGCATAAACTGGCAACACTGCCCAGTGCTGATTGTTTGTATGCGTACGCATATTCCCATCAATATTGATTGTCCAATCTTTGATCGGTTCGAATCTTAAACCCATTTGTTGAGTGTAATAATTCTTTTGCTGTGTCTGTACACCACCTTCTTCCATCTGGGTCAACTCCATACCTTCGGTTAAATGTCCATTATCATCATATACCGGACAGGTCGGCCAGCGGCGAGCAATATTATGGAAGAACAATCCCGTCATATAAGTCGGACGATCGTAATCTTCACGTGTCCATTTACTTGTATAATTTAAAGTAACCCATTTTGCCAATTGAGCTGTTATTTTAGCATCCAATGTGTATCGCTGGAAATTATCCGATCCATGGCGTATCAAACCATTCTGATCCAAGAAACTACCACTGACACGGTAAGTCAGTTTTTCCGTACCGCCACTTACACTTAAATTATGCTCGTGTGAAGGCGCCCAATTACGATATACTTCAGCAAACCAGTCTGTATTAGCATTAGCCCCACTATACATTTCCCACTTATTTTGAGAATTGGGAGTAGAAACGGTTGTTATCTTACCAGCCTGATAATCCTGAATACGCTGCATGACATCAGCACTAAATACCGGACTCTGACCAGCATTGGCAGCTGCTGCATTAAAATATTGTGCAAACTGATAAGAATCCATCATTTCCGGTATCTGCAAAGCATCTGTGAAACGAACATTACCAGAATAACTTACGTTGGTTTTACCTGCTTTTCCACCTTTTGTCTTAATCAAAATCACACCAAACGATGCACGCGAACCATAAATAGAAGACGCTGCAGCGTCTTTCAAAACAGAAACCGATTCGATATCATTCGGATTGACAGTATTCATATTACCTTCAATACCATCAATCAATACTAATGGTTTCGAACCGGAACCGTCACCGATAGTACCAGCACCACGAATATTGAAATTCATTTCATTATCAAGCGTACCACCACCTGAATTTACAGAAAAGTTCAAACCGGGAACTACACCTTGCAAAGCTTGCGAAACATTCTGAACCGGACGAGATTCGAGCACTTCTGCATCCACCATACTGACCGACCCAGTTAAATTAACCTTTTTCTGTGTACCAAAACCTACAACTACCACTTCATCAAGTGTTTGTGTATCTTCCTTAAGTACAATTTTAATAGGGCTTTGTCCTGTGTACTTCACTTCTTGGGTAACATAACCGATAAAAGAAATTTGGATCAAGTCCCCTTTTTTAACATGAGATAGTTCAAAATTACCATTCATGTCCGTAACAGTTCCATTTGTAGTTCCTTTTACGACAACAGAAGCACCGGTTACAGGCCCAAACTCATCTTCAATAGTCCCTGTAAGTTTGTCTGTTTGTTGAGTAATAGTTGTTGCTGCACTCACTTCCATAGCATGAAGTTGCCCTCCATAAGAAAAGGCTAACGAAAGCAACAAAACACCAACGGTTTGCATTTTTTTTAGCATAGCATTACTTTTAATTATTAAAACTAGGTTAACTATAAGGAATAACTTATGTTAATCAAAAGATTATAAACTTTGACGCCAATCATATTTATATTTGTTTTTATATTAGTTCTGGTAGAACTCAGTCCTTATTTTTCAATACCCATAAAGTTTACAAGCCTGTTTCATTTACTTTAAAAACAGAAGATTAGATTTTATTATAAAAGCTGATTTCATTTTTACTTTTTAAATATACCTTCTGTTGCTATTTTATTTTTTAAATATTTGAAAGGTTAAAATGTGATATATTTAAAAATAATATATATATTTGCACCGAAAACAAAAATAGTTCTACCAGAACTATGGTATTCCTTATTATATTCTATCTCTTGAAATTTCGGGGCAACCGCACCAAATTGTTTGAAAAGCCAACAGCAAAGACTTTTGGAGATCCGAAAAGCCCTCGTTTTTGAAAAATCTATCTCCCAATGGAGTTTTATAAATTTACTTTCACCTTTCACCGTCTATAACATATTATAAAGCAGGAAATTGCAGTGAAGGAAGAGTGAGGGGTGAAAAAACGGAGATGTTTGTCACGAGCATCATACCAGTTTAGGAGGGATGAGTTCCTGGCTATCCAGGCGAGAATATATTGCACGATTACGAAAGAAAGGAGTGGAAAATATGCATTTCCCCACTTTTCCCATGCCTATGGGGATTTTTCCCCACAAGCATGGGGAATATGCCCCACCAGTATGGGGAAAAGTCCCCACTATGGTGGGGAAATCTCTAACTTATCCAGCAATACATCATGTTCCACACCTTACGACATAAGAGGGGCAAACATCCCTTCCAATAAAAATAAAATAACAACTAATACAATCTTAACATAATACATAACCCGACATTTAAAATATGTAAAATTATTATTACAACAACCACATCACATAAATATTGATTTTTAAGCATTACAAACATTCAGTTATTATCACTTCTTTATTAAAAAAAGGCACTGCTTTCACAAGCAACGCCTTTCTTTATATAACTAACCTGTAGAAACAAATTACATTCTATTTACTACAAACTAATTAGCATTCATGGTATTCTTTCCTAGCTATCGCAGTAGAAAAGATAATATTCATAAAGTTAACATAAACTAGTATCTTCTATAAAAATCCCAATAACATCATTTGTAATCATTGTCAATATTTTGTTTGGTGAAACAAATGTACATATTTTAAAATTAAATTCACAAATAATGGAAATCTGGTATTATAATAGAGAAGTCCAGCCTTATTTATCTTTTTGTCAACTTATTTTAGGACGGGAGGAAAGACGCGAACAAACACGTGCTGACTGTGAAAAAAATCACAAAATAAGGTATCCCTTACATATTAATAACTAAGATATACAAACACGGCTTGCAACATTCCGCAAATGCCAGTATCTTTGTAAATTATTTATTAAATAAAATGGGAAGACGCTCAGGTTACAAAGACACAAATCTCAAAAAAGCCCTCGCGGACGCAAAGTAACGGTGAAGGAAGAGAATACATTGCTCCCTTTCCTGTTCGCATTGCTAAGTGAACAGAGCAAAAGTTCCGTCAAGGCTTTACTCAGCCACGGACAAATCTTGATAAACGGGAAGGTTACCTCCCAGTTCAACGCTCCTTTAGTGCCGGGAGACGAAGTCGAGATCAGTTACGAACGGGGAAAGGTGGAATTCAGCAACCCCTTGTTACATATTGTCTGGGAAGATGACGACCTGATCGTTGTCAATAAGAAAAGCGGGCTCATGTCCGTTTCCAGCGACCGTGTAAAGGAACGTACCGCTTATCATCTGCTCAGCGATTACGTCAAGAAGAATGATCCCCGGAGCAAGATTTTTGTCCTCCACCGGCTCGACCGGGATACTTCGGGACTGATGATGTTTGCCAAGAACCAACGGGTGCAGAAAGCATTGCAGTCGAACTGGAACTCGGCCATCACCCAACGTTCTTACGTTGCCGTAGTAGAAGGCCGCCCAGAGAAAGACCATGACCTGATCGTCTCGAACCTGGTTGAAAATGCCAAGATGCAGGTATATGTAACAGCCGAAGGCGACGGAAAGGAAGCCATCACCCGTTACCATGTGCTGCACAGCAACGGCCATTATTCTTTACTGGAACTCGACCTGGAGACAGGACGTAAAAACCAGATACGTGTCCAGATGGAATCTATCGGACATCCCATCGCCGGCGATTATAAGTACGGCGCAGATACTGATCCCGCCGGACGGCTGATGCTTCATGCCCGACGGCTCTTCTTTATTCATCCGGAGACAGGGGAAGAAATGCGTTTCGAAACACGTATCCCGGATGCTTTCGTTTCATTAGCTAAATAAACTAAGACAGAAATATAGACATAGTATGAAGAAACTCTTTAGTATCTTATTGCTGGTGTTCGTAACACTGGCCGTACAGGCTCAAATTCATCAGCCTGTCAAGTGGAAAATAAAACTGGAGGACTCCAAAACTGCCGAAAAAGAAATCGTATTCACCGCCACCATTGAAAAAGGCTGGCATCTGTACGATATGAACCTGCCCGAGGGAGGGCCTGTTTCAACCTCGTTTACTTTTGAGACACTCCAGGGGGCCGAACTGATCGGACAACCGGTATCCAACATCAAGCCGACCGTCGTTTACGACGAACAGTTTGCCATGGACCTCCGTTGGTTCCCCGGTGCCGTAACCTTTACACAAAAGGTAAAAATACTCGACCCGAAGAAGTTTAAAATCGAAGGGGAAGTCGAATTCATGGTCTGCAACGACGAAACCTGTTTACCGCCCGACCGTGAGAGTTTTGCTTTCGACAGTAAAAACACGAAACTGACATTGCCTGCCGAAGCGCCTGTCGTGGAAAAAGAGGATGTTACAAAAGAACAGCCGGATACGAACCTCGTAGTGGAAGAAGGAAAAACCCTGACAACACCCGACCCGGTTGCAAAAGAAGAAAAAGTAATCGTCAATCCGGAAAAGATAACCAACGCATTAACGAACGATGCTGCTTTATGGACACCGGTTATCGACGAGTTGAAGGCCTTTGGCGATACGACCGTTACGGCAACCGATACCTCCTGGCTGTTCATCTTCTTCGCCGGATTCCTCGGCGGATTGATCGCCTTGCTGACACCTTGCGTGTGGCCGATGATCCCGATGACGGTTAGTTTCTTCCTGAAACGTACGAAAGACCGGAAGAAAGCGATTCGCGATGCACTGACATACGGCTTGTCCATTATTGTAATCTACCTGGTGATGGGATTACTTATCACGGGTATTTTCGGGGCTAGCGCACTGAATGACTTATCGACGAACGCTATATTCAATATTATATTCTTCCTGTTGCTGGTTGTATTTGCCATTTCGTTCTTCGGAGCATTTGAAATGGTTCTACCTGCTTCATGGACAACGAAACTGGATAGCAAAGCGGATTCTACCACTGGTATATTGAGTATCTTCTTTATGTCGTTCACCCTGGTACTGGTATCTTTCTCCTGTACCGGTCCGATTATCGGAACATTGTTGGTTCAGGCTGCATCCATGGGAACGGCAGTCGGTCCGGCTATCGGAATGTTCGGGTTTGCATTGGCACTCTCTATTCCGTTCAGCCTGTTCGCCATCTTCCCGAATATGTTGCAAAGTATGCCTAAATCAGGCGGTTGGCTGAACTCCGTAAAAGTAGTACTAGGTTTCCTTGAACTGGCTTTGGCTTTGAAGTTCCTTTCCGTAGCCGACCTGGCTTACGGCTGGCGTTTGCTGGATCGTGAAGTATTTATCGTGTTATGGATTGTGATATTCGTTCTGTTAGGTTTCTATCTGCTGGGCAAAATCAAATTCAGCCACGACAGCGATGTGAAATATGTATCTGTTCCGCGTCTGTTTATGGCAATCATTTCATTCGGCTTCGCCGTTTATATGGTTCCGGGGCTTTGGGGTGCTCCGCTGAAATCGATCAGCGCCTTCGCTCCTCCTTTGTACACACAGGATTTCAGCCTGTATGATGACGAAGTCCATGCAGCCTACGACGATTATGAAAGCGGCATGGCCAAAGCCAAACTCCTAAATAAACCGGTGATGATCGACTTTTCCGGCTTCGGTTGTGTAAACTGCCGCAAGATGGAAGCATCCGTCTGGACAGATCCGAAGGTGAAACAGATACTCGAAAACGATTATGTACTAATCACCTTGATGGTAGACGACAAGACTAAACTGCCGCATCCGATCGAAATCGAAGAACATGGCAAAGTCCGCAAACTGAAAACAATCGGCGATAAATGGAGTTATCTCCAGCGCAGTAAGTTCGGAGCCAACGCACAGCCTTTCTACATTCTGCTGAATGACGAAGGCAAACCGCTCGGCCCGTCTTATGCCTTCAACGAAGATGTATCGAAATACATACAATTCCTTGAAAACGGATTGAAAACGTTCAAAGAACAAAATAAATAATTAATCAATGTGCCGATATGCCAATGTGCCAATTAAGAAAGCTCCTGTACCGACAGAGTTTCTTCATTTTCACATTGGCATATCGGCACATTAACTTATTGGCATATTATTACAATGTCTACGAAACAAGAAAAAATGGAAGCCTTCGGGCAACTGCTCGACATTCTGGACGAGCTCCGGGTGAAATGTCCCTGGGACAGGAAGCAAACAAACGAAAGTCTGCGCACCAACACAATCGAAGAAACATACGAATTGTGCGACGCAATCATGAAAGACGATAATAACAACATCAAAAAAGAGTTAGGCGACCTGCTCCTGCATATCGTCTTCTATGCAAAAATAGGCGAAGAGAAAGAAGCCTTCGACATCAAAGACGTATGCGACAGCCTTTGCCAGAAGCTCATCTTCCGCCATCCGCATGTATTTGGTGACGCATCCGCCGATACGGCCCAGAAAGTAGAACAGAGTTGGGAACAGATAAAACTGAAAGAAAAAGGTGGCAACAAAACCGTACTGGAAGGCGTCCCAGCTTCCCTCCCGTCTGTCGTAAAAGCCCACCGTATCCAGGATAAAGCCCGCAACGTAGGTTTCGATTGGGAACAGCGCGACCAGGTATGGGATAAAGTTCATGAAGAGTTTACCGAACTGAAGGCCGAGATCGACAAAATGGATGCAGATAAGATGGAAGGTGAATTCGGAGACCTGTTCTTCAGCCTTATTAATGCCGCCCGCTTATATAAGATCAACCCGGATAACGCATTGGAACGCACGAACCAGAAGTTTATCCGCCGTTTCAACTATCTGGAAGATCATACCATCAAAGAAGGACGTTCACTGAAAGAAATGTCTTTGGAAGAGATGGATAAGATATGGGATGAAGCCAAATCGAAAGGTTTATAAAAAACAAAAGGGGAACCGACATCACGTCGCCACCCCTCCCTTAACTTAAACGCCAAAACTAAATCTAAACAAAAAACACAAATAATGATAATATTTTATTTTTTCTTGTTTTCATCTTTCCTATCGTCCGGTCCTTTCATAAAATTCCGTGCAAACTTATATTCTGCCCGCCGGTATTTATAAAGTTTCTCAGGCGATAATATCTTTTTGAATTTCTCGTAATATTCTTTTTCCAAAGCCGCTTCCTTCATCTTCACTCCGAGACATTCATCATTCACTTTCGAATAATCGGATTCAGTCGGTGGATTCTTATGCTTCAGATCCTTCGTCAGCTTACGGCATTCACGGCCAACTTCGAACATTTTTTGTTGTAACTCATTACACAACGGTATAAAAGCTGCTGCTTCTTCCGGTGTCAAGCCTACTTCAGCTGTAATGAAAGCATTTCGCTTTGCCTGAAAGGCCTCCTTATCAAAATGTCGATGTTGTTGTTTTTCTCCCTGCGCCAACACTTTCGAAGAGAACAAAACTGAAATCGCCACAAATGTAATAAAAAATATTTTGCTCATACAACTATTATTACAAAAATATGCTAATAACTTCTTTTTTTCGTCAATTTATTCGTAATTGCCCAATTCTTCTGCTAAAAGATAATCCGTATATTGGGCCTCCAGATACTCCAGGTATTCTTCATTCTCTGCTTCCATGATAGCAGTTTTTACTTCCGATGCATCTTTAGACTGTACTAACAATGTATCAGACTGGCTCTTTTCACCGTCGAAACCGACTATTGCTTTAAAGAACAACCCCAGTCCGGCAAATACAGCAGCCATATACAACCACGGACGGGCACGGTCCATCATGGAGACCTTTTTCGCCTCAGCCTTCGGTTTATCAGGTAACTGGCTCATTATATTAGCCGTGAGATCCTTCATATACCCGTCGGGCACAGTAAAAGGATTCTTTCCTTTAAAACGTTCCAGATTGTTTTGTTCTTTTTCCATACACTTCCGTTTTAATACACCTTTGACGAGCTTCGCCCCAAAAGGTTTAAATGTCTTTTGTTAAAAACTCCTCGACTTTTTTGACTGCATGATGATAAGAGGCTTTGAGGGCGCCGACAGAGGTTCCCAGAATATCCGACATATCTTCATACTTCATCTCGTCAAAGTATTTCATGGTAAACACCAAACGTTGTTTCTCCGGTAAAGTGAGGATGGCATTCTGCAATTTCAGCTGTGCCTCGTCACCGTCAAAATAGTCATCTCCCTTCAGACGTTCCAGCAAAAAGACATCGGTATCGTCGATCGAGACGTTATTCATATTCCGCTGGCGGTTCAGGAAAGTAATACATTCATTGATGGCAATCTTATACAGCCAGGTAGACAACTTCGCCTCTCCCCGGAAATAATCGATATTCGTCCAGGCCTTCAGAAAAGTATTCTGCAAAAGATCATTTGCATCGTCATGGCTCAGTACCATCTTTCGTATCTGCCAATATAACTTTTCCCCATAAAGATTCACCACCCAGGCAAAAGCATCCCTTTGCCGGGCCGGATCCCGTAGTTGTTCTACGATTTCATCTTCCGTATATTGCTGCATCCTCTCCATATTTGGCTCAAATATACAAAAAAGTACGGATATAAAAAAAGCGGGCAACTTTACAGTTGTCCGCTTTTCGGAAGTGCCCAGAACAGGACTCGAACCTGCACGCCTCGCGACACACGCACCTGAAACGTGCGCGTCTACCAATTCCGCCACCTGGGCATTTCATTACTTTCAGGTAAGCAATCTCTCGTGATTGCGGTGCAAAGGTAGTGTTTTTTTTTATACTGCAAAATATTCAGGTATTGTTTTTACAATATTTCTTCAAAATTCCACCCTTCATATTTCGGGCCTGTCTCTCTTTATCGATTCTTTCTTCCGGTAAACGGAAGGGGATACTCCCATAACCCGCGTAAAAATACGGGAAAAATAGGCTGCCTCCTCAAACCCGAGTTTCATCGCAATCTCATTAACCTTTAAACTGGTAAGTTCTATATACTGACAGGCTTTCTGTATCTTCAGACGGATAAAATAATTGATTGGCGACATCTTCGTCTCCTTTTGAAAAAGCATGGAGAAATGAGAAGGAGAATATTTAAAATAATTAGCCAACTGCTCAAGAGACAGACTGCGTTCCACATTTTCCTGCATATAATGAATCACTTTCGAAGAAAATGAATACTCTTTATGTGTCGTAAGGTTATAATAACGGAACTGCTCCAGATACACGAACGAACTCAGGAGCATATAAAGACACATAGAAGAATAAGTCATATATTCTTTTATATATCCCATTGAAAAACAACTGTAAATCTCCTCAAAAAGCTGAAGTCTGTCCTGAAGCCGCGAATGTTCTCCCGGCAAAATATCTTTGGGCATGTTGTAGGACGGGACAAACTCTTTACACAGTTTTCCTTTAAAATGAAGGAAATAGATGGTCCACGGATCATGCTCGTCCGCTCCAAACGAATAGGGAACATCGGGGGGGATAATGATATACTGGTTTTCAACGACCGTATAAGTCTTTCCATAAATAGTATACCAACCCTTCCCTTCCGTACAATAGATCAGCATCGCATATTTAGAGCCCTGGTCCTTTTGTACATAATGATACTTTACCTTCGGAAAGAAACCGATTTTCCTAACATACAAATTTCCGATAAGCGGTTCGCTGCTGTACGAATCCAGTAATTCGTCCGGCAGGGAAACAAAACGTTCTCCTTTGAATCCTTCCTTAATCTTTATCATGGCTTTAATCATAAGACCTGTTCCAATAAAGAAAACCTTCGCTTTCTCTAACCGGGAACTTACGATCGGTTTACGATGCGAAGATACAAAAAAACTCCGCCGGTTTCCCGACGGAGTTTCTATCTTTAATACTTTCGGACTTTTCAGTCTTTCGGGTATCTTATTTACTTAACAACAGTTTTAACTGCGCTTTCGCCTTCAACAGCTACTACAACGATACCTGCCGGAGCAGAGATTGTAGCATTGTCAGAAGAAAGAACTGTTCTTGCGATTGTCTGTCCTAATACATTTGTTACAACAACTGTCTTATTAGCAGCACCCTGGATTGTTACAGAACCTACGCCACCGAATACGTTGAATCCATCAACTGTGATGTCTTCGTTGCCTACTGGCGGACTGTAAGAATCTTCGTCAAACTGCATGTCACCTGTAACAGGTTCAGTAAAGATTGAAGTACCGAACTCAGCGATGTCAGATGAAGCAGATTTTACAATTGAAGGAGAATAGCTATAAGCTGTTACGCGTACTGCATATTCAGTCTTCGGCTGCAAGTTGATTGCTCTGATTGAAGTTGAAGTAGGACCTACTTCTTCTGATTCAATACCCTGAACAAAGAGGAAGTCCCATTTGTCAGATTCTTCCATGTAGCTAGCTACCGGCAGAGAACCGAAGTCAGGATTCCAGTCATTCTTATTGAATGCACCAGTGTTTTCTTCAAGACCGTCTTTTTCGTCACGAGACAAACGAGTTGTGTTAGTGAATTCGAAGATATCGATCTGCTTGCCACCTTCTTTCAACAGAACTGTATAAGTGTTAGCCGGGTTCAAATCAGCGTCAACGCTAAATGCTTCAGCCTTATAAGCCTCATTCAACTGAGTATTTGTTGAAATAACATCCATAGTGTTATATTCAGCGCCATTCTTCATGATAGTCAGCTTATAGTTGTGGTGCAGCAACGGATTGATAACTTCACCTGTTCCGTTGAACAATTCAACCATGATTGTACCTTCTTCAGCTTTCACTTCAGAGATAAAGATATTCTTAGAAGTGTTCTGCTTTTCGTACTGACCAAGTTCTACTTTGTAGTAGTGAGCACCCGGAACTGCAGACCATCTGAATTCAGCCTTGCTACCGTTAATGTTGTCAGACAAATATTTAGTATCAACTACAGGAGCAGCCAGAACCGGAGAATAATTAACCGGAAGATCTACTGTACAGTTGCACAATGTGCTTGCTGCTAATACATCCGTAACCAGATCATGATCGCTCTTATCAGCCAACAGATCAACAGAAACCGGAATAATAGCTTCGCTTACATATTCAGCCTGGTTCTTACCTTCAGTAGAAGCGATCAATGCACCAGCAGGAGAGATAGCAATTACTTTAGATACCTCTTCAGTAGGATCGATTGAAGGCAGATCTTTACCGATCAAATAGATTTCCTTCGTTGCAGCAATGTCTGCATCGATGAATGTAACAGCGCCGAAGTCTAACTTAGCCAACTTAGCAGCTTTTGTATCAGGAGTTGCAGCGAAATACAGTTCAGGTTGTTTAACATCACCATAGATGTTAGCAGCTACTGTATCATTACGGTAAGCTCCGTAGATATCGAACAGGCTGATATAGCCATTGCTCTGACCATTATTGTTTTCTACTTCTTTGTAAGCATACTTTTCATCCAAACCGTATACATAAGTCCAGCTGATCTGGTCTTTGATCTGCATCGGATACAGACGAACCGTGTCATTTACATAATTATAGATGAAGTCTTTGTTATCAACTGCTGAATGAATTGTATCAGGAACGATACCAGCCTTGTCAGACGGTTTGAATGTAGACTTAACGTAAGCAAGTAACTCACCGTATTTGTTAGGAATCAATTTGCCACCGTCCAAAGTACCGATAACAACAGTTGTATCGTGATCGAATGCACCAATCTTGTTAGATTTGCTTGTTTCTACAGTTACCGGAGCTACAAGGTTCAAACCTGCGATAACGAAAGTACCATCTTTCACTTCATAACACTGATCCTGACCCAGGTAATAAGTACCATAGTTCTTAGTATACAGATCACGGAATACGTTAGAGTCATATTCGCCCCATTCAAATTGGTCAAGATTCTGGATATTACCCAGGAAGCTGGTATAAGCACCTACCGGTTTGTCACCTGTCAATGTAGAGATAAGACCTTTGAATACAGTACCAACTACGTTGAATTGGTTGAAACCTGTCAATTCTTTTTCCCAATCTTCGTGAGTAGCTTTACCATCACCTGAATCATTTGTCAACAGGCCGAACTGAGCCATATCTGTAAGGATTTCTTCTGTCGGAACCCAATCGGTTCTGGACTGAGGTGTATATCTAACCTTAACAGGAATACCATTATTTTTCAGGTCATCCAGATTAGCTTGTTTGTAGGGAACACGGATATACAATGTGTCACCAGCACTTTCACCACGCCATACAGAACCAGGTTGCGGTTCAAGACCACCAACATCACCACGATTCCAAACAGCATTTGCATATTCTGTTGAGAAATAAAAGTTCTTATCCTGTTTTACTTTCGCTTCACCAATTCTCATAGCCTGTTTGTACAGACGGATAGTCGTATAGTTAGCGTCGTCAGCATCCGGTTTCAAACCTGTTGCGTAAACATGAACAACATGGTTACGAGAAGAGCCACCGATACCCCATACATAAGAATCCTTATTAGTAAAGTAAGGAGCTGCAAATACTTCAGCACCACCCTTTACAGCTTCACCTACAGGACATTCGCAATCCTGAGCAGCAGAGATCAAACCAGCAGAAATATTCATAATGTTTGCCAATGTTCCGGTTACAGAACCAACAACACCCTTATCTGTTTCAATACCTCTCCAGTTAGTCCATACGTGCTGAGTACGAGCAGATGTAGTCAGAACACCCGGATAATAAGCTTCACCCAGATTGATCAAATCCTGTCCTGAATAACCTTCGCAATCATCCTGAGTATTCAATGTTGCTGACAAGCCCCATTTTTCTTCGATATTATAAGCACCATCCTGATCGATGTTCATGTTACCTGATGCAAAGTGGAAAGCAGCTTTCACTGTCCAACCTTCATTCAGATTACCTAAACAATCGATAGCAGCTTCCGGAATACATCTTGTATGTTTAAATCCTTCAACTAATTCACCTTCGAAGTACCAGTTGAATCCCAAGAATTCAATCTTATCTTCCCATCTGTCGGTAGAACCCGGATCAGCCGGAGTTAATAATTCAAGATTTAATGCACCACCATCACAAGAGTTATCAATTGCCATTCTTACAGCATTCGCAGGTGCAGGGCCAGGACCTTCTGCACAATCTAAAATAAACTTAGGCAGATATGTGAAATCAATAGATGTTTCAAGAACTTCTTCGTATTTTGTAAAGACTAAGTCGTCACCGAATTTGAATGTACCGCGAGCATCTACGCTATGTCTTACAAACGCTGTATCCGTACTGGATGCAGTAGTCGTAGCAAATACATAGTCAGCCAAAGCCCACTGGTCTTTCACAGTACCCGGCTCTACATGATAAACAACCTTTACATTTGACCAGTCAACCGGATTGTATTCATTGAACAAACCTGCACGTACATAGAAACTTCTACTTCCGTCAGCTTCTGTTGCCTGAGAGAAGTTACCTTCAGTTACAGCAACATTACCAATCTTTTCAAGAACGATAGGAGCTTTCACATTCAGCTTCAAATAAGTAGCCTGAACATGATGAGGAGTTTCAGCACCAGCCATCTTATCATTGAACTTCCAGATCTTAACATCCATTTCAGATGCTTCGCATTCAGTAGAACGGTTAACACCTACACGGAATTCTTTTTCTGTTTCATAATCTATTTCTACGTGAGGACGAATGAAATCAAGATTAATGTCACCGAACAAAGTTACAGGTTCCAAAGTATCAGATGTTTCGCTGTCATCAGCTTTAGAGTATTCTGATTCAAGAACAACACGGATAATAGCATTATCAATATTAATTTTACCTGCACCAGTTGCATTGAACATAACTTGGTAAGCTTCCGGTGTTGTATTAGCACCTACAGTTACACCATTCTTGTCAATTTTAAAACCATCGTCATAAACTTCGTCATAAGGAAGTTCACCACGAGTAGTTCCATCCAGTTCTAAAACTTCAGCTGTTTCAATCTTCCATAACAGATTACGGTTTACATTAGCGTTTTCTAAACGGCTAATCCAGAAATGGAAACTTGTTGCATCTGTTAAGCCTCTTGTATCAAATACGAATTCAACACGACTCTTAACTTCTCTGGTTGGTCTAACACCCAGATAGTTAAAATCCTTTACTGTTGTAATACCGTAATGAGGTTTATTGACATTGTCATAAAACTCACCAGTTGACAGGAAATCACCTCCTGCAACAGGGCTAGCCTCAGAATCGAAAGAAACAAACATACCAGGAAGAAGAGTAGCATCAGCCACCTTATTCAAAGGTAAAGTATACTTCCAAATATTAACCGGATGAGTTTTATTTACTAACGCATCTCCATCGAGAAGGTTAAATTTCGCAGCGGCTTTCAATTGTGCTTCAGTAGGATCTTCAAATGCAGCCTTATAAGCATCACCTGTCTTGTACCAGGCTGGGACCGCATTTTGAGCAAAAATTGAAAAACTACTGCTTGCCACAAGGAACGCGGCGAACAAAGTAGAAAACTTTTTGTTCATAATCAAATAATTTAATTAGTAATAAAATATAAAGTTCAAATAAATCTTTCTATCAAAATAAAGTTCTGACGACTACTTACCGTCGCATTCATCTGTGCATACCTTGCACCTAAATTCTTATGCAAATATACATATCTTTTTTTGTTGCACTATTTTTTTGTTATATTTTTTTCCCTTTAACCATGCTTTCTTATCCGATTCTTACCTTAAATCGTACAAAGGGGACGGTTTTAAGGACATATCCAACCATTAGCACTTCATTTCCTGCAATATTCCCTATACATTATTATATATAACAAAAAACGGCCACCTCCTTTTCAGGAAGCAGCCGTTTCCGGTTTTATCTTGATGGGAAGATATTACATCATGCCACCCATGCCGCCACCCATACCCGGGTTCATCGGAGGCATAGCAGGAGTATCTTCTTTCTTCTCTGCGATTACACATTCTGTTGTCAGGAACATACCAGCGATAGAAGCTGCGTTTTCCAAAGCAACACGAGTTACCTTAGCAGGGTCGATTACACCGGCAGCGCACAGGTTTTCATACTTGTCTGTACGAGCATTGTAACCGAAGTCACCTTTACCTTCTTTTACTTTCTGAACGATAACGGCACCTTCCTTACCTGCGTTAGCAACGATCTGACGCAACGGTTCTTCGATAGCACGTTTTACGATTTCGATACCTGTTGTTTCGTCTTCGTTTTCACCCTTCATGCCTTCCAGTACTTCGATAGCACGGATGTAAGCTACACCACCACCAGGAACTGTACCTTCTTCGATAGCAGCGCGGGTTGCATGCAAAGCATCATCCACACGGTCTTTCTTTTCTTTCATTTCCACTTCAGAAGGAGCACCTACGTAAAGAACAGCTACACCGCCAGCCATCTTAGCCAGACGTTCCTGTAGTTTTTCTTTGTCGTAGTCAGAAGTAGTGTTTTCGATCTGAGTTTTGATCTGACCGATACGAGCCTGGATAGCAGCTTTGTCGCCGGCACCGTTAACGATAGTTGTAGTATCTTTGTCTACAGTGATCTTTTCGGCAGTACCCAGCATATCCATTGTAGCACCTTCCAGCTTCAAACCTTTTTCTTCAGAGATAACCACACCGCCAGTCAGCACTGCGATATCTTCCAACATAGCTTTACGACGGTCGCCGAAGCCCGGAGCCTTCACTGCACAGATCTTCAAAGAACCACGCAGACGGTTTACAACCAATGTAGCCAATGCTTCGCTGTCGATATCTTCTGCGATGATCAACAGCGGACGACCGCTCTGAACAGCCGGTTCCAGGATAGGAAGCAAGTCCTTCAATACAGAGATCTTCTTGTCGTAGATCAGGATATACGGATTTTCCATCTCGCATTCCATCTTTTCTGTGTTGGTTACGAAGTACGGAGAGATGTAACCACGGTCGAACTGCATACCTTCTACTACGTCAACTGTAGTTTCAGTACCTTTTGCTTCTTCCACTGTGATAACGCCTTCTTTCTTCACTTTCTGCATAGCTTCAGCAATCAGTTTACCGATCATTTCGTCACCGTTAGCAGAGATCTTAGCTACGTGTTCGATCTTTTCGAACTGGTCGCCTACTTCTTCAGCCTGGTCAGCGATCTTTTCAACCACTTTGGCAACGGCTTTGTCGATACCGCGTTTCAGGTCCATCGGGTTAGCACCTGCTGTAACGTTCTTCAAACCAACACCGATGATAGACTGTGCCAATACAGTAGCAGTAGTTGTACCGTCACCTGCATTGTCGTTTGTTTTGGAAGCCACTTCCTTTACCAGCTGAGCACCCATGTTTTCGAACGGGCAAGCCAGTTCCACTTCTTTAGCTACCGTTACACCGTCTTTAGTGATGTGAGGAGCACCGAATTTCTTTTCGATGATCACGTTACGGCCTTTCGGGCCTAATGTTACTTTTACAGCATTTGCCAATTCGTCCACACCTTTCTTCAAAAGGTCGCGGGCATCCATATCGTACTTAATTTCTTTTGCCATGATTATATTGTTTTATTATTTCCGTTTAATGAATTAGATAATAGCTAAAATGTCAGACTGACGCATGATAAGATATTTCTCACCATCCAGTTCGATTTCTGTTCCTGCATATTTTCCGTACAGTACAGTATCGCCACCTTTCACAACCATTTCTTCATCCTTTGTTCCGTTACCCACGGCAACAACTTCACCTTTTAAAGGTTTTTCTTTTGCTGAATCCGGGATAATGATTCCGCCAAGTGTCTTTTCTTCTGCTGCAGCCGGCTTAATAAGCACTCTGTCTGCTAATGGTCTAATGTTCATCTTACTATATTTTTAATTGTTAATAATATTATGTTTACATGTGTTTTTCTAATTCACGCTTATTCCTATGCGAAATCTGTGCCAAATTAATTGGCAGGGAAAAGACTGCCAATTTTGCATAAACAGACGTTTAGATGCGCCGACATGACTGACAGGATGACTATACATTCCGCCTCACATGCTTCCCGACTAGAACAAAAGTAACGGGAAAGTAGTTCATAAGTCACGGTCTTTTAACTGATAAGTCCTAAACTTTTATTCTTTTGAGCATGCCTTAATTTAATTTTCAGCTAGCTAAAAATAGATTTCGACCATGCTAAAAATCAATTCCGAGCATGCTCAAAAGTAAAAAAATAAGGGACGAAAGAGTTAGAATCTGCCGTCCCTTACATTAATATATAGTATATTTCAAATTAGTCTATCAGCAGTGTTGCGATGGAATGAGCCGGTAGTACAGGCTGGTAGACGCGACCGTCGATTTCAACAGATACCTGGCGGTCCTCATTTCCTTCGTTTGCCAAAGCGACAACAATACTTTTGTCGGGGTTGACGAAGGCCATGAGATTGCTGAACTGGCCGGAGGTTTCCAGTTTACGGGCACCGGGCTGGACGTAATGGCTCAAATGTTTCATTACATAATATTCGGGAGTGTAATGGAAGGTTTTTGTATCGGGATCGACAACCACAAGGGAGTTTTGCGCCCATCCCCAACGGCTGATACCGCCTTTATCCAGCGAGATATTCCAATACATATAGGCCGACGCACCATTATCCAGGTAATGACGCATCAGGTTCCAGGAGTAAACGGCACCGCTCCAGTCATTCTTTCCGTCTCCGCATTCCTGCTCGGTCTGATAGAGTTTCATATCGGGATAACGTTCGTGTATACCTTTGATCGCTCCTTTTCCCGCCCATTGGAAACCGACTGCGCTGATATACTTGCCGCTTACCGGGTCGGTCAGGATGGTATCCACCAATGCTTCGTTGGCACGTTCCATGGTGCCGAACATCACTTTCACGTCCTGTTCCTTCATAGCCGGACCTAGATAGTTGCCGACGAAGTTAGCCAGGGAAGCAGCCGTCCAGCAACAACTAGGGAATATCTGTGCCGAATTGAACTCATTCTGCGGCATGACGGCAAAGATGTCGATGCCCTGTTCACGATAGGCTTCGATAAATTTGGAGAAGTAAAGGGCATACGATTGCAGGTAAAGGGAGTCCTGGATAAACATATCCGTTCCTTCATAACCGACCTTATCGGCAGGCAGGCCGTTGCGGTACTTCTCGTTGTAGGCTTCGCCGGTATAGGCGGAGGCATAATGCTTATTATATTTCATCCAGGCAGGAGGACACCAGGGAGAGGCCCAGATACGCAGGTCGGAATTGTATTTCTGTGCGCCTTTAATAAAGGGGATCAATGTCTGCTGGTCGTTGGCGATGGTGAAGTATTCCATTTCGAAATCGCCTTCGGTCTCATTATAGGAATACCAGTCACGGGAGAAATCGTTGGCACCCACCGGCATACGGCAGATGGTGAAATTCGCCCCTATCTCCGGAAAGAAGAGTTCTTCCATGATCTCTTCGCGGACTGTCGGATCGAGTTTGCTCAGGGAAATCCAGCCCAGCTCGTTGAAGCAGGCACCGAAACCGTCTATCTTCTGTCCTTTCTTATGGGTATGGATAACCGCGTCGATCGTCGGAATCGTATCCGAAGAGGCAGAGACCAGGTCGGATTGCTCCTGCCACGGTTCGTTTTCCGTAGTTATTATCCAGGATGCTCTTGGCTGAACAGAACAGGAAGAGAGGACTAAAGCGAATGCGAGAATTAAAAGAGATGTTTTCATGAGACTAATATTAAGGATGACACAAACCCGTTCCCGTGCTTGACACGGGATCGCAAAAGAACAGGTCATATGCCTATTTATTCAGGCAGCACCTTTGCGGCCCCGTGTCAAGCACGGGGCCGCAAAGGTGCTTATTTATATCAGAACTTTGCAATCAGTTCTTCTACAGTGACAGGTGTTTGTTCGCCTGTAATCATATTCTTCAGGTTAATCTTGCCTTCGCTCATCTCCGTTTCGCCAACGATAGCGACATACGGGATTTTCTTCGTATCGGCATACCCCATCTGCTTCTTCATCTTGGCGGATTCGGGGAAAAGTTCGGTACGGATACCGGCGGCACGAACCCGGGCGATAATCGGTAACAGATAACTTTCTTCCTTCTCACCGAAGTTGACAAACAGTAACTGTGTTGTCTTCAACGAATCGGCCGGATACAGGTCCAACTGATTCAGCACGTCGAAGATACGGTCTGCCCCAAAAGAGATACCGACACCCGAAACGCCATCCATGCCAAATACGCCGGTCAAGTTGTCATATCGTCCGCCACCGGTGATACTTCCTATCTGGACATCCAGCGCTTTTACTTCGAAGATGGCACCGGTATAATAGTTCAGACCGCGGGCCAGTGTCAGGTCGAGTTCCAGTTCCGAATGCATAGGCAGCTGGTCGATACGGTCGAGGATGAAGGTCATTTCTTCGATACCCTTCACGGCTATTTCGGAAGTTGCCAACTGTTCTTTCAGGACGGCCAGTTTTTCACGATTGCTACCCGACAGCATGATGATCGGTTGCAAACGGGCAATCGCCTCTTCGGAAAGGCCTTTGGAACGCAACTCTTCATTTACATTATCCAGGCCGATCTTATCCAATTTATCGATAGCCACTGTTATATCAACAATCTTATCCGCTTCACCGATAATTTCGGCAATACCCGACAATATCTTACGGTTGTTCATCTTGATGCAAACGCGGATACCGAAACGGTGGAACACCTCATCCATAATCTGAATCAGTTCCACTTCGTTAATCAGTGAATCGGAGCCTACCACGTCACCGTCGCACTGGTAGAACTCACGGTAACGTCCTTTCTGCGGACGGTCGGCACGCCATACGGGTTGTATCTGATAACGTTTGAAAGGGAATGTTATATCGTTGCGGTGCTGCACCACATAACGGGCAAAAGGAACGGTCAGGTCGTAACGCAATCCTTTCTCACAGGCTTTCACGCCGAATCTTACCGGATTACGTTCCAGCAGTTCTTCATCGGTAATGCTTGAGAAACAATCTCCCGAGTTTAATATCTTGAAAAGTAATTTATCACCTTCTTCGCCATACTTGCCCATCAAGGTCGACAGGTTCTCCATGGCCGGAGTTTCTATTTGCTGAAATCCGTACAGATGATATACTTCACGAATCGTATTGAATATATAATTACGTTTCGCCATTTCTTCGGGCGAAAAATCTCTGGTACCTTTTGGTATAGACGGCTTCTGCATATACTGTTTGCTCTTCTTTATCGTCGGAGCTAACCGACTTTTATATATTAAATTATTATTCGGAATGCAAAGGTAGGTATTTTGTTTCAAATTCGTTATTTATTGGATAGGTTCATTGTTTTGTCTGTTTCTTTTTGTTATGTTTGCAACATATTTAACAAAACGTATAGCTATGAGAAAGAAAAAGACAAGACAAAAGAAAGTATTGTACGGTGAACTTGGTAGTTTTTGCATCGACTTCGCCAAATACATGGCAACAGGAGTTGTCATCACAACATTATTAAAAGATCTTGAGGGACATAATGCGCTTATTTATTCGGGTGGATTTGTTTTAGTTTCAGGATTTTTGTTTTTAGGCTTATTATTCATTAAACTGAAGGAGGATTAGTTATGCCTGATTTTATATTTGTTTGTTTACTGTTTATGGGAATGGGACTCGGATTTTTAATCTGGGCACTTTATATGGAAGGCAAATTTCACAGAACGAAGAAAAAGAAGAAATAAAAAAGCAGCCCGAGTCATTCAGAACGACCCGGGCTGCTTTTTTTATCTGATACGGTACTCGCTTAGTCGCGGCTTCTTCCTCCCAGGAAGATCATTATATAATATAATAATGTAGCCAGCGAACCTAAGGCAGCCACCACATAAGTATAAGCGGCAGAGCGCAAAGCATCTTCGGCCATACCATGCGTAGAGACATTCGTTATCCCGGCACGGCTCAACCATACCAACGCACGCTGGCTGGCATTGATTTCGACCGGCAACGTAATGAAACTAAACAACGTTGTCGATGCAAACAGGATGATACCGAACAACAGCAACTGCGGGAACTGGTTGATCAGCAACATACCGCCCAGCAACACCCAGGTCATGATATTCGAAGCAAAGCTAACCACCGGTACCAACGCCGACCGCATCTTCAGCGGGGCATAAGACGTTGCATGCTGTACTGCGTGACCACATTCATGGGCAGCTACAGCGGCGGCAGCGATACTATTACTATAATATACAGATTCGCTCAGATTCACCGTTTGATTGGCTGGATTGTAATGGTCTGTCAAATGTCCGGGAGTAGAGATCACCTTCACGTCGTAGATGCCGTTATCGCGCAACATCTTTTCAGCCACATCCTTTCCGGTCATACCGTTAGGCATAGGAATCTTAGAATACTTCTCAAACTTGTTCTTCAGTCGGGAAGATACCAGCCAGCTTAACAAGGCAAAACCAATAAATATGATCCAATACATGCTCATAATGTTCCAAATAATTAATTGTTATACAAGATATCTCTTACAAAAAGTCTGCCAAAAACAAAAATGGCAGAAGATTAGCCTGATTAGAGGTGGTCTTCTGCCATTTTGTATTAGTATGTGAGGTTTATTCTTCTGTATACCGGATGATTGTCTGTTCGCGGTCAGGTCCTACCGATACGATTTTAACAGGTACTCCCAGCTCTTCTTCAAGGAATGAGAGATATGCGTTAAACTCTTCGGGGAATTCGTCTTCGCTCTGCATCTTTGTCATGTCAGTCTTCCAACCCGGCAGTTCAACGTATACAGGTTCGATCGTATCGTCGATCTCGAACGGGAATTCCGTCACTTCTTCGCCATTGATCTTGTAGGCTACGCAAGCCTTGATGGTCTCGAAGCTGTCGAGCACGTCACTCTTCATCATGATCAGCTGGCTTACACCGTTGATCATAACGGCATATTTCAAGGCAACCAGGTCGATCCAGCCGCAACGACGTTTACGTCCTGTTACGGAACCGAACTCATGTCCTACCGTACACAGTTTGTCGCCTGTTTCATCAAACAACTCTGTCGGGAACGGACCGCTACCGACACGTGTACAATATGCCTTGAAGATACCGTATACCTCACCGATATTACGCGGAGAGACACCCAGTCCCGTACAGCATCCGGCACAGATCGTGTTGGAAGATGTCACGAACGGATAAGAACCGAAGTCGATGTCCAGCATAGTGCCCTGTGCACCTTCCGCCAGGACAGACTTACCGTCTTTCAGGAAGTTGTTTACCACATGTTCGCTGTCGATCAGGTTGAATTGCTTCAAGTATTCCAATGCTTCAAACCACTGGGCTTCGAGTTCCTTGATATCATACGAATAGTTCAGTGATTTCAGGATTGCTTCGTGGCGTGCCTTGGCGGCAGCATACTTTTCATCGAAGTTGTGCAGCAAGTCACCTACACGGAGACCGTTACGGCTGATCTTGTCTGTATATGTCGGGCCGATACCTTTACCAGTCGTACCGATCTTTCCGGAACCTTTGGCAGCTTCGTAGGCAGCATCCAGCATACGGTGGGTAGGCAGGATCAGGTGTGCCTTCTTGGAAATACAAAGTTGTTTGGTCAGGTCGTGACCACTGGCAGCAAGCGCTTCGGCTTCCTGTTTGAACAATAACGGGTCGAGAACGACTCCATTACCGATAACATTCACTTTTCCACCCTGGAAAATACCTGACGGAATAGAACGCAGGATATACTTTTCTCCGTTAAATTCCAGTGTGTGTCCTGCATTGGGACCTCCTTGAAAACGAGTGATCACATCGTAGTTAGGAGTCAGCACGTCGACAACTTTTCCTTTGCCTTCGTCACCCCATTGCAATCCTAATAAAACATCTACTTTCATTTTATCTTTATAATAGGCTGTTAATATTCTTTTTTACTATTCTTCTGCTGAAGCTTGAACTTGCATTTACTGCATATCCCGTAGATATACAGCGCATGAAATTCCTGTGTGAAACGGGATATCTTCAGATTGTTGACCTCCTTTTTCAGCACGCTGTCTTTCATTTCCCGAATGGCCCCGCACTTCATGCAAACCAGGTGCAGGTGCGTTTCTGCCAATGCCCGCAGTTCGTACTGAACCGACTGGGCGTTGAGTTGATGCCGCACGATCAGGCCGCCGTCTTCCAGCACATCCAACGTGTTGTAAAGCGTTGCCCTACTCACATGGAAATTCGCCTCTTCCAGCTTTTCCTGAAGGGAGTACATATCGAAATGACCGGCGAAGCGACAGATGCATTCAAAGATCGCATATCTTTCCTCCGTCTTTCGTAGTTTTTTCTCAGTCAGATACTCCGTAAACGACTGCTTCATCTCTATGTACTTCTTCTCATCCATTTCGTTGCGACTCTACGCGACCGACAAAGTTAGCGCATTTATTTTAAACGCAAAGCCTTAGCTATAATATTCAAATTCAAATTTTAAATCATTATAGATTTCCTGCCCTTCCGGTGTCTTCATAAACTCCGGAAAGTCATCGAAACCACTCAACATTTGTTTCGCATGATCGGCCGACTGGCGACCGTAAAATTTCATTGCTTTTATCGCTGCCTGCTTCTCTTTCCAGGAAGCGCCGAAGTCGGGCCAGGCAATCGTCCGCATACATTCCACAATGAATGCGGCTCTCACCGGCGCAACCACCGTCTTCCCTACCCTGAACAGTTCCATCCAGATAAGGTAAGCCACCGTACGGGCATATTCGTCTTCCACATTAAAAATCAGCCCGAGCAGAAGGTTATCAACATACGGCAATTTGCAGAACAAATTACGGCTGCATTGTTCCGCTATTTCCAGATAGGGTATTTCTTTCACCCACTGTTCCGCCTGTTTAAAAGGAAAATCATCCACAGGTTGCAACAGGGATGCCAGTATCTTAAACTCGCGGATATCCTCTTTCCACAAAGCGGCTGCCAGATCCGAACCAGGTTCGTGCCGGGCGGCTATCTGCTTTATTTCGGGCAGAGGGACACCGAAGTTCAGCTTATAGTCGATACCCTTTTCGCGCATGCTGGTGGCTATGACACCGTTCATTGCCATGCGCAGTTGGGTACGTATTTCTTTTAGTTCGTCCTGTAACATATCTTTAATCGTTATAAGATGGCAGGAATGAATAATCTTGGCTGTAACGAAGCATCTGGTCTGCGTATCCTTCGGTATAATCGAGAACGATGTCGGTCACTTCGCCTTTGTCGTTCCTTACCTCTTTCATCACCGGGTTCACGAAACCTTTGTATGGAGCCAGGTTCAGTTTGGCATAGCGGGCAAGCACTTCGTCGTGCAAGGTCTGGTCTACTTTCACACCGTAGTCTTCCACCAGTTTCTTTCCGGCGGCGAAATCGCCTTCGCTCTTGATGCGCTGCACTTCTGCCAATAAGGTGCCGAACAAGTTGCGGAGTTTGGCATAATCGTTTACAACGACATATGTCTTGCCGTCACGCTTCTTATATTCGATAACGTTATCGGCTTTACCGTTCTCATAGACCCACCGGGCGATCAACTGACGGTTACGCATGTGAGCTTCTTCCACGTCTTTGCCGGCTTCGATACGGACAAGCTGTGTCATCAGGCCATTCATGATATACTTATAATACTCGGCCTTATAGGCTTCGCCATCCGGAACCAGACCTAATTCAACCAGCTTCGGGTCGGCCAGATAATAAAGGCCGAAGAGGTCGGCACGTGCTTCTTCCAAAGTGGAATCGTAGGCTTTCAGTGCGCCCGATTCGGTATCGGGCAGAAGTTTGCCGGAACCATGCCCCAGGCATTCATGCAGGTCGGTATGCAGGTTGTCAGTCAGGAAGCCGTATTTTGCGAGGGCTTCACGCTCCGCATCACTCCAGATAAACTCTTCGTTAAAGCCATTGCCCTGCGACGCCTTGTCGTAAGCCTCGGTTATATTCTCAATCGTAACGGACTTTGAGCCGTGGTCGCGGCGAATCCAATCCGCATTCGGCAGATTGATACCGATCGGCGTTGCCGGATAACAATCGCCTCCCAACATGGATACGGTGATCACTTTGGCACTCACCCCTTTTACCTTTTCCTTCTTGAAGCGTTTGTCGACCGGAGAATGATCTTCAAACCATTGCGCATTATCGCTGATAATCTTTGTGCGCTTGGTCGCTTCCTTATTGATAAAGTTTACGGTCGACTCCCAGCTGGCTTTCATACCCAGCGGATCACCGTACGTTTCGATAAAACCGTTCACGAAATCCACTTCCGAAGTCGTATCCTCTACCCAAAGGATGGAGTAGGCGTCGAATGTCTTCAAGTCACCGGTCTGATAGTATTCAATCAGTTTTTCGATAATAGCCTTCTGGGTATCGTTTTCGGCAAAAGGAACGGCTTTCTGCAATTCGCCTGCAATCTGTTCGATAGCGGCCGAATAAAGGCCTCCTACTTTCCATACCTTCTCGACAATCTTTCCGTTCTCCTTCACCAGCCGGCTATTGAGTCCGTAAGAGATCGGAGTGACGGTATCTTTACCCACTTTCATAGCGGCATAATAATCTTCTACCTCTTTCTGGGTAATACCGCCGCCATAGTAGTTATTGGCAGACGCCAGGATCAGATCCCGGTCGCCGCTCTGTACGGTACGTTTAGCCAATACAGCCGGATCAAAGATCACCGGAGAGATTTCTGCAACAAACTGCTCCAGAGTCTGTCCTTCACGCAAAGGAAGTTCAGAGACATTCACCTGCTCCAGACAGCTCTGAAAGAATTCGGGGGTAAAGCCGGGAACAAACTTATCCTCTGCATAATGATGATGGATGCCGCTTGAGAACCATACCCGTTTCAGGTACGTCTCCAGGGCCTTGAACTGCTCATCCTCGCGATTTCCTTTATATTCCTTGTAAACCGTTTCCAATGCGCGGCGAACCGACAGGTTATAACGACAATTCTGGTCAAAGAATATGTCGCGCCCCATCAGCGCAGCCTGCGACAGATGATATAATAACTGTTTTTGTTTCAACGAAAGAGACTCGAATCCCGGAACCTGATACCGAAGTATCTGAAGGTCTGCGAACTGGTCTACCACATAATTAAAATCCTCCTGCGGCGCCTGAACATTCTTTTCTTTCGGGCCTGCACAGGCGGTTAATGCCACTGCTGTCATAAGCGATACAATTGTATTTCTCATTTTATTTATACTAATTCTTTTGTTTTTTTCTGAAGTATTACAACGAAAGGCTCTCCCGCAAAGGTAACGAATAAATCGAAGCCATAGGAATATCACCCTAATATTTTGTACCTTTGCAACCGATATATTTATTAAAGAATGGAAATAGCAGCATTAGTATCAGGAGGTGTGGACAGCTCCGTAGTTGTCCATCAGTTGAAGGAGGCGGGATATGATCCTACCATCTTCTATATCCGTATCGGTATGGAAGATAAAGACGGATATATCGACTGCCCCGCCGAAGAGGATATAGAAATTACATCTTACATAGCACGCAAATACGGTTGTCGCATGGAAGTGGTATCCCTGCATGACGAATACTGGGACAAGGTGGTCAGCTACACGATCGACTCGGTGAAGCGCGGCCTCACCCCCAACCCGGACATGATGTGCAACAAATTCATCAAGTTCGGCTGCTTCGAAGAGAAATGGGGGAAAGACTTCGATAAAATCGCCACCGGCCATTATGCCACAACGACCGAGATAGACGGAAAAGTATGGCTCTCCACCGCCAAAGACCCGGTGAAGGACCAGACCGATTTCCTGGGACAAATCACACGCCTGCAAATCCAGAAGCTGATGTTCCCGATCGGCCACCTGATGAAAGCGGAAGTCCGTGCCATCGCTGCCGAACAAAAGCTCCCCAGCGCCATGCGCAAGGACAGCCAAGGCATCTGCTTCCTCGGTAAAATCAATTACAACGACTTCATCGAGCGTTACCTGGGCAAACGTGTCGGAAAAATCGTCGAACTGGAAACGGGCAAGGTACTGGGCAAGCACAACGGCTATTGGTTCCATACCATCGGCCAGCGGAAAGGACTGGGCCTGAGCGGCGGTCCGTGGTTCGTCATCAAGAAGGATATCAAGCGCAACATCATCTACGTCTCCAACGGCTACGACCCGGAAACGCAATACGGGAAGACAATCAACCTGCATGGTTTCGACTTCATCACCGAAGATCCGTGGGGAGAATTTACCGATGAAAAAGAAATCACCTTCAAGATACGCCATACCCCCGATTTCACACCGGGACGCATCCGCCGTATCGGTGACCTTTACCGTATCGAATCAGAAAACAAAATACAGGGTATCGCTCCCGGCCAGTACGGTGTTGTCTACGACAAGGATCATCATCTCTGCCTGGGTAGCGGCATGATTATTGACGAAGAAAAATAAGTCTTTGTCAATAATTATATGTATCTTTGTATCAGACTATAATATATACGACTATGGAAGCAACAACATTAAAAACATTCGAGATATCCATTCCCGAAAAATACGCATCCGCCATACGCTCACTGGTTAAAAGTATGGGAGGAAGCATCAAAGTCCGCAAAGAAAAGAAATGCGGCCTGGATGAAGCATTGGAAGATGTGAAGGCTGGAAGAGTATATCATGCTGAAAGCACAGAAGATATGATGAAACAAATCTTCGGATGAATAAGAAATATACACTCAATTATACGGGTAAGTTCAAGAAAGATTTGAAACAACCGGTGCCCTCCCACCCGAATATCACCCGCATAAATTAAGCGGCAAATACGAAGGCTTATGGGAATGTCATATTCAATCCGACTGGTTACTGGTTTGGAATCAAAATGATACGGAACTTATGCTTCTGTTTACAGATACCGGCACTCATGCCGATCTGTTTTAATAGAAAAATTCAAAATTAGAATGACTGCGGCAACTATCTCGAATGGTTGCCGCAGTCGTTTTATATGATTGTAGCACCTGTTTTTTACCACTGCGGCAGCTATTTCTTACAATTGCCGCAACCATTTTCCCGGTATACCGCCTTTATTTCAACTATTTCACCCTATTGTTTCATTTTTTTCGCCTTTAATTTGGTTTATAACATAAACCATTTTATATTTGCAGCGTGTAGGTGAGACATGCGCAGCTCCTTGCACTTTTTTAATCCATATATGGTTTATATTATAAACTTATTTACATTCACTTTTAAAGTAAACAAAACATGGAAACGAAACGAATCATACTATTTATTCTGGCAATATTCTTTACTTGCAATCTTGCCGAAGCACGGACAATCATCGTCAAAGTGAGTAACATACGCGGAGAAAACGGAACAATCCTCGTCATGGCTCAATCAGGAAAAGAGACAAAACCGGTATACGGCATGGCCAAACCGGAGAAAGGAGAAGCAACTATCACGCTTAAAAACGTCGAATGGGAACAGTTCGATATCTCAGTCTTCCATGACGAAAACGGCAATTACCAAATGGACTTCACCGAAGACAAAAAGCCGGCTGAAGGGTATGCCATGAAAAAGTGTAAAACGCAACAGGAAGAAGAGACGGTCAAACTGAAATTATATTACCCGGCAAACGAGTAAGACATGAAATGGCTGTTATTCTTTACACTCTTCTTTGCTACCGGCTTTCCGGCTATGGCCCGGAAGCCGGCAACGGCAGAGATTTACTCCGGCCACATTACCGACGGGCAGGGAAACGGAGTTGAATACGCGACAATCGTCCTCTTGCAGGATGAGATTCAAAAAGCAGGTACGACAACCGACAACAAGGGCTATTTCACCATGGAAGCAAAAGCAGGAACATATAAAGTAATCGTCCGGTGTATCGGATATGAGCCGCTGCAAAAAGAATTATTGCTGCCCGCATCCATGCACGACACCCTTTCGTTGAAGGCTTCTTCCTATGCCTTGAAAGAGGTTGTGGTACAGGCAAAAAATATCGAACGCAAGGCAGACCGCTTCGTCCTGTCCGTCTCCCCTTCCACCGGGAAAGACGGAACCGAGTTATTGTCGCAGGCTCCCGGCGTATGGCTGGCAGAAGATAATATCTCCATCAACGGAGCACAGGGCACAAAGGTATTCGTCGATAACCGCGAAATAAAACTTACCGGCGAAGAACTTCTCACCTACCTTCGTTCGCTGAAATCGGAAGATATCAGGCGAATAGAAGTCATCCCGATAGCCGGAGCAGAATATGAAGCCAGCTCACGGGGCGGAATCATCCTGATCTCACTCCGCCGGCGGCAAACGGACGGTATCCAGGGGAGTGTCACGGCCGGGACCGCCTTATCTTCTACCCTTACCCGTTACATGCCTTCCGGAACACTCAATGCACGTCTCGGGAAATGGACCGTAAACGCTGCCGCCTCCGGCAATTTCACACCGAAGAATGAGAGCATGATGACATCCGTCAGGCAATATCCGGACAACGACAACCGCTTTTCCAGCCTCTCCAGGTTCGACACACGATCGGACTATGGTACGGGACACATCGGAGCCATCTTCGAAATCGATACCGTCAACAGCATCGGAGCGGAGATAGAATATGTCGGACAGCTGTCTAAGGGCAACTCTTACAGCGAAACGGAACTGACCAAGCAGGAATGGCTAATAAACAGTACCGGCGATTATAACCAGAAGGATGATTACAACACTTTATCCGCTACCGCCAACTACCTGCATAAACTCGACGACAAAGGCTCCCTGCTCAAATGGATTGTTGATTATGCCGACAAAAAGTCGACGGGGAAAAACAACTACTATGTCATACAAAAGACAGCAGGCCGGGATACAGACAGTACGTACCGAAGTAACAGCGATGCGACCTACAAGATCGTCACCACCGATATTTCAATGAATAAATACTTCCGGAAAGGAATGTCGCTGAACACCGGTCTGAAGTACACGCATACATTCATGGACGATAATTCCTGCTACGAAGATCTCTCGGCCGACCAACAATGGAGTATCAGTCCGGCTTACGGCTACGCACTCAAATACAAGGAAAACATCATGGGAGTATATGCATCTTTTTCAACAGAAATCAATCGCTGGGCGTTCATAGCCGGACTGCGGGGTGAATATACCCGGACCGCGAACGAGAGCGACCGGATTAAACGGGATTACTTCGACCTGTTCCCGAGCCTGAGCGCCACCTATGCCTTCAACAACCTGAAGACCTGGATGCTGGTCGGACAATACACGCGCAACATCGAACGTCCGGCCTTCTATACGCTCAACCCGAACCGGCTCCAGACCTCCGATTACAGCTACAACATAGGCAATCCCTACCTGAAACCGACCTATATCCACCGTTTCAGCACGACCCTTGTCTATAATTACCGTTACACGCTAACAATCGGAGGCAGCCTGCACCGCAACCTGATCCGCGAATTCTGCAAGGTAGACGTCGTCGACCCGGACGTTTCGTATATCACCTACGAAAACCATGACGTCGAAAACCATTGGTTCGTTGCCGCCAGTATCCCGGTTCAACCCGTCCCATGGCTTAACCTGGCAGCCAATTTCGTCGGTGTACGCCAGGATATCCGTATGACGGAGAAAGCCGCATTTGCCCACCATTACCTGGCATTCGCAAACGCGACCGCAACCTTCACGCTGCCGAAAGACATCACGATCGAAGGACAATACAGCGGAACCAGCCGCCTGTATTCAGGAAACAGCGAAGTGGCTCCCCGGCACATCGTCAGCCTGTTTGCCCGGAAGAAGCTGGCCGGCAACCACTTTCTGATAACTGTTTCGGCCGATAATATCTTCAACCGCTATAATGACTTTGCCAGCCATATCGAAGCCTACACGTCACAAAGCCACTTCGAAAGCGGATACCTCGGACGTACCTTCAAAGCGACACTGACCTGGAACTTCAACAGCGGCAGGAAAGTAAAGAAGCCGACAATCGAACGGGGCGTAAACTCTGAAAGAAACCGGTTGAACGAAAAATAGACCGGAATGATTGACTGTTAAAAACAATGACATTATCTTTGAACAAACATAGTACGAACAATATAAAAACAAATAAAATCATGGAAGAAAGACTTTTAAACGAGAAAGAAAGCCTGGAACTCATCACACAGATGATAAACTCCAGCAAAAAGAATATGGAGGTGGGACAGGGAAACATAATGCTGTTCTGGGGATATTTTACGACAGCCTTATCGGTTGTGCTGTTTCTGCTGATCAACTTCACACACAACTTCATCTGGAGTTGGGGCTGGATGCTGATGTTCGCCGTATGGCCGGTGATCTCTTACAGAAAACGACAAAACAAACCGAAGGTCGTTACCTATACAGACAAAGTGATCTCACAGGTATGGCAAGTGATGAGATACATGTTTATCATTACTTTTCTGACGATCGGCATTATGGAGATTACATTCGCCAGACATGCAGATTTCCTGCTTATGCTACCGCTCTCCCTGGTCTATTGCGGACTCGGCACTTCCATTACAGGCATTATAATACAGGAGCGCTGGATGACTTACGCCCCCCTCATTGCGTTTATTGTAGCAATATATATGCTAACCATGCTACTGATAGGTGAAAAAGCGACAACTTTGTGGTATCTTTACTTCGGTTTATCATTCGTGTTTATGATGATCATACCCGGACATATCGTCAATAATAAAGCCAGGAAGCAATGTTTAAAGAACTAGATCCGTTACTTCATTCACAATTGCGGCTCGCCGTGATATCCATCCTCCTTTCGGTCGAGGAGGCTGAATTCGTCTATCTGCGGGAAAAGACACAGGCGACAGCGGGAAACCTGAGTGTGCAGATAGACAAACTGAGCGAAGCCGGCTACATAGAAGTCGAAAAGAGCTTTGTCGGAAAGAAACCCCGTACCACCTGCCGGATAACACCCGTAGGACGACAGGCATTCGAGAATTACGTAAATGCCCTGAAAGACTATATCGGAGGAAGCTAATCCCTCCGCCAGTCACCGCATACCAATAAAAAAGGCAGCCATCAATCCGACGGCAGCCTTTTTATATCATTAATCCCTGCTAATTAAATAGCGTATAAAGAACTGATAGATTCGCCACTGCAAACACGGCGGATTGCTTCAGCAAACATATCGGCAACAGATAATACTTTTACTTTCTCACATTTCTTTGCGTAAGGAATAGAATCGGTAAAGATCATTTCCGTCAACGCAGACTGGTCTACACGGGTAGAAGCCGGGTCAGACATAACAGCGTGGCTGGCGATTGCACGTACAGACTTAGCGCCGTTTTCAATCATCAGGTTAGCGGCTTTAGTGATTGTACCGGCTGTATCCACCATATCATCCACCAGAAGAACGTCCAGCCCTTCCACATCTCCGATGATACGCATTTCTGCTACCTCATTGGCACGCAGGCGTGACTTGTGGCAGATAACCATCGGCAATCCCAGGTATTTGGAATAGCTGCTGGCACGTTTCGTACCACCCACGTCAGGTGTTGCGATACATAAGTTATCCAAAGGCAGTTCTCCCTTGATATAATCCAGGAAGATAGAAGAAGCATACAGGTGGTCGACAGGAACATTGAAGAATCCCTGGATCTGGTCTGCATGTAAATCCATTGTAATCAGACGGTCGATACCGGCAGTGCTCAACATATCTGCGATCAATTTTGCACCGATAGACACACGGGGTTTATCCTTTCTGTCCTGACGGGCCCAACCGAAATAAGGAACAACAGCAATTACAGAATGTGCAGAAGCACGTTTAGCCGCATCAATCATCAGGAGCAACTCCATCAGATTGTCCGAGTTAGGAAATGTTGATTGAACAAGGAACACGTCACGACCACGGATAGACTCTTCATAAGATACTGAAAATTCACCGTCAGCAAAATGTTGAATGTTCATCTGCCCCAGAGGACAACCAAGACTATTGCAAATTTTCTCTGCAAGATACCGGGAGTTGGTTCCCGAAAACACCAAGAAAGGAGTTTGTGCACTCATTATTCCGAATATTTATCTTAAGTAAATAGATTTGAATTGTGCTGCAAAAGTACAAAACTTATTTGCAATTATCCCTTTATCTTCGGAAAACTTTCAACAATAAGGGCGAGTCAACCCCGCCCCTGTTACTTTTTCTAACGAAATGAAAGACTCATCACTTATACGTAAACTTCAGAACCTTACCCGAATAAGCCGGCAAAACCAGCTGATACGGCCACGCCGCCGTCAGCGTACTGATACTGGTCTCTCCCGTCAACAAATCCGTCAGCGTAGCGGCCTTGTTATCGTCAAAACCCAGTGTAAGAAATGCGTCGGAAGGAATCTTTACCCGCACCGTCTGTTCGCTTTTATCGAAATTCACGACAATCAGTACGACCTCGTTACGGTATTTGCGCATAAAGGCATACTGGCTATTCGAATTGAAATACGGATTCCGCGAGTTGGCATACATCAGGTCGAAGAAAGCCCCCTGAGTAATGGCCTGCTCCGATTTCGCCACGTTCAGTATCCGGGCATACTTCTCACGCAATTCACGCTGCTCGTGCGTCAAACCGGCGCCATCGAACTTCCAGTCGTTGATCCATTTGCGCAGGCTCTCCACGCTCCAGTAATCGAATATCGTCGTACGCCCGTCGCGTCCGCTGAAACCTTCCTCGTCCATACCCGGCTCGCCCAACTCCTGACCGCTGTAGATCATGACCGGGTTCGTATTCATCATGGCCGAAACAATCATGCCGGGGATACCCGGACGGTGATCGCCGGCAAAGAAATAAGAGGCGATACGCTGCTCGTCATGGTTTTCCAGGAAGTTCAACATATGTGACTGGATACCTTCCAGGCTCTGCCAGCAGTAAGAGATCGTGTTGGCCGCAGCCTGATTGCACATCACCGCACGCACGGTATCGTACAGTCCTACCTTATCATACAAATAGTCAAAATGACCGTTGAAAATATAGTTACGGTATTCTGCCGGATTATAAACCTCGGCAATGAAAACAACAGCATGTTTTTCTTTTACCTTCGGAATCACCCAGTTCCAAAATTCCACCGGTACCATCTCCGCCATATCGCAACGGAAACCGTCAACGCCTTTATCCGCCCAGTAAAGCAGGATATCCAGCATCTTCGTCCAGGTGCCGGGCACCGGGTTGAAATGACCGATCCGGCCATTCACATAATCCACGCCATAATTCAGCTTGACCGTTTCGTACCAGTCGTTCTTTCCCGGACACGGATTAAAACAGTCATTCCCAGTCACTTTAGCGGGGAACTCGCTATAATCGTAATCCCCGTGCGCTTCGGCAAACGACAGGTGCAACGGGCATCCCGGAATATAATAGAAGTTATTATTACGGTCAAACCCTTTGGTCGTATCATCATGCTGTCCCAGATCTTCGACATACGACATGCGGGCATCCGAGTAATATTCGCGTGCCACATGGTTCGGCACAAAGTCAATGATCACCTTCATCCCGGCATCGTGCGTACGTTTCACCAACGCCTCGAACTCCTTCATACGGTTCGGTACCTTCTCTGCCAGGTCGGGGTCTATATCGTAGTAATCTTTTATTGCATAAGGGGAACCGGCTTTGCCTTTCACCACGTCCGGATGGTCTTTGCGTATCTGATAAGCGGAATAATCGGTCTGGGTAGCATGTTCTATCACTCCGGTGTACCAGATATGCGTCGTACCCAGTTCCTTGATCTTTGCCAGGGCCGTCGGTGAAAAGGCGGAGAACTTTCCTACTCCGTTTTCCCTTACACTACCGTTCTTTACCAACGGAGATTTCAGATTTCCGAACCAACGGGGAAATACCTGATAAATGATCATTTTATCCATTTGTTTCATCGCTTTTATCAACTTTAAATATTATCGGTAAAAGTTATCCGGGCAAGCGCCGGACAAAGCTATGGCAGAAGCATATTGTTCTTCCGCGCCATAATCGCTTTCACCAGTGTTTCATGTTTATTCTCTTGTATCACCAATTCGAATGCGCGGATCGCTGCATCATAACCGATGCGGGCAATCTGTTCCACATTCTCCAAATCAAAAGTTTTATACATGCCGAATTCTTCCGCCTCGATCAACACGTCGCACATCTCACGATCTTCCAGCGTATTGGCCCGGAACATATAATGATAGGAACGTTCTGCAATATGAAATATCGTTTGCTTGTATTTCTGGGGAACCAGCGGGCTGACATTCACCCCGATCACCCGCTCGCACCTGTCGCGGATGATGGAAACCGGGAAGTTATGAAACAAACCGCCGTCCACATAATGTACCCCGTTAATCACTACCGGACTGAAAATGATCGGTATACTGCACGAAGCAGTCACTGCCTCCACGATAGGCCCGCTATCGAACTCATGGCTTTCGCCGTTATCCAGATCGGTCGCTACCACAATCATAGGGATTTTCAGTTCTTCAAATGTCTTGGCTCTCAGATGGCGTTTCAGGAAATACCGGAAACGTTTGCTGTCGAACAAGCCGGACTTGGGAAGCTGGAGTTGTGCAAATTCGGAAAATTCACGGCCTGTAAAGAGTTCTTTCAACTCGTCTGCCGAATAGCCGTCGGCAAACAAAGTACCCATTAACGCACCGACACTCGTCCCAACGATGATATCCGGCTTCAGTCCGCACTCCTCCAGTAATTTGAATACCCCAAGGTGTGCAAAACCTTTCGCGCCTCCGCCGCTTAAGGCCAATCCCAATCTATAGGTCTTATGGTTCGATTCTTGCGTCATTGTATGTTTTCTCTCTTTTACGGTGACAAATATGCTGTTTTTTTTAGAATGAAACAGTATTATTTACGAAAAAGTTTCTCTACGTTTTTATTTTTCTTACATTTACGGGAAACAAAATAACGATCCTAAGGGGTGGTTATTCATTTTAAATCTAACGACTATGATAACTAGTATTTTCTGGATTGTGCCCGTAGCGTCGGTTCTGGCGCTGGTATTTGCCTGGTTCTTCTTTCGGCAAATGATGAAAGAGAGTGAAGGAACGGAAACGATGGCTAAAATCGCTTCTTATGTGCGTGAAGGTGCGATGTCGTACCTGAAACAACAGTACAAGGTAGTAGCCTCGGTTTTCCTTGTGCTGGTTATCTTGTTTTCCATTATGGCTTACGGCTTCGGCGTGCAGAACGAATGGGTGCCGATCGCCTTCCTGACCGGCGGTTTCTTCTCTGGACTGGCGGGATTCCTGGGGATGAAGACGGCGACTTATGCCTCCGCCCGTACAGCCAATGCCGCCCGTTCATCGCTCAACAAGGGGTTGCAGGTCGCTTTCCGCAGCGGCGCCGTCATGGGACTGGTGGTGGTCGGCCTCGGACTACTCGACATCTCTTTCTGGTACGTCCTGCTGAACGCTTTCATTCCGGATGAAGCCCTGAACCCTACCCATAAACTGACCATTATCACTACGACCATGCTGACCTTTGGCATGGGAGCCTCTACACAGGCGCTCTTTGCCCGCGTGGGAGGCGGAATCTATACGAAAGCCGCCGATGTGGGAGCCGACCTTGTCGGGAAAGTGGAAGCCGGCATTCCGGAAGACGACCCGCGTAACCCGGCCACCATCGCCGATAACGTGGGTGACAATGTAGGCGATGTGGCCGGTATGGGTGCCGACCTGTACGAATCTTACTGCGGTTCGATACTGGCGACCGCCGCTCTGGGCGCTGCCGCTTTCGTTTCGTCCGGTAATATAGAAATGCAATATAAGGCAGTAATCGCACCGATGCTGATCGCGGCTGTCGGCATCGTCCTCTCTATCCTGGGTATTTTTGCCGTCAGGACGAAAGAGGATGCTAATATCCGGCAGTTGTTGAAGGCGCTGGCTATCGGTACAAACCTCAGTTCGGTGCTGATCGCTGTTTCCACCTTCGGGATACTTTACCTGCTCGACCTCGACAACTGGTTCTGGATCAGTTGCTCGGTAGTGATCGGCTTGCTGGTAGGTATCGTGATCGGCCAGGCAACGGAATATTACACCTCACAATCCTACAACCCGACCAAACGGGTTTCGGAAGCGGGACTGACAGGGCCGGCCACCGTTATCATTTCCGGATTAGGACTGGGAATGCTTTCTACCGCTATCCCCGTGCTGGCTGTTGTGGTAGGTATCATCTGCTCTTTCCTCTTTGCCTCGGGATTTGACTTTAGCAATGTAGGAATGGGACTTTACGGAATCGGCATCGCTGCCGTCGGCATGCTTTCCACCCTGGGTATCACATTGGCTACCGACGCTTACGGCCCGATTGCCGACAATGCCGGAGGAAATGCCGAAATGTCTGGTCTGGGCAAAGAAGTACGCAAACGCACCGACGCCCTCGACTCGCTGGGTAACACCACAGCCGCCACCGGTAAAGGATTTGCCATCGGCTCTGCCGCCCTGACGGGATTGGCGTTGCTGGCGTCTTATATAGAAGAGATCAAGATCGGCCTGCTGCGCCTGGGAGAAAACGTCTTGTCGTTTGCCGACGGGCGCACAATGGAGGTATCGAAGGCTTCTTTCTCCGACTTTATGATCTACTACGATGTGACACTGATGAATCCGAAAGTACTGTCGGGCATGTTCCTGGGGTCGATGATGGCCTTTATGTTCTGCGGATTGACGATGAACGCCGTAGGACGCGCCGCCGGACATATGGTAGAAGAAGTACGCCGCCAGTTCCGCGAAATACCGGGTATCCTGACAGGAAAAGCGGAACCCGATTACGCCCGTTGCGTAGAGATTTCGACGAAAGGGGCACAACATGAGATGGTTGTTCCCTCGTTGCTGGCGATCATCGCCCCGATAGTGACCGGACTGATATTCGGTGTGACCGGCGTGATCGGCCTGCTGATCGGCGGACTGAGCACAGGTTTCGTACTGGCCATCTTCATGGCCAACGCAGGCGGTGCCTGGGACAACGCCAAGAAACACATCGAAGAAGGCAACCACGGCGGCAAAGGCAGCGAAGCCCATAAGGCAACCGTTGTCGGCGATACCGTCGGCGACCCGTTCAAAGACACTTCCGGTCCGAGCCTCAATATCCTGATCAAGCTGATGAGCATGGTGGCTATCGTGATGGCGGGGTTGACTGTAGCGTGGAGTTTGTTCTGAAACAGTTAATATAATCTAACCGGGATCAAATACTTTCATACGAATAGTTCGTAATTACGAGCTATTCGTATTTTTGTTGATAGTAAACAACTTTAAATAGATCCTGTATGAAAACAACTTGTCTGCTCCTCTCCTCCGTCTTGTTACTGGGATGTTTATCCGCCTGCAACATTTTCACCCAGAAACAAAAAGCACTGAAAACGAACGACGGAAGTATCACCACCGTTGAAACAGGCGGAAACGAACTGACCGTGTGCGACTTCGCCCTGGCGAAAGACACTATCGACGTGCCGCTCAGCGAATTTGTCGAAGACTGCCGCATCATACGTTTCGACAACTCTGACTCCGCCATGTTCAAAGCCTGGTTCACCCTCGTCACCGACCAGTATATCGGGGTACGGCAACGAAGCGGCGGACCGTTCAAACTCTTCGACAAAGAGGGTAAATTCCTGCACGACATCGGCTCCGTAGGCAATGGAGCCGGAGAATATGCCATATCCATTTACGATGAAGTCATCGACGAAAAGAACGACCGTATCTTCCTCTCACCTTTCTATGGCCGGAAGATCATGGTGTACGGCACGAATGGCAAATGGATCAAAGACATCCCGCTTCCGGGACAGATCAACAAACCTAAATTATCGCTCAATGCGGACGGCACATTATCCGTCGTACACATGCCATTTCAGGAAGGGGAACCGCTTGCCTTCCAAGTGGATATGGAAGGAAACATCCTGAAACAGATTCCGGCAACCGCCAAAAGGACAGTGTCGGACTTCAACGGAGAAGTTTTCTCTTACAAAAACGGCAACGGGTTCGATTTCTTCCACACCAGCATAGACACTCTTTTTGTCTACGATCCTGTCGGCAACCGGTTATTGCCTGAATTTACCATGACTTTCCCGAATCCGGAAGAGAAACCGATACATCTATACTACCGGCTCCCGAATCACTTCATGGTCAATTATTATTTCTGGGGGAAAAACGGTCCGGAAAATGGCGGAGATATCCTGATTGATAAAAAGAAGAATGCTTCCTCCCATTTCCGTCTGGTAAACGACTTCTACGGAAACCTCCCCATCTCCGGAACAGGCCACAATTTCTACCAGGGATATTTTATCCGGAATATGGAACCGGGACAGCTGATCGAAAAGATAGAAAAACATCTCGCCTCCGGCAAATGCCCCAGCCAGGACAGAAAGAAACTCGAGGAACTGGCAGCGACGCTGGATGAGAATGATAATAATGTGTTGTTTGTCGGGAAAGTGAAGGAGTAAAAGATAGAACAGAAGAACTTTATTCCATGCAACCCGCCGGACAATTTATCTCCGGCCGCTACCAAAATGTTCCATGAAATTGTTTTTAACTACCCGTTGAAAGCATAAATGAAGATTTGCTTGTATCTTTGCAGCCGGTAAAACATTAAAATAATCCATATGTCAATCTCACGCTTTAATGCAGTGGAGAAAGCTTCCAACCGTAAGGCCGTAGAAGCCGTCACTCCCAAACAGAAAGTATCCGAGTACTATGGCGAGAACGTATTTAACCGCAAGGCTATGCAAAAGTATCTCTCCAAGGAAACGTACAAAGCCCTGACCCACGCCATTGATAACGGAACACCTATCGACCGCGAAATAGCCAACCATGTGGCAGCCGGTATGCGTATGTGGGCACTGGAAAAAGGAGTTACCCATTATACACACTGGTTCCAGCCCCTGACCGACGGGACAGCCGAAAAACACGACGCTTTTGTCGAACACGACGGTAACGGCGGTATGATTGAAGAATTTAGCGGCAAACTGCTCGCACAGCAGGAACCGGATGCGTCCAGCTTCCCCAACGGCGGACTGCGCAACACGTTCGAAGCCCGCGGTTATTCTGCCTGGGACCCCTCCTCCCCCGCATTTATTGTAGACGACACCCTCTGTATCCCGACAGTCTTCATCGCCTATACCGGCGAAGCTCTCGACTACAAAACACCGCTGATACGCTCTGTCGAAGCACTCAACAAAGCGGCGAAAGAGGTTTGCAACTATTTCAATGAAGATGTTCACAAAGTAATCACATACCTGGGCTGGGAACAGGAATATTTCCTGGTGGACGAGGAGCTTTACTCCGCCCGTCCGGACCTCTCACTGACGGAACGCACGTTGCTGGGACACGAAAGTGCCAAGAACCAGCAGCTCGACGACCATTATTTCGGCGCCATCCCTTCACGCGTACAGGAGTTCATGAAAGACCTGGAAGTGGAATGCTACAAGCTGGGCATCCCGGTAAAAACCCGTCATAACGAGGTGGCCCCGAACCAGTTCGAGCTGGCGCCCATCTACGAAGAATGCAACCTGGCCAACGACCATAACCAGTTGCTGATGTCGGTCATGAAACGTGTTTCACGCCGCCACAACTTCCGCGTGCTGCTTCACGAAAAACCGTTCATGGGTGTGAACGGCTCGGGTAAACATTGCAACTGGTCGATGGGAACCGATACGGGCATCAACCTGTTCTCGCCCGGCAAGGACCGCGAAGACAACCTGCGTTTCATCACCTTCGTGGTCAATACGCTGATGGCCGTCTATAAATTCAACGGGCTGCTGAAAGCCAGTATCGCTTCGGCAACCAACGCCCACCGCCTGGGGGCCAACGAAGCGCCTCCCGCCATTATCTCGTCCTTCCTGGGTACACAAATCAGCGAGGTACTGGATAAATTCGAAAACAGTTCGATTGAAGATGCCATCGAGGTGGACGACAAGAAACGCCTGAGCCTCGGCTTCGGGCAAATTCCCGAACTGCTGCTGGACAATACGGACCGCAACCGCACGTCGCCGTTCGCTTTCACCGGCAACCGTTTCGAGTTCCGTGCTCCGGGTTCGTCCGTCAACTGCGGTTCGGCCATGCTGGCTGTCAATTCTGCTGTAGCCTATCAGTTACAACAGTTCAAGAAGGACGTGGAAGCACTCCAGGCAGCAGGCAAGAGCAAGGAAGTGGCTATCTTCGAAACATTGAAGGCTTATATCAAAGAATCCAAACCCATCCGTTTCGACGGCAACGGTTACTGCGACGAATGGAAGGCGGAAGCTGCCCGCCGCGGCCTGGATTGCGAAAACAGCGTTCCATTGCAATACGACGCTTACCTGAAGCCGGAAGTAATCCGCATGTTCAGGGAAACAGGCGTACTGAGCGAAAAGGAGCTGGAAGCCCGCAACGAAGTGAAATGGGAAATCTATATCAAGAAAGTACAAATCGAAGCCCGCGTCCTGGGAGATTTGTCCATGAACCATATCATCCCGGTCGTATTGCATTACCAGTCTTTGCTGTTGAGCAATATCACCAAGCTGAAGGAAACGTTCAGTCCGGAAGAATATGAGGACCTGTCTGCCGAACCGCGCCGCCTGGTACGCAAAATATCCAAGCACGTAAATGCCGTAACACGCATGACGGACGAGATGATCGAAGCCCGCAAGAAGGCGAACGTTATCACCGACTACCGCAGCAAAGCGATCGCTTATCATGACACAGTCGTTCCGTTCCTGGATGATATACGCGAACATATTGACGAACTGGAACTGATGGTGGACAACCAGATGTGGCCGTTGCCGAAATACCGCGAACTGCTGTTTATCCGGTAAAAAGTAACAGAATCCAAAATAGGAGGTGCATCAAAAGTTTATTTTGATACACCTCCCTTTTTTTACATTGACCTGTTAAAATTAGTAAGTGCTTGATAAAATGCCTCGATATTCTCAGCCGGAATATGGGGCGGGACATCACAACCTGTCGACAAAACGAAATTCTTCCATGCTTTGGTCTGCTGTAACAGATTCATAGTCGCGGTATATACTTCTTCTGACGAGGACTGTTTAAAAAGACCGACCGGGTCCAGATTCCCCATCACCAGACGGTCTTCCGGACAGTTGGCAAGGGCATCCTGCATATCGATCTTATTGCCGAAATGAAGTGCGGCCGCTCCCGACTGAACCATAGCCTCCGTACAATGGCCTGCATTTCCGCAGTTATGCAGGATTACGATAAAATGTTCGTCCTGCACGGCCTCTACCACCTGGCGGACATAGGTCGTCGAATAAAGCAGCGAATCCTCATTTGAAATCAGCCCGGCAGCCGGTTCCGCCATAATCACGCCATGAACGCCTGTCTCCTTAATCGCACGGCAGTAATCGATCAGGAAACGGGTACATTTCTCCAACAGGACAGTGATGTTCTCCGGCTCCACATAAAGGGCAATCATCAGTTCGGACAAACCGAACAAACGTCCCGCCAGTGAAAACGGACCGATACAGCCGGCAAAAACAGGCTTATCCTTCACACGTTCCGCCGTCAGACGGTTCGCTTTCAGATACTCGGGGACACGTGCGGTATCCAGAGACGGTATCTGTAAATTATCAATCGACTCCTTATCGGATACCAGCGGTTCCGTTACGCTGGGCACCTCGTCTTCGGGGAAGACCACCTTTGCACCGAAAGCCTCCGCCTCTACCGTCAGGTCCATAATCACGGTCGGGGCGGCCGAAGGATACTGCTCGTTCAACCGGCAGATAGCGTCTGCATGCACCATACCACTGGTGACTGCGTCTCTCACTGTTTTTCCACAGAGTTCAATGCCCGGATGGGTCATGATAGGAATAGCCCTACGTTCTTTTTGCCTGATTGTCTCCTGCAACCATTCTTGTATTTCCATTATTTCTTCTTTCTTTTTCGTTTATAACAGGTTTCCAGTTCACAATACTGGCAACCGTATTTTTTCTCATCTACCTCCGGACCGATGCCGATTATTCCGCTAATCGACTTGATAGGAGTCATCAGGCAGACATCAGACAGGCTGATGCCGCAAGGGGCGCCTCCCATCAGCCGGAACAACGTTTTCTGTCCGGTGAGGTGCCAACCGCAATAGCCGGGGCTCAGGCGGTTCGTATGCCGTTCGCCTCTCAGTTCTTTTTCAAGCAGGCGTTCCATCCGGTCGCCGGCTTTCTCGGCAATGCAAGTCCCGATAATATCGGCAATGAAGCATTTCAGGATATCTCCCTCTGCTTTCAGGCTATCCTGGTATTCTTGAAAAGCCATCCCGGCCGTGGCGGCAAACAGGGCGAACCGTTCGGAGCCTTTCAGCAGGGAAGCGATTGTCCCCCCTACGGGAAAGGGTTCTCCGCCATCCAGGGTAACATATCCGTCATCCACCGTACCGTCGAACAAGCCGAAAGTGCAACGGGGAACAGTCCGGGAAGAAACCTCCTTCAGCATGGAAAGGGCCAGTGCCTCCACAGGTTCTTCCGGGGCTGTGTTGCCGTATCCCATCTCTGCAAACAGGTCGTTTGCCGTCAGGGACAACGTGCTAAAATCCAAACTACAATCAAACATACAATTAAGCGGATAACAATGATTTTGCCAGCGTCACGGCGGCATTCGCATTATCACTGTAGCCGTCGGCTCCAATCTGACGGGCAAACGATTCGGATACAGGGGCACCACCAATCATGACCTTCACCTCCTGGCGGATACCGGTCTTTTCCAGGGCGTCGATCACTTCCTGCATATAATTCATCGTCGTGGTCAGCAAGGCGGAAAGACAAAGAATCTGCGCCTGGTTTTCCTTGATCGCCGTGATAAATTTCTCTGAAGAGATATCCGTTCCCAGATTTATCACTTCAAAGCCGCAACCTTCCAGCATGGAAGCGACCAGGTTCTTTCCGATGTCGTGCAAATCGCCTTTCACCGTACCGATTACCACCTTGCCCAACCGGTGCGAAGCAGCTCCTTTCATCAGCGGCTTCAACAGATCGAGCGCCCCTTTCATGGCACGGGCCGCCATCAACAGTTCAGGGACAAAGGCTTTTCCTTCCTCAAAACGTTTTCCGATATCCTCCATCGCCCGCGACATATAACCATTAATAATTTCTTGCGGGTCTACATTCTCTGCTATCGCCTCGGTTGTCACAGCCTTGGCGACATCGAGTTTCCCTTTCAAAATAGCTTCATACAAACTCTCTAAATCTGCCATAACTTTATTTCTTTTAAATTATTGATTCCGTAATTCACGCAGGGTTTCAATCATTGCCACCACATTCCTGACCGGCGCATTAGCCTGGATATTATGGACGGCATTGAAAATGAATCCTCCGTCTTTTCCCAGTATCTCGCATTCCTGCAAAACATGGCTGCGCACTTCTTCGGGTGTTGCATTCGGCAGGATACGCTGGGTATCGATACCGCCACCCCAGAAAGTGACTTGGCTGCCGTATTCCTTTTTCAGGACCACAGGGTCCATATCCTTCGCATTAATCTGTACCGGGTTGATGATATCGAAACCCGCCTCCACCAGACCGGGAAGAATCGGCAGGATAGCTCCGCAGGTATGTTTGAATACTTTCCAGGTGGTATGCTGGTGAATCCAGTCGTTCATCCGTTTGTAATGGGGAAGCCACAGTTCCCTGAAGGTATCCAGCGAACAGAACTGGGAATCCTGGGTACCGAAATCGGTCCCGCAGGTGAAGACCACGTCTACCTTCTCGCCGACGGTATCCCACAACCGTTGGTAGTTTGCAATAGCTATATCGGTCTGTTTCTCAAAGACCGTCTGCACATAGTCGCGGCGCATGGCGGTCGACATATACCACTCGGCCACGTTGCGGATACCTTTCGGATTCTTCAATCCCATGCCGGGCACAAAAGCGATATCGCCCAAAGCCGTCCCGCCGAAGCTCGCAACAACGGCCTTTCCGGTTGCTGCGGCCTGCTCCACGGTCTTTTTATAGTATTGCAAATCTTCTTCGGAAACAGGGCCGAACTCTTCCAGGTTATCCTCCGGAGTAATGGCTTCGTCGTCCACATATTCCTGCCTTTCCGTCGCATTGATGAAATAGCAGCCCGAAGGCATGATGGCACTGGGCGGATAGGAACGGTCGCCACCGGCATAAATGTACACGTCGCCTTCCTTATCCGTCGTCAGATCGATACCGGAGGCAATCATTACTTTTTGCCCCCAAGGAGTAACCTGCTCGTGTAATTGGGTTTCGTCGATATCGAACATGTCCTTGCGTCCGAAGACGGGAACACAGTCAATACCCATTATTTCCTGCAAATCCTCCTCTATCTCACCCAGCATCTGAAAGGGTTCGATGACACGGACGGGGTGAGGGTCCAGTCCGTAATGTTGTCTCAGCGCCTCCACGACCTTGCAATGGATACCGGTAACGGAAGTGGCTCCAAAGTCCACCGGTATCCGGTCGGGGGTGCTATGGTTCAATGCGTTTTGAACACGTTGTTTTGATGTCATATTCATGTGTATTTAAGATTATTTTATTGTATATCGCACTGTAAGTGTGATGCAAATATAGAGGCTGCCTACCCGATAAAAAATAGCAAAACATTGCTTATTTTGTGGATTATTATTGCAAACGTATTTCACGTATCCAAAAACAAACCGGACCTGCAAACAACCGTTCCTAATTAGTATAAAAAGGAACAGAAAGCTTACAAGTCCGGTCTCTGTATATCAGCTTTAAAACCCTGGAAATAAACGTCAGGGAGACATATTTATCTATGTTCAATATTTTAATTGCAATGTAACTTGCCCGTAAGGTTTCATTGTAAGTTCCCCATTAGTCGACCTTGACGGGTTCTCTTCACGATCACAAATCATAAGACTTTTCGGATCGGCTTTCGGGAAAGAGAGCTTTACAGACTCTTCCTTATCCGACAAAGAACGGAGACGAACAATCAGTTCCTTTTCTTTATCCGTACTCTTCAGAATCGTTGTGTATACCCGATCATTACCAATAGCAATAACTGGCTTTACGACCTGAACTTTGTCTGCCGTTGCATAAACCAGCGGCTGTGATTGTTCCAGACCGAATCGGTTAGCCTTTACCACGTCATATCCTTCATGAGGGAATAAGCGGTAACGAAAACGTACGGGACCGTCCTGCGTCAACGGGAAATTAGTGTGCCAATGATTATTCATAACCCAGGAATAGATAGTCGAACTCGGCTCCAGTTTTTTCAACCAATTGCCTTTATCCCCCCAGCCCAAAGCTATATTGGCTGTACGGTTTCCATATTCAAAGAGAGGAGCATCCAACGAGCACCAAGTCACGCCATGAGTCGCATTCGATACGTCCAGCCACCGCTGCATCGCAAGCCAGTTACGGTTACCCTGCGGCCACTGGTCCTTTTCCACTTCCATCACTCCCCAGGGAATATCGACACGGGTCTTTGAGTCCGGCAGATTGAAGGCAAAGCCAAAATGAATGCCGTCTTTCTCCACCAAAGGCAATTTATCTACGACATTGGAGATTTCCACCCATGGCTGGCCTGCCAACAAACGGACAGAACGAGAGACGCTCCGGCAACCGGTTGCTTTCGATACCACACGCAGTTCTACAGCCAAAGGACCTTCTTCCACTACGGAAACAGATAATACCGTATCCGCCTGCGGAGCATCCACATTCGCCGGCAACCAGGAGAATGTATTGGCCCCCTCGCCGATATAGTTATATTCAGAACCTTTCTTCAATAAAGAAACAATATTACCGGTTGCCTGGTCCACATGCACCGTCAGACAATCGTTTTCCAGTGTCGTTCCCTCTATTTTGCAACTGCCCGACAAAGAACATTTGCCTTCCACTACCCGAAAATGACGGGAACTCAATGCCGGTACTTCCGGAACATAGAACAACAGCTCACCGGTAGAAAGGCGTTGGGAAAGTACCTCTTTACCATGCTGGTCGACCACTTTATCCCCTTTCAAACTCTCTTTTGCCGTCAACCGGATCACACCGCTCTGCGGCCATGAATGCGTATTAAAGACGGCGATACCTCCATTGGAAGGACCTTCCTTAGGCCCCAGCGCCCCATTCGACTTATCTGTGGCAGGAGCCAGCGATTCATCCAGCATATCGATCGAGCGATCTTCGGCTTCATGGAAGTAAGACTGCTTCACTTTCCAGATGGCATCCTGGAAATAGGGTTCGGTCGGGTTCTCGAAGCACCAGGTATGTTCCGAACCTAAAAGGATATAACGCCAAGCCTCATCGAAATCGTCACGTGGAGCTTTCCCGCCATCTGCCAGCATGGACCAGATTGTTTCCGCCTGTGTCAACCGCTCTTTGGCATTTCGATTTTTGGCGGTCAGGCCGGCTGCCGTACCTAAACCGTCCGTCCAATATTCCGTATAGTCGCCGGATACGACCGGCAACTGGTCTCCATATTTATCCTCTATCATCGACATGATTTCGTGACCACCACAAATACGAATCTTCGGGTAGGCATATTTTTCATTCCACTCCTTCACCGCAAAAGGGATATCGGCATCCAAGGGATTGTTGTCCCACAAGGACCAGGAGAACAAGGCAAAATCGTAGGGGTAATTATCTTTCTCCATAGACTCCAACTGCTTGGTAAAGTCTACATTCGCATATCCGGTACGTATTACTTTCGGAACCTTTTCCGGATCACGTTGGCCGAACCACGGACGTCCCGTCTCTCCGCCTTTTCCCATACTCCCGCTATTGGCATAACTGCCAGGTTGGAAAAACAATACTTTCGATTTTCCATCCGGCCCCAACCACCAAAAAGGCTTACCATCCATATTGGCATGGGCATTTCCCGCCCGGTCAGAATTAGGCCAGGAAATAATATACCGAACTCCTTCCTGTGCCATTACCGGAACAAGTCCCCACGATATACCCGGAATATCGAACTGTTGGAAAACGTCTGCTGGTTGCCCGCTTAACCGTTGCATTTCCCGCGTAAATTTAAAAATGTGGAACATCTCTTCATCTGTACAAATGCTAGTATTCAGGTTCAGATAACTGGCATCCACACACACTTGTCCCTTCTTGATTGCATCGATGACCTCATCCCGCATCTCCGGATTGGATTGCCATAAGCGTTCGAGCGGCCATCCAATTTCAGGGTTCCACACATAGCGGGCACCCTCCGGATGGTTCTTCGTCTCTTCTGCAAGTTTTATCCCTTCAATGATATTATTCTTGTGAAGCTGTTCTACGTTCTTATGCGTATTGGTATATCCTATATCTACGTGAGCATGGTTGTACAGATAAACATTCCAATGACGCATAGGCATAACACTGACTTTTTGCTTATACACCTTATCCGCCCCACGAAGAACCATGGTGACTTCCGACTTCTTCCCTGTAGGTACTGTGGAAGGTAACAGAATTTCAACCTCCGTCGAATCTTTCGCATTCAATGCAAAATGGTTCTTTTCTGTTTTTCCTTTGGCTATCACATCTACGGAAAGCTCTCCTTTCAGTTCCTTTCCTTTCAATTTAACCGTCACAATACGCCCGGGAGTTCCGTCCGCCCTGTAACCGTAGAGAGGACGCACCACATAATCGACTGAAGACGGAACAACATCTGCATAAATCACAGAAGATAATACAGATGCAAACAAACAATAAGCTATTTTCTTTTTCATTGTATTCAATTTAGGTTCTTCCCCTAACTCTAGTTTTGTCTCTGATATTTTATAACTAAATCACCTTTTTTCAACACCAAATTCTCAGTCGTAAGCTCTTCTATCTGCAATGTGTCCGAAAAAGATATAGTCTGGTGGTTACCTATACTTTTACCCGACAACACCAGTTTATCTCCATTTTTCTCCCAAGACTCATATTGCAGGGTGGCCATATTGATGGAAGTAGCCTTCCCTCCATTCTCTAACGTAATACCTTGTACCATCTCAGGCATACCGGGGACAGGCTCGATCCAGGAACCTTCAATCTGCACATTGCTGCAAGCTGCCGAACCGACTACAGTAAAAAGAGTAAACAAACCTTTTGATATATTCATCATCATAACATCATATTTAAATAATTCAACTTTAAAGCATTTTGAAATGCTTCATACTTATTACTTTTTCCAAACGGTAGATAAGATTACCTTTATCCGACTGCCCGACCTTTACGGACAGACTGCCATCGGGAGATTGCAGCACATACTTACTCTCTCCGCAAGCTGCAACTACCAATAAAATAAACACTGCAAATATTGAATATTTTCTTTTCATCATACGATCTTCCCCTTATTGTAGGCCACACTTTAAGTAAGTTACAAATATAAAGTCCTACCAACCTATAAAAAATAGCAAAATCTTGTCTTATTTGTGGATTATTATTGCTTATTTTATGCTGTGAATAGCGAAATACATGAAAAATGGCAAAAGTAGAACTAGGATTTTCCGGCGAACGTTTCATATATCTTCCTATCCCGATGATCAATCTGATGGAAGATAGTCCACTGACAGGTGACTTGTATCTTTATTCGATGGGATACTTCTCAAGGGCTTCCCATCATTATATTAACCGGCCAACCGGATGCGATGAGTTTCTTTTCATCTATTGTAAGGAAGGATGCGGCTGGATAGAGTTGTACGGGAAACGGCAAAATCTGGAGGCTAACCAGTTCATTATCCTGCCCCGGAATATCCCGCATGCTTACGGAGCCGATGAGACCAGTCCCTGGACGATCTACTGGATTCATTTCCGGGGAAGCAAAGCCCCTCTTTTCTCCAGCCGTTTCGATAAGCCGACGACGGTCTCTCCTTCCGCCCAGTCACGCATTGAAGAACGGCTCGACCTGTTTGAGGAGATTTTCTTTACGCTAAACGAAAGTACCTCTATGGATCATATGCATTACGCCAATCTGTGTTTTGCCCATTTCCTGGGTTCTTTCCTGTTCATCGATGTCTACCGGAATAACTTCCGTCCCAAAGAGTATTCTGAAAATGTGATGAACCGCGTCGTACATTTTATGAACGATAATATCGAGAGTAACCTCAAGCTGGCCGATTTCGCTAATTTCTGCGGATATTCGGAATCATACTTCTACCGCAAATTCGTTAAGGAGACAGGCCACTCCCCTATGGATTATTTCACACGCCTGAAAATAAACAAAGCCTGCAAGTTACTGATCCAGACTGATATGAAGGTGAATCAGATCGCTCACAAGCTCGGTTTTAAAGAATCTCAATATTTCTCCCGCACATTCTCCAATGTGATGGGGCTTTCGCCGATGGAGTTCAGGAGGCAGAATTTCAGGTTGTAAATATACATTCCTTTCAACAGAACAGTTTCACCGCCACTACCCCGATCAACAGCCACCCCATCAAATTACCAGCCGTGGTTGCCGGAGGAGGTTCCTCTAATGCGGATTCTGTGGCGGATGGGTCCCCGGCGGACTCCCCGGACGGATGATCGACAAGATCGCGCCGATGGCTGCCAGCGCCACCTCCGTCTGCTTCAGAAGAAGCGACAACAGTGCTATCAGCGCCAGCCACGGGATCGCCTGGGCAGCTGTGCCTCCCTTTCAGGCCACGGGGAAACAGGGCCTGCACCAAGGATAAAAGGAAATTACAAACAATACGAAGTGTTTTCATACGATAAAAATTTACTGGTAGAAGATAATCAACACACCGGTGCTTTGATCAGCTTGCCGATCGCAACCGACAGACGGTCGAGCAAATGACAGTAAGCGGTCCGGTTATCACCGTTTACTTCGCTGATATATTTGCTGTACGCAATTTCATGCGCAAAAGCAGAAGGATAATAACTGACTGCGGCAGCGGCCGGATAAGCCGTAACGATCAGCCGGGCATAATCCAGAAAGCTACTCTGCGTATCGGAATACTTGCGGAAAGGCAATCCGCGCGGGACCAATTCCACCCGGCAACCGTGCCAGAACTCGTTGGACGGGCCATATCCGGTAATACCGAACAGGTTACGATGTAATTTCGCCAGGTTACTTTCATTCCACCCCGACTCGATGGCAGCCTGTGCCAGCATAACGACCGGATTCAGATGGAACCGTTTCTCCGCAGCTTCGGCTTCCGGAAGGAAACGTTTTACAAACTCATATTTTGTCATAAAAAACTCAATTTAGCCGGATAAAACATCACACAAAGCTTGACATTCAAAGAATAATTCACTATATTTGAAACAGTAAATCATTCAAGAAAAGTATATTATGAATACAGAAGAACAGACTACCGAATCCGATTACGGGAAAGAACGGTCATGGGGTTACCAAGAACTGGCTATCCTCTATTTCCCGCATGTCAAACCCGAAAGTGCCTCCAGGCAACTCGCCCGCTGGATAGGGGTCAGCCAGGAACTATTGTCCCAGCTGGCTGCCAATGGCTGGAAACCCGGGCGTAAGCTACTGACGCCTAAACAGGCAGCCTGTATCTTCCGCCACCTGGGACCACCGGGATGCTGACAGACCGCATCCCGGCTACGGTGCCTATTCTATTTCCGGGCGATCTCCGCCACCGCTGCCACTCCCCGAATCCGGTTCGTTCTTATCGAGCACCATACGCTCCACCTTCAACTTCTTGGCCAGCTCCAACAGGGTCTTGCCCGGACGGAAGACGACACGCGGCCGCCTCACCAAATCTGTGGTAAACTCCTTTTTCGTAGGCGACCCCTTACTTCCCAGCACAGCCTGGAAATAACCCAGGTCACCCAGCTGGATCGTCTGCCCGTCCTGTAACTTCTGCTTTACCACAAACAGAAGTCCGTCGAGCACCAGCTTCACATCTCCGGCGGTAGCTGCCGAACGGTCGGCAATGATTTCACACAAACTAGCCAGGTCACACATTCCATTCGAACTGCTCGCTGCATAAAACAACTTTGCATCGGCTGCCGCCCCTTTGGTCATATCCTTCCGCAATACCAATCGATACTTTACTGACATAATTTTACGATTTAAAAAGTTACTGAATCTGTTTTACTCTCTCTTGTAATATTACATCGTAAAGATACGCCCCAGCGGAAAGGCGCAGTCCGCCATTGTCGGTGGCTGTCGGCGGTTGTACTTATTTGTCGGTATTTCTACTTGTTTGTCGTATTTGCGAGATAATCGGTATCGGCAATCTCTGGAGAACGCAAAGCGTTCTATGAAAGGCCTCATCTGGTGAGCGTCAAGCGAAGCATCCGGTAACATTCACTGCAACCACCTCCTCTCCACCACCGGCGTTCGCTGGAGGTCTTCCCCCAGGCGGACCAGCAGGGATATATGGCGGGAAAGGTCTGCCAGCAAGGCGGGACGGAAGCCGTCGGCAGGCGTTGCCGCCCGAAGCTGTCCGTTCAGGCAGGCGGTTTCGCTCAGGATACGTTCTTCGTAATATTCCAGGCGGAAATGTCCGGCCAGTTCATGGCAGACCGTACCTTCCTCTTCACTCAACAGGGATGCCGGTACTCCGGCCGGAAGCGGTAGCTCCGGAAGAAGAACGGAAAGGATTTCCGCCAACAGGGATTCGGGGACCGACAGGTCGGAAACAGCCACACCCTGCGCCGTGAAATGCAATAAATTCCGATACGGCTCCGAGATAAACGGCAGATCGTCCTCCTCCAGCATCCGTTCCACATGCGAGGCGACTTCGGGATATTTCAGGCAGAAAGCCAGCAGACGTTTCTCCCCTTTCCCCACCTCTTCCGTAAGCAATCGCATGTACCGGTTAAAACCATCACGCCCCAGCCGGCGGAACAACTCGTCGGCATCCTTCGCCGTAGGCAACAGCAGGCTGTCCAGGGATAAGCCGCCGGGAGGTTGCGCCAACAAACGCTCCGTCGCCGACCGCCCGGCCGGATCATTATCCAGCAAAAGGACCGCCCGTCCACAAAAACCACGCAACACCTTCGCCTGTCCTTCCGTAAAAGCCGTACCACCCAAGGCCACCGTATTCGTCAACCCTGCCGCATGCATCGCCAGCGTATCCTTATACCCTTCGGTCAGGTAGGCAAACCCTTCCCGGCGGATCGCCTCCGCCGCCCGGTGGATACCGTACAACATCCGGCTCTTGTCAAACCAAAGGCTGTTCGGACTATTCACGTATTTAGGTTCCTCCTCCGAAGCCGCCATCGGACGCCGACCGCCGAAACCGGTCAACCCGCCAGCCGCATTATAGATGGGAAAAACGATACGGCTACGCAGGTAACGATAGTCATCGGGTACAAACGCCGTTGCCTGCGCCACACCGAAGTCGAGCCAGGTAGCCGACAATTCCGTATGGCCCGAAGCACAGGGGACCAGGGAGGATAAAAAACGGACATTCGCCTCCATCCCCTGTTTCCGGGCAAGCACCTGTTCCGGGGTCGCTTCCGAGGTCGGCTCAGGCACAGCTTGCTTTGTACGCTCCTGTACGTTACGGGTTGCCTGGACCGCTTCGCCACGGCTATCCCCACCCAGGCGTTTCACCGCCTCGGCAAAGGAGCAACGCTCCAGCCCCATCACCAACCCGACCACATCGCCTCCCGCCCCGCAGGCATGGCATTTGAAATACTGTCCGCCCACATGGATGCCGAGCGAAGGATGATGGTCGTCGTGGAAAGGACAAAGCATCTTGTAATTGGCTCCGGAACGCAGTAAGGTGCCGTAGCGTGCCGCCACCCGTTCTATCGGATTGGCGGCTTTCAGTTGTTGCATATTCATGATCTTATTTTTTATACGGATAAATCTGTGTCAGGCTGTCGTTGTAACGGAAACGCACTTCGCCGGTGCCGCCGTTACGGTTCTTGATGACGAAAAAGCGGCCCACATGATAAAATGATTCGCGGGTAACAGGGTCACTCAGTTCGCCATACTGTTCCGGACGGTAAACCATTGCAATACTGTCGGCGATCTGTTCGATCTCACCCGAGTTGCGCAGGTCGCTCATCATCGGGATATGGTCGGTGCGCGTTTCACAGTTACGGTTCAGCTGTGCCAGGACCAGGCAGGCGACGTCTTGTTCCATCGACAACGTCTTCAATCCGCCCGCCACCTCGCCCAGGGCCAGGTCCATCGTGTCCTTCACCTCTCCCCGGTCGGCACTGACGTTGACCAGGTTCAGATAATCCACGATCATCAGATCCAGCTTGTGCTTGCGGTTCAGCACCATGCATCGCGCCCGTATCTCCGCCAACCCGCAACCGCTGCAATAATTGAGGAAAAGAGGCAACTTGCGCAGTTCGGCTGCCGCCTTATCCAGCCGCTGCTGGTCATCGGCATCCATCAGTTTAAAACGCAGCTTGTCCGGTTCCACGCCGCTCAACGTACACAACAGGCGGCTGATCAGCTGGCGTTCGGTCATCTCCAGGCTGAAGAAACAAACCTTCTTTCCCTGTTGGGCCGCCGCCAACGCCATGTGAAGGGCCAGCGCCGTCTTCCCCATCGACGGACGCCCGGCGAGCACGAGCAGTTCGCCGCGATAAAGTCCGCCCAGATAATGATCGAACTCGTCGATGCCGGTAGTGATTTGCAATTGCTCGCCTGCACGGCGCCGCTCCTGCTCGTCATAAATCTCCGCCAGCACCCGGTCGCCCACTTCGGCCGCCGTGCGGGTAGTGCTATGCACGGCAAATTCCTCTTCCAGCTTCTCCAGGTCCTTACGCGAAGCATTGAGCCATGCCATCACGTCGACACCCGGTTCACGCGCTTCGACCATACGCGCAGTCATCCCGGCAATGGCCTGTCGCAACACCCAGCAACGGATCACCCAGGCGGCATACGTCTTGATGAAACGGGCATTGCGCACCTTCAACATGCCATCGGCAATAAAAGCCAGCCCGTTCAGTTGCGTGGCATGCTCCGGGTCGATCCGTCGCATCTCCCGTTCCACACTCAGCATATCGATATCCGCCTCATGCTGGTAAAGCGCCAGCATCGCCCGGTAAACCAGGCAATAAGCAGGATTGGTAAACATCTCCGGACGCAGACGGTTGCCCACTTCGCAAATGGCAGTGCTCTGCGTCAGGATGGCCAATACGACGGCCTGTTCCATCTCTTCGGACGAAGGCATCCCATTGTCTGTACTCGTGTAATTGCCGGCTGCGACACTGACTGTCTTTGGCTGTCCGGCGTTTTTCGGTTGTTCGTTTTTCATGATTCTTTATCTTTAAATCTGTTATAATTCGGTCGGCCGGCAGGCGGAGTACGAGGCTTCGCCGGCTTGGCGGGAGGCGACTCTTTTCCGTCGGAAGCGGGAACATCTTTCGGAACTCCTTCCGGAGGAAATTGCACGAAGGTAAAATGCCCGTCGTAGCGTATACGGATGTTCCCCTCTTCTGCCAGCAGCTTGATCAAGCGGCTGATCGTTGTCCGCGCCACCCCGGTCTTCTGTTCCAGCTGCCGGTAGGTGGTCACCCACTCCCCTTTACGGCAAGGCATCCGCTGCCCGTTGACTACGATCTCGCCGTCCGCGAAATAAACATGTTTCAGCAAACAGAGGTAAATACGTGCCTTGTTACGCCGCTCCGGTTCATCGGAGTAAAAGTCGTCCAGCCAATAATTGGGGACGCACAAAAAACCTTTCTTTCTTTTTCCAGAGTTAACACTCTGATAATCTTCACCTTTCATCTCTTGCGATTTAAGTTAAACAATCATGTTACAGTCTGGGACAGTCACCTGGACAGGGACGGGACAGCATCACAGTTGCATAAATATCTCATTTTCAAACACTCAACCCTACACAGACGAAACCTTTGGGACAGTCGGCGGGACACTCTTATTAATATATAAAGAATATCTTATATAAAGACTCTTATAAAGGTTTCCTCTTTCATCGTTTAAAAGATCACAGAGGCAAAGGTAGTAAACGGGAAAAGGCAAAAGAGTATAATTATATTGCAGCTAAGACCGTAAAAAAGAAGGTATCCGAAAGAAAAACGGCCGTTTTTAACTTACTGTTTACTGTTGATTATTTTATGTACAGACCGGTTATTTGTCCTTGTATGATTTGATTTTTTTATACAGTATACTTTCCCTGAGGGTATTGGCGCGCAACTTTCTCTGGAAGGTCGACAAGGAGAATTTCGTTTTGAAAACGGCATTAAGATTTCGGCCTAAATGATCTGAAGAACAATCTATTACCCCTAAATCCAGGGTAGTGTGCATCAGGTCGATTAAAAATTCCGGTTGTCTTACCGGGATCAGTTGATGATCGAAAACCAGGTGTGAACAGCCGCAGTCTCCGGCGATCTGTTGTCCATAGGTTTCAAAGAAAAGGTTCGTGAAACGTTGCTTCAACTCGTTCTTTTCCTCATGCGTTTCCAGCAGGAAACGCGCGCATTCCTGCAAAAAAGTCATATTATTATCCATCATTTCTACATGTATTTTAAACTGCTTGAACGAGCGATAGTACCCGCCACAAAGATGTGTAATTTGCTTTTCCATTCGACTAATTTATTATAGCCTTTTTCTTCCGGAGCCCTTACCGAATAAAGGTACAAGGCAATTACACAACTTGTCTGTTTTTTTGTTGACAATTTGTTGACAAATGCATCAAGGCGGATTTGAGAGGCGACAATATGGTCTAATCGGTTGTAGCACAGTAGTGCTGATACAAGTAGGACTATAGTGCTGCCTTATCCGGCACTATAGTCCTGTTTTATTAAAAACCACGATTTTATCGAGGGAAACGGGTTACCGGATTGCCCGAAGAACATAAAACCGGAATCTGTATATTAAACGAACTACCATCTTTCTTCTGATTCAACGGGGTGATGGAACAGGCGGAATAAAGGACTATAGGGTCATCGTTTTCATCTAAAAACAATTGGGGACGTTCGAGACGGTCCACATCGACATGTTCGCCATTCTTCAGGATAATCTCCTTGTTCATAAATAAAGAGTGCTCGGGCAATTCCCAATGAAGGCCGTCTTTTGAATACATGATAGCCAGACCGGGCTTACCTTGGGTAAATCCTCCGGTAAAATCTTTGAAGACAGCATAGAAGCATCGGTCTTTGCGGTGATACCAGACATACGGGTCTTCGGCATTCAATTTCTGATCCGTACCTGTTTCAAATTCAAAGACATTATCGTCCAATACCCGGAAAGGGCCGGCGGGTTCGTCGGAGATGGCCACACCATGCACACCACGCCAGCCGGGGTCATAGACATTCCCTTTAAAATAAAGGAAATATTTCCGGTTTGCCGGACAATAGACGACAGCCGGATTCACCATGATAAGGTTATCCGGTTTCACCGCTGTTCCTTCCGGCGACGGTTCCAACACATTATTCGGTTTTACCCGCGAACGGGGAATAAGCAACGGTTGTTCGTTACAGGTATATTTACCCTCCAGCAAGTCTTTTATGGAGTTAAAACACAACACTCCCAATTTCTGGTTTTGCTGGATACGGTCCCTTTTACTCAGCGTTCCTTTTATACGGGCATTCTCTCCGGGGTCTACCGAACCGCAGTAATACAGGTAATATTTCCCGTTAAAGCGCTTGATATGTGTATTCGAAACGGTCTGGGCATCCCACGAACTCCGGTCCGGAGTATAGCCGTCCTTATTATAGACAAAACCAATATTTTTGTATCCCCCATAAGGAGAATCGGAAACAGCGACCCCTATCTTCGACCCTAACAGCCAGGCATCGACAAAAGGCGGATGTCCGGTTCCCGACTCCATGGCAGAATAAAACAGATAGTATCTTCCATCCTCTTCCGCCCGGATAGCCGAACCGCACCAGACAAAATGGCTCTCCAGCGAAAATGCCGAAAAACCGACAGGAAACTCCGAATCTCCACGCTGCACAACCTCCATGTCGACAGGTCCGGCCTGGTAAGTGTGTTGAGACCAGTCTTCCGGCAAACTACATCCCATCTCTTCAAAAGGAAGCGGGCTGAAATCATAAATATATTTATATACCGCCGCATCCGGTAAAAATCCTTTTATGGGGTCATCCGAGTCTTTAAAGCCTGGATTCAGGTTTGTAATGTAATTGTTCGACCATTCAGCCCAGGCCGGCTGGCCATTTAAAATGCGTTTCACCTGGAAAAACAAATTACTACTGATTTGGTTGCCACGCGGTATACGGGGATTATTTTCCCAATAACCGGCCAGTAAAGGATAGGCAGTCACATAAGGAGGTTGGTCGTAATGAACCGTGTTCAGGCGTTGCTCGAAAATTCCTCCTTTATCCATTGTCGCTTTGCTCCATCCCTCCATCCGGTTGTCGATATGAAAGGCTTGGGGGACATCTACAAATATGTTGTTTTTATAGATATTGTCGTGTCCTCCGCCAATCAGGACCGGTATGGTTCCCGCCTTATAATACAGGCAGCCGAATACCTCCATGCCACAGGCTCCGTCATCGTGATACGTAGCAGAAACCCTATGTTCGGATTTCATGTGATGCAAATAACAATAGCGGACAAGCATACCGCGTTCGGAAGGGTCGCGCCCGTAATAAATCGCTCCCTGGTCGTCTACTTCCTGGCAGACATGATGGATATCGCAATATTCGATTATGTGGTCGTTTCCGTTAAGCAGGATAGCCATGCTGGGGGCATCGTAAATTTCGCAATGGGAGGCTTTGTTTCCAACACCGTCCAACGAAACACCCGCCCGGTAGGAGCGTTCTATGCGGTTAAAGTTGTAAATACGGCAGTTCTCCACGTAATTGAATGCCGGGGTAAGCGTCGCACGCTGGCCTCCACCCACACTGACACCTCCGGAACCCAACTGATAAAGCAGGCAATTACTTACCCCGTTATGACGACCGGCTTTCCGGTCAAACAGCCGGTCGTCATAAAGACGTGAGCTTAAATTACCGATAACAGCCGGCACACCTTCGGGATTCGACAAGTCTGCGCTATGCCGGGGATCAGACAAGTCATCAGCCGGCATATCTCCCCGACCGATACTGACACCGACATACCCCAGGTTACGAATTACACAGCTATCCACTTTCGTATATTCCGACTGTTCGATGTAGACACCCATTCCACGCGAATACTCGAGTGTCACTCCCTGCAAAGTTACATTCCTGCACCCCTCGAAGGCAAACAACGGAGTCCCTAACAAACTAACCTGAATCTCCCGGACAGGCTCATCCGGCGGAAGCAAATAGATTTTCCCTCTTTTCCGGTCTATCACATATTCACCCGGAAGGTCGATTTCCTCCACCAAATTCAAGGCATACCAACGGCGGAAAGGAGCACCGGTCTTAAAACCGTATAAAGTGGCTTGGGCAGCCGTTACTGTTTTCCGTTCCGGGTCTATAGCTTTTACCGGTAACAGATCATCGGCATATCCGTAAGCAAAATAGCCTGCAATCCAGGCATCTTCCACCGACTTCCATTCCGACGGACGTTGCTCGGCATACTCGAACACGGGGTCTCCCAAACCATATTTCTGTTCACGTGGTATATCGCCGGTACAATGTACCTTTCCTATCAGTACCGTGCTGTCGTTGGGCCATCGCGCGATATGTTGCGGCTGACCGTTAATAAACAGTTCGCTCCACGACGGCAAAGCCGGACGGCCAAAGCCTTTTGGAGTCAGTCCGGTCAGCGTATATCCCAGCTCCTGCAAGTTTATCTCCCGTACCTGCTTCCTCACTTCGGGCTGCAAACGCCCGGACACCTCCGGTTCCGATACGGGGCGCAGATGTTTCGGCTGCAATTTTATACTGCCGGTAAAAGAGACCTTTTCCCCTTGATAAGGAGCTATCAGCAGGTTAGAATACCCTTTTACATCAATCGTCCGGCCGAGAGGATACATGCCCTCCCGGATACGAATTTCGACCGAATCGCCGGCATACCGGGCGGCTTCCGACAAGGCACGTTCTACCGTAGCAAAGGGAGAATATAAACTCCCCCGGCCTTTATCATTCCCTTTCGGGGAAACGATAAGGATCTGCTTTGCTTCTGCAAAGGTTGCAAAGAACAAGAGGGCAACACAAAGGTGGACAAGTTTATGTTTTTCGTAATTCATATCTTATATCAAGATAAAATGTTACTATATATTATTTTAAACAGTCTTTCTCATCAGGCAATAAATATACCCGGACCTGCTGTTTCGCTGCTAACTTCAAATCCGTATCAAATCCAATAAGCGAAATACCCGGATTGGGAGAATCATAACTATAATCAGACTGAGCCTGTGAGATATTCCATTTAATCTCTTCCGGGCCTTCCACTTTCAGATATAGTTTCTTCCCTTCTTTCTCGAGCAACATAACATGATCGGAAATAACCTTTGCCGAAGCCGGAGTAACCATAGTCCAGGTCAACTTGGTAAATCGATTGCCTGTCTCTATCGAGTCTTCTATCACAACATATTGTCTATCGACCAACGATACAGACCTTTTTACACTTTTCACCTGGTCCCTATATACCGGGGTGAGATCAGATGCTACCCACATACTATCTATCGTATCCGAATAGGAGGTAATATGAGCCGCACCATCGACACGTTGCTTCTTATGATTGAATGTCAATGTGCTATGTGCAAAATTATTATAACGGAACACATCCCAGCGTTGTGCATCCTGTGCATTACTCCACAACTGGATTCCACTTTTTTCAATACGGTCATAATCATCAAACCCCAAATCGATTGCCCAAGGGATGCCATTAGCCTCAAAAACAAAACTACCGACATCCATATGACCGTGGTTAATGGAAGGTGAACCTAACTTTACTCCTACAAAAGCAGCCGACGATTCATTCCAGGAAGAACGCATCACACAAACAGGATTATCTCCTTGTGCCTGCCAAAACAACTTTTCCGGTTTCCGAGGCTCTGCCAAAGAGGCCGATGCTCCCCATATCAACATAGCCGGGGCCAATCGATTTTTTTGTATCTGCCGGCGTCCGTTATCCGGATACAACCGAGATTGATTGTATAAAAGCGTTTTATCTTTTGTCTTGTCGTAAAACCAATAGACAGCCGGCATCAGGAAGGCTTTCTCCCCATTATCAGAATAAGAGAAATTTCTTAAACAAGGAGTAACCATTTGCAGACAATATTCACCGGATTCCAAAAATCCGGGTAATTCACTCAACCCGTAATCTGTGCCGAATATCTTTTCTATTGCACTAATAAATAAAGCATTGAAAGATGTACCATAATCCCAGTAAACAATTCCTTCCGGATAAGCTCCGTCCGGAGCATAATGCTTCATCGGATTCCTGATTTTCTCCACTGCACGATTGACTACTTTTCGCGCCAACTCCGGTTCTTTCTCCCATATAGCCAACGCACCATAAGAGACACCAGCATGACAGACCTGATTCCAATTATTAACCGCATTGACAAACCAATTATATTTAGTATTGAACGAAGGTTTTAACCCCTTTTCGATAATGGCTGTTGCTATTATTTCTTTCGACTTTTCCGCTAACCGGTCATAAAGCCAGTCGTAACCGATAGCCAACGCCATTGTCATTTCACCGACATCCAGAAAATGCTGTGGATTCCAGTCCGGAAAGGAAGCAGCTTGTAACATTTCGGCTTCTGCACGTTTAGCAAACCTTACATTGCCAGTCATCCGGTATGCATAACTCAAGATAAATATCCGCCTGAGGTTGTCTCTTGAAACATCCAGTAAACGCCAACCGATAATAACACATTCATTCAAGGGCTGCTGTATGATAGAATCAGCTTCTTCCAAAAGAGCCATATGGACATCCGTCCATATAGCATCTTTTCTAATCTGTTTCTTCAGTTCTTTCTCTTCTCCCTTAGGCAATAAAATACGGGGATGCACTGATAATTTATCTGTTTTACCCACATATTCTTTCTGTGCCGACAAGACTCCCGGCATACAGAGAAGCAATATATGGCAAATGATGATACGTAATCTCATCTTTTTATCTCCCGTTTATTTTTTACACGGAGTAAGGTACAATACGCAACCGCTGTTACCTTCCACATCCAACGTCAGGTTTTCCTGTCCCTGTAGTTTGATTTCCTTTACGCTGACAACCGCTTTCTTTTTACCCGGTGCCTGATAATATAAGGTCGCTTTATATCGGGATTGGTCTTTCAACATATCAAGCGGCAATACGACCTGCCGTTTATCGCCGGCATTCAGGATGCTGACATACCAGTCGGATGCCGAACGGCGGGCAACTACCGCATACGAATCCATATCGCCTTCATAGAATCGGGTATCATCCCATACAACAGGAATCGAACAATAAAAGTCGGTTATAGCATCCGTCTTAATCACCGATTCGGCAGAACCGGCACCACCGGCACGGGACGGAGCGTTGTAAGGACGGTCATACCAGAAGATAAACTGCCACGGGCTATAAATGGCAATACGTTTAGCCAATTGAGCCGCACGTCCGCCCATCTTTTCCGTCACACGTTCGGCAAAGAAACAGTTCGTATAATCGCCTGCCCCGCAAATCATACGGTTGTATAACGTATAAATCGCCTGATTCAAGTTCGGGCTTTCCTCATCTCCGCGGATACCTTCCTGCGTAATCAGGTTCGGGTAGGTACGGGAATAACCGGTCGGACGGTATTCGTCATGAACATCGACCATGAGTTCATATTTGGCCGCTTTACGAATTGCCTGATGCAGCCAGGCTGTCGAATATTGGTCGCCGACATTCACAAAACCGAATTTGATACCTTTGATTCCCCATTTTTTATACAGAGGAAGGATTTCATCCAACTGTTTATGCAAGGCCTTTTTGTTTACATAGACCAGGATCCCAACGTTTTTAGCGTTGGCATATTCAATCACTTTCGGCAAATCGAGCGGTCCTTTGGAACGCGCCGGGTCGACGGTAACGGTTGTTGCATCCGAAAGCGTATCTTCTTCTGCACCGTACCAGCCGGCATCGAACTCGACATAAGCAATATTGTTTTCAGCGGCAAAGTCGATGGCGGCAAAAGAGCCGGCAGTGGTTAAAGTCACCTCACGGAGCACTTCTCCCGGTTTAATCCAGCTGGTATTCTGAATCTGGTTCGGTTCGTTCAGATTCAACACCAAATCATTGTTCTGCACCAACTGTCCGGGATGGTCGGCAACCATCACATAACGCCAGGGAGACTGGTAACCGGCTAAATCGAGATTCACATGACCGGACAAGACAGACTGTACACCTATCCCCTCGTTACTCTTGCCCAGCTTCATGCGGGAATAATCCACCAAGGCAGCTTCGCCGATTGCCACGAACTTTCGGCCGTTTACCTGTATCACCTGCGGACGGTCTCCTACACCTTTCAGCGCACTCAGTTTCGTTTTAGAATAAGCGCCTTGTGCCATACCGGTCACCCAGGTATCGCAATCGCGGCTGAAGAGGAACTGCGTATTTTCGGCAGTCAGCGTACAATTCCAGAAATCAAGCTTATCGAAGGCATAACGGAAAGCCAACCCTTCATCATACAAGCGAACGAACAGGGTCATTTCTTTTTGGTTCTGATCGGAGCGCAATAAAAGTTCCAGTTCGTTATACCGGTTTGTCACCAGCGAACGTTCCCCGTAAACCGGTTGCCAGGTCTGGTCGACCGAAGTTCTCGCCTGACCGGTTACCTGCCAGTTTCCGGCTAACATGTTTTCTTTCAGCTCCAGCTGTAATGTTTTCGCTTCCATGACTTTCTCCCCCTTGTCGGACAATGCAATCCGTACAGACTTTTCATTCACCAGGATATCCGCCTTCAATGTTTCCGAAGGGCTTGTCAATGGCAACATCGTTTGTGCACAAATCCATAAGGGTTGTAATAAGGCACACAATAATAAATTTACTCTTTTCATATGTAAATAAATTGCGCTCCCTATCTCAAGAGAGCCGTTTAAACCATTAATAAATTGATTTTTTTAGAGTTCAGACAAAACAAAAGAGAGCACTTGTATAGATACAAATGCGGTTGGCTATTATCTTTGGGCATTTTATAATTTTACAACAGCTAAGAAAAAAAATTTCATACACGCGTTAAAGGACTCGCAGTCTTGACCGCTTAGCAGTTGAGATCAGTTTCATGAGCGACCTCTTGCTGTTTCTTACGACAACAAGCCAGTAAAAATCGACCTTCTCTATGTTTTTAACCTACTTCTGGGATTGGACCATCATCACGGCTGATTTTAACTTTATAGCCAAGTGCTTCCAGCTCTTTCTTCAAGTAATTTTTCCGTTTCTGCTCCATCCTTTGGTTGAGATATTCCGCACCGAGTTCCTTATACTCACAAGCCTCTTTCAGTACATGCCATACCGATTTCAGGATCGAGTGTCCTACTGCTACTAAAGCCCTCTTTTTCCCTCGACGGGCGGCTAAACGGTGATAACGTGCACTGTAAAAGGTGTTCTTGGTACGGGTGGCTGCCCACGCAGCCTCCGTGATTACGGCTTTCAACTGTTTGTTGCCATGGGTGGTTCTACCACTTTTTTTTTACCTGCGCTCTCGTTATTGCCTGGACAGACACCGGCCCACGAAGCCAGGTGCTTTTCGGTTGGAAAGGCTTCCATATCCACACCTATCTCTGCTATCAGGTCTTCAACCGTTTTCCGGCTAAGTCCGGGGATCTTCTGCAAGAGTTCCATCACATTCTCATAAGGAGATAAAACCTCTTTTATACGGCAGGTAAGGTCAGCTATGATGGCTTTCGTCTGTTCCATATCTTTACGGATGGTCTGCAACATATAGATGTGATGCGGTTCTATAAAGCCTTCACAAGCCTGATAAAGAAGTTCCGGACTGGCTTCAAGTTTTTTATGATAGATGCAAGTTATCTCATCCATTGTTACATGACCCTTATCGATCAACATATCTATCAGCTTGTTCGCCACGACTCCGTCCAGGCTGCACACCACGCTGGAAAGTTTGATGTTACAATCTTCCAGGATACGAACAATACGGTTTTTCTCAGAAGATACATGCTGGATCAACTTGTTACGGTAACGGGTTAAATCACGAAGCTCACGTTGTTCACGCTCCGGGATATAACTCGGTTTCAACAAACCTGCTAAAAGCAGTTTGCAAATCCAGGCACTATCCTTTTTATCCGTTTTGTGCCCGGGAACATACTTGATGTGCCGTGCGTTCACGATCCAGACTTTCATATCTGGACATTCAAGAATCTTATAAACCGGCTTCCAGTAAACACCGGTACTTTCCATGGCTACATGCGTAATGCCACTGGATAATAACCATTCTTTTAATTCTGTCAAAGAACTACTGAAGGTCTTGTAACTGCGGGTTTCAGTTTTGAGACCTTCGCCACTTATCGTAGCAACTACCATGTCCTTGTGGACATCTATTCCACAACCCCGGAGGATGACTTGTTCAAAAGGTACTGTTTTCATTGCATTCGTTTTTTCGAGTGAATGACACTAAAGTAAACAATACCCCCCTATTTACATTCTCTTGGACGAAATTTATTTCATGGATGTTTCATGATACTTCTTTTCATACTACCAACATCTGCCTAATTAAAAGGGTGTTGTACAAGCAATGGACGCTGTCACAACACCCTCTTTCAATATGTATTACAAAGGAACGAATAAATTTTAATATCCGTCATTCTGAACCAGACCACCTTCCTTGTTTGCTTCTATTTCAGAATTGGGGACAGGTAATTTATTCAGATGATCATCTAATTTATACCCGGCCTGGATAACCTTCGGGTTATATTTCATCAGGTATTCGACCAGCTTATTCATTCGCATCAAGGTATTCAGACGGAAATCTTCCAGATAAAGTTCGCGGGCACGTTCGTCCAGAATCAAATCAATATTTACATCGGAAGCTGTTACCGGAGTTGCGTTTGCTCTATTACGTACCGCATTTATATCTGCGGCAGCAGCATCTGCTTTTCCGGCCAGCAAGTTTGCTTCGGCACGCAATAAATAGGTTTCTGCCAGACGCATAATATACCAGTCTTTATAAATACGGCCATTGTCATGGGTTTCTCCACTCGTGGCATCTTTGAACTGTCCGTGATGCTGGGCAGCAATTATCTTCATATAAGTAGGATCGGTAACCTGGAAAGATGTGGCTTTATCTCCCAGAGTCTCTTCAGTCATAAGCTGACCGTAAAAACGGCCGTTAGGATTCGTCCAGTAATATTCCCGCTTCATATTGTATTTTGAATTACGGATATCCTTGTTCCAGCTATCTTTGTATTGCCAGATTTGCTCGGCTGCATATTTCGTAGGAGAAACAGCACCGACCGGTCGTCCTCCCAAAATATCCTTCAACCAATTGGGTGTGCCGTCCAAATCTTTTTGCGACCACCACGCGGCACCAAACCAACGTTCCAATCCGAAATTACCGCCAGAAACACCTGTATTGCCACCCCCTTGCAGTTCAACATCAAACTGTACATTCCAGATACATTCCTTATTTCCATCGATACGGTTGAAATTATTCTCCCTGAATAGATCCCAGTAGACATCTCCCCAAGGTTCTTTTTCACCCTGATAGTCATAACCTTCAAATGTAAAATCTTTCAGTTTGCCGAATCTCTCCGTCATCAAAGACATAGACGGATTGTTTATAACAGCTGTGGCCTGTTCCACCGCTCCGTTATAATCTTTCAGGCAAATCAGAATCTCCGATAACAAATGGCGGGCTGCAACATTGGAGGCTCTCCCTCCTTTTTGATTATCTATTTCCGGCATCCATTGAACTGCAAACAATAAATCTTCCTTACATTGCTTATAAATTTCCTCCTGGGTAGCACTTTGATAATTGAATTGGGGAGACGTAGTCTCTTCCAACACAATCGGTGCCTTTCCCCACATATTACCCAAAAAGCGATAAGCAAAAGCACGCAAGAATTTAGCTTCTCCGACAATCGCATTCTTCTCTTCTTCGGTATTCCATTTTACCAGAGAACTTTCAGCCCGGTCGATAATCACATTACAACTGTAAATATATCCGTATAACCGCTGCCACCATTTCTTTGCAATTCCATTATCCGCATTAAGGGTATTCCAATAGAAATATTCCGTATATACATCGTTCGACGTTCGCGGATTATTCAAATCAACATCAACCCCCATCAGGTCAAAATTCTGCCATTGGTCTGAATTAGCATAAAAATCATTTCGTATGCTCAGATAGATATTCGCCAGGGCAGCCTCAAAACCTTTTCTATCCGTATATGAGTTTTCCGGTGTTAAGAAGTCCTTAGGTACCTCTGTCAGCAAATCATAACATGAAGTCATGGACCCGGCAAGTACCAATCCTATAAATAGTTGTCTTATTACTTTCATTTTTAATCAGATTAGAAGTTAAACAATAAAGTCATTTGATATGTACGGATAGAAGGAGAAGACGAAATCTTCAATCCGGAATCCGTCTCAGGATCCAATCCATCCCAATGAGGCGCGAATGTGAACAAGTTGTCTGCACTCAGGGACAAACGCATGTTATTAAATCCGAACGGTTTCACGTAAGGAGACAAATCATAGCTTAAAGCAACCTTCTGCAATTTAATAAAGCTGCGGTCCATATATTTGGTACCCTTGTATCGTGCATTTGAATTATAGTCCAGACGGGGGTACTTCGCTCCCGTATTCTGTGGTGTCCAATAGTCGAAAACAGTCCGGTTATGGGCTCCGCTGTTTATATATTCATCATAATAGGGCGTATTGTTGCCTGACAGGAAGTAACCGTTTCCACCCCAAATGGAATTAATATAAATCATCAGGGAGAATCCTTTATAATCAAACGTATTCGTCAGACTCCAACGGAAATTTTCTTTAGAAGTACCCAGGAACTGACGGTCTTTGTCAGAACTGATTTTCCCATCACCATCCACATCTTCCAATTTGTAGTCACCGGGACGCATACCTTCCATGATTGTACCATTGTCCACATCTTTCTGTTGCCACATGCCATTTACTTTATAATTGTAAATAGTACCTAATGTTTTTCCGATAAAGTAACCGGAACTGATCAGGTCGTCCTCTTTTCCGTCACCATCATTATCTTCGCCATAAATAGTAACCACTTTATTCCGGTTCAGGGAGAAAGCAAAATCAGAAGTCCATCTGAAGTCTTTCGATTCTATATTTACCGAATGTAATCCAATCTCCACACCTTTGTTCCTGATCTTTCCTAAATTAGATAACATAGACGTTTTACCGGAAACCGACGGCAACGATAAACTAAACAACAAATCTGTCGTGTTGGTGAAATAGGCATCTACAGTACCGGAAAGCCGGTTCTTCAACAGAGAGAAATCTACTCCCGCATTAAATCCGGTTGTTTTTTCCCATCCTAAATCATTCAAGGCAAACGAACTGATACCCTGTGTAATCGAATAAGAAGGGTCTCCGGCAAAAATATACTTATTAGTACCCACTTTAGCCAGCGTACTGTAAGGGTCAATCGACTGGTTACCGTTTGAGCCGTATGAAACACGCAGAGCCAGATTATTAATAGGTTCAACATCTTTCATAAAAGACTCATTGGAAATGTTCCAGTTCAAACCGCCGGAAGCGAATGTCGCCCATTTCCGGTTAATGCTGAAAGCTGAACATCCGTCACGACGAACCGTTCCCGTAATTGAATAACGCCCGTCGAAAGTATAAGTACCACGTGCCATCCAAGCTATCGCGCCACTTTCGCCGGCACCGGTATTTACCGTCTGCGTTTTACCGTCTTCCAGTTTATTATCCCCCAGGACCGTATTATCGAAGTTTTCAGCATAGGCAGTTGTACTTTCCCAGGTGCGACGTTCCCGCGAGTACAGGAAGGTTGCATCGACATTATGTTTTTGATTAAAGGTGTTATTATACTTTATCATGTTATCCAGCAACATGTTGTAGTTGTTCTCATGCTTCCGTTCACCTTTACCGTTTTTCCCCTGGCCGGCCGTTGTATATTCGTCATAGAAATAGTATTTCTCCGACCAGCGTAACGTATTCGAATAAACCATTTCATAAGACAATCCTTTTACCCAGGGAACGGTTATCTTAGCATTCAGGATAGCTCCCAGGATATTGTATTTTTCCGTATCATCGGTCTTCATACTCCAGAAAGGACTTTCAAAAGAAGTCGTTGTTTGCGGATATTGCAGGTAACGGCCTTCATCATCATATAAAGAGGCATACGGACTGAATTGTGCCGCTTTAGTCATCGAAGGAGAGTCGCCGGAATAATCGCGAATACTATAATTTGTTTTTACTCCTACTTTCAGCCAGCTTGTCAAATTGCTGTCGATATTGACACGTCCGGAAAAGTTTTTATAACGGTCGTTCATGACAACACCTTTCTGGTCGGTCAGTGCCGCTGAAATATAATAATTGGCAAAATCCGAACTGTTTGATATGCTGACATTAGCCTTTAAGTTATAAGCATTCTGACGGAACAATTCATAAGGATCGCTAAAGGTCGGACGATGGTCCGAAGTGACATTATAGTTGTCAGCTTCTTCCGGTTGGAGATAAATAGCTATCTTCTCAGGATCGGCATCCAATCCGTTAGCCTCACGCACGTCTAACAATTTTTTAAGATACCCCTGCGCATCATAGACTTTCAAACGTTTCAATTCATTGCTTATCCCATACGACAAATTCACAGAGAACTCCGGCTTAGAAGTTTTGCTTCTACCCCGCTTCGTCTGAATCAGGATAACCCCATTCGACGAACGGCTACCATAAACAGCCGCAGCGCTGGCATCTTTCAAAACCGTAAAACTCTCGATATCTTCAGAGGGGATATCTGCCAACGAACCGTCGTAGATAGCTCCATCCAATACGATCAACGGATTATTACCACCGTCCCGGGTTGAATTCTGGCCACGTATACTGAATCCTGCCACACTACCGGCTTTATTCACACCTCCGACATTCAGACCGGGAACCGAACCTTTAAGCGTTTCCATAATATTGTTTGTCGGTACATCCCGGTAGGTATCAATATTCGCTTTAGTAACAGAACCGGTTATCGCTTGTTTGTTTAGCGTACCATATCCAATTACGACCACTTCATCCAGGGCCTGTGTATCTTCCTGCATTTTTATCTTATAGACAGTCTGATTACTTACCGTTACTTCTTTGGTTGCATATCCGATATATGAAATCAGCAAAGTCATGCCCGGAGAAGCTTCGAGATTGAACTTTCCGTCCACATCCGTTATTGTTCCGGTTGTAGTCCCTTTTATCGAGACATTGGCACCGATAATCGGTTCGTTATTATCGTCGACGATAGCTCCGGAGACTCTTATGGGATTAGCACCAGCTTTCTTTACAGCAAGATAAATCTGATTGTTATCTTTCTTCTCATAGATTAGTCCAGTCCCATTCAGCAGACGGCTCATAGCTGCATCTATCGACTGATTATTGACTTCAAAGGATACTGTTTTATCCAAATCAGGAAGTTGATTACTGTAAAAAAATCGGTAATCTGTGGCTTTCTCAATAGTACGTAACGCCTGCTTGATCGTTTGTTGCTTTACGTTGACTGTTACCTGTGCGAAAACCGAAGTGGATAGAAAGCCTGCTATACATATAGCTCCTATCTTTTTCATAATATTTCCTTTTTCCGGAAAGGAAGAAATAGTTTCTGATTTTTTATTCATACTTTTGTGTAGTATTAAATGGTTAATTACCAGAGAGTGACTACTTGCGAATATTCAACTCTCTTGATTGACTAATGAAGGGGAAGGTGTTGCAAGCACTTTCCCTTTTTGCGTACATGTGTTTTTTCTATGTCATATTGATAATATTTAAAGGGTTAATCACTATAGAGTTCTATCACGTCCTCTTTTTTCTTATAAGAGACAGAAGAGGTAAATTGCAAAGCATATAACGTTGATTGCAAGCTGGCATTTTTCAGTGTACCGGTGAAAGTTATGCTATTCAGCTTATCGCTTTTAATCTCAAACTTCACATTATAATTACGCTCCAGCAGCTTGATAATATTCAGGATCGGCTCATCGTTGAATACCATTTCATTATTCATCCAGGCGATAAACAACCGGTCATCCTCCTCTTGTTTCTTTGTCATCCGGGTATCTGCCAACGAATAGACAGCCACTTCCCCCGGACTTAAATGAAGGGACTGGTCCGGCGATGAAACTATAACCGAACCTTCTGCCAGATAAGTCGTGATATTTTCATCATCAGGATAAGCATGGACATTAAATGAAGTTCCTAAAGCACGTACCTGGATATCGCCGGCTTTTACGATGAAAGGAGATTGGGCATCTTTTGCTACATCAAAATAGGCTTCGCCGGTCAGTTCGACCTGACGCTGTTTCCCGTTAAAATGACTGCCGTAACGCAGTTTGGAATCGGCATTCAGATGGACTATTGTGCCGTCCGGCAAGGAAATATCCGACTTTTGTCCGTGACCTACTTCTACGGTCATATCGTTATATTTGGTTAACAACCGGTTTTCGTTCCAATAGAATAGCGATATGGCGACGGCACCGAAAACAGCCGCGCAGGTAGCCATACGCATAAAAAACTTTCTGATATTTATCTTTGTTGGGTTAGCCGTTGCAGTGATAGCCTTAAAAATCCGCTCGTCTGTCGAATCAGGCATATGACCGAAGGAATGATCCCATATTTTATCAAAATCATCCGTCCACCTGTCCGGGTCATTCAACAGCCCGGCTAACTGACGTTTTTCACTTTCAGTAGCTTTATTATCGTAGAATTTATCTAATAATTCAATTTGTCTGCTCATAGTTATTCCTTTAAAATAAGAATGAAAAAATAGGATAAAGTAATAAAGCTATGCCATTCAGCAAGTCACCCCTGTTCGCTCTCAGCATCTGGCTTAGGAACTTTGTCGACTGTTTCAGATGGCTCTCCACCGTGTTTTCCGAAATATCCAACAGGCTGGCTATCTCCTTTTGCGAAAGATGCTCGATGTGTTTCAAGCGATAGACTTTTTGCCTGGCGGGTGGCAACATGGAGATGATACGCTCCACTTCCTCCAGCAACAGGTTCAACTCGACTTCATCCTCCACACAATTCTCGGCTTCCCTGACATTCTCAATCTGTGAGATCATCAACTGTTCCTGAATACGTTTTGCCGTTTCTTTCAGGAACAGGTTACGAGATACCTTTTTCAGATAACCCTGAAATGAAAATTCAACCACAATCTTCTTCCGGTTCTCCCAGATAATGATAAATGTCTCCTGCACAACTTCCTCTGCCATCGAATAATCGCCGTGCGAAAGCCGGATGACAAACTGAAAGAGAGTATGTTTATATCTATTGTAAAGCTCTGTAAAAGCTTTAAAGTTATCAGACATAATCTCTTTCATTAACTGTTGGTCTGATAACTGCTCAATTTTGTGCATTCGTGGTATTTTTTCTATAAATGATACATTGCATTATTACCGAATCTATATTAAGGATACTATACCGTTATAGTTTCCGTGATTCGAGTACAGTTATTTAACATTGTTTTGCATAAGCGAGGTAACGGACTGGAAAATGGTGGCGTTACCATACAAATATAAAAGCAGCTATTACTATAAAAAATAGCTGCTTATTAAGTGGATTATTATTGCAGACCTTTATTTCCCCATGGTAAACAAGTACGTCTGACCGGCCTCTGTCTTCATTTTTATAAAATCACCGTCCACGGTTCTCTTACCGGCAACCGGGTCTGTAATCTCAACTTTCTTACCTTTCCACGGATTCTGCAAAGTTAAATCGCGGCCTTTCTCACTGACAAGAGTCAAAGATGTGACTGCTCCGCCTTTCTGTTCGCCGGAAACCAAAAAGGCACCTTCTACCCGGATCTGATGGAACGAGGCATCCTTACCGCGGGGCCATACAGGAAAGACACGGACAATGTCCTGATGTCCCATACAGAGCATTTCGTTGATTGTATTGGGTACCGTGCTCCAGTTTTCAATACCATGCGGGTTATTTAACTGGAAGCCATTCGGGTAGGTATGTTTTGAATAAGTGTTCAAATGAACCAGGATGCTATCCGGCTTATAACCGATCCGCACGGCTGCCGGAAAAAAACTGTTACTTCCATTAGAATCCAGCCAACGTTGCATTTCATCGACTGTGTTATAAGCGACCTCCAGCAACTTGGGATCACTGTTCAGACCGATCTGGCCTGCGGGATAAATATGCTGGATTCCCAGTGTATTTCCGTCCCACCAGTCGCAACCTTTTTCCGTATACCGGAAGACTGTCTTACCGTTTCGCTCCTGCAACGGATAATCAGGAAGATGTTCTTCGATAAACTGCCACTGCGTTCTCTTTTCTTCATCGACTCCTAAAAGAGCGCTCATGTCAGAAACGGTCTGCATCACCATCCGCACCAGTCCTAATGAAAGAATAGGATTCATCGTCCCGACCGTACCTTCATGGATCGCATCATTATAAATGACATAGCGGTCACCTTCACGTGTCAGGTAATTCTCCCAAAAGGTGGCAACCCCTTTTACGAAAGGATACACTTTCCGGGTATAGGCTTCATCCCAGGTATGATAAAACTGCATAGACATATTAACGACAGCATAGGCAGAGTTGCTTTTTTGTCCCCAGAACATACCTTCGTCTTCTATATTTCCGCTTTTAATCCAGTCATAATAATAGGTATCCATGAACGGAGTCCTGCGAGTCGTCTCAACACCCAAAGGTCCCGCACCTACAGGCAGCAAAATGCCTCCCGGAATACCGGTGACTTTCTCCGAGTAATAGTTTCCTCTCTCTATCTGTGCTAGCATAGAGGAAATATAGGGATCAGCCTGCTCGATCCTGTTGGCTGAGTAAAGCGCATAATAAGGGGCCATATGGTTATAGTTCAGATGATAGTCCCCATTCCAGTAAGGACGTTCTTTCGTGATCCAGGTACCAAAAATAGAGGGTGGGAAATCCATATCCCGGCTACAGGCACCCATACCGTAAAGAGAGAGATAATATTGTTTTTCAATTACACTATCCGGTATGCTGACATACGATTTTTCCCAATAGTTCCGCCACCATTCTTTATGGCTTTTCTCTATCTCAGCCTGTCGTGCCGGAGTAAAGTCTTCCACTTTTTTTATGACAGTAGCCACACAATCGTCACTCTTGAAATTGCTGGAGAAGGCACACACCAAACGGACCGTTTTTTCCGGTTCCAGGGTAAATTTGCCATCCGTAGATCCGCTTACCCGTAACGCCATAGCACCTTTAGTCGGTATATCGACAGAGTCTACGAAGGCACGGGACAGATACTCAATACCATTCGGTTTCATCTCATGCTCCCTGACATCGGGGAATATCCGTTCAAGAGGCGGTTTATCAATCTGTTCTTCTTTTCCCAAGAAAGATATTCCGGCAGAACCTTCTACAGCCCCATTCCCTTCCATATTCAAATCCACTATCAGCATATCTTCCGTGGCAGGAACAAAGGCTTTGTAGGAAACGGAAATATCCCCTTTGGTAAAACGGGCGGTCGATACGGCATCATATAGCTGTTGTTCCACCAGATAGGAGGCATCTTTCAATTGAGGGATATCCAGCTCTATCTTACCCAGGACAAGAGGAAATGATTCGTCCAAAGCAGACTTCAGTCTCCAGAAATCATTCCTGGCGACATAAAAGACCTGCGACTCCGGTGTTCCCGACAAGGCTACCCCGGTAAAACCATTCCCCAACAAAGGTGCATCGACCGAATGCGGTGCGGGTATACGTTTAGGAGGTTCCGTAAAGCGGATGGTGTGTTTTCCTATGATATTTTCTGCCTGACTTTCCGGCTGATTAGCTTGATCCGTACAAGCAGAAAATAAGAGTGTACTCAATACGGACAGGGATAGTATTAAAATCTTCTTCATTTGTAAATAAATTGTGCTCCGCTAAGGGATATGCTGTTCAATTATGTGTCTCTTCATTTCAAACACAAATATAAAAGCAGCTATCGCTATAAAAAATAGCAAATAGCTGCTTATTGTGTGGATTATTATTGCTTTTACAATAATAACAAGCTCTCTGATTATTCACATATACTCAACGAGACAGGGCCTAAAAGTCCGGCAACCCCATCTCCCCTATATGGAGTCGGAATCGTCTGATAATGATTCGACAATGTGCTATAAACTAAGACTTCCAATTGGTTATCACCTTGTTTAACATACTTGCCTATCTCAACTTTGTATGGCGGTCTCATCAGTATGCCCACCTCTTTACCATTAACTTTTACCTCACAGGAAGCATTTACATTGCCCAGGTCCAGAATGACTTTACCGGATGCTTCGGCTTTTGGTATTGTTATCTGCTTTCTGTAATACATTCCACCTGAATAATATTTCAAGGCTCCGGTCTCCGACCAATTACCGGCATCCAAAAGCCCTTTCCCTGTTTTTATTTTAACGGGTTCACAAATCACACCAGTCCCCTGATAACCGGGTTTTCGTTTGATCGAAAAAGCGACCAGGCCAACTTTCTTCCGGGTCTCAGGAAAGATTACCCGATACTTTCTCATCCCCGAAGAATCTTCAGATAGAAATCGGATATTCCCTTTTTCTATTGCTTTCCCATTAAACCATACTTTCAAATCGCTTCCGGCTATCATCATGTCCATTTCCTGCATTCCCGGAACAGAATTAAAACGATAATTCCAAGTAAGATTCTCTCCTCCGTAAGGATCATACAACAAATGATCTCCTAAAGCCCAGCGTGTAGAAATTATTTTGTCGTATGAAGACGGCTTTGCCGGGGTAACGGATGATGCAGGAAAAAATACAACGGAACTTCTCTTTCTAAAATCCCGATACGTACCTTTCTGAAACTTGAATTTACCTTTCTCTGTATTTGCATATGCTACAGTACATGGATGCCATCCTTCTTCCAACCAGACATTTTCATTCGCAGGCTTCTGGTCGATCAAAAGAGAATCAGGTTGAACACCATCTATTTCGATCCTATATGAGCCTGTTACAGGGACATAGACTTTACTTTTGTATATTTGATGCGCTCCCTGGTCCAAAATGAAAAAGCCGTCGCTGACTTTACCTTTCAAACCATGCCATCCTTGTGATCCCGGATTGTCAAAAACACCATATTGCCATGAAAACTCCAACATCTCTCCTGACGATTCATTTCCTTGTAACACATTATCCAACGGGATATCCGTGGACGTACATTCTGTGACAAATTGAGGTCCAAACCCATACACACTTTCAGGCCATTCCGAATCATCGAAATCTGTCGACATCCAGTTTTGAGGAGAAAAAGCAGCCGGTCGATGTTTAAAAGAACGCGCCTCAGCACCGATAACATCCGAAACCGGAAAACGATAATCCCCCCATTTATTATCTAATGTCGGCAACAATTCCGTCTCCCACAAACCTGTAATTAAGGATCGGTATATCAACTTCGATTCCTTTTTGCCTTCAGGCATTACAATGGGTGTTCCTTTTGAAAAGACAAACAAATACGAATTATCCGACTCTTTATCCAATCGGAGCCATGTTCCTTCTTTTGTTTGGCGAACAACCGGATAATCGGAGATTGTTCCGTCAGAAGCATTCCAAAGTTCAACTTTACCCGTAGCTCTGAAAAAACATTCTGTACCTTCAGGCACGTCCATAACCATATAGACATCACGTTCTCCCACATATCTATGTAAAACCTTCCCTTCTCCGGTACCTGATATAAAATCCGGAACAATCAAAGATTTTATCTGCTCCGACACCTTATCCTCCGACATATACAATCCTACTCCCCCCGAATCATGAACCTGTTTCTTTACTTTCTTTCCTTGAGAAACTTCCAGGGATGTCGCACCGAATACTTCCCGGATTATTGCATCCGCTTTCGAATCGTTTTCTCCCATGCAGGTACTGGCCTTCGGCAACTCGCCTGTTGCTATTATTATCCCTCCCGAACGATAAAAGTCCCGTATTTTTAATAAAGAAGAATAATGCATCGCTTTCATATCTGCCAAAATCAATATACGATACTTTTCTCCCGAGATATTCAAACAGCCGTTCTCTACTTTTGATTTTTGCAAGGACCTGTAATCCATAAAATCATAATCCAAACCGGAATTACTAAGTTTCATTGCCTGTTCAAACGCAATCTTTGTGCTAGCATCCGGATAGGCCTGCATCGATTCCGTAGGATACATCAAGGCTATATCACAGACATGAGTACCTTGACTCATCAGAAAACTCAATCTCTCTGTATATTGAAGCCATTGTTTCATATGCGGCCAATAAGGCATTCTGAAATGAAAACAAGGCGGAGCCCATTCCCACCAACCACCATGTGTGGAATAATATAATCCATGCATACAGACTAAATTTCCACCTGCCATAAAATGATGGTCCATTTGTTTGGTCAGCCATGAGCCCGTACTTCCCCATCCCATACTATGAAAAGCCTCAAGCCATGTTCGCGGACGTTCATATAAATGAGCTATTGAACTGGATACTTTCGTTTGCAAAAAACTAGAGCCGGTCGATGGAGCATCATTCCCCGGAGCTGTGTACCAAGAATTAGCCCTGAAATAATCAATATATGCCAATGGTTCCATTCCACGTCCAAAATTATCGCTTCCATAAATCAAACCGCGTGAAGCATGCCAATTATAAATGGGCTGAAAAAAGCGTTCTTCCGCCAAATCCATTAATACATCACAATAATCCAAACGTATCTTTGGCGTTATATCTCCGATACTTTCTTTCAAAGCAGGAAGATAAAGTGTGATATCATACCCTTTCCTTTTTTCAAATTCTTCCTTAAAGTCCTCCGACCAGGACCCTATTTTAATAGGATAAGACAATTCATCCTGAAAAAAATAGTTCATCCCCCCCGAAGCTGCATCTCCCATATTCTTTTCAAAACGATCGAAATACACGTTCACATATTCTCTTCCGATATCCGGATGCAACAAATGACTTTTTTTCGTTGAAAGAATATATACTTTATAGTCTTTCCCTTCCGGAGCTCTCCACAAAAGTTTTCCGCCTGATATATATTCTGTCAGATCTATTTTCCCTGGCCAGGCAACAGCACCGACCAATCTTTCCGGAATGTCATGAATAAAAGTGGTCCCTCCCCGAACAGAATCAGACACAATCTCCAAGTCACCTTGATAATTCTGAAATTTTTCTTCTTTCAACAACTCATCCGTATAATATCCATTGCCAATCCATCCTATGGTATAATCATCCATACCTAAACCGATGTTTTTCCGGGAACATTCTTTGGCAAACCAATTCCAGAAATTCCACCAATCTCCGGAGAACACCTTAGGCTTTCCTGCTTCTGTTTTTCCGGAAAGTCCATATCCGTCTTTCATTTCCCCAACATCCACTTCAGGGTCCATGTGTATATAACTTACAGCAAAACCATCTGTCGCAGATGCAGATAAAATGTCAAGCTGTTCTTTCATTCTTTCCTTATTCAAACTATCACCATTCCACCAATAAAAAGGAACGTTTCCATATCCCTTCGGAGGGTTGGCAAATTCAGAAAAGATATCCGTATCTTTTTTCGGATATCCCTTATATCTTTGTGACTGAGCATAAGTTACCAGACAGGAAAAAAAGTAAAAAGCAACTATTTGAAGAACGACTATCTTCCTCATAAATAAATTATTATTTTGTATTTTATTCGAAATCATAAACATCTGGTCATATAAAGAGGCTTCCCTTTTTACCACGGGAAACCTCTTTACTAATTTATTCTTGTCTTTAAATGACGACAAGATTATTACCAACCGGGATTTTGTTCCAGTACTACATCTTTATTCGTATCAATAACCGTTTGAGGAATAGGCCAAAGATTAAAGGGTTTTGTCAATGTTAATCTCGGATAGTCCCAATATGAATATTTTTTTATACGATCGGCAGCAACTGTTCCTCCCATGCGCAGCAGAGTATTCCAACGACTCTCTTCATACATCAATTCACGGGTTCTCTCGTCAAGGATCAAATCAAGACTAACATCATTAGCAGTCACCAGGTAACTACATTTTGCCCGTGAACGTAACATGTTTATGTCAGATGCGGCACCAGACTTGTCTCCGACTCTCAATTTAGCCTCGGCACGCAATAAAATGGTTTCGGGTAAACGTATCAGATAATCATCACGGAAAATGCTGCGCAATACCCTACCATCAGCCGCCAATGTATAAAAATCAGGACCTATTTTACATGATATCGGATATATCAAGGTGTAAGCACCATCGTCATATTTACCATTTTGATCTTTTTTATAAAGAACATCCCATGGAATCTGTTTTCCATAGTATTCGGATGTTTTTATATTTCCCAAAAAGACACGGCGTAAAACAGCCTCCGAATTACGTATATCTTCACCCCATTTTCCTTCATAAACACCATCACGAGAATAAGGAGTAGGAGTTACCTGGCTACAACCAAAACCCCCGACGTCTTCCATCTGACCACCGATATGCGCTCCTCCCTGATCTCTGAAAACAGGTCCATAAATAGCAGGGTAATCCAAACAAGCCAAACTTCCGTCGGACTTATATACCTCATAATCTGATTGAGCACACCATATAGCTTCAGTGTTCCCATCCTGATAATCCTGATTTCCTACCTGGAAAAGATCCCAATAAACATTTCCTTCTATAGGATAACCTGCTGATGAATAAGTCCGGTCAGCAGTCTGTTCTACTGCCGAAGTTGCATAATAGAACTCCGGACCTTCATTTTTACGTGCACCGAAGCGCTCTGTCATAAGACTGTAAGTACCAGAATCTATAATATCATTGGCATACGAAATAGCCTTATTATATGCACTGGCAGCATCACCGCCTTCCGCTTCCAGCAACACTCCCTTATCAATGTACAATTGGCAAAGATTATGCTGAACAGCCGCCCTTACCAAACGTCCGGCTTCCGCTGTCGTAACAGGCAAATCGTTTATGATATCTTCCATTTCATCGATAGCATATTGATAGGTCTCCATACGTGTCGAACGTTTATAATCATATTTAGGAGTAGAAGTTATTTCTGTTACCAACGGAACTCCTCCAAATAGTTCTCCTAAATTTCTGTAAGCAAAAGCTCTGAAGAATCGGGCCTGAGCAATGATATAAGCTTTGTCGGATTCCGAATTCCACATTATATGCTCTAAATTTGTGGCATAAATGGCGGTATTGGCAGCATTAATCAGATAATAAAATGCGGCATATGTATCTTTGAATACCCCATATTCCGAATTAATTATACTATAATCATTAAACCGGTAAGAATAACGTATAGTCGGTACATCCAGCACATCAGTTCCGTTTCCCATTCCATACGACCACAAATTCAATTCCCCAAAGTTATTATAAGGACAATATATATTATGTACTTTGATATAGCAAGTAGTAAGTACTTGATCTACCTGTTCGGAGGTAGTAAATACATTGTCGATTGTGTAAAATGTTTCAGGATCTTCTTCCAGAAATTTATTATAATCACAACTAACGACAGTAAAGATTGTCATTAATAGCAATAACGTTTTATATATATATGTTCTTTCCATTGTTTTATAAAGTAAAATTTAGAAACTTAAATTCAAACCCAAAGAAACGTTCGTCATTATCGGATATGTCTGACTCAATGCAGTGCTACCGGTTTCCGGATCACCACCGTCCCAGCCGGTAATCGTTGCCAGGTTTTTCCCTGTAATGAACATTTTAAAATTATTAATTCCCATATTCTTCACCCATGGTTGGTTGAATGTATATGAAAGTGTTACATCCTGCAAACGAACATAAGCTCGGCTTTGTAATCCCAGGAAATAGCTATCTCCTGTAAAAGTTGCAGACGGATATTTGTTACTCGGATTCGCCTCTGTCCAATAAGGAATATACAGACCGTTGGAGGCAAACCACTTTCTATCCCCGCCTGTTATATAAGCGTTCGTATTTCCGGCCTGATAATAACCGTTACCTCCGAATACACCGGCAATCATAACATATAATTCCCAGTTTTTATATTGCAAAGTGTTACTTAAGTTTAGTTTGAAATTAGGAGCTTTATTCCCTATGATAGAACGATCTTTTTCATTAATCACTCCATCGTTGTTTTTATCCACATACTTAGGAGTTCCGGCAGAAACACCATTGGCTTTCATATATTCAGTATCATCCGTCTGAACAATTCCATCCTGTTCATATCCGAAAATAGAATGTATCGACTCCCCTATAAACAGGCCATTTCCAATATCATCATCTTCCTTTCCATCACCATCAAGATCCTCACCATACAGATGAACCAACTTATTACGGTTCAACCAGAATGTTAGTCCCGTAGTCCAGTTAAATTCCTTATTCTGAATATTGACAGTCCGTACAGTAGCTTCCACACCTCTGTTTTTGACTTCTCCCATAGAAGAATACATACTTGCAAATCCCGTCATAACAGGAATCGACCGGGAGAAGATCTGGTCATATGTTTTAGAGAAATAAACATCTACATCGACAAACAAACGGCTATTCAACCAGGTTGATTCAAATCCCATATTCCATGCTTCGGTTGTTTCCCATCCCAAGTCTGAATTACCGATAGTACTCTGGTTAATACCGTATGACGGTTTTCCAGAATTACCAAAAGGATAATATATTCCCCCGGAATGGCCGGTTGCAACCTGTGACAATGTGGAATATTGTGTTAAACCCTGATTCCCGTTTTTACCCCATGAAAGTTTTATCTTCATATCATCCAGAAAAGCCACACCTTTTATAAACGGTTCATTGGTGATACGCCAGGCTGTTCCTATGGCCCAGAAATTACCCCATTTGTTATTTGCACCAAAAACAGACGAACCGTCTCTCCTATAAGATGCTGTCATATAATAAGTGTCGTCAAACGAATAAGATGCTCGTCCAAAATATCCGATATTCGTTCTTTTCCAATTATTCAAAGAAATTTTCTGTGTAGAAGCGTAATGAAGGCCGTTCAACCCTAAAGCCGTATTCCCGTTCGATGCAAAGTCACTACCCGACAAAGTCTGAGATTCATACTTCTGATAGTCACGAGTCGCTACAGCTGTCAGATCAATGCTATGTTTTCCAAATACCTGGTTATAATTTAAAATATTATCAATCACATAACTGGTTGTTCTTTCGTTTGCCATACTACCTCCGGCACTACTTAAATAACTATTTTGAGTTGCAACAGAGTAACGCGAATCATCATCATACGATCCGACCGGAACATTGTATGACTCATGCGTAAAGTCACCGGACTTCCTGTAATTAAGATTTCCTGCATAATTGAAACGGTAACTTAAACCGGAAATCCATGGGCATTTAACTACGGCATATGCATTTGCACGAAGATTATCACGAAAGTCTACATTTTCTTTCTTCGACTCATCATCGATCCCCCACAAAGGATTACCTCTACCACGTGTACCGTCAGGTATAGCTTCAAGCATCCCATTCGGTCTGTACATCATTGCATACGGAGATAATATTGTAGCAGACCAGATATTAGCGCCAAGGCCGGAATAATCTGTTCGGGTATATGCAGCATCAAGACCGATCTGCAGCCAACTTGTAATATCGGTATCTATCTTAGCTAATACTGAAACACGTTCATAATCATCTCCTTTTATCACACCACCACTCTCAGTATAAGAAGCAGACAAATAGTAATTCATTCTATCCCCTGCTCCGGATACGGCAGCTTGGTAATCCTGGGTCCATCCTGTCCGTGAGATTTCATCCAGCCAATTGATTTCTTTCCCTGAATTCAAATTCAGTTCTTCCTGGGGAACCAAAAAACTATAATCAGAATATCCGTTTGCCGCAGAAGTTGCATCAAGCCACTGTTCGCCATTCATCAGTTCCGGTTTAAGATGCCACGACTGCATGCTTCCTTTTGCATTAAAATGGATAACCGGCTTACCTTGCTTACCTTTTTTAGTTGTAATAATAATTACTCCGTTAGCAGAACGGGAACCATATGCAGCAGCTGAAGTAGCATCCTTCAGGACATCATAAGAAGCTATATCATTAGGGTTAATATCATTAACACTTCCCATAAATATAACTCCATCTACTACCACCAACGGATCGTTTGAACCAGATATGGAATTCTGTCCCCGAATCTGCATAGAAGGAGTTCCCCCGGCCGTATTTGTAGCACCAATATCAAGTCCGGTCACATTTCCTTTCAGGGATTCCAATGCATTTGTATTTGTCGCCAAAGAAATAGGAGAATTCTCCAGCTTGACGGAAGATACGGAACCTGTAAAATCTTTTCTTTTAGCTGTTCCATAACCAATCACAACGATCTCATCCAAAGATTGTAAATCTTCTTTCAACAGAATATCCAAATGCTCTTTGTTTCCCAAACTGATCTCCTGGGTAATATATCCTATATAGGAAATTTGAATTACCACATTATCCGGCACTTCCAGTATAAAATTTCCATCAATATCAGTGATGGTTCCAATTGTCGTACCTTTTACAGAGACATTCGCCCCGATAACAGATTCCCCATTCTGATCCTTGACTGTACCACTAATTTTTCGGGATTGACTACTTTGACTGTTACGCGATATCTTCAGAATAATCTGTTTCCCTACCACTTCATAGCTGATTTGTTTTCCCGCAAAGGCTTTTTTCAAAATAGCATCCAGACTTTCCTGGCGAGCCTCCACTGATACCTTTTGTGACTGATCTACTGTCTGATCCAGCATAAAGGAATAATCAGTTTTTGTTTCTATCTGTTTAATTAACTGCCGAAGCGATTCATTCTTTATTGATAAATCAATTTTTTCACTTTGGGCATAAGTAGAATTGAATATAAATAACGCAAGTAATAACGGAATTAACTTCCTTCTTAATTTAAACATTATGTAATAGCTTTAAGATTATAAAATATATTATATCTTTGCCTTTATATATCAATTAGTTATTCTGTCTAATTTTCGGCAGGATAAAAGTACAGGTATATATATTTCAAAAGGCATGGAGATTAGGGGTCTCTGTGCCTTTTACGCATAAGGCAAAACACGTCTGATAAAAGACTCTCTATTTATATCTGATCGTCACCTCCTTTCCGTTCAGTTTATACTCTATCGGAGATATCTTATTGATCATCTCTAATAATTCCGTCAATGATTCCGTCTTAATTGTAAACCAATAAGACTTAAGGGTATCCACATTAGATAATGTAATATCCACTCCATACCAACGCTCCAATTTCTTCCATACTTCTTCTACTGGAGCACCATCAAACTTTAACAGGTTATGCCGCCAACTAGCTTCGATTTCCGCATCACAGGATTCAACCCGACAAGACAAATTCTTCTTAGAAACTATGGCCTCCTGATTAGGAGATAAATAAGTCAGTAAATTCTGGCCGGTAGCCGATAACAGACTTACTTTACCACGAAGCAGGGCAACCATAATATTCTCTTCATCCGCATAGGTACTGACATTGAAGGCCGTGCCATGCACTTTGACATCTACTTCCCCGGCTTTCACAATAAATGGATATTGAGTATCTTTCTTTACATCAAAGAATGCCTCTCCTTCCAGATTGACGACACGATCGTATGTACTATATTGATAATTATAAGATAAACGGGAACCGGAATTCAACCAGACAAGCGTCCCGTCGGGCAAGACAAGCTGTGTTTTTTGTCCGGGAGGAGCTATTATCACATTTTCAAACTGAGTAGCCTGCCAGGATTTTTCCGGGTTATTGATCAGAGAAGACAAAGCAAAACCCAGAACCAACGCCACGACAGCCGCTACGGAAGAGACGCGGATCAACAGGGAACGTGAATACAACGGAACCTGTTTCACTTTATGCCGGATACGGTCCTGTATCTTTCCCCAAACCATTTTCTTATCCGGTATCACATAAGCAGAAGTGTCCAAACGGACAGCTTCCCACTGCTTTCTTAACTTATCCAGTAAAAGGTGATGTCCTGGCTCTTCATCAAGCCAGCGGATAACCTGTTCCTGCTCTTCGGTCGTACATTGCCGGGAGAGGTATTTCGCCAATAGTTCGTAAGGTATCTGTTTTTTATCCATGTTCTGCTATTTTATTCAGTAGACACATGGGCAGGGACAAAACCCCCAAAAGGATATGAATATTTTTTTATTCTTCTGTCAGTTTCAGTAAAAGGAAGAGAAGGGCAATGGTTTCATCAGAGTGTGCAGCCAGATACTCCCGGATCTTTTTAAGTGCTATCCCCATCTGATTTTCAACAGTCTTTACGGATATATCTTTTACTTGTGCTATTTCTTTATAGCTTAGTTGCTCTTCGCGGCTCAAGATGAATATTTCTCTACATTTCTCCGGCAAAGACTCAACGGCGGCTTGCAATAGTTGATAGAATAACTCCCGGTCAACACAATCTATGGATTCGTTCTTCTCCAACTCGATGCGGGCCCATTTCTCTAACAAGACATTGTGGTTTTCTTCATCACGCAGGTAGTTCAACATACGATTACGGGCACTATTATAAAGAAAGGTCTTGATGTACTGAACATCCTTTCCTTCATAATCTTCCCAAAGGTTTACAAAGACATCCTGCACAACTTCTTCTATCACCTGATAATCACGGGTATAATAATTCAGGAAGCGGCATATAATTTCAAAATAATCATTATATGCATCTTTGAATGTACTCTCGTTAATAATCATAGCAATATAGTTTTTTCTCTGTATATAATAGTAAAAAGCGGATGTCTCATCTCCTAATATCCCCGCGCAAAAATAAGTAAATAAATAATTATACAACCAATATCGGGGTAAAAATAACAAAGCTTGCAGTAATTGATCCCAACAGATATGAAAACGGATCAATCGCCTGCAAGCTCGTATACCGGAGTGTTCTATCTCCCTTCCGGTTATTGGTTATTACAAGGGAGGCAGTGCTGTTTGCCTGCTTTCCCTTGTTATTTACATCTGATTCTTTTTGCATATCACAGCTGTGATACAAAAGAAATCCATCTGTGAAACAAACGGAATCCAACTGTGATATGAAAGGAGCACAGTTGTGATATGCAATAGAAATTAATAAACTACATATTTCTCCCCTTCAATCTTCAGTTCCCCGAAGCTACCTTCCGATTTATAAGGCTGGCCGCCGCCGATATATAATTCGACTGTGCCTTCTTTCTCGACCTGGTTACCCTTTTCATCCACCAAAGACAGTTCTTCGGGAGAAAGGGTGAAGGTTACCTGCCGGCTTTCACCTGTATCCAGATGAATACGTTTGAAACCTTTCAGGGCACGTAAGGGGACACGGGTGTTGCCGTTCTGCGGATGAGATACATACAACTGAACCACTTCGTCGCCGGCACGCTTTCCGGTGTTCGTTACGGTTGTGGTTACCTGAATGCTTTCTCCGGTCTTGACGGTGGAGGCATTCTGCAAAGGAGCATACCCGAAGGTAGTATAACTCAAACCATAGCCGAACGGATATCTTACATCGCCTTTGAAATAACGGTACGTACGGTTTGCCATCGAATAATCCTCGAAATCCGGAAGATCCTCGTCATTCATATAGGTAGTCAACGGCATACGGCCGGCCGGGTTATAGTCGCCAAAGAGAACATCGGTAATGGCATCGCCGGCAGCTTGTCCGCCGTACCAGGCTTGCAGGATCGCATCGGCATTGCGGCTCTCCCAGTCGAAGCTCATCACGGAACCGGACATATTGACCAGGATCAGCGGACGGCCCGTCTTTTTCAATTCCTTCATCAGTTCGGTCTGCACGGGAGGCAGTTTCATCGTTGTACGGTCACCGCTGGCAAATCCACCGTAACCGGCAGCTCCGGCATCACCGGCTTCGCCTTCGTAATCAGCGCTGATACCACCCACGAAAATGATAATGTCTGCTTTCTTAGCCTGAGCAGCCACCTGAGCAAAAGAAGGAGCGCCTTCGAGTTTCTGAACAATACCAACACCTGTCAGCGTATCGATCTGAATACTGTTACCAAAGCGTTTCTGCAAACTCTTATACGGGGTAATGATTTCGCTCGGCGTACCAAAATAGTTAGCCAACAGCGTGCTGCCATTATCCATATTCGGACCGATCAGGGCGATACGTTTGATCTTGGAGGCATTCAACGGCAGGATATTCTTATTATTCTTCAATAACACCATTGATTTCTGCGCCATCTCATAGGCATGCTTTTTGTGGGCATCACATTCGATCACTTCACGACCGATAGATGCATAAGGCACCCGGTCAGCAGGATCGTACATACCCAGCTTAAACTGGATTTCGAACAGGCGAGCCAAAGATACATTGATATCTTTCTCGGAGATCAAGCCTTTCTCCACCCCTTGTTGCAATTTCTGATAAAGATTACCGCATTCAAGGTCTGTACCGTTCAGAACGGCATCGGCTACGGCTTCCGTATCGTTGCTATGTGTTTTATGATACTTGGCAAAATCACTGACTGCCCAGCAGTCGGACGTCACATATCCGTCGAACTTCCACTGGTTACGAAGAATATCCTGTAATAACTCGTTATGCCCGCAACAGGGAGTTCCTTCAAAACGGTTATAGGCGCACATCACACCATGTACCTTCGCTTTAGTCACCAGTTCCCGGAAAGCGGGCAAGTAAGTATCCCAAAGGTCATACATGGAAACACGGGCGTCATAAGAATGGCGGTTGTGTTCAGGACCGCTGTGTACGGCATAATGTTTAGCACAAGCCACCGACTTCAGATACTCCGGATTATTTCCTTCCAGGCCGTGAACGATCGCCGAACCCATTTTGGCTGTCAGGTACGGGTCCTCGCCATAGGTTTCCTGTCCACGTCCCCAGCGGGGATCACGGAAGATATTGATATTCGGAGTCCAATAAGTCAGTCCACGATAGATTTCGCCGGTCTTGCCTGCTTTCAGGTCTTCATTGAACAGGGCGCGTCCTTCCGAAGAGGTCATATCTCCCATCTTTTGAAGGGCTTCCGTGTCGAAGGTGGCAGCCATACCGATCGCCTGCGGGAAAACAGTCACCTTTTCCTTCGTACGAGCCACGCCATGCAACGCTTCGTTCCACCAGTTATAAGCAGGAATACCCAAACGGGGAACAGCCGGGGCGGCATGCTTCATCAACTGGACTTTTTCTTCCAGCGTCAGACGGGAAATGATATCCTGTACCCGGACATCCAACGGAAGGTCCGGATTACGAAACGGATAGTCGTACGTTTGTGCCATCAGGCCGCCCAAAGAGAGAGCGGCCAGTAACACGATACTTTTCAGTTTGCTTTTCATGTAATTGCCTATTTTATTTAGTTACTTCTACAATAATCTTACTCTCTTTCAACCCTTCCGATACAGCAGTCAATTCGATCGGTTGTCCGGAACGGTCACTGGTGACAAGTACCTGGGCATAGCCGTTAAATGCATTCCGGTGTACATCGCTGCCGGCAGGGAAGGCATCCGGTTCTTGGCTACAAGGATTACCATTACCCACTCCCAGAATCTTGCCGTTACGGACATCGAAATGAATTCCGTTTTCAGCAGTAGGTACTACACGTCCTTTGGCATCCAACACTTTTACGGTAATGATAGCAACGTCGTTACCATCGCCCTGGATAGAAGTTCCGTTTTCACTGACCAGTTGCAAGGAAGCCGGATTTCCGGTAGTTTCCACCAACTCGGTGTATTTCTTTCCGTTCTTCTTCCCTTTGGCCAACAGCTTACCCGGGGTATATTTAACACGCCAAGCAGGAATATCGAACTTTTCAACCGTCTTTTTACCCAGGCTTTTGCCATTCAGGAACAATTCCACCTCATCCATATTGGTATACAGATGTACATCGACCGAATCCGTACCGATTCCATTCCAATGAGGAAGCACATGCAACACCGGTTCTTCCGTCCACCAAGCCTTGTAATACCAGAATGCATCTTTCGGGAAACCGCAATAGTCTAATATGCCGAAATGAGAAACTACACCCGGCCAGAAATGCAACTGTGCCTCACCTCCATAATCGAACCCGGTCCATACGAAAGCACCGGCGACAAACTTGCGTGCATCGACATAACGCATCCATTCCTGTGCACGTGCTCCCCATCCCGGAACATCACGATCGTAAGCCTGATGGAAACCCTTCTTCGCATCAGTCTCATAAATACCACGCGTCATCACCGTACTTGCCTCTTCGGTGAAGATACAAGGCAGATTCGGGAACTTTTCATGAACTGCGTCGATATTGCCTATTTTATAATAATTAGAACCTTGTACATCTACGGCATAGGTAAAACCTTCCCCCAACTACCGTTCATGGCAGCCGTGCACGGACGAGTAGGATCCAGTTTGCGCTGAACGGCTTTCATGCGCTCAACAATCATACGCCCCTTCTCTGTTCCCTGTATGGCAGGTTCTTCGTTTCCCAAACACCAAATGATAACAGACGGATGATTCCTATCGCGGCGAATGATTGTCTTCAGCTTGCTCAGACCTTCATCACTGGAGCTCAATACACGCAGTTCATCCATGACCAGCATACCCAGCGTGTCGCAAGCATTCAAGACAGATTCCGTCGGAGGATTATGGGAGGCGCGGTATGCATTTACTCCATACTCTTTCAGACGGGCGATTCGCCACGCATTCAGCTGGTCCGGAACAGCAATCCCCACACCGGCATGGTCTTGGTGGCAGCATACCCCCTGAATCTGTACTCGTTCGCCATTGAGGAAGAAACCTTCGTTGGCATCGAAACGGATGTCACGGATACCGAAAGAGGTATCGTAGCTATCGACAACTGCCCCATCCAACAAAATATCAGTATGCAACGTATAAAGCGTCGGAGTCTTCAACGACCATAAGTCAACCTGCCGTACATCCATGTATGTTTCCACCTCTTTCGTTTCCAACGAGGGTAAGGTAAGGGTTGTACCAGACTTGTTTACTTCTTTCCCTTGACAGTCGATTATACTGTTTTGCACAATAAGATCGACCGATTTACCACTTTGGTTCGTCACTTCTATCTGTGCCTTCACACGGGCTTCCTTCTTTTGCAAATCCACTTCGCTGGTGACAAACGTCCCCCATTGCGGGATATGCACGGGAGCCGTGCGGGTCAACCATACATTCCGATAGATACCGGCACCTTCATACGACCATAATTCGGAATGAGTCGCATCTACACGGACGGAAATCACATTTTCCGCATCCTTTTCATAATTCAGGCATTCCGTTACATCGAAGACCAAAGGCACATAACCGCTCTCACCGCGTCCTAAATAGACACCGTTCATCCATACCTGTGCATCACGGAAGATACCCTCAAACTCCAGCGTATACCGATTCCCTTTTACCAACTCGGGAGTAAACCGTTTCCGATACCAGCCCACACTGTTTTCGGGTGCACGTCCGCCCAACTTACGGTATCCTTTCATCTTGAATTGCTCTTGGCTATATCCCAAAGCCATCCCCCAGTCATGAGGCAAAGAGATCTTCTCCCACTTGCTGTCGTCAAACCGTTGCGTATGAGGAATAGCCAAACGTGATTCCTGGTCTGCATCCAGCATAGTCGACTCCTGCAAAAAGGCAATCTTAGAGAACGACAATGCCTGCCCGTAATTAAAATCCTTCTCCGGATTAGCCGCATGCCCTTTAGCAAAAAGCCAATCCTGATTCAACAACTCTCTCTCCCGCTGTGACTGGGCACCCAGCCAAAGGCAGGGGAGTAATAACATCACTGTAAAAATCAATCTTTTCATTTCTCTGATCTATTGTTTCTTAAATGGATTAACGGCAGACCTCCACCTGTTCGGTCCGGGTAATACCGTTTTCGTTATAAGTATCTATCGTGAAATAATAAGTAACACCTTTATTCAGGCTGCCGATCTCCAGCGAGGTCTCTCCCATCACCTGGAAATTACTATACAACTTGTCTTCGGCAATGCCATAACGGACAATATACCCCTGGGCATGCGGCACTTCGTTCCAGGCCAGGCTGACTATACACGGGTCTTCTTCATTCCGCTTAACCGTAAAGCCATTCACCGGACGGGGTTTGCTACCCAAACCGTTTCCGAATATCCTCAAATCGCGGACCGAGAGGTTGGACGATACGGTATATTCTTTATTCTGTAGTTTGATATAGCGCGCTTTGAACGGTTCTTCAAACTCGATATAATCGTGCGGGGTATCCGTCTTTTTCGTGCTGTAATCCACTACCGGATACCAGTCCTCCCCATTCACCGAGGCATAAATCACATAACTCTGGTAAACACCCGGAACGAAGCCCTTCTGTTTGGCCCCATATTCATCGAAATTGACCTGAATGGCATTGACAGACGAAAGATGTTGCAAATCCACCTGCAACCATTCCGTATCGTTGTTGGTAGCGGCAACCCAGGCCGTACGCGAATCCTCATCCACGATGTTCTCTGCCGGAAAACCATCCAACGTAGAGGAAGCCGTAACCGTCTTACCGTAAGAAAGCAGCATCCAGCCCGGCTGGAAACTATCGGAAGCCTGTCTTTTTTCCGTAGGTAAAAACATCGGATAGTCGCCGAGATAAGTATCCGTATAGAGATAGCCGTCTTTATCGAAACCCGCAGGATAGAAAGAGACGCGCCGTTCGAACATATGCCGGACGGAAATGGAATTGGTCGCCGCCTTCCAGTAATTTTCGCTGCCTACGGTAAACATACAGCCATGTCCGGCTCCCCCGATAAAGCCTGTCGGCTTATAAGAGACCGGACTGTTTTCCATATAGGTAAAAGGACCCGAGGGAGAGTCGCTGACATACGTTCCGTCGGCATACGATTTCCATTCGGTTCCGGGAGCGGCATATTGTAAATAATATTTCCCCTGATGAGCCGTCATCCAGGCTCCTTCGATATAAGGGCGGCGGGCAATTCGTTGTGCTCGCCTGTCCGTTCCCAGCCATATTCTTCTTTATTACTGTTGAAACAGGTAATCACTTCTGTCCGGGCCTCCAGGGTGTTCAGGTCCAAAACCTGTGCATAGATAGGGTCTACGGGCGAACAGCCGTAGTACATATAGAGATTATCCCCTTCCACATAAAAAGCAGGGTCCCAGTAAGACCAGATTTCCTTCACCGGTTCCCACTCGCCCGTTTCCGGTGCAGCCGAACGGTACAGCATGCCTTTTCCATGTGTAGAACCGACATAATAGAGATGGTCTTTATGTATAAAAAGCCCCGGTGCATAATCTTCTATCGGCAACACGGAATCGGTGATGAAGACATGTTTCCAATCCGTAAAATCCTCGGAATACCAGTAGCCGGACGACTTAGAGGCAAACAGGTAATATTTGTCTTTAAACGACACCACAACAGGGTCGGCAGCTTCGCGAATCCCCTCACCTCCATCTATTTTCATAAACCGGTAGTTGAGGTTGACCGGGTTACAAAAGGTTTTCGGAGACTGGGCAATCTTTGCCTTTATCGGATGAGTATCCTGGCAACCGATCAATAACGGTGCAATCAGAAAGGTTAGCAACAAACTTTTCATACTTCTTGTATAAATTACATCTTATTATTATGTTTTTCAAACATCTACTACTGCAAATATACAGACTATCAATTATATAAGCAATAAAAACACATACATTTATTGTACACACAACAACATCTATAACGTATCTTCTCCCTTCATTTCGAATACCAGTTCTCCTCCCTGTAATACTTCTTCGAAAGTAATATAGGTTCGCTTCAATTCCTCCCCGTTCAAAAAGACTTTATCGACATAGATATTGCTATCGGATAGATTCCTGGCCTTTATAATAAAATCCGCACCCGAAGGCAATTTGATCTTTGCATATTCAAACAAAGGAGCCCCCAACTCATATTGGCCGGAAACCGGGTCCATCGGATATAAACCTAAAGCACTAAAGACATACCAGGCACTCATCTGCCCCGTATCTTCATTCCCGCATATGCCATCCGGCGTATTATTATACAAGGTTGTCAGTACCTGATTGACATACTTCTGGGTTTTATATGGCTGCCCCACTTTATTATACATATAAATCGTATGATGACCGGGTTCGTTGCCATGGGCATATTGTCCGATCAGGCCGGAGATATCACCGGATACATCGTCGCCCTCCAATGCAGAAGACATCGTGAAAAGCGAATCCAGGCGGGCAGCCAACCGTTCCTTTCCGCCCATCAAAGCCGCCAACCCTTCCACATCGTGAGGAACAAAGAAAGACCACTGCCAGGCATTCCCCTCGCAATAATCATCCTTACGGTGCGAAGAGGCCAACGGAGCAAAAGGTGTACGCCATTTACCCTCTTTTGTCTTTCCCCTGACAAAGCAAATATCAGCATCAAATACATTTTTATAATTGAAAGACTGTTCATTGAAATAAGCAGCCTCTTCGCTTTTTCCTATCTGTTCGGCAAAACGTGCCAGCGCCCTATCGTCGAAAGCATATTCGAGCGTGCGGGCCACCGATTCCATTTCCATATCACAAGGTACGTAACCGTATTTCCTATAATTTTCCAATCCGACGAAATAGCCCATCGAATACCCGCACGTATCCTTCATCGCCGATTCGGTCATTGCTTTGAAAGCCAGTTCCGTATCGAAACCGATAATACCGTTCAAATAAGCGTTGGTAATTACGGGAAGCGAATGTATTCCGGTCATTTGATAATTCTCAATGCCCCACAACGTCCAGATAGGCAATTGACCGGCATACTTGTAATGTTCCAGCAATGTTTTTACATAGTCTTCGGCCACCTCCGGATGAAGCACCGAAAGAAGCGGGCAGGCCGCCCGGAACGTATCCCAAAAACCGATGACTCCCCCGTAATAATCGAACCCGTCCGTCTGATGAACCTGCCAATCCGGTCCCCTGAAACAATGATCCACATCAGAAAATAAAAACGGATACAGCATCACATTGTGTAAAGAAGTATAAAACAGTTCTTTCTTCTTACGGTCTGTCGTTTCGATTTCTATCTGCCCTAACACATCGTGCCACTTGCCGGCGGCCTCTTCGCGGATGGCATCAAATGTTTTATTTTTTGTCTCTGCCCAAAGATTCTTGGCAGCTCCCTGTGTATCCACCGAAGAGAGTGCCGTCCGGACCTCCAATTCGCCCGTATTACTCTCAAAAGTCAATAAAGCCTTTATGTTCGTTCCTTCCGCCGAAGTCATCCCTTCCAATCGCCGGTCGTCGACATATAAAACGCACTCTTTAATAGGGGAAGAAAAGGTGGAATAAAAATAAACCTGTTGCCCCGGCGTCCACCCGTTCGAGCAACGATATCCACGAACGGTATACGGATCAACCCATTCAAAAGCCGACGCATACACCGTATCGACATCATGCTCGCTTTGTATGGTACAAGCACTTTCCGAGCCATATTTTAAATCGACAATCACCGGTATCTCACCTTCAGAGGCATACGTATACCGCTGTAGGCCACAGCGCCGGGAAGCCGTCAGTTCAACCGTCAATTGTTTATCATATAAACCGACAGAATAATATCCGGGTTCGGCCTTCTCGTCTTTATGGGATAATACCGCCTGATACTGTTTTGAATAAAGTTCTTCGTCCGCCATACCGCTATTCAAAGGTAAGGGCATAAATAAGATATCCAGAAAATCGGCACATCCTCCGCCACTTTTATGCAGATGGCTGAAGCCCAGGATAGAGGGATCGTCATAATGATAGCCGGCACCATACGGACGCGTATCCGCTCCTATCTGCATCATCCCGAACGGAACAGACGCTACAGGAGCCACCCTTCCTTCCAAACCGGTCCCAATCCATTTATTTACATATTGATTATTACTGTCTGCCTCATTCCGGCAGGCAATCAGCAGGCAGAAAAGCAAGCCGCTTAACAGACGATAGCTAAAAGATGATGAAGAAATATACATAGATTATTATTTAAAAAGATTCAAGATTCAAACGACAAATAACACAATAGTGCCACTATGCATAGCACTATAGAGCTACTATATGTAACACTATAATGCTATCCTTAGTGGCACTACTGTGCTATTTTAATAACCCTTCGCCCGTTTCAGATCAAAGGTTTCCACACTTTTTCCATCGACAAGCCGATGAAGCGTCCAACTGTTACCGTCTGCGCCTGCTTCCAGCCGCCAATCATAGGACGGGTCGCGCAGGAGTTTCTTTATCGCACGAGGGAAAGCGTTGGCATGGCGGGCATCTTCCCAGGTGCGGATCGCAGCAAATATCTGATCTTTCTGCGGACAACTTTCCACGTCTTTCTGGTTGATCGCCAAGAAGTAAGTGGCCCCGTAACCGACCGAGATTGCCTGTACATGCTCATACTGCTCAACGGTAGAGGTATCTTTAATGGCAAAGTTTCCACCGAAAGAGACCGGGTAATAATTGGAATAAGTGACATCGCGCAAGTCTTTTCCCTGGCTGGTGGCACTACCCCACTCGCGGGTATCGATGTCATAGAGGTTACGTCCGCCACCGACATTCCATACACTCTGGTAATGCCACGAACCTTCCGACAGGGTAGCGCCGGAGAAACGGATATAAGGGACTCCCAACTCTTTCGCCCGACCGAACATTTTCCGGAAGAAACGTTTGGCGGAATAGTAACCGTGACCGTTATTGAACAGGAATTCCTGCCCGTCGAAGTCGTAAAGGGTCAAACCGCACAGATGGGATACATCGGCATAATATTCGGCGATCTTGTCCTGGAGGGCCAGATTCGGGATGATACCTTCGTAACCGTAATTGATGGTTACCTGCAATTTATAGACGGTATCATTTGCCTTATGTGCGGTTGGCTTGGTTCCCCAATAGCCTCTGGTCACATTCTTCAGGGTATAAGGGCCGTTTCGGAGACACCCAGGTAATGAATCAGTTCGCCGCCGATCTTTACCATGTTCAGATTTTCACAATGTCCTTCCCAGCTGGCTATTTCTTCCAGATAGGTAGGATCGTCCACAATGATAACGGTATCTTCGGGAGAAAGGTCTTTCATCAAGATGCGTTTCTGCTGATAACACAGGCTATCGCTCGGGACAGGGCTGGCATCCTTCGTGCCCGGTGCCAGTGAATTCGTTATATTGACACGTCCCAGCATGATGCCTTTCGCGGCCGCCATGTCGGCAAATTCACGGTGGGATTTGTTACCAGAGTGAAAGCGGAAAGGTTTCTTTTCCTGGTTCCTGCCGTCCAGATAACCTTCATTGGCACGGTCGGGACGCAAGAAGCCCTGGTCGTAGGCATGGATAGCCGGGAAACCGAGTTTGGCGGTATAGGAAATGATGCTGTCGTACTGGTTTCCGCTGGTCATAACATCGGGCGAATAGGCAGCTGGGTCTTTAATCCATTTCCCATTGACAGTCGGATGAGGCAATCCTTCGGACAGGACGATATCCTGTATCACGTCCATCAAAGCCGTGCTGTCGGGACTTCCCCACAAGGCGATGGAAGAACCGATAAAATCGACTCCCGGAATCGGCTCCACATCGATATGGTTCGGAATATTGGCCGGCATATTGGGTATCAGGGAATAATGAACCTGACGGCTTTTCGTACGGTCGCGCGACTGATAATTCAAAAAGATACGTCCCAGACTATCGACCATCGCGGCATTTCCGTACATGATGCGGTAATAAGGTTCTTTATTGGCATAGAAAGCGACGTCGCTGATACCGTTTCCGCCCAGTGTAAACACCTGTCCTTCATGCAGGCTATCCGGCAACGGGAAACGTTTCGCGTCGGGCGTGTGAATGATATATTGGAATGGAGCCGCATCCCCTTCTATATCGGCGGTACCGCCAATGGTATTGTCGTTGAGGGCAAGCATACCGATGCTGTAATTGACTACATCGCTGGTATCGCGGGCCACTCCGATGATTTCGCCCAACAGGTTGTCGATATTGGTATAATAGGAACCCCATTGGATGCAGTCGATGCCATTCCGGGGTTCGAGGCTGTTCAGGGTCAGTTTGAAATATTTATCGGCCGGTTGCAGGGTTATCGTTGCTACCGAACCGTTCGGGTATTCGAGGGTAAAGCAATCAGCCTCTGCATTATAAACGGCCTTTTGGGGCGTATAATACACTTTCTTTTCACTATCATAGAGCGACAACAACGGAGAGGGTTTGTCGGCAGGACTGAACTCGCGGTTCGGGGAGACAGTCGTATTCTTCATACTCGTGATATACCCCTTGTCGTTAATGCCGATACTGAAATAATCGGTCTGAAAATCCCATGTCTTTTCGGTCGTACAACCGAAAAGCGTCAAGGATACAGCCAGGAGAGAGAGACATTTCTTACACATATTATCCATATAAGGTATCATATTAATTTGTTTTCATTTTATAGTTTACCGTTTTACCGGCCTTTACCGTCACCTTGTCTTTCCATTGCAGGAAAGCGTTATCACCCAGAGGGCGGGAAGCCTGTTCCGCATTCTCGGCAAAGATTGTTACGGTGGCGTCATAGGCAGTAGGATTTGTAATTTGAAGAACCGTCTGCTTGTTGTTTTGCTTTACTATTTTCGCTTCCACATGGTCGAAGATGTACAACGAACCGAGGTCGGTACGCACATAAATACCGGGGATTTCCAACGCCATCAGGGCACCGTTCGTCTCGTTCCAACCCGTCTGTCCGCCGTCGCCACGTGAACCCCGGCTGTCGGCATCGCAATAGGTCAGACGTTCCGTAATCTTTCCATTCGGCTGGATACCTTCGGCATGCGCATGGATGACATCACGCAACAGTTCGGCATACGAGGCATCGCCGGTCGAGCGATACAATTTGAACAAGGCATCGCCGGACTGGGTACAGAAACCGGGAGCACCATGCTTATTCTGCGTACTGGCCCATACGGCTCCGGTCAGGTTTGCCCCCAACTTTGCCAGGGGAGTATTCTCCGGCAAGCGGTAAGGGAAAGAGACAGTCCAGGTGGCACACAGGTTTGCCAGGTCGGCCGACTGTTTCAGATATTGTTCCTTACCGGTTACTTCATACAATGTCATCAAGGAAGTCATCAAAGCAACTGCCGTCTCCGAATCCGCATTTTGCAGGATATCACCGCAACCACCGGAAGTAAAACCGACCAATGCGAAACTATCATAGTAATCTTTTGCCGCTTCACAAGCGACCTTCAGATAATCCGGATTATTATAATAGCCGGAGGCCAATGCCAGGCCGGCCACCGCCATGGCCCCACTGGTCGTATTGTAAACAGCGATATCGCCGGATTCTACGTCCAGGTAATTTCCCATGTCCCATGTTTCTTCCAGGTATTGACGAAGGCATCCGCCAGAAGCCGTACATTGGTTTCCCATTCTGGGTCGATAGCATTGGCTTTTTCCTGTTCTTTCAGCAACATAAACTGCTTAACCATCCAATACAGGATATCCCCGTTCTTACGGGTCAGTCCGACTCCCGGATGATTGGCGGCGGCATCCCGGGAAAAAGGCTTTCCGTCTGCTCCCAGCACATCATAATAATATCCGCTTTTCCCTTTGGCACGCGGCAAGGCGAAATCGAATGTGTTCTTTACTTTTTGCAGATGTTCCGCATCACCCAAAGCCAGCATCGGATACGTATTCATCAGGCCGCCTATCCAACCGTACGACATCCAATTGGCATTTTCCGGGCAATAGTATTGCCACTGGTCGCCGATATAGTAACGGTCATCGATATTTTTCACCATACGGGTCAACACTTCACTCATCGGCATCAGGTTGCGGGGCGCTTCTCCGCCCGCATGCGACTTACGGTCTTTCATGAAACGGGCCAGCAGTTCAGGTACATCTTTACAAGGGAAAGTCACTTCCGTTACCCGGATAACGATCTGATCGCCTTTCTTTACCTGTACGCCCCGGTCGGGACTTTTGCTGAAACCGATAAATTCAGGCTTCCGTTCACGTACCCCCGGAGCACTGATGATAAATGAAGCCACACTTCTGTCGGGAGTTTCCTCCACGATCAGGGCATGGTCCAACACCTGGTTATTCCAGTCTATACCCTGGTCGGTCAACAGGAATATACCCTTTTGTTTTGCCCGGTCCAGGATCGTGATAGCCGGAGTTGCCGTATTACTTATATTCACTTCCAGGCGGGAACCGGCACCATATTCCGGGGACAATTGAGGAATAGGGTTAGAGGTCAGTGCCAGATCTTTCCGACGGTAATCGGTATTATCCAGTCCGGTCGCATACGCACGGTTGACGATACGCTGCCGGTTTCCATTGTACACGGAAGAGGGAATCATCACGTAATTATCGCTCGTCCAGCCATATTGGTCGAAAGCAACGGCCACTCCGGCATCTTTCATATCCTGTTTGGCGGTAAAGGTGAAGGTATACGTTTTACCATCTTTCACCGCAGTCTGTTCCGTACGGACATCCCAATCGGTGGTCGTACTAACCTCCTTACTTTGCTTTAACTCTGCTTCATTGTATGTACACTCCAGTAAACGAATAGGCTTATTCGCATTCTTTACTTCCGGAAGCCATGAAGCTTGTTGTGCAATGACACCAACATGAGCTCCCGACAAAAGACAAAGAGCACATATAAAAACACACTTGTATAGATTCATATCAAACCTGATTATTACTTTAAACGCATTTTACAAATTCCACTTATCGACTAACAACTATCTCCCAATAAGATTACCATTCTATAATAAATACACCTACCACTCCGGTAAGATTTATATGCAACAGTCTTTTTTTACATTTTTAAGGTTCAAACCGACCTAATTTCGTTTGTTCGGCTATTTACATTACTCCTCTATTAAAAACCAAGAAGTACCCTGTGCTGTTACAGATACCGGAAGAAGTAAATTTCCGTTCTGATCCAACGGGTAATTCTTTTTAGAGCCATCGGAGGTTATAATCGTTACTTTTCCTTTCAATCCGGTATAATACAACGGAAGACGCATTTCTTTCGTTATATCGCGGTCGGTCGGATTAAAGACGATAACCATCCCTTTGTGTTTGATAAACGGATTTACATGCATCATGCAATCCAAATCGCGTCCGGTCGGTCGGCTGACATGAATAATATCCGACGTAAGAATATCACGGTACTCTTTAAACCAGTTAATCCATTTAGATACCAACTGTTTTGTCTCCGGGGTATCGTATAAACGATTTCCACGGATAGTCAGATGGCAACCACTTCCCAGAAACTGAATCAATTGTTGCTCATAACGGTCCAGATTTTCGCATAACGGTTCCAGACCGACACGCGGATCATTCGTATAGAAACCGACTAACTGCAAGGTCATCCACCCCATAGGCGGTATCTTATGCCAGGTTCCGTCATAGATATACTGACGTCCTAATAATAACTGCTGTTGCGGAGTCAGGTTAGCACTCGCTTCACGATATCCCATTCCTGTCGAACATTGTCCGTTCAGGAAATACCAGTCGGGAATAGGTATATACATGCCTCTGCGCTGTAATTCATGGATCACTTCCACCTGCGTTTTCCACTATTGCCACTGTGAATCCTCCAAGCCGGCATGATGCAGGTGGACGGTTGAAGCACAAGGGTCGCCATGATACGGGCCATCCATATTGTAAGTCATAAAACCCGTCTTATCGAAGAACTCCCACATCTTCGGATAATAGGTATCTTTCCACTGGCTGGCAATACAAACACTTTGTCCGAAAAGACTACCCGGTTTTCCCGTCTCCGGATGGATGCAATCCACCTCTTTTCCTCGTCCGCGGGAAGCGACCTGCAACTCATAACCACCCATGACAATACCCCGTTTTTTGGCATAAGAAGCGACTCTACGCCATAATTGCACATAAGCAGAATCCAGATTATCATGGCTGACACCCGGCCACGCCTGAATATCCAGCTGTTCAAGTCCCAATTCCGACATCTGGTCGATGAAAGACTTCAGTTTCTCCTCATCGTGAGAGGTAATACCTCCCGCAATCAACGATTCGGTTGTCTGGGGAGCCAGTTTCTTATACATCCGGCGATGTCCCAACGATTGCCTTTCACGATCGTCGCTATCCTGCAACAACTCGAAAGTGATATAAGATTTGAACGGGCTATCCTTGCCTATCCGGGTATTGGGCCCCATCGGCAATGTGCTTATCAACAGATTATGATGAGGAAATCCTAAAAACTTATCCTCCGCCTGATTGTGGCTGGCCCAGGTATTATACTCCTTATCCACCATCCATCTGGTCGTAGAACTGCCGACATGGTAGATTTTGGGAGTTCCGGCATAATGCATCAGTGCACTGCCTTCTATATCGGCATTCACCAGTGCAAAAGAGAAATCGCTTTCGACATGGATGCGTTTTACCTGGTCCTGATTAACAGCCAATACCTCGCATTCCATATCATTCAGCACTATATTCGTATCATTTTCGTTGATAACTTCAATCCATTTTGCCATAACCGGCAAACCCTGATAAATCTCATAAATGACTTTCACTTTTACATCCTTTACGGCGGGCATGTTCCCTGTCGGGACAAATGTCATTTCCATACGCAACCCTTTGGCGGGCCAATCGGTAGAAACAGCATTAAACTTCCGGGTCCATGGGTAACGTTCCAGCGGCATTCCTGTTTCCACCTTTTCCAATGTAAATGCCAGGTCGGATGCTTCCAGTTGCGGATACCAGCTATCCAGTAAATAGGATAACTCCGGCTGTTCTTTCAGCCCTCCGACTTCATACCATACACTGTCGATACATACACGGGCTTCGGGTTTTACGGCCCGAAGATACTCCGCTTCGTTGGAATGATTCTTATACCCCACACAAGCCAGGTTCTCACCGACATAAAAAGTACGGGAAATCAGTCCGTTGTTCAGTTGAAACATCGAAGTCACTCCATCGTCCGACTTCTGCACGTACCTACGGCATTGGCTTTCTACGGGTTCAATCAACCAATCTTTTTGTTGGCGGAGATTCGGCAATTCCGATACGATTTCCTTACCCGCCCCCTCTTGTTCCAGTTGGCGAACCAGGGATTGTCGCTCAGCCAGACGCTGTTTGCTTTGTTCCTTTATCTTCTTGTAATCCAATAAAAAATCAGAGTCAGGGTCAAACTTCCCTGCGGTAAACGTACTATATCTGACCTCATATATTTCACCATAGAATGCCTCCTTTCCTTCTTCAGATACAGCAATCGAGAAGTTGGAAGCAATCGCCTTGGTAGGATTAAAGATACCGGTCTTCTTTCCGTTCAGCCATACGGAACCTTTCTCGCCATCCACTACCATTGCCAGATGGGTCCATACATCTTCGGCAACCTCGCCGATAGTCACAACACCGGAACTTCCGGAGATTAATTGCCATTTATCTCCTTTTCGGACAATTACATATCCTTCTTTTCCGTTACCATTAGCCACAACAACCTGGGACGAATGCTTCTTCTGCTCTCTTTGCCTATTATGACGCGGCTTCACCCACACTTCCAGCATTTGATTCTCCGCAGGTGTTCCAAATGGATTCGCCAATCTGTAACCATCCCCGTCACCATTGAATAAAAGACCTCCTTCTCCCTTCATTTTTTTGTTACCGGGAGCATCGGCATAGAAAACAGGACGGCCTAAAGCGGTTAGCTCTCCCGTTCCGGTTACCGGTTTTAATTTATCGGGAGCCACCGCATAGGTCACATTTCCCGATTTACCGAAATTATAATGTACGACAGGTTTGACCTTCGCTTCTGCGAAAAAACATAGGACGACTAATGCTACTGTTAATGTTGTTCTCTTTATTTTCATTGGTATATACTTTATGTACAGATTTAACAACGCAAATATAAAAGTTGCTATCTCTATTAAAAAATAGCAAATAACTGCTAAATCAGTGGATTATTATTGCTTACTGATGTCACACTTGAAAATATCCCATTTCTCCCGATACGGTAGTTTAATTAATAGATCAAATAACTGGCAGGTTCAAACTTGCTCAATTCTATGTTTAAATACACCATTTTGTATCTTGACTGGATTTCCATTGGGAACGCCTCTCAAATTCACAGGTTGTGCCACTCCATCTCTCTTTACCGGCAAAGAGATTTCACAGAGACCACTTTCACCGCTTTGTTCCCATACACGCAATAATTTGCCACCACCGTCAGGATTATTGCCATAAGCCGTTAACAGTACTCCTTTACGGGATATTTTCACGCCTTCGTTCATTATCGGCAATTTACCGGCAGGACAGGTGGCGATTCCGACCTGCAAAGGCAGACGGGTTTCCCATGCGGGAGTTATTAAACCGGACTCATCATCTGCATTCTTCGGGTTCACCCATAGACGGACTTCCGAAGTCAGGTTGCCATTCCAAAAAGAAGCAAAGTTTGTATTCCAACGATTATTAAACAAGTTGAAGTACACATGCGACCGGGGATTTTCATAGGTATCGGCATAATGCATAAAATCCAAATCGCCCAAAACAAATGCAGGTGCATCTATCGGGCAAACACCAACGGAATACTCCTCATCTTTTATCATTATTCCCGAATTGGACCAGATATAATTAAACTGGCTGCCTTCTATCAAATCTTTGGCCGGATCGACAACCGAACCGATACGTCCAACCCGATATTCCGGAGATTTTGTTTTAAACGGCAATGCAATCCATCCGGCTTCAGGTTCTTCCGTTGCCGGCTTATTGATTACGGAAAGTTTCACATCTATACAAGGCATATTCTCGTAAAGCGTCACGGTCAGGCCAGCCGTATGTTTTTCCTCTCCGACAAATGCAGAAGGAGTTAACACGCCACGGATGGATGACTTATGGTACTCCACATGAAATTCCATATCCCGGGGAGATTCATGTATGCCTTTTGTCCGTTCATCCAAATAGGTACTTTTACCTGTTATCTGATAATGAGAATTTTTGTATTTGTCATATATATATTCTTTCAGATAGCGGTATGATTGCTCTTTGTCGTATCTTTCATACACATAAGAGCCAAAACCATTTTCAGACTGGTCATCCACTAATTCCCGCTTGTTTGTCTTATCCCAGATACTCCTGATGCATCCTTTCTTTTTGTCAAATGAGACTTTGTACCATTTGTTCTCTATATAATTAGCCTGTTCTTCCCCTTTTAATGAGTTTTCGACTTGGGCAGGTGACTCATCTGTCAGGATATATGTCTTATAGCCATTTGCCGGTATACCTTCGGCGAAGAAAGTACCCAGGCGTTTTGAATCGGCACCATACACTTTCAGGTCATAGATACGACCGGTCCCCACTTCTTTCACATAAGCCTCTTTGATAGAACCTTGTGACGGTAATACAAAATTCACCATCCCTCCACGTTCCCATGGAAGCGGATTGTATACAACGAAACGGAAACCTTCCTGAGCAACATTCTCTGTCAACGTAGCAAGTTCATTCTCCAGTTCCGGCCGCAAAGCCTGCTCAGCATCTTCAATATACCCGATATGTTCTTTCCATGACTCTTTCATCCGGGCATACGCAGGGTCCAAACCGGTAACATACATCTTATACCAGTCTTTGCCGGTTAAGCCGGGAACAAAATGCTGGTTGGCAAGTCCCCAGGTATGTTCGCCGTACATCAGGCTTTTATCATATATATAAGCCAAGTCTTCATCAATTTCGTAAGGCATGATTCCCCATTCCTTTTCCTGTGTATGCAAAGTTTCCAGCAAAGGCATCAGGGGACGTACTCTTCTTGCAGTCCGGGTTGCCTGCGGATTAGACATTACGCCATGTACCCAACTGTCAGACATATCTCCACGTACCACCGGCAACTCGGGATTCTCAGCAAAAACAGCTTCTGCAAAATCAGCATTATTTCCCTATTCTTATACCAGCTAAACTAAATCATATATTATGAGTCGATTCACAGATATGTTATAGTTTTCCGCCATTTAGCCAAATATCTAAATAAATCTGACAAAAAATACATTTACATATTTGCGACTTTGCTTATTTTTGAATATTCCAGAAAATAAGAAAAACACATATGCAAAAACAAATGAAATCACTGATTATCGCTCTTACCTGCATGACTATGCCGGTTATGGCGCAAAAGACCGATCTGGTAAACCCGATCATCGGAACAAACGGGATGGGACATACATTTCCTGGTGCCTGCGCCCCATTCGGCATCGTACAAGTAAGTCCTGATACCGATACCATTCCTCACAACATCAACGGTGTCTATCAACCTCGCGTGTATGAATACTGTGCAGGCTACCAACATAAGGACAGTTCCATCGTCGGCTTCAGCCATACGCATTTCAGTGGAACAGGACATTCCGACCTCGGCGATATCCTGTTGATGCCTTTCACCGGGAAATTGCAGATCAATCCCGGTACGGCCGATAATCCGGACAGCGGCTATCGTTCCCGATTCAGCCATGATACCGAAATATCCCGTCCGGGCTACTACGAAGTGTTACTGGTTGACAACCAGATCAAAGTGCAACTGACGGCAACCGAACGGACCGGTATTCATAAATACACCTATCCAACCGATCAAAAGAAGCAACTGATACTCGACCTCAATCACGGTATCTACAATTACGACGGTAAGGTATTGTGGGCGAATCTACGGGTCGAAAACGACACATTGGTTACCGGTTACCGCATCACTAATGGATGGAGCCGTGTAAACTATACCTATTTTGCAATCTCGTTCTCCCAGCCGATCATCCATTACGGATATATAGATCGGGAAAAGGTCAACTACCCAGGTGGTTTCCGACGTTTCAAGACAGCAGAAAACTTTCCCGAAATCGGCGGACGCAAAGTTGTTTCTTATTTCGAGTTCAAAGAAGGAAATACCCCACTTGAAATCAAAGTGGCACTTTCGGCTGTCGGAACAGACGGAGCCGTAAAGAACCTGCAAGCAGAGGTTAGCGGTAAATCATTTGATACGATCCACCAGGAAACGAACGAAAAATGGGAAAACGCACTGTCCATCATTGATGCGAAGGGCAGTAACGACCAGCTAGCCATGCTTTATACCTCTTTGTACCATACGATGATCAACCCGTCTATTTATATGGATGTCGACGGAAAATACCGAGGGATCGACCACAATATACACCAGGCTGAAGGCTTTACAAACTACACCGTATTTTCAGTCTGGGACACATACCGAGCTTTGCATCCATTATTCAACATCATCAAACGAGATGTCAGCACGGACCTTGTGAAATCGATGCTCACCCATTACAACCAAAGTGTGCATCACCTGCTTCCAGTCTGGTCGCACATGGGAAACGAAAACTGGTGTATGATCGGTTATCACTCAGTTTCAGTCCTAGCCGACGCCATCACCAAAGGTTTACCGATCAACAAACAAGAGGCAATCAAGGCGATGGTCAGCAGTTCAAACATCCCGTATTATGATCACACGGATGAATATAAACAATTAGGATATGTTCCTTTCGACAAATCCTCCACTTCCGCCTCCATCACGTTGGAGAATGCATATGAAGACTGGACGATCTATCATACAGCTCTCTTATTAGGAGACAAACAGATTGCCAATACTTACAAGAAACGTGCCCTCTCCTACCAGAACGTGTTTAAACCCAGTCTTGGTTTCGCTTGTCCACGATACAAAGACGGTAGCTGGAAGGAGAATATCGACCTACTCAGCACACACGGACAAGGTTTTATCGAGGGAAATGCCTGGAACTATTCTTTCTATGTTCCGCAGGCTCCGTCCGATCTGATCCGGTTGATGGGAGGTAACCACTGCTTTATCAAGAAACTGGACTCCTTGTTCACCATGCATCTACCGGATAAGTTTTTTTCCAAAACTGAAGATGTGACACGCGAAGGTCTACTCGGCACTTATGTTCACGGCAACGAACCAAGTCACCACATTCCTTATTTATATAGTTGGACTACCGAACCGTGGAAGGCACAATACTGGATTCGTGAGATCATGAACCGTATGTACCGCAACAATATCGACGGCTTATGCGGCAACGACGACTGCGGTCAGATGTCCGCTTGGTACATCTTCTCGGCTATGGGATTCTATCCGGTATGTCCAGGAACCGACCAGTATGTCATTGGAGCTCCTTACCTCTCTTATATGAAGGTAAACCTGGAAAACGGAAAAGCATTTACAATCAGAGCGGATAAAGTCAACGACAAGAACCGTTACATCAAATCTGTCACCCTGAACGGTAAACCTTACAAAAAGGCGTATATCACCCACCAAGACATCATGAACGGAGGCGAACTTGTCTTCCAGATGGCATCGAGCCCTAATAAGAAAAGGCTGTTTACGGAAGATGAAAAAGCATATTCACTGAAAAATTAATTACATATCATATGAAATCACTTATAATTAACTATCTCTCAATTCTTTTCTGTGTACAAGTATTCTTTGCCTGTACACCCGATGTAAAAAAAACATCAGAACGGACATTTCGAATTATCCACAACAATGATGGTTCAGATCTTTTAGGAAACCGTTGGTTCAAATACCGTCCACTTACGCTCGCCGATCTGGACTCCAGTGTTGACATGGTAGCAAACTCACAGGTCACAACCTATATGATGTGTTCTGGTAGCGATTTCTTCTATACCCGATCCAAATATGGGCACGTAATGGGAGACGATCTAAACGGAACGTTGGATTGCGGTTGTGACACGGCTCAATATAACTCTTTCCGCCAATACTATCTGAATCACCTGGCTTTGGAAAAAGAAGGTACAGATATTATTGACCACACCCTAAGAAGAGCCAAGGCAAAAGGAATGGAAACATTTATTACTTACCGAATGAACGACCTTCATTTCAATGATACGACAACACATTGCCCTATCTTATACACCGATTTCTGGATTCAACATCCGGAATACTGGCTGAACGACACAACACAAGGTTACAACAGTGCTGGAGCTCTCGACTTCACAATAAAAGAAGTACGTGATCGTAAACTAGCAATTATTACGGAACAATTGGAAAACTATAGCGATATAATCGACGGATATGATCTCGACTTCATGCGTTTTATCGTTTACTTCAAATCAGGAACCGGACCTCAGAACGCACCACTTATGACACAATTAGTAAAAGATATCCGACAAAAAGTGGATGAAACTTCGATTAAACAAGGTAGAAAAATCCTGCTCTCTGCACGTGTAGCGCCTACGGTCGAACAAAACATGATGAAAGGACTGGATATACGTGAATGGCTTCGCCTCGGACTACTGGACTTCATCAGTACAGGTGTTCATTGGAGAGGAGACCCTGCCATGCCGGTAGCCCAATTCCGAAAAGAATTAGGGGAAGACCTCAATATTCCGTTCTATAGCTCGATCGACGATGGAGGATACCGTCCCCGAGAACCTTGGTCACACGGTATGCACAGGGGCATGTGTTCTCACATTCTCTCACAAGGGGCAGACGGAATCTACCTGTTCAATTATTATTTCGGCGCGTTTAATACCGAACATGATGGGAAACTGTACTTAGAAGATGGCGACCAAGTTTGCCGAGTCATGATGCCGGAGCTACTTCAGGAATTAGGTTCACTGGAGACATTGAAAGGACGTAATAAAATCTATATGTTGTCAAACGTTGGTAATGAATATAAAATAAATCACAACTCCCCACTCCCTCTAAAAATAAAGAATGGAGAACAAAAAGATGTAGATATTTACATTGGTGACGCTGTAGAAGAAGGCTATCCGGAAGAAGTAATCCTATTCATCCGTACCAGTCATCCGATAACTTGCAAACTGACAGTAAATGGGAAAACGGTTGAAAAAGAAATGCCAACCTACGTTCACTTGTACGACAAAGAACGTGGCCTAGAAGGGAAAGAAAAAGATTATGCCTTTATCTTGCCAGAAAAAGTTCTCAAGCAAGGATATAACCGCATCGGCTTCCAGTCTGAAAAAGATAAAATATTCACTGTTAAACGGGTTGAGATTGCTCTCAAATATGGAGATGTGAAAACACACGGATATTTCTAAAGTTATCTTTATCACGAAAATAAAAAAATTCAGTAACATGAATACAAAGCTTGTCAGTCACTCCCTGTTTTGTGGAGCAGTATTTGCGGGAAGTTTCTTCTTGATGTCCGCTTCTATTGAAAAAAATTATCATGACACATCTCTTCCTCCTGCAAAACGTGCAGCCTTGTTGCTGAAAGAGATGACACTAGAAGAAAAAATCGGACAAATGTGCCAGTACGTAGGTCCCGGTCATGTCAAACAGAACGAGAAAAAGTCCGATCAAAACAGCAATGACATGGGAAATATCGACTCCAACGCATTCGGACTAAAATTTCAGACAATCATAGACAAAGTGCGGAAAGGCGAAATCGGCTCTTTCCTTCATGTCCTCTCAGTGGAAGAAGCGAACGCCTTGCAGCAGGTTGCCCGACAAACTCGGCTGAAAATACCTCTTCTGATTGGTGTTGACGCAATTCACGGCAATGGGCTTCATGCTGGCTGTACAATCTATCCGACCGCTATTGGTATGGCATCGACTTTCAACCCCGACCTATTAGAAAAAAGCGGTCAGGAAACTGCCTGTGAAATGCGTGCCAGCGGTATGCACTGGGCTTTCAATCCGAATCTGGATGTGGCACGCGATGCCCGTTGGGGGCGTATCGGGGAGACGTTCGGCGAAGATACATATTTGGTTACCCAAAGGGGGACAAGTTTGATTTATGGTTTACAGGGCCGTTACGGTGTAGAACCAGAACGCGTACTAGCATGTGCCAAGCACCTGATAGGCGGTGGTGAACCCATGGGAGGCATCAATGCTGCTCCGATGGATATGTCGGAACAAAAATTACGCGAAGTTTTCCTGCCACCTTTCATCTCGGCGGTCCAATCAAACGTTTTTACTGTGATGGCGGCTCATAACGAGTTGAACGGTATCCCTTGCCACGGTAATTATTGGTTGCTGAATGATCTGCTTCGCGATGAGATAGGTTTCAAGGGATTTATCGTCAGCGACTGGATGGACATTGAGCGCATGTACTCCATGCACCATTATCTGCCAAGTGAAGAAGAGGCTTTTCGAGTTTCGGTAGAGGCCGGTATCGATATGCACATGCAAGGTGACAAGTTTTTCGAAACAATCCTGACTGCCGTACGAGACGGTCACATCTCGGAAGTACGGATTGACAAGGCTGTCCATAAAATATTAGAAGCGAAATTCCTGTTAGGGTTGTTTGAAAATCCAGTAGTGGACATTCCGGGTACTCGTGCCCTGATTGCCCCCTCCAAGCACCGACAGACAGCTTTGGAAGCAGCACGGCAGTCACTCGTCTTATTGAAAAACGACGGGTTGCTTCCCCTAAAAAAAGGAGTGTATCAGAAGATTTTCATCACAGGCCCCAATGCTGATAGCCAGACAATTTTGGGTGATTGGGTAATGCCGCAACCGGACGATAACGTGATAACAGTTTATGAAGGCATTCGCGCCGCCTGTCCGGATGCTGCTATCGATTCACTATGTTTCTCTGGTGTAATCACAAACATCCAGCCGGAAGACATCGAAATAGCTGGACACAAGGCAAAGGAAGCAGATCTGAACATTGTCGTGATCGGTGAAAACGCCCAACGTTATGAAAGTAAAGGACGTACCTGCGGCGAAAACTGTGACCGGGATAATCTGGATTTCCCCGGACTACAACAGGAGTTACTTGAAAAAATCTACGCGTCAGGGAAGCCAACTGTTCTGATAATGCTTAACGGTCGGCCGTTAAGCGTAGTTTGGGCGAACGAACATCTGTCGGCCATCCTCGAAGCCTGGGAACCAGGCATGATGGGCGGACAGGCTATTGCGGAAGTGCTGTTCGGCGATGTGAATCCTTCCGGTAAACTACCGGTAACAGTTCCTTATAATGTCGGACAAGTCCAGACAATTTACAACCACAAGTCCTCCCAATATTCCCGTCAGTTCGCTCTGACACATACCGGTTATCTTTTCCCATTCGGATATGGATTAAGTTATACGTCTTATCGATATGGGAAACCCGTTCTTTCGAAAAATAGAATCAAAAAAGACGAGTCGATAACACTTTCTTTCGATGTAACAAACGCGGGGGAGATGAACGGAACAGAAATCGTACAAGTATATATCCGGGATGAATATGCATCCGTTACTCGGCCTGTCAAAGAATTGAAAGGATTCCAACGCGTATCTCTGAAAGCAGGTGAAACCAAGAACATCGAGTTTGCGATTACCCCAGATGACCTGAAATTTTATACGAGCCGTAAAGTATGGGAGGTCGAACCCGGCGATTTTACAATTATGGTCGGCTCTTCATCCGCAGACGAGGATTTACAGAAACTAACATTGACAGTAGAATAACGTCCATACCCGGTATTGTTGGTTCGATGACATAGAAAAACAAAGCGTAACGAAGATGTTTCCTGATTCGCTACGCTTTGTTCAAATTTACAAGTATGCTTTATTTACTTCTTGATCTCTGTCGACTTATAAACATAAATCTTTTCTTTTTTGCCAACAGATGGTTCTTTCACTTTAATCTTAGAAAAGATACCATTATGCACATCATCCAACACAATGGCTGGACGATAATCTTTCTTCAAAGCCGTCAACTTTACATTCTTGAAAACGACCCTATTGGCATGACGGACATAGAATCCCCAGGCCGGCAACTCCTTATGCTGAGAGAACTCCGGGTAGGCCTTCGGCATTTCCGGTACTTTGTCCAATTCATTCAAACCCACTTTGGCATACAACGGATTGCCACCACCCGGATAGACGATCTCGACATTCTCGATGGAAACATTCGTAATCATATTATCCTGCAAGCCGACAATACCGGAAGGTGAGACATTGCGCGGATTATCTTCCGTCGGCCCCTCATATTCATACCCGGCATCCGGTTTTGTCGCCGGAACTTCGGCATAGACATTCGAGATATGCACGTTGTCCATTCGGCTGCGACGTCCCTCACGGCGTTCTCCCACGACCAAATAGATGGGATTTCCGGTATTGATGGAACGAAGGCTATCCACTACCACATTTTCAACCTGCCCGCCATCAACCGCCTGGATCGTTATGGCCGAACGGAACGTGTCGAATACAGTATTATTGATGATCTTTATGTTCTTGAAGCCACCCGTCGAAGCCGTTCCGAACTTGATACCGCTTGCGCTTGAACAAGCAGTATTATTGCGCACCTCGATATGCTGGCAAACGGCATCGGCACTATGGGATTTCAAGCAGATTGCATCATCGGTCGCATCTACATAACAGTTCTGGATTAACGCGCCGTTGCAATCGACAATGTCCATCCCATCGTTATTCCAGTAAGCACGGCTATGCACCGTGATCCCATCAATCAATAAATTCTCGCACTGGTCATAGGTCTGTGTCCAGAAAGCCGGATTCATCATCGTCACTCCTTTTATCTCCACGTTCTTGCATTCACGCAGATAAACCAGCTTCGGACGGTTGGCAACACGTCCCAACTGCAACTTATCCTTGATCACCCCTGAATAAACCTGGTTGATAAAGTTATTGGCAAGCTCACGTCCACGACCGTCGATCACCCCTTTGCCAGTGATACCGATATTATCCTGCTTGTTCGCCAGGATCAAGCCATACCAAGCATTCAGTTCCATATCATAATCATAAGGATTAGTGGAACCGACCAACACAGCCCCCTCTCCCAAATGGATCGTCACATTTGACTTCAGATGAATACTGCCGGTCAGATAACGTCCGACAGTAAACACCAGACGTCCACCCCCGCTCTCGGAAATAAAGTCGATCGCCTTTTGTATGGAACGGGTATTCATGGTCGTCCCATCCGACTTGATCCCGAACATAGTCATCTGGTAATCTTTTGCCCACACCGGAATCACCATTCCCGTCAGTAAGCACAGGATCATTATTTTTTTAATCACATTCATAGCTCTTCAAATTCCTAATTTCTTAATTTTTAATTCTCAACTTTCAATACTATAAACAGTAACCGGTCCGACCAATCCCGCCGACTGCACAACATCCTGCCTACGGGTCCACGCCTGAGCAATCTTATTATCCTTCAGCGTCTTCATATAGTTTCCCATAACAGTTACTACATGTACCTCAACCGAATTCTCCCCCTGTTTCAACTTGGCCGCAACCGGATGGATACGGCGACCATACCATTTGACACCACAACTCTGCCCGTTCACGAACACTTCCGACACGCCATGCACCAACCCAAGGTTAAGCACCATTCCGGCAGGTGAAGATACATTGATTTTCTTTCTATAAACAATCGTTCCACAAAAGTTCACATAGTCCGTATCCTTCAAATCCTTCAGTTTGTCGAAATGAGTATTCTGTACTGTATTCTCACGGCTGTGACGGAACTCAACATCCCAGTCGGACGAAAGATCTTTTAAACCCTCGCCAGAAGCGGGCAGTGGCTTATAATCATTCCCTCTCTTCTGTTTATCGAACATGATCAAGAGAGAATCAGCCGGACCGAAGTCGAACAGGAAACTGTTGGCAGCATCCAACGGCAACCGGTACCGTTTGCCCGTTTCCAGATCCCACACCCACCCCTGACGACCTTTTACAATTTCGTTGCTGAAGGAAATACGGGTCTGATGCGAATTATAACGATGCGCATAACTGAAAAAGAACATTTCTTCCCTGTTATCCCCCTGATAACGGTTCTGCATCAGATAAGGATCAGGTTTTTCGATCGTCATATACGGAGTCAGCCCATACTCTTTCTGAACATCCTGATACCAACCAACAAAGTCTTTTTCCGGCTTATGAAGCAATATAAAACGTCCGTCCATCTGCTTCATCTTTTCCACCCATTCCTGCACTTCCTTATCGTGCTTGTCATGATCCTTCAGGCCGACAGATTTATGCGGATAAGCCTCAATGCAGAAGATACGCCCGCCAGAGACCACAAAATCATACAATTTACGCGCGGTAGCAGGTTCCATACTTTCCACTTCGATCAGAAAAAGCGTCTTATATCTACGTGGACCATAGCACAGGCACCCCTCTTTCATCTCGGCATCCCGGATGATCGATTCGGAAACATAATCGCAACCGCTGCCGTTTTTATGGATCGCTTCCCATACCAATGTCTTATACATCACGTTGGTGGTCGAGGGGAAAGGTTCGTTCTGCATCCCCAACGTACTCCACATATCGGCCACAGGATGCAGGACGGCAATGTCGGCATACATGGAACCATGTTGCAAAACAGAAGCCAAGCGTCCTTTATAGGCTGTATAATACTTGAAATACGGCCACCAGTTGTTATTCTCGTTATAATAAGCCCCATAACGAATCCATCCGGGGAACGGAGCTTCTTTTGGAGAATAGTTGAAACCGTGGAAAATAGAATGTGTCACACCAGAGATAGCCGTCTGGTCGCCACCGATCTTCAACAACTCCAATGTCATATTGAACACGGTATAAGTGTTCGTCATCTCCTCACAACTCACCAAGCGTTTTCCACGCAAATGGGCGGCAGATGACACATACTTATTGACCATTGTGTAGGCACGACCCCGACGATAATCCTCTTCCGACATTTCTTCACCCAAGCGATGCCGTAGCCAAGTCATCGTCCAGGACTCGCATTCGGGAATATCATAATCCAAGCTATTTTCGAGCGGGAATAACCCACGACCGTAAGCTTGTGCACGCGATTTGACATTCAACCCCTTACACCAGTCTAAATATGTCTTTGTAAAACGTTCGAGCAACAATTCGGCCTTCGTATATTCGAAATCATACCGTACACGCTGGATCGTGTCGTCCAATTCCGGAGTAAACTTCACTTTCGGCTCATAAGTCAACACATTCCCCATGCTGCCCATCTTGAAAAGGATAAACGGCAAGTAAGGCTGCACGTCATAACCGCGACGCCGCTTGAACTCATCCGCCATGTCGTACGACCAGTTCGCCCCCTCCAGCTCCATGCTGTCGGTAAACAACGCCCGAATATGACCCGACAACGGCCCCAGACGCTGCTGGATCTTGTCCGACATATTGTTCAGATATTTCTGTACGGCCGGTTTGTTGTAATGGTTCAACACTGGACCGGTCGCTCCCGGAGCCCCATTGATCACCTCCAGGAACCCCCGTATCTTGACAAGCGCAAACAGAACATACTTGCCGTCGGGCACCCGGAACTTGAACGATCCGTCAACCTCCTTGCCCATCAAGTCGATGGCCTGGTCAAGGCTTCCGAACGGCTCGGGCACCAGCTGCAAGGAAAGCAACTCCATCTTCCTGCCCAGGAACGGTGAACTGATGGCAGGGTCCGCCGTACTGAACAGTCCGTCGCGCGAAACCTCATAATCAATCGGCCCCGTCAACTTCCGGGAATAATTCACCACAAGATCCGCCCGCTCATCCCCCTCCAGGAACTCGCCCCCGAAAGGCCAGCCAGAACCGACGATCAGGTCGCACGTCATGTCAAGCGACTTTGCCTCGTCAAACGCCACCTTCAGCATGTCGATCCACTCATCACTCAACCAAGACAAAGACCGCTTCCCCAAGTCATCCGTATCATTACCGGGGAACTTCACCGGGTTGATCTCCACACCACCGATACCGGCATCCTTCAAAATATGCAGCTCGCGCTTCAGCTCGTCGGCCTCCACCTTATCTCCGTTCCACCACCAACGCACGAACGGACGGTAAATTGATTGCGGATCGCGAAACAATCCATATAACTCGCCGGAACGCAAACCGACACTTGCCTTCACACCTGCCGCATCCGTAAACGTCCATAACGGCATACGACTACCCGCAGCACAAGCTGCCGTCCATAAAACACTCTGTTTGATAAAAGTTCTTCTTTGCATCGTTTTTCCTCCCCTTATTTTTCACACGAAACATTTTTGCCATCCAGCGTCACGCAGTTCACAAACGAAAGCCGCCGCGACGTGCCATCCGTTTGCAACGGTTCTGCCTCCATATCGAAATAACAGTCCGTCATTGCCACCCCGTCGCAACCGGAGAGTGACACCGCCTTCCGCCGAGACGTTCCTCCATGCACAACTACCTCGTCGACCGCTACGTTCCGACAATCCTTATACACCTCGGCCGTATTGCCCGCATCTTGCAAGGTGATCTGCTCAATTTTTACATTCTCGCACCCCACCATGCAGACGAGTGCTGGTTCATAATCGGAAACTGCCCCCTTGATATGCCCTTTCTGCAACTGCTTTTCGATACTGGCCCGTACCGCCACATTGCAGCCATCGATGATGCCCTTGCCGCCGATCCCGATGTTTTTCTGCTTAACGGCATAAAACAGCGCATTGCATCCATCCGTACCCTTCAAATCATAAACTGACGGAGCAGCCACAAGAACGGCCCCTTCTGTGACACGAATCGTCACGTTGGATTTTAACTCGACCGAACCAGTCAGGTAGCGACCGACATAAAAGATCAACCGTCCCCCCCCTTGTTCGCTGATATAATCGACAGCCCGTTGAATAGACCGAGTGTTGAGCGTCACCCCATCTGACTTGATGCCGAACATCACAGCCTGGTAATCCTTAGCGGAAAGCCCCGTCGCAAAAAACAGCAATCCTATCACACCTGCAAATAACTTGTTTCTGTTCATATTTTTTACTTTTGTTCTAATCTAGTTTCATTACTTTAGACTTATATGGGAATATCTGTTCCTTCCCCTCGCTCTCCGGCTCCACAAAGCGGACGTTCTTAAATGTCACCCCTTCCGCATCGTCCGTCACGACAGCAGGACGGTAATCCTTTTTCAAAGCTTTGAACGTCACGTTGTCAAACGTGATCCCCTCTGCATGACGGATATAGAAACCCCAGGCAGGTAATTCCTTAAATTGCGAAAACTCAGGATAGGAAGTCCTCATTTCAGGAATGCTATCCAGATCAACAGGAGTCAATCCTCGATATGCATAATAAGGATTACCGCCACCAGGAGAAACAATCTCGATATTCTGGAACGTCACGTCCTTAATCTTATAATCCGACAGTCCGATAATGCTGGCCGGCGAGATATTACGTGGGAGATCCTCGATCGGTCCTTCATAATTATACCCAGCATCCGGTTTATCCATCGGGATCTCAGCATAAATATTCTTGATCATGATGTTTTTCATAACTGGTCTCTTCCCCGCACTCCAGCGATCACCGATACGGAGGTAGATCACATTTCCGGTATGAATAGAGCGAACTCCGTCTACTTCGATATTCTCAATCAAGGCACCATCGACCGCAGCAAACGTTATGGCCGAACGATACGTATCATATATCTTGATATTCTTCACCTTAAAATTGCGGAAACCACCGCGTGATACCGTCCCGAATTTCAATCCATTGGCACTCGAACGACCTACGCAGTTCTCAACTACCACATTCTGGCACATACACTTAGCATCGTGCGACTTGAAACAAAAGGCATCATCCGCCGCATCAATGAAAGAGTTTTTCAACACAACGCCGTCACAATCCACGATATCAATACCGTCATTATTCCAGTAAGACTTGCTATCAACGTGTATGCCATCGACATACACGTTCTTGCATTGATCGTAAGTCTGATTCCAGCTTGCCGGATTCCGCAAGGTTATGTCCTTGATCGTCACGTTTTCGCATTCACGGAAAGTGATGTTCTGCGGACGGTTCGTTTCATTCGGACGGCCCAGCTTCAAAGGATCTTCATAAATACCCCGCTGGATATAGTCTACCATATTATTAGCGGTCTGGAATCCACACCCGTCGATCGTTCCTTTGCCTGTTATACCAATATTATTCTGTTTAACTGCAAAAATCATGGCCATCCAGCGGATATAGGGATCTTTTTCGTAATCCCACGGGTTGGTCGAACCGAGTAAAACCGCTCCCTCTTCGATATGGATCGTCACGTTCGACTTGAGATAAATAGAACCTGTCAGATAATTACCGGCGGTAAAAACCAAACGTCCGCCACCCTGTTCATTCACAAAATCGATTCCTTTCTGAATGGAATTCGTATTCAACGTTTTGCCATCTGCTTTCACACCGAAATCCGAGGCATAATAATCCTTAGCCGAGGCGCACAAGCAATACGCCAAGCTAAGAGCAAAAAAGGAAAGTCTGTATCTGTTCATCATTATATAGTATTTTCATGGATAAAGTTCATCCATGCTTTTATGCGTTCTCCATGTTTGACAAAAATATTTACCCCGATGGAAATATTATCTATGCTTTTGATATTTATAATTAAAATTTTGGCAAAATTGCAATCCAAGACCACATTATCTTCATAAAACATGAAATTTTTCCAGACCAGACAGATAAACAACCGTACATTCTCACTTGGACTCCATTGAGATCCGGATCTGTATACCTTTTACACCTAAGTGTCCGTGCTGCTTACCTCCAGGTCCCAAAAAACTATTTAAGCCGTTTCGGGGTACAATTCCTCAACAGACGAACAATCTCATGTTTGTCTATTTCCACCTTTCCCGAAGTCAACTCCGGGATGTTATAAGAATACATCAACCGCATGTAATAAACCAATGGATCCTTTTGAGGAAGAAGAAACGGTTTGTATGCCCGACCGCAGCTGTCAATGTACGTGATGAAAGGGCGCGTGTATAGGCCATCCGTCCGCCGGCTACTGAAAACCATCCAACGGCTGTTGTCGCTCCATGAATGGTAGCTTTCAACATCGTCCGAATTGGCCTCAGCAAGCGGGCTCAAATCGCCGGTCCGGAGATCCAGCATATAGAGGTCGGCGTCTTTGTGCCAGATGGAGAAGGTCCCGTGGTCGTGCAAGGCCAAGGCTAAGAAACGACCGTTGGGAGAGACGCGCGGAAAGGAGACACTCTTGCCCCGGGAGGAAGCGTTGCAGAGCGTGTCGACCACTGGCCCGAAAGAGCTGTCAGCGGGATCAAAAGCAATGCGGCAGAGGTCATAGCGGACTTCCTTATAACGGGCCGGCAACGGCTCGACGGCGCGTGCCGAGCAGAAATAGAGGCTTTTCCCGTCAGGTGAAAACACAGGGAAAGTCTCAAAAGCCGAGGGCGAGGCAAGGAGTGGCGAGCGGACAAGGTGGCGGGTCTCAAGGTCGTAGACGACTACATCGGAGGCGGTGTCGTAGACTTCGATCCGGTCGGGATGGCTGTTGAGGAAATTCTGGCGCGTGCGGTTGACGGAAAAGGCGACATAGCGTCCGGAGGGATGCCAGGCGGGATAGGCCAGCGGGCCGGAGACAGGATCGCTCTGCGTGTCCAGCCGGACAGCCTCCCCGCCGCGGATGACGACTGTCCCGTCGAAGCCGGCCCGTGCGTGAAACAGCATCCGGCCGGGATCGCGGTCACAATAGGCGTGGCAGTTCACGCAATTGCCGTCCGTCAGATGGTTTTCGTAGAGCGGGGTCTGCTCGTAGGTTTGTAGGTCGCGCTGATAGATTCCCATCTTTTTCCATCCCTCATAGCCAGGCGGTACGAGGCGGTACGAGAGGTAGGGGTCGATCGGATCGGCAGCGATATGAAAATGGAAGGGCTTGAGGGCCTTCCACTTGCCTTCGCTCAGGATGGCGAGCGTCAGCTTCACGTCCTTTCCCTTGTTGTGCCCGGTCAGCTGCCGCCAGAAAGCGGGTGGGAAGACGATAAGGCCGTCTTCGGCCTCCAGCTGCGTCTCGCCGTCCGTACCAGAAACGATCAGGCGACATTCTTCCTTGCCCTGATAGGAGAAATTCAAAGGGGCGATGTTGCATGGGATCGTCACGTCCCGATAGTCGGGGAAGATGTCGGCTGTCCTGGTTGTTTCTTCCGCGATCCGTATGTCGGTCTTTCCGCAGGCCGCAGCGAAGGCCAGGGCGGCGGAAAGGAGAAGGGGCAAAAGGTTCTTTTTCATGCGTCGATTCGTATAAAGAGTAAATAATACCAGAAGGTGTTTTTATAGGCCGAAAGCGCTTCAGGGTTTTGCCGCGCCTTACCGTAGGCGGCCTTGAAGGCCGAAAAGCGGGCGGTCGTTTCGCCGGATACGCCATGCCGGTGCAGGAAATCATCGGTCAGGAGCTGCAGGGCAAGCTGACGCCTTTCCGAGAGGCCGTGCCGGTGAGCATAGTCGTCATCCATCGCTCGGTAATAGTCCTGGCAGAAGAGTAGAGCTTCCTGTACGGGAAGCGGCAGGACGGGAAGCGCCGACGAGCCGTGATATTGCCAAACGAAGGGACCGATCCGGTCGATGTCTTTCGACAGGAGCAGGTAGGCGAGAGCGTATTGCAGGGCAATGCGGTCGGCGGGATTGGCTTCGAGCGTCCTGTAGAGATCGTCCAGGGGGGGACCGGTCAGAACGAAAGCTTCTTCGCGGGGGAAATCCCGCCGGCCGGTTCCCAAAAGGAGGTCGGCTTCGACGGCTTGGTCGTCGGAGAGGAACTTCCGCTGGGCCGACGCCCATCGGGAATAGCGGAAACTCTTTTCGAGCAGCCCGATATATTTCTGGGCGACGGGGTATGCGCCCCGCATCAGATCGATCTGCAATATCATCTTCAACATGGAGGGGTTGTAGCCGCCTGTGGTGAAACAGGCGTTGAAGGCGACATTCTGTGCCGCCGCCATATTGCCCATCGCGAAGAGGATACGGGCGAGCTTCACATCCGGGGTTTTGTCTTTGGGTATGAAGATAAGGGAATTAGGCCCGTATTGCGGATAGCGAAACAGATGTTCGGCAAGCACACCTTGCTGGGCCAACGCAAGGTTCAGGTAGTTCAGGGCCGTGCCGGTATGGAGGTTTGCCGAGGCGACTTCGACAAGTTTGCCCCACTGTTCGTTGACAGCAAGGTATTCATAGCGGTAGCTGTCGTGGAGATCTGGATTGCAGATCTCCCGATACTTGTTACGGAAAAAGAACAAGGCCGATACGAAAAGAACAAGGCTGGTCATCGCCAAAAGGAGGCGATGACCGTCGCTTACCGATCGGAATATCCTTGCTGCCAGCAAGCAAAGCGGCAACATAAGCCAAGAAAGATAATGTATAAAAGGCATGCTCTCGCCCATTTCATAGTAACAAAGAGGAGAATAAACATACATATAGGTACCAACCATTCCTTTGCGTACAGCGACATAGCCAATGAATAAAGAAAGTAGAGGATAGAACAAGGAACATGAAGCGTGATTACGTTTCACCCAAATATCGTATAAAAAGATCGAAACGGAAAACAGGATAGCAACCGATCCGGCAGCGTAGGACAGCACCGTGACAAAAAAGTTTCCGACAACCAGCCTCGACTGCCAACCTAGACATCCCAACCGACTGTAAACGAAAAGGGAAAAAACGGAAAACAGATAAGCGGTCACGGTTTCGTAATGACAGCAACTGTCATAAAGTGAAAGGACCAGAAACAGAGCTGGTAACAGGCAGAGGGGATATATAAGCGAAGATACCTCCATCTTGCGGACAGCAAGCCATACAAACAAGGAAATAAGAACCAAGAGAGCCAAAGTCAAGAGAACCGCCAAGACGGGAGAATAAAAGAATTGGACCAAAAAACTGCTGGACAGGACAACTAATCCAGACGGACGGCACAAGATCTCAGCTATATAGGACTTGTCGAACAAGAAGAGCTGCTGTTGTTCGCGCCAAAACAAAGCATATTGAAGTGTTTCCTGAAGGAAATATCCGAAAAGTAGAAAGCAGAAAATGCTTATCAAAAATAATATGATGTTTTTTTTGCTCATGATATCGATACAGATGATGGTTTTGTAACATTCGTACAGAAATAATCTTTATATAGCAAGAGAGGGCAGCGACGCAGCTGTCCTCTCTCTGAGATAAAAAACAACTTTCTATATTAATAACCAGTATTTTGTGGATATTTCACTCCAGTATTGGACTGGATGACCTGAATCGGTATCGGATACTGATAATTGTATGGGTGGAAATTCGAGATATAGCGGTGTTCCGCCTCATTCCATTCACGCGGTTGGTTGGAGCCGGACAGGTTCTCATATCCAAGACCATACCTGCGCATACGTTCGTAGACCGTGTTGGAGGTCGTTTCATCCTGTATGGGATAAAGTTCTGTCACATAAGTAGCGTTCGGGTTCACAGACAGACGGTTCAAGGTGATCCAACGGTGCTCTTCGCCAAGCAGCTCACGAGTACGTTCGTCTAGAATATAGTCAATATTCACATCAGCGGCCGTACAGAGCGGTGCGTTGGCACGATCATGCAGCACGTTGATGTCAGAAGCTGCTTTTGCACGATCTCCCAAAGCGAGGTAAGCTTCGGCACGAACCAAGTAGGTTTCCGCAATACGAAGCATATACCAGTCGCAATCGTATGCTTTGTTGTCTCCGTTCGGGTGTTTGTCGTCCGAAAACTTCCAAAAACGCGGGAAGATACCGATCGTGTCGGCAGCCGTAATTTCGTAACCGTTAGCATTTGCCCGTTCGAAAGCTGCCGCTTTCTCGTCGAGCCAACGTGTCCCGCCCGGTGTGTACCAATTACGCTGGATCATGATTTCCGATCCACGGATATCTTCTTTATCTCCTTGTTTGGAATTCTTCCAAAGATCGGTGTAAACGTATCTTGTCGGATACAGGATATTACCGCTGTAGGGTACGTTTCCTCCGATGGAGTCGCGCATGATGTCTGCTTCGTAACGTCCTTCGGCAGAGGGAACACTTGACTTGGCACTTCCGACAATCCCAGGCTGGAAACAAGCCACATTATCACCCCAAAGATAAACTTCGGTACCATCCTTTAATGTTCTTTTCGTCTTATTTACACGGACTTGGTTACTCAACCAGTTGGATTCAGTCGTACACGCTGCGATACGCCACCATTCGTCGCCACCGCCACCCGTAGACTGAGTATTATAGTTATACTGACAAACCCATATGGCTTCCTTGTTGTTCGGAGAATTCTGATTACCGCCTTCGCGAAACAGATCCCAGTAAGCACCAGCAGGAGCAGCCAAAGAGTTGCCATAGCGGTCGGTAGCTTCACCTGCACGTGATCCAAAACGAGTCGTCATAAGATGGAAGTCACCATCAGTCCCGTCAATCACGCGAGAAGCAGCATCCACAGCCCCATTGAAATCACCCAAGGCAAGATTGATTTCCGCCAGATAGTGATCAGCAGCTGCACGGACGATCTGTCCAGGCTTTTCGGCTTTCAACGGCAAATTTTGTGCCGCATAAGTCAAGTCTTCTTTACAAAACTCCCAAACTTCCTGGCGACTGGCCGGAACATAACCGGTTGTGATTTCCGTAGCATGATGTTCCAAAATAGGGACATTTCCATACATACCTGCCAAAACACGATAAGACCATCCACGGAAGAAAATGGCAGTCGCACGTAATTGCGCTTTTTTCTCGGCAGACGAATAGGCGATCTCGCTACGTTCGTCCATCATGTCGATGACAGTGTTGGCACGGTTGATCATCGTATAAAGGTTATCATACCAGTGCCGGGTCAGACCTTCACTTGAGTTCAAATTGTCCCAGTTAGCAAAACGGTTATTTCCCCCAGTTTCTCCGAAAGTATCCAATCCCAAGCCCATGATCATCCAAGAGTGTCCGCCATGAGTTTGTCCCATCATCAGGGACTGCAATTGACGATAACAACCATTCAGTGCCATTTCCATGTCGGACTGGCTTCTATAGAACGTCTGATCGTCAAATTTATAAGAATGTTCGGTCAAAAACTCATCCTCGCTCTGGCATCCAGTGAAGCTCGCAACCAAGGATGTACCGGCAAATGCGAATAATAGATATTTTTTGAGTTTCATATTTTCTTCTTTTTGATGTTAGTATTAGAAAGACAAATTAAGTCCTACAGAAACCGTCTTATAGGTACCATTGCTTCCGTAACGGCTTGAAGCAGCATTTGATGCGATCGTACCTCCGTTTTCAGGATCCAAGCCAGACCAACCGGTGATCGTGAACAGGTCGGTAGCTGAAAGGTAAACACGCAGAGAAGAGATTTCCAATTTCTTCAGGAAAGACGGATCCACATTGTAGGAGAGTACCAGGTCTTTCAACTTCAAGAATGTACGAGAGTTCCAATACAGATAATTCAACGAGTTGTTGTAACCGTAACGAGGATATTTGTCTGAATGATTTTCAACGGTCCACGGTTCTATGGCATCAAGCTGTGCACCGCTTGCCATGTTCGTACCGAAAGCGTTCGGGTCGAAACCTAAGAAGTGTGTATCACTACCCTGCATCCAACGGAAATTGAAGTATAATGAGAAGTTCTTATAACTCAAGGTATTGCCGAAATTAACAGTGAAAAGCGGATCCATATCTCCAATCCAATGGCGGTCTTTATCTGAAATCTGACCATCATTGTTATAATCAAGGAATTTCAGATCACCGGGAGCTGCATTGGGTTGTATCTTGCTTACCTCTCCAGTCTCCGGATTGGTCCAAGTATAATTGTCAATTTCTTCCTGGCTTTGGAAGATACCAACTTTCTTCAAATCATAGGCAGAACCGATGGCACGCCCGATCATTAAAGCATAATAGTTATCGAAGCCGTATGCTACGGCATTAGCGACATCGTCAGCTTCTTTGCCTTCGTAATCTTTCCCATAAAGACTCTTTACCTTGTTGCGGTTAAGGTCGAACACCAAATCGGATGTCCAACGGAATTTATCTTTACCATCACCGTCAATATTCACAGAGTTCAAAGAAATCTCAATACCTTTGTTCGTTACTTTTCCAACATTATCTTTTGCACTTTGGAAACCGGTAGGATAAGGAACCGAACGGTTCATCAGCATGTCTGTTGTTTTACCTGTATACAGATCGATATTTCCATTCAAACGTCCATTCATAGTTCCGAAGTCGATGCCAATGTTATACTTTTCAACAGTAGCCCAAGTCAAACTCCTATTTGGTAATGCCCCTGGAACTAGGCCTAAAGTACTGCCAGAAGCGGTATCTCCGAACCATGTATAAGTCGTACTGACCGTAGCAACCGTAGCATAAGGACTCACCGAACGGCTGCCGTTCTGTCCCCAAGATAAACGAAACTTCAAGAAATCAAGCCAGTTTGTGCTTTCTTTCATAAACTCTTCATTACTAATCACCCACGCTGCGGATGCGCCATAGAAATTTCCCCACTTGTGTCCTTCCGCAAATGCCGAATAACCGTCACGACGGAAATTGAACGTTCCATAATAGGTGTTTTTGTAATTATAGCTGGCACGACCTAAATAACCGATAGCCGAACTCGAAGTACGTTCACGGCGAATTGTCTTTGTTGTTGCTAAATCCTGTTTGTAAACCCCTAAAACTGTAGGTACGGAAAAATTAGAAAAGTCAGTACGGTGAAATTCATTGTTAGATGCTTCACGTGTGTAACCGACTGTCAAGTCAACATGATGTTTTCCAAAATCTTTTGTATAGGTAAAAATATTATCGACATTCCAAGTCGCAGTGAGAGAAGTAGAAGAATATCCACCTGCCTTATTTCCAAATTGTGAAGGATTATCCATCTGGGCTGTGTTATTAGTATTTACCCACATCTCAGGATTGTTGAAAAGATCAGCAGTTGACGAATTGCGTTGCCCATTCAATGAAATACGATAGGATAACCCCTTTACGAACGGGAAGTCCACCTGAGCATAAAACACACCGTTGACATTGAACGCATGACTTTCTTGGTCGGTCCACAGGTACGAATCACTTGATCCGGATCCCCAATACGGGCTTGCGGTATTGCCGTCAGGATTCGAGTTATACCAATTTTCATATCCCGGCTGGCGTGCATGGATATAAGAATACGGAGACATCCAAGTCGCATTCTGAATTCGTGGAGAAATGCCACCACCTTTTGAACTCAGAAAGTTCCCTTTTAACCCGAAGGTTAACCATTCTTTAGCTTTGATATCTAATTTGGAAAGAATGTTATACTTTTCATATTTATTTCCTTTCATAATACCATCCTGATGATAATAGTCACCCGAAATATAATAATTCACCGCCTTGGATTTTCCTGAGACACTAACATCATATTTCTGTCCGACACCAATACGAGATGTTTCATCGATCCAATTTGTATAAATACCTTCGTTATAAGCATCCAATTCGACAGTATTCAGTAATTGTGCTTTATCAAAAGAAGAAGACCAGACTGCATCTCCCGTAATCTCACCGATTGCCTGTTTCGAATAGAAACGGTTTCTCATGAACTTTTCTTCATTAGATACCATTTTAGGCTGACGTGTCCAATCCGAAAAACTCCAGTTCGTATTAACATTAATGGTCGGTTTTTCGCTTGCTCCTTTTTTAGTCGTAATAATGATGACACCATTTGCCGCACGAGAACCATAGATAGCTGCCGCAGAAGCATCTTTCAATACATCAATACTCTGTACATCGTTTGTATTGATTTCATTGATTCCACCAAAGGAAATAACACCGTCGACAATAAGCAAAGGCGAGTTTACACTTTGATTACTCGCACCAACTGAACTGGGGATTGCATTCTTACCGCGCAAAGTCATACTCTCCATATTATTGGCACCTGCACTACTTGTCGGAGCATATTTCAGACCAGCCACTTTACTTGACAATGCAGCAATCGCATTCGGATTCGGTAAAGCAGTCATATCGCTATCAGAAAACTTCACATTGGAAATAGCTCCCGACACATCCTTCTTGCGTGCCGTACCATAACCAACCACAACGACCTCTTCCAATTGTTCCGAATCTTCCAACAGCGTGACATTGATTGTTCTTTGACTACCGACCGTCACCTCTTGTGTCTTAAAACCAACATAAGAAAAGACCAACACAGAATTACTTCCCGGAACTCCAGGAAGTGTAAACGTACCATCGGCACCAGTCATAGTACCGATCGTTTGCCCTTTCACGGAAATGTTCACTCCCGGTAATTCAAAACCACCGGCATCGACCACTTTCCCCGACACTGAAATCTGGGCAAAAGCTTGTATCCCACATAAAAGGAAACATAGCAAAAGCAGAATACGACTTTTCATAAAACCATATATTATTTATGTTTAACAAAATTTATTGCAAAAGTCATTTTTTAGCTTCAACCTTAACATGAAAATATGATATTTTTTTGTATAGTTTTGTCACAAAAAGAAAATTTCTGTACATTTAAGGGCTTGTTTGCAACAAAAACAAGTAAAAAAAACATACTATTATTTTTATTTTATGTATTCAAACCGCAACAAACACAACATTATCAAGTACTTGCCTATAAACGACGACGAAACGACGTGGGGAATATCCATTAGCAGTATAGGTTTCCAATCTATCAACCCTAACGAAAATTATCCTCTCAAAGGACACTCTGCTAAATATACCTTCAATCCTGAAAGAGGAAGAATTATTGATGAATTTGTAATGGTCTACGTAACCAGAGGAGAAGGAGTTTTTGTATCTTCAAACTGTCCTATATCCCAAATATCTGAAGGAGATGTTTTCTTTATTTTTCCCAAACAATGGCACACCCATCATCCAACATTTGAAACCGGATGGGATGAATATTACTTCACTCTCACAGGCTTTTATTGCAACAATTTGTTACGCAAAATTATAAATGATACGAATCCTATATTTCATATTGGTATAAACGGATTATTAATCAATCATTTGAATGAAATGATTGATTCTGCCATGGCAGAAAAACCCGGTTTCCAAGAACTACTCAGCGGAACGGCCTTACACATCATAAGTTTGATCTATTCAATAAACAAAACGAAAGACTTTGGCACAGAAGAGACACAAAAAATACAAAAAGCCTGCATGCTCATGCGAGAAAATATATACGAAAATTATACGCCTGAAAATATCGCAAAAGCAATCAACATGAGTTACTCCAATTTCAGAAAGACCTTTAAAAAACATGTAGGAATCGCTCCGCACCAATATATGTTACAACTGAAAATAAACAAAATAAAAGAGCTGTTAGACAGTACGGAAATGTCCATTCAAGACATCTCATCCAAACTAAATTTCGAATCTCCGGACTATTTTTCTTACTTCTTTCGAAAAAAAATAGGCATAAGTCCCATCGCATACAGAAAGCATGTAGAAACGCAAAGGAAAAAGATCCTATAACTAAATAAGACATCGGAGAGGAGTTATTAAAATCCTCTCCCGAACTTATGCCAAAGCAGTCCTTCCATTTCTTCCCAACAACGCAAGGTCGAATAGATAAAATCGAAGGAATAACGGGTAAGATAAGCTTGGGCTTCGTCTTTCTTGCCTTCCCGAATAAAGGCCGATACCTTATTTTCTATCAGAGGCATCTCATCTGCCGCCTTCTGCTCGAAAGAGAGGACAGCAGGTTCGATCAATTTACGTCCATGCCCCCAACTTACCTGAGCCAGGCGGTTCGTTCGTCGATAAGTCCAAAGAGCAGCATCAGGACGGTAACGCTTATGTCCGCAAACCTTAAAACTTTCGGGAACATCCGTCATCCCGGCAAACAAGGGGACCCTAGGACTTTCGCCCGGATTATCTTCCGACCACCAGCAAACACCACCCACCTCATCCGGTAACCAATCACGACACTGTATCACAAATGAATAAGCACACCAGACAACCGATATCGTCCGCTGTTTCTCTATCTTCTTTTTACCTCGCTGTGCATTCAGGAATTCAAACATATCATTCGTCATCCAATTTTGAGCCAAGGGGCTTTTATACATCGTATCGCGCTCAGTTCCGTCTTTATCCTTAATCTTCTTCGTTACTATCATATCTTTCGTCATGTCCCATTCCGTTCCCTCATATGTTTCACGTAGCAGACGGTTCATATCCGCTAACGAAACTTTCTGTTCGGGCTTAACCGACAAAGGCAACTCCTCCATGTCCATCGTCAGGTTCAAAGAAGGAGCCAGCGTTTTCAAAACAAAAAAATCCCGGACGGTAAAAGGCTTCTTCCTCGTTTCATGGATTACTTTCCAGAATTTAAAAGGTTCTTTCCCGTCCCAATACCCTAACTTCCGTGCTTTCTCCTTCAGTCCTTCACTATACATATAATTATCCTTGTCCCCGAAATCGACATCGGAAATACGAGGTGTATTGGCCGAAACCGTCACATGGTCGTCCGGTATGCGCCGGGCAACCCACAAAGCCCCCATATCTTCCGGACCCGCACCCGTAATCTCGAAAAACCAGAGTTCCCTCTTATCGGCAACCGTCAGGCATTCCCCCCCATCACGATAACCATATTGTTCTGCCAAGCGTCCCATCAGCAAGACCGCCTCGCGTGCCGTACTGCAACGTTGCAAAGCAATCCCTTGCAAATCCTCGATATGGAACAGACCTTTCGGATTACGCAGTTCCTTCCGCCCGACGATAGTCGTTTCTCCCATCGCCAATTGTTTCTCATTCATACAAGGGTAACCGGTATTCAGATAGGCAAATGTAGAAGGGACCTGCGGAATAGACCCTTTCAACATCACACCCAACCGATCACTTTTACTTTCCGTGTGACGAATATCCCAGTAAATGTCGACTTTTGCCGTGTCCGGCCAGTTTTGCGCAGGCACAACTTCCATCCAAGTACGCGAAGTTCCGTCGCAAGTTTGGGAAGTCATAACCGAACCATCGGTCGTCGCTAATTTACCAGCAGCGATACTTGTACAGCTTTCATCCGAATTTGTTAATTCTACTACGCGCTCTTGAGCTGAGAGAGACACCATGGCACAACAAAAGAATACAAACACTGTATATACTTTTTTCTTCATTTTCCTTTAAAACTTTTATCTAATAGGACAAAAATAATCTGCATATGTAAAAACCACCCCTTATTTTTTGATATTATTCATTATTAATTTGACAATCGATAACCATACAATACTTCATCTAACTGGTTATATCCATATCCACCATTAATAGAAGCAATATAATCTATTTCTTCCTGCGTCCATTTATTAGTTGCTTCAGGATTGACACGGTTATATATCTCAGCAGTTTGTACACCATCTGTCAGATCATAACTTTTGGTTCTAGTATCAACAGAGAAACCATACGAATAATTGATTATCGGTTTGCCAATCTTACCTTTCTTGGTCGTTACAATAACAACACCTCCAGACGAACGTGATCCATAAATAGCCACAGAAGCCGCATCTTTCAAGACGGAAATATCCTCAATTTCATTTGCACTCATCGCATTAAAGGAAGTTGCATCCCTTACGACCCCATCAATAACATAAGTTACCGGCTGCGGATTATATTTTGTCTATCAAGACATTAGCAAAACAAGTTTAGAATAAAGTTTTTAGAGAAAAAACAGGAGAGTATAATTATTAATGTTTTGGTTTAATTAAAAAAGCTTAGTTCTTACAGAACTTAAAATAAAGTAAACAAAACTCTATATTCAAGCACAAGTGAAACACCAATAAACTTATTATCAAGACAATAAAATCAACATAATGTATCACTTGTACTTCAAACATTTATACGTCAAAAGACTATTTTCGTAAAATCAACATAATATTAACACAAAGATATTGTATTAAGTACCATTTGAACTTGACATATCTTACGAAATAGATGCACTATCTTACTATTTTCAAAAACATCTATTCTTTTCTATTCTCAAAAACAAACCACTCCAGATTCATCAAATCCAGCCCTTTAACAGCAGGATCAACAGCCTTAAACACAAATACCAATGCATGTTTTCCCGTAACTGGTTGAATATTTGTTTCGTGAATAGCATAAGCTGTTTCACCTTCCATTGGAGTTATATCACACGTCCCGATCAATTCCCCTTCAGGGCTATCCAGCCGTATTTCTATCTGAGCAGCCTTGTTCCTATCCCATGTTTTACAAACAAAATGATTTACTTTTGTATCTGTAAAGTCATAATATTTCCAATAGACATAATCACCATCGCGAATGTTCGCTAAGTATTCTACCGGAATATCGTTATCCGGACGACGCACTGCAACCATAACATTTCCTGACATCAGACAAGCTCTTGCTGCATCCATCCGATAAAGAGGCGAAATAGGTCCACCGATACCCTGCGTGGTCATTTCCACCTGCGGAATAGTACCGTCCGGATTAAATGTTATTGGTTCCAAACAGGCTTTTCGCATGGTCGCACTCGCATGCGTCGGACGATGATAAGCGATATACCATTGTCCGTTGATTTCGACAATACAACCATGGTTATTCACCAGGTTCCTTCCGCTTCCCCAGTTATCAATAATAACACCTCTGTAAGTGTAGGGACCCAGTGGAGATATCGAAGTCGCATAATCTAATGTTGCACAGTTAGATTCTCCATGTTGAGAATGGCTTCCATATACAAAATAATAGATGCCGTTCCTTAAACGGACCATAAGGAGAAGAGGATACTGCCACACCTTCATCGTCTCCACCTCCGGCAAGACAATAATAAAGGTAATATTTCCCGTTGTGATGGATGCAATCCGGAGCATATAAAATCCTATCTGTATAATCTACTTGTTTGCCCGGACCATCAGTAGCAAAAGAAAATTGCTCCACACTCCAGTTCACAAGATCGGACGAAGACAATACGTTATAAGAACGAGAGCACCAGGCGTTACCAGGTTCGTCGCGCGATCCGTAGACATAAACACGTCCATCAGGCATCTGCCTTACCTCAGGATCTGCAATATACAATCCGGGAGGAGCGATAGGATTTAGCATTCTGTTAGTCGAAACAACTGTAACCTTATCGTTCGATTGCCGTTTTCCATCGAATTGACACCCCGTAAACACCCCTGCTATAAACAGACTACTTACCAGGAAAAAATAATTCATATATAAATAAAGCATAAATTACTATTTTAAATTAGGCCATACTTTTATCCGTTTGGTAGAAGATAATTTTTCTATCGGCCCAACAACCGGAGTAGCAGAACGTTCATTACCGAAAAAGTCTTTTTCCAGTTTGAAAGGTGTTCCGTCTGGATTCTCAAACGGGAATCCTGTTAGTTGAGTGATACCTAAACGTTCGGCATCTATCTTTTTTCCTTTAAATGAAGATAATTCTTGCAGATTAATGTCACTTACCAGATATACTTCGCCGTCGGGGGTTTCCTCTACTTTCAATTTCGGATTGACTGCTTTCTCCACCCAATCCTGCGTCTTGTTCGTCATCGGAAGAGAACCGTTCAGGAACAGATTATTCTCTGCATAAATAGGACGTTGTGATACATCGAATACGATCATTCCATATTTTAACTTACTGTTGTCACCACCAATAAAGATATTATTAAAGAAGCGATGGTCGCCTTCGGTGATAGTCCGTATGCCTTTCACTTCGGTAGAATGGTTCAAGTGATACGGAGTGTAACGCTGGTCGTCCAAACGGTTGATGTCTCCGGAAAAGATATTATGCAGATAGGCTCCGCCATCGGTATTCTCCTGTATCGTACGAGGTGAAAGGGAAATGTTGTTATCTACTACATAAGGTCCGTGGGACACTTCGAAAAACAAGTCCTGTGCCAGGTTATCATACAATAAATTGGAAGATACGCGTGCTCCCTGTGCCATCCAGTCCAGCCAGATTCCATAATTACCCGACTTATGAATCCGGTTATGATGAATATAAGTATCTATCGCACCATGTAATTTGATACCAGCCATTTCAGCTCCACCAAATTGTTGTTTTACCAGGATATTATAGATATGGTTTCCGTAAATCTCGCTGAACGCCGCTCCCATACTACCACAGATACCGGTTTGCTCACAATCTGAAATGACGTTGTTCCGAACGATATGGGAACCGACGTTATCTTTGCTCCATCCGCGACGTAGCGTATTGAATATTACTTCTACATAATGCAATGTACCGTCCAGACGTTTGTCGTTACATTCCAGATTATGTCCACTGGCACGTTCTTTTCCCAAAGTGATACCGTTGGCTCGGGAATTCTTAATAACATTATCCTCGATAATCCATCCCTTACACCAATGGGGAGCAACCATCCCCACCTGTTCAGCTGTCGGAGCAGCCCACTGCGTGGCGGCTTGACTTATATGGAAACCACGAATCGTGATATAATTCAGTCCCTCACGTGTCGGATAGAAACAAGTAGGACGAACCGAGACCTCAACCGTTTCCTTATTCGGATCAATATCTCCAAAATTTGCATAAATCGTCGTATTATCCGCATCTACTTCTGCGAACCATACATTCGTACATCCTTGGGGATCACGTATTGTACGGAGCGTATCCGGTGCAAATACCTTATCCAGGCTAAATTCTTCATAAAGCGAAACATCATTCAAATATACATCTCCCGTATGATGAACCCGTTCAGACCATAGCCAGTCACCATACAGACGGTCGTTGAACGGATTGTAATTTCCAAAGAATGAATTAGGCAATACCACCTTCCATACTCCCTTTGCTTTCTTCTCCTTTTTCCAACCAGTCACCAACTCTGAACCTTTTATTTCAGCTTTCTCACCTTCGGCCACTCGATACAGGATACGTTTTCCTTCCCGTTCCCCACCGCTCAACGGATTCACCCATTCACGATAAACACCGTTATGTACCGTAACCGTATCTCCCGGCAACGCTTTCTGAGCAGCCCAATTTATAGTTTTAAAAGGAGATGAAATATCTCCGTTATTAGCATCACTCCCTTTTACCGATACATGATATTCTTTGGCTGATAACACATTCCCACACAAACAGAACATCGAAATCAAGCATAGTATTTTTTTCATGGTTTAAAAATTATAATATTACAATTAATTAGATAACGCAAATATAAAGGCAGCTATTCCTATTTAAAATAGCAAATAGCTGCCTATTTTGTGGATTATTATTGCTTACTGTTCTCACACAAATCAAACGAACGTCCTTTTTGTCCGTTCTCCATCTGATACAAAGTCCAACCACTGTTATCCGCCTTTTTCTCCAATCGCCAACTCAATGCCGGGTTTTGTAACATCTTACGAATATGCGTCGGAAAAGCATCTGCCCTACGAGCTTCTTCCCAGGTACGAACCACATTGAATATCGCATATTTTTGCGGACAACTTTCTACATCTTTCTGACCGATCCTGAACGCATACGTACAACCATAACCGATAGCCGTAGCTTCAATATGCTCATAATCTTCCACCGTCGACTCAGCCGTAATCGGGAAGTTACCACCAAATGAAGACGGGAAAAAGTTGGCGTAAGTAACATCGCGAAGGTCTTTACCCTGACTGGTCGTACTTCCCCATACACGCTTCTTCACATCATAAATATTCAAACCGCCTCCTACATTCCAAGTGCTTTGATAATGCCAGGAGCCTTCCGACAAAGTCGCTCCCGTAAAACGGATATCAGGTAAACCATGCTTCTTCGCTTGCTCAAACATATTGCGGAAGAAACATTTCACGCCATAACCGCCAAAACCAGTGTGGAAATAAAACTCCTGTCCGTCATAATCGAACATGCCCAATCCGCTGTTCTTGCAAATATCGGCATAATGGCGTGCCAGTTCATCTTGTAATTCCAGGTTAGGAATCAATCCGGCATATGCTCCCCCTACCGCAGGTTGAAGTTTATCCACAGCATCCCCCTTTACATGAGCAGCAGGTCGAGTCCCCCAATAACCACGTGTCACTTTCATGAGTCGATATGGTTTTTCCTTTGTAACACCCATATAGTGAATCAATTCCTTACCGATCTTAACCATATTCAATTCCGGACTATGTCCTTCCCAACAAGCTACTTCTTCCAAATGAGTAGGATCATCGATATAAATCATCGTATCCGTCTCGTTCAAATTTTCCGTAAGAAAACGACGGTGCAAAATACAGATACTGTCCGATGGTACCGGACTACAATCCTTCGTTCCGGGTGCCATTGAGTTAGATATGGAGGTACGCCCCAAAATCAACCCCTCTTTAGCCAACAGGTCGGCATACTCGCGAGTAGACAAGTCCTTATCTGTGAAATGATAGCGTTTCTTTTCATGTCGCGGACCGTCAATGAAACCGCCATTTCCCCTATCGGCATGCAAGAAAGGTTGGTCGTACGTATGAATCACTTTCAATCCCATCTGTTTAGCATACGACGCCACACTGTCCATAAGTCCTCCGTATGTACATAGATCCGGCATGAAAGTTGTAGGATCTTTTACCCACTTACCCTGGAAAGTAGGATAAGGCAAGCCCTCATTCAAAACGATATCCTGAATAACTTCCATCAAAGCCGTACTATCCGGGCTACCCCACAAAGCGATAGACGAACCGATGAAATCCACTCCCGGAACATCCTGACGCATCATGTGGTTAGGTTCATTGTTTTGGAAGATAGGATTACCTTCCGGAGAATAGATCATTTTACCTTTCCGGCGATCACGCGAATGATAGCGTATATTAATTCGTCCGTTACAATCAACAAAAGCCGTATTACCATATAGAATACGGAAATACGATTCTTTCCGATTATAAAAAGCCACATCGTTGATTCCGTCGCCTCCCATCGTAAACTGTTGCCCTTCATGCAATGTTAACGGTAATGGATGATTCACCGGATCAGGCGTATGGGCAATATAACCCGAAGGACCTGTTTCGGATGTAAAACGTGATTCTCCGCCAATCGTATTATCATCCAACGCCAAAGCTCCGATAGCATACCCTACCGCAGCCGAAGTATCACGGGCCACCCCGATCATTTCCCCCAATAAATTGGTAATATTCGTATAATAATTACCCCACTGTATACCATCGATTCCATTACGAGGTTCCAAACTTTCCAACTTCAACTTGAAATATTTTGTCTTCTCATCCAAAGCAACCGTTGCCACAGAGCCGTTCTCGTATTCCAACCGATACTTGCCTCCGCTGTAATGAGCCTTTTGCGGATAATAATACCGTTTCAGGTCTTCGTCATAAAGAGACAACAGGGGCGACGGTTGGTCCGCCGGACTGAAATTACGACTTTCGCGTGTCAAGTTCCACATACCGGTGATATATCCCCGGTTATCTATATCGATACCGAAACGATCTGTTTTGAACGATTGATGCGTACCCGACTCGCAACTACATAACAACAGAGTTGCAGCTACAAAAGATAATGTTTTCTTCATGATATAATTTATATGTTTTATTTACTGTCTATATAAGAATACACTTCTTGTACCAAAAACATTTAGATAAACTAGTTAAAAAATTCCTTTTTAGAAACAGAGAGGTACAAAATTACAGGTTTCGGCTTTCCCTTATAATAGCAAATAATTACCTTTTCCGTGGATTATTATTGCAAGTAGTGCTAATGGTACTGATACTACTATGCTAGCCAGACGACATAGTAGTGCTGACATGATGGCACACCCACCCTATAACGTACGTATCCGTTGGAAAAAAACGTACGCTTTTCTTCCAACGGATTATCTTTAACCGACTTCACATCCGTATTCAACATGACAGCCCATCATTGATAAAACGATAGCTAAACATAATTTCAAACCCATATATGTTCTTATTTTATTATTCATGATCTATCTCAATATCAACCGTCGCCTTTTCCAAACCATCCGCCTCGATAGTCAAACGAAGCGGTTTATTTCCATCTCGTTTAGCTTTGACTATAGCCAGGAACAAACCGTTAAACGCCGGACGGGACGGTTCCGAAAAGGTGATCAAACAAGTCGGGTCACCATTATCAGTTGCAACAATTTCCCCGTCACCTTCCAAGCTACAGAAGATACGGTTCTCGGCTGTCGGCACATCGTATCCATCTTTATCCACCAACGAAACTTTAACAAAGACTAAGTCCTCGCCATCTGCTTTGATCAATGTTTTATCCGGTACGGCTTTCAGACGAACGGGATCACCGGTAGTCTGCACACGAGCTTCCGCCCACTTTTTATGCTGCTTATAAGCTACAGCCTTCAACTCTCCCGACTGATACACCACGCTATCCCAACGGAAACGGTATTCATACGGTTGCTTTTGTTTCTTTCCCAACGACTTGCCATTCAAGAAAAGTTCCACCTCATCCCCCGAACTATATACAAAAACAGGTGTCACTTTACCTACCCGATCGGGAAAATTCCAGTGTGGAAGGATATGTACCATCGGCGTATCTGGCATCCAACGTGCCTTATATAGGTAATAGCGGTCTTTCGGGAAACCAGCCAAATCGACAATACCGAAATAACTGCTCCGCGACGTAGGGCGGTTACGTTCTATCTTATTCAATTCTTCACGCTGCTTAGCCAGTTCTTCTTCTGTCATGGCAGCCGAGTGATTCAACAAGACACTGGCATCACTATTAAATGGAGTCGGTTCGCCCAAATAATCAAAACCGGTCCATACGAATTCACCACAAATGGCCGGATATTTATCCAATGCAGCAAACTCCCAATCAGGTAGTCCTCCCCATCCGGGTTGCGTCAAATCATAAGATGAAACATGGAGTTGGCGTGGAAAATATTCGCCCCTGGAACTCATTGTCGAACTGGATTCACTCGAATAACCCGACAAATGCTCATGTCCTTTCTTATTCAAAAACTCTCCATAAAAATCAGGTCCTCCATATACGCCTGCCGCATAATTCATTCCATGGACATCCACCTGTAATTCCGTTCCATTCACGGCAGACTTACTCGGATAAGAAGCTCCAAACGTAGCCGGACGGGTCGTATCGAAACGATGAACCACTTCTGTCAAATGACGGACAATGCCCAGTTCCGGATTATATTGTTCAGGTAACTCATTTCCCGTACTCCACAGGATAACCGATGGATGGTTCCGGTCCCGGCAAATCAGCATTTCTATATCTTTTTCATGCCATTTTTCGTATAAAGAACTATAGTCATACTCTTTCTTTCCTATTGTCCAACTATCGAACAATTCGTCCATAACCAGAAACCCCATCTTATCTGCCAGCTCCAACAATTCCGGTGCCGGAGGATTATGAGAGGTACGTATTGCATTACAACCAAAACTCTTCAGTATGCGCAATTGTCGCTCCATGGCAACCTTATTCACTGCTGCCCCCAAAGCCCCCAAATCGTGATGGTTACATGTCCCGTTTATCTGCACGCGCTTGCCGTTTAACAGAAAGCCGTTATCATGCGTGAACTGAATAGTCCGGAAACCAAATGGTGCATCATACACATCCACCAGTTTGTTTTTATTATAAACCGACACACGGGCCAAATAGCGGTTAGTATTCTCCAGACTCCATCGTTTAGGAGAGTTCACAAGCAAAGAGACCGTATCGCCAGTCAATTGGTTTGGTTTCAACAGTAATTGTTTCTTTAAACCGACTGCAACTTTCGCACCCGGTACATCATCCTTATCCAGTTCATAAATATCGACCATGTACTGTCCGTCTACCGCTTCCGATAAATTATTCTGTATTTCGACACGGACCAAGGCATTGGCCTGTTCGTCTGTGATTTCAGGTGTTGTCACAAAAACACCCCACTGCCCCACATGTACAGGATTCGTTTTCACCAACCGTACATGCCGATAAATACCGGCACCGGGATACCAACGGGAACCGAACTTTTCGGTATTCAGCCGGACAGCCACCACATTCTTTTTATCATACAAAAGATACGGAGTCAAATCAACCCGAAAAGAGCTGTATCCGAAAGCCCATTCACCCACTTTATTCCCATTAAGCCACACTTCGGCATTCGCCATCGCACCATCGAAATCCAGATAAAACCGTTTCTTCTTATCCTTCGACGATACTTCAAAGTATTTACGGTACCAGCCGATCCCCTGCCAAGGCAGTTTTCCGGTATACCCATCCAAGTCGATACGGAAAGGCCCCTCGATCCCCCAATCATGGGGAACATCCAGCCTCCTCCAATCCCAATCGTTATACGAATATGACTGTAAAGAATCCGGTTCCTCCACACGCGAACCATCTGCCTGCAAACCAAACCGGGCAAACCGCCAGTCTCTATCAAAATTCAATTCGGAGCGTTGGCCCCAAGCCAACAATCCGAACATGTTTATACATGCAATAATTAAATAAAATTTCCTCATATTGATTCTATTGTTTTAAATTTCCGACAAATCCATACACATTACCCCCAAAATCCACTGCGAAAAGGCCATTTCCCGACACGGCAACAGTTGCAAAGATTGGAGCTCCCATATGATGACGCCACTGTAAACGTCCTGTTTTGGCATTGATTGCATAGAGTGTCCCATCGGAAGCCCCTATATAGACCTGATCCCCACAAATGACCGGGCTGGCTTCCACCGTTGCCGGATGGTTCCCTTGGTAAGGGGTGGAGAGAATCATCGCTTCACGGGTCTTGAAACGCCATTTTTCTTCCAACGTCTCTTTATCCAATGCTACCACCCCATTGGTAGAAGTACCGAAGATGATCGCATCGTCCGTCACCAAAGGAGTAGAAGCCACCTCGACCCCTTCACCCAATTTCTTACGCATCAGGATACGCCCAGTCTTATTCTCTACCATCAACAACGAATTGGCGGAGGTAACATACATGACATCTCCCCATACGGCTGGAGTAGCCGCACGGAAGCGCAAATCAGAATCCCAATCGCCCCAAAGCATTTCACCAGTCTTCGCATCGTTGCCGAACAAGCCTCCCCAGTGTCTGCTACCAATTATTACATTATCCTGGCTCAACGCCAAAGTAGCCACACAGCCCTCTCCACGTCCCCAGTCCTTATTTTGCCAAATGATTTCACCAGTCGTAGCCTTAAATGCAGTCAGTTGATAACCAGTACCAGCATAAACAATGCCATCTTTAGCAATTAGCCCATCGTTCAAAGCTGGAGTCACGCCAATTTTCAAATCCTTTTGCCAGGCTATAGAACCATCAGATTTCTTCACTGCATACACGATACCTTGTACATCCTGAGCAAATATCAAATCTGATTCTACAGCAATACTATTGCGAACGGATGATTTAAGCGAACATTTCCAGACGATATTACCGGTAGTTGCCTCCATTTTGGTCAGAGACGCTTTTCCTGTTTCGTTATCATCAATTGAAGCGACATAAACAAAGCCCTCGCTAACTACCGGTGCCGACATATAAATGTTGGAACCGACATTTTTCGTCCAAGCCAAGCGAGGAGCACGAAGCGTATCTTTCACAATACCAATATGCTCCGGATTTCCCAATAGATTCGTCCAATCCCCACCGGCTACAATCCGGGACGTATTTTGCTTGTCATACAAAAAAGAGGCCGTCTTTTTACCGATCTCCCCATTTGCATAATGAGCTTCGGTAATAACGGTCACATAATGCCCTTCGGCTATTTGCGGCAAAGTCATCTCGGCCGTCCAGGCAAAATCGCTTTGTTGTTTCATCGGCTTACCAGTCAATAAAGTCTTCCCATCGAAAGTACAAGAATAACGTACCTTGGTTACCGGGCTAGCGGTTGAATAGGCATTCACAACCAAGGGGATAGTCCCTTCTGGGGTAATGGCCGCCTGGTGGTTCTGAATGGAAGCGATGACCATGTGCTTGTCCATATAGGAATAATGGAAATCAGAAGTAAAGTCGCCTTTGCCATCAATGTTCATGACACGGAAAGCGGATGAAGCATGGTCAATACCGCCATAAACCGGCGTAGAAGAACAGATCACACCAACCCCATTATCCGGATGGGTATACATATGGTTGACATGCCAATGCCCGTAAAGCCATGCCTTCAGGTTATGAGCCAACAAATCAACCGTTTCTTTATTCTTCAACGTATATTTAAAGTCAGGACACCTGCATTCGCCGGGGATGGTGTGGTTGAACACATAAACCGCTTTATCCTTGCCGACATGCTTCAAATCGTTCGCCATCCAAGTGAACACGTCATCCAACCGGTAGCTTGGCGCATGGTCGCCTCCCGGCATCGGGGTGACAATGTAATGCACGTTACCTACCTCAAACGAATAAAACGTAGGTCCATAGATCTTTTCGAATAATTCCTCCCCGTATTTTCCAGCAACCAGATCATGGTTACCTACCGAATAGAACACTTGTGTTTCGGGCATATTCGATGAATTCATCACCTTGATATGGTTATTTAAACCGCCTACGTAACAAATATCGCCCGTGTGGATAATAAAAGCTACCTTTTCATTGGCGGCATATTCGCGCATTCCTTCCGTCCATTCGTCTTGCCCTTGTTCCTCACCGATCTCGGTATCCGATATATGGATAAACTTATGGCTTCCATCACTTTTCACCGCATCATAGCGCAACAATCCGAAGTCATAGGTGGTCTGCCCCTCTTCAATACGGTGATAATACGCATTCTCGGTCTTATACCCTGAAGGAGTCGTAATAAAAATAAAACGCTCCTTCTCGTGCCCCGGCAAACAAAAACATCCTTTTTCATCGGTTAAAACTACGTTTAATCCATCGGAAACCGATATTCCTTTCATCAAAGTTTCACCTTTGTCCCAACGCCCATTATGGTTCGCGTCTACAAAAACTTTGCCGGTATGTTGCGCCGACACGATGGTAGGGAATGCCAACAACATTCCCAATACTATTTTTTTCATGCTTTAAATATTAACAAATTAGTCCATGCAAATATAAAAACGGCTATCGCTATTTAAAATAACAAATAGCTACCTTTTCCGTGGATTATTATTGCAATTAAACGTCACCTTTGCTATTTATTCGTAAACCGGAACCAGTTAAAATCAACATATCCATCCACGCCTTCCGCATTCGTGGTGAAGTTGAGCAAAGCGAAACGATTGCCGGTCCAAGGCAATCCCAGCTCCATCTTGTGTTCTTTACCGATTGGAGAGTAATTCACCCCATCCAGGCTGTAATAAAAACGTGCCGTAAAATTCTTGTCCATGACACGTGCCCTGAACCAAATCTTGTCGCCTTTAAAGTTATCCACCGATTCAATCTCCTTGTCACCGTCATACATGACAATCTTACGGCTGCTGCCTTCCTGCTTCACTGCCACATAAGCATAAGGGAGCTGGAAAACTCCCAGTCCTGCCATATTGCCATCTTTCATTCCCGACACGATCATCTCCACCGAACCTTCCGAAGACGGACCTTGCACACGCTGGGTCAATGTATTACGGGCTTCATATAACTTCGGGGCTTGCGAGGCCTTCAAACGCATATATCCGCGACATTCCGTCAACGACCATTTCGTATTGTCAGGATTGTGATTCCATTGCCATTGTAATCCCAACTGTTTACCGTTAAACTCGTCTGTCGTGGCCGGAGATGCCAACCGCTGTTGTTTCTTTCCCACTTCCGGTTTCGGATAGGTAATCACATCCTTACCGTCGACTCCCAACATGGGCCATCCGTCTACCCACTTCACCGGCAGCAAATGAGGTACACGGCCGATAGGACCACGGTCTTGCATGATGATAAACCACCAATCGCCATTCTTCAATTGTACCATTCCCCCCTGGTGCAGTCCGTTGGGCGGATAAGAGGTCGCATCCTCCACAATCACCTTATGTTCATACGGACCGTAAATATTCTTCGAACGGAGACAGACCTGCCAACCTTCCGTACCTCCTGCCGGGCAGGTGATATAATACATGCCATTTATCTTATACATGTGAGCACCTTCCATGCCGAAATTCGGCCCCCAGGTCCGGCTATTTTTAAATCCTTTCTCCCAAATCTCTACAGGTTTACCTTTAACAGATTTCACATCTTCATTCAGTTCTGTAATGAACAACCGGTGCTGGCCATGGACTACATATACTTTACCGTCATCATCGAAAAACAATCCCGGATCATACAAATACTCCGGAAATATCGTCCGCTCCCACGGTCCTTCCGGCTTATCGGCTATGCAAATCGAGAAATGACCTTGTTTGTTTCCCCACCCTTTAGGCGTACAAAAACCGACATAAAACTTACCGTTATGGTGGCGTATCGTTGCTGCCCACGAACCATTCATGTACATTGTTCCCCCTTGCATGTCAAAACGCGGGTCCTCATCATAACGATCGACCGCATAGCCGACCATTTCCCAATTGACCAAATCCTTCGACACGGCAATCGGACATCCGGGCACATAATTCATACTTGTCGACACGAAATAGAACTTATCGTCCACCCGAATAACATCCGGGTCCGGCCAGTCACCCCACATGATAGGATTCGTAAAAGTCCCGTTGCCGTTGTCGGGATTCCAAACCTGTTGCGCTTCCACAACATAACTAGCCATCAATGATAAAACAATGGCTAAACTTGATTTCAAATTCATAGATTCTATTACTTGTTAATTTTAATCAATATATACCCCAATACTTATTACTTTAGTCATTCGCAAAAACTTTTATTGAAACAACCGCACGAATCAACATCAATACCGAAATAATCGGTTTGAAAAGATTGAGACGTATTCGAATTACAGCCGGATAACGGAACGTTCCCAACCGAACAAAAGTAAAGGTTGGCTATTTGCCAAAACATAGCAAAAAACTGCCTTTTCTGTGGATTATTAGTGCATTTAACCACCTTAACATACTCCTCAGAAACAAAGTAAGCCCCGATACCCAAGCATACCCTGCTTAAGTATCGGAGCTTATCTCATCCAAGTCTATTCTATCTCAGGCCTGTCGCTCTCTCCGTTGTCCGGACGCGCACCGACATACAACGTCACCAGATAGTCAATCAGACGCGCCTGTTTCAAACGTGTGACCGAAGTACTGAAATTCAAATCAAACACTTATTTCAACGGGTCGAAAGTGCCGCCCCATTCATTATTTTGTTCCAACTTAGAGTTACGATCTAAGTCATCCTTTTTGATCGGATAGAACCAATGGTTGTTATCCAGATTAAACCGCCACAGAGCCTTGTCGCCATCCACACATTCGATGTAATTGAAACGGAACAATTTGTTCACTTCCGGATCGAGCATGTCTTTCGTCCAATCGAAATTTCCCTTTTCTACGATGCTGTAATCGTTGATGACCAACCAAAGGGATGAACGGTATTTTATGTTGTTCAAGATATCGAAACGTTTCCAACGACGCAAATCGTTCCAACGCTTACCTTCATAAGCGAATTCAATATAACGTTCAGTCATATAAGCTTCGCGAATATCACCCTGTGAAGTAGCTGTAATACCATAGTTACCAGTTGTGTTTTCTATACCGGCACGTTTACGGACATCATACAACACCTGCAACGCTTCACCGCTCTTGCCCACTTCATTGGCACACTCGCCATAATTCATTAACACTTCCGTGAAACGAATTTCAACCCAATCGACTTGAGCTTCATAAACCTTGCTGGCATTGATGTTATAATCGAGACCTTTGCGTTGATAGAAATTCGAACTAGCCCCTGCCGCTTTTCCAAATTCATCCATGGTAAGGTGTGCATAAGCTCCATCATCCAGTATATGCCAACCGTTCCAATACTTGTTTTCACCCAAAAGTACGTCGTCACATGGATACTCCATACCCGGACAGAAGACCGTCTGATGGAAACGCGGGTCACGGTTATTGTAGAACTCGTTTACAAATTTTTGGTTATAATCCATATCGTTAGCCAAACGGTTCACATCCAACTCCAACGGTGTTCCATCGGCTTTTGGGAAAGCCAACAGTAAAGGTAAGATCGCTTGGTTTTGTTCAGCCATATCCCTTGTCAAAGGAAGCGGACGGATATTCTTCTGATCCAGATAATGATCCGGACCAAAGAACTGGTTCACCATGATCACCTCACAGTTCTGTTCGTCATACCAGATATCAGCATATTTACCTTGATATAAACCTTTACCTACGCCCTGTAAGAAGTCGACTGCGGCTTTGTTGGCTTCGTATGCTTTCTGCCAACGATCAGAATCATGGTTCGGATTAAACAACAGACTAGCGTATGCCAACAGGATACGTCCTTTCAATGCCATCGCACACCCCTTGTCAATCCGGGCATAATTGGCATCATCCCAAGTATCGGGCAACAAAGAGATGGCTTCGTCCAAATCCTTTACGATCTGTGCCATACATTCGCTTGTTGAATTACGGGAAACCAATAAAGAATTGATGTCCGATACGTCTTGTACTTCCAGAATCAAAGGGACACCGCCTAATGTAAACACTTTATCCCAATAATTCCACGCACGCCAGAACAAGGCTTGCCCACGCATTTGGTCTTTTTCTTTCTGAGTCAAAACAGAAGCATCTACCGTTTCCAAATTGGTTAGAAAGAAGTTGATCCGATCTATAAACCGATAATCCAAACCTTGCCCACTAATATCTACGGAATATTCTCCACGTACGTACTGATTCATTTCTGTCGGTCCATTCATACCCTCATCCGTATTGTTGGCAGCGATAGGCCAACCGGGCATCATATTACCATATATATTAGACAGAAACGCATCGATCATTTTGGCATCCTTCCATACCCCATCCGGTGTGATACCATTTGTATTTTCATAATCCAGGCTACATCCATACATAAAAAATGCACACAACAAACCTGCTAATAATTTGAATCGTTTCATTGTTACTCAGATTTAAAATTTCACATCAACACCAAAATTGAAAGACCGCATGATCGGATAAGCGTTACCATGTTCCAATTCCGGATCATAATATTTGAAGCTGCTCCATACAAAAAGGTTAGATCCCGTTACAAATAGCCGTACATTATCGAACAATTTGTTATAGAACTGGTTTTTCGGAAGATCATAGCTTAATGTTACATATTTCAAGCGCATGAAATTAGTCTTCTTCATCCAGAACTGGCTATCATCATTACGATAAGAACTTGGCGCATTTGCACTCACCTGTTTCGGCAGCATAGCATTCGGATTATCCTCAGTCCAACTGTTATCATACCATTCCGCCCAAACACGGTTCCATTCTACGTTACCAGCCAAATCACGGAAAGAACGGTCTCTACCCAGTTCACCGGAGAACATCATATCCAAGCTAAGACCTTTCCAACTGCCGCCCAGATTCAGACCATACTGTACAGGAAAGTTCTTACTACGCAGTACCACACGGTCCCAACTATCAATAACACCATCCGGTTTACCATCCGGTCCGGAATGGTCTTTATAGACAAGCATACCAAGTTCCGGCTTTATACCTTTGAACGTATAATTCGGATGTTCAGCATTGAAAGCGTCCAATTCATCCTGGGTACGGATGATACGGTCGAAATCGTAACCGACCCAACGAGTGGTAGATGTTCCGATTGGAATATCAATCCATTGTGCATTTTCGGCATAATCTTTGTACTTGATTTCATTCCAACCATACGACATAGTCAAATTACCATAGTAGTTGAAGTCGTGGCTTGCTCCCTTATACCCTAACTGTAAGTCAATACCTTGCGCATTCATCTTACCGTAATTTTCAGCAGGCATGTCACGGCTGAAAGTAGTAGGCAATGTCGCTTGGCGGTTATCTAGGATATCGTATGACTTACGGAACCAATAATCCGCACTCAAATTCCAATGGTCCAAGAAGTTCATATCCAAACCGACATTATAGTTCAACGCCTTTTCCCATGTCAAATTCGGATTGACTACATTTCCGTAATTCAAACCGACATGTTTAGAAGGATTCTTGCCGAAGTAAGCCGGTAAGACATTATTGTTATCATTGAGTTTGACAGCCGTATAAGATTCTTGCCATTGCCATCCGCCGACTGAGTCGTCACCGGTCAAACCGACAGAACCACGCAATTTCATATACTGAATCCACTTCTTATTAAAGAAACTTTCTTCAGACAATACCCAACCTGCCGAACCTGCAGGGAAGAATCCCCAACGCTGGGAAGGAGCAAAGTTCATGGAACCGTCTTCACGGAAAGAGAATCCTAACAAATACTTATTGGCATACGAATAACTGAACTGCCCTACGTATGACATACGTCCGTTCTTTGAGGAAGCATCCCCACCACCGGAAGTAAACTCGCGCGAGTTACCTGCCGCCCAGAACTGGTCAGTCATATAAGTCGGGAAAGTTTCTCTAAAACCATACACGCTGTCATTAAACCCTTCTGACCACTCAGTCAACAATACTGCTGCTACATTATGGACTTCGTTGAATGTATTAGCGTAATTCAAATAGAAGTTCAACTGTTGAGTATCTCCCCACTTAGAATCTTTGCGCAAATAATCCCTACCATATTGGGCAGACCGATGGATACCAACAATGTCTTCATCACGTGTAGACATGATACGTCCGTTAGCACCAGTATGTTTGGTAATATACATGTCATAATTAGTATAATACCCATTTACCGTATTATGTGTCCAAGTCTTGTTATATTGAATACTTGCACTTAATCCTTTCAAGAAAGGCATTTTATAAGTACCTTTTACAGTGAAAGTCGGATTCAAACGCTTGTCATAACGATATCCGTCATATCCCAATACACGGGCACCGACATTGGCAATCCAACCATAATCAATTAATTTACCACTATCTGTAAATACCGGCTGCTCCGGTTGCCAGATACGCAATTTCCCATACGTATCATATGCCCAATCCGTACCATCACTAGCAATACGACTGATCTTGTCATTTGTCAAAGAGAAGCCCGTATATAACTCAAAATCGTCAGTTACATTGGCGGTCACATTCATACGGATATTATATTTATCGTATCCCAATGGCGCCAAGAATCCTTCTTGCTTCATATAAGATGCCGCACCAAAATAATGGATCCGGTCATTACCGCCCGAGATATTCAAATTATGCGTTTGCGTAGTCGGATTCTGATATACTTCATCTAACTGGTTATATCCATATCCACCATTAATAGAAGCAATATGATCTATTTCTTCCTGCGTCCATTTATTAGTTGCTTCAGGATTGACACGGTTATATATCTCAGCAGTTTGTACACCATCTGTCAGATCATAACTTTTGGTTCTAGTATCAACAGAGAAACCATACGAATAATTGATTGTCGGTTTGCCAATCTTACCTTTCTTGGTCGTTACAATAACAACACCTCCAGACGAACGTGATCCATAAATAGCCGCAGAAGCCGCATCTTTCAAGACGGAAATATCCTCAATTTCATTTGCACTCATCGCATTAAAGGAAGTAGCATCCCTTACGACACCATCAATAACATAAGTTACCGGCTGCGGATTATATTTTTCCTCTTTCCAGGAAGAAACGGTACGAATTTTCAAACTAGGATTTGTACCGGGAAGTCCGTTTTTAGAAGAGATATTGACACCTGCCATTTTTCCTGCCAGCAAGTTTGCGGCTGAAGCTGTTGGAATGGTTGTCAGATTTTCTTCCATCTTCATATTAGAAACAGCTCCCGTCAACGATGTCTTTTTCTGTGTCAAATAACCGACTACAACCACTTCATCCAACAACTCTGTATCATTTGCCATCGTTATCTTGAGTGAATTTTTCCCTTTCACCGGAATCTCCATATTTTTAAAACCGACAAAAGATACAAGCAAAGTTGCATTGTCTTCTACATTTAATGAAAACTTTCCATCAATATCAGAAATCGTCCCATTATCTTTGGTCCCTTTCTCTAAAATGTTAGCTCCAATAACCGGCTCACCATTCGGGTCAACGATCACACCGGAAATTGTTTTTTTGTTCTGGTCTACAGCTAAAGTAATTGTAGATGTTACTTTCGGCTTGTAAATAGATATTGTCTTGTTTTCAATATCATACTTAACCTCCATTCCTTTAAAAACATCATCCAGAACTCGGTTTAAGTTTTCATCGGTTACATTTACCGTAACCTTCTGTTTGATATTAATATCATTATTACGTACCAGGATTGAATAACCTGTTTGTTGTTCTATGTCATCAAGAACTTTACTAATAGGGGCATTTTTGTGATTTACGGTAACCTTTACGCTTTGTAATGCCGTATTGGCATATACAGAAGTGGATATTACACCCATCGCCAAAAATAAACCCAATTGTTTGATTGAAAAATACTTTCTTTTCATACTTTTGTAACGATTTCGTTAGTTAACAACTAATTAATTCAAAAAAATCATTCAATGAATCGGAGAGAAGTGCCAACCATCTCCGATTCTTTTTTTAACCTGTGTTTTCCATATATTCTCTTTTAAAGTTAAACATCCTATTTTAATCGCAGTTTTACCTGTCTTTCAACATGATTACGCTTCCACTCTGTTCGAAACGATACTTTTTATCCACATCAATAAAATTAAACACTTCCTGAAGTGACATTGTCAGATTAATGCTTCCGGTAAAGTATTCATTTGCAACTTTATCACTCTCTACCCAAATCTTTACATTGTATTTCCGTTCTATATCTTTCAATATATCCAGAAAAGAAGCATTCACAAAACTCAACCGTCCGGTTGTCCACAAAGATGATTTATGAGACTCCGTCGTTTCGCTATATAAGGCACCTGTTTCACGATTATATATCGCTTTTTCATCCGGTTTCAAACGGACTTGTTTATTATTAGCCAATACATCTACCCCACCATTGATCAATGCCACTTCCGTCTCCGAGTCTTCCGGATACGAACGAAGATTAAATGTTGTTCCAGTCACTCTCACTTGCATACCACCTGCATAGACTTGAAAAACTTTTTCGACATTTTTTGCCACTTCAAAATAACCCTCACCTACCAAATAAACGTTTCGCTCCTTCTTCCCGTATGATAACGGATACTTCAAGACAGAGCCGGAATTAAGGACTACCGTTGAACCGTCCGGTAGAACTACTTTGGTTTGCGAACCCAGAGGAACAGCCATTTCATTATATAGCTGCTCGCCTGATTCATCCAATTCATTATATATAAAAATAGAACCGATGGAAACAGAAACCATCAATAAAAGGATTACTGCAACGTTTCGTGTATAGATAAACCACCGGCGCCGGAAAGTAACTCCGGAGGTTAGATGCAACCATTCTTTCAAATAGGCATATCTGGTTTCTTTCTGAGATTCGAAGGCGGGAATATGAAGAAGTGCGTACAACTTTACCATCTCGTTGTACCGCTCTCTGTATAAATCAGACTCCTCTACCAAAGCGAACAAAGAAACCTTCTCCTCGTCCGTTATGGAACCTGAAATATAGTTACTCATTAGTTCTTCAAATAATATATCTTTATCTTGCATATACTGCTAAATTTCCGGTTGTTTAAAATAAATACACATCTCAACCGAAAAACATTTAGATAAAATCGAACTTTTTTTGATTTTAACAAAAGAAATAGAAACAATTTCTACAACCACCCCCATTGGCGCATTCTAACAATGCTCATCCTAAGGTCATAACAATGCCCATTCAAGCAACCTTACAATGGGCATTATAAGGTTGCTTGAATGGGCATTGTTAGAAAGACTGTTCCAAAGTGGCTTTTATCCCCTGAAATCAGCGGGAAAAAGTCAAGTCTATAGGATATTTTCCATACTTATTGATTGTATCTATCAGACATCGCACATTTTCCGTAGGGATCAGATCGTGAATACTATGATCTGTCGCAATTATATATCCTCCATCAGCAGCAGCCTCCCTGATACATTCCAAAACTTCTTTACGAACATCATCCGGATTGGAAGATGCCATCGTTACTTTGTTATTGATATTACCTATAGGCGTCAACCGTCCTTTGTATCTCTCTTTCACTTTTTTCAAATCCATCCCGGCAGCTCTTTCCACCGGATGAAGTCCATCGATACCGCAATCTACCAGATCGTCGAGGATATCCCAGATTCTCCCGTCGTTGTGCATAATAACCGGCACTCCCAATTCTTTGATACCGGCAACCAAACGCCTGAAATAAGGGATGAAGAAAGTACGGAAGTCATCCGGAGAAATCAACAAAGCATTCGTACCACCCCAGTCATCAGATATTTGTACACAATCGACTCCCCCTTCCTTTATAGCCAAACGGATAACCCCCAACGTCCATTCCAACACTGCTTCATTTATTTCATGTACCATTTCCGGATCCGTATACATGGTAATAGCCAATGTCTCGAAATCCATGATATACCAGGATAGCATGGTGAATGGTCCCAAAGTTCCCAACACGACTGCCAGGTCTTCCGTATTAGCAGCCTTCACATCTTTGAAAATTTTGAGACGATAAGGCGTATCGACCGGAGGCAAAGTATACGCTTCCCAATCTTCACGGCATTTTACAGGCGTATCGATTTGTGCGATGATCGGCCAGCCGTTTTTCTGATAGGTAACGCCCCATTCATCTTTGTATATCTCATTCGGTTCATGAGGGGTTTCTTCGATACCACAAAAACCGTTTATCGGCGTCCAGATGCCATCAATACCCAGCTTGGCAGCCAGCTTTGCCTGTGTTTTACCATCATACAAAACCGTTGTATATCCCAACAGCTCCTGCATAAGTTTCAAACTGAAAAGATGTTCCATAATAGGAATTCTGTCGGGTACACCACCCGATAATGCTGTCAAAAAACGTTCTCTTGATGTCATATCAATTAGATGTTAACTGGTTTAAAATCTCTACTAACCGCTGAGGCTCTTCTGTATAATAGTCTGCACCTATTTTCTGAGCAAAATCGCTGCTCACAGGTGCTCCGCCTATAAATGTTTTCACTTGAGGAAATTCTGCCTTTATAGCTGTATTGATCGACTCCATATTGACCATTGTGGTTGTCAACAAAGCAGACATTCCGACAAAAGCATCCGGATTTTCTCTGACAGCGTCCACAAACTTTTCTTCGGTAACATCTACCCCCAAGTCGATAATCTCATAACCATTTCCTTCCACCATCATACATACCAGATTCTTACCAATATCATGTAAATCTCCTTTTACCGTACCGATAATCAATTTACCTTTACGTTTGACCGAACCGTCATTAAAATATCTTCTCAGATGTTGCATGCCACCGCTCATAGCTTTTGCACTCATCAGAACCTGAGGCACAAACACTTTATTTTCTTTGAACTTCACACCGATATTGTTCATTCCAACGATCAATCCCTTTGTTAAAATATCATTGGGGGAATATCCCTGCTCCAAAGCCTTCTGTGTCAGTTCATCTGCTCCGTCTTCCCCTTTCATTGCCGGAGGATAAGGAGTTTTTGCATTGATCTTACCCACTTCGACACAAAGTGCTATTCTTTCTAATGTGTTTTCCATACTATTCTATTTATTTAGTCAATTGTTCCCTTCTTCTTATCTCTTTTACGGCATCTACCATTGCATAGAACCCCTCTATCTGCATGTAATCAGGTATTGAATTACCGGATCCCAGACCGTATCCGTTCGCTTTTTTACGGAACCGGGTACCTTCCTCCAAAACCTTGTTAAAGACCTGGTCATACGAATTCAGGATCAGATAGTTCATATCGAATCCTCCGAACAGGCCGATTTTATCCGAATAGTTATCGATCCATTCATCAAAAAGACATATCTGGTCTTCATTCGAATGTTTGGCATCTATCCCGTTCTGAAGAATATCAGGCATGATCTCTTTGATATTCCCACAGCAATGCAGTAAGAACTTCTTATTCTTATTATGTACGATATCGATCACTTTCTTATGCAGCGGTAAAATAAACTGACGGATCGTATCCGGTTCGAGCATAGTTGCCATACGATGCCCCAAATCATCTCCCATGCGATAGAAGACAAAAAGATCGTCGTACTCCTCCAACATCTTAGTCCACAATGTTTCGTAGAGTTCACCGATTTTCCGGAAGATGTCGGCAAAAAGTTCCGGGTCGAGATACTGCATGACACAAAGGCTTTCATAACCCACCAGATCCTGAGCTGTTTCAAAAATGCCGTATCCGCAACCACCATAGGCTTTCATCCCGGCAGGCATCACTCTCCGGATAGACTCCAACCGAGGCCTGTATGTTTCCCAGAAAATACGGGGAATATCGTCAAACGGATATCTGTCAAAATCTTCGCGGGTTTGAATAGGACCGAGCATCCCCCCTAATATGGCCCCATGACCGGGAAGGATTTCGCAAATCGCAGCTTCATAACTGAATGCATCATAGGTATTTTCTTTCCAGAAAGAAATATATTTACTAAAATACTCATCCAAATCAGAGCAGCTTTTACGGCCATTTAACGACAATTCCTCCCCTATACATTTAGAAACAAAAGGGGCATCGATATTATGCTCATACAAAGGCAAATAATCAGGTTTCTGATTATACAATACCTTTAGAATATTTCTGTAGTCAGGCTCAAACGTATTCATATTTTCTTAATTTAATTACATTCCTTATTACCTTTTTAATATGATCGATACAGGCTGATAGGCATGCATCTCGACGGACAGTTCATTATTCTTTATTGGAAACGAATCTCCCAACGGTTCACCGCGCAGATTACAGAATTGAGCAGACCGATATGATTTTCCGGATAATGTAACAGTACATTTGCCTTTTTTACCAGCTTGTTCCCAAAGTCTCAACAAGTCTCCCTCACCATCTGTATTCGGTCCGAAAGCAGTAACTAAAATTCCTTTTTTGGACAATGTAATCCCTTCAGAAAAGAACGGAAGTTCACCTCCATCATCCTCTGTATACGTTGCCATCAGAGGAACACGCGTTTCTTCTGTCGGTGTAATCAGAGAAGTCTCATTACTGTATTTATCGATCGACCACAGATATACTTTGGCGGAAAAACCTCCTTCTATCCATTCTGTAAAATTAGTACCCCACTGATTATTAAACAGATTGACAAAAACATTAGGCCGTTGTGGTATAAACTCTCCGGAGAAACGGAACAGACCGGGACGGTCCAGACTGACAGCCGGGGCATTCGGTGTATTTAAGCCAAACCCCTTCCCTTGATTATCAATAATAGCCATACCGGTATTCAGGAAGAAATAATCATGGTTGGTGTTCTTTACAAAATCAGTGGCCGGATTAACAACACCGCCGGTTCTTCCCAACCGGAATGAAGGATTCGACAGATTAAACGGAAAAGCAAGCCAACCACCTTCCGGTTGGGATTCAGCCGGTTTATTCCGTATCCCCCAACAAATTTCCAGATAAGGGGAGTTATCTTCTAACGTATAGGTTAATGTATAGCCATCACCAGCACTTGTCTGACAGAATGCGGTAGCACTAACTGAATGAGAGGTCTGCAAATATTTGATTTTATTTAATCTGCCCTTTATCATTTCATATTTCAGATCTGGATTTTCCGGCCGCCCCATCTCCTGATCAGCCCAGCCATGATGTCCGGGCTTCACATAATTCGCATTATAACGGTTGATTTCCTCTTGACCAAATTTCTCGTGGATATACTCTCCGAATCCATATTCATTCTTCCCATCGACCATTTCTTTCTGTTGTTGCTTATCCCAAACAGAAAGTAATGCACCGTTTTCCTTATTTATTTCTATTTTGAAATAGTTGTTTTCCAACACAGCTTTTACTTCATCAATACGGGAACTTCGGGAATCCTCAGATATAGGAGATGTTACCAACGTATAAGTCTTATACCCCAGGGATGAAATATCTTCCGCATGAAAAGACAGGTGATTGTAGTCGTTATATACCGGCAGAATCTTACCTGTCAATTCATCTTTCAAACCATAAACCTGGTAATTTTTTTTATAAACTCCCATATGGAAACTGACCAAACCCGAACGTTTCCAGGGAAGCGGGTTATAGACAACAACTTTACGTCCTTTAACAGCTACATTCTGAGCCAGTTTCTTCAAATCCTTTCGTAAAGAAGGAATAATATATTGTTCAGCGCGGTGTGCCCTACTGCCTTTTTCATTCCAGGATGTTTCTATAAAATCATACAGCCCTTGCGCCCTGCTGACTGTAAAATCGTCCCCATATTTCCAAAAATCCTGGTGTCCATGACTCATTGCCAGCCCAAAAGTATGTTCATCAAACAATAAAGATTGTTCAATAGCCTTTTCAACATAAGGTTCAACCGGTTCGGGAGTTATGTCCCACTGTTTGAGTAAGGAATTCAACGTTTCCGTATTATAAATGACACGCTGCATAGCCTTATTGATTTTTACTTCTTTAGGCATCGACATATATCCATGAATCCAGGTATCCGGCATATCCCCCTTTACTACAGGCAATGATGGGTTTTCTTTCATCAAGGCATCATAAAAATCTTCCAGCTGACCGATACGTATCCGGGCATTAGGTGCTTTTTCACGAGCTTCTTTCAATACAGCAGCAACATCTTCCGGTGTCGGAGCACCCGTATTTTCATGCGTATGTATCATTGCTAACCATGTCTTATATTTCCAGGTTGCCGGAGGAAGTACACCGGAACCGTAATATTCCGCCCAGTTAAAAGTGAGTAACCTCGAACCATCCGGTCCCTCCCACCAAAACAGGGTTGGTATATCCGGTGATACGGACCCGGGATTACAACCAATATGCAAAATCTTCACACCAGCCTGTGTCAATAATGTAGGAAGTATCCAGGAATGGCTAGGGACATCGGTAAGTTTAGCTCCACGTACCAACGGTTGGTCATATTTTCTATTTATCTGCGAAGAATAGGACATACCACGCACCAATGTTTCAAGATCACTCGATTCAGTCTCAAATGTGAATGGAAGTGCATGCACTTTGAAACGTCCATCCTTTAATGCTTTTTCTATTCCGGATTTATAAGCCTCAGAGGTATTTTCCATAATATATTTCATCGGCCAGCCAGGAAGAGTCCAAACAAATTGGTCTTCTTTAGGTAATTTACCCGTTTCCTCTACTGAACGTAATGTTTCATCCATCATAGAGGTTGTGTATTTCTGTAGAATAGATTCTGCCCAGTCCGTATAACCAATGTCGAAATGCATTTTGAAAACAATGATTATGTCTTCAACTTCAACCTTTTCGGCTCCTTTGTCTACATCTATAGCCGCAATCTGAGCTTTTAACGAGCTTAATGATAGTATGAAAATCCATACTGAAAGAATAAATTGCCTTCTCATATTTCATGGTATTATGTTTCTCTCTTAATCAACTTTACCGGTTAAGTAAACTAAGAAAAAAATATTATTTTGCAAACATATGTGTCTTATCAGAGATAAACAATGACATTTATTCCGATTTTCTTATACTATCTTACGATCGATATGTTTTTAATCACATACAGGCAAAACCAGTTTTACCTTTTCGTCTTCATTATCGGTAGTTTCTAATTTCTCTATTAATACACGTACAGACTCACGACCAATCTCTTTTATAGGAAGATACGCTATATGCATATTAGGAGCCAAAAGTTCAAAACTCGGAGTACTATGCAAGCAAGCCAAACCTATTTTACTGACATCTATATTCCGTTTATAAAAATAGCGTAGTCCTTCCATTCCTAAATAATGCGTAGTAAAATAGAATCCATCGACATCCGGGACCGCATCAAAAATAGTATCCAATACACGAATGATATCTAACTCATACTCATTGCGTGACACCTCTCCATATAAGTGAGGAGAAATAAAACAATCATGTTCGATCAAAGCGGTCTTATATCCTTCATATCTTAAACTCATGGTAAAAAGAGCCGATGCCGTAGTTATAATGGCTATTTTTTTACGGCCTTCATTTATCAGTTTATTAACCAGATTATAACTACACCCGATATTGTCTATAATAATATAATTAGTATTCAATTCCGGAAAAAAACGGTCAATTAAAACAAACGGATATTTTTCTTGTATTAAATTCTCCAATTCACCTTTGGCATAGTTAGTAGGAGCAATGATTAATCCATCAATATTCTTCGATCGTAACATTTGGATTATATTATTTTCTCTTACCGGATTAGATTCGGAACTGCAAAAAGTAACGGTATATCCCAGTTGTTCTGCCACGAGTTCAACCTCCATAGCTACTTGGGCATAAAAAGTATCTCCTATGAAGGGAACAACCAATCCAATTGTTTTCGTTTTACCCGAACTAAGACTTTTAGCAAGATAATTTGGTCTATATTTTACCTGTTTAGCATAATCTATTATTTTTTTCTGAGTAGCCGAACTTATCTTTTGTTCATCACCACGCCCTGACAACACCCATGAAACTGTTGTTTTTGAGACCTTAAGAGCTTCTGCAATATCTTTAAGAGATTTTCCCATCTGTTTTTAATTTGAACAACTTAACCGATCAACTATACATGCAAATATATTATTTAATTCGATACTCTACAATAGTGATGAAAGATCCTTTTCCGGGAAGAGGAATAAAAAAGGCTGGAGTAAACAGATTTCAACAGATAAAGAAAAGAAGCAGATGTTTAAGAGTTTGCTTCAAACGATCAGTCGCATTCTTCAACTGAACTCGTACTGTACTAACAGTCAAACCCATATTATCGGCAATTACATCCACAGTTTTGCCGGCATAGAAATACTCTTCAAAAACAATCCTGCACTTTGAAGGTAATTGATTTACCGCTAAACGTATCTCTTCTTCCGTCTGGCGCATTTCTACATATTGTAATGGAACCGGAGTCGATTGGATATAATTTTCCTGAAAAGCCAACATTTGTTCTTTGTGTTCATCCAAAACATTTTGCTGACTCCTTTGTGCCCGAATGTAATTGAGACACCCGTTCTGAACAGAACGTACTAAATAATAATGAATCGGATACGATAAGGTATCCCGCCTATTCCAGATATTAATAAAAACATCATTTACAATTTCTGCACCTGCCTCTTTATCGACCAGGTAACATAAAGCAACGGCATTCAAGTAGCTATAATAAGTACTGAACAAATCAGAAAAAGCCTTTTCCGAACCTTTTCTGATTTGTTCTATTATATCTTCATTTATACGGCTTATATTCATAATACATCTCCTTGTCGCTTTTTCATCTATATTAGTTCATGAAGAACTATGTCTTTTCAATTTTAATATCTATAAGAATCAATACGTTTGCGTTTTGCGAAAAATTAAAACATTATCATTCATATTACTTCTGATTATTAAAAATTCGAAAAAACATCATAGTTCTTCATGAACTATGTATTTTTAGAGGTTTCATATCCCTTTTCTGCGACAAATATAATATTTATTCACTCACTTTGATGTGTATTTACAAAAACGGAAGGAAGTTTCCTCACGGAAACTTCCTTCCTCCTTGGTGTGTCTAATCAATTATGTTAAAAAATAGGATTTAATCTTATTGTCGATATTACTATAAAGTGATTGGTGTTCCATTATAGAAATCAAGGATCTTGGTACGGAAGATAAAGTTGTACTTTGCCTGTGTCTGTTCAGCCAGACTCTGCGCATACTTCGTCTTTGCTTCGCTATACTCAAATACTGTACTTTTTCCTGCACCATACCGTTCTTCAGCATATGAGAAAGCGACCTTGCTTGCATCGACTGATTTATCGGAAGAGATGTATTTCTCCTGTGCTGCCGTCGCAGTATAATAAGCCTGTTGGATCTCCTTATAAAGTGATTTTTTGCTGTTCTCCATCATTAACTCACGGTTAGTTATGGAGAGACGGGCGGTACGGACGCTGTTACGTACCTGGAAACGGTTGAAGATCGGAATACTCAGACTTAAACCGATTGATTTCTGTCCGTTATTCTTCAACTGATCACTGAACGGAGCGTTATTATAATCGCCGTCACCGAAGTTATGATAGTAACCGGTACTGTAACCGGCACTTAAATTCAGTTTCGGATAATATCCCGCCTGGGCTATACGGAGCGCTTTCTTCTGGCTCTCCAGCAGATACTGCTGTTCCTTGATCTGCGGTTTGAATGTCACGGCATGATCATAGACCTGGTCAGGAGGAATGATACTGCTCATGTAACGTTCAATGGCATCACCGTTTTCCGGTTCCAGCACATCGAAGTTTTCACCGGCACGTTCCAGTTCCAGACTTTGTGCCAGATCCAGTAAAGCCAGTTTCACATTGTTCTGCGATTCTGTCAATGTGACTTCATCTTTTGCCAATTGGGCTTTCATATCGTATAACTGGGAAACAGGGATTTTACCGGCATTATAGAGTGCCTCGGTTTTTGTCACCTGCTCAGAGCTCAGGTCTACCTGCAATTGGGCAATCTTCAACATTTCCTTATTATAAAGAACTTGCAGATAGTAAGAAGCCACATTAATAGACAAGTCCTCCTTTGCCTTATTCAAAGTCTCGATAGATGCTTTCAGGTCCAGCTTGCGGGCAGCAATATCGTTCGGTATTTTCAAACCGTCGAAGATAGGCATGCTCAATTGAATACCGGCTGTCGTATTGGCCGAGTTACGGTCTACGATCAAACCATCTTTCGATTCGGAGCGGCCGAAACCAAAGTTTTCCCCCACACTGGCATTCACACTGGGCAACCAACTATATTTACTGGTGTGTAAGTCCACTTCGCGGCTTTTCTGTTCCAATTCCTTTTGTTTCAGATCTATATTGTTCTCGATAGCGTACCGGATACATTCCTCCAACGACCATTGCTTTGCCGCTTCCTGTGCCCCGGCGGGCAGACAGAAAAGGAATGAGGCCAGCGCTACGGATGATATGATTTGTTTCATCGCTTATTCGTTTTTATTTCTATTACTTATTAGCAGCTACAATACCACCACGAATCTTGTCACCTTCAGACAAACCTTCTTTCACTTCGATCTTGATACCGTCAGACAAACCGACCGTAACAGCACGTTTCTCAAATAATTGTTCCGGCTTTTCCTGTTTTACAATCTGTACGAAAGTAGAGTCTCCGCTGAATTCAACACAACTTTCAGGAACGGTCAGGACATCGGTCGCACGTTTCAGCACGATCTCGGCATTGGCACTGTAACCGGCACGGATAAAGGCATCTTCCGGCATCTGAACGGCCGCTTTGATCTCGAACAGGACGGCACCGTTTTCTTCCACTCCTTTCGGAGCTACATATTCCAGGGTGGCATCAAACGTACGGCTATCCAAAGCACCGACTGTCAGTTTGATAGGCATGCCTTCATGGATACGTCCTACTTCTGTTTCATCCACTTTTCCCCTGAAGATCATATTGTTCATATCGGCTACGGAAGCAATTGTCGTACCGTCATTGAATGTATTCGACTGGATCACCGAGTTTCCGACTTTAATAGGAACATCCAGAATCATACCGGTAATGGTAGAACGAACCTGTGTCGTACTAGACGATGCCGATTTACGTGAAATACCTTCACGGATAATCTCCAATGCATCCTGTGCATTTTCTGCTTCTTCCTGTGCTTTCTTATAATTAGCCAGTGAGGTTTCATAGTCCTCTTTAGATATGACTCCTTGCTTGTGCAGATCTTCATCCCGTTTGTAGGTAGCTTCTATCTGCTCCAGACTGATCTTCGCCACACGGACACGCGATTCAGCACTGTTCAGCTGAACCATTTCAGGGATTACCTTAATCTTTGCAATGATCTCGCCTTCCTTCACCATCTGACCGGCTTCCTTCAGCAATTCGGAGATGATACCGGACATCTGCGGTTTGATAAGTACCTCATCACGCGGTTCTACCTTTCCTGTCGCCACAGTCTTTGTCTCTACCGAGTCGCGTTTGGGAGTTACCACTTCATACATGGTGATGACAGGTTGTGCTTTTTTCCACAAGAAGTAGAAAGTGCCGACCACGGCGGCTCCCACCAATACTAAAAAGATGATTCGCAGGATTTTCTTAACGATACGATTCTTCATAACTATCTTAATTTTCAATTTCCAATTTATAATATTCAATTCCCCTTATTCTTCTCTGATAGCATCAATAGCCTTAATCTGCATGGCTCGCCAGGCCGGAATCAATCCAGCCATAAGTCCGCTGATAAGTAAAACAACGGTTGCGGCTACGGCGGCTCCGATATGTATTTCCGGATTACTGAAGAAAGTGCCCTGAGAATCTGCCGATCCGCTGCTTGCCAATAAATTATTAGCTACATCCAACAGAAAAACTCCGCAACTTAACCCCATCAGTCCGGCCAAAGCCGTAAGCAACAAACTCTCACTCATGATCTGGGATATAATATCGAACGGCTTAGCCCCGATTGCACGGCGTACACCAATCTCGCGGGTACGTTCTTTTACCGTCACCATCATAATGTTACTGACCCCAATGATCCCAGCCAGCAAAGTACCCATTCCAACCAACCATACCAGAATATTGATCCCGGTAAATAGTGTTTCAAAACTATCGAATTGCTTGGCAATCGTAAAACTGCTGACGGCTTGCGGGTCGGTAGGCGATATTTCATTTTGTGATTTCAAAACATCCGTTATATCTTCCACCATCCTGTCGCATGAATAACCGTCATCGGCGGTTGCACACAGGAACCAGAACTTATCCCCTTGGTTGGCCACCTGCTGTAAGGTAGTAAAAGGCAACATGATACTTTCCTCCGTACGTCCTCCGATCTGTACACGTGGCTTAGGTTTCACAACGCCCACGACCTGATAGTAAATGCCATTTACACGGATATACTCTCCGATCGGATCTTCACCGGGAGTGAACAACACTTCGCGCACAATACTACCGATCAGGCAAACCTTACGTTTTTCTTTTACGTCTACCTCATTCAGTAAACGCCCTTCCAGTACGTGCTGCGTTTCTATATTAAAATATTCGGAATGTACACCGCGCACATTATAAGTACCGGCTTTCTGTCCTCTCACCACATTATTTTGTCCGCCCCATGACATAGCCATCGGCGACAAATAACGCACACCTTTCACACGGTTACGGATTGTTTCCAGGTCACGGTTACGCATCTGCCAGTAACGTCCTTTCTTGTAGCCTTTATAAGGCTCGCCGGTACGTTCGGAAAAGAAAAAAGCTGAATTAGTAGCGAAACCATTCACATTCTTCCATACTCCGTTCTTGAAGCCGGTACCCGACCCTAACAGGATAACAAGCATCAGGATTCCCCAAAACACCCCGAACCCGGTCAAGAGGCTTCTGGTCTTGTTGCGGGTGATAGTCACCCATATCTCTACCCAACGGTCTATATCGAACATATCTATCTGTATTTATTCGTTTCTCATGGCTTCGATATCCGTAATTTTCACTGCTTTACGAGCCGGAAAATAACCGGCCAGCACTCCTGCAGCAACAATAAGCAACGTTGACATCAAAGCTACGGTCAGGTCGACCGTAGGATTCAAAAAGGTACTCATATCATCGCTGGAAGAGGCTTGTCCCATCTTGGCATTTTCCATAATGAAGTTAATGCCTTCTGTCAGTCCAACTCCGGCAATCATGCCGACATAACCGAAGACGGCCGTTATCAGGATAGACTCTACGATGATCAGTTTCAGTATGGAAAAAGGAGTTGCTCCAATCGCTTTACGGATACCAAACTCGCGGGTTCGTTCCCGAACAGTAATCAACATGATATTACTGACTCCCACAATACCTGCGGCCAAAGTTCCGATACCAATTATCCAGATAAACAGAGCTATACCATTCAACATCCCGTTAAACATGGCAAAATCTTCAATCGTGCTCCACATACCGATTGCCCGCAGATCTTCCGGATCAAACATATGCCGTTTCCCCATCTGCTGACGGAAACGTTTCTCAAATGCTTCGTATTCCTCTTTGGTATTAATACCATCCAGGGAGAAAATAATATTATCCAACCCATAACCGGAGCGGTAAAGTTGCTGTGCCGTAGAGAAAGGAATATAAGCCGGAGCATTATTATTGTTGTCCTCATCCGTATAAACTCCAACCACCTGATAAGGAACATCGCCAGCATTCACATATTTTCCTAACGGATCCTCCGAACGGAAAAGCACTTCTTTTATACGGGGACTTATAACTATCACTTTTCTTTTCTGAAGTATATCTACTTCATTAATAAAACGTCCGTTACCAACCGTCATTTTAATCTTGTCGATGATAGCTTTATCCGGATGTACCCCCTGTAAAGAATAAGAGTTATATTCTTCTTTATACGAAAGCGTATCGCTTTGGTAAAGGACACCTGATACCAGGTTCACTTCGGGATTCTGCTGTCTCAAGGCCACCAAGTCATCATCTTTATATTCGATCCGTCGGTTGGTCTGCATCCCTTTATAGGGTTTGCTGGCATAACGAGGCCATGTCTCCACACGGTTCCCCGCCCAACGGTCAAAGTTGTGCATGATACCATTCTTCAGTCCGTTGCCAGCTCCCAGCAAAACGATCAGCATGAAGATCCCCCATGCTACGGAAAAGCCGGTAAGGAACGTACGGAGCTTATTCTTTTGAATCGTACTCCATATTTCCCGGAAATTATCAAAGTCGAACATATCCTTCTCCTTTTTCGATGTTTTCTATCAAACCATCCTTTACACGGATAATCTTTTCGGTCACATTGGCTACGGATTGCTCGTGAGTCACGATAATCATAGTCATACCTTCTTTATTTACATTACGCAGAAGTTCCATTACTTCGACCGTCGTTTTACTGTCGAGTGCACCGGTCGGCTCATCAGCCAGAATCACCTGCGGTTTAGCAATCAGGGCACGGGCAATGGCTACACGTTGTTTCTGTCCACCCGACATTTCGTTAGGCATATGTTCCGCCCAGTCTTTCAGTCCGACCATATCCAGATATTCCATTGCCATCGCATTTCGTTTCTTACGGTTTATACCCTGATAATAGAGTGGCAAGGCGACATTCTCCACCGCATTCTTGAAAGAGATCAGATTAAATGACTGGAAAATGAAACCGATCATCTGGTTACGAAGTTCAGCTGCACGGCTTTCGCTGAGGTTCTGAATCAATTGTCCGTTTAAATGATAGGTACCAGTATCGTAAGTATCCAAAATTCCTAGTATGTTCAATAGCGTCGATTTCCCCGAACCGGATGCCCCCATAATGGAAACCATCTCACCTTTTTCGATCTCCAGGTCTATGCCTTTCAAGACATGCAGCGGAGCACCATTGAAATACGTTTTGTTAATTCCTTTCAGCTGAATCATCATATTTGTCATTACTTTTCTTTATTAGACGTACACTTTGTAAAAAATGTTACACATTTAAGAAACTTTTTTACCCTCTGACGCAACAAATATATATTTATATAAGATACCTTGTATCACAAGGTACTAATTTTTACAAGATATTAACTATCGTTTTGTTATCAGATAAACACAAATAATCAAGGAATGCTTACTAAATAAATCGACAACTACGAAATATACTGCATTGCCCCATTCATTTTATTTATAAATTCATCAAATAAAATAGCAGGGAATAACCAAAAACAATATTACATTTGCAAACTATACTTACACTACCTACAAGACTAACCCACAATATGTTATCAATTTTATACAGTTATGTAAGTTATTGTCGACAGCTATCAGCAATATTACTTATAGTTATTAACAAAATTACCGATAGCTATCAACAACATTACTGACAGCTATCGACAATCAGTTTGTTCGGCAGAAAACCAAAACCAGTATCCTATATTATTTACATTCGTACGGTAACTATTATCTGTTTCATTCATCCTTTTGTATATTTGTATCGCCAAAAACAACTTAATCACACCGTATCATGTTTTATTTACATGAAAATAAAAGAATACAGTATGAGACTTACATATATTTATCACAGTGGCTTTGCGATCGAAACAGAAGGATATACTATCCTGATCGATTATTTTAAAGATACGGGGAAAACACCGGATACGGGATTTGTCCACGATGAACTGCTCCGACGCGCGGGTACATTATATATATTATCCTCCCATTTCCATCCGGATCATTTCAACCCGGACGTCCTGAAATGGAAAGAGATTAAGTCGGATATCAAATATATTTTCTCCAAAGATATTCTGAAACGCCACCGGGCGACAGCCGAAGATGCTGTTTACCTTAAGAAAGGGGACGTTTTTGAAGATGAAAATATCCGTATCCGGGCATTCGGTTCGACTGATGTAGGCATTTCTTTCCTGATAGAAGCGGAAGGCAAACTGCTGTTTCATGCCGGCGACCTGAATAACTGGCACTGGAAAGACGAATCGACACCACAGGAAGTGGCTAAAGCCGAAGGCGATTATTTGCGGGAACTGGATATACTGGCTCAGGCAACCGGACATCTGCATCTCGCCATGTTTCCGGTCGATCCGCGTATCGGAACTGATTTTATGCGGGGAGCGGAACAGTTTGTCGACCGGATAAAGACTGACGTTTTAGTCCCTATGCACTTTTGGGAGCGTCCCGCCGAAGTAGTAGCATTCGGCCCTTATGCCGAATCGAAGGGATGCCGTTATATCCTGTTGTCCTATCCCGGAGAAAGCACTGATTTTTAATTTATAAAGAAAACAAGTATGGAAATCAAAAGTAGATTTGATCATTTCAACATCAACGTCCTCGACCTCGAAAGAAGCATTGCTTTCTATAACAAAGCGCTGGGTCTGAAGGAACATCACCGCAAGGAAGCAGCCGACGGCTCTTTCGTTCTCGTTTACCTGACAGACGACCAGACAGGCTTCCTGCTGGAACTGACCTGGCTGAAAGACCGTAACGAGCCGTACGAACTGGGAGATAACGAAAGCCATCTCTGTTTCCGTGCAGCCGGCGATTACGATGAAGTACGCAAATTCCATAAGGAAATGGATTGCGTATGTTACGAAAATACCGCCATGGGATTGTATTTCATTAACGACCCGGACGATTACTGGATCGAAATACTACCGGCTAAATAAAAAAGGTAATACCTTAACCAAAATTGTATCAGCTCTTCACCGGCAATACAATTTTGGTTAACCCGTCATCGAAAGGTTCCTCTTTCCGCCGGTAATAAAATTCATAGGCCGTACCTTCCGGCTCGTATCCTTTCTGCATCATCCAGAAAGTCATCTCGCCATATAAATAATTAATTTCTTCGTAATCGCCTTTAAATAAACAATGCACGACTTTGGATTGCGGTATTACGCGTGACCGGACGTTTTCGTCTCCTTCCATCAGGCAGGACACAGGGAAACAAATTTCCACATCCAGGTCATATATATCCATATTCAGATAATCGTAGTAAATGATAAAAGGCACATCCGTCATATATTCCCCTGTTTTCCGGAGAAGGGCCAGTGCATCCTGACGTTTTCGGGCAAACGTCCACTCTAAATCCTTGTAACTGACTTTCGTACGGGTCGATAAAACAGGTTGTTCCGCCCGGACCATAAGCCGTATGTCTGAAACCTGTGGCATAGTGTTATTCATTAATGGGTTAAGAATCTACCAAATATAAAAAAAACACCTAAAGAACGGTTGTCACCGGAAAGAAAAAAGTTGAAAATGACGTATTTTGATCCGGTTATTAAGTAAAGTTACATTTATTGTCACATTTGAAAACTGATACTATTCAGCATTTTTTTTAATAAAATCATTGCAGCTAAGCATATTCCTCTTATATTTGCTATCCAGAAAGACTCATTATTAATCATAAATATAAAATCATGGAGAAGCCTTATGTAGTAGGTATTGATATAGGTGGTACCAATACTGTTTTCGGCGTAGTAGATGCAAGAGGAACAATCTTGTACAGTGGATCAATCAAAACTGGTAAATATACTGATATAGAAGAATATGTTGCGGAACTGGGACAAGGTCTTTTATCAGTAATCGACCAGGCCGGAGGTCCGGACAAAATCAAAGGTGTCGGCGTAGGAGCTCCTAACGGCAACTTCTTCAACGGTTGTATCGAATTTGCCCCGAACCTTCCATGGAAAGGTAAAATACCTTTGGCACAGTTGATCAGCGAACAAATCGGCGGTATTCCCGTTGCATTGACTAACGACGCCAATGCTGCTGCAATCGGTGAAATGACTTACGGAGCAGCACGTGGTATGAAAGACTTTATCGTTATCACTTTGGGAACAGGTGTAGGTAGCGGTATCGTTATCGGAGGTAATCTGGTTTACGGACATGACGGTTTTGCCGGTGAGTTGGGACACGTGATTATGCGTCGTAACAATGGCCGTCCTTGCGGTTGCGGTCGTCAGGGATGCCTTGAAACATATGCATCCGCTACCGGTGTAGCACGTACAGCCCGTGAATACCTCGAAATCCGCAAAGACGAAAGTCTGTTGCGCGATCTGGATCCGGATGAAATCACTTCAAAAGATGTATTCGATGCAGCCATGAAGAATGATAAACTGGCACTTGAAATCTTCGAATTTACAGGAAATATCCTGGGTGAAGCTTTTGCTGATGCCGTTGCATTCTCAAGCCCGGAAGCCATTATCCTGTTCGGTGGTCTTACCAAGGCAGGCGATCTGATCATGAATCCGATCAAACGTTCTATGGACAAGAACATGCTGAAGGTTTACGAAGGTAAAACAAAACTTCTTTTCTCTCAATTGAAAGAAAGCGATGCTGCCGTATTGGGAGCCAGCGCTTTGGGTTGGGAAGTGAAAGAGTAATCGTATTCACTGGGGTTCTGCCCCGGATCAAGGGCGGCCTGAGGTCGCCCTTCTTTTTTATATATCACTTAATTATCAGAGACATGAACCATCCTTTGCATCAATTTATCTATTGCCCCAAATGTGGAGCCAACACTTTCATCGAACGTAATGAAAAAGCGAAACAGTGTACAACGTGCGGTTTCGTATACTATTTCAATCCTTCTTCGGCAGTAGCCTGTTTCATCCGAAATACCGCCGGAGAGATTCTACTGGTGCGCCGGGCTAAAGAACCAGCCAAAGGGACGCTCGACCTGCCGGGCGGATTCGTCGATATGTTCGAATCAGCAGAAGATGCGGCACACCGCGAAGTAAAAGAAGAAACGGGACTGGATATTACCGAATGCCGTTATCTTTTTTCCATTCCTAATTTATATATGTATTGCGGTTTCGAAGTGCACACGGTAGATATGTTCTTTGAATGCCATGTAAAGGATTTCACAGGTGTCCACGCAGAAGACGATGCAGCCGAAATCGTTATCGTGAAAAAGGAAGAGTTGAAAGCGGAAGAGTTCGGGTTGATGTCGATAAAGAAGGCTATTAGACTTTACAAAAAAAGGTAAGAATCCAACAAGGCGACATCTTCATTTGACGCCCAAGACAATATCTTTAACCTCAAAGATAATAGTTTCCAACGTCTAAAGTCTATTATTTTATCCCCGAAACCTATAGCTTTTAGGAAATGTCATCCCTATGATATTCTATCATTATCGAGGTGATAATCCGGAAAACATATAAAGATTAGCAGCATTCGTTGACTGATTTTGTCATCTAATGACTAAGTTTTATGCGAAAATACATATATCTTTGCAAATAAAGAATTAAAGCCTGGGATAAATGAAAAATCTAACAATAAAAAATATAGGAGCCATAAAAGAAGCTTCAATGGAGTTGAAGAAAGTGAACATGATCATGGGTCCCCAAAGCTCCGGCAAGAGCACTATTTGTAAAATAACTTCTTTTTGCATGTGGATGGAGAAAAAATGCTGTTTATCCCATACTATTGATCCTTTTTTGTCTTCCTCCTTTTTCAACGAGCGATTAATCGAATTTCATAAACTAATCGGATATACATCGGAAGAGAGTTATATCCAATACGAAACAGACACGCTCGTGCTGACTTATGACTTTAAAGAGGCTCCCCGAATTACATGGAAAAACAGGTGTGGATATCACCGTTCGAAGATAGCTTATATTCCGGGAGAAAGAAATATCGTTTCGGTCATAAACAACTGGTTTGAGGTTCGTTTCAAGAATACGAATATCCTTAATTTCATGATAGATTGGGATGATTCCCGCAAGAACTACCGGAAAGAAAATCCTCTCAATGTCATAAATTTGAATATGAAGTATTATTTCGACGATACGACAGGCAGGGACATCGTAACTGTTAATGATGCCAAGTCGTTGGATCTGACAAATACTTCCAGCGGATTACAGTCTTTGATCCCATTGCTGGTATTAACCCACTATCTGATTACTCATTTGAAGGAGATAGACAAGCAAAGCAGTGTTGTAGACGAGCAATCCAAAAGTAAAGTGATCCAAAAGATTTACGAAGAATATTTCGAACTGAAGAACCTTGATTTTCCATCAGAAGGAGGAACTAAATCCATCATCATCGACACGGGTGAGAAAGATCCTGTTGTCGAAATAGAAGACAATAAGATCATAGTCAAAACAGATGCAAAAGAAATACGGCTGTTTGAATCTCAAGAAAAGAAGAAAATATTCGAATCTGTCATTAACCATACGTTCAAAACTCAATCGATAAACCTTTATATCGAGGAACCCGAATTGAATTTATTCCCTCTGGCGCAAAGAGACTTGCTTTATGAACTGGTCAAATTAATTTCGACAAGAGAAAATGATTGCCTGACCCTTACGACCCATAGTCCTTATATTCTATATGCATTAAATAATTGCATGATGGGATATTTAGTAAAAGATCGAATACCGGATGATACACGGAACGAGATTGATTGCCATAATTCATGGATTAATCCGGAACAAGTATCCGTGTGGGAAATAAAAGATGGTTATTTGAAAGGACTAAATGGAGAATTAAATACTACGATTCAACAAGAAGATGGTTTGATAGGCGACAATTATTTTGACTGCAATATGAAAGAGGTAATGGATGATTTTTACAAGATGCTGAATTATTACGGAGATGATAACAACGAAGATTAAAGAAGAGTTTCCTGAACATGAGATAAGGAACTTCGAACAAAGCATATATATATCCGATTATTCTCATCAAACGAAGGAAGAATCTGTTAAAAGGTCGGTTGAAATACATACAAAAAAACCGGCTGATATCGAATCGTTCTTTTTACAGAATGACCAATTATTAAATATTGGGACCATAATTTTTGATAAATCGAGCTTCACAGATGTAGAAGGAAAGTCCCTGTCACAATGTGAGTGTGTAGTTTTTCCGTCACAAGCAAAAGACTCTTCATGGATTATGTTTCTGGAATTAAAATATTGCGAATTTAAAAATGCGGTAAAAAATTCAAATAAGGCTATAAACCAAGTTCGGAACACATATAAATACTACAAAGACAAAGGCGTGATTGGAAATAGACACCTGGTTTATTTGATATTTTCATTACCTAAACAGAATAATACGCCTTTTAAAAATTTTAGTTTGACACAATCTAAACTGACAAAACTAAGAAGCAAAAACATAATCATCAAAGGTATTAATTCTGCTAAAGTTAAAGACCAATACTTTCTGGACGTGTAACTTTGTGAAAAGATTATCGACATAAACGGGAAGAAGAAATGGACGTTATTCTTTGAGTCGTTCGGTATCAATCCTTATATCTGTGTTTATACATCTTAGTGTAGAGCGAGATCCCGCATCAGATCCGGGATGACAGAATAGCATATTCTGACATAGCCATTTTGTTATTTTTTATAAAAAGAGAATATACAATCATAAAAAAACATCATAGTCCTAAAAGAACTCCATACTAAATATTCGGCACAAATGTATTAATAATTTATTACATACTGTTATTTTACGTCAACAAAAGAAGGATTATGCTTTATTTTTAACATTTACAATAACAAGGTATATATAAATGCCCTCTATACTTTAACGTAAACTTCACCCTTTGATTACACTCATATTGTATATTTTAATAGAATCATAAACTAGTTGGTTTTATGTAATATCCCCTAGATTATTTAAGCAATATTTATTAATAGAACAAAAAGCAACATATAGAACACTTGAAAAAACAATCTTATAAAAAAAGTTTTTTAACTCTACTTAACCATGGCGATGCTATTGATAATTATAGTCTTTTTATTCTTGTTTCAACATAGTTCTTTTAGAACTAAGATCAAAAACATCAATAAACGTCAAATCTAAAGTAACTCCACTAACACTAGTATTATTATCAATAAACTCATTAATTATGTTGAAACACTTCAAACCTGTCAGCTTAATTCTTGTCGCAGGAGCAATAACACTTCCTACAAGTGTATATGCTAATTCAGCGCCAGAAAAGCAAGAAACCGCTATTACCCAACAAAGTGGTAAAGTAAACGGTGTTGTAGAAGATGATTTCGGACCTGTTGCCGGAGCGTCAGTAGTGATCAAAGGAACCACCCACGGTAGTATTACCGATATGGATGGTAAATTCAACCTGGAAGGAGTAAAAAACGGAGACATTATCCAGATTTCTTTTATCGGATATGCTACTCAGGAAGTCACCTACACAGGCCAGTCTTCATTAAACATTAAACTAGCAGAAGACACTCAGAAGCTGGACGAAGTAGTCGTAACAGCTTTGGGTATCAAGAAAGATGCCAAGAAATTAGGTTATGCCGTAAGTAATGTATCATCTGAAGAATTAACCAGAACTGGCGGTTCAAACATCGCAACCGGACTTTATGGTAAGGCTACCGGTGTACGTATTCAGGCGGCACCTGGAGGCGGTACATCTGCTGTTTCTATCTCCGTTCGTGGTCTTTCTTCTATTACAGGTAACACTCAGCCGCTGATTATTATGGACGGTGTTCCTGTACATAACAGTAATACAAACAACGATGGCTACTGGGGTAACCAACGTATCAACTCCAACGGTATGGTAGATATCAACCCCGAAGATATTGAGAATATCTCTATCCTAAAAGGAGCTGCCGCTTCTGCCCTATACGGATCGGAAGCAGCCAACGGTGTTGTGATGATTACTACCAAAAAAGCCAAAGCCGGTTCTGGTACACAGATTGACTTCAGTGCAAACGTAAGTTTCGACAAAGTCGCTTATATGCCTGAAATACAAAAGGAATATGGACCGGGTTACGACAACTCGCAATTAGGAAACAGCAGCATGGAAGCTTTAACAGGTTTCCGCCAAACACGTGTAGATCGCAACGGCAATACCATTGTTACACCTAACCGTGAAACTTTTTATTCGTGGGGTGCTAAATACGATCCCAGCAAAATGGTTACTTACTTTGACGGTACACAGCGTGCATTCGCACCGATTGACCACAACCAATGGGCAGATATCTTCCGTACCGGTGTAAACCAAACTTACAACCTGTCGTTGACCAACAGTTCCGAGAAAAACAACGTACGTTTCTCCTACACCTACAACGACGTGAAGGCTATGCAGCTCAACTCTAACAACCATAAGCATAATTTCAACCTGAACGGAACATTCAATGTAACCAATACCATCAAGTTGAATTATACGGCTACATATCAGAACCAGTTTATCAAGAACCGCCCGTATCGTATCAGCCGATTGACCAATAACTTCAGTGGTATGTTCGGAGGTTTTACCGATGTGGCTTACATGCGCGACCATACAGTGACAAGTCTCGGTTACCAAAACAGCACCTATGTCGGTAATGGCGGAACAAGCGATACATTGACGCCAGATGAACAGTTCCTTTACACCCCAATGGGTTCTACCTCATTAATAAGTGAATATTTCTGGAACATCATGGGTAAAGAGCAGCTGGAAGAACACCAGCGTTTCATTGGTGCAGTCAACCCGACTTGGGAAATCATCCCCGGATTAACATTGAACGGTCGTGTAGCTGCCGACTTGACTGTTGACAAAATTGAAAACAAAAACCGTGCAGACAACGCACATGTATTCTCTACCAACGGTCAGTATAGCGACTCTTATGGATTGAATAACAGCCGCTACCAGATTGTTTATAGCGATGTGATGTTGATGTTCGATAGAACATTCAATGAGCTTCATAATGTAACAGCCAACCTGGGTTGGACAGCTCGCCAGGAATCTTATTACAAATCGGATGTTAGCACCAGCCAAGGTCTGACACAAGAAAACTGGTTCCACTTGAACGCCTCTGTCGGAACAAAGAATGCAAGTATGAGCAGAGAAGATTTACTTAAAACAGGAGCTTTTCTGACTGCCAGCTACGGCTACAACGACTGGGGATTCTTAGAAGGTTCTATCCGTCAGGAAAAGACTTCTACTTTGAAGAAAGGCAATAACTCATTCTGGTATCCTTCTGCTAGTGCCAGTATACTCTATACCGAGTTATTTAAAGATCAAATGCCAACTTGGTGGAACTATGGTAAAGTACGTGCTTCTTACGGTATTGTAGGTAATGCCCCTGAACTTTACCGCGCCGTTTTGGCATTCAAACAAGAATCGTTACTGAGAGGATCTACTTATAGCTATAATTACATTGACAAGAAAATCGGCAATGAAAGTATCAAACCGGAAACCAAGTATGAATTTGAAATCGGTTTGGAAAACAAATTCTTTGGAAACCGCTTAGGTATGGAATTCAACTTCTATAGCAATACTATTAAAGACCAAATTCTTCAAACAACCAGTGCCGCATCTATGGGTGCCCAAAGCATGTTGATGAACGTAGGTGAGTTGAGCAACAAGGGTGTTGAATTTAGCGTTTACGGTACTCCAATTGAAAACAAAGACTGGAAGTGGGATTTGCGTGCCAATGTTGCTTGGAACAAAAATACAGTAAATAAACTGGCTGACGGTCTGGATGTATTAAATCACTCAGATGTTGATGGTGGAGCCGCTGTTCTTGAATCACACGTAGGCGAATCTATGGGTGACTGGTACACCTATACTTGGAAAACAGACGAAAACGGTAACTATATCGTTGGCAGCAACGGTCTGTACATAACAGACACATCTGAACGCCACAAAGTAGGTAACGCCATGCCGAAAGTTACCGGAGGTTTCGGTACAAGCTTAAGCTATAAGAACTTTACTTTGGATATGGCTTTCGATTTCCGTTTCGGTGGCGATGTACTGAACACTCCTTGGCAATACATGATGTGTGCAGGTAATATTACCGACGCCGTTGGGGTTCGCGACCATACAACAGGAGGTTTGTTCTATTACAGCGACGCTGAAAATATGGACAACAAAAGTGCCATCCATGTGGTTAACCCGAGCGAAATAAGCAACTACAAACGCGGCGAAACAATGATTAACGGCCATTACGTTTGGGACAACGGTCTGATCTTACCAGGTGTAAAAGAAGACGGTACTCCGAACGACATCGTTGTAACCCAGATGGAAGCATACATCTCCCAATATGGTTGGGGTACCAGTGCAACCAAAACTTATCAAGATGCTATCCAAAAGAACAGCTACATCAAATGTCGTGAAATCAGTTTGGGCTATACACTGCCGAAAGACTTGACCAAGAAGTTCGCTTGCAATAACCTGACAGTCTCTGCTTTCGTACGCAACCCATTCTATGTATATCGTACATTAAAATTGTTCGATTCGGAAGCGACAGACGGTACTAACTGGATCTATCAGGCACAATTAGGCGGTTCAACAGCCAGTGCACGTACATTCGGTTTCTCTGTTCGTGCAAACTTCTAATTTACATTTTATTAAATCAGATTAAAAAGAAGAATTTATGAAAAAGATATTTTCATTGTTAGCAGGAGGAATCGCACTAGTATCGCTTGCCTCTTCATGCGCCGATTCAGCGTATGACGATAAGTATGCAGATCCTTCTCAAACAGCAACAGTAGGTGTACCTCAAGTATTTACCGGTGTAATGTTTAAAGGGAATACTTGGATGAACCCAATTTATTATCGTCATTGGATACAATCAACTACCTCCGGTCTGTTCTCTGGAGTTATCGGTACAACCAATTCGCGTGCCCGCTATATGGGTTCCGGTGAAGGACGTTACGATGACCGTTGGAAAGACTTTTACGATATGTTAACCCAGCAGCGCTTGTTGGAATACAACTATGAAAATCTTTCCGAAACAGAAAAACCCTCAAACATTATATTCTATTATCTGGGCCGTACGCTGGTACAATCGCAATTGCATGAAATGCTGTCCATATTCGGCGATGTTCCTTACAATGGCGCCGGTACACTTTGGAAAGATGGTGACTACAATGCTGCCAAAGAAAAATGCGTTTACGATGACGATGTAGCACTTTACAAGCAGATCCTTGTCGACCTAAAAGAAGTTGGAGACTATTTTGCCAGTGGCAATGTAAATACAGTCGGTCTTACCTCATTAAGCCGTCAAGACTACACAATCGCGGCCGGCGATGCTACATTATGGCAAAAATATGTCAACTCGCTCCGTCTGCGTATTGCGCTTCATTTGTCTACTGCCGGCGATTGCACAGCAGAAGCCCATGCAGCCATTGCTGAAATTCTGAACAATCCGAGCCAATACCCATTGATTGACAACAATACAGAAAACATGGGTGTAACAGCTAATACACAAAAGGATGATTTCAATTTCGGTAAAAGCTTCTCGCAGGCACTTCGTTCAAGCGGTATGGCAGCTTGTTCACAAACTATTCTGGATGCTATGAACTTGCCGGCAAACGGCATTCCTGATGAAAACACTGACCCTCGTCTGGAAGTTATGTACGATTGTAATCCTGACGGTCAATACATCGCTTATGATGTTATGATGACTGAAGCTGAAATCACAACTTTAACAGACGAAAAACGGAAAGAATATGTACAAAGAGGCATGCCTCAAGCCAACTATTTCTGCGAAATCGACACAATCGCAGCTGCCGGTTGGGCCGAATACCAGGGTAATGAAAACTTTTTCGGTCTATGGCTGAGTGCAGCCGAAGTAAGTTTCAGCAAAGCAGAAGCCTATTTGATGGGATATGGCGTAGGAACCGATGCCAACAAAGCGAAAGCAAATTTCATTGAAGGAGTGAAACAGTCTACCGAATACTATTGGAACTTGAAGGAAAACAGCTCGCTTCATAAAGATGGTAACGATAGCTACAGAGGATTCCGTCCATTGGTAAGGCCGACAAACGATGCGATTGCAGCCTATGCCGAAAGCATCTGGAAACCGACACAGGAAGCTATCTGTACACAGTTATGGCTGAACTTCGGTTTCATAAACAAGTTGGAAGCATGGAATGTAGTACGCCGTACAGGTTATCCAGTTGTTGAATTTGCAACAGACAATCAGATATCAAATTATCCGACACCGCCTAACCGTTTGCCTTATCCGAACAATGAGTTGACTTACAACAGCGAAAACTGCCAAGCTGCTATCGCTAAAAACTATGAAGAGCCAAGTGGTTATTACACCAACCTCTTCTGGGCTAAGAAGACTTATTATAAGATGGTTAGATAAACAACTAGTACATTAATAAAAAAGGTGGTGTGTCACTTCACTTTGACACGCCACCCTCTTATAAAAACTTTATTAACACTTTAAATACAGTTAATTATGAGAAGAATTGTTTTTATTCTTTCCCTTATCCTAATAATAGGAATACAAACAGAAGCACAATATATCTATGAAGGAGCTTGTATTGATGTTATCCAACAAGATCCGACACAGAGTCTATATTATCAATTCAATAATAATAATGTTCTGCCTATTTATAGCTCATTTGTAACACCTAATATCGTAAATGGTTACACACAAAGCATAACTATTTCTGACACAGAAATAGAAATTCTTTATTTTAAGAATAAACAAACCGGTTATTACGATCTACCCATTCAAGTAGAAAGCAGCGGTCATATATACAACTGCTACATCCGAATACAATTCATCAAGAAATAACGATATTTTCCACTATAATTATATAAAACATAATTGATGGTAAATGTGGAAACCGAAACCGCCCCGAAGTGATTCGCGGCGGTTTTATTTTTATGATCCCTCCCACCCACCAAGCGCAAAACGCCCCCTTCAGCCAAAAATGTGTTCACGGGAAACCAGTTAAATATACACAAATATCCTTATCGATTTTAACACAAAAATCGCCGTTTTACCTCCGTATTAGCTCCAGTGAAGCTCCACTTAACCTCCACTTAAACTCCACTCCCTGGGATTGGTGTTAAAATGGAGGTAAAACTTTAACAAAAGGGGCCTTCAAGGACGGTTTATGTTAACGCGATTTTAACACGTTTTTTTCAGGTGCTGTTATAAGGAGTGTAGGGATATTCCCCTTTTTTAGCAAGCAAGCATATAAATCGGTGTTTTTTATGTAAGTTTGCAACTTAGAACTAACAGAGACTGTTTATTATCTGTATATTAAAGCGAAGGAGCGATGAAAAGAATACTTATTCCACTGTGCCTGGTGGTAGGAAGTCATGTGGCTAGCGGGCAACGGTCGTACCAGTTTGAGGCACCGGACCGTTTGTTCATAGAAGGTAAAGAATTGTTTAGTTTAAAGAACTATCCGGGTTGTATCGATAAGCTGGAAGCTTATAAACAGCATGCAAAAGATGCCGACCTGATCCAGGAAGCTGACTATATGATCGTATATGCAGCTTATGAACAGGGACGTCCTAATGCCGACGAACTATTGAAAGATTATCTGGAAGATTATCCGGCTTCACGCCATAGCGATGAAGTGAATTTCCTGATCGGTTCCATTCATTTCGAACGCGGGGAATACCAGAAAGCTATTTTCTGGTTCAACGAATCGGATATAGACATGCTCAGTCCGGAGCAACAGGAGGCTTACAGCTTCCGGCTGGCCTATTCATTATTGCAGACCGGCGAGATGGATAAGGCACGCGGATATTTTTCGCGGATACAGCAAATCGGTACCAAGTACCGTGAAGCGTCCACCTATTATGTGGCCTATATCGATTATGCAACCGGCAAATACAATAACGCGTTGGTAGAGTTCAGCCGCCTGAAAGAGATGCCGGATTACCGCGAGCAATCCTTGTACTATATTACACAGATCTATTTCATACAGAATAAATATGAAAAGGTAGTGAGCGAAGGGGAAGAACTTCTCTCCTCCTATCCGAACAGCAAGAATAACAGCGAAGTGTACCGTATCCTGGGTAATTCCTATTACCATTTGGGCAACCAGGACAAGGCGACCAACATGTTGAGCAAATATGTATCGTCGACCGACAGCCCGTTAAGAGGAGATTTGTACATTCTGGGTGTTTGCTATTTCAATAAAGGGAATTACAGCAGTGCCGTAAACGCCTTGTCGCAGACAGTACGCGAAAACGACGCACTCTCGCAGAATGCCTACCTCTATCTCGGGCAGTCTTACCTGAAACTGAAAGACAAGAACAATGCCCGTATGGCTTTCGAGGCTGCGGCAACCTCTTCATTCGACAAACAGATTCAGGAAGTAGCCATGTTCAATTATGCGCTGCTGATCCATGAAACTGCCTTTACCGGATTCGGCGAATCTGTTACGATCTTCGAAGATTTCCTGAATGATTTCCCGAACTCTCAATATGCCGACAAAGTAAACGACTACCTGGTGGAAGTCTACCTGACAACCAAGAACTACCAGGCAGCCCTCAACTCTATCAATAAGATCAATCATCCGAGCACCAAGATACTGGAAGCCAAACAGGACATTCTGTTCCAGCTGGGAACACAGGCTTTCACCAACATGAAGCTGGATGAAGCGGTCGACCTGTTCTCAAAAGCTATCAACCTTGGTTCTTATAATATGGAATCGCGCAATGACGCTTATTTCTGGCGCGGCGAATCCTATTATCGCAAAGGAGATTATCGCCAAGCTATTTCAGACTACCGTACTTATCTGAACAACACCCGCCAGCGGAATACAGATATGTACGCATTGGCCCATTATAACCTGGGATATTGTTATTTCAAACTCAAAGAATACGGAGAGGCACAAAACCGTTTCCGCCAGTATATCAATCTGGAAAACAACCAGCAGGCACCGGCATTGGCAGATGCTTACAACCGTATCGGCGACTGCCTGTACCAGAACCGCCAGTTTGCACAGGCTGAAGAAAACTATACACATGCCGCCCAATTGCAACCGTCTTCCGGCGACTATTCCGTTTACCAGAAAGGCTTCCTGCTGGGCTTGCAGAAAGATTACCGGGGGAAGATCAGCGCAATGGACCGCCTGCTCCGCGATTATCCGGAATCACAATATGTGGACGATGCGTTGTTCGAAAAAGGACGTACCTATGTATTGCTTGAAAACAGTTCACAAGCTGCACAGGCATTCGAGACATTGATACAGCAATTCCCGCAAAGCAGCCTTGCCCGTAAAGCCGGCATCCAGTTAGGATTGCTTTACTTCAACGACAACCAACCCGAAAAAGCGGCTACAGCCTATAAGCAAGTGATCAGCAATTATCCGGGTAGCGAAGAAGCCAGAGTGGCTTTACAAGACTTAAAGTCGGTTTACATCGACCTGAACGACATCAATTCGTATGCCAACTACGTCAACTCACTGGGTGGAAATATCCGTCTGGAAGTCGGCGAACAGGATTCGCTTACCTATATTGCCGCCGAGAAACTCTTCAACCGTGGCAACAACGAAGAAGCACGCCGCAGCCTGATCAACTATTTGCAGACCTTCCCCGAAGGCGCTTTCAGCTCGAATGCGAACTATTATCTGGGAAGCATCGCCTTTAGCAAGAAAGAATACGACGAAGCACTTCAGCGTTTCAAATCGGTTATCGAGAGCGGAGATACCAAATTCCTTGAAGAATCGGTGGCCCGCACGGCAGAAATGCAATACCTCACTCAGGACTTCCCTGCTGCGCTGGAAAGCTTCAAGCGCTTACAGATCATAGCCGAAAATCCGGAGAACAAGCAAGCTGCCCGTTTAGGCATCATGCGTTGTGCTTTACAGACCGGACAACAGGAGGAAGCTCAACTGGCAGCCAACGAATTGCTGAAAGATCCGAAACTGTCACCCGAAGTGGAAGCCGAAGCCCGTTATATCCGTGCTAAAGCCTACATCGACCACAAACAGCCGGCTAAAGCCGTCGAAGACCTGACAATTCTCAGCAAAGACACCCGTACGGTACACGGTGCCGAAGCTAAATACCTGCTGGCCCAGTACTTCTACGATACCAACGACGATAAGAATGCGGAAAAGATCCTGGAAGACTTCGCCAAGAACGGCACGCCTCACCAGTACTGGCTGGCACGCGGTTTCATCCTTTGGGCCGATATTTATATCCGCCAGGGAGACGACCTTCAGGCACGTGCTTATCTGAACAACCTGAAGAACAACTATAAGGGTGATGACGAAATCGCCGCTATGATTGAGGACAGATTAGGTAAACTAAAGCAATAATAGAATACAATGAAGACTATATATAATGTAAAAGCGCTGTGTGTCGTAGCCTTGCTTGGGACTACCGCCACAATAAGTGCACAAGAAGATACTTCGAAGAAACAGAATCTGGAACGGGAGATGACGCTCGAACGCGAGTACGACCCGACCGTACAGGATGCAAGCAAAGTAAACACCCTTCCGGTCATCAAGGAACCGGAAGTAAAGAAAATGCCGATCGACTATGCCAATTTCACGATTGCAGCCGACCCGGCAAAAGAGATCAGCCTGCTTCCTTCAGGTAATATCATGACAGATATTCAGTACAACAAGCGCCGCGGTTATTTCAACTTCGGCGGCGGTACCTATCTGAATCTGAACGGCGACCTGGGATATCATATCCTCAGCACGGACAAGGATCAATTGAATATCTGGTTCTCGCACCGTTCAACGAATGGAAAAGTAAAATACCTGCAAGTGGATGAAAAGGTTAAGGCGAAGCTGAACGATAATATGGGTGGATTAAACTTCAAACATAACTTCGATAAGCTGGCATTGAAGATGGGAGTTAAATATGGTTATTCCGGATTTAATTATTACGGATTGCCAATAGAAAGCCTTACTCCTATCACCTCCTCAAACCCTACTCTCCCCGCAGCTGACATGGAAACCAACCAAGTTGCCCAAACCATTAAGGCGAACGTAGGCGTAGAGTCCAAAGCTGATGCTCCTGTCGGGTACCTGCTCGATCTCTGCTACACCAATTTTTCTTACAAATACGGATATTCAAAAGAGCACGATGCACCGTCGGAAGGGACATTCAATCTTGACTTCGGGTTAAGTTCTGGTTTCGGAGGCAATCAGCGTGTTGGCTTGAACGGTAATTTCCAATATTTCAATTACAGCTTACCCTCAGAATTAAAATCACCTGAAACAAAAGATCCGTCAACCTACTTCGACAACTTTGCTGCTGCCACCCTGAATCCTTACTACAAGATAGAAGGAGACAACTGGCATGTAAAATTAGGGGTAAATGCAATGTTCTTCAGCGGCGAGCAGAAGAAGTTTATGGCTTCCCCCAACATCTCTGCCGACGTCGAAGTTGCCGACAAAACCGTACTATACCTGAATGCCAATGGTAAATTGCAATCCAACAGTATGTATGATGTGAACCGGATCAACCGTTATGCCAATCCGTTGGAGAGACTGACACCTTCCCGCAACTGGCTGGATGGTATCCTGGGTATCAAGAGCGGCGTTGCTCCCGGTTTCTGGTTCGACGTTTTCGGAGGATATAAAATCGTCAGCAATAACTATTTCTTTGTACCGACACTTGCTTACGGTGACAAAGATTACTTCGGTTCCGCTTGCGGTATGATGAATGAAATAGACACCAAACAGTTACTGGTCGGTGCCAACCTGAAATATAGTTACCAGCAATTATTTGAAATCTCCCTGAAAGGTGTTTATAATAATTGGACAGCCGAATACAGTGATAAATATTCAGAGACTGATTTAGCCGGTAAAGATGCTACAGCCTGGGGTATGCCCGAAATGGAGATCACAGCCGGCGTGACAGTCCGCCCGATCAATAACCTGTCTGCTTCCCTGGACTATTACCTGGCCACCGGACGTGAAGCCAGATTAGGAGAAAAGAACGTAAAGATGGACAACATCAACGAACTGAACCTCACCGGAGCATACAACATCAACGATACCTTCGGCCTGTATCTGAAACTGAACAACGTACTGTTCCAGAAATACGAACTTTACTACGGTTATCCGTTGCAGAAGTTCAGTGCGATGATCGGAGTGAACATCAATTTCTAATCAGATAAAGAAACATAGATCAGAAGGAGAATCCAATATCGGGTTCTCCTTTTTTATTCCTACTTTTGCACCCAAATAAGACAGAACATGCAAGGAACAAAAAACCTGACACAAGGCCCTATCAAACGGCAGCTATTCAATCTGGCATTGCCGATCATGGGTACTTCTTTTATTCAAATGGCTTACAGCATCACCGATATGGCCTGGGTAGGGCGTCTGGGCAGTGAAGCCGTTGCCGCTATCGGAGCTGTCGGCATCCTGACCTGGATGACCAATTCGATCTCTCTGTTGAATAAAGTCGGTTCGGAAGTAAGTGTGGGGCAAAGTATAGGTGCACGAAATGAAGAGGATGCACGGAACTATTCATCCCACAACCTTACCATTGCCCTGATCATCTCCGTTTGCTGGGGATTGCTTCTTTTTGTCTTTGCCCATCCGATCATCGGTGTCTATAAACTGGAAGCTCCTATTGCAGATAGTGCTGTCGAATATTTACGGATCGTATCGACCGCCTTTCCTTTTATATTCCTCTCGGCAGCCTTCACCGGCATCCATAATGCGGCAGGGCTAAGTAAAATACCCTTTTACATCAGCGGAACGGGACTTATCATTAATATGATACTCGACCCGGTATTCATTTTTGTATTCGATATGGGAACAGCCGGAGCCGCCTGGGCAACCTGGTTATCGCAAGCAACGGTATGTGCCATTTTTGTATATCAGTTAAAATGGAGAAGCAGGTTACTGGGAGGATTCTCCTTCTTCGTCAGACTAAAGAAAAACTATTCACAAAGAATTCTGCAACTGGGCCTGCCGGTAGCCATGCTGAACACGCTGTTTGCCATCATCAACATTTTCATGGCACGCACAGCCTCCACTTACGGTGGACATATCGGCCTGATGACACTCACCGCCGGAGGACAGATTGAAGCGATAGCCTGGAACACTTCCCAGGGATTCAGCACGGCACTGAGTGCTTTCGTCGCCCAGAACTATGCAGCTTCCGAAAAGAACAGGGTGCTGGAAGCCTATCACACGACATTGAAGATGACCACCGTATTCGGTATCCTTTGTACCTTATTATTCGTCTTTTACGGCAGCGAAGTCTTCTCACTGATCGTCCCCCAGAAGGAAGCCTTTGAGGCCGGAGGTATTTTCCTGCGGATAGACGGATACTCGATGTTGTTCATGATGCTGGAGATCACTATGCAGGGCTTGTTCTACGGAACAGGACGGACGGTTCCTCCTGCAATCATCAGCATTACTTTCAACTCGCTGCGTATACCGATGGCTATTGTATTATCCGCCATGGGATTGGGAATCGTCGGTGTATGGTGGGCAATCAGTATCTCCAGCATGCTGAAAGGAATCGTTTCCTTTATCTGGTTCAGGGCCTTACAAAAGAAGATATTGAAGTGAGAAGTTTATTTTGATAAATGAAGTAATATTGATTTATATCATTACATTTGCGATTAGTAATAATCATAAAATAAACCTGCTATGAATGAAATACGAATTATTCAAAGTAAGATCTATGAAATAAGAGGTCAAAGAGTCATGCTGGATTTTGATTTAGCTGAACTTTATCAAGTAGAAACACGAAGACTTAATGAAGCTGTGAAAAGGAATATAAAGCGATTCCCTAAAGATTTTATGTTCCAACTCAATGTCGATGAGTGGATAATCTTGAAATCGCAATTTGCGACATCAAGATGGGGAGGTACCCGCAAACTGCCGTATGCTTTTACTGAACAAGGATTGGCAATGCTCTCTGGTGTGTTAAATTCAGATATAGCCATACAGGTCAATATTAACATTATGCGTGCTTTTGTGGCTGTCCGGCAAATGATAGCCAATCCTACAGTCGATAAAACAACAAAACTTCAACAGGAAGTCAATGAACTCAAAGAATACATCGAAGAGGTATTTACCGACTACAATGATATCAATGAAGATACCCGGATACAATTGGATCTGATCAATAAAACACTGGCGGAATTGCAGGTACAAAAGAAGCTATCTGATAAACCGCGCAATCCGGTAGGATTCGTAAAGCCGAAGTGATTGTGGTGCAGTCATTTCGAACATTTTCTCTCTAACACTATAGACCTGGCTATAACAGCACTATAGTATCACTATGACTAACACGGTGTGCTATCTACAACACTACTGTCCTACATTTAAACTTGTAGTATGCCGGATCAGGACACCCCCGAAAAAAACATAGGACCTTTGACTTCAAAACATATATGTTTTGTAATCAAAAGTCCCTTATTTACAAATCAAAACACCTATACCTTGGAAACGGTAGTTACCCTTTTTCCAACGGATGACTACCGGCTGAACCTGAAAGATAATTATTCAGCATCTTCGTTATCAAGTACACGGATCTGCTCAAAGTAATAGCCTTCAGCAATATCAGCGCCTTTTTCAACGTTACCTGTCTTTATATCATAAATATAGATACAAGGGTTGGTGTTTTCCGGATTAACACCGATATAAGCCTTACCGTCAGCAATTGCCGTACGTTGAGAGAAACGGCCACCACTGTATGGAAGATCCTTTCCGTTGTATTGTACACGGCTGCTGGTTTTCGTATTAAGGTCGATGACTGTATAATAATGGCTATAGCTGTCAATATCCATGCCAAGATCATCCTGACGGGCATAAGCAAGCACTTTACCGTCTCCCAGGTATTCAAGAGAAATCAGTTTTCCGGCATTGGTGAAAGCATTGTATGTAGGATCAAAGTCTTTCTCACCGGCCTTAATACGAATCAGATGGCTCTTTTCCACCCCATCTTCATTTTCAGAGAAGCAAGCCAGATAAAGATTTCCGGATTCATCAACCAATGTACATTTCTGCAATAATTCACCATAGGCACTACCTACCATCTGGTGAGCTATCGTGTTCCGGATATTGCTTTCTACTGCCATTGTTTCTGCATTAATCACAGTAGTAAAGAAGAAAGGTGTTGTATCGCCACGTTTACTTTTCTTACCCAAATAGAAATATATCAGCTTATTATCGCTTTTACGATAAGACAAAATACCGGAAGTCGAGAACAACTTATCACCTTCTGGAAGAGGTATATCAAGAATACCTTCTTCAATTAAAGACATATTAGTAGTATTCAGTTTCGTCCAGATAATCTTGTCTCCATCCCCGTTAGAAGCCATAATCACCAGCGTATTGTCGTCAATCCAGGCATGTGTATATTTACGGGTATCATAAGTATTCGTACCTTCGCTAAAAGGATAAGACTGAATATTCTTGATGGTATTATCAGACAATATGTACTTTGATATACGATCACCTGATACAGGTACCTGATAATAATATTTCCCTTTGACAATGGTTTCCAGAGACATTACCGAGTGAACCTCAGTGCCATCTCCTTTAAAGTCAATGGGAGTTGAGCCAACAGTAAGAGAATCTATACTTTTAACCAGCGTTTGAACATCACGTCCCATGCCACCATGTTTATCCAGAGCAATCCAGATGTCAAAGTGATAGTTCTTTGGCTCAGGAGTAGGTTCCGGGGTCGGCTTAGGATCGTCATCGTTAGAACAAGCATTGAAAGACAATGTAACCATTGCCATAATGAATGCATAAAATAGTAACTGAAACTTTTTCATTTGTATGAATATTTAATTATTAATTAATGAATAATCTGAATTTGGCAAAAAACGCACGTCCAGGTTTCTGGAGTTTGTAATTGTCATAAGCGGTAGAGTCAAATAGATTGCTACATTCCAACGATATATTGTAACGCTGTTTATTCCACGAATAGGTCACATTTACATTCGATATATTCTGGGTCGGGATACGCGATTTACTCTCGATAGCACCATAAGCCTCCCAGGAAAGATAAAACCAGTGTATCCATTGCCAGGAATACCCGATACGGAGATCGTCGTCCTTCTGGGCCAGATCATGAAATGTATAACTGACATCCGCATTACTATAAAACCAGGGGCGATTGGGTACGCGGTTTTTATAAGTAGCCGAAGGTTTACCGTCTGTCTTGTACTTTTTCTGGTCGCGGGCTTCATTGTAACTGGCATTGACCACTATCCGGAGGCTGTTTTTCCAGTTATATCGGACTTCGCCTTCAGCTCCCTTGATATGTACCGCCGGTATATTTTCATATTGCATCATCCCCTCTTTTTCAGAAACCGTTGCCTGGATGAAATCGTCTACAAAGCGTAAAAATCCATTCGCCTCATAGTAAAATGAATGACCGGAAGCAGGATGCCAATTACCAAAAAGGCCGAAGTTAATATTGTCACTGCTTTCCGGATTAAGGGCGAGATTCGGATAGATAGTCGTTCCGTTTCCAAGCAACTCCCGAGACAGAGGCAGCCGCACACTATGTTCAAAAGAGGCTTTAGCAGACAACGCTTCCCAACATATAAAACGCCAGCCGAATCCGCCTCCCCAGTAATTTTTAGTCGCATTCCTGTCAACCTCATCCGAACCTGTTATCCATGAAAGATCATTCTGCTCGACAGATGTTGCGTTGATATAATCCTTGACAAATAACGTACTCTCCCATCTTCCGTCGAAAAACGACTGGTTGTAGGTCAACCCGAGGATATGTTTGGTTAAAACATCATTGGTCGGTTCAAATGTTTCATCAATATCGTCGCGGCGATTGTTTCCGGTACGGTTGAGTAAATAGTTCAGGCTGAAGGAATGATGGCGGTTGATAGTATAATCAACACCTCCGCGGAAAATTGTCAGAGGCCGGTCATAATGACGCATGGATCGTCCGCGACCGTTGATCTCATTACGGGACGACGGGGTAAAACCGCCGTCCCAGTTATAAATACGATAGGCAGTATCAACAGTCAGCGAGCGATCCCAGGTATGGGATAACGATGCACTGGTATTGATCTTATCAAAACGCTTCTGATAACGGGCTGAAATATTCCAAGCACTGCCGCGACGCTCTGCATCTCCGATGACCTTAGTCTGGATAGAACCGGTCTGCAACTCCTTATCTACTTTGGAATAAGAGCCGGAAACAAAGAAAGCATCTGCCCAGGACTTATCGACAAAGCCGGCTTCAAGTTGCCCCAGCAAGGAAAAATAATCATCATGGAACCGTTTGCGGTTGACTTCAATATAGTTACGGCTATCTGCATCCCAGACCTCGACACCTTTCATCATATAATCATTTTTCGAGTAATTGACACCGACAGTCGGTTTCATGATCAATCCAGTCTTCGGCTCTACGAACTGACCATTCAGATCAGCCCGATGCGTGTGAAACGAGCCGATGCCGTAAGAGGCATCGAGATAATTTTTCTTGTCTTGATTGGTGATGATGTTGATAGCTCCTCCCAAAGCATCGGCCCCCAGGCTGGCAGGAACTACTCCTTTATATATCTCGACCCGGTCAATAATATTTACAGGCAAATTGGCCAGTGAAATACCGCTACCTTTTGCATCCAGCGGCATACCGTCAATAAAATATCTCACCGAATTACCCGACAGCCCGTTAATGGAGAGGTCAAAATCGGAACCTACCCCTCCTTCTTCCCTGATCTTGATGCCAACTGTCCGGTTAACCATTTCGTTCAGGTTCTTCAAGGAACTGATCTGTGGTTTTATATCCAACGCATTGACGGTCAGGGCACCTTCCTTGACCTTCTGTGTTTTCGATTTGCCATACACCTCAACAGTGTTCAGGGTTACGGAATTTTCTTCCATAACGAAATCGAGCGTCTTGTTCCTGCGGATATCGAGAATTGTTTTTATTGTATTATAACCCAACAAGGTAATTATAAGAGTATGCTTTCCGGGTTTCAGACTTAGTGAATAGCGCCCCCGGTCGTCGGTATATGTCCCTGCCGTCGTATTTTCGATAGCAACAGTAACCATAGGAAGCGGAGCACCATCTTCTCCCCTCACCTCTCCGGACAGCGTAACCCTGTCTTGCGCCGCCAGACTTACAGGAAACAAACAAATAAACAACAAAAATACATGTATGAAACCTCTCATCCCATCAAAAACATTATATATTAACGACAGGCTTTCGACAAAACAGAATGGAACACATGAACAGCCGGAACTCCCTACCAAATACAGTCAAGTCCTTACTTACATGTTTTTCAGCCTTATTCCTCGAAAGCTTAAAACTACTGATTCTGGCAGGTCTTCTGACTTACTCCGTCATTGAACGTCCTTCCCATTCATTGCGAACAGTGGATTGAGTTGTGTTCAACGACTTTGGCGGAGCTTACAGCAGCGGGTCTGTTCAGGATTTTCACCTGATTCCCTTTTCATCACTTTTCCGTAGAACTGGATTTGTGACACCAAAACCGGAGGCAAAGGTAAAGATTATTTTTAAACAGTACCCTATTTTTTATAAATGATCATAGATTTGTATTAATGGAACGAACTATTCTTTACTTTTGTCAGCAGAATATAATTACATAGCAAACATTTAATAATATGAGCAATTCATTCAAGCCGGCAACTTTGTGTGTGCAGGGTGGCTGGCAGCCTAAAAAAGGAGAACCTCGCGTTCTGCCTATCTATCAGAGTACTACCTTCAAGTATGAGACCAGCGAACAAATGGCGAAACTGTTCGATCTGGAAGAGAGTGGTTATTTCTATACTCGTCTGCAAAACCCGACCAACGATGCCGTAGCATCCAAGATCGCCGCTTTGGAAGGTGGTGTGGCAGCAATGCTGACTTCATCGGGACAGGCTGCCAACTTCTTTGCCTGTTTCAATATCTGCGAAGCCGGCGACCATATCGTAAGTGCAACCGGTATTTATGGCGGAACATACAATCTGCTGTCTGTTACCCTGAAAAAGCTGGGCATCGAATGTACATTCATCGACCAGGATGCCAGTGAAGAGGAGATCAGCAAGGCGTTCCGTCCGAATACAAAATTATTGTTCGGCGAAACGATCTCCAATCCGGGAGTGATGGTACTGGATATTGAAAAGTTTGCCCGTATCGCTCACAAACATGGCGTACCATTGATCGTCGACAATACATTTGCCACACCGATCAACTGTCGCCCGTTCGAATGGGGTGCCGATATCGTTACGCATTCTACGACCAAATATATGGACGGACATGCGACTGCCGTAGGAGGTTGTATCGTCGACAGCGGTAACTTCGACTGGGAAGCGCATGCAGACAAATACCCGGGCCTCTGCCAGCCGGATGACTCCTATCATGGCCTGACTTACACAAAGACATTCGGGAAACTGGCATATATCACCAAGGCTACCAGCCAGTTGATGCGTGACCTGGGTTCTATCCAGTCTCCGCAAAATGCTTTCCTGCTGAACCTCGGACTGGAAACATTGCATCTGCGTATGCCGCAGCATTGTAAAAATGCACTGGCCGTAGCTAAATGGCTTCAGAATTGCGACAAGGTAGCCTGGGTAAACTATCCGGATCTGGAAGGAAATAAATATTACGAACTGACAAAGAAATATCTTCCGAACGGTTCATGCGGTGTCCTGTCATTCGGACTGAAAGGCGGACGCGAGGTAGCTATCAAGTTTATGGACAGCTTGAAGCTGGCTGCTATCGTTACTCATGTGGCCGATGCCCGTACTTGTGTGCTTCATCCGGCAAGCCATACGCATCGCCAGTTGACCGACGAACAATTGAAGGAAGCCGGTATCGCTCCGGACCTGATCCGTTTCTCTGTCGGCATCGAAAGTGCGGATGATATCATAGCGGATATCGAGCAGGCTTTAAATCAGTAATCAATAGTTATTCAACAGGAAATCGTATTGTATGGAATACGGTTTCCTATTAAACATAATGAACTCCATTTCCAGGAGCTCCTTAAAAACAAAACCCCGATGGTATTAAATACCGCCGGGGTTGTTTTTTTGTCCATTTCCTCCCTTCACAGGGATACTCATGGATGAACTTTATTTTATTTTTATTACTAAAATTACGCTTCCAATCTGTTCGCCTTCACAGGCTACTTGCCCTTCCCCATAGGGGAAAGGCAGAGAAGCTTTATATTGTTTAATTATTCTTTAATTCTTATTTTACGATTGCTTTAACAGCAGCTTCGCCTTCAACAGCTACAACTACGATACCTGCAGGAGCAGAGATAGTTGCTTCGTCAGAAGAAAGAACTGTGCTAGCAATTGTCTGACCAAGAACGTTGCTGATAGTAACAGTCTTATTAGCAGCACCCTTGATTGTGATGTCACCGTTACCAGCGATTACAGTTACAGCAGAAGTTGTGATATCTTCAGTATCTGTAGCCATTTCATCATTTTCGATGTTTTCAACATTGAAAATAAGAGCACCGTCACCACCAGTCTTAGCATTGTTGAATTCAGATTTTTCGTCTGTCAATACAATGCAACCATTCTGCATCTTGATCCATGCTGCTTTTTCAGGAGCAATAATTTTACCGTCATAATTGTTAGACTCAATCAAGAATGAATTTCCAACACCTTCTTCTGTTACAGTAGAAGCACCATCAGGATTTGTATAACGGAATGACCAAGTATAGTTCTTATGGTTATCACCCTTCAGACTATTGATGTATTTCGTATTAATACCTGCTTTAGTATAAGCCTTAACAATTTCTTCTACATTCAGATCTTTCGGATCCATGTTTTCAAAACCATTAACCAATATGATCAAGCTGTCGCCAGTCTTGATAGCTTTTACAAAACCAACACGAGTGTAACCTGCTTTAACATCAGTATAAGGTTTATCCTGACCTACTGTAGCAACAGAATCTGCAAAGCTTACCAAATATTTACCATATTCGAATCCAGCTTTTCCAGGAGTAGCATGAACACAATGTGCAGCATCTGTTGGATTACCATCAGCATCTACGTGATGAGAATTTTCAGTACAAGGAGTACCTTCAACTGCTTCCTGATCCTGACGAGATACAGAAATCAAATACTGAGGTTTGATATAACCAAGACCGCTTGTTATATTAACTGCATCAATACGGAATGACAAACCAGCTTCTGCCTTATCAGCAGTCCAGATACCTAAGTAAGCAACACCTTCATTCTTCAATTCTTTGTTAGTTTCATCCATCAGATATTCGTGACGAATATTTTCGTAGAATCTCAAGCTATCAGGACCATCAACAGCGCTTTCACCTAATGCAACATTGTTGAAACGACGATACAAAGGAGCGTCATCAATTTCTACAGAGAATGCAGAAGTACGAGTTTCTTTCAAATTCTGAACTTTCAGATAAACATTGTTATCATCAACACCAACTTTACGAACATCAGTGTAAGAAGCTGTATCGATCAAAGCATAGTAATGAGTAGCTTTGTCATTATTTTCTTTCAGATAGAATACAGCTGGTTTACCTGTTGCAGATACTGCATATCTCTTTTCAGCATCAGCCATGATATATTTACCTGTAGATTTCAGTTTCAATGTATAAGCTTTTCTTACAAGCTTTTTCATTGAAGCGATAGCACTTGTAGTATAACCATATCCTACACCATCTTCATCCATAGCAGCCAGTTCGAAAGTAGATTTAGCACCTACATATAAAACTGAATCAGCAGCATCACTTGAAGTACCCATGTATTTGTCATCTGCAAATTCATGTAAATATCTCAATTTGTAAGTAGTAACAGTCAAAGAATCTTTATCCAGGAATCTGTAACCTACATAAGGATTAGCTTTTACATTTGCAGGGTCTTTTGTGAAATTAGAAGCTGAAATTTCAGATCCAACTACTGTAGATGGACCATCAGTATATAACTGTAAAGAAGCGTCAACTACTACATTTTCAAATTCACGGTTAGTAATCTTGATAGGAGAAGTTTCAGCCATTTCTGCATTTGTACGAGTTTTTTCTACAACCCACTGGAATGCAGGCATGTGCCAAGGATCCATATTCTTATCAAGAGTTACCCATTGAGCAGTGCTATCACCATACAAAGGAACTGCCAAATATTTATTTGCAGCATTTTTGATAACATACAGATCAGAAGCAATTGAAGTTCTGTTTGATACTTCATTGCAACCTTTAAAGCCTAAAGAGATCATTGTATTCTGAGCCAGTGTATCAACAGTTAAGATACGAGCTTCGTTTTTAATCAAGTCTTGCAATGAAACAAATGCTTCAAGAACGCGCCCATTATCAAATTTAGCTTTCTTAACCTGAATTGTCAAGCTGTCATTTGAAGGACTGTAAGTAAATTTGAATTTATACTGTTCAGCAATAGTAGAAGTAGCCTTAACAGCAGCAGTAGTCCATTTATATGCAAGGAAGCGAGCACCCTTTTCATTTGTGAAAGTGGTATCAACTCTCAAATAGTTATCGCCTCTCTTAACATTCAAATAAGTAGGATCACCAGAATCTTCAGCAACAAATTTCTGTGAGCTGAATGGGTTTTCTAAAGAAGTACCCAATGTATCCGGTTTGAAAGTTAACTTAACACCCTTATCTGCAGTCTGAATACCTAAGATTGTATTCAATTCTTCCGCATTAAGAGTAACAACTTTTGAACTCTTCAAAGTAAACTTTGCAAAGTCAGCAGTAGTTACACTAGCATCTTTAGCGCTAGATTTAGCAACAGCAACTTTCTCTCCATCTAAAACAAATCCAACAACTGAGTCTGCCTTAAAATAAGAGAAAAGAGGCATGTCTGGTACAAGTTCTTCATAAGTTTTAGAAAATGCCCAACCTGAAATTTCACCACCAACTTCGATAGGAGAGCTAGAATGTTCATATTCAGCTAAACCTTCCAAACCAGCCATCGTAATATCCAAACGACGTTCTGTTCCTTTATTTACGAAATCGAATTTAGGAGCCTGACCCTGAACCTGTGTTGCAACTTCAACACACCAAAGAGTATTAGCCAAACCTGTAGAAGTAGTAGGAGCAGCAACAACTGTCAACTTACCATCTGCATCCATAGAAAGTACTTTATCCCCTGCTACAGTCAGTTGATATAAGCCAGCATTTTTGCCCAGCTTCAATGACTGAACTGCATCACCAGGAGCAGCAGAAACAGACATAGCGCTTAGTAACGCAACACCTGCCAAAAAAGTAGAAAACTTTTTGTTCATAATCAAAAATTTAATATTAATACTAAGTAATTTAAAGTTCTATCTAATAATACCGGCCTTATCTACCGGCTTTTCATACGATCGTCAAATACTTCAGCAAAAGTAAACAATAGTTTTTTATCCACAATTATTTTTATTGATTTTTTTATCAGGTCATATCCTTTCTTATCAATTGAATACGATAGTTTGTACAAAATCGGGGATAAAAATGACAAACCTTATTTTCCCTTCCCATTTCCGGATTATAACCAGGAACATGAAAAGGGAACCCTGATAAGGAAAGCTATAAGCAAGCATTATAAAATGTACACGTACATTATATTATATATAAACTAACCGGAATAAATAATGGCGAAGAGCCATTACCGCTTTAACGCAATAAAAACTTATAACAAAATGCGATACCGGTTAAATCGAAAATGTCTTCGCCACCCTATACACCCAATGCATAGACAAGCGATGCCAAACGGATGACGGCATCTCCTCCATCAGCAAATCTTCACGGAATTCACGCAGGATTAACCAATCCGCCTGCTGTACCCAATGGCGGAATACAGGATTTGGCTGGTGGGTTTCCGATAAATGCAGCAAAGCATCCAAATCGAAGTGTTCGGCTACCGTACCCGCTCCCGACAAAGAGGCATCATGAGCATTACAGGCCTGTTCAATATGGGTTGGAACCATCAGGACAGGCTTATCCAGATACATTGCTTCGCAAACAGATTCGAAACCAGCTGTCGTTGCATACGCTTTGGCATTTGCCATATATTTGACAAAACGGATATCGTTCAACTGATGAAAAGAAAGTGTATCGTCAATCTTTGTGGTTTCTTTGGCTCCCCGCTTATCCCAAAAGAAATGCATCGGAACCTCCGGATGAGCAGTATGCCACTCTTTCACCTCTTCACTGAATCCGCTATTCAACAAATAGCCATGCAGATAGTTACCTTTTCGGGGAGTCTTATTTATTATTTCCTTACGCAATAAAGGAGGTACTACCACCATCTTATCTGCCGGAACTTCGCGCATTTTCCGAAATGACAGGGCGAGCTTTTTCGTAGCACCGATAGCCGTTACACGGGTGAAAAATTTCAACAAAGATAAAGAGACTGCATTCAGCTTGGGAAAAGAGAAATCAGGATGCAGAAAAAGATACTGGTGAGCAATGCAAACCATCATCGCTTTCGGACGGCAAAACAAGTAAGTCAGCCCCGTCAACAACTCATAAAAATTGACTACCACATCTGCACCTGTTTCCTTTATCATCCGGTTAATATAGTGTATACTAGCCGTATATTTATGCAGTCTCAATACATTATATCCTATACTTTTCAGCAAATTAACCTGTTTATTCTTTGCCGTAGGCAGAAAGTTCGGACTTTCAAAAGAATAGACCGGTGCATTGATTTTCTCCATAAAGAAATCAGGGATACGACGAGCCGGACTTTTCCCGACAAGCACACCGACAACCTGATGGCCTTCGTCTGCCAGCTTCTGCCGGAGAGACAAGGCTTGTGTCAGATGGCCTCTACCCTCCCCTTGTATGATAAACAGCATTTTCATATCACTTCAGCATATAATACAGGTTTTGAAACAGATTCTTCCTCCATATCATACTCTGCCTTATTGTAAGTCAGAATATTCCATTCTCCTTGTTCATTTTCAACCAAAGCGGTCATACTTTCTACCCAATCGCCGGAATTCAGGTAATGAACATTGCCGTACCGGACATTTGCCGCCTGATGAATATGACCGCAGATAATTCCGTCAAGCCGTTTGACTTGTGCCAGTTTTACCAGTTCCTTTTCAAAATCGGAGATGTAAGAGACGGCACTCTTCACCCGGTGTTTCACATGCTGCGAGAGGGAAAAATATGGTTTACCATGCTTTTCCCGATTCTTGTTATAAATCTTGTTCAGCCACAACAGGAAGGTATAACCGATATCGCCCAGCATCGCCAGCCAACGCATATTCGTTGTTATCGTATCAAAGATATCGCCATGGGTCACCAGGTAACGCTTCCCGTGGCTGTTCAGCAAATAGTCTTTTACGATAGAGATATTGGAGAACCGGAAAGGAACCAGTTTATCGAGGAAATCATCGTGATTACCACGGATATAAATGATTTGCGTCCCTTTCTTCTCCATCATTTTCATCAGAACTTTAAAGAAATCGGTTTGTGCCTGTTTCCATCGCTTGCCGGATTTCTGAAGTTGCCAGCCATCAATGATGTCACCGTTCAAGATCAGACGGTCGCAGTCAATATGTTTAAGGAAATTTTGGTTACTTCTTTCGTCCTGGAGTGTTCAGAACCCAGGTGAATGTCAGAAAGCACAACGGTCGGATAATATTTTCTTAGTTTCATACGTAAGATATTTACACTACACAAAGAAACGCAACCGCTGTTACAGCATTGCAACAACCGTATGAAGATACTTTTTCCACCGTAAATGCTTACATTTGCCCTTTCAAATTAAAACATAATCATTTTATGGATATTAACTCCCTCCCTGAGAGAGCTAAAAAAGTAGAAAAGGAAACAAAGACTTTTTTCAAATCTATCAAGAAGAACCGTCACCGGGAACTGGACGACACGATACATGCCATCCACCAGGAGGTATTCGATTCAATCAATTGCCTGGACTGCGGGAATTGCTGCCGGACATTGGGACCGCGCATCACGGACCGTGATATCGAACGTATTGCACAGGCATTGCGTATCAAACCACATGAAGTTGTTCAACGACATTTGCATATCGATGAAGATAAGGAGTATGTATTCCGTTCAATGCCTTGTCCCTTCCTGGGAAGCGACAATTATTGCAGTATTTATGAGGACCGTCCGAAAGCCTGCCGAGAATATCCGCATACGGACCGGAAAAAGTTCTACCAGATATATGCACTGACAATTAAGAATGCAGAGACCTGCCCGGCAGTATTCCATACGTTAGAGCAGCTAAAACAAGAGTTTTAAGGAAAAAGAAACTTGCGATACCAGCTAAAAGAAACAAAAAAGGCATCCCCCAAAGAGGATGCCTTATAGTTAGATACTAATTTATTAATCAATCTTCTGACTGAGTAGCTTCGTAAGCCTTCAACAGCTTATCCTGTACATCTGACGGTACAAGTTCGTAAGCAGAGAACTTCATTGTGAATGAAGCACGGCCACCGGTAATAGAACTCAAAGAAGTTGAATAGTTGGACATTTCTTTCAAAGGAACTTTAGCCAACAACTTTTCAAAGCCTTTTTCACTGTTCATACCCATAATGATGGCACGGCGTCCTTGCAAGTCGCTCATTACATCACCCAGATAATCACCCGGAACAGAAACTTCTACATCATAAACAGGTTCGAGAATCTTTGGACCAGCTTCTTTAAAGGCAGTACTGAAGGCATTACGACCGGCCAACATGAAAGAAATTTCATTACTGTCTACCGGATGCATCTTGCCATCATAGACAATGATGCGCACATCACGGGCGTACGAACCGGTTAACGGTCCCTGTTCCATACGTGCCATAATACCTTTCAGAATAGCCGGTAAGAAACGGGCATCGATGGCTCCACCAACGATACTGTTAATAAATACCAGCTTACCACCCCAGTCCAAATCAATAGTTTGCGTATCACGTACGCTAATTTTATATTCCTGTCCGCCGAAACGATACATATCCGGAGCCGGCATACCTTCGTAATAAGGTTCCACAATCAGGTGAACTTCACCGAACTGGCCTGCACCACCGGACTGTTTCTTATGACGATAGTCAGCACGGGCAGCCTTTGTAATGGTTTCACGATACGGAATCTTCGGTTCAAGATACTCAATCGGCAGCTTATCATTATTTTCAATTCTCCATTTCAACGTACGCAAGTGGAATTCTCCCTGTCCGGAAACGATAGTCTGTTTCAATTCCTTAGACTGTTCGATAACCCATGTCGGGTCTTCTTCACGCATACGGTTCAGGATTTCCATCATCTTTTCCGCATCCGATTCGTTAACCGGCTTAACGGCACGGCGGTATTTCGGGTCCGGATATTTGATAAAGTCGAATTTATAATCACATCCCTTACCATTCAGGGTATTACCGCGACGTACATCTTTCAGCTTCACTGTTGCACCGATATCACCTGCCACCATTTCAGACACTTCGTTACGAGTCTGTCCGGCTACGGAGAATAACTGTGCGATACGTTCTTTCGAACCACGGTCGGCATTCAGTAAATCGTCTCCTGCTTTTACTTTTCCTGATATCACTTTAAAATAGGAAACCTGGCCGATATGCGGCTCTATAGTAGTCTTAAAGAAGAACAGACTTGTCGGGCCATCGGCTACAGGAGTAACCTCCACGCCGTCAGTTGTTACCGGACGAGGCATCTTGTCGGTGCAAGGAACCACATTTCCAAGGAATTCCAATGTACGGCGAACGCACATATCACGTCCAGCACAAACGCAGAATACCGGGAACATACCGCGGATAACCAAACCGGCACGGATACCGGCACGCATATCGTCTTCGCTCAATGTGCCTTCTTCGAAGAACTTTTCCATCAGCATATCGTCATTTTCGGCAGCTGCCTCAACGAGCGCTTTGTGAAGTTCCATGGCTTTGTCCATTTCTTCTGCCGGGATTTCCAGAACGTCAGGCACACCGCCTTCGGGTTTCCAACGATACATCTTCATTTTCAATACATCGACAACGGCATTGAAAGATGCTCCTGTACTAACCGGATACTGGATAGGAACAATCTTGCTACCGAACTGATCTCTCAGCTGGGCAATTGTTCCGTCATAGTCCGCTTTATCGTTATCCAACTGATTGACAACGAAGATAACGGGTTTATGAAATTGTTCTGTATACCGGAACTGGTTCATTGTTCCCACTTCCACACCATACTGGGCATTCAACACCATCAGTGCCGTATCGGTAACGTTCAGGGCTGAAACAGCTCCACCGATAAAGTCGTCCGAACCCGGACAATCGATAAAGTTCAGCTTCCTGTCTTGCCACTCAACACTGAAAACGGTTGAGAACACTGAGTATCCATACTCTTTCTCAACCGGGAAATAGTCGCTCACTGTATTTCCTCCGTCTACAGAGCCACGACGTTTTATAACTCCACCCTCGTAAAGCATTGCTTCAGCGAGAGTGGTTTTCCCAGAGCCCGAACTTCCCAAGATAGAGATGTTCTTAATTTCGTTTGTTTGGTATACTTTCATGATATCAGGTATTTTGAGTTTAACAATAAATATCATTACGTGAATTACTCACGAGGCCGCAAATTAGAGAATGTACAGGAAAAAAACAATTATCTGCCCCGTGTTTGAGAACTATGTTATGTAACAGGCCTATGAAATCAGAGATAGATTCACTACTTTTGCCATTAAATATATGTATAGTATGGCAGGCCTTTATATCCATATTCCCTTTTGTGCAAAACGTTGTTTGTACTGCGATTTTTTCTCCAATACGGAGATGAAGTACAAAGAACCGTACCTTGCCGCCGTGATCCGTGAGTTGGAATTACGCAAGGAGTATACGGATGGCGAACCTGTCGAAACCATTTATTTCGGTGGCGGGACACCCTCCCAACTGGAGGCGAAGGATTTCGACCGTATATTCAATGCCATCCACCGGCTTTTCGATGTAAGCCATTGTCAGGAAATCACCCTGGAAGCCAATCCGGACGATATGACACCCGAATATGTGGCCTCCCTGCGCTCACTCCCCTTTAACCGTGTCAGTATGGGAGTACAAAGTTTCAAGGAAGAGGACCTCCGCTTCCTGAACCGTCGCCACAACCGGGAACAGGCCTTGCGAGCAGTCGAGTTATGCAAGGAGAATGGTTTATCGAATATCAGCATCGACCTGATATACGGCCTGCCCGGACAGACTGTAAAAGAATGGGAAGCCAATCTCGACACCACTATCCGGCTCGACATTCCACATATCTCCGCTTACCATTTAATATATGAAGAAGGTACGGCTTTATATAAACTAAAGGAAGCCGGAAAGATTTCTCCCGTAGAAGAAGAGATCAGCGTGGCCCTTTTCACCTCACTGATAGAACGGCTGACGGCAAACGGATATCAGCAGTATGAAATATCCAACTTTGCACGTCCCGGAATGCTCTCCCGCCATAACAGTTCGTACTGGACCGGCAGGAAATACCTGGGGATAGGTCCGTCCGCCCATTCCTATAACGGAATAAGTCGACAATGGAATATATCCTCACTCCCGGCCTATCTCCGGGGAATCGATAGCGGTTCACCCGACATAGAATTAGAGGAACTGGATTTAAACACCCGCTACAACGACTTCATTATCACCGGACTTCGCACCATGTGGGGTGTCAGTTTAGTTGAAATTCAAAGACAGTTCGGAAAAGAGAAACTTGCCTACTGTCAAAAGCAGGCAGCCCCTTACCTTAAACAGGGCCTGCTTATTCAAAAGGGCGAAACTTTACTCCTTTCCAGGGAAGGGATTTTTATCTCCGATGGTATCATGAGCGACCTTTTATGGGTCTAATTTTAACAAAACAGCCCTCCGAAACAACGAAATGCGGGGTTATTCGTACAAATTCTGCACATTTTCACGATTTTTGAGAAATAAATTGTACAACATATAAAACTATTATCTATATTTGCCCTGTCAAAAGCAGCAAATAGTGCCATATTTATATATAATATCAGGTTGCAACGGAGCAGGGAAAACAACGGCTTCCTTTACAATACTTCCAGAAATGTTGAAGTGTAAGGAGTTCGTGAATTCCGACGAGATAGCCAAGGGGCTTTCCCCTTTTAATGCAGATAGTATCGCCGTAGCTGTAGAAGCAAGCCGTATTATGTATAAGCGCATCAAAGAACTCATCGCAGCCGGTGAGACTTTTGCAATGGAAACTACGCTCGCCACCCGATCAGTCGCAAACCTGATCAGGGAAGCACAAAGGGAAGGATATTATGTGACATTGTTATATTTCTGGTTGAATACGCCGGATTTGGCAGTGGAACGGGTAAAAATGAGAGTGGCTGCCGGTGGTCATAACATACCGGAAAGTACTATCCGTCGCAGATACGAGGCGGGTATTCACAATCTTTTTGAACTATATATCCCCATTAGTGATTATTGGATGGTAACAGACAATTCTATGTCTCCGATGGAAGTAATCGCCAAAGGATTCAAGAATGAAAAAAAAGAGATATATAATTCGGATATTTACACTAAACTTGAACATCATGAGTGAACAAGAAGTAAGAGAATTTGAAGAGAATATAGTTAAAGGAGCCAATATAGCTTTTCAACGCTTAGTTAACCAGAAAAAGAAAGAAGACGGAGAATTAGTATTCTCACGTAACGGATATATTTTCCGCGTAAAAGCAGCTGAACTTGAAAAAGGCATGTTTTAATTATATCAGAATATAAAAAAAGCGAGTGATTGTATCAATCATTCGCTTTTTTTATGGCTTTAATCCCATCCCGGATAGCCAGACGTTCACATCCAGCTATCTGGAATTCAGATTTCTTTCCTATTATTCTACCAAATCCATCTCCTCCAGCAGATAGCCGGCTCCGGCATATTTGTCGATCAGGAATAAGACATAACGGATATCGACGATGATACTGCGCTGATAGTCCGGTAAGTACTGGATATCGCCGCCTACACCTTCCCAGTTACGGTCGAAGTTGATACCGATCAGTTCGCCGTTCGCATTCAGGACAGGACTGCCGGAATTACCTCCGGTAGTATGGGTCGTTGCACTGAAGGCTACCGGCATTCGTCCGTCGGGCATCTGATAGCGGCCGAAGTCTTTGGCTTCATAAAGCGCTTTTAGGCGGGACGGTACAACAAACTCCCAATTCGTAGAATCTTCCTTTTCCATCACACCGTCCAGAGTGGTCTGGCAGTTATAATAAACGGCATCCTTCGGACGATAGCCTTTCACCTGTCCATAAGTCAGGCGCAGAGAGAAATTGGCATCGGGGAAATTGGCTTTATCCTGATACATTGCCAGCAATCCTTTTACATATTCTTTATGAGCCAACGCATATCCGGAGTCGAAATCGGCCAGGGCGGCATTCAGATTCGCTTTTTCCTCCTGCACGGATTTGGCAAACAAGATCATCGGGTCCTGCTCCAGAGCTTTCACGGAAGGACGCGTTTTAAACTTGTCGAAGTTCTCTTCGCTTCCGTAGATAGATTTATCGAACAGGTAATCGACAAAACGGTCTACATCACCCTTGAATTTCTTGTCAATCAAAGAGAAATAAGCAGGCTGGGACTTTGCGGGAACCAGGCGGCGGTATTCTTTCAGCATGACCTTTGCAATCTTCTTGTCTACTTCCGGGGCATAATCCTTATCGGCGAAACGATGGTAAGCCATATCCAGCAGACGGATTTGTTTCTGTTGCTCGTTGCGGTCTTTTCCCTTCAGGGCATCACTGACGGACTGCACCTCTGTCGGTACTTTTGTAAATTCAATCCCACGCAGGATAGCCTCATCCAGCATCCAGCTACGGAAACGGAGGTCTTTCCGGTCGGAAACTATCTGTTCGAGGGTCAATAAGGCTTCCGGGTAGCTTGATTCGTTATTCTTTTGCGCCCAGGCAATCAGACGGTCTTGTTCTTCTTTTTTTACCTGCTCGAAGTTACGTTTCTTTATTGCCCAGTTGCTTCCGATAGCATTCTTATAGGCATTGGTCGAACCGGCATATTTGCTGGCGTACTGGATACGGACAGAAGGGTCTTTCAGCATCTCGTCCAACATGACTTCCTGGCGAAGGTTACGGATATTGATACGAACTGTATTGTCTATGTCGCGACGTTCGGCCACCTCCCAGGAGGTATAGTACTTGTTTGTGCGGCCGGGAAATCCCATCATCATGGCATAATCGTCTTCTTCAACACCTTTGACGGATATTTTAAACCAACGCTTCGGACGCAGCGGGACATTCGATTCGGAATATTCCGCCGGATTACCGTTCGCATCGGCATAGACACGGAAGACGGAGAAGTCGCCGGTATGACGCGGCCACATCCAGTTGTCGGTATCCGCACCGAACTTACCGACAGATGAAGGAGGAGCACCGACCAGGCGGATGTCGGAATAGATTTTCTTCGTGAACATATAATATACGTTACCTCCGTAGAAAGCCTTAATCTCTACTTCCGTACCGGGATTATCCTGCAGGAACTTTTCTCCGACTTTGGCTTTCGCCAACCCGTTCAGGTATTTCGGGGAAAGGAAGTTCATGCTTTGCGGGTCTGTATCTTTCTCCAGTTCTTTCTTTACATAATCGGTTACATCTTCTATCTTGTCGATGAAGGTGACGGTCAGTCCGGGGTTCGGTAATTCCTGCTCACGGGTTGTCGCCCAAAAGCCATCGGTCAGATAATCATGCTCCAGCGTACTGTGTTGTTGTATCTGGCCGTATCCGCAATGATGGTTTGTCAGCAACAGGCCGTCCGGCGAAACGATTTCACCTGTACAGCCTCCGCCGAAGATAACGACCGCATCTTTCAGGGATGCGGAATCAGGACTGTAGATATCGTAATCCTGCAATTTAAGTCCCAGCGCCTGCATTTCCGGAAACTTCTGCTGCTGGAGTAACGGAAGCAACCACATGCCTTCGTCCGCAACAGCGGGCAATGACAAAGCGGCGGCCAGAACGGATAATAAGATTTTCTTCATGGTGTTTTATTGTTTAAATTATTATTATTTCTTTGTCCATTGGGAATAGGGTTCCTTAGTCAGCATCGAATTGTAATATCTACGGTCTCCACTGACCTCTTCCCCTATCCAGTCGGGTTTCTCAAACGGTTCATCTTCGGAAGCCAGTTCTATTTCGGCCATAACCAGGCCTTCGTTGGCTCCGTGGAAGACATCGACCTCCCAGGTATGTTTGCCGACGCGAACCAGATGGCGCACTTTGTCGATAGCTCCGGGTTCGCAGAGGGTCAGAAGCTGTTCGGCATCCGGCAAAGGAATCTCCTGCTCGAACTCGTAACGGCTCAGGCCTTTATCATCGGAAGGGCCTTTAATGGTAAGAAAACCTTTCTCACCTCTTATACGGATACGCACCGTACGACCGGGCTGCGAACAAATGTAGCCTTGCACGATACGCTGTGAATCGCAGACTTCTTTAGAGAAGTCTCCCTTTACAATGAATTTCCTTTCTATTTCGGTTGCCATAGCTTGTTGCTGTTATAAACCGGAGCTAATACCTTTTTCCTCAGCAGGGAAGTTGTTGCCGACGACGTCGGCAATATTGTCGACACTGTCAGCAAAATTGTCGACGCTGTCGGCAAAGCTTTCGACACTGTCGGCAACAGATTTCCTGCAAGGGTAAATAAGATTTACCCGGTTGTTATCGCCTGTTTATCAGGAGGTAATTCTTATTTGATAGTCACCATAGTGGCACCAAAACCGTATTCACGGAAAGATGCATCCTGATAATAGTATTGTTTGTATCTTGTTTTCAGTTCCTTTTCTATCGCTTTACGCAGAACGCCATCCCCTTTGCCATGGATAAAGACAATCTTTTGTCCTTTATGATTTGCGTACTTACCCAGTATTTCATGAAATTTATCCAACTGGTAGGTCAGCATATCCGCGTTGCTCAATCCGTTTGTATTGTCCAGCAGTTCCGTGATATGCAAATCGACTTCCAATACGGCGCTGTCCGATTTCTTCTTCACGATAGTCTGGGGAGCACGGCGGTCTTCCTGTACTTTCTGATACATCGCCTCTTTCAGGTCAGCCGCAGAAACAAGCAATTCCCTTTCCGGCACGTCGTTACGAACGATGGGATATACCATTGCGTCTTCCTCAAAGAAATCGTTTTCCATAAAACAATGCTGCTTATAGAACTTGACCGTATCGAGATGCAACTCTACGGAGATGGAGTTCTTCAGGGAATAAGGTTTGTCCTTCTTGAAAGCAATCAGCTGCACGCATATCCGTTCGAGGTCGTTCAGGTCTTCCTTGCCGAATTCTTCCAGGAAGATTTTCGTATTCGGTTCTATCAGGCCATTGTAACGGCTGACCCAGCTGTTGTTATGGCGGTTCATATAGTTGAAGAACAGATAGTAGTTACTGTCGTTGATGAAATAAGCTTCATAACCGCTTTGCTGCATGACCTTTGTCGGTTCGAGCGGAAGATAAGCCAGGTAGATATTCATCCGTTCCCCCTCGGCTGTTTCTTCAATTTTCACTTCCTCCTGTTTCGGCTGCGGTTTAGGAGCCGACTGTTGCACCTGCGGTTGCGGCTGTACTTTCGGACGGTTCGAACTATGCACCTGCATCTCATTCTCTCCGCCAACCACAACGCATTCACGAATCAGCGCCGGAATGTCGAATCCGTCTTCATCTTCCACCAGTACCTGGTCTTTTCCTTTAAAACCACGCACGATACCGCCTCCCGTTGTATTCAGGAAGCGGACTTTATCACCTACCTTTATATTACTCATAGCTTTTGTCGTTTATATTTCGTATCGACAAAGATACTTCATTATACCATAATATCATACAAATTTGTACTTTTGCACCCGGGTTCAACAAGAATGTGCCTGATAAACAGAGATAGCAATGGTTACAAAAACTCAACAGATAAGTATTGAAGATTATAATTATTCGTTGCCTGATGAACGAATCGCCAAGTTTCCCCTACCCAAGCGGGACGAGTCCAAATTGTTACTTTACCGTGACGGAAAGGTCAGCGAAAGCGTCTTCAAGCATATTACGGATTATCTGCCGGAAGGCTCACTGATGGTATTCAACAATACCCGCGTAATCCAGGCACGGTTGTTATTCCAACGTGCAACAGGGGCACAAATCGAAGTGTTCTGCCTCGACCCAGCCGCCCCGCACGATTATGAACTTATCTTTCAGCAGACAGAAGCATGTAACTGGATTTGCCTGATAGGGAATGCGAAAAAATGGAAAGAGCCGGTTCTTTCCCGGGAAATTACCGTCGCTGGCCAGACGGTCAGACTATCTGCCGAAAAAGTGCAGAGTTACGGAGAGACGCATCAGGTACGTTTCAGTTGGGATGGCGGTTTCAGCTTTGCCGAAGTACTGGATGCTGCGGGAGAACTTCCGATACCTCCGTATCTTCACCGGAAAACGGAAGAAAGTGATCTAAAGACTTATCAGACTGTTTACTCCAAAATAAAAGGTTCGGTTGCCGCACCAACAGCCGGACTTCATTTCACACCGGAAGTTCTGGCCGACCTGGATGCCAAAGGTTTCGGCCGTGAAGAACTGACGTTGCATGTCGGGGCCGGGACATTCAAACCGGTCAAGAGCGAAACGATAGAAGGGCACGAGATGCATACCGAATATATCTCCGTACGCCGCAGCACCATCGAACGGGTGATGCAGAATTTCGGCAAGATCATTGCAGTCGGCACAACTTCCGTCCGCACGCTCGAAAGCCTGTATTATATCGGCGTCACGCTTGCCACCCATCCGGATGCGACTTCCGAAGAGCTGGTTGTCAGACAATGGATGCCGTATGAGGACGCCAATAACCGTCTGACACCGACCGAGGCTTTGCAAAACATACTCGATTATCTGGACAAACACCAGCTGAATACGCTGATTACAGCCACGCAGATTATCATTGCCCCGGGATATGAATTCAAAGTTGTAAAGGGAATCGTCACCAACTTCCACCAGCCGAAAAGCACTTTGCTGCTGTTAATCTCAGCATTCGTAAAAGGCGATTGGAAGAACATCTATGATTATGCCCTGGGACATGATTTCCGCTTTTTGAGTTATGGGGATAGTTCGCTGCTATTATAATAATGAATCCCGGTCCGGGCAATATCCTATCAATCCGTTCGTTATTACATAATATAAAGATTATCCGGTGATGAATAAGAAGATTACTCCCTATATACTACTGTTTTTAACCGCATTACTGCTGTTTTCCTGCAAATCGGCGAAGCTGAGCGATGCAGAAGAGAAGCAGCGGATTGGTGAATACTTTGAGGCGGCGGCTATTTACCGGAAAGTGTATACGAAAACGTCTCCGCAGAAACGGGATCTACGCGGGTATATCGCCTACCGGATGGCTGAATGTAACCGGCTTATCAATAACACTCCGAGGGCGACCAGTGCCTATATGAATGCGCTGCGCTATGATTATCCCGACAGTATCGTGAGCCTGCGTCTGGGACAGATGTACCAGAAAAGCGGAAAATATATGGACGCCATACGCCATTACAACGACTTCCTGTTATTAAACCCGGAAAGCCAACTGGCCCTCAACGGTATCAAAGGAAGCGAACTGGCCCCGCAATGGAAACAAAACCCGAGCCGTTATATCGTTAAGCGGATGGAGAAATTCAACTCCCGCCGCGGCGAATTCTGCCCGATGCTTTACGGTGAGAAATACGACCAGCTCTACTTCACCTCTTCCCGTACACCGAAAGGAGCCAACAAAGACAAAGACGAAACGATCAGTGCCATCACCGGCCAGCGAAACAACGATTTCTTCCTGGTCAAACAGGATGAACAGGGCAACTGGCTCGCCCCCGTCGAACTGGAAGATGAAGTAAATACCGAATTTGATGAAGGAACCCCTTCTTTCTCGAAAGACGGCAACACCATGTATTACACCTATTGCGCACAGGACCCGGAAGGACCGCGGACGTCAGAAATATATGTATCCACCCGCAGCAGCGCCAAATGGGGAAAAGGGACGCGTGCCAGCATCGTGAAAGACTCGGTTACCGCCCTGGGACACCCGGCAGTCTCGCCCGACGGAAAATACCTGTATTATGTATCGGACGCTGTCGGCGGTTTCGGAGGAAAAGATATTTTCCGCTCCCGGCTCGTAGGTAATGATTTCGGCCCCATGGAAAACCTAGGGCCGGACATCAATACACCCGGCGACGAAATGTTTCCGTACGTACGCGACTCCGTCACACTCTATTTCGCCTCGAACGGCCATCCGGGCATGGGCGGACTGGACCTGTTCAAAGCAACCCAGGACAGCACCGGCAAATGGCATGTCGAGAACCTGAAAGCACCCATCAACTCGATGGGTGACGATTTCGGCATCACCTTCGAAGGAGATAAGGAGAAAGGCTTTTTCAGCTCCAACCGCAATGACGCCCGCGGCTACGACCACCTGTACTCATTCGAGCTTCCTGTCATAACCATCTTTATCGAAGGTATCGTGTCTGATGTGGACGAGAATCCGATTGAAGACGCAACAGTCCGCATCGTCGGAAAAGACGGGCTGAACGAAAAAGTACTGGCAAAAAAAGACGGTACCTACCGCGTAGAACTGGAACGTGATATCCGTTACGTAATGATGGCAAGCGCCCGCGGTTACCTCAACCAAAATTTCGAACTGAAAACCGGACCGGAAGAAAAGAACGAGACGTATATCGTAGACTTCTACCTCTCCCCGATAAGCAAACCGGTAGTTATCGAAAACATCTTCTATGACTTCGACAAAGCGACCCTGCGCCCCGAATCACAGAAGGCCCTGGATGAAATGATTAAGATGCTGAACGACAACCCGAACGTAACAATCGAATTGGGAGCGCATACTGACCGTAAAGGAAGCGACCAGTATAACGAACGCCTGGCACAACGCCGTGCCCAATCAGTAGTGGATTACCTGATAGCAGGAGGTATCGAAAAAGAACGCCTGGAGGCCAAAGGCTATGGCGAAAGCGTACCGAAAGTTATCAATAAGAAGATGGCAAAGAACTACGATTTCCTGAATGAAGGAGATGTATTGACGGAAGAGTTTATCCTGACGCTGACTCCCGAACAACAGGAAATAGCAGACCAGATAAACCGCCGCACAGAATTTAAAGTACTCAGAACAAACTATAACCTGTTCTAAAAGTCGTTATTCCGTTTTACTCTTCGCCAGCACTTCGGAAAAAGAGATGGGCCAGTCAATCGCGCTCATCAATGTTTCGAAAACCAAGCGGTAGTTAAGCGGAATAACCATATACTCTGAATACAGGTCACATACGGTCAGTGCCAGCATCATCTTGATGTTGTAATGCGCCCCTTTCAGGACTACCAGGCTTTCCAGGACCGAAGTATCCCGTGCCTTCTCAAAATCCTGCTCCGTCAAAAGGATTTTATTCTGCAACTTTTGATAATGGGGACAATCAGATACGGAGGCATAGCCATCCGTTCCTTCGGCGATATCCAGTAAAACACGGCAAACAGCAATCCGTTCTCTTTCTTTTGGGTTCATACGTCAATCAAGCCGCCCCGTTTCCCTCGTTTGGCATTTTTATATCATAAAGAAGCGTGGAAACTGTTAATCCATTATTCGGAACTGAGGTATCGCCAAACACCCATCGAACAAATAATAAGACAACAGCCCACGCTCTATTCTACATACAGGAGTATATATAACAAGCGTGAGCGTTCAGTTGTCTATCATCTTTGTCCGACTAGAAACTTGGCGATTTTCAGTTCCAAAGATAATATCTTAAACGCTTACATATCGTTCCCAAGGAGAGCAACCGAAACTCAAAGGACGGCTTCCCCATTGAACGAAGCAAAGATAGCTAAAAGCAAGAATATATATTCTTTGCAAAGAATTATTAACAAGAAAAAAAGATATACCAAAAGGATATTACCGGACGCAGACGACGCAGAAAGCGCAGAATAACGCAGACTTATTAATTAAAATAGTATCTGCGTTATTCTGCGCTTCGTCTGCATTCCTTACTACAAACTGGAACTACTTACTCCACCGTAAACTTATAGATACATTCACTGAGGTACTTTTCTCCCGGATTAAGCACTACACTCGGGAAATCCGGATGGTTGGGTGAATCCGGATAATGCTGTGTTTCAAGACACAAAGCACCACGATGCGGATATAAGACACCATGTTTTCCGGTATCTTTTCCATCCATGAAGTTTCCGGTATAGAACTGGATACCCGGTTCATTGGTATATACTTCCAGAGCGATACCGCTGGTCGGAGAATACGCCTTGGCTGCCAGAACATTCTTATCGCCGTTTGTATTCAGCACCCAGTTCAGGTCATACCCACGCCCAAACTGCAATTGCTGGAACGGGTCGTTAATCTGTTTGCCGATAGCTACCGGAGTACGCAAATCCAGCGGAGTACCATCAACAGGACTGATACCTACGGGAATCAAAGTGCTGTCAACCGGAGTGTAGTTGTCTGCATTAATCATAACCAACTGGTCCAACACATCGGAACCGGGAACACCAGAGAGATTGAAGTAACTATGGTTTGTCAGGTTCACAACCGTCTTCTTGTCGGTTGTTGCTTCATATTTGATACCGACAGCATTGTCATCCGTCAACGTATAAGTAACCTTGATATCCAGATTTCCGGGGAAGCCGGCTTCACCGTCTTTTGAAAGATAAGTTAACTCCAGCGCCTGGTCGTTCAGCTGCTTAGCATCCCACATGCGAGCGTGATAACCCTGCGGACCACCATGCAGGCAATGCGCACCGTTATTTTGAGGAAGCGTATATTCAATATCATCCAAAGTAAACTTACCCTGATTGATACGGTTTCCGTAACGTCCGATCAAAGCACCATAGTTTCCGTCCGACTGCACATACTGCCCGATATTATCATAACCCAGCACGACATCGGTCATTTTTCCATTCTTATCCGGAACCATTACAGAAACCAGGCGTCCACCGTAGTTTGTAATACAAGCCTCTGCCCCATTCTTATTCTTCAACACATACAAGGCGGTCGGCTTACCTTCCACTTCCGATACAAAATCAGACTTCATTAACCCGGAGAGTGTAGCCTCTTCTCTTTTTTCGCCGCATGACAGCAATAAACACATTGCCATAACAGCCATACATAGTCTTTTCATTTCAAATTGATAAATTAAAGTGTTTGTTGGATATAGGGCAAATATACGCCATTCTAGTCAGAATCTCCTTCATCCTCCGAATAATAATATCTTTTAACGAACCCGGAACTTCATCATCTGTACACCTTGTTCTCCTTCGACTCTCAAGGAATAAATTCCAGCAGGAAGGGAGGACAGGGAAACGGTTTCTCCCGGACGGGCAGAATAGTAGACCTGTTTTCCACTCATTGCATAGACTGTCAGGTTTTTGTAATTACCATTCAGATACAGGATATTATCAACGACGGAAATCAAATCGGATGGCAATTGTACTTTTTCTGTTGAAACCGGGTCTTTATAGATCAGTTCCACACTTTGCACCGATAAGGTATTATTCTCCTTTATCAGGCTGCGATTACGGTAATCGGCACTGGATATGGTTATATTCATCTTCTCCGGGGCTTCTTCCGACAGGTAGTCGACAGGTACCGAGATACGCGTCCAGTCGGATAACTCGTCTTTTATTTCAAATTCAGCTTTACCGATCAGGGTAACAGAACCATTCTCCGCCAGCACGTCTTTCTCATTATCGATCAACTCTTTGCCATCCGGACTTTGGGAAACGACTGTTCCTTTCCAGAGATAAAGGACCATCCAGGCAGTTTCTTCCGCAACGACTTTACGTTTGAATACACCGACAATAGAATCCGGACGATGGGTAAATTCTATTCCTCCGGTTGTTCCTCCGTCACTCTTGGATATATCCGAAATATTGGCATATACCCAGGGAGTTCCCAGAGAGATATAAGCCGGTGCATTCGACCCGATTCCAAACAAACCGACAAACTGGTTAGTCAACTGCACGGAGCCATCCGAATTGCGGGTTACCAACTCTTTCTTTACACCCATCTGACTGACATTCGATGCCTTCCAGAAAGCCGGTTGCTTGCCGACTCCATTATAGCCGGTCTCCCATTCAGCAGAGAAATCGCCATTGGGAACAGACTGGGCACTCACATAACTAAAAAAAGCCGCTCCATTAATAATCAGGACACAGCACAAAATCCTTAGTAGAAATTTACTCATAATACATTATTTTATAGTAGTTTACATGACAAATATACAAAAGCCCCCCGGAATAATATCCGAGGGGCTCCGATTTTTTATCCACTTCCCGAAAGGGAGACAGGAAATATTACTTCTTAACAATCTTCACAGTCTTCGCTTCACCATTCGTCAGGACGATCCGTACCAGATAGTAACCGCTACGCAACTGACTCAGGTCGATAACCTGCTCAGGATTCCTGAACAATTTCTGAAGTTTACCGGATGCGTCAATCACATAGATTGCTTCTACCGGCATTTCGGAAACGACTGTCGCATTGTATTCTACGATTGTAGGATACAAACCGACACCTTGTAAAGTGATCGACTCATTGCCTACTGCGCCCATCTTCACATTGAAAGTCACAGAATCACGATGTGACAAGTGGTTTGTAGATTCCGGTATAGTGATATATACCTTGGTTACACCTTCGGATTTACCGATAACGTGTACGCCTTCTACATGGTTACGTAGGCCGGCAACATCGATACGTTCGGCGGCGAAAGATATCTTTGCCGGAGATTCGCAGTTCGCATACAGCAGAACGGAATCACCAACTGTAATCGTTGTCGATTCGACTGAGTACTGTAATCCTGCTGCTGCTTTCGCTATATTCAACTTGCCAGGAACCAGTGTCACGGCGTAGTTGTCTTCATCTGAACTCAGACAGTCGATAACCAGATCGTAAGTGCCGGCATTGACCGGTTTCACATTCGTTTTCACCGTGTAAAGGAAGTTCAGGGCATCCGGATTATCGTTACCGACGAAGCCTTCATATACAGGTTTGAATTCCGGTATTTCATCACCGTAAACGATGTTGACGGTTCCGGCACTGATCTTCAATAAAGCCTTCGATACAGAAAGTGTTCCCGTACCTCCTACGATTGTATAGTTCGCACCCGGATCGCCACCTTCTACATACAATGTATAACTACCGGCACCGGTTATGTCGCCGGAAACTTTTACAGAAGGAGCAGAAGCCGCCTTGAAGTCATCGCTACCGATAAAGCCGGAATAAGTATATTCGAATGTAGACGGCAAAGCCTCGCCATAAGCAATCAGTGCATCCTTCGGTTTCACATATACTTCACGCGGATTGATCTGCATCTTTTCCTTGCGGACAAGCAGTTCGGAACCGTTATGTTTCACAAAGATGGAGATGTTATAGATTCCCGCATCGACCGGCAGATCGTAATCACCGTTATAAGTGACAATCGGAGTGTATTCGGTAATACCCTTCAGATCGGTCAGTTTTACATCGGCAGCTTTACCTTTACCATCGTAATCAAAGACCATATTACCCAATACAACATTATAATCTGCTTCGTTTTTCAGGCGTACTACTTTAAATACTTCCGACTTCAACGCTTCTTCCTGTCCGGATTCAGCATTGTAGCGGGCGGTAATGGTAACACCGTCGTTTTCTGTCAGCGCTTTTGCACGCAGATACCAGATGCTTTCCACCTTCTCTACCTGGATCAGAGCCGGATCGGATGATTCGTAAATAATCTGTGAACCTTCGGCAATCACGGTCGATCCTTGTTTTACAACGGCATTCAGACGAACCAGGTCACCCACGATCAATTCATTCTGTATCGGAGTCCAAACCATGACATAACTGTTATCCGGATACACCTGATAGCGCGCCTTTCCTACAATTGTAATTTCGTAGTTCGGATTTTCCTTGTTGATATCGGTGATACCGGTCAGTTCATAGGTGCCTACCGGTAAGATACCCGCCGGACGGTTATTTAGAACCAGATTCTTGATTCGGTTTCCGACAGCTACGGTAGCAGTCGAATCCAGGCTGTTAGCCGATTCGTCGAGCTTGAAGCCTTCGTAAGAGATAAACTCTTTCTGAACTTCCGCCTTATTAAATTCAGGATCGGCTGAACCGTATGCTCTCTTGATTGTATCCAGACGGATGATCAACGGAGCTTTCGCCACTTCCAAGCGGACACTGTCGTTGGTCATTGTTCCGGGAACCAGCGTGTTCATAATCAACTTATAGTTACGGTCCTTTGCCTGGAACGGAGGCTGGATGGACTTATCTTCAGTAACCACCTTGATATGCAGTGTGTCGTTGTAAGAACCTGCATGCAACGTATTATCGGCAGCAACCGGCTTAACGACAACTTTCGGCATGAAGTCGATGATATCGTCAGGAGTTGTTGTTGTCTGATATTTCGCATCGAAGATGGCTAAGCCACGCTTTTTGTCAGCGTCATTCGGTTCGAACGTCCAGGTCGTATCCTTATCGGCTTCACCATATACACGGTCAACAATTACTTTCCATATAGCCAGCGGACGCTGGTTGATAAGGAACGAACCGTCAACGGTTTTGAATGCGTAGTTCAATGAAGATACTTTGTCGATGTTATCCACTTTGGCAGCATACAGGCTGTCTTCTTTCTGATTCGGTTTCTCACGCTTCAGGTTTACCTCGGTCTTTTCAGTCGCTTTCTTGCCTTCATAATCGAAGTATCCGGCAAGCGGAGCGACTTTGAAGCCTTTGTCGCCTTCAGCTGTCGCAGAAATATAATTTACTGCCTCAGCTGTTTTCGAGAAAGCATAAGAAGGAGCACTACCAGTTTCCAGACGTTTAGCCAGATAGAAATAACCGTCAGGATTAGGTTCACCGTAAATCTTTTGCATTACCTTGACCGGTTTATCATTGATAATAACTTCAGCATCAGCCGGGAATACGGTGATTGTAATGGTATCCTGCTTAACTTCGTACTTTCCTGCAGCGATTGCCTGGATATCGTAGTTAGAAAGAGTAGTCGACACTGTAGTTGTTGCTGCAGCATTTAACTCATAACTATATGTTCCAACATCACTTTTTGATTGACCTAATGCAGCCGAAGTAGCCGTATGAACTACCTGCAGTTTGGTTGTACCGAATAATGCCTCCAGCGTCTGGTCGTTCTTCAAAGTACCTTCTGTGATTAGGAGTTCTTTTCCGAAGATGTTCTTCACATTCGCATCGTCATACAAACGTGCGCTGTCGGGAACAGCCAGTGTCAGCGGAGATTGTTTTATCGTCAGAACACCTCCGAGAGAAGCTCCACCGGTAGATATCTGTAGATTCAACTCATAATTCTGAGCTTGTCCACCTTCCAACTGAATGACATGCAAGGTATTTGCTGCTGCCGTTTTAGTTGCAGTCGGGAAAGATACATTCGGCAATACATTCACTTGTGAATTAGTAAAAATAGCCTCCGTTTCATCATTTACGAACCCGCTGAACACAAAGTCTTTGGCAGACCAGGGAGTCGCCGGGTTTTCGTCTCCGTAGAAACGGCTGGTGTCTTTGGCTGCAATGCTCAATGTAGCCTTATTCACTGTCAATGTTCGAGTTATAGTAGCATCACTCCGATTACTGGTAAAGAAAACTACATTCTCACCATTTGCCGTATAGCTAAAATAATCCGAAAGATTATCGGCTACAAACCCAAGAGCCTGTCCGCCCCCGACTGTCGGCGTCGCAGAAAATTTCAATACACTGGCTACGGTAGCACCGTCCTTGAAAGATACGGTTCCATTCAAACCGCTGGCCGTACCGTCCTCTGCTTTCACATACAGATAACTAAAACTACTACCTGTCAAGCCGGCATCGAAAACAACCGTATTCATGTCCTGTCCATATGTCATCGTTACCGGATCTGCGGCATTGAAACTTACATATATGGTATCGGGAACAGCCGTTTGCGCCTGCATGATACCGCCTGAAACAAGCATCAGGGGAAGCAGCATAAGCTGCTTCCTCGATGTTAATATTGATTTAATATATTTCTTCATACTAAATTAGTTTTACAGGTTACTTCTTAATGATCTTCACTGATTTGAAGGTTCCGTCTTCCAATGTTACATTGAGCAGATAGATACCTGATCCAAACGATGACAGATCAATAACAGATCCCGGTTTGCGAATTACTTTCTGTAACGTACCGTTCATCAACAGCAATTCAACTTGCTTGATTTCAGAAGGAGCGGCCACTGTTACAGAATGGGTAAACAGTCTCGGATATACTTCGATGTAGTCTGTTACTGTGATCTTTTCGTTATCGACAGACAGATATTCGTCGTCTACAAGGAATGTTACCACTACAGGTTCAGCTGCGTTATAGTTCTTGTTACCATGCTGCATAGCTGTAACCGTTACGGTTCCGGAAGTAACCGGAGTCAGAATCCATGCATCTCCAATCTGGTTCACATAGGCTACTGCATCGTTAGACGAATTGAATGTTACAGGAAGTTTACTTGAAGCAGAAGCGGTCAGAATAACATCTCCACCTTCTACGTCGATCACGCTTTCCGGATTCCAAGTAATCTTCTGCGAAGCGGCGATAACAGAATATTTACCGTCCACGTAAGAAACTTCGTAGTTGTCTGAAGTATAGTTATCAGAGAATGTGATCGGATAAACTCCTGCATCTGATGTTCTTGTAACAGTCGAGCTGATACGCGGAGCGAAACCAATATCTTTCAACGTCTCACCTTTCACGAAACCTGTAGCTGTATAAGTCAGTTCTTCCAGCTCCTTGCCGTAAACCGATTCCTTATTATCTGCCAGGATCGTCAAAGCAGCTTTGCTGACTTTCAGGAATCCGGAAACATAAGTAACCACATAATTACGACCGAAGTCCTGTGCCGAATACGGAGTCAGTTTATAAGAACCGGCCTTGCCGTTGTATGCTTCAATACGTACAACCGGAGCCTGTCCCACCTTGAAGTCTTCGCCATTCAGGAAGTCATTCTTATTGTAATCGTAAGCATTCGCATAAGAAGGCAATTCATTGCCGTACTTAATGTCGAAACTGCGGGCAGTTACGGTAACAGCTTTCGGAGCAATCACCATCTTATTCTTAGCTGTGTAAGCATAAGTGACAGAACCAAGTGTAGCCTTCACCGTTACAGTATATACGCCGGCATCTGTCGGAGCATCCTGTGATGACGGATAAGTTGTCGGTACCGACCCCAGCTGGTCGCCTTCATAATAGATACTGAAGTCTTTCACTTCTTCACCTGTTTCTACGTCGGTCACCTTCACGCTGACAGTTCTCGGATTGCCATCGTAAATACTTGTTACGTTGGAAACGATCACGTTTACTTTAGCTGCGTCACCTTCCGGAGCGATCACTTTGATCGTACCTGTTACAGGAGTTGCATCTTCGTATGTATCGTCACCGTCTGCATATACCGTGATGGTTACATAATCGTCGCCTTCCGTACGTACATGACCTGTTACAGCATACTTGCCTCTGGCAACTTCAGACAGGATAACACGTTCGCGGTCGTTGCCCGACAGTTCATAACGGATATCATTGATAGACGGCTTGCCGTCAGCTTCCGATTTCAGGTAAGCGGACAACTCAACAGTTTCACCAACCGGTATAACCAGATTACGCTGATCTTCCGGCCAGATGATCGTACGGCGGATCTTGTCGATAGACAATGTTCCGTTTTCATGCGTTACCGTATAGTTGCGTGCAACACCTTCTGTTGTGAAATAGATATCATAAGAACCACGTGAATCAGATTTTGCATCCGTAGCGATCTTCGGCATTACCGAGAATACGTCTGCCAGATTTTCATATTCATTATTCTTCAAACCGATATATTCGATTTCAAGATCCGGGTTACCACCGCCATACGGACGGCTATAACTCTTCGCACGTACTGTCAGCGGAGCCTTCGTAACCGTCAGACCTGCATTAACAATAGTAGCACCTGTGATATCGAAGTTCGGAAGCAATGCTGCAATCTGTGCGGCAGCCGAAGAAGTCAGACGTAATTCATACGTACCAACGTCTGTTTTCTTATTGACACCCGACAAATCCAGCCAGCTTGTACGGTTCACATTTTCTGCATTCAGCAATTTGCTGACCTCTGCCTGAAATGCGTCAGATAATTCACCTGTCACAGCGGCATAAACGTCGGCATCTGTTGCATCTTCCCCATATTCACGGGTTACAGAAAGAGTGATAGTCAAATCTGCTGCTGTCAACGGAGCCGGAGTCACAGTTACTTTTGCCTGCGTTTCGCTGGCGGTAAACTTAACACCTGTTACCGGAGTAAGCATCTCTTTCACCATTGCATCGACTGCACGGATCAGATAGTCTCCTACCGGAGCATCAGCTGCGTAGACACTAACCTCACTCGGCAGAAGCGTTTCGAACAAGTCAATTACATTCTTGTCTGCCAGCAATTTTGCAGCAGTCAGCTTCGGTTCTGTTGCAAATACAAGTTTTGCATTCAGGTCGGAGTCTTTTGTTACCTCTGTACCATATACTTTTGTATACGTATCCTTTGCAGCTTTCACTTCTACAGTTGCCGGAGTCACTTTGAGGTTAGCCAGATCGGTATCCAGCTGGATTTCAAAGTTACCGATAGCAGCCTTCAAAGTAGAAGCGTCTATGATACGGAGTTTGAATGTTCCCTGAGTTACATTATTTTTAATTGAGTCAACCAATACACTGTTCAACGTATTGCCGTGGAACTGAAGTTTATCGTTGCGGTACAATGCCCAGTGCAGTTTATTCGTACTGAACAGCTTATCCCAACGAGCTTTCGTCATTGCAGCGGTCGGGATTTCCGGATCTTCCACCAGGGAAACCAGGCTAAAACCGTAATCATCAGTCGCCAGCGTCAGGTTAGTCAGATCGTAAACAGGAGCACCGCTCATAATCGTCCAGATACCCTTAAGCTCTTTCTCGTTGAATGTCACCACAATACCCGGAGCAACGACTTTCACAGCCTTAACGGCAGTAATAACCTCGGTATCAGGTTCTGTTGTAACTTCCACACCTTCAATTGCATAAACGAAGGTATAGTCGGCAGATGTCAGATCTACCGTATAGTCATATTCGCCGATTACCGGATTCTGTTTATCCAGTTGAGCTTTGGCAGTCACCAGGTCGACAACCAATGTATAGTCACTCTTGATCTTACTTCCGTTCAGAGCCACGATATCATCATAGATCTGCTGAACGATCTGGGCTTTTGTCGCCTTACCGAAGGTGAACACAGCTTTCGCTGCAGTTTCTTCTTCAGCTGTTGCAGCCAGATAAGTAGGCAAAGTAATAGTCAGTTTACGTTGACCGATCTGCACAGAATTCTGTACGTTATGGAAGTTGCTTCCGAATTGATTGTCAAGCAGGAAGTTTGACAACAATGCCGGGTCGAGCACATCCACCCTATAACCGTAATCACCGTTCTTCGGCATCGTTTCCGTTGCCTCAGCCTGACAATCAGCTGTTGTCAGCATTACCTTGAAGAGGTCGGCCGGATTTTCAAAACAAGCATAACTACTCAACAAACCTTCGTTGGCAGCCAGGAACTGACTGAGGATGTCTGCTTCGATAGCAACCTTGCGTTTTCCGTAACGATAAGAGATATCCGTCGGGAAAGTGAATACAACCGGAGCTGCATTTACGACCAATGTCTTCGCACCGGTTTCTCTTATTTCGATATTATCAGTTACCTTCTGAACGAATGCAACCGAATAAGTATATGTCTTAACAGCGGTTGTTCCTTCTTCTATATTATTAATAGTAACGGTGAAACTCTTCAGAGGCTTAACACCCGTCTTTGTTACCAGTTCAAAGAACTCTTCGTTTGCCGGGTCTTCCAATACAGCCTTCTTTACAGAGTCAAGTAAAACGACTTTTGTATTGATATCCCTATAAGTCACATTTACTTCCGGCAAAGTGAGCGTACGTTTCGCTTTCACGATGCGGAGAGCCAGTTTCGCAATTACATCATTACCGTCTTTAGTCAGATGGATACTGCTTGGTGCTGTATAATTTAATGTATAGTATTCCGAGAACTGAGTATTTGAACTTGTCACCACTTCGTAACCATACAAGTCGGAAACCTGCGGATAGCTTTCGCCGGCAATACGCACCGGAACATCGCCTGTAGAAGTTTCGTTGTTGATCAGATAGGTCTTCACGCCCCAGTTATTCAGGTCGGGAACCGTTACACGGTCAGCACCTGGAGTCAGTCTGAAGTCACTCAGCAGAGCCAGTGCATACTCATCGGCCGTCTGTCCGAACGGACGTTCCCACAATGGCAGTTGCACATTGATCGGAAGCGGATATTCAGCCAGCGACTGGCCGTTATCGGTCAACCGTACGGAACGGAGATAAGTAGCTGTTGTATAACCGAACAATTCTATCGGGATGATAAGACCTCCATCTTCATTCGTTACTTCAATCTTCTGAATATTATCATTCGGATTGAATACTACCGTATAAGAGTAAAGATCTCTACCGATTGCCGGCACCAATGTTACGCTAGAAATATAAGCCCCCTTCATATCCGGGTTCTTCAAAAGCAGGTCAGCCATGATCGCTTTTTCGATCATTTCATTGGAAGCGCCTTCTTTCTTGAACTCATATTTGTAAAGTTTCACTTTTGCGATCGGACGCGGCGTGATATTTACTGTACCTTCAAACGTTGTCGGGCTATGCGGCTGTCCGTTCACTGTTACTTCAGAGAACAGGGCATCCAGGTCTCCACTTAATGTTACCCGGTAAATAGCCGTACCCATATTTTCCCTGATACGGGAGTTCGTGATCTGTACATTTTCTATGTACTCAATATTGTACGGATTTGCCATATAGATATATTCGCGAACCTTATCCGCAACCTGTTCCCGGGTCATATCCTTCACATACTGAACGGTATATTCACCGAATGTAAAATTGATCGCCGGACGGGGAACGATAGCAATGCTTTTAGAATAAGTGATCTCGATTGTCGTACCTTTATCAACGATATTGATCCGCTGATTAGTCGGAGTTTCTATTTCCTGCAAGGTTGCGCTCTTCGTGATGATGATCTTATAACCGAACGAATCGTCTGTTTCCGCTATCGCATTTTTATTGCTCAGGTCATTATTGATCAGGCGAACAACGAACGTTTCATTTCCTAAAACGCCGGCATTACGAACCAACAGATCGCTCTTGATACGGCGGATGACCGCATTCGGCAGCATATCTTTTTCGTAGTCGATCTGATAGTTACCCGGATAAATCAATGAATGGGTGGTTGGCAATGTTGTTACGAATAACAGAGAGTTACTAAACGTACAAACATTTCCATTTACAACCAGATTAGCAGATGAGACATTCCCATTTGTTACAAAATTCAAATTTGTCTGAACAAGATCACCCTGGACTGTCACTTTATAACCCAAATAGGTGTTATCTGCCATACCGGAAGATACCGTACCACCAGTTACCTCAACCAGAGGAACCAGGTTCTGGTCCACCATCTCCGGATTAATATCCTGAATCAGACGTTTCAGCATCGTAGCCGTAGCAGTGTTATCAGCATAGTCGCCAATACGGATCGGGCTTGAAACAAAATCGGGTAACTTCACCTGTAACGTGTTTTTCCCAATCGCAATCGCGCTTACAATATCATAGCTCCATTCAGTAGTATTTAAAGAAACGCTTGCTCCACCTACGCCGGCAGAGACATTGCTGCCTGCACCATAATTCGGTAGAAGCACCACGCGATAACTATATACATTACCCGGAACTAACCGCCCCGTAGTTATTTCACTGGTGAAACCATTACCTGAATATATTTTTATCTCGGAAATAAAATCATCGGATGAAGTTATATTATTCCTGATCAGATTCTTTATCCGGTTCAAATTAAGATTGGATGCCGGATCCAGTTCGCCTAAGCCTCCAACCTTTTCCGCAAACACAGGGAATACCGTATTATCGATCGGCTTTTCCTTTACAATCAGTTGCTTGGTTGAAATATAAGAACCTGTCGCCTGCTTGGTACAATTGGTCAAACCGGGTTCATAAGCAAACTGATCTGTCGGAGGAAATGTAATAACCACATCATACTTTCCGGCTTCCAACATATTATTTCCGGTATATTGAGCGGAAACGCCGTCTTTAACCAGAAAAACCGAAGCATCATTAAATGAAACTCCGGGCATATCGAGCACCTGTATTTTAGAATGTAAATCACTAACAGATGTTCCATACACATAATTACCCCAGTTAGCCGGGAATTTCAAATCACCGACTGCCTGGCGGGCTTTGATCTCGATAGCATTTGATACAACTACCTGATCATGATCCAGTTCGCCGAACAGAGTTGCAGGATTTATATTCCCTGTACCGATCGTCCGTTCAAAATTTAACGTAATGGAACTGGTGGAAGTCACTTTAAAAGTGTAGTTATAACTTCCTGCCACCAAATCACCGGTCTGATCCCCACCGTTACCTCTGATAGTAACATCGGATATAATCGCTGCCTGATCACTCTGATCGACAACTCCCTGCAATAAACTTTGGATATGGGATTTTAACTGCTCCGCATTAGCGTCACTGGTTCCTTCATAATATGACAGGACATCTTTTACGGGGACATAAATGTCTGCTGCAGCCGCTTGTGTAATATACCCTCCCAATAGTAGCACGAATATAAGTAGTCGCCTACTCACATCGATCAAGTATACTTTTTTCATACGCTATTATTTTTATTAGTTTATACTTCAATCAATAGATAGTAAGTGCTTATAATCAAGTTATATAACATAATATAAACCCTGACAAAAGAAACTCCGCCAAGGTTTATATCCGCTTTCATTCTTCACAGAGCTAGGGCGGAAGAATTTATATTTCATTACTTTAGTATTAATACCCGCTTTTTCGTCCTCACGGATTAGTTGGTGCCAGGTAGAGGCATTGCAAGCAACGCCTCTACTGCCGCCGCGCGGTTATCTATTTTAAATTATTGATTATAAACTTCTTTATATCAATAGTTATTCATTGTCTTACTTAACGACAGCCTTCACTGTTGTTCCATCAACTACTACAACTACGATTCCTGCCGGAGCATTGAATGTAACATTGTCGGAATTGATTGTCGTGTTAGCAATTGTCTGACCCAATACGTTGCTGATGACAACATTCTTGTTAGCAGCATTCAGGATCGTTACCTTACCCTGGCCACCCAGAACTGTTACGTCAGTTGTATTGATAGATTCGTTAGATACCGGATCATGTTCGTCAGCTTCATCGAAGTAGATGTCACCTGTAGAGGTAGCAGTCTTAGATGTAGCGAAGTCATAATAATCTTCCGACGGAATCATTTCTTCACCACCTACACATTCGTTGAATGCACGTACACGTGCCGTGTAAGCAGTTTGCGGGATCAGGTTATGAACAGCTATTGAAGTGGATGTTGCAGAAACCTTGAACGATTCTTCACCGTCGAAGTTGATATCATCCTGCCATTCGTAATATGCTGTAGGCAATGAACCTACTTCTGTTCTCCAGTCACCTGTATTGAACTCGCCACCGTTGATAGGCATACCCGGAACAGGTTTTCTAACCATCCATGTTGCAGGAGTATCGAACAGATAGATATCGATCTGATGTGCATCTGTCTGGAATCCTTCCATCAGGCGGATCGTATATTTAACCGGTTTCGTGATGTCTGTAGTCAGTTCCATGTTGTCCATCTGGTGGGCAATCGGAGCATAACCCCAGTTTCTGTCGATCGGCTGCGTATTACCCTGCAATTCGAAGTTGTCTACACTTACCTTAGTTACTTCTTTCTGCGGTTTACCTGCTGCATCTGTATATTCTTTAGTTACTTCCAACCAGTAGTTAACTTTGTTATCACGGTGGATAACATCACCTGTTGCGTTGAACAATTCAACCCAAATAGTCTTGCTTGCATCGTCAGCACGTACTTCAGACATAAATACATCTTCAGAAGTGTACTTCGGAGTGAAGCGACCTACAGCAACCTGATAGTACTGAGCACCCGGAGTGGCTGTCCACTTGATACGAGCATCGCTACCACCTACGTCACCTGGTTCCATATCTTTAATATACGGCATTTCAAGACCGGCAGTGAATGCCAGCGGCAGATCCTTCTGTACATCACATACAGCCGACAGAGACAATGCGTTTTCTACATCGCAAAGGTCTTCTACATTCGGAGTTGCACGAACATCGATCTTAGCAGCAACGTCACCACGAAGAACATTGTTCACCAGGTCGTTTTCACCACCCTTGAATGTATAAGGATTTTCTTCTGCTGTTGCAGCCAGTTCCATAGATTTCTCACGGATGAACAGTTTTACTTCTTTTGCTTTGTTTGTTCCGAATGTGAACAAGTCAGAAGCACTCAACAAGTTGATTTCCTGTTCTATCTTAGATTCTTCACCACTTACAGTAGTACCGTAATGAGGCAGGTCACGACCCTGGATATAGAATACAGAATCTTTAGAAGCACCACCATTTACAACACCGAACTGGAATGCGTCGATCTTATTCTTACCGGCAGCGTCAGAACTGAACCATACTTCAGGAACTTTCACGTCACCCTTGATACCAGCTGTCAGCGTATCGTTTACATTGATTCCGTAAGGAGCCCAAACACCCAGATCAGCCCATCTTTGGTCGTTAACTGTCAGATTATGTTTGTAATCATCCAGGTCGAAGAAGTATACGCGGTTGTATTTTTCCACGTCAGCACCATGCTGCTGCGGAGCCAAACGGATAGAGTCTTTCGCATAGTAGCGAGCCCACATGCCCTTTTCAGAACCACTTGTGATTGTATCGATAGTCATTTCGAGACCATTGCGATCTTTCGGATCGAACTTAGCAGAAACGAGAGCCAATACTTCACCGTATTTGTTCGGAGAAATCTGAACCATAGTACCTACTGTATCTACTCTACCATAAGCCTCACCGTTCATGTCGCCCAGAACTGTTACTTCATATTCGAATGCGCCTTTCTTGTTAGAGAATACTTCCATGTCAACCGGGTCAACGATGTTCAAACCAGCAATGATGAACTGACCGTCACGTACCGGATAGCAAGTATTTACATAACGAGTCTTGTAATCCTTACGGAACATTTCGTTATAGATGAAGTTAGGAGCAGGAACCCAGTTTTCACTTGAACTGCTGGAAGAATTCAAAGTTGGCAGACTACCGCCACCACAAGTGTTGCAAGAACCGAACTGCTGAGTCAGGAATGAATAGAAGCTGGTATAAGAACCGATCACTTTATCTGCATTCATTGTGGTTACCAAACCTCTGTCGGTAGTACCGAATGTATAGAATTCGTTCCATCCCTTATTGTTAGCTGTAGTTGCACCGAACTGAGCTACATGGTGGAAGATATTAGGAGTACCTTCGAAACATTCGTTCCAGCTTTCAGTAACGATCGGAACCAGGTTCACGTCATTGTAAGGAACATACTTAACAGTCATGTCAAGACCTGTTTCTTCTACATACTGTACTGCATAGTCGTCATCCAGGTCAACCTTGTAAACCAGAGTATCGCCAACGCTCATACCGATAAACTTACCGAATACGGCACCATTATATTCTTCGATCGGTTTTTCCTGAGAACCTTTCTTCACATATACTTTTGCAAAATCAAGGCTTTCTGCAGAGAACATGAATGCATTTGTATGATAAACTGCATCGTCAATGCCTTCAGTCTTAGAGAATTGTTCTTTGAAGATCTTGATAGAAGCAACTGTACCACCTTCTACATCAGGTTTCAAACCTGTAGCAAATACCTTCACAGTGTGAGGTCTTGACTCATATTTGTAACCATCCCACTCATCGTACGGAGCGAAGAAGAAGTCCTTACGGTCGATCTTTTCAAAATATTTCAATAATTCAGAGCTCATTACGCCCATAGCGTGGCTTAACAGAGACTGGTCGGTATCCTGGAACCATACGAATGTATTGTTACCGAAGATCTTGATCGGGCCTGAGTAAACTGCATCACCTACTTTGTTGATCAGATCCTGACCGCTGTAAGTATAAGTCGTACCAGACAGTACATCTTCATTTACATTATATCTTGCAACAGAAGCATCGTAAACCAGACGCGGAGCGATTGTATATGTTTCATTTACATATTTAGACTCGTCGTCACCGATGTTTACATCACCACGGTGATATTTGAAGATTGCATTGATACTGATGATATTCTTGTTGATATTACCGTCACAATCAATTACATCGACTTCTGCATAGTTACCAACTTCTTCAGGACCGTCTTCGATACAACAGTCAGGGCAACCATTTGCTTCCAACCATGTTTTCCAATCGGTATAGCTATATCCATAAAGAGACATAGGCAAGAAACGTCCTTCGTAATAAGTTGAATCCTTCTTACCTTCTTCATTTATGAAGACGATCTTCCAACCCTTAAGATTCACGTCGTCATCATAACGGCCTGTTGAATGCTTCGGAGCTTTGGTACGATTTTCCAACGTCAATCCACCGAACAGATCTTCCGATAAAGTATAATTGTCTGTACGACCGATTACCGAATTGAAGTAAGGCAAGTTCTTGAAGCTAACCTTAGCAGTCTTAAAGTCCAGATATTCGTCGAAATGAAGATCGTTCAACTCGCTATATTCAGGAATAGAAGAACCCTGAAGTTCGTAACGAGCTGTATCTGAAGCTTCAGCTGTGATTGTAGACCAGATATAATTATCCTTGTCAAATGCTTTTACTTCTTGCGGAGCAAAGTAGTAAGTGAAACGAGCGCTTGATTTGCAATCGCGGTCTTCTGTAGCATCCGTCTGAACGAAGAATTCGCGAGGAATCAGATAAGTAACTTTCTTATCCTTACCAGGTGTACCTGTTCTACCGATCTTACCGTCAGCAACCATCTGATCCAAAGAAATCCAACCCTGAACTTTTGTCAAATCACCTTCCTGAGAAATTTCCATTTCATCAGCTATAAATGGATATTCAACATTCAATTCGTAATATGCCAGTTCTTCTTTCGGATCTCTGTCTGCTGCATAAAGACCATCACGATCAACACCACTGAAAGTAGCCGTATATTCATTGTTAGTCTTATTATTTTCATACAATGTGTTCCAGAACTCCACATTTGTAACCAACGTGTCAGCAGCACAAGCTGTATTACGTCCGGCACCCGCTTCAAACACTTTCGTATTTGCAGCACCAAAAGCAACATCAGGACGATTGAACGCCAAACGAGCATTTGTAAATACTGTCAACGGTTCTGTGTTCTTTGAGCCTGTAGAAGAAACTGCATCGTCAGCAACCGATTTAGCTCCTTTGAACATAACAAGAATGATCTTGTTATCCAGAGAACCTTGTTGCCAAGAATTAGCATTTGTATTATCAGCATCAGAAACATGCGCTTTAATATGATGTGTATGCGCTGTAGCTACTTCATGATTGCTTGCCGTGAAAATTGCACGGTCACTAACCATCTGACCAACATATTCACCAGACATATCATAAACATATACGTCATATGTCCAGTCGATCTTACGATTTACCAAATCAACATTACCAAAAGCACGAACGTCCATTTCAACGCTTTCAACGCCTGTCAAGCCTTTAGTGCTATACAGGAAGTCTACACGTGAACTGGCTGTCTGATTCTGATAAATACCCAAACCCGTATTGCCTTTATCATCTGTAAATTTCAGATATTCGGCAGTGTTCATTTCTTCGTGATTCTTAATATCCGAATAAGCCATTTCCAGATACTTTCCGGTAAAAGGCTTCAAATAGTTTGGAGTATCACTGTCATCCAGATTGAAGAAGGTCACGAAAGCACCGTTCATTAAACCTGCATTCATCTTTGTGAAATCGATCAACGACTCATAGTTACCATAAGAAGTTGAATTAGCTTCCCAATGATTGTGTACATTCACCTTGTCGAGTGGCTTGAAATTATACAAACCTTCACCAACCAGTGTCGATTCGTCATCCCACGCAGCTTCGGTGCTCACACCATCATACCATTTCGCTTTTATATTAGCATAGTCCGCATCTGCTGCATTCAGCATCGGAGACAAGCCATAAAAAGCCATAGCACATAAAAGAGCGGCCGACCCGCCTTTTACCAAAGTACTTTTTCTCATACGTAAAACATTTAATTAATAAAATTATGATCTATACTCAAATTGACTATTTTTCGTCCATTTAGCTCATTTCAACCGCCTAAACCCGTAGGACACAAGAAAAAGCATTTCAGGGGAACTGTTAAATGCCTGTATACAGGCATCTTTTTTACTCATCGATTACCGATTTGGCGAGTTTAAACGTTCCTTTTTTCTCGCCACGCGTTTAAGATTCTTTTACTTTTGTAACAGGAAGTGGGTATTTTGTCCTTGTTTTCGTATCGTACTGATAAGAAAGCAGATAGAAAAGTGAAAAAAGTTCTGAAAAGAATTGCAGGTTCAAAAGGAATGCGTATTTTTGCTGCAAGAAAAAAAGGAACGTTTTTTTTAGTCATTCGAAATTCGACCTCCGCCCTTGATTCATATTCCACACAAAGGATTCAGCCTATTTGTTAAAGCATCTTTTTTTACTCAACGGGAGTGTTCTGTAAGTACATAAAACTAACGTACCTGTACTTTAATATTAATAAATATATATCCAAAATTATCCATACCTCCAAGCAGTATAATAAAAAATTATTTGCATTTATATAAATGTAATATGCACACTATGACTACATCTCCCGATTATCATTTTGTCACCTCCCATCAAATAAATCAGTTCAACATGCTAACAGAGATACGGGTTGGTTCAAGATTTGTCAGTAACCAAAAGATCAAGGGAAAAGTAGGTTCAACGATTTCTATAATCGGAAAACAACTATTCCCGGAATCAAATACAAGAGTCTATAATACAAGTCTGTTTGTTATCCGATTCGCCCTCCTTATGAATTGCAGACTATTGCCTTCAGCTTTCAGATGTTCTGGATAGAATGTTTTTCAATATGTCCGGCTGAAGGGAGGAAACTGCTAAAAAATGTATACGAGAATTCAAGGTTAAATAGCTGCCGGCAAAATAGAAGACTTTTGTCTTCAAATATATACACTTGTTATCCCAAAAGCAGTCTTGACAATTCGGAACATCTATGCTTTTGGGACGGATAACTTCCCGCCGGCCAACAGATAACTATTCGTTGGCGAACGGATACCTACTTATCGGAATCAACTTCCTGTGTAAGGCATCCTTCAGGCGGATCCGCTATTTTTCAATCAGTTATCTATCCTGAAATCTGAAAGGTGAAGTTTGAAAACTTTATTGGAGGGCAGTTTACAGAACGATGGACTCGCTCAATGGAGGTTAAAAATGAATCTCTTTCCGTTCCGGCAATGCCGGCATCAGTTATCGTTACCTGTCATCCGGCAATGTGACTTTTTAAATTAGTTCTTTCATCTCTTATAAATAGACAAAGGAGGTACTGTTACATACCTCCTTACCTATTGTCTCTTAAGTGCTTACCCTGTAAAGTTACCCTGTACACCCTAGTCGGTTAGGGTGTACACCTCATCCCGCTACCCTGTACACCGTAGTTGGTTACCCTATACACCGTATTCAATTCCTCCGTACAGGCCAGTAACACTAACTAACTACTAATAAACTAGTTGATAGTAGCTTTTAATATAATAGCCAGTAACCTATGAGAGAACATTCGATGACAATTTCACCACGCTGACACAACTGTTATGCACAACTGTTGGCAAACATACGAGCTATGAATGGTTCATTTATTATCAAATGTGAGCTATATTTTCTTACTAAAGAACCAGGAGAAAAGAACATAAAAAAAATTACCTGTTGTTTTATACAAATCACTTTCGTACTTTTGTAAGCTACTATAGAGATAAAAATGAAACAATATTTAGAATTGCTGAATCGCGTATTAGCCGAGGGAGTGAGGAAGGAAGACCGTACAGGTACCGGTACACAAAGTATTTTCGGCCATCAAATGCGATTCAATCTGGAAGAGGGATTTCCTCTGCTTACGACGAAGAAGCTGCATCTGAAGTCTATCATTTATGAATTACTCTGGTTCCTTCAAGGGGATACCAATGCAAAATATTTGCAGGAACATGGAGTGCGTATCTGGAATGAATGGGCAAACCCCGACGGGAACCTGGGACATATCTACGGTTTCCAGTGGCGCTCGTGGCCGGACTATAAAGGTGGTTCTATCGACCAGATCAGCGAAGCTGTCGAAACGATCAAACATAATCCGGATTCCCGACGGATCATTGTCAGTGCCTGGAATGTGGGTGACCTGGATAATATGAACCTCCCGCCTTGTCATGCGTTCTTCCAGTTTTATGTGGCGAACGGACGCCTGAGTTTACAGATGTATCAGCGCAGTGCGGATATATTCCTGGGCGTACCTTTCAATATTGCTTCTTACGCATTATTATTACAAATGATGGCACAAGCGACAGGACTTATAGCCGGAGATTTCGTTCATACGCTGGGGGATGCTCATATCTATAGCAATCACCTCGAACAGGTAAAGCTTCAGCTTACCCGCGAACCGCGTCCTCTTCCCCGGATGGAAATAAATCCGGACGTAAAAAACATCTTCGATTTCAAATACGAAGATTTCAACCTGACCGGTTATGACCCGCATCCCCATATCAAAGGAGAAGTGGCGGTATAGGGAATTGAAAATTTAGAATTGAAAATTAAAGAGAGAGTATACACATTACTAATAAATCGATAAGTTTATGAGTACTATTTCAATCATTGCCGCTATTGCAGAGAACAATGCGATTGGTAAAAACAACAAGTTGTTATGGCGTCTGCCTGCCGATATGCGACGTTTTAAAGATTTGACAACCGGCCACGCCGTAATCATGGGACGTAAAACGTTCGAATCTCTGCCCAAAGGACCGCTTCCAAATCGGAAGAATGTAGTCCTGACCACTTTGCCGGAAGCAGGTTTTGTAAACTGCTTCGCCTGCGAATCAATGGGTTCGGCACTGGATATCTGTGAAAAAGAAGATGAAATATTCATCCTCGGCGGTGCATTGGTGTATCGTCAGGCTTTACGCATCGCAGACAAAATGTACATCACCCGTGTACATGGTGAGTTTAAAGATGCCGATACTTTCTTCCCGGTCGTAAACTGGGATTTATGGGAAGAAGTGGAACGCCAGGAATTCCCGGCTGATGCAAAACATGCTTATCCGTACACATTCCTGACTTACGTTCGCAAGAAATAAAAGAAAGTACAGATAGTTTCCTGTTCACGAGGGCCTCATAAATGTTTTTGACGCCCTCGTGAATGTTTATGAGGACGTCGAAAACAATAACCTTCCTATAGAAATCCTGAACCTTACACCTCCTCATTGCTTATTACCACGCCAATTCATTATTACACCTTATTAACAAACAGTTTACATCTTTTTACCCTTTCTTTGTATCTATATAGCAAAGAACGTTGTTTAACATGTAAACCCATATAGATATGAAGATAAAAGCTATTATTGTTTCCGCCCTGATACTATGCTGTATTTCAGCGGTTATCATGTATACAAATGCGGCACAACCTAAAAATGAAAGCAAAATGATTACCGAGGCTATTCAAGGTAAAAATACACCGCAACTCATCAAAGCGCTGATCAGCCGGATGAAAGAACAACTGGATGTGAATGACGATGACTTCCCCAAACTTATCAAGGAAGTGGAAAACTATGCGGCCGAATGTAAAGAACCGGCTTCTACAGCCGTACTCCATTCGATGGTTGCCGAAATGTACAATCAGTATTATACGATGAACCGCTGGAAGATTAATCAGCGGACCGACCTGGCCGGATACGTTCCCGAAGATATCCGCGAATGGACTTCAAACCTTTTCACGAATAAGATAAAGGAAGAATTGACTGCATCCCTGCAACCGGCGAAGCTGTTGCAGGAAACACCGGTATCCGATTTCAAAGCCATACTGGAGACTGGAAAAGACACGCCAGCCCTACGCCCTACATTATATGACTTTCTGGCGTTCCGTGCTCTTGATATCGCTCCTTCCACAGAGATATATGAAGAACTTATTGCCTATCTGAACACGCAACCGGACAAAAAAGCAGCCATGCTTGCCAACCTGGACTATCTGAGATTCAAATATACCACCCGCTATTCCGAACAGGCAAGAGAAAATTATACATCCGCATTGGATAGCCTGTTAGCTATCTACGGTAATAAAGACTATTCTGTGGAAATTATTGCCGCTAAACTGAATAACGGATTTTACGGATATGGAACAGAAGCCAATATGGATTCTCTGAAAGCTGCCGAGTACGAACTTTGCAAAGAAACAATTGCCCGCTTTCCGAACTATGAACGGATCGGCCTGATAAAAAACAGGCTGGCCAATATGCAAAACCCGTTCCTGCAAGTCAACACAGACAATACTGTATATCCGGGGAAAAAACTGACTCTAAAACTCACATATCAAAATATCCGGCAGATTACCGCCCGCATATACAAGAGTTTGAAAACTCCGCAACAGACACTTAATTATAATGCCCAGGATACTGCAAACAATTTGGGAACCCTGGTCAAAGAAGTTACTTTTTCATTAAAAGTACCGAATACCTATACCGAGCTGGATACGAGCCTCGTCATCCCGATGGACCAGACAGGATTGTATGAATGTGTTATTACTGCTCCCGGAACGGCGCTGAAAACGAACAATCTATTCGAGGTAAGCCGCCTGGCTGCCGTTTCGCGCAGTATGCAAAATGGAAATACGGAGGTATTGGTGACCGATTATTTAAGTGGCAAACCAATCACTGATGCCTCAGTAACTTATTATTCGGGAAAACGCCGTGAGATGCAACCACAGGGAACCGTAAAAACAGATAAAGACGGCATCGCTGTCTTTCCACATAAACGCGATATGATGGCTTATCAAGTGGCCCGTCCGGGAGATTCACAAACAATGCTGACAGCCGTTTATCCGAACGGACGACGGGAAATCAGCCAGACAAAACGTCCGGAACTGGCCTTGTTTACAGACCGCGGACTTTACCGCCCGGGACAAAATATGTATTTCAAAGGAATCGCTTACACAAATACGACCGACAAGCCTCATGCCATCGAAGGCGAAACGTTCAAAGTAACTCTCAGGGATGCGAACTGGAAAGAAGTGGCCACCAAAGAGTTCAAGACGAATAAATTCGGTTCTTTCAACGGTGAATTCACTTTGCCTCAGCAAACCCTTGGAGGAATGTTCACGCTGTCTACCGAATATCAAAGTGTAAATGTCCGTGTAGAGGAATACAAACGTCCCACTTTCTTCATTGATTTACTTCCCGTAAAAGGTGAAATTACGTTCGGCGACCTGGTGACAATCCAGGGAAAGGCACAGACTTTTTCCGGTATCTCCCTGCAAAGCGGAGAGATTACTTACCGTATCAACAAACGTCCCTTCTGGTTACGTAGCTACATCAGTAGTTTTTCTAATGAACAAGTAGCAGAAGGACAGGTTACTGTGAACAGCGACGGGACATTCTCTTTCAGTTTCCGTCCGGAAAAATCTAGTAGCAATCTCCCTGCCTATCAAAGTTATCTGGTCACAGCCACATTAACCGACAGCAATGGTGAAACCCAGGAAGCGACTTCCGTATTCTCTGTCGGGACATCTAGTATTGTCCTGAATACCGACCTTTCCGGACAACTCGACAAAGATTCTGTAAAAGCTTCCGTATCGGCACAAACACTGAACGGTGAAAAAATAACAGTGAATGGAACTTATACGATAAACAGATTGGGCGACACCGAAAAACCATCCAAATACGGAATCATTGAATACGAAGTAAAAGAACAGGTGGCAACCGGTAATTTTACATCCGGCAAAACGATTGATAAAAATGTATTCGCCAAACTAGCTTCCGGCCGTTATCAGATCAAGCTGGATGCAAATGATTCACAAGGACGCCCGGTTACTACAAAGCAGGATTTCATCCTATATAGTTTACGCGACAAAAGACCGCCGGTATTCATGCATACCTGGATGTTAGATGAAAAAGTCTGGTGTCTTCCCGGTGAAGAGGCGAAGATATTGTTTGGCACATCCGACAAAGACGCACATATTTTATATGAACTTTACCAGGACAACCAATGTATTTCACGCAAACGCATCGTACTGAGTAATGAGAATCATCTCTTCCGTATCCCATTCATGGAAAGCTACGGAGAAGGAGTCGTGGCACAATTTACCTTTGTAAAAGACGGCAAATTATATACATCACGAACTGATATTAAACGCCAACAACCGAATCTCTCTTTGGCAATCAAACCGATTACCTTCCGTGACCACTTGCTACCCGGCAATAAGGAGACATGGAAATTCAGGATTTTAGATGCAGACTCCATGCCTGTTATGGCAGAAATGCTGGCCAGCATGTACGACGCGTCATTAGATAAAATATTACCGTCCGGTTCCTTCAGATGGAATTTCGACCTGAGAAGATATTTCTACTTGTCTGCCCCCTCTTTCAACAGAGGTATCGGCATGGATGACAGGACAGCCTATAAATCAGAAGAGTCGAAAAATGTCAATGTTCCGGATTATCAATATGACCGTTTGAACTGGCAAGGAATCATGAATTTCAGAAACCGGGGAATGTATGCCGGAGGTATCATGATGAAGTCGGCAGCCCCTATGGCCGCTGCTGAAGCACAGGTTATCGGTTACAGAACGAATGACGCTGCAACCGCTACCGGAAATGTAGAAATGGTTGCAGACGATGAAGTAGAGGAATCAGGCATGGCTGTCTTCTCTCTGGCAGACGGTGCTCCGGCTGAAAAGGGAATGTCAGAGCAGCAAGTTGTCCAGATACGCGAAAACTTCAACGAAACCGCTTTCTTCTATCCGTCATTACTGACGAATGAGGAGGGAGACGTCATGGTACAGTTCACGTTACCGGAAAGCAATACGACCTGGAAGTTCCAGGCACTGGCCAATACGGAAGACATGAAATACGGCATGCTGACCAAAGAAGTCATCAGCAGCAAACCGTTGATGGTATTGCCGAACCTGCCACGCTTCATGCGCCAGGGTGACGAAGTATCCGTCAGCACACAGGTTATCAACAATTCAAAAGCGACTATCAACGGACGTGTCAGCCTTGAATTGTTCGACCCGGCAACCGACCAGCCGGTTATCTGCCTGACAAAATCGCAAAAGCCGTTTACCTTGTCTGCCGACAGCATCACCACCGCTTCATGGACCTTCCGCGTACCGGAGACCACCAATCTGATTGGTTGCCGCATCGTAGCAGATTCCGAATCCGGCAGTGACGGTGAACAACATTTGATTCCGGTTCTCTCCAACCAAATACTGGTAACGGAAAGCATACCTTTCTACCTGATGGAGAACGGAGAAAAACGAATCCGGTTGTCAGGAAAGAATGGAACGGACAGCCGCAATCCGTTCAGAATGACATTGGAACTGACAGGCAATCCTATCTGGTACGCCGTACAGGCTTTGCCTACGCTTACCCAACCGACAAATGACAATGTCATTTCCTGGTTCGCCTCTTATTATAGCAATACGCTGGCTTATTATATCGCAACAGCCAATCCGCGCATCCAAAAAGTAATCAGCCAGTGGAAGGCACAGGGCGGAACCGCTTCTACCCTTTATTCAAATCTCCAGAAGAATCAAGAGCTGAAGAATATCCTGCTGGAAGAAACTCCCTGGGTGCTGGCTGCCGAGAATGAAACGGAACAAAAGCAGCGTTTATCCCTGTTGTTTGATATGAACCGGGCTGCACAACAACGCGAAGTAGCCATGCAACAAATAGTAAAGCTACAGAACGAAGATGGCGGATGGAGCTGGTTCAAAGGTTTCCCGGCAAGCCGCGAAATAACACTGTCTATCCTGAAAGGTATGTCACAATTGGTTGAAATGAGTGCCGTACAATACGGACAGCAGGAAAAGGAAATGCAGATGAAAGCGCTCAAATACCTGGACAAACAAATGCAGTCCGATTATGAAAGCCTGCAAAAGAACAACAAGAAATGGCAGAGCAGCGTTCCGAACGCATTGCAACTCGAATTTCTTTATGTCCGCAGCGCTTACCGCGACATTCCGGAACTGGGTGATGCCCGCGAAGCAATCCGTTTCTATACAACGCAGGCAGAAAAGACCTGGAACGAACAATCCCTTTACGGAAAAGGCGAAATCGCCCTGCTGATGTACCGCAACGGCAAAAAAGAAGTTGCCAATACGATATTGGCCTGGTTGCGCAAAACAGCCACCACGACCGCCGAACAGGGAATGTATTGGGCCAATAACCGGAGAGGCAACAGTTATTTCACTTCGCCGATCGACACTCATTGCCTGCTGATGAAAGTGTTCAATACCTTATCGCAAGACAAGAAAGAGACCGACCGTATGAAACAATGGCTGTTGAACCAGAAACGTACGCAGAACTGGGAATCTGTTCCTGCAACGCTGAATGCCATCTACGCATTAATTCTGACCGGAAACGACTGGCTGAATGAAAATAATACCTGCACCGTAACATGGGGCGGCAAAACATACAGCACAGCTGAAGATGAAACAGCAACCGGTTATCTGAAGGTGGTACTGGATGAAAAAGAAATTTCTTCCGGTAGTAATTCCATTTCCATTCGGAAGGAAGGAAATACGCCTGCCTGGGGAGCCGTTTACGAACAGTATTTCGAAAACATCGACAAAGTAGAAAAACAGAAAGGTGTACTCAATGTTGAAAAGAAATTATTCATCGAAAACAACAGCGGCAGCGGTTTACAAATTGTACCGGTAGAAAACGGAAAACTCCGCGTCGGAGACAAAGTAATCATACGCCTGACTATCCGGACAGACCGCGAAATGGATTACGTATTCCTGAAAGACCTGCGCGCCGGCTGTTTCGAACCTGCCAACCAGCTATCAGGGACACAGTTCAGAGACGGAGTCGCCTATTACCAGTCGCCTACGGATGTTTCCGAAAACTTCTTCTTCAGCCGCCTGCCGGAAGGAACTTTCGTGATCGAATATCCGGTTTACGTGTCCCGCACCGGTGAATATGCCGGAGGACTAAGTTCCATCCAATGCCTGTACGCACCTGAATTTGTGTCACATACGGAAGGGAATAATCTCACGGTTAATTGAAAATTAAAAATTGGAAATTGAAAATCAGGGATTGAATATGAAGAGTAGCAGAATGTTCTTATATCCGTCCAAAGGTAATTTTCAATTTTCAATTCTCAATTTTCAATTCAATTGTCTATCTTTGTAGAATAAACAATAGCTAAATAAAAAGTAAAATGAAACAGATTATTTTTATTTTTATGGCAATCCTGCTTGCTACAGGAATGGCCTCAGCTCAGAAAAAAGCTGTTATCGCAGCAGACGAAACCTCTCATGACTTTGGACAGATAAAAGAAGCTGATGGAAAAGTTTCCGCGACATTTGTCGTAAAAAACACAGGGGATGCGCCGTTGGCGATTACCCGCGTCATCGCTTCCTGCGGATGTACCACCCCGGAATGGACAAAAGAACCGATCGCTCCGGGAGCAAGCGGAAACATCAAGATAACATACGATCCGAAAGGACGTCCCGGTCCGTTCTCAAAAACAATTTCAGTTTACAGCAACGGAAAAACCGGAAGTTTTATCCTGACGATACGGGGAGAGGTAATTTGATTTCCAACAAGCAAAACTAAAAACAAAGAATGCTGAATATGAAAAGACTGAGCTTTATCCTTTGCAGCATATTATTCTTTGCTGTGCATATGGCAGCACAGAACGGAGCTCAGATAAGTGCAGACGAACTGACGTACAACTTCGGTACAATCGCTGAAGCTGACGGATTGGCCAGTCATACTTTTGAAATAAAGAATACGGGAGACGGCCCACTCGTCATCACCCGTGTTACAGCGTCTTGCGGTTGTACGCAACCGGAATGGACAAAAGAGCCGGTCGCTCCGGGAAAAACGGGCAATGTAAAAGTAACTTACAACCCCAAAGGTCGTCCCGGCCCTTTTTATAAAACTATTTCCATATTCAGCAATGGTAAGAAAGGCAGTTATACACTGGCAATCAAAGGGAATGTGACACCGAAACCGCTTACACCGGTTCTAATTTACCCGTATTCGATAGGCGACCTGAAGATGCAGACCAAGACGGTACTGTACAGCAGTATCCGCCCCGACGAAACACTGGGTGAAAAGATCAGCGTAAAGAATGAAGGAAAGACGACCCTGACAATCCATCCGGGAAAAGTGCCTCATTTCCTGACTGTCGAAGTACGTCCAACCCAACTGGCACCGGATGAAGTCGGTGAAATAACTTTACTTCTCGATGCCAAAGCAACCAAAAGAAAAGGCCGGGTTACAACAGAAATACCTTTAACGATCGAAAGTATCGGTCAGAAAGAAGTTTCCGGCGGAGTACACGTCGCAGCCAATATCATCGACAACTTCGGTAAACTTTCGGCTGCGGAAAAGGCACAGGCACCGATTGCACAGTTGTCCGGCACATTACTTGACTTCGGTAAATTACCGGAAAAAGGAGGTTTCATTCCTCTGATCGGTGGAAAAGTGACCGGTACTGTCGAAGTAACCAACACCGGGAAATCTCCGCTTATCATCCACAGCTTTACCAGCGACGATGAACGGGTTGATATTTCAGGAGGAAAAAGAGAAGTAAAACCGGGAACAACGGCGACATTTAAAATATCAGTCCGTCCGCGAGAGATCAAGACGAAACTGGAAGCACTAGTAAATATTGTTTGTAACGACCCGAACGGTCCTGTTCGCCTGATAAAGGTAACAGCAGAGAAATAATAAGCCAATTAAAACAATGTGCCAATATGCCAATGTCTTTTTCGATTGGCATATTGGCACATTAGCACATTAAATAATTATTCATCATGGAACATCCCGAAAACGACGATCTTTACAGAGGATTAAAGGTAAACAAGGGAGTAGCCGACGTACCGACTGTAAACCCATACCTCAAAAAAAAATTACGCAGAGAATATACCCCTTCCGAGTTCGTCGAAGGGATACTGAAAGGTAATATAACCATCCTCAGCCAGGCTGTCACGCTAGTTGAAAGTGCGAAATATGAACATCAGCAAATAGCCCAGGAAATCATTGAAAAATGTCTTCCGCATGCAGGCAAATCAGTCCGTATCGGTATTACGGGTGTTCCCGGAGCCGGGAAAAGTACGTCTATCGATGCTTTCGGCATGCACCTGATCAAAGAAGGACGCAAACTGGCTGTATTGGCTATCGATCCGAGCAGCGAACGATCCAAAGGTAGTATTCTCGGTGACAAAACCCGTATGGAAGCCCTGTCACGTGAGAAAAATGCGTTTATCCGCCCTTCCCCCTCGGCAGGATCATTGGGAGGTGTTGCCCGCAAAACACGCGAAACGATCGTTTTGTGCGAAGCTGCCGGCTTCAATACCGTGTTCGTTGAAACGGTAGGTGTCGGACAGAGTGAAACGGCTGTTCACTCGATGGTCGACTTCTTCCTGCTCATCCAGTTAGCCGGCACAGGTGACGAGTTGCAGGGCATCAAGCGTGGTATTATGGAAATGGCAGACGGGATCATCATCAATAAGGCGGATGGCGACAATATCGATAAGGCAAAGCTGGCTGCTGCCCAGTTCAAGAATGCTTTGCACCTTTTTCCACCCGCTGATTCCGGATGGTTTCCTAAGGTGCTGACTTACTCCGGATATTATAATTTAGGTATCAAGGAAATCTGGGATATGGTCGGCGAATATATGGAATTTACTAAAAAGAACGGTTATTTCGACTATAAGCGGAACGAACAAGCCAAATATTGGATGTACGAAAGCATCAATGATACATTACGGGAAACATTCTATCACAATCCGGCTGTGGAAAGCATGCTGTCTTCCACCGAACAACAGGTGCTGAAAAATGAGATCAGTTCATTCGTAGCTGCCAAAAGAATGATGGACCTGTTCCTGGAAAACCTGTCAAAGAAATAAACTTAATTGATATATAAAAAGAAAGCCCGTCGGATCAAATGATTCAACGGGCTTTCTTTTTATATTCTCTTTTTCAATGCCGGATCAGATAGAAGACACACGCAGTGTATTCAGCAGATCACGGTTGATCGGTTTGTCATTTTTGATCGCTTTTGAGAACGGAACATATACGATCTGGTCATTCTGGATACCCATCATGACATTACGCTGATCATCCAGCAAAGCATCAACGGCTGCAACTCCCATGCGGGTAGCCAGAATACGGTCCTGGGCAGTCGGAGATCCGCCACGCTGCAAGTGTCCGAGGATAGATACACGGACATCAAATTGCGGATATTCAGTTTTCACACGTTCGGCCACTCCCATGGCACCGCCGGTTACTTCACTTTCTGCAACCAATACGATACTACTGTTCTTCGATTTACGGAAACCGTTTTCGATCATTTCTGCCAACTGGTCTTTTTCCATGGAGATTTCCGGGATAATAGCCGCTTCGGCACCTGAAGCAATCGCACCGTTCAAAGCCAGGAAACCGGCATCACGTCCCATCACTTCGATAAAGAACAGACGGTCGTGGGAAGTGGCTGTATCACGTATCTTATCCACACATTCCATGATCGTGTTCAATGCCGTATCATAACCGATCGTTACATCCGTACCATATAAGTCATTATCGATCGTACCGGGAACACCGACTATCGGATAATTGAACTCCTGTGCAAAGATGCGCGCACCGGTCAACGTTCCGTCACCACCGATAGCGATCAGGGCGTCGATCCCCTCTTCCATTAACTTGTCGTATGCCTGCTTACGGCCTTCGGGAGTCTTGAACTCCAAACAACGAGCTGTCTTCAATATTGTTCCACCACGCTGGATGATGTTACTTACATTTTGTGTCTTGAACTCTTCAATCTCACCTGTAATCAATCCTCTGTATCCTCGGAAAATACCTTTAACTCTCATCCCGTTATAGATAGCGGAACGCGTCACTGCACGGATGGCAGCGTTCATTCCGGGAGCATCACCTCCGGACGTTAAAATGCCAATACATTTAATTGTAGACATAGCGTCTTTATTTTAAATTATTCGCGGCAAAAATAGTAATTATTTACCAACATTCTTTCATTTTCTCTTAAACTTCATGAAATCTTAACCGTTTTATCATCGGCTTGCATTCAACTCCCGAATACGCACGGCAACCTCTTCCATCAGCCATTTAGGGGTTGATGTGGCGCCGCAGACTCCTACACGGCGGACACCGGCAGGCAGCGGTTCGGTTATCTCTTTTACCTCAGAAATAAAGAGAGTATTCGGATTTGCTTTCCGGCATTCTTCCAGCAACATCTTACCGTTCGAACTTTTCTTTCCCGCCACAAAATAAACCCAGTCATGGCTGGAAGCAAAGGCCTTTATATTCGGAAGGCGGTTTGCCACCTGACGGCAAATCGTATCGTGGTATTCAAAACGGGCATCCTCCGTTTTCCGTTTATATATTTCTTCCACGATCTTACGGAACCCGTCCAAAGACTTTGTCGTCTGGGAGAAAAGACAAATATCACGGCTGAAATCCAAACGGTCCAGGTCTTCTATCTTTTCAACCACAATGGCCGTACCATCAGTCTGGCCGACAAGGCCGTTTACTTCGGCATGTCCTTTTTTACCGTAAATCACCAGCTGTGTATTATTTTCACGCGTCTCTTGATAACATTTATGTATCTTCCGTTGCAACTGGAGCACGACCGGACACGTTGCATCGACGATCGTTATCTCATTCTGCTTTGCAATCTCGTAGGTAGAAGGAGGTTCTCCATGTGCACGAAGCAAGACTTTTTTTCCTTTCAGCTTCGAAAATTCATGGTGATCGATAGTGCGTAATCCCTGTGCCTGAAGACGTTCTACCTCCAGGCTGTTATGTACAATGTCACCCAGGCAATACAGGATATCAGTGTTATCCAGTTCACGTTCAGCGCTTTCAATAGCTGTAACAACTCCAAAACAGAATCCGGAACCTTTATCTATTTCGACTTCAATCATGATTATTTATTCCACCGCAGCTTTATTAAATTGAACAAGAAGCCACGCTTTTTGTTCAGCGATAGTCATATGCGAATTATCCAGCACCACAGCATCATCGGCCTGGCGCAGCGGACTTTCTTTACGGGTAGAATCGATACGATCCCGCGTCTTCACGTTTTCAAGTACTTCTTCGAAAGAAGCGGCCTCACCTTTTGCTTTCAGTTCATCCAGACGGCGCTGTGCACGTACTTCCGGGCTGGCTGTCACATAAATTTTCAACTCTGCCTCCGGGAATACAACCGTACCTATATCTCTTCCGTCCATGATTATACCCTTCTCCTTGCCCATTTCCTGCTGCATGGCAACCAGTGCACGGCGAACGAAACCCAAAGTCGCTACCGGACTAACCCATCTGGCTACTTCCATTCCACGGATTTCCTTTTCAACCTTCACGCCATTCAGATAAGTATCCGGACGACCGGTTTCCGGATTAAACCGGAGAGATATATGGATATCATTCATCGATTCCTGCAGTTTTTCTTCATCGATCTGATCCCCTTTAAACAAATTATGCTGTATACAATATAATGTAACAGCACGATACATGGCACCGGTATCAATATATGTATAACCAATTTCCTTTGCCAGATCTTTTGCCATAGTACTTTTCCCCGTAGAGGAAACACCGTCTATAGCGATTACTATCTTTTTCATTCTTACATTTATTTATATTTCCTAAGGTTTAAAATCGGCCAGCGTAGTCGAAACACTCATCATCATCGACATAGCCGACGGATGATATTTAGCAAAAGAGACACCGACATCAAACATCTTTATCTTCACGCCGGCCCCGGCAGAAAAGCCAGCCAACCCGTTTCCGCCTCCCTGCAGTTTCATATCCATTTTAGTCTTCGGATTGAATCCCACCCCAATCCAGAAGTTTTCGCTGGGTATATAATCGATACCGATTACCAGGTGCTTAAATAATGCTTTGGCAAAATTATCACCTTTATAATCTTTATCCGCATTATCTATATAATCAAATTTCCAACGATTCAGATACATAGCCGTTAGTGACAAACGCAAAGGGGCATGGTTCATCTTTTTAGAAATCCCCATCTGGATATCCCACGGCATTTTTTGGCGGTCTTCATAATAAGGCTTCAACTGTGCCCCGATATTTTTCAGTACGACACCGAATGAAAACTCCTTTTCCGAATTGTAATAACTCAGCCCGGCATCGAAACATACCCCCAACGAGGTGTAAATATCATAATTGGAATAAAGGAACTTCATAGAGACACCGCCCCGCCAGCGTTCGGACAGATCATACGAAAAGAAACCGTTCACAGCGATATCACTGGCTGTGAAGTCACCTGTCGACTGATTATTCTCATCCATTCCCTTGAATTTTCCGTTATGGAAATAATGGACTCCTGCTCCCCAGGCTCCACGTTCACGAAATGCTTTAGTAAACAGGGCACTCCCCACGTTCACATCTGCAATATAGTTCATGTAATCCAGATTGATCATCCCGTCCATTTCACCTCCAAGCAGCGCCGGGTTGTGAAAGATAAGGGACGGATCACGTTCTACCAATGACACGGTATGCCCCCCCAAAGCATTAGCTCTGGCAGATGAAGGTAAAGTCAGAAATTCAAACACCTGATCTCCGGATTGTGCCGCGACCGATTGTAAAACGAAAGAAAAGAACAATATAATTAATGTATGTCTCATATTTTCTTAACAAAATGCGTACAAAGATAAAATGCAGTTATAACATATTCCATAAAGAGAAACGGAAAAAACAAGAAAAAGGTATATAAACACCATTATTTTTATTTTGGTTCAAAAATAAAGTGAAAATATTGAAGTATTTCTCCCTTTTTATATTTGGATATAAAATAATTTGTATTTTTGCAGTACAGGAAAACACATCTTTAAACATTATAAGAGTATGGAAGTTAAGAAATCACCGAAAGCGGACTTGGAAAGAGGCAAAACACTCGGTATCCTGATGGGTATGGTTGTGGGTTTGGCTGTTCTGTTCGTTGGGTTCGAATGGGGAACCCGTGATATCGAAATCGTCAAGAATGAAGGCGTAGCTGATATCATCGCTGAAGAAGAAATTGAAATTACAAGACCGGAGGACACTCCTCCGCCTCCACCGCCACCCCCTGCACCGGCTGCCGTAGAACAGCTGAACATCGTGGATGACGACGTGGAACTGGACCAAGTGGATATCATCTCATCTGAGGACGACCAAAGTTCTGCACAGGTAGAAGCCTATGTAGCTCCGGCAGTCGTTGAAGAAGAAGAAGAATCCGCTCAACAGATCTTTACCGTTGTAGAAACAATGCCGGAATTCCCGGGTGGACAGGGAGCACTGCTTCAGTTCCTCGCCAAATCCATCAAATATCCGGTTATTGCACAGGAAAACGGTATTCAAGGTCGTGTTACTTGTTCATTCGTGGTTAATAAGGACGGTTCAATCGTTGACGCAGAAGTTATCCGCGGTGTAGACCCTTCTTTGGATAAAGAAGCTATCCGTGTGATCAACACCATGCCGAAATGGTCTCCTGGTAAGCAGAGAGGTAAACCAGTACGTGTTAAATATACAGTACCTGTTACCTTCAGATTGCAATAATATTTTTTTAAACATACTAAAAAAGGCTGCTGTGAACTTGCAGCCTTTTTTATTTCGTCTTATCCGTAATTTTAATCTATATGTTGTCTTTCAATGAGATCCTGGAAAAAGTAGAACATGAAATTTCCCAACTGAGTTTTGAATACCCCCCAAAAGTTTATATGATCCAATAGAGTATATCCTGTCGCTTGGAGGAAAAAGGATCCGTCCGGCACTGGCTTTAATGGCCTGTAATTTATATAAAGAAAATATTGATAACGTCATCAACCCGGCATTGGGCGTTGAAGTATTCCACAACTTCACCCTACTTCATGATGACCTGATGGATAAGGCTGATAAAAGAAGAAATAAACCGACCGTCCATAAAGTATGGAACGACAATACGGCCATCCTTTCGGGAGATGCCATGCTGATTGCAGCTTACCAACTGATCGGAAAAACAGAACCGGACTATTTAAAAGAAGTATTCGACCTGTTCACAGAAACAGCACTCGAAATATGCGGAGGACAGCAATATGATATGGAATTTGAATCCCGCATGGATGTTACCGAGCCCGAATATATAGAAATGATCCGGTTAAAAACAGCAGTTTTACTGGCTTGCAGTTTAAAAATAGGAGCGATTACAGGCGGTGCATCCAAAGAAGACGCTGCCAACCTGTATGACTTCGGCATAAACATCGGACTGGCTTTTCAGCTACAGGATGATTTGCTGGACGTCTATGGAGACACTGCCACTTTCGGGAAAAATATCGGGGGCGACATCACCTGCAATAAAAAGACATTCCTGCTGATACATGCGTTTGAACTGGCTTCACCCGAACAAAAAGCGGTCCTGAATGACTGGATCGGCAAAACGACATTTGTAGCGGCAGAAAAGATCGAAGCTGTCACAGCTATATATAATGAATTGCATCTGAAAGATATTACCATAGCAAAAATGCAGGGATATTACGATAAGGCAATGGAGCATTTATCCCGATTGAACGTTGCCCCGGAGAAATTAAACATATTAAAAGAGGTCAGTAACCGTTTAATGTACCGCCAGTCTTAAAAAGATGAAACTAATAGATACGCACAACCATTTGTATCTGGAAGATTTCGATCCGGAACAAGATGTACTGGTAAACGCTGCCCGTGAATCGGGCATCGATACACTCCTGCTCCCCAATGTAGATGTCGAAACTATCGGCCGGATGCATGACCTATGTGATCGTTTTCCTGATTTTGCCTATCCAATGATGGGGTTACATCCGACCAGTGTGGACGGAAACTATGCCGGAAATCTAAAAACAACAGAATCCTATTTGGGGAAACGGGCTTACTGTGGAATCGGGGAAATCGGGATCGACCTCTACTGGGATAAAACCTATCTGAAAGAACAAAAAATAGTCTTTGAAGAACAGTTGCGATGGAGTATCGACCTGGACTTGCCGGTTGCCATCCACACCCGTGAAGCCTATTCCGAGGTATTGGACAGTATCCATAAAGTCGGTGCGGACAAATTAAAGGGTGTTTTTCATAGCTTTACCGGTACAACAGACGAATTGGAGGAGATCGGAAAGCTAAAAAATTTCAAACTGGGAATCAATGGTGTCATAACTTTCAAAAATTCGAAACTGTCGGAAACTATTCAATGCACCGACATGAATCATATAGTACTGGAAACCGACGCTCCCTACCTGGCTCCGGTGCCCTACAGAGGGAGAAGAAATGAGCCTGTATATATATGGAAGACGGTAGAGAAGGTAGCGGACACATTCGGTCTTACGCTTGATGAAACCGTACAAATAACAAGAAAAAACGCCTTGGATTTATTCAAAATTCCAAATAAAAAGGCTTAGTTTCAAATTTTAAGGTCAGATGCAAAATTTATTCCCTCAGATATTGTGTATATGTCAAGCAAAAACTTTAGATTTGTGCACTGAAACGTTTGCATATGGGAATTTTTTCGTATTTTGCGCTCGTTTTAGAGGAGACGAAGGCTGAAAATTGGAGAGATGCTCGAGTGGTTGAAGAGGCACGCCTGGAAAGCGTGTATACGCCTAAAGTGTATCGCGGGTTCGAATCCCGCTCTCTCCGCTTAAATACCATGAGGATATTATTAACAACAAAAATAAAAACAAATAAGAGAATTATTAATCTTAAAAATTAAACACACAATGAAAAAGTATTTTGCAAAAACATTCTTGGGTATTTGCGCCCTTGGAACTTCTACTGTAGCTTTTGCTCAAGACGCTACTGAACAAGTTGTTGAAGGTGGCATGTATCAGGCTTTAAAAACTAAGTTTATCGAAGGTGGTGCCGACTTCATGAGTTTGGTTGCTATCGCTTTGATTTTCGGTTTGGCTTTCTGCCTTGAAAGAATTATTTACCTGAACTTGGCTGAAACTAATTCAAGCAAATTATTAAAAGGTATTGAAGATGCACTTGATAAAGGTGATGTAGAAGGAGCAAAAGCTATCGCTCGTGATACAAGAGGTCCTATCGCATCTATCGCTTATCAGGGTTTGATGAGAATCGACCAGGGTATCGACGTTGTTGAAAAATCAATCGTTTCTTACGGTGGTGTACAGGGTGGTCTTTTGGAAAAGAACATGTCATGGATCACATTGTTTATCGCTATGGCTCCGTCATTAGGATTCTTGGGTACTGTAGTAGGTATGATCATGGCGTTCGATAAAATCGAACAGGTTGGTGATATCAGCCCGACGGTTGTTGCCGGTGGTATGAAAGTGGCCTTGATTACAACTGTAGGTGGTTTGATCGTAGCTTTGATCCTTCAGGTATTCTATAACTATTTGTTGAGCAAATTGGAAGCTATCCTGAACCAGATGGAAGATGCTTCAATCACATTGATCGACATGGTTATCAAATACAACCTTAAATTCAAAAAATAATTTAGAATTATGGCAGTTACTAAAATAAGAAAAATGTCCAGCTGGACACTGTTAATCGTTTCGATTATCAGTCTCGTAGTGCTGGGTATGTTCTACGCAGGAGGAGTTGTTGACCCTTCTGTTGAAATGAAAGAACCGATTTACACCGGTTTATTGATTAACTGGACATCTGTATTATTCTTTGTCACAATTATCAGTACAATTTTATTTGCTGTGTGGCAATTTATAACCTTACTCCAGACGAATGCAAAATCAGCTATAACTTCTTTGATCGTTATTGTTGTTTTCGCTGCGATTTTATTCATCACTTATTCTATGGGTGATGCAACTCCGCTGGGAGGAATGAATGCTGATTCTCAGAAATACAACATTCCTTTGTGGTTGAAAGTAACAGACATGTGGATTATGTCCACTGTTGTTCTGATGGTTTTGATCGTTGCAGCAGTAGTTTGGGGTTCTGTAAAAAGAATGCTTAATAGATAATAGTAATAACGAATCGATAAAACAAGAAAGAAATGGGTAAAAAAAGAAAGACACCGGGAATCAATGGTTCTTCTTCAGCCGATATTGCTTTCATGTTGCTTATCTTCTTCCTTATTACTACATCAATGGACACAGATAAAGGTTTGGCTAGACGTTTGCCGCCTCCTGTACCCAAAGATCAGAAGAAAAATGAAGAAATGGATATCAAAAAGAGAAATATCCTGGTCGTACTGATCAACAGTAACAACCAGATTCTCTGTAATAATGAATTCATTGATATTAAGCAACTAAGAGAAAAGGTTAGAAATTTCATTGAGAATCCTTACAACGACGAGCATATGCCCGAAAAGACTGAAGTAGACGTACCATTCTTCGGAAAGCAAATGGTAACAAAAAATCATGTTATCTCTTTGCAGAACGACCGTGGTACTGAATATCAGGCTTACATCGATGTTCAGAACGAATTGGCAGCAGCCTATAATGAACTGAGAGATGAAGTTTCCAGAAAGAAATTCGGTAAAGCTTTCGCTGATTTGGATGAAGATCAACAAAAGGCTGTGCAGATGATTTATCCGCAAAAGATATCAGAAGCAGAACCTAAAAATTATGGAGGCAAATAATAATGGGAAAATTTAGTAAAGCAGGCGGCAGAGAGATGCCTGAATTGAATACCTCATCATTACCTGACTTGGTATTTGCCTTCCTGTTCTTCATCATGATGGTAACCTCTATGCGTGAAGTTACTTTGAAAGTAGTTTTCCAGGCTCCTCAGGCAACAGAGCTTCAGAAGTTGGAAAAGAAATCACTGGTAACATTCATTTATGTGGGTAAACCGACTCAGGAATTAAGATCAAAAATGGGTTCTGAAACTCGCTTACAACTGAACGACCAGTTTGCTGAAGTAAGCGAAATCGAAACTTACATTGCTCAGGAAAAGTCAAGTATGAAAGAGGAAGACCAGCCGTTTATGACTGTATCCATCAAAGCCGATAAAGAGACTAAGATGGGTGTTATCACAGACGTAAAGCAGGCGCTTCGTGAAGCATACGCATTGAAGATCAGTTACTCAGCTAGACAAGCTGTTGATTAACTAATTCAACGATAATAAAAAAAGGCAGGACTTCCGTTCTGCCTTTTTTATTGGAGTAAATTCAGCACTTACTCATTAACACCATATACATATCGGTGGATACAATTCTTCACCTCTTCGAATGATTGTTTCAGATCGATAGCTCCGTAAGTCATCAGGCGCATTTCCAGCAAAGGTTCCCCTGACGATAGGGAGGCTGAAAATAAACATGATCATCCAACACATATCCCAAACGCTCATAAAAGCCTATTCTACGCTTACTCATCTCTTCGGTAGGCATTTCCACTTCCAGCACGACAGGAGCGTCACAAAGCGCCATAAACTGCTTCATCGACTCCCCTCCTATTCCGCCATTACGGGCAGAGGCGTCAATTGCAAAATGTTCCACATAAATAAACGTCCCGAAAGACCAGGCAGTAATAAAACCTGCATAAACCTGATCTTTAAATAAGGTATAAACAGTAAAACGAGGCTCATCTTTAACTAACTCCCGCACCAAAGAGAATGCCCGTCGCTCCGCTTCCGGAAAGGAATCGTTATATGTATTTTCTACTTTATCCAACAAAGGATCGGAAAAATCTTTTACCGGCCTGCATTCGATTACCGCACTTAAACTCATATTCTTATAATATTGATTGATTAATAAAAGAAAATTTACGAAATAAAATAATTGAGCGAATTATATCGTCTAATTATTATAGTTTGACTATATTTGTATCTAATTGTAATTATATAGAATAACAGAAATACAAATATACAGAAATTATGGCACACCATCAACTGGATGAATTGGATGAAAAAATATTAAAACTGATTATAGGTAATGCCCGTATGCCTTTCCTGGAAGTTGCCAGAGAATGTAATGTCTCAGGAGCCGCTATACACCAGAGAATACAGAAACTCACTAATCTGGGCGTTATCAAAGGCTCTGAATTCATTGTGGATAACACTAAAGTTGGCTACGAAACATGTGCTTATATGGGATTATTCCTGAAATCACCCGGACAATTCCCCTCTGTTACGGAAGCATTAAAGAAAATTCCGGAAGTAGTGGAATGCCATTACACGACGGGACAATACGATCTGTTCATCAAAATATATGCGAAGAACAACCAGCATCTGCTGAATATCATCCATAACAAACTCCAGCCATTAGGACTGGCACGGACAGAGTCGCTGATATCTTTCAAAGAAGCCTTTAAAAGACAGATACCGATCGACCTGGATGACGAATAAAAAATAAGGGACTTTTGAAATCAAAAGTCCCTTATTTTATGTATGAAAGTTATATCTTTTACTTTCGAAAGTCCCTTATTAGAATTCCGCATTGTTCGGAGTTCTCGGGAAAGGAATCACGTCGCGGATATTTGTCATACCTGTAACAAACAGCAACAAACGTTCGAAGCCTAAACCGAAGCCGGAATGAGGCGCCGTACCGAAACGACGGGTATCCATATACCACCAGATATCTTTTTCGGGTACTCCCATTTCAGAGGCACGTCTTGCCAGCTTTTCGTAATCTTCCTCACGCTGTGACCCGCCGATGATTTCTCCGATCTTCGGGAACAATACGTCCATGGCACGAACAGTCTTTCCGTCATCATTCTGCTTCATATAGAAAGATTTGATTTCTTTCGGATAATCAGTCAGGATAACCGGACATTTGAAATGTTCTTCCACCAGGTAACGTTCGTGTTCGGAAGCCAGGTCAGCACCCCAATATATCGGGAATTCGAAGGTATGTCCTTTGGCTACGGCCTCTTCCAGAATCTTAACACCTTCCGTATAAGACAGGCGGATAAAATCATGTTTCAGGACAAATTGCAGACGTTCGATCAACTCTTTATCAAACATATTGTTCAGGAACTGGATATCATCCATACAGTTATCCAACGCCCACTGTATACAATATTTGATAAAGTCTTCCGCCAACTGCATGTTTTCAGCAATCTCATTGAAAGCAACTTCCGGTTCGATCATCCAGAACTCGGCCAGGTGGCGCGGAGTATTGGAGTTTTCGGCACGGAATGTCGGTCCGAACGTATAAATAGCTCCCAAAGACATGGCAGCCAATTCACCTTCCAACTGGCCCGAAACAGTCAGGCTGGCCTGCTTTCCAAAGAAATCGTCATCATAAATGATAGAGCCGTTTTCATCCTTTTTCAGGTCATACAGATTCATTGTCGTCACCTGAAACATCTGTCCGGCCCCTTCACAGTCTGAAGCTGTAATGATCGGTGTATGGAAATAGAAGAAACCTCTCTCATGAAAGAACTTGTGGATAGCGATCGCCATGTTATGACGGATGCGGAACACGGCACCAAACGTATTGGTACGGGGACGCAAATGAGCTATTTCACGTAGGAATTCAAGCGAGTGACCTTTCTTCTGCAACGGATAAGTAGCAGGATCGGCCGTACCGTAAATCTGAATTTCGGTAGCCTGGATCTCTACATTCTGACCTTGTCCCAGAGATTTAACCAATTCACCGTTCACACTGATACAAGCACCGGTCGTAATCGGTTTAAGGTATTCTTCACCCAATTTTTCCACATCCACAACGATCTGAACATTATTGATTGTAGAACCGTCATTCAGCGCGATAAAGCTAACCTGTTTACTACCACGACGGGTACGAACCCATCCCTTCACGTTAACGGTTGTACCGTAAGCTTCGCTTTTCAGTACATCTACAATTTTTGTTCTAGTAATTGTTTCCATGTTTATATGTTTATTCTTAGATAATCAAAACAAGATAGCCGGTATTGTCAACCGGCTAATCTTTGTATTATTCAAAAGCACCCATTCGGAGCGCGTTCACTTCACGTTCGTTCAGATAACGCCATTTTCCTCTTCCCAGGTTTCTTTTTGTAAGTCCGGCAAAATATACACGATCCAGTTTCGTCACATGATATCCCAATGATTCGAAGATACGGCGAACGATACGGTTACGTCCCGAGTGGATTTCGATACCCACCTGGCTCTTGTCGTCTTCGCTGGCATAGCTGATTGCATCTGCATGGATTTCGCCGTCTTCCAGCTCCAGTCCGTTAGCAATCTTTTCCATGTCTTCGATAGATACATTCTTATCCAACCATACGTGGTAGATCTTCTTCTTCTTGAATGACGGGTGAGTCAGCTTGGAAGCCAGGTCGCCATCATTAGTAAGAAGCAATACACCAGTTGTGTTACGGTCGAGGCGGCCTACCGGATAAATACGTTCCTGGCAAGCATTCTTCACCAGATCCATAACGGTAAGACGTTCCTGAGGATCGTCGGAAGTAGTTACACAGTTTTTCGGCTTATTCAACACGATATAGACCTTGCTTTCGATCTGTACCGGTTTGTCGTTGAATTCTACCTTATCCTGGCGGGTGATTTTTGTACCCAGTTCAGTAACCACTACATCATTTACTTTCACAGCACCGGCTGTGATAAATTCGTCAGCTTCACGACGTGAACAAACACCTGCATTCGACAAGAACTTGTTCAGACGGATCGGTTCGTTAGGGTCAGCCAGTACTTCTTTATACTTCAACTGTTTCTGGAAGTTGTACTTGGCATTCGGGTTGTAATCGTTTGTACGGCGTTGCTGGCCACCCGGACGTCTGTTACCGTATCCGTTGTTGTTGCCATATCCACCGCCACGGTTATTATTACCGTACGAAGGTCTGCCGCCACCCCGATTATCACGAGAGTCATACGAATTTACGCGAGTATCACCCACTCTCGGTCTTCTTTTCTTCATGCCGTCACCAGCAGCTGCACCTTCCTGCGAAGGAGTATAAGGTCTGCTTGGTCTTTCGTCATAGTTAGGACGAGAAGGACGGTTGTAGGAACCGCCACCACCATACGAACGGTCATTGTTGCCGTAAGAGGGGCGATTGTTGCCATAAGAAGGACGGCTGTTGTAGCCACCTTCGCGATTTGAGTTGTAACCACCTTCACGATTGTTACCGTAACCACCCTCGCGATTATTTCCATAACCGCCACGGTTGTTATAAGATGGTCTGCTGTTATAACCACCACCTTCGCGGTTGTCATACGTACGAGGACGGCTCGGACGATCTCCGTAAGAAGAGCGGTTATCCCCGTAAGAATTATAACCGCCGCGGTCATCCCGGCTCGGACGGTCATATGGTCTCCGTTCATAGTTGTTTCCCTCAGGTCTGTTGTAACCTTGATTGTAAGGTCTTCTTTCACCTTCCTGATCTGTGTTTTCCCGTCTGATACTTGGTATCACCTTTCTAGGACGCGGTTGAGATTCTTCTCTTTCTTCTGTGCTCATTGTTGTAAATTAATAAATAATTAACTAATTGGTAACCTCACGGTTACGTTTATTTTCACACTAAATACCTGTATAATTATGCGGCGTAATCGCCTTTAATTCAGCTTTCACTGCATCACTGACCTGCAGCGTTCCAATAAAGTCACTGATTGATTTTTCAGTGATTCCCTCATTTGTCCGGGTTAAGGCTTTCAAAGCTTCGTAGGGCTTCGGATAACCTTCACGACGCAAGATCGTCTGGATACCTTCGGCAACGACAGCCCAGCAATTGTCCAGATCCCGGTACAGGGCGTTCTCATTCAATAACAATTTACCCAGCCCTTTTGTTAAGCTCTTGAATGCGATTTCGATGTGTGCCAAAGGTACACCGACATTGCGCAACACGGTAGAGTCTGTCAAATCCCGCTGTAGACGGGAGATCGGCAATTTGGTAGCCAGGTGTTCCAGGATTGCATTAGCCATACCCAGATTACCTTCTGCATTTTCAAAGTCGATCGGGTTCACCTTATGAGGCATTGCCGACGAACCTACTTCGCCCGCTTTGATCTTCTGCTTGAAATACTCCATAGAGATATACTGCCAGAAGTCACGGTTCAGGTCTATCAAAATTGTATTAACACGTTTCAAACCATCGAAAATGGCAGCCAGATTATCATAATTGGAAATCTGTGTAGTCCATTCCTCACGGCTCAGGCCCAGCACTTCATTCACAAACTTATTTCCGAAAGCCTTCCAGTCATATTGCGGATAAGCCACATGATGCGCATTAAAATTACCTGTCGCACCACCGAACTTGGCAGATACGGGAATAGCTTTTAATAAAGCGACCTGCTGTTCCAGGCGATACACAAACACCATGATCTCTTTACCCAGACGGGTCGGAGAAGCAGGCTGTCCGTGTGTTTTTGCCAGCATGGAAACATTGCTCCATTCTTCCGCATACTTTTGCAGCATGTCGATCACTTCCTGGATACCCGGATAATAAACTTCGTTCAAAGCATCTTTTATAGACAATGGAACCGAAGTATTATTAATATCCTGCGAGGTCAATCCGAAATGGATAAACTCCTTGTAATCCTGCAAAGCCAGCAGATCGAATTTTTCTTTGATAAAATATTCAACGGCCTTTACATCATGGTTGGTTACGCTCTCGATCTCCTTAATACGGGTTGCGTCCTCCAGACTAAATTCCTTGTAAATTTTACGCAACGCTTCTTTGTTTTCCACTGTAGCCAGATTATTCAGCTGTGGAAGATACTCAGCCAGAGTAATAAAATACTCTATTTCGACTTGCACTCTATACTTGATAAGTGCATATTCTGAGAAGTAAGCCGCCAGGTTTTCGGCTTTATTTCTATATCGACCATCTACGGGCGATATGGCAGTTAGTGTTGAAAATACCATACTCATTTAGTTTATACACCTATATCCCTGAGTGTCCGGGCGATATACCAATGATATCGAATACTTATATACATTAATAATATAGAGACGCAAAGTTACTACATTTCTTCAGATTAAATGGTAGTAATGAATTTTTTTTCGACTTTTTTGCTGAAATGTTTGGAGGTAATAAAAAAAGCCGTATCTTTGCAGCGCTTTAGAGAGATAAGGCATACAAAATTTACTGAAGTAATGAAAGGGCGTTTAGCTCAGCTGGTTCAGAGCATCTGCCTTACAAGCAGAGGGTCGGCGGTTCGAATCCGTCAACGCCCACCTTTCATACCAATTGATTTCAACTTGGGCGTTTAGCTCAGCTGGTTCAGAGCATCTGCCTTACAAGCAGAGGGTCGGCGGTTCGAATCCGTCAACGCCCACTCATTTATACCAATTTGATTTCAATTCGGGCGTTTAGCTCAGCTGGTTCAGAGCATCTGCCTTACAAGCAGAGGGTCGGCGGTTCGAATCCGTCAACGCCCACTAAAAAAAAAGACTTGCAAGTAATTGTAAGTCTTTTTTTTATTCTATATAATTCAGCTATAGACGCATCTGCTTAATTAATCCAAGAATACTAACCAAAATTTCTCGATGACAACAAAGATTCATGTGTTTTTCACCTACCCAACAATACTTCAATAACTTACAGGCTTATCAGACACTAATACATTCAAATCTAGAAATAATTGAACCTACTTTTCCCTTGATGGAAAAGTAGGCAAAAGATCAAGGCTACACCTGCTTCGCTACTTCGCATCCTACGTTCGCTGTCGTCTGTGAACTCGCTGCGCTCAAACAGCACAGCCTCCGGGCGCTCTCTACGGATGCTTCGTTTAACGCTCATCAGCTGAGGCCTTTCATAGAACGCTTTGCATTCTCTTGGGATTGCTGATACTACCTGTTAAATCCGAAAGTTTTTGTTTTATAAGTATCGGTGTCAGCCATCCTAAGAGGAAGCATAGCTTCCTTGGAAAGGCCTAAGCGGGTGAACGTCCGCGTAGGTGAAAGACGGAACGGTTAAGAAAATCCGTTGTTTGAGCGTAGCGAGTTTCGGATTTTCGAGTGGAGTCTTTCACCGGAGCAGTGAAGCCGGTTGAGCCTTGAACTTTTGGTTACTTTTCTTTCAAGAGAAAAGTAACATTCAAAACTGATAATAACTGAGCAGTTTAAATATAATGTCCCTAATCTATAATACCTATATCAATCATCTCTTATCCCTTAAAACCTCCTGCAACATAGCAACCTTTTCTTTTTCTGCTTCCAGAAGTTTATCATAAAGTTCCACTATTTTATCAATGGGATTAAAGGTTGGACACCAATTGACAGCGGATGATTGATTATCAAATGTATTTGCAACAATATTAATAGAAGTTCCATCTTCCATTTCGGTAATGGCCTCAACAGGAATATTTAAAGCTTTAGCAATCTTTTCCAGTATTTCTATTTCCAATTTATCCCTTTTCTCATAACCGGACAAAGTAGCCTGTGAAACACCTATCTGTTCTGCAAGCACATCCTGATTAACATTTCGCCATTCCCTCCAACGACGAACATTCGCTCCATGATTACTTTTCTTTACTGTTGCCTCCATATTAATTATTGTATATGATTTACCTAATGCAAAAGTAAGTATTAATCCTGATAATATTTTATTTAATAGAATAATATCCGCCGATAAGACTCCGAATAATATTACTACCACATTTAATAAGAAATCAGCTTACCTGATGAATCATCCCGTCTACATTTATTCCTTTGCCTATCATTCATTAAACAGACAATAAAATGACTCAAAAAAACAATAGGAATTATGCAGAGCAAATAACCCTGGGATGCCTCGCAATCAACAAACCCCTTAGTTTTGTAAAAACGATCTTTCTTAACAGAGAACAGAATGAAAACCAGTACATATTTAATGCCCAGAAAGAAACCAGCTTGGAAGTCCGGTTTGAGTCTTCGACACTGACTTGCTTATTCGATTCCAACAAAATGTGCAAAGGGGCATTTCTTTTCCTCGACGATACAATGGAACTTATTCATTATATCGATTATTGCAGTAAAACTTATCCGTGTGATCGGCTCCTTGAAGGATGGATCACACAGAATACCATAATCCAAATAAACATAGACACAAAAGAATGTAGTCTATTAATAGTACCTATCCGGCAAAACAAGGGATCGTAACCCTACTCTGCAACACCTGATTTTTACCTTCTCTTCTTCGACAGCGGCACAGAGATGAACCGATCAATCGAGAATTTACCCGGACCGGTAATATACATTAATATAAATACCACCAGATAAACAAAGGCCAGCTCTTTCACCGCAAAAGGATCACTCCCGTGGATAACAAAAAAAGCCATACACATAGTAAATATCATCGGTATCATTGCCAGACGATATAATGCGCCAAAAATAAATCCGATCGAGCAGGCAAGTTCACCAAAGATAGCAAGCCCCAACGACACATTACTCCCCACTCCCAGCGGATCAGGAAAAACAGCAGACATCTCCGCATAATTATTCCATTTCTGGATACCATGACTCAATAATAAGCCACCGAAGAGGATGCGCAACGCCAATAATAACAAGGAAATAGTAATTCCGTCAGGCTTCGACGGAAACAAAAATCTGTATATCGCCAACATAGTATTTTGTTTTATCTTAATTAATAACTTATATATAAAACAAAAGAAAAAATGAAAAGTTCATTCAATCCTGCTTAACACCCCAAACGAAAGTAAAACTAAATATCAAATTGTCAACTCACCCCACCCCAGAAAGAGATGTACGATCCCAACCCAATACCCGTTATAATTCACGCACTTCTCGGCGACTTAATGAATAACAGTTGATCACACTTAAACAGCATAAAACATCATTATGAAACATACAAGTAAGAATATAGAACAATAGGACCCGCATCAATCAAAAACATCACAAATATGCCAATTCAAAACCTGCGCCTGTTTACCCTGCTACAGAAAATAAAAATGTTGTTCAACAGACTTTTCCCACGCAAAACAGCTTCTGAAAAAGCCAGAATCAACACTTATTAACAGAAATCTTGCTTTAAATAAATCCCCATCTCATTTAAAATGAAAAAAAACTCGTTTTAAACGAACCCCCAAATTATTTAAAACAAACAGAAAAACGCGCATGCCTCAATACCATTGTTAAATTATGTATTCAACACTCTTCTACAATACCGATCCAAAGAAGTACGCTCGTCATAAAAAACGGCCAAATAAAACCATTTTACTCTGCAACAGACCAATATCACTTCATTTTGTCAATTATATTATTTTCAAAGAGAAAGTAAACGAGAAGTATTTAAACAAAAAAAGCGACATCATACGACATCGCTTTTTTTGTTGTGACCCGGGAGGGATTCAAACCCTCGACCTTCAGAACCGGAATCTGACGCTCTATTCACTAAGCTACCAGGCCAAAGACGGGGCAAAAGTAAATATAATATCGGAGGAAAGCAAATGTATTGAGGATGAGTTTTCATATTCTTTCTTTTTTCTGCCGAAAAACATAACTTCTGATATTTTGCAACTCTCTTTAGCGGATATACTGCCATTTTGCAAATAAAAAGGGCTGCTATATTGCTATTTTGCCATTAATCATTATCTTTGCCACGCATATTTAACAAACACAAAGCACAACAAGTATATGAGCTATCTAATTAAACCTGCGGGATATAAGGCTTTGCTTAACCTGTCTCAAACAGAAATGGGTATCAAGAAAATCAAAGACTTTTTCCAGCAAAACTTATCTTCCGAATTACGCCTGCGTCGTGTCACGGCTCCTTTGTTCGTTCTGAAAGGCATGGGAATCAACGATGACCTGAACGGAACCGAACGGGCTGTCACTTTTCCTATCAAGGACCTGGACGATTCAAAAGCAGAGATCGTCCACTCGCTGGCTAAGTGGAAACGCCTCACTTTAGCAGACTATAATATAGAAGAGGGTTATGGTATTTATACCGATATGAATGCTATCCGTTCGGATGAAGAACTGGGGAACCTGCATTCCTTATACGTTGACCAGTGGGATTGGGAACGTGTTATGAGCCCTAAAGAACGCAATGTTGAATTTCTGAAAGAGATTGTGCGCCGTATCTACGCCGCTATGGTACGTACGGAATATCTGGTCTACGAAATGTTCCCGCAGATAAGGCCGTCTCTCCCCCAGCAGATTCATTTCATACATTCCGAGGATTTATTACAAAAATATCCTACCTTTACACCGAAAGAACGGGAAGACGCTATTGCCAAGGAATACGGAGCCGTATTCATCATCGGCATCGGATGCCAACTGAGCAATGGACAGAAACATGACGGACGTGCTCCGGACTACGACGACTGGTCGACTGTCGCTGAAAACGGACAGGTCGGACTAAACGGCGACCTGCTTGTCTGGGACGACGTACTGAACCGCTCACTGGAATTATCCTCTATGGGTATCCGTGTGGATAAAGAAGCACTGCTACGCCAGCTAAAGAGTTGTAATGCGGAAGAAAAGAAAGAACTATACTTCCACAAACGTCTCTTGAGCGGCGAACTGCCCCAAAGCATCGGCGGCGGTATCGGACAAAGCCGTTTGTGTATGTTTTATCTGCGCAAAGCTCATATCGGAGAAATCCAGGCAAGCATCTGGCCGGAAGAAATGCGTCAGGAAGCCCGTGCTGCCGGAATGCTATTAATTTAACTTTCAATTATGGACGTAAAGATCGAACAAAGCTGGAAAGAACGGTTAGCCCCCGAATTTGAAAAAGATTATTTCAAAGAGTTAATCAACTTCGTAAAACAGGAATACAGTCACGGAACAGTCTATCCTCCGGGACCATACATCTTTAATGCTTTCGAGCATTGTCCTTTTGATAAAGTAAAAGTAGTCATACTGGGACAAGATCCTTACCACGAACCGGGACAGGCTCACGGGCTTTGTTTCTCTGTTCAGGACGGGACTCCTTATCCTCCATCCCTGATCAACATCTTTAAAGAGATAGAAAGCGACCTGGGTACGCCTATGCCTAAAAGCGGGAATCTGCTGCGTTGGGCAGACCAGGGTGTTTTATTGTTGAATGCGACACTGACGGTCCGTGCACATCAGGCCGGTTCGCACCAGAACCGAGGATGGGAAGCTTTTACGGATGCGGTAATCCACAAACTGACAGAAGAGCGCAGCCACATTGTTTATATCCTGTGGGGTTCATATGCACAGCGCAAAGGTGCTTTTATCGATGCTTCGCGCAATATGATACTCAAATCAGCGCATCCTTCCCCCCTCTCCGCCTACCGCGGATTCTTCGGGAACAAGCATTTCAGTAAGACAAACGATTATTTGATAGCCACAGGACAGACTCCTATAGAATGGTAAATACCAAGATAAAGAAAGGGCGGTGAAAATATATTCATCGCCCTTTCTTTATGTCTTTTCTATGAGATCAATACCAGTCCTGACCGGAACGAACGCTGCTGCTCTGGTTATACTTCAAGTCTTTCAACAGGGAAGAACTTACTGCTACAGAGAATGTGTACGACTTATACGCTCCCACCGGAACGATACTTGCCGACATCTGGAAACAGTGCAGGTTACGGGTTATATTACAGGTCATAAACGAAATCTTTTTGTTCTCGACGTCGTAAGTCGCATTGAAGTTAAAACTCCAGTTCTTTGTCGGCTGGATATTTCCGTTAAAGCTCAGTGCATGGGTCAGCTTATACTTATACTCCAAGCGGTTCGGATCGAAATCGCCATAGCGTAACTGCATACTGTAATTGAAAGAAAGGCTCCAGGGGATTTTCGAAACCAGATAACCATCCGAATCATACTCTCCGGTATCTTTCTTCTTGCCACGCAAACGGCCACCTTCCTGAGTTCCTTCCGCATCCGCATTCTCACCATCCGCATTCTCGGCTGTCAGATTTTCCAATTCGCCGTCTCCTGCATTCTCTTCCGGGATATTACTATCCGTTTTACCTCCGAACCACTTCTTGAACGTATCGTTGTTGAAAGTATAGGAGAAACTGGTTCCTGTTGAACGCAGACGTCCGATACCTTTGCCGGCTTTCCAACGGGGGATATCCAATCTTATCGGCTTTCCGTTTTTATCCGCACCATAGGTATAAGTATCGAATTGTCCGTTCAGATTCAACGTATAACTCTTCGAGAACTTCAGACGCAATCCGACAGAGAGGTCACTCCATTTGAAAGAGTCCGCCGCCATATTATAACTCATCCCCAAGGATAACTTATCGATCAGGCTGATCTTTTTAAAGCCGGTAGTATCTTTATCCGACTTAATTTTCATTTCTACGTTATTATCCAGCGAAAAGTTCAAACTACCCTGCTTTCCACTCGGGATAGACCCGTTGTGGGCGAAAGGAGAATAAACATAATCGATAGGGTCGCCATTTGCATCTATGTACTGATAATGATCATAAAAACCAAAGATACTACCGCCAAAGTCAGGTGCGGCACTAATGCTGACAGATGGTTCGAAACGATGGCGGATCATCTCCACCTTATCTCCCAGGAAAGGAAGCGGCTTGTAAAAACCATATAACGTAGTCGAAGCTGATAACGACGCACTGTAATTGTAAATACGATAAAATCCGTAAGTAGTATCACGGTTTACCAAAGTATTCAGGTGCGGATCGAACTGCTTGGTGATCTTACTGGTATACCAGCTTTCCTTATAATTGAAAGACGGAGATATATTGATATACTTGAATGCCGTAAATGTGGCACTGACCGGAATACTATGATCCATCGAGTTCTTCCAGTCCTTTATGATATTCGACTTAAACAACTGGTTTTCCTTCGTTGTGATGCTATTCTTGAAATATCCCGAATAACTCATGGAGATCTTTTCATACCACCGTTCTTTTCCCACCGGATTCTTACGCTTGAACGGGAATATACGGCTCAGCGTAATAGTCAGGTCAGGCAATGTCACTGAGATCATGGAGTCTTTGGAAGACTGGTTCACGTTCATGGTTGCCGAAAGCGTCAACGGATTGTTCGGAAAACGCTGCGTGATATTGATACTGGAACCTTTTGTATTGTTTGTCGTATTCGGGTTATAAATACCCATCGCACTATTACGGTCGAAACTGGAAGTCGCAAAATTGACACTGGCAGAAAAAGTCCGGTACGGATTCGCTTTCGGATCCTGGCTGTGCGTCCAGTTCAACCGGAAGTCTTTCGACAGACTATAGTCGTCAAGCCCCTTATCGCCATACCTGCTCACCTGGTAAGCCGCATTGAAGTTACCCGAAAAAAGATACCTCTTTTTATAAGAAGACTGCGCCTGAAGCCCCCAGGAACCTTTTGTATAGATCTCACCTGTCACCGCCAAATCGATATAATCGCTCAGTGCAAAGTAATATCCTCCATCGCGCAAACCAAATCCCCGCTGGGAGTCATCGGTATAGGTCGGCATGATCACACCGGAAGAATAAGTACTGGAAAACGGGAAGAAGCAGAAAGGCAGACCGATCGGATATAACGGTACATCCTCGATCACCATATAGACCGGACCGGTCACGATATTCTTTTTAGGACGGACCTTCGCCTTGGTCATCTGAATATAAAAGTGAGGGTGATCATGCTCATCACAAGTAGTATATTTACCGCCCACCATATTCAGGACATCGTCGTCCATCTTCTTTGTACGGCCGGCAGTTACGAATCCCTCTCCCTGTTGGGTGATCACATCGGTAATATACCCTTTCTTGGTATTGAAGTTATAACGCATCGTTTTCGATTCGTACTCCTGATCACCATCCTTAAACAACGGGTAACCGAACTCTTCACCGATAGAGTCGAGACCGAACTTGGCAAACACCAGGCTGCTGTCCAGGCTCATCTCTATATTTTCAGCCTGTAATCCGATCTGTTGATATTTTACATCACTTTCGCCATAGAGATACGCCCAGTTGCCGGCAGTCATTACCATAGAGTCTTTCGCCTGGTAAACAACCGGTGCATCGAGACCGACCTTATTGTTCTTGGTAGAGTCGGATACAAGGACTGTACTATCAGTGGCTGCCTGCGTTATCGTATCCCCATTGACTGGCAATACGGTATCACGCGGGGCAACCAGCTCCTGCGAATACATCATCAAAGCCCCTGCGAGAAAATATAAAAGGATAAATAAGCCTCTGTGTCTCATTAATTAAGTTGACAGTTGACAGTTGACAACTGATAATTAAAGATTGAAAATTGAAAATTGAAAATTAAGATTATCCTAATTGCCAATCGCCAACTGTCAACTGTCAACTGTCAACTGAATCGTTACAGCGTGCAAATGTATAATAAATTAATGAGCCCTATAGCTTTTATTCCCCTAAAAAGAGTTTACACCAGTTATCAAAACGTATTACAGTATCTTCTCCGTACTTTGAAAGGCCCTGTTTTACCTTCTCAACGGACTTTTCCTTATCCAGTTTTGTCTTGCTGTAAAACTTATCGGCAAAACAGATCAGCTGTTCTTCCAACGAAACCGGCACCATTACACGTGAAGGAAGCGGAAGATGCCGCTCCTCTATCATTTCACGGGTTATACCGGTCCCGGTATGCCGTTCGCAAACCAATGCGTGGCGGGGAAAGCCTTCTTTACGCATCAGGTCAGCTCCCAGATAGCCGTGACAGATGTATTCGGCATCCCCAAAACAGCCGATCTCCGGAGCATTACACAAGAAAATGCCTATATCATGCAGCATAGCGGCTTCTTCTATGAACGGAATGTCCAGATTCATTTCCGGATGCATCCGGGCCAGGTTCAATGCTTTGTCGGCAACACTCCGGCTATGGGTAACCAATATATGATAAGCATCCGATTCTGCCGGATAATATTTTGAGATAATATCAATAGGATTCATTTTATCCATACCTTGTTTTAAGTTAATCCGGTTGCGAAGATACAGATATTTTATATTGGCTATCCAGTATACGGCTGATAAAATGCTATCCTCTGCTTCCGAGGCTATTCAGGTCGGGGTTGATTTCCTTGACGGCGTCTTTCACCTCTTTTTTTGTTACTTCACCGTCTGTTGCTACCTGTTGTACCGGATACCGATCTTCTTTGTGATCCAACACTAATGCTTCGGTTTTCGCTTTTTCTTTGATCTTTGGAAGTTTTGTTGTCATATGATTATTCTTTTTGTTTATATTAAATCAACACGAAATCAAGTATGATGGTTCAAGGCAAACATGTTAAATAGAAACACATTTAATCCTTTCGTTGCTTTAAAGAGACGAACATTTGCTACTTTTGCAGATAATAAACAGTAGGAAACGGATTATGAAAACAGTTTTCAGGCTTACACTTTGGTTTATCGGCATATTGCTCATGCCCGGATTACAAGCCGCAACAACTCAGGGGCCTTTGGTTTTAGGTGCCGAGCGTATGGATGTGATTACCCGCTTGCTGAAAGACAAACAAGTGGGACTGGTTATCAACCAGACTTCTATTCTGGAAAAACAACAGAAACATTTACTGGATGCCCTGGTTGAAAAAGGCATTCAAGTGAAAAAGGTTTTTGCACCCGAACATGGTTTCCGGGGAACAGCCGATGCCGGAGAAGAAGTAAAAGACAGCCGCGACCTGAAAACCGGCATTCCCATCGTATCCATTTACGGCAAAAACAAAAAACCGACAGCCGAACAGTTGAACGGGCTGGACGTTATCGTATTCGACATCCAGGATGTGGGAGCCCGTTTCTATACGTATATAAGTACCATGCATTATGTCATGGAAGCATGTGCGGAAAACGGTGTCGAGTTTATCGTACTCGACCGTCCGAACCCTAATGATTTTGTAGACGGCCCGATCCGTCAGAAAGGTTTTGAATCGTTTGTCGGTGTCGATCCTATCCCACTATTGCACGGCCTGACGGTCGGCGAACTGGCCTGGATGATCAACAGTGAAGGCTGGTTGAAAAGCTCTCCGGACAGTTGCAAACTGCATATCGTTAAAATGGAAAACTGGAAACATGGCGATCCGTACTGGTTGCCGGTCAAGCCTTCGCCTAACCTGCCAAACGACCAGTCGATCCGCCTATATCCGTCGTTATGCTTCTTCGAGGCAACCAACGTCAGTGTCGGACGCGGTACTTACTATCCGTTCCAGGTGATCGGATACCCGGACCGGAAATACGGCGATTTCGCATTCACTCCTGTTTCATTGCCGGGCTTCGATACGAATCCTTTGCAAAAAGACAAGGAATGCTACGGCATCGACCTCCGGGAATATCCTTTCGAGGGAGGATTGACCCTGCGCTTTTTCCTGGACTTCTATAATAAGGCGGGAAACGAACAGGCTTTCTTTTTCTCCCGTCCGCAATGGTTCGACCTGCTGGCCGGCACCAAAGAACTCCGTTACCAGATTGTCAGAGGACTGACAGAGGAGGAAATACGTGAGAGCTGGCAGCCGGAACTGGACAAGTATAAACAAATGCGAAAAAAGTATTTATTATACCCGGATTACCGATCTAAATAAGACTACCACTTTCCACGAATCAACCGCCCATCATCGGTGATTCCTTCTATCACGACAGAAAAGGGGGCTTCGCTATCAGCGGTATAAAATTCAACCGAAGCGTTGCCCTGCTTGTCGGTTTGTACCTTCGGGTTCCAATAAAGAGTTGTCCGCAAATCAGGCATCGGATTCTCTTTTTGTTGCATGGTCTCATATTTAGGGGAATAGAAAGCAGCCGGTTTCTGATAACCTAACAAATGGATTTGCCCAACGTTTTTAGGTATATAATTCGCCATAGATATGCCTTGCCTCATTTTGATAGCAATAAAATAAGCGCCAGTCATAGGAAACCAAGCCAATCCTGCTGTTCGATCCCGGTTGATATCAATCTGTTCGATATCTTTCAAACTCAACGTTTGTATCAACTGATTCTCCATGATAGAGTCATTTACCGGAAATTCATTCAAGACAACCCTTACTCTATTACCCGGATCATCACCACGATAGTAAGGCACTACATTCTCTTTAAAATACAATCCTGGAAACCTTGACAACAAAAAAGTCTTTAAAGACATATCCGGCACCTGTTCTATCTCTTCTTGCCGAATAGTTATACTTCCCTGTATCGTTTCATAAGGGGTTTTAGGGGCTTTCCTCTTTTTGGCAGTCACCACCACATCTTCCAAAAACACACTACGCAAGCCGTTTTCATAACTTACTCGCCGGTTGGATTTATCCATGAAACTGACATCAACCGAAACATTTTCAGCCAATGGCCGACCAGCAACGTGCCTCTCTTCCATGAAAGGCCATGCTTGTTCAACTGCCGGATATTCTTCCGGAGAAAGAGACAATAACACATTAGAACTTCCTTTGGGAGAAACGGCATGTACACTATAAAGCGTACTATCAGGAAATTCAAACGGACTGAAGTCAAAACATCCCTCTTCGTCCGTCTTCACCTCTTCCAGTACCCCCTGATCCGGTATGTTCACCGTCACTTTCGCTCCTTTCACGACCTTATTTCCTACCAATCGTTTCACATCACCGGTGAGACGCTGATATAACTCCGGAGCAATCGCCGGTGTTTGGTAATCGGTAACTAGTGCTTGCTCCAACCGGTAACTCCTCCAGCCTTGCGTCAACATCAGCAAATCCAAACCCTCCCTCCTGAAAGGTTCATCCGAATAGAAATACCACCCCGGCTCTTCGATATACCCTTTCAACTCAGAAGTCAACAATAAGGAAGTATAAATCGTATAGGTAGAATCCGGCAATAGATCCTTGGTATCAGTCACTGACACCGAAAAACTTCCGGTTAACGGATTCCCCGACACATCTTGCAAGGCGACAGACAGGTTTACCTTCTCCCGCCAGCCGTACGTTCCTTTATCCGGACGAAGCAAAAGGCAAGCCTGGTCATCATTCTTTACAAACGCCAACCGTTCACAGAGGATGTTCCCTGCCGAAGAAAGCAAGACAAAATGCAACACGCCAGAGGCAATCCCCTCTTGCTTAATGCGTACCGGCTTTTCCACATCTATTTCCCGCGCCAAAAGAGGAAGCCCCCGTTCATGAACCAAAAGAGTAAATGGCCGGGTGGTTTCATTCAAAGACTGCCCGCCTCGAATGGAAAACAACATAAGCCCCCCTATTTTCTATCACATTCAAAGAAACCACATCCTGATGGGCTACCGGCAAATCAAAACGACGGGTGACACCGGCTTCCGAAGTACACTCGGCATAATATTTCTTTCCCGCTTCCGGTATCCAATTAAAAGCCCCCATACCGGCATGGGTTGTTTGGAATTTACAGACTACGTTGCCGGACTCATCTTTCACGATACCGGACACCTCTTCCGACTGCCCCAAACTATTCAGTGCCTTGAACGCCATCTTCGACAAAACACCGGCAGGCAGATTACCTCCTTCGGGTAAGAAGTCTACATGATAATCAGCTTCCGGTAGATCCACAGGCAGAAACTGCTGAAAGTTGGCAGCTTCCAACTTGACAACTTTCTGTTTATAGTCGTCCGGAGTGATCTTGAAATGGCATTGCCCATCTTCTGTCCAGTAGTCAATCTTGCCTTTTTCATCAAAGAACGAGACATTTTCCAGTTTAATCATTTGCCGGGATGTCATATTCTTTAAGCCCACAACACCTTTAACCTGTTTTTGCCCCGCTTTACCACTGAAATCAACTTCGGCTTTAACTGATTTACCTAACGCCTGAACGACCCGGACCGGTTTCCGGAAAAAGAATGACTCTCCACTATTCTCCATATAACGGGTATATGCCCGAATCGTATATTCACCACCTGGTAAATCAATATCCAATGGCAAATAGCCATAATACAAACTATCCGTATCCTGTCTGATTTTCACACGATTCACAACATTCCCGAACGGATTGACCAATTCGGCATACACATACCGGCTCGTCTTTTCCGGTTTATTATCCAACGCATTCACCAAATAAGCACGAAACCAAAGCGTATCACCTCCCATATACAATGAACGATCGGTATGTAAATGGATCTTTTCATTCGGAAACAAACAGGTCTGTTGCCACAAACGCCCCGCTACTGTATCAGGAAAGAGTTGTGCTTGTGCAAAGACTGTCATTACGACAGACAACAAGAGATAAAGGATATATCTGTTCATAACCTTGGTGTTTTATATTGTTCTTTATATATGGGGGGCAAAATAACTATTACCGGACGCAGACAACGCGGAATCCGCAGAGTTACATAGACTATTTTATTAAAAATCATATTGTCTGCGTTATTCTGCACTCTGTCAGCGTATTCCACGTTTCTTAATACAGTTTTTAATATATCACCACAAATTTTACAAGCCTATTAATTTTATAATTACGGATTAAAGATTTCTGGAGGTAATTCACTTTTTGATATTTCATGTGTTTCAAAATGAGAATTACCAGTTTTTATATCAACATTTCCTTCAGAATACAAATAAATTCTACTATAACCAATATTATACTCTTTATACCGACTTATCCATAATTTCAAAAAAATAGTATTTCCCCATTCACATTTATAATAAAGAGTTGAGTAATAAGTCGCTCCATTACAAAAACAACGTATAGGACCTCCACCATTTATACTATATTCCGTACCTCCAAAAGCATAAACAACATTGCCCTTTTCATCCAAATCATAATAAACTTTTATAGGTATTTGATTACAAACATTTGACCAACAACTTCCAAAAGTAGCATATACCAACAATGACCCACTTGATACAGCCCTAGTCATAACTCTAGGTAAAAACACAGGAGAAAATACATATAAATTACCAAACGGTATTACTTCCATTTGTCGTTTTTCTTCGGTTTGTGGAAATTGTGAATAAATATCCAAATCTTCTTGAAGCTGTGCAATTTCAACCTTTGTCAAAGGAGTAGTTCTTGCGCTCTCTAAGACTTTAGGCGAAACTATCCACCCGGCTTCCTCTGCCATCGCTTTCAACTGAGCTATGTTTTCTTCATTCTGATTAACCTCCTGATCCAAGACCGGATCATTCACTTCTGTACAACCAACCAACATCGATACGGTTAATAATACCAAACTAAAAAATCTTGCCTTCACAATAATAATGTATTAACGATTAAACAATACGTGGTCCACAAGCTGCATCACTCCACTTACCTGCCACTGATGCAGCCAGGCAAAAGGAACTTTCTTTGAGTTTGATACGGGATGGATGTTATCATAATTTAGCTCCTGTTTTTTTAATCGCTTTAAATATAAAACAAAAAAAAACACAAAACAAAGGAAACCGTACCCAAAAACGCTCTCGGCCGAAAGAAAACGGGTCAAGAACTATTCTTTTTCGACCAAATGCCGTTTCTACCGACATAAAGCAATTTTATCACCCCTCACTCTTTCTTTGCTACAATCCACTGTATTATAGAATAATACAACCAGGTAAAAAAAATGAAAACGAATGTGCCTACCCGTATGAAATATCCCCGGTAACATTACTATCAAAGAGGAGATAAAAGAATCCCACCCTTCAAACCAATTGGAGAAGTCGTTACTGTTTTTTCTTTACAAAATGGATATGGATGTGACAGATGTGAAGTTTTTTACCCCCCCATTGTAAACTTCGCGAGAAAATAAATAAAATATGACCTCTCTTTAAAGAGACCACATATTTTATTTATACATTTAGAAAGTTTACAAAACACCCCTCACTGTCTTCACCACCTTCACACCTGCACTTGTCAATTACGAAATGGATATAAATCCAAAGACTGGAACAGTCATTTTAACAATGCCCATTGTTAGGTTGCTTGAATGGGCATTATAAGGTAACTTGGATGGGCATTATAACGACCTTAGAATGGGCATTGTTAAAATGCACCCATAGGAATCTGTCTTTTCCTTTTCTTTCCCTAAAATCGTACCTCTGATAAATAAAATTTAAATAAACACTCGATTTAATACCACTAACGGGGGCTATACAACCATTGTTCTAGAAGAACTATGGTTCTTTTAGGTTACAAATTACATATTAAATTAAAATAACAAAAAAATGCATCGCTTTATTTGATTTCTTTTATAAAACTCCGTTTATATAAATGAGAAAATATATAGAGCATTTTTCCAATTTTATTATTGTAATATAGAAATGTACCTTCAACCATAGTTCTTCTAGAACTTGTTAAATTAACAAATAAACTAAATCAATTATGTTGAAAAACTTCAAGCCAATTGGTCTATTATTGTTGGCCGGAATGACATGCTCACCTGCGAGTATGCTTGCCGATACCCTTCCCATTAGACCAAGCGTAAACATCACCCAACAAAATGGGAAAGTGACGGTTATTGTAGAGGATGATTTCGGCCCTGTCACCGGAGCATCCGTAGTTGTAAAAGGCACAACAAATGGTAATGTTACCGATTTAGATGGTAAAGTTGTTTTGGAAGATGTCAAAAATGGAGCAACTATCCAAATTTCGTTTGTAGGTTACACTACTCAAGAAGTCAAGTACACAGGGAATCCTAACTTAAACATCAAACTTCAGGAAGACTCCCAAGCACTAGATGAAGTTGTAGTAACAGGTTTTGCCGGTGTTCAAAAAACAAAAACTTTGACAGCAGCAGCCGTTAACGTAAAAGTCGAATCAATCGCTAAATTACCAGTAACCTCTCCTAGTGACGGATTAGGTGGACGTGTATCTGGTATCATCACACAGGCACGTTCAGGTGCTCCGGGTGAAACTTCCAAAATTTGGATCCGTGGCGGTAGCCAAATCTTGTATGTAATCGATGATGTTGTAATGGAAACGGAACAGGGTGAAGTATTCTTCAACCGCCTGCGCCCAGATGATATTGCTTCTATGAGTATCTTGAAGGACGCATCTGCTACTGCTGTATACGGTCCACGTGCAAAAGACGGTGTTGTGGTAGTAACTACCAAAAAAGGACAAGAAGGTATGCTGGAAATATCAGTAAGCCAAAAGATGACCATGATGACACCTTCCTATAAGTTTAAGCCCATGAGTACTTGGGACTATGTGAACAAGAAAAACGAATTGTATGCTGCCAGCATGGCTGAAAGTCCCGCATACAATGCAACGGAAATGTCCAAATATTATATGTACCACCTTTCTTCTCAGGGATACGGCCGTCAAGAAATCACCGACATGGTGAATCAAAAATACGGTTTAGGATATACACTAGATGAAATAAACGACTATTTTAACCCATTTAAAACACAAGGCGGAGACATTGAAAACTACTATGGTAACTATGATCCATGGGATTGGTTTGATCATGTTCAACCTATGTCGCAAACCAATGTGAGTGTAAGAGGTGGTAGCGAAAGAGTTAGATACTATTCAAGTTTGGGATACATGAACCAATCCGGTATCAGCGATTCCTACAATTACGAGCAGTATAACGCCATTGTCAACACCGACGCCTATTTGTTGAAAGACAAAAGTTTGAAATTCACATTGAATTTAAATGGCGTAATGGCTAAGAACAAAAAACCGTACGGAGGAGATAACATTTTCAACAACGTCTTGATTGAGGACAATGAAATGAACAAGATCCCTCGAAACTGGACAACCGGTTTAGAAAGGAATAATAGTTTAGATGCTCGTTTACGAACAGGTTTCAATAACACAGATGACTATCGTTTGCAAAGTAACATCGGTTTAAAATGGAGTTTGCCCTGGATAGAAGGATTATCTGTTAGTACAAGTGTCAACTTCAACTACAGTAATTCCATGAACAAGACATTCGAACACCCGCAAATAGGTGTGTACAGTGCTCCATATTCAACTCAGGAAAACAGCTACAACCCGAATAATGCCAAATTGTCTCAAACCTGGAATAATTATTCATTGACAACTGGTATTGTCCAGGCCGACTACGTTCGTTCATTCGGTAAACATAACCTGAGCGCGATGCTCAACTATACCAGCCAAAAGAGAAGAACCAATTCGACAATGGCTAAAAAGTATGGTTATCCTGCCATCTACAACACGCAGATAAACGGTGGATCGACCATGGACTCTATGAATGGTGACGAAGGCTTATGGGGCTCTGCGTCTCTGGTTGGTCGTGTCACTTACGATTACGACAGCAAGTATATGTTACAATTGAGTGCCAACTATAACGGGTCATTGTGTTACCATCCGGATAAACGTTGGGGATTCTTCTATGCAGCATCTGCAGGTTGGATGCTTACAGAGGAAACCTTCATCAAAGACATTCTGAACACTGACTTAATCAACTCATTCAAGATTCGTGCCGGCTACGGTATTGTAGGTAACGAATTGTCAAAACCATTCAGCTACATGAACCAATATGGTTTGTCTAAAACCATTCTGTTAGGGGAAAACATGGGAGCTAGTACAGCTTGGACCGAAACCAACGTGTCTAGTAATCTGACTTGGGGTGAATCACAACAAATCAGTGGTGGTGTTGATTTCAGTTTCTTGAAAGACCGTTTGTCCGGATCATTCGACACCTATCTATACCTAAACAAGGGTGATGAAATTGACATGAACCCGGAATTGACCTATACTCCGATCTTAGGTTTGCCTAATACTCCGAAAATGAATGCCCCTTACGTAACAACCCATAAAGGTGGTGTGGAATTTTCTTTAAACTGGAACGACCGTATCGGTGACTTCACCTATAGAGTCGGTGCAAACTATACACATTGGGAAGAAGTTACAGTAAGACATGCAGATAAAAGTACAGATTATTACTATGCCAACCTAAACGATTTGGGTGTAAATGCTCATGCTGAAACTTATAACATCTCATGGCAGACAAATGGTATTTTCACTTCTTACGATGATATGTATAACTCGTATCTGCATTTCAAACGTAATCACACAGTCGGTACATTCCGCATGGACGACCGCAACGGTGATGGTGTGTTAGGTATTGCCGACTATGCATATAATACAGGTGGAGGAACAACTCCTCAGACGTTGTATGGTATCACATTAGGAGCAGGATGGAAAGATTTCAGTTTCGAAATATTCCTTCAGGGAGCAACAAGTGTTTCCGGTGACGTTACATCTCCGGCCCGTTCACAACAGGATTATTACTGGAACTATGGTAAATACTTGTTCCAGGAATCTTATACGCCGAGTAACCCTATTACCAATAAACTTCCGTTGCCAACCAATTCCAGCTACGGATGGGGATATAACTATGTAGACGTATGGGGATACGATGCTTCATACCTGAAATTAAAGAACATCAGTGTTAGCTATGATTTGAAACGTCGCGTTCTTAAGAACGTAGATTATATTAAGGGATTAAGTGTAAACTTCATTGCAAACAACGTTTGTACTTGGGTTAAGAAAAGCAACCCATTCAGTAACATGACAGACCCGGAATATCTACCAGCCAACTCTATTTGGGGTGGCAATAAATTGGGTAGCTATCCGACTCAACGCTCATTCACATTGAGTGCTACATTAACATTGTAATACAATTAGAACAAAAACAAAATGAAGAAATTAAATATATTAGCCTTATGCGCTGCGGTTTGTCTCTCCAGCTGTGATCCGTTGGGTATAGAACCGACTAACAAAGTAGGCGAAGAACAATTCTGGTCAAATGCCCAACTGACCCGCACTTTTGTCAATCAATTTTATTTGTGGAGTCCGGCCGGCGCCAACCAAGCATTCCAAGCCGAACAATGGTCCGACAATGCTTGTGGTAATATCGACCGCGATCAAAATACGTTCCGCCAATATAGCTTCAACAACAGAGAATACGATGAGCTTAACAGTGTCACTGGTTTAATCGGTGCACCTTGGGATGCCGGTTATAAAAATATCCGTCAAGCGAACTTGGCTATCGAACGTATCCCAGAAGTTCCAAACATAACTGATTCTGAACGCGCTCAACTATTAGCAGAAAGCTATGCTTTCCGTGGACTATTTTATGCCGACATGGAAAGATATTGGGGTATCATGCCGATTGTCACTCAGTCGATGACCATTTTCGATGAGACCATGCTGCCGCAAAACAGCCGCGAAGAGGTATTCGATCAGATTTTATCAGATTATGACAAAGCGTTGGAATACTTCAAGCAGACAACTGCCGCACCCGCTTTAGGATTGATAAACGAGTCGGCCGTACAAGTATTAAAATCGCGTTCGGCATTAGCAGCTGCCTGTGCTGCCGAAGCTTCAGCAAAGGGTCTTTATGATAAGCTCTCAGGATCTGCTGAAAGTAAAACGCTTTACAAATTCTCAAAAAATGCAAACCATTACTATCAGCAGGCTTATGACGCTGCAAAATCTGTGATCGGTAAATATCAACTAGATCCAGATTATAGCAATCTGTTCAATACATCCAGCGGACACCAATCGGTTGAAGCTATTTGGCCGGTCATGTTTAACGAAGCAAACAGAGCTGAATTCAGCCCGATGAAACAATCACATCCGGAAGGACGCATGTATGGTGCAACTACCGACTTTTCTCCTAATTGGGGTGGCGATCGCGGTGGTTCATACCCTACACAGGATTTGGTTGACTGCTACTACCAAAAAGATAAAGTAACCGGCAAATGGATGCAATGGTGGAAAACAACTCAAGCAAAAGAAATGGGTGTTGCCAAAAATGCAAACGGAGAATGGGCTGCTGAAAGCGAAAACTACCTCCAAATGTATACTGACCGCGACAAACGTTTTTATGCAACAATCGTTTACGACAGTAGTTATTTTGCCAACAGAAACGAACTCCGTTATTTAGTTCGCACATGGATTGACTTATCGGAACCAACTCGTTCGGAAAAATATAGCGCACTTCACACCGAATTCAGAAACTCTGAAAAGTTAGCTGTTACAGGACGTGCACAATCAACTGTAACAAGCTATTATCCTACAAAATACACTGTAGGTCGTTTTAATGAGGACGGAACAGTCAATTACACACAATCTGCGCTTTCTTATTTCCAAGTTCGTTACGCAGAAGCACTGCTAAACTATGCAGAAGCTGCCTATAAACTGGGAGGCAAAGAAAACGAAGTTCGCGATGCAGTTAATCAAATCCGCAATCGTGCAGGTTTGGATAACTTTGATGAATCGGCAGTTGGCCACAATCTGTGGGAAGAATACAAATTGCAACGCCGTATCGAGTTTGCATTCGAAGTTCCCGGATTCCGTTACTTCGATTTGTTGAGATGGGGTGAATCAGAAGGTAAAACAACCATTGAAGAGTTAAACAAATCATCCAAAGGTATGTTTATTTTCCGCAAAGGTGTTGAAAGCACAGAAGTAGAAGACAATGGTTATTTGGCATCCAAAGATGACCCTAAATACTTCACTCCTCATTTCGATATCCGTCCGATCACTTCACTAAGTGGTAATGTGGTTTATTATGAACGTAAATTTAATGATGCTGTATACTATAAATTACCTTTTGCTCGCACAACATTGGATGTAAACGGTAATTTTGTTCAAAATCCTGGATGGGAAAACAGAAGTTATCAATAATATATACAAAAGAAATTATGAAAATAAAGAATTTATTATTTGCCTTTATATTTGGTATAACAACCCTTACCAGCTGCCAAAGCGGCATTGTTTGGGATGAAGTGCCCGAATCAGTTTATTCAAATCTTGAATTAGCTGGAGCCATGGTTAGAAACCGTCCGCGTGAACTTTTCGTAAACAAAGTATGGCAAGTCAACCATAATGACGGAAAAGGGCAATGGTTGGAAAATTATCTCGCTCGTTCTGTTATGGATGCTATCGAGAACGGTATTGAATATACTAACAATACCGGAGCACCGATGACAATATTGAACAAGACATTAGCTGCTGGTGAAACAATGAAAGTCAATAACACAAAAGAAATTGTTGATGACAGTTCTGCCCCGGAAGGAAAAAAACATATCATTCATGTTTTCACATTAGACAAAGTTGAATACATAACACCCAACAAAGGTCACTTGTTTGTTAAATCGGCATTCGACTCTGAAAGTGTGAAACCAACAGCTTATTATGAAGAAGTACAAGATGGCATGTTCCGTAGTGTCATTATGCCAGTGAAAATAAACGAAATGGTATTAGAATTTATTCTTGACGATCAAGGAGCATGTAGAGTTGATCCGGTTAACGGAGCACCCAAGTTAGGTACACCGGGCGATTTTACACAACCACGTCAATACTTAGTGACAAACACTGCTATTCGTCCAGACGGAGCTCCGGAATACAAACGCCTGTATGAAATTCAAGTACATGTGTTGCCTGCAACTTCGGAAGAAGCATATAAATGGACCTCAGGTTCCATTTAAATCATTAATTACAAGAAAAGGAGGGATCCGGATGGTAAAACCATCTGGAACTCTCTTCTTGTAACTTTCTTATCATCACTCTTGATCCTAATAATATGAAATCGATTATTTTTCTATTCCTTATTTGTTGTAATTCACTTATCTGTTGGGCACAAGGAGTTCATTCCAACTATTTGTTTCCTGAATTTACTGATTCTTATATTTATTATAAAGATGGAAGAGTTTTTCAAGTACAGTCAAACTACGATCTTCTGAAAAACATGTTCCAATTCATCGACAAGGATAATGAGATAAAAGAATTTGCAGACCCTGAAATGATTGTATCCATAAAGATTGGAGAACGGATATTCATATTAGTAAACAAGAATGAAGCAGCAGAAGTAATACAATCAGACCCACGAATTTTGGTTCAATATTCAGGTCAAAAACGAATAAAAAAAGACTTAACATTTGGAGGGAAAACAGAGACAGCTTCTGTTGATAGCTATTCCAATATGGTTTATGGAACAGGAGACGATACAAAAAACACTGTCATAACCAAATTAGAATATCAATTCTATATCGAAAAAAACAAACGGCTAAAACGATTCTCTACAGAGAAACAATTCCTGAAACTATTTCCTAAACAAAAAGAAGAACTAAAGAAATACATCGATGAAAGCAAAGTTGATTTCAATTCTATCGAACAAGTAGTACAGCTTTGCAATCACGCCTTTGCTATTGAAAAATAAAAGAAGAAACATTGGTGGTTTTAAGAACATACTGGTTTTATACTATTGGCGAAGTAAACAACAACAAACAGGAATGTTCAATCTCTAAACCAAAGAGGTGGCCTCCTTCAACAGGGCCACCTCTCCTTTTTTATGAAATTACTTATTTATTTCTTTTCGATAACCATCAGCTTTCCATTATCGGTCCCGTAAAAAGCAATCGTATTCACGGGTTTTACATTTCCTTCCGCCTCAAAACGAACTACTTTATTCAGAGCTTCCAGAAACTCCTGCTCGCCTTTCAGATCAGGACATGCCATGCGCGTTGTGGCGACTTGCGGAAATTTAATGATGTTCTTCCGGGCTTCCGAATATTCGATATTGCCGTTCATCCGGTTACAACCGGCATTCCCCGACAAATGGTTACGGGCAACATCAATGACAATAAGCTGTTTGCTGTCTGCCGGATCAAGTTTCTTACCGTTCAGTTCCACTACACTCCATTCGCCATCCAGGTCTGAATAGGAAGCCACCACAGCTTTTTGTGATTTACAGGAAGCAAATACGGCTATCCCCACAACTGCCAGGCAGAGATATAAATACTTCTTCATACGGTTTAATTTTTAGATAAAACAAGCAATACGTTGCCGTCCTGGTCTACCAGGGCCATTTCGCTTTCAGAATTACCGGCTTTAACCGCTTTCACATCACCCATCGCTTTCATGATCGCATCTTCCGTTGCCATGTCCGGACAAGCCATCATTGTAGCAGCACCCGGTGCAATAGTGATCGAAGATACATCGTTGGCATCTAATGTAATGGTTGTATTGAACATATTACAACCGGCATTGCCATGCAATTTATTCTGAGCCATATCGAATTCCATATAGGGCAGTCCTTCTTTCAGAATCTTTTCACCTTTTACTTCCACCACATTCCATTTACCTTCCAGTTTCTTTGCGTCTGTTTTGGCTTCAGAACAAGAAATCATCATCCCAAGTACCATCGGGAGCATCAATACATAAAAAATCACTCTTTTCATAATCTATACTATTTGTTATATCACTTACAAGGATAAGACGCCAAATCCGTCCAAATTGTTCCCCAAAGATATTCAATTTAGTCAATATTAACAAATCTTCCCTTCTACGCTACTTCCATGCGCCTGATGCTTTACATTATTTTCCGTAAGTTTGCACCCGACGAACAAACTATAAATGAGGATATAATGAAGAGATCAGGCATTGCACCTATTTTGATTTTACTGTTCATAGTAGGTATCTCCTGCAAAAACACCCCTAAACAATGCGAAGAAGAAGTTGACAGCGAATGGATCGACAGCCTCCAACGCGTATATCAATACGGTATCTGCATCGATACACTCGACCTGAAAGAGTATAAGATGAAAAACGGTGATAATCCGGCTGCAATCTTCTCTAACCTCGGTTTCTCTGCCTTAATGGCTGACAGTATCAGCAGATCGTCCAAAGAAGTTCTGGACCCTACAAAGCTACAGGCGGGCATGCATTATTATACCTTCTCCATGCAAGACAGCACTGCACAGATACGCTACATTGCTTTTGCCAAATCGAAAACCGATTACGCAGTGATCGACTTTACCGGCGATACGATCAGTGCCTACGAGTTTAACAAGCCTATTACTTTAAAACGCCAGTACGTAGAAGGAACAATCAATTCCTCCTTATGGAACGTATTACAATCGAAAGGCGTAAACCCGTTGTTGGCAATCAATATAGCCGATGTCTTTGCCTGGCAAATAGACTTTTATGATGTAAAAGAGGGGGATTCTTTCCGTGTCCTCTATGATATTGCTTATATCGACGACACAACTGCACTGAATATAAGCGGTATCCAGGGAGCAATTTTTACTCATCAGGGAAAAGACTTTGTTGCCATCCCCTTTACCCAGGACAGCGTATTCGAATACTTCGACCAGGACGGGAACAGTTTGCGTAAAGCATTCCTGAAAGCCCCGCTGGATATCTTCCGTATCACGTCACGCTTTACGAATGCCCGTTTCCATCCGATTTTGAAACGCTATCGTGCTCACCACGGGGTTGATTATGCAGCACCGGTCGGTACCCCGGTTAAAAGCATCGGAGCCGGAACCGTTATTGCCAAAGGATACCAGAATGGCGGCGGAAATTTCCTGAAAGTAAAACACAACTCCGTATATACCACCACTTATATGCATCTCAGCAAGTTTGCCAAAGGCATACAGGTGGGCAGCCATGTGCAGCAAGGTGAAGTGATCGCTTATGTGGGTTCTACCGGTCTCTCGACTGGTCCTCATCTCGATTTCCGTGTACACAAAAACGGCCAGCCGATAAATCCCCTGAACATGGAGGCACCTCCTTCATTGCCTGTCAAAGCGGAATTCCGCGACAGTTTTGCTATCGTAAAACAACAGGTACTTGCCGAATTGGACAGCATGCAAACACGGCATATAGAAGTTGCCGATACACTTCTGATAACGGAATAAATATCCGGTCAGGAAGGTTTCAAACGGATGCCTACCCGCAGATGAAGCGATGCCTATCGGTTTCAGCTCCGATAACTATTGCTTTTAAGTAGAATTATGCTACATTTGTAGGAACTATAAATCACGCAAGTATGAAATTTTTAGGTAATATCATCTGGTTAATATTCGGCGGACTGATCACCAGTATTGAATATCTGGTCTCAAGCCTCCTGCTGATGGTTACGATCATCGGCATTCCATTCGGACTACAGACATTGAAACTGGCTCTGCTGGCTTTGTGGCCTTTTGGTAGCACGGTTACGGATAATGGCAATTCCGGAGGTTGCCTCTGCATTATCATGAACATTCTATGGATCATACTCGGAGGTTTCTGGATCTGCCTGACACACCTGGGATTCGGGTTACTGCTGTGTATCACCATCATCGGTATCCCCTGGGGAAGACAACATTTCAAGATGGCAGCCCTTGCCCTGACTCCTTTCGGTAAGAATATCAACTAATCCAAAACAGGATAGCTTTGCCGGGCTTCTGCCCGGCTGCAAGCATTGAAATGCCACCATTCATAAGGAATGATGCGGAACCCGGCATTTCTCATGATCCGGCGAAGCAAACGTCGGTTATCATAGGCTGTGCGATCTATTTTCCCGGCATCCAATAAAGCCTCTTCATTATTCGTATGAGCCTCTTCGCCAAAGAAATCGAATGGCGTTCCCATAGGAAGGGGAGCGCCTGTTTTATCAAGGATAGTTACATCTACTGCCATTCCATAATTATGCAATCCGCCGCCGTTAGCCGGATTGCTGACATAATTCACCTTATCGGTTCCGCGAACAAGTGCCCACATTTTACGTTGTACGGACATTGGGCGGGCCGCATCATAAACAACCAACGTAAGGTCGGGATTTTCTTTTTTCAATAGCCGTTGAGCCGCGATAAGTTTCCCGGCGGCATCCGGATGAAGCCAGGCACGCGTGATTCCGGAATAAACTGCTTCCCCCATAAAATTATCGGGAGTTGCATAAACCAGTTGTACACGAATGGAAGAATCCTGTGCAGAGATATCGACCAGTCCTTTATTGCGCAGATAGGTATCCAGTTCTTCCGCATCGGCACAGGCACAAACAAACAGTACCGCTAACAGGAATATATGCTTCGGCCACTTCATCGGATTCTTTTTTAATCAATAGATATCTGCTCCACTTCTATCGGATCATTCAGGAAGACTGAGGCTGCCTCCGAGAATTTCGCGGCAGACTCTGTAGTCAGGAAACGGCATTCTCCGCCACGCGTAAGCCGGCAGTCCATTTCCGGATGCCTGTTTAGATAGTCTTTCAGGCTATCTGCCACGTATTCTCCCTGCGCAAAGACGGTTATCCCCTGCGGCAAATACTGTCTGATTTTGCCGATTAAAAGCGGATAATGCGTGCATCCCAGTACCAGTGTATCTATCCGGGGATCGACCGACAGAATATGATCCAGATGTTTTTGTACAAAATAATCCGCTCCGGGAGAATCGAACTCATTGTTCTCAACTAATGGAACCCACATCGGACAGGACTCTCCCGTCACAGTGATATGAGGAAACATTTTCTCTATCTCCAGTAAATAGGAGTGTGAAGATATTGTTCCGGCTGTCCCCAGAATACCTATATGTTTTGTAGTGCTGACCTGATCCATCATTTCCACCGTCGGACGAATAACTCCCAACACACGGCGGGCCGGATCCCAGTCCGGCAGATCACGCTGCTGAATGGTACGCAAGGCTTTCGCCGATGCCGTATTACACGCCAGAATCACCAACTGACACCCCTCGGAAAACAATTTCATTACGGCCTGGCGGGTGAAACGGTAAACCACCTCAAATGAACGTGGTCCATAAGGTGTACGTGCATTATCGCCCAGATAAATATAGTCATACTCAGGCATTGCCTGGCGGATCTTATCAAAGACTGTCAATCCACCATAGCCAGAATCAAAAATCCCGATAGGTCCTGCTTTTTGTGAAAACATATTTCTTCCTTCTTTATATAATACAACAAAGGATGCCCTCCATAGAAAGGCATCCTTTGTTATATCTCTAATTAGAATCTATTATTTCAAACCTAATTTAGCTTTTACCAACGGAGTAGCATCGATTGCAGCATTGCCGGTATAAAGAACGATACCAGGATTGTTATCGATGATATAAGCATAGCCTTTTTCATCACCTACAGCTTTGATAGCATTTCTAAGCTTATCCTGGATCGGAGCCAACAATTCCTGCTGTTTTTTATTCATATCCTGTTGTGCAACCTGTGTAAAGTTTTCAACACGCTGACGAATATCTTCCAATTCCTGTGTTCTTCTCAGTTTGATATTTTCAGTCATTGAATCCTGCTGAGCGATATAATCTGTATATTTCTTTTGGAATTCATCCTCCATCGTCTTCATCTCACCCGCATATTTGTCATTCATCTGCTTCATTGTTTCCTGCATAGCTGCTATTTCCGGCATAGCCATCATAATTTCCTGCGAATTAACAATTGCCACCTTTGCTTCCTGAGCAAAAACTCCTAACGGGAGGATCATCAACAAAAAAATAATCAGTTTCTTCATTTTCTATAAAATATTATTGTTATTAATCAATCATGTTATTTTGTGCATAAAGCGCACAAATGTAAGCATTTATTTTGAATATCCTAACTTTAACAGCACTTCATTGCTGATATCTATCTTCGGAGAAGCAAAAATAATACTCATCGCCGAAGCACGGTCAACAACGAGTTGATACCCCTTGTCTTCCGAAATCTCCTTTACGGCATTATAGATTTCATCCTGGATAGGTTTCATCAAGCTTTCACGCTTCTTGTACAACTCGCCTTCCGGTCCGAAATACTGACGTTTCAGGTCCTGTGCTTCCTGTTCCTTCTTCACTATCTCCTCTTCACGCTTCGTTTTCATCTCGGCAGAAAGGAATACCAAATCACTCTGATAGGTCTTATACATGTTTTGTGCTTCCTGCTGGATAGCTTCCACCTCATTCTGCCACTTCTTCGATACCTGGCTCAGCTGTTCGTTCGTCATCTCATAAGCCGGAATATTTTTTAGTATATACTCCATATCTATCAAGGCAAACTTTTGTGCCATACCGGCAAAAGAGCAAAGGAGCATCATACAACTCAAAACAATAATCTTCTTCATACGCTTTCTTTTTATAGTTTCACTCTCTGACTGCAAATATAGCAGAGGGTTTACTTTGTTCCAACGAATTATGGTTAACGCTTGACGATGAATTGTTAATTTTAAATTAATCCATTGTTTATTATTAGAACTCCTGTCCGATGATGAAGTGGAAGTTGCTTCCACCTGCACTACGAGCACCATCCACCTTGTCGAAACCATACGCCCAGTCGATACCCATCAAACCGATCATCGGCAAGAAGATACGTACACCAACACCGGCAGAACGTTTCAAGTCAAACGGATTAAAGCTCTTCAAATCTCGCCATGCATTACCTGCTTCAGCAAATACAAGACCGTAAATCGTAGAAGACGGTTCCAACAGGAACGGATAACGTAATTCCATTGCCAGACGAGAGTAAGCATAACCATAAGAGTTATATCCACCATTACCGGCAATACTACCGTTTTCGTAACCTCTCAAACCAATCGTTTCAGTTGCATACGTACTGGAGTATCCGCTCATACCGTCACCCCCCATATAGAATGTTTCAAACGGAGAACGTTTGTGCTTATTATAAGATCCCAGGAATCCGTATTCAACACGTGTCATCAATACCGGTGTACGTTTGATCGCTCTCGGAGCCAACGGAGAGAAGATCTTTGCTTTGAACTTCCATTTATGATACTCGATAAACTTAAACTTATCAGGATTATCGTCCGACATATTAGCATAGTCCTTTCCGTCCCATAAAGAATAAGGAGGAGTAGCACTGACTGACATAGAGAACTGCGAACCGCTACGAGTATACAACGGGTTGTCGATAGAGTTACGCTGCAACATCAATTCCAGGTTTACATTGTGGCAAGTACCGTTCTGCACCAGGAAGTATGCCCAGTCATGCATGATATACATCTGATAATTCAATGTAGCCATAAACTGGAAGTAGTCATCCGGCCAGTTCAGACGCTTACCATAACCGGCAGAAAGACCGAACATCATAATCGATTTATCCGGGTCGTATGCCAATTCATAGTTATTATTATAATAACCGCCATAGTTACCGTAGTAACCGCCATACATGCTATTTCCATAATAAGGATAGCCACCGTAATAATTCGACATGCTGTTATTATAGTAGTTACTACTGATATCAGTCTGTTTGGAGAAATAAGCACTTACAGAAAGAGTATTCGGACGTCTTCCGCCGAACCACGGGTCCATAAATGAAATACTATAAGCCTGATAGTAGCGACCGTTAGTTTGTCCACTCAATGTCAATGTCTGGCCTTCACCCTGCGGGATAATACCTTTATAAGTTTTCGGATTCAGGAAGTTCTTCATGGAGAAGTTCGTAAACTTCAGACTCAACTTACCGATCACACCTGTTTGTCCCCAACCGGCCGAGAACTCAATCTGGTCGTTCGCCTTCGATGTCAGGTTATATTGGATATCCACTGTTCCGTTCTCCGGATCAGGTATCGGCTTCGGCTCCATATTTTCCGGATCGAAATGTCCCATCTGGGCAATTTCACGAACGGAACGCATCAAGTCTTCACGGCTGAACAACATACCTGGCTTGGTACGAAGCTCACGACGTACGATATCTTCATACAAACGGTCGTTACCATTAATGATTACACGGTTGATGGTAGCCTGCGGGCCTTCCTGGATACGTACTTCCAAAGAGATAGAGTCGTTATCCACATCCACTTCTACCGGGTCGGCACTGAAGAAGATATAACCATTATTATAATACACATTGGAAACCGCATCTTCGTCTGTCGTCAAACGTTCATTCAACTTCTTCTGGTTATACACCTCTCCCGGTTTCATTCCCAGGATTGATTCCAAAAAGTCAGATGCATACTGCGTATTACCCACGAAACGGATATCTTTCAGATAATATTTATCACCTTCTTCAACCTTCAGGTAGATGTCGACTTTCTTTTCATTAAAGTTGACAACACTGTCCGATAGCAGCACTGCATCACGATAACCGTGTTCGTTGTACTTAGCGATAATATTATTTTTATCATTCTCGTATTCTTCAGTAGTAAACTTCTTTGTACTGAATGCTTCCAGGATACTGGTTTTCCAGTCGTTCGGAAGACTGAACTTTTCATTCGTCTTCTTCATCGCCTTCTTCAGGTCCCTTGCTGATAGCGCTTCATTACCTTCGAAGTAAATACGGTGGATCTTTGTCTTTTCGTTCTTATCGATATTAATATCAACGATCACCTCGCCTTCTTTCGACAAATCGTCACGCTGTACAATATCAACGTCTACATTCTTAAAACCTTTGCCGTCAAAGAACTTCTGAATAACGATCTTTGCACGGTCCATCAGGTTGGGAGTTACCTGAAAACCTTTCTTCAAACCCAACTTGGCTTCAAGGTCTTCCCTCTCTCCTTTCTTGATACCATGATAATTTACTTCCGATATACGGGGACGTTGTTTCAACTGAATTTCCAGCCAGACTTGGTCACCTTCAATCTTGGTTGCCAGGATTTTTACATCCGAGAACAATCCGTGTTTCCAAAAACGCTTTACCGCTGTTGTAATCTCACCTCCGGCGTCGGGGATAGTGACCACGTCACCTACCGATAATCCGGAGAAACCGATTAACACGAAATCATCATAATTCTTAATACCCGTCACCTTAATATCGGCAATCTTATACCGCTTCGGCGTCGACGAATAATTAATGACCGGCACTTCTGCCGATACTTCAACCTGGGTAGTGTCACTTTCCTGGGCAAATGCTCCGCAGGCAAAACCTAGGAAAATAAAAAACAGCACTATTCTTTTGTACATATAACAGCTATTGTTTATAAGATTAATTGCTCACTTGTCTTACCGAAACGGCGTTCACGTTGCTGGTAATACAATATAGCTTCATACAACTCTTCTTCTCTGAATGCCGGCCAAAAAACATCGGTAAAGTAGAACTCCGCATACGAACATTGCCACAGCAGAAAGTTACTGATGCGTTTTTCTCCTCCGGTTCGAATCAGCAGATCCGGATCGGGAATGCCTTTGGTCGTCAGGTGGTCCGAGACCACTGTCTCGGTTATATCGTTGGGGTTTATTTTCTTTTCCAGTACTTGAACGGCGAGCTGTCTGACAGCTTCTGTTATTTCCCAGCGGGAAGAATAACTAAGAGCCAATACCAGGGTAGTTCCCGTATTGGCAGAAGTTTGTTTTATACAATCCAGCAACGTTGCATGCGCATCCTCCGGCAGACGGTCCAAATTACCGATCGCCATCAGACGTACATTATTTTTCATCAGATCCGGAGTTTCGCGATGGATGGCGGAGACAAGCAGACTCATCAACGCCTTCACCTCCGCTTCAGGCCGGTTCCAGTTTTCTGTCGAAAATGTGTACACTGTCAGGTACTTCAGTCCAATCGTCGTTGCCGCCTCTACCACTCTACGCACGGAAACAACGCCCTCCTGGTGTCCATAGCTCCGGTCTTTCCCTTGCGCTTTGGCCCAACGTCCGTTTCCATCCATAATAATCGCCACATGTTGCGGCAAGCGATCTTTGTCTATTTCCTCTATCAATGACATAGTGTTTCTCAGTATCTAAACGTACTGTTGCTGTTTATACTATTACATGGCCTGTTACGCGGACCAAAGTCCCAGGTAACAGATAGCAGTAAAAATGAATACCAATCTTTGTTCTTCAAGAAACTGCCACTTATCTGATACGGATTATCCAGTATTGCATTATCCCCGTTCGTAACATCGAATTTATCTCCGAACAATTTACGGAACGAGAACTCGCATCCCAGGTTAATCCTGTTCTTGATCTTATACTTTACGCCTACCCCTAACGGGATATTCGGTCCGAAAAACGCTTCATTACCTGTTCCGTATGTAATTCCTAATCCCAGGAATACATAAGGAGTGAAGCGCTTCGCCCCTGCATAAGCAAATTTATCACTGTACGGAAAGAAGTTAAACTCCATCTGTCCGCCCAGTTCTACCAGGCTACGGCTGAACGATGCCTGCGCATTGTCCGGAAAAACATTTTCCAGTCCTTCCGTGCTGCCTGAAACCTGTCCCCACATCAGATTGCCTTTGAAAGCCCATCTGAAGTTGGCATTATAACGGAATACTGCTCCCACTGCCGGATTCATTCCTTTAAAGAAAGCATTCTTGTTGGCATCTCCCATATAGAAAGCGCCACCGGCCATTCCGCCTATTTCATATTTATATTCCTGTGCGTGGAGACCGGTAAATGAGCCGGCCATCAGTATCAGTATAAGAATCCGTTGAAAAAAAGTTGAAGTCATATGCAATGCTGTTATGTTCTACACCTCTTTTTCTAACGCTAAATTCTTCCTAAAATTATACTTTCCTCCACGAACTTTCTCAATCCTTAAAACCTAAACGGTTTATACGGCCTTTCCAGATCTGGTCCAGATCATTTGCATTATTATTCTCTTTACCGCCGAAAATTAGCATAAAATTCTCTTTATCCACTAAAACGGAAGCAAAACCTCTCGCTTTATAATCTTCCGGCATCACAGTCAGCGTGTCCGACAATGTCCATGTCACACCCCTGTCTATGGAGAAATAAATATCTTTAAACGCTTTATTCGATTCACCGATACCACCTATCAGGCAGAACTTATCATCATAAGCAGAAAGCATTACACCTTCTCTCTTATCGAAATAATCAGATTCTATATCGGTCAGCAAAACCCACTGTTTACCATTCATGGTGCCCCAGGCTGAATTCTGCAATTTACCGTTCTTGTCTTTTCCGGCAACCACAGTCAAACTGTTTTGCTTGCTACTACTTGAATAAGAAGCCAAAGAACCAAAACCACTTACTGGGAATTCATCAGGAACAACATCACCGGTTGTCCATTTCATATCCTTATCCATAAAAGCAAAGCTCCGTGTACCGTTCTCTTCTACGATTGCAGACAGGAACGAAGTCTGGCCTAAACCTATTTCGTTATTAATTGCTCCCAACAATGCATTTACAGACGGTGTTTGATCTACAAGCGTCCAGTCCTGTCCGTTAACAGAGCAATAGAGCGCCCCTTTGGTTGTAGGCACAAATAAAGCGTCATCATACTCAGTCATCTGAGAAAGACGAACCTCACCAGCCGGCAGACCGTTCAATGTCATTTCCGTCCAGCTTTTTGCATCGGAAACAGAAGAACTGTATAATGAATATCCTTTGCTTGCATCAGTTCCCTGTGCGTACATATAATAATATTCATTATTCTCTTCCCCCCATGTAACCACTTTTTGTTCTTTCACCGGGAATCCTAAAACGCTAGAATCATACAGTTCCCAACTCATGGAATCAGGCACCATCTGATGAACATTTACCTGAGCGATATACGTTTTCTTTGTAATACCGTCGTATGCGGCAGTCACAAATTTAACGGGTTTGGAGAAATCCAAAGAGTCTTCCCTATTCCAGTAAAAAGTAGAGTCAGGCAAAGCATCCTGAGTCACTTCGATAGTATAGGTGCCCGTTGCTACAGACACTGTACAAACAACTTTCTCGATCTCTGTGCCAAACGGCAGGGAGTCCGGGTTAAAAATACGTCCGTTTACCTGATCGATCACAAACTTCACTGTATCTAACTTTCCACCCAGGATTGAATCATGATCCACAGAGAATGCCGTTATCTGACAATCCTTAGGTATCTCATACTCCTGATCGTCTGAATTCAGACAAGAAGACAGAAACAATGCAATACATCCCGCTACAAATAGTACTATTCTATTTTTCATCCAAAAATAAGTTTGTTGCATATAAAGCCACAAAAGTAGAAACATTTTTTGCTTTATTCCCAATATCGGCTAATATTTATAATATTTTAGTTCCGTTAAACTACTTCGCTCACTGATTTTTCCGTGAAAAAACAGTGATTACGTGGTTCTGAACTTTTTTCACGTCCGTTAACGACAAAGATGCCACCCTGTTCAGATCCGGCGCTTTTACACCCGATTCCAGATTGACAGGGGCTGTTTCAACAAATATCTGATCCCATAAATTCTCCTCCAGAAAATGCTCAAGAAGCACAGCTCCTCCTTCCACCATCAACGAATTTAATTTACGGATATACAATTCGTGCATCACCTGCGGCAAGACTGGCTGTGAAAAATCGAGGGTGACGTACTCCACATTCTCCCGGTTTTCCGCTTTTCCAGCGGTAAAGACCAGTGTTTTCACCGTACCGTCAAACAAATGATAATGCGAGGGAATACGTAAAGTCCGGTCGAGCACCACCCTGACAGGTGAGTTTCCAGCCCAATGCCGTACCGTTAGAGAAGGGTTATCCAGAAAAGCCGTCTGTGTCCCGACCATGATAGCCGCCACATTCGCCCGCAAAGAATGCACCCTGCGCATCGTCTCCGGTGAAGACAATACGACAGCCGGTGAGGTATTATCCGTCCGCCCACGATCCATAAAACCGTCCGCACTCTGCGCCCATTTCAAATAAATGTAAGGCCGCCGCTTTTCCTGAAAAGTCATAAACACCCGGTTCAACTCCCAGGCTTCCTTTTCCATCACACCGGTTACCACTTCCACACCTGCTTCACGCAGCATCCGTACCCCTCTTCCCGACACTTCCGGAAACGGATCCAGACACCCGATCACCACACGCGGTATCCGTTTTTTTATAATCAACTCCGCACAGGGAGGTGTCTTCCCATAGTGCGAACAGGGTTCCAGACTAACGTATATCGTAGCCTCTTTCAACAAAGACTCATCACGAACCGAAGCGATTGCATTCACCTCGGCATGCGCTTCGCCATATTTCCGGTGATAGCCTTCTCCGATAATTTTACCCTGATGCACGATCACGGCTCCAACCATCGGATTCGGTGCCACATTGCCCGCTCCGCCACGGGCTAGTGAAATACAACGAGCCATATATTTATTCTCAACCTCGACCATTTTCTTTGCTTATAAATGGTTTTTGCATTACTTTTGCATTAAAATTAAATTGATATGACTGGGACTGTCGCCTATATACAAAATACGCTCAAAGATTATTATCCGCCAAGTGAAATTAAAGCATTCATTCGTTTGATAATGGAACGCGTTTGCGATATTCAGCCGCACCAATTCTTACTTTGCAAAGATAAAGAATTATCTGAGACGGAGAAGACACAGATTTATAATATCGTAGAACGATTGGTAAAATATGAGCCGATCCAATATATTTTCGGTAAAACAGACTTTTACGGATTTGAGTTTCTAGTGAACCCGTCAGTGCTGATCCCCCGTCCGGAAACGGAAGAATTGGTGGAATTGATCGTACACGATTATGCTAAAAAGAGTATTGACATCCTGGACGTAGGTACCGGTAGCGGCTGCATTGCCATTACTTTAAGGAGATTACTGAAGAAAGCACAGGTTTCAGCACTCGATATCTCTCCGGAGGCATTGAAAATAGCCAAAAGAAATGCCGGGATCAACCGCGTACAGTTGACTTTCTACGAAAAAGATATTCTCCAGCCATCCAAAACGGCTGATTCCATAGAAGATGAATTCGATGTCATCGTCAGCAACCCTCCCTATGTCATGGAGAAGGAAAAAGCGGAAATGGAGAAAAACGTGCTCGATTACGAACCTTCGCTAGCACTGTTCGTACCCGACGACAACCCGTTGTTGTTTTACAATAACATCGCCCGCTTTGCCGAACAGAAACTGAAAAAGAAAGGCTACCTCTATTTCGAGATCAACGCACAGATGGGCGAAGCCGTGGTAAATATGCTGCGCATGATGGAATTCAAGAATGTGGAACTGATACAGGACCTATCGGGTAAAGACCGCTTCGTAAAGGCACAAACATGGAACAGATAACCGAACCCGAAATGCTACGCCGCGCAGCCGCTTACTGCTCGACTGCCGAACGCTGCATCCAGGATGTACAAAAAAAGATTAAAGCCGCCGGCCTCTCCCAAGAGGAAGGCGAGCGAATCATTGCACGTCTGCTCCAGGAAAAATTCATCGACGAACATCGTTTCGCCCGTTATTTCGTGAACGACAAACTGCGCTTCAACAAATGGGGACGCATCAAAATCGCATACGAACTTCAAAAAAGGAATATCCCTGCCCCCATCCGTTCGGAAGCGCTGGAAGGGATAGACGAAAAAGAATATGCCGATATCCTCCAATCATTGCTGAAGGCGAAAAAGAAATCGACCAAAGGCAAGGACGAACGGGATATCTACATCAAACTCCTCCGTTTTGCTGCCGGCCGTGGCTTTGAAAGCCGGGAAGCATCCCGTTGTCTGAAACAATTATTCAACGGGAACGATTATGAGGAAGATTTTTAATGACCTGCTGCACCTCTTTTTTCCTAAGCTCTGCATGCTGTGCCAGACGCCTCTCGTCGGAGGGGAAGAGCATATCTGCCTGAAATGTCTTTGCGACCTGCCCCGTACAGGACACAATTTTCTGGAAGAGAACCCCGCCACCTACCTGTTCGGCGGAAAAGTCCCGGTTTACCATGCAGCCGCTTTCCTGCATTACGAAAAAGGCGGCCATGTGCAACAGCTTATCCATTCCCTGAAATACCACGACAACCGTGAGATCGGTTTCCGTCTGGGACGTATGGCCGGCCTGAGGTATCAAAAAGCGATCCTGTCAGACCGCCCGGACCTTCTCCTCCCCGTCCCGCTCCATCCCAAGAAGCGAAAACAGCGCGGCTACAACCAGTCCGAATGGATCGCCCGCGGCCTCAACACCCTTTTGAAACTCCCGATCGACACCACCAGCCTCCGACGCACAAAAGAGACAGAAACACAGACGCACAAACAGACTTACGACCGTTGGCTGAATATGCAGAATATTTTCTCTGTCGTCGACCGCGAAGTCCTGGCAGGAAAACACATCCTCCTTATCGACGATGTCATCACCACCGGATCGACCATCGGAGCATGTGCCGAAGCACTGCTGACGATCCCTGGAGTACGGGTGAGCGTGCTGGCGATAGCGATGGCGTAAAAAATGGCTACTCGCTCACAAAACGCTTTAAATCATAAAACATTAAACGAGTTTCGTCACTCTTATCCTTCTCAGTAATAAAATCAAAACCTGACTTTTGATAGAAAACAATAGCATCCTTATATGCATCCACTGTAATAAACCGACACCCCGTCCGATTCCCATGAGTGAATAAATATTTGATAAAACGTATAATATCTTTTCCCAAACCTTGTTGCGCATATTCAAGGGACACTGCCAATCGTCCAATCTTTACCGCTGGATAATGTTTTCGCCTTTTAGGATTAGGTATGCGTCGGCTCAACTTATTCCATACTGAGTTTTGTTCCGGATCAGACGATATTTTATCATTCAATAAACTGAAATAAGCAACAGTTTTATTTGTAGATAAATCTTCTAGCAAATAGGTTACCGCCATCAGGTCGACCAAATATTTTCGGGCATCATCCAATAAAAAACCGTTTAAGTCCTCATCCTTGCACTTAAACGGTTTTATCTCTGTATCTACCTTTAGCGGTATAAAATTAAAATCTTCAAAAGCCATCTTCTACAAAGTAAATGAAGCAATGGCCTTGAATTTCTCGAAAGCATTTTTTGCAGCTTCCTTTTCCTCTTTAGACTCTGGTTTTATATTGGCAATCTTTTCAGAAAAATGTTTAGCATCTTTCCCTGTCAAAACCGGAGTTTCTTTAATTGGTTTAGCCATAGCATAATCTATATTATGGTGCAAAGATAATGCTTTTATTTCGGAATAGAATAATTAACGTCGCTTTTAAAGTTACAAAGTAAGTTTATTAACCAACGAAAGCCCGGCGGATCGTTCCGTCGGGCTTTGTTTGTGTCTGTTTTCACTCTTCACAGAGGTAGAACAGAAGAACTTTATTTCATTACTTTAGTATTAATACTGACCGCTTGTTCGCCCTCGCGGGGTAATTGGTTCCTAACGGGACCGCGCAGTCAATTTAAAATTTATTGATTATAAATAATTTCTTATTTAACGATTGCTTTTACAGCAGCTTCGCCTTCTACAGCTACTACAACTACACCTGCAGGAGTAGAGATTGCAGCTTCATTTGAAGTGATAACTGTGTTTGCAACTGTCTGACCAAGAACGTTAGTAATAGTAACCTTCTTGCCTTCAGCACCCTTAACGATTACTTCACCGTTTCCAGCTACTACTGCTACAGTTGAAACTGAATTAATAGTTTCGTTATCTGTTGCAACTTCGTCAAGACCATCTTCGATATTGAATATCTGAGCGTTGTTAATCAACTCTTCAATAGTACCAGTTTCATCTTCATGGTCAGAGCCAGTTGTAGTGAACTTAGCCAATACCGGGCAAGAGTTCTGAACTTTAACCCAAGCACCCTTGAATGAACCAATAGCAGAACCTTCACCCTTAGACTCGATCAGGAAGTCTTTTTCAGCTTCTTCGTTGATCAGACGCAAAGAGAATGCATAGTTAGCATGTTTGCCATCCAATGTTTTCTTATCGAATACAGTTGCATCATCAAATGTTGCAGGATCAACTACGCCATATTTAGCCTGAATGCTTTCCAAAGTGTTGCCACCTTTCAGGATATACAGATATTCAACACCACCTTCTACACGGCAGATAGCTTCTACGAAACCAAGACGATCGTAACCTGAATATTTGAACTTGTCAGCATTGTGAAGCATAGCATCTTTTCCTTCGATAGAGTCAGTCAGATTAACCAGGAATCTACCTGCCAGATAACCGATATAAGGAACAGTATGGTCGCTATGAGCATCACCTTCCTGGATATATCCATGTTCGTCGGTAGCACACCATTTACCATCTTTTACAGTTACAGTATCAACAGCAAACAAATACTGAGGCATGATTTCGTCAGATGCTTTTACATATTTAACGTACATAGCAGTTGTTGAACCTTTACCTGCCGGAGCAATACCTTCTGCAGTCAGACCCAGATAACCAAAGTCTTTTACATAGTTAGGAGCACCTACCTGATTGTTAGAATCTTCAAACAGATATTCTTTAGCAGTACCTCTCTGACGGAAGATCTTAGCTGTCTTTGCATCAGCAATTGTACGATACAGAGCAACAGGAGTAGATGTTACGTGGAAAGCAGAAGCTCTTTCAGAAGCGATGTTGTCAAGATTCAAATAACTCATACGGCCTACAGCGTCGATGCAATGAGCCTGTACGTTACCATTATCTGTAGCTAATGACAAGCCAGCTGTTTTGATACCAGCTTCGTTGATGTCGATCAATACATAGTATTTGTCACTACCCTTCACCTGATCAGCTTTCAGATAGAATACACCTTTACGAACGGATGCAGTAGCAGATTTTTCGATAGCTTCAGCTTCTGTCATAGCCTGATAGTATGGGTTTTCGCCTGTTTCTTCAACCAAATATACATAATATTTATCGTTGTCGATCAGGTTAGTATCGTATACTTTCAATGTATAAGCAGTTCTCACCAATTGAGGCAGATTAGCTACACCAACACCGGCACCAAACTTAACATCTGTTGCAGCAGTAACTGCTTCAGCTTCGAAATAAGCGCTATTGTCATCAGACGGAGCAAAATTCTTATCTGCTGTTACATCCAGGAACAAATCCTTGTTTACAAACAAGTTATAAGCCAAATTGTATTTAGAGATATTCAGCTTAGTCAGGTTCTGATAACCATGATGTTCGCTAGTCAAAGCATCGTTGTCAGTAACAGCATCGATTGCATAAGATTCAAGATTATTCAATTCCTGATTTTTAGCAGCAATGCCTGTGTAATTCTTGTTGATTGTATAATATTTACCATCAGCATCTACATACAATTGACCTGCGAATGGATCAGCAGCAAATGCAGTTGCATTAGCACCATATTCACGGTTCTTAACATCAACTGTTGTACAACCCGTAGTATTAACTACCCACATAGTAGCAGGCATATCATTGTAATTCTGAGCAACCTCACCACCTTCGTATTTTTCAACAGCGTCGTACATCATTGTACCTTCGAAGTTACAAACCAAGTTTTTAGCGGTAGTTGCATTCTTAATGAAATACAAACCAGCAGGCAAAGTTGCACGCTGCAGATAAGCAAATTTTCTGTCTGCGTAAGTGAACTTAGTCAACAGAGAACCCGGGTTAGTTACAGCATTGTAAGTACCTGTTACTTCTGTATTGTAAGCAGTGATAACTGATTCTGTCGGAGTCAAATTACCAATACGAACAACTACCTGACCAATGTTTGTATAATCCTGCAAGTCAGTTGCAGCAGTAGCAGCAGCATTAAAGAATGCAGACAACTTATTGTTTACAGAGTTGAAAGCATAGTCACCATTCAACCAAGCATTGTTTGCCGGATTTGCGCTCAAAGCATTCAGTGGTTCGAATACCAAACTATCAACAGAAGGATAGTAAGTTACCTTGAAAGCAGAACGAGCTTTCCAAGTAGCATCCGTCATACCTGTAACGGCAGGAGCGGTTGCTAATTTACCTGTGCTCAATGCCAACTTCAGGAATTTAGAACTGGAAGGATAGAAATTTTCAGAAACATACAGATATTTGTTATCAGTAGTTTTCAGATATACATAATCTTCCATCTTGTTAGTAGCAGTGATACCCAATTTATCTGCAGTATAACCTGTAGCATTAGTAATATCTGTACCTACAGCTTCAGCCATGAATTTGTTATTCAGGAATTCACTTGCAGTAGTAGGAACTGTTGAAGAAGCGATTGAGAATGTATCGCTAGCAACAACGCCCATTGCAGCTGCAGCATCAGCCAATTCATACTTGAAATCGACTTTTCTGTTCAGGTCGTTAGCTGTCAAAACGATTGCAGCAGCTTCAACCGGCTGAATCGTGATAGCATCAGTAACAGAAGAAGCATTAGTACCGGCAACAGCTTTAGAATACTTTACAGTAACGATTGTACCGTCAGCTTTCTTCTGCAGAACAGCGATAGAGTCAGCTGTAAAATAAGAATATACTTTTGATACCGGAAAAGCAGTAGTTCCGTTATCGTCTGTCGTATACCATGCCCAATTTTCCAGACAACCCTCTACAACAGAAGCGTTAGCAGATGCCAAATCTGCAGTTGCCTGAACAGCAGTCGCTTTCAACGTTTTAGCAACATCAATAGACAGAGGCATGTTGGTTTCTTTATTCACATAATTAAAGATATAACCGCTACGAGCATCTTCAATAGCCGTGATTGTCCACAAAGAAGCATTGATTGGAGCATCAGCTGCAGCAACCAACTTCATTGTCAATTCACCAGTTGTCAGGTTACGTTCCTGAACCAGGACATTACCGTTACCATCAGACAACTGATACAGCTTGTTTTCAAATTTTGTAATTGTTTTTGTAGGCGCAACGCTCATCGTCTCATTAGGACGCAAGTCAATGTTATGACCTACTGTTCTAATTGTAGATGTAGCGAAAGCTCCAACACTAGATGTCAGCAATGCGCCGACAAGCAAAGTAGAAAACTTTTTGTTCATACTTCTAAAATTTAATATTAATAATAGTGTTATAAAAGTCTATCCAGAGGACACGCCAAAATGTCACAAATTGTTAAATGACGAGTTTAAACGTTCCTTTTTTCTAGTCACGTTTTTTCTCTTCTTTTGCTTTCGTATAAAAAAGGATGAATTTTGTACTAACTTCGTTATTGTATTGATAAGAAAGGATATAGAAAAGAAAAAAATATTTGGAAAAAGATTGGAGGTTCAAAAGAATGTCGTAATTTTGCTGGCGAGAAAAAAGGAACCTTTTTTTTAGTCAGTCTTTTCTACTTCTCTAACTATTAATAATCATAATTTACAAGCACTTTTCGAACCCAGTAGAATAAACTGTTTTCTTCAATACCCTTCCAACGGGTGCTTATCCGTCAGAAGTCCGATGCCTACTCGTTTTCGGGGCGATAACTATCCGTTTCAAAAAAGGTCGTTTTAGGTCGGTGAAATGTTAATGAGTCTCACGAGTGTCACGAGTCTCACCCCCATTTTTCATTTTTTGACATTTTTGCCTTTTTCTGTCTTGCGATAGTAACCGGTTGATACTAAAACGACAAGGCTGTATTCCTGTGCTTTTTTCAACATACGGAACACACTCGAACGGCTAATTCCCCGGACACCGGCCTCATCGATTATATCCGACGTCTTAAACTCATCCGGCATCACATCGAACAGGTCGACCTGTGCATCCGGCAGCTTATGACGCTGATTCGTATCGCTATGCTTCAACGACGTGCTCACCAGCAACGAATGACTCAGGCAGCGGGTCCCGATATGGAAAGCGATATCGAAATCGTCATCCAAAATCTCGATTTCTTCCGCCGTACTCTTCGTTTCACCCTTGCGGATTCCCGTCAGTGTCATCGCTATACGGAAGATAATCAAGCGATGGCGCAACACAACCGAAGCAACATCATCGTTCCCGAATACGCGTACATTATTATATTCACGTTCAAAGTAACGGTCAAGCCTTTTACGCTGCTTATCAGAAAAGACAACGAAGGTCGGAGACTTCTCCAGATGCACCGCCATATCAAGTACCCGTTGCCCCAGCCTTTCAAAATAACGCACGCTGCACATCGTATCGTCGACCGATGTAAGCGGTTGATAGTCGGCACGGCCGGTTATACGGTAAATCAGCAGACGGCTATAAAGGCCGCTCTCGGTCGAAGGGATCAGCTTCAACAACATGCCAGGGGTGCCCGTTGCCAGAAAACCCAATTCGGGGAACTCAATAAAAGAAGTCCCGTTGGTTTTCGATGAACAGCCGATCCGTTCATGTTGGAAAGCCTGGTTCAACACATAGCTATACCCTCCGAAGTCCTGCATAATCGTATTGTTTACCGATTCGAGTTCTGTCTCGTACAAAAACGAAGCATAAGGACTGTTCACATCCAACTGCTCGATCATACGCGCCGTTGTCGTGTAACCACTCATATGCAAACGTTTCTGACAGACCGGCACCGGCTCTTCCGGAGGAAGTCCTACCGGCTTCTTTCCTTTCGCGGCACGTACCTGCGCCTTATAATTGTCCGACAATTCTTTTTGTTCCTCATATTCCTTCACCTTCGCTTTCGAAATATCGAAGATGTAGTCTTGCCAGGGATCGGCCAGCTTACGGACAACATTGATACATCCCTTACCGCTTCCGGAAGGTCCTATAATTAATGTATAAAAAGGAGGCTTGTAAAGTTGCTTCTTCAACATGCCGCTGACACCCGGCATGATGGTACTGAGCACGGTCAGCGAAGAGAGGAGCATCAGGTCGTATTCCCGATCGTCGGCAGCCACCTTCAGGACGTCCGAAAGCAGTCCGGGAAAACGGTCGATCACCGCCCTGTCGAAGTGAGGCAAACCGACTTCATCCGGATCAATATCAAAGCCTAGAGGCGAATCACCCTCTGTAGTCGGATTTTCAGAAATGGGGGTGAGACTCGTGACACTCGTGAGACTCTTTTGTCCAGTGGAAGCCGTCGGAGGGCACCAGGGATTGCTGCCGTGCGACGAGCGATAACGGCGGTACACGTCTGCGACGATGCCCCGGATTTCCTTCTCCGCAAAGCCCGGTTCCACATAACGGCGCAGGCATTCGGCCATCACTTCATTTTCGTCGAACCCCGCACTGTTCAAGGCCGAAGCCAATTTGAGCACGAAGCTATGACGGCCGCCACCGGCAAAAGGATTGTTTGCTTCAAATTTGTCAATGTAGTTGGACAGCGAATTGTCCGGATAGGACGACGCACGGACAGCCGGAGCCTTTTTCGCCACCGGCACCGTTTCCTGCGGGACATGCACCACTTCGGCCACCTCTTTATAAAAAGCATCCGGATCATAGCTGGCAAAGCAACCGCGGTTGGCATCCTTGCCGGAGATATCCACCGTTACACCGGAGAGGTCGTTCTCGATCATCGCCCGCACCTGTTCGAATGCTTGCAGATGATGTTCCTGATCGCTGTCCACCAGCACGAAGAGTTTGTTTTCCGTATGGGAAGGACTGATATGCCCGGCTTTCACATAACCGAGTTGCACAGCCTGGCTGAGAATTTGCTCAGGTGGCAACAACACATCATCAAGATCAAAGCAGATGCAACCGGAGTAACGAACCATATGTTCGAGTTTACGGCCTCCAGCCATCGCTCCGCCGGGTACCAGCAGAGGGAGTCTCTTCTTGCCGGCTTCGGCTTTTTCATTTTCACTGGCAGCTAAATAGGCTTGCACTTTTTCTACCGCTTTTTTGTGTTTTCCGCTTCTGACGTCAGCAATGTAGCGTTCGAGGGTGGTTAACATCAACGTTTGCGTGTCGAATGCCGAAAAATACAACGTACATTCAACAGTTTGTCGTTTTTCTAAATCCATGGATTTATAATTAAATTAAACATTTTCAGGGTTCGCCCAGGTGTTCTACCAGGACGACGACCTGTTTTGGTGTGTATAGTTTCTGAAATTTTACCCATCCGGCGGCTTCCGGCTTGGCTTTCAGGCCGCGGGAGGTGCGTATCCATTCCCACATACGTTTATAGGCAACGACCGGCGTGTGACCGGGAAAATACAGTTGGGCGAATTCCGTTACGCCATAGGCTCTCCTCCAGGGAGAAACTTCTGTTTTTTTGTCTTCCATAATTATTTATAAATTATAATATTAACACACCACAATATAAGCATTATATCAATACGTTGTTCCGCAAAAGACGAATATTTATCAAATAAAAAATACATACTGAACATTACGCACCATCCCGCAGCCTCCCATGAAGGGGAAAGCCTGTATTATCTTTGCAATGTAGTTCAGAAACAAGTTCTTATTACACTAACCCTTAAACATTTAACAGCATGTCAGTAAAGTACAAACTGGTCTTGAAAAAAGACCTTACCCAAGGAGCGACGGCAGATGCGAAACGTTATTACGCATCTGCTCCGGTGAGCGGAATGATGGATTTCGACTCCATCTGTGAATTGATAGCCGACCGTTCCACTGCTAGCGATGGCGACGTTGCACTGGTTGTTCTCGGCCTGATTCGTGCGATGGAAGAAGCTTTACTCCGCAACGAAGTAGTTCAACTTGGAAGACTAGGTAATTTCCGGTTGTCGATCGGTAGTTCCGGAACAGTCGAAGAAAAAGATTTTCAAGCCAACATGATCCGTAAACCGAAAATCATCTTCACCCCCGGCGATAAGCTGCGCGCCATGATCGAAAAAGTAAGCCTTGAACGCATCGGCAAAGAGCAGGAAACACCGGAAGGCGGCGGAAGCGGAGGTGGAAGCGACCGCCCGGAAATTGAGTAATTTTTAATTTTCAATCTTCAATTTTCAATTAAAAACTATGACAGCACAACAAATCAACTTCGTCAAGAACTCCCTGCAGGCCGCCGTGTCTGCGGGAGCCTCTTTCAACATGAATCCCACCGTGATACTGGCACAGGCTGCCTTCGAAAGCGGATGGGGAATGAGCAAACTGGCAACAGGCAGCAACAACTATTTCGGTCTGACGGCCTACGGTTGCAGTAACCAGTACTGGCACGGTGGCAAAACAACGGTGAACACCGACAGTTACTCCCTGGATTTCCGCCGGTACGACACCCGCGAAAATTCCTTTCTCGACTTCGCCCGCCTGATCCGCAACAACTACCGTACCGCCTGGCAGGCCAGCAACAATCCGGAAGCCTATGCCCGCGAGATAGCCTACAGCCCGTATATCAGCGAACTAAACGGCGACGACCGCGAAACCTACCGCCAAAGCCTGATCCAAATGGAGAAGACGGTACGGGCGATTGTTGAGATTATTATTTAATCATTCATTTAATCCTAAAACGACCATGTCCAAATTCAAACGAATCATCGAATTCATTCTTGCTTTGCTTAATTTTTTGTTTCATTTTAAATCGTCAACAGATGATAAAACGGCTATCGTTACTAAAACTTATCCCAGCCCTGCTGTTCCGCCTGGCACGGAAAGGGATCACCCTGTATTTGAAACCATCCCTTAGGATACGGCTGCGGCTGCCATAGGGATAAGGCTGCCGGTCAACGCCTCCCGAAGGCTGGCCGGTGGCCTTTTTATTTTTAATAACATCTTTTTACCCCCTCATTTTTTTCAGGTTCTACAAGGTTATCTCATTCTGTTTACCTACTTTTGCAGACTGATATAAATATATATGTAGGATTGTATGAAAACACTGGAAAGATTAGTTGCAGAAAAATTATTAAAGATTAAAGCCGTTAAATTACAACCGGCAAATCCGTTCACTTGGGCTTCAGGCTGGAGATCACCCATTTATAATGATAACAGAAAGACGCTTTCTTATCCGGCTGTTCGTAGTTTCATCAAATTGGAACTGGCACGCGTAATCAGCGAAAAATATGAAAACGCAGATGCTATCGCAGGTGTAGCCACAGGGGCTATTGCACAGGGTGCATTAGTAGCCGATTTGCTTGGACTTCCATTTGTTTATATTCGTGCTACCCCAAAAGATCACGGACTGGAAAACCTGATCGAAGGTGAACTGAAACCGGGTTCGAAAGTTGTCATCATCGAAGACTTGGTATCGACCGGAGGAAGCAGTCTGAAAGCCGTACAAGCAGTACGTAATTTCGGTTGCGATGTGGTCGGTATGGTTGCTATCTTTACATATGGATTCCCTGTTGCTGTAGAAGCATTCAAAGATGCAAAAGTACAGTTGACAACCTTGAGCAATTACGATGCAGTCCTGGAAGAAGCCGTACGCACGGATTATATCGACGAATCCGAAATTTCAATCCTCCAAGAATGGCGTAAGGATCCCTCAAACTGGAATCCTGGTGTTTAATCATAAATGACCCGGAATGACAGAATTTGTAAGTGAGATCAAAACGATCCCCTATAACGAGGATCGTGTCTATGCAATGCTGTCCGACCTTTCCAACCTGGAACGGGTGAAGGACCGCATTCCACAAGATAAAATCAAAGACTTCGAGTTCGACAGCGACTCTTGCAGTTTCGCTGTCGATCCCGTAGGTAAAATAACCTTTCAGATCGTAGAACGCGAACCGAACAAAACGATCAAATTTACTACAACCAATTCGCCCGTGCCACTCTTCTTGTGGATTCAACTGAAACAAGTGGAAGAGGCCGATACGCGATTGAAAATGACGATACGCGCCGATCTGAACCCGTTTATCAAACCGATGGTATCAAAACCGTTGCAGGACGCTCTCGACAAAATATCAACAGTGATAGCCTCCCTGCCCTATTAATTCTCCGCATTATGGCTCAGAAACTTTGGGAAAAAAATGTACAGGTAGACAAGGAAGTCGAAACATTTACCGTAGGTAAGGACCGCGAGATGGACCTTTACCTGGCTAAATACGACGTTCTTGGCTCGATGGCTCATATAACGATGCTGGAAAGCATCGGGTTGCTCGCAAAAGAAGAACTGACGGTTCTGCTGGCGGAGCTGAAAAACATCTATGCCGTGGCCGACCGCGGTGAGTTCGTGATCGAAGAGGGCGTGGAAGACGTCCATTCGCAGGTGGAACTGATGCTGACACGCCGCCTGGGCGATATCGGCAAAAAGATACATAGCGGACGTTCGCGCAACGACCAGGTGCTGCTGGATTTGAAACTGTACACGCGTGCACAAATCCGGGAGTTGGTAGAACTGACGAACGGCTTGTTCGAGGTGCTGATCAGCCAGAGTAACCGTTACAAAGAAGTGCTGATGCCGGGGTATACGCATTTACAGATTGCGATGCCTTCATCGTTCGGCCTGTGGTTCGGGGCGTATGCCGAGAGCCTGGCGGATGATTTGCAGATGATGCAGGCAGCCTATAAGGTTTGCAACCGTAACCCGCTGGGTTCGGCAGCCGGATACGGTTCGTCTTTCCCGCTGAATCGCCAGATGACAACCGACCTGCTGGGTTTCGACTCGATGGACTACAACGTAGTCTATGCACAGATGGGACGCGGCAAGATGGAACGTACGGTGGCTTTCGCTATGGCGGGCATTGCCGCAACGCTTTCAAAACTGGCCTTCGATGCTTGCATGTTCAACAGCCAGAACTTTGGATTCATCAAATTGCCGGACCAGTTTACGACAGGTTCGAGCATCATGCCGCATAAAAAGAATCCGGACGTATTCGAACTGACTCGCGCAAAATGCAACAAGATACAGGGCCTTCCGCAGCAGATTACATTAATATGCAACAACCTGCCGTCGGGTTATTTCCGCGATTTGCAGATTATCAAAGAGGTGTTCCTGCCTGCTTTCGACGAACTGAAGGATTGTATCCGCATGGTAACACACATGATGCGCGAAGTGAAGGTGAACGACCATATTCTGGAAGATGACAAATATGCCTTGTTGTTCAGCGTAGAAGAGGTGAACCGCCTCGTATTGGAGGGTGTGCCTTTCCGCGACGCTTACAAACAGGTCGGTCTGAATATAGAAGCGGGCAAATTCACTCCGAATAAAGCGGTCAGCCATACGCACGAAGGTAGTATCGGTAATCTATGCAATGATAGTATTTCTGCTCTGATGCAAAATATTATTGACGGTTTCTCGTTTAGTAAAGTAAACGAAGCAGAAAAGGAACTGTTAGCATAAACACATGAAAAGAATATTTTTTTGTTTGGTAGTACTGTTGGCGATGTCGTGCAATAAGGTAAACGTCTCGAATGTTCCTTATGCACGGGTATATCTGGAACTGGATTTGACCTACAAAGACAAGGACCTGGTAGGTGCTCTTCATTTTAAAGAAATAACATCTACCAGCGGTCAGAACTACGGTACACAACTCGGATATTCGGGAGTGCTGGTGGTTAGCGGATTCGATTCCAACGGTAACACCAAGTATTATGCCTATGACCTCTGCTGTCCTCACGAAGCAAATAAAAATACAATGGTCAAAGCTGACAATACCGGCTGGGCAGAATGCCCCAAGTGCGGAACCAAATACGAAATAGCGTATGGTACTGGAACTCCGTCAGATGGCCCGTCAGAATTTGCATTAACGAGATTCGATGTCACTCAGCAGGGGAACAAATTATTAATCCGGTATTAAAAAAATCATCCTCTAAAGAGATTTTTTTAGTCAAATGTTTGCAAATACAAAAATTTCGTCTACCTTTGCACACGCAAACGAAAACAATGCGGAAGTAGCTCAGTTGGTAGAGCATAACCTTGCCAAGGTTAGGGTCGCGGGTTCGAGTCCCGTCTTCCGCTCATCTCTAAGAGAAGGGATGCTCGAATGGTGGAATCGGTAGACACGAAGGACTTAAAATCCTTTGGCCATTGCGGCTGTGCGGGTTCAAGTCCCGCTTCGAGTACAGTTTGATTTAATTGCGGAAGTAGCTCAGTTGGTAGAGCATAACCTTGCCAAGGTTAGGGTCGCGGGTTCGAGTCCCGTCTTCCGCTCGCTTCCAAAAGGCCTCGGTATTGCTTGCAATATCGGGGCTTTTTATTTTGCAAAAAGAGATAACAAAAAAGCCCCGCTCTAAAAGCGAGGCCGTATGTCAGAACGAAGATGCTACTTGTTTTTCCAATGCTTCTTTTATAAATGCATTTATAGAAATCCCTGCTTGTTTAGCCAGCATGGCTATTTTATTATGAATTTCGGGCGAAATACGCACATTCAAAGAACCTGAATAGCTTTTATGAGGCTCAATGCCTTCCTCTTCGCAATATGCCAGATAATCATCTACAGCCTCTTGAAAAGCCTTCCGTAATTCACTCACGCTTTCTCCCTCGAAATTCACAAGTGCATTAATGCCTTCTACCTTTCCAAAGAAGACATTATCTTTCTCGCTGAAATTAACAGAGCCGATATAATCTTTATAAGTTAATGTATTCATCGTAGCCTCCTTCATTTAATAAATCCTGCTTCAATCAAATCATTTAATACCTGCTTCATGGCGTATGTCTTAATGATATTGCCCGGATGCGGCTTATGCAGCATGATCGGACGTTTATCCTTATTCTTATAAACCACCCTCGAACCAGACGTTTTGCCTTTATTCGATTTTTCATAGCCAAAACATTTTAAAAACTTTTCTAATTCATCAAATGTGAAATCTGACGGTAAAGCCTTAAAACGTTCTATAAGTTTTTCTTTAGTCCCCATTTGGTTAATCTTTTTGCAAATGTAACTATTAATTAGTTGCAAACAATATCATATTTACAATTTAACAAAAAGGGCCATAGCATTTCTACCACAGCCCTCCCTTCATAGACACACCAATATTTATAACTATCGTATAAATATCTTCTTTACCTCTCTATATGTCTTTTCTGAATAATCCATTAGACGCAAACTTACATAAAAATTGAGATTTATAAGCGCGTCTAATAAAAATAAAGACCACTCCCTGCTGTTATTCCACCGACTTTCGTTATTTTAAAGTTGTAATACAAAAAAACTATATCTTATGGACAGAGTTTGTGGTCTTGATGTGCATAAAGATAGTGTCTTTATGTGTATTCTCACAGCAAACGGTGAGAAAATTGAAGATGTGTTTGGAACTTTAACACCGGAACTGGATCGCCTTCGTGACACTTTAGTCTCTCATGGTGTTGGTAAAGTTGCAATGGAAAGCACCAGTATTTATTGGGTTCCTATTTGGCGCATTTTGGAATGCGATTTTGATGTTAAATTGGTTAACCCTTATTTCATCCGTCAACTCCCTGGTCGTAAAACTGATATTAAAGATGCCCAATGGATTGCGACTGTTCTTCAGAAAGAGCTAATTAAGGGAAGTTATATTCCTGATTCAAAAATACAGGAATTACGTCAGTACAGTCGTCGTATCTTCCATTTGACTCGTCGCAAACAGCAAGCTGAATCTGCTATCGATCTAACGTTGCAACGTTGCAATATTCGTTTGAGTAATTATGTTTCTGATATTGGTTGTAAATCCATGCGTAAGGTGGTCAATGCATTAATCTGTGGTGAAACTGATTCTGAAGTATTAGCTCTGTTGGTTCACAAGCGTATTCGTAATAAACATTGTCATGAGGTTATTAAGTCGTCTTTGACTGGTATTGTATCTTCATCAGACAGAGACATGCTTAAAATGAGTTTGGAAGAAGTGGAACTTTATGATCGTCAGCTTCTTGAGTGTAAAGAGAAAATGCGAATAATTTGCGAGGGACATTATGCCGAGGAACTGGAAATCCTTCAAACAGCTCCTGGGATAAAAGAGGAAAGCGCTATGAGAATCATAGCAGAAATCGGTGTTGACATGAAAGCCTTTCTAACAGCATCAGCTTTAGTTGGCTGGGCTGGATTAAGACCGCGAAATGATCAAAGTGCAGGAAAGATCAAAGGAAGAAAGACTTTACATGGAAACAAGTATTTACGTGTTATGCTTACACAATGTGCATGGGGAGCCTGCAGGACTCAAACATCTAAATTTTATAGCAGATATCATACCTTGAAAAAGAGAATGAATCACAACAAGGCTTTAATGGCAAATGCTCGAAAGCTACTCGTTGTTATTTGGAATTTATTAGCTAAAAAGCAACCTTATATGCCATTTGTGAATTAATGGTTGCTTCTTAATGAGCGTTCCAAGACCCTTATATTTGTGGTGGAGTAAACCCCGTTTTTGCAAACTGGTATACAGGCACGCTCTGGCAAGGAATTGCGTCTGAGACAAACAAGCTCGAAGAGGAAATTATTTATCACTCTCTGCATAGACAAAATGTAGGGACAGCTACAAAGTGATCTTATTTTAACGGGAGTTCGAAATAAGGTTAGTGTAACTTTTATTACACAGAAAATAATAAGAAAAAAGGGACCCTTATACAGACTCCCTCCCAAAGATCATACATTTCATAGTCAAGACTGTGGCAATGTTATCTCTTTGTGTTTTTCATAGTTAAAATCTTTTCGTCAAAGGACAGGTTTATTTTTCTTTAATACAAACTTTTTGTTATATTTTTACACATACATGTTATTAAACATGGCTTGACTGTTATTCTGAGGAAGGTTATGGTACTTATTTCGAACTCACGTTTGTTTATTTATAGAGGAAATATAAGAATTAATTCAACATTCCAATAACATTTCGGATGTAAGCGCTTAAAATTCGGCTTATAACAGTTATTTTGACGTTTTTTTCACAAACAATAAAAAAGCCCGACCTGCAATCAGACCGGGCCTTATCTTTATCAGATACGGATTATTTTCCTTGTAAGCCGGCATCCATCGCGGCAGCAGCCTTACGACCGTCGCCCATGGCCAGGATTACGGTTGCACCACCACGAACGATATCGCCTCCAGCATATACATCCGGCAAAGCGGAACGCATGGTATCCTGGTCGACTACGATTGTTCCCCATTTGCTTACTTCCAGGCCGCTGAAGGCACGCGGGATAAGCGGGTTAGGAGAAACACCAACGCTGACGATTACTTCGTCCACATCAATGGTATCGATGGCTCCTTCGATAGCCACCGGACGACGACGTCCGGAAGCATCCGGTTCGCCCAGCTCCATCTTCTGCAAACGCATCTGTTTGACACGTCCCCTTTCATCACCGATATATTCGATAGGATTATGCAGTGTCATAAATTCCACACCTTCTTCCTTGGCATGTTTTACTTCTTCCACACGAGCAGGCATTTCCTCTTCGCTACGACGGTAAACAATCATAGCACGTTCGGCTCCCAGGCGGCGGGCTGTACGTACAGAGTCCATCGCCGTGTTACCACCACCGATTACGGCCACTTTCTTGCCTTGCAATACCGGCGTATCGCTCTCCGGATTGGCGGCATCCATCAGGTTGACACGTGTCAGGTATTCGTTGGACGACATGACACCAATCAGGTTTTCGCCCGGTATATTCATAAAGTTAGGCAGACCGGCACCGCTGGCTGCAAAGAAGCCTTTGAAGCCTTCTTCATGCAGGTCGTCATAACTGATAGTCTTTCCGACGATGCAGTTCGTGACGAACTTCACTCCCATCTTACGCAGGCCTTCGATTTCCACGTCTACAATCTTATTCGGCAAACGGAATTCGGGAATACCGTATTTCAATACGCCGCCAATCTCGTGCAGCGCCTCGAACACCGTCACGTCGTATCCGCGTTTTGCCATATCACCGGCAAAAGACAATCCGGCAGGACCGGAACCGATTACGGCGACCTTGATACCGTTCTTTTCTGCTACCTCCGGTACGGAGATATTGCCGCTCTCCCGTTCGTAGTCGGCTGCGAAACGCTCCAGATAACCGATAGCAACAGGAGCCTTTTTCATCTTCAAGTGGATACATTTGCTTTCGCACTGCTTTTCCTGCGGACATACACGGCCGCAAACGGCAGGCAGGGCACTGGTTTCTTTCAGGACCCTAGCCGCTTCCAGAAATTCACCCCGTTCGATATTCTTGATAAACGTCGGGATATTGATACTTACCGGACAGCCTTCCATACAGGTCGGATTCGGGCAGTCGAGGCAACGTTGTGCCTCCTGCATGGCCTGTTCCTTCGTCAATCCCAGGTTCACCTCTTCCAGGCGGGTATGACTACGGTATTCGGCATCCAGTTCATTCATTTCTACACGGGGAATATCCGTGCGTTCTTTATTTTTTTTGCTTTTGCGCAGTTCTTCTCTCCAGGGTTCGGAACGGCGGGCTGCAATTAATTCTGCTGTTGTCATTTGTTTCAGTGGTTATTTCTTTTCAATATCTTTATAAGCACCCAGACGCATAAGCATCTCATCGAAATCAACCTGGTGGGCATCGAACTCCGGTCCGTCCACACAGACAAACTTGGTCTTTCCGCCTACCGTGATACGGCAAGCACCACACATGCCGGTTCCGTCTACCATGATCGTGTTCAACGAAGCGACAGTAGGTATCTCATATTTCTTTGTAAGGGCTGAAACGAATTTCATCATGATGGCCGGGCCGATGGTTACACAAAGGTCTACCTTCTCACGGTTGATGACACTTTCTACGCCGTTTGTTACCAGTCCCTGGGTACCGTATGAGCCGTCGTCGGTCATAACGATTACTTCGTCTGAGTTTGCACGCATCTGTTCTTCCAGAATCACCAGGTCTTTCGTACGAGCCGCCAGAACAACGATCACCCGGTTGCCAGCCTTATGAAAAGCCTCAACGATAGGCAGCAGCGGGGCTACACCTACACCACCTCCGGCGCAAACTACGGTACCTACCTTTTCGATATGGGTAGCCTGTCCCAGCGGACCTACCAGGTCGGTAATATAATCGCCTACGTTCAAATCGCAGATCTTCTTGGATGAACCGCCTACAGCCTGAATCACAAGTGTGATGGTTCCTTTCTGAGTATCTGCACCTGCAATGGTTAAAGGGATACGTTCACCTTTCTCTCCCACCTTCACGATCACAAAGTGACCGGCTTTGCGTGAGCGGGCAATCAGAGGAGCCTCCACTTCCAGCTTCACGACATTGGCAGAGAAATGTTCTTTACTTACAATTTTATTCATTCTAATCGCTACTGTTGATAGTTTATTTTGTTGATTTGCTTGCAAAAATATATCAAAAAAGTGAATCTATTAGTATTTTGCCAAAGAAAAAGGCTTTATTCGAACAATCCTTCGTCGCGAAGCAGCATTAAAATCGCCGAATGGGGCACGATCAGGAACTTTTCGTCGTTAAACTTAATCTCGTAGGCGGCATTCTGCAGATAAACAGCCAGATCGCCTTCGTGCGCCTGCAAAGGCAGATAATGGACGGCTTCGTCTTCCTTCTTCTCCCATACTTCATGCTCTTCCTTCTGCGAAGGTAGCGGAAAACCGGGACCTACCTTGATGATATAGCCGCTTTGTATCTTCTCCTGCTGTACGGTGGGCGGCAGGTAAAGGCCTGATTTAGTCTGACTCTGCGGATTCTTCGGCTTGATAAGCACCTTGTCGCCTATCATGATGAATTTGTCTATGTCTTTTTGGTCGATTGATAATTGCATAATTACTGAATAAATAGAATTAATAAATGAGAACAAATCTACAAAATATCTTTATATACGAGACGAATAAGTATAAAAAACGGCCATAGGCATTGCCTGACTCTTCTTTATTCTTATATTACGCCAACTTTATAACAGACTACAACATGAAAACATTACCTCTTCTATTTTTTACTTTTTTCCTGGCAACCGGTTGCTCAGGTACGAAAAAAGATTCCGCCGCACAACCGGATAACGGAGAAGAAACGGCAGAAACAACAATACAGCCGGCCGCTCCCATCTGGTATGAAGGAGAAAAACCTATCTTTTTTAATGTAGAAGAGAATTATCCGGAAACGAATATCCGCCTGAGCGATCTCTCCGATGCGTTGTATATACCACTGGAGACCAACGACAGTACGCTTCTGAGGCAAATCGGGACATGCGAGGGCAACGAATATTTGCTGACTAACGACTTCATCTACGCACAAGAAGAGCAAGCGGCTATTTATATATTCAAAAGAGACGGCAGCCTGGTCCGGAAAATCGACCATAAGGGCGGAGGACCGGGCGAATACAGCTATATAAGCAGCTATGCCGTCGATACCCTCCGGAAAGAGATCTTCGTTCAGGATGCCAACCTAAAGAAAGGATGCACGTATGTCTACGACCTCGAAGGGAACTTCAAACGTACCTTCCTCAACAAAGCGAAAGAGATCACGATCCTCAACGACTCGCTCCTGCTCAATTATTTCAGATACAATCCGGGAGGTCCACGCTATTCGGTCGTCCGCAAAGAAGACGGAAGCACGGTAAAAAAATTACCGATCCGCTTCCCAACCCAACTGCCTCACGATAGCCACGGGCGCCTGGCCTACGGAAGCCTGGTAAAGAGCCCTAAAGGGGCCTTTATGGCTAATTTGGGCAATGATACCATCTTTGAAATCCGGCAAGACTTGCAGGTTATTCCGCGTATCATCGACCAAAGCAAATATCCAACCACTTTTGCCCAAGTGCATCCGACGATCGAGACCGAGCGCTACCTGATGTTCTATATCCTGCGTTGCCATTCGTATAAGCCGTATGTCGACGAGCATTACTACATCTATGACAAGAAAGACAACCAGATCTACAAGATGACCGACTATCCGGGCAATTCATACTGGACGCTGATGGACGATTATCCGCACATCACCAACTGGAGCACAACACAGAATAGCAACGTTGCCGTACGTACCCGCCAGGTCTACGCCTTACAGGAAGCCGAAGGTAAACATGGCGATGCCGAATTGAAAAAACTGATCGAAACACTCGATGACGATGCCAATCCGGTTTTACAGATCATGCTGTTCCACACGGTAGACCAGATAAAGAAGTAATCAGGCAGAGTGATCGTTTAAAATACAAAATAGCACGCAGATAACATAGATCGAGCAGATGAACACAGATTTATTAATTAAAATATCTGCGTCAATCTGCTCGATCTGTGTTATCTGTGTTATCTGTTACGTTAAATGGAACGTCCCTTAAACACGTTAGACTGTTCGGTCGGATACAGGGTACCGGTGAATGAAATACGGTTGCTGTTGAAGTTAGGACTGACAGTGGCCGTACATTTGTTGGAACCTTTCACCATACGGAAAGTCACGTTTGCCGAAACGGCTACGCCTTGTACCATCATACTGAAAGTAATATTGCCTTTCTTATCGGTCTTCATTTCCACATTCGAAGCGTTTCCTTCTACAGTGATTCCACCGATGCCGTTAGGACCTGCATAAGCTCCGTTGAATGCCAACTGGATGGTTGCGCGGTTGCCATCCATAGAGACGAAGTTGGTACTCGGAGTGACATAAACAAAACGTCCGCGTTTAAATTCCACACGATCGGCTTCGAGCACGAAGTCCTTGTCGTTAAGAGCCTGGACGGCTTGTTCGAACAATGCCATATTTTCAGCTTCTTCGGCTGCTTTACGGGCTTCTTTCTCTGCTTTTTTGGCAGCTTTCTCGGCTGCTTTATCCTGTTGTGCCATCATTGTCCCTGAACCGGCACTAAACAGCAGGACAGCTAGCAATAATAATACTCTTTTCATACTTCTATTCTTTTTAATTGTTAATCGGATACTGAGATATTTTTGACGCGGATGATACGGATAACGCGGATTAAAACATCAATGTACATTTTTCTTAGCCAGGCCATCCACGTCAAATATATCTCTTTTTGTATATATAGACAAATAACGTGCCGGTAAGTTCAATTTATCCCTTTACTTTTTATGTTTTTAACATGGTACCACAGGAAACCCCAAGCAGTTACGGCCGCAATGAAGTCTGAAAACGGTGATGCATACCACACCCCGTCCAGTCCCCACACATGCGGGAATGTCAAAAGGGCAGGAATCAGGAAAAGACACTGACGGCTCAGACTCAGGAACATCGCTTTCCAGGCAATACCGATACTCTGGAAGAACTGGCTAATGGAGATCTGCGAACCGACCACCACGAAAACGAGCAGGCTGATACGCAAACCGTTTGCCGTCACCTCAATCAGTTCGGGGTCGTTGGTAAAGGCCCGGGCTATTATTTCCGGAAACAGGACACTGCACAGACAACCGATCCCCATAATAACAGTCGATGTGATAATCACCAGCCACAAGGTATCCTGCACACGCTTATGCTGACCGGCCCCATAGTTGAAACCGACAATCGGCTGCATCCCCTGCGCAATACCGATAATCAACATCACCAGAAGCATCCCGACGCTGGTGATGATACCGTTGGCCCCCAAAGCCAGGTCGCCGCCATATTGTTTCAAGGCGTAGTTCTGGATAACGACAACCAAGCTGCCCGCCAACTGCATGGCGAAAGGCGAAACACCGATCGTCAGGATATTCCATACCACATGGCGTTCCAGTTTGAAAGTGCCTTTATGGAAACGGACAATGCTGTCTTTCTGAATAAAATGGTTCATGACGAACAGGGTACTGAGCAGCATGGAGATGATCGTTGCAATAGCTGCTCCCCGGATACCCATATCCAGCCAGAAGATAAAGATCGGGTCGAGTATCACGTTGGCTATCGCTCCGATCAGCATGGTAAACATGGCCTTCTTCGGATAGCCGGATGCACGCATGACAGCGTTGAAACCAAAGCTGAGCGAAGTCAGGATCGTTCCGGGGACCACAATATTCAGGTAGTCTTTGGCATAAGGAATCGTTTGTTCGCTTCCGCCAAAGGCCAGCAGGAGGTCTTCCATCCAGATCATACAGGGAACGACCGTGATGATCGTAATAATGAATGTCAGCGTAAAGGCATTTCCCAGGACCTTTTCCGCCATCTCGTTTGCTTTCCGCCCCAGATGGATGGAGACACGGGTAGCCGCACCTGCCCCCACCAGCATACCGAATGCCTGCAAGAAGAGCAGGATCGGGAAGGTCAGCGTCAGTCCGGCAATAGCCAGCGCACCGACTCCCTGACCGATAAAGACACGGTCCACAATATTATACAAAGCATTTACCATCGTCCCGATCACCGCCGGGATAGCATACTGCAACAGCAGGCGGCTCACTTTCTCGTTCTCCAGCCGTCCGATTATTTCATTTGCCATAATTCATCTACACTTATCTTGTTATACTTTCGTTCTATTTAGAAATTGTTTTGAATTTATATCTGGTTCAGCCCTGTCCCCGTGCTTGACACGGGGACGCAGAAAAACTGACTGCATCAGATGATAAATACAGGATACGGTCTATGCCTTTGCGATCCCGTGTCAAGCACGGGAACGGGATAGCATATAGCTCCCCCTGTTGTTCCGGTAGTGCACCATCGGGATGATGCTATTCACACCACCGGGATGAGGTAGCCAACACCATCCCGATGAGGCAGTCAGCACCATCCCGATGAGGCAGTCAGCACCACCGGGGTGGTGCGAACCCCGCCCTTACCGTCCCGCCCAGTGCCGCCTTATCGTTTCGACCAGTGCCGCCACCCCGGATAATACCTTCACCTCGCCTCCGGGCAGGGTCAGCGACAGATGACGGGCGTCGAGGCAGTTGATATTGAGCTGTCCGTCTTTCACTGCCGAAGGACGGAAGCCGTTACGGATCATAGCATTGCCTACCCAATAGGAAACAAGGAAGTCGCCCTCCACTCCTATCGGTTCGACGGGTGCCTTCGTATTCAGTTTTCCGGTTGACGGATCGAAAACAATCCCTTCTTTTCCGAAGAAAGACTCGAAGGCGCCGCTCAGGATCAGGTCTTCGGGCGTACCGCACGCCATCGGACGGCCTTTTTCCTGTAGCCAGAGGCAATCGCCCATCTGGATCGCCAGGTCGAGGTCGTGGGTGGAGAGCAGAATCGCTTTATGTTGTTCTACGGCCAGTTTATGCAGCAACACCATGGTCTCGATCCGGCTGGTGACGTCGAGGAATGCTGTCGGCTCGTCCAGCAGGATGATCGGGCATTGTTGTGCCAGGGCTTTGGCGATCATGGCCTTCTGCCGTTCTCCGTCGCTCAGTTCGGATACGTAGTTTTGTGCTTTATGGGCAATGCCGGCTGCCGTCAGCGATTGTTCGATAATCTCCCTATCGGTTTTCTTCAACTGTCCGAAGAAACCGGTGTACGGATGACGGCCCAAAGACACCAGTTCGTAAACGGTGATGCCGCCCGCATTCGTCTTTTCCGTCAGTACAACACCTACCGTCAGTGAAAAGTTGCTTTGAGAGTAGGAAGACAACGGTTTTCCCATCAGGCGGATCTCGCCGCTCAAGGGAGGCTGGAAACCGCAGAGCGTGCGCAGCAACGTTGACTTTCCGGCACCGTTCAGTCCGAGAAGGCAGGTGACTTCGCCCGGTTGCAGGCGCAGGTTCAGGTCGTCATGGATGACCTTGCGCTTTCCGCCTTTCAGCAGGTAGCCAATACTGAGGCGGCTGGCTTCTATTACAGGTTCTTGCATATTCATCAGTCGAAGTATTGGATATTTTTACGATTCACAATCACATAAATAATGACCGGCGCACCCAGCATGGGGGTTACGGCATTCAACGGGAGTATATTATTGGTTCCGGGCATCACCATCAGTATATTACACAACAGGGCGATACAGGAACCGGCAAGCATCGTGACGGGCACCAGCATCTTATGGTTGGACGAACCCAGCATCAGACGGGCGATATGCGGCACGGCAAGTCCGATGAAGGAGATCGGGCCACAGAAAGCGGTCGTCGTAGCCGTCAGTAAACCGGTACAGAACAGGATGGCAATACGGGTCCGCTTGATCTTGATCCCCAGGTTGGCCGCGTACATTTCGCCCAGCAGCAGGGCGTTCAACGGCTTTATCAAGAGGATTGCCAGCAGCAGTCCGGTCAACGTGAACAGGAGGAAATAAGGCAGTTGCATCAGCGATACGCCGGAGAAATTGCCGAGGCCCCACATGACGAAGGCGTGCACCTTATCCGTCGAGGCATAGTAATTCAGGACGGAGATCAGGGAAGAGGCCAGGTAACCGATCATGATACCGATGATCAGCAGCATGACATTGCTCTTCACCTTTGCCGAAAACCAGATGATCAGTCCCAGGATACAAGCGGCACCGGCAAAGGCAGCGATAATAACCGCCAGGTAACCGCTGATGGGCAACTCCGTCACCATACTGAGCGTCCCGCCGAAATAGAGCATGATGGCCGCGACTCCCAGGTTTGCCCCGTCGCTGATCCCCAGGATGGAAGGGCCTGCCAGCGGGTTACGGAACAGAGTCTGCAATAACAGGCCGCTGGTAGCCAGCGAGGCTCCGGCAAGCAAAGCCGTAACCGCCTGCGGGAAACGGGATTGCAAGATGATATTCTGCCAGGCGGGCCGGCCCACGTCTTTCCCCAGAAGGATATCGATCACGCTCTCCAGCGGGATGGAAACGGCACCGTACACCAGGCCTCCCATAAAAAGTAGGGCCAGGAGAAGCGGCAAGAGGAAGTATGGTAAAGCGATTTGTTTAAACATTTCTATTTAGTTATTATCCTATTTGAGAGTTTCACATCTTATCAGTTTTGAATGTTACTTTTCTCTTGAAAGAAAAGTAACCAAAAGTTCAAGGCTGCATCCGCTTCGCTACTCCGCATCCTACGTTCGCTGTCGTCTGTGAACTCGCTACGCTCAAACAGCACAGCCTCCGGGCGCTCACTACGGATGCTTCGCTTTACGCTCACCAGATGAGGCCTTTCGTAGAACGCTTTGCGTTCTCTTAAGATTGCCGATACTACCTGTTAAATCCGCAAGTTTTTGTTCTATAAGTACCGGTATCGGCCATCCTAAGAGGAAGCACAGCTTCCTTGAAAAGGCCTAAGCGGGTGAACGTCCGCGTAGGGGGAAGACGAAGCGGTTAAAAAAATCCGTTGTCTGAGCGAAGCGAGTTTCGGATTTTTCAGCGAAGTCTTTCACCGGAGCAGTGAAGCCGGTTAAGCCTTGATCTTTTGACTACTTTTCCATCAAGGGAAAAGTAGGTTCAAATATTTCTATATTCAATACTCACTCCGTTCCTTCTCTTTGATAAATCCGTTGCGGTAGGCATACAGCAACTTTTCCAGGTCATGAATCTGGCGTTGCAGGTCGGCGCCTTTATCGGTATCTTTCACCATCTGGCGGTGAGAGCTCAACTCGACCACAATCGTGGTGGAACGGATATCACGGCCTTCCTTGATTGCCTGGTCGGTAGACAGGAACGGTTCGTGCTGTACCAACTGGAAACCGCGGGAATGATAAACCAGCGTATAACCGGCAATACCGGTCTCGGGATGGTAAGGTCTGGAGAAACCGCCGTCGATAACCAGCAACTTGCCGTTTGCCTTGATCGGGTTTTCTCCCTGGATGGAGCGGACAGGCACATGACCGTTGATGATATGGCGGTGAGGCCCGGTCACCCCGAACTCGTCCAGTATCATATCGCATACCTTTTCTTCTTCACGCAGGGTATAATACGCCCCTTTCTCTTCCTTCTGCACCTCTTTATCATCGATAAAAGCCCGTTCGAAGGTTGCCATCTTGCTCTTGTCGAACAAAGGAGAGTCTTTTCCTCCCCAAAGATACCAGATGTAATCGAGGGCAAAGTCCTTCTCCGGAGAGCCTTCCGAATCGAAATAAGCGGTACGGATCAACTGGTCGACCTTATCCAGCAAAGCCTTACCCTTGTATTCCTGCCCTTCGATACAAATGTTCTTCAACGTTCCGTCGGCGTTCATCGGGACAGAGGCATGAAACAGCAGGTTGGAGTTACAAACCTGATACATACTGCCATGCCGGAAGAGGCAACGCATATGTTTCTTCAGCTTCTCGCTGCATTCGAACGAGTGGAGCATGCGGTGCATCAGGTCTTCCTCCTCGATAGACAGCGCGTACGGGTCTTTCGGGTTGATGGTAGGCCAGTTTTTGTCTTTCAGTTCATATTCTTTCCCGTCCAGATGGATGGTCCCGCGTTTCAGGTCGATATGGTGTAACAGCAGGCGGTCGTCCATATCGAATTCGGGGCGGCGGCGGATAATATCCCCTTCCAGCTTGAACTGGATGATCGTTATTGCCTTGTGCATCTGCGAGATCAGGCGGATCGTCTTTTCGTCGAAAGCCGAGTCGGCCCCATTAGTCTTCGGCATGAACAATTCGCAGGGATCGTCGCCATAAATATCCATTGCAAAGGTAGCCAGAGGTAGCAGGTTGATGCCATAGCCATCCTCCAGGGTTGCCAGGTTACCGAAACGGAGGCACATGCGGATCACATTGGCGATGCTCCCCAGGTTGCCCGAGGCCGCCCCCATCCACAGGACATCGTGGTTACCCCACTGGATATCGAAATGATGGTAGTCGCAAAGCGTATCCATAATGATATGTGCTCCCGGGCCACGATCGTAGATATCGCCGATCACATGCAGCAGGTCGATCGTCAGCCGCTGTATCAGGTTACACATGGCGATAATAAAATCGTTTGCCCGCCCGGTCGAGATAATCGTTTTGATAATCTGGTCCACATAGGCCGACTTATTCGGCTCGACCGACGACTCATGCAGCAACTCCTGGATGATATAGGAGAACTCTTTCGGTAATGCCTTGCGCACTTTCGAGCGGGTATATTTGGACGATACATTACGGCACACCCTCACCAGTTGGTTCAAGGTGATCAGATACCAGTCGTCCAGATCGGGTTCCTTCGAGCTGACCAGTTCCAGTTTCTGTTCCGGGTAATAGATCAGCGTACAGAGTTCTTTCTTCTCGTAATCGCGCAATGTATTGCTGAATATCTCATTCACTTTACGCTTGATCGCTCCGGAGGCATTTTTCAGCACATGATTGAACGCCTGATGTTCTCCGTGAATATCAGACAGGAAATGCTCCGTACCCTTCGGTAAGTTCAGGATCGCCTCCAGGTTGATGATCTCTGTACTGGCATCCGCAACAGTCGGGAAACTACGTGCCAGCAATTGCAGATAACGCAGGTCACCAAGCACATATTCGGGTGTTATATCTTTCGTCATATAATGTTTACTGTCTTATTTCGTGCAAAGATAAACAAATACAGGGAGACAAGCTATTTCAATTTCATTATTAGGGACAGCAGGAAAACAAAAATCGATAGTTACCGGCCTTCCAACGGGTAACTATCGATTCCTTCACGGACTACTATCCGAACTTTACTAACCAACTGCTATCGGCATTCGTCTTATTTAAAAACCTGTTTCATCGGTCTTCCGATCCAAACCTGAGGTTGTTTCAGGTTAAAGATATAAGCGATTGTCGAAGCGACATCGAACTGCATCATGCTTTCAGTAAATTCATATCCTTTCTTTACGTTTTTACCTGAGATAATGAAAGGTGTTTCCATTTCCTGCATAGTCTTGCCGCCATGCCCTTTGTTGATACCGCCATGGTCGGCAGTAACGATAAAGATCGTTTCATCCAGCATGCCTGCATCGGCTACAGCCTTTACAATCTCGCCGATATATCCGTCCAGTTCTTTTAACTTCGTATAATAGGCCGGAGTATCATGTCCGTCGCCATGCCCCACGCCATCAGGCTGCTCAAAGATGATACCGACAAAAGCCGGACGGGATTCCTTTATATAAGAGACAACCGCATCCGTACATCCCCGCGGATTGCTTTCAGAAGGAGCGATATTCACTTCCTTATTCATCGCCTGCATTTCCGCCAGATACTTCATGCCGCCCCATTCATAAATATATCCCATCTCCGCATCCGGATTAGCGTCACGGAACAATCCCCACACAGAAGGGAACAAACCGTAATGGCTGATCTCACGCGACGGAAGCTCCGGCTTTTCCGAACCCCACTCCGTAAACCCGTGAATCTCCGGTCCTGCCCCCATAAACATGGATGCCCAGTTGACCGCACTAGAAGAAGGCAATACACTTCTCTTCTTCAACGTATAAGAACCATCCGCCATCAACTTCTTGACAGTCGGCATCTCCGCCTTTTCCACACTATAAGCACCCCAGCCGTCGAGGCCGATCAACACGACATGTTTGGCTTTCCACTTTGCCGCACTAGCGACATTCACACACAGGAAAGCACAGACAATCAACAAAAAGAATCTACTTTGTTTCATATGTAAATAAATTGCGCTCCCTATCTCAAGAGAGCCGTTTAAACCATTAATAAATTGATTTTTTTAGAGTTCAGACAAAACAAAAGAGAGCACTTGTATAGATACAAATGCGGTTGGCTATTATCTTTGGGCATTTTATAATTTTACAACAGCTAAGAAAAAAAATTTCATACACGCGTTAAAGGACTCGCAGTCTTGACCGCTTAGCAGTTGAGATCAGTTTCATGAGCGACCTCTTGCTGTTTCTTACGACAACAAGCCAGTAAAAATCGACCTTCTCTATGTTTTTAACCTACTTCTGGGATTGGACCATCATCACGGCTGATTTTAACTTTATAGCCAAGTGCTTCCAGCTCTTTCTTCAAGTAATTTTTCCGTTTCTGCTCCATCCTTTGGTTGAGATATTCCGCACCGAGTTCCTTATACTCACAAGCCTCTTTCAGTACATGCCATACCGATTTCAGGATCGAGTGTCCTACTGCTACTAAAGCCCTCTTTTTCCCTCGACGGGCGGCTAAACGGTGATAACGTGCACTGTAAAAGGTGTTCTTGGTACGGGTGGCTGCCCACGCAGCCTCCGTGATTACGGCTTTCAACTGTTTGTTGCCATGGGTGGTTCTACCACTTTTTTTTTACCTGCGCTCTCGTTATTGCCTGGACAGACACCGGCCCACGAAGCCAGGTGCTTTTCGGTTGGAAAGGCTTCCATATCCACACCTATCTCTGCTATCAGGTCTTCAACCGTTTTCCGGCTAAGTCCGGGGATCTTCTGCAAGAGTTCCATCACATTCTCATAAGGAGATAAAACCTCTTTTATACGGCAGGTAAGGTCAGCTATGATGGCTTTCGTCTGTTCCATATCTTTACGGATGGTCTGCAACATATAGATGTGATGCGGTTCTATAAAGCCTTCACAAGCCTGATAAAGAAGTTCCGGACTGGCTTCAAGTTTTTTATGATAGATGCAAGTTATGTCATCCATTGTTACATGACCCTTATCGATCAACATATCTATCAGCTTGTTCGCCACGACTCCGTCCAGGCTGCACACCACGCTGGAAAGTTTGATGTTACAATCTTCCAGGATACGAACAATACGGTTTTTCTCAGAAGATACATGCTGGATCAACTTGTTACGGTAACGGGTTAAATCACGAAGCTCACGTTGTTCACGCTCCGGGATATAACTCGGTTTCAACAAACCTGCTAAAAGCAGTTTGCAAATCCAGGCACTATCCTTTTTATCCGTTTTGTGCCCGGGAACATACTTGATGTGCCGTGCGTTCACGATCCAGACTTTCATATCTGGACATTCAAGAATCTTATAAACCGGCTTCCAGTAAACACCGGTACTTTCCATGGCTACATGCGTAATGCCACTGGATAATAACCATTCTTTTAATTCTGTCAAAGAACTACTGAAGGTCTTGTAACTGCGGGTTTCAGTTTTGAGACCTTCGCCACTTATCGTAGCAACTACCATGTCCTTGTGGACATCTATTCCACAACCCCGGAGGATGACTTGTTCAAAAGGTACTGTTTTCATTGCATTCGTTTTTTCGAGTGAATGACACTAAAGTAAACAATACCCCCCTATTTACATTCTCTTGGACGAAATTTATTTCATGGATGTTTCATGATCAGATATTATTTTAAAATCCACATTAATTGATTCACTTCATCATTTCCGCCATACTGGCGTGCCACGGCTTCTTCCACATTCTCTTTATTATACGAATACTCGTCTGTCGAGTACATCCAGCGTACCGGAATCTTATCCTTTGCATTGGTGTTCAGGCTGGTTGCCGGATTTATCGGCAACTTCGGATAACCGGTTCTGCGATATTCGAAATAAGCATCCCAGGGGTATTGCATAAAGCTCGAGATGTAACGCTGCGTAATGATCTTCTCGATATCGCCTTCCTTATCTCCGGTCAGCTGTATGGAGGACTGGGCAAGAAAGTCGTTAATAACCTCCGGGGTCATTTTCCGTCCCTGATGATAAGTATCCTCATCCGGAGTATGCGCTACTGTAAAGTCCATGCTGGCTTTTATCCCTTGTTTATAATACGTCGAAGCATCTCCTGTAATCCAGCCTCTCACCACAGCCTCCGCCAAAATGAAATTCTGCTGCGAATATCCCAGACGGACAACCGGTTCCCCTTCCCTGGTATGAGTATACCGCCAGTTCAGGCCGGAAAAATTCTTGGCTACATATAAGTCTTTATGAGATGCAAAATCCAATGTAACATCTGTTCCGACGAAAACATCCCAGCTATCGGCTGCAACCCCTGCCTTCAATTTACTTTCAGCCGGTCTTGCATAATAGAACAAGCGATAATCCTTAGTATCTCTCAACATATCAATGAGAAAAGAAGATACCATCGGATAATCCCAATACATAGTAGTATAATATAAAGGATAAATCTGTCCGTCTTTATCGGAATAAACCAATTGGAAATTATCCGCATTCGATGTCATCAGAGTTGATGAACTTACAATTTTCTCGAAACGCTCCTTCACTCTTAAATCAGGGTCATCAACTTTCTTCGACAGCGACATTAATACCTGAAGCTGGAACACACTGACTATCTTTTTCCATCTTTCGACACTTCCTCCGACGAAAGGATCACCGTCGAAATCTTTTGCCTCACAAAAGAAAGCGTAGGATTTATCCAGATCATCAAGCACATGCAACATTACCTCCTTCTGCGTATCATACTTCGGTTTCATATTTCCTTCTTCCCCCTTCAGAGCATCGCTATAAGGAATATCCCCTAAATCCATTGATACCCAAAACAATTTATAAGCTTTGATAAACTGAGCGAGACCGGAATAAGCACTCTGATCTTGCTCTGGAGCCAGTTCCACCATCTTCTCCATATTGATAATCGTACTGTATCCGCTTAGGCCACTCCGTCCAAAACTATTATAAAGATAGCCCTGTGAATTTTCACCCCAGGCAATATGCTTACAAGCCAGGTTGTTTTGAACAAAATCTTTTGCACCCGGGCTTCCAAGCATACTTTTTATTCCCCCGGAAGCCAGCATAGCCGCAGTAACACGGGTTGGCACATCCGGATCTGTATTTATCTCATCAAAATTTCCACAGGAGGTAAAACAGAAAGCTACAGTAATCAGGCAAACAGCCAATTTTATATATTTATTCATTGTCTTTTCCGTATTATAAATCCAACTTTATATTAAAACCTAACAAACGGGTAGAAGGAGCATTCAGATTATCACTTCCTACATCCGGATCAGCATACTTAAACTCTTTAGTCCAAATCAATAAATTCTGTCCTACCAGACCGATAGAGGCCCCCTTCAATCTGACTTTTTCACAAAGTGTCCGAGGCATCTGATAAGTTAGTGACAAATCTCTTAATTTAATAAATGTCTGCTTGAAATAATTCTGAGGTCTTGCCGTATAGGCATTACAATGATACTCACGAATATACTGTTCGTAAGAGACCTGAACATCATTGGGCGCAAATACACGATCATCAAAAGTTATATTCCCATCCGAATCATACTTCACTGTACCGGATACAACCTTAACTCCTTTACCTATATAATTCTTTAATCCGTTCACTACCTCATCATAACGCCATTGATTATCACTTTCTATATGCGCTCCGGTATTCCATAATGCCTGATTGGTATTTGAATAAGCGATCCCCCCAACACGCCCGTCTACTGTAAAACTCAACGTAAAATTCTTATAAGTGACCGTATTTACCCATCCCCATATCCAATCAGGATTCGAATAGCCATGAAGGGTGGAATAATCACTGACTAATGGGTAACCGGCTTCATGAATCATATTACCATCTTTGTCATATTCATAATCAGCGTATGTTACATAATCTGTACGACCTCCCTCCTTCACCCAAGGTTTCTTAGAGGAGAAATCCGGGTCGAGTTTGGCATAGTATTTCCGATCCAAAGCCCAGTTGAAAGTTGAATTCCAGTTCAAATCCCTATTCTTTATGATATCTCCACTCACCTGTATTTCTACACCACGCCTTACATACTCTTCTTTAGAATTCACTTGTGTTTTATCGAATCCGGAAGCAGCACTGATTGTTGTATTCACAATCCGGTTATAGTAATATTTGTTATAATAAGCAGCATCTAAAATCAGTCGTTTACCGAAGAAAGTTACCATTGTACCCAGTTCATACGATTTTGAAGTACTCGGTTTAACCGATTTATTCCGAATCGTTGTTGGATAATAAGCAGTCGTGACATCATCCCATATATTTGTCGAGATTGAATAAGTATTGTTGGTCGCATACACGCTTGTATCATCTTTCGACATTGTCCAGGAGCCTCTCACTTTCCAGAAATCAATACATGAAGGCATTGGAATAAATTCAGACAAAACCACACTTCCGGCAACAGACGGATAAAAATAAGAACGAGTATCGGATGGCAACGACGATGACCAGTCGTTACGTCCGGTCACATCTAAAAACAAAGCACTTTTCCAGGAAACAGACATTTTGGCAAACAAACTATTCGTTTGTTTTTTAACCACCGAAGAGGAAGTCGCAGCCGGATCTACGGAAGATTTTAAAGAATAAAAGCCTGGAACCAACAACCCATTTTTCGTATGGCTGGTATGTTTATTGTCCTGATAAAAGTAAATATTCCCCCCGACAAAACCGTCTAAAGAAAAGTTTCCGAACTTATGATCCGCCATTAACATAAAGTCCGTATTGATACTATACCCATTCGGCGTTTGCAGTTCATAATATCCTTTCTTATCCCATGCACCATAGGCTCCAATCGGGTTGCGCCATTCTTTACGGGTTGAATACGCATCCAATCCGGATCTTAACATCGCTTTTAACCAAGGTGTAATCTTATAACTACCGGAGACAAACCCATTCACTTTGTCAAAATCGCTGGAACCGACAATCTCGTTTGCTATATAATAGGGATTATTATAATATCTCTCGTTATACCAGTTCTGTTCTACATCTTTCACCCGCCAGTAATTTTTATAATCACGGACATCCCATTCGGGACCGGTCCATACCAGCAGGTTGTATATTAATCCATTGCCGCCATAACCGGAATCTTCGCCGTTAGGAGAGAAACGTTTATTATAGGTAATACCGGCATCCAGATCGAATCCTTTGTAATGCATGTTACCGGAAGCTGTATAAGTTATTTTATTCAGCTTGGTATTCGGCCACTGTCCTTTATTATAAACATGAGTCAGAGATGTACGAAAACTGCCATACTTTCCTTTCTGTGTAACACTCACATTATTATTAGTAACAAAACCTGTTTCCTGAAAATTCTTCAAATTGTTTTTACCTTTTGAAGTCAATGGCATCTCACTCCATTCATAGGTATAAGGGTCATATTGAAGAGCCGTACGACCTATATCCAGCTTATCTCCCCAAACGTAATCCGTAGGGTTATATTTGCCACCCTGCCCACCGCTATAGGACGATTGTACTTTTGGAAATTTCAGATATCCGGCGTTGAACATCGTGTTGCTGTTAACAGAAATGTTCAAGCCATCTTCAGAGCCTCTTTTAGTAGTCACCATAATTGCACCGGAAGAACCACGAGCTCCATAAAGTGCAGACGCAGTAGCCCCTTTCAATACGTCAACAGACTCGATGTCATCAGAAGCCACATCTTGTAGCTTCATATTCCCATAAGGAACTCCATCTATTACTAACAGCGGATTTTCCCCACGCAAAGCCAAATCAGGTGTCGTATCGAATTCCGTGCTGTTCTTCACATTCAATCCGGCAATCTTACCGGTCAGTGAAGTAGCCACATCTACTGTTTTTACGGCAGCCAGGCGTTCACCTCCTACTTTCTGGACGGAATATCCCAACGCTTTCTCCTCCCGTTTGATACCCAAAGCCGTCACAACAACTTCGTCAAGCAACTCGGCATCTTCTGATAAAGTTACATTTATCACAGACTGTTTGCCTACCGGCACTTCTTTTGTCTTATAACCGATAAATGTTACCACCAATACCGACTTAGCCGGAACGTTCAGAGAATAACGGCCATCCATATCAGTTATAGTTCCCAGTACCTGTCCTTTCACGACTACATTGGCTCCGGATACAGGTTCCCCCAACTCATCTTTTACAACACCCGAGATCCGGACGTCTTTTGCCATGTTCTCACGGGGAACCAATACGTCCTTTCCGGTTACAATGACATGTCTTCCCTTAATCTCATATTTGACCGGTTGATCACTGAATATAATATCCAATGCTTCAGAAATAGATTTACCTGTCAGATTAACGCTGATCTGTTTGTGCAGTTGTACCTCTTTCGTATCGATGAAAAAAGAATAGCCACTCTGTTTTTTTACAGTTTCTATTGCGTCTTTCACAGTAATATTCCGGACATTCAAGGTTATTTTCTTTTCCTGGGGCAGTGCCGCAAAAGCAGATTGTCCGTTACCTGCTATAAGTACAGTACATAAGCCTGTAATAAATAATGTTTTTTTATGAGCAAATAATGTTGCTCTAATTTTCTCATAAGGAATGTTTTCCATAATTTTGTATTGTTGTTTTTAATAACAAAAAAGTTTAATGACTATCTGAATCGGGAAATGGTACCAACATTTTCCGATTCGCTTTTTATTCACATTGCTAATTTCCGTATCTATTCTCCTTTCTTTTTTAGTTAATACTACTTTGTTTTAATAGAGCTCTATAATATTATTCGTTTTTCTATACTTGAATTTTCCACTGCTGGACATGATCATCAATATGTCATCCAACGAATCATCCACTCTGAAATCGCCGTAAAAGGTTAACTTCTTCTTCTCTTCATTCCTAAAGATAAAGGTGACATCGAATGACTTTTCCAGTTCTCTGACTATCTGTTCCAGGGTCTGTTCATTAAAGAAGTGCGCACCGGTTGTCCAATGTCCGGCTAATGATGCCGGCACTTTGTGTATATCGGTTGTTCCGGTTTCTTTGTTATATATAACCTGTTGCTCCGGTTTCATGATCAGCGATTCATCCGGGTTCTTTATGTTCAACAGATTAACAGATCCTTCCGCCAATATCACTTCTATGTTTTCTTCGTCAGTATATGCTTTCACGCTAAACTTAGTTCCCAGCACCTTTACATCGAGATCGCTGGTATTCACAATAAAAGGCAGTTTTTCATTGCGAGTCACTTCAAAATAGCCTTCTCCTTCCAGCCGGACATGGCGGTCCTGATGGGAAAAACCGTTTGTATAACTCAATTTACTTCCCGCGTTCAGCCAAACCACCGTTCCGTCCTGCAAAACGATCCGGCTACGTGATCCTATAGGAACCTCAACCGTCTGCATCGCATATAAGGAAGATGGATCGAAATGGTTATGCCCCCAGTAATAACCTCCTCCCAACAACAGGATACCTGCAAATATTGCCGCCGCCACTCTGACAAAACGCAATGAAAAGCGTTTCTTCTTTTGCGATACGAAGATTCGTCCCCGGAAATGTTGAAAAGCACGGTTGCTTTCTTCTTGGGTCCCCGAAGCGGCGTTAGCAGCCAGCCACACTTCGGTCATTTCATAGAAATATTGTTTATGGGCAGTGTCGGCAGCCACCCATTGTTCCAATTCAACGCGCTGTTCCTTATTCAGCTCATTATTCAAATAAGCGGTAATCAGGTCATCGGGATAATATATTTGTTCCGTTTTATTCATTTTCTATGTTGTTATAAGGTAGACAAGAATAGTAGAGAAATGGGGTAGTGAAAAAACTCACTTTTTTCAAAAATATTTCACAAAGCAGACCAAAAGCACTATCAGATAGTCTTTTAAACGATCACGCAATATTGATAATGCTTGTTTAATATGATATTTGACGGTATTGACCGAAATGCCTAGACGGGCTGCAATCTCGTCATGTTTCAATTCTTCCAGGCGACTGAGAATAAAAACCTGGCGTGTTTCTTTCGGCAGGCGTTCAATCTCTTCCTGTACTTTAGCCATCAGTTCCTTTTCCATCAAACGCCCCAACGGATATTCATCCGAAAGAAATAACAAAGGGGAAGTCATATCCATATCATTCAGACTGACCTCCCTCCCGACATAATTCTTCTGTAAATAATTCAGGGAAAAATTCCGGACCATACGTATAAGATACGCATTCAGAGAGATTTGTATATCTATTGTTTTACGATTTTCCCAAAGATGGAAAAACACATCCGATACAATCGTTTCAGCCAGAAATTCATCTTGCAGATATTGCCGGGAGATACAGAACAGACGATGATAATACTTATCATAAAGTATCCGGAAAGCGTTCTCATCACCCTCCTTTACCCCTCTTACTATTTGTTCTTCATAATATTCCACGTGTATCTCGATAAGGACGGGCGAATTTAGTCAAAATGTTTTGACTAAACAACACAAAGCCCCAGGAGACGAATCCCCCGGGGCTTGCTTTTTTTGTCTGTTTTCACTCTTCACAGAGGTAGAACAGAAGAACTTTATTTCATTACTTTAGTATTAATAAATACCACTTGTTCACCTGTCACAGGGTAATTAACGCTATTGCGCTGCGTGATACTCTATTAGAATTATTTGATTATAAATAATTTCTTATTTAACGATTGCTTTTACAGCTGCTTCACCTTCTACAGCTACAAATACTACACCTGCAGGAGTTGAGATTGTAGCTTCGTTAGAAGTAACCACTGTGTTAGCAATTGTCTGGCCAAGGACGTTGCTGATAGTAACTGTCTTGCCTTCTGCACCTATTACAGTAACAGAACCATTTCCTGAAATTACTTTGATAGTAGCAACTTCAACTTCTTCTGTATCTGTTGCAGGACCTTCAGTTGCATTCGGAGCGAATACAGCAGCCTGGTTGATAACCTGGCTAAAGTCTTTTACCGGAGCACTATTTCCTCCACCAACTGAATCGTCAGTATCGTGGTTTCCGTTTTCATTATGGAACTTGCCTAATACAGGAACACCTGTTCCGTTCAAAGTAACCCAAGCACCAGTGAAAGAACCGATACCGGCTTCTGACTTATCAGCTTCAGCCATTGCTACGTCGTAAGATTCAAGCATGATGCCGTCTTCTTCTGTATCACCTACATAACGGATAGCAAAAGCTACGTTGTTGTGTGCACCGTCAAGAGCGATCTTATCGTAAACGATACCTTCCTGATCAGCAGCCAGATAAGTAGGAACTACATACATCTTTTCTGTAGTAGGATCAGCAGCGCTGATGCTTGCGATTGTATACGGAGCTTTCAGAACATACAAGAAATCACCCTGGTGGATAGCTTCTACGAAAGCAAGTCTTGTATAGTTATCGCTATGGAATTTGCTTGCATCTGTCAGTTTGTTGATAGAAGCGTGAATAGAGTCATTCAAGTTAACCAGGAATTCACCTGCTACATAGCCTTCGTAAGGAGCAGAATGTTCGCAAGTTGAATTGATTCCGTGTTGTGAACACCAAGTATAAGCAACTGCGCTATCAGGTCTGATAACAAACATATACTGAGGCATACGAGAATCTACAGCAGCTGCTACTTCGTCTACATACAAAGCTGCATTCTTTCTGCTACCGGCATCAGACAGCGTTTCGATATCCAGATAGTTCAGTAAACCTTCAGCAAGCAAGCTTCTTTCAAACAAGTTACCAGCAGTCTTCGTGTGAGTAAACTTCATGCAGTTTTCTTCGCTGTTGATATAGCTTGCATATTTGTCGCCAACGACAGCATCACCACGCATGTTCATATACAGAGGTCTTGCATCAGGAATAATATCGAATACATCGTATTCTCTCTGGCACAGATCGATAGCTTTTGTATGAGCAGTCTGAAGTTCTTTTGACAGAACGCCTACCGGCTGATAAGCAGTCTTGTCATGCTCTACAGTTACCAGTTCGTGATGAACTAAAGTAAAGCAATCAACACCTTCGTTTTCGCTGTTTTCTTTGAATGCGAATGTAGCCCATTTCAAACCGTCTCTACCTGCATTGATATCTTTTTCAGAAGCAATCACAAATTTGTGGTTGTTATCGTATGCAACCCAAACATGATCGTTATCAATCTTGTTGGCATCGCTTACTTTTACTTTGTACAAATATTTTTCACCGATAGTACCACCACCAACTTTATAACCGAATGCAGGAGCTGCAACGCGGAAGAATTCAAAGTTTGTAGCTGTAGTAGACAAACGTAAGTTTTCAATTACATCGTTAGCAGACAGGAACTGATTGCTAAAGTCTTTTTCGATCAGGTTGAAAGCATATTTGTTCTCTCTTAATACATCATCAGCAATATTCAGATAGCCGATTGTCGGATTTTCAACAGCGGCGAAAATCAATGTGTCAGCACAGTTCAATGCATTGTTTGTAGCCGGAGTTGCCACATTGTTATGACCGCGCAAGCCCTGGTAGTTATGGTTGATGATATACACCAATTCTTTGCCTTCTGCATTCTTTCCGGCAGTATACAACTGACCCATAAATGCCTGAGATGCAAATTCACGGTTTGTGATCTTCACCCAACGGTTTCCACCTTCCGGGCAACCCAATTGTTCAACAACCCACTGTGTTGCAGGCATGTGAGCGAAGTTCTGTTCAGCTTCCCAAACATCGTACCGATAGTGTCCTGCATAATCAGCAACCAGATAAGAACCATTCAAACGTTTTTCATCTAAAGAACTGTTAGTCTTAGTAGTTGAAAGTTGCAGATAATAGATACCTGTTGCCTGAGTTGTACGGTTCAATATAGGCAAATAAGTGTTATTGAAGTTCACTTTCACGTTCATATTTGCGTACGGATAGCAGAACGGCTGATTAGCATGGTTCTCGGCAGCAACAATAGCAATACCATTGGCAGTCTTTACATCATGACCACTGGTTACTGCATTCTGAGGCTGACCGACAGTAATAACTGTACGGCTATCAATGCCATTAGTAGCATTCATAGCTGTTAATGCAACCGGAATTTTCTCTGCCTTTTTAGCAAATTCACCGTTCAAATCAACATTATTTCCTGTTGTGGAACCTGCATTAATCGTGTTGTAGTATTCGTCAGCAGTTGCATCAGCCAATTTTGTCTGATTCCATTTTTTACCAGCCTGCTTCAACGCTGTTGTAATTACAGATGCGTTCAGTGGTTCCAGTACCAGGCTATCATTAGTTGCATAATAAGTTGCTTTCCAGATATAACGAGCTAACAATGCATCACAAGCTTCTTCATTTACACGTGCAAGCTTAGCATCTATTACTTTCAGACCACCATGTAAAGACGGATTCTGAATAGATTCGTGTGTCTCGTCTGTTGCCACCATTAAATACTTATCGGTAGTTTTCTTGTTCAACAGGATATTGTATCCGAAGAACTTACCAGACGCAGGCTGTACCATATCCCAAGCAGCATAAGCAGGATATACAGCAGCAACTTCTTGAGCCAGATAAGCACCTGTAACCAAATCTTCGTTTGTGATAGCAGCCTTAGTTCCAATCAAACCAAAAGCATTAAAGATTGCTTCATTATTGCTGGTTCTGTTCTGCCATGAACCTTCTGCATCGATCATCGAATTGATATCTTTAGCAGTCAACACCTTTGCACCGGCAGTACGAACTGTCAATGTCAGGAAGTTGATATTGGTCATCTCGTCATTCAATAAAGATTTTTTCACCTTTACAGCAACAACATCACCATCTGTTTTGGCAATCAGTCCCATTACTTTATCACCTTCATGTACATAAGAGTACACTTTCTTCGGACCGAAGATATCGGGTTGTTCATCATCTGAATACCATTCCCAACGATTATTATCATCTTTAATAATAGTTGTCTGATTTGCATCTACATTGATAGTTGTACTAACAGTTGTAGGTTCAAAAGCGTCTGCACAATCATAATTGATAGTATAACCTGTTTCTCTGTTTACAAAAACAAATTCCTTACCACGAAGACCATTGTCTTTTACTTCGATTCTCCACAAAGAACCTGTAAGAGGAGCTTTGTCGATATCCATCACTTTCAAAGTCAAATTACCTGTTGCATAATCGCGAACCTGTACCAAGACCTTAGCAGGAACCAAATCATTTTGATCCTCTGTAACTACAGAACCGTTAGCATTAACCTGTAATTGATAATAATAGTCCGGATTAATAGCCTTAACCCCTGTCAGGCAGGCATCGAACTGTTCTGACAAAACAGCTTGTGTACGGTAAGGAATTTCTCCCTGAGCAGTCAACGCATGCGTTTGAGCCCCCAATGAGAAAGCACTTGCCATAAATGCACAAGCCATCAAAGTAGAAAACTTTTTGTTCATAATCAATAAATTTAATATTAATAATAGTGTTATAAAAGTCCATTTCACGGATCCGTTCAGAGACTGTCAAATGTTAAATGACGAGTTTAAACGTTCCTTTTTTCTCGTCATTTTTTGGTGTATGATTTGAGTTCATACCGGAAAGGTCGAATTTTGTACTAACTTTGTTATTCTGTTGATAAGAAAGGATATAGAGAAAGAAAAAAATATAGAGAAAAAGAGTGGTGGTTAAAAAGATTGTTGTAATTTTGTGACTAGAAAAAAGGAACCTTTAAATTAGTCAGTCCTTTTTCGCACTTCACGTTTTATAATTCAATAGCTACACATTCATCTCCGTCTTTAATCCGTTAGAGAAATATTAAAGGTCTTATATATAATGTACATGCGCGTACATTAATATTATTATTTATCGGAAGCAAAAAATCCATACTATTACGGCTTTTTCCATTTTCAAGCACAAAAATCCAAGAAATCCGGTCTTTCGGAGAATGTAAGCGCACCTGTTTTTCATTCCGCAACCAGACAACTTCTGTATCTTATATTAGGATACCATATTCTCATATATTATGATACAACATTCGTATAATATATGAGAATTGAGTATCACAATATATGATATTTCTGCATCTATACAGATAGATCATTCAGTAGTCCGTAACAGACTATGAATCAATCTCTATCCAAATCATAATACTCCATATATTCGTCATATTGCGGCTCTTCGGTAATGCCTTGGGCAAGGAACAGCTTTTTGATATATGCCTGCTCTTTCGGCCTGACCAGGCGCTTCTTTTGTTTACAGCGGTAATAGGTATTACGTCCCAGATGGGCAATAAGCTGTGATTTGATTGTCTCGGCTTTTCGCAAAGGGATATCATCGAACAGGCAGGTTATACCTCTGGCGAACCGCTGCGGTTGGTCGAGCAGGAAGAAAGGACACTCTTCGCCGGTGAGAGATGCAAGGTGGCCCGGATTGATAATATATACACCTCCGCGCGTTTGAGGAACACGAAGCCACACCTGATGCCGAAGGCAGGTATCACGACGCACGCATTTCTCGTTGAGACAATGGGCAAAACGACCCGGGAATTCATCATAATTGAAATCTGCTTTCATAATATGTAATAGTTTATTGGTTACATTGATTTACAAAGATAGCATTTTATATGACCTGATACGTAAAGCTGTTTCAGAATTTATCATTATCTTCGCCTTCAAATAATGTAAAAGCCATGAGAAAATCAATCATCCTTTTCATATTTCTGCATATCTTGTCTTACGCCTTCCCTATCTATTTCAAACATATCGGGATGAAAGAAGGACTTTCGCAACTTTCTGTTATGTCTATCTATCAGGATGAACTGGGCCGTATGTGGTTCGGGACGGAAGAAGGGCTAAGCGTTTTCGACGGTGTTCACGTAACCTCGCATAAACCGACATTAAAGAATGAGAGCGGGAAGGAAACAACCGTTGGTAACAGCATCGACTTCATAACCGGAGACAACCAAGGGAATATTTATTTCAATTCGGATAATTCGTTGGTACGATACAACCTGCGTTCCCAGCAGTTTACCTGCCTGAAACAAGCATGGGTGAATGCGATCGCTTTCAGCGGCGAACAACTTTGGGTGAACGCGTCCGATTCTATCTTTGTCTGGGATACACAGACGGAAAAACTTCATTTCCGCTTCAAACTGGAACTCTCCAACCAACATGCAACCTGTATCATGGTCGATTCCCAAAAACGCTGCTGGATAGGGACCAATTCCGGATTATATATGAAAGAGGAAGACAAGCCTCTTGCCTATATCATTCCCAGTGAAGATATTTATGCCTTATACGAAGATTCACATAGGAACCTATGGATATCCGCCCGCATGAACGGACTTTACAAACGCGAACCGTCGGGCGATTTCAAACGCTACCGCTTCGATCCGCACAACGATAACAATATATCCAGCAACCAGGTAAGGGGAATCGTTGAAGACAACTCCGGTAACCTTTGGATAGGGACCTTCACCGGACTAAACAAATATAATCCCTATAACGATCATTTCCAGGTATATACCCGCGACAACCTTCCCGGAAGCCTCGCCCACTCCTCCGTTTTCCCGGTTTACAAAGACCGGCAGGGAAGCATCTGGTTGGGTACTTATTACGGTGGCGTCCACTATTTCAATCCTGAAATGGACCTTTTCACGATTTATACGGCAGACAAAACAAGGAAAGACTGCATCAGTTTCCCTTTTGTCGGGCATATGACGGAAGATAAAGACGATAATATCTGGATCTGCACCGAAGGCGGCGGACTGAACCTCTTCGACCGGAAAAAGAAAACATTTACCTATTTCATGGCCGATCCCGACAGAAACTCTATCGCCCATGACAATCTGAAATCTATTGCCTACAGTGCCAACCGCAATAAGCTTTACATCGGTACCCACACCGGCGGACTATCCATATTCGATATCCCGAAGAAACGGTTCCGGAATCCTTATTTCGAAGACCCTTCGTATGCCGTAAAAGCCGGCGACCGTATCAATCAGATGGCCATCTGGAAAGACAAATACCTGGTTCTCCTGACGCAATGGGGATGTGTCAAAATGGATCTCGATACCGAAAAGATCACCCAGACTTTCGACGGAGGCAAGCAATACGGTAATCATTGTTTCCTGATCGACTCGCAGGATTATATATGGATAACAACAGGAAGAGTCATCAACAAGATCAACCTGAATAACCAGGAAGACAGGACAGTCTTTCGTTGCGGCGAAAACGGATTGGGAAACCAGCCGGTATCTGCCATCTATGAAGACAAAAAAGGACGTATCTTCTTCGGTACGCTCGGAGCCGGACTTTATCTGTATGATGAGAAGAACCATACTTTCAGTGGATATACAACCGAAAACAGTATGATCCTAAGCAACTATTGCTACGATATCAAAGAGTCGATACAAGGTTACCTGATCATATCCGGTGATAAAGGACTCTCTTTCCTGGATCCGGAACAACAGTTATTTAAGGTGGTAGAACTGGGCACCGCACTTCCTGTTTCCGGGATCAACAAAGGATGCGGACTGCTGGTCAGCCCGAATGGCGAAATCTTTGTCGGAGGAATAGACGGTTTAAGTACGTTCTTCGAACAGGACTTGTTCCGGCCTGCAAAAGACTACCGGTTATATTTCTCCGAATTGTATATCAATAATGAATTAGTAAATCCTTCCGACCGTTCACGGGGTCTCTCCGATGCTTTGCCTTATACGCAGGAAATAGAGTTGAACCACAATCAGAACAACCTCATCATCTCGTTCAACTCGAACAACTATATCAATACGTTGAAAGAGACGGCTTACGAATACATGCTGGAAGGCTTCGACAACAAATGGATCAACAATACCGACAACAGCATCCAATACACGAACCTCAATCCGGGTAAATACACCCTGGTCGTGCGTGAGAAACAATACGACACAAAGATCGAACCGCAAACGATCCGGATGGGCATCACGATCCATTCCCCGCTCTATGCCACACCGTTATTTTATCTCTTATACGTGCTGGTCGGCGGCGGGTTGATCTATAGCTTCTTCCGCTTCAAACAATCGCAGTTGCTGCTCAGAACTTCATTGGAGTTTGAACGGAAAGAAAAAGAGAGGATCGAGGAACTGAACCAGGCTAAACTACAGTTCTTTTCAAACATCTCGCATGAGTTCCGGACACCGCTTACCCTGATCATTTCGCAGATAGAACTCTTGCTGCAAAGCAGTTCGGTGGCCCCATCCACCTACAACAAACTACTGAAAATATACAGGAACACGCATAATATGCGGATGCTGATCAGTGAGTTGCTGGATTTCCGCAAACTGGAACAAGGGCATGTGAAACTGAAAGTATATGAACAAAACATCATCCCTTTCCTGAAAGAAATCTATCTGTCTTTTTACGAATATGCATCCAGCCGTTCGGTGACTTATCAGTTCACCTCCGGGGCGGAAGATATCGAATGCTGGTTCGACCCGAAACAGATGCAGAAGGTATTCTACAACCTGTTGTCGAACGCATTCAAATATTCAAAACCGGGTGCTGCCATCGAAATGGTCGTCGAAGAGAATGACCAGGCGATCATCATAAAAATCATAGACAACGGTATCGGTATCAGCAAAGAAGATATCGACAAGATATTCGACCGTTTCTACCAGGCAGGAAATAACTCATCGGGAATATCGCAGCCGAGCACCGGTATCGGTCTGTCGCTAACCAAGAGCATCATCGGGTTGCATCATGGAAAAATACAGGTAGAAAGTACGCCGGGATACGGAAGCATATTCATTGTGCATCTGCCGAAGGGCCGAAGCCATTTCAAAGAAGGTGAATGTCAGTTTGTACAACCGGAGAAAGAGATGATCCGCAACGAGATACTGCCGGAAAGTCTGACCCAGGAAATTCCCGAAAGTACCTCCGAATTATCGCTGGCCGAGACAGATGCCACCTACACCATCCTGTTGGTCGATGACAACGAAGAACTGCTCCAGATACTGAACTCGCTATTCTCGCCGGTTTATAATGTCTTACTGGCACGGAACGGAAAAGAGGGACTGGAGATCACACGTTCCCAAAAGCCGGATATCATCGTCAGCGACATCATGATGCCTGAAATGTCTGGAACCGAAATGTGCCTGAAGATCAAGAATGATTTCGACATCTGTCATATACCGGTCATCCTGTTGACAGCGCTCGGTTCGGCAGAGCAAAGCATAGAAGGTTTGCAGCGGGGAGCCGACGATTATATCAGCAAGCCGTTCAATGCCAAAGTACTGCTTGCCCGTTGCAACAACCTGGTGCGCAACCGTATTATCCTGCAAAAGAAGTTCAACGAGCAAAGGGATTTCGATACGCAATCGCTGGCCAGCAACCCGATCGACCAGAAGTTTATGGACACGGTAAACCGAATCGTAGAAGAAAACCTGAGTAATATGGAATTCGACATGAATACCCTGGCTAAAGAACTGGGATTGAGCCGCAGCTCGCTTTATGCCAAGTTCAAAGCCCTGACCGGAATGACACCAAACGATTTCGTCCTGAATTGTAAATTGAAGCGGGCCGCCACCTTGTTGATAACCCGTCAGGATTTGCAGATTGCCGAGATCTCCGACATGCTGGGTTTTGGTTCCCCCCGTTATTTCACCCGTTGCTTCAAAGCACAGTTCGATACGACACCGGCGGAATACAAGAAAAAGAAGGCAGACTAATGCCTGCCTTCAACGATTATTTTTTCTTCTGATAATAACGAACCCAGTCGACCTTCATCTCGACCGGAAGATCTTCCGGGTTGACAGGACCGACCCAGGGGCCACCCAGCTGCATATCGATTAACAGATAATAGGGTTTGTCAAATGGGAATTGACCTTCTTTATCGGTTTCTATGCGGGGATATGAAAAGTTTCGTACATCATTTATAAAGAAAACGAGGCTATCCGGATACATTTCTACGGCATATACATTATAACCTGCCGGATCGATAGGCCCAGTGCTTCCCTGAGGCGGGTCTTTCTTGATATTCAGGTTATGCGTATAAGTAGAATGAACTGTCTGATAAGCAATGCTATCATAATTCAGATGCTCCATGATATCTATCTCGCCGCCCGACGGCCAGGGATACTTCGCTTCTTCAAACGGTTTCAACCAGATGGCCGGCCATGCCCCGGTGGCACACCCCAGCTGTGCTTTTATCTCTAACCGGCCTCCATGGAAAGCACGCTTATATTTAGTATAGATGCCTCCGGTAATGTAAGGAACCGTATCTGTCGAGCGGTCCGGATTGATTAAACCTTTCAAAACAAGATTACCGTCAACCAAATCATAACAGAGTTCACTGTCAGACATATATTTTGCCCACTCCGGTGCCCAACGGGGAATTTTCGACCAGTTTGTCGTATCCAACCCGTTTGCCTGGTCAAAGTTTTCCTCCCAGACCAACTGCCATTCATCTGCCGGTCTCGTATTACAGGCAGCCATCATCAGAATGACAGCTGCTCCGCATATCCATTTCATACCTTTTCTCATAAGAAAATATTATTTCGATTCTAACTCCTTCTTGCGTTTCAACGCTTCCATAAAATAGTAATCGGCATAATTCAACGGAACGTCTATTTCCGAGTTATGAGGAATACTACCTACGGAATGCATCAGGAGAAAGTTACCATTCGTTCCCAGAGCAGCCCGGTAAGCCGGAGAACCCAGCGAAGTCATGATACTGTCGGCATATGTCTTATACGCTACGGCATCTTCCACATCCATCGTACTGATTTCATACAATGCGGAAGCAATACAGGAAGCAGTTGAAGCATCACGCGGTTCATTCGGAATGTTCGGTGCATCCATATCCCAATAAGGGATCAGGTCAGCCGGCATTGCTTTATGATTCTTCATGAAATTGAATGTTTTCAACGCCTGGTCCAGATATTTGCGATCACCCGTTTCACGGTAGCAAACAACGAATCCGTAAATAGCCCACGCCTGTCCGCGGCTCCAGGCCGATTCATGCGCATATCCTTGTGCCGTATGGCGGTTACGAACGGAACCATCTTTCAGACTATAATCGATGACATGGTAACAGCTGCCGTCCGGACGGAAATGTTCCTGCAACGTACGGTCTGCATGAGCAATCGCTATGTTATAAAAAGAGGAATCACCGGATAGACGGGTCGCTTCGAACATCAGCTCCAGGTTCATCATATTGTCGATAATCACCGGACATTCCCAACCGCGTTCCGACTGCCATCCTTTATCTACATTCCATGACTGGATTACCTGGGGAGCCTCACGGAAACGGGTTGATAATGACTTGGCAGCCTGTACCATCACATCTTTATAAGACGGATCGGCCGTCAGACGCAAACCGTTACCGAAGCTGCAATTAACAATGAACCCGATGTCATGATGCCAGGTCAGGTTCTTGGCTTCTTCTATGGCCCATGTATATTTCTGAGCGAGTGGAAGCAAGGCCGTATCGCCCGTCAGTTCATACAGATACCACACCGAGCCGGGAAAGAACCCACTGCGCCAGTCCCCGTAGCCGCAATAATAAACTGAGCTATCCTTTTTCAGCGTCACAGGATTCAGGCATTTACCACTGGCTTCAATGACTTCTATCTCGTTACCGAGCTGTGCACGGGCGAAATCGATATTCTCGTCAATAAAACTCTTTTCTACTGTTTTAGGTGTTCCCCCGCAAGAGATCAGGAATGCGGAGAAAGCTAAAGCGATCCAATTTTTCATTCTTCTTTTATTTATTGTTTTGTTTAATTGTAAATGTGTAAGTACCGGATTTTACCATTTTTCCGGCATTCAAAGAGAGACGATAGATTTCTTTTCCCCATACGTTGGATAAACGCGGGTCATCCAACGCGACTGTCTCTACAGACGGGGTGAAAGTATTTTTATCATACAGCAATTCTACCTTTTCTCCGTTTACATCTATCCGGACGATTCCTTCCGAAGAGACATCGATCTTACCCCAGGTCAGGAAATTGACTTGATTCGGTTCTTTCAACTCTTTCAGGGTAAATGAATCCTGAATCTTCACTTCGCCCTTATTCTTATTTAATGTATACGAACGAACCCATTTATCCACCCCGGCTTCTTCAGGATAAGCGGTAGCAATATTAGCGGTAAAAGTCATCCGCTTCGGGTCGAAAGAAGTCGCAGTCGCTTTATATCGGGAACCAAACGACTGGGGCACTCCGTTTATCATCGGCAGATTATGGTAGTTGCTCTGCATTGTCCAGATCGTATACCGTTCGTTACTGAATGTCTGGCGGGTATAAGTGCCGACACCGGCATCGATAAATACCGGAGTCGTATTTGAATACAAAGAGAAAGTACCGGCATCATTATGATTATGGCTTTCATTGTTATATCCACCTTTCGCAGCCAGGAAAAAACCTGCTTTATTCGTCATATAACAAAATTCCGTTTCCGGATACCAGGTATAAGCCGGAGACTGATACGAAGGTTCCACCTCTCCCATCTCCTTTGCATACAGGAGACTTTGTAAGGTGCGGAACATATCTCTCCCGGAAGAAAGTGATTTTCTGGTTGACAGGCTGTTCAGATAAGCGGCATACTGCATCATCACATCACTGCCTACCGCCTTTCCGTAGCGGAAAATAATCGGGGCTTCTCCGCCACCTTTCGCCGAGGCATCCGCGAAGTTAACCACCCAGCCATTCCCTACATAGGAGCGGGCAATATATTCACCCATATTTTTGATAATCGGCTGATCGAACAGACTGATCTTTCCACCGGTCCCGTCGTACAATAATTGCAGATAATCATACATCTTTCCCGCAGCATGTCCCCAATAAGAAGGACCTTCTTCGCAGGCACCGTCCGAATGAGTATAGTTGATGAATTTATCGACCGAGACCATTGTACGATGAACGGCTTCCGCCAGTTTCTCTTTATCGTTTTCCAACAGTAGGAAACATTGCAGTACATTAAAGTTACACCACGGATTCCAGTTGTTGACCAAAGTCCCGGGTTTGTAATTGAAGGCCATCCACCAGAAACGGTCTTCTTTCATATAAGTATCCAGTATTCTTTTCTGTAACTCATGGCGCAGGCGTTCGGAAATAACAGGATTTACTTTATCAAATTCGGTATGGAAGAAATAATAAGTCCAGGACAATAAGGAACCCAGGTCGCCGGCAGTCAGGTCGATCACATCTTCTTTATAATCGGGTAAAGAACGTTTTGAATGCTGTGCGCTTAAATGTGCCGACAATACCCAGGAAGTCATCTCACAGGACTGAAAAACACCATTGATCAGCTGATCGATAAAGCGGCCCTTTCCTTCTGCCAGTTCGGCCATTACCAGGTCGGCTATGGCTCCGTTGTTACTGCCGAAAGGATCTTCCATGATCCGCCGGTTTCCGCTACGTTCGTATTCGATATAGTCGGTTGCTTTAACAACTTTCCATTCATAACCCAAACGTTTCTCTCCTTGTTTGATGTAATCATTCCTATAATCTCCCAGAAATTGCTCCCAGGCAGTGCGATCGGTATAATCCGGATAAGGAACCCATTGCCGGTCCATCAATAAAACGGATTTCAATTCAGGTATATCTGCCGCCTTTTGCAGCAGATCACGTTCGACATAAGCATTTGCTGATGCTATTATTCCGAATAGCAAACAAAATAAGGTTAAACATTTCTGTGTTCTCATGGTACTACTTTTTTGCTTTGATCACAAAAGTAGAAAGATTGTCTATAACAGAGGCGTCTATTTATCCATTTCATATGCACTTATCGTCCAAAGGCATGGATAAAAATAAGTCAAAAGGTTCTTTTTATTTCACTGTAAATAAAGGTATGTCTTAGTCTGTTAAGGTATTTGATACCACCTTTGAAGCAAGCTGTTTTCACATATATTAAAATATAACTTAGTCCTAATGGAACTCCAATCATACCGATGCAAATATATATGTTATTAATGTTAACGAGTGTATTAATTTATCCATTTAATATGCACTAATAGTCCAGCGCTTATTTGTAAAAAACGATAATCTCCCTATTTTAAAGCCTTTGTATATTTAGCCTCCGGATAAGAATGTTAACGATATTCAATAATAATAACAGTGATGATTTAATCATTCCAAACATCTTTTCAGTATCTGCAACGCAAATACCAATGATTTGTCTTTCTCCGCTCTCCATTTATTTATCAGTGCCTTACCTAAAGTTACCCTAAAATCCACACCGTTTTCAACAGTCATTATATACTAATTGATCTTCAATCCTTTCGCCATCCAAATCAAAAAAACAGCGTAGTTCCATTAGAACTATGTGTTTTTTGCCAAATACCCAGGCTGAAACTCACGGAAAAACAATCAGTAAACCGGGTAAACAATTAATTAATCATTAACTAAATCTGGTGTTATTATGACAAAGGATTTTAATCGTTTTTACTTATCAAAACAGATGTTCCTGGGAGCAACCCTGCTTCTGGCATCTGTAGGATTGGCAACGGCCAGTCCGGCAACAGGAACTACGGGTACAGCCTTACCGAACCCTGTTGCTGCTTCTCCTCAACAAGCCAAATACATTATTAATGGAGTAGTCGAAGATCAGTTCGGTCCGATAGCAGGCGCCAATGTAGTTGAGAAGGGAACCACAAACGGGACAATTACCGATATGGACGGTAACTTTACCCTGGAAGTATCACCTAATTCCGTACTGGTCGTTTCATTTATCGGATTCAAGGAACAACAGATTCCGGTGAATAACCAGAAATCATTACGGATTAAATTATCGGAAGACTCCCAGGCACTGGACGAAGTCGTTGTAGTAGGTTACGGTACGCAGAAGAAGGTGAACCTGTCCGGCTCCGTTACCTCCGTAAATGTCAGCGAGATGGCCGAAAGCCGCCCGTTAACTAACATCTCTACGGCTTTGGCCGGAACTGCACCGGGGGTACAGATCACATCCAGCAACAATATCCCCTCCAACAACGGAGATGCGGATATTAAGGTACGCGGACAGGGAACATTGAACAACTCCTCTCCCCTGGTTATTATTGATGGTGTGGAAGGTAATTTGAACAGCGTCAGCCCGCAGGATGTGGAAACAGTCAGCGTATTGAAGGATGCTGCCTCATCGGCCATCTACGGTTCACGTGCAGCAAACGGTGTTATCCTGATTACCACCAAGTCCGGTAAGGCCGGCAGGATGAAAATCGACTATACCGGTTATGTTTCTTTCCAGAGCCTGAACAAGCCATACGACGTAGTCACCGACTATGCCAGCTACATGGAGTATATGAATGAAGGGATGCGCAACAGCAATAAACCCGAGCCTTTCTCCCAGAACGTGATAAATTTGTGGCGTGAGAAGTCGAAAGACCCGAACGGTCTGAATGAGCATGGTATTCCGAACTATCTGGCATATCCTAACAGCGACATCTTCGATGTGTATGAAACCGGTGTTTCCCATCAACACAGCCTGTCAGCAACCGGAGGTTCCGAAAAAGTGACTTATTATACATCTTTCAATTATCTGAATAACCCGGGTATCCTGGAAAATTGCGGATACGAACGTTTCAGCCTCCGTGCCAATATCGATTCGCAGGTAAAAGACTGGTTGAAAATCGGTGTAAACCTGAGCGGATATACAGCCAATACAACTCCGGTCAGCGAGAACATCAACGATATCTATACCTACGGCTTAACCGGTGGAAACCCGGGTATCGCCTATCTGGACGACCAGAACCGGTTGGGTATCAATGCCAATAATGAAGATGACCCTCAGAACGCTACAAACAATCCATATAATCGTTTAAGGAATGTGAGCGGTAACATCGGAATAAACACGCTGAAAACCCGTATGTATGCGATTTTGACTCCGTTAAAAGGTCTGACTATCCAGGGTTCTTATACCTATGATTATTATGACAAACAAAAGGATTCGAAACCGAACTTCGTCCCGATGTATAATTTCCAGACGAATACGTTATATACGGATGGTGTGGGCCAGACAAGCATCTATAATTACAATGAAAAGACCTACAGGAATTTCATGGATGCCATCGCCCGCTACGAACGTAACTATCTGAATAACCGCCTGAGCACAAATATCATGATTGGTGCCAGCCAGGAACAATACAAACGTTCTTACTTCAGTGCCACCCGTAAGGATTTGCTCGACCCGTCACTGGGTGTAATCGGAGGAGCTATCGGCGAATCTTCCTCAACCGGTAATGTTACGGAATGGGCGATGCGCTCTTTCTTCGGACGTATCAACCTGGGTTGGGATGACAAATACTTATTGGAAGCCAACCTTCGTGCCGACGGTTCTTCCCGTTTCCAGAAAGATAACCGCTGGGGTTATTTCCCATCGTTCTCTGCTGCCTGGCGTATTTCGGAAGAAAACTTCATGAAAGACTTCACCTGGCTGGACAACCTGAAGATACGCGGTTCTTACGGTTCGCTGGGTAACAACACCCTGGGAAGCAACAGAGATAACGACGGCAACTACCTCTCGCAATCGCTGTATGCACAGACCAATTACGTATTAGGCCGTGCCGTGGCAATGGGACTTTCTCAAACTGCCATCGCAAATGCCAATCTGTCCTGGGAAACGACCTATATCACCAACCTGGGGGTTGACTATAATATGTTTAGCAATCGCTTGAGCGGTAGTCTCGAATTCTTCAATAAGAAAACAGACGGCATTTTGATTGACCTTCCGGCTCCAATGGTTCACGGTAACGCGACAATTCCTAAGCAGAATGCCGCCCAGGTAACCAATAAGGGGGTTGAGTTCTCTGTGAACTGGTCCGACAAAGTCGGTAAGGATTTCGACTATAATGTAGGCTTCAACTTCACTTACATCAAAAACAATGTCGATAAATTTAAAGGAGACGAACCTTCGTACGACGGAGCCAGAATGTTGAAGGAAGGACTTCCTATCTGGTCTTTGTATGTCCGCGAAATTGACCGTATCATCCAGACAGATGCAGACCTGGCACTGGTTGAAACGATGTTGAATAACCCGGAAGTAGAAGGTAAGGTCGTATTCCCTTACGGAGTTCCTCAAAAAGGTGATATCCTGTACAAAGACCTGAATGGCGACGGACTGGTAAACGATGATGACCGTACCGTTATCGGAAATGGCAAGAACCCGACCTTCACGTATGGCGTGAACCTGGGATTCAACTGGAAAGGCATTGACTTCTCTACATTGATTCAGGGTGTAGCCGGCATTAAAGACGTATATCTGAGCAACCTGTATAAAAGTGGTGTCCGCCAAGGTTACCAGATGAACCAGGAAGTTATCGACGGACGTTGGTACGAAGGCCGTACGGATGCCAGTTATCCACGTCTGCTGGACTATAGCGATACCCGTAACGAACAGTATTCCGACTTCTGGGTTGCCAGCAAGGCGTACCTGAAAATTCGTAACATCACATTAGGTTATACCCTGCCCAGTCAATGGACCAAGGTTGCCTATATGGACAGAGTCAGAGTATACGGCAGTTTGGAAAACTTCTTCACTTTCTCGAAGTGGAAAGGATACGACCCTGAAGTGAGCGGCGTTACCTATCCGACCATGCGTCAAGCTGTAATCGGTATTAATGTTACTTTCTAATCAGAATGTCTAACTAATAAACAGAATTATAAAATGAAAAAATATATCATGTCTTTTTTAGCAGCCTTATTTACATTGACAGGCTGTTACGACCTGGACAGGGCTCCATACGACCAGTTGAGTTCCAGTACTTTCTGGCAGACGGAAGACCAGTGTAAGCAAGGTCTGATGGGAGTTTACGCCTCCCTGAAAAACACCGACCTGTACGGTAAAATGTTTATGATAGACGTCAACTCCGATGTCGCAGCCGGATATGACCAGTATGAAGCCCTTCAGCTGGGAACCTGTACCCCGCGTACCGGATTCCTGAACGGCAAATGGCAAAACGGATACAACGCCATTCAGCGTGCCAACCTGGCTATCCGCAGCATCGGCGAGGCTCCTATTGACGAAGTGCCTAAAAACCAGATGTTGGGCGAAGCCCGTTTTCTCCGTGCATTAATCTATTTCCACCTGCTGGACTATTTCGGAGGACTTCCCATATACGACGAAACGACCGATCTGGAAAAAGAGTTCAACAACCTACTGAAACCCAGAAGTTCTGCAGAAGAAACACGTGCTTTTATCCTTGCCGACCTGGAAAAGGCATTGGGCGCCGGACTTCCCGACCAATGGAACGATGCAAACTACGGACGTGTTACATTGTCAGCAGCCCAGGCCCTGTTGGGTAAGGTTTACTTGTACGACAAACAATACGACAAAGCCATCGAAAACCTGGAAAAATCCCAGGCTGGACATGCATTACATGATGACTTCGCTGAGTTATTCACTCCGACGGGCCATACCAGTTCCGAAATGATTTTCTCCATCATCAACCTGGGAGGAACAGGAAACAGCTACGGTATGCCTTTATGTTTCTATGCCGGAACCCGTAACTCCTATGGCAGTTGCTGGAACAATACGGTACCTTCCACCAACCTGGTCGACATGTATGAATACAAGGACGGACGCCCGTTCGACTGGGACGAAGTATTCCCCGGCTTCAACTCCGACAACCAGGTTAAGGAACGTGTATTCAGATGCACGGTCAACAGCGACGGTTCGGAAGTACTGGATATCCCGGCTGAATCGGAAAAAGTAAAAGAGATGTACGAACAGCGTGACCCGCGTTTATCGGCCACCGTTATCGCTCCTTACACAACTTATCTGGGATGGAACCGTAACCAGGAACGTCTGATGACTTTCATCTTCGCGAAAAACGAAAAAGGTGACGTTGTTGCCGTAAACGAAAATAACGGTTTCATGCGAAACAATAAGGGGGGATGGGAAACCTATTTCTGGAGAAAATTTGTACCGGAAGGCGACTGGAACGGACAAATTACCGACCGTGCCCATACCCCTGTTAACTTCCCGATTCTTCGTCTGGCAGATGTTTATCTGATGTTGGCAGAATGTTATAATGAAACGGGCAACCAGTCAAAGGCTGTCGAATACATCAACAAAGTTCGTGCCCGTGCCGGAATCGCCCTGCTGAACAGCGGTCCTTCTTATCTGGCCGCCAATACAAAGGATGAAGTATTCCAGCGTATTTTCCGTGAGAGAGCATTCGAGTTGGCTGGCGAAGGTATCCGCGACAGTGACCTGCGTCGCTGGAAATTATCCCATACTCTATTGAACAGAGATGAATTCGGCATCACAGGAAAACGTATGCTAACCCGTGTATTCCGCGAAAACCGCGATTACCTGTGGCCAATACCCGCTACAGAAATCGAAATCAATCCGGATTTGACACAGAATCCGAACTGGTAATAACCCATCTATTTCAAAAAAAGAGGAGGTGTGTCAAAACATCCAAAATATGAAAATCACCCCTACTACAGCTATGTGTGACAGGGGTGATTTTGTTGAAAAGAGAGTTTTGGCACACCCTCCTCTTTTTCCTGACTTCGTCAATGCGCCACCCAAATCATTTCGGTTCATCGGCGAAGTCAAATAGTGAGCGTATCGCCCGATGTTTATCAGTCAGGAATAGGGTCTTAGTATAAATTTCTTCATTTTCAGGCATCTTCACTCTGATGGTAGTAATAGTTTTGACGGCATCAAGTACCTTTCCTACGCTCAGGTCAATGTTCTTTTCTTTGATAATTCGCTCCAATTCCTTATATATTTTATAGGCGACAAAGCAAATGCAAACATGTGTGCTTCTATTCTTCGCGCAGGCTGAGATACACGTGCGATCACAAGATGTCGCAATATCTCGTCAGGTATGCAATTGAAGCCAATATTATCATAGATACAATCAAGCAGCAACTGAGTTCCGTTGATCAATACAGCATCCATATTGCCGACTACTCGCTTGGTCTCTTCGAGTTCTCGCTGACCTGCATAGCTGTTAATCCATCTTTAGGCGGCATCACACAAATTTTCCGTGTCTTCTATTGAGTCCGCGGTGCCAAAGCTCTTTATTTCCTCATACTTACCGGAGGATTTGCTTACTACAACGACACTGATAGTGCCAGAGCGGTTCTTTTTCTTGCGCACATACATGCCGCAAAATTACGTTTTTTAGCTTGCGCCACCTAAAATAAAAGATAACTCGTTGATAATCAATTCACGACGTGGTAGCGCAGAAAAGTGATGAAGTCAGGAAAGAGTACGTCACACAAAATTACAGGGCGTGGGTGAGCAGATATAATGTCGCCCTGGATAGTATAGATATTTTTCCGAAGACCGTCTATATAACAAAGAAAATACCTGCCCGCCTTTGGGGATTGGGCTGTCTGTCGGTTATGGGGCAGGACGATCCGGACTGTCGCCATATGTCGAAGTGGGGGTGTATTACAGGATTTGGTAATTTGATTTGATATTAATACTAAAGTTAGCCGTCTTGCTTGTGAGAGTAGGGTGTTTTTTGTGTTTAATAACATAATATTTAGCTTTGTGGTATGTAGATAAAATAATAAATTTAAAGCATTTATTAACTCTTTGTAGTTCTATAATCCATTTGTTTAACCTATTAAATTATTATTATGAAAAATCTATTATTTGCATCAGTGGCTTTTATGTTGTTTTTTGCGTGTAGCAACGAAACAGTATTTGATGAAAAGGATGATTCTACCATAGATTTCGTTACAAAAAGCATTAACGATAACGGCCCCTTTAATTTACATGATTGGAGAATAGAGGTTATTGGGGCTATTATGTATCATGGCTTTGATATGGGTCCATATTGGTCGGATTATGAGAGTAAAGGGAAAACTACATTCTTGACCGGACCTCTAACAATCGAAGAAACAATAGCACAATTTGGAGGATGTGTAGGATATAATATTTTAGGTCTTACGGATATTTCAAACTGGCTATATTCTTATAATATGCGTTATAATATTATATCTTTTCCTGGTCCACCTGATGATTCTAACACAGAATCTGATGGCTCTAAAAAGGAAGAAAAGACTGCGTGGGAGAAGCTTAAGGATAGGTATGAAGGAGCAGCATTTATAGAAGAGAACAATTGTCCTCCAGGATCTTCTTTTACTTATGCACAAGCTGCAGCTATTATGGCTCGAATGGATAAGCAAAAAGACGATGAGTTTCTGCCTTTTGTTTATATTAAAGCATATCCCTCCACCTCTAGTTTCAGTATTATATGCTGGAGTCTTTACGGGGCAGTAAACAACAAGACGACAGGACTTATTTATAGCAATCCTTATACTAGGATAGCTAGTGGCATTTTAGAAGCTTACAATAATCATATATATTCTGGGGTTACGTGTAGCGACCTTAATTAAGAAAGAGGCAGTCTCAAGATTTGAGCAAATTATGGGTTTAAAGGTGCAAATGAAATACCAAACAGAAGTTATTCGCCAATTGATATACCATTAATTCGTTATGCGGATGTAGTCCTTTCTTTAGCTGAATGTTTGAATGAACAGGGAAAAACAGATTTGGGGTGAACCTCAATATTCTTATACTTGGGGAGGTAACCATTTATACAACTGGGCTATTCCTAGGTCTGAAATTCTGATGAATGAAAACCTAAAACAAAATGAGGGTTGGATAGACTAATCCATTCTTATAAATTTCTATTTCATGAGGGTGTCAGATTACTTTGACACCCTCTTTCTATTATTCTATACAATCAACAAAGTGCGTGCTCGTATCGATTAGTATTCCCAACCCGGTGTAGGTGTCAAATTCGTATTAAGCTCTGTTTCACTCTTGGGGACAGGCCAAGTGTACCACTGGTCGCCAATCCAATCATAAACAGTACCTCCGGTACTCTCTGTTCCGCCCCATGCATGCTGGGCAACCTTTTCACTGAATTTTGTTTCTTTCAACGTACGCCAACGCATTTCATCAAAAAAGTTTATACCCTCATTCACAAACTCACGACGGCGTTCGTCACGCACATAGTTGCGTGCAATTGTCTGGTCGGCGAAGCTAGAAGCCATAGTCGGTATATCGGCACGGTCACGGACCTCTTTCACCTTGGCCATAGCACCTGCCAAGTCATTCTTTTCAACAAGTGCTTCGGCCCACATCAACAATACATCTGCATAACGAATGATAGGTTCATCTACCGGATTCTGCTCACGACGCAGGTATTCCAACCCCTCACCGATAAATTTACGATGAATATATTTAAATTCAGCCTGTGCATTCATAAAACCGGAAGCATAATAATCGCTCGGTAACTCCGGATTGGCATTCGGTTCGGCATTTGCCTGATCTGCATAATATTTACCAGCAACAGGCCAACGGAACGTGTACCACGCTTCTGCCGTAGAATTACTATTTACCCCCAAATAATTGGCATAAGGTGTCACAACATTGTAAGCCAAGCGCGGGTCACGATTGGCATATGCTGTTTTTAAACGAGCCTCATTACCTTCCGGCAAATAAATAGCCTGAATTTCTGCGGGCAATTTGGCCAGTTCTGTATCAACTGCCTTCGTAACCGTAGAATGGATTTCCTTTCCATTCACGAACTTATCGCGAATAAAGAATACTTTGCGATATTTCGTGTGTCCTTCGGCTGTCTCCATGTCAGTCACTTTCTTCCAATCAGACAAATAGTCCTCCCAAGCAAACTTTTTAACAGTCTGACCATTCACCTCTTCATAAAGGTTTACCAACGCAGGAGTCACCTGCAAGTCACCCCAACAGCCACGGCTATCTTTAGCTCCCTGGGTAAATGCTGCACAATACTTCTGTATTCCCGTACCATAACCCGTAGGATCTTCTATATACTGCACAGCCAAAATAATCTCTTCACAACGCTCGTTAGCAACCTTAAACAGCTGTTTGTAGTCCGGGAACAATTTGTAACCACACTCACCTACCTTAGCAAAGTCTGCTATTGCTTTATCATACTCCTTTGTCAACAGATATGCTTTACCACGCAAAGCATAAGCAGCCCCTTTACTTACTCGTCCTTCTCCTTGGATTTGATTGTCAGGTAAATTCGGCTCAGCTATAGCATCGCTTAAATCCTTAATAACTTGAGCCCATACCTCCTGTTCCGAACTTTGAGGCTTGTCACATTCAGACGGGTTCACCGGTTCCGTATACAAAGGTACCCCTAATCCGCCATTACCGAAAAGAATGTTCAAACGATCGTAAAAGAATGCACGAAGTACTTTACACTCAGCAATCAAACGAGCTTTTTTAGCTTCATTGATAGGAGCATTTTCAATACCAGCTATAGCGGCATTAGCCCGATGCACACCGTCATACATCCATTGCCATGTTTTTAAGAAAAACCCGTTACTGGGATTGACCGATTTAGTAAACAAGTTTTGCATGCCATACTCTCCCTGTCCGGTCATACCAAACGCATCATACCCATAATAACCAATCATGGCATCGGCACCAATAATTTGATTTCCATGGAAAGGTCTCTGCAAGGAGTAATACACGCCAATAACGCCCTGGTCAACGCTTTCTTCGGTAGTCCACATAGTACCACTGGAAAGCTTATCATTAGGTGCCGTATCCAAAATATCCGTACAGGATGTTGCGACTCCGAAAACAGCCGCCAATGTTAACAAATTAAATATCTTTTTCATCTTTATGTGCTTTTAATTAAAAGGTTACAGACAGACCTCCTGAGAACATACGTGCAATCGGGTATGCGGCAAGCGAGCCACCCAATTCAGGGTCTACGCCTGGGAATCTATCGGATTTGAAAGTCAACAAATTCTCTCCGGATACAAATACTCTCAAATTATTGATCTTTGCAGGTGCAACCCACTTCTTAGGCAATGTATATCCGATTTGTAATGATTTCAGCTTAACAAACGACGTATTATACAAATAGAATGTATTTGAAGGGGTAGTACCACCGGAAGTAAGCAGACGAGGATACTCGTTAGAGATTCGGGCATTCGGGTCAGCTGCAGGATCGTAGGAAGAACCGATGACAACGCCCTGCTCATTTTTAATGATGCCAGCATGTGAAGCTTCCGAATCGTAGAAATAATATCTGTTCCAAGCATCGCCAGGCAAAGCATCACCGGTATTAGTAATCATAGATCCATTTGCTCCTTTTGAATTAATGTAATGATAACCTCCAAAGCGTCCTGACCACATCATATTCAAATCAAAACCACGCCAAGAGGCATTGATATTAAAGCCCAAAGTAACCTTCGGAGTCGAGCTCTTACCGGTAAATTCGCGGTCATCATCATTTCCATATTTACCATCACCATTCAAGTCGGCCATGATCAAGTCGCCATACCATAAATTGGAACCATTCGAATTAATTTGTTTCAAATTATTATTGAAAGTATATCCGGCAGCCAACATCGCAGCCACCCAATCCAAATCGGCCTTCGTACGAATCATACCGTCACGAGGTCCTCCATTCGGATTAACACTACCGTCGGCCAACTTATAAGAACCGTCACCAGAATAAGGACGACGCAAGAAAAACTCATCTATCATGTGTCCTTCTACACGACGGGTATCACCTCCGGTAGAAACATCTGCCAAATTAGTATAACGCATTGTCGGATTACCCCAGATATCTTTGACATCTTCATCCAACTCATACCGCAATTCGCCTTTAAAATCGGTTACTCTATTCTTATTGAAAGCCAAGTTGATCCCTACGCCATAACGGAAATCTTTAATCTGATCGTTCCAACCCAAGTTCAGTTCAAGACCACGGTTAGACAAACTGGCTGTGTTTGACATAGGAGCACTGATACTACCCATTGTTTTATACATAATGGAATTAGTAAGAATATCCGAAGTCTTTCGCAAATAGAAATCAGCTTCCAAACTTAAACGTTGGTTAAGGAAAGAGGCATCCAAACCGATGTTATAAGTGGTCACTTTTTCCCAAGAAAGTGCCAGGTTTTGAATAGAAGATTGTATCAAACCATTTTGTACTCTTTCGTCAAACACATTGTTCACTTTCTTATACAAAGCTTGCCAGTCATAATTACCCCCTACGGTGTTACCCAACGAACCATAAGAAACACGAAGTTTCAAATTGTTAACTGCATTTTTGACGGGTTCGAAGAAAGATTCTTCACTGATACGCCAAGCAGCAGACCCGGATGGGAAAAAACTGCTACGATGTCCGGGAGCAAACTTGGAAGAAGCATCTGACCGGAAACTGAATTCAAACAAATAACGGTTATCATAAGCATAGTTTGCACGTCCGAAATAAGATAATATAGCATTCACCGACTTGGCACTACCACCAATGGATTGCATTTCCGCACCAGATGTTATATCAGTAATACTCCAATCTATCAAACCTTTCTTTGTTGCACTGAATCCTGTAGTTTCACCACGATACTGCTCATAACCGAACAAACCTGCCACATCGTGTTTCCCGAATGTATTGTTATAGCGTAACATCAAGTCAGCCGTATAACTGGTCGATTCATACGAATAACGATAAGTCGTAGCCTGGTCCAAGACACCTAATCCTTCTTTCGGTGTTTCAAAACTCTCGCGAAAACTATAACGAGGCAGGTTTTGAGAGTAATGTTCGTCTTGCCGGCTATACTGGCTCCAGTTGAATTTGGCTTCGGCTACCAAACCTTTCAAAGGTAACTCGACGTTGGCATACCATGTCGTATTGAGACGTGTATATGTATTCTGTCCTCCATTGGCTGCCACTCCTTGCAAAATATTATCCTTCTGGGTTACTTCCGGATGTTCGCTACATCCATACTTGCCATCATAGATAGGAGTCTGCCCGGGCCATGCCTGAAGCAAATAAGTCATAGACGTACTTCCCGGATCCTTGAACTCTTTGGTTCCATAGGTTTGTGTTCCGAAAGTAATGATATCTGCTATTTTTGTTTCTATATTGGCACGGATATTGAAACGTTCCATGCTTGTATTATCCAATGTACCCGGATTATTCTGATAACCCAGCGAAAGCAGATAAGTGGTATTCTTGCTACCTCCCGACACATTGACACCATATTTCTGATAAAAGGCGGGTTCAAACAAAATTTGTGCCCAGTCTGTATTCGGGTATGCCAACCAGTTTGGAATCTGTTGCCCTGTAACAGGATTCGTATAGATTCCGTTCGGATTCAAATCAGCTTGACGCCATTCTTCAATACTTTCAAGGCTATAGTCTGGTGTATTGGCAGTCGGGTTGGCATTCAGCTTAGCAATATTGTGCAACTCCATGAAATCTGCCGTACTTGACATCAATTTAAAATCGGTAATCGGCTTTTCCTGTGCAAACATAGCATTGAAAGTCACTCTTGGGCTTTCGTCTTTTTTCCCTTTTTTGGTTGTTACCAAAATAACACCGTTGGCTGCACGTGAACCATAGATTGCCGCCGCACTGGCATCTTTCAAGATTGAGATGCTTTCAACGTCATCCGTATTCAGCGGAGCCATATCAGCAGCAACACCATCGACCAATACCAATGGGCTACTATTGTTGAATGAACCTTGGCCACGCACCTGGATACCGATACTTTCGTCACCAGGGTTACCACTTCCTTGAGTAACGCGTACACCTGGAGCCGCGCCCACCAAAGCCTGTCCGAGGTTCATCACCGGGCGGTTGGCTATTTTTTCCGCACTAACGGATGCTACCGAACCTGTCAGGTTCACTTTCTTCTGCGTACCATAACCAACTACTACCACTTCTTCCAACGCTTGCGAGTCTTCTTTTAGGTTAATAGAAAATGACGTTTGGTTTCCTACAGGGATCTGTTGTTCCACGTACCCGATAAAAGTTATAACCAAAACAGCATTAGGAGAAACTTCCAGATTGAATTTACCGTCCATATCGGTGATCGTTCCGTTAGTTGTGCCCTTTTCGACAACATTGGCTCCGGCAATCGGTCCTAAAGCGTCCTCAACTGTTCCTGTTACTATCTTCTTCGCTTGTTGAGGAGAAGCAACAAGCGCATCGGAAACGGGAATCTCTATTCCCGGATTGGCTGAAGCCAACCCCACAGATGTCAAAAGCATAGTTGCTCCTAAAAACATCCGTTTTGATAAATAAAAACGATTAAAATCCTTCGTCATAATAACACCAGATTTAGTTAATGAATAAATTGTGTTTGCGCACACCAAATCACTGCAACTTGTTGTGCAAGAATTTTAGCCCGTTCGTTTCACATAAAAAGGAAATAGTCCTAGCTGGACTGTGTCCATTTATTCATTAACTAATTATTAGATTTTGGCTCATCAGTAATTTTTTACAAATAAGAAAACAACTGAGAATAAAGCTCTTTCTCTTTTTGTTTTTCAATAGCAGAACAAAAGTAGTTTAGAAAAGTCGTTGGAATTCTATTACTTAATATTAATAGAAAAACAGTAATTGATATAACCTAATTTTGAGAAATGAATGTTCTATTTCTACCTGCCAGAACTTCAATAGTTAGTGCAAATTGACCATAATCTATGCACTATATTCATATACAGCCCATTACTATTGTGTTAATTTTTTATTTTTGGACAATAAATGCACCAATATTAGACAAAAATGTATGTTAACAGATCATACGATGTGTTACTTTTGTGCCGTACTGTTTTGTTTCATGATATGGACACAGTCCAGCTAGAACTACACTCTCCACAAAAAAAAGGATAAGGCATTAATCAATAACACCTTATCCCATAAACATTTCCTCATCAAAAGAACTTCTTACAATTCCTGTTTAAGGATTATTCTTTTAACAGAGTAACTATTCGGTAGAACAGATCTCGATAATTAGTTTATCCAACCATCATTCTGAACCAGATTGCTATTTCTTTCACATTCCGTGCTTGGAATAGCCCAGGTATAAAGATAATCTCCACCCCATGAGAACGGATTTACGACAGTACCCCAGATTTCTTTGGAACCATCACCAGTTTTACACCAGTCACCGATCGTTCTCCAACGAATTTCGTCATACAGGTTAACACCTTCCAAAGATAATTCCCAACGACGTTCGTTACGGATACGGGTACGCATATTTTCCTGGCCACTTACATAAGTAGGTTTACCGGCATCTGTTGTCTGCAATAATGCAGCACCGGCTCTCTCACGTACAGAGTTTACCAAATCAACAGCTTCCTGCTTAAAGCCTTGTTCATTGATAGCTTCTGCCAACATTAAGACTACGTCTGCATAACGGATCAACGGATAATCCCAGGGGCAATATTCACGATTAGGAGTTTCAGACGATCCTTCCGCAACAAATTTGCGATACAGATAGTAGAACAAAGTCTGGCTATCCGTTCTCAGGTCATACGGTTCGACTTCATCCGAGTTGGTTGCCGGCCAACGCAAGGTATAAGTATATTCTTTTGAACCGATTGCCCCGTTATATTCAGCATACGGAGTAATGACAGTCGCTTCCAGACGAGGATCGCGATTTTCGTAGGCTTTACGCAAACGGGCTTCATTTCCGGAAGGTAGATATTTAGACATATCAGCTCCATTTTTCACGGCCAGTTCAAAACCTGCACGCAGTTTTGATTTTATATCTTCCGAATAAGTATCCCACTCACCGACAGTATCGCGGAGGAAGAAAACCACACGTTCTTTAGGAGTCATCTCATTATATCCCGGTAGGAAGTCATTCCAGTTAAACGGCTTACCGTCTGCACATTCAAATGATTCCACCCAGTTTACACTCGGCAGATAACTATTCCAGCAAGAACCAAAAGAAACACGTGAACCTAACCAGAATTGTGTTTTGGAACCATAATCTTTGATACCAATATTCTGTTCCGAGAAAATCATCTCATCACATTGTTCATTATCTGTTTTGAAGAGTTGTTTGTAATCCCCCTGAAACAATGCAAAACCGACATCTCCGACTTTACGCAAAGCAGCTTCCGCTTTTGCATAATCTTTCATCCACATATATGTCTGTCCCAGCAAAGCATATGCCGCACCTTTCGTTGCACGACCATAATTGGCATCACCTTTCGCATACTTATTCGGCAAATTAGCACTGTTGATGCAGTCGTTCAAGTCGGAGATAATAACTTCCCATACTTTGTCAGCCGTTTCACGTCCATTGGTACACTCGCTGTCTTCCACCGGTTCCAGATAAACAGGAACACCCTGGAATACACGGTTCAGACGGAAATAATAGTAAGCACGCAAGAATTTGGATTCAGCGATCAAACGATCTTTCTTTGCATCATCCAATGGAGCTTCCGGTAAATGGGCTATGGCATCATTTGCACGGTGAATTCCTTCATACAACTGTTTCCAGGTATCAGAGAACAAACTATTGCCGGCAGTAATTGTTCCATTCAACAAATCCTGAGGATCACGGGCCTGACCGGCAAATCCCATAGCGTCTTGTGTAAACATTTCATGTGCAACCTTTGCCTCGCGCAATGTGGCATAGATACCATTCACACCCATATCACACATCGTTTCATTTCCCCACATGGCTCCGGAACCTACCTTATCGTATGGATTCGTATCCAACAAATCAGGTTTACAAGCTGTCATAACCGAAGCAACAGCTGTAACAACTAATATTTTATTTACTAATTTCATTGTCTTTTCTCTTTTTTAGAATGTAACACTAATACCCGCAGCAAACTGGCGTAAAGACGGATAGTTTGTAGTTGCCCCCATTTCAGGATCCTGACCGGGGAATGATGTTATGGTAAACAAGTTTTCACCAGACAGATATACACGAACCCTTTCTGCAGAAATTTTTTCTGTCAGAGTTACAGGCAATGTATAGCCGATTGTCAGATTCTTCAATTTCATATAAGTACCGTTGTACAAATAATAATTGCTGGTTTGACGGCTCTGTTTCGAGTTTTCTACCAAACGGGGAATATAACCATTCAGATTGGTTCTCGAATCAGTCGGATTTTCAGGATCGTAGAAGTAATGATCATTCGCAACCCGCTCAGATGTTGCAAAACCATTTCTGATTGCTACACTATTATACGGATCTTCTTCCCAATACAGTTTGAAACCACCGTTGCCAGCCCACAACATACTTAAATCGAAGTTTTTCCAACTGGCGCTGATATTGATACCATAACCGAACTTAGGCATAGCTGAAGATCCTTGAAAGTCATAATCATAAGAACTACCGTAAATACCGTCGCCATTCAAATCCGCATAAATCAAATCACCGTAATAGATATTATTCCGACCGACACTCTGGTTTGGCATAAATTTGTAACCAGCATCAATCATGGCATTCAACCATTTCATATCACCTTCCGTACGGATCATACCATCTTTCGGGCCACCATTTATATTTACGGAACCATCGCTGTTAAAATGGGTTCCATTACCGGAATAAGTATTCAATGTATAATATTCTTTGATCGGATGTCCTTCTACGATACGTCCCTTATCTTTATCCACAGATACATCACCGATATTCGATTGCCATACTTTCTTACCGTCTTTCTCCACCCAACCGGCTTCATACTTACCCAGATATTTTGTTACCTCATTATGATTGTAAGAGAAATTGGTAGAAACAGCATAATTGAAATCACCTACATGGTCTTTCCAGCCTACAGTCAATTCAAAACCGCGGTTCGTAACCTCAGCCGTATTCATGGTCGGAGGAGTCTTAATACCCATTGTCAAGTGAAGGTTCGGAGTTGTCAGGATACCATCCGTTACCTTATTATATACGTCCAACTCTGCTGTCAAACGGTTATTAAGAAAACCGGCATCCACACCAAAGTTCGTAACAGTCGTGCTTTCCCATTCCAGACGCGAGTTACCGATCCTGTTCTGTGCCAAAGCAGCAGCCTGAGCCCCTCCAAAAGAATAATTATAAGTCTTATAAGTAGCCTGATAACCATAATAGTCCTGGTAACCATCCTTATCTGTAATGCGGTTGTTACCTATTTGTCCCCAGGAAGCACGGATTTTCAGGTTAGATAACCAGCCGATATTCTTCATAAATTCCTCTTCAGACAAACGCCAGGCAGCTGAGAATGACGGGAAGATACCCCAACGCGAATCGGAATTGAAACGGGAAGAACCGTCATAACGGAAGTTAGCCTCAAACAGATATTTAGACAGATAAGCATAATTCAAACGGCCGAATACAGAACGAAGTGCTTCGTCTTTCGCCGTACCAGTACTGGTCTGCATTTCTGTGGCTGCATCGGGAACACTGATACTCGGGTCTATCAAACCCTTTTTCTGTTGCTTATGCTCGTATTGTTTATAGAAATATTCGTTGTAACCAACCATTACATTCAAATCGTGACCACCTTTGAAGCTCTTGTCATAACGCAGGATATTTTCAAGCGTATATGTTTCTTCCGCATACGACTTCCAAGTTGTCGTCATCTGGTCCGGAGTCGTTGCTGTAGAAGCAATCTCACCATTACTGAAGGTATAGCGGGCCAACGGAACTGTATGTGAGTTATATTCGTCAAAACGACGTCCGTAATTAAAGTTGAAGTCCCAGCTCAGACCTTCCATAAACTTGATCTTACTATACATCGTTGTATTAAAACGGGAAGAACGGTTTTGTCCGTCGGTCTGTTTCAGATATGCCCCAATATTATTAGCGGTAGAGCTTTCTTCGGCAGCTTCCTTATATCCCATTTTTCCATCATACATACCAATCAAACCCGGGGTAGTCTGGCGGATAAAGTTCAACATACCGGTATCAGCGTAATTACCCTGATCCTTATCGTTCATAATAGCATATGTACGGGTTCCCAAGGTCAACCATTTGTTTACATTCGCTTCTACGTTGGCACGCAATGTGTAACGTTTCAAACCGGTGTTTTCCACCAAACCTGGGTTATCCATATAACCGGCAGACAGTAAAAATGTAACCTTTTCACTTCCTCCGTTCACGGACACGACATGGTCCTGAACCAGATTATTTTTATACATTTCTTTGTTCCAGTCCGTATTCGGATAAGCCAGCCAGTTAGGGACACCGTTTGCATTCAGACCATTCGGATCTGCATTGGCAGCTTCCCAGGCTTCGATTGTTGCTGCTGAAAATACATCATTGTAACCCTCATTGAATTTGGCTTCATTGATCAAACGCATATGCGTAGGATAATCCGTTACAAAATCGAGCAGGTTAGATGGCTGAGCCATAGAGAAAGTACCTGAATAAGTTACACGGATCTTTTCACGGTTACCTTTTTTCGTTGTGATCAAAATTACACCATTGGCAGCACGTGAACCGTAAATAGCAGCCGATGCAGCATCTTTCAATACGGAAATCGTCTCAATATCCTGCGGATTGACAGCATCCATCGAGGCTTCCATTCCATCGACCAAAACCAACGGACTGGCATTGTTCAATGTACCTGTACCACGAACACGGATCGTAGCACCGTCGTCGGTCGGATTACCTTTGCTTTGCATAACCTGCAAACCGGCAGACAGACCTCCCAAGGCTGATGATACGTTTGTAATAGGACGGCTGGCAGCTTGTTCTGTAAAATCTACGGAAGAAACAGAACCTGTTAAATTCACTTTCTTCTGCGTACCGTAACCAACAACTACTACCTCATCCAATGCCTGGGAGTCTTCCTTCATCTGGATTTTGAAGGAAGTTTGGTTACCTACTGTAATTTGCTGTTCCGTATAACCAATAAAAGAAACAACCAGAACTGCATTAGGAGAAACATTCAACGTAAATTTACCATCCATGTCAGTAATAGTTCCGTTCGTGGTTCCCTTCTCAACTACATTTGCTCCGGCAACCGGACCAAACTGATCTTCTACTACTCCACTCACCGTTTTCTGTGCTTGCTGTGGAGAAGCCATGAAAACATCTGATTCTGGAACATTCATTCCCAGAGCTGTCGGACTGGCCGATGCAACTCCCACAGATGCAAGGAACATCGTAGCTCCTATAAACATCTGTCTTGAAAAATAATAACGATTAAAATCCTTCGTCATAATAACACCAGATTTAGTTAATAAATTGATTTTGTTTGCGCACACTAAATCTTGTCGACTTAAATGTGCAGGAATTTTAGTTTTGTTCGTTTCTACCAAATGAAATAGTCCTGTGTGGACTATGGACTATTATTATTCAAGAATCATTGTTTTTTTAGAGTCAAATATTAGTTTTCACAACGTAGATAGTAGTTTTGACAAATTCTATTTTTCAATTGGAGAGCAGTGATTATCATAGGAGAATGACAGGAGAAATTTTCAGCATAATATTAACGATGATAATCGCCAATAGAATAATAACAATCTTTTTTTATCTTGTATTTCTACCCCTCTTCATTCGGCTGAATTTAGAGATATCTTACTAACTGAAACAATCGGTCAAAATATACTTGGCTTATATACAAGCTATTATACATCTGTTAATTTTTCAGCTATGGACAATTTATACATATCTATTAGACAAAAATGTATGTTTATATTTTATACAATCTGCTACTTTTGTCCCGTTCTGTTTAGTTAAAATAAAAGACATAGTCCACACAGAACTATATTCACAAAAATAAAAAGGGATAAGGTATTAATCACTAACACCTTATCCCATAAAGACTTTCCTACTAAATAATTCCCAATAACCTTTATTAAATTACCATTCTTTTTGCAAGAACTACAATTCAGTAGAAAAAAACCATCTATTATGTTTACTTACAAGTCCAGTTTACTGTATCAGTTATGTTGTTTTTCTTCTGTATGCCACGCACTTCAATTGTATTTTCCCCGTCTTTCAGGTTTACACCATTCCAAACAAAAGTGGCATAATTATCCGGTCCCTGTACACCTATACTTTTTCCGTTTACGAACAATTCAACCTGGGGAAGATTAGAAAATACCATTATATCGGTCACTTTCGTATCACGGTCACGATGACGGCGGTTAGCGATATAAACGAATTTGTCATCCTTATTCCAGTTCGCTTTATAATAATAGAAAGCATCCTTCTTCACTTTACGGTCAAAAGTAACCAGACCTTTGTCATTGATTCCCGGACGATCGCCTTCCGTACGGTGAGCGGCACCAAAGTCAAACAGGTTCCAGATAAACGATCCCCACACAAAAGGGCGTTCTGCAATAGCCTCCCAGTTGCCCATATGATAGAAAGTCTGGAAGTTTTCCGGATGCCACCAGCCCGAAGCAACACCAGGTTTAATAGAGTCCTGCTGATGATAGATACTTGCCCCGGCACCATATTCACTGATACCGATCTTATAATCCGGATGCGCCTTATGATTAGCGTCCAGCCATTTTCCCATATCCGAAGGAGAACCGCCATACCAACCGAAATACTGGTTCCAGGCAATCACATCGGTTATTTTACTGATATCGCTATCGTACGACAGGAAGCTGGCAGCCGTTGTCGGACGCGTCGGATCTTCCTGATGAGCTAATTCATTCAACTCTTTGATATATTCAATCGGATTATCACCATGTGTTTTCAGTTCGTTGAACAATCCCCAGAAACAAATGGACGGGTGATTGTAGTGCTGGCGAATCAATTCTTTCAACTGTTCTTTACCATTTTCGCGGAAAGAAGGCAGATCGTTGAATCCCCTGTCCTGATAACCGCCCGGACCAATGAAAGGAATTTCCGCCCAGGCAACGATACCATATTTATCCATCAGATCATAAAAATAAGTAGCCTGCGGATAATGAGCCAGACGAATCGCATTCGTTCCCATCTCGGCAATGATGGCAGCATCTTCTTCATGGTGTTCTTTATACAACGCATTTCCGCGTTCGGCACGGTCCTGATGGCGGCACACACCGTGCAGTTTCAGATGTTCCCCGTTCAGGAAGAAACCTTTTTCTGCATCCACATGATAAAAGCGCAAGCCCAGCGGCTGAGTTACCTTATCTATTTCCTGTCCGTCAGCCAGCAATGTCACTTCCGTACGATACATAAACGGATCTTTCCGCCCATTCCACAAATGAGGATTTTTAATAGAAAATTCCAGTCCTGCGGTATGTATCTGATTTGCATCCACAGTCAGATTTATATCCTGCTGCTGCACAATCTTGTTTCCATCCCAGATTTTCACATTCACCTGTACCGGTTTTGACGTGGACGAACCGTTTGAAACCAAGACTTTAGCTTTCACATCCGCCTGTTCTTTCGTTACATTATTTTGTATCAGATAAACTCCGGAAGAAGCATAATCGGTCAGTGAAATATTTACCGGATCGGTAATGATCAGGTTTACATCACGATAAATGCCGCCATAGAAATTGAAATCACCGACCAACGGCATGATATCCAGTTGCAAGGCATTATTCACCTTTACCAATATCTTATTCTCGGCACCATACTGTACTTTATCTGTTATTTCAAAAACAAACGCACCGTAGCCACCTCGATGTTCACCCAGGCAAACTGAATTAACAAAAACCGTTGCGATTGTATTGACGCCTTCAAAACGCAGGAACAAACGTTTTCCTTTCCACTCGGGTTTTACGAAAAGAGTTTTTTCATAGTTACCCATTCCACGGTAATAATCCTGTTTACCGGATAAGGCATCGCCACTATTCCATGTATGAGGCAGATTGACTCTTTGTTCACTCTTCTTCTGCACCTGATGCGAGAAACGGAACATCCAGTCGTTATTCAAAAGTATCTCCTTACGGGATGCATAAGTAAATGTGCTGCAAAGTACCAGCAACAAACCAATAATAATGTGTTTCATGTTATTTATTTCTGATTCCGGTAACAAAGATAAAACGAACCTTTCGATAGGAAAGACACTTTTTGTCTAAGAAAAGGTACTTTTTTGTCCAAATATGCCTTTTTATGAATAGCGGACAGTAAAAAATTCATTAGCTTTACATCGAATCTTCATACCGTTCTTCATTACTCATCTATAGTATGTTAGAAGATTTTTCACCCTATCTATTTAGCGGCTGATAATTGTCAGCCGTTTGGTCGATAATTATGAGCCAATCGGCCGATAATTATGAACCGTTCGGTTGATGGTTATCAACCATTGATTAGTTGCCGTAGTAATTAGAATTAGTAAGGCTGGTAAATGAATACAGATCGTATAGAAACCCAAAAAAGCCCGGACAAAAATCCGGGCCTTTCAGATATTATAATTAAAAATTACATCGACTGCTCTCCGCCGCCCTGATTATTTTCACCACCGCCTTTTGAGTCATCATTGCTGATACCACGGCGTACTTTCTTGATTTGTCCTTTCATTGTTCCGAAGCGGTAAGAGACACTGAAACGGAACTCACGGGCACTACGCCAGTTGGTTGACACATTACGGAACCCTTCCCCATTAGTAGTCATCTCCATCTTCATCGTTTTCCAGAACGGATTGTTTGCACCGACAGAAACGGACAATTTCTTTTTCAGGAAATCCTTACTAACATTCAGACCTGCAAAATAGAAAGGCGACTGCTTACCTTGTAACATGATCCACGGACTGAAATAACCGCCATTCAAGTTAATACGAAAATCTTTAGGTAGTGTAAATTGCGTACCTGCAAATACACGTCCACTAACACCATCTTTCTTCAAATCCAAAGTAGGAGCTTTCAGGTCTGTATAATCAAGTCCACCATTCATATAAATACGGAACCAAGTTGTAGGCGACCAGTTTCCATACAGAAACATACCAACTTGCTGTTTCTTACCTATATTATCATAGGTATTCCACATAGCACCGTTATATTGCGAACGAGGATCGTCTACCGGAAAATCAGCTGTAAAAGAATAACGTTCAATCGGATTATTTACAAATGTGTAACTCAGACTAGCATTGATACTGAACTTTTGAGTAAACTTACTGAAGTTCAGGTTCACATTATTACTCTTTTCCGAATCCAGATTCGGATTACCCTGAGAGATATTTTGAGGGTCCACATCGTTAATATACGGATTCAGATACCAGATACCCGGTCGTTGAATACGCATATTATATCCCAAACGGATTTGAGTAGACATGTCTATCTGATAAGTTAAAGTAGCATTCGGTACCACATCAAAATAATTGGTACTGAAATCCATATCCGGTTTGCGAGCAAACTCAGCCTTTAAACTTGTTCCTTCAGCACGTACACCAGCTTTAATTCCAAACTTGTTTAAACGTATCAGGTAGCCCAGATAAGCCGAGTAAATATGTTGTGTATGGCGAAACTGGCTGTTATCCCGAGAATGATCCTCCCACATTTTCGTCGAATCATTATAAATCTGTTCCAACGTATTACTTTTATTCTGACGATTGATATATTTTACACCCGCTTCCAATGTCTGCTTATTAAAAAGTGGAGTTGTATAATCAATCTGTCCGGTATGTTCTATCGTAGAGGCATCATTAATATTCCATTTGGGATATTCATTAGACAGATAGTAATTAACAACATCAGAAAGTTCGGTATTACTTTCACTGTCGTTCGGAGATTGACTGAAACGATAAGAAACGGTCAACAACTCATCTTTTTTAGAAGTAGAATGCTGATAATCCACATTCAAATCTGTAGAACCGAAAGTTCCTTCAGAAACACTGTTACGATGAAATTTATAAATCGGAGATGAATTGAATTCGTCTCCCAGTGGGTTTAATACAGCATCCAACTCCGATAAGTTTTTAGATTTTCCGCGGAACAAATTGGCACCAACACTTATTAAATTCAATGTATCAATTTCATAACTAGCTTCCAGATAACCATATTGGAACGGTCCTTTATACTTGCTACGCCCGTCTTCTATTAATTTAGTTGGTCTACCTTCTGCCAAACGATCTTCATCTGTTTCACGTTCACTATGTGAATCATTCCAAGGTGAGTTACGGTTGTTATAACCATAGTTTGCCGTAAGCCCTAAATTTCCGACCTTCAATGAAACATATCCACCGCCGCCAAAGCTACCTAATGTACTTGCATTCGCACGAACCGTACCAGTATATCCCTGCATTGCATTTTTTGATGTGATAATATTGATAATACCTCCTACGCCTTCTGCATCATATTTGGACCCCGGATCTGTAATTACCTCAATATTTTTGATTGAACTTGCCGGCATACTCTTCAATACGTCTGATGCGTTTTCACCGCTCAACAGGTTAGAAGGTTTACCATTCATATAAATTTTGTAGTTTGAAGAACCCTTCAACTGGATTTTATCTTCACCATCCACGGTTATCATCGGGACTTTACGGAACATTTCCAACGCATTGTTAGTCTTGGCTTCCGGATCATCATCCAGACTATAGGTAATTTTATCCACTTCCACCGTTACCAATGGTTTCTGGGCAACAACCGTTACTTCATTGATCTGCTGGGTGTCATCGTTCATAAACAACTTACCCAGATTCAAGCTTTTCTTACCTTCAGACAATGTAAAGCGTTTTACGGCAGGAAGCTTTCCTAAAGATTGCATAGACATGATGTATGTACCGGGTTGTTTTAATGTGGTGGTAAACTTTCCATCATCATCACAGGCCAACAGTTTGATCGCTTTCTGGGGCGCATTTGCCAAAGCGATACTCAACGTGGCATAAGGAACTGTTTCATTAGACAGGGAATCAACTACCTGTCCCTTGATCGTGTAATCAGCGGCATTCTGGTTCTGCGCACACAAAGGCACAGTCATCATCAACACCAACACTAAGTAGAGCAGTTTTTCTTTCATCAAATTAAAAAAATTTAGAGGTTATCGATTGATTTATTATATTTATTACTAAAAAATAGTGTAAACCCGATGCAAATGTATAAGTTTCTACGAAACCTTCGTATTTAGCGGGATTAAAGATTTGTAAAAGATGTATTTTGCTGTTCGATTAGATGAATTTGTTTTAAATTTGTAGGAATTACTATTAATAAATATAGATATGAGAAAGATTTCAATCATTTTAACCGCTTTATTATTCATTTCCGTTATGAATGCACAGGATCTTAAAGTCATTAAACTCAATGCTCCGGACAAGGCTCGCGGAACAGCTGTTATGAAAGCATTTTCCGACCGTCATTCCGACCGCGAATATGCAGCGAAAGAACTAAGCGCACAGGATCTTTCAGATTTGTTATGGGCTGCCAACGGCATTAACCGTACAGACGGAAAACGCACGGCTCCGTCGGCTTTGAACAAACAGGATATCGATGTGTATGTTATTATGAAAGATGGCGCTTATCTATATGATGCAAAAGCCCATGCACTGAATCCGATAGCAAAGGGAGATCATCGTGCTGCCGTTGGAGGAGGACAGGATTTCGTTAAAGATGCTCCCGTTTGTCTCGTTCTGGTATCCGATCTTTCCCGTTTCGGTAATGTCGGGGATCACACAAAACTGATGGCGGCAATGGATGCCGGTATCGTTTCACAAAATATAAACTTATGTTGTGCTGGTATAGGATTGTCTACAGTACCCAGAGCAAGCATGGATCAGGCCGCACTGAAAAAAATCCTCAAGCTGACGGACAGCCAGGTATTGATGATGAATAACCCGGTTGGTTATCCGAAATAAATCAGACATTGTCAGATGTGAAACATTTTTCTACTTATACGCCAAAACCTTTTTTCACAAATGAATTGAAGATTATTATGTACATTTGCCGAAAATTTGACAAAATGCCTACAATTTTCATCGCTCTTTTTTGCGCTTACTTTGCAGGGAATATTTATATATTTATCAGAGGGGCACAGACGCTTGTGGCCCAGCCTTTCGGCGTAAAGGTGCTTCTGACAGTTCTATTCTGGAGTTGTGCACTTGCATTCGTAGTCAGTATGCTGGCAAGGAATGTAAAATATCCGGATGTGATGGCACATACCATACATGAGGTGGGAACCGGTTGGCTGGTTTTTACTTTATATATGGTATTATTCCTGGTTGCGTTCGATATATTCAAACTTTTCAACGGGAGTTTTAAATATGGGTTTTACATTTCACTCCTACTGACGCTCAGCCTATTAAGTTACGGTTACTATCATTATCAACATCCGAAGACACAAGTTTTCAACATAGTTATCAACAAGGTTGTCAACAGTAATCAACAACCGCTGAAAGTTGTTGCCATAAGCGACATCCACCTGGGTTACGGCACAAACAAGGCACAGCTGAAGAAATATATAAGCATGATCAATGCCGAACAACCGGACCTGATCCTGATCGGAGGAGATTTGATAGACAACAGCGTAACACCTCTTTATGCAGAGAATATGCAGGAAGAGCTTTCGCAACTGAAAGCACCGCAAGGCATTTATATGGTTCCGGGAAACCACGAATATATCAGCGGAATAAAGAAAAGCGTTGATTTTATCCAATCGACCCCGATCAAACTGTTACGCGACACAGTAGTTACACTCCCCAACGGGCTTCAGATAGCCGGACGTGACGACCGTCATAATCCGTCACGCTTATCCCTTCAGGCTTTATCGCAAAACATTGACCCGGATAAACCTGTTATTCTTTTGGATCATCAGCCGTATGACCTGCAGGAAACAGAGAAAGCCGGCATAGACCTTCAATTCAGCGGACACACACATCGGGGACAAATCTGGCCGATGAACCTGCTGACAGACCGCTTGTTCGAGCAAAGTTATGGATACAGACAATGGGGTAACAGCCATATCTATGTATCTTCCGGCTTATCACTCTGGGGACCTCCTTTCCGGATCGGGACGAACAGCGAGATGGTCGTATTCAATATTGCATTCAAATAAAGCCCCGCAAGGCAAACAGGTATGAAAGTCTTTATTCAATCGATAGTAGCACAATTGTTACTGAATCCCTATATCTTTTGGAGGGGCTATCAGGCAATACCGGCTAAAAAAAGCTGGCGTATCCCTTATACATTATTCTTTATACTGGAACTGGCGATTTACTTCTTCGGATTTTTCTTCCGCAAGGAATTGCCGGATCATATAATGACCACGATCCAATATATCTGCAACACCTGGTATATTGCTTCTGTCTATATCACGCTTTCATTGCTGACGCTGGAAGTGCTCAGACTATCCGACCGTTTCTTCCATTGGTTTCCCCAATGGCTGACACAACATTGGAAACAGACTAAGTTAACCCTGTTTTTTGTAATTATAGCCGGAGTATCCTGCCTGATGGTGAAAGCCTACCTGACCGTCGCCTACCCGATAGTCAAAGACGTATATGTCACTCTACCCAAAGGGAGCAGCGAGCGCGACAGCCTGACTGTGGTTATGATGAGCGATTTGCATATAGGTGAAGTGATCGGTAAAAAGCTGGTCCAAAGCTATGTCGCACTAAGTAACGCCCAACACCCGGATATGGTCGTATTGGTGGGCGACATTATGGATTACGAATCCCGTTTTGCCGAGATGGAACATATAGAAAATGATTTACAGCAACTAAAAGCACCGCTGGGTGTATACGTCGTAAACGGCAACCACGAATACCGCGCCAACCGTTTTGCCAAATATCGCTGGCTGGCAAAAACCGGAGCCGTACATTTGATCGACTCGGTCGTACAACCCGATTCAACCTTTTACCTGATCGGCAGAGACGATTATATCAATAAAAAACGGCAGGCTTTACATACGTTAATGGCGGACATCGATACCACCAAACCGATTATTGTTCTGGATCATCAACCCTGGTCATTTGCAGAAATGGCCATGAACGGCGTGGATCTGGGGCTTCACGGACATACCCATAACGGGCAGTTATGGCCCTATCCCCTGTTAATGAAGCTGATCTATGAATGCCCCTACGGTTATCATAAAAAAGGTCCGACCCAATTTTATGTATCTTCCGGCATAGGCATAGCCGGCCCTCCTTACCGGGTAGGGACTGTATCCGAATTGGTTGTTCTACATATTAAATTCAAATAGAAAGCCGGAAATCCTTTTTCACAAAATAAAAAAGGGAATAAACAATTTTGTTTACTCCCTCAATATATCGGTCTTATAGATTCTATCCTACAGTCTTATCAAATACATAAGCTATATCACCTCCTTTGGTCGAAGAATCAGCTTTTTCGTCAGCTGGTTTGGTTTCTCCTTCTTCCGGAGTGCTTAATGTCTTGCTATATAATTCCAGGTTGCTCAGAACTTCGATCGCTTTATCCAGTACTTCGTCATCTTTCAGGCTTTCAAGCAGTTCGCCTTTCTGGAAATAATAGCGTTTTACGATCTCCGAAGCCAGTAACTTTTTAATCTGATCCTTATAAAGATCGAAATCCCTGTCCAGATTTGGAGTTAAGCGGGCTTCCAGTTCAGTGAAAATTGTTGAATCCCTGTCTGTATAGCCTTCTAACTGGGCTACTTCTTTCAGGTTTTTCAAAATCTTTTCACTCTGACGGTCATAAGTGAAATTCTTTTCTTTCGCATAGTTTTTGAATGCTTCAAAATCCTCATCGGAAACAGTAAACTCTTCCACAGAAGGAATTGTCTTATGTTTCTGTGCCCAATCCGTAACAAAGTCCACCAGGACAAAATCGGTCACCAGATAATACATGATAGTCGGCATCTCTTCTTCCTCTATTTCAAACTCCGGACGTACACCGCCACCGTCACGGACAGGACGCCCTTTCGATGTATAGAATACAGATGTCAGGCTATCAGGAATAGCAGCCACACTGCCGTCCGCTTTCCTGTGGGAATAATCCATCTGCTGGATGCAACGGCCGCTGGGAATGTAATATTTACTCATTGTTACTTTCAGACGCCCTTCATAAGGAAGTTCACGGGTAGACTGTACCAAGCCTTTTCCATAAGAACGCTGGCCTACCAATACGGCACGATCCATATCCTGTAATGCGCCGGAAACAATTTCGGCAGCAGAGGCCGAATTGCCATTGATCAGGACTGCCATCGGCATAACCGTATCGATCGGTTCATTGGATGTACGGTAAGTACGGTCCCACTGGCTAACCTTGCCTTTGGTCGATACCACCTCTTTTCCTTTCGGGACAAACATACCAACGATCTGGGTTGCACTTTCCAGCAGACCACCTCCGTTATTCCGTAAATCCAGGATCAATGATTTTATCTGATGATTCTTCTTTAAATCTTCCAGGGCATTTTTCACTTCCTGTGCGCTCTTATCGGTAAACCCTTTCAGATAGATGTAACCGACACCATCGCCACGAACACCATAATAAGTAACCTGGTCTACCAGGATCTGCTTACGGACCAGTTCCACTTCACGGGGTTTCTTTTCGTTCGGACGCTGTATCTTCAATACCATTTTTGTATTGGGCACTCCTTTCAGCAGTTCACTGACTTCACTGGATGTTTTATTGCTCGTATCGACTGTATCGATAGCCAGGATACGGTCTCCGGCTTTCAAACCCGCCAAAGCAGCAGGCATACCTTCAAAAGGTTCGATGATATACACTCCCCCATCTTTCCGTTCCCGGATATAAGAACCGATACCGCCATACTCGCCGGTAGTCATTATTTTCAGTTCATCCATATCCTGTTCCGGATAATAGACGGTATAAGGGTCCAGCCCACTCAACATGGCGTTGATCCCTCTCCGGACTGTTTTTTCCACATCCACCGAATCCACATAGAACATTTCGACCTCTTTCACCAAAGCATTGAAAATGTCCAGGTTCTTACTTACTTCAAAGCGGTTATCTTTCTGAGCCTGTCCCGGCAAAATACTCCCAGCCAGGAGCAATAAGCAAAACAAACCTATCAATCTTTCTCGTCGTACCTTCTTAAACATAGAATATTTAGTTAATTAACGATGTAAATGTATACATAAAACCCTTTTCAGGATAATATCGCATCTACTTTTAACTTTATTTGTTCCCATTTGTCATCCGGGATCTGAGCCCCGATCACATCTATAATATATCCGGCCAGAAGCGAACCGATCCGGGCCGACTGTTCCAATGTAGCTTCCACAGATTGCCCATACAGGAACCCGGCAGCAAAATGATCGCCTGCTCCGGTTGTATCGACCGGCTTGCCTCCTTCTGCCGGAACGGCAATGACCTGTCCTTTACTTCCCACTAACGCACCTTCCTTGCCCAGAGTAACCAAAGACACCTCTACCATTCCGGAAAGAACCTTTACCGCTTCCTCTGCTTTCAGACCGGTAAAAGCCTCCGCTTCACTTTCATTAGAGAAAAGAATATCTACATATTCAGGAATAATATCATCCAGCAATCCCTTGAATGCATTTACAATATTAAAATTAGAAAGATCGAGGGCCACTTTCAATCCCAGTTTCTTTGCTTTTTGCATAGTAGTACGAACCAACTCTTCGTTTACCAACAAATATCCTTCTATATATATACAATTATACCGGCTAAGGATCTCCTCCTTTATTTCATCCGGCGTAATCGTCGGAGCCAGACCAAGGAATGTACCCATCGTACGTTCACCGTCTTTTGAGATCAATACGGTACAACTGCCCGAAATACCCTCTGTCTTTATAAAATAAGGAGACACGTTCGCATCCTGCAACGCCTTTTCATAATATTCACCAACCGCATCCGTACCGATCTTTCCTATAAAACCGGTATTTGCACCCAGGCAAGCCATTGCACGCATCGTATTACAAACAGAGCCACCCGGAGCCTGGCTTTTCTCCAACCGTTCCTGTGTTTTACGGATAGCGATCATCTGTTCCTGACCGATCATATCCATTGCCCCCTTCTTTATACCCACTTCTGCAAGCACATCATCACTATCTAACCGAAGTAAAACATCTACCAAAGCGTTTCCTAAGCCTATCGTATTCATTTTTTCAAATTTTTTCTGCAAAGATATTGCATATTTCAAAAAGAACCTCTACTTTTGCAGTGCAATTTCAGAAAGGCATACAACAAGCCGCTGAAAGATTGAAAATTCTTCCTTAGCTCAGTTGGTTAGAGCATCTGACTGTTAATCAGAGGGTCCTTGGTTCAAGTCCAAGAGGAAGAGCAAAAGACATCGGGAAAGACTGAAAGACATATTTTCTTCCTTAGCTCAGTTGGTTAGAGCATCTGACTGTTAATCAGAGGGTCCTTGGTTCAAGTCCAAGAGGAAGAGCGAAAAAACATCGGGAAAGACTGAAAGACATATTTTCTTCCTTAGCTCAGTTGGTTAGAGCATCTGACTGTTAATCAGAGGGTCCTTGGTTCAAGTCCAAGAGGAAGAGCGAAAAAAGTTATTCCAAATTGGAGTAACTTTTTTTATTTTTATGGCCCACCCGATATTTCCTGGGGGGCGTGATTTTAATTGTTGTAACTGCCTGTTTTAAGGTTTAGGGTAACTACACCCAAAAACGTTGTTTTTATCACCTGAGATTATAGGAAAAGGCCTTCCCTTTCAGCGTGTTTTTATTTTCACCTTTCAGGCTTCAGGTATCTTTTACCTTTTGATATTTAAAGCCTGTATCCTAAAGGAACTCCATTTTACTCCTTTCAGCCGTGTCAGTTGAAAGCCAAAGTGTAAACATGGCTGAAACCTGAAAGGTAAGATAAAAAACTTCATAGAGAGACGTATTCCAGGCTGTATTGTGTTGCCGGGGTTATATCTTCCCATTACATAGCTACCTGTTTTTCATTACATTGCTATCCGTTTTCCATTATATAGTTATCCATTGGAAGAAAAGCGTATCTATTTTCGGAAAAATATGTACGTTTTTTCCCGGAAATACTTGCGCTTTTCTTCCGACATACAAGACAATTGTTTTTTATTTAAATAATCAGTAAACCTGTGTTCTCTCTTTTAATCAGCAAACACAATAAATATCATTCACTTAAAAGAATCAACCATCCTCGTTTCGGATCGATCGGAATCAGATCATCTAGTGCAAACTCTTGCGCACCCTGAAAATCAGTAACAGCCGGAGCCTGTATATGGACAGATGACGGATTCAGACCCAATTGTTTCCAGTCGATATTCAGTTTAACCAGTTTCTTTACTTTGGAATAATTACCGATTGAAAGAAGCGTTTTGCCTTTATTCACATAAGTAGTTACTTTCACATCTTTATCTGAAGTGGTCACAGCCGGATTCTTTTCCCAGAAACCGATCATTTGTGCATCCATGATCCCGAAGTCATCCCATAACTTCCAAATATATTGAGGATCACAGATTATCCCCTCTGTCTGCCAAGATTGACGAACACTCATACCATACTGCATACCCAGCCATTTATTACCGCCGCCATGTAACATATCCCCCATCAGTCCAAACGGGATACCAGAGACTTCCACCAGCCAGTTTACCGGAGACATCTCATTATACATAAAGCGTTCACCAAACCAAATTTTATTCACATAAGGAAAATATTCCGCATACTGAGTAGCTGGTCCGCGTGAAAAAGCCGTATTTGAATGTAAATCAATGATGCCCCCCGGCTTTACCTCTTCCATCACATGTCGCATCCGTTTCAGCATATCACGCCCGAAAGCCACATCATCCAGATACAACCCGTCAATACCTGTATGCTTCACTAACCAAGCCAGTCCTTCCACATAATAATTATACCAGCGTGAATCTCCCGTAGCTGTCAAAACGGAAGCATCGGCTACCACACCTAATTGTAAGTCTTTCAAATGCTGATACCATTGAGGAGTATAATCAGTTACAAAATGTTCCTGACACCAAGGGAAACCACCGCCATTACCGCCTCGCAATATCTCGTCACCCAAGCTACGTAAAGCCCATATCTCAGGAACTACACTCGTCAGTTCACGGATTGTATAATAAAGTTTCACCTTACAACCTTTATCATGCCATTTATCCACAAAGTCTTTTACCTTGTCAGCTGTAATAAATGGGTAATTGATGAATGGATTAATATAGTCGGAAGGATGGTGTAAGTTAATGATCTTCATCCCCACTTTCAAGTTTTCTTCACCGGGAGTCGGTGCTGCTTCGTTTTGGTAATAACGATCAGTAAACTGGCTACGGCTATTCACTTTCTTTACCGGGGTGATTAATAAGGCAAAATCGAATATCAGGTCCTCGCCGACTTTGAGGGTACGCTCGCCACTGTATGCAGTAACCGTTGTCCGGTTTCCGCTACGGTTGATACGGAAACCGCCCTTGCCGTTGTTATACCAGCTTTCGGGATATGCAGGACGATACACGTTCAGCAAAGGACCGGTATAACTCGCTCCGCGTAACTCACAATGAATACCAGCTTTTTCTGAACCACACCAAAAACTGTCAAAAGGCCACAGCCATGAAGAACTTTCAGAGGTAGGAATAGGTACAGTGTAATCATGTACCGTTTTTCCCTGTCTCTCCCAGCCTCCAGAATAACAGGTGGGAATCTCCTGTCCAGGTAGCCCCAATCCCATAAAATAAGGAACTTCTTCACTTTTCATCGGTATTTTCAGCTGGATATCTTCGATCTGTAAGTCCTTTTTGGGAGTGATGGAATAAACGTAGTTGATCCAACCGTCAAACTCCATCGTTCCATTGCAGGTCAACTTCAAGTCTTCGTCTTCAGCTTTCCAGGTCCCCGATATTTTCCCGCCAGATTGTTCAGTCAAGTCAACAGTTCCGTTCAAATTTTTTTCTCCCGAAGAAGTACGGATGATAAAGCGTATGGGAGATGCCAACAGTTCATGTCCCCAAGAATCAACAGAAGATGGTAGAGCCGTCTGCATATCAAGGGAAACCGTACGCCCCAAACAAGAAACACAATTAGCTACCAAAGACATATTTGTATATCCCTCTGTCGGTTTATCATTGATTCCACGAGTCGAGTTAAGCCAACGCAAACGGCTGTGACGCCAAATTTCGTTATCTCCACGGTCTGCCAGCATTTTTCCAGACACTTTCAACTCAATATCCACAGGGACGGTATATCCTGTTTCGTCTGAAACGACAATAACGCCTTTATAGATGCCACTGGGTTGGTCTACTTTCAGATCAACCCCGAACCACAATGGTTGAACCGCATCCGGTGCTACACTCACCTTTTTGGTAAAAGGTTTTCCCAACGGATTGACTCCGTTTATATTAAAACAAGTAATAGCTTCTGCAGGGATCACATTATTTCCGCTTTTTAAACCGGATGTTTCATAGGTAATGCTTTTCAGCTCCTGGTTTCCCGCCCATACACCCAGCTGAAACGCATAATATTCATTAGGCATAGCAGAACCTTTAAACAAAGTACGGTCCTGACCTTGCAGCCATTTATAAGGCACGTTTGTTTTCATCCGTATAGGATTAGAGCGATCTTCCGGAAAGACAAGGAAACGACCTGGATTGCTTTGCCTGTATTGCTCCTTTTCCTCAACCGAAGCTGTTATTTCCATCGGATAGAAGCTGTCAAACTGTATACGCGATTCTACGCAAGCAACCGTAGCTTCCGGAAACTGTCCGGAAAAAGAGATGGATGATATTACAGACAACCATTGCTGATCAGGTTCATCTTCTTTCGGATAATATCCCCGGTAATAAAACCCATATCCCTCCTGTACACAGTAAGGCAGATAATAGAAGAAATAAGTTCCTTTTTTTTTGACCGGTCCAAATAAGAGTTCACATCGTTCATTCTCGATTTTCAGCCGTTGGATATTGGGAATCGTATCCCCCGTCTCCGCATCAAGAATCAGGAAACGATGGTTTTCCACCTCCTTATCCGGACGCCGCCATTCAAAAGAAAGCTTAACAGCTTCAGCTGGAGCATTAACTGTCAACACAGCACGGTGGTTACCCAAAGATTCATTCCACGGAATCTTTGCTACGGCATAAGTGTACGGTGCCTGAACGGTATTCTGATTGCAGGCAATTCCTATGCAAGCAAATAATATATACAATAATCCACATTTCATAATATCAAAAAAACATTAAATTAACACTTAAAAAGTAACTGTCACTTTTCCTTGTATTTTATCTCCTTTCTTCAATAATCTGTATTCTTTCTCTATATGAGAAGTCAAATAGTTTTCACCACCTGCATTGTTGTAATCAGCTACCAATAAACGAATTGCATCATTCTCAATCCAAGAACGGATATGTTGCATACCATTGGAAAGGATTGTCATTGATTTACCTTCCAAATTTGTCAAACTTGCCGAATAAATATTCTCTTTTGTAGAACGGAACAGATTCGAACCAGCAACTGTTTGATCATACGACCAGGATTTTTCCGGTTGTTTGGAAGGTCCTGCTAATCCTGATACGGGTAAAGAGACATCAAATGCTTCTGCTTCTCCCACCAAAGCACTTATATGATCTACAGGATAAACACTCCAATATCCTTTTCGTTTCCAATCCAAATGAGTGAATGAAACGGGTAATGTAAACACCAATCCGATCTGTCGAGGAGAAACCTCTTGAAGAATCATAAAGTCATAAGTAAATGTCACCTTTCCATCCTTATGGAAGCAATATTCTAATAGGCCTTCGGCCTCTTTATATATGCCTTTTATCTTTACATTTACAGTATTATCATCCGACTGGCAAATAACAGACTGAGCAATCCAATTTTCACATATTGGATTATACGGCTTAAAATTCTGATTTTTACCAGTCATTTGAAGACCTTCTCCCTCTCTGTTTAATGGTAAGATCATCAATGCCGGAGATTGTAACAAAACAGTATTATCATCCTTTCTTGCCGTCAATAGTCCATTACGTTTATCCACTATAAATACTCCGCTTTTTAATAAAATCTCTATCATATCCGCCTTCTCTTGCCAAAAGAGTTTTCCAGCTTGAATAATCTCCTGTTTTTCTGGCACTTTCAACTGTTTTGGTAAAATTTGAAAACTATATTCATCGATTACAAAACCACGTACACCAGTAATGGTTAACTCTAATATTTCGATACTCCGTAAAGATTCTGGTAACTGAATATTGAAATCTCCTTCTGAACGAGGAGCTACATCAACTACCACTTTACCACTTTTGTTACCTGCTTTCCATTCAATCATACACTCCGATAAATTACTAAAGTTATGACGATTTTCTACATGGAAACAAATAATGCCATCTGTCGACATATTTCCTTTCTGCTCAATCTTAACCGGACTGAAAGCTTTCTTCATTCCCCAGTATTCAGGTTTCTCACGACGCCATCCGTCTACCGGTCCCCAGGTCCCATAACCAATAGCCCTTTCTCCTGGCAAGAAAAATGTATCATCGATACCGGCCCATATTGCACCGCCCAAAACACCCTGACTATGATACATGTCATTCCACATTCGGTTTAGCAAAGGTCCCCACATCGAACGAAGCCCAGGATCGGCTGCCAGTTCCAAACGGTTATAAGCATTCAGATGACAGAACTCATCGAATATAACAGGACGTTCGCTATTACGGTATTTATCCGGTCCAGTCGATCCGGGATAGTGATAATTGGTTACTTCCAGTTCGCCATTATCTGCATTCGTTTCAAACTGGCTAAAAATACGGGGACGTGTCGGATCTATTAGCTTTATAATCTCTCCTGCCTTTTTGAAATACTCAACATACTTGAATGATTCATTTCCTAATGACCACATGAGAACAGAGGGATGACTACGATTCAAGTTCACCATTTCAATATGCTGATTTACTAATACGTCATAATACTTTTCTGTCGGTACATTTGTACCATGTGCCCAACAAAAAGGAGCTTCTACTTCTACCAACATTCCCAGTTCGTCGCACGCCTCCAGTAAAGCTTCGTCGGGTGGATAATGAGAAGTACGGAAATAGTTCACATTTCCACGACGAAATAACTCCACGTCCCTCCGCCACATATCTCCATTCACAGAACGTCCACGCAATGGCATCACCTCATGGTGACAAACACCACGCAACTTTATCGGCATATTATTCATAAACACCTGATTGCCACGCACCTCTATCTGGCGAAAACCAATACGGCGGATTGTTTCATGTAATACTTTCTTACCGTCTTTCAATTGACAGATTAAAGTGTACAAATTGGGATGTTCCGAATCCCACTTCGCCGGATTAGGAACAAAGAAAGAAACCCCTATTTTCTCAGAAGTTCCTGCCTCTAACATACGGATCGATTTCGTCGCTTGTTTCAAGGCTATATCCTTACCAGTCTTATCTTTCAGCGCAAAATACAATGATAAGCTGTCTACTTTTATCGCAGATTCATTGGTTATTTCCAACTCTGTTTCTAGCATTGCATCTGTATAAGTTGAATCAAAAAAAGTAGCAGCATGAAACATTGACAAATTTATTTCCGGCAATACAAATAGATAAATATCACGCGTAATACCACCTAACGGATGGACCGCATACTGAGAGGCACTTGACGTGGAATCAGCAAGACTCTCAGAAACAACAGAAACTGCAATTCTATTCTCTTTTCCTGGCTCTATCAAATGAGTCACATCCAGTTCAAAAACAGTAAAACCTCCTAAATGAGAGCCTGCTTTCTTACCGTTAATAAAGATTTGACTATCACTGTATATCCCATTACAACGTAACTTTACCCGTTGTCCATCCCAAGAAGCGGGAACAGTAAATGTCCGACAATAACCGGCCGTTTCCCCTTTTTCTACTTCAAATCCTTGCATTACCCACTCTCCCGGCACTTCTATACTTTTCCAGTTATTTACTTTTTCTTTCTTCCAAAATTCTTTTTCAGGAGAAGGATTGAATTGCCAAAATCCAGACAAGGAAATCTTTTGCGTCTCTACATTCGCTGGCAAAGGAGAAAGACGAGGTACTATAAAGTCTGTTGCATAAATCGGAAAAGCAAACAACAAACCAAGTAAAAATCGATATAATTTCCTTAAATTCATATATTTATCCTTTCACAATTTGATGAATTTGAATAGAGGTTTCACCAACCGGAGTTATGGTTAACTTCTGTATATCTTTCAACGATACCTTGTCTAATCCTATATAACCTACATATCCATAATATAACACATGACTTTCACCATTCTTATCTTCTCCCCAAATGGAAACCATAGTTTTATTGCCTCCGGACAGATAAAATTCGATTTTTTGAGAATCTTCACATGTAACATTTACTTTATCACCTGCTTTTAGTACCTCATAAGTTTTCAAATTCAAATCATACATCAACAATTCATCATCCATGTCAGAGATATCTTTCGTTTTTACAGAAAAAGAAGATATTTTTAACCCCATCTGTTTATCCGAAGTATTGCGCATACGCAACAAACGAGCCGAAGGATCAAGATTATCAATCATCAAACTGATTTGATCCGATGCTATACCTGTAAGAGAAGTCCATACTTTTCCGTCTGCCGACCACTCAAAAACACGTCCCTCGACATTACTTTGTGGCAAATTGAATGTGAAAGACTCCGCCTGTTTCTGCATCTCCCAAGCCAATCCGATGTATTGTCCCGGTTCCAACTGAACCACTTCAAACATAGGTACATAAGCTATTAAATTCTCATCTTCTGTCCAAGATAAGTTTTTCAAGAGCTCTACATTCGTGATAATAGAAGCGGAACTAACTCTGATTTCATCAGAAGAATTGTCCATAACAGACAGTAAATCAGATCCTATTTGTCGATATAATTTTTCAATAAACGGCATCAACACTTTTGTGCCGACTTGAATCCCTTTTTGATATGAGCTGTTCTGATTAAAAGATCGATTGATAACCTTCATACTGTCCATAACTGTAGAGACGGAATGATAATATCTCCATGTGTCCTGAAGATTTTTATTACACCAAGCCTGTGTCATCTCTAAGGTATAAATTCCACATGTACCAAGCAACTCAAATTGCTTCAACCATGGACCTATTTCCTGCAGTAAATCTTCATTGTTCGTTTGGGAACAAATTTGTTCAGGTGCAGCCTGTATTCGTGTAAATAAATTCCTTAACAGCTTAGCCTCTGTTTCACCAAAAACTCCCTTTCGGAACAATTCTAAGAAACGATCGGTATACTCCTGATCGTGAACCGATTCTTCTCGACGATAAAAATGCCAGTTAGAACCCGGATCACAGTTATTCTCACAAAAAGTTTTAAATGCCATAGCCGCTTCCGGCATCATGTACTCGCAAGCATTTTCCCAAGCCTCTTGCGGATCATAGTTATGAATATTCCAACTATACATCGCTATGCCGAACAATGAGACCTTGGAAGCTTCCGCATGTTCCATTGGGTTAGCTACAAAACCAGACATGGCATTTGCCGCCCGGGTATCCAATCCGTAAGTTTTTCCCATTAACAAATGCGCGCCGCAATAGTCGTTTACCGGAAAGTTAAGCCAAATATATGCCGGACGACGGATACGTTTATTAACCCATTCTACTCCTTCAAGAGTTATGTCATCCACTACACGATCACCGGTCCACATGATATGGATAGCAGGATGTAGTTGTTCACCAAGAATATCCAGATAGTCAGTTCGTGCCCATGAACGGTTGTATTCGGTAGGACACATGATTAACGGTTGTATATCTTTTTTCTTTTCCACAAATTCTTTCTGGATAAAATTCATCAAACCTGCCTGTTTGTCCGCTTTCGTTCCTTCACCGGAGATATCGTCGAAAAAGACAGCAAAAGAACGCACACCCAGATCATACATTTGCTCGAATTTAACGATCACATTACTACTGTCCGCTGCATTCCATTTGATATCCTGACCAGGATGGATAGCCCACACGAAATCAACCTTATTACGGGTTGCTTCTTCCGCCAATTCTTTAATTTGTAGTGCCAATTCAGTCGGATAGGGTTCTCGCCAGTTAGCGCTATGAAACGGATCATCTTTAGGGCCATAAATATAAGTATTCAATTTAAACTCTCCGTAAAAACGAAGTTGACTGATACGATCAGTATGACTCCAAGGAGTTCCATAAAAACCTTCTACAGAACCACGATAAAGCACATCGGGATAATCTTCAATAGTACACAGTGGTAACACATGTTTTCCTTCTTCACAATGAGTAGCTAATTGTTTCAACGTCTGTGCAGCATAAAACAATGAACGATCATCTACTATTCCTATAGTAATACCTTTCAATGTAACATTGAGTGTATAAGCCCCAGAACGTTTCATCTCCAACTTTTTAGCCTTCATCTTTTTTACCTCCAGTGGAAATGACTGTGCAGATTGAGTCAATGGCAATACCTGCTTCAGGATTTCAACAGCATCCTTATCCGGATTATCAATACCTTTCAGCATTACCCCTTGATCAAAATTACAATACTCATTGGAAATAACGATTCGTTGCGGTTGCGGAAACAGTTCCAAAGGACGACTCTGCCCCCAAACCATAGTTGAAAAAATACAAGATAACAGTATGAAGGATAGGGTTAATAATGTTTTCATATTCGGAATAAATTCATACAGTAAAGGCTGTTCAAAATAAGTACATACATATTTCAACAGCCTTCTTATTTTTTTTAAAATCAATTTATATTCAAATTACCATGAGTCACACGTTTGTCTCTTTGAGCACGTTGCTTAAGCTCTTCTATAGTCAATGTTATCACTTTTCCTACAGGTTTACCGTCCCGATAAGTAACAACGCGGAACCATGTTGCATTCTTGGGAATACCAAGCGGTTCAATATATTTCGGTGTATACTGATCCGGATCAGTATTGTCAAATGTATAATAGATATCTATTCCTTCTATTTCACTATCCAGTTCCACCATTAATACACCGTCCTGCAAATATGGTCTAATAATTGCATTATAAATACTACGAGCATAATTAATATTCGCTAAATCAGCACGTTTAAAATGCTTCTCAACACGAGGCCAAAATCCACTCCAGTTACAATTAGCCGGTCCACTCCATAAAACTTCAGCCAAAGCCCAGCCACGAGGCCATGTCATATACTCTGCATGCCGGAAAGTCGGTACAGATTCAGCCCACAAATTACCTTGTCCACCTAATATCATTTCAGCAGGAACACCTTCCGGAACAGGATTAAAACTATAAGAATCTTTCAAGCGACACATCGCATACGTGGCAGGCTCAACAGAAGGTTCACCCTGCCAAAAATCGATATAACAATGGTTAGTCGGTGTCATAATCACATGATGACCTGCTTTAGCGGCTTTAATACCACCATCCATTCCACGCCAACTCATCACATTAGCATCCGGAGCAAGTCCACCTTCTAAAATTTCATCCCAGCCTACCAGTTTTTTACCTTTAGATTTCAACAAATCTCCCATTCTATGAATGAAATAACTTTGCAATTCCTCCTCATCCTTCAAATTTTCAGCTCGCATACGTGCTTGACAATCGGGACACTTATGCCAGAACCCCTTAAAACATTCATCACCACCAATATGAACATATTCATCCGGGAAAAGAGCAGCCACTTCTGTCAATACCTTATCCATAAACTCAAAAGTAAAATCTTTACCAACACAAAGTGAATTTTCTTCCTGTGTATAGAACTCATTCCCAACATTAACAGCTTTCGGAGCATTCATACAAGCTAATTCCGGATAAGCGACTAATGCTGCAAGACTATGCCCCGGAACATCAATTTCAGGAATAACACGCACAAAGCGTTTGGCAGCATAAGCTAAAATCTCTTTTACATCTTCCTGAGTATAAAATCCTCCGTAAGTCGTTTTTTCTCCTGGTTGTTGGGGCTCACGATCCCACCATTTCCCTACACGAGGAGCACGCCAGGCACCAATTTCAGTCAGTTTAGGTAATGATTTTATTTCCAAACGCCATCCTTGATCATCTGTTAAATGCCAGTGAAATACATTCATTTTATATTCAGCAAGTTCATCAATATATTTCATTACTTCTTCCTTTGTAAACCAATGACGGCTCACATCCAGCAACAGACCTCGCCAAGGGAATTGAGGTTTATCCGTGATATCTACACAAGGAATCGTCCATTTCTTATCTTCAGGCTGTTTCTCTAAACTTTTTATCTCTGCAGGAAGCATTTGTAATAATGTTTGTACTCCATAAAAGATACCGGCCGGTTTATTAGCTGTAAGAAGAATATTATCAGATTTCACATTCAAATGATAACCTTCATCTCCTAAAGAGACATCATCAACTAATTTAAACTGAATTTTTCCTTGATTCCCAACTGAAAGTTGAAAACCCATTGCCGGGGCAATCTTCTCATTTAAATACTCAGCAATCCCTTTCAACTCTTCATTAGATACATCTAACGCAATCGAAGAGTTATTTATTAATGTAAAACAATCTGAAGTTATTGTCATTTCTTGTGGTGCCGGAATCACAGTAATCTCTTTATTCTCTTCTGAACAAACAGTATTACTACAAGATACACAAGCAAACAATGAAATAATTGTTGCTAAATTTAAAAACTTTCTTTTCATTACTTATTTATATTAAAATTTAAGATAATCTACAAATTACTATTATTCAAGTCTAAGTAAAACACCATGGCCTGGAGCAAGAGCATACCAAGGTTCCAATAATTTCAGTTTTCCTGTTTTCATACAGAGGAACTGAACAGAAGCATATTCTTTATTATAAAGAGGTTGAAAAAGTGCAGATGATTTCAAATCTTTATTAACAACCATTACCCAACGCGAACCATCTTCCGTATGGGTAAATTCACCGACTACAAATTTTCCTCCATCTTTTATTCCTTGAATTATATTTTGTTCTGTTACTCCATGATGTTTTTCCGGTATTTCCCCGATATGATACACATCATCACTACGAAGTTTAAGTAAGACAGGAATCATGTTTGAAATACGGTAATTCAAATTTTTTAGAAGAGGATACATTGCTGTAGGTTCACCAAATTCATCCAAAGGAGCCCCACGGAGATCCCCTAACTCAGGAGCATCGCAAAGAGTCAACACTTCACTTACAAATTTCCAATAGCCAATACCTCTAGCTCCATAGGCTAATGCTCCAAATACTTGAATAGAAAGATCCGCGGTAGTTGGAATACGGCAACCATGGAAACCGACTGACAATACTATCGTGTGAAACGGCAGGTTGTTCCGCAAAGATGCTAAACGAACGTCCCATAAATTAGTCCAATAGTTATCCGAGAATCCATCTTCTCCTATAAGAGAATAGTTGTCGTAAGAAAGGACCAATCCTTTACACTCGTCAACGAAACGTTGCAAGTATTCGCTTTTGTACCAATCTCCCGCACCGGATTCAGCATACCACTCGCCTGTGTCAGGGAAACCGTAATTGGGGAATAGATTGATATATGGCCATTTACCCGGGGCATGCTGTTTTACAAATTCTACCGACTTGCCCAACTCGCCATATTCAGCTATATACGGTTCATCTTTCAGATGATATCCATAAACAGCCGGGTGGTCATTGTATTTCTCGATAAGTTCTCCCAGCCTTTTATTGGCAACATCTGCTTTGAACGGTTTATCCCATTCAGGAGTCACTCCCTGATCGAACACAATGGCTTTCATGTCGTATTTCTGACAGGCATCCAACAGTGTCGGTGGAACAAACGCAATGGAATTGATTCCACACTCTGACATTTTTTGGATCGTTGACTCGTCACGGACGTCATCCCACGCCATCAGTGGGAAAAAAGAATTCATGTCAAATGGCTCAATAGCCTCTTCTTTAAGCTGTTGACATGCTGTTATCACTGTAAGCATACCCAAAAGAGATGCTTTTTTTATATACGTTTTCAAATGATAGTTCATGATTGTTTTATCTTCAATTATCAATTCCCCATATAGTGACTGGTCCTAACAAACCAGATTCTAACAAGGGAGATTCTTTGGTAAAATGTTTGTAAGTAGTAAAAGTATACCGTCCGCTTGTGCGTGGTCCCCCATCCTTCAACCATTCCGGCCATTCACCGTTACGGATTCCGTCATCAGGCAGTTGCTCATCACCAATCAAACGATTAGGCCATAAATTTACTACTTCTATTTCTAATTGATTATCTTTGAGTTTCAGAGCTTTCGTTATCTCTACTCGCCAGGGAGCCGTCCATACTACGCCGAGATCTTGACCATTCAAACGGACACGCGCCAAATTTTTTACCTTCCCCAGATCCAAGAACTGCTGTTTACTGTTATCAGCAGGCCTATCAAATGTCTGTCGATAAATAGCCGTACCCGAATAATACCTGATACCGCTATCGGGATGCTGCGTCCAATCGGTCAGTTTTTCAAAAGTCACCTGTTCAGGACCTCCCCATGCCGGGTCGAAAGATACACTCCACGGAGCAGTCAACGATGCAACTCGCCTACTATCGGGAAAGTTCTTTTTCGTTTGAATTTCTCGTTGAAAGGTATTATCGCGGAAAACAATAAAATAGCCTTCATTGGCATCAAATAGCAAAGGGATGGTGGTATGCACTCCTGTGACCGTATATTCTGCCAAAGGACGGATTTCACCTGTCATCGGATTCCATAACTCAGGATGACCTGTCATACGAAACTTACAATTGACTGTTACAGGACTATCCTTACGATTGGATACAAAATAAATCTCATATCCTTTCATGGTACGATGCGTATAACGGATTTCTCCTGTCGATTCGAAATCCTCATGCACATCCATCTTTGCTAATATATCGGCTGTATATTCATACGTAGGATACAGATTGTCCTGTTGCTCCAGCAATTCTTTGCTCCAGATGACTTTTCCTTTTCCAATGCTACGTATTTCGACTGTTTCAGGTATCTCATATCCTCCCCAAAGTTCCTGTACCAGTACTCTAACCTTTTCATCACATACTGGATAGTTGACCAAACTAGGTGATTTTTGTGGAGGAAGGCCGACTACTGTGGCACCACCATTTACCAAATCCCGAATCTTCTCCAACAACTCCGGAGTCATAGTTTCGAAGCAAGGCAGTACCAATAAACGATACGATACCCCTGAAGGGAATACTACCTTTCCATCTTTCACTTGGGCATCGTAGAAGAGACTGGGGGGACATGCGTCAAAATTATATCCCTTACGGTCGGGAAGCGGTGTTTCATTTCTGAAATTGAATAGATTATCTGTATCCAACAAATCACCTTCAAGGGCAGAAATGGGTGCGCGAAATACATGTGGTGCACCCTCTGGTGTCAGATATAGAATATCGGCTACAGTACGCCCCTGTTGCAACAGCAATTGACAGCGAGAAATATAACGGTGATAAGCATCAGCCATCGGCCACCAAGTCTGGTTTCTATCCCAATGTACCCCATATGGTCCCATGGTCATACCAGGACGAAGACGATCATTAAGTGGTTGATGTTGGAAAGTATGAAACATCAAACGATTGATCCCTGAAGCCAACGCCCAATCCGTTTGGTTCTTCATCGAACCGGGATGCTGACGCCAACCGTCCAGATAGGCGGTAAACGATTCTGCCGGTACGACCGGTTGGCCCAGCAGGTGTGCGACGGATGTTCCTTCCATGGCACTAAAGGAGGTATTATACCCATAACCTACACTCCAAAATTCACACATCGGCATATCAGCAACAGAGGCCAGTTCCAAATCCGCGGTAGGGTTCATATCATATGGTTCAATAGACAATCCCAGACCATAACGTTTACCATACGATTTAATATGTCCAGCATGATATTCTTTTATTAATTCCTGAGAAGTTACCCGCAAATCCCATAAGAAACGTTCGCTCTCTTCACGGCTCTGTACAATGAATCCAGCATAAACAGGATAAAACGGTTGCGGATCGTATCCCCGACGTTTTGTGAATTCTTCCCGGAAGTGAGTAGTCCAATTCTGTGCACCCATCTCCCAACTGTCCATATGTAACATCTGCAAACCACCTTGAGGTTGGGCTTTCTTGAAGCCGACACGATTAAACAGTTTCGTTACAAATTTATCCAGATGGGCGTTCAAAGCAGTAGTGTCAAACTTATTAGTTTCCAATCCTACCCCAGGATGTGGTGCAGGACGAGTCACAGCTCCGTTGTTACGAGCTCCAAAACGCATAATTGTCCAATCACCTTCCGGTACCTCCCAAGTCAATGTACCATCAATCTCTAAATGATCAGTTAAGTCTATAATACAATCTTTATCTACAGTTTGTACTGTAAAAGAGTCTTTCCCAAATGTAAGATATGGCTTCACCTGAGTTACGGAGCTGTACGGTTTACGATAGTAAAGTGCCTTTTCTTCTATACCTGTTATTCTCAAATAAGCGGAACCCGCTTCATAATCAGTACCAAAAGTTGATGCTCCTGCCGGGAATGCCAATACAGCAACATCTTCATAATATTCTTCCCAACGTTTCTTGGATTCTGGAGTAAAATTATCTTCTGCAAAAAAATGTGGCTTAGGAGACGGTTTAGGTAATGCTATCGTTTTTTTCCCTTTTCCCGACACATTCACCGAAGAACTTACCAAGTGCATCATCGACTGCGCACCTTCCACCCAAGGTCCTCCACTGCCGGTCCAACCCGGTCCGACTCCTAACGTAATGTCAATTCCCAATCTCTCACATTCCGCCACCGCATGAGCGAACATTTCCTGCCACTCATCGCTCAGAAAATCGACAGATCCACGAGGAACACCCACATTAACCTCCAAATATACCACATGGCCTATTCCTGCCTCTTTCATCGACTCCAAATCCTTTGTCATAGCCTCTTTCGAAAGATTTCCGTCCATAAAGTACCAGTACACTCCAGGGCGAACTGAATCTGGCGGATTAAAGAAACCCTGTTCCAAACCATTAATAGAGGAATTACATGATTGCAACAAGCATCCGGCAAAAGCTATGACAAATAAGATAGTGAATATTTTTGTTATATCAACTTTCATATTCATTATTTTTCTTTAATAATAATCACTCGATCAATAAAATTCTGAATCTTTTCATTCATTGAAGGAATGAAACCTAAGAACATAGATTGATCCAGATGTATTGAATCAAATTCTATTTTGCGATATTCAGAACCTGATATCTCAGAAATATTAATGTTTCTTTTATTACCATTTCCGATCTCACATACCATAGCGAGCCCATCTTCCTCTGTTGTTTCACAGCGAGCATAAATGATAACCTTATATTTCGTATTAACATCTGCTCCTTTTAATAAAGGTTCAATAGCAACAAAAGGCAATCGAACTGTAGCTCTTGAATACGAGCTATTCGGTAGTTTTACTGCTCGCCCATTTGATGCATTTACATCTTCTATTACACCTGAATCAAAATGATTGGTAGGTATCCATCTTAAACTGAATAACTGAAAATCATAATCTTGAATATCCATCAAATAATTAGAATCTATATTACTCAATTCTTCAGGCAATAAAGTTTTTTTCCCAAAAGCATGAAACAAAAGCCCCTCTTTAAATGTATCAAACGAACCAGGTTGATATTCTCTATATTGAGTAAGTTGATATTCATCAAAAAAGTTGAAAAACGTTTTATCTGCTTCAAGCTGACTAACAGGACCTTGAAGCTTTTCGTTTTTCATTTCCGCAAATCTCTTATACTTTGGATACCCTTTCAACCAAACGTGCTCCAATGGCATCCGATCACGATGTAAACGATATGCAAAATCAGAATCACGTCCATATTTCTTTTCTGTAGCTATAATTGCTTTATTAAAAAGTTGTGTTATTTTCTTCAAAGATTCATAATCAAGCCAATTTCCAGTATCCTCTTGGTAGCAATGAATATATTGCTTCGAAGCTTCAGCCCTATTTGAAAGTATATCAAAATATTCTAAAAGAAACGGAGTTGCCTTTCTACCGTAATAACCTGTAAGAAACTCTTTTCTCAATTCTCTTTCATCCAATGTAGGGTCCCACATCAATTTTGATATTATCCAATTTCGCATCCGAACAAAATCACCAAGTTCACAATTCGCATCCCCTTGTTCAAATAAACCTATAGTCCCTTTATCAAAAAAAAAACGTATATTAGGAGCAATAACATGCAAATTGGGATGTGGTAATATATGTGAAGAAAAATTTGTTACATAATCCCAAATAAAAAGTTGATGAGCAATTTTTCCCCACCCTTCCATATCGTTATAAAATGATTTATTTTGCTCACTAATTAAAGGTTGTCCAAAAGCACATCCCATTGTACAAAGCCTGATCACTACATTTTTACGTGGTTTCACATGCATTGGCGGCTTCCGAGTATAATTATAAGCAAGTGTTTCAACAAACACATTCGGAAATTCTTTCTCAACATCTTCAGCAACTTTGTTTATAAAATGAACCAATGGTCCGGATTGCGCCTCTTCCTTTTCAACTATCTCTCTACATTTTTCACACATACAAGGTCCGTACCAGTCCATTTGGCTAACTGACACAAATTTTGCTTCCGGATTTTTGCGTAACGCTTCTATTACATTTTTTGTCAATTCTTTTCGCATCTCATCATTCGTGAGACAGAGCTGTGCATTTTCATGTTGTCTTACGCCATTAATTTCACTAAACCACTCTGGATGATCTTTAAAATACTTCTCTGGCGATATCAATTCAAAAAAAGAATGACACCAATATGAAAAATGATGATGATCACCATATTCCGGAGTTGTTTTACCAAAATGCCCGTTACATTTCATTCGCATTGCAAAAACTGGATCAAACGCATCCTTATAAAAAGCTTCCCGATAAATCAATTTAGGTGCATAAGATATGTCCAAAGAATCCAATTGAAGCGTTTTATGTATTGGAACAAACTGTTCTGTTGATGTCCACCAACGAATACCTAGTACAGTTTCTAGAAATGTATTTACAGCATAAATTACACCGCGTTGTTCATGTCCTGCCAATAAAAGCATATTCCCTTTTAAATGAATTTCTATCCCATCATAAGGAATTTGATTTTGAAAAACTTCCGGAAAAAACTTTTTAGCACGAGAGGAATTTCCTATAAGAATTTGCGGTACATCTTCTGGTATATCTTTTTCTGAAGTAATCTCCCAATTAATCTTCGTACTTTCATCAAGATACATTTTCAACTCTTTTGCAGCAGTCTCTTCTATCGCACACGGCAAATCAGATAATACAATTCTGAAATTGGTTTTACCTTTTTTTACAAGATAACGTTCTGCAGCTTGATTACTAAAGGCAAAAACCAGCATAACAAAAACCAAACTTAGTATTTTCTTCATACAATTGTAGATAATATTGGTGTAAATCAGATATTGATTAAGCAATAAAAACCGACCAAAATCATTCAAACTTCGGTCGGTTTTTTCAAACATATTTACCAACCCGGATTTTGTTTCAAATTAGGGTTTAATGTCAACTGATTAGTTGGAATAGGATATAAATAATCCCGATCTATTCTAAACTTATAGCCTTCTGCTCCACCGTTCAGTGTATTTCTAAAAGGTTTAATATATCCATCAGCATCCGCTTCATAAGTCATAATCATCTGATCCCAGGCCTCTTGCCTTGAGATCTGAGGATCATCTGCTGAAACATAATCAGAAAACTTAAAGTTAATCCACTGTGCCAACTTACTTCCTTGAGGTGTTTTTCCAACAATCAATTCATCAGCTGCAGCCCAACGCATAATATCGTCATGACGGTGGCCTTCAAGAGCCAATTCTATCTTACGTTCACGTCGTACAGCCTGAAGAACCGGTCCAAGTTCTGCAAACTCAAAATTAGGATCCACCGTTACATTAATACTCATAAACGGCATATTCACACGTTCACGTAATTTGTTGATACTTCTGTCCAAATCATTTTGCGTAAGTGTTCCTAATTCGGCCTTAGCTTCTGCATAAATCAATAATGTTTCACCATAACGGAAATACATTATCGCCTGTAATCCTTCTCCCGGCCAGCGAGCTGTCGCATATCGATAATTATGCCCTTTGTAAGTTTGATATCCCGTAGGACAATTTGCTTCTCCTGTAACATCTAACCTTGGTGCAACGAAATACCATACCGGAGTCGCTAGTTCCCATACAGGTTGTTTCCCGTTATTAATACAAATAGTTTGGGCTAAACGAGGATCACGATTTTCAGCAAGTTTAACCAATGTACCATCATCATAGCCTGGTTCGACAGGAGTACCATCAGCTTTCAAATATGAGTCTACCAAATTCTTAGTAGCACCTCTCATCGCTCCATCTGCAGAATAACGGTCAATTACATTATAAAAACTAGCATTAACTTCAAACTTTCTCCAAAAAAGGACTTCATTACTAGCAGAATAGTCTTCCAAATTAAACAAGTCACGATAACCATTTTCTATCCCAACATTATCCAAAGCCGGATACCCTACTCTTTCCGACATACTAATCAAATCCCCTGATACTTTAGCTGCTTTTTCCAAAAATTTTATACTTTGATCGGATGCTGCCTTAAAATCATCATTAGCATGATATTTTTCCCAAGTCCCTTCATAAAGGGCAATACGAGCCTGCAAAGCCATTGCCAATTCTTTGGTAACACGTCCTGTCCAAGCACCTCCTGCACGAGCAGGAAGATACTCTATTGCTCTGTCAAGATCGTACATCATAGAATCTACAACTTGATTACGCGGTAAACGCTCTGCAAAAAGAATCTCAGAATCCAACTGTACTGTTTTTGAAGCCCATGGGACATCCCCATAACGCTTTAATTTCCCAAAATAAAATATAGACCGAAAAAAAAGAGTTTCACCTACATATTGTTTTACTTCATCAAAAGGAGCATCTACTTTTTCGTAATTATCCAAAAAATAATTGATTTCACGTAATTGTCCCCAATCCCATCCATCACCATCAGCCTGAACAGTCTGTTCACCATTCAAACGCGTATTATAAGAAGATCTTACTTGAGTATCTGTTCCATAATCAGCGTCTTTCCCATATGGACCTAATGTTCCCCATGAAGTTTCAAAAGGGACAAGTGCATCTCGATTATAAAAAATATTGGCATACAATCTCAAATCATCAACCGTTTTCCAATAATTTACATCACTGATCGAATTTAGTGGATATCGTTCCAGAAACTCATCATTACATGATACAGCAAATGTAGCTAACGCCGTTACAGCGAATATCTTGATTATATTTTTCATCTTTTTCATATTCATTAAAATAACTAGAATGTAACATTTACACCAAAAGCCCATGTTCTCCGCAACGGATATGTTTTTGCATCTGGAGATATAATTTCCGGGTCAACAATATTCGTCAAACCTGTCAATGTTGCCAAATTTTCAATATTAACAAACAATCTTGCTTTTTGGAAATTAATTTTACTAGTAATTGTCTTAGGTAGAGTATAGCCTAACTGAAGATTTTTGATACGCAAATAAGCCGCATTTTGCAAATATCTCGTTTGAGCCTGTCTGTTCTTTGCTGTATTGAAATAGATACGCGGAAAATATCCATTAGGATTATCCGGTGTCCAACGATCAGCATGTTCTGTAAAATATGAAGAATTCCATTCTCCATTTACAAATCCCCAAAAATAGTTTGCTTCCGGATCAAACATGTAATCACGTTTACCTACACCTTGAAAGAATATTGAAGCATCAAAACCCTTCCACTCTGCATTAAGAGTTAACCCAAAAGAAAAACGAGGTGTATTGTTTCCTATTACTTTACGGTCTCCAGGATCTTCTACCGTATTTTTTCCTATATCCACTTTACCATCACCATTAAGATCCTTGTAATGTACGTCTCCCGGATACCAGTTAGCATTTAAATATGATTGATCTGTTGTTGCGATTTCAGCCTCATCTTTAAATAAACCTTCAGTTTCATATCCCCATATTTCTCCCATTGTCATACCGTCATACCAAAGATTATTAAGTAGTTTATCTGGATTATCATACTTGACTATTTTCCCTATATAATCACTTAAAACAAAAGTTGCGCCATAAGAAAAATCATTGATGCGATCTTTCCAACCAAGAGTAAGTTCAAAACCTTTAGTCTCTGTTTCTGCAGAATTTCTACGAGGAGGAGTTGCACCCAATAAAGCAGGAAGCGATGCTCCAAAATCAGCAAAATCTTTTGCTTTACGATTATACCAGTCAAAGCTAAAATCAAGTCGATTATTAAACATCGCCATGTCAACACCAAAACTCAATGTGTTAACTGTCACCCATGTCAGATCATAATTAACAAATCCCGGATTTGATATCAAAGACTGACGTCCATCGTTGAAATAATAATTAGCTCCTGTCGGTGCATACACACCCAATCCTGGATAGAATGGATAATAACTATCTGTGAAAGACTGATCACCCAAGCTTGCATACGAAGCACGAATTTTTAACTGATTCATATAATCCTGTACTGGTTCCCAAAAATCTTCTTTTGAAACTACCCATGCACCAGATACACCCGGATAAAATTTAAAACGTACATCTTTCATGAATCGAGATGTTCCATCATATCTACCATTCAACTCAATAAGATACTTTTCTTTATAATTATAATTAATACGTCCAAATGCACCTCGAATAGCTAATTGAGAAGCATCATCACCAACATCTCTAGTACCATAACTCAAACCAAGCATCGGTACTTCATCTGTATACAATCTTTCAGCCGATCCGGTAAACTGCAATAAATCTGTCAATTCCTGAGTATAACCAAGCATAGCCTTAAAATAATGTCCACTGTCTAATGTTTTTTCATAAGAAGTAAAAGCATTAATCGTATACTGCTGGTTTTTATTCATCCTTCGATTAAAACTACTGAAAGCATTGACTAGATCTTGTTTTCCACTGGGTCTTAAAAGAGAATAGTTTTTACCATGCTCTTTAACATTCACATAAGTACCATTATATGTATAATTGGCAGTAATATCCCATCCTGATAACGGACGAATATTTAATTCTCCTGTTAAAATGGCATTATCAGAAATAGTTCTTCGACGTCCACCCTCTGATAAAGATTTTATATAACTTGGTTGAGAATAATCTCCGTCTGGATTTTTTATTGGATTCGTTGGGAAATTGCGTCCTATCAGATGAACAAAATTCCATGAATCAGCAGCCATAGGAACATCCAGATCACTTCTTGAAAAAGCAGATCTCATCCCTACTGTAAGCCATTTGGTCAAATTAGAGGACAAATTAAGACGAACATTATACCGTCGCTGTACTTCATCCCCATATTTGTACATACCATCTTGTTGCATATACCCTACACTAGCAAAATAGGAAGAAGACTCTGTAGCTCCTGAAAAATTAACATTATGCTGTTGACTAAAACTTGCATTTTTAAATAAAACATCGAACCAATCTGTATTGGCATTCGCATTATTATAAGTATTCCATTCGTCAACCGTAGCATTCTTAGTGGTTCCGTCTGTTATTAATCCAGCCTGATAATCTTTTATACGCTGAATTGTCGTTTCTGAAAACATAGGAGCCATATTGGAGTTTTCACTAGCTTCATTCCATGCGTAAGCATAGTCCAAAGAACTCATAAAATTCGGCAAATTGATTGGCTGTGAAAAACCAAAATTGTTATTATATGAAATAACCGGCTTTCCCGTTTGTCCTTTCTTGGTAGTCACAATAACCACACCATAAGGAGCACTTGATCCATAAATAGCAGCAGAAGCAGCATCTTTCAAAAAAGAAATACTTTCCACATCGTTCATTTCCAGAGTACTTAGATCTCCACCCTGCACACCGTCAATAACAATCAACGGTCCATCAGCTCTATTACTTCTATTTCCATTTGCATCAATGTTAATACCTGTATAGCCACGCAAGTTGAGAGATTGATTTTGACCAAGCTGTCCATTAGATGTTGAAATATTCACACCGGCCACCTTTCCTTGTATTGCTTGTGTTAAAGTAGAGACTGTACGATTCTCCAATTCCTTATTATCAATATAGCCTACAGCTCCGGTCAGATTGGCTTTTTTAACGGAACCATAACCTACAACTACAACTTCATCTAACACCTGTTGGTCTTCTTTTAGTACGATAGTATAGGAAGTTTGATTGCCAACTTTTACTTCTTGGTTGGCATAGCCGATATAAGAAACAAGCAAAGTACTGTTTTCAGAAACCGATAACGAGAATTTACCATCAATGTCAGTAATAGTTCCATTTGTAGTTCCTTTTTCCACCACATTTGCACCAATAACAGGTTCTTCATGAATATCTTTCACCACTCCAGTGATCGTTCTTTTCTGCTGAGTGACTTTCTGAATCTGCGTTTTCTCCACTATTTTGTCTTTTGACGACAAAACGATATAAGTGCCATCAACGGCATATTTGATATCTGTTTTTGCAAACAGCTCTCCTAGTACTTCCTCTAGTGGACGTTTGTCTGAATTTACCGATACTTTATGATTTACATCAACATATTTATCGTACACAAATAAATAATCGGTCTGCTCTTCTATGTTATTCAATACATCTCGTAACTCAACATTACTTCGTTTTATTGTTACACGAATATTCTGAGAATTGGTGGTTTCTGCATGCAAACAGAAGATCAACACAAACAGAAATAGAAAAGTTATTTTCATAATTCTAAAAAAATGTTTATATCGCTGAATTTTGTTGCATAAATCCAACGATAGAATTTCTCTATTCATATCTTTGTAATTGCTAATTGATTAATACAGTTATTTTTTAATTGTGTTAATTGGATGCCGATAGGTGTGGGGACACTTGTCGGCATTTCATTTTAAGATTAACTTCATGGTTTATGCTTCATAGGCAATTTATTTTTAGATTAGACTTATTTTATATATATAATCGAATTATCTTCATTCCTTTCAATGGTATATTTAGCATTTCGCTGTAAAATACGCAAAGCATTATCCACCCCGTCAGAAATACGGAATTTACCACTACATGCATAATCTTTCAGATGTTTGTTTTCCACAATAATCTGTATCCCATAACATTTTTCAAACCGTGCCATCAGCTCATAGAAAGCAACATCCTTAAAACAAACCAGTCCTTCGCGCCAACGGAAATGATCATAATCACTGACAGCTGAAACTTTCCACTGTCCATCTTTTAAACGTATTTCCTGATCCGGCTTCAATAATACCGGAGAAGATAAATGATCACTATCCGACACCTTCACCGCCCCCTCCATCAATGCTACTGAAAAATCATCTGAACCGGAATAAGCTTCCACATTAAACTTCGTCCCCAACACTTCTATTTCACATCTCTCCGTCCGGACAACAAATGGATTTTTCTCCTGACGCGTCACCTCGAAATAAGCCTCCCCAGTCAACCGTATCTCACGTTTTCCACCCGAAAAAATGGCCGGATAGACTATTTCAGAACAAGCATTCAACCAGACTGAAGTACCGTCCGGTAACTTTAGATTCATTCGCTGTCCCATAGGAACGGTAATCGTATTCATCGCCGATAACAATTCTTTTTTGTCAGCCAAATGGTAATACCCCCCACAAGCAAGTGTTATAGCAACTATTGCTACCACCTTTAACATCTCCCGCACGAAAAAATGTACCCGTTTTAGCTTATGTCCTTCCTCATTTCCTACAAGAATCATCGCATCAAAGAACTCACGTTCCCTAAGCAGCTCTTCCTCATTGGCAGGAGAGACATCTAACCAACGATAAACGGCTTCTTCTTCCTCACGAGAAGCTATGCCCTCGAAATATCTATATAATGTTTCTTTCTTCATTATTTACGATTCTATTTATTAAGCGTATAAGTAAAAGACATCCCTAACAGAAAAGTGAACTTTTTTATGATATCTCAAAAAAAATGCAATATCTGCTATTTCATCAGCAAATACATCAATACAGGTAAGTAATCTTTTAAGGCAACACGAAGAATTTTTAAGGCTTTATTTATATGAAATTCAACTGTCTTAGTTGAAATCCCCAAGGTTTCAGCAATTTCTTTATGACTTTGATTGTTATAGCGGCTCCTGATAAAAATATCACGTGTCTGCTCTGGAAGAGAAACTAAAGCCTTATTGACCAGATATTGGAGCTCTTCAGAAAATATCTTCTCCGGATTACAAGCTTCCAAGGTTGCTATACGTAAATTTTGTTTACGAATTTCATTACTTTGCAGAGTATCTGCAAAGTCCTCCTGAATACGTAAATGCCGTAAATAATCCAAACATTTATGCTTAACAACAGTCAATACATAAGCCGGTATATTTGTATGTTCTTTCAATTTTTCCCGATTTTCCCAGTAATACATCAAACTCTCGACAGCTATATCCTCAGCAGTCATCTCATCATCTACATATGTTCTGGCAAAATGGGTAAAACGCCTCTTGTAATTCGTAAACAGGAAGTTAAATGTCTGTATATCTCTACTCTTTTCCATAATAATATCACGAATAGAAACAAAGATATATAAAATATTCTCCTTTATACATTTTATGTATTAAAAATACAGAGCAATACACCTTTTTAAGAAAATCATTAATCAACATTTATTCTTTTTACAAAAAATAGTACTTTTTACAGAGTACCCTTTCTGCCTAAACTACTATATAAAAATCAATCATTAAATACCTTTAGCACTACTGGCCCCAACAAGCCACTATCCCTCAACGGAGCGTCTTTTGATGGCCCGGAAATCGTCCAGGTCTTACGATTTTCTTCCGGTTGGCCGGCATCGTACACCAATCGGTTAAACCAGGTACCCGTAACCTCTACCGCCAATATATTCTCGCCTGTCTGAATAGCATCCGTAATATCCAGGCGATAAGGAGGAGTCCATAATACACGCAGCGGTTTTCCGTTCAGAGAAACACTGGCTATCATTTCTACAGCACCAAGATCCAGCGAATAACCGGCATACTCCTTCGCATTCTCTATATCGAAAGAGGTAGTATAAGTAACTGTACCGGAAAAAGCTTTCCCTTCCGGTGAAATATCCAGGTCTTTCCAGGCTTTCAGTTCATCCGCCTTTAATGAAGCAGGAGCGCCCCATCCATCCGGGAAAGCCAATGTCCATTCATTCCCTACCGGCATTGTTCCGGCTTCTTCCAATAAAACAGGTTTTGACTCACCCTTGCGATCATGTCGGAATACAACAAAACAGCTTCCTGCCCGGGGCATATCTAAAGAAACAACGGTCCGGTCTCCATCCTTACGGTTAACCGCCGGTTCCATTTCTCCCGTAACAGGATCCCATATTTCCGCGTAACCTGAATTTCTGAAACTCAAATCGCCCTTAAATCCCTGACCTTTAGGTGCAGTAACAAAATACCAGTCAGCTCCCTTTGTCTGCCTATGCAACCATAACGCATCCCCTGTAGCCGTTACATCCGGAGACATCTTCAGTTCACATAATGCTTCATCGAGAGACATGCCGCTTACGACCATTCCTTTTCCTATCCGGTTACAACCTTTCGACACTTCCCCCCAAAGCGCATGAACCGCAGCATCGAAACGCTTTTGAGCCGACTCCTGTCCGGATAATGTGGCAAGTCCTTCCGGAGCATCTCCGATAACAACAGCACCTTCACGTACCAAAGCCAGAAGTTTCTCCAAGGTTTCCGGCAGCATCCGCTTGTTATCGTTCAACCATAATACGCTGTATTCGATACCTTCCGGAGTAACGATCTTACCATTCTTCACAGATAAACGGTTCAACAGAACATCCGGATTGCAATAATCATATTTAAAACCTTCCGGGAAAGGATAATTCTGATCCGGCTTATGGCTGATTTCATCCCCCAGATACCATAACACATCGGAAACAGGACGCCCACGTTCCAGCAGATAAGTACATCGGGAAAGATAATTAACAAACTCCAGCATATATTTCCACCATGTTTGCAGACGCAGAAAAGGTGTTCCGATCCCTGAACCGAACGAGGTACCCGGCGGTAAAAAGTCTATACGCGGATTATGTGTATAAGTATGAAATACGAGATGAGTCACTCCTTCCACACTATTGACATTCATAACCTCCTTCAACATCGACAGATGTTCGTCCCAGGTCAGTTCAAAAGAGGTAAATGCTTCGGCAGCCACACGGGGTTTACCATACATCCGGGCAGCAGAAGCCGTCGGCTTAATCGGTTTGAAGTTGTTTGAACCGACAAAACTTTCGGAAAGCGGTTGCCAGAATTCACACATCGGTATATCCGCATATTTGAAATATTCCAGTAAGTCTGCCGGGACTATATCCCCGGCAGCCGTTTCATACGAAACCGCCAGACCATTCTGATGTGCCAACTGGACCATACGCCCGTAGAACTTATCTGCAAAAAGAGAACCGATCGTATTACGCCAATCCAATAAGAAGCGGGTTGTTGTTTCATGGTCATTCACCACATAACCGAATACGGCAGGCAACCATTGACGAAGAGGATAACCCGATTTCAAACGAAATTCATCCTCCATCTCTTCTGTCCAGGTTTGTGTCTCACACTCCCAGCTATCCAACAACATACCATTTAACAAACCACCCTCCAACGGTCCGTTAGCCAGTCGGCCGATATAACTCGCATAATGTATATCAGGTCCGGTTTCCGACAATTTATTACATTCCCATCCGGTTCCTTCTTTTGGAGCCGGTCCGTTCTGTTTTCCGGTACAAACATGGCCGACCCGCAAGACCGTCCATTTTCCTTCGGGAACTTCCCAATTCAAATGTCCGTTCGCATCCATCGAAGAGGTGATGTCCTTTATCTGATCTAAAGAAACGAAAGCTTCAGGCGACTGTTGCGGCTCCTCTCCGGCACGGACAAAATCACGCAATGTCCATCCCGCCTCAGCTTCCCAGTTATTTTTCCGGGTGGCAGAATAAAGGCTCATATGTGAAAGAAGCAAAGGACGCTTATGGGTAAAAGAGATACGGTACGTCTTTACACCAGGTACTTCGGACAAGGCTAATGTAAAATACTTATTATCCTGCCAGCTGCTTTGCGGGGCATCTGTCTGCAGAATATCTTTCTCCGTTCCATCCGGAAATATAGCCTGAACCTTGATATTCACTCCCGGTTCATAGCACCAGTTATAATTATAGTTACGAACTTCGGACAATTCGATTGTACGAAGAGGCGTCGGTTGGGAAAAAGAGACTTCCACCCAATGCGGTTGCCCTTCCTCCTGGTTGATCCAATGTCCCTGATCTTTATTTTCAATCAAAAAATCACTCCAGGGATAATCTATATTACTTCGGATAGATTGCGGTCGAAGCGGCTGGTTGGTATCATCCAGCGGAGTAGGAAAAGCCAGGACTGTAATATCTTTATAATCCCGCCAGTCTTCACTACTCGGTTGAGGAACCGCCAAATCCATTGCTACCTGTTTACCTCCGTCTATATCCGTCCGGCTCCATACCAGATGACGCATCGAATTTTCCGGTTTGATCCACGGACCGCCTGCCATCGACCAGCCCGGACAGTTCTGCATCGTAAAACGCAAACCCAACCGGCGACATTCTTCTGCAGCATGTTTTATCGTTTCTTCCCACGAAGGGCTCAGACAGGCAATTTGAGGTTCTACTCCCGGCCAGGGACCGCCAAACTGTCCGTGAAACAACTGGATACCGGATAACCCGGCAGCAGAGAGTGCTTCCAAATCGGCTGTGATACCCGGTTTGGAAACATTCCCGCCAATCAGGTGGAACCAAGTTTCCGGATGATAAATTTTCGGAGGTGACTGGAAGTTCTTCACATCATTTTCTCCGAAAGGTTTGTACAATTCTTTTAAAGACGGGACACCCGGTAAATTTGCCTCCTCTTGCAACGTCGATGTACAGGCGTTCAGGCTGACAATCCCGGCTATTACCACTGACATATAAACAGAACGTCTCATTATCATCCAATTTTAAATTGTATTATTATTGACTATTTTGAGACATTCAAAACAAGACTATGCTTACCAGCTTCCAGCTTGATCACTTTATCGCCTTTTACATAATCAGGTAAATAAAGGGTCGCCGTACTATTTGCCGGAACAACCACTTCATACTTGATCTTTTTCCTGTTCCACTCCCATTTGGAGATGATCTGCCCGTAAGGAGAGTTATGTTGCGCTTCAAAATGCTTCAGTTCTTTTACAAAGTTGGGACGTAACAAGATATGTTTGAAACCAGGTTGTTCCGGATCGGGGAAAATACCTCCCAGCCCTTTATAGAACCAGCCGCCGATCTCTCCGAACATCATATGATTATCCGAAATATCGCGCTCAGCCTTCAAATCCCAGTTTTCCAGCAAAGTCGTTGCACCGTTGACAATCCACCACCCCCATGACGGATAAGTATCTTGCGCAGCTACTTTATAGGCCACTTCAGGATATCCGTTTTCGCTCAGGGCATTCAGAATCGCTTTCGCACCCAGGACACCGACATCCAGATGGAATCCGGCTTCTTCCACTTTCTTTGCCAGGTTTTGTGCCACCTTGGCAATCATCTCTTCAGGAACGATCTTCCATTGCAAGGGAACACTCAGTTCTGTCTGAGAACCCTCTGCATATATTCCAGTTTCCTTGTTCAGATATTTGTCATTTACTGCCTTTTTGATCTTTTCAGCCAGAGCTGTGTAATGTTCGTAATCTGTTTGTTTATTAAACAACCTGGCTGCATTTGCCAGAATCCTGGTATCGACATAGAAATAAACAGACGATGTAAATTCTTTATTTGAACGCGATTTAACCGGAACCCAGTCTCCACGTCCCCACGTTGTCAGATGGTTAGGACTTGTGCGATCCACATAATCGACATAACGCTTGATATTCTCGTAACAATCGGATAAAGGTTTGCTGTCACCATAAAACATATACAGGTTCCAGGGGATAATAGCTATCGTACTCGTCCAGTCCAATCCGTTATCCGTACCATATCCCCAGCCACCTGTAGGGATAATATCAGGAAGTACGCCGTTAGGCTGCTGTTCATCCCGATGGTCTGCCAGCCATTTCTCATATACTGTAATACCGTCAAAATTATACAAGGCAGTTTCTATAGCAAAGTGACCGTCTCCTGTCCAACCGTTCTTTTCACGTTGCGGACAGTCGGTCGGGTAACCCATCAAATTCGAGAGATAAGCATTATTGGTTGCCCACCATAATTTATTGACAAGTTCGCTCGATGTTTTGATTGTACCGACAGGCGGAACATCGCTGTGCATAAAATAAGCAGTCAGACTATTCTGATCCAATTCTATCGGCTTATCGCTGGTTACTTCCACATAACGGAATCCTTTATAATTGAACTTAGCCATAAACTCATCTTCGCCACCGCTCAGGATCAGAATATCCGTCTGGAAAGGATCTTTTTCCTTATCTCCCCTGTAATAAACATCGATATTGGACATATCGATACGCCCATTATCAAAAAGCCGTTCTCCATGCTTAATCCGAACCTCCGTACCTTCCTGTCCGGACAGCTTTATATTGGTCACACCCGACATATTCTGACCGAAATCGAATACATAGGTTTTATCATCTATCTTATTAAGAGATTTCGCCGGAAGAGTCAGTACATTATGGATCGGACGGATCTGTTGTGCCGTCACATTTTGAGAAGGAACACCTCTGAAACCGACTCCATGCCATTTGGAATCATCGAAGTCCGGAGTATTCCAGCCCTTTTGTTCTAGGCGGGCATCATAATGTTCTCCGGTATAAATACTATTGAAGGTCAATGCACCTGAAGATGTTTTCCAACTAAGGTCGGTCGGGATGGTTTCTACAGTTCCGTCGCTGTAAGTGATGCGAAGGTCCATACAGAAAGTCGGACGGTTACGCCAGGGAGCCCGGTCGAAGTCCCAGACAGCTTTCGACTGGTGGTTATACCAGCCATTTCCTAAAAGGACACCGATCGCATTCTGTCCGTTCCGAAGCTGTTCTGTCACGTCATAAGCGACATACAGGTTACGTCTGTCAAAACGGGTGTACATCGGATCCAAGCGATGATTGCCTATTTTCTCACCATTGATATACAATTCATACAGACCGGCAACAGCAATATAGGCACGGGCCGATTTAATCGTTTTGTTGGTTGCAAATTTCTTACGGAAATAAGGGGCTGCCTCATAATTTATATCTTTTCCGTCGCCAATCCAGGCTCCTTGCCAATTCTTTATATCCATCATTCCTGTTTCAAAAGAACTGACCGACGAAGATACTTCTTTATTTTCCAGATCGCCGCCTATCACCTTCCAGTAATATTTAGTAAAAGGTTCGAGTTGTTTACCGGCATAAGTGATCAACATATCTCCGGAGTTTATTTTTCCGGTATCCCATATATCAGCTTTCCCGTTGACAACTTTCATCGAGTCTTTATCCACCAGCACACGATATGAAGTCTGTTTCGCTCCTTTCCTGCTGTCGTCCATCCTCCATGAAAGACGAGGAGCCGGATTATCGATACCTATCGGGGTTTCAAGGTGATCACTCTGTAAGCCGGTCAAACGAACGGACTGCCCGTTAGCGCCGGAATAACTAAAGAAAGTAGTAACAGTAATAAATAATATAAGCTTTTTCATCCGCTTGTTATTTTATAGTAAAATCATTTATATGAATTATCTTAGTCAGAACATTAGCCGTTCCAAAGCTCCATATTCTAAGAGAAATATTGGTTATAAAAATGATTTTTGATGTAATATATTTGATAGTATCTGTAATGATACCCTATTTCTTTAAAAACTCTGAAGCCAGGCTTCCAGATCTTGCAACATTTCCTTATTGTATTTGAAATCTTTCCTGCTGCCCCATCCATGTCCTCCGGAAGGATAGATAAAGAAAGAAGCCGGTACATTATTTTCCTTCAATGCCAGGTAATAAAGTGCACCGTTTTTAGTAGGAACCGCATCATCATCGTCCGAAAAAGCAATGTAAGCTCTCGGGGTATCTTTGGTTACCTGCTTTTCATTGGAATACTGATCTTCCAGTTCCCGGGAAGCATCCTTTCCCAATAGATTATCATGAGAACCGAGATGCGTAAATGATTTGTCCATTGTGATCACAGGATAAAACAGCACCTGAAAAGCCGGTCGCACACTTGATTTTACATGTGTTGCCATAGTGGAAGCCAAATGTCCGCCGGCCGAAGAACCCATGATCCCTATATCAGCCGGATTAATATTCCACTCTTTCGCCTTCTCTTTTACCAGCCGTAGTGCCTCTTCTGCATCAGAAAACGGGACTTCCCGGTTTCCACGCGGCATACGATATTTCAAAACAACCAAAGTAATACCTAATTTATTAAAGAAAGGTGCCCACTCATATCCTTCATGTCCATAAGCCAAACCTCCGTAAGCCCCACCGGGACAAGCAATAACGGCACGTCCGGTCGCTTTCTCCTTCGAGGGTAAAAAAACACGTAACGAAGGTTTGTAATTCTGGATGTTGTCATCAAAAGGTGTCCGATCTATACCATTCGTATTCGGAAGTCCGTTGGTCCATAGATCTACATCAAACTCTTTTTCCGTAAATTGAGCAGCAACAGAATTGCTGAAGACAAGAAATGTCCAAAGAATAAAAACAAATGTTCTCATAATATTAAATTTAGAATCAGTTATATAAGATAGTATGTATCTATCCAAAGAGAAAGACCTGGTCCCTATCTGTAAACCAGGGGCCAGGCTCTTATAAAAAATCAGTTCGCACAATTGATAACCAATCCATTGCCTGACGGAACAAAGCGCAGGACATAGTCTGTATTATTGCCTTTAACGATACTACCCTTTTTACACGTTATAGTATAATCGAATCCTCTGAATTCCGATTGAATAGAAGATTTACCGAAATTCTTGAATGGCAACTGGCCGATCCTTTCCTGAGGAACTTTCAGTTCCAGTGCCCAATCCAATTTTTTTCCGGTAGCTTTACATGAAACATCGATCTTATCTTCATAGAACGTAAAGATAAAAGTATTTCCACTTTTATCTTTGGATTCTACTTTCAATACACTATTCGAGGGTTCACTAACAACCGGGTCTGTCAGAACTACACCCGTTTTATTTCCATTCTTATCCAGTTCCACTACTCTAAGACCCGTTTTATCTTCGGGTGTACTCCAGTAGAACCGGTCGATTACCGGCAATGTATAATAGAAAAATTGTCCGCCTATACCCGGAGTATCCAGATATTCCGATTTCATTTTTTCATCAAATAAGTGAATATCCCTGAAGCAAAAACCATCTTTTTCCCAATACAGGTTAGAACGATAGAAGCGGCTGTTATACCATACAGACTTGTTACCTTCCTTCCGGACATCGACGAGCGTAGTAATAGCAGTAGCCGGAGTTTTAGGGAATTGTTCCTTAAACCAACGACCGGATTCTTCGAGCGTTTCTACTCTGATCTTTCCGGCTTTACTCAATGAGTCGAATATCGGAAATTGAAGTTCCAGTCCTTTGCCCATACCTGCCCATGTAAATGAATTTTCTTGTCCGGCCTGCGCATAATTAAATGCCAGACAGGGTTCATCGACAATAGACTCCATGAAATATTCAATCCATTTTTTATCACCTCCTCCACCTTTATATACAGGTTCAAGAGTGATGACTCCCTGATGATTCGTTCCGATCCCTGCATCGTACTGGTACATCGGATCGCTGCCTAACATACGGAATACAGGTACCGGGATTTGGAATTCGTCTGTCTGGGCCGGCATATATGCATTCAGCTTACTGGGATAATAGGCTTGGTTCCAATACCCTCCCCACAATGTATAGCCATCAGTACCAACCTGATCCTTGCAGTTACAGGAAGCGACAATACCATATTTTTTATACATATACTCCAACGTATGTGAATCAACATACCAAGAACCTACAGACTTAGGATATTTACCATAAATCTCCTTAAATTTCGCCATATAGACATCCACCAGTTTTTCCCTTTCTTCCAGAGTATATCCCGGAGTAAAAGCGATATTGGCTGTCGATACCCATGAATGTTCTCCACGCCATTTCAATCCGGCAGCTTCCACATGAGGCTGGGTAATTTCCCACCATGCACCAAGTTCACATGTAGGATTAAGCTTAGTTTTCATCAATTTCTGATACTCCGGATTGATCAGGGCATCATACTGAAACAGAAAAGTTGCCGGAAAGTTATACTGATTAACCAGGTCGATTTGTTTCTCCACCGTTTCAAACATCAGTGCATCCGAGTTTTCCAGACGATAGTCTGTCTGGCGGATAAAATTGACTATATTGATTATTCGCGGAGCGGTATTTTTCTTCTCCTCTTTTGCCTTACTTGCCTCAACACAACTTGTCGGAAGCAACAATACACTTAAAAGTATGAATATAAAAACTTTTGAGTTCATCTTTTTCTATTTAAATAGCACATAATGACACAAATTAAGGAACAAAAATGATAATAGCATGTTTGTTATTTGACAAATTTGTGTCATTTATGCGCTTTTTTTAATCAATTACTTACACTCGAATTAATTATAATAAGGATTCTGTTCCAAAGTATAATTACTCTTTATAATTTCTGAGCGAGGAATTGGCAACCAATAATGCTGCGGAAGGAAATTACGTTCCAAAACAGTGATTTCAGTATATTTGAAATTACCATTTTCATCCTTTTCAATTTTTATGCCAATAGAATTCTTATTTTCATACTCATCAGCAATTTTCCATCTTCTTAAATCAAAATAGCGTTGGTTCTCAAAACTTAATTCTATTCTGCGCTCATTACGAAGTTTTTCAAGCAATTCCGTTCCGGAAGCTGTTACCGGAGGCATTTCTACTCCTTCACGCGAACGTACTACATTGATGGCTTTACGACATTCTTCTTCATTACCCAAATAGTACTGGGCTTCGGCATAATTCAAATAAAATTCTGCCAGTCTGAAGAAAGTCCATGGAACAGTAGTTGCTTCCGATTCATTAACAACCTGATTTTCATCATGGAATTTATGCAAATAGTAACCAGTCTTCGAACAGTTCCAGCTTCCAATGGCTCCTTGTTCACTATCTTGCCCATTAGGAATAAATGTTTCAACCTCACGTCCTCTGAACATTGCACCATTATGAAGAACCGTTGCATAAAAACGAGGATCACGACCTTCATACGGATTTGCCGGATCATAACCGGAACCAGCTTCTGCCGGTTTCTTACCCGTAGCCTTCATCTCATAATCATCCACTAAATTCTGAATAGGACAGTTACCACCCCAGCCACCGTAACCATTAGGAGAATTAAACAAATTCACTCTGTTAGCATTCGCTTTCGTATAATAACGTCTGAAAATAATTTCGTCATTGTCTTCCAAGAAAAGAGTTCTATAATCCGAAGCCAGGCTATAACCTGGCAGATCGATTACAGCTTTAGCCGCATCACGTGCCAATTCCCATTTTTTCAGATCATTAGAAGTATTTACCAAAGGACTTGCAGCATACAATAACAGTCTTGATTTCAATGCTTTGCAAGCATCTGCAGAGGCACGGCCTTTATTTTCACCTTCCATTTTTGCTGGTAAATGCTCAATAGCCTCATCCAGGTCTTTTAAGATAAAATCTACACATTCCTCATAAGTATTTCGTGTGATAGAATAATCCGTATCTTCCAATGTATACGCTTTCGTAATAATAGGAACACCACCAAAACGCCATATCAGATTAGAATACACAAAAGCACGAATAAATTTCATCTCACCATACAGACGGCTCTTTAATTCTTCCGTAACCTGAGCTTCTTCATACTTTGCAAAGAACGTGTTGATGTTACGCAAATACTCATAAGCTGTATTCCAGTAATTAAAGTTGGAAAATCGACCGGAGTCAAAGTTTTCAACATTATCCGGGTTCATTTCTCCCCTTGCTACAATATTAGAACTACCATCTCCATGACGAGTATATGATTCATCTGTAGCCGAGGAAGACATTGCTTCATCAAAACCGTTCGGATAAGCATTGTAACAAGCTGTCACATAAGCAGTGAGCAAAGCATCATCATTAAAAACAGCATCCTCTGTAAGTGAATCCAACGGTTTTTTATCCAAAAAATCGCTACAAGAACTAAAGCTTAACAGTGCGGAAACTGCCAAATATATTATCTTTTTCATCTTTTTCCCTTTTTAAAAAGTTAAGTTACATCCTATATTAAAGATTCTCATTTGAGGATAATAGCTGCCTTCTCCGCTTCCTTCCGGATCCACATATTTTATATGATCCAGAGCAAACAGGTTCTGTCCGCTCAAATAAACTCTACAGTTTGATATACGTAGTTTATTAAACCACAAATTAGGCAAGGTGTATCCTATTTCCAGGTTTTTCAAACGTACGAAAGAAGCATTTTGTGTCCAGAAACTACACGGATTTTCGACTCCATAGTTGATAGTACCACCGGCACGGGGCATTGTTCCATCGATATTATCTTCTGTCCAACGATCTTCAGCTCTCCATTTATAGAAATTCGACGTTGCATCCATACGACTAATTACATCTTTTACAGCACGAGCTTGTCCCTGAAACAGTACACTAATATCAAAGTTTTTCCAATCAGCCGACAAGTTCAAGCCAAAGATAATCTCCGGGAAACCGGTCAAATTCTGACGAACACGGTCCAGTGAGGTTATTTTACCATCGCCATCAACATCTTCAAAAATCAAGTCACCAGGACGGGCCGCATCCAAATGAGGATAACTATCCAATGCTGCCTGATCTCTGAAAATTCCTATAGCACGATATTGCAGACCAGCTCCCATCGGACCACCTGTTTCATTCATATACTCATGTCCTTCACCCCATGGAGTTTCATCCATGAACAAAACTTTATTTCTGGCAAACATAAAGTTCCCACTTGCACGGAAGTTCACTTCACCGATCTTATTGAAATGGCTCAACTGTATTTCCATACCCTGGTTTTGAACCCGTCCGATATTTTCATTCGGCAAATCGATCAAACCTGTATACTTAGGAATAGAAGCATTGCGCTTTGCCAGAATATTAGAACGTTTTGTTTTGAAATATTCAACTTCAAAACCTAAAAGTCCATTCCAGAATGTTCCTTCAGTACCGATGTTCCAGGTATCGGCAACTTCCCATGTTACATTATTATTAGGGAAACCTTTCTGATATAAACCAACCATATCAGTTCCGCCAAACACGTAATTACGACCCAGATTATATTTAAGCAAATACTGGAAAGGATCGATATTATCGTTACCTTGCTTACCGAATGATCCGCGTATCTTCAAATTATTGATCCAGTCGATATTATCTTTGATAAAGCTCTCTTCCGACATTCTCCAACCGGCAGACACACCCGGGAAAAAGCCCCAACGCTGTCCTGCCTGGAAAATATATGAACCATCATAACGGAAATTAAACTGAGCCATATACTTACCTGCAAAATCATAAGCGACACGTCCGAAATAACTGCGACGTGCACTTTCTGAAGCATCACCGGAGTTATCATAATAATCTTTGTTGGATGTACCGGCAAACAACTGGTCGATAGCTGTAGACATAAAACTTCCACGAGATGCCCAGAAATTATCCTTTCTATAGCTGTTTTGTTCAAAACCGAGGATAGCATCTATCCCGTGACTGCCAAATGTTTTCTTATACTTCAATTTGGCATTCAATGTCAGCGACCAATCAGCTAAATGCTCTTGTCTCAATGAGGTCTGCTGAACAAGTGTGTTCATGTGTTCCGTATAAGTATCGGTAGCCTCATCCCATGTATAAAAAGACCAGGGGGTCTGCCATTTTTTATGGTCTTTTCCTATACGGTCATAAGCCATATAAGCATCTGCTGCTAAACCATCCAACAACCACGATAAATTCCAGTCTGCAGTAATAGTTCCATTAAATACTGCCTTCTTATCATATTCATAACCAGTTTTATCTGTAGCCATCACGATTGGGTTACTATCCAAACCATTTGTCGGTAACCCATTCGGATACTGAGCTAAAACAGTAGGATAAGATCTGGTTATACGCCAGAATATATCACCGGCACTCATGCTGGGGAAATTTGCATCTTCTAAACGAGACGAGATATCCACCGAGACTTTCAGGTCTTTAGTAATTTTAGCATCGATATTTGAACGTATATCATACTGTTCATACTTTGTCGATCCATTTTTAAAGATACCATCCTGACTGGAATAACCACCACCTACATAATAACTAACAGCATCCGTACCTCCGGAAACAGATACATTATGTCTCTGTTGAAAAGCGGCTTTCTTTAGTACCTCATCTGCCCAGTTTGTATTCGGATAATGTATCGGATCCGATCCGTTCCTGAATAATTCTATTTCATCAGCGGTATACCGGGGAACACGTCCGTCATATGATTCCAACTCGTTCGTCACTTCAGCAAAAGTAGCAGCATCTGCCAGATCCGGCACACGTGTCGGTTGCTGTAAACCTACATTGAAAGAATAACTAATGGACGGTTTTCCTGTTTTACCTCTCTTGGTTGTTACCAGAATAACACCATTGGCAGAACGCGAACCATAGATAGCAGCAGAAGCATCTTTCAAAACTGTAATACTCTCAATATCATTTGGATTAAGTCTGTCCAAAGAACCACGACCGGCAATACCGTCGATCAGGATCAACGGATCATTATTTCCGGTTGTACTCTTACCACGAATATTGATCGTTACCCCGTCAGCACCCGGTTCACCACTACCGTTAGTCACAATAAGGCCCGGCAAACGACCGGCCAAAGCCTGTCCTAAGTTCTGAGTCGGACTCTTGATAATATCATCCCCCTTTGCAGTTGCGATAGATCCTGTTACGACACCTTTCTTCTGTGTACCGTAACCCACAACTACAATTTCTTCCAAAGCCTGAGAATCTTCTTTCAATACGACCGCGAAAGTTTTCTTATTTCCGACTTTTATATCCTGAGTTATATACCCTATATATGAAACCTGAATTTTAGAACCGGCTGATACTGACAATGAAAATTTACCATCAATATCAGTCATAATTCCGTTAGTTGTACCTTCTTCAATTACATTGGCACCAATAATCGGATCGCCCAACTCATCAGTAACCGTACCGGTTATAGTCTGATTTTTCACCTGCTGAGCAGTCTTAGGTGTAATTAAGATATGGCTTCCCTGAATTGAATATGAACAACTGGCGTCTTTCAATATAGCATTTAAAACTTCATTCAACTGCGTATTATTATATGCCTTTTTAATACGTTCATTCGCATTTATTAATTGGTCATTATAGTCTACTGAAAGATTTGTTTGCTTTTCTATCTCAACAAAAGCCTCTTTTAAGGTCATTTGTTTCGAGAGTGTAATTAATTGATTTTGAGCTTTTACTATAAAAGAACAGCACAAGAATAATGCAATGTAAATAGATTTATAAAAAGTATTTACCACACATCTTCGTGATTTGTTATATATTTTCATAACTTTGTATATTTAAGAATTAAATTGAATACTATCTTTTTGATTTAAGGGCATATATAACGCCCCAAAAATCGGGATGATTTTCGATTTCAGTCCGGGAAGAAGTGATTGGCCGTCAGCTTCCCGGATACCTTTTTTTCATGATATTGTTGTTTTTTAGTTGTTACTGAATATATACATCATTGTCTACAATTTTATATTTAAAGTTAACTCCAATTCTTTTTAAAACATCCAATGCCTCTTCCAGGGATTCCCGGGCATGGAAGCGAACAGTAAATGTCATGCTTGCATATTTGGTATCATTGTAATTGATCTTTACCTTATATTGTCTTTCCAACGCACGGAAAATATTCGCTAACGTTTCCTGCTGGAAAATCAGATACCCTTTCGTCCAGGAGTTTAACCGGGAAGCATCCACATAGCTTTTAAGAAAAGAAGCATCTGCATGGTTATAGGTCAGTTGTTCGTTTGGGTGCAGAATGACAGAACCCGATGAACCTATTTTATCGTCAACCCTGACACAGCCTGATTCCAGGATAGTTGTGGTTTCACTTTCCTCCGGATAAGAATGCACATCAAAGACTGTTCCTAAAGCTTCGACATTCAAATAATTCGTTTTTACGATAAAAGGCCTTTCCTTATCTTTAGTGACTGTAAAATGCCCCTCTCCACTCAGGAACAACGTTCGTGTTTTTCCGAATTTTTCGGGATAGATTAAAACTGAATTTGCATTTAACCATACAATAGAACCATCCGGTAAAATAACCTGCTTTCTTTCCCCATTCGGAACAAAGCATTCTACCATATGCATATCAGATGATATGCCGGCATATTTATAATACCATGTAGTAGTGACAATCCCCAATAAGGGCAATACAATAATTGCAGCAATAACAGCCAATCGCCGGTAGAAAGAGTTCTTTTCAGGATGAATACGCTTGTTCACCTTTTTCAACTCTGCGTAAGATGTAAAATCTATCGTCTCCGGTAATGAGTTCCATATATCTTCTAATACCTCTTCCTTCTCATCGGCCTGTTCTTCCCGGATAAACCAGGTGGCAAACCGATTACGTACCTCTTTGGGAAAATCATTTCCAAAGAAGCGGGAAAACAAAGTATGTAGATGTCGTTTCTCCATTCTATTTTTAGTCTTATATAATTAAGACAAACAGAAAAAGAAACACACACAGTCTAAAAGTGATTTTTTTTAAATAAAAAAAGGTAATACTATTTTCAGGACTTTCCGCAAGTCTGCAAGGGCTTGAGTTATATGGTTTTCAACAGTTCTTTTGTTTATATTCAGTTTAAGGGAGATTTCTTCGTTCGAAAGGCCTTCTTTCCGGCTCATTTTAAAAATCTGTTTTCGCTGGGGAGGCATATTCTCTACAGCGATGTCCAGTAAAAGTCCCAGTTCTTCCGCTAAAATACGTTCTTCCATCAAATCATCTACCCAAACGGATTGTTGGTAATATCTCTCCAGGTGGTTCTCATGAATTGCATTTAGTTTGTAATAATTGTAAAGCTCATTACGGGCCATTCTAAACAAATAGGCTTTGAAAGAATCAGCCGATGCAGCCGATTTCCGATGGGTCCAGACCTTAATGAAAACCTCCTGGGCCAGATCCAACACCTCATCTTCCTCTTTGATAAACCCGAAAAGAAATCGTTTTACCAAAGAATGATAAGACATAAAAAGCATATTGAATGCCTCGTGGTCTCCTTCTCCCAATGCTTCAAGATATTTTACCTCTAACTCCTTCTCCATTCTTTCAATTGCTTACAATATTACTCCTGCAATTATTGCATCAAAAGTATATTATATTCGCTGAAAAAACAAATCAGTCAATTATTTAGAGCTAAAACAGATTCTTTCAATAGTTCAGCCACAGCTTGAAAGCACTGATCTTTTCACGGCTGACGATAATCTTATCTTTAAAAGGAGGAATAACTTTCACGACAACTTTTCCCAGGAAATAAGATTCTATCTTTTGGATGGCCTGTACACTAACTATCGTTTGCCGGTTTGTCCGGAAGAAGCGATCCGGGTCCAGCTGCTCGCACAACTTATCCAGAGACAAGTCTATAATATGTTCTTTATTCTGATTAGTTACGGCAAAGGTTATTTTATTTTCAGAATAGAAATAAGCAATATCATCCACCTGCAACGTAAACAATTTGTCCTCCCCCGAAATAAGGAAACGGGTTCTGTATTTCTTTGCCGGATTGGTTATATTCTGAAGTATCTCCAGGATATCTCCTTGCTTATTAAACTCTTTATAGAACCTGGAAGTAAGCTTTTCGTATTTCTCCAAAGCTTCGCCCAGCCGTTCCTTATCGATCGGTTTCAACAGGTAATCGATACTGTTCGCTTTAAAAGCACGGATCGCATATTCGTCGTAAGCCGTAGTAAATACGATCATGCTTTCCGGATTCGCCTGTTCGATAAAAGAAAAAGAAACGCCATCGGTCAGCTGGATATCCAGAAAGAGGATATCGGGATGGGGATTATCCTGATACCACTTTACGGCACCTTCCACATTACCCGGCAAGACCAGGATCTCCCATTCAGGGCGCAACTCCGTCAACATTTTGTTCAGCAAACGTGCCGCCGGGATTTCATCTTCTATGATGGCAGCTTTTATCTTATTCATTTAATAATGGGATTTTAACGGTAAAACATTTAGAATCATTCTCTATCGATATATCCTGATCGCTAACCAGTTTACAACGGGTAGATAAATTCTTCAGTCCGGTACCCGACTTGACTACATTCTGCTTGAGCCTTATTTCATTGCTTACCACTAATTTCTTTTTATCATCCGAAGTACTCAGATAAATCGTCATCGGGTTATCCGAATTGATTGTATTGTGTTTAATCACATTTTCAGTCAGTAGCTGCAATGTGAAAGATGGTATTTTCTTTTCCAGCAAGGAAGAGTCGATCCGGTTATCCACATGGATACAATCCCCCAGCCTCACCTGATGAAGGAAGATAAAAGATTTCAGGAAAGTCAGTTCCGAACGCAAAGTGACCTGCCCCTCCTGCTGGCTTTGCAAAATATAACGGTAAACGTCCGACAGACGCTGGGTGAACACAACCGCATTCTTTGGATTATATTCTATTTCCGAAATCAGCGTATTCAGGTTATTAAAAAGAAAATGGGGATTCAACTGATTCTGCAAAGCGATATACTGTGACTTTATCGCACTCTCTTCCAGCTTATTCGCTTTTTCATGGAGAACGATCAACTGCCTGTAGAAGTTAGCTACCATCGTAAGACAAACAATCACCATCTCAACCAGCCATACCACAAACATCATCCGGAAGCCGGCTCCCTTCAACACAAACGGCGAAGGTATCTCCAACAATACTTTTACGACAGAAGACAGCAGATAGTTTATCAAAAACAAAAGTCCCGCCATCAACAGGCAATTGATCAGTAACTGATTATTCCTTTTCATCAGGACCTGATAGCTTTTCCGCTGCCATTCACTGATAAGGATAATACTGAACCCAATCACATTAAAAACAAATACAACCAACAGGAAAGCCCAGAAAGAAATCAACACGTTCTGATGCTGCGGTGAAAGGTCCGAATAAAGCACCAGAAACAAATGTGAGAAACAGGCTAATCCCGAGAACAGGAAAAAGTTGAAAAAATGGTTGTATTTGTTTTGCATTATTTGTTGGATTGATTAGAAGCATAAACCGACACGGAACCCCAGATTGTTCTGCCCGTTCATCGAATAGGTCAGCAAATCTGTCTGGTTGGTGGCATAGCTGTAATACAGAGCCACATGGAAGCCAAAACGCTTATCCGGTACGGGATAAATATTCATTCCGACCTCCGGAGAAACATAGAAGCCCCAGGGATTTGAATAATAACGGACAGTCGTCATGTAACTGGAGTTCTCCGCATACATCGCTCCCAATTTCACTCCGACATACGGCTTCAGATAATCATTATGTCCGAGACGGTAGGAAGTGGAAAGACCGAAAGGAAGCTGGAAAGCCGACAATTGCTGGTCGGTAGTCAGCGATTGGGTCGGCGACAATTGCAATGTCTGGCGGTCCACATATTTATGATTGGTATGGAAACTCAGGAATGCTCCCAACGACCAGCGCGGAGTCACATAATAACCGGCTTCGAAATTCATCCCCCAGCCACTGATCTTATCCGCAAAATCAGTACTGATAGGTGCGTTCATCTGCCAGTCCACATTAAAATGAAGGTTATCTTCCACCTGTGCCTGTCCTTTCAAACAGAAAACGGACAGTATCATCAACAATATGAATTGTTTCTTAAAAATGTATCTTATCGTTTTCATAATCTTCCGGATTTATTATTTATCAGTATACAGTATATTAAGGTAAGGAGATTGTTCAAAGGCCTGCTCCACAGCACGAAGTGTCAGCTGCATGTCGATACGCGAATTGTTATAGACCAACCCCGAAGCATAAGCATGCCAGATAACCGGCAGATCGACTTTCTTGTTCTGATTGGCAGATTTAGCTGTCAGGTCAACCATTTCCGCAACAAACGTCCCGGTGTCATAACTGTAGGAAACCGGATAAGGATAATACCAGTCATTCCAGAACGGGCCCCAGAAACCGGCACCCCACCAACCATAGCCGTAACCGTAACCCGGAGTTATGATCTGCGTAGTCTGCTGTGCATAGGACAGTTGTAAGCCGATATCGGCTTTTTCTTTGTCATCCACACGGGTATATCCCCGGTCGTCCATCTCGGCAACCACCTCGCTAATGATCTTTTGAGCATTCTCGTCTTTCCAGTATTGGGCTTTCATACCGCCACCGGCGACCAGAATACTGTCAGGAAGATAATAAGAACTGAATTTGTTAAACTGAATGCCGTTATCATAATTCGTATAAACAGCATAATCGCTGTCGAGCTTATTCAGATCGGGATCTTTTTCGCAAGAAGAGAATAAAGCCGTAACAGCCAAAGCAAATAAAAATAACTTCTTCATACGTCTTTAAATTTTAAGTAACAGAATTAATTCAATACACACAACGAATGTCAGCAAAAGACATCCGGCTTATTCATCGATCGTTCGTCCGCACTCATCAAAAGGAAATCTATCCGGCATCTCCGGAGCCACTTTTTCTCCTTCCGGAACCGGTTCATGTGTTATTTGATCCAAACGATAATCTGCACACGTAAACGATGCCAACAAAGCTAATAAAAAAGTATTTCCCATCTCTCTATAATTTTAATCATCTTACATTAATTCTGAAACAAACTTATTATATATAGGTATAAGAGGCCGGGATTATTTTACTGAACTGTAATCTGTATTTACTGAACTGTATTTTTTTGTTACTGAAATGAAACCGTTATTCCTGCCCGGGGTAACCGCATCAGGGTAATTACAAACTAACCCGCGGACACCGGAAACTAATCGGTTCCTCCCTACTAATTAATTGAAAAGTCAGGACTCCTTATTGCCAGGGTGTACAGGGTAGCCGGACAAGGTGTACAGGATAAATAACCAGGGTGTACAGTGTATCTGATTATCCTGTACAGGGTAATTATACTAAATAAGGTGTTAACAATTAGTTTGTTATAACCTTTGGTTTAATTTGTGCCTAAGATAACGGTAGTTAAAAGCAAGATGTATAATAATGTAAACCGGTCTGGTCGACGATAAGAAGGATTCCGTATACTGGAAAAGCACTTCCGTCTACAAATTAAAAAGCACTTCCCATTGCAGGCTACCTTCGTGGCATAATCATAAAAACAAAAAAAAGAGATGAACAAGAGAGAAGTTATTTCAGCAGTAGCAGAGAGGTCAGGAGTCAACCCGGAGGATTGCGCCAGGGTATTAGACTCGTTTGAAGAAGTTTTCACGGAAGAGATAACCGGGAGCAAATGGAAAAATGCCGTCTTTGAACAGATATACGGCCTGCTGAGTCTTATCAAAGAAAAGAAAAACAATAAACAAAGCAACCTTTCATAGTAAGTAACAAACCTATCAGACAACTAATATATGTATCGTACAATACTCTTTTTACTCCTTTTTATCAGCCCGTTATCGCAGGGCAAAGCGTATAGCCAGAAAACAACCGGCAACCAGCCGTCGCAGACTATCCGCGGAACAGTTATCGACAAAGCATCCGGTCATTCGATGCCGGACGTCACCATCATGCTTTCAGATATGCCGGGCACAGGCACTACAACGGACGAGCGCGGACAATTCGTTTTGCCGGAGATCCCGGTAGGACGGCATAACGTACAGGCTTCTTTTCTTGGATACGAACCTGGTATCTTCAGCGAAATACTGGTAACATCCGCGAAGGAAGTATATCTGGACATCTCACTGAAAGAAAACGTCAACGAATTAAGCGAAGTCGTTGTCCGCCCACAGATCAACAAGGAACAGCCTCTCAACAAAATGGCGGCTACCGGTGCCCGGATACTCAGTGTGGAAGAAGCCAGCCGCTATGCCGGAGGACTGGATGACCCTGCCCGTCTGGTGAGTTCGTTTGCCGGAGTAGCAGCAAACCTGTCCAGCAACGGAATATCCATCCACGGGAATGCCCCGCACCTGCTGCAATGGAGAATGGAAGATGTGGAGATACCGAATCCTAACCACTTTGCCGATATATCCATACTGGGCGGCGGTATCTTATCATCACTCAGCAGCCAGGTTCTGGGTAATTCCGACTTCTTCACAGGTGCCTTTCCCGCCGAATACGGGAATGCCGTTTCCGGTGTATTCGACATGAAGCTGCGTAACGGGAACAACCGGAAAATGGAGAACACCTTTCAGGTTGGTATATTGGGGATAGATGTCGCTTCGGAGGGCCCTCTAAGCAAGAACCACCAGGCTTCCTACATCTTCAACTACCGCTATTCTACCACCGGACTTCTCAACAGCATTTATCCCGGCCTCGACATGGGCGGTACGCTTAATTACCAGGATCTGAATTTCAAATTCAACATTCCGACACGTAAAGCCGGTACTTTTGCCGTGTGGGGAACCAGCCTGATCGACAAATACGAAAATGATTTCGAGGACGATCCGCTGGAATGGGAACATACCCGGGATAATTTCCAGTCGACAGCCAAACAATATATGGCTGCCGGAGGGATAAGCCACCGGTACTTCTTTCCAAACAATGCGATGTTGAAAACAACTTTAGCAGCTACCTATTCCGGTATGAATGCGACAGAAGATGCCCATGCAGCCGATCACACCGTCACTCCATTCACCTATCAGAAGAACAACACGACGAACCTGACCCTGACATCTTCCTACAACCGGAAATTCAGTGCACGCCATACCAACCAGACAGGTTTCACCTATACCCGTTTGTTCTATAATATGCGGTTAAACCTGGCTCCTTTTGAAACGGCCCCGCTAAATACTCTCTCAAAAGGAAAAGGACAGACCGACCTGATCTCAGCCTACACCAGTTCCTCTTTCGGTATCACAGACCGGCTTTCGGTAAATGTCGGCTTGAACTGCCAGGTTCTGACGCTTAATAACAGTTGGACTCTCGAACCCCGGTTGGGGATGAAATGGGCGCCGACCACTAAGTCTTCGTTTGCCCTGGCATATGGCTTGCACAGTCGGATGGAAAAGATGGATGTCTACTTTGTCAATTCCAAAAGCACCGGAAAGGAATCCGTAAACAAAGACCTCGACTTTACCAAGGCTCACCATCTGATGCTGACATTCGGCTATAAATTATCCGACAATCTGCTTCTTAAAGTCGAACCTTATGCACAATTCCTGTACGACGTTCCGGTTATTGCAGACAGCTCCTATTCCGTATTGAACCGAAGAGAGTTTTATGTGGAAGAGGCTCTCGTAAACAAAGGAAAGGGACGTAATATCGGGGTAGACATCACACTGGAACAATATCTGAACCGCGGATTCTATTACCTGGTCACAGCCTCTGTTTTCGATTCGAAATACAAAGGAGGAGACGGCGTCTGGCACAACACACGGTTTAACCGCCGATTTATCCTTAATACGTTGATCGGCAAAGAGTGGATGGTAGGTTCCAAAAGACAGAACATATTAAGTGCCAACGCCAAATTCACCCTGCAAGGAGGAGAGCGTTATTCTCCCCTCGACCATGCAGCAAGCCTGGCACATCCCGACAAGGAAGCACTATATGACGAAACAAGGGCTTATTCCGAACAGTATCCGGTCATGTTTATCGCAAACTTTACGGTCAGCTACAAAATAAACAGAAAGAAAGTAGCACACGAGTTCGCCATCAAGGCATTGAATGTAACCGGAACGGAAGAATATTACGGTTATCACTACAATCTGAAAAGCGGTGTGATGGAACGGAACGGGAACAGCATTCCTATCAGCAATATCAGTTACAAACTAGAATTCTAACCGGTATGCAAACAGATACCAAATAAAATAGTAATTTCGGACAGTCTAAAGAGTAAGCCGCTGTATGGTCGACAACAAAATGAATAAACAAACTTTCTTATACCAGTTCCTGATTGAACCCAGATACAGGATAGCCCGTCATATTTTATTGCTCGCGGCTGTAACAGCCGTATCGCTCAACCAGAACATCTATACCTTTGGGGCCAGAATAGAACAACTGGGAAATCAGGTCTACCTGGCCGGGCTATGTACCCTGATCTCCTATTTCATTGTAGGCTATCTGCATCTTTACCTGTTGGTTCCCAGGTTGCTGCTGAAGAAAAAGTATCAGGTCTATATCCTTTGCTCTTCCGTGTCCGTCTTATTACTCCTTTTGCTGCGATATGTACAGGAATACTGGATATTCACCTCATCCGGTATTCCTCCCGTCAGAGGTTCTTATTTTAATATGGTAAGCATCCTGGATAGTTTATCGGATTATATGCTGAACATGATCTGTATTACCGGTATTTCCATGACTGTCCTGTTAAAACACTGGATGACAGAAAACCAGCGTGTAAACCAATTGGAAAGAAAACAGATACAATCGGAAGTGGATAACCTGAAAGAGCAGGTGAATCCCTCCCTGTTGTTCAACACGCTGAACCGCACAGGGGTACTATCTAAAAGCGAACCCCAAAAGGCTGCCGATATGGTGCTCCGGCTAAGCCAGCTACTCCGCTATCAACTGTATGACGGGGCACGTGATAAGGTTCTGCTTAATTCCGAGATCAACTTCCTGACTCATTACCTGGCTCTGGAAAAGTTTTATTCGGACACTTTCGACTATCAGATCGTTTCCGACAAAGCATTGACAGGTGTCCTGATTCCCCCCCTGCTGCTTGTTCCGATCATCCAGTATGCCTTGAAAAGAACGGTGAAACAAGAAAAACGCCCTTCCATCCTGTTACAAGCCGACCGGGAAGGAGAAGAAATACATATCACCTGCCGATTCGACGATCCGACAGAACCGGAGATGAAAGAACTGGACAGCTTAAAGGCCCGCCTCGATCTTCTTTATCCGGAGAATTATTCCCTATCCGTCACGCGGGAAAAGACGACAGGTACAAGTACCATTACATTAAAAATGAATACACATGGCAACTAAGACAGACCATATAGTACCCGACTTTCTGCTAAGTCCTCAGAAAAGGGTTTACAGGCATCTCCTGCTGCAACTGATCGTCTTCTTTATTACGATCAATGTATTCTGGGATACACCAGACGAACTGATCATCACCCCGCCCAGAATCCGCTCCTGGATCGGTTATTTCCTGATGATCGACATGCTTATCTATGTCAATGCCTATGTACTGGTACCGCGATTCCTGCTCAAAGGCCGGTTTCTCCGTTACCTGCTCAGCTCAACGACCCTGGTCCTGTTATGTATCATCATACTCGGTACACTTCAAACCCTTTTCGAAGATACCCGCTTCGAAAGCATTCCACCCAGTCCTTCGGTGATGTGGCTGAATATCATTTCTTCGACAGTCTCCTGCGGATTACTGGTTGCCGCCTCATCCGCCCTCGTCCTTTTTAAACACTGGATCAGTAACAACCAGCGCATAGACGAACTGGAAGCCACCACCCTGCAATCGGAACTGAAATTCCTGAAAAGCCAGATCAATCCGCATTTCCTTTTCAATATGCTGAACAACGTCTACGTATTGATTAAAAAAGGACGCAACGAAGCGGCAGAAGTTTTATTCAAGCTGGAAGACCTGCTGCGTTACCAGCTTAACGACAGTTCGCAAGAAAAGATACAGCTCAATTCGGATATTCATTTTATGAATGATTTCCTGAATCTGGAAAAGATACGCCGGGATAATTTCAACTATATCATATCGAAAGAAGGTGATATAAATAAGGTATGGCTTCCTCCGCTCCTGTTTATCCCTTTCGTTGAAAATGCAGTAAAGCATAATACGGACAGCGAGAATGCTTCGTTCGTACATCTTTCTTTCATCGTACAGGACAACCGGTTGCTATTCCGATGCGAAAACTCCATACCGCTCCCGGAAGAGGAAGTAAAAGAGCCACGTATCGGTGGCCTGGGACTGAAGAATATCAAAAGACGCCTGGAGTTATTATACCCGGGTCGTCACTCACTGGAAATCATTGAAATGAAACAAAGTTACACCGTTAATTTACAATTGGAACTATGAATTGCATAATCGTAGACGACGAACCGCTGGCCCGTGAAGCTGTGGAGATGCTGATAAATGAGACCGGACAACTGACGCTGGCCGGCTCTTTCAACAATGCCGCCTCAGCAGCCAAATTTATCCATGAGCACCCAGTCGACCTAATCTTTCTGGATATCCGCATGCCTAAGGTTACCGGACTGGAATTTGCCCGTACCATCCCGAAAAGTACTTTGGTCATATTTACAACGGCCTATGCCGAATATGCCATCGACAGTTACGAAGTGGATGCCGTCGACTATCTGGTCAAACCGATCATTCCCGAAAGATTTCAAAAAGCAGTTGAAAAGGCAATGGCTTACCACGCCCTCCTGCTGACCGGAGATAAGGAAAACATAGAAAATGTAGAAAGCGAATTCATGTTCGTCAAGTCTGAACGTCGCTTCTTCAAAGTGAATTTCAAAGATATACTTTTTATCGAAGGGCTTAAAGATTATGTCATTATCCAGCTTCCCGACCAGCGTATCATCACCAAGACCAGTATGAAAGCAATCCATGAACTGCTCCCTAAAATATTCCTGCGGGTAAATCGCTCCTATATTGTCAATACCCGGCAGATTACCTCATTCGATAATAATGATATCTATATTGACAAATACGAAATAGCCATCGGAAACAACTACCGGGATATCTTCTTCGACGAATTTGTTGCCAAGATGGGAAGAATGTAACCCGCTGACGGATAAAGTTAAAATAAAATGCTATTTTTGTTAGGTTTAACGACAAGCTCTATTAATCATGAAAAGGCATTTATTCTTATATCTTTTATCCGTCTGTTCATCTGCAATCATTGCACAGAATACGATTTATGTATCTTCCGGAACGACCGACATTCAAAAAGGGACTTCTGAATCTCCTTACGGGACAATTGAAGAAGCCCTGAAACAAGGACTTAATACTACCGGCAACGATACGGTTCATATCCGCATCCAATCCGGTTTTTATCCATTGAACCAAACACTACGGATAGATAAATCTCCCTCCGTACCGGTTGTCATTGAAGGAGAAGGGAAAGACAAGCCGGTAATCAGCGGGGCAATAACTCTCACTTCCTGGGAGAAAACTCCCGAAGGATGGTGGAAAACGCACGTCGATGAAGTTGCCCGTTACGGATTAAAGATCGAGCAACTGTACGTCAATGGAAACAGAGCCACCCGGGCCCGGACTCCCGATACCGGATGGTTCTTTGTGGAAAAAGCAGATGAGACCATTCATTATAAAGGGACGGGGCGTTCCCCAGAATATGCCACACAACGTATTCAGGCAAAGCCGGAAGATATGGTATCCCTGCAAGGTCTCTCCGAAGAAGAGTTGAACGAAGTAATGGTTATGTGCTATCATAAATGGGATAATACCCGTAAATATCTCTCCATGGCAATACCTGACTCCGGTTATTTTTTCCTGAACGGACAAGGGATGAAACCCTGGAACCCCATACAAAAAGGAAGCCGTTTCATCCTCGAAAACTACAAACAAGCCATGACGGCCGAAGGGGAATGGTTTATGGAGCCTTCCGGCGACTTATATTATATTCCCCGTAAAGGAGAAATCATGGAAACAAGCACGGCCCATGCCCCGGTTTTAAACAGGCTACTCACAATAAAGGGAGAAAAAGGCTATCCGGTCAAAAACATCACATTCCGTAACCTCTCTTTTGAACATTCAGGGTATGTCATGCCGAAGACCGGTAATGATCCGGCTCAGGCCGCTTCCCCTGTCGATGCCGCAATCCATCTCGACTTTGCGGATAATATCCGTTTTGAAAACTGTGAAATCAAACATACAGGAAACTACGCTATATGGTTCAGAAAAGCCTGTACGAACTGTAATCTGGAACATTCTTATCTGACTGACCTGGGAGCCGGGGCTGTAAAGATCGGAGAATATGAAACTCCCGATCCGAACCTTCTCACCAAAAAGATTACAGTCGATAACAATATCATACAGAAAACCGGATTTGTTTTTCCATGCGGGGTCGGTGTCGCCATTTTCAATTCTTCCGACAACAAAGTTACTCATAACGAAATATCCGATTTGTTGTATTCAGGAGTTTCCGTCGGCTGGGTCTGGGGATATGGGAAAAGCTACGCCGTTAATAATGAGATCGCTTACAATAATATTCATCATATCGGTTGGGGAGAATTGTCCGATATGGGAGCCGTTTACACATTGGGTATCTCTCCCGGAACCCGTATCCACAATAATGTAATCCATCATATTTATTCTTATGATTATGGCGGCTGGGGACTTTATACTGATGAGGGAAGTACCGGTGTCGTTATGGAAAACAATCTGGTATACGGTTGTAAAAGCGGAGGTTTCCATCAGCATTACGGAGAAAAGAATTACATACGAAACAATATTTTCGCCTTCAATCATCATCAGCAACTTCAATTTACGCGGGTCGAAGAACATCAGTCGTTCAGCTTTACTTCCAATATCATACTAATGGATCACGGAGTATATCTGTCAGGTCCCTGGGACAAAGCAAACATAGATATGGACTACAATTGCTATTGGGACCTGCGTAACAATATGCCTCCCAAGTTCCTGGATAACGACTGGAATACCTGGAAAGGCATCAAAGACAAACATTCTATCATACAAGACCCTGCATTCAAAGACCCTTATCGCTTAGATTTCCATTTCAAGAATCAAAAAGCGATCCGGAAAATCAGGTTCAAACCGTTCGATTACGAAAAAGCCGGTGTCTACGGAAGTGATGAATGGATACAAAAAGCCCGGTTACCGAAAGAACGGGAAGACGAATTCGACAGGATCGTACGGGAAAGGGAAAAATCAGTATCGGCATTGTTTGAATAAAGTATTATCTTTGCAGCATGGGAAAAAATAAGTTAGCAAAGTTTGACGATATGGCGGGATATCCGCATGTTTTCCAGTATCCGTTTGCCGTTCTGCAAGAGAAAGGATTTGAATTGAAAGGACACTGGCATAAGGAGTTTTTCAAAAATGACAACCCGATCGTGCTCGAATTGGGTTGCGGTAAAGGTGAATATACGGTGGGACTGGCACACCTGTTCCCCGACAAGAACTTTATCGGCGTAGATATCAAAGGAGCCCGTATGTGGACCGGAGCCAAGGATTCCTATGACTCGGGAATGACCAACGTAGCTTTCCTGCGTACCAGTATCGAACTGATCTCACATTTCTTTGCAGCCGGCGAAGTAGCCGAGATATGGCTTACCTTCCCTGACCCGCAAATGAAAAAGGTAAACAAACGACTGACTTCCACCCGTTTCATGAAGATGTACCGCGAAATACTGTCAGGAGATGGCATCATCCACCTCAAAACCGACAGTAACTTTATGTACACTTACACCTGTGAAATGGTAAAAGCCAACAACTATCCAGTCCTGTTCAGCAACAACGACCTGTATCATTCAGGGTTGGTAGACGATATTCTGTCTATCAAAACCTATTACGAACAACAATGGCTCGACCGCGGACTGAACATCAAATACATCAAGTTTGTTTGTGAAGAAAGAGACGAACTGGTAGAACCGGACGTAGAGATCGAGCTCGATCCTTACCGCAGTTTCAACCGAAGCAAGCGGAGCGCACTGGCTTCAGGCAAATAAGACAACCAATTATACAATCATATTATGGCTATATATCCTAAACTTATCATGGACGCACTTGCAAAAGTGCGCTATCCGGGTACAGGAAAAGACCTTGTCGAAATGGGCATGGTAGAAGACAACATACGGATCGAAGGCAATAAAGTGAGCTTCTCCCTCCTTTTCGAGAAACCCAACGACCCGTTTATCAAATCAGTCGTAAAGGCAGCCGAGACAGCTATCCTGACTTATGTCGGCGAAGATGTCGACATCAAAGGAAACATCGAAGTTCTGGCACGCCAGGCCGCACGCCCCGAACCGGACAAACTGCTTCCGCAGGTTAAAAATATCATCGCCGTATCTTCCGGTAAAGGAGGCGTAGGTAAAAGTACGGTTGCCGCTAACCTGGCTGTAGCCCTGGCAGGACTCGGCTATAAGGTAGGTTTGCTGGATGCCGATATCTTTGGTCCTTCCCAGCCTAAGATGTTTAATGTAGAAGACGCCCGTCCCTATATGGAAGAGGTAGACGGCCGCGAATTGATACAACCGGCAGAAAACTACGGAGTAAAGCTACTCTCAATCGGTTTCTTTGTAAACAAGGAAGATGCAGTTTTATGGCGCGGAGCTATGGCTAGTAATGCTTTGAAGCAACTGATCGGCGACGCCAACTGGGGCGATCTCGACTATTTCCTGATCGACCTGCCGCCGGGAACAAGCGACATCCACCTGACTCTGGTACAGACATTGGCTATCACAGGCGCTATCGTTGTCAGCACCCCTCAGGAAGTTGCCTTAGCCGATGCCCGCAAAGGTATCAGCATGTTTACCGGCGAAAAGATCAATGTCCCTGTTTTAGGATTAGTTGAAAACATGGCCTGGTTCACTCCTGCCGAACTTCCAGAGAACAAATATTACTTGTTCGGAAAAGAAGGAGCCAAACGTCTGGCAGAAGAACTGAATATTCCCCTGTTAGGACAAATCCCCATCGTACAGAGTATCTGCGAAGGAGGCGACAACGGAACACCTGTCGCTTTGAATCCCGACACGATCACCGGAGCAGCTTTCCGCGAACTGGCAGAAAACGTAGTCGAACAGATCAACTACCGCAACGACAATATGGCACCCACTCAACGGGTACATGTTAGTAAAAAGTAAAAAAGAGCAGGATTTCCGACAGGAGGTCCTGCTCTTCTTTTTGCCTGTATAGAAAATCAACACCTCAACCTTATCTAAAATCCCCTCACACCGATAGATGACCTTTACGAATTACAACTAATTAAAATGATCTTCTGAAAGGCTATTTCATTGTAACCATTTGCATCCTCCAATTTATTTTGATGAAAAAGTAAAAATATTTCATTTTTTAGCTAGGGTAAAATCCAAAAAAGTTGTTCCTCTTGTAAAAGCAATCCTTGTAAACTTTAAATATTGTATGAAAAAAAACACTACATTCGACACTGTTTGGCCTTATCTGATGCTCATATCAATAGTTATATTGGTATATTGCCCAGTAATAAACCATAATTTTCTGTATCAATGGGATGATCAATGGGTTGTGATGAATCATTACACCACAGGAGGAATAAATATTAATAATTTATGGTATATACTAACTGATTTTTACCATGGCCAATATGCTCCTTTTAATGAATTGAATTACTTGTTGTTACATACTTTATTTGGTTATGATTCTTCATTTTTTCATCTTACCAGTCTATGCTGGCATTTAGCTAATGTTTGTTTAGTTTATCGATTCTTTATTATGCTATTGAGTAAGAGTAATGTCTACATTGAGTATAATATTAGAATTATAGCCTTTTTCACCGCATTACTATGGGGAATTCACCCGGTCAATGTAGAATCTGTAGCATGGCTTAGTGCCTCCAAAGTTTTAATATATACGTTTTTTTATTTGCTGTCTTTACTTTGTTATCTAAAATATGTGCAAAATCGACGAAACACATATTTTCTGTTAACTCTGTTTTTCTTTATCTGTTCGTTCTTAGGAAAAGAACATGCTGTCACATTACCGGTTTGTTTACTTCTCATAGATTATTTTGTCGGCAGAGATTTTCATAATAGAGAACTATGGGTAGAAAAAATCTCTTTTTTCTCTTTGTCTTTATTAGGAGGGATTCTAACAATCCTTTCACAAGGAAGCGAAGGAGAGGAACTTATTTATTCGTTGGATTACCGAATTCTATTTGCCTGCTATACAACATTCGAATATATGGTTAAATCATTTTTACCTGTAAATTTATCATACATATATCCATTCCCTGTATTACCGGAAGAGTCTATTCCTTTACGTTTATGGTTTTATCCTATTATAGTGTTGACAGGATCTGGAATGTTATTTGTTTACAGGAAAAATAAAATTGTAATGTTTTCCATTTTATTTCTGGTTCTACATGTTGCAGTAGCCTTACATCTAATTTCAATATCCCGTTTTACCATAGTAGTTGACCGCTATCTTTATTTAGGATGCATAGGAACTTCTTTTTTAACAGTTTGGATTTTTTTTCATTTTATTCAAGCCTTATCAGAGAAATGGAAAAGGTTACTTATTTCGGCTTGTTTTGCTTTATATCTAATTTATTTAGGTACTTACTGTTTCTCCTACACAAAAGACTGGAAAGACACAGATACATTAAAAAGTCATGTTAGAAAACAAATTAAAAATAGAGAAAACAGTTCTCCTTTAAAAAAGCATGGAGAACCATTCAATAATAACTAATAAATAATTGTTCTGAAAAAGAAAAAAGTATTTGTAACATTAGGAGCAATAGTTCTAATGTTAGGTTTAGTAATGAATGTTCAGTATGCACTAGCTGATTATGGTATTGAAACTAACTCTTTGCCAATTATGGTATTGGCTCAATATGGAGGAGGAGGTAGTTCCAGTTCAAGCGATTATGGACATCAACGTAAAGAAGGGATAAAGTGTAGTATTGAAACGGTTTATGGGAGTACTACTACAATTAAGACTACCACAGGAGAACATTACTGGTGTGATGGAAGCAATTTGGTTGAGAGATGTGTGAATTATAATCCATGTGATGGATTTTATTAAAAAATTAACAGTTCCGCCGATGGAAATACCCCATCGGCGGAACTTTGCAAATGTTGAATTACTCATATATAAAGTTATGAATAAATATTGTGTTCTATTTTGTATAGTGATATTATTTTTGTTTTCTTGTAAAAGAGAAAAGGATAAATCTGTGATTATGGAGAAAGATCAGCCTGAAGTATCTATATTTGCTCCATCACTGGAAAATGTAAAAGAAATAAAATTGAATCCTCATGGAAAAGGTTATTTCTATGATGAATTGATAGATAGTGTTTCTTTCGTAAAACTGGAGACTACGGATGAGAACCTGATTGGTCATATAAACTATTTATTATTTACAAAAGATAATATTATTGCGGTGGACAGAGGAAACTCAAAGACAGTCACTGTTTATGATAAACAAGGACGGTTTTTGAACAAAATTTCACGCTTGGGACAAGCCCCGGACGAATATGCATTTTTAAGCTATGTGACCTTAACTCCTGATAGTTCTCAAGTGGTAATCATGGATACAGGGAATATGACTCTGAAATATTTTTATCTTAATGACAATGGAGGGCAATTAACAGGCTCTTCTTTAGCAAAAACAGAACATCGTCCCTATACATTCTCTAATATGGAATTTATAACGGATCAGCTTGTGATTGGATATTATGATGCAGGAAATGAAATTCCAGGCACACCGGATAAACCGACATTTATAATAACGGATTTGAATGGAAAAGTATATTATTCACAATACAAAAGTTATTATAGTAATAAATTCCACTATTCCACAGGGTATCCCCTTCATCGATTTGGCTCAAATATTTATTTTAATCCTCCTTTCAATGATACTATATTTGAAGTTAACAAAAATAGTTTTAAAGCAAAATATGCATTTAATATAGCAGGGGGTAACCATTTACATATCGATGAGACAACAACTGATGACGATTTTAGAGAACAAATGAGAAACATCGATTATTTCAATAGTCATTTTATTGATTTAAAAGATGTCGCTGTTTTTCATTACATGAGTAATGTCGATTATTTAACATGGGGAGTATATATAAAATCAGAGGATAGAACCTATGAAAACAATGGGAAATGCAAAAATCCACTATTTAGCTTTTTTCATATTCCTTGGTTTTATTATGGAGATAATACAATCGTTGTTCCGGTTAGTGCCAGCAAAATTGTGGGAGCTAGAAATGATATACTCAAAAAATGCGATTCAAAGTTAGCTGAATTATTATTAGATGGTCTTACGGAAGATGATAATCCGATCTTATTATTTTATCACATGAAAACGAAAATGCAATAAATTGAGTAGAAACTAAAGAATTTCATATCTTCTGTTTATATTTGCAAATGATATGCAGACAGGCAAAGCGTTGCCGGATGCAACTTATTAGCAAAACATAAGCGTTTAAAGATATTATCCTGTATCTGAAATCTCGACAATTTCAACAACTCTGGATAATAGACAACAAAACGCTCATGTTCTTTTCCTTGTTATACACTGACAGGTATGTTATATACTTGTGTATTCAGGATAAAGAGCGTGAGTCTGTTGTTTATATCAGAGTTGTGGGCAGTCGAGAGCCTCAGATCCAGATATATCAACAGTTCTCACGCTTCCTTTTTATAAACCATCCACTTCGGGAACTGATGGATAAAACTCCATTGGACTATGGGCCGATCTTTTCTGATACAGCAACTAAAGGATGGCAATGAAAAAGCCTTTGAACAGATAGTTAAATCTTACTGGCCTCGTTTATATGCATTTACCAATATTTATGTGATAAACAAAGAGGCAGCAAAAGAAATTGTACAGGATACCTTTCTGGTCCTTTGGGATCAAAGAAAGATTCTGGATGATAATACCTGCCTGATCACTTATCTGATGGTTGTCGGCCGTAATAAATGCGTAAACTATCTGAAAAGCCTGCAACTGAATACAATACCGATAGATGATCTGAATGAATATACCGTTTATCAAAGGAGCAATATATATGTCCTTGAAGATGATTCACTGGAAATACTTATTACAAAGGAACTGAACCAGGCAATAGCAATCTCATTAGAAAAATTGCCAATGCGGACCAGAGAGATTTTTATGCTAAGCCGATACAGCGGTCTTAGAAATAAAGAAATTGCAGATCAACTGGAAATTTCAACAAAAAATGTTGAATACCATATCAACAACGCTTTAAAACAACTGAAATGTGATCTTATGAAGGACTATTTTACTGTTGCCATCTGCATTCTCCAATTTATTTTGATGAAAAAATAGACGTAACTTAATATTAGATATACACATATAAAAGAAAGAGCAGAGCCTCCCGTCGGAAACTCTGCTCATCTTTTTTCCTGTACAGGAAATCAACATCACCTAGTCATCAAAAAGCAAATCTCACGCCGAACTGTACCGATGCACAGAGTGGCTGCTCTTTCCGGATCGTCTCAACCACACTCTTATCATCAAAATAATAGGCGATACCGGGTTCGGCATAGATACTAACGGGTTTTGCTATATCATATTGTACGCCAAGAGCTGCTAAAGCAGAAAACTGTACTTTATCAACATCAAGGTCTGTCTTACTTTTACGCTGACGGACGTTATTCAGATAATAATCCGTATTCAGACTGCCATCCACACACATCTCCGCCATAGCACCGGCAGAAGCGTAGAATGACAAACGGTCTTTCTTCCAGATCGTATAATTCACCTTCAAAGGTATTCCCAGATAATGCAGGCGTTGTTCCTGTTTATAGAAATCACCTTCACCGGCGGTCAACTCCGAAGAAAGGAAGGTATAAATCAACCCGCTCTCCAAAGACAACCGGTCGCTTATCCGCTTCTTAACCGAAAGGCCGGCAGACAAAGGATATCTGTGCTTCATCTTCGTTCCGGTCGATTTCTGATAATTCGCAGCGGCAATCTTCTCAAACATTGTAAAGTCTGCCGGATCCCCGAAGTTAGGAGCATTCGACGCCACATCTTTCATGTAGTCGTCAAATGTCCCTGAACCCGGGTTATTATTCACACTTACATCCGAACGGGTTGCCGCATTAAACATCTGCAATCCTCCTGTGGCAGAGGAATAGCGGTCAAACATATTCCCGGCATACAAACTAAAACTCCATCCTTTAGCAGAAGGAGCCGGTTCCACCGGTAACGGCTCGTAACTCTTCTCCGGAACATATTCGTACTGCCCGCTTTCCACTACGGAACGGTTATTGTACGAATTACTTTCCGTCGCATGCTCTTCTCCTATCTCCGCATGAAAATAAGCGGAAATAGACATGTAAACCTCCGATACTACCTGCGACAAGTCTGGCAACTGCGGTTCAGCCGTTTTCACTGTAGCCGCCAGTTTTTTCACTACCGGTTGCGGTTTGATCGGCTCTACTGGCACAACCGGAGCAGACGGACTCTCCACTTTTTCCGCAGGAAGAACGATATCCGACAAGACCGGCTCTATCTCTTTATCTATCCCCATAAAGTAAAGAGCAGAACCTAAAACTGCCAAAAAAGACACTGCTGCCGCCAACCAACGATAAGGGAAGCGACGAACTTCAGCAGGAGCCGGAGCGAACGCAGCTTCCAGCCTCTCCCAGCCATCCTCCGGCAACGGCAGACGGTATTCAACCGACCGATTCCGGTATTCCTCTATTAATTTATCTTCCATTTTCATCTTCCGGCTTGTTTCTGAATGTAATCGTTTACTTTCTTTACCAGCATTGCTTTTGCCCGGCATAGTTGTGACGATGATGATCGTTCGTTTATATGCAGAAGCTCGGCAATCTCTTTATGACTTCGTTCTTCAAATGTATATAAGTTAAACACGGTGCGATATCCCGTTGGTAACTCCTGGACGAATTGCATCAGGACCGACGTCGGGATCTGTTCGATCTCCTCCGGAGGCTCTTCTTCTGTTTCAGCAATAATATCAAGGGGGACTACTTGTTTGAGGACATCCTTTTTCCGAAGGTACTCCAACGCCGTATTTACAAATATACGGCTCATCCACGCTTTCAAACTCCCTTCTCCGCGATACGAAAAACTTGAGCAAGAGGAGAATACTTTCAAGAATCCGTCATGCAACAGATCGTAAGCTACGTCCATACCTCCTGTGTACCGGAAGCAAATGCTTAACATTTGTTCCGCATAAGTATCGTAGAGTTCTTTACGGGCTGCATTCACACCCCGCATACACTGCTTTATCAGTTCTGCTTCACCCATCAACGCCGCGCGTGTTTATTATATAAATGTAATGACTGCGGGAATACTGCATGCAATTTCAAAAATTTTCTGCCAAAGTAGTAAAATAATACGGAAAATTGACAAATCAACAGGCAAAACTGTTATCTTACAAAGCATCTCATTCCGCTATTTTTGTAAAATAATGATCTATAATAAAAGGTGTAACATGAGAAAGTATTTATCTATTCTGGCAGGGCTCCTGTTTGCAGGAGTGGTGCTGGCACAAAAAGGAGCAAATAATATGAATAATCAGGCAAGCAAATTCAGTGTAGACGAAACGATGGGACGGATCGAGCAAATCCTTCAGAAAATGGATATCCCGGTATTCGCCAAATTCGATCATCAGAAAAACGCAGAAGAAGTAGGGTTAGATTTACGCCCGAACCAGGTTATTGTCTTCGGATCTCCGAAGGTAGGAACAAAGTTGATGCAGGAAAACCCGGCCATCTCCATCGAGTTACCCCTTAAAATTTCTGTTTGGGAAGACAAGAACGGCAAAGTATGGACTTCTTTCCCTCAAATGGAACACTTGGCATCGGAATATGGGTTGGAAAAAGAACCGGTTATCGGGAAGATGCAGGAATTACTGGAAAAGATTGTCAATCAATCGACCGATAACAATAAGTAATGAACAAAAGGCCCTTCTCTCCCGTACTTGACTGTTGTAATGTCAAGTACGGGCAAACATCTCAATGCAAACGATGAAACAATCTGAAAAAGCGAAATCTACAAAATTCCTTCTGATCACAATCGATCGAAAACAACACACGGTCAACCTTTCCAACCACAGAACTCTCCGGAATATAACCAAACGATCTACTGTCGTAAGATTCGGAGGAATTATCCCCTAACACAAAATAATAATTCTGCTTTACCCGGTAACAGGAATCACCCCTACCATTTATATAGATGTTATTTTTCCTCATAAAGGAAGAGACATACTCATTATCAAGTATTTTCTTCAAACTCGAATAATTCTCCCTATTAAAAGTAATAGTATCTCCGGCAGAAATAACTCCTGCAACCCTTTTCACCAACAAAATATCAGGTCTTTCAGGACTATTAAAAACAATGATATCAGAGATGCATGGACTTCTAAAACCTTTTATTCTGCGATACCCCCAATTTGTTCCTCTATCTTTTTCCCATAAAGTCCTGTTCCATGTAAACACATTTATTAATGGAATATCACTCCAACGAACAGGCAAACGAGCACCATAAGTCAATTTATCTATCCACAACCAATCTCCGATAAGAATTGCAGGCTCCATACTCGAAGACGGCACAAGACAGATCTCTCCTCCAAAAACTCTGAAGAATACACATAAGATTATAAATAGTAGACCTATAACAGATATTCTTTTCATTCTTTCATTTTCAGAGAATATAGAACTAAAATTTTAATTCATAAAAGAACAAGATCGGATTACTGTCTTCTGTCAAGCCTTTGTAAAATTCATCTATTTCCTCTTTCTTTCCAAGCTTGTATAGTTCATCTTTATAAGCAAGAGCAATATCCGAACGAGTATCTACAACTACCGTATTATCACCATAGCGAGCTTTAGGAGCATCAAAAAAACAGAAAAAAGGATTATAACGAATGTCATTACAACAAAAAGTGCGCTGTTTAGCATTAGAATAAATACCAAAACGATAACCAGGAAATCCTGATTCAAAAATATGAAATATAGCACCATCCTTTAATTCGATAAAATCACCATTGAAAAATGGGTTATTCCGACGATGCTCTCTCAATAGATCATTTGTTATATCTTCATTTATTATCATTGGTTTAGCTCCTTTTATATTCAGATGATAAGCTAACTCAATACTATTGGAGGTCAATAGATAAATAGAATCTGTATTTGGATTATTGTACAGTACACGATCCTCGAATTTTCGAATCGGTTCGAAAATTGTACTCGTATATTCCTTCCTATAATAACTCTGAAAAGCCGATGAAGAAATATTTCCCAATAAGTCTGTAACTACCAAAAGGGGGTTATAATCCTCATTTTCGTCCGATATAACATTACCTCCATCGGTAAAACCTGCAATCAAATTATCTGTTACAAATTCACTCGTAGTAAACCAATATGGGCATTTTATCGATTTAATAAACTGACCATCTATACTATAATATTTTAAGCTAGTACTACCCATGTCTGTTATAACAAGCATTTTTTTATCTGGAGTTAACGAAACATGGGTAAAAAAGGCATATTCTTGAGGACCTTGTCCCTGTGATCCTATTTTATATAGATAATGACCTTTCATATCATAAACCGTAATTATTTTAGATTTCCAGACATCCACTACTATGATTTTATCATCAACAAACAAAAGTTGAGAAATCTCTCCTATAAGATTATCACCTGTAGTTTCCAACTTCACATAGCTGACTTTAGTCATTAAACTATCGAATGGTAAGCAATCATTATTTAAATCAATATTCACCTCTATCGCCTTTTCAAGATTCGTTAACAGAGAAACTCCTTCTGTTTTTCTTGAAAAATTTCTAGTACTTTCTTTGCAAGACAAAAGAAGTATAACTAAAACTAATAAAGACAATAATATATTTATTTGCATGACTAATTTGTATTATAAATATAAAAAATGGATATTTAAATTATATCGGATAAGATAATGAGTACTAACAATCAGCTAGCAAATTTCTTATCCGATATAATATACATTACTTACAAGGATCGAAATTCACACAAGTTTCCACTGAGTTTCTAGGAGGCTTACAATATAATAACTCAGCATCAAACTCTTTCTCCGTTGTTTCGGTCATTGTATTTCCGCTAGTATTACCAGTTGTACCTGATATACCACCGGAAACACCTAAACCTCCTGCAGAGACACCACCACTCACAGAGGAAGACCCTCCTGAAGTTGTAGTTGTAGTTGTAGTCTTTTTACAATGCGCAGTAACAGATGCCTGTTCTCCATTAGTTACCCCACCTCCCGAATTACTAGCTTGTGCCAACACAAATAAATTCAATGAGTTACTCTTTAATCCATAATCATCCAGTGCGTATTCAAGATTCAAACCCAGCCCCATTAACAGAGCTACCACACCAGCTAAAGAAATAATGTTTTTCTTTTTCATAATGTAAAATATTTATATTAATAATTCGACTCAACCGATTCTGACTGAGCCTGATTTTTCTCTTCTGTTTCTCTCTCTTTCAACAACTCATTGATATGCAGCTTAACAGTCTCTGTATTTTCCCAACGTGTTGAGTAGATATATGTATATCCTCCCAAATAGAAACTATACATTAAGAAAGCAACAAGTATCCCCTTCCATTTATACTTATTTCTCCATTTACTTTTTAACCAGACGAGCATGACCACAACTAAAAAGATTATTCCAATATTACTCATATACGAATATCGGTCTGCCACTATGGCTTGTCTGGATGTGGAAATAATATTTAAGGCAACCAATAGGTGAATGACAAAGAAACATGCACCAAAAAGTAATAACTTATTTTTCCTATTGACCCATAACCAGGAAATTATACAGATCACCAACAATGGATAAATCCAGAACCTTACAGGCAAACTCTCTCCGGGAAGAATCGGAAACGGATATAAATAATTTAACCCAATGGGGAATAACGACTTTGTTAAATATTCAAAGAGTGTATAACAGGCCAAAACAATACGTTGTCCGAATGGAAAAACAGGAGCATCTCCTCCCCCAGCCTGAGAGAGGATCGTAATTATTCCAAAAAACAAAGACAATATGAAAAATGGGAGTTTCTCAACCCATAATGCCTTTTCTTTCAAATTCCGATGGCAAAACCAGTCTATGAGTATTAATAACAAAGGAAGTGTAACAGCCTGCTCCTTCGCCAGAAACGAAACGGCAAATAAAAAAAGAGTCAGCAGATAATCCTTTTCCTTCATCGTTTTAATATACCGTAGATAGCAAATGACAGCCAATAAATAGAAAAAACTATATATCAAAATCTTCACAGCACTGACCCATGCTACAGACTCTACATTAAACGGATGAATAGAAAAAATAAACGCAGTCAAAAAGGCAATCAGATGAATCTCTTTATTTGAAAAATAGCCATGTGTTTTTAATAACTCTACAATAAACAGTCCGGTCAGACAAACACACCCTAAATGCCAACACAGATTCGCCAAATGAAACCAAAAAGGATTATAACCGAAGAAAGTATATAACGCCAGGAAATTCATCTCCATGACAGGAGCATACTGTCCTGCATGGAAATCAGTACAAATATGCCACAGATTATTCCAACTCCAACCTCCGACAGTATACTGATTCATTACGATAACCTGATCATCCCAATAATAAAGGAAATCAGCTTGAAGAACTTTAAAATAAACAAGTACACAGACTAACAGTAAAAGACAAAAGGCTATTCTTCTTTTCATAACAGAATTTTTAATTATATGAATCTAAAGAAGAACAACTTTTTCTCAATTTACCCTAGCTGAAAAAACGAAAAAATGAGTATTACATGAATAAAATATAAGCACGCCCATATCAGAGCAAAGGATAGTAGAAAAAACACTATTATTTCCGGATTCAAATACAATTGTATTTGTAACTAAATACTTAAGTATTTGAAATCAAATACAACTGTTTTCTGAGTTAAATTGAATATAGCATGAATCCGTTTGTTAGTTGGCTCCACCTCTCTATGTTATTGCATGCTATTGCTTTCAGCTTTCAGTCAGCTACGAATGGAGTGTTTTTCAAAATATCCGGCTGAAGGGATGAAACTGTGAAAAAATGTATACGAAATTTCAAGGTAAAATAACGACTGGCAAAACATAGGACTTTTGTCTTCAAAACATATATGTTTCGTTATCAAAAGTCCTGACTTAACATTTCGAAACACCTATGCTTTACCAGCAGACTACTATCCGTAGATGAATGGATAACTATTGGTAGACGAACGAATAACCAGCCATCGGCATTTTAAAAGCCTAAACATACAACCCTTCATTTCAGTTCTTTATTTTTCAAGGCTGCCATGCGAATGAAACCTGAAAGGAGAAGTGTACAAACTTTTTCGGAGAGCAAAAAAAGCGTCTGAATCAGAATAAAATCCGATTCAGACGCTTTAGTTTAATAAATTAATTATGTTTTGTCAGACAATCCGTCAATAAACCTCCAACTCATAAATACGGGCGTCACGACTACCTGTATCCTGCGACGGCTGGGCGATCAACAAACGGATATAACGGACTGATTCCGGTTTTGTAAGCAAACCGGTTACCTCATTCTTACGGTTGTCATCCAGGCGTCCTAATGTTTTCCATTCTTCCGACAAACTGTTCTTTCCCTGGAGGAAACAAGTACGGGTCACATAAGAATGGCTTTCCTGTCCGGCATTCACCAGCTTCCAACCGCTGACATTTTTTGTTTCACCCAGATCGAAGTCTGCATAATTAGGCACGCCGGTAATATCACACCATTTCGTCTGCGTATCACCGTCGATCATGCATTCGGGAGATTCTTCCTCATTGACGAAACCGGAACAGGCAATCACTTTCGCCCCTTTCATCAGATTGGCTTTCGGAGCATTTGCCTTATCGCCCTGCTGAGGTTTCAATGCCATACGGAATAACCCGGAGGCGGGAGTAACCTGCGGATTCTCTTCTTTCACCACTGTTACCGCAAATAGCACGATATCTTTATTATCCGGTAAAACCAGTTGGGTCGCCCCTTTGGGAATATCCATACCAAATTTAAACATATAGGTATATTCGTATGCTTCGTCTCCTTCCGGAGCATGGCGGTGAGTTCCGACATAAGCAATTTCTGCCTCTTTCAGGAAACCTTCCGTATGCCCCAGATGTCCCCATTGACCGATAAAGCCGGTATATTCGGGAACTGTTATCGCATGTTCCGTTTTTCCCAGTCTGAAAGTTCCTTCGCTATCACCTTCCCTCGATGCAGCCAGGAAGTAAATACGGTTATAGCTGTCACCTGCCGGTAGTTCTATCGTGTCTCCTTTACAAGTCAAACCGTTTACAGCCTCTTTTTCACCCAACCTGAAAGGAATGGAGCTGACAACGATCGAATCAGGAAGTAATTCTGCGGCATAAGAGTAACCGGAAGCAAAATCGGCTTCACGACGGAATTCATTCCAACTGACACATTTCTTGTTATAATTCAAAGGCAGACTCGCATATTGCAGTTTGTCGACCGAAACATCCGATAGTTTGAGCTTAACCTTGAACGTCTTCACCGAATTGGGTTTAACAGATACCTGTAACTTATTACCAGTGAAACTAGCTTTACCAATCGTCTTCTCCGTTCCGTCCGCTTCGCTTGCACTGACAATGGCATCGGCAAAAGAAATTTCGGCAGTCTGTTCCTTTACTCCACCGGTTTCATAGACACGAACCACCAATTCGTCGGATACCTGGGCTTTCTTTAATGTCTTGATAACGACACTTGTGTTATCCGAATTGACAAAAGAGAAAGATTTACCCAGACGACCGGCATGTTTGTTGGCGGCAAATGCCATGATCGGTTGGTTCAACTTATCGGCACAGACACCTGTTTGTGCTTTCCCGAATCCTCCCGAATGAGGCAACAGACTATAAGTAAATGTATGATAACCGAAGTCCTGACGATCCTGATAAGCATAACCGCCTTTGGTTTCCGGCGTATGAAGCAAAGTCAACCGGATTGTATGATCATTCGGTTTATCCCAACCGTACTTACTGTCATTCAGGACAGATACACCATAGGAACCATTTGCATCCGTCAAGTCTGCCCAATACTGTGCATATACTTCATAGGCTGTTTGCGTATTATTTCCTCTTTTAACACTTCCGATACCCAAGTCATAGGTTGCTTCGGGATTTGAGACACTCAACGGGAACTCAGCTTTCAGCAGAGCATTGGTCGACTGCCAGTCTATTTCATTGTAGAAATCAATACGGTCGGCACGGCTACCTTCATACAAACGGATATATTGTTTGAATACGGACTGTCCATGACGTTTCTCTATACAAAGGGATTTCCTCAACTCTCCGTTCTCGATCTGAGAGATCTTTACATCTTCGGTAATAGAGACTGGTTCTTTGTCTATCGTCTCTTTCATAATCTCCCAGGCAGGCCAGTTATACGATTTGTTTTCTGTAAAAAGAGCCAGACGGATCGCCTTACCTTCTTTCACCAGTTCTTTATTGTTCTTTTTATCGAGAAGAGAGACGATATCTCCTTTTCCGTCCAGACGGATCTTATACATGGAGTTTTCCAATGCGTTCGCTTCAACTGAAACCATACGGGTTGCCGGTCCACCTTCACGAACATCGTAAACGGCATAACCACTTGCCGGAACGGAAGCTGCGATCAGCAAGCGGGCTTTCCCATTTTCATAAGAAAGCATCTGGGCCGCAACTTTCTTTCCTTTATCGTCATAAACGGTAAATCCTTTCGGTGACTTCGGCATATCCAGCACAACTTCCGCCAGGTCGGTTACCGGAAAAGAATGGGCATTGTAAAGTATAACCGGAATACCTTTTACACGGGTATCCAACTGACCGGCAACCGCACTCACAGAAGAAGTCAGTACACCGGCAAACTGTTTGAGAGAGATTAGTTCGTCGTTCCATGAAAATTCATAGGCTCGGGGAATACTTGTACCCGTCAGGTCGTCATGAAACTGGTGAACGATAAAGCGTTTCCAGGCATCAGTCAATGTATTCAACGGATAAGCGGCAGTTCCCAACCAATCTGCGGCAACGGCAGCATTCTCGGCGGCATTTGCCAGTACTTCGTTCTGACGGTTATACAATTTCATGGCAGCTTCCGAGGTATAGCAACCCGTACCGTGCACGTCCATCAACAATTCGCCGTCAAAAACCGGCAGTTCAGGATGTTTGTCATAAGGCATAAAGTCCTTGAACATTTGGTCGCTGGTGGCGCTGATCACTTCCACCGGGCCATCGCCTTTAATACCTTTTTCAACAGAACGGACAGAGGCGAGATTTGGTGAACCGCCCGTATCTCCTGTTCCATAATAACGATAGACGATATTGAAGGGATTACGTTTGCTGAGTTCCAGCAAATAGTTACTTTCGGACAGATCTTCATCTTTCCATCTTCTGCCATAATCATAACCATGAGCCAGCATGATGGAAGCACCGTCCACTCCCTTCCACAAACCGATCATGAAAGGATGTTTGCTTTTTCCGTAAAAGGGATGGTTACGCCAGTCTAGTTTCTGGGAGGAGAAACCGATCAGACCGCAATGGGCAGCGATCGTCGGCAATGTCCAGCCAAAACCAAAACAATCTGGCAGGAAGATATCCGTGCTCTCCACTCCGAACTCTTTCCGGTAATACTCTTGTCCGAGCAGAATGTTGCGGATAAACGACTCGGTAGAAGGCACCAGCACATCCGTTGCATCCCAGCTACTGCCGGAGATATGCCAGCGGCCGTTCCTGATATACTCTTTCATTTCTTCATACTGCGCCGGATAATATTCCTTCATCCAGGCATATTTCACACCACCTTCGAAGTTGAACACATAGTCGGGATAGCGTTTCAGCAGAAACAGATTCTGACTGAGCGTATTCCAAACATACTCTTTGATCGTTGTCTGGATATCCCAGTTCCATTGGGTATCCAGATGAGCGTCGGCTACCATATAGGCCTTCGCCTTTTTGTCTTGTTTGTCGGTTTGGGCAAACGAGGCATTCCCGCCCGATAGGATTGCGAGCGAAAGGATTGCTACTGATAATTTCATTTGTCTAAAAAATTAAGTTTACAAATGTATAATGAATTATTTAACTTCAACGGATCTATTGATAAAAAAAGCCTGCCGCTCAATTGAAACAGCAGGCTTTTCATCAAATTAAAAACACAAAGGAGTTCCGGCTTATCTTACCAGCCGGGGTTCTGTACCAGGGAAGGACAACGCTTCAGTTCTTCCTGTAAAATCGGCCATAAATACGATTTGGGAGCACTAAACACACGGTTATCTTCTACAACGAAACGCTCCATACGATATTTTTTTCCATTAACCTCTATTTTTCCATTAGGATCTTCTACCGGTTTCATCCCATGAGACTGACGCTGATCTTTCGGATATGGCCATTCCGAAGCTTTTACATTGGAGGTCGTGTTATAATCTCCAGGTTGGAGATAAAGACGGGCAACCCAATAACGATTATTTTCATAAAATAACTCTACGCGACGTTCACGTTGAATATATTCTTCCATCAATTCTTTATCCGATTTTGCAGCCGGTGGCATTGGCGCCATAAAAGAACGGTCACGAACCTTGTTAATCAAATTATAAATTTCATCATTAGGACCTGTCAGATTATTAACGGCCTCACAATAGATATAAATGAATTCCGGTAAGCGCCAAATAGCCGGTCCGTTAATAGTATGGCCACCATGACCACGATCCCAACCATCTTTATAGAACTTTCTCAAATAATACCCCGTATGAGAAGCCTGATCCAAATAACTCCCCCCGACCGCATCATTACCTTCAGCTGTATTCAACTGGTTACCTCCATACCAGGAACCATGATAACGAATATCACGATACAAACGAGGATCACGTTGAATGCCCTCATAAGGATTGCCATCATCGTATCCATCTTTTTCTGCATGATTGCAATAGATAGGATAACCATATCCATCCGGAGCAATATATTCATATTCATCAACCTGTTCCTGCAAAGGTCGTTGACGGGCATGACCTCCTTGTGACGGAGGCAATACGTCGCCGGACCAGCCCGTATCTTTATCTCTTGTTACGAACCAAACCCATTCATCCTGGATAGCATTCATATCATACATCATCTGCCACAAACGTTGCTGGACTTTTTTATTATTCGTATCAGTTTTACCATCAACATCTCTGAAGTCATCCTTTGTATAGGTTTCGTATAATTTATAACGTAAAGAGCCGTCCTCTTTTGTGCACTCCAATACAGCCTTAGCTGCATCTCTTGCCAATTCCCAACGTTTCTGGTCATAACCGTATTCGGACTTGAAGATACGATTATCATTCGGTAAATTACCACCATTCCAAAGAGGTGTAGCTGCAAGCCAACGAGCCATAGCTTTCAAGCCCAAACATGCTCCTTTATCGACACGACCGAAGTATTGTCCTCCATTCCAACTATCAACACGATTATAAGCCGAATCAGCATCTGCACAGATTTTTTCAACCATCGAATGGAACGATTCTTTCTCAAAAGTCATATCATCCCCCGGATTTATTACACGATTGACATAAACAGCTTCACCATAAGAACGGATCAAAAGTAAATGCAAATAACCTCTCAAAAAATAAACTTCACCAATACGCCTTTTTAAATCTCCCGTTCGTCCATCCTGCGGATTATCCGGTGTATTGTATTTTGCAATACCTTCCAATATTATATTAGAAGAGCGAATAGTAGAATACAAATCATCCCAGTATTGTCCTGCGCTACTGCCAGAGGGCATTCCTTGAGAAGGACCATAATTACCTGTATGAAATTGATGTGGAATTGCCCCTTCATGGCTACTTGCACTACATTCATCCGAAATACTCGACAAACCGAAATGATTAAAGTAAATCAATGGATGCTGTGCATATTTTGCATGTGCATATAAGTCGGTAACCAATGACTCGACTTTATCATAACGTGTGAAAACTTGCTGTTCTGTCGTTTTGTCATCCGGAGTACGGTCTAAATAATCATCACAGGATGTCACACATAATAATCCTACAACCAAGCCGGCTAATATATATAATTTCTTCATTGTCGTTTGTTATTAAATTAATAAGTAATATCAACACCAAAATTGAATATGCGCTGGATAGGATACCAAGCACCGTTTCCATTATTTGTTTCAGGATCAACATCCACATGATCCAACCCATCAAAAGTAAGCAGGTTCATGCCTTGTACATAAAAACGAACATTCTGCAACCCGGCAAAGCGAATAGCACTTTTGGGTAAAGTATATCCAATCTCAACATTCTTCAAACGCAAATAAGAAGCATTATATAAGAATAAGCTACTGTTCTCATTCTTATTATTGTCATTCTTTCCAATTGTCAAACGAGGATAAGTTGCAAAATCTTTGCTTTCTTCAGTCCACCGGTTCATGTGCATCGGTTTTACCTTACCAATCTGGTCATTATCATACTGTGGGAAATCCCATACACCTGCACCGTTCAACAAAATGCTTGAGTTGGCAGCTCCCTGAAATAACAGACTCAAGTCAAAACCTTTATACTGGAGACCAAGAGGAATACCAAATTGAATTTCCGGTGTACGAGGATTTCCCATCGCACGACGGTCATGTTCGTCATCTATTTTTCCGTCTCCATTCAAATCTTTATAAACTACATCACCTGGATATAACGTTCCCCAAGGTTGGAAACCTTCCCCGTTATTCATAGAGTTCAAACGATCAGCTTCCGCCTGGTCATACACGAAATGGTCTACTTCATAAACAAAATATTCATCAATACGTTTTCCGGTATTTGCACGCCAGTCATTATCATACGATACTTCATTCATGAATTTGATCTTATTTCGTGCAAATGTGAAATTTGGCTTGATATAATAACGGAAATCATCTCCTATACTACCATTCCAGCCGATCTCAAAGTCTATACCTCTATTATCCACAATACCTGAGTTAACAAATGGTGCATCCTTTCCGACTATTCCTGGATATCCCAATTTTCCGGAATTACTTAAGTTAGTTATAATATCAAAACGATGTTCATAAAAATAATCAGCTGAGAAAGTCAGACGTTCATTAAAGAAAGAAGCGTCAATACCAATATTCAACTTACGTGCTTTTTCCCAAGTTAAATTCGGATTCGCAAAATTCCCCTCTTTCAACCCGTTGTATCCATTTCCGAATTCATTCACACCATACGAATAACCGTCTCCTCCCTGAAAAAATTGCAAATAAGCAAAACGGTCATCATTATTATCAGAAATTTTATCACTACCAACTAAACCATAAGAAGCTCTCAATTTAAGATTGCTCAACCATTTATCAGTTCCCTTCATAAATTTTTCCCGGGAAATAACCCATCCGATAGATCCGGCAGGAAATGTTCCGTATCGTTTACCCGGTGCAAAGTTTTCAGAACCGTTATATCCAATATTGAACTCTGCCAAATATTTATTCTGAAAAGCGTATGTCGCTCTTGCTGTCAGCCCCTGATAACGATAAGCAACACGGTTATCATAACTCCGGTTTGAACGATTTAACAAAACCATAGCCGTAATATCATGATCATTAAATGTACGTGCGTAATCTAGTTTTAACTGATAATAGGTCTTACTTTCAGCTGCATTATGGCTAAATGTATTCTCTATTGTCTCATCTTTGTCATACCAAGGATTTCCTAATATATATTTACCCGTATAATTCGGATTATTCATATAAAATGAACCGTAACTACCTTCTGCTGGCTGGAATGTAGCATATTTAGTAAACTCCATATAACCATCTTTATTGACACCTAGTTTCCGATTGACCCAGTTACCTTCAGAGGCATCATAAGAGAAAACTCCTTCAATTTTCAATCCTTTTGTTATAAAATCAAGTTTATGTCCGATTGCAAATGATCCGTTCAGATAAGTTTTCTTCTCAATCAGATATCCGGTTCTTGATAACTCTCCTAAAATATTTTTACGATGCCTATAATCCCCATACAACATGCCGTATGGATTATTCAATACATAATCTTCATTGTCAGGATTATCATTTTCAGGTACTGTTATCGGCAAATAAGGAGGCAACGTATTACATAAACTAACAACTGTAGATGCTGTTGTTCCCGGAGCATGACGATCCGTAATACGAGCGCCTAAATCTACCCGCACATAAAAATCTTTTGTAATATCGACATCGACATTTGCACGGAAGTTATAACGCTTAAACCTAGCCTGAGTATCGTGTTCCGTCAAATCTGTATGCTCATAGTTTCCATCCTGAGAATAATAATTAGCCATCACATAATAACGCGCACGCTCAGAACCTCCTCGGATAGACAAACTATAATCCTGTTGAATTCCCGGTTTAAACGCATAATCAAAATAGTCCCAGTTATAGCCTAAACCGTCAGAATTATCTCCTTTAGCCATTCTGTAATTGTTAATAGCATCCTGCGTAAACAACTCAAGTTTTGAAGGATCTGTTCTGGGATTACTATTTATCATAGCTTCATTATATAAGGTTGCATAATCCGCAGATCCTAAATAAGTAGGAAATTTAACCGGAGCATTTGTCCCTACCGATGCCTTAAAATTCACACTAGGCTTTTCAGAAGCTTTACCACGTTTAGTCGTAACAATGATAACACCGTTAGCACCACGAACACCATAAGGAGCAGTTGCAGAAGCATCCTTCAAAATTGTAAAAGTCTCGATTTCTTCAGGAGCCAGATAACTCATGTCGCGTTCAACACCATCTACAATGACAATCGGAGATTTGTCTCCATATGTACCCATACCACGGATACGTATCTCTGCTCCATCCACACCTGGTTCACCACCACCAAACTGATTAGCCATCAAACCAGGCATTCTACCCGCCAGGGCATTATTCAGGTTTGCGGTCGGGCTTTGCTTTAAATCTTTGGTAGTTATGGTCGATATAGACCCAGTAATTGTTGCTTTTTTCTGAGTAGTATAACCTATGACAACAACTTCTTCCAAAGCTTTAGTATCTTCCACCAGTGTAATTTTTAGAGTATTTCGTCCATTTATCTGTACCTCCTGAGGTTGATAACCGATATAAGAAAAAATCAAACTAGCTCCTGAATAAGGGGCAGTAATTTCAAAATTACCATCCATGTCAGATATAACACCTGTCATAGTTCCTTTTACCATAATATTTACACCAGCCAAAGGACCTGTAACATCAGAAACACTACCTTTTACCTTAAAACCTTCTTGAGCGACTACAGTGACTGCCGGTTGTACTTTCTCCACAGGGTACAATATAACCTGCCCATTTTCCACTTTATACGAGCAATTCTGATTAAGAAGCAAAATATGTAAAGCATCTTCCAATGAAATTTTTTTGGAATTAAGATTTACAACCGCCTCATCATTCAACACATTGTTCGAATAAATAATACTCACTCCCGCTTGTTCCTGAAGTTGTTCCAGAGCATCCTTCAATGTAGTATTATTGAAGGATAAACTTACCTGTGACTTTAATACATTGGCATACATTGTCAATGAAACACAACTACACAAACCTACAACCAGGAACCTTCTCCAGGATGCTCGTCCGCATGGACCAGCTTTACTAGTGCTTGTCTTCTTTCTCATAATGATAGATTCTTTTTGTTAAACAATAATTTTTTAATTACATAGGCTTTCATAATCATTTCTCTTTTATTTGGTATAACTTTTGTTTTTGAGAATTATAACCCGGAATAAGAATCCTCATCAGAACATTCATTGTCTCTTCCGGCGTACTTTTCAAATCCAGATTACCCGATATTTGATATTTGAGGTATTTAGAATCAAGAATTTCTATTTTTATATTATAAGATTTCTCTAACCGATGGATTACTTTATCCAAAGGCTCACGATTAAATCGGAGTCTCCCTTCAATCCAGGAAATGTAATCCCTGGTATCTACTGTTTTCAGCTCATCCTGTCCGGAATCCGGATCATAACCATAATATTGGTTCGGGATAAGTTCTATTTTGCCGGTATTACTTTCCAAACCGATTTTACCAGTCACCAATACCGCTTCAAACAGGCTTTGCCTTTTATCGACCGATACATTAAACTTCGTCCCCAATACTTCCACTGCTTTATAAGCCGTTTGCACAACAAATTTCCGCCGTGCTTCTTTCGATACTTCAAAATAGGCCTCACCATCCAGGTAAACTTCACGTTTATCTTTGGCAAACACAGCCGGATAGACTAATGACGAACCAGAATTGAGATACACTTTGGAACCATCAGCCAGAATCAAAGTGGAACGCTTCCCGTAAGGAACACGGATCATATTCAAATGATCAAGATTCTCCTTCTCCCCGGGAACAGCCACTGTATCATTAATCAGGATTTGTCCTTTTTTATCATACGTAACAACAATCGAAGTATCAGACAATTCTATCTCCTTATCATTGTTGACAGTCAGAGTAATCTCTTTTTTATCTTCAATTCCGGCCAGGACTTTTTCATATTCACTAAGATTTCTTTCATTCAAAGGGGAGATAATAAATAACAGGACAGCCACAACAGCACAAACAACCGCAGCGGCATAAGGTAATAGCCGATACCGTTTGCGGCTTATTTCTTTCATTATCTTCCGGACATCTTCCGGGCTTACTTTTTCTGTACGGTCTGAATGATCAATTCCAATAGAAGCATGTACAGCCTGCATTTGACAGAAAACAGCCTTGTTCTCTTCAGTTGCCTCAATCCAGCGCAGAACTTCACGCGCTTCTTCTATTGTGCACTGTCTTTCTATAAATCGTATAACTAAATCGTTGTTCATAATCTATCTTTTGATACCAGACAGAGGAGGAACAACTTTTTTTAATTTTACCCTAGTAGAAAATGGAGATTTTTTTCACTTTTTGGTAAGTTTTTTCATAGCAACACCATAAAACTTTGATAATCAGACATACAAACAATACAATTATTTTTTCAATCCTATATACAAAATCAAAAAAATAATAGGAATGAGATATTCTTTGGACAGATCATCTCTCAAATGACTCAGGGCCTTGTTGATATGAAACTCGACAGCTTTAACCGTTATACACTGACTTTCGGCTATCTCTTTGTTTTTGAAACCGTCATAACGGCTCATCATAAAAATATCTCTTGTACGTGCAGATAATTTCGATAATGAAGCTTCTATAGCCGATGCCAACTCTTTTGTCATCAGTATTTCCAACGAATCATTTTCCAAAACGTAAACATTACTTCTTTGATAAATAGCAAACTCATTTAAATCATTAATCTCGACCTGCTCCAATTGTAAACCTTTCAAATAATTAAAACATTTATTCCGGCATATCACCATTAAATAAGTTATTAGACAGGTCTCTTTGTCCAATTTTTCCCGTTGTTTCCACAAAACAAGGAAAGTATCCTGCACAATCTCTTTGGCCACCTCTCTATCCAATACATAAATCTGGGCGAACTTATGTAAACGGGGCCAATAAGATTCTACAATACTTTTAAACATTTGCTCATTACTATTTCTTAATTGCCGTATGCTTATATCCATCAGAAAGCGTCTACTTAGAATTCTATTACACAATCAAAGCCAAAAATATAAATACAAACCTCTGTAACAGTGGATTTTCTTTATATGAAAATATTGAATGACTAGAAAAAACGATCGTTTTTTCTAGTCACGATTTTAGCTGTTTTTGAGTAAAAGAAGACACCTGATTTATGAGCGTATTTCTAAGTATAAAATGCAATGAATCAGTCGTTTTTTCTTTTTATAAACATCTATAAATAAAAAAATGTGAGTACCTTCGCGGTGACTAAAAAAAACGATCGTTTTTTTTAGTCAGTTAAATTCTCATAAAAAATTAGAGCCGAAGCTTTATATTCAAAAGCTTCGGCTCTACAATCAGGCCATATCCACACGGATAATTCAGAAACAAAGGTCTCTCAAAACATATAGCTGAACTATCTACGATCAGCGTAACTACAACGGATACCTCCGAAGGAAAGCCACCGTACGATGGATCTCCGTGTACATTACAATATCATCCTCTATGAAAGGGACCTCCTTCCGGAAGTCTCTCAGGAATTTTTCAAGGACAGGTGAAGTCCTGGCCGGACGGCGGAACTCCATTCCTTGTGCCGCATTCATTAATTCAATCGCCAGGATATGATCGAGATTATCCATTACCTTGAATAGTTTGGTTGCAGCATTGGCTCCCATGCTGACATGATCTTCCTGACCATTGCTGGATACGATCGAATCGCTGCTGGCGGCATAACAATACATCTTATTCTGGCTGACCATGCTTGCAGCAGCATATTGCGGGATCATAAAACCAGAGTTTAGTCCGGGATTGGCTACAAGAAATTCCGGTAAACCGCGAAGTCCCATGATCAATTGGGCGACACGGCGTTCGGATATATTTCCTAATTCAGCCAAAGCGATGGCCAGAAAGTCGAAAGAAATGGCCAATGGCTGACCATGGAAATTACCACCCGAGATGATCTTGTCTTCTTCCGGGAAGATGGTCGGATTATCCGTCACCGAATTAATCTCCGTAAGCAATACGCCGGAAACATAATTGATCGCATCCTTTGTCGCTCCGTGAACCTGCGGGATACAACGGAAGGAATAAGGGTCCTGCACATGCTCCTTTTTCCGGTTGATCAGTTCGCTTCCCTCCAACAACCGGCGGAAAGCTGCTCCCGTTTCAATCTGTCCCGGATGAGGACGCATCTGCTGGATACAATCCATAAAAGGATCGATACGACCGTCGAAGGCTTCCAAAGACAAGGCCGCTATCGTATCCGCCTTTTGGGAAAGACGAAAAGCACGCATCAGGGCAAAAACGCCATTTGCACTCATAAACTGTGTTCCATTCAGTAAAGCCAGTCCCTCTTTACTTTTCAGGCGTACGGGCTTCCAGGCAAACTCATCCAATACGCTGATCGCTTCGCGCTTCTTTCCTTTATAATAAACATCTCCCACTCCGATCAGCGGCAGGAAGAGATTCGCCAACGGAGCCAGATCGCCGGAAGCTCCCAGGGAGCCCCGGTCATAAACGATCGGCAGAACATCATTATTGAAGAAATCGAGGATACGTTGTACGGTAATAACCTGTACACCGCTATGGCCCAAAGACAAAGCATGTGCTTTCAGCAGCATCATCAACCGGACAATGACGGGACTCACCTCGTCACCGACACTACAGGCATGGCTTTTCACCAGGTTTTCCTGTAAGGTACTCAGTTCGTCGGGCGAGATATTTTTATTGCATAACGAGCCGAAGCCGGTTGTAATGCCATAAAGCGGACCATCCTGTTGTTCGATTTTCCGGTCCAGGTAATCGCGGCAACGCTGGATGCGTTCGCGCACTTCCTGGCTTAACTCGAGCTTCATGTTCTGAGTCAGGATCAACTCAATGCTGTCGAATGTCAGCGGTTCGGAACCTACATAATAGACATTGCTCATGTTATACTATTGTTTTAACCCAATCCAGTAACTTCGTTTCAATACGGATCGCTTCCGATTCCAGATGGTCGGCTTTCACTTTCATCTGCTTTACAAAAGCTTCGTCTTTGATGGAAGCCAGGTTGATACGTACGTTCAGCAGGGCTCCCAAGACACAGGTACGGGCAGTCATCATGGCAACACAAGCATCGGTAACGGCATTCCGGTTTCCTTTATGTGCCACATAAATGACGGTTTCCATCACAGACGCGATCTCTTCGGCAACCTGCATAGGAACAATAGCCGCCTCTTTCGTGGCATCTTCAATGGCCTGGGCACGTTCGACGATCTGCTCTTCCGTTTCTTTCGGAAGTTTAAAGGCGGCAAACACACGATCGTAGGCTTCACTGTCACGGTCGATGTCGCGGATCAGGCGCTCACGGATCAGGGCCGCTTCCGTAGCTATCGTTTTCATCTGCCCTTCCACATCGGCATACTTCTTTTTCCCGATGGTCAGGTTGGCGACCATCTCCGTCAATGCGGTAGCGATAGCACCGTTTAAGGCTGAAATACTTCCGCCGCCCGGAACCGGTGCGTTACTGGCTGTTTCCGCCAGAAATTCTTTAATTGTCAAGTCTACAAGCATGGTATTTATATTTAAGGTATTAAACAATGAATAAACTGTTTCTCAAATCATATAAATGATTCCGTCCTTAATCACCGTATCCACGATATTCATTCCCACATTATAAGGAAGGAATTTATAGGACGGATATTTCAGCAGGATCAGGTCGGCCTTCTTTCCTACATCTATGCTGCCGATCTTATTAGCACGCCCCAGAGCCGCCGCCCCGTTAATCGTCAAAGCGGTAACCGCCTCTTCCGGAGTCAGTTTCATCTGAATACACGCCAAAGCGAATAGCATCGGGATAGAACAGGAAAAACAACTGCCGGGATTATAATCGGTAGCCAGCGCAACTGCACAACCGGCGTCAATCATCTCACGGCCACGGGCATAAGGTTCGTTCAACGAAAAGGCGGTGAGCGGAAGCAAGGTGGCAATCACCCCGCTGCGTGCCAACCGTTGGATGCCTTCATCCGAAGCGTGCAGCAAATGATCGGCACTGACAACCTTCAGACGGGCCGCCAGTTCCGTACCTCCAATAGATACGATCTCATCGGCATGCATCTTCAACTTAAACCGCTGACTTCTGGCGGCACGTAACAAACGTTCACTCTGTTTTACCGAGAATACTCCCTGTTCACAAAAAACATCACAGAAAGTAACCGTTCTCTCCAGACGAAGTTCCGGCAGGACCTGTTCGATCATATAAGTAATGTAATCATCCGTCTGATGAGTATATTCAGGGGGAACGGCATGAGCTCCCAAATAAGTAGACACGACATCGACCGGATGTTCCTCGTTGAGGTCTGCCATTACACGCAACTGCATCAGTTCGGTTTCGAAATCAAGACCATATCCACTCTTCCCTTCCACCGTCGTTACGCCCATGTCCAACATTTCGTCGAGCCGTTCATAACCGATACTCCACAGTTGCTCGAAATCACGTTCACGGGTGGCATTGACCGTATTGACTATACCACCGCCACGCTCCATGATCGACATATAGCTGTCGCCTTTCAACCGCCAGGAAAACTCTTCTTCACGATAACCACCGAAAATAAAATGGGTATGACTATCCACAAACCCGGGAAGCAATGCCCTTCCACTGGCATCGATTTCCAGGTATTCGTCCGGATCTACCTGACGTACTATTTCTTTTGTCGGACCGACATGCGTTATAACACCTTCGGAAACAACCACTGCTCCATCTTCTATAATATGGAGATCAGACATTGCCGTCCCTCTTTTTGCTTCAAAACCGGAACAGGTTACAACTTGCGATGCGTTCCTTATCAGTAATTTATCTCCTTTCATGTTTTATTCCATTATTCTAGCTTCTAACACCTGGTTCATGGAAAAGTTTTCCAACCCTAAATAGAAAGAAGCTGTATCAATCAATGCTTCCATCGGAACCAATCCGATAATCTCACTACCTACAACCGCAACACCATAACGGCGAGCCTCTATCTTCACCAGTTCAAAAGCGCGGTACAAGGCCGTACGAGTATAGTCGGTCATATTAATCGAGACCTGCACGATACCCCGTTCTTTCAGTTCGACTCCCATTGCTTTACAATAACGAAGACCGCCGCCGATAAAACGGATCTTACGGGCAATGTCGCTGGCAATATTCAAATCGGCCGTACCCAGGTTGACGTTATAGGCAACAAGCGGCATACGGGCACCAACGGCAACCGTACCGGCTGTCGGGTGGCGCTCCGCCGGTCCGAAATCCGGCTGCCATTCTGCTAGTTTAATCTTCTCAGCCATCCCTTCGAACTCACCTTTCCTGACTGCTGCCAGATTCTCCCTGTGAGGGGCGGTTGCCGACTTCTCATATAAAAACACAGGGACCTGGTATAAGGTTGCAATCTGTTCACCAACTTCTTTAGATAAAGCAATCGCTTCATCCATTGCACATCCTTTGATCGGGATGAACGGGATCACATCGACAGCTCCCATCCGCGGATGTTGCCCGACATGCCGGTTCAGGTCTATCAAAGCGACCGCCTGTCCTACAGCCTCCAACAGGGCGGCTTTCAACGCCTCCGGTTCACCGACTACAGTAACGACCAGGCGGTTATGATCTTCATCATTGCTATAATCCAACAGTTTTACTCCTTGCCTGGCTCTGAACGGCTCAATAATCTTTTCTATCTTCCCTAAGTCCCTACCTTCACTAAAATTGGGGACACACTCCATAATTTTATTCCAACTACTCATAAATTCAGGTATTTAAAGAGGTCTTTATTGTTTTTCGTATCAATTCTTCCTCCGGAATATAAGGAAGAGTGATATGATACTGATTCTCATTATTCTTATTAAATGTTTCACTTGTTTCCAGAGCATGCCGGTTACGTGCCCAGGCACGGCGCGCCACACCGCCCATTACATCCCATAACATGGCAGAACGTAATATTTCATCAACACGGTTACTTCCGTCGAGAACCATACCGAATCCTCCGTTTACCGCTTTACCGATACCGACACCACCACCATTATGAAGGGCTACCAGACTCATTCCGCGGGCTGCATTTCCGGCAAAACACTGTACAGCCATATCGGCCATGACGTTACTACCGTCGTAGATATTGGACGTCTCCCGGAAAGGCGAGTCTGTCCCGCTGACATCATGGTGGTCGCGTCCCAGCATCACCGGCCCGATCTCTCCGTCACGGACCATCTGATTGAAACGAAGTGCAATCTTCAGCCTGCCTTCGGCATCCTGATAAAGGATACGGGCCTGTGTACCTACTACCAGATTGTTCTTTTCGGCATCGCGTATCCAGTTGTAGTTATCACGGTCCTGTCCCCGCCGGTCCGGATCAATACAATCCATGGCGGCATGGTCGGTTTTGACCAGGTCTTCTTTTTTCCCGCTCAGACAAACCCAGCGGAAAGGACCGTAGCCGTAATCAAATAATTCCGGTCCCATTATATCTTCCACATAAGACGGCCAGATAAAACCATCTTTCTCATCGATACCATTCCTGGATATATCTTTTACACCGGCATCATAAATCGCTTTCAGGAATGAATTGCCGTAATCGAAGAAATAGGCTCCGCCCTCGACCAGCCGTTTTATCACTTCATAATGTCTGCGCAAAGAACGGTCCACCAGGGCACAAAACGTTTCCTGGTCTTCCGAAAGCAAACGCGTACGTTCTTCGAAAGAGATTCCTGCGGGACAGTATCCACCCTCATAAACAGCATGACACGAAGTCTGGTCGCTCAGCAAGTCGATAGGAATAGATTCCGATGCGGCATATTCCAACAGGTCTACAATATTCCCATGATAAGCAACCGAAAGAGGCTCTTTGGCACGGCAAGCATCCGTAGCCAGGCGAAAAGCCTCGGCCTCGTTATCTGTAACCAACTGGACCCATCCCTGCGAATGGCGTGTTTCTATTCGCGATCGATCCACTTCCGCCACAATGCAGGCAGCACCGGCAATAACAGCCGCTTTCGGTTGTGCCCCGCTCATTCCTCCTAATCCGGACGAGACGAAAAGATGTCCTCGCAAGTCCTTGTCCTGCGGTATGCCAAGTTTAAGGCGACCGGCATTCAGGAGCGTATTGAAGGTTCCATGCACAATACCCTGCGGTCCGATATACATCCACCCTCCAGCTGTCATCTGACCATAGTTGGCAACCCCCATCTGGGCTGCCACATGCCAGTCCTTCTGATTATCGAACATACCGACCATCATCGAATTGGTGATAATTACCCGGGGAGCATCCGGCCTGGAACGAAACAGACCGAGCGGATGGCCCGATTCAATCACCAGGGTCTGCTCCTGTGTCATGATCTCCAGATATTGTTTGATCAACCGGTATTGCATCCAGTTCTGACAGACCTGACCTGTCTCTCCATACGTCACCAACTCATAAGGATAGAGGGCAATGTCGAAACAGAGATTATTGTCAATCATTACCTGGAAAGCTTTTCCTTCCAGGCAGTTTCCTCGATAATCATCAATGGGACGTGCTTTCAGATCACCCTCCGGACGATAACGATACCCATATATCCTTCCACGGGTACGAAGCTCTTCCATAAATTCAGGTGCTAATGTCTCATGAAGTTCTTTCGGAATGTACCTTAAGGCATTTTTCAATGCTGTTTCAGTTTGTGCAGACGTAAGGGAATAACCGCGATCGGGGGCGCGGCGGATACCGGCAACAAAAGAAGGATATGCCGGCAATTGGCTACCTAGATGTATATCCATAACTGATGACGTTTTAAAATAAACTTACAATTTGTCAGAATAAAACAATTGCAAGTGGCCTACAAGGTAGATATTTCCGTGCAACCGGACAATTTCGGCTATATGTTTAGAAGCATATTGTAAACAAGAAAAAAGGCCATCCCGCAATGAGATGGCCTTTTCATTATTTCATAAAAACTGTCTGTTACTTAGCAGCTTCGGCAGCTTTTTTGTTGATCTTTCTTTTCTGTATTTCGTATGCAATCGGAGTTGCAACGAACAGTGTAGAATATGTACCTACGATGATACCCAGCAGGATAGCGAACGTAAAGCTACGGATTGTGCTACCACCCAGGATAAAGATACAAAGTACTACAACCAATGTTGTCAATGATGTATTAAATGTACGAGACAACGTTGAGTTCAAAGCGTCATTGATCACCTGGTAACGATCGCGTTTCGGATACAGACCGATTGTTTCACGGATACGGTCGAATACAACCACGGTATCATTGATAGAGTAACCGATAATCGTCAGGATAGCCGCGATAAATGTCTGGTCGACTTCCATAGAGAACGGTAACACTTTCCATAATAAAGTATAGAAAGAGATGATACACAATGTTGTCACTGCTACTGAGGCAAATGCACCTACTGAGAACGACCAGTCACGGAAACGAAGCAGGATATAAGCTGCCATACAGAACATCGCGAAGATAACCGCCATGATAGCGCTGTTCTTGATGTCGTCGGCCATACTCGGTCCCACTTTCTGAGAACTCTGGATGTAAGTTGTTGTAAACTGATCCAATGTTGTTCCTTCCGGAAGCAGCGGTTTAACGCCTTCGAACAATAATGATTCGATTTCCTGGTCTACAGCAGGATCGGCATCGTCGATCTTATAGTTGGTAGAAACACGAACCTGGTCCGGTGTACCGATCGTGATAACACTTACAGCACCATCCAGTTTTTCGTCCAGCATATTACGAACTTCATCCGTTTTTACATCCTGTGCAAAACGAACGATATAGTTACGTCCACCGGTGAAGTCGATACCGTTATTCAAACCGATCGTCATCATGGAGATCGCTCCCAAAAGAACGATACCGGCAGGAATCAGATAACCAGTCTTACGGGCACCCAGGAAGTTGATCTTCGGATTAGTCAACAGGTCTTTCGTGATGGATGTTACAAATGTTACATTCTTCAGTTTATCCTTAGCCAATAATGCTTCATAAACCATACGAGTCAGGAAGACCGCAGTAAGGAAAGAAGCAAACAGACCGATAATCATTGTAGTAGCGAAACCACGGATAGGACCTGTACCGAAGTAGAACAATACAACACCTGTAATGATAGATGTCAAGTTGGAGTCGAAGATAGCAGAGAACGCGTTACTGTAACCATCGGCAATAGCTTTGCTCAACGACTTACCGGCTCGAAGCTCTTCTTTTGTACGTTCATAGATCAACACGTTAGCATCGACTGCCATACCCAGTGTCAACACCATACCGGCGATACCCGGCAAAGTAAGTACAGCCTGGAAAGAAGCAAGGATACCCATCGTGAAGAAGATGTTCAATACCAATGCACCGTCTGCGATCAGACCCGGGATAATTCCGTAGAATGCACACATATAGATCATCAACAGAATCAATGCCAAAGCAAAGGAGATAACACCTGAGCTGATAGCTTCCTGACCCAGTGACGGACCGACAACGTCTTCCTGTACGATATGTACAGAAGCAGCCATCTTACCTGATTTCAATACGTTAGCTAAGTCCTTCGCTTCTTCCGGAGTGAAGTGACCTGTAATCTGAGAACGTCCTCCGGTAATTTCGTCATTTACGTTTGGAGCGGAATAAACCATATCATCCAGAACGATAGCGATAGCTTTACCGATATTCTCTTTTGTCAAACGAGCCCATGCCTTAGCACCTTCTGCGTTCATGGCCATACTAACCTGCTGTTCTGAACGGCCAGCCTGCTGTACGAAGTCTGCATTAGCATCAGTTACTACGTCACCACCTAAAGCAGGCGTTCCGTCACGGTTAGTAACCTTGATAGCATATAATTCGAAAAATTGTTCTTTTTCATCGATAGCCTTAACACCCCATTTCAAAGACAGGTTACGAGGTAACACGTCTTTCACCTGTTTCATTGCCAAGTATTCGTTGATCTTAGGAATGTCTCTTACGTTAGCCACACCAACGGCAGCACCACGACCTAACTGGCCGTTATACTGATTGATCTGTAACAAGGCAAACAACGGATGCTGTTTTGCAAATTCTTCCATCGACTGGTTAGCCTGAGCTTCCGGTTTATCCTGAGCGATCTGCTGTAACAGAGAATCAGCTTCGCTAGTAGCGGCAGCATTATCTGTAACAGTTTCCGTAGCAGTTGTTTCAGTACCTTCGGCAGAAACAGTTTCTGTTTCAGTTACGGCTGCTTCGTCGTTATGTTCTTTCAAAACAGTAGCCAGTACATTGTCGGCAGCAACCAACTGCTGGTAAACTTCCGGCAACTGATAAGTTTCCCAAAATTCCAGGTTTGCACTGCCCTGTAACAATTTACGAACACGTTCAGGTTCTTTTACACCCGGAAGTTCCACCAGGATACGTCCTGCTGTTTCCAAACGCTGGATGTTAGGAGATACCACACCGAAACGGTCGATACGGGTACGCAATACGTTGAATGAATTATCGATAGCACTCTTCAATTCGTCTTTTAATACTGAAACGACCTGAGCATCTGTGCTCTGCGGAGTAATTTTATCTTTCAACTCAAATGTACTGAAAATAGCAGACAAACGTGCGCCATTATCCAGGTTCTTGTACTCTTCTGCAAACAAGTCAATAAAGTCTTTCTGACTGGTTGCCTGGCGAGCATAAGCTAAATCCAAAGCTTTGTTGAAGTTTTCATCCTGGTTGTTATTTGAAAGTGAGCGGATTACATCTGCCACATTCAATTCCAGAACGACGTTCATACCGCCTTTCAGGTCAAGTCCTAAACTAATTTCCATTTCACGGCATTGCTTAAGCGTATAGCCCAGCCACACCTTCTGAGTAGATAATGAGTCCAAATAAAGACTCTCTTTCGACGGATCCCCTCCCGCATACTCAGCGGCTTTATTGTTGTAATATCTTGTTACAAATGAGAACGATAGATAGAACAAACATACAAGCGTAAGTAACACCGCGAAGACCCTTACAAATCCTTTGTTTTGCATTTGAATCTTGAGTTTATGTTATTACATTATTTATTTTCGTTTTTTCACAGGGTGCAAATATAGGCTTTTTTTCTTTGTCAAATAGTAATTAGATTAATTATTTGTCACTCTCTTAGTTAATTTCAAGTACAAATATATATCTTTGCCAGTAAAAAAACACAGATTGACCATGAAACAGCTATTATTATTCCTTTTATTTATTCCTTCCCTGCTTATGGCACAGGAAGATCAAAAGTATTTAGCCGGTGCTATCCCTGAAGAAGGAGGCAAAGTCGTATTTACCAAAGAGATAAATATGCCGTCGCTTTCGAAAGGGCAGATTTACGATATCATGTACCAATGGGCCGAAAAGTTCTTCAGCGAAGAAGGACGCCGACTGGTCTATTCTGACAAGGACAAAGGCGATATTGCAGCAGTAGGTGAAGAATACCTGGTATTCCAAAGCACAGCTTTATCATTGGACCGCACACTGATGGATTACCGCGTAACCATCGAATGCGAAGACAATGCAGCTAAAATTAAACTGGCCGGCATCCGCTACGAATACAATGTATCCTATCAGCGTGAACCTGAAAAGTACACAGCAGAAGAATGGATCACAGACAAATATGCACTGAACAAAAAGAAAGATAAACTGAATCGCGGTAACGGCAAGTTCCGTCGTAAAACAGTTGATTTTGCGGAAAATATGTTCCAGAGTGCCGATGCCGCATTCGGTATCCAGCCGGCCGGTACGGTAACACCTGCTTATGCCCTTACCCCTGCAACTCCGGTGCAACAGCAGCAACAAACAGTCAGACCGGCAGCTCCTGCCCAGCAAATCGCACAGGCTCCCGTCGGCAACAATACAGAGGTATGCCAGGGTTTATCCGCTTTCGAACCGGATAAAATCCCGTCTACCCTATTGAATATGCTGCCGGATAGCAGAATGCAGGTAACACCGGCAGATAAAGAGAATCTGATCGAGAGATATGCCACCTGGAAAGAAATGGGCAAGATGTTCGGAAAGAATATCGCTTCTATTTCTATCAGCCCGGAAAGTGAAGTCTACAAAGCAGTCAAAGATAACGACATCTACACGATCACTTTCACCAAAAAAGATGATACGGAAACCTGGTTCATGATTCAGTGCGTTAAGCAGGGCGAGTCAAGCGAAGGACAACAGAAAATCGTTATTGGAGAGATACTTAACGTATGGATCAGATAAATACAAAGATGATAAAGAAAACAATATTACTGCTATTGCTGATATGTCCCGTGCTTGCTATGGCACAGGGACATAAAGGCAGTGTAGAGTCGTGTGCCCCGATGAAAGAGGGGAAGGTTTGCTACAGCGACGAAGTAGACGTTGAAGGCGTAAAGAAAGGCGAATTGTTTAAAGCGATCGACAAATGGGCCAAGAAGAATTATGGGAAAGATGTTTTCCTGTCGAGTGTCAATTCCAACAAATCGAAAGGAACGATATTTATCAACTCCAAGGTCGAACTACTTCTGAACGATACGGATAAAACAATCGTCAAGTACAAGATGAGAATCTATTGCCACGACGAGAAATATAATGTAGAGCTGACGGATATTTCATATCAATACGATCCGAACAACGAAAAGAAATATAAGACCTATCCGGCCGAAAACGTTATTGCCAACAATGGGAAAAGCAATACGATCGCATTGATCAAAGACCCATTACTTTTCTGTAATGCGACCTTCTTTTTTGCAGAAAATTTATTTGCCGATGTGTTTAGTGCAGCAGATAATGACGAGTAAAAAATAAACAGACTATATATATTAATGTAAGGGGATTCCGGCAAGGGGTTCCCTTATTTTATTCTTCCAGGCTCAGATAGCACCATAACGGATAGTGGTCGGAATACCGTACCTTATCAATAGTGCAGTTCATGGATTTCATATTCTTTGAATGCAATATATTATCGATGCGGAACCAGAACATATTCTGATTATAGGTTATTCCCATCCCCTGTCCGGATTCGGCAAACGAATCGACTAAAGGTCCCTGTACCGTACGATGTGCATATGAAATCGGCGTATCATTAAAGTCACCGCAAACCAGGATGTAATCACCTTTTGCCTTTGAGATTTCTTCTGCGACGGCATCTGCCTGCCGGGCACGTATCTTAAAAGCCGGGCCCAGTTTTTGTTCAAGCGCACCTTTAATCCCATCGAAAGTATCCGTGCCGATATTTTTTATAAAAGCAGTATAGCGGCTCCGGTCCTCCATCGTCAGTTTAAAAGATTCCAAATGATTATTGATCAAAGTCAGTTTCTTTCCATTCACATTCAACTCATGAATAGAAGAAGCATTGCTATCGCTCTTATATTTTATCTTCCGGCTGTTCGAGATCGGATATTTAGAAAAGACTGCTATCCCATAATCTGCATAACTAGTCTTATTTATAGGAATAACAGAACGATACGGATACATATCAAGTGCCTTATATACCTTCGAAGATGTCAGGTACTTGTCGGATTTACTCACGGCGTACTCCTGCAAACAGACAATATCGGCCCCGAACCGGCAATATATTCGAGAATCTTATTAGGAGATTCCGCCGTATGGTTCAGGTAAGCAAAAGCCATTACATTATAAGTCAGCACCTTCAATACATTTTCTTTTGGAATATCTTTCGTCCGGCTATGATAAGGGAAATACTTTTTCACCGGTCCCCAGCAGATCAGGATAGAACATAATCCGATCAGCAGGAAACGCCATTCCCATAAAAACAACCAATAGAGGATAAAACAAAGGTTCAGGACACATAAAATAGGGAAAACCAATCCCAGATAAGAAAAACTTAGGATAGTATCAGGAGAAACACGATCTGAATAAGCTGAAATAACAAACAGCACGACAATCAAAACATTGGCAAGAACGAACAATGATTTGAATAAAAGCTTCAGTGTTTTCAATTCTTCACTCATTTTTTACTTGCGTCAAATAATTGCCTTTTTTCATCAGCTGAAAGACTCTCATATCCGGAACGTTTCAATTTATCCAGAATAGCATCAAGGTCTGCCGATTCCCGGTGTTTACGGGCATTATATTCATAATCGGTTTCTGCACGTTTGTGCGTCACCTTCATTTTAGGTTTTCTCTTTCCGAGATTCACCACCCAATCCAACAGGCGATTCATCGGTGCCGTCAGGTCTTTCCCTTCCTTAATCCGCATGGCAAACCAGATACCGAATAAGGCACCGCCAATATGTGCAATATGCCCGCCGGCATTCTCGGAAGTAATAGCCAGCAGGTCGATCACAAAAGTGAAGAGTGCCAGATAGATCAACTTGATCCGTCCTATCAGGAACAGATTTATCTCCAGATCTTTCCGGTAGAACGATACGGCAAAAACTATTGCCATCACCGAAGCCGAAGCCCCCATCAGATAACTTGAAGAAGCCACCGTCTGAAAATACGGAAAGATATTATAAGCAAGCATAAACAGTATTGCACCGGCAATACCTCCCAGCAGATACAATCCCCCCAACAGCCGTTCGCTGAAAAATGTCAGAAACAGCCCGCCAAACCAGTACAACCAAAGCATATTAAAAAGGATATGCAGGAAGTCGAAATGGGTGAACATATAAGTAATGACCGTCCACGGCCGGTACATCAGCAACTCCGGCGAAGAAGGCATCTGCAAATATTGCAAAAAGGATATTCCGGGGATATTAAAAAGGAGAAATATCACCCCCATCAACCGGATCAGGATGAAAAGCCCTACATTAATATATATGAGCTTTGCCAGTATATTTCCTGCCCGGAACGTATTCTTCAGATTAGTAAAAATACTTTCCATTGTCTGCATCTTTCTTTTTCCAGTAGCGAACCATAAAGAAGCCGAACAACATACCGCCTAAATGGGCGAAGTGTGCGACCGTGTCTCCACCAAAACTGGAAACACCCATAAATAGTTCAGCCAGACCGTAAAACACAACAAAATATTTAGCTTTAATAGGTATCGGAATAAACATCAGGAACAACGGCACATTCGGGAACAGCATGGCAAACGCCAACAGGATACCGAACACTGAACCGGAAGCCCCTATCGTGATCATCATATTCAACGAGGGATCCATACGAACCAGTTCAAACAGCGTCAGACCATTCGCACTGGCAAAAGATTGCACCGAATAGGCCCATACCAGTTCCTGTACGATACCGGCACCGATACCTGTCACGAGATAGAAGGTAAGGAAACGTTTCGGTCCCCACACATTTTCTAGTACACGTCCAAACATATACACCCCGAACATATTAAAAAAGACATGTGCAAAAGAGTGCGTATCGTGCATGAACATATAAGTAACAAACTGAAACGGGTAGAAATCTTTCACACCCGGAAAGTGCAATCCCAATAGTTGCACCAAATCAATCCCTACTTTCGGCAACACCAGACTGGCTACCCAGAATAGCAGGTTGATAATGATAAGGTTTTTTGTAACGGGCGGTATACTATTCAAGAACCCGGAGCCATTTTGATTCATCATACATATATCAATTTGCGGGCAAAGGTAAATATATTTTGATTGTTTTTCCTTCAAATAGTACTAAAACATAGTAAATCAATAAAAAAAACAGATTTTTTCTTTGCAGAATATCAAATTAAAACTACATTTGAACCGACTTTCAGGCTATCACAGATTTGTTTAATATATTAATTATCAATCCATCATGAACAAAACAGAATTTATCACAGCTGTAGCGGAAAAATCCGGTTTAAGTAAGGCTGATGCCAAGAAAGCAGTAGATGCTTTTGTTGAAACAGTATCCGACGAAATGAAAGCAGGAGGAAAAATTGCTCTTCTAGGTTTCGGTTCATTCTCTGTAACTGAAAAAGCAGCCCGCAAAGGCGTTAACCCAAAGACAAAACAACCCATTGAAATCGCAGCTCGCAAAGCCATCAAATTTAAACCCGGCGCAGAGTTAAACGACAAGGTTCAGTAAGAAACGGAATATTTTCATATTCGAAGAGGTGTTGCAAAAGTGTCATTTGTCAGTTTTACAACACCTTCTTTATTCTTTCATTGTTGGAATGTTGTTTTATCATATATTGTGATACAGTATTCGCATATATTATGATACTGCATTCTCATATATTATGATATTCTTTTCGCATAATATATGATAAAATAATTCCAGAGAACATCACTGCCCCCTGGAACCCACACTAGTATTAATATTAAACTTACCTGATTACACAGGTTAGTATTGTTATTCCGAACAAAACATGATTACGGGACTTCGGTCCCGTTTCATCTATCACATTACAAAGATCCTGCTTTTCAATCAATTAACCGAACCTTTTCAGTTCTGATATCGCATCTTGATAAGCCCACAAGACTCTATTTCGACAACTACCCGGATATTTTTTTCATTCTCCGCAATTCAGGTGATTTATCAGCCTTCAAACACTATACCCAGCAACAAATCCAAAAACATATTACATTATTAGAACACTGGCAAGATGACGACACACTGCAAGGAGACTCTTTTATTAAATTTCTTCCGGTTGCAAATACCAGGTCCAGTCATTAATCTGGATCCGTAAGGCCAGCCAGGGATCTTTATCCGAAAAGAAAAAAACGATCTTATATTCACTCTCACGATCGAGATATTCCTGCGAAGAAAAATTATGACCTTCTATCTTTGTCATCACCAAGAAGTCAGTCAGGTTGATATTGAATACTTTATTACCTGTCGCCTTTTCTGTCACGACGAAGCGGGCATTACGATCCGCCAGAAAACGCATGGTATTTAATTCTATAATTCCTGCCGCCAGGTTCTTCTGTTCGATATGATACGGACGATAACTAATATTATCATCCTCCAGTAGTGAATTATCATGCGCAAGGTAACCGTTCGATTCGATGATCTCATACGTATAGGCATTTACATTCACTCCCCAGGAATCTTCGTTACTTCCCTGGAAAACGAACCGCACTTTATTGGTGTCTTTTATCAGGTTGACGACTTCTGTCTGATCAGTTGTACCGGTAAAATTGACTTTATTGATCTCACCATACCAGAGTGGTTCCAGCTCCTTATCGATAATAAGAGATTCTTCACGCTTCAAACGCAACTGAAGCTCCGTGATGGAAGAAACACCTTTTTCCAGAGAAGTCAGATCATACGAATCATGCGCTCCTGCCCATGCCATAAACTGATATTCTCCGATAGGCAAATTCACAGCCATCAGGTAACTGCTGGTTGCCAACGCGGCTCCTTCTTCCGCCTGCTTGAACAGGAACTTGCCATCTTTATCAAAGACATAAAGCTCCACTTTATCTACCTGCGCATGAAATGCATCTGTAAATTCCATATTATAATCATACTTGAATTTAACAAACAAACGGCATTCAGGCAGGTGTTCGTTAAAGCTGTCGCATGAGGACATTATCAGGGAACCGATAAAGAGGATCCACATGACAATGTGACGTAATAGGCTTTTTAGCTTCATATTTTTTCGTTTTCTAGTTATTCTATATAGGGAGGAAAAGACCCATCCGTTCTTTTCTCGTTATTTCCAATCCGGTGGACAGAACTATTTGCTCCGTCAAAATTAAATCCCGAAGTTTTATAAGTTTCCGGAAACTTTGTTGTTAAAAATGAAGTTGTGGGAAAATACTCCCACAACTTCTTCTATAAAAAAAATTTCAAATCGATTATTCGGATTTATAAATCAACACCTTGCTCGTACCAAGTCCAAGGATTGATACCAATCTCAATAGACATGTAGAATTCTTCTTCTTCATCTTTTTTACCTGGATCAGGCTCCTGAATAATCGGATACCCCGGATTCATGATAGATTTAATAGTAATATCATAAACGGAATTACGTACTACCCCGAATTCACCTAGCTTATTGTTTGTATCATTCGTATCGTTATCATGCTTAATCATAATGGTATAATAGCTATCTCCTCCTTTGTAATAAGAAATAGATCCATAAATATCAGCTCCGTTATCAATAACTTTTTGTTGATAAAATTTATTAGCAATAGATGTTACTCTCTCAGCATCATTAGCACCTGGCAAAGCATCAAATTCATCTTTTGTAGGAAGAGTAACGGCAGTCACGCCCGAACCGGATTTCCCTGCTAAGTACGAAATATAAGTATTAAAGGTTGTAGTAAACGAAGTCGGGAAATTATCCGGGTCTTTATCTTCATATTTTGATGTCAATTCTGCTTCAATATATTTAATAACTAACTTATAAGAATAATAACCTTTACCTACTTTAATCCAGTCTTTTCCGGAAATAACGTTTCCGGAATCGTTCACATCCGTATCGCTATTGGCTGGTCCGTTATAGGTAGCACCGCCCGGAAGTTTTAATCCGGTAGGAACTACTGTAGCTTTCAATAACACATGCGTACTATAGGCCTGATAATTATCAGCCTCCTCCTGCGTATTCTCCAGACAATACAAAGCCGGTATCTTAGAGGCATTCGGATTGGTAGAAGGTCCGGCTGTTACTGCCGACCATGTCGGAACATTACTATGAGTATAATAAGTATAGTTATCCGTGTAAGGAGTAGTGCTTATATCCGTCATAGACGTTTTCTGACCTTCATAGTTCGGGTCTTTTCTATAAGAACCGAATTCCCAGATATCAAACGGAGATTCATAAGTATTACGAGGAGAGCCGTCACCTGCATTGGTAGTACCACCGCCTTCCATCCATGTTTCTGTTCTTTCAGACATCGGGAAATATTTCTTATTAGTCACGTTCAAAGCCCATCCTACAGTAGTGACATCAATACTATTCCCGGTATAGCTAGCATTCGCAAACAGACGAACTTTCGCAGCTACACGGTCGACAGTAACTTTCTGAGGGTTTAACTCCGCTTCACCCGAAGTCGGATAGGTAACCAGATCCAAATCTGTTACAGTAACCGAACCGGAATTAACAACGGTTGTCGGTTCCAACTGTCCTTTAGCATTCGTCATCATAAAGTAATCCTTACCTGCGCCAATAACCGAAGTTACATCAGTGTCAATAATCGCTTTGTTTATAGTAGCAAAATCAGTAGCCGTACCCGCTATTGTTTCAAAATCGGGAGACGGATTTAATACAACCAGAAAAGCTTTCGCAGTTTTCTTCACTTTGAATGCTTTTGTTGCAGTTCCGTTAGGCTGTCCCGGAGTACTGATCTCCGGATCTCCAGATCCCCATTCCTTTGTATCGACCACCCCCGGATTAGCACTAGCAGACAAATGGTTATCAAAAAAAACAACCATGATTTTATCCACTTTCGACTCATTTGTCGTACCATTTTCTTCATCCGGATTATGCAAAGCCTTAGTAGTTGTTCCAGCCTTAATGTTCAATGATACCCAAGCTTCTCCATCGGTATTGATAATACCGCCGCCGTCATCTCCACCATCCGGCAGATTTTCACTACACGCTGCAAACATAAAGGATGCAAGCGCAAACATAAAAAGATTCTTCTTTTTCATTTCACTCAATTTTAATTAGTAATTTTCACTCATTTATTTATCTAATTGTCTTCTCAATCTCAGCAATATTCGCCTTTTTCTTTGCCAATTCATCCAGATTATCTTTGGCTGCTTCCAGTCCTGAACCTGCGGCTGCTTTCAAATATTTTTCAGCTTGTTTATAGTCTCCTTTCAATAAAGCTACTACACCGCGTGAATTAATATATTCAGGTTCTTTTGAATCCACCTTATTCAGATAACGCTCGGCCGCAACCAGATCTTTACGCAAGATAGCTGCCGCTGCCGCATTCATATTGGCTATCTCATTTTCCGGGTACATCCGTACAGCCACTTCGAATACATCGACAAACTCCTGTGAGCCGGCCGGATAACTATTGGCAACCATGAACATTTCATTCAGGCTCAGGTTCTGCGGACGCGTTTTAATAACTTCCTTCGCTTCTTCCACATCAAAGTTCTTTACGTTAAAGTTGACTTTACAAACAGCAACACGCAGACGCGGATATACATTTCTCAGCAAATATTGATAAGGCATACCGCTCTGAAGCTGTTTCAACTTCGCTTTTCTCTCTGTTTCAAGCGGATAGTTATCAATGATAGCCAGCACCTCCTCCTTATAATCCATATCTCCGGCTTCCAGTGCTTTCACCAGACCGTCCCAGTTTTCACCCCCGAAAATGGTTTGATACTGATTCCTGCGGAAGTCATAACGGGAACCCAGATAGTCACGTAATGCCATCGCACGTCCTTCGGACAAACGCTTATTGTTAGCCAGCGAGCCTTCCGGAGAAGCATATCCTACAATATCCAGACTTTTAACTTCAACACTCGGATCCGACTTCAACTCATCGATCATCGTCCGTATCTTAGCCAGTTCCTGGGGATTATTCATATATTCAGGACGAATATCTACTTTATTCACCTCAAAATCCAGAAAACTTTCCACCTGTATATCACGGCGTTTAATTTCTTCGACTACCGGTTTAATAAAAGCCATATGCGGTACAATAGCGTAGGGTTCCGGTATATATTCCAGTGTTACTCTGTCTACAACCGGTTCCACTTTCATCAATAATGTCTCACCACAACCGCATTCATCTCGTTGAATATCCAGATGGGCATCAGCCATCCATGATTCATAAGGAAGGATATAACGATATTGAATCGTTTCGCTTGTCGGCCTATGCACTCGCTTAACAATATAAGGTTTTTCATAACCGGCTTTCTCCGCCGCATTCATCAGAGAAAGCGAACGTTCGTAAACCCGATATTCATCTCTCCCTTTCATTGTTACTTCAGGCAGATTACAACTCTTTTCTGAAGAAACCAGCTGCGGGATAAGGTCCACACCACGAGTCGATTTGACTTTCACTCCATTCAGGACGATGTCCATATCTATATAAAGAGAGTCTCCCACCTGTTCCAGCCGTACGGGATTTACCGTAATACTTCCTTCAAAAGAGCGCGACTGTGCCTTTACCTGAAGAACATTCAGACAGGTAAAAGCCAGCAGGCATATAATGAATTGTATATTTCTTTTCATCATTCTTCTTTTATTTAATCAGATAAATAATTGACAAAGCTGCTTTCGTCGGGCCGAAATAATTTCGTCCGGTATCTTTCAGTTTAGAGCCGCACTCCGCACAAGGATATTTTTCATATTCTATACGTGCATATCCCAGACCGACAGACGCTTCTATACTCCAACGTTTTTTCAATATCCAGGAATGCCCGACCGAAATGCCGCCTCCATACAGATGTCCCTGATACCGGTTCTTTTGCATATTTTTGCTGAAAATACCCGGCAAGCCACCGACATTAAAGTCGGCATAATGTCCATGCAACCCTACGAACGTACGGTTGAAACTTTCGCAAAACCAGTAACGCACCTCCGGTTGTACGCCCCAGTGACGCAAGCGGCGGCCATTATCCGGTTTCCACGGGTTATAGTTGACCGGTATATCCAGTGTCCATTTACGGGCCAGTCCGAATTCCAATCCCAAATTCATCGTCGTCGTCGCATCATATAATAGATTGCTTTTGACTGCAATTTTCTGCGCTTTACTCTCGATGACCAGGCATCCGAGCATGAAGAACAGGAGTATAAAGGCTCTTTTCATCTATATTACTTTTAATTTACGGAAATACTGTTTCCTAACTGAGTTATATCTATTTTAATACGCTGTGTCGCCATGCCGGATGATGAATTATTATCAATAGTTGTCAAATACACAATTCCGTTTCGCGTATCTGTGCCCGGATTAGGCAAAACTTCTATAAATATTGCTCCGTCATCTACTGTGATATTATCCGTATCATTTCGTTCTTCACCGGAAGAAGGACGCAACTTTATCCAGTTTTTAGGACTATATACCGCATTATCTTCCACATAGCCAGACAAGCAAGTATAGTTTACCTTTCTATACTGAGGGTCCCTGTTTGTCGTCGGCATATATTGTATCGTCTCCCCCCCGGCATTAATAGCCTTTCTCTGATTAATATGAATCTGCTTCTCCAGATTTCCTAGCTTAAGTGTGATGTAAGCATTTTGTCTAAGTGCTGTACCCTCCTGATTAAACTGAAATTCATCATAAAACTGTAAATAATTTTTTACTTCCACATTTACGGGAGTTACATTAGGGTCCGAAGAACCAGCACCCGCAATAGAAATCCCAAAAGGAGAAACCAATCTATATGCATAATCAGCCAAACTTCTTTCATCACTTATCTTATTCGAATTTGGGAAAATAGTCTTACAATCGGTTATTATCCTAAAAGCCTCATATTCGGCAGTTTCATTCGTATAAGCAAAAAAGACGGAGTTACTTACGCCCAAATAATAATCATTATTGGCTATTATCTCATATGTATTACTATCATCGACCAGTACGCTATAATCAAGTGCCGTATTCGATGGTTTGGAAACTTTAGCATCAGCAACCGTATCAAATCCCGGCCCATGAACTTTGTTTATAGTAAACGTATATAACTTATTACGCTCCAGACTCATCAAAGTCAGATTGTCATCCACGATCGCCATTTTATAAAAATAATTATGCCCTTCATATGTACCCTGAATAATAAAATAAGTATTATTAGATACAGGCGATTCATATAAATAAATCGGCTTGTCCGCCGTACTTTGACCGCCGGAAACAGCAGAGGTTGCGATGAGAGGAGACGAATAGCTCGCATCATAACGTAATTCAGTTAAACCCGATATATTGTAAACAGCATCATCGGATTTATGTAACTGTCCTTGACGCGGAACATTCACAATCGCCGTAATGCCTGTGAAATCGAAATTAGATGCAGCATTGACTATGGCTATTTTAGACACAACCCGGCTCAATAACAAAGAACTGCCATCTGTATTCTCTATTCTTGTCGAATTATTTATCTCATCAACCTCTAACAGGTAACTCATAGGAATTGTCTCGCCTTCGCCACTATAAGGAACAACCGACTGTGCAGGAATAGCCAACGGCTCAGTTAATAAGTTGGAACATGCCTCTGACAAAGTCGTTACACCAACTTTCAGATTAGCTGTAAAACTCTCAATTTCAAATTCATATCCCGAATCGGCATCTCCATAATAAAATTCACTCTGCGGATTCGCCAATATTAATAAATGATACTTCGTACCAGAAGGTTGCCTAGTAAGCAAAACATATCTCTTCCCTATAAGTTCAAAAGCCTGGACAGCTTCTACAAAAGTTGCAGAAGCTTCATTATTTCCTTTAAACACAAGTATCCAAGGAGTAATACCTACCGTGTTTTCATCATTCAAACCTTTGGTAACAGGAAGCTTATATGAAGCTACACGGGTAAAAATCTCAATTCTTATTTTATCATCAACTATTTCTTCCGGATCTTCCGATATCAGAACCTCATGTTCACAACTGGTCACAAATAACAGAATAGCTAAAAGAAACAGATAGTTTATATGTATTATAATTTTCCTCATTTCAATCCTTTCAAAAAACATAGTTGTCAACGGCTTCGGGAAAAGGTTTCATCCCTGACACAACGGGCTGATTCTGCAAAAGTCGGTAGTTGGTAATAGAGCCCCGGATTAGGCCACTTCCCCAAACTAATACTCCACACACTCTGAGGTGTATTCGCAGAATAAGGACCGATAGACGATGACTGGTAATAACCTGTCGAACCTGAAAATTCAACCTGTCCGGAAACAGAAGCCCGTCTCCCCGCTGAAGGGAAGAAAACCGAAGCATTCTCATTATCTTTATTATAAACTAAAATACCACGATAAGCAACCTGTGCATTATCAACAGATACCCCAAAAGAATACTCACTTTTTTTTATAACCGGAAGGCGGTCAAAATAGCCGTCTGCATAAAAACCGAAAGCAAAAGTGATGTGCCTTTTCGCTTCTTCCGTATCATTCGGATCCTGCCAAAAATTAGGTTCTCGATCTATTTTAATACCATTTTTTTCCGATGATCCGTCCCATCCTCCTATATTTTCCAATCGCGCAGCATCACCGGCCAATGGATTTTTGAAAAGCGACTGCCTCCATTCAGAATAAGCAATATCCTCCCCGTGGTCTACTGCGATTGTATCCTTTTGTTTTTCAAACACATCAACATATGCAGTACCGACCTTCACCCCATTCACATACTTAACCATATTAGGATACAGACCATTCCAGGAAATCCGGTCAGTATATCCATCACTGGGGCGATGATACCCCTCCGGACAAATCTCAAAAATATCTTTATAACCATAGTCATATATCGGATCAGCTGTTCCTGTTGCAGTATTCCATACTGGTAAAAATAGTCTACTGTTGGTCGTTAAAAACTGTAACGTCTTGTTCCAGTAAGACGCAATCACCGGATTAACCGGATGATAAGCCTGGCGAAAATACGGTTCCAAATGCGTACTGTCAGGAAGCCCCCACTGAAAGAAGGCACCAGCCTGACTGGGATATTTAACAAAAACTCCATTTTTATGACCAACCTGATAATTAGCAGCCTCACCACCATTTTTAAATTCAGGAGCGGTCAAGTTAAACGGTGAAAACATTCTGGCCGCATTACGCGGCTGGCCTTGCAACTGCCCCGAGGTTATCGCATCCTCAGTGCCTGGCCTTAAAATATAATCCGGATCTTCTCCCTGCCGAATAAAGACGGAATCTTTATACGTCCAATATCCACCTCCCCAGATACCTCCATACCGTTCCACCAAAACCAGGGCATATCTCGGCTTGTCCCCGCTATGCGTCGAATTAAGGCCGATACGGAAATAAATACGTCCTCTACCTTCTACCATACGCCCACTTTCTCCCTTATATTCATTTGGAGTAACCGGATATTTCTCCGGGTTTCCGGGACTGTATGTTCCTATGCCCGGATCGAAGCTGGGAGTTGTACTTAGTACAACAAAATCTCCGTCGATAACGGTTGCTTTCCATGTTGTAAGTCCGTCATATTCCGGCAAGTCATTATTCCTTTCCTGCTGTCCGGTAACAACCCTTTCTCCGGTTTCATTTTTCCGGTAAAAAGCTCCGACATACCTTGTTCCTTCTGTAAAAGCATGACGTCCGCCATACTGACTGGTTTTCACTTCTATCTCTTTTTGCAATTTACCTCCGTATTCATCTTCAGCCGACAAAATGATCCGGTATATATTTTGCCCGGCGGCATTCTGCTCATCAAGCAGGATATCCATATAACCGGAACCTGATTCGGAAACTTTATCATAAGTATAAGAAAACCGGGAAGTTGCATAAGTAACTGTCGTTCCATTATCCGTTACATCTATATCTTTCAACACCAAATCATTAAAAATACTTTCTGTTTCTGCCGTAACTGTACTCGTTCCTATAAAGACTTCAGGCAACACCTTCACTTCAGGCATATTCGACCAAAATGAAATCCGTGCCCCATTAAAATCGGTTATACTGACTTGTGTATGTGAAACATTCAGCTTTTTATTGCCGGATATAATCCAGTTTCCATCATATTCACTCCAATCCGAAGCTTTTACATTTACATGCAAAGCATCCCGGATAATACCCGTCAAATCAAGCTTACTATTCATCGGAAGACTATAATCTACCGGATTCGAATTTATCTCCAACTCACAGGAAGGATTATAATTAGTCCCCATATTAACAGTAAAAACGACAGCTTCCGATTTCTCTGATTTATCCACAGGCTCACTGGATGGTAAAATAATACGATTTATATTCTTTGCCCAGGTTGTTCCCACAGTAGAGGGCATTCCGTCTGAAAAATAACTTCCGTTTTCACTTAATGTAAATTTACGTATGATACTCCTTCCGATACTTCCGCTATAATTAGCTGTCAAAGGGACTAAATCAGGTATATTGCTGAATACAACACCGGTAAAAACGGCTTCAAAATCATCTTCGGCTTCCAATACGACATCGACTCGTACTCCCAATCTGTTCAATGCCAGCTTCAAAAAAGATTGTTGCGTTCCATCACTCAATTCAATACCTCCTCCTTTTGGCAAAACAGTAACCTTCTTGATTTCCTGTATCATAGGAATGTCAAGATCAGAAGAAAAAGCACTTGCAGGATAAGCTATTTTATTTAAATCCCCATATTTTAAAACTCCGTTTAACTGATTAAGGACAGATGTACTAGTAGCCTCATTGGCGAGAAATACAAAATCATAAGTTCCCTGTTTTATTGAGTGCTTTATTATGTTATTGGTCCACTGCTCTTTCGTGTACAGAACATTTGACAGACAAATACCGGTTGCAGGATCAAATTCTATAATACGAAGGGTACTCACAATATGATCTTCGGCAGTCCCGTCATGTGTCACATTCAGAGGACCGATACCAGTAATTGACAAGAACTCCCCATTATTGTTTTCGCCGACAAAACTTTCATCCGCGCAAGCGAAAAAGGTAACCAGCAATAAACAATAAATTAATACTCTATATATTTTATATTCGCTTACAATCATTAATAACATTACTTTCTAAATCAGCATATACAAACTATCCCAAGTCATAACATTTCGTGCTTATCCGACTTTCGGTAGTATCCCAAAATCTTGCTACCAAATCAGCAAAACTCAAGCATCCATTATTATCTCAAAGAAAAAGAATCCTAATAGCACTCTTTCCTTCAATTACAAAGATCGTTGTTATCAAACAAATTACTATTCTATTGTTGTTTCTGATATTATGCGTTAACACTCCCCTTTACGACTCATTTCAAGAGTAAATCCAAATACGATTCCACTTTTTTGAAAATAATGATGATTATTTTCACTTCATTTTCAAAAAATGAAAAAATAAGCATACATACTGCACGATTTGTAAATATTACCAACAAATATGTAAACTCGGTTCCCTCTCTTTTGGAGGATATAGCAAAGGATAGACAAACTGCTAATTCAAAATATCCATACGCAGGTTTTTAGAAAATAATCATGTACCTTTGCAGGCAAAATAAAATCCGAATATATAGAAGTAAGAATATGGTTATTGAACAGCAGATTACCGGTGCGATCATTGCCGGCATAAAAGAACTGTACGGAGCAGAAGTTCCTGCCGCCCAGATACAGTTACAGAAGACAAAAAAAGAGTTTAAAGGACATCTTACCCTGGTTGTATTCCCATTCCTTCGTGCATCGAAGAAATCGCCGGAACAAACAGCACAGGAAATCGGCGAATATTTGCAGAAAAACGAACCGGCCGTATCTGAATTCAATGTAATCAAAGGATTTCTGAACCTGACTGTTGCCGGCCCGTGCTGGATCGACTTGCTGAACACGATCAATGAGCAACCTTCATACGGAATAGTTCCCGTTACGGAACAATCTCCGCTGGTGATGATCGAATATTCTTCACCTAATACAAACAAACCGTTACACCTGGGTCACGTACGTAACAACCTGTTGGGCTATAGCTTGTCTGAGATCTTGAAAGCCAATGGTAACAAAGTGGTTAAGACCAATATCGTAAACGACCGCGGTATCCATATCTGTAAGTCTATGCTTGCCTGGCAGAAATGGGGCGAGGGCGTTACTCCCGAATCATCCGGAAAGAAAGGTGACCACCTGATCGGTGATTTTTATGTATTGTTTGACAAACATTACAAACAGGAGTTAAAAGAACTGGAAGAAAAAGGCCTTACCAAAGAAGAAGCAGAAGCGCAGTCGACCTTGATGGCCGAAGCCCGCGAAATGCTCCGCAAATGGGAAGCCGGCGACGCTGAAGTCCGTGCTTTATGGGAGAAAATGAACAGTTGGGTATATGCTGGTTTTGATGAAACCTATAAGATGATGGGCGTAGACTTCGACAAGATCTATTACGAATCACAGACCTACCTGGAAGGTAAAGGTAAAGTGATGGAAGGTCTTGAAAAAGGTATCTTCTACCGCCGCGAAGACGGTTCCGTATGGGCCGATCTGACCAAGGACGGACTGGACGAAAAGCTACTGCTCCGTGCTGACGGAACTTCCGTATATATGACACAGGATATCGGTACCGCGAAGTTGCGCTTCGACGATTATCCCATCAATAAAATGATCTATGTAGTCGGAAACGAACAGAATTATCATTTCCAGGTTCTTTCCATCTTACTGGATAAACTGGGCTTTGAATTCGGAAAAGGTCTGGTACACTTCTCTTACGGAATGGTAGAACTTCCGGAAGGTAAGATGAAGAGCCGTGAAGGTACGGTTGTCGATGCAGACGACCTGATGGAAGAAATGATCGGTACTGCTCATGAAATTTCGCAGGAACTGGGTAAACTGGATGAAATGACTCCGGAAGAAGTTGCCAATATTTCCCGCATTGTCGGATTAGGTTCTCTGAAATACTTCATCTTAAAAGTCGATCCGCGCAAAAATATGACCTTCAACCCGAAAGAGTCTATTGATTTTAATGGAAATACAGGACCATTCATACAATATACATATGCACGTATCCGTTCTGTTTTACGAAAAGCTGCTGAACAAGGCATCGTATTACCGAAACAATTGCCGGCCAATACTCCCATCTCTGAAAAAGAAGAAGGGTTAGTCCAGATGATTGCCGATTACGCTGTAACAGTTAAAGAAGCAGGGAAAGAATACAGCCCGGCTTATATTGCCAATTACATTTACGACCTGGTAAAAGAATACAACCAGTTCTACCACGACTTCTCTATCCTCCGTGAAGAGAATCCGGAAATCAAACAATTCCGTCTGGTATTATCTGAAAATGTCGCCAAAGTCGTAAAATCAGGCATGTCGTTACTGGGCATCGAGGTTCCGGAAAGAATGTAACAACCAACCAAGTATAATACGAAAAACCTCCTGCTGAATGATCAACAGGAGGTTTTTTATTTTGTTATCCCAAAGGATATTTACTTTTACGCTTTTTTCTTGGTTGTCCGCTTTTTCGGTGTAGCAGGCTTCTCCGCTGCTTCGGTTATGATCTTCATACATTCTTCATAAGTCAGTTTTTCCGGCTGGGTAACCGTCTTCGGTATCCGGTAATTGGCTTTCTTATACGTAATGTAAGGGCCATAACGTCCATTCAGGATCTCCAATTCAGGATCCTCGTCAAACTTCTTCAAATAACGCTGTTCATCTTTTTTCCGTTTTTCATCAATCAGTTCGATCGCTTCTTCCGCGGTGATGGAAAGCGGATTCAGATCTTTCGGGATAGAGATAAACTTGCCGTCATGACGGATGAACGGTCCGAACCGGCCTACGGCTGCAACCATATCTTTTCCTTCATATTCACCGATGGTACGGGGAAGATCGAATAACTTCAGTGCCTCTTCCAGTGTAATCGTTTCAATAGACTGTCCCTTCATCAATGTAGCGAACTGAGGTTTCGGTGCTTCCTTATCATCCGGATGGGCCTGTCCGATCTGCACGACCGGACCATAACGACCGATCTTTACAAATACAGGATTTCCAGTCTTCGGGTCCACACCTAACTGGCGTTCTCCCACTTTATGTTCAGTCTTTATGGCAGCCGTTTCTTCTACGATCGGATGAAATAGCTTATAAAACTTATCAATCGCTTCCGTCCAGACCATTTCTCCTTCAGCAACAGCATCGAATTCTTTTTCCACACTGGCTGTAAAATTATAATCCAACACATCCGGGAAATAAGCCATCAAAAAGTCGTTCACGACAGTACCGATATCGGTCGGCATCAACTTATTACGGTCGGCACCTACGATCTCTTTCTTGTCAGCTTCCTTTATCTTATCTTTAGCAAGTGTGATCACGCTATAAATACGTTCTACCCCTTCCTTATCTCCTTTAATCACATACTCACGATTCTGTATCGTCTGAATAGTCGGAGCATAGGTAGAAGGACGTCCGATACCTAATTCTTCCAGGCGGCGAACCAGGCTGGCTTCCGTATAACGCGGAGGACGTTGCGTAAAACGTTCCGTAGCCACGATATCGTTCAGTGTCAACACTTCATGCAGCTCAACCGGCGGCAATAAACCGTTTTCCTGTTCCTTTTCGTTTTCGTCATCGTAACTTTCACGATATACCTGAAGGAAACCGTCGAAAGTGATTACTTCACCGACAGCCACGAATTTTTCTTTCTTATTATTGATGCAAACAGAGATTGTCGTACGTTCCAGTTCAGCATCAGCCATCTGTGACGCGATCGTCCGTTTACGGATCAATTCATATAATTTCTTTTCCTGCGCCGATCCGCTGATTTCCGTATTACTTATATAAGTAGGACGGATCGCTTCGTGCGCTTCCTGTGCACCTTTACTCTTTGTATGATACTGGCGGAATTTATAATATTTCTCCCCATAAATATCCAGAATAGCTTCCTTAGCCGTACCCAATGCCAGGTCACTCAGGTTGACCGAGTCGGTACGCATATAAGTGATCAATCCCGATTCATACAAACGCTGTGCAATCATCATGGTTTGAGAAACGGAATAACCCAGTTTGCGGGCGGCTTCCTGTTGCAAAGTAGACGTAGTAAAAGGAGGTGCTGGTGATTTCTTTACCGGTTTCTTAGTGATCTCGTCAATAGAGAAAGAGGCAGCTTTGCAGGATTCCAAAAACTCCATCACCTCTTTTTTATCCTTCAGCCGCTTGCTCAATTCCGCTTTCAGGATCGTTGTTCCGTCAGGAAGTATGAAATTGGCAATGACACGGTAAGCGGCTTCCGACACAAATTCGTTGATCTCGCGTTCACGTTCCACGATCAGGCGGACAGCTACCGACTGCACACGTCCGGCAGACAAAGCCGGTTTTACCTTTCTCCATAAGATAGGAGACAGTTCAAAACCCACGATACGGTCTAATACACGACGTGCCTGCTGGGCATTTACCAGGTCGATATTAATATCGCGCGGTGTTTCAATCGCATGCAAAATAGCATTCTTGGTAATTTCATGGAAAACAATACGTTTTGTATTTTCCGGTTTTAATCCCAAAACTTCGTACAGATGCCAGGATATAGCTTCTCCCTCGCGGTCCTCATCGGATGCGAGCCATACCTGTTCGGCAGACTTCGCTTCGGATTTCAATTCGGAAACCAGCTTCTTCTTATCTGCCGGGATCACGTACTGCGGAGCATAATCGTGTTCTACGTCTATACTAAATTCTTTTGTCTTCAAATCGCGGATGTGCCCGTAACTCGACATAACCTTGAAATCTTTTCCGAGGAATTTCTCAATGGTTTTTGCCTTGGCGGGTGACTCCACTATTACCAGATTCTTTTGCATAATCACTTTTCACTTTTTAGAAATCGAGTGCAAACATACACAAATAATTAACGTAACCGTACATCAGTAACAAAAAAACAGTTTTTTAAACCGTGATTATTATGTATGTAACCTCTTCAGAATTATCTTTGTCCGTAAAATATCACATTATTTTAATATGGAAACTATCAGACAACTTATCAACGATAATAAAACAGACGAAGCACTCCATTTGTTGGACGAGTACATCAAAAAAAATGATTCAGACGATGAAGCGTATTATCTGCGCGGAAACGTATACCGCAAGATGGGCGATATTCGCCAGGCACTCAACAACTACCTCATGGCTATCGAATTAAACCCCGACAGCCCGGCACAAACCGCCTATAATGCCCAGATCAAAATATTAGATTTTTATAACAAAGATATGTATAATCACTAAGAGACAATTTATAAGTACAAAGTAATGCATATCACAACTGTGTTTCTTTTGTTTCACAGAAACCGGTCGGTGCTATTATTTCTACATCTGAATCTTTTTCCGTAGTTCAATTAACAATGTAACATCGGCATCCCGTATCTTTCCTTCCCGGTTGGGCGGGCAGTTCAGGATCAGGATATTGTCGTTCTTTGTGCACTGGTGGTACAGACCGGCTAACTCTTCTACCGTCTTATACTTTTTATCAGTAGTATTGTAGAACCAACGTTCGCTTATACAGATAGTAGATTCCCATGGCATATAATATAATTTGCCGTCATGCGAGAATAACTTCGGATCATTATCGGCGGGCAGGTACGGATCACCCAAACGGAAGTCACTCGGGAAATAGCGGATCGGATAACCTTCTTTCTGATTTTCCGGTAATACGGGATGAGCATCCGGATTTTCGGGCAGGCCGATTGTCCAGTTTATACCGATCTGGCATTCCGGTTCCCTTGATTTGATTGTCTGATATATCTCTCTTGCAGGCCAGCGCTCATGTTCTTTCTCCCATCCCCCGTCAAACCAGAACTCGACGATATGAGTATATGGCTGTACGATATCGATCAGCTCATTCAGTTGTTTAATCATATATTCGTTGTAGGCTGCATCCAGAGTTTTATCCTTTACATCTGCATTCACCTTACGGTCCCACAATGAATAATACAAGCCCAGGCCTATATCATATTTTTTGCAAGCCTTGGCTACCTCTTCTATCACGTTCGTTTTATTCCCCGAATTAGCCACATCATATTCGGTATATTTGCTATCCCAAAGACAGAAGCCTTCATGATGTTTGGCTACCAATATGACATATTTCATGCCGGCATCTTTAGCTGTTTTGATCCATTGATCGGCATCGATAGCTGTAGGGCAATAAGAGGAAGCCGGCTTTGAGCCATCCGTCCATTCCTGATCATGGAATGTATTAATACCAAAATGAATAAACATCCCATACTTCCGGGCAATCTGTTTCTGTTGTGCCGGACTGGGCTGGTTAGACGGGACAGGCAAAATCTGATCCTGCCCATAGCCTAAGTGTAAGGACAAGGCTAAAAATAAAATCGTTACAAAAGAATATTTCATGGCAATAGTATTTATTACCACAAAAATAATAGATCTTTTACATATAATAATAGCCGGATTTCGACCTAAAGTTTGCAAAATCCGGCATAAATTAGTTAGAAGCGCCAGCCAACATTGAACTGGAGGACACCGTTACGGCTCTTTTCACCTTCCATGCCACTACCTCCGGGTAATGCGGCGAACTTATCTGCATTGATTGTATTCGCCAACCCAATATTATAACTTAATGAAAACAGTAAGCCCATAGAAGATTGATAGCCCGCTCCTATTATGATTGCAAAATCAACGGATTTAAATAAATCACTCCCTTCACTGGTAGAAACAGAAGTACCCGATTTAGAATACTTTAATTTTGACGATACCTTGAAACCTAATTGTGGTCCAGCAAATAAATTAAAACCTTCATAAACATAACCTTTAAATAAAACAGGAATATTCAAATAATCATTCTTTATCTTTAAACCAGAAGATTCACCTTTCCCTTTTGCACCCTGCATCGAATAAAATATACCCGGTTCAATAGCAAAATTATTAGTCATCATCACTTCGCCGGCTACCCCGATATTCAAACCGGGTTTCATACTACCATCAGAGTTTGTCATATTGGCAAAATTCAAACCGATCTTCGGGATAAAATGAAATTCTTGTGCACTCACCTGAAATGCCACGAAAAGAAGTAATAAACATGCAATCTTTTTCATACTACAAATTGTTTTAGATATTAAACACAAATTCTATCTCAATAAACATAAACGATTCTACTCCTGCAATGTCTGTTTTCACTCATAAACACGGACCAAAGATAAATACTAAAATTAAATTACAAACATTTTCACTTATTATATTACCGGATCTTCAATAATCCGCTCGGGGAATAACTCTTTCAAGCTTATTTCCAAAAGTTTAGTTCTTTCTTCATTCAACGTAAACACTCTATCCTTTATCACAAACAAATCGAACGGAATATATAATTCCGCTATTTTCTTTCTATTGAAATCAATCAGATATTGAGCTCTTCCCCGGCTGATAATAGAATAACCATCCCAGTTCAGATCCGAAAAAAACAAACTTTCAGGCTGATAAGTGCGAATAACCTCCATCTGCTCATCGATCTCTAAAATCTCATACCGATCATTATAAACGAAGCATGATGCAGAATCGGACGGTGTGATCCGGTTAAAAGAAATACTATCTGCATTTTCCATATAAAATGAATTATACACAACCCCCTGTAATTTTCCGTTGTTTTTCTCATCCCAAGACGAAACTTCTATTTCCGAACTATCTGATAACTGGCAAAAGGAGATTCCATTATCAAACAATAAATATAATGTATTCCGCTCCCCTTTCAGACAAGCGTCTTCAATCCTGTCTTTTTTCTTTGTCAGTTGATTCAGATATATATTTTTCCCGGTATTTTTATCGAAGCAGGCAATGAAAGGCCTTCCGATATTGACTTCCATCATCTTTTTTTCATATACAGAAGGTAAATCCCGCAAGTTAGTACGATAGCCTGATCCATAATTGATCATGTACAACCTCTCACCATAATCAAACAGTTGCGAGTGGGATGTCAGATCTTCCGGAAGGGGATATCCCCATTTCATTTTCAGCTGGTTATCCAGACATAGTAATTGTGTGCGATTGGCAAAATAAAACAAGGTATCATCTCTCAACACATTCGAAGTCAGTTCCACGACCGCATTAACTCCAGCACCAATCGGGACTGCACTAAAGCCGGTTAAAACGCCGGTCAGTACACCCAAAGCACCCAATGCCACCGCTCCCGTATAATTCGTTGTTCCGGTTATCATCGGATAACTCTCTCCCGATCCATTATTAATATTAACCAGGTGCATCCCGTCAGAAACGATCAGCCTTGTCGAATCATCAACCAGTCCGTGATAATTCCAGCCATATGTATGGGGAACTTCCCGAGTCCACAAAAGTTCTCCGGAATTCATCTCATAACATTCCAGTTTTTTCGAAGCCCCGTTTTTGTAAGCCCACAATTTATTGTCCTCACGATCCAATATATAAGGTAGGATTTTTTTATTCCATTTCGATACCCCTGTCTGCAAATCCAACAAAGAACTTTTCACTCCTTTCGAATTGAATAAAACACCTTCGGGAAGCAATGCAAACCGATCTGTCATATAATTCATCTTTCTTTTCCACAACTCCTTTCCTGCTGGAAAATCAATAACAACCAGTTCACCTTTGTTCTTATAAGATTGTTCATTTTTGGTCAGATACCCTATTTTCACCATAAAAAAAGTACCGGTTGTATCCATCTTATAATCCCGTATCCTTCCGTCAAATTCAAAACTACGGGCCTTCAGCTCCTTTCCTTCCGTTGTTAATCCCACCACAACCTGATTCTGAGCAGAAATTGGCAGAGCAAGAATCAACAAACAAACGAATAAATACAACATCCTTTTCATGATACACTCCTAAGTTTAATTAATAAATACCAGTCGGTTCTCCGAACAAAACAATTATATAAACGCATTTATTCCAAAACTATTGCTAATCAAAGGAGAATTAACACATACAAAAACAAAAAAACCGGAAAGAATTCCCTTCCGGTTTTTGTTTTTCTTAGCAAAATAAAACTCAACAATTACTTCAGCAAGCTGCAAGGACAAAGATTATCTTTTTCGATATCTTTAAAATAGTTGTATGTACCTACTTTTATTTCAGCACAAGCTGCTTCGTCAGCTACGATGATACCTTTCGGATGCATCTGCAAAGCAGTAATTGTCCACATCTGATTGATCGAGCCTTCAACAGCCTGTTGCAAAGCGCGAGCCTTGTTGTGACCGTTTACCATGATCAGCACTTCTTTCGCATCCAATACCGTACCGACACCTACTGTTACAGAAGTCTTCGGAACCTTGTTTACATCGTTGTCGAAGAAACGTGAGTTAGCGATGATCGTATCTGTAGTCAGTGACTTAACACGTGTACGTGAAGCCAATGAAGAGCCCGGTTCGTTGAACGCGATATGGCCGTCAGGACCGATACCACCCAGGAACAGGTCTACACCGCCTACAGCTTTCATTTTGGCTTCATAAGCAGCACATTCAGCTTCCAGATCAGAAGCGTTACCGTTCAGGATATTTACATTCTCCGGCTTGATGTCTACATGGCTGAAGAAGTTATTCCACATGAATGAATGATAGCTTTCAGGATGATCTTTCGGCAATCCTACATATTCATCCATATTGAAAGTGATGATATTCTGGAAGGAGATGACACCTTGCTTGTTCAGTTCAATCAGGTTCTTGTACATACCCAGCGGAGATGATCCGGTAGGCAGACCCAGAACAAATGGCTTTTCAGCTGTCGGATTCGCTTTCTTAATCTTCGCAGCTACATAGTTGGCAGCCCACTTCGAGAGTTGCTCGTAATCTGGTTCAATAATTAGTCTCATAACAAGTGTTTTTAATTGAAAATTGAAAATTGAAAATTGAAAATTACAGGAACTTCCAATATCAACAGACAATCTTCTGTGTTTATTAATTAGATCTTTCGTTAAATAATATTCTCTACATGACGAAAACCGGTCCTTTCAAATTTTCAGTTCTCAATTTTCAATTTGTTAGCCATAGCTTCTCCCAAAGCCCAGCATTCTTCATACTTATCGGCTTTCAGACCTTGTTTTTGCTCCACAGGAGTACCAACAGTTTCCCATTTCATCTTTTCTCCGAAAGCGGTTAGGCGTTTTACAGCCGCACCAGCCCAGGTGAACGAACCAAAATAGCCATACAGGCGGTTTTTCACTTCGCGCATCTCGATCTTGCTCAGGATGGCTTCCACTTCCGGAAACAGACTGTTTGAATAGGTCGGACTGCCGATAATGACGCCTTTGTATTTGAATACATCTTTCAGGATATACGAAGCCGGACTCTTGCTGACATTATGCAACACAATGTTCTTTACACCGTTTGCCGACAAAGAGGAAGCGATCGCTTCCGCCATCTGCTCCGTATTTCCATACATGCTGCCATAAATAACGACAACACCATCTTCCCCTTCATAACGGCTCAAACGGTCATATATTTCAATTGCCTTGTGAGCATATTTGCGCCATACCGGACCATGTGTCGAACAGATCGTGTTGATCTCCAGGGCCGACAGTTTCTGCAAGGCACGCTGTACCGGATTACCGTATTTGCCGACGATATTGGAATAATAACGGATCATTTCTTCCCAGTAATGATCCACATTCATCTCCTCATCGATCACCCCACCGTCCAGCGTTCCGTATGTTCCGAAAGCATCGGCAGAAAACAGCAACTTATCCGTAGAATCGTAAGTCACCATTACCTCCGGCCAGTGCACCATCGGAGCCATATAGAAAGAAAGCTGGTGGCGGCCGATATTCAGCGTATCGCCTTCTTTCACTTCGTAAAGTCCGGTCGTTATATTGTGATAGCCGTCCAGCATACCGAATGTCTGCTTGTTACCGATGATCTGCACGTCAGGATATTGCTGGCGCAACAGGCGGATACTGCCGGCATGGTCGGGTTCCATATGGTTCACGACCAGATAATCGAGCGTCCGTCCATCCAGTGCATCCGCTATTTTTTTCAAAAAGATATCAGAATAGCAAACGTCTACTGTATCGATCAATACAGTCTTTTCGTCTACGATCAAATACGAATTATAAGAAACGCCGTACGGAAGCGGCCACATATTTTCGAAGAGGGCCTTCTGACGGTCGTTTACTCCTACATAATATACCTTATCTGCTATTTCTTTTAATTTGTACATTTTATACTTTTTACTTTTTTATTTTTAGCTCTTCATAGTTATTCGGCTTCCTTGTGAGCGCCCTCCAGACAAACCAGCAACCTGCCAGCACGAACGGAATACTGAGCCACTGGCCCATATTCAGGACCATGTTATCTTCAAACGCTTCCTGATTATTTTTCAGGAATTCGATAAAGATACGCGAGCCGAATATACAAATCATAAAGACCCCGAAAATAAGACCTTCCCGCTTCCACTCCTTTTTGATAAAGTAAAGCCACATGCATATACCGAATGTAACCAGGTAGCATAATGCCTCGTACAGCTGTGTCGGATGGCTGGGAACGGTAAAGACAGGCTCTGCCCCCATTTTCCAGGCATGCAGGTTCTCGATGAAACGGAAACCCCACGGAAGATCGGTCGGATGACCGTATATCTCATGGTTCATCAGGTTTCCCAAACGGATCATAGCTGCCACCAGTCCGGTCGGAACAACCAGTTTATCGAATGTCCAAAGCATGCTTTTATGCGTGATACGCCTGGAATAAAAATAGATCGCGATGACGATACCCAGCGTACCGCCATGGCTCGCCAGTCCGCCTTCCCAGACCTTGAAAATCTCTATTGGATTAGCCAGGTAATATCCGGGATCATAAAAGAGGCAATGTCCCAGACGGGCGCCGACCACAGTACCCACCATGGTATAAATCAGCAGGGAATCGATCCATGCAGGAGGAAGTTTTTCATTTTTCCACATACGGCTTACAATGGAATAACCAATCCAGAAACCGATAGCAAAAGCAAGTCCGTACCAGCGAATTTCGCGTGAACCTATGGAAAAGATGGCGGGGTCAGCCGTCCAGGTAATAAAATCGAGCATAATTTATGTATTAAACAAGTCGTTTAATCAAGTCTTCTCTTTCGCCGCAGATCATATCGATCACCGGCAATTCGATCATAGTGTAAGCACCCGGCTGCTGTTTGAAGCTTGCACGGGCAACGGCTACCAGGATCTGGGCAGTAAGAGCCGGGTTGTTGATCTTCATGTCGAATTCAACTAACTGGTTCTGAGTCTTGCCAGATACACCTTTGCGGACCAGGTTCACACCGTGTCCCATATCCAGCAGGTTGTCGACACATTCCACCTGCATTACGTGTGTTTCGTCGTGTGCGAAATAATCGTCAGCCTTGATTGCGGCAGCTACCTGCTTGAAATCGTAACCGTCTTTTACTTCGATATAAACCATACGGCGGTGAACGCCTGTTCCCATCGGAATTGTCATGGACAAAGCAGCCTTGACACCTTCGATCGCTTTCACGGCAACCGTATGTCCCATACTCATCCCCGGGCCGAAGTTTGTATAAGTGATACCTTTCGGCACCATTGCTTCCAGCAGGGCGCGAACAACAGAGTCGCTTCCCGGATCCCATCCGGCAGAAATAACGGCAACCGTATTATGTGCTTTGGCTACAGCATCCAGCGAACGGCGCAGGTCTACGATACCTCCGTGGATATCGAAGCTATCTACCGTATTGATACCTAATGAAAGAATTTCTTTTGCGTACGTTTCAACGCTGCGGGTAGGAGTTGCAAGAACGGCAACGTCTACTTTATCTAACTTGGTGATACTGTCTGTCACAGTATAAGCTTTCAGTTCGTCCGGTACGTCATTCGGATTACGACGTACAACACCTGCCACTTCAAAATCCGGAGCGGCTTCCAGGGCCTCTAACACATACTTTCCAATGTTGCCATAACCAACGATGGCGGCTCTAATTTTCTTCATACTTTAGTTTTTACTTTTCAACCAACTGCAAAGTTAATTATAATTGCCGAAAATCCATCCGTAGCTTATAAAGAAAAGTTATGAGGAGATAAATGATCTGTAAAAATAAAGTTACTCCGACTCTAAAGCCGAAGTAACTTACTTTTGTCTGTTTTCACTCTTCACAGAGGTAGAACAGAAGAACTTTATTTCATTACTTTAGTATTAATATTTACCGCTTGTTCGCCTGTCGCACGGTAAAAATTTAGAATTTTATTTTGATTATAAATTACTTTTTATTTTACGATTGCTTTTACAGCAGCTTCGCCTTCAACAGCTACTACAACTACACCTGCAGGAGCAGCGATGGTAGCTTCAGAAGAGCTAACAACTGTGTTGGCAATCGTCTGACCAAGTACGTTAGTGATTACTACGTTCTTGCCTTCAGCACCCTTAACGATTACACCACCGTCTGTTGCAATTACTGTAACAGTAGTAGTTTCTACGCCTTCGTTAGCTGTCGGAGCTTCGCCTTCAGCAGCAGCCATTACTTCAAATTCAGCTGCTTGATCAATTTCAGAAACTAATACAGGAACTGTGTTGTGGATACGTACATAACGTTTGTTTCCATTCTTATCCTGGTTTTCGATGATAAATGCAGCCTTGTCGCCTTCCGGATCAACAGAGCGGTCAACCAACTTGAATGCAAATGCAGCCGGAGTTTTGTCGATCTGTTTGCCATTCCTATCAGAGAATTTGATAGAGTCGTTTGCAAACCAGTTAGTTTTAGCACCATTAGAGCTTTCGATAACCAATGTATCTGCAATGTGCTTAGCCGGTACGAATGCCAGACGAACATCGCCCTGGTATTTAGCCTGAGGATAGATATCTGTTGAGTCATCCAATGCTACCAAATAGTCAGCAGTGCGGTAAGCCGGAGTCTTTACTTTCGTAGCGTGTTCGCAATTTGTTCCGTGACCAGGTACCGGACATGGGATAATCTCTTCACCTGCTTCCTGATATTCGCTACGTACAGCCAGCATATACAACGGTTTACGAGTATTGTTACGGATGTATGCAGTATCTACCAAGAACGGTAACTGAGCACTTGCAGGTTTGTCTGCCAAGTTAGTTTCACCTAAGAAGTTCAAGCAAGCTTCGCCATTCTGAGCGTTGCGGTTTCCAGTGTTTTCATACAAGAACTGATTTTCGTCGTTTGTACGGAAGAACTTCAAGATGTTCAGTTCGCCTTCGATATCATTGTAACCATCTTTTACTGTTACACCCAAGCGACGGTATTCAGGACGGTTGTTGTCATTAACTTCGAACAAGGTGTTCTTGTTTGCGCTATATACACATTCCTGCTGATACATATAAGAATCGTCTGTTCCTACATAAGCTTTACCATTCAAAGCGGTAGCAGTTGCTTCAACCAAATTGAAATGTTTATCAGCCTTACGGATAACCACCTCAGTACCTGTATTTGCAGCCCAAGAAGCCTTATTGTCCTCATCCAACTTGAAGAAACCTTCACCAACGTTGAATTTGTAAATCGGAGCTTTCAATACCGGTTCTTTCTTTTTCAATGTATTACCTTCGTAATAGTTGATCAATGATTTCACTTCATAATCACCAGTCTTTGTAGCTGTAAATTCTACTGCATCAACAGAAGTACCAACGATAGCATTTTTAGCATCATTCATACCAACCTTAGCATAGCCTTCGAATACATTTGACCAGAAAGACATTTCGAATGACTTTTCATTCAATTCTGCTGCATCTTCAGCCAGATATTTGTAATATAGTTTGCTGTCATCTACCGGCACGAATTTGATTTCGTAGTCTCCACCCTTCCAAACATAGATGTTATCAGTTTTATCGCCATTTTCACGCAATTCATTCTTAGCGATAGTAAATTCAACATCTTTGTCTTCACGGTTTACAATTGTGTACACTTCTGTTTCTTCGTTGTAAGCAATAGCCCACTGTTTTTCCAAATCGTTAGCTACAGTCTTAGTCCAAATATATTTATCTTCGCATGTTGCAGCCAAGAATTCATCATCTTCTGCACCTTCTTCATTCAGCGCTTTGATTACAGCAAATTTGTCCTGTAAGAATTCTTTCGGATTAACGATGTTGTTAGCACCCAAAGTGATGTACGGCCATGTTTCTGTAAGCACGTCGTCAGCATCTTTTGCATAACTTGTTGTCAAAACAGCTTTGTCATCCAATGTCTGAACGAAGAGGTTACCGAATGCATCATCAGCGTCACTAGCAGCAAATACAGAAACTAAATCAATAACATCTTCTGCACCACCTGCATATTGAGTGAATTCGAAATAAGACAGATAGTTAGCCTTATTTGCGCCCTTCAATTCAGTTTCGCTTACCAATTCGAACTTAGCACCTCTGTTATCAGGAGCACCCAAGTTAGCACCCCACAGAGCTTTCTTGTTCAGGACAACAAATTTGTCACCGCTCTTCAACTGGAAGCGAGTAGCATCTTCCTGTACAGCCTCCAAGTCACCAGCGAATGCTTCAGCACCTTCGATAGTCTTGTTATCACCTTTAGCTCTCTTGATTGTCATATTGAAACCGTCGTTCAACATGGCGTTCAGCTTATCAGAGTTCAGTTTAACGATCGGTGATTTGTAGATACCGAAATTAACAGCAGTACCTACTTTAAGATCAGCATCCAGCAACTGGCCTTCACCTACCCCCAGTGTGAAGCTAGCAGGAGAACCAGCCACAATGAAGTTGTCACGGTTTTCGATTACCAAAACCTTACCAGTAGCTTTGTTTGTGAATTTGTAAGTTACAGTTTTACCGTCAGCAGCTGTACCTGTTGTTACTGCCCACAGTACCTGATCCAAATCAGCTTCAGCAACCATTGCAGCAGTAGTACCATCAGCTTTCAAAACATGGGTACCGTCAGCAGCAATAACATAGTATTCGTTAGCTGTGATAGTTGCCTGCAAAGGCAGGTTTTCGCCAGCAAATTTAACGTCCTCGTTGTAAGCTACATAAACCAGCGATTTAGCATCAGCAGGGATTGTTGCTTTATCATAAGCCAAACGAACTTTGTTATCAGCCGTTACATACAATGCAAGCTCATCCTTAAATCCGTCGGTAGAACCTTTGGCATTTACGATCTGTCCATTCTTGATTTCAAAGACGATCTTGTTACCATCAGCTGCCCATTTCAAATAATCATTACTACCGCCATCAGCGTCCTTACACAGATACTGACTTTCATCACCTACCATCTTAATATAGAACTGCCCAGCCTTTTCAGGAACCTGTTCTAAAACGAATTTTGCATTTCCAGAAACTGCTACAGAACTTACGCTAAAACCGCTATTCCAAAGCATCATAGTCTCAGCAACATCACCTGTTCCGATCGCATAAGTTCCTCCAATAACAGGAGTAGTCTTTACAACCGCTGCATCCAATGTTGTCCAAGCTCCGGCCAGCAGGAGACTGACCAAAAGAGTAGAAAACTTTTTGTTCATAATCAATAAATTTAATATTAATAATAGTGTTATAAAAGTTCTATCTGTAGGACACGTCAAAATGTCACAAATTGTTAAATGACGAGTTTAAACGTTCCTTTTTTCTAGTCACGTTTTTCCCCATCTTTTGCTTTCGTATGAAAAAGGATGATTTTTGTACTAACTTTGTTATTGTATTGATAAGAAAGGACATAGAAAAGAAAAAAATATTCGGAAAAAGATTGGTGGTTTAAAAGAATGTCGTAATTTTGCTGGCGAGAAAAAAGGAACCTTTTTTTTAGTCACTCACTTTTCCCCATCTACTGATTAATATTCAACCGATATAAGCACTTTTGGAATCCGGTAAAACAGACGTTTTTCCCTAATACCTTTCCAACGGATGCCTACCCGTCAGAACCCCGATGCCTACTCGTTTTCGGAGCGATAACTACCCGTTCTGAAAAAGGCCGTTTTTAGAACGTGAAATACCGATGAGTCTCAAAAGTCTCACGAGTCTCACCCCCCTTTTTCATTTCTTGACATTTTTGCCTTTTTCCGTCTTCCGATAGTAACCGATTGATACTAAAAGAACTAGGCCATACTCCTGTGCCTTTTTCAACATACGGAACACACTCGCACGGCTAATTCCGCGGACACGAGCCTTCTCGAGTATATCCGACGTTTTAAACTCATCCGGCATGGCCTCGAAAAGGTCAACTTGCGCATCCGGCAACTTGTAATGCTGCTCCGTGTCGCTATGCTTCAACGAAGTGCTCACCAGCAACGAATGACGCAGGCAGCATTTCCCGATATGAAAAGCGATCTCGAAATCGTCGTCCGCTATCTCGATTTTACCGTCCATATTCCGCGATTCACCTTTACGGATCCCCGTCAACGTCATTGCCATGCGGAAAACGATCAGGCGATGGCGCAACACGACAGAGGCTATATCGTTGTTGCCAAATACACGTACATTATTATATTCACGTTCGAAGAAACGATCTAGTCTTTATACGCTGCTTGTCAGAAAAAGAGACAAAAGTAGGCGAACTCTCCAAATGTACCGCCATGTCAAGCACTCGTTGCCCCAGCCTTTCAAAATAACGCAAGCTGCAAAGCGTATCGTCGGCCGACGTAAGCGGTTGATATTCGCTACGGCCGGTAATGCGGTAAATCAACATGCGGCTATATAGCCCGCTCTCGGTCGAAGGGATCAGCTTTGTCAACATGCCGGGAGTACCTGTTGCCAGAAAACCCAGTTCAGGAAATTCGATATAAGAAGTCCCGTTGGTCTTCGACGAACAGCTGATCCGTTCATGCTGGAATGCTTGGTTCAAGACGTAACTATACCCTCCGAACTCTTGCGCAATGGTATTATTGACCGACTCGAGTTCCGTCTCATACAAAAACGAAGCATAAGGGCTATTCACATCCAACTGTTCGATCATACGCGCCGTCGTCGTGTAACCACTCATGTGCAGGTGCTTCTGACGAACCAGCTCCGGCTCTTCGACAGGAGGGCCGGCCGGCTTCTTACCTTTCGCGGCACGTACCTGCGCCTTGTAGTTGTCTGATGCCTCTCTTTTCTCCTCATATTCCTTCACTTGCGCTTTCGAAACGTCGTATACATAGTTTTGCCAGGGATCAGCCAACTTACGGACCACATTGATGCTCCCTTTGCCACTTCCGGAAGGACCGACGATCAAGGTATAGAAAGGCGGTTTATACAATTGATTCTTCAACATGCCGCTGACACCGGGCATGATGGTGCTCAGTACGGTCAACGAAGAGAGGAGCAACAAGTCGTATTCGCGGTCGTCGGTAGCCACCTTCAGAATCTCACTAATCAGTCCGGGGCAACGCTCCAAAATCGCTCTGTCGAAGTGAGGCAAACCGACTTCATCCGGATCAATATCAAAGCCTAGAGGCGAATCACCCTCTGTAGTCGGATTTTCAGAAATGGGGGTGAGACTCGTGACACTCGTGAGACTCTTTTGTCCAGTGGAAGCCGTCGGAGGGCACCAGGGATTGCTGCCGTGCGACGAGCGATAACGGCGGTACACGTCTGCGACGATGCCCCGGATTTCCTTCTCCGCAAAGCCCGGTTCCACATAACGGCGCAGGCATTCGGCCATCACTTCATTTTCGTCGAACCCCGCACTGTTCAAGGCCGAAGCCAATTTGAGCACGAAGCTATGACGGCCGCCACCGGCAAAAGGATTGTTTGCTTCAAATTTGTCAATGTAGTTGGACAGCGAATTGTCCGGATAGGACGACGCACGGACAGCCGGAGCCTTTTTCGCCACCGGCACCGTTTCCTGCGGGACATGTACCACTTCGGCCACCTCTTTATAAAAAGCATCCGGATCATAGCTGGCAAAGCAACCGCGGTTGGCATCCTTGCCGGAGATATCCACCGTTACACCGGGGAGGTCGTTCTCGATCATCGCCCGCACCTGTTCGAATGCTTGCAGATGATGTTCCTGATCGCTGTCCACCAGCACGAAGAGTTTGTTTCCCGTATGGGAAGGACTGATATGCCCGGCTTTCACATAACCGAGTTGCGCAGCCTGGCTGAGAATTTGCTCAGGTGGCAACAGCACATCATCAAGATCAAAGCAGATGCAACCGGAGTAACGAACCATATGTTCGAGTTTACGGCCTCCGGCCATCGCTCCGCCGGGTACCAGCAGAGGAAGTATCTTCTTACCGGCTTCGGCTTTTTCATTTTCACTGGCAGCTAAATAGGCTTGCACTTTTTCTACCGCTTTTTTGTGTTTTCCGCTTCTGACGTCAGCAATGTAGCGTTCGAGGGTGGTTAACATCAACGTTTGCGTGTCGAATGCCGAGAAATACAACGTACATTCAACGGTTTGTTTTTGATTCAAGTTCATTAGAACTGTTTTTTAATTTAACATGCTCAGGGTTCGCCCAGGTGTTCCATCAGGACGGCAACCTGTTTTGGAGTATATAGTTTCTGAAATTTCACCCATCCGACAGCTTCCAGCTTGGCTTTCAGTCCGCGGGAGGTGCGTATCCATTCCCACATACGTTTATAGGCAACGACCGGCGTGTGACCGGGAAAATACAGTTGGGCGAATTCCGTTACGCCATAGGCTCTCCTCCAGGGAGAAACTTCTGTTTTTTTGTCTTCCATAATTATTTATAAATTATAATATTAACACACCACAATATAAGCATTATATCAATACGTTGTTCCGCAAAAGACGAATATTTATCAAATAAAAAATACATACTGAACATTACGCACCATCCCGCAGCCTCCCATGAAGGGGAAAGCCTGTATTATCTTTGCAATGTAGTTCAGAAACAAGTTCTTATTACACTAACCCTTAAACATTTAACAGCATGTCAGTAAAGTACAAACTGGTCTTGAAAAAAGACCTTACCCAAGGAGCGACGGCAGATGCGAAACGTTATTACGCATCTGCTCCGGTGAGCGGAATGATGGATTTCGACTCCATCTGTGAATTGATAGCCGACCGTTCCACAGCGAGCGACGGCGACGTGGCACTGGTTGTTCTCGGTCTGATTCGTGCGATGGAAGAAGCTTTACTCCGCAACGAAGTTGTTCAACTTGGAAGACTAGGTAATTTCCGGTTGTCGATCGGTAGTTCCGGAACAGTCGAAGAAAAAGATTTTCAAGCCAACATGATCCGTAAACCGAAAATCATCTTCACCCCCGGCGATAAGCTGCGCGCCATGATCGAAAAAGTAAGCCTTGAACGCATCGGCAAAGAGCAGGAAACACCGGAAGGCGGCGGAAGCGACCGCCCGGAAATTGAGTAACTACCCCTCAGGATACAACTAAAGTGGTCATATTTTTTAGCCGAATAATTTGTTATAAAAAAACTATAGTACATTTTAATTACGAAAAGACGTATTTTTCATAGTTAAGGTTTTAGCTAAAGCGACTGGCTCGTACGGGTCAGTCGTTTATTTTTTTAGTAGTTACAAGGTTTTCTCATTTTGATTTCCCGGTTACGACACATTTGCATCCTATTTTTTTTCAAAAAAAGCGTCGAAAGCATGCCCTGAAGGCTGGAAATCCACCTGCTTAACGAACTGACAGGATTCGCGTGCACCATGTTCACGGTCCATCGCACTGTCTTCCCACTCAACCGACAACGGCCCCTGATAACCGATATCGTTCAGAGCACGGATAATCTCTTCGAAACAAATCCGTCCGCGTCCCATACTACGGAAATTCCAGAAACGGCGGGAATCACCGAAAGTGGAATGGCCGCCGAACACACCGATCTGCTTAGGAGTATCACTCCAGTATACATCTTTCATATGTACGTGGAAAATGCGGTCGGAGAACTGATAAATGAAATCCACATAATCTACCCCCTGATATCCCATATGGCTCGGATCGTAATTGAACCCGAATGCCGGATGATTATTCAGCGCATCGAGCGCTTTACGGGCAGAATAAGTATCGAATGCTATTTCCGTCGGATGCACCTCCAGACCATAACGGATACCTAACTTCTGATATTCATCCATGATCGGGATAAAACGACGGGCGAAATCGGCATAACCGTCTTCAATCATCTGATCTGTAACGGGAGGGAAAGAATAAAGCCAATGCCAGATAGGACTACCGGTAAATCCGGCAACCGTGTCGATACCTAAAGCTTTTGCCGCACGCGCCGTCTGCACCATATACTCGGCTGCACGCTGACGCACACCTTCCGGTTCACCGTCGCCCCAGATACAATCAGGCAGAACCGCCTTATGCCGCTGGTCGATAGTATCGCAAACCGCCTGGCTGATCAGATGGATAGAGATACAATAAAGTTGCAGGTCATATTTGGCAAGCAATTCTTTTATGCCGTCATAATAGGCCTGATCCGTTCGCCGGACATCCAGATGGTTGGGTAAACCCAGTTCCAATCCGTCATATCCGAATGCTTTCGCTTTTTCACAAACTGTTTCGAGGGGTAAATCCCCCCATTGAAGGGTACATAATGTTACTGGACGTGCCATTTCTTTTAATTTTAAGGTTATTACATTGAGTCTGTTTTCTACAAATCTAAAAAAGTTCCGCTCATAATCTGCAAGTTCCCTCCTTAATATTTTCTAAATTCCAAAATAAGTATTTTCTTTGTGTAGATTTTATCATTAACATTTTCCTTGCTATGAAAAAGAAAGAATTATGTGCAGTAGCCTGCCTGTTTTGGCTGGCAGGTTGTAGTGATCCGGCTTCGGACGAAATTGAAATTGTAAAGAATTTATTTCCTGTACAATTTAGTGTTCAACTTCAAAAAGAGGTACTCCCGTTCTCCTCTACCCGCAGTATGCCACCTAACACGGTGCCCGAACCGACTGTTCCGGATGGAGACAATCCAGACAAAGAGTTAAAAGAGTTATGTTCTGCCATCGAATATCTGGTTTACAAAGACGGTGACCAGCCGGAGTTGGTAAAACACCGGACTTACCATGCGAACACAGAACCGGACTTCGGCATTGTTTACGACACGCTTCCTGCCGGCAATTATCAGATTTACCTGCTGGCTCATCAGTCACAAAAAGCTACATTTTCAGAAAACGCTTTCAGTTTTGACGAACTATCCGATTCATTCTATAATGGCCAGGAGCTCCAGTTGAAAGAAAGAGACGAAACCAACGTCGATATAAACCTGCAACGGATTGTCAGCCGGATAGAGTTTAAGGCAGCCGACAAGATTCCGGAAGATATCGTCCGGTTTGAACTGGCAGTCAGCAATCATCCCGACCGGCTCGATATCCTGACCGGAAAAGGGATCGTATCTGCTGGTCCCAACGATTTCTCTTATGAATTCAAAACGGAAGAAAAAGGACAATCCGGTAAAATCCATTCCTTTTATTCCTTTATTCCGACAGGCGATGAAAAGATATCCGTCACGCTCACGGCCACCGGTTCGGATAATCAGGTACTGCGAAAGCGGACAGTAACCGATATTATTCCCATCGCCAACAAAATAATCCGCTACACAGGTATCTTATATACGCCTCCCAAACCGGATGAAACAGAAAACACCTTCAACCTGATCATCGGGAACAACGGCGAGTGGGATGAACCGGAAGAAAATGAATTGCCGGAATAACTTCATACACGGGGGTGTGTCAAAACTAAGGCACATCTCCTTTTTTATCTTAAAAATAGTCGTTCCTCTTTTTTTGTCTATGCGACTATTTCTTCAGTAATTAGGTAAGGCTTAATATTCCTCGTATGTTGAGCCACACGTGGTCTGATAAAGATAAATATAATGTGTGTACTCCTTCTCTTTCCTGCTTTTAATAGTTTTGTACACATCTTTTTGATATTAAAAGCTATAGCAAAGAAGGCAAAGTCCATTGTAACCTTGTCTTCTCCCACATGCCGGAACCTTTTGTATGCCATGTTGTGTTTCATTTGTCCAAAAACTGCTTCCGGTTCTATACATCGCCTTCCCCTATGCCTGAAGCCTTCTTTCGAGAGTAACCTTTCCCGTGCCAGCCGTTTGTATTGGTTTAATCGGTGGTTGACTTCTATAATACGGTTCCCCCGGGCTTTAAAGCAACTACCACGTAAAGGACACCCTTCACATCTTTGTGCTTTATACCGGGCACTTTCGGTGATGTATCCGCTAGCTGTTTTGTCACTCCTGGTTCCTATACGGTTCATGTGCTGCCCCATAGGACAAACGTAATAATCCTCTTCCGCATTGTAATGGAGACTCTCCGCATGGAATGGATTGGGGGTATAACGGGGACGCTGTTCTTTATGGAAGTAGTTGTACTTGACAAAGGCTTCTATCCCATTATCTTGCATGAATCGGTAATTTTCTTCCGAGCCGTAACCGGAATCTGCCACACCGACAGTCGGTAAGCGGTTATAGCGTTGCTCAAAGGAGTGGAAGAAAGGTATGAGGGTCAGTGTATCGGTTGGATTGGGAAACAGTCGGAAGTCTATGAGGAATTGGTTCTGGGTACCTATTTGCAGATTATATCCGGGCTTGGTCTGCCCGTTTCTCATGGCGTCTTCTTTCATGCGCATGAAGGTGGCATCAGGATCGGTCTTGGAATAGGAGTTGCGTTCTCCAAGAGTGTCAAGATGGTTGTCGTATTCCATCAACTTGTCACGGTGTTCCTCAAGTTCCCGGACTTGTTTCTTCTTTTCCCGGATGACTTTCTTTTGTTCCTTGTCCTTTGTTACAGGCTGGTGTTCCAGCACCTCTTTAAGTTCATTCACTATATCTGAGAGCATGGCGGGAGTGAACTCTACGGGTGTGTCTTTGGTGGAGTTCTCTTGGGCTATGGCTTCATCCACCTGCTCCAGGAGAATGCGGATCTTATCCATCAGCTTTGTACGGTTCTTTTCGACTGTCTTGCGCCAGACAAAAGTATATTTGTTGGCTCTGGACTCAATCTTGGTACCGTCGATATACTCTACGTCAAGGCTGATGAAACCTTTGTCGACAAGGACAAGAACCAACTGCGTGAATACATTATTTATCTCTTCTTTTACACGATTACGGAAACGGTTGATGGTAATAAAATCCGGATGTTCATTACCGGAAAGCCAGATATAATGAATGTCACGTAGGAGAAGCTTCTCTATTTTGCGGCACGAATAGATATTGTTCATGTAGGCGTAGATAATCACCTTAAGCATCATTTTAGGATGATAAGGACAACGACCGGTTGCTTTATAAAGCTTCTTGAAATTGTCAAGATTGAGATTATCAACAACTGTATTAACTATGCGAACCGGATCATTCGCTGCTATGTTTTCATCAATTCTTCCGGGAAAAAGAACTGTTTGGTTGGGAATGTAAGGACGAAAATGTAACTTTGCCATAATGAAAAACTTTATGCCTAAAGATACAAAAACTTTGGGTAATAACAAAGCCTGGGCTTGTGAAAGTCTGGGCTTTGTGCATAAAAAAAGGTTGTGCCAGCGTTTTGACACAACCTCGTAAAAACAAAGAGTATCTTTGTACTCAACAAAAGTAACCGTTATGAAAAAGAAAAACATACTCAGTCTCATCTTTTTACTTACCATCCTTTGCGGATTCAATAGTTGCGAGGATAAGCCGCTTGATCCCATAGAAGATCCGGAGTATATTTTATGCAATGGCTCTGGCTGGTTTGACGAGTATACAGACATTGATAATTTCTATTGCACACAACGGCTTATTTTCCATTCTGACGGCAGGGGCGAAGAAATTATCACCCGCTATTTCAGATTTCCGGATGACTATGAAGAATTGGAATCTACTTTTTGGTGGGAATGGGATGACGACTACAGAACAATTTATATGGAATACTCTAACGGAGACTATATTTACTTTGACGACCTACATATATATTACGATGAACTATCCGGTTATTTAGGCGACGATTATGTTACTTTTGAGCCCTTTTAACCTTAAATAGTATCATCAAAACTAAATGTTATGTCAAAATTTCTTATTCTACATACTTTCTAAAACTTATCTGAATTTTAGTTGTTTAATTCATAAAGAGAACAAGAATCTCATAGGGTAAAAATCAGACGATTAAACGTCTATCGTGATAAGGGAATTCTTCAGAGAGTTTTAATAATTAGTGAGTAAAAGTACGATGAAAAGAGGAATATTGATAATATGCATTATGTATGCATTTGTCAGTAGCATAACAGCACAAGTAAAAGATAATAAGAATAGTTTACCAGCTTACGCTATCAAGACAAACGCATTATATTGGGCAACTACAACTCCGAACCTGGGGTTTGAAATAGGTCTATCCGATAAATTTACACTTGACTTGTCGGGAAATTACAATCCATGGACATTTTCCGACAGCAAGAAACTCAAACACTGGCTGGTTCAACCCGAACTGCGCTACTGGACTTGCGAACGATTTAACGGACACTTTTTCGGACTTCATGCACATTATGCCGAGTACAACGTTGGCGGCATCAAGATGCTAGGACTGAAAGACCATCGTTATCAAGGAAACCTGTATGGTGCCGGAGTTTCATACGGCTACCATTGGATATTAAATAAACGGCTAAGCATAGAAGCAACCATCGGTGTAGGCTACGCTTATCTGGATTATGATAAATATCCTTGTGGTAAATGTGGGACAAAGCTCAAAGACGGCCATAAGAATTACTTCGGTCCTACCAAAGCAGGTGTAAGCCTCATCTACATCCTCAAATAGAAAGGAGATATCAATAAGAAAAATTTAAGAAAGAATATACATATATTTTTATATGTACGGCCATACTTATGCTTAGCCGGAGCAAAAGAGACCACTAATGACAGGCAGGAAGGAAAGACTTCCACACAGAGTATTAATCATTAATTTCAAAAGAGTTATGAAAATCAAAAATTTATTTATAGCATTATTCGCAGCTTCTACTTTATTCGCTTGTAGCGAAGACGACGAATCACCCGTTCCCGACAATAAAGGAACAAAATCTATATCCGTATCATTAGCCGGATTATCAGGAGTAAAAACCAAATCGACAGAAGCCGGAAGTTTCCTGACAGCCGATACAATGAATGTCAACAGCATACTTATCAATCTGGCAGACGGTAGTGGCACAGTAGTTAAATCGGAAACCATCACAAAAGATGCAACTACGGATTCAAACTGGGATAAACTGGTTAGTCCGGATAAAGGATTCAAATTTGTCAACGTGCCGCAAAGTGTATCTAAAGTATATGTTTATGGTAATCCGGGGAGTGCCGTTACCGACAACAAGATCAATACGACACTCGCTCAACAGCAAGGTTCTGAAGTCTTGTACTTCGGTTTTGACGACGACCTTACACCAATCGTAAGCGAACCGGTCGACCCGGATCCGACTACCGGACAGACCTATACAGCCAATGTATCCATTAAGCCGGTAGTGGCCCGTCTGCAAATTACAAATATCAAAGTCAAAGACAGCGGATCCTTTGAATTCACCCGCGTGATCAGTGGCAGTTCGCACAAAGCGACAGTAAGCTGGACAGGTTTTAATCCGAAGTTGAAAGGCATCTACCTGAACAATTTCTATACGGTTTATCAGGACCCGGCAAGTGCTACGGAATTGTATGATAATACAACTTCAGTAAACAATATTAAGGAAGGCCAATGGCTCTTTAATAATTCGTCCATAGATGCATCTGCATATGCCAGCTATAGCAAATACACAGGTGGTAGTTATGAAGACCTGCCTCTTACACTGCCGGCCAACAAAAGTTATGCTTTCAATATTTTCCCGGGCGACCAGCTGCCTAAAATTCATCTCGACCTGGCTGACCTTAATATCGCAGGTCTGTCATCGACTGATGTAAACGTATTCAATCCGACATTGATTAACACGGTCCGTTTCGCCAATATCGTAAAGTATTTCAAAGATACGAATACCGAAATGACAGCCACCGATTTTAAAGCCGGTACGATCTACAATATGGAAGTCGAGTTGATCCCGATGCTGGACAACGACCTGCAGAATATACAGTTTAACGTATTAGTTAAGGTAACAATCGAGCCTTGGGCAGTTGAATCTATCACTCCAGGATTCGACCTGGATCAATAATATCCGATTTCATCATCATTTCAACATACAGAACATATGAAACGAATTAAATATTTCAGCATTATGCTATTGGTTGCCCTGACGACCGGTTGTATCAAAGAAGACCTGGATAGTTGCGACACAAATCTAATCTTCAGATACTTCGGAGACGGGACAAAGGATATTTTCCCTGAAAAAATAGAAAAAGTGGATCTGTATGTATATAGCGAAAACGGAGCACTTGTAGAAACGATTGGACTAGATCAGGGTGATTTAAGAAATAATCAGGGAACTCCCCTCAACCTCCCGGCCGGCAAATACCGGGTCGTTGGTTGGGGTAACACCAAGAACGATACCCGGATCAATCAGGCTGCGGCATTAAACACAGCTTTGGTTGCTGCCCCTCACTATTTTACAAAAGAAATAATTACCACTAATGATAGCCTGTACATTGGAAGCAGGGATATTGAGATTTTTCAGGATGCCTCAAGCACAGATACTGTTTATTTCAGTAGTTCACATATAAAGATGTATTTAGAATTGGACGGGCTGGAAGAAATGGCCATGGCTGACGGTACATCTCCGATCGAAATCGAGGTTGGTAACCTGAGTCCTACAGTCGACTTTGTGAAAACATTCTCTTCGGAGAATGTTTCGTACAAGCCGGTTGTACAGAAAGAAGGAAACGCCTCCGGTTTTAAATCGAGATTCAACGTATTGCGGTTCAACAACAATAACAGTATCTATATCAACTTAGTCAGTAAAAAGACAAACAAAACAATATACACATTGAATCTGAAGGATTTTATGCAGGACAACCGGATCACGGTAGACGGGATCAATGAAGTCACAGTCGGAATCCGTTTTCGTTTCAATGGAACCTCGGTCACAGTTCTACCCTGGGATGAAGAGGTGATAAAACCGGGCCTGGGATAAGCCCACAAACAATATGAAAAGGTATAACAATTATATAGCGTCAATAGGATTCTTCATTGTCGCCCTGCTGGTTACATCCTGTAGCGACGAGCAAGAGATCGAACTGGCAAGCTTGGAAATGAATGCCCGGCTGAACCTGACCATCTCTACCCGCGCAGCTGCGGATGACCAGGTAAAAGGTGGCGACGGTAAATTCTCCAGCCTGGCACTTTACATATTCAACAAGGAAAACGGCGTATGCGAATACTCGGAATTAATCCCGGTTATCACTCCGCAATACGTGGACGAGTTAACCCGGTCAATTCAGGTCTCACCACAGGATAAAATCATCTATGCCATCGGCAATTACAACGACGAGGATAAAGTTTATTCGATGATACCCGACGGTTCCAAACTCTTGCCGAAGTTGGAAACGATGACTATATCGAACAAGAACGGGTTTAAAGATACAAACCTATTGATGGTCGGAAAACAGGTGGTTCAAATCGACGGTCTTGTGACAGATGCCACTATTCCAATGGAAAGACTCGTTGCCCGCCTGGATGTATATATGTTCAAAAGCAGAAGGTTAGAGAACAACACGGTTATTTTAAAGTCCATCGAACTGGTCAACCAAATAACCAATACACGGGGAGAATATCAGAATACGATCATGGTATCGCCGGTCGAAACTCAAAATGACCTCAGAACGATCAGTAGCAACAATGTACTGGGAGTCATGTCGGATGATATGTCAGGAATTATTCCCGCCAATGCGACGGAATCTTTTTACAGTTACCAGAATATTGCTGCATCGGCAGACCCTGATCCAAACGTTACTCCTTACCTGTTGATAACAGCAGACATAGACGGGGTGAGCCACCGGTATAAGGGGTACATCACCGACAACGGACAAACAACCGATAAGTACAGTCTGAAACGCAACACGGTCTACCGCATTATCGCGATGCTTGATAATCCGGATAATCTGCTGATACTTAAAACAACCACTTTGCCGTGGACGAAATCATCCTCACAGATCGGCCATGTGGTTAATGAGGGAGATTACAGCTTCAGTGCCAATAACACGGAAGCAGCAACAGGAATCGTACAGTATCCTTATGTGCTGAACGGTGAATCACAGAACAGTACATCGTATGCCAGTTATAACTTCAAACTGACGGCCCCGGCCGGAGCTGTCTGGACAGCGACACTGACAAACGGCCTGGAGTTTACTTTCGGAACGGAAGGTTCTACCAATGGCAAACTTGCCATATCGAAAGGGATTGCCGGCGACAATACATATGAAATCAAGGTAGGAGCTTCCAGACCCTGGAACAGCCAGGAAAGGAAAGTCTATCTCTATATCACCGCCGAAGGGCAAAAGTTAAAGATCAATCCGGTCCGCAGCAACGGACAGCGGGCGCTGCCGGGTAACAACGACACGGATATTCTGATCACACAAACAGAATATAAATAAAAGGAGAAAAGGGTTATGAAACGAAATAATATCTACATCATTCAATTGATATCGGCACTGGTCCTGCTGTTCTCTTCCTGTAGCCAGGAGGAACTGATGGACCAGCCGGAGGCTGTATCCGGTTCCGGCAAGATAGCCCTCCGGCTATCCCTGTCGCAACCGGCCGTCACCCGGGCCGATACGGAAGTTGGAGAAAATGATCTGAATGAAAACCTGATCAAGACACTGGACGTTTTCATTTACAGGGAAGATCAGGAAACTTGTTCTTTCTACGAGCATATCACCCCTTCTCCGGAGCAGACAGGAAGCGGGGAATATACCGCAACACTGCATGCTACGCAGGATCAGTTTGTCCAGAATGCAACTTATAATACTTATGTGGTATCCAACTATTCCGGGAGCATACCGGCTGACGGACTTAGCCGCTCAGACCTGAAGGCATTGAATGTATCATCATTGAACCCCGATAAAATACAGGACAGTTTTCTGATGGACGGTACTGCCGCCAATATCCTGAATGACGGACGTGTCGTTAACAAGGAAATTGCAGTCTCACTGAAACGGGCAGCATCAAAAATCAGGGTATCGACAGCCTATACGAACAGCTTCTCGGCTTTCGCCGGCGGAACCATCAGCAAAAAGCTGTTCCAGTACGCAACAAATACCTCCGTACTGGAAAACGGTAATCCGGTTGTTCCTCAGTTACAAAGTATGTCCGGTTTTACCGGTATTACCCCCGGTACGGGAACAGATAAAATTGTTGTCTATTCCTATCCGAACGACTGGAGCCTGAAGAAACAGAATGAAACCTATCTGATAGTCAACATCCCGGCAACAGGCCCTGATGGCAAGGAGTATGCACAGAACTATTATAAAGTGCCTGTCAACTTCCGTATTCCGGCCGATGATACGGCAAATCCATCCGAAGAACAGGAGGCTGAACGTAATGCAATATACAGATTAGAACGCAACCACCTGTACGACATAACAGTTCTGGTAGACCAGCCGGGATCACCCACTCCTGAGACTGCAATCGAGATCAGTGCCAATTATGTGATAAAAGACTGGACAACCAAAGAGGTGATCGTTGCAGTGGAAGGTTTCAACTTTATCTATGTAGAGGATACAAATATAAAGTTACCTAACAGCACTAAATTTACAACCACGTTCCAGTCATCCACACCGGATGTCGAAGTATCTGATATAGCTGTCAATGGCAAGGAGATCGTAAACGGCAGTGAAGGAGTTTTTATCAACTATTCGCATAATGTAAAAACCGGTGATATCATCATAGTCAGCGCATTACCTGAAAACTTCGTTGCCAAAGAGATCACTTTCATCGTAAAAAACGGCGTAGGTCTGACACAGAAAGTAACGGTTTTACAATATCCCGCCTTATATATAGGCTCTGATATTTCCGCCGACGCACCGGACGGTAGCCAGGGGCAGAACAATAATAAGATGTTCGTGATCGGTTCTTTCGTTGCCGACTTCTCTTCCCTACCCGATCCGGATGAGTTTGACGAAGATTTCGGAAGCGGATACACCCATTATGCAGCCAATCCTGCATTAGGTAAATCATATGCGGAATACATCAGAAACAATGCCGTATTAGGAAATCCGCTGACAGACAGCGAGGGCCAGACCATCGATACGGAAGAAAACAACCGCCGTATATCGCCACGTCTTATGCTGGCATCCCAGCACGGGGTGACAACGGCAGACAGCTATACGAACTCAAGGGATAAATGCGCAGCATATGTGGAAAACGATGCCACCACCAATGAAAGGTATTCGGATTGGCGTATGCCTACCCTGGCTGAGGTCTATCTGATCGATGTACTTCAGAATATCAAGGTGGCAGAAGTAAAAAAGATCTTGGAAGGTAGCTGGTACTGGAGTGCCAGGGCCAGTTCTGCCGTACAGTTCATGGACCCCAGAGTGGGTAATACAAATTCTTTCAATGCACTGCACTCGTCAGTTCGTTGTGTCAGGGATGTTAAATTCTAAAATAGAAATGTTATGAAAAATGTTATCATATATTTAATGGCTTCACTTGCATTGTTCGCCTGTCAGAATGAACTTGAAGTGGAGAAAGCAACGAAACCGGGCAAAGAGCTTTTGCGGGTATCGGTAAACATCCCGGAATATAGGATTGCCACACGTGCGGCCTCTTTCGAAAACAACCTCTCGGATGTCTGGTTGCTGGCGTTCGACCGGAACGGACTGTTCCTTGAACGTGTTCAGGCAACCGAACTGAACAGCGGGGAGGCAGACGGTGTAGGCAGCGGTTCTTTTAAAGCAGAAGTACCCGAAGAAACAGGGATCATCCATGTGGTAGCCAACTACGACAACTGGTCTTCCTTCAACGACAATGCTTCCCTGCAAAAAGATGAAAAGGAAGTAATGCCTTCTTTATATGGCAATAAAATGGTTTTCTGGGGAAGAAGCGAAGTTACTTCTTCTTCTTTATCCGTGACACTTTTCCGTAATCAGGCCAAAGTGACGGTGCAAAACGAAGCATCCAACTTTACGGTTACCGGTTATGCGCTCGGCAATATGGCAACCAGCGGTACTGTTGTGCCGTTTATGCCGGAGATGACTCCAAACCCGTTCATCATACAGGATAATGCCACCACGTTGCCTCCGGGTACGCTCTCTAAAACAAGCCAGAGCGATGCGGACTGCAACCTGGAAGCCAAATATATGTTCGAGAATCCTAACTACTTCAATGACCAGTCTTATCTTATTATCAAAGGCCACCTGGAAGGAGGAGGTCCGGAACTGTATTACAAAATACAGTTCCTGGACACCGATAAAAAACCTTATACGATCGTCAGAAACTTTCAGTATAAAGTCATAATCAATTCATTCAGTGACCAGGCTAATGGTAGTACGACTTTTGCGGATGCCAAAAATTCGGAAGTATCCAATAACATCTATGCCGAAGTCTTCAAGGATTCACCCTCTATCTCCGACAGCGACAATAACCGGCTGACGGTAAGCAGGCTGAATTTCCTGTTCACACAGGGTGGCACGCTGAACGTTGCAGCACATTATACGGAAAACGAAGTGCTGAACGATAGCAAGATCAGTGTCTCGGTACAGGAAGACAGAGGTAGTATCATCAGCAGCCTGTCGTACGACGGTAACGGGAATATCACAGCCCGTGTCGCCAAAGTTTCAGCCGGCCAAAATGAAGCGACCCTATTGGTGAAGGCGGGGGAACTCTCCCGTATAATCACTGTTACTTCCAGTACATTATATAGTTTCGACCCGGCCGCCTTATCTCCTGAATTATATACCGGCAAAGATCAGGATATGACTTTATCATTCCGCATACCGGATGTTATTCCAAACTATCTGTATCCTTTGAAATGCGAAGTGACGACAAAGTACTTGTATCCGGTAGAGCCGAACAAGAACCTGGAAATAGCATTCGAGGACGGCGTCTATAAATATGTATACTGGGTATACAGCCCCGGCATTAAAGAACTGAGTTTTAAAACAAGCCTGGACAACAGCAACGAGACAATAACGATAGAGAACGACTATTTCAAAACGGCTGAAGTCAAACTGATATCGCGTCAGTTTGAAGGAGTATCTGTCAATGGAAATAACATGGTAACCTATGGAACAGGCAATTCTGCCACCCTCAAATTTACCATTCCCGAATATCCGGATTATCCTCCGACATATCCGCTGATTGTATTTATTGCAACAAAGAATTTGACTACGTCTCAGGCAGGCTGGAATGCCGTAAACGGTGGGTATAGCTATACTTACAAGACGGCACCAACCGGAGAGCAGACCGTTCAGTTCAAATCGGTCCAGCCTGACAGCCGTGAACAAATAGTCATCAGTGTTCCGGGATTCAGCAATGCAACTATTGCGGTTGACAATTACTTGGCTGCCAATATCGGTGTTTCGGGAGAATTGCGTGCCGTCTATAACGGACTGACATACACACTCCAGAGTCGTTCCGCAACATCATCCAACACTAGTATTATCAATAATTTCACAACCAACAGGAGTAGTATGTATAACATCACCGTAAAATCCGGCAACAAACTTTCGGATACGGTCACAATAACCTGTTACGGTTATACCGGTTCATTTACAGTAGGAGAACTGCTTACAGGAATGCGTTTAAATTTATATCAATAAAAGGGAGAAAATCCGGGATGGATTTTCATTACTGGTTAAGTGAGAGAAGGACTGTACAAGCATATTTACAAGTATGGTCCTTCTATATTTTAATTCACAATTTCTTTACTATATGAATTATTTAATCTATTTTTGTCCACATAAATAAATATACCATTTAGCAACCACTTACAAAACAGACTATGACAAAAAAAGAAGCAATCAAAATTTTTGAGGAAAAGAAAGTCCGCACCCTCTGGGATGACGAAACTGAAGAATGGTACTTTTCAATAATCGATGTGATAGCAGTCCTAACGGAAAGTGATAATCCCCGCAAGTATTGGAGCGTATTAAAGACAAGGCTTAGAAAAGAAGGCAATGAAACGGCTACAAATTGTAGCCAGTTGAAAATGCCTTCACTTGATGGTAAAATGAGATTGACAGATGTAGCGACTACCGAACAACTTTTTCGCCTTATCCAATCTATACCTTCTCCCAAAGCCGAACCATTCAAACTTTGGATAGCCCAGATTGCCAAAGAACGATTAGATCAGATGCAGGACCCGGAACTATCCATCGAACAAGCTATGATGGATTATAAACGTCTCGGATATTCCGATAGCTGGATAAACCAACGATTAAAATCCATCGAAATCCGCAAGGACCTAACCGATGAATGGAAGAAACACAATTTACAGGAAGGCATACAATTCGCAACACTTACTGATATTATCTATAAAACGTGGGCAGGAAAAACAGCCAAAGAGTACAAACAATTCAAAGGATTGAAAAAAGAGAATCTACGGGATAATATGACAAATACGGAACTTGTTCTCAATATGCTAGCAGAAGCGGCAACAACAGATTTGTCAAAAGAAAAGGACCCCAAAGAATTTCAGGAACATGCAAACATAGCACACCAGGGAGGAAAAGTTGCCCAAGTTGCCCGTGAACAACTAGAAAGTCAACTGGGACATTCCGTCGTTTCACCCCTCAATGCAAAAACGACACTCGGATTGAATAAAGAAAACAAAAAAGGCCATACTTCCTAAAAGTATGGTCTTTTGTACCCCCGAGCAGAATCGAACTGCTATCTAATGTTTAGGAAACATCTATTCTATCCGTTGAACTACAGGGGCAACTTTATATAAAGTGGGGGCAAAAGTATAATCTTTTCTGCAAACTGGCAAGTATTCAGGCAGTAATCTGATCAATCAAAGAGACTTTGCATAACGGAGAGGGATTTTATTTCCGGAAAGTCCGGCAAATGCAGGCGATAATATTCAACGATACGATTGATAACTCCGACCCTATCCTGACGGGAAAAAGAATACAACGACATATTCTCAAAGCTGATTTTCAAGAGGCGGGCAAAGACCTGACTCTCTTCCCGGTTCAGATAATGCCGGTGCATGGGAATGCGATCCACAAAGACACCGTTCTGCATATCGAAATAACAACCCGTCGAATACGAATCGGCATTCGGATAAATCCCCATATAATGAAGCAGGCGGAGCAGGAACACCAGATGGAAATTTGCCACTCCCTTATCGGCATACTCTAACAAGTGGATGGATTCATATAAATAATCGAACAGTCGCTGGTCAGGCTCCGTATCCTTTACTACCCGGAACAATACTTCCGCCAGGAAAAGCGCCAGCACATTCTTGACCGGATTACAAAAGACTTCAGTCAGCGGATAACACAACTTCGTCTCACGAATCCGGTGCAGGTCACGCTTATTCAGATGCTCCACCTCCATCTCTAAAACCGAAAGGGGCATAAACAGCGCCCTGGAAACAGGCGACTTCTTTCCACGACTGCGCGCCACCAGATAAGAAGTACGACCGAACGCCTCCGTATACATATATATAATAGAGTACTTATCGTTATAGGGGATGGCATGCAGGACGATCCCGCGTGTTTTACATAACATATCTTCCGTTCTTTATCGGATACAAAGATACAAAACAACAAACTATTTACGATATTTGCAGGTTATAATACTATAAATACATTTGAGTTATGTTAGATCTTACTACCCCGTCGCTTTTGTTTTCAGCCATATCATTAATATTACTGGCCTACACCAACCGTTTCCTGTCGTACGCCAGCGTGGTCCGCACATTGAAAGAAAAACACCAGCAGACACACGATCCGAAAGATATTGCACAGATTGCAAACCTCCGCAAACGGCTTTACCTGACCCGTTCGATGCAGATACTCGGGATACTCAGTCTGCTCCTTTGCGTAATTTCCATGTTCTTTATCTATATTTCATGGCAAATCATTGCCGCCTGGATATTCGGTGTCGCACTGCTGCTACTGGCCGCTTCCCTATGCGTATGTATCTGGGAAATAAACATTTCCGTCAAGGCTCTCGAAATACATTTACAAGACATAAGTTCTAAATAGAAGTTAAAACAAGAATATCTATTAAATTTTCCATTGAAATGTTTTGGTAGTTCAGGGAGAACATCTATCTTTGCACTCGCAATCGGGAAATCAACAACCCCAGAGCGCTGAAAGTGAGAACTTTGACATGATGGCCCATTCGTCTATCGGTTAGGACGCAAGATTTTCATTCTTGAAAGAGGGGTTCGATTCCCCTATGGGCTACAATAAACAAGATTAAAAATTCAATAAAGAATAGCTAAGAAATGGCAAATCACAAGTCATCAATCAAAAGGATCAGACAGACCAACGCAAGACGTTTACATAACAGATACTATGCAAAAACTGCTAGAAATGCAATGCGTGTTTTGCGTGCTACTGAAGACAAAAACGAAGCTCAGGCTCTGTTACCGAAAGTGTGCTCTATGTTGGATAAGCTTGCTAAGAAAAACGTTATTCACAAGAATAAAGCTGGCAACCTGAAATCCAAATTGACAAAGCACGTTAACAAGCTTGCATAAGGATATTTCGGCCCATTCGTCTATCGGTTAGGACGCAAGATTTTCATTCTTGAAAGAGGGGTTCGATTCCCCTATGGGCTACTTTACAGAAGCAGTCGGATCAATTGTGATTCGACTGCTTTGTTTTTATACCTCCCGTCACGCTTTCTCCGCCCTGCTTTTTTTGCTATTTTCACTACATTTGTACCATCTAAGTCAATTATTTTCACTACATTTGTTAGCATTTTTAGATATATAGAAATTTAGTGATTTTAAAGGATAGAAACTCATGAGTGAAGAAATGAAGAATACTTCCGGGGAATACTCTGCGGACAGTATTCAGGTACTTGAAGGGTTAGAAGCAGTACGAAAAAGACCTGCCATGTATATTGGCGATATCAGCGAAAAAGGTCTACACCATTTGGTGTATGAAGTTGTTGACAACTCTATTGACGAAGCACTAGCCGGATTTTGTTCCCAGATCGACGTAGTTATAAACGAAGATAACTCTATCACAGTAACGGACGACGGCCGTGGTATACCGGTAGGTATTCATGAGAAAGAAGGCAAATCAGCCCTGGAAGTAGTATTAACCGTTCTACACGCCGGTGGTAAATTTGACAAAGGTACTTATAAGGTATCCGGAGGTCTGCATGGCGTGGGTGTTTCCTGTGTGAACGCACTTTCCACTTATCTGAAAGCAGAAGTCCGCCGTGAAGGTAAAATCCATATGCAGGAATTTTCCTGCGGTAAACCGTTGCACGACGTGGAAGTTGTCGGTACAGCCGATACGACCGGAACAACTATCTCTTTCAAACCGGACGGCAGTATCTTTACGGTTTTGGAATATAAATATGAAATATTGGCTACCCGTTTACGCGAACTAGCATTCCTGAACGCCGGTATCAGTCTGACACTGACTGACAAACGCGTAATAAAAGAAGACGGTTCCTTTAAATCGGAACTGTTCCGCTCGGAAGAAGGATTGAAAGAATTCGTCCGTTACGTAGACCGTTCCAAAGAATCCCTGATTCCTGACGTTATCCATATCGTTACAGAAAAGCAGGGTATTCCTGTTGAAGTAGCCATGACATACAACACATCTTTCAACGAAAGCGTGTTCTCCTATGTAAATGATATTAATACAATTGAAGGTGGTACACACCTCGCCGGTTTCCGTCGTGGTCTGACACGTACACTGAAGAAATATGCTGAAGACTCCAAGTTGCTGGAAAAAGCAAAAGTAGAGATCCAGGGCGATGACTTCCGCGAAGGTCTGACAGCCGTTATCTCTATCAAGGTGGCCGAACCGCAGTTTGAAGGACAGACAAAAACAAAACTGGGTAACAGTGAAGTGACCGGTGCCGTAGACCAGGCCATCGGAGAAGCATTGGGTTATTATCTGGAAGAACATCCGAAAGAAGCAAAAATCATCGTCGACAAGGTCGTTCTGGCCGCACAGGCACGTCAGGCTGCCCGTAAAGCACGTGAACTGGTTCAGCGCAAATCACCGATGACCGGTGGCGGTCTGCCCGGTAAACTGGCCGACTGTTCTTCGAAAGACGCTGCTATCTGCGAATTATTCCTGGTCGAAGGGGACTCGGCAGGTGGTACGGCTAAACAGGGCCGCGACCGTGTGTTCCAGGCTATCCTGCCGCTTCGTGGTAAGATCCTGAACGTAGAAAAGGCGATGGACCACAAAGTGTTCGAAAGTGAAGAAATCCAGAACATCTTCCGTGCAATGGGTGTTACTATCGGTACAGAGGAAGATCCGAAGGAATTGAACCTGAGCAAGCTCCGCTACCACAAGGTTATCATCATGACCGATGCCGACGTGGACGGAAGCCACATTGCCACATTGATTCTTACTTTCTTCTTCCGCAGAATGCGTTCCTTGATCGAAAACGGATATGTTTACCTGGCTACTCCTCCCCTTTACCTCTGTAAGAAAGGTAAAGTAGAAGAATACTGCTGGACAGAGCAACAACGCCAGGCATTCATCGATAAATATGGTGGAGGTAACGAGAACCAGATCCATACACAACGATACAAAGGTTTGGGAGAAATGAACGACCACCAGTTATGGGATACAACCATGAATCCTGAAAACCGTACGTTGAAGCAGATCACGATCGACAGCGCAGCAGAAGCAGACCAGATCTTTGCCATGTTAATGGGTGAAGAAGTAGGTCCGCGCCGCGAGTTTATTGAAGAGAATGCAACTTACGCAAATATTGACGCTTAATCAGCGGACAATTAACAATAGACAATTGACAATTTATTAGCGACTATCTATAATTGTCAGTTGTCAATTTCAATTGTCAATTAAAAAGTATAGTTATGAATTATCAAGTCCGTCGTCCGAGTTTAGAAGCCTTATTCAGGGAAGTTGACAATTTCAGTCCGAAAAAAGAAAAACTTCAACCTCCCCGCATAGGAATATCTTCAAACCGGAAAGACGGACTTTCCTGTATAGCCGATACCTATGTGCAATCCGTACTGAAAGCAGGAGGAGCCCCGGTGCTGATCCCTGTCATTACGGATATGGAAGCACTTACGGCAATCGTATCCGGACTGGACGGACTGCTGATGAGCGGCGGCGGAGATATCAACCCACTTTATGTCGGGGAGGAACCCGTTCCGCAATTACAGGACGTGGATACTTTCCGCGACGAGTTCGATCTTATCTTGCTTAGGCTGGCAACTAACCGCCAGTTACCCGTCATGGGTATTTGCCGCGGCCATCAACTTATCAACGTAGCCTTCGGCGGTTCCATATATCAGGATATCCATTCGCAACACGAAGCCAGGTTGTTCAAGCACAGCCAGACAATGCCGCGCGAACAGGTTTCTCATTCCGTACGGATCACTGACACTTCTTCGCGCCTGTTCGATATATTAAAGAAAGAACCGGATATATTCGTCAACTCTTTCCATCATCAGGCAGTCAAAGATATCGCACCCGAATTTAAAGAAACGGCAGTTGCCCCGGATGGTATCAACGAGGCCATGGAGCATCCCGAAAAAGAGATTTTCAGTGTGCAATGGCATCCCGAAGCAATGGCTGCCAACGACGACGAACTTATGCTCGAACTGTTCAGGCATCATGTGGAAATGGCCCGCCTGTTCAAGGAAGCCAAACGCATCCATAGCCGGAACGTCATACTCGATTCTCATACGGACACACCGATGATCTTCCCCGGCCAGTTCAATATCGGACTGAAAGAGGGAGGCAAAGTTAACCTGCCGCTGATGGAAGAAGGAATGGTCGACGCTGCGATCATGGTCGCTTATATCCCGCAAGGCAAACGGGATGACGAATCATTGCAGCAGGCAACCGATTTTGCCATGAACCGGTTGAACGAGATTCATCGCCAAATGGAAATTAACCGCGGCAGAATGAACATCGCCCGGACTTCACAGGAAGTATGGGTAACGAAAGATGCCGGCAAGAAAGCAATCATGTTGGGTTTGGAAAACGGTTATGCCATAGGTAAAGACATTCGAAACATAGCCCGTTTCAAAGAGCTGGGCGTCAGCTATATCACGCTTTGCCACAACGGGAGCAACGACATATGCGACTCTGCCCGCGGAGATGCAGAATGGGGCGGACTAAGTCCTTTCGGAAAAGAAGTGGTTGCCGAAATGAACCGGTTGGGCATCCTGGTAGATGTGTCGCACGCTGCCGAAAGTACCTTCTACGATGCGTTGGAAATCAGCACCCAACCGATCATCGCTTCACATTCTTCGGCACGCGCCCTGTGCAATCATCCGCGTAATCTGACGGATGACCAACTGAAAGCACTGGCCGAAAAACAAGGCGTAGTACAAGTATGCCTTTATAAAGGCTTTATCAATGAAGATGCTGAAAAAGCATCGCTTACCGATGCCATACGCCACATTAATCATATAGCGGACCTGATCGGTATCAACCACGTGGGCATTGGCTCCGATTTCGACGGCGACGGCGAACTGATCGGATGCCGTGCAAGCAACGAACTGATCAATATCACCCTGCGCCTTCTGAAAGACGGCTACAAGGAGAATGATATTGCAAAGATATGGGGAGGCAACCTGCTGCGTGTCATGTCACGTGTACAGTCGGCCTATAACGGATGATAATAAAGAAATACTAACAGATATATGATGCACGTTTTGTATATAGCTCTATTTGCTTTTTCATTGCTCGCCTGTAGCCAGGCAAAGAACCAGCAACAGGAAGTAACGACAGTCAGCCAGACGCCAATGACAACAACGCCTTCTTTCAATGCCGACAGCGCCTATGTTTTTGTTGAAAACCAGGTAAAATTCGGCCCGCGCGTACCGAACACCGATGCCCATAAAGCATGCGGCAACTATCTCGCCTCCGAACTGAAACGTTTCGGGGCCAAAGTATACGAACAGGAAGCCATGCTTACCGCCTACGACAATACCGGACTGGAAGCCAAAAACATCATCGGCTCTTTCAACCCGGAAAACAATAAACGCATCCTGCTCTTCGCCCATTGGGATTCGCGTCCTTATTCCGATCATGATCCCGATCCGGCCAATCATCGTAAAGCGATCGACGGAGCCGACGATGGAGCCAGCGGTGTAGGAGCCTTGCTTGAAATAGCCAGGCAGATCGGGCAAAAAGATCCCGGAGTAGGTATCGACATCATCTTCTTCGATGCGGAAGATTACGGTACTCCGGAGTTTGTAGACGATTATAAACCCGACACCTGGTGTCTGGGTACCCAGTTCTGGGCAAAGAATCCGCACGTACCCAATTACCGCGCCGACTTCGGTATCCTGCTGGATATGGTCGGAGCTAAAAACGCCACTTTCTTCAAGGAACAGACTTCCTTGAGCAAGGCTGGCAACATTGTGGAAATGGTATGGAGCACGGCACGCAACCTCGGATATGGTAGGTATTTCATTAATGCCACAGGCGGCGCCATCACCGACGATCACGAATATGTGATCAAAGGACGCAATATCCCTTGTATCGACATTATCAACTACGACCCTGACAGCAAAAGCGGTTTCGGTTGGTACTGGCATACACAAAAGGACAATATGGAAAATATCGACCGCGAAACCCTTAAAGCGGTAGGGCAAACGGTACTGGAAGTAGTATATAACCGACAAAAGAAATAATACAAACAATGACTATCAACGAACTTCAGGATAACGTTATTGAAGAGTTCTCAGCCTTCGACGACTGGATGGACAAGTATGCGTTGCTGATCGATTTAGGCAACTCACTTCCCCCGCTGGAAGAAAAGTATAAAACAGAAAGTAACCTGATCGAAGGTTGCCAGAGCCGTGTATGGCTTCAGGCAGACTACGAGGACGGCAAAATTATATTCAAAGGCGAAAGCGACGCTGTGATTGTAAAAGGTATCGTATCCTTACTGATCAACGTCCTGTCCGGCCATACTCCGCAGGAGATTCTGGATACCGATCTTTATTTCATTGAGCAGATCGGATTGAAGGAGCACCTTTCCCCTACCCGCTCAAACGGCCTGGTGGCTATGGTCAAGCAAATGCGAATGTACGCACTGGCCTACCGCACAAAAGAACAAGGATAATTCAAACAAAAAAGGTATGCCGACAACCGCGACATACCTTTCTACTATTTCAAATAATCCTTCTTATTCAGTGATTTCGGTACCATAATACGACCTAAGCTCATCATTAGACTTAAACACATAATAAGTCGTCGGATTCGTATACGGATTATTATAATGGAAGATGGCAGGATTAGCATTCAATTCAGCCTGGTTCCAGCCCGGAGTCCAACCTACATAGGCACCATCCATATCAATACAGTGCTGATAACGTTCACAGTTGGAACCTTTGTAAGCACGGTGGATACCAACTTCCAAACGTTTAGCATCAAAATAATTAATTCCCTCACCCCAGAATTCGATACCTTTCTGGAAAACATATTCATCCAGGAATGCGTCGGCAGTAGTTGCTGTACAGGTATAAGCGGAGTTACGTGTTTTCACAATATCCTCCAATGCTTTTGCTGCCGCAGGTACTCCCGATGTATGAAGTGCTGCCTCTGCTTTCAAGTAATACATTTCCTCGATACGCATGATCGGATAATCGACTGCACCACCGACAGTATGAGTACGATAGTCTCCATTATGCGGACGGAATTTCATATTTACATACAACCACGGCCATGACTGGAAACCGTTAGACGAATTGATACGTGCACGAATCCATGAGGCAGAACTGTTGTACTTATATTGATATTTATCAGGACCGAATCCAGAATAATCATCACTCCAATCGCTTTGAGTAGTACTTGTACTTACATCGTTCAATGCCCATTTGTTATTAATAAACTTGCCATCAGCATCTCTCTCCACTAAATACGGCTCACCCTCTTTCTGGTTTTTCGATTCATAGAAAAAGCTGGGGTCCAACCATGATTTCTTACGGAAGTCGTTATCCGAAAGGCGCTCGTACCATTTACGATCGAGTGAACGACCGACACGCCAACCATACACACTGAAAGTCGTTTCCGTTCCGAAGATCATAGCAAAAGAGAATGACTGATTGTTTCCCGTAGCAGCAGTGGTATTACCTTCGGAAATAGAAGTAGCCCACATCCATGAATTCTGAGAGTTACGATTGTTAAAGCCATTAACCGGATCGGTCCATTCTGCTTCCGTCAATGGAGTACAACCGGCTACAGAAATAGCCTTATCTGCATATTCACCGGATTTCTGCCAATAGGATGCTTCGTCTTTATAGGTAGCGGATGTTTTCACACGAGAAGCCAGATTTGCATATGTACGGGCATACAAACCATACACAACCGCCAGGTTCGGCTGGGTTTTATCAGTACGGGTATATCCGCTCAGATATGTTTCTGCCTGCTGCAAGTCACTCAGGATCAAATCATAGGCTGCATCCACTGTTGCACGCGGATTATTGGAAGCCTCTTCCGATGTTGTCTTCTCCGTTACAATAGGTACACCCAAATTCGTCAAGTCATTTTCAGGACTTACATAGCTGTAACGGCTATCGGTCGGTTTCTTGTATTCCATAATCTGAACCAGATCCAGATAATAAAGTGCACGGTAAGCGTAGCTGACGCCCAGATATCCCTTTTTCGTATCATCCAAATCGTTCACATCGATCATGCCGATAATATCGTTTACATTCTTGATATAAGAATAATAGAGATAAGAAGGATACAATCCACGATTGGAACCGGTAGCACTGATCGCTCCATAGCAATAAGCGCCCATGGTGTTATACCCATTCGCTCCGGAACAGACAAACTGGGTCGTACTATGTTCAAGCATGGCACGCATACTACCATACGAAATCATTTCTATACCACCGTCATCATTTATATACCCGCCCATTGAAGTATAAATAGAGTTGACCATCCCTTGTAAAGCCGATTCCGATGCTTGAATCTGGTCATTCAACACATATTCTGTCGGCAATGTTTCTTCGATACAGCTACTTAACCCCAGAAGAGCCGCAGCAGCCAATAAAATCTTATATTTCTTCATGATGTTTTCTTTTTAGTGTTTAGAATGTCAATGAAATACCACCTGAGATAGTACGTATCGGAGAATAAAGTTCCGGATTACTGTATCCTTTCAATGTATAGCGAGGATCGAATCCCTGGCGTGCAGAGAAGTAGAACAGGTTTTCTCCCGAGAAATAAACACGTATATTCTGAACATTGTACTTCTGTGTCAGACTGGAAGGCAATGTATATCCCAGATTAATATTCTGGATATTCAGATAGCTTGCGTTAGTAATGAAACGGTCTGAACGCGGATTCTGTGAATACTTTTCTGCAAACTGCAAACGCGGAATATTTGAACCTGTATTCTCCGGCGACCAGGCATTCAAGATGTCCTTATGCCAAGTTGTAGACGTAGTGGTGCTGGTGTGCATCAATGTCTGATAAGTATAATCGTAAGCCTTTCCACCCAATTGATAGTTCAGGTTGATAGAGAAGTCAAAACCACGATAGGATAATGAAGTACCCAAACCACCATAGAAAGAAGGAAGAGCATCACCAATCAGATAATCGGTTGCCTGACTTGCATCTTTGGTTGTTTCCTGTCCTGTGACATTTCCTGCCTCATCAAGAATATCTTTATAGAATAAAGACTCTCCTGTTTCAGGATCCAAACCGGCAAATTTAGGCAAGTACCAAGTATACAGAGAAAGACCTTCTGCCACAAAATATTTGTACTTGGATACAAACGATTTATCCAGATTGACATAACCATTATGTCCGTCTACCTTTGTTGTTTTGATTGCATCCGGTAAAGTCAATACTTTATTCTTTACATGAGAAATATTGAAGTTGACATCCCATTTGAAATCCTTATTGCTGATCAGAGTTCCCTGCAAAACCAACTCAATACCGGCATTACGCATATCACCCAAGTTAACGAAATAACTGGTGTAACCAATAGAAGGAGGTGTATTCAGAGAAAACAACATATCACTGGTTTTCCGATAGAAATAATCCAGGCTACCGCCCAAGCGCCCGCCGAAAAGATCAAATTCTGTACCTATATTCCAGTTTGTATTGGTTTCCCAAGTAATATCACCGGAACCTTTCTGACGCCACTGGTAAGCAGCCTGATCATCATTATTTACCACTTTGTAAGAATCGGCATACAAATAATCACCGATATTGTCGTTACCCTGAGAACCGACAGAAGCCTTCAGCTTCAAAGAGTTCACCCAAGGTGCGTTAAAGAAAGCTTCTTTAGAAATAAGCCAGGCACCACCGACAGACCAGAAGTTACCCCAACGGTGTTCTTTCGCAAAACGTGAAGAAGCATCACGACGATAAGATACCGAACCGAAATACTTCGCATCGTAATTATACATAGCACGGAAGAAGTAACCTTCATTATTATAAGAATTTGAATAAGAATATGGATTATTATTCAAATTCAAAAGAGTAGCCAGTTCACGTGTTCCATCGATTCCGAAATTACGTCCGGAAGCACTCAATGATTCATATTTGTAATTATAATATTCATGACCGACCATTGCTCCGACATCATGTTTACCGAACTGCTTGTTATAATTCAACAACTGTTGCGTATTATAAGTGAAAGTGCGGTAAGAAGCTTTCGACAAGTAGCCATTATCAGAAGAACTGGTATAGTAATCGACAAAAGGACTGGTTGCATAGGTATAACGACGATCATAATCATATGCATTGGCATTAAACGTGAAGGTCAGATCCTGAGTCAGATTAATATCTGCATAACCACTGGCAATAAAAGAGTTACCGGTCGTTTCATCAGAACGATATTTGTTTGAGAAAATACAGTTACCTCCCACACCGCCTGCACGAGTCAGATCGTAAGCTTGTGCAAAGTCATACATTTTCTCTCCCCACTGATCGATCATGATATTCTTATTTGCATCCCGGAGGTAAACAGGATAAATGGGAGCTTGGCTCTTTATGGTGCTCCAGATAGTTCCAGTACCGATTGTACCTTCGGATGTCTGACTGTAATTATATTTTGTATAGTTGAAGTTTGCACCGACTTTCAACCATTTTTTTGCCTGGTAATCCAGCTTTGCACGTGCTGTTAAACGTTTTTGCATGGAGCCTTCCTGAATACCGTCCTGATCCAGATATCCTATAGATGTATAATAGTTTATACGCTCGGAAGCACCTGATACCGATACGTTATACTCTTGACGGAAACCGTTCTGCAAACCGATCTCTTCCCAGTCATCGGCCTGCAACCAGAATTTTTGTCCATTATAATCATATAGAGCTCCCATGGTCGCTCCCGGATTCATTACACCACCCTGTTGGATAAAGTCTTGCCCTTCGGGAACCGTATATATCATATAACCCGGGCCGACACCACTGGATGAGTTTGTCAGATGTTGATTTGCCAAGGCATGGGCATCTGTTGCCGACATAGAGCCTCCCGGTTCAGTTATATAATAGTTATATAACATCTTGTAATAAGTTTCGTAGAACTGCTGGGCGTTTGTCGTCTTATAATTCTGGAGACCATTCGAGTTAGCACCCCATTTGGCATCAACAGAAACTTTTGCATCGCCATTTTTACCCTTCTTCGTGGTAATCATGATAACGCCATTGGCACCACGGGCACCATACAATGCATTGGAAGCTGCATCTTTCAATACGGTCATCGACTCGATATCGTTCGAGTTTATCAGGTTCAGGTCACCATCGAAAGGCATACCGTCAACAACGATCAAAGGTTCTGTATCTGAGGATATTGAACCAAAACCACGAATTGTTATAGAAGGAGAGCTACCCGGTTGTGAAGAAGAATTGCTTAACTGTACACCGGCTACACGCCCAGCCAAAGCCTGGGCCGGGTTCGAAACCTGCGCTTTCAGAAGGTCGTCCGATTTCATTATGCCGGCAGAACCGGTAAAGGCTTCTTTCGTACTTTTACCGAAAGCTACAACCACCACTTCGTCCAAAGCCTGGTTGTCTTCCTGTAATATGATTTGAATATTGTTTTTATTTCCTGGTTTTATAGTTTGGGTTACAAAGCCTACATAAGAGACTTGCAATGAACCGTTAGCTTTGACGGACAATTCAAACTTTCCATCCATATCTGTCATAATACCATTAGTGGTACCTACTTCAACAACACTGGCGCCAATTACCGGTTCCCCGTTTTCATCTTTAACGACACCTGTCACTTTGCGGGTATTCTGATTTACCGATGCTGCTTCCTCTATTGCTACGGCTTTCCGGATATCAAGGTCTGAAAGATTGCTTTCAGCCGCCATGGTCAAATTAAGACAAAACAAAGGAATGGCCATGCAGGCAACTTTCTTTGTGTAATTATTCATAACTTAATTAATTAACGATTAGAACTTGAATAAAAAAACTATTCACGGATTAGGTTAAAAGGAACGATCCTTCTATCTCCTCTACTAGCTGCTATTGTACCTCATAATCAACCTGGAATAAAAGTTAGACAATTTTATATAGACTTTTTAGATGTATATATCTCCCTCTGCACAATACAGAAGACAGGAACTTTTTAGCGTTTTTATACCACAACAAACAATTAGCGTTTTTTTTCTAAAAATCAACAACAACAACAATATTCTATATGTATCCAAAGAAGACAATCCAACAGCAAACTATCAGATCGAGTTACCTGCATATTTTATCAAACTAAGTTTTTCAAAATATCAACACTAGTGGTATTATTAACGTAGTTCACATAGGACTAGGTTTTAAGAACGATGCAAATAGTATATTTTGCAAAAAGAATATACTTTGATGCAAAATTAATAAATATGGCATAAATTACTTCTTTCTTGCAGAAAAATCCTTTATCTTCTTAAAACCTAGTCCTATGTGAACTATGTTAAAAAAATAGTCCAAAGAGAGCACTAAACACTTTTTGGTTATGGGAATAACAGATCATAACCATTCATCTGAACGGCCAGATCATTCACCTCAAAATGCTTTACAAGTCAAGGCTTACCCTCTTAAAAAGGAAGGATGAAGAATAAAAACTAAAAATTCAATGTTAATTGTTCCGGTAATAAAGTAAATGTTTTACGGTGATAAGGGGTAATTCCGATCGTACGGATTGCTTCACGGTGGGCTTTAGTGGGGTAACCTTTATTTTCAGTCCAGTGATAATCCGGATACTCTTTGGCAAGTTCATCCATATAATCGTCACGATAAGTTTTGGCAAGGATGGAGGCAGCGGCGATACTCAGATATTTACCATCCCCCTTCACCACTGTCGTATGTTTTATATCGGGATAAGGAGTAAAGCGATTTCCATCGATCAACAAATGCTCCGGTCTTACCTGCAACTGGTCAATGGCACGGTGCATAGCCAGAAAAGAAGCCTTCAGTATGTTTATCTTATCAATTTCTTCAGGAGTAACGATGCCGACAGCCCAGGCTATTGCCTCTTTCTCTATAACAGGACGCAAGGCATACCGTTTCTTTTCGCTCAACTGTTTGCTGTCATTCAAATCATCGTTCTTGAAATCAGGCGGTAAAATAACAGCAGCGGCAAATACCGATCCGGCCAAACATCCGCGTCCGGCTTCATCACATCCGGCTTCTATCCGGTTCGCTTCCAAATAAGGTAACAACATAGCGTTTTATTTGTATGAATCAATTTACTATCTTCTTTTTTATCATCCAGGGGCGCAACACGAAATAAGAGAATAAGGTTGCCAGTACAACTCCTGTGATGTTTGCCAGAAAGTCAAACCAGTCGCCTCCCCGATATGACGTACAATATTCCTGCAATAATTCAATCGCCCCGCTCATCAGGATCGGACAAAGCACGGCACCTATCCAGGCATGCCACAAGACCTCATCATATTTCCGGTGATTACGTAAAAACTCGATCCAAAGCATACCGGACAATCCGGCATACATACAAATATGGACTACCTTGTCTATTCCCGGGATCTTTCCGATCTCCACTGAAGGCGGCTTGAAAAACGACAGATAAATAACAACCAGAATGATTGTCAAGGATATTGGATATTTCTTCAGGTAATATAACATAGACTACTTATTAAAACATTTTTCTTACACGTTCTACCCCGGCTGCAAAAGTATCGATCTCCTCTTTCGTATTATAAAAGGAGAAAGAAGCACGCACGGTTCCTTCAATGCCTAAAGCCTGCATCAGCGGTTGGGCACAATGGTGACCGGTACGCACGGCAATTCCCAAACGGTCGAGCAGCATCCCCATATCATAATGGTGAATATTGCCTACCAAAAAAGAAAGGACCGCCCCCTTATGGTCAGCCTGCCCGAAAATACGCATCCCTTCGATTGCATTCAGCTTATCAGTCGCATAACGTAACAGTTCGTCTTCGTAAACGGCGATATTATCCATCCCCAAACGGTTGACATAACGCAAGGCTTCTGCCAAAGCCGTACTACCGATATAATCAGGAGTACCGGCTTCAAATTTAAACGGTAATTCATTGAATGTCGTCTTCTCGAACGAGACAGTCGCGATCATTTCGCCACCCCCTTGGTAAGGAGGCAGTTTATCCAGCCATTCTTCTTTTCCGTACAACACACCGATACCGGTAGGCCCATATACTTTATGACCGGAGAATACATAGAACTCAGCATCCAGATCCTGCACATCAACCGCTAGGTGAGGCACAGCCTGCGCACCGTCTATCAATACCGGCACATCATGGTTATGCGCTTCCTCAATTATTTCTTTCACCGGATTTATTGTACCCAGCACATTCGAGACATGGGTTACGGAAACCAGCTTCGTCCGTTCCGAGAAAAGTTCACGGAACTGCTCCATATCCAGTTCCCCCTTTTCATTCATCGGGATCACTTTCAAGGCTATTCCTTTGCGGGCCGCCTGTATCTGCCAGGGGACGATATTGGAATGATGCTCCATAACAGAGACAATCACCTCATCGCCAGCCGACATACATTCGTCGGTGAAGCTGGAAGCTATCAGATTAATTGCCTCCGTTGTTCCGCGTGTAAAAATGATTTCGTTGGAAGAACGTGCATTCAGGAATGATTGTACGGTTTTACGTGCCTCTTCATGCGCTTCGGTTGCAGCCTGGCTCAGAAAATGCACTCCGCGATGGATGTTGGCATTTACATTATAATAACCGCTTTCTATCTTTTCAACCACACACCGGGGCTTCTGCGTTGTAGCACCGTTATCAAAGTAAATGAGCGGTTTATCGTATATCTTATGTTCCAGTATTGGAAAATCTTTCCGGATAGACTGTATATCTAACATAGCTCGTGTATCTTTAGTCGTATAACAAACGCCAAAGATACGATGTTTATTTTAACAACGGCGATTTATTCATTTATACAGATATAAGAATATAAAAAAAGCCTTTCGTTTCTACGCGAAAGGCTCTCTTGTACCCTATGAAGTCATTTTTATTGCTTTTGATAGAAGCGAACCCAGTCGATCTCCATTTCTACCGGCAGATCTTCCGGATCAACGGCACCTACCCAACTACCGCCTAGCTGCATATCCAGCAACAGATAGAATTTACCGTCATTAAAAGGGAACTGCCCTTCCTTATCCGTTTCAATCCGGGGATAGGCAAACGTACGGGTTTCATTTATGAAAAACACCAGACTATCCGGATACATTTCTACTGTGTAGGTATTAAAATCATCCGGGTTGATAAGTCCCGTGCTCCCCTGTTTCGGATTATCTTTAATGCCCAGATCGAAAGTATAATGGGAATGGACTGTCTGATAAGCGATACTATCATTGTTCAGACGCTCCATAATGTCGATCTCACCTCCGCCGGGCCATTTACCATCCTGGGGCAGTAGCCAGAAAGCAGGCCATGCGCCGGTCGCTCCGTTCAGCTTTGCATGAATTTCCAGACGCCCGTTAGTAAAGCCTACTTTATCCTTTGTATAAACACCACCAGTTATATAGGCTGCCGTATCGTTCGGCAAACTGTGATTAACTAAGCCGCGCAATACCAACTTCCCGTCACGCATAGCATAGCAGGAGTCAAAATCGGACATATAGTTATTCCAGTCGGATTTGCCACGAGGGATCTTACTCCATGAAGCGGGATCAAAACTACCGGTCTGATCGAAGTTATCTTCCCAAACCAATTTCCACTCAGCAGGTGAGGGTTTACAACACGGTAAGGCAATCATCAGGCCCAAGCAGGCCAATAGCCCTAAAAAGTTCTTTCTCATATTGCAGTATTTTAGAATAAGTGATTAGAATCCATCCAAAGGTATTAAAACTGTAGGAATTAACAATAACATTCCCAGCAAAATAAACAGGATAAGAATGCGGAAAAACCACTTCACCCATATTTCATAAGGTATACGAGCCAATCCGAGCGCCCCCATCAAAACACCGGAAGTAGGTGTGATCATATTGGTAAACCCGTCACCGAACTGGAACGCCAGCACTGTTGCCTGGCGGGAAATACCGATCACATCCGAGAATGGTGCCATAATCGGCATAGTCAATGCCGCCTTCGCCGAACCGGAAGGGATAATAATATTGATCGTAGTCTGGATCAGGTACATAACTCCGAGGGAAGCAATCTTTCCGGCCTCTCCCATCAAAGTTGCCATACTATGCAGGATCGGATCGATGATGCGCCCGTCCTGTAGTATCTGGATAATCCCGCCCGCCAGTCCGACTACCAGTGCAGCCGAAAGCATATCTTTAGCTCCGGTCAGGAACTGGCTGATGATCCCGTCGGCTCCCTCGTTATTGGCAAACCCGGACAACAGTCCCATAGCCAGGAAGATAGCCGATATTTCCATCAGATACCATCCATACCCCATTACTCCTACTACCAGAAAGACAATAGTATAGCCCAATAAGTTCAAAATAAAAAACTGATTTGACTTGCGCAGTCCCAACCAACCGGTCAAAGCAAAAAGGGCGGTAAACACCGGTACTGCCGGAAAACTCACAGCACTCTCTCCTACTTCAAATGTGGTAGAAGGGTAATAGATCGAAAAGCCTGTCAATGAAAGCAATAACAACAGGTAGACAACCCAGGCAGAACGCGTCGTCTTTTCTTCCTGTACCTCTTCGGAAGCAACTTCTCCCTTTTCCCGCCAGTAGGCATCCGCCTCATACATAGGAGACAGTTTCGGATTTTTTTTCACCTTCGCCGCATAACGGAGAACGATAACGATCAGGATAGAAGTAAGTACCACCCAGCAAAACAACCGGTAACCGAAACCGGAGAACAGCGGCAAGTCAGACAATCCCTGCGCAATCCCGATTGTAAACGGATTCAGTATAGCACCTGAAAAACCGACATGTGCCGCCACATAAACCATACAGAGTCCTGTGATGGAATCATACCCCATCGATATGGCAAGCGGCACAATGATGATGACAAACGCAAGCGTCTCCTCACTCATGCCGAATATGGCTCCGAACAAACTGAACAGGATTATAATCAAGGATATCACGACATTATTCACTCCAATCATCCGGAAAAAGCCATATTTCTCGACCTTACGCGAACTACGCAAGAAAGATAGTATCCCGGTATCGATCGCCCGGCTACTGTTCATAATCTGGAAAGCTCCCCCGATAATCAGCAGGAAAGCTATGATGCCAGCCTGTTTCTCGAATCCTTCCAGCAACACACCGAAGACCTGCCAGCTCTGCGGAGCGGGATCGACTGCATGAAAGGAGTTATCTACAATAACCGTACGTTCGGTACCATTGACAACCCGTACCTCCCTGGAGTATTCGCCGGCAGGAATGATCCAGGAAAGAGCGGCACAGATCAGGATTACAACAGATATAATTGTGTAAGTATGCGGTATCTTATTCAGTTTCATTCGTTCTTTTGGATTAGAATTGCTTATCTCTGTTCTCCGAACTCAGTCTGCTGTCTTTCCACCTCTTTCAGTTTTAAGGCATTCACTTCTTTTTGAAGACGTTCGACTTCGCGTTCGGCCGATGATTTGCTCATTTGCATATCTGTCTTGCCGGTTACAGTCAGAGGAATAAGAGCGGCCTCCGATTGGTTATAGAGTAACGGATAAACGGCCGGGGCACTTTCCAGTTCAAGTTCTGCGCTGATCGGCATCTGGGAGCCTTCCATCAGGACACTGGCTATGACTTTGATCTTCCCCGGTTTCAAGGTAGACTGTACCAGTACCGGAGCTGTTCCCCATTTTACTGGAGCCGGATTTGCCATCACATCGGAACCTCCCAGGATACGTCCTTCACCTTCGATATGGAACTTGATAAAGTAATTGTTCAGCCGCTTGATATTGCCTTGCTTATCGGCTACGGCGGCAACAACTGTTACAAAATCAGAGCCGTTTGCTTCCAGGTTCGTCCCTTCGTTATCCATCCAAAGCAATAGTTTCTCAGGACGGCGGGCAGGTGTTACTTTATGGGTAGCAACTACTTTTCCGTCTATCAGCCCTTCAGCCAGCAGATAAACATCGGCTTGTTTCCGTTCTCTCGACAAGGCTTTATCTATCATAAAATCATAAACATCGGGGAAAGTGATAACGGGCGAAGGCATCCCCTTGCGGTTCTTATCCTTCTTATAAGTATATGTTTTTCCTCCTTTGTTGTAAGTCAGCCGCACCTCATCGCAATTGGAATAAACAACCACGTCTTTTCCTGAGAACGGCGTCATTTCGTGGGCAATAAAAACCATCGGACCCGTTTCGGCAATCAGACCGGTCTTCACTGGCGGACGCTGTGCCATAAACATATAATAAGAGAACTTAGGCTGGCGGAATACATCCATGATTCCTCCGTAGAAAGGATCCGGATGATAACCACGCTGATGATCGAACGAATGCCACAAACAACCACCCATATGCTGGCGGGAAGTCTGAAACAAAGCGTCATAGCTGGTATAAGGATAAGATGGAGAAGCATAATGTTGTGCCTGTACCAGCATGGCCTGTTCACCCCAATTGCGGGCAACACGGCTGGGTGAATTATGTGAATTCCAGTCGTCTACGTTATCTCCCCATTCACGGGTGAAATAGGTCTTCGAATCATCCGATTGTTTCAAAGCCCATTCCGCATCTGCATTCCGGGGATGGGTAAAGAGCACCGGAAAGACTTCATGACCGCGTGCTTCACTATCACTGCCGCAATAGCAAGAAGGATAAGGATATTCGGCATGCACGATATCATTGGTGTTTTTGGCAAAGTCTGCCGGATACCAGGTCTCATTCAGGATCGGTTCCCAAAGCCATACCGAAGGATGGTTACGGTCACGACGCACCAGATTACGTATGTCACTGTAAACACGTTGCGCAAACTCAGGCGCATCGTTCCAGAATTGCCAGCCGGGAGTATTCACAATAACGAACAACCCCAGTTCGTCGCAAGCATCCATAAAAGCCGGGTCTTGCGGACAATGGGCGTTACGGATCACTTCCATACCAGTATCTTTCAGCTTTTTAGCATCACGCCAATGGATACTGTTTGCCACAGCATTGCCCACAACGGCAAAGTCTTGATGACGGTTAGCCCCGATCAATGGTTTTTCATAAGGTTTGCCGTTCAGCCAAAAGCCGTCTTTCCCTTTAAACTCAATGCTACGGATACCGATACGGCGACGATAGCCATCAATCACATTCCCTTCTTCATCACGGATACGAACCAACAGGTTATATAATGCAGGAGAAGAAGGACTCCATAGCAATGGATCCTTCACCAACAGTTTATCCGAACTTGTCACAGCCTTACCCGCTTTTATCCTGATCTTATTATTCAAAAAAGCCACCTGTTTGCCATCCGGTTGTTGCAATTCATATTCTACCACACCGGTAAATGCTTTCTTCGTTTCGTTACGAACCTGTATTTTCAACAAAACTTCGGCCGAAGCATCCGAGATCTTGTCGAAAGCGACGAACAAACCGCCTCCGGCAATCTCATTCTCATAATTCGGGTCTGTGATAAAGATATTGTTATGGGCTACCAGCCAGCAGTCGCGGTAAATTCCTCCGAAATAAGTATAATCCAATACATCCTGTGCTTTTCCGGGAGGATAGGAAGGATCGTCGCTATTGTCGGTCCAGACTGCAATCACGTTATCACCGTTCCAATCCAGTACCTCTGTCACATCCACCACTACAGGCAGATAACCGCCAAAATGCTCCGTCAACTGTTTTCCGTTCACAAACACTTTACTCTTACCCATGATGGCTTCGAAATGCAGGAACAGCTTTTTCCCTTTCAAAGCGGCATCCGGTGTGAAATGCTTGCGGTACCAGGTTTCTCCCTGATAGTTGACACAACCGCTGGCTTCTGTCGGCAGGTATTCGATGCCATGTGGTAAGGAAACTACCGTCCAGTCTTTATCATTAAAATCGTTGGCTTCTGCACCAGCCAGACCTCCTTTATAGAAACGCCAAGCCGGGTTCATTGAGAAAACCTCCCGTCCGGAATTATCCATCCGAAAGAATCCGGCAGTCGAGAACTCCGGTTGATGTGCTGCCCATAAAGGAAGACAGCAAAAAATCGATATAAGATAAATAATTAGTTTATTCATTGTTAATAATTTATATATGTTCAAATGTAGTGATAAAAAAGATATGTGGATAAATACATATATATTATTTATAGATATATTGTATAAATCCACATATCCTTATAAATTTTAGTTTAAGAACTAATTTGTTCCATGCTTGCTACATTACCACTTCCGTGTTTGCTACATTACCACTTCCGTGTTTGCTACATTACTACTTCCGTGTCTGCTACATTACTTATTCCATGAGATGGAAGAAGCTTTATTCGATCTCCGGACGGTCACCGCCTCCACTACCTGCATTTCCTACTTTTAATATAGTATTAAACTGATATGACCGGGGTTCTTTAGTCAGAATGGTGCTATTACCGCTAGCTTGTGTTGTTACTGTAATAAACCATGTACCTTCAGTTACTTCCGGAGGAAGTACAAATTGAAGTTTGGTAGAAGTATTCGGATATACCTTAGCCGGAGTAATAAATACTGTCTTGGATGAATCGTCAGCATTAGTAAATAAGATACCGACCGATTCTGCGTCGCCCTTCAAAGCGAGCCGCATACCTTGTATAAGAACCATTGAACCAGGATTCAGATGGGAAGCGACCATCTCTGTCGGATCCATTACAGCTTGAATGATAGGACCGACTGCACCGGTTTGTTCATACGCAAAGATAGAAGTGCCTTCGATAGCCTTTTTAGCACCTTCACCCTGAGTTAGATTAACCAATACTTTAAGCCGGTTGGCAGCGATAGGATGGCCTAGGTCCTCAGCGTAAACTACGCCTTGGAGGCCGATGGAGCTTTTAAAGAAACTGGTTACAATATTATAACCTTCAGCCGATGCTACAGAGCATTCTTCTAAGAATGTCTCAACAAAGCTTTTACCATCAACATTCTTGGTAGCAATTTCACGTTTTCTTAAACGTTCAATAATGCCATCGGGTCCTAGAGTGGCTAAAATCTGCGGAATGAGATAATAGTCAGTAGAATCATCTTTTGTAAGGTTGTTAACATGCGCGATCGCTTTAATTTGTGTCATGGTTTTAAAGTTTAATATAAATACTAAGGAAGATAATTCACTGTTAGTAGTTACAAATATATTACTTTTAATTTAACTTTTATAATTCTTTGCCTTTATTATTATTTTTATTACAGATATCTTGCCGGATAGAAACAAATACAATATCATCCATTCTTATTCCATCTATAGGTATCGACCGGGATATGCCAGCTTTCAATGAGAGTGAATTGCTTTTTATGCATTCGCCATTCTTATAAACATCCACTTTATAATGCCCCTTCTTCTGCGCCTTGCAATTCAACTTCAAGGATTGAAGGCGAGCTATCCGGCTACTATCCGTCATCTCTTTTGCTTCCGGGAAATAGATCAAGATCAATGTCTCCTGCCCATTTTTATTCAGATGGCTTATCTGTACCCCCGGTTCATCTACCTGACAGGACACAGCACCCGGTCCGGGTAATCCCTCCCAGATGATATCTTCATTCAGAGATATATTCTTCAGCATCCGGATCAGTTCATTCCGTACATCCCCCAGTTCCGGCAATTCTTTACGAACTTCCCCGTAACAATAAACGCCGAATCCCTGTGCTGCCCTTTCCAGGGTATGCGCTATAAAATGACGGAACCAGACAGGTGAGTTGAAATGACCGATACCTATTTCAGAAGGGATCAATATGGGCAACTGATAGTTATATGAATTATTATACCTGTGATCTAACCCCAGAATAGCTTTATAGCCCCATCCTTTATAGAACATAGTACCTATCACATCCAGGTTTCCGTCGGCATAGGTAGAGGCGCTTGTTCCGGTCATAGCTACCCGTTCGGGATCTCCGGCTTCCGCTTGTGCTGCATCCAGGTTGAAGGATATTATTTTATACGGATCACCCTCATGATAAGCAGAAGTAAATTGTTGCCACCACCAATCCATTGCCTCTTTTTTAAACTGGGCATAATCTGTTTTATTGGTTTTATGCATCCATTCTTTATAAAGTTTAGCCGTTACCGGATTAAAATCGCTTTCATCCAAAAAGCTGAATCCTTCTTCATTTCCTAGCTGGACACCGATAACCGTTTCGTCAAACCTATAATGCCGGGCCAACTGATAAAGCATTCTTCTCACCCTGTAAAAGATTTCCTTATGACCATATACATGTAGCGGACGTACCCCATAATCTAAAATATCCTTGATATTCGAATACAACTTACCGTCCCGCTTCACCCACTGCATCGTATAGTTTGACGAGTCACGGTCATCCAGGTGAAACGTCCAGGCCGTTTCAGGTTTTAATGAAGGAACCCGCTCTTTCTGAGCATGCAGGAACAAGACCCATCCGACCTTCAAGCCCTGTCTTCCGGCCGCCGCAACCACCGAATCGGCAAAAGAATAATCAAACCGGTTGTCGGTCGGCTCTATATCTTCCCAATGCAACATGACATAGGCTGTGTTGGCTCCCATCTCCCGCATATCGGCAAATACCGAATCATAATCGGTATCTTTTTCATAACGGGTATCCCAATAACCGGTTTCAATCGCCTTCACATAGAAAGGTTCCCATTTCCCTTGTTCCTTTACCATATAAACGATTTTCCGATTAGGTAAACGAACCAATGCAGCCGCAGAAGGCACCGTATCCAGCATCCCGAGATCCACGATCTCGGCAGAGAGAGGTTTAGCGTGAGTCATAAAAGGTAACGGCTCACTCAACTGGGCAAATGACAAAGAAAGGGACATTCCAAACAAAGAGATGAAAATCAAGCAAGACTTCTTTAAATACGTATTCATGGCATGTAAGATTTAAAATGAAAAGCCAGCCTGGAAATCCGGCACAACAATTGTGTCTTCCAGGCTGGCTAAAGTACTATATTTTTTTCGGATTACGCGTTTAATAACCGATTGCTCCGGCATTTGCTTTTAAAGGCCATCCCGGATTCTGATATATCACGGAGGTTTCCCCGTTTTCCGGATCTGTTGCCGTAATGCGGAAATGCTGCATGGCGATCGGACTTAAATAATGGGCATCACACCAGTTGTATCCGTCATAGACCAGGTTCGATGTTTTAACGATCTGGTATGGACGCAGATATTCACTGTTCTTGGGGCTGGACACGTTAGCTGTTTTACCTTCGGTTCCCTCCGGAATCAAAGACGAGTTGCCCTGGCTATCCACATAGTTGTACTGCATCGGCCCCCACAACTTGAATCCTTCCACCTGATAATTCTTAATCTGATCCAGCGCTCTCCAACGTTTCAGGTCGTTCATACGGAAACCTTCTTCCATCAGTTCACAACGACGTTCACGACGGATATTGTATAACAGTTTGGATACCGGCTGGCCCCCGGAGTATACAGCCCAGTCTTTTTCCTTTGCCAGATCGGTGGTTGCTACTGTCATCTGGTAATCTGCCGGCAGACCGACACGTTCGCGAATCGCTTTCCAATAAGAATCGGCTTTACTGTCGATACTGCTTCCGCCATTTTTCATGCAAGAAGCCTCTATATAATTAAGATAGGCTTCTACCGCACGAAAGACAGGTGATCCCTCCACACAATAGTCACCGTCGCGATACCAGGTATGCGGCATCCCTTTGCGCAGGCAATAACCTGTTACGGCGCGCACTTCCTGTTTTGCCAGGATATCCGGATATCCGAACGTATCGACGTCGGACAGTTCGCTTAACAGCTCACCCGGTTCTTTCATGAACAGTTGCAGACGGAAATCACGGTTTGCCTTCACTTCGGCAATCGTATTATCGCTCACATAGTTGGAAGAGGCATAAATCGGAAGGCCGTCCTCACAAAGGAATGTTTCTACAAAATCTCTGGTAAAACCGGAATTACCTCCTCCACGCTGTAAATAATAGCCGGCGGAATGCTTCTCTTTATACTCCATATCATATGCCCGCCAAAGAAGTATTTCCTCATATCCTTCCATACTTTCTGCGGCAAACTGTGCATAATAGGGATTATCCATCTTCTTCCCGAAGTTATTTGCAGTCAAAGAAACATTATCAGCAACTTCGGCAGCAGCTTTCATCGCTTCGTCCAGAAAATAATTGATCTCATTATCGATGTTGATCGAATAATCCTTCAAATAAGCAGCGGAAGCACCCGGCCATCCGGGACCTCCCGGTACACGGTTCGTACCTTTATGATTGTTTCCCAGCTTGCCTCAAACAGGGCGGTTCTCGACTTCACCAATAAGGCGGCATTGCGTGTTATACGGTTTTTACCGCCAGCCGGATTGTTATTCAATAACATAATAGCCGAATCTAGGTCTGAAATAATAAAACGGGCCACTTCATTTCTCGGACGACGGTGGCTGGCTTCGGTCAAAGCCTCCTGTTCATCCGGCAATGTGTTACGTACAATCGGGAAATCTCCTAAGGTCTGAAGCTTACCCAAGTATTGCCAGGCGCGCATAAAATAGGCTTCTCCGATATAATGCTTAATATTGACATCAGTCCCTTTTATTTCTCCGTTCTGCCAGCGGGGCACTGCAATCTCCAGGAAATAATTCAGGTTCCTTATCTTATCGAAGTTCCACGGGTCATCGCCCCGGCTGGAGAATGATTCGTTTACCCGCCATTCGCCCGGCACCCAACGGTTATTGAAAGAACCTGTTACTTGATTATCGGTATTGTTGTCATCTTTCCATGTGCCCAGATTCCAACCGTCATGAGTCGCAAAACTATACTGTTTGATTGTATAAGCAGCCAGATCGCTCTCGCTCCAGAAGAAAGCTTCGGGCGTGACGTTATCCAAAGGTTCCCTATCCAGAAAATCATTACATGATGTGAAGGAAAATGCTCCTATCAGTATGGGTAAGATATATTTTAGTTTCATAATGTATTAATTTTAGAATGTTACACTTAATCCGGTCGAAACCGTTCTTGACAAAGGATATGATTTGGCAGACTCCGTTACCGCACCATTCCAGTTTCCGTATCCCGAGCCTAATGTTTCAGGATCAAAGCTATCCGGCAAGCCACTGATCGTAAACAGGTTCTCCACCGAAAGGAAGACTCTTAACTTTGACAGCCCCGCCTTATTCGTCAGGCTGGCAGGCAAGGTATAACCTATCTGCAGGTTCTTCAAACGCAGATAAGCCGCATTCTGAAGGTAACGGGTCTGTTTCTTCTGATTCTTTCCGCCATCCAATATCGGACGAGGAAAATAAGCATTCAGGTTCGCTCCCCAGTCGTCACCTTCAGAACGGAAGAAATCCAGATGGTCCGTGAAGCAAGTACTCTGCCACAATCCGCCACTGGCCCCCCAAAACATATTATCGCCTAACCAGTAATCCCGTTTTGCTACGCCCTGGAAAAACATACGGATATCAAATCCATTCCAGGAAGCATCCAGGTCGATACCGAATTTATAACGCGGACTGGAATTACCGATGATTTTCTTATCACCCGAATCGGTAATCGTATTACTGCCCTCATTCACTTCACCGTCGCCATTCAAGTCCTCATACATAATATCACCGGCTGCCCAGCTATTTCCGAATGATTGCTTATGGTTGGCAAGCCAGTCCTGCATTTCTTCATCCGTCTTTGCAATACCATGAGTTACATATCCCCATATTTCTCCGGAATACTGTCCTTCATACCAGGTGTTTAATGTTCCTGTCGGATTTGAATACCGGGTTACCCGCTGACGGTCGTCCGACAACAAGATATGTGCACCGTAATCGACTTTACCGATCCGGTCCCTCCATGCGATATCCAATTCAAAACCTTTCGATTCCATATCGGCATTATTCGTTTTAGGGACGGTGGCACCCAGGATAACAGGCAATTCAGGTGCCGGTCCTACCATATCCAGTGTTTTACGGTTGAAATAGTCAAAACTGAACGTAAGGCGGTTCTGCAAAGCGCCGACATCGATACCGATATTCCATGAACGCATTGTTTCCCACGATAATAATGTGGAGATCAGATCAGGAGCATTAGCGGTATTGGGTTTCATTCCATTCAGCAACCAATGACTGTTTGCATCGTTCGCTGCGAACTTGAGTAACTGGTAATAAGGATACAAATTGGTTGTATTCTGATTTCCCAATTCACCCCATGAGCCTCTAAACTTTAGATTGTTCACAACATCCGTATAAGGTTCCCAGAATGCTTCGCGTGCAATATTCCAACCGGCAGACACAGAAGGGAAAACATTCCATCTGTTATCGCGGGAGAAGCGGGACGTTCCGTCGTAACGGGCATTTACTTCCAGCAAATAACGTTCTTTATAATTGTAATTGATACGACCGAAGAAACCGGCTGTAGCCCAATGTGAATATCCGCCTTTCGTGATCTTGTCCGTTCCGGTGGAAGTATTCAGGGTAGGTAAATTGGATGTGATCATATCCGTTCTGGAAGCTCCCAGTTCCCGGTATTTATTCAGTTCCGCCTGGAAACCGACCATTACTTTAAAAGCGTGACCGCCATTAAGTTCCTTGAAATACTCCGTATAAACGTTCGGGTTGAAAAAGTTATTCTTGGTTGCCTGTTCCAATACGGAAGACTGTTCAGCCGGATTTGTCCACGGGTTGTTGTTCACGTCATATTTGGTTACCTGATTCACATCTTTATGTAGAAACTCCGTTGTAGTCCTGTAATTCAGTTCTCCAAAAATCTTCCAGTCCTTAATTGGCTCCAGGATAAGCTGGAACTGCTGGTACAGGTTGTCTTTCTGAGTCTTATAATCTCCACCCTGCAACAAACTTTCAGCCATGCTCATTCCATGTCCGTTAGGATCGAGGAACGGTTCCATAGGCCAGCGTTTTGCGATATTGTGATAGAAAACATTATCATCCACCGCAGAGGGTTTCTTATAATCATTCCGGATAAATTTCGAACTGTAATTGAAACTTAACCAATCTGTCGGCTTGGCATTGATTTTACCGGTAACGGTATAACGTTGCATCTTATCCGTATTAAATTTGAGCAGACCGCTCTGGTCCAGATAATTGGCAGATACATAGAATTGATATTTCTCACTTCCCCCATTGGCACTGACGGCATGTTCCTGTGAAAACGCGGCATTATTAAAATAGATATCGTACCAGTCGTTATTGGAATTTCCCTGCCAATCCCAACGGGTCGGGTTATTAGGATCCGGTACGGTTGTCGGAAGATACGTTCCTTCCTGATATGCTTTAATGCGTTCAAGCCATTCCGGCGTAAAACGTCCGGTTTCTCCCATATTTTCTGCGGCTCGGTTAAAATATTGGGCATAAGTATACGAATCTGCAATGTCGGGCGTATTGATTGCCGAAGACCAGCGAAAGCTGTTGTTATAGTTTACCGATATTTTTCCGGCACTCCCTTTCTTGGTGGTGATCAATATCACTCCAAAAGGCGCTCTTGACCCGTAGATTGAAGAAGCCGCAGCATCTTTCAAAACGGAAACACTCTCGATATCCTGGGGATTCAGCGCATTCATATCACCTTCCATCCCATCGATCAATACCAGTGGAGACGATTTCGAACCATCACCGATCGTACCACCACCACGGATATTCAGTTTCATATCATTATTCAGTTCTCCTCCGTTTCCGGAACCGGCATACGAGAAATTCAATCCCGGAACCAATCCCTGAAGCGCCTGACTGACATTCGCAACAGGTCTCGATTCCAAGGCTTTTGAAGCAACCGTAGAAACCGATCCTGTAAGATTCACTTTCTTCTGCGTACCGAAACCAACCACGACCACTTCACTCAAAGCCTGCGAATCTTCCTGCAAAACAACATTAATGGAAGTTTGATTACCTACTTTTTGCGTAATCGTCCTGGAACCGATAAAAGAATATTGTAGTATCGCATTCGGACCGCTTACCTCCAGGGAATAATTCCCGTTCATATCCGTAATCGTTCCGTTTGTCGTTCCCTGTTCAACGACATTCACTCCGGCTACCGGCTGGTTCGTCTCATCGGTAACGGTTCCTTTCACCACCTTCTTCTGCGAAGTTCCTGTCGGAGCATTCCGGTTTTCCTTTGAAATACGGATACTCTTCCCTACAATCTCTATCGAAACCGGCTGCCCTTCAAACACCTTGTAAAGGACCTCCCTGATCGGTTCATCCGTGACATCTACAGACGTTTTTTTCTGCATATTCAGATCTGAACTTTTTATCACATACGAATAGCCATTCTGTTTAGTGATCTGCTCCAATGCCTGTTCTATCGTGAGATTTGTTAACTTCATGGAAATCTTTTCAGCACCCTGTGCCGTCACTGTAGAAGAAACAAAGATCATCAACAGGAAAAACAGAAGAAGCGGTTTTTCATAAAAGGACTGTCTTGTTCTCATGTTAATTAATTTAATTGTTTATACAAAGTTTACATTCATGCATAGAAATATCCGTCAGCTGACCGTACGCTCCAGCTTACTACCTATATCTCTATCAAATAAATTGAGTTATTATCTTCTCTTTCTTATCTCAATCGTATCCTTATTATACGTTATAATCAACTTTTTATCATTGTTGATCGCATCCAGCATATCAGGCAACACTTCATGATTTACAAAGGATATATGGTATCTATATTTTTCAATATCGTCATCTTCTATTTTGATGCGGACATTAAATATACGTTCCAGTTCGGCAGCAATCTCTTTCAGTGAATTATCTGCAAAATGGTAATATCCGTCTTTCCAGGACAAATCATCCTGATAGAGCAATTTTTCTTTCCTGGTGGTCTTATTCTTTTTATTATAATGGACCTTTTCACCAGGTTCCATATAAATTCCGTCTTCTTCTCTAACAGAAGGTGTGGATAAACAAACCGAACCTTCATAAAGACGGACTTCCATGGTCGGATCTTCCGGATATGCTTTTACATTGAATACCGTCCCCTTGACATGCACCCCGCATCCGGCAGAATAAACGATAAATTCTTTTTCCTGTTGCCTGGTGACCTCAAAATAACCTTCTCCTTCCAGAGTGACATCCCGGTTGTTTTTATTAAAATGACTGGAATATCGCAATTGCGAACCGGCATTCAACCAAACAACTGTTCCATCGGGCAAGGTCAGTTTACTTTTTTCACCCAGCGGCGCTTCTACGATATAGAAAGATTCTTCATCCTGCATATCTTTCATATTCCACGCCATCCAAGCCGATCCCAACATCAGCAGGAACATGGCAGCGACAACCGCAATCCGCTTCACTGCAAAATATTTCCTATTCCCTTCCGCCAGATCGATACGGGCATTCAGTTTCGCATATTTCCTGCGTGTTTTCTCATCTGCTTTTACCTCTATCCCATCCCATATTTTATGAAGAGCCTTCTCTTTTTCCAGGCTGTCTTCAGTTTGAAGAAACCAGTGCTGGAAACGGAGTTGAACTTCCTTTGGCATATCGTTGCCAAAAAATTTCGTAATAATGGAATATATATAATTTGTTCTCATTATTAGTGGTGTTACATATATAAGACAGCCAAGTAGCTATGCACACGGAGTCTTATTGAAAAAAAAATATTTTTTTACACGAAAGTAATCACATACAAAACCAAAAGCTTCCTTAAATCACTCATTGCCTGCGAGATGTGAGATTCCACAGTACGTTTGCTAATATTCAACTGTTGTGCGATTTCATCATTGGATAAATGTTCGAACCGGCTCATCTTAAATATTTTCTTTCTTTGAGGCGGCATTTTCTCTATTGACATAACGATGAGCAGTTCCAGGTCTTCGGCATGTATTTTCTCCTCGATCAAATCCTCATAATCTTATTTGTTCTTCTCGATCTCGATATAGTTTTCTTTAACCAGCAAATGGGAATAATGATTGTATACGGCATTTTTCGCCATACGGAACAGGTAAGACTTAAACGAATCGAGCCGGGCAATCGTTTCACGATTACTCCATATCTTATAAAATATGTCTTGTGTTATATCCTCCGCTTCAAGATCGTTTTTAAGCAAGCCACGCAAAAAATACTCGACACGGGGAGCGTACGTCATATAAAGTACTTCAAAGGCTTTACGGCTGCCTCCTGCAAGTTCTTTCAAATATTTTTCTTCAATCTCTACATTCATTCCCATAATCACAGATCTCATACCTAAGGTACTTATTGTCTCCCGTCTCTCTAAATAAAGTTCTTTACAAACATAGGAATTTTTTTCCGGGTAAAATGTTAAGTTAAAGATTTTTCTTACTGAATCCCATCAAATATTCACCTAAACTTAAAAAAGAGGGTGTCAAAATTCACTATTCTGTCATCCCAGGCTTGATCCAGCAACGCATATCACACTGATAATCAGCAGTTATAGCAATATAACAAATCAAGTCTGCCATGACAAAACAAGATTTTGACAGTCCCTTCAATCAATTCATAAGTAAACAACTATATTTTACCGTTATATTTCTTTTATTCAACGATTTATATCACAATATTATTCGAACTCACGTTAAATAATAATCGATCCACCTTTTTTAAGTACATCTCGTACTTCTCCGGCTGGAACGTCTTTTATCTTTTTACCCTGTTTCCACGCCAAATACGAAGTGACTCCTGCCGCTTCTCCTACCTGATTCATATTTACCATCACTCTTATACCCGAATAAGCCACAACAGATGCATCTATCATTCTACCGGCAAGCATCACATTATCATATTTCTTAGGTATCAAAGAACGAAGAGGAACTTGATAGAAAGTAGGATTCACTTCTGTTTTCTCCCTCCATCTTCCTACCTGATCCGGAAAACCCGGCCTGCTATAAATTTCCGTACCATCCAAATGCCTAAAGGTCAATCCCGGCTTATCTTGATGATGAAGATCAAAGACATAACTGCCATTGGCTATGGCATCATCAAAACGCCGTCCATACAAAGCATCTTCATCACTTATTTGATAAAGGCATTCGACATGCCTTGTCTCCCGTACACCGATGTAAGAAGGCAAAGTCACCAAACGAGGGATATTCCCGTCATTTCCATATTTCCTCATCATATCCATAATGGCGCGAATTTGCCTCCGCCCTTCCATTTCCGCCTTTGTCAAATTTCCGGCGTCTGAACAGTCCGCTCCATACACCCGGGTTCCGGCAAACATGAAAACATGAGTATTCGGCAGATATACTCCCCAAGCCGTTCCGGAAGGTATATTGAATTCCTGACCATGTTCTTTCAACACGCTTTCATATACCCCAAGATCCAATCCTTCCAAATGTGCACAAACCGTCGGAGGCTGTAACAGGTCGAATGTATAGGTTTTCAATCCCAAACGATAGCACAAATCTCCATCACCGGTCGCATCTATAAAATATTTCGCATTTATTATCCCTCTTCCCGATTTTCCGTCGACTATCACACCTGTCAAATTTCCATCACCGTCCAAATACGGTTCGGAGAACAATGTATGAAAATGGGGATGAATACCCGACTCCAGCACCAACTCATCCAATTCTATTTTGAGTTCCTGTGAATTGAGCCTATATGCCGAACTCGGATTCGGATTCCGCTCTACCGCATCGCGTTCGTTCAAACGATCTATAACCTCCTGAGTCAAGCCGGCAATGATCCGTTGCTTCTTGCCAACATCATACAATGAATGCCAAACATTTACCAACGAATTAGTCGCCACCCCTCCAAAAGCATTTTGCTTTTCAACAACAGCAACCTTTGCCCCTAAACGCGCCGCTCTCACAGCAGCAAACACACCTGTGCAACTGCCTCCGAGCACACATATGTCCACGTCGTCGAATATCGGTAAATCAGACTCTGCCTTTACAACACCTCTCGTACAAGATGGCAAAAAGCCGGTCATGCCCATTCCTATACAACCTTTCCATATATTATTCAGAAACTTTCTCCTCGAATGTAAACTCATTTCTATATCTTATTTAGAATTAAAAAACTACAACTACTTTTCCAACAAGAGAATCAAACCTCCCCTACCCATAATCTCGCAAGGTTTCTGTAAAGATAAACTACCTTTCCATTGTACCTCCCGGATCTCGGGCAGCAGACAAGAAGAGGGTTTGAATCCGAGCAACTCTTCATCAAACGAAAGATGGGCAGTTTGAGGCAAATCCGTCCAATTTGCCAATACGACCAATGCCCTGTCATCTTTCACATAGGCTGTGGCAATTATACTTTCATTACCTGTTTTTACCGGACATCGTTCATCCCAATACCCTCTCAAGCAGGCGTCCTTCATCCCGAATTCATCCCAAAGTTTCCATAAAGAAACCGGATTTCCGCTCCACGGCAAACGCGGGAGCATCCCATATACCATCCCACGAAACACATTACGGGCATCCAAAGTCTCGCTCATCAATCCAAAAGGAATACCGGACATCTCCACCAACCAAAAATCAGGAGTATTATAGAATCCGAATCCTTCACCTATCCATGTACGATCCACATAAGGCAATAGCTCCAAATAAAGATGTAAAGAATTGGCATAACCAGCCCACCGGTTCATGTGATTCCATGAATGCATGTCGATCAATCGCCGTTTTCCATCCGCATCCATGATACGACGTGCACGCTGCATCGTCTGATGATCCAACGCACTATCATCTATGTAAATGCCATCCAGCCCCAAATTCTTGATCATCCAATTCAAACCTTCCAAATAATAATTGTTCCAACGGGAATCCGGAGTCGTTATAACCGAAATATCCATATCGCCAGCATATTTCCCTTCCTTGAATGCATTATACCAGGCCGGAATAAAATGAGTTTTAAGATTCTTATTCAGCCATTCATGAGGACCGCTTCGATGAATCAAAGTACGGGTTTCTGGTCCCGGACCGTCATGAATTACCTCCGTTCCCAAGCTACGCAAAGCCCACAATTCAGGAACCTTCACAGTCAGTTCACGAGTGGTATAATACAGCCGGACATCCAGTTCTTTCTGATGAGCTTTCTCAATAAACTGTCTCAAATCAGGTATGGCATCATCATAATAAGGATAATTGATAAACGGATATATGTCTTTTTTATGATGGACATTTACCATATTGGCTCCAGCCTGCAAAGCTGCCGGAATATATCCGGCACTGACATCGCTATTGGAATGATAAAAATGCTTTTCTGTCAGTTCTTTCAAATTAAGCGGTTTAACAGGAGTCACCAACATATTAAAATTGTAATGCAAAGTTTCCCCCTTCTGCATCAGGCGTTCGCCACTGTACGCATTCAACAAGACACACCCGTTTTCTTCCGGAATAATGTCAATACCACCTTTATTTGAATTACCCCAGGACTCCGGCAAATTTAATTTGCCTAAAGCATAATAAATATTGACCAATGGCCGGACATAATTTTCGTCCTTAAAGCAAAAGTTCAAACCTGCATTCACATTTCCCATCCATATCTTATCCTGATGATTATCCGTATTCCATCGCCAACGTATCAAAGAATCCGGTCTAAAACCACCTTTATGCCCCAATCCCATCATATACTTGGTGGCATAAGATGTATAAGGGACTTCCAAACGCATGTCTTTTACCTTCACATCATTTAAAGCCTTTACTTCTATCTTATAATTCACCAATCCGTCAAAACCAAAGCTCCCTGTACAAACCAGTTGAAAATTACTACTTCTACAATTGACTGTCCAACTGGCGGAAGCCCGATTCCGCTCCGTAACCCGTATCGATCCGTTTTTCCAATTTTCTTCACCCTGTTGCGTTTCTATGACAAATGTCATTTCCTTAGCCAACAAAGCATTACTAATTGAGGCAGACAACTGGTTATCAGAATCATAATGCGTAGAAATCGTTCGGGGCAACCCGGCGTCCGATAAAGTCATTGTTCCTCCCAACCAGGAAATGGAATGCTTTTCCATCCTAACCGGAATATAAGGAGATGTCGGCTCAGACTGATTCCCTATGGAGGAATCCAACCAACGCAAACGCGACTTTCTCCAACCTTGAGCATCACCTTTGTCATCTACCATCCGGCCTTTTATTTGCAGTTCACAAGCGATCTTGACAGGCAGAGCATGGGCTGGTTGTATAAGAACAAATCCTTTATACACGCCTGACGCGTCTGTCGGTATATCACCACCCATCCATAATGCTTGTACTGCTCCTTTATTCACATCCACTCGCTTTTTAAACAATTTCCCATACGTGTCCGTTCCTCCCAGATTAAAACAGCGGAATGCAGAAGCGGGAATCTTATCTCCTTTTTCATTTTTCCAGTCGGAAAAAGAGACCGAAACATCAGAAAGTGTTTTATAAGGAGCAAATACCCCAACCTGCCAAGTATAGAACTCACCGGGAGAGCAATCTCCGCTCAATTTTGTCCGCAAGGCCGCCGGACGGTCAATCCAACGTTGAGGAATAGCATCCGTCATGCGAATGTCATGCATTCGGTCTTCCGTAAAACAGAAATAACCGGTAACCGGATTCTCTTGTATCAACATTTCCATCTCATCAGAAGAGGCCACTTGACGCATCTCGCAATATTCCTCATTCTCCACCGTCCCCTGCCTCTCCAGATCATCAAAAGCATTCGTCACTCCCTCCTGCCCCTGCATCAGTCTCGGAAGAAACAGAAATAACCAAGCAACCAGATTCCATTTAAAATGTCTAAACATAATTATGATAAAAGTCCAAAAACGTTTCCTATACTTTCAAAAATATATTATGCTTATAAAGCCCCCATAATATTCCATAAATGATCAGTGCCGTCGATAACTTCATCAAACAAGCATACCAATCCCCTATATATTGTCCCAGGCCATAAAAAAGAGACCCTCCTATACAACTGAAATCAACCACGTTGGCCAACATATAAGCCACAATCGAATTCATACCGTACACCTTCAGCCATGATAAATATTTCTTATGTCCCTTATAGTCAATCCAATAATAAAACAATCCCATCAAAAGGAAACAATAACCGCTACTGACCAAAACCATTGAACTCGTCCATATCTTTTTAATAACCGGCAATTGCAATCCCCACAGCCAACCTGAAACTACCATAACTGTACCGATTCCCAGCAGCCATTGCCATTTACGCTTTTGATCCATCTTGCCCTTTAATATTTGTCCGGCAAACACTCCCGTCAATACCGTCACTGCAAAATTAAGGCTACTCAATATCCAGGTATACCGGTAAACGTCAGAAAACACGACTTGCCCACTATCCATGACAGCTCCGTCACGAAAACGTCCCAAGACCATCCTATCTATCCATTCCGCCAAATTCGCCTCTTTCGTATAATCCCCTCCTCCATAACCATCAACGGATACGAACTGCATCACCAACCAATAAACAATCAACAGGCCGAATGCCGTCATGACCTGCACGGAGGGTCGCACATGAAGAAACAACAAAGCAGAAACCAAATAACCTGTCGCTATCGACTGCAACGTGTTCGAATACAGATAGATCCTATTCGGATCCAATCCTAACAAGTTTCCCTGACACATCATCCCGAAAATCCAAAGCAAAAATACACGCTTGATTATACGCCGATAAACCACCCACTTATCCGGAACATCTTTATAACGCGATAACGAAAACGGCATCGAAACACCTGCCATGAACATGAAAAGCGGCATAACCAAATCCCAAGGAGAAAACCCCTCCCACGCCACATGCGAAAAATTCCACAAGAAAGAATCATACCATGAAGTTGCAATAACCGGTCTCAACGAATGCAAGATTCCACACAAAGCCACAAGGCAAAACAAATCGAACCCCCGTAAAACATCAAGAGATTCCAAACGTTTATAATTCGTATCCATAAATTTATATACTAATAAATTGGTTATCATTGGACGGCAATGAAGAAATTGCCGTCCAAAAGATCATATATCCACAAGATTACATGTAATTCGGGTCCTGAGACAAAACACCTTGTTGAATATCAATCTGTGTCTGTGGCAAAGGCCAATACCTTCTATTCACCGAATAAGATACTCCCTGCATGAAATCGCGGAATTTCGAATCACGCGCAATAAAGTCGTTCAAAACTTCACTATCAATATTCCAACGTCTCAAATCAAAAAACCGATGTCCTTCCGTAGCAAATTCCAACTGGATCTCTGTTCTGACCGCTTTCCAAGCTTGTTCCTGAGAAGAAAAAGCAACATGACCTGCCGGATAAGGTTCCGTCTTATAATTAGCCGCCGGCTGCTCCCAATCAACAACCAACTCAGTGTCTTCCGCAAAATTAGTAGACAAGCAACGCCCCATTACCGGAGTACTCGTCTTTACCCGATTACGTATCATATTCACTAACTCGCGAGCCTTTTCCAAATCTCCATCGACTACAGCACATTCAGCTCTCCACAAAATCACATGAGAATAACGATATATTCTGTAATTTCGGTTATTGTTAAAGCCATTCCATAATTGTTGATCCTTTGTCGCTTCGAAATGCATATACTTTTTTGTCATATAAGGACCTGCGAACGACTGGGAACGGATCCAATCCGCTCCCGGATGGATACCCCATCCAAGAAAATCAACACCTCGGCGAGAAACCGTCCAGTCCAAACGCAAGTCAACAGCCTTGTCACTCGGAGTATAATCCTCTGTACTGGATATCCCCATATCGCTTTTCAAAGTCGGTCTATTTACTATATCCAAATAAGGTAAGCCTTCGGATGTAACCTGAAAAGCATCAACCAACGATTGGGAAGGTTGAAAAAAACCCCATCCTCCGGAAGCCGGACCTTTTTGATGCATACAAGGTCCCTGCATCCCCAACGTAATGGCACTCGAACCACTTGAAGAAGCTTGGAACTCAAAGATAGATTCTTCATTATTCTCCGTCCGTTCATCAAAGTTATCGAAGAAATTATCAACCAATCTAAACCGACCACTGTTAATAATCTGATCCAACAAAGTTTTCGCCTCCGCATACTCGCCTTGGAACAAATGAGCATGTGCCTTGGTCACCATCGCAGCATATTTGGTCGCACGCCCCGGTTCATTCGGAAACGATTCCGGCAGATTATCAATAGCAAACTGCAAATCTGTTTCGATCTCATCCCAGCCAGCATCTTTGTTGGGCGTATTTACCGGATCAAAATCAACCTCATATTGCGCTTTTATATATGGAATGTTCTTAAATACTTTATTTGCCTGAAAATGATACCACGCTCTTAAAAATCTTGCTTCACCTTCCACTTGTCTGGCACGTTCTTGTTTCAACGGATAACTACCACTTTGCGCACCATGAAGAAACTGTAATACCTGATTAGCGCGAGAAACTCCGTCATAACAAGAACGCCACCTTTCAGTTACACATTCGTTATCCGGCATCGTTGCGTATTGTTCGACTGCATTCATCGCCATATTGTCGCCCGGTTCGGAACCTTTATAGGCCTCATCCGAAGCACAACTACCAAAAACCCAGTCTGCACCTAACGCACCTCCAAAGCGATCAATCCCATCTAAGTCAGCATAAGCTCCGACTAATATAGCCTCTACTCCCTGTTCACTTTCCAAAGCAACCCCAGCAGTCGAAGCCGGAGGTTGTTTATCCAAAAAATCACTGCAAGAAGATGACAAAGCCATGCATCCCGTTAATAACCCTATTTTTATTGATACAACTATATTTTTCATAATTTATATCCAATTCTTTTAACAAATAAATCTACTAAAATCCTAAACTTACACCAAACAACACCTGTCTCGGAGTCGGCCATGAACCAGAATCGATACCTAAATTCTTCGCAGCGTCTATTCCGGTTCCTTTCATATTAATTTCCGGATCCAATCCCGAATACTTCGTCAACGTAAATACGTTAGAAACTTGAGCAAACACACGTAAATTAGTAATTCCGGGCTGTTTCAACAAACGAGCAAAATCATATCCCAACATCAAATTACGCAAACGTAAAAAAGAAGCGTCTTCGATAAACGCAGTAGAAGGAACTTGGCTTTCCGTATCATTCGACTCTGCTATCGGAAGTTTAGCCTTCGAGTTATCCGACAGATAAGGACTGCCCCATGAATTATACAGACGATCATAACCGCGTCCTCCACTGAACAAAGAATAGTCTGTAAAGCGTTTCAGGAAATTCACAGCCTTGTTTCCATAGCTTCCATAGAACTGCCCGCTCAAATCAAATCCCTTATACTCGATCGTAAAATTCAAACCACCGACAAATTTAGGATGAGGAGAACCGATATAGGTTCTGTCATATTCATTGATCACCCCGTCAGGAGTTCCGTCCGGCCCGCTAATATCCCGGTATTTATAATGTCCTGGCTTATTATAAGAGCCATTACTACCGAAAGCCGTAGGCCAAGCAGCCGCCTCTTCCGCCGTCTGGAAAATGCCATCTACTACATAACCGTAAAATTCCGGAAACGAAGTGCCTTTTTCAGCACGTGTATAAAACTGGTTTTCAAAACTGCCTCCGTTCAATGTTTCATCTTCTTCTCCCGACAGATCCACAATCTCGTTTTTATAATGAGAGATGCTGGCATTCAGACTATACCGCAACTCATTACCTAAAGCCGTTCCGTTGTAACCGATTTCAAAGTCGATACCTTTGTTCTTCATTTTTCCTACATTCACATAAGGAGCCGAAATGTCACCCATGACCATCGGTATCGCTTTCGGGAAAAGCATATCTTTCGTATTACGTTTCCAGATATCCAATCCGACAGACAGATGTTCGAACAAAGTCGCGTCAAAACCAAAGTTGGACGTATGTGTCGTTTCCCATTTCACATTCATGTTTCCAAATGTCGTCTGATAAAAACCAAACTGTCCTTCCGTATTATTAGCTCCGGTTATATCATAATAAGAGCCCCAGTTATTCATACCGAACTGAGAGAAACTATTATAGTTGCCGATTCGGTCATTACCCGTCACACCATATCCGCCACGGAGTTTCAGGGAAGTCAGCCAATTACGTGTCGACTTCATGAATTCTTCATTCGAAACGCGCCAACCCAAAGAAAATGCCGGGAATGTACCATATTTGTTATTTCCACCGAAACGGGAAGAACCGTCACGCCTGATCACACCTTCGAAAAGATATTTGTCATCATACGAATAATTCACCCGACCAAATACAGAGAACAAACTCCATTCGGAAATATTGCCATAGTTCGTTCTACCGGAAGAACCCGTATTCAGTTCGATATAAAGCGGATCCTTGAACATATAGTCGGAACGACCGGCTGTCACGAAAGTATAAATGTTGGCAATCGCTTCCGTACCGACCAAAATCGTGAAATCATGAGCATCGATCTGTTTCGAATAATCTGCCGTATTCGTCCAGTTCCACTGTTTCGTGTAAGATTCTTCACGAGTCAGTTGGTCTACAGAAGTTCTCTCTGCCCATCCGAGATCTACATAATCAATATTCTTATAATCTGTATACGAATAAACAAAACCGAAAAGAGATTTAAGATTCAATCCTGAAATCGGAGTAATCTTAACAAACGCATTTCCATTGGCAGCCATTGTCTTCCGCTTATCAAAACGGTCATTATACAACAATCCTACCGGATTCCTCGCATTGCCGGTATCACCTCCGACTCTTGTTCCTGCAAAATTACCACCGATATCATATACCGGAATAATCGGCTGCATACGATAAGCCTGTGAAATGATAGAACTCTGCGAATTGTCAACCATATTACCATACGTTTCCGAATAAGTCACACCCAGATTTTCACCGACCTGCAACCATTTCGTCACGTCTGAAACAATATTAGACTGTAAATTATAGCGATCCATTCCAGTCCATTTCAAAACACCTTCCTGTTTCAAATAACCGGACTGAAAAGCATAAATCGTATTTTCGCTACCTCCGCTTATATCGACCGACACGTCATGATACTGTGCCGTACGTTCGATCTCCTTCGCCCAATTCGTCCCCTGTTTGTTTGCTTTCGTGATCAAATAAGTATCTGTTCCATCTTGGTTGATCATCTTGTCATCATACAGACTTTCATCCACATTCACCCCTCTGTTCGGAAAAATATAGTCCGGAATGTCCGGTGTCGCTCCTGAACCATACAAAGGATGAGAATAATTGGCAATACCTCCATTCTTGGCCTGTAACCAAAGCATTTCACCATATTCTTGGGTATTCAACATTTTATAATGGTTGGTATTCTGCACAAAACCAGAACGCAAATTGACAGAGATGTGTGCCTTCTGATTTTTCTTACCACTTTTCGTCGTAACAAGAATAACACCATTAGCTGCTCTTGTTCCGTAAATAGCCTGTGAAGCGGCATCTTTCAATATTGTGATTGTCTCGATATTGTTCGGGTTAACCTTTCCGTCAGGCACACCATCCACAATCCAGAGAGGACGACTGTCATTAATCGTACCGATACCACGAATCAAGATGGTAGGTTCCGCACCCGGCGTATTCGACTGTAGCGTGGTCACACCGGCTACATTTTTAAGAGCCTCACCGGCATTCGTAATCGCCAATTTCTGGATTTCACCAGCCTTTACTGTAGAAACGGCCCCCGTTATCTCGCCGGCTTTACGAGTACCATAACCGACAACAACCACTTCGTTCAGCGCCTGGCTGTCTTCCGACATTACAACATTCAGTACATTGCCAGTCACAACATGCGTTTGCGATTCAAATCCGATATAAGAAATGACAACAGATGCATTCGGTTGAACTACCAAAGAGAAATGCCCGTCTTGATCCGTTATCGTTCCGTTTCTCGTACCTTTCTCCACCACATTCGCCCCGATGATCGGTTCACCGTTTGAATCGAGTATTGTCCCATTGATTTTTCTTGTTTGTTTCCGGATTTCAGCCTCCGTTTTTCCAGTTTTGGTTAGCACGATGTGCGTACCTTCCATTTCAAAATCAATATCCGAATTTTTCAGAATGCTTTTAAGAACTGCCGATACCGGCTCATTTTTAACTTTGACAGAAACCTTACGATTCACATCGACCTGATTATTATAAATAAACAGATAATCTGTCTGACTTTCTATTTCAGTCAATATTTCCTCCAGCTGGGCATTACGTTTACTAATACTCACCCGGGCATTTTGTGAATGCGTATTTTCTGCGAAAGAGCAGAACACACATACTAAGAGTAGGAACGTGGTGATTCGCATAATTCTAAAGATTTGTTTAAGTTTCGGGCTTTTAGGATAATACCTACCCGACAAAGAGTTTTTTTTCATACCTTTGTTGATGATTTGAAGTTAATACAGTTTTTAATTGAATTGTGTTGATTGAATGCCGGTAATTGCCCCCCAGCGTTTGCCGGCATTTTTCAGCTAGTGATCATGTATATTCATAAGCATTCTTTTAAAGTTAATAATATCATTCTTACAATCTTATTCTATATAAATTATCTGGTTCTCGTCATCTCGCTGATAAGTAAACTTGATATCCTTCTGCAATACCCTCAGCGCATAATCGATACCGTCTGTCTGTCGGAATTTACCTGTGTAAACGTATTTAAAGACATTCTTGTTTTTCACCTGAATTGTTAATCCATAGTATTTTTCAAAATCTTTCATAATGGATGTAAACGTTTCATTCTTAAAGCAAATCAAGCCTTCCTTCCAGCGGTAAGGATTATAGTCGTCCACAGCGGTTACATGCAATTTACCGTCTTGCAGAAAAACCTTATTGTTCGGTTTCAGAGTTATTTTTTGCGTGGAGTCGCTTGCTGAAGCTACCTTTACGCTACCCGACATTAACGTTGTTTCAAACTCGCCTGTTTCTGAATAGGCATTTACATCAAATTGGGTACCCAATACCTCTACGTTATAATTATCCGTTTGCACGATGAACGGTTTGCTTTTATCTTTTGTCACATCGAAATAGGCTTCGCCATCCAAGACCACCTGACGATTATTTTTACCGAATTTCACCGGATATGACAGTGAAGTCCTGGCATTTAGCCAGACATTTGTGCCATCGACCAATGTGATATTGATACGTTGGCCTGCCGGGACAGTGATTGTCTGCATCGCCATCAATTCTTTTTCCAACGAAGACTGATAATAAAAATAACTTCCTCCCAAAGTGATTGCGACAACTGCGGCTATTTTGATTAACTCAGTTCTAAGAGAACTAAGGTTTATAGAAAATCTTTTCTTTCCGTTCTTAATTATTTCTTCATTCCCCAAAAGCAACATGGCATCAAACAATTTCCGTTCTTTCAAAAAGGCCAGGCGGTTCTCAGCAGACTCTTCCATCCACTGTTTTACAGCCGCTTCCTCCTCAAATGATGCGTTGCCTTCAAAAAATTTATATAATATATCTTTGTTCATTTTATATCGTTTAGGATTACCCTTCTATACTAATAGCAGTTCAGACTTGCATATCCCTAGTAAAAATATAAAAAAATATTACAAACTCAATTTTTCCTTTATATGATATTGTTTCCAGTGGTGTCAATAAAGACAGAAACAGCTCTGATTTTATCAAATTTGTTTGTGAAGTCTAACTCTCACCCCATTGCAGTGGGTATTTTTCCCCATTGCTGTGGGGATTATTCCCCTTTGTAGTGGGGAAAATTCCCCACATAAACAAAAACAGTGGGGAATTTTAGCGAAAGAAACTTTCTGCGGTAGAAATCCGATCCGCCCAATAGAGCTGAAATAAAATGATACTTTACATTTTATTTCTTTTTTTATCCTGCCGGGCCTGTTTTTGAATCCTTCCAAAGAAATATTAAAACTCTTTCTAGAGAAATAGATAAACCTTAGTTCTCTTAGAACTGAGTTAATCAAAATAGCCGCAGTCATCGCCCTTACGCTTGGCGGGAGTTTTATCTACCGGCAAATGCAAACGGAACAGACTCCGATAGCATTGCAAACAATCACTGTCCCGGCAGGACAACGCATCAATATTACATTAGCTGACGGAACAAATGTCTGGCTGAACGCACGGACTACCATTCAATACCCAATCACCTTTAACGAAAAGGAACGTCTGGTCAAACTGGACGGCGAAGCCTATTTCGATGTGACAAAAGATAAAAGCAAACCGTTCATCGTGCAAACAAACAATTATAACGTAGAGGTATTGGGAACTAAATTCGATGTCGATTCTTATTCGGAAACAGAAATATTTGAAACAACCCTGATGGAAGGAAGTGTGAAAATTTCTTCCCTGACCGATGCAAACGAAAGCCTGATGCTCACACCACACAATAAAGCCTATCTGCATGATGGCAAACTGCGGGTAAAACCGGTAGACGATTATACACCCTACCGCTGGCGGGAAGGCCTGATCTGTTTCAAAAACGAGACATTTGCATCGATCATGAAAGATTTTGAGAAATACTATGGGATAAACATCTATATCACAAACAAACAAGTACAAAAATACTTGTATACAGGAAAGTTCAGACAAACCGACGGCGTTGATTATGCATTGAGGGTTTTACAAAAAGATATAAAGTTTGCCTATGAACGGGATGACGACAATCACATTATTTATATCAAATGATTTTAACAATATGTTTCACCTAAATTAAAATGCTTATGGGATAAAAAATTTGTTAACCGTAATGCCGGTGAAAGCTGGGGGGCAATAGCCGGCAGACATCCAATTAACACAAACTAAATTATTAATTTATTAATTTCAAATCACAACAAAGTATGAAAGAAAACACTTTGTCGAGGTGTAATTATCGGGCACCGCGACCCTTAAAAATTTTCAGAATTATGAGAATCACGACATTCCTGCTCTTAGTATGTGTGTTCTGCACTTTTGCAGAAAATACACATTCACAAAATGCGAGGGTCAGTATTAACAAGAAAAATGTTCAACTGGAAACAGTACTGAACGAGATTGAACACCAGACTGATTACCTGTTTATCTACAACAACCAGGTAAACGTAAACAAGAAGGTGTCGTTAAAGGCTAAAAACCAGCCTGTCTCCAAAGTACTGGAAGAATTGTTGGCTGATTCGGGTATCACATATTCTGTAGAAGGAAACCATATCGTACTTGGCAAACAGACTATGGCTGCCGCTCCGCAACAAAGTAGTACAATCAGAGGTAAAGTAATCGACACCAATGGAGACCCCGTTATCGGTGCCAACATTGTCGAAAAAGGGACAACCAACGGAACTACAACGGACGTAGAAGGGAATTTCTCTATTAACGCAAAATCAGGCTCTACGCTGGTAATCACTTTCATCGGCTATGTCAGAGAAGAAGTGAAAGCTAACGCCGGAAGAAGAATGGAAATCATCTTACAGGAAGACTCCGAAACATTGGAAGAAGTCGTTGTCGTAGGATACGGTACCATGAAAAAAGCAGACTTGACAGGTTCTGTGGCAACCGTCGGTTCGGAAGTGATCGAAGACCGCCCGTTGACCAACCTGGGAGCCGGTTTGCAGGGCGCAATCGCCAACTTGAATATCACTTCTTCCAGCGGTGCGCCGGGAACAGGTTCTTCCTTCAATATTCGTGGTACGACAAACTTATCCGGCGGAGGTCCGCTGGTACTGGTGGACGGTATCGAAATGGACCCGAACCTGATTAACCCGCAGGATGTGAAGGATGTAACCGTACTGAAAGATGCGGCTTCCGCGTCTATCTATGGCGCACGTGCCGCTTTCGGTGTAATCCTGATCACCACTAAGACAGGTTTCGTATCACAAAAACCGGTCGTTTCACTGAGCGCAAACTATTCCATCAACGTTCCGACCGTTCATGCCAATTATATGAACTCCATGGAATATACACAATGGATGAATGATGCCAACACAACAAGCAACGGTAGTAACTATTTCGATGACATCACCATGGAGCATGTCAGAAATTATTACAACGATCCGGTCAATAATCTTCCGGTATTCCATCATCCGGACGATGCAGCCAGCAAATACCGTTATTGCGGCAATACCGACTGGTATGAAGCCTTGAATAAGAAAAGTTATCCGATGCAACAGTACAACATCAGTGTACAAGGCGGTAGCGAAACAGCCAAATATATGACATCGGCCGGTATGTTCCAGCAAGACGGTATCTCTAAATGGACAGACGAAGATTACAAACGTTTCAATGTATTGCAACACGTAAACTACAAGGTGAACAACTGGTTGCAGGTTGGCTTGAGAGCAACTCTGTCAATGGTAAAAATGAATACTGGTCCACAAAATAAATATGGTAGCAACTCTTTGGGAGCTACGATTCCGGGCGACAGCCGTCCCCTGATGCCGGTTTACCATCCGGACGGACATTTTGCCGGTTACTGTGGCGACGGTTACTTTACGAACCAGGCTGCCTGGTTATCACAAGGAGGTTCTGCCGAAATGAGAAACAATAATATGTATGCAACGGCATTCGCTAAACTGAACCCGTTCGAAGGATTGGAAATCAACTTCGATTATACATATAACTACTATAACTATTCTTTCAAGAACCATGTACGTGAATACATCGACTATGATGCCGACGGAAATCAGGGTTCAATCTTCCCGCATACTTCTCCGAATCAGGTCTCTTATAACAAAAGAGAATCGCAGTACGACGTATTCAATGCATATGCTACCTATAAGAAGAAAATCAACAAAGTACATGCTTTGGAAGGAATGATCGGTTTCAACCAGGAAAATGCGACTTATAAAGGTGTGGGTCTGAGTAGAAACAATCTGATCGCCAACGATATTCCATTTCTGAACCTGGCAACCGGCGACCGTTCGACCAGTGATTATATGAACCAGTGGGCCATCCGTGGTGCTTTCTTCCGTCTGTTCTACGCTTACGACGACAAATATCTGGTACAGGTAAATGGCCGTTACGACGGTTCTTCACGTTTCCCGAAAGATGACCGTTTTGCATTCTTCCCGACATTCTCATTGGGTTGGAGACTTTCACAGGAAAAATTCTGGAAACCGATCGCCCATATCGTAAATGACTTCAAGATCAGAGGTTCTTACGGGGCTTTAGGAAACCAGGTACTACTGCAAGGTGGTAATGACATGTATTATCCCTATATTTCTACCTATACCACAGGTGAAGTAGGTTACCTGTTTAGTGGTGAAAAACAGATGGGAGTATATGCTCCGGGATTGGTAAGCGACCAGCTAACCTGGGAAACAGTTAAACAATGGGACTTAGGTTTTAACTTCTCAATGTTTGACAGCAAACTGACCGGAGAATTCGACTATTACGTTCGAACAACAGAAGACATGTTGACAAAATCAAAAACATTACCTTCCATTTTAGGTGTTTCTGAACCTCAGATGAATGCTGCCGATTTGAGAACCAGTGGATGGGAAGTAGCTTTAACCTGGAAATCGGCCTTACAGAATGGTTTGGCCTATAGTGCAACACTATCTTTATCAGACTATCAGGCTGAAATCACCAAATATGATAATCCGACAAAGAACTTGTCAGACAATTATTATGAAGGCAAGAAGTTGGGTGAAATCTGGGGATTCGTAACAGATGGTTTATTCCAGTCCGACGAAGAAGCCTCTTCATGGAACCAGTCAAAAATAGTCGGTTATACGCAATATGCCGGTGATATCAAATTTGCCGACCTGAATGGTGACGGAGAAGTTACAAGAGGTGAAAACACGGTCAACAACTCTGGTGACTTGAAGATCATCGGTAATGAAACACCGCGTTATAACTTCGGTATCCGTGGTACAGCCGAGTATAAGGGCTTTGATTTCACGTTATTCTTCCAGGGTACTATGAAACGTGATATTATACCGTCAAAGACATTCTATCTGTCTCATTATACATCTGAGTGGTCTGTTCCCCAAAAGATGAATTATGACTATTGGAGAGAAGACAACCGCGATGCGTTCTTTCCACGTGCCCGTATGAACGGTTCTGCTGTAAATGAAAACCAGACCCGTTTCATGTTGAATGGTGCTTATATCCGTTGTAAACAGCTCGCTCTTGGTTATACTATTCCTAAATATATCACGGAAAAGGCTAAAATCTCCAAGCTGAGAGTTTACTTCAATGCAGACAACTTGTTTGAATTCTCCGGAATGCCTGACACTTTCGATCCTGAATTGGCTACAGTAAATGCTTATCCATTTATCCGGTCATTCTCTTTTGGTGCTAACCTGACATTCTAAGATGAAACATTGTAGAATAATTAAAATTAAAAACAGAATGAAAAAAGTATATTATATAGCGAGCTTGTCTTTATTACTCGGATTTTCCGCATGTAATAACGACTTTATGGACTTGTATCCGGAAGATAAGATCAACGACGAGACTTATTGGAAGACAGAAAGCGACTTGAAAAACTTTGCCAACCAGTTCTATACAACACTGGATAATACCGGTATATATAACAGTGACAATGCCTCAGACAATCAGGCACCTCAATCTAAGGATAATTTTGTTTGGAGCGATTACACCATCCCCACAGCCGGAGGGGGTTGGGCTAAAGGCGATTGGGCTAATATCAGAAGTTGTAATTATTTTTTGAGCCGTTATCATACCGTTGAGGGGAATGCTGAAAAGATCAACCAGTATGTAGGGGAGATTTACTTCTTTAAAGCCAAGTTCTATTACGAAAAAGTTCTTCGATTCGGTGATGTACCCTGGTTGACAACAGACCTGACTACTTCTTCCGAAGAACTATACAATCCACGTAATGATCGCGGAGCTGTTATCGACTCTATCTGTGCTTGCCTGGACAAAGCCAGCGAATGGTTGCCGGAAACAATGCAAGACTCACGTCTAAGTAAATATGCTGCATTGACTCTGAAATCCAGGGTATGTCTGTTTGAAGGAACCTGGAGAAAATACAGAAATCTTGAAAATGCAGATAAGTATCTACGTATTAGTGTAGATGCTGCCGAAAAAATTATCAATAGTGGTAATTTTACTGTTTACTCTACCGGTAATATTGAAGACGACTATCATGCACTGTTCAACCAACAAGATTATTCAAACAATAAGGAAGCGATCTTTTTTGCTGCCTATGTGACAGATAAACGCATGAATAACAGGCCTCGTACAGTCCGCGAGTCATATACAGGTATGACCAAGGACTTTGTAGAATCATTCTTATGCGATGATGGTAAACCTATTGCTCTAAGCGACCGGTATAAAGGTGACGTAAAATTCACTGATGAGTTTGAAAATCGTGACCCGCGTTTGAAACAATGTATATATACACCAGAACGTCCTATCGCTATATTGGCAGATGGTTCTGAAGAATATGAAAATTCTCCGGTATTCAGTAATCTCTCAAATACAGGCTACCGCTTATACAAAATGTATTCTCCGTTAGCGGAAGATAACGAATATATTAAATGTACACTGGACGACCTGATCTACCGATACGGTGAAGTTCTTCTGAATTATGCCGAAGCAAAAGCCGAATTGGGTGAATGCGACCAGGCGGTTCTGGACAAAACGATCAATAAACTGCGTGACCGTGTAGGCATGAAACATCTGACAACAGATGTAGGATTTACCGATCCGAACTGGCCGAACTGGGAAGTTCCCATCTCTCCGCTATTAAACGAAATTCGTCGCGAACGTCGTGTAGAACTGGCTTGCGAAGGCCTCCGTTGGAACGATTTGTGCAGATGGAAAGCAGGGAAGTTACTGGAAAACATAAAAACTTATTTAGGTCCGCGCGATCCGGCAACAGGTGAATACCGTGTTGTTTATCCGGGTATGACCCGCACATGGTACGATCGTTTATACCTGTATCCGATCCCGACAGACGAGTTTACTTACAATCCTAATCTGTTACCGCAGAATCCGGGTTGGACAAACTAATAATGTGCCAATGAGCTAATGTGCCAATATGCCAATAAGGCAATATGCTAATGTACCAGTTTTAAGAATTTTAGATCCACGGTATTTTATTGGCATATTGACACATTAGCATATTGGCATATTATTTTTCACTATACTTGCATCTGAAATATAATCTGACTCAATCATGAAAAAAACATTTGTAGGATTACTGGCAGCCTTGTCAGTTCTTGTTTCCTGTTCATCCAACGAACCGACGAACGTTGTCACCCCAAACGCACGGCAACTGGCCTGGGCCGATGCCGAAGTTGGCGTATTGATCCATTTTGATATGCCTGTTTACCAACCGGACTACAATTTCAGGAAATGGGGAACGCATCCGGACGCATCCATTTTCAACCCGACAGAATTGAATACCGACCAATGGCTGGAAACCGCGCACAAACTGGGAGCCCAATATGCCGTACTGGTAGCCAAGCATTGCAGCGGCTTCAGCCTGTGGCCAACGGAAGCACATGATTACAGTATCAAACAATCCCCCTGGAAAAACGGCGAAGGTGATATTGTTGCCGATTTTATCGCTTCCTGCAAAAAGTATAACATCAAACCGGGAATCTACGCCAGCACAACAGCAAACGGTTATCTGTACGTAGACAATCCCGGCGTTGTCCAGGAAGGCGGTCCGGTCACTCAGGAAGAATACAACAAAATCGTAACGCAGCAATTGACCGAGTTATGGAGCAATTACGGGGAATTATTTGAAATATGGTTTGACGGCGGCGTGCTCTCCAAAGACCAGGGCGGTGCAGACGTACTATCCCTGGTACAGAAACTACAACCCAATGCCATCGCTTTCCAGGGCCCGTACGGTCATCCAAACCTGATCAGATGGGTAGGCAATGAGGAAGGTGTCGCCCCTTATCCGTGTTGGTCTACTGCCGATTCGACAACCAATGCCGACGGCACGCGTGTTATAAATGGCTTGAACGGCGATCCTTTCGCCCCGTTCTGGTGTCCGGGGGAATCAGATTTCACCCTGCGCTGGAATCGTTCCTTCCAGGGAGGCTGGTTCTGGACGGCCGGACAGGATAGCATGATGTTCACTCTCCCCGAACTACTAACAAAATATGAGACCAGTGTAGGAAGAAACACGAATATGCTTTTAGGTTTGGTTGTCGATAATAAAGGTCTTATCCCTGAAGCCGACGTCCGTCAGGTCGAAGCACTTGGCCATGAGATTGCACGCCAATATGGAACACCGCTACAACAAATAGCTGGTACCGGATCAGAATACACCATTTCTTTCGATAAACCGACCAGCATAAACCGTGTCGTCATACAGGAAGATATATCCAAAGGGGAACGGACACTGAAATATTTACTGAAAGGTAAAAAAGAAAATGAATGGATCGAGTTATCTTCGGGTAGCAGCATCGGACATAAACATATTAACAGATTTGACTCCCAAACAGTTGAAGCGATAAAATTAGTTGTGACCGAATCGAAAGCGGATCCTCAGATAATAAATTTCTCCGTATTCGAAACGCTCTAAATAAATTTGAATTAAAGGCCTTTGAGAAAATATTCTATCAGAGGTCTTTATTTTTATTCCCAAAGCTTTTTTATTTCTCATAAACGATAGACCGAACCTTTGATTTTAGTATAATTGTCTTATATTTGCTACACAAAACACAAGTATGCAAGTAGATGAAAGTAAAATAAAATGGCGTCAATTTGTTTCCGGTGATAACGAATCGTACAGCTGGATATACACTACTTATGTACAAATTTTATACCGGTACGGCCTCCGTTTTACTTCTGACCCTGAAATCATAAAAGATTGTATACAAGAAGTTTTCACTTCGCTGTATAAAAACAGGAATAGCCTCATCACTCCTGATAATATCAAAGTATACTTATTCGTTTCTGTAAAAAACTGCCTTATACGCACTCTATATAAGGAATCTTTTTATGACCGGGAATTACCGGAAAACATTCAATTTTCATTAGAATCTACCGTCGAAGAAGATTTCATCAATAATGAACAATATGCCAATCAGCAGAAAATGATCAATGAGATCCTTGCTCTTTTAACGCCCCGTCAAAAAGAAATTATCTATTACCGTTTTATCCAAGAATTAAGTATGGATGAAATATGCATACTGATGAACCTTAATTATCAATCTGCACAGAACCTGATTCAGCGTTCACTCAAAAAAGTAAGACAAAATTACGATTCCATTGAAGTATTCCTATTAATACTCGCTATTTCACTAAAATAAAATATTTTCTAAAATTTCTTTTTTTAAGTGAGTATAAAAAAAGAATTGATGTATCCTCATTCTAAAAGCACCTCCGAAATGAATAAGGATTATACAAAATATAAAGCCCATCAGCTGTTGAATGATGATTATTTCCTGGAATCGATATTACATCCGACTACTCAGGACCATCAATTCTGGCAACAACTTCAGGACGAAAACGAATCCTTTAAACAGGAGATGCAGATTGCACACTCTTTCCTAAAAAATATAAAAACATCTACAGAAGCTCATTTTTTACCGGGAGGAGAACAAAAAGAGCTTTGGAAACGTATTCAGACAGCAAATAATAAGTATGACTTAAAGAAACGCCGGAACAGTTTCCTGAAAATAACAGCTGTAGCAGCCGCGTCTTTACTGGCTATACTTACCTATGGATGGTATAGCATATATTCCAATAAATCCGAAATTAATTATGAAGCGATTATCGAATCGATCCCCTCAACAGATGATGCTTCGGAAAATGTTCAATTAATCCTTTCAGAGAATAAAAAACTCTCGATTGAAGGGAAAGAGACTCAACTCGAATATAATGAAGAAGGAAGTATTAGCGTTAATTCACAAGATATAGAAGTAGGGAAAGAAAAACAAAAAGAGAAAGAAGTTCAATCGTTCAACCAATTGATCGTCCCTGTCGGCAAACGTTCTTTCGTCACATTTGCAGATGGTAGTAAATTATGGGTAAATTCCGGTTCGAAAGTTATTTATCCGAACAAATTCTCAGATCATAGTCGGGAGATCTTCGTTGAAGGTGAAATTTATCTGGATGTGGTTCATGACGAAAAACGACCGTTTATCGTGAAGACAAAAAAGATGGAAATCAGAGACCTCGGAACGCAGTTCAATGTCTCAGCCTATGAAAACGAATCCTACAGCAATGTCGTACTGGTAGAAGGGAAAGTGGAAGTACTGGTAAAAGGCCGCAAGAAAAACACTATCAGTCCGAACCAGTTGTTCTCGTACGACAATTCTAATGACAAGATTTATACTTCAACTGTTAATACCCAGGATTATGTTGCCTGGAAAGATGGCTATTACCAGTTCAAGCATCAAAAGATGAATATTGTACTCGAAAAACTTTGTAAGTACTATGGGGTTAAAATCCACTGGGACGATAAAGTTAGTGAACTAACTTGTAGCGGTAAGCTGGATCTGAAAGATGATTTGGACAAGGTATTCAATGCACTGCGGAATGCTGCGCCGATTGAAATAGAACAAACAAATGAATTTATAAACATTATTGTTAAACATTAAAATTCAAATTAATATGGGACCTTAAATTAAGCTGGGTAAAAGTCTAGGACTTACCCATTATCAAATCACTAGTATTAAACCGTATTATAAACTTAAATCGTTACAGAATATGAATAAGCAAACCTGGTTTAGTCAAGGGAAAACCAAACAAAAAAGACTAATACGCGCCATGAAATTTTTTTTACTTTTTGCATTTTTAACCGTCGGATCATGCTTTGCCTCAGAAACATATTCTCAGGAAGCATCATTCTCTATCAACTACAATAATAAGACAGTTAAAGAAGTTATTAATGAAATAGAAAATAGCAGTGAGTTTATTTTCTTTTATCTCGACAAATCAATCGACTTGAACCGCAAAGTGTCTATCAATGTTGAAAACAAAAAGATAGATACAATACTCAATCAGTTATTTTCCGGCACGGAAAATAACTATTCTATATCTGACCGTCAGATAATCATTTCAAAGAAAGAAGTACCTGTAAACACTGAAACAAATCAGAAAGACACTCGTACAATTTCAGGTACCATAAGGGATAACATGGGACCAGTAACTGGAGCTAATATCCTTGTCAAAGGAACCACAAACGGAACTATTACTGATTTAGATGGAAAATTCACATTGGAAAATGTTCCGGCAAATGCTATTCTGCAAGTGTCGTACATCGGCTATCTGCCACAAGAAATCGAAATAAACAACCAGACATTGTTCAACATTGTATTAGAAGAGGACAATCAAGCTCTTGACGAGGTTGTAGTTGTTGGCTACGGTACAGTCCGTAAAGCAGACTTGGCCGGATCTGTATCCGTTTTGGACAGCAAATCATTTAAAGACCAACCGATCAAACAGGTCTCTGATGCATTGCAAGGACGCGTATCAGGTGTTCAGGTACAGAATAGTGGTGTACCGGGCGGTACGGTTAAGATCCGTGTCCGCGGTTCAGGTTCTATCAACCGTAGCAATGATCCGTTGTATGTAATCGACGGCATTGTTCGTGAAAGTGGTCTGACAGGATTGAACCCGGAAGACATTCAGTCTATGCAGATTTTAAAAGATGCATCTTCTACGGCTATCTACGGTTCGCGTGGAGCCAACGGGGTTGTTTTGATTACGACAAAAACAGGTAAAGCCAACACACGGCAGGTGATGCTCGATGCACAAATCGGTATCGGTACAGTCGCTAAACGTTATGATACGCTGAATCCATATGAATTTGCTACATTATATAATACTTATAGAGCCAATACATTCTCTTCCGATCAATTGTCTGCTTTTCAAAATGGAACGGCTGGTACAGATTGGCAGGATGAGATTTATAAGACAGGTATTACGCAAGATTACAAACTGACATTCTCCGGTGGTAGCGATAAAATTCAATATTTAGTTTCCGGTAACTATGTAGGACAAGAAGGCGTCGTTATTGAGAATTCAAACAAACGTTATCAAGCTCGTGCCAATATCACCTCTCAAGTATTGGATTGGTTGCATGTTACCGCTGATGTGAATGCATCTCATAATGTAAGAAAAAGCGGAGACTTCAATGCTGGAAAAGGTAATATTATTAATGTAGCAATGAACTATTCTCCAGTACTCGGTATTTTAAATGAAAATGGTACATATACCCGAGATCCATACAGTGCTTTGACCCAAAATAATCCGGTGGGAATACTGAGAGAACAAGTAGGAGAAACTCTTAACGATATTGTCAATGCCCGCATCGATTTAAAATTTAATATTCTCCCTGGATTAACATTTACAACTAGTAATGGTATAGATTATAATGATCAGAAAGGATATTCATTCTCAACCAAAAAGGTTACTAACAGCAATAACGGTATGGGAAATAGTGATGCTTACCGGATGACGTTACAAACGACCAACAATTTGACTTATCAAAACAAATGGGATGACCATGCTCTTACTGCAACTGCTGTTTACGAAGCGACTCAGTCCGAATATCGTTATATGACATTAAACGGTTCTGGTTTGTTGACCGAAAGTGTTGGTTGGTGGAATGTTAATATGGCTTCCAGCCGTACTTCAGACAACAGTTATTCTAAATGGGCATTGATGTCAGGTGTAGGCCGCGTAATGTATAACTATAAAGACCGATATATGTTGACAGGGACAATCCGTGCCGACGGCTCTTCCAAATTCTTTGATGACAAGTGGGGGTGGTTCCCATCTATTGCTGCTGCCTGGTCTTTAAGTAATGAAGGTTTTATGGAAAATCAAAACATATTCCAGGATTTGAAGATTCGTGCCAGCTACGGTTTGATCGGTAGCCAGGCTATTGACCCATATGCAACATTAGGATTGATGTCTAAAGCGATGTATGCTTTCGGAGGGGCTTCTCAATACACAGGTTATTGGGTAGGAACAACAGTGGCTACTCCGAATCTATCATGGGAAACAACACATCAATTCGACTTAGGCGTAGACCTTTCTGTATTGAATCACCGTCTGAATATCTCATTTGATTATTTTGATAAGAGAACAAAAGACGGTTTGTTGCAACGCTCCATTCCGAATTATGATGGCGGTGGTTCTTATTGGGTAAATGCGGCTGAAGTAAGCAACCGAGGTATTGACTTTTCTATCAATGCAACAATCTTCGACACTCCTGATTTTAGCTGGAGTTCAACATTCAACGGTACTTATCTGAAGAATGAAGTAAAAGACTTAGGTGGATTAGACTTCGTTTCCGGAATTTCTCCGGCAGCAGGTATGATCCCGACAGATGGTGTAACCCGCGTGGAAGTAGGACAACCTATCGGTGCTTTCTACGGTTACAAATGGACTGGTCTGGATGCAGAAGGCAAAGATTCGTTTGAAGATATAAATAATGACAACATAATAGATAGCAGCGACCGTTCTTTCATTGGAAAATCCACTCCTGATTTTACATTAGGATGGAATAATACGCTCCGTTGGAAAAATTGGGATTTGAATCTATTCTTTACAGGTTCGTTTGGAGCCGACCGCCTGAATTTGGTTCGCTTTACGGGAACTGCTATGACTGGAGATTTCGCATTCATCACGTTACGTGAATACTTAAATAACAACTATGATGTGAAGGGAACTTCAGCCCGTTATCCTTCAGTTTCTGTTACAGGCAATGATTATCAATCAGCCTCCATTTCTACGAAGTTCCTGGAATCTGCAAACTATTTCCGTTTGGACAACCTAAGTTTATCTTATAACTTACCGAAAAAAGTAGCAAAGTTTGCTGATCTTCGCTTTACATTCAGTTGTCAGAATCTGTTTACGATTACCAGCTATAAAGGAATGGATCCGGCAGGAATCTCTTTCATTGGTAATGGTAGCGTCGACGTAAATGACGGTATTGATTTAGGAGCTTATCCGTTGACTCGTTCTTATACATTTGGTGTTCGCTTGAATTTCTAACCATTAAATAAAGATATAATATTATGAAAACTAAATATATAGTATATGCTTTAGGTCTGGCTTTACTGTCAACCTCTTGTAATGATTTCCTGGATGAAGATCCGAAGGGACAATTAACTCCCTCGACGTTCTTCTCCACTCAGGAAGAATTGGATATGGCTACTTATGCTTTATATAATAAGATATGTATGATCCAAACCAATACCAATCCTACCATTCCCAGTTGGCAGGGTGACGATTTAACTACTAATCCAGGCAGTAATAAACAAGCCTATGCAGAGGTTGATGCATTCCATCCGACCGATGCGAATAAAGGAATAGAAGCCGCCTGGCAAACCTCTTATACAGCTATCAAGGCTGCAAACTACATTATTTTAAATGCAGAAAGGACTCCAACCACAAAGGAAGAAGTCAACATTGCAATCGGTCAGGCAAAATACTGGCGTGCAGTCAACTATTTCTGGTTAGTTCGTCGTTGGGGACCTATACCTTTAGTATTGGATAATGAAGTGAATTATGAACGTCCACTGGCTTCTGTTGAAGAAGTGTATACTCAAATAGTAAAGGACTTGCAAGATTGTATTGCAACACTTCCAACTGATTATTCTGCAGCTCCGCGCAAATATGAAGGTGCTAATGTATATATCACGAAGCAAGCTTCTCAAGCGACTTTGGCTGCTGTTTATATGGCAATGGCAGGTTGGCCATTGAAACAAACGCAATATTATGCTTCCGCAGCAGAACAGGCTAAGGCTGTTATCGATGGTGTAAACGCAGGTACGTATGAATATATTCTGGAACCGGAATATAAATATGTATACGCTCCGAGTCATAATTATACAAACGAAACGGTTGTAGGTATCAACTACTCTCGTGCATTTACATGGGTTGAAGACTCTCAGATGACAGATAGTAACCTGTTCGAATCGCTCGGTGGTTGGGGTGATGGTTGGGGTGAAATTAAGTTCTGGAAAGAATTCCCAGCAGGTCCTCGTAAAGATGCAACCTATAACCCTAAAATCTTGAAGAAAAATACAGCAGGAAATAAATTACTGGACTGGTGGGATAAGGATATACCGGAACAACATCCTATGTTCTGTATCTTTACAATCGGTGAAGATGGTGGTGATTATGATTATACGAAACCAGCCAATACCGGTTGGATGACCAATGACCATCGCCACCGTTTGATCCGCTACTCAGAAGTGTTGCTATGGTACGCTGAAGCACAGGCACGTGCAGATGGTACTCCTAATGCCATGGCTTATGAATGTTTGAATAAAGTACGAGAACGTGCAGGTTTGGAACCGGTATCCGGATTAAGCGGTTCTGCTTTTGCCGATGCTGCATTTAAAGAACACGGTTGGGAAGTTGCAGGCTACTGGGTTGGTATGGTAACTCGCCGTGACGACCAGATGCGTATGGAATTGTTGGAACAGACCTTCAACGAACGTAAAACCAATACTCCGATTGAAGTAGCTCCTGGTGTTTCTATTGCAGAAACTGTATTAATTCCTGATGCAACTACATGGCAAGGTGAAAAGTCAATTTATTTACCTTATCCCTCAACAGACAAACAGCAGAATTCAAACCTAACACGTTGAATTACATTACAAATAAGGTATTAGTCAAATTTTTCTAAGGCTTAAGCCTTATTAAGAACTGTCCCGGGAGTGATCTCGGGGCAGTTTTACTCCTCACCCATGTTTTTAATTTCTTTTTATGTATACATTCTTAAATTATTAATTATAGCAACCATGAAATCTAAATTCTTACCACTTCTATTATTGTGTGCCGGTACCCTTTGGGGACAACAGGTTAACATGAAATCTGTAACAGAGAAAATTCCGACCTATCAGATCGGTGCCCCGGAAATTGATCCGATCTTTTTTACCGGCCGCGTTTATCAGGGAGCGGAAGGATATATTTATCCTTATCCCCTTTACGATGTCCTGACAGAAAAGCAAGTCCAGCAAGATTACAATGTACTCCGGCTGGACAATCAGTATGTCGACATTGCCATTCTTCCGGAGATCGGCGGTCGTATTTTTGCCGCCTCCGACAAAACCAACGACTATCCTTTCTTTTACACCCAAACAGGAGTAAAACCAGCCTTGATCGGTATGTTAGGTGCCTGGCTTTCGGGAGGTGTCGAATGGAATATCCCCGACCATCACCGTGCCAGCAGTTACATGCCCATCAACTGGACAATGAAAGAAAATGAAGACGGAAGCAAGACAATCTGGGTGGGAGAAACAGAATTACGTCACCGGCTAAAATGGTCGGTAGGTGTATCGGTATACCCCAACCGTTCCTGGGTGGAAGCAAAAATCAAAGTGATCAACCCGACCCCGATGATCCAGTCGATGCTGTACTGGGCAAATGTATCCGTCCATTGTAACGATCAATATCAGGTGATATTCCCGCCTGATGTACAATTCGGAGCCGACCACCATAAAGTATACTTCACAAACTGGCCGATCGGAGAAGCAAACCTCGGCAGTGGGGAAAATGACGATTTATCCTGGTGGAAAAACTTTACAGGAAACTCCCGTTCAATTTTTGCCTGGGGAAGCGAAATGTCTTTCCTTGCCGGTTACGACTATGGAAAAGATGCAGGAACAGTACATGTAGCTAACCGCCATATCGTACCCGGAAAGAAATTCTTCTTATGGGGAAACAACGCGAACGGCGAGATGTGGAACAAAATACTATCCGACAACGACGGACATTACCTGGAGTTGATGGTAGGCGGTTATTCCGATAACCAACCGGATTACAGCTGGATAAACCCGGGCGAAATCCGCGAATTCAGCCAAATATGGTATCCGATAAAAGGTATCAAAGGCGTAAAGAATGCCACGAATGATGCAGCCGTAAACTTTGAACCGACCGAAGGCAACAACTATCGTGTAGGTTATTGCGCAACTACTTTGTACGAAAATGCCCGTGTTGTCGTAAAATATAAAGACCGGATAATAATGGATAGGCGGATCAACATCGATCCGGACAAATATTTCCTCGAACAGGTATCCGTGCCCGATCCGTCAGATCCCTCGGCACTTTATACTGCACTTTACGATGCTGAAGGTAACCTACTGGTCGATTACCGTCCGATCGTACAGGAAGAAAAACCGCTTCCTAAAGTCATCGACGGCACCAAGCCAGTCAAAGAATATAAAACAAATGAAGAGCTTTACCTAGCTGGTCTCCGCGTCGATCAGTTCAACAATGCCCGTCTGGATTATATGGATTTCTATAACGAAGCTCTTTTACGTGACTCGATGGATGCCCGCGTAAATATCGAAGTAGGGAAACATTATATCCGTCAGGGGAAATGGGAAAAAGCGGAACAACATTTATTACGTGCCCAGACACGTTTGTCTCACGATTATACAACAGTAAAGAACACGGAAGCGCTTTATTATCTGGGGTATCTATATCAGATGACAGACAATATCGGCAAAGCGACGGATGCTTATTGGGCTGCTACCTGGACTCCCGACTTCAAACATCGTTCTTTCTATGAACTGGCTGTCCTGGCAGTGAAAGACAAGGATTACAAGCGGGCTATGGACATGATTATCCAATCGCTTTACGTAGGAGGACGCGACTTACAGGCACTTACTCTCAAAGCCTACATTCTTCGGATGCAGGGTAAGAAAGAGGAAGCACAGGAAACGATCCGTTATATCCAGCAGATCGATCCGCTCGATTACTGGAGTGCTGCCGAAACCAACTTATCCGTTTCACAAGGTGCTTCTTTCCTAAAAGCCGGAACGAATCATAACAGCAAAGGGATCATTGCCGTACAGGAATTGCTGGAGGTCGTGAACAATTACATGACAATCGGAGCCACAGAAGATGCACTGACCTTACTGAACAGTGCCATTTCTTTAGGCGAACCCTATGTTTCTTATCCGCTACTTTATTATTACAAAGCATATAACCTGTTGAAAGGAAAGAATACAACAGAGTTCCAGGCTTGTCTGGATAAAGCCGCATCATTATCGCCGTTGAACAACTATCCTTTCCGGATCGAAGAAATAGTTCTTTTCACAACGCTATTGCAGGAAAGACCGAATGATGCACTCCTCCACTATCACCTGGGGAACTTACTCTATTACCTGGGACAAAAAGAGAGTGGTCTAGAACACTGGCTACACGCAACAGAGGCTGATCCTGCCTTCGCTATCGCAGCGCGTAATGTTGGTTTCGGATACGGATGTCTGAACGATCTGGAAAAATCCATGAAGTATTATGACAGAGCAATCAATGCTAACCCGAATGATCCGTTATTACTAACAGAATCGGATAAAATATATGAGCAGGCGAATGTTCCGGCAACCCAGCGATTAAAAAGACTGGAATCCCATCTGAAAACCGTCATGAAACATGACGATGCCGTAATGCGGTTACTTACACTCTATAATGCCACAGCAAAATATGATAAAGCAATAAAAATAATGGATACCAGACATTTCCATTTATGGGAAGGCGGCGGACAGGTACACGACATCTATGTTGATTCGCATATGTTGAAAGGAATGCAACTTCTAAAAAGAAAACAGTATAAAGAAGCGATCCGGGAATTCGACCTGGCTAATCAGTATCCTGCCAATTTGGAAGTAGCTCCGTCTCCCCGGGGTGGTTATGAAGCCAAGGTATATTATTTATCCGGTATTGCATACGAAGCTATGAAACAAGCAGACAAAGCCAGGGAATGTTTTGAAAAATCTGCTGAAACACACTTCAGGGACTACCTGACAGATCTGAATTACTACAAAATAAAATCTCTCAGGAAATTAAATAAAAATGAAAAAGCAGATGCTGTTTTAAGCAATATGCAAAAAACACTGGAACGCATGCAACAAAACCTGATGGATTCATATGCTAAGTTCGGTGAAGCCAATCAGAACGTACAACAGAGCAATATCTCCTATTACTCCGGTCTGATACATCTGCTACTGAAGAATCCGTCGGCAGCAAAAAATGATTTTAATCAGGCTATTCAGCTGTATCCGGGAAATATTTGGGCTAAATTAATGAATGAGGATGTTCATTGAAAAATAAAGCCTAATCCAAATAAAAGAACGATCTTTCAGAACAATTGAAGGTCGTTCTTTTGTTTTATATAAGAATCCCCCAAACAAAGAGAGAAACGGTAACATTATTTTTATTATATTTACGACCGATTACAAATTTCGGGGAATGGAGAATACAACAGACTTAAAAGCATTCAATCAATTATTTACAGATTACCAGGGCCGGTTCATCCGCTTTGCTAATACGTATGTAAGGGATATAGCTGTTGCTGAAGACTTTACTATCGAAGCCCTGATGTATTACTGGGAGAATCGTCATTCATTGGAAAAAGATTCGAATGCGCCTGCCTATATTCTTACTATCATAAAAAACAAATGCCTGAACTATTTGCAGCACCTGCAGGTAAGAGAAGATGTCAACGAACAATTACTGAATCATGCCGAATGGGAACTGAATACCCGCATATCGACTTTGGAAGCCTGTGATCCCGACGAACTATTTACTGCCGAAGCACAAGAAATAGTCAATAAAACCCTGGCCGTTTTACCAGAACAAACCAGAGTAGTATTCATTATGAGCCGTTATGAAAACAAATCTCATAAAACAATTGCGGAAACGTTGGGAATAACCACTAAAGGGGTCGAGTACCATATTTCCAAAGCATTGAAGAAATTACATACCAACCTGAAAGATTATTATCCGGTTTTCCTGTATTTATTTTATATAAATTAGTTGTTACAGTTTTTTTTCGAGGATTAACCGGTGGCGGCACTGAATGCCATTTTCCCAGATCGGTTCCGGATAATTATGTACAAAATAATCACGGTCCAACTCTTTCAGGTCAAAACCTTCCTGCTGGTACAACATCATGGGACCTGGAGCAGAAGTACCGGTACAGACTTTCAACAGAGCGATTCGATTCGATCGCGCCCATTCATCAAAGACAAAGCGAAGCAAACGGCGTGCAATACCTCTCCGCTGGAAAGACTCACCTACGGCAAGGTTCAATACTTCTGCCCCGTTTACAGACTGTTTCTGAACAACAATCACTCCTACGGCTTGTCCTTCACACAAAGCGACAAAACAATCGGATGTTTTCAGATAACTATCTACCAACTCGCGGTTCGGATCCGCTAACAGAAGCAAATCATAAGGATAGTCTGTCGTTTGTTCAATACGTATCTCCATATCAGGCAATTATTTCTACAATATTTCCGTCAGGATCAGCAATGGCCCCCTCATAAAAACCATCTCCCGTCGTTCGTGGTTCACCGAGTACTGTATAACCATTTTCACGAAACAGTTCTATCATACTATCTACCTTTTCCTTTGAACCGATAGAGAAAGCAAAGTGGGCAAGACCTATAAACAGCCCAGCCCTCTCTTCTGTAATATCTGTCCGTTGCATAATTTCCAGGGAAGCCCCTCCCTCAAAAGTCACAAAATAAGAAGCAAACCCTTTCTTGGGATTCACGTATTTTTCATTGCTTTTCCCATTAAAATACGTTGTATAAAATTCACGGGAACGTTCTAATTCTTTCGTCCAAATCGCTATATGACTCAATTGCATATGATAATAAATGATTGGTGAAATACAAAGATAGACAAAAAAACCCGGACAGACATAACATCTATCCGGGCCTTTCTAAAATCAGATAATATCTTATTTGCAGATACGGCAATTGGCACAACGTGCCAGTTCTCCACGAAAACGTTTTTCCACCAGCTTATGCAAACGGTCTTTCAAAGCATCCAGACGCACATGGTCGATCACATCCGACGTAAATGCTACACTCAGCATCATACGGGCTTCGCTCAATGGTATACCGCGGCTACGCATATAGAACAATGCATTCTCATCCAACTGCCCGGTCGTCATACCGTGCGAACATTTCACATCATCCGCATAAATCTCCAATTGCGGCTTACTGTACATACGGGCTTCACGGGTAGCACAGAGGTTGCGATTTGTCTGAAAAGCAGCCGTTTTCTGGGCACCTTCCTTTACCAGGATACGGCCGCTGAATGCACCGACTGCATGGTCATCCAGAACATTCTTGAATAACTCATTGCTCGTACAATTCGGCACGGCATGCGTAATATGGCTATACGTATCCACCTGTTGCTCACGGTCCATAACGGACATTCCGCAAAGGGTTGTTTCTGCATATTCGCCGTTCAGTTCAATATAATAGTTGTTACGCGTAAGACCATTGTTCAAGGTTATACCGTTTACCAGGACATTGCTGGAAGCCTCCTGTTTCACATGGACCGAGGCAAAGCGGGAAGTGGAAATGCTGCTTTCTTCCAGATCATAGTAATCGAAATAAGCACCTTCGCCGGCAAATATCTCAACGACCTGGGTAGCCAGGAATTTCACATCGTCGATGCTATGATCGCAGATGAGCAATTTGGCTTCCGAACGCGGTTCCATAATAACCAGGATACGGCGGTTTGCCATAGCATCCACGTCACTGCGGAATATATTAATCAGCTGGATAGGACGTTCCACAGCCACACCTTCCGGCACATAAAGCACGAAACCGTCCTGCGCCAGCATCGTATTCAATGCGATGATACCGTCATGGTTGCTTTTTGCCGCTTTACCATAATAACGGGCTGCCACTTCCGGATATTGCTCCGCAAAGTTTTTCAAGCCACCGGCGTATACTCCTTCCGGCAGATGCGCTTTCGGCATCATCTTATCGTAGAACGTGTCGTTCACGACAAAATAGAGGGAAGTACTCAGGTTCGGGACATCGCAACGGAACACGTCATACGGATTGACCGGAATAGCCAAGCGATTGATATTCACCCCATAGTCGGGGGCAAAAGCCTGCGCTACATCTGTATATTTATAATCTTCACTCTTTACCGAAGGAAAACCCAGGCGATCGAAATCGGCCAGTGCCTCAGCACGCGGAGCATTCATCACCGCTGCGCTATGACGACACACCAGGTCCTCATATCTGGTAAAAAGATCGATATATTGTTGTTCGGCTCTCATCTCACTCATCTCCCATTTCTTTCTTGATCCAGTCGTAGCCTTTTTCTTCCAGTTCGAGGGCCAGTTCCGGACCGGCTGTTTTTACGATACGTCCTTTGTACAATACATGTACTACATCCGGTTTGATGTAATCCAACAAACGTTGGTAGTGAGTGATTACGATCGCTGCATTTTCAGGCGTACGCAATTGATTCACACCGTTTGCCACGATACGGAGCGCATCGATATCCAGGCCGCTGTCCGTCTCATCCAGGATAGCCAGTTTCGGTTCGAGCATAGCCATCTGGAAAATCTCGTTGCGTTTCTTTTCACCACCGGAGAAACCCTCGTTCACGCTACGACTCGCCAGTTTGTTATCCAGTTCAACGATAGCACGTTTCTCACGCATCAGTTTCAGGAAATCGGTTGCGGAAACCGGTTCAAGACCGTTATATTTACGGTGCTCATTCAAGGCGGCACGCATAAAATTCACCATGCTTACGCCCGGAATTTCCACCGGATACTGGAAACTCAGGAAAATACCTTCACGGCTGCGGTCTTCGGGGTCCAACTCCAGCAGATTCTTCCCGTTGAAGATCACCTCGCCCTGAGTTACCTCGAAAGCCGGATTACCTACCAGCACACTGCTGAGTGTACTCTTTCCCGAACCGTTCGGCCCCATGATGGCATGTACCTCACCGGCCTTTACAGAAAGGTCGATACCTTTCAATATCTCTTTGCCATTCACGTTGGCATGTAAGTTCTTTATCTCTAACATATCTGTTGTTATTTCTCTATATTTATTCCATACTCATCGAGGATGATACGCGATCCCTATCGCGGACATCGCTCGATACCCATCGCGGAGATTGCTCGATCCCTATCACGGACGTCGCGCGATTCCGTTTTACCCAACGCTTCCCTCCAGGGAGATGGTCAGCAGCTTCTGTGCTTCGACGGCAAACTCCATCGGGAGTTTGTTCATTACCTCACGGGCATAGCCGTTTACGATCAGACCGACGGCCTCTTCGACGGAGATACCGCGTTGCTGGCAATAGAACAATTGTTCTTCGCTGATCTTGCTCGTTGTAGCTTCGTGTTCCACCACGGCCGTTTCATTCTGTATATCGGCATAAGGGAACGTATGGGCGCCACAGGTAGAACTCAGCAGCAGACTGTCGCACTGGCTATGGTTACGGGCACCTTCCGCACGCGGAGATACTTTCACCAGGCCACGGTAACTGTTCTGGCTATGACCGGCCGAAATACCTTTCGACACGATCGTACTTTTCGTATTCTTACCCAGGTGGATCATCTTCGTTCCGGTATCTGCCTGCTGGTAATTGTTGGTTACAGCAACCGAATAGAACTCACCGACAGAATTATCGCCGGCCAGGATACAACTCGGGTATTTCCAGGTAATGGCCGAACCGGTTTCCACCTGTGTCCACGAAATCTTGCTGCCTTCGCCTTTACACAGGCCGCGCTTGGTCACGAAGTTATAGATACCGCCTTTACCTTCTTTATCACCCGGATACCAGTTTTGTACGGTCGAGTATTTCACCTCCGCACGTTCTTTGGCTACAATCTCAACGATAGCGGCATGCAACTGGTTCTCGTCGCGCATCGGGGCGGTACATCCTTCCAGATAACTTACATATGCCTCATCGTCGGCCACGATCAGTGTACGTTCGAACTGTCCCGTATTGGCCGCATTGATACGGAAATAGGTGGACAACTCCATCGGGCAACGTACGCCTTTCGGTATATAAACGAACGAACCGTCAGAAAAGACTGCCGAGTTCAATGCCGCAAAGAAATTATCACGATAGCTCACTACACTTCCCAGATACTGTTGTACCAGATCCGGATGATGCAACACCGCTTCACTGAACGAACAGAAGATGATCCCTTTCTCTGCCAGCGTTTCCTTAAAGGTTGTCTTTACAGAAACACTGTCCATAACGGCATCGACCGCCATACCGGCCAGTTGGGCACGTTCGTGCAAAGGAATACCCAGCTTATCGAAAGTCTTCAATAACTCCGGGTCTACTTCGTCCAGGCTTTTCGGGCCTTCCTTTTTCTTCGGAGCGGCGTAATAGATTATATCCTGATAATCGATCGGCGGAATCGTCAGATGAGGCCATGTGGGTATCTCCAGCGTCTGCCAGTGGCGGAAAGCCTTCAAGCGGAATTGAAGCAGCCAGTCAGGCTCATTCTTCTTGGCCGAGATGATACGGACGGTCTCCTCATCCAGACCGCGATGGATCATCTCCGTATCTATATCAGTAACAAAACCATACTTATAGTCGCTGCTCGTTACCTCATTTATTATCTTATTCGAATCTTCCATATACATTTATATATATTATACATCTTGCCGGATAACAAACCTTCAAGATATTTACTCTTTTCCCCAAAACAATTTATCGAAGTAAATGGTTGGAATAATCTCTTTAACCGGGTTATAATAATGGGATTCCACCTTAGCCTGACGCGGGATCAGCACGGATCCCCTATCTATGCCTTCGAGTGCATTCAGTATAAGACTGACAAATCCTAACATAAAACAAAGCCCGACCACTCCTCCTCCCAGATGGTTCAGCACACTGAGGGGCGTAACTCCGACAACCCGGCTCATGATTTCACCTGCCAGCATGATCACTCCCACGATCAGCAGGAAACCGGCCACATAACTAAGTATGGTCACCCCTTCAGGCGGAAACCAGTTCAGGGCAACGATATATCCCTTCAACCAGGCTGCCGCCTTCGAACAAAAAAAGATGGCAACAACCAGGGCTATAAGCGAAACAACCTGTTTGATGACTCCATCAAACAGGCCTTTCACAAATCCAATTCCTGCCAGACATACTAGTATAATGTCTAACCAGTTCATGTTTATAAAGTTTTCTTTATTTCAGTTTCTTCGTACGACTCGATCACATCGCCTACCTGGATATCATTAAAGTTCGTAATGTTCAAACCGCAATCCAATCCGGCCACAACCTCTTTTACGTCGTCCTTGAAGCGTTTCAACGATCCGAGTTCGCCGGCATAGATAACGATACCGTCGCGGATCAGGCGAATCTTGTTTGTACGCTTGATCTTACCTTCTTTAACCATACAGCCGGCAACCGTACCCACTTTCGTGATCTTGAATACCTGTTGTACATCCACATAAGCGGTAATCTCTTCCTTGATTTCCGGAGAAAGCATACCTTCCATAGCGCTCTTCACCTCTTCGATCGCATCGTAGATGATAGAGTACAGACGGATCTCAACGCCATCCTTCTCTGCATTACGACGAGCCTGTACGGACGGACGAACCTGGAATCCGATGATGATCGCATTCGAAGCGGCAGCCAATACCACATCCGATTCGGAAATCTGACCGACAGCCTTGTGAATCACGTTCACCTGGATCTCTTCGGTAGACAAACGGATCAGAGAGTCGGACAATGCTTCTACGGAGCCGTCCACGTCACCCTTCACGATTACATTCAGTTCCTGGAAGTTACCCACAGCGATACGGCGGCCGATATCGTCCAGCGTAAGCATTTTCTGTGTACGGATACCCAGTTCACGTTGTAACTGTTCACGGCGGGTTGCAATCTCGCGTGCTTCCTGCTCAGTCTCCAATACATTAAATGTATCACCGGCCTGAGGTGCACCGTTCAATCCGAGGATTAGAACCGGTTCGGAAGGACCGGCCTTTTCCACACGCTGGTTACGTTCGTTGAACATAGCCTTGATACGTCCGTGGTGTGTACCGGCCAAGACGATATCACCCATTTTCAAGGTACCGTTTTCAACCAATACGGTAGAAACATATCCGCGTCCCTTATCCAGGGATGATTCGATGATGGAACCGACTGCACGTCTTGTCGGGTTAGCCTTCAGATCCAGCAGGTCGGCTTCAAGCAATACTTTTTCAAGCAGCTCTTCAACGCCCATGCCTTTCTTGGCCGAAATATCCTGGCTCTGGTATTTACCACCCCAGTCTTCCACCAGGTAGTTCATGTTAGCCAGTTCTTCCTTGATCTTTTCAGGGTTGGCATGCGGCTTATCTACCTTATTAATAGCAAATACGATAGGTACACCGGCAGCCGAAGCATGGTTGATCGCTTCAATGGTCTGCGGCATGACGGCATCGTCGGCAGCTACAATAATAATAGCGATATCCGTTACCTTGGCACCACGGGCACGCATAGCGGTAAACGCTTCATGACCCGGAGTATCCAGGAAGGTGATACGGCGTCCGCTGGCCAGCTTCACATTGTAAGCACCGATATGCTGCGTGATACCACCGGCTTCACCAGCAATCACATTGGCATTACGGATATTATCCAGCAAAGACGTTTTACCGTGGTCGACGTGTCCCATCACTGTTACGATAGGCGGACGTGCTACCCAGTCTTCTTCGTTATCGTCTTCTTCGTCGGCATTGATGGCTTCCACCACTTCCGCACTGACATATTCAGTCTTAAACCCGAACTCTTCGGCCACGATATTGATCGTTTCCGCATCCAGGCGCTGGTTGATTGAAACCATAATACCAATACTCATACAAGTAGCGATAACCTTCGTCACAGGCACGTCCATCATGTTGGCGAGGTCGTTTGCCGTAACAAATTCGGTCAGTTTCAACACTTTGCTTTCCTGTTCTTCCAGTTCCAGCAATTCATGCTCGCGTTTAACGGCTGCATCACGTTTATCACGACGGTACTTGGCACCTTTATTATTCTTATTTCCCTTGTTCGTCAAACGAGCCAGGGTTTCTTTGATCTGCTTCTGTACATCCTCCTCGCTTACTTCGGCCTTAACCGGCTTTTTCAGACGGGGTTTGCCACGGTCGTCGCGCTGATGCTGGTTAGCGGGACGGCTGTAGTTCGTACCCGGAGTGTTGTTCACATCCACACGGTCCTTCTTGATACGGTTACGTTTCTTTTTCGCATCCGCATTCGCTTCGCCCGGTTTAACAGGAGCTCCCGGCTTCACCGGTGCACCCGGTTTGGCATTCGGATCTTTCGGTCCTTTATGGAATCCCGGTTGTCCGGGTCTGTTATTGTTGTTGAACTTTTCGCGTTTATCATCGCGTTCTTTCCGTCTCTCTTCCTTTGTTTTCTTTTTAGGACGAGTAGACTGGTTCAAGGCATTCAGGTCAATTTTGCCGGTTACCTTGATATTCGACTCGAACTTCGGAGTGTTCAAACGGAACAAGCTACTGTCTTCCGATTCAGCAGAAGTCTGACCCTCTGCGGCCGTTTTATTCACTTCTTCAGAAGAGCTTGTCGTCGTTTCCGGCTTCACTTTAACTTCCGGTTTTTTCTCTTCGATTCTTTCTTTTTCCACAACTATCTCTTTTACTTCTTTTTTCTCCACAGGCTTTTCAACAGGAGCAACCTCCTGTTTTTCCTGTTTTGCAGGGGCTTCTACTGTCTTTTTTTCAGGAGCAGGAGCAGAAACGACAACCGGTTGCGGTTCTGCAACAGGTTGCGGTTTGACTTCCGGCTGAGGCTTAACGACAGGCTGCGGTTCAACGACAGGCTGCGGCTTGGCTACTACCGGTTCTTCTTTCACTTCAGGAGTCTCCTGAACTTTTTTATGCTGTCCGTCCAGGTCGATACGGCCTTTCGTTACGATTTTAGGCTTGAACTCTTCCGGGATCACGGTCTTTATTTCCGAGGTCTTCTCTTCTTTCACAGAAGCGGCCTCTCTCTCTTTCTCTCTGTGAGGACGTTCTACCCGCGGACGTTCAAAACCACCCTCAGGCAGATCCTTTCCAAACTCTTTTACGAGCAAAGCATACTGTTCATCACTGATCCTCGTGTTGGGATTTGCATTCTCCTCAACAGGATGACCTTTCTTGTGTAGAAACTCAACAACCGTGTTGATCCCTACGTTTAATTTTCTTTGTACTTGTATTAATTTTATAGGCATATCTAACTTTGTCGTAATACTTTATTCCTGACTTTCATCTTCAAATTCGGCAGATAAGATAGCAAGTACCTCGTCGACTGTTGTTTCTTCAAGGTCGGCACGTTCAATAAGTTCTTCACGGCTCAAAGCAAGCACGCTCTTGGCCGTATAGCAACCGATATTCTTCAGTGCGTCGATTACCCAGCTATCAATTTCATCTGTAAATTCATCCAGATAAATATCTTCCTCGTCGGCTCCTTCCACATCACGGAATACATCGATCGTGTATTCAGTCAACATACAGGCCAGTTTAATATTCAAACCGCCTTTACCGATAGCCAGTGATACTTCTTCAGGACGAAGATAAACCTCTGCCTTATGTTCTTCTTCGTTCACTCGTATAGAGGAAATTTTAGCCGGGCTTAATGCACGCTGGATAAACAGCGACGCATTGGATGTATAATTAATAACATCGATGTTCTCGTTTCTCAACTCACGCACAATTCCGTGGATACGAGAACCTTTCATTCCTACGCAGGCACCTACCGGGTCGATACGGTCATCGTATGACTCAACGGCCACTTTTGCTCTTTCTCCCGGGATACGCGCGATAGCCTTGATCAGGATCAGGCCGTCATTAATTTCGGGAACCTCCAGTTCGAACAAACGTTGCAGGAACATTTTATCTGTACGGGACAGGATAATCTTCGGATTATTATTATAATTATCCACCTTTTGTACAACCGCACGTACAGTTTCACCTTTGCGATAGAAATCGGAAGGAATCTGTTCTGATTTCGGGAGCAGCAACTCATTACCCTCGTCATCCAGCAACAGGATCTCTTTCTTCCACACCTGATATACATCAGCTGCTACGATTGTACCTATTTTATCTTTATATTTAGCATACAAACTATCCTTCTGCAATTCAAGAATCTTTGAAGCCAGCGTCTGACGCAGGTTCAGGATGGCACGACGTCCGAAATCGGCGAAATGAACCTCGTCGGTTACTTCTTCTCCTACTTCACAGTCGGCATCGATCTTACGGGCCTCGGTCAACGTAAGTTGCAGATTCGGATCTTCCAGTTCGTCATCAGCCACAACCGTGCGGTTTCTCCAGATCTCGAAGTCACCTTTTTCAGGGTTGATAATTACGTCGTAGTTCTCATCCGTACCGAACATTTTAGCGATTACGTTACGGAAGGAATCTTCCAGCACGCTGATCATCGTATCCTTATCTATATTCTTCAACTCCTTGAACTCCGCAAGTGTGTCAATCATACTGATTGTTTCCTCTTTCTTGGCCATAATCTTTCTTTACTTGAATCTTATTAGGTATTTTGTATATTTTATTTCTTCGAATGTATAGGATTGATCTTCCCGGACAGTAACTTTGCGTTTGGCACCATCAGGTTTTACCTGCTTTTCAACGGTAACTACAACACCGTTCTCGTCAGCCGATTTCAAGACTCCGGTCAGTTTCACACCGCTTTTCAGCAGCATCTCCACTTCGTTCCCTATATTCTTTACATATTGACGAAGCACTTTAAAAGGAGAGGTAACTCCTGCCGAACCGACTTCCAACTCGAAGTCTTCCACATCCCGGTCCAGATGTTCCTCTACATACCGACTCAATTCCACACAATCATCAATGCAAACTGCCTCATCATTATCAATCTCAATAATAATAAGGTTTCCCGGCTTAACTACTACGTCAACCAAATAATTGTCGGAAGAAGCCAATTTCTCTTCAACCAACTGAGTTATTACTCCCTTTTCAATCATAAACATACTGTTAAGAACAAAAGAAGGGGACTACCCGCCCCCTCCTCATCTTCGCTTAATCGCCCGCAAATATACAAATAATCAGTGAGTTTTCAAACAAATACAATCTTTTTATCAGAAAAGTTCGTTTTGCAGCCTAAGATAAACTCTCTTTATCTCAATACTTAACATAGGTTACATCTTTTAGGAAATTAAAACAATGGGAGAATTCCGGTGAAAACATAAAAAACAAGGCTGGAAAGGACTTTAATTCATTGATATATAACGTAGTTCTAAAAGAACTCTATACAATTATTACAGTGCAAATATATGGAATAATTGTTTCAATATATTGCATTTTGTTTAAAAAAAATGATTGATAGTCCGTTTTTTAACATATCGCCAACAATTATGCCCCTAACTAACCGTAAATAATATTTTTTCATATCTCAATCCTAAAAATCGCGAAGATTTATTTATCAATATATAAAATAAACATTAAAGCGATACATATTGTTAAAAAAGAAAACATTGCACAATACGACCTTTTCAGGCGGTATAAATATCTTCCATAAATCACTATAGATATGTCATATAACCACAAAAAGCAGCTCAGATATTAATATTGAACCGCAGTAGAAGAACAATCTGTTATCCGGGAACTAACTGTTAATTTTCTTCATAAAACAGGGGATTGTGTTAAAAACAGGCGCTTTTTTCAATAATTCAGACATAAACGGACTAATTTTTTCATTCTGATATATCTCTGATTTTTTCAAATTCCAACAGGCCGAATACACACCAAGCCCAATACATGCTTAACAAACTGATAATATGCAAATTAAGCCCAATTCATCAACATAATAAAAGCACATGAGTTCTTTTAGGACTATGAATTCGCCAACTATTAAACGTCAGGATCTAAAGTTTTCTATACACATTTTAAACAAAATAGAGTAAAAGAAAAAGAAGGGGGACAAAGAGAACGCCTCATTTATTAATAAAATCAATTATTATGTTGAAAAACTTCAAACCTGTCAGCTTGATTCTTGTCGCAGGAGCAATGACACTTCCCGTAAGTGCATCCGCTGACTTTGCGCCAGAGAAGCATGAAACCGCGATTTCCCAGCAGAACGGGAAAGTTACCGGTACCGTAGAAGATGAATTCGGCCCGATCGCCGGAGCATCTGTAGTCGTGAAAGGAACCACAAACGGCACAATTACCGACACAGAAGGTAATTTTAGCCTGAGCGATGTAAAGAACGGAAGCGTCATCCAGATTTCTTTCATCGGGTATGCAACAAAGGAAGTGACATACACCGGTCAATCTTCCTTATCAGTCCTACTGGCTGAAGATACTCAAAAACTGGACGAGGTAGTCGTTACCGCCATGGGTATCAAGAAAGACGCCAAAAAACTAGGTTATGCCGTAAGTACAATCGATGCCGGAGAGTTGATCAAAACGGGTACTCCGGACTTCGCCACATCATTGTACGGTAAGGCTTCAGGTGTGCGCATCCAGGCAGCTCCGGGTGGTGGTACTTCCTCCGTATCCATCTCCGTACGTGGTCTGTCTTCTATCACCGGTACGACACAGCCGCTGATCGTAATGGACGGTGTGCCCATCCACAACGGCGACGCCAACAAAGACGGTTACTGGACTAACCAGCGTGTAGAATCCAACGGTATGGTGGACATCAACCCGGAAGATATCGAAAGCATCTCTATCCTGAAAGGTGCCGCCGCATCTGCCCTGTACGGATCTGAAGCAGCCAACGGTGTTGTGATGATTACCTCTAAAAGCGGTAAAGGCCAGAGTGGTCTCGGTGTAGACTTCAGTGCAAATGTAAGCTTTGACAAAGTAGCCTACATGCCGAGCATCCAGAAAGAATTCGGTCCGGGATATGACAATGCCCTGTTGGCCACCGCAAGTGAATTCGAACAGCAAACCGGTTTCCAGAATACGCGTACAGACCGTAACGGAAACCAGGTAATCAGCCCGCGTAACACATACTATGCCTGGGGACGTCCGTACGACTATACCACCCAGTTATACAACTATAACGGGGCTATTCGTACTTACGCACCTATCGACCACAACCAGTGGAATGATGTTTTCCAGACAGGTATCAACCAGACTTATAACCTGGCCATTACCAACGGAACGGAAAAAGGCAACCTGCGTTTCTCCTATACCTATATGGATAATACGCCGACACAGTTGAACTCGCACAACAACAAGCACAACTTTGCTCTTTCTGGTAGCGCCAATATCCTGAAAAACTTAAAAGTGGATTACTCGGCAAACTATATGCGCCAGCATGTTAAAAACCGTGCTTACCGTATCAGCCGCTTGTTGACAAACTATGCAGGTATGTTCACCGGATATGATGACATCGCAGCAATGAAGAACAGCACTGTTACCAGCTTGGGATACATGAACGTCCCTTATACCAGCAATACACTGACTCCTGATGAAGCCTGGGACTGGAATCCGGCCAACTATCAGATGTCTTCAGAGTATTTCTGGAATATCTTAGGTAAAGAACAGTTGGAAGACAATAACCGTTTCATCGCGAGTGTAACGCCAAGTTGGGAAATCATTCCGGGTTTGACCGCACGCGGCCGTCTGTCAACAGACTTGACGTACAATGTAATTGAGAATAAGAACTCAACGGAAACGCCAAATGTATTCAGACAGCCGGGCAACTATACCGGATCCTATTCATTGAAAAATTCAAAGTATGAGATCTATTACGGTGATATCATGTTGATGTTTGACCGTACATTTGCTGAAAAATACAATGTTGCTGCAACCGCAGGTTGGTCTGCCCGTCAGGAAAGTCAGTTCGACACCTCAGTGAGTACCCGCGGAGGTCTGAGTGTTGAAAACTGGTTCCACCTGAACTCTTCCGGATTAACACCGGCAAATCCATCGATGAAAAAAGCATCGCTGTTAAAACAAGCCTTCTTTGCTACAGCTTCTTTCGGTTACGACAGTTGGGCTTATGTGGAAGGAACTGTGCGTCAGGAAAAAACATCTACGTTGTACCCCGGATCCAACACATTCGTTTATCCTTCTGTGAACGGTAGCGTCATTTATTCATCTTTGCTGAAAGATAATAAACCCGAATGGCTGGATTATGGTAAAATTCGTCTTAGCTACGGTGTTGTAGGTAACGCCCCGGAAATATATAAAGCAGCTACCGGTTACAACCAGAGCGCTGTAGGCAGTTATATCTACAATCAGGTTCCACAGGCACTTGGAAACAATGAGATACAACCGGAACAGAAATACGAATTCGAATTGGGTTGGGAAAACAAATTCCTCGGCAACCGTTTGGGCTTCGAACTTTCTTATTACCAGAATACAGTAAAAGACCAGATCCTTCAGACTACAACATCAGCATCTTCAGGAGGTACTTCCATCTGGATGAATGTCGGTGAATTAAAGAACGCCGGTGTTGAAATGTCTCTGTATGGTACAGTTATCCAGACTAAAGACTGGAACTGGGATATTCGTGCCAACTGGTCATGGAACAAGAACGAAGTAACAAAACTGATAGACGGTATCAACTCTATCGACCATTCTACTGTTGATAACGGAGCCGCAGTGCTGCAATCCAGAGTAGGACGCCCGATGGGTGACTGGTATGTTTACGGTACGGTAAAAGACGAGAACGGAAACAAAGTCGTTGGCGATAACGGTCTGTATATCGTAGACTATACAGAACGCCAGAGAGCAGGTAACGCCATGCCGAAAGTTGTCGGAGGTATCAGCACATCATTGAACTATAAAGATTTCTATCTGGATGCCACTATCGACTTCCGTATTGGTGGTGACGTACTGAACTTGCCTTACCAGTATATGACCGAACTCGGTATCCTGGATTGTACATTGGATAACCGTGACGCTTCACGTGGCGGTCTTACCTGGTATGCAGACGGAAACGACCTGTCAGACCCTTCAAAACGTCATTTGACAGACCAGCCTGCCGGATCTACAGTAAACGGTAACATGGTTTACGATAACGGTGTAATCCAGCCGGGCGTTAAACAAGACGGTTCTGAAAACAAAACGATCATCACTGCCGGTGAATCATATTACAACCAATACGGTTGGGGATATTCCGGAAACATCACTTATGAAAACGCAATACAGAAGAATTCATATGTAAAGATGCGTGAACTGAGCCTTGGTTACAGATTACCGAAAAACATCACTTCCAAATTCGGTTGTAAGAACTTGATGGTTTCCGTATACGGTCGTAACCTGTTCTACTTCTATAAGAGCCTGAAAGAATTCGATGCAGAATGTACGGACGGTACAACCTGGATCACGCAGGCACAGATTGGTGGTTCAACAGCCACAACACGTTCATTCGGCTTCTCATTACGTGCAAGCTTCTAATTGACGAAAAATAATATAGAATATTAAAATTGAAAGATTTATGAAAAAAATATATGCACTCGCACTTGGATGTGCTGCCCTTCTGGCAACGTCTTCCTGTAGTGACGACAAATTCACGGATCAATATCAGGACCCGTCAAAGACACAGACGGTATCATGCCCGGCCTTGATGGTTGGAGTATGGCAAGCCTCTAATACATGGATGAATCCGGTCTATTACAGATATTACGTATCTTCCACCACTTCCGGGTTATTCTCCGGAGTGATCGGTCATACAAACAGTAAAGACCGCTTTGCCGGTGCTGGCCAGGGTTACTTCAACGAACGTTGGAGAAACTTCTACAACACTGTCACCCAGTACAGGGTGTTGGAAACCGAATTCAACAACCTTCCGGAAGAAGAAAAAGAAGACTATCGTATCTTCTTCTTGCTGGGACGTACGGTAATGGAAGAACAACTTTATGAAGTTTGTTCCTCCTGGGGTGGAGTACCATTCTCTGAAGCCGGCACATTATGGGCAACAGGAGACGTAGAAGCTTCCAAACCTAAATACGACTCGGATATCGATTTGTATAGAATGATCCTGAGCGACCTGGACGAAGTCAACACATACCTCAACGGCCGTTCGCTTACAGCCAATGCCAGTACTTACCTGAATGCAGAAGACTATGTGAACAACGGTGATATCACCTTATGGCGTAAATATGTGAACTCCCTGCGTTTACGTGTAGCTACTCACCTGGCTTCTAACGGCGACCTGGTAAGTGAAGCACGTGCTGCGATCAAAACCATGTTGGAAAATCCCGGTACTTATCCGATGGTAGATCTAAACTCTGATAATATCACAGTGCCACAAACCGACGATGACCAGTTTGATTTTGACCGCGACCTGCAAAATGCAATCGAGAATTCAACTTACAACCGCATGTCCGGCCCAATGCAACGCGCATTGAATGCCAACACCAATAATCCGGACCCACGTTTGGAAGTCTTGTATGACAGTAACTGGAATAACGAATATATCGGCCTCGATCCGTCTGAAACACTCACGGAACAGGAAACGAATATGAGTATCTCTACACATGGTACGGCTAAATATTACGCAGCCCTGGATACATCGACCTTCACCCGTAACCCCGGATTCCCGGGACTCTGGATGACAGCAGCCGAAGTTGCTTTCATGAAGGCGGAGGCCTATGCCAACAACTGGGCTACCGGTAATGCCAAGAGCGAATATATCAACGGTATAAAACTTTCCACTGAATTCTATTTCGATTTGAATTCAACCGGTACCTACCGTGATCCGTTAACTCCTCCCTCAGCAGCCGAAGTTGAAGCATATGCTGAAACACAATGGGACGCCAGCAATCCGCAAAAGAGTATCCTGACACAGCGTTGGATCCATCACGGTGCTATCCAGGAATATGAAGCATGGAATGTTGTCCGCCGTACCGGATATCCGGAAATTTATTTCAAACGCGACCCGCAGTCTGTCGCAACTCCGCTTCCTCTGGACCGCATCCAGTATCCGGCTGACGAAAAAGACTATAACTCAGCCAACCTGAATGCCCATCTGGGAGGTAAGGAAGACAGCTGGTACGCTCCTTTGAACTGGATGAAGAGCAATTGGTACACCACTGTTGAATAACAAATAAACAGAGATATATCCACAGTAAATAATTACAACATAATTGATGGAAAATTGTGGAGTCGAAACCGCCCCGAAGTGATTCGCGGCGGTTTTTTCCATTTGTACAATTCCCTGACTTTCCTTATCTTTGTGCCCCGAATACAAAGGGGTGCTTGCCACGTACCGATACAGTACGTGCCGCAGGCTGAGATTATACCCATATTACCTGATACGGATAATGCCGGCGAAGGGAATTGTAAAACATGGTATACTTCTTCACACAACACACCTCTCCTATTCACTTATCAGGTTTTTAAACATTAAGGTAAAAAGGATGAAAAGTGTATTGATTATCTGTGCCGGATCTCTGGCAACATTCGCAGCAGCGGGAAACCGTCCCGACCCTGTCGATTCTCTCAAAATTTCACGTGACTTATCGCTGGACGAAGTAGTCGTCACCGCCACCAAAGTAGCCAAAGGTACTCCGGTGGCTTACAGCGAAGTATCCAAAGACGAACTCAGCCGCAAAAACGATGGCCAGGGTATCCCCTATCTCATCTCCCAATCCCCTTCCGTCATCATGACTTCGGACGCCGGGACAGGTATCGGCTATTCGGGCTTCCGTATCCGCGGCACAGACGCCAACCGCATCAACATCACGGTCAACGGCGTACCGGTCAACGACTCCGAGTCTCACACCGTTTTCTGGGCCAACATGTCCGATTTCGCATCTTCCGTCGATAACATACAGATACAACGGGGAGCCGGGACATCGACCAACGGAGCCGCCGCCTTCGGTGCCACCGTCGCCATGCAAACGCAAAAGCCGGACCTGAAACCGTATGCCGAATACAGCCTTTCGGCAGGTTCGTTCGGAACCGTCAAAAACTCAGTCAAAACAGGAACCGGGTTACTCCGGGATCATTTCGTTTTCGACGCCCGCTACTCCAACGTCCAAAGCGACGGATACATCGACCGGGCAACAGCCAATATGCACTCTTATTTCGGCTCAGCCACCTATTACGGCGACAACACTCTGGTCCGCTTCCAGACATTCGGCAATATAGAAAAAACGTATCAGGCCTGGAACGGTGTCCCTTCCATTTATCTGGACAACGACCGGACCTACAACCCCTGCGGAGAATATAAAGAAAACGGCGTTAAAAAATTCTACGATAACCAGACAGACAATTACCGGCAACAGAACTACCACCTGATGGCAAGTCAGCGACTGAGCGACCTGTGGAATATGAACCTGACACTCCATTACACACATGGAGAAGGATATTACGAAGACTATAAGCCCAATGAAGAATTTACAAAATATAAACTCCCCGAGTCTTATATCAACGGGAAAGGCGACACAATCGTCAAGTCCGACCTCGTCCGCCGTAAATGGCTGGACAACGACTTTTACGGTATCGTTTACAGTGCGAACTATCGTTCCGAACGTCTCCAGATGAGCTTCGGTTCAGCTGTCAATAAATATGTAGGCGACCATTTCGGCCGTGTCATGTGGGTCAAAAATGCAGAAGCACTCCCCTCGCCTGACTACGAATATTACCGTAACAGAGGGAACAAACTGGATTATAACTTTTACGTAAAAGGCAACTACCGGTTCCACCCCTACCTGAACGGATACCTCGACCTGCAATACCGTGGCATCCATTACACGATCAAAGGAAGTGACGACAATACCGGTAAGGAAATCTACGTCAACAAAAACTGGAACTTCTTCAACCCGAAAGCCGGTATCAATTTCCAGAAAGGCGGTCATAATGCTTTCGTCTCTTTCTCCGTCGCCAACCGTGAACCCAATCGCGACAATTTTACGGAAGCCGCAGTCAACGAACGTCCTACTCACGAAACACTCTACGACTACGAAGCCGGTTACAGCTTCGGCAACCAGCGTTTCCGCGCCGGAGCCAATCTTTATTTTATGGACTACAACAACCAATTGATCCTGAGCGGCAAAATCAGCGAAATCGGTGAAGCATTGACCAGCAATATCAAAGACAGCTACCGCATGGGAATTGAACTGACCGGAGGCGCAAGTATCACCCACTGGCTGGACTGGAACGGAAACATCACTCTGAGCCGTAACAAAATAAAGAATTTCACTCATTACATAGATGACTTCGATAACGGAGGCCAGGCAAGTTATTATCTGGGAACAACCGACATCGCCTTCTCTCCCGGCATCATCGCCAACAGCATGTTCGATTTCAACCTGAAAGGATTCTCCGCCAGCTTCAACTCACAGTTTGTAGGCCGTCAATACATCGACAATACCTCCACCAAAGACCGTTCCATCGATCCCTATTTCGTGAACAGCCTGCGTGTCGGATACGTTTTCAAACCGAAGTTTGTCAAGGAGATCGGCGTCGACGTCACCATCAACAACCTCTTCAACGAGAAATATGAAACAAACGCCTGGGTATATACCTACATCAGCAAAGGGATCGTCAACAAAGACGACGGTTATTTCACCCAGGCCGGCACAAACGCCATGGTCAGAGTAACAATCAGGTTCTAGAAAAATATAAATTATGGAACAACTATTAGAATATTTCGGTGTCATTACAGGTTTTCTCTACCTGTTATTAGAGATCAGGCAGCATAAAGCAATGTGGGTAGTAGGCTTCCTCACCTCCCTGGTCTACGTATTTGTCTTTTTCTTCTCAAAGATATATGCCGATATGGGGCTGAATATCTACTATGTTGCCATCAGCATTTACGGTTTCAAAAAATGGACCTGTACGAAAAAAAGCGTCACTGAAGAGAAAGTCTCCGATGACCTGATTTTCTACCGTCATATCACCTGGCCGTTATTAGCAGGGATAGCTTCCGCTATCCTAGCTATATACGCCTTATTATATTACGTACTTCATAACTTCACAGACTCCCCCATCCCGATGGGCGACGCCTTCACCACCTCCGTCGGCATCGTAGCCACCTGGATGCTGGCCCGCCGTATCATCGAACACTGGATCTTCTGGGTAATCGTCAATTTCGTATCCGTTTATCTTTATTACCTCCGTGGCCTCTATCCAACCATGTTTTTGTACATTTGCTACGCAATATTGGCCATCGTCGGATATTTCACCTGGAAAAAGAAAGGAATAAATAAAGAACGGATATGAAATGTTGAAAATAAACTCTACATTTGTGAGGTATTACAAACTTATAAAAAACAAAACCTTATGAATGTAATTCTTAAATCTGACATTGAATATAAGCAATGGCTCACCGATCTTAAATTCCGTATACGAAACAGCCAAATCAAAGCGGCATTGAAAGTTAATACAGAATTAATCAACCTATATTGGGAGCTTGGAAAGGAAATTGTTTCCAAACAGGAACAATCACAGTGGGGGGATGGCTTGATAAAACAATTAAGTTCAGATCTACAGCAGGAATTTCCTGAGATGAAAGGTTTTTCCACAACCAATATCAAATACATCAAAAGATGGTATTCATTTTATAACCAAGACATTACAATTGGTCAACAAGTTGTTGACCAATTACGGGAAACAGTTTCACAAATTCCCTGGGGACATAATTCACGTATTATCATTCAATGCAAATCCATTGAAGAAGCATTTTTTTATATACACAAAACAATTGAAAACGGTTGGAGCCGCAGTATTTTAGAATTACACATCAAACAACAAGACTACCAACGAACAAGGCATTCCGTATCAAATTTTTCCCGTTTGTTACCAACAGTCCAGAGTGACCTGGCCCAGGAATTACTAAAAGATCCTTACAATTTCGATTTTCTTACACTTACAGATAGCTATAAAGAACGTGAACTGGAAAATGCCTTAACCGACAATATCACGAAATTTTTAATTGAGTTAGGAGCTGTTTTTGCCTACGTAGGCCGCCAGATACCTTTAAAAGTAGGTAATAAAGAATTTTATCTGGATTTACTCTTTTATCATCTAAAACTACGATGTTATATTGTTATCGAGTTGAAAGCAACCGATTTCATACCAGAATATACCGGCAAATTAAGTTTTTACCTGACTGCAGTAAATGATTTATTGAAACACCCTGCAGATAATCCGTCAATAGGTCTGTTGATATGTAAAAATAAAGATAGCTTTATTGCCGAATATTCATTGAAAGGAATTAGTCAGCCCATTGGCGTCTCGGAATACGAACTAACTCGCCTATGTCCGGAAGACTTCAAGGGAAGCCTGCCTTCAATAGAAGAAATTGAAGCTGAATTAAAAGAATAAAGTTTAAAGAAAGGAATTAAATACAAATGGAAACATTATATGATTGTGTAGTAGTTGCTAACGGCAGTTTTCCGCAAACAGCGGGGCCGTTGGAATTATTAAAAGCAACACCCGTCATCATTGCCTGCGACGGGGCCGTGCAGAACCTTCATGAAAGGGGGTTGGTCCCGTCGGCCATTGTCGGCGACCTGGACAGTATTCCATCGGAAATGCTCCGGCTATATGCCGACCGTATCCATACCGTGGAAGACCAAGAGATAAACGACCTGACCAAGGCTGTACGTTTCGCCCACGCTTCCGGTTACCGGAAAATACTGATTCTCGGAGCTACGGGACTTCGCGAAGACCATACACTCGGAAATATCTCCCTGCTGACAGACTTTGCTCCTCTATTCGAAGTCGTGGAAATGCTCTCCGATTACGGTCGCTTCATCCCTGTCCTCCGGACAACAACGCTACCATGCACACCCGGCCAGCAAATATCCATCTTTTCCATGTATCCCTGCGGAGAAATAACCACCGAAGGCCTCCGATGGCCCATCACCCGACGGCGCCTGACATCCTGGTGGCAAGGCTCCCTCAACGAAGCCCTGGGAACCGAGTTTACCCTCACCTTATCCCCCGATGCCCGATTAATCATCTATTTCCAGTCCCCCGCATAATTTTCAATCTTCAATTTTCAATTAAAAAAAAATGCCCCGGAAGGATAACCACTCACTTCCGGGGACTTAATACACCCTCAATTTTACAACTTAGTATACTTAACCGAAGCCTCACGGCTTCACCTTTTATGCTGGTAATTTATTCAGCTGACAAGCCTTCCATTCGGGGAAGCCATCGATCTGATCGTTCAACTGAAATAAGAGCTTGTCGTCAGCCACTTGTTTCAAAATAGTCTTCGGAGCAAGAGGCAAACGCATGTCGTCCACTTCAAAAAAAGCTTTCAACAGAATCACGTCATATCCGTCACGAACTATTTCCTTCTTTATTACAACCGGCACTTTCAACTGAGCCAGATAATAAGCGGAACGTTCATAGGCGCACCATTTATTTCCTTCCAGATACAGATGCACTCCGTTCTGGTTGTCAATCTCGTTTACTAAAACGTATTCGACTTGTGCAGCATGTTCCATATTATTATTTTTATGCTTTTCCATAAATCATTCTGATGCAAAAATAGACTCTATTTATTATAATTCCACACGGTATACATATCAATTATGCATGTTGAAACTATCAAATAAAGCATTATCATCTCTTTTCTTCTGTAATTCTCTCAAATTAGCTGCTGCGTCTATCACACCGGCTTCTTTTGCCTGTTTCAGCAAAGTTTCTGCCCCGTCAAGATCGCCCTCAATTAATTTTATAACGCCACGGGCATGGATTGCTTCAGCCGAATTACCTGCTTTCGACAGATATTTTTTAGCGGATTCGTAATCACCTTTTCCTATAGAGATATTAGCAGCATTCAGATTAGCCACCGGATCAGAACTGTACATGCGTACAGCAATTTCAAATACATCATTATATTCCTTGCTTCCCGTTTCATAGCTGTTGGCTACGGCAAACATTTCACTCAGACTCAATTGTTGCGGACGGGTCTTGATAATCTCACGACCTTCTTCTACCGTAAACTCACGAACCGTATAGTCGATACGATATTCCGAACGGCGCAACGACGGGAAAATATTTTTCAAAACATAACTAAAAGCAGATCCGCTTTTCAAAGCACGTAGTTTAGCCTCTTTCTGGTCGGGCTGCAAGTCACTGTTGATAATACTAAGCACTTCGTCACGTGCCGGCATATCATAGTCAGCCTCTGCCTGCGCTTTGAAACCGGCCCAGTCTTCAGGTTCGTTTTCCAGCGTAAAGAAACTCTGCGGGAAATCATTCTTCGAACGGATATAATCGCGCAAAGCCTTCACACGGTTATCCGACAAACGGTCGTTGGAAGCATACGAACCTTCCGGCGAAGCATAACCTTTTAATATAATACCCTTCGGAGTGATATTCTTATCCGACGTTACCGAACGGATCGTACTGTTGATCTTGTCCAATTCAGACGCATTATTACGGAAATCCGGCAAGATCTGCGATTTTCCCACCTGGAAATCCAGATAAGCAGTTCCCACTTCGGCACGATGTTTCTCAGTTTCAGCCTCCGGCGAAATATATGCCAGTGTCGGCTGCACCTTATACCGTTCCGTCGGTGCCATACGAATCTTATCGGCAATCAGTAACGGACCTACTACCTCTTCTTTTCCACAACCGCACAGATCCTGTGCCAGAATGAAACGGGCATCTTTCATCCATGGCTCCCAGGCTATCACCATTTTATAAGGAATAGTATGCTCCGAAGCGTCACTGGCCCGAAGAACCTGATAACGCGGTTCATCTTGCAAGTTCTTCAACGCGACTTCACGTTTATAAACTTTTGCACGATTTTTTCCGTTCAGCAATATGGAAGGAAGTCCTTCTTTCTGTTCTGCACTTTCCAACAGTGGAGTCAATGTCAATGACTTACGCGATTCGATCAGGTCACCCTTCACCCGGATTGTTGCATCGATATAAAGTGAATCCCCTTTCTGCATCAGGTCGTTGCAAGCGACACTGATCGGACTGTTTCCCGTTTGTGCTCCTGTTGGAACCACACCGGCCACCAACAAAGCGGCTGCTATATAGATATTCTTTCTGTTTTTCATTGTCCCGATCATTTAAAGAAATAAATAAAGGAAAGAGCGGCTTTTGTCACGCCGAAATAATCCTTGGTACGGCTTTTCTCTATAGAGCCGCAAACAGCACACGGATACTTGTCGTCCTCCAAATGCGCCCAACCCACACCGATCACAGCTTCCATACTCCACCGGTTACTCAGCAACCACTGATAACCATACGACAGACCTGCCCCATACAGATGTCCCTGATAACGGTGATTTTCCATATTTTCACCCAGAATCTTCAGACCACCCACATTATAATCAGCATAATGAGCATGTACACCGAAGAAATGTCCGTTAAATTTCTCGCACAGCCAATAACGTGCTTCCGGCTGTACCAGCCAATGTTTAAAACGAGCTTCGTCTCCCAGCATCCAGCCGTTATAGTTACCGGACAAATCCAGCGACCACTTTTTGCTCAATCCGACCTCTACTCCCAGGTTAATGGTAGCAGTAGCATCGTAAAGCAAGTTAGACTTCACCGCAAACTTCTGTCCATAGACATTCGTCATACCTGCCAAAAGCAAAAAGAGGAAAAGTACTTTTTTCATATACATTATTATTATAATTTCATTTACCCTGCAAATCTAATTAAAAAGAAAGATTTTCAACGTTTACAAAAGTAGTTATTTACTTTATTCCAAATAATAGGCAAGTCTTTCAAGTTAATAGGGTGTTTCTACCAAATTAGCCGGTTTTGATAGAAACACCACCTCACCTCGCCTCTACGGATAGAAATACCGACAAAACATAATCTGGGAAAGTTGCGATTTTCTTGGATTTCATTCTCAAAAAGCAGTGACTTTCGCGAATGGTATTCCAAGAATGTCGTATATTTCCTCTATAAATAAACAAACGTGAGTTCGAAATAAGTACCATAACCTTCCTCAGAATAACAGTCAAGCCATGTTTAATAACATGTATGTGTAAAAATATAACAAAAAGTTTGTATTAAAGAAAAATAAACCTGTCCTTTGACGAAAAGATTTTAACTATGAAAAACACAAAGAGATAACATTGCCACAGTCTTGACTATGAAATGTATGATCTTTGGGAGGGAGTCTGTATAAGGGTCCCTTTTTTCTTATTATTTTCTGTGTAATAAAAGTTACACTAACCTTATTTCGAACTCCCGTTAAAATAAGATCACTTTGTAGCTGTCCCTACATTTTGTCTATGCAGAGAGTGATAAATAATTTCCTCTTCGAGCTTGTTTGTCTCAGACGCAATTCCTTGCCAGAGCGTGCCTGTATACCAGTTTGCAAAAACGGGGTTTACTCCACCACAAATATAAGGGTCTTGGAACGCTCATTAAGAAGCAACCATTAATTCACAAATGGCATATAAGGTTGCTTTTTAGCTAATAAATTCCAAATAACAACGAGTAGCTTTCGAGCATTTGCCATTAAAGCCTTGTTGTGATTCATTCTCTTTTTCAAGGTATGATATCTGCTATAAAATTTAGATGTTTGAGTCCTGCAGGCTCCCCATGCACATTGTGTAAGCATAACACGTAAATACTTGTTTCCATGTAAAGTCTTTCTTCCTTTGATCTTTCCTGCACTTTGATCATTTCGCGGTCTTAATCCAGCCCAGCCAACTAAAGCTGATGCTGTTAGAAAGGCTTTCATGTCAACACCGATTTCTGCTATGATTCTCATAGCGCTTTCCTCTTTTATCCCAGGAGCTGTTTGAAGGATTTCCAGTTCCTCGGCATAATGTCCCTCGCAAATTATTCGCATTTTCTCTTTACACTCAAGAAGCTGACGATCATAAAGTTCCACTTCTTCCAAACTCATTTTAAGCATGTCTCTGTCTGATGAAGATACAATACCAGTCAAAGACGACTTAATAACCTCATGACAATGTTTATTACGAATACGCTTGTGAACCAACAGAGCTAATACTTCAGAATCAGTTTCACCACAGATTAATGCATTGACCACCTTACGCATGGATTTACAACCAATATCAGAAACATAATTACTCAAACGAATATTGCAACGTTGCAACGTTAGATCGATAGCAGATTCAGCTTGCTGTTTGCGACGAGTCAAATGGAAGATACGACGACTGTACTGACGTAATTCCTGTATTTTTGAATCAGGAATATAACTTCCCTTAATTAGCTCTTTCTGAAGAACAGTCGCAATCCATTGGGCATCTTTAATATCAGTTTTACGACCAGGGAGTTGACGGATGAAATAAGGGTTAACCAATTTAACATCAAAATCGCATTCCAAAATGCGCCAAATAGGAACCCAATAAATACTGGTGCTTTCCATTGCAACTTTACCAACACCATGAGAGACTAAAGTGTCACGAAGGCGATCCAGTTCCGGTGTTAAAGTTCCAAACACATCTTCAATTTTCTCACCGTTTGCTGTGAGAATACACATAAAGACACTATCTTTATGCACATCAAGACCACAAACTCTGTCCATAAGATATAGTTTTTTTGTATTACAACTTTAAAATAACGAAAGTCGGTGGAATAACAGCAGGGAGTGGTCTTTATTTTTATTAGACGCGCTTATAAATCTCAATTTTTATGTAAGTTTGTCATATGAAGTTACGAAAAAGGTCTAATTTACTGGAAATGAGCGTAGGTTAATTGCTCTTGATAGTAATAGGTTACGATTTAGTTAGTTATCTACTGCATTATCCTTCTGCGCATTGCGTAACCTTCAAAGAACTCTTCGTATGCAAAAGTAGCTATTTTATCCTAGATTTTGAAACAAGTTCCCGGATTTTTTATTCCCTCATACATAAGATTTTTCCGTAAAAGCGATTTTATCCGTCGGTACACCATTGCCCAAAACGAGTTTTGAACAAACGTGTGCCGACTACCACATAGCCTGAGAAAAGGGCATTGCCTAACGCCTAAACGATGTTTAGACTGATGATGCAATGCCCCTTTCTTTTGTGGCTATGCCAAGAGGTGCTTTTACGGGTTTTCAGATGATTTTTCTTTTTTCGTTGTCCATTTGTGCCGGAAGCGGAATATATGCAGAGTGCGTCAGCTTGCCCCATGAATGAAGCAAGCGGCCACACACAGCCGGGCAAACCGGGAAGAAAGAATGTTGCCGCCCGGTGGAACAAGTGCCATCGGATCGGAAACATTCATACTTCCTTGTCGGTGGTTTGCCCTTTTCACGCTTCCGATGATTTCCTTTTCTTTTAGTCGTTCCCTCTTTTTACGGATTTCCCCTGAAGTTTTTGTATTCCAATCTGCCTCTGTTTTCGTTTACCTCCATCTTGCGCCTTTCAGTAGAGCCGCATCAGTCAGTCATTTTCGTTCTGGGCGCAAAGGTAATTCCGGGATTTGACGGGAAAGCAAGGTCACGCCTCCTGTTTTCGGCAAAAATCTCCAGCCCTTCGGGTAGTATTTCCGCCGAAAAACCTTGCATTCCCTAATCCCTACCTTTTCAAGCACCCGAAACGAAAACGACCGATGCGACAGAAAGACGCATAAAAAAAATGTCGGATAAACGAGAGGCAGATAAGATAGTTTGAAACTCAACTCCCTCAGCTCTTGAATCCGCATAAAAAACAAAAAAATCAAAAACAGCGAAGATATGACAGCAACGGCAGACTTCAAACAGACAGCGCAATACATCGGGTTGACGATATGCGGCTTGATAATGCGCACCGCCTTCGGGGTGTTCGGCATCCTTTGGGGCATTATCACAGAGATTGTAAACGGAGTGTTCCGAGTGGCGATAGGTGTAATCGTGGCTATCCTTTCCACCATTGCCTTCTTCGGCTTCATCCTTTGGTTACTCACCCTTTAACCCTTACAGATATGGCAAAGAGAAACAGCAAGACGGCAGCGCAGCAGTGCAGATATTACGAGGTGGGTAACATCTTCGAGTATATGGAGGAAACGTACATCAACGGCAATTTCAGCACATTCCGTGAACTCTACCACGAACTGAACAAGGACGCACGGAGGGATTTCATAGACTTCCTACTCAGCGAGGTACAGCCTACCTATTGGAGAGATATACTGAAACAGACAATCTAAAAACGAAAGCAATATGAAAGGAACAGACCATTTCAAGAGAACGATACAGATGTATTTGGAACAGCGTGCGGAAGAAGATGCGCTCTTTGCGAAGAACTACCGCAACCCTGCCAAGAACATAGACGATTGCGTAACCTACATTCTGAACTATGTGCAGAAAAGCGGTTGCAACGGCTTCACGGACGGAGAGATTTTCGGGCAAGCCATCCACTACTATGACGAGAACGAGATAGAGGTGGGCAAGCCGATGAACTGCCAAGTGGTAGTGAACCACGTTGTGGAACTCACGGCAGAGGAAAAGGCGGAGGCACGGCAGAACGCAGTCCGCAGATACCAAGAGGAGGAACTCCGCAAGTTGCAGAACCGCAACAGACCGTCAGCGAAAAAAGAAACCCAATCACAACCCTCATTATTTGATTTAGGCTTATGAAACCGAGAACACGCATCCAGCAGGAAGTCGCACGTCTGAGCAAGCGACTACCGAATTTGACCGAAGCACAGAAGGCATACGCTTTCCGCCATTGCTTCAAGCATTACGCAGTCAAAAGGGCAAACGGCACGAACATCTGCACCGAGTGCGGACATTCGTGGAAGAGCGGACACGACCTTGCGGACACCATTTGCGGATGCACCTGCCCCCGTTGCGGCATGGAGTTGGAAGCGTTGCGCACCCGAAAGAGGGTAATCAGCGATATGGAGTATTTCTCCATTATCACCACCTGCAAGCAGTACCAAGTGATACGCTTCTTTTCCGTCAAGTCCCGATACAAAGTAGGACAGACAGCCAAGTATTCCATCTTTGAGGTGGTACAGAGGTGGATTGCCCCCAACGGAAAGACAACAACCGTTGCCCGATTGCGTGGTATGTCGCTTTTCTACTATGACCAGTGGACGGAATACAGCGACATGGAGGTGCGCAAGAACCAAGAACTCCGGGCATACGACATCGCCCCGATATGCACCTACCCCCGACAGCGTTTTATCCCCGAAGTGAAACGCAACGGCTTCAAAGGTGAATATCACAACATACTGCCTTACGACCTTTTCAAAGCCATTCTAACCGACAGCCGTGCGGAAACGCTTTTGAAGGCAGGGCAATACCCTATGTTGCGCCACTATCTGCGCTACTCATTCAACATCGGGGAGTATTGGGCATCAATAAAAATCTGCATCCGCAACGGCTACACCATTGCAGACGGCTCTATGTGGCGTGATATGATAGAACTCCTGCGACACTTCGGGAAAGACACGAACAGCCCGAAGTATGTCTGCCCCCAAGACCTCAACGCCGAACACGACAAGTGGGTGGAAAAGCGCAACCGCCAAAGGGAACGGCAGCAGTTGAGGGAACGGCAGCAGGAAGCGAAAAAACACGAAAAGGAATACCGCAGGCTCAAAGGCAAGTTCTTTGGCATCGCCTTTACAGACGGTACATTGAGCATCCGTGTATTGGAGAGCGTAGCCGAGTTTGCGGAAGAAGGAACGAAAATGCGCCATTGTGTGTGGTCTAACTCCTACTATCTCAAAAAACACTCCCTTATCCTTTCGGCTACCATAGACGGAGTGCGCATTGAAACGATAGAGGTGTCGTTAAAGACATTCAAGGTGGTGCAGAGCCGTGGAGTGTGCAACCAAAACACCGAGTATCACGACCGCATCATAAACCTTGTGGACAGCAATATGAACCTAATCCGCAAACGGATGAGAAAATCAGCATAGCATAAACCCTAAAACGATATGGATATGGAAGTAAGAATTGAAAGTATGATTTGTGTGTGGGATGATGCAATCCCCACGATGTTCCTTGAATTTGTAAACCTCCTCATTCTCGCAACGAGTGAGGAGGGGTTAAGAAAAGGTGTAAGGGAATTTGCCGAGAAGCACGAACTTGACAAGTTCTTCCATTACGGCTTCGGCTCACACCATTTCTACCTGCACCAACGCTACACGAGCAACCCCGAAATGGTGATGAAGAACAGACTTTTATCAGTACATTTTTAACATCTAAAAGAGCGATGATTATGACAACACGAATGACCATCAACGGAGTAAGCACCTGCACGGAAGCAGGTACGGAGAAATACGAGCGTTTCCAATCGGGTATCGGTAGACGCAGGCGGACACTTGTACAATACGATTACCGCCACACAGACGGAGAATTGTTCGCTTGTGTGAAACCCACATTGGACGAATGTCGGGAAGCAAGGGACAAATGGTTGACCGCAAAACAAGGAAAGGAGGACAGAGTATGAACACAACCTATCAAACACTGATTGTCAAGTTCAAAGAGCCTATCACGGCATTGGACGGCATATTTGACGATGCCGAAGCGTGGGGAACAGACACCCTCAAAGGGTGGATTGACGACTACGAAAGTACACGCTTCACCGCCACCGACAGCCATACGGCAGTCATCACGAGCGAGTATAATATGGAGTGCGTGAAGGAATGGCTACAATGTCAGACACCCATTGCCGAGATGATAGAATTTTGAACGGGTTGGCGGTGTGCGCACCGCCAACACTTAAAACCCTAAGAACAACGGATATGATAGCAAAGACGATATTACAGCAGATAGGCGGAAAACGCTTCGCCACTATGACAGGAAGTCGTGATTTTATAGATATGGGCAACGGCTTACGGATGAGCCTTTCAAGGAACAAGACAAGCGCAAACCGCCTTGACATCATCTATGATGCAGGGGCAGACCTCTACAATATGCGTTTCTACCGCAAGACGTTCAGCAAGAAGACATTCGAATGCAGGACGAAGGACATTGCCGTATACGAGGGTATCTATTTTGATATGCTGGAAGAAATGTTCACGATGGTGACAGGACTTTACACACGCTTTTGAGTGGCGGCGGCGAGAGCCGCCCTACTTTCTTTCAGTGAGCATGATGGCGGACAAAGAAAGTAGCAAAGAAACCTTTGTGCCAATCTGCGATACCATTCACAAAAAACAAGTTTTAATCATGGAAACAATCAGGCAGAACGGAAAAATCATCTTGCACGGCAACGACGGCATAAGCATAAAGATGATTTTCAGAAACCTTACGGGACAGAATTTTCAAGGTAAGGAGTATGCGGACTATATTCGCCACATCGCAATCAATAGCATGGGATTTACGCCCGGCAGCATCGAGCATTGCAGGGACGGTGGCGTGATAGACACAGGAACAATCCCGAATGTATGAAAAGCGGAAACTCCGATGAAGTTGCGGCTTCATCGGAGTTGTAGATTATATAATTACAACACATTCTCTACAAAAGGCATCTTCGTTGATCAAAAGTTGTAAAACCCTCCGAAAATTATTCATTTCATTTTCTTCCGCAAGTTCTTGTTCTATCTTTTTACCAATATGTCCTACTCGAAAATACATATCAATTGCCTTGTCTATACCCGTCAAAATAGTCGGCATATCATATATTTCCAAAGAATCTTCGCCATCTTTTGTCGCAAAATGAATAGGGTAACTTCTTTGTTTTGTATCAATCTTAGCCTCTTTTAGTCCCAATTTCTTATAATACAACATTGCACACTTTTTTATATCTGCATCAAGAGAATCCGGCATTACAATTTTTAAGATACCCTTGTCATATTGGGTACCATCAATTTCCAATCCCGGTGTGTTTTCTGTAAGCCATTCTGCCGCAAGTTTAACAAATCCCTCAAAGTAGGAAATTGCCAACACTGTTGATGGCAAGAGCCCTAGATGCCCGAGGTTGATGCTTTCGTCAATTTGTTTTTTTAATTTAGCTAAACCTTTTTCTAATGAATCTGTAGCGACTTTCTTTCCGTCTGTACCACTTTTCACTTCATACCGAGTGTTCGTTATGCCTAACAAATCGGTAGGTATTTTTGCTTCTTGTTGAGCAATAACAAAAGCTCGATCTAAACCTACACGACCAAGGAAAAGACCATATTCAAATAAGACATTGTCACGTGCTGATTCAAAATGCTTATCTCTGACAATAAGTTCGTCATCAGCAGAAAATACCATAAAACCGAAATCAAATAAACTGGCAGATTTGATCAGCGTTTCCAAAAATGATTCATTGTTCTTAAAGATATTGTCTGTCCAAAGATAACAATCGTAATCCTCCTTGAAAAAGTCCTTGATTCGGTTGGCCACATCAAGACCTTCGCTTGATGAACCGATAAATATTCTTGGTTTCATATATTACCTAAATCTTTATTTATTTTATAAACTTCGTCTTCCAATACTTTTAATGCCGCAAGTTTTTCTGGCTTATCTTTAAAGATATATTCGTCTCCAACCACTGACTTAAGTTCATCTTGTTTGCCATCATTCCATAAATGGAACATAGAATACCACAAGATGTAAACCAATTCCTTGTATTCTTTTTGTGCGTAATCTTGTACTGGTATTGAGTAACAGATAGCATTGATTTCAAAACTTGTAAGTGGAATATCTTTCTCAGAATCTGTACGAACATTTTTAAGGAATCTAATCATTCTTTTCAAACGTCCATTTGTATCTGAACTTCTTTGGTTTATTCTTGATATGCTTAGAAACGGATAATCAGGACCTTCAGAAAATCCAGTGCTTTTATTGTATATTTTTATGCCACGTTTGTTTTCTGGCATTCCGTCCAACACATAATCCAACGATTGAAACCATGATGATGTTACAATATCTACATCCCGATGAAGATTTTGATTGGTAATTTTTACCGCCTTGGGCTTTGATATGTCACATATAGTATATGTACGTGACATAATCTTTTCAATTTGAGTCCGCAAAAATGCCATATCCCGAAAACTATTACCCTCATATTGAGAGAAAGAATTATCAAACTGACATAATCTACCTAGCTGATAACTGTTATATTTCCATGTTTTCGCTAATTCTTCTCTTACCTTAAAAATATCTGTTCCAACAAATTTATCACATAGTACCAGTAAATCTATATCACTAGCTCCCCTTATGTGTGTATCTGTCATAACAGAACCTTGATATTCATACGATACATTCGTAAGTAATTCTTTTAGATGCTGTTTAACAACTTCACCTGCAGCTTTAGACCGTTTTGTATATTCCTCATCAACGGCTTTCATTGCACGCATTACATATCTTGCTACATCTTTATCATATAAAGATTCTCCACTGAACATTCTTTGCTCTACGAGCATTGACGAGTCTGGGTTGTATCGATTATTTATTTTTCTCAGTTTTTGGGAATAATCCATATTTTTCACTTTTTACAAAAAAAATAACAAAAGGCGTGCCAAATGACAAATTGGCACACCTAACTATTATTGTCGTTCGTACAGCAGCGCAAACTCCGCCTTTCGCCGTTTAAGCAACATGGCGTGGCGTTTTCCCTTGTAGTTACAGAAGGCTATATACTCACGGTAGATGTTCCTGTCGCCAGCTTCCAGCTTCTTGATTAAGGTGCTTTTGGGGATTGTCTTGCTCCCCAAAAGCCGGTATGGGCCCACGTTGTAGGCAAGCGTGGCAAGCAGAAGGCTGTCCTTCCCGAACTGCCGGAACATCGCGCAAAACTTCCGCAGGTCTTTCCGCAGGAGCGCGTCCGCCTGCCGTTTTGTCATGGTTCGTGCCGAGTACCTTTCGCCCGGCAAAATTTTGTGACCCCAACCCACATATGGGTGGTGCTTTTCCGAGTGCCAGCCTTCAAAATATTTCGTGCAGCGTACCGCCCTCTCGAAAAGTGGCAGACGGTAGATTGCCGCCTGCCCGTCCGTCCCCTCTTGGCGGCTGATCCGTGCAGACACGGAACAGACCGCCAGAAGCGAACAGAGCATTACCATGAATACACGCATCATTTCAGCAAGGGTCTGAAGTTGCCGATGGGAACGATGGTCAAGCCGTCATCCTTTACATTCCGGTTGTTGAAGTCAAATTCCAACTCGAAAAAGTTGCCGAAGTTATCCTCCACCACCACGATGAAATTGTGTGCTTCGTCGCCCTCCGCTATGTAGTACAAACGAAACTTTTCGTTCTCCAGCAGGTAGCGGTCGTTGGGCAGGAAGGTGATGCCGTTATCCATTTTCAACTTTCCTTCTCCCTCAAACTGAAAATAGCGGATGGTGTAAAGGGTGTTAGCGAAGTCGCCTTCCTTTTTCAACTCACAGCGGATTTCAACCGTCTGCCCCTTAGTCACCTTGTTCGGTACGGGCATGACCTCCACCGTGAAGGGATAGGACTGTTGGATGTCCATGTCGTCGTCGCACGACACGAGGGTGAATGACACGGCGGCTATCAGGCATAACGCCACCGCCTTGAAGATGTTTGTTCTCTTGTTTCTGTTGTTCAGTATGTTCATTTTTCTTCGATTTTTTGATGGTTGTTTTTCTGTTTTTTCGTTGTCTGTTGCAGGTACTCGTTCAAGTCCTTGCAACCGTCATAGAGTGAGGAACGGTCGGTGACACGCGCCCCATACCGTTTGGCAAGAGTGTCAAGCGTCCGCCGTCCAGCTTCGTCACGGTCGAGGAAGCAGCCGATGCGCCTGTAACCGTCCAGCAGTTCCACAGCTTTACCTACATTGGCGACAGAGTTCAGCACAAGGCAGTCTGCGTTACCGGTTACACCAAGCGTCAGAGCGGATAGGAAGTCCATGAAGCCCTCAAACACGAGGCACTCGTCAGCCGTGGTATCCTTCGCCTTTACCAGCGATACAGACTTCGGTGGTATGCACCCCTTGAAAAAGCGGCTTCTGGCTTCATAACCTCCTGCCATGTTCGGGAAACCGACGGCAAAATACCGTTTTCCACGAACGCCGTAGTTCAGACGGCAACAGTGGCGGGATGCTACTCCGATTGGTATGCCCCGTTCCTCTAAATACTCCGTCAGCGGTGAACGAAACAGCGGAGCGACCTCCACATCCTCAAAGACGGGTTCGGTCGGCTTTGGGAAATAGGCGGGCTTTTCCCATCCGGTCACCGTCATATTGGCGGCTTCCGCTATGAACTTCGCCTGCGTCCTAAAGTCATCGCTTTGCAGAAACTCCCCGGCAAGCGTGAAAATATCGCCGCCCTTGCCCAAGCCGAAGTCGTACCAGAGCTGTTTCGCCACGTTCACACGGAAAGAGGGTGTGCGTTCGCCCCTGTACGGGGCGAGATACCACAGCTCGTTACCGCTCCTTCTGACAGGCTCATGCCCCAACCGTGCGAGAAAATCCGCAAGCGGCATCCGTCTGACAGCATCTATTTCCGTCCGTTCCATGCCCGTGTCAGTTGATGATGAACTTGATGCCGACCCCGAACTGCGTGTGGAACTTCCTTGTGTCGCCACCCCACAGGCAACGCTCCCGCAGGTTGGCAAGCAAGGCAATACGGTCTGCCACGTAGCACTCCACATCAAGCGTCAGCGCACCGCCGTAGATGAAGGTATCCCGGTCGTGCAGCGTGGAGCCGTCATGCAGCACCTTCTTTCCCCAGTTCACCGACTCATATCCGGCAAGAGCCGAAGCCCCGGCATAGGCGAACACGATTTTTCGGGCATCCGACAGTATCTTGAAATAATATCCGCCCTCCGCCGTGAACTGCGCCACGGGTATCTTGGTGTCCTTGTAGGGATTGTTCTTCAGGAGGTATTCGCCACCGAACACCCACTTGTTCCCCTTCTTCGTGTAGGTGGAGAGTGCCGCCCCGAAGCTGTACCCGCCGTCCTTGCCACCGGGATTGAAGCCGTCCGCCATGTTCGCTCTTACCTCGATGCCCTGCATCTTCGGCAGGCATCGCTGGGCGTGCGCCTGCCCCGTGAAAAGGGCAAGCGACGCGATGATTATTGCGATGTATTTTCTCATGGTCAGCGCACTTGAAGTTCGTTGATGGTATTGGCGCGTACCAAGTCCTCGTTCTCGATCACGAAGGACTGGTGACGGCCGCCGTTCTTCTCGTTAAGTTCCACAATGAGGCACTTGTCATCGGGGATGGTGAACTTCGCCATAGTGAAGACCGTGCGCTCACTCTTTTTGCCCGGCACGAGTGTGGCGTAGTTCTGCGCACGGAGCGGCAGAATGATCTGCTCCTGCACGGCGGTACGCTTCGCCACCTTCTTGTCCACGATTTTCCAAGTGATGTAGTCCACATCGAAAGGCACGTTGCTCTGGTTCCTTATCTCCGTGTGGAAATAAAGCAAGCCGTTGTGCGTGTAGATGCCTTTCAACAGGTACTGGATGCCGAAACGCTTGCAGCCGATATGCTTCACCTCGCGCTTGTTCTGCTTGTAAATTGACTTCATGATAAGTCGCACCAGCATCGGGCTTTCGCTGCCCAGCTCTTTCAGATAGATTTCCTGCGCGTTGTTCGGGCGGTTCACCGTGCTGCCGTCATGGATGAAGTCGCACATCTCCACGTTGAGCAGCAGCGGTTCGGCGGCATACTTCACGTTGAAGGTGTAGAAACTGCCGTCCTCCGTGATGACGGACATGTTGGTTTCGTTGGGGAAGTTCCGCACGGTAGCCTTCACGCGGATTACGTTCTCCGCTCCGTCTGCTTTCCCGGCAATCAGGTCGGGCGAGCCTAAATCTACATAGCGCACCTCCGCCGGAAAGATGATGTGGACGGTCTTGTCGTAGGTCACTTCCAGACCGTGCGGCGGTATCATGCGGTCGAAGGTCAGCTTGCGCGACAGCCCGTGATACAGGTCGCCGTCCGCCTCCTTCTGCGGGTAGACCTCCTTCGTCAAGGTCGGTTGTTCACTTCCGTTGGTCGTTTCAACGGTTACATTCTCCTGCGCGTTAGCAGTTGCGATGCCCATAGCGAGGGCAAACATGATGATTACTTTTCTCATTACTTTTGGATTTTTAGTGGTAATTTTTTTATTGTTCTCAATCTTTTTCTTGGTAAAGCATGACCCTGTACCCGGCTTTCAGATGCACCTTGACGGTTCGCATCTTCTTGGCGATATACTGGCTCGTGCCTTGTATCAGCCCCTTGCCCAAGTCGGAGGCAAGTTGCGCCCCGGCATTGGTGGAGATGTTGATGCTACTCCCCAACGAGCCACCCATGTTGGCGGCGACCTCCCTGACGGCGTTCATCTCCATCGAATTCGGGATGAAGATGCCGGGCTGTCCGTCCGTGTCATAGACCGCAAGCTCCACCGGGATAATCGTGCCGTCGTATTCCAACGAGGTGATCCCGATGTCGAGCCGCTCACCCTGTATCTTGCCCGTGCCGACCACTACCGCATTGCGGGGAATTGTCCTGCCCGCCACCGCCATAGGCTCCAGCAGGCGCAGCCTTACCGTCTGCCCGTCTGTCACGCTCTGCGCACCATGCACACACGCCGGGATGGTGTTCCTGTCCGATACCTCCGCCGTGCCGACAGTCGTGTTGAAACCCCGGTTGCTTTCCTGCGAGAAGGCGGCGACAAACTCCGCATTGCACATGGGCTGTGCAAGCGAGGAAACGACTTGGCGGGTCACTTGTCTTACGGGTGTAGCCGTGTTCTTTTTCCCCTTCTGCACAGTGGGCGGCTCTGCCGCCTGTTCCGCCGAAGGCTGTCTGCCGTTCTGACCGCCCATGTACTTTGCCGCCAGCTCGTAGGATTTCTCCATGAGTGCCACTTGGTCATCCACGGCGGAAGCCTTGCCCTTCTCGCTTTCCAGTTCCGACTCCAGCGAGGCGATGCGCTCCAGCAGTTCATCCATTTCGGCATTGTCATTCTTCGGCTGTTCGTAGAAGTTGCCGAGCGTGGCGTTCAGGTCACGGTAGGCGGCAGCGGAGGATTGGATGGTCTGCGGCGTGGCGGGCTGTGCCTTTTCCTCCTTGCCGCCCGGATTGGCGAGGTCGAAGTCCGTCCCGTCCTCCGTTCCCGCTATCTCGCGGTCGAACATGTCGCCCAGCTGCCCGATGGCACGGTTGCGGTTTTCCAACCGCTCTTCCATCTCCCCATGCTCGTAGGCTTTCAGCTTGTCGCCGATAATCTGCTTGTTCGCCTTGTCCGCGTCGGGCATCTCGGTGTTGTAGCCGTCTGTTCCCGGCGGTTGCTCCTTGTCGGAGGACGGAGCGAATATCAGCCACATCGCCCCGATGAACACCAGCACCATAGCGGGCAGCACGATCATCTTCTGCCGTTTCAGCCGCTGTGCCTCGGTCAGCGGTTCGCGCTCCTTTTTCGGCTTTCCCGTGTCGGGAGCGGCTTTGTTCTCTTTCGTCGGTTCATTCTTCGTCTGTTCCATATAAATAAGGTGTTAAGTGATTGCCTGTTTCCGTCGGGGTCGGCAGTTCCACCCGTCCGGCGTGTCCCATTTCCATGCGTGAGCCGTCATTCCTGCCGATGTCATAGACGGCTCTGCCGAAGGTGTAGAGGGCAAGCACCGCGAAGGCGGCGAGCATCCCCAGCACGATGCGGCGGCGTGTTTCCGGCGGCAAGCCGTCCAGATAGCCTTTGACTTTTGCCACGATTTGTTTCCGTTTGTCGTGGAGCTTCCAATACATACCCCACATTGATTTTCTGATACTTTTTACTTTCCGTTTCATAACCTGTTACCGTTTGATTGTCTGTAAATCCTTGTTCTCGATGATGGTGAACCCCTCGATGGTGAAGCCGTTGGGGTTGTCGTCCGACCGTGATGCGTTCAGCAGGCGGCAGGTGGTCACGAGGCTGCGCTCGGTGACGTTGCTCTGCCGGATGATTTTCTGCGTGGCGTAGGTCACGGCGCGGTAGGGATAGGCGTTGAAGTCGCACACCACGCTGTCCACCTTCAGCACTTGGTTGATGTTCCCGGCGATGATGCGGTTGTAGTACCCCTTCTCGGCGAAGTCCGAATAATAGTGGTACACACTCTTGTCCGCCAGCAGCAAGGCTCGTTTCACGTTGTGTTCAATCGCGCTCTTTTCGGGTGACAGCGTGAAGAACAGCTCGTGGAAACGGCGCACATGCTCCCGTGCCTCCGCCGGGCGGTTCTGCGACAAGTCCTGCGACAAGGCGAGCATCAGGCTCTTGCCGTTGTCCAGCACATAGATCTTCTCCCGTTGTTTCTCGGCGAAACGGTAGGAGTTCCACACGCTCCACACCGTCACCACGGCACATAGCGAGAGGAAGACGATACCGAACAGGCGTATCTGCCTGAACGACGATTCGATGTTTCTGAGTGACTTGAATTCCATTTTTTCTTTTTCCGTTTATGATTTCACATTGATTATTTCAGCAGCTTGCCGATGCGTCCGACGGCATTTCCTGCGGTCGCTCCTGCGACTCCGCCCGCCATGCCTCCGGCACGTCCCGCCATCTGGTTCATGGTGCGGTTGTAACTGCCCATGCCTCCGGCTTGGATGATCCAGCCCGCAACGGTGGGTATCGTGAAGTAGCCGATGATGCCGATGCAGAGGAATACGATATACACCCCGTCGCTCGAATCCAGCGAGAAGTTCGGGTCAGCCTGCATCCGCTCGATGTCGCTTTGCAGCATCAGCACCTGTATTTTAGCCAGTATGGTGCTGAACATGTCCGACACCGGCAGCCACAGATAGACCTGTATGTATCGGCATATCCACTGCGTGAGCGTGCTTTGGAAGCCGTCCCACACCGATATGGCGAAAGCTATCGGACCGAGTATCGCCAGCACCACGAGGAAGAAGGTGCGGACGGTGTCTATCACGAGGGCTGCGGCTTGGAACAGCAGTTCCAGTATCTCGCGGAAGAAGTCGCGGATGCCCTTCTTCATGTTGTACATCCCCCGGTCAATATACATCCCCGCCATCGTCACCATGTCGGAGGGCGACCAGCCGAGTTCCTCCAGCTGCTTGTCAAACTCCTCGTTGGACACGAGGTAGGCGGTTTCGGGGTTGCGCATCATCGCCTCGTATTCCAATTTGTCCTTCTGCTGGCGGTAGGTGTTCATGTCGAGCGTTTCCGCCTCCAGCATCTTCGCCGTGCCTTGCACGACGGGCGAGAGAATGCTGTTTATCGTACCCAGCACAACCGTGGGGAAGAACATGATGCAAAGACCGATGGCGAAGGGGCGGAGCATCGGGAACACGTCTATCGGTTCGGCTCTCGCCAGCGACTGCCATACCCGGTAGGCGACGTAGAACAACGCGCCCAGCCCGGCGATGCCTTTCGCCACGCCCGCCATGTCCTCGCACAGCGGCATCATCTGCTCGTAGAGCGAGCGTAATATCTGGTGAAGGTTGTCAAACTCCATAGGCTACCAGTATCTTTCGTTCTTGTTCCCGTACAGCCCCATGATGCGGTCGAGGTCGTTCTTCTTTTTAGCGCGGAGGTAGGACACCGATATGTTCTTGTTGGTGTAGTAGCTCACGAGGTTGCGGTAACGCTTCATCTTGGAATGGCAGCGTTCCACCACGTCCATGCGCTCCTTGTCGGTCATGGAGAGCGTGGTGATGTTCACCACGTTTTTCAGTTCGGTCAGTACATCGTTGCTCTCTTCCAGCAGCTTCGTGTACCCGAAGGCGATGGCTCCCAGTTCCTCCACGGTGAAGTTGTCGTCACGCATCATCCGTTGGAAGTTGGTCACATAGATGTCGGTGATGTCGCCCACCATCAGAATGGTCTGCTGCACCTTGCGGGCATCCCGGACAAGGTTGTTCACTGATTTCAGCGCGTCATAATACTTCTTGTCGGGTAGGTCGGGGGTATTGCTACCCCTTTCCCCCCTAAGAACCGTACATGATACTTTCGCATCATACGGCTCAAGCAACTCAAAATTTCTGTTATGAAACCGGCTCATATTCTTCGTTATTAAAAGGTTGAACATTATTTCTACCGCAGTAGCTATGCACGAGCATTCGCTCGGTTTTACCGTGAACCACTTTTTCGGATACCCGCCAAGGAGTATTCCGGGTAATGGGTTCCCCACAGTAGGGACATTTTCGCTGTTGGCGTTTCCAAATACGGACTATCGTATTCCTACCTTTTGCAGACTGGAGCATCAGACGGGTTTCCCGTTTTTCAAAATACTCTGTCCAATCTGGGTCGTAGGGGTTTGCATCACATTTAAGCTTTGCATAGCGGGTAATTTTAGTATCCGTCAGCCACTTAATCGGGTACAGTTCTTGCCTACCGTCCTTGTCGAAAGGTGCGGCGAAAACCCAAGACCTGCCCCTGTGTTTATGGAAATACCTCTCTGCTACCCACCATTTCCCTTTCGCTGGATGTCGTCGGAGCGACCATTGCAAAAGTTTCTGGTAGATATGGAAGTCCATTTTTTGGAACACTTTGCCCGATACCACGTGTTGGTAATAATTCGCCCATCCGGTAATGACCGGATTAAGAAGCCTAATAAGCGATTCCTGCGGGATAGTTTTGTGAGAATTGACAATCTCGTTAATCTTCCGCTGAAATTTCTTTTGGCTCTCCTTTGACGGCGTAATTAGAAACTTGCCTTTATACTTCCTAATGTTGAATCCAAGAAAATCAAAACCTTCGTCGATGTGAGTAATCTTCGTCTTTTCTTCTGATAGGGTAAGCCCCCGTGCCTGAAGAAACTCTTTGACCATCGGCATGATTTCCTGTTCGAGCATCTCCTTACTTATACTGGTGATTATAAAATCATCGGCATACCGTATAAGATGCACTTTCGGATAGTATGATCTCTTAGGGCTGTACAAATCAACCCTGTGAAACTTTGCTTCAAGCATTGTTTGCAGACCGTCAAGTGCCATATTCGCAAGCGTCGGCGAGATAATACCGCCCTGCGGAGTACCTTCCTCGGTGGGGAAAAGCTGTTTATTGAAAATAAAACCGCTTTTCAGCCACTTACGGAGCATCACTTTATCCATCGGGATATTGTTCAGCAACCATTCGTGGTTGATGTGGTCGAAGCATCCTTTGATGTCGCCCTCTAAAATCCACTGCGGGGATGACTCTTTGGACAGGTTGATGTAGCACTGATGTATGGCGTCGCCCGTGCATCTTTCCCTACGGAAACCGTATGAATGGTTGTCCGCTGTGGTTTCGGCAACGGGGTCTAATGCCATAAGGTACAATGCCTGCATCGCTCTGTCTTTCATTGTAGGTATTCCTAACGGGCGCAATTTCCCGTTACTCTTACGAATGTTTACCCGTTTCAAAGGCATGGGATTGTAGTCCCGCCTTTTCAACTCTGTGATAGCGTTCGCCTTAGCGATGGGAGTAGACCATAAAACCTTATCTACTCCCGATGTGTTCTTCCCTTTGTTGGAAGTCACCCGTTTTACGGCTAATGCTTTAGCCGCGAACGAGTGGGTCAGTAGCCATTGCAGGGCTTTCACCTTGCCGTAGCGACCTTCCTTCTGAGCCTTTACAATACGTGCTTGCAGCTTTCTAACCTCTAACTCGCATTTGTTCCAGTCGATACTTTCCCAATTGCTGATTGTTTGGTCAGTAGGCGCACACGATGTTCTAATCTCGTTCATTTGCTTTCCTCCTTTTTTATAGTTCAACAAGTTTCTTGTAAAGAGTTACCTAACGCGGAAGTCTGCCCGGTTTCCCGTGAGGTGACGTTTAAACCTCTATCCATCCCATTACAGAATGGCATTCGCTTTCTCCGCAATCCTATACCCGCATCCCGTTCGGCTTGCCTTGCGGCTCACTTACCTATCGAATGATAGGAGAAATACGGGCTTACCACGTTTTACATAAATGACTTTCGAATGACTTAGGCTCTGTCTATACACCGGCAGCTCTAGTGTCCGTGTAGCCCCACAAGGTTCGGGGTTATCCGGCTGCTTACCATTTTGGTTCAAGCCTTATAGCATCTTTAGCTCGTTTCATACCTTACGATGCGTCAAAAACAGTTCACTCTCGTTAGCCATATCACTCAGCCTCGCTCCCTAACCTCCTGATGCTGGCGGTCGTTGCGTCCACCTTACGGCTTCGGCTTCCCCTTTCGGGTGGGTTACTTTGTCCGGAGCAGCTTCGTACAAAACAATTACTCGTGATGCACGTGCCCGTAGGCTACCACTGACGGAACAGTGGGTTTAAACTTTGGCTTACCGTTCCCGACGGTTAGCCGCTTGTTAAACAATCATTTATGCAACTATACGTGTCGCACCCCCTGCTCGTAGATTTTCACGGTTTCCTGAAAATTCTTCACCATGTTCTGGGCGGTGGTCGAGGTATGCACCACGTTCTTGGAGGTGTTCACGATGCTCTGCGCGATGTTGGACGGGTCTATCACCGCCCACTGTGCGCTTGCCGTGCCCGCGAGAAGCAGGCACAGGCAGACAATCATTGTTATTCTTGTTCTCATGTTACTTTGGATTTTAGCGGTTGTTATTCTTCTGTCGGTTTATCCGGCTGCGGCTTCACCCGCACATAATCCCCGTTGGGCGAAAAGGTCAGCACGTCCGTGGCTTCGTTGTAGGACACGTCGATGCGGAAGCCGGTGTTCATGAAAAGGTTGCCGTTCTCCTCCTGCAAGAGATAGGTTTCCGGTTTGAGCTTGCGGCGCAGACCGCTCCGGCAGAACACCGTCACCTTGTAGGCTTCGCCCTCCTTGTAGATAAGCACGTCGGGCTTCCCCTCCACACTTTCCCAGTTCCCGCAAAGCAGGTCACGGCGGTTTTCCTCCACGTCACAGGATTGCAGCATCACGACCGCCAATCCGATTAAACACTTGCTGACTTGCAGCATTTTCACTTTTGATAAACTCATACTCATTTTTCTTTTTTAGTTGATAAATTCATTTTCACTTATTCCTTGTTTCTCCGCCTTTCGGCAAGTTGACGGATGGCGGCTTCGATGTCGCCGCCTAACTTTTCCGCCAGACGGTAAACCTCCACTTTCTCCGTTTCCTCGGTGGTGTACGCGTAGGCTAAGCACCCAGCGCCTTGTCATATTTCTATGGTAGGTTTCCGAGTACTCGCCTCCGAACCGGACTTACAAGTCTCCCTGTATCCGGCTCTCCACTAATTAATTCAGTCTGATTCTTCGGTCGGGGTCTATTTTTGCATGACACTTTGAGCAGACAGCCAAAGTTTTTCGTCTTCGAGCTATCATTTTCTTTTCCCAGTCGGATTTACCTTTCAGGTCTTTAAGTTTGCGAACGTGATGCATTTCGAGTTTATCGGTAGCACCGCATAATTCGCAAACTTGGAGCTTCAGCCTTTCCATAAGGCTGTTACGTCCACCTGTTATGGAAACTGTCCGTGGAATAGTGTCACAGTAAATATTCCCTGCAACCTTTTTGCGTTTGAAACCATCATGATAAAATGATTGGTAAAGTGTCTTACCCTTGCTATTTTCATATGCCACTTGGAAAACCTTGTTCTTTTTATATTTCAGAAGTATTTTCTTTACAGATGATTTGTATTTGTTCGCAAATACCTTATACATGCTGTATGACATAATGTGATAGAAAGAATTGATGACATAGCTGTTATTGGCTATTGAGTAGTAATTATAGAACCCTCGGATTTCGGCATTGAACTGACTGACTATTTCCAAGTCATCCAAGTTCAGCATGTACGTTCTGACGATGGATTTCCAAACCTCTTTGCCATTGACGACCGCGATTCTTGCGGCTTTATAATCAAAGAGTTTCTTCCGCATCGTTTCAAAATTCAGGTACAATACAGGCTTGTGTCCGAATGCACGAACCGTTTTACCGTACTTATCCTTACGTAAATCGTTACACCTACGTATAAATACGTCATATCCGAGAAATTTCGCTGGTTTCTGCGCATTGGTTATCAGTGTCTTTTCGTCTGACAGTTCCAGTTTAAGAGCTTCATTCAAATAATTCTTAATATCCTCTTTTACTGTTTTGCAGTCTTCAAGATTACCGGTAATTCCAATCAGAAAGTCATCTGCGTATCTCACGTATTTTAACCGTTTGATACTGCTGTCCATTTCATTACGTGCCGGATAGTTGTTCCGTTCTTCTCGTAGCCGCTTAATTTCGGCGGTCATCTGTTTCCTTACCTTTACATCTTTCTCATTCTTTAGTTTCTTTGCCAGTCGGTATCTTCGCTGTTCGTAGAGCTTGTATCGAGCGTCGCCTTTTCTTGTTACCCCTTTATTGAACCGATTGATGTATTCCTTGATGTACTTGTCGAACTTGTCAAGGTAGATGTTAGCCAGTATTGGGCTGATAATCCCGCCTTGCGGAGTTCCACTGTACGTTCTATGAAATACCCAGTCTTCCACATATCCGGCATTCAGGAATTTTCTGATAAGCCGCAAAAATCTCTCGTCGGCGATACGTTCCCGAAGAATATTAATCAGTACGTCATGATTGATATTGTCGAAGAATCCTTTAATATCGCCTTCAATAAACCATTTCACGGCAGTGAATGTCTTTTGTATATCTATAAGAGCAGTATGACAACTTCGTTTGGGACGAAACCCATGTGAAGTATGTTCAAAACTACCTTCATAGATTGCTTCAAGTATCATTCTGACTACTTCCTGTACCAGCTTATCATCAAAAGAGGGTATGCCAAGCGGACGTTTTTTCCCGTTTTTCTTAGGTATGTACGTCCTTTTGGACGGATTAGGCTGATAAGTCTCATTTTTAAGACTGCCAATCAGTTGTTCAACTCGGTCAATACTCATTCCGTCAATGGTTTTACCATCGGCTCCTGCCGTCATGTTGCCTGTCTTGCTGTAAATATTCTGATAGGCTACATAAAACATTTCCTCGTTAAACAGCACTCTATACAGCCGCTCAAACTTATAGTTCAAGTTACCGCTGTGTTTACTCAGACTGTTCAACACATTTTCTGGATTTCTCATGTCTCTCACATCTTCCTTTAAATTGTTAAACTTAATTAGCTGCTCCCCTTCGCCATGTACAGGGCGTTACCCTGCTCAGACTACTATGGAAGCTCCGTTGCCATGCCGGATATTCAGGGCAGACCCCATAGCCCTACAACTGGCTTTCCGGTTTAGGCAATCCCCGTTTAGAAATTTGACGACTATTTGGCTCGATAGATTGTCGGATACGACTTTCGTCCTTTACTACTTATGGTAGTTGCCTTGCGGTAAGTTTATGCTACTCCTGCTACGTGTCATCAGTGTAGTACCGCAACATAACGGTATAATTCCGAAGAATTATTCAACTGTCTTCCGTCATTGCCCAAGGATACGACTGCTCGGACTATCGTTCAACCAATGCAGGCTTTATCCTCATATCTATCATTTTAACTTGCCATTCGGTCGCAGCCTGACAGTTGGCTGACTTATGGCTTTACCAACGTGCTATGTTCCCTTGTGGGGTTTTCCCCTCCGGTTAGCGGTTGTTAATGGGCATTTTAAACACTTGCCCAGTCGCTTGCCAAAGCGACATTCGTCAAATTCCCTTTACGGGCGCACCAGATACTCTTCAGCACTGACCTCCGTGGCATATACCGCCGACTGCGTGCCGCCCAAGCCTATCCACACCTCCTTGTAGAGCCGTGAAGGGTTGTTCGCCATGTTGATGGAGAGTATCTGCCCCTTCTCCTTTTCCGTCAGTCCGAGCAACGCCTGTATCTGGTCAAACTTGTTCATATACTTGCGCTGGTCGAGAAGTATCTTGCAGTCGGAGTTGTTGATGATGCTCTCCTTGACCACGGGAGAGGAAATGATGTCGTCCACCTCCTGCGTCACCACGATTGCCTCGCCGTAATATTTTCTGACGGTCTTATACATATAGCGCAGATATTCAGCCATGTTTGCCGAAGATAGAGCCTTCCAAGCCTCTTCCACTATCAGTTGTTTGCGCACCCCTTTCAGACGCCGCATCTTGTTGATGAAGGCTTCCATGATGATGATCGTCACCACCGGGAAAAGCTCACGATTTTCCTTTATACTGTCAATCTCGAAGACAATGAACCGCTTGTTCAGCAGGTCTATGTTCTCCGTGGAGTTGAGCAGGAAGTCGTAACGTCCGCCCCGGTAATACTGCCGCATGGTGGTGAGCATGTTGTCGATGTTAAAGTCGGACTTCTCCACCTTGATGTCACGCTCAGCCAGCTCCTTGCGGTAGTCGTCGCGCATATACTCGTAGAAGGTGTTGAACGACGGCACGATGCTCCGGTCAGCCTTGATACGCTCGATGTAGGCACTCACGGCACTGCCCAGTTCACCGCTCTCCGTCTTCGTCACCTTGTCGTCCTCCGACTTCCAGAGCGTCAGCAGCAAGGTCTTGATGCTGTCTTTCTTCTCCACGTCGAAGATGTAATCGTCGGTGTAGAACGGGTTGAACGATATGGGTTTTTCCTCCGTGTAGGTGAAATAGACGCCGTCCGCTCCGCCTGTCTTGCGCCGGATCATGCCGCACAAGCCCTGATAGGAGTTTCCCGTGTCCACCAGCACGACGTGCGTACCCTGTTCGTAATATTGGCGCACGAGGTGGTTCATGAAGAACGACTTGCCGCTGCCCGAAGGACCCAGCACGAATTTGTTGCGGTTGGTGGTGATGCCCCGCTTCATCGGCAGGTCGCTGATGTCGAGGTGCAGCGGTTTCCCCGTGAGCCTGTCCACCATCTTGATGCCGAAGGGCGATAGCGAAGAGCGGTAGTTGGTTTCCTCCGTGAACAGGCACACCGCCTGTTCGATGAAGGTGTGGAAACTCTCTTCCGCCGGGAAGTCAGCCGCGTTGCCGGGTATCGCCGCCCAGTAGAGTGTCGGGCAGTCGATGGTGTTGTGGCGCGGCACGCACTCCATGCTTGCCAGCTGGCTGCCTACGTCGTTCCTTATGTGTTTCAGCTCCTCCGCGTCATCGCTCCATGCCATGACGTTGAAGTGCGCCCGTACCGAGGTCAGCCCGTAGGAATGGGCTTCGTTCAGGTACTGGTCTATCCACTCGCGGTTGATGCTGTTGCTCCTTGAATACCGTGAGAGCGACTGCATATTTCGGGCGGACTTCTCGAACTTCTGTAAGGTTTCCTCGCTGTTGTCTATCAGCACATACTGGTTGTAGATATGGTTGCAGGAGAGCAGCAGCCCCACGGGGGAGGCGAAGGAGAGGCGGCAGTCGCTCCGGTCGGTGGAGAGTTTCTCGTAACGGGTGTCGGTAGCCACCTTGCCCGGCAGGTCTTCCGCGTCGGAGAGGGTGTGCAGGCACAGGCGGTTGTCGCCGATGCGCATCTCCCTTGCCGAAAGCTCGATGTCCTGCAAGGTGGTGTCACCTTCCGGCATGAGCGAGAAGTAGCGTTCTATCAGCCCCGTCTTTCCATCAGTACCCACAATCTCATCGGTGGATAGGCGGCGCAGGCGGACAAGCCCGCTGTCGTTCATGATGCGCTCGAATTGTTCGCAGGCTTCCATGAATTTGGTGGCAGTTTCCCTGTCCAGTTCCTTCGGGATGATATGTCCCCGGCACAGCGTGCTGAAGTTGCTCTGCATCCGGCTACGCTCCTTTGTCGTCTTGGTCAGGTAGAGGTAGCAGGTGTGCTTCAAGTACGGACGCTCGTTGAAGTGTCGCTCGAAGGAACGGCTCAAAAAGCTCATGTCGTCCTTTTGAAGCTCCGGTTTGTAGCGTTCCTTGATGAACCAGTCCTGTTTGTGGACGACGGAGTAGTCCGGCAGCACCTTGATCGCCTTGCACCAGCAGCCGTGGATAGCCTCGTACTCCGCGCCCGTCACGGTGTAAAGCTCCGGCAGCTCCACCTCGAAAGCCACCGTGATGTCGGCGTCCTTTGAGATGATGCAACCATGCTCCACCGCAAGCAGGGGGAACTTGTTTTCCAGAGTTGTTATTTTCGATGTATTCCTCATGTCGTTTCTTCCTTTCGTTGTCGTTTGAACAGACGGGTTATCCGCCGCCGGTTGATAAGGTATCGGGGATGGCTCCGTGCCGCTCCCAGTTTCATCAGCCCGTGTTCGCCGTACCGGGCGTTCAGCGCGAAGGTCTGCCACACAAGGAGGGAGGACGATGCCGCGCCGAAGCCGATACATACCCACTGGTCGATGCCGACCATGTAGAGGATGACGAACAGGATGAAAAGAACCAGCAGACCTCCGCAGAAGATGAAGAGGTACTGAGCCTTCAAGCCCTTGAACTCTACCGGACGGCCGATACCCTTGTTTACCGGGTATTCAGCCATACATTATTTTATTAAAGGAAGAATGAGCGCAGGATGGTGGCGGCTACAATCAGGAAGATGCACGCGCCGAACCATGAGGCAGCTGTCTTGCTGGTGTCGGGGTCGCCCGATGAGTCGAGTAGGTCAGCCCCCTTACGGGAGCTTTCCCCTCTAAGAACCGTACGTGCGAGTTTCCCCGCATACGGCTCAAGCAACATGACCGTTACCGACTTTGTTATCGGTAGAGCCATCTCATTTTCGACTTTCATATTCATAATCTACTATGCATTTTACGTTTACAACTGGTATGTACAAGAGTTCTTATCTTTTGTCCGCTGACTATTTGTTCAGTGATACTCCAAGGTCTTTCCCTGTCAATACGCTCTTCACATACAGGACATACCTTATTTTGTCGTTTCCAAATGTTTATCAGAGATTGCCTGCCTTTCAGCGTTTGCTTCATTCGGTAGGTTTCTCTCCATTCGTAGTACGACTTATCGGCTGGGTCATACGGATTGGCATAATGCCGAACCTTGACGAATTTCTCATGGTGGATGGTTGGTAGATAGGTCAGTTCGAGATAATCAATCTTATCTTTCTTGCCCATATCTGCCGCAAATCTCCACGAGTGTCCATTTAGTGTTCTGAAATACTTATCCTTTACCCATCCTTTGCATTTCTGCGGATGTCTGCGTCTTGCCCATTGCCATATTTTCTTAAAGATTTCCCAATCCATTCGGTGAAATATCTCACCAGAAGCACCGTATTTGTAATAGTTTCCCCAACCTTTTATGATTGGATTCAACATCATAATCAGCGACTTCTGCTTTACGCACTTGTTGGATTCTATTGTTTTACGGATTTTATCGCAAAATCTCTTTTGCGCATCCTTTGACGGTCTTGTCAGCAATGTGTTATTGCGGAACTTTCGGATATTGAAGCCGAGAAAGTCAAATCCCTCACTTATATGTGTGATTTTTGTCTTTTCTTCTGATAGTGTCAGACCTCTTTCCGCAAGAAACTTGCGTACTAATGGAAGTATAACCAGTTCTATCGTTTCCTTATCCTTTGTTGTTACAATAAAATCGTCTGCATACCGTATAAGATGTATCTTAGAGTATATCTGTTTATAATTCTTTTTATACTTTTTGATACATGTTTCCAGTAATCCTTGTAACCCGTCAAGTGCCATGTTTGCGAGAGTTGGGGATATTATGCCGCCTTGTGGGGTTCCCTCTTCCGTAGGAAAGAGTTCACCGTTGAACACATAACCACATTCGAGCCATTTGCGTAGTATCTCCTTATCCATAGGGATATTGTTGATTAACCACTCATGACTGATATGGTCGAAACATCCTTTGATGTCCCCTTCAAGAATCCATTCGGGAGCTACCGAGCGAGAAAGTACAATGTAACATTGCTCAATGGCATCATGCGTACAGCGATGTTTGCGGAATCCGTAGGAATGGCTGTCGCCAGTGGTTTCCGCTATCGGGTCAAGTGCCATTAAGTATAATGCCTGCATCGCACGGTCTTTCATCGTTGGTATTCCGAGTGGGCGTAATTTCCCGTTCTTCTTTTTGATATTCACACGTTTTAGAGGTTGTGGCTTGTAGCCACGTCTTTTCAGAGTGAATATGGCTTTGGCTTTCGCCAATGGAGAAGACCATGTAATCTTGTCAACGCCGGAAGTAGATTTTCCTTTGTTAGTCGTAACTCGTTTTACCGCCAATGCTTTGGCGTAGAACGAGTGGGTAAGCATCCATTGCAGGGCTTTCACCTTGTTATGTCTGCCTTCCCTTTGAGCCTTTACAATACGTGCTTGCAGCTTTTGGACAAAACGCTCGCATTTGTCCCAGTCGATTTTCGACCAGAGTTCGTGAATGTCTATGTCTTCGGGCGCACACGCCAATTTCTTTGCGTTCATTTGCTTTCCTTTCTTTAAAAGTTCTGTAAACTATCTTGTAAAGTGTCACCATAGGCGGAAGTCTGCCCACTTTCGTGTCGGATGATGTTACCTTTACCAACCCGTGATATTGGCTCAATCCGTATCCTCCCCATTACAGGGAGGCATTCGCTTTTTCCGCTATCCTATACCCGCACCCCATGTAGGCTTGCCTTGCGGCTTGCTTACCAGCTTTAATGAACTGGAGAGGTACGGGCTTACCGTGTTTTACATAAGTGACAAATAAGCGGGTTAGGTCCTGTCTATTCCACCGGCAGTGCTAATGTCCGTGTGTCCCCAAAATTCAAGAGGACAGCCGACTGCTTACCTTTTGGTTCGAGCCTGTCAACAACCTTTGGCTCGTTGTACTTTACGATGTTTATCGGACAGTTCACTTTCGTTGACCATACCGCTAAGCCAAGCTCCTCGTGCTGAATGGTGTTATCAGCCGTTGATTTCCCCTCACGGTTCAATCTTCTCCTTTCGGAAAGGCTACCTTGTCGGGACAGCTTCATACAAAAGAATTACTCCTAATGCATGTGTCCGTAGGCTACTCCAGACGGAACTGGAGGTGTAATCTTAATGTTACACAATCACTTACGCAACTTCACGTCGCACGAATTTTCCGTACACTTTCACGCCCCCGATTAGCCCGACGACCGCGCCGATGGCGTATATCAGTTTCGTGCCGGGGTCGAAATAGGAACTCACCATTGAGGTGGCTTCGTTGATGCCCGCGATGCCGTTTCCCTGCGCGAAGGCGGAGGCGGTAGCGGCGATGATGAGTGCCGCTGAGAGGATTGCTTTTCTGTTTCTTACGATGTTCTTGTTCATAAACTGTACTTGTTTTTTGCCGTCGAAAGGGTGGATGGTCCTTTGTCGGGCGGTTGATACTCTGTTACTTTACTTTGGTTTTAGTGGATGCCCGTTTGTTTCCACGGACTTGGGTGTGTCCGTTGCGGACCGGATGCGCCTTGCGTTTCCTCGCCGCGTGGGTTGATTGTCATTCCTTCATGTTCATTTCTTTTATTGTTGTCATACATAGTTGCGGATGTCGAACTCCTCGATGTTGTCCGGCACGACGAACACCTTTTTAGGTTTTTTCAGCCGGATTTCAATAAGCCCCCTGATGCGGATGCCTATCTCCGAAGAGCCTTCCATCATTTTCTCGTACAGCTCCGTGCCTTCCATGTCGGTGAACACCTTAGCCGCCTTTTCACGTTGCGCCTGCGTCGCATCCGGGTTCTTGGCGGTCTTGCAGGCGTCGTCGATCTCGTCAAAGCTGCTGCCCGAAGCCCGTGGCGTGTCCGGAGCGTCCTCTTCCGGCTCGTCCTCCCCATATCCCAGTTCCTCCGGTGGTATGCTCGTGAAGGTTTCATCGAGTTTTTCCTCCGGGACTTGTGCCGTGCGTGAGGTGGTTTCCGCGTTTTCGTCGTCAAAAGTAGCCTCTTCCTCCGACAGCTCAATGCCTTTTTCCGAAGTGGCGGCTTGTTGCGTCGGTATGGCAGCGGTTGTCCGGGTGGATGCCATCCTGAAACGGCTCTTACCGATAATGTCCGCCTTTGCCGTGGGGACTTCCTTATGTGTTGCCTCGCTCTTTGTCCCTTTGCTTTCCAGCGACCGCCACAATCCGGTAATCCCCTTGAAGAACCGGAACATCTTGGTTTCCATGATACGGTCGTAAAGAAGCAGGAACAGGAACCAAAGGTTGCAGCCGACCGATACGGCCAGCAAAATGTCTGTCATGCTGATTGTTTCATTCATATATTCCCGTTTTTGGTTAGAATACTGAATTGTAGTTCCGGGCGTAAAGGCTTTTTATAGCGTCCTCGCACTGGTTGAAGTGGTGCGTCAGCACATGGTCGATGTAGGCGGACAGGTTGAGCCTGTCATGCCCGATTACGCGGATGATGCGCATGATGCGGTCGTGGTACTCCGGGCGCACATACGCCATCTTACCTTCTCGCGCCTTCACTTCGGGATTACGGATAAACAGACGCTCATAATCCTTTTCATTGCATTTACCGCTTACTGGGACGGGCGACAGGATTTCCACACTCGCCTGCACTTGGGCAAGCATACCTCCACATTCCTGTTGCGGTCTTTTTTCATTCGGTGTCATTTCTTTTTCCATTTTCAAATCAGGTCTTCACGTTGTTTCTTATACAGTTCGTTAATTCTCTCCTTGTGCTGTTCCAAATGTTGGCGCAGCACGGTATCCACATAGCCGCCTACCGAGATTTCACCTCCGGCGATGTCGTTCACGATTCTGAGAATTTTGCCGTGGACATCGCGGCTGATATAGACACACTGGCGGGTCTTTATCTCGTTGCGGCGCAGGAACAGCTCGTTGTAGTCCTCGTCCTGCCTTTTCCGGCGGCTACCTTCTCTCTGCGCTTTTTCCCGTGTGGCGGGTTGCGCCGGGGCGTTTCCGGTGCGGCGGTGTCATCTTCGGTCGGTGCGGCTGCGGGAACTTCCTGCGCCGGGCGTAGTGTCCCGTCCTGTGTGCGCCGCCCGATGGAGGCCAACAGCAGTTCCTCGTCGATGCCTTCCGTGTTCACTTTCCTGCTGCCCATGCTCACTGCGGTCTGATAATTTCGCTTATCTCTTCGGAAAACTCACGGATGCCGCTACCTTTCAGCAGTGCCGTGTCCATCGGGAAGATGGTGGAGCGGAACACGCTCCTGCGCTCTTCCGAAAGGTCACGGCGGAACTTCTTGCTGTCGGGCAGGCGGGTGGAAAGCACCGGGAAGCCCATTTCGGCGATCACTTCCTCGTAGATGCCGTACAGGTCGTTCCTCTCCCTGCCGTCCACCATCGTCCAGAACAGATACAATCCCTTTGTTTTCGCCTGTCCGGTCGTCATCAGCCTGTCGCGGAACATCGTGACGAATTTCAGGGTACTCTCCACGACAAAGCGGTCGGCACTCAGCGGAGTGAAGATGTAGTCCATCTGCGAGAGCGTCTTTATCACGCCGTTGCTTCGGAGTGTTCCCGGCATGTCGAAGAACACCACGTCGGGTTTCACGTCCTCGGTGGCAATCATACTTTCCGCATCATCGAGGGCGTTCACCGCGTTGCTCTTGACGATGGTATAGGCATTCTTCTTGATCCGGCGGAAATGGTCGCAAGCGAGAGCCTTGAAGTAGGTGCTGCTGTCGATAAGCCCCATTTCGTGTTCGCGCAGTCCGTGGATGCTGTGTTGTGGGTCGTCGCAGTCCACGACGGCGACATTGTAGCCTTTCACGTTGTGGAGGTAGCTGGCGGCGAGTGCCGTGACGGTGGATTTGCCGATGCCACCTTTCTGTGTTGCGAATGCAACGAAGATTTCTTTACTCATGGTTCTATTTATTTTAATTGTTGATGATTTATTTTTCTGTTTCCATGCGGATTTGGCTGTCGCATTATCCGCTTCCGTGATTACACACATAGGCGGGTCGTCGCGTATCCGGTTCTGCGGTGAAGCGGTGCGGCGGACAAGTGATGAATGACGACATTGCGTCATGAAGTCATTGAATCCGTACTTCACCGGATTGTCGGATAACCGGGGTTCCGACGGTTCGGGTATCCGCTTCGGCAAGTGTCCGCCGAAGCGGTTGTCCGGGTATTTGAATGTTCCTTTTCTCATATCTTCAAATCGTTAGTTTCTTGAATCATGCTGCAAATAAACAAGTATATTTTGGAACCTGTATCACTTCCCAAGCAAGTGGCGGCATGTTGCGCCGGTTGGCAGTCATTGACCGGGTCAAGCATCTGTCCGATACCGCTTTAAGGGCATAACTTTGCCCCCGGACAGCAGGGTTCGCCGATGGTGGCGCAGCCGGAGTCCTGAAAGGTATCTTTCCAATCCGTCCCCTGACGGATTTTTATGTTCACATGAACATAGCAAGATGTCTTTTCAGCCGCTCAAAATATTTTGAGCAGCCACGAAAAGCACTTGCCCTTGCAGGGGGCGGGCTTCCCCTCCGAAGTCGGGAAGCCTTTCAGAACTGCGGTGCTGTGACCCGAAGCGGCGGCTTATGCCGTCAATTCGCTAAATCCAAAGTAATATGAAAGAGAAAAAGAAAAGCAAAGCTGGGAGAAATCCCAAACTTGATCCGGCGGTGTACCGCTACACCGTCCGTTTCAACGAGGAGGAACACAACCGTTTCCTCGCCATGTTCGGAAAATCGGGTGTCTATGCACGGTCGGTTTTCCTCAAAGCGCACTTCTTCGGGCAGCCGTTCAAGGTGCTGAAGGTGGACAAGACGCTGGTGGACTACTACACCAAGCTGTCGGATTTTCACGCGCAGTTCCGCGCCGTGGGAACGAATTACAACCAAGTAGTGAAGGAACTGAGGCTGCATTTTTCAGAGAAAAAGGCGATGGCGTTGCTCTATAAACTGGAGCAACAAACCGTCGAACTCGTGAAACTGAGCCGTCAGATTGTGGAACTTTCGAGAGAATTGGAGGCGAAATGGTCGCAAAAATCAGTGTAGGAAATTCGTTGTACGGCGCGATTGCCTACAACGGGGAGAAGATTAACGAGGCACAGGGGCGGCTGCTCACCACCAACCGCATCTACAATGACGGTTCGGGGAAGGTGGACATCGGCAAGGCGATGGAGAGCTTCCAGACTTTCATGCCGCCGCAGATGAAAGTGGAGAAACCGGTAGTGCATATCTCGCTCAACCCGCATCCGGAGGATGTACTGACCGATATTGAGTTGCAGAATATCGCCCGCGATTATCTGGAAAGGCTCGGTTTCGGAAACCAGCCTTATCTTGTCTTCAAGCACGAGGACATCGACCGCCACCACCTGCACATCGTGACAATCAACGTGGACGAGAACGGGAAACGGCTCAACCGGGATTTCCTCCACCGCCGCAGCGACCGCATCCGCAGGGAACTGGAACAGAAATACGGGCTGCATCCGGCTGAACGTAAAAATCCAAGATTGGAAAACCCGTTGCGCAAGGTGGACGCATCAGCTGGCGATGTGAAGAAGCAGGTGGGCAATACCCTGAAAGCTCTGAACGGGCAGTACCGTTTCCAGACGATGGGCGAATACCGTGCGCTCCTTTCCCTCTATAACCTGACGGTGGAGGAAGCGAGGGGCAACGTGCGCGGACGGGAATATCACGGGCTGGTCTATTCCGTCACGGACGACAAGGGCAACAAGGTGGGCAACCCGTTCAAGTCCTCTCTCTTCGGGTGGTCCGCAGGCTATGAAGCCGTGCAGAAGAAGTTTGACCGCTCCAAATCAGAGATTAAGGACAGGAAGCTCGCCGACATGACGAAACGCACCGTCCTATCCGTGCTGCAAGGCACTTATGACAAGGACAAATTTGTGTCCCAACTCAAAGAGAAGGGCATAGACTCCGTACTGCGCTACACGGAGGAAGGGCGCATCTATGGGGCCACCTTCATCGACCACCGCACGGGGTGCGTGCTGAACGGCTCACGCATGGGCAAGGAACTTTCGGCGAATGCCTTGCAGGAACACTTCTCCCTGCCATACGCCGGACAACCGCCGATACCGCTATCCATTTCGGTGGATGCTGCGGATAAGGCACACGTGCAGACCGCATACGACGGTGCAGACGTAGCGGGCGGTATGGGCTTGCTCACTCCCGAAGGTCCGGCGACCGATGCCGAGGAAGAGGCTTTCATCCGGGCGATGAAGCGCAAAAAGAAGAAAAAGCGCAAGGGGTTGGGTATGTAATCGGAGTATCAACAATTAAAAAATCAATGTATGTCACAACAAGAAGACGATTTGAGGGCATTGGCGAAAATCATGGATTTTCTGCGTGCCGTGAGTATCATTTTAGTGGTAATGAACGTGTACTGGTTCTGCTATGAAGCCATCCGGCTTTGGGGCGTGGACATCGGCGTGGTGGACAGGATACTGATGAACTTCAACCGCACGGCGGGGCTGTTCCATTCCATACTGTACACGAAGCTGTTTGCCGTCCTGCTGCTTGCGCTGTCGTGCTTGGGAACAAAAGGGGTCAAGGGTGAGAAAATCACTTGGCGTAAAATCTGGACGGCACTCGCCGCCGGGTTCGTGCTGTTTTTCCTCAACTGGTGGATACTGGCTCTGCCACTACCTGTTGAAGCGGTGACAGGCTTGTATATCCTTACCATCGGCACGGGCTATGTCTGCCTTTTGATGGGAGGTCTGTGGATGAGCCGCCTGTTGAAACACAATCTGATGGAGGATGTTTTCAACAACGAAAACGAGAGTTTCATGCAGGAAACAAGGCTCATCGAAAGCGAGTATTCCGTTAATCTGCCCACACGCTTCTACTATAAAAAGCGTTGGAACAACGGCTGGATAAATGTGGTAAACCCGTTCCGTGCGTCCATCGTGTTAGGGACACCGGGCAGCGGCAAGTCATACGCTGTGGTGAACAGTTTTATCAAGCAACAGATTGAGAAGGGCTTTTCGATGTATTGTTATGATTTCAAATATCCCGACCTCTCTACCATCGCCTATAACCACCTGATGAACAATTCGGAGGGCTACAAGGTGATGCCAAAGTTCTATGTAATCAACTTCGACGACCCGCGACGTTCACATCGGTGCAATCCGATACATCCGGATTTCATGGAGGATATTACGGACGCTTACGAAAGTGCATACACGATAATGCTCAACCTCAATAAAACTTGGGTGCAAAAGCAGGGCGACTTCTTTGTGGAGTCACCTATCATTTTATTTGCCAGCATTATCTGGTATCTCAAAATCTATCAGAACGGTAAGTATTGCACGTTTCCCCATGCCATCGAGTTTTTGAACCGCCGCTATGAGGATATTTTTCCGATACTGACCTCTTATCCCGAACTGGAGAACTACCTTTCCCCATTTATGGATGCGTGGCTCGGAGGGGCTGCGGAGCAGCTCATGGGACAGATAGCGTCGGCAAAAATTCCGCTTTCGAGGATGATTTCCCCGCAGCTCTACTGGGTGATGTCTGACAGCGAGTTTACGCTGGACATCAACAATCCCGAAGAGCCGAAAATCCTCTGCGTGGGCAACAATCCCGACCGTCAGAACATCTACGGGGCGGCTCTCGGTCTGTATAACTCCCGTATCGTGAAGCTCATCAACAAGAAGGGGATGTTGAAGTCGTCGGTCATCATAGACGAGCTGCCGACGATATACTTCAAGGGGCTTGACAATTTGATTGCCACCGCACGAAGCAACAAGGTTGCCGTGTGTCTGGGCTTTCAGGATTTCAGTCAGTTGGTGCGTGACTACGGGGACAAAGAGGCGAAGGTGGTGATGAATACTGTCGGCAACATTTTCTCCGGTCAGGTGGTAGGCGAAACTGCCAAGACGCTCTCAGAGCGGTTTGGTAAGGTGTTGCAGAAGCGGCAGTCCATTTCCATCAACCGGCAGGACGTGTCCACCTCCATCAACACGCAGATGGACGCGCTCATTCCACCGAGCAAGATTTCCGGGCTTACGCAGGGAATGTTTGTCGGTTCGGTGTCCGACAACTTTAACGAGCGCATCGAGCAGAAGATTTTTCACTGCGAGATTGTGGTGGATGCCGAGAAGGTGAAGCGGGAGGAAAGTGCCTACAAGCCTATCCCCGTCATTACCGACTTCACGGACGAGAATGGCAACGACCGCATGAAGGAAACGGTGCAGGCTAATTACAGGCGAATCAAGGAAGAGGTGAAACAGATTGTTCAGGAGGAACTGGAGCGTATCGCAAACGATGATAACCTGAAACATCTGTTGCAGCAGAAGTAACCTATTGGCAATAATGGAAATAAGCGGAACAAGTTTCAAAACCTGTCCCGCTTGTTTTTTGATATCATTTTCTCATGCGTTCCAACTCTTCGTCGCGCAGCATCCTCTCGTTCAGTTTTTCCTGCATCCTGTCGAGGAAGTAGGTGCGGCTTTCGTTCTTCCTGCGTTTGATGTCAACGTAGAAACGGTAGCAGTCCTTTGATTCAATACCGAATATCTTGTAAAGAAGCGGAGCGAGCTGTTTGAGCGGCATTTTGCCGTTGTTGATGCAGCCCATCTCGTCAATGCCGTAGATAAGTTCCACGAGGTCGATGGCGTTGCCCGTCCATTGCAGGAGGTTGGCAGTGTTATCGGTTGTAGTGTTGGCGGATATTAGTGGTGGCACTTGGGACATTGCAAGGAACTTCTGCATCTTCCTGACGAAAGAGAGAGCCTTGCTGACGTATGCGGCAATCTCTTTCCTTTCTTCGGAAAGGTTGCGCACGGGATGGTGTTGTAACTCGATTTCAATGTATGCCAATGCGATGATGGTACGGTTTGCGTCCATGCTGCCATTGCACAGTTCGATCACTTGGGTGGCGAAAGCCATATATGCCGTTTCCATATTGCAGTCGCCGGCTTCGTTTATCAGGCGGAAAAAGTCGGTTTCCGCTAATAAAAAGTAGTTCATGTTCCTGTCAATTTTGAAGTTTTACACTCTGTTTTTCGGTATGCGCACATGAATATTATTGGCAATAAGCGTGGCAGAAAACAGAAAATCCGGCACCCGTTTTCACAAAGCACTGGATTTCAGATGTATAAATCTTGATATTTTTTATCAGGAATGAATTGACGAAGACTTAATTTGACTATAAATTAGACATTTATATAATTTTTCGTAAATTAAAATGTATGACCGGCATACATTTCAGGTGTTCTTATTTATCTGTCAAGGGCATATATGGAACGGCATACACCGTTGGGATAGCTTTTCAGCGAAGCAAGTGTCCAGTGTTTTTCGTAGAGTGCCGACTTGAAGAAATGCCGTCCGGTTCCAGCAATGAAAGGAATGGTGTACAGTATGATTTCATCTACCGCCTGCATACGCAGCAGCCCGTTGATATAGTCCGCCGTGTCAGGTGTCGCTTCCGCAAGATAGCAGGTGTTTGTGCCGTCTTCTCGCCATTCGTGCAGCATAGAGATGGAATAGTCAGGCGTGACACGGTAAAGGGCGTTTTTTCTGATTTCATCAAGACCGCAACGGTCAAGACGCAAATCCTTATGCGCTTTGCCATATAACTCGGAAGAAAGACATCCGTCTATTGTAAGGACGGCAAGAATCTGAACTTTTCCCATAATCGTATCCTTTCGTTAGGCAAGGTGCAAAAAAAGTAGCGTGCAATCCACACTACTTCAAGCGTAGGCTCTGGTAAAGCCCCTAAACGAAATACGTGAATGCACGCTATGCGTAGGCATAGCATAAGCATCACGCAATTAGCTTCGTTTAGTTTCAATTTACCAGATTTACGCTTGAAACTCCTTGCGGTCTTATTCTATATGTCGGCGGCGAAAAGCTCCAGCCAATCGCCGTTATTTCTCAAATGTTCTACAAAGATAGCGAAATTCAGCGAATTACGGGCTATGATTGCTTGAATTTATACGTTTTTCGTTCTTAGTAAGAATGCTTTTTTACACTATAAAGGTTATTGTGATTTGATAGTATTTTATTTAATTAGCTTCTCATAATCGAGATATAACGGGTTATTATCATTAATATACGCTAAATCCCCCTGATTATTAGCACAACCAAAAGCCGCTCTTGCCGTTAGTTTGATGTCTTCTATTCTAAAATCTTGAGAAGATATGGCTTCACATTTCTCATAATTAAATATAGTCAAATTTACACCTCCAAAATGTAATGAACTATTGTACCTTATACCATCATATCCAAGATTTTTAAGATACTCTGCTATAATCTGGGATGGAATATAATCGTCAGAATCGTTAGTCGGTTTAGAAAATGCCCTTTGTATCATCCTCATAATATACATATCTACTGTCGCATTATTATTTTCAGACAAGTCAAGTTCAACAGCAATGTTTGCAATCTTAAGAGGTCTATTAACTCTTATTTGAGCAATATTCACTGCATCACCTATAAAAGGTCGTACCTCAAATAATGTTGTAGTAGGGCTTTCTGAAACATATAGATACTTAATATATTTAGGATTCGCACGTCCATCCGAAACTCTCACATTTTTAGGTGGAACGAAAGAGGCCTCTTTTGTAAGCCCTTTAAATGGATTCGATTTATTATGATAACCTATATCTAACCGTTCACCATCTGGTGCTCCATAACATTTATATACCATATGGTCATTGATACAACTATCATCAATAATTCTTGACCTAAAGAATATTTGACCAGAATAAACCTCAACAATATTCTCAGATACATACTTTGATAGTATATCCAAAAGTTGATGTTTTACAAAAAAGCGATCTTTGTAAAGTACAACATCTTTAAACGCATACCAAATTTTACGAGCTTCATAACTCGCATCACTTTCATCAAAATATTTGTTGGGGCTTTCTCTATCGACTCTCATCATTCTGAATTAACACTGCAAAAATAATAAATTTCAGCGAATTACGGGCTATGGTTGCTTGAATTTATATTTAAGTCCATACTCTTCAAGTTTACTATAAAGTGTAGCTCTGCTTATTCCCAACAGGTCGGCGGCGGCACTTCGGTTGCCGTTTGTCTGCTTTAACGCACGCATTATCCGTTTCTTATCCTCCGCGTCATTGCGTAGGGCGAAGCTGACTGGTGAGGTCGGTTTCGTCACGGCAAGTTCAAGATGCTCTTTCGTGACCACACCTTCCTGAGCCTGCAATACCGCTCCCATGATTTTCTGCCGAAGCTCGCGCACGTTGCCCGGCCATGCGTGGGTCAGCAACGCTTTTCTGGCCTCGGAACTGAAACCGCTTACATTACACTCCAGTTCCCTGTTGGCTATCTCCCGAAAGAACTCCGCCAGCGACATGATGTCCTCCTGACAGTCACGCAAGGGCGGCACGGTTATCACGAAGTCTTGCAGACGGTAGAGCAAATCCTGCCGGAAACGCTTTTCACTCACTGCCGCTTCCAGATCCTCGTTGGTGGCGGCGATGATGCGGACGTTGAAACTTCTGTCCGCCTTGTCTCCGACCGGGCGATACTGCCTTTCCTGTATGGCACGGAGCAACATCTGTTGGGTTTCCAATGCGAGATTACCCACCTCGTCGAGAAATAGCGTACCACCTTCCGCCTCATGGAAATATCCTTTCTTGGTACTGTCCGCACCTGTAAACGCGCCTTTGACATGTCCGAAGAAAGCCGATGGCGCAAGTTCTCTGGAGAGAGAACCGCAGTCCACCGCCACAAATGGTTTGGCCGCCCGTTTACTCTTATCGTGCAGGTGGTGGGCGATATGTTCCTTGCCTGTGCCGTTCTCCCCGAATATCATCACGCTCATATCGGTAGCGGCTACCAGCCTTATCCGGTGCATGATTTTCTGAAAGGCGGAACCCTCACGGGCGAACACGGGCATACGGCGGTGTCCCGCTTGTCGTTCTTTCTGTATGGAATGGAGAAGTGGAATGAGTTTGTCTTCCACAAGCTGTTTGGGTATGTAATCCAAAGAACCGAGTTTCATGCTTTCCACTGCCGTATGCACCTCGGCGTAATCGGTCATGATGATGAAGGGTTGTAGTTTCCCCTCCTTGCGCATCCAGCGCAACAGGTCTATGCCGTTGCCGTCAGGCAGACGCAGGTCGGCAACCACTATATCATTATCCGTCCCCTGTTGCAGATGTTTTTTCGCTGTCGATAGGTGGTAAGCCTTTACGGTATGGTAGCCTTCTCGTGCCAGCAGGTTGCAGACATATTCGCAATACACGATGTTATCCTCCACGACGATTATTCTTGTCCTATCCATTTTCGTATTTTCTCCTTTCCTCTTTTGCCTGTCGGATTATTTCCGCTCCCATATTCAATACTGCGGTAACAGCATGGCTTAACTCACTTTCTTCCGGCATTGCCTTTCCATGTAGCACTCCATAAAGTATCCTCAGCGGCTGGTCGGCACGGAGTATCTCCCACGAACTGCGCAAATGGTGTGTCAAGGCATCAAGTTCTTGCAGGTCGTTTCGCGTTGCCGCATCCCGAACCGCCTGCATTTCCTTCTCGGTTTCCGTTATCAGCTTTTCCAGCATGACAGCTTCATTGCCGTAGGACAGCAAAGCAGAAAAGTCCGGTTTACTGTCCTGTGTATTTTTAATAGCGCACTTGTCGGAAACTTCCATCAGCTCCGATATGGAGAACGGCTTGAAAAGGCATCCGGCAAAGCCTCGTTCCAGAAGTTCCTCCACATCGCAGCTGCCCGAAGCGGTTGCCACGACCACTGGGATTGTCTGTGAATTGCCCACGTTGGAAGATCGCAACAGTTCCAGCAACTCGAAACCGTTTATACTGGGCATATTCAGATCCGTCAGCAACAAGTTGTATTCTTTCCGGCGTACCATTTCCATCAGTTCCCCCGTATCGGTGCAAGTGTCGCAGTGTATTCCGTCCTGTGCATACATTTCTTTCAGCATCAGGAGTAGCACCTCATCATTGTCTATGGCGGCAACATTGAGGTTTCTGTCCTTTTGGTGGATACAAGTCTGTATCTCTTTTTTCGGTACGTCTTCGGCTTTCTGCATGGGTATTTTCACTATGAAACGGCTACCATTCCCTTTATCGCTATCCAGCCGTATTGTTCCGTGTAGCATTGTCACGATATTATGCACGATGGCAAGTCCAAGCCCGAAGCCGTCCTTTGCGGCGGCGTTTGAGAGGCGTTCAAATGCACCAAATACACGTTGTTGTTCATCTTCGGTCATGCCTGTGCCTGTATCCTCGACTATCAGTATCAGCACTCCGTCGGTATAGCCGGTAGTTAGCGACACACCACCTTCCTCCGTGAACTTGATGGCATTTGACAGGAGGTTGTTCCCGATTTGGATTATTCGCTCTTTGTCGGTCAGTACAACCGCATCGTTTTCGTTCTTTACGGTCAAGGAAAGCCCCCTGTTCATGGCGATTGGCATGAACTCCGTTTCAAGGGTATGTGCGATTGTTGAAATGCGGCAGGGTGACAGTCTGGGCTGTTCCTTTCCGTTGTCCAAGCGGAAAAAGTCCAGCAGGGTGTTGAGCATATCCCGCATACGGTCGGAGGATTGTTGTATGCTTTGAAGAAAATGCACATTATTTCCATTGCTGCATTCTTTCCGTAACAATTCGGTATAGCCGGTTATTGTCGTAAGCGGTGTGCGCAGTTCATGGGTTATTGTGTGTACTGCCTTCTTTCGTGAAACTATTAAAGCTTCGTTTTGTTGTATGGATTGTTTAAGTTGCCCGATTAACTCCGCTGTTTTGCATTTGTATTGTTTTATTTGTTTTGCATCACGGTATATGGTGATATAAGAAATGATTAACAATAGAAGTACAAATCCTGTCAAACTACCTATTTGCATTAGCGACTCTTTCCTCATCAAGGATATTTTATTTTCCCGATTTTTTAGGTCAATCTGTACCTTTTCATCAATTTGGCGAATCAGTTCTTGCAGTTGTCTGTTAAGTTCCGCATTGTGTTCCGCAAGACTGTCGGCACGTTCTGACAATCTGCGGCTTTGTGCCTTTTGCTCGCTGATTATGTTTTTATTGAGCGAATGAAGCATAGTAGCTGTTGCTGTTGGCTTCACTTCTTCTTTTTTGCCAAATATGCCCAAAAATCCTTTTCGTTTCGGCTTTTTTGGCTGTTCCTGCACACTTTTCTGTGCGATGACCGGTACTTGATCGGCTATCTTCTTGTTAACGGCTTGCTGCTTGTCAAGTATCCGTACAATCGAGAGCATCTGTCGCTCCTTATCCTCTAAAAGATAACGTACACTATCAATCCGCTCTGTCGGATAAGTTCTTCTGAAATTACATAGCATACTGTCTATTGCCATGCGTTTGGCGTGATAGTGTCCTCTTTCATCCTTATTCCATTCCAATACGGTTTCTCCTAATAGAGAAAGTCCTGTCAAATGAAAGTTTAATTCATTTATTTTCTGACGTAATTCATCCGCCGCTTGATTCTCTTTTTCTAATGATTCAAGTTTTTGCCATTCATGCTTATAGCAATAAATGATTATTCCTATAAACATGAATATTAGAATATAACCACAAGAGATTAACTTACGGATAGAATTCATAAACCTAATGAACTATAGATATGATAAAATCGGCAATATCCTGTAAAACTTCGGGAGAGATTGTTTCCTCAATTGTACCGTATTCCTGTACGGCTCCGGTTTGGGAATGTTGGAAAAGATGGTTCAGTTCCGGGTAGAGTTTTATTTGAGCCTTTGGTGCGAGTCGTTGCATTTGCGGCATATTTAGTTTCGGTTTTACTTGTATATCCCTTTCACCATAAAGCACAAATACAGGGCAACGGGTAGTTAAAATGCTCTCAGCCGGAGAGAAACCGATATAGAAATTCAGCCACGGATTGGTATCGGATGCAATCTTTTTAAGATTGGACATCAACGCAGTATGGATGGGTGTATTACTCCAATTTTTGCATATTGCGTCAATACTATCAATAGCTATCTCATCATCTTGTGTTATTTTCAAGTCATAGATGTTGTGCAAGGCTTCTACATAGTCCGATACTATATTGTCAGGCATATTGCCTTGTTTGAGTAAAGTCGCACTCTGGTCTATCAGAATGGTATCACCACGAACTGCCTGCGCTCCGATTGCGACAATAAAGTCCGGTTTACCCGGATCAATTACGCATAAATTATCTTGTGTTTTTATCTCAGGTTCAGCCCCCAACATAAAAGCGGCAGTTGCCCCCTCGCTATGCCCTAATAATCCCACGTTATTGAAGTTCTCCACCATTCGTACATATTCTAATACACATCGGGCATCCCGCACAAAATCTTCGGTCGTGGCAGTTGTTCCGTCACCTGTTGATTTCCCATGTCCCCGATCATCATACCGAAAAGATGCAATGCCATTTCTTGCAAGATAATCGGCTATCACAGCAAAGGGTTTGTGTCCAAAAATTTCCTCATCCCGGTTTTGAAGCCCGCTACCTGTTATCATTACAACGACGGGAGTTGCAGTGTTATAATCTTTTGGGAGAGTGAGAGTCCCTGAAAGGATTACATCGTCCGATGGATTATTGATGTTGATTTCTTTGGTCGTATATGGATACGGAGGTAGCGGAGTCTGTGGCCGTTTTAATTCAACAGTTCCCGGAGATAATTCAATATTCGCTTTCATCGCCCCTTGACTGCAAATACCTGTTATAATCCCATTTTGTTGTCGTCCGGCAAAAGATAATCCAATTTGTCGGAATGATATATTAACCGAATCGGCAGAAATGAAATTCACATCTCCTGCTATTCCATAAGCACCTTGATCCGGAGAATCGAGAGTTACCAACTGTATTCCGTCCTCTTCGGTTTTGAAATTGAATACTAATTTCAGTGACAACTGTGGAGTGATTCTTAATGTCCCGCTCCATGCCCCTGATATATTCTTCGATGCCATAACACTGATTACAGAAAAAATGGCTATAAATACCATCATTAGAAACTTCTTGCTCATACCTGATCTGTTGTTTTAGTTAGTTCCATCAAGGTATGGCCATCTGCATCTTTAAGAAATAGAATCGTATCATTCTTTATCTCAAAGGTCTTTATAGCAGGAAGAATGTGCTTCATACTTTCTTCCATAAGCATATCCTCACAAGCCATTTCGGTGGATGTTATTTCCGGAAATATCAACTTGTCCCCTTTGAGAATATATTGACCGGACACCAAATTGCACCCCGTATTACAGAATACATTTCCTTGATTATCAAATTCAAGTGAATAATCACTTCCATCGGCTACGGTGGAAAGGGCGAATGGCGTGGAAGTTGCGATACATTTATACTCCACGATTCGCCATTTACCGGATAGCCCCACACTTGTATTCTTGTCACAAGAAAGCAACAATAGACCTATAAATAAAATGGTCCAGTTGGGTAATTTCATTTTCTATTTCGTTTTATTGTTTGACATCCTCTTCTGCTCATTTCTTCTGCATATGCAATCTCGCCATGTTCCCTTATATAGCTAATACAAGACGGACGGTCAGAATTGAAGATGAACGCGAACACTTTGCTTATAAAGTTGGAATAGGTTTTACACTCTCTTACGTCACGCTTACATTTGGCACAGGTATGATAGCCTCTGCTTATGCAACATTGACGGATTTTACACCACGATGCTTTTTCGTTCTTCTCACATCCGGGACATCTCCCTGACAAGAATTTGCGACACGATCCACAAAACAGCTCGCAAGCTGCGACGCTATCAAAATCTGCTATTACCTGATTCATACAAATCACAACGCTCTAAAATGCTCGATTGCCGTTATAATCAACCCTAAAGACGCTCTGAAATGCTTGATTGCCGCTATAATCAACCCTAAAATGACCGCATTGACAAGCACAATCGGAACAGCTTTCTTTTCGTTCTTAGCAATCATAATCACCATAGGCATAGTCATTAGAACTGATACAATCGGACCGGCTAAAAAGTCGTTGACATTCAACTGAGGAAGTGTAGTGTTGAAGATAATGAAAGTTACCACCACATACTGCACAAAAGCAGACCAACAGTTTGCCTTATCCATTTTTTTGAGAAACATAGGGAGGGCATTGACGGCTCCGATAACGACTCCGATAAGTATTGTAAATACTAATTCCATTGTTTTTTTAGTTTTATGATACAGGAGATGCCGTACTGAAAAATACGGCATACTCCAAGCATCAGATAAGATAATTGTCCTATTGGTATTCTGTTTTGCTATTATTCGCCGTTTGACGACCAATATTCATTGCAGATGTAATAATTAAATTCCAATGTATAGCTTGATTCTGCTGGCAGACCGTTATTGAGTCCGGGATGGAATTGCGGAAGCATAAATGCCACACGAAGGGCTTCGCCATCAAGTGTCTTTCCTGAACTTTTCACTATTTTGGCATCTTTTACCACTCCGTCCTTAGCAATGGTGAGTTGCACGACTGCATCCATATTAAGAACACCGTCTTTATAGGCGGTTTCAGGGAATTTTATGTTCTTGTTGATGAAAGCTCTCAATTTGTCCTTGCCGCCGGGGAAGTTGGGAGCGGTTTCAGTCTTGATGAATGGCACGGCATTGTCCGCATCCGCTTTCTCCGTCACCACCATATCGGAATTTCTTTCTGTCACGCGAATGGTGGAATCGGATTTTTCGCTAATTTTGTAGCGCAGATCCTCCACCGGCGTAGCGGCAGATACCTCGTTGATTACTGCTGACACTGCAGGGGTGGCCAGACCGATTAATGCGAGTGCCATCGCAGGCACCATGACAAAGGCACGCACACGGGCTGTGCCTGTCTGTTTGCTTGATAACATCATAGTTATACGTTTTTTAAGTGAACTGTGATTGAGACAGTTGGAAAGAGTTGCGAACCTTGCTCCAACTGTCTTTTTTATTAGAAACATCTGATACTCCTCTCGTTTTACGCCCGATGCAAGCACACGGCTGTCGGCTTCATACTCATGGAGGGTATGAAGCTCATTGCGCAGAAGCCATATAGCTGGACAATACCAAGTGATAATAATCGCTGCCTGCATAAAAAGCAAGTCAATCCAATGGCGACATTCTATATGCGCTTTTTCATGGCGTACTATCATCTGCCCATACTCATACCAGTCACGTCTGGGCATCATCATATACCCGCACCATGCAAACGGAGCAACACTGTTGTGGCGATGAAGGATTATGTGACTGCCATCTTGTTTTATATGTTCTCCTTTAATAATGAAGAGTGCCAACCGTACCAGTGAAACGAGAAAATAAAGAGTCATGACAATAACCCCGATAAGGTAAAGTGTGACTATATAATCCCATATCGGAGTGATTTCCTCTGATATCGAATTGGCAATATAGGTAACTTCGACCGGATTAAAAGCGATTTCAATATTATCCTCCATAATATCCGTTATCCAAAAAGTATTAAGTATGAAGATTGGAGAAACGAAAGCAAGCGTTATACAGAACAACAACAATATCCTATTGAACCGGAAACATCTGGTATTGGCAAGAACACATTTGTACACCACCCAGACTACAATCAGGAGAGTGCTTGCCAATAATGAATATGCTAAAAATATGCCTGCCATTGTTATTCCTTTCCTCTGTTAGATATTTGTGATATTATTTCCTTAGCCTCTTCATCGCTATATTCCTCGCTGTTAATCAGGAAGTTCACAACATTCTGAATGGAATTGTTGAAATACCGCCTAATGACACTCTTCAGATTTTGTCCACAATAATCCTCTCGCTCTATTATGGGGAAATATATGAAGCTTGTGCTTTCAACTTTATGATTGAGATAGCCTTTCTGTTCGAGAAGTTTCACGAATGTGGCTACCGTAGTCCGGCTTGGACGCGGCTCATTGTGAAGGGCAACGACATCCCGAACCGAGAGTGCCCCGCTTTCCCAAAAGAAGTTCATTACTTCTTCTTCTCTTTCTGTTAATTGCTTCATATCTTCCATTTATATTTAGTCTAATTAAATTAGACGATTTAGTAATGCAAAAATAGTCTAATTATTTTAGACGACAAAATAATACTATTAGAAAAAACTGAAATTTTTCAATAGTGTGGATAACCGAATAGCCGATTGATATCGAAAGTTCCTGCGCCAATCAATATAATCCTGGCAGTAGTTGCATACACATCCTTAGAATGTCCCTAATTCTATGTGTGGATAGCTTGGATTGATTTTTCATACTTTTATATCTTTATTCAGGTTTAAAAGTAAAGCCAACATATTTGATTTCAGATTATTTACAATCACAGAAGATATTATTTTGCGGTCAAAACTAAATCCAATTTGCATAGTGTCACTTAATGTGGCAACTCCAAGAACAATATAACTGCCCGGAGCTTTTGGCGCAAAGAATATCAAATCACGAATGCTATAAGAACCAATGTGAGTATCAAAGTTCAATCGTCCCAGATTAGATATCGCCGTAGATGAAGGATTACCAATCGAAAACATTGAAGCAACTTTTTTTGCAGTTTTATCATCACACTCCCCATAAGAGGCAAAATACATCGCATCAATTAGTAAAGGATTCATTGATGCGTAGGCATTTAGTATAAGCCATTGCGCTCTGGTTGAATCCATTTTAGATTTTATTTTCTTCTTTATAAGAATAGCATTTTGCCAAAAGTCTTTTTTAGGATCATACTTATATGCAATTGTAATGGCCGAAGCAAAATTGCCTAAGCTGCTGTCTGCTGAAAACGAAAGTTGTCTCCGTATATCTATCGGAATCCCGACTACCATTTTTTTGTTATTGATGAATGTTTCTTGCATAGCTCCAATAAATGCCGTAACAATTGCATCATTTATTGTTATGCCGTGTATTTTACAAGCATTGTACAAAGCGTTCATATCAACTTTGTTTATGGTTGAGTACGACAAAGCAATATCTGTTAACTGATGGTACTTATTGAATATCTCCCGGTATTCCGCTTCTCCAAAACGTTGCTGCTTACCTTTAGACCACTTTGAATTTAGTGAACGCAGAAGCAATTTTACAGGAAAAGAAAGTTTAGCTTTTTGTGGAAAATCACTTTGTTTTGAGATGAGCTGTTGTTCTTTTAAGGGCAAATTATTTCCAGCATAAACAAACACTACATCCCTCAATAATCTTGCAATAGCGTTACCGTCACCTAATAGATGATGACATACAGCCAGAATATCAAAACCAATCTCAGTGTAGAATACAAAAAAACGTATGAGTGGACCTGTTTCGCAATTAAAAGGCTTTTTATTCTCGGACTCGGCAATTTCCAGCCATTGATTTGAATGTTCACTTTTAATAAAATGCAATTCGAGCTGATGAACAGTGTTTTCCTGATAAAATGCCTCTCCCTCATTATTCATGCAAATGGATGAATAAAGTAGCGGGTGAACACTTCTTAATTTAAGCAATGTTTTTTTTAAACGTAATTCATCCAAGTGGCCGTCAACGCTTAGTTTCATCAGAACCGTAAGTGACGGATTCCGTAGAAGGTGGCGTTCCGTAAATATTCGAATATTAGTTTCCATGCTCTTTATGTTGATAAAGACAGCAAAGGTAGAGAGTTGGAAATTATCAATTCTTGACATAGGTCAATCCTATGGATTTTTATCTAACTTTTTTCTTATTCTGCTTAGCGTTTCGGGAGAAATGCCCAAAGTGGATGCGATATGTTTTAAGGAAATCTCTTTTTCAATGTCGGGAAAATCTTTTAATAATTCAATGTATCTTTCCTCAGCGGTATCGAAATACAGTGCTAAAGCAATATTACGCCAGCCGAACATAGAACGCTCCGCAATGGTCGCCCTTAACTTTTGCGTATCTATATTCGTGTCGAATAATTCCATCATCTGTTCGTAACTAAACAATGTAATCTCATAATCCTCCATTGCTTGAATACAAAGTTCGGCATTTGTTCTTTTCAAGAACGAATGATAATCTCCGATAAACGGAAAAGATTTATTGAACCAAAGGGTACGTTCATTACCATCTTTGTCTATTTTGTAATATCTGAATTTCCCGGAATCTACATATCCCATGTATCTGACTGGACAGCCCTGCATCTGAAAATGTTCACCTTTCTTGATTTGGATGTTTTTCAGACGCTTGGTGTATTCGAGCACATCTGCATTGTTTATATTCAAACTACATAGAAGATTAATTAATCCGTTCATATACTTTTTCTTTTCTGATTATTTCTATAATTCAAAATGTAACACTTCTACTTTTCCATTTGTAGGGAGTGTAAGAAATGCCTTAGGGGTATGACCAGAAAGCCTTTTTACCTCTCTATATAAATGAGAAGCATCATAATATCCCGCTTGGACAGCAACAAACAAAAGATTATCGAATGAAATATTAGGTTTCAAAAGATGTACAGCATTCCAAAACTGAACAATTCGACTATATTCTTTTGGGGAATAACCTGTATGAAACTTAAACTTGCGCTCAAATTGTCTTTGGCATAAGCATACTTCTGTTACCAATTCCTTAATCGAAACAATTCCTTTCTGTCTGCGGATCAAGGAAACAACATGAGATATTTGCTTTTCTGCGTCCATGCTGTTTTTGTACAATTGCCTAACCAATTCATGTTCAATATAACCAATCGGATTTTGAATTTCAGAGAGTTGATATGTGAAAGATTGACTAAAAAGAGCAGGAAACTCGTGACTGTCTAATCCTTGATTCATAAATTTGGAAAGTGGAATTTTTATAAATCGAGAAAGTCCACACGGTTGAAAACGTACCCCTATAATATGAATGAGTTTTTTTTGAGTGACCAATTCCGTAAATGTATTCATTGGACCGAAAAAATAGGAATGATAAGGTTTCATTATCAGTCCACTACTGACGCAGTCTGCGGCATTCCCCACGTTGAAAACAAAGTCGGAACAACCATGAGGTGGAATGTTGAATTTCATTCCACCTCTTGTTTCTCCCTTATATTCCCAATAGCGATCTATGAAAGGAGCTAATAAACTACATGGCGAATATTCTTTATACATATTACAAATGTCGGTATAAACTATGATTCTAAGGAATATTGGTGATTATTTTTTTGCCTTGACTGTTAATTCCTGTAAACCAATGATGAATATGATAGATAGAAAGTATAAACACACTCAAAAAGTAAATATGTTCCGATGTCCACAATAGTGGAACACTTGAACTAAAATGACTAATTATTCCCACATACGCTATGTATATAGATAAAGACACGAATGCTATCAATAGAGATGCCGCAGCATGGCCTACTCCAGAGACTGTGCTAAAAAACACGAATGTAGGTACAGCTATCAAGTAAGAAGTGAGCATAACCTTTAATGTAGGTATAGCATCAAACACCAATGCAGTATTGTCACTATAAATCCGTAAAATAGATTCAGGGAAAAGAGCGAACAACACTATTATTGGCAAAATAATCATGTAACATGAAAGCATTACTTTTTTGCATACATATAGGAAAGGGGTGCTTTTCTCTTTTCCTATGAGATTTCCAACTAATGAACTGACAACAGATGCAGATGCTTGTACGAAAAGAAAAAGGAAGGACGAAATGTTTCTTACAACATTAGTAATCGCCAGTGACCTTTCCCCGAAATGCTCTATTGTGATAAAAAAAACGAACCAACTGCCAAATACTAACCCATTTTGCAGCATCATCAAAACAGAAACAGAGAGTATCTTTTTTAATACTCTACAATCTATGGCAAATCGCCATTTGATTCCATATTTGCACGTGCTTGCATTCTTTTGGGTATATATAATGAAATAAATTGCTGCGACAGCTTCGGAAATGACAGATGCAATGGCTGCTCCGGAAATTCCTAATGCTGGAAAGCCTAATGCTCCAAATATTAAAATATAATTTAGAATAACATTGACTGCTACCATCGTTATGGAATTGAGCATTAGTGCAGATGTGTGTATTATTCCGATATAAAATGCTCTAAACATGATAATTGTAAAAGAAAACAAGAAACCATAGATTCTCCAGTCAAGATATAGCATAACTGTTTGGAATACGGATTCAGAATCTATAATCAACTTTAATATAATAGGCGAAATTATAGAAGTAATCAATATTATTGTCATCGCTATTATTAACAAAAATAGTGTTCCTTGGGAAAGAATTTTTCCTGCTTCCTTATACTGTCTGTTTCCATTATATTGAGCTATCAAGATTTGAGCTCCGATGCTGAACCCAAATCCAATCATGTATATAATCAAGTAATAAGTGCTGGCGATAGCTGATGCCGCCAATTCGGTTTCTCCAACCCTTCCTAAATAAGCTGTATCAGTAAAACCTATCAAGTATTCCATTAATAAACTAACCAATACAGGCAGGCTGGTTTTATAAATTGATATATAGGAAATATTCATACTAATTTCATTTATCCGGCAAAGTTACTCCACTTGACTCGTATTAAATTGTACAAAAACGACATTGTCGCTTTTTACATGACATCTAAGAAGCAAATACGATAAACTACCTCTTCAATCATTTGAATGAAAACAAGAGCGTTGAAGATGAAATTTATAAGGATACTTTTTGTTTATGGGCAAATTCTCTATTTATCCCAATAATTCCACTTTAAAAATACAGCATCTTTCAATAGTTGGGATAACCCAATGGCTATCCCAACCAAAATGACCCGATTTACAATGATTTACTTGTCACCGTAAAGTCCGATGCGGTTGCCGACAGGATCTGCGATGATGGCGAAAGAACCCCAGCCATCCACCTGAATCTTGGTCTTGGGAGTGACGAGTGTTGCGCCGTTGTCAATCGCCGTTTTCACATCGGCATCTAAGTCTCTTGCTTTGAGATATACTAGCACGCCTCCTTCAGAGGGAGCAAAACCGGAGAACGAGGGAGCGGAAGAGATTGAACACACGCTCTTTCCGTCTTTCATTAGACACGCCATTCTCTCGTCGCCGAACTGCGACACCTCCAGTTCCTCTCCGAAGAGTGCCTGATAAAATGCCACCGACTTGTCGAAGTCATTGGTGGGAATTTCAAAAAATGCAATCATACTTATTGTTATTTTGATTAGTACGCTGCAAAGTTACAGCGACACGACAGCCTATGATAGTAAAAACCGGACATTCCATTCCTTGGGTACATTTTAATGCCCTTTATCGTCTGAATTATAACTTTTCTGCAACTTGTCACTAAAAGATTCTCTGAATGCAATCCGTAATCCGTTCAGGAAAGACTCGTTGATGTATATTGATGAAGTCGGACATTTGTCAGCGCATAACCGGCATTGGATACAGTTTAGTTCATCCATTGGCAATACTTTATCCGTTTTTGTGAAGATGTGCATCGGGCATACTTTGACACATTTTCCACAATTCACGCATGAGGAGGCATTGAGAAACACTACCTTGTCACCGAAAACCAAATCTGCCCCATTATGGCGTATCGGGATGCCGTCCGAATACCCGATAACCAGATTTCTGTGAACGGAAGCCAATGGGTGCAGTTTCCGGTGGAGTCCTTTTGCAAACAGCCGTGCCTTGAACATATCCAGCTCATTCGGTCTGGCTTTATTGTAACCATTCATCAGCACCCAAGGGCCTGTACGGTCAAAACCACGGCAAGAAAACTCACCGGCTATAATTCCGCCTTTTCTTTCGATGATTTTCTTCAGGGGTTTATGATATGCCCCCAAGAATGGACGGCAGCGGGTGGAAAATATGAAAACATTTTTCCCATCAATATTCTGCTCTGAAACAAATCTTTGAAGCCGGATATCGTGGGCTGCAAAATTTATTGCAGAGCCAAAGCCAATTAAATCGTAGCCTGACAGGTCTATTGTCGGGGTGTTGTCCACTGATACCAGTTCGGCGGACAGTGCGTCAGCCATGCTTTGTGCGATCTTCAGCGTATTGCCTTTGTATGATGAGCGATATAATATTATTGTTCTCATCTTGAAATTGATATTTTTGTTTCGGGTGTTCCGGGGCCACCGTTCACACCTTTGTAGCCCACGAACATCAAGGTAGCCGTGTCAAAATAATAGTCACAACTCCAGAATGCCGACATAAAACCGGTCAGACTGACTTCTATTTTGACGGTGTGCCCACCGTCAAATCTTTCAATACCCTTCTTGACAGCCGACATGGTGTAGAGTTTGATATTGTCAGGGCGAAAACACTCGTATTCCAACGACTTGCCGTTTTTCAAGGTCAGCCCCGCATTGTAGGCAATATTCTGATACCACGGTTTGCCTTTGCTTTTAACTGTCTTCGAGATTGGTTTGCCGTTGAACTTGCCGGATATAGAATATTTGCCGTTTTTTAAGCTGACAGTCAAGCTGGTATTTGAAACAGGGTTGATTATTTTCCAACTTTCGGTCTTATACCCATTGTCCAAAATATACTCATGCCTTTCGTTGCCTTGAATTGTATTCAGATATATCTTCCCGTCTTTGTGTTCCTCCGACCACTTGACAGACGTTTTCGTCTTGCCGCAAGTGGAAATGTAATTCCTTTCCTGCGCCATAACAAAGACTGCAAGAAACAGCGTCAGTGCTATTACGATGATATGTTTCATAGTTTGCTGTCGTCAAAGATGAAATCAACATACTTGGAAATCATTGCTTCCATTCTGCTCCACGCTTCCGGCTTGCTGAAATCTATGCCGTTCAGTTTGGGGTACTGTCTTGTGAAAAGTACAATGTAATTGATTGCGGATATGATTATGGCAACGGACATATCGTTGTCGTTACCTATATCCAGACTTTTGTTTAATTCTTCCTGCAATTTGTAGCCTATGCGCTCCCTTTCTTCGAGGATTCCCTTGAACGATGAATGACCGGATAATTCCCATACCAGAAGTTGCTGCATGAGAACATTGTCCTTCAGATAATGAAGTTGCCGGAAAAGCACATCTTTGACAATCTGCCTTATATCCTTCTTCTCGGACTGTTTGATGGTATCTATAAACTCCGAATAGGCAAATGAATAATAGTCGTGCCGTTTTGCCCATTCGACGAGCAGACCATCCAAGCCGCCAAAATAGCGATAAATCAAAACTTTATCGCATCCGGCTTGACTGGCGATGCGGTTTACCCCAATTTTGGTAAATCCGTCATTCTCTATGATATGGCTCACTGCATCAAGCAGCCTTTTCTCTGTTTCTTTCAATTCCATTTTGGTTAATGTCACTAAGTGGTGACAAAATTATAAAAATAATCGGTGACAACCAAATCGAAATCTATATCAGCGTAATTTTCAGAACGTAAAATAGTCGGAAACAGGAGCGCAACGGGATATGTACTCTTTTGGGGTGTAACCGGTGAATAGCCGAAATTCCTTTATCATATGTGATTGGTCTGTATAACCACATTCATATGATAGTTGGGCAAAACCTATTTTCGGATTATGCTGTAATACGGATAAGGTGCGTTGCAATCTGATGATGCGCAGGAAATCCTTTGGGGTAGTTCCGATGTGTTCTGAAAAGACACGGCAAAACTGCTTTTCACTCAGGCACGCTATGTCGGCAAGCCCCTTTATGTTTGTATGGACAGAATTGCTAATGTGACGCACCACGGTGGAAAGCCTCGGTATATTGTAGTTATTCTCCAGTAGTACGCGGTTTAATAGGAAATTTTCAATTAAGATAACGGCTGTTTCAAGATTGTCGGCATCACCCATTTTCCCTGCCAAATCCTGCAACTCAATGTCCTCCATATCATATATGGAAATGTTCCTATTGCAAAACAGACTGACGGGGATATGAAAAAACATCTTTGCCGTGTGTGGTTGAAACACAGTCACTATCATTTCGATGTTTCCCGTGGAAATGACATCTGTAAAGCTGGTTTCTTGTCCGCTTATAAAACAGCGTGGCTGTAAGTCATTCTGACTTACAACTTTCAGTCTTTCACCACGATGAAACACAAGCGACATACACCCCGTCGGCAAAGTGCGTTGCGACACCATGCCGGGTGAGCTATCCTGCAATACCCAATAATACCGCACAAACGGTTTCAGCGCAGGAGAGGGATGTATGATCTTGAATGTTTGCATCCTGCAAAATTATAACAAGGCTATTTATTCCGATAGTAAAAAACGGACATTAAAGCATTCGGAGTATTTATATTTTTTCGTGCGCAAAATCGCCATCAATATATATGGTTGCGTCCTCGCCTACAAACCTGATTAGAGTATAGTTCGGATCGGTAGCACCTCCGGGGAAATGATTTATCAGCCACTCCTGCCACATCTCTTTTCGGATTTTATCATCGCTGACAATTTCCGCTATGCCACGCAGAGCGACACTATCACCATAAAAATAATAGCTTACTCCGGCTTTGGAATTTGTCTTGAGGTCATTTATTTTCACGGATGCGGCATCGGTTGCCATCCAAATCTCGTTGCATCCGTTGGTCTTAATTTTCTTGATGGGCACAGGGCGTGGGAATCCATCCGCATTTATCGTGGCAAGTGTGACCTCATTGCATTGCGCAAGCAAACTGACAGCTTTTTCTGTGAGGCTTCTTTTGTCTTTCTCTTTCCAGCGTTTGAGCGTTGGGAAAATCTTGCGCATTTGAGCCTTTGCCTGTTCCGGAGAGAGATTCCATCCTGTTTCCTTGTTTATCTGGTCGGTAAACTGCACACAAAACTCAATCATCTGACTCATATTGAAGTCTTGTAGGAATACTCCATCCTTGTAACAGTAACCGCAATAATCTTCACTTATACTGCCGTCGGCATTAGTTCCGGGATTTGCGGGATTAAGAGGCATCCCGCAACTCTGACAAAATTTTTGTTCCATATATTATTTATTAAATGATTTTTACTTCTTCATTATCAACCGGTACATCATGGAAATATCTTCAGAAGCCATTTCAAACTTAGATTTCTCTATGAGTATGTTTTGTCCCGTCATTATATAGGAGGGGAGGATGCGAACACCGTTATATGAAATCTCTGTATTTCGCAATTTGTATGTGGATACGCTTGGGATAACATTTTTCTTGATTGCCTTCTTGCCAATCATATTAAAGGCCTTCTTTGCCACATCACCCATAAGCATTATAACCTTGACGTTGGGAAACAATGCAAGCTCTCTTTCCAGATATGGCAGACTTTCCTCTATGCTTTCCTTTGAAACGACATATCCGTTTTTGGGTATTTTAACCGCATTGGTAATATAAATCCCCTTGTTGAGAATATCCTGCACAGAATCTACCTCTATCCCGGCTTTTTTGAACAACGGAATTGTCGTTGTCATATACGCCGCATCTGATTTTCCATAGAAGTCCTCTTCCGGATGTGACGGAACAATCTCATTTATCATGATTGCGTGTATTGTTTCCGGTGTAACCTCCACGTTATTAAACCGCAGATCGGTTGCACCTTCAACGAATTGTTGCAACACTTCTTTTACATTCATAATAATTTGAGTATTTCTTCGTGGACTTGCCCGTTTGTTCCTACGACGTGACTTCCTTTAGCCGGGTCAAGCGCATTCCCGTTCCAATCAGTCACTTTTCCTCCGGCTTCTTGTACCAGAAGCATCCCTGCCGCATAATCCCACGGATTCAAATATATCTCGAAATATCCGCCTTGTCTGCCGCAGGCTGTATATGCCAACTCCAAAGCGGCTGAGCCAAGTCTTCGGACATCTTGGGAATTTTCGTAAACTTTCAGAAATCGGGCAAAGTTTTCTTTCGCTAATTCTCTTTTTGCAGTGCCGATGCCTATGATGGTTTCCGATAGTTTTGTGGCAGATGAAACGTGTATGGGCTTGCCGTTCAAGAAACTTCCTTCTTCCTTGACAGCAGAAAAAAGTTCATCGTGAAACGGATCATAGACAATGCCCATTACTATCTCTTTCTGACTACAAAGAGCTAACGACACCACACTATGCTGATAGTCGTGCATGAGGTTGGTAGTGCCATCAACAGGGTCAAGAATCCAGTAGCTGTCTGTATCCATACGCTGTAAGCCGGTTTCCTCTCCGAGAAACTGTATGTCCGGCGCAAGTGTATGTAATGCCTTCTTCAAGAAATCCTGAACGGCGACATCCACTTGAGTAACGTAATCGGCTACTCCTTTTTCTTTCACAAGGGCTGCCATTTCCCTGTTTGTGATTATCCCCTTAGTCTCTTTGACCAAGCTGATTATACGTTGTATATCCATATTTATAGGGTTTAATTCAATAGTTTTTGCAGGTCATCGACAGAAACATCCATTCTCTTGGAAACTTCTTCCAAAGTCATTCCATTAGAAATGAATCTCTCTATGACCATTTTCATTTCCTCACCGACTTCTATTAGATGCCCATCCAAATCGTAAAAGCGGATTACTCGCTGTCCCCAATCATGCTCAACGACTTCACCTAAGAATGCGATTGACGAATTGCCTTTCAGCTTTTGCAGAAAGCCATCAAAATCACGTTCCTCAAAGACGATTTCAACATTGTTTGACTTTTTATGAACTTTTTCTTTGGGTACGCCAATAAGCCAATCGAAATTCTGCTGTAAAGCCAGACCGCAGGAGAACAGGATATTTCGTCCATAATTTTGACAGACTTCCAACCCGAATATGTTTTCGTAGAAACTTCGGGCTTTGCTTATATCTGACACGGATAAAACCGTACAACAATATCTCATATTTATTTTTTCCAGCGTTTGAGGTTGGGATAGAATTGGCGCATCATCTCTTTAGCCTGTTCCACGGTCATATTTTCTCCGGACCACTTGTTTATATCATCGGTGAACCGAGCGCAATGCTCAATCATCTGCTCCATTGTAAAGTCCTGCGTGAACCGGCCATCCATGTAACAATAGTTGCAGTAATCATCATTGCGGCTGCCATCGGCATTTATTCCCTTATCTTTGTCAGTTAACGGCATACCGCAACTTTGACAAAATTTTTGTTCCATATTCATATATTTAGTTGTTTGATATTCCTTTTAATGCGCATTTAATTTTCCAACTCGCATAAATATGAGCCAACCAATGTTCGGAAAAAGGCATCATTATAAGACCTCGGATATTTTCACCACACCAGTAATCTATCAACCACCGGGCATTTTCAGAGTCGCTCACAACATGAAGTGATTTGAGTTTTTCCCTATCCTCATCAGTCATTCTGCGTTCCAAATCGCAAAAAGAAAGCTCTTTCAACAATAGGCTGGTATTGTCTTTTACAGATTCAGCATATTCATATAGCGCATCTAAATTCAATGTTTTGGAGAAATCTGATATTTCCTGTTTTTCAAGCTCGTTACCCGTTGTGATAATTGGAGAGCCAATCGAGCTTTTATAATCCCTTGAAAAGAATATCTGATTGTCCTTGTTGATTAGAGTATGGGTAACAATATCCTCGATACGGAATATATGCCAGATGGAATAGGCAATTGTCTTGCTGTGAAAACCGTCTTCTCCAATGAATGGGATAGCATTGAAATCAGCACGACATAATTCCACTTTGAACTGCGCTAAGATATCAAATAATTGGGTACGCAAAGACAATAAGTTTTCAATTCCCAAATGAAATGTGGTTTCATTGGAAATTTCTTCCTTAATTTTATGGCATTGCTCTAATAAATTATTACCCATATCTTTTCAATTTTATTATTGGCGATTTCCTTCAATTACCTGATTTATCAACTCCCGAACTTCATCATCCGACATTTTCCTATCTCTTACAAGAGTGCTTATCACACCACGAATAGAGTTATTAAAATATCTCTGTACTACATTCTTCAGGTTGTTGCCACAATACTCATCCCGTTCTATGAGTGGGTAGTATATGAACCCGTTGTTCCCTGCCGGCTTATGCCCTAAAAAGCCTTTCTCGACAAGAAACTTCACAAATGTAGATATGGCAGTCCGGCTTGGACGAGGTTCAGGATAAGTGGCTATAATCTCCTTGACGGTAGCTTCGCCCCTCTCCCAAAACTTGTTCATCACTTCTTCTTCACGCTTAGTAAGTTGTTCCATCATCAAATGAAATTTAGTATATGCAAAGTTAGTCTAAATAAATTAGTCAACCAAGCAAATTCACCTATTTTTATCCTTTATTGGAAAATTCACTCACCATTGCCCCCCTCCGTTCACTTTAAAGTGATCCCCCAAATTCACTCGAAAGTGCCCCCTTAAATTCACTTTAAAATGATCCCCTAAAAAGTGAGTTTCATTCTTGTTTACTCGATCTATAATTCTATTTTGTTTGTTAAAAACGAATAAAAGTCAGTTATGCCCAATAGACAATTAGGAATGGAAAAGATTCGTCAAGTGTTACGCTGTTACTCTCAGGGTTATGGGACCAAAAGTATCAGCAGTATGTTAACCGTTTCGCGCAATACGGTCAAGAAATACTTACAGGTATTTCAGCGCAGCGGTTTGGATTATGAAGGAGTACTGTCTCTATCGGACCAGGAACTCTCGGAGTTATTCCACGAAAAGACCAGAGTAAAGACAGAAAGCGAACGGATGGAAGAACTAAAGTCGTTGTTGCCCGAATATTGCAAGCGGCTTCAGAAGAAAGGTGTTACCCGTGAGGCTTTACATCGTGAGTACCTCTCTTCCCATCCGGATGGTTACGGACGCACCCGCTTCTATATTCTGATTCAGCAGCATATAGCCTGCAGCCGTCCCATCATGCATCTTGAACACAAGGCCGGTGATAAAGTGTTCATAGACTTCGCCGGTGACAAACTCTCCATCATCGACCTTGAGACGGGCGAAATCATCCCGGTGGAGGTTTTTGTCGCGATCCTTCCCTGCAGCCAGTTAACCTATGTGGAAGCGGTCATGAGCCAGAAAAAGGAGGACTTGATCCGTGCTTCGGAAAACGCCTTGTTATACTACCAGGGGGCTCCCTCCGCCATCATCCCGGACAATCTCAAGTCCGCCGTTACTAAGAGCAGTAAATACGAGGCCATCCTGAATGAGGACTTTGCAGCCTTTGCCGAACATTACGGCTGTACCGTAATTCCCGCCAGGGCTTACAAGCCACGTGACAAGGCACTGGTCGAGGGTGCCGTTAAACTGATCTATCGCAGTATCTATCCAAAGATACAGGAACGCGAGTTTTATGACCTTGATTCACTGAACGCGGCTATCCGTGTCGCCTTGGAACTCCACAACAACACTCCGCTGACAGACCGTAAATACAGTCGACGGGAACAGTTCGAGGAGATAGAACGTGATTCTTTACGCAAGCTCAATCCCATCCGTTTTGAACTCAAACAGCGTTACAGGGCTACCGTGATGAAAAACGGTCATGTCCGCCTGGGGGAAGACGCCCATTACTACAGTGTGCCTTGCGGCTATATAGGCAAGAAGGTCATCTTGTTATATACCTCACGCGAGGTATGCATCTATTACGGCTACGAGCTGATTGCTTCCCATACCCGCAACAGGGCCCGTTGCCGGTACACGACCCTGGAAGAGCACCTGGCTTCACACCATCGCTATATCACGGAATGGAACCCGGATAAATTTATACGTGAAGCGGCGGCTATTCATCCGGATGTGGAGGCATATATCCGTCAGGTTATGGAAGAGAAAAAGCATCCGGAGCAAGCCTATAAATCGTGTCAGGGCATTCTTAGCTTCGCACGCAGGGTCGGCAACACCCGATTGACCAATGCCTGCCGTTGGGCTACAAGTTACGGTCTGTACAATTATCCCATCATCGAGCGCATCCTTAACAACCGGCAGGATGAGTTCCCGTTGGAAGACAGTGCCGGGCAAGAAACGGAGATGCCTTCCCATGAGAATATCAGAGGAAAAGAATATTATCAATAAACCAACCAGATACAATATGGAAATGAATCAGGACACATTGGAAAAGATGTTAGGAATGAATCTTAAAGGTATGTATTATGCCTTTAAAACAAGTTTGGAAACACATCGGACAGAGAGCATGACTACCGACCAGTTCGTCTCATGGCTGGTCTCAAGTGAATGGGATGACCGCAGAAACCGCGCGGTAGAGAGAGCTATCCGTCAGGCCTCCTTCAGATACAAGGCCACCATTGAAGAAATAGACTTCTCAGTGGAAAGGGGGCTGGACAAGAATCTTACCCAGCGTTTGGCTGACCTTACGTTTGTCAGGGAACGCAAAGACATGTTTATTACCGGAAGTGCCGGAACAGGAAAAAGTTATCTGGCAACCGCTTTTGGCTTCCAGGCTTGCCAGAAAGGATATAAAGTACTATACGCCAACACATCCAGACTTATGGGGATGCTTAAGGTTGCCAAGGCAAAAGGTACAATCCTGCAAGAACTCAAGAAAATCGAGAGGTTGGATATGCTTATACTGGATGATTTTGGCATACAACCCTTCGATTCCCAAGGGCGGATGAACCTGATGGATATCATAGAGGACAGGCATGGTAAAAAATCCACCGTCATAACATCACAGGTCCCGGTAAGGGATTGGTATGACGTTATTGGAGAAAAGACGATTGCCGATGCCGTTCTGGACAGAATTGTACATCAGGCTATACGTATAGAGCTCTTCGGAGAGTCGCTACGCAAATGTAAAAGTAAAAAAGAATCGTTATATTTATAAACGAAATTTAATGTAGAACCCGGCATAACTGACAGGAAGAATACGAAGAAAACAAGAATGAACAGGATGGAAGAATGGAAAAATTTAACAGGGGTCAAATTGCTCTGAATTAAGGGGGCTACTTTGAGTGGATTTTCCATTTATAAACAAAAGGGTTATCTGTGTCCATTATAATACGGACGTTTATGGATTATTGTATAAAAAGCAAGAGGATACAATTCAAATGATTCTTCCTCTTGCTGTCATTGTCATATTTTCAATCCTTTCGGACGGTTTTCATCCTTGACATACAGCCCCGGACGACCGATTACGATATGGTTGTCAATGAAATTGCCCGTGGAACTTTGTTCATTTGCCGGACTGCGTATCTGTGGCGGTGTATCTCCGTGATATTGCGTCGGCCTGTTCCGCACGACTTCCGTTTCCGGCTTGACCTGCTGCCCTTCGTTCTCCTTGTCGGCGATTTCGGGCGTGGGCGCAAGTTCCAGTTGTATCTTGCGGTCGAGGGCGGCAAGTTCGGACTTCAACTGTTTCAGCTCGACCTCCTTCTTCCACACCTTGCCCGTTATCTCCTGTAACTGCGGTATCTCACGTTCCAGCACCTCATTCTTCGCCTTGTACTGGTCGATGATGGGGGTATCCTCTCAATTGCGTTCAGGAAGTTGCGGGCGGCGGCCAACGGGTCAGCCATCGCCAGATGCCCGTTGTTGTAGGTGTACTTGTAGTTTCCTTCAACTACAAAACGGTTGTCGGTGAACTCCAAGCCCTCTTTGAGTATCCTCTCACTCACTACCTTTATCGGGAAACCGTAAAGCTCTCCGACCTGTGTGTAAAGCCCGCCCGTCGTGGTGTTCTTGGCTATCTCCTGCAAACGCTTTCCGATGACCTTCTCGTCTGTGGAGTCCACTCCGTCCACCTTTATCATATTAAGGCGGTTGCCCTCCTTGTCGGTCTGCACCACTGATAGGAAGCGGTTCCAGTCCTCCGTCATGGCATCAATGAAAGCCGTGTTGTTGCGCAGCTCACCCGTCTTCGACTCCAGCTTGAACTCCGAATCACGCCTGCCTTTGTTGAACGACTTGCGTTCCCCTTCGAGCGAGGCGATGCGCTTTTCAAGTTTAGCCTTGTCCAACAGGTCGGTGTTGCCGGAGAGCAATGCCATATACTCCGAGAAGTTCATGCCCGATTTCTCGTCCATAGCACCCTCGTCGATGGTACGCGCACCCATCGCCCCGCTTTTGAGCTGGCTGATGAAAGTCTGCTTGCAGTGCAGGAGGTTGAACTTGTAGCTGTCCAGCGACTTCTCCACCGCATAGATGATTACATCCACGTTGTTCCCGGCAAAATGCTTGGCTATCTCATTCCCGGCTCTAACACCCCGTCCGTCACGCTGTTGCAGGTCCGACGGTCGCCACGGCGTGTCCAAATGATGAATTGCCACACATCTTTTCTGTGCGTTCACGCCCGTTCCGAGCATAGAGGTTGAGCCGAACAACACGCGCACCGTCCCAGCGTTCATGGCATCTATCACCGCCTTTCGTGCCTTGTCAGTCTTGCATTCTTGAATGAAGCGCACCTCGCTTGGCGGTATGCCGTAATCCTCCGTCAGTTTGCGTTTGATTTCCGAATAGACGTTCCAACCGTCCCCCGACTGGTATGTCCCCAAGTCCGAGAAAACGAACTGCGTGCCTTTCTGCGCATCGTATTTTTGGTAATACTCCGCGATCATCTTGGCGCAGTGGCTCGCCTTGTTGTCGGGGTGGTCTTCATAATGCGGGTCTATCATGCGCATGTCGAGAGCCATCTTCCGGGCATAGTCGGTAGCGATGAGCATCTTCGCCTTTTCCTCCGTTTCCGAAAGCGGCAGCCTGCCCAGCAGAGTGGCGTCGCCCGTCTTGGCAAATTCCATCAGTTGCTTGATGAAATACTCTTGGTCGGGTGTGGGCGGTATGTGGTGCAGTATCTCGTTCTTGTTGGGACGGTCCACGCCCACGTCCTCTGCCGTGCGGTAGTCCGTGATTTCATTATAGAAAGCGGCAAGCTCCGGCACTTTGATGAAGTAGCGGAAACGCTCCTTCTGCACCACGTTATTCGTCACGTTAAATTCAAAATCCGTCGTCTTTTTGGCGAATATCGCCGCCCACGCATCGAAACAGCGGATGTCCTGCCGTTCCAGCTCCTTCGGGCGCAGGTACTTGAACAGCAGGTACAGTTCCGTCAGCGAGTTGCTGATGGTCGTGCCGGAAAGAAAAGTTGCTCCCAAGTCCTTGCCTGTACGTTCTTGTATAGTGCGTATGGCGAAAAGCATATTGAGTGCCTTTTGGCTACCCTCGCTGTTCCCCAATCCCGCCACACGGTCGTGGCGCGTGTTGAAAGTCAGATTTTTGAACTGGTGGCTCTCATCTATGAAGATGTGGTCGATGCCCATCTGCTTGAAATCCACCACGTCATCCGTGCGTGACTTTATGGCGTGTTCCACCTTCTCCAGCTTCGCTTCAAGGTTGTGCTTGCGCTTCTCCAGCCCTTTCAGCATCGCCCGCGACACGTTCTTTCCCTGCTGCCGCAGCACTTCGAGGTTTTCCTCCACCGTGTCAAGCTCCGCTTGCAGGATGCGCTGTTGCAACTCCGGCGACTGCGGTATCTTTCCGAACTGGTCGTGCGACATGATGACACAATCGTAATCGTTGTTTTTGATGTTGTTGAAGAAACGCACACGGTTGGCAGTCGAAAAATCCTTCTCCGAAGCGTACAGAATACGTGCGTTGGGATATGCCGCCTGATAGGTGGCTGCAATCTCCGCGACGTTGGCTTTCAACCCGATAATCATCGGCTTGTGTGCCAAGTTAAGACGCTTCATTTCATGCGCGGCGATGCACATTATCAGCGTCTTTCCGGTTCCCACCTCATGGTCGCAAATTCCGCCGCCGTTCTGTTTCAGCATCCAGACGCAATCCATCTGCGAGGGATAGACGCTCTTGATGCCCCGGCTTGCCAGCCCCTTCAAGTTGAGGTCGGGAAAAGTCTGGTGCGAGCCGTCATATTTCGGGCGCACGAAACAGTTGAACTTGCGGTTATACATCGTCGTCAGCCGTTCCTTGAACTGCGGCGACTGCTCTTCCAGCCATTCGGAGAAGCCGTTTCGTATCTCGTCAATCTTGGCGTTGGCGAGCTGTATGCCCTCGCTGTCGCGCACCTTGATGTCATTGCCATGCTCATCCTTGCCGATGGACTTCATCATGTCGGGGCAGGTGTTGTGCAGGGCGTGTTTCAGAAGGTGCATACCGTCATAGTTCCGGTAATACCCCTTCACCAGAAACTCGTCCGTGATTTTCATGGTGCGGTATCCGCACGCCACCGAAAACTCGTCCATGCTGGCGGAGTAGGCGATTTTCACCTCCGTATCGAACAACCGGCTCATGTAGGCGGCATAGACACCCGTAGGAATCCATCGTTCCCCGAAATTGAAGTCCAGATCCTCGAAGGCGATGCGCGGCGGTTCGGCATCTTTCAGAGCCTCCAACGCCTGTTTTATTTCCGGCATACGCTCATTTTCGGGATTGTCGCCCATCCATGCCTCTATGCGCTCCGCCTTCTCTATCACGTTCCCGGCGATGAAGCGGTCTTTGATTTCGTAACCGGTCACGAGCGGATTGTAATAGATGCGCCCTTGCAGGGCTGTGAGCAATTCCTCCGCCGTACTGTCGGTTATCTCCCGCATATAGTCGAGATTGACCGTGCCGAACTTGTTGAGCGACGCGGAAAGTGCCTCTTCGGGAGAACCTACGTTGGTATGGCTCTCCACCGCGAAGGAAACGGGACGTTCGAAGATGTCCGCCTTGACGAACTTCCCGTTCTCCGCCCGTTCCAGCGAAAGGATGTCACGACCGCCTGCGTCCATCATCACCAACTTTACGTTCTGCTTGGCGTTGAGGTTGCCGTAACGCATGACAAATTCATCGTAACAGGTGTTCAGATGCTCTCGCCACGGAACATTCGCCTCGTGCCTGTTCGATTCATAACGGTACAGACGCTCGTAGGCGTCACGCAGCGACACATACAGCAAAGCCTTTTCCTTCTGGTAGCCTTTCAGGTCGAGCGGCTGGAATGTCGCCCCGTATGGGGTGATGTCCTTCAGGTAGCCGATGTTATGACGTCCCCAGTCAGCCACCAGCGACCCTTCGCGCAGGTGCATCTCCGGTGTGCGGTGGTAGGCACGGGGCGATAGGTCCACGACTTCCTCCTTCGGCTTCTCCGCTTCGATGTCGGGGAAAAGGGAAGTCGCCACTGCTTCCGATGGGGTATCTGTAACGGCAGGTGCGGCGACTGCCTCCGGCTGTGCTTCTTCTTGCCGTGTTTGCTCACGGTGAGCTTCCGACACGGCTTTCACTTCCGTCTTTTCCGCCGCCACTTGTTTCTCGTTATGCTGCCTCGCCAGCTCCCGAAGTTCCTTCCTGCGTTCCGGTGTCAAACCCATCATCATCTCATAGAAGCCGTTGATGGGAGGATTGGTATCCCAGTCCAGCGTGGCATAGATGTCGTCCGGGTCGGCAGGCTTTGCGGCATTGTCCACTTTCACCTCCTTGTTCTCCGTTACAGTCTTAGGTGTGGAAGCAGTCGGTATAGCAGTGACTTTCGGTGTTGCCTGCACCTGCGGCTTAGGCGAAATGCGCCTTGTAGGGCTTTCTTTCTTTGCCGTCTTTTTCTTCTTGGCGGTTTTCGATTGGCTGACTTCTTCCGTCATACCCCAAAGATCGAGCAATGATAGCTGCACCCCATCAGAATATTTCGGACGTGGCTCTATCTCCGGCTTTTCCTCTGTGGGTTGCGGTTTCTCCGTCGGAGTTTCAACTGTTTGTGAAAATACCGTTTTCTGTGTTACAGCAGGACGCTCCGCCTCCTTTTGAACAATAACTTTTTCTTCCGTTCCCGACTGCCGGATTGTTCCCGAATACAGACGCATGGCGAGCCTGTAATGGAAATCCTCGTCGAGCATACGGCGCAAGTCCCCGGCTATACCTGCGGTCTTGCCCTCATGCAGATAAACCATAGCGGGCTTCCCGTAGGGGTCGGTGTCAAGTTTCGCCGTCGTATGCACGATGCGTTCCGGGTGGTGGATGAAATAGGCGTTGTCTGTCAGGCCGGTTTTCGTGTCCGTCTGTATCACGGTCATCAGCCGCTCGTCCTGCGACATTTCCTTTTTGTTCAGGTTCTTTTGCAGGACAATCAGGTCGCTGCCCACCTCTGTCCCCGCGTTGTCCGTGAACAGGTTGTTGGGCAGGCGTATCGCGGATACCAGATCAGCCTGACTGAACAGCTCGTTACGCACGGAGGTCTTGGTGCTGTTCAATACCCCTTGCGAGGTGATGAACGCCACGATGCCGCCGTCACGCACGGCATCCAGCCCTTTGAGGAAAAAATAGTTGTGGATGGCTTTCTGGGCGGAGCGTCTGCCGAATGAGTCGCTCCGCTGAAATTCAGGGTCAAACACGGCGATGTCACCGAAGGGAATGTTGGACACCGCCAAGTCGAAATAATTGTTGAACGGTTTTTCGATTTTCTCAAAACCGCAGGTACGCATCTTTTGGTCAGGATAGAGATGCCGCAGGATTGTACCCGTGAGCAGATCCTTCTCAAAAGCCATCACATCCGCATTGGGGCTGTGCCGCAGCACGGAGTCCACGAACACGCCGACACCCGCCGACGGTTCGAGCATACGGGCGGGGCGGACACTGTAATCCGCCAGCACGTCCGCGAGGGTGTCGGTTATCTCTTTGGGAGTGTAGAAAGCGGTAAGTACGGACGCTTTGAGCGAGTCCACAAACCGCTTGTACTCCGTTTCGTCCTTGCTGTTCTCACGGATAAGCCTGTGCAGCTCCACCGTCGGGGCGAACAGTTCGAGGTCGGATTTCGCCCAGCGGACGGCATCCGTCAGTTCCTTTGCAGGGTTGAGGATACATTTCAGACCGCCGAAACCGCAGTACCTTTGAAGTATGGCACGCTCTTCGGTTGTCACTGTCCTGTTTTCCCTGTCAAGGATGAATGCCGTCCGTATCGCCTCGATGTTGTCCCGCAGTTTCTGTTTGCGGTTAAACGCCATATTCCCCGATATAAAGGGCGGTTGCCCCCGTCAGCTCCGTGTAGAGCAGGTCGTAATCGGAAGACAGGGCGAAATTGTCGTCCGAGAGGTCATAGACGGAAAACACGTTGCCGACAAGCGGCAGGAGTTTCTGTATGAAGGCTTCGCACTTCTCTTCCGGCACTTCATCGGCAAACTCGTTTTCCACGACTTCGCGGAGCATGGCGTACCGGGAATAGCGCAGCCCGCGCAGCAGCGTGTCCATCGCCAGCTCCTGCGCACCGTCGGCGGGATAGCCTTCGAGCCTTGCCTTTTCATACGTTTCGGCGGCACGGTCGGCGCGTTCCCGTATGAAGGCGGCATCGGAAGCCTGTTCAAACTTGTTCGTGCGGAGATAGTCCAGCAGGTACAGACCGTAATAGGAAAAGTCGGTCTGACCCTCGTTTTTCTTCTTGTTGTTCATTACTTTGGAGTTTAGTGGATTGATATTTAACGGGATAATCGGTTGGAAAAAGGAAGAAAAAGGCACTCGGTATCCCTCCGAGTGCCACCACTAAATCCAAAGTATGAGTGTAATCCGGTATCGAAGAACAATTCATTACTCTGAACAAGTGGCAAAGTTAGCATTATTTCTTCCGTCCTGAAAATTTCTTGCCCTTTTTAGCCTCCGGGAACACAAAAGCCGTGTTATATTCCCCGTCAAAGGCGACCACGGCATCGAAGCTCTTGCCCTGTTTGCTCTTGAAGCCTTTGAGCAGCTTGGTGTGCCCGTCGGTGAGCAGGTCTTTGATTTCGTCGTCGGACAGGGTGCGTCCCGCTTTCAGCCGGAACACGGGCAGTCCGCACTCCGTGTTGTCGCAGCGTACCACCTTGCCGTAGAACCGCATCCTGCCCGTGCCGCACTTGGGACACGCGCAGCCGGAGTCACGGCTGCCGAAGAGCTTGTCGCACGAGAGCAGTTCGGAGGTGATTTCCCGTGTGTACGCCTCTATCTTCTTGCGGAAGGTGTCGGCGGACAGTTCCCCGCGCTCGATGCGTGCCAGCTCCTTCTCCCATTCGCCCGTCATGGCTACATCGGCGATGCGCATCGTCTTGACAACGGAGTTGAGGGCAAGACCCTTTTCAGTGGGGACAAGCGATTTCTTGCAGCGTTCCATGTAACCGCGCTTGAAGAGCGTTTCGATGATGGAGGCGCGTGTGGCGGGAGTGCCGATGCCGCAGTCCTTCATTGCCTGACGCAGCGCGTCGTCCTCGATTTCCTTGCCCGCCGTTTCCATAGCGGACAGCAGGGTGGCTTCGGTGTGCAGCGGCTTGGGTTTGGTCTTTCCTTCGGTGATGGAAGAGCCTTTCAGCGTCAGCGTGTCGCCTTCCTGCCAGCCGGGGATGGTGGTTTCCTCCTTGTTTTCCTCGCCATATACGGCACGCCATCCGGCTTGTTTGACAACGCTGCCTTTCACGGTGAACTCCATTCCCGCACATTCCGCCGTGACAGCGGTCACGTCCTTGACGCATTTTTCGGAGAATGCCTCGACCATACGTCCGGCAATCATCTGATAGATGGTGCCGTCCTCTTTGGAGAGGAAGAGCGGTTTCTCGCCCGTGACGAGCAGGGCGTGGTGGTCCGTCACCTTGCCGCCATCCACGCTGCGGCGTGTCGGGACGGCTTTCGCCCGCACCTTGTCTTTCCATTCGGGCTGCGTGCCGATGAAGGCGAGCAGCTTGGGGATTTCGGCGAACACGTCTTCGGGAATGTAACGGCTACCCGTTCTCGGATAGGTTATCAGTTTCTTCTCGTAGAGTTTCTGCGCGATTTCAAGCGTCTGTTCCGCCGTGAAGCCGTGCTTGGCGTTGGCTTCTTTCTGGAGCGTGGTCAGGTCGTACAGGAGCGGAGTTTCCTCCGTCTTCTCCTTGCGCTCGGCTTTCGTTACCGTTGCGTAGCCTGCCGCCCTTACCTTATTATATAGCTCCATAGCCGGCTCTTTCTCCTTCCATTTCTCGGAGGAAGAGAGTTTCACGACCTCACCATCGCAACCGTCCGTTGCGATATGGAGCTGCCAGAAGGCTTCGGGCGTGAAACGGCGGTTCTCCCAGTAGCGTTCACACACCATCGCCAATGTGGGGGTCTGCACCCGTCCGACCGAGTACGTGCCGTGTCCGGCGGCGATAGAAAGTGCCTGCGTGCCGTTGATGCCCACGAGCCAGTCGGATTCGCTCCGCGCTTTGGCGGCGAGGTATAGGTTGTCATACTTGCCGCCGTCTTCGAGGTTGCGCAACCCCTCACGGATAGCCTTGTCGGTGAGCGAGCTGATCCACAGGCGCACAAACGGGGTTTTGCATCCCGTGTAGTGGTAGAGATAGCGGAAGATTAGCTCACCCTCACGCCCGGCATCGGTTGCCACAATGATTTGTTCGCTCCCATTGAAAAGCCGGGTAATGATTTTTATCTGCGACACCACGCCGCTGTCGGGCTTGTAGCCCTTCTCCGTCCTGACCTGACGGGGGACGAGCGTGAAGGTGTCGGGGATAATCGGGAGGTTGTCACGGACGAAGCCGCGCACGCCGTAGCCGTCGGGCATGGCAAGTTGGACGAGGTGTCCGAATGCCCATGTCACGGCATAGCCGCCTCCCTCGAAATATCCTTCCTCTCTCTTTGTCGCGCCCACGATGCGGGCGATTTCACGTGCCACGGAGGGCTTTTCTGCAATGATTGTCTTCATGCTTTTTCTTTTTTAATGATTACTTTTTTTACTTTGGATTGGATTTAGTGGCGGACACGGGATTACATCTTCATGCCCTTGTTGTTTTTCTTCGGTTTATCCTGCTGCTGTTGCTGGCTGGCGGTCTTCGGGGCGGTCTGACCTTTCTGCAAAGGCTCTTTCAGGTTCTTTGTCGCCTCGTTGGTCTTGCCCTCGTTGTTCACCGCCACCTGCGTGCGGCTCTCGTTGGACGGGGCGACCTGCTGGGCGTTGTCGGGGTTCGTGTCGTAGCGGTACGGACGGCCCTTCTCCGGGTTGAACTTGATATACATCGTGGCATGGAAGCCCTGCTTGTCGGTCACGTTCTCCAGCTTCACGGCTTTGCCCTCCACGTAGTCGGCTTTCTGTTGGTCGGTGAAGTTCACGCCGCTCCATTTGCTGATGGGGCGAATGCTGCCGTCCTCGTTCGTCCACGTGTTGCGGCGTTGCTCCTTCTTGGTCTGGGCGGCATTCTCCCCGCCTTGCGCCTGACTTTTCGACGTGTCGCTCTTGGCTTCCTGCGTCTGTGCGGTACGGGGCGACCTGCCGGTTCCCGGCACGAACTCCACACCGCGCTGCTCCACGTTCACTTGCAGGGTGGTGACGAACTTCCTGCCGTCGTTGCGCTCGATGAGCTTGTCGCGCACGGGCAGTCCGGCGCGGAGCATGTCCTGCTCCTGCTTGGTAATTTCCGTCTTGCCGATGCGCTCCGGGATGCGCACCTTGTTTGCCGGGATGTCCGTGATCTCATTCGTCTTGCGGTCGATGCTGATGTAGGAGGGGATAATCTCGCCCGTTTCCCTGTCCACGATGTCCACGACCCTGCCGAGGTTGCCCGTTTCGCGCAGGTTCTTCCGGTCGTCGTCGGAGAATTTGTGTTCCTTGTATTCATCTAACTTCTGCTCCTTGCGGATGAAGTGCGGCACGAGGCTGATGTTTCCCTCGCCGTCCTTCTTGAAGGAGAGGCGGGCGTCCAGCTCGAATGATTCGCCGCCGAAGGTGGGTTTGACCTTCACCAAGTCGGACTTGCCGTAGTTGAGCATCTTCGTAAGGTTGCCGGACTTTTCAAGGTCGTCACGCTTCACACCCCATCTGTCCTCCAGTTCCTGCCAGTTGATTTTGCTCTCGTCGATGGGCTGGTAGCCCCGTTTGCCCTGCGTCTGCTGCGGGTTTTCCTGTTGTTCTTTCTGTTGCTCCATGTTTTCCTGTTTTTGAGGTACTTGTTTTTCTACCTGTTGTGAAGTCTGTTCTTCCTGCACCTTCTTCTCATAACCGGAGGTGTCCACCTTGTGAGGGGCAAGCAGTTCCTTGTTCCCTTCCGGGTCTTTCAGCAGTTGCTTCATCACCTCCAAGATATTTTCGGCTTGGTCCGCCGCGATACGGTAGAAACCGAAGCGGCTGGGTTCCTTGCACTGCCGGAAGAAGTTCTTGAAGAAGTTGTCCAGCACGTCGCCATGTCGGTCGAATTGCAGGAAACTCTGCGCGTTCTCCGCTTTCGCGGGGGTGCGCTTGGGTGTGCCGTCCACGTTCAGCCCGGCTACCACGCTGATCTCGCCCGTCTTCTCGTCACGGACTACCAGCACGTCCTTTTCGTCTTTTTTCTTTGCCATCTGAAAAATGTTTTAATGGGTTATTTATGAAAGAAATTATGGATACGAGCCTTGTAGAAGGCTATATCTTCCTTTTTGAAGTCCTTGATATGGTTGGAAAGGAATGTCAGCACGTCCTCCTCGCTGTAATAGGTTTTCTTGCCCAGTGTCTTGTAAGGCAATGCGCCGACGCTGCGGTAGCGTTGCAGGGTGCGCTTGCTTATCTGGAGCAGCATACACAAGTCCTGATTGTCGAAAAGGCGGATGCTTTCCGTGATAGCGGGCTGTTTCCCCTCAGCCTTCATCGCCAGCAGCAGTTCGTCCTGACGGTCGAGCCGTTCCATCAGCTTCTGCATCCAGACCTCGAAGTTGTTTCGTGTGAGCAGTTCCATGACCTATGTCCTCCGTCCTTTGGGGCTGCCGCCCGTGCGCAGCGTGTGGTTCCGTTTCAGTTCCTGCGGTGTCGCCGCGTCCTCGTTGACGGCACATGCTTCAAGCAGGCGGTCGATTTCAGACTGCCGGTAGCGGCATTTGCCGCGCAGCACGACATAGCCGATGCGTTGCTCGCTGCGCATACGCTGGAGGGTGCGGGTACTCACGTTAAGCAGGTGCGCCGCCTCGCGTGTGGTGAGCAACCTGTCGGGCGATGCCGCTTTCTTGTCGCCGGAGACGGCACGGACGTGTGCCGCAATCTCCGCTATCTGTTCCGTCAATGACCGGAAGGCGGAACTTTCCATCGTTATCACTTTCATATTCAGTCCTTTCTTTTTGTTTCTGCGGCAAAATTCGGCAATAAACAAAAGGGGCTTTAACAACTCACTACGTGACTCACGTAAGATTTTTACGGAAGATGGCTCCGTAACCCGGTCAAACGGCGCAACAGGCAGCCTTTCAGCGGAAAACGGTACGTGTTAAGGGCTGCGTCGTTACCTTTGCGGGCAAACCGATAATTTTATGAATATGGAAATAGTATCTATCGAGAAAAAGACTTTCGAGATGATGGTGGCGGCATTCGGCGCACTCTCGGAGAAGATCGCCGCCCTGAGGCGCAAAAGCGACTCGGGGCGCATGGAAAAATGGCTCACGGGCGAGGAGGTCTGCGGGCAGTTGAGAATCAGCCTGCGCACGTTGCAGACGCTTCGTGACAGGCGGCTTATCGGCTACTCGCAGATAAACCGAAGGTTCTATTACAAGCCGGAGGAGGTGAAGCGGCTGATACCGCTTGTCGGCACGCTCTATCCGCACGGCAGATGATTTGATTTATTCACCCACTGAATCCGAAGTTATGATGAACGAGAACAACGATGTTTTTACGATGGAAGACGAGCCGATAGCCTCTGTGGTGCAGGATATGCGCAAAGGCTCTAAATGGCTGTCCGCATTTCTGGAAAGTTACCGTCCTCCGCTGGACGGGGAGCGTTACCTGACGGACGGCGAGGTGGCGGAACTGCTCCGCGTGAGCCGACGCACCTTGCAGGAATACCGCAACAACCGTGTGTTGCCCTTCATACTTTTGGGAGGGAAGGTGCTTTACCCGGAAACGGGGCTGCGCGAGGTACTGGAAGCGAACTACCGCAAGCCGCTGGAGTAAGGCGGCCAACATGAAAAAGGAAACGGGCGACACCTTTTGTGGTGCTGCCCGTTTCCTTGTCTTATGGGGTATGTGCAATCAGCAGTACCCGGCTTTTCCGTTCTGTATGAACATCACGTATGCTTGCCGTTTCTCTTTTGCGAGAGCCTTTCCCACCAGCCATGTACGGAAAAGGTGGGTGTTGTAGGTGTTCAGCCGGAAAGCAATCGGAATGATGATTTCAAGCGCGTACACGTCCGCGTACAGCCCGTTTTCAAGCTGCATGTAGCGGCACACCTCGTAGTCGTTCAGCACGTCCGACTTGCGGACGGCTTTGATGGCTGCGTTCACTGCCGGGACGATCGTATGGAACAGTCCGGCGATTTCGGTGGCGGTCATCCACACGTCGTTACCGGTTACGCTGACCGCTTTGTCCTCTATGATGATTATGTCACGTTTCATGGCTTCTCTTTTTAGATGGTGCAACCTGCAAATTCCTCAACGTTGTTCAACCTTGCCGCAAGGTTCTCCATGTCCTGATTGAGCTTCTCTTTGGTTATCTTCGCGTAAATCTGCGTCGTCTTTATGCTCTTGTGTCCGAGCATGGAGCTGACCGTTTCGATAGGTACGCCGTTGGAGAGGAACACCGTCGTGGCTGCCGTGTGGCGGCTCTGATGCCACGTGATATGCTTGGTGATGCCGCAACGCTTGGCGACGGCACGGATACCTGCAAGGCACGTGTTATAATGCGGGACGGGGAATATCCTGCCGTTCTCGCACAGACCCCGGTATTTGCCGATTATGCGGTTGGCGATGTCAAGCAGGCGGATGTTGGACACCACGCCCGTTTTCTGGCGGTTGATGTTTATCCACTCGTGTTCGTCGAAGTAGGTGCGGATATTCTCTTCCGTGAGGTTGCGCATATCCGAGAACGACAGCCCGGTGAACGCGCAGAACAGGTAGAGGTCGCGGTACAGTTCCTGTTTGGCGTTTTTCAGTTTCCCGTCCATGAGCAGGCGGATTTCCTCTTTGGTAAGGAAACTGCGTGTCGTTTCCTCCTTCTTGATTTCATACTCGCGGAACGGGTCGCGTGTCAGCCACTCGTTGTTGATGGCGATGAACACCATCGTCCGTAGCGGGCAGACGTACAGCCACACGGTATTGGTGCAGCAGTGCTTGTCCGTGCGCAGGAACATCTCGAAGTCGGAGATGAAAGCCGGGGTAAGCTCTTTCAGTGCGATGTCCTTCACATGGTAGCGGATGTCAAGGAACTCTTGCAGGTGTTTGTAAACGGTGCGGTACTTCAGCAGCGTGCCTTTGGCTTTCATGCCTGCTTCCACCTGTTTTTCATAGTCCTCGTTGTGCTGGCGGAACACCTGCATCAGCGTGTGGTAGCGGTGCTCCAGTCCGAGAAAAGCGTTCTTGACCTTCTCTGCCGTGACGAAGTTGTCACGCTCCATGATTTCCTGATAGTGCTTGTTGATGCGCACCCGCATCTTGTCAAGCATACGGTTCGTTTCGAGTGCCGCCGTGCTTCTGCCCGTGACACGCCCCCCTTTGGTGTCCCACAGCTTCGGATCGACACTCAGCTTGCAACTGAATTGTGTCTGGTTGCCGTCCACCGTGATACGTCCCATGACGGGAACTGTCCCGTCTTTCTTCACTACCTGCCGTTTGAGATAGTAGATAACTGAAAATGTACTCTTCATCGTCCTTAATTTTTTTGGTTTCAAAATTAGTTGGTGAAGAGTCCTTCTCTGGTACGCAAAACGGTGAGGAACGGCGCAATCTTTTTCCGTAACCGGATTTTTCGCGTGAGTTGTGGGTAACTCACTATCCCTCTGCGCCTTGTTTCTCTATCCGTACCCGTTTGTCGCATTATCGGGCATGGTTACGAACAAGTAACGTTGCGGCGTCAGGATTTGGCTTCGGCAGGGATTGTAATGGCTTCACGAATTTTCGCCACTTAAACCAAAACCCTTGTAACTCAATTCTATCACTATATCTTTCCGCATTTCACTTTTTTGTAGTAACTTTGTATAATTATAAATATCAATATATTATACAACTATGAAAGAAGAAAATTACATCCGATTCGATTGGGCCGCAAAAAGGCTCTTACGCAACAATGCGAATTTCGACGTACTCGAAGGATTCCTCAAAACTCTTCTGGAAGAAGATATTCATATCATGGAAATTCTCGAAAGTGAAGCAAACATGGAAGACGAGAGTGATAAATTCAACCGTGTCGATATCAAAGCAAAGAACAGTAAAGGCGATATCATCATCATTGAGATACAAAACACACATGAGATTTATTATCTTGAACGCATTCTTTACGGGGTAGCGAAAGCAATTACCGAACATATTAATATAGGAGACTCGTACTCATCCATAAAAAAAATCTATTCCATCAGTATCATCTATTTCGATATGGGAAAAGGAGAAGACTATATTTACAAGGGTTCTTCACGCTTCTGCGGACTCAACACCCATGATGAACTCGAAATCAGTCTGAAAGAAAAGAATGCCATCATCAGAAAAACACCAGATAAAATTTTCCCGGAATACTATCTGATACGCGTCAACGAATTCAATAAACTTGCCGTAACTCCTTTAGAAGAATGGATCACTTACCTGAAAACCGGGAAAATATCCTCCGAAGCCAAAGCCCCGGGACTTCCCGAAGCGCGCGAAAAACTTCGCTATTACGATATGCCCCCTCAGGAACGTCAAGCCTACGACCGTCACTTAGAAAATATAATGATCCAAAACGACGTCCTAAGTGCTGCCAAGGAAGAAGGGTTGAGCAAGGAATTGAACAGGGAATTGAGCAAGGGATTGAACAAGGTAGCCTAAAAGCCACTAAGGCTATAGCATTTAACATGAAAGCCAAAGGCTTGGATCCGCAAACAATCAGCCAATATACCGGACTTTCTCTCGAAGATATAGCCATACTATAACACAAATCAGAGAGATACATAAATATTTATTGCCTTCGCCACTACCCGAACCGGAAAGCGATAAAATCTTTCCATCGTGCAATCGTTAAAATAACATTATGCATATATTATCATTATATACACATTGTATTTTTGCATATATTTGTACTCATAATATTTAGAATATGAATACAACAGAGTTATTTAAACAACGAAAAGCAGTAGATCTTCCATCTGATTCGGTTAGAAGTTTGGCGATGGCTGCTGCTGCAAAAGGAATAAGTTTGAAAAAATATTTGGAAAATGTCTTGCTAGAACAAGCAAAAGCAATTGATGCAGCCTTAAATAACCCAAGTCCATCAGGTGATCCTTTTTTTTCCGATGAAAGAAATATAAACCGTATTTTGCAATCTAGCGAACAAGCAAAGGCCGGAAAAGTGACTACCATAAGTGGGAAAGATGAATTATTCAGACTATTGGAAGGGTTATGAGTTTTAACTTATCTTACACTGATGATGCCATTGATGACATCCGTTTGCTAAAAAAGAACGAACCCTCTGCATATAAAAAGCTGACAAAACTACTTGTTGAATTGATGGAACATCCGGAAATCGGAACAGGAAAGCCGGAACAGCTACGAGGCAATCTCGTCGGCAAATGGTCACGCCGAATAACAGATAAACATCGCTTGGTTTACGAAATCCACAAAGATAAAATTGATGTACTTATTGTCAATGCCTATGGTCATTATAATGATAAATGAATCTTGGTTCTAACCTGATTCTTCTATTTAAGAAAAAACAAAACAGGCACGCCCCGTTATCCGGTCCGTGCCTGCTTTGTTAATCAGAAAAAGAATAGTTCCTATTCGATTTCCGGACGGTCGGAACCACCGCCTTCGCTACTGCCCGAACCGGTTTCATCGGTTTTGGGGATTTCGAACTTTTGGATACTTACTTCGTTCAACATCCCCTTGAAATAAGCCCCCGGGGTAAAGATGATTTTACGATGGCGCAAAACCTCGGCATTTACAGCCTCTTCCGTATCCTGGCTCTTGCTGCCGAAAGCAGGACGGAACGTCCCGAAATCACCCAGCTTCACCGACAAATGATTTTCCAGATTCCACATGATCGCATCGATCAGACCGTCAGTCACCATTTTCACTACGCCACGGGGCGCCATACCAACCTTGGTTACCTGATCGCAAAGAGCGGAATAATCTACCGTACCTGCCAACAATGGGCGGGCTACATACTTCACAGCCTTGGTTTTATCAAACCCGAAAACAGTTTTCTTAACTACATACTTTAATGCCATACTAGTTATTTTTAAATGATTATAAAAAAGGATATAATGAATTCTTTGTTTTCAATAAATAATCGATTACACTGCAAAGATATACTATGCTCAAAGGGGTAAAAAGCAATAAAAACAGGACATCAAAACGCAATAACATTCTAATAAACAACGTATTGATCCCAATAAAAACTCATAAAAGAAGCTTTTTTCCTGTTCTCACTGCTTCTCTGAAACTGCAATATTTTAGATACTTTAATACGTTACTTACTCCGGCGAAACCTATTCGATTTCCGGACGATCTTCTGAACCGCCGCCCTGAGAACCGCCTGTTTCATCAGTTTTGGGAATTTCGAACTTCTGGATGCTTACATCACTCAACATCCCCTTGAAATAAGAACCCGGAGTAAAGATGATTTTACGATGGCGTAAAGCTTCCGCATTTACAGCCTCTTCCGTATCCTGGCTCTTGCTGCCGAAAGCTGGACGGAACGTCCCGAAATCACCCAGCTTCACCGACAAATGATTTTCCAGATTCCACATGATCGCATCGATCAGACCATCGGTCACCATTTTCACTACACCACGCGGTGCCATCCCCACTTTGGTCACCTGGTCGCAAAGAGCGGAATAATCTACCGTACCTGCCAACAATGGGCGGGCTACATACTTCACTGCCTTGGTTTTATCAAACCCGAAAACAGTTTTCTTAACTACATACTTTAATGCCATACTGATTTGTTATTAAATGATTATTAAAAAAGAGACTACAAATTCATCGTTTTTCGGACTTCCGGACACTTGCATTATCCAGTATCCTTTTGAAATTTCCGCTTGTGGTAAAGATTATTTTGCGACGGCACAAAACATCTGCATTCACATCCTTTTCCTCACTCTGAGGCTTACATCCGAGTCCCGGACGAAACGTCCCGAAATCATCCAACTTCACCGACATGTGATTGAGCAGATTCCATTCCAACACCTTGATCAAATCGTCGATAACCATTCTTATCACACTGTTCGACACTCCCATACAACGTTTGGCGGCCTGTTCATAAAGCTCGGGATAATTCACTGTACCGGCCAGCAGAGGGCGGGCTACATATTTCTCTGTCCTGGTTTGATCGAAACCGAAAACAGTTTTCTTGACTACATACTTTAATGCCATACTATTATTGTTTTATGATTACGAAACAAAGGTACGACGGGCTGTTCCGACGAAAACGGGATAGAGCGGTTTAGTGCGGGATAAGAAGGTTTAAATAGGAATAAATCGGTTTACTGCCACATATGTACCTAATCGCAACCGTTTTTTCATCCAAACACCGTCAGACCTTTGTTTCTCGATTATGTTACAAAGATAGGACACCGGTCAGGGGCCGAGGGACCCTACGGAAGGATACGGGACTATTCGGGAACATTCGGGTACTTTTTTCATTCAATTGCACTTTAGTACCCCAAATTTGGAAAGGACTACAACAAAAAACTATTGAAAAATATAGGGAAATCAGTACATATTTTACTGACAATTTTTCAGATTTCGGTTTTGATTATATCTTGTGGTTTTATAAACACAACCGACTATCCCCGTTCACAACGAAGGGAAAGTCGGTTTGAAAGGCACTGTCCATCATTTTGTATAGTGCCTATATTTTACTTATCACGAACGCAACGAACATAACTATTATTACCTATATTATTAGGATTAGATAATGCTAAATTACCTTGAGCATAATAAAATGCACGGGAAGGTTCAAACGTTGAATATGTGCGAGAAATAAGACGCTTATTCGTTAATCCGGCTACCCTCATCATTGAAAGTTCACGCTGATTGGGTAAACGCCAACCATTACCTTTCTCAGAACAAATAGATCTATTCTTGTCAGCTTTGTCATTTTGACCTGTAATTTTTAAAGTACCACTTCCATTTTCATCAGAATATTCAAATGATTTATAAAGCAGATTATCTGGTGCCATATGCCCTCCACTACGACTTAACTCACCTGTTACCTGCTTATTTCTGTAAGCTGTATTATCTATAAGCATTGTAATAATTTTATTCTTCTCTGAATAATACTTACTATTCGGTTTATTTCCAAAATTCCTAATACAACGAAGTTGAAATTTATCATTATTACCAGCGCCCTTGGCAGACATCGCACCTATCGAAGAGCCTTCCTCACCCCATAAAATATTTCGACTCTCAACACCATCCTGAACCTTATAAGAATTACTCACAAAATGCATCTTGGCTCCTGATTCAAGCTTATATAAACGAGCCTCCTTCAAAGGCTCAGCCCCAATCCACATACCGATATATTGGTTTATTGCAGGCAAATACCATTTCATTTCATCATCGTCAATTACACCATTTCCGTTTTCATCCCGGTTTCTAGCCATACAGGCAGCGTAAATCTTTTTCATTTGGCTAATTGCAGGCCAAGTTACATCAATTCCTACCTCTGCTTTCATATTCTTCAATCCATCATCGTCTGATGAATTTTTCTTATTCGTTGTTGCGTTTATACCATAGTCAGTCAACGCACCGGTTTCATTAAGTACTTCGAGCATATACCCGCCATCGTTATCAAAGAATTTACGACCATAATTCTGGCGGATTTTAATTCCGTCTTTCAGTAATGTACTACCATTTCCTGAGGATTTCGATCTGAAAATTATACATTCACGAAAGTTATCAGACATATTTTCTGCGACATAACACGTTAATGTAACTTCTTCTGACCTAGTATTAGCAAAATGAGATTTCAACTCTTCATTAAGTTGTTTCATCGTAGTAATTAATTTACTATTATAAGTATCATCCGATGTTTTATACTTCATTACAGTTGCCCATTTTCCTTCTTCACCTGGTGTTAATGCTTGGGTTGTGTTACTATTCTGATCAAAAATTCTAAAAGAAATCCAATCTGGTAACTCTTCACCATTTTCTCTCACATATTCTTCACCTTTAGGTATAGTGATATTAAAAAACTCATAGTGTGCATCCACATCAAAGGTTCCAGCCGTAAAGCTGATTGTTCCGTCGCCCCGGTCATAAGGCTTGCTAGAATCTTCTACCTCAACGATCAATTTATCTACACCTTCAATAGATATTTTATATGTATATTCGGTGTTGCGGATATTTTCAAAATTATTATAATTACTATTATTGGTATTTCCCAGATGAACATAATAAGTCGCATCGGCGGATACATTTCCTTTATCGGAGTCTCCCTTATAGAGACCTTTCAGTATAACGTAAGTTGCATATTTAGGAGCCGATTCAAATTGAATATCTTTACCTACGGCAGAATGATCGACCTTTTTTTCGCGATCCTCATAAGTTGTTATTCCGGTTGTTGTGTAACGATTTTCAAAAAGACCGAATTCGAATGACTGGCTGTTGTCTTTATCATTCGTTATGGTTCCACCGGGCCAGAAATCGGTATCACTTCCTTTATTCTCCCCAAAAAGGGTTGAAGTTTGCGGCACGTTAACCACCTCGTAAGATTTCAGGTCGAAAGTTGCACCCGACTTGGTACATGAAACTTTAAACTTAACCGAAGATATTATTCTTTCCAATTGAACTTTATAGGAGGCATTCTTAGTAATATCGATTAAACCGTCGGTACTACCCGAAACGCAACCGACCATCGGGATTAAATTACCGGTCATTAATAAGTTTCCAGTGAGTTCGGCCTTTTTAGCCAACAGTTCGTTTCTAGTTGTTACTTTATCCAAATCCTTAATAGAAGCAAAACTTGCGTCTGCATTTGCTATTGCGTAAATATAATGATCTCCCATTGCGGTAGGGATATTTGATGCTATCGTTCCAGTTGATGCAGATGTGTTAATATTGCAAAACAGTGGACCATTCCCTTCTATGTTTCCATCCTTATCAAATATAAATAGATAAATACCATCAATCAAGGTGTAATCATTCACACTTTTTGTAACGATCTGATCTACTTCCGGAGCTTCGAAGGAGATACTGATTGAGACCGGCTTATCGCTATCGCCTCCTACTTCTTCTTCGTTTGAACAGGAAGAGAAGAATAAACAGCCGATCAGGAAACTTAAAAATTTCACATTATATTTTTTCATGACTTCTACTATTTTATATTTAAAAACTTACCCTATATCTTATTTAATTGAAAGACGGAACATTTACTTCGACCGACGAGGCTTTCACTATTTCATAAGTGAAATCAGTTACGGTTTTTGTTGTCAAGTCATATTTTACGGTAGCTTTAAGTAAATATACATTATCAGCATCCAGAGCATCTTTCATTGTGTGTGTACGTGTAAAATCTTTACCATTAACTTTGCCCTTCAAAGATAAAGTCGGCCTTGCTCCCGGATAAGAATAAGCTCTGTTGATTACATTATAGCTAGTACCTGCAATATTTGTTGTGAATGAGCCGTCAATACCAGATGTTGTATTTTGATCTTTATCCAAGATATTTGTCCATGAAACAGAAGCTTCCGATAATGCTATTTCAGGATGTTGAGCAGTTACATCACCTTCGCCATTTTCTGTTACAATCACATTGACCGATACATCCAAACGTGCTGTCAACTGGTGCACATCGATCGCAATATTTCCATTTTCTGTCGGAGTAAAATTTGTATTCGTTCCGTACTTTGGCAAAGCAGCAGCATTCTGGGTTAATAATTTTTTGATTCCATATTCTTTAAATTCAACCTCACTACTGATTGCTTGTAATGCAACTATATCTTCATCCGATATATTTACAAATGCATAGGCGTTAGATTTGACTAGCGGAAGACGGGTAGTGCCAGTGTTTGTACCATTTTTTAAAACGATCGGAGCAGTTGTAGGAATTCCTTTACTATCGAAAATACCGATTACTGCATTTTCTATATTCCCTTCCTGAGCATCCAAATCAACAGAAGCTTTTGTCTGTATGGAACCTAAACTTATTGTTACCGGAACTAAATCACTGTTCTCTACAGGAGTATCAAGTAGTTCGCTTTCGGAAGTACAAGCTGCGAAACCAATCAATGTAACGATTAATGCGAAGATATTCTGTAATTTCATGACCCTATATTTTATTGCTTTATTTACTTTCTCGTTCAATTTTATATTGCAAATGTAGGGTATGCCGAAATAAGTGGGGATAGGTCAGAATCTCATGTTTAAGGGGTAAAAGTGGCAATGTGGAAAAGTAGTGAAAATTGATAGTTACACCCCTAACCAGAGATAGATTTACAAAGGTCGAAGCGTCAAAACAACAAAGGAATACAATGTTTTTTAATGCATTCTCCTCCTTTTTTTCTTCTATTGGCGGGAATCAGCGGGCTGATTCAATTTCCGGGCGGTCGCCTCCGCCTCCGGGATTCAGTAAAGGAGTTTCCGCACTGACCAGTTTAAGGTAGCCGAAACTTTCTTCTACATGAAGAATGTTTAAATTTAGTGTCGTAATTTTTTTCATGTGCATTAAATTAGGATGAATACTTTATTTTTTCCAGAGAGCAATAAAGGTAAGCGATTGACAGTGGATATCCTAATTTATTGGGAGGGAAAATCGGATTATCAGGGCTTCTTGGGGAAAAGAAGGCGAAAAAATCGGATTGCCAAAGCTTCCTATAACAAAAAAGCCCTGTCAAGAGGGTTGACAGGGCTTCCTGAAAAAAGAAAGTGCCACCAAGAAGGTTGGCGGCACTTCTTATAGATTTGATCAATTAACCTTCTTGATTATCAACATTGATAACTGAACCGTTCGACCATGGAGCCGGAGTTATCGTACCTGTTGCACCTCCGAATTCGTCAGGATCACCTGGTTCATTGGAACCAACACCCACGATCGTTACATTTAAAAGATATAAGGTATTAGCATCCAAACCTGCAGTTAATGGAATATTATAATATTTTTTACCTATCCCACCGCTATAAGTTACTTCTAAAACGCCATATAAAGTCGCAGATCCTGCGGTAGGACAAGCGTAAGCACGTGCTGTAACATCTGTACCATTGATATTAACAGAAGCGCTGTTTGCAACAGTTTTATTCGTAAATGAAGCAGCCAAGTCTGTTGCATTTTCTGCGGTTCCAACTTTCTTACTACCATCCAAATTTACAGAAGGATTTACATTATACAAAGTCAAAGAATTAATTGTCATTGTTGCATTTCTATAAAGAGAAGGTACAGCTTCTGTTTGTGCTCTTGTTACAGTACCAAGCTGAACAGCAGAAAGAACGCGTTTAACAGTCATACTGATATCATTTGTAGCAGCTAAAGAGGTTACTGATGCTACCTCATACATAACAAAGTTTTCTTTTGCAGTAGGAGCGTTAATTTCAATCGTTTTAAATCCTTCGGCAGTTACAGCTGTTGCACTAGAGTTTGCCACAGCAACAAATTGATAATTACTACCTACTGTCAATTTATCAAATGTAACACTGTTTGAACTTGTAGAAAAGTCTTTTGTTTCAACTAATGTCGTTCCATTTAAAAATGCATAAACTTTTCCTGAGTTCATTGCATTTTCAGCATCATAGCCTTCTGTCGTTAATGGATCAGCCTTTGTTTTTGAATCAGCCGTAGTTAAGTTAACAACAACGCTTCCTTCCTGAGGAACAACTGCTTCCTCATCATTTGAACATGCTACCAATGAAAAAGCAGCTAAAGACATAATAAAGAGATTCTTTACTTTCATAACTTATAAATTTAATTTGTTAATAATATTACCCTAACTTGTTATTAATTTTGAATTTTGTATTCAAATGTTTTAATATTGTCTGGATGACGATGCAAATGTAACGCCCGAAATGACTTCGTTACGACAGGCAAAACTCTCAAAAAATGCAGGTGATTCTACTTCTCATTAAATTGATAGATTTACAAACAACCATTGAGAGTTTTACCTTATCAAACGATTAATCAGCTGTCAATAGCCGGAATATCAATAATTTCCGTATTCCATTCCGCAACTGTAATTACAATACGTACCGTTCCGTATAATATATCTTCTTTAAAGCTCTCGTCATCAAATACTAAAGATATTTTATATACATAGTTACGTTTTACGAAATTATGTCCGTAAGCCGACAACCCTTTTTCATTGATAACGGCCCTGAATTCGCGTGTCCGGGCCTGATAAGGATCTTTGGCGCTGATGGTTGCCTTGATGAGCAATTCGGTCGGCTGCTCGCTTCCGTCGTTTTCCATCACGTAAGTACGGTAAGCTATTTCACTGAGCGATGTATTGTTGTCGACTACCAGATCCATAGGGGTGGACGGACTCGTTCCTAAATTTCCGGCAGTAACAACGGCACCCCAATAATCGTGACTAAAGAAACGTGAAGCCGTCTTTTGGTTATCAACCGTAATAGATTCAATTGTAACAGTACGCCCCAACAATTCGGGACGAGTGAAATTTGTCTTTATTCCGACAACGTCCAGGCGAGCCGCCAGGCGAGTCAACTCCAACGGAGTAGATATTCCGTTGATATTATTTTTGCCTATCGATTCATAACCGATATAATTCTCATCACCGGCTACCAGTGATTCCTCTGTTTCGATCACCCGGCTACTCATGGTCAGATTATCCTGTTCTTGCGACGATAGTTGGCAAAGAGCAGCTTCAAGACCTGCATACGAGGTAATATTACTCAAAGCTCCGTTTGCATTCCCGACCAGTACGATCCGTGCCTTTGCTGCACGTGCCGGAATATTCGGAATAGTCAACTCGCCGTCAGCCGGGGTTGTTTCCTGATAAAAAGGAGCAGAAGAAAGAAGTTGAGAACCGTCTTCGCTAAACACAAATGCAGTTATATTATTAATGTATGCTTCACCCGCAAGTTCGTTTGCATCTGTACCAGCTTTTGTACCAGCTTTCAGGGGACTTTTCTTGTTCGTTCCGCTGGCTTTCACCTGCAAGGAAATCTTTGCTTCCGGTAGTGAAGTTATATCCCGATCATTGTCATTTGAGCAGGAAGCACATAGCAATAAAGCGAATCCTGCATATAATATCTTATTCATATTTATCATGATTGATTAATTTTTAGGTTTCAAATCAGGATTATCTTCCACAACTCCCCAGGGAGTAACAGTTACTTTGGCTCCGATGAAAGCACCCTGGTCGTTCCATCTGAACAGAATCAGTATGTTTTCATATACTTTTATGTCAACCGGACCAACTGTGCCGTCCGAATGTTCATATTCATCGACTGTCTGTAATACTCCATTTTCATCCATAAAAGAACATGATAAATTTTGCCCTTCACAAACGTTACTAGGTTCAGGCGTTACCCATTCGGTGGCAGTCTCATCCCAATCACCTTCAGGTTTATAATATACGCTTTCACCGATTTGTTCGCCTTTATAATTATAGCCGCTCAATGTACGGTTTAACTGAAATTCATAAGCCGATGAAGAACCGGACACAGAAGCAGAACGAAACGACGGATTCTTTTCGATTGCATATTGCAGTCCTTCGGTTTGCATGGTAACCTGTCCGACTTTCGGGGCAATCACAATTTCCTGGCTACCTCCGGCTCCAATAATAAATTCCTTTAAGCCGTAAAATAAATCATCCGGAGACTGAGCTTCACCATTATTAGAATTCAGCATGATATTCAATTCCTCTGCGCTTTTTGCATTAGGAACGACCTGCTTTTCTCCCGTCAGGTTACCCCAAGCGACCAAATGCAACTTCGTATCAGCCGGATAACTCAATTGTATGTTTTGACGGTTCTTAATGAAAGCTTCCTCCAGACTGCGTGTTTCGAGTAATTTCAAATCTTCATCGAACACATAAAGTGTCGCAGAAGTTACTGCTCCCAGTGGAGTGACATCTTCATTATTCTGATTCACAACTTTGAGTGTCAACCCTGGACACTCATCCAAATTATCTTTTATGCAACTTGTAGCAAACAGAGCTACAATCGCCAACGCCAGAAAAATGGTTTGTTTTGTAATTAATTTATTATACTCCATAATTTAATAATTTCGGATTGACTTTACCCTATCCTTGATATTTATATTTTACCTTATTTTCATGTAGCAAAAGTAATTGTTATGAAAAGGATGGGGTATAGGTGGTTCTCTCTATCTTAATAGATAAAACTATCATCTTCAAAAAGAATATCAGCGGTAAAACTCTAAATGTTTTTCAACGGGTCTTTTGAAGCATTTAGAGACAACTGCAAGACTCTCAAAAAAGGGGTAAAAATCTCTTTTGAGGGTGGAAGAAGGAGATTTTTTGAGCAGCCGCGGAAATAAATTGATTTTAAATGAGAAAGAGGACTCTGGCATGAGAAAATCACTTATCTTTGCCTAAGTAACATATAAAATAAGAATAACTATGAAAAATCATTCTGCATTGGTTCATTTTGATTGGGCCGTCAAGCGCCTTTTGCGTAATAAGTCAAACTTTGTTGTGCTGGAAGGTTTTTTGTCCACTTTACTGGGGCAAGAGATACGTATTGTCAAAATGCTGGAAAGCGAAGGCAATAAAGAAACCTCAGAGGATAAGTTCAACCGCGTGGACATGCTTGCAGAAGACAGTAAAGGCGAACTTATCATCATTGAAGTTCAGAACAACCGCGAACTGGATTATTTCCACCGTATGCTCTACGGAGCGTCCAAGGCCATCACCGATTATATCAACGAAGGACAGGAATATGGTATTATCCGTAAAGTATATTCAATCAACATCGTTTATTTTGAGTTAGGCCAGGGAAAAGATTATGTCTATCATGGAAAAACAACCTTTAAAGGTATCCATTACAATGACGTTCTTCAACTCTCTGTCCGGCAGAAAGAGCAGTTTGTCCGCCACGAAGCCGGTGATATCTTTCCTGAATATTACGTATTACGCGTGGACGGTTTCAACCAGCAGGCCAAAACCCCGCTCGATGAATGGATCGCTTTCCTGAAAACAGGCGAGATCGACCAAAACAGCACGGCTCATGGCTTACAGGAAGCTCGCGAACGCCTGCGCATAGACCAGTTAAATGAGAAAGACCGGCGACAATATTATGCAGATATGGAAGCACTGCGTTATCAGCGCAGCGTGATCAAAACCGGCTGGATCGAAGGGAAAGCAGAAGGGAAAGCGGAAGGTCTTGCAGAAGGGAAAGCAGAAGGGAAAGCAGAAGGTCTTGCCGAAGGACAACGTCTGATTGCAACCAATTTTAAAAAGCAGGGAATCTGCATCGAAACGATAGCCCAATGTACCGGTCTGTCCATAGAAGAGATAAACGAATTATAATCCATAACTATATAAATCAGCAAAGTTTCACCTTTCCGGAAAACTTTGCTGATTTTTTGTTTCATCTCTGAAGTTGTCACATGTCAACCGTCAACTGAAAACGGCTTTCCATTCACCGATATTACGATCTTCTTTGTTAAAGGAGGCACCTACTTTGACTAACTGACGGCCATCGGCTGTGTAAGGGATCAGATAGCCTCTGTCGTCGATCTGACGGAGGGCTTCGTCTACCGAACCGTTCAGTTTGAATTCGAATACATAGATATAATCTGTTGTTTTTACGACGGCATCGGCACGACCACGGGCACTGCGCACTTCGACATCGACATATTGCCCCAATAGCTTAAAGACAATATAGAAAATCACCTGATAATGACGTTCCGTCTTGTCGTTCAGTTCGTAGGGCATACCGGCAAAGAAGGCGCGAAGGCGTTCCATAAAACTGTCGACATCACCTTCACGCAACTCATCCCAGAATTTTCCTATATAAAACGGGGCATTCGCTTCCGACATAGGTGTGTAATAGGGAGTAATGAAATTTAACCACCCATATTCTACCTCGGCATTCGGATAACCGAGTACATAGAAGTTCTTTAGGAGGTCGTACTCCTTAATCGTCAGGTACCCACTCTGGTAAATGATCGGTACCGGGTTATGAAAATCCATCCGGTAATCGGTCAGTGCAGCAGCAGGTACTTCTATGCCATCCAGTTTCCGAAGGTCATAATCTGTCTTTTTCAGTATATCGACCAACATAGTAGGCGTGCCGGTGGCAAACCAGTAACTCTGAAATACACGACTGCTAAACACATTCAAAATACTAAACGGATTATATAGTCCTTCTGTCTTGATCTGCGTAAAACGATAACCGTCGTATCTGCGTGTCAGTTCATTCATCGTTTGCTCAAAGGTTAAACCATTCATTTCGCCAACCGCTTTTACATCCGGAGTAAAGGTATGTTCAATCTCCTGGCGGGTCAAACCGCAAATATTGGCATAAACCGGATTCATGCTAATGTCCATCAGTTGGTTCAGGTTACTGAAGACTCCCAACTGTGAGAACTTCGTTACACCGGTGATAAACACAAAACGCAGATAGCGGTCGGCATCTTTCAGTACGGTATAGAAGCCGGTCAGCATTTCACGGTAAACGTCTTGTAGATCATCATTAAATAATGTACGCAAGAGCGGTTTATCGTATTCGTCGATCAGGACGACCACTTTCTCCCCTGTTTTCTCACAGGCTTGACGAATGATTTGCATGAAACGTCCGGCATAGCCCACTTCTTTATCTGTTTTACCGTATTGCTTTTCCCATTCAATAAAATGAACTTCAAACACTTGTTCGAGACTCCGTTTATCCTCGTAATACTGGGCATTCAGACTCAGATGAAGCACCGGATATACTTTCCAATCCTTTTCCAACTGCTCGATAGCGAGTCCCTTGAAGACCTCTTTTCGTCCGAGGAAATAAGCTTCGAGCGTCGAAAGCAGCAGGCTTTTGCCAAAACGGCGCGGGCGGCTCAGGAATATAGGATTTCCGGAAACAGCCATTCGATAGACCAAAGCCGTTTTATCAACATACAAAAAATTTTCTTCACGCAATTTTGTAAAATCCTGTATCCCTACCGGGAGTTTTCTGATCGGCATTGTTTCCATATTTCCGTCGTTTTTAAGTACCAATACAAAGATAAGAATAATGAAGGAATATGCCAATGTAAATACAGATAGGTTCGGTATTATCCAACGACTTTAATAGCATTTTGCAGCAACAAAAGCGCATTTTCCAACTTTATGATAAAGATATAGCAAATTCAGTAACATTCAAATTGCCATATCTCTCCCTTTTAGAAAAACAAAATACACATTTATTAACACAACATCCGATAACAACTAACTTTTCAACTCTCTGCAAACAAAAAAAAGTTCATTTAAAACGAATTTCAAATCCGTTTAAAACGAAATAAAATTTGACTGCAGCAAAATTTCACTTCGTTTTAAAGCAAATTTTTGTTAATTAAAGAAGAATAATCCCGTTTTTTGAATTTTTCAAGCGCTATATTACGTGTTATGGAACATATTTTCCTTCCGGAAGCACAGAAAAATACGCCAACAGTCAACTATCAAAATTCATACAAAAAGACACCTAGACGAGCATTATAACAAGAATCACAACCAACATGGAATATTATAACGCTTATCATGCGACATACAGAACATACCGGACATACAGAAACTCATTACAATCGCCTGCAAGCAATCAATATCGCGCTACACTCCGTACAACCCACCTACAAGACACATTAAATATCATTTTGTCAAAAACATCTATAATTTTTTGCCGGAACTATTTAATTATACAGCTTGTTTTCATTAGCTTTGCAGAATTATTAATCATTAAAATAAATACCCATGAACAGAGCAGAACTCATTGAGGCTTTAGCTGAAAAGTCCGGATTGAGCAAACAAAAAGCAAAAAAAGTCCTGGAATCCTATATGGAGATCGTGACTGAAAAAATGTCCCAAAATGAAGAAATAGCCCTTATTGGCTTCGGAACGTTGATTCCCAGACCGCAAAGTAGCCGGATGGCACGTAATCCAAAGACCGGCACTCCGGTACGGATCAAGGCCAGAACAACCGTAAAATTCAAACCAGGCAAATTCTTGTTGGAAGCTATAAACGGTAAAAAATAATACCGACACATTCATCTTCTAAAGGTCGATGATGCAAAAAATCTCGTTTAAAACGAGAAAAAACCCGTTTTAAACGAAGTTTGTGCTCATTTAAAACGGGTTTTCAGGTAAATATAACTATATACTGATCTTACGGCTGCCCGTATTGCGAAGGCGTCGTTCCATATTGTTCCGTGAAACGTTTGCGGAAGGTGGCCGTGTCGTTGAAACCGACCATTTCTGCGACTTCCTGCACCGAATACTGCTGCGTCTGGATTAATTCGGCGGCCTTTTTCAGACGAATCGTACGGGTCAGTTCCAGGATACTGCAATCAGAGAATTGCTTAATTTTACGATACAATGTCGGCAGACTCATGTTTAATGAGTCTGCGAGCACCTTTGCCTCAAAGGTGGAATCGTCAAGATGCATCTCGATGTTTTTAACAACCAGGTCCATAAACGGATTGCTCGGTATGCCGGAATCGCTTTCATCCGTATTCGGTGCGCTTGTTCCTGCCAGCGACTTGGTGAAGAACTGCTTCAATTGTTCGCGGCGTTTCACCAGGTTGTTCAGTTTGCTGCGAAGAATCTCCACATCGAACGGTTTGGTGATATAATCATCCGCCCCGGCTTCGAGACCGACAATGATGTCTTCGCTCTCCACCTTCGCCGTCAGCATGACAACCGGTGTCTGCGAAGTGCGCGGATCGGCCTTCAACTCCTTGCAGGTTTGAAAACCGTCTTTCACAGGCATCATCACGTCGCAAAGGATCAGGTCCGGATTGTTGGCAAAGGCAACTTGTATTCCCTCCTCCCCATTACGAGCTTCGAGAATCTCATATTCCTTAGTAAAGACATGTTTCAGGAACCAACGGATCTGGTCGCTGTCGTCGATGACAAGGATTTTCTTACCGGTGAGCTTTTTCTGCGGGACAACCTGAATAAATTCGGCGATCTCTTCCTTCTGACGGTCGTTCAATCTCACCAGGTCAGCTTCGGGTTCTACAAATTCCACCCGGCGTTCCATCAGGTGTTGTTTGCCTAACGGTATTAATAATGTATAGACAGTGCCCGACGAAGTCGTTTCGTTGCTATAAAATCCGCCGATGTCATCCACCATATCGTGCACCTGCTTCAAACCGCGGCGAGCACTTTCATTCTCATCCAGTCCTTCATCCTGTACGGACAGAGAGCAATATGCTTTCCCGTCTTTCCTGACGACTGAAATATCCAGCGTGACTTTGCCATAAACAAATGTATTCTTAAATGCATTAGATAATAATGTACGTAAAGCATATTCCATTTTACGGCGGTCGAGCCAGATCCATAACTTAGCCGTCTGGGTATTGACCTGGAAATCGACATTATTCATCGCAACCCAGTCTACAAACAGGTCGCATATCTGCCGGGATATTTCCACCAGGTCGTAACGGGCGATGCGCAGATAATTGGCGACATCGTTTGCCCGGCGGGTTCCGATCAACTGATCGGCAAGGTCCTGCAAAGCAAGTGTATTACGATAAGCCGAAAGTAATTGGGTGGACATATCTTTTTCTTCATCCTTATTCTGTACCACCAATGCCAATGAACCGAGCACCAGTGAAAGAGGTGTACGCATTTCGTGGATTGTCTCGATAAAGAAGTTATCGTGGATCATTTCGGCATCCTTCAAACGGGACTCGGCTTCCGAAAGCCTGTCGGCAACCTCCCGCTGCATGGCATCACTCTCCTTGATCTTGGTGACGAGCAACTGCTCCAGGTCTTTTTTATTGCTGTTCAGCGTAGAGATCATCGTCTCCTGCGTGGAAAGTTTCTGAACCAGCTCTTTATTCGCTGTTGACAATACATTATATTGAGATTCCAGTCCATTTCTCTCAGATTCGAGTTCTGCCGCTTTGGACTCGATAGCCTCCTTCTGCTCCTCCAACTTCTTCTTAGCAGCTTCCAACTCATTATTTTTTTGCTCAATCTCAATCTGGTTCAGGGCAAGCAACTCCTTTTCCTTTACCGCCTTTTGGGACTGGCTCGAAAAACCGGCATACATCTTTCTCAAATAAAAAGCCGCCAGGACAAACAACAATGCCAAAAGAATGACTACTACAAGAACAGTTATCTCCAAAGGGCTGGCGGAGCCTCCTGCTGCAAATGCCTGCTGACCGCAAAAAGCAAAGCATGCAAGAAAGACAGACCACTTCCTGAACAAAGTTCTATTATTCATAATGATATATATATTTTAATTTCTAAGATAATTTTCTCCCGAGTATTTCAGAACCAACAGTAAACCCTCCTCATAACTGTGTATAATCATCTATGCAAAGATGATAATAAATTTTCGTTTTGCGAACATCAACGCAAGATTATTTGCGTAAAAAGAAATGATTATCATATTTTTTTCGCACGATTTCCGATATTCAAACCAGCTTATCAGTAATATTTAGCATAATAATGGGATTGACCGGAACAGAAATAAGTACTATTACTAACCGGCAGGGCAAAAGCGGGTGTATTCGTATCACAAACGCAGGCTATTCCTATCAAATAAGATATAAATACAGTAATATCAGAAACTGATTCGAGGGCTAAAACGACACTTACACCACCTATTTGAGACATTCACACCACTTGTTTTGATATTTTCGGCGATTATTTTGATTGCTTTAACTTTTATTATCTCACTATACGATACACATATCATTTTAGTCTCTATATTTGCAACATTAAAATGAGAGAAAAGGTTTTGATGAGGGTCTTAACCGGAAATAATCTCTCGAGTATAGGGTAATTTTAAGCATATAAAAAATTAAGGTCATGAAAAAGGGTAGAATTTTCACAAATTGTTTGTTTATTGTTTGCACACTGATGGCAGCAATTTCTTTCACTAGTTGTTCCGCTGATAGCGATTCTTCTTACTCAGGTATTGATGAAAGCGTAATTAAAAATGCTGATTCTCAGACTGAGGCTCCTTTTTCTGTTGTACTGAAAGCTTATTCCGATAACAAAGATATCACCGTTAAGGGTGACGTAGACCAGACTACTCTGTTCGTTTTTGATCAGAATGGTGACTACTACACACAAGTGTCTCTTGACAAAACTTATTTGCTACAGGCAAAACCGGTTGAGATCAGTTGTCCGGGTTCAAAACAGATCACAGTTGTTGCATGGGCAGGTCTTTCTTCCGATAGCGAAAATATCAGCGCCATGAGCAAAGCGAATATTATTTCCGACCTACAGGTTAGCCTGAAGCAGAATAACGGCGTTGCAGCCGCTTTACCGGGAGATTTATTCTACGGACAGATTACTTTAAAGAACACTGCTACCAAGGCTGGTGTTGAAACTCTAAAAATCGAACGTAAAGTTTCTTCTATTTCCCTGATTACAAAAGGCGTTATTAAAATGCTTGATTCCAGAGAAGGTTATTTTTATTACAAAGTAAAGAAAACAAAAGCTTCTTTTGATCACAACGGTGAATTGACAGGAGAAGAAATTGAATATATCATCCCTGCAACCATGGACGCAAAAGGTAATGTTATTGCTGACAACACAGCTATTTTACCGGCTTCCGACGTGACTATAGAGCTTTACAAAGACGATAACATGATCCTTTCTTCAAAAAATGTCAAAAATTTAGAGAAAGTGTCTGTAAACGAAGGAGAACAGTCAGAAATCACTTTTGACCTCTCAAAAAATAATTGCAATATTGTTGTTGCTGACTGGGGTACAGTTATCACGCATGTTACAATTGGTTAAAATTTGACCCTCAATTTTTTATATGCATAAAGGCGTACATCCGGATTGTTCCGCGTGTGCGCCGCTTTTTTTTCATATATGCGATTCTCCGTGATAGCCTTACCACCCCTTGTGAGAGTAATACATATGTTAATTTTTACAACATTAGCATTGATTTACCACACTTACATCAACAACAGCGGTAAATATATCACACATGACAGATTTACCACCCTTCTTAAAATAACCAATCCATATCATTCAATCCATCCCCACCAAAAGAAGAGATATTAGAAAGAATTGAGCTATCCCGTTCCCGTGCTTGACACGGGATCGCAAAGGCACAGACCGTTTCCTATAATATCTTTTGATACCGCCAGTTCTCTTGCGGCCTCGTGTCAAACACGGGGACAGGATAGTTCACTTTTGATAATAATAGAAATATCCCCCCCGCCCCACACAGGTTGTATTCCTATCATATAACATGTATTCATATCACGCCATCCAATATATTTTAATCTGATACATTTTCATTTTAAGAGTATAAAATGATGCTTTTACCACCTTTTGAGAGTTTTACACCACTCAATGTGATACTTTCAGCAACCTCCTTGATCGTTTTAACTTTTATTGTCAATATATTTGATAATCATATCGTTTTTTGTATCTATATTTGCAATGTCAACGAGAGACAAAAGGTTTTGATGAGGGTCTTAACCGGATAGAAAATCTCTCGGACAGTATAGGGTAATTTAAGCATATAAAAAAATTAAGGTCATGAAAAAGGGTAGAATTTTCACAAATTGTTTGTTTATTGTTTGCACACTGATGGCAGCAATTTCTTTCACTAGTTGTTCCGCTGATAGCGATTCTTCTTACTCAGGTATTAATGAAAGCGTAATCGAAAACGCTGATTCTCAGACCGAGGCTCCTTTCTCTGTTGTACTGAAAGCTTATTCCGATAACAAAGATATTACTGTTAAGGGTGACGTAGACCAGACTACTCTGTTCGTTTTTGATCAGAATGGTGACTACTACACACAAGTGTCTCTTGACAAAACTTATTTGCTACAGGCAAAACCGGTTGAGATCAGCTGTCCGGGTTCAAAACAGATCACAGTTGTTGCATGGGCAGGTCTTTCTTCCGATAGCGAAAATATCAGCGCCATGAGCAAAGCGAATATTATTTCCGACCTACAGGTTAGCCTGAAGCAGAATAACGGCGTTGCAGCCGCTTTACCGGGAGATTTATTCTACGGACAGATTACTTTAAAGAACACTGCTACCAAGGCTGGTGTTGAAACTCTAAAAATCGAACGTAAAGTTTCTTCTATTTCCCTGATTACAAAAGGCGTTATTAAAATGCTTGATTCCAGAGAAGGTTATTTTTATTACAAAGTAAAGAAAACAAAAGCTTCTTTTGATCACAACGGTAAATTGACAGGCGAAGAAATTGAATATATCATCCCTGCAACCATGGACGCAAAAGGTAACGTTGTTGCTGACAACACAGCTATTTTACCGGCTTCCGACGTGACTATAGAGCTTTATAAAGATGATAACATGATCCTTTCTTCAAAAAATGTCAAAAATTCGGAGAAAGTGTCTGTAAACGAAGGAGAACTGTCAGAAATTACTTTTGACCTCTCAAAAAACAATTGCAATATTGTTGTAACAGACTGGGGTACAGTTATTCAACATGTTACAATTGGTTAAAATTTGACCCTCAATTTTTTATATGCATAAGGGCGCACATTCGGATAGTTCCGCGTGTGCGCCGTTTTTTTTCATACATGCGATTCTCCGTGATAGCTTTACCGCCCTTTATGATAGTAACACATGCGTTAATTTTTACAACAAAACCATTGATTTACATTGCCTATATTCACAGCATAGGCAAACAGATCACAATTGACATGTTTACCACCCACGCAATAAATCAAAGCAAAGATTGACAGGTACGCCTCTCACGTATGATAGAAATACACATGCTACAAATACAACTAAACATAGTACATTTGTAGACACAATACAATTTGTGAAATTTTACCCTATACTCTGCTTGTGTGAACCCTTAATTCCGCAAGCAAACCTTAATTAATATAACCGTGAGGTTACATAATTAATAAGCCCGCATTCTCAAGTTGTTTATAAACGACAATCTGAGAATGCGGGCTTTTTTTATTCCGGTTTATGGACAAATTTGTCCGTATTCGGACACCCTCCCCATAAAGCGAACACTCATTTTCAACACAATAGGGTTTTGGCATATACATTGTTACTATAGAGACAGATAAACTGAGGATAATATGGAAATAATCAAACTGGAAGGTATAACAAAAGTATACCGCACAACGGAAGTAGAGACCACAGCACTTGAAAATGTAAATCTCACAGTCAGAAAAGGTGAGTTTCTTTCTATTATGGGGCCATCGGGATGCGGAAAGAGTACCCTGCTCAATCTAATGGGATTGCTGGATCTGCCGGATCAGGGAAAAATCCTGATCAACGAGATGGAAACCACACAGATGAAAGACGGAGAAATGGCTGAGTTCAGGAACAAAATGCTGGGATTCGTTTTTCAGAGTTTTCACCTGATCAATTCACTGAATGTACTGGATAACGTAGAACTGCCCCTGCTCTACCGTAATTCAACAGCTAAAAGCCGACGGGAAGCTGCTGAAAAAGTATTGGAGAAGGTAGGACTATCACACCGGATGAGACATTTACCTACACAGTTATCGGGTGGACAATGCCAGCGTGTAGCTTTGGCACGGGCCATTGTCGGGAATCCGCAGATCATTCTGGCGGATGAACCAACCGGAAACCTGGATAGTAAAATGGGTTCGGAGATTATGGAACTTCTGTTTCAGTTGAATGAGGATGGTACCACCATAGTAATGGTCACGCATGACGAGCATATTGCCGAGTCAACGCAACGCATTGTCCGTTTTTTCGATGGAAGACGAGTTGAATAATTTTATAAAGGAACCACTATGTACAGGATATATTTCAAACAGGCGCTGCTGATGCTGAAACAAAACAAGTTTATCAGCGCCATCGCAATTATAGGAACGGCACTGGCAATCATGATGATCATGACAATCATCGTGGCCGATGAAATAAAAGGTATCAGCGCCCAACCGGAAATAAACAGGGAGCGAACCTTACATATCAACTACCAGGTAAAAAAAGACACGACAAAAAACAGCTGGCAATCGGGCAGTCTATCGTATGATATCGTAAAAGATTACCTGTACCCGTTGAAAACTCCCCGATATGTTTCGGCCGTTACATCAATACATCCCAAACGTCCGTCCACACTGGTCAGCCGGGAAGGATCCAGCGAGATTATAAGTGCAGACCAAAGGCTCACCGATGCCACTTACTGGAAAATATTTTCTTTTTCTTTTATAAAGGGACGTCCGTTCAACGAAGGGGAATTTAATTCCGGAATATCTGTCGCAGTCGTTTCTGAAACGCTGGCAAAAAAAGCATTCAAAGGAGAAACAGCACTCGGACAAACGATTCTGGTTAACTTCAAACCGTACCGGATCATAGGAATCGTGAAGGATGTATCGCCGGTATTCAAACGGGCTTACGGAGATCTATGGGTACCCTATTCATCCCTGAAAAAAGAAAACCTATATTTCGATGTGGTTATAATGGCTGAAAAAACCAGCGATTTTGCGGCAATAACCGCAGAGGTGAGAAACATGGAGAAAAAATACAACACAGAGAATGCTCCCTGGACGCTTTATATGAAAGGACCGTTGAACAATCAATTCTATCAGAAAGACATCCGGGGAAACAGCGTCGAGGATATTACGAAATCGATCACCATCCAGAACAGGAAAATGATCTTCATCCTGCTGATACTTTTGCTGATACCGGCAATCAACCTCTCAGGACTAAGCCTTTCGCGCATGAAAAAACGAACGGAAGAAATCGGGATACGGAAAGCGTTCGGTGCAAAAAGATACACGATCCTGATACAGGTGCTTTTTGAAAACCTGATTACTTCGCTGATCGGTGGGGTGATCGGTCTGATCCTGTCGTACGTTATAGTATTCCGGATGCGGGACTGGCTGCTTGATATTCCGTCCGGCAGTACAATACCGGTCAATACGCTGATTTCCATTCCGGTCCTGCTGGCGGTATTTGCCGTCTGCCTGGTCATCAACCTGCTTTCTGCGGGAATACCGGCCTACCGGGCTTCACGGATGAAGATTATTAATTCACTCAATCAAAATGATAACTGATTATGATACGCCACATATTTAAAATCATCTGGAACGAACGTAAAACGAATGCGTGGATCACCCTGGAATATGTACTTGTATTCTGTGTACTCTGGTTTTGTGTCGATTATCTTTTCTATATGGGAAAATGCTATTTTGAACCGAATGGTTTCGACATAGAACATACCTATCAGATCAATATGCAGAGAAAGCCGGCAGACAGTGCCGCATTTCCGACAGAAGACGGGCCGACGGAAGAGACGGACAAACAAGCGCTGGCTATGACTTTTCTGAATCGTGTAAACAACTATCCGGGAGTGGAAAGTGTGAGTTTTTCGAAATGGGGTGCTCCTTTTGCCTGGTCGAATTATATGAGCAGTTATTATATTAATGAAGACACAGCCAACATGGTAACCCTACGGATGAGATGGGTCAGCGACAGTTTCTTCGATGTGTTCAAAATAAAAAATACAGTCAAAGAACTCAGCGATTGGGGAATACCGGGAACAAGGATGATCGTGATCACCCCCAGCCGGAACGGGGAGTTCGGTTCTTCGGAATATGCTGTACCGCTATCCGACGTAAAACAATTAACCGCTACCCATGACAAGGCGGTCTACACTATTATCGGAACTGCCGATAAGATGAAAGACAGTTACTTCGATTCTTTTTACAGCAATATGATACAACCGCTGGATAAAAAAGAATATGATCTGGCGAATATGCAGATATATATCCGTGTGAGTCCGGGAGTCGACAATGATTTTGCGGAACGGTTTACCCGGGAAATGCGTGACCAACTGATGCTGGGGCCTTATTTTCTGGCTTCCGTCTTTTCATCGACGAAAAATGCAAGAGAAATGAACTGGCCGACAGGCGACCTGAACGGGATATATGCCATCACCACTTTTCTGATCCTGAATATATTCCTGGGGATTATCGGGACATTCTGGTACCGGACACAGACACGCCGGAGCGAAGTCGGTCTGCGGCTGGCACTCGGGGCAACCCGGCAGGGAGTAAAACAGATGATTTTCGGGGAGACATTACTGATATTATTTATCGCCAGTGTGGTAGGTGTAAATATCTGCCTTAACATCAACCAGACGGAGTTACTGGAATTGCTGGACATCCCTATCTCCAACAGAATGGAGGCAGGCATAGGAATGGAACAGGAGTTTATCAACTATGTATTGACTTTCGGTCTGTTGGCAACGATATCCCTGATAGCCGTATGGTACCCGGCCCGACAAGCCGCAAAGATTCCTCCGGCAGAGGCCCTACGGGATGAATAAAATTTGTAACTTTGATAAATAATAAACGAATATGATACTTATCTGTGACGATGATACAACGGTACGGACTTCGCTTACACTGGTCTTGAAACGGGCCGGATATGAGGTAGCTACGGCAGCAAACCAGCAGGAGGCCATTGATTTCGTGCGCCATACCTGTCCGCAATTGATCTTGATGGATATGAATTATAGCAACACAACGACCGGGGAAGAAGGACTGGAACTGCTTGCCAAAGTACGGGTATTTTGCCCGGCAGTCCCGGTTATCCTGATCACGGCCTGGGGTTCCATCAACCTCGCTGTCCAGGGCATACGTGCCGGTGCTTTCGATTTTATCACGAAACCGTGGAACAACCTGGCTTTGCTGAAAACAATAGAAACAGCCATACAACTCAGGGACAGCGAAGAAAAAAATCCGGACCCGAAAAACGGGAAAACGGAAAGAACGGACCGTTTTGACAAGATCATCGGCAGATCTCCCCTTCTGCAACAGGTTTTAAATACAATCTCACGCATCAGCCAGACGAATGCCCCTGTGCTGATCACCGGCGAAAGCGGCACAGGTAAGGAACTGATTGCCGAAGCAATTCACGAAAACAGCAACCGGCAAGGCAAACCGTTTGTCAAAGTCAATCTGGGAGGCATTTCTCAATCGCTGTTCGAAAGTGAAATGTTCGGCCATAAACAGGGAGCTTTCACCGATGCCCGCCACGACCGGACCGGACGGTTCGAGCTGGCGGACAAAGGGACGATCTTTCTGGATGAGATCGGGGAACTGGATCTGGTTTGCCAGGTAAAACTATTGAGAGTTTTACAGGACCAGACCTTCGAACCGCTGGGCGAGAGCAAGCCCAGGCAGGTGGATACCCGTATCATCTGTGCGACAAACAAGAATCTCCCGGAGATGGTGGCGCAAGGTACATTCCGCGAAGACCTGTTCTACCGGATCAACCTGATCACCATACAGATGCCGGCTTTACGCGAACGTCCCGAAGACATTCCCCTGTTGGTTGAATATTTTGCCCGCAAACAGGCTGAACAAAACAATCTGCCTGAAGCGGAAATATCGCAGGAAGCATTCGGATATCTGAAAAAACTGCCTTTCCACGGAAATATCCGCGAGCTGAAAAACCTGGTGGAACGAACAATTCTTATCTCAGGAAAGGATGTCATCACAGATATTGATTTCAAACAGCAATATATTGAAGTTCCTGCCAGCCAACCTGCCGGCGGGAATACAATCCTCTCCCTGGAAATGGTGGAAAGGAACATGATACAAAAAGCGGTCGAATTGTATGGTTGCAATCATTCCAGGATAGCTGCGGCATTGGGACTGAGCAGACAGACTTTATACCGCCGCCTCGAAAAATACGACATTAAACTTCCCGAATGAAATCGAAATGGATATTCTGGACGATCACGGCCTTTATCGCTTGTATATCGAGTGGTATAGGGTTCGTTTTGTTCCGGAATGAACCGATTCCTTTCTGGGTGATACAGTGCATTGCCATTTTATCGCTCCTGCTGGCGACCTTTATCTATCATAAACTGGTCAAGCCCTATCACATTCTGCTTAGTGGAATGCAATTACTCAAAGACCAGGATTTCTCAACCCATTTACGTCTGGTCAAAAATAAAGATGCCAACGAACTGATCGGGATTTTCAACCGGATGATCTCACAGTTACGGAGTGAACGACTGGCAGTACGCGAAAAAAACCAGTTCCTTGACCTGCTTATCCACGCATCGCCACAGGGGATTATTATTCTGAACTTTGATAAACAGATCGTAGAAGTAAACCCTTCGGGGTTGAAACTATTAAACATTTCCGATATTTCAGAAATCAAAGGGAAGACTTTCAACGATTCCACATTCGAACTGGCCCCTGCTTTAGGGCAATTAAAACAGGGCGACGATATGATGGTCCGCAATTCGGTAAACAAAGTGTACCGTTGTATCCGTTCGTCTTTTATTGACCAGGGATTCAACCATCCTTTTATATTGATTGAAGAGATCACGCATGAACTGCTTAAAATAGAGAAAGATTCATACGAACGCATCATCCGTATGATGTCTCACGAGGTAAATAATTCGGTCGGGGCGATCGGTTCCACGCTGAATGTTGTCGCCGATATTTTCAAGCAGGACGGGAGCAACAAATGGGAATATGTGTTGCCGGCTATCGAGGCCTCTTTCGACCGTTGCGGACATCTGGCCAGTTTTATCAGTAACCTGGCGCAGGTTATCCGCATACCCGAACCGACTTTTTCCCTGATCTCCCTGAATGAGCAGGCCCGTTCGGTGTATTCACTGACCAGCATCGAATGCCGGCAAAGAAATATAGAATTGTCTTTATCCCTGACCGATAATGATCAATATATCCACGTAGACGGCATCCAGTTTGAACAGGTTCTGGTCAATATCATCAAAAATGCTTACGAGGCAATCGGGGAAAACGGCAGGATAAAAATCAGTACCCACCATTCCCCTTTATCCATTATCATAGAAGACAATGGTCCCGGAATAAGCGAGGAGGCCAAACAAAAACTTTTCACCCCCTTCTTCACCACCAAATCTTCCGGACAGGGGATCGGCCTGATGTTTGTCAGAGAGGTACTGACAAACCATCGATGCCGATTCAGCCTGTCGACAGAAGAGGGTTATACCCGGTTTAAAATATTCTTTCCCACTGCCGATGGCACATATTCATAAAACTATGACAGTCCTTTTAATTTGTACATTAATAAATAATCTTCCGGTTCTCCGTCTTCTGTTGCTCCATAAAGAGTGAAAGTTTCTTCGTCCACAGCAAAGTTACTCGGACACTTTCCTTCCAAATAATATCGGATTATTGGATTACCGTCCAAATCAAATACTTCAAGAAAAGTTCCCTTAGTAAAATTTTCGCGATGTTTCTTCCATGATCTTCCCAAAAACATAGCATAGAAATAACGCTTACCTAAATATCCTCTAGTATAACTAATTTTGACATCATCATAATTATCTCCTGTAATATCAGTCGGATCATCATACTCAAATTTCACTCTTTTGACAAGGTTAAAGGCAGTATCCATAAAATCAATCTGCTTCTTATAACTGTAACAAAAAACAATATGGTTTTCACTCGCATATACCTCACCTTTATCAGGATCTAACGAATAATCCAGTATGTTCGGATTTCTGTATGTCCATATCTTCCGTGGCAATGAATCTCCCCTAGCTAAAAGATACAGACTGGGAATAAGCATATACTTAGGATCTGCAATATATAAAGAATCATTAATAAAAGCAGCATCATAGAGGGCATTGTCATAAACCAGTTTCTGGGATTCTTTGAACACAGGTTGTCCGTTTCGATCTATATCGAAACGAATAACCTCATTTTTTCCAAAATCACCTATAAGAATACCCGGGAGCTGCGTTTGAAATAATGACGGAGATATAAACTCTCCCGGCCCTTGTCCTTCTGTACCAAAAACCCATTTCAATTCATGGCTGGTAAGATCATATATATGAAATATACTATCATGCATCTTCCAATTTTTTAAAATAAGAAAAGGAGACTTTATTTCTACCAGCATAGGATTGGTTATCCCCTGCAAAGGCATTAATTCCTGTGTCAATGTTTCTTCGAGGGGAAAACCGGAACCAATCGAACTACATGAGGCTAATAAACAGCAACATAATACTAGAATAAAAAGGTAAACTCGCATAATCGCTATTTTTAAGACAAATATCATTCGTGTGCAAACGCCTCGTTGCTTTTTGCCAACGAAACCAAACCTCCCATGGCACCCAGGTTCATGGAATCGAGCGCCGAACTGGGGACAATAACCATAGAGCCTTTTTCTTTCAAGCCTTCAAACAACATATTCATTCCCCTGAGATGCAGGGCTACCGGATTATCCGTGTACTTTCGACTAGCCAGTTCAAACTTTTCGGCAATTTCAGTCTCCGCCGTTCCCAGGATAACGCGTGCTCTTCTTTCACGCTCGGCTTGTGCCTCTTTACTCATGGCGTCGGCCAGGTCCTGAGGTATGGCGATGTCGTTAATACCAACTGTTTGACAAGTGATTCCCCAGGGATTTGTGTTCCGATCCAGAACATGTTGCAAGTCTTCGGCTATTTTATCACGTTCCTGCAAGAGAGTAGATAATTCATGTTTACCGATCGTATCTCTTAAACCGGTCTGTGCAATATGCTCAATGGCTCTTTGATATTCCTGAACTTCCAGAGCCGCTTTTTCAACGTCCCAAACCGTCCAGTACACAACAGCATCCACATTCACCGGTACCGTATCTTTGGTCAGGGTCTGCTCTGCCTTAAAGGCGCTTACTCTCACACGTTGGTCGATATAGGCAGAGACACTGTCAATAATAGGAATAATCATGAATGGACCAGGACCTCTTAAACCTTTGAATTTACCCATTCGTAACACCACTGCCCGCTCCCACTGGTCGGCAATGCGGATAGAAGTAGCCAATAATCCGGAAAAGAGGATTAAGAGCACAAAGACCTGAACATTTACAATCTGTAAAACAGACAGAATGATCGATACAGAAATCAATACCAGCAATACTGTAAGAGAAATTGGATTAAACCATCCCTTGTTAATTACATTTGTTGTCATAACTATTATTTTTTAGAGGTTTCAATGTCTTTCAATTCCCGCATGACTTCATCCAGATTAAAGCCATAACTAAACGCTACAGAAGAAAACTGCATGCAAATCTCTTTCAGCTTATCTTCCCTTTCCTTTTCCGACACCACATTTTCTGTTTTGTTGATAAAAGTGCCGGTACCTTGCTGAGTCTCCAGAATATTTTTGATCTCCAATTCTTTATACGCTTTGGATACCGTATTCAGGTTTACCTTCAGTTCCACAGCAAGTGCCCTGACTGTAGGAAGCTGTTCACCCAATTTAAGTTGTCCGGATGCTATGCCAAATATGATCTGGTCAATAATCTGACGGTACACCGGTACGCCGCTGGAATAATCCAATAAAAACTTAATCATATAGATATATATTATATTATAGAAACATTGTACTATTATTATATAACAAAGATACAAGAAAAATCACTCCACCAAACTTTTTAGCAATATTTTTTCAAAAAAAGTACATTTCGCAGGATTTATCCGGATAATAGCTTAAATGGAGAGATTAGAAACAGAGGAGATACAAACAAAAAAGGCTTACAATTTCTTGTAAGCCTTTCAGTAGCGAGACCCGGGATTGAACCGCCCATAAAAAAGAAAACAAAAGAAATAAAACGACTGACAATCTGCTATTTATAATTATTACCTTTTTCTCTTTTCTTCCTATAAATGCTCTTATTTTGTCATTTTTTACACCCTATTTACACCCCATACAAAAACAATATATTATATTTGCATCTATAAGAAAACAAAAGAAAATAAACAAGTTACAATTATGGCTAAGAACGACGCAAAAGTGACAGACAACCCCAAATTGAAAGAAAAAATACTTTCTGATGGTCAAATCAGTCTCTATTTAGAGTATTATCTAGGTTATACACAGGTGTATGATGAAAAAAAAGCTAAAAATGTAATTAAGCATAATAGAAAAAAAGAGTTCCTTAGCCTCTATGTTTGGCAAGCTCCAAGAACCCCCATAGAACGCCAACAAAATAAAAGCACATATGAACTTGCCCGTAAAATCAGATTCGAACGTGAACAGGAGTTCAAAGAAAATATAAACGGTTATAGATTAAAAAAAGATCGGAATATTAACTTTCTGGATTATTTTCAGGCATACAATGACAATTATACAAAGAAAGATTATCGAATGATGGTTTTAACCCTCAACAGATTTAAAGATTTTCTACGAGACACAGAAGAATACAGCAAATATACACTATTCATTAAACCCGAACAGATCACCAAAGAACTGGTTTCTAATTTTGTCGATTACATTCAAGGCAGAAGCAAAGGTGAAGGGGCCATGAATATTTTTCAAAAATTCAAAAAGGTTATAAAATACGCTGTTGAGCATGATGTGATACTAAAAAATCCATGCACAGGAATTATTTGCAAGGTAGATAAGCAAGTATTAAGAAAAGATGTGCTTTCTATGGATGAGATACAAACATTGATAAAAACACATTATCAATACGAAAGTAATGAAATCAGGCGAGCTTTTATACTCTGCCTATACTGTGGTTTGAGGTTTTGCGATGTTAAAGACTTGACCTTTGAAAGCGTAGATTACTCCAATCGATTACTAAAATTTGAACAAAACAAGACAAAAGGTCATTCTGCTGCCAGCGGCGTTGTTATCCCATTGAATGAAGGACTATTGAATCTTATCGGAGAAAAGCCGTCAGGAGGGAATAAAGAGTCTAAAATATTTAATTTACCAACCTATCAAAGTTGTAACAAGTCTTTAAACAGATGGGTTAAACATGCAGGAATTGATAAACATATAACTTGGCATTGCGCCCGCCATTCCTTTGCTGTTAATATTCTCAACAACGGAGCCAATATAAAGACCGTTGCAAGCCTTTTAGGACATTCAGGATTAAAGCATACGGAAAAATACACACGGGCGATAGACAGCCTTAAACAAGAGGCAATAAATAGCTTACCGAAACTTGATTTATAATATCATGGAAGAAAGAATAAAAGAATTGATGCTCTTAAAAAAAGAGATAAGCACAATGATAGATAATATGATATCAGATGAAAAATCCGGTTATTTTACAGGGAATAACCTGGGGAATCTCATACATCTTATTACAACAGGAGTTCCTTTTTCTTTAGCAGAACTCCCGTCAAATGATAAAACGGCCACTCTATTAAATGGATTAAAAACATACGATTTTGTTTCAAAAAGTACTAAATTAGAACACTTTAGAGTGATATTTGGTATATATTTACATAAAAAAGATGCACCTTTTAAACCTATAATATGGAGAAAGAACAAACAATTATTACGTTTTTTCATTTATACATTGTTTCCCAGAGAAACAATTTGGATTAATACACATTCAATTTTAAACCTATTTTCTAATACACATGGCGAACAAATAACGCTCCCAGAGTCAGATAAAAGACGCTTAGAACAAAGTTCTGACTACCCTATTTTAGATGATTTACTAAAAAAATTTAACGAATGAGAGTTTAACATGACTACCTATGATTACCATAGACTACCTATAGTCACATTAATGACTATCTATGATTATCTATGAATAGAGAAAATCGAACTTTTACAGTCATTTCTAACCCGCATTTATTTTTCTGCTTTCTTTCTCCATGTTTTTGCTTTTAGCTTCCTTTGCCTCTGTAATTGATGAGGCGGAGGAGTGCAAGCCTTACCTCAAAATATTGCGGGGCAAAGACGGTGCAGCCTTGCACCTGTAACCTGAAAGCCCAAACCTCTATTATTAAAGTTATGACAGAGGAATTAAAGCAAATAGCCGATCTTATAACGGCAAATACTATTTTTTGCACAAAAGAAGTTCTGACAAGCGAAGAAGCCGCAAAATATTGCGGACTTTCAAGAAGTTATCTGTATAAACTTACAATGAACCGTCAAATTCCCCATTATAAAGGCCCGATGGGAAAGATGTGCTATTTCAACCGTAAGGAATTAGAACAATGGTTACAAAGTAACAGGGTTATCATGGAATCCGAAATAAATCAACAAGCACAATCTTATTGTGTAAGAAACAGGATTAGATAATAGGAGGCGGAACTATGGTAGAAAAAAAGAAAAAGGCGACCGAAGCCGCCCCTGAAACCGGAAACAAAGATAGTGCAAAAAAACAAACTCACACTACAGTTAAAGCACTTTTTCGATCCGGAAGAAAATTAACTGCGAAAGAAATCAATTTAGTAACCGGCGGCAATGATGCCAGAAAAGTTATATCAGATCTCCGTAGGGAAGGACTGAATATACAGGATATCCGACAATCAAATAGATGTAAACTTTACTGGCTGGCGCAAGAGAACCCTGTTAATCATGAATGAAACATCATATACAGACATGATTAAAGCTGAATTGCAACAGATTAATTCATCTGGAAAGCAGACAACTGATAACAAGCATATTATCCGAGGGGGAGAACTTCTACAAATGGAAGTTGAGGAAGTCCCTATGTTGTTTGCTGATTTAATACCGAGAATAGGCCTTGTTGCAGAGGTAGGAGCATCTGATACTGGTAAGTCAATGCTTTATCGTCAAATGGCTATGTCAATTGTAAAAGGATCTGATTTTTTGGGATTCAAATATACTGGCAGATTCCAAAATGTCATATTCGTATCAACTGAAGACGACATGCAAGCAACAGCCTTTTTACTTCGTAAGCAAAATAAAACGATGAAAATAACCATAGAACAGGCTAATAGGATTCGTTTCGTTTATGATGTAGATAATGTTATTGAGGCGATACGAAACGCCCTGACGGAAGAACCAGCGGATGCAGTTATCATTGATGCTTATTCCGATGTATTTACTGGTAAAGACTCCAAAGATGCGACCCAAACCCGACAATTTCTTAACGAGTATGGTAAGATTGCTAAAGACTTCGGTTGTTGTGTTGCTTTTTTACATCATACAGGCAAGCGAACAGAAGATTTGGCACCGTCAAAAAACAACGCAGTCGGATCGCAGAGCTTTGAGGCAAAGATGAGGCTTATGTTTGAATTTCGGTTAGACCGTGAACGAGACGATTTAAGACACCTTTGTATTGTAAAAGGCAATTACATACCAGCCGAAGCAAAAAAAGCCTCCTATGTGCTTAGAATGGACGAGAATTTCTGTTTTTCTGCTACAGGAGGACGAAGGCCATTTGAATTACTTGCAAAGGATCAACCTAAAGAGGTGCTAAAAGAAAAAAAACCGGCAGATATAGATAAGAATATTCATTTTGCATTTCTCAGGAAAGCTGCCGAGCACCCAATTACAAAAACTGCGTTAAACAGTCCTGTATGTGAAGAGTTCGGTATTAGTGACAAAACGGCACGTAAATTTGTCGAATATTATATTAACGAAAAATTTCTAACAAAAGTAGAATCAAGCAAACATGAAAAATACCAATTCATTGCAGAACAATTGCAGTTTTAACCGTATGGTAGGTAAGTACCATACTACCATACCGCACTTAAAAAAAATGTATGGTAGGTAGGTACTACTCCTTTAGGAGTACCTTACCTACCATACCATTTTTGTCACCGAATAAAAAAACAAGATTAGCAATATGGAAACAGTAAAAAATAAAATTTCAGATATCAATACTCAAATTGTCATTTGCACTAAGGTTGAGGATATACCTTCACTTCGTCTCTTTTGTAATCTTACGCCTAAAGAATATATTACTGACACATTCGAAGGGCTGCGTATAATGCTTGAAAAGGGACAACTTTATATCGGCTTGGAAGAGGGATATATCGAAAGTTACGATCATAAAATGGATATAGAGATTGATGATGATTGTACAGAAAGTAATGGTTTTATGATGTTCAAATACTTGTATGTTGACAATCTGACGTTTGCAATGTTCCTGAAGTATGCTTTCAGCTTCAAACCGTAATACTTTGGTTATGACAAATTACAATCAACCATATCTGGAAAAATACGCCGGTCGATCTTCCCGGCATGAATGTCCGTTGTGTGGCGATCCTCACTCGTTCGCCTATTACCTGGACGGCAATACAGGGGAACCGATAGCCAAAACGGTAGGACGGTGCAATCACGAAAGTAGTTGCGGATACCACTATACACCGAAACAGTTCTTTATTGATAATCCGGTAGAGAAAGAACGGTTTGTAACTCCTGTCCGACAAAAAACAATACAGAAGCCTCAACAGGAAGTAGGCTATATTCCTTTTCAATACGTTGAAAAGGCTGTAAGCTATAATAGTTCGTTTATCCGCTTCTTGTGCGGCTTATTTGACCGTTATACGCTGGAATCACCTACGATTGAAAGACTGATGAATGATTACGCTTTGGGAGCCACTAAAGACGGTTGTATCATCTACTGGCAGATTGATATCAATGGCAAAGCTCGAACCGGTAAGATCATGCGGTACAACCCGGAAACCGGACATAGGGTAAAAGATGCAGGTGGCATCAACTGGGTTCATTCGATATTGAAGAAAAAGAAGCTATTGCCGGACAATTTCAACCTGGTTCAATGCCTATTCGGTGAGCAGCTTTTGAAGATGTACCCTAAAAAGCCGGTAGCATTGGTAGAAAGTGAGAAATCAGCCTTGATTGCGTCTGGTGTGTACCCTGAATACATATGGTTGGCCACAGGCGGCAAAAGCCAGCTATCTATTGAAAAGATGAAGGTATTGCATGGAAGAACGGTTCTAGCGTTCCCCGATGTAGACGGGTTCGACTACTGGAAAGATAAGGCCAAAGAGCTTGAATCCATAGGGTGTAATGTCCTGGTATCGGATATATTGGAAAAGAATGCGACCGATCAGGATAGGACTAATAAGATCGACCTGGCAGATTGGTTAATACGTGATCTTATGACTGATTGTAGACCGGCTCCGAATACGTTGGATACACTGTTAGGTATTAACCCGGTACTGAAATCATTAATTGAAACATTTGATTTAAAACTTATTGCGTAATGAATACGAATGATTTAATTCCTACGATAGCAAAGATAAAGAAACCGGCCAAATCCCGGTATATGAAGCCGGATAGCGTGAAGCAATTAGAGGAAGATTATTTCGATTGGAAATACCGGGATAGCTCTATACCTAAACATTGCCGATTTAAGACCTCATTTCGGGACGATACAGCCAATTCTTTGGCTAAATGTATAGATGCTTGGTCAAAGGTTAATAATGCCTTCTATCAGCGTCAGAATAGCCAGGGACAATATGATTCGCATCTGGGATGCTGGCGCAAGTCCGGTACAACGAAAGGTATTGCCGATGTACAAGTGACCTATAACGGCAAGGTGTACAATTTTGAGATCAAAATAGGTAAGGATCGCCAGTCGGATATACAGAGAGATGTTGAGGCAAAAATTAAAGCTGCTGGCGGTCATTATGCTATCGTTAAATGTTACGACGACTTTTTAAACGAAATAAATAATCACTAAAAACAAGAGTATGACTAGAATTAAAAAAATTATTGATTGGGCTAAGGGTAGTGAGAAATCCCGGGGTGTAGCGACAAAAGATATATTGGAACGGGCATTGAGCAATAACATGCCTGACACCGTTTTTGGCATAGGGACATTTTTATGTGGGGTCCTAAAAGATAATGATGACAAGATAACTCTTAGATTATTTCATCATAAAGGTGTCAGAGTTGGTAATCAACCTGCTTGTGTTGAATTATCGAAAGAGGAAGCGAAAGAGCTTGCTATTAAACTATTGAAATATAGCACAGAAGATGTTCCCACAATGGGATTATCGTTAAACTGTGAATATGCCGATTGGGTGGTTTCCGTTCAACAACCCAAAGATTTAAAGGGCAATCCAGTTAACGAACCTCTTTTGATAATTGAAGGAATAGAAAAAGAAGATATTCCCGATGATGGATGCTGTCATATGCCAATAGAACGAGATTCGGCAAAAGAACTGATCGGAGTATTAGCTAAAATAGTATGATTAATGCTAATAAACAAAGTAAGATTTACAATAGCTACAAATATTTATTAATCAATTAAAATTATCGATATGAATAGAATTTTTATTATCGGGTATCGCAGTTATAATATAACCTCACCTACAATAAAGAAAATAACTCTTGCAGGAGAATATTTAAAGGATGTACCGAATAGAAATAGTATTGAAGAAATATTCCAAGAATTTGACAAAGAAATCCTTTGCAAAATTCTTTCTTGTTTGATTCAAGGTAACTTATCGCTGGTTAAAGAATTATCATTAGGTACCAAGGATGAGTTAGTAGAAGCTGTCTCTGTTATGTATAGTGACATGGAAAAAGACACGAGAGACATCTATACTGCTGTAGAAAGTATATCAAATATAATTGCAATGCCAAAATGAAAATAGACGTAAATGTCTCTGGCTTAGATAAATTTATACTGGGTGCAGAAGAAGATATAAAACAGCGTATGATAGAACTGTCCCATGACGGTGTTGATTATGCCAAAAAGAACGGGGAATATAAAAATCACACTGGAAATCTTCGTTCTGCTCCCGGATCGGCTGTAGTTATAGAAGGAGAAATAGTGGACTTGTATGTCCCTGCGGAAGCAGGGCACCAAGCTGCTAAAGATAAAACGCAAAATCTTCTTATTTACGGAAAACGGCCGAAAAACGGAATCATCCTAGCCGACGGAATGGAGTATGCTTCATACGTAGAGGCGAAAGGTCTCGATGTTCTTTCTGATGCGGCTTTTAATATAGAAAGAAAAGCAAGGAAAAAATTTAGTAAATAATAAGTTATTAAAAAGTTATGGCAGGATTAAGATTTAATATTGATGCTGATTTGACAAAATTCAATCAACTAATAAAAAGGATAAAAGAGTTAAAAACATCTCTCGAATCATTAAGCAAGAGCAGTCTCAAATTTGATAAATTGTATAAAGAATTTGAGAACATAAGTACAGAAATTGATAAACTCAAAAAGAAATTCGCAGAAATTAATACAGCTTTAGCGCAAGTAGACATCTCTAAAAAGATAGTTGAGGATTCTCAAAAAATTCGAAAGAGTAATGATGATGCGGCAAACTCTTTCAAAGGCTATGCTGATTCAATAGAAGGGATAAAATTGCAGATGAAGAAGTTGACGAAAGAATTTAATACGATGAGCGAGGCGGAAAGGAATGGAACTTCCGGTCAGGCTAATGCTAATAAATGGGCTGCTTTAAATGCACAATTAAAGGTTACAACTGATGGTGTACGAGCTTTATCTAAAGAATACACCAGTAACATAAAAATTAGCCAAGCGCAAGAAGGTAGCCTTAATTCGCTTCGTAGGCAATTATCATTACTTAATATGCAATACGACAATCTTTCTCGTGACCTTCGTAACGGTGCCACAGGAAAGGAATTAGTCACACAAATACGTGAAGTTAATGCTGAACTTAGTGCGGCGGAGCAATCAACTATGAGATTTCAACGTAATGTCGGTAATTATGCATCTGGTTGGAACGGGTTAAATGTTCAAGTCCAACAATTAGCCAGAGAATTGCCATCTTTGGCCGTTTCGGCAAATACTTTTTTTCTTGCCATCTCTAATAATCTTCCGATGTTAGCTGATGAATTACAACGGGCGAGAAAAGAGTATAAAGCATTAATTGCAGAAAATAAAAAGGCCACACCGGTATGGAAACAGTTGATATCTTCTATTTTTTCCTGGCAAACAGCATTAGTAGCAGGTATAACGGTGCTGTCTTTATACGGCAAAGAAATTATTGATTGGACTAAATCGTTATTTGTTGCAAAGAAAGCGTTATCCGAGACTTATAAAACGACAGAAGATTTTAATAAAAACGTTAGTGAAACATCTGGTAATACTATTGCTACATTAGAAAAAATGTCGGCGGCCTGGAAAAAGTTAGGTGGAGATATCAAAGCACAAGAAAAGTTTATACTTGATAATAAAGATGCTTTTGATAGTACAGGGACGTCCATTAATTCTGTAAAAGAAGCAGAAAACCTTTTAATCAACAATAAAGCCGCTTTTGTGGAAAGTATTATCGCTAAAGCAAAAGCCACAGCAACCATGAAGTTAGCATCGGAGGAGTACGTAAGATATCTTGAAAAGATGAGAGAAGCGGAAGCCATGCCCGAAGAAAGAACATATTATGTTCAGAATGGTATGTTTGGAGGTGTTACTTCTTATACTGGCAAGAATTTAAAGAAGACAGCAACAGAAGAAGAGGCAAAAAAGTACCTGGAATCTTTTAATGCTTTAATTAATGATGTCATTACGGCAGAAGAGGAAGGAACGGAAAAACTAAAAGAAGCAGGTATAAATCTTACAAACTCTTTAGTGGAAGGATCTGTAGGTGCCATAAAAGCCGCTATTACAAAAAAACAACAGGAGTTAGAAAAAGTAGTTGATCCTAAAGAATATCAACGAATTGAAACAGAAATAAAGGCTGAACAAGCTAAACTGGAAGCGATAACAGGAAAGTCTACTAAAGAAGAAAATGCTATATCAGATCAACGGAATCGAATATTGGAACTTATGTCGAAAAATGCCATTGCAAGGATTAAAGAAGAAATAGACTTGGAAAATCAAGTAGCGCAAGAGCGCATTAATGCGATGGATGAAGGATATGATAAAGAACTGGCACAAAGAGAGCTTAATAATAAAAAGGAACTACAAGCTCTGCAAAGACAGAAAGAAGAATATATTAGAGCTTATAAACAAGCACAGAAAGAGATTTTTGAAGCACAAGAAGATCTCAAAGCAAAACAGAACCCCAATTATAAGAAACAAACATTTGATTCTACCTCAGTTTCTCCTCAGACGTCTGTATTTGACGCTATAGAGTTTCTAACAAGGAAAAGACAAAGTGCTGATCTTGCTAAATACTATAAAGACTTACTATCTAAATATCAAGATTACACAGCTAAACGGCTTGAAGCTCAAAAGAAATTTGATAAAGACAGAACGGCATTAGAAAACGCTGGAGCATCGCAAGAACGTATCAGCGAATTGGAATATCAGCGAAAGGAAACTTATGATGCTATCGATTCTGAATTTGCAATACGTCAGGAATCATTTCAAGTATGGGCCGATAATGTTGCTAATTTAAGTTTGGAAAAGTTACGGGAAATGTTGATGCTTGCTAAAGAAGAATTACAGCGTCAAGAATTTATAAATCCCAATGATCCGAAATTAGCTACAATGCGGGCAAAAGTGGCCACATTGGAAAATACAATAGGCATCAAACAAGCTACACAAAATAATGTATCTCCTGGTAAAAGAACAATAAAAGAATGGCAGAATTTGTATAGTACTTTGCAAAAAGTAGATAAAGAGTTTGACGAAATAGGGGATGCTGTAGGTGGTACAGTTGGTGAAATCATTAAAGCCGCTGGCAATATATCCTCATCAACATTGCAAATGATTGACAGCATTGTAACTTTGTCTAATTGGTCTACAATAGCGACAGAGAGAGCGGCTGAAGGTGCAACTGAAGCGATAATAAAAGTAGAACAAGCATCTGTTATCCTGACTGTTATTTCTGCTGCATTAAAAATTGCAACTTCTATTATCAGTCTATTTAAACGGACGGATTACATGGCAGAATTTCGTAAAGAAATGGCCAAATTAAACCACGAACTTGAAATCACAAAATTAAATGCTCGCATAGGAGAAAATGAATATGATAGCATATTTGGAGAAGATTTATGGAAAAATGCAAAAAAAAATATTAACGCTGCAAATGATGCTCTCCAGCGTTTTAATGAGACTCAAAATAATGCCGCTAATCGAAAAAAATACACTGGTCTTATCGGTTTGATAGCCGAAGCAGAAGGGGTAAAAAATAGTTACAACTCTATTGCTGAATCTGTCGCAGACATGCAGATACAAATACGACATTCTACTTGGTTTAGAAGCGCAAAATACCAATCATTGAAAGATGCTGTACCAGAACTGTTTAATGATAATGGTTCTGTAAACATGGATGCTTTAGAAAAATTCTTGGGTACAGATACATTTAAAAAGTTGAGCGAAGAAAACCAGAAATATCTACAAGAAATGTCAGATTATTGGAAATCTTATCAAGAAGCCATAGAAGAAGTAAGGGGTTACTTAACTGACATATTCGGTGATCTGGGTAATACGATGACTGATGCTTTGGTTGATGCTTGGGTAAATGGGACAGATGCGGCTAAATCGTATGTAGATTCCGTTTCTGATATGTTAGAAACATTAGCTAAACAAATGGTTTATTCTGTAACATTAGGTCCATTGATGAAAAAAGCACAACAAGACATGTTGGATACTATGCAAGAGGCTGGTTTGACAGATGAACAAAAGTTTAATAAATGGTCTAATATACTTAATAATCTTGTAAATGATGCAGTCAATCAACAGTCTTTAGCAAATAAATTGCTTAAAGATTACCAAAAGATGGCAGCAGAGAAAGGGTTCGATATATTTACCCCTGATAGTTCTGATCAATCGGATGATCGTACTGCTAAAGCCAAAGGTCTGGCATCCATGTCTCAGGATACTGGAGAAAAATTGGACGGTAAATTTACTGCTGGTCTTATCTATTTGGATAAAATGACAACATCATCATACGATATAGCAGGTAGCATCAAAGATCTTACCCGACAGAGTTACGATGGTTGGAAGAATGTAGAAGCAATAAAAGAATTGTCCAGTGATATAAAAAATATCAATAATAGGATTGCGGATAATACGGAAGATATAGGTGCAATCCTAAAGACAATCAGATCCGATACAAAGGGGATGAATGAAGATGTTAGTTATGTGAGAACAAACGGTTTATACGTAAATAGATAAAAACAATCCGTCGAATCTAACATGTGTAACATTCGACGGGTATTATAAACATAAAATAAATAAAGATGGAACTAATTAAAAAGAGTGGCCTGGAAATAGAAATAAGCCGCCACAGATTGCAAATTGAAAGGATTCAGCCTATTGTAAACGATATGCTGAACGAGGGATTTAACTTTTCAACTACCGAGTTGAAAGATTTGCGGGATGGTTGTAAATTGCTTTATAAACAAGCGGAAGATATGGCACGAAAAGACACTTCCCGGATAAAAGCCTTATTTCGGAGGAATAAGGACTATGAGGATACAATAACCCATCTTCGAGGTGTGATAAATAGCAAGACCAGTGAATTGTACACAATTCTTCGCTCAGGCAGCTTAAGACCATTAGATGTTGGTGCCTATGAAGTCGAAAACGGAAATGTAATTCTTTCCCCTGCCTGGTTAAATCAAAAGGAAGAAGAGTATACGATCCAACCAACAGATTCCAGGATACAGGCGGAGGAATTGGTTCAAAACGTCAAAAAGGCTATTGATGAATTAAACGCCTTTGTATCTGACAATCCATATTTCGGTCTGGGATTTGGTAGTATTAAAGATGACAGAAGATGTCTTTGCCGATTAACTGAAAACGGAGAGTTTTATATTGAAAAAGAGAATTACGAATATATTTAAAAACGGAGTAAAATTATGACAACAAAAGAAAGAAATGAGTTTGAATCTTTTAAGCGTAAGTTACAGGAAGATCCGGTGTTTAGAATCTCCTTCTTTGGAGATTTAAGGGTGGATATGGACAATGTTGGCAATGTTATGGAGCGTATGAATTTACAAAATGAAGCTGAAAATAAGTTTGTTTGTCAGCATCTAGGTATTGAGTATAAAAAGGAGGATTTCGAAGTCTCTGAGGAAGATCTTGCAGAAGAATGGGCGAAAGGTTTGCCGGATAAACGTTAAACATCAAAACCGGGTAGGTTTGCCATATGGATAGCCTACCCAGTTAATATGAAAACAACATTGATTTACATATTATGGGACAGAAAAAAGGACAAACAGGAAACCCTAAAGGAAGACCTAAAGGAGTACCAAATAAAGTAACCGGTACTGTCAAAGAATGGATACAGCAGGTTATCGATGGGAACCGGAAACGATTTGAAAAAGATTTATTAGCATTAGAACCGGCAGAGCGAGTTAAAGCAATATCCGGATTAATCTGCTACGTATTGCCCAAACAGCAATCTGTAAGTATCCAAGAACAGATAAATGCCGAATATGATGCTCTGGAAAGGTTGATAGAAAATGCACCTGATGAAGCTATTGATAAAATAACAGAGAAAATCTTAAAAATAAGGGAGGATAAAAAATATGGACAATAGAAAGTTTTTACTACAAATCATTCGAGGCCAGGAACCCGAAAGACGGTATATTAAACTGTACGAGTATCAAGGTGACAAACGGGTCTTTTTAAGGCAACAGGAAATTTCTTTATCAGAAGACATTGAGATTGAGATTATAGATTCTAGGGATCAAATTGATCGTGAAACCAACTTTTAAACTCATATCAAAATACAAAGCAGAGATTAAAGCGGAGATTGTTGGAAAGGATAAATTCGGGATATCATTTATTTCTGACAATATCCGCCTTTTTAAACTCATATCTCAAAAAGAGTATATCAATTATCGAGATACAGTGTATCTGTCACCTGGCAAGGCTAAAAATATGCTCCTAGATAAATTATCTTTTGATGGCACGCCTTTCTGCCGGGAAGATTTTAACTTTGTTGATCTAAAAGAACTATCTCCTGATGTAGAAAGAGCATTGAAGAAGTTTATAGATACATTGAAGCGGAACCAAGATTAATCCTAACACTTCTATATAGCTTTATTATCGTAGAGATAGCGGCTATAAGTGCTATTTTTCTGGCTGTTTTGTTCAAATAAAAAAAATATCGTCACACTTGCGTAACTGTTACGTTTCTCTTTATCCGATATTTCCTGCAAACAGAAGTATCGGATAATTTTATCGTAAAATATCGAAATATGATTATCTACGATAAAACAGGCGAAGTATTATTTGATGTTCAGGTTAACGATTCCAGCGTCAGAAACCGGACGATAATGAGGGATAACTCTGTTACTCTAAATCTTAGTCTCCCAGAATATGCAACTATTCCTGTCGGATCATATATAGAGTATCAAGGACAAAGATATACCTTATGGAGACCGGATAATTTTAAAAAGCATGGAACAAGAAATTTTGAGTATAAAATAACATTTGGTAGTAATCAAGAGATACTCAAAAGATACAAATACAAGTCTCTTTCTGATATTCCCTTTCAGCTTAAATTTACTCTAACGGCCAAGCCCAAAATGTTCCTTCAGTTGCTTGTGGACAATCTTAATTTGAGAGATTCGGGGTGGACTGTAGGAGATTGTATTGTAGCAACGGAAAAATATTTATCGTTTAACCATGAGTATTGTTACGATGTACTTGGGAGGCTAGCACAAGAATTTAACACAGAATGGGAAATAGACGGTAAGACTATCCATTTACGTAAGGTCGAGAAGTTTAAGACTGAGCCTCTAGCTTTATCATATGGTAAGGGGAATGGTTTTAGACCGGGAGTAGGAAGAGCTACCCAAGGAGATAAATCACCGCTAAACATGCTATTTGTGCAGGGAGGCGATAGGAATATCGATCTGGCAACATATAATAGCCGATATCTATTATTACCTAAATCCAAAGAGCTTGAATACGAAGGACGTAAATACAAGACGGATAAGGATGGTATGTATATCACCAGAGCGGATAAAGAAGTGTCTCAGTATAATGAAGATAGTTATAACGCTTCAAATATTTATCCTTCCAGAGTAGGCGAAGTTACCGCTTTAACTACAGAAGAGGGTAAAGACGATGCTGGCAATCCTGTTACGTTTTACAACATTGTTGATTCGACGATACCGGCAGACCTAAATTATCGTGACTGCCGCATTGCAAGAGAAAAAGCTACGATGATATTTCAGACTGGCGTATTGGCAGAAAGAGAGTTTGATATTGTCCAGACAGACGCTGATCTGACTGGTTATGATCATGCGACAAGAACTTTCAAACTTGTCCCGCTAGAAGAAGATGGTGTTACTCTACCAAACGAGAACTTAAAACCGGCTATCGGGGATAAATATGCAATCTTTAACATCAAGTTACCACAGGCATATATCCAAGATGATGCAACTCAGACTGGAGCGTCATGGGAGATGTTTAAAGAGGCTGTTAGGTACTTTTATGAGAACGAAGAGGAGAAATTTAGCTTTACAGGTGAGCTAGACCCCATATGGGCTAAAAACAAATGGCTGGAAATAGGGGGCAAAATAGTACCGGGTGGATATATTCAGTTTTCGGATACCCAATTTCAGCCAGAAGGAATACTAATCCGTATAACTTCGGTTAAGGACTATATAAATAAGCCTCACGCTCCTGTTATTGATCTGTCTAATGTGCCGGTGGGAGGCTCTATTTCTACAGATTTGGGTAAGATTGACTCAAATGAAGTTGTCGATGAAAATAGGTATAAAGGTTCGATATCCTTAACGAAAAGGAGGTTTAGGGATCTAGAGGAAACCGGGAAAATGCTAGAAGCCGCTATTGACGGCTTTTCAGAGGCTATTAACCCTATTTATATCCAGACAATGTCTTTACAGGTTGGATCGGAAAGTCTTCAATTTCGCTTTGTAAACAATAAAACAAATCCGGTAGAAACGATACCTAATTTTGATTACAACCAGAAGACGAAAGTCTTTACGGCTCCGGCTACGATACTCCAGCACATGACATTAGGTATTGACAAGATATCTCCAACACATAAGCCTTCAGACTATAAGTTTTGGGATATGTCGTCATACACATCACCCGCCTTAGACGAAACGGCTGCGATGTATTTCTATGCGAAATGTTCAAAGACGGGGACGACTGGATCATTTCTTTTGAGCAAGACTGCCTATAAGATGGACCCGGGAGACGGATATTACTATTTTCTGGTTGGTACTTTATCAAGCGAATATGAGGGAGAAAGAAGCTATCGGAATGTCTATGGATTCACAGAAGTGTTGCCTGGAAGTATTACGACTAGCGTGATTGCTAGTTCTGACGGTCAAACATATTTCAACCTTGTAGATGGGGAGATTGTAGCGGCTCACCTCACTATAAAATCCGGATCAGGATACAACAACTTGACGGATAAACCGGATCTCGGTATTTATGCTACAAACGCGGAATTATCTATTCAAAGTAATCGTATTTCAGCTACTGTAGAAAAGGTAAATACGATAAACAATACAATCGAAACATCTGGTTGGATAACTGCGGCTGATGGTACTACCATATTTGCCAAAAAGGAGATGGAAGGTGGCAAAGCGATAGTTAACGCTATTAACGTAGGTACTGATGGTGTTTTAATACAAGCTAATCGAATAAACCTTGTCGGTGCCGTCTCATTTAGCATGCTGTCGGATTATACGACGGTCAATAACAAAATTAATGGAAAGGCAGATGCATCTTCGTTGGGAGATTTGGCTTGGCAAGATCAGATAACAAAGGGTATGATGAGTGTTGCTCTGCAAAGCGAGTTGAATGGAAAGGTTAGCACAAGTGCTTTAGGTTCTTTGGCTTATGCTAGTTCTATCTCAAAAAATGACCTTGCATCATCTTTGTTGACTGAATTTAATGGAAAGGCGAATTCTGCATCATTGAAAGCCCTTGCCTATTTAGATAAAGTGGAGACTGCCCAATTAGGATCTACTCTTATTTCGGGAGGACATATTGTAACATCGCTTATTGATGTAGACAGTATTTACGCCACTAGTCTTGCTGCTGTAAGAGGGACAATTGGAGATTTTACTATTTCTGAATCATCTATATATTCTGATCGAGTTACAATATCTTCTAATGGCATATCCTTTACTAAAGAGGATGGCAAAATCTATGGGGGGTATGGAGTTGATGCTGCACCGGGCCATTTTGGTGTTAATGTCCCTATGTGGATTTATAATCATCAGAATGGTCAAGATACTAACTACGGAATACGTATAGATGTAGGAGATGCTTCAATTGCCACCCAAGAAACTATAGGAGGGCCTATTACTTATGTCAAACAGCCTTTTAATAATATTGCTATCAGTACTGTAGGAGCATTTGCGGGGTTGGCTTTTAAGACCAGACAGACGAAGACGTCTGTAACATTAACAAATAGTGATGTTTTTGTGTCGTGTTATAATACTTCGGCCATAACGATTAATATGCCTAGTAACCCCACTGTAGGCAAAGTGTTATTTATAGCAGATATTAACGGAAGAGGTATTACTCTTAACGGAAATGGTAAGAGTATTTATACTGATAGGACGTATAGTAGTGTGCCATCATCAGGGCAAGGGCAGATAAGCCTAATGATATATGATGGTCAATACTGGAAATGGAATTCAATAAAATGGTAACTATTAATAATTAAATCATGAAACAAATGAAAAGCTGGTCAGGATAGTTATAGATAACAAGATATACGTAAATCCAATTCTGGATCGTGATTGCATGAACTTGATACAGGCTATTTGAGGCACTTTATTTTCGAAAACTATAAAAATATAAGCAAAACGAATTTATTCGATCTACAGGCAAGAGAATAGGCAAATTCGGGCTGCATTCATCCATACTATCAATGTTATCCAGAAATTTAGTATATTTGCAATGAAGTTTTTTCATGGTATTAGTGTTTAGGTTATTCATTGGTGTTTATAAAGTCGTTTTGCTAAAATCCCGTTACAGACTTGATCTGGTAACGGGGTTTGTTTTTTTATTCGGTGGCAAAACTCGGTATTCGGTACTCCCCTATAAGGGAGAGTACTACCGAACCGAGTTTTTTGTTTGGTAATTGGTTCGGTAATTCGGTACATACCGAACCGGGTTTATTCGAATGGTAAACTCTCATATCCGGTTGGTGTCCGGTTAGGTTTGGTCAAAACCGAACTGCCAACCAAACCGACCAAACCTTTAACCTGTCCCACTGTCCCAAGTGGTTCACTACATCGTACGTGCTATAATGGGATAGAATACTGAACTTATTGATATTATTACAGTTGTCTATCCCAAGCATAAGACGGGAGACTTACAGAAGCGGGACGGGACAATGTTATTTACCGCAGTTCAGTTAACATTCAACCCCATGTTCCAACAAGTATTCTGGGGCGATATCCGCACCGTTCGCCCAAAATACAGTACCATCAACCCCGTACCGGATAAATTCTTTTTCGTCTGCAAGTTCTTTGTATGCAGGATATTCAAGTAGCGGTGTTAAGTCTACCTTTCTCTTTTCTCCATTGTTGAAGGTGCATAAAAGGGAGTATTTGCCTAAATATTCCGCAGATGTGACCAGCAATATCATAGCTTCGTTATCATTCATAATCTTTTTATATTTATCGTTTAACTTTTTCAATTGTTTCTCCTCTCTGGGCTTTATCCCAAATATCCAATAATTGATCTTGATGTGCATCAATGTATTCATTGATGAGGCGGATCGTCTTAGAACTCGCTCGACCGTACACCATCCTATCTTTGATAGTGATGATAAACCAGTTTCCACCGTCTTTAATGTGGAGGTGGGGCGGGTTGTGATCCTTGCCATACATGTAGATCATTATTCCGCAAATGATATCTATTGCACTCATACCTTTAAATTGATATTCATTCAACTTTCTTCAATTCAAGTTTAGCGCCACAATTCGGACAAACAAATGTATTATCATCTTCATCCCGCAATAAATCAGATACAGTTACCCCAATAATGGACGCTATTTCTTTCAGCTTATCAAGCGAAGGGTTGCCGTTTATAATTTGAGAAACAGTCGGTTGAGATATACCTTTCCCACCCTGTTTGTTGGTCATTTCTGCGGCCAATTTTTCGAGTGTCCATCCTCTTTCTTTAATGACTTTCTTTATATCCATAATAATATAGTTTATAAATTATATTGCAAAGATAGTGCTTTCTATGTAAAAACTTAGATAAAATAGGGTATAGGCTATTATTTAACTTTTATTATAAGAACAAGCCTATAAGTAGTAGATGTGTTAAATATAGGTTAAATCACATACTTTATTTGATTGTATAGGTTTTACCCTATACCTTTGCGTCATCAAAATAAAACAACAAAACAATGGCAACACAGAAATATAACAAAAGCGAAATCATGAAATCGGCTCATACATTATATAAAGAATGTAAGCAGTACGGTAGAACGTTCGGATCATGTCTGAAACAAGCATGGGCTTCGGCTAAGAACATGGTCCGCTTGGCTGAACAGAGAGCAGCTTTTCAAAAGCAGATGGAAGAAAGAAAGCATAATGTTGTATTGTCTCATGTTGGTATGAGTAGCTTGTATGCAAACCGGGCTTACTCCGGTGATTAATCAGATACTATAAACTATTTAATATATAATTCGTATGGAAACAAATTTAATCTTATCCAAAGAGAGTAGCGAAAGCGAAATCAAACGTTACTTTAACGCAGTTCTTGAATTGTCAAAATCTAACAATGAGTTCCCTATCAATCTTGATGAAGTGTGGATGTTAGTGTATGGAAGAAAATCGGATGCAGCAGAAGCATTGCAACGTGATTTTATCGAAAATGTTGATTACAAGGTTTTACGGCAAAATCCGCAAAACTCTAACGGCGGCAGACCAAGCATAGAATATCGACTTTCCGTGTCCTGCATGGAGTTCTTCATTGCCCGTAAGGTTCGCCCTGTCTTTGAGGTCTACCGTCAGGTTTTCCACAAGACAACCGCACAGGCGTTGCCATCTGGTAATAGGCCCACGGACAGTCTAACAGAACAGGTAAAAGCGTCTTTGGCATGGGTGGAAGGTGTGGCCGGATTCCTCAACCTTGATAACCCGACAAAGTTGGAGATGTTGAAACAGGTAGCCGGTCCGCTGGGTATGCCGGTACCGGTGTGCGTTCCTATGCACGCTCCAGCCGATAAAATTGACCTGACCACCAATCGACGGGATAGGGACCCGTATTATGATCTATACATATCCGGTAAGATAAAATCCGCCACCAAGCTATTGAGGGAGCACGGTTCGAAAATGAAGGCTAGAACGTTTAACAAGCTACTGGTTGAAAAAGGCTATCTTGAAGTCGTTACCGTCCCATCTGACACGAGAGGACAAAGAACCTATAACAAGATAACAGAAGCCGGTTTAGAATTTGGAGTTAACCTTTCGATAGGTAGCCAAAAGGACGTATGGCCGCTTTGGTTCCCAGATCGTTTCGGGCGATTGCTGGATCTGGTAAAGCGGTCGTAACAGAGTACATAAGAACCCACAAAAATAATCATCAATAATAAACATTAAGAGGTATGGAGTAATGACGTACAGCCACTCCTATACCAAGTATATTGACATAAACAATTATGAGAACAAATGATGTGAAGATTAATGCAGACCTCGTTATTGCACTAATAAAATTGAAAGAAGCAAGTGTGTTATTTGAGAAACAAACGCAAATAATTGATGAAACAACGGGTATAGATCACATAGAAGAAAGAGGATCTTTTGCAGACGGCTTACTTTCTTGTATGGATGCCGTAGGTAAAATGATCGGAGAGAGTGCCATAAACGAAGTTCATAATTTGTTCCTACAAACAAAGACTGCTACATAAAAACTAAATAACGAACTCTCGCACGATGGGGTCTTTCGTACCCAACGTGTCCGTTCAGATGCCCCTCCGGTAATACGACCGGAGGGTTTTATGAGAATCCAATTTTGGATTGGGGTCATAAATAACGGTGAGATTACGGTAAGGAGGCAATAGATTAAATTATCAATTAATCAAATGCCAAAGGTCAAAAATGACCAATGCTGAATATCAATATATTACAGGCTGACATCATAGAAGTAAAATGAATCATGTACCTTGTTACAGCTTCATAAACTCATGATGGTATAACGTAATTAATAGCTTTGTAGTTTAGGGGAAAAATGCCCTAAAATTGATAATCAGGCAGTTAGATCATCAGCTTTAGTATAAATATACTATTGAAGGTTTTTTGTCGGTCAATATGTACATGAAGGATACATAGATTATGTAGCTGAAAAAACTTTTTTTCAGGTTTTTCACAATATTGTGAAAAAACCTGCTAGAATAATATAAACCGGACAAAGTTGAAGAAAGAGCCAAATATTTTTTAGACTATTTGCAATAATTGCCAATACGGTTGAAATTTACACCCTATTTACACCCCAACAAAACAAAAACACCTCAAAATCAAACGATTAAGAGGTGTTTCCAGTAGCGAGACCCGGGATTGAACCGGGGACCTCATGATTATGAATCATGCGCTCTAACCAGCTGAGCTATCTCGCCATCATGTCGTCAACTTTTCTTATTGACGCTGCAAAAGTAGAGGTTATTTTTATATTATGCAACACTTTTGCGAAAAAAAATCTTTTATTTTTCAGGGCTTTCAGCTAAGGCGTTAAAAATTAGATGCTTTTTTACTCTAATAATATTGGGAAATATGAATCTTTTGAGTAACTTGCTGCGCAAATAATTGTATGAAAGATGAAAAAAGAGAAGTTTCATATCGAATACATTTTCGATAAAGTTTCGCGACGAAGTTTATGGAATCACCTCACTACCCCTCCAGGATTGTCTGCCTGGTTTGCTGATGACGTAACGATCAATGACAACACGTATGTTTTTAAGTGGAACAGGGATGAGCAGGAGGCTGAAGTTTTGTCGGTAAAACCGGAAATTAGTATCCGCTACCGGTGGACAGACGAGGAAGAAGATAATGTTTACTTCGAATTTTTAATTCACACGGTTGAACTTACCGGAGCAACTGCTCTTGAAATAACCGACTTTGCCGAGCCGGATGAAAAGAAAGATTCAATCAATTTATGGGACTCACAAGTCTATGAATTGAAACGTACACTCGGGATTTAGGTTGTTTTAGAGAATTATGTAATGTTCTTATCGTTTTTTACACTACTTTTGCCCCGTCAACCCGGATAGGCAATGTTGAAGATAAAACGATTATATACATTTATGCTGCAGACTTTCCTGCCGTTGTTCATTATGACCTTCGGTATCTGTCTGTTTATTGTACTCATGCAGTTCCTTTGGAGGTACATAGACGACATGGTGGGAAAGGGACTGGGGATTCCTGTGCTCGGCGAAATGTTTTTTTATGCTGCTTTATTCCTCCTCCCCATGGCTTTACCTTTGGCCATTTTGCTTGCATCTCTGATGACTTTCGGCAACCTGGGCGAACGCCTGGAATTGCTGGCGATGAAATCTGCCGGAGTATCGCTGATACATATCATGCGGCCGTTGATCATCACAATCGGGATTATCAGTATCGGCGCTTTCTTTTTCCAGAACAATGCAATGCCTGTCGTACAGGTGAAACTATATTCCCTTCTCTACTCCATGCGCCAGAAGTCGCCGGAACTGGATATTCCGGAAGGTGTATTCTATGGGGAAATTACGGGATATAATGTATATGTAAAAGAAAAAAACAATCAGACCGGATTACTGAAAGATGTCATGATCTATGACTATTCCAAAGGTTTCAATAACGCACGTGTGATCCTTGCAGACTCTGGCAGACTGAAAACATCTGCGGACAAGCTGTTTCTGGTCTTATCCCTTTTCAATGGGGAGTCGTTTGAAAACCTGTCCGAAGGCCAGACAGGCAGTAACAACCGGAAAACAGCTGTTCCTTACCGCAGGGAGACATTCAGCACCAAAGATATTCTGATAGGTTTCGATGCAAACTTCACCCGCACGGATGAATCTTTTATGCAAAACCAATATATGGGTAAGCAGCTGAAGGATTTACAGACCTCTATTGACTCCATGACCGTACGGCTCGACAGCATCAAGGCGATCAATTCCAAAAATGTGTATGACATGTCTTATAAAAAGACATTCTCCAAACCCAAAAGGGAGTTATCCCAACAGGCAGAAACGGGAACCGGCAATACTGCAACAGCAAACGACGCTGATTCTCTCACCAAAATATCAAACGAACCGGTCAAAATAATCAATTTCGATAGTTTGTATAAAGCCGAAGCACCAAGCGGGCAAGCCGCCTTATTGGTCCGTGCCAAATCAAACATTGAAAGTGTAAAGGCCGATTATTATTTCAAAGCTGCAACATTAGGAGACGAGGCTTACAAAGTACGCCGCCACCTGACTGAATGGCATAAGAAATTCACCTTATCTTTCGCTTGTATGGTCTTCTTCTTTATCGGTGCCCCACTGGGAGCAATTATCCGTAAGGGAGGACTGGGAATGCCGGTCGTTATTTCCGTAATCCTGTTTATATTCTATTATATTATAGACAATATCGGATTTAAAATGGCACGCGACGGTATATGGGAAGCCTGGGAAGGAATGTGGCTGAGTTCCGCTATTCTGGCACCACTAGGGATTTTCCTGACTTATAAGGCTGTTAATGACAGTGTCATATTGAATGCAGACACCTATCTGAACGCCATAAAGAATTTTATTGGTAAACGGGCCGGACGTAAGGTGGAGAAAAAAGAGGTAATCATTTTTAATCCGGACTATGCAGCTATGTTGCCGCGCCTGGATAAGCTGGCGGAAAACTGCGCCGAATATCTCAAAAGCCATAAACGTTGGTTGAACTATTTCACTTTCTGGAAACAAGGCGGAAAGGATCATACGGCAGAACAGCTGGCTACAGAAATGGAAGGTATCATTGAAGAACTGGGTAACTCCGATCAGAATCTGGTACTAAACAAACTGATGGATTATCCTGTTATCGGCGGATACAACCAACTGAATGCAAATCTCAACGGAAAGATCGGACTGGCATTCGGTATATTTTTCCCGATCGGACTTCCGGTCTATTTGCTTGCTACATACCAGCGTAAATTATTACGCCATGATATACAAGTAGTACAAAAAACAAGCCGCGAATTGGAAGATATGATCCGGAACTTAGAAATTAAAAATTAAAACAGATATGAGTGAGATCAAATTAAACACCATCGAAGAAGCAATCGAAGATTTTCGTGAAGGTAAATTCCTGATCGTTGTTGACGACGAAGATCGTGAAAACGAAGGGGACTTCATTGTTGCTGCGGAAAAGATAACGCCCGAAAAAGTAAATTTCATGATGACATATGGTCGTGGTGTATTATGCGCCCCGATCACCGAAGAACGTTGCCAGGAGCTGGACCTGGATATGCAGGTTGCCAGAAACACCTCTATGCTCGAGACACCGTTCACCGTAACTGTCGACAAACTGGGTGGCGGTTGCACGACCGGTGTATCCATGTTCGACCGTGCCGAAACGATCCGTGCACTGGCTGATACACAGACAAAGCCTTCTGACCTGGGACGTCCGGGACATGTGAACCCGCTGCGAGCCCGTTCACGCGGTGTACTCCGTCGTGCCGGTCATACCGAAGCAGCTGTCGACCTGGCCCGCCTGGCCGGCCTCTATCCTGCGGGGGCATTGATCGAGATCATCAATGAAGACGGAACAATGGCACGTCTGCCGCAATTAGTGGAAGTAGCTAAAAAGTTCGATATCAAGATCATTTGTATTAAGGATCTGATTGCCTACCGCCTAAAAACAGAGTCCATTGTTGACAAAGGTGTAGAAGTCGATATGCCGACCCAGTACGGTCATTTCCACCTGATCCCTTTCCGACAGAAAAGTAACGGATTGGAGCATATCGCTCTGATAAAAGGCGATATATCCGGAGAGGAACCGGTATTGGTTCGCGTACATTCATCTTGTGCAACCGGTGATATTTTCGGTTCTATGCGTTGCGAATGCGGCGAACAGTTGCACAAAGCCATGCAAATGATTGAAAAAGAAGGACGCGGAGCTATCGTCTACCTGAACCAGGAAGGACGCGGCATCGGCCTGATGGATAAAATGAAAGCTTACAAACTTCAGGAAGAAGGATTGGATACGGTAGACGCCAACCTGCATTTGGGACACCAGGCTGATGAACGCGATTATGGCGTCGGAGCACAGATCCTGAAGCACATCGGCATTACCAAAATGCGCCTGATGACAAACAATCCGATCAAGCGTGTAGGCCTGGAAGCTTATGGTTTAACAATTGTGGAAAACGTTCCTATCGAAGTCACTCCGAACAAATATAATGAATTTTATATGAAGACAAAAAAGGAGCGTATGGGACATGTTCTCCATAACATCAAATAATTAGCAATTTGTTGCAAAGAATCCGATTATTAATTACTTTTGTCGCAACTATTTAAAATAACCTATACAAACAGCAGTGTTATGACACAAGTTTCAGATCGTTTAGCAAGTTTATCGCCTTCCGCTACGTTGGCGATGTCTCAGAAGAGCAATGAGCTCAAAGCACAAGGTATCGATGTTATCAACCTGAGTGTGGGAGAACCTGATTTCAACACACCTGATCACATCAAGGAAGCAGCCAAGCAAGCGGTAGACGACAATTTCTCTCGCTACTCTCCGGTTCCCGGTTATCCGGCATTACGCAATGCTATCGTTACCAAGCTGAAGAATGAAAACGGGTTGGAATACGCAGCTACACAGATTTCCTGCGCGAACGGAGCTAAACAATCCGTTTGTAACACAATTCTGGTGTTGGTTAATCCCGGAGACGAAGTTATCATTCCGGCACCGTTCTGGGTAAGCTATCCTGAAATGGTCAAACTGGCTGAAGGTAAACCGGTAATCGTTACAGCAGGTATCGAACAGGATTTCAAGATCACTCCGGCACAGCTGGAAGCTGCTATCACACCGAAGACAAAGGCGTTGATCCTCTGCTCTCCGTCCAATCCGACTGGTTCTGTTTACAGTGCAGAAGAACTGGCTGGTTTAGCAGAAGTATTGAAAAAACATCCAGATATCATCGTTATTGCTGACGAGATCTACGAACACATCAACTATATCGGCAAACACCACAGTATCGCTTCTGTCGACGGCATGAAAGATCGCACCGTTATTGTAAACGGCGTATCCAAAGCATATGCAATGACAGGCTGGCGTATCGGTTTCATTGCCGGACCGGAATGGATCGTGAAGGCTGTAAACAAATTACAAGGTCAATACACCTCAGGTCCTTGCTCTGTCTCCCAGAAAGCTGCCGAAGCTGCTTACACAGGCTCACAGGAACCGGTTGAAGAAATGCGTAAAGCATTCGAACGCCGTCGTGACCTGATCGTTAATCTGGCTAAAGAAGTTCCGGGATTCGAAGTAAATAAGCCGGAAGGCGCTTTCTACCTGTTCCCGAAATGTAGCTACTATTATGGTAAAGCTGACGGAAACAACACAATCAAAGATGCTGACGACCTGGCTATGTATCTGCTGGAAAAGGCACACGTTGCCTGCGTAGGCGGTACTTCATTCGGTGCTCCCGAATGTATCCGTATGAGTTATGCTACCAGCGATGAAAACATCGTGGAAGCCATCAAACGTATCAAAGAGGCTTTGGCTGAACTGAAATAAGAGAAAGTAAACTTTTATATATAGAAAAAGGGACTCCGAAATAATCGAAGCCCCTTTTTTATTTTATTTTATTCTGCTAACGCAAAATTATTCAGCGCGCAAAGTGAAGCGTTTGAATGCAAGAATCTGCAATTCAGGATCTGCTTCCTTCATTGTTTCTTTTACAGTCTTTTTGCCATCCATGATATCTTCTTGGTTCAGCAAGCAAACTTCTTTCAAGAATTTGCTAAGACGACCTTTAGCGATGTTCTGAATCATTTGTTCCGGTAAATTAGCAGCTTTTTCAGCAGAAACAGTTGCGATAATTTCCTTAGCCTTAGCTACGTCTTCAGCAGTAATCCAGCCCTTAGCCATATTGCTTTCCATATGGTCTTCGCTATCTACATGTGAAGGATTGATACCTGCCTTCTTCAAAGCAACTTCAACAGCCTTCTGTACCTGTTCAGCCTTTGTCTTTTCAATTGCCACCTGTATTTCAGCTTCTTTTACTGATTCAGGAACACCAGCTTCATCGATAGCGATAGGATTCATGGCAGCGATCTGCATAGCGATGTTGTGAGCAGCTTCTTCTGATTCTTTGTTGAAAGCAACGATCGTACAAAGCTGATTTTTACCCATATGGTTATAAACAGTAGTGTAAGCACCTTCTACCACATTATAACCGTCCAGTTCCATCTTTTCGCCAGTGATACCGCTACGGTCAGTAACAGCGTCCTGAATAGTACCTTTACCCATAGGCAAAGCCTTTACTTCATCCAAAGTCTGACATTTGTTAGCCACAGCAGCATCCAGGATAGCCTGAGTCAAAGCAACGAAATCTTCGTTCTTAGCAACAAAGTCTGTTTCGCATTTCAAAGCGATAACAGCGGCGAACCCGCCATCTTTCTTTGCTAACACACAACCTTCTGCAGCGTCACGGTCTGAACGCTTAGCGGCGATAGCCTGTCCTTTTTTACGGATAATTTCCATTGCCTTTTCGATGTCGCCATCAGATTCGGTCAACGCTTTCTTGCAGTCCATCATACCAGCTCCACTCATCTTGCGCAGCTTGGTAATATCAGCCATAGTTACAGCCATAATCTTATTTCCTTCTTATTTAATGTTTATACTCTTTCTACTTCTTTATTAACGAACAATGGACAATTACCTATTGACAATCTCTTACTGTCAAAAGCCAATTGCCCATTGTATTTATATTCTAATTGTCAATTGTCAACCGGCAATTGTCAACTGAATTATTCTTCGATATCCTTAGCGTACTTGTCGGCAACTTTAGCGTTCAAAGCTTCTTCGTCTTCCTTCTTAGTACGTTCTTTCTTTACAGCAGCTTTAGCTTTGCGTTCTCTTTTAGCGCCTTCGCCTTCACCTGCTGCTTCTGTATCGATCTTTTCAGCTTTGCGTTCCTGCAAACCTTCGTTCATAGCTTCGCAGATAGCGCCTAAGATAACTTCTACTGATTTAGTAGCGTCGTCGTTAGCCGGGATCACGTAGTCGATGTTGTTCGGGTTTGAGTTAGTATCAACCATACCGAAAACAGGGATACCCAGACGGTTGGCTTCGCGAACTGCGATATGTTCTTTCATCACGTCAACAACGAACAAAGCAGACGGAAGACGAGTCAGGTCTACGATAGAACCTAATGTCTTTTCCAGCTTAGCACGCTGACGAGTGATCTGAAGTTTTTCTCTTTTTGACAGGTTATCAAATGTACCGTCTTTTGTCATCTTATCGATAGTAGTCATCTTTTTGATGGCTTTACGGATAGTCGGGAAGTTAGTCAACATACCACCCGGCCAGCGTTCGATAACGTAAGGCATACCTACTGAAGCAGCCTTATCAGCGACAACTTGTTTTGCTTGTTTTTTAGTAGCAACGAAAAGTACTTTCTTGCCCTGTTTTGCCAGGTTTTTCATTACTTCTGCTGCTTCGTCTACTTTAGCAACTGTTTTATATAAATCAATGATATGAATACCATTGCGCTCCATAAAGATATAAGGAGCCATAGCGGGATTCCACTTTCTTTTTAAGTGTCCGAAGTGTACACCAGCTTCTAATAACTGATCAAAATTAACTCTTGACATTTTTTTCTTTTTAAATCGTTTACTTTCTGTTTAATTTTCAACTATCAGGTAGTTCCCCGGCATGTCTGCATGCAAAAGAAATCCCGACAATTTAGATACTAAACGCTTTGTCCTTGTAAGAAACTCACAAATAACATTAACGTTTGCTGAACTGGAATCTCTTACGAGCTTTTGGCTGACCCGGTTTCTTACGTTCAACAGAACGAGGATCGCGAGTTACGAATCCTTCTGCTCTCAAGGCAGACTTATCTTCCGGATTAATCTTGATCAAAGCACGAGCGATAGCCAAACGTGCAGCTTCTGACTGACCTTTGAATCCACCACCATCAAGGTTGATCTTGATATCATATTGTTCTTCAACATTCAGCTTTGCAAGCGGCTGCTTAACAATGAACTGAAGGATTGTAGAAGGAAAGTAATTTGCAAGATCACGTTTGTTGATAGTTATCTTTCCCGTTCCTTCGCTAACGAATACGCGAGCAACTGCTGCTTTACGTCTTCCTATTGCATTTACTACTTCCATAGTTATTATTTAAGTGAGTTTATATCGATTGACTTAGGCTGTTGAGCTTCGTGTTTGTGCTCTGTTCCTTCATATACATATAAGTTAGCAAGTAACTTAGCACCCAGACGGTTTTTAGGCAACATACCCTTTACTACTTTTCTGAACAGATGGCTGGCACCTTTCTTCATCAAGTCGTTAGGTGTGTACTCGATCTGTCCACCGGGATATCCGGTATATCTCAAATAAATACGATCGTTCCATTTGTTTCCTGTCAGAACGATTTTATCTGCATTGATAATGATTACATTATCACCACAATCAACATGAGGAGTGAAGTTGGGTTTGTACTTGCCGCGCAAAAGCTTTGCTACTTTTGCACAAAGGCGTCCCAAAGTCTGTCCATCAGCGTCAACGATGACCCACTCTTTGTTTACAGTTGCTTTGTTTGCAGAAATGGTCTTAAAACTTAAAGTATCCACTGCTTAATAAATTAATTAATTAATAACTCTAAAAAACAAGCGCCTAGTTTTTCGCTATCATTATCACTACGGACACTTGACGTAATAATGTGCTAGAAACTAAACCCTTAGTACAATTTGATAATATTCGGCTTGCAAAGGTACGGCTTTTCTTCGAAATACAAAACATTTGTACATCTTTTTCGCATCCAAACGATTATGAGCAGAAGATATACAACAAAAGGGAATAGCCGGAGAGTTATGCTTTTCCCTAATTCCTATTTTAATTGAAAAAATTTACCGGCGGAAATAATACCCCAACGAGAATGTTACATTATTCTGATAAAGGGATGATTCGCCGTCGTGTTTGGTGGTACGGCGGTCGAGTGTTCCGCACAGGGCAGATACGGAGAAGAAGAAATTCGAATATTCTACCTGTAACCCAAGGTTTACCCCCAAGTCGAAAGTTTTAAGATCGGCTTCGCCTGACTGTCCGAAAACGATATCGCTATCCACATTCTTAGTACGCATTTTTCCAAACAGAGAGAAATCGACAGCCGGACCGGCCATCACACTGAAATAAACATCGGTAAACTGAAAGGTATATACCAGATTTACAGGCACAAGAATAGAATAATAGTTACATTTTGTTTTCGGATAAGCTAAATCCGTACCGTCTCCTTCTGAGATTTTTGACAGGTAATTACCACCCTGATGCACAAAAGCGACTTCCGGCTGAAGCGACAATCTTTTATATAAAGGTATCTGAGCCAGTCCCGCTACACTAAATCCGAAACGGGCGCCCGATTGATAATTGTTGTCTATTTTCTGCACCAGCGACGAATAAGCCAAGCCACCACGCACACCCCAAGTGATCTGTGCTGTAGCCGGCACAATCATCAACATCACTAATATTATTACCAATCCTATCTTTTTCATATTATATCCTCTTTTCCATGAGCAAAGATAGTTTTTTTTTCTAATGATGATACTTATTCTATGATTTTAACAGATGTTTTCCTGTATGGTATTTTATTTTAGAGGATACCCTCATAAACAGATTTCTAAACATTCACATTATTCAAACAAAAGCTGTACCTTTGTTTGATAAAATATAAAAGCTTTTTCAATTATATATGGAACCATTTATACATCTACACGTCCACACCCAGTACTCGCTGCTGGACGGACAAGCCTCGATCGATGCACTGATTGACAAGGCACAAAAAGACGGCATGAACGCCATTGCTGTTACCGATCACGGTAATATGTTCGGTATAAAGGAGTTCTTCAACAAGGTCTCCAAGAAGAACGGGAAACCGCTTGGAGCCATCAAAGACCTGGAAAAAGAACAGAAAGCCCTCAAAGGGAAAGAAGCTCTTTCCACCGAAGAGCAGGCACGCCTGCAGGAGATTCCGTCTCTGATAGAAGCAGAAAAGAAAAAGATATTCAAACCGATTATCGGCTGCGAGTGCTATTGCGCCCGCAACGGAAGGCATAACAAAACAGCGAAGGAAGACCGTAGCGGTTACCACCTGATCATACTGGCTAAAAACCTAAAAGGCTACAAAAACCTGATCAAGATGGTTTCCATCTCTTGGACAGAAGGTTTTTACGGCCGTCCGCGTATCGACCATGAATTACTGGAGAAATATCACGAAGACCTGATTGTCTGTTCCGCTTGTTTGGGTGGCGAAATACCGCAGCATATTATGCATGATCGGATAGATAAAGCAGAAGAATCCATCCTGTGGTTCAAAAAACTGTTCGGAGAAGATTATTATTTGGAAATGCAACGGCACGAAACACACGACCCGAACGCCGATTGCACCACGTATCCCAAACAGCAGGAAGTGAACAAGGTCCTGATCGAACTCGCCCGCAAACATAATGTCAAGCTGATCGCTACCAACGACGTCCATTTCGTTAATCAGGAAGATGCCGAAGCACACGACCGCCTGATCTGCCTCAGTACCGGAAAGGATCTGGACGACCCGACACGTATGCGTTATTCCAAGCAGGAATGGATGAAAACGACAGCCGAGATGAATGCCATCTTTGCAGACATCCCGGAAGCACTCAGCAACACGCTTGAAATAGCAGACAAAGTAGATTTCTACTCCATCGACAGTGGTCCTATCATGCCAACCTTCGCCATCCCTGAAGATTTCGGGACAGAAGAGTCATATCGCGAAAAATTCTCGGAACAGGACTTGTTCGAAGAGTTCACCCGTGATGAAAACGGCAACGTAGTGTTAAGCGAAGAAGATGCCAAAGACAAAATAAAGAAACTCGGCGGATACGATAAATTATACCGTATCAAGCTGGAAGCCGACTACCTGAGAAAACTGACATACGACGGTGCAAAGGTTTGTTACGGAGACAACCTGAATGATGAAGTCAGGGAACGTCTGGACTTTGAGTTACACATCATGAAGACAATGGGTTTTCCCGGATACTTCCTTATCGTGCAAGACTTTATCGCCGCTGCCCGCGAAGAATTGGGCGTATCGGTGGGACCGGGACGTGGATCGGCTGCCGGATCGGCAGTTGCATACTGCCTGGGAATCACAAAGATCGACCCGATTAAGTATGACCTGCTGTTCGAACGTTTCCTGAATCCGGACCGTATCTCCCTCCCCGATATCGATACCGACTTCGACGATGACGGTCGTGGCGAAGTATTGCGTTGGGTAACGGAAAAATACGGAGCTGACCGTGTGGCACATATTATTACCTACGGTACAATGGCTACCAAATCGGCCATCAAGGACGTTGCCCGTGTACAGAAACTTCCGCTTTCCGAATCGAACCGTCTGGCTAAGCTGGTACCGGATAAGATACCGGATATGAAGAAGTTCAAACTGAAAGATGCGATCAACTACGTTCCTGAACTGAAAGAAGCAGCGACCGGTAACGATCCGTTGGCACGCGATACATTAAAATATGCACAAATGCTGGAAGGCAACGTGCGTAATACCGGTGTACATGCCTGTGGTGTCATCATCGGACGATATGATATTTCGGACGTCGTGCCTGTCAGTACGGCAAAAGATAAAGAAACCGGCGAGGAAATGCTGGTTACTCAATACGAAGGTTCGGTGATCGAAGAAACCGGATTGATCAAAATGGACTTTTTGGGACTGAAAACGTTGTCCATCATCAAAGAGGCTATTGAAAACATCCGCCTGACTACCGGACACGAACTCGATATCGACCATATCAGCCTGGAAGATCCGGCAACTTATAAATTATATTGCGACGGTAAAACGACCGGTACATTCCAGTTTGAATCGGCAGGTATGCAAAAATACCTGAAAGAGCTTCAACCCTCCAAGTTCGAAGACCTGATCGCCATGAATGCCCTGTATCGTCCGGGACCAATGGATTATATCCCCGACTTTATCGACCGTAAACACGGACGCAAGCCGATCGAATATGATATACCGGTCATGGAGAAATACCTGAAAGACACTTACGGTATTACCGTCTACCAGGAACAGGTCATGCTTCTGTCGCGTTTGCTGGCAAACTTCACCCGTGGTGAGAGTGACGCTCTGCGTAAGGCGATGGGTAAGAAGTTGATCGACAAGATGAACCACCTGAAATCGAAGTTCATGAAAGGTGGACAGGATAATGGATACGAGGCAAAAACGCTTGAAAAAATTTGGTCCGACTGGGAAAAGTTTGCTTCCTACGCCTTCAACAAGAGCCACGCCACCTGCTATTCGTGGGTTGCTTATCAGACGGCCTTCCTGAAAGCGAACTATCCGTCCGAATATATGGCAGCCGTTCTGAGCCGAAGTTTGTCCAACATCGTCGATATCACGAAGTTTATGGACGAATGCAAAGCAATGGGTATGCAGGTATTAGGACCGGACGTCAACGAATCCATCCTGAAGTTCAGCGTAGATAAAAACAAGAACATCCGTTTCGGGCTAGGCGCCGTGAAAGGCGTAGGTGAATCGGCCGTATTGAATATCATCGAGGAACGGAAGAAAAACGGTCCGTATAAAAATATCTTCGACTTTGTGGAACGCGTCAACCTGACAGCATGTAATAAGAAAAATATCGAATCGCTTGCGTTGGCCGGTGCCTTCGATAATTTTGGTATCCAGCGCGAACAATTCTTTGCAGAAACAGGCAAAGGCGAAGTCTTTCTTGATACGCTGGTGCGTTATGGCAATAAGTTCCAGATGGATAAAAACTCAGCAGCCAACTCCCTGTTCGGCGGCGATGACCTGCTTGTAGCCATTGCCAAACCCGAAATTCCGGTTTGCCAGCGTTGGAGTGATCTGGAACGCCTGAATAAAGAAAAGGAACTGATAGGTATTTACCTCTCCGCCCATCCGCTGGATGAATATCGTATCGTTCTGACATACGTATGCAATACGGGCATGGCAGAGATCAACGACCGGGAAAGCCTGAAAGGGCGCGAAATGTTGTTAGGCGGAATCGTAACCGATTTCCGTGAGGGAATGACCAAGACAGGAAAGCCTTACGGAGTAGTTAAAATAGAAGATTTCACCGGCAGTGGAGAGATCGCTTTGTTCGGTAATAACTATATCGAATACAGCAAATATTGCAAACCCGGTATGTACCTGCTCATCACAGCCCGCGTAGAGCCTCGCCGCTGGAACGAAAACGAACTCGATTTCAATATCGGTTCCATCCGCCTGTTGCAGGACGAAAAGGATAAGCTGATCGAAAAAATCAGTATCACTCTGCCGATCCACGATCTCGACGAGCCTACAGTCAATGAATTATCTGTGCTCATCAAAAACAATCCGGGACAGAGCTTGTTATATTTCAAAGTGGTAGATGGCGAACACAATATTTCACAAAATTTCTTCTCACAGAATATCCGGTTAAACGTAACAGGCAAGCTGATTGAGTTCCTGCAGGAGAATTCAACTATTGATTTCAAAATTAACGGGTAAAGTTGTACGGTGTGGAAAGAATTACTACTTTTGGCACCTCAAAAGGGAACAATTTAAATTAGATATATAATTATGGCACTAGAAGTTACAGATGCAAATTTTGAAGAGTTAGTAAACGCAGGCAAGCCTATGGTCCTTGACTTTTGGGCTGAATGGTGTGGCCCCTGCCGCATGGTAAGTCCGATCATCGACGAACTGGCTACCGAATACGAAGGTAAGGTTACAATCGGTAAAATGGACGTAGACAACAACAACGATGTCGTTGCCCAGTTCGGTATCCGCAATATTCCGACCGTTCTTTTCTTTAAAGACGGGAAATTAGTAGACAAACAAGTAGGTGCAGCACAGAAATCGGCTTTCGTAGCTAAAATCGACGCACTTCTATAATGAAGACTTTATAGCGCGGAGCATTTCGCGTTTTCCCGGAGGGCCGGGTATTCTTTCAACGGAATACCCGGCCTTCTGCATCATACGGCGGACTACTCCTTTGGCACAATAGGTGGTAAGGATTCCTCCTTCCGCCATATGCGCATATAATTTATCGAATATCTCCTGACTCCACATTTCCGGTTGCTTATCCGGAGCAAAAGCATCGAAATAAACGAGGTCTATTTCTTCCGGCAATTCACAGTGATTACTATCTCCCTGTATTTTATGCAAAGTGAAACGATCGGTTATTCTTACAGCTTCATTCCAGGTGGCAACATGCAGGGCCTCAAACCATTCTTTCTTTTCCGGACAGATCACGTCGCCGTAATTCAGCGCCCGGACCAGTTCGGCTCCAAGCGGATAAAGTTCTATGGAATAATAGTTCACAGAGCGATTATTCTCTTCTGCATCCAGTAAAGTAAGGAAAGCATTCAACCCTGTCCCGAAACCAATCTCAAAAACAGTGATATCCTTTTTTGCCTGATGATGCAATCCGGCTTCAATAAATACATGGCGCGATTCCTGTACCGCCCCGTTTACCGAATGGTAATGTTCATCCATCTCCGGAATAAATAATGTATGGCTACCGTCAGCCGTCTGCTGTAATTCCCGTTTCATCTGATTCTGCACTACTATACTTGCATTTGACTGCAAAGGTAAGGAAAATTAAACAGAGTTAGGCAGAGGCATGCATTAACCCTATTTCAGGCAAAGTCACCCCTATACTAAGAACATTAGTATCATATATTGTGATATTACTTTCTCATATATTATAATACTTAATTCGCATAATATATGAAAATGCAGTATCATAATATATGATATTTCCATCCTTCACCGGATAAGAACTTGGGGAATCCTAATATGCGCCCGGTAATGATGCAATAATTACAGTTCATATCCTATTAGAACCAATCCTTCCCTAATATTATAGTATCTTTGCCAAAAAACCGATAGCGATGTATAAAAGAGCATATATCTTCCTGGTATTATTTATTGCCTGCATCCAGTTCATGCAGGCCCAGAAAAGCTATTCCATAAAAGGGATCGTAAAGGAAGCTGCAAGTGGTGAACCGGTGCCTTACGCAACAGTGGTGATCTGGAACACAACACAAGGAACAGCAACCGATTCCGTCGGTAATTTCGAGATCACCGGAGTCGCCCCCGGCAGTTATCGTCTTCAGGCTTCCTTCCTGGGATATAAGCCGGAAGTAACCGCCGAGTTCCGCGTTGCCAATAAAGATATATTTTACCCGATCGAGTTGGAGCCGGGCAGCGAAAACCTGCAGGAAGTCAGTGTTGTGGCTTCCCCATTTCGTAAAACAGCCGAAAGTCCGCTCGGACTGCGCGTTATAGGCTTCAAAGAGATAGAAAAGAGTGCTGGAGGTAACCGTGACATATCGCGTGTCGTACAATCTTTTCCCGGAGTCGCTTCCACAGCTGCATTCCGGAACGATCTGATGGTAAGAGGCGGCGGCCCTTCCGAGAACCGTTTCTTCCTGGATGGAGTAGAAATTCCGAATATCAATCACTTTTCAACACAAGGCGCTTCGGGCGGACCGGTCGGAATCATTAATCCTGATTTCATACGCGAAGTAAACTTCTATTCGGCAGCATTTCCCGCTGCCAGAGGGAATGCATTGAGCTCCGTGCTGGATTTCAAACTACAGGACGGGAATAAAGAAAAGTTTTCCCTGCGCGGGGTGGTCGGAGCCTCCGATGTCGGACTGTCGGTTAACGGACCGATGGGCGACAAAACAACCTACCAGGTCTCTATCAGGCGTTCATATCTGCAATTTCTGTTCGACATGATCGGACTGCCGTTCCTGCCGACTTTCACCGATGCCCAGTTCAAGATCAAACATGCTTTCAACAAGAAAAACGAACTCACTTTTCTCGGATTAGGAGCCATAGATGATATGAAACTGAATACCGGGATGAAAGATATGAGCGAAAAGAACCAATATATCCTGGCTTACCTGCCGGTTGTAAAACAAAAGACCTATACCCTGGGAGCCGTCTACAAGCATTATACCGGGAAAAACATCTATTCAGTTATCGTCAGCCGTAGCCAGATGAACAACAAAAACATCAAATACCGGGATAACGACGAAAGCATGCCGGAAAATCTTACGCTCAATTACCGCTCGGACGAGATAGAGAACAAACTCCGTAGCGAAAATATCTTCCGCCTCCCTTACATACAACTCCAGGCAGGTGGCAACATCGATTATTCGGAGTATACAAACCATACATTCCAGAAACAATTTACCACTATTCCCCGTGAGATCACCTATCAGACCGACCTGGGAATCTGGAAATGGGGATTGTATGCCACCGCCATCTACGAAAGCGACAATGAGCGTTTTACCGCCTCGCTGGGACTTCGTGCCGATGCCAACAATTATTCATCTAAAATGAAGAATATGCTTGACCAACTCTCGCCACGCCTTTCGTTGTCTTACCGGATAGCCGGCGATATCTACCTGAATGCCAACGCCGGGCGTTACTATGAGTTACCTCCGTACACCGTTATGGGATTTAAGGATAACGACGGGAATTATGTCAACAAGGGAAACGCCCTTCAATATATCCGCAGCGACCAGGCCGGACTGGGACTGGAATATCGTCCCTCCTCTTTCCTTAAATTCACAGCCGAAGGGTTTTACAAACATTATAACCGCTATCCGATGTCGGTCATCGACAGCATTCCTTTGGCTTCGAAAGGAACCGACTACGGTGTTCTGGGAAATGAAGCCGTCACCTCCACCGCTACCGGACGAGCTTACGGAATGGAACTGATGGGACGCTGGTATAATTACAAAGGACTCACTTTCATTGCTTCCTACACCTATGTCCGCAGTGAATATAAAGACGGAAGAAATACAGGTAAATACCTTCCTTCCGCCTGGGATAACAAACATCTGTTCACCTTCAGCGGCACCTATTCACTCCCCAAAAACTGGGACATAGGCGCCAAACTCCGGGTAGTAGGCGGCGCACCATACACGCCTTACGATGTGGAGAAAAGCAGTTATGTGGAAGCCTGGGATGCCAGCGGCAGTCTCTATTACGACTACAGCCGCTTCAATAGCGAACGCCTGAAACCATTCACCCAGCTGGACCTGCGCATAGATAAAACATTTTATCTGAAAAAAGTAATGCTCGGATTCTATATCGATCTTCAGAACGTACTTAATTCGAAATACAAAGAACAGGACGTCTATATAAAAACAGGTAAAATACTGAACCCCGATGCCCCAAAAAGCGAACAACGATATGAATTGAAGCCGGTAGAACGCATGACGGGAACGATGTTGCCCAGTATAGGAATCATGATAGAAATATAATACCCTTGATTTTCTTCTGTTTTTATTGACCATAGTTCTACATAGATCACAAATAATTCCTATTTTTGTAGCCGGGAAACAGACAGTAACAGAGAAGATATCAATGTTGAAAGTGATTCTAAGAAATATTATATGCCACATACAAATACTATTCATACTTGTATGTCTTATTATGTCTATCCCGGCCCATGCTGAAGACACCCATCCGATCCTTATTATCAGCTCCTATAACCCGGATACTCGTAATACCACGCAAAATATCTCCGAATTCATGGAGGAGTACAAACGTCTGGGAGGTACAGCTCCGGTCATCATAGAAAACATGAACTGTAAAAGTTTGCCGGAGGCTCCTTTATGGAAAGGGAAAATGGCAACCTTGCTAAAAAAATATAACAACGAGAACACTCCGCAGGCCATAGTCATTCTAGGCCAGGAAGGATGGTCTTCTTACCTGTCGCAGGATGAACCGATCCTAAAAGATATTCCTATCCTGTGTGGGATGGTTAGCCGAAATGCAGTTATTCTGCCGGACTCCAATACCGTAATGGCAGACTGGGACCCGGAGAGTATCGATATCCAAAGTTACATAGACAACGGATTCTATCTGTCTGGTTTTATCTATAATTATGATATAAAAAAGAATATAGAACTGGCTTTGAATCTTTATCCCGCAACAAAACATTTTGCTTTAATAACGGATAACAGCTACGGAGGTATCTCCTTGCAAGCACTGGTAAAAAAGGAAATGAAGAAGTTTCCGGACCAGAATCTCATACTACTGGACGGCCGGAAAAATAATATCTACACCATTGTCGAACAAATAAAGAGACTTCCAAAGGAAACCGTAATCCTACTGGGAACCTGGCGTGTAGATGTAAACGACGGGTATTATGTAGGTAACGCAACCTACACCATGATGGCAGGTAACCCGAATCTTCCGGCTATTACACTGACTTCTATCGGACTTAGCCATTGGGCAATAGGCGGTTACATGCCTAAATACCGTTCCATCGGTAAAGATCTTGCCAAACAGGCTATCGATATCCAAACAAAGAAAGTACTCCAAAAAGAGATGAAGGCAGTAAGTATTCCCAACGGATATACTTTCGATGCCAAAAAACTAAGAGAGTTCAATATAGAAAGAGACCGTCTGCCTGCCGATTCCACGCTGATCAATGTGGAGGGCAATCTGTTTATCAAATACAGATTTGAGATCCTGCTGATCGTTGCATGCGTATTGTTGCTTTTCCTGATAATGATCCTGTTCTTCCTGTTCAGAACCAACCGGTTGAAAGACGAACTGATGGACCTGCAGAAAGACAATGTTATTATTATGAATAACATACAGTCTTCTATCCGTTTCATCAAACCGGATTATTCGGTCAAATGGGAGAATCAGATAAAAATGCCTTGCAGTCCGCAATATGGTCCTAGAAACTGTTGCCTAGTTAAAGACGGGCAAAAACCATTCTGCGATGAATGTGCACTGATTTCCGCCATGGAAAGCCGGAAACCGTTTGAGCTCGTCAAGCAATGTGCCCCGGGTGAATATACACATGTATTTGCCAACCCGATACTCGATGCTAAGGAAAATCTTTTGGGGGTAGTATTCAAGAAAGAAAATGTCACCAAACAGAAACTAGCTGAGAACGAATTGAGACTGGCTAAGGAAAAAGCGGAAGAATCGGATCACCTGAAATCGGCCTTCCTTGCAAATATGAGCCATGAGATACGTACGCCGCTTAATGCGATTGTCGGTTTCTCCGGCCTGCTTGCCATGACCGAAGAATTGGAGGAACGCGAAGAATACATCAATATTATCAATAACAATAATGAACTCCTGTTGCAGTTGATCAATGATATTCTGGACCTGTCCAAGATCGAGGCCAATACGCTCGAATTTGTTTATTCAGATGTCGATATCAATCAGTTATTATGTGATATAGAGCAGACCTCCCGCCTGAAAGCAGCAGAAGGCGTGCAGGTTTCATTTATCGAAAAGATGTCTCATTGCATCATCCGGACAGACAAGAACCGCTTGTCGCAGGTAATAACCAACTTTATCAACAATGCCATCAAGTTCACCAAAGAAGGCGGAATACGTTTCGGCTATCAACATAAGGACGGCAAATTACTATTCTTTGTCTCCGATACCGGATGCGGTATCGATAAAAAGATCAAAGACAGCGTTTTCCAGCGCTTTGTCAAGTTAGACAGTTTCGCTCAGGGAACCGGGCTCGGACTGTCTATCAGCCAGATGATCGTACAGAAGCTGGGAGGAGAGATCGGCGTGGAATCTGAACTGGGACAAGGTTCGACTTTCTGGTTCACCCTACCCGATACGGTTATTGAAGAATCGCACGTTGCTGCGGCAGAACCTGTACAAATAGAAATACAGAATAATGCCTTTACTGAGAATAACAATAAAAAGTCAACCTTACTGATTGCCGAAGACAACGAAAGCAACTACACGTATATAAAAGCAATCCTCAAGGAATACAACCTGGTACATGCCTGGAACGGTCAGGAAGCAGTAGACTTATACAGAAAATATCATCCGGACATGATCCTCATGGATTTGAAAATGCCGCTTATGGACGGATACCAGGCAACGAAAGAGATACGCAAAGATAATACCGTTATCCCCATCATAGCCGTGACCGCTTTTGCCTTTGCCGAAGACGAACAACGGGTGAAACAAAGCGGATTCAGCGACTACGTAGCCAAACCGATCAAACCCAACGATCTGAAAAAGAAGATAACAGAGCTTTTGTAGACTATTGTTATATGGAACGTGTACCCGGAAATTGCAGGGTGAACACCGTCCCTTTCTCCATTTCCGAAGTAACGGTTATATTTCCCCCATGACGATTCAATATCTGACGGCAAACGCTTAAACCGATACCCGATCCTCCTTGTTTCGTAGTAAAGAAAGGAACAAAAACTTTATCCAAAGCCTCGGGAACAATCCCGCTGCCATTATCCGAAACCGTTATCACAGGCATACCATCCTGCCGGAAAGCCTCTACACGAATCTCAGGGGATTCACTGTCGCAGCACGCCTCAACGGCATTTTTCAGTAAATTGATCAGAACCTGCTCGATCATGCTCCGGTCTGCATACAACCGTAATTCTGCCGGGCGGATGGAATAGACAACGTGTATACCGTCAGCCGGGACCAGTTTCTGCAAATCGCTGAATAAAACAGATATCGGGAATATTTGCATGGTAGGAGTCGGTATACGTGTCAGTTTGCGGTAGTTCTCCACGAAGTCGAGCAACCCTTTGCTCCGACGGTGAATCGTTTGTATGGCTTGCAACATGATTGCGTAGTCACGCTCGTTCATTCCGTTTAATTCGGCACGCTCCGTCACCGTTTCCGACAGGGAAATAATAGGGGCTATCGAATTCATAATCTCATGCGTCAATACGCGGATCAGTTTCTGCCAGGCTTCTGTCTCAGCCTCCGCCACCACCGAATTATAAAGCCGGGAACGAAAAGCATTCAGGGCCTCATTCATCGAACGAGTCAACTCGGCTTCCGCCCCTCCGGAAGTAGGAACCGGAAAAGACAGATTCAGGTCTCCGTAATGAATATTCGCAATCAGATGTTCCATCCGGCGAATCGTTTTCCGTTGGTCCAGATACAAAGAGAAAGCCAATACGATCAGGATAGCGCTCATCATTACCGAAGTAAAATAGAGGCTTTTCAGTATCAGGAATGCAATTGTCAGCGACAATATAACGATCAGGACGATCTTTATCAGGATGGTATACCGTTTCATAGGCCCAACTTATCCAATTTCCGATAAAGGGCAAAACGGGTAATACCAAGCAACTCGGCGGCACGGGTCACATTCCCGTCGGCACGCCGCAAAGCACGTTCGATCGCTTCTTTCTCCAGAATGCTGAGGTTGAGTTCTTCCAGTTCCGCTTTCTTTTTGGTAACGGAAGGCTGGAGCATAAAATTCTCCGGTTTCAGCATCAATCCGTCGGAAAGGATCACTGCCCGCTCGATGGCATGTTGCAACTCCCTGACATTTCCCGGCCAGTTATAGTTTTGCAGTTTGCTCCGGGCTTCGCGGGATAAACCTTTTATCTCTTTCTTATATTTACGGGCATAGCGTATCAGGAAATAATCCGCCAGCAACTGGATATCATTACCACGCTCCCGAAGAGGAGGAATATGCAGTTCGATGGTGTTGATACGGTAAAGCAAGTCCTGGCGGAAAGTCCCCTCCTCCACCATTGCACGAATATTCATATTGGTAGCGGAGATCAGGCGGACATCTATCGAAACCGGACGGGTAGCCCCCAGCCGGGTGATCTGCTGCTTTTCGATCGCAGTAAGCAGTTTGGCCTGCATCGGCATACTCAGGTTCCCTATTTCGTCCAGAAACAAAGTCCCGCCGGTTGCCACCTCCATACGCCCCGGCTTATCACGGCGGGCATCCGTAAAGGCCCCCTTTTCATAACCGAACAGTTCACTTTCAAAAAGCGATTCGGGAATACTTCCCAGGTCGATACCCACAAAGACCTGTCCATTACGCGGCGAATGATGATACAGGGCACGGGCAACAAGATCCTTACCTGTTCCGTTCTCCCCCAGGATCAGGATATTGGCATCCGTATGACGTAACTTCTCGATCGTTGCAAAGATTTCCTGCATGGCATTACTCTCACCGATAATCTCGAAACCTTCCTCATCCGAACTCTCCAGAGCCGCTACCTGGCGTTTCAGCGACCGCACTTCCGTACGGCTTTCACGAAGTTTCAAGGCGGCAGATAAGGTGGCCAGCAACTTCTCTTTCTCCCAGGGTTTAGGGATAAAATCCGTCGCACCGGCTTTGATGGCACGCACGGCTTTTTCCGTATCGGCATAAGCTGTTATAAAAAGGACAACGGCATCCGGATCCGCCTTCTTTATCTTCTCCAACCAGAAAAAACCTTCCTGTCCGCTAATGGCATCCCTCCGGAAATTCATATCCAGCAGGATCACATCTGGCACATAACTTTCCATAAAATGCTCGATACGCTCCGGCTGTGTGGTCACACGGATTTGCTCTACATAAGGTTCCAACAGCAGATTCAGTGCAAAAAGCACATCTTCATTATCGTCGATGATCAGTATTTTCCCTTGTTTCATATCGTATGCGTATATTAAATATGTGGGGGTAAAGATAAGCATTAAAACAATAAACAGGGCGTGCGAATACGAACGTTTTTTGTGCGCTGACGCACTGATCACAAAAACGGACGCACTACTTACTGTCTAATATTCAAGATATTAAAAACATGGCATACTATTTGTTTTTAATAATATATGAAACATACGAGAAGTCACATATTATCGATAATCCTTGCTGCACTGGCCGCTTTCCCGGCTTACTCGCAGGATACGCTACGCCTCACCTTATCTGAGACCGTACGCATGGCCCAGGAACAATCTCCACAGGCCATCGCTGCCCGACATTCTTTCAGGGCGGCTTACTGGAACTGGCGTTCCTATCGTGCAAACATGCTACCCAGTCTGACTTTCACCTCCAGTCCTTCACTGAACCGGTCGATCAGTTCGGTGACCTTGCCCGACGGAGGCGAAAGTTTCGTACACCGCAACCAGTTGATGGTGGATGCCGGACTCACGATCAATCAGAATATACCATTCACCGGAGGAAGCCTTTTCGTGAAAACAGCCTTGCAAAGACTCGATTTGTTTTCGGAAAAGACAAGTTCGTATAACACCACTCCCATCGTGCTCGGCTACGAACAAAACCTGTTCGGATACAACCAGTTCAAATGGGATCGGAAAATCGAACCTCTCCGTTATACCGAATCAAAAAAGAACCTGACAGAAACACTCGAACTGGTCGCCGCACAGGCAACCCAACAGTTTTTCCAATTGGCCACCGCACAGACCAACTGGGAAATCGCACAATATAATTACGCAAATGCCGATACCCTCTATCAATATGCCCAGGGACGGTATAATATCGGGACGATCACTGAAAATGAAATGCTACAACTGGAACTGAACCTCCTGACCGAACAGACTAATATGATGAACGCGCGTATTGAAGTAGACGACTGTATTCAATCATTGCGTAGCTACCTGGGTATCACCAATGCTTCGGAACTGATCGCCAGTTTAAACGAAGAAATCCCCCGTTTCAATGTGGAAGTAAAGCAAGCGCTCGAGCTGGCTTACGAGAATAATCCGGAACCGGAATACCTCCAGCGCCGCCGGTTGGAAAGCGAAAGTGCCGTAGCACAGGCAAAAGCATCCCGCGGCTTCAAAGCCGACCTCTATATGCAATTCGGCTTGACGCAGACAAACGAAAAACTGAAAGAGGCTTACCGGGACCCTTTGGATCAACAATTAGTCAGCCTTGGCATACGCATCCCGATCCTGGACTGGGGTGTCGGTAAAGGGAAGGTAAAAGTTGCCCTCAGCAACCGCGACAAAGTATATACCGAGGTGGAGCAGTCACGCAACGACTTCGAACTGAATGTCATCAAAATGGTCAAACAGTTCAACCTGCAGGCTGATAAAGTGATGATCGCACAGAAAACCGACCAGACCGCCCAACGCAGGAACGATGTTGCCCAAAAACTGTACCTGCTGGGTAAATCGACTATCCTCGACCTCAATGCCTCCATCAGCGAAAAGGACCGGGCACGAAGAGAATATATAACAGCCTTATATAATTATTGGAGCCTGTACTACGGTCTGCGCAGCATGACCGGCTACGACTTCGAACAAAATCGTGAACTGACATTCGATTATGAACAATTAATGAAATAAATAATGGACAGACCTATTGAAAAGAAACCTGTATATTACCGTTACCGCTGGCATATCGCCGGATGTATCGCTTTTGTCATCCTTCTGGTGTATGTATCGATCGTTGCATCAGGCGGACGAAAACTGCGCACCGAAGCGGATAACCTCATCATCGGCGAAGCACAAGCCGATAAATTCATGGAATATGTGGATGTGGAAGGCGTGGTTCAACCCATCCTCACCATCAAGATAAACGCACGTGAAGCCGGTAGCGTCGAACGTATCGTAGCTGAAGAAGGTACGATGATGGAGAAGGGCGACACCATCCTTACCCTGACCAATCCGGACCTGATACGTACCATCGACGACCAGCGCGACGAATGGGAAAAGCAGTTGATCTCCTTCCAGGAAAAAGAGATCGAAATGGAACAGAAAAGCCTGGACCTGCAAAAACAAACATTACAGACAACCTATGAACTCAACCGCCTGAAAAAGAGCTTCGCCCTCGATGAAGAGGAGTTCCGCATGGGTGTAAAGAGCAAGGCGCAACTGGAAGTACAGCGGGATGAATTCGAATATAAAACGCAAAGCACCGCCCTGCAACTAGAAGGTCTGCGCCACGACAGCGCTGCCACCATCCTCCGCCGTGAGTTGATGAAGAATGACCTGGAACGTGAACGGAAGAAATACGACCGCGCCCAGGAACGCATGGAGAACCTGATCGTCCGCGCCCCATTGGCAGGACAACTCAGTTTTGTCAAGGTAACTCCGGGCCAGCAGGTGCAAAGCACCGAAGCCATCGCCGAAATCAAGGTACTCGACCAGTTCAAGATACATACGTCACTCAGCGAATATTATATCGACCGTATCACGACAGGCCTTCCCGCCACCATCACCTGGCAGGGAAAGAAATATCCGCTACGCATCACCAAGGTCGTACCGGAAGTAAAAGATCGTAACTTCGATGTGGATCTTGTCTTTACCGAAGAATCACCCGAGAATGTCCGCATCGGAAAGAGCTTCCGCGTACAGGTTGAACTGGGACAACCCGAAGAGGCGCTGGTCATCCCGCGCGGCGACTTCTTCCAGACGACCGGCGGCCAATGGATCTATAAGCTGAACGAGACCGGGACAAAAGCCCGCAAAGTAAACATCAGCATCGGCCGACAGAACCCGCAGCAGTATGAGATCACCGGCGGATTACAAGCAGGCGATAAGGTTATTGTCACCGGATACAGTACTTTTGGCGACGCGGAAGAATTGATTTTGAAATAATACATTTACCATGAAACTACTTATACTGGCCATACGCCCTTTATTGCGTTTCCGGACGTACACGTTTGTAAATATCATAGGTTTGGCTTTAAGCCTGACTTGCTTTATCATCATAAGCCGCTATGTGTATAGCGAATGGCAGACCGACCACTTTTACCCCGATCTGGATCGGGTGTTTACCACCATCTGCGAAGACGACAAGCACCCGGGCGAGATCATGTATTGCGGTATCTCCAATCCCAATAAAGAAAAGACATTCAATAGCCTGCTTGAACATCCGGGCGTGGAATGTGCCAGCAAAATACGAAAGGAAGAGGAGATAAGCTATTGGTACAACGAGAACGAATATCTGGGTAAAACCCTAATTGCCGACAGTAACTTCTTCCACATCGCCCGCTACCCGTTGTTAGTCGGTACTAACACATTGTCCAAGCCGGAAGAGGCTGTCATCACAGAAATGCTCGCCCGAAAGATATTCGGCAACGAGAGTGCATTAGGCAAACAACTACGCTTGTCCATAGGAAAAACAGTAACTATAACCGGTGTGATTGGGGTACCCGCCACAGCTAGCAGTATTGAGTTCGATTTGGTGATTTCCGAACAATTGTCTGACTGGCAGCGCATGAGCAACCATCTGGTTCGCCTCCAGCCGCAAGCCGATTACCGGCAGATCAACCGGCAATACAACCAATTCATGTTAATGAAACATTGGAAATATAGCGTCCGCTACCAATTGTATCCCCTGTCGGAAGTGTATCTGAACAGGAACAACTACGAGAACCACTTCTTCCGGTTGGGCAACCCGACACATATCTATGTCTTGTCGATGGTAGCGTTGATGATACTCCTAGTGGGCATCTTCAACTTCATCAACATCTATTCCGTGGTTATACTGAAAAGAGGGCGCGAATGGGGGATGAAGAAAGTATTCGGTGCCGGTAGCTTGATGATGTTCGTCCAATTGTACTTGGAAAATGTGCTGATGATGGCTTTTGCCATCCTGCTAGGTTGGGTGTTCATCGAAGTGGCCAGTCCACTGGTACAGAATCAAATGGAATTGACATTCGTTACGAATAGCACCTTCGACTTATTGCTCAATAGCGGGATTCTATTCCTGCTTCCTTTGTTTACCACCTTGATGCCTTTCATAAGGTATCGCCGCGAAGCACCGATCGTTTCCCTTCGTTCGGTCAACCGCAACGGGGGGTCGGTGGTGTCGCGCAAGCTGTTCTTGGTGGCCCAATACATCATCACCATCACGCTGATTGTCTGCTCGCTCTTCTTTATCAAGCAATTGAAGTTCATGCTGGATGCCGACCCTGGATTCCGTATCAAAGATGTCATTGCCTCCCGATTCTTTCAACCAAGACGAATTAATAACATCAGCAGGGAAGACTGGGAGAAAGAGCGTGAACGCAAAAAGCATCTAAGAGAGGTCATCCAACAACGCTTGGACGCTTCCCCGTTGATTGAAAAGTGGACGTATGGTCCCAGTCCGATCAAAGACAAAATGAGCGGTGGATTCAAATTCAAGGTATCCGACGGAGAGTTCAAAGAGTTTACCCTCACGTTTATTGCCCCCTCCTGGCTAAACCTATTCAATATAGAGGTAATAGAAGGCAAAGCAATCGACCCGAAAGAAGAACCGGATTTAGATTACGGTTTATACCTCACCGAATCGGGGAAAAAGCTATTGGGCATCACCGACATCCAATCGACCGATGTACAACCGGAAAGACGGCTCTGGTTTTCAAGCGGCACAGATATGGACAGCAATCCTCCATATCGTATTTTGGGGGTTGTCAAAGACTTCACACCGGGCCATTGGGGTAAATTCACTAACCCGCCCATCATTATTCCTCACAGAAGCAATCCCGAAGAGTCACTTCTGGTAATACCGATAGCCGGACACAAGCAGGAGGTTCTGCATTTTCTGGAAGAGCTGCATAAAGAGTTGTTCGGAGGTAGTTTTGAGTATTCGTTCATCGAAGACGAACACAAGGCCCTATATCAGAAAGACCGGCAACTGACGGTAGTCTATTCCGTCTTTGCCCTCATCGCCATCCTGATCTCTTCATTGGGATTATTCAGCCTGTCTTTGTTTGATGTGCAACAACGGTACCGCGAAATAGCCATCCGTAAAGTGAACGGTGCCACTACCTCCGTCGTCATGCGGATGTTGTTGATAAAATATTACAAACTTTTAGGCATCGCCTTCCTCATCGCCTCGCCCATCGCCTGGCTGGCAATCAACCGGTATCTGGAGGACTTCGCCCACAAAGCACCCGTCTCCTGGTGGATATTCGCCGTCGCCCTGCTCATAACTGCCGGAATATCGCTGGCAACCTTGATCTGGCAGATACGGAAAGCGGCACGGACCAATCCGGCGGAAGCCATAAAAGCAGAATAAGACAATCTGTTTGCGATGCCTAAACACACCTGTTTGCCCATCACAAACAAAGGTGTTTAGGCATCGCAAACAAGCTTGTTTAGGGATCGTAAACAATAAAAGCAATGTATATGAAAATCATCCTACTAGCCATACGCTCACTGATGCGTTTCCGTTTATACACCGTTATTAATGTCCTTGGCTTGGCGCTAAGCCTGGCCTGTGTGATCATTATCAGCCGGTATGTCTATAGTGAGGCGACAACAGACCATTTCAATACCAACCATGAGCGGATATATCTGAGTGTACGTCAGTGGGAAAGCAGCGAACGGATACCTCTTTTGTTTACAACAGATAATGTAGTCCTGAAAAAGAACTATATCAATCCCCTGGATATACCGGAAATAGAGAAAAAAACCTCCTTTGTCTCCCTCAGTAATGTCGAAATACAGGTAGATGAGAATAAATTCAAAGCACATGTATTAGCTACAGACACCGCTTTCCTTCAGATACTGGATTTTCCGCTGGTAGAAGGGAACCGTACACAACTGTTGGCCGACCCTAAAGGAGCCGTTATCACAAACCGATTCGCCCGGAAACTGTTCGGTAAAGAAAATCCGATCGGTAAGAACGTCGACTATAACGGAAATATACTGACCGTCCAGGGAATTATCGGAGAAACGGAGACACCCAGTTCTTTGACCTTCGACCTGTTGATATCTAAAGAACTGCAATGGCGTTGGCCGCCGGTTAATTACTTTAGTGTTGCTTTAGCCTATCCCGGTATCGATGCGGATCGCATTAACGAAAAACTCAAAGCAGAAAACCATAAAGCCGCCCAAAAAACGTTCTCTTTCCGGGTCATCCCACTGGATAAACTATACATGGACAAAGCTGTCGACAAAGGAGTAAATACGTTCCGCCAGGGAAACCCGGACAGCCTGAAAATCCTCTCATTCGTTGCGATCTTGCTTTTATTGATCGGACTGTTCAACTTTATCCATATCAGTTCGGTCGTTATCATTAAACGAGGCCGGGAACTGGGAATGAAAAAAGTATTCGGGGCAAGACCCGCACAATTATTCATCCAGCTATACGCAGAGAATCTGGTACTGACAACCATCTCCCTTTTTCTCAGTTGGATGATTATCGAAATCACCCTGCCGATACAAGAAAACCAGTTAGGTATCACTGCCACCGTCGGCTCTTCTTTCAATATGATATTAACCGTTATTCTTTTGCTGGGACTTCCACTGATTATTACGTTATATCCATTTTTCAACTATAGCTTCCGGCAAACCATCCGTTCACTTCAGGGAGTCACCCCCGGAAAAAACAAGATGGCTACCCGTTCGTTGTTTCTGGTCGTGCAGTATGTTATCACTTGTTGCCTGATCATATCATCCATCTTCTTTATGAAGCAACTGCACTTCATGTTGCATGCAGACCTGGGATACCGGACTAAAGACATTATAAAAGCCTGGTTTATACGTCCTTCTTCAAAGATGTTCTATGGTGAAGAAGAACAGAAACAGACTGAAAGCGTTTCCTCCGCCATACAGGAAACACTCAAAGCATCCCCTCTGTTCCAGTCGTTCTCCTATGGAGAAAGTCCGTATGAATTACCAACTGATAACTACGATAAGGTCAGTATGCGCATCCCCGGAGGAGAATGGCAGGAGGTACTTCATGTCAAACTATATAAAAGTTTCTTTGATTTATACCAAATACCAGTTTCCGCAGACGGCTTTCCGAAGAGCGAAAAAGAAATCCTGATGAATGAAACGGCCAAAAAATTATTCAGTAAAAGAGGAATCCCTCCTACGGAACTGGAAAAAGATTCGTATAATGGCATCAGTTCGCTTCTGGTAAAAGGTTTTACTCCCGAATTTCAGGTAGTGCATCTCTCCCAGCGTAATCTTCCCGTCATCATGACTTTCAAAGATGTGCAGAATGAACTATACTATCCTGGGAAACTCATGGCATCCATTGTCCCCGGACGCCGGTCGGAAGCGATCAAACTTCTGAAAGAACTCCATGACAAGACTATCGGAGGAGAATTTGAATACACTTTTGTAGAAGACGAGATCAGTGCCATGTACGAAAAGGACCGGTTGGTTGCCCGGATCTATTCCGTTTTTACCCTCGTCTCCATCTTGATCTCTTCGATGGGATTATTCAGCCTTTCCCTTTTCGACATTCAACAGCGTTACAAAGAGATAGCGATCCGCAAAGTGAACGGGGCAACGACAGGAGCCATCATGAATTTGTTATTGCGGAAATATTACAAGCTACTCGGTTTCTCTTTCCTGATAGCCACTCCTCTTTCCTGGCTGGCAATCACGAAATACCTGGAAAACTTTGCCAATAAAGCTCCGTTATCCTGGTGGATTTTCGCTATTGCTTTCCTGATCACCGCAGGTATTTCCCTGCTCACCCTGATCTGGCAAATCCGAAAAGCGGCACGGACAAACCCGGCAAAAGCTATCAAGACGGAATAGCCAGCTATACATAACATGCATATTACCAAAGTTTTACGATTAGCAAAAGAAAGAACAAATACGCTAATCCGGGACAAAAATGTGCCTGATTTGACCTAAAAAAAATGTTAATCAACACCATTTTGAGGTACAAAAAGGAACAAAAATAGCGGCACTGTTCCTCCTTAAAACGCACGTAAAACCAGGTAGAGACGCATTGTAAAAAGTAGGGATACGAGTCGGGATATTTCACAAAACAGCTGATAATAAAAGCATTAAGCTCAAATAAAAACAAACTGATAATACCGTTTTAAAAAAACGGGGGCAGAAAGGGCAGACAAAAAGCCTTTTTTGCAAACTTTCTAATAACATGTACCTTTGTTCCTTTCTTTTGAAGGGAACAAGGAACACTTTCTTTAGAAGTTTTTGAAAATGGCTTTTTGTCTGCCCTTTCTGCCCCGCGTCTTTTCAGTCCCCGTCCCATTTATATTTACTGCCGCACCTATTCCCGTTGGCTGCTGCATTTGTTTCCAACCGCTGCCGCAGCTATTTTTACTGACTGCGGCTACCAATGGAAAGGGAAAAGACAGACGATTATCCTCTAAAATGTGATAGAAAACAGTGCCTCGACCTGGAACTTGCCATAATCGATCGGTTGTATCAACCGTACGCCGGTTGTCAGCGGGAAACTCATCCGGAAGACATTCCAGTCGAAGATCAGGTCGGTACCGAATGAACTTTGTGTTGTCCAGTCACGACCTTTGGCAGCCTGGTTACGGTTCAGGTCGTAAAATAGGTTGGCACGCAGGCGGCGGATATAAGCTAGTTGCCCGAGACTGAGATCCGGTGAAAAGACAGAAAAAGCATAATCAGCCTTAAAGGCAATCTGCTGACGGGTCTGATACATGAAATTATATCCGCGAGGCTTATCTATCAAATGTTTGGGTAAATACAGGGTCTTATTGTCCACACTCTGGTATTGGTATCCCATACGCAACATCAATCCGTGATTACGCAGGATACCCGGCCAATAAGTCGTCAGGCGTCCGGCATACAGGCTTCCGTAGTTTTCCTTATTGAAAGGAGACTGGAGATACTGCAACCGCAACTGATATCCCCAGCGGGGCAGGATATCACGCTGGGCTTTCCGGCGGTAACTGTAAAACAATACTTCCGGCAGGATATACTGGAAATTGCTGTATGTACGGCTTTCATATTGTTGATACCTGTCGTTGGTAAAATAATAGGCAACCGTCGGTTGTATTCCCCGGATATAATGGTTGCGGGTAAGATTGAAAGGAAGGTAGACACGCGCCTCAGCCTCCAGCAAGGTACGTCTTACGGTTGCCGCCTGTGCCACTTCCTTATCCTTGTCGTTGGTCACCCAGGTTACATCGAATGCTTTACCGCCATAATCGGCAGCGATATCGATGACCGGAAACCAACCTTTATAGGTAAATGATAATTTGCCATGATGTTCACCCTTATTGTAATACCATCCAGCTTGCATGATAGCCGTGTTCAACGTGTTTTGCGAAAGGACCATAACGCCCGGTTTCACGATCGTACTCAGATCGTCAGCCCCCGTATTCATCGCTTCCGCCACATCATAATAGAAGGGGGCCCAACTATGTAACTTAAACGTATGCGCTCCTTTGCGGTAAGGACGCGGATTAAACTCGATAGGAGTCAGTTTGGCTGAATCCAGATTGAACTGCTCCTGTTCAACCAGCGAAGTAACCAGCGGAGAATGATAAGGATCGCCCAAGTCCGCCTTTTCCGCTTCCAGGCTATCCACCGCCAAAGAACCGATACGATACCCGTCTGCCTGGTAATCCGAATAAAGCAGTTTGTCTTTAGCGGGAGTAAAAGCCGGATCGAAAGCCCCGAAACGGGCAGATGTCAACCGGTAAGTGGCTGTATCCGACGGATTCAGATAATAGATATTATTAGTTCCGTTGGCTCCCGATTCAAAAAACAGTTTACCGTTGCTCCAAAGCGGAGCGGTAATATTTACGGAAGTGGTTGCCAGCAATTCACTCCATGCACCGGTCTGCGTATCCAGTTGCAGCAGACTTATGCCGGTAGCGGTTACGGCTACGGCAGTAATCGTTCCATTATCATCGTAAGTTAACTCTTTGATGAAGGCATTATCCGGAACAGTAAAATAACGCTGTTCCTTTCCCGTTGCCAGGTCGACCAGCACCAACTGGTTTTCACCGCTTACCGTAAAACGGGAAACGGCTGCCGTCCGGTTGTCCTTGTCGATAGCCGGAGCCAGATAACGCCCACGGGGAGTAAGTATCGTCACCTTTCCCGTTTCTAAATCATATTGTTTTATAACGGAATAATTTTCATGTGTCCAACGCAGGCCCGGGACAATTTCTGTCCAGTACACCTTGTTGCCGGCCAGGTTCAAACGGCTGTTGATCGTTCCGAGATAACACAATCGCTTTTCCTTTCCGTTCGTTACCGAAACCAGCGAATTGATATCCTGCAAACCTGATTTAACGGCAATAACCGTCGAGTCGTTCACCGCCTGCGGATAACGGTAGGAAGTATATTTTCCGGGTTTCGGCGAAAGATAATCAGGAATAACGGCAGCAGTGTCCATCTTCCTCCATTCGTCACGCAAAAAGTCGAACGTCTCACTATACAGTCCGTCAATACTTATTCCGGCATTATGCTTAAAGGCATTGCTGAACATCGGAATGGCAAAGAAGCGGTTCACATACCGGGTGGTCGTCTTATCCCATATATCCGCCCCGAAACGGTGGCGGGCAAAAGAAGTCAGGTTATAACCCAATGCATAATAATCGCCCGTATAATCTTTATAAGAACCCAGATACCATTTATCGAATGAGTAATTCTTTCCTTCTCCCAGCATCTGGGCACGGTAAGGCATACTGAATTCCGGCAACCGCCCCCTCCCGCCGTTCGACATGGAAGTCTCTGTTCCGACAGCATCCCCTTCCAGGAACCAGCTCGGCATGAAAAAGGCAGCAACACCCGCCGCCTGCTCGCCGATTATATAATATAAAGGTTTGAACCAGCCACGCATCACCTTGCTTGTCTGGAGGACATGCCGCGACTCGTGCAGCACCAGATGTTTGTCCCAGCTCACCCCATCGAGTTTGGAGGAAGGCGTCGTGATCAGTTCCATACGGCGCGGCGCCCACGAAACCAATCCGTTGGACGACATATTGGCCGGATGGAGAATCACCGGAAATTTCTTCTGCATCCCTGTCCCGATCGTCTTCTGCAAATGCGGATAAGCATTTTCCAGATAGAGGGCGTAGTTATAAGCCATCGAATCGTTACCCAGCGGATACACCAGGTTATAATGGGGCAACTTGACAATGTTCCATTTGAACCGTGCCGGATCGGAGCCGTAATCCAGAAACTGAGCCTGCATATGAAGGCTGGCAAACAAACAAAAAGCCACTAAAAAGATATATCGTGATACGGGTATCTGCATACTTATAGAGTTATAAACCACAAAACTATAAAATATAACCAATCCGCTTTACATTTTCTACGGCAAAGTAGATGGAAGGATACGTTAATTATTCCGTACCATTCGCACAACACCGTGCGCAAACGAACGTAATTCGTGCGGATACACACACAGTTCCCAACACCCCACAACCGATAACAGCATAGCTACTAACAAGTTACCCATTTGGCACATCTTTTGTATTTTTCAATATACAATTACAATTAAAACCATGTTAAAACATTACCTACTGATTGCTATACGCAACCTATTAAAATACAAAACGCAATCGATCGTCAGCATTATCGGCCTGGCGATGGGATTTACCTGTTTTGCACTGGCTACTCTGTGGATCAGGCACGAAATGACCTACGAGAACTTTCACGAGGATGCGGAACGTATTTTTCTGGTCCGCAACGAAGACAAAAACAGTAACGAGGGTTTAGGCACAGTCACCCCTTCCCCCCTGGCAGCCTATCTACAGGAAACATTTCCCGAAATAGAACAAGCTTGTAACGTGTCGGACAGTAAAATGGAATTCAAATACAAAGGGATCACTTACCAATCTTATGAGATCCAGATGGATTCCGCCTCCATGAAAATATTCCCGATCCGATTGGTTAGCGGAAATACCAATTTCCTTGTTAACGGCAGTAAAGAAATAGCCATCACAGAAGAACTTGCCGGAAAACTATTCGGAAAAGAGAACCCGATAGGGAAAGAACTAAGCATATACGGCCAGGAAAGTCCCATTTGTGCAGTGGTCAAAGCCTGGGAGCCTCATACAAACATGCCTTTTGAAATAGTAAGAGCCAATTATACGATCCCGGTCTGGTACGCCTGCGGATGGACGACTTTTATTAAGCTAAGGAAAGAGGCGGACATCAAGGCTTTCCGTAAAAAGATATATGGGCATACTATTGAAAAAGATAACGCCAAACTGGAACATTTCGTACTGACCCCGATCATACAGATGCGATACAACCATCCCATCCGGGAAGCGACCATCAAATTCAATCACATCCTGTTGTTTGCCTTGTCGGGCGGTCTGGTCATCCTTTGTTCGCTGTTCAATTACCTGACTCTGTTCGTCAGCCGGATACGGATGCGCGGAAAGGAAATAGCCTTACGCAAAGTATGCGGCTCTTCCGATAAACACCTGATGGAGTTATTTTCTATAGAATATGTATTAACGCTATTGACTGCTATATTTATCGGGATGCTACTGATAGAACTGATACTACCCACTTTCCGGGAATTATCCGAAATAAAAACGACGACAAACGGAATCTACCTGGAAGCTATCGGTTATTCCCTTTTCGTAGCATTACTGTCGTTCCTTATTTCACTGCTTCCTATCCATTATTTCCGCCGCCAATCGCTGAATGCAGCAATAAAAGGAACGGAAAAAGGGAAAGGAAAGAATTATTTCCAGAAATTCTTCCTGGTCTTACAGTTTATTATCAGTATCGGATTCATTTTCTGCACGCTTGTGATGATCAAACAGATACATCATTTATCACATACCGACCGTATAGTGGAACGGGTAGGAAGGGCCTCCATCACATTCAGTACCAAATCGTCCGAAGCCAGTCTGCGGGAAGAACTTAAGCAAATCCCCATGATTACCGAAATCCTTTCGGGTAATCACAACTCTTTCATTCCCCAAAACGGAGCAAGCTATATACCGGTGAAAGAATGGGATGATAAGCCTGCGTCTGCCGATGAAGTACTTTTGGAAACGATTGCCAGTGGCGAAGGAATATGTAATTATTATAATCTGAAGCTACTGAAAGGCACTATGTTAAGGGATGACGACCAGAAAGAAAAAGTGATGATCAACGAAACGGCCGCCCGTCTGTTTGGCTGGGCAGATCCGATCGGAAAATCTTTCCTCAAAAGCGACTCTACCCGGGCACAGATCATCGGGGTAATACGCGATTTCTGTAAAAATTCGCCTACTATCCCCGTAAAACCGATGGTATTTACAGTACAAGAACTGTTCTGGTCTATTAACTCCGGAGGCAATCTCCTTTTCATTTTCCGTGAAGGGCAATGGCAAGAATGCAAACGGCGGATCGAGGCGTTGATCAAAGAGAAACACCCGGAATTCACCTTCTACAGATTAAATAATACAGAGGAAGAGTTCAATAAGTTCCTGCAATCGGAAAATGCCCTGATCAAGCTACTCGACTTCGTATCCATAGTTTGTATCCTTATCTCCGTTTTCGGCATCTTCTCGCTGGTCACTCTTAACTGCGAACAACGCCGGAAAGAGATCGCTATCCGTAAAGTAAACGGAGCGTCAGTCGGAACAATCGTCCGCATGTTCTTCAAAGAATACTTATTATTACTTTGTGTGGCAGCAGCCATCGCGTTACCTATCAGTTACCTGATCATGAAAGCATGGTTGGAAAACTACGTTATACAAACAACAATCCCCTTCTGGATCTACCTGATATTATTTATATCTCTTGTCATGATCACAGTCACTTGCATATATTGGCGAATATGGAAGGCAGCAAGTAAAAATCCGGCAGAAGTTATTAAATCCGAATAAACAGAAATATTATGAATATGCTACGACATTATATCAAACTGGCGATACGCAACCTGTTGAAATACAAATCGCAATCCGTCATCAGCATCATCGGGCTGGCTATCGGTTTTACCTGTTTTGCCCTGTCTACCTTGTGGATACGTTACGAGCAGACTTACGATACCTTCCATGACGGTGCCGACAGGATCTATCTGATAAGACCTGAATCAAATACCACCAATAACGGCTTGTCCGAAATTACACCTTACCCACTGGCAGGTTATCTGAAGGCGACTTTCCCCGAAATAGAAGATGCCTGTAATATGCAAGCATGGGGAACGACTGTCAGATATAAAGGTACGGAATACCGGTCTTTTAAAATGGGCATTGACTCGGCTGCCATGCATATGTTCAAACTCAAAGTAACGAACGGGAATCATAACTTTCTCACAGAAAACAGCGAAGAAATAGCTATTACCGAACAACTTGCCCGACAACTTTTCGGGACAGAAAATCCGCTAGGACAGGAAATAGAAATATACGGGCAGAAAAAACGAATATGCGCCGTTATCCAATCCTGGAGCAGGCACTCCAACATTCCATACGAAATTGTCGATAATTTTTCACCGGGAGATAACCGGACGGAATGGCATGCGAGTATGTGCCAGACTTTTATAAAACTGAAAAAAGGCGTCGACGCACAGAAGTTTATCCAAAAGTTATATGAACATACCTATGAAACGGAGAACTCGATCGTAGTAAAGAAAAGCGTAGCTACCCCTATTACAGCCATGCGGTATGACCGCCCCAATCAGGGAGTAACAGTTAAATATGAACATATCCGGCTTTTCGCCCTGGCCGGCGGATTAGTCATTCTCTGTTCGCTATTCAACTATCTGACCTTGTTTATCACCCGTATTCGGATGCGTGACAGAGAAATAGCTCTACGCAAAGTAAACGGTTCGTCCAATCGTGAATTACTGATGTTGTTTTCTACCGAGTATTTGATCACTCTGGTTTTTGCAATATTCTTCGGACTGATCCTACTGGAACTGGTAATACCGACTTTCAAGGAATTGTCGGATATTAAATCGGATAAGACAAGCATTTACCTGGAAGCACTCAGTTATTCCGGCATTGTAGCAGCCTTTTCATTCATTTTGTCATTATATCCGATCTACTACTCCCGAAAGAAAAGCCTGAACGCAGCCCTAAAAGGTTCATCGAACGGAAAAGGTCAAAACACTTTCCAGAAAGTCAGTATGGTATTACAACTGATCATCAGTATCGGTTTTATCTTCTGCTCTACTATCCTGATGAAACAGATACATTATTTGAACCATACGGACCTGGGGATCGAACGTACAAACCGCGGAACAATCCGGGTTTATCCGCAGATTGACGGTCTTAAAGACGAACTGGCTAAAAATCCCTATATTGCAACGATCGTTCCGGGTAATTTACCCGGACTACTCCCGCGTAATGCCCGTTCTTATCAGACAATCAATGAATGGGAAGGAAAAACAGATTCTACCTCTACTGTCACTTTAGAAATTATAGACTGCAACGAAGACTACTTTAAGTTTTACGGTCTGCAGTTGCTGAAAGGAACATTCCCTTCAGATGATAAAAGTATGATAATAAATGAAACAGCAGCCTTACAGATGAATATGAATGATCCTATCGGTAAGGGTTTTCAGAAAAAAGTAATCACAGGCATCGTCAAAGACTTCTATATCGCTCCGCCCACCATTCCAGCCAAACCGATGATGTTCACCCTGGAAGACAGATCAACCATATCCTCCGATATTATCTTCCAATATCAGAATTGCGACTGGCACTCTTGTAAGAAACGGATCGAGCAACTGATCAAACAGATGAATCCAAACGTAATCCATTATAGCATAATATCTATGGAAGAAGAATATGAGAAGTTCCTTAAATCGGAAAACGCATTGCTGATGATGTTGGATTTCGTCACCCTGGTTTGTGTATTGATCTCCCTGTTCGGTGTTTTCTCACTCGTCACCCTCGACTGTGAAAAACGCCGGAAAGAAATAGCCATCCGCAAAGTGAACGGAGCGGAAACCGGTCATATCATGAAAACGTTCCTATTGAAATACATGTTCTTGTTACTGATCGCATCCGTTATAGCATTCCCTATCGGTTACCTCATCATGAAACCCTGGATAGAAGGCTATGTACTCCAGACAAGTATCGATTTCTGGATTTATCCGGTAATATGGCTGGCACTGGCCTTGCTCATTATCACATGTACCGGCTGGCGAATCTGGAAAGCAGCCAATCAAAATCCGGCGGTAGTTGTTAAATCAGAATAAAGCAGATATGTTAAAACATTATCTTAAAATAGCAATACGCAATTTACTGAAATACCGATCACAATCATTTATCAGTATCTTCGGTCTGGCAATCGGGTTTACCTGCTTTGCCTTGGGGACTCTATGGATTCATTATGAAATGACTTATGACTCATTTCACAAAGATGCCGACCGGATTTATCTGGTACGGCAAAAAAGTCTCATTAGTAACGGAGGCTTGACAGATACGCCCAAACCCTTGGCGGCATCCTTAAAACAAAAACTTCCTGAGATTGAAGCATCCTGTGCCATCTATCTCAGAGATTATAAACTTGTATCCAACGGAGTACAAATTCAGACAAATTGGATTAGTGCTGATTCAAGCTTCATGGATTTATTCGGAATAAAGATATTGTCCGGAAATAGCCACTTCCTTCAGGTAGACAACAAGGAGTGGGCTATCACAGAAGCGCTGGCTAAAAAATTATTCGGTAATGAAAGCCCTATTGGCAAAGAACTGGATATTGTGGACAGTGAAGAAAAGGTGAAAATTTGCGCAGTTGTAAATGGCTGGACCGGACACAGTAATATACCTTTTGATCTAATAGCAAGTCCTTCCAGCAGAAATAACTGGGCTTCTCTCTCACACGAAACTTTTGTCAAATTATACCCCAATACCAATATTGACAAATTTGTAGAGAAACTCAGGGAGACGAAGATAGAAGAAGACAGTATGCCTCTCACTTCATTGGTAGTAAATCCTTTAACCTCCTTACGTTATGAATCACCGAGAACCCCTACGGAAGTAAAGTTTAATCATATCCTTTTGTTTTCACTGGCAGGAGGATTGGTTATTCTTTGTTCCCTGTTTAATTTTCTGATGCTGTTCGTGACCCGGATCTATACACGTAAAAAGGAATTGGCTTTGCGCCAAATTTGCGGATCCTCTTATAAAGGATTATTGGCACTTTTCTCTATCGAATTTTTAATTCTATTCTTTACATCTCTTTTAATAGGAATGGTACTGATAGAACTGGTATATCCATTTTTTAAAGAGTTGGCCGAGATTCATAGCAATAAAACACTCCTGCTTACGGAAGCTCTCTGCTATGCCGGATTCGTTGTTCTTTGCTCTTATATATTGGTCGTAGTAATACTCGGTTATCTTCGTTATAAAACATTATCTTTTTCTATCAAAGGAGCCACTAAAGGACAAGGTAACAGTTTCTTCCGCAAATCATGTATTCTCTTTCAGTTAATTATCAGTTTCTGGATTATCTTCTGTTCTTTTGTAATAGTAAAACAACTTCATTTCCTGAGAAATACAGATATCGGAATGACAAGAAAGAACTGTGCCAGTATCGCTTCATATCCCTATCAAAAAGAACTGGAACAAATACTGTCACAAATACCGGGAGTAACAGAAATTATGCCAGAACAAGCCTGCCTGTTACCCTACAACAGCAGAATGTCACTCTACATTACAGACTGGACAGACAAAAAAGAAAATGCTCCCCATGTTAATTTAGAAGTTATCTGTGGCGTAAAATCTCTTGCCTCTTTTTATGAGTTAAGACTCTTGAAAGGCGAAATGGTCCTTGATGATGATAATTCAAACGATGTCATGATTAACGAAGCTGCAGCCAAATTATTTGACTGGCAGGATCCCATTGGAAAAAGTATCAATTCATTCAAAATAAAAGGACTGATTAAAGATACTTACAATGCTTCGCCAACAACTCCTCCCAACCCAACATTGTATATATCACCGGAGAAAAGTAAAACACAATACTATTTTTCTCCCCAAAGTATACTTTTCAAATACAAAGAAGGAAGCTGGAATTCCATAAAAAAGAAGTTAGAAGAGATAAATCAGGAGAAAAAGAAAGAAGATGTTCATATTACTATCCATAACGCGATGGAAGAGTATGAGAAATATCTTCAGTCGGAAAAGACACTGCTCAAAATGTTATATTTTACCACGGCTGTTTGCATTATGATTTCCTTATTCGGAGTTTTTTCCCTGGTCACATTAACCTGCGAACAACGTAAAAAAGAAATAGCCATACGAAAAGTCAACGGAGCAACAATCGGAAGTATCCTGAAGATATTCTTCTATGAATACCTTCTCCTTATAGCCGTTAGCGCAGCCATAGCATTCCCTATCGGATATCTCGCCATGAGACACTGGTTAGAAAGTTATGTCAAACAAACTGAAATAAACAGCTGGATCTATCCTTTACTATTCATATCCGTCGGACTGGTCATTGCCGCTTGTATAAGCGGGAAGATCTGGATAACAGCAAAAAGAAATCCGGCAGAAATCATACATTCCGAATAATAAATACATGACAAATATGAAACAGTTACTATGTCTACTCACCAGTCTCTCCGTATTCTTTGCCTGTTCCACCCCTAACAGCAAAGACAGTGTAAAAACGTATAAAGCGACTACGGATATTACAGGCGAACTATCCGGCGAAGTTATTTTCGCCGGACAAGGGATACATAACTATTACGATGTAGCGATTACCAACGATTACTACGCGTTTATGGACTATTATAGCGACACGCTTCTGCAAATAAGAAGTAAAAAAGATTTATCGCTTCACGGAATAGGAGAAAGAGAAAAAGATACTTTTATAATCGCCTATCCGTCTTTTACTAAATATGATTATATCAACAAGAATAATAAAAACAAGGTATCTGTCTGGGACAACGATTCACGCAAATTGAAACGCATGGATCTGGATCAAACATCTCCGGCTCTTTCTGCGGAATCGGAGTCTATGTCCGATTATGGCCTGAAAGATGGTTGTACGAACTGTTGTATCACTTCCAAGGAATTATATGCCGTTCAGTTCAATCCTCACAAACCACAGGTATTCTTTTCATCCAATAAAACAAACGGACAATATGCTGTTCCGGGTTATCCTCAGATCACGGTTCCGATACCGGCAACAGTCCTTCAAAAGGGGTATGCCAGCGACCTGACGCTCAACGAGGAAAAAGGAGTGATCGTCGCTGCCCTGCGATTTATCGACTGTGTCAACTTCTACGATATGAATTGTGATATGACTGCATCAGTTTCTTTTGCTGATTATTATACCATACCGGTTCCCGATATTACCAATAAATACTTGGACGCAGAGCAGAGCAAGAAATGTTTCATCGACATTTGCAGTTCAGAACAATATGTATTCTGTCTGTTCGACGGATCGACAAACTTTACCGGTAATTCTGTGATTTATGTATTCGACTGGGAAGGCAAACAGCAAGCCGTATTACAGGCAGACCGCAATTTACGGAAAATAGCCACAGAGAAATCCGGCGAGTATTTATTAGCTTTATCTCCCAACGGGCAAGGAGGCAGAGATGTTATTAAATACAGCTTAAAGAACAAAATCTGACTCTGCATCCGGCCGAAGTCATTAAAAGCGAATAACGAAATAAATAACTGATAAACATTCACCAAGCATGTTGCAACACTATCTTATCATAGCCATACGTAATTTCTTCAAATATAAATTGCAGACCGTCATCAGCATTACCGGTCTGGCTATCGGATTGGTATGTTTTGCATACGGCATCAACTGGCTGAAATATGAGACCTCATACGATGGCTTCTATCCGCAATCCAAACAAATCTACATGCTTTACGGGGTAGACAAACAGACCGGCAAGAAAACGGAAGAACTACCCCTGATATTGGCAAGAAGATTAAAACAGAATTTCCCGGAAGTTATAGAAACGACGCAAATATACGCAAAGTATTCTTCTGATTTTTCCTATAATGAAAAGCGAGTGCCTAATCCGGATGAAGTATTTATCGATGAAAATTTCTTTTCATTCTTTCCACGAAAAGTCATTTGCGGAAGACAGGATAATATTTTGCAATCGTCTAATGATGTTGCTATAACTCGTTCTTTTGCCGTTAAACTATTTAGTAGTCCGGAAAAAGCTCTGGATAAAGTATTAAGTTGTGGTTATGAGAAAAACCTCAGGATCGTTTCCGTTCTGGAAGATGCACCTGACAATTCACTCTTTGTCGGAGAAGCTTTCGAATTAGATCAGTATACACGAAGGGCAGAGGTAGAAATACCAGAAGCTAATCAATGGATGTATTTAAATTCTAAAATATATCTGTTACTGGATAAAAACACGCATATCGACACATTCGAAAAAAAGATAACAAACTATACCTCTATCCATAAATACAATGAGACCATCTTTTTGAAGCTGATACCCGTCACAGCCGTCCGACATACATTCGGCAGCGAATTGTCCTTTAATCTTACTTATATCCAAACTTTTGCTATAACCGGATTATTATTGCTTCTATGCGTATTTTTCAACTTTATCAATCTGCAAATCAACCGGACCTATATACGAATCAAAGAAATGAAACTGCGCAACGCTATCGGAGCCAGTAAAAAAGAAATGATCAGCCAGCTATTACTGGAATATTCATTGATGATATTTATAGCTACTTTATTTGCTTGGAGTTTAATGGAAATTACATTTCCCCTGTTCAAGTATATTTTCCATACAACAATTGATAGTAAAGAGTTGTATGTCGACATGATCAAAATCTCATTATTCAGCTGGATAATCACTCTTTCGATCTCGCTTCCTATATCATTCCGGTTTATCCAGACCTCTCAACTACTGGTATCCGGTGGTGTTGCACCTCATCGGAAAAGCGGGTTCCGCAAAATAGCAATGACAATCCAACTGGGTATCTGCGTATTTTTCCTGATGTGCGCTTTCATCCTGCTTAAACAAACCTCTCTGATGAAAAACAAAAATCTAGGATTTGAAAAAGAAGGCTTGATACAGATTACCATGCTGAATGATGACAGAGAAGGTACCGCACGTGAAATCGCATCCCTCCCCATCGTAAAAGAACTGGTGGTTGCATCATTTTTCTCTATCATGCACGAACCTTATTCATTAACAGAAGTTGAGTGGGAAGGAAAAAGCCCGGATACTAAAGTGAATTTCCATATGCTGGAAGTCGGTAAAAACTTTTTATCCGCATTCCAGATACCTTTATTAAAAGGGCGGTTGCTTGAAGAAACAGATCTGGTTAAGGGACCAAGACATTTTATGAGTTCTAAAGCGCTTATCAACGAAGAGGCTGCACGTATCATGGGATATACCGATCCGATTGGTAAAAAACTCAGCTTTTGGAACAATCAACAACAGGACGTAGAAATTGTCGGCATAGTAAAGGACTTCCAATCTACCAGCCTGAGAAACCCGATTCTTCCCGTTGTCATTACATTAAACCCTTCACTATGGAATAGTTATTTCTATTACGTCAAAGTAAATCCGGGAAATGAACAAAAAGCCATCAAAGCAGTTCGGGATGCATATAAAAAATACGCACTTCCATACGACCAGCAACCGGAGATAACGACGGTCAACGATGTATTAAAAGAATTAAGCCGGTCGGAAGATGCCAGCCTGCAACTTTTCTCATTGCTGGCAATACTTTGCACACTCATCTCGGTCTTCGGACTATACTCCGTATCCTCCAGCAATATCACCCAACGGCGGAAAGAAGTAGCCATCCGGAAAGTGACGGGGGCATCCTCCCGAACGATCATCGGTATGTTTATTCGCGAATATGTATCTATTGTAATAGTAGCCAATTTGATTGCTTTGCCTTTAGCCTGGCTATTCATGCGCGGATGGCTGGAACAATACCCATACCGTATCAATATCAGTGCATGGATGTATCTGACCATCCTGTTATTCACAAGCATACTGATCATTTGCACTGTTCTTTACCAAACTTTAAAAGCAGCAAAAGCGAATCCGGCTGTATCGATAAAATCTGAATAAAAAGTGCATATACGAACAATCACTGTGCGTATATGCACTTTTTTAAAGAAAGGGAATAAATTACAAACTATTAATTATCACATCATTATAACATTGGCACATATTTTGTATTAAGATCAAAACAAATTACCATTAAAAGAGAATCATGATACGACACTATATCACTATCGCTTCACGCAATTTTATCAAATACAAATTGCAAACACTTATCAGCGTTATCGGACTGGCTATCGGACTCGTCTGTTTCACCTACGGGATGAAATGGTTGGAATACGAAACGTCGTACGACGGTTTTTATCCGAAGTCCAAACAAATGTACACGCTCTACGGCATCAACAAACAAACCGGAAAAAAAGAGCGGAAATTACCACTCGTCCTGGCCCGCAAACTCAAACTGGATTTTCCGGAAATAAAAGAAACGGCACTGGTATACGGGAATTTCGGTTCTACCTTTAAATATAATGATCAGATACTGGAAGACCCGGAAGAAATATTTATCGACAACAACTTCTTTACCCTTTTCCCCAGGAAAGTTCTCAGCGGCCGGCAAACGAATCTGTTGCATTCGCTGGATGAAATAGTCATAACCCGCTCTTTTGCCCTCAAATATTTCAAAAGCCCGGAAGATGCGATCGGGAAAATAATGAAAAACAGCTACCGGGAAACACTCACCATCGTGGCGGTAGTGGAAGATGCACCTGCTAATTCCGCATTTAAACAGGATGTCTTCGAATTGGATAAGTTCACCACCGAAATGACAGACAGAATATCGGAAGACAGACAATGGAGTCAATTTGAAAATGAAATTTATCTGCTGTTGGAAGACAAAGCCAGTGCGGATGTATTCAGAAAAAAGTTGCAAACCTATCTGGAGAAAAACAACTACCTGAATACGCTTACGGTAAAGATGATTCCGTTAACAGACATGCGGCATACTTTTGGAAGCGAGTTATCGTTCAACTTATCCTACATCCGCACTTTTGCCATAACAACCATTTTGCTATTACTGTGCGTATTCTTCAATTTCATCAATCTCCTTCTAAACCGTATCTACCAGCGCATAAAAGAAATAAGGCTCCGAAACTCGATCGGTGCCGGTAAACGGGAGCTGATCATACAGCTATTGACCGAACTCACATTACAAACAGGTATCGCTTTTGTTCTGGCCTTTTGTCTGCTGGAACTCACTTCTTCGTTGTTCTGTAAAACCTTCGATACGAAGATAGCCGACCCTGATTTTTATACGAGTTTGATTATAATCACTTTAGTCAGTTGGGGAGTATTGATAGTTGTCTCATTCCCCTTATTACTGCGTTTCATACGAACATCTTCACTGATGTTGTCCGGAGGTATTTCTGCTAACCGGAAGGGTTCGTTCCGAAAGGTCAGCATGACTATTCAACTCGGCATTTGCGTATTCTTCCTGCTGAGCACCTTTATCATGCTTCGACAGATTTCATTAATGAAACATAAGGACCTGGGATTCCAGAAAGAGGGATTGATTCATATCACAATGGATTATCGTGACCGGTCCGGAATCACCCACGAACTGGTAACCCTTCCGATAATCGATGAGTTTGTAGAATGTAGCATCTTCTCCATCACCCACGAACCTCATACACAAAATGAAGTCAACTGGGAAGGAAAGCCGGACGATTTCAATCCGAATTTCCAGGTAATCAAGGCAGGCGATAAATTTCTGGATGCATTCAAAATAACCTTATTAAAAGGTAATTTTATAAATGAAGGCGACTCAGATCCGGAAGACTGGACCACGCCGGGCAACACAGCCGTCATCAATGAAGAAGCCGCCCGGATCATGGGAATAGACAACCCGATCGGAAAAAAGATCAGTATCTGGAACGGTGTTATTTACGGAGACGGAAAACGAGGACAAAAAGAGCTGGAGATAGTAGGCGTCGTCAAAAACTTTCAGGCAGCCAGCCTGCGTAACCCTATACTCCCGGCGATTATCACGCTCGACGGAAGTAAATGGAACAGTTACTGCTATTATGCCCGTGTGAAACCCGAAAATGAACAGGCTGCCATCAAAACAATACGGACAGTCTTTGAAAAACACAAAGAAGAAGGAGATACAACTCCCAAAATACAGACAATGACAGATGTTTTCAACCAGTTGAACAAATCCGAAGATGCCAGCCTGCAACTCTTCTCCCTGCTGGCCATACTCTGTACTTTGATCTCGATCTTCGGAATCTATTCCGTTTCATCCAGCAACATTGCACAACGTCGGAAAGAAGTAGCCGTACGCAAGGTGATGGGCGCCTCGTCAAAAACAATCATCAGCATGTTCTTCAAAGAGTATCTGACAATCGTAGTCATTGCCAATGCGGTTGCCCTTCCACTAGCCTGGTTGTTTATGCACGGATGGCTGGAACAATATCCTTATCGCATCAGTATCGGTTTATGGATGTATGCCATAATATTGTTAGCAACAAGCGCTTTGATTATCTGTACCGTCCTTTACCAGACACTGAAAGCGTCTGAAACGAATCCGGCGATAGTCATTAAAAGAGAATAAAATCATCAAAAGAGAATAAAATCATGCAAAGTAAAACACAACACTACTTCAAAATTACTTTTCGGGAATCAGTCAAATATAAAGCTCAGTCCATCATCAGTATCCTCGGACTGGCTATCGGTTTCACTGTCTTCGTACTGGGTAACTACTGGTTATGGTGGGAGACACATTTCGATAACTTCCATCCGAACGGAGACCGGCTTTATTGTCTGACTACTTCCGGACTCAATAAAACAGCAACGGGAGCCGATGCCGACCTGAATCAACTGCATATCAATGACCTGGCAGAGATAAAGAAGCTGGTGCCGGAAATTGAGCAAGTCTGTATCCTCAATGATGCCTTTTATAACACAAAGATCAACAATACCACCCAAACAGTGTGCGGAATAGTCTGCGATCATACCTTCTTCGACTTCTTCAAAGCCGATTTCATAGCCGGAACCTACCAAGGGACTTACCCGGACGGTTCATCTGTCATCCTTACCGAAAGTACGGCCAAGAAGTTCTTCGGAACGACCGATTGTGTTGGAAAGTTATTCGAATTGCACGAGCAATACCATCCGGTCGTGGCCGGAGTCATTAAAAACTACCCGGATAATTCGGATTTGATATTCCAATTCCTGAAGATTGACCAAGTGAAGCCTAAGCCCCATGTGAACCGCTATACCACATACGTTCGGCTATCAGCAAATGCCGATGTCGACAAGGTCAAAGAGAAACTGGCTGTTTATAAAAGCCATGCGGAAGATCCCTGGGGTACAGAACATATCGATAAATGGAAAATCAATTTACGGACACTTCCGGAAGTCCATCTGCATGCGCATCCGGAACTGGAGAGCCGGATACGCAATATCCATATCCTGGCATTGGCGGGGTTGATGGCCTTTCTTAGCGCTCTGATGAATCTGCTTGTTCTCTTTATCGGCCAACAGCAACGCAAACAGATAAAGAACCAAACCTATCTGTGTATCGGTGCATCGTCTAAAGATATGTTACTGAAAGGATGGATAGAGTTATTCGTTCCAATGGCAATAGCTTATCTTTTGGCGTTCTGCCTGATAGAAGTAATCTTCCCTTACTACGAAAATTATACGGCATGGAATCATTACGGCATTTATGAAGGGATATCGAGACATATCGACAAATCAGCTTTATTTTTTAACGCACTGTTATCGATCATAGCCAGCACACTCCTATTCTGGTTACTAACATTTCTTCCTATACGGAATGTATTAGGCAACCGGAAAACAAATCCTGTATTCTTCAAGCGAGGATTAATCATCGGCCAGGTATTTATCGGCTCCCTATTTTTCATTACTTCGCTTGTCCTTTTCCAACAATTGCATTTTATATTGACCAAAGACAAGGGAGTGGATTACGAAAATGTAATTCAGGTAGATATGGGATATGAGAATGCCTACGAGCAAGATCTCAAAGTACTGATGCCCGAACTCAAAAACCATCCGCATATAACCGATGCTTGCTATACAATCACAAACGCCAACCTGTTTACCGAACAGGGAAACTGGTATGGCACCTATGTTACCCATTTTGCTTTCGATCCTGCCGATCCGGACCCGAAAAGGGAAGACCGGGTCATGGTCGTTAGCAAAGATTTTTTTTCTTTCTTCAAGCTAAAGCTAAAACAAGGGAATTGGATCGGCGACAACAATCCGGATGATTACATCGTCAACGAAACCGGATATAAAGAGCTGGGATATATGGATTTACTGGAAAGACCGATATACGGTGGAGAAACAAAGACTAATCTGAAAGTATGCGGAGTCATAGAAGATTATATCTATGCCCCCTTACAATATCCGGTTAGCAAAGTATTCTTCCGCCTGCATACGGACAAAGATTTTGCAGACTACTATCCAATCCAGTACTTCTATGTCCGCTATACGCCCGGACACAAAAAAGAAGTATTGGAACATATCTCAAAAGTTACGCAAAAATTGAACTCACATGGAGTAAGTGTCCAAAAGATGTGTACGGAACTATCCGACCTGGTAGACAAGTTCAACCGTCCCGAAAAGGTAATCTTCAGCATATTCAGTATCATAGCCATTGTCTGTATCCTGATCTCCACTTTCGGTATTTACTCCCTGGTCAGCCTCTCCGCCCAACAGCGTAAAAAAGAGATTGCCATCCGCAAAGTGAACGGGGCGACCTTCTACCATATCCTGCAATTATTCTTCAGGGAATACCTGATATTAGTCGTAATCAGCAACCTGTTTGCCTTACCGATAGGCTATATCCTGATGAAACGCTGGCTGGAAACATATGCCAACCACATCCACCTGACGATATGGCCTTTCATCGCCGTCTTTTTCATTACCTGTGTAATTGTCCTCCTTTCCATCTTCCGTCAGGTAAAGGAAGCAGCACTGGCAAATCCGGCAGAATCAGTAAAAAGTGAATAAAAAAGAGAAACATGATACAACACTATCTGACAGTTGCCTTGCGCAACCTGCTAAAGAATAAAGGGCAAACATTGATTTCTGCCGCTGGTCTTGCAGTGGGTCTGTTCTGCTTTGCACTATGTACTTACCTGCTACGCTATTGGATGAATGAAGATAATGAGTTTAATAATAAAAAGCGGATCGCAGAAATCGTATTGGTACAGGATGATGGTCATCTTGTATCCGGAACTCCCGCATTTTTAGGAGTAGATATCCGTAACAAACAATTTCCAATAATCGAATGTATCACAAGAGCAACCTATAATAATCCTGAAAACTTATCTTTCGAAATATCAGAAAGTAAAACGCTCCCTTATCAACTATATGTAATGGAAACAGACACAAATTTCATTACTGTATTTGACAGACATTTGGTATGCGGGGATATCTCTGCTATCAATAAACAGCCGAACACTCTCTTGTTAAGCCAATCAGCGGCAAAAAGAATATACGGAGACGAAAACCCTGTCGGTAAAAAAGTGATCGGACAGGATCAGAAAGCATATACCATTGGCGGGGTATTTGAAAATTTCCCTGCCAACAACAGTATCAGTCCTTACGAACCCATAGAAGCATTGACCCTATCCGTACTCGATGGATTTCTGGAACAACAAATCAAAGAAAGAACAGGATGCAATACGTATGCCCTCACCCTTCCGAATTTCAAACCGGATGATCTGGATAAACAGCTACGCGATTTAAACCTGAGGGTTTTACTTTTCGATAAAAATCCCTCGCTAGTCAGAGCTTTCCAGCTAGGACATACTAAATATAAAAATACAGGGTACGCACTATTTTATGGCTTCATCTTTTTAATCGGCCTGTTGATCTTTCTATCATCACTACTGAATTACTATTCTTTTATAACTGGTAATTTTTATAACCGGACAAAAGAGTTCAGTATCCGGAAAGGCATAGGAGAAGACAAAAAGCACCTATTTTTTCTACTTTTCACAGAATCTTGTTTATCATTGTTCTTTACCACAATATTCGCATTATGCCTTGTCGAGTTATTAGCTCCCGGATTTCAGTTTTCTTTCTTCCGGATACAAGTAGATTTCGATAGCTTGTCACTGTCCGGTCAAATAGTTGAATATCTATTAGGCTGTATTATGCTGTCCGCCATCATCTGCGGAATCGTTTGTCTCCGATTAGACCGAATATCCCTGATAGAAGGTATCCACTTCTCTCGACACCGGGTTAGGAATACCTTATTAGGCATTCAATATTTTATTGCCCTCTTCTTTCTTTCCGGAGCAGCAATAGCAACTCTTCAAACCCGAGCCGGAGAACAACAGCTATTCAGCTCACTCAATAACGATGAAAAAGAAAGAATATTTTTCGTCCGTACCGACTACCAATATATGGAATCGACCTATCCGGTATTACTTTCCAAATGGAAAGCAAATAGTATGATAGAAGATATACTCGAAGTTCATGATAAATTACCCAATACCCGAATAAATAGTTATACATGGGAAAACGGAGAGAAACAAACACTTGGAGGTATTCTGTATGCTTCGGCCAATGTCGGTTCTTTTCTTCATCTCAAACCGATTGCAGGTTCATTACTCCTCGACGAACAAAGCCTGTTGATCAACGAAACATTCATGAATGCGATCAAAGAGAATCCGGTAAATAAAATTGTCCGGATAAATAATGCTCCCAAAGAATACAAAATCAATGGAGTCACCAGTTCTTTAATCCGTTTCGTCGACGGATCTGAGTATTTTGCATCTCTGGCAATCGGATTGTTACAAAAGCAAGGGAATTGTTATGTACGCCTCCAGCCAGGAAAAGAAAAAGAAGGAAAAGCCTATCTTGAACAAACAGTCAAAGAATTTCTCCCGGAAAGCATACAGCCGGAAATACATACTTTAAAAGATGAATGTACCCGAATACAAACGACAGAACGTATGCTCCGCAATGTGTTTACTTTTTTTGCTACTGTTTGTCTGATAATAACCTTGTTAGGTATTTACGCAGCTATTTCGCAAGACACGGAACGTAGGCAGAAAGAAGTTGCCATCCGCAAAATCAATGGAGCGTCATTGAAAAACATCTCGTACCTGTTCATGAAGTTCTACCTTGGGTTGCTACTGATCGCGACATTGTTTGTTTTCCCTCTTATGTGGATGATCACGGATGAAATGCTTAAAAACTGGATTATCCGTTTCAACTATAACAATCCGTTATTCTGGCTCGGCATCTTCTTTGTCATTACGATCTTTACAGCCGTCGTTATCCTGGTTAAGATACTACGTACGGCCCGTATCAATCCGGCAGACGTTATCAAGGCTGAGTAAACGTTCATAGGTAGGCAACAAGTGTTTCACCCTAATGAAACACTTGTTTCACTATGAAGAAACAACTGTTTCATTAGGGTGAAACTATTCTCATCTTACTAAAGCCCGGCAACCGGTCTCTAAGGCCCCAAACAGCGACTGTCAAGATTTGACCGCATTTTAAAGGATGGATCGAATAAGATTACTATTACAACCTACACTTCCCAAAAAGAATTAATATTTGGATTATACCGGGGGAATTATGCCGGATATAAAAGAATCTTTCCTACTTTCGTATATCCATTTAACCGGAGTACGTATATTTTTAATTATCAAGCATATGAAAACAAACTTTTTACTCACTTTGTTAACCGGACTACTGGTTTTTACCGCCTGTTCGGAAAAGCCAGCTGCGACTTATACCATAAACGGTACTATCCCCGACAACTCGCTGGACGGAAAAATGATCTATATCTATAACCGTAACAACAATAACGTCTATGTAGACAGCACTGTTGTAACAGGAAATACGTTCACCTTTACCGGTAAAATGGACACCGCAGCTTACTGCCGTATCGATGCCAGCCGTGAATATTATGTCAATTTCATTCTTGAAAACGGGACAATCAATCTCGACCTCAGCAAACCGGTAACTCCGTCGGGAAGCCCTCTGAACAATGAGATTGCCCGCTTCTTTGCAGCACAAGACAGTATGTCTGCCCTGATCGATGCCAAACGACAGGAATTCATAAAACAGACAGAGGATAAAGCCGAACGCATGGAATTACAAAAGAACTTTTTCCAGAATGAATGGAAACCCGCTTACCTGTCAATGCTCGACGGTTTCTTCAACAGAAACCTGGATAACCCGATCGGTGCTATCGCACTGAATTATATGGACGGCTATCTTTCGCCGGACGAGATAAAAGCGAAACTCCCTCAACTGAGCGAAGTAGTACGCAACACACCGAATATGCAGGAAACGATACAACGTTTCAACGCTTTGGAACAGACAGCCGAAGGAAAACCGTTCGTCGATTTCACCATCGAAACGAAAGACGGTAACAAAGTATCCCTGTCCGACTATGTAGGAAAAGGCAAATATACACTGGTTGATTTCTGGGCAAGCTGGTGCGGACCGTGCCGTGCCGAAACTCCGGTATTGGCAGAAATCTACAATCAATATAAAAACAAAGGCCTTGAAGTGTTGGGCGTAGCCGTATGGGACAATCCAGAAAATACCCAAAAGGCAATAGAAGAACTTAAAATCACCTGGCCGCAGATTCTGAACGCCGGTGATAAACCGACCAAACTATATGGTATCAACGGCATTCCGCATATCATTCTTTTTGGTCCCGACGGTACGATTATCTCCCGTGACCTACGTGGCGATGCAATGAAAGCAAAGGTAAAAGAAGTCATCGAAACTAAATAAACCCAAATACGATGCAGTATTTCGACTTCCCGAACATTTCAATAAATAGAATATGTACGGGAAGTTGAACTTTTTAGATGAGTAAACGAATAATTACATTACTATTAATCTGCCTGAGCAATACGGGATACCTATATGCCCAATGGACAGAAAAGGACTCGGTATGGCTCCGGAATATACTCTCCGGCAAGGAGAAGCTGGAACTGAATCCCGAAGCGTTGAAAGCTATCCGGTCAGGTACGCTGATCAATACGGAAGAACCGGCTTCAAATATGATCATGGCACCCGAGCTATCCCCAGCACAATCCATACAAAAAGATTTCACGGAATACGTACGTCCCAAAGATACCGACTATAACCCAAACCGTAAAGTGGACCCGAAAGACCTTCCTCCCGCCGTATTCATGTTATACGGAATGAATAAACCGTTACCCAAAGTGAAAATGCTGGGATCTTTCCAGGTCTCATCGGGAATCCGTGCCGAAGCCCGAAAGCCGTCCGGCATCTCGTTCGACGATATGTTACAACAGGTTTTTATGCCCAGTGCACGCCATAAAAGGAAAAATGCGCAACGCTGGCGGACTCAGAAATATTATAATAATTATCCGTAATCACAGTAGTAGAATATTTTTTTATACTTTTGTTACCCTATTAACAAAGGTAAAGTCAAATTTATAAATATACAATTTACAAGGATAAAATGGAAAAAATCATTTCGTATCCGCTTTCAGTCATCTATTATTTGTTATTTGGGATTACACTGGTGTTCTTCCATGTAGTACAGTGGATATGCTTTAACCTGTTCGGTTACAAAGCACATAAAAAGAGCGTGGATGTCTTGAGTTTTTTCCTGGTTTTCAACACCTATATTCTGGGAACAAGATACAAAATAAGCGGGCTGGAGAAACTCCCGACCGACTCGCCCCTGATCATTGCTTCGAACCATCAGAGCCTCTACGATATAACCTCTATCTGCTGGTTCATGCGCAAAGTTCATCCCAAGTTTATCAGTAAAATCGAACTGGGCAAAGGTATTCCCAGTATTTCGTACAACCTCAACCACGGCGGCTCCGTCCTTATCGACCGGAAGGATCCGAAACAGGCATTGACCGCCATCCGTGTAATGGCCGAATATATTGAAACAAACAAACGCTCGGCAGTAATTTTCCCGGAAGGGACACGAAGCAAAACAGGCAAGCCCCGTCCTTTTGCTGAAAACGGATTGAAAATCCTCTGTAAATATGCACCGTCGGCCTACATGGTACCGGTCACGATCAACAACTCATGGAAGATGACCAAATGGGGTTCCTTTCCTTTGGGAATCGGCAACCGTATCGAACTCATCATCCACGACCCTATTCCAGTGAAGGCTAAGCCCTTCGCCGAACTCTTTGCCGAAACCGAACAAACTGTGATCCGCAGTATTAAAGTGTAATTTTTTTTATTTGTCATGCAGTATTTCATAATTTGTCCGTTTTATAATTAAAGACTATTAATAAATTAATCGGATAAGATGCAGCATTTCCTTGAAATATTGCGTCTTAAAGTTAAGAAATAATATAAAAAAAGACGGACAATTATGACTAAATTACAGATACTGGCACTTTTGCTTGCCTCATTGGCCCTACTATTCTTCACCTCCTGTGACAGCGAAGACTTCCAGGAGCCGGATGTGTATAAGGTAACTCCCGACCTGCGGTTGAGGATTAACCAGGGGATGAAATTATCCTCCAAATCCGAGAGAAGAACATTTAAGGAGAAATTCGACTTATTCCAGGAGAAATGTGATGAAATGGATCACATAACTTCTCCGTACACTTATATGGAAACGGAAGAATATAAGGATTTTAAAAACTTTCTCCTTTCTTCCTCACCCCATATCTATTATCTGTTGATGGATAAATTCCTGAAAAGCAGACTGAGCTTTTTCTCTAACATCATCAGTGACATTCTCGTATCATCCAAACCGGCTATTGCCGATCAGATTGCGGAACAGATGAGAGCAACCGGCACTTTGGAGGAAAGTTTCTATCTCTATCCTCAATTATGCCTGGATATATGGCTCGATGCATTAGATACCCAATAAATATAAACCATCCCCTCAATGACGATCGCAACTACACATATATGGACTTTACTGGTCTGCCTCCTGTTTTTCATAAGCGGGATCACCAGTTGCGACTCTTCCGATCTCGACAAACTTCCGGTCAACGAGAATCCGGAAGTGGCATTCGTAAATGACGATGTTCCCCAAAGATTGTCGCTTAACAATGCCCGGTTAAAACGGATGATTTCGCCCGCCAGCAACTCCGCTTATTCCGGCAAGATTTACGAATATAATGACGAGGGTCAATTATCCAGGATTTCTAACTGCCTGTTTGAAGGGGAAGCAATTACCGATACTCTCGGTTACAATGTTTATCAATATAACGTAGATAAGCAGTTGGTCATGACCAACAATTTTAATGCGAACAAAAATACCTCTACAGGATTTATCAATCTTCAGACACAGGTATATATCTATTCGAATGATGGCAAGTTAGAGAAAAAAATCACCCATTATCCGGTGATATCCCAGTCGGAGTATACATTATATAAATACAAAAACAATATGCTTGACCGGAAAGAGCATTACGGGACTTCGGGAGTATTGGAAAACTATACGACCCACTCGTATGATAAGGTCGGCAAACTGATACTGGAATGTCATTATATGGCAAACAACCAGTTAATCAACTATACACAGCATTCTTTTATCGACGGATTGAATACCCGTTCAGTGACTTTCTCCCCGACCGGCGAAGCCCTGAGAAAAGTGATCAATACATACGATAGCAATTATAACCTTATCCGATCCGAATCGAGCGAACTGGTATTATACAGTTCAAGATCAAACTTCACGGCACAATATGAATATGATAATGCTCAATAAGCATATTATGCCGTTATACGATCTTACACTTTACTGTTCCAGCCACCAGTCGATCATCTTCCGCGCAAGGCTGAGTTTACGAGGTAACTCTGGCAGATTGTCTTTAGTGAAGAAAGCGCCTTCGCTCAATTCCTCATCCTGTAAACGGATCGTGCCGCTTACATAATCGGCTATAAACCCGACCATCAGGTTACTCGGATAAGGCCAGGGCTGATTCCCGAAATAGGTAATATTATTAATTTCCAATCCTGTCTCCTCCATAACTTCCCGTCTTACACATTCTTCCAGTGTTTCTCCCGTTTCAAGGAAACCGGCAACCAGACCATAGAAAGAACCTCTGAAATTCCGAGCATGGACCAGCAGTATAGCATCTCCTTTGCGGATCAGTACCAATATCGCCGGAGAGACTACCGGATAGATTTCATATTTACAGTTTGGACACTGTTTGGAGATAGTTGTCTGCATGACAGTTTTCGTTCCGCATGAAGGACAAAAGCGGCTATGCTGGTCCCAATAAATCAACTCATACGCTTTTCCGGCTATTTTATGTAAGATAGGATCGAGGTAATCGTAGGATGCCCGCAAACCCATCGGAAGGTATTCAGCCGTTTCTTCCAGCGGTGTATCCACAGAGGCCGTACAAGCCGGCATATCCTCCAATAAACTGACTTCCAGCACATTCTTAACCGGCACAGGAGGATTGATACTATAAGGGATTGTATATGTTTCACCTTTTTTCTGAAGCAGTAACTGGTTGTTGAAGAAAATAAACCAGTATACATTATTTACATTGCTCATCACTTTTTACTTTTGAACGGCACAAATATACTGACTAATGCAGGATATACATCAAAAAAATATTTCTATTTAAAATATTCTTCCGGCTCAATCGTCTACAACAATAGAAGGCATGTCTTACTAATAGATTTTTAATTATTAAAACGGAAACGAAAAATGTTCGGAAGAAAGAGAAAAGAAGTCATATCTTTACAAGTCTTTGCTTATGAGTGTAGTGGATGCGGACAGTGTGTGAAGAGATGCCGGAGAGAGGTTTTGAAAATGGTGAATAACGGTAGTTGCAGCTATGCAACGGTGGTCAATCCCGAAAGCTGTGTAGGCTGCGGTAACTGTGTCGATGTCTGCAAAACCCATGCAATTGAATTAATAACAGAGTAATAAACATATTAAATTAAATAACAATGAGAAATCCGGGAGTATTCAGAGGAGCGTTCATCTTTTTATTTTTTATAGGGCTGTTTGCACTGGCCAGCCTGGGAGTTATGTATCTGTGGAACTGGCTGATACCGGCCGTTATCGGCTGGTCGGTCATTAACTACTGGCAGGCGCTTGGTTTGATGGTTCTTTGCCGGCTGTTATTCGGAAGGTTCAGAGGGTTTGGACATTTCGGTCCTTTCGGTCATCATCCCGGAGGCTTTTTCTTCGGTAACCGGGAAGAGCATAACCGCTTCCACGAGCAGATGAAAAATATGCCCTGGGAAGAGCGCCGGGAACATATCCGCAGACATATGGCTGATTTCCGCAATGGCAGATTTAATACACAGGAGCCATCTTCAGGTGATAATGCCCAATGAAAGAAATAGTTCAAAACCGCTCCGCTTCGGAGCAGAACACACGGGTTGCGGATATCTTCCGGAAATACCAGGCACAGCTGAAAGGTTTTATCTCCAGGCGTGTGTCCTCCAAAGAAGACAGTGAAGATATCCTGCAAAACGTATTCTACCAGTTCATGAAATATGACCAGGAGGACAGTCCGATCGAACAGATCGCCGCCTGGTTATATTCTGTGGCCCGCAGTCAGATCATCGACCGCAGCCGCAAACACCGGGAAGAAGAAATGCCCTATCTCTCTGCCAGCGAAGAAGACGGCACTTTCCTGAAAGAACTGGCGGAACTCATGCCCGACGAAGACCAGTCGCCGGAAATGGATTATATCCGTTCTACCGTCTGGGAAGAGTTGGAACACGCATTACTGGAACTGCCGGACGAACAACGGGCCGTCTTTGAACTGACGGAACTGGAAGGCATTCCGTTCAAGGAGATTTCAGAATCGACCGGCATACCGGTCAATACATTGATTTCCAGGAAAAGATATGCAGTCTTGTTTCTCAGGAAAAGATTATATAACCTGTATGAAGATATTTTGTAAACAACTTGTTCCCTAAAAGTGCGTTTCCGAACTATATCCGTGCGGATATGCACAACGCCGAAGAGAGTCCAAAACTTCAATACAATATAAATCAAACACTTACAATATTGGCACAGCTTTTGTTCTTTCATTAGTAAATTAAAATTCTTATACTCATGATTAAGACAGTAGCATTAGAAAAAATCTTCCGTACAGAGGAAGTTGAAACTTGGGCCTTGAACAAGGTGAATATTGAAGTTAAAGAGGGAGAGTTTGTAGCGATAATGGGACCTTCCGGTTGCGGTAAGTCTACGCTGCTGAATATCCTGGGATTACTGGACAACCCGACTTCCGGCGAATATTACCTGAACGGGATAGAGGTTTCCAAATATACGGAAGCACAACGTACAAAATTACGTAAAGGGATTATCGGCTTCGTATTCCAGAGTTTCAACCTGATCGACGAATTGAACGTATATGAAAATATAGAACTTCCCCTACTTTATATGGGTGTTTCGGCTTCCGAACGCAAACAGAAAGTGAAAGAGGCCATGGAACGTATGGCAATCGTCCATCGTGAAAAACATTTCCCTCAACAGTTATCCGGAGGTCAGCAACAGCGCGTTGCCATAGCCCGTGCCGTGGTAGCCAACCCCAAACTAATCCTTGCCGATGAGCCAACCGGTAACCTGGACAGTAAAAACGGCCAGGAAGTAATGAACCTGCTCAACGAACTAAATAAGGAAGGAACAACCATCGTCATGGTAACCCACAGCCAGCATGATGCCGGCTATGCTTCACGCATCATCAACCTGTTCGACGGACAGGTGGTAACGGAGACGGTAATCTAATTACAAATGTTACAAAAGTCAAAGAGTAGACTGCAACATGTTAATAGATGTTGTAGTCTACGAAATATTCGTACTTCCCAGTATATCAAATCCAAATAAACTTGTACATTGCCGGCATTAACTACAAATCAAATTATCCATGAAAGCACTAGGTCTATTATTATTTGGAATCTTTTTAACCGTTTCTTCCGCTTATGGACAAAAAACATGTACAATCGAAGGTGATATCCAGAATATGCCAGACAGTATTACTCTCAGTTGTGCGGAAATGAAAGGAAATACAGCCAGAATGCAGGGCGATGACTTTTTTACAATGACAAATGGTAAATTCAAAATTACCAGGGAGGTCGACACTATTACCAAAATGTTTCTCACTGTTAACCGCACCGGCTATCAGTTTTGGGTAAAACCAGGAGCTAACATTAAAATTACCGGAAAAGCTCCTTATGTACAAACCTGGAAGACAGAAAGCGATATTCCAATCCCGGAACAGATAGAATTAAACCGTTTCAGAGAAGCGACTCAAAAAGAGGCAATGCAAATTCATGATTTGACAGCCGAAGCCATGAAAATACTGACTAATGCCGATGGCAAAAATCCGAATCCCCGGCAGCAGTTCGATTCATTGCGCCTAAAGATAAATAGTATCCATGATGAAGTCATCCTATACAAAGAATTACAACTAATGTTGAAAAATCCCATAACACTTGCAGGACTGGAAGAATTAAGAAATGCAGCCAAATGTTATAAAGAAGGAAAGTTTAACAAACTGGTTTCGATGTCGGACAACTCCATGAGCCTGGCAGGACTGAACAATTTAAAAGAGACTGAAAGGTCTAAAGTCCGGACTTTCATTATTACTGTATATAGCAAACTGACTGATGAGCAAAAACAATCTCAATTGGGACAGGAAATAATATCCTTGTTATCTATTTCATCAACAGTAAAGACCGGAGACAAAATCTATGATGCCGAATTAAAAGATGTTGAAGGCAAAATCCACCACCTCTCCGATTACCGAGGAAGTTATATTCTTCTTGATTTCTGGAGCCGGGCTTGCGGTCCCTGTGTCGCAGCGTTACCTGAACTAGAAAAAATAGCAGAACAATACAAAGGAAAAGTGATCGTAATCAGTGTATCTGTAGATCCTGTTTCCGTCTGGAAAGAAGAAGTTGCTAAAAGTCCCGTTAGCAATTACTGGCTTCAATTGTCTGATGGATTAGGTTCGAGTGGCATAGCAGCACACTACGGACTAAAATCTCTTCCTACATTTGTTTATATATCGCCGGAAGGTCTTATCCTGAAAATCAAAGAAGGATATAGGGAAGACGCTCTTCTGGAAGAACTCAAGAGTTTTATAAAAGACTAACAATCTAAATTAATAAAGGTATGAAACACATTATCAGTTTACTCACTCTATTCCTCTGTTGCACAAGTTTGCACGCTCAGGATCGCGTAGTGGAGCAACCGGCTTTTGAAGTACGCAACACCAATACGCTCGAATTTCAGAAAATTATTCTGAACGACACAGCCACCATCATGTATGTCGACGCTTATTACCGACCCCAATATTGGATCAAGATCGTTGATGAAACGACGTTGGAAGCCAATGGTAAAAGTTACCGGATCAAAGCCGGCGATGGTATTAAGCTTAATGAGGAATTTTGGATGCCGGAATCAGGTACGGCCTCTTTCCGTTTGATTTTCCCTCCCCTTCCGAAGGATACAAAGACAATCGATTTTATCGAAGGTAACGACAAAGGAGCTTTCAAGATCTGGGGTATACGATTGGATGGAAAGACACCCACAGTAGACTTTCCCAACGTAAAGAAACCGGAGAAAGCGCCTGTCCTGGAAAAGCCGGAACTGAAATCAGGTATTGCCACACTAAACGGTAAATTTATTGGCTACAAACCGGGGATGGATGAAGAACTGCCTATATGGGTATTCAATATTCTTACAGCCGGTGCAGACCAGAACACCATAAATGTTAAGCCCGATGGAAGTTTTAAACTGGAAATTCCTTTATTACATATTTCAAGTGTAGTATTATCCGGAAACTCAGTTGTTCATACCCGTTTCTATATAAAACCGGGAGAAACAACTTCTGTCGAAATTAATATGCCGGAAATTTGTCGTGCACAATCCAAGATACAATCTTCCAAGCCTTCATTAGGAAACAAGTTCTATTTCACCGGAGCATTGGCTGATATAAACAACGACCTCGCCAATAATCCGGTTGAAGAACCTTCATTCAGTGTCAGAAGTCAGGAAGAATATGATCAGATGATGAAAGACATCAGTACAATGACGGTTGATCAATATAAAACATATTGGACAGAAAAATATCAGAAAGCCGTCGATCAGCTAAATCAACTGACAGGAATCAGCGATGCACATCGTCAATTGATTGCCATGAAACTAAAGCATGAACTGGCTGATCAATTACTTGGTTACAGAGCAATTGAATATGCTTACCGGCAAACGAACAAAATCCCCAAAGATTCTGTTCTGGTCAACTATGTAAAGCCAATTGCAACCCAGGATTATTTCAATTTCTTGCCGGAACTGTTATCCAATGATCCCTACTTTATTTATAATGGTAATGCGGCTTATTTGTTAAGAGGCCTTCAGTTTACCAACTTTACCGGAAAAGATATCAAACTAGAGAAAGACGAAAAATTCCCAGACAATACAGCTGATATTGCCCGGATTATGGGAACCGATAAAGGACTTCTTTTCGATATGTTAGCCGCACAAAAACTGGCAGCTTCTATCAGCGAGTTCCGTCCTTTAGACGAACAAGAGTTGGCAAAGACCAATACATTGAATCCGGCACTCAAAGAGGAACTTATCAAAATGAATGAGAAACTGAAACTGACAATAGAGGAAAACAAAAAGAAATCCGGCTATACCGTCAACCGTGTGAACATTGCGGATATCCCATCCGAAGAATTATTCAATGCAATTACAACACCTTACCGCGGCAAAGTTGTCTTCGTTGACTTTTGGGCAACCTGGTGCGGTCCCTGCCGGATGGCAATGAAAGAGACAGAACCGGTAAAGAAAGAATACGAAGGAAAAGACGTCGTATTCCTCTACCTGGCAGCCGAAAACTCTCCGAAAGGGACCTGGGAACAAATGATCCCGGACATCAAGGGTGAACACTATCGTGTTACTGCCGAACAATGGGAATACTGGGGAAAGAAATTCGGTATCAATGGTGTCCCTTCTTACATGGTAGTGGCGAAAGACGGTACTCCGGTTCACTTCCAGGTCGGTTTCATGGGAGTGGACAAGATGAAAGAGATGATCGATAAAGAACTGGCTAAATAAGAAAATCCGGAATATACTATTTATAAGGGCGGAGATCAGGTAATGGTCTCCGCTTTTTTTTGCGGTAAAATCAAAAAGTCGTAATATTGCATTCACAAACATAACATATATAATGGTTGGCATGAAATATTTCAAACAATGGGTACTTTTTATTTGTCTGAGTGTTTATTGCAGTGCTTCCGCACAGGAAGTAAAAAAAGCGATGACATTCGATGAAATGGTTAGCTGGAAACGTATTACGGAACAAAAAATCTCCCACGACGGGAAATGGGTAGCCTGTAAGATGGAACCCTGGTGGGGAGATGCCAGTATTTTCGTGTACAATGCCAAAGGAGAAATGACAGCTTCTTTTCTTCCGGCTGCACAGGCAGAATTTTCTGCATCTTCCGGTTACCTGCTGGTTACCAGGAAGCCGGAACTTGAAAAAGTAGAAGCCCTGAAACTGAAAAAGACCAAAAAAGAAGATATGCCGTTGGATGAACTCGTCATCTTCAATCTCTCAGACAAAAAAGAAACGATAGACTCCCTGAAATCATATAAACTTTCTGAGAGTGCAGACTGGATTGCTTATAAAAGAGAGAGTAAATCAGATACTGTATTCCATGTGCGTTCGCTGGACGGAGCAAAAGAGGTACGGTTTGCCGATGTCAAGGAGTTCGGCTTCGCTAAAAAAGAAAACATTCTATATTATACGACAGATTCCACCCTATCCACATTTACCCCGGAGAAAGGGCATACCGTTATTTTTGAAGGTAAAGGTGTAATTAAAAAAGCAACATTCAATAAAACAGGTGATAAAATAGCATTCCTGTATTGTCCGGATAAAGACTCAACCAATACGCAATTTTCACTTTATCTGGCAGAAAATAATACCCGAGCCCGCATCGTTGCTGATAAGGGACAAAACTTCATACCCAAAGGCTGGGTGATCAGCGAAAACGGTGACATCCGTTTTTCAGAGAACTCTGAACGTATTTTCTTCGGAACAGCACCGGCTCCCATGCAAAAAGATACTACCGTACTGGCAGAAAATCGTCCCGACGTACAAATCTGGAAATGGGATGAGGGTGTACAATATACTCAACAAGTATATAATAAAGAAAAAGACCTGAAAAAAACTTACACTGCCGTTTATAATATTTCCGGCAACACCCTCTTCCAACTAGCAGACAAGGAAATCCCTCATTTGATCACTGCCGATGAAGGTAATGCACCGATCGCCCTGTTATCGACAAACCAACCCTATGCAACGGAACAGATGTGGGAAGGCAGAAGCCGTTATGATATCTATACAGTTAATCTTCAAACCGGAGAACGCCGGCAAATAAAAAAAGCAAGCAACAGCAATATGCAACTTGCCCCCAAAGGGACATATGCTTATTGGTATTGTGCACAAGACAGTTCCTGGTATACCTATTCCCTGGCAAACGGAAAAGAATACCGTCTGACAACTCCCGCAACCTTTGCCGCCTGGGATGAAGACAATGACGTCCCGGACTATCCGTCACCTCACGGTCTGGCCGGATGGACAGCTGATGACCGCAACCTCCTGATATACGACCGTTATGATATCTGGAAATTCGATCCTACAGCAGAAGTAGCTCCTGTAAACCTGACAGTAAACGGACGAAAGGAACAACTTTCATATCGATTGATCAGATTAGATAAAGAAGAAAAATTCATTGATATAACAAAGTCACAGTTATTACAAGTGTTCAATGAAAAGACAAAAGGTTCCGGATATTACAGTGCCCATCTCTCTGCCCCCAAAGCACCGAAAGCCCTGCTGACCGGAAACTTCATGCTGAAAACACCCGTCAAAGCGAAATATTCGGATGCAGTGATCTATACCTCCGAAACATTTGAGCAATATCCGGATATAAGGCTTTCTGACCTTAGTTTCAAAAAGTCCATCCAGCTTACCCACGGAGAAGAACAACAAGCAAATCTGAATTGGGGTACAGCCGAGCTCGTCTCTTGGATTTCCCTGGACGGAACACCTTTGGAAGGAGTTGTCTATAAACCGGAGAACTTCGATCCGAACAAAAAATATCCGGTAATCGTAAACTTCTACGAACGTAATTCAGAAACGCTTTATGCTTACCATATGCCGGAACCGCATCGTTCCACGATTGATTATCATTTCTATACCAGCAATGGTTATATCATTTTCAATCCGGATGTACGTTATGTAGACGGTTATCCCGGAGAAAGTTGTTTCAACTGTGTCATGCCGGGTATTACCTCATTAATAGCCAAAGGATACATAAATGAAAAAGCGATCGGTGCACAAGGTCACAGCTGGGGCGGATATCAGGTTGCTTATCTTGCTACCCGGACAAACCTGTTTGCCGCTATCGAATCGGGAGCTCCGGTCGTCAATATGTTCAGTGCCTACGGAGGAATCCGTTGGGGATCAGGACTGAACCGTTCTTTCCAATATGAACACGGACAAAGCCGTATCGGCGGAACTTTATGGGACTCTCCATTGCAATATATGGAAAACTCTCCGTTGTTTACCATGGATAAAGTAGAAACTCCCATCCTGATCATGCATAACGACAACGATGGTCATGTACCCTGGTATCAGGGAATAGAATATTTTGTAGCACTCAAACGTTTACAGAAACCGGTGTGGCTACTCAATTATACCGGAGAAGTTCATTGGCCGATGCGTCTGGCAAACCGGATAGATTTCCAGAAACGTATGTATCAGTTCTTCCAGCATTACCTGAACAAGCAACCAATGCCCAAATGGATGGACGAAGGAGTTCCGGCAGTCGATCAGGAATTTGAATTGGGATACTAAAAGCATTACATTTGCTTCAAATAACCGGTATCTCCATGAAAAATACTTTTTGGCTACTAATTATACAATCTATACTCTGTTTGTCGGCCTGTACGGGCGGACAAACAGAGTATTGGTTGGAACAGGCTGAAAATTATCTGGACAAAAAGCCGGACAGTACATTAATATTTCTGGAGAAGATAAAGAACCCTGACCAGCTGGCCGATTATCCTAAAGCGAAATACGATCTGTTTCAGACTATTGCTGGACTCCGCAAAGGTCAGGCCATACGGACAGATTCCCTGCTCACAAAAGCTATTGATATTTTCATTGCCAACAATGATTCAGCCAAAACCTCTAATGCTTGTTTCTGGAGTGGGTTTATCAATATGCAAACGGCGAACTATATGCGGGCTGACTCCTTCTTTACCCTGGGTATTCCGTTTGCAACAAATCCTGTAGTACGAACCAGATTATACGAATACAGCGGTTTTGCCCTTCTGTACAAAGGCAACGCAAAACAGGCATTGCAGCAGCATAGACTGTCATTACAAGACAGTGCCTTTATCCCTGCCGCTTACCAGGCAGAAGTATTAGCAGAAATCGGACAGGCATATCGATATTCAGAACAAACCGACAGTGCAATCATCTACTACCAAAAAGCCATCCGGAAATCACTGGAAATCGAATCAAGGGAACAAACAGCCTTTTTCTATCAAAAAATAAGCGAAATTGAAAAAGAAAAGGGAAATATTAGAAACGCAACGGAAGCATTGAAAGCAAGTCAGAGTTTATGTAACACCCGGACTAGTTATCCATATCATATGCTTACTCAAGCCCAAATATACATTGCATCCGGCGAAACCGATTCGGCAAGGGTTTACCTACAGAAAGCAATACAAAGCACAAACACCTATGTTGCAACCCGTGCCTATCAACTATTGGCCCGGCTATATGAAAAAAACAAAACAGACGAACAAATATACTACGCCTGGAAAAACTATGAAGGAAGTTTCAGCAACATATCCGGTGATGCCGAATCACAGATAATGACACAACGATATCAGGAAGAACTGCTCAAAAATGAAAACAACCAATTAAAACTCAAAAAGAAGCAACAAGATATCTACCTCCTTTCATTATGTCTGATATTGATTACAGCCTGTACCCTTTGGTATATTGTCTACAACCGTCTCCGGAAAAAGAAAATCATCGGCGAACAACAATTAAAAGAACAGGAACTAAAAAACCAGGTCGCCCAATTAGAGAAAGAACGGGAATTGATATCCTTACGTGAAAGAGCTACGGCTTTACGTGAACAGTTGTTCCGCCGTCTGTCCGCATCCCAAAAGATTCCTTCCCTTTCCGGAAAAGCAAAAGAAAACACAGATGATAACAAATCGAGGTTAACATCGGAAGAGATAGACGAATTGATCGAAACTGTGAATAATATCTGGTCCGGCTTTGCCGAACGACTAAAAAATACTTATCCGTTACTCCGTACAAAAGACATCGCCTTCTGTTGCCTGTTGAAAAGCGGGATCAGCACGAAAGACCTTGCCTCCATCTATTATATCACTCCTTCGGCCATCAGCCAAAAGAAAGCACGTATGAAACGGGAGAAGTTCGGAGTTGAGGATGATAACCTGTCTCTGGATGATCTTTTGAATGCGTTCTAAACTGCTAAAGAGGAAATGTCAATTCATTTTTACTACGATCAGATAGTAAACATCTATATATCTACCCATTACTCCTTTCAGTATTATCTAAAATGTCAACTGACTTTCTAGTCTGTTATCAACATTTAAGGATATATTTGCATCAAACATCATTCTAAAACAGCAACATTATGAAGAAGGTAGGAAATCTTATTACTGGTTTACTTTGCTTACTATTGATAGTCTCGTGTCAAAGTGGCAATAAATCATCATTCAATAACGGATTGGAAGACTCACCCGTTGTCGGTACTTTTGTACAGGTGGGGGATGACCAGGTTCTTTCATGCGATCAGAAATTACTGACCGACTCCATACACCTTCTACTCACTTATCTTACGGAAAAACCAGAGATCATTCATCTGGACAACCGGGATGAAGCGCTGATCAGCGAAGGACGCGTAATCGTTTCCGATAATTATTTATTAGCATGGAACAACAAACAAAATCCTTTCAAACTCTTCGACCGGAAAGGAAACTTCCTGACAACGATCGGATCATACGGACAAGGCCCCAACGAATACCTGAATGTTTATGACGCTAATATAGACGAAGAAAACGACCGAATTTATATATTGCCCTGGCAAAGTGCCCAAATACTGGTCTATGACCTGAAGGGTAATCCCCAACCTACAATACCACTTTGTCTGCGGGCTCCCAAAGGCACTTTCCATGTAGACCTTCAGGATTCGACGGTTGCAGTTGTTCTACTTCCATTCCCCGACATGCCGGCAGTAGCATGGACACAGGATTTTCACGGGAACAGGAAAGATTATATCGAACCCGGCCATCTCGCTGCACCGCAAGATTACAGTAATGAGGTCTGTACATATAATAATGTACCGGGTATTTTTGACGTAAATATCCTCTGCATCGTACCAACACGCGTCGACAGCCTTTACCGCTACGATTACCGCAATAACCGCCTGTCTCCAACCTTCACCATGAATTTCAGTGAAGACCCGATCCCCTGGCACGGCTATATCGAACTTCCGAACCATTATATAGGAGAGGCTTCCTATCCGAAGCAAGTATCAGCTACTTCATTTGTATCATCATCTCCCAGCTATTATATTGTAGACAAAAGAACTGGAAAAGGAGCTTTTTTCCGATTATATAATAATTATCTGGGATACACGGAAATCGGCTGGCCTATTTTCTCTTTTTATAATGGCTACTTTATCCAGAATATAGAACCGGCTAACCTGAAAAGCACGTTAGAAAATGCTCTAAAGTCTAACAAATTAACAGAAGAAGAAAAAGCAGAATTGACTACATTGGCAGAGTCAATACATGAAAATGATAATAATATCATCATTTTAGCCAAATTAAAACATTAGATGGCGGGTATAATGAACAAAAATGATAACAACTATATTCCTCTGGGTCGCCTGAAGAAATAAAAAGAAATAATTATGATAAAGAACATCTCATATTGCTTGTTTTTTGCTCTTTTGATACTTGTATCCGGTTGTAAGCAAAAAAATGAAACAGAATCCTCTACTACTGAAGAAACTGCTTACCAGCCTGCCAGTCCGAAATATACAGCCAGGTATGACCATTCAACACCTACAGCTAAAATAGATGTCGAATCAGCTATTTCCACATCATCTCCTGTCCGGTTAAGTGAAGTGGCATCGACCATCGAATATTATCAGGTAGGCGACGATAAATATCCAGTGACCGAAGTTGTTGCTGTTGAGGGTGGTTTCATTGCCCTCAACAAGCCGAAACTATACCTTTACCGGCAAGGGAAAAAACGGAAACGGGTCGGATTGAAAACAGAATATAGTAATTGGCGGGACAATGAATCGGGTAATAACCTGTTTTATGATAAAAAGACTACCCGGTTATACGTACAATTAAAGAAACTGAATCAGGAAACCGGATATTCAACCAAATATATAGGAGAACTTCCTCCGTTGGACAGTGTCCTGGCCAGGGTGCATTATCTGTATCCGGACTCATTGCCAAACCGCCGTCTTCTGAAAAACTGGGTAGAGATATTCACTCCGGAAATGTCTGTCGGCCGCTTCTTTTACCCTGGGACCGGATTTGACTATGGAGTTAACACTTTCAATTTAAAGGGCGATACTCTCTGCCATTTTTATTTCGGGATCGATTCCATTGGTACTATTAAAAGCGATAACTTTTACAATTTCACACTCTTCCATACATCATATCTGTATGATAACAAACCGACATTTTCAGCGACCTATTGCGATACGGTTTACCGACTGCTGGATCAGCAGACCATTGCTCCGGTCTATGCCATCCATTTAGGCAAATACAAGGCACCGGCAACCTATGTGATTAATAGAGGAGATAAGCGTAATAAAGCATGGGTGGATAATTTACGGGAAAATTCGCAAGCCGTATTCCTGAAAGTTCACAGGGAGGGTAAAAGTAACAAATCCGGATGGCTGGACAACAAAGACAAGCAGAATCAGGATTTTCCATCCGAAGATTATCTGATGGTTTATCTGAAGAACAAACGTCAGACCAGAGCATTGCCTCTGGCAGCTACAGGAATGACAAACGACCTGGACGGAGGCTTGCCTTTCTGGCCCGATGGTCAAACAGATGAATATATGTACATGATCCGACCGGCCGGTGAACTGAAAAAAGGAATTAAACTAACCGGTTCCCCTAAACAGGAAACTCTTAAAAACTTCCTCAGTGATCTGCCGGACAATCAGAATGTAATGATTGTTGTCAAATAAGGATCCTGTCACCTTCCTGGTAAACTAATTGAATTAATTGGGATATACGATAATCGGTTGCCTTATTCACTCTTTTTATTAAGGATAACAATATTAACCTATCAGTTAAATTAAAACAATGAGTCATGAAAAGAAACTTACCATATAATCTATTGCTGGTTTTCCTTATTCTGTTTACCGGATGCAAACAAAAAGGGAAAGAAACCATATCCTCTGTAACGGAAGAAGCCGTTTATCAACCTGCCAGTCCGAAATATACAGCCAAATATGACAAGACAAATCTAACGGAAAAAATAGATGTCGAATCGGCTATTTCCACTTCCTCCCCTGTCCTGCTAAGCGAAGTGGCATCAACCATCGAATACTACCAGGTAGGTGACGACAAATATCCGATTACGGATGTTGTTGCCGTTGAAGGAGGTTTCATTGTTCTGAACCAACCCAAACTCTATCTTTACCGGCAAGGGAAAAAGCGGAAACGCGTAGGATTGAAAACAGAATACAACGACTGGAAAGATTATATCTCAGGTAAGAACCTGTTTTATGACAAAGCTACAACGAAACTGTATGGACAAACAAAGAAAATAAACCCGGAGACTGGATATGCCAATTGGTATATCGGAGAATTACCTCCATTAGACAGCGTGCTTGCCAGAAGATATTATTTATATCCGGACTCACTCCTAACCCGTCATTTACTGACAGATTATGCAGAGTGCTTCACTCCGGAAATGTACTACCGCCGTTTCAATTATCCCGGAAGTTCGTTTACCCAGGGAGTAACCGCTTTCAATCTAAAGAATGACACACTCTGTCAGTTCCATTTCGGAATCGACTCCTTAGGGGTAGTTCCGATAAGAAGTTATTACAGTTTTACTTGCTACAACAATTTTTATCTATATGAAAACAAACCTACATTCGTTGTAAATTTCTGTGACACAGTTTACCGTTTACAAGATCATCAAACAATCTTTCCGGCATATTATGTTCATTTAGGAAGATACAGACTACCGGCTAGCAAAGCTATAAGAAGCAGTGGGCTGGAAAACAAAGCATGGATTAACGGTTTTATCGAGAATCCAAAAGGAGTATTTCTAACAATCCACAAAGAAGGTACACATAGACAATCCGGTTGGTTAGAAAAAGAGAAAAACAGCAAAGAATTTCCTTCCGAAGATTATCAGATGGTTTTCCTGAAGAAAAGCCGACAAACAAAAGTGCTCCCATTGAAATCAAAGGGATTGACAAACGACCTGGATGAAGGTTTACCTTTCTGGCCTGACAGTCAAGTAGACGAATATATGTATATGATTCGTCCGGCCAGCGAACTGAAAAAAGACATTAAACTAACTGGTTCCCCTAAACAGAAAGCACTTAAAAACTTCCTTCGCAATCTGCCGGACAATCAGAATGTAATGATTGTCGTCAAATAAATTATACCTCCTGCCGGTTCTTTTTCGATGGAACCGACAGGAGGATAGTTATATAAACTTTTATCTTTTAAGAGGATAAATCATCAGGTAATTATTATCATTTTCATCAATCATATTCTGTATATCAGTTAGTTTTTTCCGCATATCACTGGAAAGGTCACTCTTTTTCAATAAAGTTTCAATCTCTGTCAGTAAATTTCCCGGTTCCATATTACGGATATAATAACCGTTCGAGAATATTCCGCTAGGCCATTCTATTTCCTGATCTCCGAAATAATCATTATATATTTTAAAGTAAGCCCCCTTGCAAGTATTCTTGTCTACTATATAATGAACTGTCTCGCCTGGTGTCGCAATTGTTCCATGTTCATTTTGCTGAACAACAGGAGGACCTGAAAATTGTCCTACAAAATGATTGGGCCATTCATTAAAACCATGCCAGGGGATAGGATCTGTTTTTGAATGATTAAATGTAAAAGTCGGGCGCAACCGGTTATTCTCAATATCATAATGATATAGAGAATCTGGACGAGTCGGATCTACACATAAAAGATTGACATCAAACACATTGGGCATATTCAAATTACATAATATCTCATTATTAAAAGTCCAGGGAACTTCCAAATGCCCGGGGGCCACTTCCTGAATATGATTTCCAGCTAAATCCTGTACCCAGACAAGAGCCGGAGTTTTTGGAAAAGGTAATGTAGCCACCGTCAACGTACCCTTTTCCGGATCAACTTTGAACATGGCTTTCGGACAACGAATCCCAAGAGGTATGGGAGCTAGCGTCTCACCTTTTAAATTATAAACAAACAGATTCTCCGTTTGCCAGGGCATCAAATAAATACGATCGTTTTTCTCGTCAATCTGGGCATCATATACAAAGTTATATTCACCCGGACCTTGACCGACAGCACCTACATCCGTCAGATAATTTCCTTTCCTGTCAAAAAGTTTAAAAGCAGTAGGAGGATATCCGCTATGTATCAGAATATAATTATCGGAAAGACTAACACCACATTGAGTAACCAATGCCGTATCCCTACCATCCAATTTAACGATTTCCATATCTTCTGTAAAGAAACTAAGAGGAAGACGGATCGTATCCGTCAATAACTTCTGGTCACACGACAAGACCTTGTTGTCTCCCACCTGAACATACTGGCCTACAACGGGACAATCCTTCAAAAGATTCTTACGTCCGGCGTTGTTTTTATTCCCCGTAATACAAGAAACAGTAGCCAAAGTGATTAATAAACCGCCTAAAAGTTTCGAACTTGCATCCATACTAATTGGTATTTAGATTACTATATACAAATAAAGCTATTAAATCATTGGTATGCAACATTATTACTGTTTTTTCGTAAACAAACGATAAAATCGTATTTAATGAATACAAATCAATAAATAATACCTATTTTTGAGGCAATCAATTAAAAAAACCGGTATCATGAAAACATTATATATTCTGATTGCCACCTGTGCTGTATGTCTCGGTACACTAAGCGGCTGTAAACAAAAAGAAGGAAAGAGCACCCGTCCAATCACTCCCCCTAAATATGAAGGGAAAGTCGATTATTCTGTTGCTCCTACCCATATAGATTTGGAAAGTGCCCTCGATGGCGAAAAGCAACCATTGAAGTTAAGCCAGATCGCTTCGGAAATAGATTATTATATTGTCGGAGACGGTAACTTTACGGTAAAGCAAGCTATTTCCATACCTGACAGCAATGCTTTCATCACGTTCAACAACCCGAGGCTTTATTACCGGAAAATAGGAAGGCCAAGTAAACGATACGGTTTCAAGGCACTGACCTATAAATGGAATAATGAAATGAACGGGCATAATCTGTTTTATGACAAAAAGACAACCCGCATGTATTGTGCCATGAGCGGTAAAGATGTGGAAACCAGAGGAAGCCAGGAGCCTTGCGACCCACAAATCATTGAACTGCCTCCACTAGATACGATGTTGACAATCACCCGGTATGTTTTTCCTGAAACAGTGGAAAAGAAATACACAATCAACCTGGGAAAAGATAAACTACTGGGATTCTCATCCGACGGATATATGTTGAGCCACTATGAAGACACAAGCGGTGTTCCGAACTGCATGTTGACTTTTAACCTGACAGGCGAAACGCTCGGAAAGTTCACATTAAAGGATAAGTCAACGCTTTCCAAATCGCAAACGGATAATATCCCATTCTTCCAGACATCCTATTGGAATGAGGCACAAGATCAAATGACTTTTATGATACCGTTCTGTGATACCGTATTCCAGATGCGTGATCCGCAGACTGTTGTACCTTTGTACAATCTGAATCTCGGGAAATACGGCATCCTGACTGACTATGCAGAAAAACAAGAAGTTACGGATGAGAAGATATGGTTGCGTACTTTATATGAAAACTCAAAAGGTTTATTCATGGGCCTGTATCAAAAGAAAGGTCCAAAGCTCGTAAGCTGGCTGGGATTTGAATATGAGTACAAACCGACACTGAGTTATCAGGCTGTTTATATGAAAGATGAAGGTAAAACGTATGTCCTTCCGCGTAGAGGACAGGGATTTGTCAACGACCTGGACGGCGGACTTACTTTCTGGCCAGACGGACAAACAGACGGTTATCTTTATATGATCCGTACACTGACAGAAATGCGTATGAACGTAGAACGAACCGGCTCGCCTAAACAGCAAAAACTGCTGGATCTCCTTGACAACAAGAGAATACAGGAAAATCAGTATGTGATGATTGTGGTTAAATAAATAATTCTTATTTTTAACGCAACAAAAAAACTAGTATTATATTACAAATAAGATGAATCATTACTATTACCATTCCATTCGGTTAATAGCAGGTATTCTTTGTCTCTGTTGTTTTCCAACGATATTTCTGCATGCACAAATCAGTGAAGGAGGTCTTCCGCCGAGTTTTCAGTTTATGACCAATCTGAAAAGTACGGAACAGCCTGTACAGATCCCGGTAAGCTTCAGTGTTGAAGACCTTAAAGTTGTCGATGCTTGGCGGGTAAGCCAAGGTGCTCCTTTAGCGATTGCCAAACGGATCGAAACAGATTTGAGTATATCCAACAGTGGAAATTGGGGGACTTTACCCGACGGACAAAAAGTATGGCAACTGCATCTCGAAGCAAAAGGTGCTATTGCATTGATCTTGTCTTACTCCGATTTTTACATTCCGGAAGGCGGCAAATTATTTATTTATAATGCAGATAAAAGCCAGGTACTTGGTGCTTATACAACCCGTACCCATCCCCAAAACGGACATTTTGCTACCGAACCGATTGCCGGTGATGAAATTACACTGGAATACGTACCGGCTGCGTCGGGTGAGGAACCTTTATTACGGATCAGCGGCATAGGATATGGATACAACCATCTTTACGTAACAAAAGGAACGAAAAGTGCCCAAGAAGAATTATCAGGCCCCTGCATGGTGAACATCAACTGTGAAGAAGGAGATGACTGGCAATTACAACAAAAAGGCGTGTGCCATACAATCCAGCTGATAAAAGGACAATACTTTATCTGTTCCGGATCACTGGTTAATAATACGGCAAAAGATAAGAAGCCTTATATCCTGACCGCTTACCACTGTTCGCAGACAATGGACGGTTTAGGAGAGGCGACAGACGAAGAATTACAGGAATGGATGTTTTTTTTCATATGGAACGCACTGGCTGCGACAACAGTTCGTCCGGGAATAGGTATGAACCAATAGTTGGTTGTACCCGTAAAGCTGCGATCCCTATTCAGAATGGTTCCGACGGTCTGTTGTTGTTACTGAACGAGAACATTCCCGATAATTATGATGTTTTCTTCAATGGCTGGGACCGGACAGGTACGCCATCGCCTTCAGGAGTCGGCATCCATCACCCTTCAGGAGATTATAAAAAGATTTCCACCTATGGAAAATATCCGGTTGAATCTGTCACCTGGAGCAATGCGGATACAAAGCAAACCGGAGCAAGGAATGCCCATTGGAACACCACCTTCGATGAAACGGCCAACGGTCATGCGGTAACGGAAGGTGGATCTTCCGGCTCTCCGCTTTTCAACAACAAAGGTCTGATTATAGGAACATTGAGCGGAGGTAATTCTTCTTGTGAAAACCCCAACGGACTAAACCTGTACGGTAAATTTTCTTTTCACTGGAACAAATTCAGCGAAAACACCAAAGAGCGTATGGATATCTGGCTGGATCCTCAGAATACAGGAACGACATATCTTGCCGGTATGTCGCAGGACGGCCAAACAGTAGAAGCCGGCTTAATGGCACCGACGGACCTGACAGCCCGGAAAACGACAGACGGAAATATCGAACTGGAATGGAAAGCACCCATATATCAACAAATTATCGGCTGGGGAGATCAAGGGATAGTTTCTCAGTTTGGATTAGGCGATCCTTTTTATTATGGTCAGAGATGGGATACGAATGATTTGACACCAATTCACAAAAAGACGATCACTACCGTTTATTTCACTCCGGTCGAAAATGTGTCGTACGCCGTTTATATAGAACAGGGAAACCGGATATATGAAGAAGATCTGACAGATATTGAATACCAGAAAACGAATGCTATTACATTAAAAAAGCCTTTCACTATAGATGCCGGTCAGGATTTGATTGTAGCTATTCATGCCAAAGAATATAATAAAAAGATTTTTCCGGCTTTTGCCGACGAAGGGCCAGCCATCGACGGAAAAGGGAATATCTATGCAATGAGCGACAAAAAGTGGGCAACATTCCCGACCGAAGAGCTGGATGCCAACTCCTGCATTTCATTCGTCGTAACTTCGGAAGAAGGAGAACTGACAAATAGTACTTCACTGTTAAGTGCAAAGAAACAAGCACTTAATCCGGTGAAAAGCACTAAAATGACAATCATAAGATCAGAGATTGCCTCTTCGTCGCCGGAAGGATTCCTGATTACCGATTTTACGGAACCGACAGGTTATCAAATCAACCGCGACCAATTGGAATTGGTCACCTTACCGGCTTCAAGCACACAGTATACCGATAAAAACATACCGGCTAACGCTCCTGTTTATCAGGTATATGCCCTTTACAACGACAAAAAGAGCCAACCGGTTACAATCGATACCGACACCAGCGTCGATAATGAACAGATACAGAGGGAAGAGGAAGTAAGTATTCAACCCAACCTGTTCAGCGATCAGGTGAATATCATTCATAACCAGCAAGTCAAATTGCTGGAAATCTATGCAAGCAACGGGAAACTGGTCAGAAAGATACATCATCCGGGAAATATAATTCATACAGGTTCTCTCCCTCAAGGCGTATATTTCTTCAGAATGACAACAGACCGGACAACAAAAACAATCCAAGGTATCAGGAAATAAACACGACTTCACCTAATTAAATACCGGAAAGATGCAGGTCACTTGCCATCGTCTTTCCGGTATTATTTTGACATATCAGCCTGTTATTTCCTAAAGGTTATATTTCTTCATCTTATTATAAAGTGTCTGCCTACTGATATTCAGTTGCTGGGCACAAAGTGTCAGATTTCCTTTTTTCTCTGCCAGCACTTCACTGATAAACTGTTTCTCCATCTCTTCCAAAGTAACCGGATGGGAAACAGTTACAGGAGGAGCGTCCATATAAAAGTCATCACTATCGAGCACGGATGAATTTGAAAGAAGCACGGCACGCTCTATGGTCTGCTGCAAAAGACTGAGGTCACCATTAAGCATCCTGTCCGACAACTTATGCAATGCATCGGGAGTAATTCCGGGAAAAGGTTTCCCATAAGCCGTCGCATATTTCCGGAGCAGGGAGTTGACAAGCAATGTAACGACAGAATCTGTTTCTTCCGAAAGAAATTCCGATTCCTTTCGAGAGGAATTTTGTTTCCTCCCGGAACGGGATTCCCAGGCAGCGATAACAGTCGACAAGAGTTTATCATTATCCCAGGGTTTCACGATAAAATCCACCGCTCCCTTTTTCAGGGAAGAGACAGCCAGTTCGATATCGCCAAAAGCAGTTATCAGCACGACTTCCGGCGGATTCGGACGTTCACGGATACGGTCCAGCCAGAAAAGTCCCTCTCCCCCGCTCTGCTTCCCGGTTCCGAAATTCATATCCAACAAGACAACATCCACATCGTCTTCCCGAAGCAAAGCAGGCAGCAAAGTCGGCACCGAAGCACAAACCACCGTCTTAAATTCACGCGAAAGAATCATCCGCAATGTTTTAAGCACCGCCTCATTATCGTCCACTACTATAATCTTTCCATTTCTCATAACAAAAGCAAAGATATACGGATTCTTTTTTCTCCCAACTCCCATTGTCTAATATTTAGACAATTTGACTGTATCCTTCAATTATTTTTACTTATTCTTTGTCTCTACAAAAGAAAGAGGATAGATTTGAAATGCCATTCAAAAAAGAACGGTACGAAAAGCCTAATATCGAATTTATGAAAACTGTCGCTCTAAAACTTGTATTCCGCAGCTGGTGGAGAAACAAGACATTCTCAATAATCTCCATCGTCAGCCTGGCGATCGGCATTGCCTGCACAAACCTGCTGGCCGTATTCACTATTCATGAATATGGAATAGAGAAAGGAAATCCGAACAAAGAACGTATCTGGATACTCAGCCAGGACTGGCCGATGAAAACCGGAGAAAAGACTATCTATGCAGGAGGCGATATCCCGGCAATGCTGAAAGAGAAATACAGCGAAGTCGAGAATTATCTCCGGATAAGCGGAAAAACCGTCAAATACATTTCTATCGATAATGTGAAACACGCACCGATTCGTCTCGTCTCCGCCGATCCGTCTTTGTCTGAGTTTTTCCCTTATAAAGTACTCTCCGGAAACCTGAAAGAAGCCTTGACCCAGCCCGACAAACTGGCCCTTACCGAACAAACTGCCCGAAAACTTTTCGGAAAAACCAATCCGATTGGCAAAATAATACATTTCAACCTTCCCGATGAAGAGATGAGTACCAAAGGCAGTACTAACAACGAACACGCTTACCAGGTTGCCGCTATCATAGCCGACCGGGAACAATCTTTTTTAAACCTGGAGGCAGTAACGGCCATTTCAGATCCTTTCTATGGCGGTACCAGCCTGTTACTGATGAACAAGCCAATCGACCGGAAAGCATTTGAAGCACAATTGAAAAAAGACAAAATCCCTACTTTACAGGGTGACCTGGGGAATTATTATCTGGATACTTTACAGGAGAGTTACTTCCACACGACCGAAGGACAGAAATCGAACTATCTGAATTACCGTCAGCCGACATTGCTTTATGTGGGATTAATCTCCGCCATCCTGATTCTGCTGATAGCCTGTTTCAATTATATCAACCTCAACTTCTCACGTCTCCTTCAACAGGTACGGATGATTCATACACAGAAACTGATGGGAGCCAGCCGGAAAGAAATCAACCTGCAACTTTTTCTGGATACCTTCCTGACAGTAATCATTGCCTTCCTCTGCTCGTTGCTGATTACCCATGACCTGCTTCCCCTGTTCAACTCAATCGTAAACGGACAATTACATACCTCTTTCTTTTTCAACGGACAATCATTGCCAGTCATCTGTTGCTTTATCCTGCTGTTATCCATAATTCCGGCAGCCTATATGGGACGAAAGATATCCAGGCTTTCCAACTCCGGTTACCGGGAGTTTTTCACCGGAAATAAAAAAAGGAAGATAGTCACCTCATTGTCCATCGCCCAATATGTTATTTCTATCGGCCTGGTCATTGCCACACTGACGGTAAACGACCAACTTCATTTCATCCGCCAAGGAGGAGATAATTATAAAAACCTGATTGAAATAGGGGATTGGCAAGAAGACAGTTCTTATGTCCGTCCTTTTGCCCGGGAACTAAAAAAACACCCGGAGATAAAGCACGTATCCCTTGCCGGAAGCTCTATCCTGGACAGTTGGATAATGCAAATCGTCCTGAAAAATGAAGACGGCAGTGAAAACTATACGGCACAAATCAACTATTTCGGCGAACCAGACTTCCTGGACGCCTTACAACTGAAGCTGTTAAAAGGCCTTCCTCCCGAACAGGCCGTCGAAAAATATGCCCGTCCGGTATATATCAATGAGAAATATGCAGAGATACTGGTCGGAAAAGGAGAAAACCCGATCGGTAAGCCGATTAATGCGATCGATAAAGAGTTCGACGAAGGGAATACAGGTAATGATCCGTCAAATGCACCGGTCACGACAATTGCCGGTATCGTCGATAACTTATACACACATACGCTGGAAAGTGAGGTTTATCCTTTTACCATACAGATCAACAACAGTCCTCAAAATTCGTTCAATTACATTTATATACGCCTCGGCGACGACAGAGAAAAGAGTATCGCCGCCGTACGGGAAGCATGGAATAAGGTAAACCCGGGTAACTATTTCACGTACCAGGATGTTTACCAAAAGTTCCTGCAACGGAACGAGAAAACAACCGAACTCTCCCGGCTGCTGTTTATGTATTCATTGATCAGCCTCTTCCTGACTTGCTGCGGCCTGTTCGGAATGGCACTCTATGCAACCGAACAACGCACCAAAGAAATAGGTATCCGGAAAGTAAACGGAGCGACCAGCCCCCAAATCATGTTACTGCTCAACAGCCAGTTCATATCCTGGATAGGCATTTCCTTTATCATTGCTATCCCTATTACCTGGCTGCTACTCAACCGCTGGTTGGAAAATTTCGTCTACCACACGGATATGAACATCGGAATCTATCTGATAAGCGGTTTTTTTGTCCTGCTCATCACCCTACTCACCGTCAGCTGGCACAGCTACAAAGCTGCATCCGGTAATCCTGTTAAAGTATTAAGAAGTGAATAACCTATTATGAATTACAAAATGAAAGCAATCGCATTCAAACTCGTCCTGCGAAGCTGGTGGCGAAACAAGACATTTTCAATCATATCGATCGTCAGCCTGGCAATCGGCATTGCCTGTACGAACTTGCTGGCTATTTTCGTTATCCATGAGTATAACCTGGAGGCGGATAATCCTCACCGGGAGACCATTTATATGATGGACCAGGATTCGCCGATCCAACCGGGTGAACGGGTTTGTTTCACTGCCGGTGGTATTGCAGCCGAGATTAAAGAAAAATACCCGGAGATTATAGATCATGTATGCCTTAATAATATCGGAATGGATTACATAAAAGTAAACAATACCCGTTTCGACCCCATCATTATAATGACAACAGAAGCCTCGTTTCCCCATTTCTTCCCTTATAAGGTATTGTATGGAGATTTGAACGAAGTGCTGACACAACCGAACAAGATCGCCTTATCGGAAAAATGCGCCCAAAAGTATTTCGGCAAAGAGAATCCGATCGGCCAAACAATCATAACCGGTGAAAATAATGTAACGACCCGTGTACGGGAGGATGGTACGATTGAAGAGGGAAAGAATGAAACCACCTATCAGATTGCCGCTGTGCTGAAATCGCGTAAACAATCTTATATCGACTTCGATGCCGTAATCGGAAATGACGGACCACTCCCCGGAGGAGTATGTCTGTTTATGACCAACCGCCCGATCGATACGAAAAAGTTTGCCGAACAAATCCATAAAGACGGCATACAAACCTTTGTTCCTGACGGAAAATACCGTCTGTACACTCTACAAGAGAGTTATTTCAAAAAATACACACAGGAAAGTTACTTCTTCATGAACAGCCGTCAAAAGACATTACTTTACGTCGGGCTGATCTCAGCCATTCTTATCCTGCTAATTGCCTGTTTCAATTATATCAATCTCAACTTCTCCCGCCTATTGCAACAAGTGCGGATGATCCATACGGAAAAACTGATGGGAGCGACAAAAAACAATATAAACCACCAGCTATTTATCGATACATTCCTGACCGTCATTGTATCCTTCCTGTTATCTTTGCTGATAACACACGATCTGATCCCGATATTCAATTCGATCACTTCCGGAAAGATAGAGACTTCTTTTTTCTTTAACAGACAGGCATTACCTGTTATTACAGTGTTCATACTCCTGTTATCGATCATTCCTTCTGTTTATATCAGCCGGAAAATATCCAAACTATCGGCCTCCGGCTATCGCGAGTTTTTCACCGGAAACAAGAAAAGAAGGATCGTAACGGCTCTTTCGATTGCCCAATATACAGTCTCTATCGGGCTGATCATCGCAACACTTACAGTAAACAACCAACTTCATTTTATACAAAACAAAGCGGAAGGATATCACGGATTAATCGAGGTGGGCAATTGGGGAGCAGACAATTCCTACTTACCGGCTTTTGCACACGAAATAAGAAAAATACCCGGCGTAGAAAATGTAACACTTACAGGTGGTCCTTTACTAAACATGGGGATAGCTCCCGTGAATATCAAAAACCAGGATGGAAGTGAAAGCCATTATATGAAAGCGCAATACATGGGAGGACGTGATTTCCTGAGAACATTAAAAATCGACATCATACAGGGAGTTGAGCCGGATAAGGCGCTCGAACAATTCCAAAGTCCGGCCTATATCACCCGGAAATATGCAGACCTACTGATTCCGCCGGGAGAAAATCCGTTCGGCCAGCAACTAAGTAAATACGACAAAGACTTTAAAGAATATGAAAAAGACAGCAACAACCCTAAAGTGGTCGTTGCAGGTATTGTCGAGAACATGTTTGCCAATTCACTCGAAGAAGATGTTTTTCCCAGTATCATTTACATCGGCCAGGATGATGATAAACGATATGCTTTTGCAGAGATCAAAGTGGGCAAAGAACGTCAGCAAACAATGGCTGCTATTAAAGAAGTATGGGAAAGGATGAATCCGGGTAAATATTTTACTTTCCAGGATGTCTATAAAGAGTTCATGCAACGCAACAGCAGGACAACCGAACTGGCGGAATTAATGATCATGTACTCGCTGATCAGTATTTTCCTGACTTGTTTCGGGTTGTTCGGTATGGCTTTGTATGCTACGGAACAACGCACCAAAGAAATTGGCATCCGGAAAGTAAACGGTTCCAGCACATTAGGGATTATGTTTTTACTGAATAAACAGTTTGTCGGCTGGATCGGGATAGCCTTTGTCATTGCCGTTCCTGTCTCATGGCTTTTCCTCAATCGATGGTTGGAACACTTTGCCTATCATACGGAAATATCCGTCTTCCACTTTCTGCTCGGTGGGATCAGTGTACTTTTTATAACACTGCTCACCGTCAGCTGGCATACTTACAAAGCGGCTTCGGGCAATCCTGTCAAAGTTTTAAGAAGTGAATAACAACTAAGCTCAAAGGCTACTTACTTTAAGGACAAAAGCTATAGCTTCATTATGTAGAAACAAAGTGTTTTTTAAAGATGCGTAAAGATAATGCAACCATGCTAAAAATCAAATAGTTATAAAACATATTTTTTAGCGAGGTCGGAAAAGAAAGCAAAGGAAAGCATATTTGGAAGGGAGTTACGTTACCAAATCGTAACTCACCTCCAAAATCCTCCAAAAAGAATATAATAGATTAATTTTCAATCAGTTGCTCGCTTTTGCATAACTTCAAATAACTCAACAGTAATTAAATTTGTAACTAAAAAAAGTTGAGTTATGAGAAGTACATTCAAAGTGTTATTTTACACAAAAAAGCAGTCAGTAAAAAACGGTAAGGCACCTATTATGGGGCGTATCACCATCAATGGAACCCAGGCAGGTTTCAGTTGTAAGAAAGAAGTATCCCTTACGTTGTGGGACGTCAAAGCCAACCGGGCAAAAGGTAAATCCGAAGAAGCCCGTACTCTCAATCAGGAACTTGATTATATCAGGGCTCAGATTACCAAGCATTATCAATACATTTGCGACCATGACAGTTTTGTCACGGCTAAGAAGGTCTATAACCGTTACGTCGGTTTTGGTGAGGACTATCACACGCTTATGGCACTTTTCAAAGAGCAACTTGAATCGTATAAGGAAAAGATAGGTAAAGGAAAGGCGGAAAGCACTTACCGTGGACTGGTTGCCGATTATAAAAGCCTTCTGCTTTTCATGAAAACCAAAAAGGATATCGAAGATATAGCTATTGATGAACTTGAAAAACCGTTCATTGAAGATTATTACACATGGATGCTCGGAACGGCTGGAAATGCAAACGCTACAGCATTTAACCGTGTCAACACCCTGAAATGGTTATTGTACATCGCACAGGAAAGAGGCTGGATAAGAGTCCATCCGTTTGTATCCTTCGAATGTGTGCCCGAATACAAAAGACGTTCCTTTCTTTCCGAAGAGGAACTGCAAAGAATAATTCATGTGGAACTCAAATACAAGCGTCAGCGTGCCATGCGTGATATGTTCCTATTCATGTGCTTCACCGGTCTTGCCTATGCCGACCTGAAAGCCATAACCTATGACAATATCCATACCGATTCCGACGGCGGCACATGGCTGATGGGAAACCGAATAAAGACAGGAGTTGCATACGTCGTAAAATTATTACCGATTGCTATCGAACTGATTGAAAAATACAGAGGTGTGGATGAAAAGAAAGATTCCCCCGATTGTGTTTTCCCTGTAGGTGAATATAATACTATGTTCCTCAGTCTCAAAATCATAGGCAAGAAATGCGATTGCCGAACTGAAGTCACCCCACATATCGGACGCCACACGTTTGCTGTTTTGGCCATCCTCAAAGGGATGCCGCTGGAAACCCTGCAAAAGGTTTTAGGGCATAATTCCATTCTCTCCACCCAGATATATGCCGAACTTATTAACCCGAAAGTCGGTGAGGATACAGACAAACTGTGCGAGAGAATCGGCCACATTTACAAACTTGCCATGTAGCATGACAATAAAGAGGAACGTCCCCCAAGCCATAGCCCGGAGGACGTTTCTTTTCTCTCTTTATTTATTTATTTATTTCCTGAATCGTCTGAAATCCCTGTAGTTCTTTCTCAGCACTTCATACAATCCACTTTCCGGATAAAGCAGTTTCCCACCGATAGTGGTATAGGGTACCGCCTTTTCATCTCTCAGCGTCTGCAACGTGCGCCGTGAGATATGCAGCATGGCGCATACATCGTCCCCGGTCAGGTAATGTTCATCCGCAATCGTCGGGCGTATCCGTGCCGTGGCATCCTCCACCGCTTTTCCTGTTCTCCTGATCCATCCGGTCAATTCCTTAAACTCTTCCGAATCTTTTGTGATAATCTCCGCCATACCTTTATTTTCTTTTGGTTAGTCCGCTTTCCAGAATCTCCTGAATATCCACTTCCCGGTAGAAGAACTTTCCTCCTATACTCGAGTAAGGGATAAGTCCGTTGTCCCGATAGTTTTGCAGGCATCTTTTCGATATGCCCAGTGCCAGACATACATCCTGCGCATCCATTCATTTGTCCGGTGCGGGCGGGGCAATCCTTTTCTGAAAGTCACCCATTTGTACGGCCAGCGTACTGACCAGCTTCCTCAACTCTTGATACGCACTTGTTTCAATAATCGTCAGTTCCATACTAAAATCACTTTTAAGTTTTTGAATATACGGCAAAATAAGGCACATCTTACATACCTTCCAAACCTCTTAAATCAAAGTCACCCGTTGGCGTGCATTGGCCTGATAAAACAAAAGCCCGTTGCTGCATCCACGCAGCAACGGGCCTTCCATTCTTTTACTTGTCTTTTGTTATTCTACATCTTTCTGCCTTTACTCTTTTTCGGTATTTCTTTTTCAACCTTCATTTTCGGAATGGCATCTTCTTTCTGCCGTGTATCGGGAAAATGCTCATACAACAGTTTTCCGGCCAGTTTCTTCGCCTTCTCCTGCATCTCGTCATACACATCCCATCTGTCCCGACTCAGCAGCTTGTTTTCAATTCTTTCAAATTTCTCATGAAAACTGAAATTGTCCGGATACTCGTCTATCAGTCCATCCCTCGGATAACCCTTGTCCATGATATACAGCAATGTCATCCGGTCATAGTTATCCATGCTCCGAGCTAAACCAAGCCCCTTCTCATTATCCGTCAGCCGGGCATAATTCTCCCATGTGGGTGAAAGGTCATACTCCTCCTTGTCCGTAACACTTTTCAAAGCCGATTTATCCAGAAAGGCATCTGCCGGAATCTTCTCCATTGGTAGCAGACTGTCATAATTATCATAACAGCGGTTTATTTTCCCCGCCATCAGCGAAGGCCATCCCCGAAGCTCATATACCGTCAGCGACTTGCCTTCAAAGTCCGGCTCAAAGAAACGCCTCTCGATATTCGCCTCCATAAAGGCTCCATATTGGTGGTTTCCCTTATAATCCCGGCTGAAAAGCAATACCCCCTTGTCTGTTTCAACACCCGTATAAAATTTGTTCCCGTGTTCCAAGTCATCCAACATATCCGCCACCGCTACGGGTGACGACTTTATTTCTTTCCACATTTTCGGCGTGAGCCAGCGGGTATAAGTCTCATCCTTCGAAAACGGGTCTATTTCATTTCACAGGCAATACACTACTTCCGACAGACGTTGGTATCTCTGTAAAATGATCCCATGTTCGTCCATCGCCTTTTCCAGCCTTTTCAGGTAATCCTCATTGTTTCCTTCCTGCAAGGGAGGTACGATACCCATATCGGGCACATTATAATACATCAGGCCCATAGCCGGCATTTCCTCGCTTTTCAATGCCTTTTCCACATCCTTCTGCATGAACTCTTGAAAACCTTCCTCACCCGTACCTTTCATGCTGATATGTACGGGATTGAAAAATTTGTCCACAGTTATATATACGCTGCCGCTTTTTATCGTTCCGTTCTGTTCATTTTCCATATATTAAAGAATTAAATGTTTATACCCTGTCCTTTCTTTTTAAACGGTATCCTTGTTTTCACTTCCGTCTCCGGAAACCTTGCATTATCCGGTCGTGTAACCAGCAGCGAGACAATCCGTTCCTGTTCCTTTGAGAGTGGCTCACGCATCAGTTGCAAGTTTCTCAGCCGGTTAAAATTTCTTAGTGTAGGTGCCATGTCGCACCGCTTCGTGCAAATCCCGTATCGGAGTATATCCGGTGAAGCAGTCTTGCAATCCCCGATTTCCGTCCGAAATTCTGCATCCAACGGTGCCACCTCATGGAATCTCAATTCCTCCGGCTTTCGTTTCCCGTTGAAGAAGTGTCCGGTCAAATCGTTTAGAAACTCTTCCAATGCCTTGTCCCCTTTGTCCGTTTTTCCCAGTAGCAACACCTTCTGTCCGTATTCCACTGCCGTACAAGTAGGAAAAACGGCCAGTCCGTTTCTTATCACGTCCCCGTTCATTCCGAAACGGTGCCCCAACCGTTTGTAGTCATCATTCTCCAATAAGACCGTATGTTCCGCCGATGACGACAGTTGTACGATACCCCTTTCCTCACAGAATGTCGCGTCCCGCAGTCTTACCACACCCGAAGGATGAATCCTTTCCCGTTCCAATACCGGCGTGAGCCGTTCCAAATAATTCGCATTATCCGTTCCGAGTATGGGGGGAATCAGACTTTTGTCTCTGAAGTCGAAACGGAACATTCAGTGGTCGGGTACAAATTCCCTGCTTGCAGTATGAAACCGTACGTTGTTGCTGATATATCGGGAGAATCCTTCTTCTCCCTGTCCCCGCATACTTAAATAAACGGGGCGGTAAAAAGCATCCAGCGTCATATACAGACTGCCGCTTTCCACCGCTTGCATTTTCTTTTCTTCCATAAATTCTATATGATTAGTTGTTTCTTTTCCTTTTTATCCGGAGTAATGGAGGCCACATGCTTTGCCTGCCGTTGACCGTTACCCCGTTTCTGCGCAGGAACTTCCCGTATGGGGGCTGTATCGAATGATTTACCTGTCTTTTGTTCTTTAGAACGCTGATAAGAAGCAGTTTGCATTCTTTCTGTTTTTTCCATTCGGTTGATACTTCCGCCCAACTTAAATTCCCCGTCCGTTATATGGAACTCCGATTGCAGAATATCCCTTGCCATTACCTTCGCTTCCGTCTGCAAGGCCGCATAGCCGAAATCATGTGACGACATTGGCGCCGATTGCCGTGCCTTGATGCTGTCACCCAACTTTTCAGCCAAATCTCGGAACTCATACTCATAACTGAACGGATGAAAATAGTCTGCCGCCACATGACCGGCATATCCGTTTTCCGAAATATAAAGCAGAGAGGCCACGTCATAATTACATGGCGAAATACCCAGATTGAAGTCCTTCGTCAACCGGTCAAAGTTACTGTAATCCGGTCTTAAATCGTATTTGTCCGTACAGACGGCACCTTCCAGCATTTCTTTTCCTGCCAGTTTCTCAGAAGTAAAGCTGAACTCCGATTTACGCAGTTGCATATCGGCACTACGCAAATCGCTTTTCGCCAGTTTGTCGATGCAGTTGTCCGCCAGTTCCGCCACTTGTCGGGAAGGTGTCTCTATCTCATACAGTCTCAATGTTTCCACCCCTTTGGTCATATTGAAAAATCCATCCGCCAGATATTGCAGATAGCTGTTGCGAGCTTTCATACCCTTTTCGTTGTCCGAGAAGAACAATACGCCCTCATCCGTCGCCACGGCATACACTCGCCACTTTTCGCCCGACAGTTTTTCATTGTTCCAGCCTTCCGCCTCGTTATGCCGGATAAACTCTTTATATTGCTTGTCTTTTTGCAGTGCTGTGGATGATGCCCGGCGGCTGAACAGTTTCAACCCCGTTTTCAGCGTATAGGCCGCATCCCTCAAAGGAATCCGCCTTCCCGTCACTGCCTTGTGTCTATGGATAGCCGGAACCAGAGTATGAAAATACCAGTTCGCCAGTTCTCCCCGTCGGGAAGGTATCTTCCCTTTATCTGCGAAATCCGCTTTTAGAATCGTTCAGCCGGGTAGGTAGCCCCGTTTGTCGAAGCTCTTCACCATCTTCCCGATATAATCCTCATACGCTTTCGGTGTGGCATCACCCGTGTGTACATCCACCGGGGTATTTTTTTCGTCCAGCGTGATGAACACGCTCCCTGGCCCTTCCGCTGTCCGCCCCGATAAACGGGTTATCCAGCGGGTCGTCCAATCTTTCAGTAATCCCATAATCTTGATTTGTTTACAGAAGTTTTATAGATGCAAAGAAAGCGCTTTGACCGTCAATCTGCAACACGGCGGACACACAAGTCACCTTTTGGCGGCTGTTGGCGTGCAAACTTTACGCCAGCCGTTCGTCCAACATCTTGATATAGCTTTTGCGAATAGAGTCAATAAAAGGAGTGGAAACCGTACAGCGATCAAACACCTTTCCCCGCTTGGTGTATAAGGCATTTATTTTCAGGTTAAAAGCATCCTCGAATACTCTGATGACATCTACAACAGTAAGTTTCTTCCCTTCCGCGCAGTCCACAACCCCGGCAGCCATCAATGCGGCCACTAATTCTATCAGGTCATTATCCGTACCGTTCCAGCGAAGTGTTGATTTCCGTTTATTACCCTGCCGGTGAATTTCCATTTTCATACTGGTGTCACCTGCATGATAACGGAAATAATCTTTCGTTATTTCTATCTCCGTTTCCAATAATGAAAGAGTCTTGCTGATAAACACATCGTAGAGTATATGTCGTCCTCCTTCCATGACGTTACAAGTCTGTTGCATAAAAGAAAGTTCTATTTTTGTGTAGTTCAACCGTCTTAGTAGCTTCATTCTATCCTCATCTTGCGACAGTTCGGCAAGCTGATTTGCGAAATCGTCATAGGCGGCAGGTAAATCTTCCGACATAAGTTCAGAGCCTGTCATGTAAGAGGTGAACATATTGAATAGAAGAGTATTTGTCAATGTTCTCATGGCATTAAAATTTAAAGTTTAAAACTGTCCGGTTTTCACCATCACTTGTCATAACCATAAAGGACAAGTGATATGCCACAGAAAAGCTAATACATTAATATATTGATAACTAATATATTAAAATTTGCTATCTCCAAAACGTGTCTGCATTTATTATCCCCATCAGACACAATGTGTTCAGAATTATGGACACATTCAGTTTAAACCGTATTTTTTCAGTTTCAAATAAAGCGTGCTCCGGGATATACCCAACAGCCGGGCGGCAGCTTTCCGATCATTACCCGTAGTTTCCAATGCTTTCACTATCGCTTCCAATTCCGTACGCTCCATATCCAGCCGGTAATCATCCGATGGTTTTATCTCTACCGGAAGGTTGATGTCTTTAAGTGTAATCCATTCATCCTGCGCCAATACACACGCACGCCTCACCACACTTTTTAACTCACGGATATTGCCCGGCCATGAATAAGCCCTAAAAGCCTTCCTTACGTCCATGTCAAATTCCTTCACATTCTTTCCTAATTCCTCGTTCGCATAGGAAAGAAAGAATCCGGCCAACGGAATAATATCCTCCGGACACTCTTTCAATGACGGAACATGAAGTGGAAACTCGTTCAACCGATGGAACAAGTCTTCCCTGAACCGCCCCTCACTTATAGCCCGTTCCAAATCCTCATTGGTGGCTGTAAGCAGCCGTATGTCCGTTTGTATTTCTTCCTTTCCACCAAGAGGTCTATAACGTTTCTCCTGCAAGGCACGTAATAGTAATACCTGAGTTTCCATGTTCAGATTACCAATCTCATCCAGAAACAATGTCCCATGATTGGCGGCAGCAAACATGCCGGTTTTATCTTCAGTTGCTCCCGTAAAAGTTCCTTTTTTATGTCCGAACAATTCCGATGCGGCCAGTTCCCGTGGTAATGCCCCGCAATCCACCGCTACAAAAGGAGCGTCCGAACGTCTGCCGAGTGCGTGTATCTGACATGCCACCCATTCCTTACCCGTACCCGATGCACCCCGTATCAACACGGACAAACTGTCTGCAGGAGCTACCAAACGTACCATCTCCTGAAGTTTTACTGCCAGCGGACTTTTGCAGACATAAAAAGCCTGCTCCGGATTTCTCCTTTTCTCCCTGCGTTCCAACAATTCACGGATGACGTCAAGTACTTTTTCTGTTTGTACGGGTTTGGGGAGATAATTGTCGGCCCCTTTCTTTACAGCTTCGACAGCACCAGGTATATCTCCATATCCTGTCATGATTAGAAAAGGCATACGATACCTATGTACCCTCATCCATTCAAGCAGTTCCACACCATTACAGTCACCAAGGCGGAAATCTGACAAGACCAGATCTACTTCGTGACCGCTTAGAAATTCTTTTGCGGAATTTACTGACAGCACGTAACGGGCATCCATCCCGTTTTTTACCAGCCAGTTAGCGGTAGTACGTGCATATATTCGATCATCTTCTACTACCAATATGGTTTTCATCCGGTTCATACTTTAATTCTTTCGCTTTTTTTACGGCCTGTTCCACTGCTCCCATCAGTCTTTTAATACGGGCATCCAATTCCTTACACCATTTTTCAGAGGATAGTGAAGCCATCTCTTCCAGTTCATTCAAGGGTACATTGATACGAATCATCCCCCATAATGGAGCAGCTTTGTGTATGATATGCCTCAATTGCATATAATTTGCCGTTTCCAAAGCGTCCTGCATTTCAGAGAGTTCCTTTTCCGTGTCCTCTATGAACATATCCAACAGTTCCATCGCATTTTCTTCCCCTTCCATGATAGTTGTAAAATTCGTCCTGTCTATACATGAAGTAACCGAAACTAATTCTCTTTGCGAGAAAGGCTTATATAGGCAGTTCACAAAACCTGCATTTATAAAATACTCCGGATTTTTGTCCGCTTGTGCGGTTACCGCCAATACGGGAAGTGTCTTTGCTTGTCCGAGGTTGCTACCCCGAAGCAAGGTCAGTACCCCGTAACCGTCCATTTCCGACATTCTCATATCCGTCAACACCAGGTCATAACGATTGCGGCGTAATGCCTCAATCAGTTCACTTACATTCAGGCAACAATCACATTTCACCCCATGACGTACATACATTTTTTGGATTACTTCAAGTTGCATCCGGTCATCATCTATTGCCAGTACTCTCATTCCTGAAAGAACGCCACATGCCAAAGAAACCTTTGTAGTCTTTCCATTTGTCTCACGCAAAGGCAGACATACCTCGAATGTGCTTCCATGTCCCGGCGTGCTTTGAACATGAATAGTTCCCTTCAGCAATGTCACCAATTTATATGTTATTGCCAATCCCAGTCCGAAGCCTTCTTCCGCATTTGGCGCTTTACCTCGTTCAAAAGCGGTGAATATCTGTTCCTGACTTTCCTTATCAATACCTATACCCGTATCTCTAATGAAGAAGGATAGCTTTCCGACCCGGTATTGTGCACCTACTTGTATATATCCGGCACTGGTAAACTTTACTGCATTTGAGATCAGATTATTGAGTATTTGCACCAACCGTCCACAATCCCCCTCGACAAGCACGTCAGAATCTATTACTTTTATTACCAAGTCCAACCCTTTCTTTTCCGCTATCGGTAGGAATGAGTGGGCAGTATCTTCAATTATTCGCCCCAAATGAAAGATTTCTTTTTCCGGCTGTTCCTTTTCCGCTTCCAGCCTGTAATAATACAGCAGGTTATTTGCCAACCCAATGACATGGCGCGAGGCATGCAGGATATTCATTGCATACCCTTTGCTCTGTTCCGGACTTTTTTCATCTTGTAATAATTCTGCATATTCGCTGATAGTACCGAGCGGTACACGGAGGTCATGGCTTACTGTTAATATGAGGTTACGGCGCGCGGCCAGCAGTTCACGATTCCGGCAGTCTGACGCTTCCAGTTTCAGCCGGTACTCCTGCCTCTTTCTTATGTCCTGGTGGATAAAAAAGTAAAATAACACTATTAGCATGATGGCGATAACAGTTATAAACAGAATGATACGAAATGATTGCTCCCTTAATGCGGTAATTTCTTCTATTTCTTTTTCTGCTTGCTTGATAACTACTTGTTCAAACTCACCAATAAGTGTGTTTATTTGTGAGTTCAGTTCTGTGTTACGGCATTGCAAACTGTCGGAGTAAGTGGTCAGCTTATTCCAGTAGTCGGTATATTGTATAGACATTTCTTTTTGTAGGGAATAAAGTTCCCTGGGTATTTGCTGGGATGCGGACGGCTGTTTCGTTTTTTCCTTTTGGTATGCATAGGCCGATTTTTCTTCTTTCTTTTTAAACAAACCAAGGAAACCGCTCCGTTTTTTCTTCTCCTTTTCTGATTTGCCCGGTAACAATGGAATATGCATTTGTAAAGCGACAGCAGGTATTCTCCGTTGGAACAGACTGTCAGAGCGCAGTAAATCCGAAAGTGTATTCATCACTCCGAGCAACAGTGCCTCTTTTTCTTGTAAGAGCGAAGATATTGTGTCGATTTGTGCATGTTGTATGTCGGATGGATAGTATCGTTTCAGTTCGTTCAAAGTGGTGGTAACCATTTCACGCTTCATCCGGTATTCATTGAATTTGTCCCTGTCACGTAATAGCAGGAAATCATCAGAAAAGGAGAAGTCAAGCAGTTTTTCAAAAGTTCGGTTCACGGCTTCTCTTTTTTGCTTGATAAGTAATTCGCCACTGTTCAACATTTCCATCTTCTGATGTTCCAGCCACACAAGAGAAACAATGATAGTAAGGAATATGAGTAACAATACATATCCGGTAATAATTTTCAATCGGAGAGATATCAACGAGTTATTTGTTTGCATTTGTTCTGTTTTCATTATAAATTGTACTCGTTTCGTTTTTAGGGGTATGCTTTATTTCTCCAGCTCCACACCTTCAGCAACAATGGTATCGGTCTTGAGATACAATTGTTATAGGTCAATCTCAAAATGCTGGTAATCCTTCAATGAAGTCCAATCGCCGCCCCATTCGAATCCTGCTTCCGTAAAGAGACGGTATGCAAGGTCGTTGTGATCTATCTTGTAGGGTATATCCGTCTTGTTCTCACGGTCGAAAGCGTATGGTTCGCCCGTAGCGGGTTCTATGTGCCAGGATTCGTCATCCTTTTGCTTGACATATGGATTGTAAAGCGTATTGATGTCAATGGCAAGACCAAGTCCGTGCTTGGAAATTTTGGTAGTAGAACCGGTCATGAAGCGGAAGTTGAACGATGAGGAGTTGTTAGCACGCATAGAGCTTTCGTCGTCGGCATCGTAGTTGTCAATGAGCACCATCCGCTCAATGCGGTAGTCTGCCTGATAGAGCCGGCGAAATACATCGATCACTTTATCGGCAATGGCAGCGTTCACCACCATCTCACCCCGTTGTGGGTTACCGTCAGCGTTACGATGCAACACTTTTAAATAACGTAGTTCGGATCGCTTCAAAGGACAGTCCTCTTTCCATGACTTGAGCCACATGCGGCTGAATATTTGGTCGCTGATAGTTTCCGAACGAAACCAGGCATCCACACCGGAGCGTTCTACGTCAGCTTGGGACACCAAAGTTTCGGCTGTCCACTCATCGTCAGGACTTTGATGTCCAAGGTCGTTGTCACATCCAACCAAGAGTATGGTAAAAGACACGACAAAGAGTAGCAGGTATTTTTTTCTTATCATATTTGTTAATGTATTTATTATTTGTCTTTACTTTTCAATCTTCCACTTAGGCAGTTCGCTGCGACGAGTAGTGGAGATGCAGTAGAAGGTAGTGTCGCGGTAAGTGCGAGTGTAGTCTATGGTCACAGTGCTGTCTGTGAAGTTCTTTACATGTACGGTTTGCACCGGTTTATTGGGGTGTGACATATAGAGGGTGTCGTTGTGGAAAGCATATCGAAACCGCAGCTTTTTCATCAGCGTGTCATTTTGGATGACGTAGAAGGTCATCACGCTGTCCGGAGTATAGACTTCGTAGAATTGCTGTTCTTGCGGGTTGTTGATGTAGTCGTAAAGCAGGGTGTCGGAGGCGGTGCCCAGCACGGTTTGAGTCATGGTTTCATAGTACCATGTGCCGATGAAGTTCGGAATGCCAGGTCCTGTGGGATTTGTTTTGCTTGTTCCCTTGCACGATATAAATGCTATTGCTGCCATCAAGGCGATACTGATGATATAAAGTATTTGCTTCATAATGAACATAATGAAAATGATGATTTATTGTTTTACTTATTTATGTTTTTGCTATCCGGAACCCTACTCAGATGTCGGCAGGAGCTATTGTTGTGTATTCTATGAGATCTTCAGCCTGTTAGCTGGTCGAAGCGGCAGGCGTGGTATCGTTCTCTGTTTTTACTATCATTGACTGAAATATTAACATAGACGTTGTAGATGTAGTTGTGCCGCCCATCGGTCTGGCGGTGGGCGACGAGGATATGCGACAATACTTCGTCCAGCCGGTTGATATAGGAATCAAGGCGCATGTTACCGCTGTAAATGCAGGCGTAACGTAGATTGTTTCATTTTGATTATTTTTTGAAGTTTATAAATTCTGACATATCAGCCGAATAAAGGTTGCCGTAGTTTTCAGCGTTATAGACCATCACATGGCTACCGACCGTATTGATGAACAATCGGTAATATAGGTCGCGTAGGGCAATGTTCTTGTTTTCGGTGATCTGCTCAATAAAGGTGGAGGTAAAGCGGTTGCTCATCCATACCTTCATCTCGCCGTTGAACACGTCTGCCTTGGAGGTCTCGTCACCATTGGCAGCCGTGACGAACAACATTCCCGGAATATTCCGGCATTGCTCCATCACACCGCCCGAAAAACAAGCCTCGACCATCATCAGGAGTTTACGATAGCTTCTCTTTTCCCTCATCCGATGGAAAGTCTCGTCAAGTTGGTCACCCATAATGCCATAGGCATCATCGTTCCAGCATAAGGCACCGGGTACTCCGTGTCCGCTCCAGAAGACAAATACATTGTCGTTTGCGGTAGATTCGATTACGATGGGCAGTCTTTCGCTTTTTTCTCCGCTCAGTATGGCAAGTATGTCTTTTGCCTGCAACTCCGACATGCGATAGTCTATCTCTACCTGCTCGTACACGTTGTTTCCTCCGATGGTCACCTGCACAACTCCTTTGTTGGGATTCGACACATTGTCGGCTATATCGTCCTCGGCAATGAGAATGATACGGTCGTCGGTATATCCGGCCTGTTTGAGCTGCTGGTAGATGGCGAGCACATCTGCCTGATGGCGATAGTTGGCCCATTCCTTGGAGGAAGCAACCAGAAGTGCCCAGTTACCGGTATGTACAGGGTAATCGAATTCTCCGGAATTGTTGAAATTCTGCATCTGCGAAGCCTTCCAGTTCCAACCGGCAAGTGTTGCATCCGTGCGGTTTCCTCCATCGCTGGTGTTATAGTCGAGGATGATATACTGCCCGTTGTAAACCTTAAAGTTATAGTAAGTCGTGGCAAGCACATTGGTAAAGACTTTTGCATCAAACCTCAGATGGCCTGAAGCCCCACGGACGTATGGCGACTTGCCGGCAGCAAGCGCATCTACCACAAGCCCCATATCCTCACCCGTCCAGCTGCCCATGTTCAAGTCTTCACCTGAAACAACAGCCCTGAGTGATTTTTGTAACGACAGCTCCGGATTGAACTGCTGATGCCATGCAGCATAGCCGATGAGCATGGCGGCATCGTGGAGCTGTGATTCCCCCAGAGTGGGCGTGGCATTGAAAAAGGTCCGATAACTCACGTCGAACCCCGATTCAGGATCGGCACCAAACGCGACTCCCTCTATCCCTTCGGCTGCATCACCGTGAATCTTGAGCACATCCGCGCCGTAGGCTGTATCCGAAAACAACATCCTCGGTACACTCTGCCCGTTCAGGCTTTGTGTTTTATGCGCTTCAAGCATCGGTCCCATCTCTTCAATCTCAGAGGGGATACATATCACATACTCTGTACCCGACTGCATGGCTTGGCAAGACACATCCGCTATATTATCGGGGGTGTAAGCATAGCTACCCATATTCTTCAACCCGAGTTCGCGTGCCTGAAATGCGAACCAATCAATGAACGTCTGCCCGTAATTGTCATTATCCTTGGCCAAAAGTGCTACACTTTTACCTCCATAGTTAATCACCTTGGAGAGAAGTACCTCACATTGCGTAATGTCGGTTTCGGTCATCGCCCAAAGATAGCCTGTTGATGCGTATGCTCGAACCAGTTGTTCTGTGGTGGCGAGTGTGAAGAATGTCTTGCCCACAAGGGTCAATTCAGCCGCGAGGATTGCAGCGTTGGATGAATACAATCCGCCGATGACGGCATATACCTCATCGTTGAAAGCCAGCGATCGGGCAAGTTCCTGCATATCGGCATTTGCCTCGTCGTAGTATTCAAACTTCAATCTGATACCTGTCTCGTGGTTTTTGAATGCACGTTCAAAGTTGGTTGCAAACATACCCAACGTTCTTTCCCAATGCACAGCAAGTCCTTTCTCCATCGGGAGCACCACGGCGACGGTCTTCTCTGTCCATTGTTTATCGCCATAAGACATGGAAGATTCATCGTCCGAACAGCTCCACAGACCGATCAGGCAGAGGAGCGGTGCAATAAGTTTAATAACTATTCGTTTCATAATACTCTTTCTCGAAAATAACAGCTTGTTGGCGCATGTCATTGACTAAACTGTTGAAATCATTCGCGTATCGGGGCGCGACCAGCCAGTCGGCATACCCGCTTTCAAGACCGTAAAGTTGGTTCTCCGGCATAATTCCCGTGGTGACCCATTCCGTCAGATACCTGTAAATCAATTGGTCGATATGCTTGATGACCGAGCCTGTAATCCAATTGGAGAGACTTGACTGATCAATGTCCATACCTGCAAGGTACGGTGAATCTTCAAATTCCCGGGAGTAGCGGTAGATACCGGCATTGGAGCCACCTGCCACAGGAAAGATGAAGTCGTAATCAACCGCCCAGGTACTCATTTTCTGATAGGCGAGCGAAGCCGACACATATCCCGTCCAATCATCCGCCAGATACTCCACATCGCAGTCGCTGCCGTAACCGGCAACAAAACCGTCTTTGGCTATATTGATGGGACTGTCCGAGTGGTTGGCAAGTAAGACAAGCGGTTTCCTGTCTCCCGTACATTGCCTTGCCACTGCTCCGGCAAGATACGAGGCTCCGAACATAGAAATTTGGAAAGTGTGTATCTGCTTGTCATCATATTGTTTCCGGCTTTCAAACAGCAAAAGGCTCTTGTTGGGAGTCAGGTCGTGTTGAATAAGATGCTTTTCTACCATAGGCTCATAGTCGCTGCTACCCAGAACAAACAACACCGGAATGTCGCTTTCCGGCCGTTTGAGCCAGTCGGAAAAGATTTTCTCAGCTTCTGGCAATGATTCGGGCGAATAGATATAGATGTCAATCTCTTTATGTTCCATCTTGAACCGCTGCACCCCTTCGAGGATGCAATCGTTATAGCTCATGTCGCCCAGCCCGCTTGGAGAGAAGAGAAAAACAATCTGTGGAACCGGAGAAACCGACTCCAACTCATCGGCATGATTGCAGGATGACAACGCTCCTGTTACCAAGAACGTTGTCATTGCCAAAAAGATACGGAAAGGATTATACATGCTAATCAAATACATGATAACATTCCCATAATGTTTCATTTTATAAATATTGTGATCTGTCTCATTTATTATTTAAAATTCTCACCTCCGCATCTATTGCATTTCTTTGGTCTGTAGAGCTTAAATGTCTCCAATCCGCAATCGGAACATACCCACCCTGATACAGGGAATCGTTCCCAAGGAAAATTCTCTCCCTCCAGATATGCTTCGGGAACGATGCGAATAAACAAATCACCGAAATTATCAAGTGCTTTGAGCGTAACGGTGTAAAAGACGCTTTCTTCCGTACCGGGAGCAAGAGAAATAACCCCTTTGTTGTCTGAGAGTTTTATCGTGCGTTGTTTACCATCCCACTGGTCGAGGATAAGACGCTCGCACAGCGTATGGGCGGCCTCCTTCGAGTCGGCAATTATCACCAAAGTACTTCCATCCTCACCTCTTTGATAGAGTTTTTCTGCTTTAGCCTGCTCAACAATCACCTTGTTGATGTTTAGCAGTATCTCTTCGCTTGATACAGCTTTGGGCTCATCATTGTTATCACTACATGAAGAGAATGCAACCATTGTCAGCATAGTTGCAAACAGAATAGTAAAAATCTTCTTTTCCATAATGTTTTACTTTAAATTAAATTAATTGTTTATTTGTCAGTTGTTCTTTTTAACTCTGTCGGCAGCTTGCTTTATCGGAACATTCAGTATCGCTTCGTACAGGTCGCTCCAGCCAGTCAGTCGATCAAAACGGCAAGTCTGGTAACGTTTCATCCCTTCCGGTTTCTCCAACGAAGGGCCGGCACATACGTTGTAAACGAAGTCATGCCGACCATTGGTTTGCAAATGGATGGCCAGAATATCTTCCAACACCTCATACAAGCGATTCACATAGGGAGCGAGCTGCATATTTCCGCTATACACGTAAGCACAGCGTAAGAAATCGGGTAAATCTATAGCATTGTTTGCTCGCACGTTTTCAAAGAAGTTATCCTTGTCATGTTCATACTTCGCTTGAAGTGCTCTTTGGTAACCGGCTCCGTAGGTGTCACCAAGCACTGCAGGTTTATCGGTGGTGAAGTTGATTTCATTCATGGAGCCACGCATGGCGGCAAAGGTTTCGTGTAGCACGTCCCACAGTCGTGTAAGTTCGCGCAGTCGTGTCACCTCTACAACCAAGCCGTAGTTGCCACTGTCGTGAAACACTTGCCAGATATTCATGGCACGCTTCGCCATACGCACTAATGCGTCTTCCATTGAGTGACCTTCGTGCAAATCGGTCAGCAAAGTGGCATAGTCATAGGCATAATCGGGAATCGAAAAGGGCGATCCGAGCAGATAGTCTGCCAGTCCTTCCCATTCAGCCAGCATCTCAACGCTTCCTTGCTGACAGGAATGTGCCAACATAGCTTCGAGCGGGACACCGGCTTCCCGGATACCTTGTGCCAGTTTATAGGAAGACATCATCTCTTTTCCATCGGAAATGGTAGCGCGGGTTTCAGATGGGGGTAAATCAAGATTGGGAGTGAAGGAAAGGCCGTGTCCGGCAAAGGCTAAAAGATACTTGTTGCCGGGACATTGCTCTGCCGACCAACGAATGAAGTCGGTGAGATATGCCGGGTCGGTGATTTGGAAATCCTCGCCTGCCACAAAACCGGGGTCTTGCGTCAGCACTCCATTCTCACCGATGTAGCGGTACACTCCGTTGTGTGCTTCCCCTTCTTTTTTTCCGGATGCCTTAAACAGTACGGTCACGGCAATGTTTTGCTTGCCGGCTGTAGCCTCTACCGCCTGCCTTATGGAAAACATCTCACTAAGGTCGTGCTCCGGGTCTCCTCCCGAGACATAGAACATCAGGCAGTAACCGTTGCCGGTAGGCTCAGGAATCGGGTCATTGTTATCTGAACACGACAACAATCCAACGAACTGCATTATAAAAGCTGCGTAAAAAATTAAGAATCGATTCATCTTGTTTCTAAGTTTAATACAAATTCTTACCTCCGCATTTCCTACATTTATCAGGAGGATAGGTGAAGCTTATTTAAATGTAATGATGTATCTCGGTTGGCCCTTCTCCTTCCGAAACCATATATCCAGTTTGGAAAAACCGTTCTTGACATCACTCCTTTTATAACTCATTATCAGGTACTCTGAAGAGATGGAGCATAACCCTCTAAACCTCTTTTGTGCCATAATATCGTCTCTGTCAATTTGGTTATACATGAAAGCAAAGCACTCTCCCTCATTTTTGAAATCTGTGCATGTCAACCCCCCGGATTGTACAGCGGGGAAGTCGGGGTATATCTTCTTGACAAAATTGGCAAAGTTCTTTGCTGTATTCTCTTTCGCAGCCTGCGAGGAACCACCGAAGACGTTTTCGTTGTCGGTATTGAATACAGCCATGCACACCACCTCCTCGGTGAGGGTGTTTATCACTTCTAAGAGGTAATCGCCCTGCCACACTTCGTCCTTGAGCGAATTGCAGGCTTTCTCGCAGGCTGCGTAAACCTGCTCGTCGCACTTTTCCACTGTACCCCGCTTCGTGAAGTTGCTTCCGGTAGCACCGAGGGCAGACTTGAAGGCGTACTCTATCTTTCCCTTCTCTTCGAGAAAGTCGGGGTGTGATACCGAAATTTCAGTGAAAACGTAGGTGTAAGTCACTTCATTCTCAATATCTTCATCATCGCTGCAAGCTGTGAAGGTGAACGTGAGGATGGCTACCGCCATCAGTGCCAACCATACCGATATTCTTTTCATTGTACTTTTCATATCAATCCATTGTTTTTAGAGTTTGCTGGGATCAACGACTTCCCCTACTCGTTGTTATATGCAATTTACTACCGCACTTGTCGCATTTGAAATTTGAGGGTATATAACCCACACCGGCAGCATTACTTGCATAGACATGCTTACATTTCGGGTTTGTGCACGTTCCTATTACACCTATATTGACAAACTGGTCTATCCCATAATTATCATTTTTGATAAACTCCGGATCGGCCAAGTGTAATGTCATATCGTCCAGATGGCGCACATCACGGAAGATTACCGTGCCATATATCCCTTCTACCGAACTTGCTTTCAGCATAACCGTGCCATACGCATCAGCCAATGTCACGGTGCGGTTCTCGCCGTCCCACTTCTCACCGGTCAGCGACTCACAGAACCTGTATGCCTCATCCTTCGAGCTGACAAGCAAGAAGGACTCGCCGTTCTTTTCATTCACACGCATTTGGGCGATATTTAGAATCAGTTGGTCTATTAGTTGATCCACCTGTTCTTCGCCGGTCTGCGTGTCGTTTCGGTGTTCGTCGTTGTCGCTGCAAGCTGTGAATGTAACCATTGCCATCAGGGTGGCAAATACAATCGTTAAAATCCTTTTTCCCATAATCCTTTATTGTTTTAATCTTCCATTTATTATTACCGACTGATGATCACCAATGTTTTTTCTTGATCCAAGGCAGTCTTTACTTCTTTCTCTCCTTTGGTAACTTTACAGAGACTTAGGTCATCGCCCATCACTTCCTCTATTTTCAGACGGCCTATCTCCTGGCGGGCTTCCCGTCCGGCAATGGTTTTTAGGACGTAGATGTTGAACTGTTGTCCTTTGCCTACCCGACATCCGGTTCCCAAATCAATGTATACCGTCCGTTGCTTGTCCTTCTTTTCTTCACCACGCTCCACGATGCTGCCATAAAGGGGGTAGCGGTGGTTGTAGTATTCGGATATGCGGGAGGCCAAGCGGTCGATTGCATCGTTCAACGCCTTGTCGGCCGTAGTCATCCAGGAGATGTCACTGTCGGTCATGCTGAATATATGGCTATCCACCGCTTCGTCCGTACGGGCGTCTTTCAGATTGAGAGTGACGTTGATAAGCACTTTGTAAGATTGTTCGGCCGGCTTGTCTTTGACAGTGGAAGGGGTGACTTGCGAAGTGCCAGTAATACTGTTGATGGTGCCGTCCACATAGAGAGCTTCTTCGTTACCCGCCAGTTCATCGAAGTGGAAGTCTCCGTCGATGACCCGAAATCGTGTGACGTCGCTTAATGCTTTCACGATAGCCTCCCGCACCGAAGGGGCATATTCATCGTGCTGGGTAGTACTCTTGCCGGTGACGGCGGTGGTAGCCAGATCGGTCAGGATGCTGCCTACGGTCTGTTTTTTGGTGTGTGCCTTGTCCACGTAACGAATGTCTCCCACGGATACCTTGGGGAAACTATTACGCGAGCTTTGCGCCCGCAGGGCTGCTTCCGGAAACAGTGCCGGAAGCAGCAAGACGAGGGCTATGAATGTTCTTAGTTTCATTTTTCAGAATTTAAATTATCATCAATTCTCCATACCGGGTTTTCGACAATCTGCAGTGCATCCTCTTCGACTGCTGCGGCGCGGGTATGTAAGTAGTTGCCACCGATGTTGAACGAAGGCAACCATTGGCGCAGGCGGTAAACATCGATGGTGGAGTAGTTCACCGGATCGTCCTGGCGACCCTGTTGATAGGTGTTGATTTCATCTTGCTGGCTGCGTGTCATGAAGATGTTGTAGAACCTATCTACGTTCGCAAAATCTGTGGCTCCGAGCGAGTCGGAGAGGATGGGGAATTGGGCCATACTGCTTGCCAGCATAGTCAGATCCACAGGGTATGCTTTACCCTCTTTGTCATACAGGCGGTTGACGGCATGTCCGGGTACGAATTCAACGGTGCATTTCACACCTTGGTTGATGCACCATGACGCGAAAGCGGCCGATAGTTCCATACAGTAGCCTTGCTGATTGTGGAAAATATCGTCGATGGTACGTATATATTGCACATCGGCCGTGTAATTCGGACTTTGCAGCTGGCCGCCATCAGAGACAGTATAGAAGATGCGGTGTTTCATCATCAGGTAGGTGAAGGCACGTGCCGTACTGTTCAACAATTGTTCGCTATTGGGGCTCGCCATGCCGCTGATTGTAGGCAGGTAACCGTCGTTCAGGATCTCCTTTTTCAATTGCTCCACCAAAGCCGAGTGTTCGTCAATGTAGCCCATAAGGAACGCACCTGTCTGGGGACATAGCACTTCATCGTTTTCCTGGACGGGATAACTTCCGAAATCAGATTGCTTGATGAGGTTGATTTTCTGCTGATTCTCCTTTTGGAGCAAGACCGGGTCGGGAATGTAGCAGTGCAGGCTGCGACAGTTGAACTGCTGCGTGAAGTGGTCCACGGTATCACCTTCCAGGAGCAGGGTCCAGGCCAATTCCACCGGCTTGTCTGTATGCCAATGCAACAGGGCATCGATATTCCACTTCACGGGATAGGTCAGGTGGATTAACTCGTCTGTCAGCCCTTCGGGCACGGTAGCGCTGAACACCGCAGCATGGCATACGGGGCTTTCGTCCATCCGCAACGTGAAGCGGGTCCCTGCACCGGGGTTGCGCATGCTGATGCCCATATCGTCGGTGATAAACTTTTGGGCGAACTCGCTGTCGCTATAGGCACGTCTCACCCCGTCGGCTTGCAGTAGCCAACTGGGGTAGAGCGAGTAGCCGTCATCAAGCAGACCGTAGTAGCACAGTGAGTGTGCCTCTGCCAGCCACTCACCCGGCTCGAAGCCGGGTGTTTGTGTGGGTTCGGGATTCTCGGTGTAATAGTTATTGGTCACCTTGTCGCATGCAAGCATGAGCAGCAGGATGAGGACAAGAGGAATGTATGTCTTCTGTTTCATCATTTTTAATACTTGTTTATTCCTTTATTACTGATACGCAGGTTGCGACCGATTTGTTTGCCTTTGTTGTCCTTCAACCGGAATGTATATGCGTTTTTCAAGCCGGAGAACTTAGAGCCGAAGCTCTCCAACGTTTTCAGCATGGTGTTCCAACGCTCCTCCATCTGCCTGTCCAGAATCTTTTCTTCAGGCGCACAATAGCCTTTTGAAATATCCTTGTACTCCCGGACGCTGTTCAGGAACGTTTGGATAAGTTCCATCTCTTTGTCATCTTGATAATTGTCTGCCACTGCTGAATAGCTCTTGGTGAAGCGGTTGGGAACAGGTAGCTCGATGCGGACTCGGGATTTATGAACACTCGTTTTAGCATGTCCGGTACTACTTCCAAAACTGCTGGCGAATTTGGCATTGAATTCAAGTTCGACATCCATGTTGAACGCCTTGTTTCCACGTCTTTCGGTATTGTTTACCAACCAGTTCCATGACTGGCGCGTTGCACAACTCTTGATGCTGATAGAGTTCTTATCCGGTGTTGAAACGAGATTAGCATTAAATCCCTTCAGCTTACTTTTATATTTCCTCTATAAATAAACAAACGTGAGTTCGAAATAAGTACCATAACCTTCCTCAGAATAACAGTCAAGCCATGTTTAATAACATGTATGTGTAAAAATATAACAAAAAGTTTGTATTAAAGAAAAATAAACCTGTCCTTTGACGAAAAGATTTTAACTATGAAAAACACAAAGAGATAACATTGCCACAGTCTTGACTATGAAATGTATGATCTTTGGGAGGGAGTCTGTATAAGGGTCCCTTTTTTCTTATTATTTTCTGTGTAATAAAAGTTACACTAACCTTATTTCGAACTCCCGTTAAAATAAGATCACTTTGTAGCTGTCCCTACATTTTGTCTATGCAGAGAGTGATAAATAATTTCCTCTTCGAGCTTGTTTGTCTCAGACGCAATTCCTTGCCAGAGCGTGCCTGTATACCAGTTTGCAAAAACGGGGTTTACTCCACCACAAATATAAGGGTCTTGGAACGCTCATTAAGAAGCAACCATTAATTCACAAATGGCATATAAGGTTGCTTTTTAGCTAATAAATTCCAAATAACAACGAGTAGCTTTCGAGCATTTGCCATTAAAGCCTTGTTGTGATTCATTCTCTTTTTCAAGGTATGATATCTGCTATAAAATTTAGATGTTTGAGTCCTGCAGGCTCCCCATGCACATTGTGTAAGCATAACACGTAAATACTTGTTTCCATGTAAAGTCTTTCTTCCTTTGATCTTTCCTGCACTTTGATCATTTCGCGGTCTTAATCCAGCCCAGCCAACTAAAGCTGATGCTGTTAGAAAGGCTTTCATGTCAACACCGATTTCTGCTATGATTCTCATAGCGCTTTCCTCTTTTATCCCAGGAGCTGTTTGAAGGATTTCCAGTTCCTCGGCATAATGTCCCTCGCAAATTATTCGCATTTTCTCTTTACACTCAAGAAGCTGACGATCATAAAGTTCCACTTCTTCCAAACTCATTTTAAGCATGTCTCTGTCTGATGAAGATACAATACCAGTCAAAGACGACTTAATAACCTCATGACAATGTTTATTACGAATACGCTTGTGAACCAACAGAGCTAATACTTCAGAATCAGTTTCACCACAGATTAATGCATTGACCACCTTACGCATGGATTTACAACCAATATCAGAAACATAATTACTCAAACGAATATTGCAACGTTGCAACGTTAGATCGATAGCAGATTCAGCTTGCTGTTTGCGACGAGTCAAATGGAAGATACGACGACTGTACTGACGTAATTCCTGTATTTTTGAATCAGGAATATAACTTCCCTTAATTAGCTCTTTCTGAAGAACAGTCGCAATCCATTGGGCATCTTTAATATCAGTTTTACGACCAGGGAGTTGACGGATGAAATAAGGGTTAACCAATTTAACATCAAAATCGCATTCCAAAATGCGCCAAATAGGAACCCAATAAATACTGGTGCTTTCCATTGCAACTTTACCAACACCATGAGAGACTAAAGTGTCACGAAGGCGATCCAGTTCCGGTGTTAAAGTTCCAAACACATCTTCAATTTTCTCACCGTTTGCTGTGAGAATACACATAAAGACACTATCTTTATGCACATCAAGACCACAAACTCTGTCCATAAGATATAGTTTTTTTGTATTACAACTTTAAAATAACGAAAGTCGGTGGAATAACAGCAGGGAGTGGTCTTTATTTTTATTAGACGCGCTTATAAATCTCAATTTTTATGTAAGTTTGTATTTGTCCGGTATATCATACTCCCATGAATACTTGGCACCGTCCTTTTTAAGATTTACATTGATTTCCTTGCTGATCTCACTTACAGTCTGCTGATGTGTGAAGCCACCGGTCAGTTTGGCTGCCCGTCCATCGTCGTATCCTAAAACGGCATTCAAGCTCCATCCGTCAACGATATCCGTCTTTTGTGTGACCCCTTCATTTTCGGGCTGCGGATTCCACATATCTTTCAATGTATAGCCTTCAGTATCCAATGTCGGGTAAACACTCAGACCGCCATACGTATATCCGGCAACTTTATAACGATGACCCTGCACATCGTATTTGTGACTATAATATTGATCGAATTTCAGCAAATCTCCCGGATATCTCTCTTCTAACAACACGTGGTAGTAGTCCTGTTTGGTGTCAAAGTTATAGAGGGTAGATACCCATGTTTTGAGTTCCGCGTTATAAGTGAATACTTGATTATCTGCCGCACGTTTGAGGTGGCAAGGGAGAAGGATTGTCTCCAATGCTGCCGAGTTCAGCATTTCGCCGTCCGATGCGCGTGTCTTGGTTGTTCCGTTCAGCCATTCAGCTACTTTTTCGGCAAAGAGGCCGTACTCGTAGTCAGAGGGTTTGTCCGGTGTGAGATCTTCTGTTTCGGTACGGGTCTGTGTACTGCCATCTTCATGCTCTTCGGTAATGACATTTTCGATGGTAACCGGTTCACCGTTGTAGATGTCGCGCAGGTCAAGATGATTGTTGCGGCTTATGATGTAAGAATCACGCTCCAGCGGATTACCTTTTTCTCCCGCCCGGGTCAGGGCTTCCCCTCCGTTCATGTTCTGCTCCAACCACTCCATGAAGTTGTCCAGTTGGTCGTACATAACGAGGTCGAAGAACATCAGTGCCATGGCATTGGGTTTGTGCAGATAGACAGCTCCGCCACGGTCGAACACTTCCTTTATTTCATACACCATTTCCTCACTGATTTCCATCAACGCATCGTAGTCCAGAAAGACTATCTCCACGTCGTCAGCCATTTCTGTGTCGGCGGGGCTGTGGTCGTAGCGTTGTCCGGTCATACGTTTCAGCACGTAGGGAGCTACTTCGTCGAAGTGCTCGCCCAACACGGCGTAGTTTTTTCCCACGGTCGTCTTCACTTCATCTTCGGTGGGAATGGTAATATTCACTTCCGGCTCGTCGAAGTCGGGAGCCAATTCGTCGTCCTTGCACGAGGCAAGGACGAACACCATCGTCCCTCCAATCAGGAGGGAGAGGTATTTGGCTAATAGATTTGTTGTCATATCGTAATGTCTTGTTTCTAATGATTAGAATGCGATGAACGGTCTTACGTAGAACACCTCATCTTCGGCATTGAAGTGCGCTTTGTCTCCAAACTCTACATCCTTGTTTTCGCCTCGAAGTACGCAAGTGGTCACCCAATTGTAATATCTGTAATTGAAGTTCCCTAAATCCTCTAACTCCGCATAGAGTGAACTACTTGCATACACCCGGTCTCTCACCAGCGGATCTCCTCCAGCCTTCTCGAATGCCTCGTCGGAGAGAGAGGTGGCAGATAATAGATCATTCCTTGAAGGGATGAACCAACCTTTGTTGGATTTGGGGTTTGCCACCGGATAGTTGAGGGCATAGTACAGAACAGGATACCACTCCTTGCTTGGCTCTTTCCCGTCTCTTTGGGCGGCAGCCAGCATCAGGTTATGGGTATTGTTGTAACCTGCACCGTCATCAAGGAGCGGCCAATTGCTAGAGCCCTTTTTGCTGAAGGGGGTAGCGTCGCCCCACGCACAGGGTGTCTGGTTGGCATCGTGCAGTGCTATGGCAAAGCCATTGATGCCATTGGGGAGCTTACTGTCGCTTGTTCCGCCTACGCAAACGATACCTATACAGTTACGCTTCTGCTCCTCGGTCAGCTTTGTTTTGGCGGGGAGGAAGCTGCCGTCGCTCATATAGTAGCTGCCTTTCCCAAAGAGATTCACACCGTTGGGGCCAATGTAGAGGGGCGAACCTATTTCTTTCCCTTCTCCGTTGGTCATACGAATGATATAGTTGTTCTTTACAGCCGACAGATCAAGCTTTTTCTTTTCCAATGCCTGTTTTGCTTCATACCATTTTCTCTCCAGTAGGTTTTTCAGCGAGTTCTCGGAATCGCGGCAATACTGGTTGTCCTTCAGTTCCTTGTATTGCCGGCAGCTATTCAGGAGGGTTTCCACGGCATTCCAGTCGGAATACTTTTCATCGGGGGCAATGGTGTGTTTGCTTATATACCGGTTAGGCGAAGGCAGTGAGGTGGTGATTACATCGTTGTAAATGTCGACATATTTAAAGCACTCTCCTCCAGATTGCATTTTCCATGCCACGTGGAATCTGAATTTGTTGTGTATCTTCATCTTGAAGGGGTTTAAGCCTCTCTTTGCCGTGTTACTCACTTTATAGGTGAACGATTGTCGTGTAACGACATTCTTACAGTTAGGATGAGATAGGTCAAGGAATTTCAATGTGTAATAGTTGTCTGCTTCATTCGAAAAGTAAAACCAATATTTGCTTCCATTATGGGTCTCAGAGGGCTCATAGTAGAATTTGGTGAGTCTCTCTTCCGGTGCCAAGGCCAATACTTCGGGATGATACGTGCTTTCCAGCTTACCCACAATCGTGTTGTCCTGGCATACGTCGGAGCCTGCCGCCCATCCATCTACAGACAGGGTTGTGGGCACCTCCCCTTTGGCAAGTGGCTGAAGATTACCGGTTGTTACATTATACCCATCTGCTTCCAATTGGGGCAAATCGATGGCGTGTGAACCGTATGTATATCCTCTTGCTCTATGTACTTGCGCAGTCATGATGGGACCAGTACGGCTCTTAAAATAATATTCTCCTTTGGCGAATGATTCCACCGGTATCATCTGTTCTACTGTTACATAGTAGAAGTCTTCATTCTCCTGTGGAGAGTAGAGCGATGCAGCCCGTATTTTAATCTCAGCGTTGGCGGTTATCTGCTTGTCGTCTCCTATGCGTTGTACGCGGCAAGGTGCCAAAATGGTCTTTGTATAGGGCATTTCCAAGTCTGCACCTCCGTTGGCACGTGTTTTCGTCTGGACACCATCATCGTTCAGCCATTTCGCTACGCTTTCGGCAAAGAGACCGTACTCGTAGTCGGTGGGTTCGGTGGGGGTGAATGTCTCGGTGACGGTCCGGGTCTGTTCCTTGCCGTTTTCGTCCACTTCGGTGACGGTCGCTTCACGGGTGATCTCTTTTCCGTCGTAGATGTCCTGCATGTCGAGGGAGCTGTTGCGCGAGAGGATGTAGCTGTCACGCGTCAATGGGTCGCCGTCTTGTGCAGTGCGGGTGTCGATTTTGCCACCGCCCGTATTCTCTTCCATCCACTCCATGAAGTCGTCCAACTCATCGTTCACAAGCATTTGGAAGAAGGCAAGCGCCAAGGCATTGGGCTTGTGCATGTAGATGAACCCATTGCGGTCGTACAACTCTTTGAGTTCGTAGGCCATCTCTTTGTGCATACCGGTTAGTGCTTTGGTGTCCATAAACACCACCTCCACGTCGTCTGCTATCTCTGTGTCGGCAGGCGTGTAGTTGTAGCGTTGTCCGGTCATACGTTTCATCACGTAGGGGGTTACTTCATCGAATTGATCGCCCAATACAGCGTAGGTTTTTCCCACGGTCGTCTTCACTTCGTCTTCGGTGGGAATGGGGATATTCACATCCGGCTCGTCAATGTCGGGAATCAGTTCATCGTCCTTGCACGAGGCAAGTCCGAATGTCATCATTCCTGCCAATAGCAGGGAAAGGGCTTTGATGGATAGATTTGTTCTCATTTCGTTTGTTATTATGGATTATTTATCTTTGTCTCTTAGGTTCGATAATATTCTTGCTTCCGCAACGACCGCATTTATTGCCGATGGGCCTAGCGGCACTGGTCCACCAATCGCAATCGCCACATCTCCATACCCGTATCGGTTCGCGCATTTCATGGTAATGGCTGGGGTTGTCTCCATCCAAGTACTCCTTGGGAGCGATGATGAGGGAGAGCACCGGATAGTCACAACTCTTTAGCCCGGTGAACGAAACGGTGCAAAAGATACTCTCGTCCGCAGCGGGCGCAAGCGAGATGATGCCGCAGTCGTCTGGGAGTTCGACCGTGCGCGGCTTGCCGTCCCACGTGTCGGCAATCAGGCGTTCGCATAGTTTGTGGGCAGCCTCTTTCGAGTCGGCAACCAGTATCATATTAGGGGCATTCTCCTCTGCCTGATAAAGTTTTTCGGCATCGGCCTGGTCGGCAATTACCATACTGATATTTTTCAACATCTCTCCGCCCGACATTGTCCGGGACGCATCGTCATCGCCACAAGCAGTGAATGCGGCCATTGCCATCATTGCGGCAAATACAATCATAAAAAACTTCTTTTCCATATACATTATTATAATAGGGGTTTACGTGAATATGAATTTGAGGAGAAACAACACCGACAGCACATACATGGTAGGGCTAACCTCCCGGTGTCTGCCCATGCCCAGTTTGAGCAACACATAACAGAGCATACCCAAGATGATGCCATTGGCAACGGAGTAGGTCAGCACCATGGTTATGATGGTGATGAACGCAGGAAGTGCCTCTGCTATATTCTTCATGTCTATTCGGGTGATGGACTCCATCATAAAGACACCCACCAGCACCAATGTTCCGGTCGTGGCAGCACCGGGGATGAGCAGGAAGATGGGGGCGAAGAAGATGGCCAAGAGGAACATCCCTCCGGTGACCAGCGAGGTAAACCCGGAACGCCCGCCTTCGGCAACGCCCGAAGCACTCTCCAAATAGGTGGTAATCGTAGAACAACCCAGTATGGCACCAAAGGTGGAACCGATGGCATCGGCCAGCATAGTCTCTTTTGCACGGGGGATTTCGCCGTTCTCTTTCACAATCCCGATCCGGTAGGTAAGGGCTACCAATGTGCCGATGGTGTCGAACATATCCATGAACAGCAGGGTGAAGATGATCACCGCCATGTCGAGCGTGAACAGCTGGCTGAAGTCGAATTGACAGAAGGTGGGAGCCAGCGAGTGGGGCGTGGAGATGGGCAGGAATCCTTCGGGAATCGTAGTCACCCCCAACGGAATGCCGATGAGCGTACAAATCAGGATGCTGTAGAACAATGCCCCCTTCACCTGCTTCACCACGAGCAAGCCACTCAGCAGGATGCCTGTCAATGCCAACACGGAGACGGGCGTGAAGGGGCCGAACGTCACGAACGTAGCCGGGTCGGAGACGATGATGCCGGCGTTCTTCAGTCCGATAAAGGCGATGAACATCCCGATGCCGACGGAGATGGCGTAGCGCAACGTGGCAGGAATACTGTTCAGCACAATCTCGCGCACGTTGAAGAAAGTAATGAGGATGAAGATAAGCCCCTCCACAAACAAGGCTGCCATAGCCACTTGCCACGGGTAGCCCATACCTTGCACCAGCGTGAAGGCGAAGAAGGCATTAATCCCCATGCTGGGTGCCTGTGCCAAGGGCAGCTTTGCCATGAAGGCAAGCAACAGGGTGGAGAGGGCGGTGGCAAGAGCGGTAGCCGTGAACACGGCACCCTTGTCCATTCCGGTGGAAGAGAGAATAGAGGTGTTCACCGCAAGGATGTAGCTCATGGTAAGGAAGGTGGTGATTCCGGCGATGCTCTCCGTGCGTAGTGTCATGGTCGTGGAGTCGAAACCCAGTAATTTCTTTAGCATATCTTTTCGGTTATTTTTTGATAAACGCTTTTGTTGCGACATTCGCAACAAAAGCGTTTATTGACCGGTTATTTTCTAATATTATTTCTATTATTTCATTGATTTAGCTGTGTTCCAAGCATGCTTCAGCGTATATTCGATTCTTTCCGCTTGCTGCGGTGTGCATCCTAAATGCGTGTTTTTCGACGGGTCGAGTCCGTAGACACCGCTACTCTGTTCCTCCGTCAATCCTAAATAAGAGCCCAGTCCGGTCAGGAAAAAGGAAATCCCGTGTATGGGTTCCACCAAGCTGTTGATGTAGATGACATGGGGCAGCGTGGGTTGATTCACGGTATGGCAACCGGAGAGTTGGCAACCTTCGGGAAACTGCGGATATTGCCCAAAAAGGTTGTTGGCAGTTAGCGCAAAAGGCACGATGACGACGTTGAGGTAGGCATCAGGGTTCCAATAAAGGTCGGGATACTCCAGATTCAACGCATCCGCACGTCCGTCGAAACAGATTACGGGTGCGTCGCTGCTACGGTGTATGCCGGCTTTTGCCAACTTCGTGCCGTCGGGTGCTTGACGGGCAGCTTCCAACCGCACACGAGTGTCGGTCAGTCCGGCTGTCGCAGCGGCATTGCCCAGCACGGCATTGGCGGCTGCTATCCATTCGCGCACCGTTTCGTCATCAAAACGAATTTGGGGCAAACTCGGATGATCAAAGAGGTGGAACACTACAGGCAGGGTGCGTATTTCGCCTTCGGTCTCCGCTTTTGCTTCGGGCAGGGTAGGGATATCGCCCACCATGGTGTTGCTGAAGTACTCCTTCCGGTTAGTCACGAGCGAGAAGGTGTAGTAATGGCGTGCTCCACCTGCCAACGGTGACAGTGTCACTTGGTCTGCCCAAGTGGCGGATGGCGTATGCAACGCATGGTTGATTCCATCTGCTGCCCCGGTCAGGTAGATGTCCTGCTTGCTCAAAGGCGCTTGTTCGCTTTGGCGGTACACGCGGAGCATCAGCACCTCCTCGTCGGCGGGGAGCGGAGTCGGAGCTTTTACTTCCAACTGCAGTGTGGGGTTGAATAGCGAGCCGTTCGGCGCGTGTCCTGCCTGTTGTATCTTCAGCAACACCGGTGCGTCGGCGTTCCGCTCAGCCCCACGAGCCATTGTCGGCTGCGTGAGGCAGATGGATAGTATCGTTAAGGTGAGAAAACGGAAAATAGATGTTTTGTTCATAACTCTTTGCTTTTAGGAGACTTGCCCTTTATTCATTAAAAACAATACTTTACACCGACCTGCAAGGCAAACGTGGTGTTGTATTGTGGTTGTTTGGTGTGCTTCATATAATCCTTGGTGATGGAAGTCAGCGCGTAGTAGCAACGGCCTTCTGCTTCCAGCTCGATATGAGGGCGGATGCGGTAAGATACACCAACGCCGCCTACCAGTCCGGCATCGAAACGATTGTCGCGCTTGGAGTTGAACTCGTATTTATGGTCGTAAGCCACGAAAACGCCCGGGTCTTTATCTGCCATCAAGTCATCCAGTATGGCGCTGTTGCTCTCCTCCATACCCTGCACCTGGCTTTTCGCCCAGTAGCCCATGTAGCCTCCGGCATGGAGGAATCCGCGTACCTTTTCACCCCCGAAAGAGAAGCGTGCCATCACGGGCAGCGCGAGGTAATGGTCGCGGCGGTCGCGGTAGGTGGGGTTATAGACACGAGACATGGTGTTCCCTTTTTGCAGGTAAGTGAGGTCGGCACGTACCGCCAGCCAATCCAGAATGCCATATTCCACAGGGATACCCACGGTCAGACCGCCCAGGCCGTCGTAGTTGAAGTCGTAGGCATATTGTGTGTCGATGCTATAACTGTTATAGGTATATCCGGCGTTTAGCCCTACTTTCCATTGCGCGGCAGCTTGATCGGACAGGAAGATGGCAGCTAAGAACAGCAGACCGGTTATTATCCATTTGTTTTGTTTCATATTTTCTTTCTTATCAGTTGTTATACAATGTCATGTCGCTCTCTTATTTCTTGCCATGCAGGAAGTTGATGGCGTATTCCAGCTGGTCGTCTATGTGCTGTTTGGTAAACCGTTCGAAATCTTGTTTCACCGGAATGTCTGGTGTGATCCCTATGCCTTCCAGCTGTTCGCCATCGTGTGTGCGCGACATCCATGTGCTGGTATAAACAAAGTAGCTTGTATTTTCTAAATTCCTGTCGCCAAACTGTCCGGAAAAGGAGGTATGGGTTTTAGTAGTCAAGGGGCCAAGGCCGCCGAACGTGCGCTGACCTATCACCGTGGCGTAAGGCAGCTGCTTGACTGCTGCCGCTGTCATTTCCGACATACTCACCGACCAATTGTCTGTCAGCAACACTAACTTCCGGTCGCCGATGCAGTTGGTTTCGGGCAGTTTTCCATCCCAGTCCAACATTTCTCCTACTTGCCGTTGTGTGGTAACTTGTGCATTGAAGGGATTCCATTCGCCGTAGTCCAAGCGTCCCAGTCCTATCTTAGTCTTTGTGTCGAGCACATGTATGTCTTCCTTCAGCAGCGGTCCCAGTACGGTGAACATATCCCACAAAATGCCTCCCCCGTTGTTGCGCACATCGACGATGACTCCTTTGATCTCCTGGTTGAACACGAGTTGGTTCATATATTCACAATAGACCTCCTTCGCTTCACGTGCTTCGGTATTCTCCGGGTTGTCCGCTTTAGATATCTGTTCGATGATTGCGAAGTTGCTGAATCTCAGGTAAAGGATATCATTGTCGATAACGTAGGTGAACAGATGATCAAAGTTGGCTTCGGGGTTGTTGTTGACGAACTCGTAGTCGTTTGTGATGCGCCCCGCTGCTTTCAGCTTGTTGCGATACACTTGGAAGCCTTCGCGGGGGATATCCAGAAAGAAGTCTTCCCGTTGTAACACTTCCATCCCGCCGGGATGGACAGAGACGATGTCCGTTTGATCGCCGGGGGCGGGCTTCAGGTTTTTCACCTTGATATTCATGTGATGGTCGATCAGCGTGCCGCATACCTCCTCGTAGAGTTTCTGCAAGTCGGCTGTCGGAACGGTGTCCTTCTTGTCCAGCTCTTCAAAGCGCGGGCGATACTGGGTGTAGACGGCATCCCAATCGGTCGGGTCTATCTCCCAAAACACATAGTTCTGGTTGATTCCGCTCCAGATGATGTCAAACTGTTCGGTCAGCGTATCTTTACCTTCGAGCATGCCGGGTTGTATCACATCGTCCGCCTCATCGCGGCAGGCGGTCAGCAAGGCCAACAGGGTGGCCAGTATCCATATATTTATTTTAATTTTACTCATTGTTGTTTTATTCGTTTCCTTCGTTTTCATTCAAATTGTTTTCCGGGGATTGCATATCGTCCGAATCGATGTCGTAGGAGTTTTTCTCCAACAGTTTCCCTGCTTCATCCAGTTCCTCCTGTGTGATGCGAAGCACCTGTTTGTTGCGCTCGTTCAACTGGCAGACAATGTCGTGGGTGTTTCTCAACATTTGCGTGATGTTGGGATGTATTTGCAACACATACCGCACGTCGTTCCGCATGAGGAGCGCCTTTGCCGCCTTTTCAACGTCCGGGTAGTCCATAGGCGGACACTCGCCCCAGTAGGCTTGAAAGGCTTTCATACGCAATGCTTCCATCCTCTTGTACTCTTCGTTGCACACATCCAGCACGCTATAACAGTTGCCTATCCGCCCGATCACCTTCTCATCGTCCAAGCATTGCCACACCTCAAAGCTATTGGAGAAGATGCTGCTCGTGGTATAGTCCGTCATCAGCAATCGGCGTGAGCCGAAGGCGTTGATGAATATTCGCAACGAGTCGTCTCCCATCTCTCCCAAGCGGTCGGGCATAAGAGAAGCGGCCCGTGTGAAAAGCGTGTCGTATTGCTGCAACTCGTCCAAGAGCGTCTGCATGTTCCGGGTTGAGGCATCCAGGTTGTGCAAGGTGAGCAGCACGGTCTTCCGTGCCATCTCAGCTTTGCTCCGGTTCTCCAAATGGAAACTCGTCCCGAATGTGAGGAGGATACCGATTATGGTACCCACCGTACATCCGGTCGTGTTTTTCCACCAATCCGTATCAAAGAATTGTTTCATCCTTTGGTAATCCGTTTACTCGATGACGATTTTGAATCTCATGTCGGCACAAACAGGGTTGTATGTCTTGCCGTTGTATTTCCAAGGCTGGCTGCAACGCTGTACGTAGTAGTAGGTGCCCGGAGCGTAGTTGAATTCAGCATCTCCCATCAGGCTCACGCTACATTTGGTATTGCCGTTGGCATCTGTGTCAAACAAGCCCACGATGAAAGGCGCGTCGTCTACCGGTTCACCGTTCGCGTTCAGCAGGCCGAATTCTACGGCTTGGAATGGTTCCTTTCTCAATATACCGATGTGTCTGAGTTTGTGGGTTACATCGATGTCGAATTCCTTTTCGAAGTCCGGGTTGCTCAGTTCGGCTACCGATACGGTCAGCGCATCGTCTTCCACGGTTGTCAGCGGTGTGCAAGCTGTCGTTGTCAGCGGCAGGCTGGCTACACGGTTGTTCTTGGAAGTGAGCAGCACGTTGAAGTCAAGCGGGCTGAATGTCGGGATAGCTTTCTGCACCTCTTCCAGTTTTTCGGGGTTTATCCTCAGTGTGAAGCCAACCTCGCCAGCCAAGGGAGTTTTGATGAAGTGGGCAACGCCTATCGGATGGGATGGAGTTCCGTCAACCACCTTGATGTTTTCTGTATCGATCAGGTCGAGGTTTTCCGGCAGCAGAGGCTTGAGGGCTACCGGCAGGCCGGTTGCATACAAGTTTTCTTTGTCGGCACTGTAGTAGTTGAACCCTTTGGGCTGTTCCAGTTGGAACTTGTTTTCGATGGCAAACGGGTCGTACACGGAAAACAAGACGTTGCTGGGTGTTCCACCGGTCTGGGCTATGGACAGAGTAATGGCGTTTTCTTGCTTGATTTGTGTAAAGTCGGTTACTTTGGCATTCAATACCCATTTGCCATTTCCTTTGGATGTGAAACCTTTTGATTCGAACGCGCTGTTTCCTCCTACAATCGTCACCTCGTCTACTTGGGCGTCTCCGGGGACTACTTCAAATTCCAAGGCAACCTCGCCCGCTTCATTCAGTTCATAATCGGATGCGGTCGGCTGTGCGGCTTCAATGACTGCCGGTCCGTCGTCGTCACTGCATGACGGCATGGTGCAACAGATACAACCTGCCATCAACAGGGCAGATACACTTCTCCATAAATTACTTCTTTTCATTTTTGATTCTTTTTTTGATTAGTATTTGTTTTACTTCTTATTGTTTTATTGCTTTCGTATCATTCCCGCACATTATCCGACCACTAAAAATACAATAGACACCACCACAATTACCAAGGAGATGATTGTGGAGACTATTTGGATAATGGGCACAATATCTGTGTCCATAGAAAAGAATTGTCTGAATGGTAACCTACTTCGTTTCATAATGACTCGGGATGTTTTTTTACTTGGACAAAAGTAAGCGAACTATCCAAAAGGGTTTGTCGCAAATTGTCCAAGTATATCTCAAATTGTCTGTACACGTTGATATATAGTTTGTTATGACGAATACTCAATGCTGGTTCAAACCGGAAAACAGAGCGAAAAACTATCCGGTCGCAGAGAGCCTCTTTTGGCTTAGTCAAGTCGATTTATTACATTTGCCGCTGTTTTTTAAATAGGATAAAAATGAGATTAAGTTGTTTCCTGGCATTCCTCCTCCTTTGGGCGGTTGATGCTTTTCGTGCGGGTGCAGCCGTTCCCGACAGCCTGCTGACCGAACGCACGGTTCGTTCCATATATGTAAACAACCCGGACAGTGCGTTACGGCTGCTGGACGAAGCGGAGAAAAGCTCGGCTTCCGGCATCGCCCCTTTCCGGATCGACTTGTTGCGGGCCATGTGTTATGAAATCAAGCACGACCTGACTGCTAAGGAACAATGTGTGCGCCGTTCGTTGCAAAACGATTCGGTATGCCTGGTGCCGGAGCGCAGACTTTCATCCATAGTGATGCTGGCGAATATCCTGACAAGGCTGGACCAGTATGAGGAGTGCATCAGCGTGTGTCAGGAAGGCATTGAGCTGGCACGCAGCCTGTCGAACAAGCAAGAAGAAGCAGAAATGTACTCCGCAATGGCGTGCGTCTGCATCGGCATGACAAACGACGAAAAGGCACAGGAGTACTTTGAACAGGCTGTGAAGCTGCTGGAAGATACGGAGAACGTACGTGAGATGTCCCGTCTCTCGACTATTTATGGTGACTACATGTCCTTCCATATCAACCGGGACCGGATAGCAGAGGCCATTGAAATAGGCTACCGCCGTGAGGCCCTTATACAGCGCATGAGCGGGCTTCCTGGGCCTCCTCCGGGGTATATTGACCAGCAGTATGGGTTCCTTTATGCCAAAATGGCCGTGTTGTTGCACGATGAAGGGAAGAAAGAAGAGGCGGCGGAAATATTCAGGAAATACTGGTCTACCAGCTTTTCGCAAACCCTTACCGGAAAACAGTATAGTGTACCTTATCTTCTGAAAGTCAAGCAATATGCGGAAGCGGCTGATCTGAGCGACACATGTCTTTCCGCTTTTACGAATGACACCGTAAGCTATGAATATCTGATTTTGCTCAACTACCGTGCACGTGCCAGCCGTGGAATGAAACGTTTCGACCTGGCCGATGCCTTCACCCTGCGTGGCTGGGTGGTGCAAGACAGCATTTATACCCGTGAGAGCAAGAGCAAGGCACAAGAGTTCGCTTCTAAGTTCGAACTGAAAGAGAAAGAGTTGCTGTTGACCAAAGCCCATGCCTTGTCTGAACGGCGTATGCTTCTGCTGGCAGCGTCGTGTGTCCTGACGGTTCTGCTCTTTATCATCCTTTGGACGACTTTTGTGAATTTGCAAAAGACAAAGAAACGTAACCGCATTGCAGCCAAACAGATAGATGAACTGCTGGCACAACGTGAAGAGTTGCGAAAGGTGTTTGCACAACCCAAGGACACCCACGGAACAACGGAAGGAGGCGAAGCCGGCCAGCTGGAGGAGGAGACATCTGCAACCGTTACGGAAACGGAGGTGGAAGTTTCGGAGACGAAAAGCGATGAGGATTATGCACGTTTCATGAAGATGGAAAGCCTGCTTGTCGAACAGAAGCTTTTCTTGAAACCCGGATTCGGTCGTGACGACTTAACACGTGTCGCAGGTATCAACAAGAATGACCTCAGCCCCCTGTTGCGTAAATATGCGGACTCCGACAATTTCAACGATTATCTGAACAGTCTGAAAATAGAGTATTCCATCAAACTGATGAAAGAAAAGCCTTATCTTTCTGTTGATGCGATTGCCGAAGAGGCCAATTTCAACAGCCGTAGCACATTCTACAGGGCTTTTGTCAAGATTTCGGGAATGACGCCTGCACAATATATGCGTACTAAAATAGAGTAGGCTAGTTTATTCTTGATGTTATACAAATATTTTAAGCATTAACTGTTACAATACATTTTTCTTTTCTATAATAAAATATACTTTCAGTCCGTAATTTGCAAAAGCTGTTATGGCTGGTAAGATATCTTAGGTGGTTGATATTGGAACTGTTCATCAGTTTGCACTGCTTAGGGTATCAAGTAACGCAAGTGTTTTTGGGGGTATGCATATTTCAATACCATCCGATCTGTATTCAACGAAAACAGTATCTTATCAAAGTCTGATTCTTTTAGAAAATAAAACAGTTTCTTCATCACATATCCATATACATAAACTTGATTTTGCCTGATGAAACATATAATCCCAAAGTTCCCCCATATCAGCAGGTTGTTCCTTGTGTTATGTATTTTTTCATCATTATTGCGGTAGTCTCTCTTCCATCCGCAAGTCGCTGAATAAGCTTTTTTGTTTTTAAAATAGGACATTTCCGCATTTTCTTAGCATGTATATTAGTCATTTGGAATTACATCCTTGTAATTTCCCTTATTTTTTATATATCGTAGAATTTTAGAGAGGAAATGAATGTTTATTCCTGTCAGCACGGTTTTTTGAATCTTGCCATATTTCCTTATCTCTTTTTCCCGATATAACAATTTCCTCATTTTTATTACCCCGTCATGACTTCCCCTTGCATGGTTCAGGGTGCGAAGCTACGTCCGGGCCCCTAAAAATCTGCAAGGCCGCTTCGCGCCCTCCGGGTTTTGGCGAAAATTTTTCAATCCGTCCAGCGGGGCGGTTGAAAATTTTTCACCAAAAGCCTTGCATATTTTCTCCCCGTCCGTATCTGCCCCCTGAAACGAGCAAGGTGAAGCCACCGACAAGGCATAAAAAAAAAGTCAATGTTATGAAAAAGAGAACGGAAATACAGCAAGATTTGAAACGAGGCTTCGGCTCCGCTCCAACCGGCATAAAAATTTTGGTGAAGTGGTCGTTGGTCGGTTTCATTGCGTATGTGGCGATGCGTTTCATGTGTGCCTTCGTGGGTGGTGTGGTGACGGGTTTAGGCGGTATTCTGCCCATGTTGGCAGGTTTGGCGGTGGTGGGTTTCCTCATCCGTGCCGTATGGCGCATCCTTTCCTCTTTCCTCTCTCTTTTCGTGCTTGCCCTTTTCATCATCCTTTTATGCGTGATACTCTGAAACGAAATATTAATCATTAAAAAACAACTCATTATGAACAACGTACATTTATTAAGAGCGAACAGAAGTTACAACAGAGACGAACAGACCGTTTCAGTCAATCAAGTGGTAGTATTGGAAGGCTACAGCTACGACAGTTATGTAGTGTATGAAGTGAGCCGCAGCAAGTGGGGAATAACCTATCATCTTATCAACTTACGAACCTACGAATTTCACACTTCCGACCTTATCCGACCTTTGTCGGAAAAATTCGGGATAGGCATCTATTACGATGATGCGAACCCCAAGTTTTTAGATCCGTTGGAAACCGCAGTCTTACTCACTAAGGCAACGGAGAAGAAAACGGAGGATGACAGAAAAGCGGAGGAAGAACGGCAGAGGAACGAACGCACCGCAAAAATCGGTGCGGAACGCCTGCGCCCCCTTATCCCGTCGGATGCAAAAGCCGTGATTATCGGTGAACTACGGATGAGCGAGTGCGACAGCTATACGGACTACTACGACTACCGTATAGAAAGAACCGTGATTTTAGGCTTTTCCACCCATACACGCAACCTCTTTTCAGAGATGCGCAAGTATGCCGTCAATTTTGAGGGAACGGCTTATTTGGCAGAGAACAACAAGGAATACGAGCACCGTGAGAATTACAGCATGGGGGACGGCATGTATTTGGGACGCAACAAGTACAGCGGTTGGACGATTTCAAAAGAGCCGATTTACGACCTTGGCAAGTTCATGGAGAGATACGCCCGCACCGCAGGGGATGAAGCCAACATTTGTCTAAAAGCACCGCAAAGGGAAGACGAAACGCAGCAGCCGACAACATCCGCAGACCTCTCAACGCTCAATATTGAAATTGTGGAGTACAGCGAAAAGGCGATAGCCGTATTCGGGGACACCAAGCCGATAAAGGACGTATTGAAAGATTTAAACGGTCTGTTCCGTGCAAACCTCACCTACAACGGTGAAAGGCGTGCAGGGTGGATTTACAGCAGGAAGCAGGAACAGAAAGTACGTGAGACGCTCGCAGCGTGCATCCACGCATGACTATACACAAAGTATGGCGGAGCAATCCGCCATATTATCAAAGAACTTCTAAACATACGATGATATGAGAACAGAAACAAGAACATATACCCTTTATCAGATAACCGAGTTATCCGGGGAAGCCAAAGAAAAGGCACATAACGAATGGTTATGCAACCGATACTTTTACGGTTGGACGGACGAGAACCGTAAAACGCTCGATACCTTTTGCGAATGCTTCGGCATTGTGTGCGGTCATTGGAGATATGATGAAATCCATTATAGTTATGACTATCGGAGCAGGCAGAAAGACTATATAGACAAGTTAAGCGGCTGGCGGTTGGCAACCTATCTGACAAACAACCATTGGAGCGACCTATATACGCCCAAATTCTATTGGAACGGAAGGAAAGGCAGAAAAAGCAGAATACTTGTAGATACCTGTTGCCCCCTTACGGGCTATTACATAGATGACTGTATTCTCGATCCGATTTATAAGTTTTTGGAATCGCCCACCGAAACAGTCACGTTTGACAGCCTTATGAACGATTGTCTCGACAGCTTTTTCCGTGCTTGTCGGGATGATATGGAGAGTACCCAAACATTGGAATACTTCACGGAAGAAAGTAACGCCAACAATTGGGAATACCTTTCGGACGGAAAACTATTCAATTAACTATCAACATTTAAAAACTTATCATTATGAAAATGAACAAAAAAGTACAGAAAATGAACAGCGTTCAGAAATCAGAGAAAGAAACGGCAGTAAAAGTAACCGCTTTGGCAATCATCCCCAAACCGATGATATTACTTTCACCGCAAAACATGCCCACGACTGCCGGAATAACGGAAGCACCCGAAACGGCAACCGTTCCCACCGTTCTGGAAGAAGCACCGCAGCAAACCACGCTTAAAGCACCGCTTGCAACGGCTACAGCCGAAACCGACCTTGACATTACAGCCGTGTTTCCGAGCGCAGACAACCACCGCAAGACCTTCAATGACACTTCTTTGCAGGAACTTGCCGACAGCATTCGGGAAGTAGGTGTTTTGCAGGCCATTGCGGTACGTCCACGCACGGCAGGAGATTATGAAATCATCTACGGTGAACGCCGCTACCGTGCCTCATTGCTTGCAGGAGCAAAGACGATAAAGGCAACTATATATAATAATGTAACAGACAATGAAGCGGAGGATATGTCACTAAGTGAAAATTTACAGCGTGAGCAGGTGCGCCCCACCGAAGAAGCGAAAGCGTTCAAACGCCTGCTTGAAAAGGGCAGGTATGATATGTATTCACTTGTCAGCCGTTTCGGACGGAGTGAAAAGTATATCTATACCCGTCTGAAACTGAACGAACTGTATGCGCCTATCGGTGAACTGCTGGACAATGAAACAATCATCGTCAGCGTAGCCGAGGAAATAAGCACCTATGAACCCAATATCCAAAAAGACGTTTACGAGAAACACCTCAAGGAAGACAGCGGAGATAATTGGACGGGATACACATTGAACCTTTTTAGAAAGCATTTTGAGAAATGCTATACCACCGACCTTGAACAATACAAGTTCGACAAGACGGAATGTAAGGCGTGTGTACACAACGCAGCGAATTATAACCTTTTTGCCGAGCATAACGGATGCGGACATTGTACCAACCGCAAATGTCTGGAAGCCAAGAACGCAGCGCATGTGGCAAAGGAAACGGAGAAACTTCTGAAATCCGACCCAAAGTTGGTGATCGCCCGACCTTATTACGGAAGCCGTAACGACACGGCACTCCAAAAATTGGACAAGAAAGGGCATGAAATCAAAGATTTCGATTACAACGTGTCGGCAAGGGAATTTCCCAAAGCACCCGTAGCACCGCAAAAGGAGCAGTTCACCGAACCGACAGAGTATGAACAAGCGGTACAGACCTTTGAACAGAAAAACGAGGAATACACCCGAAAGGTGGAAGAACTCAACCGTAAAAAGGAAGAGGGCAGGATAAAGACATATGTCAAAGTGGGACAGACAGAACCCGAACTTTGCTACGTGGAGATAAACAGGAAGGAAACCGCCCCGTCACCATTGAGACATTGCAGGAACGGGACAAGCGTTTCAAGCAACTTTCCGTTGAAAAGATTGTAGCCGACACAAAGAAAGTTGTCCGTGAAAATGACTATCCCGAAAGTCCGTTTACACAGTACGAGGACGGAATGCTTTATTTCATCATACTGACTTGGTTGCAAAGAAAGCATTATCCGCTTTGCGGTATCAAAGACCAGCCGATGCCGTTAGACGAGAAGCAGCGCATGAAGATTGTAGCCAAACTGACGGACGTGCAAAGGACGGTCATCAAACGTGATTTTATCAACCATTTTCTTTGTGAGAACGCTTACGGAGACAACAGTGCATCCAAACTGTTAAGGGACTTCGCAAACATGCACTTCCCCGACCAGTACGGACTTGCCAAAGCCACCCACGAGGAAGAATATCAGAAAAGGCACGAACGTTTGGGAGAGAGGATAAAGGAGATGAAGAAAGCGGAAAAGGCGGCAGCAAAAAAGGATGAAAAGCAAAAAGTATCCCCTTCATTGCCCCATGATGATAAGGCAGCTTGAATGTATAATATTGAAAGGTGAAATTTTTCACCTTTCAATATCCAATCCGATTTTTAATTTAACCCTATAAGATTGTAACATTATGGAGAAAGAAGAAATAATTGATACCATCAAACAATTTGCGTGTTCTTTGGCAGAAAAAGAACTGGCAGATAAATACGGGAAATTACCCGAACAACTGATGACTAAAGGAGGGACATATCATTCTAAATATCAAGATGAATTTAACAAGTTATACGATAGGTACGAAGATAGGCTTATCCGTTTATCGGGAAAGAATGTAGATGAACTGTTCGTATGCGGGTAACTGTTTCATGTGCCGGAAACTATCAGCCGGCACATATTTTTCCCCGTCTTGAAAGAACAGAGGGCAGGGCCGGACGACCCCACCCACACCGCCACCGTAATTATCATCCAAACCGTGAATATATGAAATACATAAGAATCTCCCCGAATGTGGAATATTCCACCGATACGGATTTTTTCCTCGAAAATCAAATCATTTGCATTGTAAGCAAGGAAGGCACGAAGTTTTGCAGTCTGATTGAAAACCGTTTGTTCATGCGTTCCGAGAACCGTCATATCAGCAAACGGATGCAACTGGACATCATGCGTGAAATCCACAAGGACATCTGCCGCCTGTGCTATGGCGGCGAACCGGTGGATTGACCTGCCATACCCCACACCTGAACAGCTTCCCTTAAAAAAGTCGGGCAATCCTTACGTGATTGCCCGGCTTTTTTCTACTTTTGCGTAGTTGAATATAAAATCAAGAATATTATAAGATTAGAAATAATTGAATGATAACATATTAGAATAGCTTTTAGCTGTTTATTCCCGAACACGAAACGACCAATTTTAATGCAGGAGGATAAACGGGTAAGGTCCTTGTCGTACACTTATGGCACGGGCTTAACTCGTCTCCTGCGAGGCGCTTGGTCGTGCCTGTGTTCAGACTTGTTAAGTACCGTGCTTTTTTCTGTCCGGTACATAGCAGGAAGTTACGGACAAGGTATTAATTAAAAAATCATAGCAAGATGTACAACAAGAACGTTGCCATAACAGGCTGTACCATTGAAAAGACAACAAAATACGACTACTTCAGGGAAGACAAAATCCGGATGGAACTCTACCGGATCATCCTTTCGCTTTATAGTGATGGCTGCCGCACATTCACCTGCAATCTACATTCCTATATCGGACTGTTGGGCGCGGATACGATAGTCATGCTGCGCGATACGGGCAGATGCCCGGAGATAATCCTCTCGGCAGTTATACCGGAAACTGGTTTTCCGGCAGATACCGACAGGCTGTACTGTGCCTTATACGACGATTTGATAAAGCAGGCGGACAGCAAAGAACAACTTTCTGAAAAAGGCAACACCGTAAAGGTGCTGTCCGGTTGCCATATCATCTGTTATTATAATGACCTTTGTCCGGAAATCGGGCAGGTGCGTGCGTCTGGTATTCCCTATGCCAATATCCGTAAAATGATATAGGCATATATGCCTTCCCGTACCTTACAGCAGTTTTTCCAGCCGTTCAATCCGTCTTTCGGTTGACGGATGCGTACTCATAATATATTCGGTAAAAGTCGGGCGTTCACTGTAAACGTCTTCCGTTCTTTTCAACCGGCGGAGGAAAGAAAGCAGTCCTTCGCCGCAGCCATAACGCACGGCATACGTGTCGCAACGGTACTCGGCATATTTATTGATATTCACGTCAGCTATCCGGCTGATACCGTAAATAATCCGATGAAGCAGTTTATAAACGGCCCACCATATCTTCGCTATAAGTTCACCCACAAAACCCAATGCCGGAACTAATGCAAACACCATGCTGCCGATTATCCCGAATATCAAAGCCGGAATAAGAAATATACCGTAAAGGCAGCGGTAACCGAACGACTCCATCGAGAATAAAAGCACTTGATAGACAAAGTCGTAATGGGAAATATGTCCCACTTCATGGCTGATGATGCCCTTCAGTTCCTCATCCGAAGCGGTGGCGAGTACTCCACCTGTTAATCCTATCGTGTTGAAACCGAATGCGGCGGCATTTACCCGCGCGTCATTGTTACGATAAAGTTTCAGTTTCCGGTTCACACCCATTTCCGAAAGCAACCGTTCCAGCCTCATGCGGTCGGAACTGTTCAAAGGACGATACCCTTCTTTTCTGCGTAGCATCCACACATTAAGCGGAGAAATGGAATAAAGGATGAATAGCAGTAAAAGATAGTACGGTAACGTATTGACTAAATAGGGAACCAGCCCCTCATCAAACAGACCCGGTATGTATGCAGGCCATATATGGCGCAAGATAGAAAGCAGCAATGCGTAAAACACCGTAATAAAGACAAAATTCACTATCGTGACATAGGCCATCAGCAACAACTTGCTGATGATGCGGAATATTCTGAGTGTTGTTTTCATGCGTATATGATTAATTTATTAACTTCCGGCTAAATATAGAAACAAATTTTGCGCAATCCGGAACAATTACTTATTCATTTATTTTCATTAAGCAAATTTCATAAAACAAGAGACGGCGGGATGCCCCGCCGTACTTCCTGATAGGTACTGATAACAGCTATTTTTCTGCCGTACCGCTTTCCACGTCAAACGTCACTGTCAGTTCACTTTCCCGTCCGAAATTATCCCGGACAAAGAATTTCAGTTCCGAGCGTTTGGCACTTGTCGAGCGGTAAAAGAGAGTGAATACCTGCCTCACCGGATTTTCCGCATCCAGCCTCGGCACTTCTGCCAGCGGCCTCACTTCCCGATTGACGAGTTTCACGCCTTCGCAGTCCGTCACCTCTCCCTTGCCTTCCATCTGAATGTAGCCGATTTCATACTCTGCCTTTTCATAGTCCCCTTCACGGTCCAGATAAAAGCGTATCTCCACCGTTTCATCCGTAGCAATCTGCTTTTGCAGATACCATGACGAGAGACTGAAATCATAGTCCTGCCGGATGTCTATCTCATCGTTACATGAACCGAATGCCAGCACTGCAACCAGTGCGCCTATACATATATAGATTACGTTTTTCATTTTATTGTTTCTCCTTTCTTTTTTCGTTAGTTGATGACAAAACGGACACCCAGCCCTATCTGTGTATGAAAATTCCCCGCATCCGTCCCGAACAATGCCCTTTCCTTGACTTGCAGCAGGAGGACGATCCGGTCTGTCAGATAGACATCGAAAGCTGCCGTGAGGGCGCCGCCATAAATAAAACTGTCCCCATTGGTCACTGCCGCCCCGTCGGGAAGCAGGGAGGTTCCCCAATTGACTGTCTCGAAGCCGCCTAAAGCAGAAAGCCCGATACGGAAGCAGACGTTCCGCCTCTTGTCCGACAATACGGGGATGAAGTAGCCGAGTTCCCCGGTGAACTGCGCTTTCGGTATTGCCTTGTTCTCATAGGTGTACTCCTTTATTTGATAGTCCAGACCGTACTGCCAATAGGTGCGGTTACGATTGGTACGGGTAAAGGCCAGCGAGGTGAAGTAGTGACGCTCACCACCGCTCTTCCATGAAAGGAAATGATTCACTCCCCCTGTTGTAAACTGTATGCCTGTCTGCCCCGGCAGGTCACGCTGCGCATATGCCTTGTCCGCTCCGAAGAGCAACGTCGCGGCTAACGCCAATATGAATAGCATTCTTTGCATATACAATTATATATTATAGGGGTTATTACTTCAAATGCAGTTCACTGACAGGTTTTGCCGCCACAAGGTCGGTGTTCTCTATGCGGAACGACTGGTGCCGTGCGCCGCCCTTCTCATAGATTTCCACCACCAGCAGCTTGTCATCCGGCAGTGTCAGTTTGGGCAGTACGAACACATTGCGCACCGTGGCTTTTCCATCTACCGTCACCAGGCGGTTGTATGTCCTTACCGGCTCGATGAAATTCTCCTGCATGGCCGTACGCTTGGCCACTTTCTTGTCGATGACTTTAAAACGGATATAGTCGATGTCAAACGATATGTCCGAACTGTTGCGCACGGAAGTATGCAGGTACAGCAGGTCGTTATTGATATAAATCCCTTTGAGCAGCGTCTGTATGCCATACTTCTTGCAGCCGATATGCCTGATGTTCCTTTTGTTCTTCTTATACAGCGTGTACATGATGCGGTTCACCACCAGTGGTGTTTCCCCGCCCAGTTCCTTCAGCTTCACGAACATGCGGTCACCGGCAATGCCGCCTTCGGGATTGTCCCGGAGCCAGTCCTCCATCTCGATAGAGAGCTGTGCCGGTTCGTCCTTGTAAACCACATTAAAGGAATAGAAACAGCCGTCGGCAGTGATGACGGAGAAGTTTGTTTCCCCCTCAAAGCCTTTTACCGCTGCCTTGATGCGTACCACGTTTTCCGCTCTCGTCGCCTTGTCCGCTATGATGTCGAACGAACCCAGATCCACATATTTCACTTCGGAAGGGAAAAGGATATGCACGGTTTTCTGGAAAGTCACCTCAATCCGGTGCGGTGCGATAATCTGGTTGGTGGGAAATATCTTTGTTTCCACCGCCTCCTGCGCTTTTGCCCCCAGCAGGGAGAAAAGCATGACTATTGATAAAATAATTCTTGTCTTCATCTGATTACTGTTTTTTGGATATGAATAAAAGTTGATAATTCGCTTTCACGGCCACCTTCACCTCACGCATCTTTGTGGCGAGGTATTGTGATCCGCCGCTAAGCACGCCCCTTGTCGCGTCCATGACAAGTTGTTGCGAGGCGCTGCGTGCAAACGAGATGCTTGTCCCGAAACTGCCCCCGATATTGGCGGCGGCTTCCTTCATGGCAGTACGCTCTGCGGTATTCGGGACGAAAAGCCCGTCCTGCCCGTCCATGTCGTATGCCGCCAGTTCCACCGGCAGGATATTGCCGCCGCTTTCAATGGATTTCACCGTGACCGCCATCCGCTGCCCCTCGATACGCACCGTACCGTATAACGGGGTGTTGGCCGGTACAAGCACGCCGCCCACTTGCAGCGGTTCCAGCAATCGGAATTTCAGTCATGCCCCGGTAGTCACCGTCTGGTCTTCGGCCACGCAGGCCCGTATTGTATTGGCTCCGGCAAGCTGTCCGCCTCCTACGGCAGTGGCAAAACCATAATTGCGTGGGATTGAATCCGGCAGCGGAGGCGAGGCCAGCGACGAGACCACATTCTCCGTGGCACGTCCTGCGACTATCGCCGCAGGATTACCCGATGAACTGCCCGTGCCGTCCGCGGGCTGTATGTTCTTCACCTGCCCGCCCGTCTGTCCGGGGAAATAGCGTGCCGCCATTTCATACGACTTCTCCATCAGTTCCAGCGGGTCTTGTCCCTTGCGCTCGCGTTCCAGTTTTTCATTAAGCTCTTTCACCTGCCGTTCCAGTTCGTCCACCCTCGGACTCTCCTTCGGTTCCTGATAGAACGCGGTGATCTGCCTTGAAATCTGCCGTTGCTTTTCCCTAGACTCCCGGATAGCATCCGCTTTCGGTGTGTCCTCTTCCGGCTTCAGCCCGTCCGGTGTGTCCGGTGTCAAATCGCCGGCCATGTCCTGCAAGGTTCTTACCTTCTCCTGCCTGCGTTTCTTCATCTCTTCCAGTTCGTAAGCCTTCTGTTTGTCGACCATCGTTTCGGGCGCGATAGCGTCGGGTATCGTGGTGTTGATGCCCGCTGTCCCTTCCACCGTGTCAGCCGCATCCGGTTTGAAAAGGAACAAGATAAATCCGGCACACAGCAGGGAGAGGAATGCCACTACTCCATAAAATTTCAGCTTTCCGGCGGTCTTGCCGCTTAACTTTTTCTCCTTTTGGGATACCGGCTCCGCTTTCAGCGTCTCCTTTTCCTTTACTTCTTCTTTCTTATCGGATTGTTTCATTGGATACATTGTTTTTGAATGGTTGGATACTGTCCGTCCGGGGAAGCGCCACCCTTTGGAGATGCCGCACCTCAATCGGAAATTTGTCTGTCCCGCAGAAACCGCCCACGATGTAGGCAAGGTCGATGGCGGCGAAGAGTCCGAGCAGGTAAAGGATGATAACCCTTTGCTGCCTGTAACTCAACCGCTGCCAGCGTCTGCGGAGTTTTGCTATATGGCGGTCTTTCCCCGTTCTGAACGACTGGAAGACCTTTTTCAGCCCGTTATCTTTCATACTGTCCGATGTCCCTGTTTTCGATGATTGTAAAGCCTTCTATCAGGAAACCCTGCGGATTGTTGTCGCTCCGGGTCACATTTCTCAGGCGGCAGGTGGTGACAAGCGACCTTTCGGTAACGCTGCTCGAACGGATGATGTGCTGCCGGCAATAGGCCCTCATCTCGTACGGATAGCTGTCAAAGTTCCCCCCGATGCTGTCCACCGTCAGGGTCTGTGAGATATTCCCCGCTATCATCCGGTTGAAGTAGCCTTTCTCCTGCAAGTTCCGGTAGTAACAGATGGCGCTTTCATCCGAGAGGTAAAGGGCACGCTGCACATTGCTTTCAATGGCATTCTTGTCCGGTGACAGGGTAAAGAACAGTTCGTGAAAACGCCTGATATGCTCCCTCGCCTCTACCGGGCGGTTCTGCTGCGCATCCTGCGAGAGGGCCAGCATCAGCGATTTCCCGCTGTCCAGCACATAGATTTTCTGCCGCTGCGCTTCCGCAAAGTCGTATGCCTTTCAGGTGGAGAAAACCGTTACCAGTGCGCAAACTCCCAAGAATACCATTCCGAACAGCCGTAGCTGCCGGAACGATGTCTCGATGTTTTTTAATGATTTAAATTCCATGTTTTTTCTGTTTTTTAATGTGATACGTTTAAAACATTTTCTTGATGCGTCCGGCTACCGATCCACCGACCGCACCAGCGACTGCCGCCGCACCGTTCCCGGCCATCTTCCCGGCACCGTTGGTCTTCTGTCCGAAAGCCCCCGCACCGCCTGCCTGAATGATCCACGAGGAAACCGTGGGCACGCAGAAATAACCGATGATACCGATTATCATGAATATGCAATAAACACTGTTCGATGCGTCCGGTATGAATGTCGGGTCCTGCATCTGCTGGATGTCCTGCTGCAACATCAGGATCTGTATGCGTGAGAGGATAGCCCCGAACAAGTCACCCACCGGTAGCCATAAGTAAATACAGATGTAGCGCGACAGCCATGTGGTGAGCGTACTCTGGAATCCGTCATAGACGGCCAGCGCAAAGGAAATCGGCCCCAGTATGGACAGGACAATCAGAAAGAAAGTTCTCAGCGTGTCTATCAATAGCGATGCGGCCTGAAAGAACAGTTCCAGCAGCTCCCGGAACCATTGCCGCACTTTCTCCCCCATGTCATACACAGCCTTCTGCCCGTACATGTTTATCATCGTGTCCATGTCGCCCAGCGACCAGCCCAGTTCGTCTATCTTCTTGTCAAACTCCTCGTCGCTTACCAGAAAGGCCTTTGCCGGGTCACGCAGCATCGCCTCCCGTTCCAGTTCGTCCTTCTCTTCCTGATACTTCTTCATGTCGAAGGTCTGCTGTTCGACCAGTGAAGAAGTCGCACTGCACACGGGGGAAAGAATCCCGTTGATGGTCCCCAGCACAAGAGTGGGAAAGAACATGATGCAAAGTCCCAGCACGAAGGGCCTGAAAAGCGGGAACACGTCAATTTCTTCCGCCCTTGCAAGGGACTGCCACACCCGGTAGGCCACGTAGAACAGGGCGCCGATACCGGCCACACCTTTCGCCACGCTTGCCATATCCTCGCACAGCGGCATCATCTCATCGTAAAGCGAACGCAGCAGCTCATGCAGGTTCGTCCAGTCTATTGATAGTAATACCATAGTCAATCCGTTTTTTTAGTATATTACCAGTAACGCTGTTCGTGTGTCCCGTACAGGGCGAGTACCCTCTGGGAGTCTCCCTTCTTCTTGCTGCGCAGGTACGATATTCCGATATTCTTGCGGGTATAATACCATGTCAGGTTCTTGTATTCCAGCACCTCACCGTATATCCGGTTGATGATGTCCAGCCGTTCCTTGTCGGTCATCGAGAGTCCGGTAGCCGTAGTCACTTCCTTCAAGTCCAGCAGCAGATTGCTGCTTTCTTCGAGCAGCCGGTTATACCCGAAAGCGATGGCCGAGAGTTCCTCCACGGTAAAGTTCGGGTCGCCCATCATCGTATTGAAATTGGTCACGTAAATATCGCTGATGTCCCCTACAAGCAGGATGGTCTGTTGCACTTTTCGGGCACCTTTCACAAGGTCATGTACCGATTTCAGTGCGTCGTAATAGGCTTTGTCGGGTAGGTCGGGGGTATTGCTACCCCTTTCCCCCCTAAGAACCGTACATGATACTTTCGCATCATACGGCTCAAGCAACTCAAAATTTCTGTTATGAAACCGGCTCATATTCTTCGTTATTAAAAGGTTGAACATTATTTCTACCGCAGTAGCTATGCACGAGCATTCGCTCGGTTTTACCGTGAACCACTTTTTCGGATACCCGCCAAGGAGTATTCCGGGTAATGGGTTCCCCACAGTAGGGACATTTTCGCTGTTGGCGTTTCCAAATACGGACTATCGTATTCCTACCTTTTGCAGACTGGAGCATCAGACGGGTTTCCCGTTTTTCAAAATACTCTGTCCAATCTGGGTCGTAGGGGTTTGCATCACATTTAAGCTTTGCATAGCGGGTAATTTTAGTATCCGTCAGCCACTTAATCGGGTACAGTTCTTGCCTACCGTCCTTGTCGAAAGGTGCGGCGAAAACCCAAGACCTGCCCCTGTGTTTATGGAAATACCTCTCTGCTACCCACCATTTCCCTTTCGCTGGATGTCGTCGGAGCGACCATTGCAAAAGTTTCTGGTAGATATGGAAGTCCATTTTTTGGAACACTTTGCCCGATACCACGTGTTGGTAATAATTCGCCCATCCGGTAATGACCGGATTAAGAAGCCTAATAAGCGATTCCTGCGGGATAGTTTTGTGAGAATTGACAATCTCGTTAATCTTCCGCTGAAATTTCTTTTGGCTCTCCTTTGACGGCGTAATTAGAAACTTGCCTTTATACTTCCTAATGTTGAATCCAAGAAAATCAAAACCTTCGTCGATGTGAGTAATCTTCGTCTTTTCTTCTGATAGGGTAAGCCCCCGTGCCTGAAGAAACTCTTTGACCATCGGCATGATTTCCTGTTCGAGCATCTCCTTACTTATACTGGTGATTATAAAATCATCGGCATACCGTATAAGATGCACTTTCGGATAGTATGATCTCTTAGGGCTGTACAAATCAACCCTGTGAAACTTTGCTTCAAGCATTGTTTGCAGACCGTCAAGTGCCATATTCGCAAGCGTCGGCGAGATAATACCGCCCTGCGGAGTACCTTCCTCGGTGGGGAAAAGCTGTTTATTGAAAATAAAACCGCTTTTCAGCCACTTACGGAGCATCACTTTATCCATCGGGATATTGTTCAGCAACCATTCGTGGTTGATGTGGTCGAAGCATCCTTTGATGTCGCCCTCTAAAATCCACTGCGGGGATGACTCTTTGGACAGGTTGATGTAGCACTGATGTATGGCGTCGCCCGTGCATCTTTCCCTACGGAAACCGTATGAATGGTTGTCCGCTGTGGTTTCGGCAACGGGGTCTAATGCCATAAGGTACAATGCCTGCATCGCTCTGTCTTTCATTGTAGGTATTCCTAACGGGCGCAATTTCCCGTTACTCTTACGAATGTTTACCCGTTTCAAAGGCATGGGATTGTAGTCCCGCCTTTTCAACTCTGTGATAGCGTTCGCCTTAGCGATGGGAGTAGACCATAAAACCTTATCTACTCCCGATGTGTTCTTCCCTTTGTTGGAAGTCACCCGTTTTACGGCTAATGCTTTAGCCGCGAACGAGTGGGTCAGTAGCCATTGCAGGGCTTTCACCTTGCCGTAGCGACCTTCCTTCTGAGCCTTTACAATACGTGCTTGCAGCTTTCTAACCTCTAACTCGCATTTGTTCCAGTCGATACTTTCCCAATTGCTGATTGTTTGGTCAGTAGGCGCACACGATGTTCTAATCTCGTTCATTTGCTTTCCTCCTTTTTTATAGTTCAACAAGTTTCTTGTAAAGAGTTACCTAACGCGGAAGTCTGCCCGGTTTCCCGTGAGGTGACGTTTAAACCTCTATCCATCCCATTACAGAATGGCATTCGCTTTCTCCGCAATCCTATACCCGCATCCCGTTCGGCTTGCCTTGCGGCTCACTTACCTATCGAATGATAGGAGAAATACGGGCTTACCACGTTTTACATAAATGACTTTCGAATGACTTAGGCTCTGTCTATACACCGGCAGCTCTAGTGTCCGTGTAGCCCCACAAGGTTCGGGGTTATCCGGCTGCTTACCATTTTGGTTCAAGCCTTATAGCATCTTTAGCTCGTTTCATACCTTACGATGCGTCAAAAACAGTTCACTCTCGTTAGCCATATCACTCAGCCTCGCTCCCTAACCTCCTGATGCTGGCGGTCGTTGCGTCCACCTTACGGCTTCGGCTTCCCCTTTCGGGTGGGTTACTTTGTCCGGAGCAGCTTCGTACAAAACAATTACTCGTGATGCACGTGCCCGTAGGCTACCACTGACGGAACAGTGGGTTTAAACTTTGGCTTACCGTTCCCGACGGTTAGCCGCTTGTTAAACAATCATTTATGCAACTATACGTGTCGCACTCCCTGCTGGTAAATCTTCACCGTCTCCTGAAAGTTACTCCACATGTTCTGTGCCGTTGTGGAAGTCTGCACGATTTCATTGGCCGAGTTCACGATGCTTTGGGCAAGGTTTGTGGGGTCTATTACCGCCCATTGTGCCTTGCTTGTCACCGAAAGGGACAACAGGGCCATAAACAGAATCGTCATTTTCTTTTTCATGCATCTATCTCCTTTCTTTGGAAAGTAAATACCGGCTGTCGTCATCACGGGCAAACAGCCCGTAACTGCCGAACAGCAATACCTCGCTGCCACTGAAATACCCGATGCATCCGGCATCCCTGTTCCCGTGCAGGAAAAGGTCGTCACCTTTTCGGAGCGGGATATTGATTTCAGTATAACTTTTTTCTCCGATAAACAGCGTGGCCTTGTATCCCTTGAAGCCGTCCGTCACATGGTTGGATTTACGGACAGTCAGCGACGAACCGCCCTCCTTGTTCATTCAGTGCCCGCAGATGCGGTCATGTTCCAGTTCCTTCTTCATCTCCCCAATCAGGTTCAACAGATCCAGATTGGTCAGGGTCGCATCTCCGAGAGCTTCCCTGCATTGGTTTAATAAATCCTTTTTGTTCATTGTCATCTATGTTTAAAATGGTTACTTTTTTTCCTGCCGCTTACGTTCGGCAAGTTGTTTGATAGCTAACTCTATGTTTCCGCCCAGCTTTTCAGTAAGCCGGGTAAGTTCCAGTTTTTCAGTCTCTTCGGTGGTGTAGCAGTAGGCTAAGCACCCAGCGCCTTGTCATATTTCTATGGTAGGTTTCCGAGTACTCGCCTCCGAACCGGACTTACAAGTCTCCCTGTATCCGGCTCTCCACTAATTAATTCAGTCTGATTCTTCGGTCGGGGTCTATTTTTGCATGACACTTTGAGCAGACAGCCAAAGTTTTTCGTCTTCGAGCTATCATTTTCTTTTCCCAGTCGGATTTACCTTTCAGGTCTTTAAGTTTGCGAACGTGATGCATTTCGAGTTTATCGGTAGCACCGCATAATTCGCAAACTTGGAGCTTCAGCCTTTCCATAAGGCTGTTACGTCCACCTGTTATGGAAACTGTCCGTGGAATAGTGTCACAGTAAATATTCCCTGCAACCTTTTTGCGTTTGAAACCATCATGATAAAATGATTGGTAAAGTGTCTTACCCTTGCTATTTTCATATGCCACTTGGAAAACCTTGTTCTTTTTATATTTCAGAAGTATTTTCTTTACAGATGATTTGTATTTGTTCGCAAATACCTTATACATGCTGTATGACATAATGTGATAGAAAGAATTGATGACATAGCTGTTATTGGCTATTGAGTAGTAATTATAGAACCCTCGGATTTCGGCATTGAACTGACTGACTATTTCCAAGTCATCCAAGTTCAGCATGTACGTTCTGACGATGGATTTCCAAACCTCTTTGCCATTGACGACCGCGATTCTTGCGGCTTTATAATCAAAGAGTTTCTTCCGCATCGTTTCAAAATTCAGGTACAATACAGGCTTGTGTCCGAATGCACGAACCGTTTTACCGTACTTATCCTTACGTAAATCGTTACACCTACGTATAAATACGTCATATCCGAGAAATTTCGCTGGTTTCTGCGCATTGGTTATCAGTGTCTTTTCGTCTGACAGTTCCAGTTTAAGAGCTTCATTCAAATAATTCTTAATATCCTCTTTTACTGTTTTGCAGTCTTCAAGATTACCGGTAATTCCAATCAGAAAGTCATCTGCGTATCTCACGTATTTTAACCGTTTGATACTGCTGTCCATTTCATTACGTGCCGGATAGTTGTTCCGTTCTTCTCGTAGCCGCTTAATTTCGGCGGTCATCTGTTTCCTTACCTTTACATCTTTCTCATTCTTTAGTTTCTTTGCCAGTCGGTATCTTCGCTGTTCGTAGAGCTTGTATCGAGCGTCGCCTTTTCTTGTTACCCCTTTATTGAACCGATTGATGTATTCCTTGATGTACTTGTCGAACTTGTCAAGGTAGATGTTAGCCAGTATTGGGCTGATAATCCCGCCTTGCGGAGTTCCACTGTACGTTCTATGAAATACCCAGTCTTCCACATATCCGGCATTCAGGAATTTTCTGATAAGCCGCAAAAATCTCTCGTCGGCGATACGTTCCCGAAGAATATTAATCAGTACGTCATGATTGATATTGTCGAAGAATCCTTTAATATCGCCTTCAATAAACCATTTCACGGCAGTGAATGTCTTTTGTATATCTATAAGAGCAGTATGACAACTTCGTTTGGGACGAAACCCATGTGAAGTATGTTCAAAACTACCTTCATAGATTGCTTCAAGTATCATTCTGACTACTTCCTGTACCAGCTTATCATCAAAAGAGGGTATGCCAAGCGGACGTTTTTTCCCGTTTTTCTTAGGTATGTACGTCCTTTTGGACGGATTAGGCTGATAAGTCTCATTTTTAAGACTGCCAATCAGTTGTTCAACTCGGTCAATACTCATTCCGTCAATGGTTTTACCATCGGCTCCTGCCGTCATGTTGCCTGTCTTGCTGTAAATATTCTGATAGGCTACATAAAACATTTCCTCGTTAAACAGCACTCTATACAGCCGCTCAAACTTATAGTTCAAGTTACCGCTGTGTTTACTCAGACTGTTCAACACATTTTCTGGATTTCTCATGTCTCTCACATCTTCCTTTAAATTGTTAAACTTAATTAGCTGCTCCCCTTCGCCATGTACAGGGCGTTACCCTGCTCAGACTACTATGGAAGCTCCGTTGCCATGCCGGATATTCAGGGGCAGACCCCATAGCCCTACAACTGGCTTTCCGGTTTAGGCAATCCCCGTTTAGAAATTTGACGACTATTTGGCTCGATAGATTGTCGGATACGACTTTCGTCCTTTACTACTTATGGTAGTTGCCTTGCGGTAAGTTTATGCTACTCCTGCTACGTGTCATCAGTGTAGTACCGCAACATAACGGTATAATTCCGAAGAATTATTCAACTGTCTTCCGTCATTGCCCAAGGATACGACTGCTCGGACTATCGTTCAACCAATGCAGGCTTTATCCTCATATCTATCATTTTAACTTGCCATTCGGTCGCAGCCTGACAGTTGGCTGACTTATGGCTTTACCAACGTGCTATGTTCCCTTGTGGGGTTTTCCCCTCCGGTTAGCGGTTGTTAATGGGCATTTTAAACACTTGCCCAGTCGCTTGCCAAAGCGACATTCGTCAAATTCCCTTTACGGGCGCACCAGATATTCTTCTCCCGAAACTTCTGTCGCATATACCGCGCTCTGCGTACCGCCAAGCCCTATCCAGACCTCTTTATACAGCCGGTTCGCGGTATTGGCAAGGTTGATCGAGAGTATCTGGCTGCGTTCCTTGTCCGTCAGGCCGAGCAGGTTCTGTATCTGGTCGAATTTATTTTGATACTTCCGCTGGTCGAGCAATATTTTGCAATCGCTGTTGTTGATAATCGTCTCTTTTACAACGGGTGAAGAGATAATGTCATCCACTTCCTGCGTCACCACAACCGCCTCTCCATAGAACTTTCTGACCGTCTTAAAGAGATATTTTATATAGGATGCCATCCCTTCCTTGGCGATTGCCTTTCATGCCTCCTCAATCAGTATCATCTTGCGGATACCCTGCAAACGGCGCATCTTGTTGATGAACGTCTCCATGATGATAATCGTGACAACCGGAAAAAGGATGGGATTATCCTTCACAACGTCCAGCTCGAATACGATAAACCGTTTGTTCAGTAAATCCAGTTCCTTGTCCGAGTTCAGCAGATAGCCATATTCACCGTTCTTGTAATAGGGTTCCAGCACGTTCAGAAAACCGTCCACGTCAAAATCTTTCTCCCGCACGTTCTTATCGGCCAGCACCTTGCGGTAATCCTTCCTTACAAAGTCATAGAACGAGTTGAAGTTGGGCTTTATCTTGCGGTTCTTCTTTATCTTCTCGATATACAGGCTGACCGCATTTGACAGCGCCACCTCTTCCGAGCGTCGGGGAGGTTCGTCCTCCCTTTTCCAAAGAGTGAGTATCAGGGTCTTGATACTGTCCCGTTTCTCGATGTCATACTGGTAATTCTCCGTGAAAAACGGATTGAATGAAATCGGGTCATCTTCCTTGTATGTAAAATAAATCCCGTCGTCTCCGCCACTCTTCTGATGTATCAGGTCGCAAAGTCCCTTGTACGAGTTTCCGGTATCCACCAGCAGGATATGGGTTCCCTGTTCCCAATACTGTCTGACAAGATGGTTGGTAAAGAAACTCTTTCCGCTTCCACTGGGGCCGAGTATGAACTTGTTTCTATTAGTCACCACCCCTTTCTTCATGGGCAGGTCCGAGATGTCCAGAAAGACCGGCTTGCCCGTCAGCCTGTCCACCATACGGATACCGAAGGGGGACAGCGAGTTCCGGTAACATGTCTCGGCCGTGAAGAAGCAGAGCGCCTGCCCGGTAAACGTGTAGAACGTCTCTTCAGAGGGGAAGTCCGCCTCGTTTCCCGGTATGCCTGCCCAATAGAGGGCCGGAAGGTCGGTCGTGTTATGACGCGGGGTACATTCCATCAATGCCAGCGCACTTCCCACGTCATTCTTCACCCTTCGGAGTTCATCCCCGTTTTCCGCCCATGCGATGATGTTGCAATGACAGCGCACGGACTGCAATCCGTTGGTATGTGCCTCGTTCAGGTATTCGTCCAGCCACTCCTTGTTTATCTGGTTGCTGCGGCTGTAACGGGAAAGCGACTGCATGTTTTTGGCCATCTTCTCAAAACGGGAGAGGTTCTCGCTACTGTCGTCTATGAATATCCACTGGTTGTAGACATGGTCGCAGGAGAGCATCACGCCCACGGGGGCGGCATAGCTCAGGCGGCAGTCCGAGCGGTCGGTCGAGAGGCGCTCATACCGCCCGTCCGTCCTGATCCTTCCCGGAAGGTCGTCGAGGTCGGAGAGCGTATGCAGGCAGAGCCGCTTGTCACCGATACGCATCCCGTCCGGGTTCAGCTGCATGTCCTGCAACATACGGCTTCCGTCTGCCGACAGCGTGAGGTACCGCTCGATAATGCCCGGTTCGCTTTCCGTTCCCGTAATCTCTTTCGTGGTGAGGCGTTCCAGCCTTACCAGCCCGCTGTCATTGACGATACTTTCAAACTGTCCCACCGCTTCCATGAAGCGCTCCACCGTTTCCTTGTTCCTGATTTCCTTCGGCACCAGAAAACCACGGCAGAGCGTGTTCCAGTTGCTTTTTTGCCGGGAGCGTTCCTTTGTGGTCTTGGTAAGGAACAGATAACAGGTGTGGTGCAGGTAGGGTCTTTCGTTGAAGTGCCGCTCGAAACTGCGGGAAAGGAAGCTCAATTCATCCCTGCGGATGTCCGGTTCATATTTCTCCGTGATGAAAATATCCTGTTTGTGGACGATTGAAAAATTCGGCAATACCTTGATTGCCTTCGCTCATGTGGCGTGCATCGCCTCATAATCTGCGGATGATACCGAAAACACTTCCGGCAGTGTGACCCGGAAAGCGACCGTGATGTCGGCGTCCTTGCTGACGATGCAGCCGTGTTCCACCGCCATAATGGGGAACTTGCTTTCCAGTGTGGATGCTTTTAATATACTTCTCATATGATTTACGATTGTTGTTCTTTAATCAGACGTGTGATACGTTTTCGTGAGAGGATTCTCCGGGGATGCTGCCGGGCCGCGAACAGTTTCATCAGCCCGTGGCTGCCGTATTTACGGTTCAGCGTGAAGGTCAGCCATACCAGCACGGTAGCTGCCGAAACCCCGAAACCGATGCAGATTCACTGGCCGATGCCTGCCATATACATGATGACGAACATCACAAATACGGCAAGCAGGCCGGCAGCGAAGATAAACAGGTATTGCGCCCGGAGTCCCTTGAACTCCACCTCACGGCCCACACCCTTATTTATTTCAAAATCAGCCATAAGTTACTGTTGTTTTTAATTTTTTAGAGGAAGAACGACCTCAGAATGGTAGCGGCGACTATCAGGAAGATACAGGCTCCGAACCAACTGCTTGCCGTTTTCGAGGTGTCGGGATCGCCCGAACTGAACTTCTGGTAGACCTTGATCCCTCCCACGAGTCCGATCACAGCTCCCACCGCATACGCCAATTTTGTGCCGGGATCAAAATACGATGTCACCATCTGGGTAGCCTCCGTGATACCGGCAGAGCCGTTACCCTGGCCCATTGCCGCACTTGCCGCCGCAACGGCGGCAAGCATCATAATCAATCTTTTCTTTTTCATTAATTCCGTGATTTTTAAATGAATAAAAAAGCCACGGACCGCCCCTTTTCACTATCCCCACAAGGCTGCCCGCAGCCGCTTTATGGTTTACTGGTTCAGGGGGTAAGTTCCGGCGGGGAATCAGCCGGAGTCATAATATGCCATTCGCATCGTTACTTGGTTTAGTGGTGAAACATGGGTGTTAATGCTCTCTTAAAAAGGGGATGCAAATCATCCCGAATCGTAATAGCCTTTTGTCATAGCCATTCTGTTTTATAAGTAAGTTACTTCAAGAAATTGTCTCTTCCTGGTGGGAATGTCCTCTTATCAGGCGGGAACATCAATTTGTCATCCCGAATCGAAATAAGTCATATACATGCTTTGTTGGTTTATTCAGTCATTCATGCCATAGCGAATCTCTCTCTTTACAGTGATACGGGCTATCAACCCGTATCAAAATAACCTCTTACCATCGTTACCTCCTTCTTTAATCGGTTAATTACTGTCCGGAACAGCCTTATTCAAATGTTCGGCTTCATCCAGAAATTTACTGATACGGCTGTCGCTGCCATTGATACTTTCCAGTATCGAGCGCTCAATCTGCGTATCCTTGATATGATGGATAGCCTTCAAAAGGGCCAGCCGTTTGTCCGTAGGAATATCCTTGCCGTTGCACAAGTCGATGATCAGGTCAATCTCTTCCGGCCCGATACCGGCTGTGCCATCCGGATAACCGTCACGGGCACAGTTCAAATCTTCCAGTTCCTCATTCAGTTCGTCCGTATCCACGTCGTCACTGTTTCCAGTCCGTCCTTCATCATCCTCAAACCTGCCGGAACTGTCGGCCTCAGAAGCCCGCCACTCTTCCACACGCTTGTCCCGGAACAGTTCCGGGATGCGCTCCGGCGGCACTTGTGCTGCCTGTTGTGACACTGTTTCCTCGTTTCTGCCAGCAAATGTAGAGGCATTTTCCTTACCCGCAATAGCCCCGGAATCGGTGGCGTTTATTGGCGGATGTTGGCGTGTACCGTAGCTTTTTGTAACGACAAGGCTGTCCGTTTCAGGCCGTTTTTGAGGTGAATTTTCCATATTCCCGCCTTCCGCCTTCTCTTTATCCTTCATTTCCTGCTTTTCTTTATTCCTCACTTCTGTTTTCACAGCCGGCATGTCCCTCTTTTCAGCTGCCAGCACTGCCGGACTCTCTTTCTTTTCTGTTTTTCCTTTCGTGCGTTTGCGTCCCTTCTTCTGGTCCTCTTTCACCGGGTCGAACCATCCGGCAGCACCCCGCAGAGCTTTTGCCATGCGGCGGCGTGCCTTCCCGAAGCATATCTCGCCAAGCTGTCCCCTGAACAGGAACTTGTCCATGAACAGATAGGCGAACAGCAGCCAGAACAGAACGATCCCGGCTTCATAGTAACCTGATTGTATATCCATAACCTAAAATATTTTGTTATAACTCTTTTGAAGGTAGGTCTTCACCTCTTCCGAATGTTTCTCGAAATGTTCCTTCAACACATTATCTATATAGTTGCCGACCGTCAGCTGCCGTTTTCCCGCAATCCCGACAATAACCGATATTTTCTGGTGCAGTTCCTTGTCGATATACACTCCCTGCCTGCCTTCGCATTTATAGGGGGTAAGGAATCTGCGGATAAAGTCGGCCAGTGCCGTGCGTATCGTTTTCGGTGACGGTTTTACCGCAATCACTTCCGGACAGTCGGTATCATCCACATCAGGAACACACCTTACAGTTTCATTCACGTTGTTATCCGCTTTTCCCTTCTCACCGGATAAAGCGGTTTCTCTATTTTCGTCGCTCTCTCCGGTCACAGAAGGTGACGGAGATAAAGGAGGTTCCGAAGGAACACCCGCCATCAGGCTTCGCAGATACGCTTCATCCACCGGATTTTGTCCGCTTGTTTTCTTCGCCATGACTATTCGGTTTTAAGTATAGATATGATTTCATCCATGAACGTATCGAAGCCGCACTCTTTGGTGAATGCCGCATCGGGAGCGAACAGCGTACTCCGGTAAACGGGGCCGCCCGTAGCGGACAAGTCTCTGGTGAAGTTACTGCGCACGGGAATGCGTGTTTGGAGACAGTCCAGCCCCAACAGGGAGAATCCTTGCTGATAGATGTCATACAAGGCCGTGCGTTCCCTTCGGTCCACCATGTTCCAAAACAGGCACAGCCTTTTCAGGGAGGATACGCCGGTTTTTATCAGCCGGTCATTAATGGTGGTTGCAAAGTTCAGTGTGCTTTCCAGCACCAGGCGGTCTGCCTTTATAGGCACGAACAGATAATCGAGCGCACTGATTGCGGCGATAACCCCGTCGCTGCCCATTGTGCCGGGCAGGTCGAATAGTACAACATCATAAAGAGTATCCGCTTTTTCCTCAAATGCCCTTCAGTCCGCCATGCCGTTGGCCGGAGTGCTTCCGATGACCGGGTAGGCCTTTTTCTTCAACCGTCCGGCCTGCTCCACCAAGAGGTTCTGATAAACGGGTGTGGTCTTTACCACTTCCATATCCCGTTTTTTCTGTTTCATAATCGAATGTTGCGGATAGTCACAATCCACCACCGCTACGTTTAGTCCTTTCACATAATGCAGTCATGATGCCGCATAAATGGTAAATGTTGATTTACCCACGCCGCCCTTCTGGGTAGCGAATGAAACGAATACTGTGTTCTTTTCCTTTTCCATTGTTACAAATTTAAGTAAGTGAATAATCGGATTTATTGATTTCCGGACGGATAGCCGCTTATCCATGCGGCTGTCTGTCCGGTTACTTGTTTCATAGCCTGCTTATACAGTTATCTACATAGCTGTTTAGCTATCCGGCTATCTGCGCATATAGCTGTTTGATGATGTAGCTATAAAACTATTCATCTATGCAGCCAGTCTATTCATCTGAATAGCTAAATAGCTAAGTACATATTCAGGTGCTTATATATTCGGATACCTGTTTATTCGTCCATACATTAATATATGTGTATAACTACATATCTGAATAGATACCGGTCTGAATATCTGTTTATCCATTCAGACTGCTATCCATATAGTTATTCAGATAGTGATCCGAATACCAGACTGTTTATCCGTTCAAATGGATAATCGAATAGCTATCCGGCTACAAATAAACCTCAAAAAGAGCATCTGTGTAGTATCCCCCGTTTCAAAGTCATTTATTGGCGGCTGTTGGCGGGAACCGCCATAATGCACGGACAGAAAAAACTCTCTACCTTTGTCGCCGGGAGAGCGCAGTTCGTTCTCGGCAGAGAACGTAAGACAATCCTTCAGACCTATAATCCGGCCCAGCCGGATTTTAATATGCGTCAGCATATAGCGAGGTGTACTTTCAGCGGTTGAAAATATTTCCAACCGCTGAAAGTCTCGCCCGAAAGGTGTTTCGGGGGCAAAGGTTCTCCCAAGTCGAACCTTTTAAAATTTTCATGTTATGAAAGATGAAACAAGAATCCGTGGCGCCGCAGGGCGCAAGGTGCTGGCAGACCCGCGCACGCACCGCTATTACCTCTGTCTTAATGACGAGGAAGACGAAAAGTTTATCTCCATGTTCGAGCAGTCCGGCATGAAGAATAAGGCCGAATTTATCTTTGCCCGTATCTTCGGTTGAGAGTTCAAGGTAGTGAAAATTGATAAAGAAGCACAGGAATATTACGCCCAGCTTACCGCCTTCTATCAGCAGTTCCGAAGAATAGGAAACAACTACAACCAATGTGTAAAAACCATCCATACCATTTACGGGGAGAAGAAATCGCTTGCGTTTCTCTACAAACTTGCCGAAGAAACCCGTAAACTGGAAGAAGTATGCAAGCAGGTCATCGAACTGACAAAGCGGTACGAAAAGGAGTATCTCACTAAAAAGGAATAACATCATGGTGCCGAATATCACATCGGGCAGTTCATTCTATGGAGTGATTGCCTACAATAAGATAAAGGTGGATGACGGTACGGCAAAGGTATTGTGACATCCGAAAATTGCAGTCGATACTTCGGGCAATGTGCCGATTGAAAACTGCGTGCAGGCTTTTGAACCTTATATCGCACTCAACTCGCACGTCAGGAAATCGGTTATCCATATTTCATTGAATCCGTCTCCCAAAGACATTCTTTCGGAAGAACAAATGATCGTACTGGCGCAGGAGTTTATGGAAAAGTTCGGTTATGGGAACCAGCCTTATATCGTATGGCTGCATGAAGACATAGACCGCAAGCACATGCACATTGTTTCGGTGCGCATCAACGAGAAAGGAGAAAAGATAGACCACAATCGTGAGGCTATCCGGGCACAGAATATCTGTCGGGATATGGAAGTGAAGTATGGGCTTCATCCCACACTCGGAGAACACGGTGAGCGGGAATTGTTGGCCTTGCAAAAAGTGGATTATCCGAAAGGTGACGTGAAAACGCAGGTAAAGCATACCGCCCGAACTTTGCTGGAATGTTACAACTGTCATTCACTTGCCGAATACAACACCCTTCTGAACTTGTATAACATGACCGCTTATGAAGTCAGGGGAAGTGTGGACGGAAAGGAATACCACGGCATCATGTACGGAGCTTTGGATGATAACGGACAGCAGATAGGCACACCTTTCAAATCCAGCAAGTTCGGAAAGGCATTCGGCTATGAAGCACTGCAAAAGATGTTTACCGCTTCTACTGAAAAGGTGAAAAAGAATAACCTTACCGAAAGGGCACGGCAGAAAATCATCAAAGCCATGCAGAATATCGGTACGAAAGAAGATTTTGCCAGCAGGCTGAAAGAGGCTGATATAGAAGTCGTTTACCGTATCAATCCCGAAGGACGTTTGTATGGCATCACCTTCATAGACCATACCACCCGGACGGTGTTCAACGGCTCTCGTCTGGGCAAAGTCTTTTCAGCCAATGTGTTTAACGAATTGTTCAACAACCCGGATGCAGACCGTGAAAGACTTATACCGCAACCGGAGAAGGAACCGTCCCGGCAGGGAAGGGAAGCGAAAGCGGAAGAAAGGCAGGAAGGGGTAGAATACCGGCAACAGGAAAATCAAAGCCAACATCAAAGTGAATCTTCCGACAGTCTGATTGATATATCCGCACTCGGTGCCGTTGATATTTTCTCCATACTCATGGAAGACGACCATACGCACGAGTACATTGATCCGGCTTTCCGTTATGGGCGCAGGAAAAAGAAGAAGCGCAGGCGCAGGTTATAATATAATAATGTATAGAACCAAGAAGTTTAATTTTAATAGTTACAATTATGCAGAATGAAGATGATTTAAGAGGTCTTGCCAAAGTCACAGACTTTATGCGGGCCATTAGTTTTTTATTTTTGGCGATACACATTTATTGGTTTTGTTACGGCTGGCTCCACGAAATGGGCTGAACGCTCGATATAGTAAATAAGATACTATCCAATTTCCAACGCACCACCGGGCTGTTTTCATCCTTGCTTTACACAAAGTTGTTTTGTGTCCTTTTTCTCGGTCTGTCCTGCATGGGCAACAAGGGAGTGAAGAAACATGAAATCACATGAAGGCAGATTATCATTGCGGCGATTGCGGGTACCATACTCTTTTTCCTGAACTGGTGGTTGTTATCCATTAGTGCATCATCCGGTGTGTGTGCGGTACTTTATACCACAACACTGACCTGTGGTTTCTTCTGTCTGCTGGCATCCGGTTTATGGATAAGTCGTTTGTTGAAGAACAACTTGTTGGAGGATGTTTTCAACCGGGAAAATGAATCCTTCATGCAGGAAATAAAACTCATGGAAAACGAGTATTCCGTCAATCTGCCGACGAAGTTCTGGTATAAAGGCAAAGAATGGAAAGGTTGGATTAATGTAGTGAATCCGTTCCGGGCAAGCATGATTTTGGGTACACCGGGTAGCGGTAAGTCGTATGCCGTAGTCAACAATTATATAAAGCAGGCAATTGAGAAGTCCTATGCACTCTACATATACGATTTTAAGTTTGATGACCTGTCAGTTATTGCTTATAACCATCTGATTAAGTATAGACACCGTTATAAGATACCACCTAAATTTTATGTAATCAACTTCGATAATCCAAGAAAAAGTCACCGCTGTAATCCGTTGGCTCCCGAATTGATGACTGATATTTCGGATGCGTATGAATCCAGTTATACCATCATGTTGAACCTCAATAAAAGTTGGGTACAAAAACAGGGAGATTTCTTTGTAGAATCTCCAATTGTATTGTTTACGGCCATAATTTGGTTTTTGAAAATCTATGAAGGTGGCAAGTTCTGTACGTTCCCACATGCTATTGAATTGCTTAATAAAAGGTATGAAGACGTCTTTACTATTCTGACAAGTTACCCTGATTTGGAAAACTATCTAAGTCCGTTTATTGACGCATGGAAAGGGGGAGCGAGTGAGCAGCTCCAGGGCCAGATTGCAAGTGCTAAAATCCCGTTATCCAGACTGATAAGTCCGCAACTCTATTGGGTAATGTCCGGCAGTGACTTTACGCTGGATATTAATAATCCCCAAGAACCGAAAGTATTATGTGTGGGCAACAATCCCGATAGAATTTCAATCTATGGAGCAGCATTGGGTCTTTATAATTCGAGAATCGTTAAACTAATAAATAAGAAGAAGCAACTCAAAAGTTGTGTAATTATTGACGAATTACCCACGATTTTCTTTAAAGGTTTGGACAATCTGATTGCCACGGCACGAAGCAACAAAGTGGCGGTTGTGTTAGGTTTTCAGGATTTCAGCCAGTTAAAGCGCGATTACGGAGACAAGGAGGCCGCCGTAATCATGTCAACTGTGGGCAATGTTTTTAGCGGTCAAGTGGTGGGTGAAACAGCTAAAACATTGTCGGAAAGATTCGGGAAAATCCTACAAAAAAGAGAGTCTATGAGCATCAATCGCAATGATACATCAACTTCCATCAACACGCAACTGGACAGTCTGATACCTGCCAGCAAAATCAGTACGTTATCGCAAGGTATGTTTGTCGGTGCCGTAGCAGATAACTTCGGAGAGACAATAGAACAGAAAATTTTCCATGCGCAGATAGTTGTTGACAATGAAGCTGTACAGAAAGAGACGGCGGCCTACCAACCCATACCCGAAATCAGCAGCTTTCTGGACGAGAACGGCAATGATACAATGGAACAGCAAATACAGGCCAATTATCGGCAAATCAAACAGGATATTGTCGAACTGGTGGAAAACGAATTGCTTCGCATAGAGAATGATCCGGAACTCAAATATCTGTTAGGGGAAAGTTAAAATTATCGCTCATATCAGAATAAGAGCATGATGATTGGGGAATTAACCAGCTCATGCTCTTATTTATTTTCTAATAAGTTTTACCCTTCCTTTCCAATATATATTCTTATTTTCAGTTTTGAATATAATTATATAGTCAAAATTAAATTATTTATTTCTTCCAAATTTTAATTAGTTCTTTATTCAATTCTTTGTCAGGGGTAAAATCTTTAATGAAGTTTACGTCAAGATATGAATTCTTGATACGTTTCACAATTGCCTTACGTAATTTTTTACATCTATCCCAGTCAAGCCATATAGGGAGTTCTTCCGTATATGGTGAAATATATTTCCAAATATCATAATCTAATCGCCCTTCTGAAGCAGCTTTGTGAAGTGGATAAAAGGCTATACGCATGAATTCTATAGCATGATTATCATAAGGCCAATTAAATGATAGTAAATATAAATAGGCATAGTATTCAATAGGCATTGATTTTATTGAGAGTTTACTAAAAGCTATCCAGCGCCCACTACCTTTTGATTGTACTTGCACAGAAATTGGTAGAATAGACTTCATTATAAGTAAACCGACATTGGGTGTCAATACATTCATCGTTTCCATCCAGGTTAGTATTTTTGAGTTTTCCTGTTGGCATAGCTTTTCAATAGATTTTGGAACTACATGTTCGGCTGAGTCATTTAGATAGTCAAGTACATAATAAACAGCATCTTTATCCTTCTGAAAAATAAGATTACTCAAATCTGCATACACTCTGATTTGTGTATTAAGAATTTTAAAGAGTAATTCTTTCCATTTTATAAATACACTTGATGCATGTGAAGTGAGAATAATACGAAGTATATCTTCTATTTGATTATATGAATATGTAATCCAACTACCCTGATTTAGTAATTCAGGACAAGCTGAAGCTAACGATTGGAATAATGACCAATCATTATCCGCTATAACATTGAGGTCTGATATTGTGAGATACTCATTACTTTTTGCAAGAATACTTTCACCCCAATCATTAAGTTGGGATGCTTGACAAAGTTTCTGAAGCAATTGATAATATAATTGGCGATTATCATTGTGTGCTATTTCATCAAATCTTTGCCAAAAATTAATGTAATGTACTGAAAAGGAATCAATGAATTCACTTACACACATATAGTATAAAAATTCATATTCAGGTACAAACTTATCAGTCATTCGTTTTTGAAGAAAACGCTCTTTCAAAAGTTTTCCATCTTCACGATGTGGAAATAGGGTAGCAAGTTCTGCAATAATGAGTTGTATTGCTTTTTGTTTTTCTTCGTTAGCTTCGTAATTCTTATTGATAAGTTCTACTAAAATTAAGAATCCATTGAGATGTTGACTGTCGGAGCCTATATCATCTGCAAATGTATGGAGAAGACGACTTAACTGGAGTTTTTCTAACGCAATATCTTGAGTAGCCAATTTAATCCATGATGGAATGGCGTTAAGTTCAGATTCATCGTAAACAATAATTGATTTAACAATATCATGTTGGGTATTGATAAATTGCAAAAAGAATGGTTTACCATATAATGTCCGAAGTCCTGAACTACCTGAGCAAAATGATAATTGACAAAGTATTTGATACGGAAAATAATTCATCAACAGTAAACAAAAATATTGATAAAACCGTGATTTGTTTTCTATACTGAAGACCTGCGGATGCCGATTAAGAAGTTCATTATATATAATTGGCAATGATGGAATAATAAGCTTATTGGTAAATAATGAACTCTCATATTCTAAAGTAGACTCAACCTGAAGAGGTGTTGCATAAAACTTATAATTTCCGTTCTGTGGACGTATAAACATATCTATAAAAACTCGATAATCAGCTATTTGTGACAACTGATGAAATGAAATCAGAAGGCTGTGAGTCCAAACACATCCAGGACGTTTCATTTCGTTAGCATACCATGTCTTGGAAATTACATAGTATTCACTATTTTTGAGTGGATATATAGTAATATAGTCGGCTTCATCTTGTGGATTGATATACTCTGACCAATCGCTTAATGTTGCCATGCAATCCATATCCTCGCTTGAGGGTAGTACAATAGAACCTTGGATCAAATTATGACCTTGGTTGTATCCATGCAACATTTGATGAATTTGTATTTTCATTTTTACTGAGTTATTAAAAAATCAAATGGTTCTGTAATGTCATGAGACTTATTATCAGTATAAACATAAGCCCGTTGCTTAAGTTCTGTAAGTCGTTGATATTCGTCAAACTTTTCGTCTTTATACTCTAATCCTTGAGCACTGACACCGTAATATTTCACATTAGTGAAATGATGCCGAATAAAGTTATAAAGAAACGGGTGTTTAGACTCAATCCATGATTCAATAGGAAGGTTTGTATTCACCTTATCCCATGCAGAGATACAAATAGCTAAAGGAATATTGTGATCTACTTGAGTATGAAGATATTTAAGCAACATAATATTTTGTGTCCACTCAGAAATATCTTCAATTTGCATAGTCGTAGATTCAGTTCGAGCAAATTCTGTTTGAACGGGTTCTATAGATTCTGATGTTTGGGGGATTTCGTCTTGCAATATGTCTTCTTTTGCATATTTAATGAAATATAGAATACAATCTGTTTCCCCACACCATTGAACTGCCTTCTCTATCACATTATTAGAAAGTATGCGTTGAAAGACTTCACCTTTAAAATCTGGAATGTGAAGTTCAAGGGCATTTCCCGTAGTTTCAGAATGAAGTTTTAAATGAATTTCTTGTGGTTCTATATTTACAGTCCGGCTAACGACCGTTTGTTCCAACCAACTTTTCTTCAGAGCATCTAAGTAAGTGGTATCAGAAGGATATTCTTTACAAGTAAGCTTATGACCTGTGCCACCATCTTTCTCTATAGCCCAAAAAGCTCCGATATAAGTAGATTTTCCTGCATTTGGAAGACCTACGATAAGACATTTCTTTGTATTTTCCATCATGCTTTATTATTTTTAATTGATGTTTTAACCCAATCTAAAGCTGAATCTACTTTTTTTGAATCAAGCGGTCGTATAAGCATGCAGAACAACTTCTCAAGTTCTACATTACCATCAAGATTTTTAGAATTGATACAGTGTTGGGGGATATCCTTTACTTCAAACATGTCCTCAATTAGCTCAACAATCTCTTGCTTATGTTCTTTGAATTTTTGATTTTCAATATCTACAACTTTATCGTATTTATTAAAGATAATATATTTTGTTGCGAATAATGGTAACATGTCTTTCTCTTTAAGCCTACGAAGAAGAGTTTTGAGTTCATCTTTCATATTTGAATAAGAACGTCCAACCAATTCCTCTGCATTAATAAAGAGTAAAATGCGATCAGCATATTTGATAGTTTTATCTTTAAGAAGTTCTTCATCCTTGGATATATAGTCACGATAGCGTTCTCCGGCTCTATCAGATAACACAATAAGACGTTTTTCATTAGTGGTTTCATGTTCCATATGAAGAGTAAGAAATGGATTTTCAGAACGAAGGGTACGATTAGTATTTGATCGACCATCTTTACTACATTTACGTAGAAAAACTCTGCGCTCAAAGCCTGCAAAGGTGTCGGAATTGACAAACTTATAATTAGCCATTTTGCCACTGACTCTAAGCAAATGATATAATGAACCGACAAATGTGGTCTTACCCAAATCATTAAGTCCAAATAGGACTATAAGTTCAGGTTTTTGATTAGTGATAATATTATTAATATTTACCTCATTTAGAGCGTCAGTATAAAATGGAGTTTCCTTCATCGCTGCCAACTGTTCAATAATATTTTCTTTTGTAGGACTTTTTGCTTCTTTAGGGTTATCTAAAAGAAGCTCATTTGTATCTTGATTATCCATGTTAATCTGTTATTAATTCCTCAAGGAAAAGTTCGTAATACATATAAATTGCAAATTCAAGGTCTGATAATGGTAATTCACCTATTTCATCAGTCAAGTTGGAGTCTTTAATGTAATTTAGAAGAAGTGACGACTTTGAATCAGACTCATAGCTAATATACCATTCAGAGTCTTTCAATTTTGGTTTAATATTCTTCAATTTTGCATTTTTACGACTTGAAGGAAGAATGTTCATAAGTGTTTTTACAGGATTAGAATCAACATACTTCCACTGGGGCTCAACGGCAAGCATATTTGCAGCATAATATGCCAAAACAAATGGGTCTTCAATACTTTTGGATTTTATATCACAGATTAACTCTTGATACTTCAACATTGCTGCTTGTTGTGCTAACTGTTTTATTTCACTAAAATTATCTTCATCAAGTGTTACGTCCATATCTTCGAAACTGTCATATTCAAAGATATCTGGAACTATTTGTGTATCAGAACACTCTTCTATATGATTTTCATTCTTTCTATATGAATCAGAAAATGGATACATTGGAGTTATAAATGCTGGCGCAAGAAGCTTATTATACGAATTCTTGCGAATAACCATCATATTACGTACTATTAATGAATATATCATTCTATCTGTATTATTATACTCTTTATCTGTATCTATAATCAAAATATACACTACATATTCAGATAAGATTTTATAAACAGCAGGAGGTAACTTTATATTCTCATTAAACTGCTCTCGATATTGTTTCATGATATATGAGCGTAAAGTAGTATTTTGTGTTCCACATATAAAAGCAGAAACGCAATCTTCTACTTTATGGCGATCGGCAGTTTTTGCATAACTCTTACCAAGAGACGCAAGTTTTGATGTCAAATCCTTTTGGAAAGGAATGACTAATACGCTATTAAGCATTTTTTCTAACACAGCATCCATATTACTTGTTTAATTCGTTTAATAATTGTTGGTAAAGACCTTTTTCTTTGACTGCTTTTAAAAATATGAGGCAATTAGCACGATCTGACCTTTTGTCATCATAAGTTTCCGGCAAGAGTTTCTCAATAATTTCTCTTTGATTGTCACTATTGATGAACATGTAATTGATTTCATTAATTGGTATCATAATATCTTCTATTGCTATTGGATCTTTTTTTGCTTCTTCTTGTGCAATTTCTGACCAATTATCGGGAGAAGCTAAAGATACAGACATTGTTTTAGATTCTTCTACATATTTAATGAAATAAGCTCCGTCCCATTTACGAGATTCAAGTTTTACAGTCATAATAGCGTCTTCCACACTAAGTTCTATAACATTATAAACAGGAGGACAATCCATTATATCTGCCTCTTGGTCAGGCTGAAAAGCTCCGGAAAATATTTTAATAGTTTTGTCATTTTGAGAACTTTGGATATGCATATGACCAAAAAACTGTAATTTAAAACGGTCATCAAATATCTTACAAACATGATTTTCATCTATGAGCCAATCTAAAGGATGATGTATCATCGAAATGTTTATCTCATTAGAGTATGCTTGAATATTATAAGCAGGTCTGGGAAGGAATGTGAGATGATTGTCCTCTTTTAAATCTTTTTTCGCTCTTTCTTTACCATCACATGTAAGAGTACTATTTAGACCATACAAATTAACTTTATAATCGCCTTCTTTACCTAAGCTAAATTTCCAATAATAATTCTTGTTGTCGAAACAAAGCTCATCCATATCATCAATCATAATAGTTTCACTCACTTCATCAATGAAATATGGTTGTGCAAACTCATTATAGGCAGATAAAGGAGCATAAAGTATTTTTAGCGTATCAGGCTCTGTATGCTTGATTGTCTGTAAAAAAATATTGTTATTTTTCTTATCCAATAATAAAGGTCTTAACAGATTACGTGTTACTTCATAGCTTTTTCTGTTAATATCATGATTACCTGGAACTACAAAAACATTAGGTCTTTTCCCATTTACTTCAAGAACATTACTTACCGTATCTATAAATTCTTTAGCTTTGTTAAATTCCTCCTTTTGTCCTTTACAAGCAATGTCTCCACAAATTAAAACATAGTCAATGGTTCCAAATTGTTGCTTTACGTTCTCCAAGTCTTCAATAAAACGTATACGCATTTGCGCATAATCATCTTCAGTCTCTTCGCAAAAGAGGAAATGTATGTCGGAAAATTGTAAAAATCGTATCATATCTTTAAATTCTTTATGAGTCCATATGAAAGAACTTTATCAGCATTCCATATTTTTCCTGCCTTCATATACTTAGTCGCCATTTTTTTCTTTACTATAAGTATTTCAGGAATATGCATTTTTTCTCTTATACAAAGAGAATGAGATTTATTGATATGTGAAAATTTGTTTTCAGAAAATTGTAGATTATGTTTTTGAAGCAAACAATAATCTTTGAAGAGGATTATACTTACGGACAACTCCCGCCAATCTCCGCCATCCATTACTGCTGGTAGAAAAACTATAATATGTTATCAGTTAAAGCTCTACATTCGCACCGACGGGCTAAAGTTTACCCGGTATTGATTAATTATTGTATCATTTAAATTATTGATTTTATGGCTAAGAAAAAGCAAGAACAACAAGAACAGAGTCAGGACGAGCATGTAATGGCCATCCTTGACAAGCGAACGAACAAAACCGCAGTCGTTTCCAAAATGAACGAGCAGGACGGCAGTCTCGAAATCGTGCCACCCGACAAGAAGAATAGCAGCAGTTTCCTCAAACTGGATCGTACCTCACCGCTGGAACTATTCTTCACCAATTTCAAGAACCAGTACGAAAATCCCACGAGTTTCAGTTTTTTCCTTGTACCTCTTGTCCTTTTGGAAAAGACACTGAATGCCGTAGTCCAAATCCGAAAAGGGGAAGACCCCGGAGTAGAAGGTAAAAAACTGGTGGAGAACAGCGAACTCAACGATGAAGGACGTATCGCCAAACTTGCCCGTCGGTATAAGTTTGACGAACACCAGCTTCCGTGGAAAGAACTTGCCGCATTGGGAGTTGACAAGCAACTCTTGTTTGATAACCACTGCATGGGTGAGATGCTAAAAGGAAGGATTACCTCTATGGCTTTCCCCATCAGTAAGGAAGTGAATGGTGAAAAGAAGGATATGGGGGAAGCCTGTTTCCTCTGTGTCAAAGGGGAGGACGGCAAGGTGCAACTGAAAACTTTAAGCAGACTTGACAAACCGCAGTATGACCTGCCTGCCTATAAAGGAGTATTCACGGACGAGGAAAAGCAGTCGCTTAAAGACACCGGAACTTTGGGGGCAGTCAAGGAGATGAAGGATACCCATACGGGAACCGTCTGTAACTGTTATGTATCTTTCCATGAACCGAGCAACCGTATCATTACCATGCCCGTGGATGCCATCAAGATACCCGATTATATCTACGGGAAAAGGTTGGATGACAAACAGAAGCAAATCCTTGCGTCAGGAGGCCAGCTTCCCATCAACGACATACAGCGCAAAAACGATACGCTGCTTTCCGGAGTTGCTTTCGTCGATCCGAGAATAATGGACATCGCATTCAAGCAGTCTGGTGAACAACTGAAGGTCAACGACACTATCATGGGTGCCAAAATCACGCCTGAGCAAAAGAAGATGCTCCAGAACCATGAAATGGTGTTCGTTGAGAATATGCGCTACAAAGGCAGGGTATTTTCCGATGATGTACGTTTCAGCAACAAGAGCAACCAACTGCTGATAGGACGCAATGCCCGTGAATACAAACCGAAGTTGGATGAACCGAAAAAGGGCAAACAACAAGAGACCAGGCAGACACCCCGGCATGCTACTGCCTTCAGGCCTAAAGGCAAGAAAAATAGTTTTTCTGTCGCATAGCCGACAGGGAACCGGCTTACTCTATTATATACCCGATTGTCGTTATGGATGTCGGGTATATATTTAATGTATCATCTAATAACTTAATAATTATGGAATTGAAAAAACAAAAGAATACCCAACCTTCTCCGGGGTATTCCGAATATAAATCCTTTTATAAATCAGTCGGAGGAAATGAAGGAGAAAAATGTAATTATCCGACACGTTTAGACCTTTATGGGAAAGGCTGTTATCATGATTGTTCCTATTGCTATGCAAAATCCTTGTTGAATTTTCGCAAACTATGAGATGCGGAACATCCGGCAGTCGCGGATATTGACAAGGTGTTAAAAGTTATCCGTAAAATTCCATCCGGTTCCATTGTCAGGCTTGGAGGTATGACTGATTGTCTTCAGCCCATTGAAAGCCGCTGTCACATAACCTATGAGGCTATAAAAGAACTGAACAAACAAGGTATCGGCTATCTGATAGTCACCAAGTCATCAATGGTGGCGGATGATAAATATATCAGATTAATGGATAAAAAACTTGCACATATCCAAATATCCATAACAACGATGGACGATGACCTGTCACGGACATATGAAAGGGCCTGCGTGCCGTCACAAAGAATAAATGCGCTTGAAAAATTACAGCAATGTAATTTTGACGTATCTTTAAGATTATCACCTTTTATTCCGCAATACATAGATTTCAAGAAATTGAATACAATCAAATGTAACAAAATATTAGTAGAATTTCTACGAGTGAATACCTGAATAAAACAATGGTTCAATATTGACTATTCAGAATATACTTTCAAACAAAGTGGTTATCAGCACCTGCCGCTTGAACTGAAGATTAAATACCTCGGACAAATCAGCGGATTTAAGCAGTTGACTGTTTGTGAAGATGTGACGGAACATTACGAATACTGGAAAAACAAAATAAATCCGAATCCCCTTGATTGTTGCAATCTCAGCAAAAGATAACCTTAATATAGGTATGTTTCCCACGGCACATTGCTGTAACCCCCGGAAGCTACGCAAGCTCCACTTCCGCAGGTTACAGCAAAGAGCCGCTTTTCAGGAAAGGACAAAGGCACGGCCGGCGCCCGGATAAATCCGACCTTGCCGGCCGTACCCTTGTCTGTCAGCCGCAAATCACATCATTCCTCTTCCTCGAAGGAAAGGCTTTCCACCTGCCTGTTGATTACCTTCCAGTCAATCGAGTCTTTCAGGTTGATAATGTCCACAATCGAATAATGCTTTGTCCCGTTCTCTTCTTCTGCAAAACGTAGCCTTCCGCTCAAACGCTGTTTCTCAATCTCTGCCGGATCGAGATTTATCAGTTCGCAGACTTCATCGGGCAGCATGGAAAGCGCCACGTCATTTTCCTGGCAGATATGTTGCAGGATGGCAAACATGTTCAACGACTTCTTATAACTTCTCACGAGTGCAGCGAAAGAACCGCTTTCAATTTTAATCATCTTCTTCATAACGCTTATTTTTTAGAGTATTCTTCTTTTTCCAGCAGCATGGCACGGAGTACATCTGAACGGCGGTAATATATCTTCCCCTTGTCTCTGTGAAAGGGGAGTGTCCCGTCATTGCGTCGTCTTAAAAGTGTCCTGTCCGACATCTTGGTGAGCAGGCGCACGCCTTTTGAATCCAGTATCTCACTGTCAGGCAAATTATGTACGGCAGGAGCCAATAACTTTTCAATGTTGGTAACTTTGGCAAGTATGGCACTAAGCATGTGGGTTGTCTGTCCACCCGGTGCAGTTCTTCTGTTATTCATAATGACCTTATTTTTATTGTTTATGGTGCAATATTACGGAGATATTATAAGGCCATTGGTTACTCAACCGTTGAGCAACCGCCAAAAAAAGACAGAAAACGCCAATTTGGGACAAAAAATAGCCAGGAGATACTATTCCCGGCTATCCAATAATAAATAGGCATCAATAAATTACACCTTAAATTCTTAATATATTAATAATCAGATTTATACAAAAATAAATAGCAGTATATTTTGCTATATTCCAAATATTGCCTACATTTGTACATGAGTTATTTGAAACTATGCAAAGCAGTGTAACCCGAAGCAGGACTTCCATATCCAAATTGTTACCTGCATCTTTTAAACTCTCTATATTTAATTTATCTTCAGAGAGTTACATCAAAATATATTGTTTCTAATCTCGAAAGCTATAGCTTTTGCATCATACCACCTCGGTGACGTTTCATCATCACCGGGATGGTATCCGAATATCATCGGGATCATATTTTAATGCGAACTATTAAGACATAAATCATGTTCGCATCTATCCAGTAACTCTTAAAGTCGTTCAATCTCTTCTATTGACAAACCGGTACATTGTACAATGATAAGTGGATCAATACCTGACTTTTTCATGTTGGCAGCAATAAGGCGTTTACCCTTCGCTTCTCCTTCGGCAAGACCTTCGGCTCTTCCTTCAGCAATACCTTCAGCTTTTCCTTTGACAATACCTTCAGCCCTTCCTTCGGCAAGCCCTTCACGTCTTGCACTATTATAAAGAGTTTTTTCAACACTGATACCATCCCAGAAATACTCGTAACCGGCTAACTCCTCGTCTGTAAAGGCTGATTCTTCCAACACTGTCAGAGCTTTCGATATTTCAGGGGCTTCCAGTAATTCATGAGGGACGACACGCGTCGATTCACCTATCTCAGTCAGAAAACGGAGCCAAAGGACATGCATACGTTTCTCACTATAGGTATGGGGAGTAAACTTAGGCAGCTCGACAAAAATCAATTGCAAACCGTCGATGATATGATCCGTATGCTCCACATGCACCATTGCATAATGATGGTAATAACCATCCAGAGCCGGTTCGAAAACCTCGTTCACCAGGTTGAGCGAATAAACCGGCTGCAACAATTCGTAGCCTTCGCCTGCATCTAACTGACGCACATAAGCTTTTGAGGCATTGAAAAGAACTCGCTCGCGAAACTCCGGCGACCAAAGCATCTGCATCTCTACCAAAAACTGACGCCCTTTCACATCACAGCAACGAACGTCTACAATACTGAATTTACGCAAGGGATTGTCCGGCACCATCTCGGAAGGGAGGTATTCGATCTCTCTAATCTCCTCACCCGCTTTCAGGGGCAACAAGGCATTGAGTAAACTGATCACCAAATCGGGATGTTCGCCAAAAATACGTTTAAACGTAAGATCTGCTCTTGGATTTAAATACTTCATAGTTAATTCTTTTAAGTTGATATGCAAAGATAAGTATTCTTCAATGAAATAAAGAATTCCATCCTCTTTATTTTTCTGAGAACATGACAATTCATAAACATCCCGATCCTACCGCCGAATCCGTTTTCTATGTTTTTATTACAACCGGGAGAAAAACCCAACAAATGTTAACTATGACAAACTCGAGGTCGAAAGTAGGTACTTTTTTACCCCGGTTGTAAGCCATTTCCGGCCTAACACACTAATAATCAGCCGTGACAAACTTTTTGCTACCCCCTATAAAACAAAGAAAATATAATTTGTCACCGACGGCCTATCCGTTCACCTTTTTATAGTCGGCCAGGAAGGTTGCCAGTCCGCTATCGGTAAGCGGGTGTTTCAACAAACCTTTGATAGCAGCCAACGGGCAAGTTGCCACATCGGCTCCCGCCTCGATACATTGGATAATATGTTGTGTGCTACGGATAGAAGCAGCAAGCACCTCCGTTTCATAACCATAATAGGCATACATCTCTACTATTTTTGCGACCAGTTCAATACCGTCACTGGATATATCGTCCAGACGTCCGACAAACGGAGAGACATAGGTAGCCCCGGCCTTTGCCGCCAAAAGGGCCTGACCGCGGGAAAAGACCAACGTACAGTTCGTACGGATTCCTTTATCTGTAAAATATTTGATTGCCTTAATTCCAGCTTCAATGCAAGGAACTTTTACTACGATATGCGGATTCAGGGCAGCCAGTTCCTCCCCTTCTTTGATCATTCCTTCATAATCGGTAGAGATCACCTCGGCACTCACATCGCCATCCACGATCTCGCAAATCTTTAAATAATGTGCCCGTTGGTTTTCCACTCCTTTAATTCCTTCTTTGGCCATCAATGACGGATTGGTCGTCACACCATCCAACACGCCCAAATCATTCGCTTCCCGGATCTGATCCAGGTTCGCTGTGTCTATAAAAAATTTCATCGCCTTATGTATTTAATTAGTTCCTATTTAAGTAACATATATATGGACAGATAGTTTATTATCAATAAGACTGTTCTTCTTAAGACTAGATACAGCAATAGTCAATAGTTCATCACAAACACTCAATGTTCATGAAAATTCGAATTAGTTCTGCTAGAACTACACTACAAAGAATGCAAATATAGCCTTTTTTTAAAATAAGAGGTTAAATGCTGAAAAAATACTGGAACAATCACTTCATAACTGTTAATTATTATATACAAAGTTGGGTTATAAACAACAAACTTTCCTACTATAGACCTTTTTATTAGGCAACAATCAGATAAAACCTCTAAAAAGTACATAAGTTCTAGCAGAACTAATATAAAATCAAATGAGGTATACGAACGTAAAAACAAAGATACTACGACACTTATGATAATAGCGGATAAACAGATTTTCGAAAAATTATTTCGGGACTATTATTCTCTTTTATGCAATTATGCAGGTCGATTTATTACAGACTACCAAGTAAGAGAAGACATTGTCCAGAATTATTTTATCTCCATTTGGGAAAAGAAACATCTGTCCGTTACAGAAGAAACTTTCTTGCCTTATGCCTACCGCTCAATCAGAAATAGTTGTATTAATTATTATAAATCAGAAATTTTTAAAGAAGAGTTCTTGGCTAATCTGGTTGAAGAATGGAAAGAACAACTAAATGAAGAAGAAGATTTCATCTATCAGAAAGAGGTGAGAGACGCTCTACAGAAATTACCGAAAAAATGCCGAAAAGTATTTCTTTTAAGATGCTTAACAGGACTGAAATACAAAGAAATAGCAGAGATAACCGGAATCTCGACCAATACAGTCAAATATCACTTGGGGGAAGCATTCCGTATCATGAAAGAGGAGTTGAAGCATCTCATATTTATTTTTTTTCTATTTTTTTCTGAATTCACCTACCCATTTTGGCCTCCCTGATTGTAATAAATACAAAAGGATAGAAAATGAGTATTGAAACAATATATCAAATCATATATGCCGTACTCGCTGACGAGGCAACGGATAAAGAACACCATATCTTTACGGAATGGTTGAATGCATCTGAAGCAAACCGGAAAGAATATACCAAGCTCAAACGGTTATATCAGGTAACTTCCCATACAGTTAAAGAAAAAACGTTCGATACAGATTCTGCTTGGTTAAAAGTCAGTCAACATACAATCAACAAGAAGAAAGCATTCCATTTCCCTATATGGACACGCTATGCAGCAATGATAACTGTTATAATCTCAATTAGCCTATTTTTCTTTCCCAGATCTCCTCAGATTGCGATTGTCAGTGAAATAAAAATGGAAGAATTCGATGAACCTACACTATTACTGGGTGATGGAGAAAAAATTGCACTTACAGAAGAATCCTTTTCCAGACAGGACCAACAAGTGGTAATCAAGAACGATGCAAGAAATAAACTTACGTATGAAACATATCAATCAAAAACAAAAGAAATAACCATAAAAAACAATCTTTTAATAATTCCTAAAGGAAAAACATATCAACTTCAGCTTTCGGATGGAACCCGAATCTGGCTAAATTCAGAAACAGAACTAACCTATCCAAGCCAGTTTATAGGAAATAAACGAGAAGTTAGTCTCATAGGAGAAGCTTTTTTTAAAGTAGCAAAAAACGATAGCAAACCTTTCATAGTAAAAGTAAATGGGGCAGATATTAAAGTCTTAGGAACCTCATTTAATGTATCATGTTACACAAATGATAAAACAATAAGTACAACCTTAGTTGAAGGTTCTGTTGCAGTAAAACCGGAAAAAGAGAAACAACAAACAATCATTCCTTCGGAACAACTCACTTACAACACCGAAAACCATCAAACAACAATACAAACTGTTAACACAGAAATATTTACATCATGGATTAACGGTAGATACATTTTCAAGAATACAACTCTGGAAGAAATTATGGAGAAGCTTCAACGTTGGTATGATTTCTCTGTCAATTACGAAGATGAAAATTTGAAAAACAACCGTTATTCATTAATCGCAGAAAGAAATACCGAACTTGATAAAATATTAGAAATCATAAGCTACACATCAGACATCAAGCTTGAAAGGGTAAACAATAGTATTAACATAAAAAAGAGGAAGGAGGAAAAATTATGAAATAACACCATGAAACATCCATGAAATAAATTTCGTCCAAGAGAATGTAAATAGGGGGGTATTGTTTACTTTAGTGTCATTCACTCGAAAAAACGAATGCAATGAAAACAGTACCTTTTGAACAAGTCATCCTCCGGGGTTGTGGAATAGATGTCCACAAGGACATGGTAGTTGCTACGATAAGTGGCGAAGGTCTCAAAACTGAAACCCGCAGTTACAAGACCTTCAGTAGTTCTTTGACAGAATTAAAAGAATGGTTATTATCCAGTGGCATTACGCATGTAGCAATGGAAAGTACCGGTGTTTACTGGAAGCCGGTTTATAAGATTCTTGAATGTCCAGATATGAAAGTCTGGATCGTGAACGCACGGCACATCAAGTATGTTCCCGGGCACAAAACGGATAAAAAGGATAGTGCCTGGATTTGCAAACTGCTTTTAGCAGGTTTGTTGAAACCGAGTTATATCCCGGAGCGTGAACAACGTGAGCTTCGTGATTTAACCCGTTACCGTAACAAGTTGATCCAGCATGTATCTTCTGAGAAAAACCGTATTGTTCGTATCCTGGAAGATTGTAACATCAAACTTTCCAGCGTGGTGTGCAGCCTGGACGGAGTCGTGGCGAACAAGCTGATAGATATGTTGATCGATAAGGGTCATGTAACAATGGATGACATAACTTGCATCTATCATAAAAAACTTGAAGCCAGTCCGGAACTTCTTTATCAGGCTTGTGAAGGCTTTATAGAACCGCATCACATCTATATGTTGCAGACCATCCGTAAAGATATGGAACAGACGAAAGCCATCATAGCTGACCTTACCTGCCGTATAAAAGAGGTTTTATCTCCTTATGAGAATGTGATGGAACTCTTGCAGAAGATCCCCGGACTTAGCCGGAAAACGGTTGAAGACCTGATAGCAGAGATAGGTGTGGATATGGAAGCCTTTCCAACCGAAAAGCACCTGGCTTCGTGGGCCGGTGTCTGTCCAGGCAATAACGAGAGCGCAGGTAAAAAAAAAGTGGTAGAACCACCCATGGCAACAAACAGTTGAAAGCCGTAATCACGGAGGCTGCGTGGGCAGCCACCCGTACCAAGAACACCTTTTACAGTGCACGTTATCACCGTTTAGCCGCCCGTCGAGGGAAAAAGAGGGCTTTAGTAGCAGTAGGACACTCGATCCTGAAATCGGTATGGCATGTACTGAAAGAGGCTTGTGAGTATAAGGAACTCGGTGCGGAATATCTCAACCAAAGGATGGAGCAGAAACGGAAAAATTACTTGAAGAAAGAGCTGGAAGCACTTGGCTATAAAGTTAAAATCAGCCGTGATGATGGTCCAATCCCAGAAGTAGGTTAAAAACATAGAGAAGGTCGATTTTTACTGGCTTGTTGTCGTAAGAAACAGCAAGAGGTCGCTCATGAAACTGATCTCAACTGCTAAGCGGTCAAGACTGCGAGTCCTTTAACGCGTGTATGAAATTTTTTTTCTTAGCTGTTGTAAAATTATAAAATGCCCAAAGATAATAGCCAACCGCATTTGTATCTATACAAGTGCTCTCTTTTGTTTTGTCTGAACTCTAAAAAAATCAATTTATTAATGGTTTAAACGGCTCTCTTGAGATAGGGAGCGCAATTTATTTACATATGAAAAAAACAGAGGCAGTATGGATCAGATACTACCTCCGTACAGATTAATCAGAAACAAATTCATTTTTTATTTAACCTGCTAAATGCAAAGTTATGAAAATTAAACATTCAATAGGATCCTTTATTCTACAAAAAGTATTAAAAAGGGATTCCTACCGTAAAACATTTCTATGTTTATTCCTTGGAACGGCCCTAAATCTATCAGCCGGTACCATTTTCGAACAAAAGTTCACTTTAAATCTATCTTTCAAAAATACAAAGATCGAACAAGTGCTGGATGCTATATCCAAACAATCAGGAATTAAAATAGCTTACAGCAACAGTGAAGTAACCACAAATAAAAATGTGTCTGTAAATATACAGACTTCAGACATAGAAGAAGCCCTTCTTGCTGTTCTGGGAGATGGATATACTTTTAAACAAATTGACGACTACATTGCGATTGCTAAAAATGAAAATACCCAAAAAGCAAACACACTTACCGTAGTACAGCAAAAAAAACAATCCGTCTCCGGTTTATTGACTGACGCCGATGGCAATCCGGTGATCGGAGCAACTGTTTCAATCAAAGGTACAACTCAAGGTGTTACAACTGATATAGATGGTAAATATACACTCAATAATGTGAACGAAGGTGATATTATCGAGTATCGATACATTGGTTACAACACGGAAGAGAAAATTTATAAAGGAGAAAAAAACATCAACATTCGTATGATGGAAACTTCAGTTGGCTTGGAAGACGTTGTTGTGATCGGTTATGGACAGCAGAAAAAAGAAAGTGTTGTTTCCTCTTTAAATACTATTTCTTCCAAAGAGTTGTCAATGCCTACACGAAGTCTTACCAATAACCTGGCAGGACAGATTGCAGGTGTATTAGCAGTACAGCGTTCGGGAGAACCGGGAAAAGATAATTCCGAATTTTGGATTCGTGGCGTCAGCTCCTTCGCTGGTGGAACCAATCCTCTGGTATTAGTCGATGGAGTCCCCAGGAGCATGAATGATATTACTGTTGATGAGATCGAATCGTTCACTGTATTGAAAGATGCTTCTGCCACTGCTGTCTATGGTGCGGAAGGTGCAAACGGTGTTGTTTTGATTACAACCAAACGCGGTACAAGTTCCAAGCCAACATTAGATGTAAGAGCAGAATTCAGTGTTGCAAAACCAACAAGGCTGCCTCAAATGCTAAGATCGTACGATTATTTATCACTGTTTAATGATGCAACTTGGGAATCCAGAGGAAATCCAACAAACTTTACTGCTCCATATCCAGAAAATATCATGGAACTATATCGTACAGGAGCCGATCCGGATTTATACCCTGATGCTGATTTTTTAAGTCTACTACAAGACAACACCATGAATGAACGTGTTACATTAAATTTGCGGGGGGGTGGAGAAAGAGTGAAATATTTCGTATCTGGTGCATTTTATCATGAAAATGGTATATTTGATTCAAAAGCTATTGATAAATATAATGCTAATATTGGTTTAAGCCGTTATAACATTCGCTCCAATATTGACATCGCAGTGACAAAAACTACCGATCTGACCATAGACATGAGTGGACAATATGTAGACTCCAGTTATCCGGGAAAAAGTTCGGATGTCATTTTCGGTCGTATGTTTGCTTATGCACCTCACCTTTTCCCGCTTATTTTTTCTGATGGCACATTTTCCGAACCATCTATTTATAATGGAGAAGACGGAAATCCATATAATTTCCTGAATGAATCTGGTTACCAAAAACAATGGAATGCTTATATCCAATCTAAAATATCTTTAAATCAAAAACTGGATTTTATTACCCAAGGTTTAAGCTTAAAATTATCCGGGAGTTTTGATGCCGATTATTTTTCTATAACGAAGCGTACTAAAACACCTACAAGTTACAGAATGATATTAAACGAAAACGGCGAAAAAGAATATATTCAGGTAAATGAAGGATCTCCGGATCTAACCGACCACCAAAAAGGAGATAACGGAGGTGAAAAACGTATCTATTTGGAAGGTTCTTTAAATTATAAACGCATTTTCAATGATGTACATGACATCTCCGGACTTTTGCTTTACATGCAAAAAGAAAGACAAACCCAAGGTAGCGGTTTACCTTATAAAAAACAGAGTGTCGTAGCTCGTGTTTCTTACGGTTATGATAGCCGTTATATGGTAGAAGGAAGTTTTGGATTAACAGGTAGTGAAAACTTTGCAAAAGGACATCGTTATGGCATCTTTCCAGCCGTCGGTTTAGCTTGGTACATCAGTAATGAGAAATTTATGGAAACAACTGAAGATATCATTAACAAACTCAAACTACGTGCTTCTTACGGTATTACCGGTAATGACGATGTCGGCGGAACCCGATTCCCTTACCGAGGATCTTTGAACAACGGTGGTGATGGCTACTCTTTCGGTTTTAATGTCGGAGCAAATGGCGGAGGCACGAATAATCCTGGCAAAGGTATCATCGAAGGTACTTTTTCTGCACCTTATCTATCATGGGAGGTGGAAGAAAAGAAAAACATAGGTATAGATATGGGATTGTTACGAGGCAGAGTGGATATGAGTATCGATTTCTTTAAAAACGATCGCCGGGATATCTTGATGCAACGAAAAACAGTAAGTAACGTAACCGGATTCAGACAAAGTCCATGGCAAAATTTCGGAAAGGTAACTAACAAAGGCTTTGATGGAAATATCGTTATAAAACAAAGCATTCAAGAAGTCAACTTATCTTTCAGAGGAAATCTCACATACGCAACCAATAAAATCACAGAATATGATGAAGTCAGCCCTCGTTATGAATATCAAAGATATACTGGACACAGTCTAAATACTCCATATTTATATATTGCAGACGGCTTGTATACAAATGATGATTTCAATATCACAGAGAATCAAACGGATGGCAGTAAAAATTATACATTAAAAGAAGGATTACCCATACCTAGCGCCGGTGTTTCCCCGGGTGATATTAAATATCGCGATTTAAACGGAGACGGAAAAATAGACAGTTATGATCAAACTTACAATCATAATGTGTATGCGGCTAATCCAGAATGGGTATACGGATTCGGACTCAATGCCGAATATAAAGGTTTTTATGCCGGTATATTTTTCCAGGGAGTAGCAAATACATCTATGAATGTGAGCAGCGTACTACCTTTTAGTCAAGGTCAAACCAGCGCAGCCCGTGTAGAAACTCTGAATCATTGGAGTAGCCGCAATCCTGATAATCAAAATGTATTATTACCCCGTTTACATGATAACTATTTCCAGCATAATACATATGCCAGTACATGGTGGTATAAAAATGCCAATTTTCTTCGCTTAAAGAACGTGGAATTTGGTTACGTGTTCGAAAACAAAATGTTGAACAAGATAGGGATGAAAAATGCCAGAATATATGTTCAGGGTAATAATCTGGCGGTTTGGGATAAAATTAAAATGTGGGACCCTGAATTAGGTTCTGCTGGTAGTTCTAAATACCCTCTCAATCAAACTTGGACCGTAGGTCTTGAATTTGGCTTCTAACAATTAAAACAGATACATATATGAAAAAGATAATTATTTCTATGATGATCGGTGCATGTTTGATATTTTCTGCATGTAGCGACTTTTTGGATGTTTCTGACGAACTAGCTAGTAATTTGACTATTGAACAGACCTTCAACAATGTTAAATATACCAGACGTTGGCACGCCAACATTTTTAATTGTATTTCTGAATATTCCCGTATATTCGACTCTCCTACAGGTTTTTCAAACCCATGGTATTCTTTATGCGGAGAAGGGTGTGTTAATCATAACACTGCAAAAACCGAGATGACGAACGGTTTCAATGCTAGTAACGCAGGGTTTCATAGGTTTAATACTATTTACCAATATATCAGGCAAGCTTATTTATTCCTTGATAATGCCAAGCCGATCGGTGTGGCAAGTGACCAGGAGAAATTAACGGAAGACGATATTAACCGCATGAAATCCGAAGCCAAATTTCTCATTGCTTATTCTTATTTTTCACTGTTTGAATTGTACGGTCCTGTTCCCATTGTTGAAAGTGCAATAGAATCATCCAGTACTTCTTTTGATTTTTCAAGAGCCACGGTCGATGAAATGATTAACTATATAGACGGTCTTTATCAAGAAGTATTAGACGAAAACTATTTACCTACTACGCTGAGAAGTACCAACATGACAGGTGAAGAAGTTGAAAATATGAATGAAATAGTTCGTCCGACCCGTGCTGTTGTATTAGCTATGCGAGCCAAACTATGGGTATATGCAGCCAGCAAATTATTTAACGGAGGATATAAAGAAGCATTGGATTTAACCAATGAAGACGGGACACGGCTGTTCCCTGAATATAACGCATCCAAATGGGAAACTGCAAAAAAACATCTCGAAACCTTTTTACGTTTTGCTGAAAACGAAGGTTATCAGCTTTTCCGTGTTTTCGACAAAAATAGCGGAGCAGAAAACCATAGTCAATCCGTTTATCGTTTATTTCAGGAATACAATAAGGAAATCATTTGGGCAGATACAGAAGGTTACATGCTAGATGGAAACGGCTCATTTGACAGAAGATGCCGTCCTACAGACATTATGGATGGTTGGAGCGGAGTCGGAGTTTCTCAGCAAGCAGTGGATGCATTTTTTACTAAAAATGGTCTGGATATCTTTGAGGATCAGGAACATGATGAAACCGGTTTTACTGATATCGAAAATCCTTGTGCTTACAAGAAACCACAAATTGACAAACAAATCTTTAATATGTATGTTGACAGAGAACCCCGTTTCTATCATTCTGTTACCTATCAGGGAAAAAGCTGGCACATCCAGCAGAAAGAGGGGTGGGCTGTAGACTTCTCTGTGAATGGAAACAATTCCACCAACATTGCTTGGCGTGAACATTACACAGGTTATCTTCTATACAAAAGATGTAATCAAGAATTATATCCGGCGGGATCTTATTTACAAAAATATGCACGCCCTTCCATTTTACTTCGCTTAGCTGATTTTTACCTGTATTATGCAGAAGTTTGTAATGAAATTAACCCTTCTGATCCGAACATTATCAAATATTTGGATATGGTAAGAGACAGGGCCGGTATTCCCGGATATCAGGAACTACAAAATTCTGGTAAGAAAAAAGGAGTAATCGGAAATTATGAAGCACAAGCTTATGCCATCCGCAGAGAACGTCAAGTAGAATTTTTCTCTGAAGGCCAACGCTATTTTGACATCCGCCGCTGGATGATCTGTGATGCCGGAGAAGAAGCCGATCAAACTGTATTTTATGGAATGAATGTAGATGGCGAAGCCAGTTTACCACCTTCAGACCCAAATTCATTCTTTCACCGGAAACTGATCCGTAACCACCAATGGGTTAGAGCAATGTATCTATATCCGATTCCTCACAATGAAATTGAGAAATCCCCAAGTCTAGTACAAAACCCTTTATGGTAAAATAGCTGATAAAAGATATATTTCATCACAAATATAATGTATATGAGAGAAATGTAACCTTATGTATTTAAGTACAAAGTGAAACATTTCTCTCTTTTTAATAAATGGAATCATAAGTAAAATCTCAAACAGAATATTGGTTAAAATGAATAAGATTATAATTATAAACCTGTTACTCCTTATCTACACACACAGTTACTCTCAAAAAGAGAATAACCAGAGATGGAATTTTGACAATCTGGACGGATGGGTCTATGGTCATCAAGATGACAACCCTTTAAATTAATGCGAATTAAAAAATGGCATCCTGAAAATCTATACACGGGCTCAATCCTGGGATCGAAAAAAGATTAGGACAGCAGGTAAGCAATACACATCCGGAAGATATACATGGAGAACTTACATTCCGCAAATGGGAGAAAAAGACCAAGCGAGTGTCGGCTCATGGATCTATTGTGACGACCATCATGAACTGGATTTCGAAGTGGGATACGGGAACACAGATGTCAGGAAAAAACTGAATGCTTCGCCCGATGACATGATTGCTTACATGACATCGCAGGATTTTCCATACTCTTCCGTTCCGGTGAAGTTAAAAACAGGATGGCATATTTTCGAAATCGATTTGTCTATAAAAGAGGGTAAATATTACGCAACTTGGTACATTGACAAAGAAAAAACTCATGGAATTCAGTTGGGGTTCGGAAACGAAATTTCCTTCTACATCTTTTGCAGCGTAGAAAATCTCAAATTTATCGGAGATCAAATTCCCCAACAAGAGAACTACGGACTATTCGACTTTGTCAAATATAAATATCACAGATAATTACATTATATGGTACACAAAAATAAAATACAAAAAAATATCACATTATTTTTTTTCATACTCACAAGTCTATTCTCAAGAGCCCAGGAAAATACAACTTATGAATATCTCCAATTGAAATCCTCTCCTTTTAAGGTAGATGAAAGTTATCTTTCCAAACACGATATCGTATATTTCTCCCCTACACAACTTGAAGCTGAAGGTTTCCCTATGGGAAACGGGAATCTCGGTGGAATGATTTGGAATCATGATAACGGCATCGAATTACAAATCAATAAAAATGATTTATGGACAGATTTAATACCGGAAGAAGGAAATACTTCCGTACTCAGGCATGCAGCCCGTTTAAAAATAGATTTCGGCATTCCTGTTTTCAATTGGATACATCTTAACAACTTCGAAGGTAGATTATCATTGCAAAAAGGAGAAACTACCTATAAAGCTAAGACAGCATATTCAACAACTCATATTAATACCTGGTTAGCACATGGTAAAAATATATGGGTTCTGGAATGTGACAACCTACCTAATGAAGCTATTTTAGGAAACAATTTAATAGCGACGATTTCTCTTGAGCGGTTGGGAAGTCGTGCATTTGCCGGATGGTACGCCGGATATTTCCCAGCCAGCACAACAGTCGGAATCGGTAAAACGCAATCTTCCATCAATGATCATGATATGATTATTGAAGAAAAAGGAGATGGATTACACTTTGCGACTGTTTGCAGGATCATAAAAGAACCAACATTACCAATAACTATCAACACACATCGAATAGAACAGAAAACAAACAAAAATAAATTTACGATTTTAATAAGCGTCGTCACAAACAGAGAAAATACCCAACCTGTTATTGCAGCTAAACAATTATTAAACGAAGCTGAAGCAATAGGGATCGAGGAACTCAAAAAAGAAAAAGATCAATGGTATAAAAACTTCTGGTCCAATTCTTTTATTAAATTAGGCAATGATTATCTTGAAAATATATATTATTTACGTCGATATTTGATGGCAGCCGGTTCACAAGGTGAATTTCCTGTTGCATTTAACGGAGGTTTGTGGCGCTGGAATCGTGATGTGCTGAACTGGGTTACTCCCCACCATTGGAATACACAACAACAATATTGGGGATTATGTGCACAAAACGATTGCCAGTTAATGCTTCCCTATTTAAATACTTACTTTAAAATGATCCCTTCCGGGGAAGCTCTGGCAAAGGAGAAAGGTGCTACAAACGATGCCTTGCTAATCACTGAAGCTCATTGTTTTTCCGGAGAACAAGTGAGTAAAAACAGAGGAGACATGAAACATAACTTTACACCTGCGTCTCAGATAGCCTCTCTTTTCTGGGATTATTATGCTTTTACAGGAGACAAAAAATTTCTTGAAAACAAGGCATATCCCTTTATGAAAAAAGCAGCTAACTTTTATTTGGATAAGTTGCAATGGGATGCTGAAAAAAAAGAATATTATTTACTTTCTTCCGTATACGAATCTGCCGATATCGACTATGTAAAGAACGCAATCAGCGACCGGAATTGTATTGAACAACTCTTTAAAAATTGTATTAAAACCGCATCTTTACTAAATGTCGATAAAGATAAAACAATCCGATGGGAGCATGTTTTAAAACACTTGTGGAAAAGATCATTCGAACAATTCGAAAATGGTAGCGAAGTAATTGCACCAGCGGAAGAATATTACACGGATAAACGCTATTCCGCCTGGAATTGGGGATGCGGAGGTTCAATCGCTTTTCCTGCCAATTTAATCGGTATTGATGAAAAAAATACGCGTTTAGGCAAAGCTGTAATCAATCTGGTAAAATTCAGAGATGAAGCAAATGCACATTATCCAATGCCGGAAATAGCAGCCCGAATGGGATTAGGAGATCAGGCTTTACAATACTTAATCAATGGTGTAAACATTCATCAAATGTATCCTCAAGGATTAATGCATAATGTAACTGGTTATCCTGATAATATCTACGATCTCAAATCTATTCATGATCTTCTGAATCATACTTATACGATACGCTCCCACGATTTCTTCCAGTGTGGAATGGAATCTATCAGCAATTACGGAACCACCATAAACGAAATGATACTCCAAAGCAATGAGAATAAAATCAGAGTATTTCCGGCTATACCGTCGGCATGGGATACTACCAGAATTGCTTTTACATTATTAGCCAGAGGAGCATTCATTGTATCGTCAGAAAGAGACGAACAAGCTCAAGTAACCCAAATCGGAATAAAAAGCTTAAAAGGTAACATTTGCAAAATTCAAAATCCATGGATTGATAAAGAAAATATCATTGTCCAGCAAGAAAAGAACGGAAAGAAAATAAAATACAAAATCGAAGTCGGAAACGTTATCTCTTTTGCGACTAAACCAAATACAGAATATATTATCAGAGTAAATAAGAAAAAATATACACATACTGACACTACCTATTCAGGAACTCTGAATGAGAAAGTAAAACATTCTGGTAATCGTATTTTAGGAAAACTCAGCGGATGGAATGATTCTGATAGATAACTCACTTAACAATAATAACGTCCCAATAGATAATAATCATAAAAAGGAGGTTACAAAAAACAGTCTCCTTTTTATGATTAATAATAGATTTTACTTCTTCACCGCAATCTTACTCAGCAACCGGATCTCCTCCAAATCCGAATAATCATACTGGTAAATACCGTCTTCGGCAATCATCATCAATACATTATTATAAGGGATTACATCATAACCTTCCATACCGGAATAATGGGCCAGGCGGTTGGCCATCAGAGTCTGAGGGTCATTGGCATTATAGATCTTCAAACCATCGTCACAAAGGAAAAGCGTACCGTTATCGATTCCCAATCCTTTCGGTTTAGTCATTGTATAGGAAACTATCGGCTGGGGACGTTTCACGTCACTGACATTAATAATGATCAACTCATTGAAGTTTTGTCCGCAGTTATTACCAGAATGAACGGTTACATAGGCAATATCATCCTCCACCACAACCGGGTCACAGCCATATACATGAGTCAATGACGACTGATATTCAGGTTTTAACGGATCTTTTACGGAATAAATCAACATTCCGGTCGGCGTTCCCATAAACATACAATCCTTATAACTGAAAATAGTTTCCACATTCCATCCGACAGGAATCGTTTCCGCCGCTACAACAGGTTCCGCACCGGAAAGATCGAAAATGTCCATCTGATTATTCAATACAACATACAGATAATCCTTATAAAGACCGAAACGAGACATAGAGCCATTCACACCGGTGGAGCCGCCACCACTGCTACTTTCAGAAATGGCCCCCATATCATTATAATAGATTTCATCTTTATAATACTCATAGGTTTCTGTTACCTCCTCCTGTGTCCAGCCGACAACAACACCTTTCGCTCTACCTGCTTCAGAAAAAACTTCGGAATCGATTATGCCTTCCTCAATCGGTGGAAAGCTCTGGAGAAATACATTTTCCAATCGATTCTTCAACGCAGGTAAAGCAGGATTACTGATATCGAACCACACCAGATCAACATACGAATCCGCATATAACAGATTGTTGCGTATTGCCAGGTCGGCATTCCCCATCAATTCAATAAAACCAACCGAAGCTGGCGATGACGGATTACGGTTATCAATAATATGAATTCCTTTTCCTCGCTCCGACACATACAAATAACCTTCATAAAAACAAATCTTCCCCTTCTGGGTTATCTCTTCCGGCTGAGTGGTTACTTTCACGGAAGAACGGAATACATCAGCAGACATATATACCGGTTTGTTCACTGTATAAGTGATCGTCTCCCTCACTTTCATATCATCGTTGCATCCGCAAAACAAACAGATCAACGACACACAAAACAGACTCATTAGTTTTTTCATCTTCAATACATTTAGTGGATAAATACTTATAGTTCTTTCAATTAAAAATCAAAACGAATACCTGCACCAAGTCCGATAATCACAGAATTCTCTGTCCGGATACTCGGCGGCTGGTCATTATCAAAATAATGCGAAATACGTGGTTCGAAATAAAAACTCCAATCCCTGTAAAAACGATAGGACACACCGGCAGAAGCATTCAATGACCATTGCAGGCCGTTTATGCCTTTCTTCTCAACATTATTCACCTGTTCAAACTGCCAGAACCTATTCTCCGTCTGTTTGGACCGTAACCCTTTTTCCATCATAAAGCCGCCCGACAGGTATATTTTCCATCGTGGATTTTGCCAAAGGGATACAACCAGATTGACAGGTATACCCAGATAGTGAAGTTCCAGGCGGGACTTATACTGAACTTTATCCCATGTTGACAAATTGGAAGATAAATAAGTATATACCAACCCTGTCTCCACCCCGATATAACGATTGAAATCTTTCCGAACCGTCACACCGAAAGAGAGAGGCAACGCTGCATCCACCTCTGTATATTGTTCAGGAGGCAATACATTCGAATTTTCAAACAAAGGTGGCTTGACCGGTGGAGGAGATACCTCTCCCGGATTACCCGGAGTTATACTACTCGAAGGATTATCCATATCCATTACAAGATCTCCATTACCAAGTCCTAGCGAGACATGACCACCAGTACCGAAACCGGCATTGATAGACCATCCGCCTTCCGCTGTCTTTTTCTTACCGGCAGAAGAGAAATTATATTTTTTCGATTCATAACTATACAAATCCTGTTGCTTCTGTTTCTTTTCCGGCTGCTCCTTAGTCTCCTTTGTACTTTTCTCAATATCCGGCTGCAGCACCGTTTTTTCCTGTTCCTGTATTTCCTCAACGACTTCCGTTTCCGGTACTTCATTTCCAGTTATTTGTAACGGTTTGTCAGGTCTTGCGGCAGCAATCAATTTCTTCGTTGGTACAGACTCAGTAACAAATGGTTTCGTTTCTTCCGGAATGTTCTCCTGAGTCTCCTGATATATTTTCTCTTCATCCTGAACGGAAGCCACCGGCGGCACCACGCCGTCATAGGAGCCGTCCCCTGCCCGAAAGGGTGAAAACAAAAACAGTAATGCAATGACAGCTGCAGCCACAGAACTTCCGGCCCACCACAACCATTTCTGTCCGCGGGGCTTCATACGAGGCTCGATATCCTCCCAGCAAAGATCATCGACAGGCAACCGGTGATCTTCCAGTTTCTGCTTCATGAATTCGCTGAAATCATCCAACTGTTCTCTATGATCCGTATCACTGCGCATCTTCATGCATAATTAATGATTGAACACTTTTCTGTAACACTTTCCGCGCCCTGATGAACTGTGTTCGCGAGGTTACTTCGCTTATATGTAGCATTTCTGCTATTTCACTGTGAGAATATCCCTCTATCGCATAGAGGTTGAACACCGTCCGGTAGCCATTCGGCAAACGGGCAATACAAGCATGCAAGTCATCTGCCGACAAACGGTCTAAAGCCGACACATCGACCTCATCAGCCAAATCCCCGCAATCATCAAAGTTTACGCTTAACCGGATTGCATCATTTTTTCGGAGATATTCAAGAGCAGTAGTAACGAACACCCTGCGTACCCAACCGGGAAACGCACCGGTTCCCGTATAACTTCCGATCTTTGTGAATATCTTGATAAATCCGTCCTGCAACAAGTCGCGAGCAGTTTCCCTGTTATTGACATACCGCATACACACACTCATCATGGCAGGAGCATACAGCTCGTAGACTTCTTTACGAGCCCATGACTCCCCACGTTTGCATCCGGCAATTAACAGCTGTTCGTCCATAGGTAATATTACTCTCTATCTGTATGATGAAAAAGCCTCTCCTAATGTTGCAGCTATAGTGGAGAAAAATAAAAATAAATAATTATCACTCGATATATAATACCATATTATTTCTAATACTCTGTTGGGGAGAATAAAAAATATCCAAAGGAACAGGCTTTGAAGCAGAACGCACCGATTTCAATGAAGACCGACCTGTTATTTCGTAGATAGCCTCTGCCAACAAAGGTTCATTCGTTTCTCCAAAACTTACCAAGTTCCAATTAAACTCATTGATCCTTATATCAGGAGAAAAACCATCTGCATAATCAGCCTTACCTTCCTTATTATAACTACGGAATGTAACAGGTGAAAAAATCCAACCATATTTCTCCGATTCGTCATAAACACTCATCCCTACCGTTTTACCGAAAGTTTGTACACCGATCAGACGAACATTATTACCCAGATAAGGCTTCAAAGAATTGATAACAAGTTCAGAAGATGAAGCAGTATTGCTTCCTGTCAGAACGAACAACCGTTTCAAGTTGAGATTTCCAGATCGGACCTCTGATGTTTTCAGGAGAGGTATCACATTATTCTTACTTTCGTTTTTGTCATTATATTCCAGTTTACAAAATGTATCTCCCAACACACTTTCAGGAGCAAGTAAAGAGGCCAGTAACTGGGCACACCTCACATCACCACCGCCATTATACCGTAAATCGAGCACAAACTCATTTACATTCCGGCTTTTGAACTTTTCAAATAATTGTTGCAGGTAAAGATTATAACTCATATCGTCACGTCCATCCGGACCGATAGTAAAATGATTATACATCAAATAACCGATACAGCTATTACCGATAGTATAAACCGAATCTTTCAGAAAAGGGGTATCTTCCACAACACGAGATGCTCCCAAAGCTATTTCTCTGGTCGGAATAATAACCTCCCTATCCTCATCATATCGTGCCAGTTGAAGAGACACACTGCCTCCGCCTCTCAATATATCATAATTTTGAATCGTGCCTTCTGCCCCATTTACACCCAGAATCCAGTCACCACGTTTCAACCCGGCTTCCTCGGCCGGTGAGTCCTTTAAGACATAAAGGACAACAGCTATTTTATAAATGTTATTCCCACTTTTTAAATTGGAAGTAGCGAAATCGAATCCATACGAATCTCTATCATTAAAAATACTTTTCGTCGCTACCGCCTTTTCCAGAGTTGAATAATAATGATGGCCTTCGGGCAGGTCTTTACCGTCTTTATCTGATAATAAAGAAAGTAAGAAATCCTCCGGTTCCGCATCAAAATTCAACTTATTTTTTTCAGGAAGTTCAGAATACCAAAGATAGTTTTCTCTCATAATCCTTTCTATCCACAGATTCACATCATTATCTGTTTTTGGTCCATTGTTATCCTCTTTCTCGCAAGCTGCAAATGACAGCGAAAATAAAATAACCAGTATATAACTTTTAATTTTCATACGTAACATTCCTTTCTTTTTCTTATTAAAGGCAAAGATATGCTATATTTTCTCCTGCTAGCAGCCCCTACAAGAATTAATATGTAGTTTTTCTACTATTTTAAGTAAAAACAAGATCAATAAATATCTTATTTTAAGTAAATAATCTATCTTAGCGTCAATAAAATGATGTTGTGTATGAAGCGGGGATATTTTATAATTATAGCACTAGTGACATGTGTATGCTGTGGGCACGCACAGTCTGTTTTTGACTATGTTCTGAATGGTGATGGGAAAATGATTGCTATTCCCAAGTTTCAAAAATTCAATTTCAATATTCCTGAATTTTCCTATAAAACATATACTCCTTCTCTAAGGACGGAGTTGGAGAAAAAACTCAGGGAATTCACTCCGGATTTTCCTGAAATTCAAGATCAACGTCCGATGGATATGCAGGTTCTGTCAGCCGCCTATCGCCCATTCTTTAATCCGTTTACTCCAATGCTACGCCGCGTATCTCCAATGGCACTCGATTTTCAGGAGGCTAGTTTTACCCCGATCAGCGAAACAACCGGTCTGCTGACAGTCGGAGAACAATTTACCTGGCCAGGAGTAGGAGGACTTACAAGGGTTAGTTCATCATTAGTCTGGCACCAGGACCGGTGGACACTTACAGGAGGTGCATTTGCCGGACGTTACTTCACGCCGTTCAACTACAGTCCTGACTTTATGGGAGGTGTTAACGCCACTGTCAGCATCGAGGTGGTCGACTGGATGACTGTCAAAGGTTGGGGCAATATGCTTTCTATCAGAAAGGAGAACGTACGAATCCTCATATGCTGCTGAATCCCTATTATAATCATACAAGCGTAGGAGGTGCTTTTGAATTTAAAGTAAAGGATAATTTCAGCTTCGGTGTCGGAGTAAATTATGAATATAATCCCTGGAACAAACGTATGGATCCACAGTTCCTGTTCTATCCGGCGTTTAAAGGCAAAAATATCAGGATAGGCATTAATTAACGTACCGATTATTCATAAATCATCTTCTTAGTCATCCCGCCGTCTATTACAATATTCTGGCCGTTGATGAAATCATTTTCCGGGGCAGCCAGGAAAAGGCAGGCGCTTGCTATATCTGAAGGACGCCCCACACGTCCTGACGGATGTTGGTTATGGTCTGACCGTTTCAGCAAACGGTAGTCTTCATTCTGTATCCATCCCGGACTGATACTGTTTACAGTAATATTATAATCACTGAAAGACAATGCAAGTGCATGTGTCAACGAAACAATCCCCCCTTTGGAAGCTGCATAACATTCCGAACCGGGTTCGCTTTGGAGATAACGGGTAGAGGCAATATTGATGATCCGACCGTAACGCTGTTTCCCTTCCTCATTATTCCGATGGATAGCCAATGCCCGTGAAGTTATAAACACCGGTCGCAGGTTTGTTGACAACACTTTATTGAACTGTTCAATACTCGTTTCGACCAATGGAGAGAATTCACTGATTCCCACATTATTAACAATCACATCTATATCTCCCCACATGTTGAAAAGCCTGTTGATAACTTTTTGAAGAGCTTCCGGATCACTTGCATCAGCCTGGAAGAACTGGACGAAAGTAGGTAATAGATCGCAAAGACGCGAAGCCGCTTTTTCATCTGTATCACAAAAAGCGACCCTTGCTCCCACATTACAAAATGCAGTTACAATAGCTGCACCGATCCCCTTAGCACCACCGGTGACAAATACTCTCTTACCGTCCATACTCTGTTCTGTGTTTGATTGTCTGCTGCAAAGATAACAAAAGAGTCTTGTAAAACCGTTGTAACACTAATAAATAAAAAAATCCACCCCAATTTATCCGAAATTTAATTAATTTCGCAGAGCTAAACAAAAAAGCATAAACACCATGAAAAAAAGTCTATTCACAACAGTTCTACTGTTTATAATCACTCTCTGCTTCTCGTCCTGTCAGAAAACAGAAACATTTAAAGTTCTCCAGTTTAATATCTGGCAGGAAGGAACCGTAGTAGAAAACGGATTTGATGCCGTTGCAGATGAAATTGTTCGCAGCGATGCCGATTTCGTTACATTGAGCGAGGTACGAAATTACCACAACACACGTTTCTGCGACCGTATCGTTGAAGCTCTCCAAAAACGCGGACAAACATATTATTCTTTCTACACGGAAGATTCCGGATTACTAAGCCGCTATCCCATCAGCGACAGCAGCACTGTTTATCCTTTGAACGACGACCGGGGAAGCATCTATCGCCTGGTAACGAAAAAAGGGGACCAGGAATTTGCCGTATACACTGCCCATCTGGATTACCGCAATTGCGCTTACTATGATGCCCGTGGATATGACGGTAACAATTGGAATAAAATAGAACCGGTTACGAATCTGGACTCGATTCTGGTACTGAACCGTGCATCCGTTCGTGACGATGCTATCGCCCGTTTCATCAAAGAAGCAGAAAAAGACAAAGCGGCAGGTCGTATCGTTATCCTGGGAGGTGACTTCAACGAGCCTTCTCATCTGGACTGGACGGAAGCAACTAAAGATATGCGTGACCATTATGGCCTGGTTGTTCCCTGGGATGTGTCCGTTATGCTTGAAAAAGCAGGATATAAAGACTCCTATCGCGAAAAATATCCGGATCCCGTCACTCATCCCGGATTTACCTGCCCGGCTGATTGCCCGGATATTGCCTTAAAAAAACTGGTCTGGTCACCGGAAGCCGATGATCGCGATCGTATTGACTTTATCATGTATTCACCATTCAATGGACTGAGCCTGACTGATGTAACAATTATCGGTCCTAAAGGAGATATACTTCGTGGTGAACGCATTATAGAAGAAACAGTCGATCCGGTTATTGAACCGCTTGGAGTATGGCCTACCGACCATAAAGCAATTTTGGCAACTTTCCAACTTATTAGACATCTATAGAAATGAATAAAACAAATAAATACAGTTGGTTAACCTTTATACCGGTAGGCATTGCCTGTTTTTATTTTTACTTGCACACCTGCCCTTATCATTTGCTTCACAAAGAACAGACGACACTTTTTGTCTATGCCTCAGAAGTTTTATATTCTTATTTGAATAAACCCGCCGTATTATCTTGTTTGACCGGTGATTACCTGACTCAATTCTTTCGTACTCCGGTAACGGCTTCCATTTTGATGGGGGGGGATTATGCTTGTATTGGGACTGATCTGTTATGCCGCATTTCGGAAATGGACAAACGTTTGGAAGTATATGACACAGTTTCTGACTTAGTTATTGCCGATTACGGCACTTTTCCCATCTGGCACAGGGAAACAGACTTAAAACTAATGGATTTACAAAACGGCCAAATCGATTCATTGCCTACAATAAATTCCGACCGATCAGATACGTATCATAGCTGGTCGTCGAACAGCCGTTGGTTCGTCTTTGCCAGTAAACGGGGTGACGGGCAATATGGCAAACCCTACTTTGCTTATATCTCTCCCGACGGAACAGCAGGAAAACCTTTCGTCTTACCCCAAAAAGATCCGGAACATTACGATTATACATTCAAATCATACAATATTCCGGAGCTATCCTCCACACCTGTACCCTTCGACGCCTTCGATATATGCCGGATATATCAGGAACACGAGTAATAAAACAGATTCCATCTGTTCATATTTTCATTTTTATCACTATCTTCGCTTTTGCTCACACTGTTTTAATATTACATACCATGATAACAGAAGTTTTCAGAGAAAAGTCGCCTCTATCCATTAAGGACAGTTTCATACTATTCGAACGCACAAAATCTTCTTTCACTTTCCCTATACATGTCCACAATGTTTGGGAACTCAACTTTGTAGAAAATGCAAGCGGAGCCTTGCGTATTGTCGGCGACTCGGAAGAAACTATCGGCGAAAAAGACCTTGTACTGATCACCAATACAGAACTAAAACATGCCTGGATGAACGGAAACTGCCGTTCGAACGACATCCATGAGATCACTCTCCAGTTTCATCCCTCCCTGTTTTCTAACCCTGCATTCCAGAAAAACCAGTTCGATTCAATCATGAAAATGATGGCAAAAGCAGAGCATGGATTGGCATTCGGACAAGCCGAGATCAACCGCATACAGCCTATTATGCGAATGATATCTACGGAAAAAGGATTCTATTCGGTCATAAAATTCTTTATTCTCCTACATGAGCTCTCTTTGTCGGAAGATGTACGCGTTTTATCTAAAAACATATCTCCGCAATATACGGAGGCAGACTACCAAATGAAAAAAATACTCGACTATATCAGTAAGAATTTGGCCGACCCTATAACGATAGACGAACTGGCTCAATATATGGGTATGAGTCTTTCCACACTTTCCCGGTTCCTCAAAAAGAACACAAATCGTAATTTCACAGACTTCCTGCAGGAATACCGCATCAACTCTGTTGTGCGCGAACTAAATAATAATGAAAAGGAATGCATCATGGACATCGCTTCCCGGTGTGGTTTTGTCAGCCAATCCTATTTTTACAAAGTATTTAAGAAATTCAAAGGTGTTACCCCACAGGAATACCGTGAGAACTACCAACGAATGCGAGTTATCATATAAACAAATCAGCGGCTATAATTATCGGTCGCTGATTTGTTGTTATAGTAATTTGAAAACCTCCTTTATTCCATTGACCGAATAGAGCAATCACTTTTGACCTTACAGCACACTCCTAAACCATATAAACAGCAGAGAAACAACATTTTAATACAATAAGTCCCTTAAAAATCCGATATACATATATTTGCATTTACAATGTTTATATTTACTAATAAAACACCTATCCGACGACAGTATTGTTAATCTATGTAAATATAAAATATTTATAAGAGTTATACTTTAATAAAATTGACAGAAAAGTGCACTACTTTGACAGAATAAGACACTTCTCGGATTCTGTCATTCCATACATTTGCAATGGAAATTAACATTAATGCCATTCATTATGAAAACACATCGAAATTTAACCTTAGGATTGTTCGCTTGTCTTTTCCTGCTAGGATCTTGTACTGACAGCGAAATTGTAGACCAGAAAACTGGTGGCTCCATTGCGACAAAAGCCGTTGCAAATACTGACGTAATACTCCATTGGAATACAGAAGAACAAAACATTGACGGTTTCGGTGTAGCACAAGCCGGATGGGCGGATTATCTGTATGCACACCGAAAACGTGATACTGTATTAGACCTGATGTTCGGAAAAGAGGGATTGCACCTGAATATATTAAGAGGTGAAATCTATTCCCATTATTGGAAAAACGAAGGAGATACTTCTTTCCATTTGGATGAAGATATCGATATGCCGCTCGACGATCCATTCTTCGATATCGACTACAGCGCCGACGGGAATGAAGCAGCAGAAGAAATAGCCCAACGCAAAGGCCAGTTATGGATCAACCAACGTGTCAAAGCATTATATGACGTCGATAAATTCGTTTATTCCGTCTGGAGTCCGCCTGCCTATATGAAAAGTAACGGCAGTGATTCGGAAGGGAATTTAAAATCTGCTTACTATCAAAAATTTGCCGATTATCTGTCAGCATTTTGTGATGCTTACAGTTCAGTAGGTTTGAAACCTTATGCCATATCACCAGCCAATGAACCGGAATATGCAGCTCCCTGGAGTTCTTGTCTCTGGTTACCGGGAACAACTACCTTGGGACGATTCATTGTTAACAACATGGGGCCGACATTTGCCGCCAATCATCCAGATGTGAAAATTATCTTCGGTGAAAATGCACAATGGACAGGTATTTTAGGTTTTATCATGGGTAGTAAAAATTATGTACGCGATATTTTAAATCTCAATACCCGCATTACCAATTACCCGATCATCGCAGCCGGACACGGTTATGTGGATCCGGTAACGAAAAAAGATCCAGGTATCGAACCGTTTACGAAGGCTGAATCAAAAAATATACCGGTATGGTTAACTGAAATCAGCGACCCGCATAATTCATACAGCACTTCCATAGAAGATGGACTTAACTGGGCAGTTAAATTCCACCGTTACCTTTGTGAAGCCAATGTAAGTTCAATTATCTGGTGGGCAGGAGCCCTACCCGACAGTGGTACTAATGAAGGGTTAATTTATATCTCTAAAAATCGTACGGACTACGAAACCGGTAAACGTTATGAGACTTTCGGAAACTTTACACGCTATATTCCTGTAGGTAGTACCCGCATCTCAGCCGAATACAACTCCGACCAAGGCTATATGGTATCCGGTTATAAAAAAGGCAATAACTTTACGATTGTAGCCATCAATACCAACGACACAGAAACGACTATCGACCTGGCGTTAGACAACAGCCAAACAGCTAGCCCACTTGCCGGTTACCTGACTGATGCCACCCACAAATGGGAAGCCTTGGAAACTATCCAACCGATAGGTAATACGTATATGATAACTCTTCCGGCAAAGAGCGTTGTAACCTTTACAGGAAACGTTGAATAACTTTAAATTTATAAGATCATGAAACATCCATGAAATAAATTTCGTCCAAGAGAATGTAAATAGGGGGGTATTGTTTACTTTAGTGTCATTCACTCGAAAAAACGAATGCAATGAAAACAGTACCTTTTGAACAAGTCATCCTCCGGGGTTGTGGAATAGATGTCCACAAGGACATGGTAGTTGCTACGATAAGTGGCGAAGGTCTCAAAACTGAAACCCGCAGTTACAAGACCTTCAGTAGTTCTTTGACAGAATTAAAAGAATGGTTATTATCCAGTGGCATTACGCATGTAGCCATGGAAAGTACCGGTGTTTACTGGAAGCCGGTTTATAAGATTCTTGAATGTCCAGATATGAAAGTCTGGATCGTGAACGCACGGCACATCAAGTATGTTCCCGGGCACAAAACGGATAAAAAGGATAGTGCCTGGATTTGCAAACTGCTTTTAGCAGGTTTGTTGAAACCGAGTTATATCCCGGAGCGTGAACAACGTGAGCTTCGTGATTTAACCCGTTACCGTAACAAGTTGATCCAGCATGTATCTTCTGAGAAAAACCGTATTGTTCGTATCCTGGAAGATTGTAACATCAAACTTTCCAGCGTGGTGTGCAGCCTGGACGGAGTCGTGGCGAACAAGCTGATAGATATGTTGATCGATAAGGGTCATGTAACAATGGATGACATAACTTGCATCTATCATAAAAAACTTGAAGCCAGTCCGGAACTTCTTTATCAGGCTTGTGAAGGCTTTATAGAACCGCATCACATCTATATGTTGCAGACCATCCGTAAAGATATGGAACAGACGAAAGCCATCATAGCTGACCTTACCTGCCGTATAAAAGAGGTTTTATCTCCTTATGAGAATGTGATGGAACTCTTGCAGAAGATCCCCGGACTTAGCCGGAAAACGGTTGAAGACCTGATAGCAGAGATAGGTGTGGATATGGAAGCCTTTCCAACCGAAAAGCACCTGGCTTCGTGGGCCGGTGTCTGTCCAGGCAATAACGAGAGCGCAGGTAAAAAAAAAGTGGTAGAACCACCCATGGCAACAAACAGTTGAAAGCCGTAATCACGGAGGCTGCGTGGGCAGCCACCCGTACCAAGAACACCTTTTACAGTGCACGTTATCACCGTTTAGCCGCCCGTCGAGGGAAAAAGAGGGCTTTAGTAGCAGTAGGACACTCGATCCTGAAATCGGTATGGCATGTACTGAAAGAGGCTTGTGAGTATAAGGAACTCGGTGCGGAATATCTCAACCAAAGGATGGAGCAGAAACGGAAAAATTACTTGAAGAAAGAGCTGGAAGCACTTGGCTATAAAGTTAAAATCAGCCGTGATGATGGTCCAATCCCAGAAGTAGGTTAAAAACATAGAGAAGGTCGATTTTTACTGGCTTGTTGTCGTAAGAAACAGCAAGAGGTCGCTCATGAAACTGATCTCAACTGCTAAGCGGTCAAGACTGCGAGTCCTTTAACGCGTGTATGAAATTTTTTTTCTTAGCTGTTGTAAAATTATAAAATGCCCAAAGATAATAGCCAACCGCATTTGTATCTATACAAGTGCTCTCTTTTGTTTTGTCTGAACTCTAAAAAAATCAATTTATTAATGGTTTAAACGGCTCTCTTGAGATAGGGAGCGCAATTTATTTACATATGAAAAAGTTTTTTACACAAACAATTTTACTGGTTATCGCTTTATTAGCGGGAACAAGTGCAAAGGCTGTCAGTTATAAGATTGACGGACCGGATAAACTGGAAACGAACGCTGTATATAGTATTGTTACCACCGACGGCAGTGCTTTGCCATCCGGATTAACAGCTACATGGAATTATCCTTCAGATTTCTATCGGATCAGCTATACAAGCACAACAATTCAATTAGGTAGGAAAACTGCTGAAGGTTATTATACTTTATCTGCCCAATTAAGTGATGGGACCTATGTAAGTAAAAGCATTGAGGCAGTTAAGCCGACCTCAGTAAACCCAGTTGATCCTACCCAAAATGAATTAACTTTAAGAGTTGTAGGAATCAGTGATAAGGTATCCGGTTTCTTCTCTGATATTAACCAATACACATCCGCGGGAGGAAAAACTTTCACAAGCACTACGGGAGATCTGTTTTTCTCATGTGTAATTGCAAGAACATCATCTGCCACAACCTCAACCATCGAAACTAAGAATCTGAAAGTAGCATTCGGATATCGTGAGTATCCTTATACAACTTCTGTATACCAAAATGGAACACTTAAAGAAAATATTACTTTATATAAAACCGAAAGTACAGAAATTGTAGTTCAGGCACCTTATCCTTGGACTACTGAAGCGTCTTTGGGTACTACTACTAGTTTTTACTTTGTTTATACTCAAAATTCAGGTCAGCAATTATTCAATGGTACGTATCGCGTCAAAAACGGAAGTAGCAAATCCAGGGCCATAGAAAAAGAGTCATCTATCGCAGTTTCATATTACGATGCATCCAATATAACAATTAAATCAACCGATGATTCAGCCATTAAATCAATCAGAGTTATCGGAACAATGGGAGATCTGGTTAAATCACAATCGTATGGTAACAACTGCACTGAAACCAACTTCGATCTTTCCAATTATAAAAATGGTATCTATTACATTCAAGTCGAAAAAACAAATGGTGTAGAGACAGCCAAGATCATCAAAAAATAACAATTTCTCCTATACAATGTATTTATAGTCCGAATACTAGATAATAAATACATTGTATAATCACTTAATGATAAATAAACACTCATTTATGAAAACTTCTAAATTAACATTTTTACTCTCTATTCTATTTTGGATAGGGATTAACATTCATGCTGAAAATCCAAACAAAACGAATTTATCAATAGTAGAACAGAGTTGTTCCGATTATTATATTCACGGACTGGATTATGTTTATAACCAAGTTGGAAAACGATTCACCATTATAGGAGATAAACCAGCAAATGTAAGGGTTGAATGGAAAGTAGGAGATCTGGAACAAGTAACTCAAAGTTTACAATATGTTGTTGTTGTCAGAGGTAAAGCCAAAGGTTTACAAACAGTCAGCGCCCACGTGTATGGAGATAACCTTGATATTATCTTGACTAAACAAGTAATGGCCATAGATGCTGATGATCCAAATCCAAATGACACAGGTTATATTCAACCATGGTGGTGGTAATTAGATAGCAATCATAGATTTATTAAATTCATTTAAATAATTTATCATGAACAGAAAACTAGCTTTTTCTCTATTACTAGGAGCCTTTGCTGTTTCCAGTTGGGCGCAACAGGCAGTTACCGTAAAAGGTACGGTAAAAGACGCGGAGAACAATCCAGTCATCGGAGCAACAGTTGTTGTAAAAGGAACCACAATAGGTACAACAACTGACATTGATGGGAATTATACCATCAATGTCACCCCAGGACAGGTCCTGGAATTTTCTTACGTAGGTATGCAACAATCTTCTATCACTGTTGGAGATAAAAATGTAATCAATATCACAATGGCTGATGGCGAATTATTGGATGAGGTTGTCGTAATCGGTTACGGTACAGTAAAGAAAAGAGATTTAACCGGTGCCGTTGCCTCTGTTTCATCTAAAGATCTACAAGCCAATATTGCCAAAAGTGCAGCTGGTGCATTGCAAGGTCGTATTGCCGGTGTAAGTGTTTCCAACGTTGGAGGTCAACCCGGTTCTGGTATGAGCATCAACATCCGTGGATTAAGCTCTTTAGGTTCAAATACACCGTTGTATGTAATTGATGGCGTTTATGGTGATATCAATATGGTAGATCCGGCAGATATTGCATCACTTGAAGTACTGAAAGATGCTTCGGCTGCAGCTATCTACGGTTCACGTGCCGCCAATGGTGTTGTATTGATTACGACAAAAGGAGGTAAAAAAGAAACTCCTACGACTATTGATGTAAACGTATATTCCGGTTTCCAGAACATAGCAAAGAAATTGGATGTATTAGATGCTCAACAATGGATTTCTGTTATGAAACAAACAGGTTTCCTACCTGATGAAGTGAAAAACTTCCAAGGTGCCGGAACAAACTGGCAGGATGAAGTATATCGCACAGCTCCTGTCACAAAAGCCAATTTAAATATCAGCGGAGGTACAAAAACGGCGACCTATAATGTGTCTGCCGGTTATATCAACCAGCAGGGTATCTTATTGAATTCAGGATACAGTGCTTTTAATGTTCGAGCCAAAAACACATTCTCTTTCTTTAACGATCATTTCCGTGTTGGAAATACATTGTTAGTGAAAACAGCCGACAAACAGATCAACGAATTATCCATAACAGACCCATTGCGTCAGAACCCGTTAATGAAGGTGAAGGATCCCGACCAGCTGGGCGGTTATGCAGGCATTGAACCTTGGATGAAAAACATGGATAACCCTGTCGGTGCTTCCGAATTGTACGACAGACAGAGGCACAACATGGAACTGTTGTTGAATGCCTATGCTGAAGTAGACTTGGGGCTGAAAGGATTAAAATACAAACTAAACTTTGGTTACAACAAAAACAACGGCCGTAGTTACAACTACAATCCTGAATACAATTTCGGGTCCGGAGCCATTCAATCGAGCCTGAGTGAAGGTGCTTCTTTCGGTGACCAATGGTTGGTTGAAAACACATTGCACTACGACAATACATTTGGAAAACATACCGTATCCGGCTTGTTCGGTTATTCTGCACAGGAAAATAAAGACCGTTCGTTTGGCGCTTCCCGTAAAGATATTCCGGCAGGAACAAATGCAATCGGAGCTGGTGCCACTAAAGAACAAAGCACTTCTGGTTCTTTGCAAGAACACTCATTGGTTTCTCTGTTTGCCCGCGCTATGTATAGTTACGATTCGCGCTATATGATTTCTGCCTCTATCCGCCGTGATGGTTCTTCCCGCTTTGCCGATGGTCACAGATATGGCGTATTCCCATCAGTATCTGCCGGTTGGAATATCATGAACGAACACTTCTTTGAAAATGCAAAAAAGACCGTCGATGAGTTGAAACTACGCCTCAGTTATGGTGTATTGGGTAACCAGGAAATCGGAAACTATACAACACAAAGTACAGCCACCAGCGGTATCAACTACGTACAAGGCGGCCAATGGTGGATGGGTAGTAGCACTGGTATCAATTGGGTATCCCCAAAAGACTTGACTTGGGAAGAGACTCGGACTACCAACATTGGTTTGGATGCCAGTTTCTTCAACGGAAAACTTTCTTTCAATGCTGATTACTTCATTCAGGAAACCAAAGACGTATTGTTAAGTATCGCTATGCCCTCATCGGTAGGTATGGGTGGTAGCCCGACAATGAATGCCGGTACGATTCAAAACAAAGGTTTTGAATTTGTAGTCAATCACCGTAACACTGTAGGAGAAGTTTATTACAATGTCGGAGTAAACATTTCTACAGTTAGCAATAAGATTAAAGAAATCACCGTAGGTAGTGACAAACAAGAGTATGCAGGTTACAATCCACAAGGTGAAGGTACTGTAACTTGGGCCAAAGTAGGTGATCCGATCGGTGCTTTCTACGTTGTAAAAACAGACGGTATCTTCCAAAACGAACAAGAAATACAAGCACATACCACTGCCGATGGTAAATTGATTCAACCAGACGCACAACCGGGAGACATCCGTTTCATCGACTACAACGGTGATGGTCAGATTAGCGACGATGACCGTCAATATGCAGGAAGTCCGTTCCCCGATGTAACCTTCGGTATCCGTGGCAACGTTCAATACAAAGGATTTGATTTAGGATTGTTCTTTGATGGTATGATTGGTAACAAAATATACAACTATACACGTTGCCGTATGGAATCCATGAACGAATTCACCAACTTCGGTACAAGCACATTAAATGCATGGACTGAACAGAACAGAAATACCGATATGCCTCGCTTCACACAAGAAGACAAAAACGAAAACCGCCGTCGTTGTAGCGACCGCTGGTTAGAAAACGGTTCTTTCTTCCGTTTGAAGACATTGGAATTCGGTTACACATTGCCACAAAATCTGTTGACACCGTTAAGAATGAACAATTTGCGTATATATACAGCAATGGACAATCTATTTACTGCCACTAAATACACCGGCTATACACCTGACTTAGGACAGAACGACGGTCAGAACGGTGGTGGTGACGGTACCATGACAAGAGGTTGTGACCACGGTCGTTTCCCGTTGGCAAGAACAATTACTTTTGGCGTTCAACTTAATTTCTAATTTAATAAAATGCTCATAATATGAAAACGAATATATTAAAAAAGCTGGTACTCGTTCCGGCTGCTGTCCTTGCCATGACAGGATGTAACGAGTCTGATTTTTTAAGTTTTACAAACCCGAATGAATATGTAGAAGATACCTATTGGTCTTCTGAAGCCAATGCACAAGCTGCTATGGCAACCATCTATTCTCCTATCCGCAGCCAAATGTATGGTTATTTCGGAGGCTACACCGGATGGCATACCATGAACCGTGCAGATGATACTTGGTTCATCTTGGGAGAAGAAGCGCACAATTGGCAACCTGCCACTTTCACCAACACTCCGAATACCGCAGAAAGTGATTTCGGCAGAATTTATAACACAATCAATCGTGCCAATGTCCTTTTAAACAATATTCATAAAGTGAATATGGATCAGACTAAAATGAACGAACTGATTGGAGAGGCCAGTTTCTTAAGAGGTTACGCTTACTTCCTGTTGGTTACCAACTTTGGTGATGTTCCTCTGCGTCTGGTTTCTGCTGCTGAAAGTTTGGAAGAAACCATGAAGCCGAGTTCTCCGGAAGCTGATATATGGAAACAAGTTGAAGCTGACTTCAAAACAGCCAAAGAATATTTGCCGATCACCCGTCCTTCCGATGAGGCTGGTCGTGTAACCAAAGGAACTGCTATCGCTTACCTGGGTAAGACATACAACTATCTAAAAAGATACGAAGAAGGAGAAGCTGAATTGAAAACAATCATGCAAAGCCCTTATACATATGACTTGACTGAAAATTTCGAAGACAACTTCACCGAATATACAGAGTTAAACAAAGAATCAATATTTGAACTCGTATATGAAGGAAAATACGGTTCAGGTACTTGGGGGGCTGAAGGGCCCAACGATACACAAGGCTGGGTAATTCCTAATTTCGCAGGTCCACAGGGAACAGGTGGTTGGTTCAAATGGATGCCGACAGCTTCAATCGTTGATGATTTCATCGTCGAAGAACGTCCGGCAGGTTCCGATACCCGCTTCGACAAACGTATGTACACCAGTTTCTTCTGGAAACATTCTGATTATGAAACGACCGTAGAAGATGGTGCATGGTTCGGAGATATGTCTTTTGATGAGATATGGGAGGCTTGTGCTACCAAACGTTTAAGAGGCGAACCCGATTACCCGACCATCAGTGGTAAACCCGGTCGTTTTTTGATCAAGAAATTCACCAATTTCTACAAAAACGAAGCTGAAGCAAACAGCATGTACAACCAGGCAAACCAGAATAACAACCTGCGTGTGATGCGTTTTGCCGAAGTATTATTGCTACATGCCGAAGCCTGTATCAAAACCAATAAACTGGCAGAAGCAGCTGCTGACCTGACACGTATTCGCGACCGTGCCGGACTTGCGAAAAAGACTTGGAACGGAGCCGATGAATTGTGGGAAGAAATGGTTCATCAAAACGAACTTGAATTCTTCTTTGAAGGTCACCGTTTCTTTGACTTGAAACGCTGGTATTCTTACGAAGAGATGAAGCAGATTTTCGTCAAAAACAAAAAACAAGGTGCAGAGAACTTCCAGCCGAAACATTTCTATTTGCCTATTCCGCAAAATGAATTGAATACAAATGAAGCTATCGAACAGCATCCGATGTGGAGATAAACCGAAATAATTGAATAGAATAGCTATGGGGGAAGTGACACCCTGACAAACACAGTGCGTGTCCTTCCCCTTTCTGTCTGTAAATAGAAAATAATCGCATGAAGAAATATATCCATAACACAAGAACGGTCCTGCTTGCTCTTTTACTGGGAGTATGTACCGGATGTAACGAAGAGATTGATTCTCTGGAAACAGAAACAGGTGAAGAAATAACGACTATCCGTTCATTAATGGAAGAAGGCAGCCTGTTAATAAAAACCGAACAAAATGAGGATAAACACCTTTTCTATTTTGAAACAGACACGTTAGTTATCCCCTACCATAAAATTATTCAACTAACACCCGACATTGACAACTGGAAAACAACACTGCTTTTCGCAGACAACACGATATTGGAGATTCCGACCTTAGGAACCTCTTTCCATCTTAGCGATAAAAACATCAAACTCGATCCTACCGGCTATGCCCCTTTAAGTGCAGAGCTCAATTTGCTTTTACCGACAAGCGGTTACCTGACCGTCTGTGTCAAGGGAAAACACGATGGTGCCGACTTGTCACATACATTCAAGAAATACGGCTCTGCATACCGGGTAAACGTACACGGTCTATATGAGAATCATACCAATACGGTCTATATCACCCAAACAAACAAGCAGGGAAAGGTACGACTGACCGACTCAGTCAAGATAACAGTCCCCGACTTGCAACTTAACACCCAATATCCCCAAATATCAATGATTATCGCTCAACGAGAAAAAATGGAGCCCGGAGTGACATTAATCAATTTCTTGGGAGACAACGAATACGATACACATCGCCCGTTCATTATAGATAACTATGGCGATATCCGGTGGCTGTTACGCCTGAAAGATCATCCGGAAATGAGAATAACAGCCCATACCGGCTTAAAACGAAACAAGAAAGGAAATTTCTACTGCGGAGATGTAAAGACAGGAAGAATCCTGGAGTTTGACATGGTCGGCAATATACTAAATACATGGAACATACAAGAAAAAGGATATTCATTCCATCATGATGTCATTGAAATACCTAACGGCCATCTGATTGCTACAGCTAGTAAAGATGGCAGCATTGGACAAGACGGGAAAGTAACGACTTACGACTATGTGGTGGAAGTAGACAATGAAACCGGTGCCATTGTCAATGAATGGGATCTAAAAAAGTCGCTGGATGAAACTCGTAAGACTTTTGTTCCGGCAGGTGACACGATCGCGGTTTTTGGTAACTGGGCTCATGGTAATGCTGTCATTTATTCAGAAGACGATGATTGCATCATCGTGTCCTGTCGCTATCAGGGAGTCGCCAAATTGACCCGAAACAATCAGCTTAAATGGATTATGACACCTCATAAAGAATGGAAAAATTCGCTCACCCTTCTGAAGCCTTTAGATGCAAAGGGCGAGAAGATAGCAGATATAGAAATCCTTAACGGAGAAAAGAATCATGATGATTTCGAATGGTGCTGGGGACAACATTGTCCCGTATTCATGCCTAACGGAAATATATTGCTCCTTGACAATGGTTTCTACCGTAACTACCAGACCTACGATAAAGACAGGGAAAAAGCGTATACACGTTCCGTTGAATACAAGATTAATGAAGAGCAAAAAACAATACAACAAGTATGGGAATATGGGAAAGAAAGAGGAAAATCCTGTTTCGCCATGGGAGTATCTTCAACAGATTATCTTCCGAAAACGAACCATGTGTTATTTTGTCCGGGAGTTGGTACTCCTACAGTCAATGGACGTGGAGGCAGAATCATTGAAGTAGATTACAAGACCAAAGAGGTTATCTCTGAATTTCATTTTTCAGTACCCAACTATTTGGCTTTCCACCGTGCCAACCGCATCTCCCTCTATCCCGAAGGTCTTTAAAACATTATTCCGAACTGCCATTCTCAATACGCCGTATTGAGGACGTCAATATGACGTATTGAGCGCGTCAATACGGCGTATCGAGAAATTAACATATTTATTAATTAAAAAACAAAAAGCTATGCCATTCTACAAGAAAGCGTACAACTCAAAACAAAAAGTGCATTACCCTCGCGCCATCGTGCAAGGTAAGCCAGTAGAAACGGAAACGATTGCCAAAGACTTGGCGAAAATCTCCACAGTCAGCAACTCGGACGTTCAGGCCGTACTTGGCGATATCGCCGGTGTGATGCACACTCGTATGGCACAAGGCAAGAGCGTTCATATCAAAGGATTGGGCTATTTCCGCTACACCCTTAACACGGTAGGCGTAAAAGATATCAAGGATTTCAACTTCGCCAAACAGGTAAAAGCCGTCCACGTTGAATTTATTCCCGAACGTACGAAAATGGCAGGCGGCAATTACAGTCGTGCCCTGGTGGACAGCGACGAACTGGAATGGATCGAACTTTCGCCCGAAACGGAAGATACGACTCCCGGCGATGGTGGCGAAGGCGACCGTCCGGAGATCGAATAGAACAGAACACATTGCCGCATACCGGTAAATTACATAGATAAATAAAGAACAATACGATAATGGAAATCAATTTCTCAGATACGATCGAAAAGTTGCAGATACAACACGAAATGCTTCTATCTGCAGAGAATGTCCCTCTGGATGCTCCCCGCAGCATCGCTACACGTTATAAAAACCCTGTCGTTACAGCATCACATGTGCCGCTCGAATGGCGTTACGACCTGAATCCGGAAACCAACCCGTATTGCCTGGAACGCATCGGGGTAAATGCCTGTATGAATTCAGGTGCCATCAAATGGAACGGTAAATACCTGCTGATGGTACGCGTAGAGGGATTCGACCGCAAATCGTTCTTCGCCATTGCCGAGAGTCCGAACGGGGTAGATAACTTTCGGTTTTGGGAACGTCCGGTCAATCTGCCGGATATCGACCCGGAAGAAACCAACGTGTATGATATGCGCCTGACGGCACATGAAGACGGGTGGATATACGGTATCTTTTGCAGTGAACGGCATGACCGGACAGCTGCCCTGGGTGATCTGTCTTCGGCTGTGGCCAAAGCCGGGATTGTCCGTACCAAAAATTTGATCGACTGGGAAAGGTTACCCGATCTGAAATCGAAAAGCCAGCAACGCAATGTTGTGCTGCATCCGGAATTCGTGGATGGGAAATATGCATTATATACCCGTCCGCAGGATGGCTTTATCGATGCCGGTAGCGGTGGCGGCATAGGTTGGAGCCTGATCGATGATATAACAAACGCGTCTATTCTCTCTGAACAAATTATAGACAAACGCCACTATCATACAATCAAAGAGGTCAAGAATGGGGAGGGACCACATCCTATCAAGACTCCGGCGGGCTGGTTACATCTGGCCCACGGAGTCAGGGGATGTGCTGCCGGATTGCGCTATGTACTTTATCTGTACATGACATCGCTGGAAGATCCGACCAAAGTCATCGCACAGCCTGGAGGCTACTTCCTCGCTCCGTGGGGGGGAGAACGGATCGGGGATGTGTCGAATGTGCTATTTTCCAACGGATGGATTGCCGATGAAGATGGAAAGATATTTATATATTATGCATCCAGCGACACCCGGATGCATGTAGCAGTTTCTACTGTAGAAATACTGGTTGATTATTGTATGAATACCCCGGAAGACGGTCTGCGTTCTGCCACTTCCGTGGCAAAGATCAACGAGCTGATTGACAAGAATAAACAATACAAGATGATGTGTCAAAAGTTGAAATTAAGGAACGTAGATCTCTAATCATTATCCGGCAAAACTTTATTGGGAATAGCAACAGTGAGACTATCCACACAAGCTGTTCCCAATATGCCTACTCCTCCTTCGATATTATTGAATACACGAACCGGTTCGGCAAGACCAATATCCGCAAGGTCGTTATTCAATGATTCGTCTTGTAAGGAAGCCAAAGCTAACATATATTTATAATAAGATTCAGATATAGCGTATAGATAAACCCTCATTGAATCCGGCATAATAGGCTCAGAACTTTCAGATGAATAAGAATAACCATTATCCAACTTCATTGTATACTCCTTCCCGTTAAACAATTCATCCGAAAAAGGCCGTCCTTGCCCGCCAGACAACCAGTCATTTCCCATTACTTTATCCAGAATAGTAATTTTATTTGCAAATATCGGTTCAGAAGCAAAATCAACATACTGCGAATACCATTTATAAGCCCCCTTGTAAACCTCCGTTTTCTCCCAGTCGTCTCCCACATAATCATACTCCGGATAGCCTCTGGTAAAACGAATAAGATAGCAGTTTCCAGCAGAGGGATCATCCCGGAATGTAACTTTCAAACGTTCCTGAAAATAGCTATAATAAGGATTCTGATTATAATAATTTTCCACTGCAAAATTAAGTAATGTAGGAGGACCCGGTATTACATCTTCTGCCATAACCGGTTTATACCCATCCATTTTCGCTTCAATACGTATTTTATCTCCGACAACCGGGACATAAGTAGCTACATAGCCTCCAAATGTATTATAATTATACGCATTTAGATTAAATGATAACTGTTCTACAAAACGGTCATTTACGTATAACTTGACATCCGCGTTTTCCATAAGAAGGTTAACTCCGCCCTCCGTGTAAAACCAAGTACGTGACAAGGAAGCAATTATCGGTTTGTCCTGTATAATGACACAGTTCAATACAAGCTTAGGCTCCGGACGTAAATGCTCCAGATCAATCTCTTTCATACAGGAAGTAACTAATAAAAGAAGAGCTAAAAGAAATATATGTTTCATATGCATACTCATAATCATTAAAATTTATAGGTATAAGAAATAGAAGGAATTATAGGCATTATTCCAATAGTTTTAAAGACCGGTACATTCTTACCGTAAGAACTGCCTGGATCAGGAACCGTCTTATCACTTTTATAAATCATAAAAGGATTCATGCGGGAATAGACATTATATATGCTAACTGTCCAGATACCCATCCGCCCTTTCTTTTTAGGACGATATATCTTGATTCCTAAATCGAGTCGATGATAGGCTGGCAACTGATAATTATTTCGTCCTTCGTAATAATCGATTGACTCGCTTGCATCCATATAATGGTTATCATTATTCGTTGGAGAACCTGTTCCATTTTCATAATAGTTTTCCAAAGATAACGTCACATGGTTTCCGGAAGCATACGACCAGGCTGCAGAAAGTTCGACTTTAGGAGATATCTTATGCATCACCACTATATTCAATTTATGCCGGTTGTCAAAACGAGCCGGATAACGTGCTCCCTGATTCAGTTCGTCAAACTGTCGGTCGGACCAGGACAGACCATAACCCACCCAACCCGTCGTACGACCGGTTTCTTTACGCACCATAAATTCTGCTCCATAAGAACTTCCCTCACCAGCCGTCAGTTTGTCTTCCCAATTGACAAAGGAAGGAGTAAAGGTATGTCCGTCACGATATTCCAACAGATTATCCAATGTTTTATAATATCCTTCGACAGAGAAATTATATTCTTTATTAAGATTGTAGTAGAAACCGGCAGAGACCTGGTCACTTATCAGCGGTTTCAATTTTCGTGTAACCGGCATCCAGGCATCGGTCGGTAAACTGATAAAACTATTACTAATCAGATGAACATATTGATTCATTCGGGAATAAGAAGCTTTAAAACTCAGATTATCATCCAGCAACCAACGAAGAGATACCCGCGGTTCCAGTCCGGTATAAGTCTTTCCCTGCACATTGAAAAGACTGAAACGCAATCCGGCATTCAATCTTACGGCAGACGATAATGTCCAGTCATCTTCGGCATAGACTCCGGCTTCATGCCCCCACAACAAATCGTTTGCAAATTCCTGTCCTATCTCGACCGATGTTTCTTCATTCTTTTCATAAGCTACCGAACGATTGTATTCCGGATGAAAACGGTGTACCAGATAATCACCTCCAAAACGGATATGATGAGCAGATGCCGGCAGATAATCGAATGAAGTGCGCAACCCAAAATCTGTAATACCCGTATTTGTTTCATTCTCCCTGAACGAATCAGAATAATCCTCATCTCCTTCGTTTCCTACCACATCGTGTTCTGTATTCCTCAATCTGGAATGATAACGGGTAAAAACTCCTGACACTTTACCAAACAAACGGTTATTAAACACATAAGTCCAACCGGCAGTAGCCATGATATTCCCCCAACGGAGGGATACATCGGAATCATAATTATAATTATTGTCACTATCTTGATCCGGGAAATCTGTACTTCCTCCTTTCAACACATCATTACCATTGTAAAGACTCAGATACATACGGCTACGGTCGTTAAATATATGATTCACCTTCAGGTTCAGATCATGAAAAGCGTAACGGGCCCGCAGACGTGTTCCATCCTTCTTCGTTATCTTATTGGCGATAGCTACAGCCGGAGCTGAAAGTACATCCAGCCAGGTACGTCGCAAACCTATATTAAAAGAAGTACGGTCTTTTATGATAGGCCCTTCGAAATTTAGATTACCGGAAATCAAGCCAATTGAAGCACTACCGTGATATTCCTTCATATTACCCTCTTTTGTATGCACATCCACTACAGACGAAAGTCGTCCGCCATAACGCGAGGGGAAACCGGATTTGAAGAAATCCATACCGCTGATCGCTTCCGGATTAAATGCCGAGAAGATACCGCCGATATGATTGATCTGATACACCGGGTTACCATCGATCAGGAATAAGTTTTCATCCACATTACCGCCACGGACATACATTCCTGCCGTTCCTTCCGTACCGGCCGACACGCCTGGCGTCAACTGCAAAGTCTTGATAATATCAGCCTCCCCAAACATTACGGGAGTAGAGCGGATCGTTTGCTGATTAATTTCCAATGCTCCCATCTGGGTACTTAGCACAGATTGCTTGTCATTACTTTGTCCGGTTATGACAACTTCCTGCAACGAAGCCGAAGGCTCCAGTTCGATAGTAAGCACTGTATCGCGCTCAAGTCCGTTAAGAATATGCTGATGACTGGTATAACCAATATAAGAAGAACGAATTGTAATATTCCCTGGTGGCAGTGTCAGGCTGAAAAAACCGAAATTATTGGAAGCTGTTCCCACACGACTATGGGCTTCATAAACCGAGGCCCCGATCAGAGATTCGGCGGATCTTTTATCACGCACAAAACCACTGACCGTTACCTGCTTGGGTTTACGCTTCAGAACCACTACGTTTCCTGTCATCTTGTACACTACCGGAAGATTCGCGAACAAACGCGTCAGGCAATCCGTCAGTGCTTCATCATCCGCACGGAACGTTGTTTTCTGAAGTCCACTCAACAAAGATGATTCGTAAGAAAAGGTTACTCCGGTTTGCTTCTGGATTTCGTCCAGGATTTCCCGAACAGAGGCCTTTTGCATGTTCAACGTAACCATCCGTGTTTCATCCACTCTATTTGTCTGTGCCTGAAGGCCGGACAAACTAAAAATCATCATCATTACTACCAAGGTAACACGGGCAAATTGTTTTGCAGGGTATACTTTCTTCATCTTGTTATTTGTTGATATCTGTTTTTAAGACAGATTTTCCGGAAATACCCCTATCAGGTAAGACAAAAAAAATTAAACCTAGGAATATTCCCCTTTTTTGCTTATCTTTGTAGAAGAGTTAGAGATATAAATCATTATTGCATAGTTCTCCTTATCATTTTAAGCAGGTCTCTCCTTTAATTATACTCCTCACTCCACTTAGTATTTATCTTATAAAAAAAGTTATATGGCAAGATCAATGACAGTTGACAAACGTGAAAATGAAAAGAAAAGACTCGCTAAACGAGCAGAAAAGCAAAAGAAAAAAGAAGAAAAGAAGTTATCCGGCAAGGCAAGCAGTTTCGAGGATATGATTGCTTATGTCGATGAGAATGGAGTAATTACTTCAACCCCGCCCGCGGAAAATATCAAAAAAGAAGAGATCAACCAGGAAGAAATACTGATCTCGGTACCTAAAAAGGAAAAAGAGGAACCGGTCGTTTTAAAAGGTAAAGTCGATTTCTTCAATACATCCAAAGGATTCGGTTTTATCAAAGAACTGGTAAGAGGTGAAAGATACTTTTTCCACGTAAACAATTTACTTTCAAAGGTTGAAGAAGGTGATATTGTTACATTCGACCTGGAACGTGGTTTGAAGGGAATGAATGCAATCAATATATCTTTGGAGAACGAACCGGAAAATAAAAATCCGGAAGACGATATCACTTAATATTAAATAGACAAAAGTATGAAAAGGGAAATCAACATGCGGTCAGACAGGAATCAGGCCAATCAATTAATTGAAAATTCACTGAAAGAGTATAAAAAAAGCATTGGCGAGGTAATACTCGTTTCAGTAGGTCCGCGAACAACTATTGAATTACCGGCCAGTCTGACACAGGCAGAGAGAGAAGCCCGTATCGAGATCTATAAAAAATTACATAGTTCGAAGATCTAAAAATCTCAATCAGATGGATACAACCTAGTACCACACGTGCGTCCGATCACCGAAAGGCATTGTAAGGCGGCGTGTGGAAATCTGATAACCTGTCACTACTCCGAAACCGTCGGTTACGTTTGAATAAACGGCAGTCGGTTCCAGCAAACCATCCAGAAAAGCATCTCCTAAAGAGATAGAGAAACCGCGAATCTTTTTCAAGTAGTTATAATAAGCTTCCGAAATAGACATCAGATGGATATCATAATGTACAATAGCTTCTATCGAATCATTCTTAAAAGAACTTTCCGGGAAAAAGGAACTGGTCAACGTGTACTCTTTTCCATCAAACATCTCATCGGATAAAACACCCCGGCAATAAGTCCCGTCATACTCCTCCAGAGCGGGAGATGGAATGCCTTGCTGAAATGCAGGATCATCATAAACCAGCCTGAAGTCATAAGATACAATTACGACCTCTACACTGTCACCGGAAATTACAGAGTCTCCCCAATTATCGTTAAATGAACTTACCCACATCACCTTATCCCCTTTACGATATTCGACCAGACGTTCCACCACCAAACGATAATAATTCCGGACAGAAGGATCATCTTTCAACGTCAGATATATCCGCGTACGCGCCGAACTATAATCAGAGGTAATCACACTGGCTGTATCGAGTGATAATATATCTGTTTTTGAAGGAATAATGGTTTCACCCTTTACCGGATCAAATCCCGGAGCCTGGGCTTCAAGCCGTACTTTGTCACCAGCCTGCACGTGACAACCCGGTAGTCTGAACTGCCCTTTATATGCCGTGCTATCGGCCGGATCGTCGGATCGCTGCATGGTTCCCCGGAAAGTCTCATTCACGTAAACATCAACCTTCACCCCTTCTTCCGGTAAATCATATTCCGGGACACTATCCAGCAAAAACCAGCTTTTTGACAAAAAAGCCGCCACTTCCCGTTCCGGCGTTATGGACGCATTCAGTACCAACACTGGAGGTGCAGGGTCAAGTTTTAATATCACATCGCGTGTACACGAGAGACATATGAATAATAGCAGCAGAGACAACGGGAACAATAATATCTTTTTCATAACGATCAGAATTTATAAGTATAAGACACAGAAGGCAGGAACAGAAACAGGATGGATTGTTCCAGATATATATTTTTCTTTCCTGTCTCACCGTCCATATAATAATGAGTTCTCACAGAAAACGGATTCGGATGGAGATACGCATTGCAAAGGCTCAGGTTCCAGACTCCCAGACGTCCTTTCTTTTTATAACGATAAAAGTTCACCCCCAGGTCAAGACGATGATAAGGTGATAGTTGATAGTTATTACGCGAACTGGCAGCATAAGCGACACCTTCGCCCTCCTTTAGTATAACGTCTTCTCCCTGCATATAGCCATGGTCGGTCTGCCCGGTTCCTCCATGATAGATCTGATCCATGATAGTAATATGATTACCAGAGGCAAACATCCAGGCGGCAGTCAACTCTACTTTACGGGAAATTTTATAAGTTGCCACCAGATCAACCTTATGGCGATTATCATATTTGGATGGGAAACGGCGCCCTTTGTTCACACTACCGTCCGGAAACCGGCGGTCAGACCAGGACAACGTATAACCGATCCAACCGGAAAGGCGTCCGGACTTTTTCTGGGCCATCAACTCCATGCCATACGCACGACCATATCCCATACCAACCCGCTCTTCCCAGTTAGAATAATCCGTACCGACCGGAATGCGGTCTTTATATTCTATCAGATTATTCATCCGCTTGAAATATCCTTCCACGGAAAAATTATACTGCCTGTGTAACGTATAATAAAGACCTGCTGTAAACTGGTGGGCATTCATCGGCCTGATATTACGGGTAACGGGCACCCAAATATCCGTAGGCTGGCTGATATAAGAATTGGAAAGCAAATGGATATACTGGTTCATTTTCGTATACGACAGTTTTGCCGATAAATTACGCGCCAGCAAATAACGGGCGGATAAACGAGGTTGCAAAGAGAAATAAGTCTCCCCCTGCACATGAAAGGTCGTTGCACGCAAACCGACATTAGCGGTCAGGCGTTCTATCACATGCATCTCTTCTTCCGCAAACAGAGACACTTCGTGACCGCGGATCAGCGAGTTTGCATAGACCGTATTGGTCTTCTGCGATTTGACAGAATCTTTGTATAAACTCTTCATCGTATTCTGCTCCGGACGGAAATTATGGAAAAGATAGTCTCCCCCGAACTTCAGACGATGTTTCTCATGCAGACGATAATCGAAAGACGCACGCAGGCTGACATCTTCCATCGCCGAACGGTAATGGTTTTCCTGGCTGAATAACTGCCGGTCCTTCCGATTGGGCGATAAAGTATACCCTTCCTTATCCTGCTGGATATGCGAACGATAACGCGTATAGCCTGCCGTAAACGTAGCAAACAATTTATTACTGAACACATGGCTGATCCCGGCCGAACCGATCAGGTTTCCCCAACGCCAACGGAAATCTTTACCTACACGATCTTCTTCGTCTTTCTCCTCTCCGTTCAGATAACTGTCGCTTCCCATATAAAAACTCATATAACCACGTGTCCGGTCACTAAAGGAGTGGTTTACTTTCGCATTCATATCGAAGAAATGATAACCACCCCTGATCTTCTTCTCTTCCCCGCTGTTGAGAGCTTTCAGCAAAGGCCAGGTAATCAGCTCCATCCAGGTACGCCTGACAGACACATTGAAAGAGGATTTTCCTTTTACGATAGGCCCCTCCAGGTTGCCCCGCAAAGCCAGCAGACCAATCGAAAGATTACCATGATATTCATACCGGTCGCCATCATTGGTCCTTACGTCTACTACGGACGAAAGCCTTCCTCCGTATTCGGCAGGAAAGCTTCCTTTATAAAATGTTGCATTTTTGACGGCATCCGGGTTAAAGGCGGAAAAGAAACCGAGCAGATGGTTGGTGTGATAAACCGGATTGCCATCCAGCAAAAAGAGGTTCCCATCCGCATCACCTCCCCGGACATGAAGTCCGGTCATCCCTTCGGTCCCCACTGCAACACCGGGCAGTCGTTGCAGGGTTTTCACCACATCCGTCTCCCCCAGCAGGGCGGGCATCGACTTGATGCGCTGGGCAGGCACCTCCACAACCCCGGTTCGCGTGCTTAATACCTCCGATCGGGGATTCAGCCCCTCCACGACCACTTCGCCCAATGCCCTCGATGAAAGCAAAGGTATATCTATCAATGTATCGCAAGACAATTCAAATGTAACCTCTTTCGCTTCGTATCCGACATAAGAGGCCCGCAAGGTTACTTTTCCGGGTGGAAGCGTGATACTGTAAAAACCATAATTATTGGTAGTCGTACCGGTTCTGGATTTACGTTCAAAGACATTGGCATTGATCAGACTCTCATACGACACCGAATCGCGGACAAAGCCACTGATCGTATACAGCCGCGGCTTCCGTTTCAGTATCACGATCTGCCCTGTCTGCCGGTAAGTAAGAGGTAAGGTGGAAAATAATCTTCTCAGGCAATAGGAAAGCGATTCGTCCTGTGCCTTGAATGAGATTTTCGGAAACTCATCCAGCAGAGACGATTCATAGGAGAAAAAGATTCCGGTTTGCTTTTCCAGTTCCTGTAAGATTTCCAACAAAGGGACCTGTCGTTTGTCCATCGTAACCGTAGGCGTCGGTTCCACCGGAAGATCGACAACAAAGGCTTCTTCCCCGGCTTTTACCTGGGAAAAAAGCATAAGAAGCCCTGTCAGCAATATCCATATACGTTCCATAGATTACTTATTTATTGGGGTCAGGAGCCAGGCGGGTATCGAGTGTCTGGTTGATAACCAATAAAACATCTTCCAGCGGAAGATCATTGAAAGTGGCCGTCAGTTTCAGATTCGGAGTTTCTGCTTTATTGATTATATTCACCTGATAGTATTCACTCAGATCGCTGACCACCTTCTCCAACGGGGTGTCGTTGAAGCGCAACTGCCGGGTTTTCCACGACAGGGTATTAAGGTCTTCTTCTTCCAGTATCGTGATTCCTTTACTTTCCATAGAATAGGAGGCCGACATTCCAGCGGTTAATATCACTTTGTCCGTTTCACTGCCGGTAACGCCAAAGCTGACTTTACCGGTCATCACATCCACATCCGTCCCGTCCGGCTGTTCATCTATCTGAAAACTGGTGCCGAGCACGGTGACTTCCGTCCGTTCAGTATATACAGAGAAGGGGCGTGCTTCATTCCGCGTCACCTGGAAAAAGGCTTTTCCTTTCATCTCCACTACACGCCGTTCCTTTCCGTAAGCTTTTTTATCATATCGGATAGAAGAATTACCAGCCATCGAAATCAATGTGCTGTCGGGCAGGTAAACTTCCATGATTTGTCCCGGTTCGGTCGTAACAGCAACCCATTCGGGAGAATTACGATCGGTCATAAAATAAGTACCAAAACCAATGAGCAGCAACAACACCGACGCAGCCGCCATCCAGTAGCGACGGAAAGAGACCGTACGGCGCACCTGATGCTTGCCGGCAAACTTTTGCCAAGCCTTATCAGTATCCAGACGTCCTTCCTCGTAGTGTTTCGCTACGAAACGAATGCGTTGTTCCAGTTTATGTTCCTGCTCGTTGTTCATATATATTATTTTCTAAAACCTATATCCTACTGTAAAGCTTACAGTATGATAGTTTAAAGCTACATTTTCATATTCGTACTGCTTGCCCAATCCCATATCGTAAGCGACATTAAAGGAAAAGCGTTTCACATCAACTCCGGCATTCAGCGCAAGCCCCCAGTCAAAACGTTGAAGACTGCTGTTTTTGAACGGATTAACAGACTCATCTACATGCCATGTACCTTTTTCGGATACTTCCAAAAACTTTGACTTGTACTTTCCTCCAATGCCATAAGCAAGATAAGGACCGACTGCGACATGCATTTTTATATCATCTCCAATTTTCCAATTAAAGCGGGCAAGTACCGGTAATTGCAAATAATCTCGACGAGTACTTCCTTCATTCACATAAATTCGCTCTATTCGCATATCGGTTGGAAGGCTTAAACTTCCTCCTTGTCCATAAAAACCGTAGTAGCCGTCCATTTGCCATATAATATCCGAATTCCTTGAGGCGAAACTTAAATAACAGTCATTCCAATTTCCATCTTTATCCATTGCTTTACCTACAGCTCCTCCGTATGAACTTTTCCCCGCTCCGCGTTGTACATAATACAGGCCGGATTGAAGTGAAAACAATCCTGAACCAAAAGTATAACTCACAGCCGCACCGGCTTTAAAACCGACAGCAGCAGGCGAATCCTTGTACTTCGTCACATTCATTCCGGCCTCAGGAGTTACAGACCATTGTGCACTAACCTCCGTCACACACATCAACATCATCATCAACATCACGCAAGATGTAATCTTCTTCATCATCATTTCTCTCATTCTTAGTGAAACAAAAATTTGTAATACCTTTTGTCTCTAAGACAGAGTTAATGGAAAAAACCCCTACTCCGGATAAAACTTTTTTCTCAGGTCACGCCAGCCCCAAGAGAAAGTTATAGATACGCACAGCTGTTTCCCGCAACGCTTTCAAAGCCTTACCCATCTGATTCTCAACCGTCTTGATTGAGATATTCAGTTCTTCCGCAATCTCCTGGTACTTCAGGCCGTCGCGTTTGGAAAGTAAAAAGATTTTTTTGCGTTCGGGAGGTAAACCGTCGATAGCATTCCACAGCCGGGCATCGCGTTCGGCATTATACATCTGCTCCTCTTCCGACGAGTCTTCCATATCCGGAAACTGGTCGGTAGTCTGCAATTCGACCGGCTGAGTCACCAGCGACAGGGAACGGTTGCGTACTGCCTGGTACATATAGGATTTAAGATTCTCAATCAACACATTATTGATATTCTTATCCCATACATCGGCAAAGGCTTGCTGTACAATATCCTCCGCATCATCTAACCGTTCAGTGAAACGGAGTGCAAACAAGCACAGAGGTTTATACAAATCCCTGAAATACTGTTCAAACTCTCCGCTGGAAATGATTGCCATACGTTTGCTATCTGTAACTATTCGCCACAAAGTAAAGCAGATTTCTTGATAGTCAGATATAATTTCAACATCTTTATCACATATTTAAGAAATTATGGGCTAAAGGATAGTTAATCTATTATCAAATCCAGCACGATTTATTGCAAGATTGTTATCTTTGTTGTGTAACAAAAAAGACAGGAGGTAGTATGAACCACATTTTACACAATAAACTGGAAGCTCTAAAGGAGCTTTGTCGGCGGTATAAAGTAAAAAGCCTTTATGCTTTTGGTTCGGTAAATACACCCCGATTTACCGAAAAAAGCGATATCGACCTACTGATAGAGTTCGAGCCGGATATTTCTATTGAAGAATATACCGATAATTATTTTCTTTTACATAATAAACTAACAGAGTTGTTTCGAAGGAAAATCGATCTTGTCACTCATCGTTCACTCTCAAACCCATTCTTTATTGCCGATGTAGAACAGACAAAACAGCTTCTTTATGGCGCGTAGTATTCAGAAATATCTATATGATATACAACAATCGATCTCATCGATCGAGGAGTATCTGGGTGAGAAAAGAGATTTCTTCGCTTATGAACAAAACAAACTATTGCGTAGAGCAGTAGAACGGGAACTGGAAATTATCGGTGAAGCAGCAAAGCACATATTAGATATGGAACCCGACATTCAGATAGATGACGCCAGAAAGATTGTTGACCTGCGTAACTTTGTAATTCATGGCTATGATAAAGTCGACAACGTCATTATCTGGGGAGTAGTTAACAAAAATCTGCCGAAACTAAAAGAGCAAGTTGAAGACCTATTAGGAGGTTTCACCATATTATAAAGGCACACAGAATAGATCTCTGCGTGCCTCTCTTTTTTCTTCTAAACTATCCTGAAATCAATACGGCCGGAACCCGATAATTTCACGGACTTCCGCTAATGTTTTAGCGGCGCTTTCGCGGGCTTTTTCGGCTCCCATGCGGGCTACTTTCTCCATGTATTCCTCGTTGGAACGGATGTCGATAATCTTTTCGCGGATCGGTGCACAGAAGTTGTTGATATCTTCTGCCAGCTGCTTCTTCAAATCGCCGTAACGAATTTCGCAGTTATTGTACTTTTCGTTGAAGAAATCGTATGTATCTTTCGTTGAAACGATATCCATCATGGCAAACAAGTTGGCAATCGGTTCGGGCTTCACACTGTTCGGTTCCGTAGGACCGGCATCGGTGACTGCCTTCATGACCTTTTTCTTGATTGCTTTTTCATCATCGATCAGATAGATGGCATTGCCTTCGCTCTTACCCATCTTACCGGAACCGTCCAGACCAGGCACTTTTACTGCCTTCTCTGTCAGGTGGAATGATGCCGGTTCGGGGAAGAAATCGACTTCAAACGTTGAATTGAAGCGGCGGGCAAAACGACGGGCCATCTCCATATTCTGTTCCTGGTCTTTCCCTACCGGCACTTTCACAGCTTTGTGGATGATGATATCGCCGGCCATCAAAGTCGGGTAAGTCAGCAAGCCTGCACTTACGCTATGACGGTTTCCTTCGTTGAAGATTTCTTTTTCCACGTCACCTTCCGCCGTATTTACACGGTCGATATGAAGCATCTGACGCGCCTTATCCTTGAAAGAAGTCGTACGCATCAATTCGCCGATACCGGCATTCATATTGAGGTAGAGATACAACTCTGCCACTTCACGCACGTCGCTCTGTATATAGATAGTCGCCTTTTCGGGATCGATGCCGCAGGCCAGATATTCAGCCAGGATTGTCTTCGCGCTGTTACGGATATTTTCCGGACGCGGATGCGTAGTCAGGGAGTGCCAGTCTGCAATAAAGAAAAAGCAATTATACTCATTCTGCATTTGCAGAAAACTCTTTACTGCTCCGAAGTAATTCCCCAGATGCAAATTACCTGTTGGCCTGATGCCACTTACTACTGTTTCCATTTCTAAATTCTTTATTTTATTCAAACAGCCGCAAAGATAGTAATTTTAGAATACAAATCCGTTCCAGAAAGACGAATTGTCTTTCGTTTTCTCCTGCTCCAAAGTCATTTGGTTGCGCAGTTTCTTAATCAGTTTGGCATGTTTCTTTTCTCCTGCCAGGTTATTCATCTCCCAAGGGTCGGCCTTCAGATTGAACAGTTGGGTGGTACGCACGCCTTTTACATTATATTCGCACAGCTTCCATTCGCCATCGGATACGGCACGCTGGTTATCCATATAGCTGTAATAGAGATAATCGCGCACGGGTTTGTCTTCTTTGATGGCGGGGACAAGGCTCACGCCGTCTACCGAAGAAGGGATATTCGCACCGACCATCTCGCACAAAGTCGGGAAAACGTCGATCAGGTAACACAGCTTATCGCTCTTCTGTCCTTTGACGTCTTTGCCTGCCTGTTTAATCATCAGAGGTACACGGACACTATGTTCATACACATTCTGCTTGCCCATCAGACCGTGTTGTCCGACAGCCAATCCGTTATCGCCGGCAAAGACGATAATTGTATTTTCATATTCGCCCGTTTCTTTCAAGGCTTTCACGATATCGCCCACGCGGCGGTCCACATGGGTGACCATGGCGTAGTATTCCATGATATGTTTCTTGATTTCGTCCGGCACACGGGGAATGGCGGCGAGTACCTCGTCACGGATCACCAGTTCGCCGTTGTCGAACGGATGCTTATCCATATAGTTCGGTGGCAACTGGATATTGTCGAAGTCGTACTGGCGCATGTATTCGTCCGGCATGGTACGCGGGTCGTGCGGCGACATATAGGCAACGGAGAGGAAGAAGGGTTTGCCGGCTTCCTTTTGTTTTTCGATATATTCGACGGCATCTTCGGTAAAGATATCTACCGAGTGTTTGCCGGAGAGCATATATTCGCCTTTTTCATACGTAATGACATTGCTTTTTGCCCAATCTTTTACGACAGGGCGTTTATTGCTATAATCGCAATCAGCATTGTAGTCGTAGAGCGGTACGTTCCAGTGGTCCCACATGCCACCGAAGTAGATGCCTTTACCATCATTGAAGCAACGGTTCATTGCCTGATAGCCGTTATGCCATTTGCCGGTATGGAAGGAATTATAACCGGACTGCTGCAATGTTTCACCAATCAGTTTATGGTCTTCCGGAACAGTTGCCCCCTGCTTTTCCAGAGTGTAGAGATATTTACCGGTCATCAGCATGGCACGGCTCGGCATACTGACTGCGCCGGAGGTTCCGCCCATGATATGAGCGTTCGTAAAGACGGTACTCTCGGCAGCCAGTTTATCCAGATTGGGAGTGTGTATGTCCTCGACACCCAGGAAATCCATTGCCGTTCCACGCATGTCATCCGCCAGTATCAGGATGATATTGGGATTCTTATCGGCAGCAAACAGGCTGGTTGCTGAAAGCATGGCCGTACTTAATAAAGTTAATTTCTTATTCATAAAAGTTTTACTTAGTTTGTATATTCTTTATTGTTCTGATTGGCTCTTACCAGAGTTGCATTGTTGGAAGTGTTTCATCATAATGAAACAGTTGTTTCTCCCTATTGAAACAGTTGTTTCATTACTTAGAAACACTTTTTACCCAGGGAGCTATTCACACCGATGCCAGCATCGATAAAAAGAGAATTCCTCAGGATCTTACAGATTGCCTCAAAGAGTAGCCGGATTCACCCGGTAACTCTTTCCGGCAACCGTGGCAAAGGTTGTTTCGTAATATTCTTTCCCGTTGGAAGTAACCGGAGAAGAAGTAGTCACCTCTTTACCACCCTCTTTAATCGTAACAGGAACCGAAGTCCTTAACCGGCACTCGTTACCACTTCCGGAAAGAATCGTCGCTTCTGACAAATGACCTTGTTTCCAATTCATGGCTACTTCGAAATTTCCACGTGCTTTCAGACCGGATACAGAGCCTTCGCCCCATACATCGGGCAGGGCAGGCAACAGTTGGATAAATCCGGCATGGCTCTGCATCAACATTTCGGCTACACCGGCTGTATATCCGAAGTTACCGTCGATCTGGAAAGGAGGATGAGCATCCAGCATATTCTTAAACAGGCCGCCTCCTTTACGTCCATTGCCAAAACCGACCGGGTTGAATAAGTTTGAAACAATTTTATAAGCATGGTTTCCATCCTGCAAACGGGCCCAACAGTTGATTTTCCATCCCATCGACCAGCCGGTGGCTTCGTCGCCACGCAAGATCAAGGTTTGTTTGACTGCATCGAACAAATCAGGAGTTCCGTCCGCAGTGATCTGATTACCGGGATGAAGTCCGTACAAATGGGAGAAATGACGGTGTTTCGGTTCCCATTCCTTAAAATCATACATCCATTCCTGTAATTGGCCCGTGCACCGATCTGATAAGGTAACAGGCGGGGAAGTTTATCTTTCAGTTCAGCCTGAAGCGATTCGTCCAAACCCAGCATTTCCGCAGCTTGAAGCGTACGGGTGAAAGTCTCGCGGACAATAGCCATATCCATAGTCGGCCCCATCGTCATAGCTCCCTGTTTACCGTTATCCATGATAAAACGGTTTTCAGGAGAAACGCCGACAGGAGTTACCAAACGTCCGTTACCATCATCTATCAGCCAGTCGGCAAAGAACTCGGCTGCTCCTTTCATCAACGGGTAAGCCCTGTTCTTCAAAAAGTCCTGATCCTGCGTGTAAAGATAATGCTCCCAAAGATGGCTGCATAACCAACCTTGCACCATCGGCCAGAAAGAGGCAGTCGGCACATTATCATTGGGTACGGATTCACGCCAGATAGATGTATTATGATGCCCTACCCAACCGCGCCTGTTATACATGTTGCGGGCTGTTTCGGCTCCGGAAACCGCCAGTTCGTCGATCAGGCGGAAAAGAGGTTCGTGGCATTCGGACAGGTTGGTCACTTCTGCCGGCCAATAATTCATTTCGGTATTGATATTGATTGTATATCCACTGTTCCAGGCAGGAACAACATCTTTATTCCATATTCCTTGTAAGTTCAACGGTTGTCCTCCGGGACGCGAACCACTGATCATCAGGTAACGGCCGAACTGAAACAACAGGGCTGCAAGATCGGGATCCCCCATCGTCTCAAACTGAGCAATACGTTGATCGGTAGGCATTGCCTTTTGTTCCGGAGAAGAAGGCAGTTGCAAGTCAACGCGGTCGAACAGCTTCTGGTAATCTGCCATATGGCGTTGTTTCAATTGCTTATAATCATAAGCAAGGGCTTTATCCAGAATACCGGCAGCTTTAGCGGAAGGGTCTACGCCTTCACGGCTCGGACTTTTATCGAAACCATTGAAACTGGTGGCCATACTTAATACGAAGTAAACTTCATTGGTATTATACACATGTACGCCCGCATCGGTTATTTCATAATCGCCACCTTTAGGAAGAACAGGCTTCAACTGGGCTTCGAAGAACATACCCTTGTTATCAATCTCGTCGCCGTAAAGAACACGTTTATCGAATTTACGGTTCCCTTTTTCATCATATAATTCCGGATGCTTATATTGATCGCCCCAGGCTTCCATCTGTTCAAAAGTACGGCGTTCCACATATCCCGGAGCCTGTCCGTGAAGAACCAGACGGTCGGTTCCTTTCGACTGTTTGGCAGTCGGGTGCGGAGAAGTGAAATTAAGAGACAGATCAAGGCCGTCCGGAGTACTGCTTTTCAGGTGGACGATAATAACATCGTCAGGATGGGAAGCAAATATCTCACGTTCATACTGCACACCGTTCTGTTCGAAAACCGTACGGGTGACGGCATCCGAGATATTCAGTTCACGTTTATAACCGGATACTTCTCCCGGCTTGTTGTTCTCGATAAACAGATCGCCAAAAGGCTGATAATACTGGTGCAGACGCCCCAACCAATGTTTGCAGACAAGGTCGGAGGCTTCGTCATACTTTTGCGCCTTCATCAGTCCTACCACCTTATCGAACATCTCGGGGGTAATTTTGATATCTTTAAAGACAGTCGAAGGTTCCCCGCTATAAAGCGTGTTTTCGTTCAGTTGCAACTGTTCCTTGTCTACGCCGCCAAACACCATGGCTCCGGCACGGCCGTTACCGATCGGAAGGGCTTCATTCCAGTTTTCCGAAGGTTCGTTATACCACAAGACAAGCGATTCTTTCTTTTGTGTTTCCGCACACGCGAAACAACACAAACATAGAAGAAGAGAAAATAAAACGCGTATATTCATGATTATTAGATGTTAATTACAAAAAATGTCTCCGGACAACAAAAGTAGTTGTTTTCCGGAGACATCAAAAGTTTTTTACAATATTTCAATCAGAGCAGGTCTATATTACCCAAAGTAAGCTTGCCTTCCTGTGCCATTACAGTAGGTTCTATACGCACATAACGGGCAGCAACAGTATTCTTGAAATAATGGAAACGTTTAGTCGGGTCGTTCACTAAATTCCCAAACTCCACACTTTCCACTGTTTTCCACTGCTGTCCGTCATCACTGACTTTGACAACAACTTTGGTCACACCTCCTTTGAAGTTCTTACCGGCCTGTGGCGTATAAGCCAATCCGCTCAGTTCCTGACTCTTTCCTAAGTCAATAGTCAGATACAACGGATTACCTTTCACCTCTGACAACTTCCAGTCTTTCTTAATCAATCCCAGTCGTTCACTGGACACAGCTCCTTTTTCACCATGTAAAACAGCAACTGCTTTCAATTCACAACGATCCAATACAACCGGTTCTTTATATTCGGTAGAAGTTTCACTCGGTTCAGTACCATCTGTCGTATAATAAATCTTATATCCTACATTCAGGTTTTCAGCCGCATTCTGTCCGTGAGAATTCCACCCGAAATCTTGCAACTTAGGCTTGATAGCCACTTTGCCATCCATATCTCGTCTAAAGCTCAACTGGGGCGGACGAGATTTGTAATAATGGGCTGAGATATGGCTGATAGCCGGAATCAAGCGAGATTCCAACAAACGGAAACGAAGCTTGTCAGTTGTCACCTCCGGGAAACGAAGGATACGTTTATAACCGATATTGGTCGATACGGCAATCTCTTTCCAGGCGCCGTCGATCCAGGCGTCTACCGCATGTTTCTCCACACGTTCACTATGAGTGGCAATGGCTTCCTGAAGCATGATACGGTTGAGGGTGACAGGAGAAGGCATTCTAACGGTAAACTCCTTCTCTTTCATCAACAAATAAGTATCATTCTTTCCATCCAAAACTTCTTTCGGACCTTTAGCACCAGCCAACAAATCCGTGCCGTATGTCTCGCGAATACGTTTACCGGCCTCTTTCAACGACTCAACGTCTGCCGGAGAGAATTTACCGTCACGGTTAGGCGGTATGTTCAACAGGAAGGTAGAGTTACCTCCAACAGCCCGTTCGTAAATATCGAACACGTCATCGGCACTTCTCACTTTCTGATGTGTATCATCACGGTAGAACCAGCCTTCACGGATAGACGTATTGGTTTCTGCCTGCTGATAATGCAGGTATTTTGCCTGATATAGTTTCTCGCGATCGCCCAGCACGGGGTCTGTCATATCGGCAAACTGTGTCATTGTATCCGGATCTGCCTGGTAAGTGATTACGTTCCATTCCGTAGGACGGGTTCCACCGGCCTCGTTACCACACCAGCGAACATCTTCACGACCGAATATCACAGCATTCGGAGCCAGTTTATGGATCAGTTCTTTCCATGCCGGATAGTTGTAAGTCTGGCCACCTTTCCGTTTCGGATGTGCACCGTCAAACCAGACTTCATGTATCGGGCCATATTCAGTCAGTATTTCAAACAACTGGTTCAGGAAATATTCATTGTAATCGTCCACCACAAACTCAAATTTCGTTTGGTTGGCAAACGGTCTGCCCGGCACTTCGCGCGGGATGGTTCGTTTTGTATATTCACTGAGATTTCCATATAATCCGTCAGGACTTTCTATCTGGAACAAATCGGCCGGTGAAAGATAAACACCCAGCTTCAATCCGTATTTCTGACAAGAAGCGGACAAGTCTTTTAAGACATCGCCTTTACCGTCCCGGAAATTCGACGACATAATGCCATGTTTTGTATAACGGCTTTGCCAAAGGACAAATCCGTCATGATGCTTTACGGTAATAATAACCATTTTCATGCCGGCAGCTTTCATCGCTTCACACCACTGATCGGTATCGAGTTCCTTCAGATCGAACACTTTCGGATCTTCCATACCGTTCCCCCATTCCATCCGGGTAAACGTATTCGGCCCGAAATGAATAAAAGCGATAAACTCATTTTGCAGTGCCGCCAACTGGTTCGGAGTCGGAACGACATGGGCCGCCTTTTCGATGATGAGTTCCTGACTGTCCCCCTCTTCAATCTTAATCGTATTTTGAAAAGGCATACCTCCTTCTTGCGTTTGCGAACATGCCGTAAGAAGCATCGTCCCAAGCAGAAAAGAATAGATTTTTTTCATGTGTGTGCTTATTATGATATGATAATTCGATCAAAAATACAGTATTAATCTTTGACTTAAAAATAAGTTACAAGAAAAATCAACGCAAAGGTTTGCAAGGTAGGACTTTCCTGTTGTATTATATCATTTCTATAATTCCACTTCCGCTGTTGTATTTAATAAAATCCCGGAAAACAAAAGTAACTGTTTTCCGGGATTATCCAACGATTCAAAATATTTATTCTTCTATCCAGCTTAGTTGCTTCCAGACTTCGGGACCATCATTTTTCTGGGGGACTCCCGGAGTACTACGGCCTTCCCTGACGTATTTTATCATCAGCTCCTTCAACTCTTTCACAATCTCAGGATGTTCTGCATATACATTTTTTGTTTCTGCCGGATCATCCTTCATATTATACAACTGAACCAACGGCAATGTTTTAATTACATCATCATCCGTACCCGGTCTCGGAAAACTCCAACCGCCGGAGCCGGGAGACAACAAGAGTTTCCATTCTCCCTTACGGATCGTGAAATCACCATTGATCGAATGATGAACCGTAGCCTCACGGATAACATTACTTTCTTTCTCATTCAACAACAAAGGCAGGATATTGTAGCTGTCCTCACCTTCAGAATCTTTCAACTGATAATCGGCAACAGCGGCAAACGTTGCAAAGAAATCAGTCAGACAGACCGTCTGGCTTACCGTATGAGGTTTAACCTGTGCCGGCCATCTTACCACACAAGGGATACGGTGACCGCCGTCAAACAAGTCGGCTTTATGCCCGCGATAAATATAACTCGGATAATGCCCCTTTTCCTGTAGTTCATCAAACTTGGCCTGCGGACTGCAACCATTGTCGGTACTGAATACCAATATTGTATTATCATCAACACCGGCATCCTTCAATGCTTTCATTACTTTGCCAACCATATCATCCACCATCAGCACAAAATCGCCGTAAGGATTCAGGCCGGATTTACCCTGGTACTCCTTGATCGGCAAGATCGGAGTATGAGGGGCCGGTAACGGGAGATACAGATAGAAAGGCTTGTCTTCCTTTGATTTATCATGGATATAATCCACCGCCCTGTTGATAAAATTGGGTAACGTCTGTTCATGATCAAAATCGGAAGCCGTCGGTCCCTTACGCCAATACTTCATACCGTCATTCACAGTCACCCGGTCAGGCAAAGCAGTCGGCATATCATTTTCCACATAAACATAAGGAGCCATATCCAGGGAAGCAATGATCCCATAGAAATAATCGAAACCTCTTGTCGTAGGCCCGTTGGAGATAGGTTTGCTAAAATCCACACTATCCGGCCCTGCTTCTATATTATTCCAATCCCATCCGAGGTGCCATTTACCGATACATGCCGTCTGATACCCCTGATCCCTCAGCACAGAAGCGATCGTTCGGCGGTCCGGAGCGATCAAAGCCTTATTGTATCCCATCAATACACCGGATTTGAGATCGGAACGCCAGTTATACCGTCCGGTCAACACGCCGTAACGCGAAGGTGTGCTGACAGACGAACTGGAATGTGCATCTGTAAAAACAACTCCTTCATTAGCAATCCGGTCGATATTAGTCGTTTTTATCTTGGAGTTTTCATTCAATGCAGAAACATCTCCATATCCCATATCATCCGCAAAGATGAACACGATATTCGGCTTCTTTGCTTCCTGTGGCTGTTGTTGGGCACAACTGCTAAAGACTGCCAGGCTGCCTAAAGAAAGAAGCAGCCCGCGATTTTTGATTAACTTATTCATATCTCTGTTTTATTTGTAATTCGGGTTCTGAACCAAAACGCCATTGTTCTTGTCAATCTCACTTTGCGGTATCGGCCACAAATAAAAACGATCTTCAAATACAGATTTATACAATGGCAATGTCGGCTCGTCAAAGTTATTCATAATTTCTCCAATAATACGCCATCGTTTCAGATCAAAATAGCGATGCCCTTCAAATGCTAATTCTATCCGCCTTTCATGACGTATCTTTTCGCGCATCTGTGTCTGATTCAAACCTGTCGGTAACGGCGGCATATCAACACCTTTACGGGCACGGATACTGTTAATCGCATCATATGCTTTCTGAGTCGGGCCATTCACTTCATTCTCTGCTTCCGCTATAGCCAGCAATATTTCGGCATATCTGAAATGTACCCAGTCCTGATCACTACGCGTATTATACCCGATCGGATACTGCGTCTTGTCGCGGGTTACAAATTTCTTCAGTCCGTAACCGGTCGGCAAAACGCCCGTAACAGGCTGTTCGACATCTCCCATAACCAATTGCTGATAAAAAGCGGACATATCCAAACGGGGATCTCGGTTTTCGATCGGGTTTTCCGGATTATACAAAGCACTTTCTTTAGAAAAAGGCGTACCGTCCTTAAACTCAAATTCACTCACCAGGTTCGTCAAAGGAGCACAACGTAACCATGCGCCAAACCATAGATCACTCGTATGCCAATTATTGGGAGCCAGATATTTCGTCGAGAAAATGATCTCCGTATTCGTTTCCTGCCCTGCACCCTGAAAAATACTTTCAAAATCATTACTTAACGAATAGCCTTTTATTTGCTCAGCTACAGTCAGTATATTCCCCATTTTTCCAATATCAGCTTTTCCGTTGTCATTATATGCGTCATATAACATAATTCTGACCTTTAAAGCAAGAGCCGCACCTTTTGTCACTCTTCCGGGTAATTCCAAATAGGTATTGTCCGGCAACAGTCCAATGGCATCATCCAGATCCGAATAGATCTGTTCTAAGATTTTTGTAGCTTCAACTTTCGGCTGATATTGTGTTTCAAGATCGAGGGGTTCAAGGATCAAAGGAACATCTCCATAACATCTATACAAGAATGAATAATAAAATGCTCTGAGGAAAAGTACCTGTCCTTTATAAAAATCTCTCTCTGTTTCCGATAAGTCGGTATTTTCGTACCGGTCCAATTGATAAAGAAATAAATTCATACGGGTAATCCCGACATACGAACCTTTATATACATCTTGAATTATGCCTACAGTTGACGGGTCTATATTCCCTTGGAATACATCAAAAGTGATTCCTTCACCCACACTATGACAATTATCAACAAAGCTATCCCATTGAGGAGTACCGAATGAAAAATAACCATGGCTAAATTTCGTCATTGTCCCGTAACAGGCGGTCAGAGCCATATCCAAATCGCTTTTTTGTTTCCAGAATGTATTCTCCGAAGGTTTGGACGGCGGATTCTTTTCCAGAAAATCATCACATCCGCTCATGATAACAACCAATGCCAGCAGCAAATAATATTTAGCTTTCTTCATAACCATATCGAATTAAAATTGGACGTTAATACCAAATGAACAAATCTTATTTTGCGGATAAGCGACAAAACGACCGTCTTCTTCTCTTTCCGGATCCAATTCCGGATAATTGGTAATTGTCGCCAGATTATCACCGGAGAAGAATATACGTATCCTTTCAACCAACATTTTCCTTGTCAACTCTACAGGAATAGTATAGCCTATTGTCAGATTCTTGAGACGCAAATAAGAAGCATCTTTCAAAAAGTAAGAATTCTTTCTTGTATTCTTGCTACCGCCGAAATCATCAAAATACATTCTCGGATACTTTGCGTTATCCGGATTATCCTCTGTCCAGCGATATTTTACATAATCAATTGTCGGAGCACTACCCTGACGGAATGGCTGTAATCCCCAATCCGTAACATAATGTTTCTTTCCTTCAACACCTTGCAGCAGAAGAGAAACGTCAAATCCCTTCCAACTGGCAGACAAATTAAATGCATACTCAAATTTAGGGAATCGTCCGTCAATCACTACACGGTCATTATTATCTATCACACCGTCATTATTGGCATCACGATATTTCAGGTCGCCCGGCAATGTATTATCATTAAACTGTTTGGGTGAATTTTTCACATCATCCTCATCCCTAAAAATACCGATACAATCCAGCATATAATAAGAATTGTAAGGCAAACCTTCCTGACGCAAATAATGTCCGGATATTTCATCAGCACCAAACTTTGTCACCTTGTTCCTGTTACGGTCAAAATAGAAACCTACATTATAATTTAATCCCTTGAAAAGACCGCCTTTAATATTATTTACATATTGCGCATTAATTTCAAAGCCTTTATTCTCCATCTCACCGTTATTTATAACAGGTGCATCCAATCCTAAAGCCCCTGTAACCTGGGCATCCCGGAGAATATTTTTTGTTTTCTTTTTATACCAGTCAAGCGTAACATTAAGACCATTGAATACAGTTGCCTCCAAACCTATATCAGTAACGGTAGTAGTCTCCCATGTTATATTCCGGTTTGCATACTTGGTTTGTGCATAACCGGTCGACAAAGAAGAATTATCAAATGTATAGTTCCCCTCATTTTCCATGACTGCCTGATAAGGGTATATACCAATATTCTGATTACCTAACTGTCCCCAGGAAGCCCTGATCTTCATACTATTCAACCATGACCAATGCAAATCCTGCATAAACTGTTCTTCTGTCATTCTCCAACCGGCAGAGAAAGAAGGGAATATACCCCATCTGTCGTCGGGATTAATGCGGGAAGAGCCATCATAACGGAAGTTGGCCTCAAACAAATAACGTTCCTTATAGTTATAATTGAAACGTCCGAAAATACCCATTAACGACCATTGCTCAAGATTTCCTTCTGCCTCCTGTAATTCTTTCGAACCGGCATCAATCTCTGTCAATGGGAACGGAAAATCTTTTCTATACCCCTTCAGCCAATCATAATCATTTGTTTCCTGAGAATAACCCAATTGCAGACCGAAATTATGATTCTGGTCTTTTGTTGACACATCATACTTCAGATAAGAATACAAATAAGTATAGAATGTATGATAATCATTCGAATTCAGACCTTTTGCACCCACATCCAGTTCATTCATATATTCACCGGAGTGATAATTATAAAGTTTTACCAACGGACGCCATTCTTTCTCTCTTTCTGCGATCATGCGAACCGCTCCCTTTGTATGCCAGGACAACCCTTTAACAATATCTATTGTCAACCAGGCCTGTGCATTCACATCATAACTCGTATTTTTACGTAATGCATCATTACCGACCAAAGCAATCACATTCTTGTTATTACTTTCCCACGGATAAGCTTTGTACACCCATGAACCGTCGGAACGTTGAGGTGCATAGGTGGGTGCCTGTGCAAAAATAGAAGTAAAGCTGCCGTCTGTGCCTCCCTCATAAGGACGTTTTCTATCCCCTCTCATAAACCCCACATACGAACCGAATTTCATCCATTTGGTTATCTGGCTTTGCAGATCTGCCGTAAAATTATACTTCTTATATCCGTGTCCGTCCATTGTTCCGTTTTCATCGGCATAATACATAGAGACATTGTATGACATCTTATCCGATCCGCCGGAAACAGCTACATTGTGATTATGTGAGAACGTACTGTGGATATGTTCGCCCAACCAATCATAATTAGGATATTCCGGATCACCCGGTTTAGCATTTTTATACTGGTCAATAATGTCCTGGGGATACAAACCCGAAGAAATACCGGAATTCGCTTTAGCCTCATTCCATAAATTCATATAATCCACGGAATTGGTAACGACATTCAGCATACGTGTCGGAGAATAAATAGCAAAGTTTCCGGAATAACTGATCGATGTCTTTTTATTTATACCTGTTTTCGTTGTCACCAATACTACACCATTAGCCGCACGCGCACCATATACAGCAGCAGAAGCGGCATCTTTCAATACCGATATGCTTTCTATCGCATTCGGATCGAGATTTGACAGATCTCCCGGAACACCGTTGATCAGCACCAGCGGATCGGAGCCGGCATCGGAATACGTGCCTTGTCCGCGAACCCGTAAACTCACTTTATTATTACCCGACTGTCCGGAACCGTTTACGACACGCAAACCCGGAACTTGCCCCTGTAACATGGAAGTTGCATTGGTAACAGGACGTTTAGTCATCTCTTCCCCTTTCACTACAGAAACAGCACCGGTAAGATTTACCTTTTTCTGAACACCATAACCTACGACAACCACTTCCTCCAGTTTTTGTGTGTCTTCCATCAATCTCACATTTATCATCTTCTGGTTATTCACGGCTATTTCTTTGGATATATATCCGATATAGGAAAATAAAAGGACCGAATTTCCTTTTACGCTTAATGAATAATTGCCGTCGATGTCGGAGATACAACCATTTGTTGTTCCTCTTTCCATCACATTCGCACCGATAATCGGTTCGCCATGTTCATCTGTGATTGTCCCGGTTACCACCAGATTCTCCTTTTCCTGCTTTTTATTCTCGGCAGAAATAACAATATGATTATTTTTAATTACATAAGAGCAATTCGTTCCCTGTAAAATCTGATTTAATGTTTCATCCAGATTTTTATTACCTGTTCCAAGCTCTATCTTCTTATGAATATTCAAAACCGATTCATCATAGTCAACCGACATGTCTGTCTGTTTCTCGATCTCGGCAAATGCTTTTTTGATCGTCAGACTATTTTCGGAAAACGTTATGGTCTGAGACCATATAACCGTAAATTGCGAAAAAAGGAAAAGAAAAAGTATTATTGCTACCCGGAACAAACTATTCAGTTTATTCCATTGTGTTTTCAGGTTTATTTCCATACCTTTGTAAAATTAGATTTTAAAGTTGAATACTATATTATTTACCACCTGTTTCAGGCGATTTATTAATTGGTGTTCACCACGATTTCAAATCCGGGGAGTTCTGATTGGCGTCGTCTTCCCGGGTTCTTTTTTTCATAATGTATCCTCCGTTTTTTAGTTTATGTATATCACATTATCTTTAATCCTGTAATTTAATCCGTTCACCATTTCTTTCAGAATATCCAGTACCTGGTTCAAGCCTTCATCCGGCCGGAATTTCATTGTGAAACTACGTCCTGCAAATTTGCCGGTCTCATAATTGATCGTCACATCGAAACGCCTTTCTATCGTCTTCACGATATAATCGAACGAAGCCCCCTGAAAGGTGAGGTATCCGTGTTTCCACTGCATGATTTTGCCGGCATCGACAACCTCTTTGGAAACGGTCCGCAACAAACTGTTATATACAACCTGTTCGTCCGGATGAAGAATGATCGGTTTATCTGCTGTTAGGTCAGTACTTACACGAACTTTCCCTTCCTCCAGTGTCGCAACGGTCAATTCCGAATCCGAATAAGCCTCTACATTAAATACCGTCCCCAGCGCCTCCACATCCATATGGCTTGTCTTTACAATGAAAGGTTTTTCCGGATCTTTAGCCACATTGAAGCTCGCTTCCCCATTCAAGTAAATAGCTCGTTTGCTACCTTCAAACTTTGCGGCATATACCAATAGCGATCCTGAATTCAACCATACCACAGAACCGTCCGATAAAGTAATATGCTTTCTCTCGCCGTTCGGCACAAAACATTCCGTCCATTCCGGCTCTATAACCTTCGGCTCGCCCTGCATCACAAACCAGGCACTGGCGGCACCGATCAGAGGTAACAGCAATATGGCGGCAATCCGGAGAACCTGTTGATATATAGATCGCTTAACAACCGGACGGCCAACTGCTTCCATACGATAACGTAACCTGTCCAGTTCCTGTACAGTCCGACCGTCTGCTTCTGCCGGAACCTGTTCCCAAAGTTCCCGCATTGCCTCTTCCTTTTCCTGCTGATGGGTTCCGCCGACAAACCACTTCCGGAAAGACATCTGGATTGCATCCGGAAGATCATTTCCGAAGAATTTAGTGATTAATGTATGTATCGTTTTATTCGCCATTTTATCCCCTGTTTATATTGAAGACGGGACAAGGAGCAGGCACACACAGTCCAAAAGAGATTTTTTTCAAAAAAGTAATAAAAAAGCTCCGCGCACGACTTCACGAAGGTCCGCCAACGCCTGAGTCACATGGTTTTCAACAGTCCGTTTATTAATTTGCAACTTCTGTGAAATTTCTTCATTCGATAACCCTTCTTTCCGGCTCATCTTAAAAATACGCCGGCGTTGCTCCGGCATTTGTTCGATGGCAATATCGATCAGTATCGATAATTCTTTTGCATAGATATCCTCTTCTATCAGGTCGGTATAAGCAGAGGATGAAGATTGTAATTTCTGTTCGTAAGACTCTTTTACAAGGCTGTGTTCATAATAATCGTAGACCATATTACGAGCCATACGAAATAAATAAGCTTTCAGGGAACTGACCTTAGAAATGCTTTCCCGGTTTGTCCAGACCTTGAAGAAAATATCCTGAGCCATATCGCACGCCTCTTCCTCATCCTTAATGAAACCTTTGAGAAAGTTCTTTACCCGCGGATGGTACAACATAAACAGGGCATCAAAGGACTTATGATCCCCCTGCCCCAATTTTTCCAGATATTCAGATTCCCGATCGACCTCCATCATATCGCAAATATAGATATTATTTAAGAACAGATAATATCTTACGATATAAAACGTAAATTTACCGGACACAGCATCATTCTTTCGACAAAACTCAAATTATTGATATTCTTATTCCTATCTTTAGCCAATCAAATAACAACATTTATAAATCTAACACCGGAAAAAATGGATCAATACATAAAAACAGTCATCAGTGTAGGCGGCAGTGCGATCATGCTGGTTATGATCGTATGTGTAATATGGTATGTTGTAAAAGATACCTGGAAAGATATTAACAACAGCTCAAAAGACTAACAGACTCCTGTCATGAAAATGAAAAGAAACAGACCCTTTCCGTCTTTTACTGAAAACAGTAGACAATAACAACCATAACGAAACCGCCCAGGCACTCCCTAAAGCGACGATAAACAAAGCCGGATCTGCTACCTGAGTATATAAGCAATACACTCCGCCAACAAAAAACAGTGTAATAAATAATGCGGCCACAATAGTAGCCAGTAGTGTTTTCATAGATACTTTTTTCATATTCCTTCCCCCTTCTTAGAGCGCAAATATAGAAAAAATCATGAAAACTCATCTAACTTTCCACCACAGTATTTACAGTATTTAGCTTCTTCCTCGTGTCCCGTGCGGAAACAATGGGGGCATCTCAATTCGCTCCGCCGCCGGTGTTCCTTGATCATCGTGGCAGAAACGATACCCGTAGGCACAGCAATGATCGTATAACCGATCAGCATCACACAAGCCGAGATAAAACGGCCGACAGGAGTCACAGGGGTTATATCTCCATACCCCACGGTCGTCATGGTTACAATCGCCCAGTAAATACAGTTGGGAATATTATTGAATTGAGTATCCGGTTGCGTACCTTCCACCATAAACATGATCGTACCGATCGAAGTCACCAGGATCAGTACAAAAAAGAAGAAAACAAAAATCTTCCGGCTACTCAACCGCAGGGATACCAACAGTAAATTCCCCTCCTCCAGAAAGTTAAACAGCTTGAACACACGAAAAACGCGGATCAGGCGGAATGTCCGGATAATAAGTAAATAACGTGCACTGGTAAAAAGGAATCCCAGATACAACGGCAAGGTTGCCAGCAAATCGACAATACCGAAAAAGCTGAAAATATATTTCTTCGGCTTCGGCGAACAATAAATACGCACCAGATACTCGAAAGTAAAAAAAGCAGTGAACACATATTCCAGTATCTGAAGCGCCAGCCTGAAATGGTCGGAAAAAGTGACCACACTCTCCAGGATGACCACCAGAACACTCATAATGATAAAACCGATCAGAAAGACATCGAATAACTTCCCTTTCGGCGTATCCGATTCAAAAATGATCACATACAATTTCTCCTTCAACTCTTTATTGTGAAGAAAGGTATTTATCTTATTTGTAAGAGCCTTCCAAAGACCTGTTTTCTTCTCTTCCATAATAACCCCGTGTTTGAATACAAAAATAAAAAATATTACTTACATTGGCCCAATGAATAAAATCAAGTACTGCCATGAATAAATACTTTTTCATATCACTTCTCTGTATGTTACTACTCTCTTGTAACAAACAAAACAGCAAAACGGAACAGAAAATTTTGCAGGTAGAACTCTCACCCAAAGACCTGGTAGCCTCCACCCTGTTCAAAAAGATAGAAGTGATCCCTTTGGAAACAAACGAACAATGCCTGCTCAAAACGATCGGACGAGTTATCGAAGCTGATAACAAATATTATATTCTCGATGATGACAGGGAGATGGGGATACTTTTCTGTTTTGATAAACAAGGCAAATTTCTATCTAAAATAGATAAGACCGGTAACGGTCCGGGTGAATATAATATGATCTATGAAGTCATTGTCAATCCGGAAGAGAACCTTATTCATATGTTAAGTCCGATGGGAGCTATATATACTTATACAACAGACGGACAATTCATAAAAAGGCACCTGCTGCCAGGAGGCGGAGGGCAAACGGATATGATAGAAATCGACAAAGGGCTGATTGCTTACTGGACTCTGACAACAGCGGGCGATCCGACAGAAAACTTAATCACATTCTATGATACAAACACAGAGGAAATAGCCGGCGGTTTCTGGAAAACGACAGATGACAATTTTATGACCAACATGTGCATCGATGTTTTTTACAAATATAACAATGAAAATTACTTTTCCACTCAATATTCCAATGAGGTATACCGGTTCACGAAAGAGGCCGTAGAATTAGCATATAAATGGGACTTCGGTTCCGGCAATATCAACCTTGACCCCTTTAAGGAAAGAATAAAAGAAGATCCCAATGTATTTCCTCAACTGGTAGATTCACACGAAGTTCCCTACTTTTTCTTCCGACAGTTTCAAAACAAAGACTATTATTACACAGTCCTGAACACCTGGAACATAGATAAATGGCGCAATGTTTTCTACCGTAAAAAAGATGGAAAATCCTTTGTTTTCGACACGCTGGAAGGAGGCGCAAAGGTCAAGAAAACAAGTCTTTTCACCGATGAATATATGATCTGCATCGTATCACCGGAGGAGATCGGGACATTGCATAATATTCTTCCGCCGGAAGAGTTCAGTAAAGTAAAAAATTTACAGGAAGACGATAATCTCTGTCTGGTAAAATACTATTTTAAATAATGTTCTATTCGTAAAACCAGCAGTAATCCGACAATATTGACGCATTATTTCTTACTTTTGCGTCAATTTATTATTCTAAATTCTTAATTACACCATGAAAAAAACGATCCTTATTGCACTATGTCTCTTTTCGGGATTCATAGCAAACGCACAACATGTAATCCGGATTGCCCCGGAAAACGGAGATATGACAAAGAAAATCCAGGCAGCAATCGAACAGGCCCGGAGTTATAACGGGAAAGCGGTTGTCATCAAACTGCAAAATGCAGATTATAACCTCCATCGCGAAAGTTCGTCACAGATCCTTTACCATATCTCCAATACAGCCTCCGAAAAAGAAAACCCCGATCAGACAAAACATATCGGTTTGTGGTTGAAAGACCTGAAAAACGTGACAATAGACGGTCAGGGAGCCCGCTTCGTCACCCATGGCGAAATGACCAGCTTCGTAATCGACCAGTGCGAAAATATCACTCTACGGGACTTTACCGTTACAGCTTCCGACCCCACCGTCCCGGAACTGACCGTTACGGAAGTAGGCGAAAACTTTATGACCGTACGCATCCACCCGCAATCACGCTACACTGTTAAAGACGGGCATTTTGCTTTTGTCGGTGACAACTGGGAACTATCCGGAGGTATCGCCCAAAGCTATGACAAAGAAAAAGATATAACCTGGCGTAGCTGGTCGCCGCTTTCCGGCCTTCGCAAGGCAATAGAGCTGGACACCAACCTACTCCGTTTCGTATATGACACCCCGCCACAGGCCAAACAAGGTACGGTATTCCAGATGCGTGACGGTATCCGTGACCAGGCTTGCGGACTTATCCAATACAGTAAAAACGTCACACTGGAAGGAGTACATCTGGCATTCCTGGGTAACTTCGGAATTGTCGGGCAAATGACAGAAAATATCACTTACCGGAATCTGACATTCGAACCGGAGGCCGGAAGCGGACGTACCAGTGCCGGTTTTGCCGATTTCGTACAGATGTCAGGCTGCAAAGGTAAGATCACGATCGAAAACTCCCGTTTCCTCGGAGCGCACGACGATCCAATCAATATACACGGAACCCACCTGGCTGTCACCGGCTACCCGGCCCCCAACCAGGTATCAGTAAAATACATGCACCCGCAGACATATGGCTTCCAATCGTTCCTTCCCGGCAACCAGATCGAATTTATCGATGCCCATTCGCTGATGAGCCTTGCACCGGCAAAGGTAAAAAAGGCGGAAATGAAAAACGAACGGGAAATACTCATAACCCTCGACAGGAATATCCCTCAAACGATCCGGGATAAAAAAGAACTGGTCGTTGAAAACGTAACCTATACACCGGAAGTCCTCATTCGCAATAACTATTTTGCCCGCATACCGACACGCGGAATCCTTGTTTCCACCCGTCGCAAGGTATTGATAGAGAACAACACCTTCTTCCGTATGCAAATGAGTGGTATCCTGATAGCCGACGATGCCCGCAGTTGGTTCGAATCAGGTATGGTACGCGATGTAACCATCCGCAACAACAATTTCATGGAATGCGGCGGACCGGTCATCCTCATTTCTCCGGAAAACGACCGCAACGAAGGCTATGTTCACCGCAACATCGCCATAACGAACAACCGTTTCCAATTGACAGGCACAAACGCTATCTTCGCCAAATCAGTCGACGGATTAAAAATCACGGACAACCTGTTCCTGTCGCCAACTCCTGCCGAAATATCGAATCTGATAAAGACACAGGATTGCGAAAATGTTTTCATGGAAGGAAATATCGTTCAATAACGGTGAAAGACCCGGCGAAGCACCAACTGCTGAACCGATTTACCGACAACAATCAGGCTGACTAATAGATAATTTACAAGAATTTATAATCAGAAAAGAATTATATTTACCACAAAAACAAACATGAAAGAAATACTAACAAGTTTCCTCCTTATATGCCTGTTTTTGTCTTGTGCAAAATCACAAGACAGATTAATCGAATCACAATATGGTAAAGCGATTTCTTTTGAAAAAGAAGAGATTAATATACCGATAGATGATAAGACCTTGACTTCATATCAAGTCATTTCATGCTTTCAGGAAAATGAAAACAATTTAGTTTATGCTTACAACAGTCCCATGCACTCGCTGGATATTTTCAATCTCAACGACCAGAGCATATCGCATCTCCCATTGAATAAGGAAGGAGAAAACGGAATTCTAAAAAATGTATCCGGACTATATGTTCATCAAGAAGACAGCTTATGGCTTTACAGCCAGGGATTCCTGTATCTGGTTAACAACGAAGGAGAAGTGAAAGGGAAATATGAACTCCCGTTTCCGGAAGGGGGATTCATCATGGTCGAGACTAATTTCTCTATGGCGACAATCAAATTATTCTACCACCCGCAAAGAAACTCAGTTTTCTACCTGACCGTTACCCCCACAGAAGAGAGCGCCACCTATATCGTTTATGAGTATTCCCTCAATTCAGGCACATTCAAAACCTTTGAACTAAAAGGATCTGAAACAGAAAAATTCGCCGGAAAAAGATTCGGATTCAAACAATTCCCGAATGTCACTTATACCGATCAGGATATCTTATATAATTTCCCTATCAGTTCGAATATATACCGGATCAACATCGAGACCGACAAAGAAACAGCTTTTGGAGGAAAGAGCCGATACACACCCAACCTGGCGTCTGAGTTAACCATGCCTTACGATATGAAAGATGCCAGTAAGCATCACATAGAAAATATTCATTTCTTTGAAATCCAGCATGATCCTTATAAAAACATCTATTACCGATTGCATCTCGACAAAGCAGAGAACATCTCTACCACTCCTTTTAGAACCTTATCTGACAGCAAGGAATTATATCTAACCAGCTTCGATAAAAACTTCCGCATCACTTCCGAAACCAAATTGGAAAATAACATATATACCCATTATAACAGTTGGGGAGTCTTGGATAATGGCTTGTTTATTACTGAAGACAACCTACTGGATGAAAATAAAGACTTTGAAGCTTTTCAACTAGTTATATTCAAGCCACAAATATAAAGCAATGGCGCACAGATGACACAGATCAGCATTGCAATAGTTCAAAACTGATAATAACTAAAACAAGCAATCAACAAAATGTTCCGAGGATTCGGAGCACTTTGTTGATTCAATATCGCATAAATAAACTACAATTCATCTATTTCTTCGACAGACAGACCGGTACATTGAGCGATCGTTTCGACATTAACTCCCTGCTTTTTAAAATTTGCAGCAATCTGGCGTTGTTCTTCTGCTTTTCCTTTTTTCAAACCTTTCATTTCAGCCTCTTCCACCGCATATTCCAGTGTATTGCGCCAGTCGCGATAAATCTTCAGGTTCTCATCGTAAACTGCCCGTTCGTGAGGAGTCATTGCATTCAGGTTTGCCACGTCGAGCAGGCGCTTGAAGGCATCGTTTTTCTCCTTAAACGGAGACATATCAAATAAATTCATATTCTTCAATATATAAACCATATTTTCAAGAGGCGTTTTGCATTCCTCTTCTCTTAGATTGAACAGATCGAACGACAGATAAATCTGTTTCAGTTTGACCTCGCCAAAAGTTTTACCTGTCGCCTCATTGGCCAGCACCACATCGGTGCGCCAACTCTGAAATTCTGGCAGACTAAAGTTCAACAGGTAGATGCCATATACCGGAAGCAAACTATACTTCCAGTCAGCTCCGCTCTCTCCCTGACGGGAGACTAGTCGACAAATGTAATAAAATCCGCGGTTAAAGAAATAATGTTGGGGACAATTCTGCATTTCGAGTATAAATTTACTCCCGTCCACATCTTCACAAAGGAGGTCGAAGATCACCGTGCGCTGTTCTATTACTTCCGGTTGGATTTCTTTATCGAGATAGGTCAGGTCTTTCACCTGACGTTCGCCCTCGAGCGTGGCATTGATAAAGTCGATTGCTACTTGCTTTTCACCAAACACGGTTTTAAAAGCCTTGTCGAGCATGATGTTCACATACTTTTCCATAAGTCAATAGTTTTAGTTGTTTATTACCTAATAACAGGTAACGGGACAAATGTAGGCAATATTTTATTTATTCCAAACGGAGAAAGGGATTATTTGACTCAGATGTAAGAAAAAATTGAACTATCTGATAAATAGTTAACCATATTATAAATTCAAAACAGTTCTTAAAAAATCAGAATTCCCCGTCAAAACTACGAACATCTCGTAATTGTCTCTATATTTACAATATCAAACATTCTAAATCGGGACTTGTATGAAAAACATATTAAAATACCTGTTGCTAATCCATACGGTATGTCTTGTGCTTTCTTCCTGCCACGAAAATACAAACAAAAGTAATTCCTATTCACTCCAACCGGGAGAAAAACGTATCGTCATCCCGATAGATGATAATACAAGTTGCTATAGCATGTCCATGTTTTCTTACATTACTCCTGAAGGGATTCCCTATCTGAGTTATGAAAATGAACAAACCAATGAACTAAACTTTTATCGGCTCGATTCCTGCAAACTATCCCACAAGATCAAAATAGCCATGGAAGGTCCCGATGCAGTCGGACGCTTCATCGGTCACACAGTTATCGATCTCGACAATATCCTGATATTTAATCAATTCAAAATATCTAAGATTAATAAATCCGGAAAAATTCTGGATAAATATGACCTGATAACCGACACTCAAATGGCTCTCGCCCACCCTCCTACGTCCAAAGTTTACACACCTATGATCCTACAGGATTCCTCTATCTATTTATATCAGGCTTTAAAGTTTTCCGACAAACATTATAGCGGAGACGATCTTGAGAAATATCCATTATGTATAAAAGTCAATATGCAAACAAAACAAACGAAAACTCTGCCACTTACCTATCCCAGATTGTGGGAAGCAAAAAATGAAAACGGTATCTTCACATGCAGCAGAGACTATGACGGAACAAATTTTGTCTATTCCTTTTTCATCAGTAACTCTATTCATGTCACCAACGACAACAAGACATTCAAAGAATATCCATGCAAAAGCCGATATATAAACGGTTCTCCTAAAAATCATACTGCTCCCGACATTAAAACAATACGGAAAGAATCTATCGAAAACGCTTCATACGGAAATATCATTTATGATAAATACCGGAAAGTCTATTACCGCTTCTTCCAGCCGGCATGCGAGGTAAGCCCCAACGAGAATATTACCGACCTGATGAAAACCGGAAAAAAATTTTCTATCATGATTTTAGATAAGGATTTTAAGGTAATCGGAGAAACATTATTCCCCGAAAATATCTACATCCCAGTGATGTTCTTCATCCTCAAAGATGGCTTGTATATTTCCGACAACAATTTCCAGAATCCGGAATTCAATGAAAATGTTTTAAGTTTCAGAAGAATGGATTTAATAGAACTCTAAAACAATTAATATCAAATAGAACAGTTATGAACACAGCCGCTTGCTTATTTAATCCCTATAAGGTCTCCCTCTTATTATTGATCGTACTATGCTTGAGCTGCACCTCAAACACAGATACGGAAATATACCAGAATAGACGGGATAATGTAATCTCCGTAAAAGATAAGGTAAAAGAGATAATGATCGAAGATGTACTGATTGGACGGGTTACCCGACCTTATCTTATTGACAAATATCTAATTATAGTCGATCACAGTTCATACGACCGCTTTATTCATCTATTTGATAAGAATGACTTCCATTATATCACCAGCACAGCTTATAAAGGACAAGGTCCTGGTGAAATTACCATGCCGGGACATGTAGGTATCGACGAAGCCCAGCGTACATTTTATGTCTCGGATCATGGCAAACAAAAGATATTCAGTTATAACCTGGACAGCGTTCTGGCAAATCCATTCTATATCCCGAATATAAAAGCCGATATAAAAATCGGGTTATTTCCTGATACGTACCGATATATAAACGACACATTATGTATCGGACGTATCATAGAGCCTATAGGCACTAATGATTTCAAATCACTTGTTGCCAAATGGAACATGCAGACAGGAGAAATCCAGCCAATGAAATACGAACACCCTGATATAAAAAAGAAGCGTATCACAGCAGATGTCTCCCCTGAATATGGATTATATGTCGAATGTTATTCCCGTTACGACCTAATGACTATTTGTGACTTGAACGGAAATTTAAAATACAATATATACGGCCCTAAATGGGAAAAAGAAACAACGCAAACAGCACATTACAGCCAACCCGTCTTCTGTGGGAACAAAATCATCACAGGTTATTCGGGAGGAGACCACCGTACGGATGCCTATTACCCAACCAAGCTACTCGTCTTCGACTTCAACGGCAACTATATCCAAACACTGGAAACTGAATATAAAATATCCAGTTTCTGCTATGACCGGGAAAATAACCGGATCATTCTGTGCATGGATGATGAGATACAATTTGCCAGCCTGGAACTGGATGGGATTATTGAATAATCAAAATCCCTATACCAGTTACCTGCCCCAGCAAATTCATCAATTATAATTGACAAAACACAAATTCAAAGCCATTTTATCAATTATAATTGACAAAATTGGTATATTTGCAAAAAGCATCCATTATGATTGATAAAACTCACTTCAAACGGGAATATATAAAACGCCCTGTTTATACAGAACGTATAAAGCCCTTTTTAGGGAAAGATATTATAAAAATCCTGATAGGACAACGCCGGGTAGGGAAAAGCTATATTATGTATCAGCTAATGGATTATATAGAAAATACTCTTCCGGATTCGCATATCATTTATATAAATCGGGAACTGAAGCCTCATGAGTTCATTCAAACAGATGATGACTTATACCAGTACGCACATTCAAACTTGCAGGAAGGTAAAAAAAATTTTCTATTTATTGATGAAGTACAGGAAATACAACGCTTTGAATATGCTTTAAGAAGTCTTCTGGCAGAAGGTGTTTGCGATATCACCTGTACGGGAAGCAATGCCTCCATGTTATCCGGAGAACTAGCTACACATTTAGCCGGAAGATACATTGAATTCCCTATCCACAGCCTCGGATACGAAGAATTTCTTCGTTTTTTCAATTTGGATGACAACAATCAAAGTCTTTATAAATACCTGACAATCGGAGGTATGCCCTATCTGAGAGTAATAGGAACAGAGGAAGCATACGCTTTTGAATATTTACGGAATGTATATTCGACCATCTTGCTGAAAGATGTCGTCGCCCGTGAAAACATTCGGAACGTTTCATTTTTGAACGACCTCGTTGAATACTTGGCCGATAATATAGGGAATCTATTTTCAGCTTCCAATATATCCAAATACCTCAAATCCCAACGAACGACCGTGTCAACCCAAACGGTTCTGAACTATCTGAATCCATTACTCAACGCTTTTTTTATACACAAAGTATCCCGGCTGGATATCAATGGACTAAAAATTTTTGAGATCGGAGACAAATATTATTTTGAAGACTTAGGACTGCGGAATGTAATCAGAGGTTGCGATTTGAATAAAGACATTCAGAAACTATTGGAAAATGCAGTGTATTTACATCTACTATGCTCCGGTTATGACGTAAAAGTAGGTCAGCAAGGCAATTATGAAATTGATTTTGTTGGAATAAAAAACGGAAGCCGCATATACATACAAGTTGCTTATCTAATTCTTGACGAAAAAACGAGGGAAAGAGAATTCGGTAATTTAATGAATATTCCAGACCATTACCCTAAATATGTTATCAGCATGGATGAATTCAATGCCGGTACAAACGACAAAGGTATCAAACAGTTACATGTACGCGATTTTCTAAAAATGGAAATCTGAGGCATAGAGCTGTACAAAATATCTTATATGGAAAAAGTTTTATCTATTCTTTTCTGTATGATGATATACTATATATTTTCTCCGAGAAGATGGATTATACATAAGTTGCAGTCATTTCAAAAATCCTGATTATGATGATAATACCCTTTGTTTTCAGAAGATAGAGTTAATAAAAGTAGAATAAAATCTAACAAAAAATAACTAGTTTGCTTTGTATACGAAGCAAACTTTAGCAATATTTGCACTATATACAGTGCATAATTATGGAAAAGCGGGTTATAAAAGCTATTCACTCAGGATTCTTTTCTAAAAAAGTTCCCATTCAAATTTACGTTTGATATATATCAAACGAATAAAACACATATATGTTCTTTTCGTTTGACAATTGAGTTTCTTTCATTCAATAATTGCCAAACGAAAATTTGTAAGGATACTTTTTTCCACACCTTACCTATCAAATCATACATAGATTGGTTCATTCATTTGCTTTTGACCAGGAACTTCAATATATTTGTTCAAACAAATCTTTCTTATGAAACAGACCCATATCTTATTTAGCCTTTTATTGTTCTTTGGTTCCTGTATCAATCAAAAAGAAGTAGGAAACCTGGAGGGTACTATCCTGTCCATCAACACCGATGATAAATCTATTATAACAGACAGCCCGGCATTGACAAATATTCGTTTCGTTAAACTCGAAACAAAAGATGAATGTCTGTTGGAAGATGTAAATAAGGTCATTCCATTTGAAGATAAGCTATACATTCTTTCTTCCCTAGGCAACGGTAACGTCTATATATTTGATAATAAAGGTAAGTTCATCCGGAAGTTGAATAAAGGAGAAGGACCGGAAAATATTATCTATCCAACGGATATCTCCCTAAACGCAAATAAAAGAAGCCTGTTTGTCCTCGACTTTTATCGTAATATTAAAGAATATGATCTGGAGGGTAACTTCCTCCAAAAGATATCGATGCAGGAACCTTTCTTTGCACTGGAAGCAATAGGAAATGATTTCCTTTTATTTGATTCCGGTAGCCGCTCAAAAGCGGACTATTATGTTCGCTATCTGACAGAAACATCAGAAAATAAAGACTTTTTTCAGAAACCGGTAAAAAGTAAGTTCTTCGCATCAAGCAACTTCTTTACCCCAATAAGCGATGATAAAGTTCTCGTTTCCTGTCTTTTTTCAGATACCATATTTCTTGCGACCAGCACTGAAAAAGAGTTATTCCCCTATATCATCCTGGATTTCCAGGATAAAGGAGCAAACACCCCCCAAAGGCTTAACGAAATTAGCAACGTGGGAGAATATCTGAAAAAAGCAAAACAACAGAAATATATACCCGGACCAAGCGACCTTAGCATTATCAATGATAATCTATTCTTCACCTTGAACGGTGAAAAGTTTTATTTTGCCAGATATGATACAAAAAAAGACAAAATTACACTCCATACGAAATTAATGGAAGGATTACCCAATATATATAAATCTACCGGAAGGACAGGTAAAGAAGTAATATATGCAATGGACATGCCCTGGTTAATTGAATATCTCAATGAAAACCAAGAAATAAAATCAGATGTAATTAATCAGTTACGGACGGAATGCAAAGATGAAAATGACAATCCTGTATTATTCTTTGGTTCCTAACGACCGAATATTCACTCTCTACAATGACAGTTTTATGTGGACGACCATTCAAAACTATCAAGTACAACAGATTGAACGTCTTATTTTTTATTGAAACTAAGTTATGAAATTTTCTAAGCTTTACTATTTATTCATCAGCCTTGTATTGATATCCTGTACAGGGAAAAAAGAGAAGACAACAGAGTTTGATAAGAATTTGATTGATATTCAGCAAAAGGAGATTCGTTTTCCCTCTTCTGACATATTACAACTAAAATCATACTATCTGTCATCTGCTGTACATAATGATCCGGCAAAAATACTTGTCGGATATAATTATAAAGAACATGCATTGGATTATATCAATTTAACAACGCAGAAAATATCACAAGTAACGTTATACAACGATGGTCCTAATATGATCTCCCGATTAGCCGGAATATATGCTCATAGCGTAGATTCTATCTGGGTATTCGATGACTCCGAACGTATCTCTTTGATTTCTCAAAAAGGTAATATTATAAAACGCATAAACTGTCATGACTATATCCAGGAGCATGAAGAAATAATCATTCATACTAACCACGCAATCTCTACTACCCATTTAGGATATAACCTGAAACACCAATCACTACTGTTCGCGGTTAAGGATAAATCGACATCCCCAATAAGTTTCAAGGTGAAAGAAGTTTTCTTGAATGAAACCGGCAAGACTATCACATTTGATCTCTCCCCTTCAGTCGTAGAACCGGATATCAGTCAAGGCTATGCCAATATGAATGAACCGAATGTGAATTTTAACGGAGAAGAAATTTTATACAACTATCCGATCGAATCACATATTTATACCCTCAATACACTTACAGGAGAACGAACAACTATTGATGCAAGCAGCCAATACACCTCCAACAAAGCCAACAAATGTCCTTCAACGACAGATTATTCAAAATGGCAGATACATGGCATTGAAAATCCGCATTTCTTCGATGTAATGTATATTCCGGAATATCAAATATATGCACGTTTACATTTTGCCGGTACAACCTTCGACACCCATAAAAATTTAGACACAATAGCATATGAACGCGATTTGTATCTGATGCTATTTGACAAGTCTTTCAAAAAAGTATATGAAAGTAAATTAGCTTCGAACAGATTCAACCCTTACACGGGATGGAATACAATCAATAACGGCATCATACTTTTTGTTGACAACATTCATGATAAAAACGATTCCGATAATTTAATTGTAGATCTCATTCACCCAGATTAATTACAAACAGCTTCAAGGTAATCACTTCGTTATCCCTGTTCTCCTTTTTATCAAAATGACATTTTAAGTACTTCATAGTTTGAATATATGAACCTGAGGACGTGCAAGGGACTTTCCAAGCCAATCTCCGAAGGTTCGCTTATATCCTATTGCCAATAAAAGGAGAATAAATGATTAATTACGAAAGAAATATAGGAATTATTATAACCTTTTATTCTCTAATACTGATTTATAAGCAATTTATGAAAGACCATTTCATCTCATTATCAGACGCCTTCTGTAGAAAAAACATGCTAGAAAACATACAATTCGGAGTCCAAAAACACACGAACTATTTAAAATTCAAGTATTTTTAACATTTTCTCTGTTAAACCGAACTCCTATCTCAGTTAAACTGAAAAAATATTCATTTAAAACGAGATGAATTTTTGTTTAAAACGAGATAAATTTTTGTTTAAACGAAATTCGATTTGACCGAAAAACGAGTATAGAAAAGCATTATGTTAAATAATGTGTAAGAAAACTTACTAAAACGGTCACTGTTAAAAATACCCCCGTAAGTTTATCTGCTTATTATAAATCCTTTTAATGCAAAAACAGCATAATAAACACCTTTTTGACAATTGACACACCACGATCTCAATGAAACGGATTTGGAAGATAAGATAGAGCAAACACCTGTATTTGCAGAATGCAAATATGTATATACTGATGCGTCAGAAAATAAAACAAACCAATCAAAAGCTTTTTAAATCAATACTGTCAGTGAAATGTCATTAACTAAAAGCCGGGAGAATGGAACTTAATATGTTTATTTGCACGCAAATAATGTATACATGAGAAATTTCATTTTCATACTATTGCCGATCATTATATTTTCCTGCGGACCATCGGACAGGGAACAATTGAATGAAGCTCTAAAATTTGCCGGAGAAAACAGAAGCGAACTAGAAAAAGTATTGAAGCATTACGAAAATGATTCGCTTAAACTCAAAGCAGCAAAATTCTTAATTGAAAATATGCCGTTCTACTTTTCATATGAAAGTGAACAACTCAATCAATATAAAAACAATCTATATAAGATTGCTATAGAAAATAAATGCTCTGATGACGAAGCAATACGAATTGCCCAAAAACGTTTCGGGATACTCTCTTACAGTACATTCAGGAAAGTTTATGATGCCCATATTATTACTGCCGACTATCTGATAAAGAATATAGATCTGTCTTTTAAAGTCTGGAAAGAAAGACCATGGGGCAAATACATCTCATTTGACGATTTCTGCGAAACAATACTCCCGTACCGGATTGGAGATGAGCCATTAGAAGACTGGAGAGAAACTTATTATAACCGTTACCAACCACTTTTGGACTCATCACACACAGACAATGACCCTGTCAAAGCATGCAAAATCATTTTTGATCATATAGAACAGCAAACCTGGGTCTTTAATTATAAACATCAGTTTCCACATTTAGGGGCAACAGCCTTATTAGACAACAGATTCGGGACATGTGACGACCGATGTGATTTAAGTGTTTATATCATGCGTGCATTGGGTATCTCAGGAGGCATCGACTTTATTCTCCAGCATCCTGACAGAATGCACAAAGGGCATTCCTGGAATTATGTAACTAATACGGCCGGAAAACACACCGAATTTGCGTTATACGACCTGCGCCCCGGCTCAAAGCCCGATCCTGGGACAGAGATAAAAAGGGGAATCATTTACCGGAAATGCTTTTCCGTACAAAAAAGCAGCTTACCCATAGTTTACAGGAACAAACCGATACCCTCCACTCTAAGCAGTGTATTCATGAAAAACGTATCCGACCTATATTTCGAGGATAAAGCAAACATTATAATCTCCAACAGGAATAAAAAGGAGAAAATACTATATCTCAGTGTTTTCGATAACAAAAACTGGATACCAGTAGCCTGGACCGAGATAAACAACAATAAAGGTGTATTTACACATTTGGAATCCGGAATTGCATATATGGCAGGTTATTATCAGAATAATGTATTTGTCCCGGCATCAGATCCTTTTATTGTCGGGGACAATGGCAAAACGCACTTTCTGAAAGCAGATTATGAACATCGGCAAAATATGACTTTAACACGTAAGCACTCCATCCCTAAATGGTGGTTCTGGTATAAGAAAAGAACATTGAACGGAAAGTTCCAGGGAGCTAACCGCATTGATTTCAAAGACTCAGTCACACTATATACCATTACACATGAAGCGACAATGAACTCTTACATCATCAATATCCGGGAGTCCGGACAATTCAAATACTTCCGATATCTGTCAGGAACAGATGGTTGCTGCAATATGGCTGAAGTCAGATTTTATACAGCTAAAAGCGATAAACCATTAGAAGGAGAAATTATAGGGACGGAAGGTTCTTTTCAAAACGATCCGAACCGGACCAAGAAAGCGGTATTCGATAACGATCCGCTAACATTTTATGATGCTAAAGAACCCAACGGGGCCTGGGCGGGCTTAAGCCTGGAAAGACCTCAGAAAGTAACGACTATTTATTATCAGTTCAGAAATGACGATAATAATATCCGTATTGGCGATACCTATGAACTAATGTATTGGTCTGAAGCCGGAGAATGGAAATCTGCCGGAAAAGTTATTGCAGATAAAGAACAGGTAACATACAACGATATTCCTTCCCAAACCCTCTATTTACTCCACAACCACAGCAGAGGAAATGAAGAACGAATATTCACTTATGAGAACGGTACACAGATATGGTGGTAAGATCTTAGAGGATCTCCAAGCGATACCCTCCGTTTCCATGCACAATCTTAAGATCCGGAATTGGCTTCAAGTCGGCTCGCAGTCTCTTGATTGTTGTATTTAATGTATCATTTGTCGCCCCTGTTTTTCCCCAAACGATCTTCTTTATATCTTCTGAAGTTTGAAAATGTTCAGGACTATTCAATAATAAAACAAAAAGTTTCAGTTTATAATTTTCAAGCGACACCTTAATATCAACATTATAATAAAGAATACCTTTGCCCTCATCAAACAGTATATTCTCCTTGATTTTTATCAACTTTCTGGGCTCTTCACAAACCGGCGTCGCAAATTTCTTACTATACCTGGTAGCAATTAAGAGACCCAAAAGAAGACAAAAGATAACTCCGACAATAATGAAATGTCCTTTGCTCCTATTGATCACACAATAAAAAGGCATCTTTACATAGGCCTGTAAGACAATTTCATCTTTTACTCCTGTAGTAATTGGTGGCAAAGCACAAGCAGACTTATAAAAAGTCAAATCCGGATTACTATATACTGTTTGATCATCATTTGCAGTATAAGCCAATGCAGCATGTACATTGATCATGCCACCCTGTTGTAAAGCCAAGTTAAACAGACTGTCCAAAACTACCACATCAATAGGATTCTCCATTAAAAGGAAAGATTGATCAACTCTATACTGCTTTTCTTCAGTTATTAAATCAGAAGAATTGGTATTTTTAGCGACCTTCTCCACCTGAGCACCAGAGTATGAAATAGTAGAACTATCACTTGCTAGCGACCTATATCCAGAAAAAGACTGTGAACCCGTTTCTAGCAATCTATTTTCCTTATCTTGATGTATAACTTCGTTGCATAGGCTACGAATATCTGATAATACAGACTTTCGTCTTTCGCGAAATATATATCCGAAATAGATAAGCAGCATCAACATGCACAGAGACAAGCATCCAACAAATAGCTTCTTTTTTACTAGCAAAATCATTATTTACTCTTTTAGATTACTACTTACAAAAGTAAGCAATCTTACTCTATCTGAAGCATAAATTTGTACAAACAGATCAAAAACAGGTCTATTTCAGGCTGTCAGTGAAATGTCAGTGCAAATATTTGGTCTTTTACGGGACCTCCTATACTTTGCGAACAAAATATTAAAGAACAATGAAACGAACTCTTATTAAAGTAACAGTAATGGGAATACTTCTAGCAGGAGGTATTTATCTCATGGAAGAAAAAAACACTTCCTTATCAGATGTAGCTTTGGACAATATAGAAGCCTTGGCCGCTGGTGAAGGTGGAACTAGTATGTGGTTTTGTCGTGGTACTGGTTCTCTTGACTGTCCCAGTGGCAATAAAGTAAAATATATTGTCGATGACTACAGCTTAGACTAGCATTCATGAAACATCTCCTATACATATTAATAGGTATAGTCATTACAAAAGGCTTGATTTGTTGTACCGGTTCCCCCGGTACGCACTACCCCCGTTATACAACTTTTCCCGAGGAGAAAGCAATACGTGCCCAGATAATTCCTCTGGATACTATCCTGCTCCGCTACCCGTTCCGGGTGGCGGTCAGGGATAGTATAGCGGTAGTAATGGATTTACATAATATGGATCATTACTTACATGCCTTTACCTATCCGGAATGGAAACACGTTGTTTCGTTTGGAAAACGTGGGGAAGCCCCGGAAGAGATGTTATCAGCAGAAAACATCCAATTTAATTCTCTGGACTCTTTGTGGACACTCGATGCCAACAAGATGGAGATTACACGTTGGAAAATCACTCCTTCTACCGGTTCTGCGGAGCGGGTAGAGGAGATTAAATTAAATAAGAAATTAGTCCGTTCGCTAGACTTTTATGCGATGGAATCGGGCTTTTTGATTCCGGACTATCTGGGAGAGCACCGTTTTTGGGAAGTAGACAACAATGGTCAACCGCTCCAAAGCAAAGGTAAAATACCCAGCGAAACAGCCGATAAAGAAATATCCCGTCCAGCATTAGCACAGGCATGGCGTAGTTTTATGGATTACAATCCGGAGAATGGCATACTGGCTATGGCTACGCAACTAGGGGAAACACTAGAAATTTACAATTTAAAAGAGAATACTCATAAAGTTTTATATGGTCCGGAAGGAGAACCTGAATTCAAAATAGGCAAAAATGGCTCAAGTATTCCTATAGGCATTATGGGATTTAGTGACATAAAAGTAACAGATAAACATATTTATGCTGTATTTCAAGGAGTAAAATTTAAAGAAATGCTAGCAGCCTATCAACGAGGAAAAGAACCGGAAGATGGAAGTCGGTTCATCTATGTTTTCGACTTACAGGGTAATCCTGTTCAAAAATACACTCTTGACAGAGCGATATATGGCATTGATATAAACGAAAAAACAAATACAATCGTCGCAACCGAGGTTGAAAGTGATGATCCGATTATAGAATTTAAAATTTAAAGGACAAGATGAAAACTTTAAATCCAATCATACTAGTATTATTACCAATCTTCTTTTCCTGCCAAAACGAGCAGAAAGAGAAAGAAAAGCAAATTGCGGAATTGGTAAATGAATGGCAGGGAAAAGAGATCAAATTTCCTGACAATCTTATTTTCACCCGTTATCTGACAGACACAACTGATTTCCAAATTCCACAATCAGAATATAAAGTATTAGTATATGTTGACTCAATAGGTTGCACCAGTTGTAAGCTACAACTACATAAATGGAAAGCATTTATTGAATACACTAATTCAGTAGCACAAAGAAAAGTTACTTTTCTTTTCTTTTTACACCCGAAGGATACAAAAGAAATACGTTATCTGTTAAAACGTGATGGTTTTGATCATCCTGTCTGCATTGATTTTGACGACCGATTAAACAAGTTAAACAAGTTTCCGGCAGATATAACTTTTCAAACATTCTTGCTGAATAAAAATAATAAAATAGTTGCTCTGGGAAATCCCATACACAACACAGTAGTGAAAGATCTTTACTTGAAACAGATTACAGGTAAAGACAATCCCAATAAAAGCATACCGAAAACGACTGCCAAAGTCACACCTTCAGAAATTAACTTTGGTACTTTCGACAAATCTGAAATAAAAGAAACAACCATAGAGGTTAAAAATACAGGGGATAGTCCCCTCGTGATAGTAGACGCAAGCACCACCTGTGGCTGCACAGCAGCTACGTATGACAAACGACCTACGAAACCCGGAGAAATCCTTCGCGTGGGAATCAAGATGACACCAAAGGATACAGGATTCTTCGATGAAGTCATAACAATTAAGTACAATAGTATTAACAACTTACCTGTCAAGGTTGAGATAAAGGGAAACGTTCGGTGATCAGAAAGGTAAGTACATGATGGAAATATAACTGACACAACAGAAAATATCATTAAACTATCCGAGCTTAAATAATAAGTAAAGATAGAAAATAAACTAAATTATAACTTAAAGTAGAGAAAGATCATGAAAAAAAAGATCTTAGGGGTAGCTATTATCGCTGCTATGGCTCTAACAGCCAGCTGGAACTTCAACCAGAGCAAAAATGAAGTAGAATTATCGGATTTGGCGTTGGCTAATGTAGAAGCATTAGCTAGAGGAGAAGGTGGTTTCAATTGTTATTGGGAAGACCGAAATTACATAAAATGTGATAACGGTTTTGGTCTAGGATGCCCATGCGGTATGTAAAATGAATATCGGGCTGAATAAAAAGCTGTTACAATCATAAAACACTGAAAACAAGTGCGACAAGCTTTCTATTCAGCCTTTTCTCTATTAAATTACAGATTTATATGAAAACACTATTATACATATTATCATTCATATTTTTTATCTCTTGCAATCAAAAAAACAAAAAAACTGATATATTTGTTTACGATTTGGAAGCAACAAATGAATATTTAAATATACATTTGGATGATAGCACATATATTCCTTTAAATAACATATCTTACTATCAATTCGACAGTTCAGAATATATCGCTTTTGTAAATAAACAAACACCACAATTAATTATATACAACATTTCAAAGGGAGAAATATATAAAAAAATAGTATATAATACAGAAGGTGATAACAGTATTGTTGGATACATTAACGACTTCTATATTAAAAATTTAAATGAGATTTACTTATTAAGTCCATATACTACCTTCTTGTATAAAAGTGATGGGAATGGGAATATTATCAATAAAATTGATTTTTCAAAAGCACAAAATGGAGAACCTTTAACTAGGGTTCTAAATACATTAGGAAGAATGGAATTAATTGATAATAAATTCTACATTACACAAAATTTAAATAGAACATATGGAAGTGAAATAATGGAAAAAAGTAGTATATCAGCCATCATTGATACAACTAATAACACAATAGAATTAACACCATTAAAGTATCCAAAAATCATTTCATTAGAAGATCTGGGAACGAATGCTGGATTTGGATATCAGTATAGACGTATTTTTGACGGAGAAAATTTCATTTATTCGTTTCTTTATAGTGATATTATTTATAAAACTTCTCTTGATCATAAAAAAGTTGAAAAGAGGCAAGTTAAAAGTAAATACATACCAGAGGTAAAAGTAAATAGATTAAACAATAATGATTTTAACAAAATACTAAAAGCAGGATGTGAAGAAGCCACATATGAAGATATTATATTTGATAAATACAGAAACGTATATTATCGTTTTGCATGTCCACAAACAGAAGTTGACTCAAAAGATAGTTATTTGGAAATTACACGTTATGGAAAAAAGCTATTCACGATTGTAATCTTAGATAAAGATCTAAATATTATAGGAGAAAAATTATTTCCTGAGTTCACTTATGTACCAACAGCTCACTTAATTAGAAAAGATGGGTTATATATTAGCTGTAGTCATTTCAAAAACCCTAATTATAGCGATGACGTCCTTTGTTTTCAAAAAATCAAACTTATCAGTAATTTATAAAGCATGAAACATCTATATTTATATATTATATTAATCTTTTCAATTTGTAGTTGCAACATTGAAAACAAAACTAATAAATCTATTTTACCAAAACTGATTGGAAAAAACATTATTTTCCCTTCTAATATTCAATTTGTCAATCACAAATCTCAAAAGAAAGAAACATTGAATTTAAAAAAGAAATTTAAATTAGTAACCTATATTGATTCCATTGGATGTATCGCTTGTAAATTAAAAATGCATCTTTGGAAAGATTTAATAAATGAATTCAGTAATGTTTCTCAAAATAACATCTCGTTTGTTTTTATTATAAATTCTAACAACTACAAAGAAATAAATTACATTTTAGAAGAAAGTGAATTTGATTACCCTGTTTGCTTTGACAAAAATGACTTATTCAACAAGGCGAATAATTTTCCAAAAGACATTGAATTACAGACTTTTTTACTTGACCAAGATAACAATATAGTTATTGTTGGCAATCCGATATTTAGCATTTCAGTAAAAGAGTTATATTTGAAACAAATAATAAGCCCTGAGTGTTTATCAAACAACTATAATAATAAAAAAACCACTATCAATGAAATTGATTTAGGAAAACTCAACATATCAAAGAAAAAAACAATCACACTAAATATACATAATAATGAGAACAACCCTATTGTTATATCTGAAATAAATACTACTTGCAAATGCACCAAATACACATACGATAAGAAACCCATAAATAAAGGTGATAGTACAAAAGTAAAAATACTAATAGAGCCTTATAGTAGAGGATTTTTCCATGAATTAGTTACAATAAAATGCAGTAACAACAAGACTATAAAATACACACTGAAAGGGAATGTTTATTAATCCTAATAAAGGCATATAATAATCTAAAAAAATAATCAATAACATGAATACTCTAATACCATTTTATATAACCTTCAGTCTATTCTTTCTTTTTCTTGCAGCAATTAAGTGAACACACAATAGAATTTTCATCGATAACCCAAGAGATTGAATCTGAAGAAATCTTTTCAGACTCCTTTTGGAGATCCCCTAGCAAATTAATCTGGTTAATAACTTTTTTATTATATGAAGAAGCAGAAGCATATACGCAATCTAATCAATAAAGCGGTTGACATCGTCTTTTGGTCATGTATGGTCACTGTTTTATGGTTTACGCTACAAGTGTTCTTGTTCTCTTCTTTCAAAATACCCAGCGATTCCATGGAGCCGGAATTGACAATCGGTGACAATATATTGGTTTTAAAACCAACAATAGGACCACGTGTATTCAACCTATTTGCTTCCATGCGAAACGAACAAACAGAGATTTATCGTATTCCAGGGATCAAAAAGATTCAACGAAATGATATTCTCGTATTTAACTTCCCACATCCAAACAGTTGGAATAAAATCGAAATGCATATTCTCAAATATTACATCAAGCGATGTGTAGGATTACCGAGTGATACTTTGTCCATCCAAAACGGCTTTTTTCATGTGAAAGGCATAGAAACGTCTCTCGGTAATATGGAATCACAAAATAAAATCGCAACAACTGAACAGTTTGAGGATGGTATATTTCATAGTTTTCCATTCGACAGTATCATTAGCTGGAATATCAAAGATTTTGGACCGTTATATATTCCCGGAAAAGGAGATTCCATCACGTTGAATCAAACAAACTGCCGGTTATATAGGAAACTGATCGAATGGGAACAACAAGGAAGCCTTCAATATAAGGACTCGACAATTTTTCTGAACGGGACTCCAATCAACGGTTACCGCTTTCAGAAAAACTACTATTTTATGGCAGGCGATAACGGCATGAACTCGCAGGATTCGCGCTATTGGGGATTACTGCCTGAAGAATATATCGTTGGAAAAGCCTGGATCATCTGGAAATCAGTTGACCCGTATACAGATAAGTTTCGCTGGAACCGCTTTTTAAAAGTCATTCATTAAAACCAAAAATCATGAAAAATTTATTTACAACAAGTATAAAGATCTTAGTAGCCATCTTATTAATGGCTTGTAGTTCACAGTACGATAAAAAACTGGAACAGGCTCTTGAGCGTGCGAAAGAAAACCGGCAGGAGCTTGAAAAAGTACTCGACCATTATAAAAAGGATTCGACAAAGCTAGCTGCCGCCCGTTTCCTGATCGAAAATATGCCTTATCATTTCACACGGGAACAATATTATACTTCCTCCGGAAAAGAAAAATATAGACCGGATATTACAGCTTTCGATGGGTTTCAAGCTGTGAAAAAGCATTGCGACTCTTTAGCCGGCAAAGGATATAGAATTGAAACACATAATAAATACGACATATCGGCAATTGACAGCCGCTTTCTTATAAACAATATAGAACTGGCTTTCAACGTCTGGAAAAAACCCTGGGCAAAAGATATTTCATTTACGGACTTCTGCAGATATATCCTTCCTTATCGGGCACAATATGAAGAAGTCTCGAATCTGAGGAAAGAATTGATGGACCGTTTCCTTCCCCTACTGGACTCTGCGAATGTAAAAACGCCATTGGATGCTTGTATCGTACTGCGTAATAAGATAGAAAAAATAGTTAGATATCAAGATACCGGGCTCGACTTATATCCGACTATCGACGAAACATATCGTTCGGGAATCGGCACTTGTGATGGCTTATGCAATTTCATAGCATATGTTATGCGATCTGTCGGTATTCCCGTTACCATAGATCAGACAACCTGGGTAAAAATGGATCGGGGACATTGCTGGTGTGCCGTGCTGGATAACGGACACTTTCATAGTTTTGGAGAAAATCTGGCACCGGGTACTCATGCCCGATCATTTTCTGAAACACGTAGTCTTAGACCTGCCAAAGTCTATCGCCAGCGGTTTGATCCGTTTTTAACTGCTGATTACGGAAAAAACGACGATGGCTATGCAGTTTATTTTAAAAGTCCGTTAATACAGGATGTTACAACTGAATATCTGGATAAGCCTACCACTATAAAAGTCGCTATCGACATAGATCTAAAAGAGAATAAACACAGTAACCAGGTTTATTTATGCAATTTCAACTATAATAAATGGACTGACATAGCTCTTGGTTACAGAAAAGATTCGATCTGCTATTTTAACGATGTCGTTGGAGATAATATATTCATGATAGCAGACGCTCCGAACAAAAACTCCCTACGGTTTATAACAGCCCCATTTTATGTCAGCACAGAGGGAGAAATACATAAATTCATCCCCGAGGTGCAAAAGAAGAGGTCTTATACGATACACAAACGTCCGGCAGGTTATAAGGAACTGCATACATTATCTTACTGGGATACGCAAAGCAAAAGTTTTATCTCTCTAAAATATATATCGGAGACCGACACGACATTGACATATAACAATATCCCGGAAAATGCTTTATTATGGCTATATATACCGATACATATGTATAACCAGCGGGCATTTTTTCTGGAAAATGACAGCATGAGGATATATTAATTATGATTAAAATAAGTTACTCATTACTCGCCATCAGCGGAATTTTTCTGCTGTGCACCGTTTTTGCCACAGACACAGGGCTGGCTAACGGACTGGTCACAGGGAAAGTTCTTTGGTTTCATCTGGCGATGTTGCTGCTGGCAGCATGCAGCCTGGTGACGGCTGTTCTGATGAAACCGGCAAAGCCGTTTGTCTTTTCGGTCGCAGACGGATTGGTACTGGTTTTGGCGGTTATCGTTGCGCTTACTTATAACCGGCAACTGGGTGCCGAACCGGAGAAAATGTTGTTTGGCGGGCAATTAGTCGTATTGTGGTTTCTACTGCGGTTCATATTGACCGGATGGCCGCAGTTACAGCTATTTTTCCTGGCGGTGGTTGTTGCGACCGGAGGGATTGAAGCCGTGTCGGGAATGCGACAGTTACATGGATTCGAGGGATCTAACCATTCCTTGTTCAAGCTGACCGGGGATTTTTATAATCCGGGGCCTTATTCGGGGTATCTCGCAATCGTATTGCCGGTTTGCCTGTGGATGATCCTACGACAAACAAAGATTTATCTGCATTACCTAGGATGGATCGGTTTACTGGCGATCATCGTCGTGCTTCCTGCTGGGATGAGCCGGACGGCATGGATAGCGGCTGCCGTTTCATGCGGATGGGTGTATTGGGTGCAACGGATCGGATGGGAAAAGACTAAAAGATACATTAATGGAAACCGGACCTTAACTATCGCATCTTCTATTTTGATCCTGATCTCCATAGCCGGTGCATTGGCGGGTATTTATCTGCTAAAGAAAGATTCTGCCAATGGCCGGCTACTTTTATGGAAAGTGACGGGACAAGCGATCAGGGAACAGCCCTGGACAGGAACCGGGACGGGTGGTTTTCCGGCTGCTTATGCAGAAGCACAGGCGGAGTATTTCACTTCGGGAAAGGCTTCGGAGACAGAGATGCTGGTTGCCGGATGTCCGGAATACGGATTTAATGAATTCTTACAAATTGGTTTGGAACAGGGGCTGGTGGGTTTAATGGTTTTTGTATTGTTGTTAAGCTATTCCTTGTTCCGGGGGGTGAAAAACAGACAGGCGGGAGCGGCCGGAGGGATATTGGCGCTGATGGTGTTCAGCCTGGCATCGTATCCGTTGCAGTTGCCGGAGTTCTGGGTGGTGTTGGTGGTGTTGATGGGGGTGGCTAATAGTAAGACTCCGGTTGACGCTGATATTTCGGTTGACACTGACACACCCCCTACCCCCTCTCGAGAGGGGAGAAAGATACTTTCTGTCACTATGATAGGGGTGCTGGCTATATGTTGCGGGTGGATTTTCCGGCAGCAGAAAGGGTATTATGAAGGATATAAAAAATGGAATACGTTGAAGATGTTGTATAATAGTAAGGCTTATGAGGCGGCAGGTGAAGGATATGAGGAACTGGTGCCGTTGATGGGACATAAACCGGAGTTGCTGTTCGAGGCAGCACAGTGCCTGAGCAAATCGGAACGGTTTGAAGAAGCGAACCGGTTATTGGAACGGGCAATGAAGTTGAGCGGTGATCCGATGATACATTATATGGCGGCAAAAAATGAGCAGTCGATGGGAAACTATCAAAAAGCGGAAAATTTATTGCTGCATGCGATCGATATGTTACCGGAACGGATCTATCCGTATTACCTGCTTACCAAACTTTACTCGGAACCTACTTTCTTTCAGGAAGATAAGTTTATCAAAGCGGCTGACGCCGTACTGAAAAAAGAACCGAAAGTAGAGAGCACGGCTATCCGGGAAATGAGAACAGATGTTAAAAATATGCTCAACAACATACGATCAGATCGTAATTAATTTATTTATATGCTATTTACGATAACATCGTAATAATATTTTTGTATATTTGGAAATTAAAATTTGAATCATAGCTTATATGAATATGAAATACTACAATTTGCTGGCAATACTGCTCCTCTCCGGGATGATAGCCTGTTCCGGTGACAAAAAAGACAGCAGTGAAGGAGAAGAAACTGTTGAAACGGTTTTACCGGACGAAACCAACGAGGTGACCGTGATGACACTAAAGGCTACCGACTTCAACCATGAACTGGTGAGTAACGGCAAATTGTCGGCACGCCGCCATGTCGACCTGCGGTTTCAGTCGGCCGAACCGATCGCTACGATTCATGTAAAGAACGGCGACCGGGTAAGCAAAGGACAAAAGCTGGCTGAATTGTCGACCTTCCGGCTGAAAAACAAAACGGCCACTTCCAAAGATGCCCTGGAACGGGCGAAACTGGAACTGCAAGACGTGCTGATCGGCCAGGGATATGCGCTGGCAGACTCGGCCAAAGTCCCTCCCGCCACCATGCAGCTTGTCCGGGTAAAGAGCGGTTACGATCAGGCGCTTATCCAATACCAGTTGGCAGAATATGAAGAACGGAATGCCGTACTGACGGCTCCTTTCGACGGTATCGTTGCCAATCTGTTTGCCAAACAATATAATACAGCTTCTACCTCCGATATATTCTGCACGGTCATCGATCCGGGCAGCCTGGAAGCAGCGTTCACTGTTCTGGAGAGCGAACTGCCTCTGATCAAGAACGGCGACCGGGTGGAGGTCACTCCTTTTGCCCTGAACGACACAAAAGCCGAAGGACGCATCACCGAAATAAACCCGCTGGTCGATGAAAACGGCATGGTGCAGGTGAAAGCGGCGGTAACGGACAAAGGGAAGTTATTCGAGGGAATGAACGTCCGTGTCAGCATCCACCGTTCGCTGGGCAAACAACTGGTCGTACCGAAAAGTGCCGTCGTTCTCCGGTCCGGAAAGCAAGTGGTGTTCAAACTCGACAGCACCCGAACCAAGGCTAGCTGGGTATATGTACATACCGGTCTGGAAAATGCAGACAGCTACACGATTACAAGTTCGGAAGGGGACGGCCTGAAAGAGGATGATTTCGTCATTACCAGCGGTAATATCAATCTGGCACACGAGGCACCGGTAACGATAATTGAAAATTAAAAATTTGTTATGGTCAAATTCCTACTACAACGTCCTATCGCGGTACTGATGGCCTTTACAGCCTGTTTTATCGTGGGGTTGGTGACTTACTTTACCATCCCGGTATCGTTGTTGCCCGATATTGCGATACCGGAGATCACCATACAGGTGTCCGGACAGAATACGTCGGCCCGCGAACTGGAGAATACGGTAGTCAAACCGATCCGGCAACAGCTGATGCAGGTGGCTGCCCTGCGCGATATACACAGCGAGACACGCGACGGTGCCGGCATCATCCGACTGAGTTTCGACTTCGGAACTAACACGGACCTGGCATTCATCGAGGTGAACGAAAAGATAGACGCTGCCATGAACTACCTGCCGCGCGAAATAGAACGTCCGCGGGTGATCAAGGCGAGCGCAACGGACATACCGGTCTTTTGCCTGAATCTGACGCTGAAAACAGGTGACAGCGAGGCTGCTTTCCTGGACCTTTGCCAGTTTGCCGAATCGGTTATCAAACGGCGTATCGAGCAGTTGCCGGAAGTGGCAATGGTAGATATCACGGGGATGATGAAACGGCAGTTGCAGATCGTGCCGGACATGAAAACACTGGAAATGGCCGGTATCACGCTGGATGACCTGGAATCGGCCCTGAATTCGAACAATATCGAGCCGGGAAGTATGACCGTACGGGACGGATATTATGAATACAACATCAAATTCTCAACTTTACTGCGCACACCGGAAGACGTACAAAATATCTATCTCCATAAAAATGACCGTATCTTCCAGCTGAAAGACCTGGCGAAGGTGGCGGTGGTACCGGAAAAGGAGACAGGCGCCTCACTTTCAAACGGGAAACGGGCGGTTACACTGGCTGTGATCAAGCAGGCGGACGAGAATATGGATAACATGAAGGAGGCGTTGCAGGAAGTTACTGCGTATTTCGCAACGGTTTATCCGGATATAGAGTTCAGCGTCAGCCGGAACCAGACGGAGTTGCTGGATTATACGATTTCAAACCTGAAACAGAACCTGTCGCTCGGCTTTATATTTATATGTATAGTGGCTATCCTGTTTTTGGGGGATATCAAGAGTCCGGCAGTGATCGGCCTGAGTATGGTGGTCAGTCTGATTATCAGCTTCCTTTTCTTCTATATGTTCAAGATGTCGCTGAACATCATTTCCCTTTCCGGACTGATCCTGGCACTGGGTATGATGATCGACAGTTCGATCATTGTGACGGAGAATATCATGCAGTACCGGTCGAAAGGGTATACGCTGGAAGAGGCTTGTAACATGGGGACCAGCGAAGTGATCACCCCGATGCTGAGTTCCACACTGACGACAATCGCCGTATTCGTGCCGCTGGTATTCATGAGTGGTATCGCAGGAGCTATATTCTACGACCAGGCTTTCGCGGTGACAGTCGGGCTGATGGTCTCCTATTTCACGGGTATCATGTTGCTTCCGGTACTTTACAAGCTGGTTTACAGCATTCCCGATATCAAACATACGGGATTCAATCTCCGGATCAACAACCTGATCAAAGAACATACGCTGGACCGCTTCTACGATGCTGGAGTCAATTTCGTGTTCCGTCATAAAAAGTCGAATATCATATTTATCTTCGTTACATTGCCATTATGCGCCCTGCTGTTTTATGAAGTACCTAAAAGCAGGATGCCTGAGATTGACCAGAACGAACTGATCGCCCATATCGAGTGGAACGAAAACATCCATATCGACGAAAACCGGGAACGGGTGAACAAACTGTTTGCCCAGATCGCAGACGATGTACAGGAATATACCTCCTATGTCGGTCAACAACAATTCCTGTTGAACCGCGACCGGGAACTGTCTTCTTCGGAAGCCGAATTATATTTCAAGACAGAAAAATCATCTGCCATCTCTCCCTTGCAGGCAAAGATCACGCAATGGTTGGATACTAATTATCCGCAGGCTGTATTCTCCTTCTCTCCGCCGATCACGGTGTTCGAAAAGTTGTTCGTGACGGGAGAAGCTGACGTGGTCGCAGAATTTTATGCCCGCAACAAAGCGGAAGCTCCGGAGGCTCAGGCATTGCACAAACTGGAATCGCAGATGAAAGCGTCTACCGGTATTGCACCGGTGGGAGTCGCCTTCGATAACCAACTGAATATATCGGTCGACAGGCAGAAGTTACTACTTTATAATGTAAATTACAATGAAGTATACCGCCTGCTGAAAACGGCTTTCAAAGAAAATGAAGTGGCGACCCTCCGTTCCTACCAGCAATATCTGCCGATTGCCCTGGCCGGCGACGGTAAGACGGTGAACGAAGTCTTACAGCAGACACTGGTCCGGACGCAGGCCGACAAAGAGGGAAAAAGCCAGTACATCCCGTTGCAGTCACTGGTTAAGGTGACGCAAGGGGAAGACCTGAAGACGGTTACGGCTGGTAAGAACGGCGAATATATCCCGTTCAGCTTCTATGATGTCAAGAAGGCGGAACCGTTGATGGAAGAGGTGAAGAAGTTAGGCGAACAGAACTGGGAGATCGATTTCTCCGGTAGTTTCTTCTCCAACAAACAGATGTTGAATGAGTTGGTGGTGATCCTGCTGATCTCTATCCTGCTAATGTATTTCATCCTGGCAGCCCAGTTCGAAAGCTTTCTGCAGCCGCTGATCGTACTGATCGAGATTCCGATCGACGTAGCTGCATCACTGCTGGTACTCTGGATTTGCGGACATACGATGAACCTGATGAGTGCCATCGGTATCGTGGTGACCTGCGGTATCATTATTAACGACTCCATCCTGAAACTGGATGCGATCAATGAATTACGTAAGGAAGGTGTTCCGTTGATGGAAGCGATCCACGAAGCCGGCCGCCGCCGTCTGCGCCCGATCATCATGACTTCGCTGACCACCATCTTCGGTATGGTCCCGTTGCTGTTCTCATTCGACATGGGTAGCGAGTTACAAAAACCCCTTTCCATCGCCATGATCTCAGCCATGCTGATCGGTACAGCCGTCAGCCTGTTCATCATTCCGTTGGTATACTGGTTCATTTACCGTAAGCACGACCCGAATGCAGTGATCCCTCAAAAACAAACTGAAGTTTAACGAATTATATATAATGCCGTTATGAAGATATGTAAGATACTATTATCATTCCTGTTATTCACCTCAGTCTATCTGAACGCCCAGCCGCTTACATTGTCGCTGGAGCGAACAATCACGTTGGCGGCGGATAGTTCGCTGGAGGCATTCAGGACAAAGAATATGTTTTTGGCCGGATACTGGCAATACAGGACATTCAAGGCGGGAAGATTGCCAAGCCTGACGCTGAACCTGACTCCGGCACAGTATTATCGCGATATCACACGACGATATGATTCCGAGAATGATATCGATGTTTACAGAAAACAGCAATCTTATTATGCAGAGGGCGGCCTCGCCATCAAACAGAATTTCGACTTGTTGGGAGGTACTTTCTACCTGGATTCGGATTTAGGGTATATGCGTAATTTCGGAGATAATGCTTATAACCAGTTTACGACCGTGCCGATCCGAATCGGTTATAACCAAAGTCTGTTAGGATATAACCCCTTCCGGTGGGAACGGAAAATCGAGCCACTCAAATATGAGAAGGCGAAAAAGGAATTACTGTACAATATTGAAAATATCAGTGAACAGGCTACCTCCTACTTCTTTGCCCTGGCCATGGCACAGGCGGAATATGATCTGGCTAAAGAAAATGTAGCGTCAACCGATACCTTATACCAGACAGGACAGGAGCGACATAAGATTGCATCGATCAACAAAGCAGAGCTACTGACATTGAAACTGGATGCCGTCAACGCACGAAATACATTACAAAACGCGGAAATATCTCTGAAAAGAGCGATGTTCAGTCTCGCTTCTTTCCTCAACTTCGACAAAAACACGGAAATACGACTAAACCTGCCGGGACGTCCGAAAGATATGCATATTTCTGTTGACGAAGCTTTGACACTTGCCCGCGAAAACAACCCGAAGTTCCTTGACACCAAACAACAGGTACTTGAAGCCGAACAGCAAGTGGATAAGACAAAAAAAGAGGCCATGTTCAATGCCTCCATCAACGCCAGCATAGGATTCAACCAGGTTGCGACCAAACTGAGTGACGCATATCGCGACCCGCTGCAACAAGATATGGTATCCGTTTCCGTATCTATCCCTCTCGTCGATTGGGGCGTACGAAAAGGGAAACATAACATTGCCAAGAATAATCTGAATGTGACACAGATTTCCGCCCGCCAGGAGGAACTGACGGTAGAGGAAGACGTGATCATGACTGTCGGTGACTTCAATATCCAGCAAAACCTGATCTCAAGCGCAGAAGAGGCGCTCGACCTGGCTGTTATGGCTTACAGTGAGACAAAGCAACGGTTTATGATCGGGAAGGCGGACATCAACAGCCTGACCTTATCGCTGAACCGCCAGCAGGAAGCACAGCGCAACTATATCTCCGCCCTGCAAAATTACTGGCTGAGTTATTTTAAAATACGGAAACTGACACTGCATGATTTTGAAACCGGCATATCACTGGCACGGGAATTTGATTTTACGCACGGACTATAAGTAACAGATTCAATGAGCACATCTCCCAAGATATCATCCTTTACGATCATCGTCACCTTCCTTTGTGTGGCGCTGACAGGACTGGCTTTCATCCCTCTCCTGCCGATCAAGCTGTCTCCCTCACGCACATTGCCCCGGCTGACCGTCAGCTATAATATGCCCGGCAACTCGGCACGTGTAATCGAGATGGAGGTCACTTCGCGGCTGGAATCGATGCTGGCACGTATCAAGGGAATCAAGGAGATCAACTCCACTTCCGGAAATGGCTGGGGATATGTGACACTGGAACTGGACAAACATACCAATATCGATGCCGCCCGTTTCGAGGCATCCACGATCGTACGCCAGACATGGCCCAGCCTGCCCGACGGGTTAAGTTATCCGATACTGGAGATGAGCCGCCCGGACGACAAGGAATCCGGTCCGTTCATGACCTATACGCTGAATGCGGCGGCAACTCCGATCTTTATCCAACGGTTTGCGGAGGACCAGATCAAACCGCGCCTCGCCGGTATCCCGGGTATTTACCGGATCGATGTACGCGGGGCCACACCGATGGAATGGCGGCTGGAATATGACAGCCGGCAACTCGTGTCGCTCGGTATTACCACCAATGACATACAGAATGCGATCGCTCAATACTATAACAAAGAATTCCTGGGAACCGGCAATGTCAATACAAACGAACAGGAGGAATGGATTCGCCTCGCCCTGATACCGGAAGATGTACGGGAGGGTTTCGAGGCTTCCCACATAACCGTCACCAGTAAAGAAGGGAAGCTGATACGCCTGGACCAGTTGCTGAAAGTCACCCGCCAGGAAGAGGCTCCCCAAAGCTATTACCGTATCAACGGACTGAACTCGATCTATCTCTCCATCCGTGCGGAAGAGACAGCCAACCAGCTGGAACTCGCCAAGCAGGTGAAAGAGGAGATGGAACATATCCGCCAGTTATTACCACAGGGATATGAGGTGCATACCAGTTATGACGCGACCGAGTTTATCCAGAATGAACTGGATAAGATATATGTACGTACGGGACTTACGATCCTGATTCTTTTATTGTTCGTCCTGCTGATCACCCGGAATGTGCGCTATCTGTTCCTGATCGTGGTCAGCCTGAGTGTGAATCTTTGTATTGCCGTCATTTTCTTCTATCTGGCAGGACTTGAAATGCAGCTTTACTCACTGGCCGGTGTCACTATCTCGTTAAGCCTGGTGATAGATAACACGATCGTAATGACCGACCATATACGTAACCGCCACAACCGGAAGGCTTTCCTTTCCATCCTGACGGCTACATTGACGACTATCGGTGCACTTGTCATCATTTTCTTCCTCGATGAAAAGATTCGGTTGAACCTACAGGATTTTGCGGCCGTGGTGATCATCAACCTGGCAGTATCACTGGCAATTGCCTTGTTCTTCGTTCCCGCTATGATCGAAAAGTTAGGATTAGGACAAAAGAAACATGCCAAGAAAAAGGTCCGTTCATTAATTGGGGCTAAAAGCAGCCGATTCGTCCGGTTCCGGAAATGGGGCAACAGGGTAATCAAACGGTTCCCGGTCTATTTCAACAGATATTACCATGCACAGATCAGCTTCCTTTGCCGATGGAAAAAGACCGCATGTTTCCTGTTGCTACTGGCTTTCGGATTGCCGGTCTTCCTGCTCCCCGAAAAAATAGAAATGGATGACAAGGACAAGGTATATACGGCTACAGACTCGCTACTCATTGAAAAATACAACAAGATTGTCTCAAGCGAGACCTATAAGGAGAAAGTCAAGCCGATAATGGACAAAGCATTGGGAGGAACCTTGCGCCTGTTCGTGCAAAAAGTGTATGAAGGCAGTTATTTTACCCGCAACGACGAAACGGTCCTGTCGGTCACTGCCTCACTTCCCAACGGGACTACACTGGAACAGATGAATCAGTTGATGGGACGCATGGAGGCTTACCTCAGCACATTCAAGGACATACGCCAGTTCCAGACGAACATTTACAGTGCGCGGCAGGCGGGCATACGTATTTATTTCACCAAAGCGGCAGAGCGAAGCGGATTCCCTTATACACTGAAAAGCAAGATTATCAGCAAGGCGCTGGAACTGGGCGGCGGTAGCTGGGGTGTGTACGGACTCCAGGACCAGGGCTTCAGCAACGACGTACGGGAAGGAGCAGGTTCGTTCCGTATTGAAATGTTCGGCTATAACTATGACGAATTATATGAATGGGCGGAACAGCTAAAAGCAAGATTGCTTACTTACCGCCGTATCAAGGAAGTACTGATCAACTCCGAATTCTCCTGGTGGAAAGACGATTATCAGGAATTCTATTTCAATCTGGACAAGGCACGGATGGCACAGGAAAATATCCTGCCGATCGAACTGTTCGCCTCCATCAACCCGGTGTTCGGGAAAGATATCTACAGCGGTACGATCGTTGTCGACAATGAAACGGAAAAGTTGAAACTAAGTTCGCGCCAGTCAAAAGATTATGATGTCTGGAGCATGCAATACGTCCCCCAGAGCATTAAGGGCAAACCTTATAAACTGTCGGAGCTGGCCACCGTCGAAAAAGGGCAGATGCCGCAGAAAGTAGCCAAGGTGAACCAGCAATACCGCCTGTGCCTTCAATATGAATATATTGGCGCATCCAATCAGGGGAGCAAGATACAAGAACGTGAACTGAAAGAATTCAACGCGTCGTTACCAATGGGATACACTGCCAAATCGGATAGTAATTACTGGAGTTGGAACACCAAAGACAATAAACAGTATCTGTTATTACTGCTGATCATTGCCATTATTTTCTTTACGACCAGTATTCTGTTCAATTCGCTGAAACAACCGCTGGCTGTTATCTTCGTCATCCCTATCTCCTATATTGGGGTGTTCCTGACATTCTACTGGTTCAAGCTGAATTTCGACCAGGGAGGGTTTGCGTCGTTTGTCCTGCTATGCGGTATCACGGTAAATGCAAGTATCTATATATTAAACGAATATAACCAACTTCGCGAAGCCAGGCCCAAAATGCCCGCCTGGCGCCTTTACCTGAAAGCATGGAATGCCAAGATCACACCGATCTTCCTGACCGTGATCTCTACCATACTCGGGTTTATTCCGTTTATGTTAGGTCCCGATAAAGAAGCGTTCTGGTTTCCGCTGGCAGCCGGGACCATCGGCGGATTGACCATGTCGATCCTCGGTATCTTCATATACCTGCCTATTTTTACTTTGAAGAAATAATCACCTTATTAATACTTAACCGCCAATAACTGTTTTTCTTTCCTAATTTTGTGATATTCTTGGACGATTTGTTAATTATCCAAACCCTTCTTACGTCTTAAATGTTTTATGCAGGAGCAGAAAAGTTGCAGAAGTTGAAAGTCCGATATCACCCTAAAAATAATTTAAAGATGAAAGTTTTATTTAAGTATCTACGACTATTATCCCTCTCTACGAGCGGAGCGTTACTTTTGTGCATTGTATTTGCTGCAAATCCCGAAATTGCTGAAGGAACCATCACAGGTAAAGTATTCTGGTTTCATTTCTCTATTTTATTACTTGCATTCAGTGTATTGTTTATGGAAGCCACAGTGAAAAAAAGCAATTTTACCTTCTCATTACCCGACGGACTTTTATTACTTTTTGCCGGTCTGGCCTTGCTAAATTACAACTATGAGCTGGACCCGGAACCGGAAAGACTTCTTTTCGTCGGACAAATTACGACCTTATGGTTTATGCTGCGAGCCACGTTGCAAGCCCACCCGGAACTCAGGCTTTTCTTCCTGTCCATTATTATATGTACAGGTATCTTCGAAGCGGCCTGGGGAATGGGGCAACTGTACGGGGGAGCATCGACAAACCATCCGCTACTCAAAGGTGACGGACTTATTTTCAGCCCCGCCCCCTTCTCCGGTTATCTGGCAATCGTACTCCCTGTATGCCTGAACCTGGCTTTACGGTTTCGCGATTGCGACAAACTGGCTTGGTGGGAAACAAGGACGATGCTATTCTACCTGTCGGCATTCACGATCATACTCATCCTGATAGGACTTCCCGGCGGGAAAAGCCATTCAGCGTGGCTGGCAGCCGGAATCTCATGCTGCTGGGTCTTCTATCTCCGGAAATCAGGGTGGCAGTTATTGAAGAAAAGGGTTATAAAGCATAATAAGACAGTGATCGTCAGCTGCATTGTCTTATTTATCGTTATTTCCGGACTTCCGACATTGGGCAGTGTTTTCAATACCGAGAAATCTGCCAACAGGATGCTGATGTGGAACGTAACGACCCAGGCCATACTGAACAAGCCTGTCACCGGCACTGGTCTGGGAGGTTTCCCCGTCTCATTCGCCCAGACACAGGCCGACTACCTAGCGTCGACGAAAGCCTCCGATACGGAACGGATGGCTGCGACCTGTCCCCCTTTCGCCTTCAACGATTATTTGCAGATAGGACTCGAATTCGGTATCGCCGGACTACTCCTTTTTGCGTTATGGATTGCTTTCTGCCTCTATTACGGGTTGAAAAACAAACAGGTCGGGGCAACGGGAGGTATCCTTTCGTTACTTTTCTTCTCCATGTATTCCTATCCGCTGCAACTACCGTCATTCTGGGTTCTGCTTATCTTCTTCTCGGCAATGTGTGTCACCCGGACGGAAAAACAACAGAAACCGTCTGTGAAAAGTTTTCCTTACATCGGGACATTCGCTGCCTTAGTCGCCTGTATCCTGTTTTTCGGACAACGAAGTTATTACGAACCGTACAAAGAATGGAAGACTTTGCGGATCCTGGTAGAAAAGGAGGAACAGAAGGTTGCCGCACAAGGATATATGAGCTTGTACCCGCGCCTCTCCCACCGGACCGAGTTCCTGCTGGAAGGCGCCCGGTGCCTGCAACAATCCGGACAGTATTCGAATGCCATCATCTGGAGTCGTCGGGCCATCCGGTTAAGTGCTGATCCCGAATTCTACTATATCCTTGCCCAAAGCCACCAGCAACTCGGACTTTATAAGCTGGCTGAGAAATATTTACTGCAATGCCTGCATATTCTTCCGGAACAGATAGATACTTATTATCTGCTAACCAAATTATATGCGGAAACAAACTACTACCACCCGGACAAGCTCAGGCTAGCCGCCCATTCCGTGTTGACCAAACAGCCGGACACCTGCTTCAAGCCCGCCAGGCAGATGAAAGAAGAAGTCTATCAACTTCTTTTACAACAAATGGCAAACAGTAAATAGAACAATCCCTTTGTTTTTATTGCACATTTAAATTATATCCCCTATCTTTGCCGAAATTTTGGAAGGAAGAGTTTCATGACGAATAAGATACATACTTGTAATCCGATGTTTATTTCCGGTTCAACGCCGGATATCGAAGCTCATTTCTTTAATTTACGGGATAATAATTTCTTTATATAAGATGCGTTGGTTATTTTTACTAACGCATTTTTTTTGTGTCCCGCAAGTGGCGATTAAGTAAGATATAACATTCTATAATATATTAATAAACAAAACAACCCAATTACTATGTCGAAGATTGGAATCAAAAAGGTGATTGTTCTGGGCTCGGGTGCCCTGAAGATCGGACAGGCCGGAGAGTTTGACTATTCCGGTTCACAAGCATTGAAGGCACTGAAAGAAGAAGGTATCAGTACCGTTTTGCTGAATCCGAACATTGCAACTATCCAAACATCGGAAGGGGTAGCAGACAAGGTGTATTTCCTGCCTATCACTCCGTATTTTGTTGAAGAAGTAATCAAAAAAGAACAACCGGACGGAATCCTGCTGGCTTTTGGTGGCCAGACTGCCCTGAACTGCGGTACTCAGTTATACACCAGCGGCACACTTGCCAAATATGGCGTAAAGGTACTGGGAACTTCTGTTGAAGCTATCATGTACACAGAAGACCGCGACCTGTTTGTAAAGAAACTGAATGAAATCGACGTAAAAACTCCGATCAGCCAGGCTGTTGAAACGATGGAAGATGCAGTGAAAGCTGCTTACAAGATCGGTTTCCCGGTAATGATCCGTTCTGCCTACGCACTGGGCGGTATGGGTAGCGGTATCTGCAAGGATGAAGCAGAACTGCGCACACTGGCAGAAAGCGCTTTCGCTTATTCTTCACAGATCCTGGTGGAAGAATCGCTGAAAGGCTGGAAAGAAATTGAATTCGAAGTAATCCGCGATAAAAACGACCATTGCTTCACGGTTGTAAGCATGGAAAACGTCGACCCGCTGGGTGTACATACCGGTGAAAGTATTGTGGTTGCCCCTACCTGCTCACTGACCGACAAGGAGCTGGATCTGCTGAAAGAACTGTCTACCAAGACGATCCGCCACCTGGGTATCGTAGGTGAATGTAACATCCAGTACGCATTCAATTCAGATACTTGCGACTACCGTGTGATCGAAGTGAATGCTCGTCTGAGCCGTTCTTCCGCCCTGGCATCTAAAGCAAGCGGTTATCCTCTGGCTTTCGTTGCCGCTAAACTTGCATTGGGTTACAGCCTCGATCAAATCGGCGAAATGGGTACTCCGAACTCGGCATACAAAGCTCCGGAAGTTGATTATATGATCGTGAAGATCCCGCGTTGGGACTTGACTAAGTTCGTTGGCGTAAGCCGCCTGATCGGTTCAAGCATGAAATCTGTAGGTGAAATCATGTCGATCGGTAAGAGCTTCGAAGAGATCATGCAGAAAGGTCTGCGTATGATCGGACAGGGCATGCACGGTTTCGTAGGAAACAACGACCTGGAATTCGACAACCTGGACGACGCCTTGGCAAACCCGACCGACCTGCGTATCTTCGCCGTAGCAAAAGCGCTGGAAGAAGGGTATACCGTAGAACGTATCCACGAACTGTCAAAGATCACTCCGTGGTTCCTGAACGGTTTGAAAAATATCGTAGACTATACGAAAGTATTGTCTCAATACAATAAGATCGAAGATCTGCCCGAAGATGTACTGAAAGAAGCGAAACGTTTAGGTTTCTCTGACTTCCAGATCGCCCGTTACGTTGAAAATCCGGAAGGAAACATGGAAAAAGAAAACATCCGTGTACGTAACCTGCGTAAGAAACTGGGCGTTCTGCCGAGCGTAAAACGTATCAACACAATCGCTTCCGAACATCCGGAACTGACGAACTACCTGTACATGACATACGATGGCAGCGAACATGATATTCCTTACTACAAGAACGACAAGAGCGTGGTTATCCTGGGTTCAGGTGCTTATCGCATCGGTTCTTCCGTAGAATTCGACTGGTGTTCGGTCAATGCAGCCCAGACAGCCCGCAAGTTGGGTTATAAGTCGATCATGATCAACTATAACCCGGAAACGGTTTCTACCGACTACGATATGTGTGACCGTCTGTATTTCGACGAACTTTCTTTCGAACGTGTACTCGATGTAATGGACCTGGAAATGCCGAAGGGTGTAATCGTATCCGTGGGAGGTCAGATTCCGAACAACCTGGCAATGAAACTGTATCGCCAGAATGTTCCGGTGCTGGGTACTTCTCCGCTGTCGATCGACCGCGCTGAGAACCGTCACAAATTCTCCGCGATGCTGGATACACTGGGCATCGACCAGCCGCGTTGGGCAGAGCTGACCAGTATGGAAGAGATCGACGGATTTATCGAAAAGGTAGGATTCCCGATCCTGATCCGTCCGTCATATGTACTTTCAGGAGCTGCGATGAACGTTTGCCACAACAAGGAACAGATGATCGAATTCCTGGATCTGGCCGCCAAGGTTTCCAAAGAATATCCGGTTGTCGTATCCGAATTCCTGCAAGGAGCGAAAGAAGTTGAATTCGACGCTGTAGCCATGAACGGCGAAGTGGTTGAATATGCAATCTCCGAACATATCGAGTTTGCCGGTGTTCACTCAGGTGACGCTACACTGGTATTCCCGGCCCAGAAAATCTATTTCGAAACAGCACGCCGCATCAAGAAGGTGAGCAAGATGATCGCCAAAGAGCTGAACATCAGTGGTCCGTTCAATATCCAGTTCCTGGCTAAGAACAACGACGTGAAGGTAATCGAATGTAACCTGCGTGCATCACGTAGCTTCCCGTTCGTATCCAAAGTGCTGAAACGCAACTTCATCGAAACGGCTACACGCATCATGCTGGATGCTCCTTATACCAAACCGGACAAGAGCGCTTTCGATATCGACTGGATCGGTGTAAAAGCATCTCAGTTCTCATTCGCCCGTCTGCATAAAGCCGACCCGGTACTGGGTGTGGATATGAGCTCGACCGGTGAAGTAGGTTGTATCGGCGACGACTTCAACGAAGCATTGCTGTCTGCCATGATCGCTGTTGGCAACAACATTCCTAAAAAGAATATCCTGGTTTCTTCGGGAGCAGCCAAGAGCAAAGTAGATTTGCTGGAACCCTGCCGCCTGCTGAGCACAAAGGGATACAAGATCTATGGTACTGCCGGAACCGCCAAGTTCCTGAATGAGAACGGAATCGAAGCGACTGCCGTATGCTGGCCGGATGAACAGGGCGACCTGAATATCATGGATATGTTCAGCAACCACGTATTCGAACTGGTTGTAAACATCCCGAAAGATCATAGCAAACGCGAGCTGACCAACGGTTACAAGATTCGTCGTGCTGCGATCGATCATAACATACCATTGATCACCAACGCTCGTCTGGCTAGCGCATTTATCGAAGCATTCTGCACGATGGATGTAAAAGATATCCAGATCAAAGACTGGCAAGATTACAAATAAGCAAATATTTTTATTATATTTGTGACCATAATACGTAGAGACAGGGTATTACCTTGTCTCTACCTGTTTAATTTTAAATCATGCCCATGTACAGACTACCGTTATTATTCCTGATATTCATGGTGACATTCATGGTCGCGCATGCATCGGTAGTCGTCCCTAATTTATTCGTAAAAAACTTCTCGGTAGATGATTATAAAGCCAGTTGTCAGAACTGGGGACTGTCGGTAGCCTCCGACGGCGTGCTCTATGTAGCCAATAATTCCGGACTGCTCACATTTGACGGAAACACCTGGAAGCTTTATGAAACACCCGATAAATCGGTTATAAACGGCGTAACATTCCTCAACGACACGATCTATACCATCAGTGAAGGTTCTTTCGGAGGATGGACCCTCGACCATTTAGGTGTTATGCGTTACCATAAGCTCTCCACGATACCGGCAGAAGTCAAGTTTAAAGAACCGCCCGCTCCCATTCCGTTCATCCTGCCCGACGAGATACTGCATGCACAACCCTCTGTCTTTACGACAATAAACGATCTGTATTTTATCGGTACCACCAACAACGGATTATATATAACAAGCCCGGAAGGGACTATCCTGCGCCATCTGTCAACCCACGACCAGTCATTACCCGACAATATCGTGCGCGCCATCTGCATCCAGGATGCGCAACAGATATGGCTGGCTTTCGACAATGGCATCTCACAGATAACATTCGACCCCTCGATCACTTTGCTGGGGAAGCGAAGCCAGATAGGAAAACTGAAAAATGCTACGCTCTTCAACGACACATTATATATCCAGACGAATATCGGATATTTCAAAAGGACATTAGACGCCGGTGATCATTTTGAACCGGTCGATATAAAGAAAGAGACATTCCACCTCCTGCCACAGAACAGTGTGTACGACTCGCTCCGTGTCAGCAATGTATTCTACGACACCGAATCATTGGGAGAGTTTGCCCATGCGGAACAGATCTATCCTATCGGCGATAACACCTATTGGCTTTGTGCCAAAAACGAAGCCGGCCTGTTCCATAACGATAACGGGAAAGGGACACTGAAATGCCGCATTCTGCTCAATAACTACAATATGAATATGGTGAGCAGAGACCGGAGGATATATCCTTTGAATGACACGCTTCACCTGATCTCGGCCATGCAGGGAGCCTTGCTGATCAATATACGCGACCTGATAGAGGGAAGCCTCGGCCCTGCCACGCCCCTGCAAATATCCGAAATAAAGTATATCGACAAAGATGGCGTACACAACTTGCCGGTCAATTCGGAAAAGATCACCCTCCCCCATAATTTCCAGGAACTTTCCGTCTATGTAGGAAGCACGATCTTTACCCCGAACCATCAGATCAGTTATATGATAGAGGGTGTTTCTTCAAACTGGTCGCCCTGGCAAAAAGGCGGGGAGATCTCTTTCCTGCAACTTCCGGAAGGAAAATACGTACTCAAGATCCGGAAATATGTAGTAAAAGGGCCGTACCTTGAAATCGCCATTCCGATCACCGTCCGCCCGGCCTGGTACAACACGATATGGGCGTGGCTGATCTATATCATCGCCATCGCCGTAATAGGCAAATACACACTCAGCTACCATCTGAAAAACCTGCAACGGGAAGAAAAGAGCAAGCTGGATGCAAAAAGGCAGGCGGAAGAACAGAAAATCCAGCAGATGAAAAGCCGGATGCTGGAAGCCGAGCTGCAAAACAAGAATAACGAACTGACCCTGCAAACCTCTGCCCTGGTAAAAAGAAACCAGGCGGTACAGAAACTGCTTGACGAACTGGAGCAACAGAAAGAGACATTGGGCGACCGGTATCCGAACAAACTGTACACCCGGATGAAAAACCTGATGGAAGAATCGTTGAACGACCAGGCGGACTGGTTGTTGTTTGAGACGCATTTCAACAGCGCCCATCAGAATTTCATTGACCGGTTACGCCAACAATACTCCGACATTACCACCGGCGACTTACGTATCTGTTGCCTGCTCCGCATGAATCTTTCCACCAAAGAAATCGCATCATTGTTAAACGTATCAGTCCGTGCGATAGAATTACGACGGTACCGGTTAAGAAAGCGCCTGTCACTCGACAGCGATACGAATCTCATTGATTTCCTCATGAATTTCTAAAAAGTATTTTCTAGAATCAGTATTCCTCCAAACTGCTATTATACAATTAATTACCCGCCACTGTAGTAGACATGAGAAAGGCTTGATGTAGTATTTCCTCTCACACAAAACATTTGCGCAAGTAGTGTAGTAGTACTTTTTAATCGTTATGTTTCTAAATGTGTTTCCTTTGCCAGTGCAATTGAATCTTAATTTCTATAGACATGATGAAGCACGATTTGGAAGAACAACTGGAAGAGTTGGAAAGGCAGGGTATCAGTCGCCGCCATTTCCTCAAAATATTAACAGCAGCAGGAGTTATAACTGCTGTGGGTACACAAAAAGCTCATGCATTCTCTAGCAATGCAAAAGGGAAAATCCTGATAATCGGTGGAGGGGCTGCCGGAATTAGTATGGCTGCACGTTTGATGCACTGGTTGGATAGCCCGGACATTACATTGATAGACCCCAGCGACCGACAGTTCTACCAACCCGGCTTTACATTGATCGCCTCCGGTGTTTATAAACCGGACGAAGTATGGAAGAAGCAGGAAGATTGCATTCCCGACGGCGTAAAATGGATTAAAGATTCTGTTGCCGCCGTTGACCCGGTCATGAACCTGGTAACAACGAACAACAATGGAAAAGTCGCTTATGACTTTTTGGTCCTGACACCAGGCATACAGATTAACTGGGAAAAGGTGGAAGGGATTACACACGATACATTAGGAGCAGGAAATGCTCACTGTATATATGATTACGAAGGTGCACAAAAAACCTGGAAAGCGCTTCAGGAATTCGCAAAGACAGGCGGCCGTGGTATCTACACAGATACATACACAAAGCATAAATGTGGCGGAGCACCGAAAAAGATTTGTTTGCTGACAGAAGATTACAGCCGCAAACAAGGCACACGGGACAATTTGAAACTGGATTACTTCACAGCAGCGAAAGAGCTGTACGATATTCCGTTTTATACTCCCCGTCTGCTGGAGATTTACAAGGAACGTAATATTCCCATCAATCTCAACGTTCGCGTGAAAGGTGTCGATACGGCAGCCAAACAGGTACATTTTGAAAAGGTTGAAACAGTCGGAGAAGAGAAAGTATATACTCCATTCGTGGAAGATTACGATTTCCTTCATTTCACTCCGCCTATGTCGGCTCCCGATTTCGTTCGCGAGGCCGGTCTGGGATGGACGGAAGGCAAACTGGCTGCCGATGCCTGGGTGATGGTTGATAAAGCGACACTGGTTCACAAAACTTATCCGAACATCGTCTCCCTGGGAGATGTTGCCGGGATACCGACCAGTAAAACATCTGCGGCAGTACGCATGCAAGTGCCGATCGCTGCCAAAAACCTGATCTCGTTGATGGAAGGCAAAGAACCTGTTGAGAAATACAACGGATATGCTGCCTGCCCGATCGTAACAGACTATGGACACGTACTGTTGTGCGAGTTCGACTATGATAAAAAGCCGGTTCACTCGTTCCCGTTCAGCATGCTGGACACATCCAAGGAACAATGGGCGGCCTGGTTACTGAAAGTTTACATGTTGAAACCGATGTATTTCTACGGAATGCTGAACGGTTACGCATAACGGACCAAAATAACAACTCCCTATAATTCAAATGCCAAACTACAGAAAATCCCCGGCCTCAATCTCTGAGCCGGGGATTTTGTTTTATTATCCCCTACCCACCCTACAACTAAAAGGAAGGCTACCACTTATTAAGTCGAAACTCCTTACTCACTAGAACGAAAGTCCTTACCCACTACTATCAGGGTGTACAGGGTAGTGGATTACCCTGTACACCTTGGCTAGTTATCCTGTACACCATAATCAACTACGGTGTACACCCTGAAAACACTAAGTCGTAACCTTTGAATTAGTTAGTCCATAGGTTAGTCTTAATAATTAGTAGGATTACTCCATCTTCCGATAATACCGGGGCGTATAACCCGGCAATAACTCCGGATGGAATACCCATACAAGGTCTTTCAGGAGGTAATCGGGATGTATCGGAAATTCCTCGTAATAGGGTACTATTCCCGTATTACAGGTATAAATCCGGCGGTTCTTAAAGGCATCAAAGTTTTCATAGGGCGTATACTCGGTACGAAGGTCTTTATAGGTCATGTCGTTTGTTTGATTATATTTGATCAGCCACATATTGGCATGGATCGCCTTGTCGAGTACGGTTTCAAAAGCCAAAGGGGTACTGCCCGCTCCGGGAAGGTCTTTGAAGATATAATCGGCTCCGGCATCGTTGTAGAGATGGGCGACATAGCTATCGCCTGCCGGCATATACCAGGAAGAACCGAATTTCTTTTCGGAGATGACTGTCGGACGGTTAGTGACTGTCTTTGCCAGCTCTTTCAGTTCCAGATAACGGCCTTTCGTTTCCCGGAAGATTGAATCCGCCATCGCTTCCTTACCGAATAACAAGCCATAGAAACGTATCCATTCAGTCCGTCCCAACGGCAACGACTCCATGTAATCGGCGGCCTCAATGATAGGAATACCCAGTTTCTCGGCAGGTCCGTATCCTGCATTCTGAAAAGGAGAAGCTATAATGATCTCTGCCCCTATATCTATAATCTTTTCGATATTCGGCGCCGTCGCCTCTCCCAGATCGGCAATCTTTCCGGCACGCAAACCCTCTTGAATGGAAGGCGTATCCATATACCGGGGTTCACACACGCCGATCACCTTATCGGCTTCCTCCAACTGGTCGATAATAGCCGCATGAACGGAGGTATAAACCACGATATTCTTCACCGGTGTCCGTACAACTGTCCCCTTAGGCAAATCACCGGGCATCAACGCACCGCGATCCACCAACAGATAACGTTGCAGGATGCGGGTGCTGTCCCAAGGGTCGCGGACCTCTACCGATGTATAGTCAGTGAAGTGCTGTATGGTGAAACCACGGGCATAGAGGATGGAATCAGAAGAATGGGCCTCATTCCCAGACACCGACTTCCCAGACTGGGTACACGACACAGTCCAAAAAATCAGTAATATAAACAAGAGTTGCTTCATATTTCAAAACAACCGGATTATTCCGCTGTTATAAAATAAGCACCCATCGGATTAAGACCGGAAAGTACTAACTTATTAATAAGCTTACCTTCAGATGTAAAAATATACATATCGCCTGTATTTGTATAGTCAGAAGTTCCGATGTAAACATTGTTAGTAACAGGATCGGAACTCATGCAATAAGTTTTATCCACAACTGTACCGTCAGTGATAAAACCTTTCTCTTCCATCTTGTCCTTTTTGGCATCATACACTTTGAATTCATAGCCTGTAACCACCCAATTCTCTTGTTTTGCACTGTATATATACACCATGTCATTGCATATTGTAGAAACAATCTGGCTATTTGATTCGATAACAGAACTGGTTACGTTGTCTCCTGAAACAGTTAAACGTTGTAATGTGTTGTTTTCCATAATATGATAATCACCTAAAGAAAGCACATACAGATGACCTTCGCTATCTTTCTGAATCGTTTTAGGGTTTGCATTCACTTTTACTTCTGATGTTACAGTAAACGAAGCTGCATCAACAACAGATAAAGTAGAATCGGGCACTTCATTATATCCACCCGAATTTGCTACATATAATTTACCATTCAGTCCGCAAACACCTTCAGGATTTGGTCCAACTTTTACCTTCTGTGTAATATCCATAGAAGTCGTATCGATACAAGCCAAATGTCCGTCAAACAAGGTCACATACACTTTTCCGTTATAAGTAGTCAGCATACGCGGTTGTTGGGGAACACCAGCATCATCTTTCGGGCTGATCTTTTTCAACGACTTCCCTGCAAGGTCTGTTACCTCTATACTAGCCGAAGTACTCACTGCAATATACATTTTGGAACCATAAATCAGCATATCATTGGCCGTATCACCTAATCCACAACCATTTATTGAGGAAAACACTTTAGTTGTCAAGTCTTTCGTTTCAGGATTATAATAATCCAGCGTCGCATTATTAGAGTTCATTTTCCCGGCATTCAGTATATAAACACCTGTCGTTTCCTGTTCCCCGGGAATTTCCGGCTTAGGATCGTCATCATCACTACAAGAAACAAAAGGCATTGCCATCAATGCACACAAGGCAGAAACAAACAGAAACTTTTTCTTTTCCATAAAATAAATATTTAAATATATTAGTTTACACATTAAAAGCTGAACAAAACCGTTACCCGGAAGGAACGTCCCGGCATCGGATAAAATTTAATAACATCATACGTGATGTTTCCTATATTAACAATTTCCCCCTGCAGGCGAAGCTTACAGGAACGGATTGAAAATTCGCGATTAATAGAGATAGTCTGTTCTACATACCGTTTTATCAAATTATCTTCTATATTCTGTGGCAGAGCATACCGGTCGCCGGCTGCAGTCAAACTATAAGTAACATTCACCCACGGATTATTAACGGACAAAGAAGCTGAACCCGCATGACGAGGAGTATAAGGGATCTGATTGCGATAGTTTTTTGCTGTTTCGTCTGTTATATCGATCGCTTTCTGCCAGGTATAGCCCCCCTGTAACATCAGGTTAAACTGCTGCCAAAGCGGTATTTCGGCAGACAGATTCACATCGATGCCACTAATTGCAACTTCTCCCATATTCATCATTTTCCATATGTACAGGGTAGGAAGTGCAACTATTTTATCGCGAACACGATTATAGTATCCGTCGACAGTTGCATTTACATAAGGCAAAAACGAAAAGAGTTCACCGCTCCAAGTAAGACCCAGGTTATATTGGGTAGCGCGCTCGGGTTTCAGATTTGTATTCCCTATCCGGAGATAATACAGGTCGTTAAATGTCGGAACTCTGAAAATATCCTTATAAGAAGCACGGATACGAACATTCTGATCAGAAAAAATACGCCAGGAGATACTAACTGCAGGAGAAAGGCGCTTCCGGTCATCTGGACGATCGCCCCGTCGCACTTCTTCCCTTATGAACGTATTCAACAAACTGGCTGTTGCTGTAAAACGGCTGTCCTGATATTGGGCAGCCAGTACCGACAAAGAAGTATAGCGTGTAGGAAAAGGACAGTTCGGGATATTATTATCCAATGTATTAAGAGAAAAGTCGGTAGTTAACGAAAAAGACAAATGTTCAAGAGGAGAATATAAAGCTGATGCAGAACCGTAATATTCACGTTGAGTATTAAGGTCTACCCGCGAGCCATCTTCATAATTATTGTTCACATTCACATATTTACTCCAGGTATAATTAAACTTAGCTTGTGCCTGCAATACAAAATGAGAATTAAAACGATTCAGATAATAAGCTTGTGCAAAAGCATTCTTATCCCACAAACGCTCGCCTGAATAGTCGTTATACAAAATTACCGAACCAGGCAATCCCCGTTCCGAATCAAAATAATAACCTTTTAAAGAAAGACTACCGCCCCGGCCCAGATCGCCAAAGATATTCAACTCTGTTCTTACAGATTCTATATCACTATTCTTACGTTTCATCTTATCTTCCTGCATCCCGTTTTTCAGGATAAAGGGATAATTACCATCCGCTCGGAGCCAATCGACCTGCCCTGTTGCTGAAAAATGCTTTCCAAGCCTCTGCTCATAACGCAGATACGGATTAACCAAACCAAATGAACCGGCCCTTACCTGTGCCTTTACATGAAACGGACGGATTGTAAAATCCGGTTGCATCGTTTTTATATTCAACACTCCTGCCGACGCATATATCCGTGCCGTCTGGAAAATATCATCTGTCTGTCCGATCGACAACGACACCCTCTCCACATTATCCAACGAGAAACGGCCTATATCTACCTGCCCGCTCTGGGCATCGGTGATCGTTACGCCATCATAGCTGACAGCCGTATGTTGTGCTCCGAGGCTACGTACGGAAACTGTTTTCAACCCTCCTATTCCACCGTAATCCTTAACGGCAGCACCGGAGAAATGTGTTACTGCTTCCGACAAATCATGCAACCCCAGCCGATCGAAACCGGCTCGGTCCATAACTTGTAAAGGTGTAGCTTCGCGGGTTGTGGAAGGACGCGCCTTTTCCACGACCTCAACACCTTTCAGCTGGTGATAAACAGTCGTATCGATCTGCTGTGCGTGCAGAACAGGCACGCACAGAAATATGCCTGACAGGCATATAAATACTATAATAAATAATGTACGCATATATCAAGTTCCATCAACACCTTACCCGAGGCATTGTATATATAGAATAATGGCAGGTTTTCTGACTTGTTCTCCCATGATCGGCCGCCTTCCCAAGGATCCTAAAATCCTCAGTGGCAACAAGATTTGCCGGGGTTGCAGAACTTACAGCTACGGGTACAGCTCCGGACTTGCACCGGATTCCCTATTACTAACGGTCAGCGGAAGCCAAACCGTTACACCATAATCCGGTGACAAAAATACAAATAATATCAATTACTATACCTGATAATTTAAAATACTACTCCTGGTAATATAATTTAACAGATCAGACCACCATCCCCCAAACCACTCCGCACACAAAATGCCACTCCTTATTCTTCAAAAAACAGCGTAATTTTTCCTCAAATTGTTCCATATCACAAAACAATTGGTTCATTTCAGAATGACTATAAAATTAGTTTAAAGTTTAACTAAATGCAAAAAAGCCAAAAAAGTAATATGTTCGGGTTTCCGACAGGTTGTTTTCGTAATATTGCACGGTTGAAAAAATATATTGACGAGGTTTAAAAAGAATTGTATGGGAGAAACAAAAGGTTATGTTTCACAGGTTATCGGTCCAGTCGTGGATATTCACTTCGATAATGAAAAAGAAGAGAAAATAGTGCTACCCCGTATTCATGACGCCATGGAGATAACCCGTCCTAATGGGAAAATACTGATCGTGGAAGTTCAGCAACACATTGGGGAAAACACAGTCCGTACAGTCGCTATGGATACGACAGACGGACTGCAACGAGGAATGGAAGCCGTATCATGCGGTTCGCCCATTACCATGCCGGTCGGCGATCAGGTAAAGGGGCGTTTGATGAACGTGACAGGCGATCCGATCGACGGGATGAAAATGCTGGATAAAAAAGGAGCTCTCCCTATCCATCGTGAGCCGCCGAAGTTTGAAGATCTGACAACCAGCAAAGAGGTGCTCTACACCGGTATCAAGGTGATCGACCTGCTGGAACCCTATTCCAAAGGAGGTAAAATCGGGTTGTTCGGTGGCGCCGGAGTCGGAAAGACGGTTCTTATCATGGAACTGATCAATAACATTGCCAAAAAGAATAACGGTTTTTCTGTTTTCGCCGGCGTGGGTGAACGTACCCGTGAAGGTAACGACCTGCTGCGCGAAATGATACAGTCGAATGTAATCCGTTACGGTAAAGAATTTAAGGAAAGTATGGAAGCCGGTCATTGGGACCTGTCGAAGATAGACCACGAAGAACTGGCTAAATCGCAGGCGACACTGGTGTTCGGACAGATGAACGAACCGCCGGGAGCACGTTCGTCGGTCGCCCTCTCGGGATTGACCATCGCCGAATCGTTCCGCGACCTGGCTCCGGAAGGCGAGACTCGCGATATACTGTTCTTTATAGATAATATCTTCCGTTTCACGCAGGCCGGTTCCGAAGTTTCCGCCCTGTTGGGACGTATGCCGTCGGCAGTAGGTTATCAGCCGACACTGGCTACCGAAATGGGAGCCATGCAGGAACGTATCACCTCTACGAAAAAAGGTTCCATCACCTCCGTGCAGGCTGTTTACGTGCCGGCAGACGACTTGACCGACCCGGCACCGGCAACGACCTTTACGCACCTGGATGCTACCACCGTGCTGAGCCGTAAGATTACCGAACTGGGTATCTATCCGGCAGTCGACCCGCTGGAATCGACATCCCGTATCCTCGACCCGCTGGTCGTAGGCAAGGAACATTACGAAACGGCACAGCGTGTGAAACAGATACTCCAGCGTAACAAGGAGTTGCAGGATATTATCTCCATCCTGGGTATGGAGGAACTTTCGGACGAGGACCGCCAGACGGTTAACCGCGCCCGCCGTGTACAACGTTTCCTGTCGCAGCCTTTCGCCGTGGCGGAACAATTCACCGGCGTACCGGGCGTAATGGTCTCTATCGAAGACACCATCCGCGGATTCAATATGATCATGGACGGTGAAACCGACGATATCCCTGAACAGGCCTTCCTGAATGTAGGAACGATTGAAGATGTGATTGAAAAAGGAAAGAAACTGGCAGAACAAGCAAATTAAAAACGTATGGAACTGGAAATCATATCCCCTGGTGGTGTTTTATTCAAAGGAGAGACAGATTATGTATCCTTTCCGGGTACGGCAGGCTCATTCGACGTCCTGCCCCATCACGCTCCGATGATCGCAGCCCTGGAAGAAGGCGTTATCCGGTACCAGACAGATGAAAAGAAAGAACAAGAAATAAAAATACAGAGCGGATTCGTCGAGATAAAAGACGATATCCTGTCCGTATGCATCGAATAAAAAAATACGATCATGAGCGGTAGATTAAGAATGAAGCTAATGGGCTTGACTACCTTTATTAATGTAGTTATCGGCGTCTCCCTGGGAGGCTTGTTATACACCATCTGGCCTTCGCATTATTTTGAGTGGTATCCGTCGATACCGGTGTTTTACTGGTTAAGCAGTATGTTAATGATCTATTTTCTGGATCATGTCAAACGGAAACACGGAGACGTCACAGTTGTTACTTATATGGTAGTCCGCCTCTGCAAATTCACGCTCGCACTGGTTTTCCTGTGGCTTTATGCCGCTTTGGTCGGACAGAACCTGAAAGCCTTCGGCTTCACGATGATGTTGTTCTATTTCATTTATCTTGTACTGGAAACATATACATTGTATCTGTTTGAGAAAAAGAGAATGATTAGTGAGAAAAAAGAAAAAGATGAACAGAATAAAAAATAACGGCCTGTTTTGGTTTACTTTCTTGTTACTGGTTTGCATCAGCTTTCCGGTAAGCGCCTCCACGGATGCGAAACAAGGTGAGGTAGATGTGCAGGATATCGTATTCTCACACATCAAGGATGCCTACACCTGGCACATCACGGAGTGGAACGGAAAAGAGATTTCCATACCGCTGCCCGTCCTGCTGAAAAGCGAAGAACGCGGATGGGACTTGTTCCTCTCCTCACACCTGCATCATGGTAATGTGCATCATAACTATTACATCTCCAAGGAAGGGAAACATGCCGGAAAGGTGGTAGAGAAAAACAGCAGAGGCGAAGAAGTAAAACCCTGGGACTTGTCGCTTACCAAAAACGTATGCGGCCTGCTTCTCAGTTGCGGCTTACTGCTTTTCATCGTGCTGCGTACCGCCCGTTGGTATAAAAAGCATCCGTATGAAGCCCCCGGAGGATTTACCGGGTTGATGGAGATGGCGGTCATGTTCATACATGACGGCGTAGTGAAGGAAGGAATCGGCAAAGAATATAAGCCTTTCTCTTCTTATCTGCTGACGGTCTTCTTCTTCATCCTGATAAACAACCTGATCGGTATTATTCCGATTTTCCCGGGAGGAGCCAATATCACCGGTAATATCACCATTACCGCCGTGCTCGCTTTATGTACGTTCCTGGCAGTGAACCTGTTCGCTACCAAGGAATACTGGAAGGAGATATTCTGGCCCAATGCCCCTATCTTCCTGAAGTTACCGTTGCCGATCATGCCCTTCGTGGAATTTTTCGGCATACTCACCAAGCCGTTCGCCCTGATGATCCGTCTGTTTGCCAATATCATGGCCGGACATACAATCATTCTGGCGTTGACTTGCCTGATATTCATCACCGCCTCGATGGGAACAGCCATAAACGGCACGATGACAATCGTATCCGTATTGTTCACCGTGTTTATGAACTGCCTCGAACTGTTGGTGGCATGCCTTCAGGCCTATATATTCACCCTGTTGTCGGCCAACTATATCGGATTGGCCAAAGTACGGGAATGAACAAACATATTTATTAATAATAAGATTACTAATTTTAAAGATTGAGAGTTATGTTATCAGCAATTTTATTACAAGCAGCAGCCGGTGCAGGCATCGCTAAACTTGGAGCAACAGTAGGAGCAGGATTAGCTGCTATCGGTGCAGGTATAGGTATCGGATTGATCGGTAAAGGTGCCGTCGAAGGTATCAGCCGCCAACCGTCGGCAGCCGGTGACATCCGTACGTCCATGCTTATCATGGGTGCCTTGGTAGAAGGTGTTGCCCTGTTTGCGATCGTAGTATGTTTCTTAGGATTGTTCCAATAAATAAAAGTAAACTATGTCATTGCTCACACCAGACGCAGGGCTTTTATTCTGGATGATCCTTTCTTTCGGAATCGTCTTTGTTATTCTTTCCAAATATGGTTTCCCGGTAATCATCAAAGCCGTGGAACAACGGAAAGAATACATCGATCATTCCCTCGAATCGGCCCGCCAGGCAAACGAACAACTTGCCGGCATCCAGGCCGAAAGCGAAAAGATTCTTGCCCAGGCAAGAGAGCAGCAGAATGAGATTCTGAAACAAGCCCTGGCCGAAAAAGAACAGATTATCAGCGCAGCCCGGCAAAAGGCATCCGCTGAGGCACATCTGCAACTGGAGGAAGCGACACGCCGGATAGGGGAAGAAAAGGACAAAGCCATCCGCGAAGTCCGCACCGAAATCGCCGACCTGTCAGTCGCCATTGCAGAGAAAGTGATGAAAGAGAAAATCAGCCGTACCGATGAACAGGAAAAGATCATCAACGGGCTGCTCGACAATGTTTCGTTTAGTAAATCATAAGATATGGACGTAGGTACAATCTCTTCCCGGTACGTCAAAGCACTCTTTTCGCTGGCAAAAGACAAGCGGCAGGAGGACCGGGTATATGATGACATGAAGATGCTGACCATCAGTTTCGAGCAGGAGCCGGGACTGAAAGTGGTGCTCGACAACCCCATCTTTCCCCTGGAGGAGAAAGTAAAGTTGCTGACTACCGCCGCCGGCCTGGAAGTATGCGAGTTGTTCACCCGTTTTATCCGCCTGGTACTTCAGCACAAGAGAGAGAGCTTGTTACCGCTAATGGCATATATTTATATCCATATGTACCGGAAAGACAAAAAGATCACCCGTGTGTTGTTCAAGACGCCGGCTCCGGTAGATGAAGCGACACAGGAACATTTAAAGAAACGGCTGAAGGAAGAAACCGGCAACACCATCGAATTCATGGGAGTGATCAAGCCGGAACTGATCGGTGGCTTCGTGCTCCGTATCGGTAATACCCGGATAGATGCCAGTTACGCCCGGCAACTGCGGGAAATCAGAAATCAGCTAATCGAAAAAAATTAAAAAAGAAAAACGTATGACAGACCAGATAAAAGTAAGTGAAGTTTCCGCCATTTTACGCGAACAACTGGAAGGTATCAACACCACGATCCATCTGGAAGAGGTGGGCACTGTGCTTCAGGTCAGTGACGGTGTGGCACGTATCTACGGGCTGGACAATGCCGAAGCCAATGAATTGTTGCAATTCGACAACGGAATGGAAGCCATCGTGATGAACCTGGAAGAAGATAACGTAGGTGCCGTATTGCTCGGACCGACCGACCAGGTAAAAGAAGGCGACACGGTGAAACGTACACGTCGCATCGCTTCCATCAACGTAAGCGAAAACATGATCGGTCGTGTAATCGATCCGCTGGGTAACCCGATCGACGGTAAAGGCGAGATTGTCGGAAAGAAATGCCAGATGCCGCTGGAACGAAAAGCTCCGGGCGTTATCTACCGCCAGCCGGTAAACGAGCCGTTACAGACTGGTATCAAAGCCGTAGATGCCATGATCCCTATCGGACGCGGGCAACGTGAATTGATTATCGGTGACCGTCAGACTGGTAAAACCTCGATCGCCATCGACACGATCATCAATCAACGCAGTAATTATGAAGCCGGCAATCCGGTTTACTGTATCTATGTGGCGATCGGACAGAAAGGTTCTACAGTCGCTTCTCTGGTAAACACTTTACAGGAAAAAGGGGCGATGGATTACACGATCGTAGTCAGTGCCACTGCTTCCGACCCGGCTGCCATGCAATATTTCGCTCCTTTTGCCGGAGCTGCCATCGGCGAATATTTCCGCGACAGCGGACGTCATGCATTGGTTGTCTATGATGACTTGTCGAAACAGGCAGTCGCTTATCGCGAGGTATCCCTGATCCTTCGTCGTCCTTCGGGCCGCGAGGCGTATCCGGGTGATATTTTCTATCTGCATTCACGCCTGTTGGAACGTGCAGCGAAAATCATCAACCAACAGGAAGTAGCCAGCCAGATGAACGACCTGCCCGATAGCATGAAAGATAAGGTAAAAGGTGGCGGTTCGCTCACTGCCCTGCCGATTATCGAGACGCAGGCGGGTGACGTGTCGGCTTATATCCCGACCAACGTAATTTCCATCACCGACGGACAGATATTTCTGGAAACAGACCTGTTCAACCAGGGAAACCGTCCGGCTATCAACGTGGGCATTTCCGTATCCCGTGTGGGTGGTAACGCACAGTTGAAAGCGATGAAGAAGGTGGCCGGTACGCTGAAAATCGACCAGGCACAGTTCCGCGAACTGGAATCGTTCACAAAATTCGGCGGCGATATGGATGCGGTAACCGCCTTCACGATCGACAAAGGACAGAAGAATACACAACTATTGATACAACCCCAGTATAACCCGATGCCTGTGGAACAGCAAATCGCTATCCTGTATTGCGGTACCAAAGGTTTACTGAAAGAGGTTCCGCTGGATAAGGTACACGATTTTGAGAATGCGTTCTTACAGACTCTGATCACCAATCATCAGAAAGACGTACTCGATATATTAAAATCGGGTGTGATAAATGATGAAGTCAGCCGTATCCTGGAAGAAACAGCCCACCAGGTCAGCGGGGCATATAAAGCAGGTTGATAACAGAAATTAGACTATGGCATCACTGAAAGAGATAAAAATCCGTCTTGCGTCGATCAGAAACACGCAGAAGATCACCTCCGCCATGAGGATGGTGTCTTCTGCCAAACTGCATCATACGCAGACGATTGTCGAACATATGCTCGAATACGAGAGTAAGCTGAGCGCCATATTAAGGGGCACGCTGTCGGCTGAAAGTGATATGAGTTCGCCCTACGCAGCTGTTCGCGAGGTCAAACAGGTGGCTATCGTCGCTTTTTCCTCCAACAGCGGGTTGTGTGGCGCTTTCAATGCGAACATATGGAAAGAGTTAACAGTCCATCTCCACCAGTATGAGGCGGACGGTATAACCGTGCGCATTTATCCGATCGGCAAAAAGGTGGCGGACGAATTGCATAAAGCTGGTTATCAAACCAATGACAGCTTCCTTACGATCGGCGACAAACCGGCCTACGAGGATGCTTCGCAACTGGCAACTGCCCTGATGGAGTTGTATATCTCTGCCCAGGTCGACCGGGTGGAACTACTCTACCATCATTTCAAGAATATGGCGGAGCAGATACTGACCGAAAAGGTTTTCCTTCCGGTTTCCTTACCGGAAGCAGACCCGGAAAGTGCTTCGAGCAACTATATTCTGGAGCCGTCTGCCGAACAGTTGCTTGCCTTACTGCTCCCCAAAGTGCTCCATCTGAACATTTACACGACCTTGCTCGACACTGTCACTTCCGAGCATGCCGCCCGCATGCTTGCCATGCAGACAGCCAACGACAACGCCAACGACCTGATCCAGGAACTGACGTTGCAATACAACAAAAACCGCCAGCAGGCCATCACCAATGAATTGCTGGATATTATGGGAGGCTCTGGGCAATAACAACCAACAAAGATAGTGTCATTGGTTCAGATCTTATCAGAATTGAGCTATTTATAGTGACTGGTTGTACCTGTCTCCCCTCTTGAGAGGGGAATTGGTTACTCCCGTCGCTATAAACTGATAGCTCAATTATTTCTATATTTAAATCATTGCGTTTTTTTGCCCACGAGAAAAACCACAAAAATAAAAGACAAAACAATGATATAAAATAAGTTTTTTATACTTTTGCGCCCCGGTTTAGGTTTATCGCCCGTTTTTCAGCCAGCAAAAAGAAACATTCCGGAATAGAATCCGGTTCATATATAAAAAATACGACATGAGTAGAAATGAATCTTTGCTACCCGTAGCCAAATTCATCGCAGAGTACTCCGCCCATATGATGGGATGCGGGGTACACACATCCCGGGTAGTCCGGAGTTCCAAACGAATAGGAGAAGCATATGGCGCTGATGTTAAAATCAGCATTTTTCAGAAAAATATTATTCTGACGATCTCCGACAATGATACGAAAGAAACATACAGCGAGGTGATCGATATCCCCGCCCTTCCGATAAGTTTCGAGAAGAACGCCAAACTGAGCGCTCTGAGTTGGGAAACGTATGACAAACATTTGTCGCTGGAAGAATTAAAAGATAAATATGAGGAGATTATCGCCAGCCCGCACATTGATCCGCTTTTCGTTCTGATACTGGTAGGGTTTGCCAATGCCTCTTTCTGCCGCCTGTTCGGGGGAGATATTACTTCGATGGGGATTGTCTTTTCTGCGACTATCACCGGTTTTTTCCTGAAACAACAGATGCAGATACGGAAATTCAATCATTACATAATCTTCGTGGTATCGGCCTTTATTGCATCGCTTTGTGCCTCTACAGCGTTGATATTCGACACGACCTCGGACATTGCACTGGCAACGAGCGTCCTGTTCCTGATACCGGGCGTACCGCTGATCAATGGGGTCATCGATATTGTCGAAGGGTATATACTGACCGGTTTTGCCCGGCTGGTCAATGCACTGATGCTGATTATCTGTATCGCGATCGGGCTTTCTTTCACATTAATGATGGTAAAAAATAATTTGATATGATAGTATTGGATATTCTTTTAGACGGACTTTTTGCAGCCATTGCAGGTATTGGTTTCGGTGCGATTTCCGACCCACCTATGCGGGCGTTTCCTTACATTGCCTTGCTGGCTGCCGTAGGCCATGCCTGCCGATTCTGCCTGATGACTTTCTTTGGTGTGGATATCGCCACCGCCTCCCTGTTCGGGGCATTGGTGATCGGATTCGGTAGTTTGTGGCTGGGAGGCAGGATTTACTGCCCGATGACAGTGCTTTATATCCCGGCTTTATTGCCGATGATCCCAGGCAAATTTGCCTACAACATGGTTTTCTCGCTGATCATGTTCCTCCAGACGATGGACGAACCGGTACAGAAAGCGAAATATATTGAAATGTTCATGTCGAACGGTTTCGTTACCTTCACCGCGATCTTCATGCTGACGGTCGGTGCGACACTGCCGATCTTCCTCCTGCCGGGTAAGGCTTTTTCATTAACACGACGCAAATAAAATCATCAGCATACGAATAACTCTATGGAAATTTTCTGGAAAACGATAGGACTCTACAATGCAGCAACCTGGGAATGGCAACTGGGAATTATCCTGATCGGGATAATATTGACCGTCCTGCTGACCCGCAACCCTCAGCCGTGGGTAAAGAACGGAATGAAAATCTATCTGATTGCCGTCTATCTGTGGATATCGGTCATCTACTACTACATCTACTGTGCCGAGCGCAGCTACAACGAAGTGATGGCCTTATTCTGGGCGATCATGGCGATACTATGGGGGTGGGATGCCTTGTCAGGATACACCACTTTCGAACGTACCCGCAAATATGACTGGTTGGCGTACTTCCTGTTTGCCATGCCGTTTATCTATCCGCTGATATCGATGGCACGGGGACTGACTTTCCCGGAAATAACTTCGCCGATCATGCCTTGTTCGGTCGTTGTTTTCACCATCGGACTCCTGTTGTTCTTCTCTAAGAATATCAACATGTTCATAGTCCTGTTTCTGACACACTGGTCGCTGATCGGCTTGTCAAAAACATATTACTTCAATATCCCGGAAGATTTCCTGCTGGCCAGTGCTTCCGTCCCGGCGTTATATCTTTTCTTCAAAGAATATTTCGCCAACAACCTGCACACCGGCTCGAAGCCGAATGCGAAATATGTAAACTTATTACTTATCCTAGTCTGCGTTGCCATTGGGATATTACTGACGACAACCATGTTTATCGAATTACTGAAAGACAAATAGCAATCCAAATAAGCAATTATAGATATTTCGTACTATCGACAGACAGGGCGATTGACCGGAATCGCCCCTGTTTTCTCTGTTTTTCTGCATAAACAATTGATACCTTTCACATTATACCCAATTATCACCAAGCAGCCTTTTTGGGAAAACTTTTTATCATCAAAATCTTCAAAGTTTTCCGTTTTTACAAATAACATATATGACTATCAATCATTTGACATAATTTAACCCGTTAAAAGTTTTCCAAAAAGAAAACTATATAACAATTGAGTATACCTTTGCAGGAGAATAAAAAGTAATACACCAATACAATTATCATGATTCAGACAGTTATCAAAAGGGATGGACGTATCGTCGGATTTAATGAGGAAAAAATAGTAACGGCGATCCGTAAAGCGATGCTGCATACGGAAAATGGAGAAGATTTGCAGTTGATCCGCCAGATCACGGATCATATTTCATTCAAAGGAGAACCGCAAATGACAGTCGAAGCGATTCAGGACGCTGTCGAACTGGAACTAATGAACAGTAGCCGCAAGGATGTGGCTCAGAAATACATTGCCTACCGCAATCAGCGCAGTGTTGCCCGTAAAGCAAAAACCCGCGATATGTTCCTGGAAATCATCAATATCAAGTCGAACGACATTACCCGCGAAAATGCAAATATGAACGCAGACACCCCCGCAGGTATGATGATGAAATTTTCCAGTGAGACAACCAAACCGTTCGTTGACGATTACCTGTTGAGCGAAGAGGTAAAAGAGGCGGTTGCCAACAATTACCTGCATATTCATGATAAAGATTATTACCCGACCAAGAGCCTGACTTGCGTACAGCATCCGCTGGACCGCATCCTTAAATATGGATTCTCGGCCGGACACGGCGAATCACGCCCCGCCAAACGTATCGAAACGGCAAGTATCCTGGGATGTATCTCTTTAGAAACTGCACAAAATGAGATGCATGGCGGACAGGCGATCCCGGCTTTCGATTTTTACCTGGCACCTTATGTGCGTAACAGCTATATCGAAGAAGTCAAAAATCTGGAAGATCTGAATGGCGTAGACTATTCACACCTTTATAATAAAGAAATAGACGATTATGTAACCCGTCCGCTGGATGGCCTGACCGGAGACAAACGGCTCGTACAGCATGCTATCAATAAAACCGTCAGCCGCGTTCATCAGTCCATGGAAGCTTTCATCCACAACATGAACACGATCCATTCACGCGGTGGTAACCAGGTGGTATTCAGCTCCATCAACTACGGGACGGATACGTCAGCCGAAGGCCGCTGCATTATCCGTGAATTGCTGAAAAGCACATACCGGGGTGTCGGCAACGGTGAAACCGCCATTTTCCCGATCCAGATATGGAAAAAGAAACGGGGCGTAAGTTATCTGCCGGAAGACCGGAACTATGACCTGTATGAACTGGCCTGTAAAGTGACAGCCCGTCGCTTCTTCCCGAACTTCCTGAACCTGGATGCCACATTCAACCAGCATGAAGACTGGAGAGCCGACGATCCCGAACGTTACAAATACGAAGTGGCAACCATGGGATGCCGTACCCGCGTATTCGAAAACCGTTTCGGACCGAAAACATCTATCGGACGCGGCAACCTGTCGTTCTCGACGATCAACATCGTACGCCTGGCAATCGAATGCATGGACATTGAAAATAAGGAAGAGCGGATTGCCCGTTTCTTCGCAAAGCTGGATGAAATGCTGGAAACCACGGCCCTTCAACTTCATGAACGTATGGAATTCCAAAAAACGGCTTATGCCAAACAGTTCCCGCTACTGATGTCCTCTTTATGGCTGGGCAGCGAGAAATTGAAACCGACCGATACAATTGCCCCGGTTATCAACCAGGGCACACTGGGAATCGGATTCATCGGACTGGCAGAATGCCTGGTTGCCCTGACCGGCAAACATCACGGCGAAGATACAGCCTCACAGGAACTGGGATTACGGATCGTGACTTATATGCGTGACCGTGTAAACCAGTTCTCGGAACGTTATCAGCATAATTACAGTGTACTGGCAACTCCGGCAGAAGGACTTTCCGGTAAGTTTACCGCCAGAGACCGCAAGAAATTCGGACCGTTACCCGGTATTACCGATCGCGATTATTACACGAATTCCAACCATGTCCCGGTATATTACAAATGTAGCGCCCGCCATAAAGCAGAAGTAGAAGCCCCTTACCACGCACTGACAGGCGGCGGCCATATCTTCTATGTGGAAATAGACGGCGACGCCACCCACAACCCGGAAGTGATCATGAAGGTGGTCGACATGATGGATAAATACAATATCGGCTACGGCTCGGTAAACCATAACCGCAACCGCTGTCTGGATTGTGGCTACGAAAACGCAGCAAACCATCTGGACGAATGCCCCAAATGCGGCAGCAAACATCTGGACAAGCTACAACGCATCACCGGCTATCTGGTAGGTACAACCGACCGCTGGAACAATGCCAAGTTAGCGGAGTTGAATGACAGAATTATTCATAATTAGAAAAATACGATGTTATCGATTATTGATATTATAGAAGATACGACTGTAGACGGTCCGGGATTCCGGACCGCTATCTACGCTGCCGGCTGCCCAAACCAGTGTCCGGGTTGCCATAACCCTGAATCGTGGGATATCAATAAGGGCCGACCTGTTCCTACTGAAGAGATACTGGAAAAGGTTCTCGCAGACGATTTTGCAGACGTAACTTTCAGCGGGGGCGACCCGATGTTTCAGCCGGAAGAATTCACCAAGCTGGCACGAGCCATCAAAGAAAAAAGCCGGAAAAACATCTGGTGTTACACCGGATATACATTTGAGAGACTGCTGGAAAACCCGAAACAGGCCGCACTGCTTCAATATGTAGACGTTCTGGTAGACGGCAAATTCAAACAAGCCCTCCATGACGAAAGCCTCCTGTTCCGAGGCAGCAGTAACCAGCGATTGATCGATGTCAAAAAATCACTGAAAGAAAATAAAGTCGTTTTCTATAATTATAACCCGTTTATATAAAAAACAAAACGACAATAGAATAAGACATATACAAACATTATGGCAGACAACAGCCCTAAATGAAAACAGACTTATTTTCCATTTAGTCATTCCAGAAAAAGCCCATTACACATTTATTAACACATAGATTATTTAATAGCTACTTTTTATCTCGTTTTAAACGAATTAAATTTTGTTTTAAACAAATTCGAACTTCGTTTAAAACGAGATAAAATTTTGTTGTAGTAGAAATTGCGCCTTTTTTAGACAAAAAATTTGTTAATTAAGACATCCGCAATACAACTATCAGTACTATTAAAAGAGAAAATTACATGTTTTTAGGCAGTTTTTATTTCCAGATCAACCAAAAACCAACATCCACAGCGAATAGCAATATATCAACATAGCAACAGAAAACATAACAGATTAGCTATAGTTCATAAACAATATGCAGCATTCTGCTAAAGTTAGCACAATAATCAAGACACAACGAGCAAAAGCAACCTCACGAGAGGCTCATAAAAACAAACCAACATTCCCGCCAGCCCGTACAATTCATCCACCCCACACATAAATATCATTTTGATAATCAATAGACAAAAGCTCAAAAGGCAAAAAACTTTCCTAGTCTTTTGCAAATTGCCGTTTGAATGCCAACGGAGAAATATCCCGGTGCTTTTTGAAGAACTTTCCGAACGAAGACTGGTCGGAAAAGTTCAGCATATCTGCAACCTGTTGGATTGTAAGGTCCGGATTACGTAACAAAATCTCGGATTCACGTATCAGCGCCTCGCTAATCCATTGGTTGACTGTTTTTCCACTGAAACTTTTCATAATGCGTGAAAGATATTCGGGAGTAATACATAACTCGCCGGCATAAAAAGAGACGGAATGTTCTGTCCGGCAATGTTTGTTCAGCAACTGGATAAACAGGAACAACAGCAAATCGCGGCTGGGAGGATTCGGACTGACATTTCCGCGGTTGGCCTGGTAAACGATATTATTCATTTCCAGCAGAAAACCGCGAAGTTCATTCATAATAATATCCCGTTGCCAGGCATGTTCCGTACGTTCAATATTCCGTTCGATACGGTGCAGACATTTTTCCAGCAAGACGCCTTCTTCCTCATTCAGTTTCTGTATCGGGCGGCTATGCCGGGAAGCAATATAGGCAGCGGGCATACGGCGACTGTTCAGCATAATCTCCGAAAACAAATTTCGCTCGATAATCAGGTGGTATCCCCTGAAATCAGGAGAAATACGGAAATCCTTTACCGAATGCATATCCATAATATCCAACAGCAGGTTATCCGACAAATGATAGGTAAAATCATCTATCGTAATATCAATCTCTCCCTGCCGGACCAGAAAAATAGAAAATGCATCTAACCGGATGGAAGCCCCTTCCTTGAATCCCGGATTCTTATGGTCGCCGCCACTAAATTCGACAATAATCAATTTATCCTGATAGGACTTGGAATTCATACCAAAAGAAAGCAAGTCCTCAATAGTTAACTGCAAAACGGATTGTTCCATGAATAATTTTCTATGAACGGCAAAGATAAAAAATATATCTGAAAGCAATCCCGACCATTTTGCTGACGTCAGCAAAATGGTTTCGTGTGATATTCCCTGTTCAATTTTGGAACAACAATATTCAATTTTCAACCACACTTCATTTGAGAAAAAGTCGGACATTTGCACCGGTTATTAGTTAAGGCAGTAAATATCAAAGAGTAACAAACTATTCTCACTTGAATATCACCCTATTGATGTTTTTTATTTTGGAACAATCCGGCTGCCGGGATTATAAATAAAATAAGTACGTAGAAATGAAGAAAAATTTAATTACCAGATGCCTGGGTGGCATCGGGGTAGGGTTCTTATGCCTTGTTGCCAGCTCATGTAAAGAACAGCCGGCCATGATGGTGAACAATGAGTACAAAGTACTAAAAGTGTCTACAACCGACAAAACCCTGAGCAGTCTCTATTCTGCCACTATCCGCGGACGTCAGGACATCGACATCTATCCGCAGGTTTCAGGTTTTATCACTCAATTATGTGTGGAAGAAGGGCAGGCTGTACGCAAAGGACAATTATTGTTTGTAATCGACCAGGTGCCTTATCAGGCGGCTTTACAGACAGCCCAAGCCAATGTGGAAGCAGCAGAAGCAGCGTTAAGCACTGCAAAACTGACGTTAGACAGCAAAAAAGAATTACATGCACAAAATGTAGTCTCCGCTTTCGACCTACAGACTGCCGAAAACTCCTGGCTAAGTGCCAAGGCCCAACTGGCACAGATGAAAGCCCTGGAACTGAATGCCCGCAATAACCTGTCCTATACAGAGGTGAAAAGTCCGTCGAATGGAGTTGTCGGAACACTCCCCTACCGCGTCGGAGCACTGGTCAGCGCCAGTCTGCCTAAGCCGTTGACTACGGTTTCGGACAATTCGGACATGTATGTCTACTTCTCCCTGACGGAAAACCAACTACTGGGACTTACCCGCCAGTACGGCTCCAAACAGAAAGTGCTGGAAATGATGCCGGAAGTGGAATTACAACTGAACGATAAATCCGTTTACCCCGTAAAAGGAAAAGTGGAGACCATCAGCGGTGTAATTGACCGCAGTACGGGAACCGTAAGCCTGCGTGCCGTATTCCCGAATGAAGACGGCATACTTTACAGCGGCAACTCCGGTAACATCATCCTGTCTACCGAGAAATCCGGCAGTATCGTAATTCCGCAGACGGCGACTTTCGAGATACAGGACAAAGTATATGTCTATAAGGTGGTAGACGGCAAAGCAACCTCTGCCCAGGTGAATGTCACCCGTGTAAACGGCGGACAGGAATATATCGTGAACGATGGCTTGAAGCCGGGTGACATGATTGTTGCCGAAGGCGTAGGTTTGTTGCGTGAAGGAACCCCGATTCAGGTTAAACAATAATTGAAAGAAGGAATATGAAATTAAGAACCTTTATAGAACGCCCGGTACTATCAGCCGTTATCTCTATCGTGATAGTATTCATGGGTATCATCGGATTGACGAGCCTGCCCGTCGAACAATATCCCGATATCGCACCGCCTACCGTCATGGTAAGTACCACTTATTTCGGAGCCAGTGCCGAAACACTTCAAAAGAGTGTGATCGCCCCGCTGGAAGAGGCCATAAACGGCGTTGAAGACATGACTTACATGACATCTACGGCAACCAATGCCGGAACGGTATCCATCATGGTATACTTCAAACAAGGTACCGATCCGGATATGGCAACCGTAAACGTACAGAACCGTGTGTCCAAAGCCACCGGTCAGTTACCCGCAGAAGTGACTCAAGTGGGGGTCACTACAACTAAGCGTCAAACCAGCATGTTGCAGATCTTCTCGATTTATAGCCCGGACGACTCATACGACGAAGGCTTTCTAGCCAACTACCTGAGCATTAACCTGAAACCGGAAATCCTCCGAATCTCAGGTGTCGGCGAACTGATGGTAATGGGTGGAGATTACAGTATGCGTGTCTGGATGAAACCGGACGTGATGGCTCAATATAACCTGATCCCTTCGGATGTGACCGCCGTTCTGGCCGAACAGAATATAGAATCGGCTACCGGTGCATTCGGTGAGAACTCTACGGAGACCTACCAATACACGATGAAGTACAAAGGCCGTCTGATACAGCCGGAAGAATTCGGGGATATCGTGATCCGTTCGACCGAAGACGGTGAAGTACTGAAACTGAAAGATATAGCAGAAATAGAACTGGGACGTGAAAACTACTCTTACATCGGTGAACTGACCGGGCATGTCGGCGTTTCCTGTATGGTATTCCAGACAGCCGGTTCCAACGCGACCGAGGTAAACCAGCAAATCGACGCTTTCCTCGACGAAGCACGCAAAGACCTGCCGAAAGGTGTCGAGATCGTACAGATGATGAGCTCGAACGACTTCCTGTTCGCTTCCATCCACGAGGTGATAAAGACATTGATCGAAGCGATCTTACTGGTTATCCTGGTGGTATACATTTTCCTGCAGGATATCCGTTCGACCCTGATCCCGCTGGTAGGTATCATCGTGTCGCTGATCGGTACATTCGCATTCATGTCGATTGCCGGATTCAGTATCAACCTGATTACTTTGTTTGCACTCGTTCTCGTGATCGGTACGGTGGTCGACGATGCCATCGTCGTCGTCGAGGCGGTACAGGCCCGGTTCGACGTCGGGTATAAATCTTCGTACATGGCCAGTATGGATGCCATGAGCGGGATCAGTGCCGCCATTATCTCTTCTTCACTGGTGTTTATGGCCGTGTTCATTCCGGTATCGTTCATGAGCGGAACGTCAGGTACATTCTATACACAGTTCGGTCTGACGATGGCGGTTGCCGTAGGTATCTCGGCGATCAATGCATTGACATTGAGCCCGGCATTATGCGCACTGATACTGAAACCGTATATCAATGAGGACGGTTCGCAAAAGAATAACTTTGCCTCCCGTTTCCGTAAAGCGTTCAATACTGCTTTCGACGTCCTAATCGCCAAATACAAGAAGGGTGTACTCTTCTTTATCAAACGCAGATGGCTGATGTGGTCGATGCTGGCCTGCTCGGTTGTCCTGTTGTTCTTCCTGATGAAAACGACGAAGACCAGTCTGGTGCCGGACGAAGACCAGGGTGTATTGTTCGTCAACGTTACAACAGCTGCCGGCAACTCACTGGCTACGACCAACGACGTGATGACCAACATCGAGAACCGTATCAAAGACCTGCCGCAGATCAAGGAATATAACAAAGTATCCGGTTACGGACTGATATCCGGACAAGGAAACTCATTCGGTATGTTCATCATCAAACTGAAACCGTGGGATGAACGTACAGATAAGGAAGACCATGTACAATCGGTTATCAACCAAGTATACGGACGGACTGCCGACATCAAGGATGCAACTGTCTTCGCCATGTCGCCGGGTATGATCCCCGGTTACGGTATGGGTAATGCGCTGGAAATGTATATGCAGGATAAAAAAGGAGGCGATCTGACTGATTTCTTCAATACAACACAACAATATCTGGGAGCCTTGCGCGAACGCCCGGAAATTGCAGCCGCTTATTCAACCTTCTCCATCAACTACCCGCAGTGGGAAGTGACGGTAGATGCAGCTAAATGTAAGCGTGCCGGTATCACTCCGGATGCCGTTCTGAGCACCCTGTCAGGTTATTACGGAGGACAATATGTATCTAACTTCAACCGCTTCTCGAAAGTGTATAAGGTGATGATACAGGCTTCCCCGGATTATCGTCTGGATGAGTCTTCACTGGATAATACTTTCGTACGTATGGCAAACGGCGAAATGGCGCCGTTAAGCCAGTTCGTGAACCTGACAAAGGTATACGGCGCCGAATCGCTGAGCCGTTTCAATATGTACAACTCGATCGGGGTTAATGCGATGCCGGCGCCGGGATATAGTTCCGGTGATGCCATCAATGCCGTAAAAGAAGTAGCGGCAACCAGCCTGCCGAAAGGCTACGGTTATGACTTTGCCGGTATCACCCGCGAAGAGAACCAGGAAAGCAATACGACAGCCGTGATCTTCGCCATCTGTATCCTGATGATCTACCTGATCCTGAGTGCGCTTTACGAGAGCTTCCTGATCCCGTTTGCCGTGATCCTTTCAGTACCATTCGGTCTGATGGGGAGCTTCCTGTTTGCAAGAATGATGGGGTTGGAGAATAATATTTACCTGCAAACCGGTTTGATTATGCTAATCGGACTTCTGGCAAAGACGGCGATCTTATTAACCGAATATGCAACCGAACGCCGTGCAGCCGGTATGAGTCTGACTTCGGCCGCGCTGTCTGCCGCCAAAGTTCGCCTGCGTCCGATTCTGATGACGGCGTTGACGATGATTTTCGGTCTGCTCCCGCTAGTTGTAGCGACCGGTGTAGGTGCAAACGGTAACAGTTCGTTGGGAACAGGTGCTGTCGGCGGTATGCTGATCGGAACGCTCGCCCTGCTGTTCGTCGTTCCTTCGCTGTTCATTGTATTCCAGTATTTGCAGGAGAAAGTGCGCCCGATACAGTTCGAACCGACACACGACTGGCAGATTCAGGAAGAAGTAGAAGAAGTAACTGCCGAGCGGAAAGAATATCTCGATAGTAAAAAGAAAGAAAAATAAGCAGATGAAAAATAATATCATTCTATTATCTGTCGCCACCCTCTCGCTACTGAGCGGGTGCGGCATCTACAAATCCTACCAACCGGAAACCTCCGTCCCTGACAACCTCTTCAGGGAGGAGGCGCCGGTTACGGATACGACAAACATCGGCAATCTCGACTGGCGGGAACTTTTCACAGACCCTCAGTTGCAGGCACTAATTGAGAAAGGGTTGGAAAACAACACCGACCTGCGCACCGCCCACCTGCGGGTACAGGAGGCCGAAGCCGCCCTGATGACGTCGCGCCTGGCTTACCTGCCGGCTCTTAACCTGACTCCGCAGGGTACCATCAGCAGTTTCGACGGTTCGAAAGCCGCCAAAAGTTATCAGTTGGCGGCCTCAGCAAGTTGGGAAATAGATATATTCGGGAGACTGACAAACGCCAAAAGAAGTGCGCAGGCAGCTCTCGAACAAACCAAATCATACAAACAGGCCGTCCGGACACAGCTAATAGCCACTATAGCCAACTCCTACTACACTTTATTATTGCTCGACAAACAACTTGTCATCAGTGAACGGACGGCCTCTCTTTGGAAAGAGAATGTACAAGCCATGCAGGCATTGAAAAAGGCAGGCCTGGCAAACGAAGCCGCCGTCTCGCAGTCAGAAGCGAACAGCCTCAGCGTAGAAGCCTCCCTCCTGACCTTGCGCCAACAGATTAATGAGATGGAGAACAGCCTTTCCAACCTACTCGGAGAAGTACCGCAGCGGGTGGAACGGGGCAACCTGGACCGCCAGGAGTTTCCCGAAACATTGTCGACCGGCGTTCCGCTCGCCCTCCTGGGTAACCGTCCGGACGTACGGCAGGCAGAATACTCGCTGGCACAGGCGTTTTATACAACGAACGGGGCACGGAGCGCTTTCTATCCGAACATCAACCTGAGCGGTGTGGCCGGATGGACCAACAGCGGAGGAGGCATCATCGCGAATCCCGGCGGTCTGTTGTTGCAGGCTATCGGTTCGCTGACGCAGCCGTTATTCAACAAAGGTGCCAACATCGCCCAACTGAAGATTGCGAAAGCGCAGCAGGAAGAAGCCTCACTGGCTTTCCAGCAAAGCATCCTGAATGCGGGTAGCGAAGTGAACAACGCCCTGACCCAGTGGCAGACGGCACGCGGACGCATCACACTGGCTGACCGGCAAATCGTTTCCCTGCAAAAGGCCGTAAAAAGCACGCAGTTGCTGATGGACCACGGAAATATCACCTACCTGGAAGTGCTGACTGCCCAACAATCATTGTTGCAGGCCGAACTTTCCCAGGCGGCTGACCGCTTCGACGAAATACAAGGTGTCATCAACCTCTACCATGCTTTGGGAGGAGGACAGGAAGAATAAAAATTCTAGCCTACCTAGAACCTCCTTTCGAGGCAGGCTAGAAAGGGGCTTCCAGGCAAGATAGAAAGTAGTTTCCAGGTTAACAAGAAAGGTGCCGCATCTTTTAGCAGATGCGGCACCTTTTTTTATCTCTTTCCGGCAGTGCGGTCAGAGCCGGGCGGTTATATAATCAATAATATCGAGGCAGAGATTGGTTGTCAGGTCATTTGTATCCAGATCGGGATTCAGCTCGACCAGGTCCATCGACTTTATCAGGTTCGTAGATAGCATATGTTCCACAAAATCTTTAAACTCGTCGGGGATCAGACCTTCGCTGACCCGCGTTCCCGTTCCCGGAGCAAAGCGGGGGTCGATACTGTCCACATCGATACTGAAATGGACGTTGCGTATTTTCCTTTCCTTCAGTTTCCGTTTAATATCTTCCGCTACAAAGCCGATGCCTTTCAGACGGATCGTTTCCATCGTGTAGACACTTAAATGTTCCCGGTCTATCAATGCCAACTCTCCTTCATCCAGGCTACGGGTACCTACCAGAAAAACATTCTGCGGATTCACCTTATTCCCTTGTCCGTATATATTGACCAGTTCCTCGCTACCCATGCCCATCAAAGCACTCAACGGCATACCGTGGATATTTCCGCTGGGAGAAGTTTCATTCGTATTGAGATCGCCGTGTGCATCCAGCCAGATGATACCGAAATCATCAAAACTTTTTCCAACCCCGGAGGCACTCCCCAGCCCAAGTGAATGATCGCCACCGATAACCAGCGGGAAAGCTCCTCCGCGTAGCGTATCATAGACCAGTTCCGCCAGGTTATTGTTCACCTCCACTATCGCATCGAGGTATTTCATACTCTTGCTCCGGGCAAACTTATCCGCTTCCGACACAAGCGGGACATAGAGGTTGCCCAAATCAAAGGCACGATGCCCATTCTTCCGGATAACCTGCATCAATCCCCGTTCACGCAGATGGTTCGGGGCCCGTTCAACGCCTTCCCGGTCACAACCCAGGTTCAGAAGGACTCCTATTACGTTTATTTTCATATGATAATTTATTACGATTATTATCAAAACCGAGCAAACGTCTCCTTTATAATACCTACCGCCTCCATCATCTGTTCACGGGTAATAATCAGAGGTGGGGTGAAGCGGATAATATGGTCGTGCGTCGGCTTGGCTATCAGGCCGTTTTCTTTCAGTGCGAGGCAGATATCCCAGGCAACCTTTCCGTCATGCGGTTCGGTGACTACGGCATTCAGTAATCCTTTACCACGAACTTGTTTGACCATCGGATTGTCTATCTTTTCCATTTCACTACGGAAAAGTTCACCCATTGCATAAGCATTTTCAGACAGATATTCATCGCGCACCACCTCCAATGCAGCAATACCGACGGCAGCAGCCAGCGGGTTTCCGCCATAAGTGGAACCATGTTCGCCCGGAGCAATCGTCAGCATAATCTCATCGTTTGCCAGTACAGCGGAAACAGGAGTCACACCTCCTGAAAGAGCCTTGCCCAATATCAGGATATCCGGATGAATATTCTCATAATCGCAAGCCAGCAGTTTCCCGGTACGACCGATACCGGTCTGTATCTCATCTGCAATGAACAGGACATTATGTTGTTTGCAGAGGTCGTAGCACCGGCGGAGATAACCGTCATCGGGAACAACTACGCCTGCCTCTCCCTGTATCGGCTCCAACAGGAGACCGACTACATCGGGATCTTGCAATGCTTCTGCCAATGCTTCTACATTATTATATTGTACTTTAATAAAACCCGGCGTGTATGGTCCGAAGTCTTCATAGGAACTCGGGTCGGTACTCATCGAGATGATTGTAATCGTCCGCCCGTGGAAGTTCTCGCTGCAAACAATAATCTTTGCTTTTTCGGGAGCGATACCCTTGATGCGGTATCCCCAGCGGCGTGCCAGCTTCAGGGCGGTCTCGACCGCTTCTGCTCCGGTATTCATCGGTAACAGTTTGTCGTAGCCGAAGAACTTACAGGCAAACTCCATATATTCACCCAATATATCTGCGTAAAATGCACGCGATACGAGTGTCAGCTTCTGCGCCTGTTCGGTTAATGCTTTGATGATTTTAGGATGACAATGCCCCTGGCTCAGGGCGGAATAACCGGACAGGAAATCAAAATAACGTTTGCCTTCCACGTCCCACACAAATACGCCTTCTCCTTTTTCGAGAACGACAGGTAGGGGATGATAGTTGTGTGCACCAAACTTCCCCTCACGGGTGATGTAATCTTCCGGTCTCATACTATTTCTGATTTAATTGTTTTTGTCAGACTGTAAGCGTTTCATACAGCCTTTGAGCCAAAGATAGTAATTTGAGTGACAGTATGTCACCGAAAGATCTATGTTAAGAAACACACTCCCCCCATAGAATAAAAAAGGGATGACCTTTGTCATCCCCTTTTTCATGTTTGGCGTAAAAAATATATATAGTCTTGAGAATTAAATGCGTATTATTTATCGACAGTTTTAAGGCTTACCGGCTTAAACAGGAATATGAATAAAAACAGCAATACCGCCGTGCAAGCCGAAGAGATTAGGAACAATACCGGCCAGTCACATTTGTCGCCGTCACGGAACTGACCGATCAACCATCCGTTCCACAAAGTTCCTATCAGGAAACCGATCCCCCAGACCAGGAAGAAAAGTAATCCCTGCGCCTGTGCCTTCATCTCCTTCGGTGCCACATTATCGGTATAGACCTGTCCGCCGACATAGAATAATCCGAAAATCAAACCGTGCACAATAATACCGATATAATAGAACCATTGCTGCCCTGTTTCTGCCCCAAAGAAAAAGGCCCCGTAACGAACCAACATAGCAGCCATACCAAATATCAATGTATTCTTAATACCCGATTTTACCAGAATAGTCGTGGTAATTATCAGGAAAAACATCTCTGCCAATTGCCCGAAGTTCATCGTCACTGTGATATTTCGTACCTGTTCGTCCGCCAGAATCATGGAACCGTATACATGGTAAAGCGTAAACGGGATGATCGACAAGAATGTAAGAATCATAAACACACGGTAATTCTTATCTTTCATCAAAGAAAAAGCGGAGAATCCTGTAATATCCATCACCGATATCTTTGTACTCTTTGCCACCGACGGAGGAGTATGCGGAAGTGTCAGGTTGGCAAAAGCAGCAATGAAACAGACACCCGCTCCGCAATACATCGGCAGGTTCGTATCATCGAACGCTTCCATCCCCAACAGATGGATAGCTACCAGACTGAAAATCCCCGAAGCTACCCATCCGACCGAACCGAACATACGTATACGCGGGAACTGCTCGGAAGGAGCGTGGCTCATCGCAATCGTACTTGTCAGACTCTGTGTCGGCATGTGACAAAGCATCGCCATTACAACAAAGAACATGAGAGGAGGAAAATCCTGCTGCTGAGCAGCCAGCAGCAGGAAAACTCCCGTTAAAATATTCAAAACTGCCAAAATCTTCTCTGCGGCAAAATAGCGGTCGGCAATTGCTCCGATAAACGAAGAGGCCATTGCACCGATAGCCATTGCACTTAATACTAAAGAAACCTGATACACTTCCAGCTTGAGCGTGTGAGACAAATAAGCTGCCAGCGGCACCCACCAGACAGCACTCAGCATGTACTGCAAAAACATCATCAGACAAAGTTGAATCTTTGTTCCTATTCCTGTATTAAAATGTAGTGTACTCATGATAGTAATATAAAAAGGTTTCTTGTTGTGTTTTCCAATCGTTGCTCAAAAGTACTCCCTATCAAAAGAAAAGTCTGTTTGTTCCGGTTGCATTAATTCCTCTAATCATCTCATTCTGTGCTGTTCTCACCCGGTATGATACGATTTTTGAAATCCGTGATACAATAAATGAAAACTGGTAATACAATTTTGCATATCTTGCAGTGTCAAACAACAAACTTATATATGAGCTATCTGAAGTTGATCTTATCTATACTTTTCCTGTCTTGTTCCTGCTGGCTTTTTGCAGAAGAAAGCAACTATCTCTTCCGCCATTACCAGGTGGAAAACGGGTTAAGCGATAATATGGTGACCTGTTGCGTGCAGGATAAAAGCGGCTATATATGGATCGGGACGCGTGACGGACTGAACCGCTTTGACGGCTATACATTTAAAGTATTCCGGAATGACCCGGACGTCCCGGAATCGCTCGGCAACAACTGGATCACACATCTGGACTGCGACCGTGACGGGAATTTATGGGTGGGTACCCTTTCCGGGCTATACCAGTACAATGAGGCCAAAGAATCATTTCTGCATGTTCCTTTCACAAAAAACAAAGGGATCGACCTATTCCGGTTTGATAAAAACAATCAGCTGTGGTTGCTCATGGACGGAACACTGATACAATATAATGTATCCGACGGACAGTTTCATATCTTTGCCGGTAATAACGGACAGACCTATACCTCCTTTTGTATCATGGCAGACAATTCCCTTTGGCTGGGTGATTCGGAAGGCTTTATCTCTCTGTTGAACCCGGAAGACGGCAGTCTGGAATCGCACAACCTGTTTGCCCATTCACCTGCCACTACCTCCCGGAAGTTATCCATGCTATCCCCCTCTCCTTCTTCTGCCAACATCTATGTGGCATTTGAGCATGATGACGTGAAAATATTCAATGTTCTTTCAAAAACCTATCAGGACCTGAATATTCAGGAAAAAAATCAATTGACTATCCTGATCAACTGTTTCCTTGAAAAAAACCAGAAAGAACTCTGGATCGGAACCGACTCGGGCCTGTTCATCTATGACCTGGACCTCGGAACCTGCAAACGTATCAGGCAGGACCCGTTGGACCCCTATGCACTATCCAGCCATTTTGTCTCAGCCTTGTTTAAAGACCGCGAAGACGGGGTCTGGATATGCTTCCACCAGAACGGAGTGAACTACTACTCTCCCTTCCGTCCTTTCAATGTATATTATCCCTGGAACGAAACGCATTCGCTGAAAGGAGAAGTAATACGCGACATTTGTACAGACATCTACGGGAATATCTGGGTAGGGACAGAAGACGCCGGCATCAATTGCCTGGAAAAGAAAACCGGGACTTTCACCAACTACCAGCCTGTCCCCGGCATGAAAAGTCTTTCACACACTAATATCCGGGGATTGGCGGCCTCCGGGGATAACCTGTGGATAGGTCATGTGATACACGGTATCGACTTGATGGATATACGGACCCGGAAAGTAATCAAACACTACGACCTGCTGAAAGATGCACAAACGGTAAAGAACAGTACCGTCAAATGCATCAAGGTCTTGCGTGAAGGAGAAGTACTGGTCGGAACGGAAGACGGCATTTTCCGTTACGATTACCTGAACGATCGCTTTGTCTATGCTACCCAATTCCCGCCATTCGCCGTCAACTGCCTGTATGAGGACCGGGTCGGAAAGATATGGCTCGGCATGTTCAACCGCAGCTATTATTTCAATACGATCAGCAATAGCGGTATGTATCTCCAATATGATAAACTGAACACCCAGCGCCACAATTCAGTAAACGATGCCTGTGAAGACAAGTCCGGCAATATGTGGTTTGCCACGGTGGAAGGAGTGATCAAATATGACTTTCAGACCGGCGAATCATTACATTATACGGTGAAAAACGGTATGCCGAGTAACGTTGCTTTCCGTATTCTCCCCGATGATAATAATCATATCTGGATCAGTACCGCAAACGGATTGGTTCGCCTTAACACACAGACCGAAGAAATCACTACCTACACGGAAGCACACGGCCTCGTTACCCGGCAGTTCAATTATAACTCAGCTTTCAAAGATGAAGACGGTACCCTTTATTTTGGTACAGTGAAAGGATTTATACACTTCAGACCGACGGATGTACGTCCGGCAGACGAAAAGATGGACGTACATATCAGTTCCCTGGATATACAGAACGGAGCGGACGGAAGAAAAGTTATCAACAGTTCAGCCGTATCGGAAGTCAAAAGCATTACACTGAATCATAAAGAATCGTCTTTCAATATCAATTTCTCAGCTCTCAACTTCATAGCTCCCGGTTCGGTGCAATACGCTTACCGGATGGTTAACCTCGACAGGGATTGGATTTCACTCGGAGAACGTAACATCGTTTACTTCACCGATCTGCATCCGGGCAGCTATACATTTGAAGTAAAAGCAGCCAATCTTGCCAATAGCTGGGGGGATGATATTACCCGACTGCATATCACGGTACTCCCTCCCTGGTGGACATCCACTACAGCCTATGTAATTTATGCTTTCTTCTTCCTTGTAATGATTATTTACCTGATCTTTTCCTGGCAAAAGAAAGAAAGAAGGAATATGGCATACAACATGCAGATATTTGAAAGCAAGAAAGAGAAAGAACTTTACCAGGCAAAGATAGACTTCTTTATCAACATCGCACATGAGATCCGCACGCCACTCACGCTGATCAAGAATCCGCTGGAGCGCCTGCTGAAATCGGACAAGATCGGAGAAAAAGAGAATAACTCACTGATACTGATGGATAAAAATGTATCCCGCCTGTTATCACTCGTCAACCAGTTGCTGGATTTCCGGAAAACAGAGATCGAAGGTTATCGTCTGAACTTTGTCCGCACGGAAGTCGTTTCGCTCCTTTCCGAGACCGCCAAACGCTTTCAGGATATAGCCACGGAGAATAATCTCCTGTTAAATCTGGATCTGTCTGTACAGGAGCTATATGTTTTTGTTGACCGCGAAGCTCTCACCAAGATAATGAGCAACCTGTTTTCGAATGCCGTTAAGTATGCAGCCAAGAGCATCGTGGTGCGCTTGCATCTATCTTCCGATTACGAAACATTCATGATCGACTTTATCAACGACGGGGTTCCCGTTCCTATCGATATGAGGGATAAAATATTCGAACCTTTCTACCGTATCAAAGGGAATGAAGACAAGCCAGGGACCGGTCTGGGATTACCATTAGCTCGCTCGCTAGCCGAAATGCATCATGGAATACTTGAATTGGTTGACTTCCAAAACAACCAGACAATGTTCCGTATCACCCTGCCGGTAAAACAAACCGGAGCAGTAAAAACAACAGACGAGGAATCTCAGCCACAGACATCCCTTCCTAAAATAACTTATACCTGCGAAGAGGGGCGTCCGACCGTCCTGATCGTTGAAGACAATAAGGAAATGAGTGCTTTCATCGCAGACGAGGTCAATGAGAACTATAATGTATTGGTGGCCGGTAATGGCTCCGAGGCATTGGACTGGTTGAAAAAACAGAGTGTACAACTTATTATAAGCGATGTCATGATGCCGGTAATGGATGGCTTTGCCCTCCTCCAACACGTAAAAGCGGATATTGAATTCAGCCATATCCCGATCATTTTATTAACAGCAAAAAATACCATGCAGTCACGCCTGGAAGGGTTGGAACTCGGAGCAGATGCTTATATAGACAAACCGTTTTCCACCAGCTTGCTGATGGCACAAATTTCAAATCTGTTATCAAACCGGGACAATATCCGTAAGTTCTATTTCAACTCACCGATCGCCAACATGAAATCGATGGCTTACACCAAAGCAGACGAAGGTTTCCTTGAAAAATTGAATGAGATTATCAACGAACATATTGGTAATCCGGACCTGGATGTAAACATGATCGCCGACCTGATGCACTTGAGCCGCCCGACACTGTACCGTAAAATCCGTGCCATATCAGATCTTACTCCCAATGAACTGATTAAAATCAGCCGTTTAAAGAAAGCAGCCGAACTATTGCTACAGGGAAATATGAAGATATATGAGATATCGGATGCAGTAGGATTCAGTTCGCAATCTTATTTCTGGTCTGCATTTATCAAACAGTTTGGAGTTAGCCCGTCAAAATATGCAAAAGAAAACAGGTAAAAATACATACACCCTGTTGCACGGTAAAAGAAAATGAGATCATTGATAATCAACATCTATTAAGCAAATAGGACAGAAAAGGACAAAAAGGACACCGCCACATTTTCAGAAAGCAAGGCTCTCTGCATACCCTACGCTTCACATATTTTAGGGTTCGTTCTTGCACTGTCACATTCGTTTCTTTTAATTTAATCGGAACGCCCTATTTCTATACTATTATACTTGTTCTTTTCATTTCTTTTTTTTATCTTTGGAAAAAGTGAATCATATGGCTGAAGTAGAAAAAATAGTATAACAAAAATAGAATATATTCATTATCAACCATCCAATGATATTAATGATTTTATTTTCTATTTCAAAAAATATGCGCTACCTCATATTCGAGCCTTTATTGCCAAACTTAAACTTCGTAAAAAATAAGGGACTCACTTTCTGAAAATGTGGCGGTGTCCTTTTTGTCCTTTTCTGTCCCTATCTTTTAATACTAGCTGATTTACAATCATTTACCCTATAGCCCACCATACAACTGGGTATAAGGTAACGAGGGGCGGAATATAGGGTATTCGACCATACCCTATAGAGAAAAACAGGATACGGTTCCCTAAACAGAACTCACTTATAAACAACAAAAGGCATCCTTTCCGGGACACCTTTTGCTATTCATATTTTTATATGGATTTCTTTCTATCTTATTCCTGAGTTGCCAGGTGATTCTTCAATGGGTTGGTATACATTTCCAGAATCTTTGTACGCAGGAAGGCTTCATCCTTGTTTGGCAATACAATTTTATCCAACTGTCCCTGCAAATATTCTTCAAAGTGTTTTTTGTCTCTTAAACCGTAGTTACTACTGAAACGCTTTGTACCTGTCAACATATCGTATGCTACGTAATTACAAGGATAGAAACGGTAATGTTTATAGATTTCCTTGTCTATGATGTTTGCGATAGTAGCGATCAGTTCATTCTTTTCCATATCCTTATCCAAAGCAGCTAGCTGATCATTGATAGGCTGTGTCAATGTAAAATGAACGCGGCCCTTATTGTTCAGGATACCTGTTTCCATACTCAGCAGGTCGTCACGCTGACTTTTCACATAATTGGGATCATCGCGTTTCATCTGGAACTCTTTTGCTTTCAGGAAGTCACACGGATCATACTCGTAAGAAATAGCTACCGGGAAGATATTCAAATCCATGATATTCGATACGATATCCTTGTCACCGCTCATATTCAGCATTTTCAATACGCTACCCTGTGTACGGTCGTTTGAATCCTTGGCACGGCCTTCACGCTGTGCAATCCAGATCGATTCTTTCGTTTCGTTGATCGTATGACGGATATAAGCAGACAATGTACGGCTTACATCCAGCATCTGACGTACGGAAACACCACGTTTCACGATAAAACTGTTGTTCAGGCGAACCAAAGTTTCTATCCAGGGACGGATCATCAGATTATCACCGATGGCTACCTGTGTCATACCATAACCTACATCATACAACATGACATTCAGGAAGGAAGCATCCAATACAATATCCCGATGATTGGAAATAAACGTACAAGGCTTTTTATCCTTCGGCAGACGGCTTCGTCCGGAGATCGTCAGCGAGAAGGTCGTCTTGTTAGCCACCAGCATCACTGCCTCATAAGCCAGCTTCGATTTAAAATCTTCTTTCGTCTTGAAAGAACGCATTGTTTCGGAAAACTCTTTCCAGTTTACATCCGGTTTGATGTACCGGAAGGCCCGCTCGAAATCTTCGTTGGTTACCAATGCCTCGATTGCATCCTTCACCTCGTTGTTGTTCAGCGGACGAATGTCGTCAAAATTATAGGAAACTTCTGTATCCATATCGTTTAATTTTATTTACCTACCTTTTGCAGTTCGTTCTCAATAATGTCAGTCATGACATCTTTGATATCCAATCCGGCAGCCCGAACCTGCTGCGGAATAAAGCTGGTAGCTGTCATACCCGGTGTTGTATTTACTTCGAGCATTTTCGGTTCACCGTCTGCCTCAATAATAAAATCCACCCGGATAAGCCCTTTGGCGCCCAGTATATCGTAAATCTTTGATGCTTCGCGTTGTACCTTCTCCGTCAGTTCAGGAGAAATACGGGCCGGAGTGATCTCGTCAGACTCCCCGTTGTACTTGGCGTTAAAATCAAAGAACTCATTCTTTGTAACTACTTCGGTAAGCGGAAAAACTACTTCTTTCCGGGCTGCTCCCGAGCCACAGCCTACCTTATAACAACCGCAAGTCACTTCTGTTCCGGAAATAAAACTCTCCAACATGACCTCATTCCCTTCGGCAAAAGCCTTAGCTATAGCCGGTTGTAATTGTGAAGCATCCTTCACCTTTGTAACACCGAAACTGCTTCCCCCGTCATTGGGTTTCACAAATATCGGCAATCCCAAACGGCTCACAGCCTCTTCGTCCGTAACTGTCTGTCCTCTGAACAAACGGATGGAATCAGAGACTCTGATGCCAAAGCTACGCAAATAATTATTACAAACAAATTTATTAAAGGTCAAAGCGCTCACCAACTGACTGCATGAAGAATAAGGCATGCCTATCAAATCGAAATATCCCTGCAACCGTCCGTCTTCACCCGGAGTACCGTGAATAGTGATGTAAGCAAAGTCGAAATGCTTTACTTCGCCATTCTCACGGAAACTAAAATCATTTTTGTCTATTAGTGTATGTTCCCCTCCAGGAAGTTTTACCGCCCATTCGCCCTTCTTAACGATGGCAATATATAAATTATATTTGTCTTTATCAATAAAAGAGTAGATTCCTTCTGCACTTTTTAATGAAACAACAATTTCAGAGGAGTCTCCTCCGGCTACAATAGCAATGTTCTTTTTCATTTTTATATCTCTTTAGTATTTGCATATACCCGCCACTTTTCTATCAGTTGTGTCATATCGGCCGGAATTTCGGAATCAAAAAACATTTCCTCGCCGGTAGTAGGATGCACAAACCCCAACGTCTTGGCATGGAGTGCCTGCCGGGGACAGATAGCAAAGCAGTTCTGTACGAACTGTTTATATCTTGTAAAAGTCGTTCCTTTCAATATTTCATTTCCGCCATAACGTTCATCGTTGAAAAGCGTATGGCCGATATATTTCATATGCACACGGATCTGATGCGTACGTCCCGTCTCCAGGCGGCATTTCACCAATGTCACATATCCCAGACGTTCCAACACGGAGTAATGGGTAACGGCCGTCTTTCCCTGATCTCCTTCGGGAAATACCGTCATCTGCATCCGGTCGCGCGGGTCGCGTCCGATATTACCTTCGATACGGCCTTCGTCGTCTTTCACGATGCCCCATACCAGGGCACGATATTCGCGTTTAGTCGTCTTATTGAAAAACTGCATACTGAGATGCGCCTTTGCTTCCGGCTTCTTGGCTACAACCAGTAGTCCGGAAGTATCTTTGTCGATACGGTGAACCAGTCCTAACGCCGGATCATTCGGATCGTAAGTAGGATCATCTTTTAAATACCATGCCAAGGCATTTACCAACGTACCGGTATAATTGCCATGACCCGGATGCACGACCAGACCTGCCGGTTTATCAACCACCAGCAAATCATCGTCTTCATAAATAATCTTTATAGGAATATTCTCAGGAATAATTGCTAAATCCCGACGGGGACGAGACATCATAATAGTCACGACATCCTCCGGTTTCACCCGGTAATTGCTTTTTACCGGCTTGCCGTTTGCCATGATACAACCGGCATCGGCAGCCAACTGTATCCGGTTACGGGTGGCCCCCATCATCCGGTCTACCAGGAATTTATCTACCCGCAACAAGGATTGCCCGCGATCGGCAACGAAGCGGAAATGTTCATACAGCCGGGGAACATCCTCCTCGTTCTGTTCTAACAGGTCATCAACCTGTTCATCATCCATTTCGTCGAAAAATTCATCCATAGCTAAAACCAGTTTTCTTCTTCACTATCCAATGATTCGATGGGCATCGTCGACAGGGAGTCGATCGACAAAGAGTCGGGATGCATCTCGGCTTCACCGCTGCTCACCTTCAGCACCAGCGGTGCCGTAAGCGGAACATGCTCACCTTTTGCCAACGCCCGTCCACGCAGATCGACAGAAACTGCCAGATCCTTGAAGTCACCCGGAACATACTCGATCTCCACATTTTCAAACCCGCGGGCTTTTAAAAGCGCATACGCCTGGCGGAATGACAGGTCTTCCACTTCCGGAATTGTTGCCATCTGCGAGGTCAAAGCATTCACGGTGATAAAAACGATACGTCCTTCTTTCACCTTCGAGCCGGCCAATGGAGACAGCTCGACGATAGCTCCCGGTTCCACGTCTTTAGAGAATACCGAGTCGATCACATTATAACGCAGGTTGTTATTTTTGAAGAATTCAGCGGCTTCTTCTATCTTCAGTCCCTTCACATCCGGAACTACAACAGCCTCATTATGCCGTGTATAATGATCCAGCCATTTCAAAGCACCATAGATCAGGCCACACGTCACGACCACTGCCAGCAGCAGGTTCAAGACGTACGGATTCTTTATCAGTTTAACAAAAAAGTTATTCATCTCTGTTTGTTTTTGTAGGCGGGATCAAAAATAGAAAACAAAGCCGTTAAAACAAAGAAAGTAAAGGCTTTTTAGCAAAAACCTCTACTTTCTTATACTAATTTCTTCTAACGGGGATTATCCGTTATATTCGTCAGATACAGTTAATTTAGCTCTTCCTTTAGCACGACGAGATGCTAATACTCTACGGCCATTAGCAGTAGCCATTCTAGAACGGAAGCCATGCTTGTTCTTTCTTTTTCTGTTGGAAGGTTGGAATGTTCTTTTCATCTTTCTATATATTTATTTATTATTATCTTACATATCAATTCGGGCTGCAAAGATAGAGGTTTTTTTTTAATAAACAAAGAGTTGAAAGTTTTTTCTTCTAATTCCAGCCCGGATTCTGCTTCAAATTCGGATTCAGAGCAATTTCATTAGTAGGAATCTGATACAGATAGTATTTCTCCAGCCAGCCTTTACCTGTTTTTACCGGATCATTATACATATATACATATCCCTCTGTTTTTCCGGAGGCATCGGCAAAACCTGTATTCAAATCAATAAACTGCCCGCTGTTACCAATCTGCTCTTTAGTCGCCCATTGTCCGTACTGTACTTTGTTTACAAACCATTCCGCTTTTTTCCAACGCCGTATGTCGTAAAAGCCAAAACCTTCGCCCATCAGTTCCACCATCCGTTCACGACGAATCTCCCAAAGAACCGGAGCTACCGACGGGTCCCGAGCCAGGTCGAAGCTGTCATTGATCTCGCTGACCGTCATACTGGCAATCTTTGCCCTTACCCGCAGTTTATTAATGGTTGCATCAGCTACTCCCTGATTAAACTCTCCCTTCTCGAATTTGGCTTCCGCATAGTTCAGCAGGACTTCTTCAATCTTAAATAAAGGGACATCGGTTGTCCCCTGATTTTCACGAGAATCATCCCATACATTATAATAACGGTATACATAATTACCGCTACGGGCTACAATGAAACCTTGCCCCCAATTATTAGTCGAGAAATGAGGGATGCCTTCCAATACAGAAGCCGACCAGTTCATCAGAGGAAAAACCTTATGCTTGCCAGCTTCCCCGTTTCCACCTCCATATCCGGTATAAGTGGTAATCCCCATCAAGTCCATATACTCTTTATCAGCCGGATTATCCGTATATTCCCAAGAATTGTTATTGTTTTTACGAACAACTTTATAGGGTGGTGCGACTGTCTCCAACAAACGGTAATCACGATGCCGAAATGTTGAATACATCGTTTTATCCGTTTTTCCCCATTCATAGGAGCTACTGGTAGAAATCGGTTTTCCGTCTTCACACAGATACATGTCGACAATGTGCTGGGGCATTTCCACATTATGGGTGGAAGTCCGTTCCACATGTGTCAGCACATAATTTGTAAAAATCTTAGGAACATACTCCTGATACAGGATCACTCCCGGAACACCTGCCAGGTCAGAGGTCAGCATTTCCCCGAAACTGCTGTGTACCGTCGGATAGGCAGCCATCAGACTTTCGGATGCTTTGATACAGGCATCAAAATATTTCTCATAATCGCCCAGTTCATGATATTTCCGCCAGGTTCCTTCAAATAAGGCAAAACGGGAGATCAATGCACGTACAACATGCACATTGATCGTGTTATCCCCGTCGCCTTCCGGTTTTATATGTTGTTCAGCGTATAATAAGTTTTCCAGAACCTTGTCCGCCACTTCTTTACGCGGAGTACGCGGACCATAAGCCACTTCGGTATCACTATCACCCAGGATATGCTCTACCCAAGGCACATCGCCAAAACGGGCGATCAGTTCCATATAATAATAAGCACGAAAAAAGTAACCGACAGAGCGCCAATGTTCCTTATCGACATCACTCATAGAAGAATTATCTATATTATCCAGCATTAGGTTGGCATTACGGACAAAAGAGAAATTCCATCCGTTGCCGGAAGCCGCATCCGTTATCGTCTGGAAAGCATAACTGTTCCCGCTACCCAACCGGCGCATCAGATAACCCGCATTGATATCTCCCTGATAAGATACGGCACTGGCATAGGAACCTCCCGTCCCCGGACGCCGCAACATATTACCATTCGTAAATACATTATACAATCCCCACGCATATGTCTTGAACGTACTGTAGGTTGAAAATACAGTTTCTTCGGTCAATGAATCCTTCGGAGAATGTTCCATGAAATCATCATTACACCCCGGCATGGCAGCCAATCCTGCCATAATCATCAAAGAATATATTATTTTTTTCATTTTCCTGCTAATTTAAAGTGTGACATTTATACCAAACGAAACGGTGCGATAGAAAGGATATCCCCAGGAAAGACGTTCCGGATCATACCCTTTAGGCAAAGAGGAGAATGTGTGTAAATTTTCACAACTCACAAAAGCCTTCAACGCATTCAGATGAATAACATCCATCCATGTCTTCGGGAATGTATAACTGAATGTGATGTTTTTCACACGTAGATAGGCCCCGTTCAACAGGTATTTCGTTTGTGCACGTGTATTCGAACCGGAATTTTCACGCTGGTTGTAAATGCGGAAATATTCAGCATCCGGATTTACCGGGTTCCAATTGCCATTATCCGGATCGATCGGTTTCCAATAATCCAGCTGATCGTCGAAAATCTGTCCGAACTGGCCGGAAGCAAACGACCATCTGCGGGCATCGCTTATCCAGACATCACGTTTACCGACACCCTGCAACAACACATTCAGGTCAAATCCTTTATAATTAACACCCAGATTAATACCATACTGGAGACGTATCTTATTGTTACCGATGATCTGACGATCTCCCGGATTCATCAATGTCCCGTCGCCAGCATCGATTCGGTTCACACTATCGTCATCATCACGCAGATTCTTGAACTTTATGTCACCGGGCCGTGGGTTTACAGCATTAATAGAGGTAACCCCCTCTTTCAGTTTCCAGGTATTCGTATCCTCAAAATCATCTACGGTATAATATCCGTCTGTCACATATCCCCATATTGTTCCGATCTCATAACCGGTATAGTAATTATTCTCTCCATTACTGTTCTGCAAGACAAACGATTCATTATCATACTTTGTAACAGTCGTACGCGAATCATACAGATTAAAACCGACATTATATCCCCAGTTACCGATCTTATCCCGCCAGTTCAGGCTCAACTCCCATCCTTTCGTACGTAAATCCGCCACATTCTGTAAAGGAGCGGACGCCCCGACTAAAGCCGGCAGTTCCAATCCGGGAGCCAACATATCCTTTGTATCACGCTGATACCAGTCGAAAGTTCCGCGCAAGCGGTTATTCAGCAAAGCGATATCCACACCAAAGTCCAATGTTTCCACTGTTTCCCAGGTAAAGTTATCACTAACCAGTCCCGGTGCTTTTATTGTAACCGGTTTATCTCCGTTTACGATCCAGTTCACTTCGTTTGCCGGATATGCCGACATAACCGGTGTAAACTGATAAGGATCGATCGCCTGGTTACCGATCTGCCCCCACGAGCCTCTCAGCTTTAATTCTCCCAACCATCCGGCAGTCGACTCCATAAAGGCTTCACGGGCGACATTCCAGCCAACGGAGAAAGAAGGGAAGAAACCGAAACGGCTTTTCTTCGGGAACTTAGACGAACCGTCATAACGTCCGTTCGCCTCAAACAGATAACGCCCTTCATAATCGTAATTCAAACGATAGAATGCCCCACGCACGGAATATTCACGATACTGATCCGTAATCGTTTTTGTCTCGCCGGTTGCCGTGTTGAATGAGGGCACCTGATCATTTATCAAATCGTATGCGTAAGCAGTCAGTTTCGTATATTTGCTATGTTCCTGATTGAATCCGACCATTGCCGTCAAATTATGCTTCTCGTTGAACGTACGGGTGTAAGTAGCATAAGCATTTATCGCATGGTAATCGGTTGCTTCATTTATCTCCTGTAAAGAAGAGTTTGCCGCCGTTTGCATTTTAGCCATTTGTATATTGGCATAATCCATGATAGCCCGGTTCTGGCGGTTGTTCTGCACCACTTTATCAAAGGTATACTCAAAAACCATTTCCAAGCCACTCAACGGTTTCACGACCGTTTTCGACATCAAACGGGTATTATCCCTGATCGTCCTGTTATCTGTAGCCAACTTCAACAAGTTTTGCGGCGTATCCGTCAACAGTTCCTCTCCGTCAGGCAGAATCAGATAACCTTCCGGATAAAGGCTCGGTTTACGCATATCATAAAGCGTAGACGAAGATGACGTGATCGGCATATTTTTCGTGCTTTGCGCATAACGGACATCGGCCGATTGAGTAAGCCAGGAAGTGATATCAGCGGAGACATAGGCACTGGCAGATGCACGTTTATACGAATCTTTATCTGTTTTCAAAATACCCTGTTCTTTATTATATCCCAACGACATACGATAAGTAATCTTCTCACCGCCTCCGCTCAGCGAAGCATTGTGGTTCTGTAAAAAGCCGAAATTATCGAACATGTTCGTATAAACATTCTTTTCATTCAAATAATAGTTCACACCTGTTTCCGGATCCGTATAAATACCATCCCCGTACGTTTTAAACTGGCTGGGATCCTGCTGATAGGCTCCCAGATATTTAATCCAAGTATCGATATCCTGTCCTGCAAAATAACTTCCGGAACCAAACTGGGCGTCTTTATAAGCCTGCAACCATTGCATACCATTGGCTATACCCGGTTCGTTGATAGAAGACTGGAACCCGAAATTATTATTATAATTCACCTGGAACCGCTGCCCTTTCTGTGCCTTCTTCGTTGTAACCAATATTACACCAAAAGCGGCACGTGCCCCGTAAATAGCAGAAGAAGCAGCATCCTTCAAGACCGAAACACTTTCTATATCTTCCGGATTCAACATATCGATATCACCAGGCACGTTATCGATCAGCACCAACGGACCTCCTCCGTTAATTGAAGTCGTACCACGGATATTGAAATTCTTGGACGAACCCGGACCTGCCGCATCATTATTGGCGGTAATCTGCAACCCCGGCATAGTTCCTTGCAAGGCACTCATCGCATTCGTCACCGGACGCGAACCCAGCACTTCCGTCATTTTCACCTGCGAAACAGCTCCCGTCAAGTTCTCCTTTTTCTGAGAACCGAACCCAACAACAACCACTTCACCCAATGTCTGCGTATCTTCCACCAGATTAACCTGAATATTTCTTTGGTTATTTACCTGAATTTCTTTTGACAGATAACCGATATAAGAAATAATCAAGGTTGCACCAGGAGATACCTCAATAGAGAAACGTCCGTCTATATTGGTGATCGTTCCATTAGTCGTTCCTTTCTCAACAATATTCGCCCCGATAACAGGGTCTCCCATATGATCCTTCACAACTCCTGTAACCCGGTGTGCCTGTGCAGTTGCCGGACGGCCCGGTTGTGAACTTTTCGCTCTGAGGACAATGTGGTTATCAACCAATTGGATATCCACATTCTTATCTTTAAAAATACTTTCCAGCACGTGTTTAACCGACTTATTTTCGGCTTCCACTGAGACAACACGATTTACATCTACGTCTTTCAGGTCATACCAAAAGGAATAATCCGTTTGGGCGCGAATCGCATCAAAGACCTCATTCACTGTGACATTACTCAAATTAAACGTAACATTAGTCTCCTGTCCGTAAGATTTTGCAGACACTGAAAATATCCCCAGAAATAACAGCAAGACAGATATTTTCATAATATTTAGACTTTTTTTTATGCATAAAATTCGACACAACGAACCTATGCTACAAGCTTTTTGATACATTTGTAGTTAGTTGTTAAATAGTTAATAATCTAGTCTGAAATGATTTTCTACTTTTTTAGCAACAGAATTGAGGAATGTTAGCGCATTCCTCAATTTGTCTCAGGTTAACTCAGTTTTTATTCATAGGCATTTTAAATTAAATGTTAACACTATAGTTTTTTATTCACTCTCTTAATAAATATCTACTATACCTCCTTTGATCCGGTATCTGAATTTTTCATTAGCGGCCATTACTTTAAATATCTTTTCTATCGGATCATCCAGCTTGAAGTCACCGGCGAATCGCCGCTCACTCACTGAAGGATTATGAATTTCAATCTTCACATCATAATAACGCTGGAGGGTTTGTGCAATTTGTTTCATTGTTTCGCCTCGGAACACCAATTTGTTATTCATCCAGTTCAATGCAAAGGAGGCATCGTCTTCAAACACTTTCACCCGGTTGACCAACGTATTATAAACTGCCATCTCCTGCGGTTTAAGCGTCACCGGAGCCAACTCTTCATTCCCTGATAAACGGACCGACCCGTTCAAAAGAAAGACTTTTACATCTTCATCTCCGGCATAGGCACTCACATTAAATTTTGTCCCCAAGACTTTCACTTCAAGACCGCCTGCCTCAACAACAAAAGGTATCTCCTCGTTTCTTGCAACTTCCAGATAAGCTTCACCGGATAGCTTCAACGTACGGCTGTTCTTACCGAAATCATCCGCATAACTGATCGTACTCCCGGAATTCAGCCAGACAAGCGAACCGTCGGCCAGGTAAACCTGTGTTCGTGAACCTTTCGGACTCTTTATTTCTGAGATCAGAGGAGCACGTTCCTCAATGGAACGTGATTGAAAATAAAGGACGGTAAAATAACTCAGGAACACAAAAGGGATCAGCACTGCCGCCACTGCCACCCCTCTTTTCCACCACGGGACACTCAACCGTTTACGCGGGATCCCGGCAAAAGAGGCACACCTTTTGCTGAAAAGTATGTAGGCTTTCTCATCATCAAAAAGAAAATGCGGATTTACAACTTCAGAAGAATCCCAAAGTTCTTTCATTTGGCTATAATATTGCCGATGTTCCTCCGATTCGTCCAACCATCTTTCCAGACGCGCCCGGTCATCTGCTGATAAATTTCCCGAAAGTCGGTCAATTATCAAATCATCCCAATATCCCCGATCTGTAATTCGTATATCCATAATGTTCCTCTTCTATAGATATGACAAACGAAAAAAGAAAACGGGTGAAAAAAAATGATCTTTTTTTTACATAAAAAGGAACAAAGTCAGCCAGAACGGCAGGTAGTCCCGTAAATCATGACGCAACTGATTCAGGGATAAACGTATATGATATTTCACTATATCAATCGTGATATTTTTACGGGCGGCAATCTCTTCATACTTCAATCCATCATGACGGCTCATCTCGAAAATCTCACGTGTAAACTCAGGGAGGGAACTGACAGACTGCATAATCTTTCCCTCCAGTTCTTTTTCCAGCAAAGAAGACATCGGATAATAATCCTGCTCATGGAAAGATTCTTCCCTTTTTTCCATTTGTTGGGAAACGGATTGTCTCAGATTGTTTTGCCGCTCCAAATGGTCAAGATAATTGATGCTGCTATTTTTCACAGCTTTCATGAGATAGGCTCTCAATGATTGATTTATAATCAACGAATCACGTTTCTCCCAAATATTGAATATAATATCGCTGACTAAAGTTTCGGCAACAAAATAATCTTTCACATAGGTATATGCAAAAGCACAAAGCACCTTGTAATGCAGCTTATAAAGCGATTTATAAGCCTGTTCGTCCCCAAGACGCAGACCTTCTATTAAGTTTTCATCATGCAAAATTGTCACCGTTTATCCCCATCATTATCTACTCCTTATATAACATCAGAAAGGCATATAAGTTTTATTCTCGAAATTGGCATGTTGTCCTTCAAACTTCTTGGCTTCCTCTCCTTCCGGATTCAATTCGATTGATTTTTTCAGGTCTTCGAAAGCACCTTCTTTATCACCTTTCAGGTTTTTGGCGCGACCGCGTTCGGCATAAGCCTTGGCAAAATCCGGTTTTATTTCAATGGCCTCATCGAAAAAGACAATGGCTTCGTCTAACAAGTTTTTAGTGATCAGCAGCGAACCTTTCAGTATACAGGCATCTTCATTGAACGGGTTCAGGTCGAGCGCCTGCTGGTAGTCATCGGCGGCAGCATCCAGGTCACCCAGCGATTCGTGTATTTTACCTCTTACCAGATATGTTGTTTCTTCTTCCGGAGCCAATGAGATCGCTTTCTCGATATCGGGCAAAGCCTCCTGTCCCTGTTTCATGGCAAGCAACACCTCTGCACGAAGCAGATAAGCATCCGTGAAATCATCTTTCAAGGCAATGGCTTTCGTCAGGTCGGCAATGGCTCCCAACTGGTCGCCGGTTGTTCTTTTGGCTTTTGCCATCAGGAACCAGGCTAGATGGTTCGACTCATCCAGTTCGATCACCCGCAGGCAGTCGGCAATGACCTCGGCTTCCTTATCCAGCATAAAGAGCACGCTGACCCTTGTCAACAACGTCTGGATATGCTCCGGCTCCATTTCCACCATACGGTTCAATGTATCCAAAGCCTTTTCCGTCTGGTTTGCCATTGAATAGGCCGATACCAGATGGTTCATTGTTTCAAAATCTTCCTGTATATTCAAGGCTTCCGTAAAGCATTTGATAGCATAGGCCACCTGGCCGATTTTTTGCGCACGGATACCGTCATATTTTAATATGTCGAAGTTTTTCTGATCATTTTTAGCTTTTCCTTCTGCCGTATCCTCACTTTTGGAAGAAGAGAACAAAGATGTAAAGAAATTTCCCATGGTTATATGTTTATGTTCGAGAGGGCAAATATACCGATTATTTTGAATTTGCCATATGCAACAAGATATCATAAACCATATAAAAACAGATTTATTTTAAAACAACAATTTACACATATCAGAATGTCATTTCAACCTACTTTTAAAGAAGCTGTACAGCCATTAATCAAGCCCTGCTGCTATTCACTTACCTGTCGGCCATTTAGCCAATAACACTAAGACACACATAAACTCACAAATACAACATTATGAAATCCACAAAAAAGTATACTCAACAACAAGTCACATATTCTTCAAACACACTATCAATATTCTCTTTCATTCACAGCCCCTGTTTTCCTCGTTACAGAAAATAAAAATGTTTTTCAACATGCTTTTTAGGGATAAAAGAGCCTCAAAAAGATTCGAACTCAACATTTATTAACACAAATCTCGGTTTAAACAAATTGCCTATTCATTTAAAATGAAAAAAAATTCGTTTTAAACGAGTTAGAAATTTCTTTTAAACGAATCATAAAAGATGTATCTGCCGATCAGATTGTTAAATTTTGTATTTAACAGCATTCCAGAACATCTGTTTGAAAGAATATACACGCCACAAAAACTCGTCGAATAGGATCTTTTTGTTCAAGGACAACCCCAGATTGATTCATTTTGTCAAATACATTCCTTCAAACACTTATGTACAACAAAAGCAATACCAATAAATAACAGACTTAAATACTTCATCTCATAAAAATAACTATTTATCACAAAAAACCACATTAATACTACGAAACAAAACATTCGAAAGAATAAATATTCTATTCTTTTACTTTTTTTATAGTCTTCCAGCAAAGAAAATTGCGGGATTTTGCTATTTTTGCATGCAATTTATAACTTGGCGGAGATTGTTTTGATCGCTTCCCACAACACTTATTGTCATAAATATTAGATATGGAAAACATAGAAACTGGACTTTTGTTAATGGTAGTCGGAATGACCACAGTATTTGCAATTCTTTTGATCGTAATCTATTTAGGAAAAGGATTAATCACATTGGTAAACAAGTACGCACCGGAAGAAGTCATCGTAAAAAAACAAGTAACAACACAACCTGTTGCTGCCGGACAGTCCGGAAATATTCCGGGTAAGACTACCGCTGCTATCGTAGCCGCTGTCAGCATGGTAACAGGTGGACAAGGAAAGGTTACCAAAATTGAAAAATTATAATACTAGCTATACATAATATATCATGAAACATCCATGAAATAAATTTCGTCCAAGAGAATGTAAATAGGGGGGTATTGTTTACTTTAGTGTCATTCACTCGAAAAAACGAATGCAATGAAAACAGTACCTTTTGAACAAGTCATCCTCCGGGGTTGTGGAATAGATGTCCACAAGGACATGGTAGTTGCTACGATAAGTGGCGAAGGTCTCAAAACTGAAACCCGCAGTTACAAGACCTTCAGTAGTTCTTTGACAGAATTAAAAGAATGGTTATTATCCAGTGGCATTACGCATGTAGCAATGGAAAGTACCGGTGTTTACTGGAAGCCGGTTTATAAGATTCTTGAATGTCCAGATATGAAAGTCTGGATCGTGAACGCACGGCACATCAAGTATGTTCCCGGGCACAAAACGGATAAAAAGGATAGTGCCTGGATTTGCAAACTGCTTTTAGCAGGTTTGTTGAAACCGAGTTATATCCCGGAGCGTGAACAACGTGAGCTTCGTGATTTAACCCGTTACCGTAACAAGTTGATCCAGCATGTATCTTCTGAGAAAAACCGTATTGTTCGTATCCTGGAAGATTGTAACATCAAACTTTCCAGCGTGGTGTGCAGCCTGGACGGAGTCGTGGCGAACAAGCTGATAGATATGTTGATCGATAAGGGTCATGTAACAATGGATGACATAACTTGCATCTATCATAAAAAACTTGAAGCCAGTCCGGAACTTCTTTATCAGGCTTGTGAAGGCTTTATAGAACCGCATCACATCTATATGTTGCAGACCATCCGTAAAGATATGGAACAGACGAAAGCCATCATAGCTGACCTTACCTGCCGTATAAAAGAGGTTTTATCTCCTTATGAGAATGTGATGGAACTCTTGCAGAAGATCCCCGGACTTAGCCGGAAAACGGTTGAAGACCTGATAGCAGAGATAGGTGTGGATATGGAAGCCTTTCCAACCGAAAAGCACCTGGCTTCGTGGGCCGGTGTCTGTCCAGGCAATAACGAGAGCGCAGGTAAAAAAAAAGTGGTAGAACCACCCATGGCAACAAACAGTTGAAAGCCGTAATCACGGAGGCTGCGTGGGCAGCCACCCGTACCAAGAACACCTTTTACAGTGCACGTTATCACCGTTTAGCCGCCCGTCGAGGGAAAAAGAGGGCTTTAGTAGCAGTAGGACACTCGATCCTGAAATCGGTATGGCATGTACTGAAAGAGGCTTGTGAGTATAAGGAACTCGGTGCGGAATATCTCAACCAAAGGATGGAGCAGAAACGGAAAAATTACTTGAAGAAAGAGCTGGAAGCACTTGGCTATAAAGTTAAAATCAGCCGTGATGATGGTCCAATCCCAGAAGTAGGTTAAAAACATAGAGAAGGTCGATTTTTACTGGCTTGTTGTCGTAAGAAACAGCAAGAGGTCGCTCATGAAACTGATCTCAACTGCTAAGCGGTCAAGACTGCGAGTCCTTTAACGCGTGTATGAAATTTTTTTTCTTAGCTGTTGTAAAATTATAAAATGCCCAAAGATAATAGCCAACCGCATTTGTATCTATACAAGTGCTCTCTTTTGTTTTGTCTGAACTCTAAAAAAATCAATTTATTAATGGTTTAAACGGCTCTCTTGAGATAGGGAGCGCAATTTATTTACATATGAAAAGAGAAATCAAATTCAGTTTGGTCTTCAGAGACATGTGGCAATCTGCCGGAAAATATGTTCCCAGAGTAGACCAGCTAACCAGAGTTGCCCCCGCTATTGTTGAGATGGGCTGTTTTGCCCGCGTTGAAACCAACGGAGGGGGATTCGAGCAAGTTAATTTACTATTCGGAGAAAATCCAAATAAAGCCGTACGTGAATGGACGAAGCCATTCCATGAAGCAGGTATTCAAACACATATGCTGGACCGTGCATTGAACGGCCTCCGCATGAGTCCGGTTCCGGCAGATGTACGCCAGCTATTCTACAAGGTAAAGAAAGCACAGGGCACCGACATCACCCGTACATTCTGCGGCCTGAATGACGTACGCAACATTGCTCCTTCCATCCAGTATGCCAAAGAAGCCGGGATGATCTCCCAGTGTTCGCTCTGTATCACCCACTCGCCTATCCACACGGTCGAATATTATACAAAGATGGCCCTGGAACTGATCGAACTGGGAGCAGACGAAATCTGTATCAAGGATATGGCTGGTATCGGACGTCCTTATTCATTGGGACAGATCGTTGCCAATATCAAAGCGAAACACCCTGAAATACCTATCCAGTATCATAGCCATGCTGGTCCCGGATTCAATGTAGCTTCTATCCTGGAAGTGTGCAACGCCGGTTGCGATTATATCGACGTAGGTATGGAGCCACTGTCATGGGGCACAGGGCATGCCGACCTGCTGACCGTGCAGGCCATGTTGAAAGATGCCGGTTACAAAGTGCCGGAAATCAATATGGAAGCCTACATGAAAGTACGCAGCATGATCCAGGAATTTATGGATGATTTCTTAGGATTGTATATCAGTCCGAAAAACCGTCTGATGAACTCGTTGCTGATCGGCCCGGGACTTCCCGGCGGTATGATGGGCAGCCTGATGTCTGACCTGGAAAAGAATCTGGAATCGATCAACAAAAACAATATCAAGAACAACAAGCCGCTGATGTCGCAAGACCAGCTGCTGATCAAGCTGTTCGACGAAGTGGCTTATGTATGGCCACGTGTCGGTTATCCTCCATTGGTAACTCCGTTCAGCCAGTATGTAAAGAACCTGGCACTGATGAATGTAATGCAGATGGAAAAAGGGAAAGCACGCTGGAGCATGATCGCCGACGACATCTGGGATATGCTTCTCGGAAAAGCCGGAAGACTGCCTGGTCCGCTGGCTCCTGAAATCATCGAAAAGGCAAAAGCCGAAGGACGCGAATTCTTCGAAGGAAATCCGCAGGACAACTACCCGGATGCTCTTGACAAATATCGCAAGATGATGAACGAGAAACAATGGGAAACCGGCGAAGACGACGAAGAATTGTTCGAATATGCAATGCACCCGGCTCAGTACGAAGCCTACCGTTCCGGAAAAGCGAAAGTCGAATTCCTCGCTGATGTTGCCCAGAAAAAAGCAGCTTTGCAGGGAAAGGCACAACCGGCAGCACCGGCCACAACCGCTTCGGCAGCTCTGCCTACAACACCCCAGGTACTGACTGTAGATGTAGACGGACAGCCTTACCGCGTAACAGTTGCTTTCGGAGATACGGCTAATACTGCTGCTGCTCCTGCCCAGGCCGCACAATCCGCAGCACCGGCCGCTCCAGCGCCTGCCGGAGCCGGAAATGAAATTCTTTCACCGCTGGAAGGAAAATTCTTCCTCGTAAAGAACGCTTCCGACACACCACTTAAAGTTGGAGATATAGTCAAAGAAGGCGATGTGCTTTGTTATGTGGAAGCAATGAAAACATATAATGCCGTACGTTCGGAATTCAGCGGAAAGATCACTTCCATCAACTACGCTGGTGGCGACACAGTTTCTGAAGACGACATATTAATGACTATACAGTAATGAACGAGATATTTCAAAATCTGTATGAAATGACTGCGTTCAGCAACATTATTGCTGAACCGCAGTTCCTGATCATGTATGCAATCGCATTCATATTGCTTTATCTAGGTATCAAGAAGCAATACGAACCTTTGCTGCTTGTCCCTATTGCATTCGGGGTGCTGCTCGCCAACTTCCCCGGAGGTGACATGGGCGTGATCCAGGCTGATGAAAATGGATTGGTCAATGTTAACGGAGTAATGAAAAACATCTGGGAAATGCCGTTGCACGACATTGCTCATGAACTGGGAATCATGAACTTCATCTATTACATGCTGATCAAGACCGGTTTCCTTCCGCCAATCATTTTTATGGGTGTAGGAGCCTTGACCGACTTCGGCCCGATGTTGCGCAATCTTCGCCTGTCGATTTTCGGTGCAGCTGCCCAGCTGGGTATTTTCACCGTTTTACTGGTAGCAATCCTGATGGGATTCACTCCACAGGAAGCCGGCTCTCTCGGTATCATCGGGGGGGCAGATGGACCTACAGCGATCTTTACAACCATTAAACTCGCACCTCATTTATTAGGTCCGATTGCCATTGCTGCTTATTCATATATGGCACTGGTCCCTGTAATCATACCACTGGTAGTCAAAGCTCTTTGCTCCCAAAAAGAACTTCGTATCAATATGAAGGAACAGGAAAAGAAATATCCTTCAACAGTAGAGATTAAGAATATGCGGGTTTTAAAAATTATATTCCCAATTATTGTTACTACTGTTGTTGCCTTGTTTGTTCCCAGTTCAGTGCCTTTGATCGGTATGTTGATGTTCGGTAACCTTGTAAAAGAAATCGGAACCAATACATTCCGTCTATTCGATGCTGCATCCAACAGTATCATGAATGCAGCGACCATCTTCCTGGGACTATCGGTAGGTGCAACCATGACGGCGGAAGCCTTCCTGAACTTTACAACGATCGGTATTGTGATCGGTGGATTCCTGGCTTTTGCCTTGTCTATCGCTGGCGGTATCTTCTTCGTAAAACTGTTCAACCTGTTCACCAAGAAGAAAATCAATCCGCTTATCGGTGCAACCGGATTAAGTGCCGTCCCAATGGCTTCACGTGTTGCCAATGAGATTGCATTGCAATACGATCCCAAAAACCATGTATTGCAGTATTGCATGGCCAGCAACATTTCCGGCGTAATCGGTTCGGCTGTTGCAGCCGGCGTATTGATCTCATTCCTGGGATAAAAAAACTGCAACTATTTATAAAAAGTCCCTGTAATCTGCTCAATGCAAGTTGCAGGGATTTTTGTTTAATACATTTTTTGGAGAACAAAGCGGTTAATTCCGGACTTTTTACACGAATATTAACCTTTTCTAATAAATAAATTGCCCGCAAATGCTGTAATCCAAAAATAAATACTTTAATTTGTGACTTGATATAGGAATGCTTTTTATCCTTTTCTTAAATGTGATTGAATATGAAGGACACTCATGAAACTAATCTGCCAGCTGAAGAAACCGGCAAATTAGAAGAAACTAAAGCACCGGAAGTAACTCCGGAGAACACTGCGGCTGAAGTTGAAACAACTGAAACCCCGGATGAAGCGACAGCGAACGCTATCAGTAAATTATCAAAAGAAGAAATTCTTGAAAAATTAGCTGAATTGGTAAATGCTGCTGCCGAAACGGCACGCAACGAAGTGGAATCGTTGAAACAGGCATTTTATAAAATCCACAGAGCCGAAGTTGAAGAATCGAAGAAAACATTCCTCGAAGGTGGTGGAGAAGAAAAGGATTTCGTCGCTCCTGAAGATGAAGGCGAAAACAAACTGAAAGAATTGCTGGCCGTTTTTAAAGAAAAAAGAGCTGCAATCCTGGCAGAAGAAGAACGCATAAAGGCTGCGAACTATGCACTGAAACTTCAACTGATCGACCAGTTAAAAGTGCTGACCGAAAGTCAGGACGACTTCAATAAGCTATACAACGACTTTAAAGACATCCAGCAGAGATGGAAAGAAATTAAAGCCGTACCACAGGAACATGCAAACGAACTGTGGAAAAACTATCAGACTTACAGCGAAAGATTCTATGATATAATCAAGATCAATAACCAGTTCCGCGATTACGACTTCAAGAAAAATCTGGAATTGAAAACTGCCCTATGTGAAACAGTTGAAAAGCTGCAAACCGAACCGGATGTCGTGTCCGCATTCCACCAGCTTCAAAAACTGCATCAGCAATGGCGTGAGATCGGTCCGGTTGCCAAAGAACTGCGCGAAGAGTTATGGGCTCGTTTCAAAGCGGCTTCTACCGTGATCAACAAACGTCATCAGGAGCATTTTGAATCGCTGAAATCGAAAGAACAGGAAAACCTGGTTGCAAAAACAGCTATCTGCGAAGAAATAGAAGGTATCGACTTCGATGCATTGAAGACATTCAAAGACTGGGAAGAAAAGAATAAAGAGGTGATCGCTTTACAGGATAAATGGAAAACAATCGGTTTCGCACCGAAAAAATCCAATGTAAAGATTTTCGAACGCTTCCGCGCTGCCTGTGATGTATATTTCAACAAGAAAAGCGCTTTCTACAAGAATATCAAGGAAGAGATGGAAAAGAATCTCGAACTGAAAAAAGCCTTGTGTGAGAAAGCGGAAGCACTGAAAGACAGCGTAGAATGGAAGAGTACGACTGAAAAGATGATCGCTCTCCAGAAAGAATGGAAAACGATCGGTTCGGTTGCCCGCAAGCACTCGGATGTTGTATGGAAACGTTTCATTTCTGCCTGTGATTATTTCTTCGAACAGAAAAATAAAAATGTTTCCTCCCAGAAGAGCGTAGAACAGACAAATCTGGCCGCTAAAAAAGCATTGATCGAAAAGATCAATAAGCTGGACGAAACATTGAGTGCAGATGAAGCATTGGCTGAACTGAAAGATATGATGGCTGAATGGAATGCAATCGGTCATGTACCTTTCAAGGAAAAAGATAAAATCTATAAAGAATATCACGAAGCGGTAGACAGCCAGTTCGACCGTTTGAAAGTAGACCAGACAGATCGTAAGATGCAGTCATTCCGCAGTAACCTGAACGATATGGCAGGCGAACATGGAAAAGGCAAACTGTATGGCGAACGCGAAAAGCTGATGAGAATGTATGACCGCATGAAAAATGAATTGCAGACATACGAAAACAATATCGGCTTCCTCAGCATCTCTTCGAAAGGCGGTGGCGGTCTCGTGAAAGAAATGGAGCGCAAGATCGAAAAGCTAAAAGATGAGATGGCGCTCATAATTAAAAAGATCGATGCAATAGATGAAAATCTTGAATAAATAAAACGAAGCCGTCTCGCTAACAGACGGCTTCGCTGTTTATATACATCTACTATTTTATATGATATCCCAGATACATTTATTTAATCCCGGACATGAAACTGCCGTACTGCTGGGCACGGAGAACTATACACCTCCGACAAACGTACAAAGAATGATACAGGAGTTATCATATCTTCCGGTGTGGTACGCCGACAGCAACGATTATGTATTTACGGAAGAGATTGCTTCGCCCCGTTTCTTTTCTTTACAACCCAAAGAGCTCAGGCCATTCGCCACACTTGTTTCCGGAAAAGAGTTGAAGAATCTCGCTCCTTCCCTCCCGGAACTGGCGGCGTCTCCCTGGGGAATATCTCCGCACAGCCTGCACTTCTTTGAGAAACTGAAACAAGAATTACAATTAAACCTGTCCGTACCGACCTGGAAAGAAGAATATTTCCGGCTGACCGGCAGGCAGACAGCGGCAGAATGCCTTGAACGAATCCGCCAGCTGTTACCCGACCTTCTCATACCGGCTACTCCAAAATTCTGCAAAAAGATCAGGGAAATAGAAAAATACCTGATCCTGCAAAATGCCCCTTTTGTTGTAAAGACTCCTTATTCTTCATCCGGACGCGGCTTGCACTGGATACCGGAGCGTAAACTCACCCCTAAAGACCGTACCTGGATAGAAGGGGCTATCAATAAACAGGGCACTGTCAGTATTGAATGCGGACTAGACAAGGTCCATGATTTAGCGATGGAGTTTTATTCCGATGGGGAAGGCCATGTCACCTATGAAGGACTCTCCGTCTTCAGTACGGAAAAAAAAGGTTCCTACTCCGGAAATGTATTGGGAAGTCAGGAATACCTGGCTATACCGATCAAACGTTGGATAGGAGAAGATGTTTACCAGCGGACCCAGGATGCGGTTGCAGAAGCCCTGAAAGGCATTTATGGAAATATATACCGTGGATATCTGGGAGTGGATATGATCGTCTACAAAACAAAAGACGGTTCGTATGCCCTCCATCCCTGTATCGAGATCAATATGCGCTATACGATGGGAATGGTTGCCCTCCGCCTCAGTCAAAGATATCTGGCTCCGCATACCATTGGTGATTTCCACATCACTTATGACAGTAAAGTCGGGGAAGCCTACGAACGTCATCGTTTCATGAAAGGAGCTTACCCGCTCACCATAGAAAATGGCAAAATCAGGGAAGGATACTTGTCTTTATGCCCAGTGACAAAGGAGACAAAGTACAGAGCTTATATTTTAGTTGTGTAGATAGTTTTCTCTATCTACACAATTGTTCAATAATCTCTTTTTCCTGAGGATACCTAACGACCAGTTCTTCTTTCCGGGCCAGTTCGAAATCTTTATATTCGAATCCGGGAGCGACGGCACAACTTACTAACGTAAACCCTTTCGGTTCTTTCAGGCGGGCAGCAAACCAGGTATCAGGTTCAACAGTGATCTGCAACTGTCCTCCCTCCTGATCCGAAAGTTCACGACAAACAAGTTGTCCTTTTTCGAAAGAATAAATATGTAAAGGTTCGCCTTTATGGAAAAACCAGCTTTCCGGAGATTGAATACGGTGAAAAGCCGAAAAGTCCGCCTCTTCCAACAGATAATAGATCGTTGTCAATACTCTGCGGTCGGATGGATATCCGGGAATAGGTTTCCACTTGTCCGGACGATATACTTCCTTAAAATAACCACCCTCCGGATGCGGAGACATATTTAGTTTTTCAATCCAATAAGAAGAATCCTTGCTACGATCCATAAGCTATATATCTTATTATTTATGACGACGAACACTACGAATAGTACCCGTCTTTTCTGTTCTTAATTTATACCCCAAAGATAATCCAAATGTAAATGTACGGTCACGTATTCCATCCGATAAACAGGTAAAACTAGGTAAATAAGCGATATTAAATCCTAATTGCATATTCCTGAAGTCTTTCCGGATGCCACCCACACATTTCAAACCGAACAGGACAGGATGAATGCCATCCAGCTTTTCTTTTGTCGACTTATAATCTGAAACTGTATCATCAAAATCCGAATAGGTTGTTACTACCGATTTCAGATTAAAATCGAGTCTGGGCCCCACTCCGATAAAAAAAGTATAACCGTCACGACTTGTTTTCTTAATGTCGAAAGTTGTACTCAATGTAAGATAATGTAACTTATCTTTTTCTGTAATCCTCCCACTCCATTCAGCCCCAGTTATCGAATTATAAGGTATTTTCACTTGACCGCCTCTTCGGGTATAACCGATATTGCTGGATAAATTATACCAGCCTTTATCCAAATACTGATACCCTAACGACATCTGATAGGGATAAACCTTATTCGTACTGGCTTTTTTTGCTCGCATAGATGTTATGCCAAAACCGTTTTCCAACGTTATCACTTGTGCATTTCCCTTTACGGCAATACATAACAACATACACACCAACCATACACAACTCTTATTTTTCATAATCTTCATTTAATTCGTTATGAGAATTAAACGAGAGTCGGAACAATTTCGTATGTTACCCCTCTATATTTAGGACGACTACAGGGGATTTTTTATTATACTGGCAAAAACAGCGTCTCTACAATTACGCGCAACTGGTATTTCATGGTCTGCCACATTCAGGACATTCACGTCATCACTTTTCCCACTCATATCTTTTGTTTTTACACCAAAAGTAGACGAGTAGAAACAAGTCCGGAAATTATTGTGACAAACGGAAGGATTCCTTTGACGAATGGTTTATTATTCTTTAATTTATTGAGACATGCGGATTTATTCTAGAAAGCTATTCATCCTCAAATTCTTTCAATTCCTCCAATCCTTTTTCTATGGTTTCTATAGATTTCTTATCCACATATTTATAACATAAATAACCGATGCAAACACCAAACAACACGCCTATCGCATCTACAATCATATGATAAAGGCTACGGTAATGATGATGTATGAAAAAGATAGAAACTATTACTATCAGAGCGACCAAAGGCCCCACAAACATTCCGCAGCGCTGTATTCTTCTGAACTTTATACACCATGCCATAGCCTCACAAATAGATAGTTTATTCAAATCCAAACGCTCCAGAAAACGGAAATAACAAATACAGTAAATAAGAACGCTCCCCCCCAGCAATCCGGAAATAATCATTGCTGCCGGACGAATAACCACAATATTTTTCATAATCAACACTAAAATAAACATGACGAAAACAAGGATAATACCTCCCCAGTTCATCCATTTTAATCTTGACAGGGCAGAGTTGGTTCGTGTTACAATCATATCCTTAATAATCCTTTTATTCAATATCTCATTCTGTGCCAATCGCTCGTTCAGCACATTCCAACCTGCTTTTAATTCTTCCAGTTCCATATTCTTTTTAATTTAACTGTTTGACATGATTCTTAGTTTCTCTTTAATACGATTGAGTTTTACTGCCACATTATTACGGGAAAGTCCGGTAATATCCGCCATCTCCTGATAACTCTTTTCTTCCAGCCAAAGCAGGATCAGTGCACGCTCCAAACGTCCCAGCCGGTTTATCATCCGGTAAAGTTCATGAAGCTGGGCTGTTTTATCTTCTTCTTCCACAAAATCTTCCAAGTCGACCGAAATCGGTACCACTTCCGGTTTGGACTTTGACTTGCGGAAAAAAGAAATACAAGTATTCAATCCGATACGATACACCCAGGTGGAAGCCTTACACTCGCCCCGGAAGCGGGGAAATGCTTTCCACAGGTTTATCACGACCTCCTGATATAAATCATTCAGATTTTCCGGATCACTTGCATAGATATAGCATACCTTATATATCACCTGCTTATATTCTTCTACAAGTGCGACAAACTCCTTCTCTTGTTGCTGTGCTTTCATTTACTAACAATCGTATTGTTTACTATATCAGTCGTATGCAAAGATGGATAATTACAAGGAAGATGAACAATTATATTATTTATTAACAAAATAAATAAGGCCTATTTCCTGGAAAACTCTACTTTTGTTTCAAATAAGAAACAAAGTTTCATATCAGAAACCGTAAAACAATCTAAAAGGACCATGATTACTCAAGAAGAAATGCAAGAGAAAAACGCTGCCAAATACAATATTCCGATGCTGGAAAAGAGCTTCGAGCTATTGGAATTTCTGGTTAACTACCCCAGCGGACTAACCATGCAGGAACTCGTGAATTTACTGGATACTCCCAAAACGACCATATACAGGCTGCTCAGCTCCATGCAAGGCATGGGCTACCTGACAAAAGATGCCGATACACAACGGTTTTCATTGTCTAAAAGATTTCTGAAACTGGGACTGGCCGCCTTGGGAGAATCAAATATCGTAGAACAATCATTAGCCCCGATGCGTGCCCTCCGCGATACGATCAAAGAGAGTGTCATGCTAGGTGTCTTTATGGAAAACCGGGTAGTCCTTCTCGAACAGGTTTTAGGGTCACATAATTTCACCTTCCTGTTACGTCCCGGAACAAGTTTTTGCCTGCACGCATCGGCGCCGGGCAAAATATTTTTAGCCTATCTATCGGACGAAGAACGCGAAAAGGCTATGCAAACCATCCAATACACAGTCTTCAACAAACATACGATAGCCAACGAAACACAGATGCGCAAAGAGATCAACCGCATCAGAAAAATGGGGTATGCATCCGACCTGGAAGAAGAAATGGCCGGCGTTCATTGCATCGCCACTCCGATATTCAATCAGTTCGGGACCATCGCGGCCACTATTTGGACCTCCGGCCCATCCGGCCGGCTGGATAAAGAAAAATTCCCGGAGACATCGAAAGAACTGATCCGGACTGCTCGCATTATCTCCGCTAACATGGGGTATATTCCTGAATAAATTCTTACTTTCTTAATATGGACATCATGAAAAGCTACTACAAATTCTTAATTCTTCTGACCTTCCTATTCGGAGGAAGCACATTACTTTCTGCCGAACAAATGAATCCCAAAAAGATTACGCTAACATCTCATGCAAAAGAACAATTAGCAGGAAAACAAATATTATATATAGAACGAGAACAATACGCTCCAGACCATCACAATACAGCAACCATATTTCAAAAAGGAGAAATTAACGAAAACAGCTTCTGCCCAGGAGGAGCCATGAGAATATATGATATCAATACCGGAAATACAACGACACTGATAGAACTGGAAAATGGCGTAATTCGTGATCCTGAATTATCTTTTGACGGTAAAAAGATAATTTTCTCTATGCGGAAAAATAAAGACGATTACTATCATATCTACGAAATTAATATAGATGGCTCCGAATTAAAACAACTCACGTTTGCAGAAGGTGTGTCTGATATTGACCCACTGTACCTGCCTGACGGAGGGATCGTATTCAGCTCTACACGCCAGCCAAAGTATTGCATGTGTAATCGACATATTATGTGTAACCTGTATCGTATGGAAGCAGACGGTGCCAATATCACACAAATCGGTATAAGCACATTGTTTGAAGGGCATTCTACCTTATTGAACGATGGTAGAATCTTATACGACCGTTGGGAATATGTCGACCGTAACTTCGGTGATGCACAAGGTTTATGGACAGTAAATCCAGATGGAACAAAACATTCCATCTATTATGGTAACAATACCCAATCACCAGGTGGAGTAATCGATGCTCGCCAAATACCTGGGACCGACCAGGTGATTTGTATCTTCGGATCATGCCACGACCGCCCTTGGGGAGCACTCGCCATTATTGACAGAAAAAAAGGAGTAGACGGCATTGAACCTGTTATACAAATATGGCCGGAAAATAGCAGAAATTTGATCGGCAAAGGAAATTTGGATTCATTCAAATGGATTGATTACTTCTTTGAAGATCCTTTCCCCGTAAATGAAAATTTCTTTCTTGCATCACGAACAATTTGGACAAAAACCCATAAACAAGCCCCCATAGATTCTAAATCAGGCATTTATCTAATCGGGCGAGACAGTACACAAGAATTACTTATAGAAGGAAGCCGAAGCCTTTTCGATCCAATGATTATCCAAGCACGCCCCAAACCTCATACTATACCTACAAATAGAAACTACACAGACAAAAAAGGAACTTTTTATGTGCAAAACGTATATCACGGTACACACATGAATGGGGTAGAGCTTGGAACCGTCAAATACTTGCGTGTTATCGAATCACCAGAAAAAAAAACATGGACAAAAGATGCCTGGTATGGCCAAGGAGAGCAAGCTCCGGCTGTTAACTGGCATAGTTTTGAAACCAAACGAATCCTGGGAGAAGTTCCGGTGGAAGAAGATGGATCCGCCAATTTTGAAGTACCATCCGGCACATACGTTTATTTTCAGCTGCTTGACAAAAACAAAAAAATGATTCAGTCCATGCGTAGCGGTACAATGGTGATGCCAGGAGAAACAAACGGTTGTATTGGCTGCCATGAAGATCGTTTAAGCACACCCAGCTCTATGGGAGCAAAACCATTGGCACTGAAAAAAAGCCCTGCCAAACTGAACGGCTGGATGGGGAAGGCTGCCAAAAGCTTCTCTTTTATGGAGCAAGTTCAACCCATATTAGATAAAAATTGTGTACGTTGTCATGACTTCGACCTCAAAAATCGCGAGAAATTGGTATTAGCGAAAGATAAAAATCCATTTTTTAATGCAGCCTATGTCAATCTATATGTAAAAAAGAAAGTTACCCTTATTGGCGGAGGGCCAGCACAGATACAAAAACCTTACTCTTGGGGATCTCATGCAAGTAAGCTTACTAAAATTATCGATGAAAACCATCACAATATCAAATTATCGGTTAAAGAAAAAGAGACATTTTACACTTGGATGGACCTAAACGGGGTTTATTATCCGGTATACGAATCTGCATTCGATTCAACTCTTGCCGGACGAAGTCCATTGTACGATCACGAAATACGGGAATTAACAGCTTTGACGGGTATAAACATTTGGTTACTCGACTGTTTTTGGAGAGAATTACCTGCACAAATATCTTTCGACCGCCCGGAAGTCAGTCCATGCCTGGATAAAATCAGAAACGACAAGCAGAAATATGCCCGTGCCGTCGAAATCATCCGCACCGGACAAAAGCGGCTGAAAGCTACTCCACGCGGAGATATTGAAAAAGACCTCGTTCCCTGCGAACGGCATAAAGCACAGCTACGAAAATATGCGGAACGTCTGAAAGTCGAACAGCAAAACTGTTCGGTCATCGGACAAGGTGATAAGATTTACGACAAATAATATAAACACACAACCATGAGTACACTCGATTTATTCAGCCTGAAAGGGAAAAAAGGCTTTATCACCGGAGCCGCACGCGGTATTGGAAAATGCCTTGCCGATGCATTCACAGAAATGGGCGCCTCTATCGCTATTGTCGACATAGATATTGCAGAGGCGGAAAAGACAGCCAAAGAACTGGCCGCCCGTTACTCAGCCCACACCATCGCCATCCGCTGCGATGTGACGGATGCAGAAGATGTAGGACAAATGATGGACACATTTATCAAAAAGTACGGCAGCATCGACTTTGCCATCAACAATGCCGGAATAGCAAACACTTATGCAGCAGAGGAAATTTCATCCAAAGACTTCAAGAAAGTTGTCGACATCAATCTGAACGGCGTCTTTCTGACAGCCCAGGCCGCAGCCCGCCAGATGATAAAAGAAGGGAAAGCCGGCAGTATCGTAAACACGGCCTCCATGTCCGCCCATATCATCAACACCCCACAGACAATAGCCAACTATTGTGCCTCTAAGGGTGGCGTGCTTCTGCTGACAAAAGCACTGGCAGTCGAATGGGCCAAGTATAATATACGCGTCAACTGCGTCAGTCCAGGATATATGGCAACTGAGCTGGTTGCAGAGATGAAGGACATGCACGAAGGATGGATATCGAAAATCCCGGCTGGCCGCCTCGGTGTGCCGGAAGACCTTATCGGAGCCTATTTATACCTGTTAAGCGATGCCGCACGCTACACAACAGGGACAGATTTAATTGTTGACGGCGGTTACACAAGTTTATAATCATGAGCACTCACAATCCTATCATTTCCTCCCGGGAAATCGCACGTCTGATCGATATTAGTGCCGTACGTGCAGATTCCACCCGCCAGGACGTGGAAGACATCATCGACGGAGCTATAAAACACAACTTCATCTGCGTCTTCCCCATGCCCAGCATGCTTCTGCTCGTTTTTGAGAAACTGAAAGACCATCCGCAGATCGGAATCGGAGGTGTTGTCGGTTTCCCTTCCGGCGGAGAGACTACGGCAAGCAAGCTGTTCCAGGCTAAAGAACTGAAAGAGGCTGGCTGCAACGAAATCGACATGGTTCTGAATATCGGCAAACTAAAGTCCGGCATGTTGAACGATATAGAAGACGAAATCCGGGAGATCAAAGCTGCCGTTTCCCCTCTTCCTTTAAAAGTAATCATGGAAGTCGTCCTCCTCACCGATGAAGAGATAAAAACAGCTTCCTCCATCATCCTGAAAGCCGGGGCGGATTACATTAAAACCGGAACCGGCTGGGCGGGAGCAACTACGCTCCATCATATCGATCTGATCAAAGAGACCGTCGGCGACGCCATCAAATTAAAAGTGGCGGGAGGCGTCCGCACGCTCGACACGTTGCTGGAAATGTATCAAATGGGCGTCAGCCGTTTCGGTATTGGCTATAAATCAGCCCTCAGCATCATGGAAGAATGTATAAACAGGGAAACACATGAATGAAAAAGTAATATCCTATGATCTGGGAACAGGGGGAATAAAAGCCTCTCTTTTCAATCGCAACGGAGAGGCTCTACATTCCGTCTTTATCCCCTATCCGACTGTCTACCCGCAACCTGGCTGGCAGGAACAGGCACCCGAAGACTGGTGGCAGGCTATCATCCGTTCCACCCGGCACCTGCTGGATAAGACTAAGATCGATAAAAATAAAATAACCGCCCTTGCCATCTCCGGACACAGCCTGGGCGTCGTTCCAATCGGCAAAGACGGTAGCCTGTTGCAGGTTGCCACCCCTATCTGGTCCGATCGCCGGGCCAGTAGCGAAGCCGAAACGTTCTTCAACCGGATCGATTATAAAGAATGGTATGAGACAACCGGCAACGGTTTCCCGCCGGAATGTTATTCGGTCTTCAAGATCATGTGGTACAAGAAACATTTCCCGGAACAATATGAGGTTACAGACAAAATAATCGGAACAAAAGACTACTGTAACTACCGGTTTACCGGTCGCCTTTGCACCGACTATTCGTATGCCTCCGGAAGCGGAGTTTTCGACTTGAAAACCTGGAACTACAAAGAGGAATATGTACAGGCATCCGGCATCCGCCCGGATATATTCCCGGAAATACTGGACTCAGACGCTATCGTCGGGACAATTACTCCCGAAGCCTCTCTCGAAACCGGATTGCCGGAACATGTCAGGGTTATCTGCGGCGGTGTGGACAACTCTTGTATGGCCCTGGGAAGCAAAGGGATCAAGCCTTCCCGTATTTATACCTCGCTGGGATCTTCTGCCTGGATCGCCCTGGTATCCGAAAATCCGGTGCTCGACTTTGACAAAAAGCCTTATGTCTTTACACACGTCATCAAAGGAATGTATGCCTCCGCCACCTGCATATTCTCGGCAGGGAGTAGCCTGCAATGGGTACGAAATACGATCTGTCCCGATCTGTTATCGGCCGAAGAACAAGGTGGAGAAGACGCCTATATAGCCATGAACAAACTGGCAGAGACTTCGGCTCCGGGTGCGAATGGCCTGCTCTTCAACCCAAGCCTGGCTGGTGGTTCAAGCATCGAGCCCAGCCCGGATATGACAGGAGCCTTTACCGGACTGAGATTGGGGAATACCCGTGCCGACCTGATTCGTGCAACCATGGAAGGTATCGCCTTGAATCTTCGTATCGCACTGGATCTGTTCCGGAAATATCACGCCTCATTCTCTGAGATGTTATTTGTCGGCGGTGGCACAAAAAGTGATTTTTGGATGCAGCTCTTTGCCGACATCTACGAACTGGAAATCCAAAAGACAAACATCGGGCAGGAGGCGGCTTCGTTGGGTGCTGCGGCACTCGCCCTGAAAGGTACAGGTCTTTGGAATAGTTATGAAAAGATCGACACCCTGCATCAGGAACAACAGCGGTTCAGGCCCGATCCCCGTCATCAGGCAACCTACCGGAAAGTCCTCGACAACTTCAAGGCACTTGCCGACAGTATTGCTTCCCTGAATAGTACAAACAAATAAATGAACCAACAATGAATGCAAAACAACTTACCGCATCCATTCTGTTATCCGCCCTGTTGTTAGGCGGATTCACCGGATGCGAAACAAACAAAAGTAAAGACAACATGGTACAGACAAAAGAAAAGGTATTCACCAAAAAGTACACAAATGCAGATTTTTATGTAGACGGAAAGTTCAACGGCGAAGTCGCCCTGAAAGCCTATCTCGAAATGTTTGAATTTTATGGAGTTCCCTTTACAGACTTTATGAAGGAGAACATGTGGATATCCGATTTCGGCTTAGGAGATTTCGAACATGCCGGTATGGCCGGCGTATTTTGGGTTAACGACCCGGTTAACCGCCATTTCGGACACGAAATATATCTGTTACCCGGACAAATGATCCCGGAACACCGTCATGTGGCAACCCCTGAGTATCCGGCTAAATTCGAATCATGGATGGTACGCAACGGATCGGCTTATAATTTCGGGATCGGTGATCCTACCCCCAATCCTCCGGCATTGCCTGAAAGTCAGAAAGAGGCTATCACTGTCTCCAACTTCACTTATATGAAAGTCGGCGATATACTTCCGCTGAAGGAACTCTTGTCTCCTCATTTCCTTCGTGCAGGCGACAATGGTGCCATCATCTCGGAATTCGGAACATACCAGGATGGGAACGGATTAAAATTCACCAATCAAAAGGCTGTGTTCACAGACGTGCTACGTCCTTAAACAATCAGGTGACCGTATAATCCCGTACGGTCACCGCAAATCCTACCGGTTATTCTTGATCAGGTTCATAAATTCCTCACGCGTCTTAGCCTGCTGGAAGAAACCTGTAAAGTCGGAAGTTGTCGTCAGGGAATTCTGTTTCTCCACGCCACGCATCTGCATGCACATGTGCTGTGCTTCGATCACCACCATGACACCCAGAGGGTCCAATGTTTGCTGGATGCAGTCCTTGATCTGCATAGTCAGGCGTTCCTGGATTTGCAGGCGGCGGGCAAAGATATCCACTACCCGGGGAATCTTGCTCAGACCCGTAATATATTTCTTGGGAATATAAGCGACATGGGCCTTTCCGAAGAACGGAAGCATATGATGTTCACACAGCGAAAAGAAATCAATATCTTTTACAATAACCATCTGCTTGTAGTCCTCTTCCTGAAACATAGCGGAAGCAAGTACCTTTGCAGGATCTTCGTTGTATCCTTTGGTTAAAAACTGCATAGCTTTTGCTACACGTTCCGGCGTTTTGATCAGACCTTCACGTTCGGCATCTTCGCCCAGCAGGCCTAATATTTGTTTGTAATGGCCGGCCAGTTCTTCGCGTGCCGCCAAGGTCTTGTCGTCTATTTCTTTTGTCATTTCTATAATTATCCGTGTCAGGCACGGGGACAAGTTTCTTATTTTCTTAGTTAATTCAATGGAATTTTTACTTCTTCCCGGACAATATACATTTCTTTTCCGAACGAAGGGAAAGCTGTCATCAACAGGCGTTGCATATGATATGCTTCTTCGTGTGAACGGAAATCACCTACACGCAGTTTCCAAAACGGTGCGGTATAGCTGACATAAGTCGGGACATCAGGGAAAAGTTCCTTGATCTTCTTTTCTTTTTCGAACGCTTCATCTTTCGACTTACGTTGGCTATTTCCGGAAAACACCTGTGTCCGGAATCCCTGTATCTTCAGGAAGGCAGTACTATCCGTCTTCTCTACATTATCACCATACAGGCGTACTCCCACCATTTTACGAAGGGCCTCCGGCTGATTGACAATCACCTCGCCTTTACCGGGCTTCGATGTTTGCAGGTCGTCAAAAATCGTCTGTGCCGATCCATCGACACTCATTTGTGCTGACGCCCCGGTCACACAAACCAGTAACATGAATAAGAAAGTGATACAAGGGGAATTCTTCATTGTGATTTATTTTTATGTTCAAATCGGGAGGGAAAGAGCGTTTGCCCTTTCCCTACAGGATAATGTCATTAAAATGCTTCAACGATCGGCATGAATTTATCAACAGCCAGAGAAGCACCACCGATCAGACCACCGTCTACGTTCGGTTTAGAGAACAATTCTTTTGCGTTACCGGCATTAGCACTACCACCATACAAGATTGTGCAGTCGTCAGCCACTGTGTTGCCATATTTTGCAGCCAGTGTAGCACGGATATGAGCATGGATTTCTTCAGCCTGTTCAGCAGAAGCAGTCTTGCCTGTACCGATAGCCCAAACCGGTTCGTAAGCCAGAACGATCTTACCGAAATCTTCAGCAGAAAGGTCGAACAAAGATTCTTTGATCTGAGCGTCTACCACTTCGAAGTGTTTGCCGGCTTCTCTTTCTTCCAGAACCTCACCGATACAGAAGATCGGAGTCAGACCGTTAGCCAGAGCCAACTGAACTTTAGTTTTCAGAATCTCCGGAGTTTCATGATAGTAAGCACGTCTTTCAGAGTGACCCAGGATCACATATTTAGCACCTGTAGAAGCAACCATAGCAGCAGAAACTTCACCGGTGTAAGCACCTTTTTCTTTGTCAGCACAGTTTTCAGCAGCTACACCGATTTTATCAGTATCGATAGCAGCAGCGATGCTTGCCAGGTGAGTGAACGGAGTACCGATGATTACATCACAGTTGATAGCTTTGCCTTTCAGGGCTTCATTTAATCCTTTTGCCAATTCCAGACCTTCCTGAAGAGTTGTGTTCATCTTCCAGTTTCCTGCAACAATATTCTTTCTCATGATTTAATTAATTAAATATATAAATACAATAAAATCTTTTATTCAGCCTTCTCTTTCCGTCTCCGGCGGAATCGGAAAAAGTCATATACCCAAACGAGCAGCAAAGGTACGGTAAAAGTCAATAAAATGGTAATAAGCCAGCCATCTTCTTTTTCTTTTGTTTCACTCAGGTTCAAATGATCTTCGATCTCAGCCTTTACATGTTCCTCGTCCGGGATATCGTTATAATGCCATTTGCCCATCACAGTACCGTCTTTCAGCAGTACCAGCCCCGGGTTAGAACGGATGATCGTCTTCAATAATACCTCGTCGGCCATACGGAACGGATATTCGGCACCGGTATTGTCGCTCCATTCATCGATCATTTCAGGAGAGGAACCGGTCACACAATAGAAAGGCATTTCATATTCCAGCGCATAATCGTACACTCCGTTTATCTCGTCAATCTGTTCATCATCCGCCTTTTCCAGTTTCGGAGCGATCAACAGCAGAACCGGTTGCGGATTATGTAATATCTCATCGGTGACATCATCTCCTTCGGCGTTATAGATATTAAAAGAAGCCACAGGAGGTTCATACCCTTTCTTTATCAGTTCGGTCTTCGACTCAACAAATGTCCAGGTACTGTCATTTTGCGGATAGTTTTCCAAAGAAAATTCTTTCTGTACGCCATCTTTCTCATAGACAAAAGTATATTTATACTCATCTTCGGGAGCGCCATCGGGTATTGCCATTAAAGAAGGGATATTAGCCCCGATCTTATACGGACGAAAATCCATGACCGGTAAATGATTGTAATTCCAGTAAGCAAACCCAATGCAGAAAAAGTAAGAGAACAACGCCACGAACCAGTAAACCTTGTAAGTAAAACACTGGAACATCTTACCGCAGTTCATGAACACCATAATAGCAGCAGCCGAAAGAACCAGGTTCTTAAAAAACGTCTCCCAATTCGTAATAACGACTGCATCCCCGAAACAACCGCAGTCGGAAACCGGATTGAATATCGCAAGATACAACGTCAGCGGCGTCATGAATGCCATAAAAAGTAAAACAAGGAAAGAGTTGTAGCGGCGGTATACCCCTAACAACATACAAACACCCATGGCAAACTCGGCAGCCGAAAGGGCAAAAGATGCCAGGACAGTAAAAGGCTGCAACATATCCAACCCGAAAGAAGTCAGATAGTCGCCTATCTTAATTGCGCCTCCCATCGGATCGACCGCCTTTACAAAACCGGAGAAGATAAACACGACCCCGATCAGCAGACGGCTGCACTCTGTCAGTATCTTTATTGCAGTCTCTTTATAGTTCATATATTATTCTTCGCCATATTCGAGTTTGATCAAACCGAACAGGGCGTAATTAATCATATCCATATAATTGGCATCCACACCTTCCGATACGATCGTCTTGCCACCATGGCTTTCTATCTGTTTGGTACGGTAGATCTTCATCAGGATCAGATCGGTATAGGAACTGATACGCATGCTGCGCCAGGCTTCATCGTAATCATGGTTCTTGGCATACATCAACTCTTTGGTTTCCGTTATGTACTTATCGTACAATGCCAGCGCTTCCTCATTCGTCATATCGGTCGTATCCGAAAAACCTTTTGCCAACTGGATCAGTCCGATCACTCCGTAATTAACGATCGCAACAAACTCCGGACGTATCCCTTCGTCCACCATGCTCACCCCTTTTATCTCGAGGCTGCGGATACGGTTTGCCTTAATAAATATCTGGTCGGTCACAGACAGGGGACGCATAATCCGCCAGGAGGGACCGTAATCTTTCAACTTCTTTTCGAACAACTCCCGGCATTGGGAGATCACTTTCTCGAATTGCTCTTTCGTATCAGCCATATACTAAATATATTATGCCGCAAAGATAGTAAAAAAACAACAAAGGCACAGATGAAGTTTCCATCTGCGCCTTGCCTTTATCTTAAAAATAACTTATTTACAGCGGATGGAACGACCCAGTTTCAAAACAGTAGTTTTGGATATACCATTCATTTCGCACAACTTGCCAACTGTTGTTCCGTATTTAGCAGCCAGAGCACCCAAGGTATCACCACTCTTAATGCGGTGGTAAACAGGTGTTGCTTCCTGATCAGCACTGACATTTCCAGTCAGAGAGGCAACCGGAGTGGCAGCTTCTACAGTTGTAGTCTTAACCGCTTTTGCTACAGTTTGCGTATTTGTCTTTTTGGTTGCAGATTTAGCTGCTACAGTCGCTTCTTTTCCGGCACTACAACGGATTGACTGACCTAAACGAAGCATAGAAGTACTCTTGATGCCATTCAAACGGCAAAGCTCATTAACTGTCGTGCCATACATGCGGGCAATCTTACCCAGTGTATCACCCGATTTCACACGGTGATAAACCATCTGGTCACTTGAAGAAGTATAAATATTACTCTTACGCCCGTTAATCTTTATATTATGGAATACATAAACATCCTGATGAGGAACTGAGTTTTCGAAATCAATAATGTCGGCCGGATTGATAGCCTGTCCCAGGAAGCGGGTTTCGAAATGAAGATGAGAACCGGTAGAACGTCCGGTGTTTCCTCCTAATGCGATCGGATCGCCTGCACGAACAATGTCGTTTACATCAACAAGTGATTTGGATAAGTGACCGTAAACTGTTTCAAGTCCGTTCGGATGGCGAACCACCAGGTAATTTCCATATCCGCGACGTTCGAAATTACGGATACGTACCTTTCCGTCAAATGCTGCACGGATCGTATCGCCTACCTGAACCTTCAGGTCTATTCCTTTATGCATACGACGACGACGGGGACCATATTTAGAGGTAACGCGCGTCATTGTATCGATAGGAAGAATAAATGTTGAACAATCTATAGCGCAGGAATCCGGCATTTCAACTTTAGCACCTCCACGGAAAGGATCTACCCAACGGGTGTCCCAGTTCGATCCGTACAATTCATCTGCAGGAAACAGAAGGGCTTCATTGGCAGCAAGAGATTCATCAACTCTTGCATTGATCTCTGCCAGTTCTTTCAAACCCATATCTTTACGGATGGTAACACGGTCAGCCATCAGTTCGGATACGCGTTTATCCATTTTTACTATATGTATAGTTTCTTTTGGAGTATCTGTCCCTGTTTGTTTCTGAGCTGATACAGCCGAAACCATAAAGGAAGTACAACAAATAAAAAGTAGTGCTCTTATTTTCATTTTTATCATTTTTCGAAATGGAATCCAGAAGTAAAATAAGCTGTGAAACAGACCCTATTTTTTACAAATCGACCAAAGTTCGTTATTTTGAGCAAGTTGACAAAATTCAATCCGGAAAAATTTCCGCAATGAAAGTGAAGAAATTCAAAACGACGCACTATTCTTTCTGAGACACAAACACTTACACGAAAACATGTTTCACAACATATTAGCTAATCATACTCCAGTTTATCTTCCGGGTAAAGAGTGTTTTTAACCTTTCGTTCAAAATCCGGTTGGGTTCGGACAGTAATTCGGGGTCTTTGTCCAAGACTTCCTGTGCGATATCCCGCGCATATTGCAATATCTGCCCGTCAGCAGCCAGGTTCGCAATCTTCAGGTCAAGCCCTTCCCCGCTTTGCTGGGTTCCTTCCAGATCTCCATGTCCGCGAAGGTGCAGGTCGGCTTCTGCAATCTCAAAACCGTTATTGCTGTTCACCATTATCTCCAGACGCTTACGGGTATCGTTGCTCAGCTTATAAGAAGAGACCAGGATACAATAGGATTGTTCCGCACCACGTCCTACCCTGCCGCGCAACTGGTGTAATTGTGACAGACCGAAACGTTCGGCACTTTCAATCACCATCACAGAGGCATTCGGAACATTCACCCCTACCTCGATAACAGTTGTTGCCATCAATATCTGCGCTTCGCCGGTAATAAATTTCTGCATTTCAGTTTCCTTGTCCGCCGCTTTCATCTTCCCATGCACCATGCAAACCTTATATTCGGGAAACACCTCTTTAAATGTTTCGAAACCGTCTTCCAGATTTTTATAATCCAGCTTCTCACTTCCTTCAATCAGCGGGTAAACAACATACACCTGGCGCCCCAACTGGATTTCCTTACGCAGAAAATCATATAACTGGGCTTTTTTATTATCGTAACGGTGCACTGTCTGGATAGGCTTGCGACCGGGGGGTAACTCATCAATAACGGAAACGTCCAGATCACCATACAAAGTCATGGCAAGTGTCCGGGGAATAGGAGTAGCCGTCATCACCAATACGTGAGGGACAACTGCATTCTTTTTCCAGAGGCGTGAACGTTGTTCCACACCGAAACGATGTTGTTCGTCAATAATAGCCAACCCGAGTGAAGAGAATACCACAGTTTCTTCAATCAGGGCATGCGTTCCTATCACGATCTGTATTTCACCGCTGGCAATGGCCGGAAGTATTTTATTACGCTCCTTCTTTTTCGTCGATCCGGTCAATAAGGCAACACGAATATCCATATCTTTCAGGAATTCCATCACGGTAGCATAATGCTGGGTTGCCAGTATTTCCGTCGGCGCCATCATGCAGGCCTGACAATGGTTATCGACAGCCAGCAGCATGGAGAGTAAAGCGACCAACGTCTTTCCGCTTCCCACATCTCCCTGCAACAGACGGTTCATCTGCCGCCCGCTCCCCATATCGGCACGGATCTCCTTCACCACCCGTTTTTGTGCACCGGTCAGTTCAAACGGAAGATAATCTTTATAGAATGTATTAAAGTAATTCCCGACAGTGGGGAATACGATTCCTTTCAGCTTCAACTTCCGCAGACTGGCTGTACGGAGGATATTCAACTGTATAAAAAACAGTTCGTCGAACTTCAAGCGCAACTGTGCCTGTCTCAGCTTCTCCGTCGACTCCGGAAAATGGACATTACGGATCGCTTCCTTCAACGGCATCATCCGGATACGCGACAGGACATCTGCCGGAAGTGTTTCAGGCAATATCCAGTTCAAAGAACTCAGTAATGTATATTGCAGATTCTGTATCGCCCTCGAATTAAGGAACGACTTTTTCATTTTTTCCGATGTATTATAGAAAGGTGTCAGGCCGGCTGCCACCTGGTCTGCCTGATCCATCGGATCGATATCGGGATGGGGAATATTATAAATATGTCCGAACTCGGTCGGTTTGCCGAAAACAATATAATCTGTCCCCGTTTTGTATTTATCGGTCACATAATTAAGACCTTTGAACCAGACCAGATCGATCGTCCCGGTGCCATCGGTAAATTTAGCCACCAATCGCCGGGTCCGCCCTTCCCCCACCGTGTCATAATACAGAATACGTCCTTTCAGTTGGATATAAGGCATATTTCCCGTTATTTCGGAAACCTTATAAAACCGGCTACGGTCGATATATTTATACGGAAAATAAAACAACAAATCCTCATACGAAGATATTCCGGCCTCTTTCCGTAATATCTCCGCTTTCTTCGGGCCTACACCCGGCAGATACATAAGGGATCGTTTGTCTAAATCAAGCATAGCTGTCTATTTGGACAGCGAATTTATCATTTTTATGGTCACAATGCAAATTTATAGCCAATAGAGAAATGTAAACGGGCAGAATTTTCATTAATCAAATTCTGCATCCAGGAGACACCCACATAATATTTATGATACTCAATGCCTCCTTCCACTGCTGTGCCCAGGCTCGCTGGTGAAGAAAGCCCAATAAAAGGTCCCGCATTCAGACGAACCTTCATCGCCCCATCTACCGACATCCGAAAGGAGGCATATAAAGGTATATCCATACCAAAATTCCAATCTCCAGGTTTATTATACTCACCGCTAACCGTATTCACCAAAGCACCCGGCTGAAAATAAAATATATCCGATACCCGAAAAGAGACCAGCGCACCCATATGAAGCCCCCAAACCTTGGAATAACTGGCACCGGCACGAGGCTCCAACTCTATTCCTTTCGCATTTCCTGTTGCACACAACAAAATCATCAACACTGATAGTAACCAAATTCTTTTCATAATCTCATCTTATTATATGAATAACAACACTTCATCAAAAAAACGAAGTGTTGTTATTTTATTAGCCCCTTTTACAAAAGAAGCTCTTAACTACAAATGAAATTTATAACCTACAGATACGCCAAACAGAAACTCCTGAGTGTTAATGCAATTCTGAAAACAGTTTACCCCAACAAACATCCGCTTCACTTCCACACCAACATCAGCAGTTGCCCCCAATTGCATTGTATGCCCGGTGCCTACATACGCACCACCATTCAGACGCAGGTTTGTTTTCTCACTCAACGGAATATGGAAAGAGACATAAACCGGTACATTCACATCAATATCCCACATATCCGATTTTTTACCAATCCATTGATTAGCCGTATGCAATAAAAATCCTGTTTGAATCGAAAATAGCTTCGATTGAGGGAAATTAATATAGGCCCCTGCATGAAGCCCCCAAACGTCACCACCCATTACTCCGGTACGCGCTTCTATATCGGCTGCTTGCGCACTCGTGAATAATGATAAAACAAAACCTATTAAAAGCAGTATTCTTTTCATCATCTACAAAATTAAACGATTCACAAATATTAAGCAAAAAATAAGAACACTAAGAGCCTGTTTAAATTTTCCTGAAATAAATTTTGCATAAGCTTAACCGGTCTGCTTTATTTTCTTTTTAGGATTATTTGGGAAAACAACTGTCATACTATCACCAACTATCTTTTATTGATTAAAAATCAACAGATACAAGCAGTGGTAGTAGGCGTGATAGATGCCAATTTCATCTATCATACTATCACTAATCGGCTGTCTGATTTCTCTCGGTATACTTCTTATTTTCAGCAACATAGAAAGCAAAACCTTTTTACACCCGGGGGGCACGCCCCTTCACACCCAGGTGTAAAAAGCCCTCAAACGGACATCTTCGGTACCTTTTTCTGTCTGTTTTGACAAAAATAGGTCACGTAATCAACAAAAAAAGCTGCATATCCTACAGAAAACAGATAAAAGTGTACCTGCTTTTTTTACAGTTGCAGACAACCTGTAACCAGACTCTTTTAATACACAGTTACCCCAAATCAGGACGAGACACTAAAAAGTATTCTTATTTCATATATACTTGACCTAATTATGAAAACTCTGTTTCAGGTAAATCAAATTTATAATTTTGAGTCACATTAAATCCTACAAACTTAACAGTAAAATTACCACCCATTTGTGTACCAACTTTTTTATTATTTACAATTTTCCAGAAAAGGCTACTACCTCTTTCTATATAGTGATCATGCGAAGATCGACCTCTTTCTTCTTGATAGAATGTTCCACCTGCAGGACCTGCATAAGGATAAAAAGTTCCCGTTGTTTGAGTCGTTTCCTTATAATTCATCCAGCCGAAAACACCTTTCTTTCTAAATGAAATTTCAAGATGCAAAGCTATTTCTGTTTTACCAACATCCATAATTCTACGTCCGGCTTTCAACTTAAACTTTCGACTTCCAACTTCTTTCCATCCTGAATCATATTGATTTCCAATATAGTCTTTATTACTTAATCTAGGGAATATATCTAAATCATATAAAGCATCACCAGTCAATTGAAGGTCCCTATATTCAAATATATCTCTCATATTAACAATATCTTCCCCAATCATAACTTCACCGTTCTTATTCAAAACAGAAGCAACTTCTTCATTGCTTACAGGTAAATAAGTTCCATAATCATCTTTATATTCAGGAAAATATAAACAGTCTTGATACTTTTCCTTGAAAGTATTATATTCTTCTGCAGTACCTTCCATCGCAGTCACTTCTTCTAATGCATTCTCATAGATAGAATTTAAAGAAACAAAATTCATTTCCTGTTCCCATTCCAAACGTTCTTCATTCGTCATTTTCTTCAAATGGGTGATTGTTTCATCAAATACTGATTGATTTTTAAACTTTAGAATATTAATCCTCTGATCATCGGAAGATTTTGTTAAAGAATTACCATTCAATAATACAATATCTTTTTCCAGTTCATTAAAAGACACACCTTCCATTGTGTCCAAATCGTTTGTACACGAAGCTACTATCATCAACAATAATAGCAAAGACAAAACTTTTTTCATTCTTTGATTATTTAAATGTTTATAAAAAAATAATTAATGCCACATCATAATTCTACACTAAAATTACCCAAAAGAATATGTTCTTCGCCATTAATAATAAGCACATATTCCCCTTCCTTTAAATCCAACTCTAAAGGAACCATACCTTTATTACCTTCTATCGTAGAACGGTAAACTACATTTCCGGAAACATCTTCTATCAGTATATCCAATGTTCTCAACTCTTCAGCAATCTCGAACTCTAATACCTGACCATCAATATAGGCTTCGATAGGAGGCATTAAAGAACGAAAACGATCATCCAAATAGATCTTCTCCCTTTTAGCAGAACCTGCGACTGTTACGCAGAGCAACATCGCAATAAACAAACATCTTTTCATTTCTTTTGCGTTTTAGAATTTGCGGCAAAAGTAGAGGGATAAAACTAGGGCAAAAAATTTTTAAGCGGCATACACATGTACAGGTAACTTTAGCGCAGAAAACACACAACAGACTGACTACTAACAATAAACATCCTCTGTACATACAACAATATATGTACAGAGGACGTTTTCACCTATTTAAAAGAGATCTCTAAAGCGCAGCAATTAGCTCTTCCAGGGTAGTTTGAGTATTTTCCAATTTTCCCTTTTTACGGATCCGATAACGCCTGCGATCTACCGAGGTAGATTGTATATTCAGAAAGATAGCCAGTTGCTGGTTATCCAATCCTAATTTCAACAAACAACAAAAATGTCTTTCCTCTTCTGTCAAACCCGGAAATTGTTTTTCCAATCCTTCCATAAAAAACGGATAAGTTATTTTTAACGATCCGTACAACGATAACCAATCCTCATTCGTCAACGGATTCTTTTTAGCCTCCTCTATCGAACATGCATTCTGCATGATCTTTTTATATGTTCCTGTATTTTCCAATATGCCTTTTCGAATTCCTTTGATTTTACCACTCAATCCCTGAACCTCGAATTCTTTTTCCTGCAAACTCTTCGCTATATCTTCTTGTTTCTTTTTTAATTCATCTTTTTCTCTATCAAGCTTTTTAATATAAACATAAACACTTATCAAAATTAAAACTCCCAATAAAATACTAACACCCAAAATCCGGGAATGTCTCAATTCCAAAACCGCGTTCCGATTCAATATTTCTGCATGTTTGTATCGTTTCTCGACTTTCCTCAAATCTATTTGTGATTGTACTTCTATGATAGAATCTGCAAAATGATTAAAACATTCATAATAATCCAATGCCAGACTATAATTACCCAATTCTTTTTCCAACATATACGATTGATATAATATACCACTGGTCAAAGGACGCTTGGCTGTTTTGCTCAAAATTGCCTTTTCAATATATTCTCGTGTTTTATCGTATTTTTTCTGATAGAGATACAAATCTGCTAAAGTCAAATAAGTTGGTGCACTACCTGCCTCATCATAAGCAATCGATTGAAACAAAAACTTCTCTGCCAATGCATAGTTTCCCATTTTCTCATAATTATTCCCCAACCGGTTCGTCAAAGAACTTAACAATAACGAATCATTCAGAGGTAAAGCCAACCGATAGGCATCCTGATGACACCTCAAAGCCGCATCATAATCTTCTTTAAGCATATAAATCCTACCTATATCCCGGATCGAATAAATATAGTTTATACTATCCTTCCCTTTCAGGTAATATTCCCCACTTAACAAATGACACTGTTTCGCTTCTTCATAATTATCATCAAAATCATGCAACTTAGCCATCTTATTATATAGTTTCCCCACTAATCGATAGTTTTTTGCTTTTTTCGCCAACTCTACCGCGCTCAGATAGGATTTCATCGCCCATTCATAATCGGTCTCTCCCTCGTAAGCCATCCCCAGATACAGTAAGCTATTCATCTTATCTTCCGGAGAACCATGCTTTTCGTAATAATCATTTGCTCGCTCCATTTGCGGCACGAACGGCATGTCTTCACCCAACTGTTCGGATAAACCGGCAGAAACCATGCAGAAATGAGCAAATACCTTATCACTCAACACCTCCGGATTGGTAATACCGTCCAACAAGGCAAAAGCACTATCCGGCTGTTCAGTCCGAATCAATTCTTCCGCCTCCTTTATCTTTAAATTAATTTCATTGTTACTTTTACAGGAAAAGAACAAACAGAAAAGGATAAATAGTAATATGACGTTTTTCATATCAATACTTGTGTGTTATTCGAACTGCAATATCCGAATTAAATATTTAATGCACAAATTAACAGCAAGTATATTCAAAATTAAAACACCAATCAGAATTTCCCTATTATCAAAAAGATATCCTTTTCACCTAAAAAATATCAGAATAATGCATTTTGCGCAAATTTCATATCCGCCATTTTTCACAAAACGGACAAAACAGAATGAAAATAAATACATTATTTAACACATAATCAGCCAATATCAATTCCAACTATTCACTTAAAACAAATTTCAACTCCGTTTAAAGCAAAATTTTTTTCGTTTTAAATGAAGTTGAACTCCGTTTAAAACGAGTTTTTTATTGATTGCAGTCGAAAAAAGCGCTTTTAGAGCATTCTTTTTCATGCACAAAGACATGTTAAAAAACAGTTTTTCTTTCTAGAAAGAGCAATAATACATACAAAATCCAAACAGCAAATTCACACAGATAACACCATTCATTCTACCAATCCCTACATATGCGTTATAAATAAAATCATAAAGATACCCACATCAAGTAAATATAAAAATAATGATATACACTTATAACGAATAAAACGAGTAAAAATTCATCTTCCCTATAAAGCCCTCATACAACTCACTGACAAGAGGCCTTATTTTACATTTTGATAATTCTTCTATCCCCATTTACCCCCTTGTTGACAAGTCTTGACGCCAGCTCCATTAAGGGTAAACATTTAGACATACTATCAAAAAGTCAATTCAAGCCAGCGGGACAGAAATACATCATATACCTGGTACCATAAATCACGAACATCTTCCTCCCGGTAAATCATTTCCTTTTCCAGCAAAGCATCGAGTGCTCGTTTGGAATTAGCAGGTGTTCCTATCTTATATTTCTGTATGAATGTCTTAGACTGAGGCTGATACACTTTTCCTTCTTTGGCGATCGCAATCAAAAGTTGCCATTGCACAGGACTTAACAACTGACGGTATTGAACATAAGTGGCTTGCTGAGATAATAAAAGATTACTGCAAACCTGCTTGACATCTTCCAAACGGATATTTTTTAACGGTAAAGCATACGTGTTATTACAAATAACCTGTGTGTAATAAGTATGTAGCCTCGTCCATTCGAGAATGAAACCGATCGCTTCGTCATCTATTTTTTTCCCACCCTCTTCAAACTTATTTTTTATAAAAGTATAATATGCATCCTGCGAAATAGGATTCAAATACATCATTTGTGTACTTGAAAAAAACGGGCGCTTGGCACTATTAAATATTTCTGCCATCATATGTTTGTTACTTCCACTAAAAATAAATCGTGTCTTCTGCAGGTTCTGTATCCGTGAACGAAGTAATGCTTCTGTATTTACCTCCGGATAATTAGCAACTTGCTGAAACTCGTCAATTGCGACTACTGCCTGCTGAGCTTCGTTTTCCAAGAACTGAAATATACCGGTAAGTGTCTTTTCTGTAGTTTTCATCTCAGTAAACCCAAAACTAACTTCTGGTGCCCCAGTCAAAGGGTCATACGAAATGACCGGATGAAATCTCTTCAACAAATCAAGAAAACGCTTTCCGAAACTTTTGTGTTCCGGAATTTGTTGCAAAATGGCTTGTGACAGATTTTCCGTAAATTCTTTCAAATTCTGTGTAGGATATATGTCTACATATATACAATGACAAGTGTTATCAACTCTCAAATCCTCAAACAAACGATGTATTAACGACGATTTTCCCAATCTTCGCAGAGAGATAAGCGTCGTATTTATATTATTTTCGACCTGTTTTTTTAAAGTCATTAATTCATATTCCCGATCACAGAAAAATGATTTACCGATATAACCTGTTATTGGAAAAGGATTTACACTACTAAAAGCCATATTGCATAAGTTTTATGAATTACAAATATACACTTTTTTATCATACATTTTGTATGATACTTTTTATTAACAAGCACAAACCTTGCCGCCCTATCGACAGTCGGTATAGTTTTGGATTTTGATAATTTTCTTGTCAAATCTGACACAAGTACAAGTTCACTATTTGAGCATCGACAAAAATCATATACATTTGTCCTAATCCATGTGAAACTAAACTTTGTCAATATGAAACTTAAGTCCGGTATTTCAATTCTTTTGTCATTTCTTTTTGTTTTGACAGCAAATGCAACTCTTACTCCTGTCAGGCTCACCTGTGAATATCTGGTCGATCCCTCCGTTATAGATGCCCGGCATCCCCGGTTGTCGTGGATCAATACAGCCGCTCCCGGCGAACGAGGACAACAGCAGACCGCCTATCAGATACGGGTTGCTTCATCGGCCGATAAACTGAAAAAGGAACAGGCCGACCTTTGGGACAGTGGTAAGAAAAAAAGCAGCCAGTCCTTTCTGGTTCGTTACGAAGGAAAGCCGCTACAATCGAGACAGGAATGCTGGTGGCAAGTCCGTGTTTGGGATGCCAACGGAAAAATATCGGACTGGAGTGAACCTGCCCGCTGGAATATGGGATTGCTGAATGCCGATGAATGGAAAGCACAATGGATCGGTGCCCCCTGGCAAGGCGAAGAAGCCACGGCAAAATCAGCAGACAAAACACTTCCCCCTGCCCCACTCTTTCGAAAAGATTTTACCGTTTCCAAAGAAATAGCTTCAGCAAAAATCTATATCAGCGGATTGGGTTATTTTGAATTATATCTGAACGGAGAAAAAGTCGGCAACGACGTTCTGGTCCCCAACCAGACCAATTATGGGAAACGGGACGACCTGGATGTAACCCGTGTGACCCTCGACGATAATTTCAGAGGCTATAATGTACTCTATCTCTGCTACGACCTGAAAGAAGCGTTGAAACAAGGTAAAAATGCACTCGGCTGCCTGTTAGGTAACGGCTTCTATAATGCGGCACTAAGCTGGACGATGCCCTACGGATCACCACGCCTGATCGCGCAGTTACATATCGGCTACACCGACGGCAGCGAGGAGGTCATCACATCGGACACTTCCTGGAAAGTATCGCGTAGCGCCATTGTCTTAGATGGAATTTACCAGGGAGAACATTATGACGCCCGGTTGGAACAGCCGGATTGGTGTTCGCCGGACAAACCAGCTGACGGATGGGAGTCTGCCGTCGTACGGAAAGCGCCGGAAGGTGAACTACAGGCACAGATGTCTCATTCCGACAAGGTAATGGAAGTCTTGAAACCGAAAAAGATCACACAACTGGAAAACGGAAATTATAAAGTCGATTTCGGAGAAGAAATATCCGGCTGGGTACATCTGCACAATATGCAGGGAGAGGCAGGCAGAAAGGTAGAGATACGTTATATCTGTGAATCACCCAACGGATCAAACTCTTACACAATGAAAGGCGGCGGACCGGAATCGTATGCCGCCCGCTTCACCTGGTTTGTTTTCCGGGAAGCGGAGATCATCAACTGGCCGGGTGAACTCCGGGAGGATAACCTGACAGCAGAAGCCGTATATACGGAAATTGAAACGACCGGACATTTCGAATGCTCGAACCCTCTTTTCAACCAGATCAATAAGATATGGAGACGAAGCCTGACAGACAACTCGCACGGCAGTATTATCAGCGACTGTCCCCATCGGGAACGCTCGGCCTATACCGGCGACGGACAGGTGGCTTGCGTCACTGTCATGCACAACTATGATGCCGCAGCTTTATATACCAAATGGATCAAAGACATATTGCTTGCCCAGAATAAAGCGACCGGTTATGTTCCGAACGGTGCACCCTGGCAGCCCGGCTGCGGAGGCGGCGTGGCATGGGGAGCAGCTATGAACATTATGCCGTGGGAGTTTTATCTGCATAATGCAGATAAAGATTTGCTGGCTGCCAATTACACCGGAATGAAAGAACAGCTCCGGTACATGCAAACCTGGGTAGATTCCGACGGCATCATGCTTTCGCAGATAAAAAGCAACGGAAACGTCAGCGAATGGCACAACCTGGGAGAATGGTGCCCGGCAGACGGATTTCCTCCGAAAGACCTGGTTCATACATTCTATCTCTGGCGTTGTGCCGATCTTACGGCAAAAGCGGCATCAGCACTGGGAGAGAAAAAGGATGCAAGCCTTTTCTCCGCTCTGGCAGAGAAAACACGGCAGGCTTTCCACAAACGTTTCTATAATCCGGTGACTAAAACATATGGTCCTTCGGGCAGCAATATCTTCGCTCTGGTAATGGGAGTTCCGGATGAAGTAAAGAAAGATGTACAGGAAACGGTACGGGAAGAAGTGCGCGCCCATAACGGACACTTATACACAGGTATTTTCGGTACTCAGTTCTTTTTTGAGACATTGGCAGACAACGGAATGAACGAACTGGCCTATGAAGCAATGAATAAAAAGGATATGCCTGGTTACGGATGGTGGATTTCACAGGGAGCCACAACGACCTGGGAAGAATGGAACGGCAACAACTCGCGCAACCACCCGATGTTCGGTGGCGGCTTTACCTGGTTTTACAGGAAGATGGCAGGACTGAATAGCGACCAACAGGAACCCGGCTATAAACACATCATCATAAAACCTTATCCTCCTAAAGCGATCAACTATGCTTCCTACTCTACCCGTACCCCTTTCGGACAGGCGGCTGTGAGTTGGGAAAAACAAAATAATACGTTCAAAATGGACGTTGAAATACCTGTTGGAAGCCGTGCCACAGTCTATCTGCCGGTTATTTCCGGAAAGACGGTAAAAGAATGCCGCTCCGGCATCAAACAGGCAAAAGGCGTTAAGTACAACGGGATACAGGATGGTTATGCGGTTATGGAGGTGTCTTCCGGAAAATATTGTTTTGAGACTGATTAAGAAGCAATCCCTGTGCTATTAGCAGATCGAACGGCGTCGTTATTTTGATATTCTCACGGTTGCCGGTTACCAACCGGACCGGTACTCCGGCAGCCTCAACAACCGAAGCGTCATCCGTGAAAAGAGATGTGAACGGTTGTTCGTATGCTTCCAGCAAAATATCACTGCGAAAAACCTGCGGTGTCTGTACAGCTACATAACGGCTACGGTCTACCGGATGCGAACCGTTTTCATCGGTTTCACGCAACGAGTCGATCATCGGCATAACCGGAATAGCAGCACCGCTTTTTTCTGCCTCATCAAAACAGGCACAGATTACTTCGGGAGAGACAAACGGACGTACACCGTCATGTACCGCGATCAAGACTTTTTCATTTCGTCCGGATGCATTTCCAATTTCTTCCGAAAGGAATTGTAATCCGTTCCGAACGGAATGAAACCGGGTCTCACCGCCATTCGCTATCCGGTGAGGCGCCTTACACCCGATCTCCCGGCAAAGCATATTCCAGTAAGGCTGGTGATCTTCGGGAAGGACCAGCAGCAATTCTGCCGCATTATCCCAGCGATGGAAGGCTTCCAGTGTATGCATCAGGATCGGTTTACCTTCCAGCGGAATGAACTGTTTAGGCAGATCGCCTCCCATCCGGAGACCTTTCCCACCAGCCACGATCAATACATATTTACGCATTACTCCAGTTCCTCCAATACCTTTTTGACTTCTTCGTCTACCTTATACAGTTTCTCCTTGCATAACTTAATCAGCCGGGTAGCCTCTTTCACCTTTTCTGAAAGGACATCCACATCCAGGTCACCGTTCTCTATATCGGCCACAATTTTACGGAGTTTCTCTACCGCTTCATTGTATGTTTCTTCTTTCTTTGTCATATTTCGGAATAATTTATTTTTTAACGATACTCTTCACATCCCCATCCGCAAACCGGGTCACCAGTTCATCGCCGGGATTCAGATCGGTTGCATGTTTGATGATTTTGCCGTCTTTCAGGGACAAGCTATAACCACGCTTCAATACATAATCGGGAGATGCCATTTTAATGAACTGCTCCGTCAACTGGATAAACCGCGTGCCTTCCGCCAGACGCGAAGCAGCACGGTTCTGCAACTGCATTTGCAGGCTTTCAAGCGTTGAACGCCGGCGGAGCAACATGGCCGAAGCAGAAGCCGGAAGTTTATTGCCTGCCATTTGCAGGAAAGAACGGTTACGCTCGATCCTGTTCGTGACAATCACTGGTAAACGTGCCCCCAGCAATTGCAGGAAGTTTTTTTGTTTCAATAAGATCGTGCTTGCCAGTTCGCTCACCTCCTGCTGAAGGTCTTCCAGTTCTTCCGCCGCTGCATCCATACGGCCGATCAGAAATTCGGCTACGGCAGTCGGTGTTTTCATCCGCGTATGTGCCACCATATCCAGAATGGTATCATCGCGCTCATGGCCGATACCCGTTATCACCGGCAACGGGAACTGGGCACAATTTGCCGCCAGCAGATAGGAGTCGAAACTATTCAGATCGGAAGTTGAACCACCGCCGCGGATAATGACCACCACGTCGAAACAATCGATATGATGGTAAATACGGTCCAGCGCTGCGATGACAGACTCTTCCGTTCTCTCCCCCTGCATCAGGGCGGGAAATAACTTCGGATAAAACGGATAGCCCGCTTTATTATTTGCCAGCTGATTCAGGAAATCCTCATACCCGGCAGCCGTCGGGGAAGTAATAACAGCAATACGTTTAGGCAGGACAGGGAACGGTAATTCTTTATTCAATGTAAATACACCCTCTTCTTTCAACTGGCGGATAATCTCCATCCGCTTTCTCAGCATATCCCCCAATGTATAGGCAGGATCGATATCCAGCACCGTCAGGCTGTATCCGTACAGTTCATGAAATTCGACCGATACTTTCACCAGCACCTTCAGTCCGGAAGCAAACATCTGCCCCGTCTCCATCTCAAAGTAAGGCTTCAGCATCCGGAACGTTTTAGCCCATATCGAGCCGCGTGCCCTGGCAACCAATTGCCCGGTTATAGGATTTTTTTCAATAAACTCCAGATAGCAATGCCCGGAAGAAGCATTCGTCCGCACATCACTCATCTCCGCACGAACCCAGCAAGTGCCGGGGAAAGCCTCACTGACCGCACCGCGCACCAGGTTATTCAATTCCAGCAAAGACAGTTCCCTGCGTTCTTCGCCCATATATTCCGGATTAATGTTCAGTCCTGGCATACTGCATTCCTTTCTTATAGGCTTTATATATATTCGGGATACCATACCCCAGTTCGGCATCGGGCTGTTTGAACTGGCTGGAAACCTGCTGTAATAAAGCAATGACCTCCTTATTGCTCAACTCCGGCAACGCCTGCCACAGACAGACACCCAATCCCGCCAATATGGGAGTTGCAAAAGATGTTCCGCTGGCATAGCGTACATTTCCTTGTGGATCGATCACACAACTGCCCGACCCTAATGCCACTACATCCGGTTTCACCCGGTAATCGGCAGTAAATCCTACCGAACTGAAAATACTTTTCTTTTTATCTTCCGTAATAGACCCAACCGTCAGAATATCCGATGCATCGGAAGGGAAAGTAATTTTCCCCCAACTGCCGTTTCCTTCATTTCCGGCACTGCAAAACATCAGGATCCCCTTTTGCGCTGCGATATGTGCCGCCTGGCTGATCAAAGAACTTTTTCCGTCCAAGGCGGACTGATCGTAAGATAATTCATCTGCATCAAAAGCGAAATAACCTAATGAGGAGGAGATCACATCGACTCCTACACTATCGGCATATTCAACAGCCGCCGCCCAATAGTCTTCTTCTATCGGGTATTCGGAATCGCTGTCCTCGCTTTTTATAAGCAAATAAGATGCCTTGGGAGCTGTCCCGACCATGATCCCGGGCATATTGGCAGCCATACAAGACAGAACCTTTGTCCCATGGTCGTCTGCTTCATACACACTGCGGCCCGGATAAATCACATTATGCGTCCCGATCAATTGCAGAGAATCGAAAACGCAGATACGGTCTACATTCTGGAAGCCGGCATCTATCACTGCCACACGCATCCCTTCCCCACGGAATCCGGCATCATGCAGTTTGATTCCATTCAACATTTTGATCTGCCTTTCAGCATATCCGTATTTCTCTTTCAAAGGAGCATCAGAAGGAGAAAGACGGATCTCCTGATCATCTTCCTGGGCCGGAGTCACATCATGCCCTTTCCATACCCACTTTACAGAGTCGACCATCGTCAGGTTTTTCAGACGGTCGGCAACTGTGCTGTCTTTACTGGTCACGACTACGGTAGAAAGCCATTTACTCTGCACCACCGGTTCAGCGCCGGTAGCGACCAATGTATCCAGATAAGCATGCGCAATGGGAAGATCGGAAGCGGTGACCGGCGTTCCCGCCTTTTTACGCCGCTGAATGGATTCTTTCGACAGGAAAGCCTCCGGTTCTTCTACGGTAAAGCCGGAATCGCCTTTATCTTTCAAATAGACACGAAAACAGTAACTTTCTCCGGCAGTAAGCCACGAAGAAAAACAGCATAACAAAACAAACAGTCCTATATATTTTTTCATGGGATCATATAACTCAACTCTACAAAAGTAGTAATTGCCTTGGATATAAAAAAGCCCGGCAACTCATCAAGAGGCCGGGCCATTATTTTTTAAACTAATTTATTCGTTTACGTTACAGATAGGAATTTCACGCTTAACACTTTGACGTAAAGAAATCAAAGTCTCTGTAGCAGTAACCCCCGGTATCTCCTGAATCTTTGTATTCAGCAATTCCATCAGATGTTCATTATCACGGGCATATAACTTAATCAGCATTGTATAAGGACCTGTTGTAAAATGACACTCAACCACTTCGGGTATCTTCTCAAACTCAGGCACTACGTCTTTATACATAGAACCCCGTTCCAGTTTCACACCGATATATGTACAAGTATTATATCCCAGAATCTTAGGATTAATATGATAACCCGACCCAACGATCACATTCATATCAATCATGCGCTGTACCCGTTGATGGATGGCTGCACGCGACACACCACACTCTTCAGCTACATCCTTGAAAGGAATCCTGGCATTCTTTGAAATAATGTTCAATATCTGCCGGTCCAGTTTGTCTATTTTCTCCATTTCTACTATCGCTTTATTATACGCTCTTTTTATTTATATATCAAAAGTATATAATTATTTTCAACAATCTATCATTCTGAAAGAAAAAAGTAGCAAATAAATAATAAAAGCGGGCAAATAATGCTTTTTAGCATAATTTACCCGCCTCTTTATCTACAAAATGAGATATTACTTTTTCTGATCGTCTTTAACGATATCCAGTAACTCGATTTCGAATTTCAGAAGACTGTTCGGTTTGATGCTGCTTCCACGAGGAGGCTGAGGACCATAACCCAGTTCAGAAGGAACCCAAACTATATATTTAGATCCGACCGGCATAATCTGCAGGATTTCAGTCCATCCCGGGATTACACGATCAACTCTGAATTCAGCAGGTTCGCCACGGCTAACAGAGCTATCGAATTCAGATCCGTCCAACAGAGTTCCTGTATAATGTACTTTCACATTATCTTCTTTTGCCGGTTTTGCACCAGTACCTTCTTTTTCTACTTTATATTGCAAGCCGCTTTCAGTTGTGATAACGCCGTCTTTCGTTTTGTTTTCAGCCAGGAACTTTTCACCTTCTTCCTTAGCCTGCTGAGACTCTCTAGCCTGAGCTTCTACGAAATAAGTGTTCAGATAAGTCTGAGCCTGTTCCGGAGTCATCTTTGTAGAATCGCCTTTAATAGCCTGAACAAAACCTGCGATCAGTGCATCGATATTGGCTTCGCCACCAGGTAATGTTTTCAAATTTTCTTTATAACCGGCACCGGTAGAAACACCGATAGCATAACTTGCGCTATCTACTGCCGATTTCAAATTTGCACTAGGCTTAGAATCACAAGAAGTGGCAGCAATGCCTAAAGCTACAATCGCTGTAGCAGCTAAAACATTAATCTTTTTCATTTTTCTCTATAAATTATTTTACTATATCTAACAATTCAACATCAAAAACCAATGCACTGTTCGGTTCGATAGCTTCACCCGCTCCATGTTCGCCATAAGCCAGGTCTGACGGGATAAATAATCTCCATTTAGATCCTACCGGCATTAACTGCAATGCTTCCACCCATCCCGGGATTACCTGTGATACACCGAATACAGCCGGTTCACCACGCTGTACCGAACTATCAAACACTGTTCCGTTGATTAATGTTCCGTGATAATGACATTTCACCTTGTCAGAAGCAGTCGGTTTAGGACCTTCACCTTTCTGAAGTACCTGATATTGCAATCCGCTGGGCAGGGTAACTACACCTGCTTTTCCTTTATTGATATTCAGGAATTCCTCTCCGGCTTTCTTATTTATTTCAAATTTTTCTTTTTGCAGCTTCATGAAGTAATCGTTGATCACCTGCTTAGCTTCGTCATAACTGATTTCCGGGGTCTGACCACCTAAAATATCTTTCAATCCTTTCACAAAGTCTTCAATCTGAAGATCATTAATGCCCGAGTTCTGGAAATTATTTCCGATACTTAAGCCAAGTGCGTAACTTACTTTATCCATTCTTTTTCGTTTTCAACTAATTACAAGCTACAAAAGTAATGCTTTTAACTACACAAACGTCATCAGAAGGCACTTTTTTATTACTTTTGCATCTGTTATGGGAGAACAACAAACGGAATCTTCACTATTTTCAACGCTCTTCGGTCAATTCAAAGAGCCGTTCATTCTGTTTGCCAATTCATATGTAAGGGATATGGCCGCCGCAGAGGATATTTACATGGAGGCAATCATCCAATACTGGGAAAAAAGAAAAGAACTGCCAGCCGACACCAATATTCCCGGATACATATTAACAACTGTAAAAAACAAGTCACTCAACCACTTACGCCACCAGACCATCCGTACAGATGTGGAAGACCAATTATATGACCACCGGCAACGGGAACTGAATTTTCGTATCTCGTCCCTGGAGTCGTGCGACCCGTCAGACCTCTTCACGGTCGAAGTCAAAGAGATCATCCGAAAAACATTAAACGAACTGCCGGAACAAACCCGCGCGATTTTCTTTAAAAGCCGGTATGAAAGCAAAACCAACCGGGAAATTGCAGCTGAACTGGAAGTCAGTATCAAAACAGTAGAATTCCATATTTCGAAAGCACTGAAACTATTCCGTAGCCGGCTGAAAGATTATTTACCGGCATTGCTGATATTGACCGGAATAAGCGATTTCTGACCAATTCCTTAAATCCACTCTTCTACAGCGTAAAAAGAGTCAGATTACTTAAACATTACAACCTCTTCATCGTTTATATATGAAGTAAAACGATAAGATTATGAGACGTATACAGAAATGGGGAATAGCGCTAGCTGCCATTACAGCGGGCACTCAGTTAAATACCACAGAAGCCTGCACCAGAGTTGTTTATCAGGGAAAAGACAATACAGTTCTGACCGCCCGGTCGATGGACTGGAAAGAAGATACCCGCAGCAACCTGTGGATATTTCCGCGAGGTATGAAGCGTAATGGAGAAATAGGAAAGAATCCGCTTGAATGGACTTCCAAATATGGAAGTGTAGTTGCTTCCGCCTACGATATTTGCAGTACGGACGGGATGAACGAAAAGGGACTGGTCGCCAATCTGCTCTGGCTGGCAGAGTCGGAATACCCGCAGTGGGATGGCAAAAAACCGGGACTGTCCATTGCCGCCTGGGTTCAATATATACTGGATAATTTCGCCACAGTCGATGAAGCAGTTTCCTATGTTGAAAAAGGCACCTTCGAAGTTGTATCGGACATGATGCCCGACGGAACCCGCATGGCAACATTACATCTTTCCATCTCGGATGCCGACGGTGACAATGCGATCTTTGAATATATCGGCGGAGAATTGAAAATCCACCACGACAAATCATACCAGGTAATGACCAACTCCCCGGTTTTCGACCAGCAACTGGCCTTGAATGATTACTGGAAAAATATCGGGGGAACAACATTCCTACCAGGAACCAACCGTGCTGCCGACCGTTTTGTCAGAGCCTCTTTCTATATTAATGCTATTCCGAAAGTGGCGGATACCCGTACGGCCGTTGCCAGTGTATTCAGCGTAATCCGTAACACGTCAGTACCATTAGGTATCACAACACCTAACGAACCGAATATCTCATCGACAAGATGGAGAACCGTTTCCGACCAAAAGAATAAAGTTTATTTCTTTGAATCGACCATCCAGCCTAATGTATTCTGGGTAAATTTACAAGATGTGGATTTTTCAGAAAAAGCACCGGTGAAGATGCTTGACCTGGTTAGCGGTAAAACCTATGCCGGCAACACGGCAGAGCAATTTGTTGAAGCTAAACCGTTCAAATTCCTGGGAGTCGATTAAGACTCCCTTTTTTCAGGCTATATCTTCACTAAGTTTCACGCGCAGGTCATTCTGATAAGTATGCATAAACTTTTCCAGATCAAAGAAAAGGCGGGAAACGACTTTCAGAAAAGGATTCTTCATCCGGATAATTTCCGTCGATGTAAAATGAGTTCCTCCCGTACTGGTTACTTTCAGTTCGCCTTTCCAGTACCCGGTGAATCCGTTTCCTTTCACAATTTCAAATTCATATAAGGAATGAGGTACTTTACGGGCTGTCCTGAACCGGATAACAGAGCCGTTCTTCGCTATTTCATCCCAGACTTCTATACCGTCTTTCTCTTCCACAATAACGATCTCTTCCAGATCACTGCGATAACCGTAATCAGCATTATTGATGAGTGCATTATACACCTTCTCGGGTGAAGCATTATAAAAGCATTCACTGGTTGCAGTTCTTTCATCCGGCAAAAGAAGGCCGGCAATAAAAACTAAAAGAATAATTCCTGCTATAACAATAAATATATAAGTAAAGATAGATATCATTTATAATCGATTTTATAAATAACTGAGTTACTGACTGTTTACAAAAGTAACCAATAAAACTCACATAACAGGAATATTCATAGTAAAAACAATCCTTCCTTTTCCCGGCAAACAAAGCCATCACTTATCTGTTTTATATACAGGGAATAAAAAACAAAAGATCAAATGAAAGAAGTTATTTTAAACAACGGAACAAAAATCCCTTCCATCGGAGTCGGTGTATTCAGGGTTGAAGATGCAAACATTGCATATGAAACAGTAAAAACAGCTTTATCTGTCGGATACAGACATGTAGACACAGCCATGATTTATGGAAATGAAGAAGCTGTCGGCAAGGCAATCCGGGACTCAGGTATCCCACGGGAAGAGATATTCCTGACTACTAAGTTATGGAATGACGACCAGCGGTCGGGAAAAGTAGAAGAAGCGATCGAAGCCAGCCTGAAAAGATTGGGCATGGATTATGTAAACCTCTATCTTGTGCACTGGCCGGTAAAAGAGACTTACGTCAGTGTCTGGAAAAAGATGGAAGCAGTGTATAAAAGCGGAAAAGCAAAAGCAATCGGAGTCAGCAATTATCAGACACATCATTTAGCCGATTTGCTCGAAGAAGCAGAAATCATACCAGCAGTCAACCAGATAGAATGTTACCCCTACCTTTCCCAGGCGGCAACTATCCAATATTGCCTGGAAAGGAATATCCGTCCGGAAGCATGGGGACCATTGGGAGCCGGCAAATCAGACATTCTGACAAACCCTGTCATTACCGAGATTGCTAAAAAGCGCGGACTGACTCCTGCACAGGTCGTTTTAGGCTGGAATCTGGAACGTGGAGTGATAGTCATCCCCAAATCCATCCATAAAGAGAGATTGACAGAGAATCTGAAATGTACGGATTTCGAACTGACAGACGAAGATATGACCCGGATAAGTGCTCTTAATAAGAATCTGAGACTGGGTGCAGACCCGGACCATTTCAATTTTTAGCAAACCTCTATAAACAATTAAAGCCTGTCTCACGACAAGCCCTAATCAAACTTTGTTAACCTTAAATCTAATACTATTATGAAAAAACCACAGTACAAAGATACACCTGTAGCAAGCGTTTGTCAAGCTTTTTACAGACAATATATGTTAAGCCTCCAAGCATCTTTCGCCAAAAAGTGTTAGCTAAGATAAAACTATATACAATACTGGCAAAAACTGCTAAAATTAACAATTAAAGAGAGCATTTTCACTCCGGGAAAACGTATTCGCCGGTTTACAGAACCAACTCCGCAAACAACTTTTCAAACGTAACCTCCAGGTCAGTCGAAAAGCCGGGATGCGGACGCGAAGTCTGAATGGAAGAACTGCGCACAGCCGTCAGCCAACGGAAACGCTCGGGAATATCCATAGAGGCTATCGGGCCACCGTCGGCGGTGCCGGAGCAGATGCGGTCGAATACTTTCAGGCTGGCATAGAGCGAATCCATATCCAGTTCGGAAGAGAACAGACAGAGCTTCTTTTCATCCACCTGATAACGCGCCTTTATAAACCGGGCCCGTTTAGAGAACATGATAATACCCACATTAATAAACTCCTCCCGTTCCACCCGGGGAACAAAACGGATAACGGCGTATTCATATAAGTGCTTTCCTTGCATGCTGCGCTTCTTTTATAAATGTTTCGGAATGGGCAATCCTTTCTGTCAGGAATTCAATATAAACGTCTCTTATTTCCTGCGGCGTACCGGGACTTTCGTTCCACTGCAACCAGTCGTCCGGAACCAGAGAAACAATTTCACGGATTTTATCCGGAGTAAGAATACGTTTAAATTCGGCATCCGTTTCCTCCAACTTACCGGCTTCCGGCAACAGGGCATGGTCTTTAATCTGGATAAACGGGCTTAAAGCATGTTTGCGCCAGTTCGACCATGAATAATGGAAATAGAGTGACGCACCATGGTCAATCAGCCATAATTCCTTATGCCACATCAGCATATTGGTATTGCGGGTCGTACGGTCCACATTCGTCAGGAGGGCATCCAGCCAGACTATTTGAGAAGCGAGTTTTTCTCCGACCTTATTGATTACCGGGTCAAATGTCAGGGCACCCGACAGGAAATGCAATCCCAGGTTCAACCCACGGCTTGCCTGCAATAAATCCTGTATCTCCTCATCCCCTTCGGTACGACCAAAGGCCTCATCGAGATTAAGAAAGACCAGTTCAGGCACACGGAAACCCAATGCCCGCGCTATTTCACCGCCAATCAATTCGGCTATCAGGGCCTTGGTCCCATGACCGGCTCCCCGGAACTTTACGACATATTTATATTCATCGTCGGCTTCTGCCAAAGCCGGCAACGAACCTCCCTCCCGGAGAGGCATAATATATCTGACTACATTCGCTGTTCGCAATTCCATAATAAATGCTTTTGACAAAGATAAAGATACTTCCTGTTTACACAAAAGAAACTATCTACATCTCTAAAACAAAATAACCGAACCGTTGTTTTTATTCAAAGGACGTTATCATATCATGTCAGAAGTTTATAGATATTTCCCGGCAGCGCCTTAATCCGTCCGTTCATTTCCAGTTCAAATAGTAGGGAAGAGAGTTCGCGGACAGGCAGATTCAGTTCCGTTGCCAGTTGGTCGATATGTATTTCTCCCTTTTCGCGAAGAAGTTTTATGACTGTTCCTGCACGGTCGTCTTCTTCGAAAAATAATTCAGCCTGGACAGGGGCAGGCGAAGGCGTTTTATTCACGTCCCAACAAAGTGCCGACACCAAATCGGAAGCCGATGTTATCAAACCCGCCTTATTCTGCCGGATTAATGCGTTGCATCCTTTGGAATAATAATCGTTTACCCGTCCGGGGAATGCATAGACGTCATGCCCATAGGAAAAAGCAAGGTCAGCCGTAATAAGCGAGCCTCCTTTTTCTGCCGATTCCATTACAATCGTTGCTTCCGCCAATCCGGCAACAATCCGGTTACGCCGGACAAAGTTCGGCTTATCCGGTTCCGTTCCACTGGGGAAATCGGACAACAATCCGCCATGAGACAACATTTCAACAGCTACGGAGCGATGTGAGGAAGGATAGATGCGGTCCAGACCATGAGCCAGCACAGCTACAGTCGGCAGTCCATACTTCAGGGCACTCCGGTGGGCACAGATATCGACGCCATAAGCCAGTCCGCTCACGACCAGCAAATCCGGATAAGAGGCCGACAAGGCATGTATCAACTCTTCCGTCATCGTCCTGCCATATTCTGTTATGTGGCGCGTCCCGACAATACTGACAATATGTGTACTATTCAAGTCGGTCTTCCCTTTAAAATAGAGTAGTACAGGAGCGTCGGAGCACTCTTTCAAACGTTTGGGGTAACTCTCATCTGTCAGGAAATAACAGCTTATCTGGTTCTTTTCAATAAAAGTCAACTCTTTCTCGGCTTGCAGAAGCACTTCCGGGCTTTTGACGGCAGTAGCGGTAAGGCTGCCGAAACCCGGAATCTTCTCCAATGTCTGTCTCTTTTCCGCAAAGACAGCCTCTGCGTCGCCGAAGGTTTGCAGAAGCTGACGGGCCAGGACATCGCCCACCCCGTTTATCATAGTTAAGCCAATCTGGTAAATCCGTTTATCTGTCATGATACTGTCATAGTTTGTCTTGTATCCTTTTCAACATTTCGTCAAAATATTCGCCGCGGGTCAGCTTGCCGTCCTGTACGACAACCGATTCGACTTTCCCCTTAGTTGCCAGCGCACCGTCGGAGGCTCTGTAGATATCCTGTTCAAAGACCAGCTTTACGCCTTTCTTATATACATTCAGGCAGGAGATATAGCTGTCGCCACTCTTCAAAGAGGTCTTGTAGTCGATCTCCACATGAGAGACAAACCCGTCCACTCCCTTATCATGCATGGCACCGAAATTCTCTCCCAGCGACTCGAGGAACTCATGACGGGTATGTTCCATATAATGCTGATAGTTGGAGTTATTCACTACGCCCTGCAAGTCGCATTCGTAGTCACGCACTTTGTCTGTCAGTTTAAAAATATACTCTTTCATTATTTCAGTTCTTTATCGTTCGTTGATACCATTTTATAAAGACGGTCCGAGGGACGTACTTTATCGGAGACTTTAAAGGAGAAGCGTTCGCCCTTGACTGTCTCTTCCACCGGTTTGAGGTCGACACGTATTTCATCGATGGTCTGCATCACCGCGCCGGTTGTCGGACCGGTAATCAGAATCTCGTCGCCCACTTTCAGCGAACCCGATTCCATTTCAAACTCCGCCACACCGATACCGCTGAAATATTTGATTCCTTTCGCCACATAGACTTTCTTTTTAGTCGAACCGGAACCATACTTGCTGCTCCATTCACCCAGGCGCTGCCCCAGATAATAACCATCCCAGAAACCACGGTTAAAGACACTTTTCAGACGTTCGTCCCAAACAGCGATTTTCTCTTCATCATAACTTCCGCTGCAATAAGCCTTCACCGCCTCCTTATAACACTCCGTTACGATACGCACATATTCCGGTCCGCGGGCACGGCCTTCAATCTTAAATACCCGGACGCCTGCATCCATCATCTTGTTCATAAAATGAATCGTCTTCAGGTCTTTGGGCGACATGATATACTGGTTCTCTATATCCAGTTCGATATTGCTGTCCTTATCCTTCACCGTATAGCCACGGCGGCAAATCTGCATGCAGGCCCCGCGGTTGGCAGAGGCATTCATCTCGTGCAAACTCAGGTAACATTTGCCGGAGACAGCCATACACAAAGCACCATGTGCAAACATCTCGATACGAATCAGTTCGCCTCCCGGACCGGTAATCTGCTGTTCAACGATTTGCTGATAGATTTCGGAAACCTGCTTCAGGTTCAACTCACGGGCCAGCACCACCACATCGGCAAACTGGGCATAGAACTTCAGCGCCTCCACATTCGAAATATTCAACTGGGTAGAAAGATGCACCTCCTGTCCGATACGGTTCGCATAACTCATTGCAGCCACATCCGCCGCAATGATCGCAGAGACTTCCGCCGCCTTCGCCGCATCGATAATCTCGCGCATCAGAGCCAGGTCTTCCCCGTAAATAACTGTATTGACCGTCAGATAACTTTTAATCCCGTGTTCCTTACAGATAGAAACAATCTTGCGCAAATCGTCTGTCGTGAAATTATTGGAAGAACGCGAACGCATGTTCAGTCCCTCAATGCCGAAGTAGATAGAGTCGGCACCTCCCTGAATAGCCGCCATCAACGATTCATACGAACCTACCGGCGCCATTATTTCAAAATCTTTTTCGTTCAAAGCTGTTTGGTTTTAAATTAGAAACCACAAAGATACGGGTTTCTTCCTAATATTACATGAATAAAATCGGTTAACTTTTAGCCTCTTACCGGCATGCAGTCTTTAAAACACCCAATCATTGCTACTGTTTCATCCTAATGAAACAAGTGTTTCTACATAATGGAACAGTTGTTTCATTATGTAGAAACAGATTCCCTTAAGGATGTACCAGACCGATGCTTACGCGGCTCTTCCGGGCAGCAACCTTATCTATAAATACGTTTCATCCGATACCTTTTAAGCCTTTCAACGTAAATGATAAATAGTAACGAGCGGATTCGAATCTTCCGTTACCTGTTGCAGGACAGGGTGTTTCCTGAGGTCGGGATATTTCTCTTTGAGATATTCGATTTCTACTGCCGTATTGAATTGTATCATCAGTTTTTTAGCCGGAAAGGAGAAGAAAGGCCAGATGGGAAGCCCCCCGTCCGTTTCATTGCGGATACCGATGCCGGTCAAAGCCCTGTTGTATCCGAACAATTCGTCTGCGTCGATAAGAGAAGCCTCACGACACAAGGCTCCGGTTTCTTTATTCAGGCTGTACAAAAAGAAATTAGACTGGTCGGAACCTTTGAAACATTTGACAAAATAAGACCGGGGAGTTTCAAAGATATTGAAAATACTGAATTTACCATCCACAGCGGCATTTCCTGTTTTAGAGGAACGTATTTCTTCCTCATCGGCAGCAGAATAACCATGCCTGATAAGAAATGCCGGTGAAATTGCTTTTGCATTCACATTCCAGACGGTATCTATCCCATCCGAATAGCAAAACCAACCATCCATGCTGCCATTATATATCCATCCTTTCAAACTGACTTCTTCCAGCGGCATTACATCCACATTTCCAATCGTCCGCCGAAATGCAATCGTATCGTCCGTTGCCCAGTTGAAAATTCCAAGGCTGAACATTCCCGGAATATTCATAGGGACATACATCCGGCCTAATTCGGCCATCGTATTCGCCCCGACGGAAAGCTGATAAGAGTTAGGACGCAGACTCGTTATCTTTTTAATAAATTCGCCGTCAAAAGAGTAGAACGAGGTAGAAAAATACTCGTTAACACAAAAAAGGCGGTTTTCTTCATCGATGGTGAGCGATATAATCTGTGCGACTTCTCCCGGACCATTCCCTGTCTTTGCGATAGGACGGACAAACTTTCCTTTCCGGTCAAACTGCAAAACGCTTTCCTGCCGGGTAGAATAAATAAAGATATACTCGTCGGAAACACATGCATCCAATACGTTTGCAATCAGAGATTCATCGGTCAACTCCAGAGGAATATACTCAATCGATTCTATTTCGTCCGCTATTCCAACCTTATCGGATGAAAACGTTTTTGCCGTCAAATCAATCTCCGGTAATTCGCCGGCCGATTGCTTCGACCCGCATCCGGTTAAAACCATCATGGCTGCCATGAGCCTCAATAACATCTTTTTCATACGCTTTTTTCTGACAAAAGTAGAAGAAACAGTCTCCTTCACGGTTTCACATCAGTTCACATCTGCTTAAAAATCACGAATAAAGGAGTCACACAGTTCCGGCGTTCCCTTTTCACCCGTCATTTTCTGGTAAAGACGGACGCGGCGCATCGAAATAGCCTGATTGGTACAACAGAGCAACATAGCCATTGTAGAAGGGGGAACATCCATTTTAATCAGGCAGCATATGCGCCATTCCTGTTCACTCAGTTTCGGTATTTTCTTTTTCAGCCGTTCGCGAAACTCCGGGTAGGTCCGGTTGAAAGCTTGCAACAACTCTTCCCAGTCCTTACTACCCGCCCTCCATTCTTCTTTCCGGTGGAAACGCTGATAAACTTCCGAAGAGAGGAAATCTGTTTCCGACAGGGAGACGGCCGCCTTTTTCTTCCGGTAACGGGAATACCCCAAGAGACTTGTACCGCAAAGGATAAACAGGGCGCTCCAGAGATACAACCGCCCTGTTTGAGTATTTTCAGCATTCGAGAGACGTCTCTCCCACTCTTTCTGCTCCGAAGTCCAGAGAAGTTGAGTTATTTGATTGTCTTCCTGCTGCCGTCGTAAAACGGACAGGTTGTGGAGATAATTCTTTTGATAAAAATCAGCTTGCAAGCTGTCTCCGCGACATTGGGCAATCCGGGACAAAGCGGCATATAAATGCGGATGGGAAGAGGGTACCTGACTTAAATTCGTTTCAGCTTCTTCCAATTTACCCATGTTTATTTGCAAATCGGCCAGAGCCAGAAAGAGTTCCGCTTTTTCTTCCTGGGGGATTGTTTGTTCCAATTCAGTTTTCAGTAATGCCTCCGACTCCTTATACTTTCCTCCCTGCTGCAATACTTTTGCCTGCTTTATCCGGCAATCACCCATTTGATAATAAAAGAAGGCACTGTCCGACATTCGGGACAACATATAAATATCTCCCATCTCCCGGTAAAGCACCGTTCGAAGTGAATCACCGCCTGCACTTCCGAGATAAGACAATGCTTTTTTCTCGCTTTGCAGGGCCTTTTGCTTCAAAGATTGATTCCGGTAAATTTTTCCCATTTCCAAATAGCCATGAGAAAGAGCAAGGCTGTCTTTATCCTTTTCGGCCAGCCTGATAGCCTGTTGATAAGTATCTAATGCAGGAATATACTGTAACCTTTCCCCATAGAAAGCAGCCTGCCGGAAAAGTTCCCCGACAGTTACAGCCTCTTTTCGCTCAGCTGAAGAACAAGCAACGAAAAGGTAAATGAAAATGATGATCCCTACTTTGTATATCATCTATTCCAGCTCCTTTTTATTCAGAGGTTTGGTTTTAATCAGAAAGATACAAAGATATGGGATTCTTACTACATTACACGAATAAAGCCGATTAAGTTTTTATTGCTAAGGATAACACGGAAGAAGGGTGTCCTTTTGAGACACCCTTCTACTATTTACAATAGCAATATCATTCTCTTTTGACGATGTACTCGACGTCATATTTGATTTTGTCTTTCAAATATTTTTCAACACCATCAAGCATACCATCCGGTGCTTTCTTATATACAGTAATAGTAACAGATGAAATATCATCATTATAAATACTGTTGAACCGCTTGTCAATCTCATTTGTATTCTTAAGATATCGCTCATATACAATAAGTCCTTGTTCCTTTCCCCCATTTTTATAATTGAAAGCGACATAGGCATCCGGACTTGGTGGTGGTGGTGGTGGAGGAAGCGCATCTCCATTTTTAAATACACTTGTATTAATTTGACATGAGAAACCATTTTTCTCAATCATATCCTTTACACTATTTAATCGAGATGAAGACACATCTTTTCCAGCGGGTTGGATAGTAACCATATCTTTAGAAAAATCAGGAAGCTTGTAGTCTGCGACATCACCATTTATCACTCCCACTACTTTTTTGTTTTGGATAATATATACTGTTCCTTTTTTTGAAGACTGAGCCATACTTACTTTTCTCGGAAAATTCTTATTATTTCTGGCATCCTCAAACAGAAGGAAGGGGGCTTTATCAGCACCTACAACTTTTTGTCGCTTATCAAATGCCTCTTTTACTAAATGTAAAACGGCCTCAGTAGCTTCCTCCGGAGTATTTATGTCAATAAGGAAATAGAAGGAAACAGGCTTTTTACTTTTTTCAAATAAATCCTGCAACTTGCCCAGGAACTGTTCCTTTTCTTTATAGTTTGCAAAATCATTATTCAACAGCACATCACCTTTAGCATTGATAAATAGATCCTTCGGCTCAGTATTCTTTTTCATGAAAGCTATAATCTCATCAGGTTCAAACGCAGTTTGCGGTTCCACCTTTTTCATATAACTATCCAATTCCGTCTTAAAGAAACTCTTCATATCCTGTTGTTCTTCCGGCGGAGTTTCCTTATCTTTGCTCTGTACAAGCGTTTCCAACTGCCGGTTTACTTCCGGACGGGCAAAAGCGTTCAGGACGATAAGTCCTACGGGGACCAGGAGCAATAGCTTCAACCGGGCCCAATTGTTTGATTTACCTTTTAACATCATAGTAATACGTTTTTTAATTTTACTGTGGTTGAAGCTGTTGGCAAGAGTGTAGAGGCTGGAGCCGACAGCTTTTTTCACGAGTAACAGTTGATATTTTGTTGCATCGACGCCCTGGGTAAGTACTCCTTTATCGGCCTGGTATTCATGAATATCCTTCAACTCCCGTTTCAACAGCCAGATAGCCGGGTTGAACCAGTGAAGCCAAAGAATGCACTCCATAAAAAGCAGGTCAATGGAATGATGAGATTTCAAATGCATCATTTCATGCGTCAGAATCTCATCAGGATGTTTCTCATAATCTTCTTCCGAAAGAATAATATAACGTCCCCAACTGAAAGGGGACACACAGGAAGGAACTAATATTAATGTATAGCGCCCCTGTTGTAATTTGCGGCCACTCCGAATCAAAACAAACATCTTTCTGAATGAGAGCAAAGTTGTCATCAGGCAAAAAATAAATCCTGCCCAATAAAGAAGAGCAATGATTTGTCCCCAATCAATCATTTTAGCCGGCGTAACCACAGGAATCATATTGACTTCGGGGTTATTATCCGAAAGATAAGTTACAACTGTTTCCTCACCGGCTATCATCTTTTCCAAATGAATGATCGGCTGTTGTATCAATAAAGGTTCGGAAGTCTGTATCTTTATGGCTGGCAGCAACATACAGGTAGCGATTCCTACCAACAACACCCACCGGTTGAAACGAAAGAACGTATCGTTACTAAGCAACGCCTTGAAGCCTAAATAAAATAATATCAGGCAAATAGTGGATTTCAGTATGTACAGAAGTAAAGCTCCCATAAACCTACGTTTTTACTTATTTTTAATCTGTTGTATCAACTCTTGCAATTCGTCTAGAGTCAACGCCTCTTCCTCAATCAAAGTAGAGACGACACGGGTATAGGAATTATCGAAATACTTATCGACAACCTGCTTCAGGGTCTTCTTCCGGTATTCGTCTTCCGAGATTAATGCATAATACTGATGTGTATTTCCAAATACCTTATAACCGATATATCCTTTTTCCTCCAATGTACGGACAATGGTTGAAAGCGTATTATAATGCGGCTTGGGTTCCTCCTGCAAGTCGAGAAGTTCGCGGACAAACAGAGGGCCTTTCGCCCAGAAATAGCCTAATATCTCTTCTTCTTTCGATGTCAATCGTTTCATAATCTGTTGTTTTATTAAAGGAATGCACAAATATAACTATATTTTCCAGTAATACAACTATAACACATAGTTAATCTACTATAAAACGCAGTAGATTATTCATTAAAGGCCAGGATAACCGCATCAAAAGAATAATTCATCCATATCCGGATCTTTATTTTGCTACATTTCAAATTAATCCCCAATGAGATGCCACTGTAATTGCTTCAATACAATTTTCTACATCCAGTTTTTGGAATATATTCCTTTTATGAAACTTGATAGTATTCACATTCAATGACAATTCTTCGGCTATAGCTGCATTTGTATGACCTTGGGAAGACAGTTGCAAAATGAGTCTCTCTTTAACTGTAAGAAGTGGTAAAGTATTTTTGTACCAGAATTGCTCCTTTTCCTGATAAATGAATTGCTCCCCTGTATTGAAATTTTTAATGATCGTTTTATTTTTAGCTTTCGAATATAGCGGTGTCACAACACATACCGCTAACCAAAGATCGCCAGCCTTATTAATTATGAGCGGTATCAACCGTTGATTTACCCTGGTTACTTTTTTGTTTATATGCACCAGATCGAAATCATACTCAATAGAATACATGTACCGCTTTTCGATCGGAAGTTTATAGTAAAAGTCAAAACCGACCTTATTGATTTCCAATAAACGCCTTAAATCATTTTCGGGAACAACCCTGGTATAAAATGAATACCCCCACTCAAGTACTTGCTCCACAGAGTAGCCACACAAAAACAATTTATCAGGAGACACATAGACAAATGATTGTTTCAGATAATCAATCACATACAAAGAGTGATTCAACGTACATGCCATACGATGAACAATATCCATACTGTTCTTCATCTTTTCATTCAGATCGTCATCAATCTTTGGCCTCTTAACAGGATCAAAAAATTTCTCTACACTAAATTCTTTCATGTCTTGTTTTTTACTGTCTGCTAAAAATACGAACATTATAATCAATTTTACGACATCGTCTCAAAAAAAATCACGCATAAATGATTTCTCTACTCTAAAGTGTAGCTATTTATTATTCCTGTCATTCTATATTTGCGCATAACTCAATTAAAAATCATGTAATACTATAAGATATGAAGTTTTATAAAATTAAAATGTATCCTATACTCATATTATCAATAATCAGTATAGGATGTAATGAGAAGGCAGAAACGACAAAAAATAAGCTTGTTTCCATCGATGTTAGAGCTCATGTAAATTCCAATGATGCAATTTCTATTAAAAAGGAAATTGAAAGAATAGAATATATTCCATTAGAATTAACCGACGACAACAGCTCAATGGTTGGGAAAATAATGGATGTAGTCCTTACCAAGGATTATATATTTGTCTTATCCGACCCTACATGTGGAGTGCTTCAATTTGATATAAAAGGGAATTTCATTAGGCAAGTAGCAAAATATGGACAAGGTCCTGGCGAACTTCTTTTTCCTATAAGTATGTATTCAGTAGAAGAAGATAGTAAATTATATATCACCGGGGCGTACCAGACAACAATATACAATTTTGATGGGAAATTTGAAGAAGCGTTCGACCGGGGAGGGAGAATGACCTTTTACTCTTATCCTATTGGAGAAGGACGAGTCGTTGAGACTAGTTCCGAAGGCATACCTTTTGAGGCAAAAGGACATTTTGGAATTGGTATATTTAGCAATATGGGAAAAGGAGATACAGTAATGATGAAAAACAATTTTTCAAATGATAAAATATCTCCATCAAAAGAATCAGGTTTTAAGTTAACAAGATGTATACCCAGTGATTCGGGAGTATTGTTTTCAACCATGACAAATGATACTATTTATCGTTTGACTAAAGATACAATCACTCCAGCATTCTGCTAGCAGAGGAATCTAAATGAAGAATCTTTAAAAAGTTCTTATTCACTCTTGAATTTTATACCAACAAATACCGAACTATTTCTTTACGATATAATAGAATTCCCTGAATCTATTTGCTTTAGGTATGTATATAAGGAAAAATCGTACATAATGCTTTATGATAAACAGAGTGGTAAAATATTATCCACACCTACTCCATATAAATGGAATGATATTTCAAATGTTGATTTTTGGATGACCATGTGGGGAATAAATAATGATATAGATCATGGACTACCTATTGCCCCGTTACATTGGTATAAGAACAAAAAAATATCGATACAGTGCAGCCCTGCTTCAACTATTGATTATCTGCGAGATAAAGGTATGCTTAAAACTGCTCCAGACATTCTAAAAAAGATGAATGGAGATGAAAATCCGATTGTTATATTGTATCACTTGAAATGCTAACTCTGTTTAATTGGATACAATTGCCCTGATTGCAGACAATTCCATCATAAATCTTCGCGGAAAAAGCTGTACTTTTGTGGTCTATAATAAGAAGGTATGAAGATAGGCTCAATAGATTTAGGTGAACGCCCGGTATTCCTGGCACCGATGGAAGATGTAACGGATATTTCTTTCCGTCTGATGTGTAAGCGCTTCGGTGCTGATATGGTTTATACGGAATTTGTATCGAGCGACGCCTTGATACGCAGCGTAAACAAGACACAGGAAAAACTGACCGTTGCCGAAGATGAACGTCCGGTCGCTATCCAGATATATGGAAAAGAAGTAGATCCAATGGTGGAAGCTGCCAAAATATGCGAAGCTGCCCGTCCTGATATACTGGATATCAACTTCGGTTGTCCGGTCAAGAAAGTGGCAGGCAAAGGTGCCGGAGCCGGTATGCTCCGGAACATTCCTTTGATGCTTGAAATAACGAAAGAAGTAGTAAAAGCCGTCAATATTCCGGTTACGGTTAAAACACGTCTGGGGTGGGATGCGGATAATAAAGTAATCGTTGATTTGGCCGAACAGTTGCAGGATTGTGGCATCGCCGCCCTTTCCATCCATGGCCGTACCCGTGCCCAAATGTACACCGGCGAAGCGGACTGGACACTGATCGGTGAGGTAAAAAATAATCCCCGGATACATATCCCCATTATCGGCAACGGCGATGTGACCTCTGCCGAAATATGCAAACAGCGTTTCGACAATTATGGAGTAGATGGTGTCATGATCGGTCGCGGAAGTATCGGACGCCCCTGGATATTCCGTGAAGTGAAACATTTCCTGACTACCGGGGAAGTACTGCCGGAAGAAAAATTCACCTGGTATTTGGATATCCTTAAACAGCAGGTCAACCAAAGTGTGGAACGCCTGGACGAACGACGCGGTATTTTGCATATCCGACGCCACCTGGCAGCCACTCCATTGTTCAAAGGAATTAGCGATTTCAAGCAAACACGTGTCGCCATGTTGCGCGCTGAAACAGTGTCAGAACTGTTTGATATTATGGATTCTATCCCGGAAAAGTTCGGTATACTGTAACAAATCATTCAAAAATTGTAACATTTACGTCATAAAGTGACAAATTTACAATAAATTGAGACGATAGTATATTGCACATATTATAATTCCTCTTATATTTGCAATGAGTTTTTTTCATAGTATTTTAGATCTAAGGTTAACAAGTCTTTGCAAAGGAGGAATCGTGAGACTGCTTCGTTGGAAAGCAAAGAAGCCGCATCCGTTAATTATATGGATTGCGGTTTTCTTTTTTATCTACCCGCCCCTTTTCTTTCACTTTTCCTGAAAAAACTCTTTCCAATCTGCAACCTAAACGCAATAGCATTCGTCTTATAAATAAAAGAACTAAAAAATTATACAGATGAAAACAAAAGTATCCCTCCTTATTGCCTGTTTACTGATCACATTGACAGGATTTGCTTTCACCAATGAAAAAGTGGAAGGAAACGGAAATATCATTACCAAAGAAATTTCCATCAGCGACTATAATGAAATATCGACAGTCGGAGTCATGGAGTTTGTTTATGAGCAATCGGATGCCGCTCCTTATCTGAAAATCATGATCGACGAGAATCTGTTTCCTCTACTGAGAGTACAAGTAGACGGCAAGGAGTTGATAATCGGCCCGAAAAAGATCAAGGAAAATAGTCGTAACGGTAATTCATATAACCTCCAACCGACCAAATTCAAGGTTATAACCAACTCACGCGAAATAAAGGAGTTGAACGTGGTATCTTCCGGCGATTTCATTATTGCCAGTCCGATAAATATCGGAAAACTGGAAATCAACATGGCAGGCAGCGGCAATATTCTTTTGGAAAAGAAAGTAGAAGGAAACAAGCTGGAAATCAACCTGGCCAGTTCTGGGAGCGTAGTAGCCTCCAATATCGATCTGGCAGGAATAGAATGCAGCCTGGCAGGCAGCGGTTATATCCAGATTGCAGGCAAAGCGGACCGCGCAGAATACAATCTGGCTGCAAGTGGCAACATTAAAGCCTACAAATGCGTCACCGGCAAAACGGAATGCAACATAGCCGGTAGCGGAAATATCCAGACTCATACCAGAAATCAGTTGGAAGCAAACATCGTAGGAAGCGGGAATGTCTATTATAAAGGTAATCCCACTACGAGCAAAAGTATCATCGGCTCCGGTAAATTAAAAAGTGCAAACTAAATAACATCACTTAAAAACGAACATCATGAAAAGAATTACATTCGCCATCATCAGTTTAATCGCATTCAGCACTATATCCTGTTTTGCAGAGAAAATCAAAGGGAACGGTAATATAATAACCAAAGAGATCCAGGTCGCCGATTATAAACAGATAAAAGTAGGCCAGGGAATCGAAACAGGCGGAAACTCTTTCTTCGGCAAGAACCAGTCTCCCCAGGTGAATTACACACAGAAGGGCGGTAAATCAGGTTTAAAGATCACCATCGACGAGAACCTCCTTTCCGAATTAAAGTTCAACTCGAACGGAGACGTACTTCAGATAGAGACAGAACGCGGCACTCGTATTAATCCGAGCAAATTGATTATAGAAACCCATTCCTCAGAATTAAATAAATTAGGGGTATCAGGGGGCATCGATTTCTTTCTGCGCAGTTCCCTCTCCGGAGAAAACCTGGAAATCAGTGCTTCCGGAGCAAGCGATGTTTATCTGGAAAAACCGATACGCATAACTAACCTGTGCAAGATCAACCTGAGCGGGGCCAGCGACCTGAAAGTATCCGACCTGATTTGTGACAGAATAGATACCCACTCCTCAGGTTCCAGCGACATGAATCTGAAAGGAAAAGCAAACGACGGAAAATATAGTTGCAGCGGCAGCAGTGATATCAAAGCATACGACTTCGTTATAAAAAGACTGAAATGTTCTGCAAGCGGCAGCAGTGACATTTTCACAACCGTTACCGAAAAACTGGAAGCCAACGCATCCGGAAGCAGCGATATCAAATACAAAGGCAATCCGGAAGTTAAAAAGCATTCAAACGGTTCCAGCGATATCGACCACATAAAATAAGAGATCATTATATTGGGAGTTGGAAAACCCGGAATTACTTTTCATCAAGGCATTGGATGAATAGTGATATCCGGGTTATTCATTATAATTCCAAAACTTAATTCCCTATAAAAATATACGAAATGTTGGACTTATAAATTAAAATACTCCTATTTTTGTAACCGACCGCATCGGAGTCACGTCTATTTATTATAAGAAAAGGCAATACTAAACAAATAAATTATGAGAACAAAAGGGTTATTATCTATTATCATGTTGCTGGGCCTGTTATTTACAGTCCAGGCGGCAGATCATGTGAAGGGCAACGGTACCCTTACTACAAAGAAAATAAAGATCGATGATTACAATGCCATCAAGATTGACGGCGTTATCGATTTCAACTATGAACAGTCGAATGCAGAACCCTATATCGAAATTACGGTTGATGAAAACCTGCATGAATACGTCAACATCAATATAAAAGACCGCGAACTTTCTGTTGGTTTCAAAGGTGCCAAAGTGGATCACTATACCAAATTCATCGTAAAGACCAACTCCAAATGGCTGAAAGAGGTAAAAGCCGCCGGAAATGCGAATTTCATGATAAACAGCTCTTTGACTGGTGACGAGGTAAAGATCAAGGCAAACTCCAACTGCCTGGTACAACTAAAAGAACTGATAAAAGTAGGAAAACTGGAGTTGAATGTTTCCGGTAGCGCCAATATGGTTGTCAATGACCTCCAAGTAGACAAACTGGAGTGCAGCATCAACGGCTCCGGCACTATCAACCTGAAAAAAGGGAATGCCAAGGAAGGTGAATACAGCATCACCAGCAGCGGAGAGATCATGGCTTTCGGTGTAGACGTTCCTGAACTGAGTTGCAAAATGACCGGTAACGGAACGATGGAAGTTCACCCCACCAACAACCTCAAGGCAAACGTTGTCGGCAAAGGTAAAATCCGTTATAAAGGCCCGACAGCCGTTCAACAGAAAGTTATTGGTAAAGGATCCGTAGAAGAAGTAAAATAAGATGAGTAAGAAATTATCATTTATAATATTGGGCAGTATCCTTTTACTTGCTCAAGGATGCATATTTTTCCCTGCTGTAAAAGGAGACGGAAATGTAACGACTCATACGATCGACATTTCAGACTACGATCAGATAAGCGTCGATGCATCGGCAGCCGTTTTCAATTACACGCAGGAAGAATCGGCGCCTGCACTGACTGTCACGGTCGATCAGAACATTTATGACCTTTTCGATTTCAAGACGGATGATAATAAGCTTGTCATCCGCCCTAAACGAGAAAATAAAACACTCCGCCTCCGTCCTACCCAATTCACCATTACCTCCAATTCCAGGCAGTTGAAGAAGGTAGATCTGGCCGGTGCAGAAAAATTCAATGTAAACAGCAAGCTGTCTTCGAACGACAAGATCAAATTTAACCTGGCAGGCAACGTCATGCTTCACATGAAAGATACTGTTACGGTAAACCAACTGGAAGTATCTATAGCCGGTAGCGGTACCGTAGATGCACTTACCTTGTATGCGAAGGAGTTTAAAGGTGAAATAGCCGGTTCCGGAACATTCAACCTGGCTGGTACGGGAGAGAGAGCAGCATTCGAAATTGCCGGTAGCGGGAAAATACATGCACTGAATTTCTTACTATCAGACGTATCGTGTGAGATAGCGGGCAGTGGTTTACTGGAAACTCATGCAACGAATAATATCTATGCCGAGATAGCCGGTAGCGGGAATATCAGATATAAAGGAGACCCTTCCATTAAAGAGGAAAGGGCAGGTTTAGGTAGCATAAAAAAGGTGGACTGATCTACAGCCACCCTTCCTTACAATACCACTCAATACTTTCCTCCAGCCCTTTGCGCAAAGGGTATTCAGGAGTGAAACCTAGTTCTTCCTGAAGTGGCGTAACATCGCAAATCCAGTTACGCTGCTTCAGGATGATATATTTATCGGTGTTCAGTGTCATACTCTTATTCAACAATTTGCCTATCCACTCGGAACAATGGCACGCTACATAAACCAATCCCAACGGGATGCGGGCATGCAACACATGCCTTTTCTTTACTATATCCTGTATCATCCGTGCAAATGACTCGTCGGTATGCACATCTCCGTCTGCCACAAAATAATGCCGGTTAAGGATTGTTTCATTTTCCAACGCCAGGAACGCCACTCTCGCCAGATCCTTTACATATATAAATGTAATACGCTGGGGAATGAATCCTACCGCAAAGTCAAACCCCGACTTTACGCTTTTGATCTCCATAAAATAATCCTTTTCACCGGGACCATACACACCCGTCGGTCGCAGGATCACATAAGGGAAATGAGATTGGTTGCGCACATAGTTCTCCGCTTCCAGCTTACTTTTACCATAGGCAGTATCCGGTTGTTGCGGATCATCCAGGCGAATCGGACGGAAATTCACCTCGTCTCCCCTCCCATAACTGCTCAGGCTACTCATCAACAGAAACTTTTTCGGTTTGCAACCGGCAGCAGCCAATGCCTCTATGAAGTTATGCGTATTCTCTGCATTGATACGGAAGAAATTTTGCTTATCGAGCGTCTTTGTCAGACCTGCATTATGGATAACATAATCCCAGGCGCCCTGCTCACGGACAAAATCCTTCAACTGGACAGTCAATGCCTCCCGGTTGTTATATTTAAGATCAATAAAATGAATCCGTTCATCCTGTAGGTTTTCACGGCTGCTTGTGGCACGTACGCCCGCCCAGGTTTCATATCCCCGGCGCAACGCTTCCTTTACCAGAAAACCACCGATAAATCCGCTTGCACCTGTAATCAATATCTTCATAACTCAGTCTTTATTCTTCATATAATAGGTGTAGTAATACCATAACAGACCAATCCAGTTGAGAACAATAATGATCAGTATCCATACAATCTTCTGTCCTCTGGAGATAAAAGGATTTTGCGTAACGGCCTTGCATCCGAACAGGATAACGGCAATGCCTACGATAATACCGGCTTCCGGTAATGAGATTAAGCAAAGTGTGTGTGACATGGTGAAATTAAGAATATTAATGTTCGTGTGTTTTCAATACGCGGTGCGGCAGATTCCCGTGTCCGATCAACTCGATCGGGCAGGCATATTTCTCGCCCAACCATTCTTCCGAAACGTCTACACCGGGGTGATAATGCAAAGTCTCGTTCACACAGGCAATATTTTTCACCATTGCCAGGACCGTTCCGATATCGTGAGAGACCAGAATAATGGCACTCTCTTTATTGATATCCTCCAGTAACTGGTAAAAACGCGACTCAAACCGTTTATCGACATACGAGTTTGGTTCATCAAGAATCAGTAATTGCGGACGTGAAACGATCGAACGGCCTAACAGAACACGTTGTAGCTGCCCTCCCGATAACTCTCCGATTGAACGGGTGTACAAATCTTCGAGCCCCATCTGCCGGATCACCACCTCAATACGCTCCTTCTGGACAGCCGTGTAAGAACGAAAACGAGGCTTTTCAGCAGCCAGTCCCGAAGCAACCACTTCCCATACGGAAATAGGGAATTTACGGTCAATATTATTCAGTTGAGGCAAATAACCAATCCGTAAAGAAGAAACTTCAACCCCATTCTGATAAAAACGTATCGCACCGGATACCGGCTGAAGTAATCCCAGGATCACCTTCAGCAGTGTTGTTTTACCACCGCCGTTAGGACCGATTATGCCCAGAAAATCATCTTTCCATACGGTCAGGGAGACATCTTTCAAAACAGTCTTATTCCCATAAGCGGCTGTTATCTTATCTATTTCAATGAGTTTGTCCATCAGCCAGTGCTTTTGCAATATGAATCATTTCTTTAGTCCAGTCATAAGCCAACGGATTGATTACAGTCAGTTTACAGCCTGTCTCTTTGGCAATCAGTTCGGCATTCTTCTGATCGAACTCCTGTTGAATGAATACGACGCGGGCATTGTTGGCACGCGCTGTTTCCACCAACCGTTTCAGTTGTGCAGGCGAAGGTTCTTTGCCGTCCATCTCGATACAAAGTTGCGTGAGATTGAACTCGTTGGCAAAATAAGTCAGTGCCGGATGGTAGATAATAAATGTACGGTCGGTCAACGGGTCAAGCAGTTGCTTTATCTCCGTATTTGTTTTATCGATCTCGTCCACCAGTTTATTATAGTTCTGCCAAAAATACTCCGTATTGTCGGGATCGAGTTCAATAAATGCATTCAACGTATTCCAGGCAACAGCCTTAGCTCCGGCAATCGAACTCCATATATGCGGATCGACTCCGCCATGATGATGGTGATGCGCCTCCTCTCCGGCATGGGCATCATGATCGTGCGTGCCATGTTCATGTGCATGGTCGTCATCTTCCGTATCTGTCAGCAGGTTCATTCCTTCAGATGTATCAAACACCTGTAGTTTCGGATTATTTTCACGTATCTTATCCATCCAGGCCTGTTCAAACCCGATAGGACCGATACGCAAGTAAGCGATACTTCTTCCGATCTGTATCATTTGCTGGGGAGTAGGATCGTATGTTTCAGGACTTTGCCCGGCAGGAACTACACAATTTATTTTGAATTTATCTCCTGCTATCTTTTCCGCAAAATAGCGCTGAGGTTCAATCGTGACTGTAACAACAGTCTCATTAGCCTGCTTTGTCACACAAGCCGTTAACAGAAAAAATGAAAGAATAGTGATTAGTATACTCGTTTGTTTCATCTTGATTTTCTATACATTATATATCATGCAATATTTTTATTTCTATCACAACCTGACAAAGGTAGTAATTTTTTTGTTTCTCCTTCGATTCCTTACAGAAGGTACTTCTTCTTGTAGAAAAATCCACACAAGTATGGAGAAATTCCACACCTGACGGATGTACTTCTTTTTAATCCGGTTAATCAATAAAAAAATTAACCTGCCCATTTAGAACATGTTACCTGAAAGAATAGTTCAATTTACCTTTTTGGCACGAATATTGGATTATATATAGCAAAAGATAAATTTAGGTTTTCAATTTTAAGGCAAAAAAAGATATGAAAAAGATTGCTTTAATGGCAGTGATTGCCATGTGCGCCGTTTTTACGTCACAGAGCCAGGCACAAAACATACTGAGTAATGACAAAACACAGGTAGAAAAACAGGATAAGTTTTATGAAATAGACGTTACGAATATCCCCCAGATACTTCAGGAGGGTGTAAACAATGTCCACCAAGACTGTCTGATAAAATCCGTTTACGTGTCGAATAACAGCACTTATGTTAAATACAAAGTTATCCTGGTGACACGCGAAGGAAAAGAAATGAAAGTTTATTTCGATGACAAAGGAGCCGTAGTCAAGGAACATAGTTATTTCAAATAAGACATTGATTCCCAAGTTAAACACACATATATTTTGCAGGCTTTCACCGATCTGTGATCAGTGCTGATCTGAAAAGATGTAATTTTTTTTCTTTTTTCGTTAGGGTAATCCGGGAATGGGGTGTTATTAGTATGAAAGGCCCCAAAACGGGAACCTAAGTCAATACGAAAGAATGGAAAAAGAATTACTACATAAATATTTCAGAGGCGAAACTTCCCCCCAGGAAGAAAAACTGATCATGGATTGGGCGGAGGCTTCCGGTGACAATTACCGGGAGTATCTGGAAGAGCGCAAAATCTGGAATGCCCTATTAGTACATTATTATAATATCGAAAACAAGAGCTCTCATACCAAAAGAGTTTCATTGCTTCATCTATACAAATATGCAGCAGCCGTTGCCGTCATAATATTGACTGTCGGAATTTACATCACATTTACTAACAAAACTCCGGATATTCTTTCCTTACAAGAAATATCCGAACCTACTTTATTAATTAATAATAAAGAACATATCGCTCTTACCCAAAAGTCGTTTTCCATAGAGAAAAAGGCTGCCAAAATACAGAATGATCACAAAAACAATAAACTTTCTTACTTACAACAAGACAAGTTTTCTCAACAAAAAGAAGTGATGACCAATCGCTTATTAATACCACATGGAAAAACTTATCAATTAACCCTTTCGGATGGTACAATTGTTACATTGAACGCAGAATCGGAACTTATATTCCCTTCACAGTTTAACCCACAAACCAGAGAAGTAGAACTAAAAGGAGAAGCTTATTTCCAAGTAGCCAAAAATCAGGATAGGCCATTTATCGTACATACCGACCAACTGGATATACGTGTACTCGGTACCACATTCAACGTTAGTAGCTATGCGGAAGAGAAAATTATGCGCACAACATTAATAGAAGGCTCCGTTAGCATAGAACAAAACGGTAGCACTCAACTCATTCAGCCCTCAGAGCAATATATATATAATAAAGAAAACGATAAGATAGACATACAGGTAGTAGACACAAATATTTACACCTCATGGACGAATAACGAATATATATTCAAAAATACGACATTGGAAGATATCCTGACTCAAATAGGACACTGGTACAAATTTCAAACGACTTACGAAGCATCCTCTTTAAAAGAAAAACGCTTCACATTTACAATCGGACGTGATGCCTCCTTGGATCAAATCATCCGGTTTATCAATAATACCGAAGAAATCTATATCGAGAGAATTAACGAAAATATCCACATTAAAAGCATTTTATGACATGAACGACACTTAGCAACAAAAAAGAAAAAGGAGATAACATCTTCCACATGTCATCTCCTCCTTAAACTTATTACTCAATTAAAATCAAGTATTTAAATTCAATTTGTAAATTTATGAAAAAGAATCATTCCATGCCTTTTTTATTATCTAAAAAATATATAAAGGCATTATTGATCGGTATGTTAACGTTCCCTTCAAGCCCTATTTTGGCGGAAACGACAACTCCGGAAATCTCCTTTTTTGAACAAAGTTATTCTTTGAAACTAAAATTCAATAATGAAACATTGGGCAATGCAATCGAGAAATTATCTCAACAAGCAAATGTCCGGATCATTTACAGTAATGACCAGGTGCAAACGCAAAAAAGAATCAGTGCCAACATACAAACAACTGATATCCAAGAAGCTCTACGAATTATTCTAGGCAATGGCTATGTATTTAAACAGGAGAATAATTACATTTCTATCGCCAAAGCCAAAAATTCAGAGACATTTGAAATAGCAGAACAACTACAACAAAAAAAACATAGCGTTACCGGTTTGCTGACTGATGCTGACGGTAATCCTATTATCGGGGCTACGATTGCCATTAAAGGTACAACTCACGGCGTAACCACAGATGTGGACGGTAGATATATTCTCAATAACGTCAACGAAGGTGACGTTATTGAATACCGATATATCGGTTACAATACGGAAGAAAAAACATACAAAGGGGAAGAGAGCATCAACATTCGCATGGTTGAAAGCTCTGTAGGCCTGGAAGACGTTGTGGTTATCGGATACGGACAACAAAAAAAAGAAAGTGTCGTTTCTTCCATCAACACAATCTCTGCCAAAGAACTTTCCATGCCAACCCGAAGTCTTTCAAATAATATTGCCGGACAAATAGCCGGAGTATTGGCTGTACAACGTACTGGAGAACCAGGTAAAGACAATTCCGAATTCTGGATTCGTGGTATCAGTTCGTTTGCAGGAGGAACCTCTCCGCTAGTTTTAGTCGATGGAGTTCCCAGAAGCATGAACGATATCACTGTTGATGAAATAGAATCATTCACTGTATTAAAAGACGCTTCTGCTACAGCCGTATATGGAGCAGAAGGTGCGAATGGTGTTGTTTTAATTACTTCCAAACGTGGTTCTTCACAAAAACCAACATTAGATGTACGTGCTGAATTCGGGATTGCCAAACCCACCCGTCTTCCTAATTTAGCTAATTCATACGAATTTGCACAACTCTATAATGAAGCTGCTTGGGAAGTTGCCGGAGCTCCGGCTTCCGGGTTTATCAATCCTTATTCCGATCATGATTTAGAAATGTACCGAACCGGCGAAGATCCCGATTTATATCCAAATGCAGACTTTCTCAGTCTACTAAAAGACCAAACATTCAATCAAAGAGTCTCTTTAAATTTGCGTGGTGGTGGCGATAAAGTTCGTTATTTTGTTTCCGGTTCTTTCTATCATGAAGATGGTATGTTCAACTCACAATCAACAGAAGATTATAATGCAAACATAGGGTTGAGTCGCTATAATATACGTTCTAACATTGATATAGATGTAACAAAAACAACTTTGTTAGCTGTAGATATTAGCGGACAGTATACAGATTCACATAATCCTGCGGTTGAAACACAAACAATATTTAATAATATATTTAATTATGCTCCTAACCAGTTTCCATTACGCTTTTCAGATGGAACTTTCTCGGAATACAGACTTTACAACGGAGGTACAGGGAATCCTTATAATATGTTGAACGAATCCGGTTATACAGATGGGTGGTATGCTAATTTACAATCCAAACTGACTTTGACCCAAAAACTGGATTTTATTACCGAAGGATTAAACATCAAACTATCCGGGAGTTTTGATGCAGATTATAACTCAAAAACCAAACGAACTAAAACACCAACCAGTTATATGATGCAACTCAATGATGCCGGAGAAAAAGAATATATCCAAATCAATGAAGGTGCTCCTAACCTGACTGATCACTCAGAAGCTAGTAAGGGCGGTGAAAAACGGGTTTATTTAGAAGCTTCATTAAACTATAAACGTATATTCAATAACGTTCATGATGTTTCCGGATTATTACTGTATATGCAAAAAGAAAGACAAACACAGGGTAGCGGTTTACCTTATAAAAAGCAGAGCATAGTGGCCCGTGGTTCATACGGTTATGATAATCGTTATATGTTGGAAGGCAGCTTTGGTCTTACTGGTAGCGAGAATTTTGCAGAAGGACACCGTTATGGTATTTTTCCCGCTGTCGGAATTGCCTGGTATGCTAGTAACGAGAAATTCATGAAAGGAACAGAAGATATTATCAACAAACTAAAAATTCGTGCATCCTATGGTATCACAGGTAACGACAATGTGGGAGGAACACGATTTCCTTATCGTGGTTCATTGAAAACTGATGCAGGTGGTTATAATTTCGGATTCAATGTTGGCGCCAACGGAGGAGGAACCAACGACCAAGGAAAAGGTATTATCGAAAACTTATTTGCAGCTCCATTCCTTTCTTGGGAAATAGAAGAAAAGAAAAATATAGGTTTCGATTTAGGATTACTGAGAGGAAGAATTGATATGAGTGTCGATTTCTTCAAAAATGATCGCCGAGATATTCTAATGCAAAGAAAAACGGTTAGTGCCGTTACCGGATTCAGACAAAGTCCTTGGCAAAACTTTGGAAAAGTAACAAACAAAGGTTTGGATGGAAACATTGTAGTAAAACAAAGCATCAATAATGTAAACCTCTCCTTTCGAGGAAATTTTACATACGCGAAAAATAAAATCATGGAATATGACGAAGTTTCTCCCCGTTATGAATATCAGCGTTATACCGGACAAAGTTTAAAAACCCCATTATTATACATTGCAGATGGTTTATATACGGCAGATGATTTTATTATTACAGAAAATCCGGAAAACGGAAGTAAAAGTTACAGTCTGAAAGAAGGATTGCCTGTACCTAGCGCCGCTGTTTCTCCAGGTGACATCAAATACCTAGACTTAAACGGAGACGGCAAAATCGATAGTTACGACCAGACTTATAATCATAAATTTTACGCTGAAAACCCTGAATTGGTATACGGATTCGGATTAAATGCAGAATACAAAGGATTTTATGCCGGTATATTCTTTCAAGGAGTAGCAAAAGCCTCCATGAACCTAAATGGTTCACGTGATTTTGTCCCATTTTCTTTCGGTCAATTAGGATCATTACGCCGAGAAGGTTTCGATCATTGGAGTAGCCGGAATCCGGAAAATCAAGATGTATTATTTCCTCGATTACATACCGAAGAATTTAGCCATAATAAGCTCAACAGTACCTGGTGGTATCGTGACGCTTCATTCTTGCGTTTGAAAAATATAGAATTAGGCTATACTTTTAACAAAGAGATGCTACGAAAAATGGCAATTCAAAATGCTCGTATTTATGTACAAGGGAATAATATTGCCGTTTGGGATCATATCGGCATGTGGGACCCGGAATTAGGATCAGCCGGATCTGGAATCAAATATCCGATTAATATGACATGGACTCTCGGTGTAGAGTTTGGTTTCTAATTACTAAAAATATATACAAAATGAAAAAGACAATTATATCTATACTAGCCGGAGCTTGTTTAACATTTTCTGCCTGCAGCGATTACTTGGATGTTTCCGATGAACTAGCCAGCAATCTAACGATTGAGCAAGTTTTCGATAATGTAAAATATACGAAAAGATGGCATGCAAATATCTTTAATTGTATCTCTGAATATTCACAATACTTTTGGGAACCTAACGGATTAAAAAATCCTTGGGCAACTCTGTGTGGAGAAACATCTATTTGCCATGGAAGTATAAAAACAGAAATGGTTAATGGCTTTAATGCCAGTAACGCCAACTTTCACCGTTTCGCTCCTTTATATCAATATATCCGGCAAGCTTACCTCTTTATCGAAAATGCCAAACCGATCGGAGTTACTACCGATCAGGAAAAGTTGACTGAAGAAGATATCAACAGAATGAAAACAGAGGCTAAGTTTTTTATTGCCTATTCTTACTTTTCCCTATTTGAATTGTATGGCCCCGTTCCTATCATTGATGGTATCGAGGACTCTTCTACTACCTCTTTCGACTATGCAAGGGGCTCTGTGGATGAAATGGTTACTTATATTGACAATTTATATCAAGAAGTACTGGAAGAAAACAATCTACCTGAAACATTGCGTAAAATAGACGAGATTACCGGAGAAGAAGTAGAAAACATGAACGAAATGGTTCGTCCCACTAAAGCGGTTGTTTTGGCTTTACGTGCTAAACTATGGGTCTATGCTGCCAGCAAACTATTCAACGGTGGTTATGCGGAAGCGTTAGATTTAGTAAACAATGACGGAAAACATCTGTTTTCAGCCAAAGATCCAGGAAAATGGGATACTGCAAAAAAACATCTGGAGACATTCCTTAAGTTTGCTGAAAATAATCATTACGAACTCTTCCGTGTATTCGACAAAGAAGGAAAAGAACAACCTAGCTTATCGGTTTATCGTGTTTTCCAAGAATATAATAAAGAGATCATTTGGGCTACCAGTCAATCCTATATGAGTGAAGTCAACAACGGACAACATTTAGACCGTCGTTGCCGTCCGACAGCAATTATGGATGGATTTAGCGGTATCGGTGTTTCTCAACAGGCAGTCGATGCATTCTTCACTAAAAATGGACTCGATATTAACGAAGATCCGGAACATGACGAAACAGGTTTTAGCGACATCGAAAATCCTTGCGCTTACAAAAAACCGCAGATAGATAAACATATATTCAACATGTATGTAAATCGCGAACCCCGTTTCTATCATGCCGTAACTTACCAAGGCAAAAGTTGGCATATTCAACCTTCGGAAGGATGGAGTGTAAATTTTTCCAGAGAAGGGAACAACTCTCAGTATATCGCCGGACGCGAACACTATACCGGTTATCTACTGTATAAACGCAACAATCAAGAAATGTACAACTCCGGTTCCTATTTAAAAAAGCATGCTCGTCCGTCTATCCTACTACGTTTAGCCGATTTTTATCTCTATTATGCAGAAGTATGTAACGAAATCAACCCGAACGATCCGAATATTATTAAATACTTGGATATGGTTAGAGAAAGAGCTGGTATTCCCGGATATAGAGAACTACAAAATACAGGTAAAAAAACAGGTATTATCGGTGATTATGAAGCCCAGGCTTATGCTATCCGCAGAGAACGCCAAGTGGAACTGTTTTCTGAAGGTCAACGTTATTTCGACATTCGTCGTTGGATGATTTGCGATGCCGGAGAAGAAGCCGACCAAACCGTATACTGGGGAATGAATGTAGACGGTTACGACAATTTGCCTCCTTCTGATCCGAATTCTTTCTATCACCGGAAACTGATAAGAAAACATCAATGGGTTAGAGCAATGTACCTGTATCCGATTCCTCATAATGAAATCGAAAAATCACCAAGCTTGATACAAAATCCACTCTGGTAAATAGAATACTCTATTCTTGATACAATTTAAAAATCAGCCTGTCTCATACCTGATACGAGACAGGCTTTTTTGTTTTATATAATACTTACAATGAAATAATATTACCCTATCCACAAAAATATCATACATTTGCAGACGAGATAGGAGGAGATTTCTTAAATTTATCCATATTGTTTTAAACAGTTCAAATACTCATTAATGGAAAATCAGTCTGACGAAATATTATGGTCACTTTATCTGAAAGGGGACAAAGAAGCCCTTGAACAGATATACAGACGATACTATCCATTACTTTTGAATTACGGATGCAGACTTTCTGCCAATCAGGATCTGGTGCAAGACTGCATTCAGAATTTGTTTATAAAACTGATGTCTAAATCACGGAACTTATCAGCCACACCCTCTGTAAAAGGATATTTACTTAAAGCCTTCCGCAACAATCTGCTGGACAGTCTTGAAAAAGAAGAAAAACACAATGATTTCATCTTCATTGACGAAATACCGGAAGTATATCACACTACAACAGAAGAAGAATCTGCCCTTAAAGAAGATATAAGCAATCTGTCGTTGGCTTATCAGGAACTTTCTGCCAAACAAAAAGAAATATTATATCTTTTTTATATCAAAGGTATCTCTCACAAAGAAATTGCCGACATATTGAATATCAACTATCAATCCAGCAAAAACAGACTATCCCAGTCACTCGTACAATTACGTAAAATATTTTTTCTGAATAAAAAATAACTTTTTTCGGTTTCTTACAAGTACCTTTTCCCAATTTCGCCGTACTTATAATAGAGAGACAACGAAAAAAGGATGAACAAAGCAGAAAACAACATACGGAAAACTTCTTTCAAAAAGGCCGGACAGGCATTGATCGATCATATACAGGAAACCGAAAAGGTTGACCTGCAAAGAATCGAACAATCTCTGGAAGATCTGAAAAACAGCTATCAGATACAACACAAACGGAGAAAACTATGGCTTTACGCTGCTTCTGCTGCCGCATCGTTATTGATTGCAGCCTTATCAATCAACTTTCTATATTCGCCAAACTCCTACGACTGGGATATGCTGGCGACATCTTTATTGAACGATAGCATACCTCATCAGGATAAAGAGATCACCCTGATCACCCAAAACGACCGGATGAAACTCTCCAACGAAGCTTCTCTGGAATACAAAAAAAATGGGACACTACAGGTAAACAAAGAAGATGTTACTAAAGAAAGCCCCGTCCGTCACAAAGAAAAGCTCAACCACATTATCGTCCCGAAAGGAAAAAGGGCCACCATAACCTTTTCAGACGGAACATCTATGTATATCAATTCCGGAAGTCATGTTATTTATCCTTCCGACTTCGATAAAAACAAAAGAGAAATTCTTGTAGAAGGAGAGGTTTACCTGGAAGTAGCCAAGGACCCCAAACGTCCATTCTTCGTTAAGACAAAGGATTTCGATGTAAAAGTTTTGGGCACAACGTTTAATGTCTCCGCCTACAAAGACGACGCTATAGCATCCGTCGTACTGGTAGAAGGTAAAGTGGAAGTGGATAACAACAATCAGAAAACCACGATCAGACCCAATGAGAAAATCGCTATTACCCACGGAGAATCAACAGTCAGCATCGTAGATGTAAATGAATACATTTCATGGAAAGATTACATTATGCTGTTTGCAGAGCATCGCGTGGGAGATGTATTTACACGCCTATCACGCTATTATGGTGTTCATATCGAATGTGATCCATCCATAGCCTCATATCCGGTTTCAGGAAAGCTGGACTTAAAGAGTGGTATAAATAACTCATTAGATATTCTTACAGAGTTACTGGATATTAAATATAAAACCGAGCCGGACGGGAGTATCCGGATCTTTCAATAAATGATTGTTTAACCTAAAATATATTTGCTTATGAAATAAACACACAAAATGAAAAGGGAAATTCCACATCTCCCCCTCAAGAGAGAAAAGTATATGATACTGAAAAAGCCAGACAATACCGTCATATTGCCTGGCTCAGGAAAGTATTAATCTAGTTCGTTACTAAAAAATACACACAAATGTATGAAAAAACAAAAGAGTATCAAATCTAAAAGATTTAATTATCTAAAAAGTATCTGTTTAAGTGGCTGTTTATTATGCATTGCAGCAGAGGCTACAGCCAATTTAACCGAAAATTATTCGGCACAAGTTTATTTAACTGTAAAAATGAACAACAAAACGGTACGGGATGTATTCTCCTATATCGAAAAAAACAGTGAATTCATTTTTATCTACCAAGGTACTAAAATCGACCTGGATAGAAAAGTATCCATAGACCTGAACGATCAACCGGTTCAGACAATTCTTCATGAAATCTTTGCCGGAACAAACGACACCTATTCCATAAAAGGTCGACAGATCATTGTCAAAAAATCACAGACAAAAGAAAATGCAGAGGTTTTGAGTACCAACCAGCAAAAAAAAACCGTTACCGGTTTATTGACTGATAGTGATGGTAATCCGGTTATCGGGGCAACAGTTACTATCAAAGGTACCACCCATGGTGTTACAACAGATATGGACGGTAAATATATACTCAATGACGTCAACGAAGGCGACGTCATTGAGTTCCGATATATCGGATTTAATACGGAAGAAAAAACCTACAAAGGCGAAACTAACATCAACATTCGCATGATGGAAGCCTCGGTAGGATTGGAAGACGTTGTCGTAATCGGTTACGGCCAGCAGAAAAAAGAGAGCGTTGTATCTTCATTGAACACGATCGGACCGGCTGAGTTAAATGTAAAACAGCGTAACCTGCGCAACACGTTGGCCGGACAAATTGCCGGTGTAATTGCCGTACAGAGAAGCGGTGAGCCGGGTAACGATGCTGCTGCATTCTATATTCGCGGACAAAGTTCATATGCCGGCGGTACATCTGCTCTAGTATTAGTAGACGGTGTTCCCAGAAGTATGGACGATATCGATGTAGATGAAATCGAAAGTTTCACCGTATTAAAGGATGCTGCTGCTACTGCCGTTTATGGTGCAGAAGGTGCGAATGGTGTTGTATTGATTACTTCCAAACGCGGTAAAGCCCAAAAGACATCTGTCAATTTCAGCGCACAATACAGTATTGTCACTCCGACACGCATGCCTGAGACTTTAAATTCTTATGATTACCTGTCATTATATAATGAAGCATTGTGGAATGACCAAGGCAATCCGAACAAAGAGTATTTTAATCCTCAATATACCGACGAAACACTTGAAAAATACAGAACCGGTATAGACAGGGATTTATATCCTTCTGTAAACTGGTATGATTTGCTTCAGGATCATACACAAAGCCAGAGATATACGGTAAACTTCAGAGGTGGTTCCGAGAAAGTACGTTTTTTTGCTTCCGGAGCTTACTATTCAGAAGATGGTATCTTCGATTCTACTCCCAAAGAGGATTACAATGCCAATATCGGATTGCAACGTTTCAACCTGCGTTCCAACGTAGATATGGACCTGACAAAAACGACTCAACTTTCTATCGATATGAGTGGACAGTACTTGAAGAAAAATCAACCGGGATATACTTCGGATGAAATCTTCAATTATATCAGCCACTTCCCCGTACATGTTATTCCGATGTACTATTCTGACGATACTGCCTCGGATCATGGAGCTCCCGGATACGGCGTTGAATATCAACCATACAACATGTTGAATAATAGCGGATACAGCAAAACATGGAGTGCTTTCTTACAGACAAAAGTCACATTGAAGCAAGATCTTAAATTCATCACAGAAGGATTATCAGTGAAAGGTTCTATCAGTTTTGATGCCGACTTCTCTTCTACCATGAAGAGATCAAAAACCCCGCAAACGTTTTTTGCATTAGGCAGAAATGAAGACGGGACACTCAATAAAAAAACGATCAAAGAAAGTTCTGCCCTGAGCAATCCTTACAAATCCTCTACTGATGGTACGAAAAAGATCTACATGGAAGCATCATTAGATTATCAGCGTTCTTTCAACAAGATGCATGATGTAACCGGTATGATATTGTATATGCAAAAAGAAACGCAATATCAAAACAAAGAGGGTTTACAGCTTTTGCCCTACCGTAAACAGAGTGTCGTTGCCCGTGCAACTTATGGATACAACGACCGGTACATGCTGGAAGCCAGTATGGGTATGACTGGTAGTGAAAACTTTGCACAAGGCCACAGATGGGGTATTTTCCCAGCCGTAGGTGCAGCCTGGTTTGTCAGCCATGAGAAGTTCATGAGAGGAGTGGAAGATTATATCAGTAAACTGAAGCTGAGAGCTTCTTATGGTATAACCGGTAACGATAACATTGGTGAAGATACACGTTTCCCATACAGAGAAAGTATCAATACTGGTCTTGGTAGTTATAGCTTCGGATTAACGCCAGGAGCTAATGGCGGTACAGGTAACTCTCCGGGCGGGGGTATTGCAGAAGGTAGTTTTGCCATGCCTAACCTGTCATGGGAAATTGAAAAAAAACTGAATCTAGGTCTCGACTTAGGCTTATTCAGAGGACGTGTCGACTTCAGTGCCGATTATTTTTATAACCGCCGTAGCGATATCTTGTTGCAAAGACAAACCGTTTCAAACGTTTCCGGTCTCCGGGTAAAACCGTACCAAAACTTCGGTGTCGTTAGAAACCAGGGGGTTGATGCCAATCTTGTACTAAAACAGAAAGTAGGGAATGTAGATCTCTCCGCTCGAGGCAACTTGACTTATGCAAAAAATAAGATTCTTGAACGCGATGAGATTCCTCAGAAATACGATTATCAGACATATACAGGAAACTCCATTGACAAACCATTACTGTATATCACTGAAGGTCTTTATACACCGGATGATTTTAATATCACAACAAACGAATACGGAGCCCAGACGTATAAGCTGAAAGACGGTATAGCTGTACCTGCCGCCAATGTTGCACCTGGTGATATCAAATACAAAGACTTGAACAACGATGGTGTCATCGACTCTTACGACCGTACTTACGATCACAAATTCTATCAGGCAACACCGGAAATCGTCTATGGATTCGGGATAAACGCAGAATGGAAAGGTTTCTTTGTCGGCGTCTTCTTCCAGGGAACATCACATACGTCGGCCAATATGTTGGCAAACAATTATGCAATGATCCCATTCACGAAAGGTATCGACAACGGTTCGGCCCGTACAGAAATTACAGACCGCTGGCTGCCCAGTAACCCGAATAATCAGGATGTTACTTTCCCGCGTCTACATACCAATTCATTCAGCCATAATATGGAAAATAGCACCTGGTGGTATCGCAATGCCGGATTCCTTCGACTGAAGAACATCGAAATCGGTTATCAATTCAATGACAAAATACTCAAGCAACTCCGTATGAAAAATTTGAGAGTTTATTTGCAAGGAAATAACGTTGCAGTCTGGGATCACATCAAATACTGGGATCCGGAATTAGGTAGTGCAAATTCAGGTGCCAAATATCCTATCTGCAGCACATATTCTCTTGGATTAGAAGTCACATTTTAAAAACAACAAATATGAAATTCTTAAATAAAATAACATCAATAGCTTCTGCATGCTTTTTAACTCTTGCCCTCACAGGATGCAGTGATTATCTGGATGTGTCGGATGAAGTGGCAGAAAATCTGACATTAGATGAAGTTTTCGATAACCCCAACTACATGCGTCGTTGGCATGGTAATCTGTTCAACTGTATTTCAGAATATTCCAGTATCGGTAGAAATAAGAACACTCCCTTTGCCGGTGTTTGGGTATCCATGTGTGGAGAAACAACCATCAGTGGTGCCGGTTGGGGTGAAATGATATCCGGTTTTACATCAGCCAATGCTCCATACCAACGTTGGACACCGCTGTATCAGTATATTCGTGATGCTAAGATTTTCCTGGATAGAGTAAATCCTAAAGGTGGTATCAACGACCAATTTCAATTAACAGAAGCAGACGTTAAAAGAATGAAGGCAGAGGCTAAATACCTTATTGCTTACAGTTATTTTTCACTCTTTGAAATGTATGGCCCGGTTCCAATCCTAGATGAATTAGCCGATCCGGAAGACAAAGGTTTGGATTATGCCAGATCATCCGTGGATGAAACTGTTGAATACATCGATAACTTACTGAAAGAAGTCATCGAATCCGGAGATCTGCCCGAAACGATCATCCAAAATCAGTCAGCTACCGGAAACGACCGGTACAATTTGAACGAGATTGTCCGTCCGACAATGACAGTTGCTAAAGCATTAAGAGCTAAACTTTGGGTATATGCAGCGTCTCCCCTATTCAATGGCGGTTACAAAGAGACACTGGATATTGCCAATACCGATGGTAAAAAAATATTTTCTTCCTACGATGCCAACAAATGGGTTACAGCTAAAAGCCGCCTGGAAGATCTATTGAACAATGCGGAACAAAACAAACACACCTTGTTTACCGTATATAATACAGACGGAACCATCAATCCGGATGAATCGGTTTACCAGTTATTCCAGAACTACAATGACGAAATATTGTGGGCTACCGGAGATAACCTTTGGAATGGTTCGACCATGGAACAGAACACCAACCCCAGAGACTGCTACACTGGTTGGGGATATCTTGGAGTATCTCAGGATTTAGTGGATGCCTTCTTCGTTAAAGACGGATTAACAATCGACGATCCGGGTAGCCTGTATAAAGAAGATGGTTTTACCGATGTAGTCAACCCATGTAACGAAAACAAGCGGGTAGATACCAATGTGTTCAATATGTATGCCAACCGCGAACCGCGTTTCTATGCCGGTGTAGGGTATGAAGGTAAAAGCTGGCATATTCAACCGGTGGGAAGACCCGATTACACACTCGGATTTGCCAAAGGGGAAGGCTGCGACAACTCATCTGCCGATAACCCTCGTACCGGTTACCTGCCAACTAAATTCAAAAACCGTCAAATCCTGTTTACCGGGAATTATTTGAAGGCCTGGGCCCGTCCTTCCATTCTTTTCCGTTTAGCTGACTTTTATCTGTACTATGCAGAAGTTTGTAATGAAATAGATCCGAACGATCCCAATATTATCAAATACCTGGATTTGGTAAGACAACGTGCCGGTATTCCCGGATATAAAGAACTGGCCGCTTCCGGTAAAAAGAATATCATCGGCAATCAGGAACTGCAACGAAAAATGATTCAACGCGAACGTACTGTGGAATTATTTATGGAAGGACAGCACTACTTCGATATCCGCCGTTGGATGATTTGCGGAGAAGGTGAAGAGGCAGACCAAAGCGTTCTCCATTCAATGAACATGAATGGATATAAAGATCAGCCGATCGGAGCCAACAATTCTTTCTTTACCCGCATCGTTCTTGAAAACCGTGCCTGGAGACGTGCCATGTACCTTTATCCGATACCACAGGATGAAATACAAAAAAGCCGGCTTCTGATTCAGAATCCTTTATGGTAAGAACTGATTAATTATAAAAACAGATAAGCCTTATACTAGTTATATTAGTAGTATAGGGCTTATTCTCTCTTAAATCATATCTCATGAAACAAAAAAAATACTTTATTCTTATTCTATCAGGGTTATTCTTTTGCTTTGCCAATTGTATACACGGAAATAATCCGGACAAAGGCAACGGAAAAGCAAAGACAATCACCTTCCGCGGCATCTATGCCGACGACCCTGCCGGACAGGAAGGTCTGTATAATCCGGAAAGAGGTTTACGGTTAGAAATAGCAGTCGATATTGCCGACCGGAAAGATGTCTGGAATCCTAAACAATTCCCTGATATAACCAGTCATTTAGAATCAGAGTCCGCTATCTATGCATCAGACAGTGTCAGCCTGGTTCAAAGCTACTTTTATCTCACCGGATTTGTAGGAAAAGACTTATCGGAAGATGCTTTTACCACAATGGATACCTATTTCAACAAACTAAGAGAATTAGGTAAAAAAGCCGTATTGCGATTTGCTTATGAAACCGCTTTTATGGGAAGAGCGGGAAGTGGCCCTACCTTGGAAGATGTGCTCCGCCATATGGAACAACTGAAACCATTCCTTGCACAAAACACAGATGTCATCCAAGTTGTTCAAGCCGGATTCATCGGTGCATGGGGCGAATGGCACAGTTCATTCCACGGACTGGAAAAAACGAATGACAGCAAACGTACCATCCTGGAAAAGATAGTCTGGATGACTCCGGAAAACAGAATGGTACAAGTAAGAGTCCCTGAATATAAGAACTTGATAAACAAAGAAAGTAAATCATATAACAGAGTTTCTTTCCACGATGATTTCATCATTATAAAACCTCATAAATGGGACGGGAACATGCATGAAGGAACTCCTTATTTCAACCAAATCGTTGAAGAAAGTCCTTATTTAGCCGTAGACGGAGAACTTCCCTGGGGTACCTGGAGCATGAATGAAGATCCCGACAATCCGGAAGCCGGATGGGTTATCGACGGCAAAGCGACAGCCAGACAGCTTTTCCTGCAACATTACACCTCGCTCAGTGCCATCCATAATTACAAAGAGAAAGGAACTAAAGATAAATACTCAATGATGTATTGGAAAGAAACTCCACTGGAAGAATCATTCCTGTCGGAAAACCATATGCCTGTTTCCGACAAATACTTTAAAAATCAGGACGGAAGTCCGGCTACACGAAACGTATTCGATTATATCCGGGATCATCTGGGTTACCGGCTGGAACTGCAACAACTCAAAATAAACGGCAACCCGGCAGCCGGAAAAGAAATCTCACTGGACCTCTCCCTGATTAACAGAGGCTTTTCCACCTTATTCAATGAACATCCCGTTTATTTTGTACTGATCGATGAACAGAACCGGATCACGGAATTTCTGACGGAGACGAACGTTCACAACTTCCAACCATACCAGCCCAAAGATCCGGAGTGTAAACCTTTGCTTCATACCATCAAAGGACAATTTATTATTCCGGAACACCTGAAAACAGGAAAATACCGGCTAGGTCTCTGGATTCCTGATGGCTCTGAACGGTTGAAATATAACAACCGTTATGCCATCCGTTGTGCCAACGGAGATACAGAATGGTGGAGTTCGCCCGACAACAAATATGGCATCAACATCTTAACGTCATTAGATATAATACGCCACTGATCTATTCGTCGGTCAGATTAGAAACTGCTTTGAATTTATTATTTGATTTATTTATTGTCAAAAGTGAGCTATCTTGTCCCCGTGCTTGACACGGGGCCGCAAGAGAACTGGCGGTATCAAAAAATACATACAGGATACAGTCTGTCCCCTTGCGATCCCGTGTCAAGCACGGGAACGGGATAACTCAATTATTTCTACATTGAAACCAAACAATAAACTCAAAACAATTTCTAGTTTTTTACCTGCCTCTTTTATAATTCAATAACTAAAGAAAAATATTATATTTGCACCTTTCATTCTTAATTCAATTATTATAGACCATGAATACTAAATCAATTCTTAATTGTTGCCTGCTCGCATTGTGTTTTTGTGCGTGCACCGGACAACATCTTCCCGGTGAAAACAGGGATGTAGCTATCGCTGATTCCTTATTAACCAACATCCTGACAAAGTATAACGTCGAAAAGTACGGTCTTCTTTCCGAGACCTACCCGGTAAACCCGGAAAATCAGGTCACTTACCTTGCCGAAGGGAGCGAACAGAAAAAGAACCAGGAAGTCTCTTTCCTATGGCCTTACTCCGGTATGTTGTCGGGTTGTATCTCCCTCTATGACGTTACCGGAGATAAGAAATACCTGGAAATACTGGAAAAACGTATTATCCCGGGACTGGATCTGTATTGGGATAATACACGTACCCCGCACTGTTATCAAAGCTATCCGAGATTCAATGGTGAAAGCGACCGCTTTTACGATGATAATGACTGGCTGGCCATCGACTTCTGCGATTTGTATGCCCTCACCAAAGACCAACAATATCTCCTGAAAGCAAAAGAGTTGCACAAATATATATACAGCGGATGGGACGATGCGCTGGGAGGCGGCATCTACTGGTGCGAACAGAAAAAGACCTCTAAAAACACCTGCTCCAATGCCCCGGCAACCGTCTTGTGCATGAAACTGTATAACCTGACGAAAGAACAAAAGTACCTCGACCAGGCCATCGAAACATATAACTGGACAAAGAAGAACCTGTGCGACCCTGCCGATTCGGTATATTGGGATAACATCGGACTCGATCAAACAATCGGTAAAGCCAAATTCACCTACAACAGCGGACAAATGATCCAGGCAGGCGTACTCCTCTACCAGACAACCTCGGACGAGACCTATCTGGCAGACGCAAAGAACACTGCAAAAGGCGCTTACAATCATTTTTTAGGGAAACGTACAGGGATTAACGGAAAAGATGCTTACTTTTACCCCACAAATCCATGGTTCAATGTCATTTTATTACGCGGTCTCCTTGCTTTAGCGGAGGTAGACAACGATTATAAATATGTCAGAACAATGGCGGACAATGCCCATTACGCCTGGGAATATACCCGCGACGAAAACGGATTCCTGGGGAATGACTGGGCAGGGACCGACAACAAAAAGTTCAAGTGGCTGCTGGACAATGCCTGTATGATCGAACTTTTTGCTGAAACAAGTAACATTCAATAAATAAAATATATAAACCCATGACTACACGTAGAAACTTTCTAAAATCCGGAGGTTTGTCTCTGGCTGGTCTGTTGGTCGGGCAAAAATCATTTGCTCATTTGACAGAATCGGCTACACCGGGCGCACCTCTCGTGTCTAACACATTACAGTATACTTGCCAACGTCCGGCACCGGAAAAACGCCAGTTTACTTCTGCTGCCGTCGAAAAGGCAATCCAGACGACAAAAGCCAAACTGAAAGATCCGAAGCTGGCCTGGATGTTTGAGAACTGTTTTCCAAACACACTCGATACGACCTGTGAGCATAAAATGGTAAACGGCAAGCCTGATACATTCGTCCTTACAGGTGATATCCATGCGATGTGGCTCCGTGACTCATCCGCACAGGTTTTTCCGCATATCATTTTTGCAAATGAAGACCCGAAAGTAAAGACAATGCTGGCAGGTGTTATCAACCGCCAGACCTGGTGTATCAACATCGACCCGTATGCCAACGGTTTCAACGAAGGCCCGACAGGCAGCGAATGGGAAAGTGACCGTACGGAGATGAAACCGGAACTTCACGAACGCAAATGGGAGATCGACTCGCTCTGTTACCCCATCCGCCTGGCTTATCACTTCTGGAAAAAGACCGGCGACACCTCTCCTTTCGATGCCGAGTGGGAGAAAGCAATGAAAACCGTCTATAAAACGTTCATTGAACAACAACGTAAGGATGGACTCGGTCCGTATCGTTTCTCCCGTAAGACAGACCGCCAAGGAGACACCTTGCTGAACGACGGTTACGGTAGTCCGGTAAACCCTGTCGGATTGATCGTTTCTTCTTTCCGTCCGTCTGACGATGCGACTTTGTTCGGTTTCCTGATCCCGTCGAATATGTTTGCCGTCACTTCACTCCGCCAGTTGGCAGAGATGATGCGCGACATCAAAAAGGATAACGACTTTGCCCGCCAGTGCGACTCATTGGCCGACGAAGTAGCTGCCGCCATCGAGAAATACGGTATTGTAGAACACCCCGAATTCGGAAAGGTATATGCTTTCGAGGCAGACGGTTTCTATAACCACGTTTTCATGGACGATGCCAATGTCCCCAGTTTGTTGGCTATGCCTTATCTGGGATGCGTCGATGTAAACGATCCGGTCTACCAGAATACCCGCAAACTGGTTCTGAGTCCGCTGAACCCCTACTTCTATAAAGGCAAGGCAGGCGAAGGTATCGGCGGTCCGCACATCGGTTTCGACTTTATCTGGCCGATGAGTATCATCATGCGATGCAATACGACCAACGACACCGAAGAAATACGCCACTGTGTAAAAATGCTCCGTGATACGGACGGCGACACCGGTTTCATGCACGAATCATTCCACAAAGACGATCCAAAGAAGTTCACCCGCCCCTGGTTCGCCTGGGTTAACACCTTGTTCGGCGAAATGATTTACCGCCTGGTACAGGAAGGTAAAACGGATATATTGAATAATTTGGGATGATTGAGTTAATATAGAAATAATTGAGCTATCCCGTTCCCGTGCTTGACACGGGATCGCAAAGGCACAGACCGTATCCTATAATATCTTTTGATACCGCCAGTTCTCTTGCGGCCCCGTGTCAAGCACGGGGACAGGATAGTTCAAATCTGATAAGAAGTGAACCATCTGTGAATATGATTAATTGTACCTGTTTCTCCTCTTTGAAAGGGGATAAGAGATGTATTAATACCAGTAAATAAAACAAAACCGATTGCAGACTCTCCCAATAAAAGTTTTTCCGTTTTTTTCTTCATTCCTTCATCTATAACATATATAGTTTATAAATCAAAGAATACAAAATGAATACAATGAAGGATCCGATATAATTTGTAATTAAATCGATGTAAAAATCTCTATTTCTCCCCTATCGCTTCATCATGAACAACCATTGGATACCGGCAAATCCAAAGGTATATCTTATCTCTTTATTAGTGTACAGGTACAGTGGGACTGATATACTTTTAGACCAAAAGTGCTGTATCCGTTCTTGTCCGTCATTCGTCAAACGCTTGTTCGATATCTGTCGGACGCTTATCCGATATTAGTCGAACAAGCGTTTGACAATTAACGGACAAGAAATCGGACATGACTTTTGAACTAAAGAATAATAAGATAAATGCTTACAACATACGACTTACTCTTTTGTTGATATACAGAAAGTTTCCCTTTATTCATTTATTACATGGGAAATTTGAATTATATAGATGCTACAGGATGATATCCTTCATTATATTCATCTACAAACCATTAATCATCAGCACAGTAACTCCTATATGAACAAATGAAGAAAAAAAACGGAAAAACTTCAGATGATAAAGATACTGTCTTGAATTAGCCTCTTTATCATTTCCCCATTTGCCTTAACAGGTATTCTACATTAATAAAATGCCGGGTATATTCCGCATGCATCTTTCTTGCAACTGAACAGCTGGATGCCATCCGGGCAAGAAATTGTAAATGTCTTCCCAGGGAAGTATTCATTTCTAATCGCTGCGTTTTGGGGATACTGTCCTGTACGGAATAAACTCCGCAGGCCATTTGTATTTCTAACAATCCTTCATCCCAGGAGTGTTGCGTATACTTACATAAAAATCCGAGGTTTCTCTTCAGGTCTTTGCTTAGTATGCTCAATACTTCAAAGTCGGTGCGTTTAGGGGAACATGCGCCCGGATTGACCAGACGGGCCAGTTTGAGGTAAAAATCTTTTAGTTCTTCTTCAGAAAAAGGAGAAGGGTTTCCACTTAACCTTTGCAGGTCTTCACTTTGTTGGGCAGTTAAAAATTCTGTGTCCATACCTATTAATATTAGATGTGAAGGCGAAGATTTTCTGAATATAAGAGCGGTTCCGCCTGTCCCGTTGCATTTCACACCTAGGCGCAGTAGATGCATTAACATTCTACACGGGGGTACGGAACCGCCATATAGAATGATCGCAAGCGGACATAAAAATGCCCGCCACGGAAATTGGCAGGTTTCCCCGCCTAGGTTATGAAATGCACAGCAAATGTACGATAATAATTAAAGGGTGCAATAAAAAACACGTCAAAAATCATAGGCAAGTCGAAATAAATAGAGATTCATCAAAAAGGGGAAGAATATTCTCCCGAACTCTCTTCCCCCACCTTGTTAACCATCAATTCAGTTAACTGTATGTACTCTTTAAATATTCAGTATTATTCCAGTGCTTTACCGGGCGCCATCGGCCAATACGGATTCTGATACATTACCGTGGTGTTTATATCTTCCGGATTGGTGGCGGCAAGCTGCATATCCTGCAAACCGATCGGACTGAGGTAAAATGCCTTTCGCCAGGTCAGTCCATCGTAAAGCTGGTTGTTGATACTGGTTCTGCGTAGCGGACGCAAATATTTACTATCTTCTTTCCGCGAAACATTTGCCTCAGTCGTGCCGTCGGCAACTACTGCCGAAACTTCTACACCGTCTACCGTTTTTGTATATTTCAGGTAAGCGGCATCCCAGAAGTTCACACCTTCAATAATATAAGGCTTCGTAAGCAACTGATCCCAGGCACGCCACCGGATCAGGTCATCCCAACGCATGCCTTCGCCATTAAATTCGCAACGACGTTCGCGACGGATATTATAAAGTGTCGGATCCACCAACTGATCGCCGGAATAAACGGCCAGGTCATTTTCGTTGCCCAGATTAGTTGCACCAATGGTTTTTGAGAAATCCTCATCAACACCGGCACGGCGGCGGATAGCTTTCCAATACCCTTGCGCTTTGCCATCGAGCGAACCGTTTTTCTCATAGCATGCTTCCATATAGTTCAGATAGGCTTCCGTAGCCCTGAAAATAACACAACCGTTACTTCCCAGCAATTCGTCATTCCTGTTCTGGTCGTAATCGTATGTGTAAGCTTTGCGCGGACGGTATCCGGTGATATCCCGGTTTTGTTCGGCATCTGAAATGATACGGAAATTTTCCATGTGCACTACGACACCAGTATCGGCTATTGCAGGGTCTTTCGTATCACTGCGCTGTACGTCTTCTTCTCCCCAGACAAACAGTTGCAGGCGTTCGTCACGGTCTTTTTTCTCCTGCGATACGGTGACGTCTCCGTGATAACCCGAACCGGCAGCATAAATGGGCAGCCCGTTCTTCATCAGGAAAGTATTAACCAGTGCACGGGTCATTCCGGTGCGGTCGCCTACCTGCAAACGGATGGGTACACAATGGGAAATGCTCAATCCCTTATTATACTGCTTCCATAGCAACACCTCGTTAATCCCTGACGCATCCGGCGTGCTGAACATTTCGAAATAAGGATTCCAGCCGTATACTTGTCCGTAAACGGGATTCATCACATGGGAGTTATCCGTCAGCGTGGCCTGATCGGCTACTGCTGACGCAGCATCCATAGCCTGAGTCAGGAAAAAGTCTATTTCGCCGGGTATATCGAACGATTTACCGCTGTTATAGTCCATCTTAGCTCCCGGCCAGTTCGCATCGCCCGGTACACGGCCCGTACCCTGGTGGTATTTTTCGAAAGTAGCTTCAAAGAGGGCTACTCTCGATTTCAGCAGTAGCGCTGTTTGTTTATTGATACGCTGGTTCATTTGAAAACCATGATCTTTAAGACGGGAGATCGCCTCATCGAGGTCTTTCAGGATAAAACGGGCCACTTCATTGCGGGGTGCTCGTTTGCTGTGTTCGACAAGCACGTCGCTCTGGTCGGGCAGTACTTCTTCCACGATCGGGAAATCACCGTATTTCACAAGGGCTACGTAATAACTCAATGCACGGAAAAAATAGGCCTCCCCGATATAATGGCTAAGCAGATCGCTCGCCCCCTGGATCGTTCCGGCCTCTTCTTTAGGAAGCACCTCTTCAAACAGATAATTCCATACACGGACGCGGGATAACAAGCCTTGTGTGGTCTTACCGGCCGACACCTGCCAGTTTCCGGCAAAATAATTAAGGTTGCCTTCGTCCGTCAGCAGGTTATCGGTATTGGCATCATTACGTTGCACGCCGGAATTCCAGGCCGTTTGATGATACATTTTGGTTCCGTTGGAATTTTCGAGTTGGGAGTCGTAATAGTTAAGCACGTAATTACCCACCTGATCCACTGTTGTGAAATAAGATTCCGGGGTTATCTGGCTGATCGGAGCGCATTCCAGAAAGTCGTTACAGGATGTCATCGCCAATCCGCCCATACCGATCAATGCGCCGACATATATATGTTTTAATTTTAGTCTCATATTCATTCAATGAATTAAAAGTTTACATTTAAACCGATTGAAATAGTTTTCTGCAAAGGATAGAGTTTACCGTCTCCCCAGTCGCTGCCCAGCAATTCGGGATCGAATACGCCGCTGATATCAGATAAAGTCAGCAAATTGTCACCGGAAACATAAATACGTACCGATTCCATCCCTGCTTTTTGCGTCCATATTCTCGGTAAGGTATATCCGACCTGCATATTCTTCAAACGTATGTAAGCTGCGTTTTGCAAATAGCGGGTCTGGGTACGCTGGTTCTTGTCGGTATTGAAATAGGGTTTCGGATAGTAAGCTCCGGTGTTGGCTCCTAACGGGTCGCCCTCCGGACGCCAGTAATCGAGATGTTCGCCGAAAGCACAGGACTGCCACTGGTCTCCTTGTGCTCCCCAAAAATATGGTCCGCCCAACATATAATCTCTTTTCATGATACCTTGCAGGAAAATGGAGAAGTCGAGTCCGTTCCAGGCTCCGTCCAATGTAAGACCGAAATTATAGCGTGGTGTATTGTTACCGATAATCTTCATGTCTCCATGATCGTCGAGCGTATTGGCTCCACTATCTACACCGTCTTTACCATCTATATTGGCATACATGATATCGCCCGGCCCCCAGCCTGTTCCCCAGTTAGGCGTACCTCCGTTGGCAAGATGTTTGTCCATCTCTTCCTGAGTTTGTGCGATCCCAACCGTCTGGTATCCCCAGATATCCCCCAGAATCTGCCCTTTATAATACGTACTCAGGGCCATTGTTTCATTCGGATACCTAAGTATTTTACGCAAGTTATCGGATACAACCAGGCGAACACCATAGTCGAATTTCTGAATACGGTCTCTCCACGACATTTCCAGTTCCCATCCATATGATTTCATATCGCAGTTGTTGATCTGCGGAGCATTGGCCCCCAAAACGGAAGGCAACAGAGGAGCCGGCCCGATCATATCATATGTATAACGGTTGTAATAATCGAACGAACCGGTCAGGCGATTGTCGAACAATCCCCAATCGAAACCGACATTCCATGATTCGATCGTTTCCCAGGTCATCAGACTGCTGACGATACCCGGAAGGCCGGCCACATTCTGCTGGGTACCGTTTATCAGCCAACTGGAAGAAGCCGTACCGGTCGGCATGTTCTGATAGAACGGATACCAGGCATCGGTACTGTCCGTATTGTTATTACCGAGCTGTCCCCAGGATGCTCTTACCTTCAATGTTCCGACTACACTGTTCAGGGGTTCGAAAAATGCTTCGCGAGCTATATTCCAACCTGCCGAGAAGGAAGGGAAAAGGCCCCAACGCTGATCGCCGATAAAACGGGAAGAACCATCGTAACGCAGATTGGCTTCCAGCATGTAACGGTCGGCATAATTGTAGTTAATACGTCCGAAGAAACCGGCAATGGCCCGTTCACGAGCCCAGGAACTTGCTTTCTTATTATCCTGTGTCAGGCCGAGCGACGGGACATCCGCAGAGATCAGATCCGTACCGAAGCCATTCAATCCGCTCGGACGGTAAAGTTCGGCATTGAAACCGGCCATTACTTTAAAGTTATGATTGCCCAGCGATTTGGTATAATCCGAATAAATATTGGTAGAGAAGTAGTCTTCATCCTCACGTGAATCCGATACTTCCGAGTAGCCGGCTGCACCACCGTTCCAGGAAAGAAGATACGGTTCGTTTTTGGCATCGTACGCATAAATAGGCAATACCGCCCAACTCTGTTTACGGTAGTAAGAACGCATGCTGCCTTCAGCAACGATACGCCAGTCTTTAACAGGTTCGAAAATAGCCTGCAACTGCTGGGTGTACCAGTTCTTCTGGCTGGTTTGCTTTCCTCCGTCTTCCAGCTGGACAATTTCCATATCCCGCTGATAATGCCCGTTCGGATCGACAACCGGGCAGGTCGGCCAGCGGCGTGCAATATTATGGAAGAACAAACCCGTCAGATAGGTCGGGCGATGATAATCTTCGCGCGTCCATTTGCCGGTGTAGTTTACAGTGACCCAGTCGGCCAGTTTTGCCGAAATCTTTGCATTCATTGTATAACGGTTGAACTTATCATCGCCATGCTTTAGCAAACCGGTCTGGTCAAGGAAACTACCACTGAGCATATAGGTCAACTTATCAGTACCACCACTCAGGCTAAGATTATGTTCTGTAGAAGGTACCCAGTCACGATAGAACTCGGAAAACCAATCCGTATTGGCAAAAGCGCCTCCATAGTTTTGCCATTTTCCGTCAGCACCAGCAACAGTACCATAATATTCAGGTTTAGTAGGGTCAGTGAACTTACCGTCCATATAGTCCTTGATATTTTTCATGGCGTCGTCATTAAATATCGGATTTCCTCCCCCATTTGTGCTCGCCCTGTTGAAATATTGGGCAAATGAATAAGAATCGACCATATCCGGCACCTGGACAGCATCGGAGAAACGTACATTACCTGAATAATTTACCCGGGTCTTCCCGGCTTTACCGCTTTTAGTCGTAATAAGGATCACCCCGAACGAAGCACGTGCTCCATAGATGGAAGACGAGGCAGCATCTTTCAATACACTGATATTCTCAATATCATTCGGATTGACGGTATTCATATTTCCTTCAATACCGTCGATCAGCACTAACGGACTACCGCTTGATCCCTGACCGATCGTTCCACCCCCACGGATATTAATATTCAGCTGACTGTCAAGCGTACCACCGCTGCTACCCACCGACATATTCAAACCGGGGATAACGCCTTGAAGTGCCTGCGATACGTTCTGAACCGGTCGAGATTCAAGGACCTTGGAATCTACCGTACTGACAGAACCTGTCAGATTCACTTTTTTCTGCGAACCATACCCCACAACTACCACTTCATCCAGCTGTTTCGAGTCTTCCTTCAGCTGAATCCGGAGAGAGGATTGCCCGGTGTAAGTAATTTCCTGAGAGAGATAACCGACATACGAAACGACCAATATGCTACCCTCTTTCACCCCGGGTAAAGAAAAGTTGCCGTCCATATCGGTTACCGTACCGTTCGTAGTTCCTTTCACAACTACCGTTGCTCCTACTACAGGACCCATATCATCCTCTACAACACCTTTTACCGTTGAAGATTGCTGAGAAACCTGTACCACAATTTCCGACTCTGCTACCGGATTTCCGTTAGCACTCATTACCGGAGAAAAAGCCAGTAAAATGCTGGTGATAATGCCTGCTTGTTTTGGGATTTTCAGGAGCGTAGCATTATTTGCATTCGATAAACATAACAGTTTTTTCATGAATTTAAATAATTAATTGTTCATTTATCAACATTTTAGATCTAAAAATATCATCACATCAAACTTGATATTATCACACCCTAACCAGTAATAAATTTTTATCAATCAATTTTACAAGAACAAAAAGCAACAGAGTTCTGCTGGAACTAGGATTTTTAAGGTATATACAGGGATGCACGAGTGAATAATTTCAATAACGCCTCCCCATTAAGGTCATACTTTGACAATACATTTTGGTATTTATTAAATAAATTGCAAAAACTCAGGTTAAAATTTGTTTGTATTGTATTTGTTTATATATTTGCAACGATTTATTCATCCTAGTTCCAGCAGAACTATGTAATTTATACAAATAATAACACCTCACTTTACTCCTGAAAAAACAACCGATGCCACAAAAACACCGGGGATATTTGTTTCTAATTCATAACAGTATCTCTTATTATTTACCTATCTTTGCTAAACTTAAAACACAATAGCCTTATGAAAAAGAAATTAGTCGTACTGACCGGCGCCGGCATGAGCGCCGAAAGTGGCATTTCGACCTTTCGTGACTCCGACGGTCTTTGGGAAAAATACCGGGTGGAAGATGTAGCAACCCCCGAAGGCTTTGCCGCCAACCCTGAACTGGTCCTCAACTTCTACAACCAGCGACGCAGGGAATTGCTCAACACCAAGCCCAACGCAGGACATATCGGACTGGCTGAATTGGAAAAGGACTTTGACGTTCATATCATTACACAAAATATCGATAACCTGCATGAACAGGCCGGCAGCAGCGATGTGATCCATCTGCATGGCGAACTGATGAAATCCTGTTCCGTCCGCGACCTGAATACGACTTACGACCTGTCACCCGAGAATCCGGATATCCATATCGGAGACAAAGACCCGCACGGTGTACAGCTTCGTCCGTTCATTGTCTGGTTCGGTGAAGCGGTTCCAATGATCGACCCGGCCATACGTATGGTAGAATCATGCGACATTTTCGTCATCATCGGCACCTCCCTCAACGTCTATCCGGCTGCCGGACTACTGAATTACGTACGCCGCGGCCAACCGATCTATCTGATAGACCCGAAAGAGGTGAATACCTACCGCAACGATATCCACTTTATAAAGTCCGGTGCTTCGGAAGGAGTTAAAGAGCTTAGTAAAATACTAAAGTTTAGTACTACATGATTGAAGTTCACTATCTTTGCAAAACTTAAAACAAAAATCATGGAACCATTAAAAATCGCCACCGTACAATTTGAGACACGGGATAACGATAAAATGTATAATCTTTCTGTCATCCGGGATATGTGCCGGAAAGCGTCAGTTGAGGGAGCGGATGTGGTAGCATTTCACGAATGCTCGGTTTGCGGATATACATTCGCCAAGGATTTGTCTTATGAAGAATTACTGGCTATCGCCGAACCAGTTCCTACAGGGGAAAGCACGCAAACCTTGATTGCCATCGCGAAAGAGTTTAACATCACGCTATTGGCCGGTTTCTTCGAACGAGACGGGGATCGTATTTATAAGGCGCAAGTATGCGTGGATGGGCAAGGCTTAAAGGCGAAGTATCGCAAGTTACATCCGTTCATCAATCCGCATATCTTACCGGGTGACCAATATGTACTGTTCGATATTAAAGGATGGAAATGCGGCATATTGATTTGCTACGATAATAATATCATAGAAAATGTACGTGCCACTACCCTATTGGGAGCGGATATTATTTTCATGCCCCACGTGACAATGTGTACTCCATCCCCTCGTCCTGGAGCCGGCTTAATCAATCCCGCTTTGTGGGAAAACAGGGAGAACAACCCTACTACCTTACGACAGGAGTTCGATGGTTTGAAAGGACGAGCCTGGCTCATGAAGTGGCTTCCCGCCCGTGCTTATGACAATGCGATTTATGTGGTATTCTCTAATCCGATCGGGCATGATTATAATGAGATCAAGAACGGCTGCTCAATGATTTTGGATCCTTTTGGCGATATATTGGCAGAATGCCGTAAATTAGGAGATGATTTCGTGATAGCTACAGCTATCCCCGAAAAGTTAAAACTAGCTGGAGGATATCGTTACCGGAACGCCCGTCGTCCGGAACTCTATGCGGATATAATAGGGCAGCCGCATGAATCCTGCCAAAAAGTCGCATGGCTAACAGGGACAACCAATGAATAACCCATTGGCAAAATTAACTTAGTGCATATTTGACTCGACCCTCCAGTTTTCCAAAGTATAATACTACTCATCAATAAGTTTTCATTTCACCTATTGATAAGTAGTATTTTTTGTAAGAACAATGATCATTTACATAGATCCGGTTTTCAATCCTCAATGATCAGGCGAAGCCCTACATTATTCACTTTCTGCCAGGGCAGATAAGCGCGGCGGGCTGTTGCCGTTGCATCTTTCGGACGGTCTATCCAGGAACCGCCGCGGGCAACTACCTGTTTAGCTTCCAGGGTTTCCTGAGATTTGTCATTATAAGGATACGGAGCATAGATCGAACGGGTCCATTCCTGTAAGTTTCCGTGCATGTTGATCAGGCCGAACGGATTTGCCTTATAGGTATATTCTTCCGTCGGGATCATCAGACCGTCGTTGACCGTTTCAACCTTCGGCATATAGTTATAATACGGGAACCAGGGATTATCCTTCTCCATCGGTTGGGGATCGATACCTGTAACGGCCATCTTTTCCAACTGTACATCGGCCAGGTTCTCATACGGTCCGAAGTTTGCGTCCATAGCACCATACCAGAAAGGCTGGTCGCTACCACCACGGCAAGCCCATTCCCACTGGACTTCGGTAGGAAGCTGCACGTTCAGGCCGGTCTTTTCTGAAAGCATCCGGCAATAATTCACCGCTTCCTCATAACTTACACGAATGACCGGTTGGTTCGGTTTATTTGCCGGATAACCGGGAGTCGTATGGTCTTTCCAGAACTGTGCGTAGATACGGCTGTCGTGGTCGAGAACCAGTGCATTATACTGCTCATTGGTCAGTTCCTTTTCAGACATCCAGAAGCCTTTCTTCACTTCTGCCTTAAATTCAGGAGCCTGATCAGGATAACCGTCATTCGTACCCATTACAAATTTACCTGCCGGAACACGGACAAAGGCGATCTTCACGCCATCGGCAACCTCTATTTCCTTGCGTAACGATTTTTCTTTCGACAACATCTTCTGAATATCGTCGGCAGACAAAGGCCAGCCTTTCATCTTTACCTCTTTATGCTTGACAGGAGCAACCTTTTCCGGCAATTCGGGTTTGATCTCTCCCTTGCTTTTCAGCAAACTTGCATAATCAGCCAGTTCCTTGCGCCAGTCGGCACCGGCACCGTTCGCATACTTATTGGTCAGTTCAAGGCGACGGCCGTACTGTTCGTATCCATTCAACGGATCAGCATCAAATTCGCCACGTCCCGGAGCGTTCATATCGATCCACATCGTGAGATGATCCCATTCGTTATCAGTCAGTTTCACATTGTAATGGCCACGTTCCAACATACGGACGATTTCGCTGGTAGAAGCATGATATTCGTAGGGAGTCATCACATACATATCCGCTTCCGGTCCCTGCCGGTTTACGTACGGATGGAAGGCCAGGTAACTCTTCTGGAAATAACGCGTACCGCTCCAGTCGGTTATACCGACCGAGGTCGTATCTTTAAAGTTCGGCCGGCCGGCTTTGCTTCCATCATGGCAAGCCACACAGGCACGGTCGAGAATCGGTTGTATCTCATATTTAAAGGTATAAGAACGGACACCACCATCGGCAATCTTCAATTCATGCGGCTTACGGGTAGATGCAGCAACCCTTTTCGGAACCGGAATGGTGTTCTGATCTTCATGGCAGCCCACACAGGATACCACTTCGCCCGGCATACCGGTCAGCCAGCTACGCATCCATTGTACGGCACGTCCGTCCGCATCGAGCGGTTGGAGGGAGACAGGCGTATTGGCCGGAATCTTAAAGATAGCAGAGCCATCCTCTTCTACCGGAACGGTTCCCAGCAGACGCTTGATATCCCATCCGGCCTGGATACCGTGATTATAATGGTCGGACAGCGTTCTGCGATAAGCATATTCATACGCATAGACACGGAATGACTTGATCTGTCCGCGGGGAACGCCTCTCAGTCCTTCCCCCTCATAAATATCCTGGATAAAGACAGTCGCTTCCTTTTCATTCGGTTTGATACGATCCGGGATTGCCGGAGGAACCGGAGTACTTTTCACCGGAACGGAATAGATCATACCGGCATCGTCGGCATTGGCAACTAATGTCAGGTTATCATAAATATCCACCAGATAGATTCCCCAACGGCTGTACGGAGACAGTTTGGCCGTTACCAGGAAAGTCTCGTCGGTCAGCGGATACGGTTTGATGAATTGCGGCCACACACCGTTTACCAGTTCATCTTTTACCTCCGGAATAATCGGACGGCCACGGAACGGCAATTCCTGTATCATACCTTTCTCTTCCTTACGGCTCTTTGCCGGATCGAAAATCATCAGACGGCCGGAACGGGCTACCCCATGATGACCGGAGATAACACCGACAAAGCGGTTCGTCCGCTTCGGTAGCGGCTGCACGTCGAAGATACTGTTCGGGAACATGGAACCGCTACCATATAACGATTTCTGCTCGGTTCCGTCCGGATTCATATGCATCACGATACGGGAGAAATAGTGAGTCAAATCCGTATATTCCCAACGGACATACATCACCTTACCGTTTGCCATCACTACCGGATGCCAGTTCGCATCCTGATCGAATGTCAGACGGCGCAGGTCACCGTTACTGGGATCATATAAAACCATATTACCCACCGCATCACTACCGTTTACGCAAGGTACGCCCTGATAACCGATATTAGAGATCGCCAGCATACGTCCGTCGGGCAGATAGGTCGCATCAAAGAACTCCAGGTCAGGCTCCGGAATGTTGGTTACCTGCCGGGCATTGCCGCCTTCCAGATTGATTTCGTGCACCTGCCATCTACGTGTCGTATCCAATGCTGTAAACATCAAGCGTTTCCCATCCCAGTTCAACACCAGGTCGGTCACGGAGGAACCGTCTACTGCCGGTTTATAAACCGTCTTTTCCTGAAGGTTTCCGCTTTTCAGGCCGGACAATTCCACCAGTTCCGCCTTAAAATTCTTACGGCTGGCAGAGCTAAGATTCGACCAGTTGTTCGGCTGGATACCCAGGCTTCCGGCTCCGACAAAGTTGGCCCGTTCTCCTAAATTGAATTTAACGGTCAACATCTTATCGACATTCACATCCGGGCTCATCAGCATCAACTCGCGTTTCAGAGCCAACGCCTTATTAGCCTTGTCGAGTGCTTGTTGATCTCCGGTATAGATTCCGGCAAAACCTCCGGCCAGCAGAGACTTCAATTCACTGAAACGTTTTTCAGCCAGATTTACATCAAAACCCGAACTCTTTTTCATGATACCCAAAGCCTCCTGAATAGCTTCCGGTTTCATCCATTCCAGTTCGGCCTGTATTTCCAGTACGGAAATCAAACGGCCGGCCAGACTCTTATAAGCCTGCATCTGTTCGGACGGTGTAGCCAACGATGCTACCTTATTCAATTCAGACTGATACCAGGAGTTGTTCTTCAACTCTTTCATCATAGCGTCCAGGCCTTTCTTCGTCCTGTTCAGCTGTTCGGACGTAACTTCTTCTTTTGTCTCACAACTCGGTTGTGCAGATAACACGCTTCCCCCCAACAGGCAGAAAGCCATACATCCTGTAATCAATAATTTCTTCCACATAGGCGATTATTTTTTAGTAACAAGTTTGTCTAATTCTTTTCCGTCCAGATATTCTTCATCCTGCGAATTATACAGACCATCCATAATATAATGCGCATCCGGGAATGCAGATAATATCTTACGTATAGTTTCTGTCTGCCCGGATTTATAAAGCGGAGCATTCGTATTCCATAATTGATTGTGAATATCTTTTCCAGGGACGGAAATAAGAAGATCCTTTATATCCATCTGTTTCAACCGGGAAAGATTACCGTCCAGGTTCGCTTCATCGTTCAACAACAAAGATAAAGCCGGAGCCAGGGTAAAGTTCGGACGGTTCACCTCATTCACCAGTTTCCGCAACCCCTCTATGGTATCCGGGGTACGGGAAACGGCTTGCCGCAATACCAATCGGATATTCTTTTCCGCAGCATAATCAGACAAAACCAGGAACGATTCTTTCAAAGAAGCATAGAACTGTTCCATCGTATAATTATTTTCAATGGTCCGCTGGGTAGAAATCAATAATTCATCGGCACCCAATATTTCCATCTTATCAATAACACGCTTCATGATATCCATGCTCTTCTGATAGAAAGGAAGATCATTATTTACGATCCTCAAATCAGGATACAGATTCAATCCAGAAGTCAAATCCACCGTTATTTTCAATTTCTGGCGTCCCAACCAACCGGATTCATGCTTCAACGTTTCTTTTTCCTTATTATTCAGATAACGCCAGTCAATCACCACACGGTCATAATGTTCGAAGAAAGTCGGACGCGACAAAATCTCTTCCTTTACATCCGAGATATTGCGTAAAACAAGCGAACGCCCCGTAACATTCGGCACCGGGGTACTTTCCGGCATAACGGTTATATCCGCTTCATGATTCAACCGGACACGGAAAACGCGCACATTACCGCCGGCAATCGTATTGGAGGTATTTTTACCGAAGGAGGTATTCACAGCCACTTTAGGCGTATATCCAACGGCTTTCATTTCCGAACAGTCTGTCGGTAATTCTTTGATAGAAACAATCTTTCCGGTCTTTGTCCGGATGGAAAACTCCTTCGGTGTCCAATGTTCGTTGGATATCAGAACAGTATATTCGCCATTGCCTCTGGAACAGGTTACAAGGCTCAGTTCCGGGTTGGTTTCGAACAGTTGTACGGAAGAGAAAATATCTCCCATCAATGCTTTCACATGATTTAATATCGGGTAGGGTTTATCCAGCGGCATTTCTTCCTTCACCTTGACAGGAAGTTCACATTGCGGTTGTTCGGTAACACCGTAAGGTGATGCGATAACAGTAATCTTTCCTTTTCCGGCATTCAACTCGATAGCGGCCGGCAGTTCGTTAGATTTTTGCAGAATTGTCGCAGATGCCGGATAAATCAACTCAGCCAACGTATAAGGAACACGTTCGCTTAACGACTGTCCTTTGTAAGTCACCGGACCTGAGCACACGGTCGTTTTGTTTCCGGCACGGACACCGGCAATTCCGTCCGGCATGTTTTTCAGTGAACCGGCAGTGATAATCAGATGTCCTCCTTCATTCACATAAGTTTCCAGTTTATCGTTGATTTCTTTTCCCGGACGAAGCTCATCGGCAATGACCAGTACCGGATACTGCTGCAAAACCCATTGAGGCGCATCACTCATCAGACAATCGGCAATATCGCCATAAGGATTAGGGGCAATAAACCCTCTTTCATCTTTATAATAGGAAGCATCCTGATAACCGGGATATAAAATATCGAGCATCCCGTCCGTCAGATAATCCGGCAACTCATACGGCAGATTCCCCCATACTTTATAGGCCTGCCTGGAATATAGATGACGCGGGAAAGACCAGCCGGAAAAGAAATCGGTCATCAAAGCAACCGGTGTATACATCACACCCGGATCACCGTATTTATCTACCCATTTAACCGCACTCTGCTGTATCTTGCCGATAGGACTCAGCTTCTTGTCGTCTATCCGCATGGACCCTTCGAAACCGACAGCCACACAATCGTACATCAAATGAGTATAGATCAACCGTTTCAGCAATCCGAGCGAGGTCCCTTTCAACGGGCCGCCACTGTTGTAGTCATCATCTATACCAGTAGCATTCGAATCATATGTCTTATATCCCCAACGGTTCCATACGGAAGCATTACCAAACCAGTTAACGCCATATTGCTTACCGGCTCCGCGGATAAAGGAATAATAAATCTGCGAGTTAGGCAATCCCTGGGCCGTTTCCGCCCCTATCAATGTATAAACTCCTTCTTTCAGGAAATAATGTCCAAAGTTCAGGGAGACAAGAGTTGCCATTTTATTCCCCAGCTGATCGCCCATTTCCTGGAAATGACGCTGGAAGTTAAAGTATTGTTGTTTGCGGTCTGCTCCCAACGGATACATTCGCGGAGCAAAACTACCGACATACCGGCCATCCTGTTCACCGTTATCCATACCCAGCCAACGGTCGCCCAGTTCTTTCTCGAAAAGATCGAGTACACCGTCGGGAATAACGAACTGCGTCCAATATCCGCCAGGCCCCGAACCCGGGATATATCCCCAAAGGTCAAACAGATACAGGTTTCTTTTCTTTATCTCGGCAACGACCTCTTTCAAATTATCCTGAAAAACCAGCGGATAGGAAACCCACAAAATATCCCCGAGCTTATCCTTATCCACCCACTGATCGAGTTTTTGTTTATAATCTCCGGAAAGGTCACGAAGTGCTATAAATTGAATTTTGTCATGAAAGAAAGAAGCATCCGGCGATTTCACATGATGACGCAGGTAATCGGGATGATGAGACGGGATCATTTGATAAGGATACAGCTTGATACTATTCTGTGCAAGCGGTCGGTCAGGATACAGTAATCCCAACAAAACAATAAGTATAAGAATCTTTTTCATAAGTATTTATTATTGTTGTTGCGTTAACAAGCCGACAACTGATAAGCCGATCATTTCTTATCGCAACAAAGATGCATTTATATTTTGAGATTATGTTACTTTTCGTTCATAAAAAAGTTAATAATCTACGAAATAGGATCTATTTATGCCCGAATGATAACAATTTACTTCAATCCGATCAGTCCGGAGAAGCCGGTAAATACTCTTTCAAAACCTGCCGGAGTTGTGCCAACGCCTTTTTCTGATACAATTTAACGGCATTCACGGAAACACCCATTTCTTCCGAAATCTCCGCATAGGTTAGATTTTTATATCGGCTAAGCTCAAAAACCCTTTTATATTGAGGAGGCAATTCTTTCACCGCTTTACCAACCCGCTCTATCAGTTCTTTGGAGAGAACATAATCGAGAGGAGATTCATCCAGTGAAAACAATGTATTCCTTTCTGCTATATTGTCATCAATTTCAATATATTCAGGTTGATTTCTTCTCAGATACGACAAACAAGCGTTATGAACAGCCCGTACCAGATAAGCCCGGATAGAAGTTGTAATGACCAACGTTTCTCTGTTCTCCCATAACCAGCGGAAGACATCTCCGACAATCTCTTCAATGATGTGTTTTTCCGTGATGTAAGAACGTGCTTCATAGCAAAGAAAAACATAGTACTTTTTGAATAAGCATTCAAAAATTTTATGGTTTCCTTGTTGCAACTCCACTAATTCATCACGAGTATCCATCATAACACAATAAAGATATTGCTATAAATCCCCGTATTACTTTAAAGATCAACACAATACATACCACATAAAGTTTTAGTAAAAACTATGTGTGACTAGAAAAAACGGTCGTTTTTTTTAGTCACTATTTTTCAAGAAAATCTTTTGATTTTTATGCTGTCAATTAGATGGTATCTCACAGATTTTTAGTACTTTTAGATGTCCGAATTGATTTTGTCTGGTCAACATGAAAAATGACTAGAAAAAACGACCGTTTTTTTTAGTCACTATAGTACATATGTAAAGCGGTTAATTTTCAATAGCAATACCCAACTTATGGAATAAAAGAAATTTATTCATCCGGTATTGTCTATCACTGTTAACGAATTGGTTTATTTATAATTCGGATCCTGAACCAAAACGCCACCGGCTTTATCAATTTCACTTTGTGGTAATGGGAAATAATAGAATGCCGGCTTAAAGACCTTTACATAAGTTGGCAAAGCAGGATCTGACGCACCATTCACAAGTTTATCCATTAACTTCCATCGTTTCAGCTGAAAATAGCGATGACCTTCAAATACAAATTCCACACGCCATTCGTTACGAATACGTTCACGCATCTGATCTTTTGTCAGACCAGCAGGCAACTCCGGTTGTCCTGACCGTACACGCACTTTATTAACAGCATCGTAAACTTTTTGAGTCGGTCCATTTGCTTCGTTTTCAGCTTCAGCAATCATCATTAATACTTCAGCATAACGGAGAATAACAACATCTGCATCAGAGATCGTTGAATAACTTGGCATTTCTGTTGTCGGCTGAAGTAATTTCATCATACCAAAACCAGTCTGCATCTGATTTGTTATTGTAATAGGTCCATTTTCTTCATATCCTTCATCCGGGAAAAGAGCTACTCCACTGTGACAAACCGTTTCATACAAGCGACGATCACGAATATGAACTCCATTTGTACCAGAGAATAACTTTTCTCTTTCTGCCTTATTGGCATCTGACAAAGCTCCCGTTGCTAACAAAGATTCATCGACTGTTGCAGTCAATGGAGATTCGCCCCATTTCAAACCATCTGTACACTCAAATGCATTTACCAAATCACGGGTTACTCCACATGTTGTCCACGCCCCATAATACAAGTCCATACTATGCGTAGTATTAGGAGCCAAATAACGGACAGAGAACATGATTTCAGGAGAAGCCAATTGTTGTGCAGAAATAAAGTTATCTCTCATTCTATCAGCTAACTCATACCCCTGAATACCTTCCAGCAATGTTACGATTGCACCCATTTTTGATGCATCCGCATTGCCATTGTCATCATAAGCCTCGGCCAGCATTAGACGTGCCTTGAACGCCTTCATCGCCCCCGGAGTAAAATATCCGCTCATTTGTGAATCGGAATAAGGCTTATCGGGTAAAGCAGCTATCGCCTCGTCAAAGTCCTTTATAATCTGGGCATACACTTCAGCACGGGTAGCTTTCGGCTGATACATATTTTCCGTTGTCAAAGAAGATGTTACCAAAGGAACTTCCCGATAACATTGATACAACCAAGAATAATAGTAAGCTCTCAACGCTTTGCATTGCGCCATAATAAAACTCTTGTCTGCTTCCGACATATCCGCACCCTGGTAAGTTTCCAGATTCTCCATGACCAAATGAATACGGGCAATGCCTCTGTAACAATGATCATACATATAAGAAACATATCCACCGGTATTCGGATCTAAATCACCTAATGCAATCGTTTGTGAACTACCATAAGTAGACTCATTATGCTGACAAATAGAGTTATCTGTCAGATTATCGAAACAAGCCACAATCTGTGACATAACTCCGGGCCATTCATACATCATGGAAAAACTTCCTGCCAATGCTGAATCAAAATCACTTTTCTTCTGCCAGAAAATAGACTGTGATGGTGAAGAAGGAGGATCTTTCTGTAAGAAATCACTACAAGATGTCGTAGAACCCACCAATAAAGCCGAAGCCAATATTATATTTATTACTCTTTTCATTGCATTCTACTTTTAAAATTCAACATTTAAACCAAATGAACAAATCCGGTTCTGCGGATACTGGGCTGCACGACCGTCATCATTACGTTCAGGATCCAAACCATAATATTTTGTAAATGTCAACAAATTATCTCCGGAGAAATAAACTCTAACTTTCGACATTTTTACCTTATCCGTAACAGATTTAGGCAAAGTATATCCAAAAGTCAAATTCTTCAAGCGGAAATAAGAGGCACTCTGCAAGAAATAACTATTTGCTCTTGTATTCTTATTGCCACCCAAATTATCGTTATACAATCTCGGATGTTTTGCATTATAAGGATTTTCCTCTGTCCACATACCTTCTATATACTCACGAGTCGGAGCAGAGCCTTGGCGGAAGGGCTGCATCCCCCAATCAGTTGTATACCATTTCTTTCCGGAAACACCTTGTCCTAATAAGGATAAATCAAAACCTTTCCAACTTACACCGGCATTTACTGAATATTCAAAACCCGGGAAACGTCCGGACATCGGAATACGGTCGTCGTTATCGATTACACCGTCATTATTTTGATCCTTATATTTCAAGTCGCCCGGTAATGTATTATCATTAAACTGTTTGGGTGAATTTTTCACTTCATCTTCCGTAGCAAAAACACCGATACATTCCAACATATAATATTCATTATAAGGAAGTCCTTCTCTTCTCAGTTTGTACCCATCGATTTCTTCGGCACCAAACTGAGTCAGTTTGTTTCTTGAACGATCGAAATAGACACCAGCATTATACTGCAAACCTTTGAAAACGCCGTCTGAAATCATATTATTATAGTTAAATGCAATTTCAAAACCTTTATTTTCAACTTCTCCATTATTTACAGTCGGTGCAGAAAGTCCTAATAAATAAGACACCTGTGATGAACGTAAAATATCAGAAGTGGTTTTCTTATACCAGTCAAAAGTCATACTCAAACCATTGAATACCTGTAAATCAACACCCACATCAGTAATAGTCGTTGTTTCCCATTTAATATCACGGTTTGCATAAGCTTTTTGCTGATAACCGACTGTTTCTGTTTTCTTGTCAAACGGATAATTGGAAACACTTTCTATCATAGCCTGATAAGGATACAAACCAATATTCTGATTACCCAATTGTCCCCAAGATGCACGCAATTTGGCATTATTCAACCAAGTCAAATTCAAGTTTTTAATAAAATCTTCTTCCGTAAGACGCCAACCGGCAGAGAAAGACGGGAAGATACCCCAGCGGTTTTCAGAAGAAATACGGGAAGTACCGTCATAACGCATATTTGCTTCAAACAAATAACGTTCTTTAAAGTTATAGTTCAAACGGCCGAATACAGACTGAATAGCCCATTCTTCCTGTTTTCCCCCATTAGACCAATTTGCATTAGAACCTGCATCGATAACCGGCAGATCAAAAGCAAACTCTTTCCTATAAGCTTTTAACGTTTCATATTTCTCTGACTCCTGGTTGTAACCTGCCATAATACTAAAATTATGATCGGTATTCGGAGTTGTATAATCATATTTTAAATACGTATACAAATTCTGATAAAAACGACGTTGATCTTCCACTGTCAGACCATTACTTCCTTTATCCAGATTTCCAGTCTTCACACCTGTATGATAATCATAGACAGGTTCATCCGAACCACCCCATTCTTTTGATTTATTAGACTCCAAACGAACGGCGCCTTTTGTATGCCATGTCAAACCTTTTGCAAGGTTCACTTCAACCCATAATTGAGCATTAATGTCAAAATTCTGGAATTTCTTTGATGTATTCGATGCAATAATGGCAGGCATATTTTTATTATGATCTTCATGCGGATAAGCAGAGCCTGTCCAACGACGCACTCCGGAACCATCATCCGGCAACCACGGCATATAAGTCGGAGCTTGTGACATCGTTGACAACAAAACATCATCCTGTCCCTGACGCGGCTGAGTACGATCTCCATACATCATACTGGTGTAAGTACCGATCTTGATGAAATCAGTAATCTGAGAAGTCAAATCTACCGTCGCATTATATTTCTGATATTCAAACCCTTTTAATGTACCCGGTTGATTTACAAAATTCAAAGCTACATTATAAGTTGTTTTCCCTGAATTTCCTGCAACGGACAAGTTATGATTCTGTACGACAGCCGTCCTGAACATATAATCGAGCCAATCGAAATTCGGATACTGGTCACTTCCTCCGCCATTTCGATATGCATCGATCTGTTCTTGTGTATAAGCTTTGCCCGTACCTGAATTTTTCTGTGCCAAATTATATAATTCCATATATTCGACAGAGTTAGTCACCAGATCATACATACGAGTCGGATTATATAAACCTACGTTCCCATGATATGAAATATGAGCTTTACCATCCCCCAGGTCCGCCCCCTGTTTAGTTGTAACAAGAATCACCCCATTCGCTGCACGAGCACCATAGATCGCAGCAGATGCAGCGTCCTTCAGTACCGAAACACTTTCAATTACACTCGGGTCCAGATTGGAAATACTACCGGGAACACCATTAATTAAAACCAACGGATCGGAACCTGCACTTGAGAAAGTACCCTGACCACGTACACGGAAAGAAGTAGACTCATCCCCCGGAGTACCCAGTCCTTGATTTACACGCAACCCAGGAACCTGCCCCTGTAACATTGTCGCCGTATTCGTTACCGGACGTTTAGACATCTCTTCACCGGTTACAGCCGTTACCGCACCTGTCAGATTCAATTTTTTCTGCGTACCGAAACCAACCACAACGACTTCATCCAAAGCCTGTGAATCTTCTTTCAAGATAACAGAGATAACCGACTTATTTCCAACCGGAATAGTTTGTTCTATATAACCTATATAGGAGATCTTCAATGTAGCTCCGTCAGGAACATCCAATGTAAAGTTTCCGTCCACATCTGTAACCGTACCGATTGTCGTTCCATCCACTACTACGTTTGCCCCGATAACAGGTTCATTATTTGCATCCAAAACACGACCAGTGATCCGTTTAGTCTGTTGCATCACTGACTCCGGTCCAACTTTTCCGGCACGAGTAATCACAATATGACGATCGTTGATTTCATACCGTACATTCCGTCCGTTAAACAACACAGCCAATACTTCATTGATCGATTTATTATCGAGAGAAACAGACACTTTTTCATCCAGATTCAGGTCTTTCACATCCAGACTGAATGAAAATTCACTTTGGCTCTTGATGGATTCAATAGCCTCACGAATCGTGGCATTTTTAAGATTTAAGGAAAGCATATGTTCAGTCGCATACGTGCTTGCACTTAATGTAAGCGTCCCGGCAACAAGAAATACACCGGCAAGATTGGCCAGACGTCCTGCTCTTGTAGCCAATAAGTCCTGAACAGATTTTCTAAATGTTTTTTTCATACTTCACTTGTTTAAGATTTAACTTTTAATTACTTAAGAAATGGGGTATCTACGGTTATTACCCCTTTTGTTAGATTTGCTTTTACTTCATTCACATTCATTTTAAAGATTAGACTTAATGTTATTTATAAATTCTAATAAGTTCCGGCTTTACCTCATATCTGAATTTATTTCCGGAGGATAATATTTCCAAAACTTTTTCGACGGTTACGTTCTCTTGAAAATCCGAATAGTAAACTATCCTCTTCAAAGATTCTTTCTCTATCCGGACAGGTATATCATACAGGCGTTGCAGTTCTTTAGCTATTTCTTCCAACGACACTTTGTCAAATATCATCGCTCCATTCCGCCAGTTCTCTATATGGCTGGCATCCACCAAATCGACTTGCATTGCCAGATCTGCCTTCCTTAATGTGAACCGCTGGTTCGGTTTCAGCACGACCGGGGCGGCATCGGCCAGAAAATCTCCGACCCTTACCGCTCCTTCTTTGAGGGTTACTTTCACCTCAGAGTCTTCTTCATAGGATTTCAGATTGAACTTTGTACCGAGTACTTTAACTGATAAATTGCCGGTATTCACCACAAAGGGTAATTCTTCATTCTTACTTACTTCAAAATATCCTTCCCCCGATAATGCCACATTTCTTGATTCCTTCGCAAAATTCGAATCATATTTAACTTTACTTCCGGCATTTAACCAAACAACAGAGCCATCCGGGAATGTAACTTTAGATTTTGCCCCAGCAGGAACCTCTACTACATATTCTTTGTATTCCTCAACCGCTTCCACTGCCGTTTTCTCCGATTGCCATAAAAAGAATAGAGAAGAAATACCACAGAGCAAAAAGACAATCGCCACAGCAGAAACTCTGAATGCATACTTATAGAAGTTTATCCGGTTGGATGATTTATTTTCCTTTTTAAATTTGCTAATAGCTTTTTCTACATTAAAATCATCCGCATTAGATACAATACCGCCTGCTTTCCAGACAGCAACCGTATCATGGAAATAAGTTCTGTTCTCCGGAGCTTCTTTGATCCATTGCTTCAATGTAACATGGCCTTCAGCATCTAAAGTACCATTCAGAAAAGATTGTATGTAGTTTTCTATTTGCACCATTTATTTAATTTATGAGTAGAAAAACTTCCCCATCATAATTAAAGGCGCAAAAAAAGAGAAGGAGGGTATATGGACTTTCATATTTTCCATATAAATCCACTCACCAACAATTTTTCTTCATTCTGAGGTTTGCGGTTGAGTTCATGTATTACCCCCTAAAATAAACTTTCAATATTCCAGAACCAATTGGGCATTAAGATCATTCAGGCTTGATACACAGGTAAAAGAAACAATAATTACTTCGAAAGTTATTTATTGATTGTAAAAGACCTTATGAAGCTATCGTGAGATAGTTCAAGAAACTTTCATTAATTACTGAATAGTTGCTTATATATTTGCTTTTGTTAAATAAAGCAAATCTTCTATAGCATAATGAGTGGGTAGTTGATATCCATTTACTAATATTGTAGGGGTTGCACTAATTCCTGTTACTTTTTTCCATTTAATATGTCTGTCAAATTCTTCCTGTACCACAACGCTTTCCAAATCCAATTTATATTTGTCAAATATCTCTTGACTTGTATGGGAAACATTACTAAACCATTCATCATAGATGAGAGAGGCTACCTCTATTGGTTTATTTATATAAACAGAGCAAAGGAACTTATTTGAAATATCCAGAGATTCATTGAATGAAGAAAATATGTATTGTACAGAGATATCGTTTCTAGCCTCTAATAGTACTTTAACACGAGTATGCATTTTCCTGCAAGGAGAACAATGAGGATTTGAGAAAATTGTTATTTTAAATTTTGCATCCGGATTTCCAAAAAGAATATTGGAATCATCTGCAGACACAGAATAATAGGGCTGTTGTTTTAATAAAGTAACAAAAACACCTTCATTGATTTTCAATGCATTTATTTTATATGTAAGTATTCTCTTTTGTTTTGCCTGTTGATATAATGTAGACAATAAATTTATAATGATTATACAGAAAATAAATAAGCATCCGACTATGCCGAATCCGATAAAATTGAAATTTACAAAAGTCAAATAACCAGAAAATAGTCCTGTTATAAAATAACTCCCTAATATACACTGAACAGAAAGACAAAGTATACACCAAGTCTTCATTTTGTATTTTTGATACCATATACTCCAAAACGTATATGGGAGTGTAAAGAGGTTCATGATGCATAAATAACGTACCCAACTGGGATTCAATAGAATTACTAATAAATTGAATACAAAATAGCTGAATCCAATTTCAGCCCAACTTATTATTCCCAATAGCTGCGAATATTCAGATGTCAAAATATTATTACAATCTCCCTGTTTTAACATGGAGCATATATAATCAGCAGACCGATTGTATCCATTGATTTCTTTTGATAATAACAAAAAACTTATGTATACCCCTATCAGACTCAATATCAATAAAATACTTGTTTTTATATTCAGATATATACTATAATCAATATAGAAAAATAATAGAAATGACATCGCAGATAAAAATAACAGAGATTTGGATAATCTCTTGAATATCTCATTTCTTCTATTCTTTGAATAATTCGGTTCTATCGATAAATCATCAGGTTGAGCTATTAAAACAATTCCGTTCCATTCTTTCAGAAAACTATCAATTGTAAAATTGATCTTCTTATCATTCCATAGACATTTTACTTCTGCATTTGCAATTTCAAGAACAATTACAAAACTCTTACCGATACTAGTAACAAAAGGAGTTTGAGGTAAATTGTCTATTGAAATATCTTTCACCCGTACCCCTCTGTTTTCTATACGATAATGAGTTAGCATTGTAGAAAGTCCGTATAAACTATTATTATAGGGATGTTCTTCAAAGTATTTCTGACTATATACATTTGTATGTTTTACTTTCAACACTTTTAAAAATGCAGTCAACAAGTTATTTTCCATATATTATTTTCTCCATTTCATTCCCCATAATATTTAACTGATAATATTTTTCATATCGCATTCTACTATACCTGGAAAAAAAAGATCTTTTTATTTCATCATACAATAATTCTTCTATTTTAATAGCAAGTTCGTTTATATTTAGTATTTTTTTATTATCTTCCTCTTTTAAGTGTATTTTATATCCGGTTTTACCCTCTTCGATCATTTCGGATATACCACCGGCAGTTGTTCCTATCAGTGGCAATCCATGCATCATCATTTCAATAGCGGCATAACTACATTGTTCCGTATATGATGGTAATACGCCAATTGTCGCTATTTGATAGAACTTATATACATATTCTTTATCGATTAGTCCGGTAAAAGTTATTTTACTCCAAAAACCCTGACACTCTTTCAAAAACAAACTAATATCGCCACCTCCTACTAAAACAAGACGTGTATTAGGAGTCTTGTTTACGATTTGCTTAAATGCTTGAATTAATTCAAATATTCCTTTATACGGATCTAAACGCCCTACATATAAGATAATCCGATCATCTTTATTAAATGACAGTCGCATTTTTAATAATTGTTTTTCCATTTTAGAAATAAAAATCGCTTCATCTTTCAATCCATTGTAAACAATAGATATTCTATTTTCTGTTAATTGATAATAAGTTTGCAACAACTTCTTCGTTTCTTCAGATAAACAGATGATCTTATCTACATGATTGAAAATAAACCTATCACGTTCTATTAGTTGATGAATATTAAATTTATCGACAATAGTGTCCTCTAAAGAAGAAAGGTCATTTAGAATATTTGTATCCCATTTTGCCAGGTAATTAAGATCTAAATAGTGAACAACAAAAAATATATTTATATTATAGTACTTCTCTTTGAGCAATCGTATAACTTCATCATGTATAAACAGATTAACAAGAAATATACTATCCGATGTATTTTTTAAATAAGGTTCTAAAAGATAAAAAATATTTCGATAGTATCTCTTCTTCTTTTTTATCAACATTTCCCATTGAATAGGAATATGATAAATAGATATAGAATTTTTCGACTCAATAATAAATTCTTTTTGTTCAAGGCATATATCTATAATATAAACATTCAAATTAGTCTTATTCGTTAAATAGATTGCAAGCTGTTTAATATAGCTATTAACGCCTGTATTATTTCCTAGAGACGTTTCATTTAATATGTAGACATTCTTATCCATTCAATATCAGATTTAATCCACAACCTGCATATCCATCTATTAATCCCAGTTTCTTATGATCAATTTTATCCACTTCAAGGTTATTTGATAATAAATTTCCCAGAAGAAAGTCTGTAGAATAATTTATTATTCCTTTTTCTTTATAAAGTATAAAAGAATTTGCAAGATCGAAACTTTCTTTCGTGCTATTCCTGCGTATTACATTTTTACTTGCTTCATATAAATCATTTAAATAGATCTCATCAAAAAAAGAATATGACATTTTATTTGACAAGCGGCTCAATACATAATGTAAGATTCCGGAGAGACCGGAAGTTAAACTTACGTCTGTAAGTCTATATACATCAGTTTTCATGATTTCCAAATCTATATCTTCTAATAGATCACCGGTATTATCAGATAAGAAATTGTGTTGTGCCAAATATTCGAATCCCCAACCAATACCACAATATCCATTTTTAAAATCAAAAGACAATTCGTTATGAATATCTTCAAAAAGATCATGAATCAAATCTTCTGCAACTTGCTGGTAGAGATTATTCTTTGTATAAGAAGCATAATGGAAGAAAAAAAGAATAATCCCCATTCTTCCATGAAGAAGTCCTAAATTTTCCTCAAAACTACTTCTGATTAATAAATTATCAGCAATTTTTGAGAGTAAAAATTCTTTTCGATCGATCATAAATCACAGAAAATATTTGGAAAATGTGTCAAAAAGCCATTAAGGAACGTAGACTTTTAACACATCTTCCCATTTTTTATTGGAAACCTATCCCCATGGACCTGTTGCATCTTTGGTAGCACATACGCAACTAACAGCAGGACCATTTACATGGTTTAATGGAACACAATATCTAGGCATTGACCTAGGAATACCCTTCGAATCATTATAAGTAAAATCCGGACAAGAACCTTGACAAACACCTGCATCAGGAGTACAACCTCCATAATCAACAACATGTCCTCCATAATCTGTATAGCCACCAATAACAGCTTTCATCTCATCATCTTGCATTACTCGCTGAGAATCATTTAATTTCAATTTACCTAAACTCCCCATGTTTGTAATAATTTATTAGTTTATAAAATATATAAATTTAGTCTTTTTACTTTACAGAAATCTCTCCCTTCCAATAGATCAATTTCCCTTCCTCAGATAATCCTTCCAATACGATCACATAAGGAGAGAATGTCTGATCAGACGTATAAAACTGAAATTCGCCGGATTTACTTTCTGTTGTCCGAACATCCGGACTCCAATAAAGCGTAGAACGGTTATCTCTTTGCGAGTAATTCTTTTGTTCTTTTGCTTCGTATTTCGGCGAATAAAATTCTTTTATAACCTGATAGCCTATAGGCGCTATTGTCTGAATATTTGTTGGTGAAACAACTTTCTGATCAACAGGGAGCATACTCGTTGTTATAAGTATGGCTCCAGCTACGCCATTTGCTCCCATTGTTGCGATACGACCACCTTTTACAACTTCCATTTCGGCTATGTATTGCGGCATCAGGGCATTTAACTCATTTGCATCTATCGGCACATTGTCCATCAATAAATATGCACGAGGAGGAGGTATTGCATTAAAAGGATTTTCAGATGGAATATAAGGATAAACTGTTGGTCCATCCCTCCAAATAGATACACCGGTTAGATGTTGAAGCATCTCCATCACACTGCCTGGATGATACCTATTTATTAAATCTTTTCCACTAATAGACTTATTGAATTCAGAAGAATAAGGACTTTTTGACATATAAAAAAATGGTCTCTTTTTTATCCTTGAAGCCGTTACTTCCACCTCACCCAATTGGTATGTACGTGCGATATCTCCTTGACTGAGTATTTGAATTTTTTTCTCTGTTTCTGCTTGTATCCACTCTCTTTCTGGTTCTCTTACCGCTAATGGAAAAGGATTTACCGTTATTCCCAGGGAATCTTTTTCGACTTCCAGCAAAACCTGACTTTTCCCTTTCGGCGTACTTCCCTGTACTACAAAGATCGTACCGTCAGCAAACAAGATATTGTCAAAACAGAAAGAACCGTTTTCCTGCGTTTCACTTTCCACAAATTTCTCGCTCGCTGTCGCAAACAGGCGGACAGGATAATTAGGAGCCGGCTTGTTTTGGGATATTCCCTGATACAGCATTCCTTTGATTTGTTGGAACGTTTCAGGGCTACTTCCCGGAATTCCCGCCTTACCTTGTAGTACTTCCGCTATTTTATAACGGCTCCATCCTTGTGTCAACAACAAAGCATCCAACTCTTCTTGCTTTTCGGCATAGTCACCTGAAAAATAATAGGCTGGTGATTCAATATATCCTTTCAACTCCGATGTCAATAATAGAGTGGAAAGGATATTCATTCCTGTATCCATTCTTACGACATTTGGATCTGTTACCGATACGGATAATGTGGTGGACAGGGGGATGTTTTGTTGATCTAAAACCTCAATCTTGGCTTTTACCTGTTCACGACTACTGTAATACTTCTTATTTGTTTGAAAATTCACGACCGTTTTTTCTCCTTTGTTGAGACTGAAAACCAATCGTTCACTTAATGGGAGATTATTCTCATCCGTTAACAGAAGCTGTAATACACCTGTCGGAAACGATCTTTGAGAAAAACGAAGAGAATTTCCGTCTTCCCAATACTTTTCCCATCTTTTACTGTATAGGATTTTACCACGACACAGGATAGTCAGGTATAACGGTTTATTTGTCGTATTTCTGCTATCCTTATTGATTGAAATATAAAGATTGTCTTTCCGCCAATAAGCCGAAAGCGTACAGGCGTTCGGTGTCACAGAGGGCAACGTATATTCTTTTTTTAGTCCCTGCCTGTTCCAACAGACCATATAGTAACTAAGAGATGGGTCATAAAAAAAACGGATGATTCCCATTCCCAGATGCAAGGAACGGAATTCCTTCACTACCGTATCGCCCAGACTATTTAAAACCACTCCCCTTATATCCTCTCCCAGACCATCGGTGTTTAAAGCTTTAAAAGCGATTCGTGACTGGGTACCGCCAGGCAACTCCCCTCCTTCCGGAAAGAAAGATACATCATAGTCTTTTTTCGATGCTGGAATATATATGTATTGCCCTTGTGTACGTCCACCGATCGTATATTGAAAATGAAGCATGTTCTCCGGTGGAGTATCCTCCAACTTAAACACGAAATGCCCGTCCTGAACGGTTGGCACTTGTCGTACTTTATCTTCCTTTTCGTAAAACTCAACTTTATCCGGTATAATTGATTTCCCGTTGTTAAACTCTTTAAAATGTAAATCGGCTATCAATTCTCCTTTTTTATCTCCGGACTTAAAGACGGATTCCACCGAATAACGCATAGAAATGTAATTATCAATAGTCAATTTCTTCTGAAACAAGTATTCTTTCTGCTCCTTATACATATATCGGGTATAAACACACAGGCGATAATCTCCGCTATGTAAATCTTCCGGCAAGTCAAGATATCCTTGGAAGATCCCATTCTCTTTTATTATCTTAATTCTATCGACCAATCGGTTGTGCGGATCCAACAAGTCGGCATACACGAAATTACTCAATGTGGATAGAGTATGCATACAGGCATCTACCAGGAAAGCTCTAAACCAAATAGTGTCGCCGACCAAGTAGTTAGACTTGTCTGTTTGAACATAAATTTTCTCCTGAGGAAAAATGTTTTGTTGCTGCAAAAAGAATTCGGGAATAGAATCCGGAGTAATCTCTTTTTCATTACCTCTTATTATAGTAACGGTTATAAAAAGGGACAGAAATATATATATTCCAACGTGTTTCATATAATAATGGCATATGAAGGTTACTTTAATTCCAGATTGTGCAATATAAAAATAATTTATTATTCATAGCATTTTTGCGCCCGCCATTTATGTTAAATAAAGCAAATATCAAACTAGCCATTTCCAAGTTGCAATTTCTCGAAATAAATCACTTCTATCCATTCTGCATATTCGAAGGAGTTCTTTCTTTAATGTCAAACTCCGAGATTGATTTACATAACCTGAATTCAACTCTCTTGGATGATATAAATGATATATACAACCACTCACACGGGAAACAGGTATATCCAATAAAGTAAGCCGTTTCAAACGCTCCACATCTTCCGGCCCCCAACCGACAAAATATTCATTCTCCATGCCAACTTGCATATATTTTTCACGATTAATTACATACAGGCCTCCAACAGTCAGTTGACCGAACATCATTTGACACTTATTTTTCTTTGCTAATTCCTTCCAATCCAATGTTTGCCGAAATCGATTGCTAAGATCGGGAGAGAGGGTATAACAAATGCCGTCATACGGATAAGATAATACAGCTCGACATTTTCTAATATCATCTACAGACTTGTATAATTGTACTACAGGTACTAATATATCTGTATCCCATACAATGACAATAGGAGTTTCGGCCAACTTAATCAGCTCATTCCGGTAATGTGTATGGTAAAATATCGGATTTTCATCTTTTTGAAACAGATATCTTACCTGTTCACTATCATTTAAATGAACGCGTTGAATCTGATCTGCTTCTAGAATAATGAAATGTGCATTTGTTAAATCGGTATACAATCGTATTATTGTCTGCAAATTTTGAATTCGTATATTACTGTCTGCACGTATTGGTATGATAATTGTGGCATCACTCATATTTATTTCGATCGGTTGATCACTTACCATTACAGACAAAGATTCATTTTGCTTTATTTTATTCAATAATTTCAATGCCAATTCATTACAAATATCATGAGAAATAAACTTTCGAATAAACATTTCTATATCAGACCGCTCTTGCAGACTCGACGGCGGTTTTACTTTCTTTTCGAAGGAAGAATATCCGTTCACTCCAAACTTCGCTAATAAAATATCTAATATGGATAATAATATGGTTCTATTCGTTACTGTAGACAAATTTTCATCGTTAGCACCAGGATCCTCTAGCCTGGCAAAAAAATAAGAAGCAATTCCCAGCAAGCCTGTAGCATGGCTAAAGTCCGTATGCTGTTGTAAACAGACAGTAGAAAAAAGATATCGATCAAATTCCGAAAGAACTTCATCTCCATTCGCATCTATCAAACCTGTACAAATCATATATTGAATTCCATACCCTATCCCTGCCAAACCTGTCGAATAATCCGGATAGCGATCAGTATCATAATCGGATACGGTATTCTTTATGATAGATATTGCCTTATCCATATTCTCTGTTCTCCTTTTTGATAATAATCGAATCGCATACAAAATATCAGGATGTATATTTAGTGGTATTTTCATATCATTTTTCGTTATTTTTTTATGTTACTCCATAACACATACCATTCATCTTCACCGACCTTCGAACTAAATGAGCATTTTGTTTTATTCGCTATCCGAAGACCTTTTACCCAATTAAATAAATCTCCGAATATCTCATCATTTATTTCAATAGGTTCACAAACTGTAGCCTCGTGATAATGTGTATGAATCGCAAAAAGACAATCCGATTTGGCAACTCGCTGTAACTCCTTGGATACCTTTACCAAATCATCTACATGGTCAATGGCATTGACTGATATAATAACTTCAAAAAAATGATCGTCAAAAGGTAATCGTTCAGCATAAGCCTCTATAAAACGGACTTGAGGATATAGATGATGCGGAAATCCCAACTTGCAATAATCCGACATCAATGGGTCTACCGCATACAACTCGCATCCCTCAAAGCAGATGCCACTAGGTATCGGACCGGCACCGATATCCAATACTTTTTTACCTGTAAAGATGGAAGAATGCAATTGTAAATCATGTAAGTATTTAGGTTGTTGATGTAATTCCGTCCACGTCAGGATCGCAGAATAAATCGGATTATCTTTTATAATTATTTTCTGTTCGGATAAAGGAGCTGGTGTATTATATAAATAAGAGATTTTATTATCATACCATAGTAAATATTGACTGATCTCTTGTTTCCAAAAGTCAGTTTCAGCTTTACGCTTCTCCTCCAACCGATAACCTTCTATAAACTGATTCATAGAAGAACGATCGCCCCATGTTGAAATATACTCTCTCAACTCGACAACCTCCATTTTACAGATATTCAAAAACTCTTCCCGATTTCTTATTTCCAATTTTTCACTTGCATAACGAGAATTTTTCCCTCGAGGATGGTAAAGATGATAAAGGTCACCTTTTATCCGAGTAACCGAATATCCCAATATTTCCATTCGTTTGACGCGTTCTAAATCTTCCGGTCCCCAACCATAAAAATGTTCATTTTCTCCGCCAGCTTGGACATACACACTACGGTTTACAAAAAAAGCGCCTCCGCAACTATGAGTCACTAAATATTCATAAAGCAAAGTCGTTTCTGTCTTCTCCATTATAAATCGATTTGTACTTTCCGGTGATAACATCACAGTCCGGTCATTATAAGGAATACTAAATACTGTTTTCTTTGTCTTAATTGCTTCTATTGCTTCTTGTATTTGACAATCCGAAACGTATACATCTGTATCCCAAATGCCAACAATCAATGATCGCACTTGCCTAATGGCATCATTTAGATAACGTGTACGATAAAAAACAGGATCAGTATCCTTTATAAACCGGTAATATACATTGGGATAGGTACGTTTTAACATATAATGTTGCCGACTGTCTCCTTCTATGATACAGATTTCTCCATTTTTTATTCGACTTAATTGTTCTACTACAAAATCCAAATTACGTTCACGCTCCTTGGAGTCAATCCGTACCGGGATAATAAAACACACTTTTTCATAGTCTCTAAGTAAATCTCCAGTTCGTAAGGGACAAATTCCCATTGAATGTAAAGCCCTTATTTCTTCTATTTCTGAATCTGATAATATGTATCCACTTCGATATTCCTCAACTAAGTGATCAAATAAAAGAATTATACCTTGATGTATTCGTAATTCGGACAACCTTCTTTTTGGCGATCTCTCACACAGGATACGAAGCCTTAAATAATATAACCAATCGGCCCATGGTAGATAGGATCCTTTAAGATAATTATCCAATTTTATTAGTATCTGCCGATCTATTTCTGAAAGAGAATCATCTATATCACCTTCCACATAATGGTGATAATGTAAATAAATAGCACCACAAGCTATTCCTAATATACCATTGCCCAATTGCATAGGCATTATGACGGATATTTGGCTTATTATCTTATTTAATAATGCTTCTGCTTGTTTATGTAGCAGCAGATCCCCTAAAGAACAAGCCGACTGATACATGGTAATTACCTGTTTCATGGTAGATGATACTTTATCTAGAATAGTATTCATGGCTGTTATTTTATTTGATGTGCTAGATTGCGCAATATAGAAAGAATTTATGATCTAATTATTTTTTACACTCATTATTTACGTCAAAGAAAGTAAAGATTAAACTCTGAGATTGATTTATAAATGCCTCCTATGCCTCGTACGAAAAATAGTCAAAACGATTAAATATTCGTACTAAAACAATCTTTATGACACAGTATATACAATATTCATAACCCACCAATCAAAATAAACCGACCTCCCAGACAAAAACAAATCACATTCTTTAACAAATATTATCCTTTAAACCCTTTTCATAACTCCACTACTACTCTTTTACATTTCAGTTAAACGGAGATTTTATTGGGTTTAAACGAAAAAAAGGTTCGTTTAAAACGAGAATGAGATCAAAAACAGTCGGGATTTTGTCAATTTTATTTATTTGGATGATCTGTCATTGGGATAATGAAATCCAGGATATCAATATATACATTATTTTCCGTATTTTTGCAGGCAAATAATTCATAAGCATATATATAATAATGGATCATACTCCCAAAAGGATACCCTCTCCCTTACTTTCACTGGTTCCCATACTTGTATTGGTAACCCTTTTATTTGTTACAATTCATACTTTTGGCAGTGATGCACTAAGCGGAGGAAGTCAGGTAGTATTACTTACGGCAACGGCTGTTTGCTGCCTGATTGCTATGGGATACAGCAAAGTGCGCTGGAAAGCGATCGAACTGGCAATGGTCAATAATATCTCCGGTGTGGCTACCGCGCTGATCATTCTGTTGATCATCGGTGCTTTATCCGGCAGCTGGATGATTAGCGGAGTCGTCCCGACACTGATCTACTACGGGATGCAGATCATTCATCCCAGTTTCTTTCTGGCATCAACCTGTATCATTTGTGCGATCGTATCCGTTATGACAGGCAGTTCCTGGACAACAATCGCAACCATCGGGATCGCCCTGCTGGGAATCGGGCAGGCACAGGGATTTGAAGACGGATGGATTGCAGGGGCGATTATCTCCGGTGCCTATTTCGGGGACAAGATATCTCCGCTCTCAGATACGACGGTCCTCGCCTCTTCAGTAACGGATACCCCTTTGTTCAAGCATATCAAATATATGATGATTACGACAGTGCCGTCCATGATCATTACACTGACAATCTTTACCGTAGCCGGTTTCGCACATGAAGCGACTGCGACCGACCAGATCGCCATGTATTCTGCCTCGCTGAGAGAGACCTTCCATATTTCTTTATGGCTGTTGATCGTACCCGTCATAACAGGGATTCTGATCGCTAAACGTATACCGTCCATCATCACCCTGTTCATTTCTGCTACATTGGCCGGCATATTCGCCTTATTTTTCCAACCCCACCTGTTACAGGAAATATCCGGCCTGCCGGTTCAGGATATGCAATCGCAGTTCAAAGGGTTGATCATGACTTTCTATGGCAGTACCCAGGTCCAGACGGGGAATCCGGATTTGAATGACCTGGTTTCCACACGGGGTATGAGCGGTATGATGAATACGATCTGGCTGATTATCTGCGCTATGTGTTTTGGTGGTGCCATGACGGCCAGCGGAATGTTGGGAAGCATTACTTCCGTATTTATCCGTTTTATGAAACGGACTGTCGGACTGGTTGCTTCAACGGTTGCCTCCGGCCTGTTTCTTAATATCTGCACTGCCGACCAATATATCTCCATCATCCTGACCGGTAACATGTTCAAGGATATTTACCAGAAAAAAGGATATGAGAGCCGTTTGTTAAGCCGCACAACGGAAGATTCGGTGACTGTCACCTCTGTTCTTATCCCCTGGAATACTTGTGGTATGACACAGGCAACCATCCTGGGTGTCGCCACATTCACATATTTACCTTATTGTTTCTTTAATCTAATCAGCCCGTTAATGAGCATCACTGTTGCTGCCATCGGGTTTAAAATCAAACGAATAAATGAAAAAGCTGAAAGTATCGCTACTGACTAAAGTAGTCATTGCCATTGCTGCCGGTGTATTATTCGGCCAGTTTCTACCGAATGGTATCGCACGTATCTTTGTGACCTTCAATTCGTTGTTCGGCAACTTCCTGTCGTTCTCCATCCCCCTTATTATCCTGGGGCTGGTAACGCCTGCTATCGGCGATTTAGGGAAAGGTGCCGGAAAGCTACTGGCCATTACGGCTTTGATAGCTTACGGCTCGACTATATTTTCAGGCTTCTTTACCTTTTTCAGTAGCTCGGCGATCTTTCCTCATATCCTGCCGGCCAATACGGAACTGACAGCCATGGATAATCCGGAAGATTTCATGCTGACGCCCTACTTTACGGTAGCCATGCCGCCTCTGATGGATGTAATGACGGCCCTGCTCCTATCATTCACAATCGGTCTGGGACTATCCTATATCAGCGGTAATACACTGCGGGAGGCATTTAATGACTTCCAGAAAATTATCACCATATTGATCGAAGCGGTAATCATCCCGTTGCTTCCCCTGCATATTTTCGGTATTTTCCTGAATATGACAGTCAGCGGCCAGGTAATGAGTATCATAACGATGTTCCTGAAAGTGATCATTGTGATATTCGTGCTCCACGTGTTGCTTTTGCTCATCCAGTTTACGGTAGCCGGAAGCATCAGCGGCAGGAATCCGTTCCGGCTGTTAAAGAATATGCTGCCGGCTTATGCCACCGCATTAGGGACTCAATCGTCAGCCGCCACTATTCCCGTGACACTTGCCCAGACGGTAAAGAACGGTGTCCGCGAGACAATCGCTATTTTTGTAGTGCCTCTCTGCGCGACCATCCATCTTTCCGGAAGTACGATGAAGATCACGGCCTGCGCCATGGCGATCATGTACATGGCCGGAGAACCGGTCACCTTTGCCGGAATGGCAGGATTCATCATGATGCTGGGTATAACGATGGTAGCCGCACCGGGAGTTCCGGGAGGAGCGATCATGGCGGCATTGGGATTGCTGCAAAGTATGCTCGGTTTCAATGAGACATTGCAGGCGCTGATGATCGCACTTTACATTGCAATGGATAGTTTCGGAACAGCCTGCAATGTAACCGGAGACGGTGCCATTGCGATTGTAGTAGATAAGATTGCCGGAAAACAACAGACTTCGCCCGACATAACCGAATAGTTTTTCAGGAGACATCACATTATTCATTGAAAGTCTTCCCAATGAAAAATAAAAAAGAGGTACGTCTATTTTGATTTAGACGTACCTCTAAATTCATTTACACCTACCTCTAAATCGAATTAGACCTAGGTGTATCCGAAAAACCTTTATAATAATTCCTGTAAAGTATTTACACCTTTTTCCCGCATCATTGTAATAGCGATATGTGCACAGGCATAGGCATCCGCCATTGCATGATGGTGATTCCTCAGGTCATATCCGCAATAGGCAGCCACAGTATGTAGCTGATGGTTCACTAGAAAAGGATACATTTTTCGTGACAGTCGGCAGGTACAATAGAACTGATATTTGGGATAGGCCAGTTCGTAAGCCATATGTGCAGCTTTCAGGCATCCTTCATCGAAAGGGCTGTTGTGGGCTACCAGTGGCAAATCGGCAACCTTCGGTGCAATTTTCGCCCAGACTTCTTCAAAGTCAGGTGCCTCATTCGTATCTTCCGGTGTCAGTCCGTGAACAGCGGTAGTCCACTGGGTATAATAGTTAGGATACGGGCGGATCAGACTGTACACCTGGTCGATCACATGATTATCTTCTATAATGACAATCCCGACACTGCATACACTACTGCGTTTCCCATTGGCGGTCTCAAAATCTATTGCGGCAAAGCGTTCCATATAAGTTTATTAGTTATTATGGCAAAGATAAAGATAAAAACATACGAAAAGACATTGTAGCCCGTTATTAATCATAGTAACACTTTAAAAGCTCACCGTATGAAAAAGAAAACCATGATTTTATTATTCTCTCTGCCAGGCCTGTTTCTTATTTTATGTGCGTTAACTTTTAGACCCATTAGTAACCCTCAAATGGATGAATGTTCTTTACTGCAAGGAAAACTGGCAAAAGTCAAGAGTGACCCTAAAACGAAAGACATTTATTTACGTCTGGAAGACGTAGATAGGCATTTATACATCAACAGGGGTTTAGAAAAAGGTCTGACCGAAGATTGCCTGAAGAAACTGATCGGAGAAAATGTGTCACTTTATGTGGTCAATCATTGGACTTTGTTGGATCCCCAAAGCAAAACAGGGCATGTATCGCAGGTTGAACATGCCGAAGAGATATTATATACGGAGTTTGACTAAATAGATAAATGAGGATGTGCCAAAATAGTCACATCCTCCATTTTTCATTTTAGTAGTTATGGATAAAAAAAACTGTTTCTTTGATTAAAGAATCAACGCTAGTACCGTTTTAACACCGGCAGAAGTATATTTTCCATGACCTTATATCCTTCCGCATTAGGATGTACCCCATCTCCGGAATACTTTTCAGGTAATCCATTCCGTTCGTCTGCCATTTTAGAGTGATAATCTACATAGGTAATTCTATTACGGTCTGCATATGCTTTAAGCATTTTATTCAGCTCGATAATTTTTTCCGCCGGCTCCAGTCCCTTATGCCAACTAAAGTCATAAGCTGGCAAAACAGAACACAGAATCACATCTATCTTATGAAGTTTCGCCAATTCAATCATAGAAACAATATTTCCCTTGATATTCTCCAAAGAGATATAACCGTTATTCTCCGCAATGTCGTTAGCTCCGGCAAGGATTACTACCGCTTTAGGTTTAAGGTCGATCACATCTTTGCGGAAGCGAACCAACATTTGAGATGTGACCTGTCCGCTGATTCCTCTAGCTATAAACTCATTCTTCTTAAAGAACAACGAATCAGCATACCACCAACCTTCGGTAATCGAATTTCCTATAAACACGACTTTCGAAGGTGTTTTTACAGTCTTGTTCTGTTCTGCATACCGTTCGAAATTGGCCCAGTCGACTGCCTGTTGGCCAAATAATGAAGTTGTGGCCAATACACAAATACTTAGTATCAACCATTTTTTTACGTTTTTCATACTACTATTTTTATTAAGTTACGTTATTACTAAATTCAATCCTTGATGTGTTAACAATTAAAGTTTGGCTTTTTTTATTAGTAAATGATCCATCATTATATTATAATAATTATCATCATCACATAACCGATATATCACGAAATGTTTTCCATCGGCGGCATCTGTAAATGTATTACGTCCCGTTTCAGTATCTATGGCTATATTTACACGTTTGAAACCTAACCGGTTAATTTTTCCGCAAGCATACCCGGCACACCATACTCCAAAAGGGTCCCAAGCATGACGACCGTTTTGAGTCCCGAACGCGACCAATGAACGAGTTACAATATCCCTCTTATCTATATCCACAGCCTGTAATTGACCACCGCACCTGAGCATTCCCCCCACTTCATTTGTAAAAAATAGTATCGGATAAGGCCAGGTCTTACTTACATAATCAATAGCCAATCGGGCTTCCTTAGTAAAGAAAAAATTATTACAACGCCCTTCGGGATAAGTTCCACCGACGATATACAACTGTCCGCATTTTTGTTTTACTAACTCAAGCCCCGACAAATCAGAATATTCATCCGGTTGGCTTTTCAACAGGGCTTCTATATTTGTCGTATACCCGGTAGTGACAATATCCACAGGCGTATTACTTTCTGACAATATCTTTCTATACATTTTTACAGCTTCATACGCATTTACATTACCATCGTTATATGCTGCCATCAAATCCCAATAAGGGGATTCATCCGGATTGTTTGCCATACTTTTTCCGATCAATACATCCGGTTTATTTTCATATAACAGGAAACCTCTCAATGCTTCCAGATTATTCTTTCCGACTATTGAATATGCGACACCCTTTAAATCGATAGTCCCATCATCATCAAGTGCCGTTGCAATCCTTACCGCACATACATCATCCACATCCGTACACATATCGACATCCAATATCATTTCCTTTCCGGGAGTGGTATTCAGATACAGCTCATCCACGTTTCTGTCTTCCTGCCGGTTCTCGTATGTCTTACAACCGGTCAAAAAGATGACCAACAAAATTATTTTAAATTTATCTTTCATCTCATATTTCATTTTTTATCCACTCACTGCCAGAAGATAATTGATATTAAGGCAGACAGAACGCAGATTACGGCAAAGTTATTTAATAAAATAAATTTGCGTTTATCCGCGTCATCTGTTCTGTCTGCGTTCTTTTACATGATCTTAGAATTTAAAGGTATATATTTCTTTATTTTTTACAGTCTATATCCAAAATGGTACCTTCAATATTACGATGGCCATTTTTATTATAATAATAAACTACAAGAACTCTATTATCTTCCAGCATAATCGGCCAAGGATAACCTAAATCCGGTCCATCACCATCATCACGAAGTATAAATTCTTCGGAAATGGCATAATCCGTACATTCTGCATTCAAAATTCTTGCCCGGATGCCAAAAGGCTTGTGACGATAGCCATATGTCAACAACACACGATTATCAGGAAGCCTCAGAGCCGCCAAAGGATGCCCCTGGAATTGCATTGATTTCCATTCGAAAGTCTTTCCTCCATCAGTCGACCTGGCAATACATGCATGATCGTACAAAGTAGTCCGTAGAAAACCGACTATATCTCCCTTCGGTGTTTCATAAACGGAAGCTTCATTGAATGCAACACTATCATCGGTAGCAACCAGTCCGGAATACTGCCAGGTTTCGCCTTTGTCCTCAGATACAAGCAAATGATTACTGGTTTTTCCTAACGGGGCAGGATCATGACCAGCCACAATCCAATAAATCTTGCCGTTTTTACCTTCGCACATGGCCCCTCTGTTATAAGTCGGCAGAGGCTCTCCCGTTGCGCTGATATAAATTTCCGAATCCAGCGTTGGAGGAATAATCGGATCTTCCCATGTTTTCCCCTTGTCAAAAGACCGCAAGATATATCCTCCTAAAAATGCAATTTCACCACCATGCCAACTCTCATGCAAAACAGGTTTTCCTAAATTGTCTATACCCTCCTGAGAGGAAAAAGCCCAGCCGTAACTGGCACAAAGCAAAGTTCCATCCTTTAATTGCAATAAACAAGGGTCCTGTGAACCACCAAAAGGATGGGCGTAGATTAACTCCGGATCTTTCGTCCAGTTTTCACCATCATTCGAATGAACCTGCACCAAATAGCTGTTAGGATCGACATGCGCATTCCCAGGTTCACCAAAAACTCTTCTGTCCGGTGCACGCCGGAATGCCACCGTATACTCATTGGGCCCCAGCTTTACAGCCGAAGGAAATGTTGCATGAAATTTAGGATCTTCATAAATAACCACATCTTTTACTTTTCGTATCTGTGGCTGTGCTGCCGCTTGCTGCCCCTCAGGGACATTACAGCCTAAAGCATTCCAAAACTCATTTTCCATTTTCTCCGCATCGATATTCGTGTATATATCGACCTTTCTTTTGGTTGTACCCGGAGGCGTATCTACCTTCTTTTCTTCCGCCCATTCCGGATTTGTGATCGCATAAACAAGAGCTACATCCCACATGGTCCAGGAAGAAGTCATATTGTCTCCAATCCTCTTTCTCCACCGATCCGCTATAAAAGTACCTATACCTTCCACCTTTTCAAGCTTATTGATCGAATGAGCGTTATGAAAACGCAGTAATCCACTTACGTTATTAGGCATAATATGGAACTCCAAATCTTCTGCATCGCAAAGAAGATCAAAGGCCTCCAAGTCATTAGCCACATTAAATTCATGTTCGCCTATCCATAAATCCTTTTCAAAATCATAGGTTTGCCCAAGCCAGTAAAGCGCTATCTTTTTAGCTATTTCAGGCTTCACCATTACAGCAGATGCCACATTCGTCAGGGCTCCGGTACTGATGATTGTCAACTTTTCTCCCGGAGGCAAGTCTGATGCTTTGCGGATAATAAAATCCGTTGCCTCACTTCTGCGAGGGTTGTTTTCAGGACTCCCTTTTTTATAAACGATCTTCCTCTCACTTCCCACGGGTAAGGGGAGGTCTGTCCGGTCTAATAACTGCACCAATACGGCATTCATCAGCCAACTGGTATAGGCAGAATTATCATTCCACCAAGGATCATGTCCTTCCCGCATCGTATTATTCCTTCCATCCCATTGCGCAGCAGTCATTCCGATGACTTCCAGCTTAGGCGACTTCAAAGCAGCAGCGATTGCAAGCAAGTCATCCAGCTCATTATCCGTATCGGCATCAATAATCACGTTTCGTACTTGAACATGCTGGGGAAGTGATGTATTTTCCCCAGCATTCTGTTCTTGTTTACAACCAAACAGACCAATACCAATACTTATTATTACACTAACAAGTAAATATCTCATCCCTATATTCTATTTTCAAGAGAATCAGTCTCCCCAACCAGGAGTCTGTCCGACTTGCGGTTCACGAGTCAATACAGTCAAGCTAAGCGGCCATAACAACATGTGATCCTGCCCTTTCTTATTATTCAATGAAGGCACTATATCAAATGCTTTTCCGAATCGTATGAGGTCCCACCATCTTTTTCCTTCGAACACCAATTCCAGCAATCTTTCTTTCAGAATCTCGTCGTCATTCAATTCTTTAGACCGGTTCACAAAGATGTGTTTGTCAAAATTATCACCATACGCTCTCTTTCTGATCAGGTTCATCTCTTCAGACGGATCCTGTCCCAATGCATTCTTGGCTTCAGCCTTCATAAGCAGCACGTCTGCCAGGCGATATAAAACGAAATCACTCCTGAAATACCTCTGACCATTTTGTACGACTCCCCGCCCTTTACGAATCAAAGCCGGATACTCCATCTCATTATTTTCACCATATCTCAACCCATCGACAAAAGAAGCCTCTTTCCGGCTATCGTCATCTGTAAATTGATTTTTAACCAAATCGCTTACAGTCCAAGCCATACCATTCCCGGTAGTACCTATCACCTCTCCGCTAATCGGATCTATCATACCGCCGTCTGCTCCGGAATAGTTATCCTTAAAATAATTCTCCCCACCATCATAAATAGTGTTTGCAATAGACATGATTATCTCCTCATTGCTTTTATTACCAAATTCAAACAGATCGGCAAAGTTCGGAAGCAACGCCACATCAGCCTTCAGCACTTCATTGCAAGCCGCCAAAGCAGTCTCCAGATCGGCATTCCCTCCGCCGCACCGTTTGGCTGTCCACAAATAAACATCGGCCTTCAAGGCATTGGCAAACGGCTGGGAGAAACGGTTTCTGGAGGCCCAGAAAGTATTGTCCTGAAACAAAGCGATCGCATTATCCAAATCCTCTTTTATCACTTTGAAAACCTCTTCCACTGTAGCCCGGCCTTTATGTACGGTTTCCGGATTGTAACCTTCGGTGGGCTCTACCCGGAGCGGAACACCGCCCCAGGTTTTAACCAACACAAAATACAGATAAGCCCGCAATGAATAAGCCTCTGCTAACAAGTTATTTTTTGTGGCCTCAACCGCATCGATACGAGGTATATATTTAATAAGCAGATTCGCCTCATTGACAATCTTATAGAGTGAAGTCCAGTCGGGACCCGGTAATTCCTGGCTCAACGTATTTTTATAATACCGCTCATAGATATCCCCTGTGACTGCCCTCGTAATCACATCACTTCTGGATTCTCCCAACGTAAACAACTCACCGCACGACATCGACCTGAGTTGTACATACGAATGCGTCAAGACCCCTGTTGCATCATCTTGATTCGTCCAAAAAGACTCGTTTGTAATAGCACTCTCAGGCTTCTGGTTCAAAAGATCCCCACATGATGAGTAAAATAACAGAACAAACAGGCATATAAATAAATTACTATACTTATTCATAACTTATCGAGTTTTACGAAATTAAATTAAAATGTAGCAGATACGCCGAAAATCACATTTCTGGGAAGAGGATAACGCCCTGAATCTTTTCCTCCGAACTCGGGATTCGCACCCGAATATTTCGTGAAATAATGAAGGTTGTTTCCGGTTACATTCACTTTCAGGTTCTGAAAAATTTTACTCATCATACCTGTAAGCGGCAGTTTATAACCCAACGTAAGCTCTCTGATGCAAAGGTAATTACCCGATTCATAAAATTCAGAGTTCATCATACCCAATCCATACCAATCGCCACCTCTCCACAAGTTATAATCTTCATTCGGTATATACACCGGCAATGCAGCTATGTCACCTTGCTTTTTCCAGCTCTTGTCGATCATTTCCTGCGGTATATTGAGGTTACCAGCCCAGCGTCCGCAAAGAAAGATTTTCTGTTCGTTAAAGATAGTATGTCCGGTCATATAGTCCATACGCAGGTACAAATCGAAATTCTTCCAACTCCAGGAGCTTGAAATACCGCCTGTCCACTTCGGATACGTATTACCCATATAACAAATATCTTTCTCATCGATTTGGCCATTACCATCGGCATCATACCAGCGGGTATCACCACCGTATTTGGTCTTATCTTCATACGGGTCCATCATATCAACCACGGGGTCGGCCTTCGCTTCCTCATCGGTAGCATAGATTCCCAACGACTTCCAGGCAAAAAGATCACCGATCCGGCCACCTTCCTGAAGACCACCTACCCAGTCGTAGTCATTGATTTCCGGATTCCAGGCATAATAACCTCCTACCCGGTTTCTTTCCACACCGTTTTCCGGAAGTTTACGAATCTTGGTTTTCACATGAGAGGCGTTGAAACCTAACTCCCACTGCAATTCGGATCTTTTCGGCATTACCTGCACCTTTACCTCTACTTCGATACCACGGTTGTCCAGACTACCGTAGTTAGTGGTAATCACATCAAAACCGGACGACAAAGGCATAGGCAACTGTGTAATCAAATTATCGGTCCTACGACTGAAATAATCGAAAATAACATCCACGCGTTGATCGAACAAACCGACATCCACACCGACATCGAACGTTTTAGATTCTTCCCATTGCAAATCTTCATTCGGCAAAACCGTATTCGCAATTCCGTTTACCCACATATACCTTCCCTGGCCAACAGAGTATTCGCCCTGTGCCGTATACGGTCCCATGCCGGTAATATTACCATTGACACCATAACTACCTCTCAGTTTTAAACGGAAAGCATCCGCATCCATATCTTTCCAGAAATCTTCTTCATGCACATTCCATCCGATAGAAGCACCGGGGAAGAAACCCCATTTATGCTCTCTACCCAACATAGAAGAAGCATCGTAGCGGGCATTCACCGACAACAGATAGCGCTGTTTGTAGTTGTAATTGATTCTTCCGAAATAACCCAACATAATCTGTTTCGACAAATTGCTGGTCATATGCTTGTAATTGGAAACCGCGTTCAACGTCGGAATCAAGTCGGTCAACGCACCATCCCCACTGGCCGACATACCATAGCTCGACTTGAAATAGTAGGAATAACCAGCCATGACGTTCAAGTGATGATCCGTAAAATCTTTATTGTATGTTAATACGGCATCCGCCTGTGTCTGCCACCATTTAGAATAACTGGCACTAGCCGGGCGTACTGTATTCACGTTGTTCACACCATCCTTGTAAGAAGGGGTAAAGGAATATGTATCCAAAGCTTCTTTCCAAATAGAGAATGACGGCGCGAATGTCAGGCCCGGAATAATCTCCCAGTTTCCATCGAAGATGAACGTAATATTCTCATCGCTATTCTTATTGGTATTCCGATGCAAATGATAAGCCGGGTTTCCGTTCCCTTTGATACCGGGAGAAAGCGTACCGTCTTCGAAAGTATATTTCGTTGTCGGCGCCTGTCCGATGGCACGAGCAAAGATACTTGTTTCATTCACACCATTATTGGTATATTTACTGTAGGAAGCACGTCCGCCGATCTTCAGGTTAGGACGCAGCTTCACTTCTCCACCCAGGTTGAATGTCAAACGATCATAGTATGTAGTGATAACGGTACCCTCATTCTTCATATAGCCTGCACTGGCATTGAAAGTAGCTGTTTCGGAACCACCCGAAACGTTGACATTATGATTGTGTGAAACGGCTGTACGGAACAACACATCCTGCCAGTCTGTCCCTTTGAAGATGATGGTTTTCGACGGATCGATCGGGTCGGGCATACTTTCCCATCCTTCGTTCAATTTATGCTTGTTTTCCGGAGTCAGATATTGTGTTGTATAAGTTGTATTCGCTGTCAGGTCGTTACCCGTACCGGCACCTGTGGCCGTATAAAGATCATTCAGGCCGAATCCCCAGCGCTGATCGGCAATCTGATGTCCGATACGGCTATAATAGATATAGTCGCGGGCAGATGCCATATCATATCTTTTTCCTACCTGGGAAAGTGTAAGGTCGTATTTATAAGTGACACTGGTTTTTCCGGCTTTACCTGTTTTTGTTGTAATCAGAACGACACCGTTTGATCCGCGTGCACCATAGATGGCAGTGGATGCGGCATCTTTCAGTACCTGCATAGACTCGATATCATCCGAATTAATACCATCGATGTCGTTACGGATCACACCGTCCACGATATAGATCGGATCAGCGCCATCGGGGCTGTTGATTGAGGTACCGCCACGCACGATGATACGGGGGTTTGCACCCGGCTGTCCGGTAGTAGACTGTACTCTGACACCAGATACGGTTCCTTGCAACGCTGTAACAAGGTTTGAATAAGGTACGCTCTCAAGCGCTTTCGTATCCATCTTGGAGACAGAGGTAGTCAATGTAGCCCTTGACTGTGTGCCATATCCAACGACAACGACTTCATCCAGTACTGTATTTGGCTCCAGAATGACATTGAATATTTTCTTTCCGTTCACAGCCACTTCCTTTGCTTGCATACCTACAAAAGAGAACTGCAATACGGCATTCTTAGGTACACCACGCAACTCAAAACGACCGTTCAGGTCGGTAATGGTACCATGCGTCGGATTATCCTTCTCCACAACAGTTGCTCCGATAACAGGTTCTCCTGCTTTATCCTGAACAACGCCTGTCACATCGATGCGCTCTACCTGCGCAACCGCGGGCAGTGGAGTGGTGTTTCGTTTGTTTTTTGCTGCGACGCCGATGAATACTTGGCGGTCGTCGATCGAATAAGCGTTGCCGGTTTGCAGCAACACCTGGTCGAGTATTTTGTCGATCGTCTGGTCTTTCACATTAATACTGACCTTTTTCTTTAGATTAACAGCTTTGTCACTATAGAAAAAAACATATTCGCTATTTTTTTCTATCATTTTGAATACTTCTTCCAGGGTATTGTTGTCTGCTTCCAAGGTTAACAAAGTGGACTGCGAATAACTGCTTGCAGCATTCGCGAAACATATACCTGCTATGAAGAATAGGTTTATCAGTTTCATAATCCGAATGAATCTACTAAAAACGGCATGCGTATGGCTGCCTTTTAAATTATTTATCATACATTTGTATTGATTTAAGTTGATACTCTGTGAAATTTTCAATTTGAATTATGCCGGATAATGTAGGGGTATGTTATCCGGTTTTTTATACTCATTACTCCATAGGCTTGCTGTTTAAGGGGGTTACGCTAAAATAATAGCAATCATCTTGTTTCACGAACTTTACGGGAATCATCTTGGTTAATCCGTTCAAGACTTTTTCCATATCATCCTTCAAATCCAGTTTACCCGAGCAAGTCAGGCGTTCCAATTCCGGTTCCCATTGGATCGGTTTTCCATAATAATCCGACAATCGCTGCAATATGACGGATAGACGTTCTTTTTTATATTGCAACAAACCATCTTTCCAGGATATATAATCATATACATCTACAGTCTGAATATCCACATCGCCGGCCGATGTACACCGGAACCGTTGATTAGGAATCAACTCGGCTTTCCGGCCTGCTTCCGTGCGGACATGTACGGAACCTGTCACCAATACGACATCATCCGTCTCTTCATGACCATACGACTTGACATTAAAGGAGGTTCCCAACACCTCGACAGCCATCCGGTCTGTTTTCACAACAAAGGGATTGCCTTCGTTGCGGGTTACGTCGAGAAAGACTTCGCCATCTACATAAATCTCCCTCTTATCGCCTTTGAACGAGACGGGAAATATGACATGCGATCCGGCATTCACCCAAAGTTTGGTGCCGTCAGACAGCAACAAGGTGGAATGTTTGCCTTTAGGTACGATTAACTGGTTATAGGTAACTGTCGCCTCTTTTTCTTTTTTATCGCCAACTGCCTTTTTATCCTTATTTCCCTCCATTACCGTTTGGGAATTGACCTTGATTTGTCCTTTATCGTCGTATTTGACATCTGTATTGTCTTCTTCAAATCTCATTTGTTTGTTGTCCGACAACACCAGGCAAATGTCTGATCCGGGCTGTACATTCTTCTCTTTTTTGAAAGCGGCAATCATATCAATCATATTATCTCCCTGCCGGTTGCTTTCATAAAAGAAATAGAGCGATACACCCAACAAAATAAATACACATGCCACGGCCGAGAAGCAGGCGGCATAAAGCGTCCGTATTTTTTTCTTCAGAGAACTTTTATTTTCTATTTCTATTTTACTCCACAATGCTTCTTTTTCTTTACGAAGGAGTTTTTCTTTAGGAGAGTGTACTACCTCGATAAAAAAAGCCGCTTCTTCAAAATCCTGTGCCGACAAGTTGCCACTTTGTATCAGAAAATCCCAAAACTCGCGGCTCTCCTGTGTAGGATGCAAGATAGATGATATGAAATAATCATCCTGCAATAATTCATCTACTGTATATTTCTTATATTTCTTCTCCATCTTGTTAATCCAATAATCAATTTATCAAAAACGAACAAATATATCATTATGCATGAGTTCTCTTATCTTCAGGATAGAGCGATGAACCAGGTTACGTACAGATTGATTGTTCATGTGCATCAGTTCTCCTATTTCATCGTACGACATCTCTTCTACATAGCGATAATAGATCACTTCGTTTTGCTTGGGCGACAAGACCTGCAAAAGTTTTTTCACCCTGGCAACATTATTACTAGCAGTCTCATTTTTCAGAAACTGGTCTTCTACGGAATATTCCGTTTGAAAAACAGGTTCTATTGTCTCTATCTGATAATATTCAACACTTTTTTTGAACAGATCGAACAGTTCGTTTTTCAACGATACAAAAAGGTAACTTTTTATATTATTTACTTTCCTTTGTTTGGAACGATCTTTATATAGAGAGATAAAAACCTCCTGAATACAATCTTTAACCGACTCGCGGTTGGTGGTAAAGTGCATGCCGTAGGCGAACAAGTCGTCTATATACAGGTTGTACAACTCTGTATATGCTCGGTCGTCGCCTTTAAGAAAGCGCTTCCATAGACTATCTATGTGCATCTGGTCGCTCATTTTCCTTTATTTATTATACAGACTTTAATATTAAAAAATTGTACTCAATTTCTTACTGAAATTTTTCAAATTTTATTTCCAAGAAGGAGAATTAGTCGGGGAACTACCTATATTACGCCATTCCTTACAAGTGGAACATCACTGAAGGCAGAACATACAAGAATGCAGCCGATCTGTCACAGACCGGCTGCATTGGTTATCACACAATTCTATAGCATGAAAAAAAATGTAAAAATGTATTAGTCATGGTATATTTTATACATGTATAAATGTTTAATCGAATACCGGTATCTTCAATAACTCGCCATCGTGCATGGCCGATTTGTGGGCAATGATACCAGGGATGGTGTAAGCCAGCGCTTCATGTACATCGACCCCGGGCTTGCGGTTTTCCACAAGCGAGCTGATGAACTCGTGGGTAATGAAACAATGCGAGTTGCCGTGTCCACTGATATGGCTGATCTTTCCGGGCAAGCCGGTCTTCCAGAAGGGTTTCATTTCGACAAAGTGCATTTCGGGTTCGTCGACAACGAAACCGCCTTCGTCTTTGCCCTGCATTTCGCTGGAGACTACCTGATGCGAACCCAGGCCTTTATATTCGGAATAGTAACTCATTTTGTCGCCATGCCACTGGCCTCTTTCAACGCCTACCAGCGCACCTCGCCAGCATACTTCGCCCATGAAGGAGTTGCCCTTGTCGGTACGGAAGAGTGCAGTCTCATTCCAGAAAGGGTTACCATAAGGGTTGTTGTTCAAAAGCGGGCTTCCATCGCCCCAACCGTTGCAGGCTACGCTTACGAGTCTTTCGCCGGTGACGGCGATCAGGAAAGAGGTAACATGCGTAGGGTATAGCATCGGTGGAAGGCCATGCCGCCAGGTCGGTTTCTTGTTGTCGTCGAAATACAAGGTTTCCAGGCCGGGATGATAGTACTGGGCCGCACTGCTGAAGATGTTTCCGAACTTGCCTGCGCGATAGAATTCCTGTGCCATCATGGTTTCTTCGCGGTAGGTGGTTGTTTCGGCCATCATGTACGTGAGTCCGGAACGTTTCACGGCTTCAAACAACTGATAGCATTCTTCTTCGTTCATGGCGGCCGGAACGGCGCAGAGCACGTGTTTGCCGGCCTTGAGGCACTGGATTGTGTGGCGCACATGGTCGGGTGCCGGGGTGAAAAGGGCTACGGCTTCGACTTTGGGGTCGCGGAGCAGTTTCTCCAGCGATTCGTATGATTTTTTACATTGGTAGACTTCCATCAGTTTGTTTCTCCGTTGGGTGTCCAGATCGCTCACAGCTTCAACGATGCAGTTGGGATGTTCGTGGAAGAAAAAACCTAAACCGAAGTTGCCTCCAACTACGCCCAGACGGATTTTCTTATCCGAAGCGAGTGGCTTGGCAAATGCGAAGCGTGGCGAAACGCACATGGCTGCTGTGGCCAGTCCGAACTGGCTTATGAACTGTCGTCTGTTTATCTTTTCCATATTCTTTTATGTATTAAAAAATGTGTTTTAAATGGGTATTAAATAATTCGGTCAGCAATTAAAGTTTGGCTTTTTTAATTAACAGGTGATCCATCATGGCATTATAATAGTTTTTGTTATTGCATAGCGGATAGATGACGTAATGCTTTCCATCGGTTGCATCGGTAAATGTATTGCGACCCGTTTCGGTATCAATGAATATATTTACCCGTTTGAAGCCCAGCCGGTTGATTTTACCACAGGCATATCCGGCACACCATACGCCGAAAGGGTCCCAGGCAAGCCGTCCGGTATCGGTTCCGAAGGCGTATAAGGCACGGGTTACGATGTCTTTGCGTTCGGTGTCTACGTGTTGCAAGCCGGCGCCGCATACGAGCAATCCGCCTACATTGTTGGTGAAAAAGAGTATCGGATAGGGCCAATGCTTGCTGATATAATCTGCCGCCGTACGGGCTGCGGGGGCAAACCAGATGTTGTTGCAACGCCCTTCCGGATAGGTTGCGCCTACGACGTAGAGTTGTCCGCATTTTCTTTTGACGAGTTCCTGGCCCGTAAGCTCGGAGTATTCGTCTGGTTCGCTTTTCAGCAGGCACTCGATGTTGGTGGTGTAGCCGGTTGTAACGATATCGACCGGGGTATCGCTTTTGGCGAGTATTTTGCGGTACATTTTTACAGCTTCGTAGGCATCCACCTTGCCATCGCTATATTCGGCCATCAGATCCCAGTAGGGTGATTCTTCAGGCGGGTTGGCTACCGCGCTTTTTCCTATCAATACATCGGGCTTGCCTTCGTGAAGGAGAAAACCGCGCAGGGCATCGAGGTTATTGGGTCCGTTTACGGAAAAGGCTACTCCTTGCAGGTCAATGATGCCGTCGTCGTCGAGTGCTGTTGCGATCCGCAGGGCACAAGCGTCGTCTACATCGGTACACATATCAACGTCGACGATCATTTTTTTATGGGGAGTTGTATTCAGGAAGAGTTCGTCCGGATTTCTGTTTATATTCAAATCCGTCTGGCTTCCGTCGGTTTGGCAACTTCCCAACAGGATAGTTGCCAACAATAGTTTATATATGTGCTTCATGGTTTATACAAAATTTTAATTGCTTTTTATCCACTCGCCACCGGAAGGCGGAAGGTATTGAAAATCGATTGGGTACCAGCAGGTGGCAAATCCTTCTTTCAAGCGGTTGGAAAACACGAGGTCGAAAGAATGAATACCTTTTTCGAGGGCGATCTGCGTCTTCTGCTCATAAAAGCGGGAAGAGGTGGGATTACAGATTACTAGTCTTTGTGCAATCCACAACTCATCCGCGTTCGATTTAAAAGTGTAAATACCCGTCTCCGGTACTTCGATTTCGCCGGAATAGCATGCCAGTCCGGGGGTTTTGAAATCGAATTTATTGTTATTATATGCAGCAAAAGAGTTTATTATCGTATCTGTTTCGTATACTGCTTTTGCAAAGTCGTTATGATCCTTAAAAAGGCCGTTTGCCAGCCGGAGGTGGATTCGTCCGTTGCAGATACCGTCGACTGCGGGTCTGGGTGTTTGCTTGTCAACGTTTATGGTACGTATCGGACTGAGTTTGCCGCTTGCAGTCTTTGTACAGACTTTGAGTGTACACGGCTGGTGCAGTACTAACCGCTCCGGCAAAGAGGGAGCATGCATGTCGGGAGTTGATCCGTCTGTCGTATAGACCATAGGCAAGGAACGGCTGTTTTTTAATTCCAACACGACAGAATCTCCGGTAAAGACTTTGTTGGTCGTCAATTCTCCTTCCGGAAGCGGAATGTGGTAATTGATGCCTTTCAAATCCAAACGGACCTGCATGTTTTCCAGACGGCGCAGGAAGGCGTCCCAGTTTTTCTTTTCGGGTGTTGTCCAGGCTGTTTCCGCCAAAGCCATGGTTCGGGGATAGAGCATGTATTCCAACAGTTCTCCGGAGGGCGTCCATTCGCTCCATAAGCATGCTTGGGTACCGATTACATGTTTTCTTTTGTCGGGAGCCAACTCTTTTGGAAGCGGCTCGAAATCGTATACGTCTTTCAGGTAAGATTGTCCGCCCATAGCAGCCGGTTCTACTTCATCGGCGCCTTGTGCAGCACATAGGTAGAGACCGTCGGCCATGGAAGCCATAACAACGTCGTGGCCTGTGGCTGCTGCCTTGGCTCCGCATTCGGTGCCTTTCCAGCTCATTACGGTTGCATCTTCAGGCAATCCGCCTTCCAGAATTTCTTCCCAACCGATCATGCGTTTACCCAACGTACCGGAGATAAAACGCTCCATCCGTTTGATGGCATAGCTTTGCAATTGTTCTTCCACCGAGTGCTCCGGAGTTGGGCGGAGGTTCAGCCTTTTGGCTAATGCCTGGCAACGGGGACATGTTTGCCAATATCTCTTAACACATTCGTCTCCCCCGATGTGTAAATAGCGGGCTGGAAATAGTTCGGCTATTTCCGTCAATACATTTTCCATAAAAGTGAATACGGAGTCGTTGCCTACACAAAAGACATTCTCTTCATAGCCAAAGACCTGTTCACTTTTAAAAGGTCCGCCGCTACATGACAATCCGGGGAAAGGAACCAGGGCCGACAAACTGTGTCCCGGGAACTCTATCTCGGGTATCACCTCTATATGATGACGGTCGGCATAGGCTACCAGTTCTTTTATATCTTCTTTTGTATAATAGCAAGGACCGTATAACTCTTCATTATATGTTTCCTGTACGGCAGAATATTCAACCAGTTGCGGATACTTATCGATAGCTATACGCCATCCCTGATTATCCGTCAGATGCAAATGCAGGCGGTTCAGTTTAAGCATGGCCATCACGGATATCTGTTTTTTCAGTTCTTCCACGGTAAAGAAATGGCGGCTCACGTCTATCATCACTCCTCTGTAACTGAACCGTGGATGGTCTGCAATTTTAACAGCAGGAACAGATAGTTTCATTTTCAATGGTTTCGCACTTTCGATTTCTGCCGGTAAGAGTTGGAAGAATGTTTGTATGGCATAAAACATACCCTTTTCTGTGGCGGCCGAAAGTGATATTTGCCGGTCGTCTACTTCTATTTCGTATCCTTCTTCTCCCAGTTTTTCATTCGTTTTGAACCTAATGCAATTATTGGAAGAGTTATCCGAAAAAGAGAGTTTATATCCGCTTGCTTTTTCCAGCTTATTCATTAATATAGAGGCTTCTTTTTCCCAATCACCATTTTCCAGTGATAGGGTGGTCGAGTTGCTGACAGGAAAGACGCCTTGTCGAACTTCCAGCTGTAAGGGTTCCGGTATGATATGTATTCCGGAATTGTACACTTTATCTTCCACAGAAAGATGGCAGGATATGAAAGAATAAAAAAACAGATATACGAAGTATCTTTTCATTTTGAGTTATATCTTACATGTTAGGAGTTATAAAGCGGAGGGAGGTCTGTCGACCTCTCCCCCTCTTATTTTAAGCAGAAAATCAATATGCTATTTTTTCTTTGGGTCTACTTCCAGGATCGTACCCCCGATATAGCGCTGACCGTCGTCTTTGGTTATATAGTAAACGACCAGTACTTTGTTATTATCTAGCACAATCGGCCATGAATAGCCCACGTCTGTACCGGGTCCGTTATCATCACGAAGTATGATTTCCTCTGTGGTTGCAAAGTCTGTACATTCTGCATTTAAAATCCGGGCCCGTACGCCACAGGGTTTCTCCCGGTAACCGTATGTCAGAAACACGCGATCGTCCGGTAGCCTTACAGCCGCCAGCGGGTGTCCGTAAAAACCCATCGGTTGCCATTTAAACGTTTTTCCACCGTCTGTAGAACGAGCGATGCAGGCGCGTGTTTCCGGGTTCTCGGTACGTATGAATGCGACTATATCTCCTTTAGGTGTCTCATAAACAGAAGCTTCATTGAATATGAATTTCTCATGAGTTGCCACGATACTTGCGTATTGCCAGGTCAGCCCTTTGTCGTCCGAATAAAGCAGGTGATTGGATGTTTTTGTAAGCGGATAGTCATCCATGGCAGCCACTACCCAAAAAATTCTTCCGCTTTTACCTTCATACAAAGCTCCTCTGTTATAGGCAGATAACGGGTTTCCCATCGGGTCTTTATAGATTCCATCTTTCACTGCGGTAGGATAGATCGGTCCTTCCCATGTCTTGCCATTATCAAAGGAACGCATAATATATCCGCCCAAAGCAACCCAGCCTCCTTCGTGGTAGACAGGTTGCTCCAACTGGGCAATGGCATCTTCCCGGAGATGTGTCCAACCGTAGCTCGTACAAAGCAACGTTCCGTCTCTCAGTGTCAACAGACAGGGGTCCTGGGATCCTCCAAAAGGATGTGCATAAATTAATTCGGGATTTTTTGTCCAGGTTTCACCATCTTTGGAACGGACCATTACTAAGTAACTATTCAAATCGGTATGTGTCGGGTACGGCTCTTTCAACATGACCCTGTTAGGGGCACGGCGGAAGGCGACCAGATAATCATCACCGCTTTTTACAACAGAAGGAAATGCTACGTAAAACTGCGGGTCGTCGTATACAACCACATCTTTTATTTTTCGTACTCCCGGCTGTTTGTTCAACTCTTTTGCCAGTATATTGCCTGAAAAGCAGGAGAAAGCAAAGAGTATTATCAAAAATATTCTCATTTTTTTAGTATTTGTTTTGTATTATAGACTTCAATAATAAAATTTTGTACTCAATTTTTCTTTGAGAATTTTACTATTATTGGTCAGTTATCGTATCCCGGGTTTTGTTTTACCATGGGTTCTTTACTCATCAAATTATCGCTGATAGGGAATAATTTCAGATAATCTTTTCCTTTTTTATTCTGAAGAGACGGAACCAAATCGAACGCTTTGTCAAAACGTAATAAATCCCACCATCTTTTACATTCAAAGGCAAACTCCAACAAGCGTTCTTTCAGAATCACTTCATCATTATATTCTTTTGAACCGTTGACAAAGACATGTTTGTCGAAGTTTTCTCCATATGCTCTTTTTCTTATCTGGTTGATTTCATCGGAAGGATCCATGCCCAAGGCATTTTTCGCTTCTGCCATCATCAGGAGAACATCAGCATAGCGGTAAAGAATAACATGGCTCATAAAGTATCTGTGTCCAGATTCAACCAGTCCTTTCCCCTTCATACACACGCTTTGATAATATTCCCGGTTGCCAGCTTCGTCATAGGTATATATTTCATACAATGTGCCTGCCTTTCGGGTATCATCGGGATCATACGAGTCGACCAACAATTTCGTGGGGCAAGTAAGCGCCTGACCGCCGCCTGTCGGGAAAAGCATATTTCTGGTTTCATCATCGATATTTCCCGGAACGCCTGCCTGGATGATCCAAGTATGCCAATAGAAGTTATGATTTCTTTCGTCTTTCTGATAATGAGCACAAAATAGAAGTTCCGAGTTGAACTTATTGCTTACATCAAATATTTTACCGAAATCAGCGATCAAATCAACTCCCGGTTGCTTAACTTCCTTCAAAGCATTCAAAGCAATTGTGAAATCCTTTTCCCCTCCATTCAGCCGTTTTCCCGTCCAAAGATAAACATCACCTTTTAAAGCATTTGCCGCTGGTTTATTCCAATAGATTCTTCCACTGGCAGGCGCGCCGCTATTCGGATGGTCGGCAAAGAGTTCAATCGATTTATCGATATCACTTTTGATAAGTGTGAATACTTCTGCGACAGACGATCTCTCTTTGTAAAGCACTTTAGGGTCTGTACCCTCAACCGGTTCGGTACGGATAATCAAGTCTCCCCAAGAGCGGACCATTACATAGTAGGCCCAGGCTCTCATCACATAAGCTTGTGCCAAATAATAGTTTTTATCTGCCTGGGAATTAAAATTGACACCTTCCGCATATTTGATAATCAAGTTACACGAATTGATTAACGAATAGAAGGTTTTCCACTCAGCCCCGACCGTTGCGGAGGTAAGCGTATTATTAAAATAAATATCATACCCACCGGCACTACCTGCTGCATTCAAACCAGTTGTCTCGGCACGGGATTCGCCCAATAAAAACAATTCTTCGTCAACTTCTCTCAAGTGAGTATACATTCCCTGAATTGCAGCCTTGATATCTTCTTCTGTTTTCCAAAACGAATTGCCACTGATTACACTCGGTAGTTCTACATCCAGCACATCACAACTTACTAACGAAGTAAACAAGACGGCTATTATTGCGTTTCTAATTATTCTGATTCTATTTTTCATAACGTCATGTTTTTAAAATGTAAGATTAGCTGAAAAAGTCACGTTTCTAGGCATTGCATAGCGCCCGTTATCGGTTCCTCCATCTTCAGGGTTCAGCCCCTTATAACTTGTAATATACAAAAGGTTGCTACCTGTTACGGATACACGTACATTACTGATTCTCGCTTTTTTAAATATCTCAGGCAAGAAAGAATAAGAAAGAGTCACCTCACGGAAACACAGGAAATTACCCTTTTCGTAATACATTGATCCGGGTCTTGCTCCCGTTGCATTGCACTGTGTGAAATTACCTCTATAAAAACGAGGATAATCCGTTACATCTCCTTGCTTTTTCCAGGAGTATTTTACAACATCCTGCGTCATATTGTTGCTTCCGAACAACGTGTAATCCATAAACATCCTCGCCCAGTTATAAATCGTATGTCCGGCTGTATAGTCTGCCCTTACATAGAAGTCGAAACCACTGAACGACAAATTACTGGAAACACCGCCCGTCCATTTCGGATATTGATTTCCTATATATATCCGGTCTTTCGAATCGATCTTACCGTCACCGTCTGCATCCAACCAATTTACATCACCTCCGAACTTTGTTCTGTCTTCAATAGTTATAAGCATGTCTTGCGGAGCTTTGGCTGCCTCTTCATCAGTTGAATAAACACCCAATTGTTTATATCCGAACATATCCCCCATAGTTCCTCCCTCCTGCAAGCCACCTTGCCAAGTATGTTGTTTTTTGGATGCATCCCATACATATTCACCTCCGATACGATTGTTTTCCACACCGTTTTCCGGTAATTCCAAAATCTTGTTCTTTACCCTCGATGCGTTAAACCCGATCGTCCAACTGCCATCTTTCCCAAAACGGAGTACTTCAGCATTGATTTCCAGTTCTACACCTTTATTCTCGAGGCTTCCCAGATTAGTATACACCTCCCCCAGACCTGTAGATGGCGGCAACGTAAGCATTGTAATCAAATGATCGGTCTTTCTTCTAAAATAATCAGCCGTAATATTCAGTCGGCCATTCAAGAATTTAAAATCACCACCGATATCGAATGTCTTCGAGCGTTCCCATTTCACATCATTATTTGCCGGGATACTGATACGAATAGCAGGATTTCCGAAAAATGTCTGTCCCACACTATAATTACCGTCAGCGGCCCAATCGGCAAGTCCGTTGATATTACCGTTCACACCATAGCTGGCACGCAATTTGGCTTTCACGATTTTCTTCAGTCCGTCCGGATAAAAATTCTCCTGGTCAATATGCCAACCTCCCGAAACTCCCGGGAAAAATCCGTATCTGTTATTACGTCCTAAGTTAGAGGCGCCATCATAACGGGCGCTAAAGGTCAACAGATATTTGTTTTTGTAATTGTAATTAATTCGTCCGAAATATCCCATCATCTTATGCGTAGTACTCGAACTTGAAGCCTTGGTTCTTTCCGCAATACCGTTCACAGTCGTAATATTATCCGTAGCCCCGCCTCTACCGGCAGCTTCGATCGAATCGATAATACGTTCCGTATAATTCAATCCTAACATAGCAGAAAAATTATGATCTTCCCAAAACGTCTTCGTATAGTCCAGTACAGCGTCTGCCTGATAATGCGACCATTCGGTATGATAGGCAGAAGCCTCTCTCGTTTTTATCTGTTGACTCGGTCCATTCCAATACGCCGGCATAAAACGGTTTTTATCGGTATTCGTTTTATACAAGGCGATTTGAGGTTTGAAGGAAAGTCCCGGCAAGATCGTCCAGTCCGCACCCAACGACAACGTATAGTTCTCCGATTTATCCGTATATTTCGCAATCGACATAGAATATAACGGGTTACTCATCCCCCATTGCGCACCGGGAGCATATGAGCCATCCTCAAAATAAATCTTGGCAGTCGGTGCTAAACTAGCATTTCTGAAAAATGAAACATCGGTGCCGAAAGGTGATGAATGCGTTCTTGTATTGGAATAATACACTCTTCCCGTAACGTTCAAATTATCCAAAACCTTTACTTCGCCATTAATATTGAAAGAAAAACGATTATAATCCGTTGCACGCAATGTACCTTCGTTTTTCAGATAACCTATACCGGCCAGGAATTTTGCCCGTTCGGAACTACCACTCACTTCGGCGTGATGGTTATGTGAAAAGCCGGTGCGATAAGCCAAATCCGACGTCTTATTATCTTGGAATATCAATGTCTTAGAAGGATCTACAGGATCCGGCATGCTTTGCCAACCCTCATTCAGTTTATGTCGGTTCGAATCATTCAAATACTGTGTGGTGAATGCTGTTTGATTGGTTAAATCATTTCCCGTACCATAACCATGTGCCATCCCTAATTCGCTGCTTGCATCCGGGAATTTATCCTGCATGATCATACCCGTACGATGCATAGTCAGATAATCTTTAGCATTCGCCATCTTATATTTCTTCCCTATCGTTGATATGGTAAAGTCATATGAATAAGAAACCGAAGCCTTACCAGCCTTAGCCGACTTAGTCGTTACGATAACAACACCGTTCGAACCTTTCGCTCCGTAAATGGAAGTAGACGCAGCATCTTTCAATACTTGTATAGACTCGATGTCATTACTTGACAAATGATTGATGTCGTCGCGCGTAATACCGTCGACCACATATAAAGGAGCAGCCCCGTCCGGGTTCTGAATAGAAGTACCGCCACGTACAACAATACGGGGAGCTTCACCGGGTTGTCCGGAAGTACTTTGCACCCTCACACCGGAAACCGATCCTTGCAAAGCAGACGCCAGATTACCATAAGGCACGCTTTCCAACACCTTATTATCAACCTTTGAAACAGATGTCGTCAACAATTCACGTGATTGCGTACCATATCCGATCACGACTACTTCATCCAAAGCCTGTGAATTTTCCTTTAGAGTAATATTAAACTGGTTTTTCCCTCTAACGGATATTTCCTGACCGTCATATCCGATATAGGAAACTAGCAAACTACTGTTATTGCCTACTTTGAAAGAAAATCGACCATCCATATCCGTAATAGTTCCGTTAGTCGTTCCTTTCTCTGAAATATTGACACCGATAACAGGTTCGCCTCTTTCATCAACAACAACTCCGCTAACTTCTTTTTTTCCTGTCGATTTCGGAGTTTGCACAGAAGAAACAGTTATCAAAATTTTATTACCCGATACCTGATATTGAAGATTTCGTTTCGATAGTATATCAGTCAAAACACTTTTCAGTGACCGTTCTTTCACTGATACTGTAACGGGGGCTTTTCCCACAAGATCAGCATCCCGATAAGAAAAACGGTAAGTTGATTGCTTTTCTATTTCTTGAAAAAGACGAGGCAATGTGACATTCTTTAGTTTCAGGTTAACATTACCTGTTTGCGCATTCGCTGGTATAGTTGTTAAAAAGATAAAACTTAGTACAAGTAACAAGTTTGTTACACAAAAATTCGTACTTTTACGTCTTAACTTAATTAAGTGTTGAATAACATTCATAATAAAAAATTTAAAGTTGACTTTTAGTTTTTTTACTGCTATGCCATCACATAGCTTCGCGAAACTGAATTCGACGATTTATCCGGAGAGCCTGCCCGCTTTCCGGATATTTTTTCTCTTTCCTATGTTTTCATAATGCTTATTTTTTTAAGGTTAACACTCTATTTATTTGTCGCAAAAAGTTGAACTTCATTCCCTTTTATTTTGTAATCAAAACCATAGTGCACTTTCAATATATCTATAACCTCTTCAATCTCTTCCTTATCAAACACACCAGTATAGGTATCCTTAACAAGTGAGGAATCCATAATTTCAAAAGAGACACCATATTTCCGCCCTATTCTCTTTAATACTGCATCCATCGGTTCCGACCTGAACACCAGTTCTTTACTTACCCAAGCAGTTTCCAATACATTCGAAGTCGTTATTTTCTTCATTGTACCCGTTTTTTTATCATAAATGACTTTCTCGTTAGGAACTACATTCAGCCTCTCAAAAGGCGGACGAACAGAAGAAACAGTAACACTCCCCTGCACTAATGCCATTTCCAATATATCCTTATTTGAATAAGCATATACATTGAACGAAGTACCCGTTACTTCAATATCCATAAATTCGGTATTCACTACAAATTTCTTTTGCACGTCTTTTTGTACATCAAAATATCCTTCACCAGAAAGAGATACACGCCGGTCTTTTTTCCCAAAATCCTGTTTATAAGAAAGTATAGACTCTGAATTAAGCTTTACAGCTGTTCCATCCGGTAAAGTAATTGAAACCCGCTCTCCTTTTCCGACTTTAACTTCCATGATTCGGTCCGCCAACTGAGTAATTTCACGGTTATCTACATATAAATAAACTGACAAGCTTCCCATAATCAGAAATGCTATAGCCGCAGCAATTTGTCGCCAGTTAAATTTTCTAATTTTAGGAGCTGGTATTATGTTCATCTCCTGCCGGATACGAACCAATAAACTTTGGGCATCTTCAGACGATAAACTTCCGTTATTATCCCAACTATTCCAACTATCAAGCAATACAGGGAAAAGTTCCTCATCCGAATGATTATTGATTTCTTTCCTGAGTTCACGAAATTCTTTCCGACTAATTTGTTCAGTCTGATATTTCGTTAACCAATCTTTCAAATTTCTATATAATGATGTACTCATAAGCTGGAAATTTCGTTCGTTTATGAGTAATATCCTGAAAGGTTAAATTTATAACATACGCTTCTGCATGCTATAAAACATATTTTCAGAAATAAATCGTGAAAAGTATAAATAAATAGGAATAGTTGGATAATTCGTTGCGCAACACTTTCAATGCAGCTGAAAGTTGGTTACGCACCACTTGCTCCGTTATAGATAGCCGGGAAGCGATTTCTGTAACGGAAAGATTATATTCCTTATTCAAAACAAATATCTCCCTTTGCCGGGGTGTCAGTTTTTGCTTGGCAACTTCCAACTCTTTTAGAAAAAGGTCGAAATCATATTTAGCTTCTACGTTATCAGTCGAAATAAGATCTTTTTTAAAATCCAGGTAATCCTCCATCTGCGGATGATTCAACTGACGACGAAGTTCTTTCAATAAAAAATGATAGGAGATAGTAAATAAATAAGCCTTAAAAGAGGCATCCGGATTAATACTCGTTCTATTAGACCAGATCTTTACAAATGTTTCCTGCACGACATCTTTCGCCGCACTGTCTGATTTCAAATAAGAGAACGCAAAATGGTAAAGTCTGGAGGCCCATAGGTTGTACAGAGCATTAAAACTAAACTCTGATCCTTCGGTTAACTCTTTTAATAATCTCCTTTCCTCTAGCATGCTTTCTCCATTTCCATATTAACGGTCACAAATATATAAAATAATAAACTTCATTCATCGGCAAATCAATTTATTGCATGTTCTTCTGGCAGTAAAAAAGTAATTTAAGCATGTAAATGAAAAAAGGATACCCCATGCTGTGAGATATCCTTTCTTCCATATTTTACTTCAACATTATTTGCTGAAATCCCTCGGAGCCGGAACCGGAGCCAACGGTTTACGGTTCTGAAGGTCTTTCATTACTTCTTCGATAGCCTTGTTCAGCTGCTGGTCTTCGCCATTCCATTCCTTAATCGGATCATTGTCGATCAGGATATCCGGGTCAACACCATGGTTTTCGATAATCCACTGACCCGTCTTCGGATCATAGCTGGTGAAGAAAGGTACACGGATATCTGTTCCGTCCATGTAAGGCAGTGGGCCGCTAATGCCGACGATACCACCCCAGGTACGGGTTCCGATCAGCTTACCCAGTCCCAAAGCACGGAATCCCCAGGGGAACAGGTCGCCATCCGATGCAGAATATTTATTGATCAAACAAACCTTCGGACCTACCTGTACGGCATCCGGAACAGTACCGATATGGTTCGAACCACGACGCATGGTCAGACGATACAGTTCGCGGGAAAGACGTTCCAGAATCATCGGAGATACATTTCCACCACCATTGGCACGATCGTCGATGATCAGACCTTCCTTATCCAGCTGAGGATAGAAATAACGGGCAAATTCATTTAATCCGTCTACGCCCATATCCGGAATATAGATATATCCTACACGGCCGTTAGTCGCTTTATCCACTTTCTTGATATTATCCTGTATCCAGTTGTAATGATACAACGAATATTCTTCAGCCAACGGACAGATCACTATTTTACGAGCTCCCCCCAATTCAGGCTTGCTGTTCAATGAAAGTTCTGTCGGGATACCGGCTTTACCGACTAATAAAGAATACATATCCTTTACACTGTTAGTCGGAATCCCGTCGATAGCCACGATAAACTCTCCGGCTTTCGCCTCGATACCCGGTTCTGTCAACGGAGAACGCAGGTCTTTACTCCAGGATGCTCCCGGTAATATCTTTTCCAGACGGAAGAATCCACTCTTGTCACGTGAAATCTCAGCACCTAACAGACCGGTCTGCACACGCTCCGGACGATCTGTTTCACCAGGATTCACGTAGGCATGGCCGCAGTTCAGTTCGCCAATCATTTCACCGATCACATAATTCAGATCCAGACGAGTCTTCACGTAAGGAAGAAGAACGGCATATTTTTCTTTGATCGCTTTCCAGTCCACACCATGCATGTTCTCCACATAGAAACCATCCCGGTAAGCACGCCATGCCTCATCGAATATCTGTGCCCATTCTTTCGGATAATCCACCGTAATCTTCATATTGGAAAGATCGACTGCATTACTCAAATCAACACTGCCGGAAGGTATGTCGGTCACATAGATCTGTCTTCCTTTATAGAAAAGGGCTTTTTTACTTCCCGGAGTAACAGACATGGAAGCTCCGTCAGCAACAGTATCTTCTTTTTGTTTTTTCAAATCGTACACTTTTGTTCCGCCGCGACCATAATACCAGACTTTTTCGCCATCCGAATAAAAATTGCCATAATAAGAACCCGGTAAAGGAAGTTTGATAATACGGTCGGTTATACCTTCCAGATCAATCTTTATACCGGTTTCTGTCGAAACATCTTTCTTATCTTTATCTTCTTTCTTTTTATCCTCTTTCTTAGCCGTTTCTTCTTTAGCAACTTTTACTTCGGCATCTTTCTGAAGGAATGGAGAAGGAGTATCTTTTTGAAGCAACGCCAGATAAACACCTCCCATATTGTTATAAACATGGTTCCATTCCAAAGAGCCATAAGTCGGATTAAAGTCACGTGAAGAGGCGAAGATCAAGTATTTTCCGTCTGTACTGAAGGCCGGAGAATGAGAGTCGTACCATTTATCCGTAACAGGATATTCCTTACGTGCAGCAATATCATAAACATACACAATACTCACCTGATTTTCCGCCGGACGGCTATAAGTCAGCCATTTACTATCCGGAGAGAAGGTTACGTCGCGTATCTCCGCCATCGGGTTCTGAAACAATACGGTTGTTTTCTTTCCGACTACATCAAGCAGGTTTACCCGGTTCTTACGATCGGTATAAACAATTGATTTTGAATCGGGACTCCATTCAAAAGAACGGATATAAGTATCGTTATCTTTTGTCAGTTGAACAGGTTCACCACCAGTGGCATCCTGAAGATAAAGCTCTGTTTCGCCCGTGCCATCCGAAATATAAACAATATATTTTCCATCAGGCGACCATTGGGCTTCACGGTCATGCTGTCCGGGCGAACGGGTAATATTCTTTGTCACGCCTTTTTCTACAGGCAGGTTGAAAACTTCACCACGAGTAGTTACTACCACACGTTCCCCATCAGGAGAAATACTAGCATTGGTAAGGTATGACGAACCGTTCTTTATTTCACTACGGGCATAGATATTATCGGAAGTCAGTTTGATCTCTACTTTTTCCGGCTTTTTCGCCGTAGCATCCATTTTATAAATATAACCACCGTTCTCGAATACGATAGTATGACCATTTGCACTCGGGAACTTTACATCATATTCTGTAAAATCAGTGACTTTACTCGTTTGTTTCGTTTTTGTGTTATAAACAAAGATATTCATTGTCCGGTCTCGGTCAGAAAGGAAAAATATTTCATCATCGATCCACATCGGAATAATATCCTGAGCCACATTGTCCGTTATATTTTCGACAGACTTCTTTTCCGGATTATAAATCCAGATATCGTCAGCCATACCTCCCTTATAATATTTCCAGGTACGGAATTCACGCATTACACGATTGTAAGCCAACTGTTTTCCATCCGGAGAATAACTACAGAAACCGCCTTCAGGCAAAGGTATAACTTCTGAAAGGCCTCCTTCTTTATCTACTGTATATAATTTACCGTCGAAGCCGCTGCTGATGCGGTTGCGGTAAACAATACGACTGCCGTCGGGTGTCCAGGCTATCACGATATTGTTCGGTCCCATGCGGTCACCCAGGTCATCACGTGCATTAGTCGCCGTATAGGTTACACGCAAAGGTTCGCCTCCGGTAGAAGGAATAGTGAACACTTCCGTATTTCCATCATACTGTCCTGTAAAAGCAATTGTTTTACCATCAGGAGAAAAGCGAGGAAACATCTCATAGCCGACATGCGAAGTCAGACGTTGAGCTTCACCTCCTTTTGCAGGAACTTTATAAAGATCGCCGGCATACGAGAAAACAATCTCATTACCATTCGTTGCCGGGAAACGCAACAGGCGTGCATCGTCCGCCGCCATCATCAAGGCAGGGACACCGGCTAAAGCTAGCAAAGAAAGAATAAGTTTCTTGTTCATGTTATATTTGTTTAGTCTACGGGCAAAGGTAAAAAAATTACTATGGTACGACTATATTATTTTCTCAAAAGAAAAATGAGGTTGTCTAAAAAGTGACTCATTCGACCTTGAGAATTGAATATTTAAAATCAATCTCAGATAGGTATCCGAATAAAATAAAGTCAAAAATACTTTTTAGACAACCCCTTTATTTTTCTATTATCTAAGCTTTTCCCTTAGACAGAAATTATCGCGAAATGAACATACTTAATAAAGCCATCCCGGGGTTTTAGTCAGATTTGGATTCTTCTCTATTTCATCACTGGGAACAGGAAAAATACTGTAATCATTCGTTTCAGACCATTTTACACCACCATTACCGCTACTCTGTATACCATTGCAAGTAAGGGAACCGGCATCATAGTTCATGTATTTAGAATATTTTGTTTCACGCAGTGTACCCCAACGCAACTCCTCGTAAAAGTTTACACCTTCATTACATAATTCCCGACGAGATTCATTACGTAGTTTTTCCAAACCATCTTGTTTACTCGTAAACGTATAAGGTGGCATTTCAACGGATGTACGCCCGCGAACCTGATTCACCTTTTCAGCTGCACCTGGCAAATCCCCCAATTGGACCAATGCTTCCGACCACATCAAAAGAACATAAGCATAACGGATAATCGGTTCATCAATATCTCCCTGTAAAGCGAACTGGGGATAACCGGTCATGACAAACTTACGATAACGATATGCAAATTCTGCTTCGCCGTTTCCGTCTTGTTTCAAATCATAAGGAGCCGTTACTTGCCAATCATCGGCTTCTTGTGAATCTACATGGTGGCTTGATTGTTTTACCGGCCAACGGAATACATAAGGAATATCACTGTAATCACCCACTTTCATACGATTCGGATCACCACCCATATAAGGTTCTCCATACGGGAGAATTACATTATAACCCAAACGCGGATCTCTATTTTCCCAAGCTTTTTTCAAACGAGCTTCATTCCCTTGCGGCAAATATTGATCGACAACAGAACCCGATAACTTATTTCTGACCATTTTTCTCAATTCCGGACCACCAAGTATTTTTCCGTCATTTAAGGTATCACGGAGAAAATATACCAATCGGTCTTTGGCCGGTACATCAAAATAACCGGGAATGATGTCATTCCAGTCAAAAGGAGTACCATCCTTATATTCATATAGATCAACCAAAGCATTAGATGGTTGGTAATAAGAATATCCGGTAGTACCTTCCATATCAATCATAGAACGTGTGCCACAATACCGATGCATAGAAGACCCATATCCGTCTTTAAAAATGTTCGTCAAAGAGAAAATCATCTCTTCACATGTTTCATTTTCTTGCGTAAATAATTTATCATAACCACCCTGGAAAAGACCGAAACCACATCCCTGTACTTTTTCAAAATCAGACACAGCTAATTTCAACAAGTTTTGGTTGATTATAGTCTCCGTTACTTTTCCTGCTTTATTGTCATAATTATATTTAGCACCCTGCATCAAATAAGCCCTACCACGTAAAGCATAAGCAGCCCCTTTACAAGCACGGCCGGATTCCGTATAATGATTCGGGAAATTAGGTTCATTGATACAATCGGTCAAATCTTTTACGACCAGATCCCAAACTTCCGACTCAGGCGACTGTCCTTTAGTACAATCTTCTACCGATTCCAATGGCTCAGTATAAACAGGAACCCCTAATCCGTTTCGTCCGAAAAGTTCATTCAAACGCATATAATAATAAGCGCGCAAAAATTTGCATTCCGACAATAAACGCAGTCGAACGTCTTCATCTACACCGCCTCCGCCTTCGACAGACAAATTCACAATAGCGTCATTGGCACGATGAATTCCCTCATATAAGTTTTTCCACACCGTAGAGAAAAAACCATTATCAGCTCCTGCCGTACCTTTTGTATAGGGAATCGTACGATAAGCATCTGTTGTCATAGACATGGCTTCAAACGGGGTTGTGTTCATATCATAAGAAGTATTATAAACACCCCAATTGCGCAATTTATTATACACTCCGGCAACCCCCTGATTGGTCAACGCTGAATTTGTCCACATATTACCGGATGCTATTTGGTTATAGGGTGCCATATCTAAGTCAACACATCCCAGTAACCCACAAAACGCAAACCCTAATAAAGAATATATTATTTTTTTCATTTTTGTATTCATTAAATGATTAGAATGTAAGATTTATACCGCCGGAAATCATACGGGGAATAGGATAAGCAGTGAAACCGCTTCCACCTATTTCCGGATCAACACCCGGAAAATCTGTAATCGTCAATAAGTTTTCAAAAGAAGCAAACACACGCAAATTACTGATATAAGCCTTCTGAACCCATGATTTCGACAAAGTATAACCGATCTGCAATGTTTTCAATTTGATATAAGACGCATTATAAAGATTACCGGTATTGGCACGATAAGCACCATTTTCATTACCTATACGCGGATACATAGCATTGACGTTCGCATTCGGGTCAGCAGCCGGATCATAATTCGGGTCAGCAGCCGGATCATAATTCGGGTCAGTTGCAGCCAACATAGGATCGCAATAGTAGAAAATATTACGGGCATTACGAGCAACAATTGTTCCTTCTTGCCAACTACTGCTACTCATGGAGTTAAAACCACGTTCGTAAATGTAATAATACATACCGGCATTACCTGCCCAAGTCATATTTAAATCGAATCCTTTCCATGCAGCCGAAAGATTGATACCATAAGTGAATTTCGGAGTTGAAGATTTTCCAGTAAAGACACGGTCATTAGCATTTGAACCATAATAACCATCTCCATTTATATCGGCATACACCAATTCACCATACCACAAGCCGTTGTTTGCACCTACGCTTTGTCCGTTAAAATCGTAGACTTTATTGCCATCTGCATCCCGATAAGCCAACATTGCCTTTACCCAGTCCAAATCAGCTTTAGTACGAATCATACCGTCACGAGGCCCTCCGTTAGGATCAGGAGTCACACCGTCTGCCAAATAAATATTACCATTTCCCTGATGACGTTCCCAAATATAATACTCATCAAACATATGGTCTTCTACACGAATCGTATTGCCGCTGATATCAGCAACATCTCCACGATTAGTCACAAACGAACGATTACCGTCGGCATCTGTTTCCCAACCTTCCTGATATTTACCTTTGTATTTTACGATCTTATTTTTATTATACGTTAAATTGGCACTGACACTATATTCAAAATCTTTGATACGGTCAGCCCAACGCAAAGTAAATTCCACGCCTCGGTTTCTCATATCCGACGTATTGGTAGTAGGTGCACTCACTGTACCCATCGTCATATAAACGGAAGGAGAAGCCAGAATACCTTTTGTGGTACGCGAATACCAGTCTGCTTCCAATGTCAAACGGTTGTTTAATACGCCTACATCAAGTCCTATGTCTGTAGATTCGCTGGCTTCCCAACGAAGATTCGGATTAGCGATCTTACCCTGACGCAAACCGTCGAATACATTCTCTCCGAAAGAATAATTCACACCGCCATACGTGGCTTGCCATTCATAGTAACCGGAAGTCGTATTCCCCAGTTTACCCCAAGAACCACGCAACTTCAAGTTGGAAATCGTACTCTTTACGCTTTCCATGAACGGCTCTTCGCTGATACGCCATGCAGCAGAAAATGAAGGGAAAGTACCCCAGCGAGAGTCCGGACCAAAACGAGACGAACCATCACGACGGAAATTGGCTTCGAACAAATAACGATTCTTATAGGCATAATTCAAACGACCAAAATATGAGATAACGCCATAATCTTGTTGAGCAGTTCCTCCCACTGTCGGTTCCAGCAAATCCATAGCAGCCGTAAAATCAGGTAATGAGAGATCCAGCAAACCGGTACGAGTCGCATTAAATCCCTTCACATTCCAATAGTATTGTTCTGTACCAAGGAGAACTCCCAAATCATGGTCGCCAAACGTCTTATTATAATTCACCGTTCCGGTTATCGTACGATTCCAATAACGAGTAGTAGAACGTTTAGTTGTAGCCTGCGAGCTACTAGTCCCCGGATACAATTCACCATTACGGAAGTTCATTTTATCGATACAATTGCTCCAAGTAGCTTCTTCATTAAACAACGTTTGATAGTTATAGCGTCCTTCGGCAGTTAACCCGTCAATAATCTTCACACGCGCAAACCATGTCGTGTTCAATCGGGTATCATCATAAGAACCTCCACGACTCATCACGGTAGCCAGCAAGTTGTTGCTAGAAGATCCGTCAACAGAAACGCCATACTTACCATTATAATAAGGAGTCATGTTCGGTGTATTCTGGAACATATACGAGAAGCTCGTATTACCCGGTTCGCGACTCTGGAATGTGGCATACGTCTGAGTACCTACGGTCAAGAACTTCGTGATTTCAGTCTCCACGTTGACACGTCCGGAATAATTCTTCAAGCCGGTATTATCCAATGTACCGGGGTTATCCAGGAAACCAAATGAAAGCAAATAGTTTGTATTACTGCTGCTACCGACAACCGACACATTATGTTTTTGCGACGTACTGGGCAAAAACATCTCATCCACCCACTGCGTACTCGGATAAGCTAACATATTAGCTACGCCATAAGGATTATCCGTTCCATACGGATCACTGGCGGCCTTTACTAAACCTTCTCTCCACTCATCGATATCAGCTTGTGTATATTTGGTACCGGCCTCATAGTTGCGGTTCGTATTCCAACGATTCGCCATTTCCATATACTCAGCAAAATTATCCTCGAAACGAAATGCCTTACCGCTCATCTTTGAATTAGTGACAAGACCCGAATAAGTTATTTTAGGAGCCTGACCTTTTTTCCCTTTCTTGGTCGTGATCAAAATAACCCCGTTGGCACCACGTGATCCGTAAATAGAAGCGCTGGCTGCATCTTTCAAAAAAGAAATAGATTCAACATCATCACTGTTTACAGATGACATACTAGCCTCGGAACCGTCTACTATCACCAACGGAGAAAGGTAACTACTGTTGAAAGTTCCGATACCACGCATACGAATACTGGAACCGTCACTACCCGGTTTTCCGGAACTTTGACTTACGGACACACCGGCTGCCAAACCAGATAAAGCATTCGACAAGTTGGTCGTCGCACGGCTCTCTAATTTTTCTGCCTGCACGGTAGCTACCGCTCCCGTCAGATTAACTTTCTTCTGCACACCATAACCTACCACTACTACTTCATCCAGTGCTTGTGAGTCTTCTTGTAGTGTAACTTTCCCTTTGGCAACTTCGGATGCTTTGATCTCAACCGTTTTAAAACCAATGCTACTAATGACCAGGATATCATTGGGATTTGCTTCAAGGGAGAATTTCCCGTCAATGTCTGTAACCGTACCGTTTGTGGATCCTTTCACAATCACATTGGCGCCGATCAAAGGTTCATTCATCCCTCCGTCAAAAACTACACCGCTAATGGATTTTTTCTGTTGCGTAATAGATACCTCTGATGTATTCGCGCGCACAAAAGGTGTAATTGTTGAAACAGGAAAAGCAAATGCAATTAAAAGCAAAGAAAATCGATTTTGCTTTAAAATAGATTTGTAATTCATATGTTTTTTAAGTTTAATATTAATATATATAAAGTTACTAAGTTCTAGAAGAACTCTGGCAGTTTATTCATTAATACATAATAAAATGAGGCTTAATATAAGATTTTTATAATATATAAAATATTGAAATTCAAAACATTATCATTCCTATTAATTTCAACACTGAAGCTATAATATGTTTAAGGAAATTGCGAGGCTTTATTATTTAATATTAATAGAAATATAGTAATTCGTGTATCTAAATTTTGAAAAAATGCTCATCTGGTTCTTTCGTATACAATGTTCTAATATAAGATAACAATTCACCATAATTCATGAACTTTGTTAATATACAGCCTCTTAGTATTCTGTTAATTTTTTATTCATGGACAATAAATGCACCAATATTAGACAAAAATGTATGTTGACATATCATGCTGTACGTTATTTTTGCAACTGTTCTGTTTTGTTCCAAAATAAAGACAGAGTTCTTCTAGAACTATGGCGGTTATTAACCTTATTTCTCATGCTTTATATTAAAAAAGCAAAATCCTCATTATCAATAAATAACAAAACTTCAACCATTAACATAACTTTCAGATCTCATGAGCTGCAAACAATACTCTATCTTATTGTTTGCAAATAATAAAAAAATTAAATGCGTCAACCAAATACAATATCAGAAATAGACTCACCGATAGAAAGCCAAGAGTAAAAAACAGGCTCATAAAAGTTTTTACAACTTTCGGAGTCACGTCTTCATTTAAATGATTTTACAGTATGATATTCAATACACACTTGGGTGACGCCGAATATAAAAAGCGACTTCACCTCTCCAAAGCCAAGGTGATGCCGGGAAAAAGGTAGCGCCACCCCTCTATACAAAGATAATCAAAGGGTAATAATCAAAATAGTGAAGAGTGACACCAAAATTCATAAAAACATAGATTTATATAAATTAGCAGGGAATGGTAAACGGATGCCTACCCGTTCACCATTCCCTGCCTATCCGTTGGAAAAAAGCGCAATGTTTTTCCAGGAATACATACGGCTTTTCTCTATACCCCGGCAGATCATACCCTATAATGTACATACCGATATCCTATATTGTATCGGTATGTACATTATAGGGTATAGTAGACAAATCCATGAGGATAGACCTTTAATAGGTGTTCACCCGATATGGACGACTTAGTTGTGCCATTATACCAGTACTACTATGTCATCTTGCTAGCATAGTAGTGTCAGTACCATTAGCTCTACTGTGTGAAGGTGGGTGACACTATAATGCTACCAATTGCACCTTTTATTCTCATTTTTCAGGGTTCAGCTTTAAAGTTTCAGTAAAAATTTACCGAAGTATTATTAAATATGACATTTGTATAAAAATAATCTCGTATTTTTACGGAAATTAATAAACGCATGAAAAAATTACTGATCTTAACATCGGCCCTTTTACTGACTGGGTCGGCATTTGCAGAGAACGATCCGCTATGGATGCGCTATCCGGCAATATCTCCGAACGGGGAAATGATCGCCTTTACTTACAAGGGGGATATCTATACCGTTCCGACAACAGGTGGTAAAGCTACCCAGTTAACAACCCATCCAGCCCACGACACACGTCCTGTCTGGTCGCCCGACGGAAAACAAATCGCATTCGCTTCCGACCGCAACGGAAACTTCGATGTGTTCATTATGAACAAAGAAGGAGGTGCCCCTACGCAATTGACCGTACATTCGGCAAACGAATATCCGGAAACATTCAGCGACAACGACCATGTCCTTTATTCAGCTTCTATCCAGCAGGATGTAAAAGACAGCCAGTTCCCTTCTTCCCTGTTCGCCCAGATCTATCAGGTCGGCACCCAAGGAGGACGCCCGGAATTATTCTCCTCGCTGGCTATGGAAAACCTGGCATTCAGCAAAGATGGAAAACAGGTATTGTATAACGATTGCAAAGGATATGAAGATCCCTGGCGCAAACACCACCAATCCTCCATCACCCGCGATATCTGGTTATGTACATTGGATAATGACCGTACATTCAAAAAGATTACCTCTTTCCGTGGAGAAGACCGCGATCCGGTATGGTCACCGGACGGAAATGCCTTTTACTATCTGAGTGAAGAAAAAGGCAGCTTCAATATCTTTAAGAATGACCTGACCGGCAAGAGCGGCAAACAGATAACAAACCATACGACACACCCGGTCCGCTTCCTGACTTCCGACAAGAACGGTACTTTGTGCTACGGTTACGACGGTGAGATTTACACGGTCAAAGAAGGCGGACAACCTGCTAAAGTAAAGGTAAGCATCATCTCCGACCAGACCGAAAATAATCTGATCCATCGCCTGATGTCGAGCGGGGCAAACAGTATTGCTGTCTCTCCGAACGGAAAAGAGGTTGCCTTTATCGTACGGGGAGATGTATATGTGACATCGGTTGAATACGAAACGACCCGTCAGATCACCGATACGCCGCAACAAGAGCGTAATATAGATTTCAGCCCTGACGGCCGTTCATTGGTTTATTCGGCTGAACGCGGCGAGACATGGGGTATTTATCAAAGCAGCCTGGTTCGTAAAGACGACAAATATTTTACTTACGCACAAGAGATCAAGGAAGAACCGCTGGTAGTTACCGACAAAACGTCTTTCCAGCCAACTTATTCTCCTGACGGTAAAGAAGTGGCATTCCTGGAAGACCGTACCACTTTACGCGTCATCAATCTGAAAAGCAAAGAGGTACGTACTGTTTTGGATGGCAAATACAACTATTCGTATGCCGACGGCGACCAGACTTATCAATGGTCACCCGACAGTAAATGGTTTCTGGTGCAATATATCGCTATCGGCGGATGGAACAACAAGGATATTGCCCTGGTAAAGGCGGATGGTAGCGGAGATATTACCAACCTGACCGAAAGCGGATACTCTGATGGTGATCCGAAATGGGTACTTGATGGCAAAGCGATGATCTGGTCGTCCGACCGTGCCGGTTACCGCAGCCACGGCAGTTGGGGTGCACAGGATGATACCTATATCATGTTCTTCGATGCCGAAGCATACGACAAATTCCGCCTGAGCAAGGAAGAACTTGCCCTGGTTGAAGATGAAGAAAAGGATAAGGACAAAGACAAGGATAAGGATAAGAAAGACGATAAAAAGGAAGATAAGAAAGATTCCAAAGCTAAAAAAGATGACAAGAAGAAAGATGATAAAGACAAGAAAGACGATGCGGACAAGCCTGTCGAACCATTGAAATTCGATCTGGAAAACCGTAAAGACCGCGTCATCCGTCTGACGATCAACTCTTCGAATATGGGCGACGCCGTGCTGACACCGAAAGGAGACAAACTCTACTATTGTGCAGCTTTCGAAAGCGGTTACGACCTGTGGGAACGTAACTTCAAGGAAAATTCAACCAAAATACTGATAAAAGGTGTCGGTGGCGGAAGAATGTTTGCCGACAAGAAAGGTGAGAACCTGTTCCTGGTATCCGGTGGCCAGCTGAAAAAGGTGGAGATCAAAGACAGCAAAACCAAAGGTATCCCCTTCAAGGCTGAGTTTTCTTATCGCCCGCCGCAGGAACGCGAATATATTTTCAATCATATATGGCGTCAGGTGGAAGACAAATTCTACGATCCGACGATCCATGGCATCGACTGGGAAGGATACAAAACAGCATATGCCCGTTACTTGCCGCATATCAACAACAATTACGACTTCCAGGAAATGTTGTCCGAACTGTTGGGCGAACTGAACGGTTCACATACAGGTGCCCGGTATTATTCATCGTCATCCGCTCCGGCTACAGCCTGCCTGGGTGCATTCTACGATAACAGCTATACCGGCGACGGATTAAAGATTGCCGAGATCATCGCCAAAGGGCCGTTGACATTGGCTGATACAAAAATCAAACCGGGTTGCATCATTGAAAAGATCAATGAGAAACCTATCAAAAGTGGTGAAAACTATTATCCGTTACTGAGCGGTAAAGCCGGAAAGAAAGTATTGTTGTCCGTCTACAACCCGGCAACAAAAGAACGTTTCGAAGAGCAGGTGAAACCGATCTCTTATGGCCAACAATCTAACCTGCTGTACAAACGTTGGGTAGAAAACTGCCGCAAGAAAGTGGATGAACTGTCCGGCGGCAAGATCGGATATGTACACGTTAAAGGCATGAACAGTGAAAGTTTCCGCGAAGTCTACTCCGAACTGCTGGGACGTTGCCGTAACAAAGAAGCGGTGATTGTGGATACCCGTCATAACGGCGGAGGCTGGTTGCACGATGACCTGGCAACCTTGCTGAGTGGTAAAGAGTACCAACGTTTCATGCCGCGCGGGCAGTATATCGGTAGCGATCCGTTCAACAAATGGCTGAAACCGTCGTGTGTACTGGTTTGCGAAGACAACTACTCGAATGCACATGGTTTCCCTTGGGTATACAAGACGTTGGGTATCGGTAAACTGATCGGTACTCCTGTTCCGGGAACCATGACTGCCGTATGGTGGGAATCGCAGATCGACCCGTCCATCGTATTCGGTATTCCTCAGGTAGGCGTTCAGGATATGCAAGGTAATTACCTGGAAAACCATGAACTACAGCCGGATATCGAAATCTACAACACACCGGAATCACAGTTGAAAGGCGAAGACCATCAACTGGAAGAAGCGGTAAAAGTGATGTTGCAGACGGTAAAGAAATAAAAATCAGAACATAAAAAAGGAGGTTGCATCAAAGTTTTTATTGATACAACCTCCTTCTTTTATACCCGTTTTATACCCGACAAACAGGTTGCTATTACAGATAAACAGAATAACGATTAATCCGGTATAGCCACGCGGGAAGACCGAAAATCAAGTTTTTTGTATTTACCCTGCATTTCTTCGTCAGTTTCTTCCTTGTCGTTGGTGAAGAAAACGGGGGAGTTCTCGAAATGCCATGTGCCGACATAGTTCAATGTATTTTCGGCAACAGAAAATTTGAACAGGACTAATTCATCGGGACGTTGTTCTTTGCTTTTTATTTTCCGTTCGGTTTCCTGAATGGAATCTTCCCCCTTATAAATAGGTTCCATATAAGAGCGACCACCGTACCATTTGCTTTCGGTCCACCAATAATTCAGAATTGCATACGTCCCCGGTTCGATCAGGTAACAGAATTGATTTTCTTTCGAAGTCTTAAAGGTCGACTTCACCCGGAAGACAAGTACCTCGTTCGTTTCAATATTTATCAGCCGGATATCCTGAGGATAACCGCCACTTTTGAATTTCTTCAGTCGCTGAACAAATTCACCGTAAAAAACAGCTTGTCCTACAGGGATAGGGCCATCCGCAGCCGGCTTTTCCAGTCTTCGTGCCGGTTGAGCGGTTACACCGAATGAGATTATCAACAATAAAACGATCAGTAAGTGCTTCATAAAGGTTCCTACTCCATTTATTAATTTACATCGAACAGAAAAAAGAAACAAAGAACGGTACCGTAAAATCGACCAAAATGCCGTGAAAGATAGAAACGAATACCAGATCCTTTCCTGAATAACGCGTAATAATCGGTAATGTTGTATCCATCGTCGTGGCACCGCCGGCACAAATAGGAGCCAATCGCCCGAAATACTTGACAAACAACGGGGCGCCCAACAACGCCATAATCTCACGGATGATATTGGCGATCAATGCGATTGTTCCTAACTCCGTCGCCATCTGTACACCCAGCGACGCCTCTTTCAACTCCGTAATCAGGATAGAAGACAATGAGTAATAGGCAAAACCACTTCCTACCGCCAGGCAATCGAACACACTCCATTTGGTAATCAGTAAACTCACCAAAGCCGACGCCGTCAGCGTCCCGATAATAGTTGCCAACGGAACCAGCAACAGCTTGGGACGGATACTGCACAATATATCTTTCAACTTCTTATCACTCCCGATACTCAACCCGACCTGAAACATCAGCAGGTAAAGTACATACATGGTGATATCGTTCTTAACGACCACCTCCGGCAGATACCCGCTCCATCCGAGAATACAGCCCAAAGCGAAGAATCCGACTACAATCAGACTCCCTTTCATTCTCTCCTCCTTTCCTTAAAAAAGAAATGATAGACTCCCCAGGCGGCTAAAACACTTCCGGTCGTTCCGGCCAGGGCGATCAGGAAAGCCTGTCCTCCTAATGTTGTCAGGTTGTTTACAATAGCATCGTTGGCCCCCACCGAAATACCCAGCAGGAACAACAATAGCAGGATCGTATAAGAAATAGGTTTGCCTATCTTTTGCAGCAGTTCGACTTTGCGCAACAGATATCCTACGGCGATACCTCCGAACATGATTCCGATTACCGTGAACATAGTTTGTTATTTTTCCGCAAAGGTAACAGAAAGAGCCTTGCAGAACAAATCCGCAAGGCTTCATATTAAACACAGCAACATTACAACATAAAAGAAGATGTCAGCAAGAGGATCGTCAAAAGAACCAGTATGACCAGCCCCAAAGCCGAAAAAGAATAAAACAGACGGAGGCGGCGTAGCTTTTTTTCCCGGGTGATCTGCTGTAACACCTTCAAGTCAAACTCTTTCCCTAAAGGCGGCAGTGTCTCTGCTTCCGGTGTCAGAAACCATGCCTTATAAGGACGCAACTCAGGCGGTAATGCGTCTGACGAGAAAAAGTGGCGTAACTCCCGTTCTTCTTCAATCGTGGTCGCACATTCCCAGTATTTGTCTAATAACGATGTAATACGGTTATAATCCATATTATTTCTATAAAAGAGTTATCTGACGGTAAAACATTCTGTCCGCTTCCGCTGCAAATTAATTGTATCCAGCGCCATATTACGTGTCACCATCAGGCAATAAGATGGAATGTCCTCTATCACAATCCAGGCGGCACGCTCTCCCCAGACCTTCAACATCACGTCCTGAACGATCTGTTCGGAACGCTCTGCATTTCCGGTGATCCTGTAAGCAACCCGCAACAGGTTGTCTTTTAAAGGCAGTATCCTTGTTATGAACTCATCTGTTTTCATCTCTGTTATATTAGACGAGACAGCCTGGTAAAAGGTTGCAGTTTTTTGTGACTTTTTTATTCATAAAAGGAAAAAGACCTGTATATAGTTCTTTTTCATTATATTTCCTCTATAAATAAACAAACGTGAGTTCGAAATAAGTACCATAACCTTCCTCAGAATAACAGTCAAGCCATGTTTAATAACATGTATGTGTAAAAATATAACAAAAAGTTTGTATTAAAGAAAAATAAACCTGTCCTTTGACGAAAAGATTTTAACTATGAAAAACACAAAGAGATAACATTGCCACAGTCTTGACTATGAAATGTATGATCTTTGGGAGGGAGTCTGTATAAGGGTCCCTTTTTTCTTATTATTTTCTGTGTAATAAAAGTTACACTAACCTTATTTCGAACTCCCGTTAAAATAAGATCACTTTGTAGCTGTCCCTACATTTTGTCTATGCAGAGAGTGATAAATAATTTCCTCTTCGAGCTTGTTTGTCTCAGACGCAATTCCTTGCCAGAGCGTGCCTGTATACCAGTTTGCAAAAACGGGGTTTACTCCACCACAAATATAAGGGTCTTGGAACGCTCATTAAGAAGCAACCATTAATTCACAAATGGCATATAAGGTTGCTTTTTAGCTAATAAATTCCAAATAACAACGAGTAGCTTTCGAGCATTTGCCATTAAAGCCTTGTTGTGATTCATTCTCTTTTTCAAGGTATGATATCTGCTATAAAATTTAGATGTTTGAGTCCTGCAGGCTCCCCATGCACATTGTGTAAGCATAACACGTAAATACTTGTTTCCATGTAAAGTCTTTCTTCCTTTGATCTTTCCTGCACTTTGATCATTTCGCGGTCTTAATCCAGCCCAGCCAACTAAAGCTGATGCTGTTAGAAAGGCTTTCATGTCAACACCGATTTCTGCTATGATTCTCATAGCGCTTTCCTCTTTTATCCCAGGAGCTGTTTGAAGGATTTCCAGTTCCTCGGCATAATGTCCCTCGCAAATTATTCGCATTTTCTCTTTACACTCAAGAAGCTGACGATCATAAAGTTCCACTTCTTCCAAACTCATTTTAAGCATGTCTCTGTCTGATGAAGATACAATACCAGTCAAAGACGACTTAATAACCTCATGACAATGTTTATTACGAATACGCTTGTGAACCAACAGAGCTAATACTTCAGAATCAGTTTCACCACAGATTAATGCATTGACCACCTTACGCATGGATTTACAACCAATATCAGAAACATAATTACTCAAACGAATATTGCAACGTTGCAACGTTAGATCGATAGCAGATTCAGCTTGCTGTTTGCGACGAGTCAAATGGAAGATACGACGACTGTACTGACGTAATTCCTGTATTTTTGAATCAGGAATATAACTTCCCTTAATTAGCTCTTTCTGAAGAACAGTCGCAATCCATTGGGCATCTTTAATATCAGTTTTACGACCAGGGAGTTGACGGATGAAATAAGGGTTAACCAATTTAACATCAAAATCGCATTCCAAAATGCGCCAAATAGGAACCCAATAAATACTGGTGCTTTCCATTGCAACTTTACCAACACCATGAGAGACTAAAGTGTCACGAAGGCGATCCAGTTCCGGTGTTAAAGTTCCAAACACATCTTCAATTTTCTCACCGTTTGCTGTGAGAATACACATAAAGACACTATCTTTATGCACATCAAGACCACAAACTCTGTCCATAAGATATAGTTTTTTTGTATTACAACTTTAAAATAACGAAAGTCGGTGGAATAACAGCAGGGAGTGGTCTTTATTTTTATTAGACGCGCTTATAAATCTCAATTTTTATGTAAGTTTGTAGCTGTGCTAATTAAATAGTTTTAGTCCGCTAATTTTAAACTAAATCAAAATAAACAGTGAAGAAAACGATCTTATTCTTTCAGGTAGTCTTAGTTTGCCTGCTGGTAGGATGCAAGCCGGCTCCCAACAGTGGGTTATTAAGTGATGAAATCAAGTATGTCGACCCGTTCATAGGAACCGGATTCCACGGTCATACTTTCCCCGGTGCCACCCGCCCGTTTGCGATGGTACAGGTCAGTCCGGATACGCATATCATGGGTTGGGATGCCAGCAGCGGTTACCATTATGACGACTGCGAAATCTATGGATTCAGTCATACGCACCTTTCCGGTACCGGTATCGGCGACCTGGGTGATGTGGCTCTATTGCCTTTCTCCGGAGGCGATTCGATCAAACCGGTCGGACTTTTCAATAAAGATACCGAAAAAGCGACTCCGGGTTATTACGCCGTACGTCTGGATAACTTCGGTGTAAACGTAGAACTGACGAGTACCGACAAGGTCGGCTTTCATAAATATACTTACGATAATCCCAAAGACCGCCGCGTTATGCTCGACCTGGGACATATCCTGCAACCGAACTGGGGACACAAACTGGTAGACAACAGTTACCTGTTTGTTAACGACTCGACGGTAGAAGGTACAGTACGTACACAGGGATGGGCACATTTCCATTCGGTTTCTTACCGGATCACTTTCTCTGAGCCGATCGAAACCGTTTACCAATATATCGGGGCAAATTACGCCAGGATTCTTTGTTCCTGCGCATCAATACGGAAGAAGACCTGAAATTCCATTATAAGTTCCCGGAAAAGGCGGAACCTCTGTACGTAAAGGTAGCCCTTTCCATGGTTGATACTGACGGAGCCGAAAAGAATCTGGAAGCAGAACTTCCGGGATGGGATTTCGAAGCAACCCGCATCAAATCGGCTGAAATATGGAACGATGCCCTGAACGCAATCGAAATTCAGAGCGCTGACCCGACCGTAATGGTCAACTTCTATACGGCATTATATCATACGATGATCGCACCGTTCGCCTATCAGGACGTAGACGGTCGTTATCTGGGTATGGACAAAAAGGTGCATAAGGCGGAACCGGGATACGTTAATTATTCCGTATTCTCCCTGTGGGATACTTTCCGTGCCCTTCACCCGCTGATGACGATCATCAATCCGGAACTGGCTGCCGACTGGGGTAAAGTGTTGGTACAAGGATATAAAGAAGGTGGTATTCTTCCCAAATGGCCGCTGGCTTCAAGCTATACCGGCTGTATGGTCGGCTACCCGGCTGTATCTGTCCTGGCTGACCTGGTTTCCAAAGACCTGGCAGACGGTGACCTGAAAACATGGGCGGAAGCCGGTGCCCGTTCTTCCGTATACCGTGAAGACCTGGCAGAGAAGTTCAAAGGGACACGCGAGTTGGATCTGATTACCCTCCATCCGTACTTCAAAGAGAAATATGGCTTCGTTCCTGCCGACTCTGTTCCCGAATCCGTTTCATGGGGACTGGAAATGGCTTACGAAGACTGGTGTATCTCGCAGATCGCAGCCAAAGCAGGATTGGATTCATTGGCTCAGGCTTATGCTGCCAAAGGAGAATATTACAAACGTTATCTGGACCCGGAAACAAAAATGATGCGTCCGATCATGAGTGACGGTTCATTCCGTACACCGTTCAATCCGCGTTATTCGGCTCATATGAGAAGCGATTATACGGAAGGAAATGCTTTCCAGTGGAGTTTCTTTGCTCCGCACGATATGGACAACTTCATTGCTACCATCGGTGGCAAGAAAGAACTGGAAACACGCCTAGATACCTTGTTTACTACCTCTTCACAGGTTGACGGCGAACATGCATCCGGCGACATCACCGGCCTGATCGGCCAGTATGCCCACGGAAACGAACCGAGCCACCACATGGCTTACCTGTATAACTGGACAGATTCCCCATGGAAAGGCCAGGAACGTCTGGATTATATCATGCGCGAGTTCTATACAAACAAGCCTGACGGTATCATCGGGAATGAAGACTGCGGACAGATGTCAGCATGGTACGTAATGAGTGCCCTGGGATTCTATCAGGTTGCTCCCGGTATTCCGGTTTACACATTGGGCCGTCCGATGGTAGATCGCGCCTTAATTCACGTAAAAGGCGGCATTTTCGAGATCGTGGTTAAAAACAACAGTCCGGAAAACAAATATATCCGGACGGTTACTTTGAATGGAAAGGAGCTCGAAACCCCGTTCTTCTCACATGCCGAGATGGCGAAAGGCGGCAAACTCGTATTTGAAATGACCAATACACATCCATAAAAAGAAAATTATGTTACTGACAACAACAAACAACATCGAAGGGAAAAAGATTACCCAATATTACGGGATCGTTTCCGGTGAAACAATTATAGGAGCAAACGTATTCAAAGATTTCTTTGCCGGAATACGCGATATAGTAGGCGGACGAGCCGGTTCATATGAAAGCGTATTGCGTGAAGCAAAAGAAACGGCTTTACAGGAAATGAGCCAGCAGGCTGCACGAATGGGAGCCAATGCCGTTATTGCTGTCGATCTGGATTATGAAACTGTAGGAGGAAGCGGAAGCATGCTGATGGTTACAGCTGCCGGTACCGCAGTTCGATATGAATAAAATTACGGATGGGGGGATAAAAGTCCCCCATCTGTTTCTATTCCCCTAAAATTCTTCTGACATGGTTCTTTAGTATATGAAAAGCCGGTGCCGCCATCGAGCCATGATCGTATCCATCCAATTCATAGATATAAGTCTCTTTATGCCCGGCCACCTTCATCATTCTCCAGAAATAAGCATTCTCTTCATAACGCCCCAACATTTCCATTTCGCGGTCGCCTGATACGATTATTAGAGGAGGAGCATCAGGACGGACATAATAAAGCGGAGCAAATTCATCGATACTGGGTTGCGTTTCCTTCATTCCCAGCGATTCCCGATAGGCAAAATGGCTGATAGCATGTCCACTGAAAGGTATAAGGGCAGCAATTGAATCTGCATCTATACCGTAAACCTGCAGCCATTTCTTATCCAACCCGATCATATTTGTCAGATAACCGCCCGCAGAATGTCCGGATACAAATATCCGCTGCCGGCTACCGCCATATTCTTCTATTGTTTTAAATGTCCAGGCCACTGCCGCAGCCGCGTCATCAATACAATCTTTAATCGAACATTTAGGCAATAAGCGGTAATTGACAGCAACGACAGCCAAACCACTATTCTTTAACTCTTCCGGAATAAACTTACTTCCACCGGATAAACCACCACCGTGGAACCAAACAACCGTCCCGAAGTCCTTCCCGTTTTCAGGATAATAGACGTCCAGCTTGCAACGTTCCAGACCATACGGGTCACCTGTAGTCCGGTAAGGGATATCTTTTACTACAGCATAATTAATACTCTCCTGTGCAGAAAGAATAGCAGAGATAAAAAAGAAAACAAATAAGATATAAGACTTGATCATAAAGCATTGATTTTGGGACAAAGATAAATGATATTATTATAAATAAAAAAGGAACCAACCTTACGATTGATTCCTTTCATTTGTTTGGAGTTCTTGACTCTAAAACGGCGGCTATCTACTCTCCCACTTTTACGCAGTACCATCGACGTGGTTGGGCTTAACTTCTCTGTTCGGAATGGGAAGAGGTGGATCCCCAACGCTATAACCACCTTAATACCTTTTAAGATGTTTGACCTGGACAACGCTACTCTTTCAGTAACCTTCGCTTTGTTAGTATCTCTACTAACCCTGCTGATATATCAATCCTTCCTTCCGGAAATAGAAAGTCTCGGGCTATTAGTACTACTCGGCTTCGACATTACTGCCCTTACACCTGTAGCCTATCAACGTCGTAGTCTACAACGACCCTCAGGGAGATCTTATCTTGAGGCTGGCTTCGTACTTAGATGCTTTCAGCACTTATCCAATCCAGACTTAGATACCCGGCGGTGCACCTGGCGGTACAACCGGTAAACCAGAGGTCTGTCCAACACGGTCCTCTCGTACTAGTGTCAGAGCCACTCAAATCTCCTACGCCCACGATAGATAGAGACCGAACTGTCTCACGACGTTCTGAACCCAGCTCGCGTGCCACTTTAATGGGCGAACAGCCCAACCCTTGGGACCTTCTCCAGCCCCAGGATGTGACGAGCCGACATCGAGGTGCCAAACCGCTCCGTCGATATGAGCTCTTGGGAGCGATCAGCCTGTTATCCCCGGAGTACCTTTTATCCTTTGAGCGATGGCCCTTCCATGCGGAACCACCGGATCACTATGCTCTAGTTTCCTACCTGATCGAGTTGTATCTCTCCCAGTCAAGCACCCTTATGCCATTACACTCTACGACCGGTTACCAATCGGTCTGAGGGTACCTTTAGAAGCCTCCGTTACTCTTTTGGAGGCGACCACCCCAGTCAAACTACCCACCATACAGTGTCCTCGTTTCCACGAGTTAGAACTCAAACAACCAAAGGGCCGTATTTCAACGGCGACTCCACCGACACTGGCGTGCCTGCTTCGCAGTCTCCGGCCTATCCTACACATTAGTTGCCCAAATTCAATGTAAAGCTATAGTAAAGGTTCACGGGGTCTTTTCGTCCCATCGCGGGTAATCGGCATCTTCACCGATACTACAATTTCACCGAGCTCACGGTTGAGACAGTGTCCAGATCATTACACCATTCGTGCAGGTCGGAACTTACCCGACAAGGAATTTCGCTACCTTAGGACCGTTATAGTTACGGCCGCCGTTTACTGGGGCTTCAATTCAAACCTTCTCTTGCGATGAGCTCTCCTCTTAACCTTCCAGCACCGGGCAGGTGTCAGGCTGTATACTTCATATTTCTATTTCGCACAGCCATGTGTTTTTGTTAAACAGTTGCCTGGACCTATTCTCTGCGCCCCGCCATCGCTGACAGGGACCCTTTATCCCGAAGTTACAGGGTCAATTTGCCTAGTTCCTTAACCGTGAATCACTCGAGCGCCTCAGTATTCTCAACCCAACTACGTGTGTCCGTTTACGGTACGGGTACTCTATAGATATGCTTAGCGGATTTTCTAGGGAGCCTGTTTACATCCATATTGCCTTGTACAAGTACTCGGCATACTCTCAGGTTCGACTCTCACGGCGGATTTGCCTACCGCGATCAACGTCTACACCCTTTAACCAACTATTCCGTCAGTTGGCAGGACTGTCACTTCTCCGTCTCCACATCGCTCTATAAAGTAGTATGGGAATATTAAACCATTCTTCCATCGGAATCGCCGTTCGGCTTATCCTTAGGTCCCGACTTACCCTGATCCGATTAACGTTGATCAGGAAACCTTAGTCTTTCGGCGAGGAAGTTTCTCACTTCCTTTATCGTTACTTATACCTACATTTGCTTTTCCAGCTACTCCAGCAAGGGTTATCCCTCACCTTCAACGCCACTGGAATGCTCCCCTACCATCCATTACTCTGGATCCATAGCTTCGGTAAACAGTTTATGCCCGAGTATTATCCACGCCAAACTCCTCGACTAGTGAGCTGTTACGCACTCTTTAAATGAATGGCTGCTTCCAAGCCAACATCCTAGCTGTCTCTGCAGTCTGACTTCGTTAGTTCAACTTAACTGTTATTTGGGGACCTTAGCTGATGGTCTGGATTCTTCTCCTCTCGGACGCGGACCTTAGCACCCGCGCCCTCACTCCTTATCAATATATAGCACGCATTCGGAGTTTATCTGGACTTGATAGGCGGTGAAGCCCTCGCATCCAATCAGTCGCTCTACCTCATGCTATACTAAATAAAGGCTGCACCTAAATGCATTTCGGGGAGTACGAGCTATCTCCAAGTTTGATTAGCCTTTCACCCCTACCCACAGTTCATCCGAAAGCTTTTCAACGCTTACCGGTTCGGTCCTCCAGTTAGTGTTACCTAACCTTCAACCTGACCATGGGTAGATCACTTGGTTTCGCGTCTACTCCCTCCGACTATGTCGCCCTGTTCAGACTCGCTTTCGCTTCGGCTCCGTATCTGAAATACTTAACCTTGCCGGAGAAAGTAACTCGTAGGTTCATTATGCAAAAGGCACGCCGTCACAACTTACGTTGCTCCGACCGCTTGTAGGCAGACGGGTTCAGGGTCTATTTCACTCCTCTGTTCGAGGTTCTTTTCACCTTTCCCTCACGGTACTGGTTCGCTATCGGTCTCTCGGGAGTATTTAGCCTTACGGGATGGGCCCCGCTAATTCACACAGAATTTCTCGTGCTCCGCGCTACTCAGGATACCACTAGGCTTCGTTAGAAAGTCGTGTACGGGATTTTCACCCTCTACGATCACTTTTTCCAAAGTGTTCCACTTTCCTAAGTTCTTGCCACAGCGTGGTCCTACAACCCCGGTATTGCCTAAACAATACCGGTTTGGGCTCTTCCGCGTTCGCTCGCCACTACTTGCGGAATCATTCTTATTTTCTCCTCCTATGGGTACTTAGATGTTTCAGTTCCCCACGTTCGCCTCCCTTACGGGATGACAGGCCTTCAACCTGCCGGGTTGCCCCATTCGGAAATCTGAGGATCAAAGATTATTTGCATCTCCCCCCAGCTTATCGCAGCTTATCACGTCCTTCGTCGCCTCCGAGAGCCAAGGCATCCACCGTCTGCCCTTGCTTACTTTCTTATTTCCGGTTACCACAGGGGTAAATCGGATTGATATATCTTCAGCTTGCTCTTGTTACTTTATTTTACGTTGTCCATCATGTCAAAGATCTTGTCGTTACTTTACGTTTCTGATGTCTCGGTAACTTTTTGTGGAGAATAACGGATTCGAACCGTTGACCCTCTGCGTGCAAGGCAGATGCTCTAGCCAGCTGAGCTAATCCCCCAAAATTCTCTCTCAGAGATTCTGTAGTCCCAGGCAGAGTTGAACTGCCGACCTCTACATTATCAGTGTAGCGCTCTAACCAACTGAGCTATAGGACTGTCAACTTTGCCTTGGTTTCCCTCAGCATCATTTTTCTCTCTTGCCGACACTTTATTGCCGGTAGATCTATATTTTATACATATTCAACCGTAGTACAAGTTAACTAATACCTCTGAGTCAACTTGATAACGAACTCTGCGCTCCAGAAAGGAGGTGTTCCAGCCGCACCTTCCGGTACGGCTACCTTGTTACGACTTAGCCCCAGTCATCGGTTTTACCCTAGGCCGATCCTTGCGGTTACGGACTTTAGGTACCCCCAACTCCCATGGCTTGACGGGCGGTGTGTACAAGGCCCGGGAACGTATTCACCGCGCCATGGCTGATGCGCGATTACTAGCGAATCCAGCTTCACGAAGTCGGGTTGCAGACTTCGATCCGAACTGAGATGGGGTTTGGAGATTAGCATCCGCTCACACGGTAGCTGCCCTTTGTCCCCACCATTGTAACACGTGTGTCGCCCCGGATGTAAGGGCCGTGCTGATTTGACGTCATCCCCACCTTCCTCACAGCTTACGCTGGCAGTCTCACTAGAGTCCTCAGCATGACCTGTTAGTAACTAGTGATAAGGGTTGCGCTCGTTATGGCACTTAAGCCGACACCTCACGGCACGAGCTGACGACAACCATGCAGCACCTCGCAAATTGCTATTACTAGAGACTCTGTTTCCAGAGCTGTCAATATGCGTTCAAACCCGGGTAAGGTTCCTCGCGTATCATCGAATTAAACCACATGTTCCTCCGCTTGTGCGGGCCCCCGTCAATTCCTTTGAGTTTCACCGTTGCCGGCGTACTCCCCAGGTGGATTACTTAACGCTTTCGCTGTGCCGCTTACTGTGTATCGCAAACAGCTAGTAATCATCGTTTACTGCGTGGACTACCAGGGTATCTAATCCTGTTTGATCCCCACGCTTTCGTGCTTCAGTGTCAGTTATAGTTTAGTAAGCTGCCTTCGCAATCGGAGTTCTGCGTGATATCTATGCATTTCACCGCTACACCACGCATTCCGCCTACCTCAAATATACTCAAGTCAACCAGTTTCAACGGCAATTTTATGGTTGAGCCACAAACTTTCACCGCTGACTTAATTAACCACCTACGCACCCTTTAAACCCAATAAATCCGGATAACGCTCGCATCCTCCGTATTACCGCGGCTGCTGGCACGGAGTTAGCCGATGCTTATTCATATGGTACATACAAAAAGGAACACGTTCCTCACTTTATTCCCATATAAAAGAAGTTTACAAACCATAGATCCTTCATCCTTCACGCGACTTGGCTGGTTCAGGCTCTCGCCCATTGACCAATATTCCTCACTGCTGCCTCCCGTAGGAGTCTGGTCCGTGTCTCAGTACCAGTGTGGGGGACCTTCCTCTCAGAACCCCTATCCATCGTGGACTTGGTGAGCCGTTACCTCACCAACTATCTAATGGAACGCATGCCCATCTATCAGCGATAATTCTTTAACAAATATTTCCATGTGGAACCCCTGTTTTATGCGGTATTAGTCCGACTTTCGCCGGGTTATTCCCCTCTGATAGGTAGGTTGCATACGCGTTACTCACCCGTGCGCCGGTCGCCACCAATGTATTGCTACATCGTGCTGCCCCTCGACTTGCATGTGTTAAGCCTGTCGCTAGCGTTCATCCTGAGCCAGGATCAAACTCTTCGTTGTTTAAATTGTTATATCTCTATGCTCAGAATTCGTATTTATTTCAAGTTTATTGACGGTATTAATTTTTAATACTTGTACTACTTGTTGATATGTAAATCTTTCAAAGAACTTTCGCTTTCTTTTCGATTGCGGCTGCAAAGGTAAGGACTTTTTTTTTAACTACCAATTTTTTTAGAAGAAAAATTTGAAAAGTTTTTTTGAGTCGCTGTGGCGGTTGGAATTTTGCTTAGAACCTCTAACCTCATCCCCTTTCCTCAGGTTACCTCTTTCATCATGTTCGTGCGCCGTTCTCTCTCGAATGCGGGTGCAAAAGTAGTAGATTACTATATACGATCCAAACTTTTTACCGATTATTTTTCATTTATTTTTTAACGGCAGGCACTGTAATATAATGTACGCACAAAGAAGACTGAAAAAATACAGGGAGGCTCCCAGGGCTTTCTCAGATAAAAAACTTTCTTCCTCAAGACAATTAAATTTCCGATTCAAAGAATTATTCGTTCGATATATGTTTTCTATTCGTTCGACAACTGTCGAATGTTTATTCGATAATTGTTGAATGAATAAAGAACAGCTGTCGAACGATTTTTTTTGTATAGACGAAAAATTAGTGCCACATATTATAAAAAGACAAAGGCTCTAAATACCATCTAAAATATTCAGAGCCTTCAATACTAATATAAACACGAAATTACATCACTGGTGCATCCGGAGCTTTACCCGGTTTCGGCGCTTCTCCTTCTTTATAGTCAGGTAATGCTCCCATTTCATATTTCTCCGGACCATAGCGAAGAGTAGATGCCATGATCTCATCCCAGGAAATAGGCTTTCCGGTGTAAGCTGCCTCACGTCCCAGAATAGCAACCTGAGTAGAATAGGCCAGCGCTTCTGCCTGATTTATTTTCTTATCCAAACGGATTGATTCAACAAAATGCACATGTTCCTGATCATATGGATTCTTTACAGGTTTATTCTGATAATCATATTCCCAAAGAATGTTTCCATTATAATCCACAATTTTAATTTCACCCCGGTCATTCAGAGAGGCCATCCCCTTGGTTCCATATACCTGCTCGGAAACATTTCCGTCACAACCGTCGATCTGACGAGCAGTCGCCAACATGCGTTTGTTATTGTTATAATAATAATCTACACTGAAAAAGTCATAGATATCACCGGTCAGGCGCTGCGCACGACCACCGAAACCAACAGCACGGATAGGACGGTCTTCCATAAACCAGGTTACCACATCAATATTATGAATAGCCTGATCCAACAGATGATCCCCACTTAACCATTTAATGTTAAACCAGTTACGAATACAGTATTCCATATCGCTCCATTCCGGACGTTTGCGCTTATTCCACCATGCCCCTGGTCCCAATGAGCGGAAGAAGATACGACATCACCAATCAATCCGTTTTTTACCTGCACATAAGCCTCCCAATAATCTCTGCGATGACGGCGTTGATTACCTGTTACAACCGTCAACCCCTTAGATGTTGCAACTTTGGCTGCAGCAATCACTGTACGGATTCCGGTCGGATCGACAGCACAAGGCTTTTCCATAAAAATATGTTTACCAGCCTCAACCGCCGCCTTGAATTGCTCCGGTCGGAAATGTGTAGGAGTACATAACAGGACTACATCGATATCATTCATTGCCAACACCTTCTGATAAGCATCGAAGCCTAAGAAACAATTGGCATCAGGAACTTCATTTTTAAATTGTTCAGACAATACTTTCCGGCAGGTCGCCATTCTATCCGGGAACAAATCAGCCAAAGCAATAATAGACACATTCGGTCCTGATTTGAGGAATTGTGTAGCCGCCCCGGTTCCACGATCGCCGCAACCCACCAAAGCTGCTTTTAAGGGTTTCCCATCAGGTGCCACCTCTACGAAAGAGAACATTCCCAATTCTTCCGGAGAATAACTCTTCGCAGCCGTTCCTGCACTTTGTTGTTGTGTACATGAAGTCATTACAGCCGACGACATACCCAGTGGTATTCCGGCACCCAGCAATGCTGTGTTTGTTAAGAAATCTCTTCTTTTCATGGTATTAATAATAAAAATATAGTTATTAGACGCCCAAATATATAAATTCACCTGGAATAAAACAAGCATAAAAGATTTTTTATAGACCACATTATTAGAGACATAGGTGAATTTTAGATGTATTTTAGACAATAAGTAAAATGATATTGTATAAAATACGGCAAGTATCCTATAAAACCAGCACGGCTCTGTAATACAATAACTAAAAATAGCAAAACAGACAGAATATCCTTATACAAATTATATTTTTTGTACCTTTGAAGCATCAACAATAACATAATCAAACGATGAAAAGCGCAAATTATCTTTTCCTCCTCGGATTAGGACTTACTACTTTAATTTCCTGTAAAGAAGTAAACGCCCCTGATCCTGTTTATCCTGTTCCGACGCCTGAACAGGTGGAATGGCACAAAATGGAGACATATGCCTTCGTTCATTTCGGTCTAAACACATTCAATGATCTGGAATGGGGATACGGGAACACGCCTGCTTCCACTTTCAATCCTACAGATTTAGATTGCGAACAATGGGTTCGTACGATCCAGGCTGCCGGATTAAAAGGGGTGATTCTCACTGCCAAACATCATGACGGTTTTTGCCTGTGGCAAACGGCAACCACAGAATACAGCATTAAAAATTCTCCCTGGGAAGACGGAAAAGGTGATATGGTAAAAGAGCTTTCCGACGCCTGCCACAAGCATGGATTGAAATTCGGTATTTATCTCTCCCCCTGGGACCGTAACAGTGAGAATTACGGACAACCGGGATATGTAGAAAAGTTCCATGCCCAATTACATGAATTAGTCTGCAATTACGGTCCGTTGTTCGAATACTGGTTTGACGGAGCTAACGGCGGCAACGGCTGGTACGGCGGCGCAAATGAAACGCGTTCTATCGACCCGAATACCTATTATAAATATGAACAGGCTGTCGACACGATTAAAAAGTATAATCCTTCCGTCATGATTTTTGGAGGAACCGAACCGACCATCCGCTGGATCGGCAACGAAGAAGGCTGGGCAGGCGATACTCAATGGAGTATGTTCACTAAAAAAGACGGCATACATTATCGTCAGAGCCAGTGGGGACTGGAAGACGGTGAAGAATGGCTGGGTGGCGAATGCGACGTTTCCATTCGTCCGGGTTGGTTCTATCACGCACGTGAAGATCATCAGGTAAAATCATTATCACATTTAGTCGATCTGTATTACCGCAGTGTCGGACATAATGCAAACTTCCTGCTAAACTTCCCGGTTGCACTAAACGGAAAGATCAGTCCAACGGATTCTATCCGTGCAGTCGAATGGTATCAAACTATACAGAACGATTTAAAAACCAACTTATTAAAGGGAGCATCCGTAAAAGCCAGCAATTCCCGCGGCGGCCAGTTTAAGGCTGACAAAACGAATGACGGCAATTGGGATTCTTACTGGGCTACGGAAGATGGAGTTACAAATGCTACGCTTACCTTCACCTTCAGCAAACCGACGGATGTAAACCGCCTGATGATACAGGAGTATATCCCATTGGGACAGCGTGTCAAAGCGTTCACCATCGAAACAGAAAAAGACGGGCAATGGACACCGGTTGAAGCAGCCGATTCCACGACGACTGTCGGCTACAAACGTATCGTCCGTTTCCAGACTGTCAATGCAGACAAGATACGCATCAACTTCCTGGATGCACGCGGCCCGCTATGTATCAATAATGTAGAGGCTTTCCTGGCACCGGCCTTATTAACCGAACCGGAAATCAGACGTGACCGCAAAGATGTTGTTTCTATCCGGGTAGAAGATAAAAACTCGGAACTCCATTATACGACTGACGGCTCGGAACCGACAAAAGATTCCCCCCGTTATACCGAACCTTTTGCTTTTGCTCAAAAAGGAACAATCAAGGCTATCTCGTACGACCGTACCTTCGACAAGAGCAGTCCGGTTTCCGTAAAAGAGCTGGATATTCCGGCATCCAACTACACTGTCATTTATCCAAAAGACGAAAAAACAATAGCGATGTTCGACGGCAACGGATATACGACATTCTATTTACCGAAAGGGAAACAGGAAATCGAAATACAGTTAGCAAATGATATGCCGATTGCCGGCTTCCGCTATGTACCCAACCAGGGACGTGATGCCGGAGGACATATTTCAAATTACCAGTTGTTTGTCAATAACAAGAAAGTTGCAGAAGGCGAATTCTCGAATATCAAACATAATCCGATAGAACAGGAAATCCGTTTCCCGGCTATAAAAGGAAACAAGATACGGTTTGTTGCAACCCGCATCGTCGATAATCAGCCCCAGGCAGGGATCGGTGAGTTTTCGGTAATTACAGAATAAAACCGGTATTACAAAATCAATACGATTCAAATAAAAAGGAGTGTTGGACATATACGTTTCGACACTCTTTTCTTATATACACCACAATGACATTTTATTCAGATTTAATCTTCCCCGACGGTTCAACCGGGAAGAATCATCAAAGTTTCATTTTAATGCCTTGTATGCGTTTTCCATATCAAAAAGAAACCTCGCTAATGCTTTTCTATGTTTCGTTGTTCAGAGTTTCCGCTGATAGCTTTTCTTTGACAAATACAATCTTATTTACTTAGTTCTAGGGGAACTCTGTCCATTTGGACTATCTTTATAGTTATAACAGAAACTGTTTTATAAAAATATTTTAGACTCAGGACGATAAACTTATTGGTGCTTGCTGTCGTTTTTTTTAGTTATTGAAAAAAACGCTGGCAAGTTATACAAAAATATTACAACTGCAACTTTTTTTATCATAAAAAATCCAGCTCAATTAAACATTCAGCAGCAAGAACCACCGAAATCAAACTAATGGAAGCTATTTTTCACGCCTTTTAAACGACAATTAACATCAAATCCTCATGTTATAGCAAATTTCACTTTTCCCTACCCACAAAGCAACTGATTCTCAACAGGGTAAAATTCAATGAAAGAACATAATGCCGAGATTCAAAACAAGCTCATTAACCCCTTCTTATGACTAATGGACAGAGTTCCCCTAGGACTCAGATATAGCTTATTTAACCTTTGTGAAAATTGTAGTTATATTATATAATTTAATGTGTGTGAAATGAAAAAGTTAACTTTTACTTTACTGTGCCTTGTGATCTGCATGTGTACAGTAGTGGCTCAAAATGTGAAGGTGACAGGTACTGTTACCGCCGCAGATGACGGTCTACCGATTATTGGAGCATCAGTTCTTGTTAAAGGGACAACGATTGGTACAGTAACGGATATCGAAGGTCGTTTCTCTTTGGATGTACCACCCGAGGGCAAAATTTTGCAAATCTCGTATGTCGGCATGAACATGCAGGAAGTAGCTGTAAAGCCTGTTATTAAAGTACTCCTGCAATCAGACACCCAGAATTTGGATGAAGTTGTCGTTACGGCAATGGGTATTACCCGCTCTGAAAAAACCCTGGGGTATTCAGCAACGACCGTTAAGGCCGATGAAATTATCAGCTCACGTACGACCAATGTTGCCGATGCCCTCTCCGGTAAGGTTGCCGGATTATCGGTTAGTTCCACCTCTTCTGACCCGGGTTCGGTTAGTAACATTGTAATCCGCGGTTTCAGTTCTATCAACGGAAGTAATCAACCACTGTATGTAGTTGACGGTGTACCTTTACAAAATAATATGGTTTCCGGTGATGGCAAAAACGTATCAACCGGAGGTATTTCAAGTGTGGCTTCTGAAGATATCGCTTCGATGACTGTATTAAAAGGAGCAGCCGCAACCGCCCTTTATGGTAGCCGTGCCGCTAACGGTGTGATCGTGATTACCACGAAATCAGGAAAGAAAGGCGACGGACGGAATTTCTCAATCAGCTACAGCGGTAATGTACAGGCTCGTATGGTCTCTTTTCTGCCGGAAATGCAGAACTCGTTCGGACAGGGATGGAACGGTGCACAGACATATATCGAGAATGGCTCCTGGGGCCCTCGCCTGGATGGATCAATGCAGGTGTATGGCCCGATCTGGAATAATCAGCAATTGATTCATGAATACAGTGCAAAAAAAGATAATGTAAAGGATTTCTTTGATCCGGGTTGGTCGCAGAACCATACAGTTTCCTTGAGCGGTGTTTCTGCCGACACCAAGATGGATTATTATCTGTCTTATTCTTTTACGAAAGATGACGGTATCATGCCGAAGGATTATGATACGTACGAACGTAATACGGTAGCTTTCCGTGGCGGCTATGAGGCGACAAACTGGTTGAAAGTGTCTTCTTCCCTTAATTTTGCACGCAGCCAGACGGATGCAGTCGGCAGTTTCCAAGGTACATCCGTGATCGACGGCGTGTTTGAGTTACCTCGCGACATCTCTATCGTAGACATGAAAGATACCAGTTCACCGTTCAATACACCGGAGGCGTACTTTACTCCTTACGGTATCACAAACCCCTATTGGGCATTGGAAAACAATTACAACCATACGGCTTCGAAGCAGATTTACGGTAAAGTACAGGTAGATGTCACCCCGATTAAAGAGTTGAAACTTTCCTATCGTATGGGCTTCGACTATACGGACTATGACCGTAAGGTAGGTACTCCACAAATTAACCTGGACGACGCGCTGATTGACGAAGACTATGGATATGCTCCTTCCAACATGAACCAAAGCGGACATGTATATACCCGATATGGCCGTCATTACGAATTGAATCACGATTTCCTGGCTAATTATTCTAAACGTTTCCTGGATAACAAGCTGGATGTGAACGTAAATGCTGGTGTAAACATGAACGAACGCGGATATACGCGCATGACCGGTCAAACCGACGACTTGTCTTTCTATTCCGGATTCTGGGATCTGAGCAACGGTTCTACAAAAACAACATTGTCGGAAAGTCAGAATAAACGCCGTTTGGTAGGTCTCTTCGGAGATGTAACCATTGGTTGGGACGATATGATTTATCTGAACTTAACCGCTCGTAACGACTGGTCGTCTACATTGCCTATCGACAACAACAGTTTCTTCTATCCGGGTGCCACATTGAGTTGGATCTTTACCCGTCTAATCCCGGAAAATGAAGTTCTTACTTTCGGAAAGGCTCGTTTAGCCTATGGTAAGACCGGTAACGATGCGGATCCTTATCAGACAGGTCTGACTTATATACAAGGTACGGCAAATGGCTATTATGGCAGCGACATATCCAAGTTCCCGATGAACGGAGTGAATGCCTTTATAGCTTCCAATACAAAAGGCAGCAACACATTGCGTCCGGAAATGACATCAGAATTTGAAGTCGGCATGAACTTACAATTCTTCAACGGACGTTTCGGGATCGATGCAGCCTATTACAACCGTAAAACGAAAGACCAGATCTTTACTCTTCCGACCGATCCGTCAACAGGTTTCAGCTATATGGTAACCAACTTCGGTGAAGTCAGCAACAAAGGTATCGAATTAGTTATCAATACCACTCCGGTACAGATTAAAGATTTTCGTTGGGATTTGAGTTTCAACTTCTCAAAAAACAACAACAAGGTACTTTCATTACCTGAAAGCCTGGAAGGCGGAAAAGTTTCCATCTATAACTTCTCTGCCGGTAACGATGCGATTTATATGTATGCCGAAGAAGGTAAGCCGATGGGGCAGTTCTATACTTACTTACCTAAGAAAACTGCAGATGGAAAGCCGATCGTAGACGCAAACGGTTATCCTGTTTTAGGCACATCTGTCGAAGATACCGGCAAAAACATGAATCACGACTGGACAGGCGGAATCAATACAGCTTTTACCTATAAAGATTTCACATTGAGCGCATCTTTGGATATTCGTAGCGGTGGTTATATGTTCTCACGTACGAAGAACCTGATGCAATTTACAGGTAACGGTGTAGTTACAACTTACAACGACCGCCGTCCGTTCATTATCCCCAATTCAGTTGTTGATAATGGCGATGGCAATTATACCGAAAACACCACCCCGATTTATCTGGGCAACGGCAGCTATCAAACCTATTTCAATGATTACGGATATGGAGATGGTGGAGAAGCTTATTTGCTTGATCGTTCATTCGTTAAATTGCGTAACATCAGCCTGACCTGGAATGTTCCGAGACAGTGGGTGCGTAAGATGTCATTGAGTAATTTGGCCATTACGGCATTTTGTAATAATGTATTTACCTGGACCGCATCAGATAACCGCTACGTAGATCCGGAATCAACAACCGTATCACAGTCTTCTTATGGTGACCTGGCAACACAATTCGGTGAACTGTATACCAACCCGTCTTGCCGTATATTCGGATGCAACCTGAGTGTTAAATTCTAAAACGAGGAGAAAATAAAATATGAAAAAGATATTATTGGCATCTGCACTGCTTTTGGGTGTAAGCTTCACTTCTTGCAACAGCTATTTGGATATCAACACGGATCCCAATTCGCCAGCCGAGGAGAACGTTGAGACTTCCATGTTAATGCCTGCCATCGAAATGAACACGGCTTCAAGCTATGGTAATTTTTTACGCATTGCCGGAGGTTTCCATGCCCAGCAATACGCGCACTTATTCGGAACAAGCAACTATTTGGACTATTCAAAGTTCAACATGTCGGCTACTCGCAGTAGCGGAACCTATACACAATTCAATCAAAAAGCATTACAGAACCTGAAGACATTACTAATCAAGTCCGCAGAGCAGGAAGACTGGGGTACCTATTTGGCAGGAACGGTTTTGCGCGCGTTTGTTTATGAGGCTTTGGTTGATTGTTATGGCGAAGTACCTTATACAGAAGCACTGGATTTAGAAAACTTCCCGACTCCTAAATATGATGAAGGACAGGTGGTTTATGAAGGAGTGATTGCAGAAATCAATGAGGCATTGGAAAAGGTTTCGGCATCGAATATCGTATGCACCAACTTCCTTTTCCCGTCTTCAACGGCCGACAAATGGATCAAGTTCGCCAATGCATTGAAGTTGAGGATGCTGATGCGTATATCCGGTGTGAAAGACGTACAATCAGAAGTGGCTGCTTTATTAGCAGAAAACAACTTCCCAACCACCGACGTTTCTTATAAAGGATGTTGGAAGAACGAACCAGGGCAGATGAACCCGTTCTATTCGGAAGAATTTGCTACGACCTGGGGGTCTACGCAAACCAATATCGCTGCCAACCTGGCGATCATCGGTACGATGCAAGTAAAGAACAGCGAAGGCGCTGTCGAATATGAAGATCCTCGTTTGGCTGCTTTCTTTCAAAAAAACAAAAGCAATGAATATATCGGCGGTATTTCAGGAACCAACTATCCGAAGTCTACCAGTAAATTGCAGGATTGGTGCCGTCCGGTGGCCACATTCGATATGCCGGTTTACCTGATCACCGTATCAGAAGTTGAATTCTTCAAGGCTGAATATTATGCACGTTATGGATCTGCAGCCGATGCCGCCACTCATTATGCGGCCGCCATCGAGGCTTCTTTTGCTTCTGCCAACGTAAGTGGAGCTGCCGACTATGTAGCCCGTTATCCGTTCGATGCTTCCAATTATAAAAAGAGTATCGGTATCGCAAAATGGGTAGCCCTTTCCGGTGTCAACCCGTTCGAAGCCTGGTGTGAGATGCGTCGTTTGGATTACCCCACATTCGGTACAGCCAAAGGTAGCGACTTTTATACCGAAGGCGATCAGGAATCATACAATACATCCAAATATGTTCCCGGTACGTTGTACACGCCGATTCAGGTATTTGGCGAAGTGGGTGCAAATAAATTGCTGGAACGTTATCCGTATGCAGAAAGTTCTTCTTCCCGTAATGAGAACACACCGGCATTCCCGGGATATACGTCACCGGTGTTTTGGGGTAAATAATTTAATTTAAAAGAGAGATTTATGAAAAAAGTAATTTATAGTTTATTGCTTTTTTGCGGTCTTTTCGGTTTATGGGGCTGCGAGAAAACGACAGAAGGTCTGACTAAAGTGACCTATTATGTGAACTTTGAACTGAATGGTGATGATCCCATGCTGGTACCGGTGGGCAGTACATTCTCTGATCCCGGTGTTGTTGCCATGGAGGGAGAAGAAGACGTGACCGCTTCGGTAACTGTCAATAGTGATGTGAAAGCTGATCAAATCGGTCTATATTCCGTATCTTATTCAGCTACGAATGCGGATGGATTCTCCAGTTCGGTTAAACGCACGGTGGTTGTTTATGATCCGGAGGTCACAACAGATGCTTCCGGTGATTATACGGTGGACTCAAGCGTCAGTTATCGAAATATGAATGGTCAACAAGCTCCATTCAAAGGAGATTTCAGTGTATCTGTTACTTTGGTAGCACCAGGCATATTTGCCGTATCCGATTTTCTGGGAGGTTGGTATGACCAAGGAGCCGCTTACGGTGCAGCTTATGCCATGAAAGGCTATTTCAAACTGAATGCAGACAATACGATCGAACCGCTCAGTAGTTTGCTTGCTGGTTGGGGCGACTCTATGGACAGCATGAAAGAGGGAAAATATGACCCGGAAACAGGACAGATTTCCTGGTATATCGACTATGCGGGAACGATGACATTCTATGTAATAATGAACAAATAAACAGATAGAAATTATGAATAAACATATTATTTGGCTATTTACCCTGCTGGTATTCGTATTAGCGGGTTGCGAAAAAGACGAAATAGGCAACACAGCAACCGAAGCACTTGCCGGTGAATGGAAAGTGACGGTAGATGCGGTAGATGAAGGAGGTAATGTCATTGCCGAAGATTTCAACGGAATAGGGCATATCCTGATGAATACCTATAACACGGCAGCAAATACACCCACCGAAATGTATATAGACGATATAGGCCACTTTTGGGAATATAAAGTACGGGTTAAATCGGATGTCAATGCATTGACATTTGCGACTAATGGTGCTGTTCCCAATGAAGCCTACGAATGTGATGTAACGATTGACGGCGGTAAAATCTTATTGGGAGCTGCTACGACACCTCACGGAACACCGGCGGACAGTATTGTCTATTATATCTCATTCAGCGACGATGAACCTGGCATGAGGTATAAAGTTTCCGGATATCGCTATACAGGACTTGCTGTCGACGATTAATAGATAAGAACTATTTATAAAACATATAAGTTAACCAAAAATCTTGCTAAACACACTTGACCGGAGTTAGTAGTGATACCAGCTCCGGTTTTTATTATACATCATACCCAATTAGTCCAATGCAATCACTTATACTTCGAGCCCAATTCAAAGACGATTTTATTCAGCCTTGATTACTTCCGCCGGGTTCAACCGTGAAATCAGCCCCAGGCAGGGATCGGTGAGTTTTCGGTAATTACAGAATAAATTGTACAGGCACATAATCTTTGAATTAGAACAAAGGATTATGTGCCATACAATACAAAAAGAGTCTTGTGCTGTTACGAATTATACATCTTCTCTATATCCCTTTTCCGTTTTAATGCCTCCAAGAAATAATAATCAGCATAATTGAGTGGAACATCTATTTCACCATTATGAGGTATACTTCCTACACAATGCATTAATAGAAAATTCCCATTCTTTCCCAATTCCGCACGATATGCCGGAGAAGCCAAACTCTCCATAATACGGTCAGCATATGCCTTATATGTCTGCGGTTCAGAAACTCCCATCGTTGTTATTTCATATAAGGCAGAAGCGATACAAGCCGCAGCCGAAGCATCCCGATAGTCATTTGGTATGTTAGGAGCATCCATATCCCAGTAAAAAATAAAATCATCAGGAGTATTTTTATGAGTAAACATAAAATGGATTGATTTTAACGCCTGGTCCAGATATTTTCGGTCTCCCGTTTCACGATAACAAAGTGTTAAACCATAGATACCCCAGGCTTGCCCACGGCTCCATGCCGATTCATGTGCATATCCCTGTGCAGTATGACGGAAACGAACGGAACCATTCTCCATACTGTAATCTACCACATGATAACAGCTGCCATCCGGACGATACTGTTCCTTCATGGTACGATCCACATGGGAAACAGCAATTTTATAGAATGTCGAATCGCCGGACAATTTTGTTGCAGCAAATAATAACTCAAGGTTCATCATATTATCAATAATGACAGGACATTCCCAACCACGTTCGGAAATCCATCCCCTGTCAACATTCCAGGACTGAATGATACCCGCCACAGGCCGGAAACGAGTCGATAAAGACCGGGCTGCCTCAACAATCACATTTTTATACTCCTCATCTCCTGTTAAACGTAATCCATTGCCGAAACTGCAATAGATCATAAAACCGACGTCATGATTCCATGTAATGTTTTTGGCATCCTTAACCTCCTCTGTATACTTTCGGGCTATAGGTAACAACGTCTTATCTCCCGTCAATTCATACAAATACCATATAGAACCTGGGAAAAAACCGCTTCGCCAGTCGGTCAGATTACAATAATAAACGGAGCCGTCTGAATTCAAGGTCGTCGGATTCATAAACTTACCGCTTTCTTCAATAAGTTTTATCTCATTACCTATCTGTTTATGGGCAAACTCCACATTTTCTTCAATAAACTCCTTCTTCACTTCACTACATGAAATCAACGCAGCACAGAAAGCTATACCCATTAAATACTTCATTTTTACCATATTATATATTTATTTTTGATCTAATTACATCTCTAATCTCCTGATAATAAGACTTTGATTACCTGTATGGTGCTATCTGAAACCGAAGCCGATAAAACCGTATAACCTTCTATAGGTTTTTCATTTTCCGTCTCTCTTTTTACCCTTTTTGTTGTAAACGAAGCGTTAACCGGCGATTCAATCTTCAAAAAGAATGATTTACCATCTTTTCGTAAAATTGCCGTATTTCCATTACATTCAACATCGGCAGAAGTAATCACAGACCATTGAACCGATTGCTCCGCATTTTTTAACCCTACGCTGTCCGTAATCATTATCCGGGTATCATCCAACAAACAGAAAGTCCGGTAAACAAAGTGGCTCTGTTCCTGATAAGCCGTACTCATATCCATTGTTACAAAAGGGCGGACAGCTTTATCGTCACAATCTTTGATCTCTCCCATCCCAGCTGAATTTTGCAATTGATTATCGATCGACAGAGTATTATGACTAAAATTGGAATTCCTAAAATAAGTCCACCTCCGGCCATCCGGCTTATAATCCCAGAATCCGGGCAAACTGTAATTATCCGTTCCCAGATCGTCAGTCCACCTTATCCCGTTTGTTTCTACAATGAAAGTTCCGATATCCAACTGTTGATGTGCCATATCCGGATCGCCGGTTTTAGCGATCAGATAAATACTGTTGGATACATTCCTGTCTCCATTAAATACAACAATATCGTTTATTCCTCTGTAGACGTTTAACTTCGGCAAGGTTTTTGAAGCAGAAAAGGCTGTATCATACCAGGGAATAGACAAAAAATAAAATCTGAAATAATTCCCGCTTTGTACTGTTTCCGAAAGGACCTTCCTATAAAACGCTGCTGCTTCCGGCTGATTGAATGCTTTACTGAAATAGAAATAAATAGGTTCTGCTGCCGGCGCCGTACTTCCGGAATTAGCAAAATTGAATATCTTACCGGAAGGACTTGTGCTATGCATATAATACAAAACACTTTTATCCACACCCTGCATTTCAGAAAGTCCGAAATCCTGTCCGAGATTATCATTCAAGGCCTTTAATAAGAGCGAAAGATACATATTGGTATATCCCCAATAGGCAGGTCCTTCATAACAAACTCCATCCGGTGCCAGATGTTTCAGACAATTAGGAACATACTTTACAGCTTCACCGATAATATGTTGAGTAAGTTCAGGATAATACTCCTCAATGGCTAAAGCCCCTAATACCATCCCTGTATTACAAACCACATTCCAGTTCGTCTCACGTTTGGCCCAAGAATCACTGTTACCGGTTTTATACTCTTCGACAACAAGATCCAAAGCCTTCGTTTTAATGGAACTGACAATCAATTGTTTTGTCACAGGAGACAGCACATCATATAACCAGTCGTATCCGATAGCAACCGCAGTCGTCATTTCTGCAACATCTAGATAATGAGCAGGATCCCAATCCTGATAATTACAGACATGCACCAATTCCTTTTCTGCCTTCTCTGCAAACCGTTTATCTCCACTGAGCCGGTAAGCCAGGGACAGGTTGACCATTCGGTATACCTGTTCACGACTGACCGGCAATATATCTTTCGTCTGTTTAACCTTCGTGCGCGGATCCTCCTGTAATGGAACAACCAATAATCGTTCCGCTTCCTTCATCAAACCGGCACGTAGGCTGTCCAATAAAGGTTCTCTACCCGCTAAAGCCTGAACTCTTTGTTCTTCCTGCTTACTAAACAGCAACCTGGGATGCTGCTGCAACACCCTTTCAGGAAAAAGGGCCGATGCATCTTTACAGTTTACCACCGAAGAAAACAAAAAGAATGATAAGCTCACTAAACTAATAAATCTCATAAATTGATACATTGAAATTACATTTTGAACGGATTTACCATCCCGGATTCTGCTTCAACGCTTCGTTGCGCTCTATCTCTACACCAGGTATAGGCCAAAGCATATCCCGTTCGGAGAACTTATGAGTATAGATAAATTCACCATAAATATTGATTGCATCTACCTCACTCATAGCCTTGCTTGCTATTTCCCATCCCCAACGGCGCAAATCACTGAAACGTAATCCTTCTCCCGCAAACTCAACAGCACGTTCTTTTCGTATACGTTCAGCCATCTGCTCTTTGGATGTAACAAGCATCCATGCTGGACCAGAGTTTAATCCGGGCATATCCACTCTGGCTCTTACCTTATTGAATTCGGCAACAGCTTTATCCAGTTGGTTATTTTCATTATAGGCCTCTGCCAACATCAGCAATACATCCGCATAACGAATCAGAGGAAACTCAAAAGGAGTGTGTAAACGGTCACTGATAGCTCCGCCAAGATCATATTCAACTACAAATTTACGATACAAATAAGAGATCCAGCCTTTATTGTTCCGTATGGTTCCCTGATTTTCATTCCCTTGCACATTGTGGTCCATTGCAAACAACATATCTCGTGGGGTCGTCTTTCCGATACAACCTTTATAAATAGAATAAGGGACAATCAAAGTAGCCATCATACGAGGATCCCTGCTTTTATATACATTCAATATTTGTGCTGTATCTACATCTCGCAATCCAATAACAGCCCCTGACGCATCCATCTCTACACTAAACAATTCTTTACGCTGATCCGGAGTTGCGTCATTATATCCGGGAAAAACATCATTCCAGCTGAAAGGGCGGCCATCTTTGAGTTCATACATATCTGCCAATTGAGTGGAAGGAACAGTATTGTTCCAACAACTACCAAACGCACTGCGTGTTCCCATCAATGCTTGCATAGCCATACCATACTCTGTTCCGACACCACTTTTATTCTGTACGGAAAAGATCATCTCTGAACTCTTATCTCCATTATAAAGTTTAAATATATGAGCATAATCAGCGTCAAGGCCATATCCATAGTTGTTAGACTTGTTATTGACAATCTCTTCAAAATCCGCAATAGCATTCTGCCATTCTTTATTATAAAGATAGACTTTTCCACGCAAGGCATAGGCTGCCCCTTTCGTCGCACGACCATAATCAGAATCATTATGCCTGACCGGAAGATAAGCGACAGCCTCATTCAAGTCACTGATGATATGTGCACGGATCTCTTCCGCGGAGCTTCTGGGTTTCTTCAAGCCAACGTATTCCACATTCAGATTCGTCGTTTCATCATAGTAAGGAACACCGCCGTATAAGTCCAACAGAGTAAAATAAAACATTCCCCGCAGGAATCTGGCTTCAGCCATATACTCATTTTTTTGTTCCTCGGTAAGAACATCCATAGTGGGTATGACCCGAAGGTAGCTGTTAGCTCTCTGAATCCCATCATACATTGTTTGCCATTTGGATTGAATTTCTGCTGAACGATCAGAATAAGTACCCAGATACATCATATAATAGTCATATCCATAAGCAATATCAGCCAGGTGATCGAATAAAAACTGGTAACCGTAAGCGTGATTATCCCGCAACATGCCATAAATTCCCATCAATCCTTGTTTTGCATGTTCTTCCGTTTGGTAGAAAAGGTTCTCACTTACTTTATCACCGGGATAAGTATTAAGATCATAACATCCGTTGAATGTGGCAGATGTCAATAAAATAGAAATATATATCAGTATTTTTTTCATGGTTCAAAATATTTAAAAGGTAAGATTCAGTCCAAATGTTGTTAATCTCATTGTTGGATACTTAGTACCTGATATTTCCGGGTCAAGCCCTTTATATCCCGTAAATGTCAATGCGTTATCTATACTGACATAGAAGCGAAGGTTATCCAGCAATAGTCTCTGGGAAAGCTGCTTCGGGATAGTATATCCTAATTGTATATTTTTTACCCTTACATAGGATCTGTCCTGGACCCAAAAGTCGCTGGCTACACTGTTACGTCCATCACTGTAATCCAACAAACGCGGGTAAGTAGCATCTGTTCGCCCCGAATACCAGCGTCCGTCAGCAATTGTCTTATTAATCTGATTACCCCGGCGAACTAAAGGCCAAAAGCTAGCTCCATCCTGACCACTCCAGTACTCTTTCAGTCCTGTTGCCCCCTGAAGAATACATGAGAAGTCCAATCCTTTCCAACTTGCACCGAAATTGAAACCAAAAGTGACAGTTGGATTAGTTCCATTACCAACCATGATACGGTCTTTATCCGTAATACACCCGTCACCATCAATATCTTTATAAAGGAAATCGCCCATTTCCGGTTTTTTATACTGGGAAAAAGCATCCGGATTTTTCTCTTCCATGGCCCGGACCAATGCCAGATCCTCTTCTGTCTGAATAATACGATCTACGGAAAGAACATACTGAATATTGATTGGTTGTCCTTCCAATATCATATTAGTCCCACTAATAGACGGTTCATCACCTTTAAATTTAGTTACTTTGTTTTTTACGTATGATACATTCCCTCCCACAAAGTAATCTACTTGCCCGATACGGTCAGTCCACGTCAGATTCAATTCAAGACCTCTGTTACGGACCTGGGCAGCATTTGATTTAGGAACAGTTGCATTCCCATGCACTAACGGAGCAGGTAAATCAATCAGGATTCCCTTGGTATTTTTTACGAAGAAATCAACATTACCACTCAATTTCGAAACACCGAAATCAATTCCCACATTTGTTAAATAGGTCGTTTCCCATGTCAAACCGGCATTAGACAAGGCCCTTTGCGCCATCCCAATCTGTACGGAATTATTCAATGTATAATTTGAGGCAGAATAAAACATCTGATAATCATAATCACCTACCGAATTGTTTCCCAATGAGCCATAAGAAGCACGTATTTTAAACTGGTTGACAAGATCTATATCTTTCATAAATCCTTCTTCACTCATACGCCAACCGGCAGAAAAAGAAGGGAAGAAACCTCTTCTGTTTTTTCCTGCAGCAAACCGGGAAGAATTATCCATACGAAGATTGGCTTCAAACAAATATTTCTCATCCCAGTTCAGGTTTACTCTTCCAAAGAAAGAATGCATAGCCCAGTTAGAATAGTTTCCTGTCGCTGTAGCATTGGCCGTTGCGGCATTCAATTCCGTCATTTCCGGAGCGATCAAATCTTCCTTACTGGCCTGGAACCAATTATAACGATACGCTTCCTGGCTACCTCCGACTGTCGCCTGAATATTTAATCGGTCTATATCTGTTTCATAACGAATAATTCCATCCATATGATTCCGTACCCATTTTTCATCATGATTGGTCACTTTTGTCTTTCCTGTTCCGGCAGTCTGGACAGTATTACTATACAAATTCCATATATCATGGAACACGGGCTGTTCATAACGGTATCTATTTTGAAAATCATATGTATAAGATCCTTCTATAGTCAATCCTTTAAAAGGTCTGATCTGTGCATAAAAACGCGATACCATTTTATTTGTTGTCCGATTTCCCTTTGTACTGTTTAACTTACGCAATATATTATTGGTACCAGACTGGGCATCATCTTCCGGATTATTGACACCACCATACCGCCCGTCTGGTGCCTGGAAACACATCCCGGGAGTCGTCGCCTGCAAATGTGTATAAAATAAACTGCCTGTACCTTCCGTCTGGATCAATCCCAAATCTTCTTTTCCACGATAACCATAGGCATTAACTCCAATCGTAAACCATTCTTTAACTTCTGCATCCAGGTTCACACGGGCACTATAACGGTCATAACCGGAATTTTCCATAATTCCCGGATTCTTCAGATAATTTCCAGATATGAAATAATGAATTTTATCAGAACCTCCGGTAATGGATATGGTATGATTTTGCAACCATCCTGTTTTGAATGCAGCATCCTGCCAATCCGAATTCGGATATTTTACAGGATCACTATTCCCGGCAGCACGCCACTCGTCTATTTTTTCCTGACTGAACGGTGCCGGCAGATTACTGTTTCTTTCTCCTTCATTAAACAATTCCATATAATCTGCATAGTTGGTCACAAGGTCCATACGATGAGCAACCTGTTGCATAGTTACATAACCGTTATAAGAAATTCTGGAACCGCCTGTTTTACCTTTACGGGTTGTGATCAGGATAACACCATTAGCAGCACGTGAACCATAAATTGCAGACGAAGCAGCATCTTTCAGCACAGAAATACTTTCCACATCCTGCGGATTAATATCGTTCATACTTCCCGGAACCCCATCAATAACAACTAATGGATCAGAATTATTCAAAGTACCTTGTCCGCGTACCCGTATAGTTGCTCCATCATTGCCAGGCCGCCCTCCACTGCCTTGTGTCACAGATACACCGGCAGCCATACCCGAAAGCCCTGCTGACAATGAAGTAATAGGACGGCTATCTACCATCTTACTCATATCAACAGATGATACAGCTCCTGTCATATTCACTTTTTTCTGTGTTCCATATCCCACAACCACAACTTCATCCAAGGCTTGTGAATCTTCTTTTAATTGGATCATAAAAGAGTTTTTTCCATTTACCGGTATACTTTGTTCTATATAACCGATATAAGAAACCGTCAATACTGCACCAGGAGACACCTGCAAAGAAAAACGTCCTTCCATATCAGTGACCGTTCCGTTAGTAGTTCCTTTTTCTACTACATTTGCTCCGATTACCGGTCCCTGTGCATCTTTTACTGTTCCCGTAACAGTCACTTTCGCTTGTTGGGATAATAGCAACTTTTCCGTTATACCTTCCCCGGCACTAACCGGATTGGCTTGGACTATTCCCACGGACAAGAATAGTGTGGCCATTCCTGCAAACAATGTTTTCCTAAAAGAAGGAATGTTCAAATCATTCGTCATAAATAGGTAGATTTAGATTAATAAATTCAGATAAACTCTGAGGCAAAAATAGCCGGGTACACAAAAAAAGACCTATACATAGCGTCCGTTTTTTATATACACACAGTCCAAATAGAAGATTTAACTATTTGATTATAAATGATTAGCTATTTCACTTCTCTTTTTTCCGAAATTGAGCCGGCGAAACCCCGAATTTTGTCTTAAAACAACGACTGAAATATATGGTAGAAACAAATCCCAGTTGATCCGAGATTTCACTCACCAACATATCCGGCCGTTCCTGTAGCAGAACCGCTGCACGTTTGATACGCTGATTTTGTATAAATTCACTCGGTGTCATACCTGTAAGATTTTTCATTTTTGCAAAAAAGGAACTACGTCCCATATTCAATTCACGGGCAAGTATATTCACATCGAAATCCTGGTCGCCCATATGTTCATCTATAATTTCTACAATACGATTCAGTAATTTCTGGTCCAGCGAAGTAGAAGCCAGCAACTGTACATCAAAATCACCTTGCTGAGTCAATCTGGATTTCAACAATAAACGATTACGAATTAAATTATTACAACGCATCAGTAAAACTCTTGCATGGAAAGGCTTACTCACATAATCATCCGCTCCCTGCTGGAATCCTTCAATATTATACTCAACAGAATCAAGGGCTGTCAACAAAACGACAGGAATATGGCAAAGATCAATATTATTCTTAATTTTCATACACATTTCCATGCCACTCATCAAAGGCATCATAACATCACTGACCACCAAATCCGGTTTTTCCTCAATAGTCTTTCGTAAACCTTCTTCTCCATTTCCAGCTAATATCACCTGATAAAAAGGAGTAAACAAGGTATTTAATATTTGTAGCAACTCCTCATTATCTTCCACTATCAGTATCTTATAAGAACCGACCTTCAGATCCGGAAAAGTTGTGTCCATCTCTTTATATTCTTCCGGTAAAACGGAATCCGGCAACGATCCCCGTTTGATCATAGGCTCTTCCGGAACTTCCAGAAGAATGGTATTTCCATCATTCTCAAAATGGGCTTTACCTTTTAATAAGGTGATCGTAAAAATTGTGCCATATCCCAACTGGCTTTGTACCGTAATCTCCCCATGATGAAGGTTGACAATGTTCTTACTCAATGCCAGCCCTAGTCCGGTTCCCGGATTGGCCTCAGACAGTTGTTTCCCATTTTCCGCCTGATAAAAACGGTCAAAAATACGTGACACATCACCAGACGATAGTCCGATACCCGTATCGATCACTTTTATATGAACATTATTCTCATCCGGAGAAATATACAAATCTACCACACCTCCCGGTTTAGTATATTTGAAAGCATTGGACAAAAGATTATAAAAGACCTTTTGCAGTTGATTGGAATCAAACCACAGCAGCACATCATCTTCTTCATGATGAAGATTAAAGGAAATCGTTCGTTGGGCAGCCAATTCACAATACGAAAGATAAATATCCTTCAAAAAAGGAACCAGATTTTGTTCACAGACGCGCAACGAAACATAATTCTGCTCAAGTTTCCTAAATTCCAACAATTCGGAAATCATATTCCTCATGCGAGTAGCATTCTTACTAATCTTAACAACCCTATTATATAAAGTTGGAGGAAGTGATGAACTCTGAAGCAACATATCCACCTGACTGAAAATAAGCGTCAGCGGAGTGCGGAACTCATGGCTGATGTTAGTAAAAAAACGTAGTTTGGCCTGATTAAGTTCTTCATTCCGCTCTTTCTCTTCTCTTTCTTTCTCAAGAGAAAGGGCTAATCTTCTCCTGGCATTTATCGTGCGAATTGTCAGATAAACAATTATAATGGTAGTCAGAGTATACAGAATCCATGCCCAGACCGTATTATACCAAGGTTGTGCAATCAAGATGTTCAGAGAAATTTCACGTCGGTTCATCAAGTGCTGCGGTAAAATCTTTTCACGGACCAACAGTTTATATTTCCCAGGATCCAGATTCGTATAATAAATACTGGAGGAAAAAGAGGATACCCAATCTTCATCAAAACCGACCAGTTTATATTGATATTCATTATTCTTCTGAATATCAATATAATTAGTAGTTGCAAAATTTATGATCAGATTGTTTTGTTTATTATTCAGGTGAATCGACTTATTAAAAGGAAAAGACTCTTTCAAGATCCCACCCGAAACAGCCCCCGGATATATTCTTTTATTATGGATATACAGTTCCGAGAAATATAAAGAATAATTCTTTTCTTTTTGATCCAGATCTTCCCGGAAGAAAGAGGCAAGGCCGTCATTTCCTCCGACAAACAGTTCATTATTTCTGCAAACCAAAATACCACATCCATCCGCAATTGAAGTGATAGGTAAATTCGTTCCCAATGTCACAAACCGGGTATTCTCATTGGAAGGATTCAGAAAAGTAATACCCTTATCGCTGGTAACCAGTAATTCTCCCGAATTTGTTTCCGCAACATTATAACAATAATTACTTAACAAATGCCCGCTTCTCTGTGAGTAATGGATAAAGGAATCGGATTGTTTATCATACCGGTATAACCCTCCTCCCAAAACAACAAAATAAATATCGCCACTATTGGTCGTAATAATCCGTTTAGGTTCAAATTGAATACCATATTGAGGCAGAAAATATTTTTTCTGATTATCAGGATCAGCCAGTTTAATCCTGATAAGGGAAGTTCCGATCATAATCCATATATTCTCTTCCTTATCAATCGTAAAATTCTGTGCATTTCTACATAACCATTTAAACTCACCCGTATCAAGATCCATAACAAAAGTCCCGTTCATTGCACTCACATATAACTTATCATTATGAATCATCGTGTGAAAGATAATACCATCCGGTTTCACATCTTCTTTCTCATAATCATCCAAATAATTATGAAAAATACCGGTTTTTATATCAAATCGAGTCAGTCCTCCATGGTGCGTACCAATATATAACTGATCCCGTTTTTCGTCATACGCAATACATTTCAGATTATTCTGTAAGACCGAATTAGAAGGTCCCGCAGTAAAATATTTGAATGTACGCGTTTTACGGTCCATAAAGTTCAACCCGCCTCCTTCGGTACATATCCAGATATTACCATTCTTATCCTCAGCCAAATGGCCGACAAAAGAATAATTCAAACATTCTTTCCGAAAAGGATTATCCGTATAATGAGCAAAAATTTCCTTCTCCGGATTAAAATAGTTCGCACCTCCATAATAGGTTCCTACCCATATTGTTGCCTGCGCATCTATATAAACAGAAAATACGGAAGAATGAGACAGACTACCCGGTAGATGGTCTTGTCGGTACACAGTAAATTTATCTGTATACGGATTATATTTATGTAATCCTAAAAAGGTTCCGAACCAGATGTTCCCAAATCTATCCTCCGCAAAACTCCGTATCTGATTGCTTTCTATATGGTAAGGTTCCGCTTTAGAATCCGAATACCAGACGACCTTCTCATCCGGCATTATCCTATACAGTCCTCCGGTACGGCAACCAGCCCATACTTCACCTGAAGAACTTTCAAATAAACGGTAAAATTCCGGTCCGTCAACCAGACAACGTGCTTTTTCTCCTTTTTCAATCACATATAATCCTTCATACGTTCCAACCCAAATTTTATTTCCAGAGACCAGCAAACTGGAAATATCCGGTATATCTTCCTCTGTATAAAGCAATAAACTATCCCCTTTTTCATCATAACGGCAAATCATTCCATCATACCCCGTCCATATATCACCATTTGAGGATGTGACCGTTTTTGCCTTATATTTCCCAATCACATAGAACTTTTCTTCCCGGATATCATACCTCACCAAAGAATCACAAGTTCTGAAAAAAATATCTCCCTGCCGGTTGCCGACCAGATGATCACATTCATGTCCTAACAAAACATTTATAGAACTCTCCTGGTCAGGATTCTCCCATCCCTTGTATACCCGCATTCGTTCTCCGTCATACACACTGAGCCCTTCACGCGTACCGAACCACATCCGTCCCAGTTGGTCCTGATAAATAGACATAACAGAGACCTGCGATAATCCGTCACTCATACCAAGATGCTTAAAATAAACCGGATAAATAACTTGGTGAATGAATAAAAAACACAACAATATCAGTAGCTTTTTCATCTTATTTACGAAACTAAATAAAAGAGTCTTCTTGTATCCCCGCTTATTCACAATTACATTATGAATTATACAAAGATAGAGATATTTTATTCACTGCAATATCAATTGCTCAGTCTTTCATTCGACAAAAAACACTACACTATTTCCAGCGGATCCTCTTCCGCTTATAAGAGAAAACTTATTGTTAATCTTTACTCTGATTTAATAACTTCCGCCGGGTTCAACCGTGAAATCAGCCAGATGCGATATGCTACGGTAATAAACACGATTGTTGTTGTTAAGAATATTATACTTAGCCACAGAACTGGATTATTCAGCCATTCCGCAGAAATAACGACTTTTTTGCTAATCAGCATACGCAGGAATAAATAAACAATCGCCAATGACGGGATGGCCGCAATAACTAACAGGCGAATGTACAACTTCCCGAATAAAAGAGAGATCACCCGCGGACCAGCTCCATTGATTTTGCGTATGGCAACTTCTTTTTGCCGGCTGTATGTATCCAGCGTAATAGCAGAATAGATACCTAAAACTGTTATAATCAAACTGATGACAGAAAGCAACATAAACAATTCGCTCATCATCTTCTCACCTCCGATATACCGGAAACGTTCTTCCTGCTTGGTTGTCAGCAGGAAAGGAATAGATTCCGGCAACTTGCTGCGGACAATACTCAGGATACCTTTCCGCACATCTTGCTCCTGACCGGGCATACATTTAATATAAGCAGTCCTGTAATCGGCTTTTTCCGGCACGGACAAAAATGTGAAACGATGATATTGGTTCGCCCTGCTTATTTGTTCACGAGTATATAATGGTTCAAAAGGCAACTGTTCATATATACCCGTGATCTGGAAAGTACGGTCACCCAACCGTACAGACGAAGGGTTCGTTTCTCCTTCCTTTTCCAACTCCCAGATAAGTGAACGTGAAACGACTATTTCATTGGAAGAGCGTGGCATTCTTCCTTCTATTTTCAGATTCATAAAGTCAGAATAATTACTGCTTACAGCATATTCTATTCCGTGTATGGTTTCCTCCCGTTTTGTTTTATAATCAGGATAACTACTTATTCTGTCCAGAACAATATCCTCTACACCTGCAAGTGTCCGGATGCGGGAAACTATTTCTTCTTCATGTCCCTGTAATTGCGGTTCCCACAATTCCACTTTCCAGATACGGGTACATTCCTCTTCTGTCAGTGTGTTATTCCTCTTTCCATCCACAAGCTGATGAATATATCCTATTCCGATCGCCCCTGAAATAAAAAGAAAACAAATGAACAACTGTACCCCCAACATAAAGTTGCGTACACCGTGCTTCTGGCGTTTGCCTCCTTTCACCCCTTCGAGCAGGGAAATATGTTTAACACGGAAAACAGCCCATGCGGCAATTAACAGACAAATGATGAACAAAAGACATAAATACTCCAACTCCTGCCAAATCAAAGTAGGAAGATGAATAAGCATATTTTCATTTATCACCTCTTTACTTGCCAGATATTGATAAAAAACAGGAATAAACCATTCTATCATGACAAAACTCACCAAAGCCGACAAAAGAAAAAGAATAGCAATCTCACTGAAAAGAAGGCAGAATAAACCAACTGAACCAGACCCCAGATTTTTACGAAGACTTAACTCTTTAGTCCTGTTGTAGAACGACTGGATACAGAACTTCAGGAAATTAATCATAGCCGCTATCAATATCAAAGCACCGATTAAAGGGATGAAAAGCGTTGCTCCGAGATTATCCGGTTTGTACATTTCTTCTTTAAAAGTCATTACAGCCAGATAATTATCATTATTCTTACCAAAGACAGGTAGTTGTTTTCGCAACCGTTGGTTTATTTCAGTACTTGATACACCCTTTTCCAGCAATACAACCACGTTCGAATATTTCCGATCCGGATTAATCACCGATATTTCGGGGAAATAAAAATCGTTCTTCTCCCGCGATCCATCCGGCAAATCTCGGACAACAGCACTTATAGTAGAGTATTGAACAGCCGAAGTATCGGTATCAGCCCGGCTGAAGTAAAGTGTTTTGCCTATAGGGTTATCCTCCCCGAATATCCTTCGGGCAGATGATTCACTGATCCAGACCTCTCCCGGTGTCCATACTGGCATTTCCCCTTCAAGGGTTTGTATGCCGAAGATGACAGGAAAATCTTCCGTGATATTCTGGAAACTACATTGAAAAGGTATTTCCTCCTGTCCCGCATTACTAATAGTAATATTTGCTTTATCATAACTGTAAGAATAGGCTATTTTTTCCATTCCTGCCACCGGGTTACTCATCAGTGCCTGCAATTCTTTTCCCGGAATATATGGTTCGTTATACTTATTTTTTTCCGACTTCACATAAAGATTAGCCATCCTGTCGTTATTGCTCCAAACCGTAAACTGACTGTTAAATCTCCTTATATAATAAGATGTCATGCTGAAACATAATAGTCCGATGGCGATACCGACAATGGAGAGCAAGTATTGAACCTTGTTTTTTAATATTTGCCGGATAGCCATTTTTAAATAGTGCTTTACCATAATACAATGTCATTTGTTTCATTGAAGAAAACAAAAGACGTGCCATTATTATAACACGCTGTTCTACTGATAGATAAGACTATTCATGCAATAGTAAACCTGTGTGTTTTCGCACAAATATTGTTCTTATCCGCACAAACGTTACACAATACTGAGACCAGACTTTATCCCTATAATTTACGACGAATATGTCATAAACCAATGTGTCACTTTTTCACTATATGTTTTTGATATTGGGATATCCGGGACTTTCTCGACTCCCAGTTCCAGATAAATACCGTCTTTTTCACGGCGTATCACCTTTACCTGGTCGAAATTAACCATATATGAACGATGGCAACGCAGCACATTCGTTTCGGCCAGACTCTCTTCTATGGATTTCAAAGAGTTACGCAGCATGAACTTAGTCAGTACTCCCTTATTGAGATACCAGATACACACATAATTATCCGCCGATTCTATATATAAAAGATTCGTCCGTTTCACCGACAACCGCAATTCATGCTTTTCGTCATAAAAAGAGAAAACCGATAGTTTGTTTGCCGCCTCTGCCCGATCCTCTTCCAGCAACCTCAACTGCCGTTCTTTCTCCTGATAGGAAAAATAGAAATGTAAAACTGAATAGGGCAACAACAGAACCAGGCTTGTGTTGATAGCCGACTCTTTGAAAACGCTTAAATACTCCCGCTCCGGATTCAGTACCAAAGTGTAGATCGTATAAAACAAAGACATGAAAAATATCTCCAGAATAATCCACACCGAATATGCACCTACGGAAATGGCATGTTTCCTGCCCCAATAATACATCACAATCCGGCTGATCACCACCACCAGCACACCGGTAAGAATAATCAGACTGGAAAAAACAAAAAACTTAAACTCTGAAACCCGATACCAGTTCGACGAACTGAACGGCTTATATATATTGATAAATACCAAAGCGAAAAACGCTGTCAGCAAGATCAGGCGAACGATGTTCGACTTTTCATAAATATAACCGGGTATTTTATGACCGAGCATTCCCATATCTTTTGCCTCCTATTTGGAGAACAAATGTACTAGTAAATCCCGAAACATTCACCCCGCATATAAAAATTTCACCCCGCCATTCCGGTTTATGTCCCAACCGGTGTTCGTCGGAACCATTTATTTGCAAGGATTGTTTTAATAATGTTTGTTTGCATCAAAAAATCGATTGTTATGGATATCTCACTTCGCACACAACAACTGAACAGCCTTTTCTCGTACGATAAAAAGGCGCATCTGGAAGAGAGCCGTCTGGAAATAATTCCCTTTCGCTTTACACAAACGATAGGTGCCAGCGAAATTAACGAATTCCAGAAAGGACTTGCCACCACTGAATTTTGTTCCGTCACAGACGACCATATTCAGGAAAATAAAACATTCAATTATACAGTCTTCGCCCCTTCGGGAAAAGAGAAACGCGACAAAGCCATCATCCTGTTGCACGGACTGAACGAACGTACCTGGGAAAAATACCTGACCTGGGCCGAATATCTGGCCGGTTCAACCGGAAAGCCGGTCATCCTTTTCCCTATCGCATTCCATATGAATCGTACACCGGGTAGCTGGTGCAATCCACGGATGGTTTTACCCTGGGTGAACCGGAGGAAACAGGAAATAGACAACCTGGAAAACTCGACTTTTGCCAATGTCACATTAAGCAGCCGCCTGTCAGGAAATCCGTTGCGTTTCTATGCGTCCGGCCGCGAATCAGTCTATAACTTATGGCAATTGGTACATGAGATAAAGAGCGGAAAACATCCCTTATTTAAAGAAGATACTTCCATCAACCTGTTTGCTTATTCGATCGGGGCCTTGTTATCACAGGTCTTGTTGTTGAGTAATCCGGAAAAGATGTTCAGCGACACCCGCCTGTTCATGTTCTGCGGCGGTTCCATTTTCAGCCAGATGAACGGAAACGCACGGGATATTATGGACCAGGATGCATTCAACAGCCTGCAACGATTTTACCGCCACGATTTTCTGGAAGAACGTTCGCTGCCTACTTCCTTTAAAAATGATTTTCTGGAACAGGCGTTCAAAGCCATGATTCGCCCTGATGTCTTACAGGAATACCGTGAGTCCTTTTTCCAGAAAGCCTGCAACCGCATCAAAGCTATCTCACTGAAGAAAGACATTGTCATGCCGACCAACGGAGTGATCAAAGCGCTGGGTAAAGCCTCTGACAAGATACTGGAAGAAATAGATTTTCCGTTCCAGTATTCCCATCAGATTCCGTTCCCGTTCCGGTCAAAAACCGACCAGACACTTGTAAACCAGGCTTTCAATAATATATTCAGCCAGGCAGCTGCATTCTTGTAAAAGTCCCTACTAGTTTAATGTGATCACCTTGTATTTAGGAACCAGCATCTTCATCACGATCCAGCCGATCAGGTAAGCGACAGCGCAAAAGATAAAGACAATAGCATAACCGGCCGGTTTGCCTTCGAAACCCATAAACTGCATGTTGGTATCGCCACTATATGTAAATAGCATGCCGGCCCCCTTCTGAATAAAGAACGAACCGATACCGCCTGCCATACCGCCAATACCGGTAATCGTAGCGATTGCACTTTTGGGGAACATATCACCTACTGTAGAGAATATATTTGCACTCCAAGCCTGATGAGCAGAGGCACCGACGGAGATCAGCAGAATAGGCACCCAATAGCTGATATAGCCCAATGGCTGCGCGAATAAAACGACCAATGGGAAGAATGCAATGATCAACATCGCTCGCATACGTCCTGCATACGGATTCATCCCCCGATTGATGAAATAAGTCGGAAATTTACCACCAAACACGGAACCGATCACCGTAATAGAATAAAGTATAGCAATTGGCCATGCGATCTGGGTTCCTTCCATATTATATTGTATCTTCAGATAAGCCGGAGTCCAGAAGAGGAAGAACCACCATACGCCATCCGTCATAAACTTACCAAAAGCAAACGCCCAAGTCTGTTTAAAGCCCAGACATTCAATGAAAGAAAGCTTCGATTCATTTTCAGGCTCAATTTCATCCGGAGTCAATTCAGCATCATCCTGCTGAATATAAGCACGTTCCGCATCATTTACCTTTGGGTTATCTGCGATTGGTTTATAGATAAATAACCATATTCCCATCCAGATAAAACCGATCAGACCGACAATAATAAAAGCCATTTCCCACCCCCATAGTTCAGCCATCAGAGGAACAGTCAATGGAGCCACAATAGCACCAACATTAGCACCAGAGTTAAAAATACCCGTTGCAAAAGCACGGTCTTTTTTCGGGAAATACTCTGCTGTCGCTTTAATAGCAGCTGGGAAGTTTCCAGCCTCACCAAGAGCCAGCACACAACGTGCTATAATAAAGAACGTAACACTTACCATACTGATCGTAGCCGCAAGGTCTGTTCCTGCAGCTACAGCCCGTAACGCATCTGCATCTGGTAATCCGACCCATTTTTCTGTTAATACACCACACAATGCATGAAGTGCCGCCCCTGCAGACCAGACAGCAATTGACCAGGCATATCCTTTCCTGGTTCCCATCCAGTCGATAAACCTTCCGGCAAATAACATGGAAATTGCATAAAACAAAGAGAAAATGGCAGTGATTGTTCCATAATCGTTGTCTGTCCAGTGAAATTCTTCTTCCAGCATCGGCTGTAGAAGTGAAAGTACCTGACGGTCTAGATAGTTTACCGTTGTTGCGAAAAACAACATCGCACAGATTACCCATCTGTACCGTGTCATTTGTTGATTGACATTCCCTAATGCGCTCATTTCTTAATAGTTTTTCATGATTTGCGGCAAATATATATCAATTTTTTTAAATACAAAGCATAACGTGTGTGCGAATACACGATTATTTACATTAATTCGGAAAGTTACAGTAAAAACAGAGGTATTGCGGAAATGATTTCGTACGATATTTGGTTCTACGTTTTTTTTCATCATCTTTGTATGAAGAAAACATACAACATTTTACAGGCTGTCTTTATGAGAAAATCTATACTATATCTTCTCCTGATGATTATCTGTCTGTCCGAGCTATATGCAGCAAACAGAAAATCGTTCAACTATTACTTTTCGCATATTTCGAGTGCAGACGGTTTGTCGGAAAGCCAGGTAAAAGTAATACTACAGGATAGCTACGGTTTTATGTGGTTCGGCACCAAAAACGGACTGAACCGGTATGACGGTACTTCTATCCAAACGATCAATTGCGATGATTACATTGCTGGAAAAGGCGATCACAACATCTCCGCCCTTTTTGAAGACGAGAACAGAAAACTATGGGTAGGTACAGACCGGGGAGTATATATCTATGACCCTGTATACGACCTGTTCACGTTTATAGACCAGAAAACCGAAAATGGGGAGCAGATGGGTAACTGGGTTGCCAAAATCACCTCCGACCATTCCGGTAATATCTGGATACTGATTCCCGACCAGGGCGTCTTCCGTTATAAAGACGAGAAATTATATTATTACGCCATCACCAACAAAGATAATATCAAACGGGAAAGCCCCGGCGCCATCTGCGTCAGGGAAAACGGAGAAGTCTGGATCGGGACAGCCGGTGTCGGCCTGTTCCTCTATAATCCGCAAACAGACTCCTTCATTCAGCATCATACCGACAAGGATGGCAACACCCTGATGGGGGCCCACATCTTCTCTATGTGCGATTACGGCGATTGGATCGCACTGGCTATCCATGACGGAGAACTGAAAAAGTACAATCCCAAGACAAATACCCTGCAAACAGTCAACGCCCCGGGAGTACATCACACCATCTTACGCGACGTGGTCTGTTACGATCAGAATAACCTTTGGGTCTGCACGCATGCCGGACTGTTCATCGTTGACGAACAATCCCAAAAAGTAACCCATCTCCAGGAAGACCTGATGCATTCGTACAGCCTTTCCGACAATATTATTTTCTGTATCTATAAAGACAGGGAAGGAGGCATCTGGCTCGGTACCAAATTCGGCGGAGTCAACCATTTACCGAACTACAAACTATTGTTTGAAAGGTTCGTCCCTTCCAGTTCGGAAAATTCGCTGAATACCCGCCGCATCCGCGAACTGGCGGAAGATCCCGAAGGCAACATCTGGGTTGGGACGGAAGATAACGGTATCAACATTCTAAATCCAGCAACCGGAGAAGTGACACAGATCAACTATCCGGAATCCGACAGGAAAAGCCATCTCATGACCCAGTCCATGAGTATGTACGACGGCAAAATATATTGCGGTTTGTTTAAATACGGACTTGATATCATAGATATATCCAACCATTCGATCAAACATCTCAACCACCAGCAATTAAATCTTGACGAAGAAAGCGTATATTCCCAGTTGATCGATAGCCGGGGCCGTCTTTGGGTAGGAAATGCCTGGGGGTTATCCAGGGCAGAAGCCGGCTCGTTCGATTTTACCCGGATACCGGAGATCGGGCTCGATTGGATCGTATGCATGCTGGAAGATAAAAAAGGACAGATATGGCTTGCCTCGATGGGGAGCGGTGTATGGAAATACAATCCGAAAGATGATTCTTATAAAAAATATGTCAATGACACTCAGGACCCTGCCAGCCTGAGTTCAAACTCCGTCAGTTCCATCATGGAAGACAGCAGAGGACAGATATGGTTCTCTACCGACCGGGGTGGCATCTGCCGGTACAACGAGGCGGATGACAACTTCACCACGTTCTCCAAAGAACAGGGCCTACCTGACGATGTAGCTTATAAAATACTGGAAGATAAAAATCATTATTTCTGGTTCGGGACCAACCAGGGGCTCGTCAAGTTCAAACCGGAAACCGGGGATATCCGTGTATTCACTACCCGCGACGGTTTAGTCGGCAACCAGTTCAATTATAATTCGGGACTCAAAGCGAGCAACGGCAAATTCTACTTCGGAACGATCGACGGACTGATCGCTTTCAATCCGGATGACGACCAGCGGACCGATTCCATTCCTCCAGTCTACATCACGAAGTTCAGCATATATAATAAGGAAGTAACCGTACATACCCCCAACTCCCCGTTGAACAAAAGCATCCTGCACACCGACCGGATCACCTTGCCGTACGACCAGTCGAATATCAGTTTCGATATAGCACTGCCCTCTTATTCATCTGCCCGTAGCAAGGAATGTTACTACAAAATGGACCCGCTGGACAAAGATTGGGTAAAAACCAGTAATAACCAGAATATTTCGTATGCCAAACTGCCCCCGGGCAACTATACGCTCCTGGTAAAAGCTGAGATTGAAGACGATAACCAGCCGGTTACCTCACTCCGTATCGTCATCCTTCCTCCCTGGTGGCTATCCTCCTGGGCTTATGCCGTTTATGCGATCCTGGTACTCTGCCTGATATATGCTTGGTTCCGCTGGTACAAACGCCGTAAGGAACGGCAGATGGAAGAGAAACAGAAACTCTTCGAGATAGAAAAAGAAAAGGAACTCTATGAGGCTAAGGTAGAATTCTTTACGGAGATAGCCCATGAAGTGCGCACGCCGCTGACACTGATCAACGGTCCGCTGGAAACAATCCTCGACATGAATATCCAGGACAGCAAAATCACGCGTAACCTGACCGTAATCGCCCAAAACACCAAGCGCCTGCTCGAACTGACCGGCCAGCTACTCGACTTCCGGAAGATCGGGGCCAACAAATTCAAGATGGATTTTGCCTGGACCAATGTTACGACACTGCTGAAAGACACCATCCTGCGCTTCGAGCCGACCATCGTCCAACAGGATAAAAAATTATCGGTCGATATTCCCGAAGAAGAAATCACAGCTGCTATCGACCGCGAAGCCGTTACCAAGATATTGAGCAACCTGTTGAACAATGCACTCAAATATTCGGCCTATACCATTCATATCGAGCTGAGGCGTGAAGAGACCACCTTCAGTATCCGCGTCACCAGCGACGGAAACCGGATACCTGCCGAACTCACCCAACAGATATTCGAGCCTTTTTATCAGATCAATAAGAAAGAAGGGGCAACGACAGGCGCCGGTATCGGCTTGCCACTGGCCCGTTCGCTGGCCATGCTTCATTCCGGCAAACTCTGGCTGGATACCGAAAATAGCGACAATTCGTTTGTCCTGACCCTGCCTCTTGCCCAGGAGAAAGTGCGGCAACAGGAAAACTCCGTTATTCAGGAAGAATTCATATTTCCCGAAGAAGGGACAACCGTCAATGTGGAAAGCCGCAACTATACGCTCCTGTTGGTGGAAGATAACGATACCATGCGTTCGTTCCTGGCAGAGAAACTGCAAGAGATGTTTGTTATGGAGACGGCCCCCGACGGAAAGGCAGCTTTGGAAATCCTGCGCAATCAACATATCGATATTGTCGTCAGCGACATTATGATGCCTGTGATGAACGGCCTCGAACTATGTAAAGAGATGAAAGCCGACATCGAACTGAGCCATATCCCCGTCATCTTCCTGACCGCCAAGAACGACCTCGATAGCAAAATCAACGGTCTGCGCCTGGGGGCGGAAGCATACGTGGAGAAACCTTTCTCTTTCAATTACCTGACAACACAGATATTCTCCCTGCTGAACAACCGCCAGAAAGAACGCGAGGCTTTCTCCAAACGCCCGTTCTTCCCGGTCAACAACATGCAGATGAACAAGGCTGACAAGGAATTTATGGACAAGATTATAGCCATCATCCATGAAAATATCACCGATGAAAACTTCGGTGTGGAGAAACTGGCAGAGATACTCTGCCTGAGCCGTTCCAGCCTGTTACGTAAGATAAAAGTCCTCTCCGGCCTGTCGCCGAACGACTTCATCCGCCTCATCCGTCTGAAAAAAGCGGCGGAGCTGATTCTGGACGGCAAACACCGGATTGGCGAAATATGTTATCTGGTAGGAATCAACTCCCCCTCCTATTTCAGCAAGATATTCCTGAAACAGTTCGGGGTAACGCCTAAGGATTTCGAGAAACAGAACCAGGCTTCTTAACCGAAGTCTCCCGTATCGATAAATGGGTGGGAACGACAATCTGCCGTGGTTTCTCCCGTTTCTTGATTTGCTTGAGAAGCAGGTTGCAACATTCCTCTCCCATCTTATAGGTCTGATGGGTAACGGCTGTCAATGCCGGTTCCACGTAGTTGGAATGAAGTTCGTCGGTATAACCGATCAGGGCGATATCGGCCGGTATGCGGAGATGATGTTTCTTGATTTCTTTCATGGCGGCAAAAGCCAATGTGTCATTCATTGCCAGGATTGCATCAGGCGGTTCCGGCAATGAGAGTAATTGCCGGCATCCTTCACGTCCCTCCTCGTAAGTCATTTTCTTACAAACGACCAGTTCTTCTTCAACAGGCAAGCTATGTTCTTTCAAGGCTTCTATATACCCGTCCCGACGTTGCCGCACAATAGCCAAATGGTCGGAACCACCCAGAAAGGCCACCCGCTTCGAACCGGATTCCAATAAATGGCTGGTAGCCACCCTTGCCGATTCCTGATTGTCGGCCACCACCGAAGGAATCGCATTCGTGAGGCAGACACGGTCGAAAAAGACCAGCGGGATATCCATATCTTCCAATGAAAGGAAATGGGCATAATCGGTCGTTTCCTGCGAAAGGCAGGCCAGCATACCCTCCACCCGCATATTCACCAGGTCTTCCACACAATGTTGCTCCTGCTCATATTGCTCATACGAAGAAGTGATAATGACCGAATACCCGTTCTTGCGCGCCACATCATTGATACCGCTGATTATGGACGAATAGAAATGAGTGACAATATCCGGCACGATAATGCCGATAATACGGGGCGTATTCTTCAGCAAACTAAGGGCAAACGGGTTCGGACGGTAATTCCATTCCTCGGCGAGCGCTTTCACGCGTTCCCTCATCTCGGGACCGATCTCGTAACTGTCGTTCAACGCACGGGATACGGTAGAAACGGAAACACCCAGCTCCTTCGCCAGGTCTTTCAATGATATGTGTCTTTTCTTAGGCATCACAAATCCGATTAGGTCCGACAAATATATATTTTTTCCGGCAGATACAAGCGATTACCTCCGAGATAGATGCTATTGTATGCCGACATTGAGCCGTTTATATCCGACAGGACCTGCCACGCAAACCTTTGCGTAGATTTTTATGCACAAAGCGGTTATTATCAATACATAAAAGCTATACTTTTGAACTATTGCAAACTCAATCTATTTAAACCATGAAGTACTCGTATTGCGGAAAAACCGGGATGAAAGTTCCCGTACTAAGTTTTGGAGCTTCCTCCCTGGGAAGCGTATTTCACGAAACCCGTGAAGCGGAAAGTATCAAAGCTGTATTCACAGCGATTGAAAACGGGATGAACTTTATCGACGTTTCTCCTTACTATGGGCATTACAAGGCGGAGACAGTATTAGGAAAAGCGCTGAAAGATATTCCGCGCGACCATTTCCTGTTGTCGACTAAAGTAGGCCGTTACGGTAAAGACGGCTTGAACACCTGGGATTATTCCGCCCGGCGGGCCACCGAAAGCGTTTACGAAAGTATGGAACGCCTGCATCTGGACTACATCGACCTGATTAACGTTCACGACATCGAATTTGCCGACCTCAACCAGGTGGTGAACGAGACATTGCCGGCATTGGTCGAATTACGGGACAAAGGGATTGTAAAACACGTCGGCATCACCGACCTGCAACTGGAAAACCTGCAATGGGTAATCGACCGTGTGCCCGAAGGTACGGTCGAAACCATCCTCAATTTCTGCCACTACTGCCTGAACGACGATAAGCTGGCTGATTATTTCGACTATTTCGAATCGAAACAGATTGGCATCATCAACGCCTCCCCCCTTTCGATGGGATTGCTGTCACAACGGGGCGTTCCCGACTGGCATCCGGCACCGGCGGCATTGGTAGAAGCCTGCCGGAAAGCAGTACAACATTGCACTTCGAAAGGTTATCCGATAGAAAAGCTGGCCATGCAATATTCCGTAAGCAACCCGCGGATAGCGACCACCCTATTCAGTTCCGCCAATCCGGAAAATGTCAGGAAGAATATCCAATACATAGAAGAACCCATCGACTGGAAGCTGGTGCGCGAAGTACAGGAAATCATCGGCGACCAGAAACGGGTCAGCTGGTCGAATTCTTAAAACGGAGAATAAATAACCTTTAAAGAAAATACCATGAACAGAAAAATTATAGATGCCCACTCACATCTCTGGCTCCGGCAGGACACGGTAGTCGACGGGATGCCGATACGGACACTGACCAACGGACGTTCGCTCTTCATGGGCGAAATCCGGCAGATGGTTCCTCCGTTTATCACCGACGGTAGGAACACGGCTGAGATATTCCTGTCAAACATGGATTATGCACAGGTCTCGGCTGCCGTCATCACGCAGGAGTTTATCGACGGCCTGCAAAATGATTATCTGCTGGAAGTTGTTAAGCAGTACCCGGACCGCTTCTTCGTATGCGGCCTCTGTGAATTTCGCCGTCCCGGCTATTTGGCACAGGCACGTGAATTGGCGGCACGCGGATTCAGGGCAATCAAAATTCCCGCCCAACGCCTGTTGCTCGAAGAAGGGCGCGTCTGGCTGAACTGCAACGAGATGATGGAAATGTTCCATTTTATGGAAAACAATGATATGCTCCTCTCCATCGATTTGGCCGATGGCGACGTCCAGACCGGTGAATTAGAAGAGGTGATACAGGAATGCCCCGGATTACGAATTGCAATCGGACATTTCGGTATGGTTACCCGGCCGAACTGGTTGGCGCAGATTCGCCTGGCCCGTTACCCGAATGTACGTATTGAATCCGGAGGTATTACCTGGTTATTCAACGATGAGTTTTATCCTTTCCACGGGGCCGTCAAAGCGATACGCGAGGCGGCAGACCTGGCCGGCATGGATAAACTGATGTGGGGTTCGGATTATCCCCGAACGATTACGGCTATTACCTATAAAATGTCGTACGACTTTATCCTGAAAACAGGTGAACTGACGGAACGGGAGAAAGACCTTTTCCTGGGAGAAAATGCCGCCGCCTTCTACGGCTTCGAACGGCTAATCGAGTTACCTTATATTAAAAACATGTCCGAGTAAACACACCCTAACACGATATAGTATGAAACAAAAGAATTACGCCTTGCCACTGGCACTGATATTCAGCCTTTTCTTCCTGTGGGCAATCAGCAGCAACCTGTTGCCTACCATGATCAGACAATTGATGAAAACCTGCGAACTAAATACGTTCGAAGCCTCTTTCACCGAAACGGCCTACTGGCTGGCTTACTTTATCTTCCCGATACCGATTGCCATGTTCATGAAGCGGTACAGCTACAAGGCCGGTATCATCTTCGGACTGTTGCTGGCCGCTTTCGGAGGATTACTGTTTTTCCCGGCAGCCATGCTGAAAGAATATTGGGCGTACCTGACAATCTTCTTTATCATCGCAACCGGCATGTGTTTCCTTGAAACGGCTGCCAACCCGTATGTTACGGCTCTGGGAAATCCGGAGACGGCACCACGCAGGCTAAACCTGGCCCAGTCGTTCAACGGGTTGGGGGCATTTATCGCCGCCATGTTTCTCAGTAAGTTGGTATTGAGCGGAGAACACTATACCCGGACCACCCTGCCCGCCGATTATCCCGGCGGCTGGGAAGCCTATATACAGTTTGAAACGGATTCGATGAAGCAACCGTATCTTCTATTAGCACTTTTATTAATCATCATCGCGGTTGTATTCATCGTCTCCAAACTGCCCCGGATACAGGATGAGGAACACAGCGGAAAGGACAAAGACGGAAAGCTGATAGATTTCAGCGTTTTGAAACGTTCGCATTTGCGCTGGGGGGCGATTGCACAGTTCTTCTACAACGGGGGACAGACGGCCATCAACAGCCTGTTTCTGGTGTACTGTTGTAGTTATGCCGGTTTATCGGAATCTGTGGCAACGACTTTCTTCGGCCTGTATATGCTGGCTTTCCTTCTGGGACGTTGGATAGGTACGTTGCTGATGGTTAAATTCCGTCCGCAGGATATGCTGCTGATCAATGCCCTGCTGAATGTCATACTCTGCGGAGTGATTGCATTATGCGGCGGCACGATCGGACTGTATGCCATGCTGGCTGTCTCGTTCTTCATGTCGATCATGTACCCGACACAGTTCTCGCTGGCGCTGAAAGACCTGGGAGACAACACCAAGAGCGGAGCGGCTTTCCTTGTCATGGCGATTGTAGGAAACGCCTGCCTGCCCCAGTTGACAGCCTACGTGATGCATCATTTCGAAGCTATCTATTATACCGCTTATCTCATTCCGCTGGTTTGCTTCCTCTTCTGTGCTTACTACGGATGGAAAGGCTATAAAGTAGTCGATTAATTACTAATATATATAATGTATATGAAAGCAATACAAATTCCCGCTCCCTCAACATTGCAAGTGGTCGATATAGCGAAACCGGAAGCAAAGAGCGGTGAAGTTCTTCTGAAAATCAAGTTTGTCGGATTCTGCGGTTCCGACCTGAACACATTCCTGGGACGTAACCCGATGGTAAAACTCCCTGTCATTCCCGGACATGAAGTCGGAGCCGTAATCGAAGCTGTCGGTCCGGACGTCCCCGCCGGATTCGAGCCGGGCATGAGTGTAACCGTCAACCCTTACACCAACTGCGGTACATGTGCCGCCTGCCGCAACGGACGGGTAAATGCCTGCGAACATAATGAGACGTTCGGCGTACAACGCAACGGTGCCATGGGCGAATACCTGTCGCTCCCCTGGCAGAAGGTCATCCCGGCAACTGACATTTCTCCCCGCGACTGTGCCCTGATTGAACCGATGAGCGTCGGTTTCCATGCCGTCTCCCGGGGACAGGTGACCGATATCGACACAGTCCTGGTAATCGGCTGCGGAATGATTGGCTGCGGAGCAATCGTACGTGCCGCCCTGCGGGGAGCCACCGTCATCGCGATGGACCTGGATGACGATAAGCTGGAACTGGCCAAACGCATCGGTGCCCGTTACACTATCAATTCACGCACGGAGAATGTGCATGAACGTTTACTGGAAATGACGGATGGGCTGGGACCGGACGTAGTCTTCGAAGCCGTTGGAAGTCCAGCCACATATGTGACGGCAGTGAATGAAGTCGCATTCACCGGCCGGGTGGTATGCATCGGTTATGCCAAAAGCGAAGTGACTTTCCAGACCAAATACTTCGTGCAGAAAGAACTGGATATACGGGGTTCGCGCAATGCACTGCCGGAAGATTTCAGGGCCGTAGTCCGTTATCTCCAACAGGACAGTTGTCCGCGTGAAGACTTAATTTCCAGAATAGTAACACCTGAAGAGGCGCTGACAGCCATGCAGGAATGGAGTGCCGACCCGGGGAAAGTATTTCGTATTCTTGTAGAGTTCTGAGATATCAAAAAATTCATTATCTTCGCAAGGTTTCTCTAACAATAATCATGAATCGAGATAAGTTACCATGAAAAAGCTAATCAATCTAATTGTATTTATTTTAATCGCCGGCCTGAACGGCTGGGCGCAGGAGGCTACCGAAGTGATTCGGGTAGCTTGTGTAGGAAACAGTATTACTTTCGGAGCTGGTATTGCGAACCGCGACCGTGACAGTTATCCGTCGGTGCTCGGGCAAATGCTCGGACGGGGTTATGAAGTCCGCAACTTCGGGTTCAGTGCCCGCACCATGCTGATGAAAGGCGATCATCCGTACATGAAAGAGCAGATGTTTCAGGATGCCTTAAAGTACAATCCGGACATCGTCGTTATCAAATTGGGCACAAACGATTCCAAATCGTTCAACTGGAAATACAAGGCAGACCTGCCCAAGGATATTCAGACAATGGTCAGCGCCTTCAAGGCGATACCGTCCAAGCCAAAAATCTACCTGTGTTATCCCCCCAAAGCCTACCAGGTACAATACAGTATTAACGACAGTATTATCGAACATGGCGTTATCCCTGTAATCGATCAGGTTGCGAAAAGAAACAAATTACCGGTCATCGATTTACACACGGCTCTAAGCGGTATGAAAGAGCATTTTCCTGACAACGTGCATCCCGACCCTGTCGGAGCACATAAGATTGCGGAAACGGTGTACAAGGCAATCACCGGACAGGAATCATCTCACCGGATGCAGGCCTTTCCCGGTTTCAAAAGCGAGTGGAACGGATGCGACCGCTACGACTTTCAGTTTAAAGGACGTGACGCAATCGTCGTCGTGCCGAAACAGGCAGCCAAAGGGAATCCGTGGATTTGGCGTCCCGCCTTCTTCAACGCTTTCCCCAGCGTAGATAAGGCCCTGCTGGAAAAAGGATTCCATGTTGCCTATTATGATGTGACACACTGTTACGGCAACCCGCGTGCCGTTGCATGGGGTACGGACTTCTATAACTACATGAAAAACTACTACGGACTTTCACCGAAAGTAACCCTGGAAGGATTCAGCCGTGGCGGACTGTATGCGTTGAACTGGGCCGCTAAGAATACAGACAAAATAGCCTGTATCTATATCGACGCTCCCGTCTGCGACGTGTTCAGCTGGCCGGGAAGAAAAAATGCAGCATTATGGAACGACCTGTTGAAGGAATGGAACCTGACGGATGAAGACATGAATTCGTTCAAAGGCAACCCGATTGACAACCTGGAACCATTGGCTAAAGCAGGTATCCCTATCATCAGCGTTTGCGGAGATAGCGACAAAACTGTTCCTTTTAAAGACAATATGGACGTAGTCCGTTCCCGTTACCTGGCACTGGGCGGACCGGTTGAAGTGATTATCAAACCGGGTGTGGACCACCATCCGCACAGCCTCGAAAACCCGGAACCGGTCGTGGACTTTATCCTCCGCCATCAGCCGGAATATGAAAAGTACCTGCATTACAATGTGCGCGGCAGCCTGCAAAACTCATTCGTCAAGTTTGAGAAAGAACGCAAAGGCCGCGTCGCCTTCCTGGGCGGTTCCATCACGGAGATGAACGGTTGGAAGAACAGGATTGAAAAGCAGCTGCAACAACGTTTCCCCTATACCACATTCGAGTTCGTGGAAGCCGGCATCGGTTCTACCGGTACGACACCGGGTTCTTTCCGCCTGCAAAATGACGTGCTGTCGAAAGGAAAGATAGATTTGCTATTCGTTGAAGCAGCCGTAAACGACCATACCAACTATTTTACCCCACTGGAACAGGTGCGCGGCATGGAAGGCGAAGTACGTCATGCGTTACTGAGCAATCCTGAAATGGACATTATCATGTTGCATTTCATCTACGACCCGTTTATCCCGATGGTAGCGAAAAAGCAACAGCCAGACGTAGTCCTGAACCATGAACGGGTAGCCAACCATTACCTCATACCGTCAGTCAACCTCGTGCAGGAAATAGGCGAACGGATGCAGGACGGCGAGTTCACCTGGGAACAGTTCGGCGGAACCCATCCGCTCCCGTTCGGACATACATTCTACGCCGCAGCCATCAACCACCTGTTCGATAGCATGTGGAAAGGAATTACTCCCGACAGCCCGGTGGTTGCCCATGAGATTCCGGAAGAACCGCTCGACGAATACAGTTATTACAAAGGTGATTTCATCGACCTGAAAGAAGCGAAGCTGAATAAAGGCTGGAAATACGTTCCTTCCTGGCGGGCGGACAACAAATACGAAAAACGGAGAGGATTCGCAGACGTACCGATGCTCGAAGCAACCCGTCCCGGAGACAAACTGACACTCGATTTCACAGGAAAAGCAATCGGCATCTTCTGTACGCCCGGCCCGACAGCAGGTATCCTTGAATACAGCATCGACGGTGCCCCATTCAAAAAGTTGGATACTTTCACTCAATGGAGCAAATATCTTTATATCCCTTGGGTATATATGTTTGAAACAGAATTAGACGACACAACCCATAAACTGGTACTTCGCATCTCGAAAGACAAGAATCCCGATTCCATCGGTACGGAATGCCAGATACGTAACTTCGTCGTAAACAGATAAAAGTAAAATGAAAGAATTAAATAAACAAAACGTTCCGGTCATCACCCGGCCGGAGCGTATCATACAGTTTGGCGAGGGGAACTTCCTCCGGGCATTTGTAGACTGGATTATCTGGAATATGAATGCAAAAGCAGATTTCAACAGCAATGTCGTAGTCGTCCAGCCTATTGAAAAAGGGATGGTCGATATGTTGAACAAGCAGGACAACCTGTATCATGTCAACCTCCAGGGACTGGATAAAGGCAAAACCGTCAACAACCTCGAACTGATCGACGTGATCAGCCGTTCACTGAATCCCTATACAGATTTCGAGGCATTCATCCGGCTGGCGGAACAACCGGAAATACGTTTTGTCATCTCCAATACGACCGAAGCCGGAATCACTTTCGATCCGGCCTGCCGGTTGGAGGATGCTCCGGCAGCTTCCTATCCCGGCAAACTAACCCAGTTATTATACCACCGCTTTAAAACATTCAACGGAGATAAAAGCAAAGGTCTGATTATCTTTCCCTGCGAACTCATCTTCCTGAACGGACACAAACTGAAAGAAACGATTTACCAGTATATCGACCTGTGGCAACTGGGTGAAGAGTTCAGGAATTGGTTTGAAGAAGCCTGCGGCGTTTATGCCACTTTAGTCGACCGCATCGTCCCCGGCTTCCCCCGCAAAGACATCGACGCGATCAAAGAGAAACTGCAATACAACGATAACCTGGTGGTGCAGGCTGAGATATTCCATCTATGGGTCATCGAAGCACCACAGGAGATTGCCAACGAATTTCCAGCTGATAAAGCGGGTTTGAATGTCCTGTTTGTCCCATCCGAAGCGCCGTATCATGAACGGAAAGTGACGCTGCTGAACGGCCCGCACACTGTCCTGTCACCGGTAGCCTTCCTGTCGGGTATCGACATCGTGCGGGATGCCTGTCAGGATGAAGTCATTGGAAAATACATCCGTAAGGTAATGTTCGAGGAACTGATGGAAACATTGAACCTACCTAAAGCAGAACTGGAAAAGTTCGCCAACGATGTGTTGGAACGTTTCAACAACCCGTTTGTCGACCATCAGGTTACTTCTATCATGTTGAACTCTTTCCCCAAATTCCAGACACGCGACCTGCCGGGATTGAAAGAATACCTGAAACGGAAAGGAAAACTTCCGGAAGGGCTCGTCCTGGGACTGGCAGCAATTTTAACCTACTACAAAGGTGGCAACCGGGCAGACGGAACTGCAATCGTTCCGAATGACGACCCGAAAAACATCTCCCTGATGAAAACCCTTTGGGCGACAGGCTCCACGCAGGAAGTTGCCGGTAAAATCCTGGCAGCAGAAGATATTTGGGGAGAAAACCTGAACGAAATACCCGGCCTGGCCGATAAAATAGTCTACTACCTGGATGCCATTCAGGAAAAAGGAATGCGCGAAGTCGTAAAAGAGATTCTCTGATGAAAAAACAGATCCAAATAAACCCTGCCGATAATGTGGTCGTAGCCGTCGATACGCTATCGGCAGGAGATCATATAACTGTCGGAACTACTACCGTCACTGTCCGCGAAGAAATTCCAGCCGGTCACAAAGTGGCGCTGCAAGACTTTAAAACAGGCGAGTCCATCATCAAGTACGGTTTCCCTATCGGACATGCCCGGAAGGATATATCCACAGGCTCCCTGGTAAACGAGAAGAATATCAAAACGAATCTGGAAGGTTTGCAGGACTATATCTGGCAACCGCAGGACACGACTTTGGACATTCCCGACAAAGGTCTGACCTTTAACGGCTACCGTCGCAGGAACGGCGATGTGGGAATCCGTAACGAGATATGGATTATCCCTACGGTAGGTTGTGTAAATGGCATCGTAAACCAACTGGCAGAAACGCTCCGGCAGGAAACTTCGGGAAAAGAGGTCGATGCCATCGTTGCCTTTCCCCATAATTACGGTTGTTCACAATTAGGCAACGACCACGAAAATACCCGTAAGATATTACGTGATATGGTGAAGCATCCGAATGCCGGCGCCGTGTTAGTCGTCGGACTGGGGTGTGAAAACAATCAGCCGGATGCTTTCCGCGAATTTCTTGGAGAATACGATACCGAACGCATCCGTTTCATGGTTTGCCAGCAGGTAAAGGATGAACACGAAGAAGGAATGAACATCCTACGGGAATTATACACAATCGCCTCGACCGATAAACGGACAGCCATTCCCATGAACGAACTGCGCGTCGGACTGAAATGTGGTGGCTCGGACGGTTTCTCCGGCATCACGGCCAATCCGTTGCTGGGTGTCTTCTCCGACTTCCTGGTTGCACAGGGAGGAACAACCGTCCTGACGGAAGTCCCCGAAATGTTCGGTGCGGAAACATTGTTGATGAACCGTTGCGCGACAGAAGAGTTGTTCAACAAAACCGTCCGTCTGATTAACGATTTCAAAGCCTACTTCCTGGAGAACAAGCAGCCGGTCTACGAGAATCCCTCACCGGGAAATAAAGCCGGAGGAATCTCCACACTGGAAGAAAAGTCATTGGGATGCACGCAAAAGTCCGGTAAATCCAAAGTAAAAGATGTCCTCATGTACGGAGACCGGCTAACCACCCGCGGACTAAACCTGTTAAGTGCCCCGGGCAATGACCTGGTGGCCAGCACAGCACTGGCGGCTTCCGGTTGCCACATGGTACTCTTCACCACCGGACGCGGAACACCTTTCGGCACGTTTATCCCCACTGTCAAGATATCGACAAACACCGCTCTATCGGAAAACAAACCCGGCTGGATTGACTTTAATGCCGGAACGTTGGTGGAAGGTGAATCGATGGAAACCCTCAGCGAGCAGTTTATCCGATTCATATTGGAGGTCGCCGGAGGCCGTTTCGTAAACAACGAAAAGAAAGGATACCGGGAAATTGCCATCTTCAAATCCGGAGTCACTCTCTAAGTGGCTAGCAGATAAAAATTTTTCAGACAGCCTTTCCCATTTCGTATGCCTGCTTTAACGCGGGATGACTTTCGGTTTCGCCCGGTCCACCAACCCCACCGGCGAATACCGTTCCTGCAAGACGAGCCTTTTCGAAACAGTCGATCCATCCAGTGAGCCCTGCAACAGCACGTTCCGGTACATACTCCTCATTTTCCGCTGCGCTGGTCAGCATGTAAATATCACGGAAACGATAGTCGGAAGGATAAAGCGGATTGGCACGGTCAAGCAATGTTTTGAGCTGTCCGCACATTTCATAGTAATAAATGGGTGTTGCGAATGCGATTTCATCGGCATCGTGCATTTTTTCCACGATGGCTGGAGCATCATCTTTGATGACACATTTTTGTGTTTTCTGACAGTTGAGACAGCCTTTACAGAAATGTATCTCCTTATCTTTTAGGGTTATTTTCTCAACTTCATTTCCCGCTTCGGCAGCCCCGCGAATAAATTCGTCCGCCAAGGCTTCCGAGTTACTCCGCAAACGGAGACTTGATGATATGACTAATACTTTTTTCATATTTTTCAAAAGTTCAATATTCTTCTTATTATTTGATGTTGTTTTTTGTAGATTTAATGAATCGTAAAGCCACCGTCTACCAGTAAAGCATGACCATGCACAAAACTGGAGGCCGGACTGCAGAGCCACAACACTGCATCTGCTATCTCTTCCGGCTTACCTAAACGTCCGGCCGGTATATCACGGACCAGTTCTTTTTCTAATTGCGGGTTTCTACGTATTAATTCTTCTGCCATCGGAGTAAGTATTACCCCCGGACAAACGGCATTGATCCGGATTCCTTTTGCTGCGTAGTCCATAGCTGCCGTACGTGTCATGCCAATAACACCATGTTTGCAGGAAATATAGGCAGCCTGTCCGGCGAAAGCTGTTACTCCTCCTTGCGAAGAGGTATTGACAATAGCTCCACCTCCTTGTTTTAGCATCTGCCCGATTTCGAATTTCATACAGTTCCATACCCCTTTGAGGTCGACTGCAACAGTACGGTCAAACTCATCGTCCGTAATTTCCGCCATCGGGCGTTGCGGTGTTTGAATGCCTGCATTGTTAAGTGCTGCATCCAGGCGTCCATATGTCGAGACTATCCAATCGATCATTTCCTTCACTGCCTGCACATCCGATACGTCACATTGATAAGCTACAGCATCATATCCGGCATCAATAAGTTTTCGAGCCTGCTCTTCCGGCTTTTGAATATCCGCCATTATAACGGTTGCCCCTTCACGGGCAAATGCTTCTGCACAAGCAAGTCCAATCCCCATTCCGGAGCCTGTAACCATGACAATTCTTTTTTCCATTGTTTTTCTGTTTTTATCTATGTTCAAAGATTTCTTTAATTTTACAGAGGCAAAGGTAAAGGCTTATGTTGCTTTGTTTTGTAGATAAATTACAGATGTTCTAACCTTGATTACAGATTTGTGGAGTAGATTACACTTCATCAATGCTTGAACAAGCAAAGGCAAAAGCCTCAGGAACGGGACTGGTAAGGAAGATGCAAACGTGCCGGTAGAAGGTGTTTATGACTTACAGGAACGATTCGAAGTCTGTAATAAAACAAACCTGAACATACATATTTTAGAAAACCACAATCATGATCTGAACTTTCAGGATTGGTTGATTCATAAAAAATGGTCTGAAGGATTTAGACTACTATTTAGTGTGGCAAAAGAATTATCTCTTTAAGGCCCCTCTTTAACCGGTCCAGACCGTCTATCAGCACCTGACGGGGGCAGGCTATATTCAGACGGATAAAACCTTCACCCGCCTCACCATACATGCTTCCTTCATTTACCCAAAGCTTTTCGTCTTTCAGAAGTATTTCCACTATCTCTTTCGAACGCCGTTTCAGTATCGAGCAATCCACCCATACCAGGTATGTGCCTTCCAGTATCACTACAGGGAATTCCGAGAGGTACTCATTGAAGTAGGTTTTCAGATAACTGTAATTTATCGCCAGATAATGTTTCAATTCTTCCAGCCATTCCTCTCCGTCGTTGTAAGCGGCCATCAGTGCTTCCACTCCGAACGGATTCACATCACAAACTTCGTTGATATTGATGGCTTTGTCTATTTTCATACGCATATATTCATCAGCCGAGATAATATTGGCAATCTGTAGTCCTGCCAAGTTAAATGCTTTGCTTGGAGACGTGCATGTGACGGAATGCATCAGGAATTCTTCCGAGATAGAAGCGAAAGGAGTATAGGTATGTCCCGGATAAACCAGCTCACAATGAATCTCATCCGCTATAACAATCACATCGTTGCGGAGACAAATCTCACCGATACGTGTCAGTTCCTGCCGGGTCCAGACTCTCCCTGCCGGATTATGGGGGTTGCAAAGAAGTAACAGCTTTACTTTCGGATCAGAAGCTTTTTGCTCCAATCCGGCGAAATCGATACGGTAAGTTTCGTTTATATAAAGAAGGGGATTTTCCACTATTTCGCAACCATTATTGCGGATGGAAGAGAAAAAACAATTATAAACCGGGGGTTGTACCAGAATGCAGTCTCCCGGAACGGTGAGTGCCTTGATAACGGCTGACAATGCCGGTACGACGCCCGAAGTATAAATAATCCAGTCTTTTTCAATCTGCCAGCCGTGCCGCCGGGCAAACCAATCCGTTATTGCCTCATAATAAGCCGGAGGCACTTTTGTGTAACCGAAGATACCGTGTTCCACCCGTTTGCGCAGAGCCTCCACCACAGCGGGAGCCGTACGGAAATCCATATCGGCAACCCACATCGGCAGAACATCATCGTTGTGTGCCATATCCCATTTGTAGGAATTGGTAGCACGCCGGGGAGTTATTTTATCGAAAACATATTTCATGCGCTGAAGCAAGTTCTGTTGTCCCATAATTTCAGTTCGCAGTCGGCAGGAGCTTTGATATTTCTATCAATGATGATCTCACCGTAACTCTCTGCCAGAATAATACCGGCACGCGGATTCTTCACGCTATGAACAGGACTGTTGATAGTGGCATCCACACTGCTATATTCAAAACACAGGTCGGCATCATCACCCATTATGCAATCCTCCATAATGAGATTATGGGCGTAACAGAGCGGTTGCGTACCTGAAATCTTACAGTTCACCAGCCGAAGATTGCGTGAATGCCAGCCTAGATACTCTCCATTCAGTTCTGAATCGTATACCGTTACATTTTCCGTATTCCAGAAAGCATCTTTCGAGTTGATAACGGCGTTGCGGATTTCCACATTTTTGCAGTACTGGAAAGAATAATTCCCATTCTGGCTATAGTTCTCGATACGGATATCCTCACTGTGCATGAATAGATAATCGGCCTTGTCTATCTGTACATTTTTCAGTGCCACGTTGCGGCATTGCCACAGGGTTTCCAGGGCATTGGGAAGTTGTACATTTTCCAACCTGATTCCGTCCATTTCACGGAACATCTTCGGGGCCTCTACTACCGTATCCGTCATTTGGAGATTTTGGGAATACCACAGGGCCGCCCGTGCTCCCTCCGTAAAAAGGCAATTCTTTACAATAAAGCCATTAGTATGCCAGAAAGGATATTTACCTTCAAACCGGCAGTTCACGGCAATGATATTACTGCATTCTTTCAGTGCGGACTCGCCTGTATGAATGGTTACATTTTCCAGTTGCAAGTCGTGTGTAGCGAATAGAGGACGTTCGCCTCCGAATTCTTTGTTTTTAATTATTTCCATGATATAATATTTAATTGTTTCGTTATTCATTTTATAATTCCAGTCCCATTCAATAGGCATTGTCAAGATGTTTTAGGAGGATTATCTAACTATGTTGTTTCTACGTTGCAAAATTACGGGAAGAAAAAGACTTCCTTTGTAGATAAATTACAGACATCACTACCTCAATTACTGATTATCTCTTTATTCACGGAATGATATTCGCCTTTCACCCAATCCAAATCTTCCACAGTTACTTTTCACTGTCTTCTGAATTATTTTTCCGTTTCACATAAATAATCGTTCGACATATGTTCTTTATTCATTCGACAGTTATCGAATGATTATGCGACAGATGTTAAATGCATAAAGAATAATTGTCGAATGAAAAGTTATTTTAAACCAATAATAACCATACGATTAAAAAGAAAATATATATATGTTTGCGACAGTATTAGAGACACCTAATTTTGTTTTTTTGTAGGCTCTCATGTTCTTTTTGGTGTTCTTAACTAAAACAAACGCTTGAAAATCTGCAATTTAGCCAAAAGAAGGTTGTGTCCCTACGGTATCTCCTCCCTTTTACGTATCTTTGTTTAGGAAAAGGAGGTTATACGGAACGTAAAATCATACATATAGATATGGATGCATTCTATGCATCGGTCGAACAGCGGGATAATCCAGAGCTGCGGGGAAAAGCGCTGGCGGTCGGTTATTCGGAAGAGCGTGGTGTGGTTGCCGCGGCCAGTTATGAGGCACGTAAATACGGTGTCCGTTCCGCCATGTCGTCACAAAAAGCCAAGCGTTTATGCCCTCACCTGATTTTTGTACCGGGCAGAATGAGCGTATATAAAGAAGTTTCTTCACAAATCCACGAGATTTTCCATGAGTATACGGATATCATCGAACCGCTTTCGCTGGATGAAGCCTTCCTCGATGTGACGGAAAATAAAAAGCAAATTCCCCTGGCGGTCGACATTGCCAAAGAAATCAAACAACGGATAAGACAAGAACTGCATCTGGTCGCCTCCGCCGGTATTTCATACAATAAATTCCTGGCTAAAATCGCCTCCGATTACCGTAAGCCGGACGGCCTTTGCACCATCCATCCGGCTCAGGCACTCGACTTTATCGCCCGGCTACCCATTGAGTCATTCTGGGGTGTGGGCCCGGTCACTGCCAAGAAGATGCACACATTAGGCATTCATAACGGTGCCGAATTACGGGATTGTTCGCTGGAAATGCTGAGCCGCCAGTTCGGTAAAGCAGGCAGTCTGTATTACGAATGTGCCCGAGGAATAGACCTTCGCCCGGTCGAAGCCGTCCGTATCCGTAAATCCGTCGGGTGTGAACATACATTGGAAAAGGATATTTCCCGTACCTCTTCCGTCATCATCGAGCTTTATCATGCTGCCACCGAATTAATCGGCCGCCTGCAACGGACAGGCTTCAAAGGGAACACCCTGACATTAAAAATTAAATTCCACGATTTCACCCTGAAAACGAAAAGTATCACGCAGCCCCGTGAACTCACCACCCTGAATGATATTCTTCCCCTGGCCAAACAACTGCTCAGGGAAGTGGATTATGCAACCAACCCCATCCGGTTAATCGGCCTTTCCGTTTCAAATCCTTTGGAAGAACGTGAGGAAACAGAAAGAAAAGAACGGTGGGAACAGTTAAGTTTGGAGTTCAGCGATTGGAAAGTTTCATATTAAAGCTATATTTGCACAGAAATCTAAAAGGGATACTATTATATGCACAAGCGGTTCCTCTCCATATCCGGGCAAACCGATGACGAGTTACTTATTCTTTTGCAAAAAGGAAATGAGAGGGCTTTTACTGCTATTTATGAACGCTACCACAAGCTGCTCTATGTGTTGGCATACAAATATTTAAAAGATAATGACACCGCCAAAGACGCTGTCCAGCAGATATTCCTGAAACTTTGGGAATCGCGTTCCCTGTTCAGCATCCATATCAACCTGAGAAACTACCTGTACACCATGTTGAAGAACCATCTCCTGAACGAGATACGCAACAACTACACCGCTCTGGAGAAGAATTACGAACTGGCACAGGAAACAATCGAATATGAAAACGAAATATTATCGAAACTGGAAGAGAAGGAAATGACCGAGCAACTGTACCGGGCCATCGACGGCCTGCCGGAACAAAAGAAAGCAGTCTGCCTGTACAAACTGAAAGACAGTTTATCCAACCAGGAAATCGCAGAAAAAATGCAGATATCCATACCGACTGTCAAAACCCATTACTCGCAGGCTATCAAGCTGCTCCGTGAACATTTCGATAAGTTACTAATCCTATTGCTCTCCTCTCTTTTCTCCTGAAAAGAAAAAAAGAGTAACAAACACTCATACCATCCACCCAGTTATGTGTCAATTAAGAAAACAGGAATAAAATGAAAACACCAGATAAACATATCATCGACAGGACCCTCAACAACACGGCCACCCTGGAGGAAGCCCGCCAGGTAATCCGCTGGTTCTCCACCCCCGAAGGCACAAAATATCTGTCCTCCTTAATGGATGAGGATGCAGAAAAGATACAGCCGGGCAACGAAGAACTGTATGCTGAACGCAGCATCCCTTCCGATGAGATGTATCAGTATATCATGAAGAGAATCCAGCTCCGGAAAAGGAAACGGATGCTTTTCCGGGCAGCCGCCATTCTCATTCCATTGCTATTATTCCTCGGTCAATTCTGGTATATAGATAAACGTATCGACCTATTTGCCGATTCCGGCTACGAAGAGATATATGTTCCCAAAGGTGAACGTATGCAACTGATTTTCCAGGATGGTTCCAGGGCCATGCTCAATGCCGAGACACGCATCAAATACCCTCGAAAGTTCGGTTTCAACGAGCGTAAAGTCGAATTGGAGGGAGAAGCGTTTTTTGAAGTGTCTCCAAACAAAGATCGCCCATTTATTGTAGATCTGAAAGATGTCAGTGTAAAAGTATTAGGTACAACATTTGATGTAAAAGCATATATTACAGATCCGAATATTTTTGTTTCACTGGAAACCGGGAAAGTAGCACTAGCTAACAATACTCGTCCGCTTGGTCATCTAAAACCGGGGGATAAAGCAACATACAATCGTAAAACAGGCTTATGTAAAATATCCAGACCCGAAAACATAGAACAGAACTCTGCCTGGAAACAGAATCAGATCATATTCAATAATACTCCTCTATCTGAAGTCATAGAAACCCTGTCACGCTGGTATAATGTAGAGTTCACTGTTGTGGATTCTTCTGCTCTATATTACAACTATACATTGACTTCGACCAATCAAGAACTTCAGATAATACTTAAAGATCTTGAGAAAATAACGCCGATACAATTTACAGAGGAAGAAGGTATTATTAAAATAAAAAGAAAAAAATAAGACATTTTACATTTCTGACTCATACTTTTTCTCTTATCATGTGTCTATTATACAAAGCACTGGTAAGACTCATTCTTATCAGAGGAAATCGAGATAAGACTATTTTGTTTAACGACCTTTTAAAATAAAGACTGTATGAACAACACAACCTAACAAGCTCAAAAAACAACCGGAAATGTCCCCACATTCCCGGTTATTCGCAGTACTGAAATTTAGTTCAATTTCTAATACATTAATTCATTTCAAAAGTATGAAAAAAAATTATTTGTGCCTCATATCCAGGTACCTTTTAATATTAATTGAGAAAATTCCGAATGCAATGAAACTGACATTCTTTTTTCTGGTTATTTCTTTGTTAACTTTCACAGTAAAGGCTTCTGCTCAAAAAGTGTCTATTTCCTTTAATAATGCAAAGGTAGAAAAAGTACTATCTTCCATTTCCAAGCAAACAGGACTTAGTATAGCATATAGCAAACAGATTGTAAATCTGGACAGAAAAGTTAGTATTAAAGTTGAAAATGCAAATGTTAATCTGGTATTGGAAAAACTTATAGCAGATACTAATTTAAATTATGAAATCAAAGACAACAAGATCTATCTTTTCGAGAAGGAATCGGACGGATCGACTCCCGTAACGACACAAAAGAAAAAAATAACCGGAGTTGTTACCGATTCCAACGGAGAGACGATTATTGGTGCTAACATCATCATTAAGGGAACAAACATCGGTACAACTACAAATATCGATGGTAAATTCTTTCTGGAAGTCTCCCCAAACGATCTGTTAGTGGTTTCTTACTTAGGCTATGAGTCTCAGACTATCTCTGTCAGCAACAAAACGAATTTTACAATTAAACTGTCTGAAGATCAATTAGCATTAGATGAAGTTATCGTTGTTGGATATGGTGTTCAACAAAAAGCGAATCTATCCGGAGCTGTAGCCCAATTAGACAGTAAAGAACTGAGCAATCGCCCAATCACAAACATCTCATCCGGCATTCAAGGATTAATGCCCGGTGTAACCGTCACGACGTCAGAAGGACGTCCAGGACAAGATAACGGTTCAATCCGCATACGTGGTGTAGGGACATTAAATTCTTCAGACCCTTATGTTCTTATTGACGGAATAGAAAGTGGCTCTATGAACTCCATAGATCCGAATGACATTGAAAGCATCACTGTTTTAAAAGATGCTTCTTCTGCTGCAATTTACGGTTCCAAAGCATCGAACGGTGTTATATTGATCACTACTAAACGAGGAAAAACCGGTAAACCTCAAATATCTTATAATGGATATGTTGGGATCCAAAACCCTACCGCAATGATCGATCTTCTATCTTCGGCTGATTATGCAACATTATACAACCAGGCATTAACGGCAGAAGGAAAAAATCCCCGTTTCGATGAAAAAGAAATTCAGAAATTCAGAGACGGCTCAGATCCTTACAAATATCCTAACACGGACTGGCAAGATCTGGCATTCAGGACTGGGGTACAACATCAGCACAATGTAAACATTAGTGGAGGTACCGATAATATAAGATATCTGGCATCTGTAGGATATTTAAATCAATCTGGGATTCTGAGAAACTCCTCCAGAAACCAATTCAATGCACGGACAAATCTGGATATAAAACTTTCAGAAAAATTAAATGTCCGAATGAATATGGCTTATTTTAATAACACATATTCTGATCCAAATAGTTGTATTATCCCAGGTAATTCGAATTTACTGATTCGTGAAGTAAATATTGTAGCTCCCTGGATCCCATACAAAAACGAAGATGGAAGTTATGGAACCGTTTCAGATGGAAACCCTATAGCATGGTTGGATATGGATCAAACAGTAGACAACAATATCCAGAATTTCTCCGGAACTGTAGCTGTAGATTATCAAATAATTGATGGGCTTAAGGCCTCCGTACAAGGAGCATATATCACAAATAACCAGCACTACAAATCGTTTGTAAAAGATATACAATATAACCCGATTAAATATCACGGTCCGAACGAATTAACAGAAACTGTTTATAACTGGAACCGCTCCAATCTGGATGTGCTATTGAATTATGATAAAAAGCTCAACCTACATGGACTAAAAGTATTACTAGGTTATCATTTGGAGAAATATAATTATTATGAAAACACAATGTTCCGTAAAAGTTTTCCAAACAACGATCTTACAGATATGAATGCAGGTACAGCCTCTACACAAACCAATGGTGGTTTTACACGCGAGTTAGCCATGTTATCCTATTTTGGACGTATCAATTATGATTACGACAATAAATACTTATTCGAAGCAAACATCAGAGCTGATGCTTCTTCCCGCTTCAGCCCAGATAATCGTTGGGGATATTTTCCTTCTTTATCAGCTGCCTGGCGCCTAAGCGAGGAAGATTTTATGGAAAACACGAATGAATGGATGAACAACCTGAAAATAAGGGGTTCATGGGGCTTTCTAGGAAATCAGAATGCACTAAATGATTATTATCCATGGATGAATACCTATTCTATTGGGGCTAATTACCCGTTCAATAACAATTTATCAACAGGATATTATCAGAAAAACTACAGACTTGCAAGTATATCCTGGGAAAAGGCACGTACATGGGGCATTGGTCTTGATATGACCTTAATGAATAAAATAAATTTCTCTATGGATTATTACGACCGCAAAACGACGGATATCATCATGGATGTTCCTGTTCCCTCTGAATTTGCACTAGGTGCATATAAAGATAATGTAGGAGCAATGGTTAACCGTGGTATTGAAATTGCACTTGGATACAATAACAGATGGAAAGACTGGAGCCTGTCTGTTAACGGTAATTTTACATATAACCGGAATGAGATCATGAATTTGGGAGGTGTACAACGTATGATTAACGGAAATGATATTAAACAAATAGGTTCACCGATTAATTCATACTATGCATACAAGGCTGTTGGATTTTTCCAGTCAGATGCAGAAGCACAAGCATATATGGATAAATACAAAGGGAAAGAGGGTTATCCGTTTACATCAGACTTCAAAGCTGGAGATATTATATACTCAGACACAAACGGAGACGGAAAAATGACCTCAGAAGATCGCGTTATTTGCGGTAGTAAAGACCCCAAATTCACCTATGGGTTAAATATTAATGCAGGATGGAGGGGTTTTGACCTTTCTGCCATATTTACAGGAGCTGCCGGAGTTTCCCGCTTCTTCAACACACAAATGTATGGTGAATTTTCCGGAGATACCACTCATCCGTCTACAGCATGGTTGGATGCCTGGTCTACAGAAAACCCTGATGGGAAAATGCCCCGGGTTGCAGTAAACTCACCCAGTAGCTCTATGAATACAGTCTCTACATTTTGGATACAAAATGCAAACTTCCTCAGAATGAAAAGTATTCAGCTAGGTTATACATTTCCCTCTGAATGGATAAAACCATCAGGATTATCCAACTTGAGAATATACTATTCCGGTGAAAATCTTTTTACAATCGATAATTTAATGATCAATGTAGATCCGGAAGCTCCGGAGGGACGCGGATCACATTATCCACTGGTACAAACTCATTCTATCGGTGTTAATTTAACATTCTAAATTACATAACTATAAATTATACATCATGAAACATTTATTATCATATATATTGATCAGTTCTACCATTGTTGTATCTACTACATCCTGTTCTGATTTTCTCGATACTGCACCTTATGATGCATTATCTCCAGCTACTACCTGGAATAGTGAAACTGATGCCAGAAGTTTTGCTGTCGGTTGTTACAATAAATGGCTTGACGGATACACAATTCTCTATCAGGACTGCGCTTCCGATATTGGTTACAATAATTTCCCCTGGGAAAAATGGACAGTACACGGAAATGGAAAGCTCAGTGCTTCCAATACTGGTGCCAGTTTCTACGATTTCACAACAATTCGTCGTTGTAATGATTTCCTGGAAAACATAGAAAACATATCATTTACTGACGAAGCGGAAAAAAAAGACTTGATTTCCCAAATAAGAGCAATACGGGCCTATAAGTATTTTGAAATGAACTTCTGGTATGGTGGTGTTCCCATTATAGCATCCTATACTACTGCTGAAGAAGCAAAAGTTCCCCGTAATACGGAAGAAGAAGTAAAAAAATATATTTATGATGAATTGGATGCTTTGATCCCAGACCTGAAAGAAACACCATCTGAATCGGGGAGAGTGGCTAAAGCTACCGGTTTGGCAATCAAAATGAGATCTGCTCTCTACTGGGGAGATTATCAACGTGCTAAAGATGCTGCTCAGGCAATTATAGACATGAAAAAATATGATCTGCATCCTAACTATGCAGAGCTATTCACATTAAAGGGGAAAAGTTCGAATGAAATAATTTTGTCTGTGCAATATCTCGAAAACCTCCAAGGATTAGGAGTTATCGGACAAATGTATAACAACGTAGATGGAGGATGGTCGTCTATCGTTCCAACCCAGAATTTAGTAGATATGTATGAAATGAAGGATGGATCGACAAAAGAGGAATCAGATATATACGACCCTAAATATCCCTTCAAAGATAGAGATCCTAGAATGGAAATGACAATTTTGTTCCCTGGACAAATGTGGCAGGCGCAAGGAAAAGATGCTGTAGTTCTTAATACTTTAGACAAAGAAATTAATGGCATCAGCAATGACAATTATCCTGAAGGATTAGATAATGCATCTAAAACGGCTCTTTCATGGTCTAAGTATCTGGCACCAATGGATCAATATAGCAATATATGGGACACAGGTGCTTGCCCAATCGTATTTCGCTATGCGGAGGTTTTACTTTCCTTTGCTGAAGCAGAAAACGAACTGAATGGTCCATCAGATGATGTGTATAAAGTACTGGACAAAATCCGTGCCCGAGTAAGCATGCCGACTGTAAACCGGACTAAGTACGGAACTAAAGAAACACTTCGAGAACTGATCAGAAGAGAAAGAACAATAGAATTGGCAGGAGAAGGCCTTCGCAAAGCAGACATCCTCCGATGGAAAGATTCCTCGGGGAAAATGCTGGCAGAAAACTTGCTGAATAGTAATTTATACCGTATTACGGGGACAATAAATTACAACGAAGCAGATCCATATAAAAGAGCTGTAATCGAACCAGGAGTTTTATCTCTGATCGAAACCCGGAAATTCGCTCCTTACAATCGATATTTGCCTATTCCACAGTCAAGTATTGATAAGAATCCGAATCTTAAACAAAATCCAGGTTATTAAAATGAAGATACAGTTAATTGCAATCATGCTATTACTCTTATCCAATATCAATGGAAAAGAGCTTGACAATGTATTCCAACTAGTACCTACACCTCAAAAAATAGAAGTAAAAGGAGGAAAGGCTTTACATTATGGAGAGTTAACTTATTTAATATCCACCCATAATAACAAGATTCCGGTGCTTCCCCCCATATTAGATGCTTTGCCACAAACTGAAAAACCAGGTAAAGGTGTACAATTAATAATTACGGAAGAGGGAGTTCCTTCTTCCGTTGAAGGGTATGTATTAGATATTAGTTCAAAAGGAATTACTATAGCATCCAAAGATAAAGCTGGAATTTTTTATGGTTGTCAAACATTGGAGCAGTTATTGGAAGATAGTCGGGATTTCAAACGCAGTATTCCAGAAATGATCATCACTGATTATCCAATCTTAGCTTACAGAGCCATTCACTTCGATACAAAACACCATCTAAATCGGATGGAATATTATTACAAGGCGATGGATCGGTTGGCCAGATATAAGATCAATGCTGTAATTTGGGAACTGGAAGATAAACTCCGCTACATTCGCCGCCCGGAAATAGGAGCACCTAATGCTATCAGCAAAGAAGAAATGATAGCCCTTTGTCGTTATGCACGAGATAGAAATATTGATGTTTCACCTCTTGTTCAAGGTTTAGGCCATGCTTCTTATATTCTGAAACACCATTGGGAACTACGGGAAAATCCGGCAAGCGACAGAGACTTTTGTCCTGCAGATCCCAGAACGTATGAACTCCAATTTGATTTATACCAGGATGCCATCGAAGCAATGCCCTATGGAAAATATCTTCATATAGGAGGAGATGAAGTTCAGTCTATCGGTATTGATGAACGATGTAAAGCTACAGGAAAGACTCCTTTTGAATTACAAATGGATTGGTTGCAAAAAACATGTAGCTATGCGACAGAGCATGGACGCACTCCTATCTTTTGGGATGATATGCCTCTGAAGCACGCAGGTTTATGGAATATTCTCCAAAACGATACTCTTCAAGGGAAAGAATTGGATATTCAATGGAATACCCAGAAACTTGATGAAGCTATTAATCTATTTCCTAAAGATTGTATTTATATGCGTTGGAAATATGAACAAGCCGTGACTCCTATCCATCAGAAACTTTTAAATTGGTATAAAGAAAAAGGCCTGAAAGTAATGGCAGCAACAGCCGCCGCTACCGGAAACAGTCTTTACCTTCCCAGAGAAATTGAAAGGACAGATTTCATAAAAGGGTTCTGTGGTATCACTGCAAAAAATAATTTGACAGGGATTCTGGCCACAACCTGGGATGACGGTTCGCCACATGCAGAAGCCGTATGGCGTGAGTTTATTGCTCTGGGAGAATATAGTTGGAACCCTACCGGCAAAGACAGGAAATCTTTCAGCCTGGCACATGGTCAAAGAGAGTTCGGCTTTTGTCCGGCTGATTCATTAACGGAATTTATAAATGATCTGAAAGCTTTAGCAGACTTTTTTGACGAAGCGCTGGTCACAAGTGGAAGAAGAAATCCGGCATGGGGTGTTACGCCTTTTACCTTATTAGATATGCCTGATCCTAATAATTCGGGAAAATGGAGTTTAAATAACGATAAAAGGGTGAAAGATGCAACAACAGCAATCAAAAGATATGAAAAGATTGATTCTATCCTCAATCTCGGGGAAAAAGTTGCTCTAAGAAACAGATATACACTTCAAGTATACAGACAAACAGCCCATTTGTTCGCATTTTCTGCAAAAGTTATAATCGCTCTTCATAAATATGATTTAGCAAGTACTTCTGTACAAAAAGAGCTGGCTCTTTCCGAAATAAACAACTTATGCAATTATTTCAATGTAATGAGAAGTCAATTTGAAAATGTTTATTCTGAAATACGCTTCCTATCCGTAGCAGACGGCTATATAGAGGAGGTTGATTCTAATAAACATCTTTCGGCAAGGACAAATAATAGTGACTGGATGTTTTACTTTGAAATTCCGATGGTAAAACAATTGAAAAAATGGATTTCTAATTTATAAAAATACGGGGGCGTAAAATAAACTGTGTCATGCGGCGTTTTCTTCCAATCTCATCGGTCGGGGATCGGCCAGCGCCAAGGGGGTGCACCAGCACTCCCGACGAGCGTAAAGTTACAACAATTTAAATCTGTCTCCAAACTTTATCGCTAATTGTTGTGCGATGGCCGCCCAGTTGGCTATGGGCATGGTCCATTTCTTACGTATGTTGCGGTAAGCGAGATAAACCAACTTTTCAAGGGCGGTGTCGTTAGGGAACACGCCCTTGTTTTTTGTGACTTTACGTATTTGACGATGATATCCCTCGACTGTATTCGTGGTATAAATCATACGTCGTATATCCGACGTAAACTGGAAGTATTCAGTAAGCCTTTCCCAGTTATCCTGCCAAGACTTGATAACGATAGGGTATTTCTCACCCCATTTTTCTTCCAGATTAAGAAGTTCTGTCTCAGCGGATTCCTTATTTACCGCACCATAGACATGTTTCAGATCCCTCATGAACTCTTTTTGGTGCTTGCTGCCGACATACTTGACGGAGTTACGTATCTGATGGACAATACAGAGCTGGACAATAGTATCAGGAAACACACTTTGGATAGCATCCGGGAAGCCTTTCAATCCGTCAACACAAGCTATGAGTATGTCACAGACACCACGGGTCTGCAAGTCTGTCAATACATTCAGCCAGAAGTTCGCACCCTCATTTTTAGAGATATACATCCCTAACAGATCCTTATGTCCCTCGCTGTCCAGAGCCAGTACATTGTAAATCGCACGGGTTACGGCACAGCCTCTCTCGTCCATTACCTTATAATGAATGGCATCCATCCAGACTATCGGATAAACGCTGTCTAGGCTACGGGAACGCCATGCCTTTATTTCCGGAAGTACACGATCGGTGATGGCACTAATCGTCTCAGCAGACACACGATTACCCAAGTTCTCCTCCATCCAGTCACTTATTTCACGTGTGCTGTTTCCCAAAACATACAGTCCGATGATGCGGTCTGCAACACCTTCCGCAAGAATGGTTTCACGCTTTTTTATGAACTGGGGCTCAAAGGTGGAGTTACGGTCACGAGGGGTAGATACGGTGACTTCTCCCATCGAAGTCTGTACTTGTTTTTGCATCTTGCCATTACGACGGTTGCCACTCATGCGTTCATCCTCAGAAAGATGAGCGTCCATCTCACCTTCAAGGGCAGCATTTAATATACTCTCCAACAACGGAGCAAAAGCACCGTCCTTACCTAACAAGGGTTTACCAGACTTCAACTGTTCAAGAGCCTTGTTCTTGATACTTTCAAAATCAAATTCTTCACTCATAAAATAAACTGTGTTAGCAAAGTTAATATTTTATTCTTTTCCTTAGCTGACACAGTTCAAATTACGGCCTCCGGCTGGATGGCAGCCTATTATCTATCTCCCATCGGAATGAGCCAGTTCAACATAACATCTTCGGGTAACAGTGGAAATATAGACTATACCATCTCACCATTATACCAAAACCCCGGATGGCCGACAGAAGCCGGCGCATCTGCTGAAGCGGTAAATGGTTTCTAAAACATTTTGATCAAACGCAGAATTCTAAGTAATCTCCCATTTAGGATTCTGCGTCTTCTACAGGATTAAAAGTAAGCTCTATATAATAACACCTGCATAACACCACAGACAACTATGATTTTGTTTTCACATTGCTTTCACATGAATACAAAAAAAGCAATTATCAATACGATAATTGCTTTTTCAACGTGGTCCCACTTGGGCTTGAACCAAGGACTCCCTGATTATGAGTCAGGTGCTCTAACCAACTGAGCTATAGGACCGGTGTTTCAGAGGCTTGCTCTGAAATCGGGTGCAATATTACGACTTTTAATCGGATTCTGCAAGTATTCTTGTAAAAACTTTACTTTTCAGCAGCTTCCTCACCGCCAAATTCCATCAGGTAAGCCTTGATAAATTCATCGATCTTGCCGTCCATGACACCATTTACGTCGGAAGTCTGGTAGTTTGTACGATGGTCTTTGACGCGACGGTCATCGAAAACATAACTGCGGATCTGTGATCCCCACTCAATTTTCTTCTTACCGGCTTCGATCTTTGCCTGTTCTGCCAAACGATGTTTCAATTCCTTATCGTACAGGATAGAACGCAACTGGCGCATCGCATTTTCACGGTTCTTCGGCTGGTCGCGCGTTTCAGTGTTTTCAATCAGGATCTCTTCCTCCTCACCTGTGTAAGGATCTTTGAATTGGTAACGCAAGCGTACCCCTGATTCCACCTTGTTCACATTCTGTCCACCAGCACCGCCTGAACGGAAAGTATCCCATGAAATAGCCGCTGTTTCAATCTTTACCTCGATCGTATCATCAACCAGCGGAGTAACGAATACAGATGCAAAAGATGTCATTCGTTTTCCCTGTGCATTGTAGGGAGAAACACGAACCAAGCGATGCACGCCATTCTCACTTTTCAGATACCCGAAAGCATAATCGCCTTCAATATTGATCGTGACAGTCTTGATACCCGCCTCATCACCTTCCTGCAAGTTCGCAATGGATACTTTATAATTATGGGATTCCGCATAACGCAAATACATACGCATCAGCATGGAAGCCCAGTCCTGACTTTCCGTACCACCGGCACCGGAATTGATCTTGAGTACGCAACTCATCTGGTCTGCCTCGTCACGAAGCATATTCCGGAACTCCAGATTCTCTACCAACTCCAAAGCCTTGGCATAAGCCGCATCGACTTCATCTTCGGTGATAATCTCTTCTTTTACATATTCATAAGCCAACTGCAACTCCTCTGCTGCTGCATTTACCTCGTTGTAAAGTTCGATCCACTTCTTCAGTTCTCTTACTTTCTTCATCTGAGCCTCTGCCCGTTTGGCATCTTCCCAGAAGCCGGGGTCCTGTGTACGCAGTTCTTCTTCTTCTAACTGGATGGTCTTACCATCTATGTCAAAGATACCCCCTCAGCGCGTTCTCGCGCTCCAACACATTCTGTAGTTGGTCTGATGTTATCATAATCTTCTTCTTATTTTAAATTTTGTGCAAAGATAGGAAATTAATTGTCAGTTTACTCTGCATACATCGCTTCAATCTCATTCGCATATTTTTGCAAAACAACCGGACGACGTAATTTCAATGTATCCGTTAACTCACGCCCCTCCATCGTAAAAGGCTGGGGAAGAAGAGTGAACCGTTTGATCTTCTCGTAAGAAGCCATATTTTTCTGATGTTCCTCTATATGCGACTCTATCAGGCGGATGATTTCATTACTGACCAAAAGTTCTTCACGACTACTATACGCGATACCCTTCTTTTCCGCATATTCTTCCAGCAAAGCATAAGCCGGCACGATCAGAGCACTGACAAATTTACGCTGGTCGCCGATAACAGCAATCTGTTCGATATACTTATCGCTCCCCATTTCTATTTCTATTGCTTGCGGAGCTATATATTTACCATTTGAGGTCTTATAAAGGTCCTTGATGCGTTCCGTAAAGAACAAAATGTTTCCTTCCATACGTCCGGCATCCCCGGTACGGAAAAAGCCGTCTTCAGTAAATGACCGCGCATTTTCTTCCGGTTTATTATAATAACCTGTAGTAACTGTTTTACCTTTGACAAGAATTTCTCCGTTACTCTCATCTATTTTAACTTCTACTCCTGGCATTATTTCACCGATCGAACCGAATTGAAAACCTATTTCCGGATAGAAACAAACTGTCGCCGTCGTTTCACTCAATCCGTACCCATAGACAATAGGAATATTAACGGACTGAAGGAATTCATTCACCGTATCAGACAACGGAGCCCCTGCAACCGGAAATAAACGTCCTCTTTCAATACCCAGCACTTTTTTCAGTAGGGTAAAGACAGTCTTATCATAAAACTTAAATTTGGTTTTCAGGCAGAAAGGGGCTTCGATACCTTTATTCTTATATTCCAGATTATACAGACGTCCAGTCTCTATCGCATCCATAAAAATCTTCTTCATGAAAGGTGCCGAGGAATTGATTTTCTCATGTACTCCCACATATACTTTTTCCCAGAAACGCGGCACATTACACATCAGCGTCGGATGAACTTCCGGCAATGTTTTCTGGATCATCTTCGGATCCTGGTTAATCGCAATCTTCACCCCTTTATGCAGACAATAGCAAGTCCATGCCTTCTCAAAGATATGGGTCAGCGGAAGGAAACACATAGATGTATCCTTGTCATTAACCATCGGCAAGCGGATATCATGGATACGCATCGCTTCCAGGTAATTAAAATGATGAAGAACGACCCCCTTTGATTCACCGGTCGTGCCCGAAGTATACATAATAGTAGCCACATCATCAGCACTAGCCTCATTCATACGGATCTTTACAGTAGTCTCGGCATGTGCATTGTCGCCCAGACGCAGAAAGTCATCAAAATAAATAGAAGTCTTATCTTCCGGATTCAACTTAACGGCCGGATCAAAAATAATCAGACGTTTTAAGACGGCAGATTCTTTTTGTACCTTAAAGGCATTATTATATTGCAACTGTTCACCCACAAATAGCGTATGTATCTCCGCATCATTAATAATATATTCTATCTGAGCAGGAGAGTTAGTTGCATACATCGGGATAGAAATCACCCGGTTTCCGTATGCACCGAAATCTGTGAATAAACATTGCGGCATATTTTGAGAATAGATACCGATCTTTTCCTGTACTTCTATCCCAAACTCAGCCATAGCCTTTGCTGTAAGCATTACTTTCTCTGAGAATTCTCTCCATGAGATCTTTAACCATTTCCCGCTTTCATTATCACGGTATTTTAAAGCTGTACGTGAACCATACTTTTCAGCCTGTCTGTGAATTAACTCGGCATAGTGGTAATAAACCATAATTCTTCTTTTTGAATTGATACAACAAAAGTACGGGTTTCCTACTGAATAGCAACACTTTCGCTCCTTTTTTTACACACAATTGCACTTTTTGTGCAAAAATGGATTCAGAAATACAGGCAGACCGCCACCCGAAAGATGTTAAAATAGGATAATTACAGTAGCATGTATTGCATAGTACACAGGCAATACATATATTTGCAGCATAAAACTATAAGCGATGAATGCAGAGAACGTAAAATCACAGATGAGAAAGGGGACACTGGAATATTGTATCCTGTTGCTTCTCAAAAAAGAGCCGGCTTACACCTCTGACATTATTCAGAAGTTACAAGAAGCAAAATTGATTGTAGTAGAAGGTACTTTATATCCGCTCTTGACCCGTTTAAAGAACAGTGAACTGTTAAGTTATCAGTGGATAGAGTCTACGCAGGGACCGCCCCGTAAGTATTACCAACTCACTTCGAAAGGGGAAGAATTCCTCGGTGAACTGGAAAACTCCTGGCAGGAACTAAATGATACAATAAACCACATCAGAAACAATTAAAATTAGAAAACAATGAAGAAGACACTTACAGTTAATTTGGGAGGAACTGTTTTCCACATTGACGAAGATGCATACCAGTTACTGGATAAATATCTTTCTAATTTACGTATACATTTCCGTAAAGAAGAAGGTTCCGAGGAGATCATGAACGATTTCGAAATGCGTATTTCGGAGTTGTTCGGTGAACGGGTACGCCTGGGACATGAGGTGATCACGATCGAACATGTAGAAGAGGTGATCAACCGCATGGGTAAACCGGAAGAGATATTCGAGGAAGAGACTGAAGAAGAAAAAGAGAATGCTAAGAAACGGACTTATCAGGAACAGGTCATTACCGGCAAGAAAAAGTTGATGCGTGACCCGGACAACCGGGTAATCGGTGGTGTAGCAGCCGGTATTGCAGCCTATATGGGATGGGACGCCACCGCTGTCAGACTGGCAATGATTCTGCTGTTATTCATTCCGGTCGTACATTGGATGGCTATATTATATATTGTTTTATGGATGGTCATGCCGTTGGCCAGGACTGCCGCAGACAGATTGATCATGAGAGGTAAAAGCGTAACGCTCGAAACCATCGGACAAACCGTTACTGATGGATTTGAAAAAGTCAGCAATAACGTAAACGATTATATAAGTTCAGATAAACCAAGAAGTTTTTTTCAGAAAATAGCTGATCTATTTGTCACAGTATTCGGCTTCCTCTTAAAATTCGGAGCAGTCTTGGTAGGTATCATTTTGCTCCCTCCTCTCTTACTGGTCGTATTTATACTGTTTGTTATAACAATCGCCCTGATTGGAGGAGGTGCAGGCATATTATATCAGCTTTCTCCTTTCGGAATGGATCTTTACAACGGAATTCCCGTTTATATGGCAGTGATAGGCTGTATCGGTATCATCTTACTGATCGGAATACCTGCAATAGCATTACTTTTTGCCATATTCGGTCAATTATTCAATTTGAAACCATTACCTAATCCGGCAAAATGGACACTACTGGTCATTTGGATACTAGCACTTATTGGAAGTATCATTTACTTTGTGAACTTGGGATTACCGGCACTTAGTCCGTACTTATGGCATAACTCTAATTTTTCAATACATATATAGGGAGATAAAAAGATTTGTTTATAATTTGTGTGTTAAAAAAAGAAGGCCGCTCTGTCTCAGAGGGGCCTTTCTTCTAAGGTTAACAAATTTATGAGTAAAAACCACTAATGAATCATTTAAAAAACCACTATTTCTGCCGTTCTAAAACTATGCAGAAATAGTGGTTACAAATATACGTATTATTTCCAATAAAAAAAGCCTTTGACCAATTATTTGTACGCTTTTTTTATCAAGGCAGCTACCGCTGCCAACTCATCCTGAGTTATTGTCATTTTTTCGCCTCCAAAATACATATCCGATTCCTTTGTTATAGGGATTAAATGGATATGCGCATGAGGCACTTCCAATCCCATTACAGCTATCCCTACACGCTTGCAGGGAATAGCCGCTTCCTGAGCACGGGCCACACGCTTGGCAAAAGCCATCATTCGCCCTAACAATGCGTCTTCCAGATCAAAAATATAGTCAATTTCTTTCTTCGGAATCACTAAAGTATGCCCTTTTGCAACCGGATTAATATCCAGGAAGGCGAAGAATTCTTCGTCTTCCGCAACCTTATGGCAGGGTATCTCGCCAGCCACTATTCTACTGAATATTGTTGCCATATCTTATTGTATTAAATTGATATATCCATTATTTCAAAAGTCATCAATCCGGACGGAACTTTGATTTCCACCACGTCTCCAACTTTCTTTCCCATCAGTCCTTTTGCAATCGGTGTACTCACGGCAATCTTTCCTTCTTTCAGGTTTGCTTCCGAATCGGAGACCAATGTATATGTCATTACCATATTATTCTTCGTATTTTTGATCTTCACCTTATTCAGAATCTGAACTTCGTCAGTCTGAACACGTGATTCATCTATCAGACGTGCATTAGATATCAACCCCTTCAACTGGGCCAGTTTTGCTTCCATAATGCCTTGAGCCTCCTTTGCAGCGTCATATTCTGCATTTTCAGACAAGTCACCTTTATCCCTGGCTTCAGCAATCTGGGCAGAAATTTCAGGACGCTTCACGGTTTCCAAATAGTTGATTTCAGCTAAAATCTTATTGTAGCCGTCTTCTGTCATATAACTAACAGCCATACTAAATCCTCCTAATTATTGATTTAAAAATTAATATTTATTACTGCATAATAAAAAAAGAATCCCGACCAACAACCTGGCCGGAACTCCTTTTTCTCTTTATTTTAGACATTGCAAAGATAAGACATCTTTTCAAAATGCACAAACCCTCACAAGTGCTTTACAACATATAAATCTGATTGTTAGCTACTATATTAAAGTACAGCTTTTACATCTGCCGCCAGATTTTTCACGTCATCCACCCGTTTAACCAGATTACCTTTGCGGTCAAGGATGAAGATCGCCGGGAGTTGTTTCACATTATACAATCCGGCTATCTGAGAGTAGACAGACTGCGGATCACGAACAGCTACCCAAGGCAGGTTTGAAGCCGCATTCTTCCAGAAGTGAGCATCAGAGTCCAGAGACACCTGATAAATATCCAAGCCCTGACTATGATACTGCGTATATAATTCGCCCAAAGCCATATTCAATGCCGGGGACCATTCAGCCTGATAAGCTGTAAAATTAATAATAACCGGCTTTCCTTCTGCCACAGAAGATAGTTTAACCACCTCCCCTTTCAGGTTCGGCAATTCAATATCCAGAAAACTCACTTCAGTCGTTTTCACATCATCCAGATTTACCGGACGCTGTGCACGAAGCACCTTCATAGACTGCAAAGTCAGGTTGTAAAGATGTTTCGAACGCGGACTTCCCGGATAGAAATGATCGTAACTGGTAGCTACTGCTCCGTAAGCCTTTACATCATTTCTGTCATAGAGGTCAAAGAACAATAGTCCGTCGATCTGTTGAAACAAAGCAAAATAAGCAGCTGTCGACATCGGGGCTGCATAAATATATTTACGGGCCACATCCTTATAAGCCTCTGCTGTTTCCAGGATTCTTGCACGGTATGTCGTATCAGCAATATGCTTATCCTCATATTCTTTACGTAAACGACCGATCGCCTGGTTTGCATCCAACTGGGCCAGGGTGATCGCTTTGATCGCTTTACTGTTTTCAGATCCTTCAACGGAATAAGAAGTGGCAAACGTTCCGGCATCAGCAGCAAAAGTAACTGTCTCAACCGAGTCGATCGCAAAATTTATCAATTGATTATTCAGACGTAAACGATAAAAATCCGGAAATTCAGGACGTTTATGGGTAAACTTGAATTTACCGGCAGCAGTCAGTTTCACCGAATCCAACAATTCGATATTTGATATGCCCACATTCTCCAGATACATTGTCTGACCGTCGGCTCCGGATACAACTCCCTTCACTGTAAAATCCGATGCCTTGTTACATGCAGTAAACAACAGCATACAAATTCCGAAAATAACCAGTAATTGCGCAGATATTTGTTTCATCCTTTTTTCTTTACAATGTTCGTAATTCCGATGCAAATATACATTATTTTACAATTGTGGCACTATTATTCTCAAAATCTTCCTTTTATTTTTATAAAAAAGGGCTTTTCTGATGTTTTTTATTTTCATTTTCATGTGTTTACAGGTAAACTTTCATTACATTTGCACCAATTTTTACAGATAGAAAAATAAGAAAGAAGATTATGCTTAATCCAATTAACAAGACGATCGAGTTGGCTGATGGAAGAACCATCACCATCGAGACCGGGAAATTGGCAAAACAGGCGGACGGTGCGGTTACCGTACGTATGGGCAACACTGTGTTGCTGGCTACTGTTTGTGCCGCTAAAGATGCAAATCCCGGTGTTGACTTTATGCCGCTGCAAGTTGAATACAAAGAAAAGTACTCCGCATTTGGCCGTTTTCCCGGAGGTTTCACAAAAAGAGAAGGAAAGGCTTCCGATTATGAAATCCTGACATCGCGCCTCGTTGACCGCGCTTTGCGTCCGTTATTCCCGGACAATTACCACGCTGAAGTATATGTAAACGTTATATTGTTCTCTGCTGACGGCGAAGATATGCCGGATGCATTGGCTGGTTTAGCAGCTTCTGCTGCCCTGGCCGTTTCAGATATACCTTTCAACGGACCGATCTCTGAAGTTCGCGTAGCCCGTGTCGATGGTAAATTTATTATCAACCCGACATTCTCTGAATTGGATAAAGCAGACATCGATATGATGGTTGCTGCAACAATCGACAACATCATGATGGTTGAAGGTGAAATGTCTGAAGTACAGGAATCAGACATGCTGGATGCAATCAAGGTTGCACACGAAGCTATCAAAGTACAGTGCCAGGCTCAGCTTGAACTGTCGGAAGCTTGCGGCAAGCTCGTTAAACGCGAATACTGCCACGAAGAAAACGACGAAGAACTGCGCAAAGACGTACATGACAAATGTTTCGCAAAAGCATATGCCGTTGCAACATCGGGTACGGACAAACACCAGCGTTTCGATGCTTTCCAGGCAATCATAGAAGAATATAAAGCTAATTTCTCTGAAGAAGAACTGGAAGCTAAAGCCGAAATGATCGGCCGTTACTACCACGATGTAGAGAAAGAAGCCATGCGCCGCGCTATCCTTGACGAAGGAAAACGTCTGGACGGCCGTAAAACAACGGAGATCCGTCCGATCTGGATCGAAACGGATTACCTTCCGGGACCTCACGGTTCAGCAGTTTTCACGCGTGGCGAAACTCAGTCGCTGACAACTGTTACACTCGGTACCAAAGCCGACGAAAAGATGGTTGACGACGTACTGAACCACAGCAAAGAACGTTTCTTATTACATTATAACTTCCCTCCGTTCTCAACCGGTGAAGCAAAAGCATCACGTGGCGTAGGACGTCGTGAAGTCGGCCACGGAAATCTGGCTCACCGCGCTTTGAAACGCATGATTCCGGATGGCTACCCTTATGTCGTACGCGTAATCTCCGATATCCTCGAATCAAACGGTTCTTCTTCTATGGCAACTGTTTGTGCTGGTACACTGGCTCTGAGAGACGCCGGCGTTCCGATGAAGAAACCGGTATCAGGTATCGCAATGGGTCTTATCTCTGAAAACAAAGGTCAGAACTATGCCATCCTGTCGGATATCTTAGGTGACGAAGACCACCTGGGAGACATGGACTTCAAGGTAACAGGTACAGCAGACGGTATCACAGCTACCCAGATGGATATCAAGGTAGACGGTCTGTCATACGAAATCCTTGAAAACGCATTGGCTCAGGCAAGAGAAGGCCGTATGCACATTCTGGGTAAAATCATGGAAGCTCAGCCGGAAACACGTGCCGAACTGAAACCGCACGCTCCGCGCATCGAATCAATGACGATCGGCAAAGAATTTATCGGCGCAGTGATCGGCCCGGGTGGAAAGATTATCCAGGGTATCCAGGAAAAGACCGGCGCTGTTATCACAATTGAAGAAGTTGACGGTGTAGGTAAGATCGAAATCTCCGGAACAAACAAAGATACGATCGATGCTGCTATCAGAGCGATCAAAGGTATCGTTGCCGTTCCTGAAATCGGTGAAGTATACGAAGGAAAGATTTCTTCTATCATGCCTTACGGTGCATTCGTTGAATTCATGCCGGGTAAAGACGGTCTGCTTCACATCTCTGAAATCGACTGGAAACGTCTGGAAACAGTAGAACAGGCAGGTTTGAAAGAAGGTGATACAATTCAGGTTAAACTGGTAGACATCGACGCTAAAACAGGCAAGTTCAAACTGTCACGCAAAGTATTGCTTCCGAAACCAGAAGGTTACGAAGAACGTCCGCCAAGACCTGAAAGAGGTCCGAGACCGGAACGTGGGGACCGTGGCCCTCGCCAGGATCGCGGAGACCGCAACAACCGTAACGATCGTTAATAGACAACTTTCTTATACATTTATATATAAAGAGCTATCCTGCGAAGGGTAGCTCTTTTTTGTACTATCCGGAAAGCTGATTGGTACATATCTTCGTGGAAAACTGTTACGGATATCGAAACCATTTGACAAAAAAGGGGATTCTTTATAGAATCCCCCACCTAAAAATTATATTGAAAAAACGGACTGTTTACTTCGTAAAATTAACAATTGTAATCGTCCACTCCCGTTGCTCTCCATTAGCTGCTGTTACAAGATATTTATTGGGTTTAGACCAATCACCAGGAACACCTAAAGCAGGCGATCCTTCTTTAGGAGTAATTCTGGCAGCCGTAGACAAAGTGACCATCACACCTATATTATTTACTGAACATTTCTCCCACTCTGACGCCGGAAAAGATCCTTCATTGGCAGCAGGAACTGATACATCCAGACTAACTGTACTAGCCTCCTTATCAATAACAATATTAGATCGTCCAAGTTCGACTTTTTTCACGATCTGCTGTCCGCTTGCGTTCGAAACCTCATCGCTTATATAACGATACTCTACACGTTGTACCCCGCTAATCTCATTCTCTTCAAACTCAGGCAGATCTTCCAATCCTCCCGTAAGGCAAGAAGATAGAGTGAAAAGAATGGACAAGAATAACAAATAACTATATTTTTTCATACTCATATTCATTTTTAAATTTACCAACCCGGATTCTGTTCATCAGTAATTCCACTCGCTGCGCGTCTATCAATCGCAGATTGCGGAATAGGCATTAAATAACGTTTTGTTGTAAAATTTCTGTTCCAGGCTCTGTTTCTTACGATCTGTCCAATGAAATAACGCTTACGGTCTTTTGTTATCTGAATCTTATGGACAGGACGGTTTAACGCCTGAATAACACCATTAGCCTTTTCCCCTTCATTTGCATATCCGCCATATTTGCCCCAGCGCAAATAACTCCAGTATAAATTACCTTCATAAGCCATTTCAACACGACGTTCGCGAATATAATCCCGCCATGCCTCTTCCTCCGTTACAGCCATAGAAGGAGGTAATCCGCCATGTTGTGTACGTGTCACATTCAAATCTGCTACTGCTTTATCTATTTCGCCTTTCAGCAAGTAAGCTTCAGCACGGTTCATATACATCTCTCCTAAACGAGCCAATACAAAATGATAATCCGTATTATTCGAGACATAAAAACGAGGAGAAACTTCATAAACATTCTTCCTCCAATAATAACCAGATGCCGTAGTATACCAGGAATCCGCTTGGTCTTTACGTACACCGGCCCACAAATTACCCTGGCAACAAAGTGTCACTAGCTCGCCGCTTAACCAAGTACAAGAATCATACACAATCGTTCCGTAAAAACGTTTGTCACGATTATTATACATAATCTCATTGATACGGGAATCATCCGTTACACGTCCGTAACGTACAATCTTTTTCCCCTTTTCGGTAGAACCCATATCATCTTCATCCGGTACTACCCGCCCAGTCAATTCAACTTTGACAAAATCACCGACCTGCAACGCCGAGGGGTCTTCTTCCTTTACACTATTTTTGTACTGTGCCGTTTCATTCCAAGGTTTTGCCTTTCCATCCACTTCATCAATGACAAGATATTGGTCTACCATATCCTGTGTCGGGAAATAACTGGCCCAGCCTTCAAACGAACGTCCGCCAGCATCTTTAAATAATGGAGAAGCATTTGAATTGGCTATTTCATCATTATTTACATTCGGCACACAACTAATCATTTCACTGAATGAACCGCAATTCGTGTTCTTCTCCAAACGGTAATAACCCAAAATAATCTCATTATCATAAGCTCCTGCCTTTTGGAACATCTCGCCATAATTACTGCTCAATGTATATTTACCAGAATTAATAACAGCATTCGCTGATTCAATGCACATATCCAGATAAGACGCATCTTTCGTATAAGCATAAGCTTGGAGCGCTGCACGACAACGAAAAGCATAAGCTACATACTTATTGACGCGTCCTGAAGCCGATTCTTCAGGAAGTCCTTCAATACCAGCATTCATATCGTCAATTACCAGTTTATAACTTTCTGCTACATTAGCAGTCAGCGGGGTCTTAAAATCTTCTGTAGACTCGGGGGTCAACACCTTCATGATTGGAACAAAACGACCTTCCCAAAGCGTCTGATAAAAATTCACTAACGAACGGAGGAAATGACCTTCGGCAATCAATTCCGACTTTTGTGCCTCTGTAAGTGCAGTGGCAGCGGCAGCTTTTTCGATAATCAAATTACAATTCCTTAAATTAGCGAAATAGCCGAATCCCATATTCGTTGTCCGGTCCATCCCCACTTCAGTAGGAAAAGCATCCAGGTTTGTCAAATCGCTATGGATTCCATTCGGTGTATATGATTCCAGATAAGCATACTCTCCGGCATATAGGGCTACCGAGGATTTGTACACCTCTGTCACAAAAGCATCGGCGGTTTCTTTGGAAGACCACACCAAATCCTCATCATACGATTCCATCGGTTTTGTATCCATCACATCACAAGAAGTAGCGAGAACTCCACCAGTGAAACACAGCAAACCATATTTTAAATATTTATTCATATCAGTTCTGTTTTTATTTTCAATTAAAATCCTATACCAAAGTTGATCGCGAACACGCGCTCATTTGGATAATCATAACGGTTGGCTGATCCGTTTTCAGGGTCAATTCCGTACTTTGTTGCCTCCGAAATAGTAAAAATATTTTGTCCGCTCAAAGCCACATTCAACCGAGTGATCCACGAGGTCTTCTTCAATAGTATACGCTTGAAATCGTATCCGACCTGAATATCTCTCATTCGCAAATATCCTCCGTTAATCAACCAGAAATCACTTCCGACTGTATTATTAGAACCATTATTTCCGGTAGAAGACAACAAACGCGGAAATTTGGCATCAGTATTCTCCGGTGTCCAATAGTCCGTTTGAAACTCATAGGTAGGACTTGAACCGGTATTGGCATCACTCATCATCAGCACACTACCTAAATACATATCAAAACGGGTTGCCCCCTGAAAGAGGGTACTGAAAGAAAATCCTTTATAAGATAAATTGATGTTCAATCCATAGTTGGCACGCGGGAAACTACTTTTACCCAAACGATGCTGGTCGGCCCCATCAATAACGCCATCCCCATTAAAGTCATAATATTTAAGATCACCTGCCGTTAGTGAGTGGGAACCTGTACGTTGCACACTGTTATATACATCATTTGCATCCTTATAAAAGCCCATATTCTCATAATAGACACCGGCATATCCCCGTTGCTGGGTTGTACGCTTGTAAGGATTTTTCTTATTTTCAAGTGACTCAGACGGGTTGTTAGCCCATAACTCATCAAATTTTGTAAAATTAAAGGCTACATCATAATGGAAATCACCAATATCATCGCGCCAACCCAATTGAAACTCCACACCGGCACGACGATGTTCCCCATCTGTCGATATTTTAGGAAGCGATACACCCAACGGATCGGTATAACCAACATCCAATGCATCCGGTGCATATAAGAAACCTTTGGTTGCATAATAGAAATAGTCGAAAGAGCCGTACAATCTATTATTCAACGAACTAAAATCGAATCCGGCATCAAACTGATCAGTGGTAAACCAAGTCAAATCAGGAGAAGGCAAGCTCCCTTCCCAAAAACCGGGTACATACTCACCATTCATTACATACTCCTGGCCGCCTAATCCGTAAGATGTCAGATAGGCAAAACGTCCGATGTGATACGTATCCCCGTCATTTCCCCAGTTATCCAAACCCACTTGTCCGTAAGAGGCACGTATTTTCAACATATCGAAAATATGTTTTTCGCGTATGGTTTCCATGAAAGCTTCATCTGCCAGCGACCAACCGATCGAACCAGAGTAAAAAGTACCCCAACGATGATCTTTCGGAAAATTATCCGACCCGTCATAACGCATACTGGCTTCTACAAAATAACGGTTATCATAATTATACTTGACCTGTCCGACCCAACCGGCCCGGCCATTTTCCCATTCACCGCCGGAGTTTTCCATCGTCGAAGAAGGTCCCGGGTTAATTTGATCAATCGGGAAATCATAATTCTTACGGACCAAGCCCATACTATGTCCAAAACCGCTTGTATATTCGTAACCTCCTAAGGCGCTTACCGAATGCTTGCCAAACGTACGGTTATATTCGGCAAAATACTGTAAGGTCCAGGAATTTCCCAATTCCCCATACTGGCTCAACTGTGGTTTTGAAGCATATGTAGGCTCTTGAGAATCCCATGCATACTGAGCTGCATCTTTTCTCCAGGACTTATTATCCTTTATATAATAGCGATAACTGCCCTTCGCCCGCAGTTTCAGGCCTTTTACCCAGGGAAGATCCCATTCAACCCCCAACAAGCCGTTGACTACATTCTCTTTTTCATCAATATAGCCACCGTCATCAGAAATTTCAGCGATCGGATTATCTGTATTATTATACACCAATCCATATTTATTCCGACCAATCTCCATCGGTGATTTATTCTGGACATGGGAGAATACGTTCCCGTATCCGCTGGATGTGGAAGTATACGGATGTGTTTTAAACTGCATGTAACCATCCAACTGTGCCGTTGTTTTCAGGCCAATGGATTTAAAAGTTGAAGTTTGAGTCAATTGAAAATTCGTTCGTTTCATATAATGCGAATCGCTCTTATACAGCGATTGCTGGTTAATATGACCTATAGAAGCATAATAAGTATTGCTCGCACCACCACCACTAATCGTAATATTATGTTTCTGTTGCGGAGCAAAATTCTTCATTACCTCTTTTTGCCAATCTGTATTAGGGTGTCCGTACGGATCCGAACCATCGGCAAACATGCGTAAATCGTCGTCATTGTAAGGAATGGTCACTCCGTCATTCGCTGCCGCCACATTACGATGTATAGCACGCTCATACGAATTCAATTTATCAGGCCATACATTCGGTTGAGACCAGCTTTGGTTGAAGTTATAATCAATCTGAGGTTTTCCTTCTTTTCCCTGCTTGGTCGTTACCTGCAAAATACCATTAGAAGCACGCGAACCGTACACAGCCGTAGCCGAGGCATCCTTTAAAATAGATAAATTCGCAATATTTTCGGGAGCTAAAGCAACAAAGTCTCCATAGTCCCGAATAACGCCATCAATAACAACGAGCGGAGTGCCACCACCGCGAATACTCACCGTACTCGTCTTATTAATACCACCACCGCTACCTTGTACAATCAAACCAGGTGAACGCCCGGCCAACCCCTGCGTGATATTTGTTACCGGAAGAGCAGCCATCTCTTCTGCATTTACTGTTGATACGGCTGCAATCATCGAACGTTTTGTTGTCGTACCATACCCCAGGACTATTACTTCGTCCAGCTTCTGAGTGTCTTCCTTCATAGATAAATTGACAGGACCGGCAGTCACCTTGTGCTCAATAGTGAGATACCCGACATAAGATATTACCAGAATATCTCCAGGCTTAGCCTCCAAAGAGAAATTCCCGTCCATGTCAGTTACAGTTCCGTTTGTAGTACCTTTAACATGAATACTGACACCAACCAATGGACCAAAATCATCTGAAACAGAACCCGAAACTTTCTGGGTTTGCTGCATTTCCACATACTTGGACTCCCGTACAGTCAACAAATCATTCGAATCAGCCGCAGCAAAAGCCGGCAAAACAAATGACAACAAACAAGCGACCTGTACTCCTTTCACAATTCTTTGCGGAATAGAAAATGACAGCGATTGAATTTGTACTGGCTTAATTTCCATCTACATTTTGATTTAGAGTTTTACATAATATTTCTATCTAATCCAAAACAGTACTTAATCAGCAACCTGTTTTTAGAATATTTTCATAATATCCCATAGTTCTCTCAGAACTATGTCGATAGAAACTTTCTTCAAATCGCTTATTTTGTAAAGGATCAGGAAATATCACAGAAAAAAGGGGGAAACATGTTGACTCCGCATCCAACTTTAATAGAACAAATTGAAAGCCTACGTGCATAATATCAATCATAATAACATGTAGGGATTTGTGTGAGATATAAAAAACGCATTTATCCTATTAAAATATCATTACTTAATTTACAATGACTTCATGCAATAAAACAATGGGGCTATGTAGAAGCAATCATACCGTACACAACTCAACAATATGTTATAAAATATATTTGTTAATCTTTTTTCAAAAAAAGACGCATAATATTAAAATATATTCTAATTTTGCACATGTATTAAACTTAGTTCTGAGAGAACTATGCTACCATGAAAAGTTTATCCAACCAATACACAGCGATCCGGTTCTTTCATAAACAAATCAATATATCCTCCAAAAATTCAAAATCAATAAAAGAAGAATACTCTTTTAAGTCAACACACAAACATCCTATTTATCAAACAACTATCAGACATCGATCTGTCAATTAGCCTACCAATCCTCCTTTTCGTTAACAAATAGACAATAATCGTTGACTCTATATCCTCATTAGTATCCTATTAGTAAAAAAATACATCCCGAACAAAATGTTTCAATTCCCTTATGTATTTTGTTGCCGATAGCTATACGTAAGCTTATCGACAATTATAGGTAATCTTGTCGATATTTATCAGTAAGTCTGCGTATAGCTATCGGCAATAAAATACATAAGGAACTCAATCGGAAAAGATCACTATGAACAGGCAACAACAAGGCAGGGAAAAGAAGAAAACAGAAAGAAAAAGCCTGCCCCGAATAAACGGAACAGGCCTTTCACCTCTTATAATAAGTTGTTCTTATTTGCTACAGGAGCAACGCGGCTTCAATTGTTTGAAGAAATCGTTGCCTTTATCGTCCACCAGAATGAAAGCAGGGAAATTTTCTACTTCGATCTTCCAGATTGCTTCCATACCCAGTTCCGGATATTCCAGACATTCTACTTTCTTGATGCTTTCCTGTGCCAGGATAGCAGCCGGACCACCGATACTTCCCAGATAGAAACCGCCATGCTTCTTACAAGCATCTGTTACCTGCTGGCTACGGTTACCTTTGGCAATCATAATCATGCTACCGCCATTGTCCTGGAACAGATCGACATAGGAATCCATACGGCCGGCTGTTGTCGGACCGAATGAACCGGAAGCCATTCCGGCCGGAGTCTTGGCAGGACCTGCATAATAAATAGGATGATCCTTGATATACTGAGGCAGACCTTCGCCTTTATCGATACGTTCTTTCAGTTTTGCATGGGCGATATCACGACCAACTACGATCGTTCCACTCAGAGAAAGACGGGTGGATACCGGATATTTAGTCAGTTCTTTCAAGATATCGGCCATTGGCTGGTTCAGGTTGATCTTTACGGCATCACCTTCGCCGGCATTACGCAACTCTTCAGGAATCAGGCGACCTGGATTAGAATCCATCTTTTCAATCCAGATACCCTCCTTATTGATCTTACATTTGATATTACGGTCAGCAGAGCAGGAAACTCCCATACCTACCGGACAGGAAGCACCGTGACGCGGCAGACGAACGATACGTACGTCGTGTGCATAATATTTACCACCGAACTGAGCACCCAAACCAATGTTGTGAGCCGCTTCCAAAACTTCTTTTTCCAGTTCGACATCACGGAAAGCACGGCCATACTCGTTACCGCTTGTAGGCAGGTTGTCATAATAATGAGTAGAAGCCAGCTTCACGGTCAGCAGGTTCTTTTCTGCTGAAGTACCGCCGATAACGAATGCAATATGGTAAGGAGGACAGGCAGCTGTACCTAATGTTTTCATTTTTTCAACCAGGAACGGAACCAATGTTGCCGGATTCAGGATCGCTTTTGTTTCCTGGAACAGATAAGTCTTGTTGGCAGAACCACCACCTTTCGCTACACAAAGGAATTTATATTCCATACCTTCGGTTGCTTCGATGTCGATCTGTGCAGGCAGGTTACATTTTGTATTCACCTCGTCGTACATATTCAACGGTGCATTCTGTGAATAACGCAGGTTTTCTTCCGTATATGTTTTGTAAACACCCAGAGAAAGCGCTTCTTCATCACAATAGCCGGTCCATATATGCTGGCCTTTTTCACCGTGGATGATAGCCGTACCTGTATCCTGGCAGAAAGGAAGCTGGCCTTTAGCTGAAACTTCGGCGTTACGAAGGAAAGTCAATGCAACGAATTTGTCATTGTCGCTTGCTTCCGGATCGCTCAGGATTTTAGCAACCTGTTCGTTGTGGGCCGGACGAAGCATAAAAGCCACATCACGGAAAGCAGCATTAGCCATCGCTGTTAATCCTTCTTTTGCAATCTTCAGAATCGGTTGTCCTTCAAACTCGGATACCGACACATAATCTTTTGTAAGCAAATAATACTCTGTTGTATCCGGTCCCAGTGGAAACGGTTCCTGATACTTGAAAGGAGGTGTTGCCATATCTTTATTATTTAATTATGTAATATTGGTTTTACAATTTCAGAATCATTCTTTTTCGCTTGGCAAACTTAGACAAAAATCACGAAATACGGGAGCGGTTTCACAAATTTGTTCGTAGTACAGGAAGAATTAATTAAAAGAAAAACATATATTTGCATGAATATGAAAAAGCTAGTCACTCTTTTTTTCCTCTGCCTGTTGGTATCCGCCCATTTAACAGGACAGATCAGTCACGGAGGCAGACCACTTCCGATGACGATACTCAGCACCCGCTCAGGAAGTCTGTTTCAAGAAATGCCTGCTTTTGACATCGCTGAACAATTACGAATCGACTCACTCAACGAAAGCGATTTGCGCAGCAGTTTTCATTTTGCCTACAAATTCATGACCGATTTTACTCCGGATAACTCGGGCAGCTGGTTTACACAAGCCGACGGCACCCGCGTATGGCGGCTGGGCATTCGATCGGCCGGTGCCTATTCGATCAATGTATTGTTTTCTGAATACGAAATTCCGGAAGGAGCCCAGCTCTTCCTGTACAATCCGGACCAGACACATATATTAGGAGCATTCAACCATTTGAACAACTCCGAACTGGGTATACTTCCCGTCTCTCCGGTACAAGGTGATGAATTAGTTATCGAATATCAGGAACCGGCTAATGTTCAGTTTCATGGCAAGCTAAAAGTGGGTGAAGTAAACCATGACTATCGTAATATCAGAGGATACGAACCGCAAGAATATAGCAGGACGTATCTCGGATGCATAAAAACCCTGGCCTGCCTGCAAGAAAGTACGGATAAATATAATGAGATAGGCCGAAGCGTCGTCCTGCTCATTATCAATGGGACTGATTTTTGTACCGGTACATTAATTAATAATACATCAAACGATGGTACACCTTACCTGTTAACAGCATCCCATTGTTTGAACAAGCAGTTCAACATCGAGAATCCGGACTACGAAATGATTGCAGGCAATATCGTCACCTATTTCAATTATGAAAGTCCTCTATGCGACCCGGTTATGAGAGGTACCGAAGAAATGTCGATGGCTTCCACCCGCTTCAAAGCGACCAACGAACAGACCGACATGGCCTTACTGCAACTGATGGAAACACCACCTGCTTACTATCAGCCTTATTATGCCGGCTGGAATGCCAAGGACCAGGGCACTGCTCCATACGTGGGAATCCATCATCCGGAAGGCACCGTAAAGCGACTTAACACGACAGAAGAAGTCGAATTAACGACATTCAACTCTCCGGTAGGAAACTTTATAAAAAACGGGCACTGGCACATAAAGGAATGGTCGGACGGAAGCACGGCAGGAGGCTCTTCCGGTTCCGGGTTATTTGACAGCAACGGCTTAGTTATCGGAGGTCTGTCCGGAGGAGAGTCCGACTGTCCCCGTCCTTATAACGATTTCTATTTCGCCTTAAGCCAAAACTGGGAAACATCTCCGGATGCCGACAAACAATTAAAAATATGGCTCGACCCGGCAGGAACAAACTCCGAACGGATCTGCAAGGGACTTGATCCTTACAGTGCGACCCCATGCCTGCGCCTGAGCAATATAAAGGAAAGCGGAAAAGCCAACACAATAGAATCAACACCTCTCCCCTCTCCCGGTACAGGCCCGGCTTTCGGCAACAATTCACTGGGAATGAACGAATTTGCAGAAGCCTATAAAATAACAGGCAACGCTAAAATATACGGCACATACATCGTAAATCCGGCTATAAGCAAGATGAGTGACCTTGAAGTAGAAATCACCGTCTACAATGGCTCGGATAAACCGGAAACACTGTTATACAGCGAGTCATTCAGCCCCTCATTCGTAACGCTCAATGACAAAAGTGCTTTTATCGATTCTACCAAGCCGATGAACCGCGACCAGGAATCATTTATAACCTTCAAAGAGCCAATCGATGTGTCCGGCAATTTCTTCATCGGATACAAGATCAAATCGGCTGCCGGCAATATCTTTTTTTCGGCATTCAATCTCCCGAAAGGAGAAACAAGTAAAAATACCGTATGGATCAATTATAAAGGTCAATGGATAGAAGCTACCAGCCATCCGGCTTCCCCGATGAGTACTTCCTTATTCATCGACCCGGTCATCCAGTACAATACGGCATCGGCTAACACTTCCATTAACGAAAGTAATCCAATCCGCATATTTGTGGAAACAGCTTCCAAAGCAATTCATGTCCTGCTACCGGAAACAATCCGTCAGGCACGGTATTCAGTGCTGTCGATGGAGGGAAAAACTTTACAGAACGGCACTGTTCATTCGGGACAAAACATCATCACCGCCACCACAGCCACGTCAGGTATCTATCTGGTACAGATCAGCTACGGAAACGAATGTTTTACTCAAAAGATTTTATTTTAATCAAAAATACACAATAAGAAAGCACTTGGCAGAGTCCGATAAGATAAAGAGATGAAAACAATACATTACAAATTAACTAAATTAGTACTGGATGGAAATGATTAAAGCGTCCATAAATCCTGTCATTTATACTCTTTTTAGCAAAAAAAGAAGACCGGATTCATTAATAAGTATTAATTAGAAAGATTTTATCGTATCTTTGCTATTCATAACAAAAAAATGCTTTAGTTTTGCACTTTGATGGCTAAGGGACAATTGAAAGTGAATATATAAACATAGTAACATTTTAAACTTACATCAAATTATGAACAAAAAGTTTTTATTGTCATTCTTTGTAATGGCAGCAATCTTAACCCTTTCTTCTTGTTCAAACAAGTTGAAACCGCTAGCTGAAGAGTACATCAAAGCTGAGCCGCAGCCGCTTGAGGCTATCGGAGGCAAAGTACCCGTGACTATCAACGCGACTTTCCCTGCAAAATGGTTCAACAAGAAAGCCGTTGTAACTGTAACTCCGGTTCTCCGCTATGCCGGTGGTGAAGCATGGGGAACATCTTACACTTATCAAGGTGAAAAAGTAAAAGGTAACAATCAGGTTATCGCTCAAAAAGAAGGTGGTAACGTAACAATGAAATCTTCTTTCACTTACAAACCTGAAATGAAGAAATCTGAACTGTACCTGACTTTCGACGCAAAGATCAAGAACAAAACAGTTAAATTACCGGACGTAAAAATCGGTGAAGGCGTAATCGCTACTTCTGAATTGGCTGATGCTGCTACTGCAACTGCAGCTATCGCTGCTGACAAATTCCAGCGCATCATCAAAGAAGCTCACGATGCTAACATTATGTTCCTTATCCAGCAGGCTGAACTTCGTGCTAAAGAGTTGAACTCTGATGCTATCAAAGAATGGAAAGACCTGGTTAAAAATGCTGATGAAGCTCCTAACCAGAACGTAGCAATCGAAATCTCTGCTTACGCTTCTCCTGATGGTGGTGTTAAACTGAACACAGGCTTGGCCGAAAGACGTGAAGGCAATACTTCTAAATATCTGAATAAAGAATTGAAGAAAATGAAAGTTGATGCTCCGGTTGACGCTCGTTACACTGCTCAGGACTGGGAAGGCTTCAAAGAATTGGTATCTGCTTCCAACTTGCAGGATAAAGACCTTGTATTAAGAGTTATCTCTATGTACCAGGATCCTGAAACAAGAGAAAAAGAAATCAAAAACATTTCTGCTGTTTATTCTGATCTGGCTGAAACTATCCTTCCGCAATTGCGTCGTTCTCGTTTGACTGCTAACATCGAAATCATCGGTAAGTCTGACGACGAAATCAGCGCATTGGCTAAGAGCAATCCTTCTGAACTGAATATCGAAGAAATTCTTTACGCTGCCACATTAACTAACAACGACAGCGAAAAGATGGCTATCTATACAAAAGCTTCTGAACTGTATCCTAACTGCTACCGCACTTGGAACAACATCGGTATGATGGCATTCAAGGCTGGTGACCTGGCTAAGGCTGAACAAATGTTCAACAAGTCTAACTCTGTTAAGGCTAACAACGAAGCTAACATGAACTTAGGTTTGATCGCTCTGACTAAGGGTGATCAGGCAAAAGCTCAGCAATTGTTCGGTAATGCTGCAGGTGTTGCTGAATTAGGCGAAGCTCTGGGTGTTCTTTATCTGGAACAAGGCGAATATGCTAAAGCTGTTAACTCTTTCGGTTCTGTTAAGACTAATAACGCTGCTTTGGCTCAGCTTTTAGTAAAAGACTACAGCAAAGCTTCTCAAACTTTGAACGCTGTTGCTAAACCTGATGCAACTACTTCTTACCTGAAGGCTGTTGTTGCAGCACGCACAAACGATGTAAACGCAGTTATCAGCAACCTGAAAGCTGCTATCGCTGCTGACAAAGCTATGGCTAAAGAAGCTGCTATCGATCTGGAATTTGCAAAATATGCAACTAACAGCGATTTCGCTAGCTTGGTTAAGTAATTAGTATATTACACAATCCTATAATAGAAGCTGCCTCCGTAAAAAGAGGCGGCTTTTTTATTTCTACCAAAATCATAAGGAGATAACAATTTATTCATTTTTAGCCGTTTAATATTGCAATTTCAGTATTATTTTCCTATTCTTGCATATGCTAAGCTTAATCATAATATTATGAGTAGATTCATTATTATACTATTATTGGCTATTATCTCCGGAAGTAATAAGTTGGCTGCGCAAATCGACAGTGCACAATTCTTATTGCGTAACTTTGAAAACGGATATGTTTATTACAAGGATGGCCGGACATTCAATGTACCGCTAAACTATAGCCTCCTCATCAAAAAGTTCCTTTTTCAGGACCAGCACGACAATAACAATATCAAAGAATTCTCTGAACCGGAGATGGTGGCAACCATCAAGATAGGCGAAAGAATCTTTCTTCCAACGAAAGACGGGGCAACCGAAGTGCTGCAAAAAGACCCTCCTATTTTCGTCCAATACAGAGGTGCATTAAAATGGGAAGGCAAACAGGTCGGTTACGGAGGGCGCTCGGAAACATCGGCGGTCGACTCCTATTCCTCTTTCCAGTCAGGAAACACTACCCATAAGCTGGAAACAGAAAAGCTGATTCTCAGTCGTATCGACAAAATATTCCGGATAGAGCGTAACGGAAAACAATTCCGTTTCCTCAATGAAAAGCAATTCCTCAAAGCATTCCCCGACCATAAAGAGGAACTAAAGAAATATGCAGATGACAATAAAACGGATTTCAACGAGATTGAAGACGTACTGCAGATTTACAATCATGCAGTAACTTTATAAAAAAACCGGATACACAAATGCATATCCGGTTTCCCATTATATATTTCAACAGGTTCATCTACCCTGACGTTTGCGTTCGGTCTCATCCAGGATGACTTTACGCATACGCATATAGTTCGGTGTGATCTCCACATATTCGTCAGCCTTGATATATTCCAAAGCATCTTCCAAACTGAATACGACAGGAGGAGCCAATGATACTTTATCGTCAGAACCTGAAGCACGCATGTTCGTCAATTTCTTCGACTTCGTTACGTTTACAACCAGGTCGCCTTCTTTCGTGTGTTCACCAACTACCTGTCCGGCATATACTTCTTCCTGCGGAGCAATGAAGAAACGTCCGCGTGACTGCAAGTTGTTCAGGGCATAAGCGAAAGCTGTTCCCGTTTCCATTGCAATGATGGAACCGTTGTTACGGCGTTCGATATCTCCCTTCCACGGCTGATATTCCAGGAAGCGGTGAGCCATAATCGCTTCACCGGCAGAAGCTGTCAGAACGGCATTGTTCAGACCGATGATACCACGTGAAGGTATATTGAATTCAAGATGCATACGGTCGTTCTTGCTTTCCATCATTGTCATCTCACCTTTGCGCTTTGTCACCATATCGATGATACGGCTGGAAGACTCTTCCGGGAGATTGATAGTAAGCTGTTCAACCGGTTCGCATTTTACACCGTCAATTTCTTTAATGATTACCTGCGGCTGACCGACCTGCAATTCGTATCCTTCACGACGCATCGTTTCAATCAACACAGACAAGTGGAGCACGCCACGGCCATATACCAACCATGAATCGGCTGAATCGGTAGGAACCACACGCAAAGCCAGGTTCTTGTCCAACTCTTTCTGAAGACGTTCAAAGATATGGCGCGATGTAACGAACTTACCATCTTTACCGAAGAACGGAGAGTTGTTGATGGTAAAGAGCATAGACATCGTCGGCTCATCGATTGCAATCGTAGGCAGCGGTTCCGGCTCATTGATGTCGGCAATAGTCTCGCCAATCTCGAAACCATCGATACCAATCACGGCACAGATATCGCCGGATTGGACGGATTCTACTTTCGTACGGCCCAAACCTTCAAAGATATCCAACTCCTTAATTTTCGATTTTACCATCGAACCGTCACGTTTGCACAACATAACTTCCTGGCCTTCGCGCAACTCACCACGATGAACGCGGCCTACAGCGATACGACCTACATATTTGGAGAAGTCCAGCGATGTAATCAACATCTGGGGAGTTCCTTCCAATACCTCCGGTTCCGGAATATATTTGATGATAGCATCCAGCAATGCATAGATATCTTCGGTCGGCTTCTGCCAGTCTTCAGACATCCACCCCTGTTTAGCGGAACCGTAGATTGTCGGGAAATCCAACTGTTCTTCGGTTGCATCCAAGCTGAACATCAGGTCGAACACCATTTCCTGCACTTCCGACGGACGACAGTTCGGCTTGTCTACCTTATTAATAACTACGATAGGTTTTAATCCTAATTGAATTGCTTTTTGCAGCACGAAACGTGTCTGAGGCATCGGGCCTTCAAAAGCATCTACCAACAGCAGGCAACCGTCGGCCATGTTCAATACACGTTCTACTTCACCACCGAAGTCGGCGTGACCCGGGGTATCAATAATATTGATTTTGCAATCCTTATAATTAATAGATACATTCTTAGCTAGAATAGTGATACCTCGTTCACGTTCCAGGTCATTGTTATCCAGGAACTGGTCCGGCTCTGCCTGTCCTTCACGGAAAAGCTTACCGGCTAATAACATCTTATCCACGAGCGTCGTTTTGCCGTGGTCTACGTGCGCGATAATCGCGATGTTTCTGATTTTTTGCATCGAAGACTAATTTATTGGCTGCAAAAGTACGACATTTTTACGATATGTATGTGATATTCATGTTGCAAAATATAAAAAAGATACAGAAAAGAGTTGTCAGACAAAAAAGTTATGCATATCTTTGTCGCCGCTTAGATAATATAGTATCAATTTATTAAAGTAAAAAGAATCATGTATTTAGATTCAGCAAAGAAAAAAGAATTATTCGAAAAGTATGGCAAATCAGCTGCCGACACAGGTTCTGCAGAAAGCCAAATCGCACTGTTTACAGTTCGTATTGCACATTTAACAGAACACTTGAAAGCTAATCACAAAGATTACAGCACTGAAAGAGCTCTGAAAATGTTGGTTGGTAAACGTCGTCGTTTACTGGATTATCTGATTAAAGTTGATATCGAAAGATACCGTGCTATCATCAAAGAACTTGGTATCAGAAAATAAGAAACTACTTCGCAGGAAGTTACAAAAGGGCAACTCTCACAAGGGTTGTCCTTTTTTTCTTTCAGTAAATTACATGGTAAAATAAAATATTAATGTAAATTTGCGGCGTTCAGTTACAAATTAAAAGATAATCTAAAAATAAACATACTTATGGGAAACAACAAAATCATCGGAGCCAAAATTAAAAGTATCCGTGAATCAAAACAACTCACTGTTGAGGAAGTTGCCGAACGTTCCGGCCTGAGCACAGAACAAATCGAACGTATAGAAGGTAATGTAGATTTTCCTTCACTGGCACCTCTTATCAAAATAGCACGGGTACTCGGTGTCCGCCTGGGTACATTCCTTGACGACCAATCCGAACTCGGTCCGGTTATCTGCCGCAAAAAAGACAGTAATGACTCCAATAGCATCGGTTTTACCAACAATTCGATGGAGAACCGGAAACATATGGAATACCATTCACTGTCGCAGGATAAATCAGGCCGCCATATGGAACCGTTCCTGATCGATGTTTCCCCTTCGGAAGATGGCGTTGATTTTATTCTTTCCACACATGAAGGTGAAGAATTCATTTATGTGCTGGAAGGCGTACTTGAAATAAACTACGGAAAGAATACCTATATATTGGAAGAAGGCGACAGCATCTATTATGATTCGATTGTTGCTCACCACGTTCATGCAGCCGCCGAAAGCACGGCTAAAATCCTTGGAGTTGTTTATACCCCCTATTAATGTTAAAGAAAAGATATGGAATTACAACTGCAAGATAAGACATTAGGCCAATGGCTGGAACATTGGGCCGAAACGACGCCGGACAAGGAATACCTGGTTTATTCCGACCGCGACCTGCGTTTTACATGGAAAGAATTCAACGAACGTGTCGACCGGATGGCAAAAGGTATGCTCTCTATCGGTATCGAACACGGCACCCATGTCGGTATCTGGGCAACGAATGTACCCGACTGGCTGACATTTCTTTATGCTGCCGCCAAAATCGGAGCCGTAGCCGTTACCGTCAACACGAACTATAAACAGAACGAGTTGGAGTTTCTGGTAGAGAATGCCGATATCCACACCATGTGTATCACCGAAGGCGTATTTGACGGTAGTTACATCGATATGATGTACACCATGCTTCCCGAACTAAAGGAATCGCAACGCGGCTATCTGAAAAGCCAACGCTTCCCGAGACTGAAAAATGTCGTTTATATCGGCCAGGAGAAATATCGAGGTATGTATAACACGCCGGAGTTGTTATTGCTGGGCGAAAATATAGAAGACGACAAACTGGAAGCCGCTAAAAAGCTCGTTGACTGCCACGATGTTGTCAATATGCAATATACCTCCGGCACGACAGGTTTCCCGAAAGGGGTTATGTTGACTCACCATAATATTGCGAACAACGGTTTGCTGACCGGCGAGCATATGAAATTCACCGCTGACGACAAGCTCTGTTGTTGCGTTCCTCTCTTCCATTGCTTCGGTGTGGTGCTGGCTTCCATGAACGTGCTGACACACGGTTGTACGCAGGTTATGGTCGAGAAGTTCGACCCGCTGGTAGTACTGGCCTCTATCCATAAGGAACGGTGCACGGCACTTTACGGCGTACCGACCATGTTTATTGCCGAACTGAACCATCCGATGTTCCCGATGTTCGACCTGACTTCGCTCCGTACCGGTATCATGGCAGGTTCGCTCTGCCCGGTGGAACTGATGCGCCAGGTGGAAGAGAAGATGTTTATGCGTGTAACCAGCGTTTATGGTCTGACGGAAACATCACCCGGTATGACCCATTCACGTATCGACGACCCGGCAGAAGAACGTTATAATACTGTCGGACGCGACTTTGAATTTACGGAGGTGCGTGTTATCGACCCCGAAACCGGCGAAGAATGTCCGGTTGGCGTACAGGGAGAAATGTGTAACCGCGGTTACAACAACATGAAAGGTTATTATAATAATCCTGCCGCCACAGCCGAAGTCATCGACAAAGACGGCTTCCTGCATAGCGGCGATCTCGGCGTAAAAGACGAAAACGGCTTCTACCGCATTACCGGACGTATCAAGGATATGATTATCCGCGGCGGAGAAAATGTTTACCCGCGTGAAATAGAAGAATACCTTTATCACCTGGAAGGAGTGAAAGACGTTCAGGTGGCAGCCGTCCCGTCCAAGAAATACGGCGAGGAAGTCGGTGCTTTTATCATCCTGCACGAAGGTGTTACGATGACGGAAGACGTAGTGAAAGACTTCTGCCGTGGCAAGATAGCCCGCCACAAGATTCCGAAATATATCTTCTTCGTCGATACCTTCCCGATGACCGGTAGCGGCAAGATTCAGAAGTTCAAGCTGAAAGACCTCAGCCTGAAGCTGCTGGCCGAACAAGGGATTACGCCGGTATAAAACGAAAACATATTAAAAGCACAGGGCTTTTGCCCGGCAAAATAGCCGTTGATTAGTATCAGCGGCTATTTTCATTATAATGCTACGGCTCAATCGATTACAGTTTCCTCGTAGTTTTCCGTTCAGGAAACTGTAATTTCCTGCGCAGGGAACTGGAGTTTCCTCCTAAGGGAACGCGCGTTTCCTGCCTGGGAAACTACGGTTTCCTAAGCAGGAAATTATAAAGAGATAAGCAGACGGATATGTTTGTCCTTGCAAATCATCCGTACAACTCAATAATTTGTTATCTTTGCCACACATTCAAAATAATTATTATTTATGTCACAATTATTTCCAACTAATCTGCCTTATAAAGTGGCAGATATGAGTTTGGCTGAATTCGGTCGCAAAGAGATCGAAATCGCTGAACACGAAATGCCGGGACTGATGGCTCTTCGCCAGAAATATGCCGCTCAGAAACCTCTGAAAGGTGCCCGTATCACCGGCTCACTGCACATGACAATTCAGACAGCAGTGTTAATCGAAACATTAGTTGCGTTGGGAGCAGATGTACGCTGGGCAAGCTGTAACATCTTCTCTACACAGGACCATGCCGCTGCGGCTATTGCTGCAACAGGTGTTCCCGTTTTTGCCTGGAAAGGTGAAACTCTGGAAGAGTACTGGTGGTGTACCGACATGGCACTCCGCTTCCCTGACGGAAAAGGTCCGCAGATGATTGTAGACGACGGAGGTGACGCTTCTCTTCTTGTTCACATGGGGTATCGTGCTGAAAACGATGCAGAAACCATCAATCGTAAAGGTAGTAACCACGAAGAACAGGTTATTCTGGATACATTAAACAGCATCCTGAAAGAAGATAACCAGCGTTGGCATCGTACGATTGCAGAGATGAAAGGCGTTTCCGAAGAGACAACGACCGGCGTACACCGTCTGTACCAGATGATGGAAAAAGGCGAACTGCTGGTTCCGGCCATCAATGTGAACGATTCGGTAACGAAATCCAAATTCGACAACCTGTATGGCTGCCGCGAATCGCTGGCCGACGGTATCAAACGTGCTACCGACGTGATGATTGCAGGTAAAGTCGTGGTAGTTGCCGGATACGGTGACGTGGGTAAAGGTTGTGCACACTCCATGCGTTCTTACGGAGCACGTGTGCTGGTTACTGAAATCGACCCGATTTGTGCTTTGCAGGCTGCTATGGAAGGATTCGAAGTTACAACGATGGAAGAAGCGGTCAAAGAAGGTAATATCTTCGTTACTACCACCGGAAACTGCGATATCATCACCATCGGCCACATGAGCCAGATGAAAGACCAGGCAATCGTTTGCAACATCGGTCACTTCGACAATGAAATACAGGTAGACAACCTGGTGAACTATCCGAACATCAAGCATACCAATATCAAACCGCAGGTTGACAAATATACGTTCCCGACAGGAAACTCAATCTTCCTGCTGGCAGAAGGACGTCTGGTGAATCTGGGTTGTGCAACCGGTCACCCTTCCTTTGTAATGAGTAACTCATTTACAAACCAGGTACTGGCACAGATGGATTTGTGGCAGATGGCTTACGAAGTGGGTGTTTACCGTCTTCCGAAACGTCTGGACGAAGAAGTTGCCCGCCTGCACCTTGAACGTATCGGTGTGAAACTGTCTACATTAAGCCCCAAACAGGCCGACTATATCGGAGTTCCGGTAGAAGGTCCGTATAAGGCTGACCATTACAGATATTAAAAATAATTAGCCAATAAAAGAATGTGCCAATATGCCAATTTAGGAAATAATTGAATGAATTACTATTTCCATTGGCTTTTTGGCACATTCTCACATTAGCTAATTATTAATTGGCATATTGGCACATTAACTAATTGGCAAATTATTATGTTATACCGAAGCAAAGCACCTTTCAGACTGGGAATTGCCGGAGGAGGAACAGATGTTTCCCCCTACTCCAACCTCTATGGTGGTGCAATCCTCAACGTTACCGTCAATTTATATGCCCATGCCACTATCCGCCCACTCGACAACGGGAAAATCAGGTTTGTCCATATCAATGAAAACATTACAGAAGAATTTGAGGCTGTAAGTGAACTGCCTCTCGACGGCCCGTTAGTACTGCAACATGGTATATACAATTCAATCGTTTCGCGTTATAACAACGGAGAACCTCTTTCTTTTGAACTGATCACCCAGATGGACGTCCCATCCGGTTCCGGCCTTGGCACCTCTTCCACCTTGGTTGTCGCCATCCTCGGAGCTTTCACCGAATGGTTGCGGTTACCACTGGGGAAATATGATATTGCCCATTACGCTTACGAAATCGAACGCATTGACCTGAATATGGCAGGAGGCAAACAGGACCAATATGCCGCTACCTTCGGAGGCGTTAACTTCATGGAGTTTCTGGAAGACGACAAAGTCATTGTCAATCCTCTCCGCATCGGCGATGATATCTTGCAGGAATGGGCCATGAACACCGTTCTCTTCTACACCGAACAACAGCGTTGCTCCGGAAAGATTATCGAAGAACAGGCCGAAAACGTCAAAAACAATAAAAACGACTCGCTGGAAGCCATGCACAATGTCAAGCATGAAGCATTCCGCATGAAGAATTGCCTGCTGCGGGAAGAATTGCAGGAACTGGGAAAAGCGCTCAACACAAGCTGGACCAGTAAGAAGAAAATGGCCCGCAACATCTCCAACGAATTTATCGACCATATATACGAAACTGCCATGGCCAACGGTGCCCTGGGCGGTAAAATCTCCGGTGCCGGAGGAGGAGGATTCATGTTCTTCTACTGTCCCGGCAATAGCTGCTACAAAGTGTCCGAAGCATTGGACAAGATGCATATCGGACATATACAACAATTTGAATTTTGTAAGAAAGGATTGATTACATGGACAGTAAAGGAATAATCAGAAAACGGCTAGCGCAACACCGCGACATTATCGAACAGATACTGGCGGACGAGAAGTTGCAGGACACAATTGCACAGATTACCGACACGATTGTCACCTGTTTTAAATACGGTGGAAGGGTTTACTTCTGCGGAAACGGTGGAAGTGCCGCCGATGCACAGCACCTGGCTGCCGAGTTCTCCGGCAAGTTTTATCTGGAACGTGACATTCTGCCGTCTGAAGCATTACACTGCAACTCTTCTTACATCACGGCCGTATCCAACGACCTGAGTTTCGAGATCATCTACTCCCGGCTGATTTCGGGTATCGGAAAGGCAGGCGATGTCCTGGTCGGCTTATCCACTTCGGGCAACTCCGCCAACATCGTAAAGGCGTTCGAGACATGCCATGAAAAAGCAATTACAACGGTAGCTTTTACTGGTGCCGACGGTGGCCGCATGCGTGAACTGACGAAGCTCCTCATCAATGTGCCGTCTACCGATACTCCACGTATCCAGGAGGCGCACATCACCATCGGGCATATCATCTGTGAATTGGTAGAAGAAGAAATATTCGGAAAGGAATAAGGAATGGAATGTATCATACTGGCGGGAGGAATGGGTACCCGGCTGCAAAGTGTAGTGTCTGACGTTCCCAAATGCATGGCTCCGGTAGCCGGGCATCCTTTCCTGCATTACCTGATTACAACGCTGATTGAAGCCGGTTTCAAACATATCATCCTTTCCTTAGGGTACAAACATGAGATTATCGAGGAATGGCTCGGGGCAAACCGCTTCTCCGCCGACATATCGACCGTAGTCGAAGAAGTCCCGCTCGGAACAGGAGGAGCAGTAAAGCTGGCACTTTCAAAAGCCCGCACAGAAAATGTGTTCGTCCTGAACGGCGATACATTCTTCGGAGTGAATTATCCGGAGTTATTAAACCTCCACAGGCAAACCAGCGCATCAGCAACCCTCGCATTGAAAAGAATGGAGAAGTTCAGCAGATACGGGGTTGTCGACATCGAACAAGAATCTCGCCGTATCCTGCGTTTCAACGAAAAGCAATATTGCGAATCGGGCCTTATCAACGGAGGCATCTATCTGATTAACCGCCATGAACTGGACGGCTATCCGGCAAAATTTTCACTCGAAAAGGATTTCTTTGAGGCAAAAGTCACCACCTCCATCCTTTCCGGATATATATCGGAAGGATATTTCATAGACATCGGTATCCCCGACGATTACGCACAAGCTCAAACAGATTTCAAAGATGGAAGATATAAAGCCTTATAACACATTATTCCTGGACCGCGACGGGGTTATCAACCAGCAACGTCCGTACGACTATGTCAAAACAACCGGGGAATTTATCTTTATCGACGGAGCACTGGAAGCCCTGAGGTTACTCTCCCCCCTGTTCAAACATATCATAATTGTCACTAACCAGCGCGGAGTCGGAAAAGGCATAATGACCCGGAAAGACCTGGAAGAGATACATGCTTATATGATAAATGAAGTCTCCGGACAGGGAGGAAGGATAGATAAGATATATGTTTGTACCGATACCAGCGATTACTGCAAGAACCGTAAACCCAACACAGGCATGGCACTTCAGGCCAAAGATGATTTTCCGGACATTGATTTCACGAAAAGTATAATGGCAGGAGATAGCATCAGTGACATGCTGTTTGCCAAAAATGCCGGGATGAGGGGAGTATTTATAGGAAACAAATATGGCCCGGGAGAAGTATCAAAAACACTCTACCAGGCCCATTATGCGGATTTGCTGAGTTTTGCTCAGGCTTTCTTCTTATAATGCTTCTTCAGCTCTGCCTCAACGTTTACTTTCTGCTTTAAAATCACTTTGCGGACAAATGCACCGATAAATCCCATACCATAACCGCCTAATTGAATAAAGCTGGTCACGATGGAAAGCAAAGCGATCGACAGGCTTTTATTGACAAACAGAGATTCCAGGAACAGCGCCAGTATATAAACACCCAACGGCAGTAAAGCCCAGGGACAGATTAACGACGATAACAATAAAAACAACACTCCCAGTACAAAACAGGCAGGCAACAGATGAACCAGCTTCAACGAGTCCGGATGCATCTGATATAAATCCACACGCGCCATTCCAAAAACATACACCTGTCTGTAGAATGATTTCAGACTCACGCGGCGCTTATGATATACATAGGCTTCCGGAAACAGCTCTACAGTAAAACCGGCTTTACGGATACGGGTACTTAAATCAATATCCTCTCCGAACATATCCTTAAAGCCGCCTACCTTCTGATAAACTTCCCGCGAGAATCCCATATTGAATGTACGGGGCACGAACTTCTCCAGTCCTTTCTTACTTCCACGGATACCGCCGGTTGTCAGAAAAGAGGTCATCGAATAGCTAATAGCTTTCTGCATCAGGGAAAAAGAGGCATGTGCCCTGTCCGGCCCGCCGAAACAATCCGCATTCGTCTCTTTCAGATAGTTCGTAACCCTCTCGAAATAGTCTTCCGGAATAATACAATCCGAGTCGAAAAAGACCTGATATTTACCTTCGGCACGTTCCATACCATAATTCCGGGTCAGGCTTCTGCCCGAATTCGGTTTGAAAAAGTAACGTACATTCAGCTGGTCTTCATATTCTTTGACTACCTCGTCGCAACGAACCGCTGAACCATCTTCAATAATCAGCACTTCAAAATCCTTGCAAGTCTGATGCAATAAACTTTCAAGCAATTCCCGAACTTCAACCGGACGGTTATATACGGGGATTATGATTGAGTAAGATATCATAAATTTTACTTTTGTTTTTTTCTATAAGCTTGGTTTGGATGATTTGAAATGGTCGGATAAAGACGCTCTAAACGCTCCTGAGCCAAAAGGAGAGGCAATATCTTATTCTTCAAATAAGTTGGTGTACGAAGAATCACTGCTGCAATCTCATCAACGCTTTTAAATGTATCGCAACAAATCTCAACAACCAACGTCATTAGTTCTTCATTCCTCATCCATTTCTTTCCCCGAGGTGTCATCGTTTCTCCCGAGGTGTCATCATTTCTTCAAAAAGATTCTTTTGAAAGTTTTTTCTCTTCGCGTAAATTCAAATGGTAGACAGTCCATCGTCCTTTATTTTCTGCAACCAAATATCCCTCATTGCATAAATCTTTCAATAACTGAGATATTTCCGTTGAATGTTTATTTATCAGTTGCTGTAATCTGACATTAGACACACATCCTTCCATTTCGGCAGTCGTGAGTGCAATTAATCCGTCACCATATAAATGGGTAATTTCTTCCCCAAAAACAGAGATAAGTTTGTTTATACTTTTTTGAGGCAATAACTGCTCCATACTCAGGCACAACTCAACTCTATCCGGACGGGGCAACACATTTATCAGAGGCTTTCTCCAATGTGCTCCTTCCCAGGCATTCATAATCCGAGTGCTTCCGGAACCTGCCTTTTCTCCATACCCTAAAAGCAGAAACATTGTTTGAATTGAAATAGATTAGCCTCCCAGGTCCCATCCGGATAAACTCTGTCTATCCAACGTTCTCCGCTTTCCGGTATCTCTTGATAATCTACATGATAATCAGGAAAAGCCTCTACTATACTTTCTGTTTTACCAAACATCAATAAACCAGCAACTGTCAAGCCTTCTTTTCCTGTATACCTATCCTTTTTCCAACCGCCTAATTTCAGTAATAACCCTTTATCATCCCATTTTAAAAAAGGATGACCCGGTCTTACACTACCCAGCAACTGACGATATTGAGCGACAGATACTTCATCAAGATCTTCCAATGTATAGTTCTCCAAAATTCTGGAGTCCGGTTTGTCTGGCAAGCTATCGGCAAGCATTCTTTTTACTTCGTCCGGAGTACATTTATAATCTCCCGTATGACAACGCTTATAAGTACCTTTCATCGGATCTGAGCCGATATAAACAGGGCGATTCCTATAATCAGCACAAGAAATACGGAAGGTTAAAATAAATTGTCCTTCTTGTATCTCAAGCATCTGTACATCATTTTCCAGCAATAGATTAAAGCTAACCTTTTCCCTATTATTAACCTGATTCCAAAAATCATCTTGAAACTTACGCATCACCATCTGTGGCAGACCATTATAGAAGCATTGGTCATCCTTTTCTGAAATGCCTAGGATGATGGTGCCGCCTTCGGTATTTGCAAAAGAAGAATAAGTTTCCCAAAAGCTCTTAGGAAATCCACCTTTCGCACTTTTAAACTCCAGATCAAAAGATTCCGTCAGCAATCCTTTATTCTCCAGAAATTCCACTATGGAACTATAATTGTCTTTCATTCACGACTCTTCTGCCAATATTTCCAGCCGGACCATCCAACCGCAGCAATCAACAATAACAAGATTAGGAAAGAGCTATAAGCTGACACGTTAGTGGCAAGCACATAAGTATCCGGATGGAAATCAAAAACGATTGTATGTTCTCCCGCGGGTACCAGCATTCCACGTAAAATCCAGTCGGCACGGAAATGAGTCGCTTCTTTTCCGTCTATTGTAACTTTCCAGCCCGGATAATAGATTTCGGAGAAAACTGCCAGTTGTTCCGAAGATGCTTTCGTTTTATATGTCAACCGATTAGGGCGATACTTTTCCAACACAATCGTTGCCGTGGAATCTACCTGCGGAGTAAAGCCTTCCAGGTCTTTCGCAAAGCGCTTATCCACCACCGCTGTCTTCAACGGGTCAATCGTATTCAAGGCATCAATCTCTGCATCTGCATTTTCTACAATATCCACCTTATCTACAAACCATGCATTTCCGTAAGCATACGGATTTCGAATCGGCGCCTGGTCCGGATTATAAATAATATACCGTGTATTCAACATGTTCAAAGAAGGAGAGGCCGCCAGGACAGGCATTATATCCTGTATGCTCTGTGCCTTTTGCAAAGCACCGATAATATTACGGTATTCACCATCCAGACGATAATCAATCAATTCCTGATAACGGCGTAATTTAACGGCATGATATCCTCCAATCGAATGATGGAAATAAGAAACGTTTGTATCCTGCCACGGATTATTCAGTCCAAACACGCGGAAAGATTCATCCGTATCCTTAAATATCTCTTTATCGGCAACACTTTCCTTATAGGATTCTTCCGCTTTTTCCTTTACATAATTACTATCGTCCAGATAACGACGATCGACCGACCATAAATCAACCAATATCAATACGGCCATACCTGCACTCACAATCATAGAGGCAGTCGTCTTTTTTTTCGCCTTCCAGTACCAAAGCAATAAACCGGCTCCCAACAAAATAAAAATCAAAGAACGCAATGCATCCGACGAAGCCAGCGAAGCACGGTCCATCAACAAAGCAGTGTAATACCATTCCGGAACCTGGTTCTGGAACTGTGCATCATAAGCAGAATGGAAATTCAACAATAATGAAGGTATCAGGAACACAATCAGACAAATACCACCAGTTATGCCTAAAGACCATAAAAAGCCTTTTTTCATCGTTTTATCATCCACATTTCCCCTGAATATTTCCCGTAATCCCCAAATGGCAACAAGAGGAAATACCAATCCTGGAATCACCAGAGCCATTTCTACTGTTCTGAACTTATTATACAACGGCAGATAATGGAACATTATATCATTGAATGCATCAAAATTACGTCCTAAAGCCAGGAATGTAAGGAAAACAGCCCCGCCAAACAACCACCATTTCATCGGGTTACGCACCACGAACATCCCCAATACAAACAAGAAACATACCAATGCTCCAAAATAAACAGGTCCTGATGTAAATGGTTTATCCCCCCAATAAGTATAAGTCTGAACCTCTTTTCCTACTTGGGCACCGTTTTTCTTCAATTCCTTATACAACTCGGAAGAACTGCCTAATGTACCTCCCGAACTACCTCCATATACATCCGGAATCATGACAGTCAATAACTCCTTCCAGCCATAACTCCATTGGAAAGCATAATCTTTATCCAAACCGGAAGAGGCTTTCTCCACTTTTCCCGTTTCGTCTGGTTTAGGCGTCAGTTCAGAGGCTCCACGGATAGAATGTTGTCCCAAATCCCAGTTGGAATACATGTGTTTTGCATTGGGAAGGACTGCTAAAACTACACATGCCAGCATAATCAAAGACGTTTTAAGCCAGTCTGCAGTCTGCTTTTCCTTAAGCATCCTGATAGAATATCCCAAATAGATGAAGAAGCATAACAAAACCAGATAATAAGTTATCTGAACATGCCCGTTTAACAAAGAGAAAGCTACTCCTAAAAGGAACAGGACTGCTCCCCAAAGCCATTTTCGTTTAAACAGCAAGAACATACCCGCCAACGTTACAGGCATATACCCTATCACATAAGCCTTTACAATATGTCCCGCTTCAATAATGATTATATTATAAGAAGCAAAAGCAAAAGCAATCGCTCCCGCTATCGCCAGCCACCAGTTCACTCCCATGATGCACATCAACAGATAGAAACAGACTAACCCGGTAAAAACCATGGCAGCATGAGTATATCCCGGAGTCTTCAACCATCCGTCAACGATGCCATAAGAGGGCAATTCCGGAGCCGGACTTCCATATCCCGGTCCATAAGGCATCCCCGAAAACATAGCATCCGACCATACACTAAACTCACCCGGTTCAGCAGTCTTTGCATATTTATCGACCTGACTTCCTCCCATACCGGCAGCTTTCACATTATCACCTTGCATGATAACCTTTCCATCAAACACTGCAGGAGAGAAATAAGCCATCACCAACCCTAAAAACAAGACAAGGGCAGCCACATGCTTACCCACATTTTTCATCATACTATGCATAATATGTATCTTCTATATATTTTCGTTTACACTCTACCTTTGAACCACTTAGCAAAATAAAAGCGAATAGCAAACCAGACATGGAGTAAAGATGTTGATATTACTCCATAATACCGGCACATAATATCATATCTTTCTTTCAAAGAGGCTTTGCGCTGAGTCGTGCTAACCCCGCCATCCAGGAAGTTAGATAATGTCATTCGCGTATTATATATTCTACCTGCTTGTTTCATACATTTGATACACCAGTCGAAATCAGCAGAATAGCGGTATGTTAAATCATATAACGGAGCAATACTACGTTTTGTTATAAATGACTGATGACAAACTAACATGCCCATCCGGAAGCTTTTCCATGTAAGTTTGTTTGGGGCCTTCAATCTCCGTTGTCCTAACGATTTACCTTTTTCATCAACAATAACCGTTTCTCCATAAATAATATCAGGCAGAACTTTCTTCTTCTGGACTAAAGAGGCAACCCGTTGTACGATATCGGAGGTAAATAAAGAATCCCCGGCATTAATAAACCATACATAGTCGCCCGTAGCCTTCTGAAGACCTTTATTCATTGCATCATAAATACCTTTATCCGGCTCACTTATCCAATAAGAAATTCCGGAAGCATATTGCTTTATAATATCCACCGTCCCATCCGTCGAACCTCCGTCAATAACGATATATTCAATATTCGGATACGATTGGCTCAGCACCCCAAGAATAGTCTGCTCTAACCAACGGGAAGCATTATAGGTGATTGTTATGATTGAGAAAACTGGTTGTTGCATATCTTACTTAAGATTTACTTCGCAAAACATATAAAAACAAACTAAACCATCTCATAAGTCTGGGTCGGATCATTTGATATTTTATTTCAATTTCGCCTTTACAAAATTAACCACCATTCGTGGATTCTGAATTGCTTTCTTTATCCCCTTCAATCTGGCACCCAATATTTCCTTCGATAACGACCATTTTAAATTATACCAAAAACCAGAATGGTGAACTTTATGCTCATCCAAAAGATATTTATAAATAGAATATTTCGCTCTTCCCTGAAAATGCAGACAATAAAACCGAATCATGGAGTTATCACTCACTGATCTTCCGTACGGAAGATTATCATTCCAATAGATCTTCTTTTTATCACCTTCCATTTCAAAACCGGTCGAAACAGATATGTTTTCATCAAAACAAGCTCCATCAACAGGAATCCCTATATCAAAAATATGATCAACATTACTTTTAAACCGAGAAAAAGCTGTCATATCACAAATTCCTCCTAATTTTTTCTCAACCAAAAAAGTCTGATAAATATCTTTCAATGCAGTTAATGACTGTTCATTAGTATACATATAAGTCATATGATCACAAAACCTTATCAAACTATCAACACTAAATAAAGAACAATGTAGTTCTACTTCATTACAAATCACCACATCATACTTTAAGTATTTTCCGAATAAATTATTGACATCACAATATAACAAAACATCTGAATCTACACAAAGAAAGTATTCAAATCCTTGTTTCTGAACAAAATCACGGATTACAAACCAGCGCTGAAAACAGAACATTTCATAATCTCTAGGATTCGATGATAAATGCAGATAAATCTTATCAAATTCAACAGAACTATCCCAATAATCATTTATATCATGATATTCAACAAAATCACATCCATCAGGTATACCATCACTAATCAAACAAATTCTGTTATCTGGATTAAACAACCTCATCTGTTTCAATACCGGATATAAATAAAAAGGAGTTCCTCGATGTATTACTATAATTGGGATATTCATAATATAGCTATTGTGATTCTTGATCAAATTCAGCAACAATCAAGAAATTATATGATTAAATTTATCTACAAATCGTTCTACGCTTAATTTTTCCAAAGCAAATTTCCGACATGTCCGACGAAGCATAAAATTCTCAGAATCATTCAATCCTACAATATACTTCATTCCTTTTAACAAAGATTCAACAGATGGTATTCCACAGTTGTATCCAGTCTGTCCCGTAACAACTAAATCAATACTTCCCCCTACATTAAAAGAAACAACAGGAGTACCACACATTAACGATTGATTTATCATATATGGACCTGAATCTTCAACAGTTGGGCAGACAAAAAAATCAGAACATTGATAACATTGAATCAACTTTTTCTCATCGACAGTTCCCAGATAAATAACCTCACCACTAAATTGATTCAGATACTCTTTATCTACTTTACCCACTAGCAAAAGGCAAACATTTTCTTTACTTAACAACTCCCATGCTCTAAGAAATAGAGCTCCTCCTTTTCTTTTATCCTGAATATTACTAGCACCAAACAAAACCACCTTCTTATTCATAGGTATACCCAACTGCTTCCGTAATTGTTGATTATTGCCATTTGGTACAAATCTATTTGAGTCCACTGGTAGGAGCATTTTAAAGACTGATTTTTCCTTAAACAAACTAGAAGACTTAGCACGTAAATAATCTCCTTCTGAAGTTGCTATAGCAGAAATATCAATCTTCTCAAATAACTCTTTCTTTTGTTGAAGTTGTTTATAAGTTATATCATATCTATCATTTGAATAAATACCAGGACAAGAACCACATTGAGCAGTATAACCCAAACAATCCCAAGGGAAATGACAACCTCCTGTAATAGGAGCATCATCCAACATCAACCAATATATTTTTGCCTTTGTCAAAACAGATAACTGCTGAATCTTTTCTGCATTAAGAAATCCTCCAACCCAATGAAGAACAATAATGTTCGGAACAAAAGGTACTTTGTTTAGTATATTTTCAATATTAGTATTCAATAATGTATCTCCTAAACTATGCATATTATAAGCTGCATCCTCTTTTTTATCTTTCCCAACCAGCTTTTTAATTTTACTCCATGTTTTATCTGGTATTAGCCTCTTTCTCATCTGAGCCATCTTTTCTCCCAACAAGCCTTTAACCTGAGATTCTGGCACATATAAGAAAGACTCAAAACCGGCCTGTTCCAGATATTTACATAAATTTACCGTCGCAATACCTGCTCCGCGAAAACGACTAGCAGATAGGTGCAATATTTTTACAGAAGATATATTTTGAACCATTAATTGTGCAATTTATATTAATTTAGTCCTGAAACAAAATGGAGAAACTCTCTATAATGATACTCTCCCAAAATCTTAAGAATTTTAGCATCATCAAAATAAGTATCTCCCGATTCTATTAATAGATCTTTCTCCGGCCATTCAGAAAAAGTTACCGATGCTGCATACTTATTGGCTATTGCCGTTGCAACCTCTAGTAAAGAAAATGTCTCACCACCAATATTAAATATTTCATTTTTGCCTTGTGAGGAAAAAGATGCGCTTATTATTTGGTTACATACATCATAGATGTGAGTAAAAGTTCTTTTCAATGTCCCATCACCATATAAATTGATAGTCCCTTTTTTGATTGACTGATTTAAAAAGAATCCAATCGTTCCGTATGAATAATTCGAATCTAACAAATTTCCATACGGAATACAAATTCTAAATACTGTATAATTAATACCAAAACTATTTTGATAAGACCAAAGCAGTCTTTCACAAGCTAATTTGTTCGCGGCATAAATTGTTTTTGCTTCTAATGGATCCTCCTCCTTTAGAGGAAGATCCATACCTTTATAAACCAAACGGGTAGAAGGATAAACAACATGTGGCATAAACACAGATTTTCTTATCAACGTAAGAATATTTAATAATCCTATTTCATTAACCTGTACAAAACGCTCATATTCTTCGAATCCAACAGATGTTCCAGTTATCCCAGAAAATACAAATAAATAATCAACATCTAAATTCAAATCTCTAAGCGAGATTGGATCTGTTACATCTAACCTTTTATATTGTTGATGGGAACTCGAAATATTAAGATCATAACAAAAAACATCAGCACCCATTTCTTTTAGAAAATAGACTAAATGCCGACCAATATATCCTTCCGAACCAATAACTGCACACTTCATATTTAAACTCTATGCTAATTTTGAGATTCGTTCTATCTCATTTAAAATTTCACTTTGTTCTAATATCAAATTATAACATTTATCTTTTTCCGCAGAAAAAATAATCCGATAAAACTCTTCAAAAGCATGTATAAAATGATTATCTGCCGGAATTTCATACTCCTGAATACCAGAAGGTAATTCCAATCTAACAATCGTTACTTCATTCACTTTAGGGGTAAAAGCTTTCCTCAAATAGATACGTCCTAAGCTCCCCCAAATAGCATAATTACATTGATAAAAATTATCAAATCCAAATGAAATGGAAGCAGATACTTTCTTTTCTCCTTGCAAAAAAGCACTACCATAAAGACTGGTACCCTTCTCATTGTAAAATATATCCGCAGCTTTAACACACAACCTCTGCTGTAAAATAAACAAAGAAGCACTTACAGTATATCCGGCACAATCCATTAAAGCACCACCTCCTATTTCCGGATCATACCTGAAATTATCTAAAGCTAAGGGAGGAAAACCAAAAGACGCGCTGAATTGTCTGATTTCTCCAACAACACCACTATCCAATAATTCAAACACTTTTTTATGCTGGGCATGATATCTGAACATATATCCTTCCATCAAAGCCAATCCTTTTGATTTTGCCAAAGCTACCATTTCTCGGGCATCTTCATAAGTTCTCGCTATAGACTTTTCAACATATATATGCTTTCCTGCTTTTAATGCTTTAATTACCCATTCTCTATGTAGTCCTGTTGGAAGAGGCATATATATAGCATCAATATCTTGTCTTTTTAATAACTCTTCATAACCAACAACTACCTCACAATTAAACAAAGAAGCATATTGTTCCGCTTTTTCCCTTGTTCGGCTAGCAACAGCCACTAATTCAAACAGTTTATTCAACTCTATAATCGCAGGTATAACAGACCGCTGTGCTATTGCAGCGCATCCCATAACTCCTATTCTGATTTTTTCCATATTATCTGAAATTTATTACAGAAATAAGACTTCTTGCAGCCATATTCAAATAATTATTGTATGTCACAAATGATAACATCTGATTCAATGTCATCCAACAATAATTCTCATGAACATCTACTGGAAAATCATCGTGCACTTCAACAATCATATTCAGATTTTGCTCATGATAGAACCGACCTCCTTCTTCCGATTGATAAGTAGAGTACCAAATATTTTCCTGTTTAGCATTAAGAAACAAGTCAAGATAAGGTATTTCATACTCATTCTTACCCTTTCTATAATTACCAGTCAAACATTGTACAGTTGGAGCCATCTCTACAATATCAAAATTTCCAGCTTCTAGTTTTGCTTGTACCAAAAAATGATATATTCCATTTATCCTTTTAACTAGAAATCCCATTAAGCCATCTTGCGCTGACTGCACCATAGGTTGATCCCATGAAATAACTTCACGATTTCCTATTTCAACATTTACACCTATCACTGAAAAATATTTATGATCCTTATGGCGTAAAACTCCATCATCAAAAATCCAATCTTTCATTTTAGACAAAGGTATTTTCTCTATCTGCAATTCATACTTAAATTTTAAAGATGTGATCCAATGAATTATATGCTGCAAATCATGCAAATGATTTTCTTCATTTAAAACTGAAACTAAGAAAGAGGATGTTCGATCAACATTTATATCTAACAATTTTCTAAAAGCTATCAAAAAACGCAGATCTACATCTTTATAACTACCAAACTGAATACAAGAGATGACAGTTCTTGTATCCATATTAACAACATTAGGAGATCTAAGTAGTTCTTTTATTTGCCTAAGAGTCAACCACACAAAATTATCATATACCGGTAAATCTTCATCTTCTGATATTTCGACAATAATATTTCTATTCCGCTTTTGCAAAAAACGAGCTCCCTGTTCTGATTGCAGTTGGTCGATCAGTACTTCAACCTTCTTTTCTCCAGTAAAATATTCTAAATATTTAGGAGAACTTCCTTGATGTACTCTCATATAATTACTACGAGTAGCCTGCAAAGTTGGGGACAATTGGACAATATTCAAATTTCCAGGTTCTATTTTAGCTTGTAATAAGAAATGCAGTACACCATTTATTTTTTTCACAATGAATCCTAAGAAACCTATCTCCGGTTGATTAATAATGGGCTGTTCCCAGTCTTTTACTAATCCATAATTTGTTTTAACACGTATACCGTCGATACTAAAAAACTTGCCACTTTTATGAGAAATACGATCATTGCTAAAATCCCAATCCTTTAAATCCATTATAGGAACTTGAGATATATCTGAAAACACTTCACTATTCTTTTTTTTCATCCAACTCAAAACATTCTCTGTTGAATGAAAAAAGCCTGAATGAAAAGCAGATATAAGAAAATCCAATCGAGCTAACTCTATCTTATTCATAGTCGTTAATATTCTATATTAATATGCACCTAGTACATAACGAAATAATCTTTTGTAAGAAAAAAACATCCTTGTAACAGTTTTATCATCTATACATTTATTCGGAATAATATACTCAGGATGTTTTAATGGAAAAGACATTGAGGTCGAATCTATATAGTTTTTCAAACTCTTTTTTGTTGTATGGGTAGCATTAGGATCACTCAATCCGATATTAGTTACAAGATTCACTGATGGATAAATAGATAACTGATTTTGAACTCTTAACATAAAGTAATATTGAATATCCCAAGTATTCAAACCTTTATTTCCAGATAATGTATCAGAAATAAATGATGAAAAATAGATTTTTTCCTTTAAACTTTTAAATAGGGAATCCATCATTGTTGTATTTTCAAGAGCTTTTTTCCAATACCCCAAATTTACATCATAATTCCTCCAAACTCTTCTCCATGATGCCCAGCCCCAAATATGAGCAATAGAACAAAAGTCATAACTCAAATTATTATCTACTCTTGTCAAAAAATTATTTCCACCAATATGTCCTATCCGATCATCATCTTTGTATCTTATCAGTAACTCTTCACAAAAGGGGAAAAACGACAAATCCGGTAAACAATCATCTTCCAATATAACCCCATACTCCTCCTTATCAAAAAACCATGTAATAGCAGAAGATACAGCACTTTTACATCCCAGATTTTCATTTCGAAATAGTGTATGCACTTCACACGGCCAATCAATTTTATCAACAATACGCCGTGTTTCTTGACTCCGAACTATTTCGTTTGGACGATCCTTCCGTGGCGCATCCGCTGCAATATACAATTTTAACGGTCGGATATCTCTAATACGTTCAAAAACTCTTTGAGTTGTATCCGGGCGAGCAAAAATCAAAAATAATATAGGAGTCTGATACATATTTCTTATTTTTTTAAACCGTTTGCCAAAGCTTCTAAATAACCTCTACCGTGTTTTAAATCAGGTTCTATATAATTTCCTTCGGCCCATTCATTCCACGACTTTAATATTACAACTCTATGTTCTTCAGCTTTAGTAGATACAGAACTTACCACTGTTTCCACATGTTTCTGAAATAATTGGGGTGTCGAATTCTTTAATATAGAACCATATTTACCTGTACGTGGAGAATGATCCCAATTAGGAACTAAGGTAGGATATACATTTTCCAGAGAATCTTCTGGTCCTGAAAAATATCGCATGGCATCTTTATATTCATACCAAAAACCCTGTTTAAATATATCTCTATTAATTTTATTAAATGCCATTTTAAACAAAGATAACCCTACCCTTTGATACTCAAATAATCGAACCACATTAACAGCATCATATCCCAACGATAATAAAGAGTCTATATAGTCTGGTCGATAGGTATGAGCAACAAAATGAATTCCTTTTAATCCATTTTGTAAGGCAAGTTCCTGCCAACAGTCTATAAATTCTTTAGAATTAGGTATGTCTTGGGGTGAAAAAATCAGAAAGAACGGTTTACCATCAACTGTTACATAACGCTCATCTTTCAATGCTGGTAATACATCATAAAAATGCATTTTATAATCTTCTAACCCGTTGTAAGTTTGTTTCATTACAGGTTCTTTTGTTTTTAACCCGCAATAAATACCATGCCAACTATGATTAGCCCATGCAAGACAAAAAGGGAAATCAGGCTTTCCCGAAGATAATACTTCATTAAATGGGCGTTCTAACAATCTGCGTCCATTACCAAACCAATAATGCCAATAGCAAAAACCTTCAACACCATATTCTCTAGCCATCTCTGCCTGAGCTTCTCTTGTTTCAGAAACTCTAAGATCATAATAGCCCAAATCCGCAGGTATCTGAGGTTGATAATGCCCTCTAAATAATGGTTTAGCTTTACCTACATTTGTCCATTCTGTAAAACCTTTACCATACCACTTGTCATTTTCCGGTATAGGGTGATATTGAGGTAGATAGAAAGCTAATACTCTTGCTTTATTATTTTGTTTCATTAAAAAATCGTTTGTTCTCCTGTTTTTCCAATCATACCATGATAAAAACCATACAATAGGCCTTTTATCTTAGCGAACTTATTATCTTCGTAACATATAACAAAAAATAATCTTTTATAGAACCAATAGTACAGAAATCCTTTCCAATTAGCCCATGGATATAAGCGTTTTGTTATTATACCATTTCTCACAATATAATAAGATCTTACTGGCGAATATTCATTGGGAAAGAATGTTTTCCACAAAAATTTATGTTTTGTCTTTTGGTATCCGGCACCATGAACTAAGTATACTTGTGGCATCACACGGGTAGTGATGCCACTTTTCTTTGCACGCAAAGAAAACTCAGTGTCTATCGCATCAATGAAAAAGTCATCCCGAAACAAGCCGATTTTAGAAAAAACTTCTACAGGATATACACTTCCAGATGTCATCGTTGTTTCTACTTCAATAAAGCCGTCATCTATAGATGTATACAATGCTTTGTCATGAAGCAAATAGTTCGGGGAGAAAATAGACCTGATATTTGATTCCTTGATCGCTTTCAAATACAGCTTGAAATCTTCTTTCACAAAATGACTATCCTGATCCATCGTCAATAAATAGTCATATTGATTTTCTTTCGCATATAAGATAGCTTTATTTAAAGCTTTTCCTATTCCTAGATTTTTACCTACTCCCATCAAAACGATTTTCTCTTCCCAAGTTGGTAAATGCAAATCTAATTGATTTCCAGGGGTATTATTCCAAATAATCAACTTATCAAGTAAATCTATATATGATGCGATATTTTTCCAAACTTCATCAGTTGGGTAATAAAATATCACGATTCCAAGCGTTTTCATATTATTTCAACTTACGCCCTAGTATATAAATATTATCCCAGCCTTCCTGAGAATATATAATCTCCAAATTAAAGTATGAGAAAATCTCTTCCAATAGCTTAACAGTAAAAATATGATGATGAAAACAACGATTTTCATCATTTTTCATAGAACGTCCTATGAAAACATCTTTGTTATTACCCACAACATCCTTATCCAGATCATGCAATTCTATTATTTCATCGAAATGCGTCATATCGTTTTCATTCACATCATTTGCATAGTCCTCCAACAAATGAGAAAAGGAAGTATCGGGTCTTCTATGATCAAAATTAGAAATTTTATTAGGTAAAATAAGAAGGATATATCCACCTGCATTCAATACGTTCAACCAACTTTTAACGGCTTTGAGTGGATTAGCGACATGCTCTAAGCAATTTGATGAAATGATAAAATCATACATTTTACCGACAATCATTTCTATTTCTGTTGCTTCTCCTATGAATTGAGTTCCTAAATTTACACCTTTGTATTTGTATGTACCTTGACTCAAATTACCCTCCCAAACCGTTTGATAAGAGTAGTTACATCCATCTACCCTATTAGCCACAGAATAGATCGGCAAATTACCTTCTTTACTAAAAAGATAAGATCCCCCGCCTACTTCCAAGCCGTTCTTATTCTTAAACAACGGTAAAAATTCTATCAGCTTCCGTTTAATCTGAGGTTCCTTGAAACAATATTTAAGAGCTTGAGGATTACGGATATAATTTAATATGGTCCCTAAAAAACAATTATAAATTATCAACCTGAATCCTACAGGAAGTTTTCTATACAGTTTTACAATCATACAATATGCTGTTTCTATTTATTTTTTAAAAATAAAAGAAATACTCTCTCTCAATACAACAGACCTCGTTAGCCACAATATCAAAATATACAGTACCGCTACAATAACAATTTTGGCAGTAAGCAAATAATACAAATTATTAATACCTATTGTTGCAAACCAAGATATAGAAAAACAGAAAAAAACGAGTAATAAATAAGGAGAAATATCCCGCAATAACTCAATTGTTTGAATACCAATATATTTTTTACCACAAAAATGCCATCCAAAATTTAATAAAAGAGTAAGAGCGGAACATCCTATTATCATCGGGAAAATCCCATAAGATGCTAAAAATAAAGCCAATAATAAATTAAGACCATAAAAAGTAGAACTTACATAAAGTATAATGTTCGACTTGCCATGAGAAAATAGTATTGCCCAATATAAATTAGTAATAAAACTAAATGAATACGCAATAGTCAGAATTTGAAGATAAGGAACACTATTGAGCCACTTTTCTCCAACTGTTAGTAATATAAACTCTTTGGCGACAAAAGCCAGTCCCAATAATACAGGAAAAGAAATAAAAGCACCAAATCGTAACATTTTTCTAAAAACTTTCTTCTGTCGTTCTTTATCATCCGCGACCTCAACCAAAACAGGTTGTGCCACCCCCTGTATCATATTGCTTATTGTCATATTCCCTAAGACCATCCATTTATTCCCTTGTGAATAATAACCCGTATCTGTATCTGTATAGAATTTACCCAACAGTACAGAAAAAATATTCATATTCACTTGCCCTAAAATATTATTAAATAATATTTTAGAACTAAATCCAAACATTTCTTTGATTGGAGAAAGATCAAAAGAAAGGGTTGGTCTCCACCCAGAAAAATACCAACGCAATAAAGTAGCAACCAAGCATTGAGAAACTAATTGTATAGCTAATCCCCAATAGGCAAAACCCAGCAATGCAAATATTAAGCCAACTCCTCCTGAAACAGATACAGCTACGACATCAATAATACCGCGTTGCTTGACCTTTAACTTCTTAAATAAAATAGCATTATGTGCTATCCCAAAACTTGAAATCAAGAAACTTAAGAATAGTACACGAGAAAGATTAAGAAGAACCGGTTTATTATAAAATTGGGCAATCAGAGGAGCTGCAAGAAATAAAATCATATAAATAACGATTCCACAAAACGCACTAAACCAAAAGACAGCATTATAGTCCTCATGCCGAATAGTCTTTTTATTAATCAACGCCGTAGTAAAGCCGCTATCCATAATCGTATTGGCAATAGCACTAAAAATAGCAAGCATAGCCACCAATCCATAGTCATCCGGACTAAGTATACGGGCTATCACAATCCCAAATACCATTCCTATTATTTGTTGGAAGAATGTACTAATCCCTCCCCAAAAAAGGCCTTTAGCCGTTTTATCTTTCAAAGTTTCCTCAGCCATTTATTCTTTCCTATCATCACCTTTATCCAATCTCAACCCAGTTTTTGCATTAAGCGGAGAAATGACCAATGGATTGAATCAAACGAAATAGTTGCTCGGTGGTGGCTACATCAGTTTTGTAATATTTACCGTCTGCTGCCAGTAATTTCAGTTGGTGACAATTTGTCACCAACTCACTTCCTTCAGCTTTCAATCTTTGTTTGAGCTTATTCCAATACTTCCGACCATCTACACTCTCTGTCAATACACTCACCACATCTACTATGGAGAAATACCATTCTTCCGTTTCGTCGTCCCAAAGAGTACGAACTTTCTTCTCCCGAAAATTTTAATAGCTTCTTTCTTCGTCATTGTCTTGGTTTTTATTTATTTTTCTCCATTTATTTCTAATTTATTTTGCAAAACAACTGTCATACTATCATAAACATCCTTGCACCTATTGCAAATCAATCATTACAACAAATGACAGTATACATGATAGATACAAATTACCCTCTCATACTATCATAAAAACAGCTATCTTTTTTCAAACAGTATATTGCTTATTTTCAAAGATATAACTATATAAACTCATTGAGACCCGGGTCTTAACCATCTCCACACCCGGGTGTCAGCATCACTCAGACCGGGGTATAAAAACTGTCGAAATAGGGGTCCCGGGACAATTTTCTCCCTGTTTTAGCTAAAAAAGATAACTACTTTGACAAATTAAATGCCATACTTAACACAGAACAGACAGAGAGTAAGACGGTAATGACAGTTTATGATAGTTCTATGATAGATAAATTCATCAACCATCATAGTTACACATCCCGTAAATCAAAGAGTACAAACAAAATATGATAGTATGATAGTTATTTTTCAAAAAACTTCTTTATGACCAACCACTCTTATCTTCTTTTCACCGTATGCTTAAACTTTAAAACAGCCAGATTCAATTCTATTGTCGTTTCCGAATCTGTTACTTTCGGTTCATCATCTAATAAGTCAGCCATTAACTCACTCGTGCGCTGCATAAGTGTTTTCTGCTGTGCTTCATCGGCGGTAGGTAACTGTAAAACAGTTCTGGACAATTCCTTGATTCTTGCAAAAGCTTCAACGATTGCGATTGTTGTCTGCGTTGCCTTATTACTTTTCAGGATTGTTGCCAACATGTAAAGTCCTTTTTCAGTAAAAGCTGTCGGAAGAGCTGTTGAATGTTTTAAAGGATTGAACCGGTCAAAATTTTTGACCAGTTCGGCTTTCTCAACTTTATTACATTCGATTAAATATCCGGCAGGAAATTTATCCGGATTATTTTTGACTGCCTGATTTATTTCTTTTGTTTCTACATCATAAAGCATAGCGACATCCCTGTCAAGCAGAACTCTTTGATCCCGTAATTCAATTATGCAACTTTCTACATCACTGAATCTAATCACATTTTCTTTCATAGTTAATTAATTTTAGTTTACAATATGTATTCTACCTCCCTATACAATGATAAACAAACCCGTTCTCCTCCATCTCCTTGATATCATAAATATTACGGCCATCAAGAACCAGTGGAGTAGCCATCAGTTTCTTTATGGCAGACCAGGAAGGCATACGGAACTCTTTCCATTCCGTTACAAGCATCAGGGCATTGGCATCCACTACTGCATCATAAATATCTTTTGCATAATGAATCGCATCTCCGATACGACGTTTTGATTCTTCTACTGCTACAGGATCGTAAGCATATACTTCACAACCTGCCGCCAACAGTTTTTCTATCAAAACCAAAGAAGGAGCTTCACGCATATCGTCTGTTTCAGGCTTAAAGGCCAGTCCCCAGATAGCGATACGTTTACCTTTCAGGTCTCCATTAAAATGCTTTTCGAGTTTATGGAACAAAAGAGATTTCTGTTCGTCATTTACTTCCTCGACTGCCTGAAGGATACGCATCGGATAATTATTTTGCTTGGCTGTATTGATCAATGCTTTCACATCTTTAGGAAAACATGAACCGCCATAACCGATGCCGGCATACAGGAAACGGTTACCGATACGATTGTCGGAACCGATACCTTTACGTACCATATTTACATCCGCACCGATAATCTCACACAAGTTGGCAATATCGTTCATAAAACTGATACGGGTAGCCAACATGGCATTCGCAGCATATTTAGTCATCTCGGCAGATGGCACATCCATAAAAATTACACGGAAATTGTTTAAAAGGAAAGGACGGTACAGACGAGTCATCAGCTCTTCGGCACGCTCAGATTCTACACCAACAACAACACGGTCCGGACTCATAAAGTCACTGATCGCTGCTCCTTCCTTCAGAAATTCAGGATTAGAAGCGACATCGAACTCGATCTCTACTCCACGTTTATCCAGTTCTTCCTGGATAGCCCGGCGTACTTTCTTTGCCGTGCCGACGGGAACCGTACTCTTTGTTACGACCAGAATATGTTTCTTCATATTCCGACCGACAGTACGGGCTACCTCAAGCACATACTTCAAATCGGCACTACCATCCTCATCGGGAGGCGTACCTACGGCACTGAACAAAACTTCCACTTCGTCCAGACATTCAGTAAGATCGGTTGTAAAGTGTAATCTTCCGGCCTGCTGGTTACGATGGACCATATCTTCCAGACCGGGTTCATAGATAGGGATTATCCCCTTTTTAAGGTTTTCAATTTTTTCGGTGTTAACATCTACACAAAAAACTTCGGTCCCCATTTCTGCAAAACAGGTTCCGGTAACCAGGCCGACATAGCCTGTTCCTACTATCGCTATTTTCATAATTTATAATCAAAATGCAAAATTAAAGGCTCTTGAAATATTTAATTGTATCTATCAAACCTTCTTCCAAACGGATTTTAGGTTCCCAGCCATTCAGTTTTTCTTTTGCTAAAGTAATATCCGGTTTACGCTGTTTCGGATCATCAGAAGGAAGAGGGGTAAATATTATTTTTGATTTCGAATTAGTCATCTTCAATACTAACTCGGCCAACTCCAGCATGGTAAATTCTCTCGGATTTCCCAAATTGACAGGTCCGGTAAAGTTTTCGGAAGCCATCATACGAATCATACCTTCCACCAGGTCGTCGACATACTGGAAGCTACGGGTTTGCTTTCCATCACCGTAAATAGTAATATCTTCGCCTTTCAACGCCTGCATGATAAAGTTGGAAACAACCCGGCCGTCATCCGGACGCATACGGGGACCATAGGTATTGAAAATACGGATAATCTTGACATCTACCTTATTCTGACGATGATAATCCATGAATAAAGTTTCCGCACAACGTTTGCCCTCATCATAACAACTGCGCAAACCGATCGGATTCACATTTCCCCAATAACTTTCTTCCTGGGGATGAACGATCGGATCACCGTAAACTTCACTGGTAGAAGCCTGAAGAATACGTGCTTTGGTACGTTTAGCCAACCCAAGCATATTGATGGCACCGATAACAGATGTTTTAGTTGTACTCACCGGATCGAACTGGTAATGTATCGGAGATGCCGGACAAGCCAGATTATAAATCTCATCGACCTCCACATAATACGGGAATGTCACATCATGGCGAACCAGCTCAAAATAGGGATTGTCCAGTAAATGAACAATGTTTTGTTTCAGACCTGTAAAATAATTATCCATACAAATCACATTGTTCCCGTCTTTCAGCAGGCGTTCGCAAAGATGAGAGCCGATAAAACCGGCTCCTCCGGTAACTAAAATCTGTTTCATGCTATCTGTTCAATTTGAGTTTCTCTATATATCTCAGTCCTTTTCATAAGAATGAGAGCACAACAATGTTGGTCAGTCCCATGCCGGAAATGACAAAACTTCCACAAAGATAGGAATTTGAAGGGATTCTTTCCCTTCTAAAATCGTTATTTATATAAAAGGGAAATTACCGATCATTATTTCTTATTCAGAATCGTTACTTTTGAGCATAGATACGTTGTATTATATCTACGACTTTCATACCTTCTAATACATTCGTTGTAATACATTCCGAACCGGAGCCGGAAAGGACACGGACCACATTGCGGATCACGAAATTATGATTCTGAGCCGATCCCTTGTAAGGACCGTAATCATTACCCGGATTGGTTGGAGCTAGTTCAGGCATTTCATACTCCTTCACATGGCAATATTCCACTTCATTCATATATTGTCCACCGATCTTTACGCTGCCATTCTCTGCCACGATCAGCATGCTGCTTTCCATATTTTTGTCCCAGACAGCAGTCGAATAACTCAGACTACCCATTCCTCCGTTCACGAAATTGAAGTTCACAAAGCCGGAATCTTCAAAAGAGGTCAGTTTATCATGATTGAAATCGGCAAAACGGGCCTGGATATTACAGATATCCCCGAACAACCAATACATGATATCGATAAAATGGGAGAACTGGGTGAAGAGCGTTCCTCCGTCCAGCGCAGCATCACCGTGCCAGCCACCGGGTTTATAATAGCGTTCGTCACGGTTCCAATAGCAGTTCAACTGAACCATGTATATTTTACCCAACTTGCCGGAGTCGATCATATCCTTAATCCACACGGAAGGAGGGGAATAGCGGTTCTGCATGACGCAAAATACCTGTTTACGGTATTTCAAAGAAGCATACACTACCTTCTCCGCATCAGCCAGTGTCAGCGCCATCGGTTTTTCTATCACCACATTACAACCGGCTTCGATAGCTTGTACCGCCATAGACGCATGCAAACCGTTCGGAGTACAGATATTAATGACATCTATCTGAATGCCACTCTGCAATAATTCCTGCAAACCGGCAAAAAAAGGGACTTCATACCCCTCTATTCCCAATTCTTCGCGAGGACGGATATCGCATAAAGCGACTAATTCGGCATCCTGATCACGGGTTACCATCTCGGCATGGCGCTTTCCGATATGACCACAACCGACTACGGCGAATTTTATCTTATTTTCTTTCATATTTTTCTATTCTCTAACTCCTTTACCAATACATCTATTATATATTCCTGTTCTTCCACTGTCATCTCCGTATGGATCGGCAAAGATAGAACACAGTTGCTTAAACGGGCTGCTGTTTCCATACTTCCGGGGGTACGTGCCATCCATTTATAAGCATCTTGTGCTTGTAAAGGAACGGGGTAGTATACCATGGTAGGAATACCTTTCTCTTTAAGAGCCACTTGTAATGCCTCCCGATGCTTTGCCGTATCCGAATACTCCGGAACCGGTTTCAACTGAACCGTATATTGATGATAGACATGTGTAGAGAAATCACTCTTCTTCGGAAGAATCAACTGCTCGCATGAAGCCAAACCTTCGTCATATCTTCGGGCAACGACTTGCCGGGCTTTCGTAAACTCGTCGATATACTTCAGCTTCACATCCAAAACAGCGGCATGCAGGGTATCCAGACGAGAGTTACATCCTATCAACTTATGGTGATATTTAACTTCCTGACCATGATTTGCGATCATACGGATACGCTTTGCCAGACTCTCATCAGAAGTCATTAAAGCGCCTCCGTCACCAAAACAGGCCAGCGGCTTGGATGGGAAAAACGAAGTTGTACCGATAACGCCCATTGTCCCTGTTTTCTTCACCTGCCCATCCGGGAAAGTATACTCCGCACCAACAGACTGCGCATTATCTTCTATCACATGAAGATGATACATGCCGGCTATTCTCAGGATCGGAGCCATATCGCAGGACTGGCCGAACAGGTGAACAACAATGATTGCCTTGGTATTACGGGAAATAGATTCTTCTATTTTACGGGGATCGATATTATAGGTTCGCGGATCTACATCCACCAGCACAGGAGTCAATCCCAGCAAAGCGATCACCTCGGCAGCCGCCACATAGGTAAATGCCGGAACAATCACCTCATCCCCCGGCTGCAACTGCAACGCCATCAAAGCGATCTGAAGAGCATCCGTACCGTTCCCGCAAGGAACCACATAGGGAACATCCAAATAATCAGCCAGATGATCACCAAAAGCTTTCACCTGAGGACCGTTGATAAAGGCACTGCTTTCAATAACAGTTTGCATGGCTGCATCTATCTCCTCTTTCAGGCGATGATACTGACCTTGCAAGTCAACCATTTGTATATGTCTTTCAAGCATCTTTCCTATTGTATACCACTGTTTATTTTATGAAGATTAAAACGTTTCAAATAATCTTTTATTGCATAAAAGACCTTTAACATTCTTTTCTATGATAAGTGAGAGCTTAGGGACTCTTACCTATGAGAGAGCCGGGACTCTTACAGATAAGAATACCGGCTCTATTATCATTCATATCTCCGGTACTCTTACGTTCCATAGCACCGGAGATCTTATGTTATTTTACTTCGCTACCCGGTTTCACTTCCTTTTCCGGAGTGATGACAGACAGCTTGCCATCGAAGTTTTCAGCAGAGAGGATCATACCTTCCGATACGATGCCTTTCAACTTACGCGGAGCAAGATTGGCAATAAAGCAAACTTGTTTTCCGACCAACTCTTCGGGAGAATAATGCTGGGCGATACCGGAAACGATCGTACGTTTCTCCAGACCGTCATCGATACGGAACTGCAACAACTTGTCGGCCTTAGGCACCTTTGTACATTCCAGGATCGTTCCCACACGGATATCCAGTTTTGTGAAATCATCGAACGCGATGTTTTCGCGTATCGGTTTCGCTTTATAGTTGGCTTCTTCGTTCGCTTTCTTTGTATCCAGCAACTTCTGAACCTGCGCTTCGATCACACTGTCTTCGATCTTTTCAAACAACAGTTCGGATTTGCCTAGCTGATGTCCGGCTTCCAACAAGTCGGTTGCACCCAGACGGCTCCAGCCTAACGGTTCTACATTCAGCATCTTGTTGAGTTTCTCCATGCTGAACGGTAGGAAGGGTTCGAAAGCAATAGCCAGGTTGGCTGTGATCTGCAAAGCGATGTTCATGATCGTTGCCACACGGGGCATATCCGTCTTTGCCAGCTTCCAGGGTTCCGTATCTGCCAGGTATTTGTTACCGATACGGGCCAGGTTCATGGCTTCTTTCTGGGCATCACGGAAATGATAGGTGTCGAGCAGACGTTCCACATTTGCTTTTACATCTTCGAAATCTTTCAAAGTCTGACGGTCATAGTCAGTCAGTTCGCTTACTGCCGGCACTTTTCCTTCGAAATATTTCTCAGTCAGCACCAGAGCACGGTTTACAAAGTTACCCAGGATGGCAACCAACTCGTTGTTATTGCGTGCCTGGAAGTCTTTCCAGGTAAAGTCGTTATCTTTTGTTTCCGGAGCATTGGCGGTCAGGACATAACGTAACACGTCCTGTTTTCCCGGCATATCCACCAGATATTCGTTCAACCATACCGCCCAGTTGCGGGAAGTAGAGATCTTGTCGCCTTCCAGGTTCAGAAATTCATTGGCTGGCACATTCTCCGGCAGATTGAAAGTACCTTCCGCCTTCAACATGGCTGGGAATACGATGCAATGGAACACGATATTATCCTTTCCGATGAAATGTACCATCTTGGTTTCAGGATCTTTCCACCAGGTCTCCCAACTGTCGGGAAGTAATTCTTTTGTATTGGAGATATAACCGATCGGGGCATCGAACCATACGTAAAGCACTTTGCCTTCCGCTCCTTCTACCGGAACAGGGATACCCCAGTCCAGGTCGCGGCTTACGGCACGCGGTTGCAATCCCATGTCCAGCCAGCTCTTGCACTGTCCGTACACATTCGGTTTCCATTCTTTATGATCTTCCAGAATCCATTTGCGCAGGAACGGTTCATGCTTATCCAAGGGCAGATACCAGTGTTTGGTCTCCTTCATCACCGGTTCGCTACCACTAATGGCAGACTTCGGGTTGATCAGGTCTGTAGCATTCAACGATGTACCGCAGGCTTCGCACTGGTCACCATAAGCCTTTTCGTTACCGCAATGCGGACATGTACCGGTTATATAACGGTCGGCAAGGAATTGTTTGGCTTCCTCGTCGTAATATTGTTCGCTGGTCTTCTCGATAAACTCTCCTTTTTCATACAGGGTACGGAAAAAGTCCGACGCTACCTGACGATGAGTAGACGAAGTTGTGCGTGAATAGATATCGAACGAGATGCCGAACTCCTCGAAAGACTTCTTGATAATGCCATGAAAACGGTCCACCACATCCTGCGGTGTAACACCTTCTTTCTTAGCACGGAGGGTAATAGGCACACCATGTTCGTCCGATCCCCCGATCATCAATACCTCTTCCCCCTTCAGACGAAGGTAGCGGGCATAAATATCGGCCGGTACATACACCCCGGCCAGATGTCCGATATGTACCGGTCCGTTCGCATACGGCAACGCCGTAGTTATCAGCGTTCTCTTAAAATGTTTTTCCATACCTTGTGTTCTCTTTTTGAGGGGCAAAGGTACGGAATAATTTTTACAATCCCCAGCTCTCCCTGTCCAGATTCCGGTAATTAATGGCTTCGGCAAGATGGCGTGTTTCTATCTTTTCAGAGGCATCAAGGTCAGCAATGGTACGGGCTACTTTCAGGATACGGTCGTAAGCACGGGCGGAAAGGCTCAGACGTTGCATGGCCGTTTTAAGAAGAGACAGGCAAGCGGCGTCGGGTACGGCATATTTATGCAGAAGTTGCGTGGTCATCTGTGCATTGCAATATACACCTTCGTTGTCGGCAAAACGTTTTTCCTGAATTGCACGGGCATTAACAACCCGTTCACGAACAGCAGCACTGGGTTCAGACGGACGTTGTTCGGATATCTTTTCAAAAGGAACAGGTACAATCTCCACCTGTATGTCGATACGGTCGAGCAACGGGCCGGATACACGGTTCATATATTTCTGTACTGCCCCCGGAGGGCAAAGGCAAGCCCTGTCCGGATGGTTATAATAACCGCAGGGACAAGGATTCATCGAGGCAACCAGCATAAAGCTGGCCGGATAATCGACCGAGAAACGGGCACGAGAAACAGTAATCTTTCGATCTTCCAACGGTTGTCGCATCACCTCCAAAACACTCCGGTTGAATTCCGGTAATTCATCGAGGAACAGCACGCCGTTATGAGCCAGACTCACTTCACCCGGTTGAGGATAGGCACCGCCTCCCACCATTGCTACATTTGAAATGGTATGATGCGGCGAACGGAAGGGACGTTGCACCATCAGGGAAGTCTCCACCCCTATCTTTCCGGCTACAGAATGTATCTTAGTCGTCTCCAACGATTCGTGTAAGGTGAATGGTGGAAGGATCGTGGACAGTCGTTTGGCCAACATTGATTTTCCGCTTCCCGGCGGACCGATCATAATCAGATTATGGCCTCCTGCCGCAGCGACTTCCAAAGCTCGTTTTACATTTTCCTGGCCGCGTACATCTGAAAAATCAAACTCGAATTGCTCCTGACGGGCATAAAACTCTTTCCTCGTATCAACAACAGTCTGTTCCAGTTCGCGTTTTCCGCCCATGAATTCAATCACCTCTTTGATATTATCGGCTCCATAGACCTCCAGATTATTAACCACAGCGGCCTCACGGGCATTCTGTCTGGGCAGTATGAAACCCTTAAAGCCTTCCTCCCTCGCTTTAATAGCAATAGGGAGCACGCCTTTTACCGGTTGCAGGCTTCCGTCCAACGATAGTTCGCCCATCAGGATAAACTTATCCAGCCGCGAAGCGTCCAATTCCTCGGCGGCTGCCAGTATCCCGACAGCCAGTGGCAGATCATAAGCAGAACCTTCCTTCCGGATATCGGCAGGTGCCATATTAATCACAATTCGATTACGGGGGAATTTATATCCACTCACCTGAAGCGCAGAAATGATACGTTCGTGGCTTTCACGCACAGCAACATCGGGAAGACCTACCAAAAAGAATTGGATTCCCTTTGTACAATTTACTTCAATGGTGACAATGGTTGCAGAGATGCCCTGCACCGCGGCGGCATAAGATTTTACTAACATAATTAATGATTTTGGTTGGAAGTTTATAATTCGTTATCTCATTTTTCTACCAGTTTTTCAAGTGTTTGTTCTATTTCTACACCATTGTCCGTTTTCATAATGATCTTTCCTTCCTCATCGATCAGAAAACAGCGAGGAAGTGCATTCACATTATACAGATCAACCAGCATTGTTGCTTGTCCGGCAGAATCGGTTACCAAATTCCAGTTGATACTATCCTTTGCCAACAACTTGCGTACCTCCTGCGGGTCGTCATCGAGACTGATCAACAGCATATCGACTTTCTCTTTCGGGTACTTCATCGCAACCTTATCCAAAAACAGATCTTCTGTCTGGCACATATCGCACCAAGGAGCCGTAAAAGCAAGTAACAAATATCGCTGCGGGAACGAATCCAGACTCACAGTATGTCCATATACATTCTTTACATTAAAACCCGGAGCTTCCGCGCCCAAAGAAGTTCGCTGTGCTTTCATACTGTAATCCTGCATTTTACGAATCAGATAAAAATCTTTCAATTTCGGACTTAACACAGCCAGCAATTCATCCATTTTGCGGGTATCATCCGGATTCATAAAATAATATTGCAATAAAACAGCCGAAGCTTCTTCATCCGGATGTTCTTGTATATATTCCATCGCCCGTTCACTCAGGGTATGGTTTACATTCGTCAGACGAGAAGGAATATCAGTATCTTCCGTTGTATTTGTTTGACTGCTTTTACTCGTTAATATCTTGATCAGGTCTGCCTGCTCCTTCAGCAGGGGAGTAACACTTTTACGAAAAGAATTCAACTGGTCGTTGACACGTCCGCCTTTCACCTGAAGCAAAGCCGGATAAAGAGCATCACCGGTTATGGTGACTTTCTCTCCTTTCATCAGGTAAGCCGTGGTCCAGCTTTTTTTATTATCGAAGAAAATCGTTACGGTATTGAAGTCTCCTTCGTTCCGTTTCAGGGAGAATTGTCCGGGTTTCTCGCAAGTGATGGTATCAACAACTTTATAATTGTCATTCTCAAAAACAGCATATAGCGTCTCATCTTCCAAATTAGACAACTTGCCTTCAATTCGGTAAGAGACGTCCTTGCCGCACGACGACAAAAACAATGCGACTCCTAAAATCAGTAATAAACGTTTTATCATTATACCTTAAACCCACACATTAACGGATAATACGCGGTAAAGATAACAATAGATTTTAAAACAAACTAACATTTATGATAAAATTAAGTAGATATACAAAAAAAAGCGCAGAACGGTATGTTCCACGCTTTTTGATGATATTATTCTTAACCTTTGGTAAGATTTACCTCCGGCGTTTGAATTACAATTTCGGACCGGCAGAAACCAAAGCCTTACCAGCTTCGTTACCTGTGAACTTAGCGAAGTTCTTCTGGAAGCGAGCAGCCAAATCTTTAGCTTTTTCATCCCACTGAGCAGCATCAGCGTAAGTGTCACGAGGATCAAGGATTTTCGGATCAACACCCGGAAGTTCTGTCGGAACAACGAAGTCGAAGTAAGGAATAACCTTAGTCGGAGCTTTGTCGATAGAGCCATCCAGGATAGCATCGATGATACCTCTTGTATCTTTGATAGAGATACGCTTACCGCTACCATTCCATCCAGTGTTAACCAGATAAGCCTTAGCACCAGTCATTTCCATTTTCTTAACCAGTTCTTCACCGTATTTAGTCGGGTGTAATGACAAGAATGCAGCACCGAAACAAGCAGAGAATGTAGGAGTCGGTTCAGTGATACCACGTTCTGTACCTGCCAATTTAGCTGTGAAACCAGAAAGGAAGTAGTACTGAGTTTGTTCCGGAGTCAGGATAGATACCGGAGGCAATACACCGAATGCATCAGCAGACAGGAAAATAACCTGTTTTGCGTGCGGACCTTTAGATACCGGCTTAACGATGTTTTCAATGTGATAGATAGGATAAGAAACGCGAGTATTTTCTGTTACGCTCTTATCTGCGAAGTCAATAGTACCGTCAGCAGCAACTGTTACGTTTTCCAACAGAGCATCGCGTTTGATAGCGTTGTAGATATCCGGTTCGCTTTCTTTGTCCAGGTTGATAACCTTAGCATAGCAACCACCTTCGTAGTTAAATACACCTTCGTTATCCCATCCGTGTTCGTCATCACCGATCAACAGACGTTTCGGGTCAGTTGACAAAGTAGTCTTACCTGTACCAGACAGACCGAAGAAGATAGCTGAACTAGTTCCTTCTTTATCCGTGTTAGCAGAGCAGTGCATAGAAGCGATACCACGAAGCGGGTTCATGTAGTTCATGATAGAGAACATACCTTTCTTCATTTCACCACCGTACCAAGTGTTCAGGATAACCTGTTCTTTAGTCTTCAAGTTGAAAACTGTAGCAGTTTCAGAGTTCAGACCCAGTTCTTTGAAGTTGTCAACTTTTGCTTTAGAAGCGTTGAAACAAACGAAATCAGGTTCACCGTAGTTAGCCAGTTCTTCAGCTGTCGGACGGATAAACATGTTAGTTACGAAATGTGCCTGCCAAGCTACTTCCATGATGAAACGAACTTTCATACGAGTTGCTTCGTTTGCACCGCAGAATGTATCGACAACGAACAGACGTTTGCCTGACAATTGTTTTACAGCTTTAGCTTTCAGATCAGCCCATGCTTCTTCAGTACAAGGCTTGTTATCATTTTTATATTCTTCAGAAGTCCACCATACTGAGTCTTCGCTGGCTTCATTCTTTACAAAGAATTTATCCTTAGGTGAACGACCTGTGTAAACACCTGTCATTACGTTTACAGCACCCAGTTCTGTTACCTGACCTTTTTCAAAACCTTCCAAAGATGGTTTTGTTTCTTCTGCGAACAGAACATCATAAGACGGATTGTGTAAAATTTCTGTTACACCGGTAATTCCGTACTTGCTTAAATCTAAATTAGCCATTCTTGATAATAATTTAAATGATTGACTTTATATAACTTTTCTCTCTCGCGAAATTAAAATAACAGGGCTCCAATACCTACATCTAACTTGCTATTATCGCGCCTTGTTAAGACCGGTACAAAAGTAATACATTTTTTTATAGCTGGTACTCTATTAAGGAAATTTTTCAGTAATAATTGCTCTTTTCCATGCAATTAACAATCCGGGCAGTCTATTTGTCAACTAGACTTTACAATCTGCGACAGAAGTGTCAACTAAAGTAGTCACTTAGAAAAAAGTGAATATATTTACAGAAAAAGATGAGTAGTTTTCCCAAATTTTTGTGTTCTGATTCTGAACAAGGTCTAACCACGTAGCATTCTTATGAGAAAAAACACTGAGTCAACCCCCATGACTACAAAAAAGAGAAACTCAGATCAGATAATCTGGGAGAATTTTCTTTGTGGAGATGATGAAGCTTATACATATATTTATAGAGAGTACTCGCAGGCGCTATATGCTTATGGCATGCATTTTACCTCTGATAAAGGGCTGGTAGAGGATTGTATACAGGATGTGTTTATAAAGATATTTCAGAACCGCAGACACCTCCAGTCTACAGACAACATCAAACTATACCTTTTTATTGCCTTGAAAAACAAGCTATTCAATATATTCAGAAAAGACATAAAATACAGTCAGATCGATTCGCTGGAACCTGTTTTTGCGGCAGAATATACGATTGAGGATGAGATTATCGAAAATGAAAGAGAACAATTCCTGAATGAGAAAATGATCCGGATGCTCGAGGTTTTATCGCCACGCCAGAAAGAAATCATCTATTATCGTTTTGTAGAAGGATTATCTTATGAAGAGATTTGCCAGATCATGGATATGAATTACCAATCTACCCAGAATCTGATACAAAGGTCTTTAAAAAAGCTACGTACCACTTTCTCACAGGCAGAAATGCAATTTGTCCTGCTCCTTCTTATCAGCATGTAACTTACAATTGCCTATAAAACAAGTCAATCAGTAGTCTGTCGTTGTTTTATAAGCAATTGCGTGGTTCTCACTCGAGAACTTTTATACGGATATATCTGAACCTGACTACCGAGTCATGCCCCAAGAAAGCGATGTGACCACATGAGTTCCGCAATCCGGACTGTACCTTATCATACGGAATATCCTTAATCACTTTCTTGATATTCGTATCGAGAATGACGGTCCCATTCAAAATGATCTTAATATTGGCTCCCCGAGCTATCACTTCCTGTTGATTCCATTCGCCCACTGGTTTTAAATACCCGCGTTTGGCCGGAGCATAATTATATAAACCTCCGTGATACTGGTAGGGCTTCAGATCCTTATATTGAGGATCGTCATTATCCAGTATCTGAAGTTCCATTCCCAAATAACCTTCCGGAACTATGATGTGCCGAAGCCCCAATCCGTTATTTGCTCCGGGTGTCAGTTGAAATTCAAACTTCAATACAAAGTTACAGAAACTATCTTCCGAATAAAGATTTCCGAATCCCGAGGCTTTTTTAGCAATACAACCGTTTTCCAATATATACTCATCAGAGTTGTTAATCCATCCATCCAGAGTAGTTCCGTCAAACAACAACCGGTAACCATCTTTCTTCTCCTGCTCCGATAACCGGTATGGGACAACTGTTTCCGCTGTCGACGAAAGAACCGGATTCGATGCGAACAAAGGACAGCTTATTAGCAACAACAAGACTGCATATCCTATAATTTTCATAGACAAATCTCTTTTTTAAGTTTATTTTTTTCTTTCTTTCAGATTCTCAGCATCCCAATAAACGGCCTCTCCCCGTTCATAACTTTCATAACTTAATAAGGCCGGAGCAGCAGATCTTACAGAAAACATGACATCACAAACAAGCGGGGTTTTATTACGGATACCCGTAAAAAAGTTTTCAAAATGATCATAATGCCCCCCCTTATAGTCCGATGAAGCAATGAATTCTATCTCCTTTTCCGATTTGACAACCGGCGTATCGATCCCCTGCCCAATCGGTTCCAATGCCTGCAAGAAAGCTGTATCAGCCTTATGCAACGTTTTCAAAGTGACCTTATCCCATGCCACATCGAGAGTTCCTTCCGAACCGACAATACGAAAGTCCATACTTCCCCATTTACGCGAAACACCGTCGACATAGTTTGCACCCAACTGTACGGTGAACGCTCCCAGATCCTCCCTGTCCGGATAATCCAGATAAGCAAGCATCACATCAGGAGTATCCCGGTATCCGTCTGTATAATGCCGGATACCACCTGTCGTATAAACTTTTTCCGGACCAATAGCATCAGTTATATAGTGAAGGCTTGCCAGCACATGCACGAACAGATCTCCGGCAATGCCGGTTCCGTAATCTTTCCAGTTCCTCCAATAAAAGAAACGTTGGGGATCGAATTTATGCTTAGGTGCATTTCCTAAAAACCGTTTCCACCAGATTGTTTTTTCAGACGCATTATCAGCTACCGGATAATATCCCAATGTTCCCGGAGCACCCGTAAACTGCCCATCTATGAAATTAACTTTGCCGATAGCTCCGGATCGCAACAGTTGCCGGGCTTTTCTATTCCCTAAAGAAGCCATACCCTGACTCCCGGCCTGAAAATACATACCGCTTACCCGCTGCGCATCAATCAGTTTTTCCGCCTCACTTATTTTATGGATAACCGGTTTTTCACAATATACATGCTTACCAGCTTTCATGGCTGCAATGGCAATGGGTTGATGCCAATGGTCGGGAGTTCCGATCAGTACGGCATCGACATCACTACGTTTCAGAATATCATTATAATCTTTTGTTATGAAAATATGATCTCCCCACTGTTTTTTAGCATCCTCCAAACGCGTTTCATAAACATCACATACGGCCGTGATCTTTACCCCTGGTACCCGTAAAGCACAATTCGCATCAGCAGTCCCCATTCCGCCTTTACCGATTAAAGCAATGCGTATCTCGCTGGAACCGACAGATTCCCCATTTCCAACCACTCCGGAAGAGTTTCCCTCCGCCAGAAGTTGGGGAGCTGAAGGTAATAATATACCTCCAGCCATCATTTGTTTAATAAAAGTTCTTCTATTTGACATAACATCTGTTATTAAATACCCCAACCATTAATCTCTGCAACCTGGCAAACCGCACCACTTGCTTTGCCCAATGCCGGATCTGCATATTCAAACGCATCCGTAATAACAAAACGGATATAATTGGCTTGTTGCATTGAGAAATCCAGTTCCATCGAACGATCCTCCAGATTGCTTTTGCGGCTCCAATCTACAATTTTTGTCCAATTCTCACCATCTGTGCTAACTTCAAAATAACCTGATTTGATATTTCCAAGTGATTCATCTTCCGGCAACTGGAATCCCAAACGATACAAACTACAATTCTCCTGCAAGTTTATAGTGACAAAATAAGGAAATTCTATCGGCTTGATAGCTCTTGTACACCAATAAGTGTTATTATTATTATCCAGTAGATTATCCGGTATATCCATCGACGAAGCGTTCTCGACTTCATCCGTAATAATAGAATTACACTCTTCTATCGTCCAGCCGGTTTTCTCCATAACCGGGGGTTGGATAGAAATCGGATAGATTGTCACATCCGCCTCCGGATCGATTCCATACTTTGAGACAGAAGCTATTTTGAGAGGAAGGGCATAGTACCCGAAAGCATAATTATTTTCATCCACTTTAAATGCTTTCTCCTCCAATGTGATCTTTAGATATTCATAATCCCGGTTCTTATTCAGGATACAAGTCGAACGATCTATCGTATACGCACCTTCCGGCAGTAATTTATATTTTCGGGCACCTGCACTCAGGGAACCGTTATATTCATCCAGTGCAGCTGAATTGACCTCGACATCATAAGAAATATCCCAGTCATTATAATAATTGACCTGTACCTTAGGATAAATGACCAGAACATCATCGTCATCCGTTTTTATGCTGAACTCAGATCCCGTCCTGTATATACCCGGAGTTTCGAAACCAATATAAGGCTGATAGACAGAAGGCTTGATCAAAATCTGCGCCTTACCCTCCTCTGCAATCCGAATATCCGCGTTATCGGTCACTAACAAACAGGGCAGTACATATTGCAAACCATCGTTGCCCAGATCAGTCAGGGAGGCGGGATCAAAATCAATCAGAAAGAACTTTCTGTAATCATCTTCCGTAAAAGATAAACTTCCCTCTTTCAGCGAATAACAATTATCCGGCATTAGTTTATAATCGGTACCGTTCGTTTCGTTATAAGCAGCCAAAACGGATTCATCCACCGACAGGCGGACGGTTGCGGAATGATTTCCTTTACCACTCTTTATCACAGGCAGTTCATAGGTAAAAGTACCCCAATTAAAAACCTTAGCTTCCAGCAAACCCGATTTTTGCAGGTAAAGCTGATCATCCAGTTCATCGGCATCCCTGTATTCGTCACATGAAACAAACCACAACGAGAATACCGATAAGGCCATCAGAAATATATTATATTTGAATTTCATATTCTTCATTTTTTATTACCAACCATAATTTTGTGTCAAATTCTGCATTTCATTCAATTGCTCCTGAGGAATAGGGAACAGATAATTTTTGTCTGTGAATACCCTGTCTCCTGAAGCCCAGATAGACGTAGTCCTGTGCCATGAGTCTTCATAATTTTTCGCAGCGACATTCCTTGTCCATACTTTTCCGTTCAGAACATCTTTAGCGGTCATCCACCGACGAAGATCCGATAGCCGGAGTGTCTCGAAAGCCAATTCGACCATACGTTCTTTCTGGATCAGCTCACGAAGTAAGTTTTTATTCCCTTTGACTTCCGGATAAGCATCCTCCAATTTATTCAAACCGGAACGTTCACGGATCAGGTTGATATACTTCAAAGCTTCGGCCTCATCCCGGTTCGGTTTTTCGTTACAGGCTTCCGCATAGTTCAGATAAATTTCACCTAAACGAAAGATCAGAGCGACCAATTGCCCCCAGTTACCCTGGTCCGTATTCAAAGTCGGGTCGGTCATTCTGCGCCAGGAATATCCGGCCTTTACACAATCGCCACTACCTGAATAGGAAGAAGTACCTCCATCAAAAAATGTAACAGCATCTTTTCTCATCGCCGGATTCAGCCAAGGAAATCCATTCGCCAAAACAGAAGCATAAAAACGGGCATCACGTCCGACGCAGCTGTTATGTGCTTTTACAAGTAGGAAAGTATCTAACGGGTGTTTATAACTATCCTTAAAACCATCCTCCACATAACCGGACTTCGGATCTATGACCGGAGAACCATCCGCATTATATCCCGTGACAGGGAAGCGCCCCGAAGCAGCCATAGGATAAGTATCGACCAAACGGATAGAAGGACAATATCCACCGTAGCCGGTCTTACAGAACTTAGGAGGATTACAGCGGACCACAATGAACATTCCATCAGTCTGCCATTGCCCCCAGATAACCTCTTTATTCCACTTTTCCAATGTTACCCCCATATATGACCGGATTGCCCGTTTGAACGGATCAGTCTCCGCCGTATTCCGTACCAGATCATAAATTCCCAGATCGATGACAGCTTTAGCTGCATCAGCCGCCTTTTGCCACTTTTCAAGGTCTGGTGACTGCGGGAACAATAATTCTCCGTCTTTATTCTGCATCCCTTGATATAAAGAGCAACCATTAAACAACGGACTCGCCATATACAACAAGAAACGGGCCTTAGCAGCTAACACAACTCCTTTCGTTACACGTCCGTACCAACTGAGATCCGTTATCTGTAAAGGTAAAACCTCTGCAGCCTTATCATATTCTTCCAGCACGAACTGTACATTTGCTTCCAGCGGGTGGCGATCAATATCTTCCGCATGAATGCTGGAATCAGAATCCTGATCTCCCCAAACATAAACAGGTCCGTACTGATTTATTAAGAGCGTATAGAAATAAGCTCTCAAAAAACGAGCCTCCGCCTTCATTATATCTTTTTCTTTCTGGGTCAACTCCACACACTCATCTACGTGGTTCATAAATACGGTAGCCTGATTAATGGCCTGATACATATTTTTCCAGATTGCATAGGAAGTTGTCGTGACACTCCATGTTCCATTCAAAAAACTATGATACCCCAACCCGGACATCCAGGAAAACAAAGCTTCATCACTCATGGGAACACTAGCTCCGACTGCATTTTCGTGCCAATTATATGTCTGTGGAACAAAGCCATACACCTGTGCCAGATATTGTTCGGTTGTGGAACGTTTATTGAATACTTCCTCCAGTTTAATCTGATTATCCAACTCTACATCCAGAAAACCGTCACAACCGGTAAACAACATACCAATCATGTATAACAGACTGATTACTGTATATTTATGCTTATATTTTTTCATATGCTTAATAATTAAAAGTTAACATTCATTCCTATAGCAGCCGTACGCATTTGAGGATATAACCCTCCGGTTCCGGTATTCAGTTCCGGATCCCATAATTTGAAGCCGCTAAACGTCAGAAGATTGACACCCTGTATATAAAAACGTATTGTCGAAAGACCTATCTTTTGTATCAGTTCTTTAGGCAATGAATATCCTATCTCCGCATTTTTCAAACGGATATAGCTCATATCACGCCACCAATAGGAGGACTGTTGCTTATTATTGTCGAAAGCAGACATCCACATACGGGGATATTTCGCATTCGGATCCGGATTCCATTCAGTCCAACGGTTCTCTGCTACCTCTTCATAGAAGTTTCCAAGAGACAGAATACTGCCGTCACTACCGTACACCTGGCTTCCTCCGATCATACGCCCTACATGGGTAGCTCCCTGAAAGAATACGGATAAATCAAAACGTCTCCATCGCAGGCTCACACCGAAACCATAGTTGATCTCAGGGATTGTCGTATATCCCATCGGAACCCGGTCGTTTGAGTCGATAATCCCGTTCCCGTCTATATCCCGGTATTTGATATCTCCCGGACGTACCGGACCGAAGGTTTGTGTCGGACTGTTCGCTATATCTTTCTCCGACTCAAACAAACCAATAGCAACCAGCCCCCTATGTTGATCCATCGGAAAACCTACATCATTCAAATAAGGCCATTGCTGACTCGGTTTATCATCATACAATACTTTATTACGGTTAAAGGTAAAGTTTCCACGTCCGGATATATATAACTCATCATTTACCTGCTGTTCATATTCCAGCGTCATATCTATCCCCTGATTCTGCATCTTACCTAAATTCACATACTGCGTCACGTTAATACCGACTACCGAAGGAATACTTTGTTGCTGAATATAAATACCTTCGCGTTTTTCTTTAAAATAATCGGCACTCAGTTTAATACGATGGAACAGTCCCAATTCAAAACCGACATCCGTCTTCTTGGCAGTTTCCCAGGATACATTCGGGTTACCGGGATGTCCGGTTGCGATACCTCCGATCCACTTTGCCTGATCACGTCCGAAATTCCAACCTCCCGTATACTGCATCTCGGTATTATAAGCAAAACGACGATCACCGCCGATCTTATCATTTCCGATCTCTCCGTAAGAGCCTTTAATCTTCAATAAGGAGATCACAGACGACAGGGATTTCCAAAAATCTTCATTGCTGATCATATAGCCCAAAGCACCTGAAGGGAAAAAACCGAAACGTTTTCCAGGAGCGAAGTTTTCAGAACCATTATAACCAAAATTAAATTCAGCGAAATACTTATCCCTGAAGGAATAGGCAGCACGACCTGCAATACCGATATTTCTATTGGCAAAAGCTGCAATATAATCAGTCGGGAAATTGTTGGTATATTCCCGGATATTGAATAAAAACAGGCCGTTCACCCGATGATCATCGTTGAATACCTGATCATAAGTAAGCGATGTTTCAAAATTCCAGGTTTGTGCCCCTCTGTTAGAACGAGCCAGAGAAAGAAAATCATTACCGTCGCGGTTCTGATGTAAAATCAGATTTCCTTCCTTATCCCTTCCCAGGGCATCGTACGTAACCGGCGACTTACGTTTATCCAGCGTCGATTCATTACGGGCATCCCACGAGAATTTTGCATTTCCTTTCAAGCCGGGAGTAATGAATGAAAAATCCTGTGTCAAGCTGATCAAAGATTGGGCATTGTTCCAGAAATCAGCGGAATACCCTGTATAGTTCAAGTCCAGATAAGGATTAGTACCTACAATAGGGCGGGATAAACTACCATCTGAAAATACGGGCACAACAGCAACAGAAGGGACAGCCAGCGTATTATTATAAACACTTTCCATTGCAACCCCGAGGCGATTTTTTATTTCATATTGGTTCGACAACGAAAGGCTCAGTTCTGTCAGACGGGTTACATTGATATCGACATTGGCCCGAAAATTAATTTTCTTATATCCGACCTGAGGATCATACTGAGGATTTTTTACCGGTTTAAAAATGCCATTTTCACTATAAAACGAACCGGCAACATAATAGCGGACACTTTTTCCACCTCCCGAAACATTTACATTCGCACGGATATTGTTGGATATATTGCGGAAAGTAGTATCCCACCAGTCCACATTCGGATATAAATCAGGATCCGTATGATTGACGTGTTTATCATATTCTACTGGCTGATAAGCCAGTTGTCCGTTCCCCTGCAATGTGATATCATTATAATAATCCATCCATTGAGAGGCATTCGCCATTTTGGGAGTTACGGTCGGATTGGAAATTCCGTATTCCACCCGGGCATTGATAGCAGGCTTGGCTTCCCTTCCTCGCTTTGTCGTAATCAGAACAATCCCGTTTGCACCACGAACCCCATACAAAGCCGTAGCAGTCGCATCCTTCAATATTGAAAAAGTAGCAATATCTTCCGGATCAACCAAATCCATCGAACGTTCTATTCCATCCACCAGTATAAGCGGTGTATTGTTTGCCCCGAAAGAACTAATACCCCGTATCCAGAAATCTGCTCCGGCACCAGGCTCACCGGTACGTTGTATGGCAACGATACCGGCCATCTGTCCGGCCAGGCTTGTACTCAGTTTCGCAACCGGTACCTGAAGTTGTTCGGAGGTGATAGTTGATATAGCACCTATCACACTGGTTTTCTTTTGCTTACCATAAGCTACAACAGTCACTTCTTCCAGTTCATCGGCCTTTGGCTTCATTCTGATCACAACATCATTCTGATTACCGATAACGATTTCCTGATCTTCCATCCCCAAATAAGAAATGACCAGTTTATCCGATTTATTTACTTCCAGTTCAAAGGAACCGTCCAGGTCAGTCGTCACCCCGCGGGTACTTCCTGCAACCAGGATAGCCGCTCCCGGCAAAGGTTCGCCCAAATCATCCAGTACCTTTCCCCGAAAAGAACTTCTGTCCTGGGCTTTCAATGGCAATGGGCCGATCAAACCGGTATTCTTTTTCTTTGATATAAATATCTGGCGGTCTTTAATTACATAGGTATTATCCGTTCCTGTAAACAACAGATTTAATATAATATCCACAGTCTGATCAGTGATATCTAATTTCACTTTCCGGTTTACATCCAATATGCCGTCATAATAGAAAAAAACATATTCGCTTTGTTTTTCTATTTCAGAGAAGATCTCCTGCACTGTCTTATTATTCGCTTTCAAAGACAATGTTGCCGATTGCGAATAAGTGCTGCTGGCCAAACTTGCATTTATTCCTAAGATCAGGAATAGGGCAGCGATTTTCATAATTCGATATTTAACACTCCAGGGATTGGAGAATCGTTTATTTACCATATCTTTGTATTGATTTTTAAATGGTTATTTTCAACTAGTTAATTTAGAGATCCAACCGGATAACATGGCAGTGTTATCCGGTTTTGTTAGTATTTACAGATCTGTCATTTTTCCATCCGAGCTTTTTCCATAGGCTTTCCAATTTAAGTTGTTAACATATATGATTCAAAAATTAATAACCTAATATACAATCTTTTATTTACCTTCTTTGACTACTATATACTCTTCATCTATTTTCTTATAGAGAATCGGGGCTGTTTGGCTCAGCCCATCTAGGACAACCTCCAGATCCTCCTGCATATCAAGTTTTCCCGAGCACTTTAAATCTGCCACATCAAATTTATAGCTAATCTTTTTTCCATAGTAACGGGATAAACGATCCAGGATTACTGACAAATGTTCACTTCTGTATGTATATAACCCATCTTTCCATAAAATATAATCATTCACATTAACCTCCTTTATGTCACATTCTCCCTGGTAATAAGAGAACATCCTGTTAGGTTCCAAACGGAAATCTTCGTCATCCTTAGTATCCACCTGTACAGCCCCTGTAACCAGGACAACTGAAGAAGATTCGTCCGTTTCGTATGCCATTACATTAAAAGAAGTACCCAAAACCTGTACATCCATCTCTTTCGTTTTTACGATAAAAGGCCTTTTTTTATCCGGTGTCACTTCCAGAAAAACTTCGCCGTTTACATAGATCTCCCTTTTTTTATCAGCGAATGTAACCGGGTACACAATCCGGCTGCCGGCATTCACCCAGAGTTTAGTCCCATCTTCTAAAATCAGGGTGGAACGTTTTCCATTCGGGACAATCAACTGATTAAACTCTGACAACCGTTTAGAGGAATTGGCAGAATTCAGAGATACATCAACAATCTTTTCCGAATTAACGGCCACTGTCCCTTTCGCATCATATTCGATTTGAGATTCCTGTCCGCTAATCGGAATCTGCTTGTCGGATAAAACCAATTGTATCTCTCCCTCATCCGGAGTAACAGCCATTTCCCGGGCAACAGCTTCTACATCCGGAGTCTTATTTACATTGGTATATATATATGAAATAGAGAATATAATCAAAACAGCGACACTAGCGGCAGCCATCCACATAAAAGAACGAAAGCGACGGCTACGCTGCAGTTGCAGGATCTTATTCGAATCCTTGATCTTTGTCCATAATAAATCCTGCCGTTCATTTGTCATTTGTTCTTTTTTTACCTTTATGGAACGCAAAAAGAATATAGCTAACTGATATTCCTGTTCATCCAGTCCGTCTACAACCTGTCTTTTCCAGAAATTGATCGTATCCAACGTCGGAGAAGTATTGGATTTGATAAAAAAATCATCTTCCAACAATTTTTCCGCAGTATATTTTGTATAATCTTTATTCATTGTTCCAATAACGTTTTTCTTTCAAAACACAGGTTTCGATCATTTATACTCACTTTTTCTTATAAAAATAAAAAGGGATGACCATATGATCACCCCTCCTATTCCAGTTATTATAATAAAATCTTATTTCACCTCCCAAACTTCACCCTTCATTAAGAAGTCTTTCAGTTTACGGGTAGGATTCTTTGCCTGTACCTCTTCGATCTGTTGATGAACGGCTTCATCGTATACCGGAGCATCCACATCGCGGATAACACCCAGGGCAATAGGCATATCATCTTTCATCATAGCCAGCATCATATGAAGTGTCGTATCTTTTTCATGGGCATCATGAACCAGCACATCATCCATTGTGTAGCCACCTTCACCGATCGTAACGGCTTTCAGTTTAAGACCATCCAACACAAGACCTTTGTTACCTTCTTTTCCGAAAATCATCTTTTCGCCGTGGCGAAGGAAGATGGTACGGTCTGCACGATATTCCTTATCAACGATACTCTTATGAATGCCGTCATTGAAAATTACACAGTTTACCAGCACTTCCGTGACAGAAGCACCTTTATGGCGTGCAGAAGCAGCCAATACTTCAGTTGTATTCTTCAAATCCACATCGATCACCCGGGCAAAGAAGTTTCCGCGTGCTCCCAAAGCCAGTTCAGCCGGGATAAACGGGTCTTCCACTGTTCCGTAAGGAGAACTTTTGGAAACGAAGCCACGTTCGGAAGTCGGGGAGTATTGTCCTTTGGTCAGACCATAAATTTTATTGTTGAAAAGAACTATGTTCAGGTCGACATTACGACGTACGGCATGGATAAAATGGTTACCACCGATAGCCAGACAGTCGCCGTCGCCGGTGATCAGCCAGACACTCAGGTCGGGACGGGCAGTCTTCACACCTGTTGCTATTGCAGCACCACGTCCGTGGATGGTATGGAAACCGTATGTATTCATATAATAAGGTAAGCGGGAAGAACACCCGATACCCGAGATAACGGCCATATTATGAGGAGCCACTCCTACTTCCGCCATCGCTTTGTGTAAGCAGTTCAATACGGCATGGTCTCCACAACCCGGACACCAACGTACATACTGGTCGCTTTTATAATCTTTCGGTTCGAATTTTATATCTGTCATTTTTTAAGCCTCCAATATTTTAGTGAATTCCTCAACTAATCTCGCAACAACGAAAGGCTGTCCTTTCACGCGGTTGAATCTGTACGGATTGAATCCGGGAACTTTACCACGCAGGTAGTTGGCAAACTGTCCGTTATTCTGTTCAGCAACAACCACTTTCTTATATTTGGAAAGTACCTCTACCGTATTCTTCGGAAGCGGACTGATAAATTTGAAGTGGGCCAAAGCCACTTTCTTGCCTTGTTCATGCATTGTTTCCATTGCTTCATACAGATGACCGTATGTACCGCCCCAGCCTACCAGCAACAGGTCGGCATCGGGATCTCCGAGCACTTCCAGTTCCGGGATGAAATCAGCAATTTTGTCGATCTTTGCCTGGCGGGTGGTAACCATCTTCTGATGGTTGATAGGATCGGTCGAGATAGCACTTGTATCGTAATCTTTCTCCAGACCACCCAAACGGTGTGCAAATCCTTCCATACCCGGGATAGCCCAGTAACGAACCTGTGTATCTTTATCACGACGATATGCCTTCCAGGGCTTTTCTCCCTGATAGTTGGACACGTAGTTCGGTTTGATTTCCGGATAGTTGTCCAGGTCAGGTAATCTCCAGGCAGACGAACCGTTTGCAATGAAAGCATCCGTCATCAGGATAACCGGAGTCATATGTTCTACAGCCAGCTTACCAGCCCAGTAAGCTGCATCGAAACAGTCTGTCGGAGTAGAAGCGGCAATCACTACCAGCGGACTTTCACCGTTACGTCCGTAAAGCGCCTGCATCAGGTCGGTCTGCTCACTCTTTGTCGGCATACCTGTTGATGGACCTCCACGCTGTACGTCGATGATAACCAGCGGCAATTCAGCTATTACAGCCAGACCGATCGCTTCACTCTTCAACGCCAAACCCGGACCGGAAGTCGATGTAGCAGCCAGACAACCGGCAAAACTACCACCGATAGCCGTACAAATACCGGCAATTTCATCTTCAGCCTGAACGGTAATTACGCCCAAATCTTTCCGTTTAGATAATTCATGCAAAATATCAGTCGCCGGAGTAATAGGATAACTACCCAGGAAAAGTTGCAGGCCGGCTTTTTCGGCAGCAGCAATCAGACCGTAGGAAGTAGCCTTATTTCCATTTACATCCGTATAGAATCCCGGTTCAGCTTTCTTACTTTCAATACGATAAGTAGAAACTGACGCATGGATATTGTGACCATAGTTATAACCGTCTGTCAACGCCTTGATATTAGCCTGTGCGATCACCGGCTTCTTGGCGAATTTATTCTGAAGCATGTTCATGGCTTCTTCCAAAGGACGGTCAAACAACCAGCAAACAAGGCCCAGGGCAAACATATTCTTTGAACGGAGCGCAGACTTGTTATCCAAACCAAACTCTGCCAAACCGTCTTTCACCATCGTAGAGATCGGGGCAGCGACAACCTGCACACTGTTCAGACCCAGTTCTTTGAACGGATCGTCCGTTGTGTACAAAGCCTTATCCAGATCACTCTTCTTGAATGAATCGGTATCGATAATAACAATTGCATTTGGTTTGATATGCTTCACATTCACTTTCAGAGCGGCGGGATTCATAGCGACTAAAACGTCCGCCTTATCACCAGGAGTAAAAATTTTACGTGATCCCAGATGCACCTGGAATCCTGATACACCACTCAGTGTTCCCTGAGGAGCACGTACTTCCGCCGGATAGTCGGGAAATGTAGAAATCTCATTTCCAAAAATAGCCGACAGATTAGAAAAGATCGTTCCGGTTAACTGCATACCGTCTCCGGAGTCACCCGAAAAACGGATCACAACCTTCTCCAACGTTGTTACTTTTGTTTGTTCTGCCATAATTATTTATATTAGCTTAATCGCTTGTTTGTAGTTAGATTTCCGCAAAGTAAAGAATAAACTTGGCTTGTTCAAAACTTTTGAGGCTTAAAAAGCAGAAAGATATAGATCCAGGTTATTTGATGATAAATTAAAATGATTAGACACGTAATTGTTTACAGGTTTCCCACAATACATGTAAACACCTGAACGAAAGCCATCATCCGACTTTATCATATTCTGGACTGTCCCGGCATCTCCCAAAGCAAGAAAGATGGGTACAAATATATTACTGAAAGCCATCGAGGTGGTACGTGCCACCCGATTACTTATATTAGGTATACAATAATGTAATACACCGTATTGCTCAAAAACGGTCGGATCGGATTTAGCCAGACAGCAGGTTGTCTCGAAACAACCACCCTGACTGATACGCAGATCAATCACCAGAGAACCCCGTTTCATAGTCCTGACCAATTCTTCCGCAATCACATAACGGTAACGTGTATTGATATACCGCATAGCTCCGATCACTACATCCGCCGTACGGAAAGCATTATGCAATACATTCGGATGAAAAGTCGAAGTAAACAAACCTTGCCCCAATACTTGCTGAATCGTGCGCAGCTTGTTGATATCATCATCGAAAACCTTAACGGATGCACCTAGCGCCAAAGCAGCACGGGCAGCCACGGTTCCTGCATTTCCTGCACCGACGATCACAATCTCAGTCGGTGACACTCCGGGGATTCCTCCCAGCAAAATACCTTTTCCTCCCTGGGTATTACTCAGCAATTCGGAAGCAATGGTAATAGAAGCTGTCCCTTCTATCTCTGAAATAACATTCAGGATAGGACACCTTTTCTGATCGTCCGACATCAGTTCATAAGCGATTGCCGTAATACGTTTGGCCATCATCAGTTCAAAAGCTTCCTGAGCAAACAGATTGAGTTGCACCATGGAAAAGACAGTAGAACGAGGTTTCATCAACAGGATTTCCTGAGGTAAAGGAGGAAGTATCTTCAAAATAATATCCGCCTGAAAAACTTCCGCCGGAGTAGCGACAATCTCGGCACCAGCCTCGGAATAGTGATTATCGGAGTAATTGATCCCCAACCCGGCACCCGACTCTACCAATACACGATGTCCGCGATCGGTCAACATGTCAACAGCCTCAGGAGTAAGCGCAAGCCGCTTTTCCCCCTCTTTCCGTTCACAAGGGATACCAATCAGTAAACGATTACCTACCTTATTCAATTCCTTCAACAGTTCCTGGGTAATATATGAACCCTGAAGCTGTTTGTCTCCTGTTGCTTCCATAATACGATTCCACGGCCGGCAATTCCTAACTGCCTTACATTATATATTATACTATTTTTTCCAATGCTTCCGAAATCTCATGCACATCCGTTTCCGTCAACATCACTTCGGCATCAAACACGATTGAAGCTTTCATATAATGGGGAGTTCTTTTCTCCAGGCTTTCGGCAATAAATGCAACCAACTCATCACCGGAACGTCCTTTCAGTACGGGGCGAGTCGATTTACAGATTTCAAGACGTTTAGCCAACTCTTCCACCGACACCTTCAGATAAACGGTTGAGCCTGTTTCGTTCATAAACTCCATATTGTCAAAAAAGCAGGGAGCACCACCGCCAGTGGAGATCAGTACATCTTCAAACATGGCCACTTCGTGGAGCATCCGCCGTTCAATATCACGGAAAGCCGCCTCCCCTTTTTCAGCAAATATCTGCCCGACCGTTCTATGGTAGCGGGCTTCTATGTAACAGTCCAGGTCAATAAAAGAAAGCCCCATTCGTTTGGCCAGGTCTTTGCCGACCGTCGTCTTTCCGGCTCCCATATAACCTATCAAAAAAATACGCTTCATCTCGTATATGATTGTTTACCGCAAATGTAAAGTTTTTTTTCTTCATTACTTTTCTTTCAATAGAAAAGTAACAAAATATTACCTTTGCAAATCATATCCGAAGAATACAGAAGATGGCGAAGAACAAATATTATGTCGTGTGGAAAGGACTTAACCCAGGTGTTTACGACAACTGGGCAGAGTGTAAAATGCAGGTGGAAGGACAAGAAGGAGCGAAATACAAATCGTTCGAAACCCGCGAAGAGGCCGTTGAAGCCTTTGAGAAAGGATATACCCATTACCTGAGAACTGCTTCGTCAGCCAAAGCTGCCGCCAATCTGGCACCGAAAGCACCTGTCGGAAAACCGATCAACGAAAGCCTGGCGGTAGATGCCGCCTGTAGCGGAAATCCGGGGGATATGGAATACCGGGGTGTTTACACAGCCACCGGACAAGAGATTTTCCATATCGGACCTTTGAAAAAAGGGACAAACAACGTCGGCGAGTTTCTGGCACTCGTTCATGGCCTGGCACTGTTAAAGCAAAAAGGAAGCAACCTGCCTATTTATTCGGATAGCCGTAATGCGATCAGTTGGGTCAAAAAGAAGAAATGCAAGACTCTGCTGGAACGTGAACCTGTCAACGAGCAAATCTTCGATCTGATCGAACGTGCCGAGAAATGGCTGAATACAAACACCTATACTACAACGATCCTGAAATGGGAGACTTCGGTGTGGGGGGAAATTCCGGCTGATTTCGGACGGAAATAACAGAAAAATCCTCCTTCAAGATGGTTTTCAGAAACAGCGGATATAGGCCAACGAAAAACTATCGTAAAGATAATCTTGTATACCGTGTTTATAACCGAAAGAGATAATGTTCTTTTTTATCTCATAATTGAGTTTTGAGCGGACAATCATCGGTTTGTCCCCGTCTCCTCTGTACCCCTTTATGCCTGTATAGTCACAATTCAATGTAAAACCACGATAAGTAGCCTGTGCCCCTATCGCATATGTCAAAGCATCATTCTGCCGATGTATCAGATCGTTCGTCATCCAGCAGTAAAAACCGGCCATTCCCTGTAAACGGACAGACGCATTTTTTTCCGGATTCTGCCACAACGTCCGTCCGATATTACAATCGAACCAATAAGCAGCCGCATCTGTATAACGGGCATCACACAAACGTCCCCCACTGGCTGTTCTCAGAGTTGCATTTACCACGATATCCACCCATTTCTCACTTTTCAGCACCTGATAATGGCAACTCAATATAAAATCCCCATGACAAGGGATCGGAGATTTCACATCGACAGCATTACGCTCGTCACGCACTTCCGGTGATGTTTCGTACCATTCCTGAATCACCCCGTAAAGCGATACACCGGCACGTCCTTTGGCTATAGGGATATACAAACGGGCAAAAACGTCTTTCGTCTTATCCCCGGTCATTTTATGATATTCACCTCTTAATTCGACCTCCCAGCGCGGAGATAACTTCCCGCCCATCAATTCCGGAAAAGGGAAGGCATTCGCTCCAAAATAACGGGGAGAATACTTTAACAAGGGTATTTTATCCCTCCAATCTGCATTGGCAGGAAAGATTGTAAAAAAGCTACAGCAAAAAACAAGGAAGGAAAAAAGTATGTTTGTTTTCATTCTATATGTTGTGGATTTAATTTACAGCCGATCGTCCACCCATTCCGGATTCAGACAACCTTTTACATCATATACTACGTGATTTTCACTGACAAGCGACGGGATGTCAAGTTCCAGAAATTCTTTATGAGCCACAGCCAGTACAATCACATCATACTTCCTGCCTTTGGATAAAGAGCCGGTCAACTCTATTCCATATTCATCCCGGACTTCTTCCGCACGAGCCCAAGGATCATACACGGAGACATTGATGCCGTAATCTTTCAATACACGGACAACATCCCCTACTTTTGTATTCCTCACATCCGGACAATTTTCCTTGAATGTAAAACCCAGCACCAGCACTTCCGCATTCTTAACCGGTACATCCTTTTTAATCATACATTTCACCACACGGTTAGCTATATATTCGCCCATCGTATCATTGATACGACGCCCATACAGGATCAGACCGGGATGATATCCGTAATCCTGCGCTTTCCGGATCAGGTAATAAGGGTCGACACCAATGCAGTGACCTCCAACCAGCCCCGGTCTGAACGGCAGAAAGTTCCATTTCGTTCCGGCAGCAGCCAACACTTCGTTTGTATCTATATCCAACAGATGGAAAATTTTAGATAACTCGTTTACAAAAGCAATATTAATATCCCGCTGCGTATTTTCAATCACTTTAGATGCTTCTGCCACGCGGATACTGGATACCGGAAATGTTCCGGCTGTAATTACAGAACGGTATAGCGCATCTACCTTCTCCGCCGCATCCGGTGTGGAGCCGGAGGTTACTTTCATAATTTTCTCTACCGTATGTTCCTTATCCCCCGGATTGATACGCTCAGGAGAATAACCGGCAAAAAAGTCTTCATTATATACCAATCCTGAAGTCTTTGCAAGAATCGGAACGCATTCCTCTTCTGTAATGCCCGGACAAACAGTTGATTCATAGATAACAATATCCCCTTTCTTCAAAACTTTACCTACAGTTTCACTGGCACGGTACAATGGGGTCAGATCAGGACTGTGATGCGTATCGACTGGCGTAGGAACAGCCACTACATAATAATTACAGGAAACCAGATCTTCCGGATCAGAAGTAAAATAAAGTCCTGTTTCCCCTTCTTCCGGCAAATGGTCTGATAAAACCGATTTCAACGACTCTTCCGACACCTCCTTCGTGGTATCTTCCCCTAAACTCAACGCTGAAACCCGTTCTTGTTTCACATCGAAACCAACAACCGAATATTTAGTAGCAAACAAACGCGCTAATGGCAAACCTACATATCCGAGGCCGATAATTGCTATTCTCATTTTGTCCATTATATATGAAACTTTCATATCAAAATTGCACAAAGATAATTAAAACAAAGAAAAACTATATCTTTGTCCTCAATAACAAGTTATTTAACAAGAACAAAAGTGGATTTAGTGAAAGTTGTCATACCCATTTATAAGAATACGTTTTCCAAAATGGAAATGCGTTCATTAACGCAGGCATACGAAGTTTTGCATTCTTATCCATTAGTTGTAATCAAACCTTTTTCCCTGAACCTGTCTGAATTACAAGTTGAATTTCCGAAATTGATAGTAACCTCATTCGATGATAACTATTTCAAAGGAATCAGCGGTTACAACCATTTGATGCTCACATCCGAGTTTTACGAACGTTTTCTTGACAGCCAATACATACTGATTTATCAATTAGATGCGTTTGTCTTTCATGACGAGCTGTCGGATTGGTGTAATAAAGGATATGATTATATCGGTGCTCCCTGGCTTCAAAAACCGGTCTACCGATTGCCGATTATTTCAATCATTATGTCTCTTATACATCGGTATCAAAAATCAACAGGCAAACCATCCAAACAAGACTTATACAATAAAATAGGCAATGGAGGACTATCTTTACGCAAAGTAGCCAGCCATTACCGAGTCACTCAAGAACAGGTTGACTTAATCCGTTTTTACTTGTCACAAAAGCGGCATCATCTTTATAATGAAGATGTATTCTGGGCAACTGAAGCAGACGGCTTTATTTATCCGGAAGTAAAGGAAGCCCTTCGATTTGCTTTCGATAAATATCCGAGATATTGCTATAAATTAAACAACCATCAACTCCCCTTCGGATGTCATTCATGGTACAAAAGAAAAATGAAAAAGTTTTGGAAACCGATTATACAATTTTGATCAAATATGAAAATCTCCGTTGTCATAAATACTTATAATGCAGAAAAATATCTCGAAAGAGTATTAAAAGCTGTAAAAGGATTTGACGAAATACTTATCTGTGATATGTACAGTACAGATAATACAATTCCAATTGCACAAAAATATAATTGCAAAATTATCTATCACGAGAATATCGGATATGTTGAGCCTGCACGTAATTACGCTATACAATCTGCCAAATATCCTTGGGTATTGATCATTGATGCAGACGAAATAGTTCCTCCAGCATTAAAAGATTATTTATACAAACGAATTCAAGAAGAAAACTGTCTTTCTGGTATTCGCATCCCTATGAAAAATTATTTCATGGGACGCTTTATGCATTGTGTTTATCCAAGTTACTTGCTGCGTTTTGTAAAAAAGGAAAATACTTATTGGCCTTCTTCCATACATTCTCAGCCACAAATAAAAGGGAAAATAGAAGTCATCCCTTCAAATAGAAAAGACCTGGCTTTTATACATCTGGCAAATGATTCTGTTTCAACAAATATACGAAAAACCAACCAATATACTGACAATGAATTGGATAAGCGCAAAAACAATAAATATCCTTTCTGGTCATTAATCGGAGAAACGACTTTTCGCTTTTTCAAACTTTATATATTAAAAGGTGGTTTTCGAGATGGCAAAGCTGGATTAACTTATTGCGGATTAAATGCATTTTATAAATTTGCAACTATTGCCAAAATATGGGAATCCAGAATTTCTGAAAACGAGATAGACCCGGAATTAAAATAAAATAGAAAATGGATACAATTACTTTCGAAACCAAATGTTATGAGAATGACTGGGAGTTCCTTTTACAAACTCCCTATTTGGATCAAATGATACAAAGATGTAATACGGTATTTCAACATAAACAATTAATTATCAATAATGTCAACGACCTTCCTTTGGTATGCAAATTCGCAGATAAGAAAATTAGAAAAGGAGTTATCGACGCCTACTATGTTGCTGAAAATTATGCCCAGGAAGCTCTTGATTTCTTTCAGATTGACAAAAATTCATTTGGAAAAGGATATTACTATTCGATAGCTGAACTTGTTGGGATTTACCTAAGTAAAACAACTTATCATCTACATTTCTCAAGTGACGCAAGAATGGAGAAAGCACCTTCTACTGATTGGATTTCAGAGGCAATCAAACTAATGAACGAACATACGGACTTTGCCGTTGCCAATCCTGTATGGAACCATAAATATAAAGAAGCTGCACACGAATCCATTGATGAAACAGAAAACTTTTATATTGGATATGGTTTTTCAGACCAATGCTACCTGGTTAAAAACGACATATTCAAACAACCCATTTATAATGAATATAATGAAGAGTCCAGCAGATATCCTGTATATGGTGGAGAATTATTTGAAAAAAGAGTCGATAGCTTTATGAGAAATCATGAAATGAAACGCCTTACCCACAAACAAGTCAGTTATATTCATCAAAACTTTCCCCAAAACCCCATGCTGAAAAAGATTAGAAGCATAACCTACCGGATATAAGGAGAAAAAACATACATATGCCTACCTATACAAATCTTTGTTTTGCGAGATCATTATTTTTTACACCTAGTTTCTGAATAATTGAAATACACCCAAACATACGCCAGGGCAACCGCACCAAAACAGTTCTCGCCCGAAAGAAAACGGATGGGGAACTGTTCTTTTTCTGATAAGTGCCGTTTTTGCCGACACAAAACACCGTTTTATATGATTGAAATGGTAGTTTAAAGCCATAAGAAAGTCCGCGACGGAAACAATCTTCCCCCTCCATGATTTTCACACTTCTCCCTTCACACATGTAACATACTGTATTATAACTTCTTGTAGTAAACCCAGCCTTTTTACTACTGTTTGGTGAACCGTAACAGGAAACCTTCCGGTGAGTAGGCATCCGTTTAGGGACGGATAGTTATCCGTTGGCCAACCGATGCCTGTCCGTTGGGAAACCACCCTCCTTCACACAGTCATGTAAGTTGTGCTGACACTACGATGCCGACCGGATGGGATAGTAGTACCAGCATGATGTAACGTACATACCAATAGGATATAGGGGACCGGACGCTACTTTACAGGGTATAATCTGCCGGAATATAGGGGAAAAACCGTACGTATTCTTGGGAAAAGCCGTACGCTTTTGTTCGAAACAACATTTATCACCCCTTCACTCTCCCTTCACAGCAAATAACTGCTTTACAATATGTTATAGGCAGTGAAAGGTGAAATTAAATTTATAAAACTCCATTGGGAGATTGATTTTTTACAAAAAACGAGGGCTTTTTGAATCTCCAAAAGTCTTTGCTGCCCCCTTTTCAAACAATTTGGTGTGGTTGCCCTGAACATACGCCTATCTTCACTCAATTTCTATTGTTTCCAATATAGCTTAGAGAATTTGATAAGGATACTGTTTGCATTACCTATAACGTACGCCCTCACTTTTTATAGAATATTGAACCATACTTTATTAGGGTATGCGCTGATAGGATATGAAGTCTATTCCTAAAATCACTTGTCAGTTTTTGAGAAACTTACGCTTTTCTTCCAACGGGTAGGCAGAGAATAACGAACAGGTAGGTACTTGTTCGCCACTCCTACCTATCTACACAATAAATGTTTATACAAATTTCAGCGTCGCCCTTCATCTTTTTAATCAAACCTTTTGATTTTCATTATATAAACAAAGACTCCATTCCTCTTTTTCAGCGTCACCCTACAATGTCACCTCTCCAAAGCCAAGGTGACGCCGAAAAAAAGGTAGCATACCCCATGTGTGTATTGAATATCATACTATAAAATCATTTCAATGAAGGCATGACTCCGAAAGTTGTAAAAACTTTTATGAGCCTGTTTTTTATACTTGACTTTAAACCTTCAAGATACTACTTTCTATTGCATCCTTCCACTAAATTTCCACTTTGTCTAATTAAAGCCTAGTTATTTTTACTGAAGTTATTCGATCATTCCAAGTAGACCTCTTTGTTCCCTCTACCTGTATATTTTTCAGATTTGGAGCAATAACAGCTCCATAAGGCAACCATTGAAACGACGTCGAGTATGGACCATTCATAACTTGTGCATCTTTACTATAACATGTAAAAGACAAACAATGACTTTTCAAATGATCATCTTCATATAATTCAAACAAAGTATTTCCACCGAAACTATAAGCACAAAAAGCAGTAGTCTTATCATTCATATCATAGCCAGGCTTCAAATGATTGACAACAGTATCCCTATTTGCTGTAGATAAAAGGACATGACGAACCTTTCCTCCATAATTATGATCATCACACAAAAACAAATTAGCATAATAGCCATTCATTATAGGATCACAAGCCGGGTTGTCTACAATTCCATTAGATATCACCTTAGATAGTTTAACATCATTTTCTTCATTTTTAACTATAGATGGTAACACCAAAAGAAGTTCTTCCCTATCATCAAAATATTCAATTTCACCATTACGATGTACGTAAGTAACCAAATCAGGTAATGCATTTAAACTTAGAAACAAATCCTCAACCTCTTTATTTTCAACAGACACAATCGAATCATCAACAACCAATAAAGATGTTTCATAAGCTTTTCCCTTATACAAGAATTCATAATTCTGAACCAAGGTGTCTTCTTTTACTATATTCAAAGATCTTGTACTCTGAGCAACATCTAACTCTAATTTTTTTATAGATTCATCTATTTCTTGATTACAAGAAATTAAACTTACTGCAAAAAGAGAAAACGCCCAATAAAATGCCTTTTTTTTTCATCATATTTTATTTTTAATTATTATGTCAAAGATAAGCCTTTAAACTTACGAAGATTCATCCATTTTACTCTTTTTTTGGTTCTTTTTACATCTATTCAACTCCTATTTTCCCATAAACTGATTCTTATAATATAAAATTCGCTCTACCGCCTTATTTTCATTAAAACCTCTTTCTTTTGCATACGCTCTTGCAATCTCTACATAAGCATCATCTGTCAACCATAAAGGTGCAAAATTTTTATATCCAACCTCCTCTGATACCTTATCAAAACGCATCCTATTAATATCTATTATATCAAAAGAAACATTTCCATCTTTCATACCAAAAAGAACATTCCCAGCAGAATAGTCAAGATGCAAAATGCCCTTCTCATGCATCTGTGCTGTAAATATCCCAAATTCTTTTAATACGGGACGCCGTTCTCCTATCTCTGGAATAAACCAAAATTCTCTCAAATTACGAGTAAACTGAGATTCCAAAGATATATAATAAGAATGAACCAACCCCATTCTATATTGTTCAATATAAGCAACTGGCTCAGGTGTATTTACACCTTTTTCTCCCAATAAAAGAGCATAATGAAAAGAACGAAAAGCTTTCGACCTTCGTAGATTCCCATATACAAAACGATTAACTATATGAGGAGGCGCAAACGATTTTATAACTAAATGCAAATCACCAACCACACATTTACGAAGAATATTACGTCCTTCATAAATCACTAATCCTAAATCATCAAATTGTTCAGGGATAGTTCGAACAAATGAAGCAAGCATATTATACTTAGGATTTATTTCTAATTTCATCATATAACACTCTTAATTATCTCCACAATCATCTCCGGCGTAATCTGTGTCATGCACGCCCAATCCCCCCGGAAACAAGGCTTCTGGCCGAAAACAGAACAGGGACGACAAGGAAGATCGAGTTGAACGGCATTTTTCGGGTCCTGATGATAACCGTAAAATCCGGCATAGGGATGCGTTGCTCCCCAGACCGAAATCACTTTTGTATCGACCAGAGAAGCGAAATGCATATTGGCTGAGTCCATACAAAGCAATACGTCCAACCGGCTGATCAAGGCAAGTTCGTTATCCAGCGAATAACGACCGACAACACTTTTTACACGCGGATACTGGAATGCCCATTGCTCCAAAACAGCTTCTTCATAACCACGACCTCCCAACAGAAAGATCGTATAATCTTCATTTTCCGACAAGCGGGCGACAACCTGTTCCATATCGTCCACCGGATAGATTTTTCCGCGATGCTTGGCAAACGGGGCAATTCCGATCCATTTACCGGTCTTTGTTCCGGCCACGGCTTCCATAGCCGACAAATCGGCCGGCTTCGACTCATAAAGGGATGTGAAAGTTTCCGTATAGTTCAGACCGGCAGCACGGAACACATCGGCATAGCGTTCTATCACCGGACGCAAGGGTTTCAGTTCCTTATGATTACGCTCGGTCAGCCGTTTCCGTTCCTTCCTTGCCTTATCCACAACATAAACCTTTTTCCCTTTTATCCGGAACATACCTCGGATAATCATGGTACGGATCACATTATGCAAATCCAATACGACATCATACTCATACTTGACCAACGCAGAGGCAAACCGGAGCAATCCGCCCAATGTCTTTTCTGCCGCCTTCGTATTGATACCGATCACGTCCACATTTGCCGGACGGTTCATAAAAACAGGTATCAGGAAAGCCTGCGTAAGTACAGTAAACGTATGTTGGGGGTTTGCTTTGGCGGCAGAGTAGATCACTGGAACCGTCATAGCAACATCGCCAATAGCAGAAAGTCTTATAACAAGTATTTTTGCCATGTAATGAATTTAATACATTTTCATGATTCGTAACTTCTATCAATACTGTTCACAAAGATATAAATTATTTCCGGAATAAGTTATCTGAATTCATTACATGCCGTTGTCATATTGTCACGGCAATCATTGTTACGACAGGATATCGTCGTATTTATCAAAATGTCAAATTACCCCTATCGCCAATAAGCTATATGTAGTCCTGACCAGACACAGCGCTTTTTATCTCGCCCAGGAGAAGATAGCAAATATCCTTATTCAGGCTTTCACTATACAAATACAGCTTTTTGATCCATCAATAGTCTATACCCATAAATGATGATATAAAAGATTAAATAAATATATGAATTAGATATTTAAACCCAATACAACTTTTCGTTACATCTGGAATCTAAATCTGCTGTACAGCATAGTTTTTAAAGGAAAAAAGGCTCATCAAAAAAGTTTCACCGACTGAATTTAACAAATATTTCGTCTTAAATAAACTCTCATCTCATTTAAAATGAAAAAAAATTCGTTTTAAACGAGATGACAATTCATTTAAAACGGTGATTGGAAATTCATATAAACAGGCTTAGTGTTAAATATTGTATATCCAGCTATTCTATTTCCATTATTCTGACAGACATTACAGTCACAGCAACCGCTCAAAACAAGACAATAAGATATGTTATTCCTAAAAACAACATCAATTTGCCATCAAGATCATTCAGTATAATTCGCTTTTGCGACAGAGAAAATTATCGAAACCAGGCAAAATACCCATGCAGAGAGTCGCATAACAAGTATTTTTGCAATGAGTTAATTAAATGTTCCGCTATAATAACATCGGGTTAAATAATAGGAAGGTTCATAATAAGCACTTCCATTATAATTATCTATCGTACGGCATATTTTATCATTATATACACGTAAAATAGCATCTGCATAATCCTCCCAGGAATAGAGAGTTGACAACACGAGGCGCATATAAACTTTTCCCATATCCTGCTCGGTCGGAATATGATCGACCAATGCCGGATTGACATTTGTCACATCATAATTACCTTCCTGCAACCGGAATTCATCAATCAAACGTTCAACGACAGCCTGCTGGTTTTCGCTGTGCATAACATTTGCCAGGGATAATTTCTCGGCCAGCGCCTGTTTCCCCATACAATTCACGACATACCGGTTCGGCTGTTTCAAACGACGTGCAATACGTTCAATCAGGCTACAGACATAGAAAACATCCTCTTTCGTTATTACTTCATCCGGAAAGAATACATTTTTCATAACTCGTAACTCCTTTCATATATTAACGACTCCAGTGCTGCTGCCATGATATACTTTCATTCCGTTTTATTTTTTCCCGTACAACACAGGGTTTAATGCCGGGTCATTGTACATTTTCATTTGTTTATACACCTTCATGTACTTACGTCCGGCTTTAATATCAGCCAGTAGCTGGTCCAAAGCCGTTGACAGGTCAACCTTCTGTTCCAGCAACACGTTCAGCTTTTCTTCACATTTCGTTTTATGCTCGGGAGTTGCATCGGGACGGCTAACCTCTTCGGCCATATGATAAATCTTCAATGTCAGGATAGACAACCGGTCGACCGCCCATGCCGGACTTTCCGTATTGATCGTCGCATCCGGCAATACTTTCACTTCTTTGTATTTATCCAGAAAGAAACTGTCGATCAATTCCACCAAGTCGGTACGATCCTGATTAGACTTGTCTATACGGCGTTTGATAGCCACTGCCTCCACCGGATCGATTGCCGGATTACGGATGATATCTTCCAGATGCCACTGTACCGCATCAATCCAGTTTTTCAAATAAAGATAAAACTCTATACTTTTTACCTCATACGGATTATGCATGGTTGCATCCACATCATCAGAAACATGATACGCTTTCGTAGCCTGTTCAAATATCCGGTAACACTGTTCGCTGAAATTCATAAATAATCGTTTTGCTTTCTGTAAATACTGTTGACAAAGGTAGAAAATCTTTTTCGATAATCTATCAATGGATATGCTGATTTCAAGCCATCACCTACCAGTCTATTCCGCAAATAATCTCTATCTTTGCCCTGCAAAAAGCATATAAAATGAAAATAGTAGCTGACAACACGGTCCCATACCTAAAAGGCGTAGCCGAACCAATCGCAGAAATAAAATACCTCAACTCAAACGAGTTTACTCCTTCAACCATCCACGACGCAGATGCTCTCATTGTACGAAGCATCGACAAATGTACGCGCGAATTGCTCCAAGGTAGCCGTGTCAAACTGATCACTACAGCGACTATCGGCTTCGATCATATCGACATAAAATATTGTGATGAAGCAGGTATCACCTGGAAAAATGCACCTGGCTGCAATGCTGTCTCGGTTGCACAATACGTATTGGCTTCACTTATCACGATAGCCCTTCGCAGAGGAGAAACGCTTCAAGGAAAAACGATCGGGATAGTCGGTGTAGGGCATGTCGGGAAAGAACTGGAAAAACTGTGTACGGCTTACGGTTTACATATCTTGCGTAATGACCCGCCACGAGCAGAAGAAGAGGGAGCGGCAGGATTCGTTTCGCTGGATACGATCGCAGAAGAAGCTGATATCATCACCTTCCATACACCATTGACAAAAGAAGGACCTTTTGCAACCCGTCACCTTGCCAACGAAGTTTTTTTCAACAAAACACGTAAAAAGCCCTGGTTTGTAAATGCTTCAAGAGGAGCTGTACACGATACGACGGCATTGATAAAAGCTCTGAAATCAGGAAAAATCAGCGAAGCAGTGATAGATTGCTGGGAAAACGAACCGGCGATCGACCGGGAACTGTTAAGTCTTACAGCCGTTGCCACCCCCCATATTGCCGGATTCTCCGCTGATGGCAAAGCCAACGGGACTCGTACCTGCCTGGAAAACATCGAACGTTTCTTCGGTGTGAAAATAGAGAAATTAAGAGAAGTTATGCCGTCAGAGCCTACCGACCCTGTTATCGATCTCGCCGGAGTGACGGAACATCGTATCGAACACGCAATACTTAAAAGTTTTAGTCCGCTTGGTGTAGACAGAGCATTGAGGGAAACGCCGGAAAAGTTCGAATGGTTCCGGGCAAATTATCATCATCCCCGGGAGTTTGCCGCTTATACGGTAAAGAATGCGACAACAGAAGAGAGGGAACTTTTTGATAAGTTAGGTTTCAAATAATACCATTCTACTATTCACTGCTATGACGAAAGACAAGTTATTATCACCCGGTTTTTGCTACATATTAACGGCTAATTTTCTGCTGTTTTTTGCATTTTACCTGATACTGCCAATCCTGCCCTTCTATTTACAGGAACGGTTTATGACGGATAAGTCGATGATCGGGTTTATTCTGTCCTGTTATACGATAGCCTGTCTTTGTATCCGTCCGTTTTCCGGATATCTGCTGGATACCTTTGCCCGTCGCCCGTTATATCTGTTAGCGTATGCCATATTCATGGTTATCTTCGCCGGATATATGATTGCCAGCGTGTTGAGTATTTTCATTGTGCTGCGTATTCTTCACGGATTCGCATTCGGGATGGTCACGGTATCGGGTAATACGATCGTGATCGACATTCTTCCTTCTTCACGTCGTGGCGAAGGAATTGGATATTACGGGATGGCGAATAATCTGGCAATGAGTTTCGGTCCGATGATCGGATTGTTCATGCATAACAGTTTCAGTTATGAAGTGATTTTCAGTTGCTCGCTGGTTTCCTGCTTCTTGGGATTTATCATGGCTTATCTGGTTAAAACGCCTTACAAGCAACCGGTAAAGAAAGAACCGATTTCGCTCGACCGCTTCTTCCTGGTAAAAGGCCTTTGGGCAGGAATATCACTACTAATGCTTTCCATTCCTTACGGGATGACAACCACCTATGTGGCAATGTATGCCGACGAGATCGGTATATCTGTCAATTCAGGACTTTATTTCACCTTTATGGCGATCGGACTCGCGACTTCCAGGCTGTTTTCCGGCCGGCAAGTAGATAAAGGGCGTATCACACTGGTTATTACATTGGGGATGTATCTGGCATGTGCCAGTTTCTTTGCGCTCGCTTCCCTCGATGCATTGATGAAATGGAATCCGACGTTCACTTCCTATTTATATATAGCCATCGCTTTATCACAAGGTGTTGCTTTCGGAACCATGTTCCCGGCATTCAACACCCTGTTTGTCAATCTGGCACCCAACAGCCAGCGCGGAACGGCAACTTCCACCTACCTCACTAGCTGGGATGTCGGTATCGGAATCGGATTAATGATCGGCGGAAGTATCGCACAGGAATTCGGTGGATTCAACCACGCTTATCTGTTTGGAGCCTGCCTGACAGTTTTATCCACTTTCTTTTTTATCTTCAAGGCTGGACCACATTTCAACAAGAACAAACTGCGGTAAAAAACGGGTTATCGTGCCAAAGATTCTATATAATTACAGATGTTTTCGATTCCTTTTTCACTTTCAATTTGCTCACTGAGCATCGCTGCATTCTTTTTATATTCGGGATTGCTGATCAAGTCACCCATTTTTTGCTCCAGTTCACTTTCCGATACCTTTGCGATCTTCACTCTTTCCGGGCCGACTCCGAGCACCTGGACCCGATACCCCCAATAAGGCTGATCCAGAAGTAAAGGAGTGATCAGCTGAGGTTTCCCGGCACGTGCCACACTATGCGTCGTTCCGCTTCCACCATGATGAATCACGGCGTCGCAATGAGGGAAAATCAGATGATGCGGAATCGGCTTTTGCATCAGGAACAATTGTTCATTCCCCTGCAACGTCTCTCCGGTCTTTGCCCAACCTGAACCGACCACCAGCCGGTATTGCTTCCGTTTGCAGATACGGGCCAGCATACCGCAAAAGCGCTCCCGGTCGTTCGATGTACAGCTACCTAACGTAAAAAAGAGAACCGGTGTCTGTTCCTTTTTGATAAAAGCCATCAATTCCTGATAAGCCTCTTCATCATATTCAAAGGTATCATTGAAACAATACCCGCCTATATTCCAGCGAAAACGTTTGTCCCAGACGGGATCGGTATGTCCCAGATATCGACTGTACAATAAGAAGTTATCACTATTCTTTGCGGCATCCTCCCCAAAGTTACTGATTGGAGCCAATCCGTATTTCCGACGGTTCTTGTTTATCGTATCCTTCACCATATAGTTGGATACCCGGTTCATCATCAGCCAAAGCAATTTAGGTGTAATGATCGGATTGGGTTTCGGATAAGGAAAAGCAGGAGGCGGCATTTTCTCGCCCGGAAGAAAAGGTGCAAAAGAAGTGCGGACGAACGGCTTCTTGCAATACGCGGCAATCCCCGTAGCGGCAAATTCAGTATTAGCAGCTACAAGAACATCGTTCTGTTCCAAAAGCGGAATTACCTGCACAAACTGTTTGTCTATCGCCTCGCGCGTCCACTCGACAATCCTTTTAAAACTCTGTTTATTCTCGGCTGCGTCGGCCATCATCCCGCCAATATTATCAAAATCCTGCAAAACGACTTTTACAGGATATTTCTTTGCCATTTCCTCAAAAACATGGGGAATATTTACCGTTACCTCATGACCCCGTTTAACCAACTCGCGGGCTACAGCCAGATAAGGCAGTACATCACCTTGCGATCCTCTTGTTACAAGCAGTATTTTCATTCTTCAATATTTTACACGTAGTTTTTTCATCACAAATCAGACTTCTTTGCCTTCTTTGCTATCCGGGAGACATTGTTCTTTTACCTCACAAGCCTCACTTACCTTTTTACCTGCTACCTTCCTTTTAAAAAGCATCCGGACCAAAAAGGCTAAAAATCCTAACAATATACTCATTAACATAATGAGAGCAAAGAAAGGAGATATAAACATATCCGTCAATGTCTATTTTTCACATTCGATATTCTATTATTAATAATGTCATTTTACCATACACTAATATACAGATAGTTATTACACCTCCGAAATGTCGATTCTTAATAATGGAATATTGATTCTGAAAGATAGCTATTGTTTGGTACAAAGTTATATCAGTACTTTGTATCATCAAAATTAAACAATAAAAAGAAAAGTAAATGAACAAGTATTTATTGCGCAACTTTCTTTATGTTATCTGCATGGTCCCCTTCCTGTTTGCCTGCGATGACAATGATGATGAGGGCGGTTCCGAATTAAACGGAATCTATTCCAATAAGTTGAGTACACCGGAAGGTGGCAATACACTGAACCTGACTTACAGTGGACGTGAGTTCATCGGTAAGGACGTCTCTTTCAAACTAACCGGTAACAATGCGGCAACCATTACACTGCATTACGTCCTCCCCGGGGAAGCCGCAACATTGCTGGAGAACGTAGCAGTTACTTCCGGAAGCAACAGTTACTCTTTTTCAGGAAACGGAACCGGAAACAACGGCACTACTTTCGCTTACAGAGGGAATGTTGAAAAAGGCAAGATGACATTCGATCTGACCGATGTAAAAATCGCATCGAACCAACTGACTTCAAATGGGACATGGTATCCGGTGCAAGGTGGGGAATCTATTGAAACAGACCCTGTTTTGGGAGAATATACTTTGATGCGCCATGCCTTTCATATGGTAACTGACAATGCTCTTCTGGGACAGGTAGTTCCCATACTGGAGCCTATTGCAGGAAACCTGATCTGCTGGTTTATCAATGAAGTCTCTTTCAATCCGGATGGCAATATCACAGCCCGCTACGCCACCATGCCGGAAGGCAAAGCTATCGGAGACTTGATAAATACTCCCCCGAACAGAAAAGAGAGCGAATGGCTCACTTCGCCGATCAACCTGGCTTCTTATTATGTAAAAGACGACTCGGAACTTTATATAGTCCCCAACATCGATATGATTCTTTACCAGATTCAACAGAATAAGACTAAGGCAGACGGCGGCCTCGACGCTTCCGTTATCGCAGCCATTTACCAGCAGCTTAATAAATGGAGTACTACCGGTATCCGGATGAATATCCGCAAAAATTCGGAAGCCCCTTACAGCAGCATGGGCGGACAAATCGCTTATAAGGGAGATATATTCCTATATCTGGATAAAGATGAAATTGCAGCTTTCCTTCCGCTGTTACCCTTAATAAAAGATCTTCTGCCGGAAGAAATAATTGGCGGACCAATGGGACCGATGATAACATCTTTGCTTGAAATGCTTGCCAGTAGCCTGCAACAAACAAAAACACTGGAACTAGGCATGATGCTAAGCAAACAAAAGGAGATACAATAATAAATAAAGAGTACAGACATGAAAAAATATACAATACTATTTTTACTTGCCTTCCTGACCGGTCCTGCTTTCGGACAGATCATGAAAGGATTCGTATATGACAAGGAGACCAATGAGCCATTGGCAGGAGTCAATATTACCTATAAAAGGATCACGGGAGAAACAAACGGTACAATTTCCGAAGCAGACGGTTCTTATCAGATCAACCTTCCGGAAGGGGGTGTCGACCTGCTGTTCAGTTACATCGGTTATGAGAACGAACAGGTCCCGGTAGTAATCAACCGGAATGAAACGAAGACAAGAAATATATTCATGCAGGTAAAAGCCAACCTGTTGGGAGATGTGGTAGTCAGTGCCGGACGTTTTGAACAAAAACTAAGCAATGTCACCGTCTCCATGGATTTACTGAAGGCCGAAGATATTACCAAGCAAGCGCCAACCGACCTGAGTGCCACACTGAATACAATGCCGGGAGTCGATATCAACGACAAACAGCCTTCTATCCGTGGCGGTAACGGCTGGACCTACGGCGTCGGTTCACGAAGCCTTGTGCTGATCGACGGAATGAGTGCGCTTACTTCGGGTACAGGAATCATTAACTGGAATATCGTTCCGCTGGAAAATATCGAACAGGTAGAAGTTATGAAAGGGGCCTCTTCCGTACTGTACGGTTCGTCTGCCCTGAACGGTGTAATCAACATCCGGACCAAACGGCCAAGCCTGACACCGGTAACGACCTTGCGTGCTTATTTAGGTATTTACGGCGATCCCGACAACGAGGAATACCGGTGGAGCGACAAATCTTTTTGGAAAGAAGGTAAATATGAGGTAGAGCCATTCCTGCGTAAAAACGTATTCTCCGGTATCCGCAACCCGATTTATGAAGGGATAGACTTCTCACATGCCCGCCGCATCGGAAACTTCGACGTATCGGCCGGACTGAATATGTTTACCGACGAAGGATATAAAAAACAAGGTTACAACAAACGGTTTCGTGCCGGCGGTAACCTGACTTACCATCAGCCGATGAAAGACGGCAATTTGCTGAACTATGGTTTCAACGTAAACTTCATGAGTGACAAATATGCCGATTTCTTCCTCTGGCGTTCGCCGAAAGATGTTTATGAACCGTCTCCCATTGCCAATATGGGACGCGAAGCAAATACTTTCTACATCGACCCGTTCTTTAATTTTACAAACCCGAATAATAATACCTCCCACAAGGTAAAGGCCCGCTTCTATTACCGCGGTGACAATATTGCAGACGGCTCGAACAGCGGGAAGTCGATCACGGACATTTTGGGAAATATGGGTACTGATGTCAATGCCATTACCGGTATTGTGCAAAACGTACAAAACGGCGATTACAGCATGCTCTATCCAATCATCCAGCCGGCTTTGCAAGGCGACCTTAACGGACTGGTAAACGGAACAACCAATCTGCTGGGAAGTATTTTCCCGACAGCGACTACAGCCGATTACTGCGACCTGCTTTCATGGGTGATGAAACGTGGTATTCCTAGCAGTACCTCCGACCTGATCCCTTGGTTGTCCAATGCGATCAACCCGAAAGCTGACCCGGTAACCATCGACAAGAATTATACGTATTATCTGGATTACCAGTTCAACAAAAAATGGGACAACGGTACACAGATCACAGCCGGAGCCACTTACGAACATATGCGAAGCACCTCTGTAACGACAGGCAATCACGATAGCGACAATGCAGCCCTGTTCTTCCAGTATGACCAACGCTTTTTCGACCGCCTGAGCGTATCTGCCGGTATGCGCGCCGAATATTATCGTGTGGATGATTTTCTTCGTGAAGCCGACACAAAGATATTCGGAGCTAAAGTACCTGTCAAACCTATCTTCCGTGCAGGTTTGAATTACCAACTGGCTGATTACAGCTTTATCCGGGCCAGTTTCGGACAAGGCTATCGTTATCCTTCTCTGACCGAGAAATATGCCCGCAAGGATATCGGTGGAGTCGGTGTATTCCCGAACAATGAAGTAAAGGCAGAAAAAGGGGTAAATGCAGAACTGGGGGTCAAACAAGGATATAAATTCGGTAATCTGATGGGATTCTTCGATGTGGCCGGTTTCTATACGCAATATACGGACATGATCGAATTCCGTTTCGGCTTCTTCGACCCCAACTCTTATGCCTATGCCAACAGCACGCAGGAAATCCTGGGTATCATTGCCAAAGGTCAGATGCCGGGTATCGGTGCACAATTCTACAATGTATCCAAAGCACGCATCTATGGGGCAGAGATAAGTACAAACGGTTTCTACAACTTCAATCCCGACACCAAGTTATCTTATAACCTGGGATATGTTTTCATCGAACCCGAGGATATCGATTACAAGGAAAAGAATGAAATCGAAGCACAATATAACGACCCTCTCCGTGCCAAGGAAAAATCCAACGACTCCAAATATCTGAAATATCGTCAGAAACACACGGTGAAAGGTGTGCTTGATCTCCAGTGGAAACGCCTGAACCTGGGTATGAATGTGACTTGGAAAAGTAAGATGCTGGCAGTCGATTATCTGATGGTAGACGAACGCGAAAAAGAACAGCCGGATGCCATGGAGTATATCCGTCAGCTGCTGTATGGAAATATCGGCGGAGAAACGCTTAATACATACTGGAAAGAAAAGAATACGGACTATTGTGTAGTCGACCTGCGTGCCGGCGTAAAGATAACGAAAGACGTATCATTCCAGTTTATGATCAACAATCTTTTTAATAAAGAATATTGCACACGCCCGATGCTGGTATTGGCACCACGTACTTATGTGATGCAATTGAACATGACATTCTGATTAAACCACTAATAGATGAAAAGCCCTGCCGGATCAAGAAATTACCGGTAGGGCTTAATTTTTTATACCTTTTTCTTACTATTTCAATAAGTCATCAATCACATGCGGATAATGAGCATATTCCAATGCATGCACTTTAGTAGCCACTTCTTCAGGGGTATCGGCAGGCAACACCTCACATTTAGCCTGGAAAATGATATCACCTTCATCGTAATTCTCATTTATATAATGTATCGTTATGCCTGACTCTTTCTCGCCGGCAGCAACGACAGCCTCATGCACATGCATCCCATACATTCCCTTTCCGCCATGTTTAGGTAACAGAGCCGGATGAATATTGATGATTTTACCCGGATAAGCTGTCAGTAACGCATCTGAAATCTTATTCATAAAACCAGCCAGAACAATCAAATCGATCTGATATTCCGCCAGTTTCGCCAAAATGGGGGTTCCTTCCACAAATTCGTCGCGGGAAAACACAAAAGACGGAATTCCCAGATTATTGACGCGTGCATGAACGCCCACATTCTTATTATTGGACAAAACAACCGCGACTTTAACGGTTTCACTTTTAGAGAAGTACCGGGCGATATTTTCCGCGTTTGTACCCGAACCGGAGGCAAAAATTGCTACGTTTTTCATATTTTCCTATGTTTTAGTGCACACGAAAAGAAAAAATGTGCAGTTTTCCGCATTTTTAGTGCATTAAATTTGTTTTGTAACATAAAAAATTCTTTTCTTTGCACTGCAAATTTAAAAAGTATATTCGTATTTATTAATCTAAATTGAAAAAGTTATGTCTGAAGTTGCATCTAGAGTAAAGGCTATCATCGTTGACAAATTAAGTGTTGAAGAAACAGAAGTTACAAACGAAGCGAGCTTTACTAATGATTTAGGAGCAGACTCTCTTGACACTGTAGAATTGATTATGGAATTCGAAAAAGAATTCGGTATCTCAATTCCTGATGATCAGGCAGAAAAGATTACAACAGTAGGCGATGCAGTCGCTTATATCGAAGCTAACGCGAAGTAATCAATCCTTTTAATTAAAGGTATGGAATTAAAAAGAGTTGTAGTAACAGGTCTTGGAGCCATTACTCCTCTTGGTAATACCCTCGCAGAAACCTGGGAGGGCCTTATCAACGGGAAGAGTGGAGCGGGACCTATTACTCATTTTGATGCATCAAAATTTAAAACGCACTTTGCCTGCGAAGTTAAAGGTTTTGATCCCTTAGAGGTGATGGACCGTAAGGAAGCTCGCAAATGCGACCGCTATAGTTTATTGGCTATCAGCGCAGCCAAACAGGCTGTTGCAGATGCAGCTATGGACTTGGAGAATGAGAATAAAGATCGTATCGGTGTTATTTTCGCTGCCGGAATCGGTGGTATCAGGACTTTTGAAGAAGAAGTTGCCGGTTATGAAAAAACAAAAGACACCATCGGTCCGAAATTCAACCCGTTCTTCATTCCTAAAATGATTGCAGATATTGCAGCAGGACATATTTCAATGATGTACGGTTTCCGTGGTCCGAACTTTGCGACTGTTTCAGCATGTGCATCTTCAACCAATGCTATTGCCGATGCTTTCAATTACATTCGCTTAGGAAAAGCAAATGCAATTGTTACAGGTGGTGCAGAAGCTGCTATTGCGGCTCCCGGTCTTGGCGGTTTTAATGCGATGAACGCCCTTTCAACCCGAAACGAATCACCGGAAACAGCTTCGCGCCCATTCAGCGCAAGTCGTGACGGATTTGTAATGGGTGAAGGTGCAGCCTGTCTGATTCTTGAAGAGATGGAACATGCATTGGCCAGAGGCGCTAAGATCTATGGTGAAATTGTTGGTGCAGGTATGTCGGCAGACGCTTACCACCTGACAGCTTCTCATCCGGAAGGTCTGGGTGCAAAACTGGTGATGAAGAATGCTCTTGAAGACGCAGAGATGAAACCGGAAGAGATAGACTATATCAATGTTCACGGCACTTCTACCCCGGTAGGAGACATCTCGGAAGCGAAAGCTATTCTGGATGTATTCGGCGAACATGCCTATAAGCTGAACATCAGTTCAACGAAGTCTATGACTGGACACTTACTGGGTGCAGCCGGAGCATTGGAAGCAATTGCTTGTATTATGGCTGTTAATGAAGATATTGTTCCTCCGACCATCAATCATGAAGAAGGAGACAATGATCCTGAAATCGATTACAATCTGAACTTCACGTTCAATAAAGCACAAAAAAGAACGGTTAACGCAGCACTGTCCAATACCTTCGGGTTCGGTGGTCACAATGCCAGCATGATTGTAAAAAAATTTGTGAAGTAAAGTGTTTACACAATTATACAAAAAGATAAGGCTCCTCAAACATAAGAATAAGGAGCCTTATTCTTCTTTATATAAAATACTGGGATTTTACCCCGATAACATCCACGTTTACGAACAGGCTTTCCTGCACAAATCTTCCTCTGTGGAAGCCAGCGATGGAAAATGGCTGAACAACGAACGACTGGAGTTCTTGGGTGATGCCGTATTGGATGCCGTCGTGGCAGACATTGTATACAAACATTTTCAAAATAAACGGGAAGGTTTCCTGACCAACACCCGTTCCAAAATCGTTCAACGCGAAACACTCAACCGCGTAGCCGTTGAACTGGGACTCGACAAGATGGTTGTCTACTCAGCCAAACTGAGTTCTCACAATAATCATATGTATGGCAATGCATTGGAAGCACTGATCGGAGCAATCTATCTGGATCAGGGATACCGTATGTGTTATCATTTTGTAGAAGATGTAATCATCAATAAATACATCGACCTGGATAATATCGCCCGTAAAGAAGTAAACTTCAAATCCAGTCTGATAGAATGGAGCCAGAAAAACAAACTGGAAATTACATTCGAATTGATAGAATCGTTCACCGACAATGACGGTAATCCGGTCTTCCAAACGGGCGTCACACTGGCCGACACACAAATAGGCGTCGGTATCGGTTATTCCAAAAAAGAGTCACAGCAGAACGCTGCTAAGATGGCAATCAAGAAATTGCGTACGGATAAAGTATTCCAGCAATTCATTTCCGAACTGAAAAAGAAACAGACCGGCGAAACAACTGCCGAACATGAGTTTGAAGATCTTCCGGAGGAAGATTCGGCAACGGAGCAGGAACAGGCTCCGGTCAAGCAAGTGACCAATAACAACCCGCAGTGTATCGATGCCACAATCAATGAAGAAGTCCGGTAATTAATTACTTACCGAACGAAATCCCCATTCTTTCTCCCTGAACGATCAGGTCGTGCTCCGGAGTGACCAGTTTTAATTTACCAGCCACTTCCGACAAGGCTATCGATTCCACATTATTTCCTTTCATGCAGACCATACGCCCGAATTGACGGTTGGCAATCAATTCCGTCGCATGTCCTCCCAGGCGGGTAGCCAGGTTACGGTCGAAAGGGGAAGGATTACCGCCACGCTGGATATATCCCAGCACCGTATCACGAGATTCTATTCCGGTTGCCGCCTCAATTGCACGGGTGATATAATCGGAAGGACGCTTCTTATCGGGCGTTTCCACTCCTTCGGCAACAACAACAATCGAATAGGGTTTGCCACGATGGGCACGGTCGAGAATCGTCTGGTTTACTTTGTCCATATCATATCCCAGTTCGGGAAGCAGTATCACATCCGCTCCTCCCGCCATTCCGGCATAAAGAGCAATCCATCCGGCATGATGCCCCATAACTTCCACTACCATAACCCGTTTATGCGAACTGGCAGTAGAATGCAAACGATCGATCGCATCCGTCGCAATATTGACAGCCGTATCGAAACCGAACGTTATATCCGTTCCCCATACATCATTATCGATTGTTTTAGGAACGCCAATAATATTCAGACCAAGGGCAGAAAGCATTCCGGCTGTCTTCTGTGTACCGTTTCCACCGATACAGACCAGACAGTCTAATCCTAATTCTTCATAATTCTGTATAATAACCTGAGGTTTTTCACTTTCACCGGAGGCAAGTAATTTACGGAATGGTTTCTCGCGGGAAGTACCCAGGATCGTTCCGCCCAGGTTCAGGATACCGGAAAGACTACGTTCGTCGAACGATTGAATATCTTTGTTCAACAAGCCAACAAAACCACTATGAATTCCGACCACTTCCATACCATAATGCATTATGGCAGTTTTACCGACACCACGAATCGTTGCGTTTATACCGGGACAATCACCTCCCGAAGAAAGGATACCTATTTTCATTGTTTTGTTAATTATGTATACGACAAAGATATAAATAAAAAGAGAATGCCTACATTTGCAACCGATACAAATAAAAAGAGCATGGATATTTTAACAAATACAATATCACTACTCTTCCGCCCCCGTCAAAAGGAGATAGAAAAATATGGGCAGGAGACCGACCGGCTGCAACGCAAGCAGCTACGGTCGTTATTATCGGCAGCCCGCAACACGGAATGGGGGTTGAAATATGATTATAAAAGTATCAAAAGATATGAAGATTTCTGCCAGCGTGTCCCGTTGCAGATATATGACGACATAAAACCTTACGTCACACGGATGATTAATGGAGAAAGGAACATACTCTGGCCTTCGGTAGTCAAGTGGTACGCCAAAAGCAGTGGCACCACGAACGACAAGAGTAAATTCCTTCCCGTCACTCCGGAAATATTGCAGGGCTGTCACTACAAAGGTGGTTTCGACACGGTTGCCCTCTATCTGAGAAATAATCCGGAAAGTCATTTTTTCTCCAAAAAAGGATTGATTCTGGGCGGTAGCCACAGTCCTTCTCCTCTAAATCAAAAATCCCATTGCGGCGACCTGTCCGCAGTTCTGCTACAGAACCTGAATCCGCTGGTCAACCTGATGCGTGTTCCGGCTAAACGGATTATTCTGATGGATGAATGGGAAAGCAAAATAAAAGCGATCGTAGACAGTACGTGGAATAAGGATGTAAACAGTCTTTCCGGTGTTCCTTCATGGATGCTGGTATTAATCAAGTCTGTTCTGAAAAAGACCGGACGGGACTATCTGACCGAAGTCTGGCCCAATATGGAAGTATTTTTCCATGGAGGTATCAGCTTCGAACCTTACCGGGAACAATATAAAGCCCTCATTCCTTCGGACAAGATGCATTATATGGAAACGTACAATGCTTCAGAAGGATTTTTCGGCATACAGGATGATCCGGCGGATCAGAGTTTGCTGTTGATGCAAGATTACGGTGTATTCTACGAGTTTATCCCTATGTCGGAAGTCGGTATGCCCAATCCGACCATTCTGCCGCTGGAAGCAGTGGAAACAGGAAAAAACTACGCGATGGTCATCACGACCTCCGGCGGACTATGGCGTTATCAGATTGGAGATACGGTGCGTTTTACCTCTCTTTTCCCACATAAATTCGTTATTTCAGGAAGAACCAAGCATTATATCAATGCTTTCGGAGAGGAATTGATGGTAGATAATGCCGACAAAGCGATCAGTAAGGTCAGCCGGCAGACCGGAGCTATCGTCAAAGAATATACAGCAGCCCCTCTTTTTATGCTCGACAAGGCGAAAGGCCGTCATCAATGGTTTATCGAATTTGAAAAGATGCCTCCTTCCATGGAAGAGTTCGCTTCATTACTGGATAAAACATTACAGGAATTAAACTCGGACTATGAGGCCAAACGTTACAAGGAAATATCTCTTCAACCGCTGGAAATCACAATCGCCCATGAAGGTGCCTTCTACGAATGGCTCAAAGAAAAAGGTAAATTAGGCGGCCAGCACAAAATTCCACGCCTCAGCAACGATCGGACACATATCGAACAATTACTGGCTATCAATAAGCAGTTATCCTGATTATCAAAACGAATAAGAGAAATAAACACCTCCTCCCTGCTCATTAAAGGTCGGAGCAATCACCATATTTTGAGCTGCTTTGCGGTTTATCTTATGGGCAATGGCGTTACGAATAGGGAAATAGGTGAGATAAGCCAGTTCGACAGACAAAATACCGAATCCGGCCCCAGCGACGACATCGGCTACCCAATGCCGGTTATTATATAATCTGGAACCCGCAACAAAAAGGGCCAGGGCATATCCTGAATAAGCCAATACAGGACTGCTATCCTTAAACTCCTTATAGGCCATATGCGCCCCTAAAAAAGCATTCGCCGTATGTCCGGAAGGAAAAGAATACGGGCCTCCGTCCGGACGTATTTCTTTTACCGTATATTTTAAGGTGCGTGTCATAACGGCATTCATCCCTTCCGCCAGAGTGACAAGGAAAAGCTGATCCACCCAGTTATGCTTTTCTTTCCCCATCAGGTCGCAGACAAATACCCAACCCAGCATCCCCCACTCCATATAATCATCGAGATGAATTTTCTTAACATCGCTTTTCCGTGAGAAAAGATGAAAATCATTCATACCGTCAATAGCCGTACCCACTGCCCCGACTGTAATCAGCGAAGCCGGAAGTATCAGATGTTTCGCATTGAATTTGTACTCGATAACAGGCATCTTCTGTTTTAAACTGTCAGACAACACTGTTTCATTCTGCGCACAGAGAGGCGACAGATATGCTATTATCAGAAAAATTACAGTAAAAAGAGCTGTTCTCATTCCTTGCAGGCTTTATCTTTTATTCAAGCCACAAAGGAACAAAAAATAACTTATCTTTGTTTCTTATAGTGTAATGATATCCGTTTATAAACAAATTAAAAACATTCATTCTGATGAAAAGAACAAACAACGGGCCTATCCTATCCGCCCTTATCCTTTGCACAGGCCTTCTTTTTTCCTGTGGACAACAGAAAGCGAAACAAGAATCCCAGGCTGAAAACGAATCTGCCGAAATGGTTGGAAATGATAAAGATGAACACGGTTGCATTGCTTCTGCCGGTTATACCTGGTCGGAAGTGCAACAAAATTGCATCCGCCTTTTTGAATCGGGAATACGACTGGAAGCCACCGATGGTAAATCATCCGCTTATATCGTTTTCAGTCCGGACTCATTAAAAGCTGAGTTATTTTTCTCAAACGGTACACCGAATGAAATACTCAACCGCCGCTCGCTTCCCGCCGGAGGTTATGCCTGGAATATAGAAGACGATGACACTAAGAATATACGTTTCGAAGATGGTATATGGACAATTAGCCAGCGCCAAAAAGAAATATACCGGCAAGACAAGGCGGAAAGCGATGACTCCCTGGGTAAAATGCAAACGCTCACTTATGAAGGTGAGTTGCCTTGCGCCGACTGCCCGGGCATCCGTTACGACCTGACAATCCGTAGTCGTGAACATAGCGGTGATGGTACGTTCTCTCTTTCACAGACTTACCTGGAAGCCGAAGACGGTAAAGATGCAACATTCGTCACTACCGGCAAACGGCTTACATTACGTGGAATACCCGGAGACGACAATGCCACCGTCTGGCAGTTAATTTCCGATAATGGCGATGAAAGGATGAATTTCCTTTGCGAGAATGATTCTACAATCACTTTGATTGGAGATGATTTCAAAAAAGCAGAATCCGGACTGAACTATAGTTTAAAACGAATAAAGAAGTAATTCTCCCGTACGCACTAAAAGTTGTGAATTTCATCGGGTTTTAATATATTCTATTCTATTTTTTTAATCAGAGAGAAATATATTCAGTAACTTTGCCGACCGGTCAACCTCCGAAATTTATAGGCTATGGCGAATGATGAAAACTCTCTGACAGGCATGAAGCAGTTCCTGGAACTCCTTCCTGATACAGTTTTAATAGTTAATAAAGAAGGTTTTATTGAAGACCTGCTTAATTATCAGCCCGAAATATCTTTGTTCCTTACGCCTCAACAGCAAAAAGGGCAAACTATCCGGGAGCTGTTCTGCTACAAGAATTTAAGAGGTGATTCCGGAAACGAACTCCTGAATGCATTTCTGGATACGATGGAAACGCGTAAATCGAATATAATTCATTACGAAGTTGAAAATGAAGGTCATATTGGTTATGCCGAAGGATATATAATTCCTTTCGAAGATTATACTTTCGGCATATTCCGAAACATGACCAAACGGGTAGAAGCCCAGCTAGAGACTATCAATGAAAAGAACAAACTGACAATGGCCTTAAAAGCCGGAAACCTGTCGGTATGGTCTTATCTCCCCGAAAGCGACTCCTTCGATTTATCTGATGAAAATACGGTGCCACAGCCGGGAATGAAACTATGGGATGTCACCAAACAACTGGTTCCCGAGGACAGAGAACGTCATGTCAAACTGGTCACTGACATTGTTGAAGAGAAACACGAACAAAGCATCGAACAATTCCGCCTGTTAACACCGGAAGGAGAAATACGCTGGTATGAGATTTATTCAATGGGCATACGTGGAGAGAACGGGAAGATAGACCGTCTAATCGGTACCCAAAAAGATATCACAGACCAGAAAAATAAGGTGCAGGAACTGATAGAGAATCGTCAGCAGCGTGATTTACTCCTGCAAATCACAAATATGATTATCTGGGAATATGATAATCAGACCGGCATATTTTCTTCTGCCGGAGAATCCGTATTTTTCAATCAGGATACGACAACAAGAGATATTTATAAAGCAATTGCCCCCGAACATCAGGAAACCTATTTAAAAGCATTCGACGACATTCTGAATAAACGTTCCGAATTTTTGAATATTCAATTCTGCATAAAAGATCTTAACAGTTCATACCGATGGGTCAGGCTGATCGCCAAAGTATCCAAATATGATAAGAATGGAAATGTTCATAAACTGATCGGGACACGCGAAGATATAACGGAAGAGATAGAGCGGGAACAAAAGCTGCGCAACTATATACAACGTAGCGAACTGGCAATCCAGGCCGCTAATATTATCCAATGGGATCTGGATATCAAGACACAGGAATATACCCGGCTGTATCCTGATCCGGTCGCTCCCGGAAACTTCATCCGGGGATCATTCAATTTCACGGTTCACCCGGACGACCGTCTTATTTTACAACAGGAACAGGATAAACGTATCCGCGAATGTAAAGGATACAGCAACCTGCATTTACGGATCATGCTGGACGGAGACACGGATTACCGCTGGACAAATACCTTCTCCGTTCCGCTTGAATATTATCCTGACGGAAGTATTAAAAGCGTAACAGGTCTTCTGATCGATATCACACATATTGAAAAAGTAGAAGAAGGCAACCGGATGAAAATGGCTTTCCTTGCTAATATGAGCCATGAAATACGGACACCGTTGAATGCCATTGTCGGCTTCTCCCAGCTTCTCGCCCAGACAGATGATCATGAGGATAAAGATGAATTTATCCGGATTATCGAAGAAAACAACGATTTGTTACTACAGATTATCAACGACATACTCGACATATCCAAAATCGATGCGGGGAAAATGACCTTTAACTACAGTGATTTTGATATTACAGAAGTCATTGCTGATTTGAAGCAGGTCTATGATTCGCACTTACCATCACAGGTAAAACTTATCTGTAACCTGCCTTATAAAAGGTACATTATCCATTCCGAAAAGAACAGGCTGATACAGGTAATCACCAACTTACTGAACAATGCAGCCAAATTCACCTCGGAAGGCTCGATTACAATCGGTTATGAAGTCATTCCAAACGGATTATCTTTCTATGTTTCCGATACAGGAAAAGGGATAGACAAAGAGAATTTAAACCATGTATTTGAACGGTTTGCCAAATTCGACAAGTTCGTCCCCGGAACCGGGCTCGGCTTATCTATCTGCCAAATGATTGTCAACAAGCTGGGCGGAGAAATGTCTGTTGAATCGGAATTAGGGAAAGGAAGTACGTTCCGGTTTACAATAGCATGTGATATAAAATCATCAGACCTTCTCAAAAAATAGATTTTGAAAAGGTCTGACAATGCTATTCAAAAGGCAGATTAATTCTCTACCTTCACATCGCGCTTCTCGTCGAAGCCGCCGTCAAACTGATTATCCTTGATCTCTGAGTGAATCACACGCTGGAGGAAGAAACGGTGTTTGTTCCAGTGGAAAGCCGGATATTGATTATTCTGTTTGATTGTGTTGTTACGAAAAATCAGACCGTCTACCGATTTAGCATACAGGATCGGGGCATCGAATGTTTCAAACTCGTTATTCTCAATGACTATATTACTATGGAAATACTTTTTCTGGTCTTTCAGGTCGGGTATTTCCGGATAGATGGAAATAACGGCATTCGTGAACTGGAACATATTCGTCAATGAATTGATGAATTTATTGTTACGAATCTCCACATCATGGCAGGCACCGGTCTCAAACCAACCATTACAGTCACCACAGAGCAGAATGGCCGTACCGGATGTATGGTCGAACACATTCTTTTCAACAATCGTTTTCTTCGGCGTGCTGAACAGGGAACCACGGGCACGGTTATTACGGATTACGTTGTCTGCAAAATAAACTTCAGGAGTCCACTCCAAATTCTCGACACCGAATGTTCCTTTCTCACTGATAGCCGGATCAATCGGTTTCTCAAAAACAATCTCAAACACTTTAGCTCCGTGGGCACTTGGCTTATCCAACGCTTTGATGGCGGAAACCTTATTCGGGTCGCCGATTATCTCCATTGTTTTTGAGTCGATAAACTGTACGGCATTCCCTGAGAATCCCCATTCAAAGCCATAGCTTTGCGGATGCATATATTCACCTACCAGCGTTTTATCATCTACACGTTTCTGGATTTTCAGATAAGTTCCGTGTACATTGATGGCGTCGTCCATCATACCTTCGTACAAGCCGCCTACAGAAACGATTTTTCCTTTACAACCGGAGAAATGAGTGGCATCTGCCTGCGTCGTGAAGTAACGGGGATCGTTATCACCACGAAGACATACGGAGAATTTATCCAGTGTGATATTCTCACTCATCTGCGCCAGTAATCCCATACCTTCTGCATAATGAACCCGGATATTTTCAAGTGTTGTATTCGTATCATAAGAAACAAAGATACCCGGTGTCGGACGTCCCCAGCCGCGCATGGCAACAACTGTCCCCGGAATCAGTTTCTTGTTATTCCATTTGGTTGATTTAAGCACGCGGGGAGAAACTTCCGATACGCCTTTAGAACCTACAGCAATATCGCTGGTTGTATAAACGAGGCGTTTGGTATCTCCTTCAAAAGCGATGCCCCAGGCCGGAGCATGCTCCCAACCTTCACCTTTGGCATAAAATACACTGTCACGAATTTCATATTCCACCCAGGGAGCCACCTCATAGGTAATGGCACCGGCAACCGTATCGTTCTCCAATATCTTTACCTGGCTGATATGCGGATTCTCAAAGTCGATACTAAAATTCTTCAAGGTACAGTTTTCCGAATTAATCAATGAAACAGGTAACATACGGCCATGAAAAATCAATTCCGAACCTTGTGCATCGAAAATGATATTCTTCATGTTCTCAAAAGGCAATCCCACCAGCTTCGGATTATCCTGGTCGTGGTTGGAGATAAAATACTCCTTTTGCGCTGCACCTTCGGGATAGAAATCATAGCGACCTTTAGGGAGTACGATTGTTATCGTATCATCGCCTGTATGGGAAGCGGCTATCTGTTCCAAAGCCTTCGCCATCAAAGGGGAAGCATTATCTTTCTTGTCGGGAGTCAGGCCAAAGTTCGACAAGTCATACTGATTCTTTGTCTGGGAGCAGGAACAGAGCATGGCCAGACAGCAAAAAATACCAATAAAAGTCCGAGAGTTTTTCATATTATTCATTTTCTAAACATTAACCCGACAAATATACGGATTCTTTGCAACTTTGTTGCACCTCATAACACCTACCTTTGTATCAGGAAAATAAATAAAACATGACAGATATGGGACATTGCAGTTGTAATCATTGCCATACGGAACGTAAAAGAAAAATTTCGCCTTATCCTCTTCCGGCAATTTCCTTCGGGATGCTACTGGGAGGAATTGCGATGCAGGTAGCGGAGGCCGGATTCTTCGACCAGACCGCTCAATTTATATGGTATGCACTCGCTTATCTGCTGGTTGGACTTCCGGTGATGAAAGAGGCGATTGAAAGTATTCGCGAAAAAGAAATATTCAGTGAATTCACGCTTATGTGTATCGCTACACTCGGCGCATTCTATATCGGGGAATATCCGGAAGGTGTGGCTGTTATGTTATTCTATTCCGTCGGCGAACAGTTTCAGGAAAATGCATTGTCGAAGGCCCGTAAAAATATCAGTGCGCTGCTCGACGTCCGGCCCGAAACAGCAGTTGTTATTCGTGATAACGAACGTGTCCCGTTAGCTCCGGCCGATGTAATTCCGGGAGAAATCATAGAGGTGAAAGCCGGAGAAAGAGTTCCTCTCGATGGTAAATTACTCAGCGGAGCCGCTTCCTTCAACACCGCAGCACTTACGGGAGAAAGCGTTCCGCGTACGATTAGTCCGAATGAAAATGTCTTGGCCGGAATGATTGTGACCGATAAGGTAATCCGGCTGGAAGTAACCAAACCATATAACCAAAGCGCCCTGGCACGTATTCTTGAACTGGTGCAGAATGCATCCGAACGGAAAGCACCGGCCGAACTGTTTATCCGGAAATTTGCCCGCATTTATACACCAATCGTAACCGGACTGGCTTTTCTGATTGTCCTTATACCTTATCTTTATTCACTGGTACAGCCGGACTTCCTGTTCATCTTTAACGAATGGTTATACCGTGCGCTGGTATTTCTTGTTATCTCTTGCCCCTGTGCATTGGTTATCAGCATTCCACTGGGATATTTCGGAGGGATCGGAGCAGCTTCGCGGCAGGGAATCTTGTTTAAAGGAGGTAACTATCTCGACGCCGTCACCAAGATAAATACGGTCGTATTCGACAAGACAGGTACGCTCACCAAAGGAATCTTTGAAGTACGGAGCCTCTCTACGGAAAATAACATTCCTGAAAAAGAACTGCTCCGAGTCATTGCTTCCGTCGAAAGCCGGAGTAACCACCCTATTGCCAAAGCGATCCTGGCATACGCCCAAGAGCAGCAGGTAACAATCGACATAACCATCGATACGACCGAACTGCCAGGTTACGGATTAAAAGCAATAGTCGACGGGAAGGAAGTATTAGTAGGTAACCCCCGTCTGTTGGACTCGGAAGGAGTTTTGTTTCCTCCTAATGAAACAACTGTTTCACCATATAGAAACAACTGTTTCATTAGGAGGAAACAGAATTCGGATACCGTGGTTGTCTGTGCGATCGACCGGCAATACGCCGGTTATATCCTGCTTGCCGATACGCCCAAAGAAGATGCAGTGGAAGCTATCAAACAATTAAAAGACTTAAATATTAATAACCTGGAAATATTATCAGGTGATAAACAAATTATTGTTTCTAAATTAGCTACACAATTGGGGATTCCCCGGGCCTACGGCGACCTGCTGCCGGAAGGAAAGGTCGCCCACCTGGAAGCATTGAAGCAGAACAAAACAAACAAAATCGCTTTCGTCGGCGACGGGATAAACGATGCGCCAGTCCTTGCATTAAGCGACATAGGCATTGCCATGGGAGGCCTCGGAAGCGATGCCGCCATCGAAACGGCCGACGTCGTAATACAGACCGACCAGCCCAGCAAAGTGGCAACGGCGATCTGCATCGGAAAGTTTACACGTACTATCGTGTGGCAAAACATAGCATTGGCCTTCGGTGTCAAACTGATTGTTCTGATGCTGGGAGCCGGAGGAATTGCTACCATGTGGGAAGCGGTTTTTGCCGATGTCGGTGTTGCTTTGCTGGCAATCCTCAATGCCGTACGAATATTAAAGACGACTAAAACAGATTGATATGGATGCTTATTTAGATATATTGAAACAAAGAGAAATCAGACCGACAGCCATCCGCCTGCTTATCCTGAAAGCGATGATGCGATTTGAAAGAGCTTTCAGCCTGCTCGATTTGGAGAATGAGTTGGACACGGTAGACAAATCGACCGTATCGAGGACTATCAACCTTTTCCTGGATCATCACCTTATCCATTGTATCGACGACGGTTCAGGTTCTTTGAAATATTCGGTTTGCGGCAACGGTTGCAATTGTTCCGTCAGTGAACTTCATGCGCATTTTTATTGTTTGAAGTGCCACAGGACATTCTGCCTGCGGAATATTCCGGTGCCGATGGTCGAATTACCCCGTAATTTTACGCTGGAAAGTATCAACTATGTATTAAAAGGTTGCTGCGAAGATTGCTCAAAATAGACAAAGGCATTATCTTTGCATTCTGTCTTCCTCTGTATTACGATGATACAGGCAAAGACAAAGCAACTTTTAAAGTATGAACAGATATGGAACATCCATTAAGTATTTACAACACGCTCACAAGAAAGAAGGAACAATTTATCCCGTTGCATGAACCCCACGTAGGCATGTATGTCTGTGGTCCGACGGTCTATGGCGATGCGCATCTGGGACACGCCCGCCCGGCTATCACATTCGACCTGTTGTTCCGTTATCTTACACATATAGGATACAAAGTACGTTATGTACGCAACATTACCGACGTAGGCCATCTGGAACACGATGCCGATGAAGGCGAAGACAAAATTGCCAAGAAAGCCCGTCTGGAACAGTTGGAGCCGATGGAAGTGGTGCAGTTCTACCTGAACCGTTACCACAAGGCGATGGAGGCCCTCAACGTGCTTCCTCCCAGCATCGAACCGCATGCTTCGGGCCATATCATCGAGCAAATCGAACTGGTAAAGAAGATTCTTGACAACGGATATGCTTATGAAAGCAAAGGTTCCGTTTATTTTGACGTAGAGAAATACAACAAAGACCATAATTACGGTATCCTTTCGGGCCGTAATATCGAAGATATGCTGAATACGACCCGTGCGTTGGACGGCCAGGACGAGAAGCATAACCCGATCGACTTCGCTCTCTGGAAATGTGCACAACCCGAACATATCATGCGCTGGCCTTCTCCGTGGAGCGACGGTTTCCCCGGATGGCACTGCGAATGTACGGCGATGGGCAAGAAATACCTGGGACAGCATTTCGATATCCACGGGGGTGGCATGGACCTGATCTTCCCGCACCATGAATGCGAAATTGCACAGGCTGTCGCTTCACAAGGGGATGATATGGTTCACTACTGGATGCATAACAATATGATTACCATCAACGGACAGAAGATGGGTAAATCGCTCGGTAACTTTATCACGCTGGATGAGTTCTTCACCGGCGACCACAAAATGCTGAGCCAGGCTTATTCGGCCATGACAATCCGCTTCTTTATCCTCCAGGCGCATTACCGCAGTACGGTAGATTTCAGCAATGAAGCCCTGCAAGCCGCAGAAAAAGGATTGAGCCGTCTGATGGATGCTTACAACCACCTGCAAAAGCTGACAGCTTCGGATGCCTCGACAGTAGATGTGAAAGACCTTCGCAAGAAATGTTATGACGCTTTAAATGACGACCTGAACTCTCCGATTGTCATCTCTCATCTGTTCGATGCCTCCCGCGCCATCAATTCCGTAAAGGATGGCAAAGCGACTATCTCGGCTGAAGACCTGAAAGAGTTGAAAGAAGTATTCCACACTTTCGTATTCGATATCCTGGGAATGAAAGACGAAGCATCTGCCGGAGGTGACAATTATGAGACATTCGGTAAAGCTGTAGACCTCTTGCTGACTATCCGCCAACAGGCAAAAGCCAATAAGGATTGGGCTACTTCCGACAAGATTCGTAACGAACTGATTGCTATGGGATTCGAGATTAAGGATACCAAAGACGGAGCAGAATGGAAGCTAAGTAAATAATCAATCAATCGGTCAATGTGCCAATATGCCAATCGGAATATACTTTATTGGCACATTGGCATATTTTCAAATTAGCTATTATCGTAATGACAATAAACGAATTTCTTCAAGGCGACAAATTTGCCTTATTTGCCGGGGTAAAATTACTGGAAACGGGCAATGGTTATGCCAAAGCCCGTATGGAGATAAAACCGATGCACCTGAACGGTGGCGGTGTCTGCCAGGGAGGTGCCATCTTTACGCTGGCCGACCTGGCGTTTGCGGCAGCTACCAACAGTCATGCCCGGCTGACATTGTCCATCACTTCCAATATCAACTTCTTCAAAGCCGAAAGCAAAGGATTCCTTTATGCCGAAGCACGGGAAGTATTCAGCCATAAACGGCTTGCCAACTGCGAAGTAAATATCACGAATGAAGCCGGAGAACTGATTGCAACGTTCAGCGGCTCCGGATACAGGAAAGACACGGAACTTCCGTTTGCACCGATAGAATAAAACGAAATGTCAATCGACAAACAGGTATAAAATACATTATCTACCTGAATAGTAGACGTGAAACAATGTGCCAATATGAGGAATGCTATTTCCATTGGCATATTGGCACATTACCTCATTGGCACATTATTTTACTCGTACCGCAACGACCGGGCAGGTTTGCTAAGGATTGTTTTAGCAGTCTGCCAGCCTATGGTCAACAGGGAAATCACACACAACAAAATCACCGGAACCAGGAAGAACCAGGCTTTCCAGCCGGTGCGGAACGAATAATTGCTCAGCCAGCCGTCCATGACCCACCAGGAGAGAGGAAGAGCTATCACTATCGCAATGCCGATCAGGACAAAGAACTCACGTCCCAGTTCATAGAACAGCTGTATTTTGGAAGCACCCAAGACTTTACGTATACCCATTTCACGAACACGGGTCGAACAGGAGAACATCACCAGCACCCAAAGTCCCATACAGGAGATGAAAATCGCCAGTATCGCAAAGAGAGCTACAATCAACCCGAACACCTCATCCTGCCGGTATTGCTGGTCGAAGAACTGGTCGAGGAAGAAATAATCATAGCTGGAATCCGGGAAATAACGGTTCCAGACCGTCTCCGCCTGCTTCACCAACTCACGGGGATTGGCATTCTCCATCACCACGGAGATATAACGCTGCTTCATCCAGCTCAGTTTGTCGTGAAGGGCGAACAGGATAGGTGTATAGCCTTTATTCAGGGACTGCTGATGATAATCTTTCACCACACCGATAATCTTCATCGGCTGGTCTACCGTCTCCACGGAAAGACGTTCGCCAATCGCGGCATCGGCCGAGGCAAAGCCCAATGTACGGACGGCTGCTTCATTCAGGACGATATTATATACATCACCACCGAAATCCTCCCCGAAACCACGGCCGGCAACAAACTTCAGGTCGTAGGCATCCAGATAATAGTAATCGCAACTGAGCATTTCCAGCAGGCGGGTTTGCTTTGTGGCATCACTCAAACGGACAATAGACAGGAAATCAGCCACCTCCGTCCCGGGAACGGCACCGGAAACCGTCACATTCTTTACGGAAGGCAACGCCTTTAACTCCCTTTTCATCGCTGTCAGCTTCGTAGACAGTTCCTCGCAATGCGCCGGAAATTTCAACACCAACGTCTGGTCCACACGGACACCCAGCGAGGCCTGACGCATAAACTGCAACTGTGCATACACGATCAGCGTCCCGCAGAGCAAAGCCATCGACGCCGTATATTGCAAAACGACCAGCACCTTACGAGTCGTCGCCGCATTCTTCGTATGTGTGAATTTCCCTTTCAGCATCCGGATTGGCTTAATACCCGACAAAATCGTCGCCGGATAGAAACCGGACAGGAACACGCCCAAGGCGAAAATCAACAACAGCATCCACCCCAACGAGGTCGTCACCCACACAGAGAATCCCAGGTCACGCCCGGTCAGGCTGTTAAAAGCAGGCATCAACGCCTCCATCAACCCGATAGCCAGGATAAAGGCAATCCCGTTCGTTATCAACGATTCGAACAGGAACTGCGCCACGATTTGCCGGCGGCTCGCCCCCGAAGCCCTTCGAATGCCGATCTCTTTGGCCCGTTCCATCGAGCGGGCAACCGTCATATTGATATAATTGATCCAGGCAATGCACAGGATAGCCAACGCCGTACATATCAGCACCAGCATGGAAGAACTGTTCCCCTTCGTCTCCGGCTCATACGCCTTCTGCGGATTCAGGTGGATATCGCGCAGGTTGGTCAATTCGATTGCCCAGGTCTTATTCTTCAGCGCCTCTTCCGTCTTGTATTTCTCCGCCATCGCAGGGAAGGCTTCTTCCACCTGTTTCTTCAGGGCAGGCGACTTCAGAAGGACGTATGAGTACACTTCGTGGCGATACCAGTATTCATCCATCCATTTCGGAAGAGTTTCGTAAGAGATCATCATGCTGTAACGCACATGCGAGTTGACGGGCATATCTTTCATGATGCCGGTCACTTCGCACGCCTCTTCGCCGATATTGCTGCGGAAAATCAGTATCTTCCCAATCGGGTCGGCCCCTTTGAAGTATTTATTGGCGATGCGCTCGGTTATCACCACCTTGTTCGGCCCGTCGAGGCAGGTATTCTTATCCCCTTTCAGTAATTCATAATCGAAGAAGTTGAAATAATTCTTCTCGGCATACCCGATGCCAGTCTCACGGTAGAGCAGTTCGTTGTATTTCACGACCTGCTCCGGATAGTACTGGCTGCCGACGCGGGTATAATCCTCCACGCCCGCCAGGTTACGTTTCATAGCGGTGGCGTAGCCGGCCGAACTGCTCGCCCAGTCATCCGTCAGTTCGCCGTTTTCGTAGAAACGTGCTTCCACGCGGAAGATGCGGTCGGCACGGCTGTGCATATCGTCGTAGCTATATTCGAAAGCCACGTAGGTCAGAATCAGCAGGGCGGCCGCCATACCGATTGCCAGGCCGATTATATTGATTGCACTGAAGCCTTTCTTTTTCGTCAGGCTGCGATAGTTTGAAATAATCATAGTATTCTGAATCTGTCAATAAAATATTAGTACTTCACTTTATCCTGTCTGTGATGACGGTCATCGTCAACCTCCGTTGATGATTACTGTCAACGTTTCTCCTCCGATACAATCCGCCCGTCCAGCAAATGAATGACCCGGTGGGCAAACTTCGCGTCCCGCTGGGAGTGGGTGACGATAACGACCGTCGTTCCCTGCCGGTTCAGTTCGCTGAGCAGTTCCATTACTTCGAGGCCGTTTGTCGAATCCAGGTTACCCGTCGGCTCATCCGCCAGAATCAGGGGACAGTCGGTTACCACTGCACGGGCAATAGCCACACGTTGCTGCTGGCCACCGGATAATTGCTGCGGGAAATGGCCGGCACGATGGGCGATATTCATACGTTCAAGCACCTCCATCACCTTCTTTTTGCGTTCGGACTTCTTGCTGTTCAGATAGACAAGGGGCAGTTCTACGTTTTCATAGACCGTCAGTTCGTCAATCAGGTTGAAGTTCTGGAATACAAAGCCGATATTCCCCTTACGGAAAGAAGTCAGTTGGCTCTCGCTCATCTTATCGATCTCCTTTCCATCGAAGAAGTATTTGCCCGAAGTTGACGAATCAAGCGTTCCCAGGATATTCAGCAAGGTGGACTTGCCACAACCCGAAGGCCCCATGATAGCCACAAATTCGCCTTTCTTTATCTCCAGGCTTACTTCATTCAATGCTTTGGTCTGTACGTCTTCCGTGGTGAAGAGCATAGACAGATTCTCTGTTTTAATCATATGTTCCTATTTATAAATTATTCACTCCTTAAAATATACATCGGTTTCAGGCGGATGATGCGCCATACCTGCCGGGCAATCGTCCCGAAAGCGATACACATCAGTAGCACGAACGCCACCGCATAACTCCACCAGGGCAACGGGATATGAAACGCATAGCTTTCAAGCCAGCTATTCATGAGGAAAGCGGACACGGGAATACCTATCACGGACGCAAGTACCGTAAGGAGCAATAATTCACGCGTCAAAACTACAAAAAGATTCCTTTTACCCGCTCCCAGCACCTTACGTATTCCCACTTCCTTCACCCGCGAGAGGGTCGAGAAAAGCGTGATTACCCACAATCCCAGGCAGGCGACAAAGACGGCCAGCAAAGACGATGCGGCAAATATCCATCCGAAATTCCGGTCTTCCTTATACTGGTTCCTGTTGAAATCGTCGAGGAAGAAATAGGAGAACAACGAAGTCGGGAAGAAATCGCGATAGATTTGTTCTATCTCCGCCAGACGGACCGGACCGGCCACACCGTCCATGCGGATGGAAATATAAGGTGTCCCGATAATCGGAACGCGGTCTTTCAGGAAGAAGATGATTGGCTTATAAGGGACGGCCAGCGACTGCTGGTAATAGTTCCTCGCCACCCCTATCACCTGGAGAGGGTCTTGCAGCACTTCCATCGTCAGTTGTTTGCCTAAAGCCGCTTCCGCAGAAGGGAAACCCAGGAGGCGGACGGCCTCTTCGTTCAGCACGACCTTATTCAGTTCATCTCCATACTCTTCCGAGAATCCCCTGCCGCAGACCATCTCCGGCGAATAGGTGGCCAGGTAATCGTAATCGACAGCGAACATCTGAATCAGTTTCACCTCGGACGGGTCGCTGCCGAACGGACGGTTGGCAAAATAATTGGCGACCTCCACCCCCGGCACGGCACCGGAAACAGTCACCTGGCGGACATACGTCTTCCGCTTCAGTTCTTTCTTGAAGCTTTCCATCCTGACGGACAGTTCATCTGTAAAAGAGGGATATTTCAATACGATGATCCGGTCTGTCCCGGGAGAAGCGGCCTCCTTCTGCATGTAGCGAACCTGGGAGATAACGACAAACGTACCTGTTATCAAGATAAAGGAGGCGACAAACTGCACGACAATCAATGTTTTCCGCATCTTATTGCCTTTCCGGCTATGTAATAACTTCCCGCGTATGATATCCGACGGACGGATGCGTGTCAGCAGATAGGAAGGATATAAGCCGGTGAAGAGCGTCCCCAGCCCGGCAATAACCGCTACGGCCAGCCAGAACTGCGATTGTACTAATATATCGGCACCAAAATCATGTCCCGCCCAGGTATAGACAAGCGGCAGCAATACCTCCAGCCAACCGAGCGCAATCAAGGTTGCCAGCAGGTTGACGATGCCGGCCTCCGTCAGTCCCTGCAACAGCATCTGCCGGCGGGAAGCACCGAAGGCTTTACGCACTCCGAACTCTTTTCCCCGTTCCAGGAAACGCGCCACCATCAGGTTCAACGCATTGACCCAGCCTGTCAGCAACAGGGCAATCGCCATCACCGAAAGGATATACACGGCGGTACGGCTGCCTTTCGTCTCCTTCTCATACGACTTCTGCGGAGTCAGGTGAATATCTTTCAATGGGATTAACTCCACCTTCCAGTCCTTATGCTTCAAAGCTGCGGTTTTGTATTTATCTGAAATAGCGGCAAAGGCGTTTTCTATATCTTCCGGTTTTTTCCCCGGTTCCAGGCGGACATACGTATAGACGCCGTGAATATACCAAATATCCTGCCGTTCCTTCGGTATCGTGGAATAAGACAGCAGGAAATCATAATGCAGATGCGAATTGGCCGGCATATCGGCAATAATGCCTGTCACTTCGAAATGTTGTTCGGCAGTCGACGTGCGGAAGGTCAGGATTTTGCCCAACGGCTCCGCCTCGCCGAAATAACGGTGGGCGGCACTTTCCGTCAGCACGGCGGTATTGGGGCGGGTCAGCTGGCCGTCTCTCTCCCCTTTCAGAATGGGGAAACGGAAAAGCTCGAAGAAGGTAGGTTCGGCAAAACAATAGCGGCTTTCGGCGAACTGCTTATCCTGGTAGGTAACCACCTGTTCCCGGTCCTGGGCGGTCAGCCGGACGAACTTTTCGATGCCCGGTATCTCCCGGCTCATCACCGGACCGTGGCCGAATGCGGTCGTCGCCCAATTATCCGTCAGCGTTGCTCCCTCATACAAACGGCTTTCGACACGGTACACGCGGTCGCCGTCATGGAAAGAGTCGTAGCTCAGTTCGAAACGGACATAGAGCAAAATCAGCAGGGCGGCAGAGATACACACCGACAGGCCGAAGATATTAATGACCGAAAGTGACTTGCGGGCGCGCTGGCTTTTTATGACTTGAGAGAGATAATCCATCTTTATCCTTTCTGTTATCTGATAATCAATCGTTCGTTTTCACCAAACAGTTCATAGCCGGAGATAATCACTTTCTCTCCCGGTTTCACTCCTTCGGTCACTTCATAATACTGCGGATTCTGGCGGCCTATCTTCACCGGACGGCGACGGGCGACAGTCTCGTCCTCATCCACGACATATACATACAGGCCGCCGCTTGCCTGGTAGAAGCTGCCACGGGGAATCAGGATGGCCTGTACGGGATCACCCAGTTGCAGGTTCAGGTGATAGGTCTGCCCGGCACGGATATTCTCCGGACGTCCTCCGGTAAAATGAAGGTCGGTACGGAACTGGCCGTCGCGCACTTCGGGGTAGACTTTCGTCACTTCCATGTCGTAGGTCTTTCCTTCACGCTCGAAGCTGGCGGGGAGGCCGGGCATCACCCGCTCCACATAATGTTCGTCAATCTTGGCCTCCACCTTCAGTTCGGGGGTGATGACCTGCCCGATACGTTCCCCCTGGGCGATAGACTGCCCTATCTGTGCTTCGAGATTACCCAGCTGGCCGCTGACGGGCGCTTTCACCTTCAGGTTCTCCAACCGTTCGCGGACGAGGGAGAGGCTCCGTTTCATGTTCCGGATATTCTCATCCAGGCTCTCCAGCTGGCTGCTGCGGAAAAGGTCGTCCTGGCGGATACGCTGGTCCAACACGACAAGCTGGTCGCGGGCACTTTCATAGTCTTCCTTTGCCTGCAGGAAATCTTCACGCGCCAGGAGTTGTTTGTTGTACAGGCGTTCGTATTGGCGGTAACGGCGGTCCTTCTGTACCAGTTCTTTGTTGAGGCTGATACGGTCCTGTTGCAGGCGCAGATGTTCCTGTTCCATGCTGATGCGGGTGTTACGGAGTTCGTTCTCCTGATAAGCAAGGTCTGCCTCGCTTTGCAGGATACCGATATTCAGCAGCGGGTTACTCAGGCGGAGGATAACATCACCGGCCTTGACCTGTGCCCCTTCTTCTATCAGGCGTTCTTCCACCCGACCGCCCTCGATGGCATCGAGGTAGATGATACGGTCCGGGAGCACCTGCCCTATCACACGGATATAATCATTAAACTCACCCTGGACGATGGTGGAGATGGTCAGCCGTTCCTTGTCCACTTTCATGGAGGAAGAGGTATCGCGGAAAATAAAGTAAAGCAGGCAGACCAGGAGGAAAGCGCCTCCTGCCATCGCATACAGATGTTTCTTCTTCAAACGGGATTTCCGTTCGATAGGGGTGTCCATGTTGTTATTCATATCTGTTCTTTGTTGTTATTTTACTAAAAATGAACCGGTACGGTAAAACTCGACCATCCGGTGTTTCAGGTCATATTGCAGCCGGGTACGGGCCAGTTCTGCTTTGGCCTGGATATACAGGTTACGCTTCTCCATCAGTTCGAAGACGGAAACCATCCCTTCCTCCCACTTCTCCTCGTTCTCTTTGAGGGTGGTTGCAGCCGCCTGCAATTGCAGTTTCGCCTGGTGATGTTCCTCTGCCGAAGCCTGTAAAGAAAGGCAGGCGTCTTCTATCTCCTTATATAAGGATATTCGTTGCTGGTCGTTGTTATTCCTTATCTGTTGCAGGCGGAAACGCTCTTTCCTGACTGCCGTAAAGCGGGACAAACCGCTGAATATAGGGAAAGATACCCGCAGACCTATATATTTGTTCCAATTGTTTTTCATCTGCTGCCCGAACGAGGAGATATGTCCGTCCGCATCGCGTTCCGTGTCATAGTAACTCGAATAAAGACTGAAATCCGCCCGGATGGAAGGCGAGAAAGCTCCCGACGCGATGGCAAGCGACTTTCGCGACGCCTGTTCCCGCAAATCCATCATCCGGAACTCGGGAAGCGTAGTCTCCGACTCTGCATACACTTCCGGAGCCGAATAACCGGCAAGAAGCGGCAACTCGCCGTCATCCCCCTCTCTGTCACTAACGGATAAAGAGTCCGAATCGCGCATCTGCAACAACTCTTTTAGTGCAAGAAAAGAAAGACGCTCCGTCTTCTTCTTCACCGTCTCCTGATAAATATCGCTCTGCAAACGGGCTTTCACCTCCTGAAGGTCAGAGGGTGAACGAAGACCGAGGTCCACATATTCAAGCATCTGCTCATGGTAACGCTCGCTTAGCTTACGTTGTTCGGTAGCCAGGGCACTCATCTTTCTGTCAAAGATATATACATAATAAGCATCCATCACCTCGAAAGCCACCCGGTTCTCCTCCGCTTTTCCGGCAACGCTGCTCAGTTGCCTGTTCAGCCGGGTGAACTGTGCCCGGTTGATACGTTTGAACCCGTCGAAAACAGGCAATGATATATCGACTCCCAGCGTACTTTCCACGAAGGAAGAGGTGGTATACAAATTCGTTTTCGGGTCGACCGAACGTCCCATCCGTTTCCCGAAAGCCCCGCTGGTACTGACCGAAGGCAGGAAATCTCCTATCGCCGCCGTAAAGTCTTCGCGAGCGATACGGGTATCCAACCGGCTGTTTTTCAGTGCCAGGTTCCTCTCCAGCGCATAGCGCATGCAAGAGTCGACACTCCAGGATTCCTGTGCACCTGCTCCCACTACCGAACCAAACAGCAACAGGCAGGCTAACCTCCATCCATATTTAATTGTTATTTGCATTTTCATCATGTACATGTAAAAGCAAAAGGCGTGCCACATTTCATACTGACTGATTATCATATTCCACAAAAGAAACAGCCTCGCAAAGTGTAAAATATATGGACGCCCGATTGTCAAAAATATGGACGCTGATGTGTCAATCATAAAAAAACAGGCCCTGCTTCTGTGCCGGATACGGGGCCAGCACAGTAGTGTTACCCTCACCAGCACTACTGTGCTGACTGCCTTAGCATACGAGTGCTAATCGGATTAGGACTATAGTGTTATATTATCCTGTTATTAGTGTCAAATATTTTGACGCTCATTTGCAAAGTACCCCGGAAGCCGATACCTTTACGGAAAAATTAATCGTATGCAAACCGGAACAGTTCTCATTGTAGATGATAATAAAAGTGTACTGACTTCGCTCGAATTATTATTGGAAGATGAATTCGAACGGGTAGAGACCGCCTCCAACCCGAACAGCATCTTATCCGTGCTGGATACGATGCCGGTCGACCTTGTCATTCTAGATATGAATTTCTCCGCAGGCGTAAACACCGGAAACGAAGGCCTGTTCTGGCTACGCCGTATCCAGGAAATAGCCCCCGAACTGCCGGTCATCATGCTTACCGCCTACGGAGATGTGGAACTAGCTGTCAAAGCCTTGAAAAGCGGAGCCGTTGATTTTATACTCAAACCCTGGGACAACGAAGTCCTGCTCGAAAAGATACACGCCGCCTTACAAGCCGTAGAACGGGAAAAGGTCAAACAGAAGACCGATCGTAACCGACCCGACCGCCCTGTGGAGCCAGCCATGATCATCGGCCACTCCGCCGTTATGATGAAACTGATCAAGGTCGTGACCAAGGTTGCCAAAACGGATGCGAACATCCTTATCACCGGCGAGAACGGTACAGGTAAAGAAATGCTCGCCCGCGAAATACACCGCCTGTCGCTCCGCAGCCGCCGGGAAATGATCAACGTGGACATGGGAGCCGTCAGTGAATCCCTTTTCGAAAGCGAACTGTTCGGACATGAAAAAGGTGCCTTTACCGATGCCCGCGAAAGCCGGCCGGGTAAATTCGAGGCTGCCAGCGGAAGCACCCTGTTTCTGGATGAAATAGGCAACCTCCCGGTCGGCCTGCAAGCCAAACTGCTCGCCGCCCTGCAGAACCGCGAAGTCACCCGATTGGGAAGCAACCGTAAAATCCCGATCGACATACGTCTGATCGCCGCCACCAACCGCGACCTGCCGGAACTGGTGAAGCAATCTCTTTTCCGGGAGGATCTCTACTATCGCATCAACACCATACAAATAGAGATACCGCCTCTCAGGAACCGCCGGGAAGATATTCCCCTTTTCATCGACTACTTCCTGAAAAAGTATACGGCCCTGTACAACCAGCCTGGCCTGACTATCCATCCACAGGCAGCCGCCAAACTGGAACGTTACGACTGGCCGGGCAACATACGCGAACTGCAACATACCATCGAGAAAGCAGTGATCCTGGCCGAGAAAAATGTAATCCGTGCCGCCGACCTCTTTATCCGTCCCGGAAAATCCGTCTCGTTCTCCGATGCCCCCAACCTGGGAGAAGTGGAACGCAAGACGATCGAGGCGGCTATTACCCAGAACGACGGCAACCTGACCGCTGCCGCCGAGCAACTGGGGGTAAGCCGGCAGACCTTATATAACAAACTAAAACGGTTCAACCTGTGAAACGAATGTTCAGCACACGCATCTATCTGAAGATAGTCTTCCAGGTCGCGCTCATCCTCCTTGTTACCGGCGTGGGACTAACGGGTATTATCACCGGTAAAGCCATCATACTGGGATGCGTCACCCTACTGATCGCCTTATGGCTGGTCGGGATCCTCGTCTATTTCCTCAATACATCGAACCGCCGTATCCAACTGTTCCTCGATGCCATCGAAGACAATGAGTCGATGCTTTACTTCCCCGAAAACAGCGGACCGGAAGAACAACGCCGCCTGCATACGGCATTCAACCGCATCCACCGCCTGATGACGGAGAGCAAGCAGAAAGAGTTCGAACGCGAACTGTTACGGAAAGAATACGAGGCATACGACAAGTTGATGCACGTCCTGACCCACGAGATCATGAACTCGATCGCTCCGATCGTCTCCCTCTCAGGCACGCTCCTCTCCTATTACCGGAGCAACGACACGACGAAAAGCTGCGACGAGATCAACGACGCCACCATCCGGAAGACGGTCCGCGGACTGGATACGATCAAGAGCCAGGGACAGAGCCTTATGAACTTCACCAATTCATACCGCCAACTGGCACGGTTGCAGGCTCCCAATCCCAATCCGTTCTCCCTCTCCCGCCAGGTACGCAACATCGAACTGCTGTTCCAGTCGGACCTGCAACGTTTACAGATCGGTCTGACTGTTTACCTCTGCCAAGACGAAATAACAGTCAATGCCGATGAAGAACTGCTCTCACAGGTCTTGATCAACTTGTTGAAAAATGCGATGGAAGCATTGGAAGGACAGGATAACGGTGAAATCTCACTCACGGTAAAACAACCCGGCACCACGACCCTGATCGAAGTAACGGATAACGGGCCGGGCATCCCCCACGATATGCTGGAAGATATTTTCATTCCTTTCTTCACAACCAAGAACAAGGGTACGGGTATCGGCCTGAGCCTTTCACGCCAGATCGTACGGATGCATGGCGGCGAACTCCTGGTCAGTTCACAGCCTTACTCCGAAACACGTTTCACTCTCTCACTGCCTAACGCCGGGGAATTTCCACCCGCGAAGTAAGCGGGTAACGCAATCCTTTGGATGATTTGTAATAGACCTCGGCCGCTCCTATCTTCAGCTTAGCACGAATCTTGACCGGGATATGGTTCTCATCGTCCCCGATCCATATTTCGGCAGCCGCCTTGCTTTGGGTGAAAGCGTCGTCAAAAATATCGATATAGAAATGTCGGGTACGGTATTTCAGTGTCTCGTTGCGTTCCACGATCTGCTGCCCGGTATAGCGGAAACTGATGTTGATCCGGTCCCGTCCGATCACCACATGAAACGGAAATTCATCGCCCTGTTTCATGTTATCCCAGTCCAGCGAGCGGAGATACATGGTGGCACCCAGCATATCGAACATATATTGTTCGGAAACGATCATCGTGTCGATCTTCGTCCGTGAAGGCGTATAGCGATGGGAATGGGCCGAAGTCTTCCCTGTACTATAAGAGAACTTCAGGTCGTCGATCAGATAGTAGTCATTCTCATTCACCCGTTTCTCGCTACGGAGTAACAGCATCTCAGGCGTGAAATAGCAGTCGATCGTATCGCGCATGGAGAATATCTTCTCAAACATGCCGGAAGTTCGGAATAACAGGTTATAATGATAAGCCGGATTATCCTCATAGCGGGTATCTTTAATGGATAAGGTTGCCTGTCCGGCGCGCGGCATCAGAATACCCCATTTGAAGTACAATTCATATTGCACCTCCTCACCGGCATTGAACCGCTCTTTCACCGGAATAGTCTGCGCACCGGCCACTCCGGAAAGGAGCAACAACAGGACCGGCAGACATAAACCGGTTCCTTTAGAACGGCATGCCCATGCTGCCGCCCATACCGCTATTGCGCGAAGAAGACTTCTGTTGTCCTTCATCTTTGTAATTTCTTTTCTTCTTGGTTGCCTCTTTCGGCTTATTCTTTGTAATCTCGATAGGTTTCTGTTTTGCCCATGGGGTTGCCTTGACATTCCAAGTCTCTTCTACCTGCCAGTTCTGCAATACGTTGTACTGAACTGGCGAATAAAAGACTTCTTCCGGCTGGCGTTTATCGGCATAATTGCCGGTATCCCATTTGCCGTTGTCATTCAGGTCGACCACCAGGCGTGCGTAATACTTGTCCGGTTTCAGGTCCATGAAAAGGACACCGCCGTTCTTCACCTTCGCCTTCCGCACCGGGGCATCACTGCCGTTCAGCAATTCCACATAAGCGGTCGTATCAATTCCTTCTACATTAATATATAAGTGTCCGTATTCATCCTCTTTCTTGATCTTGAACTCAGCCGAATACGGTTCGTTCCACTTGCCATAAAGACTGAAGATCGTTGCCGAATCCACTGACAGGCGATACTCCTCGGCATATTTCCACGGACGGCGAATGAAGTAATTCAGACTATTGGTAGAGTCCGGGAAAAGCTCGAAATCAACCGGAGTCCACACCGTATCGACCTTCTGGTCCAGATAGAAGACTTCCTTCGGCAGTTCGAGGATCGGTTCATTGAACGTAACGGATACGGTATCGAACAAGTCCATCGAACCGGGCGCGTCGATCTGCATACCCAGGAAGACGATCGGTTCCGGCTCGTCATCTTTCTTCTTTTTCTTCTTTTCGGGACGGCGGCGCATCACAAACTGAAGCGTATCGGTTTGCGGTCGGAGAACGTTCAGCGAGTCGCTCTTCGGATACGACAGTTCCACCTGCAACGTATCTTGTTTCCATACCAGCGAATCGGTCAGCCAAAAATTAACGCCTTTTCCCGCCTCCGTTTCCTGTGTAAAGAACCAGTCAGGATTCTCCGGCGTAAAGTTGAGCGGCTTCGGAAGCGGTACGGTATCCAGCGGAGCGTTGAACCGTATGGTCAGCAAGTTTTCCTGCTGGCGCTCCGGTTTCAGCAGATACTGGCGCACGAAGTTTTCCTTGAACAGACGCAATTCGATATCATCCGGGAAATAACGCGTATAGGCAACCGTACGGATCGTATCGATAGTCAGGCTGTCTTTCCAGAGCGTATCCTGCCGGGTGGTCAACTCCAGCGAAGGGATAATAATGGAGTCGTTAAACGCAATCTCCTCGCCCGGCTGGTCGAATTTATAGTCGCGGTTGACATCGTTCAGACCGAAAATACGGTAACTGCCTGGAGAGATATTGCGGATGGTGAACTGTCCTTTATCGTTCGTGCGCGAAGTACGGTCGAAAGGCAGTTTCACAAATGCCGAATCCTCCAGGTTCTTATGCAGACCGATCGTGATACCGGGCATAGGTTCCAGGTTTTCGGCATTCAGCAAGATACCCGATACCTCCAGCGTATCGATCACATCACCGGTAGAGAAGGCAAAGGAGAAATTCTCGAATACATTCTTCTCGTTATTATCGGAGATCGAGTTGGTGAAGTCGATCGTATAAGTCGTATTTTCTTTCAGTGTATCTTTCAGTTCGACCACGACCTTCTTTCCCGCGGCACGGATCACAGGTAATTGCATCTGCGGCGGCGTGATGATTACATTCTCCGACGGCTTGTCCAGCTGAACCAGTTCATCAAACAGAATCTCCACCTTCTTCCCCTTATAATTCGTCTGATTAGGGGCAGGCAGACTGCTTATGAATTTAGGGGGGGTCTCGTCGTAAGGTCCCCCGTTCGGAGAAGCCATATTGGCACACGAATACATGGTTACCAACAGAAACACTCCGCACAGTACCAGCAATAAATCTTTTATATATCTGTTACCCATTCAATCGCTTTTTAATCAGATGGCAAAAATAGGGAAAAATCCGGTGACTAATAGTGATATATACGCTAAATAAGAAATCTTTGCATTCTATAAAGAGGGAATACCCCGTTTCAGATACCTGTACCCGATCCGGCAATACAAACATTTCTTCTTCTCGCAATACTCCCGTTTCAATTGAATCAGCGCCTGACTGTCGCCTGCATGGCAGACTTTTATCCCTGCCCGGCTAAAACCCGAAACAATCGTATTCTTCTCCGAAGGAAGATTTTCAAGGATACGGATTGCACGCTCGCAGTATTCGGGTTGCTTATTCCTGACTCCGTAAGCGAAAAGAATGGGAACTACCGTATTTATCAACAATATACACAAAGAATTCTCCCCGACTGTTTTCTCTTTTATAGCGGAAGCGCTCCGGAAATGATAATGCGTCTCCCAATAAGCGGAAGGTGTGACACGCAGACATTGCTTAATCTCACCGATACTGCCTGCCGTCAGGATAACAGAAAACAAGGTATCGTATTGCATCCAGACAGCCGCCAGTTGCGCCAACTTCAGACAGGGGAAATTGATGGGCCGGGTACGAAGGTTCCTGAATTGAGAACAGTCCAGCGGAGTCAATCCGAATTTATAGCGAAGAAACTGATACTCGCGTTGCAGCAAACGATAATAAGGGCAATCGATCGCTTCATTCAGCATCCCGGCCTGTCCGAACAGCATCGCTTCGACCTGCGAACTGCTGCCGCGTTGCTTCTGAATATACCTGAGCGGTAAGCTCTTGGCAAGACGCTCGAAGATGTCGTTATTCACACCGAAACCGAAATTGCGGGTTAAAGTAATATAAAAGACTTCGTTCCAGTCACCGGCATACTGGTCCAGCAAACGGAATATATCGGCCGTTTTCCGTTCCAGCCGTTCGCCGAGCAGAGCCCCCAGCCACGATGTAATGTGAACGGGCTCCATTTGAGGGATATATCCGGCACAGGGAAGAGAGTTGTCATGATGAAGCAACCAGTCGATATTCCGCACAACCGACTCCGGCACTGTCAGTTCCATTTGCGGAATAACCTCTCCGTTCATCCGGTAAACGATACAGTCCGACACCTCCACAATATGGAGAACAACGGCATCATAAGCCTTGTCCTTATCATGGCGATGAAGCAGCCAGTCGGAGGCTTTGTCATGGATTTCAACACACCCAGCCCACAAAGTACCGTCTATTTTCATCTTTGCATTGAAGAAGTCCGGGCCCGCGTCGGTATTGGGTGTTCCGGGGTCAATGACCGATACTGTACGTCCGTCAGTAGTAAGAAGCGAAGTCGTTGGATACAGTCTGTATTTCCAAACATAATGTAATAAACGTTCCATATTCTTTTCAGAGTTAAGATTTATGCCACAAATCTAATTCATTTTCTTTATATTTGCACCCCTGAAGGCTAAATTATTAGCTTATTTATTCATTTTATTCTGAAAAGATTATGAAGATTGCACTTATCGGTTACGGAAAGATGGGTAAAACCATCGAGCAGATTGCATTGAACAGAGGACACCAAATCGTCTCTATCGTAGATATAAACAACCCGGAAGAATTTCAGTCAGCTAATTTCAAGAGCGCAGATGTAGCCATCGAGTTCACGACTCCGGCCACGGCATTCGACAATTATATGAAGAGTTTCGCTGCCGGCGTTCCCGTTGTTTCCGGCACAACCGGCTGGCTGGACCGTATCGGCGAAATAAAAGAGAAATGTGAAAAGGAAGGCAAGACATTCTTCTACGCTTCCAATTTCAGCATCGGAGTAAATATCTTTTTCGCCCTCAACAAGTACCTGGCGAAAATCATGAATAATTTTCCTTCCTACAATATCAGCATGACGGAAACGCACCATATCCACAAACTGGATGCTCCGAGCGGTACCGCTATCACACTGGCAGAAGGAATCATTGAAAACGTAGACCGAAAAGACCGTTGGACACTGGAAACAGCCGAACAGCCAACCGACCTGCCAATCCACGCCATCCGCGAAGGCGAAGTGCCGGGTATCCACGAGGTGACCTATGAGTCGGATGTCGACTATATCAGTATCAAACATGACGCCAAGAGCCGCGCAGGTTTCGCACTCGGCGCTGTCGTTGCCGCTGAATTTACCGCCGGGAAGAAAGGCTTTCTGGGTATGGACGATATGCTTAAATTTTAATTCCACATTAGTCAGCAAATGAAACAAATTTCCAAGAAACAATGGATTAAGTTCGGCATCTCTGCCGTGCTGTATATACTCTTTTCAATCTGGATGCAGAACCTCTGGTTGTTGCTCGGGTTGATTGTACTCGTAGATATTTTCCTGACCAAATATATTCCCTGGGGAGCCTGGAAACGGTCAAAGAACCCAGCAGTACGAAATGCGTTGGAATGGGTGGACGATATCCTGTTTGCACTGATTGCCGTCTATTTCATTAATCTGTTCATCTTCCAGAATTATCAGATTCCGAGTTCTTCGTTGGAGAAATCTTTATTGGTAGGCGATTATCTGTTTGTAAGCAAGCTGAGTTACGGTCCGCGTGTTCCGAACACGCCGCTGTCGTTCCCGCTGGTACAGAACACGCTGCCGTTCTTCAACTGTAAATCATATCTGGACTGGCCGGAATGGGGTTACAAACGGGTGAAAGGTTTCGGTCATGTAAAACGCAATGATATCGTAGTGTTCAACTTTCCTGCCGGCGACACAGTCGCCCTGAAACAGCAGAATCCGAGCTATGACGAACTGGTTATGCAGCACGGACGCGAACGTATCTGGATGGATAAAAACACTTTCGGGGATGTAGTCTACCGTCCTGTAGACAAACGTGAAAACTATGTGAAACGTTGCATCGGTATGCCGGGCGACACCATAGAAATACGCGACAACCAGGTATATATCGATGGTAAAGCAGCAGAGAATCCGGAGAATATGCAGTTCTGTTACTATGTCGAAACGGATGGTTCCCCTATCACGGAAGAACAGTTCCGCCTGATGAACGTAAGCAAAGAAGACCGGATACTGGTTTCCAACAACGGATATTACCAGGATTTAATGTCTTTCCTCGGTTTCGAATCGATTGCCCCCGGACAGTACAATCCGGTCTATCGCATGCCGCTGACCAAGAAGGCACTGGCGATAGCCGAGAAACTGCCTATTGTGAAAAAGATTGTAATCGAACCGGATGCATTTTCGGGGTTGACTTATCCGGCATGGTATGAAACAGGTTGGACACGCGACAACTACGGTCCTCTGTGGATTCCGAAGAAAGGGGCGACAATACCACTGAACGAACGTAACATCGCTCTATACGGCCGTTGCATCAAAAACTACGAAAACAATACACTGGAAGAAAAAGACGGTACATATTATATCAACGGGAAGCCGGAAACAGACTATACATTTAAATATGATTATTACTGGATGATGGGCGACAACCGTCACAACAGTGCCGACAGCCGCTCCTGGGGATTTGTTCCAGAAGACCATATCGTAGGAAAGCCTATCCTTATCTGGTTGTCACTGGATAAAGACCGCAGCCTGTTCGACGGTGGTATCCGCTGGAACCGTCTGTTCCGCATGGTGCATCCGAATTAAGAATAATGACAAAGCGCTCCTTCATATCCGCAGTAAAATGGCTGGTGACAATCGTGTTGCTGGTGGGGGGCGTTATGGTAATCCGTTATTTCTGTATGGAGTCGTATCGCGTGTCGACCGACTCCATGGAAGTTGCCCTGCATAAAGGCGATTATATGCTGGTAAATAAGCTCCCGCAGAAAGACAACCCGGGGCGCAACCGGGTAGTTCTATTTACCAGTCCGCTGCTGAAAGATACGACATCGAGCCCGTTATTTCTGAGCCGTTGTATCGGTATGCCGGGCGACACAATCCGGATTAGTAATGACGGATACCGGGTAAACGGAAGGCTGATTCCTCATTCTCCCCGGTCACTCAATACTTATATCGTGACACAGGCGGCACAGGAGGAAGTACTGGCGGCACAGAAGAAACTGAATATCCCGCTCAGGGAGATGAAAGAAGAACCGTTCGGCATCTCCTTCAACCTGACTTCCTTTGAGGAATATCAGATACGAGAAGAATTATCGGAAGATGCCAACATCCGTTTCCTTAAAAACCCGATGGATACGTACGAACTGGTTGTTCCCCAAAAAGGCAGAGCCTACCGCCTCAATGCAGCTGCACTCACCGCCTGCCGTGAAGCCATCCGGGCCGAAGCCGGCGACAAGGCCGTGTTCCGTGACGGGAAGTTATTCCTGGACGGTCGGGAAACAGATTTCTTCTTCTTCAATCAGGATTATTACTGGATGCTTTCCGACAATGCCAACGAAGCGGTGGATTCGCGTCACCTCGGATTCATCCCACGCAACCATATCATTGGAAACGCCTGGCTCTGCTGGTACAGCAAAGACCGGCAACGAATTTTTAAACCCGTAAACTAATCATGCAACCTGTATATATTTCTTCAGCCTACCTGGGCCCGGTACAACAATACTGCAAACTCTACCAATTTGAAGAGGTACGGATAGAAACAGCCGAAAACTATCTGAAGCAAACCTACCGCAACCGCTGTACAATCGCGGCTGCCAACGGTCCGCTGTCACTCTCCGTCCCCATCGTCAAGCCCGACACGCTGAAATGCCCGACGAAGGATATCCGCATATCCGACCACGGGAACTGGCGCCACCTGCATTGGAATGCACTAGTCTCGGCTTATAATATGAGTCCGTTCTTTGAATATTATGAGGAAGATTTCGCACCGTTCTACGAGAAGAAATATAAGTTCCTGTTTGATTTCAACGAGGAGCTGCGCATGCTGGTCTGCCGGTTGCTGGACCTGCAACCGAACGTTGTCTATACGGAAGTTTACATGCCGGAAGTACCGAACGATTTCCGGGAAATCATCCGCCCGAAACACGAAGGGGAAGATTCCGCCTTTCTCCCGCAACCCTATTATCAGGTATTTCGAGATAAATTCGGATTCCTCCCCAACTTAAGTATCGTAGACTTACTATTCAATATGGGACCGGAAGGAATACTCGTCCTGCGGGATTCCATCGCCCACCGATAGCAGTTACTTGTTCAGGTCTTCAAAAAGGAACTTACCAACGCTGAACTTCACACTCAGACGTTTCGGGATAATAACAACCTCACCTGTCTTGGGATTGCGGGCCGGACGACTGTTCTGCTCTCTTGGAGAAAGAGTACCAAAGCCTTTCAGCACTATTGGGTCCCTCTGGCGAAGTGCATTAGTCGCAACAGAACAAAATGCTTCAAGCATTGCATCTACATCTTTCTTACTACAACCACTTTCAGCAGCTATAGCTGCAATTAAATCTGACCGTTTCATTTGCTTTTATTATTAAATTACTACCATCCATCAACTAAATAGGCACTGATGAATCAATTTCGAACAATCTCCTGAATAACTTGATTTTTAATGGGAGCAAACGTACTCAAAATTATTATCATATACAATATAAAAGCAATTATCGGCTCATTATTCTTGCATTTTTTTCAGATTGGGCTAATTATAACCGGAAGTGAGCGGCGACATCCGGTTATAATATAGTATATCAACTGTTTTCAGAGTTATATTCTATTTGTAATCAGTATTCCGGATTGCCTCCAGCAGCTTCTCCATATCTTCCGGAAACACATCGCCGATATTACCGATACGGAAAGTATCCGCATCGGATATTTTACCCGGATAAATCACAAATCCTTTCTGCTTCAGAGCTGCATAGAATGCGTTAAAATCAAACCCTGCATGCGGATAAAGGAAAGAAGTGATAATCGGACCCTGGGAAGCATCGGGAAGCAAGGTCTTGAAACCTTGTGCACGCATTCCGTCAACCAATGTACGGTGGTTCTTTTTATAACGTTCGTAACGGGCGACAATACCTCCTTCTTCGTTCAGCTCTTTCATAGCCTGGTAAAAGGCACGGACTACATGTGTGGGAGACGTGAAACGCCATTTACCTCCACCCTTCTCCATCGTTTCCCACTGGTCATAGATATCCAGTGACAATGAACGGGCCACACCCTTGCAAGCCATCAGCTTTTCCCTCTTTGCAATGATAAAACCGAAACCGGGAACTCCCTGGATACATTTATTGGCACTACTCACCAGGAAGTCGATATCCAGCTTCTTCATGTCGATAGGTACACCGCCAAAGCTGCTCATGGCATCGACAATAAAAGTGATACCCTTGCCGCGAATGACTTCCGCCACCTCTTCAATCGGGTTCAGCAGGCCGGTCGTCGTTTCGCTGTGTACCATCGAAAGATGAGTAATGCCCGGATTCTCTTCAAGGGCACGGCGGGCAACTTCGCCTGTTATCAGTTCTGTTTCGTGCAAAGAGACCAGGACATGGTCGATATGGTAATATCCGGCAATCTGCGCCATACGTTTCCCGTAAGCACCATTGGCAAGGATAAGCAATTTGTCGGTCGGTTTCACGGCGGCTCCGATGGTTGCTTCCACACAGTAGGTTCCGCTGCCTTGCAGGAGCACATCAGTATATTCGTTTTCATCCAGTCCGGCGATAGCCAGCAGACCTTTACGGATTGGGGTTACGATTCCTCCATTATAATCTTTATCCCAGGTACACCAATCCTGGAGCATGGCTTCGCGCACGGTCTGTGACGTACTTAATGGGCCGGGTGTCAGTAAAAGATAATTTCTCATATTCAATGATAGCTATTATGTCCTTATTTTATCTGTTAATTTTCTCAATGCAAGCAGGAAGTTCCGTGATGTTGTCCAATGCGAAATGGGCACCGGCAGCCAACATGCGTTCACGTACTTCGTGTTTCAGTCCGGCCAGTTCGTCGGCAGAGCGGCGGTTGTATTCTTCTTCCGAAAGCCCCATCTCGTTGCTTCCCGTTATAAGACCGACAGTCCATACTTTCGCATTCACTCCCTCTTTAATATCGGCAATCGTATCACCCACTTTCACCACATTATCCACCGACGGGATAGCCAGGTCAATCATATTCTTATAAATCATATAAGGAGCCGGACGGCCTGCGGGGACATCATCGGGAGTCACCAGGTTGTCCACCACATAACCTTTCGCAGCAGCACCCGGACGAACCACGTCCATCATAGCTTGCGTATAGCCGGTTGTCGAACCAATCTTCAGTCCGTCTTCACGTAACAGTCGGATAGTATCCAGTACACCGGGTATCGGAGTCGTAAAGTTTTTCAGGGAAGCGAACAGATGCTTTTCGAAACTCTGATACATCTCGTTCACGTCGTCCATATTCCAGTCGCGGCCATAACGTGCACGGAATTTATCATTCACCTCCGGCATATTCAGAATAGCCTTGATATGGTCTATCTTAAGAAGTCCCATCGGCTCACGTGCCTGACGGTAAGTAATGTCTATTCCTTTTTCTTCCGAAAAGACTTTCAGGAAGGCGTTCAAAGGAGCGAAACAACCAAAATCGACGGACGTTCCGGCCCAGTCCATAATTACACACGAAATCTTCTTCATAACTTTATATACTAGTTTTTATTATTTCTCTCAGGCTACGGTGATGGCATTCTGCGGAGTGGCTTCAAGTGTCTCTTCCCTGGCGGCTGTCATACCCGTTTCTTTACGGAAACGTTGATGCAAATATACGAAAGAACAGATGAAAGTGATACAACAAAAGATGCCAACATAACCGGCTAGTTGATTATAAAATACCGCCCAATTAATATGGGGGTTACAAAACTCTTTCAGGATAAGAACCAATACGGTTCCGGTGTATCCCAGGAAGTCTGTCGTCACGATAAAGAACCCTACATTTCCACGTATCTTGAAACAGGCGATGAACCGGTCGAAAAAGATAGTCTGGAAAGTCAGATAGGCAATATACAGGCACAGGCTCTGGATAAACAGCCATGTCACAGGCGACAGACGGAACCGGTCCTGCCCGAAAGAAACGACCGACATCGCAATCATCCCCATGATGATAAGACCGAACAGGACGGACAATGCCTTCAGATTGTCTTTCACAAAGACCATCAAACCGAATATCCCCAGGATAATCAACGTCACCACACTGTCAATCTGGGCAAAAAGCCAGGGGGAATAAGCAGTGACATCTATGATATTCACCAGGAAATCTTCTTTTATATCCCGCAGGACTACAATGGCTATGTTTGCCACGAAAAGCATACTGAGGAAAGGCATAAAGCTCTTAAACAACTCCCAGCGTTGCTGTCCGTTCAATGTTTCGCGTTCGGACTTCATAGCGATGTCTTCTTTGTTAGGCTCCGGAAGTTTGTTCAGCGCACAACCGAGCAACAACAAGAGGGGAAGCGCAACGCCACCAATCAGGGCCGGCATCCAGAACTCGCTTACATGGAGATGGTTCATGACATACAACCCGACAGACTTGGCCGTACCCGAACTAATCACCATACTGACTCCCAGCAGGCTTGCCAGAATATCCGTCACCCGGCGTCCTTCGATAAAACTGAAAATGACTCCCCACATACATCCCAGCGACAACCCGTTCAGAAACATGGCAGCCACATTGAACGGCGTGGAAAGCAATCCGAATAAAATAAGCGAAGACTCCGCCAGCAGCACAGAAGTGAGGATAAACTTAAACCGTTCTTCCGGCTTCAACTCGGAAATCAGCTTAATCCCTATGAATTTGGAAATGACATATCCCAGTATCTGTGAGATTGTCACCACCACTTTATAATCCAAATCGAAGAATTCCGCATTTTCAAAGGAGGCAGCCGTAAAAGGTTTGCGTAGTGCATATACTAATGAATAGGATAACAAGGCGGCTCCTCCAGCCCAAAGGATAAAAAGAAAATCGGAAAGACGTTTCCGGGTTGTTTCGTTGATATGTAACAAATTATTCATCATGCTGTCGTTTTGTTTTCGACGGCAAAAGTATCCCGGAGATGTTACAGGAATATTACTGAACACATGAATATGTATTATTAATATATAACTAAATATCAATAAATTATAAAGAAATATTTATGTAACATTCATGTAACGGAAATGCAACAAACGGGGCGTTATTTTGTATTGTATTAAAGAAAATGTTACATGATGAATGACTTCTCAGAACTCTACAAAAGGATTGAATATTTAAGGAACAACGGTACGAAGATGAAAGAAATAGCCGATTGGGTGGGAATGGCTCCGAGCGTATTGTCATCGCTCTATACGACCGTCTTGCCCGCTTATTTTGAATCGGCCAAAACAATGCCGCAGGAAGAGGCGCTCGACCAGGCGCTATCGCTGGTTAATAACGTATCCAAAAGAAAACTGCTTTCAGGACTGGAAAACACGCTGAACCGGCTCGACGAACTGGAACCGGCGGCATTGCACACACAGAAAGGGATTCCTTTCATCGAGTCGCTCAACGAGGAATTATCTCTTTCCGCCCGGAAGACGACCAACATCTGCGGGTTATATACCAGCTATAGTCTCTCTTCCTCCAGCGATTGCCTGAAATGCGAACCTTATATAATCACATTGTCCGACAATAAGGACCATATCCGTATCGGCCGGCTCAATGCATACGATGAAGTGCAATGGGGCATCGGGGTAAACGGGGACCCTCAAAACTTCTATTGCATGTTCAGTGAAAATCCGGTTCCCCCGTTAACGCTGGTTACTGTCTATCTGCAAATTCCCATGTTCAAGAATCCCCGCCAGCTGCGCGGTTTATATCTGGGACTGGATTACAACCGCAATCCGGTCGCCCGCCGTATCGTCCTCATAAAGGAATCGGAAAGTACGGACATCGAAGAGTTTCTGGCAATGAAAAACGGCCTGATAGCCAAAGAAGACTTCACGCCCGAACAACAATCCTACTACGACTACACCTGCCAGACCGGCGATTACATCAAAATGTGCACCGTCCCTTCTCTCCGCATGGACGAAAGCGACCTGATAAAAGAAAAGAAGATGCTGGCATTATAAAGCCGGCATCTTCTTTCCTGACAGTTCCTTTATAAACTTCTTATAGTTTCCTTACAATTTCCTTATTAGGAAACTACAGTTTCCTGAAACAGAAACTACGAGGAAACTGTAATCGACTAGCGGATAACACTATAAAGCATTTTGCCCCGGTGCCGTTTTTCATCCTTATTCCTTTTGGAATTTACGGCTTACTTTCACCAGGTTTGCAGTAAACGATACAACGTTCTGCGCTTCCTGTACCATATTCAGATAGACCATGCTTACCTTCGTACTTCCGCTCTGTCCCTGTATACGTTTCAATTCACCTTTCTTCAGGGCGGTGAGCTGGTTGGTCAAGGAGACGGATTCGACTATGACATCGTCCAGACGATGATAATCGTTCGTTTCAATCATGGCTGCGCAACGTTTCAGATAAGTAATGATGCTCTCCGTCATTTTGCTGAAATCTTCTTTCTGAATATCGTTGAGCGGACTGAAGTTATTATCCACATGCTCCTTACTGGGTTCTGTCAGACGGCGGACACTGAAGATAATCTCGCTGGCGAAATCATTCCCCTGATAATAATACAATCCCTTTTCGACGGCAATATCGTGTTCCAGATGCGTTACGCCCAGCGTACCGACACGTTTTACTTGCTTCAGATGTATCTTTTTCTCTTCTATTTCATTCAGGACTTTACGCAGCTCCCGGAGATTCTCATTCATGAAACCATGGACGGAGCGGTCGAGTGCATCCGCAGTAAACAGCAATACCGACTGTAATTCTTCGCGGCTATGTTCACGGAACAAAGAAAGGGCTTCGCGGCTGTCTGTCGTATCACGCAGTTTGGCAACTGTCGTGTTCACTTCTTCCTTCAGGGCTTCTTTCTTCATCTTTTTCTTATAAGCAATCTGGCTACGTATCAACATATAAACTGCCAGGCCGACCATCGCCGCCATCGCTGCAATGCCTCCAAAATGAATAACGATAGCAACCAGGAAGCAAATCGTAAAAGCAGCTCCCGCCGTAATAAACCATCCGCCGATAACCGACAGCACACCGGTAATACGGTAAACCGCACTTTCCCGTCCCCAGGCACGGTCGGCCAACGAACTGCCCATTGCCACCATAAATGCCACGTAAGTCGTCGAAAGCGGCAGCTTCAGAGAAGTACCCAACGCAATCAGCAATCCCGAAAGTACCACATTAACCGAAGCACGGACCAGGTCAAAGCTGGCTTTGTCTTCCAGAATAATTTCATCATTATTAAAACGGCTGTCAATCCAGTCCTTTACTTTCGGCGGAACCACACTCAGAATCGTACTGGAAGCATTATTGCAAGTGCGGACCAGCATACGTGCCACCGGTGATGTTCCGAAACTCTCGTTTCCTTCCGACTGGCGGGATAAATCCAACGAAGTCTTCACCACATTATGCGCCTTCTTGGAAGTAGCCAATGCAATCACCATCACCAGACCGGAACCGACCAGGAAATACCAGGGTGTCTGAGCCGGAGCAAGCAGCGAACCCATCAGGAATGTATCCGTCGTCGTCGTTCCCCCCTGCGCCATCAAATCCATATAGGAAGAATAGCCAACCAGAGGAACACCGATAAAGTTCACCAGGTCATTTCCGGCAAAAGCCAATGCCAAGGCAAAAGTACCCAGCATCACAATAATCTTGAATACATTCACCTTCAGCCAGTGAAGGATTTGCATCAGGATAGTAAAGAAAATAAAAGCACCCCACACCACCATGCTGGTATTGCCGTAAATAAGCTCTTTCAGATTGCCGGTCATAAAAGAACTTTCCTTCAACCCTTTTATCAGCATAAAATAAAGGATGGAAGTAGCCGCCAGGCCGCCAAACAGCGCTATAAAGTATTTTGTATGTTTCTTATAATTAAATGTAAAGATGAGACGCGAAATATACTGCACCACGCTTCCGAAGAAGAAAGCAATCGCCACAGAAAGGAAGATGGCGAGAATCACGGTAAAAGCCTTATCGGTATTCAGCAAATCCCCCAACTGCAAAGCACCGTTGGAATTGGCTATCTTGACCAGTGACAGGGCCACCGTGCCTCCCAGCAATTCAAACACAAGCGAAACGGTCGTCGATGTCGGCATCCCCAATGAATTAAAGATATCGAGCAGTACGACATCGGTCAGCATAACAGCCAGCAGGATACACATAATCTCAGAGAAAAAGAAGTGTTGCGGCTGATAAATCCCATGCCGGGCAATATCCATCATACCGTTAGACAAAGAAGCACCGACAAAAATACCGATTGCGGCGATGACCATAATAGTTTTAAACGATGCGGCCCTCGAACCGATTGCAGAATTCAAAAAGTTTACTGCGTCATTACTGACTCCGACCGACAGGTCAAATACCGCCAGCACGAAAAGAAAAATTACGAGGAACAGATAGAATGTTTCCATAAATGAGTGTTACATATTCGACAACAAAGGTCTGAAACAAATATTTCACATGTGTTACACAGATATTACAAACATGTTACAATTGTTAAAACGCCCTTATTATTAAAACAAGGGAGAAAAAAGAAAGTTATCACACTAAGGGTTTTTCTTCTAAAATGCGACTACAATATCATAGTTATTAACTTTCAATCATTGACCGACCATAAAGATGACATACTGCAATGGCTCTGTGAAATGGCATTGACCGATTCCCAAGCTGCTTTTAAATCGTTATACCTGACTTACTTCCAAAGGTTAATACGATTTACGAGACTCTATGTTTCCTCCACAGTGGAAGCAGAAGAAATTGTTTCCGATACTTTCCTGGCAGTATGGAATAATAGAAAATCTCTACTGAAAGTAACGAATTTCGATTCTTACATTTATTCTATCGCCAGACATAAAGCTATCAGCTATTACCGTTCCATACACATGGAACAAATAGAATTGAACGAACTTTCAATAGACCTTTTCATCCATACAGAAACAACTCCGGAAGACGACCTCATTTCCAAAGAAAAAATCAACCAACTAAATAATGCCATTGAAGCATTGCCGGCAAAATGTAAAACGGCATTCAAGTTAGTCCGTGAAGATAAGCTCAAATATAAAGAGGTAGCAGCTATATTGGAAATTTCCGTAAAAACACTTGAAGCCCACCTTGCTACTGCTATCAAAAAACTACGCGAATTTCTTAGAAAAGAAGAATAAATAAAAAAGTCACCGCTATCCCTCAATACTCCCGAACCGAAACAAACATCAACAGCCTGTTGTTCTTTTCAAAACAACAATATATAGAAATCTTCCTTTTATCGGCCAAAAGATAAAGTGGCAGAAAACAAAATGAAATTTGTCTGACCTTTAATACCAATTGCTTGAATTACGAAACAAATCATTGTCACAAATCACATACATTTGTAATATAAAACTTATTGGGAAATAAGGGGGTCGGTTAAGTTAGAGAGGGAAACGCCCGGAGTCAAATCCGGACTTTCCCTTTCGTTTTTTTGTATCTTCCAAACTACAATATTTCTTTCCATACCAGTAGGGGTATTTTCAAAATTCCTGTCTTAGTAATAAACGATATAACTCGGTCTATAACCAATATCTTTACAATATCACTTCGATTTTTTCCATTTTTTTCGTTCCTTTACAGTTTCAATACTGTAAAGGAACATTTTTCATGAGACGGATAACACCCTTATTTCTACTTATTCTATTTGCTTTTTCAGTTTTTGCAACGCCGGATTCTTCACCTATCGACTGGAAATTATCAGGCCGTTTATTCCTGGATGGCGGTGTTTATATTTATTCTCCCAAAGAGTTACATGCCGGAGCGCATATCGCAGATGTCCGGCTGGCAGCTAAAGTCCGTATCTATTCGAACTGGTATACCAAAATAGATGTAGGCTTTGCAAACAATAAGATAACACTGAAAGATGCATTCACCGAATATGGCAAAGACGGAAATTATTTCCGTGCCGGTTATATGCTCGGTTATTACAGTATCGACCAATCGACCAGCACAAATGATTTAATTTTCAACACAGCTTCCAATGTGGCGGAAACTTTCTATCCGGATCGCAGAATAGGCATATCCTACACACGTTCCCTTCCTTCTTATTATTTATCAGCCGGTGCTTTTTGCGGTGACGGACTCAGCTTCTCCGAGACAACCAAACCCGGTTATAACTTTTCCGGACGTGTCGTCTGGCGCCCAATAAATTCTCCGGGACAATTATTCCATATAGGCACAGGAGCTTTATTCAAAGTCCCTGATGAAAATACGGAAACCGGTGAACAACAAATCCGGTTAAAGACAAAAGGCGTTACTTATATTCCATCCCCCGAACGTTAGATTTGACATTCAAACATGCCAAAAATCAGGTTCAGTCGAACGTAGAATGCCTGTTGTTTCAAAAAAAATGGCTGTTACAAACAGAGTTTCTTTACACGAAAATCAAACAAAATTCTTCCCAACCCTCCTATTCCGCCCACGGAGGATATATATTGGGCGGATTCCTCCTAAAAGGGAGCAAATATGCTTACGATGCACTCGATGCAATACCGGTAATGCCTGAAGACCCACATTCTATTCTGCTTGCCTGCCGTTACAACTATACGAACCTGAATGATTTCAGCAGCCATATCACAGGAGGAAGCCAGCACGACGTATCCATCGGCATCAATTATTATTTCAACAAATACATTTCTTCCCGCCTGAACTACGCACATCTTTGGATGGACAAGTATTCTGCATTGGGTAAATGCGAAATCAATATGATGCAGGTTCGATTGCAGGTACGGTTTTAATTATAAAATTAATACTATTTTTTCAATTTACAACTAAGGGTTTTTCCATATACGTTACGACTATAATACTAGAAGTAACAAAGATGGAAAATAAAATAGATCATATTATAGCACGAGTTTTAGCCGGAGAAGCGTCGGCTGAAGATATTCTGTTCATCAGCAACTGGATGAATGAAAAAGAAGAAAATCATAAAACATTCAGTCTGCTAAAAAGTTACTGGAGTGCAGATATTGCATCTAATCAATACGTAAACCCATCTGTTTCATTAGAAAAACTACAGGATAAAATAAACAGACATCAAACTCCCGGGAAACAGTATCTGATTCCGATCCTCCTGTCAGTTGTCGCTTCAATTGTTCTGATTATCACGATCTCATCTTTTTTCAGTATAACCAGTACAAACGGGAAAAGCAAAGAGTATTACACTTATCTCACCAATAACAACAAATCAGAATTCACACTCCGTGATGGAACAAAAGTTACACTAAATAAAAATAGCACACTTACCTATTCAGATGCTTTCGGAAAAAACAACCGGTCAGTAAAACTGGAGGGGGAAGCTTTTTTTGAAGTAACTAAAAATCCTGATAGCCCGTTCGAAGTTTCCCTTGAAGTGGAAAATAAAAACAGGGGAACCATTAAAGTGCTGGGAACAGTGTTTAATGCAAAGATTGACAAAGGATCTGATAAAATCATTACCACACTGATAGAAGGATGTGTATCTTTCGAGGGATCCGGGCAAAAAATAAAATTATATCCCAATCAACAAGCTACATTCGATTATACAACCGGTAACATTGATGTACACGAAGTTGATATAGAAAAAGAAATCTCTTGGAAAGAAGGTCTGATAAAATATAAAATGATCATGTTCACAGATTTGGCAAAAGAACTTGAAAAAAGATACAATGTACAGATCATTATTGGAAATAAGAAATTAACGAAACCATCAATGACGGTATCCGGTGGTTTCAGCGAAGAACAAACCTTGGATGAAATTCTGAAAGTAATTTCACGAAGTCTACCTATGAAATGGGAAAATAAGAATAATACATACTATATCAGATAAACTTTTATTAATAAAAACAGAATGCCTATGAAATAGTACCAACATTAACCTAAAAACCGGTCATACCTGAAAGTACAACCGGTTTTCAAATCTTCAATTTTAATTCTCCGCTTCCTCCCCTCCGTGGCCAAACATTGTGGATGAAGCGAATTATCAATCTTTAAATCAGTACAAAAATATGGAAAATGTTTCGTATTACAGGTCTTTCTTAGCCAAAGACTTAAAAAAACTTTTCTCAATTATGAAAATCACGGTCATCTTACTTTTCGTCGCTCTGTTTCAGGCAGTAGCAATAGAATCATCCTATTCTCAATCTGTAACCGTTTCAATCAAAGCAGAGCGAATATCCCTCACTGAACTGTTTTCCCTGATAGAGAAACAGAGCGAGTTTCTATTCTTCTATGTCGATGAAGAAGTGAAAAACATCGATGTCAATGTAAAAGCAACTAACCTGCAGATCGATGATGTTCTGAGACAGGCTTTAATTGGAACAAACCTGACTTATACAATCAACGATCGGAACATTAACATTATCCGCAAAGCCTATGCTGTCCGGCAACAACAGACCAAGCATATTACAGGTAAAGTCATTGATGCAGATGGTGAACCGGTCATTGGTGCAAATGTGGTTGAAAAAGGTACCTCCAACGGTAGCATTACAGATCTCGAAGGATACTTCTCCCTTCATGTTGCACAAAACGCAACACTAAAAGTTTCTTATATCGGATATAATACGCAAGAGATAGTTATAGATGGCAAGAACCAATTCATAATTAAACTGACGGAAGACCTGCAGAATCTAGATGAAGTAGTAGTGATCGGTTACGGTACGGCCCGCAAAATTGACCTGACCGGTTCAACTTCCTCTCTGGGTGGTGACAAACTTCAGATGAAAAACACCCCGCAACTTTCTAATCAGCTGCAGGGACAGATGGCCGGTGTACAGATCACACGCTCAAGCGGTGATCCTACTTCCGGAGCTACCATTCGTGTACGTGGTGTCACAACACTATCAACCAATGACCCGCTGGTAATCGTGGACGGTATCCCGGGTGATATTAACGACATTGCGCCCGAAGACGTAAAAGATATCCAGGTGTTGAAAGACGCAGCTTCAGCAGCCATATACGGTTCACGTGCGGCTGCCGGTGTCATCCTGATCACAACAAAACGCGCCAAGGATAAGAACTTCCATCTTTCCTACAGCGTGGAATACGGCATTGATGCACCAACAGCCAAGCCTAGGTTTGCCAATGCTGTACAATGGATGCAAGGATACAACGAACTCGCCTATAACGATGGTGCTTCTTCCCTCCACTCGGCCTATTCGGAAGATTTGATCAACAACTATGCACAACTGCGGGCTGAAGATCCTGACCGTTATCCAGATACAGATTTTATGGGAATGGGTATTAAAAGTTCTACGCATCATCAGCGCCACTCCTTCTCCCTCAGCGGAGGTACCGAAAAACTGAAAACGAATTTCAGCCTCAATTACTACAATGCCGATGCCCTTTACGACAAAAAGAACTATGAGCGTTTTAATGTACGTTCAAACAACGACTACAATATCAACAATTGGATCCATGCGAATGTGGACGTGAACCTACTTTACTCCAGCACAGTTACACCACACAGTGCAGAAGGCAGTATTATCAAAGACTTCATGGCCCGTTCTCCACTCTACAACTCTTATTGGGTCGACGGTAGCTATGCCGATGGTAAGGATGGCGACAACCCTTTTGCGCTACATGATCTGGGGGGAACTGTCAAAGGTCAGAACTATCGTATTAACGGTAAGATTCAGTTGGATCTCACACCGATAGAAGGACTGACCCTGACAGCAATCGCGGCACCCCAATATACTTTCTACAAAGGGAAAGACCATAAAAAGAAATATGACGTGTTCCGGATCAGTGGAGATGCCATTCCCGGATCAGGCTATGCAACAACCAGCCTGAACGAAACACGCAACGACACACATAGTCTGACTATGCAATTCTATGCCAACTACAAGTTACAATTGAAACGCCACTCCATCGGACTCATGGCCGGTTACGAAGACTACTCCTATAACTGGGAAAATGAAGGTGCATCACGCACAAATTATAGCTTAGTGAACTTTCCCTACCTGAACTTAGGTCCGGAGGATTATCAATACAATAGTGGAAATGCCGGACACAATGCCTACCGTTCTTTCTTCGGACGTATCATGTACTCATGGGCCGACCGTTATATGCTGCAGGCAAATATCCGTTCTGACGGTTCGTCACGTTTTGCCGATGGCCACCGCTGGGGTACATTTCCCTCTGTCAGTGCTGGTTGGGTCATTTCAGAGGAACCCTGGTTCAACAAAAGTGTTATTAACTATCTGAAACTTCGCGGCTCAATCGGACAACTGGGTAACGAACGTATCGGTTCAGAATTCCCCTACCAGGCCAAACTGACTTTCGGAACCGGCTTCATTCCCAACGCCTCCACCGGATCGTCAGACGTAGTGCAAACCGCCTATCAGACAGACTATGCATTCAACACCATCACTTGGGAAACAACTACGACCTACGGTATCGGTGCAGACATCACCCTATTAAACAACAGGCTGCGCGCTTCGGCCGACTACTATTATAAAAAGACGACCGATATGTTGATGGAAGTAGGATTCCCTTCTTATTTCGGCTACAACGCACCACAGAACAATGCTGCCGATATGAACACGAAAGGTTGGGATCTTGAACTCTCCTGGAGCGACCAGATCAACGACTTCCGCTACGGTGCCAGCTTTAATATCTCAGACTACCGCTCAAAAATGGGTTATATGGCCAACCGCCAAAAAATCGATGGAACCAAGATTACCGAAGAGGGTTCATATTATAATGAATGGTATGGCTACAAAAACCTGGGGATCATACTGAATGATGCAGCTATGTATGACGAGGACGGTAACCCGATAGCTGTCCTGACCAACAACGATAAGGCAGGAAACATCCGTTATCTGGATATTGACAAGGATGGTAAAATCACAGCATCCAACGACCGCGTACGTTTAGGTAACTCGTTACCGGAACTGCAATACGGAGGTTCACTCTGGGCTGAATGGAAAAACTTCGATTTCAACCTATCATTCCAGGGTATCGGTCACCAGCTTGTTTACTGGTCATGGCCCGGTACACCGTTCAACTATCAAGCCTATGCCTGTCCATTGAATCTGATCGAAAACCATTGGAGTCCGACAGCTACAGATGCCGAGAACGCAAAGGCGAAATATCCCAAGTTGACGACCAACAATACCAATATTTATGCCAACAGCGACTTCTATCTCTTTAACGGAGCCTATATGCGTATAAAAAATATCACTTTAGGCTACACCATTCCGTCAGAAATCACGAAAAAGTTCTTCGTCAATAAACTGAGAGTCTATTTCAGTGCAAACGATTTGCCTGCTTTTTCAAAGTATCCCGACGGATACGATCCGGAATGGGATCGCAGCAGCGACCTCATTATGTCTTCCTATATTTTTGGTCTGAATGTTTCATTTTAATTAGAGAATCCAGTATGAATAAAATAAGTAAATATCTATTTACCGGAATAATGGCACTAAGCATGGCTGCTTGTGCCGACCTCGACCTGAATCCACTATCAGAAGGTGCAAGTGAGAATTGGTATCATGATGAAACCGAAATTGAGATGTCGCTCAACGATCTGTGGCGTCCGGACTTCTTCCCCATCGATAACCTTGACTGGGACGATGACCTTTTGAACCGCAATGGATCCAACGATATCACTCTAGGGACAGTGACTGCTCAGTGGGGTACTGCTTCAACCCGCTGGACCTCACTCTACAAGTCCATTGCACGTGCCACGAAAGTAATCCAATCCCTGGACAACGGAACGGCAAGCGGCCTAAGTGATAACAAAGTCAACCAATATAAAGGAGAGGCATACTTCATGCTCGGATTCGCCTATTGCGAATTGGCAACCTATTGGGGAGATTGTGTCCTGAACAAAGGTATGACCCTGGACGAAGCCTATGTAGCTGTTCGTTCCCCTAAAAGCGAAGTACTAGCTTATGCCTATGAATGTTTAGACAAGGCCATAGAATATCTGCCCGATTCCTACGCAACTCAACAAAGACCGACCAAAGGGGCAGCTCTCGGTTTCAAAGCTCGTTTCGCGCTCTTCCACGGCGATTGGCAGACCGCAGCCTCGGCAGCAGAAAAATGTATGAATTTAGGCATTTATAAACTGCATGACAATTACGCCGAACTATTCAAAGCCAACAGTTCATCAGAGTTAATGTTTTACTTCAAAGGTGATTTGACACTAAAGAAAGGGTATGGTCTTTTTGGAAGTGTCAAAGACTACGTTATTCGTAAGTTAGGCGGTTTCGCCAATCAAGGTCCTTCGCTGGAGTTGCTTTGTTCTTATACTTGTATCGATGGCCTTCCCATCGACAAGTCGCCACTCTATAATCCGAAGGATCCCTTTGCCAACCGTGATCCACGTCTTGCGATGACAATCCAGCCATTCAAGACAAAATACTCTGCTGATTATGCCGAATATGAGCTGTCGAAAGTAGACGGGACTTTTCCCGAAAAGTATCCGGACTACATTACACTTGGTTATGAATATAACCCCAGTCCTTATGCAAACAAAGTGTATGAAGTCTCAACCGGCCAAATGGTGCTCAACAATGATGCCAAAGCCTCTAACCAGCACTCCGCCTACAACGGGCTGATGCTCCGCAAATTCGTGAAAGATAACTGGAAAGATTACAACAGTTACGGTGGTGTTTCAGACAACTGTTATCCCTACCTGCGCTACGCCGAGATACTGATGACTTACATAGAAGCGAAGAACGAGATGGGACAATGTACACAGGAGGATTTGGACAAAAGCATCAATCTGGTGCGTGAACGAGCCTATCGCGGAGCTACCGGAGCTTATCCACATGTAGAAGTTACATCCCAAGCCGCATTACGGAAAATCATCCGTATGGAACGACGTTCAGAATTTGCGTTTGAAGGACTTCGTTACCGTGACTTAATACGCTGGCGTATTGCCGATAAATCACATAACAAGCCGATGTATTACCTGCCACGCGCCTGGTCCGGTTCTGCGAGCTGGAACGGTCTGACCGGTAGTGAATCCAATCTGGAATTGTCTTCAGACTTCAAAATTTTACTGAAGAACTGGGATGAAGGCAACTATCCTATCGGTGGTATACCGACGATTGACGAAAACGGTCTGCCCAACCTCTCTCCGATGGAAACAGCCGGATATATCACTACATTCTATAAAATGTCTTTCGATGCGCGGAAAAATTATTTGTGGCCCATCCCGGCCAACGACATTTTAGTCAACAGTAATTTGACACAAAACGACGGTTATTAATTCTTCAGACCAATATGCACCCCGGTTGTAACACATGTTTTCCTAAAGGATTTTCAGATTACAGCCGGGGTATTTTTCTTTCATTTTTAAATGTAATACAATGAATCTAAAGTATATTGTTATAATATTGGCCTTCTGCATAAGTCTCTTCTCCTGCCAGTCGGGAGATCATGTAGGAAGTGAATTTGTAAAAGAAGTGGATGTCTGTGTGTATGGCGGTACCTCAGCTGGCGTAGTTGCTGCTTACTCTGCCAAAAAGATGGGGAAATCCGTTCTCCTGATAGAACCCGGCAAATATCTGGGAGGCATGACAACCGGGGGTCTCGGAATGACTGATATCGGGAATAAATATGCCGTTACCGGGTTAGCCCGTCTTTTCTATCGCCGTATAGGAGAGCATTACAATAAATTCGAACAATGGACTTTTCCGCCAAGTCTTGCGACTGCAACTATGAATCGCTTCATAGAGGATGCAGAGTTAGATGTACTGTATTATCGCCGTATAACAGACGCACAAGTTCAAAATAAAAGAATAAAAAACATCACCCTGGAAGATTCCAAACAGCCTGACAAAAAAACTCTGATACAAGTTAAGGCCAAACAATTCATCGATTGCTCGTATGAAGGAGATTTGATGGCAAAGGCCGGAGTTTCCTATTTTGTCGGGCGTGAAGGGAATGAGAATCAGGATGAAACGCTTAATGGGGTTCAAATGTCTGTTTACCACCAATTCCCGGATGGAATCGACCCTTATTTGAAGGAAGGAGATCCAACCAGTGGCTTATGTTGGGGAATCCAACCAAATACATTAAAAGAAAGAGGAAGTGGAGATAAACTTGTCCAGGCATACAATTTCCGTTTATGCCTCACCGATAATAAAGAAAATCAACGCCCATTTGAGAAACCTGAAAATTATGATCCGGATAAATACGAATTATTGGCACGTGCTATCCGCAAAATGGATTTACACATAGACAATTATCTGTTATTCAATTGGGGCATTATGCCGGATAATAAATATGATGTAAATAACCGTGGACCGTTATCGACCGACATGATCGGAATGAATTACGAATATCCGGACGGTGACTATGCAACCCGGGAAAGAATCTGGCAGGAACATGTGGACTATACAAAAGGACTGCTCTATTTTCTTACACACGACGATAGAGTTCCCTCCGAACTACGCGACCAGGTTTCCAGATTTGGATGGGCAAAAGACGAATTTGTAGATAATGACAACTTTCCGACACAATTATATGTGCGCGAAGCTCGCCGCCTGAATGGCGAATATATTATGACACAAAAGAATTGCCAGGGTGAAGAAACTGTCAGCGATGCCATTGGGATGGCAGCCTATGGAATGGATTCACACAACTGTCAGCGAATTGTTACAAACGGTATGGTAAAAAATGAAGGAGATGTCCAATATCATGGTTTCCCACCCTACCCTATTTCCTATAAAAGCATTACTCCCAAGCAAAGTGAGTGCACAAATTTGTTGGTTCCGGTTTGCGTATCTTCCACTCATATCGCTTTCGGTTCAATACGCATGGAACCTGTTTTCATGGTATTGGGACAATCTGCAGCAATTGCATCCGCACTTGCTATTGACAGCAACACAAGTGTACAGAATATTAATATTTCCGAACTTCGTCGCATCCTGAAAGAAGATCCTTATTTGGATGGTTCTACACCGGAGATTCTGGTTGATGACAGTGATATTGATAAGATCAGCCGGAGAGGACGCTGGAATAAAGGTTTTGGAGCTCATTACAAAAACAGTTACTTGCTGAGTTCAAATGAAAATAACAACAGCTCTTTTTCATTTATGCCTGTTATTAAAAAAAATGACACCTACGAAATATTTTTCTACTGTACACACCTTCCCGACTCCAGCATGCCGGATCTAATGGCATTTGAAGTATCATATAAAGGAGGAACTGAAAAAATAAGTATTACACCTAAAGAGAAAAAAGGTTCGTGGGTTAGCTTGGGAACCTTTACATTCGAAAAAGGGGAAGCTGTTGCAATCACTATTGACGGAAGCCAATCAAAAGGCGCATTATTTAGTGATGCAATTCTATTAGTACCAAAGAAATAAATATTTACTTTTATATACTGCTTACACAGACCAATATTAAAAAGATACATTATGATTACACGACGAGATTTTTTGAAAATAACAGTTGCCGGAGGAGCACTAGCTTCACTAAACAACCTCGAAGAGGCAAAAGCAACTATCTATCAAGTTGTACCTGACACAGAGTTTTGTTATGAAGGTCAACGTAAAATACCCATAATAGCAAAAACGTCCATTATAGTAGTTGGAGGTAGTTCACGCGCAATTGCTACAGCCGTTGCTGCGGCAAAAACAGGTTGCGATGTATTCTTAATCGGATATATGCCTTATTTGGGAGATGATATATGCGGCAGTTTTCTTTTTGAACACAACAAAGATGAGAAACTTCAAACAGATCTTTCCCGGAAAATTTTCCCCGGAAAAGAATATCCGACTCCGCTCAGCGTAAAGACTGTACTGGAAAATGAACTGATAGATAACAATGTCCGGTTTCTTTACAGTAGTTATGTGACCAATGTATTGACAGATCCGGCAGGATTACCTGGCGGAGTCGTTATAGCCAACCGTTCGGGAAGGCAAGCCATACTTTGCAAAGCGATCATCGACACAACCCACCATGCAACTGTCGCCAACTTACTCGGAGCTGAACAAACACCTTTTAAACCAGAAACATTAGAGTTTCAATACACAGTTGTCGGCAACGCAAAAAAAGAAGCTTCCGAGATCAGCAATGCGGAAGTTCTCCCTCTGCCTTTTAAAGTGAACAACAAAAGTTATCCAATTACACGTTACACGTTCCGAATGTCCCTCGACAATAACTCTTATGGCTCCCTGATGAAAATCGAACAAATAGCCCGTTCGGTTACATGGGATCCGGAGCAGGTAGATAGCTCGGATTTACTTTGGTATATCCCAAAGCATACAATCATAGGAAAAGAAAGTTACCGGGAAAGCTCATTGTCTATCCGTAAACTTCCGGAAAAAGCATTCAAATCCCAGAATATAGAAAACCTCTGGGTTCTTGGACCTTGCGCTGATATCCCCAGGGAAACGGCTGCATATGTGATGCGCCCGGTCAATGCCATGTTTTTAGGAGAATTACTTGGAGAACAAATTGCCGAACAAATTAAAAATTCACCGATGCCTGAGAAAATTGCCGTCCGTCAACCGAAAGTAAATGCAACAAATTACGGACAAATCGGGGAAATCCTGAAACCTCTCCGCCCCTCCATGCAGAAAGGCTTTGCCGACTCTCCCGCCGGGGCTCTGCCAGTATTGGGGAATTATGATGTGATCGTTTTAGGTGGAGGTACAGCCGGAGCTTCCGCAGGGATATCGGCAGCCAGACAAGGAGCAAAAACTCTTGTACTGGAATATCTACACGGACTGGGTGGATTAGGAACAATAGGACTGATCGGCTGTTATTGGGATGGTTTCCGGGAAGGTTTTACAGCAACTATTGATAATGGTGTCCATAATATGGCCCCCGCAGACCACCCAAGACAACTAAAAAACTGGAAAGAACAATCGGTATCCGACTGGAAAATGGAATGGTATCGCAGAGAATTACTCAAAGCAAATGGTGAACTGTGGTTTGGCGTATTGGGATGTGGAGCACTAGTAGAAAACAATAAAGTAAAAGGACTTGTTGTCGCAACTCCTTTCGGACGTGGGGTTTTCCTTTCAGAAGTATTGATCGACAGTACAGGGAGTGCAGATATAGCTATTGCTGCCGGATCACCTTTCGATTATACCGGAAAAAATACGCTCGCTGTACAAGGAGCCGGAGCTGGAAAACGCGATCCGGGTGATTTTTATAATAACAATGACTGGCTTTTTGTCGATGATACCGATATTCTTGATGTATCACGTACATTCATACAGGCAAAAAATAAAATGAAAGGATTTTTTGATATCGTAAAAATGCCCCAGACACGCGAACGTCGCAGGATTATCGGAGAGCATATCATTTCCGTCTACGATGTGATAAATCAACGCCGTTATTCAGACACCATATCTTTCCATAAAAGTTCTTTCGATACTCATGGAATGATCATAGATCCTTATTTTATTCTGAATCCACCGGAAAAACGACATAAAATATATGATGCTGATGTTCCTCTACGCAGCTTATTGCCCAAAGGATTGGAGGGCATATTGACAACCGGTCTCGGAGCCAGTGCCCACCGTGATGCCATGCCCGTTATTCGCATGCAACCTTGCTTGCAGAATCAGGGATATGCAGTAGGTTATTTAGCTGCTTTGTGTGCAAAAGAAAAAAAACCGCTCCGTAAAGTCGACATCAAAAAAGTCCAAAAACATCTGGTTAAAATAGGAAATCTCCCGGAACGGGTATTAACGGATAAAGAATTTAAAGGTTTCAGTAATTCGGCAATGAAAAAAGCAGCTATCAATGTAACCGAGAATTACAAAGGACTTGAAATTTTACTGACTGATCCTGATCGTTGTCTTGAAGTGGTAAGCAAACAACTCAGTCAGGCAACCATACCTAAAGAAAAAATGATCCTTGCCAGTATTCTTGGTATTCTTGGAAATAACAAAGGAAGCTCAATTCTGACTGATACCGTCCATCAACATACTACATGGGATGAAGGGTGGCATTATACTGGTATGGGACAGTTCGGAATGTGCCTGAGTCCATTGGATGCACTGGTTACAGCCTTAGGCAACTCGAAAGATTCTTCTGCTCTTCCAACTATTTTGGAAAAAGCAAAACAACTGGAGCCGGAAGATTATTTCTCTCATTTCCGGGCTATTGCTATGGCAACAGAATCAATCGGCAGCAAAGAGGCAATACCTATTCTTGCTATGATGTTGTCTAAACCAGGTGTTCGTAATCACGCAATCCTGTCGTATACAGAAGCAAGAGCCAGAACCGTTCCCGGACAAAATGATACTTCCACCAGAAATCTGGCTCTGAAAGAGCTACATCTTGCCAGGGCTCTGTATCTATGTGGTGACCATAACGGTATGGGGGAAGCAGTGCTTCGCAGGTACGCAAACGGTTTACAGGGGCATTATGCACGTTACGCTAATGAAATATTAAATAAGTAATAATACACTATACTAAAATGGGGGTGTGTCAAAACTAAGGCACATCTCCTTTTTTATCTTAAAAATAGTCGTTCCTCTTTTTTTGTCTATGCGACTATTTCTTCAGTAATTAGGTAAGGCTTAATATTCCTCGTATGTTGAGCCACACGTGGTCTGATAAAGATAAATATAATGTGTGTACTCCTTCTCTTTCCTGCTTTTAATAGTTTTGTACACATCTTTTTGATATTAAAAGCTATAGCAAAGAAGGCAAAGTCCATTGTAACCTTGTCTTCTCCCACATGCCGGAACCTTTTGTATGCCATGTTGTGTTTCATTTGTCCAAAAACTGCTTCCGGTTCTATACATCGCCTTCCCCTATGCCTGAAGCCTTCTTTCGAGAGTAACCTTTCCCGTGCCAGCCGTTTGTATTGGTTTAATCGGTGGTTGACTTCTATAATACGGTTCCCCCGGGCTTTAAAGCAACTACCACGTAAAGGACACCCTTCACATCTTTGTGCTTTATACCGGGCACTTTCGGTGATGTATCCGCTAGCTGTTTTGTCACTCCTGGTTCCTATACGGTTCATGTGCTGCCCCATAGGACAAACGTAATAATCCTCTTCCGCATTGTAATGGAGACTCTCCGCATGGAATGGATTGGGGGTATAACGGGGACGCTGTTCTTTATGGAAGTAGTTGTACTTGACAAAGGCTTCTATCCCATTATCTTGCATGAATCGGTAATTTTCTTCCGAGCCGTAACCGGAATCTGCCACACCGACAGTCGGTAAGCGGTTATAGCGTTGCTCAAAGGAGTGGAAGAAAGGTATGAGGGTCAGTGTATCGGTTGGATTGGGAAACAGTCGGAAGTCTATGAGGAATTGGTTCTGGGTACCTATTTGCAGATTATATCCGGGCTTGGTCTGCCCGTTTCTCATGGCGTCTTCTTTCATGCGCATGAAGGTGGCATCAGGATCGGTCTTGGAATAGGAGTTGCGTTCTCCAAGAGTGTCAAGATGGTTGTCGTATTCCATCAACTTGTCACGGTGTTCCTCAAGTTCCCGGACTTGTTTCTTCTTTTCCCGGATGACTTTCTTTTGTTCCTTGTCCTTTGTTACAGGCTGGTGTTCCAGCACCTCTTTAAGTTCATTCACTATATCTGAGAGCATGGCGGGAGTGAACTCTACGGGTGTGTCTTTGGTGGAGTTCTCTTGGGCTATGGCTTCATCCACCTGCTCCAGGAGAATGCGGATCTTATCCATCAGCTTTGTACGGTTCTTTTCGACTGTCTTGCGCCAGACAAAAGTATATTTGTTGGCTCTGGACTCAATCTTGGTACCGTCGATATACTCTACGTCAAGGCTGATGAAACCTTTGTCGACAAGGACAAGAACCAACTGCGTGAATACATTATTTATCTCTTCTTTTACACGATTACGGAAACGGTTGATGGTAATAAAATCCGGATGTTCATTACCGGAAAGCCAGATATAATGAATGTCACGTAGGAGAAGCTTCTCTATTTTGCGGCACGAATAGATATTGTTCATGTAGGCGTAGATAATCACCTTAAGCATCATTTTAGGATGATAAGGACAACGACCGGTTGCTTTATAAAGCTTCTTGAAATTGTCAAGATTGAGATTATCAACAACTGTATTAACTATGCGAACCGGATCATTCGCTGCTATGTTTTCATCAATTCTTCCGGGAAAAAGAACTGTTTGGTTGGGAATGTAAGGACGAAAATGTAACTTTGCCATAATGAAAAACTTTATGCCTAAAGATACAAAAACTTTGGGTAATAACAAAGCCTGGGCTTGTGAAAGTCTGGGCTTTGTGCATAAAAAAAGGTTGTGCCAGCGTTTTGACACAACCTCATTATTTGTCACTTACAATAATTCAGCACTTCCAAATTAGTAATTGTACTCTTGAAATTTCCGGCCTTTTCCAGCGGGAAAACCAATGTACGAACATAGCTCATGGAATCTTTTCCTCCGTTGAAGAAACGTTTCTGGATATTCAAATCTTCCTTCAACTGCCCGTTTACATATAAACGAGTCGATTTCTCATCTCCGCTGATAGCAATTGAAGCCATTTCATCGGGGTAGAACTGATAGTTAAACGTATTCAGATAACCGTCACGAGCAAATCCCAGTTTGCCAGAAACAGGATCGGACAGATAGAAGACGGCATCCGGCGAACGGAACAACTCTGTTCCCCGCTCTTCGGGAACTGATGTGATATTAAAAGAAACAGTATACTGATAACCTATTTCCTTCAGCCCGGTCTCGGTTCCCGGCTTCAATGTTTCCTGATTATATACGGCACGCGGCGTTTTACCGATACGACCGGCTACATTGACTCCCGGACCTTCACTCAAGGAAAGGCGAGCCGCATTGAATGTTTCATAAGGTACTTTACAGTCTTTTCCAGTCCACATCTTCACAGCCAATGTCTGCAAAGCCGGGAATACGCGGTAGTGAATATCCTTCGTACTGATTCCGTTACCGGCATGGTCATTCCATACAGCAAACATTCCTCCTTTAATCTGTTTATGCTTTTCGGGGAAAACCTCTTTTCCGATGTGCGCCGGAGTCCATTCCTTATATAACATCTCCGTATTCAGATAATCGTAATAATAACCCGCAGCCGGAACAATATACAGATAACCATCGGGCACACTAACCAGATCGTATCCCTGTTTGATCATTTCTTTCGGATCAGCATAACCATTGTACCAAGCACTCATCAGCACATTTTCCGATTTCACAGGAGTATCGCCTTTGGCATGTGTCAAAGCACCCCACACACAGGCCTGCTTACCGAAACCTTCCACGAAACGAATATAATGATCGGTGAATTCGCGGAATTTCTCCACTACATCTTTCTTTTTATTTGAATATTCGTCTGTTCCGATATGTACCCGTTTACCAACAAATACAGGATTCCTGCCTTCCAGATATTCCCGGAACAGACTGTCGACAAACTGATAAGTCTCCGGCTTGAACAAATCCAGATGATCCATGCCATATTCCTCACTACCGATTTCCGGGCGATAATGTGTCAATGCCAGAGAATGAGCGGGGACATCTATTTCCGGAATGATTTCTACGCCCAGACTATCGGCCATCAACTGGAAATCAATAAATTCTTTCTTTGTATAATAGCCGTCACGTGACGTCAACCCCGGAAAGAACTCGCTTTCCAGACGGAATGCTGCATATGTTTTGTTCCAGTCATGTTCAAAATACTGTTTGAAAGCGTTATCATTCAGGTGAACCTGTAACGTATTCATCTTATAATAGGCCATCATCTTAACGTAATCGCGCAAGAAGTTCATCGGGATAAATTTACGGCCGCAGTCCATCATAAAACCGCGGATCGCATAATCCGGATAATCGCGCATTGAACCTTTTGACAAAGCCAGGTCACTGTTTTGCTCCGTCATCTGAAGAAGCGTACGGGTTGCCCAGTATAAACCTTTGGCTTTAGGAGCCGATACGGTTACACGGTCAGCAATTTTCACGGCATATCCTTCTTCACCCAGTTGTTTGTCTCCGGATATGGAGAAAACAAAGTCACCGGCAGAGGCTCTTCCCTGCACGACAGCCAGCTTACGCCCGAACATTGTTTCATAATCTTCGGCAAACTGATTGGCTACACGGGCAATGGCAGGATCTTTACTCGCATAAACAATACGGGAAGTAGCAGAAGGAGTAAACATTCCCTGAGCACCTCTCCATTCCTGTAATTCAGGTATCACGAACGGTTTCTCGTTATTGGCAGCAAAACTTTTCCCTAAAAAGAGAGTACACGCTGCAACCAGCATTAAATAGCGTTTTATCTTCATTGTATTTTAAATTTAAGCGTACAATATTACTGCTTTTTACTCATCTGCACAAACCGGAAATGAAGGAATAGTTAAAAGATGACTAATAAAAAGGCGGTTTCTGATTGATTTATTACTTTTGTGCTCAAAAACATATAAATGAGTTACAAATGGAACACACGGACGGAACTCTTACTGGGGGCCGAACGGATGGAGTACTTGTCACATTGCCATGTGTTGGTCGTAGGACTCGGAGGCGTCGGAGCTTATGCAGCCGAGCAGATATGCCGTGCCGGGATAGGACATATGACCATTGTTGATGCGGATACGGTGAACGACAGCAATATCAATCGCCAACTGCCGGCTTTACATTCTACCTTGGGGATGCAGAAAGCAGAAGTTGTGGGACAACGTTTACTGGATATCAACCCGCGATTGAAGCTGACAATACTCAATGAGTTCCTGCGTGACGAACGGACAGAAGAGGTTCTTTCTGCCCAAAAGTACGATTTCATCGTGGATGCCATCGATTCACTCAGTCCGAAAGCATACCTGCTATATCATGCTTACCGCCGTGAAATTCCCATTGTTTCATCCATGGGTGCCGGAGCAAAGATCGATCCGTCGCAGGTGAAAATAGCTGACATTTCCAAGACTTGCAACTGTGCACTGGCAAAAGCGGTGCGCAAACGGCTTCGGGGAATGGGACTAAACAAAGGTATTCCGGTCGTTTTCTCAACAGAAATCGCCAATCCGGAAGCCGTAGTGGAAGTGGAAAACGAACAATGTAAGCGGACGACTACCGGGACAGTTTCGTATATGCCGGCTATTTTCGGCTGTTATCTGGCTTCCTATGTAATAAGAAATATTTAATCAACATGATACAAACGCAGGGTATTACTAAAAGTTTCGGGAATTTACAGGTATTGAAGGGCATCGACCTGACGATCAATAAAGGTGAAGTTGTAGCTATCGTTGGCCCCAGCGGTGCCGGAAAAACGACGTTGCTCCAGATTATCGGGACATTGGATACGCCGGACAACGGTAAGTTATTTATTAACGAAACAGAAACAGGCAAACTTTCCGAAAAAGAACTGGCTGCCTTCCGTAATAAGAATATCGGCTTTGTATTTCAGTTCCACCAGCTGCTACCGGAATTTACAGCGTTGGAAAACGTAATGATCCCGGCACTGATTGCCAGGGAAAAGGCGTCCGATGCAGAAAAAAGAGCGAAGGAAATACTTGATTTCATGAAACTATCGGACCGAATGACTCATAAACCGGCTGAATTATCCGGTGGCGAGAAACAACGCGTTGCCGTGGCCCGTGCATTAATCAATAACCCCGCCGTCATCCTGGCTGACGAACCTTCGGGCAGCCTGGATACCAAAAACAAAGAAGAATTACACAGCCTTTTCTTCGAATTGCGTGACCAGATGCACCAGACATTTGTGATCGTAACGCACGATGAACAACTGGCTGCCAACACCGACCGCGTAATCCATATCAAGGACGGGGTTGTTTTATTATAAATAGAAAGAGGACAAATAATCTATGGCAAATAAAGATAGAGTAACTTTTGGAAGTAAAATCGGAGTAATATTAGCAACTGTAGGGTGTGCTGTAGGTTTGGGTAGTATCTGGCGTTTTCCTTATATGGTAGGATCGAACGGTGGAGGCGCTTTCCTGCTGGTCTTTATGATATGCACTGTTTTACTGGGACTTCCTATCATGATCACCGAATTTTTTATCGGCCGCCACTCACGCAGAAACGCTGCCGGAGCTTTTAAGGAGCTAGCGCCGGGAACACAATGGTCGCTGATCGGCTATAACGGAGTCTTGGCTGCATTTCTTATATTAGGTTTCTATTCCGTCGTTTCCGGATGGACGCTGGAATATATCTGGCAGGCAATGACCGGCTCTTTGTCGGGAAAAACTACTGCCGAATTTACCACCGAGTTCGAAGCCTTTTCCTCCAGCGCACTCAGACCGATCGGCTGGACAATCGTATTCATCGCAATCACACATTTCATCATCGTCTCAGGGGTTGAAAAAGGAATTGAAAGGGCATCCAAGATCATGATGCCGGCCTTATTCCTTATACTGCTGGTATTATGTATACGGTCCATAACCCTACCGGGGGTAAACGAAGGATTATCTTTCCTGTTCAAACCGGACTTCGAGAAGATCACCTCCTCCGTTATTTTAAGTGCTATGGGACAAACATTCTTTTCTCTGAGTATCGGAATGGGGTGTCTGATCACCTATTCTTCTTATTTCGGGAAAGATACGAATCTGCAATTAACAGCGATACAGGTGACTGTTCTGAACACTTTTGTCGCATTACTGGCCGGCATCATGGTATTCCCGGCTGTATTCAGCTTTGGTATTGAGCCAACTGCAGGCCCGGAACTGGTGTTCATCACCCTTCCGAATATCTTCGAACAGCTACCTTTCGGAAATATATGGTCTTTCATATTCTTCATTCTACTAGCTTTGGCAGCTTTGACCTCTACCATTTCCCTACATGAAGTGGCAACGGCCTATGTACATGAAGAATATCATATGACCAGAAAGAAAGCGGCCTGGATCGTTTCTGCCGGTGTTGCCGTCATCGGAGCCCTTGCTTCTCTCTCTTTCGGTCTATTGAAAGAATATACCATCGGCGGACTGATCATTTTTGATGCACTGGACTATCTTACGGCAAAAATTATGATGCCTATCGGCGGAATGATGATCTGCGTATTTGTCGGTTTACGCATCGAAAGAAAAGTATTGAAAGAAGAATTGACGAATAAAGGAACAATCACCTTTTACTTCTTCAATACGTATGCGTTTTTTATAAAATACATCGCTCCCGTAGCAATCGGCCTGATCTTCCTGAACGAATTGGGACTGATCAAAAAGATAACCTCCTTGTTTTGAAAATAAAAAGGTATAAATTGTTTGCTTATCAACAGGTAACTTATATCTTTGCAAAAGAGTATTCATCATTTAATAATTATAAATATGGAAATCAAAACCGTCTCAAAGAAAAGAAAGTTACTTCCTGGATTAGACATGACTCAGGAAGAGTTTATTGCCCGCGTTCGTAAAGCCGAAGAAGGACCATTTTATACATTGGAAGAAATCAAACAAAAAATGCAGGAATGGAAGGGACTGAAATTCAATCCAGCCATTGAGGGAGGGGAATTAACTATTGACGAATTTAAATCAATGGTAAAAGTTGCAGAAAAAGGACCTTTTTATACTTTGGAAGAAGGACAAGAAATGATAAGACAATGGAGGGAACAAAGAAGAAACCGGTAGTCGTTTCGCTTCTCTTTTTTTCTTCTGTTGACCAAATCTTTGAATATGGAAAAATAAACTTTGGAGAAAAAAAAGCTATCGAATACGAAAACCTTATTTATGAAACTGTTCGACAATTAACTTCCGGTTATTTGTTAAATGCAGAATATCCTTATCTTCCCACAAAAGATAAGCGATACAGAAGGGCCATACTTCCCGCTCATTTTATTCTTTATCGAATAACAAAAGATCGGATAGAAGTTCTGAACATCTTACATCAAGCTGTAAGTATTACTCAAGCTAAAAAAAACAGAAACATTAAACCGTAACAACTATGAACTGGCGTGATTTACTTTATTTCTCCAAAGGAGAACGCAGAGCGTTGACTCTCCTACTTTGTCTGATTGTTGCTTCCTGGATCATTTTACTGCTGACGGATGAAAAAACCGATTACACACCTGTCAACAATAACAGACTATCTGAACCAGTAAAAACGGCTCAAAATATCCCTGTAAATAGTCCTGATCCGGAAAAGGTAAAAACTCCTGCATCCGGGAGAAAAAACAATTCCTCCCGAGAGAAAAATAAATTTCATTCGGGAGAAACCAAAAATACATCCGAAAGAAGGACTTTTCCTAAAACAGAAAAATACCCTGTCGGAACTGTTGTCGAACTAAATACTGCCGACACCACAATCCTGAAAAAAGTTCCCGGGATCGGAAGCACTTTTGCCCGCCGAATCATTAAATACAGAGAACTGCTGGGAGGTTTCTTTACAGTTGAACAACTTCGTGAAGTGTACGGTCTTGATGAAGAACGATATAATGCGATGAAATCGTGGTTTTCGGCAGATATGTCCCTAATCTGTCCGTTAGAGATCCATAAAATCTCCTTTAAAGAACTATGCAAACATCCGTATATAAATTATCAGCAAGCCCGCATCATCGAGCAGCTACGGAAACAGAAAGGGAAGTTATCCGGCTGGGAAAATCTTCAATTACTGGAAGAATTTACTGAAACAGATAAAGAAAGACTGACTCCTTATTTATCATTTGAATAAAACAGGAAGTTTATATACATTTGTAAAAAAGAAAGCTATGATTTATCTCAAACAAGCACAATTACTCAACCCTGCCGAAGTGGAAGGCCCGGTAGAAGAGCTCAAATATCCGTTCAGAGCCGCAGCAGTACGATACATCGAATCGATTGTTTTCCGAAAACCGGTCACTTTCCTGGTCGGTGAAAACGGTGCCGGTAAATCAACCCTGCTCGAAGGCATCATGTTCAAATACGAAGAACGGGATGAAGACAGCCAGGGCATGCTATATGACGGAAAAGAAGCCTGGAAATCCTATTCAAACGTATTGCCCCAATGCATCCGCCTCATCGAAGAACGGAAACCGTTCGACCATTTTTTCTTTCGGGCAGAATCTTTCTTTGAACATGCAGCCGAAATAGATGCCAAATCGATGAAAGACATACTAAACTATGGCCGCGATTATTCTATGGCAGCTTACGGAGGACGCCGCCTCCTCGAACAGTCGCATGGTGAAAGTTTTCTTAGCACTTTTCTGAATTATGCGGGAAGAAATACCCTTTTCATCCTCGATGAGCCGGAAGCAGCCCTATCGCCTCAACGCCAGCTGGCTTTACTGGTCCGGATACAAGAACTGGTGGCACAAGGCTGCCAACTGATTATTTCTACGCATTCTCCCATCATCATGGCTTATCCGGGAGCAGATATCTATTCCATAGATGAGGATGGAGCACATATTACTCCGTATGAGGAAACACAACATTACCAGTTAACGAAGTATTTTCTGACTCATACGGAACAAATGCTCAGGGAATTGGGAATAAAGTAAAATTACTTTTCCCAGGCATTCACGATTTCTGCCACATATACATTATGCAGATTACCCGCCAATGCGCTGTACCATTTTTCATACAAAGCCGGATCGATGAAACTATTTTTATCCATCTTTGTCACATAAAGCGTTTTGCACTCCAACGTCAGGCGTGACTCTTCAAAACAGGGATTTCCGAGCTCCGTGAAATAAGGAGTCAGGCCTGTAGCCGCCACTTTATCCATATCACGACCTGACTTGGAACCACAAACTTTATGAGCATCTTTGTGTTCTTCTCCCAGGAAAGAGAGCGTAAAACACCCCTTTTCATCGACAAATTCACGGGTATAACGCTCCGGACGGATGAAGACAAACACCACCGGTTTGTTCCAAAGGAAACCTACGCCGCCCCAACTGGCTGTCATCATATTAAACTTATCCTTATCACCGGCACTTACCAGCATCCACTCCTTCCCGATAATTTCAATAAAGTTATCCTTTATCAGATTGGGTTCAATTGCTTTCATACTTTATACTCTTTAATTTCCTTCAAAGATACAAAGAATATTATTTACCTGTACTCATTACGCCCGAATCACTGTCACTGTTGTTCAAACGTTTCTGTCCGGCCTTATATGTACGTCCGAAAGAGAAATTATACGATACCGAAACAACAAAAAGACGGGAACTTTCCTTGATGTAAGAAGTTTTTTTGCTGGAAGCATATTGATTCCAATTCTCGGATTGTACTTTCCAGTTATCGGAGAAAGGATTAAATGCCCCAATACCTAAAGAAAGGTTCTTGAAATTATATTTCGCCATGAACATCTGAATATTCTCGCCCCCTTCCAACGTTTCACCCCAGAACCTGTTCCAGTTCGTATTCATCTGATACATCAACATGAACTTCTTCCACGTAAACGACGCCTGCATATTACAATACCAGTTCGTATAGCGGTGAGAATACGTATTGCCATTGCTGATATAATGATTCACACCACCGGTAAAAGAAAATTGCAAAATATCCTTGATCGGCCCTACCCGAAACATGGCAAAGCCCACCACACGCTGCCAGTTTTTCTGATTGTTCCAAGTTTGGATAATCTTATTGCCCTCCTGGTATTTTTCATCCATAATAGCATTAGGTACATATTCATACGTACCGTTGACGAGCGCATAAAAAATACCTTTCTGATATTCGTAATTAAGATCCAACAGGTAGCTCATATAAGACTCCAGTCTCGGATTACCGCGTTGCAGCTGAAGGGAATCGATCACCTGCTCGACGGCATTCAGGTTGCCTAAAGAAGGAGACAGATTGCCGACATACCCCTTCAGGCGTATAAACGACTGTCCGGGTAAAGCATATTGCAAAGTAAAACGGGGATTAAATGTATAAAACTGATCCGAATCATCCGTCCCCTCCTGTTTGTAGTACAAACGTGCCAATTCTACTCCCAACATATAATCCAATTTTCGGACTTTGCCTTTGAACTCACCATAAATAGAACTAGCAGACTGATCCATATGTGTCTCATAATCATGTCCGTTTCGATACTCATTATCGGAAAAAGATTGCGTATGCCAAACACCGCCACTCAGACTATTCCCGTTAGCCAATTTCTTTTCATAGATCGCCTCACCGATCAGGGAATATTTCTTTCCGGAAACACGGTTATTGATATCCGTCAGTAATTCCTCCCCCGGCTTTCCTGGTAGAAACGATGGGAAGAAGTGCGGTTATAAGTTCCCACCACATTGAACACCAATGTCTGGTCGTTCTTCAGATTACGCTGATAATACAAGTCCAAAGCCGGAACCTGATTATCGCTACTATTCAAGTCAACCATGTCTACATAATCATCCGGATTGTCCAGGTTGGAGAGAATTCCCCGGTAATCCCAGTGCGGCTGATGATTGTTCCAATAACGGAACGTAGCGTTGAACAGATACTTTTCAGGATCCTGCACACTGTAATTCAGGTTCAGGTTATGCATGAACATACTGGCATGACTCGGATCGCCAGTCTCTTTTCGATGCAGCACTGTTCCATCCGCCAAATGAAAAATCTCTTCATTATCTCTCGACATGCCATAGAAATCGCGTGGCCCGATCCGGTAAGAAGCACCGAACTCCGATTTCTTATGATTGATCTTTCCCGAAACACGGTGTTCGCCCCATAAAGCATTCACCCCCTGGCTCATATCCACACTGAAATTTCCTCCCGTTTCAGGCCGGCGAACAATATAGTCGAGCACGACTTCCGCATTCCTATAACGCAAACCCGGATTATCATGAAACTCAATACGAATAATATCAGTCGGCAATAAAGCTTTGATTTCATCCAACTCCACTTTTACGCCATTGATACGAAGCTGCACTTCACCGTTTCCCGGCACTTTAATCTCATTCGACATCGGGTTAACTGTTATCTTCGGCAACATCAACTGTTGTAGCAAATCCATTCCGTTAGTAGATGCTTTTACCTGCCGATCGGAAGGGAATATCAGTTTGCGATCGGAGCGACTGCTTGTATTAGACGCACTGACCGTGACGCCATCCAACGAGACGGCCGCATCTTCCATCAAGATCTCTTTCAGGTCGATACTTTTATTAAATCCATCCAAAGCAATATATTGTGTTTCATATCCAAGGCTGGATACAGCCAGTAAATAATCGCCTGCTTTCACCTTATCCAACATAAAACGCCCTTTTCCATCCGTAGTCGTACCGGTTATAAAGACAGAATCTGCCGTCTGCAACACAACGTTGGCAAATTCAAGAGGAACTTTATCCCGACCATTCCTCACCATACCTTTTATTTCCAAATTTTGGGCAAAAACTCCCTGTATCATGCAGCCGAGCAGCATGATGGCAAATAGAATCCGTTTCATACGTTTATAATTTATTTTTCCGGCAGGGTGGCCATGCCTGCCTGTCGTTTATTTCTGCAAGTAAGACGAAGCTACTTCAAAAAAAGTTACACGAAAAACGAAAAAAAATCTCATCGCCCCACATAATCGTATACCGAAATCGTTCGGCAAATGTTCGAAATTTACCGATATATAATTTCCAGACTCTTTATCAAACAATACCTGAAACAATGCGTACCACATTGAACATCACAAAAGCAACATAAAAAATAGATTTGCAACAAAATCAAATCAACAACAATAAAAAACTAGTATTATGGACAGCTTACAATTTCAACAAAAACTAATAGGAATACAAGATCGCCTGATGAATTTTGCTCTCAAACTAACAGCAAACAGAGAGGATGCTCTGGATCTTTTACAAGACACAACGCTGAAAGTGTTAAACAGTCAGGAAAAATTTACAGACAATGTTAATTTTGCAGGTTGGGTTATGGTCATCATGCGTAATCTTTTTATCAATAATTATCATAAGATGGTACGTGCACAAACTTCAGTAGATCAAAATGTCGATTTGTACAACCTGAATATTACCTGCGACTCCATTTCCGGTTCTCCCGACAAGATTTATCAGATCAAAGAGATCACAAAAGCGATTGCCGCTTTAAATGAGGATTACAAAATCCCGTTTTCTTTATTCGTAAACGGCTACAAATATCAAGAAATAGCAGATAAACTGAATCTTCCCCTAGGCACAGTGAAAAGTCGTATCTTTTTCGCTCGTAAAGAATTACAGAGTAAACTGGATGGCTTTCAATATGCATGATACAACCCTAAAACACTTACCTCAAAAAAACAGGAACGCAATATAATGATGCTCGCACCTGGGTATCGAAGGCTTCGATATCCAGGTATCAAGCAACATTTGTTACCGGAAAACATATGTGCAAACCTGTCTAACCGAATCCGTTTATTCCGATTTCAAACTATCTACCGGATTGGCATTTGCCGCCCGCCAACTCTGGAATGTCACTGTTCCGATCGTAATGCTCAACACCACCAATAAAGCAACTGGAAATACCCACCAATACATCGGTGTTTTATATGCGAAACCTTCTAACCATTTCTTAATACCATAGTAGCCTACCGGCGCTGCTAAGGCAAAACAAACCAGTACGATATACATATAAGAGCGGTTGAGCATTTCTAATATTTCCCCGTTAGTCGCCCCATGTACCTTGCGTACACCGATTTCTTTTCTACGATACTGTGTATCAAATACGACCAAACCGAATACCCCCACAAGTGATATGATAATCGCCAATATACTGAAAACCATAATCAGACTACGCAAGTTCTCTTCCTTATGATACAATTGATTAAATATCTCATCATAAAACTCAATATCATAAGGATAAGACGGGTCCATGTCGGCCATTGTTTCACGGATATGAGAAACAGCTCCAAGTATGTCTGTTCCGGCCTTCAAGCGAATATAAGAAACTGTCAAAGGGATAGGCATATTACCTGTCACAAAAGCAATATTATTCTCTCCATTGCGAAGCGAAGTAAATTTCACATCACCGGTAAGACCTACAATACGACCAGCCAACCACGACGTAACCCGGTCGCCAACTTCCATATCCGCACTCATTTGCGCTGTATGGTTAAAGATATATACGGCTTCTTCCGACAACTCATCTGCTTGTAAAAAATCACGCCCTTCTTCTACCTGAATTCCCATAACACGAAGAAAATTGGATGAGGCATATATCTGAAAAAATTGTATTTCTTTTTCCTTTACAAAACCGGAGCTGGTACTGTAACCATCTTTCGAACCTACTTTCTCCATAGCAAAAGCAACATCTTCGATACCCGAATATTCTTTCAGTCGATTTACATACGTTTCGCGCGATTTGTTATAGATTTCTCCGTTCAAACGGACAACGGCAATCTGCTCCTTGCCGAATCCCAAAGAATAACCACGCATATAATTGTTTTGAAGACGTACAAAAACAGCTCCGATAATCAACAGAATAGAAACGACAAACTGAACACCGATCAAAACCGTACGCAACTTTCGCCCGGAAGGTGAAAGTCCGAAACTCCCTTTCAAAACCAATGCCGGAGGAAAAGAAGTCACATACCAGGAGGGATACAATCCGGCGACAATACCGGTAATCAGCGCTATAACACCGGTCAATAATATAATAGACAGGTTACTTACTATCTCCAAATTTGCCTCCACAAAAGGCAAAGCCTCCGTACGTCCCAATATCCATATCATAAACAGGCTCAGTACCCAAGCTATCATACTGATAATTGCCGCCTCCACTAATAACGCACAACGCAATACGGCATCCGAACTACCCAATACCTTTTGAGTGTTGATGCTTCTAATGCGCATAGGCGTCAGCGATGTACTGAAATTGGTAAAATTGATGGCAGCCACAATGATGATTAGCAAAGCAATAAAGAATAACAACCCGGTAACTTCCTTATTTCCACTCCGAAAGATCGTCCCGTCTTGGCTTTCATTCATATAATAAATACTTGTCAACGGGGTCAACTTGATACCTCCATCTCCCTCCAAACCTACTTTGGCATAATCAAAATGGGTATTAAAATTATCCGTTACAGCTTGTGCCGACTCCGGCGTATCAAGCAAAAGGTAACAAATATAATTGCTGGCATCGAAATTGTCCCGCTGATAGGTTTCACCGATTGCCGTATAGATCAGGTTACGCATCTGGCAGTTTCCCGGAAAATCTTTATAGACCGCCCCAACCGTATACTCACGGTTGTCTTTCGACTGAATTGCTTCTTCGGCATGAATGGCTTTTCCTACAGCGGGCTGTTCACCAAACATTTTGAGAGCCATACTTTCCGGCAAGATTACTTTTTCCGGATCTTTCAGACAATCCCGTTCTCCTTCAATAATCTGAAAATCAAATACCCGGGTAATAGCCGGATGGCAAGTTTGTATCAACTCCCGATAACCAATCTTTTGTCCGTCTTCCATCACAGAAAAATAGACTTCCGGATTATACGGATAGATCAGACTACCGGCTTCGATATGGGGCGATGACCGGATAACTTCCTCCACAAAAGCACGAGGCAGAATCGTACCAAAAGTACCGGGAAACGTCAAATCCAAACGATATACCCGATCTGAAGTCGAATGGCAATGATCAAAATTCCGTTCATAATTTACCTGTATCAGAATAACAATAAACGCAGCAAAAGCAACGGCCAACCCTGTTACATTCAAAAAAGCCGCCATCTTAAAACGTCGTAATACACTTAGAGAATTTCTTAATATCGTTTTCATATGATTTATCATTTCCTCCTATTATCCAAAATATATGCCAAAAACATATCTGATTGTTTATCACATAATTGTATGCACCATATAAAAATACCAATGTCTAATTTTTATACACCAGTGTCTAATAATTTGACATTCAAACAGTAAATCATGAAAAATAATTCAAACTTCATGCTCTACCGGGTTGATGTTGGTTACATGCCGATAGCGAATAATCCAAAATTGTGTTCACGCAAAACCGGTTAAATATGCATAAAGATTCTTGTCGGTTTTAACACCGAAATGCTCCATATAACCTCCGTATTAGCTCCGTTGAACCTCCGTTAAAGGTCCGTTGAAGGTCCACTCCCTACGATTGGGGGTAAAACGGAGGTAATTCTTTAACAAATGGGCCATTTTCCGAGGGTAAATGTTAATGCGATTTTAACACGATTTTTTTCGCTGTTGTTATAAGGAGTGAAGAGGTGGTACGCAAAAAAACTTTATCTTTGAAACAAAACAAGCCAAACACATGGATATCGTAAACTCATGGATTAGCATCATCAATGATGTATTATGGTCATATATATTAATTATCATGCTATTGGGTTGTGCCGTCTGGTTTACCCTGAAAACCCGTTTCGTACAGTTCCGCATGATAAAAGAAATGATAAAATTGCTTGGAGATTCTACCGGAAAATCTAAAAACGGTGAAAAACATATCTCTTCTTTTCAGGCATTTGCCGTATCGCTGGCCAGCCGTGTCGGAACGGGCAATCTGGCGGGAGTAGCTACGGCAATTGCGGTTGGCGGTCCTGGAGCCGTATTCTGGATGTGGATCATTGCTTTATTGGGAGCCTCCAGCGCCTTCGTCGAATCGACATTAGCACAATTATATAAAAGAAGAGGAAAAGACTCCTTTATCGGAGGGCCGGCCTATTACATGGAACGCGGCCTCGGGTTACGATGGATGGGCGTGTTTTTTGCTGTATTGATTTCTATCACTTTCGGCTTTGCCTTCAATTCGGTACAAAGTAACACGATCTGCGCAGCCTGGGAAGGGGCCTTCGGATTCGACCACAGGGTTATTGGCGGCATACTAACCATCCTGACCATCCTCATCATCTTTGGAGGTATTCAGCGAATCGCAAAAGTGAGTAGTGTTATTGTTCCCGTAATGGCTCTCGGATATGTTGCGCTGGCATTGGGTATCGTTCTTTTCAATATAGGAAAACTTCCGGCCGTGCTTGAACTCATCATCGGCAATGCTTTCGGATGGGAACAGGCCATCGGCGGAACGGTCGGAGCTGCTTTGATGCAGGGAATCAAACGGGGCCTGTTCAGTAATGAGGCAGGTATGGGTTCGGCTCCGAACGTAGCGGCAACAGCCGATGTATCGCATCCCGTAAAGCAAGGTCTTATCCAGACATTAGGTGTTTTCACCGACACGTTGATCATCTGCACCTGTACGGCCTTCATCATTCTTTTCAGCGGTGCCCCGCTCGACGGAAGCGTGAACGGCGTACAACTGACGCAACATGCACTGACCAATGAGGTTGGAAGTATCGGCAGTATCTTCGTCGCTGTAGCCATTTTGCTGTTCGCATTCAGCAGCATTATCGGTAACTATTATTACGGAGAAGCCAATATACGATTCGTCACTCAAAAGAAAAGCGTGTTGTTCACCTACCGCCTGTTAGTCGGTGGAATGGTGATGTTCGGTGCTTTGGCAAGCCTCGACCTGGCCTGGAGCCTGGCCGATATAACAATGGGACTGATGACGATCTGCAACCTGATTGCCATCTCCCTGCTCGGTCGTCAGGCATTCCTCCTACTCAACGATTACATCACCCAGAAACGAAAAGGAATAGCAAGTCCCGTATTCACCCAAAACAGCATCCCTGAGCTGAAGGACAAGGCAGAATGTTGGTAAAAAACATCATACATTTTGTATGATATAAAATGTATGATAAAATAAACTGAAAAGTTGTTCCATAGGCTGGAACTGACTTTCTGAACTTCTTACTGATAGATCAGGCTAAACAACCGCTCCGGCGCGAACACCTCATTCGCCACTTCCTGTATTTCTTCGGCTGTCAGGCTTTCGACCTTACTGAAAACTTCCGGAAGGGTATCATACCGGTTATAATGGAGGAAACTCTTTCCCAGACCGAGGAAAAGTCCTTCTTTATTATCTCCCGAAACACCCAACTGACCGATAACCTGCTTTTTGGCAGCAGCCAGTTGCGTGGCGGACAACTTGATGTCACGTATCTTACCTAACTCTTTATGAACCAGCTTCAAAGCTTTCTCCATATTCTTCGGATCCGTACCAAAGTAGATACTTGCCAGGCCGGTATCGGTATAAGAAGTAACATTCGATTCCACATTATAAACCAATCCATGCTTCTCACGGAGTGAAACATTCAGACGGTTATTCATGCCCGGACCGCCCAGCATATTATTGAGCAGGAACAACGGTATCCGTTTTTCATCATGCATACTATAAGCACGACTACCGATCAGTACATGCGCCTGATGCGTATCCTTATGCACCTTCTTCACGCACGGAAGGATTCCGGCAGGTGCCACCCGGTTGCGGGAAGCAATCGGGAAAGCGATATCCGACAGCAGACTTTCCGCCAGTTTAACGATCTTCTTGAAATCCACACGCCCCATCGAAAAGAATACCATATTTTCCGGTGCATAAAAACGACGCATAAACGAACGGCCCGATTCAGAATTAAAGGTCAGAAGAGAAGCCTCATCTCCCAATATATTATGTCCCAGCGCATGCCCGTCATAAAGCAAATTCTCGAATTCATCGAAGATCAGTTCCGAAGGGCTGTCCTCATACGAATTAATCTCATCCAGGATCACATCCACTTCTTTCTCTATTTCCTGTTGCGGAAACTGTGAATGGAAGATCAAATCCGTCAGTAATTCGAAAGCACGCTGATAATGTTCTTCCATAAAGATAGAATACACAAATGTCTCTTCCTTGGTCGTATAAGCATTCAGTTCTCCGCCTACATTCTCCATCCGGTTCAGGATATGCCAGGCTTTCCGCTTTTCGGTACCCTTAAACATCATATGCTCCACAAAATGAGCCAGACCAAATTCGTTCGATTCTTCATCCCGGGTTCCGGCATTTACAGCAAATCCACAGTACGAAACCGGCGATTCCATCGGCAAATGTACCATACGAAGACCATTAGGTAAAATATGTGAGAAGTAATGCATTGTTATCTTTCGCTTAATTGACGTGCAAAAGTACAATAATAAAAGGAGAAAGGAAGAATGCCTGATAAATTTCCGTGGTAGACAATCTTTAAAGTTATGCTCAGACCACCTTCCATCCTTCGATATTCCTTGTTTTAGAACTGAAATTTACAGCTAGCTTGACCAATTTACGAGGATCGTGAGCAAACGGCTCGGCATAACCTTTCTCTTCGATCTGGCGAATCGCTTCTTCTAATGTTCCGTTCAATTTGAACTCCATTATATAAATGTAAGCCGGAGTTTTCAGGATTAAATCCGCCCTTCCACGATTGGTGTGATATTCAGCATCAACATAAAATCCCATCAAGCAACTTATAATATAAAGTACATTTTGGTAATGTTTCTCCAAATCGCCGACCAAGTCGTAAGGAATGTTACTGAAGAAGGTTTGAAGCCTGGAAAAGAAAGAGTCGTAATCGCCAGTTTCCACTTCACCTACAAATTTACGGATATTGAAAGTCGTATCCGTTTCCTTTACATCGGCATAATAAGGCAACAGGTATTTAAAAAAGCCTTCTTTGACCTCCAAATTCGGGAAACCCAACGTATATAATTTGAAGCGCTTATCATATCCTTTGATGGTCAGATATCCACTTTGATAAATTACCGGTATCGGATTTTTCGAAAAGGAATCAATACTATCCAACACATCGGAGTCTGTTTCCACCTCTTCCAATTCCCATAAATCATAACGGGATCTTTGCAAAAGGTACACCAGAAAACTTGGTGTTCCCGTTGCAAACCAATAACTATCGGGGCGCATGGCATAAAACGTATTCAGTAAGCTGAAAGGATTATAGATACCCTCCGAATTTTCGGTAAAATGATAACCGTCATAATTATCCCTTAGCAATTCAACAGTTTCATCATAAGTCAGATCCTCTTTGGTTGCCAATGTATGGATATCCAAATCAAAATAATGATGTATCTCCTTTTCAGTCATACCACAAATAGCTGCGAAATCAGGGTTCATTGAAATGTCGTTCAAGTTATTCAAATCACTGAAAACACTTATTTTCCCAAATTTGGTCACCCCTGTCAAGAAAGCAAATTTGATATAACTATCCATGCTCTTCATCACCCCGTAGAAAGGCTTCAATTGGTTTCGGTACACCTGTTGTAACCTGTCATCTTCGATAGCCTGCAACATCGGTTTATCGTATTCGTCCACCAAAATAACTACCCGTTGCCCCGTTTTCTCATATGCTAAACGAATGACATGAAAAAAACGCTCTTCCGGAGCACGATCGCCATAATGGCTTCCATATTCACGCTCCCATATTTCCAAATGTTTGTTCAATTCTTCCAGCAGGGAATTTTCATCTTCGTAATTTCGTGCATTCAGATCGAGATGAAGCACAGGATAAGTCGTCCAGTCTTTCTCCAATTGTTCGATATCTAACCCCTCAAAAAGTTCTTTTTTCCCGGCGAAATAGGCCTGAAACGTAGAAATCAATAGACTTTTTCCAAAACGTCGCGGACGGCTCAGAAAATAATATGAACCGGTTTTCGCCAACCTGTAAACATACCGGGTTTTATCTATATATACATAATTGTCCTTCCGTATCTTCTCAAAACTCTGTACTCCTATCGGATAATTTCTTTCCATAACTCAACCGGATTAAACATTCAGACAAAGATAAGGATTTAGACCAGAATTCGTTTAATAATGCCTATTTTCATTTAAAGAACCGGGAAGTATTTTAAACACTTCCCAGATCCTCTATATCAGTTTTTTATATAATCCTATTTAGCCGGTTCCATAAATACTTCCAGCATATTCCCCTGCGAAAGTATCTTTTGAGCAATCTCCTGTATCTGCTTTGAAGTCATACCGTCAAGTACTGCTTTATTAGGTGTATGGCGATCCAGATTATGGAAATAGTAATCATCGACCACACGCAACCAATAACTGTTTTCTTTCAGATTCTCCGCATATTTCTTCTGCATATTTTCTTTCGTCTTATTAAAATCTTCAATACGCGGACCATCTTTCGCGATACTCTGAAGTTCCTCACGTACAATTTTATTCATTAAATCAGCCTTCTCTGGGTCCGTATCGAAATATGTTTGCAAAGCGACCTCTCCTTTCGGGAAATAACCCAACTGTGAAGAAACGCTGACGCCATACGTTCCACCGGCTTCTTCCCTGACCTTCTCCACATAAACAATATCAAGTATTTGTTTCAAGGCGGTGAGCAATGTCATATTTTCGGGTGTAAAATCCAGTTGTCCGGAATAAATGCCGACAATAGAAGCTTTAGGAGTCTCCATCGAACGAGCAAAACGCTTTTCCGTAATTCCCTTTTGCATATGAGCATATACATCTTCCCGACCTTTCGGTTCTTTGCGACCAAGAGATGGTAAAGTTGCCAGATATTGTTCTATCAACGGCTTGATAGCATCCGTATCTACATTTCCGACAAATGTGAAAATAAAATCGGATGCATCCGCATAACGTTCTTTATAAAGATCCATCATCCGGGCATAGCTTATATGATCAAAATCAGACAACTGTACACGCATTACACGGGGATTTCCATTATATAGATAAGTGCTCAGTGTATCACTGAACGAAACCATCGGATTGAGATCCAGGTTTGTCAACTGTGATTTCATTCTTTCTTCAAATGAAGCATACGCATCATTATCCATACGAGGCTTATTAAAATAGAGATAGATCAACTGGAACATTGTTTCAATATCCTGCGGAGAGGAAGACCCATCCACTTTCTCACAATCCGGACCGAGAGAAACATAAACATTAACTTTCTTTCCCGCAAGTTTTTTAGCTAAATCCGTTTTGCTGAAATTTCCAACACCACCCAGATTGATTGCACTATTTATCAACTTCTGATTCGCAATATCTTCATTGCCGAACATAGTCGTACCTCCCGGACTGGTGGCTGTCATTAATACCTGGTCATCTTTAAAATCTGTCTTTTTCAGTAAAACCTTAATGCCGTTGGACAAAGTCAGTTCCGTTACACCCAGCAACTCATTTTCCTTAGATGATACGATCTTGCCGGGTGCAGGCAATTCCTCTATCAAAGGTTCATCAGACACCGTTTCAACATAAGGCGTCAATTCCTCCTGACGTGCTTTATTAAATACATCCAGCAATTCTTCTTCCGTGGGATATACAAGTCCTTCTTTTTCCGGGCCGGATACAGATATAACAACATTTTTCTCACCGATTATATCCTGAATATATTGATTGACCTGTTCAAGAGTAACCGACGGTGCTATTTGGTTGATCATAACATATTCATTTTCTATCCCAGAGATGGAACCCCCGTCTGTAAAATGGCCCACATATCTGTTTGAGTAAGTTCCGTTTTTCTGTTTATCCCGTTCTTTATAATTCGATTCATAATTCTTCAACACATTCACCCGGGCACGTTCATATTCGGAAGCGGTAAACCCGTATTTGTTCACCCGCTCTGTTTCGCGCGTAATGGCAGCAAGCGCATCAGTAATCTTTCCTTCTTTTGCAGCACAGAATACATTCCAGGCATCTTTTGTTTTAGCGACAAAGTAATTACCATCATATCCCGAAGCTCCCAGGAACGGAGCATCCGGTTTTTGCAGGATTTCACGGAAACGTTCGTTCATCATGACACTGGAGACATTTTTTATGTAGTTCATCACTATTCCCACTGCCGATGCTTTTACCTCATCCGGCATTTGATCATGTTTAAAGAATAGGTACACATAAGGAATTGTCGCCTCTTTGTCCTGTGCAACCGAAACCAAAGGTTCCTCATTATCAGGAACCGGATACAGAATACGTTCTGCCGGATTTACAGGCTTAGGCACATCGGCAAACAACGTCTTTAATTGAGCCTCAATCTTATCCGGATCAATATCACCCACCACAATAACAGCCTGCAAATCGGGACGATACCATTTTTTATAATAAGCGCGTATCTCATCATGTTTAAAGTTATTGATCACATCAATACTTCCTATCGGCAAACGATTGGCATACTGGCTACCCGGATACATAGCCGGAAGCTGTTGTTTCATCAAGCGCATGCCGGCATTTCCGCTAGTACGCCATTCTTCACGTATTACGCCACGCTCCTTATCGATCTCCTCACCATCCAACGAAATACCGTTAGACCAATCATGAAGCACCAACAGACAGGAGTCTATAATACCCTGACGCGTAACAGGCGCATTCATAATCATATACACAGTTTTATCAAAGCTAGTATAGGCATTCAGATTCTCGCCAAAACGGACACCGACTGTTTCCAGATAGTTAGTCATCATTTTTCCGGGAAAATTTTTTGTTCCGTTAAAAGCCATATGCTCCAGAAAATGAGCTAATCCGGCTTGGGAATCTTCTTCCAGTATGGAACCTACCTGTTGCGCAATATAAAAATCGGCACGGTTTTCCGGCAATTTATTCTGCCGGATATAATAAGTAAGCCCGTTATCCAACTTCCCATATTTTACCTTCGGATCAACGGGAAGAGGTTGCAACTGTTGTGCACAAAGCTGTTGTAAAGCGAATACTGCCACAAACAGCCAACATAATGTTAGATTGAGTTTTTTCATGCGATTATATTTAATATTAATATTGGTTCGAAAAGTACGAATAAAAATCCGGATATTATTCATAAGAGATTGATTTTATTCGTTTTCAAAAAATAATATTAGACCTCCAGATTCGAGAAACCCAACGTATATAATTTGAAGCGTTTATTATATCTTTCGATGGTCGGATTTAGACCAGAATTCACATTGACAAACGTAATTTCTTCCGGATTCAAATCGGAACACAGAAGATATGAGACTTTTGCCTTGTCAATGGTCAAAAAAATGATATTTTCGATAATTCATGAAAGCAGAAAGTATCATGAAAACCACATAAATCGATATTATCCCTAAATAGCCTTTAGCCTGAAAATAAGACATTTCGATCCAGCCTGAACAATATCCTATAAATAAAAGTAGTGCCGTAAACAGCAAACCATCAACCAAACCTGTATATAGCAGAAACAAACGTTTATTTTTGCCATACAACTTATATTTCCATCCTTCCAGATTGATTGCCTCCCTTTTCTTCCATCCTAACAAAAGTCCTAATAAACTCATGACAAATAGCGATACAAAAATAGCTAGCCCAATAAATATCGACTTATCATGGATTATTTCCGGATTTTTAAAATAACCATATAGAAAATAACCACAGTATCCCAAACTGATGAGAAGAGCTATTTTCCATTCAAGACTATAACTCCTTTTTATCATTTTCAATTTCATGACCTTCCGTTTTAGTTTTCCATTCTCTTCGTATTGACAAAATGCCTGCAGTCAATACGCAAACAGCAGATATTACGGCAGGCCAATCCCCTTTTGATGATGGATCCAGAATCAAATTACTGATACCGACCCCCATATATATAAGCTCCAAAAGCATTATAACACCCCAGACATACATTGCAGCTGTTACTTTATGTTTTAAAAAGTCGGCTACCTTTATCATCGCTTAAAAATTATGTTATTTTGTTAGTTCAGGTTGACTACCCCAATCACTACATTCGGATAAAATACCTATTCAGGCAGTTTTATACCATCCGGTATAGTAAATTTATCAGTCGGCACAGCGGAAGTCTCGTCTATCGTTTTCGCTGTTTCAACCATAACGACCATTCCGTTAGAAGAAGTTTCGGATTTAAGCACAAGCCCCTTCCAGACCCAGACAGACATCTGAACTGTCTGCCCCATCTGCGTGATTTCCAAACCATACTTTTTACAAGGTTTTCCGGCAATATCTTCTTCGCCTGTTTCTTTGATCTTATATTTCTCTACGATTTCAGGAGTTAACTGCAAATAATTGATCGGTTTCTCAGGTAATTTCATTTTCATGGCTGTTTTCATATCCAGATCTATATTGATCGCTGAACTCCCATCCGCAATGGTTCGTATATGTTTTTCCACACCAGCTACCCCACCCGTCTTCATAGTGAGTTCCGTAGATTCTTTCTTCCCATAATCATCCATATACCATGTACATTCAACATTCTGTCCCATGGCAACCACATCCTTTTTAATAATAGCTGACTTAATCCCATACTTCGCTTCCTGAGCGTTTAACAAGATTGTCGCAGACAAAAATAATAATGCAAATAAAAATTTCATTTTCACAACTTTATCTATTAAGATTAACAAATCACAGACTCTCACCACCAAACTTGAGAACTCTCCTCATAAGTAAAAAAACTCTCTTCCGTTCCTCGCATATGGTTATGGAGCAAAAGTAATGTATTTTCAGATACATTATCATGGTGAAGCGAATCAAGAGGCAGATAATCTGCCTCTTGATATAAATTTATAGCCAATTATAAAGATATTATCTCATAACCTAATAAATCTTCTTTATTTATATTTACTGTTGGCAATTTATTAACAAAATCTTTTAGCCCATACAAATTAAGAGACCTTTCATAATTGTATATAGATAGGCCACATTTTACTGCTTGAGGAAAAGAAATAGAAACTCCATTTTCATCAGTATCTGGTAACTGCCTTGTATTAGAGAACATTTCTTTGATAAAATCTCTTTTTATCATCAATTCATTAGATTCTTTTGTTTTAGTTCCATCATATAATAAATAGATTACATTATTTTCCTTATCAATGAATTTAGAAAATAGTTCTTCCTTGTAAAATCCTAATTGAAAACAATTATTAGGAGGTATTGGAATTGTATCATTTACAAAAGATTTATTAACAATTTTCAAACCATAAACCTTACTTTTTTCATTTGCAATCTGTCGTATATATTCCTGCTTTTTTGATTCTGAAACAGGAGTTATATTTTTAAGATCAATCAATACTCTGTCCTCATTTTTTGTCACCAATGAAGTTATTAACATTGTAATTCCTTGTATATCCCGACGTAATACTTCAATATAAGGCTCTTGTACTTCCATTGGCTGTTCAATAGATCGTCCATAAAGATATTCACTAATATGTTGTTCTATATTTTTTTCCAATACAAATTTAGATAATGGCATTAGACCTTCAGACTCTATATCTATCATTCTATATGAATCAGCTGAAGCCATAGAAGACATCCAACTACTTAAATCGATATTAACCTGTGTCAAACCCTGAGGAGAAGAAAAAGTTGGAAAAGATAAATTTCCTCCTATTGCTTTGACCGATAAAGTCATATTTGTTATTTTATTAGACATTTTAGTCTCATCATAATAATGAAGGCCTATTCCTAAATTCGCACTACCACTTACATCTTTTTTAGGTCCATATGAAGCATTTATATCATTCTCAATATTTTTCTCCTTAGTTTCTACCAAATCAGATGAGCTATATATCCCAGAATATATAGCCGAAACTCGTCCCCCTGTATAAAAATCTTTTAAAACTAAAGCACCATACTCTTTTACAAATTCCGCCATAGTTATTGAATACAATTCATTTCTAAATGAAGGATTCAAATACCCCAATTTTATCATATTCAAAGCATTAGAACTTGTTTCTAAAATATACTTTTTTCCGAGAACCTCTGCATTGAGTTCACCATATACTCTATTTGTTTCATTAGCAACATCTTTTCCATATATATTTTCGATAGTACCTTTATTTCCAATAGAAAATAATTTCAAATTTAGGCTTACACCATGAGTTACTTTTTCAGAATCCTTTGATTTATGCGAATATCTATCAAAATTCGCATAAGAAAAAACGTCTGATGTTTGAATTCCAAGGCTTCTTTCTTTAACATAAAAATCATCATACTCTTCTTTCAATTTTTTTATATTAACAATAGGAATTCCTACGTTCTGAGCAGTCCCCAATGGAAAATGTTGTAACTTATATGTACAACCTAAGAAGTCCTCATTGGAGGACGTAGCAAATGGCATTACAGTACCTTTTGTTCTATTACGCAAAGGAAATTCTAAAGGAAATTTAGGATCTCTTTCTTTCAAAACTACTTCTTCATAAGTAGTAACACTTTCTGATTTAAGAGAATAACCTTTATCTATCTCATCCTCTATTGTACAAGAAAAAGCTAAAGCCCCTAAAAGGGAAAAAATAATTGTTCTTTTCATAACTATATCAATTTAATTAGATTCAAAGTATCACAATCCTGCTCACTATTTATATTCCTTTTCAATATTAATTTTTTTCCATCATTACTAACAACCCACCAATAACCTGTTAAAATATTATTATATCCACCTTCAATAAGTATTATTTCAGAATCAATTTTATATTTTAATGTTGTTTTATAGGAAAATGGAAGCTCCGGAATAAACTTATCTATATAATATTCTCCTGAATTTTCTGTTTCAAAAACTATGTTTATATTATATACTATCTCCTCTGGATTACTTAGTGTTAACTCTCCTGACCAAGATGTTTGATTCAAGATTAGGTTGAACGACTCTTTATCATCTTCTACACAAGAGACTAATGATAGACACAAAAAGAAAAGATAATAAATATTTTTCATAAATAAAAAATTTATAATATAACAAACTCACCAAACAAACAAATCCCTGTCGCATCAGTAAAATAAACCGTGTATACTCCCGACTCTTCTCCACTCAAGTCTATATCAACCGAAGAAGTCTGAGATGAAACGACTTGTTGATAAATCTGTCTGCCGTCTGAACTGACAACAGAGATATTGACATCTCGCAGTAAAAAGAGAAAATCAACATGGATTACACTATTATCCTGATTAACCATGAGATGAGAGGGATCTAAAAGGATAGAACGAACTCCACCAGTAGTATTTTTTGCTTTTCTTATTTTTACCTGATCTGCTTTCACGAAAAAAGTCGTACTACAAATCATTGCAAGGGTTAGCATTGCACTAATCATTCTTGTTTTCATAACTATTATCATTTAAAGTGACACCGTAAAATTAATAAGATACACATGAATATAGCCCTCTATTAACATATATTTAACCGATATGTTAATTTGCTAAACATTTAATAATCAACATGATACAAGGAAGCACTTTAAGAAAAATCAATATTTCCCCTCCAATGATTAATATTTGGCAAATGCAGGTCGATATGCCAACGAATTCACCCCTTATTTCTCAACTTCTCTTCAATGAAAGCTACAATATCAGCGGCATCCGGAGCTTTTATATTTTTCCGTATTTGGGTTTTCCGGGTACGAACCGTATTGATACTTTGCCCCATTATACAAGCGATTTCGGTAGTCTCCATATTAGCCTTCAGCAAACAACAAAGTTGAATCTCTTTCTCATTCAAAATATTGGCATAGGTTAGTTGCAATTTTTCAGCAAAACCATCATATAATAAATTAATCAACATGTAAAAATCTTCCCAATTTACATTGTTCGCACGTTGCTCTCCATAAAACAAACGATTAAATTTTTCAAGAAAATCCTGGTCCTTATCTGATTTCTCATTCAGTTGAGACAAGACTTTCGTTATGTTCAGTTGCATAAGTAATGCCTTTTTTACCATCTTATCCTTTTCTCCATCGGAGCAACCAGATGATGCCAGATTTTCTTTTTCCATCTTTCGCAAAGTATCTACCGTCTCCTCTGCATTCGACAAATCCTGTTTTTTCTTCCGTTTTTTCAAAACAATAAAAATCATGCTAATGATAAATACCACCAAAATAACCAGGCTGATTACAATAGCATTATGTTGTATCATATATAATTTTTCATTCTCTTCCTGATATTTTATATAATTATAGATTTGCTCCGTTTCGGCCAATGAATTTTTACGCTGAAGCCTATAAACAGAATCAACACAGCTGATATATAGCTTCTGATTAAGAAATGCAGCTTTATAATTTTTACTTGCTGTTTCCATTTCAGCCAAGGCTGAATAATAAATAGCTTGCATTTCTATATCATCCGATGCTTCCACTATAGATTTCACATCGTCCAACAAAAAAAGCGCTGAATCCGGCTCATTCAAATATGCATGAATTTCAGCTAAAGTAATCTTTCGAGTTATCATCCTACTACTATCATTGTCAAATGACAATGATTGCTGGAAATAATATTTTGCTTTCGGATATTGGCTATCTTCTCTCAAATAAAGTCCTATATCATTATATATAGCAGCTATTTCCACAGAATCATTCCGCTCACGAGTAAGTTCCAATGCCTTCTCCAAATAAAAATAAGCACTATCCCGATTACCGTTTATTCCAAACTCGGAACCAATCGCATGCAGTAAAGTTCCTGTATATTTCTCTCCGGAAGTTTGACCGTAAATAGCATACGATGTTTTATAAGCCTCCAGCGATTTATCAAAAGCATATTGCCTATCATGCAACTCACCCAAATAATAATTAGCCATCATCCCCAAAAGATGGTCAGGTATCTCCCCCGCATATTCGGCCGCTTTCAGGAAATACAATCCGGATTCAAATAGCTTTCCGGCCTCTTCATAGACACGGCCTGCATAATAATTCGACCAGCCTTTTTGAGAAGCATTGCCTTGTTCTTTATAGTATACCAATGATTTTAAAATAAGGGTGGTATCACAGGATAAATCCATATAACATTTATCCTTCGCCTTCGTATACATCAACTGATAAGCGGCAAAGTCTGCCTGGTTCAATGTTTCCGGATGAGGGAAAGACGATAAAAGTTCCAAAGCACTATCCGGGTCATTCTCCATCAGAGAATCTGCCTGCTGTAATACTTTATCGAGTTGCCCTGAATGACAAGACAAAAGGCCAATCACAATAATAATAAGGTAAACTTGCTTAAACGGTTTCATATTCAGAGCATTTAGATCAACGATTTTCGTTATGTGGCAAATATAAGATTTTATATTACATTAATATGTGGATAGAATCAATTTCTTTCGCGGAATTTCAAGGTTTCCCTTTCATCGGTTAAAATAAACCCGTAATGGTTTTGAAGAAAGCAAAATTTTCTTGCAACACAGCAGTTTTATCCTTATCTTCGCTTGTCAAAGTTATTACTTCATTACCAACCAGTTACTCCATTCTCTTCATTGAGACAACCGTTACATTTCAGCGGCCGATAATTATCAGCCGTATGGTTGATAATTATGAACCAAACGGTTGATGATTGTCGGCCAATCGGTTGATGGTTATCAACCATTGATTAGCTGCCGTAGTAATTCTGTTTAGTACGTATAGTAAATCCAAAAACATCGGGATCTATTTTATATTTGTTCGGGAACAAAGAAACGGTTTCTCATCCTCCTTATACATATCATATATCATCCCAATAAAATAATTCATATCTTTGCCGGAAAAGTATACAAAAATCGTATGGGAATAGGAAAATGGATCGGCGGCATTATCGGATTTATGGCTTTAGGGCCTTTGGGCGCTCTGGCCGGAATCGTATTCGGCTCTTTGTTTGATGAAGGGATCAATCAGACGGGACAGGCATACGGCGGAAGAAGTTATGAAAGTGCCCCCTCCCCGGAAGACAGATATACGGGCCAGCGGAACAGCTTCCTTTTCTCCATGCTCGTGATGGCATCGTACATCATCAAAGCCGACGGGCGGATCATGCACAGTGAAATGGAGTTTGTGCGCCAGTTCCTCAGAAGAAATTTCGGAGAAATGGCCGTATCCCAGGGGGAACAGATTTTACTGAACCTTTTCGAACAGCAGAAACGCATGGATCGTGAAAATCCGATGGCTTTCAAAAATACCATCCGGGAATGCGGAACACAGATCGCATACAACCTGAGTTACGAAGAACGCCTGCAACTCCTGGCTTTTCTGGCCCAGATCGCCAAAAGCGACGGGCATGTATGCGCGGAAGAGATAGAAGCTCTCAAAGAAGTAGCCTTATCCATGGGATTATCGGACAGAGAGGTCGAGTCGATGCTTAATCTGGAAACAAATACGCTGGAAGAGGCTTACAAGGTTCTTGAAATAACACCGGAAGCAACCAACGAAGAAGTACGTGCCGCCTATCGCCGGCTTGCCCTGAAACATCATCCGGACAAAGTGGCTGTCTTAGGAGAAGATATCCACAAAGCGGCCAACGAAAAATTCCAGCGCATCAATGATGCTAAGGCAAAAATTTATAAAGCCCGGGGAATGAATTGATTTTTTTAATCGTATTTTTGCACACTGTTAGGATAATTGTATAATTAATAAAGTATCTATGTCACACGAAGCAATCGCCTGCATCCTGCAACAGGAGGCTGAAGCAGTACTGAATATCCCGGTAACCTCCGGCTATGAAGAAGCAGTAACTCTTATTGTCAAATATGTTCACGAACTGGGAGGGAAACTGATTACCAGTGGAATGGGAAAAGCCGGCCAGATTGCCATGAACATTGCTACCACCTTCAGTTCGACCGGTACGCCGGCCTTTTTCCTGCATCCCAGCGAAGCACAACATGGCGACCTGGGTATCGTGCGTGACAATGATATCATGTTACTGATCTCCAATTCTGGAAAGACACGCGAATTGCTGGAACTGGTAGAACTGACACGCGGTCTGGTGCCCGACATGAAATTTATCGTTATCACCAGCAATTCGGAAAGTTCGCTGGCAAAAGATGCCGACGTATGCCTGCTTACGGGAGCTCCGAAAGAAGTGTGTCCGTTGGGACTCACTCCGACCACTTCAACGACGGTGATGACCGTTATCGGGGATATTTTGGTGGTAGGTACGATGAAAAGGATCAATTTCAACAATAAAGACTATGCCAAACGGCATCACGGCGGTTACCTCGGATCGAAAAGCCGCGAACAGAGCAAGAATGAATAGACTATAAACAGCCCATTATATGAGAAAAGTTATTGGCATCGGAGAGACGATTCTCGACATTATCTTTAAGAACGACCAGCCGCACACAGCCGTGCCGGGCGGATCAGTCTTCAACGGATTGGTGTCGCTGGGGCGTCTGGGAGTCCCGGTTTCTTTCATCAGCGAAGTCGGCAACGACCATGTAGGTGAGATCATCCGTAGATTCATGGAAGAGAATCATATCTCGACAGAATTTGTAGACCGTTTCCCGGACGGGAAGAGTCCGATATCGCTGGCTTTCCTCGACAATGAAAACAATGCCAATTACACTTTTTATAAAGATTATCCCAAACAACGGCTGGAAGTTCCGCTACCGGTCATCAATGAGGACGATATCTTTATTTTCGGCTCTTATTACTCCCTGAATCCGGCTCTGAGAGAACGGATGGTTGAATTTCTGGAATATGCGAAAGAACGGAAAGCGATCATTTATTATGATCCGAACTTCCGGAAAGCGCATGCCCATGAAGCGATATACCTCACTCCCACCATCCTCGAAAATCTGGAATATGCAGATATCGTACGTGGTTCGGACGAAGACTTCTTCAATATTTTCAGAAAGACAGAGGTAGAACGGGTCTATGCCGACCATATCAAATTTTACTGTGAACGGTTCATCTCCACACACGGGGCAAACGGGGTGAATCTGTACACAGGCAAATTGTCCGAACATTTCGATACCGACATGATCAATCCGGTCAGTACTATCGGTGCCGGAGATAATTTCAATGCCGGTATCATCTACGGATTATTGAAATATAATATCGGATATCATGATCTTTCGACCATGAGCAAAGAAACCTGGGAAAAGATTATCCGCTGCGGCATGGACCTTGCGTCTGAAGTATGCCAAAGCTATGATAATTACATTTCTAAAGAATTTGCAACCTCATACCGCCAGTAGTCTTAAATATCATTAACTCCGGTACGAAAAAGGGCAGGAATTATTATCTTTGTAATGTATGTATGCTAGAAAGACGATGTTAGTAAAGATTTTTTCTCTGTTTGCTTGTGTTACGTTGATAACGGGTTGTTCCTCCAACAGTCCGGAAATACGGACGCTCTGCCTGCGCGATGATATAGGGAATTATATTCTGAAATGGGAAACCGAACCGCAAATGGAAGGTATACTTAAGATGTATGTTTCCGACGATCCCGAATCGTTCAACAGATCTCTTCCCGCAGGATATGCCAACATAAAAGACGGTGTCACGACTTATATCACCAACGATAATATGTCGCGTAAATATTTCCTGTTGTCTTTCAACGATAAATATTTCAAGACGATCGGTGCCCGCTCCGTATCGATGGACAGCCTCCAGAATCTACGGGAAATCGGTGGCTACGGGACTGCCCACAACCATAAAACGACCCGCTGGGGACAGGTATTCCGTTCCGGACAACTCAGCTCCCTGAGCGAATGGGATTCGATCCGTCTGAACAATCTGCATATCAAAACGGTTATAGACCTGCGCGGGAATGATGAAGTAGCAGCCAGTCCGCTACGTTATTCCAATGCAAACATCGTACACATCCCTATTCCCATAAAGAATATGGATCACGTAGTTGCCCGCATACAGGAAGACCGGATGCGTAAAGGAGACGGAATCCTGTTCATGCAGGACACTTATTTGCAGTACGTTACTGATTACAGCGAACAATACGCTAAGGCGCTCGATGTTTTTCTGGATAAGGATAATTATCCGATCCTGATTAACTGCTCGATGGGAAAAGACCGTACGGGTTACCTGACCGCCATACTGCTGTTTGCTCTCGGAATACCGGAAGAAACAATCATTAAAGATTACATGGCTTCCAACGAGAACATCAATATCGGACATCTGGCCTATATGGCACGCGACCTGAGTACAAACGCACAGGAAACGATCACCACGCTGGTCACTGTCAACGAAGGGTTGATCGACCTGGTCCTGAAACGGATCCGGAAAGATTACGGCTCGGTAGACAAATATCTGTCAAAAGGATTACATCTGACAGATAAGAAGCGGGATACATTAAAAGAAATTATGTTATATTAATGTGAATCCGAATTATTTATCTACCTTTGTACCCTCTGAATTTATTATATACACATATATCACATTTTGAAAACATTTGAAGAATTAGGAGTTGCCGCCCCCATATTGAAGGCAATTCAAGAAATGGGTTACGAATCGCCCATGCCGGTACAGGAAGAAGTGATTCCTTTCTTGCTGGGAGAAGACAACGACGTAATTGCATTGGCACAAACAGGAACAGGAAAAACAGCCGCTTTCGGTCTGCCCATCCTGCAGAAGATCGATGTGACAAGATATCAGCCTCAAGCACTCATACTTTGTCCCACCAGGGAACTTTGTCTGCAAATTGCCGACGACCTGAATGATTACTCCAAATATATCGACAACCTGAAGGTGTTGCCGGTATACGGAGGTTCCAGCATTGAAAGTCAGATCAAGACGTTAAAACGTGGCGTACATGTAGTGGTAGCGACACCGGGACGCCTGCTCGACCTGATGAACCGTAAGACAGTCGATCTGGGTACGATCCGGAACGTTATTATGGACGAAGCGGACGAAATGCTGAACATGGGATTCACCGACAGTATCAATGCGATTCTGGCTGAGGTTCCCCCCGCACGTAACATGTTACTTTTCTCCGCTACAATGCCGCAGGGTATTGCCAGCATCATGAAGAAGTACATGAAGAATCCGAAAGAGATCGTTATCGGGAACAAAAACGAAGGTAACAAGAACATCAAGGATATCTACTATATGGTTCGTGCACAGGATAAATACCTGGCATTGAAGCGTATTGCCGACTTCTATCCGAACATCTACGGTATCGTTTTTTGCCGTACCCGTAAGGAAACACAGGAAATTGCCGACAAACTGATACAGGACGGTTACAACGCCGATTCGCTGCATGGCGAACTGAGCCAGGCGCAGCGCGACTATGTGATGCAGAAGTTCCGTGTTAAAAACATTCAGTTGTTGGTTGCGACCGATGTCGCTGCCCGCGGACTGGACGTGGATGACCTGACTCACGTAATTAACTACGGTTTACCTGATGAAGTAGAATCTTATACTCACCGCCGTGGCCGTACAGGTCGTGCCGGCAAGACTGGTATTTCTATTTCCATCTGCCACGTAAAGGAAAAAGGTAAGATACGTCTGATCGAGAATATCATCAAGAAGAAATTCGAAAAAGGTGAAATGCCGACCGGACACGACATCTGTGAAAAGCAGCTTTTCAACCTCGTCGACCAGATCGAAAAAGTGAAGGTGGACGAAGAAGAGATCGCAACACTGATGCCGCAGATCTATCGTAAACTGGAATGGCTGGACAAGGAAGACATCATCAAACGTGTTGTTTCGCTGGAATTCAACCGTATGATCGACTATTATAAAGATGCTGACGAGATACAGGAAGTAGACGAACGTTCGGCCCGTCTCGACCGTGCAGAACGCGGCGAACGCCGTGCCCACAATGCAGAAGAAGGTTTCTCACGCTTCTTCCTGAACTTCGGCAAATCAGACGGCTTATATCCGAACCAACTGATCGAACTTGTCAACAAATGCGTACCGGGTAAGGTTCGCATCGGCAAGATCGACCTGCGCGACAACTTCTCATTCTTCGAAGTAGAGGAAGGCGAAGCACAGCGCGTAATGGACAGCATGAACGGTTTCGAGATCGAAGGACGCCGCATCTCCGTTGAGCCTGCGCAGGGCAAAGGCGAAGGCAGAAGCAGCCGGGGTGGAGGATTCAGCCGTGGAGGAAATAACTCACGCGGTGGCAGTGGCTCCAGAGGCGGTTATAAGGGTGGCGGTGGCTATAAAGGCAAACGCGACGGTGGTTTCAGCGGCAGCACAACCGACAGACGCAACAACGAAAAACCGTGGAGACGTGAAACGTCAGACCGCAATGCCCGTAAGAAAAGATATTAATCTATATTATAGATAACAAAAAGAAGGGGCGGATCGTAATAGATTCCGTCCCTTCTTTTTATTTCAGATCAACCATTCTGCAACACATCTTCTTTTTCCGGAGCATTCGGCTCAGGAGTCGAAGCCGGATCAAACGGATTGAAGTAATAGATACCTAATGAATCCAGATATTGCAGGAAAACAGGCAACTTCTTCATAAAGAGACTGCATTCTTTTGCCTTGGCAGGTGTCCAGCCATCTTCGGCAACAGCGACAAGGCGGGGGAAAGTCATAAAGTCCAGACGTTTCTCATCTGCCACACGTTCCGTCCACAATGAGAACTGTAAGCCCATCACCTGGTCTTCATAATCTTTCGTCAGGTGAATAATAGGTTCCGGGAAACGGTAGACATCTTCGATCGCATTATAACCGTTCCACAGACGGCCCACCTTATGTTCGCCATACTGGACAAAGTCTGCATAAAACGGACGGCGCGGTGTCATAATCACATTGTAACCATTCTCCAGCGCTTTTACCAGCTGGTGTTTACGGTCATGACGCCACCACATCACAATTGCTTTATCGGGAGAAACACCGGCATCGATGATTTCATCCCAACCGATCATGGTTTTACCTTTAGAGGCTACAATATCAGCTGCGCGTTTCACGAAATAGTGCTCCAGTCCGGTTTCATTCTGCAATCCTTTATCTTTGATGAACTGCTGGATTTCGGGATCGGTAAACCAGCTCTGGTTACCGTAATGAACCTCATCCCCACCGATATGGATATATGGAGAAGGGAATAAAGAGACGATTTCATCGAGAACATCGCTGATAAACTGGTAAGTCGTCTCCTTGCAGGGGTGGAAAGTAAAACCGTCCCATTTGCCTTCGCCGCCACCGGACAGTTCCGGATAAGAACGGCTGACAGCGGTAGCATGTCCGGGCATATCGAATTCCGGCACTACCATAATATGACGTTCTGCCGCATAAGCCACGATCTCCTTTATCTCTTCCTGGGTATAAAATTTAGCCGAGGCTTCCGGATCATGCCAGTTACCGATAGCACCGACAGAGGTCAGCTTCGGATATTTCCTGATCTCGATACGCCAGCCCGGTTCGTCGGTCAAATGCCAGTGGAAAATATTCATACGGAGGGAAGCCATAATATCCAGATATTGTTTCACCTTCTCCTTACCGAAGAAATGACGGCTTTCATCCAGCATAAAACCTCTCCAGCCATAACGGGGCTGATCTGTAATCTTACAAGCTCTCACTGTTCCTTTTCCAAAACGGGCCAGTTGTTTCAGGGCCTCTTTCGCATAGAAAAGGCCGGATTCCGAAGAGGCTTCCAGTAAAACGGATTCCTGACTGACTGTTAATGAATAAGCCTCATCCGGCATTTTCAGTTTTTCATCCAATACCAGTCGAACCGTGCCTTTGGAAGGTGTTCCTGATAAACCCAGTCCTTTTAGTTCAGACTGTAGTTTTTTAGCCAATTCATCGGCATATCCGCCATTCCCGCTGATCGGGGAAGCCGTGCCGATTGTAAACGATCCTTTGCCTCCCGAAACCTTCGCCGGTGTGGGGAACAAAGCAAGTTGTGCAAATGCCGGCAAAGCAAGAAAAGCCAGCAATACTACAATAGATAATAGTTTTCTCATGGGATTATAATTGTTATGTTATCGTACACACCTTAGATTTGGGCAAATATATGCAATTATTCCGATACAGTTTGTATCTTTAGCCATTAAATCAAATGACAAACACATGAACAGATTGTTTCTCTTTACTCTTACACTTATCTGCCACTGTCTGATCACAACTGCGCAGGAGATTGAATATGCCCAACCGGTCAACACACCGGAAAGTTGCACTAGTATTATGGTCGGCAAGAAAGCCTCTGCCGACGGCTCGGTAATGACCAGCCACACTTGCGACGGAAATTACCGTACCTGGATGGATATTGTTCCGGCCGCCACCTATGACCGCGACACGACCGTCGCCATCCGGAACGGACGGATGCATACGGAATATCCGGACGACCAGACCAACGTCGAGTTAAAAGGAACCATCCCGCAGGCCCGTTCCACCTATCAGTTTTTGAATACCTCCTACCCTTGCCTCAACGAAAAACAACTGGGCATCGGCGAAACGACCATTTCCGGACGGAAAGAACTGGTTAACAAGAAAGGCATGTTCATGATCGAAGAGTTGGAAAAGATCGCTCTTCAACGCTGCACGACTGCCCGTGATGCCATTCGCCTGATCGGTGAACTGGTCAAAGAACACGGCTATGGCGATTCCGGCGAATGTCTGACAATTGCCGACCCGGATGAAGTCTGGATATTTGAAGTCTTCGGTGAAGGGCCGGACAAAATCGGCGGTGTCTGGGCAGCTGTCCGCATTCCGGACGACCATGTCAGTGTATCGGCTAATATCTCCCGCATATCGACTTTGGATTTAAAGGATAAAGACAATTATATGGCATCCGCCAATGTCTTCGATGTTGCCAAAAAGATGGGATTCTGGGATGGGAAGGAACCGTTCCGTTTCTGGAAGGCTTACAGCGGAGGGAATTATTTCGGCGAACCGAAATCGTTTAGCCTGCGTGAGTTCTTTATCCTGAACAGCCTTGCTCCTTCCCTGAAGCTATCGTATGATTCGGAAGAACTGCCATTGAGCGTAAAACCGGATAAGCAGGTAGCCGTAACCGATGTAATGGCGCTTTTGCGTGCAACCTATGAAGGGACAGACTGGGATACAACCAAAAATCTGAAAGTCCCATCCAAAAAGAAAGACAGTTCGGATAAAGATTCTATCACCAGTCCGGCAGCCAATCCCTGGATGACGACCGATATGATCAATATGTTGAATGAAGTAAAACCCAGGACGGTCGACCGCAACCGTTTGGTAGCCGTTCCCCAATGTTCTTACTCCCATGTTATCCAGTTACGAAACTGGCTGCCTGATGCAGTCGGAGGGGTTGCCTGGTTGTCTTTCGACAATCCGGGACAGAGCCCGCGTATTCCTATTTTCTCCGGTTCCACCGCACTTCCTCCGAGTTTCGGTATCTGCGGACAGCATCGCCATCGTACCGATGCCGCCATCTGGTCGTTCCGCGAAGCCAATAAACTGGCAACTGTACGCTGGGGACTGACAAAAGAGAAAATGCAAACAGCCATCGCCCATTTCGAAGAAAAAGGACAAACAGAATTACCTTTTGTTGAAGCTCAATACAAACAAATCCAACAAACGAAAGGCGATGAAGCTGCAAATGCTTATCTGACCGGCTATACTTCCGACTTTGCCGGCGCCGCCATGCAACGCTGGCGCGAAATGGCTGACGAGTTCTGGAAAATGTTTGCACGAGGTTTCTAAATAACGATTACAAACTATTAAATCATATTTTATGAAAGCATTATTCATATCCTGCGCCTTGCTGCTTTCCGCACTCAGCGCATTCGCCCAAGGCTATCAGTTTACCGAAGTCGTGACAGTTCCGGCTACCCCGGTAAAAAATCAGGCAGCCACCGGTACTTGCTGGTGTTTCGCCACCACCTCATTTATGGAATCGGAGTTATTACGCATGGGAAAGGGAGAATACGACCTCTCTGAAATGTTCATCGTACGCCAGAAATATATGAACCAGTTACAGGATAATTACCTGCGACGTGGCGAAGGAAATATCGGACAAGGCAGTCTGGCACATACTTTTAAAAATGCATACCGTCAGGTAGGAATCGTTCCCGAAGAGGTTTACAAAGGGATCAACTACAATTCCGAACGCCACAATCACAGCGAAATGGCTCAATATATGAAAGCTATCGCTGATGTTGCGGTAAAAAATAAGAAACGCAGCCCTGAATACGACAAACTGATACAAAACCTGTTCGATACCTACCTGGGACAGCTTCCGGCTACATTCACTTACAAAGGGAAAGAATATACTCCCAAGACATTTGCTAAATCCCTGGGACTGAATATGGACGATTACATCGAACTGACGAGCTTCACCCATCATCCGTATTACGTAAAATTCGACATCGAAGTACCGGACAATTGGGAACATCAGCTTATGTACAACCTGCCACTCGACGAAATGATCGAGACAGTCGATTATGCCCTGAACAACGGTTTCACCGTATGCTGGGACGGTGATGTCAGCGAAAAAGGCTTCTCCTTTAAGAATGGCGTAGCCATCAACCCGGAAGTAAAGAAGGTGGAAGACCTTTCGAATACCGACCGTGCCCGTTTCGAAAAGATGGACGAGAAAGAGCGCCTGGAAGAAGTATACAAGTTCGAACAGCCGTATCCGGAAGTAAAAGTAACCCCAGAAGTCCGTCAGGAAGGTTTCGAAGCATTCGTGACTACCGATGACCATCTGATGCATCTAACCGGTATCGCCAAGGACCAGAACGGCACCAAGTACTACATCACCAAAAATTCATGGGGCACAGACCGTAATAAGTTCGGTGGCTACCTGAATATGTCGGAAAGCTTCGTCCGCGCCAAAACCATTTATGTAATGATTCATAAAGACGCGATCCCGAAGGCTATCAAAACAAAATTAGGCTTATAAAAACAATTAAGGAACGCGGAAGCTAGCGTCATCCGCGTTCCTTAATAGCCATATACGACTCAATATAAGCAGACAACATACCTGTTAGACAATACGGCATATTTATAAGAGTAAAACTCTTGCTTTCGGAAATCTTAATTTCTTCCTGGTGATAAGGTCCTGCATACAAACGAATCGCCAAAGATGCTCCGGATAAATCCATATACATCAGCAATGATTTCAAATGTCCGGTAGCTCCCGCTTTCACTTCCACAGGTATATGGCCATAAGCAGAAGGATATAAGAAATCAACCTCTGCATTGGAAGTTTTTTGCTCTCTTATCCAAAACTGAAGAGGTTGCAGATAATTATCAGAGTGAGCAATCAGTTCCTGCCCTACGATATGCTCGGCAATCCTTCCTTTATAAAGATTATTCAAGTCTTTAGAAGTAAACACTTCTTTCTGTATATTAGAGAAATAGTTAAGCATGCCGGTATCCAATACCTGTAAACGAGGTGACCGTTTAATATCAGGGGTAAAAGGAAGCATCGTCTGCGTTGTCGGATAAGTAAGATGCAGAATTAACGCCTTACGCAAAGTACGCATCGCTTCTCCTACTTCTTTCGAAGAATAAGCCGATTCCCCGAATCCGGCAAACTTGATGCGCTCACCCGCTTCCGCAAAACAAGAACGGATACAATGGCGCATCACCTGCATCTGATTCGTTGTTTTCGCATACTTCTCCACATCATCCAGGTAAGACAGAAGAAGCGAATCATATACAGGTTTGACCTGCGATAAATCCTTTGTGACTACATAACGATACACCGCTTCAGGCATTCCTCCTACCAGCGTATAGGTATGAAATAGCTGCATCAATTTATCAACCGCATAATCAGGAACCGGAACTTGACGATAGGCATTCAATGCATTCTTTTCGCCCAAAGCTTCCAAAAATTCACCGAACGTAAACGGATACATATAAAGATAATCCACACGCCCTACCGGAAAACTGACATCCCGATCGAAAAGCGATTCCAACAAAGAACCGGCAGCAATCACATGATATTCCGGATATTCTTCATAAAAATAGCGCAGCATATTCAAAGCAGACGGGACTTCCTGAATTTCATCTATAAAGATTAATGTATCAGCCTTCCCCTTTTCGCCATCTTTCAAGAAAAAGATCCGATCAACTATTTTGTGTATATCACGCTCTCCCTCAAACGATTTTGCATCATCCGTTTCCAGATTCAGGTAAATAAACTGTTCGTAATTGACAGCGAACTGCTTCACAGCCGTAGTCTTTCCTACCTGTCGGGCTCCCCGCAAAACCAACGGTTTCCGGAAAGGTGACTGGCTCCATGCCTTTAACTTATCTTCTATGTTTCTTCGAAATTCCATATATCATACTGTTATACAATGACAAAGATAACAATTATATTCAGCAAAGGCACAAAGTAAGGGTAAATTATGCGCTCAAATGGAACAAAGTAGGGGTAAATTCGCTCTGATAAAGAAACAAAGTAAGGGTAAATTTCAATCCGAAAGAAAACAATACTCAGTGATATGCCGGTACTTTTCCACTTTATCAATCAAGATAGAGGAGAAAGACGGCTGGTTCGGAGCATCCGGATATCCCTGGGTTTCGATAGCGATACCGGCACTGGCATAATAAGGAGTACCCCCCTTTCCAATATCCGTTCCGTCCATAAAATAACCGTTATATACCTGCACAGATTGTTGATTTGTATAAATATCCATCTTTCTTCCGCTGATTTCATCTGATAAACAAGCAGCAAAATTCAATTCTCCACCACTTTCTCCGTCCAGAGCATACGCCAGGGAAAAACCTTTGCCTTTTTGTATTTGTGAATGTTCTTCTGTCAAAGACGAAGCAATAGTGTGGGGCAAACGGAAATCCAGCAAGGTACCGTTTACAGGTAATAACCGGCCCGTAGGGATTAATTCATTATCACATTCAATGATAGCGGAAGCATTCAGGGTTAGATTGTGAGATAAAACATTCTTTTTATCCGTAATACCAGAAGATGATTGCAGGTTAAAGAAAGCATGATTCGTGAGATTGACAGGTGTTAGGCGGTCGGTTGTTGCTTCGCACTCCATCCGCAGGGTATTATTATCTTTCAGCAAGTAAGTCACCTTTACTTCGAGGTTTCCCGGATAGCCTTCTTCCCCGTTTGGGGAACAGGTTGTAAATTCAACAGCTTCCTCTCCGGAAGGAGTGACAAACAGGCGGGATTTCCAGAAACGATTGTGAAAAGCGGCCATTCCACCGTGCAAATGATTGCGGACAGGTTTTCCATAGGCATCATTGGAAGCCAGTAAAAACTCTTGTCCCTCTAAGGTAAAACGGGCATTATTAATTCGTCCGCAGACACGGCCCACTATCGCACCATGATATTGCTCGCCTGCCGTCAAATAGCCGTCGAGCGTATCGAAACCAAGGAGAATATCCCCCATACAGCCATCACGGTCGGGTGTCCACATACTCACCCAACGGGCACCATAATTGGTGAATTGGGCGACAAGGCCATTACGGTTCTTTAGTGTAACCAATTCAGCGGAAAAGGTTGAGCCCTCTCCGCTGAATGCTGATGCAGACAATAAATTCATCTGACAAACCATGTATTATTGTTTTACAATCTTAAATATACGGCTTTTGAATGCTCCGTACAAGGGAAATTCCACTCCGATATTCATCAACAGACGACCGGCATAAAGACCATCCATACCTTCAATCCGGTAAGAGGCATCAGGTTCCAGACCACGCAGCTTTACCTTTTTAGAACGTTTGGTTTCCGGTATGGCATTATCCGGATATTCCGCCAGATTATACACAAACACAACTGATTCCGATTTTGGTTTATTGACGAACTGGAGTACGCTCCGGTTATGTTCGTAAGGCGATATCAGACGGTAATGATCACCTTTGTGAACTGTTTCACGGATTTCTTTATAAAGAGCAATCTTCTCACGGGCAACCTCTTTTTCCTTATCAGACCATTTCGTAATATCATAACCAACACCCAGGACACCGCACAGGGATACATCGAACTTAAATTCAAGCGGATGCCTCTGGTTATGCCAATCTTCCTGCGTCACCCAGCTAATCATTGAATTAGACGGGAAAGCATTCAGGAAAGAATACTGGATAAACGTACGTTCCACCGGGTCGGTATTGTCGCTTGCCCAGCAGAAATCGGTACGGGCCATCATACCCAAGTCTACCCTGCCGCCACCTCCGGCACAGTTTTCAAACCATACTTCCGGGAATTCCGCACGCAATGTTTCAAACAAACGGTACAGGTTCTCGATATATTTAATACGAACGGCCCGCTGTTCATCGGTCGGAGCCGACAGGAATCCAGGTTCCGTCACCCCTCTGTTCATATCCCATTTGATAAACTTGATATTGTTTTCACGTAACAACGTAGAGAAGCAGCTATATAAATACTGATAGACATCTTCACGTGCCAGGTTCAGCATCAACTGGTTACGGGTTTCATGCCGGGTGCGGTTCGGATAATGGAACACCCAGTCGGGATGCTGGCGGTACAGGTCACTGTTCGGATTTACCATTTCCGGCTCTATCCAGATACCGAAATCCAGTCCCAGAGCATTGATTTTCTCGATCATCGGTTGCAAACCGTTAGGGAATTTATTCTTATCGACCGTCCAGTCACCCAGACCGCCTTTATCGTTGATACGCCCTTTAAACCAACCGTCGTCAATAACAAAGACTTCAACGCCCAAATCTTTTGCGATCTTTGCCAAAGCCAGCTGATGTTCTTCATTCACATCAAAAGTGGTAGCATACCAGCTGTTATATAAAACCGGACGAACCTGATCGCGATGAGAAGGATACAGAACTTTCTCACGGGTAAACGAAGCCAGGTTCTGCGAAACACCTTCCATCCCCCGGTTGGTATATCCGATCATCATTTTAGGAGTGGTAAAACTCTTTCCGGGCTGTAGAACCAACAACTGGTCCCAGAAATTTATTCCTCCGGTAACCTGAACTTCGCCGGGAGCATATTTCTCAAAGTCCATCCGCCAGTTGCCACTATATTGTAACGAGCCGAACCATACTTCGCCGCAAGTCTCCTCCTGTTCGCCTTCGGGTCTGATTGCAAAGAAAGAGGAACCGTACGAACGCAGGTCTTTTGTCTGAATCGTCTTCAATCCCTGTGTCAGTTTGGTTACATTCATTTGATATTCATAGCCCCATCTGCCGGACAGATGCGTCAGCTCATAAGCGTTCTTCGGAAGAAAGAACGTTCCGGACTGGGCATTTTCTATTTCAATATTCCCTTTCTTTCCGGTATTCTTTATTTCTACCCATTTCTCAAGCAAATCGTATTCCGGCAGAACACGGATATATTCGGTAACAGCCAACGGATAATAGTTATCCTTCTGACGGATAACCAATGTGGCATACCCATCCTGCGTCAGTATTTCCGACCCTTCGTAAGTAAGTTCTATATCCCTTACCCGGTCTTTAAAAACGGCTTCCAGCATCGGTGTCGTAGCAGAATAACCGCCACGGACAGTTATTTCTTCTCCCAGCGGATTCCGTAGCATGTCCGGATTCTGACTTTTATCGCCAAAATAGAACATATTCACCTTTCCCTGATCCGAAACACGGATCTGATAGATAAAAGAACGTGTTGCCAACGTCCACGACTTTCCGTCGCTACCGGCAGTAACAGGAGATTGCTGTGCCCAAGTCATCCCTGCCATTAAAGCAAATAATACGATAAACAGCTTCTTCATAAGTTACATCTTTACATTAATCAATAAATATCTTCCGGATTACTTGCTCCCGAAGAGAGGCCGGACTTTAACAATTGAGCCAAAACATCCGATTCCATCGCACTTGACGGATCAAACGAATCACTTTTCATATATTCAAGCAAACTAAAATACAACTGCCGGGCTTCCGGACGCTGTTCCCAGTCCGACAATATATCCATTGAGCAGAAAAGCAATTTTCCTTCACCTACTTTTGCTTCAAACAGGTTTGACAAACGGCGGTTATTAGCAAAGTTATCGACAACTTCCACCAAAGGGGTCACGGACGGCAAAGTATCCATAACAATCGTTTTTGATTGCTTCAGCAGTGACCACCATTGCCAATCGGTATAATTGCCTGTCGGGAAATGGGCGAATGCCGGATGGGACGCATCACAAAGAATTCCCATCGAACCTGCCTGCTTCGGAAAATGAACCGGACTCCAGAATACAGGGACAAATTTACCTTCCAACCCTTCTATCTTTTTATAGTCCGGATTATATAAAACCTTCTTTCCATCGGCAAGCGCCTTCTGAGTTTCCCGTAAATCACGGGTAACAACGACATCATCCTTCACCGGATTCAATTGGGATGGATATACCCAAATACTCCATTCATTCTTATAGGGAGTATTATCCAAAGCAACGGACAGGAGTAACCGAGCTGCTTCCTGCTGCGCCAACGAACAGGTAATAGCCTCCGGCAATCTATTCAACCCGATTGACAGCGAAGGGCAGGACATCATGCCTTTTCCTATTTCTTTTCCTTTTTCATCTTTCAGTATCCAGGAAACAGACTGATCTTTCAGTTCTTTATCTGTGAAATTAGCAACTTCGACAGACGCTGTAAAAGATTCCCCACTCGTATAAACTGCTTTCGGGAAACGAACCAGAGGTGTTACCGGCGAGCAGGCCTGACGGAATGTTTCTGCATCAGTTACACCTTTGCTATCCCAAAAGGCATCCAGCAATCCGACTAAAGCAGTTCCCTGCCCCGGGAAGTCATGCAGGTCCAATAACTGGAAACCGCTGCAACCTGCCGTTTTCATCGCACGTTCAATCTCTTCTTTATATAAGATAGCCGCCAGATAACCGGATGCTTTCAGGTAATCGTCAGCCTTATCCAATAAGCCTTTTTTCTCCAGTTCCTGCTTTACGCCTTTAAAGTTTAAAGGATCCAGGACTCCGGTATATTTACCTATCTCTTTCAGGTTAGGAAAAACAGAATATTGCCCGATCTCATGAGTAACAAGCGGGACATTCATTCCTTCGACAGAAGCGATATAGTCCTTGTCGAACGAAGGAGACTGGGAATCGAATACCCCCTGGCCTCTCACCCAGCCTTTCTTAGTCCATTGCGTAATAAAGAAATCGTCATCCGGTTCAGGCCAGTCACCATGTCCTCTTTCAAATGTAAAAGAAGTGGTTGTATATAAATGTCTCGGGTCCTGTTCTTTGGTATGCTTCAACAATCGGGATAAGAATTCAAAATCCGGTTGCAGTTCATTCCCCAGGCTGAAGAAACAGAAAGAGGGATGATTGCCATACTCTGCAAGTATACGGTCAGCTTCAGCATACAGGAAGTCGTTTGTATGAGAATCTTCTCCCACTTTTACCGACCATAGCGGAAGCTCTACCTGTAAATAGAATCCCAATGAATCTGCCACCTGGAAAGCGGCTTCGGGCGGACACCAGGAATGGAAACGCAGATGGTTCAACCCCCATTCGCGAGCCGTAAGGAACACTTTCTTCCATCCTTCCGGTTCCATCGGAGGACGTCCGGTCAGCGGGAAGATACAACATTCGAGTGTTCCTCGCAGAAAGACCTTATTCCCGTTCAATAGCAGGTCCGATTGATTCCGGCTGAATTCGCGCATGCCAAACTTTGTACTCCTTTCCGTTTTAACCGAACCTGCATTCACCTCTAAATCCACTTTATATAATACAGGGTTAAACTCATTCCACATTTCTATCGAGTCCCCCATTGAACAGGTCAGATTTACAAGGTTTTCGCCTGATTGAAAATCCACTTTTTGTTTAAGGGCAGATACGACCAATCCACTTTTTTGATTTTCCACCTTTATCGAGAGCGAACCTTCTGTAGCTTCACCCGTATTGGAAACTTTTCCCTTTATACGGATTTGTTTACCTGATACGTCCGGATAAACCTGCAAATCTTCGATGGAAAGGGCTTCTTTTGCTATCAGAGAAATATCGCCGATTATACCGTTCCACATAATCTGTGTTTCGTTGGTATAAGCATGTGCCATATCGTTTACAGTAATATCATGTTGTTTCCTGTTGTCCACACGAATCGTCAGTTTGTGTTTACCGGGCGTCAGATAACCGGTCAGATCGAATCGATGCGGACTTATCAGGCTTTCACAACTTCCCTGCACAGGGTTATCATCTACCCAAACAGAAGTTTGCCAGATAACACGTTCGAGTTTTAGTTCTATAGACTTCCCTCCCCAATCCGATGGAATGGATACTTCCCGCGAATACCAGGCCGGACCGACATAACTGTTTTTACGAGTCAGATGAAGAATCTGCGGCTTCTCCACTGAAGGGGGAAGCGTATTCGGAATGCCGTATCCCGCTTCATCGGTCGTTCCCGGCAGCTGTATTTTATCAGCAAACGAACGTTCAAACCATTTCTCCGTTATCCCGACATCCGTACTGTCCATGGCAAACTGCCACTTGCCTGCCAAAGAAATCTCTGACGATGGCTTTTGGCAAGAAGTCAGCAACATCAGTGTTATACATATAGATAAAAAAAACTTCAACATATTTATTATTTCTTCTTTAAATGAGTATCTCCGAAAATGCCATAAAAAACCAGTTTTTTCAAGAGGCATGAACAATGCTGTTCCGATAGCACGAACAACGTTGTTCATATACCGTGAACAGTACTGTTCATACACTATGAAAAGCACTGTTCATGCCATCGGAAAAGATCAGATCATCTTCTGATGTATCTGAACTCCCTGATGGTTATTATCCATTTCGGCAGCGATATCGAAATATTTCATTGCTTTCTCGTTATTACCTAATCCCAGGTGGCCTAATGCCATCAGGTAATTGCAGTGGATACGGTTCTTTTTATTCATATCGTCTTCCCATATCTGTAAATCAGGTAAGGATACAGCGAAATAATCCATCTTAAAGACATCATACAGATGCTTTTCGCCATAAGAAATCAGGTTATTAAAGCGTCCGCGAGCTTCTTCTTCACGTTCCAACTTACGTAAAGCCAGTCCCTGATAGAATATCTTATCCGGTTTCTGATCGTTATAATACATAGCGGCAGCCGGTTGGCTGTTTCCGATACTGGCGGCCAGGAATAATTCCGTCGCTTCTTCTTTACGTCCCAAGCCGGACAGAGCACAGGCTTTATAATAATTGAAGTCGTTTTCCTGTGCACCATATAGTTTGCCTTCGCCCAGATTATGCGGATAGATGAAACATTCCTCAATCAAGGCCAGAGCTTCTTCATATTTCTTTTCAGCTAATAACTGCTTTACTAATTCTACACGAGCCAGCTGGTATTGTGCCGGGACCTTGCCTTCTCCCCCTTCCCACGGATGGAACTTACGGGCATCGATCATACGGATTGCTTCTTCATATTGTCCGAGTTGATTCAGTAAAGTGACATATTCCAGATACAGGTCATCACGCTGGAAAGCTATGTCTTTATGCTTTTCAAGGAAAGCCAGACGATCTTCATGCGAACAATTCAGGCGTTTATACAACTGATCGAGCTCCATCAGGATACGGGCATCCGTCATATCGAGCGCAAAAGCCTTTTCAAGCAGAGTAACCGCCTCTTCCTGCCTATTCAGCTTATTGAAATAAGCCAGGGAAAGGTTACGCAAGACGGTCGGGAAGGTATCATCCTGCTGCATGGAAGTCTCCCAGCAGGTGATTGCTTCCGGATACTGACGCTTGTCGTACCACAAATTACCCAGATAATACAAGGCTTTCGGAGTTTCTGTTGCAAACCCGATAACAGACTGTAGAGCAAGAATTGCCTCCAATACATTGGGGAAACAACAATCAGGCAATTGCTGTTCCGCTTCACGGATAGCTGCCAAGGCCTCTTCTTTACGATCCAGTTGAATCAGGAACCAGCTTTTATAATAATGAAGCATAGTCTGTCCCGAAACATTTTGGCCGATAGCCGTTTCAGCCGCCATCAATGCTTCCTCCCAACAGCCGGCAGATGCATAATCCAAGGCCAGTTCTTCATAATTATGGGCCTCCGGACGCATCAGAGCGAGCAATCCTTTCAGGTCAGCCTCAACTCCGGTAATCAGATATTTTTCAAAACCACAACCGAAATTAAAACGGTCGATACGTAGAGAATCCTCAATCAAAGCCAGTGCCTCATCCTTCCGTCCCAGATGGCGAAGGATAGCCGCTTTCAAATGGCGTCCCCGCAGATTATGCCAGTTGCGAAGTAAAGATTTATCTATTTCATAGAGAGCCTCTTCCCAATCCCCGCGTGCTGCCGATAACTGAGCCAGGGAATAGTAGCCGGCATCCTGCCAGGCTGCATTCCAACAGGCTTTATAGAAAAAGTCATATGCTTCTTCTGTTTTCCCCTGATATTTCAAAGAAAGACCCAGATTATATAATGGCTCGCCATCATAAGGATTCGGATTACGTTCCGTCAGTGTTTTCACCGCCTGTCGCAGATAAGGTTCTGCCTTGGCAAACTGACCTTTACGAATCAACCACAACCCCATCGCATTATTATTACGTACATCAGTCGCATCACGGCGAAGTGCTTCTTCATAATAATCAGTTGCCGAATAAGTGGCATGGCGGTATTGTTCCAGATGTAAGCCTGTCAGATACAGCTGTTCGGTGGTACGCACATCTTTCGGGTCAAGAGCCGCTTTGGCGGGTTCGGGTACTTCCTTAATCACATCGGGTTCCGGTTCCCAGTATAACATCTGCTTCCCTTTTGCGTTACGGATACAGACTTTCACATCGCACAAATCTGCAACCGGAACAAATTCCTCCAGTATATTTTCGGGAGTAATATCACGGGTAATATCCAGACAAACCTCTCCGGATTTCTCCACGACAATATGCAAATCATTCTGCACGGACGTAGCGAAAACTTTTAATAAAGCGCCCTTTCCATCGGGTTCCAGGTTCATCAGAAGGTCGGAAGAGGCATTCTTCACCACACCCAGTTCGCGATAAGGCATGAAGTATTGGGTAAACGTTTTTTCTTCATAAGGCTGAAGCCAGGTGAAGTCAGGCTGGTTGTCGGTATAGACACCGGTCATCAGTTCGATATAAGGGCCGTCGGAATCTGTCAGGTTACGATCCCAGGCCTGTCCGAAATCGCCATTACCCCAGGTCCATTGCTTCTTACCCGGCGAGATATGATGGTTTGCCACATGAAGCACACCGGCACGTGTATCATTCTCATATCCCCCACAAAATTATAGTTGGAACGGATTGCCATATAAGAGGTAGGAACAGGGATATTCTTATAACGGGAAATATCCACTCCTGCCGAATAATCCATCTTATAGTAAGTACCGGTAGCAATCGGATAGCGTGACACATCACGTTTACCATGATCGAACACGGCATTTACATCGGCAGGGAACACCGATTGATAGGCATCATTTACGGCCACAGCCGGATTCGCCCACCAAAGGAAAGTCTGCGGTATCGGTGTCGGGTTATACAGTTTTCCCTGAATCTCCAGGACAGCCCGTCCCGGACGAAGGGTAAAACCGACCATCCCTTTCTGATGGAACATACGTTCACGCTCGCTCACCCAAACGATGGCACTGCCGTCGGCACAACGTTCGATCGTATAATCGATCGGCAGGAACGTACTCGGACGATGATGTTGCGGCCAGTTGAACTCGATTCCACCGGAAATCCACGGACCGGTCAAACCGACCAAAGCTGGTTTAATCACATGGTTATAATAGATGAAATGACGGTTTTTGATTTTATCGTATGCCATCTGTACACGTCCGCCCAGCTCCGGGAGGATCATAACTTTGATATATTCGTTTTCAAGATAAACAGCATGATAACTCTTTTCTTCGCAGGTATCTTCAATCTTTTCCACTACCGGATAAGGATACACCACTCCACTGCTTCCCTGGTAAACACGCTTCTCCAGGAACATCGGATTCTTTTCGGCTTTGCCAATACCGTAAGTAGGAAGAAGGATATCTTCTTCCCACACTTTCACATTTTCACTCATTTCAGTATATTTATTTTGTTAATTCTTTTTCCAGTTCTTCCAATGTTTTTCCTTTTGTTTCAGGAAGTTTTGCACGTATAAAGAAGAATCCGCTCAAACAGATGGCACCATACAACCAGAAGGTTCCGGAAGCACCCACCGCTTCATTCAATATCGGGAAAGTATAAGTCAGCAGGAAGCAGGCCGCCCACAGGAAGAATGTGGAGATAGCCATTGCCATCCCGCGTATCCTTACAGGGAATATCTCGGAAAGAACCACCCAAACCACCGGTGCAAGAGACATAGCATAGCAGGCAATCGCCATCACTACCAGCAGAAGCATCGGCCAACCGCTTACTTCAAAGAAATAGCAGGTTCCCAATATTCCATAGATAACAGCTAGTCCTGCCGAACCAACAAACATCAGGCTTCGTCTACCCCATTTGTCAACCGTATAGATGGCAACAAAAGTAAAGATCACATTAGTCACCCCTGTCACTACAATATTCATCAAGACATCCGACACCGCATAACCGGCTTCCGAAAAGATTTCATGAGCATAATTAAAGATCACATTGATACCGCACCATTGCTGGAAGATCGCTAATACGATTCCGATAATGAGCACGTTCCGAACACCCGGCTTTAACAGAGCCCCCCAGTTTACTTTTTCTTCTTTCTTATCGGTCAGTTGCGCCAGTTCGTCCAATGTCTGATCGGCATATTGCTCTCCACCGATACGTAGTAGGATAGCCCGTGCCTGAGTCGTCTTTTGCACGGTTGCCAGCCAGCGCGGACTTTCAGGAATAATAAAAGAAAGGATAAAGAACAATCCGGCCGGAATCAGTTCCGCCCAGAACATCCATCGCCAGGCCCACTCGATACTGTTGGCACTCAACGTTTCACCCCCCTGTGTAAAGTACTCTCCGATTTGCCAGTTAGCCAACTGCGCCATCAGGATACCCAAAACAATCGTCAGCTGATTCAGGGAAACAAACTTTCCCCGGACAGAGGCCGGAGCGACCTCAGCAATATATACCGGCGAAATGTTCGAAGCGATACCGATACCGAATCCACCGACTATACGATAAATGATAAACCAGTTAAAACTGTCGACCGCCCCCGTTCCGTAGGCAGACAGTACAAAAAGGAAAGAAGCGATAATCAACATCTTTTTTCGTCCGTACTTATCACTCCATTCACCGGAAAGCAACGCACCGGCGAGGCAACCGATCAAGGCACTACTCATCGCCCACCCACGAAGAGCGGCAGAGCCTTCAAGTCCGAAAAAGGGTTCATAAAATATCTTGGCACCTCCGATCACTACCCAGTCGTAACCGAATAATAATCCGCCCATAGCTGAGACCAGGCAAATAAGTAATAAGTAAGCTGTTGTTCGCTTCATGACATTAGTATTAAAGTTATGGTGCAAAGAAACAGGTTTCCGGTTAATAGTGAAATAGATAAAACTGGCTTAGAGATGGACAATCTTTCGATTTACATTCCAAAAACAACAAGATATAATATAAATAACATATCTTTGTGCATATCTATAAATCCAGTACCATGATCAAACTCAAAGACGGTTTTAGCGGAGAACGGGCCCTTGTATTACCCCAATCTATTATACAAGAAATGGAGAAAGACGCGCTTTCATCGATCCTGCACATTACGGACATCGGTTATTACCCGAAGGCCCTGCATCATTTCCGTGAACGGAAAGAGCCGATCTGCCAGTTCGTCTTCATTTATTGTATAGAGGGAGCCGGATGGTTCCGTTGCGGCGACCAGGAATATACGGTCACAGCCAACCAGTATTTTATCCTGCCAGCCGGAGTCACGCATGCCTACGGTTCGGATGATACGAATCCCTGGACCATTTACTGGATACATTTCAAGGGGAAGCTGGCCTCTTACTTTGCCGGCCAGGCCAGCCGTCCGATCGAAATAAAACCGAGCGTCCAGTCCCGGATCAGTAACCGGAATGATCTTTTCGAAGAGATATTCCGCACATTGGAGATGGGATACAGCCATGAAAACTTATTGTATGCCTGTTCTGCTTTTCATTATTACTTAGGTTCCTTACGTTATCTCCAACAATATCGTGAGGCAGCCCGTAACGAATCGGATCAGAACGATATCGTTACCGCTGCCATCCACTATATGAAAGAAAACCTGGAAAAGAAAATAACATTAGCAGACCTGGCAACCCATATAGGCTATTCCCCTTCCCATTTTTCCGTCCTGTTCAGCAAACGTACCGGATATGCCCCCCTGACTTATTTCAACCAACTGAAGATACAACAGGCTTGCCAGCTACTGGACTTTACGGATATGAAGGTAAACCAGATCTGTTATAAAATAGGGATAGAAGATACCTATTATTTCTCCCGGCTGTTCAGCAAGGTGATGGGGATGTCACCGAGGGAGTATAAGAAGCAGAAGAAAGGGTAAGTATTTTTCAAGTTACAGCATTTGATTATTTCATAGAACAATTACAAAGAAAGCGGAAATATGGAATCTAATGAACCATACTTCCGCCTTTAATAACAAAAGACTTATGTCTGGGAAATAAAGTCTAGAAAACCTTCATTCCAAATTCACTCCATACGAAGAAATTACCTCCTGTCGCATTTTCCGGAACAGAGAAACGAATAATCTTAAACGGCTTTCCTACCATAATCTTCGAATTATAAGTTTCTTTACCACCAGTCGGCAGTCCATCGGTCAGCGTGCTTATCTTATTAAAAGATACACCATCCAGACTTCCTTCAATAATGATCTTTGCCGGTGCGGCACTGCCATTTGCCGAACGTGTCGTATAATAGAAATTAAACGCAGTAGTCTCTGCCGGTAATGCAACCTGAAGGTAATGAGAACCTTCCACAGCAACGCTCCAGGCAGAATGGAAGTAAGTTTCCACATCTCCATCCAACAGATTTGCCAATGAACCTTCCGACGGCTCAACCGCATTTGAAGAAAGCATATCGGCTGTCAATTCCACTTTTTTCAATTTGCTTTCGTCCGGTACATATGAAATACCATATAAACAAGCGTTTTTAGCAGCATCAATCACAAATCCGTCTTTCGAACAATCAATCAATCGTAACGGCAAAACAAAGTTTCCATACTCCAGCTTCGTACGGTCTACCGTTATCTCCAGATCTTTCGAATTCTCTTCCGGAACGAACGACACGGTTCCATCGTTACTTAGTGAATATACACTTTGTGGCAATATGGCATAATTAGTCTCATTCTCTTTGTTATACTCCTCCAGTAAAGATTCGTCTACTCCTACCGTACAATCGAACGTCCATTTACTAACCATCGGTATAGAGACCGGTAATGTAAACTTAGCCTGCGTATCCCCTCCGTCGGTGAATGTATTCGAAACAAAACCAGTTTGCTCGAAATAAACGAAAGGTATTTCTACGGATGGTATCAAAATAGTCTTATCTTTTTCCGAATTGATAGAATCGGCTGAATTTACCAAAGAAACGGGTAACACATACTTCGTACCAGCCGGCAAGTTGTAAATAAGATCCGTCTTAAAAACAATGTTCGCCATTTTATATAAATTGTCCGAACCGAACACCAACCGGTTATCTGCAAGTTGGTAACAATTCTCCGGCAGCTTGACGTAAGAAGTCCCGTTTTGTGCATTGTAAGCATCCAGAGCCGCATCGTCCAATACTGCCACTTCTACATCTGTCACACTTGCCAGGTCTGAGCCTGATTTATTAACAGTTAGTTGATACTCCGTATCTTCCCCAGTCTTATAGAGTGTCAACGGTATTTCCCCGCTGTTTCTAAAATAGACAATTGTGCTATAGTCGCTCAGATATTCATCTTTATTGTCATCACATGCCACAAAACCGACAGTTAAAGAGAACAAAAGCGATATCATTAAAATCTTTTTCATAAATAATTCTTTTTAGATTCGTAAGAATGGTTTCTATTACCAACCATAATTCTGGGTTAACAATTTATTTCTATCCAATTCGCTTTGTATGAAAGGATACAAATAATGATTGTCTTCAAACACACGTGTTTCGAAAACCGTTCTCTCCCAGAAACCGTCAGGAGTCACATCCCCACTACCAGGAAATTGTGCATTCATTCCGTACATCGGGCCACCATCAACATCTTTGGCTATCATCCATGTACGCGTATCGAAATAGCGATGATTCTCGAAAGCAAGTTCAATCCGGCGCTCGTTACGACAAAGTTCGATCAACTTTTCTGTTGAAGCGTTGGGGTAAACTTCAGTAATAGGAGCCAACCCAGCACGATCACGCAAATCAGCCCACACTTCCATTGCCTGCGCCTCATAACCTCCGGGCATAGCAACATTGTGTCGCTTACATTCAAGTACCGCTTCAATGAAATTAAGATACATTTCAGCCAGACGAAAAGTCGGAAATACAATATTTCCCCATTGTCCACTCGCTGAATTAAGCGTATGGTCATAAAAACGATTAACCAGATATCCGGATTTAGGATAGTCATGCGATTTATTACTGTTAGCACCTTTCGCAAAAGAAATCTTTGTCATTCCACTGCCGTGATGCCACCAGTTATCCCCGAAAAATACAGACACATAGAAGCGGGGTTCACGATCTTTATACATATTAGGAGCCGTCAAATCATATTCTCCCGCACCTCCCCAAGCCGGATATTTCCATGTCGTCTTTTCGAACTCATCAACACTATATCCCGAACTTCTGTCAACAATCGGTTCTTTTCCGTTATATCCAGTAATAGGATAACGTCCGTTACTCATAGCATACGCATCAACCTGCTGCTGTGTCGGTCCAACACCGCCATAAGCAGTTCCGGAAATACCGGTCGGTACTGTATGTACTCCTAACTGATAACGTCCTTTATACCCTGTAGACCAGATAAGCTCTGAATTCCAATATTCCTGTGTGATACCATAGTAATTAGCATATGGGTCAGAACCGTCACCGGCACGATACAATTTATACAATGGATTATCAATTAACACTTTTGCTGCTTTTGCTGCTTCCAACCATTTATTGGCATCATAATTTTGCGGGAAAAGATTCACACCTGACAATTCGGGAAACAGATCGGTAACCGGATTCTTTACAGAACTATAAAGTTTGTTACCATTGAATAAATCACGTGCCGAATAAAGTTTCAAACGAGCAATAACAGCCTGGCAAGTACCTTTAGTAGCCAATCCTTTCTCCGCATCCGAATAACTTTCAGCCATAGCCGGATCGTTAATGCAAGCTTCCATTTCACTTACAACATAATCCACACATTCCTCCCATGTATTGCGCGGACGATAAAGAGCCTCCGTAGACGCTGTAAAATCCAACAGTTCGTCACCTAACAAGAAGACCGGACCATAAATACGCATCATCAGAAAGTAATAATAAGAACGGGCAAAACGACTCTGCACTTTATACTGGGCTAATTCTTCTTTTGTGACAATAGGATCAGAGCATCTATCTACATTCTGCATAAAAATATTACATTCACGAATTCCCTTATAAAAGCGATCCATCTGATAATTAGGGACATTACTTGCATTCCAGGATCCGAAATTGATCCAGCGAAGTTCGCGGGCATAAGTAACAGTTCCTTCATCAGAGGCTCCCAGCCAGGGTAAATTCGTAAAGTCACCGGCATCATCAGGAAGAAAACTCATCGAGTTGAGCCAATAACTCCTTGTATCATTACGAGTTTCCCATATTTTATCGAAGGTCAGTTTTTCATCTTCCTGCCTGTCCAAAAAATCATTACAAGAGGAAAAGAATATTACCCCCACAGCAAAACAAATGATTTGAAAAGAAGTTTTTATCGAGACTTTCATATATATCTTTTTTAATGAATTAGAAATTAGCATTTAAACCTACGGTAATCACCCTGTTAGGAGGATAACCGGAGCCGTCACCATTCCCTTTTTCCGGATCCCAAAGTTTGAATTTACTAAATGTCAACAAGTTATTACCCGAAAGATAAAAACGCAACGATTTGATAAACGTTTTGTTCATTAACCCTTTTGACATCGTATATCCCACTTCAAAATTTTTCAGGCGCAGAAAACTACCGTCACGCATCCACCAATCGGATGTCTGTGAATTATTAGATGATCCGACAGCACCACTCCAGCTCAACCGGGGATAAATCGAACCAGCATTTTGTTCAGCCGTATTACCCGGACGCCATACTTTATCATACACATCTTCATTGATGGCAGCACGTTCCATATTTCCGGAACCAAATGGTGTTTTAATGGTAGACCCGCTTAAAAAGAAATTTACATGGCTAACACCCTGGAAAAAGACATTCACATCCCAATTCTTCCATTGTGCGGTAGCCCCGAAACCGTATACAATTTCCGGCAGGTTTGTAAATCCCATAGCGATTTTATCTTGTGAATCGATCTGACCATCACCGTTTATATCCTGATATTTGATATCGCCGACCCTATACTCACCAAAGGATTGCTTGGGACTATTGTCAATTTCTTCCTGGCTTTCGAAAAGTCCCAGGGCAACTAATCCAAAAGGCTGCAAATTGCCACCCGAACCAAACGGTTTGCCGATTTTGTTCTGATATTTATATTCCCAATCCGGTTCGTCGTTATTCAGCAATTTATTCCGGTTGTAAGTAAAGTTGGCACGTCCGGTCAGAAATACCTCTCCGACCTTCTGTGTATATTCAACCGTACCGTCGAATCCCTGGTTCATTGTTTCCCCGATATTCGTATAAGGAATAACCGATAAACCTACAATAGCCGGTAAGCCGGCACGCTGAAGAAAGATACCGGTTCGTTTTTCATGAAAATAATCGGCTTGTACCCTCACTTTGTCGAGTAATGACAATTCAACTCCGACATTCATCTTAGTAGCTTCTTCCCAGGATGCAGATAAGTTCTCCACATCTCCAACACGAATACCTCCGCCACCATTAGCTCCGGCGGAACCATAATTCCATTGGCCTGCTCCAGCATCATTACCTACCAGAATAGTCGATTCATATACCCAGCGGCGTTCTCCTCCGATATCGTCATTTCCAACTATACCATACGAACCCTTCAGTTTCAGCATATCGACCACTTTTGTTAGCGGCTTGAACCATTTTTCATTCGAAACCATCCAACCGATAGCACCAGCAGGGAAAAAGCCAAAGCGATGTCCACGGGCAAAATTCTCTGAACCGTTGTAACCCATATTAGCCTCAGCGAAGTACGTATCATTGAAAGCATAGGTCACACGTCCGGCAATACCTTGGTTCTTATAAGGTAAAGATTTAAATTTATCCCCTTCCTGCGTACGTGTATGTATTTTATGATTATAAAGGAACAACGCTCCTACACGGTGTTTGTCTGCGAATAAGTGGTCGTAATTCAATGAAGCTTCCATATAAGTAGTCATTGTTCCGTCACGACCGATAGCGTATGACAACTCTCCGCTACCTGTACGGACAGGAGAACCGAAAATAAGATCCCCATTCTCATCTCTTCCAGTTGCATGATACTGGGTTGGTTCTTTGCTACGGCGTTGAATCGTTGTATTCCATGCATCCCATGAGAACTTGAAATTACCGGTTAATCCTTCCAAGGGTTCCCATAAAGCTCCAAAATCCTGTGTCAATCCTATCAGGGATTGCGAAGAGTTCCAGAATTGTTCGCGATATCCGGAGTGCACAAGCATGTTCCAGGGATTATAACCGGAATCGGTTGACGGAGCAGCAATCGTTCCATCCGAATATTCAATAGGGAAAGCGTTGGGTGATACCAGATAGGTATATTCCCATATTCGGTTATCATTATCACTATCACCCGGACCAAACGATTTTTCATAGATATTTGCCAAATTCAGGTTTAATGTCGTGCTTTTGGTTAAAGCCAAATCTACATTAGCACGAAAATTGAACTTATCATAATGAACAGACGAATTATAGTCATACAAATTACCGGCACTTTTAAAAATAGAGCTTTCATTATAAAAAGAGCCTGAAATATAGTATTTCACAATATCGGTACCACCTGTAATGCTCAGGTTAACACGCTGGTTGGAAGCCAGGTCGTTATAGAGTGCATCGATCCAGTTCACATTCGGATACAGATCAGGATCAGCACCGGTACGATATTTATCAATTGCATCCTGAGAGTAATATCCCGGCTGGATATCATTATACAAATCAGCCCATTGTGCAGAATTAACCATCTTTGGCATCTTAGTAGGACTGGTTATACCTGCTTCGGCACGCACATTAATAACGGGTTTTCCGAGATTACCTTTTTTAGTTGTGATCAGAATAACACCATTTGCTCCACGTACCCCATACACAGCTGAAGCCGAAGCATCTTTCAGGATAGAAAAAGAAGCGATATCATCGGTATCTACCAGGTCCAGTTCACGTTCGATACCATCAACCAGCACTAATGGAGTAGAACTACCTTTAAACGAAGATACACCACGAATATAAAAATCAGCAGCACTATTTTTTCCAGGCTCTCCCGAACGGGTCATTGCTACAACACCAGCCAACTGTCCGGCCAGTACATTGGAAATAGATGAGCCAGGCATTTTTAAATTTGCTACATCTACGGTAGAAATAGCACCAACCACACTTTCTTTCTTCTGACGACCGTAGCCGACCACCACCACCTCATCCAAAACTTCATCATCAGTAGCCAATGTGACATTGATAGTTGTCTGGTTATTTACGGCAATATCCACACTTTTCATACCCATATATGAAAAAGTTAAAACACCGCCGACACCATCTATCTTAATTGAATATTTACCATCAATATCAGTAACAGCCCCAACAGAACTGTTCTTCAACCAAATATTCGCCCCAATCAAAGGTTCACCGGTCGCATCGCTGACAACCCCGGTTACCGTTATACTTTTCTTTTGCGAAACAGCAGGTAAAGAAACAGGACCGGAAACCGCTTTTCTTTTTACCACCACCTGGTTACCATTTATCTGATAAGTTAGTTCTGTCTTCTCAAACAGCGGATTAAGAATTTCTTGTATAGAACCTTTCACTACTCCAGTTTGCGCATTTCTATTCAACTCGCTTTTGATCTCATCGGAATAGAAAAACACATAACCGGTCTCGGTTTCTATGAATTTAAGAACGTCCAGCATAGTGGACTGTTTTTGTTCCAGTATTTGTTCTATCGAAATAAACGACTCATTATTTGCATAAGCACAGGTTATACCCATACTCAGCAGTAATACAATAATATGTCTGATTTTTTTCATACATTTGTATGTCTTTAGGTTTTTCATTTTTAATTGGAAAATTTAAATTTCTGACAAGTCCGGACGATCTTGCCCATCGTTCGGGCTTTTAATTTCAAGCGTTTTTCATATTCTATATTCCATAGGCAATTCTTTTTAAGTTATTATTCTATTAGTAATGTATTTGATTCAAAGCGATAATGAACATTATAAAGCATTGAAAAAGTTTCCATGACCTGCTCTATGTTATCAAACAAGACGAGTTTACCGGAACTTGTCCGCAGGGCAATACCAGGAGCACATTCAATTTGCACATTATAATAACGACTTAAACGCATCAGGATATTTTCCATTGTTTCTCCTTTAAAAATAAGTACGCCATCTTTCCAGGAGATATAGTCTAAAACATCTACCTCATTAATTTCGTGTTTATCAGGCTGAAGGGTCAACTTATGATTTGGAGTTAATTGTATATTTTCTTCTTCCTTTGTGTCAACCATCACGCTACCTTCTACTAAAACAACTGATTGTGCCTGCTCGTCACCATAAGCGGAAAGATTGAATTTAGTCCCCAACACATTGACTGTAAAACTAGCCGTTTTCACATGAAAAGGTTTGCCACTTTTTACGACCTCGATATAAATCTCCCCCTCCGCTTCGATAGTACGATCGTCACCTTCAAACCGGGAAGGGAAACGCAACACGCTCCCTGAGTTTATCCAAATTTTAGAACCGTCAGCCAGTAATAATGAAGAACGGCGCCCTTTAGGTACGACCAACGTATTCATCACTGTCTCATCAATATTCTTTTCAATCCCTTCAGCCTCAATCTTTTTTACAACGAGTTCTTCATCCGGAGAATTTTTCATCGTTACATCAGAGTTGAAAGAGATCAAGGTGTTGTCCTCCACATTTATGACTTTGTGATCCTTTGTTATCAATGTAACCTCCGTATGAACCGTGTCAATAGCCATACCGATACCTGTCATCAGATTATTTCCTGAAAATAGACCTCTATCCATTAACCAGTATCCTGCCAAACTAACTGTTACAAAAACAGCACAAGCCGCTGCATATCTCATAAATAGATTATGCTTTTTAAAACGCTTTTGCTGCATTTCGTTTTGTAACCTCAGCCAAATTTGTTCTGATTTTTCATCCGGAATAGAATACTCGTTCAACCGTACTGATCTTAATATTAAACGTGCTTCGTCAATAGCCCGCTGGTTTTCCGGATGTTCTTTTATCCAAACATGCCATTTAATATCCAACTCTTGGGTCGGTACCATACACCACATGACAAAACTATGGTCATGCAACAATCTATGTACTATTTCTGGTATTTGTTTATCGCTCATTCCTTACTTTTATGAGTATTCATTTAAATAAATACGCACAAAGAAGAAATATGACCCCATTAAAATGGAAAAAAATGATCGGAAAGAAAAAAATAAAATAAAACAGGACCATATTGCTCACGCATACGTTCGATTGCGCGATATATTAATTTGCGTGTCCCCTTAGTCGTAAGATTCAGTAATACAGCAATTTCATCATACTCTAATTCTTGCATATAGCGTAAATAAATGGCTTCTCTTTGTCGTCCCGTAAGACTGCATAACATATTTTCAATTTGTTCGGCAATTTCCTTTCGCTCCTCCTCTTCTTCTATATAATCCAGTCCGGACACAGTTATAGAAAACAGATAATCATCTGATTCATCGATATCTTCCATAGTAACTTCCTTCCGCTTTTCAGAAATCATTCGATTTTTTAAACACCGGAAAAGATAATATTTTACATTATCATTATCGACAATCTCATTCTGATGTTCAAAAAAATGTAGGAATACATCATGAATCAAATCATACAACGCATCATCATCAACACCGAGTGCCTTACCATATGAATACATCTGACCTACATATTTTTCATATAGTCTTTTATAGTCACATTGTTTTGTTTTCAACATTTTTCCTAATTTATTATGCAATGGACCATTATTCCATAGTTCTTGTAGAACAATGCATTTATTAGCAATGACCAAAGATGTATAAGATATTATTGATTCGGTATAAAAAATCAAGCTAAGAGGTCACTTTTTGTGCCAAAATCTCTTTTTCTACATATCATTCTTTATAAAGGATATAATACTTTTTACCTATTTTGTAATTTATAATTCCATCGTTCTACAAGAACTACGTTGATTATTACAAACAAACTCTTTGGCAGGAACAATGTGAGATAAAAGAATCAGGACCTATCTGGTTATTTTATAAAAAAAGCGTCCAAACCTAATCTTTTTGCCTTTATTCCCCAGATTGTTAACAGAAAACAGTACGTAATTAAATTTACCCACAATTAAGGTTTCCGGAATATATCCAAAACACCGGCTATCCCTTGAATCGGCTGAGTTATCTCCCTCAACATAATAATAAGTACGTTTGAGCCTATAAATAGAATCGCAAATACCATTTATATAGACAGAACGTTTTCTCATCCTCACATCACATCCTTCCTCTGCAATTAATTTTCTCAGGAACAAATAATTGTCCCGTCTGACATGCAAAGTATCATTCTTCTTCTTTATCCGAGTGATTCGCTTTACTAATAATTGGTCCGTACTTTCCGGACTGTTGAAAACCACTATATCACCCACTTCCGGATAGCCTATTCCAGGAAGTCGCCTGTACTTCCAATGAGTGTTCCTGTCCATTTTCCGCAACGGGCGTATCCATGTAAAAACATTGATAACCGGAATATCCGCCCATCTAGCAGGAAAACGTGCTCCATACGTAATCTTATCTATCCAAACCCTATCACCGCAAAGGAGTGTCGGTTCCATACTACCGGAAGGTACTATACATAACTCTCCTACTGCAATCCGGATAAAAAGACAAAAAAGTATGAATAAAATAACAGCAATGACCTTTTTCATCAAAATATGACTTTACCACTTATTTTTCAGTATATTACCTTATACTTAAAGAATCGTACGATCGCATCATAAAATTCCGAATTAAAATGTTTGGTATGGCTATCAGTCACACAAGAGCTGACTATAAACAAATCATCTGTAATCATCCATGTTATCGCCGCCGGATGATTTTTGCTGAACTCCTCCAACACAGATACATACTTGTCATCCATATAAAATACCGGTATTTCCGATTTCAATCGTAGCAGTTCATTTTGCACATCTTTTCGTGGCAAATGCGATATGATCAGCATCCTCCCTCCGATTATTTTTTTCAGTTTTTCCAATGAATTCAGCTGTTCCATAATACAAGAGGAGCATGATAAGTCCGAAAAATAGAAAACGACATTATAGCCTCTTATCAATGTTTCCAGTCCCATGCGTCCTATCATTTTATCCTGATACCCCAATGTCCCTGTTACATTCTCAAACTTTTTCCCGTTCAGTTTTAAATAAGAATAGGCCTTCCCCAACTCTTCATTCAAATACTCGTCGGAAACTATTTCATTCTGTGAAACGACTTTATTGTCATTCTTTTTCATGGCAAAATTTAAAAATATATTCGCTACCACGGAAATCAGAATAGCAATATACAAATAGATTCTTTTCATATAGATTCAATTTTATAGTTGTTACTTCTTTACTTTCAATAAAAAGATCATCGGATTAGTTTCCCCGATATTATTCCGATCCGGAAAACGTTCCTCAATCATCGCTGTTAATTCTTTTGCTCTTTTAGCAGTCAGAAGTCCTTCTTCCTGCCAAACCTTAAAACCTATATTAATAGCTGCCTGCAACCTTTCTTGCGGACCTACCGATATCAAATAATCTTTATATTGGCCAATTGGATGAGAAAGACCTATAAACAAAAAATCATTCAATATATGGCTAAAGGTTTTGACTTTTTGTGTCTTTTTGTCGTAAACCGTAAACTGGGGAATAACTATATGCTTATTTTTAATAAAGACCTTGTCATTTATTTCAAATATATCCTTAATCCCTGCCATTTTCTTACACTCTAATAGAACTGTCAGAGGAAGACGAGTTCTTTTAAGAATACTCTCACGGTCGACCTTACTCATTGATTTATCTTTATAATCAATAAAATATTTTGGAGTTAACTCATCTCCTCTTATAGTAAAAATAGAATCACGCAAATCTTCTGCAAAAAGAATTTCGTTATCCAGTTTTCGGAAAACACAATAATTAGTTTTTGATAGTTTTTCAATAACCGGATAATACTTATTCACCGTTTTCCCTTTATCATCCTTGATAACTAAAGAATATAAAGGATCACCATGAACCACATTTTCCCGATACAAATAGAACAATCCATTTTGATACTCAAAATTATCAGCATAATAATTCATCGGTATATCTTTTATAAAATCTCCTTCATAAGAAAAAGCAAGAACTTTCGTTCGCATTAAATCATACAAATAGACCACTCGTTCCTCTTCGTTCAATGAAAAATCGGATAAATCAACAAATTCTTCAGGTTCCTGCCCACGGTTCCCGATCTTATACAAATATTTCCCCATATGATCAAACACATAAACGCCTTTTGGATTATTTCTTTCCATGATAAAAATATAACTGTCAGACATCACAACCTTTCTGATTTCTCCTAAAATACATTCATCTTTGAATTCTAAAGGAATCATTTTTATATCCTCTGCAAAGTCAGACAATTTACCATAATCGGTTTCCATATCTGTTATCGGTATAGAAACCATATCTCCAATTTCTGTTCTCTTTTGCTCTTCTTTTATTGATGCAGCTGCACCATCGGCTTTTGCATATTCTATCCAGAATTCGCCACAAGGTGATGAAGAACATTGCTTATCTCCTCCTGGTTTACATCTTGTTGAAGCATTACTGACAGATAAGATTCCATACCCATCAGCTTCAACTTTGAATTGTAATCCAAAAGCAGTAACAGTGTCAGCTGCACCTGTGACAATTACGAAACAATCTTCTGATATTTCAGTCCAAAGAACGCCAGTGTCAGTACCAGCTCCCTTACCTGCGTCTCCACCAGTACTAATAGAATCATTACTCTGTGCCAACACTTCTAAATGAAGCGGATGATCCTTAACGCCATCGCCACCCCAGGCGTACTGGATGTTTAACACAAGTGCCAAAAGGAGCATTGCTCCACCGATTTTCAGAAAGCTTTTCTTTGTCATGCTTACCTCCAACTTTAATTGTTATTACTTATTGATTACGCATGAGTTGCTGTAACTCCTACATATTTTTTAATTGCCCAAATAACACGAATAAATTATCAACCCTATCTAACCATCACTTCTTTACTTTCATCAAAAAGAGTACCGGGTTAGTCTCCCCCAGATTATTCCGATCCGGAAAACGTTCCTCAATCATCGCCCTTAATTCTTTAGCTCTTTCAGCAGTCAGAATACCTTTTTTCTGCCAATATTTAAAACCATCATCTATCGCCGTTTGAAAATCTTCTTGTCCAACAATTGATATCAAATTATCTTTATATTGACCAATAGGATGATCAAAACCGATAAACAAAAAATCATTCAGTATATAGCTAAATGTTTTGACTTCTTGTGTCTTCTTGTCATAAACCGTAAACTTAGGAACAACTACATTGGTATTGTTAATAAATACTTTATCGTTTATTTCAAATATATCCTCAATACCTGCCATTTTCTTACATTCCAATAAAACTGTCAGAGCCATACGAGTTCCTTTCAAAATACTTTCACGATCTATCTTACTCATTGATTTATCTTTATAATCAATAAAATATTTTGGAGTTAACTCTCCACTTCTTACACTAAAAACAGAATCACGCATGTATTCTGCAAAAAGAATTTCATTATCGAGTTTTCGGAAAATGCAATCATGAATATATGGAGATTTATTAATAAGCGGATAATACTTATTAATCGTTTTTCCTTTATCATCTTTGATTACCAAAGAATAAGCAGGATCACCCATAACCGGACTTTCCCTATATAGGTAAAATAAGTTATCTTGATACTCAAACTTATCTGCGTAATAATTCATCTGTATATCCTTTATAAAATCTCCTTCAAAAGAAAAAATAAGAACTTTCTTTCTCATTATGTCATACAAATAAATAAGTTGTTGCTCTTCATTCAACGAAAAATCAGATAAATCAACAAATTCGTCAGGTCCCTGTCCACAATTTCCAACCCTATATAAATATTTTCCACTATGATCGAAAACGTAAATACCCTTTTGATTATATCTTTCCATTATGAAAATACAACTGTCAGACATCACAATCTTTTCAACTTTGTCCAATATACAATCACCCGAAAATTCAAGAGGAATCATTTTTATATCCTCTGCAAAATCGGATAATTTACCGTAATCAGTTTCCATTTCCGTTATCGGTATAGAAACGATATCTCCTCTCACAGTATTTTTCTTATCTTCTTTTGTTAAATCACACGCAATAAATATAAAAATCAACAATACATACAATATATTTTTCTTCATACTTTTACTATTTAGCATTTATACCAATAAATACTGCTCTAAAATGATCAGTTCTATAAAACCGATTTGCTTTCAGAGCAGTATCTTTCCTAAGTTACTGCGTAGCAGGTGTACCATACATTTCAGTCATTTGTTTCCAAAAGTCCGCACAAAAGAAAGGAGTACATTGTGCATTACCTCCACGTTGACATTTTACTGAAGCATCACTAACAATTATAGGAGCAATCCCATCAGCTCTAATTTTAACTTTTATTCCAAAAACAGAAACCTCAGAACCAGGTTCCCCTTCAACATCCATTGTACATGATGATGCTAGCCGTGACCAAAGAGGATGTGTCTCAATATCACCACTCGTTCCGGTATCATTACTCTGCCCCAACACTTCTAAATGAAGCGGATGATCCTTAACACCATAGCCACTCCAGGCGTATTGGATGTTTAACACAATTGCCAAAAGGAGCATTGCTCCACCGATTTTCAGAAAGCTTTTCTTTGTCATGCTTACCTCCAACTTTAATTGTTATTACTTATTGATTACGCATGAGTTGCTGTAACTCCTGCATATTTTTTATATCCTCTCGCTCGTTTATCAACTCCCGAAGTTCCTTTTTCACACTATCGCTATTTTTCCATTGCCTGACATAATAATTCGTGTAACAGCCCAAATAACACAAATAGAGAATCAACCCTACAATCATCATGAACTGAATACGTTTCACTTTTAAATGTATGATCGTCACAAACAAATAGGCCATAAGAAGACAAACGCCAACACCCGGCAAATAGAGGTATCGATCAGCCACAATCGCAAATCGTGATATAGGTATAATATGAAGTACAAATAACAGATGTATCAGGAAAAATAACGAAGTAAAAATAATGATCCTTTTTTGTCGTAACAGATAAATGCAACAAACGACAAAAACAACGACTACCGGATAAAACCAATAATGGAAAGGCATAGCGTATCCCGGTAAGATCGGGAAAGGATACAAATAAGACAATTTAATGGGTATCAAACATTTTGTCAAATATTCGATTAAGGAATAAGCCGCAAAGACAACCCGGTCAATCAATGGATAATCCAGCTCTTCCCGCCGGAACCCTTGTGCTAGCATGGGGATGGTTCCCATATAAAGAGACAGCAGCAGAAATGGCAGTTTCTCTTCCCATGTCTTCAGACGAAGCAGTCCTCTGTCTGTTACAAAATCGACCAGTAATAAACATAATGGAAATACCACAGCCTGTTCTTTCCCTAAACAGGAACAAAGAGCTAAAGCCAGAGTTACCACATAATAACTTAACTTTTCCGTACGGATAAATTTTAAGTAGCATAAAAGTCCCGTTAAATAAAATGATGTATAAACAAGAACTTTGGATGCGCTTATCCAGGCAACCGGTTCTACGTTGACCGGATGGACTGCCCATAACAAAGTAGCCAGAAAAACGATTTGTTTGTTGTACATCGTCGTAAGCCGGGATGATTGAGTCAATAGACCGGAAAGAAAAAAGTAAAGCAATACGACATTCAACAGATGTACTCCCAAACCGGCCAGATGAAATATCGCCGGAGAGTACCCGAATAATGAATAAATAAGTACATAGCCTATTTCATTCAGGGGTGAATACTGACCACCATGAGTTTCTGTGAAAATTCGGTACAGATTCTCCCAGGTAAGTCCCCCGGAAGTATACGGATTAATCACACACCATTGATCATCCCAATAATACAGAAAATCATTTTCTGGCAAAGGATAATAAACGATACACGTCATCACCAGTATAAAAAATAAAGGGCAATACCTTTTTATTCTTGTTGGCATATTCATAGTATTTATATTTAGCCGGTTACACATTAAAAGATGACGAACAATTTCCCGACCGTACAATATATTCAGGACGGTTCTTGCACTGCATAAACATTTTACCCAAATACTCTCCTATAATACCGAGCATTAATAAGATTACTGCCCCCAACACAGAAATCAGTATAGCCAGAGACGCCCAGCCTGTCACAGCCTGCCCCGAAATAAAAACAGCATATAATACATAAATAATTTCCACAACGGAAAGTGATGCGAAAAAAGCAGCAAAAAGAACAGCCAAGCGTAACGGACGGATGCTGAAAGAGGTTATCCCGCAAACAGCAAACAAGACCATTTTCTTAAAAGAGTATTTTGTTGTTCCAGCATAGCGTATCCCTGCCTGATAAGGTATCTGTATCCGGCGAAAACCAACCCATGAAACCATCCCCCGCAAAAACAGGTATTCTTCACGGCAATCTCGCAAAACCTTGACAACTTTCTTGTCGAGTAGACGGAAATCTGCACCGTTTTCTGTTATCGCAATATCAGACAAAAAATCCATCAGACGATAAAAAAAACGGGAAGTAATCGTTTTGAAATAACTGCACTGTTTGTTATCTATTCTAATCGTATCCACGATATCATATCCATCCGCCCAATAAGTTAACATAGTAGAGATCAGAGATGAGGGGTGTTGCATATCCGCATCCATAGTAATAACGACGTCACCCTGTGCATAATCCAAACCGGCTTTCAATGCTTTCTGATGTCCAAAGTTCCGGGAAAAACTTAACCAACGAACATGAGGGTTCTGCTCTGATAGAGACAATAAGATCTCTAAAGTGCGGTCTGTACTTCCATCATCAACAAATATTAATTCATAAGGGAAAAGTAATTTATCCAATACAGGATGCAAATTCCGATATAGCATATCGATGCATTCCTCTTCATTGAAGCAAGGAATTATAATGGATATATTCCGGGGTGATTTTTTCATAAGCATTAAATATAATTATCCGTATACCATCCGTAAAAGAACTAACACTACACAGATGCTTTTTTAATACAAACGCATGAAAAAGGATAAATGACCCCATTAAAAATAAAAAAAATGCTTCGACAAGAATAAATAAAATAATACCGGGGCATATTTTTCACGGATACGGTCAATCGCACGATAGATCAGTTTACGGGTTCCCTCCCCAACATGTCAAAGCCGTTCCGACCTAGCGTTCTTTGACATGTTGGGGGGAAAATAATAAGGATAAAGGTTTGTATATCCATTGAAATGAATGGATATACAGGAATTGCTGAGTCGGTTATAGAAAAAGGTGAAACCTTCAGAGAAAAAGCTTACGTCTTTTTATCGAAAAGTTTACGTTTTTTTCAGAATGGGTAGGCAACCATTTCAAATAAGTGCCGCAGTGATTTTTCATAACCGCGGCAACTACTGCAAATGACTGTAGCTGGTATTTAAAATGGCTCCTACAAGCGGGATCCATATATTTATCTTTCAGCCTTCATCCACTTCAAGGCGTTGATTTATAAAGTATTATCCTGAAATGATAATAAAACGTGTCATTGAGGTAAAATATGTACTGTAGCGTCCTGAAAATAGTTGTCAGATTGTATTTCTGCCAACTATTTTCATCCTTCAGGATTATGATCTGATTATCAAAGGGAGGAAGCTCCTGAAGGCTGAAACGTGTATAATGAATAGATAGTTATATATGTGACGTTACATAGTTATCTATACGCAATTACATAGTGACTAAAATCCGGCCTATAGGGAAACAACTACTACCTTCAAGGGAATAAGCAGGCAGGATATAAAGAAACGGCAGCTGCCCTTTAGGGAAAAAACAGGTACATTTCCGGGGAATAAAGTCTGCTTGACCAGAATAGCAATGTATAAATAAATCCTTTTCATATATTTTCGATTTTATAATTATTATTTCTTTACTTTCAACAAAAAGAGTACAGGATTTGTCTCACCAATGTTATTTCGGTCAGGGAATTGTTCCTCAATCATATTCTTTAATTCTTCGGCTCTTTCAGCAGTAAGAAGTCCTTCTTTCTGCCAATATTTAAATCCCTTATCAATAGCTGATTGTAAATTTTCTTGTTGAACAATAAGAGGTTCCCTAGTTCGTTTTAAAATACTCTTACGATCTACCTTACTCATTGATTTATCCTTATAATCAACAAAATATCTTGGAGTTAATTTATCTCCTCTCAAAGAAAAAATAGAATCACGCATATCTTCTACAAAAAGAATCTCGTTATCAAGTTTTCGAAAAATACAATCATTGATATATGACAATTTTTCAACAAGAGGATAATATTTATTTACGATTTCTCCTTTCTCATCCTTAATAACCAAGGAACAGGAAGGATCTCCAATAATCGGACATTCTCGATATAGATAAACATACTACTTTTACTTTTAGCATTTTTTATGAAAAAGCTGTTCTAATATAGATAACGCTCTAAAATCAAGCTCTATCAGAACAGCCTTTCCCCTAATTATTATTTAGCTGGTGCACCATGGACTTGAGCCATTTTGATCCAAAATTCTCCACAGTCCATTGAAGAACATTGTTCTTTCCCTCCATCTTCACATCTTGTTGAAGCTTCAGTCATAATTAAAGAACCAACATTACACAGATCCTTTTAATACAAACGCATGAAAAAATAAATGACCCCACTAAAAATAGAGAAAATGCTTCGATAAGAATAAATGCATGATACAGACAAACCTATCGGTTGTAATATCCTCGGCAGCCAAATCATTCCGGACATACAGGTTTGCAAACCGGAATGATTTAGCGTAATATTGCGTATATATAGTATTAAACAACTCTTTAACAGTCATATTATGATATCTTCCACTTATCCATGCTTCGGGTTCGGGAATCAAAATTCACTCCTATCTTTACCAACTTCCGTCTATCCATTTCAAACGGACGGGCATACCCTTGGCTTTCTATTTGTTGCAACGCCTCTTCCACCGAACCATCCAACTTAAATTCAAAGATATAGATATAATCCTTCGTCTGCAAAATCATATCCGCACGACCATAAGAGGTGTGGTATTCCGCCTGGACATAAAGACCCATCAGTCTACAGACTATAAAAAGAACATTCTGATAGTACCGCTCTACCCCACCGGTCAATTCATACGGTACACCATAGAAAAACGTCTGCAAGCGACGAAGGAAACCCTCCGGATTGCCTTTGCGGAGATCCGTTACAAAGTTCTTCAGTTGAAAAGCTGTCTCACCCTCTTTTACGGTAGTATAAAAAGGAAGCAGATAACGCATAAAACCTTCTTCCACCTCTTTATTGGGGAAGCCGAGCGTGTACATACCGAATTCCTCATCATACCCTTTGATGGTCAGGTAACCGCTTTGGTAGATGACAGGTATCGGGTTATAAGAGGCTATATCGATACTGTTCAATACATCCGCATCTATCTCTTCCCTGCCTATTTCTGACAAATCGTATTCTGCCCGTTTCAACAATTCGACCAGATAGGTAGGAGTTCCCGTCTCAAACCAGTAACTGCCAAATTTCAATGTCTTAAACGTATTCAACAGACTAAAAGGATTATAGATTCCTATACTATTTTCAACAAAATGATACCCATCATAATTCAGCTCCAGTCTTTGGCAAATTTCCTCATACGTCTGCTTATTAGCTTTAGCAAGCTCATGCAACTGAGGTTCCAGATAATCATGAATTTCTTTTTCCGAAATCCCACAAACATCTACATAACGTTTATCCATGCTGATATCCTGCAGATTATTCAAATCGCTGAACACACTTACCTTTCCGAATTTCGTCACTCCGGTCAAGAAGGCAAAACGGATATATTTGTCCATGGTCTTCATGACCGAATAAAATGACTTCAACGTACTTCTGTAAGCCGCCTGCAATTCTTCATTCCCGATTGCCTGGAGCATCGGTTTGTCGTATTCATCGATCAGGATCACGACACGCTGACCGGTTTGTTCAACCGCACGCTCAACAATTCCCCGGAAACGCAGAGCAAGAGAAGTCTCACCGGCTCCGGTCCCATACAGCTTTTCCCACTTCAACAAAGTAAAGTTCAATATCCGCTCCAGACTTTCCGGAGTATTGTATTTTTCCGTATTCAGGTCTATATGCAAAATCGGATGTTTTATCCAATCCTTTTCCAGATTTTCCAATGCCAGCCCTTCAAAAAGCTCCTTCTTACCTTCAAAGTAAGCTTCCAGCGTTGAGATCAGCAGGCTTTTGCCGAAACGTCTTGGACGGCTCAGAAAGTAGTAACTCCCTGTCGTAGCCAATTCATGTACAAAAGCAGTTTTATCAATATAAAGATATCCATCTTTACGTAGCTTCTCAAAATTCTGAATTCCAATCGGATAAATAACAGCCATAATTGTATGTTTTACTTTGTCATGATAAACAAAGGTAAAAATATTTACCGAATACAAGACATTCTGACTGATAATTCCATTCCTTTTGTACACAACGACCACACTAGCATATAGGGCAAATGAAATCATCCAATTGTTTTTACGAATCTCTTCGGATATATTAATAATATTTATTTTTCACTACAGCTATTCCTAACATATAAGTATAAAAACCTGTAATTTTAGTACAAACCCTATGTAAAATCATACACTTGTATTTTTGTTACAAGTTAAATATCAATTAATAACAACTCCATTTCCTATTCCAGGCATACATTGCAACGTTTTAAAAAACGTTTGTTAATTATATGTCTAATTAAATTAATTGTTATGTTTAAGATCTACAGACCTATCAGCGCATTATTGCTGGTGGCCTCATTAGGATCTGCCTGGAATGCCTTCGCATCCGAAGGGACAATAGGAGAAACTTCTGAAGTTAATCAGCAATCAGGGAAAGTTACAGGTATCGTCGCAGACGATCTTGGACCGGTAGCCGGAGCATCAGTTGCAGTAAAAGGTACCTCTAAAGGAACCATAACAGACAGCGATGGAAAATTCGTCCTGAATGGAGTCAAAAAAGGCGAAATAATACAAATTTCATTTCTGGGTTATACGACACAGGAAATCGCCTATAAAGGACAGGAAAATCTGGATATCAAATTGGTGGAAGACTCGCAAGCTATCGATGAAGTCGTTGTTACCGCCCTCGGAATGAAACGTTCTCATAAAAGCCTTGGTTATGCATTAACAACCATCAAAGGAGACGAATTCACGCTTGCCGGTAAGGCAGCAAACCCCTTAACATCTCTATATGGTAAAGCTGCCGGTGTTGGTATCCAGTCGAGTGCAGCAGGTCCGACCGGAGGTGTAAACATTAAGATTCGTGGAGCAGCCAGTCTGGAATCATCCTCCAAGACACGCCCGTTGTTCGTTGTAGACGGTGTGCCCATTCATGACCAGGAATCATCTATGGCAACCCGTGGTTATGACCCGTTGAACTCTTTCGACTATGGCGCTGGTATCAATGATATTAACCCTGAAGATATCGAATCAATGGAAATCCTGAAAGGAGCGAAAGCATCCGTTCTATATGGTAGTGAAGGAGCCAACGGCGTTGTATTGATCACAACCAAAAAAGGGGCCAATACCAGAGGTTTAGGAGTAACGGCCTCTTTCCAGTATACCGTTGAACAACCGGTTTCTTATATTGATTTTCAGAATGAATTCGGTACGGGAACAAGTGTTTATGATGAACTGACAGGTAAATTGCCCGATGGAACCTCCATGAGAAGACTGGGTACTTCCCGCTTCAACTTCGGACCCGCTTTTGACGGCAAGCCGATCATGGATATAGACGGTAATATTATCAACTACGAAGCACAGCCGGATAACTTTATGGATTTCTTCCGTAAAGGCTATTCAGACAACGTCAACGTCGCCATTGCCGGAGGTAATGAAATGGGAAATATGCGTGTTTCCTATACCAATTATAAATATCAGGGTATTCTGGATAATTTTGAACAGAAAAAGAATATCCTCAGTTTCTCCGGAAAAATGAACGCATCGAAGTTTGCTACTTTCGAAATCAATTCAAACCTTTATAATATTGTCACCCAAAACCGTTATCCTAATATCGGAGGTCTCGTTTCATACGGTATCAACAGAGACCAACCATTTTCAACGCTGGAACGACTATATAAAGATGATTCCGGATACAAACGGAACAAGGAAGATCTGACTATGAGCAGTTATGGGTCCAATATCATGGATTTGCTGTGGCACCAACGCGAAAACAGGAATGTGGATGATAAATTTCACATGATCACATCATTAAAAGGTAAGTTCGATTTCCATAAAAATGTATTCCTTGTGCTACAGGGAGGTATCGACTATACGGATATTGAATATAACCAGAAAGCCAGAGTTACTCAGGCGGAGCCCAACGTGGTCGGTGGTAAATATTCTAGGAAAGAAGAACGTTATGTAGTACAGAACTACGATGCAATGTTGAATTTTGACAAGAATTTCATGAAAGACCGTTTAAATGTACTGGCTTTCTTCGGTGGAGGTTACCGCAGCAATGAAGATAAGAGCATTAACGTTTCAACATACGGTGACATGCTTTATCCGGATTGGTACTCATTGAATAATGAAGGCTCATGGCCAGGCGCTGGCGACAAAGGGAAGGTTAGAGGTATGTCGCGCGGTTCCGACTTCCTCTACAGTCTTTACGGCGGTGTGACTCTCTCCCTGGACGAACGTTATTATGTAGAAATTACCGGAAGAAATGACTGGGCTTCTACTTTACCCGCAGGAAACAACTCCTACTTCTATCCGGGTGTCTCATTCAACTGGAACTTCAAAGACCAGATTCCAATCCCGCAATTGCAGTTCGGTAAGATACGTATGGCCTGGGCCGATGCCGGTCGTCCTGCTTCCCGCTACTTTGCAAACAACGTCTTCAGCCTGGGACAGATTGCAGAAACCGAAGCTTCGATCGTAACACCTCCAAGTGCCCTATTCTCCGGTTTATTGAAACCTGAACGTAAAAGAGAATATGAAATCGGTATGGACTTACGCTTCTTCGATCAGAACAGACTTGAATTCGACTTCTCTTATTATACGAATAATGTATACGACCAGATTATGTCCGTTCCTCTGTCATCCACTTCCGGATACAGCGAAATCAGGATTAATGCCGGTAACGTACATAACTACGGTTATGAAATCTTCCTGAAAGGGACTCCGCTGGTAGGCAAAGATTTCCGTTGGGATGTATCATTCACTGCAGCAAATCAGTATGCAAAGGTGAAGAAGTTATATCCGGGTATTACACAGAAATTAATCGGTGGCGGAACAGGATACAAAGTTGTGGCCGAAGTAGGTGAGCCAATGGGTGAATTACTTACCTATGATTATAAGAAAGATGAACATGGCAACCGTGTTGTAAGCTCGAATGGTTTCTATGTACTGGATTATGATGCCGGTTTCAAGAAAAACTCCAACATCAATCCATCTTTCATCGGTGGTTTCAATACATCGTTCTACTATAAGAACTTCAATATCAACCTGGGATTTGACTACAAATTCGGTGGAGCTCTGTTATCTATGTCCAACTACTACCTTATCGGTAACGGTCTGTCAAAGGAATCTTTGCCTTATCGTGACGAGAAACATGGCGGTTTGGCTTACTACATCAACGAACAGAACGTAAAGGTTCCCTGTGAACACAACACAGCAGCCCCTGCCGGAGCCAAGGATAACCGGGTATATCATGATGGTCTTATCCTCAACGGTGTGAAGGAAGACGGCAGTAAGAATGATATCATCCTAAGTGCCTACGAATACTATTCTACATTCATCCATGACATGTCGGCCGATCTGCAACCGGATAATATCTATAAGAATGACTATATCAAGTTCCGCGAAATCGGTATTTCCTATACCATTCCGAAAAGAATCGTAGAAAAGGCTAAACTGCAAAAAGTGACTTTGACAGCTACAGCACGTAACCTGTTCTACCTCTATAAGGCTATTCCGAATATTGATGCAGAATCAACGCTCGGTACGAACTCTTACGAAGAATATTCATTCTTCCCCTCTACCCGAAGTTTCGGTATCGGTGTTTCAGTTAGTTTCTAAATACACAATTTAATGCAAGGAATTATGAAAAATATATTATTAACGGGTTTGGCGGCAGCCTCACTATTATTGTCCGGCTGCCAGGACAAACTGGAAGAAGATTTCTACAACCCTGAAAACTACCAGGCGCCGGAAAACAAACTGGCTGCCGGCCTGTTCACAAAAACGCTTTACGAATGGCAAGTCTATGTACAGGACTACGGAGAATGGTGGTGGTCATTGACAGGTGCCGGTGTTACAGCTTATGCCCAGGTCGGTGTTCGACCTACTACACAAAATTATGCCGGTATTTACCAGGATTTTGAAGATGTAACCACCGGTAACGGATTCTCGGCAGACAACGGTATACGTAATTATTTTAATAATATGTATACCAAAATGAAAACCTGGTCAATCTTCAAGCAATTAGTCGAAGAAGAATATACGGGAGAAACATTAACGAACAGCTACGTATATTACCAGTTGACTACTGTTATGAAAGACTATACCATGCTCCGCAATATTGACTTTTTCAACAGTATTCCTTATTACAACGCCATTCAGGGAAACAAGGGAATTTTGTTTGCAGAGTATGACGATCCTCTGGAAGTTACCAAAACAATTCTCGATGAATTGAAAGAAATATCGGAAAGTATAGTTGCCGATTATGATAAAATGTCTCCGGATGCAAAAGCTACTTTTGCCAAACAAGATGTCGCCTTTAAAGGAGACATTCAGTTATGGAAACAATATATCAATGCATTGAGATTGAAATTTGCAGTCCGCATGTCTGCTGCCGACGAAGCCTACGCAAAAACTCAGATTGCATCAGCGATACAGGACGGACTTCCCACCAAAGATATGATCTGGCTTTTGCCTACCAATCCGGCCAAAGATTTACCGGGAGGCGGTACTATCAACCGTGGATGGTTCGAACGCTTTACTTCGTTATTCATCCCCAATGTGATTCTCGAAAGAATGAACCATAACAGATTGAAATATGAACCGGGAATCGATGACCCGCGTCTGCCGGCCATAGCCGCTCCGACACGTTACAACGACTATCGTGGTATCCGCATGGACAACCTATACCACCAGCCGGCTTACGACTCTATTGCCGCCGGTAGTGAAGAAAACATGCGCCCGGATTATATCGACGAAGGAACATGGGAACGTCATAAATCCTATATCAATAACAATACTGCATACCGCGATGCCAAAGGTACACTGAGTTACTACGATATAAACTGCGTATCCATGTATAACCCGGCTACTTATTACTACGCTAATTTCCCGGTTTATATGTTCTCGCTGGCTGAAACAGAATTGCTCCTGGCAGAAGTAGCTGCCAGAAACTATGCTTCAACCGGTAAAACAGCCGGTGAACATATAAGTGATGCTATGACTCATTCAACAGACTTATGGTATTATATAAACTCCCTGTCAGTATCAAGTGCGACAGATTATCCGCGTTATTTCCCGGAAAAACCATCTGCCGAAATTGTTCAGACATATGGAGATTTCCTGAAAGCAGAATACCAGAAAGCTAAAACATTGGATGATCAGATAGAAATTATCATGCAGCAGAAGTATATCCACCTGAATCTGATGGCTCCTAACGAATGCTGGACAGAGTTGCGCAGAACCCGCCATCCGAAACTGGAACCGGTTAACTTCCCGCCGTATTTCACAAATATCAAACCGCAGGTTGAACGTATAAAATATCCGGATTCCGAAGAATTGAACAATACAGAGAACTTTGCTAAAGTAAAAGCAGAGAACAACTATTCTTCGCCCATTTATTATGTACCACAAGACAAAAGATCTGAATCTTACTATCGAGACACTTTCATCGAGATAGAAAAAGAGTAATAGGGAGTTGAAAAGAGGAGAGCTCGCCATATGGCGGGCTTTCTGTTTTTTAGGATACTTCCTCTTTCTGCGACACCAGCATATTTTTTCTGTACTGCATGGGGGATACCCCTACATGCTTCTTAAAGGTACGGCTGAAATAAATCGGATCAGAATACCCGAGACGATAGGCAACCTCCGCTATAGGACAACAAGACTCATCTGATAACAAAAGCTTAGCCCGGTCCATTTTAAAGGAAACAATATAATCGTTCGGGGTCATTCCTGTAACCATCTTAATCTGGTTGAACAAACTGGTCCTCCCCATTCCCATACATTTAGCCCAGCGGGCTATATCGAATTCCGGATCTTCCAGATGCTCTTCCAAAACACGGGTAGCCGTATCCAACAGTCTTTTTTCCTGTACGTTAGTTGCCAATAGCGGCACGTAATCCTGTTCCTCTTTCTGCTTGATATACCTTGACAAAATACGTTTACTGTTTCTTACCAGAGAATTACATCTATGCTGAAGTAAATCCATAAAAAAAGGTTTGACCACATAATCGTCAGCACCGGAACGAATACTTTGAATCTGTTGTTCCGGAGATGGCTGGTAAGTCATCAGAATAACAGGAATATGTAATGTATCTACATGCGCCTTAATCATCCGGCACAATTCTATCCCGGAACCGTCCGCCATATCGATCTCACTCAAAATAATATCCGGGAGTTCTCTCAATGCGATCAAATAACCCTCCTTTGTATCCTCCGCTTCAATCAAACGATAGGCAAACGAAAATGTCTCTTTCAGCGAAGCCCTTATCTCGCTGTCACTGTCTATTATCAACATCGTATAAAGAGTGTTATCTTCTGTTCCAATTACCTCTTCCACAGGCGATTCCGCATCGTAGACAGGATTTCCGAAACTAAACGCAACGTCTTCCTGTTCCTCTCTGTTGAACGTCTGTAACCGGGTAATTAACCCTTGCAAATAAACAACCTGCTTCAATACTTTCCCGATTCGGTTTTTACCGGCTACAACTGCCGCATCAGCAACAATATTATTCAATATAGCAATAATTACAGTCAGAGGTTTTCTGAACTCATTGGAAATATTAGTTAGGAACTGCTGATTATCCCGGTTCAATTTATCCATTTGCTCCACCTCCCTCTTTTTCATCTCCAGGGAAAGCATCAGTCGAGTCTTTGTTTTATTGAACCAAACCAGCCTGGCTATAATAGAAATCGTTACACAAACATACAGTAATATCATTGGCCACGAAAGCCAGAACGGATACATAATTATAATTTCCAGCAAAACTTCATTCTGAGGATTATCCAGCTCGCGGACAATCAGATTATACCTACCGGGGCGCAGGGAAGAATAAGTAATCGTCCTGTTGGAAGTCGTTATCCACAGTTCATCCAGACCTTCCATCTTATATTCATATTGTCCGTAATTAGAAAGCAGATAGTTACTTGTCGAAAAGGTAAGACTAATCGTATTCAGGTTATAAGGCAGTTTTATTTTTCGGGAAAAGGCGATATCCTGTTGAAGAAAATCCGAATTCGCAGGTGTCAACAATTGATTATTCACAGAGATCGAAGAGAAAAACAAAGAGTAATTCCTACCCGGACGATTTAGATTCTGCTCATTAAAAGAAAATAATCCGCATATGGTACCCACATAAACATTCCGGTCCATCGGTGAGACATAAATGCCACAATCACCACTGAGAGAAAGCGGGGCAGGCAGATTACTTAAAGGAATATGAAATGCAGAAAGAGGTTTCTTTTTTACCGACATGTCCAAAATAGAAACACCTTTGTCTGTTGTTACGATCAGGTTCCTGTAAAACGAGCGGGTTACACTATAACATACATCACTCAGTAAAAAATGATCCTGTTCCCTATAAGATGAAAAATCATTCTTTTCCTCATTATATAATAAAAGTCCGGAATTCAGGGTAGACATGAATAAACCATTCCTGGAATCACCACAAATCGAATTAACGGCACTGGGAATACGACTTCCTTTTTGCAAGCCATCTCCATAGAGAGAGATTACCTTTTGCGATTTCAGATCTACAGAAAACAATCCTTCTTCCAGTGAAGACACCCATAAGCGGTCCTTGTCATCAATATATACGGTACGAATATTTCCGGAACATTTTTGTTGCAGCAACGAATCATCCAACAAATAAGAGGTATGCAGATTTTCCCTGTCAAGTTTAAAAATACCCTGGGTAGACGGTAACACCAGCATATCCCGATAAGGAACAATATCTTCTATTGTCAGCTGAGAAGCCGAATCGAAAAACGAAAAATCGATCTGCTTGATACGGCCTGTTTTCCTGTCAAGCACATAAAGTCCATTTTTATAGACGCTGATAAACAGGTTATCCGTCTGCTCATCATACCACAGTGCACGAATCTTATTATCCGGCAATCGGTGGGTAGTCTTGGTGATATGCCGGATTACTTCCCTGTTCTTATTCAGGACGTTTATACCACTGCCCTCAGATGCTACATACAAATTACCTTCTTTATCTTCAGCCATAGAACCGATAACAGTTCCATGCAGACGATCCTCAACTTTTTCGTCGCTATAAAAACATTTGAAATCATCCAAATCTATATTTCCATACCGGATATCACCATAATAGGGTCCAATCCATAAATTTCCTTGCCGATCAGTAAATAATGCAGTAATCGAAGTTTCCGCCATATACGGCTGGTTACTCATTATTTCCGGAATACCATTTGTTTTCATTTCTATCCTATAAAGACCTGCCAAAGTTCCCACCCATATTATCCCCCGTGTATCCTCAGTAAAGCAATGGATATAGGGAATGAAAGAACCTCCCGAGTCATTAAAAACGATAGATTCACCATTTAGTGAAACAACAGCAGCTAAACCTGATTTAGCCGACAGCCACAAACGAGATTCCGAGTCCAGGAACTGAGTAGTTATGTTCTCTTTCTGAAAACAGGTGGTTATAATCCGTTTTTCCGTCAGATCAACTTTCAATACACCGGTAGTCGTCCCTATCCAAAACTGATTATCACCAATCGGAGTTATGAGAGTAAAAACATATCTTTCATCAGAAAACAAAACCTCTTTTTCTCCCGACCGGATATTACATCTATAAAGTGAATGTCCTTCAACAGTATAAAGCTGATTATCCGAATAACAAATAGCCGTTGCTGTAATCTCCGGCATGAAAGGTTGCCTTATCTGTAAATCAATACAGATTATATTGTTTTCTGCCAAAAGATATAGTGTAGAATCATTTCCACAGAAATTATGAATATTGGCATCTTCAAGAGACGGGAAATATTCAGACAAACGAATTACTTTAGTAGATATGCCATCATAACAATTTACAGCATTATTACCGAGCCATATTCTCCCCAGCCGATCCTGCCATATTGCTATAGAGGAAGGCTGAGACAATCCGTCTTTTACACCCAAAGACCGGAAATAGATTTCGTCTCCCCATATAGTAACAGAGAATAAGAGAAGCATAAAAGTCCAAATAGCCAAACGGATTCTATCCATCAAATCTGCTTAATATTAATACAGCGAACAAGTTAACAAAGCTCCATATCATCATCCTCTCCCGTATCTTAAAAACATCTAATATCTTGAAGCCCAATATTATACATTATTTAACTAACATAGTCCTAGCAGAACTCATGCCTAAAAAGAAAAAAGGATGAATAAACAAGAAAAAAATAACACCGCTTATGGCTAAGTTTGGTTCACATATTAAATTTTAGACTACAATATGAATGAATTTAACGTATTTTTAAATAATCTTATTATATTTTGTTATTTTTATACATAGTTCTGCTAGGACTGTGTCAAAATTCCGGATATATAATTAATCAAGATGCTGAAGAAATACTAAGCACCTTCTTATAATCCTCCACCCCCATCTCTTCCTTCAGCGGATATGAAATATCCGGACAGATATACCCATCCTCAAATAAAGTTTCCGGTTCATGAAAACCCTCTGTTGAAGGTACCTGATATATTATCTTCGAGTTAGGTAAAGTCCCTTTGATAACGTTTCCACAAATCGGATAATATTGACCTGCCTTTTCCCCTACTAATATGGCTGCATTCGACAATTTTATTGTCAAACAAAAATCAGCTCCGGCAGAATACGTTCTATTTCCCATAATCACAAAAACATTTCCATCATAACCGGATTCCCTGCCTGGCGTATATTCTTCCAGAAATGCAACACCCTTTTCCATAATAGGATTCCCAAATGTCTCCATCCAGTAATTCTTTTCTTCTTGATTCTCATTAAAGAACTTCTTGATTAGATCTGAATTGATGAATTCCTCCACCCCTGCTTTCTTACCCGTCATCCTTACTTTGGAAGTAAACGCATCTGCTTTTAAATGATTTATTATGACAGAATTATTACCATCCGATCCGCCTCCATTATGCGTGACATCTATAAACAACGTTTTTATCCCCTTACTTTTCAGTTCGTCAAAAAAGGTATCCACGTATTCCTTATAACGCTTCACATCTTCTTCGCCATAAATCATACAACTATTATAATAAAGAACCGCTATTGAATCTTCCGGATAAACTTTTGAAGAATAAGGCTGGGTATAAATAGGATTCTTCTTTACCCTACGGGTATCCACACAAATAAGCGTATCGCGAGTTCCATTCGCAGTCTTTAATACGCCGGTATAGGTCATTGTACTCTTATTTGCTGGAGACAATAACAAATTCAACAACAAATTCATATTCTCATTTCGGATTTTCGAAGGCTGGTCCCACGGAATCATAGAATCTACATCCAGGGCTGTATAAGAAGCGAAAGAATCTCTCACAGCCAATAAAGTATCATTCCCTAACAACATCAGATTTCCCTGAAATTCTACAGTCGGAAAATGATAGCGCCCCGGAGGAGAAAAGAAATCGAAAACCCCGACATGCCCATCCAGGAATTTACGGGTCTTCATCAACCTGAATCCAAAATCCTCTCTCGCCATAGGCTCAGAACAAGATTCTATCATCTCAGCCTCCAGCCTGACAAAAGTCAGCGAATCATAACGTTGATAGGGATCCGGATGAATATCCCTGATCATATGAAAATAGAACCGGATATCCTCTTTCATCTCAGCCGGACTTAACAACCCATCCTTATCAGAACATCCTATAAAGGATAACCACATCAAAATACTTATTATCAAGTTTCTCATAATAACACCGGATTTACAGTCATGTTTTGAATCTCATCAAATATAGGCATTAATTCTATAATCCGACAGTATATCTTATTAATTCATTTCATCGAAAGTTCCCCGAAGATAATCCCAATTACCCGCCGGGAATAAAAAATTACCTGCCGGACAGAGTGATTTTCCCGAGATATATTATACATTTGTACAAATCCTCTTTTCGTATCACAGTTGTGAAACAAAAGAAATCCATCTGTGAAACAAACGGAATCCAACTGTGATATGAAAGGAAGACAACTGTGATATGCAATACTAAACTGAAATTTACCTTTTTACAACGACTATTATGGGAGCAAAATATGCGTTATATGAGAATCCGAACCCCAAAGGCGACGGAAAGAAACAACCTTTACATGCCCGGATTGTACCCAGAGGAACGATCCATACACAGGAGATCGCAGAAGAGATAGCCGATAGTTGCGGCTATTCCACGGCCACCACCAAAGGAATGCTGGATGCGCTGGCCAAAGTTATTTCGAAAAATCTGCGGTACGGATATACCGTCGAGTTAGATGACCTGGGATCATTTTCCATCTCCCTGAAAAGTCGCCCGGTGATGGATAAAAAAGAAATACGTTCCTGGTCCGTAAATTTCGGGAATGTGCATTTCAAAGGGAGTAAAAAATTAAAAAATCGTTTGAAGTCTATAGACCTGGAAAGGGACTCCGATGCCTGTGCTACAAGCTATTCTCCTGAACAACGGAAAGGCCGTATGCTGATCGCATCGGAAGAAAAAGAGTTTTTCACTGCGGCACAATACATGCGGTTAAACGGATGTAACCGGTCCACAGCCGTGCGCGACCTGAAAGAGCTGATCGAAGACGGCAGAATAAAAAAGCTGGGATATGGAAAGGCTGTATTATATGTGCCCATTAATAAACAGGAAAAAATATGAATAACTTTTCAGGGACAGAGAAACATGCCTTTTCGAAAATATATCTGATATATTTTCCCAAATTGGTACGGTTCGCACGCGAATATGTTGTATCCATCGAAGATGCCGAAAACATCGTACAGGATATTTTCATGTATTTGTGGGAACACCGCGATATGCTGGAGTCCCTGACCAACCTCAACGCTTTCCTGTTCACACTGGCTAAAAACAGATGCATTGACTTTTATCGTCATCAAACATTTATAGACAGCAAAAAAGAATCACTAGACAGTTTACAGAACAGAGAACTGAAACTGAAGATGGAAGCCTTGATGCAATTCGATGAAAACATTTTTACCGAAAAAGAAATAGAAAATTTATTAGCCCAGGCAATTGAACACCTGCCGGAGAAATGCCGGCAGGTGTTCATTCTGAGCAGAATGAACGGATTAAAGCATGAGGAAATAGCCACGCAACTGAATATTTCTGTCCATACCGTACAAAATCACATCGTAACCGCTATACGTAAATTAAAGGTTGAATTGAAAGACTACCTCCCTCTCTTTATTTTCATTATCTAAAATCTTTTCCAAAAAAAATTTATTTTTTTCTGTTTCCGACTAGTAGATGGTCGGAAGTATTTCGTCATACTAATAGAAAGAGTAATAAAGTATCATGAACGAACAACTAGATAAATATTTCCTTGGGGAACTTTCAGACACAGAAAAGAAAGATCTCTTCGACCAGATAGAATCCAGTCCGGAAAAGAAAGCTGAATTTATCCGTATGCAAAATACGGTAACTATTTCAAAGCTGGGAGAACAGAATGGAGACGATAAATGGGCTTCACTCAAAATAGAAGAACTGGGAAGTCGCATCAACCGGAAACAGGCTCGCCGGCTTTATCTCAATCTGGCAAAATATGCCGCTGTCGTAGCCATCTTACTGATTAACATCTGGCTGCTTACCGACAAATTCATTCCGGAAGAAAAAGCACCGCTCTATACAAAGATAGAAGTCCCTAAAGGTCAACGTATCTTTATGACCCTGCAAGACGGTACGGAAGCCTGGTTAAGCCCCCGCTCCGTTATCAAAATACCGAATGAATTCAGCAAGGATGAACGTTCGGTTGAACTGGATGGTGAAGGATTTTTCTCGGTAACAAAAGATTCCAAACGCCCTTTTATCGTAAAAACACAACGTTACGATATAAAGGTACTCGGAACCCGCTTCAATGTATTTGCTTATTCAGAAAGCGAACGGTTTGAAACAAATCTGGTGAAAGGGAGTGTACAAGTCACAAACAACAGTAAGCCGGAGGAAAACATTATACTGAAACCCAACGAGATGGTATCCTTGTCGAATGGGAATCTGATAAAAACAGCCGCTTCATTCAACAACGAAGAATATCTGAAAAGCGGAATATTCTATTTCAGCAACAAGAAATTCTCGGAAATACTGGATTATCTCACGTTATGGTATAACGTAAAATTCGATGTGAAATCATCTGCCCGGATCGACCAGTATGTATCTGGTAAGTTCCGCCAGAGTGATGAAATTGAAAGGATCCTGAAAGCGTTACAAGGGGTGCATCATTTCCAGTATAAGATAATCAATAACGAAGAGATCGAAATATATTAAATACAACATATTCACCTAAAAATAGAATGCCTATGAAGTAAAGCCAGATCATTACACAGGAATGGTATAAAAAAGGGGCAAGTGTTACCAGCACTCACCCCAAGTCAATACCTTCCTTCTTTCATGTATTCCACAAACATTCAAAAACAGTATTAACTTTTAAAGCTATGAGCAAAGTTATGAAAAAAAACTTATTGCTATTGTTCAATTGTGTCAATTATATTGAATTAAAGCATACAATTCGTATTATGAAAATAACAACAGTTCTCACGTTAATTGCAATTTTCCAGCTTAGTGCAACCTCTTTGCATTCGCAAAATGCAAAAGTGAGCATCAGCAGGAATAATCTGCCACTCAAAGAATTTATCAATGAGATAGAAAGGCAGACCGATTATCTTTTCATGTACAGCGAAAAAGAGATCGACCTGCAGGAACAAATTCAGGTCAATGCAAAGAATAAGCCCGTCTCACAGGTATTGGAAGAGGCTTTCGACAACAGTCCAATCAAATATAATTTTAACGAAGGATATATTTCCCTGAGGAAAGCGGAAAAAGGTTCGATCAATCAGAATAAGAGAAAAATATCAGGAACCGTTAAAGATGCGACCGGCACTCCTGTTATCGGAGCCAATGTCGTAGTAAAAGGAACCACTATCGGTAATGTCACAGACATAGACGGTCGTTTCAATCTGGAGATTCCGGAAAACGCAACCCTGACAATTTCTTATATAGGTTATCTGACGCAAGAAATCGCTGTTGGAAACAGGTCTGATCTTTCTATCCAGTTAAAAGAAGATAGCGAGACATTGGATGAAGTTGTCGTAATTGGTTACGGAACCACTTCGGCTAAGAAAATGGTCTCTGCCGTTACAGCTGTAAAAGGCGAAAAACTGCAAGACCTGCCATTCCCGAACGTTGCATCCACCCTACAAGGACGGGCCTCAGGTGTTATCGTTCAGAACCAGGGAGGGGAACCGGGTAGCGAACCTAAAATATCCATCCGTGGTGGCGGCGATCCGCTATATGTTATCGACGGCATAATTACCACAGACTGGGAGTTCAAAACTTTAAATTCCGAGGATATAGAGAGTATCTCCATTTTAAAAGATGCAGCTTCACTGGCTGTTTACGGCTCACGGGCAGCAGATGGTATTGTTTTGGTTAAAACAAAAGAGGGCCGTAAGGGGAAAAGATCTATTGTCTACTCTTTCAACGCACAGTATAGTCAGCCGACCGTCTTACCGAAAAAACTGGATTCTTATACCTATGCAGACGTTCAAAACCAGGCAGCAATCTCGGACGGATATGGTGAATACCATCAATTCAGTAAAGAGGAAATGGATGCTATCAGAAACCAATCTGACCCATACTTATACCCGAATACGGATTGGTATTCTTTGGGATTAAACAATTTCGCTCCGGAATACAGACATTCTTTGTCTATGACAGGCAATCAGAAAGATATAAACTATTACCTGTCTTTAGGCTTATTCGACCAGGGTAGTTTATATACCTCTGATGCCCTGAATTATTCAAGATACAATCTCCGCAGTAATGTGAACACCACCTTTGATGAGATCGGACTAAAAGTATCTCTAAACATTAATGCAGCCATGGAGAAGAAAAAATATCCTTCATTTGCCGCTAATTCTATCTGGGATCACCTGAATGCGAAATCACCGCTGGATCTAGCTTATAATGAAGACGGAACTTTAAGTACGGTATCAGACAATCCGCTGATGGAAATGGACGAACGTTCCGGATATGATAAAAACGACGGAATGTATCTGAATACTCAATTTGTTGCAGACTGGGCATTACCCTGGGTAAAAGGGTTGTCACTCGGTACCATGCTTTACTATCGCGTAAATTCTAGCCATTTAAAAAAACTTTCGGCTCGTGCGCCTCAATATGGCAAAGATGGAACATTATTAGATGTAACAAAACCTTCATTAAAAGAAGAGGCTTATTTCGGCGAATCTTATCAGTTCGAACTAAGCGCTGCATTCTTACGGACGTTTGCCGATGTTCATTCAATCGATGCTAAATTCGTTTTCACTGCCGCAGAAAACACCGGTCATAATTTCTGGGCTTCACGCAGAGATTATCTTTCAACCACCGTCGATCAGCTGTTTGCCGGTTCCAGTACGACCATGCAAAATGCAGGAAACTCGGAAGAAGGCGGACGAATGGGATTGGTCGGACGTTTGAAATATGATTATGCAAACCGTTATTATATCGAAGGTAGCTTCCGCTACGACGGTTCGGATAACTTTGCTCCGGGACATCGCTGGGGATTCTTTCCGTCTGTCGCACTGGGATGGGATATTACAGAAGAACCTTTCTTCAAAAGCTGGAATCGGGGAAACATTGACCTGCTAAAGCTACGCGGATCCTACGGACAAATGGGAACAGAATCAGGAGTAAACAAGTTCGGTTATTTGTCAACTTATAACATGGTCGAAAATTCAATTTGTATCGGTGGAAATTTGCTATCCGGATTTAATGAAGGCGAATTGACTTCTCCCGAATTACTAAGTTGGTATACACGTAATTCGTTAAACTATGGTATTGATGTTGCATTCTTCAACTATCGTTTAAAAGGTTCTGCCGACTATTTCTATTATGTGACCAAAGGTGGTTTGGTAAGTCCGGCAGACCGTTACACTACTCCGCTGGGAACAAAGTTGCCACAGATCAAATCGAAGAATGAACATCGTCGTGAAGGTTTTGAGTTGTCTATGAGATGGGGTGACAATATCGGTTCGGATTTCCATTATGAAGTCGGAACAAACATGACCTATTATAACAATCTGTATGTGGTAAAGCAGGAAGAAGCTCTGTCTACCCTAATGAATCCGTATAAACGTAGCACACATCAAACAGACTATTATGATGTCATACTTATCGACAATGGTTTGTATCAATCCCCGGAACAAGTGTTGGGCGTCCCCCGCAGATTGTCTTCTTCTGAAACAAAGTTAGGTGACATTGTTTATCAGGATCTTAATGGCGATGGTAAAATCGATGCCGAAGATCAAGTCCGTTACGGAATGCCTACCGCTCCTCATTTTACCTATGGTGTGGATTTTGCCTTCTCTTATAAAGGATTTTCTCTTTCCGGTCTGTTTTATGGGACAGGTAAACGCAATATGGAGTTTGGGGTCAATAACAAAAAAGACGAATCTGTCCACGTGAAAAACGAATATCAGTTAGATTACTGGAGAGAGGACAACAGAGATGCAACCTTCCCGAGAAAATCATTATCCTCAAGTGTAAACGGAGGAAACAACCAGGAAAAATCCAGCTTTTGGGTAAAGAATGCATCTTTCTTGCGTTTAAAGAACTTATCACTTGCTTACGACTTCAAATATAAGTTGTTGAAAAATGCCAACTGGCTCAGCATGTGTAAAGTGAATGTAACCGGGCCAACCTATTCACAATATCGGGAGTTTCAGACTATTTCGATCCGGAAACGACTTCTACGAACGGGGGGTACCCGGTACAACGTGTTTATTCAGTTGGTGTAACAGTCGGATTTTAATAATGGTATAACAATTGAATTTTAATAATATGAAAAATATAAGTATCAAAACAATATCATTGGCATTGGTAATGGGATGTACAGCTTGCAGCGACGTTCTGGATAAAGGCCCGTTAGACAAATTTTCGGAAAATGATGTATGGGAAAGTGCAGAACTGGCACAGGCTTTCTTATATCCTTCGCTGAGTTATGCTACCGGACAATTAGTCTGGAATGATAAATGGACAGATAATGATGTTATCCAGGATGATGGAGGCGCTTCCAATGTGAATAAAGAACAGATCGACCGCTACTACGATGTAGGATGGAATCCTTATCCAGGTGGAGATAGTAAAAAAGCTGGGGAAGTTTATGCAAACATCCGAAAATGCAATCTTCTGCTTCAGAAAATGGAAGAAAACACTTCCTTTTTGGAACAGGAAAAAAGTTATCTGATCGCACAGGCCAAAATGCAACGTGCCATGATTTATTTCAGCCGTGCCCGTTTATTCGGGAAACTGATGATTGTAGACCGCGTACTCGATCCGGAGGAAAAGATGGAATTACCTAGAACGGAGACGATCAAAGATACCTACGATTTTATTCTAAAAGATTTGCAGGATGCAGTCGTCAACCTACCTGTTTCCATAAAAAGCTCTGAAACTGGTATGCTGACTCAAGGGGCAGCCTATGCACTAATGGCAGAAGTAGCACTTCACGGCGCTGCCTATATCGAATCGGGACAGGATGAATACTATAACATTGCAAAGAAAGCCAGCGAAGACCTTTTCGCTCTCGGACAATATAGTCTGGATACCGATTACGAGAAGATGTTCAACGAATTCGATTATGCGTTAAGTTCCAAAGAAATTATCCTGGCACAGTTCAGACATGAGAACAACACAAAATTCGGAGATACATGGATGCAGTATCTTGTTCCAAACGTTAACAACGATAAACTGAAAGACATCGCTAACCCTAAACTAAATGATAGCTTTGAAGGTTGGATCGGAATGTTCCCTTCTGTCGATTTGGTCAACGACTACGAAGTCAAAGATGTAGACGGAACGGCCAAAGACTGGGATCAAAGCAGTTTCTATAAGGCTTATCAACAGAACGGTGGCTATGTCTCAACTGCCATTTATCAGAACCGTGACAATCGCTTCTATGCGACTGTCGTGCAGGATTCGAGCCGATATTTCAACAGCCTCGTAACTATGCGTACCAAAGGGAATATGCATTGGGACAGTAAAGCAGGTGGCGATTGGGGAATGGCCCTGAGCGGCTATCTTTACCGCAAAGGTGTATATACGGCAAAACCGCTATTAAATTCAGATCCGACTTACTATCATTATATAGTTCTGCGCCTGGGACGTTCTTATCTGAATTATGCGGAAGTAATGTTGCGTCAAGGCAATATCAGCACGGCAATCGAATATATCAATAAAACCCGTACCGTGCACGGCGGAATGCCTGAGTTGCCATTGAATCTCTCTTCTGATGCGGCCTGGAAAGCCTATAAACGCGAACGTCGCATCGACCTTGTGCATGAAGGTGACAGGTACTGGAGTTTATTACGATGGGGAAAAGCCGATGGAAAAGACAAAGTGGAAGAGTTGACAAAAGTACATCATTCTATCAGTATTTCCGAAGACGGAAAAAGTTTTGAAATCATACCTTTGCCTTACCAAACTTCTTTCAACGAACGTGTCTTTACAAAGAAAAGATATTTGTTCCCTGTTCCGGAAGGCGAAAGAGTAAACAACCCGTCTCTCGATCAAAACGAAGGTTGGTAACCGATTATAAATGTCTTATAAAAATAACAAGAAAATGAAAGCACTGTATAATTATTTAGTTCTACTTTTATTGATTGCGCTGAACACATCTTGTCTGAAAGCCGGTTTGGATGATCTGGAAACGTACAACCAGAATGACATCACAAATGTCCGTTTCGAATACAGATGGTGGGATGAAAGTGGTCAAAGACTGCGTGTAATGGAAATGACTACGGAGAAAACGATTGATAATAAAGCAAAAGAAATCGTTTGTACGATCAAAGTGCCTGAAGCCACACAGACATTTACAACTGAAATCAGAAATCAGGTTTCATTAAGTACATTAGCGATCAACGTTGACGCATCGACCTCCGCCCGCATTAGCCCGGTAGGTAATGCTCCCGCAATGGGGATTTTCCCGTCAGACTTTTCCGCAAAGGAATTTGTATATAAAGTAACGGCAGGAAACGGGGACGATGCTAACTGGACGATCAGGATCACTGACTTAAATAAGTAGTACGCACATAAAAATACGACTTATAAATGAGAAAAGAAATTCTATTATCTGCGCTACTCTTTGCCGCGGGAAGTATCTTTGCCCAGTACAAAATAGATTTGGGTAAAGTAACTCCTCCCACTGTGAAATACCTCCAACTGGGCCATTTCGGCCCAGTTGGAAAAGAAATCCGCATTAATAACCTGTATCTGGAAGAAGGTGGCATTCCTCAACTCCCCGTAATGGGAGAAATTCATTATAACCGGATGGATTCGAGATACTGGCGCGATGCCTTATTGAAAATGAAAGCATCCGGCATTGACATTGTGGCCACTTATTGTATCTGGTCGCTGCACGAGGAATTTGAAGGTGAACTATCCTGGGAAGGTCATCTCAATCTCCGCCGTTTTATCGAATTGTGCAAGGAACTGGACATGAAAGTGCACTTGCGTTTCGGTCCTTACTGTAATGCGGAAATCAAAAACGGAGGATTACCTGACTGGATCGTCAATAATAAAAATCTGATAACCCGCTCAAACGATCCTTTGTATCTCGAATATACACGGCGTTGGTATCAGGCTGTATACGACCAGGTAAAAGGATTATTATGGAAAGACGGAGGCCCCGTCATGGCTCTTCAACTGGAAAACGAATACGTACGCCCGGGAATGATCGTCTCGCATCTTCTCAACCTGAAAAAGATGGCAGTAGAAATAGGATTCGATGTTCCTCTTTATTCGATGACCCACTGGATGGACAGCGAGTATCCGAAAGGGGAAATCGTGCCCTATGCCGGGTTCTATATCGAGGCTCCATGGACTGCATCTGGAAAGGATGAAATACCGACATCCAACTTTGAGTTTTTCACTTACAACCGTCTTTCTGACAATATTGGTACCGATATTATCAAGATCGAAGGAGATGTAGAATCTTTAAGCGGAGAAAATAATGACTCCCCTTTCTTCACCTGTGAAATAGGCGTTGGAACCACAGCATTCTACCAACGTCGTGCCGTCGTACCGGAAGAAATGGCGGGAGAAAACATCAATCTACGCTTGGGGTGCGGAGCCAATATGATGGGATATTATATGTACACCGGTGGTACTAATCCTGTCGGGAAAATAAGTACATACCAATCATCCGGTCCTCGCATCAGTTACGACTACCAGGCCCCCATCCGTGAATTCGGAACTTTGGGTACAGTCATGCAGGAAACGAAGAAATATAACTATTTCATGAATGATTTCGGAACAGCGCTGGCTCCGGCTGTCGCTTACCTGCCTACCACTAACCAGGATAGAGACAACTTGCAATGGGCCGTCCGGTTAAACGGGAATACCGGTTATCTATTCTGTTCCAATTATTTATACAAACATAGCCGGAAAGACTATAAAAATGTCCAGTTCTCCATAAAGCTGAAAGACGAGACTATCCGTATACCACGCCAGAAAGTAACGGTGAAAAACGGAACTTACTTTCTCTGGCCGTTCAATCAGGAACTAAGTAATGTACTGTTGAAATATTCAACAACCCAACCTGTTTGTTCCTTAAAAGAAGGCAACAACCATACCTATTTCTTCTTTGAAGACGATGCCATACCGGGAGAATATTTAATTGAAAATAAAGACATCCGGAATATCGAAGTAAAGAATGGCTCTTACCGGAAAGAGAAAGACAGGTATTTCGTCAACCAACTGACCCCGGGGAAAGAATGTATCATAAAGATTACAAAAGAAAATGGTTCCACAGTACGCTTTGTCACGCTGACTGAAGAAGAATCGGATCATATCTGGAAAGGTACGATAAAAGGTAAAAAGTTTGTTGCTATTACTAATTCCTCATTAATCTACGATAACGATAAGATCACTCTGATTGACGATCAACCGTCAACAGAGATATGGACATATGAGGACGGTAATTTCAAGCAACAAACATTCCAAAGCAGCGCGCATAATCTGCAAGCAGAATTCCGTCCGATCACTCCGATGGAAAAAAGCCTGTGGATACGTCCAACAGAAGGTAATATAGCAAAACGTCAGTTCTCTTTGAACACATTCTCAAAAGTAGAACGTGCCTATTTACGTTATGTATCATCCGATCCAATCAGTTGTATGATCAACGGAAAAGAAACAAAAACGACATCTATGGGCAGTTATTCCTATGCTAATGTAACCGACTTCATTCAAAACGGCAACAATACGATCGAATTTAATCTTTCTAATAGAAAAGAGATCACTGCGGAAATAGAAGTTCTTTTGAAGAATGGTAAACGTATCCTCTGGAATACAGATGCAACCTGGTTATCGGCAGACAACAAACCTGTTGCAACAACTACCGGAAAGAACAAGCCTTCCGCCTTTGCTCCTGAAGAACATATAGGCCTTTATGAAGTAAAAGCTCCGGCTGCGACTTGTGGCAACGAGGAAACACGTATGTATATTTCTTATAAAGGAGATGTAGCCAACGCTTACCTGAACGGAAATCTGATCGGCGACTCCTTCTATGATGGCACAGAGTGGATTCTCAGCTTAAGCCGCCTGAAAGAATCTATCGATACCAATCCGATGGTGATACGTATCGACGGGCTGAAATCGGCTGATGTTCCTATTTATTTCGAGAAAAATGTCGTTCCGGCAGATTGTGTCGTTCCGACTATTTCCGATATACTGGTAAAACAGGAATATCGATTCGAACTAAATAATCAATAAATCATAGATATCTATAACTGCTCTCCCGTAAAGAACAAAGTAAAAAGAATTCTGTAAGTACCACCATACCTCGCGATACTTACAGAATTCTTTACTTTTGTTCCTAAATCTCCAACAATATTTCGAAGAAGTTCCATTTTAATAAAACATTGAATATACACCAAAAAAAACAAAAATCGAAGTTGTCGTAACAATCGAGTCGAATGGAAAGCAACATTCCAGAGCTTGGGTTTTACCCGATGCTATATCCTTCCTGGTTGCCAATTATTCTGATGCAGGTAATGAGTTCTACTTTAATTACGACTCCAACAGGACAAGATATCTGGATTCATATATCGCCGAAGACGGAGACGTAGCCGGATGGATACAGCTTAATTTCAACTAGCACTCTATACAATAATAAAACAACTATCATTATCCTGATAATATCGAATTATGCAAAGTATTCATCTCATTTTATCAACTATAATAGAAGTCTGTTCCTTAATTTTACACAGTCTTTATTTTACTTTCTCCGTACAGAAGTAATATTAAAGACTGTGAAGAAATTCCACCGATTATATTTATAAGAACTTATAAGTCATGAAAAAACAAATTAGAAGCATAGTTTCTGTTATAGGCCTCTTTTCTTTATGTTTTACCGCCTGTTCCGTGGAACATAAAGAAGTACCATTAACATTATGGTACAATACTCCCGCCGACGCAACCGCCACGGATAATCCAAATAAAGGATATGACGATGATGCAGAGTGGCTGAAAGCCTTACCTTTAGGAAACGGTTCACTCGGTGCTATGGTCTTTGGAGATGTACACAAAGAACGTATCCAACTAAATGAAGAGACCATGTGGTCAGGAAGCATACAGGATAGCGACAATCTGGAAGCGGCCAAACATATAGAAGAAATCAAACAACTATTGTTTGACGGTAAATATAAAGAAGCCACAGACCTGACAAACCGTACACAAATATGTACCGGAAAAGGTTCCGGGCACGGACAAGGCAGCAACGCCCCTTTCGGATGTTATCAAACGATGGGCGACTTGTGGATCGACTTCGATAATAAATCGCCCTACACCGATTATCGCAGGGAACTGAATCTGGACGATGCGACAGCCAGGGTTTCCTACAAACAAGGAGATGTAAATTTCAAACGTGAAATCTTTATCAGCCACCCGGATCAGTCCATGGTCATGAGAATATCTGCGGATAAAAAGCAGCAACTCTCTTTTACTTGCCAGATGAACCGGCCGGAACGTTACTCTACCTATACGGAAAACGAGCAACTGATCATGGCCGGGGCACTTTCGGACGGTAAAGGAGGTGACGGACTTCAATACATGACAAGGTTAAAAGCTGTACCGATGAATGGCTCCGTCACGTATTCTGATTCTACTTTGACAGTGAAAGATGCGGATGAAGTTCTTCTGTTTTTAACCGCATCGACAGATTATAAGCTGGAATATCCCATCTACAAAGGACGGGATTTCAGCAGTATTACCGAAGTTTCTTTAAATAAAGCCATAAACAAATCTTACAATCAGCTTTATGAAACACATGTAAAAGAATATACCGGCTATTTCCAAAGAGCAAATCTGCAACTGACAAATACGCCTGATACGATCCCTACCGACATTAAGGTTATGAATGCCCGAAAAGGCATGATAGACCCTCACCTATATGAACAAATGTTCCAATATGGCCGTTACCTCCTGATCTCGTCGTCGCGACCGGGTACTATGCCCGCCAACCTGCAAGGTATCTGGGCAAACAAGCTTCAGACCGCCTGGAACGGCGATTATCATACCGACGTCAATATCGAAATGAACTACTGGCCTGCGGAAGTAACCAACCTGTCGGAAATGCATCTGCCAATGTTCGACCTGATTGCTTCGCTAGTTGAACCAGGGAGCAAGACCGCACAAATCCAATACAATAAGAAGGGCTGGGTAGTACACCCTATCACGAACGTATGGGGATATACCTCTCCGGGCGAAGCAGCTTCCTGGGGTATGCACACCGGTGCTCCGGCATGGATTTGCCAACATATCGGTGAACACTATCGGTTTACAGGCGATAAAGACTTTTTACGCAAAACATATCCTGTACTGAAAGGAGCTATCGAGTTTTATATGGATTGGCTGACAGAGAACCCGAAAACAAAAGAACTAGTTTCCGGTCCTGCTGTTTCTCCGGAAAATACGTTTGTCGCTCCCGATGGCAGCCATAGCCAGATCAGCATGGGACCGGCACACGACCAGCAAACTATCTGGCAACTGTTTGACGACTTCGCCATGATATCCAGCGAATTATCCATCGACGATGATTTTACACGCCAGGTTGCTGATGCAAAAGATCGTTTGGCCGATACGAAAATTGGTTCTGACGGACGCATCATGGAATGGGCCGACGAGTTCCCTGAAGTTGAACCTGGTCACCGTCATATCTCCCACCTGTTCGCCATCCATCCGGGATCGCAGATCAATATGCTGCAAACTCCCGACCTGATCGAGGCTGCCAACAAATCGCTGGACTACCGCATCCAGCATCGCAGAGGCTATGTCGGTTGGAGTTCGGCATGGGCCATCAGCCAATATGCCCGCTTGCATCAGGCCGAAAAAGCGAAAGAGAATCTGGACGATGTCATGAAGAAATGCATCAACCCGAACCTCTTCACAATATGTCCTCCTTTCCAGATCGACGCTAACTTCGGAACAACGGCAGGGATAGCCGAAATGTTGTTACAGAGTCATGTGTACGATCAGGGAGGTTATATCATTCAATTACTTCCCTCCCTTCCTGCCGATTGGAAAAAAGGAGAATTCTCAGGCTTAAAAGCCCGGGGAGGATTTGAAGTGGCGGTAAAATGGGAAAACGGACAAATAGTCGATGCTTCCGTTAAATCGCTACAGGGGAATAAATTCCGTATCTGGTATAACGGTAATTATTTGCAGGCAAACGGTTTGAAAAAAGGGGAAATCTGGAAATGGAATAAATAGTTACTGAAAGCGCAAACCTTTGCGTACTTTTTACGAAAAGAATCAGTCTTCAAAATAACATTTTCCACTACCTTTGAAGACTGATCTTCTTACTTATACTTATAAACACAGCATGGAAAATATGAAAAACTCAAGAAGAAACTTCTTCAAAAAAGGACTGGCGGGAGCTGTCGCATTAGGAACTGCCTCCATTACCCAACCTGTATCGGCAGTTACTGCCAAAGTAAATGCGCCTACTGCAAAACGTATTGTTTTAATATCACTCGACGGAATCTGTGTAGACGGATACCTGAAGGCAAAAACTCCGAATCTGGATGCCTTGATGGCCGAAGGTTCACTCTCGCTGGATACACGTGTGGTCATGCCTTCGGTGACATTGCCTAACTGGACCAGCCATCTTTGCGGAAGCGGCCCCGAACAGCATGGTGTAGTCGATAATAGCTGGGAAATCTCCAAATTCGTATTACCTGCGATTGAAACAGATAGCAAAGGATATTACCCTTCCGTATTCAAAGTGTTGAAAGAGGCACTTCCACAGGCAAAAACAGCTTTCTATTACAATTGGATCAACCTGTTCTACCCATACAATAAACAGTATCTGGATGAAGTCAGCTACCTGGAAGAAGATGCCTACGTGCCGAACTACGAGAAAGCGCTTTCTTTTCTGATGGAGAACCGGAAAAACCCGACACTGGTATTCCTCTATTCCGTACATACCGACCATGCCGGACACAAACATAAATGGATGTCTCCGGAATACATACAATCCATTGAGGAAGCCGATGTAGAGATCGGAAAGTTCATCGAGAAGATGAAACAGGAAGGATTATACAAAGATACTCACTTCATGTTCCTGACAGATCATGGCGGCATTAACTACGGACATGGCGGAGTGAGTACGGATGAAATGATCGTCCCCTGGGGGATCGCCGGACCAGGAATAAAGAAAAGATTCAAGATCACGGAAACCAATAACACGGTGAACACAGCAGCTATCATCCTGCACCTGTTCAAGGTTAAACAACCCTTATCCTGGACAGGTGAAGTGATCGAAACAATATTCAAATAATTCTATAATAAATGCTATGACAACACTCAAAAGTCTTCTACTTCTTTTGTGTATCAGTTTTTCTTTACAGGTGTATGCACAGGAAAAAGCAACCGTCCGGGAAACTCTGTCTCTGGACAAAGGATGGAGTTTTCATAAGGGAGATATCCCCTATCCGGTCATTAAAGGACATAACGCGACTTACCGGAACGCTAAAGCCGGATACGTGAGTGGAGCCGCCTCCCCGAACTACGATGATTCCTCCTGGCGTATCGTAGACATCCCCCATGACTGGGCGATCGAAGGACGGGTAAACCCGGAAGCCAACCTTTCGCAGGGTTACTACGACCGCGGTTTCGGCTGGTACCGCCGTAAATTCAAACTGTCTCCCGAAGATAAAGGGAAGCACCTGGAATTACAGTTCGACGGTATTGCCACACATGCCACGATCTGGGTTAACGGAACCGTACTGCATCGCAACTGGTGCGGTTATACATCCATGTATATCGATATCACGCCGTATGCAACATATGGTGACGATGTGAATACCATTGCCGTACGTGTAGATGCAGAAGCCCAGGAAGGCTGGTGGTATGAAGGAGCAGGAATTTACCGCCACACCTGGCTGGTAAAACGCTCGCCGCTGCATATTATCACAGATGGTGTCTTTGCCAATCCTGTAAAGAAGACCGAAAGCCAGTGGGAAATACCTGTAGAGGTTTCCTTATATAACTCAGGTAAACTACCTGCCAATAGTGAAGTAGAAGTTTCTTTGTTTGCCCCGGATGGCAAATCGATCACGACACAAACCCAGAAACTCTCTGTCGGAGCATTGGGAGAAGGGATCGCAAACTTATCAATGACAGTTTCAACCCCTCAACTTTGGTCACCGGACAGCCCCGCTCTTTATACAGTCAAAACCGTTGTAAAGCAAAACGGCATTGTAACGGACGAAGCCGAAACCAAATGTGGTTTCCGCACGATCCGTTTCGATAATAACACCGGTTTCTGGCTGAACGGAGAGAATATCAAGATAAAAGGCGTTTGTAACCATCAGGATCATGCCGGTGTGGGTGTCGCCGTTCCGGATGCTTTGTGGGAATTCCGCCTGCGCAAACTAAAAGAGATGGGAGTCAATGCCTATCGTGTTGCTCATAATCCGGTTGCCAAAGAATTTATGGCTGCTTGCGACAGCATGGGTATCATGGTACTGGATGAAAACAGATTGTTCAACACTTCACCCGAATATGTTCGTCAACTGGAGTGGCAAGTACGCCGCGACCGTAACTGTCCGAGCGTAATCCTCTGGTCCGTTTTCAACGAAGAACCGATGCAGGGCACGGAAAACGGGGTTGAAATGGTTCGCCGCATGTACGACGTAGTGAAGAAGATGGACCCGACACGCCCTATAACAGCTGCGATGAACGGAGGATTCTTCTCTGAATATAATGTATCGCAGGCGGTAGATGTCGGAGGATTCAATTATCAGATCGAAAGTTACGACCGTTTCCACGAAGAAAACCCGGACCTGCCTCTGACCAGTTCAGAAGATGGTTCCGCCTTTATGATCCGGGGTGAATATGTAACAGACAGGTCGAAAAACCTGATGGATTCATACGATACACAATGTGCGGACTGGGGAGCTACCCACCGCAGAGCCTGGAAAGCCGTGGCTGAACGCCCCTGGATGGCAGGGTGCTTCTACTGGACCGGATTCGATTATCATGGCGAACCGACTCCGCATCGCTGGCCTACAGTCAGCTCTTTCTTCGGTATCATGGATTTATGCGGATTCCCCAAAATGGCTTATTACCTGCATCAGGCACAATGGGTAAAGGATAAAGATGTCTTGGAACTGGTGCCTCACTGGAACTGGCCTGCCGACTCCATCGGAAAGCCTATCAAAGTAATGGCATTGAGCAACGCAGATAAAGTAAAGTTATTACTGAACGGCAAAGTAATATCCGAACAAGTGGTAGATCCGTACGAAATGAATACTTGGTCTGTTCCTTATAAACCTGGCAAGCTGGAAGCCATCGGCTACAAGAACGGAAAGATCGTCTCACGTACCAAAGTAGAGACAACTAAAGACCCCGTCCAGGTTCGCCTGACGCCTGACCGTAACAGCCTGGCAGGTGATGGCCGGGACGCTATGCCGATAACCGTGGAGGTTGTAGACTCCAAAGGTCGTCACGTACCGACAGCCAATAACATGATGGAACTCACCCTGACAGGCCCTGCCGAAATCATCGGTGTAGGAAACGGTAATCCGAACTGTCACGAGCCGGAAAAGGGAAATAAACGTAGTCTGTTCTACGGACTGGCACAGGTCATCATACAGAGCAAAGAAGGTTCGGGTCCAATCACCCTGACAGCCTCTACTCCGGGATTAAAACCGGCTACGATCACGATCAATGCTGAGCAGGTACCCCCTATCCCCTCCATTGCGGCAGAAAATCCACCGATGTTACTGAATAGATGGGTAGCTTCTCCCCTTTCCACCGAGAAACCCGACGCCACCCGTCAGATAGCCGATAATGATATGAACAGTTGGCAACCCGTTTCAGGCGGCAACCTGATCAAACTGGAGAATGCCAATTTCGTTATTTTACGTGCGACATTCAATCCTTACCAGGCTCATCGGGAAGAAGGCGGAAGTATCCTCTTCAAACAACTGACAGGAAAAGCCGAAATCTGGCTCAACGGTCAACTGATCGGTTCAAAAACGACAGATAAGCAAGAAGACTTCACCGTTGAATTCCCTGCCGCAAAAGAGAGATGTGACCTGCGCGTTCTGCTGAACGGCACGACAGGCGAAGCCGTCGGTCTAAAAGGAAACGTGACGGTACGTACCAAACGAATGATTCCGTAATCAAGATCATCCAGGTTACGCCCGATAGTTCCGGAATTGATCATGACAGAGGAGGACGATCGCCATATGGCCGTGCGTATCCATCCACAATCAAAATATCTTATGTTACGTCAGAAAATGTACATCTGGTATTCTTGGGTAATTTCGGACTCGCAGGTCAGATGTCAGGATGCAAAGAAAGAAAAACAAAAACGGGGCTGTCTCAAATGAAAACCAGCCCCGTTATAGAAAACGTTATTTAATTTATCCCATCTTCCTTTTTAAAACATACTCCAACATTATTATTGTCCACGGAAAGGATTCTGATCCTTTGAAGCATCTATTGCGTCATTATTAGTAAACTCTAACTGAGGAATCTGACAAAGAAAACGATAATCATTTGACGGCAGATATCCATAAGGTTCAGCATCTGCTGCATTATAGTTATCCAAATAAGTCATACCTAAAGAAAAATGCCCGGCCGGATTTGAAGCTGTTGCACCATAGCGATACAAAGGTTTTTGTAAACGCAACAAATCATACATACCAGTCACCCCTTCGCCCAACAATTCTTTACGGCGTTCTACATATATACTTTCCAACAACTCTGTTTTAGCCGTTGTAGTTGTAGGCTTCGCAACGTTACGTGCACTCTGCAGTGTATTCAAATAAGTTAATGCATTTGCCGTATTATTGAGATTCGCTTCCGCTTCTGCCATAATCAATAACATTTCAGCAGAACGCATTAATGAAAACTCCGGATAAGTATGTCCCTGCGGAGCACCATTGGCATCTCCATAATATTTAAATTTATTGTAAGCCCATTTAGCAGCAATCTCTTTGTCTCCATTAGCTGTACGGTGCCAGAACATTACCGACTTAACATCATCGTCCGTTACGCTTTCGGTCTTTGTACATTTACTGCCACGAAAATCTGTTTCATCAAACAATTGAACGAATTTATCGTCTACAAACAAATTGATAAAACTATAAATCGGACCGTCTGTCATACCTTCTCCATAACTCGGATCCTGATTATACCAGTAATTGAATTCAGTATTCGAACTAATATTCGACAAATTAGTAAAATTCAGCCCCCAAATAACTTCTTTACAACCATCCGATAACAAATTATCGAATCCGCTGCACCATTCCTCTTTGCTCATCAACGTATTATACTTGTCATAAACACTTTTAGCCTCAGCCAAAGCTTTATCCCAATCACCCATTACCTGATAAACACGAGCCAAATAACCGGAAACCACATCCACATTAAGTTTCCATTGTTCCTCCCGGTCATATGAAGCAAGCAAGCTTTTGGCTGCCGTCAAGTCATCAAGCACTTGCTTATAACATTCTTCCACAGTCGAGAACCCTTTGGAATCAGGCTCGCTGGAAGAAGTCCGCAAGATAACTCCTCTTTTATCCTTGGCTATCGCATAAGTCTGCTGATAATTTAACAACAGGTTAAAATAAGAAATTCCACGCATGGCCAAACACTGTCCTTTAATAACCGGCTTTTCCGATTCATCACCCGAAGCCTCCGGAAGTGCATCGATAATAATATTCGCCTGGTTGATAATCTTATACATATTCGTCCAAATACGTTTAGAATAATCTCCTGCGGCCTGTGTACGTCCTTCCGTCAAGCGATAGCTATCCTCTACCGAACCGCCATAGTTCTTCGTACTCATAATATCCGCACCAGGCAAATCGTAATACATGCACAGACCGGTTACGCCAGCATAACAAGCATCGTTCTGGCTACTTCCACCTTGTTCACCCATCAACAAATATTTATAAGCCGAATTCAAAGCCATGTTCAGCCCCGTAGTGCTTCCCAAAATCGTATTCTCATCTATATCAGTCGATGAATTTGTTGTCAATTCATCATTGCAATTACTCAAAGAAAAAGCCAACAGAGCAACAGCAACAAACTTCATATTTTTATATATTCTTTTCATATCAAACTCTTATTAAAATGAAACCTGAATACCACACATATAAACTCGTCTTGACCCCTGGATACCGTTGTCTGTTTCGGTATTACCATTATAGTTGTTACCCATAACACCTGTTTCCGGTTCCGAATGACGTTTTGCGGCAGGACCAAACGTCAACAGGTTATCGCCTGAAATATATACGCGGGCATTTGAAACCCCGACTTTTTTGGTCAAAGCCTTCGGTAAGGTATATCCTAAATTGAGGTTTCTCAAACGCAAGAAATCATTATTATGAATAAAGAAATCCGTTCTTTTTACGTTCAAAGAGGCATTCGCAGAAGACAAACGAGGGAATTCTGCCACATCACCCGGCTTTTCCCATCTGCTTTCCACCTGATCCATAATCATGCCTACTCCATCCAAACCGGCAGTACGTTCCAACCATACATAATCGTACATTTTCGACCCCAAAGAAGCATACCACATAAAAGAAAGATCAAATCCCTTATATGTAAACGTATTAGTCAAAGAACCGAATGCCTTCGGTATCGCAGAGCCGCACCATTGATAATCGTCCATCGTGACGTCTGAATAATTTTCCGTAGTTTTCCAACCACCATTATCGTCTTTAATCAGATAGACTCTGTTACCATTATCCGGATTTACTCCGGCATGTTTCGGCATATAAAATTCATATAAAGAACGTCCTTCTTCCAATTTATATGTTGCACCACGGTTCGCATACGTATAAGAGCCACCCGGCAGATATGTCACCTCGTTCTTCAAGGTAGACATATTAAAATCAATGTTCCACTGAAAATCGTTGGTCTTGACGGCTACTGCACTCAGTGTCAATTCCAAACCACTGTTACGCACATTTCCCATATTGGTGTTATAACCGGCAGCATCACCTACCTGTGCGGATAACGGCAAATTCCTGTAATACAACAAATCTTTCGAACTACGGGAATAATACTCAATCGTTCCGCTCAAACGACTTAAGACACTGAAATCTAACGCTATATTATACTGTTCGTTGCGTTCCCACTTCAAATTAGGTGTAGCAATCGTACGCGGCTTATATCCGGCAGCACCATAAAAATCAGCAGAAGTATAATAGGCTTGATAAGCATATAAAATTTCATCTCCTGCAGTACCGCTACTTGTATTACGAGGCACCAACTTATCGTTACCGGAAGTACCATAACTACCACGTAACGCCAAATTATCAACCCAATCGATATCTTCCATAAAATTCTCCTTCGAAATTCTCCAAGAAGCACCTACGGAGAAGAAGTTACCCCAACGACTGTCTTTACTGAAGCGTGAAGAGCCGTCGCGACGAATAGAACCGGACAAATAATATTTGTTTTGGAAATTATAATCTATCTTGCCAAAAACAGACAACAAAGAATAACGATTACGGTAAGAACTTACGCTCCAGTTTGCAGTCGTTGATTCCAGTTCATACTGTCCCATTTGCATGATGCCCTCACCATAACCATAATTATATTGCTGGTTATAAGAATATAACTCATGCCCCAACAATACATCCAAATTATGTTCGCCGAAAGACCGATTCCAAGTCAGCAAGTTATTCCATGTAACAGAAGTTGTTTTCCAGTTTTCACGTGTGGCATCTCCACCATTGGTCATAACCGTCACGCCAAAAGGCTTCTGTTGCCCCGAACCATGCACGGCCGAGCTATACCCGTAGCCATTCTCCTGAATATCGTCAAGATTCACATTCGTCTTAAACTTAATATCGAACGGCAAAGAAAATTCGGCAAAATAATGAGCCGTCAACATACCTCCCTCTTTATTGCTGAAATTATCATCATTGGGGTTATTCCAATAATCGCCGGCCCCGTTTAAGACATGGATTCCGAAGAAATTACGACTGTTCACACCGTAATCGTTCATACGCATACCGGTCTTCTCCGAACGATACCAATCCGTATTGTCTTCATTTCTTAACCAAGGCGAATTCAACGTGTTTGAATAAACCAACGCACGGTTTGCCCCTGAAACGTTCTGACGAGAATAGCTATAGGCCAAGTTTCCTCCCATCTGCAACCAATCCATCACTTGCGAAGTCACACTCGCACGGAATGAGTAACGCTTGTAATACTGGTTATTAGCATACCCTTTATCGTTCAAATAAGAAATAGAAGTATAATAGTTTGTTTTCCCGTTATCGCTCGAACCACTGACATCCAGCCCGTAATCCTGGCGCAACTTACGTGAGAAAACAGCCCCGTACCAGTCATAATCGCTTTCATCCCAAACCATTTCCAAATTAGGATTAGCCCAACAGTTGCCATTTCCATCATGCAATACATAATTCGAAGCATCGCCGGTCCATTTGAACGGGGTTACATAAACCGTTTCGCCTTTTGAATTTACACGTGGATTTACAGCACGCGACAACAAGTTTGCCGACGCATAATCGCCTGCATCCTGCTTGCTCATCCCTTCCACGTAATACTTATCATTATATAAGGCACGCCACAAATTGGTCATTTGCTGGTAAGGATCTGCCTTTTTAGGGTTAGCCACCGCATTATCGGAAGTACCCCACGCTCCTCTGAAATTGATAACAGGCTTACCCGATTTGCCTTTCTTTGTCGTAATCACCACGACCCCATTTGCTGCACGCGAACCATACAACGAAGCTGCCGCGGCATCTTTCAATACCGTCATCGACTCTATATCCGAAGGCGAAATAGAAGTCAACTTACCATCATAAGGCATACCGTCTACCACATACAAAGGTGTCGACTTTCCAGACATGGAAGCTATACCGCGAATCTGAATACGCGTTTCGCCCCCCGGGTTACCCTCATTATTAGAGACATTCACACCGGCCGACATACCTTGCAAAGCTTCCGCAAAACCGGCCCCTGAAATCTTTTCCAACTGGTCGGATTTGACTATTGAGGCAGAACCGGTAAACGACGATTTCTTTGCCGTACCATAGGCAACGACAACCACCTCGTCCAAATCCTGCGTATCGCTCAGTAGTTTTACATTCACGGCACTATGTCCATCCCAAGTAATCTGCTGTGTAGCCATTCCGACAAACGAAATAACCAATACCGCTCCTTTTTGTACTCCATCTAAAACAAAGCGACCATCCTGGTCGGTAATCGTACCGTTTGAAGTACCTTTCACAGAAATGGAAGCACCGGCTACAGGTCCCATTTCGTCTACAACACTACCTGTAACTTTGTTTTTCTGCTGTGTAATCATAGTTCCTTCGGAGGAAGGGATTACGGCTGCATGGATAGTTCCGCCCATACCGAATACGGTTGCCAGAACCAAAGCTTTAACCAGTTTCGAATTTGTCAACATAAAATAAATTTAAAAGTTAAACAATTCTGTTTTTTCATATTAAAAATATATAGAAGAGCGCAAGCTCTTTTAATATCAACAACTTCGACCACAGTTAATCGCATTGAGAAATACTCGTAGGTTTTTTATTCGTTTGTTTAAACTCATTAAAAAGACCATTGTCTTTGAAGAACTATGGTGACAATAGTTATCAAAAAGACAGAAATGATCACATATGTTTCTTTTTGAATAAAATACAAACTAAGTGTTAAGCAACCCCTTCTGCGGCGGATATATACTAAATAACCATAAATAAAATGAACAATGGATGATCTTGTTTTTTTTGATACCTTAACAGTGTAAAGCCTATCTGAACCCGTTTTGACCCGGTTTCCTCCACTCTGCCTTCGTTCTGACTCCGTTGTGAGTCCGTTCTGACTCCGTTCCAAGCATCGAAAACAGATGGAATTTTGAACGAGAAAGGTGTTTTGAATCGACTGGTTTCAACATTATATGCATTTTTTGAGAATAGCGTTGTCGCTTATTCTATACTTTCAATACAGTAAATAAATGTTAATAAACTTTTGGTTGTTTCATTTGTTATCTAATTGTATTCCGTTAATAGTATGTAATTGTAAATCAGACATTATGGTAGTGGCTATCTCTATGTTAAAATTTAATCTATATGTGAAAATAATAAGGGTGTATTATTAATTTATTAGAAAATTACATTATATTTGCATCGATTTTATACCATAGTTCTTCAAAAACTATGTCATTACAATCATTATTTAACATTTTGGAAGTGCATTAGAGAAAAAAAACTGTGCCAAAAGTCTATTTCCGGAACCGGCCTATCAATCACAGACCAGCCAAAGACTTTTGGCACAGTTTCATGCTTTTTCAGTACGTTGATCTTTCAATATTATCTGACCAGTTGCAATTCCTTGATCAGTCGCGGGCATTTACCCCACTTGTCGATCATATAAAGTACATAACGGATATCTACTGCAATACAACGCTGCAAGTCCGGTTCGAAAGCGATGTCACCGCTCATGGCTTCCCAGTTTCCGTCGAAAGCAAGACCGATCAGACGGGCATTCTTATCGAATACAGGGCTACCGGAGTTACCGCCGGTAATATCATTGTTTGTCAGGAAGCAAAGCTGCAACTGTCCGTTTTCGTTGGCATACTGGCCAAAGTCCTTGCTGCGGATCAGGTCCAGGATTTCCGGTTGAACCCAGAACTCATCATCTTCCGGATTTTCTTTTTCCAGGATACCTTTCTCCGTTGAATAATAGTCATACCAGGCTGCATCATACGGATGATACCCTCCGATAGAACCATAGCTTAAACGCATCGTGAAGTTCGCATCCGAAGAAAGGGGCTTTTCCGGATACATTTCCTTCAGTCCGGCAAAATACAGGCGTTCGCCTTTGGCAATATCGTAATGAGCATCACCCATAAACTGCTGCAACTCGAACAAAGAGATAAGCGTGGACAAACTCAGTTCGGCTGCCGGGTCTTTTTTCAGTTTCGCATACAGTTTCGGATCTTTCAGCATCTTCTCGATCTTGTCGTATGACAGAAGTGAAGTCTTCTTAAAGACGTCTGCTGCATATTTTACATAGTCACCTTTATACTTCTTATCCACTTTCTGATAGATATCCGGAAGATATTGAGCCGGAACACGTTCTTTCACCACTTTCATCATGGCAGCCAATACCTTTTGGTCAAGGGAGGCATCGTAATCTTTAAAGAACGGCTGGATCTTATCTTTCAGGACCATGTCTATTTCTTCCGGAGTAGAACCGTTTATATCCACACCCTGTACCATACGCGCCAGGCGCACAATTTCAGTACCGCTGACAAATGCTTCTGACAGATAAGTGGAAACTTTCCGGTATTCATCCGTCGAAGTATATCCTTTTTCCAACAGGTTCAGCACTTCGCCGTATTTGGCTTTACGTTCAGGTGTCTGACCGGCCCAGACGGCAAAAGCAGCTTCCTCTTCCTTCTTACGCTCTATCACGTTCAGATTAGCCAGACCGCGGTTCATACCGATAGAATTCTTCCAGTAGTTAGAGCTACCGGCATATTTGGAGGCATATTTGATACGGACTTCATCGCTTGCCGACATAGCATCTTTCCAGATAGCTTGTTTGATGCCGCGTACCTCGATACGAGGCTTGTTGCTGTCTTCAATACGCTGTTTCACACCCCAGGAAGATAAATAACGGTCTGTGCTGCCCGGGAAACCAATTGTCATCGCGTAATCTTTATCCTGGTATCCCTGAAGGGAAACTTCTGCTACATATTTAGGGCTGTAAGGCTTGTTGTCTTTGCTGTATTCCGCCGGTTTGTTATCAGCATCGGCATACACACGAAATACGGAAAAGTCGCCTGTATGACGCGGCCACATCCAGTTATCCGTGTCACCACCGAACTTTCCGACTGAACTGGGCGGAGCAAATACCATACGAACGTCGTTGAACACATCGTAAACAACCAGGAAATACTTGTTATTATTATAGAAAGGAACTACATCCGCAGCCTGGAATTCCGTATTGCCGATCGAGTCGCAGATGACCTGTCCGATAGAATCGGCAGCAGCCAAACGCAGATATTCTTCTTCAATACCGGCGATTTCACCGTTGATACGGTCGCTTACGTCAACCGTTTCACGCAAGTAGCGCACGCTCAGTCCCGGAACGGGCAACTCTTCTTCCTTACTCTGAGAAACGAAACCGTCTTTCAGATAATCATGTTCAACGCTACTCAACTGCTGGATAGAACCGAAACCACAATGGTGATTAGTAAAGATCAATCCTTCTTCCGATACGGTAATACCGGTACATCCGCCACCGAAAATAACAACAGCATTGGCCACACACGGGTCGGTTTCACTGTAGAGTTGCTGATAGGACGGGACAAATCCCAATTCCTTGATTCGAGCCAGATTTTGTTTGTTAAGTTCCTTCAGAACCCACATGCCCTCGTCGGCATATACCTGGCCTGCAGCAACAAGAAGCAGTAAAACTGCCCACACCTTCTTCATAAAATTCATTCTTTTTTATTCTATTAGTAATTTAATATTTTTCGCATTTACGCGTGCACCGAGCCACTCACGGATCTTTAACTGTTCTTTTTCATTGATACGCTCTTTGCTTTTTAGGTAAACCAACATGACTGTGTCCTGTTTCATGCTGTCAGTACTTACAATATAGGTATTCGAACAAGAGGCTTCAAGAACAGACGGGAATAAAACTTTCATCTCCGGGATCAACTCCGAAGTCATACGCGAAGCACTCTTATACCGGTCTACCGTCTTTTTCAAGGAATCGATCTGTATGGATTGTACCCGAAGAACCTCTTCACTATTTTTATATAGATCCTGCATCAGCATGCTTTTCAGTTCGTTTATATCGGTAGCTTCCTGTCCGAAACCTTGCTGGACGACCAGAGAGACATCTTTCAAACCATATTTGCGAAGCCGGGTCCGGGCAATTTCGATCATGGGTTCCGGCACATTTTCACCGATCATTACGACTTTCACTTCTTTCTTCTCGCTCGTATCCGTCACTGTTTTACTCAATATCTGTGTATTCGGAAAAGCCAGTTCTTCCGTCACAAAATTAGCGACCCGGTCATTGAAATAACTGGTACGGATCAGGTTATAGCTCAGGAAAAGACTCGGTACGATCGTGAAAAAAACAATCACCCCGACATAGCGTGTTACCACCTTTTCCCGTTGTTTATCCAGGAATATCTTCTTTGGATATTTCAGTACACGGACCACCAGGAAAGTCGCCAGACTGATAAACACCGTATTGATAAAATAGAGATAAAAAGCACCGAAGAAATAATAAAGATTCCCGCTTGCCAATCCGAAACCGGCCGTACAGAGCGGTGGCATCAACGCCGTAGCGATAGCCACACCCGGAATCACATTTCCTTTACTTTTGGTTGAACTGGCAACAATACCGGCCAATCCACCGAAGAAAGCGATCAGGACGTCATAGACGGTCGGCTGCGTACGCGCCAACAATTCACTTTGCGCCTCACTGATCGGAGAGATCAAAAAGAATAGGGTTGAAGTGATCACACTGAACACCGTTGCCGTCGCAAAATTACGGAAAGACCGCTTGATCAGGTCATAATCATAGATGCCCAATCCGAGACCGAACCCCATGATAGGTCCCATCAGCGGAGAGATTAACATCGCACCGATAATCACCGCCGTAGAGTTTGTATTCAAACCCAACGAAGCGACAAATGTTGCAAAGATCAAAACCCAAAGATTAGTACCTTTAAACTCAATACCTTTTCTTATAGACTCAACCGTTTCGAGTTCATCTTCCTTCTCCTGGCGAACGTCAAAATTACGAACAAAGAAGTCTCTTATTTGCTTGTGTAACACTCCTTTTTCCATCCCACTATCTTGTATTGATAAATACTCCGACTAATAGCCACACCTTAATCGTGCAAAGATAGAAATAGTATCCCTAAATAAAAAATAAGAAGTGTGAACAAGAATAACCGGCATAAAATTCGAAGTCTTATTGATTTTCAATTAACTTTGCACAAAGAAGAATATTATTTTGAAAAGGAGTCCATCTAAATGTTTATATAAATAATGAAACGCTGCTTAATTCTGATATGCATGCTTGGCAATATACTCTTTGCTGCTGCCGACAACACGGCTACCAAAGAGGCTTTAAGCGTTGCTTTAAAATCAATATCCTCCCCGGAAGAAAAGCTGGAGACATTGACAAACCTGATGGATATCTCCCGGCAGGAAGAACAGGTTGACTATGCCAAACAGCTGTATAAGGAAGCACTGGCCAACGATAACGATTATTATAAAGAAGCTGCCCTGACCGAAATTCTCCGCTTTTATGTCAACAACGACATCAAAGACAGCACAAACGTTTACATGGAAGAAGCAAAACGCGAGCTGAAAGGCAAAGCACGCGATTTTCTGGTAACTTATATGCAGACAATCATCGACGTACGCGTGGTTTTCTATACCGAAGGAGAAGACAGGAAGAAACTGATCGAGCAATACCGGCTTAAACTGGAAACAGACAAAAATCTTTCGGTCCTCGAAAAAATATCGATCAATTATGTGCTCGGAATGGCTTACGGCAACCGGGTCGAACCGGGTAACGAAGAGGAATGGAACAAGCGTATATGCACACGTTTTAAAGCGATCATCGACTTGTCGGAAAATATCCCGCTACAATATTCTTACTTATTCCGCTTAAATACGTTCAGTATTCTGACCCTCTATTCAGGTGAATCGAATTATTCAGGCGCGATGAATGACCAGGCGACTTATGCGCTTCGCTATCTGGAAATGCAAAAAGAATATGCAGAAACGAAAGAGATGAAAAAGCGTCCTTACATCAGCAAACGGCATTTACTGAACGCCTATTCTTCTCTGGCCGTTACGGCAAAGACGCTTGGAAAAGACCTAGCCTCTTCTTATTTCCAGCACTTTATGGAACTGAACAGGAAATATCCGGAAGACGCTGCTTTCTCTGCCGAATATGACCGTTTCTTCACAGCTCTGAATTTTTACCGTACAACCAACGATTATCCGATGGCCATACGATATTGCGACTCCGTTATTCATTATTTCCGCAATGCCGACTTTAAAATCGATTTATCAGACCATGTCGTTTCGACGCTCAAAGAAAAGATAGATATGCTCGACAGCCTGCATCTATATAAGGAAGCTTATGAATCCCACAAAGAATACGCAGCTTTGGTGGATTCGGCACGACTCAAAAACATGAAAGACAAACTGGAAGACCTGGAAATCAATAAACGGGTAGACGAACTGGTTATTGAGAAGAAAGCACTGGAAGTGGACTTACAGAAAAGCCGTAGCCAGCTATATATGTTCCTGGCCTTGTTTATCCTGGCTATCAGTTTCGCAGTCTTTGTTGCGTTCCGCTTATGGAAAATCAATTCATTGTATAAGAAATTACAGGACTCGAACCGCCTGGTCATCCTCGCCAGCGAGAAAGCACAGGAAAGTGAAAAGATGAAGAATGCCTTCATTAAGAACATGTGTCACGAAGTCCGCACACCCCTGAACGCGATCAACGGGTTTGCCGACCTGATTACGACAGAAGACATTACGCCTGAAGAAAAGCAGGAATTCAGCAAGATCATTTTCGAGAACTGCAACCATATCACTTCCATGATGAACAGCGTACTCGAAATTGCCCAGCTGGATAGCAACAAGGAGGATTTGCCCTTATCACCAGTAAATATCCATCTGCTCTGTTCCTGTGAAATGGAACAACTCAAAAGACTCAACAGCAAACCAGACATCGATTACCAGATAGAAGGTGACCGGAATAAGGATATTGCTTTTACCAACTCTAGCCATTTCAGTCTGATCCTGGCCCACTTGCTGAACAATGCAAACAAATTCACCGAACGGGGAAGTATTGTCCTTTCCTATAAAGCGGAAGAAGAACAAAACCGGATGATCGTCAGCATCACAGATACCGGTTGCGGTATTTCGCCCGATAAACGTGAATGGATATTCGAACGGTTCACCAAAGCGGATGATTTCGTTCCCGGTTCAGGATTGGGATTATATCTTTGCCGCCAGATCGCAGAACGTATGAAAGGTCAGATCTACGTAGACCCGGATTATACAACCGGACTACGCATTACGCTGATCATCCCGATCAAACCGGAATAAAATTATTTCTTTTTAGCGAAATAACGCCCTACATAAGGTAACTCTCCCAATGGCAGATCGCGTTTTACAACGATACCGACAAAGAGGCAAAGCAGCAATGTGCGGTAACCCAGACGCAGGATTTCCGACTCTATCGTCGGCAACATGCCGGCCAGATAAAATACGGTTGCCAATACAGAATAAGTGATCACCGATTTAAGATCATATTGGATCGGGAATTTCCTTTGTCCGATAAAATAGGATAACAACATCATAACCAGGTTACTAACAAAAGAAGCCCAGGCACAAGCCATATATCCGTATGTCGGAGCAAATAAAACAATGATCAGAATCGTCGCAACACATCCTATCGTCGAGAAATAAGCACCCCACTGTGTCTGATCAATCAGTTTGTACCAGAACGAGAGATTAAAATATATTCCGAAGAACAATTCTCCCAACATAACAATAGGAACAACGCGCAAACCCGGATAATAGGAAGCAGGGACAATATGTTTAAATATATCGATATAAAACATCACTGCCAGAAAAATAAGCAAAGCGAATATAATGAAATATTTCATCGCCTCCGAATATGACTTTTTACTGTCATCATCCTTATTCTTTGCAAAAATAAATGGCTCGTAAGCGTAGCGAAATGCCTGTGTAAACATTACCAGCACAACTGCTATTTTAAAACAAGCGCCATATATCCCCAATTGGGTATTAGCCATTTCCTTATCTTCGAATAGGAAAGGAAATAGTATTTTATCGGCTGTCTGATTAAAAATACCTGCAATCCCCAAAATCAGGATCGGAAAAGAATAAGCAAGCATCTGCTTGAGTAAAACAAAACTGGCTTTTTCCCGTAAACCCGGAATCATATCGGGAAACAATAACACAAATGTAACAAGCGATGTTATTACATTCGCAACAAAAATATATCCAACCTGATAATCTGGGATATAAAACCAATCGACCAATGCAGGGGCATGATCATAGAGCCATGGACAAGCTATCAGAAAGAAAAGAACTAAAACAATATTCAGAAAAATATTAAACAGCTTAATAGAAGCGAAACGAACCGCTTTCCCCTGATACCGGAGAAATGCAAACGGTATACAACAAAAGGCATCGACTGCCACAATTCCCGACATCATCCCTACAAACTCAGGATTCGAACCATACCCCAAAGAATCACTGATTGGAGTCAGCGCGCTGAATATCAATACCACAAACAGAACAGAAGTAAGAGCAATGCTAAATAATGTAGTAGCATAAACCCGCATCGGGAGCGCAATTTCTTTCTTATTCATAAAACGGAAAAATCCCGTTTCCATCCCATAAGTCAGAATAACCATCAGCAATGCCGTCCAGGCATACAAATTGGTCACGATTCCATAATCGCTTTCCGTCGCCAGCACACGCGTATACATCGGCACCAGCATCCAGTTCAGGAACTTCCCTACGATACTACTAACACCATAAATCGCAGTCTCTCCTGCGAGCCGCTTCATTCCTCCAGCCATAACTATTTTCAGTCAAATAAAAACCCTTGTTCTTCGCCCCTTTTACGTCCCAGATGGGTATAAGCCAGATCCGTGACCTCACGTCCCCGCGGTGTGCGTTTGATAAATCCTTCTTTGATAAGGAAAGGTTCATACACTTCTTCCAGCGTTCCGGGGTCTTCTCCCAAAGCCGTAGCAATCGTAGTCAGTCCGACCGGACCACCGCCGAATTTATCTATAATTGTAGTCAGCAACTTATTATCAACCTGATCCAGGCCATATCGGTCAATATTTAGTGCCTCCAGCGCATAGCAGGAAATTGCCTTATCTATTTCACCGGAACCTTTTACCTGTGCAAAATCACGTACACGCCTCAATAGCGCATTGGCAATACGAGGCGTACCGCGGCTCCGGGAAGCGATCTCACGGGCAGCTGTCAGTTCACATTTTACATTTAGAATATCGGCACTACGCAACACGATCTTCGTCAATGTCTCCATCTCGTAATATTCCAGATGCATATTGATACCGAAACGGGCACGCAGCGGACTGGTCAGCAAACCACTACGGGTTGTCGCCCCAACCAGTGTAAAAGGAGCCAGGTCTATTTGAATGGAACGTGCGCTCGGTCCTTTATCGATCATAATATCGATCCGGTAATCTTCCATAGCCGAGTAAAGATATTCTTCCACGATCGGACTCAACCGATGGATTTCATCAATAAAAAGCACATCATTCTTTTCCAGCGAAGTAAGTACCCCCGCCAGATCACCGGGCTTATCCAGAACCGGCCCGGAAGTTACTTTAAAACCAACTCCCAGCTCATTGGCTATAATATTCGACAACGTTGTTTTACCTAATCCGGGAGGGCCATGCAGCAACACATGATCCAATGCTTCTTTACGCATACGGGCAGCCATCACGAATATTTTCAGGTTCTCGACCACCTTGGCCTGTCCGCTGAAATCATGAAAAGAAAGCGGTCGGAGCGCATTCTCATACTCTCGTTCACTTTCCGGCATACGGGTGTCCCTTATATCAAAATCGTCTTCCATATTTTTGCTCATTGACTTGCAAAGATAGTAAATATATTTGCTTTATACCGTCTGGCTCCCGTTCATAACTTACGTAGCGGTCTATCCTCAGAAAGAGCTATCTGAAACAATCTACGGATAGTTTATTCACAATTTGCACTAAAAAAAACACAAATACAGGCCATATTTGCACTTCCCGAAGTGCAAATTAGTATATTTGCAGAAAACACATAGCATATGGAAAAGTTACAAGCTAGTTTTGACGCAATGTTACGTAGTATATCCACTACGTTTCATCGATACATGTTCAACCGCATTAATTGGGATAATCGTCTGTTAGGCTTGGTTGGTCCACGTGGCATAGGTAAAACAACATTGATGTTACAATATGCCAAAGAAAAACTAAATCGAAATACAACACTATTCGTCAATGCTGACGATTTATATTTTTCCGCGCATCACCTCGTTGATCTGGCCGATGAATTTGTGAAGCGAGGCGGAACACATCTCATTATTGATGAAATCCACAAATACAAAGACTGGGCACGCGAATTAAAACTAATATATGACTATCATGCAGACTTAAAAGTTTTCTTTACAGGTTCTTCCATTCTTGATATCCACAAAGGATCAACAGATCTGAGCCGACGCGCTATTGTCTATTCCATGCAAGGACTTTCATTCCGTGAATATCTAGAGATGTTTCATCATATAAAGATTCCCGCCTATTCATTGACAGATATCATACAACATCGTGCAGAACTCCCTGATAAATTCCGCCCTTACGCTTATTTCCAATCTTATTTAGAACAAGGATATTATCCATTCTCTAAAGAAGATCAATTCAATATTCGTTTGCAACAAGTGATAAACAAAACACTGGAAGTTGACATTCCACAATATGCAGAAATGAGTATATCGACAACTCGAAAGTTAAAACAATTGCTTATAATCATAGCCCAAAGTGTACCATTCAAACCCAATATGAGTAGTATTGCTACCATATTAGGAGTAAGTCGCAACAATTTATCAGACTATTTTCTTTACCTGGAAGAAGCCGGGTTAATAGCACAACTACGTGACGGAACAGGCGGTATCAGAGGACTTGGAAAAGTGGATAAAGTCTATTTAGATAATCCAACTCTCATATATAGTTTAGGTCAGGATACTTCAGAGATTGGTAACATAAGAGAAACATTTTTTCTAAACCAAACGAGAGTAGAACAAAAAGTTATCACGTCAGCTATTTCCGATTTTCAAATAGCTAACTATATTTTTGAAGTTGGTGGCAAAAATAAAAAACAAAAACAATTACAAGGTTCTGAGAATGGTTTTATTGTAAAGGATAACATTGAACAGGGATATATGAACGTAATTCCTTTGTGGCAATTCGGACTTAATTATTAGCCCCTTTCCTATATTTGAAAAGGGGCAGTCAAACAAGTCGAAGACACAACAGCCTATCCTCTGATAACATAAGAGAAACATCTTTCCTGACCAAATGAGAGTAGAGCAAAAATTGTTACGTCAGCTATTTCCGATTTTCAAATAGCTGACTATATTTTCAAATTAGTTATTCCAAATCAAAACTGACTAAATAAAAACCTTTTTCCTGAGAAATAGCTATTGCATATAATCTATTTGTGTCGGTATCAGATGCACAAAGATTAAAAACAAGGCAATCTGTTTGATATTTAGCAATTTCATTACCTTTCCAATCAAAAGAACAAATCTTATTAAACTGATTCGGATCTTTATCGGCAATCAACACACTATATAATAAAGCATCTGTTGCGCACAAAGCAGAAAAACCATATACAGTTTGATCTGTAGGAAGTAATGAACCACCACTAAAATTAACCTCAGGAGAATAAAAATAACGTGTGGAAGATATATTTATATCATCAGATAATTGAAAAAACTCCAATATACCACCAAATAAAGTTCCCACAGCCATTTTCCTTTTATCCGGAGAAACTGAAACTGAAGCTGTTATAAAAACCGGATTCTTTTCAGTTTCCGAAACAGGGAAACGATTATATTCTGCCTCAATATTCCCTTTTGAAAAAAGTTGAAATCGTTTCAACCCTATAGTATCCTTTCCTAATTGTCCATCTATGAGATATCATTCTTCCAAATAGAAAAAAGACATATTCTGGAAAAGTCTGTCACCCTGTTTAAAGAATCGGTCAAAGAAGATTTTCATAACAGATCTCAGGGATTAACAGAAAAAGTATCTTTGATGGATGTACCGTCAGCTATAACCACTCCCGACAGTTGTATTTTCAAATCTGAAACAATTGAGGTAAAAGCACCTGCTTTATCTAATCAGTCATTAGACGAAAAACTAACCGCTTTCCTCCAATCTATATTATCTTTCAAAAATCCAATAAACATTTATCAATTGGATACGATTTTCCAACAAAAATTGAAAAAAGAGAATATACATATAACTACTGCTGTATGTATGACCGACACGATCAATAAAAAGAGCCAAAAGTGTACTCGTTTTAATATAACCTCTTTCGACCCGTTATTTACGGAACCTTATATAGTTAGTTCCACGGGAATCACTTTGAATGCTTATATAAAAATATCCGGATTTACATTAGGATACCGTATGCCTACCTCATATTGGGTTGCCTTAGTCGGTTGGGTTTTATTCACATTGTCTATGGGGTATGCCTGGGACAATCTAAAAAAAAAGATCCCGGTCCTTATCAATGATTTTACAGAAAGAGAAAATTCACTGCAAAATGAGTTGATCCAAACGGAAGAGAAACTAGAAATACTCAAACAACTGGAAAAACAGAGCAATGATCCTGATATCCATATCTTCTCTCCTCATCTGCTATTTGAAAAAAGCACAAAGACATTAAAGTACAACGGAGAAACTATAAAACTAACCCGTCAGCAACAACAATTATTAGTCGCGTTTTGCAATGCACCTGAAAATACCTGTTCAATAAATGACTTATGCAATCTGGTCTGGAAAGGATGTACAGTAGAAGAGAACACTATTCAACAGGCTATCTCGCGTTTAAATATAACCTTAAAACCACTGGGATTATATATCCAATATGAATTTAAAGATAGTTACAAACTTATGTTTATAGAAAACTAACAATTAGCTCCCGATCAAACTTCTATTTCTTCCCTATCCTTTTATAATTACCATACGTACTAACTCCAATTTCCCCGGCAGGAAATCAGCGGTTGATAACCATCAGCCGATTGGCCGACAATTATGAGCCGTTTGGTTGATAATTATGAGCCAAGCGGCTCACAATTATCGGCCGCTAAAATGTATGGGATGTCAGCAAGAGAAGTATGGAATAAGCGTTGATAATGAAAGGTATGGTTTGATAGCCGAAAGATAGGGATAATATCCGTCGGATACAACAAAAAACAGAACTTGGCGTTTAAAGAAACAATAAAATGCCGGGTACCAGAAATCGGATGACGAAAGAAGCGGTATTTTCCGCCTGAGTTTTGATGCTGGAATCCGCTTTTATTTTTAGCAGAACAAATAAAATTACCTACATTTGTCCAGAACACTAAATTACGTATAATATGAACAGCGCATTCCTCCGTTTCCGGCTCCGCCAGGCAGGAAAGTTTATTCGTGAAATACCTGTTATCTATCTGGTTATACTGACAGGTATTTTACTGATAGCCGGGATTGCACTGTATCAGTTTACAAAAGATTTACATGGGAGCCTGATTATAGCGGGTATCCTGCTTGTTTTCCTTTCATTGATTCAATTACGGAGAAAAGACTATCATTTTATCCATCTTGCAGAGGAGAAAGCCTGGAAAGTATTCAGTATGGATTATCTCTTACTGTCCTTGCCGGTCCTTATCATCATATCGGTAAATTCATACTGGTATGTATCGCTGGCAATTATAGCCGGATGCATAAGTCTTGGTTTCATAAAACAGCCTTTCCACCGGACAAAAAAAGGAATGAACTCCCCTAAATGGATACCGGCGGAAGCCTTTGAACTGCGGTCAGGGATACGGCAATACGGCGGTTTATTACTGATCCTTTATGTGAGTGCATGGATAGGCCTGTTGTTGCCTTTTGCTTCTTTGGCATCGCTCTGGTTCTTCACAGTCATAGTATCCGATATATTCAGATTTTCAGAACCGGTACAGATACTTTGCTCACAGGAGCGTCCGGTCAACAGGTTCCTGCACGGAAAGCTTCGTTTAAATTTGAAGTTATTCTTATGTGCAACAACTCCTGTTTGCGCAATATATACACTTTTATATCCGGAGCATTGGTGGTTCATCCTCACCTTTTTGGCTGCGGTTTCCCTGAACATAACACTGTTTATTATAAATAAATATGCCCATTATCTGCCGAATACAAAAATAACAGGAGGACAGGTCCCCATAACAATAGCCGTAATAAGCATTTTCTTTCCGGTTCTTTTACCGGTAGTCTTGTTTTTCCTGGTCAAAAACTATCTGGCTGCGCGCCGGAATCTAACAACTTATTTATATGCTTACAATCCGGAATCTACAAGTAGAATATAAAAAAGAATTTCCTGTACTGAAAGGGATCGACTTATCGATGGAATCAGGGAAAATACATGGTCTGGTCGGCCTGAACGGTGTCGGAAAAACGACTTTGCTGAATACGCTGTATTCTTTCATCCGTCCTTCCGCAGGCTCGGTCAGCTATAACGACAGATCTCTAAAAAGGCAGGATATTGCCTATCTGGAAGCAGAAAACTACTTTTATCCTTATATGACAGGGCGCGAATATCTGGATCTTTTCCCGGCCGGCACAAACGGCTTTAAAACAGACAACTGGCAACAACTTTTCCATATTCCGTTAGACGATATAACAGAGAACTATTCAACCGGGATGAGAAAGAAACTCGCTCTGCTGGCCGTTCTGAAGCTGGATAAACCAATCGTTGTCCTGGATGAACCGTTCAACGGCCTGGATCTGGAAAGTGCCCATATCCTCACCCTCATCCTGCAACAACTCCGGAAAGGGGGCAAAACAGTGCTGGTCACCTCACATGTTTTCGAAACACTGACTTCCTGTTGCGATTATATCCACCATATCGATCACGGGGCAATTGACCACAGCTATTCCAAGGACCAGTTCGAAATGCTTCAAAAACGGCTCTATTCAACCATAGAAGATCAGGCTTCCGATCAGATAAAGAGACTTATTTAGTCCTTCAATCCGATAGGCATGTACTAAACAAATTAGGGGGCTTTGAAACACCCCCTAATTCGAATAGAAAAACGTTTTATATATTTATTCAGTAGTAATCGTCAGTTGTTTTCCTTGTTTCAACAGGTCATGTGAAATAAACCAACCTTTGATTTTCTGACCGTCGTAAGAGATATCCGTAATCTTCCGCCCATTGCCGTTCTTTACGATCGCGAACTGATTATTATCGCCTAAAGTGAATTTCACCTGATCGAACAAAGGTACGGTTACAATATATTCCGGATCAGCCGGAGAATAGGTATATAAACCAATGGCATTGAATACATACCAGGCAGACATTTCACCGGCATCATCCATTCCCGAATAGGCGAGCTTCTCTTTACCCATATCGTAATAATGGTTCATGATGCTATCCAGCACACATTGCGCTTTCTCCTGTTTACCGATGAAATAATAAGTATAGGGAACACTGTGGTCCGGTTGATTACCATGGCAATAATTTCCAATGAAACCGGTCATATTATGCGCTTCATAGTTTCTCCACGGTTCAGTGAACAGTGAATCCAGCTTCTGTTCGACCGCTTTTTCACCGGGATAAAGGGCAATCATGCCTTCCGGATCATGGGGAGCAAAGAACAGTGACTGCCAGGCATTAGCCTCACGATACATATAGGCATAATAAGGATAGTAAGGATCGAAATCCTTGATCCAGCTGCCATCGGCAATCTTTCCGCGCCAAAAGCCCGTACCCGGGTCAAACAGATTCTTATAATTGCCGGAACGTTCCATCAATGTTTTATAAATACTTTCATCTCCCAACTCCTTAGCCAACAAAGCGGTCGCATAATCATCGTATGCATATTCCACAGTCTTTGTTACAGCGGCTTTGTATTCATCCCAGGTCGGGACATTGGTGGTATCCTTTTCTGCAATCCATCCTTGTTCGATGTATTCATCCAGATATGGCCTGCCGCCTTTTCCCGGGACAGTGGCATTATTCACCAACAGTTTATAAGCCCGGTTCAGATCGAAGTCCTTCAAGCCACGTAAATAGTTACCGGCAACAAATACAGAGGCATGGTCACCATGGAAGAAGGTCGGCATATAACCATTTCGCTTTTCGCCTTTATCCGTGATGGACTTGATCACATCGGTCGTTACATCCGGAGAAATCATTCCCAATAAAATCAACTTATTGCGATAATCGTCCCAGAATGACGGATCGGTATAATAACGGAAACCATTATTTACCACATTACCTTTGGCATCCGTATATTCCCCGTTCACGTCGCTACGCAACGCCGGCCATAAGAACGAACGGTACAGGCAGGAATAGAAAATACCTTTCTCACGTTCTGTTCCGCCGGTTACTTCTATTTTGGATAACAAATTCTCCCAGGTCTTATCAGCCTCCTTACGAACCTGCACAAAACTCTTATCCTTCATTTCCTGCTCCAGGTTCATCTTTGCATTATCAATACTTACGAAAGAAAAACCGATCTTTAATTCCAGCGGTTTACTTCCTTTGCTATCGGCAAAACTGACAACCGAAACTTCATGTTCACCATCTTTCAACTGTCTGATATCCTCAATCTTATAATTGGAAACAGCATAGAAACGGATATTTCCTTCCGCATCCTGATTACCGGAAAAAGTATAATCGTCGACTTTTTGAATACTCCAGTCTCTTACTCCATTGTTTGTCCGTGTGATATCCACTAATACTTTCTTGTCGTCATCCGGCCGGAAAGTATATTTATGATAAGCACAGCGGAGCGTGGAAGTCAGTTCGGCATTGACCCCGTACCTTTCCAGAAACACCTGGTAATAACCCGGACGGGCCGATTCGTTCGAATGACTGTATGTTGAAGCATAATCACCGGAGGAAACATTTCCTGTCACCGGAAGGACAGGGAGATGCAGCAAATTCCAATGTCCTTTGTTGGTATGCGAAAAACCATAGATGACCGTATCTTCATACTGGTAACCGGCCCCACTCCGGAACTGAGTCACCGGACTCAGCTGTACCATCGCATTCGGGACGGAAGAACCGGGAAAGACTTCTGCCCCCCAGGTCCTTGTCTTCAAATGACGCTCATAACCCAGATCTTTCGTTTCCCATAGCGTAGCTGTCCCCAAAAGAGGATTCACATAATTCGTAAGTTGTTTATCCGGCTGGCAACTTATCATTATGGTTAATGACAGCAAACCTGCAAAAAAAGAGTTTTTCATGCTAAATTAATTATTAGAATATGATAATGATCAAGAATTAAAAACTATATCTGTCTGAAATTAAAAACACGTATAACTTATAATAGATCCAAATCGTCCAGCAACGCAACCGCTTCGATCAACATACAACCGCTCAGTTGTTCGGTCAGTCCTGTAGATGCTCCCGGGGCGTTCCGCCAGTAAGTACCGAATAAGACATTCGATTTATTGGTTCCCTGCGTCCATAATGTCTCGGCATTGGTTTTCAGGAACTGCACATAACGTCGTTTAGCACCTGCATCCAGGCGGTCCTGTTGGATCAGATCCGTAAAATAACGGATAAAAATACCTTTGAATAATCCACCGTCTCCAGTTCCTTCATCTTTCAGGATGGAATTGTTGACCAATGTACTGATGGTATAATCAGCGGCCAAAACGGCATCGTTCAGATAGGCTTTTTCTCCCAATATCTTATACAATTCAACAGCCGATCCGACAAATGTTCCTTCATTGTAAGTAAATATCCAGTCTTTCTGTATTTCTCCTGTATTACTGTTTATATTGTCATACACCATTCCGTTATTACTATTGAATAATGTACTTTTCTCCCAGTTATATATCTTGAGTGCCCATTCTTTATAGGTCTCATCTCCAAACTCACGATACAGGCGGGCTGCCAGAATACAAGCCGGACCGTTTGAACAGGCATTTTTGCTATACTCCTGCCCTTTTACCCAGGTGATACCTCCACCTGCATTCTCATTCCAACCCACTTTGATATAATCCCATATCTGCAATGCCGCCTCTTTATATTTCTGTTCTTTGGTTGCCTGGTAAGCACGAAGAATAGCGAGGGCATTCCATTCCATATCATCGTAATAGTCATTCCGGAACGAATTACCGTTCTTGATCTTCACGCCTTCAAACCATTGGTCGAAATAGGTTTTATATTTTGCATCTTCCGTACGCAAATAAGCATCCGTCAAAACATCCAGCGCATGCGCCTGAGGCCAGTAATGGAACGTCGTATTTCCGTTGCTATCATAATTAAAATATTTTCCTCCTGCATTCCAGAATGAATTTACCAATGCTGTCGTACTGCTGTCGGCAGCGGCATACCAATTAATATTATCATTTTCATCCGGTCCGTTCGGAGTATTATCATCATCGCCACAAGCCCCCAGGAAAAGAGGGAGAAACAGGAAAAGGAGTATATTCTTCATGACATTATTTTTAGCTGTTAAAAAAAGAAGGACCCGGAATAAGATCCATTTTTCTCGAAATATACAATTCCGGGGCCTTCTTACCCAATATTTGTAATAAACTATTTAACGATTGTATGTGTGTAAGGCTGGTCTGCCGTCAGATAAACGGTATAAGTAGCCGGAACACCATCAAAATCACCCATCAGCTTCCATTTGTTATCCCACTGGGATACCTCGGTAAACAGTTGCAGGTAATAATAAGACTCCGGACTGCTTGCCGTCGGACGGGAGTCTGTCTGGTTCAATGTACCCCAGTCGACTTCCTTCTCTGCATCGGCACCTCCATTTTCCCGGATAGTCATTCTGAACTTATAGCGTTCGTCCCTACCCCAGCTCTCTTGCTTGAAAGTTACCGTTTCCTTCGCCTGGAATACACCATAACCTACATAAGGTAGTTCAAACAGAGATTCTCCGTCCGGACAGAAATAGAAAGTTATTTTGTTTACCAACGTATAGGTACAGGCACCGGTATTAAAGTCTAATGTAATACGGTAAACACCGTCTTTAGCGACCGTTGTCGTTCCGTTCTCTTTCACCATACCGTCCGCTGTATAGAACTCTCTCGGAGTACCGGTCTTTCCGTCCGTAAAATAGAATGGTTTGCCTGCCGCCAGTTTTGTATACACTTCAAATTCACCACCGGCAACAGCTTTCATTTTATGTGCCTTTGCCAGGTCAGCCCCACCTTCAGAAGCCTCTCCGGTCACATAGACATCGATCGGAACATCTTCGAAACCTGCCAGGCGGGTTACCGTAATCTTATTTTCAACGCCGGCTTTTACGCTCTGCAGACCTTTTGAAGAGAGTATAGTCCACTTGAATGTACCCGTATCAGACGGTTTTATGCCGACCTTACCTGCAATCTGATTCAACTGTTTATGCGTAACGGATACATAATTGCCAAATCCGTTATTATTGGCACACATCACATACACCGGTTTTGAGAAATCACCGTCTACCTTATCAAATGCAATCTGGTAAAGAGCAGTACCTGTTTCCTCTACACTCGGTGTTTGCCATTCAAAATAAACACTGGATGATGCGGACGGTTCCAGAACAACGGATTTTCCATCCGCCGGTTCAAGTAATGTACTGACACTTGCCAAACGGTTATCCGTGTCACCCATATTATCATTACATCCCATGAAGACCAACACGGCAGAGGTGATGAACATCAGTTTTATAAATATCGCTTTCATAATTCCTCCTTTTTATTTGATTACTAAATTATGAGTATATTCACCCTGCGTATTCAAAGAGAATGTAACATCATATGCCTTATCGCTCCAGCCATCGGTAGCCGGGCTCTTCCAGACTTCGTTGTTTGTCCACTGTTCTACATTCGTCTTTTCAGCCATGTAGTAATACTCATCATTTCCAGTCGGTTTGCTATCATTATTGATGGCGGCTCTCCATTCGGTCTCTCCGTCAGAACTTTCCATTCTGAACTTATAACGATCGTCCGAATTATCGCTATCCGTCAATCCCGTTACTGTATAGTTGCTGATAGCCCAGACACCGAGACCCTGGTAATCCAGTTCTATCTCTTTCTGTGACCAGTTCAGTAACCATTTCACTTTAGTCACCTCTTTGGAAGTAAACGATCCGGCATTAAAATCAATATAATATTTATAGATACCGGTTTTGGTTGCTGTCGTAGTACCGCCTTCTACCAGTTTTTCACCATTCAACGAGTATTCAGTCGGAGTACCGGTATTGGCACTGACAAACTTGAAGGACTTGCCCTCCGTCAGTTTCATGAAAACTTCAAATTCGCCGTCAGCCACTTTCTTCATGATCATGGCATTCTCCAGGTCAGCTCCTACTTCCGTGGCTTCACCGGTGATATACAACTGGCTCGGAACTTCTGCGAATCCTGCCAAACGGGTAAGCGTCAGCGTACGTTCTTCTTCAGCCTTGACCGGATTAATACCTTTGGAGGCATACACCGTCCATTTCAGAGTCCCTTCTTCCGCAGATCCGATCCCTGCTGAAGCGGCGATCTGGTTCAACTGTTTATGTGTGATCGTTGCATGATTAGTTCCGCCATTGTTGTCGGCAGTAACTATAGAAACAGGATCGGAAAAATCACCATCCGCCTTATCGAAAACAACTTCGTACAACACAGCACCACCATCTTCGGCTAACGACGGCTCCCATTCAAAATACAAAGAAGCCGATGCCGATGCTTGCAGGACAACGGCTTTCCCATTATCCGGTTCATATAACGCTTTAACGGCAGTCACGCCCAAATGCCTCACTTCCCCGTCACTGCTACATGCCGCAAAGACCATAGCAAAAGCGAACAGCATCATATATTTTATAGATATTATTTTCATATCTCTTAGATTTTTTGGATTTAAAATTTTAATCAATATCCCGGATTCTGAGTCAGATTCTTATTGATATCCCGTTGTGACTGCGGAATAGCGAACAAGTAATCTCTATCTTTATTGAAAGATCTCTTATCCAATTGGATATACTGTGTATTATCCGCAGCAAATTTAGCTCCGCGAGGATTGCCATTTAGTGCCGTCTCGATCGTTTTCCAACGACGGATATCATAGAGTCTTGTCCCCTCGATAGCCAATTCACAACGGCGTTCGCGGCGTACAATAGTCTGCATATCACCTGAAGCCGGGTAATTCAAAGCAGAAGCGTCTGTGAAACCGGCACGTTCGCGGATCGGACGGATCGTCTTGTTCCAAACGGTTTCGTTCATCTCACCCAGTTCTGTTTTTGCTTCAGCATACATCAATAAGACATCGGCATAGCGCATCAGAATCAGATTCAAGCCGGAAGCAAGACCTGCCGGAGCGGTCGGATCAAACCATTTACGGAGATAATAACCTGTAGCGGTGGAGTTCTGTCCCGGACCGATATATTCATCCAGATTAGCAGCACCTGCATCGGCAGAAGAACCCGGTTTGATATAAATTGTGGACGTTTTGCCGTTACCGTCTGTCCACTGGTAACCATGGTAAACGATAGTAGCCTGCAATCTAGGATCTCTGTTTATGTAGGGATCGTCTTCTTTATAGCCGGAACCGCTTTCATGAATCGACCGGCCATTTTTCATGATATAATCGTCCACCAGTTCCTGTGTCGGAGCAAAACCGTTTACACGTCCGCCCACAGACAAGGGAATCCCATCGTACATTTCACTCCAGGTTCTCAGATTCAGCAGATATCCCATATCCAGGATCACTTCGCTGTTGTATTCGTTTTCCGGCAAGAACAGACCTGCATAGCTTGAAAATAATGCATATTCACCATATTCGCCATTGATTATTTTCTCGCAGACAGACGAAACATTCTGCCAGTCGTTCTCATACAGATAAGTACGGGCGAGCAGAGTCATAGCAGCCCCTTTTGTGATCCGGCCGTTATCAGCTGCCGCATATTCCTGTCTTGTCGGCAATGTACCGACAATATCATTCAGTTCGTCACGGACAAACTTGATAACATCCGCTTTCGGCGAGCGGGCAATCGTATTAGCCTCTTCGATTGTCAGTGTATAGTCAAACAAAGGAACATCGCCATAATTATTAGCCAGGCGGAAGAACAGCATGGCGCGAATGAAACGTGCTTCTGCCTTCATCCTGTTTTTTAATGTTTCATCCATGTCGGGGACACGATCAACATTTTCCAGGAATGTGTGGCATGTTTTAATGCCTTCAAAACATTTTTTCCAATCTTCAGAGAATCGTCCCAAAGCGGCGTTTGCCTGACCCGAAATAATCAGTTTCTCATCCGTACTACCACGCCCTTCGTATAAGTTGTCCGATAACCGTTCGTCTGCGAAGAAATAGCCAGAACTCATCATCTGACTGTAAGCCATGCTCAATACGGAAGAAGCCTTTGCCTCGGAAGTCCAGTAATTCAAATCCGTAAACTTATTGGTAGGAGCCAGATCCAAATCATTACAAGATACGAATGATGCAAGTATAGCGCATGCTATACTTGGCAAATATTTCAAAATATTCATTTTCATAACAAAGTCTATGTCTTAAAATTCTATATCCAAACCAAATCCATAATAAGTCAGTGTCGGGTAGTTACGTCCGCTGTTTGCCCCAATGCCACCGATGCCCCCCATATCGCTGCCGAATTCAGAAGATTCCGGATCGATAAATGAGTTCTTGGTAAATGTCAACGGATTTTCGGTATTTACGCTGACACGTAATTTCTGTACACCAAACTTCTGAGTCAGTGCCTTCGGTAAGGTATATCCGATCTGGATATTCTTTACACGTAAGTAAGCTGCATTCAACAAATAAATATCTGATCCGGCCATACCCCAGTTGTTCGTAGAAGAAGATGAGCCTGGGGCAACTAAACGAGGCCATTGGGCATCCGGATTTGTCGGAGTCCAGAAATCCAACTGATGTTGATAAATACAATAGGAATAGTTTGAGTGGAATGGTTCTATCAACTCACCACGCAGATACATGGAACGTTTGCCCACACCTTGCAGCATGACGTTCAGGTCAAAACCTTTCCATGTCATATTATAAGTGAAACCGAATGTATAACGCGGAAATGCATTACCCAATATTACACGGTCTTTCTCATCGATGACACCATCGTTGTTCTGGTCGACATACTTCACATCACCGGGCTGAACGGAAGCTCCTACCGGCAGCGCACTGTTCGCAATCTCATCGTAACTCTGGAACAATCCGTCTGTTTTATAACCGAAATATGAACCTAACGGCTGCCCTTCACGAATCAATTTATACAACTGGTCATTCTGGTCAATACGTTCTTTTCCTCCGAAATCGGTCACTTTATTCTTTGAGTCGGAAACATTGAAATTGAAGTTATGCTGGAAATCGCCAGAATTTAATTTGTAGTTGATCGTTAATTCCCAACCTCTGTTTTTCATTTCGCCAGCATTCTCCTTGGCTGCAGAACCGCCATAGATAGACGAAACTTCCGGTGTTAACAATATATTAGATGTCTTCTTATCAAAATAGTCTACGGATAAGAATAAATTCCCATTCAGGAAAGTGGCATCGGCACCGATATTAAAGTTAGCAGATTTTTCCCATGTCAGGAAGGCATTACCATCCGTATAGCTCGTTCCCGGGACAGATATGCCATTGAATACATAGCCGTTGTTGTTCATCTGATAGACAGTCTGGTAAGAATAATTGTCCACATTCTGATTTCCTAGTACACCGTACGATGCTCTCAGTTTCAAATCGCCGATGTTACTCTTATACGTATCCATAAAGGCTTCTTCAGACAAACGCCAGCCGGCAGAGAACGAAGGGAAGAACCCCCAGCGCTGATCTTTGGCAAATTTTGAAGAACCGTCATAACGGAAAGAGACATCTCCATAATACTTATCCATATAATTATAGCCTACACGACCAAATACGGAAGTAATGCTTGTCTGGTCCGTATCATTGTTCGAGTTTTTGTTATCTTTATTCTGGATGGATTCGTCTGTTGTCGGCAATCCCAGGTCTTCATCCGTGTATTCCCAGGCAATACGGCTTGCTTGTTTTGTGTAAGATTCGTTTGAAACACCGACCAATGCGCTTACGTTATGGGCATTATTAAATGTACGGTTAAAATCCAATAAGAATTGTGTACTCAGAGTATAACGCTTTTCATTATAATCTTCAGTCATTGTATTGGAGTGCATGTACAGTACCGGATTCTCCAAATCGGCAGAAGAATACAACGGCACTTTCTTGTCGCGCCGATAACGATGATGCTGAGTCAAATCCAGACCTACCAAACCGGTTGCTTTCAAACCATCGATGATCTTAACATCGAGGTTCATACTTCCGATGAAATTGTCTTCGTCTTTCTTCTCATAACCGCCGTCCTGCAACAATGCCAACGGGTTGTCATCGCCGACTATATCATTGACCAGATATTTGTCGCCTTCCATAAATTTGTAGTAATAATAAGAAGGGACACGGGATGAGTTGATGATCGTGTTTCCTGTACCACCGGCCACAGTTCTGTCTTTACGACGGTTATAAGCCATCAAGGATGTCAACTTAAAGCGTCCATATTCCGTACTCAGATTACTACGGAAGTTATAACGTTCCATACCGAAGCTACCCTGGAAGTTACTCTCCTGGTTATAGTAACTGGCGGATACCATGTAGGTCGTATTTTCACTACCCCCGGACACATTTATATTATAGTTCTGTTGGAGACCGGATTTGATGATTTGGTCATACAACCATTCTTCTTCATTACGGTGATCATACAAATCGCGAATCTGGGTTGGTGTGAACTGGGGGGCACTACCCACATTCATATTTGCCTGGTTTCTCAACATGGCGTTTTGCCAGCCTTCGACCGGTGAAAATAAAATATGCGGGTCCTGGATACCGACCTGTCCATTGAACGCCACAACAGGTTTACTGCCTTTGGAACCTTTTTTAGTCGTTACCAGAATAACGCCATTTGCAGAACGGGAACCATAGATGGCTGCACTACCTGCATCTTTCAGGACAGATACATTATCAATATCGTTCGGGTTCAGATTGTTCAGAGTCGATGAACTCGATACCAATCCGTCGATAACGATCAGCGGGTCATTGTTCCCCATCGTACTGACACCACGGATGTTGATGTTCATACTGTTATCGTTCGGATTCGCATTTTTGCTCTGGATAATAAGGTTGGCAGAAGCTCCCTGCAACGCTTGAGTCGCATTGGTTACCGGACGATTTTCAAAAATCTCGCTGTTCACCTGGTCCACAGATCCGGTAATACTCTTACGGGAACGGGTACCATAACCGACAACCACTACTTCGTCCAGTTTCTGGGTGTCTTCTTTCAATGTAATACGAAAATCACTTTTCCCTTTCAGAGATACCGATTGTGTCAGATAACCGATGAAAGAAACGTCCAATGTGCCATTTTCCGGAACTTCTAACGAGAAATTACCGTTAAAATCAGTAACCGTACCGTTCGTTGTTCCTGAAACAACGACGTTTGCACCGATAACAGGCTCGCCTGTTTCATCGACAATAACACCTTTTACGTTCTTTACTTTCTGATTGACCGCATTTTGGGAGGGAGAGGTAATGACGAGATAGTCACCTTTTACCGAATAAGTATAGCCTGTACCAGCCAGCACCTGACTCAATACATCCAATACTTCCACATTTTTCTGATTAAGCACAACTTTCTTGTTTACATCCAACTGTGTGCCATTATAGGCGATTTTGTACTTGGATGAAGCTTCAATCTTTTGGAATGCTTCCTTTAAAGAAACAGTCCCTTCACTAAAGGAGACCTTTTGCGCATTGATCTGCAGGCAACCTGCGATCAAAAAGCTCAGACAATAGGTTCCAATTCGTCTGGATTTGTGTTTGTTCTTCATATGTAATTAAAATAGTTAAACAATTGCACCGATTTGAGTACGTACTCATCTATAATGACAGATGGAAAAAACGTTGCACCCAATCAATCGTAAAACTTTTTCAAATTACATGTGATTTTTTTATTGTTTCCTATTTCAGATAAATACTTTTCCCGTCAATTTTATATTCCAGACCGGGTATCAACTCTTTCAGAAGCATGAATATATTTTCTACCGATTCATTTTTATTAAAATGAACTGTCAGCAGATTCTTATTATAGGCAGATGTCTGCAAATGTATATCCAATCCATATGTACGTTGCAGGATACGAATAATATCAGTGAATGAATAATTATCAAACAGCAAACCTCCCTCACGCCAATCAGAATAATCGGCAGAAACAACCTTTCTCACATCAACGCTTCCGGATTCTATATAATAGACCAATTGCTCATCAGGCACCAGGTGAAAAGTTTTCCCCTCTTCATCCTGCAAACGGACTTGTACAGCCCCTTCTTCAAGCGTAGTCGCAATCTGCCCTATTTCAGGATAAGCAAAAAGATTGAACCGGGTACCCAACACCTCGACATTCAGTGTCCGGGCTTTAACGATAAACGGTTGTTCCGCATTCTTTTCCACCTCAAAATAACCTTCACCTGACAAATAAACTTCACGTCTGTCTCCCACAAATATAGAAGGGTATATCAGTACACTACCGGAATTCAACCAAACTCGGCTACTATCAGGCAAAACAACCTGCTCACGCTTTCCCGCAGGAACAAAATGTTCTATCAGCGAAACAGTCGCCAACACATCTTTCACACTGGTTGCTTGCCAATAAAAATAAACGGATGTGGAAAACATAATCAATGGTAAAAGCCATATAGCTGTCAGTTTTACCCAAAACGGCATGATCCGCACATTTTTTGATGCAGATTTTTTCTGTTCCGTAAAACCTAAATTCCTACTCAATATGGAATAAGCCTGCCGGGGACGAGCTTCATTCATTTCCGGAAATCCCATAGTATCCCAAACCGATTGCAATGCCTCATCAACTTCCGGTCTGTCCTCTTTTTTCAATAGCCGTCGATGTATCTTCCAGTTCATCTCCTCCGGGAGATCATGGTGAAAGAAATAATCAACTATTTTTTTTATATAACTCATTTCTCCTTTACGATTATATTATAAAGACTACTCTCATGCTATTCACCCCTAATTTTTTAACACAAATAAAGTATCAATAGGTATAATAAGATTTTTCTTAACTCTTTTAACGCCAGATTCAAGTGATTCTCTACCGTCTTCTTGCTCAGATCCAATTTCTCTGCGATCTCTGCATTCGATAATCCCGCTTCACGGCTCAGCTGATAAATCAGTTTACGCTGAGGCGGCATATTAGCCACTACCATATCTATCAAAAGTTGTAAATCTTTTGCTATCAGATCTTCATCCGGTGAGTCATGAGCCTCTTCCTCAAAAGGCTTTTCATTCAACCTTTCTATACGTATTTGTCGAGCCTCCAAAAAATTAAAAGTAGTATTTTTAGATAAAATGAACAGATAAGCTCCCAAATTCCTGACATCGGCAAACATACTGCGACTTCCCCACACTTTTGAAAAAACCTCCTGGGTAATATCTTCCGCATCTTGTTGCGATTTAACCAAGCCGTATACAAAATTGTGGACTTTAGGATAATAGTGCATGAATATTGCCTGAAAAGCATCTTGGCTTCCCTGGACCAGTTCCTTCACTAATAGTTCCTCGTTGATAGATTTTGTTAGCATAGCAGCAAATATACGAAGCTAATATTTAAATCAAAACGAACACTGACAATTTATTTTGTCTAAGTTGATCTTAATAGGATATTTAAGGTATTTCAATTATAGTTCCATCCCAATGAAACTTTTTCCCCACTGTAACGGGTTTTATTCCCCACTGTAATGGGGAAAAATCCCCACTTCAATAAAATAGTGGGGAATATTGAGATAACAGACCGACAAATTAATAATGAATCATCCCAAGCATTTTACTTCTGGAAAGCAGACATGCTCCTAATGCACCTGCACGTTCTCCTAACTTAGAAACTTTGATCTCAGTATCCTGAGAAACCAGATTCAGTGAATATTTCCGTATCGCACTTTTAATAGGCAGACTGATATATTCGCTGGTCAAAGACAAAGTTCCGCCGAGTACCACCAGCTCCGGATTGAAAATATTCATAAGCCCGGCAATTCCACGACCCAGCTTCTCACCCATTTCTTCCAGGATTTCGATGCAAAGCACATCTTCCTTCTGGATTGCCTCTATCATATCGGCCATTTTTATCTTCTCCTTTTTCTCTATTTTCTCAGCGAGAATAGTACTGCTACCTTCGCGGTAACGTTCCAGCAACTTACGATGCAAGGCAGAGCCGGATGCTTCGGTTTCAATACATCCCTTTTTACCGCAGTGGCACAGAATTTCGTTATCAAAGAAACAGAAATGCCCGAATTCACCGGAAAAACCGGACTTACCATAATACAGTTCACCGTTTATAAAGATGGAAAGTCCTAATCCCCATCCCATATTAATGAACAATATATTTTTTTCACCCTTTACGACACCCTGCATATATTCACCATACATCATCGCACGAGTATCATTTTCGATATAAATTTTTATATTAATGCGTTCTTCCAGAATCTGGGACAACGGTTTCTCTTCGAAATAGAAAATACTGTAGCTATAACCTGACACAGGGTTGACACGCCCGGAAATATTAACGCCTACCGCCAATACTTTTTCGCGAGGGACACTCAACCGGTCAATAAAATCATTAATTAGATTGCATAACATCTCCAAAGCCTCCGGCGTATTCTCCAATGAATACGGGATATTTTCTTCCACACGCAGCTTGTCTCCTTTAAAATCGACTGCTGCAATATTAATTTTACTCCGGAAAACATCCACTCCGACAAAATAACCGGAAACCGGGTTCAAACCATAGATATTCGGCTTGCGTCCTCCATTTGTCTCCTGTTTTCCAAAATCCAGGATATAACCGTCATCTAGTAATTCTCCTACCAATTTCGTTACGGTAGGAATACTCAAATCCATTTCCTTGCATAACTCTGCAATTGTGGCATCGCCATTGGCTATATAATAATGTATAATCTTCTTTTTTAATAATGCACTACGATTGCTATCGGCCGTGATAAGGAATTTTGTATTCATGGTGTTCTTTTTTGTCTACTATAAATTTGAATAAACAAAAGTAGATAAATATTCTTCAAATAGTCCTCTGAGTAAATAAAAAAAATCGACAATAAACGTTCATATAAGCCCCATTCATAAGCCAAAGATGAGACTTACTTTCAAAAACAAGGTTTCCTTTTAAACAAAAAAATAGAGAATATCATAGTCTTTTAAGAACTAAGATACAAAAAGAGAGTGTTTTGGCATATTAACAGAGATCTCCGGCATCCTCATAGCTGATTCATTAAAAATTCGAAAATCATAAGTTTATTTTAATTCATCTTATTATAATGAAAAAGTAAGCCATAGTTCATACAAGACTCAGGTTCATTACAATGAATAACATCCTTCACCTGTAACCAGACTGATGATATTTCGTGATTAAGAATATCATTTAGATCGCTAATATCCAACCCTTTGAGCATAAACAGATCATATTTATCTTTCTCATTCATACATATCACTTTAATAAAGATATAAAATTAGCATATTATCAAAGTAGGAATTAGGTACCAAAAAAACTCTTTTTCATTGTCAGCTCACAATACCCTTTTCGCTCTTTTTTTAAATACAGCGCAAATATAAATAAATATTTTTAATAATATACTCCACAAACAGAAAATTATTTCATATATATCGCAGAAAAGATCCATTTAGAAGGCATTCTTCAAATAAAACAATCTGTAATACAAAACTTTCCTAATTCCGCAAAACACATAATATTGCATATAAACAATGATATACAAAACATAGACACATATATCATATTTATAAAAAACATATAAGCTTCATTCAACACCTGAGTCTTGTATGAACTCTGGCGTACTCTTATCCTACTCTTTCCCATTCAATTATATCCAAAAGTCGGAAAACATTTCAGATTCTCTATCGAATTAAAATAAAAATATGTATCACCTAAAAATCAATGCTTATGAAAATGAGATGAATCTACCCGAATGCTACTAAACGTACATTGAATGCAAATGTTCCCACGGCTAAAAAACTGCCGTATTAATCGATTTATTTTAAAACAAAAGGATTATTGTATTACTCCTTTATACGATTCAAACAAAAATAACATCATTATGAAGAAGAATCTTTTTATTCTAATACTATTCTCTCTTTTACCGGTTATTACATGGGCTCAAGAGAGTATAAGTGTTAAAGGGGTTGTCTTTGATAACCTAAATATGACCGTGCCAGGTGCTTCCGTAGTTGAAAAAGGAACACAAAACGGAACCGTAACGGATATGGATGGTAATTTCACTCTACAAGCGAAAAAAGGATCTAAACTCGTAGTTTCCTTCATCGGATACAAAACGGTTGAAATTACAGCGACAGATAAACAAGTATTAAAAATCATTCTTAATGAAGATAGTCAAACATTGGATGAAGTCGTTGTTACCGGTTATTCCGGAACTCAGCTACGCTCCAAAACGACTAATTCCATAGCAAAAGTCAAACAAGAAACATTAAATGTAGGTTTGTTCTCCAATCCGGCGCAAGCACTCTCCGGAGCTGTCTCCGGATTGAAAGTAATCCAATCATCGGGAAGTCCGGGAGCCGCTCCGACAATCGTCCTCCGTGGTGGTACTAACCTCGATGGAACAGGATCACCTCTGGTTATAGTCGACGGACAATTGCGTGACGGCTTAAATGACATAAACCCGGAAGACATAGAATCAATGGAGGTTATGAAAGATGCGGGAGCAACTGCCATTTACGGAGCACGTGCCAGTAACGGTGTAATTCTCGTCACAACTAAAAAAGGAAAGGCCGGACACCGGGAAATAAACTTTAAGGCTAAAGTCGGTTTAAACTATGCTTATATGCCTTATGAGTTTTTAAATGGAGGCGAATATATCTCGGCTTTACGCCAAGCCGTCTATAATGCGGGTAATCTCTTTACCGACAAAAATGGAACTGTAAAAGGCTACGGTCCTTATTCAGGCGGTTCATTGGAAGGGGCACAACCTTATGGTACCGGTAACGTATATGGAAAATCAGTGTACAGTCCTATGTTTTTAAGTAACGAGAACGCTAACCTTCTGGAAAAAGGATGGCAAAAAATGACAGACCCGATCACCGGAAAAGAAATTATTTACAAAGACACGGACCTTGCCAGTTATAACCTGAACAACCCGTCTCTCACTCAAGATTATAACATAAATATGTCCGGAGGAAATGATCGTGCTACTTATTATGCAGGTCTGGGATACAATCATCAGGAAGCCGTCCCTATTAATACTTACTACGAACGGTATTCATTTGTAACTAATGCAAGTTACAAAATTGCAGATTGGCTGACCTCCAAATCCTCTCTGAATTACAACCGTGCAAACTGGAAAAACATGCCGGGATCAAACGGGTCGGAAGCAAACTATTTCGGTCGTATCATGTCTTTACCTCCTACGGTTATCTTCGAAGATGAAGAAGGCAACATGCAATTAGGACCGGGAACCGCTGACGGAAACCAGTCCTATCAACCGGAAAAATGGGAGAATTTTAACCAGTCCGACAAGTTCACGATGGTACAGGCATTTCAGGTTGACCTAATGAAAGGATTAACACTTAACGCATCTGCCAATTGGTATTACGCCGAGCAATTAACAGAATCTTTTACAAAAGATTACGAGAAAACTCCTGGGGTATTCGACCGTACACGCAGCAGCAAAGCTGATTACAGCCGTGATTTCAGACAAACTTACAATGCCGTCCTAAATTTCACACGAACTTTTGCGCGTGATCATAACGTTGATTTAATGTTGGGTACCGAATATTACGATAAATACTACCGGTATTATAAAGCGGAAGGTCAGGGTGCACCGACAGATGACTTTGGAGATTTAGGACTTACAGATAAAGGCGAAAACAAACGTACAATAGATTCAGAACATAAACAGCTGAGAATACTTTCTTTCTTCGGACGTTTAAATTATGATTTTAAGAATAAATATTTACTTTCAGCTGTTTTCCGCCGTGACGGTTATTCTTCTTTACTGGGAGACAACCGCTGGGGATTCTTCCCAGGCGTTTCGGCCGGTTGGATATTTGGACGCGAAGATTTTGTAAAAGACAATTTGCCAGTCCTTTCCTTTGGTAAATTACGCATGAGTTATGGTATCAACGGAAATGCCTCTGGTATCGGAGAGTATACGCTGCAAGGCTCTTACAACACGCAGACATACAATGGCAACATCGGTTACCTCATAGGAAGTCTGCCTAATGCCGGATTACGCTGGGAAAAGACAGCGACATTTGAAGCAGGTCTCGATATGAGCTTTTTTGAAAACAGGCTGACAACCAATTTTACTTATTACAACCGCCTGACTTCCGATAAATATGCCAATCTGAGCTTTCCGACTTCAACCGGCTTCTCCTCTGTAACCAACAACAACGGGGAGTTACGTAATCAAGGTCTTGAAATTGAATTATCCGGAAAAATATTCGAGAACAAAGACTGGTCATGGACTGCCAGCGGTAATATTTCATTCAACAAGAATAAAATCGTATCGTTGCCTTATAATAATCTGGAAAGAAACAGACAAGATGCATTCGAAATCTATTCCGGCAATAAACTGCCAGACGGTTCATATGAAAAAATCTGGGTCGGTGGCTATCAGGAAGGATATGAACCTAATGTTCTGTATATGTATAAAGCCGAAGGTATTTACAAATCGAAAGACGAAATTCCAACCAACCTGATTGACAAACACCTGGGAGACAAGACTCTCTATGGAACAGGAGTATGGGATAACCTTAGCGCAAGCGAACAAAACGGTACCAGCAACCTACCGATCCAACCGGGTGATGTTAAATGGAAAGATGTAAACGGCGATGGTGTAATCGACCAGTACGATAGAGTAAAAGTCGGAAATACGGATCCGCATTGGACAGGCGGCTTCAATACAACCTTGCGCTGGAAAGGATTACAACTGTATGCCCGCTTTGACTTTGCCCTCGACTTCTGGATTTATGAGAACTCTGCCCAAAGTAAAACACCCTGGTATATGGGCTGTATGCAAGGTTCCTACAATGTACCGGCCGAATTATACTACGACACATGGTCGGAAGACAATCCCAATGCAAAATATCCGCGTTTCCTTTGGGCAGACCAGTTAGGGAAAGGCAATTATAACACAGCGTCCACCCTTTTCGCCTATAAAGGGAATTATCTTGCCATACGTGAATTGTCGTTAAGTTATTCGCTGCCTAAAACATGGACGGATATGGCTAAAATGCAACAAGCGTCTGTCTCTATCACAGGACAAAATCTCGGATATCTGACCGGAGCCAAGAATGTGGCAACACCTGAAGTGGCAGCCAACGGCCAGGCTGGATCCGGTTATGCCCTGCCCCGCTCAGTTTTATTTGGGATAAACGTTACTTTCTAATTCAATAGTAATAATAATTTAAAGTATACACAATATGAATATCTTAAAATCAACAATACGATTCGGTGTTCTGGCGACAACAGTTTATCTGTGTAGCGCTTGTGATGCACTTGACTTGTCGCCTATCGACTATTACGGTAGTTCGAATTACTGGACAAAGCCGGAGCATATCATAGGATATATGGACGGACTCCATAAAAACCTGCGTGACAAAACATACCAGCACCAGTTTATTTTCGGTGAAGTCCGCGGTGGTTCCAATGTGGAAACATTAGCCATAGATGGCACCAGTGTATCCGACCAAGGACTGAAACTACAGAAACTTTCAGCCGTTACTTCAGGCGTAAGCAAATGGGGAGAATTATATGGTCTCATAGCTAATATCAATATTTTCCTTCAAAATACGAAAGAAGCCACTTATATGTCGGATGCCGACAAGGCTTATTACCTGGGCCAGGCCTACGGCTTACGGGCTTTCCACTACTTCGATTTATACAGGACTTACGGAACAGCCCCGTTGCAACTGGACCCGAACAAAGTCGTAAACGGAAATTTCAATCCGGAAGATTTATACGAAGGCCGTGCAAGTGGTTCCGCCATGATGGCACAAATCAAATCAGACCTCGAAGAATCATTGAAATATTTCGGAGACAACAATTCCTTCGACCCATCCAACAGAAGCAACAAGAAAGCCTATTGGTCAAAGGCTGCTACCGAATGCCTGATGGGAGAAGTATATCTCTGGAACGCAAAAGTGTCGACCGATGACAATCAGGCCAATGAAGCAGATCTGGCAATAGCCAAAAATCATTTATTGAATGTTGTCAACAATTACGGTTTGTCGTTGCAAGAGGATTTTACCAATGTATTTTCCTCCACAAATAAAGGTAATTCCGAAATCATTATGGCTGTACGATACACTGAAGGTGAAGCGGCTAACAGCTATACCAGTTTCATGTACAATTACCAAACCGGACAATTCAAAACAATCGGTTATAATAGCGAAGATGGTGTTCTGATGGGCGATACTCTTCAGGTTGGGACCACCGCGCAACAACGACATGAGTTTAAAAAAGAGATGTTCCTGAAATATGATAAAGCAGACAGTCGTCGCGATGCTACATTTCTGGCAGCTTATTATCAGGTTTCCGACGAACATCCGAACGGAGAACTGGCCGGTACTTTTTTAAGGAAAATAATGGGACATTTCAATGTAAGCACTAACCAGTACGTATGGGATGCGGATGCTGTTATTTACCGTTTACCTCTCGTCTACCTGATGCTTGCCGAAATTGAGAATATGCAGAATGGCGATGTGGCTAAATATATCAACATGATTCGCGAACGCGCGTATGGTAATAATTGGGATATTAGCAAGTACGGTTATGTAAATGCGGATTTCACAACGAACGAACTGGCAATCCTCAACGAAAAAGATAAAGAATTCGTTGGAGAAGGACAGCGTTGGTGGGATGTACGGCGTATGACCCTCACCAAAGGAGGCAAACATTTAGTATTCTGTAAAGAAGGGAGCATCGGAACAACCGAGCCTATCCTAAGCGAAGCAGAGTCATATAAAGTGCTTTGGCCCATTGAAACAGAAATGTTGAACAAAGACCCCAAGCTGGTTCAAACACCAGGTTACGAATAATCTATTTCATCTAACTGTTACCTGTAAACCGACCTGTTTTTATCGACAGCCGGTTTACAGGTAACTTTATACACCATCTAGCACAAATTATTTCATATCGCTACAGCAATTATTAAATTATTTTATTATATTTGCCTCATATTTAAAATAACACACATAACAACTATTAAATACTGCGTACCATGGAAAAGATTAAAGGTCTGATTGATGCCCCTTTTACTCCGTTTTATGAAAATGGAGAAGTGAATTACGAACCCATTGAAGCCTATGCCAAACTTTTAGCCAACAACGGTTTGAAAGGTGTTTTCATCAACGGCTCATCGGGCGAAGGCTATATGCTGACGGAAGAAGAGCGTATTAAACTGGCCGAAAGATGGATGGAAGTTGTGCCGGAAGGGTTCAAAGTAATCGTACATGTAGGTAGTACTTGTGTAAAGACCAGCCGCAACCTGGCTGCCCACGCACAAAAGATCGGAGCATGGGGGATAGGCGCCATGGCTTCTCCGTTCCCTAAAGTAAACCGTGTGGAAGAACTGGTGAAATATTGCGAAGAAATTGCTTGCGGGGCACCGGAACTGCCTTTCTATTATTATCATATTCCGGCATTCAACGGCGCATTCCTTTCAATGGTAGATTTCTTAAAAGCTGTAGACGGACGCATCCCTAATTTCGCAGGAATCAAATATACCTATGAAAGCCTTTACGAATATAACCAGTGCAGGTTATATAAAGACGGCAAATTCGACATGCTTCACGGACAGGACGAAACTATTCTGCCCTGCCTGGCTATGGGTGGCGCACAAGGCGGCATCGGCGGAACAACCAACTATAACGGTAAGGAGCTGGTCGGCATCATCACAGCCTGGGAAGCCGGAGACCTGGAAACAGCCCGCGAAAAACAAAACTTCTCACAGGATGTGATTAACGTAATCTGTCATTACCGCGGAAACATCGTAGGAGGCAAGCGTATCATGAAACTGATTGGTCTGGACCTGGGCAAAAACCGTACACCGTTCCAGAATATGACCGATGCCGAAGAAGCGGCTATGAAAGCTGAACTCGAAGCTATCAATTTCTTTGAAAGATGTAACAAATTCTAACGACTATGGAAGCAAAAACAAACATATCCCAACCGGCAGAATATCTGGGTTACTGGGAAGAAACATACAAAAACGACCTCGTGAACGATGTCATGCCTTTCTGGCTGAAATACGGCATCGACAAAGAGAACGGCGGTTATTTCACCTGCCTCAACCGGGACGGTTCCCTGATGGATTCGAACAAATCGGTATGGTTTCAGGGACGTTTCGCTTTCATCCTGGCCTATGCCTACAATCATATAGAGAAACGTCAAGAATGGTTGCAGGCTTGTAAGAATGGCATTGATTTCATCGAGAAATATTGCTTCGACACGGATGGCCGCATGTTTTATGAGGTGACGGCAACCGGCGTTCCGGTCCGCAAAAGAAGATATGTCTTTTCCGAAACTTTTGCCGCTATCGCCATGGCGCAATATTCCATCGCATCGGGAGACAAAAGCTATGCGGAGAAAGCAGTCAACCTCTTCAAACAAGTCCTTCATTATAAAAATACACCGGGATTGCTTGAACCTAAATTCCGCGAAGGCTTCGTCGCCAAAGGGCATTCCTTATGCATGATACTGATTGATACGGCTGCCCGCATCCGCGAAGCTATCGACGATGAAATACTGACAAAACAGATAGACGAGTCCATCAGCGAACTCCGTCGCGACTTCATGAAGCCGGAATTCAAAACAATCCTCGAAACAGTCGGACCGAATGGCGAATTCATCGACTCCATCCCCGGACGAACCATCAATCCGGGCCATTCCATCGAGACAGCCTGGTTCATCCTGGAAGAAGCCAAGTACCGCAACTGGGACCCGGAATTGAAAGAAATGGGACTGACTATCCTCAACTGGGCCTGGGAATGGGGCTGGGACAAAACATACGGTGGAATCACTTATTTCAAAGACTGCAAGAACCTTCCGCAGCAAGAATACTGGCACGATATGAAATTCTGGTGGCCGCAATGCGAAGCCATCATCGCCACACTTTATGCCTATGAAGCTACCGGCGACAAGAAATACCTTGAAATGCACCGGAGGATTAATGAATACACATACGCCCGTTTCCCGGACAGGGAATATGGGGAATGGTACGGCTATTTCCATTATGACGGGACATTGTCACAGCCGGCCAAAGGTAATATGTATAAAGGCCCGTTCCACATCCCCCGGATGCTTCTGAAATGTAACCTGCTTTGTAAAGAAATGCTTTCAAAATAAACGATATGAGCAATAAGAAAATCTATCCCTGGGTAGTTGTCGGCCTGTTGTGGGGCGTAGCCTTACTGAACTATATGGACCGGCAAATGCTCTCCACCATGAAAGACGCGATGATGATAGACATCACCGAACTGGAATCGGCAGCCAACTTCGGCCGCCTGATGGCCGTGTTCCTGTGGATATACGGATTCATGAGCCCTGTAGCGGGAATGATAGCCGACAGGGTAAACCGCAAATGGTTGATCGTCGGCAGCCTGTTCGTCTGGTCGTTCGTCACGCTGATGATGGGTTATTGCACCACTTTCAACCAGATTTATTTCCTGCGCGCCCTCATGGGGGTAAGCGAAGCCTTGTATATCCCGGCAGGATTGTCGCTGATAACCGATTACCACCAGGGGAAAACCCGTTCGCTGGCAGTAGGCATCCACATGACCGGTCTTTACACCGGACAGGCTTTAGGCGGTTTCGGTGCGACAGTGGCAAACGCCTTTACCTGGGAAACGACTTTCCACTGGTTCGGGATTGTCGGTATTGCATACAGTGTGATTCTTATTCTGTTCCTGAAAGATAAAAAAGACCATATCGTTCATAAAATCAAAGAGGCGGGTGCTGCCGTCGAGAATCCGGTGAAAGGGGCTCTCAAAGGGATGGGTATGTTATTTACGAACATCTCTTTCTGGATTATCCTGCTTTATTTTGCTACACCGAGTCTACCGGGCTGGGCTACCAAGAACTGGTTACCGACATTATTCTCCGAGAATCTGTCAATCGACATGTCGGAAGCAGGTCCGTTATCAACGATTACAATCGCTTTATCTTCGTTTATCGGAGTCATTGCAGGCGGTATCTTATCTGATAAATGGATACAGACCAACGTACGCGGCCGTGTTTATACCGGAGCTATCGGACTGGCATTGACCATTCCATCGCTGTTATTGCTCGGTTTCGGACATAACTTCCTGATGATTGTAGGCGGAGGCTTGTGTTTCGGTATCGGTTTCGGTATCTTTGATGCCAATAATATGCCGATACTCTGCCAGTTCATCTCACCACGTTACCGGGCTACGGCTTACGGTATCATGAATATGACCGGTGTATTTGCCGGGGCAGCCATTACAGACCTGCTGGGCAGATCGACAGATGCCGGCAACCTGGGGCACGACTTTGCCATGTTGGCAGGACTTGTCGCAATCGCTTTACTCATTCAGATTTGCTTCCTTCGACCGAAAGTGGCAAATATGACGGATTAGTTGAAAATAATATGATTATATTTGACTCAGTATTTAACAAACAACACATATAGAACAATCACCATGAAAAAAAGCATCTTTTATCTCTGTCTTCTATTCATCGCACAAACCGCCTTTGCAGCAGACAGCTTGTACGTAAGGGAACAGCAGATTCCTATTCTGATAGACCGTACGGACAATGTACTGTTGGAAATGCGTATTCCCGCTCAGAAGGGAGATGTATTAAATAATTTCACACTCCAATTCGGAGAAGAGACGAACCTGTCTGACATAAAAGCCGTACGGTTATTCTATAGCGGCACGGAAGCACCGTCCAGGGAAGGTACGCACTTCAACCCGGTGACATACATTACCAGTTATACACCGGGCAAGACACGGGTAGCGAACCCTTCTTATTCTGTCAAACAAGATGAAGTTACCGCCCCGGCAAAGACAATCAGGCTGTCTTCCAAACAACCAATGATTAAAGGTCCCAACTACTTCTGGGTAAGCATCGAAATGAAACCGGAGACCTCTTTATTGTCGAGAGTATCCTTCACGATGCCGGAGGCCACCATCAATAACAAACCCGCAGCCATCGAATGGAAAGGGAAAGCAGAAACACCCCGTCGCGTAGGCGTCGGCGTACGCCAGGCAGGCGATGACGGCTCGGCAGCCTTCCGTATCCCGGGACTGGTTACGACCAACAACGGCACGCTTCTCGGCGTTTACGATATCCGTTACAACAGCAGTGTCGACTTACAGGAAATGGTCGACATAGGCGTGAGCCGCAGTACGGACAAGGGACAAACCTGGGAGCCGATGCGCGTAGCCATGACCTTCGGTGAAACCGGCGGTCTGCCTCATGCACAAAACGGAGTAGGTGACCCGTCCATCCTGGTAGACGAAAAGACAAACACCATCTGGATTGTTGCCGCCTGGACTCACGGAATGGGTAACGGACGCGCCTGGTGGAACTCCATGCCGGGCATGACTCCCGATGAAACGGCCCAATTGATGCTTGTCAAGAGCGAAGATGACGGAAAGACTTGGAGCGAACCTATCAACATCACTTCGCAGGTGAAAGACCCTTCCTGGTATTTCCTGTTGCAGGGTCCGGGACGCGGCATCACCATGCAGGACGGCACGCTGGTTTTCCCCATCCAGTTCATCGACGCGACACGTGTACCGAATGCAGGCGTGATGTACAGCAAAGACCGTGGCAAAACCTGGCATCTGCATAACCTGGCACGCACCAATACCACCGAAGCACAGGTGGCAGAAGTTGAACCCGGCGTGCTCATGCTCAACATGCGCGATAACCGTGGCGGCAGCCGTGCCGTAGCCGTTACCAAAGACCTGGGCAAGACCTGGACCGAGCATCCTTCAAGCCGCAGCGCCTTACAGGAACCGGTCTGTATGGCAAGCCTCATCAAAGTGGATGCGAAAGACAACATCACCGGAAAGAAACTGTTATTGTTCTCCAATCCGAACACTACGAAAGGACGCAACCATATCACGATCAAAGCCAGTCTCGACGGTGGTCTGACCTGGCCGGCAGAACATCAGGTATTACTGGACGAAGACGAAGGATGGGGATATTCCTGCCTGTCCATGATCGACAAGGAAACAGTCGGTATCTTCTACGAGTCAAGTGTGGCACACATGACCTTCCAGGCTGTCAAACTAACAGACCTGATTAAATAAATACGATGAAACAAAAGCTGTTCATAACGTTCATATTATGTGTATGGATACCGGTGGCCTATGCTGCCGGTATTCCGCACTTGCTTCCCTGGCCGCAACAGGTAGACTGGAACAAGCAAACGTTTTCCGGAAAAGAAATCGCCCTCCTGGCGGAAGGAAATACGGAGCAGATGGTTACGGCCTGGTTGCAGGAGAATAACATCGGCATCAACCCCACCAGCAAACACAAATTACAAATAAAACTTGTAAAAGAACTGCCGGAAGCAAAGCTGAACGCAAACGAAGCCTATAAACTGCAAGTATCCTCCCAGGGTATCACCATCGAAGCCACCACGGAACAGGGAGTGTACTGGGCCATCCAGACCCTTCGCCAACTAACGGAAAAGAAAGGAAACAGAGCCCATATCACGGGATGTCGGATTACAGACTGGCCTGCCTTCCGTATCCGCGGATTCATGCAGGACGTAGGCCGCAGTTATATCTCCCTGGAAGAACTGAAACGGGAAATAGCCATTTTATCCCGTTACAAAATCAATGTTTTCCACTGGCATCTCACCGAGAACCAGTCCTGGCGCCTGGAAAGCAAAGTCTTTCCGATGATAAACGACAGCATCAACACAACCCGCATGCCAGGCAAATATTATACCCTGAAAGAGGCCAAAGAACTCGTTTCTTTCTGCAAACAACACCAGGTGATGTTGATACCTGAACTCGACATGCCCGGGCACAGTGCCGCTTTCGAACGGACCTTCCGCCACAACATGCAAAGTCCGGAAGGGATGAAAATACTGAAACTGCTCATAGAAGAAGTCTGCGAAACATTCGATACGCCTTATCTGCATATCGGGACCGACGAAGTGGAGTTCACCAATTCCCGGTTTGTGCCGGAGATGGTCGCATTCGTCCGGTCGAAAGGCAAAAAAGCAATCTCCTGGAACCCTGGCTGGCACTACCAACCGGGTGAAATAGATATGACACACCTGTGGAGTTACCGGGGAAAAGCCCAATCGGGAATACCGGCCATCGACTCCCGTTTCCATTATCTGAACCATTTCGATACCTTTGCCGACATCCGTGCTTTATACAACAGTACCGTCTACGGGGATACCGAAGGTAGCGATGATATGGCAGGTGTCATCCTGGCCGTCTGGAACGACCGCCTGGTACAACCGGAAGAAAACATGATACGGGAAAACCACCTGTATCCCAACATGCTCGCCATAGCCGACCGTGCCTGGCGGGGAGGAGGCTACGAATACTTCGATAAAGAAGGGACCAACCTGTCTTCCGAAGACAGCCGCGCATACACTTCCTTTGCCGAATTCGAACAACGAATGCTCTGGCATAAAGAGCATCATTTCAAAGGTTATCCGTTTTCATACGTAAAACAGACAAACGTGAAATGGCGCATCACCGACGCATTCCCCAATAACGGCGACCTGAATAGCGTGTTCCCGCCCGAAACAGCCTTGCAAAACAGCTATACCTACGACGGGAAAACCTACGAAACAAACGAAACGATCGGTGCCGGAATCTATCTGCGCCACGTATGGGGCACACTCGTTCCCGGCTTTTACAAAGACCCGAAAGAAAACCATACCGCTTATGCCTGGACCTGGGTATATTCGCCCAAAGACCAGGAAGCAGGGGCCTGGATAGAATTCCAGAACTACGGCCGTTCGGAAATGGACCTGGCGCCACCGCAGGGCAAGTGGGACTACAAAGGTAGTCGCGTATGGCTGAACGACCAAGAACTGCTTCCGCCGGAATGGACTGCGACCCATACCGTAAAATCGAATGAAATCGCGCTGGGGAATGAGAACTGTGTTGCCAGGGAACCACTCAGAGTACACCTGCAAAAGGGATGGAACAAGGTTTTCCTGAAACTTCCCGTCGGAAAGTTCACGCTTCCCGAAGTCAGGCTAAACAAATGGATGTTCACATTCGTCTTTGTCACCCCGGATGGTGAAAAGGCGGTAGACGGCCTGGTCTATTCACCGGATAAAAAGAAATAAACAGACTATCATACAATGAAAAAAACTCTTTTACTATTATGCCTGTTACTTTGCACAACTGCCTACGGTCAGAATAAGATTAAGGTAGCTTGTGTAGGTAATAGCGTGACATACGGTGCAGGCATAGAGAACCGGGAGGTCAATTCTTACCCGGCTCAACTGCAACGCATGCTGGGAGACGACTACGAAGTGGTGAATTTCGGTAAAAGCGGTGCCACGCTGCTCAACAAAGGACATCGCCCTTACTGCGAGCAGGAAGAATACAAAGCGGCACTCGACTTTGCCGGCGACAGGGTAGTCATCCATCTCGGACTGAACGATACCGACCCACGCAACTGGCCCAACTACCGGGATCATTTCGTGAAAGACTATCTTTCCCTGATAGCGTCGTTCCGCAAAGCTAATCCGGATTGTCGGATATGGATTTGCCGGATGACCCCCATCTCACACCGGCATCCGCGTTTCAAATCGGGTACCCGTGACTGGTACTGGCTGGAGCAGGAGACAATCGAAGAAATAGCCCGGCTGGCCAACACCGGACTGATTGACTTGCAGGAAGGCCTGTACAACCGCCCTGACCTGTTACCCGATGCCCTTCATCCGAACACGGAAGGAGCCGGTATCCTCGCCAAAACGGTTTACGGGGAACTGACCGGCAACTACGGAGGTCTCCGTATGCCTGCTACGTACTCCGACAATATGGTCTTACAGCGGGAAAAACCTTTACTCATCTCCGGGACTGCCAATGCCGGTGAGAAAGTAACCGTGCAGATTGCCGGACAAAAGAAAGAGTCTGTAACCGCCTCCAACGGCAAATGGTCTGTCACGCTCGACCCGTTACAGGCAGGAGGTCCTTATGAACTGACCATCGAAGCCTCGCCCGCCACTGAAAAGAAAAGCAAAAAGAAAGCACCGGCTTCACAGAAACTGACCTATAAAGAGGTACTGGTCGGCGAAGTATGGCTCTGTTCCGGGCAGTCCAACATGGCTTTCCGGGTAGACGAACTGGCAGACAGCCAGCGTAAGGAACTACTCGAATATGCGGACAGCCAGCCACAGATACGTCTCTTCAATATGCAGCCCCGCTGGTATACGAATGCGGTGGAATGGGACATTTCTGCCATGGATTCCCTCAACCGCCTGCAATATTACCACGACACCCGGTGGACACCATGCAACGAACAGACAGCCGATAAGTTCTCGGCCGTAGCCTTTGCCTTCGGACGGATGTTGTCGGACAGCCTGCAAGTTCCGGTCGGACTCGTCCTGAATGCCATAGGGGGGTCGGGTACCGAAGCCTGGATAGACCGGAAAACACTGGAATTCGAATTTACCGATATACTGTACAACTGGACACAGAACGACTTTATCCAGGACTGGGTACGCGGTCGTGCGGTTCTCAACACGAAGAAATCATCCGACAAACTGCAACGCCATCCGTATGAGCCTTGCTATCTGTACGAAACGGGAATCCAGCCATTGCAACAATATCCGATCAAAGGAGTCATCTGGTACCAGGGCGAATCGAATGCCCAGAATATCGAAACACACGAACGTTTGTTCCCGTTGCTGGTGGAAAGCTGGCGCAAAAACTGGGGAGAAGAGTTTCCGTTCTATTACGTTCAGCTATCGAGCATCGACCGTCCGAGCTGGACCTGGTTCCGCAACAGCCAACGTGAACTGATGGAGACGATTCCGAACAGCGGCATGGCCGTCAGCAGCGACCGGGGAGATTCGTTGAATGTGCATCCGGTATACAAACGCGAAATAGGGGAACGCCTGGCCCGTTGGGCACTCAACAAGACATACGGACATGCACTCACTCCGTCAGGTCCTTTATTCCGTTCAGTCGAATTCAGGGACAACGCCACCTACATCACCTTCGATTATGCCGACGGCCTGCACACCTCCGACGGGCAGCCGATACGCACATTCGAAATAGCGGAACACGACGGGTTATTCTTCCCCGCCCAGGCCGAAATAATCGATGGAAAGGTGATAATCCGCAGTGAGAAGGTTACGAATCCGAAGCTGGTCCGCTACGGCTGGCAACCATTCACCCGTGCCAACCTGGTCAACAGCGATGAACTCCCGGCTTCAACATTCAGGACAAAGAAACAATAGTATCATGCACAACAAATCCATATTAACCGGATGTCTTCTCCTGCTGGCAGTCATGTTAGCCGGATGCAGTCAGCCACCAACATCTAAACCGAATCATATGATTACCTGTACCTGGAATAAACTACCCGATTTGCCGGGCATGGCAGACACCGCCTCATTAGGGGTTTCAGCCCCTTTTGTCGGCATCAGTAACGGAATACTGCTGGTTGCCGGCGGTTGTAATTTCCCCGACAAACCGGTCACCGAGGGAGGAGCCAAACGATATTACAGCGATATATTCGCCCTCGACCTTTCAGACAAAAACGCCCAATGGCAGAAAGCCGGTAACCTGCCTCTTCCAGTTGCCTACGGAGCCTCCGTCACGACGCCGGAAGGTATCGTCTGCATAGGGGGAAACAACAGCACCGATTTTTTAGCCGATGTCTATCTGCTGTCCATGTCCAGGTCCGATGAAAAGGCACACATTTGCAAATTGGATACACTTCCCGTATCGATGGATAATCTTTCTGCGGCCTATATCGACCACACGATCTATGTAGCCGGAGGAAATGAGAACGGGAAACCTGGTCATAGCTTCTATTCAATGAAACTGAACAAAAACCTCGATGGAAACTGGGAAAAACTGCCGGACTTCCCCGGTCAGACGCGCCTTCAACCGGTCTTAGCCGCCCAACAGTCGGCCGACGGAGTACGTATTTACCTGTCGAGCGGCTTTCAGCCTGTTTCCAAGGATGCGTATGGAAAGGATGTAGATGCAATTGTCTCTTCAGATATGCTCTCATACCATCCGGCTACAAAAAGTTGGACTACGGAGACTAAATTGCCTTCAGTCAAGGGCCAAGTCTGGCGTACCTTCACCGGAGGTTGCGCAATTGCTTACGGCGACAGTTCAATCCTACTTATGGGCGGCGTCAACTACGGCCGTTTCTTAACAGCCCTCAACCGTTCCATCTATATGGAGCGGGCCGAAGAAAGATTAGAGTTCGAAGGACTCGAAAGGCTGATAAAAGAGGGAAAAGAGTACATGCATTATCCGGTGGAATGGTACAAATTCAATACATTCCTCTTACAATACAACACATTTACCAAAGAATGGACCGAGCAGGGAGATTACGAACAGTTAGCCCGTGCCGGGGCAGGAGCCGTATTGAAAGGTGACAGCCTGATCATCGTCAACGGTGAACTGAAGCCGGGTATCCGGACACCGCAGGTGAATTGCGCAGAGATTAAATAGTTCTACATAAAGTTTCTGGAAACAATCTGCCATCTGTCACCTCTTCCCATAAACTACGATCAATCAACAAATATAAGGTTGCAGATACATTCTTTTCATCTGCAACCTTATCTGTCATCAGCCACCAACACAGATGCTCCGGGTAAGAACTAACCCGAATATAGTATACAACTAACTTCAAAGTAATAAGGAACTAGCCCGAAAGTCCTTACCCACTAAAACTACCCTGTACAGGATAATCGATCAGGGTGTACAGGATAGTTACGCAAGGTGTACACCTTAATAAGCCAGGGTGTACAGGGAATAATACAAAGTCATGACCCGAGGATTAGTTTCTCCCTTAATTGACGCTAAAAGATGCCAGGGTTGGATATAGTTTACCTCCGGTTTATATCATACCCGAACAAAGCGAAATCCCCCAGACACGGGTCATCAGGGAATACCTTCTTTAAGGCTTCGGTAATCTCGACGGCGGTTTTGAGGGTAGCATTCTTTTGCTCAGTCAATCCCAGTTCCAGCGAAATCTGATGGACGTGGGTATCTAAAGGGATGATTAACTCATGCGGTTTGATGGCTGTTTCCCAGATGCCGAAGTCGACAATACCATCTTTCCGGACCATCCACCGGAGGAACATGGCAAGACGTTTACAGGCAGACGTCCCCGTCAGTACGGGAATCCCTTCGATTCCTGAGAAAATATCCTGTATCTTTGTCACCGGATTCGGATAAGGGCTGGCAGACAAAGCATCTTCCAGCGAGTCATATTCTTCATAAATACTTTTCAGCCGGTCGCACAACTGACGTAGATGGGAGTAGGTGTAGAAACGGTAAAAAGTATCTCTCTTACCGAGTTCTACCGAATTTCCCGCCAAGTTCTTATATCCTTCATTCCTAATCCAACGGTAAGGACTAAGGCCCATTGCATCATGCAGTTCGTTCGCTTTCCGGAGGATTAGTTCCCTGCGTCCGTAAGAAATCCAGGAGGTAATAAAAGCAGACACCTCAATATCCCTTTTCTCCGTGTACCGATGGGGAAACTGGACAGGATCGTCCTTGATAAAACCGCTAACATTATATTCATTCGCCCACCGGCGGAGTTTTTCTTTTATTTCTTCATTCATACATTACTTCTTCTTCAGGAAATACTGCCGTTGTTCCTCCGGATAATGTTCGATGGCATAACGGAGAGCTGTGCGGGGGAGGCGTGTAGCGTGTTTTTCGAGAAAGTCGGTTAATGTTTCCCGGTCTTTTTTGCCGACTTCGCGGAGCATCCAACCCACCGCTTTATGCATCAGGTCATGTGTATGCGTCATCAGCTTTTCTGCCAATGCCAATGTATCGGTATATTCGCGGTTACGGATGAAAGTGACGGTAGAAACCATAGCAATCCGCTGCTCCCACAAACAGTCGCTATCCGCCAGTTCATATAATCGGGTGCGGTCTTTATCCAGCAGGTAAAGGCCTACCAGATGTGGGCAGGTAACGTCTACCAGGTCCCAGTTATTGATGCGCCGGGCATTATCCAGATAGAAATCATACAATTTCTTACGGTCGGCCTCAGAGGCCTTCTTGAACTGCTCGACCGCAATCAGCAGGGCACAAAGGCGAGCTTCATGGTATTCACTTTCAATCAATAGCTGCAACTCGGATAAAGGCGTCTGCTTATTCGCTTTTGCAATACTGCGGGTGAGGGGAACGACCAGCCCGAGAAACACATCTCCTTCGGCATACTCACCGGGCCCCGTCTTGAAAAAACGTTGCAGGAAAGCGGCCTTCTCCGGATTCGCCACCGAGAGAAGTTCGCTCAACACAAAAGCTGCCGTCATGGACGCATGACGCGTGACACAGGACGGTCGCCTTCCAGGAATCCGATTACGTTGTTGCAAACGGTACGTGCCATAACGATACGTACATCCATCGTCTGCGTGCCGATATGAGGCGTCAGTACCACATTTTCCATTTCCAGCAATTCGGGCAGCGGATAGTCGCCAAATTCAAATACATCCAGTCCGGCGCCATGAATCGTTCCGTCCTGCAAGGCCTTTACCAGCGCATGTTCGTCCACCAGCGGGCCACGGGCGGTATTAATCAGGATAGCCGACGGTTTCATCTGCTTCAGTTCCGCTTCGCCGATGATATGGTAGGTATCGGGAGTATAAGGAGCATTCAGGGAGACAAAATCGGACTTCGCCAACAGCTCTTCCTTAGAGACGTACATCACATTCAGTTTCGTCTCTTCCTCCACGTAAAGTGGGCGACGGTTATGGTAAACCACTTCCATACCGCAGGCATTCGCACGTTTGGCCAACGCTTTTCCGATACGTCCCATGCCGATGATACCGAGTGTCTGTCCGGTAATATTCACGCCGAGATTTTCGAGTACACCCACCTTCATCTCTTTGCCGAGCGTACGCAGTTTGCGGTCGCATTCGGTGATACGGCGGGCGGTATCGATCATCAGTCCCAAAGCCAGGTTGGCGGTAGGGGCGGTGACGGGGTCGGGAGTATTGGCTACGGTGATACCTTTTTCCAGGCAATACGCCACATCTATATTATTATAACCCACCGCGTAGTTGGCTACCAACTTCAGATTCGGGGCATGGTCGACCAGTTCCTTATTCACCGGAAAGTCGAACATGGAACATAGAACATCGTATTCCGGAATCATTTCCAACACTTCTTCATAGGTGAAATCTCTTCCTTCGGGAAAAGTCACGTCATAATTGCTTTCCAGCTCGGTGAACCCTTCGCGGAACATGTCGTAGGTTACTAATATCTTTGCCATAAGTCTTTACGTTTTATTATTCAGGCAAAAATACAAATCTATTGTTAATTAATTCCTATTTTTGTCCATATTCTCCACTCACAATGAGGAATGAGTCTCTTATATATCGTTACATTTCACAAATCAACCGTAAAATACTGTTTTCCATCCTTATAAATAAAAACCTGTTCCTCACGCCCTTTAGTCCGGTCACGTAACCATAACAATGCATTATCCGGTACGCGATACTCCAGTTCCCATCCGGTTGCTGTTTGAACACCGAGTGTTTTCCATCCATTTATTCCATCCTGGTAGAAAAGTTCATATTCGTCTCCCGGCCAAACATAATTATCATCATTACGTGGAAAGAAAATAAATCTTTTGACAGCTGTGGTTTTTTCCATATCAAAAACAATTGAACGATTGACATCAAGAGTTCGAAAATAGGTAAGAATATTTCCATCTATACAATTTTCCTGCGCATGCATAGGATCGGGTAAATCCACAATGTGTAAAGGAACTGCTTGCCTACAGGCCGTATCACTATAAACAGTTATTTCTGCTAATTCCAAAGGTCTATACAATGGAGATACATAGCGTATGTACCTATACTTTTTATCCAAATTATATGATTCCAATACATTATAATGTGTGGGCAACGTATCATTAAACTGGTACAACAATTCGGCATCAGCAAAAGACAGCTGATTGGCACCTTCTATTTTTGCTCCGATAATATTCTTATATAATCCTTCCTTGATCTTTTTTACCATTGACATTTTTCTTTTTAACAAGGCTGTTTTCCAAGAAACAGTATTTGGTTCCAAATAATGTACTCCATTTTCCCTATAAATAAATGGATATCCGGCAGGTTGATGATGGATGCCATCCGATACGAGTGGTTGATAAATAATATTCGGCTCAATATTCTGAAAAACGGCTTCTCCTCCCTTATTTCGTGCGATATCAATAGGAACCCATCCCTCCGGACTGAAGACGCCTAAATAGACATAAGGTTCTTTCTTATTCTGAACCTGAATACATACTTCATTTTCAAAGAAATATTTTGTCACATCTTTTATGAAACGATTTCTAAATAAACCGGGCACTTTTTCATCTGCTGTAATTCCGGGGAATCGTTCCTCTTGTAATCCGTAACAAAAACGATATATTTTTCCTTTCTTCCTTCCATCCGTATTTTTCCTATTCCGTTCAGCAGCCTGTTCGTTCATCGCAAACGGAATAAATAAGCCTGTAGTATCAAGCAGACAGTTCCATTCATGGCTTCGTTGATATTCCGGAGAATAAACGAAAAAGTCTGCCGTAACCGGAATGCCACACGACCGCATGGCGTAAATAGTAATATCCGAGGCATCCCGACAATAGCCTACCCGATGATAAAAAAGAAAGTCTGCACTTTGATGGGGCAAAGAAAACTCTGTACTCCAAACACAATTAACCCAATTCAAACTAATATTTATAATCTTTAAAGCCTCCAATACATCATTTCCCTGATAAACAGTGTCAACCATTGTCGAGTAATAGTCATGGTATAGCTTTCTCCACGACGATAGCGGTTCATCACCTATTCGATAAGGAAGAATATATTCGCAAAAATCATCAAACCCGACATGTTTGTTCCAAGGATATCGTTTCCAAACATCAAAAGCCAGATCTATATTTTCTATCAGATAATCAGCAGTAATAACATGACAATCATATACTTTCTGCAATGAATTAAAAGAAACATTTTGCCATTTTTGCACGACATCTTTGTTAAAGAATCTATCTTTGGCTCCTTGTACCAATACCGGTTTAATTGAATCCAATTGCCATCCTTTATAGCCATACCATCGTGGCATGTTTCTGATCAAAAACCGTGCAGCTTCCAGTTTCTCCGGTTCATCAGTATAATTAGACAATACCTTTTCCAATTCACCACGGTTACTTCCTGCAAAAACAAGAGCTTGTTCCAAACGTCGGTCGTCTGGAGAAGAACAAGCTGTAAGGATAAAGGACAAGATTAAGATTGTTTGTAAAAATAGCGGATGTTTCATTGATAATCTATAAAAAAATCCATTAAAATGCAACTTACTTAAAAAATAGGATTTATTTTATCCAAAGATAAATCTTCTAAATCTAAATAATACACTTCGTCATTATTCAAATTTATTGTATATAATCGTTTTCTAACCGGATCTAACCATACACGATAGAAAGAGCGATCAGTTGTAAGCTTATAAAGAAGTTTACCGTTCCAATCAAATACATGTATTATATTAAACTTCGGGAGTTCAACACCAAGACGGTCATCCCATGCTTCTCTTCCCCAGTAGGCTGCATAAATATAGTTTTCATCTGCATGTACACAATTATAATACACATCCATAGACTCCATACTCGATTCCAAAAGAGAAAAATCAGGACTATTTTTCATCCTATATCCCGTAAGGTTTCCTGTAGAAACGTCTAAGATATTTATTTGCGGAAGATATTTCATTACCTGGACTATCTTAGATCCATTTGGATTCATTACATCCCATGTATAAAAAAATAAGTTTACAGGATTTCTTTCATTTACATCATTGTTTTGTACAGACTTTGTTTTGTAAATTGGATAATCCTGCATTAGCTCATTTGTAGAAATTGTACGTTTTTCATAATATGGAGTGGTTGCTTCATTTGTATTCAAATATTCAGCAGGTTTATAAGCAAAAAGTATATTATCAGATTGATAAAATTCGAAGAAAATACGATCATTATTATATGGAACAATTGTATCATATACTGTCGTATTTTTTTCTATTGACTGACTGATATTCCATAAAAACAGTTTACCTTCATTAGAGGCATAAAGTAAAGTCATTATATCGTCTCCTTTTTTAAACAATTGCGCTATGCAACCAACGGATATAACCTCATTGTCACCCCGTCCCTTATTGCAGAAGGATCCTATTTCATCTCCAGTATCCACATTAAAAATCTTAAAGAAATGATTTTGATAACCAGGATTCCAACAAATCAACAACGAATCATATACGGCTATCATGCCTGTATTATTTCCATTCAATGTAAGAATTTTACTATTAACATCCCTTGTTATCACACTGTTTTCATCGAAATACTGAATTTCACCATTAAAGTATTTCTTATCACAATTATCTAAATTACAACAAATAAATAGACTAAGAAATATAACTGAAATGATAATGTTAATTGTTCTCATATTAATATCTAATTGTAATTAGAGGGTAGAGGTATGTCAAAATACTGTTTCGTTATAGCAGACCCGATCTAGGATGACAGGAAATTGAATTTCAACATAGTTCTATCCTCTAAATTATAAAGTATTACTTATTCAAAACATTGAGCTTTATCTTTAGAATAGTATCTCCATTGACGCTCTTTACATTTACCTATATTAGGATATGCTGCATCACATGGTATAAGCTCATCATAATTTGAAGTACCAGGGTAGAAACATATTTTTCCTGAAGTATCTTCACCACTAGCCAATGCCTCCACATTAGCCATAGCCAAATCCAAAAGTTGTGTTTCATTTTTGCTCTGGTTGAAATTCCAGCCGGCTATAATAGCCATAGCAGTGATAAAAACTGCCCCAAAGATCTTTTTCTTCATGATCTTATTGTTTTATTAAGTTATAAATTTGTTAATTTTCTACCTTTGCCTACTGTTATTTAGTTCAGATAGTCGAATGAACCATAGTTCATTCTGTTTTTGCAGGTTATATTACCATCATACACCTCCTTTCTTGGGGTCTCCGGGAGTTTGCTTGACTATTTTGCGGTTGTGTAGCAAACTCCCATTCATTCGATCACTGAACATTCCCCTTAATTTTAACTTTGACAGGTTGATTATTTATACTGTTATACCTGATTGTCACAACTTCATCGAAGAAACCTGTATCTTTCGGTGACATCTTGATTTGTACCCAGAGAGATTCTCCAGGTTGGACTGGCTGTTTCTCATATGTAGTTACCGTGCAACCACAGGTAGTACTTACATCCATGATCACAAGGGGAGTCTTCCCTGTGTTTTTAATATCTATGGTTATTTCTTTTGTCTCCGATTTATCGAAAATTCCGAAGTCAATTACAGTTTGAGTAACTTCTACTGTTGTTTTCGGTATGTTTTTGTTTGAGTTATCTTTACCTGTAATTTTTTTCAGATACAAGTCTTTGACTGCTGTATTATATACAGGGTTACCCAAGATAGCGACTTTATTATCCTTATCCAGCAAAAATGTCTGACATCTTATATCAGCCGGGAACTTATTTAATTTGTTTATTCGGTCGTCTATGTCAATACAGACTGGACGATCGAAAACCTCATATTTTAACAGAGAATGTATTTCGTTCGTATCTTTTGAATGTAAGAAGAAGAGAAAAGGAACCTTTCCCTGTGTTGCTGAATCGGTGTATTCAATCAGTTCCTTCCATTTATGAAGCCGCAGTTTACAACCGGTACAGCCCATAGAATCTACATATATTAATACTTTGTATCCTGATTGCGGAATTTGGAAATCCGTAGTATCTATCAGATAACGTGTGAAAATCAGATTTTCAGGAAACACAATTTGTTTCCCCTGCCATTCATTCACCAAATGTGTAATCTGTTTTGTCTTCTCTTTCTGCTCGTTGTGACAAGATAAGAGAATGATTGTTAATAATATGCAATAACAAAAAGCATTCATACTCCTACTATATTTTAAATCTTATAACCGGATCATCATTTTCCACTCAGGTAGCGACGATCGTATTTGTTTCTTCGTTAATGTCTACAACTTTATATATTAGACTTCAATAATAAAAAATTGTACTCTATTTATTGTTACTTTTTTAATAGTTATCCCAACCGACCTCCTAAACAGCTCCCCTTATAGCTGATTAATATATGAATATTACATTTTTATATCAGACATATTTGCAATTCATCCAATAGAAATAGAAAATAATTGATCATTAATTTCTAAATTTGTCAAATTATATTCTATAAAGATCATATTGATCGGTATTGCAATTTATCAACGCTCAAACAAAAACCCATTAATTATGGTTCTGAACTACATCTGGATCGCTTTCTTTCTAATCGCTTTCGTCGTCGCGCTGGGCAAACTTATCTTTGCCGGAGATACGGTTGTCTTCACAGAGATTATCAATTCCTCTTTTGTGTCTGCCAAGACCGGATTCGAGATATCGCTCGGACTGACCGGTATCTTGTCACTCTGGCTGGGAATTATGAAGATTGGCGAAAGGGGGGGAGTCATCCAGTCGTTTGCCCGGTTGGGGGCACCGGTTTTCAGCAAGCTCTTCCCGGGCATACCGAAAGAGCATCCGGTGACAGGTTCTATTTTTATGAATATCTCCGCCAACCTGCTGGGACTGGACAATGCAGCGACACCGATGGGGCTGAAAGCAATGCAGCAACTACAAGAACTGAATACTGAAAAGGATTCTGCCAGCAACCCGATGATTATGTTCCTTTGCATCAATGCTTCGGGATTAACCCTTATCCCAATCACTATCATGATGTACCGGGCACAGATGGGGGCAGCCAATCCATCGGACGTTTTCCTGCCGATTATGCTAGCAACATTTTCATCCACATTGGTTGCCATACTGGCCGTCTGCATCAAACAACGCATCAATATACTCCAAAGAAATCTGGTCCTGTTCTTCGGAGGCCTGGCTGCCTTTATAGGCGGACTGGTCTGGTTGTTCAACTCATTGGAACAGGAACAGGTTTCGCTTTATTCCACCTTGTTTGCAAACACATTATTGTTTACTATAATCTGCGGATTCATTGTCAGCGGCATACGAAAAAAAATCAATGTGTATGACACTTTTATAGAAGGAGCCAAAGAAGGCTTTAAGACGGCAATAACGATTATACCGTATCTGGTCGCCATACTGGTCGGGATAGGGGTATTCCGTGCCTCAGGAGCGATGGATTTTATCATTGAAGGAATCCGTATGGGTGTCGGTGCATTAGGGATCAATACTGATTTTGTCGGTGGCCTGCCGACCATCCTGATGAAGCCGCTTAGCGGAAGCGGTGCACGCGGAATGATGCTGGATGCGATGAATACCTATGGTGCCGATTCGTTTGTCGGACGGCTGGCTTCCATCGTACAAGGCTCGACGGATACGACTTTTTACGTAGTCGCACTTTATTACGGAAGCGTTGGCATCCGCAATACCCGTTACACCATACAATGTTCACTGTTGGCAGACCTGGTAGGGGCTATTGCCGCAATAACTTTGACGTATATATTCTTTGCCTGACAACAAATTTCCGATTATCAAAATGTCACTACTATACCGGGTAAATCGGATTAATATGGCAGGTATTTGAAAATACTATACCGGGTAATATTTTTTAACATATCATTCAGAAAGACAAATAAGAATAATAATAGCATTATGACAATATCATTTTACGCAGAAGACATCGAACTTCCGGCCATCAAGAAAGAGGCTGTCAGCAACTGGATCAGGAGAGTTGCCGAAACATACGGTAAAAAGACAGGGGATATCAGTTACATCTTCTGTTCCGACGAAAAGATCCTGGAAGTAAACCGCCAGTATCTGCAACATGATTATTATACGGATATCATCACATTCGATTATACCAGTGGAAACAAGATATCGGGCGACCTTTTCATCAGTCTGGACACGGTAAAAACAAATGCGGAGAAGTTCGAAACTCCATACAACGAAGAACTGCATCGTACCATCATCCACGGAATCCTTCATCTGTGCGGCATCAACGACAAAGGGCCAGGGGAGAGGGAGATCATGGAAGAGAACGAAAACAAAGCACTGGCTATTTTGCCGGGAGAGTGCCGGGAGAGTTAATCCCGGCATTTTTTTCTTTTGCAACAAACAAAAGGAGTACTAACTTTTTCATAACATATCTAATAACATTGTTAAATATATAGATGCCGGATATTACTAATATGTTGCATGAGAACTTAATTTTTAATGCATGAAGTCATTGAAACAATAAAACTGGTGAATACTTCGTTTATTAAATAGTAGTCACTCAAAAACATATTATCATGAACACAACCTCTTTAAAACCCGGAATCCAAAAAACTATCAATAACATATCTGAAATTTGGTTCCTGTTGATTTTGGCTGTACCGACTATTTTCGACGCAATCTTCGAAATAGGAAGTAAAGGGAAATGGACAATTCCTTTCATTCTTCTTTCAATAGCGGTCATTTTAATAAGCATACTTATCAAACAATTGATTCAAAAAACTGCATGGATAAGCCTTGTACTGGGAGTTGTTTTGTGTTTCTTTTCTTCATTTTTTATAGCAGCAGCCCTCTCCGAGTATGATGAATTTCCACTAGGAACCGAACCTAATGCCCTTTCATTACTTGCCTTCGGAACAATCGTCGGTGGAATATCATTCGCCTTGGCTATCAAAATGAGTTTCCAAGGAGCATACAAACTGTATACCGATTAACAGCAAAAATATCCTCTACAAACAAAAGTTTAAAATAAATCCTGATACTCATCAGAACTTGCCATTTACTCATTGTTCAAACAGATAAGAGTCTTTCGCCTATACTTTTGAACTGTAATCAGATTTTTCATTTAAATTTACAGTTATGAAAGCGAGACTCTTATTTTTATTCCTGTGCCTGACATGGAACGGCTGGGCGGACACATTCGTCCCTTACAATCCCGACTCACTGAAAAAGGGAGATTGGATAACCCTCGAAACTGTCCATTACTATCCCTATATCGCTCCGGGGATTAAAAAAGAAATCCCTTGGAGGGCGGAGAATATACGCCGGATAACCATACTAGCTACAGTAGCAGAAAAAACAGACAAGTCCATTTCTATCGACTATACGCTGGATAACCTGTACGATTGCCATAACGCCAAAGAGAAACCCGGCTTTTATTATTTCGACAGCCGTTATCAGCAGGATTTTGCTTTCGAAAATAATACGTCAGACAAACAGATTTTACGTGTCACGTACGACCGGAAAAGCCGGAAACCACTCGTATTCGATAAAGAGAACTCATCCTATTCCTATTCGAAAACGTATGTTCCTTTCGGTGTAAGATCGGAAAGATTATCCGATTATATGGCAATTACTATCCGCGACTCGGTTAACCTGGAACAGTTACTGACTCCGATAACCTACGATATCCTGACCAAATGGAAAACAGATGGAACTATCTTATTCGCACCGGATACACGGGTTGTGGATGCCTCATTTGCTCTTCCTCCGAATACAGAATTTACCTGTAGTAATTATGGTCTCGATACATCTAAAGATTCGACTATTCACAAGAAAATATTTATCGCTTACCCGACAGAATATAAAGTAGGAGAACGAATAAAACTTCTGCTTACTCCGGGAGATTCCATTATTCAAGACAAAGAGGCATTTACGAATGCACATACCTATCGTTACGAGGGACGAGGTAGTGAACAGAATAACCTACAATACAACACTCAACGATTTTCTTATTACAATTCTGAATACGGCAACATTTCTCCTGACGAGTTAAAAAAATCCTTTCAGCACCGTGATTCTCTTTTTCAAACTACCTTAGAAAAAGATTTTAAGAAAATGGATCCTTATTGGAAGAGAGTATTTGAATTATCGGAACAGTATTTCAAAGGAGGATTTATCCTACGGTGCTACATGTTTAAGAGCAACAAAGAAGCCTGGTATGATAGCAGTTTACTCGATTGGCAAGCTCCTCCTTTCGCATCAGTCAATCCGCTTATTGATAATGCCTACCACTTGAAGAATCCTTATTCAGCACATTACGGTTTTTTCCTGCATATGTATGCTACCTATAAAAAGCAGGAGCTCAAATCGGACAATCTGTGTCTGAACAAACAAAAAATAACTCCACAAGAAGACTATCTGCTAAATAAACAAATCTTCTCTGGCTATCCTAAATACTTTGTAAACGGAGCGAACTTGACAAGTTTGATGTATAGTAAGACACTACATGAAATAGAAGATGATTATAACGATTTTATCGCTTCCTGTCCAGATACCAGCCTGACAAACGAAGTAAAAAGAGCATACAATAAACTATTACCTTTCGAATATGGAAAGAATATCAAGGAAACCGGTCTAATCGTAACCGACAGCCTGCATCTGGTGAAAGGAAGCGACCGGAAATACATCCTGCTATATGTATCCACCCCCGATGGTCTTGGCGGAATGAGCCTGCAAACGGCACTCGACTTGGAAAAACAACTCAAAACAGAAGGGTTGGCCTCTATCGTCCAATTCGAACTTTACGCACATTTTAAAGCTCACAACGCGAAAGTGGTAAAACCGTTTAAAGCCATACCCGAAAAGGTCGAAAAGGATTTAATTTATAATAAGGGAATCTCTTTACTGACGGTCCTGATGCGCGAAGACGGGACGATTATCCATCGGGATTTCGGATATTTAAACACCGAGCCAATCCTTGAATTAATAAAAAAAGACCTGAACAGAGAAGACAAATCTTTCAACGATTTTATGAAAGGATTCAAGGAGGGCATTTTAGGTGCGCTCCTAATCGCAGCAATCATCGGTATCATATACTATTTCCGAAACAAAAACAAACAGAAGCAGGAACGTAACCGCCGTCATATCCGCGAACTCGAACTCCGTGCCATTCGTTCCCAGATGAACCCGCATTTCATCTTTAATGCGCTAAGTTCGATACAGAATCTGATCAATCGCTCGGCCAATCAGGAGGCGAACAAATACCTGATCGATTTCTCACGTTTACTGCGCAAAGTTCTGGCTACATCCGAAAAGAAACTGGTTCCTCTCTCGGATGAGATCGAGCAACTGGAACTGTATCTGAAACTCGAACAACTTCGTTATCCTTTCTCTTACTCGTTGACTGTCGATCAGAATATCGAGCCGGATGCAATCGAAATACCGGGAATGCTGATACAACCTTTCGTTGAAAACGCTGTTAAGCACGGAATCGCTCCGCGCGGTACGGGAGAAATCATAATTCGATTATCTTTGCAGGATCAGTTGTTGATAATCGATATCACTGACGATGGTCCCGGATTGAAAACAGAGGCAAATGGAGGCTTCGGTATCCGTGCCGTCACCAATGAGTTCGAAATATTAAAGACTTTGTACAATACGGAAATCGGTATTACGATCGAAAACAGACAGGAGAAAGAGTCTGTTTCCGGTTGTCACGTCCAATTATCCATTCCTCTATAAAAACAAAAATATGGAGACAAAAATAACCGCAGCAATTGTTGATGACGAGCAGGGGAACCGGGAAAACCTGCTCCGCATGCTCGGTACCTATTGTCCGCAAATCAAAATATCGGCTATTTGCAGTTCAGTCACGGAAGCCCGTACCGTCCTGCCCGAAGCTAAACCGGATATCCTTTTTCTGGATATCCGGCTGGGCGACGATACCGGTTTCTCCCTCCTGGAAAGTCTGCCGGATATTCCTTTTGAAGTGATCTTTGTAACGGCTTACGACAGCTATGCGATCCAGGCTATCCGCTTCAGCGCACTCGACTATTTACTGAAGCCTATTGACCCGGAAGAACTGACACATGCTGTAGATAAAGCCGTCCAGGTCGTCTTACGAAAACAGGAAAACAAACGGATGCAAAACCTTCTGCAAAACAAGCGGGCACTGGATAAACAAAAGAAAATAGCCCTGTCGGTCGCCGATAAAATTGAATTTGTTGAAATCGGCTCTATCGTCCGTTGCGAATCGGAAAGCAACTATACCACTTTTTATCTTAAATCGGGAGAGAAGCTGATCGTATCAAAAACATTAAAAGAATTTGACGACTTGCTGACACCTTACAATTTCCTCCGTGTTCATCAATCACATCTGATCAATCTGGAGGAAATAAAAAGTTTCATCAAAAGCGATGGGGGATATATCCGCATGAAGGACGGTTCTTCCATCAGCATTTCCCGCCAACGACGGAATTATGTGATGGAAGTTTTAAAGCAGTTGTAAGCCGTAGCGGCCCGGATTCCCGTTCACTCTTTATATTTCAGGTCGAAGCGTCCTTCTGTAATACGGTCTCCCTCAAAAGTCCCGCTGAATATCCCGTCAGACATCCGGGTAATGTGGACTTTTCCATCTCCAATTTTTTGGTTATCAAAAGAGACATTCGTGTACGGAAGCGTTTCTCCCTGTTTGGGATTGGGTATTGAAAAGCGAAGGTAAGAATCGAAACCTATTTGTGCCGAAATCGTCATGCCGGTACTATCTTCCAGTTGGGTAAATTCAGCTACCGGCAAACCCCAGCGGCCGCTTACAGATACCCAACCGTCAACCAGACAACCGAATGTATTCGCACCGGTCGCAGTAGCCTCAGGCATAAGAGTGGGATCAACCGATTTATTCTCTTCACAAGCTATACAGAAAAAAAGCAAACAGATAAATACTATATGTTTCATAATGGTGTCTAATTAAAAATGAAAATTCATACCGAACAACAACGATAATTGAGAAAAGCAGCCGCCACCGCCATTCAATTCAGGTGACTCGACCTGCCATTTCTGACCATGGTATTTGACAGAATAGCTGTCCGAAGAGGTAACGATCCAATTCACCTTTGCAGAGATTCCTATATGTTGGGAAAAGAGATATTCACCGCCTGCTGATAAATTATAAGCGAGCTTGTTCATCGACACATTCCGCGGTTTATCGTACACCAAACTTTTATCTTTGTAAAGCTGGTATCCCAAACCCGTCGACAAAGACAAATTAAACTTCTGCTTGACGTAGAACAGGGCGATTTGTGGCGCAATGTAGTTCATCAGAATTTTATCAGAGCCTTCATCATGACTGTTTTTATACTGTCCACCCTGATAAATGAGACCGGGAGACAGTTTAAATGAATCGAAGATATATTTATCCCCCAGATAATAGTAGTTAACACCCCAGGAAACCCCGTTCCGCAAATCACTGCGATAAGCATCGGAGTTGTTTGTAATCCCGATCATCTTTCCCAAATACCAGGAGGGACCCGCATGGACAGAAAACAACGATTTTCCGACCGATGCCTCCTGGGCAAACAACGAAAGGGTTGACATCAACAGCCCCAATAAAAACAAATACTTTTTCATAACATTCTTTTTAAACTTATATTAATATATGATGGACTATAGAATTTAAAAGCTGCATAAGAACATATAAAAAACATATTTAGGATTAAGCCAACAACAGATCTGCATCCGTGGAATCTTTAACGAAACAAAGCATAAGCAAAATATCCTTTGGGATGGTGGCTAAAAGGCGGAGTATGACTATCTTTGCAAAAGAAACAAAGAGAATTACGACAATGACTTTCAATTACGATGTGATCGTGGTAGGTGCTGGCCATGCAGGCTGTGAAGCCGCAGCAGCTGCCGCCAACCTGGGTTCAAAAACGCTTCTTATCACCATGGACATGAACAAGATTGCACAGATGAGTTGCAATCCGGCCGTAGGCGGTATCGCCAAAGGACAGATCGTCCGTGAAATAGATGCGCTGGGTGGGTATATGGGGATTGTAACAGACCGCACTGCGATTCAGTTTCGCATGCTGAACCGGAGCAAAGGTCCGGCTATGTGGAGTCCGCGTGCCCAGAGTGACCGTGCCCGCTTTATTGATTGCTGGCGGGGAATACTGGAGAACCTTCCGAACTTATATATCTGGCAGGATACTGTCCGCGAAATAATGTTGGACGGAGATACTGTCTGTGGGGTCAAAACCAATATGGATGTAGAATTCCGAGCAAAAAGCGTAGTCTTAACTAACGGAACGTTCCTGAACGGCCTAATGCATATCGGACGTACACAATTACGTGGCGGACGCATCTCGGAACCGGCAGCAACGGGGCTCACGGAACAACTGGTTTCTCTGGGAATTAAATCGGAACGGATGAAGACCGGAACACCTGTACGTATCGACGGTCGCAGCATACACTTCGATGAAATGGGCGAACAACCGGGAGAGAACGACTTTCATAAATTCTCTTATCTCGATTTTCAGCCGCGCCCGTTAAAACAACTTAGCTGCTGGACGACTTTCACAAACGAAGCATGTCATAATATTTTGCGTGAAGGTCTCCCCGACTCTCCCCTGTACAACGGACAAATCCAGAGTATCGGTCCGCGCTATTGTCCCAGCATCGAAACAAAGATCGTAACATTTGCAGATAAAACCCAACACCAACTGTTCCTGGAACCGGAAGGCGAAACAACACAGGAGTATTACCTGAACGGCTTCTCCTCCTCTCTCCCATTAGACATCCAGTTGCGTGCGCTGCAAGCAATCCCTGCATTCAGAGATATTCAAATCTATCGCCCGGGATATGCAATCGAATACGATTTCTTTGATCCGACGCAATTACATCATAACCTGGAAACAAAACAAATCCGTAACCTGTTCTTTGCCGGACAAATTAACGGTACAACCGGTTACGAAGAGGCAGGCGGACAAGGATTGATAGCCGGCATCAACGCACATATCAATTGCCACGGAGGCGAACCGTTTATCCTAGGACGCGATGAAGCCTATATCGGCGTACTTATTGACGACCTCGTAACGAAAGGTGTAGACGAACCTTACCGTATGTTTACCTCCCGTGCCGAATATCGCATCCTGCTCCGCCAGGATGATGCCGATATGCGCCTGACAGAAAAAGCCTACAAAATAGGTTTGGCTAAACAAGAGCGTTACGACCTGCTGACAGAGAAAAAAGAACACAGGGATGCTATTATCAACTTTGCAGAAAACTATTCCGTAAAGTCGCAATACATAAACGAAGGATTGGAAAAGCTGGGTACTACCCCACTCGCTCACGGTTGTAAACTGATCGACCTGATCCTTCGTCCGCAACTCACTTTGGAAAGCGTTGCCACCCTCGTCCCCGCACTCCGCACAGAGTTGGACAAGGTTCCTGTTTCACGCAAAGAAGAGATTATCGAAGCAGCCGAAATCCTGATCAAGTATAGCGGTTATATCCGGCGCGAACAAATCATCGCAGAGAAAATAAACCGCCTGGAGAATATCCATATCAAAGGTAAATTCGACTACAATTCGATCCAGTCTTTATCGACCGAAGCAAGGCAAAAGCTCACGAAGATCGATCCGGATACTATTGCGCAGGCAAGCCGTATTCCAGGCATCTCCCCCAGCGATATAAATATTCTGCTGGTGCTCCTCGGAAGATAAAACGCGAATTGTTCCACGTGAAACATTTACTTTAGGTAAAAGAAGCTAAAACACTGGGTATAGGACAGAAACAGTTAAACAAGATGAGTTCAGAAACGGAGAAACATATAAAAATGATACTTTCTATCTTGCCGGACAAGCCTGGTTGCTACCAGTACTTCGATGATAAGGGAACGATCATTTATGTAGGCAAAGCAAAGAACCTGAAGCGCCGTGTATCCTCCTATTTTAATAAGGAACACGACAGCAATAAGACACGTGTACTGGTAAAGCAAATCCGCGACATCAAATACATTGTTGTCAATACAGAAGAGGATGCCTTGCTGCTCGAGAACAATCTGATCAAACAGTATCGTCCCCGGTACAACGTCATGCTGAAGGATGACAAAACATATCCTTCGATTACCGTAAAGAACGAATATTTTCCCCGCATATTTCAGACCCGGAATATAGTAAAGGATGGCTCACAATATTACGGCCCCTACCCGTCCGTATACACTGCCAAAGTCATGCTTCAGATGCTGAAGGAACTTTATCCGTTACGTACCTGCAAATATCCATTGACACCGGAATCTATCGCAGCGGGGAAATACGAGGTCTGTCTGGAATACCATATCAAATGTTGCAAAGGGCCTTGCGTAGGTTTGCAATCTATGGAAGAATACCAGCAAAACATTTCCGAAATAAAGGAAATCCTTCGCGGAAATATCTCCCAGATCAGTAAACACCTCTATGAAGAGATGCAGGTTTTGGCCGGAGAACTGAAGTTTGAAGAAGCTCAAAAAATAAAGGAGAAATACGAAGTAATAGAAAACTACCGCGCAAAATCGACAGTAGTTACGCCTATGCTTCATAATATAGATGTATTCTCTTTTGCAGAGAATGAGAAGTCGGCTTATATCAATTTCATGCATATTGGAAACGGGGCGATCGTACAGGCTTATACTTTTGAATACAAAAAACGGCTGGACGAAACCAAAGAAGAACTGCTCAGCCTGGGTATCGTAGAAATGCGTGATCGTTTTAAAAGTACGGCACGCGAAATCATCGTTCCTTTCGAAATGGAAATGGAATTAGGTAATGTGACCTTTACGGTTCCACAGCGTGGCGATAAAAAGAAATTGCTGGAACTGTCTGAAATGAATGTAAAGCAATTTAAGGTAGACCGATTAAAGCAAGCGGAAAAACTCAACCCAGAACAACGGAGCACACGTATTCTGAAAGAAGTACAGGACGCTTTGCACCTGCCTAAATTACCGATACATATCGAATGTTTCGACAACTCAAACATACAAGGAAGCGATGCCGTGGCTGCCTGCGTTGTCTTCAAAATGGCGAAACCATCGAAGAAAGACTACCGCAAATACATTATCAAGACAGTGGTCGGGCCCGATGATTACGCATCCATGAAAGAGGTAGTGCGCCGCCGTTACCAGCGAGCCGTAAACGAAGGTTCTCCCCTGCCCGACCTGATCCTTACCGACGGTGGAAAGGGGCAAATGGAAGTCGTTCGGGAAGTCATACAAGACGAGCTTCATCTCGACATACCGATAGCCGGACTGGCGAAAGACGGAAAGCACCGGACCTCAGAACTTCTTTTCGGCTTCCCTCCCGTTACGGTCGGTATGCCAATACAAAGCCAGATGTTCCGCTTCTTTACACAAATACAGGACGAAGTGCACCGCTTTGCCATCACCTTCCACAAGGACAAGCGCAGCAAAAGCCAGACCCGCTCCGAACTGGACAGCATCAATGGGATCGGAGAAAAGACTAAAGTATTACTTTTGCGCCATTATAAGAGCGTAAAGAGAATACGGGAAGCCAGCTTCGATGAATTGAAGGAATTGATCGGGGAAGCTAAAACAAAAGCATTAATAAATGGTTTAAAGTAAACATACAAATGAGAACAGTTATACAGCGTGTACAGCATTGTTCCGTTACAATCGACGGACAACTCAAATCCAATATAGGAAACGGGATGCTGGTATTGGTCGGTATCGAGGACCGCGACACACAGGAGGACATCGAATGGTTGTGCAAGAAGATTGCCAATCTGCGCATTTTCGACGATGAAAACGGGGTTATGAACCGCTCTGTAATCGATACGGGCGGCGAGGTAATGGTGGTTAGCCAATTCACTTTACATGCCTCTACAAAGAAGGGAAACCGCCCCTCCTACATCCATGCCTCCAAACCAGACTTTGCCATCCCGATGTATGAATCATTCTGTGCCGAAATGGGACTGCAAATCGGCAAGAATGTTGCCACCGGAGAGTTTGGCGCAGATATGAAAATAGAGTTACTGAATGACGGGCCGGTCACTATCCTGATCGACTCGCAAAATAAAGAATAAGATGGCTGATATTACCTTGCAACAAGCCCAGGAGAAAGTGGACCAGTGGATCAAAACGTATGGCGTACGCTACTTCAACGAGCTTACCAATATGACGATCCTGACCGAAGAAGTTGGCGAACTGGCGCGGATCATGGCACGCACCTACGGCGAACAATCGTTCAAAGAAAGCGATAAAAACCGCGATCTGGGCGATGAAATGGCCGATGTGCTATGGGTATTGATCTGCCTGGCAAACCAGACCGGCGTGGACCTGACCGCAGCATTCGAAAAGAATATGCAGAAGAAAACCAGCCGGGACAAAGAACGACATATAAACAACAATAAATTATAATTTATGGCACACGAACACAATTGCAGCTGCGGTCACGACCATGATCATGAACATCATCACGATCATGAACACGAACACATGGACAAATACCATGAAGCGTTCGCCAAATTCGACCCGGCCGGAACGGAAGAAATAGTAGGAAAGCACGTCGCATCCATCCTGGAAAAACACGAAAAAGAGAACTTCACCCCCGAAGTCCTGAAACAAATCCACGGATGCATCGACCTGACTTCGCTGACCAGCATCGACACAAAAGAAAGTATCTGGAAACTGGTAGACCGGGTAAATGATTTCGAAGGTACCCGCCCCGACGTTCCGAATGTCGCTGCCATCTGCACCTATCCCCTATTCGTGGAAACAGTCAAGCAGGCATTGACGGCACAGGAAGTAAAGATCGCCTCGGTAGCTGCCGGGTTCCCCTCCTCACAGACATTCATCGAAGTGAAGATTGCAGAAACAGCCATGGCAGTCATGACGGGAGCCGACGAGATAGACGTAGTGATGAACCTCGGTTATTTCATGGAAGATAACTATGAAGAATTGACCGAAGAGATACAGGAGATCAAAGAAAGCTGCCGCGAAAGCAAACTGAAAGTGATTCTCGAAACCGGTGCCCTGGTCACTCCGGAGAATATCCGGAAAGCTGCTATCTTAGCCCTGTATTCAGGCGCAGATTTCATTAAAACATCCACAGGCAAAGGTTACCCCGGTGCAACCCCGGAAGCCGTCTATACGATGTGTAAAGTGATCAAAAAGTACCATTCCATCACAGGAAAGCAGATCGGTATAAAAGTATCGGGAGGTGTACGCACTGCCGAAGATGGTGTCAAATACTATACAATCGTCAAAGAAGTACTGGGCAACGACTGGCTGAACAAGGAACTGTTCCGTATCGGTGCCAGCAGCCTGGTTGAAGATATTGAGCACCGCCTGGGCAAATAAATTCATCTCCGGAAAAGCGATCTTAGAAAAAAGGGACGCGGATTACGCAGACGGGCGCAAAGAAACGCAGATAATTATTGTTCAAAAACAAAAAGTCTGTGTTCATCTGCGCCCGTCTGCGTAATCCGCGTCCCCTTTCTAAGATATCAGATACAACCAACAAACTTGGAAGCTATTACTTCTGCCGTTCCATAATATAATCGGCCAACGCCAGCAAACCTTCGCGGGCATCCGATTCCGGAAGCTGCATAAGCACCTCCACTGCTTTGTCGTGATACTCTTTCATACGCATTTCTGCATATTCAATACCTCCGTTCGCCTTGGCAAACTCGATCAAAGCATCAATATTTCCGGATGAGAAATCCTTTTCATTAATCACTTTCAAGAAAGACTCCACCTCTTCTCTCCTGCCACTTTCAAGTGCATGCAGCAAAGGCAGCGTCACCTTTCCCTCACGTATATCGTTACCGGTCGGTTTGCCGATATTCATTTCTTTGAAGTAGTCGAAAATATCATCCTTGATCTGGAAACAATACCCCAGATACTCTCCGAACTTACGGCATTTAAGCACCAGTTCCTGCGAAGCATCCGCCGAAATAGCACCGATCTCCGTGCAGGAAGAAAGCAGCGTAGCCGTCTTTTTCTTAATCACCTGCATATAGCAAGCCTCGTCGAGGATACTCTCTTCGGCCGTTTCGAGCTGCTTGATCTCACCCTCCGATAGGTCACGTCCGAGGTTGGATACGATATTTATGATTTGCAAATTGCCTGTTTGAATAGAACGAATCAATGCGGTGGAAAGGACATAATCACCTACCAACACCGAAATGCGGTTATCGAAAATAGCATTCAGCGAAGGGACTCCCCTACGCTGTTTCGTCTCGTCGATAACATCATCATGTATCAGGGTAGCCGTATGCAACAATTCAAGGAAAACGGCCGAATTGATCGTATGGTCGGTTACTTTTCCACAAGCTTTTGCTGTGAGAAGTACCAGTAACGGGCGGACATGTTTGCCACTGGCATGCAAGAGCTGGTCGATAGCTGATTGCAACCTATGCGTCTCACTACGAAGTGAATCCGCAAACTCATCGTTAAAGCGTTTAAACTCTTCCGCAACCGGTTGTTCTATTTTCTTTCTATCATTCATAATCTATCCAAAGATTCGCAAAAGTAACAAAAAGTATTGAGTAAGCGAGTTTTTTCGTACATTTACCGTCTATTGTCACCCTAAAACGTGTTAAAAGAGATGAAGCTATTCCTCATAGACGCGTATGCACTGATCTATCGGTCGTACTACGCATTTCTTAAAAATCCGCGTATCAACTCGAAAGGCATGAACACTTCTGCCATTTTCGGTTTTATCAACAGTCTGGAAGACGTTCTGAAACGCGAGAACCCGACGCATATCGCCGTGGCTTTCGACCCGAAAGGCCCGACCTTCCGTCACGAAGCCTACGAGTTATACAAGGCACAGCGGGAAGAAACCCCGGAAGTGATCCGGCAATCCGTTCCTATTATAAAGGATATTATAGAAGCATACAATATCCCTATACTGGAAGTCCCCCGCTTTGAGGCAGACGATGTGATCGGCACCGTATCGAAGCAGGCCGAGAAAGAGGGATTCGAAGTTTATATGATGACACCCGACAAAGACTACGGCCAGCTGGTATCCGAACATATATTTATGTACCGCCCCAAGTTCGGAGGCGACTACGAGGTGATGGGCGTCAAAGAAGTCCTGAATAAATACTCGCTGACTTCGGTCGACCAGGTGATCGACCTCCTGGGTCTGATGGGTGACAGTTCCGATAACATTCCCGGCTGCCCGGGTGTCGGAGAGAAGACGGCGCAGAAACTTCTCGAGGAATATGGCTCGATCGAAAATCTGTTGGAGAATACCGACAAGCTGAAAGGTGCCCTCCAGAAGAGAGTGACGGAGAATGCCGAACAAATCCGTTTCTCCAAATTCCTGGCAACGATCAAGACGGACGTCCCCATCCAGTTCGATGCCGCGAAATGCGTCCGTGAAAAACCGAACGAAACCCGTCTGACCGAGATTTACACGGAATTAGAATTCAGAACATTTATTAACAAAATGACAGGCGAAGAGAAAAAGTCCGCCCTCGCCCCGCAGAAGGTAGTAGCGAAAGGCCCTGTTCAAGGCAATCTCTTTGACTTATTTGCGACCGAGGAGCCGAGTGTTCCAAAATATTCGACTCTCGCGAGCTTAAAAACGACCCTTCATGTATATAAAACCGTTGATACTGAAGAAGAAATGGCTAAATTAGGCCGTTTTTTAGCAGATCAGGATTTTTTCGCTTTTGACACGGAAACAGATGGCATTGACCCGCTTACTGCCGGATTGGTCGGAATGTCGTTCGCGGTGAAGGAAAACGAAGCCTGGTACGTCCCGGTTCCGGCCGACAAGGAAGAAGCTACGAAAGTTGTCGCCCACTTCTCCCCTGCCCTCCAAAATCGCAAATCACAAAAGATCGGACAAAACATCAAATTCGATATTATCGTCCTCCGCAAGTATGGAGTCCGCGTGGCCGGTCCGTTATTCGACACGATGATCGCCCACTACCTGCTGAACCCGGAACTTCGTCACGGGATGGACTACCTGGCGGAAACGTATCTCAAATATAAACCCGTCCCCATCTCGCAGCTGATCGGTCCGAAAGGGAAAAACCAGCTTTGCATGCGCGACGTCCCTCTCGCCCAGATCGCCGAGTACGCCGCCGAAGATGCCGACGTCACCCTCAAGCTCAAAAACTTCTTTGCCCCCGAATTGAAGAAAGCCGGTATCGAGTCTCTCTTCTTCGACATCGAAATGCCTTTAATATATGTATTGGTAGAAATGGAGGTGACAGGCGTCAAGCTCGACACGGTTGCGTTGAAGCAGTCATCGGAAGAACTGACCGCCGCACTCAACAACCTGGAAAAAGAGATTTACGAACTGGCAGGTGTCAAATTCAATATCAACTCCAGCAAACAGGTGGGCGAAGTCCTTTTCGAACATCTCAAGATCGAAGAGAAAGCCAAAAAGACAAAAACAGGCAGTTACAGTACGAGCGAAGATATTCTGGAAAAAATGCGTTCCAAACACCCGGTGGTAGGCAAGCTGCTGGAATATCGCGGACTGAAAAAACTGTTGAGTACCTATATAGATGCCCTTCCCGAACTGATTAATCCGGAAACAGGCAAGGTCCACACCTCGTTCAACCAGACCGTCACGGCTACCGGCCGCCTGAGTTCGACGAATCCGAATCTCCAGAATATCCCTATCCGCGACGAACTGGGACGTGAGATCCGTAAAGCATTCATTCCCGACAACGAAGATTGCACCTTCTTCTCGGCGGACTACTCGCAGATCGAACTCCGCATCATGGCCCATCTGAGCCAGGACGAGCACATGATCGAAGCCTTCCGCAGCGGCGCCGATATCCACTCCGCAACCGCCGCCAAGATATATGGCATCCCGGTCGAGGAAGTGACCGGTGACATGCGCCGCAAGGCAAAAACGGCCAATTTCGGGATCATCTACGGCATCTCCATATTCGGACTTGCCGAACGGCTGAACATTCCCCGGGCAGAATCCAAAGAGCTTATAGAAGGTTATTTCAAAAGCTATCCGGGTATCCGCGATTACATGGACGAGAGTATCCGCATCGCAAAAGAAAAAGGCTATGTCGAAACGATATTCAAACGCAAACGTTACCTGCCGGACATCAATTCGCACAACGCCATCGTACGCGGTTATGCCGAACGAAATGCGATCAACGCCCCTATCCAGGGTAGCGCCGCCGACATCATCAAGGTAGCGATGGTACGCATCTACAACCGTTTCGAAGAAGAAGGTCTGAAAAGCAAAATGATCCTTCAGGTACACGACGAACTCAACTTCAACGTCTGCCAAGACGAGCAGGAAAAAGTACGTCAGATCGTCCTCGAAGAAATGGAAAACGCCATCCAGCTCCAAGTCCCCCTGATCGCCGACTGCGGTGAAGGGAAGAACTGGCTGGAGGCACATTAAACAGAGGTCTGATAAAACATACTAGTATATGAAATACCTCATTCTTGCCCTGGCATTATCGTTCGTTTGCTCCTGTAAGCAAACGAACGATAAAAACATACAACTGGTCACAGTCGACGTCGCAAAGGACTATCCACCCAAAGAAGTCTGGTTGCAAGATATCGCCGAAATGGTGCGAACCGGTCTATCGCAACCGTGCCATAAACAACTGCGAGATGGACCCGAAGTTCATCAACACTACAGCTGTCCCCTACGGCTACGGCCTGATCGAACTGAATGCCATGGACCTGGCAGAAGCCTACGCCAATAACCAGATAACGGACGAGAAACTGAAAGAAATAGCCTCCAACCTAAAGGAAGAAGATAACCCGGTCTTGATGATCCTGAAATTCAAAAACTAAAAGACAGACGGATAGTGCATGAAACAGCATCAGTATAATACGGTAATATGAAATAAATCAAAGAAAGATGACTAAAAGAAACATTTTATCTGTTCTATTCGCAAGTTTACTGGTCGGCAGTTGCTCAGGGCCGGAAGTGAGATTAGAAAAGATCGCACCATACGCAGTCCCGCAAATCCCCCTCGAAGAAGAGACCTTGACCGATCTCCCGGACCTGTTCGCTCCTCCCCTGCATCTGCTGAACGATACATTACTCTGCCTGCTGAACCAGCAGGATGCCTCCTCCATCCGTATCTTCCAGACTACAGGCAAAGAAATGAACCAGTATACGCTAAAGAAGAAAGACACCGCCATCGTCATATCTCCCGATGAGAATTTACAGGCCCGGCTCGAATATCTGAACCCGGCCAACAACGTCTATTACGAACTCGCTGTAGACCGCGGAGAAATGTCGATCGCCGATTTCACCCGCCTGCGGTTAGGTAAATTCTCGCCCAAAGAAGCGTTCAAGGTAGGCGATAAACTATTTGTTGGTCTCGGCCCTTACCTCAAAGGACTACTCAGTGTTTTCGACAAAGACAAGCAAAGCAAAGAAATCAACTTCTTCGGAAATTATCCCATTGCCGGCACGGAATATCAATACCAGGAATACCTCGACTATTTCCAGGGATACCTGGCCCGGCACGACAACCAGTTCATATACGCCAGCACCTATTTCGGTTATATCGCTTCCTATTCTTACGAAAACGAACGCCTGACCAAACAATGGGAAAAGCAAACGTCCGACTTCCTGTACCAAAGGGTAAACAACCGCATCGAATTCGACAACCTTCACCACGAGGGATTCGGATGCATCACAGCCGGAAAAGAACATATCTACGCCTTCAGCCAGTACCTGTCGGAAAAACAGATGAAAGAAAACGGAATATTAGTATTCGACAAAAGCGGAAAGCTACTCTCCTGCCTCCGGATAAAAAACCCCGTCGTCTACCTGGTAACAGACAGCCGTGAGGAAAATTTATATGCCGTCTCTTACGACATAGAAAAACAACATTTGTACCTAAGCAAGTTAAAAACAACCCTATAAACCCACCGATTATGTCACTCTACGATTACATCTGGAAAATAATGCTGCGTAAAATCCCTTACGAAAAAGAAGGCACCCGCTACACCGCAGGTCACAGGCATCTGGCCTTCTCCCGCAGCAGCATAAATTAACTGTAAAAACCAGGATAATCCCTGTTCTTGAAGAATATACAAGAAAGAATGGTTATCTTTGCCAACTCCAATTAACAACAAAAATCTATGAGCGATGCAGAATATAATAATATGACACCCCGGCAAATGGAATTTGCTGTTTTTTGTGTGATGTGCGTTGCTGAAGAACTGCAAAAACCGGCAACAGAAATATATGACCTCATGATGCAAAACCGGGTTCTGCAAGACTATATCGTCGAGTTTTATGATGTACTACACACACAAAGCCGGGAATATATAGTGGAAGATATTATCAACTTAATGAAAGAAAATCAGATCCTATGATTGTTTATCACGGTTCATATTGCAGGGTGGAGAGGCCGGAACTCACTTTCTCCTGGGAAAAGTTAGACTTTGGTAAAGGCTTCTATATAACCCCTATCCGCGAGCAGGCAGAACGTTGGAGCAAACGTTTTCTAAGAGCCCGAAAAGCAGCTATACTCAATGTATACGAACTGGATGAAAATCTTTTAAAGTCCTCCGGCTTCAAGGTAAAAACATTTACTGCCTATGATGAAGAATGGCTGGATTTTATATTCACTTGCCGGAAGGGAGAAACTATTTATCTACAATACGATGTAATAATCGGAGGTGTGGCGAATGATAATGTGTTTGCCACATTGGATGCTTATTTTTCAGGATATATGAGTAAAGACATTGCATTGGACAGGTTGAAATATGAAAAGCCTAACCATCAGATTTGCATATTGAATGATGCTATCCTGGAGCAATATCTGGTATTTAAAGAAGCAATCGATTTGATATAAAAAGTTATGGATGCAGTCGGAACATTAAAGCTATTGAAATATGCACGAATCATCAAAGGGTTCGCAGAGCAAATGAAAATACCTTACGCAAAAGCTATGGATTTATTTTTCCATTCCCTTACATTTCAATTATTGCAGGATGGAGAAGCCGATTTACATTGCCGAAGCGATTTGTATCTGATAGACGAACTCAAGTTGGAAATCTACGGGAAACTATGAATAACCTCTTCAATAAATGAAAATTGCACATATACAAGAAAGAATGGTTATCTTTGCCCGCTGAAAAAGTCTGCCGGACGGCAGCTTCCGAGATGAAACAATACGAATAGATAATAAAAACAACATACTAATTTATGGCATTACAATGTGGCATCGTAGGTCTTCCGAACGTTGGGAAGTCTACCCTTTTTAACTGCTTATCAAATGCAAAAGCACAATCAGCAAACTTCCCGTTCTGTACGATCGAACCGAACGTTGGTGTAATTACCGTTCCCGACGAGCGTCTGAACAAACTGGCGGAAATTGAACATCCGCAACGAGTGATCCCGACAACCGTCGAAATCGTCGACATCGCCGGCCTGGTGAAAGGTGCCAGCAAGGGCGAAGGGCTGGGTAACAAATTCTTGGCCAATATCCGCGAAACCGATGCAATTCTCCATGTCTTGCGCTGCTTCGACGACGACAACATCGTGCATGTAGATGGCAAGGTAGACCCTGTGCGCGATAAAGAAATCATCGACGCCGAACTCCAAATCAAAGACCTTGAAACCATCGACAGCCGCATCGCGAAAGTGCAGAAACAGGCGCAGACAGGTGGTGACAAGCAAGCCAAGCAAGCCTACGAAGTATTAGTCAAATACAAAGAAGCCTTGGAACAGGGTAGAAGCGCGCGTACGGTCACCTTCGAGACCAAAGACGAGCAGAAGATCGCCCACGACCTCTTCCTGCTGACCAGCAAACCGGTCATGTACATCTGCAACGTCGACGAAGCGAGTGCTGTCAGCGGCAATAAATATGTCGAAGCCGTACGCGAAGCCGTCAAAGACGAAGATGCGCAGATCCTGGTGGTGGCCGCCAAGATCGAAAGCGAAATCGCCGAGTTCGAAACGTATGAAGAACGCCAGATGTTCCTCCAAGAGATCGGGCTGGAAGAGTCGGGCGTGAACCGCCTCATCAAATCGGCCTACCGCTTGCTGAACCTGCAAACCTTCCTGACCGCCGGTCCCGACGAATGCCGTGCCTGGACGTTCCTGAAAGGCTGGAAAGCCCCGCAATGTGCCGGTGTGATCCATACCGACTTCGAGAAAGGTTTCATCCGTGCCGAAGTAATCAAATACGACGACTATATCCACTACGGCTCGGAAACCGCCGTGAAAGAAGCCGGCAAGATGAGCGTGGAAGGCAAGGAATATGTCGTACAGGATGGAGATATCATGCACTTCCGATTCAACGTGTAAAAGAATAAAAATGGCGGTACCAGTCACACGATGGCACCGCTATTTTCACCTTCACAACATTACTGCTTATCGCCTATCGTCACCTCTCCTTTTCCTGTCTCCCAATAAGGATGGAATCCGATGGGTAACGTGTATTCACAATACTTATCTTTCAAACGTGGTTCCATCATAAAATAATCAGCAATAGGCATCCACACAAACAACCCGTCCGTCTTCCAGTATCCCTTCCAACACAACCCGATAGTTTGAGTGAGATAAGGGCATGTCGAACGATATGGAAAACTCCTTTTCCAACTTTACCGCCGGATTCCAATAGAAGATCGTATCTTTATCCCTTCCTTTAACCTCCGATAGCTCTACACGTTTTTCAGATGAATCATCCACAGAACGGGTAGAAATCACCAACGCATGTTGTGGTGTTATTGTCAAATTATTCCTATCCACAATCGGTGAACCTTCTCTTCCAAACATGGCCATCTTAGGACCGGAAATAACCCCCATAAAGGTAATAGCAGAAGGTTCTATCTGATTGATATCAAAATAAGGTTGCATCAACTCATCATTGAAAACCACCATACAACCATCCCCCTTAGGCGTTGTCCCGCCCGACAAAGCCCGATAAAAGTTCCGATATTTACTCATTCCCGGCAAACGAACCAACAACTCATCTGTAGTCGTTGCTTTCCTTTTTTCTATATCCTTCTTAGAAAGAGAAGAGGAACAATAGTGTTGATAACGGGAAAATCCTTTTTCGGAAGAAACCTTTTGCTTTCCATCTTCATCCAACCTGGTTGTTACCTGCCAATCGTCAGCTTCCGACAAAGCCGACTCATAAGGAATAGAAGGAACGACATAGCGGTTATTCAATACAGCTTCCATGTCATACCTCTTCCAAGATTGACGCATCACCGACAGGCCATCCTCAGGCACCTCCCCTTCCAACAAATCAGAAGTGAACAACATATTTGAATAGATACCTGAAGAACCTGCAACCTTCTTCTTGCCCGCCACTACCGCTATGGAAACGTAATTATCTGAAGCAATCAGCGTACTATCCACTAAAAAGAAATGCAACGTCATCCGTTCCCCATGCCGTTCGGCTTCGACCTTTATCTGTTCCTTCTCAGGTTGTCTCATGACAAGTAACCGTTCACTAAGCAAGCGATTCCTTCCATCCAACAAAAGCAATTGGGAAACACCGGCAGGCAAACGATCCTTATCCAAACAAAGCAGTTCCTGCCCCGGTTTCCAGCTTGTCCAAAAAAGCAGTTCACCCCGCGTATGCAACAACAGATACAAAGAATCGGTAGGATAGGCTACATGATCCGATTGTGTCACCTCTATAGCGATCTTATCCGATACTTCTTTCACCTGCAAAACATAGTTTTCTTGCTCCAAAAGTACCGTTTCTTGCTCTGCAATCGGGCATGCTTCTGCCAACACCTGAATCGTCTGCCGGAACAGGTACTCTTTATTCCCCGTATTCCTCATATAATCCGTGTACCCTTGCACCCGATAACTACCCGCCTCCAACGTTTTAGGAAGCAACAAATAACCATGGAACAGATGTAACGAATCGGCACGCACCTTCGCCAGGCTCACCACCCGTTCTTCCCGGTCAGCCAATTCCACATATACATAACCACTCTTCGTCACTGGCCGATGCGAAGCGGCATCCACCAGATAGGCTCTGAACCGGACCTGCTCGCCCGGTGCATACACCTGTTTGTCCAAATGCAGGTAAAGCTTTTCTTGCGGAAACAAGGCCAACTGGGTTTGTAACTTCTCGGCAACAATCTCTGCCGTTCGTCGTGCACAAAGCGAGCTGTCACGGGTTACCTTCTGAGCACTTAGTGCCAGACACGAAAGCGACAGGACTAAATAAAACATTACTTTTCTCATAAGGTATCTTTTTTACGCATATAATTTATGATATATTCCTTATAAAACCAAACAAAAATGTCTTTTTTTATGAAAAACGCTCTCCTACAATGGGGTTTTATATATTTACTTTCACCCTTCACCGATTATATTACGTTGTAATACAAATGATCCCCTATACACTATCGGGCGGTACCTTATAGCATAGTAATCCTACCATTAATCACACTACTGTGTCAGTATAGCTAGCACAATAGTGTGATTAATGGTAGGACTACTATGTGAATTATTCGAAAGCGTACGGTCTCCCAAACGGATAGGCATCGGTTGCCCGGTGGATAACTATCCGTTCCGGAACGGATGCCTACTCATTCGGAAGTTTTTTTCTTCTGAGCATAAAAATAATCGGGAAAGGCAGACTTCACCACAAAAAACTATAATACAACACATTACAGCTGTGATGGATGAAGTTTAAAAATCATGGAGGGGGAAGAAAAGGATTCTTCTTACTGATTTCAGGAAGAAGCATTCTTCGTTTTCCTGTACTGTAACGGAGTGACACCGAAATAGTCCTTAAAGTTTTTCCCCATATAACTGGAACTGGAAAAGCCGGTCTTCCAGCTAATCTCTGCAATCGTCAAATCTGTCTTTTCCAACAAAGAGGCACACTTACGAAGTTTCGTCTGAATGATAAAATCATTCAAGGTCAGGCCTGTTATCGCTTTGATCTTGGTACCCAGACGGGTACGGCCGATAGCAATCTCACGGCACCACATATCGATGTCAAAATCCTTATTCTCCATATTTTCCTCTATAATCCGCACAGATTCGTCCAAAAGCTGTTGGTCCAGACGATTGGTTGCCAACTCGGAAGGAACCGATGCCACCTCTGCATGAAAACGAGTTTGATGGCTTTTCAAAGTGGTAATGATATTATGGCACTTCAACAAAAGCAACTCAATATTGAAGGGCTTCATGATATAATCGCTAGCACCGCATTTAAGCCCTTCCAAGGCATTCTCTAAATCGACACGGGCTGTCAAGAGGATAATCGGAATATGCGACGTCTCTAATTGACGTTTCAGCCGCTGGCACATAGCAGTCCCCGATATACCCGGCATCATCACGTCGCTGATAATAAGATCCGGCTGCTTCTCCTCAGCCAAACGAATGCCTTCTTCTCCATCCTCTGCCTTATAGACCCTATATTTGATGGAAAAAGCCTCTTCCAAGACTTGCAACAAATCTTTATTATCCTCTACAAGCAATACGGAAAAAGACTTTGCCTCCTCTCCGATGTCCGGCAAATCCAATAAACCGGCCACACCCCTCTCCTGCACCACCTCCTGTCCGGGCAGCATGTCGGTAGATTGCGTCTCTGTTGATTTCTGTTCGGAAGTAAAATGCTCGTCACCCAAGCGCAAAGTAACCGTAAAGGTGGTTCCCTTTCCCAATTCACTCTCCATCCCGATCTGCCCTTTATGCTGCATAATGATCTCATTGGTCAGCGACAGACCGATACCACTTCCCGCCGAAGTAACCCCCGACGCATTATCCGCCTGATAAAATCGTTCGAAGATATGCGCCTGCTGGCTCCGGGGAATGCCGGAGCCAGTATCAGAGATACGTATCTCGACTATCCCTTTTTTACGAAGTAGACTCACCCGGATCGTTCCTCCTTTCGGAGTAAACTTAAACGCATTGGAAAGCAAATTATTAAACGCTTTACGTATTTGTATCGGATCGAACCATACAGGTATCTCATCTTCCACTGTTTCAAAACTATACTGAATCTGATTGGTCAAAGCATAATCCTTAAAGGAATCAAACAACCGGCGCATGAATACAACCATATTCTGCGGCCTGGCACGAAGCGGCATCTTCCCCTGCTCCAAACGTCTGAAATCAAGTACTTCAGTAATAAGCTGTTGCATCTGAGAGGTGTACTGACGTACTTTCAACAGTTTGCTCCGCAAGGCTCCTGTCAAGCCGTAATTTTGTAGAATAAGATCAATCTGAGTAATTATCAAGGTCAACGGCGTACGCAGTTCGTGCGATATATTAATATAGAACTTCAACTTCATCTGGTTCAACCGCTCTATACGCTCCTTTTCCTGTTGCTCCAGTTGCAACGAAGCCTTCAAAACCGCACGGCTCCTGTTAAAACGAATCAACCAGACCAAAAATAAAAGAATCAATAAACCATACAACGCAAAAGCATACCACGAGGCATAAAAAGGCGCACGTACCTGTACAGACAGGTTAATCTGCTTCCCCCCACCCATCTCACGAAGGCATAAAGTATACTTTCCCGGAGGAATGGAAGTATAGACAATCTGCCGGTGCCGTGTACGTGTCCATTGCTTGTCCAACCCCTCCATTTTATATTCAAACAGATTCTTTTCCACATGCCGGTAATTTGTGGAAGTAAAACCCAACGTTATGTTATTCCGGTCATAAGGCAAAGTAAATCCGGAGGTATAGAAAATCGATTTCTGTAAAATACCGGAAGAAGCAGAAGGCCCGACCGGCGTATTATTCACGGAAAGACTGTTAAACAATATCGTATAAGGCGTCTCCACCGACGAAAAGCCAGCTTCTTTCATCGCAATCATCCCCTCTATCCCACCGATAAAAATCATGCTGTCGGTAGGCGAAAGATACACGCCGCAATTGGCATTCAGACGGTGCAAAGGCGAAGATACCCCCAATAGCGTATGAGCCGCTTTCCCGGTTTTCATATCCAACAACGTGATGCCCCGGCTCGAAGTAACCAACAACCGCCCCGTGGGAGTGACCAGCACACGAAAAGAATCGTTCGTCAGCAACTGCCCCTGCTCCTGGTTATAACACGACCAAAAGTCATCCACCGGATCATACGCCAGCAGGCCGATACCCGACACGGCAAAATAGATATGCCCGCGCCCGTCGCCCTCAATGCTTTGTACCGGTTTCTTTCCGATCCGGTTTCTCACCGAAGGAATCACCTCGACAACCTGGTCATCCATACGGACACAAACCACCCCCTTATTGGCCAGGGCAAGCCACAACCGGTTCTCCCTATCCAAAAAGGCAGACCTGATAATACCTCCCGCCTGCTCACGAAGGCCCTTGTCGGAAAATAAAGGCGACAACTGCCGGGTATCCAAATCCAGCAAAAACAATCCATCTTGCGAAACGACTATCAGCCCGTCCTTCCAGGGAATCAGGTCGGTTATGATACGCTGACTATCATTCGCAAGCAAATCTGTCCCCACCGCTTCGAGGCGACCCGACGAATAGCAATACAAACCATATTGAAACGTGCCGATATACAGACACCCGGTAGCAGCATCATACCAGACAGATTTGGTAGTAGAGGCCGGTAGCCCCGACAAGGCCGCATCGAGCGGCTTTACCCTCCGGGTATTACGATCCAGGCAGTTCAACTTCCCGTGTTCGGTGGCCACATACAAATTGCCCCTGCCGTCTTCAGTCATTTTGCCGAACAAAAAACCGTTCAAACCGCCCGCTCCGCCGACATTGGAATAGAAAGCATAATTCTCCGTATCCGGATTAAAATAACTCAACCCGCCATAATAGGTGCCAACCCACATGCCCCCCTGGTTATCCTTATAAATCGCATACACCGACGAATGCTTCAACGACCAAGGCGCCTGCTCCTTATGCAACAAATGATAATGATCGCGAAGAGAAGGATCTACCACAGTGATGCCATCGTAGGTTCCGATCCAGACATTCCCTTTGTCGTCTTGATTGATGACGCGTACCTGATTATTGACCAAAGGACGTACAGGGTCGTTTTCCTGCCATGACAGCCACCTCCCCCGATCAAGCATCTTCACCCCGTTCGACAGCGTACCTACCCACAATCTCCCGTCGCGATCCATAAACAAGGAAGTGACCGACTCGTCTTCCAACATCGCCTGCAACGTGTTCCTATCAAAACAATACACGCCACGCGTGGTAGCCATCCAACAAACCCCGTCCTGCCAAAACAAATCCTTGATTATAACCGACCGCTCAGGCAACGCACAGACCTTTTCCGCCTCCCCCTCCGGTAGATAGCGAAACACTTCATTCCCGACAGCATAATACAACACTCCCTCATGATATTCGATGGCTTGCGCCTTTACGCCTGCCCAGCGGAACTCTTCAGCCTGTTTGTCAAAAATAACCACATCCTTGTTGGCCAGCATATAAACCAACGCCTCTCCATCCCCACATATCCCGTGGATATTATTATCTTCCGCCCCTTCCAGATAATTGGAAAGGCGAAAAGAGTGTACCACTCTCCCATCATAGGCATTCAGATTATCATTTCCAAACCAAATCAGTCCTTGAGCATCCTGATAAACGGATATGGCAGAAGGTTGCGTAAAATCTTCATTCAAATCAATATGCCTGAAATATAAATCTTTCGGCAATACGGGAAGAAATACGCATAAACAAAGAAGCAGACAGAAGCATTTGGATTTCATGATTAGTAGGTATTTAATGCAAAAATAAACTATTTTCAACGATTAATGATAATGTTTATATATAATTATACCTCCAAAACGAATATCCGGCCGGACGGCGGGCCTCAAAATGACATACAAATAACATTTTATCGTATGTTTACTGCATTTACGCCACTGTTACGCCACTGTTACGTCACTGTTACGTCACTTCCCATGAGTGGACCTTCACTGGAGGATCATTAAAGGATCATTGAAGCAAGAGCGACTATGAAACAATAAAATAGCAATATCTGTCAAAAAAACGATAAAATCCGTCGCAAACCGCATTCAACACTTTAACAACCTATATTAATACATCATCCTTTAACAATCATATAGATTTGCAATCAAAAATTTCAGATTTCTTGAATCTACTTAAAAATTCGTTTATGAAAAAAGTATTCAGACCTATCGGACTTATTTTGCTTTCCGGTATTTTCTGCGCTCCCAACCAGGTGTATGCGGCAGACAGTAAGCCGGAAATGGCTTTTGCCATCAATCAACAAAAAAAACAGGTAACAGGAACCGTTGTTGATGAATTCGGACCCGTTGCCGGAGCTTCCGTCTCTGTGAAAGGAACCAATGAAGGTACTATTACAGATATGGACGGTAACTTCTCTTTGGCAGTAAACCAGGGTGCTACTATCACGATCTCCTTTATCGGTTATATTTCGCAAGAAATCAAGTATACCGGACAGACTTCGTTGGATATCAAATTAGTGGAAGACACACAGAAACTGGATGAAGTAGTCGTAACCGCCATGGGTATCAAAAAGGAAAAACGCGCCTTGAGTTATGCCATGAGCGAACTGAAGTCGGACGATATCCAGCTCGTGCCGGTACAAAACGTAGCCAACTCATTATATGGTAAGGCTGCCGGCGTACAAATTGCACAGACGGCTGCCGGTCCTACGGGAGGTACAAAGATTCAAATCCGCGGTATCAACTCCGTAGAAGGTAATACACGTCCGCTAATCGTTGTTGACGGTATTCCTATTAACGATACAGACTCTAACTGGGCTGGTCGCGAACGTGACCAGACGCAACAGGGTTCTGCCTTGAACGATATCAATCCGGACGACATCGAATCCATGTCTATCCTGAAAGGTACTAATGCGGCCGCCCTGTATGGTTCGCGTGCAACGAATGGTGTGATCGTGATCACAACCAAACGCGGCGACGGCGGAAAGAAGGGATTAGGCATCCAGGTAGGTACCTCCTATACATACGACCAGCGTGCTTACATGCCTGAATATCAGAACGTCTTCGGTGGAGGTAGCACGCCTTATTTCGTGGCTAACGAAAACGGAGATTATACCTACAGTGGTACTACTTACCGCAGCTTCGGTCCGCGCATGGACGGTACGGAGGTGGTTTGGTGGGATGGCGTGAAACGTCCGTTCTCTCCGCAGCCTAATAACTATCGCGATATCTTTAAAGATGGTTTTACCAACAATAACAGTATCTCTATTACAAACGGCACCGACAAGAACAACATCCGCTTGTCATATACCAATATGAACTATGCCGGTTACCTGGAAAACTTTAAACAGAACAAGCATAACTTCAGCCTCTCGGGCAACTTCAAAGTGCACGAACGTTTGACATTCGATGCTGCCGTCTCTTTCAACATTTCAGATACAAAAAATCCGCCCACGCGTATTGACCGCGTATCCAATTACCCGATGCCTCGTAACGAAATCACCCAGTTGTGGAAGGATCACTATAAGAACAGCGAAGGCTACTACCTGACCGACGAAATCAGTGGCATCAGCGGCTCAAACCGCGACAACATCATCAACTATCTGTTATGGCAGCAGAATGAAAACCAGTATACACAGACGCGCGAACGTTTGATCGCTTCGTTGTCTGCCAATGTCAAGATATTCGATTTCTTGAACTTCCGCCTGCGTGGGGGTACGGACCGTTACAACGACAAGAAGGAAGACAAGGAAATGTTCAAGAGATATGCCGATCCGGCAAACATGAGCGACTTGCAGGGGCTTTACCGCAAGACCGACAATCATTACCGCAAAGATTATGTAGAAGGTTTGTTGATGTTCAACAAAACCTTTAAAGAAGACTTCGACGTGACAGCCAACTTGGGTATCTCAGGCGAAGATATCGCGGAAACCGGTATGACCTGGAGCTCTGAAGGTTTGAAATACAACGGCATGTTCTCTACCAACAATAACAAGAAAGACCCGAAAGCTGCAGGTAGAGATACGGGCTACAACCGAGGTGAATTCCTGGGTGCTGTGTTCGCATCTGCCCAATTGGCTTACAAACGGTTCTTGTATCTGGATTTGACGGCCCGCAACGACTGGTCTTCACGCCTGAGCGCAGGCAATCGCAGTTTCTTCTATCCCTCTGCCGGTTTAAGCTTTGTGTTCACCGAAACATTGGATCTGCCGGATTGGTGGAATTACGGAAAAATCAGAGGTTCATACGCGGTTGTAGGTAATACGACACCGACTATTTATTTCACTAATACGGAATACAATTACGGTTCGTTCAACAACTCGGCCATTACCAACGACTTCGGCAACGACGTTCCGCCTACAAACATTATTCCCGAAAAGACGTATTCATGGGAATTCGGTTTGGAAAGCCGCATGTTTGACGGCCGCCTCGGTTTCGACCTGGCTTATTATACCAACAGAACCAAAAACCAGATTATCACCGTGCCGGTCGCTCCCTCTACAGGTGCCACAGGTATGCGTATGAATGCCGGTGAAATCGGTAACTACGGTATCGAGCTTCAACTGAACGGTACACCGGTTGAAACAAAGAATTTCACGTGGGAAAGTACGCTGAACTTCTCTTTCACGCACAATGAGTTGATCTCGTTGATTGATGGTATGGAAGACCGCCAGATCGGTTCTCCTTGGAGTGCGGCTATCTTCAAAGCTGTCCCGGGATATGCTACTCCTAGTGTATTCATCCGCAAATGGGTACGCGATGATCAGGGAAATATGATTGTAGATAAAAACGGTAATTACCAGCAGGAAGCAGAATTTACGTATGCCGGAAGCGCTGCACCCAAGATGGTAGCCGGCTTCACAAATACCTTCCACTATAAGAACTTCTCATTGAGTGCGCATATTGACGGTTCATTTGGCGGTAAATTGCTTTCATTCACCAACAACTTCTTGAAAGCCACAGGTGCCGGCAAAGAATCTTTGTTCGGCCGTGATGAAGAATATGGCGGTTTGGCTTACTATATTGACAAGAACACCAACCAAAAAGTAGCTTTGGATAGCCACAGTGCTTCGGCTCCTGCCAATGCGTTGGAAGGCCGCGTACATCATGACGGTATGATTGCAGAAGGTGTAAAGGCTGATGGCAGCAAGAACGACATCATCGTGGCAGCTTCGGATTACTACAATTCGCGTTATAACCGTAACGGTTCGGAAGATAACCTGTATGACAACACGTATATCAAACTGCGTGAGTTGAAACTGTCTTACCAGCTTCCTAACAACTGGGTGTCTAAAATCGGTTTGCAGAACCTGAATATTTCTCTTATCGGTAGCAACCTGTTCTACATCTATAAGAGCGTCCCCAACATCAATCCGGAAGCTACTTTGGGTACAAGCGGAACCAACGCTTATGTAGAATATACGACTTACCCGTCGGCTCGTAGTTTCGGTTTTGCACTTAAAACAAGTTTCTAAGTTTTTTGAAAATTAATGTACATAATAAGTAAATCTATGAAACAAACAATATATGGATTCATTTTAAGCGCAATGGTCGCTTTCTCTTCTTGTTCAGACAAGTTGGATGAAAAGCATGATAATCCGGATGCGTTTACTTCCAGCGAAATAGAATATCTGTTTACTAAAGGAGCGCTTCAAACAATCGCTATCGACTATGTAGATACATACAACTTGACGTTCCGCCGCCTGGGTGTTTATCTCCAGACAACGGCCCGCCAGGAAGGTGAAAACCGCAATACGTTGTATCAGAATATTACCGACGACCTGGGACGTTGGGAAAACTATTACGAAACGCGTATGAGAACGTTGACGGAAATCGATAAGATTTATGCCACGTTATCTCCCGAAGAACAAAAAAGCTATCAAAAATATTTCGAAGCGACAAAGGTGATGAAGGCCTTCAATACGGCTATCGCTAGTGACTTTTTTGGCAATATGCCTTACTCGGAAGCCTTTACCGCACGTAATGTTATCTACGGAGGAGCAGTGATTTTCCGCCCGAAATATGATACGCAAAAGGATATTTACTACAACATGCTGGACGATTTGAAGGTGGCTGCCGATTATTTCAAGACAGCAACTTCAGACGATACATTCAAACGTCAGGATATCATCTATGCAGGCGATTGCCAGCGTTGGTCTAAATTTGCTAATTCACTGCGCCTGCGTTATGCGATGCGTATCTCAAACGTAGATCCTGAAAAGGCCAAATCTGTACTGTCTGAATTGTCTATCGACCAATTGATTACAACCAACGATGATAATGCGTATATCAAAGTTTCAGGCCAGTCAACCGCTCCTGATGCCCTATGGCGTGCTATGAATGAAAGCCATTCTACGGGACAAGGTTTTTATATGTATGCGCCGGAGTTGATGGTCAACAAGTTCAAAGAAGCAAACGACCCTCGCCTGTATGTCTTGTATCAACCTGCAACAGATGACGAAGGCAAGGTATATGAAGACAGCAAAGAGATCCTAGGTTATCCGGCTTCAGCCGACAAGGCCATTGCTTTGATCAACGAATATAATGGAAACACTGAAAAAAGTCTGCGCGAAACCTATGGTTGTTTAAATTCGGTTACTTTCCGTAAGAACTTCCAGTTCCCTGTCGGAATTGGTATGACGGCTGCCGAAACTTACCTTTGCCTGGCGGAAGCTGCTCAACGTGGATTGTACAGCGGGAATGCAGAGGAGTTTTATAACAAAGGCATCGCTTTGTCTGTACAAAACTATTACGACTACTACAAGACCAGTGATGCGGAAGGCAAGGACGAAGAATTAGCCAGAACAGACGTTTCGGACGAGACTTTACGTAACTGGATTGCTTCTTCTGCCTACAAGTTTGATGCTTCAAAGGCGTTGGAACAGATCGCTACGCAAAAGTGGATGCATCTTAACTTCCTGCAAATCTATGAAACATGGGCTGAATATCGTCGTACAGACCTGCCTATATTGGATGACGACCGCTTGAACGGGGCTTTGCTAAACAAGGAAAATGCACCTGTACGTGTGTTGTATCCGGCAAAAGAGGCTTCTATGAATACTGAAAACTATAACACGCAAGCTGAATTCAACAAAATTGATGCACGTTTATGGTGGGATACTAAATAAGTATTTTTCACTTTGTCACTAATCTCTTGACCGTATGGTTGATAATCCTTATCTTTGTTGTAATGATTACAATCATACGGTTTTTATTATTACAAAAATATCATAATCAGCGAAGAAAAACATGAATGTGAAGTATCTATTACTTGCTGCCGCCTGTCTGGGTAGTGTGACTATACAAGCGAAAGACTCGATCTACAAAAAAGGGTGGATAGACCTTAACAAGAACGGCGTAAAAGACGTTTATGAAGATCCCGAAGCCCCTATCGAAGCGCGTGTACAAGACCTTCTGAACCAGATGACACTGGAAGAAAAAAGTTGCCAGATGGCCACCCTCTACGGCTTCGGGCGTGTCCTGAAAGACTCCCTGCCCACCGAAGGATGGAAGAATGAGATCTGGAAAGACGGTATCGCCAATATCGACGAACAACTGAACGGTGTGGGAAGCGCCCGCCGCCGCACACCCGACCTGATCTACCCGTTCAGCAACCATGCCGAAGCGATCAACAAAACGCAGCGCTGGTTCATCGAAGAAACACGCCTGGGCATCCCTGTAGACTTCTCCAACGAAGGCATCCACGGCTTGAACCATACCAAGGCAACTCCCCTGCCCGCTCCCATTAATATCGGCAGCACCTGGAACCGCGACCTGGTTCATCAGGCGGGAGATATAGCCGGTAAGGAAGCAAAGGCTTTAGGATACAATAATGTGTACGCTCCCATCCTCGACGTCGCCCGCGATCCGCGCTGGGGACGTGTGCTGGAGACTTACGGAGAAGACCCTTATCTGGTAGGCGAACTGGGCACACAGATGGTAAAAGGTATCCAGCAGAACGGTGTAGCTTCCACATTGAAACATTTTGCCGTTTACAGCATTCCGAAGGGTGGCCGCGATGCCGCCGTCCGTACCGACCCGCATGTGGCTCCCCGCGAACTGCATGAGATCCATCTCTATCCTTTCAAAAGAGTTGTCCAGAAAGCGCATCCGAAAGGTGTGATGAGCAGTTATAACGACTGGGACGGTGTGCCTGTAACAGCCAGCTATTATTTCCTGACACAGCTGTTGCGCCAGGAATATGGTTTCAAAGGATACATAGTAAGTGACAGCGAAGCGGTCGAGTTCGTTCAGACCAAGCACCATGTAGCCGATTCTTATGAGGAAGCCGTACGCCAGGTAGTAGAAGCCGGCCTGAACGTCCGCACCAACTTCACGCATCCGAAAGACTATATCCTGCCGGTACGTAAACTAGTGAAAGAAGGCAAACTCTCCATGAAATCGGTCGACCGCATGGTTGCCGACGTATTGCGCGTTAAATTCGAACTGGGACTGTTCGATTCTCCGTATGTAAAAGACCCGAAAGCCGCCGATAAGATTGTCGGAGCCGACAAACATCGCGACTTCGTACTGGATATGCAGAAACAATCCCTCGTATTGCTGAAAAACGAAAACAACCTGCTCCCATTGGACAAGAACCAGACGAAAAAGGTTCTTATAGCCGGTCCGTTAGCCAAGGAAACGAACTATATGATCAGCCGTTACGGCCCTCAGGGACTGGATAACATCACTGTTTACGACGGCATCAAAGACTATCTGGGCAATCAGACAGAAGTTATTTACGCCAAAGGCTGCGAAGTAAAAGACGCCAACTGGCCCGACAGCGAAATCGTCCCGACTCCGCTGACCGACGAGGAAAAGAAAGGGATTGCCGAAGCCGCCACCGCCGCCGCCGATTGTGACGTTATCATTGCCGTACTGGGAGAAGACGAATCCTGCACTGGCGAAAGTAAATCCCGCACTGGCCTCGATCTTCCGGGCCGTCAGCAACAACTGCTGGAAGCCTTGCACGCCACCGGCAAACCCGTCGTACTCGTCCTGATCAACGGACAGCCGCTGACAATCAACTGGGCCGACCGTAACATTCCTTCCATCCTGGAAGCCTGGTTCCCCGGGCAGTTGGGTGGAGAAGCGATCGCGCAGACCTTATTCGGCGATTATAACCCGGGGGGCCGCTTATCTGTTACCTTCCCCCGTTCAATCGGACAGATCGAGTTCAACTTCCCGTTCAAGCCGGGTTCACAGGACGGCCAATACTTCGAAGGCCCTAACGGTTCAGGAAGAACCCGTGTAAACGGTGCTCTTTACCCGTTCGGCTACGGATTGAGTTATACCACCTTTGCTTATTCAAACCTTTCCGTAAAACAGGAAACACCCTATTCGCAAAGTCCTGTAACCGTTACCGTAGATGTCACCAACACAGGCAAACGTGCCGGTGACGAAGTCGTACAGTTATATATCCGCGACAAAGTAAGCAGTGTAATCGCTTACGAATCCGTGTTACGCGGCTTTGAACGTATCTCCCTGCAACCGGGCGAGACAAAGACCGTATCCTTCGTCCTCTTGCCGGAAGACCTGCAAATTCTCGACAGACATATGGAATGGACAGTCGAACCGGGCGAATTTGAAGTCCGCATCGGAGCCTCTTCCAACGATATCAAATTAAAAGAGACTTTTGTTGTAAAGTAAAAGACAGGTAATCATAGCCTATCCGCCTATTTTATTCCCTCTTGCTTTCGGAACAATTCAGAGATTTCGCAAAGTAAGAGGGAATATTTATTTGAAAAAAGAAAGATTTATTCTCTTTGCCACAGAGATAAAGGAGAAAAGGCTTGAAAAATCATGAATCTTATTGGCTATTAAACAAAAAGCGGAGATTAGTGAATACTTTTCGTATCTTTGGCAGAATATAAGAATATATAACAAGAAATATATGAAAATAAAAAGTCTATTTGGAATGCTTTTGTTCCTGTTCACAATGGGTTTTACAAGTTGTAGTGAAGATGATAAACAGGAATACTATTTGGAGCTTTCTCAAAACTCGTGCGAAGTAATACAGGGATACAGTATTTCCATTGATCTGACTGCTCATGAAAACACTACGTTGAATGTTGAAAACCCGGAGCTTATTGATGCCGCTTATATTTGGGAGCTTGACGACTATAAGGCTAAAATAGAAATTAAGGGTAAACAGAAAGGTGAAACAGATCTTGTCGTCACCGACCATGAAACGGGAGAATCAGCCACAATAAAGGTGAAAGTGACAGAATACCCGATGCCCCGTCTTGCCGTAAAACAACCGAAAGGGAACATTTTCGATACGATGAATTTTTATCTCTATAATGAAGATTCGAAGTCAATTAATTCCAATAGTCTTTCTGTTGTATGCGATTCTATTGTTTGGACAGTAGATGAGATAAACAACAGTTTCAGAGTGTTTGAACACGAAGGGGTAGGTAACCGTCTGACTTTGGAATGGGGGCACTGTTTTAAATATCCCGGTGAATATAAAACTAACCTGACTGCATGGAAAGACAACAAGGTTATCTTCCGTCATCAACTCGCCGTCACCATTACCGATGAGAAGGATTTTCTGGAATACAACTGGAAAGACATTACTAAAAACTCATCAGCATGGAGTACTTATGCAGATGTACTTAAAAGTGGCCCTAATTTGATGACCACATACGGCCTTTGCGGCACTGTCCCATATACTGAAGTAAGGGTTTTTAACGGCAACATGACTCAAAGCTACCAACTTTACGACTATTTCTGCAAACTCTATTCAGTCCCCACATATGAAGATAATAGAGATAAGATGTGGCAACTGTATGACGAACTGTTCTCCGAACAAAAGGTATATCCTAGTGCTTACCCTGTTGCCATTTGGGTGACAGAACGTGTCAATATTGTTTTATTGCTGCTGGATGATAATACAGGATATTCCAATTATGTGGTTTATGCGGAACCAAACAGACAATGAAACCTACATTGAGGTGTGAATTAAAAGATCTTATTCATCCCCTTTTATACTTTATTAAAAAGAATCCCACCTCAATTCCCCCGGATTTGAATATCTTAGCGGAAAATCAGTTATCCTCTTAAAACCGATCAGTTATGGATAGCCTGCAAAGATGGAAAACACAATACCGGTTTTACCGGACATTCTTCCTCAGTACATTAAAATTCAGTGTCCTGATCGGTTTTCTGTTTGCCTCTTTTAGCGCACTTCGATTCTATGTTAGCATAATCGACTCTATCGGACTATGGCTACAACTCATTCCTACGGTCGGACTGGGATTCGACTATATCTACAAGGAACTGACACGCAAAGAAGAATATTTTTTCTATTATAATCAGGGAATCGGCAAGTATCAACTCTGGATCGTTACGTTTATCGTCATGTTCATCTGCTGTAATCTACTGAATCAAATCATCGAGCTATGTACACAGGCCTTGAAATAGACAGCATACTTAAATCGTTCGGCGAACGGACCATACTGGCAGACGTCTACCTGAAATGTTGCCGGGGAGATATTATTGCCCTTTTCGGACGAAACGGGACAGGCAAATCAACCTTGCTAAATATCATCTTCGGCACCTTGAAAGCCGACCGGAAGTTTATCCGCATCGACGGAAAAGTCATAAAAGGGCCGGCTTTCCGCTCCGGACTGCTTGCCTATCTGCCACAGCATCCCTCCTTTCCCTCACATCTGAAAGTGTCACGGATAGCAGAACTTTGTATCGCTCCGGAAGACAGGAAACGCTTTTTCGCAGACCCAATACTATTTCGCATCCGGACCTCCCGTATCTGTGAAATATCAACCGGAGAACAACGTTACCTGGAAATCAAAACCACCCTTTTCAGTCCGGCCCCTTATATCCTGCTGGACGAACCTTTCAGCGGCGTCTCGCCCGTTGTTGCCGAACAGATACGCAAACTGATGACCGAAAGCGCCCAAAACCACGGAATCATTCTGACAGACCACAATTTCAGGGAAGTACACAAAATAGCGAACCGAATCACTCTGCTCGACGATTGTTACCTGAAAGAGATAAAAAACAGAGAAGAGTTAATACCTTATGGCTATTATCAGCCATAAAAAAGGGACACCCTTCCGGATATCCCCAACACTGAAAAACTTCATTTTATTCTATTCCATACTTTTGCATCGCATATCTACCCAAAACTTCCAGGTAGCTGAGACACTTTCTTGCTAACTTTTTCATAGCGCAATACTAATTATTTAAAACGATCTCTTTGCCTAAACATATTCTATAAATATGTTTTATAACACAAAAGTAGTGGTTATATAGATACGATATACTCCCCGGACCGGCTTTTAACATCATTTGCACAAAAGACCGGCCGGAGCGTTGAAGCGCCTTACCCGATAATGTATTTGGAGTAAGGCAGTTTGCTCAATAAATAGACAAACAGCCAGGTCGCTGCCAGCGTAAAGACAGCCGATACCGGAACGATTGCCGGAATAGGAATACCCAGCCAAAGCGTCAGTAAATAAGAAGGCCCTACAAAGAAATAATGTACGCAATAAACGCCGAACCCCAGTTTCGTCAGATTAGCCAACGCCCGGCAAATCAAAGGAGAAGTAATACGGACCTTTTGCATCAGAAGGAATATGGCCGCCGTCATCAACATCGCATTCGGAGAGCAATAAGTAAAGAACAGTTCCATCCCTTCCTCACTCACATTCGGGTCCGATGTCATATATCTGAACCCAATGAAAGTGGCCAGATAGCCTATCAGGAACAAAGGAACAACAACAGCCAGTGTTTTGCCGACCGACCAGTCATTTCCTTTCCCTAAATAATGCCCGAGCAATAAATACCCGTTAAAACCGGCAAAATAATAGAACAGGCCATAAGCATTCCATGAACAAGTTCCGAAAAGATAATGAGAAACAAACTCCATCAGATAAGGAATAAACAACGAAGCTCCCCAAATATATAAGAACCAGCGTTTACCCTTTTCGGATGCTTTTTCCACCCAGGCAGAAAAGACAGGCATATAAAGATACAATCCGATTAAAGCATAAATATACCACATCGGCGTTGCGTAAACGGTAAAATTGAGCGGTATCATAGCTACATCTTTAAACCCGTCGGCCAAAGAAGCTGAAGGATTGGGTGCGTAAGGAAAAAAGTCTGTCACCAGTTCCGGACTCCCTCCTACCCATTGGATAAACCATGGAGCCAGATTAAACAGCACTGACCAGATCAGGAAAGGAAAAAAGACACGCGGAATACGTTTCTTATAAAAGACCGAAGCCTCCTGCTTCACCGGAAGCAACAAGAAACCTGTCATCATCACAAACAGAGGCACACAAGCCCTCAGCATTGATCCATAAGCTGATCCCCAGAAATTGAAATCAGGATTGGCACGCGACTCCGGAGAGGCATTAAAAGGGTCCGTACAATGGCAGGCAATCACCATCAGGATAGCAACGAAGCGAAGTGCGTCCAGCCAGACGATATGCGGACGGGCAGTAGTAGTTGTGTTATTCATGGTAAGCGTATTTTTTAATAGGACGTAAAAGTAGAAAATAGTTCCGTACATTACAACATATTTATTTCATATATTACGATAACAAAATATCATATATTATGATACAACATTTTCATAATATATGCGACTATAATATCATAATATATGATACTTCTCTCAGACCATTATATAGTAAAACCGATAATACAACCTATCCCCTCTTGTACTCGGAAGGAACAATCCCTGTCTGCTTAATAAAGGCACGGCGGAATGTACTCATGGAATGAAAACCGGAACGTTCGGCAATCTCCTGGATACTGGCAAGCGGCTCGGCATCCATCAGACGTTTACTTTCCTCCACCCGGAACTGGTTTACATAATCGGAGAACGACATTCCCAATTCCTTATTAAACAATTGCGAAAGATAAGAACGACTGATTGGGAACACCCGTTGAAGATCAGTTAACCGGAGGTCATCATTCAGATAAGGTTTCTCCCGCTCGAACCAAGTATTCACCTCTTCTGCATAACGTTTGAAAAGGGCACCCCGCTGTTCCTCGTCATCATCATCCTCTTCCTCATCATTCGAAGGAAGATCCCACCCGTTCTTAAAGGAATGCTCAAGCCGGATATTTTTAAGGAATAAAGCTTTATAGAAGAAATAAAACCATACTACCAGCATAACAGACTTAATAACGACATAAAGAATCGTCCGGTCGGTCAGCAACAAAATAACATAAAGGAAATACAGGATAGACAACACGATCATTGTCCGCCTCAACCACTCCAGGTCATAGTTTTCAGGGTCCGACACATTTTCACTTAAATAAGCTGTATATTCATCGGCATATTTTATAACCAGATATATCGGCACAATCATATAAAAAAGAGTAAGCGCCAAGACCAATAGCCGCAGAAATACATCCAGATTAAAATGCGTAAAAACATCTTTTATCGAATAAAAAACATGGATCTCCCCACCCGATAACCGATAAGTAAGATACGATAAACCACCTACTATAACAGGCGAAAGAAAAACCGAAAAACGCCTTAAAGTAAGGAAACCGGGACGTAGCTTTTCAATCACATAACTAGCAAGGCAGGCTGTCACAAAACAGCTTGCAATAAGAACGTCGGGATGGAACGCTTCCTTTGCTTCATCCACATAAGAATTAACGGAAATTCTGATTACAGCCATCAAAGCCCACATAATCATACTCCATGCCAAAATAAGTCGTGCTCGGTTACCAAATGACCTCAATAGCATCATAATGCCTCCTAATACGCACAGGCCTATTATTTGCATACTCAATAAAAACTGTATTTTGTCCAGCATATTCTTTCCCCTCGTTTTAGTATAAACAATTTGGTCCCTCAATTAGTTGATTTGCACTCTATTTAGACAATTTGACGCCTCTGGATTATTTGCACCATGCGTTTTTATACCATTTCATCGTGGTTTTATACCGTATGATCCCTCTCTTTCCCCAAACTGCCGGATATTTGCAATATGAAATTTGATACAAAAATAGCATAAAAGTATGAGAAATTTATTACTATTAATTACACTGATTTCGGGTTTGGCTGGTTGTTCGCACGAGAGCAATTTCTCAGCCATTGAGAGTATTAGCGCGAAAGAAAAGCCATTAAGAATTATTACACGTATTTTAACTACTAAATCGGCGAATTTCGTACAGGAATTCAAAGAAGGTTCGGAAATAGGACTGCTGATTACACGCGAAAGCGACGGCGGACTTTATGACGAGGATAGTGATTATATAAATGTAAAAGCAGAAGCAAATTTAATTAGTAATAAAATCTCCTGGCGGCAAACGCCGGAAGTCACACTTAATTTTGACCCGGCCACCGTGTATGCCTATTATCCATATCAGTCGCAGATGAAGCTCGGAACAGCAAGCATTCCTGTGAAGCTGTCGCCCGATGCCACTCAAACCCGCGACTATATGTATGGCACACACGCTCTCGGCCAAAAAATAGTAAACAGCATCTCCCCGGTGGTCTTGCTGAATATGGAACATGCGCTGTCGCTCATTTCTTTCCAGGTGAATCTGCCGGAAGGAGAAAATGAAAGCTATCAGCTAAGTGCCATACAGATAGGAAATAAAGCCGGAGGAAGCGCCCTGATATGCAAAGGCATGATGGACATCAGAAACGGACGAATCACTAAAATAGCCGGTTGCAGCACCTCGACCCGTCTGAATTTGCCGGAACCGGTTACATTAGGTAAGGAATATTGCAAAACCCAACAGATCAGGGTGATTCCGACAACGGCCCCCATAGCGGAAGGAGACATCGAAGCTCTTTTCACAATCAACGGGAATTCATATAAGTACAAGATGCCTGCACAGACGATGTGGGAAAAAGGACATAAATACCTCTACAAATTAACTCTCAGCGGAGAGGCTCTTACATTGAAAGAGGTATCCGTTACCGACTGGATACAGGGTAACGGTGAAGATGCTACAAGCAGCATTATGTAAGTTTTATTTTATGTTTTGGTTATGGTTTAGAATCACTGGGTAACTGTATTTTGTTGCGATGTCGATGCACTGGTGCCCGGATGTACGGACGATTCGTCTGATAGAGCAGACAGTCCGGCATTGCAAGAAGAAATACAGTTACCGCCAAGGAAGGAAAGCAGTCTCCCTCACAACCCCGACATCCGGTTAAGAGGCCTAAAAAACAACCTTCCGACAGGATTCTATAAGTGTAAACGCCGTGGCAAGTTGTTCCATGCTTCTTGCCACCGGCCACTACACCGAAACAACCATCCGGGATACGGCAGCGGCCGATCCTTTCTGAAAAAGATTGAACGAACTAACTCGTGAGAGTTACGTATACATTTAATTAATACTAAAATAGTAGTAATGAAGCCGGCCCCGAATACCGCGTCCTGCACTCAACAGGGCGCATATTCCCTCTCAACTTATCGCCGACAACACTCTTTTATTTGACTATAAACCTTGCCGGGGCCGGTTTCATTATGCTACTATTTTCTTTTCCTCAAAAATTCAATACGTATTATTTCATCAAATAGAATTATATTTTCCATATTTTCCCTACTTTTGTTTTCCAATGACTATTGTGAATACAACGGAAATAAATGATCGGGACTGAAATACATAACTTCAACACTTTATATACTAAATTCTACAGAAAATCCTTTCTGTTCACTAAATCCTATGTACATGACGAATGTATTGCCGAAGATATTGTATCGGACGTCCTGATTAAATTATGGGAAATATTGAAGGAAAAGGAGATAGAACATATTGAAGCCTTGCTATTGACGACATTAAAAAACAAATCGCTCGACCACCTGAAACATGAAGCTGTCAAAACAGAAGCACTTCGCACCTTGACGGATATGAGACAAAGGGAACTGGATATCCGCATCTCTACGTTGGAAGCATGTAATCCCGAAGACATATTCTCTACCGAAGTGCAGCAGATTGTCACAGCAACTTTAGCTCTTCTGCCAGAACAGACCCGGCGTGTCTTTGAAATGAGCCGCTTCGAAAACAAAACAAATAAAGAAATAGCCGAAGAACTCCAACTTACAGTTAAAGGCGTTGAGTATCATATCACAAAGGCTTTAAAGCCTCTGCGTGAAAATCTGAAGGATTACCTGCCGCTCTTCTATTTCTACTTTTTTTTCCAATAATTTCTCATACTCCACTAGGGTTATCACTCAATGAATCGTTTTAATAATAACGGGGCATGAAACACATCCCCACAAAAGTAAAGGAATGAACCAGGAATTATTAAATAAATATATCGCAGGTGATGCAACTCCGGAAGAAAAAGAAGAGGTTGCCCGCTGGTTGGATACCGACAAGAAAAACATGAAAGAGTTTCTTGCCCTGCGTAAACTATATGATATATCTATCTGGCAGCAGGAAGCGAATTCCACTATTCAGGAAAACAAAGTGACAGACAAGAAGCAATGGACATTACGGACTATAGCCATTGAATTATCTAAAATAGCTGCCATTTTCTTCATCGCTTTTACCGTCGTGTACTCATTTATTATAAATGAGGAAACAACAGACCCGGCTAATATGCAAACAATTTTTGTTCCGCCTGGACAACGGGCCGAGCTGACACTGACAGACGGAACAAAGGTCTGGCTAAATGCAAAGACTACTTTTAGTTTCCCCGACAGATTTACAGCCGACAGCCGCAACGTCATATTGGACGGAGAAGGTTATTTCGATGTTGCTAAAGATGCAGAAAAGCCTTTTACCGTAAAAACCGAGAAATATGATATCAGGGTATTAGGAACAGAATTCAATGTCACAGCATATTCCGCTTCTTCTAACTTTGAAACTTCTTTGCTAAAAGGCTCTGTCGAAGTTTCGTCGTCAGACACCCACACCACCGTCAGGTTGGAGCCCAACACCCGTACTTATATAGAAAACGGTAAGCTGAAAAAAGGAATAATAGAACACGACACTTATTTCTTATGGAAAGAAGGACTAATATGCTTCTATGATGAACCTGTAGGTAAAATGATAGAAAAACTTGAATTATACTATGATGTAAAGATTGATGTACAAAACAAGGAATTGCTCAGGAACCGTTACTCTGGAAAATTCCGTACCAAAGACGGTGTAGAGCATGTATTGAAAGTTCTTCAATTAAAGAATAAGTTTACCTATACGAAAGACAATGACTTGAATCTGATAATCATTAAATAATTAATCACAAAAACAGTTAGCCTATGAGATAAAAGACATGAACAAACAAAAACCGGAAAGTGCTCCAACACTTTCCGGCCAAGAGTAAGTCAATACCCGACTTCTTTCCTTAAATATCTAAGTATTAACTAACACAGTTTACAAAAGTATGAAAAATATTTTGTACAGGGGCTCTTTTGTCCCGCTTAAACCACAATTTAAACACATATTTCGTATTATGAAACTAGCCTTTATGTGCCTCTTTGTATTTGTTTCCGGACTATTTGCAACGGAAGCCTCCTCACAGACTGCGAGAGTTTCCATTGTTGCCAATAGTATCTCTACAAAAGATCTTATCCGGGAAATAGAGAAACAGACAGAGTATCTGTTTGTATATAATAAAAATGAAGTTGACCTGAATCAAACAGTAACGATCAATGCAGACAACAAAACGGTAGCAGAGATCCTAAACAAGACGTTCAGTAATACCGATATCGTCTATGCAATGGAGGGCAGCAACATTATGCTGATGAAGAAAGAATCAAAAGCAGAGGTTCAGGCTTCACAGCAAAAAGAAAAAACAGTTAACGGCATAATTACCGACGAGAACGGTGAAGCAATTATCGGAGCAAACGTATCTGTAAAAGGAACCACTATCGGAACAATTACCGATGTAGATGGTAACTTCTCTTTAAGCATACCTGAAAACTCTTTATTGCAGATATCATATATCGGTTATCTTACCCAAGAAATAGCTGTAGGAAATAAGAGTTCTTTTTCGATCAAACTGCTTGAGGATACGCAAAAGATCGAAGAGGTCGTAGTAGTAGGATACGGTGTCCAGAAAAAGCAGACGGTAACAGCATCCGCTTCTACTGTAAAGGTGAAGAGCCTGGAGTCATTGCCTTCTACCAACTTATCATCTTCGCTGGGCGGACGTGTCAGTGGTTTGCTGGTACAACAAAGTAGTGGTGAAGCGGGTTATGAGAATCCTAAAATCATTATCCGCGGTTCAAGTTCTCCTACGTCGTCAGATCCGCTGATCGTTGTGGACGGAATAGTCGGACGTAGCATGAGTCAGCTCGACCCCAGCGAGATAGAAAGTATGACGGTCCTGAAAGATGCATCTGCTGTTGCTCCTTACGGTGCACGCGGAGCCAACGGGGTTATCCTGATTACCACCAAACGCGGGAATACCGGAAAAACATCTGTCAATTATAGCTTCAAAGGTGGCTTTGGAGTCCCGACGCGCATGCCGAAAATAGCCAGTTCTTACGATCATGCACGCCTTATGAATGATGCATGGCGCAACAAAGAAATGAGCATGGGCAATGATCCGGGTATGTATGGTGTATATACGGAAGACGAATTGCAAAAGTTCAGAGACGGCTCAGATCCTTACGGATACCCGAACACCAACTGGACCAAAGAAGTCCTGCTGCCCAGAGCATGGCAACAACAACACAGCCTGACAGCCAGCGGTGGAAATTCGAGCGTGAAATATTTCGTAGGATTCGGTTTTGTAAATCAGGACGCCCTATATGGAGATACACGTACTAATACACCTTCTACTGATTTCAAACGTTATAATATCCGTGCCAATATAGACGCCAATATCATTGACAAATGGCTTACCTTATCGGCAGACATGGCATACAGACAGGAAGATAGAAATACAATTGCAGAAAGTACCTCTTTTATCTTCTCTAATATGTATCGTAATCCACAGACAGACCCGGGGCGGTTCCCTGACGGCAAACTGGGAAAGGTGTCGTTAGGATACAACCCGATCGGATTGGTTACAGACGGCGGTTATAGCCATGACAGGAAAAGCATCCTGAACACACGCTTTGTTCTTGACTTAAAAATACCCGGTGTAGAAGGATTAAATGTAAAAGGTATCTTCGCCTACGACAAGGACTTCGACAAAACAAAAACATGGACAAGCCCCGTCAATTTCTATATCTGGAACAAGATACTGGGTGAATACGACGGTAGCTCGCCTAACAAAGAAGGAGCCGACCTGAAAGAATCATTTGAACAAAACCAGTCTTATACCTTTGAGGCACAAGCCAGTTATAACAAAACGATTGCAAAAGATCACCAGTTAGGTGCCTTATTCGTATTCACGACATCACAGGGACAGGGAGATGACTTCTGGGCTGCCCGGTATAAATATCAAATATCATCTATCCATCAACTATTTGCGGGACCCGACAAAGATAAAGACAACAGCGGCAAGGCCAAGGAAGATGCAAAAGTTGGATCCGTGTTCCGTCTGACCTATAACTATAAAGAAAAGTATATGCTCGAAGCAAACGGACGTATAGACGGTTCAGAGAAATTTCCTAAAGCCAAACGATATGGTTTCTTCCCATCCGTATCTGCAGCCTGGAGAATATCATCGGAACCTTTTATGGAACCGGTAGAACACATTGTCAACAACCTGAAGATAAGAACATCGTGGGGTAAAGCCGGCACAGACAATATCGGGCGATTCAGATATATGTCTGCTTATGGAACCGGAGATAATGCTGTGTTCGGCGGTCAGTCGCCCGAAATTGCCATAGGATATACGGAAAACAGATTCCCGAACCCCAACATTACCTGGGAAACTTCAGAAATGTTCAATGTGGGTGTGGATGCTTCCTTCTTCAACAGTAAGCTGACATTGGAAGCCGACTATTTCTATAAAATTACCCGCGACATCTTACGTGAACGTACTGATATGCCGGGAATCTTAGGCTACAAACTACCGGCAGCCAATGTAGGTACGGTTGATAACCGCGGGATTGACATGAATCTTTCTCACCGAAATACGGTAGGCGAATTCAATTACTCGGTAACAGGAAACCTGACATGGGCCAGAAATAAGGTTATAGACCTGCTGGAACCCGCCGGACAGAAAAATAACCCTAACACAAGAATAACAGGACGTCCGATGAACCAGCAATTCGGTTATGAGGCTTTAGGATTATTCCAGTCCGACGAAGAAGCAGATAACTCTCCGCAACCACAATTCGGTAAAGCAAAAGCAGGAGATATCAAATACAAAGACCAGAACGGTGATGGTATTATTGATGCAGAAGATAAGGTGGCTATCGGAAGAAGCAAATTCCCCGAACTGGTATTCGGTCTAAATCTGAACGGTGAATACAAAGGTTTTGATATCCAGTTATTCTTTCAGGGAGCAGGGCTTACAACTTATGGTTACACCGGATTTCTGGCACATCCCTATTCAGAAGGTAAAGGTAGTACGTTGTTCGAACATCATATAAACAATACCTGGACACCGGAGAATAGAGATGCAGAGTTTCCACGCCTGTATTATGGCGGCAATCCCAATAACAACTATACTTCATCTTTCTGGCAACGAGACGGTTCTTACCTGCGCCTGAAAAACATTGAAATAGGATATGACTTCAAAAAGTATCTCCTGAAGAATGTAGCTATGATCCAGGGATTGAGACTGTTTGCCAGTGCACAGAACCTGTTTACAATCTCTGCCATCAAATACATGGACCCTGAGTTACGTACCGACAACGCAACAGATGCCGGTATGGATGGTTCGGCATATCCTCAGATGAAGAATTATACACTTGGAGTAAATATTACCTTCTAATAATAAAATTACCACAGTATGAAAAATATAAAATTATCACTTTTATTCCTGCTGGCATTCCTGTCGTATGGCTGTAACAGCATATTGGATAAAACTCCTTTGGATGAGATTGGAGATGATGCATTCTGGGCAGACCCGATATTAGTCGATTATTATGTAAATAATCTATATTCAATAATCTATTTGGACACACGTCTGGAGCAAGAAAACAGAACAGACAACTCCGTTTCGGCTCAAAGAGATAAGTTTCGTGCCAGTACTTACTTGTTTAATTATAATCTGGTGAGTGCCACCGATCCGAACGATAACATCTGGAACGATCACTACGAGAAAATCCGTAAGTGTAACCGTTTTCTCGAAAGAATAGGAGAGTCTAGTATTGAAGAAGATGAAAAAAATGTATTGACAGGACAAGTCCATTTCCTGCGGGCCATGTTTTACTTCGACCTTGTTAAACGGTATGGCGGAGTAGTACTTCTTGATAAAGTACTTACGATGGAAGATAACTGGAAAATTCCACGTAGCTCAGAAAAAGAAAGTTATGACTTTATCATTGCCGACCTGAATAAAGCGATCGAACTACTTCCGAACACGTGGAGCGGCAAAGACAAGGGAAGAGCAACTAAAGGTGCAGCCCTGGCTTTAAAATCGAGAGCAGAACTATATGACAAACGATATGCCGATGCCATTAAGAGTTGCGAAGCTGTCAGACAACTGGATTATGAATTGATACCCGGCACAACACCCGAAGATTATCGTTCCATCTGGTGGATAACGAATAAGGATAATAAGGAAATCATATTCGACCTACAATTCAAAAGCCCGGACGTATATAATAATATGATGGTTTTCAATCTGGTTTGCTATATAAATAATCCCTATGGAGACAGAGGTTGGGGCGGCATCGGACCGACACAGGATTTGGTAGACGAGTTTGAATTGAAAGACGGAACACCTGCTCCCGCATTCTCACAAAAAGATAACGGAGAAGTGTTTGATGTCAATACCTCCAAAATATATGAAAACCGAGAACCAAGATTTTACGCTAATATAGTCTTCCACGGATCGGAAATATTTTTCAAAGGAGATAAAGGCCCCGTTACGGTAGATCATTACTTAATGGATACCCCCGACAAAGGCGATGCTTCACAAACCGGTTATAACGTATGGAAATGGATCGATTATGACAATTATAATTATCCATATGCAGGTGCTTCGGGCAAAGATCATAGTACGAACTGGATCATGATCCGTTACGCCGAAGTTATTTTGAATGAAGCAGAAGCCCGTGTAGAGACTAATGACATACAAGGTGCCTTAAAAGCCGTAAACGAAATTCGGGCACGCGTCGGGTTACCTGCCTATACAGAAACAAATCAGGAAAAACTCCGTCAGCTGATCCGGAAAGAACGCCGTCTGGAACTTGCCTTTGAGGATCATCGATTCTACGATGTTCGCCGATGGAGAATCGGTGCACAGACACAAGGTAAACTTCATGGACTCAAATTCGTTTCACCAACTGAATTTACTGTTGAGACAGTCGACACCAGAAGTTGGGACGATCGCCTTTATCTCCATCCTATTCCTTATGAGGAGATTATCAGAGTGAGTGCCATCAAACAAAATACTGGTTACTAAGCAATTGTCTAACATAAATATGTATCATTATGAACAAATTAAAATATATAATAGCCATTATAACCTGTTTTGTCCTTTCCGCATGCGAAAAAACAGAAATCCCGGATGCACCTAACTTCGATAAAACAGAAATATTATTAGTGAATGCTTATGATAGAAACAAAGGAAATATCATCTCAGAAAATCCGATTATCGATACAGAGAAAGGAACTGTAACCATTTCTGTGAAAACAGGAACGGATCTATCCAGTATTTTCCTCACTTGCGGGCTTTCTTCAGGAGCTAACATTTCACCGGCATTAGATGGATACAGTGACTGGTCTTCAAAGACGAAGACGTTTACCGTCACTTCTGCCAGCGGTACACGCTCCCAACAATGGACAATTATTCTCAACTGATTAATATTCTGATAAACAATGAAAAAGATACATTTGATAATTGCTGCCACAGCCTTTCTCACGATGAGCTGCAGTCAAAAAAAGTCATCTCCACTAGACTACTGGAAAGCAGGTTCGGCCAACGATGACGTATTTATTGAAATGACGCAGGAAGAGATGGATGCACTCGCCAAAAACGATCTGCCGTATCTGGAAATAGACTGGCCTTATTCTGCTAAAAAAACGCAGGAGGAGATGGAAGAATGGGCCATAAAAGTCAAAAATCGGGCAGATAAGGCCGGAATCGTGATATGGTCTGTTCATTTGCCATTTGGCGGTCCTTACGATATTTCGCAAACGAACGATACTTTAAGACAAAGAGCGGTAGAACTGAATATGAATGATATGATATTAAGTGCAAAAATCGTTGCACCTGAAAAGTTTGTCATTCATCCCAGTGCAGAGCCTATTTCCAATGAGGAACGTGCAACAAGGATAGTAGCCAGTAAGAAGTCTCTACAAGAACTGGCTGCTAAAGCAAAGGAACTGAATATTCCTTTATTGGTTGAAAATCTTCCCAGAACATGCCTGGGAAATACATCCACCGAGTTACTGGAGATCATTAACGGCATTGATAATACAGCAATATGCTTCGATGTGAATCACCTGTTAATTGAACCCCAGGTCACTTTTGTGAAAAATACAAAAGGAAAGATCCAAAATACCCACATGTCTGACTACGACCGTAAAAACGAACGACATTGGTTACCAGGAGAAGGAGTTATTGACTGGACAGAGTTACTCTCAGCTTTAGTAGAATCAGGCTATGAAGGCCCTTTTATTTACGAGGCCGGCAAAGGTAAAAAACCTAATATTGTCACGATTCAAAGTTTAGGAGACAGATGGAAAAAGTTGAAACAGGATTACGTAAACATGAATAAATAACGACTACTTTTCCAATCCACACATTTTCCGGTTCATACTTATTATAACAAAAGTATGAGCCGGAGTTTTTTTATACTGCCGTTTATGAATAACTTATTGCTTTATTTGTTAGAAATTGGTATGAAAGTGGCGGTGACCCCTGGTCAAGCAGACTTTATTCCCCGGAAATGTACCTGTTTTTTCCCTAAAGGGCAGCTGCCGCTTCTCTATATCCTGCCTGCTTATTCCCTTGAAGGTAGCAGTTGTTTCCCTATAGGCTGGATTTTAGTCACTATGTAATTGCATATAGATAACTATGTAACGTCACATACATAACTATCTATTCATTATACACGTTTCAGCTTTCAGGAGCTTCCTCCCTTTGATAATCAGATCATAATCCTGAAGGATGAAAATAGTTGGCAGAAATACAATCTGACAACTAAATTCAGGACGCTACAGTACATATTTTACCTCAATGACACGTTTTATTATCATTTCAGGATAACACTTTATAAATCAACACCTTGAAATAACTGAAGGCTGAAAGATAAATATATGGATCTCGCTTGTAGGAGCCATTTTAGATACCAACTACAGTCATTTGCAGTAGTTGCCGCGGTTATGAAAAATCACTGCGGCACTTATTTGAAATGGCTGCCTACCCATTCTGAAAAAAACGTAAGCTTTTTCTCTGAAGGTTTCACCTTTTTCTATAAATGAAGCAAAACAATGAAATCAAAACAGCTTCTCAGAACTATCGAAATCTGGATGGGCAACGCATCAGGTCAATATTCAAACAAATTGACTCTGGAAACAGGTTTTCTTTATTCAACAAAAAGGAAGGAAAAGCTTTTGAAATACTAAAACTGACTTAGTTCTAGAAGAACTATATCATTATTACAAAATCAACACACTGATTATTAAGATACATACTCATACTTACAACGTAAACATCCTTTTTATACAATTTGAGGAACTAAATGAATTGTTCCACATAATTAGGTACTTATCTCATAAATAACTTATATTTGCATTTGAATAAACATAGTAGTTCTTCTAGAACAAAGTTATTAACCTATGAAAATAAAGGCATTCCCTGAGCAAAGAGAAGAGACCAGATTTGAAGACATCTATCTCTCATATTTCTCAAAGATGAAGTATTTTGCCAAAGAATACGTTATCTCAGAGGAAGATGCCGAAAATATTGTGCAGGATGTCTTCGTTGAACTTTGGGAAAACAAAGAAATGCTCAATATGCATATGAATCTCATTGCCTATTTATTCACTACCATAAAAAACAAATGCCTAAATCATCTTCGTCACAAATTAGTCGTACAAGAAACAGCCAGTAAACTACAGGAAGAATACACCATTTCCCTACGAATGAATTTAGATTCATTAGAAGCATTCGATAATAACCTTTTTTCTGACCAGGATATAGAAAAAATTATTTCCCGTGCATTAGACACCCTTTCTGAAAAATGCCGGACAATATTCATTATGAGTAAAATCGAAGGTAAAAAACAAAAAGAAATAGCCCAGGAATTGAATATCTCTATTAACACCATTGAAACTCAAATGGGCATTGCTTATAAAAAACTCAGAATCGAACTTAAAGATTACTTTCCGATACTACTATTTATTCTTTGTCTTTAAGAAATCAGAAAAAAATATTTTCCCGTTTAGCGGATTTTTCATGCTTAGGTGTTTACTATATACAAGGACAAAATTATGAATGAACAAATAATAAAATATTTCCAGGGAGAACTTAATACTACAGAAAGACTGCAGTTTTTAAGACAGGTGGAAACTAACAGTGAGTTGAAAAAACAATTCATTGAATATAAAAACATGCATGCCCTGCTAACTCTTTCCGACCAGTCTGATAATAAAGAGGAAAACAGACAGGGATATATACTGTTCAACAAAATCATCCGAACAAAAAAGATACGCAAAATCATATTACATACTGCCAGTTATGCAGCAGCCATCACATTACTGGTTTTGTCTACCTACTGGTTCACCACCAGTCACTATGATATACAACAGTCTGTAGCAGACATTGAGAATACCCTGTATGTACCGGCCGGTCAACGTGTAAAACTGACTTTGCAGGATGGAACTGAAGTCTGGCTGAATTCACAAACAAAATTAACTTATCCGGCTTTATTCTCTGGAAAAGAAAGACGAGTAACCGTGGAAGGTGAAGCCTTTTTCGATGTCGCTAAAAACCCGGAAAAACCGTTTATCGTATCTTCACAGGGAGTAGAAATGAAGGTCCTGGGCACAAAATTCAATGTCCACAGTTATCCGGGGAAAGAGACAATTCAAACAAGCCTGCTTGAAGGAGGGTTAAAAGTATATTTTCCTCATGCCGAATCCAAAGGAGTTATCCTCAAACCGGATGAACAAGTGACAATAAAGGGAAACCAAATGAAAATAGGCTCCCTGCCCCATGCAGATTATTTCTTATGGAGAGACGGGATATATAGCTTTATCAACGAACCGCTTATCGACATATTGAAGAAACTCGAACTCTATTATGACGTAAAGATCATTGTAAAAGATCAATCCATATACAACTGGGAATACACCGGGAAATTCCGTCAACGTGATGGCATCGATCAAATTTTACACATGATACAGAAAATACACAAATTCAAAATCCGCAAAGATGAAGAAAAGAATATCTTCACATTAAGCAGATAACATGTATAATCTTTAAAATTAGTATGCCTATGAAGAAACACTTTTAAAAGCAAAAACGGCAGATGCTGTAACATCCGCCGTTGACAATCAAGTAAACACATCAAGTCAAAAATTTTTAGTATTCACTTAATTATTAGCAAAGATATGAAAATAAAAACTTTGTTACCACTCTTTATTGTACATGATCAACACTTTAAAGAATATTTTAGAATCATGAGAGTATCGCTATTTATGCTATTCGTCTGTATTTTTCAACTGATGGCAACAAATACAGAAGCACAGAATGCCATTATGAAACTGGAAACAAATGTGATATCCATCGGGCAACTCATCAATCAAATAGAGAAACAAACAGACTATCTGGTAGTATTTCGCAACCGGGAAGTTGATACGGAACGGACAATACGTGTTCAGGAGAAATCAGGAAAAGTGATCTCATACCTGAAAAACGCTTTCGAAGGTACAGATATCAGTTACGAATTTACCAACAAATACATTTTGTTATCTAAAAAGAATCATTCCGATGCCGTTAATGATAACCAACAGTTAAACAGGAAAATTAAAGGTACGGTTAAAGACAATAACGGAGAGCCTGTGATCGGTGCTAATGTATCTGTCAAAGGTACTACGAACGGGACGATCACAGATGTAGATGGCAATTTCAGCCTGGAAAATATATCTGATAATGATATTATCGTTATTTCATACATCGGTTATACTTCACAAGAAATCAAAGCCGGAAAACAAACCAGTTTGAAAATCATTCTGAAGGAGGATACCCAGGCTATCGACGAGGTGGTTGTGGTCGGGTTCGGTACACAAAAGAAAGTGAACCTGACCGGATCAATCGGTACCGTTAAAACAGATGAGGTCCTTAAATCCCGTCCTGTTACCAACGTACAGGAATTGCTGGCCGGTTCGGTACCGGGTATGGTCGTATCGAAAGGAAGCGGTGCAGCCGGTTCCGGTGCAAGCATCAACATACGTGGTACTTCCACTATCGGTAACAGTTCCGGCGTTCTGGTTCTCATCGATGGTATGCCGGGTAATATCTATACATTGAATCCCAATGATATAGAAAGTGTATCCGTATTGAAAGATGCTGCTTCTGCTGCTATCTACGGTTCACGCGCTGCCAATGGTGTTGTTTTGGTGACTACCAAAACGGCCAAAGCAACAGAGCGTCCGACTGTGGAGTTCTCCAGTAATATCGGTATACAAAATCCACAGTTTAAGCTGGACTTTATCGGATCAGAAGATTTCATGCGTCTATACGACCAGGCAATGATCAACGATGGAAAGGATGCTATTTACGGAGAACAGGGCATCCAGGACCTGAGAGCCGGTAAGTATGTAGATAATAAATGGTACAAAGAAATTTATAAGAAAAATACCATTATCAATAATACGCATCTGGCGTTGTCAGGTAAAGAGAGATCGATTGCTTACCGTTTCTCCATATCCAACGACTATCAGGATGGAAACTTACCGAATAATAATTACAATCGTCTGATATTCAAACCGGATATGCGTTTTCAGATATTGAAGAACCTGGAAGCACATGCCAGCCTGCAATATACACAGACAAATATCAAAAATCCGAATGGAGGTACTACAGGATGGCAATCACAGGCTGCCCGAATCTCTCCGATCACTCCGATCAGGAATTCCGACGGTTCATACGCTGCCGGTGGGGCAATGGGAGGCAACCCGATTGCGGGAGTAAACGAATCTGGCTATTCCAAAGAAAGACATAAAGAAATGATGGCGATCTTCGATGTGACCTATTCTCCTCTGAAAGACTGGAATATTAAAGGAAATATAGCTACTTATTCCCATAATACGACTACCAAAAACCGTGTAAGTACATATTACTTATACGACGAAGAAGGCAATATCGCAAAAACGGAAAACCGGGTATCTTCTCTAAAAGAAACGAATACATACAATTTCCGTACACAGTTGCAGTTTACAACCGACTATTCTTTTAAAATTGCATCCGATCATAACTTTAAAGTGTTAGCCGGTTACTCGCAGGAATATTATAAATCCGACGGTTTCTGGGCATCCCGGGATAACATGCCGTTCGACAATGTTGACGTATTAAACACCGGTAGCAGCAATAAACAAAATGGTAGTGCAGACGGTGACGGAAACGAATACGCCAATGACGTGGCGGTTCAATCCTGGTTCGGTCGATTGAATTATGATTATCAAGGAAAGTATTTGTTCGAAGCTAGTTTACGTGCGGACGGTTCTTCCCGTTTTGCCAAAAACCACCGATGGGGGGTATTCCCGTCTTTCTCGGCTGGTTGGAATTTACACCGTGAATCATTTATGATTGAAACGAACAATTGGCTATCCGAATTGAAAATAAGAGCATCATGGGGTGTCCTGGGAGATGCCGAAAAAGTAGGTTACTATCCGACAGCTCAGATATTATCTTATGATCCAAAGATTTATGCCTTCAATGATAAACTGGTAGGGGGTGCATACAATAACATCGCCGTCAACCAGAACATCACATGGGAAGAATCCAAATATACCAATATCGGTTTGGATTTCGGATTGTTTGACCAACGGATCAAATTGTCTGCCGACTATTTTATAAACATGAGAGATAACATCTTGTACAGACCACCCGTTCCAAGCGAATTCGGCTTAAATGCTCCTTACTCAAACTTGCTGAAAATGAAGAATCAGGGTATGGATATCATGGCAGGTTATCAGGATGGGAACGGTGATTTCCATTGGGGCATCGACGTCAACCTCAGTTATTCCAAAAACAAGGTGCTGGAAATGGGAGATTCTGAAAGATGGATTGAAAATAATACGGTAACCTATCTGAACGACCGTTATCAGCTACCGTTCGGTTACGAAGCGATCGGCCTGTTCCAGAGCGAAGAAGAGATTGCCAATTCTCCGAACCAGGGAAATGTTCTACCCGGTAATATCAAATATAAAGATCAAAACGGCGATAACATTATCGACGGGGAAGACCGCGTAGTGCTGAACCGGAAAATCCCTCTGAACTTCGGTATGAACCTGTCTTTCGGATACAAAGATTTCGATTTCTCCCTGAATATGTATGGAAAACTGAATACGAAAAAGTATCTGCAAGGATACGAAGGATGGGCTTTCTATCTGACAGACAATGCACGCCCTATGCACCTGGATGCATGGAGCGAAAGTAATCCGGATGCCTCTTATCCACGATTGACACTGACAAACACATCCAATGATTATGATTCACGATATAATAGTTTCTGGTTACGTACAGCCGATTACCTGAAAATTCAAAACGTACAGGTCGGTTATACTGTCCCCCAAAGTGTGTTGGAACGTGTTAATATTAAATATTTGAGAGTATATCTGTCCGGCCAGAATTTAGCTACGATCACAGGCTATGACGGTTTCGACCCGGAAGGTGGATGGTATCCGCTGGCAAGAACATTCTCATTTGGTTTTAATCTTCAATTTTAATAAGTTATGAAACAATATAGTATAGCATTGATATTGGCTTCTGCCCTTACATTCGGCAGTTGTTCGGACTTTTTGGACCGGGATCCTCTTTCCCAAGCCTCAGAAAATACATTCTGGCAAACAGAGGCTGATGCGTTGGCAGGTGTAAACGCATTATACCCATTATTACCCAACTCCCGTGATTTCTGGAGAGATTGCCAAAGTGATAACTCATTAATGACCAATGCCTGGGGCGAAAGCGGGCTGGGATATATCTGTCAGGGATCACATAACGCAGCTACCGGTTACCTTTCCGAGGAGTGGAAATACGACCATATCCGCAGAATCCTTTATTTCCTGGAACGGTTGGAAGGTATGAACATCGATGAGAGCAAAAAGAAACGTTTCGAAGGGGAAGCACGGTTTATCCTGGCATTACGCTATTACCGTATGACACGTCACTTCGGCGACATTCCGCTAATCAAAGAAAAGCCGATAGACCTGGATGAAGCAGCATTGCCACGTTCGCCTAAACAGGAGGTACTCGACTACGCATTGGAAAACATTAATAAAGCAATCGAATATCTGCCGGAAACCTATTCCGGTGATGATATCGGACGCATAACCAAAGGAGCAGCTCTGACATTGAAAGCCGATATGTACCTGGATATGGCTAGTTACGCAAAATTTCATCACAACCAGGACGGCACAGAGTTATGGAAAGAAGCCGCCCAATCTGCAAAGAAAGTGATCGACATGAACCTGTACAGTTTGGAAGATGACTTTGCAAGCATTTTTAAATCAGCAGCAAATAATAACAATAAGGAAGTTATTCTGGCTTACCAATATAAGGAAGATGAAATCACTCACATGTTACCGATTTTAGCATCTCCGGCCGGAACCGGAATTACCGGACAAGGATGGGCAAGTTTCTGTCCGACCCGCCAGTTGGTCGATTCTTACGAAATGACAGACGGTAAAACCATTTTTGAATCGGATTTATATGACATGAACAACCCGTGGGAAAACCGAGATGCCCGACTGAAGAAAACATTCTTCCTGCCTGGTTATGAATGCTTGCGTCCGAACGGTTCATACGAACCTTATATGCCGCATCCGGCTTACAATAAAAACGAGAGAATAAATCATGAAGGAGGCGGTATTACAGGATATATGTATCTGAAATACAATGATCAGGAACTGGTGAAACCCGATGCCTCCTGGACTAATTTCAGCCTGTACCGGTATGCAGAAGTCCTCTTGATCTATGCAGAAGCATTAAATGAATATGATCCGGGAAACCCACAGATAGCATGGGCTGCCAATCAGGTGCGCGGACGAGCAGGTTTGCCTGGTGTGGATCAACTGACAGGGAACCAGGTATCAATGAGAGAAAAGATACGGGAAGAAAGACGACACGAATTCGTAGCGGAACATAAACGTTACTTTGATATTCTTCGTTGGAAAACAGCAGAAAAAGTTCTAAACGAACCAGGGTACGGCATCAATAAGGATGAAAAGGCTCCTATTGGAGATTATTCCGTAGAACAATTCCTGGGACAAAACCGTACTTTTGACGCAAGTAAACATTACCTGTGGCCGATTCCTCAGTCAGCAAGAGATAAGAATCCTAACTTAGGACAAAATCCGAATTGGTAATTATATTAACAAGAAAAAGCCGATCCGAATAAAGTCTGATCGGCTTTTTATACTAACTTTAAAATATGAACAAATTAATATTACTAACAATTTGTACACTCGTTTCCGGAGCCATTGCATCTCAGGAATGGAAGCCACAAGAATGGCCGGTACTGAAAAACTACGACCAGGAACACCTTTACCAGATTGCACTTCCATTAGGAGGCATCGGAACCGGAACGGTATCGCTGGGTGGTCGCGGAGAACTCCGGGATTGGGAGATCATGAATGTACCTGCCAAGAAATACAGTACGGTAACAACCGGAAACAATGCCCCGTTCTTCGCAATCTATGCGAAGCCACAAAATCAGGAAGCCACCACCACTCTACTGGCCGGTCCTTTATACCCTCAGGAATATCTCCATTATGAAGGTCGTCCGGTAAATCATCATGGCTTACCTCGCTTTGCACAGGCTTCATTTGATGCTGCTTATCCGTTTGGACAAGTACATTTATCAGACAAAGACCTACCGGTGAAAGTCACGATAAAAGGATTCAACCCGCTTATTCCGGGGGATGCAGAAGCAAGCGGATTACCTGTTGCCGTACTTTCCTATGAAGTGACCAATACAACCAGTCAACCGATGGAAATTGCTATTTGTGGCTCCATGCGCAATTTTATAGGGAAAGACGGAAGCAAATTCCGTACCGACTGGAAAGGAGACTATATCCCAACCGGTGTAAAAGACAATAAAAACAAATACGTTGAAAACAAAGGAATAAAAGGAATCTATCTCTATTCAGACGGAGTGGATAAAAATGATCCTGCCTGGGGAACAGTCGCTCTCACGACACAGGCAACCAGTGGAGTAAGCTACCGTACTTCATCGAAAGCCGACAACTGGAATAACGGTATCCTGAACTTCTGGGATGATTTCAGTGCCGACGGTATGCTAACCGAGCGAAACAAACAGGAAGATGAAGACCCGATGGCCTCACTCTCCGTAAAAAAAACAGTAAAACCGCAAAGCACGGAAACATTCACATTCTATATCACCTGGAATTTTCCAAACCGGAAAGCCTGGTCCTCCACAGTTGTCGGAAATTATTACAGCCGTCAATATACAGATGCCTGGAAAGCGGCAGAAACAATCATTCCGCAAATTCCCGGACTGGAGAAAAAAACCTTATCTTTCGTAAACGCCTTACTCAATACTTCTTATCCGGATGTTGTAAAAGAAGCAGCATTATTCAACCTGGCAACCTTACGGTCGCAAACCGTATTCCGTTTACCCAGCGGTCATATGATGGGTTGGGAAGGCGTAATGGATCGTTTCGGTTCCTGCGCCGGTTCCTGTACGCATGTCTGGAACTATGAAACAGCTACTCCTTATCTATTCGGAGAACTGGCAAAAACAATGCGTGACGTAGAGTTCAATTACGCAACTAAAGAGAACGGCCTGATGAACTTCAGAGCCTCTCTCCCACTAAATGAAGCAAATAAAGGAAACAGTGCCGCAGCCGATGGACAAATGGGCTGTATCATGAAGATATACCGCGAATGGCAACTTTCCGGAGACAATGATTTCCTGAAAAATAACTGGGGACAGATCAAAAAAGTACTTTCTTACGCTTGGACTGAAAAGGGTTGGGATGGCAACCAGGATGGCGTAATGGAGGGTTCGCAACACAACACTATGGACGTGAATTACTTTGGTCCCAACCCTCAAATGGGCTTCTGGTATATGGGAGCACTAAAAGCAGCGGAAAAAATGGCTATAGCGATGAAAGATAAAGGCTTCGCTCAAAAGTGCCGAACTTTATTCGAACAAGGCAGTAACTGGATGGACAAAAATTTATTCAACGGCGAATATTATGAACACAAAATAACCGATCCGGAGACATTTGAATACCTCGATATGAATAATCCGAATGTCAAAATTCCATCTTTCCAGCTAGGCCCCGGCTGTCTGGTAGACCAGTTAGTCGGCCAATACATGTCACATTTATGCGGGCTGGGTTATCTCGGAAACAAAGATCATATTCAGACCACCATGAACAGCATCATGAAATACAACTACGTATCAGATTTCAGCCGTCATTTCAACAATATGCGTTCATATGTGATGGGCAATGAATCCGGGCTACTTATGGCATCCTGGCCCAAAGGCCGTCTGGAAGTACCGTTTCCTTATTTTGCTGAGGTAATGACAGGATTTGAATACTGTGCAGCCGTAGGTATGATTTACGAAGGAATGGAAAAAGAAGCACTCACCTGTATCCGGTCCATCCGCGACCGCCATGATGGGGCAAAACGTAATCCATTCAGCGAACCGGAATGCGGTCATCATTATGCTCGATCCATGGCAAGCTGGTCTGCTATCATTGCACTTAGCGACTTTCAGTATTCAGGCATTGATAAAAGTATGAAAATTACGGCACGCCCGGGAAATTATTTTTGGAGTAATGGCTATTCATGGGGAACTATCGACGTCAGCGACAAGGATATCACAATCGAAGTAATAAGCGGTTCTCTCCAATTGAAATCCCTTACCGTCGGTAGCGAAAAAGAAATACGGTTAAAGCATTTTGACCTGAAAGAAGGCAACAAACAAGTCATAAAACGATAAAGCCATGGGTAAATCAAACATTATCTACTACTTACTCGCTTGTTTGTTCCTGAGTGGAGGGTGTATCCAAAAAGAAGCAACCAACCACCACTCCCAACACAAAACAAACTGGCAAACCGTCCTGCAAGACAAACTCCCTCTGCTGGGACACCGTAACTGGATTGTCATCACAGATATGGCTTATCCGTTACAAACCAGGGAAGGTATCACCACTTTATATGCAAACGAGCCTTATACGGAAGTTTTGGGCACAGTAAAAAAGATGGTGGATAACTCTTTGCATGTGTATGCCCATATCTATCAGGACGAAGAACTATCTTTTCTGGAAGAAGGTTTTTGCCCGGGGATAAATGATCTGAAAACAGAGATGGGAAATGTCCTTCCGACAACTGAAATAACGAGCATCAGGCATGATGACCTGATAGCCCGACTGGATAGCATCAGCAATCTGTTTGAAGTAGTCATCATCAAAACAAAACTGACAAAACCCTATACTTCCACCTTCTTCGAACTCGATTGTAAGTACTGGGACAGCAACAAACAAACGATACTCAACGAACGAATCGCAAATACCGGAACAAATCAACTATAAACAGATCGAGGGATGCCTTCGTTATGGCATCCCTCTGCTTTTTCAGCCAAAACACATAACATTAATATCATTATTGAAACATTATTCTTCTGATTAATAGTTATTTTTGCTTCAATACATATTCTAAACTAATCACCCATGAAAAAACTTTTTACCCTTATTCTATCTGTCTTGTCCCTGTCCATTGCTGCACAGACGAGACAATTATCTCCCGGCCATCCGGACCGCACCGCTAAGACAGACCTGAAGAAAGGTTTTGCAACGCCACCCAAAGGGTATGGTGAAGTACCTTTTTACTGGTGGATGGGAGATACACTAACCAAAGAACATCTTACCTATCATCTGGATCAGATGGCAGCTAAAAAAGTAACCAGCCTACAGGTAAATTATGCCCATTCGGACAAAGGAGGCGTCAGCTATGGACTGACTTTCCCTTCCAAACCGGCCCTGTTCACGGAAGAATGGTGGGACCTGTTCGGATGGTTCATGGAGGAAGCAAAGAAACGGAATATAACCGTCAGCCTCAGCGATTATACTTTAGGAGTGGGACAAGGTTCCTATGTAGACGACGCCCTCAATGAAAATCCCGGACTGACAGGAGCCGAACTTAAATTCGAAAGCGATACGATCCAGGATAAGTATGCAAAAACATGCCACAACCAGTTACTCTCCCTCTACGCCTACCAATTGGGAACAGATGGGAAAATCATCGAAAACTCAGGCATAGACCTGTCCGGAAATCTAAAAGGCAACAAAATAGAATGGCAATCACCCGCGGAAGGAAACTGGATCGTCACCCAGGTATACAGCGTAGCTAAAAAACCTTCGCTCGACCCGATGCACCCTCTTTCCGGAAAAAGTTATGTCAAACACTTCTTCCAGCGGTTTGAAGACCGGTTCCCGGAACAATCCAAAGGAGGACTGAACTTCTTCTTCTCCGATGAGCTGAACTTCAATCTGCATGGTTATATATGGAATTCAATCTTCAGAGACGAATTCCGGAAACGCAAGGGATACGATATCGTTCCTTATCTTACCGCCCTGTTCACCCATATCGGTCCGATCACACCTAAAATACGGCTTGACTACAACGATGTCATGGTTTCACTGAGCGAAGAAAACTTCTTTATTCCGGTATACCAATGGCACGAAGACCGTAACCTGATCTACGGTTGCGACCATGGCGGACGGGGAAAAGATGTCAGCGAATTCGGCGATTATTTCCGTACCCAGCGATGGAACCAGGCACCGGGTTGCGACCAGCCGAACCTGGGAAAAGACATTATAAAGAACAAAGTAGCCTCCTCCATCGCCCACCTTTACAAACGTCCAAGGGTATGGCTGGAAGGTTTCCACAGCAGTAACTGGGATACCAATACAGCCAATCTGACCGATGCCACCTTTGCCAACTTCGTGATGGGGCAAAACCTGCTCAGCCTGCATGGTTTCTACTACAGTACGATGGGCGGCTGGTGGGAATGGGCGCCTCCATGTAATCATACCCACATGCCTTACTGGGAAGAAATGGGACCGTTCCTGGAATGTACCGAACGTCTCAGCTACATTCTCTCCCAGGGATACCACCGGGCCGATGTCGCTATCCTGTATCCGGTTGAATCAGTTGTAGCCGGCTACGACCAGACAGCTGTACAAAAAGCATTCAGCCTGGGAGAATATCTATATCGGGAAGGTGTCGATTTCGACTTTATGGATTATGAATCGCTTGCAAAAGCCAGTATAAAAAACAGTAAAATCCATATCTCCGGCGAAGAATTCAAAGTATTGATCATCCCGTCCATGAAAGCAATCCGTCATTCTTCATTGAAAAAAGCCTTGCAGTTCAAACAGAATGGCGGGATAGTCATCAACCTGGGAGAACTACCTGAAGCAACGGAAAAGAAAGGATTGAACGATCCCGAAGTACGTTCGTTACTAAACAAACTGTTCGGGCCCGACAGCAAGAACACGTTTGTAGCCAAGGAGAACCAAGAAGTACTCGACATTCTCGACACAAACCTTACCCGCGACTTCCGCATCCTGTCGCAGCAACCGCAAAAAGATATGCCATACATCATGCACCGTAAACTCGGAAATAAGGACTTGTATGCCGTATACAATGTTCCTTCCGGTACCGAATGCTTTTTCCACGCCACCGGAGGAATCGAATTATGGGATCCCTGGACAGGTAAAACAAAAGAAATTACCGCCTCAAAAACAACAGACAAAGGAACTATCATCCAAATGCCGATGGAAAAACAAGACCTCCATCTATTCGTCTTCGATCCGGCCAAAAAGGCTATAATTGCAGAAGTACCTCAAACGAGCGTCTCCAAAACCATATTACTCGACGGTGAATGGTCATTCGACCTCAAACCTTCTTTAAATAATAAATTCGGAGACTTCCACTGGCCTGCAACCGATGAACTGCTGGGTGCTTATATCTATAAAGCCAGATACAACCAGGCCTCTTCCGAAACAGCGGACTGGCAATCTCCCTCCTTCGACGATTCAGGATGGAAAAGCCAGACTTTCACCTACGGAACCAAGTTTATGATACTGGAAGCCACTCCTGAATTATCTGAGAAAGAACTTCTCACCCATCTTCCCTATCAAAGCAACAGGGTTCAAATCGATAATAAGAAATATGCCTGGAAACCCTATGAATATTCATGGCGCTGGGGTGTTGAGAATGATTACGGTCATCAGGGATGGCATGGATTGAAAGCCACTGTTCACGATGATTTTATCCGCATGGGTAAACTCGAAAAAGAGTTCAGGGAAACAGTCCGCGTAGAAGATCCTAACGGAAACAAGAACTATTACCTCTATTCAAACGTTCTGGCTCCCGAAACGGGTAACTACCAACTGATATTCGGAGAACTAAAACCTGCCGATATCTACATCAATGGTAAAACAGTCAGCCCCTCCACTTCTACCGTCACTCTTAACCGGGGAACCAATGAAATCGTTCTCCATTACGATACATTCGGGGTAACTTACTGTGTGGTGCGTAAAGCCGGAGATACCCCTCGTATACTGAAAGAAGTTACCGCAGAAAAACCTCTCGCTACGAATTTCCAGGGGGACTTATCCCTTTTGCCATTCGATATAAACAAAACCGAAGAGCCTACTTACGGCCAATACCGTTTCACCTCTGCTCCCGGACTGAAGAAACTCGAGTTTTCGGCCTTCGGTGAGACCAAAGTTTGGGTAAACGGTACCTTATGCAATCTAAGCGTAAAAGAGAAACGTCCGGACGGCCTGACCCGGTATGAAGCCGTAGTGACCAATCCGTCCAAACGGATATCAACCGTAGCCATATCCATAAAAGAACCCTGGGGAAATGCCGGAGGCGCCGCTATCGACGGTCCGATCAAACAAACCTGCGGGGACGGTCTGATTTCCGCAGGAGACTGGACACAGATAGAGGGTCTTTCCACTTACTCCGGCGGTGCCTGGTACCGGAAAAACATTCATTTGGAAAAGAATAACGGAGATAAAGTATATCTGAACCTGGGACAAGTGGTCTCCACAGCCGAAGTCTGGATAAACAAGCAGAAAGCCGGATTGAAGCTCACCCCGCCCTGGCGTTTCGACATCACGGAATATATAAGGGAAGGAGATAACCAGATCGAGATATTGCTTTACAATACCGCAGCCAACTATTACCTGTCTGTCCCGACCATGTACCGGGGTAGTACGAAAGCTGGCCTGTTGGGTACTGCATCCATCGAAATAGTCCGTTAATCCGAGACCCGCACTGTATAATAAAGGGGCGAGACCATCACGGTTCCGCCCCTCCTCTTTTTAGTACGTAGAATAGAAATTACATAAGTATATATTATGCTTGTGTATTATTCGATTTAGTTGTATTCGTAGTTGTATTTGTGCTATTTGTATTGGCAGTCTGAGTTGTGGCTGTTGCACCGGCAACAGGAGCCTGTACTTTAGCTTCTTCCCAATGGAAAGGCTCAAAATGTGCATTCGGATCAACCCATGATGCTTTTTTAGAAGCATAGATAATGAATGGAGCAGCCACAACAACAATGGCACCGATAATCAATACAGCAAACCAGACGGTATTACTACCGACAGAAATCTGACTGGGTGGAATAAAGCTCAATATGAAAGCTAATAACGAGCCACAGAAACCAAGACCACCGATAAACCACATCAATCCGTTGCCATGTTTACCGATACGGAACGGACGGTTTGCCTTCTTCATCCGGTAACGCAATGCGATAGCACCGGAGAACATCAGCAGGTACATAACCAGATAAAGGATCACTGTCAACTGTGACAGGATCTGGTAGAAACTCTGTACGGAAGGCATTACCACGAACAGCAGGCTCAATAAAGTAACCGCACATCCCTGTACCAACAGAATGTTTTTCTGAACACCGATCTTATTTGTTTTCTGGAAGAAAGGAGGCAGATAACCTGCTTTACCCACGGTAAAGATACCTTTTGACGGACCGGCAACCCATGTCAATACACCTGCCAGCACACCGAATGCCAAAGCTACGGCAATGATCGGAGATAACCAGGAAGCATGGATAAATTTGAAGTAATTGTCGAAACCGACCAGCAGACTCTGTGTCAGGTTGATATCTTTCTGAGGAATAATAACACCCAGAGAGAAAGTACCTAATACGAAGATAAGAACAGTGATCAACGCACCGATAAATACGGCTTTTGGATAGTTCTTAGAGGGATTTTCCACATCCTTTACGTGAATACCTCCCATCTCCATACCTGCATAAAACAGGAAGATACTGGAGGCCAGCACCAGGTTGTCGAACTTAGAGAAATCAGGGAAGAAATCACCATGGAAGTCCATGTTTGAATGACCACCCATAGACAGATAAACGATTCCGAGAATGATCAACAGGGCAGCCGGAAGGATCGTACCGACAATACCGCCCACTTTAGCAACCTTACCAACCCAACTCAACCCCTTCAACGAAATAAAAGTAGCCAGCCAGTAAATGATCAGCACCACAGCCAGCGTGTACATTTTGTTTGAAGCCAGTGTCATATCATGCGCATCATTCATCCCGATAAAGGCGATGGAAACAGCACCGAAGGTCAACACGGTAGGATACCAGATCGTACTTTCAATCCATTGTACCCAGATAGCGAGAAAACCCCATTTTTTCCCGTAGGCTTCCCCCACCCATCGGAAAACCCCACCTTGTTTATCCTGGAACATAGCTGCCAACTCGGCTGCCACCAGCGACGTAGGGATCAAAAATACGATTGCCGCGAATAAGTAATAAAAGGCTGAACTTAATCCGTATACAGCCTCGGCAGGTAGTCCGCGGAGAGACACTACCGCCGTAACATTCATAATTGCAAGAGTAAAAACTCCAAGTTTTACTGCTTTTCCTACATTTGCCATGAATTTTACTGTTTAAATGTGAATTTTGTATTGTTTAGTTTCGCTTTAAATATGTCAGTAAAACAAATCGTTATTGTGTTAGTTTGTCAACAAGATGTCAAACTAGGTTAATTAACAGAATAGTGTTAAAAACAAAATCACGGTATCCTTTGTTAGATAACCTAAAATATTTCTATCTAAACGCCTAATAATTAAACGCAATGAAGTCTGCTTTCAATGACATTATTTACGAGAAAAGAGGAATATACGGAGTCTTGCATGTTATCATTTTGCTACTCTCCCTTTTCCTTATTGTAGTCATCTCAGTCGATACATTTAAGAACATCCCTTTCATGACACAGGGTTCCTATCTGAAGATACAGTTCTGGATCTGCATGTTCTTTATTGCCGATTTCGTTTTGGAGTTTTTCTTATCAAAACGTAAATTATATTATCTGCAAACCCACTTTATTTTCTTAATCGTATCTATTCCTTATCTTAATATTATCAGTTATTACGGAATTGAATTCTCCCCGGAAATCACCTATTTCCTGCGTTTTATCCCGTTGGCACGCAGCGGATATGCACTGGCTATCGTAGTAGGATGGCTATCTTCAAACAAGGCTTCAGGACTATTCGTATCCTACCTGACCATGTTGCTGGCAACGGTTTATTTCTCCAGCCTGATATTCTTCGTGATCGAACATAAGGTAAATCCGCAGGTCACCGGCTATGATGATGCTCTTTGGTGGGCCTTTATGGACGTTACGACAGTTGGCTCAAATATTTACGCCGTCACACCGACAGGACGGATACTATCGGTTCTGCTGGCAGCACTGGGAATGATGATGTTCCCGATCTTCACCGTTTATGTAACCAGTCTCGTACAGAACGCGAATAAACGGAAGAATGAATTATATAATGAAGATAATACGCCGCAACCGGAAGCAGCAAAACAGACGGCATCGAAACCTGCGGAAGGGGAAAAATAACATCGTAGGAAACAAGCTGTTTCGATCACTAACGTTCTATACAAAAAAAACAGGCATGGACCTCATAAAAGAAACCCATGCCTGTAGTGAGTGTTTTATTCTACTATTTTATTACAATCTTTTGACTGAATCCTTCAAAGAAAATAATATATGTGCCTTTAGCCGGAACATCTATTTCGGTATAGGTTCCGTTCAACAAGTTTGTCTTAACGATACTTCCATTGAATGAAGTGATATATAAAGGCTTATTTCTCATCTCAGGATGTTTGATACAGAGTTTATAACCCCTTATTGCTATTTCTATCCCAGCAGAATGGATATCTTCATTGCCGACAGAAGTATTGACAATTACAGTTATAGTCTTATTTTCATGTATATCGTAAATAGTATATACAGAATTTATGGGCATCAATAATTCTCCATTGGCCCTGACCTGTAACTGGTCGGTTTTATACCTGCTTTCCAATCGGAACTTAAAGTTATTTCCGACCAGCACCCTATCCGGATTATAGCCCGTCTCAGCTATCATTTTTACATCTTCCTTCGGTTTAACGAACGTTACGCTAAATACTTCAGATAAAGTAATCACAATATTTTTGTCCGAGCGAATGTTTGACAGGGTATATATACCCCAGATATCAGGAGAAAGAAGAACACCGTTAACCCGTACCTGTATCTCCCAACCTTTATGTAAAGCATCTGATACAATGTGGAATTTAAAGTCTTCTCCCGGTTTTACCTTATTCTTATCATAACCGGATTCCGGAATCAGTGTTGCTCCTTCTTCTGCATTCCAAACAATATAGAACAGTTCTTCAATGGTTGGCGGAGTCACTTCTATTTTCACAATCAGATTGGCCTGTACATTTATAATGGTATATACCGATCCGCTGCCGGCTGTTATAAGCGCATTATTGACAAACACTCTTACAACGTTCTGTTCATACCCGGTTTTAGGTTTGATGCTGAATTTGAAATCAGCACCTTCCATTACAGATGATGCGTCATATCCTTCAACAGCTTTAATCTCAAAGCCGGTTTGAGAGGGAAGAGTTACCGTATATCTGATTTTATCCACCAACGTTATCGTTAATAATATATCTGCCTGAATATTGTAGAGCGTATAAACCCCATTTATATCAGTAGTTATCACAATAGAACCTTGCTTTACAATCACTTTTTTATCGGAAGGAAAGACGATTGTAAACTTGAAATCACCTCCTTTTACAATAGATGTTGCATTATATCCGCTTTCCGGTTTGACTGTTACACCGGAGAGTATATTCCAGGTTACTTTATAATTCGTACTTTGTATTTTTACTACTAAAATTTGGTTGTTACTCCAGATAAACTGCCAGTTTTCTGTTACACATACAAACTTATCCAAATAGGACTGAGAAAGAACAAACCCACTTCCTCCTTTAACTATGACAGTTGATGATTCACCGTCGGTTAATATTTTCAATAGATATTTGGGGGCACTGGTCATCGTTATCAAGGCACTTCCTGAAAGATAAACTCCGGTGTCTATTTTAACTGTCCCTGACAAGTAAAACAGACCGGAGGAACTTACCTGGCCATGAACCGTTCCATTTGTCAAATAGAGTATGCCCCCGCTCGATATGCATCCGGTGATAATCCCCTCGTTTCTCAACGTGCTTCCTGCTTCTATATAAATCAAATTCAAGTCTTTGGAGTTACTGCTGATGGTAGCTGTCGAACGGATTACCAGCGTTCCATTGCTGGACACTGTAATGAATTTACCGGAACTGCTCCATCCGGCAGATACTGCAATATTATCGAGAATAAGTCCGCCTTTTTTTATGTTGATCTTGGCAGAACTGTTAGATGATATCAGGCTTCCTCCATTGAAGGTTATATATTTGCCATCAATAGTAAGAGGCTTTGTCAATGTCACATTTTTGATGGGGATAATTGTCGGGGTAGATACTGTTCCCGGGGATGCAGCATCAAGGGCTTTTTGCAGGTCGTCTTCCGTCTCAATTACAGAGGAGGTTCCTCCGCCTATCTTTTCATAAAGAATCTGATTGTTTTTCCACACCATCTTGTAATCGGTATCAATACTCTCAAACATTGAAAGATATCTTTCTGCCAACACAAATCCGTCTCCTCCGCTCGCTACTATATTACCTTGGGTTAAGCTAAATTTAAGTTTATATTGAGGAGCGCTTGTCAATATAACTTGACACGAAATTTCGTCAGAAATTTGTACACTACCGCTCAATCTAACCGGGATCGTACTAAGTATAGCTGTGGCACTTCCGCTATTAAAGGTTATAGAGGAATTTAAATTTACTATAGCTCCCCTAATTGTACCCTGATTGATTTCTATAGATCCAGGTTGGAAACCCGCACTGATTCCTCCACCCTCGCCTCCGTCTATTAATGAATTATTTATTATCAACCGTCCTCCATCTACATAAATGGGTAAACCACCGTATGATCCTTTATTGGTTATTTTGATTTGATCTATATTAAGTCCTCCTCCTTCTAAACTAATCCATGCGTCATTGATGTTTCCTATAATATTTCCACCTGTTAAAGTGATATACTTACCGTTAATTGTGATACCTTTCGTGATTTCCACATTTCCAATGGATATAGAGGTAGGAGACCCTATGCTACCTATTGGAGCTGCATCTATTCTCTTCTGTAGTTCGTCTTCGCTGTTCACAGTGGAAGACTGTTTGGTACATATAATATTACCATCTTTTAGATCAAAAGACCAAGTATTTTGATAATCCTTGAATTTTGCAACATCAGCAGTTGTCAAAGTGTATCCAGCCGCAGCTGTCACGGCAATGGCACCTTCTTTTGCCAATATTCTCCAAATAGGAATTACATTTTCCAAGGCAGAAGAAAGCATCAGATGATACTCTCCATTTAGTCTAAAGTAAGATGTAATCTTGGCAGAACCTCCTATAGTAGCATTACCTTCAGTACAAACAGAACGAATAGTACCACCAGTCATTGTGAATTGTCCTCCTTTAGCAACATAGACCTGACCCATGTCATAATCATAACAGCCATATATTTCTCCTCCTGTCATAACAAAAGAAGAACTTCCGTCTACCTTAACACCTCCGGCTGTTACTTTACCTATAATATCATTATTCTTTATTATAGTCCCTGCTTTAACCGTTAATTCCGAACTTATCAAAGAAATGAGAGGACCTCTTGTATCCTTATTTTTTTCGTTGCCATCTACAACAACAGACTCTAACGTCAAATAACTATCCATCACATGCACAAATGTTCCGGGAGAATAAAAGTTATTTCTTAAAAGCGTACCATTTTTTAAAGTAATATTCCTTCCTCCGGTAATTTCCAACAGATCGGCCTGCTGATAGGTTTTCCCACCCAAATCGAGAACTTTCGTTCCGTTAGCCGGAACATCATTGATCAATTGTTGTAATTCGCTTACTGTACTTTGAGCTTTTACAGGCATCGATATTAAAACACCTCCCAAAAACATCAGCCAAATCAGAAAGGAGGTTCGTTTAGATTGGCTTGTATTAATCTTTTTCATGTGCAAATAGGTAATATTAGAGTTTAAGCACTTTATCTCATTTAACATATTTTAGGCGCATAGCCTAACCAACGTTGGTTAGAAGCCCTAACTGCCTCCAGTTAGATAGTGTCTCTGCCATTGGTTAGTCGGTCTAACCAACGTTGGTCGGATAGTATTACTCGATTTCAGGACGGTCTCCGCCTCCACCACTCGGTTTGTTACCTACGTAAAGTAATACAGGGAAGATATAAGTGCGCGGTTCTTTTACAAGTTTATTACCCGCAGCCGATTGGGTAACGATACTCAACGTGTATTCGCCATCTTCGAGGGTTGGCATCATGACAGTCAATTCAGAAGGATTGTTATGAACTAGCAACGGACATTTCTGTGCAGTACCGCCTGTTTTTGTAAAGAAAATGCCTATGCTGGCATCATCACCTGCCACTTTGATATTAGAGCCACTGATAACGGCAGGGGCGGCAGAAGTGAGTTGAGTATTCATTTCGCCGGTGGTAGAATCGGTAATTGAATTGATGATTGGGCCCGTGACAGCAGGGCGGGTTTCAACCACTACGTTTTTCAATGTGTCACGCAGTAATTTACCGGGTACATAACTGGCAGTGAGTTTGTTTTTAGCAGGGTCGAAAGCTGCTTTTTCGCCTTCGAAAGGACCTGTGAGTGTCGCCATGTACTGGCCTACACCGTCAACAACGCTTTTACCTTCGGCAATAGCGGTTACCTTTTCCTGATCGCCCATGCCCAGGATATACTCGATTGTATCCAATCGCAATTCAGAACCTCTTGCCAGGATGCGTTCGGCAATCTGATGGTTTCGCACTGTTCCTGTAATACGGGGCTTCGCTGTGTAATCGCCTTTTCGCTCCGTGACGGCATTGTCGTAAAGATCGGCAGTCAAAATGATTTTTTCAGCCATAATAATAAATAATTAAGCCTGTTGGTTGGACAAGGCGTTACCTGTGTGATCCGTAACCTTATTTGTGAAATAAGGTATCAGTTTATCTTATGATTATCATAACAGAGAGTAACTTCCTCCCCTCTCGAGAGGGGGTAGGGGGTGTGTAAATTGCCGTACTAAAGCACGAACTACATAGATTAACGCGGATATTTAACTGTTTTATCTGTGATTTTCTATCTGGAAAGTCTTTATTTAAAGTATTAACACACCCCCTGCCCCCTCTCGAGAGAGGAAAAGATACCCTCCGCCTTACTATGCCCATATCTCATGAAAAAACGTATGAATGTCACCTTTTTACCTAAAAAATCCCCCACCCACTTAATTATAAGCAGAGATGTTTGCCATTGTTCAAATAAAATCCCTATATTTGCCTCGTTCCTACACTAGTATAAACTTTGTTTTTCACAGCTTGTATAAAATGGGACAAAATACCTTATTTCACAAATAAGGTTACACCCTCATTCCTACCAGGACATCCAATCCTTTTGTAATAATCTCATTGGCAGAATTGAGTCTCGACTGGTCGAGTGCAGCCAGATAGTGACGTGTCGTCCGCTCCGATGTATGTCCGAGTGCCTGGCTAATGATGGCTACCGGTGTGTCGTTGTACAAAGCTGCCGTCGCCCAGGTATGCCGAAAGACGTACGAGGTGAGGCAGACCGGGACGGAAAGGCGCGATCCAATCTCCACCAGACAACCGTTGTAATGGTGCAGAGCCTGTTTATAGGCCTCATGTAACCGTTCGCCTTCCGCCTTTTCGGGCAAAACAGGAAAAAGATAGCGGCTGTCGGACAATGCATATTTATCGAATAGCCGTTGCATGCCGGGAGTAATACCGACACGCACCAGGACCCCCGTCTTGCAACGGTTGTAGACCAGTTCATTATCGACGATATTGTCGCGGGTAAGATGCGCCAAATCGATGAACGGCATCCCGCAGGCAAGGAAGGAGAAAAGAGCGAAGTCCTTCGCTGCCTGCAACTCCGGCTCGGCAGAGAGGTCCATCCGGGCAATCTCTTCCATTGTCTGAATACGAAGGGCGCGTTTAGCCGTTTCCTCCTGTCGCAAGTTGAGGTGTGCAAAAGGCGAGAGGCGGTCGGCCGGCGCCAGTTCCTCACGGACAGCAGTGTGATAGATGGCCCGGAAACTACTGAGGTAACTGTTCACCGAATTTGTTTTCAGATGTCCCAGTGCCAGAAGCCAGTCATAGAACCGGTCTATCATACCAGGGGTTATCGCGTCAAACGAAAGTTCGTCGGTACCCCAAAACCGCAGCAACCAGTTGGAGGAAGCGCGGTAAAGATCGGCGGTCGAATATTTGCCCGCCTTGCGTTTACGTTTCACCAACGCATCGGCGTAGGTGAAGAAGGTTGTTGTCATAAGCATAATAATAAATACATACTTGCATAAATGAGAATACTGAGAGCTAATTATTAAAAAGAGAATCAACTTCTATTACATATCAATTGCTTTTAATACCTTTGTTTCCATATTAACAATCAAAACAGATTAATTATGAAAGACAAAGATGAATTATTGGTGATACAGAGTAAGATATACGAGATCAGAGGACAAAAAGTCATGCTGGATCGTGATTTAGCTGAAATGTATGGAGTGTTGACAAAAGTTCTAAATCAAGCAGTAAAACGTAATCCAGACCGCTTCCCCGAAGACTTCATGTTTCAATTAACAAACGAAGAAACTCAAAATTGGAAGTCACAAATTGTGACCACCAATTCCATAAAGATGGGTGTTAGACGAAATCCATATGCTTTTACAGAATTGGGAGTTGCAATGCTCAGTAGCGTTCTTAACTCTAAAACGGCTATACAAATAAACATGAGTATCATGCGTGCTTTTGTAGCAATTCGTCATATTGCATTCACTCCTCCAAAGGATGAGTTGCAGGAGTTACAAAACGACGTCAGACAGTTGAAGGAATATATAGAAGATGTCTTTACCGATTACAACGACATTAACGAAGATACCCGTATACAACTGGAATTAATAAATAAAACATTGGCTGAGTTGCAAATACAGAAGAAGCTATTTAATAAGTCTCGTAACCCGATAGGATTTGTTAAACCTAAACAATAACCAAACAAGCCTCCCGCCCTCTGAACGAGGGACGAAGAGGCTTGCCAATTAAAAGAATAAACTGTTTGTTATTCAGTTATTGTTACCCGGTCGCCATTGAAAATGGACAGACCCAGTTTATTCATTATATATTTGATGGCCAATTGTGCTTTTACAGAATTACCCGCGCTATCAATTGGAGGGGCAAAGGCTGAGATACCGAACAGGCCGGGCATCACTCCCATCACACCACCGCCTACACCTGTTTTTGCAGGAATACCGGAGGTGTACAACCAGTCGCCGGTATGTTCGTAGAAACCTACGGTGGCAATCAGCGAAGTAATCTTCGGTGACAATGAACCGTCGAATATCTGCTTTTTGGATACCGGGTTCAGGCCGTCGTTGGCAATCGTTGCTCCGCAGACAGACAATTGGGCAGCTGTGATTCCCAGCGAACACTGACGGGTATACAGGTCGAGCGACATATCCGGGTCATCGTAGATACGGTTGTAGTTCTTCAATAACCAGGCAATGGAGCGGTTGTTGAAGTTGGTAGCCGATTCCGATTTGTACAATTCGTCGATCAGCTGAGGCGCACTGCCGCAAAGGTCGGTAATATTGGCAACGATGGCGTCCCATTTCTTAGCTGAGTCGCCTATCGGCTGAACCATACTACAGGCAGTAATTGCACCGGCATTGACCAACGGAGTAGACGGATGGTCTTTCTCCAGCAGGATAGCCATGATGGAGTTGAAAGGCAGTCCGGTTGCATCGGCACCAATCATTTCCAACAATTTCTGTGCACCGTACTGGCGCAATGCCAACACAGCGGTATGTACCTTTGAGACGGATTCTATACCGAAACGATATTCAGAATCACCTAACTGGATAAGTGTACCGTCCATCAGACAGATACTGATACCGAACAAGTTCTTATCTATATTTGCCAGATAAGGAATGTAATCGGCATTCTTACCGCCTGTGTTCGTCTTGAACATTTCATAGGCTTCCTGAGCCACTTCTTTTATTTGTGAAACGGAAATCTTTTTATCCATAACCAAACAAATTATTTAGTTGATTTAGGACAGCCGGTATGAGTGAAGACAGAACCTTTTACAGCCTGTTGTCTGTCCTGTGCGATACGGGTCGGGGTCGGATATTCCAGTTTTTCCAGGTCGGTGATCGCATTGCTGATGTCGCCCAGCAACTGGTCTGCCATGTCGCGACTGAAGCCCTGACGGACAACGATACGCATAACTACCCAGTTTTCGAGATTTTCAGGCAATGTATAAGCCGGAACCATCCATCCGCTCTGTTTCAGTTTATCCTGCAAATCATACAGTGTCCATTTAGCTGATTTAGCATAATCCGGTTTCAGATACCAGATGAACAATGGGTTCACAACATCTTTGCTGTAGTTCTGGAACGGAGCCATCTTGCCGATTTCAGCATGCAGGTAGTCGGCAACAGCCATACTGTTCTGCTGTACTTCCTTGTAACCCTGGAATCCGAGACGGATGAACTGATAGTATTGTCCCAGAATCTGAGCGGCAGGACGAGAGAAGTTCAAACCGACCTGAGTGATGTTTGCACCTAAATAATTTACACTGAAAGACATGGAGCCCGGCAGGTATTTTTTATCTTTCCAGACAACCCAACCCAGACCCGGATATACCAGGCCGAATTTATGGCCGGAAGTACTGATGGAAAGTACCCATTTCAAGCGGAAGTCCCATTTCAGTTCCGGTTTCAGGAACGGCAGGATGAAACCACCGGAAGCGGCATCCACATGGATAGGAATGTCGTAACCTGTCTTTGCATTATATGCGTCGAGTGCAGCGTCCAAGGCTTCCACATCGTCGTTCAGACCTGTCCAGGTAACACCCTGGATGGGGACGATACAGATGGTGTTTTCATCACAATACTTCAGGGCTTCCTGCGGGTCGAGTGTGATATGTTCTTGTGTCAATGGCACCTCACGCATTTCGATCTGCCACAGCTGGGCGAATTTTTCCCATACTACCTGGAATCCGGCAGAGATAACGAAGTTAGGTTTGTCGGTCGGTTTGCCCTGTGCTATTCTTCTTTCGCGCCAACGCAACCAGGCGGCAACACCACCCAACATACATGCTTCGGAAGAACCGATAGCCAAGGCTCCGGCTTTCCACTGTGCCTGTTCGGGGCTGTTCCACAGGTTAGCCATGATGTTGATACATTTAGCATTCATCACAGCAATACGCGGATACTCAGTTTCGTCGATATAGTTGATGTTGATTGCTTCGTTCATCAACTTTGTTGCATAATCATCCATCCAGGTGGTAACGAATGTAGCCAGGTTCAGACGGGGTTGTGTCTGGGCGAAAGTTTCGTCTTTTACCATCTGATAAGCAATCTCCGGAGTGGTCGGACCATCAGGGATTACATCTACTGGAGCGGGATGCAACATTGCATTCGAGCCAAAAATCGCGGTTTTGGCATCACCTTCTCTAAAACTTGAATCTTTCATGTCTTTTTGTTTTTAAATTATTAAGAATTGGCGCAACCGACATTCGTGCGTCGATTTGTAGTGCAAAAACAGCCTCTGAAAAGAATTGTTCTTCGATTTTGGTTAATGAGGGAATATTTGGGGTTTATTAAAACAATGTTATTTAAAATGAGAGAAAACAGTAATAAGTTCGTTAATGGCACGCAGATGACAATTCTGTTAAAATGAACATTCAGCCATAAGAATTGTTTTTTGTCTTATAAAACAGCTATTTAATTATGAGAATAAAAACCGGACAAGGGACGATACCCCTTATTACATTAATAGGTATATGGTCGATTTCGGCGCTGAATGCGCTGCCGGGATTGGCGGTCTCTCCTATCCTGGGAAAATTGTCCGCCATATTCCCCCACTCGACGGAGCTGGATATACAAATGTTATCATCTCTGCCTTCGCTGCTGATTATACCTTTTATTATATTATCGGGGAAGCTGACGGAAAAGGTCAACAACATCTGGTTGTTACAAATCGGGTTGAGCATCTTCGCCGTCAGCGGAGTATTGTATCTGCTGTCAACCAAGATGTGGCAGCTGATTGCAGTAAGCGCCCTGCTGGGCATCGGTTCGGGACTGATTGTTCCGCTATCGACCGGCTTAATTTCACGGTTTTTCGTCGGGGCATACCGGACAAAGCAGTTCGGTCTGAGTTCCGCCATCACCAACGTTACACTGGTCCTGGCAACCATCCTGACCGGTTATTTGGCGGAGGTGAACTGGCATCTGCCGTTCCTGGTTTATCTATTTCCGTTGATCTCGATCGTGCTGTCGTTCTATCTGAAAAAGAATATCGATCCCCTACCCGTTCATGCAACAGTTTCGGAGAAAAACAAAACTATTACTGCTGATCCCACATTCGGAAAACTGGGCATACAGGTTAAACACCTGATGCAGATCATGGGGTTCTACGGGCTGGCGACTTATTTGGTCATCATAGTCAGCTTCAACCTGCCCTTCCTGATGAAAGAATACCATTTCACCAGCGGTAATTCAGGTATCATGATCTCGCTGTTTTTCCTGGCTATCATGGCTCCGGGATTTATCTTGAACCAGATCGTCGACCTCCTGGGCAAAAAGACGAAATTCTATTGTTTGCTCTCGATCGCTCTGGGTATGCTACTGATCCTGATTTCAAGAACGGAATGGCTGATCGGCTTAGGCTGTATCTTTACCGGATTTGCCTATGGCGTTATTCAGCCAATCGCTTACGACAAGACGACCCGCACGGCTATTCCATCGAAAGTAACACTGGCACTGGCTTTCGTGATGGCAATGAATTACCTGGCCATCCTGTTATGCCCGTTTATCATCAATGTATTCAAAGATATGCTCCACATAGAAACACAACAGTTCGCTTTCATATTCAATATGATCATTGCACTGGCTGCTGCTGTTTGGGCTTATATCAAACAGGATTCGTTCCTGTTTAACGATAAGTTTTAGATGATGTAACGGCTTCAACATTTCCGGAAATGGCATTTACATGGTGAAAGTTGACTTCCGGAAAAGCAGAAACGACTTTTCAACGTTTAAAGTCGGTTTCCTAGGCCTAAGAAAGCCACTTTCACTATTGAAAAGTCATTTCCGAGACCTCGGGAAGTCACTTTCAACGTTGAAAACCGGTTTCCGAGGCCTCGGGAAGCCACTTTCACCATTCAAATGCCATTTCCTAGGCCTAAGAAGCCTTTACATCCGATTTTTAATCATTAAAACGCCAATAATATGAAGAATAAAAAGACAGAAGCCAACCTAAGTATGATCGTATCCAAAACCTTCAGCGGTTTGAATGCGAATGCCCTCAAATATCTCCTACCCTTATGGATTGCTCCGCTGACAGGAGTTATGTTTCGTTGTGTATTCGCTGCCATTGTGTTCTGGATCATCAGTATATTCTGGAAACAAGAGAAAACAACCCGGCGGGAGAAGATAACCCTGTTCCTGCTGGGAGCGATCGGATTATATGGTTTCATGTTCTTTTATTTGCTTGGAGTCAGCAAAACAACACCGGTCTCCAGTTCGCTGTTCAGCAGCCTGCAACCGATTTGGGTATTCATCCTTTCCGTCATTTTCCTACGGGAACATATTACGGCAATGAAGATAATCGGTATCGCGATCGGCTTGGGCGGCGCACTGCTCTGTATCCTGACGCAGAAAAGCGACGATTTGGCTTCCGATGCTTTTACGGGTAATATGCTCTGTTTGATCAGTTCTATAGCCTACGCTGCTTATCTGATCGTAAGCAATGTAGTATTGGGAAAAGTCAGTTCGCTCAATATGTTACGCTATAGTTTCCTCGGAGCAGCTGTTTCCTCTCTGATCGTGATGGCTTTTACCGGTTTCGACGGCCATCTGTTCAGTCATTTCGAATGGACGCCTTTCCTTGTCCTGATGTTTGTCCTTATCTTTCCCACCACAATCAGTTATCTACTCATTCCGATAGGCTTGAAATATCTGAGTACTACGCTGGTTGCCCTCTACGGCTACATTATATTGATTGTTGCCACCATCGTCTCCCTTTCCATCGGTCAGGACCGTTTCAGCTGGTATCAGATGATCGCCATCGCACTGATCTGTTCGAGCGTCTATTTCGTTGAAATAGCGGAAAGCAAGGATAAAAGATAATTTTTTTCCCTTTCTTTGTAACAACTTATTCTTTGTTCCCGTCTACCTTATGAAGCCTCTCCGAAGTGCGCACGAGGAAAGGCGGAAACAAACAGAATTAGTAATCATTTAATACAATAGAAAGATGAAACGATACTTTGTTATCCTGGCGCTGATCTTGATCTGCCAGGCAGGAAACAGCCAGACAATGAACCAATTGTTCAACGAGTTCTCGAAAATAGAACAGATCAACCATGTCAAAATAGGCAATATCACTATGAAACTTGCCAGCCTGTTCACCGAAACGATGGGGGTAAACGGCATCGAAGTCCTCGAGTTCGGCAGTTGTAACAGCGATGTAAAACAACGTTTCGAAAAAGCGATCAAGGAACTGAAAGACCCCGACTTCGAGACAATGGTCACCTCCAACGAAAAAGGCAGTCGCACAAAGGTCATGGTACGTATCGAAAAAGACATGATCCGCGAAATGGTAGTCCTCACCACCGGCAACAGCAATGCCTTGGTACGCATCAAAGGTAAGATCAAACCATCCGATATAGAAAAAGTGGTGAAAGATCATGGGAATGGATGCTGAGAACTTCAAACGAAAGTTCCTCTCCTTCCACCCCAAGCTTTTCCGGATCGCCTACGCACTTGTTGAGAATAAAGCCGATGCAGAAGATATCCTTCAGGATGCTTACTTCAAATTATGGAACAAACGGGACGAACTGCCCGACATAGAGAATCCCGAAGCCTTCTGTGTGACCCTGGTCAAGAACCTCTCTCTCGATTTCCTTCGTTCCCCACGTGCCAACCGACGGGAAGAAGAAATAGAAAGTGTATTTACGCTGGCAACCGATTCTTCACCGGAAAAGGAACTGGAAACGAAAGACAAGGAACAACAAATCCGGCAGCTGATCAACCGTTTACCCGAAAACCAGCGGCAGGTACTCCGTCTCCGGGGAATCGACGATTGCTCGATGGATGAAATAGAACAGATAACCGGCCTGAATGCCGTAAATGTACGTGTGCTACTTTCCCGGGCACGAAAAGTAATCAGGGAACAATTTGAAAAATTATACGAATATGAACGATAAACAGATAGATGAATTAATCAACAAGGTCCTCCGGGAGGATCAAACGTTACCGGAAGGACTTTCCGAACGGTTGGAGCAGCAGATAGATGCCTGGGCCGCCGCCGAAAAGAAGGAGACGATCCGTTCATCTTTCCGCCGCCGTTCTCTCTACTGGCTCAGCGGAGCCGCTGCCGTAGCACTGTTATGCATAGGCATCTTCCAGTTTACTACCCCCAATGAGGAACACCAACTGGCAGATACGTATACCAATCCGCAAGAAGCCGCCATGGCCGCCCAGAAAGCACTCGCTTTCATGTCTGTAAACCTGAATAAGGGAATCGAACAAGTGAACGAAGCCCAGCAGGAAATGAATAAAGTAAATGAAATACTGAATAAACATTTAAAAGATTAACAAGATGAAAACTAAAAATATATTGCTCATTCTCTTTCTGTGCTGCACAAGCATTTGCTTTGCCCAGAACAAACTTTTCGACAAATATTCCGAAATGGATAACGTCACCTCCGTCTATATCTCAAAAGCCATGTTCCAGATGATGCCCAAGATCGAAACAAACGGCCTCAACCTGATGAACCTGAAAGGGAAAATAGAAGGTCTGCAAGTCCTCACCACCGAGAACAACAGCATAAAGGAAAAAATGCGTGATGATTTCAAAAAGCTGATCAGTAAAGACCACCAGGAACTGATGCGGGTGAAAGACGGCAAGACACGCGCCACCTTCTATGTCAAACAGAAAGGAGACCTGATAAGCGAAATGATCATGTTGGCCGATACGGACAATAGCTTCAACGTAATCCAGTTATTGGGTAACTTCACCCTCCAGGACATTCAGGAGATCACAAAAGAAATGAATAAGTAAAAATGAAGCGATTATAGACCATAGTAAATGCTCTAAAATGTTATATTTGCGAAATATAAAGGATTTACCTTGATTATCTAAAATAACAAACGAGCAGAATAACGTATGAAAAGTGGAACAGAGAGGTTGAATGTACTGATTATCCTGATTGCTATGTGTTTTCCATCCGCCATTGCATTAGCTGATGAAGGAGCACATAAAAACGCATCGGGGGATATGACGGATTCCGTATCCTATTCACGTCGTTTAATCCATCGGTTAGGTTTCGACGTGCGGCCGACTTATATTTTCCCTACCAATTCTTTCCTGAAAGGAGAGAATACGGAAATGGAACCCATCCGGCGGTCTGTCTCTGCACATTTAAAATACTCGTTCCAATACTATCCGAACAGTTACACAGACCGGATTTACAGAGGCTCCTACCAAGGTATCGGATTATCGGGATACTCGTTCCAGAATAAGGAAGAACTGGGAAATCCGATAGCTGTCTACGTTTTCCAGGGAGCCCGCATCAAACGATTCAATCCACGTTTGTCACTCAATTATGAATGGAACTTTGGCGCATCTTTCGGCTGGAAACCTTTCGATGAAGTTGAAAACCGGTACAATAAGGTGATAGGTTCGAAAATCAATGCTTATATCAATACGAATTTCTATCTGGACTATATCCTTTCAAAAGAAATAGACCTGACAGCCGGAGTCGATTTGACGCATTTCTCGAATGGTAACACAAGATTCCCGAATGCCGGACTGAACACGATCGGATTAAAAATCGGATTAGTATATAACTTCAACAGGAAGGATGAATGTCTTTCCCGTCCCTTATTCCAACCTCCTGTTCCCCGCTTTCCCCGTCATATCAGTTATGATGTGGTCTTATTCGGTTCCTGGCGGCGGAAAGGTGTTTATGTAGGAGAAGGACAAATTGCCGCCCCCGGTGCTTTTGCAGTAGCGGGATTCAATATAAACCCGATGTACAACTTCGGATATAACTTCCGCGCCGGAGTATCATTGGATGGCGTTTATGATGAGAGCGCCAATATTTATGCCGACGAATATTCTTCGTCCGACCGCTTCTACAGGCCGCCTCTCAGCTACCAAATGGCGTTGGGACTTTCTGCCCGGGCAGAATATGTCATGCCTTATTTCACAGTCGGAATAGGATTGGGAGGAAATGTCATACATCGTGGCGGTGACCTGAAAGGTTTATACCAGGTACTGGCCCTCAAAGTAGAAGTTACCCGCAGTTCATTTATCCACGTAGGATATAACCTGCAAAATTTCCATACTCCCAATTACTTAATGCTGGGTATCGGATACCGGTTCCATAATAAATATCCGACATTCCACAGGTAAACCTACTTTCCTGTAATGATCTTCCGTATCTCGCTTAGCTTGTTCAACGCATCGATAGGTGTCAGGTTGTTTACGTCGAGATTCTTGATCTCATCGCGAACCTGGCTTAATACGGGGTCGTCCAATTGGAAGAAACTCAACTGGAAGCCTTCGGCAGCAGCGGCAATCTCCTTGACTGGTTTCGCTTTTACCTTACCTTTAGCTTTCTCCTTGCAATCGATTCCCTCCTGGCGGTTATCCGTTTCCAGTTGTTTCAGGATTTCGTTGGAACGTTTCACGATACTTTTCGGCATACCGGCCATCTTGGCTACATGGATACCGAAACTATGTTCGCTACCTCCGGGAACCAGTTTACGCAGGAATATTACCTTATTTGAAACCTCTTTCACCGAAACATTGTAGTTTTTGATGCGTTTGAAAGAACGTTCCATCTCATTCAATTCATGATAATGAGTGGCAAAAAGCGTCTTTGCACGGGCATTCGGATGCTCATGGATATATTCAACGATCGCCCAAGCAATCGAGATACCATCGTAAGTACTTGTTCCGCGGCCCAACTCATCGAAAAGAACCAGGCTGCGCGAAGACATGTTGTTCAGGATATTCGATGCTTCGTTCATCTCTACCATAAAAGTAGACTCACCGACAGAGATATTATCGGAAGCTCCTACACGGGTAAATATCTTGTCTACCATACCGATACGGGCAGACTCAGCCGGCACAAAACAACCTATCTGCGCCATCAGGGTAATTAATGCCGTCTGACGTAACAACGCTGATTTACCCGCCATATTCGGACCGGTAATAATAATAATCTGCTGCTTCTCACTATCCAGATACACATCATTGGCAATATAAGCCTCCCCCAACGGCAACTGTTTTTCGATCACCGGATGACGACCAGACTTGATGTCGATTACATCCGAATCATCCACATTCGGACGGATATAGCGGTTACATTCCGCCACTTTAGCAAACGACAACAGACAATCCAGACGACCTATCAGATTAGCATTCACCTGAATAGGTGGTATAAATTCAGCCAGACAGGTAACCAATTCGGTAAACAGGCGGTTTTCGAGGGCGAGAATCTTTTCTTCCGCTCCTAATATCTTTTCTTCGTATTCTTTCAGTTCTTCCGTGATATAACGCTCAGCGTTTACCAACGTCTGTTTGCGTATCCATTCGGCGGGAACTTTGTCTTTATGCGCATTACGCACTTCGATATAATAACCGAATACATTATTGAAAGCAATCTTCAAACTCGGAATACCCGTTTTCTCACTTTCCCGCTGCTGCACCTGCAACAAATAATCCTTACCGGAATAGGCAATGGCACGCAATTCGTCCAGTTCTGCATTGATACCTTTAGCTATCACACCACCTTTATTCAGCAAAGCGGGCGGGTCATTATTGATTTCTTTCTCGATACGGTCACGTATTTCGGTACAGGCATTCAACTGCTCACCGACACGGGAAAGACTCGGTTCGTCGCTGGCCATACAGGCTTCCTTTATAGGTTCGATTGCCCGGAGAGCAACTTTCAGTTGCACCACTTCCCGGGGAGAAACACGGCCTACCGCTACCTTTGAAATAATACGTTCCAGGTCGCCAATATGTTCTATTTGTTCATCCAGTATCTCCTTCACCTCCGGATGACGGAAGAAATAATCTACGACATTCTGCCGTTCCTGAATCGGTTTGACATCTTTCAACGGGAAAAGTACCCAACGCCGCAACATACGTGAACCCATCGGAGAAACCGTCTTGTCGATTACGTCCAGCAGGCTGGTTCCTTCGTCATTCATCGTACCGACCAGTTCCAGACTGCGCACGGTGAACTTATCCAGGCGCACATAACGGTCTTCTTCAATACGTGACAATGCTGTAATATGCGAAATATGTGTATGTTGTGTCTGATCCAGATAATAAAGGATTGCTCCCGATGCGACGACGCCCAGTTTCAAATGTTCTACTCCGAAACCTTTAAGATTCTTTGTCTCGAAATGTTTCAACAGACGATCGTTAGCGGCATCGGCCGAGAATACCCAGTCTTCCATTTCAAACGTAAAGAAACGGGGACCGAAGGCTTCTTCGAAACGTTTCTTATTATTACGCTCGATCAGAACTTCCTTCGGAGAGAAGTTATTGAGCAGTTTGTCGATATAGTCGATTGTTCCCTCAGCAGTCAGAAATTCACCGGTGGAAATATCCAGCAGGGAAATTCCACAAACATCTTTACCGAAATGAATGGCGGCAAGGAAATTATTCTCTTTATGATTCAGGATATTGTCGTTGATAGAGACACCCGGTGTAACCAACTCCGTCACTCCGCGTTTCACCAGCTTCTTAGTCATCTTCGGGTCTTCCAGCTGGTCGCAGATAGCAACACGTTTACCGGCACGGACCAGCTTGGGAAGATAAGTATCGAGGGCATGATGCGGAAATCCGGCCATTTCAATAAACTGGCCCGGCCCGTTGGCTTTTTTTGTTTGTACGATTCCCAGTATCTCGGCACCAATCACGGCGTCTTCGCCATACATTTCGTAAAAGTCTCCTACACGGAACAGAAGTACAGCATCCGGATGTTTCGCCTTTATATCGAAATACTGCTTCATCAATGGGGTTTCAACGATCTTTGCCACGGGATATATCTTTTATCATTTTATTTACAACCGCACAAAGGTACAAATTTTTATGAGAGAAAAATAACCTCCTCTTGCATCAGCTTCTTTATTAATTAGAAAACTTTCCTACACTTTTTAAATAAAAAATATAACTTTGCCAGCATGTCTGACAAGAAACATCTTAGAATCATGAAAAAAACTTTATTACTCGCTTCCGGCTTTATGCTGGCTGTTCCTTTTGTACAAGCACAAAAGAACAAAGACAAAAAACCGAACATCGTATTTATTTTAGCAGATGACCTGGGATACGGTGACCTGAGCTGCTACGGACAGGAAAAGTTTGAAACTCCGAACATCGACCAACTGGCGCAAAACGGTATGCGTTTCACCCAGTGCTATTCGGGAACGACTGTCAGTGCCCCTTCCCGCTCCTGCCTGTTGACCGGTACACACAGCGGACATACTCCTGTTCGGGGAAACAAAGAACTCGACCCGGAAGGACAATTCCCGTTGCCGGAAGGTACCCGCACCATCTTCCATGTGATGCAGGATGCAGGATATAAGACTTCTGCCTTCGGTAAATGGGGATTAGGTTATATCGGTACTTCGGGCGATCCTAAAAACCAGGGTTGTGAAACATTCTACGGATATAACTGCCAGTTGCTGGCACATAGTTACTATCCCGACCACCTGTGGGATAACGACCAACGAGTGGAACTAAAAGATAATGTATTGGAAGTTCAATACGGAAAAGGTACTTATTCGCAGGATCTTATCCATTCGAAAGCACTCGATTATCTGGATAACCTCGAGGAAGACGAACCTTTCTTTATGTGGTATCCGACTATCCTGCCACATGCCGAACTGATCGTACCGGAAGACAGTATTATTAAGAAATTCCGTGGCATGTATCCCGAAAAGGCTTACAAAGGAACAGAACCGGGCAGTCCGGCTTTCCGCAAAGGCGGTTATTGCACACAGCTTCATCCGCACGCTACATTTGCTGCTATGATATATCGTCTGGACGTATATGTGGGACAGATTGTTCAGAAGCTGAAAGATAAAGGTTTATACGATAATACAATCATTATTTTCGCCAGCGACAACGGTCCGCACATGGAAGGTGGCGCTGATCCTGATTTCTTCAATAGCAACGGTATGTACCGTGGCTACAAACGTGACTTATATGAAGGCGGTATCCGCGTACCGATGATTATCTCATGGCCGGGACATATCCAACCGGGAACAGAAACAAACTTTATGTGTTCTTTCTGGGATGTATTGCCTACATTCGAAGAAATCATCAGCCCGAAAGCCAAACAGAAAGAGATGGATGGCGTAAGCATGTTGCCATTGCTTCAAAACCGTAAAGGTCAGAAAGAACATGAATTCCTGTATTTCGAATTTCAGGAAATGAACGGTCGTCAGGCTGTCCGTCAAGGTCCGTGGAAACTGGTTCACATGAACATCCGTGGCGATAAGCCTTATTATGAGCTTTACAACTTAGCAGCCGATCCTTCGGAAAGACATAACATCCTGGATAAATATCCTGAAAAAGTAGCCGAACTGAAAGAAATCATGGTTCGTGAACACATCGAAGACCCGAACTGGCCGTTGCTGAAAAAGTAAAACCATTGAAAATAGGGGATGTCCGACTTTTGGACATCCCTTCTACTTCTATTATATATTTACTTTTTTACCAACTTATGGCTGCTTCTTCCTTCCACAGTCTGTACTTCCATCACATAAATACCTGCCGGATATCCACTATAAGAAAGCGTAACGGTTGAGTTATTGCTTCCCGGCTGCTTTTTTAACAGGCGGCCGTTCATATCATACAAAGCAACTTCCAGAATAGCTACAGGAGAAGTTACATAAGCTGTACCATCCACATAGGAGACAGAAACATTCATATCCGAAGATATTTCTTCCGTCGAAGTCGGGTCGGCAGCCACCAGAATCTCGCCGGTCGTATTACCACCGCCTCTTACCCATTTCCATTCGCTGCCGTCACTGCTCTTATAAAGCAAACGGATACGATCACCCGGAGCGATTGCTTTGGTAATCGTACAAGGTATCTCCTGCCCCACTCCGCGTTCTATCTCGATAGTGACAGGTTCTTCGCTGGAAATAAATTCTTTGGTATTTCCATTCTTATCCACAAGGGCTGCAACAAGGTTACCGGTGAAATCACGGATACTCATATTTCCTACATAACCGTATTGAAGACCGAAAAGCTGGTTCTGTTCGAAATCGTCAGTCGTAGCAGACAGACCATTGAATACAGTACCCTCATTTTCACCATAGAAAAACACCAGTACGTCCTGATAGGTCGAACCTTCCACCGGCTTCATCATGCTGATAATGGCATTCTGGTCGAGGGAGAAACCACCGCCGCTATTGCCACCTGTTCCCTGTTCTTCGGGTTCGAGAACCGATAGCAGGTAATAACCGTTCGCCAGTCCGCTCCAACCCCAGTTCACATGATAATAATCGGATGTATTGTATCCGTCGATAATAAACTGATGGCCTTCGTTCTGATCATTTTCACCACCATAGATGACAGGGCGATTATCATCCAATTCACCTTTGATGATAGACTCCCACTCAGCCGTCTGATAGTTTTCACGTTGCAATACATGAAGAGACTTATCGTATTTCATATAATTGACAAGGCCCTGGGCTGCTGTAATTGTCAGCGCACCACTGTTTCCGGGCGCGTAATTCATTTCCGACATAACACCGACATCATACATCAGAGTGGCTACATTCTGCGCCTGCTGGGTAGTGTACTGCCCGGCAGTATAAGTAGAAGGCATATTATCCCATTGGTAAGGCGTATTGAAAGTAGCGGAAAGAGATAAGCCATACGTCTGTGAAGTATAGGAATGACTGCCCTGTCCTACATCCGGCCATTTATGGTATTGCATGGCAATAGCAGTGGAAGTCGCCACGCAACCGGTCGGAGTACGCTGGCTGTTTACCACCGGGCAAAGATTATTATAAGGCGTCATCTGGTCCCACAACACAGTCGTCAGTAATACACCATCCGAACTCAGTTGCATAGTGCCCTGCCGCAACTGATTCCAGGCGGCAGTTATCTCTTTACCGGCTACCGTTTTATTTTCGCGCATCCAGTTAATCTGACGCTGATAACTGTCAAACCATGAACGCAGGTTAACCGGCATGGAATCTTTCCGGAACGGTTCCTGCATACCATATCCCAGAATAGGATAAACAACGTCATCACCGGCAACGACCACAAAACCATTATCATCGCCCTGATTAAACACATAAAAAGTAGCATCCTGCGAACCGGCATCCGATTTGGTAGCGACTCCGCCATCCGACCAGACTAACGTCAGTTTCGTAAGCGAGGATTTGGTCTGCGGACGATTGCTTTTCAGAAAACTGAGCGCAACGCTCCGGGCCTGTTCCACATCGACAGGGGCGGCACTTATCGACATTGTCAACAAGGCAACCAGGAAAACAATAGTACATCTTCTCATTACTTGTAATTTTTATAGTTTAAATTTAGCTTGCTTGTCAGAGGTCGGGTTAAAGGCATTAATGGCGTTTCAAATTTATTGTCATTCAATAACAAAGAGGATGGAAAGAAGGTTCAATTTCCTCCGTAGGGAACTGTAATTTCCCAGGCAGGAAACACGTGTTTCCTATGGAAGAAACTAGAGTTTCCTGCTAAGAAAATTGTGACGGGGTAGAATGAGGCAAATAAGTATCCGCCGAAGCAGGCTCATTTTGTACGAGTCTTCGTTCAAAAAGAACGATAAACCCGGACCGAAGATTCGTTATGTGAAGTAAAACTAAATAAAATAACTAACTTTGTGGCTTTAAACTGAAAACGATAAAAAACGATTAGATATTATGGAGTACAATTTCAGAGAAATCGAGAAAAAATGGCAAGAATATTGGATTGCCAACGGGGTTTATAAAGTGAAAGAAAATAAGGATAAACCCAAATACTACGTGTTGGATATGTTCCCTTACCCATCCGGTGCAGGACTACATGTAGGTCATCCACTCGGTTACATCGCTTCTGACATTTATTCCCGTTTCAAACGGTTACAGGGTTTCAACGTATTACACCCGATGGGATACGATGCTTACGGCTTGCCGGCAGAACAATATGCCATCCAGACCGGACAGCATCCCGAAGTAACTACCAAACAAAATATCGCCCGTTATCGTGAGCAGATGGATAAAATAGGTTTCAGCTACGACTGGAGTCGTGAAATCCGTACCTGCGACCCGGAATATTATCACTGGACACAATGGGCATTCATCAAAATGTTCAACAGCTACTATTGCAACGATGAAAAGAAAGCACTTCCTATCGAAACCCTGATTGAAGCCTTTGAAACCGTAGGTACTGAAGGTCTGAACGTTGCCTGTGGCGAAGAATTAAGTTTCACCGCCGCTGAATGGAAAGCTAAAAGTGACAAAGAAAAACAAGAAATATTACTGAATTACCGTATCGCTTATCTGGGTGATACAATGGTTAACTGGTGTTCCGAACTGGGAACCGTACTGGCAAATGATGAAGTTGTAAACGGCGTTTCCGAACGTGGAGGCTTCCCGGTAGAACAAAAAATGATGCGTCAGTGGTGTCTGCGTGTATCTGCTTACGCCCAGCGTTTACTGGACGGACTGGATACCATCGACTGGACGGATTCATTGAAAGAAACACAACGTAACTGGATAGGCCGAAGCGAAGGTGCCGAAGTCAATTTCAAGGTAAAAGACAGCGACCTGGAATTTACTATCTTCACTACCCGTGCCGATACGATGTTCGGTGTTACTTTCATGGTACTGGCTCCCGAAAGCGAACTGGTTGAGAAATTAACAACTCCGGAACAAAAACAAGAAGTAGACGCTTATCTGGACCGTACCAAAAAACGTACAGAACGTGAACGTATTGCCGATCGCCAGGTAACAGGTGTGTTCAGCGGTTCATACGCAATCAATCCGTTTACCGGAGATGCAGTGCCTGTATGGATTAGCGATTATGTGCTGGCCGGTTACGGTACAGGAGCCATCATGGCTGTTCCGGCTCACGATAGCCGCGACTATGCTTTCGCAAAACATTTCAACTTGCCTATCATCCCGTTGATTGAAGGTTGCGACGTTAGCGAAGAAAGTTTCGATGCCAAGGAAGGTATCGTCTGCAACTCACCGAGACCGGACGTTACTCCTTATTGCGAATTGTCACTGAATGGATTAACCGTTAAAGAAGCTATTGCCGCCACCAAGAAATTTGTAGCAGAACATAAGTTAGGACGTGTAAAAATAAATTACCGTCTGCGTGATGCTATCTTCAGCCGTCAGCGTTATTGGGGCGAACCGTTCCCCGTATATTATGATGCGAACGGAATGCCTCAGATGTTACCGTTTGAAGCATTGCCTTTACAATTACCGGAAGTAGACAAATTCCTACCGACTGCCACAGGCGAACCTCCATTGGGACATGCAACCAAATGGGCCTGGGATTCGGTTAATAAAGAAGTAGTTGAAACCTCCAAGATAGATAATAAAACAATCTTCCCGCTGGAACTTTGTACAATGCCTGGTTTTGCCGGTTCTTCCGCTTATTATCTGCGTTATATGGACCCTCATAACGACAAAGGTTTGGTAGATAAACAGGTAAATGATTACTGGAAAAACGTAGACCTGTATATCGGTGGTACGGAACATGCTACCGGTCACCTGATTTATAGTCGTTTCTGGAACAAGTTCCTGTATGATATGGAAGTTATCTGCGAGAACGAACCGTTCCAAAAGTTGATTAACCAGGGTATGATTCAGGGACGTTCAAACTTCGTATACCGTATCAAAGATACCAATACATTTGTCTCTCTGAACCTGAAAGACCAGTACGAAGTTACTCCTATCCATGTAGATGTAAACATTGTATACAATGATATTCTGGATATCGAAGCCTTTAAAAACTGGCGTCCGGAATATAAGAATGCTGAATTTATCCTGGAAGACGGCAAATATATCTGCGGATGGGCTGTTGAAAAGATGTCAAAATCTATGTTCAACGTAGTAAACCCGGATATGATTGTTGAAAAATACGGTGCAGATACATTACGTCTGTATGAAATGTTCTTAGGCCCGTTGGAACAATCCAAACCTTGGGATACAAACGGTATCGACGGTGTTCATCGTTTCCTGAAAAAGCTATGGGCTTTATTCTACGGAAATACCGACAACCTTCAGATAACCGATGCCGAACCGACAGCTGAGGAATTAAAATCATTACATAAACTGATTAAGAAAGTAACATTCGATATCGAGCATTTCTCTTATAATACTTCTATCAGTGCTTTCATGATTTGTGTCAATGAATTAAGCAGCTTGAAATGTAACAAGCGTGCCATCCTGGAGCAACTGGTTATCCTGCTTGCCCCGTTTGCACCTCATACGGCAGAAGAGTTATGGCACGAATGCGGTCATACGACTACGGTTTGCGATGCTCAATGGCCCCAGCACAACGAAGAGTATCTGAAAGAAAAGTCAGTTACCTACGCTATCTCATTCAACGGAAAAGCCCGTTTCAGTATGGAACTTCCGGCTGACATGCCCCGTGAAGAAGTTGAAAAGGCAGCTCTCAGCCACGAAAGTTCCGCTAAGTGGACGGAAGGCAAAACACCTAAAAAGGTTATTGTCGTTCCGGGTAAGATTGTTAATATCGTTATCTGATGAAAGCTGCTCAGTTTTATAAAATTTATTTTTCAATACAGGATTATCTGATGATTCTGTTCGGGACCTTATTATATGGTTTCGGATTCAATGCATTTATCCTGTCGAATGAAATTGTTACCGGTGGCGTTAGTGGTATCTGTGCGCTGATATTCTTCGCCACAGGTGGCGCCATACCGGTATCGGTTTCATATTTTGTTATCAATGTAGTCTTACTACTGGCCGCACTTAAAATATTAGGTTTTAAGTTCCTGATAAAAACCATATTCGGAGTATTCTCCCTTTCCGCTTCTCTTTCATTTTTTGAATGGCTACTGAAAGGAAACCCGATTCTGCACGACCAGCCGTTTATGGCTATCATGATTGGCGCCCTCCTTTGCGGAGCCGGACTCGGACTGGTCTTTTCTGCAAACGGAAGTACGGGAGGTACCGATATTATCGGAGCTATCGTAAATAAATACAAGAACATATCCATCGGACGTGCCTTGTTATTCTGCGATTTCTTTATTATCAGTTCTTCTTTCTTCCTCTTCCATAATGTGGATAAGATCGTGTTTGGTTTCGTAGAAATGATAATCAGCAACTATGTCCTCGACATGGTATTGAATGGTAACCGTCAATCGGTGCAATTCCTCATATTCTCACAGAAATACGATGAAATAGCCGAACGAATCATTCACGACCTGGACCGTGGATGTACCATCCTGGACGGTGTCGGAGGTTATTCCCGCAAACCGGTCAAAGTTGTCGTATTATTAGCTAAGAAATCAGAATCAGTATCCATTTTCCGTCTGGTAAAACAGATAGACCATCAGGCATTCATCTCGCAAAGTATTGTCCGGGGAGTTTACGGAGAAGGATTTGACCAGATAAAAACATAAAAGATTCATTCAAACAATTAAAAGCACTTCCATACGTTATATATCGTACAGAAGTGCTTTTTTATTTAGACATTTACAGATATGAAACTCGTATTCGCAACAAATAACCAACATAAGTTGGATGAAGTACAAAAAATAACAGCCGGTCATACAGAAATAGTAAGCCTGGCTGCCATCGATTGTCATGATGACATACCGGAAACAGCCGATACCCTGGAAGGTAATGCACTCCAGAAAGCTCGTTACATTAAAGATAAATTCGGTTACGACTGCTTTGCCGACGATACCGGCCTCGAAGTAGAAGCGCTGAACAATGCTCCCGGTGTATATTCTGCCCGCTATGCCGGTCCCGGACATGATTCGGAAGCCAATATGAAAAAACTTCTCCGGGAAATGGAAGGGATGGAAAACCGCAAAGCCCGTTTCCGTACCGTTATAGCACTTATTCTGGATGGAAAGGAATATCTGTTCGAAGGCATAGTAAACGGTCAGATAACAAAGGATAAACGCGGAACAAGCGGATTCGGATACGACCCTATCTTTATGCCGGACAATCATACGAAGACATTTGCCGAAATGGGTAATGATATAAAGAATACAATCAGCCACCGGGCTGAAGCTGTAAAAAAATTAAGTGCTTTTTTATCTACATTATCAGAATAAATTATGAAGAAGATACTATATACACTTATATTCTTCTGCTTACTCGTTACGAATGCAGTAGCTCAAAAGGCAATAGGCCAATGGAATACTTATTTATCTTATTACTCAACAACTTTGGTTGCTGAAGGTAATAATCATGTATTCGGTGTAGCCAACGGTTCGTTATACAGTTATAATAAAGAAGATAACAGTATATCCTATTACTCAAAACAAACAGGGTTAAGTGACAATGATATAAATAATGTAGCATTCAACCCGACTACAAATACACTACTAATTACATATAGCATCAGTGGAAATATTGACCTATTGAGTGATAAAGGTATCTACAACCTACCTTATTTAATGAATAATTCCAATATTCAGGATAAGACGATTAACAGTATATTCATATATAATGAATACGCTTATTTATCCACCAATTTTGGAATTATGCTAATCAATATAGATAAAAAAGACATTACAGATACCTATAAGCTGAATAAAAAAGTATATTCTGTCTGTATTAAAGATGAGTATATCTATGCTGCTACAGAGAGCGGAGTAATCAGAGCTAAATTAGATAGTAATTTATTAGATCATAATAACTGGTCTGCTTATTCTCTCAATACTTCTATATTTAATAGTAATAACATCAGAAAAATGGTTTTATTCCAAAATAATTTATGTTTCTTTGTTCAGAATAGTGGAGTTTATTACCAATCTAACGGACAGATAAACATAATCTCTCAAAACAATCAATTAAAAAATTTACTTGTCCGGAATGAAAAGCTAATTACTTATACTGGTTCCACTCTTTATATCTATTCAAATTTTACGACTAAAGATGCTATTAATGTAGAAAATATCAATGATGTTACATCCGGTAAAGATGCTAATACATTTTGGATAGCTACCGGAATAAATGGTATAAAAGGAATTAAAAAGAGCAACGAACAATATACTACTATCCTGGAAAATACAAATAATGAATTATATTCTCCCAAACGGAATTATAATTATTTTATGACCATAGAAAACAATCAATTATATATTGTAGGTGGAGGCCGTAATTCTGATCGATTAAATATTCCCGGAACATTAATGATTTACAATGGAAACGAATGGTTTAATCTCGACGAAAACGAAGTTAATAAAGAAGTCAACAAACAATTTCCAGAGAATAACTTCATATTTACAACAAAAGATTACACAGGGATAGCAGTCGACCCCAAAGATCCTACCCATTATTTTGTTTCCGCTTATGGAGAAGGTGTATTAGAGTTTAGAGAAAATAAATTCGTAAAACTATACAATCATACTAATAGTACTATATCTCCCGCATTAAATAAAACAACTGAACAACAATTCACTTACAACCGAATAGGAAGTTTAACCTTCGATAAAGAAGGTAATCTATGGATGACCAACTGTGAGATAGACGATGGAAGCATCAAAGTATTAAAAGCAGATGGTACTTGGATTTCTCTGATTCATGACAAATTGAATCATGCTTATCAGGCAGATAAAATATTAATTGCTTCAAATAATCGAAAATGGATTAACTCTCCATCTCCAATTGGTATTTTCGTTTTAGATGATAAAGGAACGATAGATGACGTCAGCGATGATGAATTTGATTCATTTACAATATTCAAGAATAATAACGAAAGTATAGAAGCTGCCGGTTTCTATTGTGTTACAGAAGATAAGAACGGACAAATCTGGATTGGGACAAACAGAGGTCCTGTCTATTGTCTTAATTCCAAAGCTGAAATAAGTAAACTACAATTCTCCCGTGTCATTCGTCCGTTAGAAGACGGAAATGGAGAAGGTTATGCATTTCTGGATGGTGAACAAGTCAATGCCATCGCCGTTGACGGAGGAAACCGTAAATGGATAGGAACACAAAGTTCCGGTGTATTTTTAGTCAGTGAAGACGGGATGGAAACCATTTCCAACTTTACAACAGCCAATTCTCCACTCCCATCCAACCAGGTCAATACTCTAGCTATCAACCAGCAGACAGGAGAAGTCTTCATCGGTACCGAAAAAGGACTGGTATCTTATATGGGAGATGCCACGGAAGGCAGTGAAGATTATTCGGATATATATGCTTATCCGAATCCCGTTCGGCCGGAACAGAATGACCGTGTAACCATCGTCGGACTGATGAATGATTCAAATGTAAAAATAACCGACCTGAAAGGCAATATCATTTATCAGGGTAAATCGGCCGGCGGAACATTTACATGGGATTGCAGAAGAAAAGGTGGTGGCCGTGTTGCTACCGGAATTTACCTGGTATTATCAGCAACACCGGAAGCTAAAGAAAGTGTCGTTACTAAAATAATGGTAGTAAAATAAAAAATCAGCCCTGTTATCATGATGAATAACAGGGCTGATTTTTTATTATAAACCTAACTTCTCAGATATCTCCAACATCTTCCGAATCGGTTTAATAGCTTTTTTCTGCACCTCTCCGTCTACGAATATTTCCGGCATCTCATACTTCAGGCAGTTATAGAGCTTCTCCATCGTATTCAAACGCATGAAATTACATTCGTTACAAGCACAGGTACTATCGTTTGGCGGAGCCGGGATAAACTCCTTTTCCGGACTCTTTTTCCGCATTTCGTGAATGACGCCGCTTTCCGTCGCTACAATGAACTGTTTCTTATCTGACTTAATAGTATGCTTCAAAAGTGCCGCAGTCGAACCTACGAAGTCGGAAACCTGTATAACGGGCTGTTTGCATTCCGGGTGGGTGATTACTTCTGCATCCGGATACTGTTTCTTCAAATCCAGTATCTTTTCCAGTGAAAATTGTTCATGTACATGGCAGGCACCATCCCACAGCAACATATTACGTCCGGTAATACTGTTGATATAATTACCCAGGTTACGGTCCGGGCCGAAAATCATCTTCGTTCCTTCCGGGAAACTTTCAACAATCTGACGGGCATTCGTGGAAGTTACCACCACATCTGTCACCGCTTTCACAGCAGCAGTTGTATTCACATAAGAAATAACCACATGATCCGGATGCTGTTTTACAAATTCAGCAAACTCCGGAGCCGGACAACTGTCTGCCAGCGAACAGCCTGCATTCAGGTCGGGAACCAGTACCTTCTTATCCGGACAAAGAATCTTCGCCGTTTCACCCATGAAATGAACACCGCAAAGAACAATGATATCCGCTGTTGTTTTAGCCGCCCACTGAGCCAGTGCCAGGCTATCCCCTACATAATCCGCTATATCCTGTATATCACCTGTCTGATAATAATGAGCAAGGATAACTGCATTTTTCTCTTTACGCAACTTATCAATGGCCTCCTTCAGATTTATATCTTTGGGAACCGGTGCGTCCATATATCCGATTGATTGATTCGTCAACATAGTATATCTATTATATTATTCCTGATTTCAATAGCCTATCAACAAGGTTATCACCAGTCTTTATTATTGATATTCTTACTATTAGTATAGTTATTAACTTCTTGTTGATAATCTGCAAAGGTAAAAACTTTATTCATTCCCGCCGAAAAACTAAAGCAAAACTTAGCTATCCGATGACAAAAAAGGTATAAATTATTTACCTTATTCTATAGGGGTGAGCAGAGAGTTTGTCACACCTCATTATCAAATGATTACCCTTAAAAACGATTACAACCAGGGGTAAAAACATACTACTTTTACCCTTGAGTTTGTCACCGTTAACATTTGAATACATTCAATGGAAGTAGCTTATTATCATCCCGATGACATTGAAATGCCATCCCGGTGTTGATACCGCCTCACCGGGACGACAATATTCAAAACTAATAGCTTTTATCATTAAAGCCTATTGCTTTTACGCTTAAAGTCTATTACCTTTGACCTTAGTCATAAATATCCCGAGGTTCCCCGGCTTCACCGGGGGATATTCACAGTTAGTCCCTTCGGGACATTCGCTGTCACTATTCTTAATCCGATGACAGGAGTTAATGACATGAGGTTTCATCAACCATTAGTTATCCACAATTATATATTATATTCTTATTAATCTTTAATTTTAAATATGATGAATATGATATCCTGTTGAAACAGTTAATACATTTATGTTACAATATTTGTTTGGAGAGTTATTAAAGTATATGAACCGGTTATCAAGAGGATACTAACATGAATAATGATATTTTAATTGCTGTATATCTTTATATTACGTACTTTATTAGTTTTATGTTGATAACTGGTTGTGTGTAAAAGTTTATATCTCCGGATGGTTGTTGAAACGTGTATAACCCTTGTTAATAGCTCGTAATAAATAATGGGTTATAATTGTTGCATAATTAAAACAAGGGGGTGTATAACGGAGATTCTGAATAATGCAAGAACTTTTTTTCATTTTGTGTTCACTACTTATCAATACCTTTTCAACGGCATATCCACATTAATTCGCTACTTTTGCAACCAAAGAAAATAGCTATGCGTAAACTGAAGATAACAGAAATGAACCGCCTCACGCCGGAGGCTTTTAAGGAAAGTAAAAAGATACCTTTAATTGTTGTACTTGACCATATTAGGAGCCTGAACAATGTCGGTTCCGTTTTTCGTACTTCCGATGCGTTCCGGGTAGAGGCTATTTATTTATGTGGCATTACAGCCTGTCCTCCTCATGCAGAGATTCACAAGACGGCTTTAGGGGCGGAAGAAACAGTCGACTGGAAATATTTTAAAGATACACACGAGGCTGTTGATAACCTGAAACAACAAGGGTATGTCGTATGTGCCATTGAACAGGCAGAGGGAAGCGTGATGTTGGATAAGTTGTTGTTAGACAGGAATAAAAAATACGCTATTGTCATGGGAAATGAAGTAAAAGGTGTTCAACAATCCGTTGTTGATAACTGTGATATGTGTATTGAAATACCTCAGTACGGGACAAAACATTCATTGAATGTGTCGGTAACGACCGGGATTGTTATCTGGGATTTCTTTAAACAGTTGTCAGAGTAATCCTCTTTCCACCAGGATAACGACCCGTTCCGTCATGGCATCTTTTCCTTTCGGGTCGTATTCGGATTTCAGGCTGGCTCCGAACATACCGGCAAACAGGTTCCAGAAGCCGGCCCTGAAACTACCCAGATAGGCTTTCAACAGGTTATAACTGGATTGGTTACATTCCCTGTCTATCAGTTTGATAAGTAATTTGCCTTGCGAGAAAGTCAGTTTTTTCAACTCCGGTTTATATTCTTTGAACAAGTCTTTTTCCATCCGCTTCAGATGAGCCTGGCGGGCTTTGTCATCGGGAAGGGTTTCCATATATTCGTACGTTTCTATTAATGTTTCGTAGACCATCTTGGCATAAGGTAACGTACGTTTGACATCGCGGATCAGTTTGTTATACTTTTGTTCTTCCCGTTTGTTTTTAAAACGAACTTGCGGAAAGACAAAGACTTCCTGCAAGTTAACAACGGCAATGGTATCTTTCCCGTCGACATACGCTCTTTGTACACCTTCGGGAAGTGTATTTATTTTCAGCTTCTGCGCCTGGCTTCCGACTGCACAGAATAGAAATAAAATCAGGATTTTATACCATCTCTTCTTTATCATCGTTTACAAAAGTAGGTGATTTACCAATAGCTTGTACCGGTTTTACAGAATTTGACTAATTATATGGAAATGATAATTTAGTTGTTAATAAGTTGTCAAGTCAATAAGAATCATTATATTTGCTCCGATTCTGATAATGACAAAACGATATGACTATGAACATTGAATAGTATTTTGCATTAAAAGAGCGTTTATTTATTAACAACCAAAAATATCTTATCTATGAAACAATTGTTTTTATGTCTCCTGTTGGGGATTTCTCCCTGTTTGTATGCTGTTAATAACCTTCGTTTACCCGGTGTCCGTTGTATGGGAATGGGTGAATGTGGCGTTGTGCAATCTGTACTTTTTAATCCTGCGGTAGTTGCTTTGGATAACTATAAGTCTTTTGATATCAATTACTTTAATTATTACGGACTGAAAGAACTGGGAACGGTGGGTTTGTCGGTCAGTTATCCGAACAACTTACTTTCTGCGGGTGTTAATATCTCTTCTTTCGGTTATGACCGGTACCAGGAAAGTATGTTTCGTGTTTTCCTGGGAAAATCGTTGACTGAAAAATGGACGGCCGGTATCAGTATTCAATATACATTTCTTCAGACCGAGTTGGTTGAAGAAAAGCCGCAATACTTGTCAACCGATGTCGGTATCTTGTTTATTCCCGTTGAAAAGCTGTTGATTGGTGTGTTGATACAGGATTTTCCATCTGTCAGCATTCAGGAAAAAGAGATTGATATAGAGTCTTTTATATCCTATTCATTACAAATAGGTTTTCAATGGGAAGTAATTAACAACCTGTTAATAGCCGGAAATGCGGAGACGAATAAACAGACTGTATTAACAGGTTGTATCGGCATGGAATATCAGTTGCTTACTCATTTTTATGTACGCACCGGTATTAAGACAACCCCTCTCCTGCCTACCTTGGGGATAGGATACCGGTTATCGGGTTTTATTGTAGATGTAGCCGCTCTTTATCACCCGGTGTTGGGAATAAGTACAGGTATTGGTTTGAAGTATTGTTTTTAACGGAATGATCACTATGAAAAGATTGTTGACAACCCTGTTGGTATACCTGTTTATAAACAGTTATAACCTTAATAGTCAGACTATATATTCTGTTGATAAGTGGATGGAATATATAGAAGAAATGGCTTCTGAAACGGAAGATGAAACACAGATTGAAAACCTGTATTCGGACCTTTCCTACCTGTCGGAACACCCTTTTGAACTGAACAGTGTGACCGAAACTGAACTGAAACGCCTGCCTTTCCTGTCCGACCAACAAATAAACAGCCTGTTGGCTTATCGTGTGAAATATGGAAAGCTGGTCACTCTTTATGAACTGAAGAATGTGGAAGGAATGGATTTTTCAACGATTTCTTTATTGCTTCCGTTTGTTTATATCGGAGATATATCGGTTAATAAGCGACCCTTTTCTGTTAAGAACATGTTGAAGTATGGTTCTAATGAGTTGCAAATCAGATATGATAAGTGTTTTCAACAGAAAAAGGGATATTGTTCATATCCGGATAGTATCTTGCAGCAATATCCGAACCGGAAATATCTGGGGGAACCTTTCTATCATTCCCTGCGTTATTCGTATACTTTTGATGACAGGCTCCAATGGGGAATGGTAGCTGAAAAGGATGCCGGTGAACCGTTTTGGAATAACCATCATAAAGGCTATGATTTTTATTCGGTACACCTGTTTTTCAAAGATATGAATAAATGGTTGAAAACTTTGGCCATCGGTGATTATAAGGTTTCTTTCGGGCAAGGTCTGGTTATCAGTAATGATTTTACTCCCGGCCGCAGTTCGATAGTGGCACAGGCAGAGAGACGCAGCAATGGTTTCCGTCGTCACTTTTCAACAAATGAAAATGATTACTTTCGCGGAGTAGCTTCTACTTTAGTATTAAAACAGATATATATCAGTTTGTTATACTCGTATAGAAAGTTAGATGCCGGTGTTGATAACTATGAAGTCAGTACATTTAAAACAGATGGTTTGCACCGACTGGAACGGGATTGCGAAAAGAAACATACGGTTCCTATGCAGACATACGGTGGAAATGTACACTATACGACTTCAAATCTTTCCGTCGGGTTTACAGCTCTCTCCTACTCTTTCGGAAAATATCAGGTACAACCGGATCCGAAACCCTATAATCTTTTCTATTTCCGTGGAAACGATAATATCGACATAAGCGTCGATTACATGTTTAAAACAAAGAAAATAAAGTTTTACGGAGAAACAGCCATGTCCTCAAACAAGGCAGTTGCCACATTGAACGCCATCCGATTAACGCCTGTCTCCTATTTTTCTTTATTGTTGCTTCATCGTTATTATGACAAAAAGTATCAGGCTTTTTTCGGGAATGCTTTCGGACAGCATTCATCCGTACAGAATGAACAGGGTTTCTATACCGGGATGCAGTGGACGCCGTTTGCCCGTTTCAAATTGTCGGCGTATGCGGATTTGTTCCGTTTCCCCTGGTTGAAATACGGTGTGGATGCTCCTTCTTCGGGCCAGGAATATATGGTTCAGCTGGATTATAATTCGGGAAAGAACTTTACGACTTATTTACGTTATAAATACAGAAAGAAAGAAAAGAACCGGACATTGGAAAATGAATCGGCATTGAGTATTCTGCCTTATTCCCAGCAGCGTATCAGACTGCAATTGCTTTACGGAATACAATCGACATGGGTGTTGAAAACATCGGCCGACGGTGTTTATTATGATGAAGGAAAAGGAAAACGAAGTCTCGGGTGGATGATTTCGCAAGGTGCAGGCTGGAAGCCGTCTTCTCTCCCATTCCAATCAGATATTTACCTGGCTTATTTTCATACGGACGATTATTACAGCCGTATCAATTCGTATGAGAAAAATATATTGTATGCTTTCAGTATGCCTTCGTTTTATGGGAAAGGAATCAGGTTGTCATTTTCTTTCCGATGGGATATACTAAAGAAACTTTCTCTTTCTGCTAAACTGGGACATAGTTATTATGCAGACCGCGACTTAATCGGTACGGATCAGGAAGAGATAAAAGGACATAATAAAACGGATATGTATATGCTTTTACGGTATAAGTTTTAGAATATATATTTACAATTCAATATCTAATTTATGTCTGATGGAATCCTTTAGTATTTTAGTAAACTTTTCAGCACCTTCTTCTGATAAATGATCGCCGTCTTTGAAATCGTTATCATTGAATCGGTCATCTTTTAGAAAGTTGAAATAAAATACATTTTCGTGATTATTATCCAGCTCTTTTGCGGTGGATAATAATTGGTCGAGTTGATGCTTATCCAGATGCTCATAATAACTATGCCAGGTTGGTGTAGTGACAAGAATTAATTGAATCTGTTTATCTTCACAGAACTGAATGATTTTGTGAAGATATTTCAGATTATCATCCAAATTTTTCCGGTTGTTTAATGTATGTCGTTTGGCTGCTTTTATACCACTTACTTCCAAATTATCTTTTGAAAATTTGTTTACTCTGAATCCTAAAGGAGAATATTGTGAAGTATCCTCTTTCAGATAGTCTTTTATTTTCTCATAAGTAATGCTGCTCGTTATTTCCACACTGTATTTATATTTTTCATATCCCATATAAATACCATAATATTTTAACCGGGATTTGTCCGTATTATCCATCTTGTCCTGAAGTGTACAATACGAAAAAGAAAGGATAACGCATTTTAAATTATTGTACATATTCTCATATTTGGTCAATACAAAATAGTCACGTTCCAAATCCTGTGAAGAATTTGCGAAATTGAAAGCGCTGTTGGTCAGGTATAAAGGATTGACTCCCGACATACAATGTGAATTACCCAATATGAGTGTATTCAGGCTATCTGCATGCTGTGACATCCATTCGTTTTTATATTTGTAAGTGTTCGGTATTTGCCGGATAGCATACTCTAACAGGATGAACAGTATCAGGATAGGTATCAGAAAGATAATTAATCGTTTTATAAATTTCTTCATATCGTTTAGAATTGAAAATAAATGAAATCGGCCGGTGTACCTTGCAGAAAGACGATTATAAAAATCAGGATATAATAGATTCCCCAACGGACCACAGGTGATTTGATCTCTTTGTTTATCTGTAATGCATGTTCTTTTTCCCGTTGCATCCATTCAATGATTAGTAGCACTAAGCAATATATCAACGCTCTTTTGCCGTGCGGAAAGGACACCTCGAATAAAGACGGGGAAAAAAGGCGTGCTAAATAGTCGGATGCTTCGCCGATGTCGTTGGACCGGAAAATAATCCATCCGATAAGGACAAGGAAGAAGGTGGAAAACATCTGTACAGCTTCTTTGAAAGAGGGTAAAAGTTTACCTACGGCGATTACATTTTTCGTATATCTCCTGTTTTTATTGAGCAGCAAGAGAGGCATAAACAACAAGGCATGATAAATACCCCATAGAATGAACGTCCAGTTTGCCCCATGCCAGAGTCCGCTAATAATGAATATGATGAAAGTATTTCTGATTACTTTTGTTTTCTTGCAACGGCTTCCTCCCAACGGGATATAGATATAATCGCGGAACCAGGTGCTTAATGAAATATGCCAGCGTCTCCAAAATTCGGATATGTCTCTTGAAAAATAGGGATAATTGAAGTTTTTCATTAAATCTATTCCGAATAACCGGGCACATCCGATAGCAATATCCGAATAACCGGAAAAATCTCCGTATATCTGAAAAGTGAATAAAAGACCGCCGAGTAAAAGAGTAAAACCACTCTGATACTGATAACTGCCCCATATTTCATTGACTGCCATCGCACAATTATCGGCAATGATCATCTTCTTAAAAAATCCCCATAACATCTGCCGGCAACCGTCTATTGCCTTACTGTAGTCGAATGTACGTCGTTTATAAAATTGGGGTAACAGATTGGTAGCTCTTTCTATGGGACCTGCCACCAGCTGCGGAAAGAAACTGACAAAAGCGAAGAATGCAATCGGATCATGACAGGCGGATATTTTCTTCTGATATACGTCGATGCTATAGCTTAAAGCCTGTAAAGTATAAAAACTAATACCTACGGGAAGAAGTATATCCAGTGTTATCCAATCCGGTTCAAACCCTAATGAATGTAATGCAGTTTCAATATTGGTACTGAAGAAATCAAAATATTTGAACGTTCCCAGGATACCTATGTTGAGTAAAATATTGATCGTGTTGATTATCTTCTGTTTCTTCCGGTTACCTTCGGCTCGTTCGATGAGAAGTCCGCTGACAAAACAAAAGGAACTGGTCAGTATGATCAGAGAAAGAAAACGTATATCCCACCAGCCATAAAAGATATAGCTTGCTGTTACGACAAGGAAGTTCTGCCATTTCAAATGCTTGTCTGCTAACCAATATACAATGAAAACGATCGGCAGGAAGCAAATGAATTCTATGGAATTAAACAGCACAATATAAAAAGTTATGTCACTGATTCCCTGAAGTGACAATTGTTATAAAAGAAAACGCAGGAATTTACCGGTTTTTATCGTATCAACAGTCAGTCATCACAGTTTACAGCACACAATAAGGCACCCTGGTATATCACTACTTACCCGTAACAGGTAATGTGAAATACTAGTGTGTCGAAATTCTATAAACTATGAAATATAAACTGAAAAGGATAAAGCCGGACGCTTTCTATGATAAATATCGCCTATATATGATCATCGATCAGTCGCAAAAGTAGTGAAACATAGCTTATTGCCTATTTAATTAATAATAAATTATGTTTCAATAAAGCAAGGGGGATGATTCTCTTTTTAGCTTTTCTTCCTTGGTAATTATAAGGTCTTTTGTAGCTTTGTATCCGTAATTCAGGAAATATTGTTCTGTTCTTTGTTATATAGAGAACTTGATAGATAAAAACGTATTAGATATGTCAACGATTCTTTTTGATAAAATAGTGTTCGGTCCGGTACATAGCCGGCGGTTGGGTGTTTCTCTGGGTATGAACCTGCTTCCTGTGGACGGCAAACTTTGTTCTTTCGATTGCATTTATTGTGAATGCGGACTGAATGGGGAACGGCGTACACATACCAAATTACCGACCCGTGCAGAAGTGAAGGAGGCATTGACGGAAAAGTTATCGGCTATGCAGGCCGAAGGAATTGCTCCCGATGTGATTACTTTTGCCGGTAACGGAGAACCTACCATGCATCCGGAGTTCGAAGGTGTTATAGAAGATACGATTGCCACCCGCGACCGTTTCTTTCCGAATGCCAAGATTGCTGTCCTATCCAATTCAACCATGTTGCATAAGGAAGGAGTATTCCGGGCATTGAATAAAATTGAAGATAATATCCTGAAACTCGATTCTGTGCTCGACAGCCGGATACAACAGTTGAATGTTCCCAATTCTCCTGCTTTTACATTCGATAAATTGCTCGGACAGTTATGCCGTTTCGAAGGAAACCTGATTATCCAGACTATGTTCCTGAAAGGCGAAGTGAATGGCGAATCAGTGGATAATACAACCGAAGTAGAAATAACCGGCTGGCTTGAAGCCTTGAAGCAAATCAAACCGAAACAGGTAATGATCTATACCATCGACCGTGAAACTCCTTTGAAAGGACTTAAAAAAGTTTCCAAAGAAGCATTGGACGCCATAGCCGACCGGGCACGGAAAGAAGGGTTTGATGTGACGGTTTCCTATTAAAGAGATGAAAGGCGTTTCTCAAAACTATCACAGGGTAAAAAGCACTATCATACTATCATATTTTTATATAATATACCTATAATCAATATGTTATCCTATGATAGTTCCTGTTTTCAACTGTCATTTACCTATCATGCAACTATCATAGTCTTATCCTGAAACCCAATATATGCTTCTTGTTTTACTGAAATATATGACTTATTATCAGCGAAATAGTTATTTATGTTGCTCGAGACCCGGGTGTCGACAATATTGAGACCCGGGTCTGGACACGGTCAACATCCGGGTGTAAAACAGGCTGAGAAGGGCATCTTGAGAACAAAAAGTATGTATTCCTGTGAGATTAGTCTATATATTTTCGCAAAATATATAGTAGGGAAAGCAATATATAAGTGCGATTTATCCTATTTGTAAAGCCTTTTTTAGGTCTTAAACAATGTATGTTTAATTAAAATATAGTCCAAATGATGGTTTTATGACAGTATTATGATAGTTGAAAATGGCAACTGTCATAGAGTAACATATTGATTATATGCGTATTATATAAAAATATGATAGTATGACAGTGCATTTGATGAAACATTATTATGAAACTCCAATATAGAAATAATTGAACTAATTGCTCTATTCATTAACACATTAGTAATGTTTGTTCATTATTGTTTGATGCCGCGAATGGTTTTGAAAGTCTTATCATTGCTTAGTTTGAAGAAATAAACACCTTGCGGGAGATTACCTGTCTCTATCCATTCTGCCGGATCGGTTAATTTCCGGATCAGTTTTCCGTCGGATGAATAAATTTCAAGGCTTTTGACTTGCTGGTAATTATTTATCTGTATCCGGTCTTTGAATATTGCAGGGGTGATATGGAAATCGGTTGTTTCCTGTATACTCTCCGTATTTACATTTGTTTCTGCTGTAGCTGTGGCTGCTCTGCTTTCTTTTGAATCGTATAGAGCAGAAACACTGTAGTCATGCTTGCCTCCGGTGACATTTTTATCTGTGTGTTGTAATGTGGAAGCAGGGACAGAAGCTAGTAACATCTGGTCTTTGTATATATTATATCCGGTAATAGCAGGGAAAGCCGGAATCTGTATATCACTGTTTGCTGCGGGAAGGGGAAGTGTCGGTTCACCTTCTTCGGAAGTGACGGTAGCAGACAGGATAAAATTAATATTGAATTCTTCGTCCAGCAAATATTCCCATTCGTTTCCGTCAAAAGATACCAGATTCCCTTTTCCGTTAACGGCCGGACCGTTATCTACGAAAGCAGGATAAACCGAACGTCCGTATTTCCTGGCATAGATGGAAACGATCAGATCCTGGTTGGCATCAATCGTGTAAGGTGTTTTCAACTCTATCGTGTTGGACCGGTTGGCCGTCAGATTGGTTATTTCCTGTTGATAGGTCCGTTCTCCTTGTTTGATAAAGATGGCATAATTCACACTGTAGACAGGAATGAATTTTACGTTTACCAATTTCTTTTTATGTATGTTTATCAATTCTTTAGACTCCCATCTTTGACCGAAATAAAAAGGAGTGCCATGGTATCCGATTTGTGCGTCCGAATTTTGTGTACCCCAGCTGATCAACTGTGTATATACAGGTGCATTCCATTGAATAAGAACATTATTGGAAGAAATGGATTGGGCAGTAACATTTGTCGGTGACTTATAATTGATAAGGCTCCCCTCCTCTCCGGTTTGCGACAAACCGGGAATTGTTGTTGCACCGGTGTTCAACGGATCGAGCCAGATATCCATACGTCCGGTATCAGCTTGGCTGTATTTATCCCAGTGATAAGAAAACTTGCCGTATAAGTTATTGCCGCTTGTCAGGCGGCAAGTAGAATTACCGCCGGTCAGTGTACCTACTATCTGCTTATTTTCATTGAAAAGCGGCGAACCGGAAGAACCGCCTTCCGTGATACTGTGCCCGTTGGTTGTTTTGTCGAAAATGACATTCCAATGGGCATTGAGAGCTCCGGCTTTGGATAGATTATCTATCCAGGTCGTTGTTTTTACCGGGTGATTACCGAAGGTCGATATTTTCATATAATCGCCGGAAGGATGATGAATATTCACTCCGGATGAAGTAGCCGTTTCACTTCTGTCCCAACCGTTGAAATATACATTATATTCTGCCGGGATCTTGTCGTTCAGCAATAATAACAGTCCGTCGGAACCGCCCTCTATCGGAATACTTACAATTCGCCGGCAGCCGGTCATTGTTTTATGTCCGGCTATTGGCGAAGCGTTTTCGCATCCGGTATGTTCAAAATGGAAATAAAATACCCATTGGTTTAGATCTGTTTCCGAAGCAGTTGTTCCGTTATCGTAATCTTGTGTACAATGGAAAGCCGACAATATATAAGGTTTCATGTCTTTCGCCGTGTTGTTCACCAGTGAACCGGAACAGAGGTATCCGGCCTTCCCTATTTTCTCAACCATCATGCAAACACCGTTCTTTTCGTGTTGCCACTCCTCTCCTTCTTCGCAGTTGATATTGACCATGCAGGAACCGGAAGTTCCCGGACCGGTACTCCGTAAGTCAGTAGTTACATGCAGATGATTGTATCCGTATCCTATCTGATTAATGGCTATACGGGCTTTTTCGTCCGAAACAGGCGGTTCGTATTCGAGAATGATATCATCGCCGGCCACAAATTCCGTAGCAAATGATTTTCCGTCCGGATTGGTTTGCGAAGTATAGGCTCCCAGTAAATGCGTCTTTTCTGCATTGTATATGAATAATTTTCCGCCTTCCGGCAGGTAAAATGTTTCATAATATAACATTAAGGCAATCGCCCCTTTTGCCTGAAGGCGAAGCTGCCAGATTTTTTCTCCGCCGGGCAATACCCGCCATTCTCCGGCATTTTCCATATTCAAATCCGTATCTATCAATGCAGAAACAGCCAGAGGTGCTCCCTGGCTTACCCGCCATTCATCGACTGCTATCCTGTCTTCCACACTGAAATTTACCGGTATCTGAACAGCCGGTTGCCAGCTTTTCAACGGGTTCTGATAGTTGAAACTAACCGGTTTTCCTCCTTCGCTTATCTGCGATTTTGCTTTGCCGGGGCAAAACAGGAATAAGCAGATGATACTTATATAAATGCAGTGATAAAACAGTCTGTAACGATTCATTATAATTTGATGTAGATACGTTTCTTATATAACCAATATCCCGGTATCCAGTTCAATACGACAAACAAAATAGCCCATGCCAACGAACCTCCGAAGTTTCCGAAGAGCGGGACCAGGATATCTGCATATACATACGGTGTCACTCCGCATTTATCGAGTACCACTGCAAATACATCTCCCTGTACATAGAGATATAACGGATTAATCCCGAAAGATTCGAAAAACAGCGACCATTTCTTTTTGCCGTTTATGTCGATGATCCAGATCAGCAACGCCAGAAACAACGAGCCGAATCCGCAAGTGGTTAATACAAATGTACTGCTCCATAGTTTTTTATTGATCGGGCAGCCGTAACTTAGCAGGAATCCCAGGAACATAATAATTGTTCCAAAGATAAACAAATTCCTGATAATTAATTCATTGTTCTTCTTACAGTCGAGAATCATTTTGCCCACATAGAAACCGAGCAATACATGCCCGATACTTCCCAGGCAACTCAACAACCCTTCCGGATCAAAGGCGATGCGGGTTCCGTCTGCCAGATAATCATGGTACATATGCGTATTTCCGAACAGTGCACGGTCGACTATTGCAATAATATTATCTTCCGACAACGTCTGGCTACCGGTAGCGGCTAAAAGTATCCAGTAAAACAGCAGTATTCCGGCTGCTGTCTGTAAAATATATTTATGCTTAACGGATAATCCGATCAGTGAGCCGATCCCGTAAGCCAGTGCCAGCCGCTGCATAACTCCTAGGATACGCAGGTTTTCGAAATTGGAAAATCCGTTGTAGCAGAGATGTCCGAATAAATTCAAGGCAAATCCGACCAGGAAGATCAGCACGGTCCGTTTCAGTACTTTCGTAACGCTTTCTCTGGATAATTTGAAGTCGTATTTCCGCAATGAAAAGAACATGGAAACTCCCATAATAAACATAAAGAACGGGAATACAAGGTCGGTAGGAGTGAGGCCGTTCCATGATGCATGCCGTAGCGGAGCATATACATATCCCCAGCTTCCCGGATTGTTCACCATGATCATCCCTGCAATTGTAATACCTCTCATTACGTCCAGTGAGAGCAGTCTTCCTGATTGTGCCATAATTTTGATTATTCGGTTATAAGACGCAAATGTAAGTAAAAAGAACAGGATTATATCATATATAAAATAAAACCTTAATGTTCAGTAGAATATAGCTTATTTTTGTCTGTTATACTGACGCGACTTTTATTGGAAACGAAATCTGATAATAAAAAGTATCACTTCAAAGTAGGGGTATTTTATTAAAATCTGTCTATAAGATATAAATTTGAGACAATATGAAAATGAAGCTTTGTATTATTATGAGTATGCTCATGTGTTTGGGTATAGTGAAGATGAATGGACAAGTACGTTTAGGTGTTGAAGCTGGTGTTAATATGACTAGTTTGGGAGTCAGAGGTAATCATGCTCAAATTGTACCTGTAGGGGGTTTGGTTGTCGATTATCAGTTTGAAAATAATATGATAATCCAGAGTGGACTTCATTATGTGATGAAAGGTGCTAATAGCCTTGTCAATGGTTCTAAGGAATTGATGGTCCGTTTAGGATATATTGAATTGCCTGTAATGGTGGGGTATCGTCTCCCTGTGGCTGAACATATATATATGATACCTCAAATGGGGGCTTATTTTGCTTGCGGTGTGAACGGATATGGGGAATTTGGATCGAATTTTGTGAATACCGGGATCGGTAATACAGATGGAATATGGTATAATCCTTTTAAAAGATTTGATTTGAATACGGGGAAAGAGGAATATATTGAACCTTTTAAACGTTTTGATACTGGCTTAAGATTTGCATTAAGTACTGAAGTTTATAAATTCAATTTGACTTTGTCTTATGACCTTGGACTTAAAAAAGTATGGAAAGAATTTGATCCGGGACATTATTTTAAATATAAGAATAGAAGTGTAGCTATCACTTTAGGATATAAATTCAATTTGTAAATACAATCTCTTTTTCGTCTATATTCCGACATCATTGGTAACTTTCAAAGAAAGAATGTTTATTCACAGACTTCGGAAGGACGTCTTATGCTGACTTATAAATTATAGAAATTTCCTGCCGTAGGATAGGGGTATTTCTTGTTTTTCATGTCTTCACAATAGTGAAAACGGAAAAGATATGAAACGATTGTTGTTATGGATGGTGTTGTTGCTCCCTGTTGTTGCCGGGGCAAAAGAGGAAGAGGCATTCAGGAGATGGGAATTTGCTCTTTCAGGAGGGTTGAATAATAACTATTCCTGGGAGGTGGAGCCGGCGTTTACTTTCTTTGTTTGCCGGTATGTCGGTATAACAGGAGGTGTTAATTTTACAGGACAGTTTTACGATGAATATTATTCCGGCTCTGCTCCGGGAAACATGAGATGGTATATTGGTTCGGATGAATCGAATGTAAAACGGATACTTTTCCGTCCGGCCCTCCGGTTGCGTACACCCAATATAAACAGGTGGGGAGATCGTGACCTGAAGGTAACGTTCAATATGGAACCCGGCGCATATATGGTTGTTCCTGCCAACGAAACGCTTCGGGTGGGTTATGAAAATGAAAAACACCCCACTCCGGCTCTGCATACGGAAGATGTGACTAACCTGAAGGGGGATTGGTTATATTGGAATGTAAGGAGTTTTATGCAGATCGAAGTAGAAAGCTGGGTATTTTCAGCCGGATATACCATTTCTAACTATGATGTGTATGGCGGTCGCCGTAACCTCGTGATTGAACGGAAACCGCTAAACGATATGCTATGGAAAAAGAAGATGACGCATTCGTTCTTCCTTTCCATAGGCATTCAGTTTTAGAAATTATTTTACAGCTTCTTCCGCTTTCCTGACAGCTTCGTTGATGTTGGAGCAGATATTATCCGGTCCGATCTTCTTGTCGAATCCGGATTTGGTCAATACCCGGCGTACATCTTCGTTTACTCCGGATAATATCATATGGATATTTTCTGCTTTCGACAGACGGAACAGGCTTTCCAGATTATGCAGACCGGTCGAATCCATGAACGGGACTTTGCGCATGCGGATGATACGCACTTTAGGTTTGTCACCTATGATATTCATGACGTCGTCGAACTTATTTGCTATGCCGAAGAAGAACGGACCGTCGATTTCGTACACTTCTACGCCTTTCGGTAAAGTCAGCACTTCTTCATCATGATGGATTTCTCCTTCATCGGACAGGTCGATCTCGTCTTTGGAAACAGACACATGCGTCGTTTCCGCTACCCGTTTCATAAACAGGAACATGGCGATCAGCAAACCTATTTCAATGGCGATGGTCAGGTCGAAAATAACGGTCAGGAAGAATGTGACCAGCAAAACAGAAACATCGCTTTTCGGATTCTTCATCAACGAACGGAAGGTACGCCATTCGCTCATATTATAAGATACAATAATCAACACCCCTGCCAGGCAAGCCATCGGAATATGCTTGGTAAGCGGTCCGAGAAATAACAGGATCAGCATCAGTACGACTGCATGGATAATACCGGCTATAGGCGTGCGGCCTCCGTTGTTGATATTGGTCATCGTACGGGCAATTGCTCCGGTAACGGGAATACCTCCGAAAATGGGAACAATGATATTGGCGGCTCCCTGGGCGATCAGTTCCGTGTTCGAATTATGCTTATCTCCCGTTACACCGTCGGCTACAGTTGCCGAAAGAAGTGATTCGATAGCCCCCAACATGGCGATGGTAAAAGCCGCAGGAAGCAGGAGATTGATTGTTTCCATATTGAAAGAAATAGCTTCCGGTTGCGGGAGGGAAGCATTGATGGTGAAACGGTCGCCAATGGTTTCAATACCTGCGATACCCAGATGATTGCGCATAATATATACGATGACTGTCATGACGATAATAGCAATCAACGATCCCGGTATCTTTTTGGAAAATCGGGGAGAGATGGCAATAATAAGTATACTGACAATCCCTATTACAAACGACCAAGGATTGACCGTATGGAAATGTTCGAAGTAAGCAATCCATTTGGAGATAAAATCGGCCGGCACTTTTTCCATCGTCAGTCCGAACAGGTCTTTCATCTGTGTGGTAAAAATAGTCAGTGCGATACCGCTGGTAAAGCCGACAACGATCGGGTAGGGGATGAACTTAATGACTGTGCCGAGTTTTAATGCTCCCATAATTACCAGTATGATACCGGCGATAATGGTTGCAATGGCAAGTCCTTCGATACCGAAATTCTGTATGATACCGTATACGATGACGATAAATGCTCCCGTCGGTCCCCCGATCTGCACATTGCTGCCTCCCAGAAAAGAGACAATGAACCCACCGATAATAGCGGTGATCAATCCTTTTTCCGGACTAACTCCCGAAGCAATACCAAATGCGATGGCAAGCGGAAGGGCCACAATGCCCACAATGATCCCTGCCATCAGGTCTGCCATGAATTTTTCTTTGGAATAGTTTTTCAGTGCCGAGATCAACTTGGGCTGAAAATCAAATTTACGTTCCATCTTTCTGCCTAGTATGTTAAATTTTGATGCAAAGATACAATAATATTTAGCGTAAAGCATAAAATATAGGATATATTGTAATGTCGACATTGCAAATGTGGTAAAAATTGTATCTGTATCTGTCCTGAACTAATGATTACTTGTCTTTCGGGAGAAAAGTAATAGATGGAATTTATCTGTGGATAGATATATTTTAAGTAAAAGAATGAATTAAAGTATTAAACATTTTCCTACTTTTGAGAGTTATTTCAATAGGGCGATCTTACAAACTCATTTTATACTACATATATAATTAGCATTATGGAAAAAAGTATTAAAGGTACACGTACCGAACAGAATCTGCTTAAATCATTTGCCGGAGAATCTCAGGCAAGAAGTCGTTACACATTTTTTGCAAGCGTAGCTAAAAAAGAAGGTTACGAACAAATAGCCGGTGTATTTATGGAAACAGCTGAACAGGAAAAAGAACACGCTAAGCGTTTCTTCAAATTCCTGGAAGGTGGCATGGTGGAAATTACTGCTTGTTATCCGGCCGGTGTGATCGGCACAACAATGGAAAATCTGGCTGCTGCTGCTGACGGTGAGAACGAAGAGTGGGCTGACTTATACCCTGCATTCGCTGACATCGCAGAAGAAGAAGGTTTCAAAAACATTGCAGTTGCTTTCAGAATGATTGCTAAAGTGGAAGCTGAACACGAAAGACGTTACCGTAAACTGTTGGCTAACTTGACAGAAGGCAAAGTATTCGAAAAAGACGAAGCTATCTTCTGGCAGTGCCGTAACTGCGGTTTCGTGATCGAAGGCAAGAAAGCGCCGATGAAATGTCCGGCATGCGAACATCCTCAGGCATTCTTCGAACCGATGAAGCAGAACTATTAAAATCTGATTTTAATTAAAAAATTAAGCGTCCTTATCCAATATATTGGGGATAAGGACGTTTTTTATTTGTATTCATGCGAATAAAATATATCTTTACCAGCCATTAATACTTAATTCTAATTTCTTCTGAATAGTTGGCAGAATGAGCATATCGATAAAAGACCTAAATAAGGTGTATCCGAACGGAAACCACGCCTTGAAAGACATTAATCTGGAGATACCTACGGGCATGTTTGGACTGCTCGGGCCCAATGGTGCCGGTAAATCTACATTGATGCGTATCCTGGTTGCATTAATGGAACCGTCGTCAGGACAGGTGAATATTTGCGGATACGATCTGTTCAAACAGCGGAAGGAGATCAGGGGAATATTAGGTTATCTCCCGCAGGATTTCCGTTTCTTCGCCAAATATAAGACACATGAATTTCTGGATTATGCGGCCCGTTTATCGGGCATGACAAATGGTAAGCAACGCAAGCAGGCAGTCGATGCCATGCTGGAAAATGTCGGTCTTTTCGATGTGCGCGAACGGTATGCGAATAAACTGTCGGGCGGTATGAAACGCCGTCTGGGTATTGCCCAGGCATTGATCCACCATCCGAAGGTGATAATTGTGGACGAACCGACGACAGGGTTGGACCCGGAAGAACGTATCCGTTTCCGTAATCTGCTGTCGGAAGTCAGTGAGAATGATGTGACGATTATCCTTTCCACCCATATTGTGGGAGATATATCCAGTACCTGCAACTGCATGGCGTTGATGAACAAGGGACAGGTTTCCTTTTACGGTTCTCCGCAGGATATGCTGAAACAGGCGGAAGGGAAAGTTTGGCGCATTAAAGTGACAAGTGATGAACTGCACGAGGTGGATAAGAAATATCCTGTTATCTCTACGATTCCTTCCGGTTCGGGTTGGGAAGTGCAGGTGGTGGCCGACGAGATCGAAGGGTATGAGGCTGAATCGTATCCTCCCAATCTGGAACATGCTTATGTATATTATATGGAAAATAAATTGAATCTCTGGACCAATGATTAGTAACCTTTTACTTTACCCCCTATGTCGTTTGTCAACAATATACAATCGGTAGCAAAATACGAAAGCAAGATATTGATCCGAAGCTGGTTCTTTAAGGTGTTTACCGTACTGGCTCTTCTGATACTCGGATTCTTTGACTTTGGTATGTTGGTTGCCGACAATGGCGGAGGTATGTGGATGTTGAAAGCGCTCCCTTCCAATCTCCCTTACCTGAACCTGCTTTTACTGAATACCGGGCAGGCAGTCATATCGATATTCCTTGCTTCGGAGTTTTTGAAAAGGGATAAGAAGCTGGATACTTCGGAGGTCTTTTATGTCCGTCCGTTGAGCAATGCGGAGTATGTGATCGGAAAGATATGGGGAAACCTGCGGGTTTTCCTGATACTGAACCTGATCGTCATGGGAATGGCTCTGATATTTAATTTTATAGGATCGGGCATGTCGGTAGACTGGCTATCGTATCCGGTTTATTTCCTGCTGATAAGTATTCCGACACTGATCTTTATCATCGGATTGTCCATCTTCCTGATGCTGGTACTGAAAAATCAGGCGCTGACCTTTATTATCTTATTGGGATATATCGGGTTGACATTGTTTTATATCAGCGATAAGTTTTATTACCTGTTCGATTATATGGCTTATAGTCTGCCGCTGGTTAAATCGACTATCGTGGGCTTTACCAATCTGGAAGTTGTATTGAATCACCGGGCGATCTATTTCTTTGCCGGATTGGCTTTTATCTTTTTTACGATCTTTCTGTTCAGGCGGTTGCCCAATTCGTCGCGCAGTAATTATCCGTGGTTGTTCCTTTCGTTTTGTATGCTGCTGATAAGTGGGGCGGCCGGATATAAACATGTTCATTCCATCCTGGGAGAAGGGGAGGTGCGTACCCTTTACACCGAGATCAATAATAAGTATGTGAATACTCCCAAGATGATAATCAATCAATACGATATATCACTCGAACAGCAATCGGAACGGGTGGTTTCGGAGGTGGAAATGAAAGGAATGGCTTTGCAGCCGGCGACTGTTTTCACTTTTTGCCTGAATCCCGGTTTGCAGGTGGAGGAAATAAAAAGAGGAGGGAAGCCTCTTGATTTCAAGAGGGATAATCAGATACTGCTGGTCGATTTCGGTGAGGAGGTTTTACCTGGCGATACGGTATCTTTCTCTATCAGGTATAGCGGGAAAATTGACAGTAAGTTCTGTTACCTGGATATTCCGGCAGAGGTTTTGCAGAAAGAGCGCAGGGATTTCCTGTTCAATATAGATAAGCAATATGTGTTTCAGACACCGGATTATCTGTTGTTCACTCCCGAAACATACTGGTATCCGCGCCCCGGAACCTCCTACAGCAATATGAGTCCGGACTGGCAGCAGACTTATTTCAGTAAATTCGGTTTGCGGGTAAAGCCTCTTCTGGGTCTCACCCCGCTTTCGCAAGGGGAGGGAGTGAAAGGAGAGGACGGCGTTTATTCGTTTGCCTCCGAATATCCGGCACAGGCAATTTCCGTGATTGTGGGTAAGTACAAACAGCAAAGTCTGGAATCGGACAGTACATTATATAGTATATGGCACATTGAGGGAAACGATTATTATACGGCTACTTTCGACTCCATACTCGATACCATCCCCAGCTTTATCCGTAATATGAGAGATAATCTGGAACGTAACTATAAACTGAGTTATCCGTTCAGCCGTTTCTCGATTGTGGAAGTGCCTGTTCAGTTCTCCACCTATACCCGTGCCTGGTCGCAGGCTCAGGAAGCTGTACAGCCCGAGATGGTCTTATTCCCGGAAAAAGGATGTATGTTCGGCCAGCTGGATGTGGACAAGATGTGGCGTAACCAGGTGAAGTGGTCGAAGCGGGGAGGACGTGAGATAACGGAAGAAGAGGCAAAGATACGTACACTGAACAACTTCTTCTGGATATTCCAGCGGCCGGAAGGAAACTATAATTTCTCATCCAGCGGCCGTGGTAATTATAATATCAGTTCGCAGGCAAACCCTTATTTCCTGTTCCCGCAACTGTATAATTACCGGTACAATATATTTTCTCCCGAATGGCCGGTCGCCAATACTGCGATCGAACTTTATCTGCAAAAGAAATCGGATAACTATGGCTGGGAGCGTGAGATCAATGGCATCAGTAACAATGAAAAAGCCAGCCTGCTGATGGAAAAGCAAACCTTTAAGGAGTTGCTGGGTAATGTGGAATACCGGGATTTGCTGGAGAATATTATCAGTTTAAAGACTTATCGGTTGTTTGCTATTCCTGAGATCAATATCGGGGTGAATGCATTCAGGGATTCGCTTTATACATTACTCGAACGGAATACTTTCCGGAATATCCAGTTTGAAAGTTTACTGGATACGTTGGGGATGATTAGCCATGCGGATATCCGGTCGGGATTGGAGGAATGGTCGCATCCTACGCCTCTGCCAATTTATAGTTTGGGACGACCGGAAGTGACAAAAATCACCAACCGGGGACAGGAATCTTTTGTCCTGAAAATGCAGGTCAGCAATAATTCGGATTATGATGGAATTATACATATCGATATTCAGGGAGTCGGAAGAAGCAGCCAGAACGATATCGATCCGCGTACCAGCCGGAAGATTCCGTTGGAAGCTCACCAGACAAAGGAACTGGTATCCGTTTGGGAGGATGCTCCCCGTGATGTAACCGTCAATACCTTGATATCCGGTAATTTGCCGAGTGTGATCAATCAACCTGTCGGAAATATCAGACAGGAGAGAAGGCAGAATATAGATGCAGAAGGAGATTTTATAATTTCCGATTCCTCTTTCGGGACGGAGGGAGAAATTATTGTAGATAATGAAGACAGTACATTGTTCATCCTTTCCGAACCGGATGTAGTGGGGTTATTACCTAAATGGCTGGATAAGGTGGAAGATACTTCATTCAAGTATTCAGGTGTTTCCAGCTGGCGGCCTCCATTGGAATGGACGGCAACCACCAATGCAAACTATTACGGTAAATATATTCGTTCCGCTTATGTGATAAAGAGCGGCAACGGTAGCCAGACGGCAACCTGGAAAATTCCTGTCCCGTCGGAGGGTACCTATGATGCCTATTATTATGTAAGTAAGGATAACGAACTCCGGTATAATGACCGGGCCCAGGGGGAATATCGTTTCAGGATCAGACAGGGGGAAGAAAGCGAAGATGCGTATATCAACCTCCGGAAAGCGAATGAAGGATGGGAACAGCTGGGCGTCTATTATTTTGTGGCCGATACGGCTTACATTACCCTGACGAATGAATGTAAATTAAGAAGTGTAACGGCCGATGCCGTCAAACTGGTAAAACGATAATCATTAAAACAGTCTACTTATATGCAAAGAGAGTTAGTATGGATGAAAAAGATGATCCTTGTGGTTGTTCTCCTGTCGGGAATCCCTCTGTTTTCCCACGGACAACTGTCACTGACCATCGAGAAGGCATTGGATATAGCAGAAGAGAACAGTCCGACCCTGCGCCGTTCGCACATGAACCTGGACCGGTATCAGGAAACGCTGATAGCCCAGCGGGCTTCCCTTAAATCTAAATTCTCACTGAACCTGAATCCCCTGGATTATAGTAAGAACAGGAGTTTCGACAATCGTTTGTCGCAATGGTATACAAACGAAAAACTCAGTACCAGCGGAACATTCCGGGTGGACCAGCCTATCTTGTGGACGGATGGTGAGATTTCGTTGATCAATACGTTCGGCTGGCAGGATAATAATTCGAATATCGACGGTGACAAGAATAGTAATAAGGCGTTTAACAACAACCTCTATCTGCAACTTTCGCAACCAATCTTTACTTACAATAAGCGAAAGATGGAGTTGAAACAGATCGAGTATGATTACGAGAATGCCCATATCAGCTATGCTCTCCAACGCTTGAATACCGAAAAAGACATCACCAATCAATTCTATAGTGTCTATATGGCACAAAGTCAGTTGGCTATTACCCGCGAAGAATTGGTGAATGCCCAGCAAAGCTACGATATTATAAAGAATAAGGTGGAAGCTGATCTGTCAGCCAAAGACGAACTGTTTCAGGCGGAACTGAACCTGGCAACCGCCCGCTCTTCGGTAGAAGAACAGCAAGTCTCCCTGGAGAATGCAAAAGATAAACTAAAACAGGCATTGGGTATGAACCTGGATGACGACTTGATGGTTTTTGCCGAGATTGATATCAAACCGATCGATGTTAATCTGCAACAGGCGATAGCCCATGGGTTGGAGTCGCGCCTGGAACTTCGCCAGCGGGAAATCGAGAGTGAAGAATTGGATTTTCAAATGATCAAGACGAAGGCCTTGAATGAATTTAAGGGAGATATCTCACTCTCTTTTGGTTTGATAGGTGACAACAAACGTTTTCAGAATATCTATGAAAACCCGACACAGAACCCGCGGGTGGCAATCAGCTTTACGGTGCCCATCTTCGACTGGGGAGAAAAGAAAGCCCGTGTCCGTGCGCAGAAAGTGGCCCAGAATATCAACAAACTCGATTTCCATGAAGATAAAGTCGATATCGAATTGAATATCCGCCAAGTATGGCGTAGCCTGGAAAACTTACGGACACAGATAGAGATTGCCGAACAGAACGTGCTGAATGCACAACGTACATACGATCTGAACCTGACCCGTTATCGTGAAGGCGATCTGACCGGAATGGAAATGAGTCAGTTTCAGACACAGTTGTCGAATAAGAAGATCTCTTATACACAAGCCCTGATCAATTACAAGATCGAATTGTTGAATCTTAAAATACTTTCCCTGTACGACTTTGAGCTGAATGCTCCGATCGTTCCGATGAAAGACTTTATATCAGAAAAATAATCAGCCATGAAACAGTATAGTCATACCTTTGTATCTTTTGTATTACTTGCCATAGTAACAACCGGTTGTAACAATCAGCCGCAGAATCCTCCCAGCGATATAGCCACACCGGTTTCGGTAACGGAACTGAAAAAAGGTTCTATCAGTAAACTGATTAACACGACCGGGACGGCACAGCCTACATATGGAGTCGATCTTAACTCGGAAATGAGCGGTCTGTACAAACTCCAGATCAACCCGAAGACAGGAAGACCTTTCAAACTGGGCGACCTGGTCTCTAAAGGACAGTTGATTATCCATCTGGAAGATAAGGAATATGAGAACGGTATTGCCATAGATGCCAAGGAATTGAGTCTGGAAATAGCGGAACAGGAACAGTCGAAACAGAAAGCCCTTTATGAAAAAGGCGGTGTGACCCTGAGCGAAATGCGTAATACCGAAGTGAAAGTGACGAATGCCCGTTATGACCTCGAGAATGCCCGGATCAATCTGGAGAAGATGAATATAAAGGCTCCTTTCGACGGTGTTATTGTCGATCTGCCTCATTACACGACTGATGTGCGGGTAGAACAGGGAAAACCGATGGTGGGTATTATGGATTATGCCCGGATGTACATGGATGTCAACCTGCCGGAAAGTGCCATCAGTTATGTCAAATCGGATCAGCCTGTATTTATTACGCATTATACATTGCCGGAAGATACATTGAAGGGAGTAATCAGCGAACTTTCGCCGGCTATCAGTACGGAAACACGCACATTCAAGGGAAAAGTGATGATACAGAATAATGACCTGAAACTGCGTCCGGGAATGTTCGTCAAGGCGGATATCGTCGTTGACAGGGCTGACAGTGCTATCATCATTCCGAAAGACGTGGTACAATCCAACCGTCGCCGCAAATTTGTGTTTATCGTGGATAAGAATACGGCTATCCTGCGGAATATCAAGACCGGAATGGAAGACGAGAACAATATCGAGGTTCTGGAAGGCCTTCGCGAAAACGACAACCTTGTCACCAAAGGCTTTGAAACATTGAAGGAGAACAGTAAAGTGAAAGTACAGAAATAGAAAAAGGTGAACTATCTGTTTGTAGTAACGGGAGTAACCAATTCCCCTCTTGAGAGGGGATAAGGGGTGTGTTAAAGCTAGTTATAGAGCGAAACTATGACACCCCTTTCCCCCTCTCAAGAGGGGAGCCAGGTACAACCGGTCAATAATCGGACAGTTTATATCTGATAATATTGGAACATTATGAAGAACATTGTCAAATTTGCGGTAAGCAATCCGGTCACTATCTGTATGGTCGTGCTGGCCATCCTGCTGTTGGGAAAGATTTCCTACGATCAGCTGAGTGTCGACCTGCTGCCCGACCTGAATAATCCCCGGCTGTTCATCGAGTTGAAGGCCGGCGAGCGTCCGCCGGAAGAGATCGAGAAACAGTTTGTGAAGAACATGGAGTCGATGGCTATCCGTCAGAGCGATGTCACGCAGGTTTCGTCGGTTGTTAAAGCCGGTTCGGCCCGTATCACAGTGGAATATACCTGGACGAAAGATATGGATGAGGCTTTCCTCGACTTGCAGAAAGCGATGAATCCGTTTGCCCAGAATAAAGATATCACCGAGTTGAAGATCACGCAACATGATCCGAACCAGTCACCGGTTATCCTGATCGGAATGTCCCATCAGAATATAACCGATATGGCGGAGCTCCGGAAAGTGGCGGAAAGCTATATCCGCAACGAGCTGATCCGGTTGGAAGGCGTTGCCGAGGTAACGTTGTCAGGACAGGAGGAGAGTACCCTGACGATCCGCACCGATCCTTATAAACTCGATGCTTTCGGTCTGAAGATAGAAGATATCGCTTCGCGTATCGAAGCAAACAATCAGAGCATATCGGGAGGCCGTGTCAGTGAACTGGGCTTGCAGTATCTGGTGAAAAGTTCCAGTCTGTTCGGTTCGGAAGAAGATTTCGAGAACCTGATAGTCGGTTATAAACAGGTGGCTAAACAGGAAACAGGTACGAATGCTTCCGCCGGTACGGCAACGGCTTCGGGCGACAAGGCTCCGCTTTTCTTGCGGGAAGTCGCTACCGTAACTTTTGAAAATGCCCGCCCCGACAATATCGTCCGTATCAACGGCAAACGTAGCATAGGACTTTCGATCTATAAAGAAATGCGTTATAACACCGTGAAGGTGGTGGACGGTGTATCCCGCCAGCTGGGTGTTATCGAACAGGCGTTGCCTGGTTATCAGTTTAAAGTGATAACCAACCAGGGGACGTTTATCAAGAATGCGATCGGGGAGGTGAAAGACAGTGCCGTGCTAGGTATCGTCCTGGCGGTTGTCGTGCTGTTCGTTTTCCTTCGCCGATTCGGGACGACGCTGATTGTCAGTATGGCGATTCCTATTTCGATTGTCGCTACTTTCAACCTGATGTTCTTTAACGGGCTTACGCTGAATATTATGACGCTCGGAGGTTTGGCTCTGGGAGCCGGTATGTTGGTGGATAATGCTATTGTCGTTATCGAAAGTATCTTCCGGAACCAGGAGAAAGGGTTGTCCATACGTGAAGCGGCTATCAGGGGAACGTCGGAGGTGGCGGGGGCTGTTATTGCCTCGACGCTGACGACTATTGTGGTTTTCCTGCCGATCGTTTACCTGCATGGAGCTTCGGGGGAATTATTCAAGGACCAGGCCTGGACGGTGACGTTCTCGCTGGTATCGTCGTTGTTTGTGGCTATTTTGGTGATACCGATGTTGTATGATAGGTTGATGAACACACCCCCTGCCCCCTCTCGAGAGGGGAGCCGGATACCATCGGACGCTAAAAAAGAAGCAGGTAATGAGGCTGGAAGAGGTATCCAGTTATTAGGGTACAGCCATCTGTTGCGTAGCCTGATCGGACATCGCTGGATTGTTATTTCGGCGGCAGTCGGGTTGATGGTGCTGACGGTTTTTCTGCTTCCTTTCATTGGGACGGAGTTTATGCCGCGCATGGAAAGTAAGGCTTTTACTGTTGTGGTGAAGATGCCGGAAGGGACAAAACTGGAACGTACTTCTTCGGCGGTGGCGAACCTGGAAGAATTGCTTTATACCATTACGGGCGATAGCCTGCTGACCGTTTACAGCCATATCGGCGAGGGTAGCGGTTCGGAGAATGCCATCTTCGAAGGAGAGAACACGGCAATGATGAAAGTAGTCCTTTCCTCCGAGTGCCGGGTAGCTCCCGAGGCTGTTATCGAGCAGTTTGTCCATACGGCGGAGAATCCCGACGGACTGGAACTGACCATCAAACAGGAGGAAAATTCTCTCAGCTCGTTACTGGGTAGCGAAGGTGCCCCTATCGTTGTTGAGGTGAAAGGGGAAGAACTGGATGAAATAGCCGATATTACGGAAGAAGTGAAAAGCCGGATGCAGGAGGTACCGGGACTCTATAATATTGTATCTTCCATTGAAGACGGTGCTCCGGAGATAACGATCTCTATCAACCGGACGATCGCGGGTATCAACAACCTGAGTGTATCGACCGTCATCGAACAATTGAAACAACAACTCAGCGGGAAAGAAGCCGGAAAGATGGAATATCGCGGAGAGATGCGCGACATCGTCATCAAGGTTCCTGATATTCCGTTGCGTGCCCTGGGCGATCTGGTTATCAAGAATGGCGAACAGGAGTTCCGCCTGCGTGAGATAGCCACCTTCGGTGAATCGCAGGCCCCGAAAGAAATATACCGGCGTAATCAGAACCGCATCAGCAAGATAATGGCCAATATGGATGCCGGCAAGTCGCTGGACAAGGTGGCGGAAGAAATCCGTCAGGCGATGAAAGGCATCGAACTGCCGGTCAACTATTCGGTTACGGTAACCGGAGAAGAGGAGAAGCGTCAGGAGTCGATGAACAGTCTGCTGTTTGCCCTTGCCCTGTCGGTCATCCTGGTGTATATGGTGCTGGCTTCCCAGTTCGAATCGCTGCTGCATCCTTTCACGATCCTGTTGACAATTCCACTGGCGGTGGTTGGTGCTATCCTGTTGTTCTTCCTGACCGGTACGACGATCAATATGATGGGAGTGATCGGTATCGTGATGCTGGTAGGTATCGCGGTGAATAACTCGATCATCCTCGTAGACCGTATCAATCAGCTGAAAGCAGACGGAACCGGCTTGACAGATGCCATCGTACAGGCCGGACAACAACGTATCCGTCCGATCATTATGACAACGCTCACTACGATACTTGCCCTGCTCCCGATGACGTTCAGCTTTGGCGAAGGTGCTTCGTTGCGTTCGCCGATGGCTATTGCCGTGATCGGAGGGTTGGTGACATCTACTTTGATGAGTTTGATGGTGATACCATGTGTCTATTATGTGTTGGAAAGACTCAAGAATAGCTGGAATAGAGGGAACAAATAATGTAAAATGCCGGCGCATGATGCGAAAGCGTTTTACAGGCGTGTAAAGTCCCGGCGCATGATGCGAAAACGTTTTACAGACATGCAAAGTCCTGGCGCATGATGCGAAAGCATTTTGCAGACGTGTAAAGCCTCGGCGCACGATGCGAAAGCATTTTGCAGGCCTGCAAAGTCCCGGCGCACGATACGAAGGTATTTTACAGGGTGTAATATATAAAAAAAAGAATATGAACTTTTTACTACATAGAAGAATAACGATCTGTATGCTGTTTATCGCACTGACCATGCTCGGTTACGTGTCGTATAAGCAGTTGCCGGTGGAGTTATTGCCCAATGCCGAACTGCCGATGCTGTTCGTACAGGTTTCATCCCAGCAGGACATGGACCCTTCGTACGTGGAATCGGAAATCGTTATTCCGCTTGAAGGGGCGATCAGTTCGATCGGAGGGGTGGATAAGATACAATCCACCGTCGCCAGTCGCCAGTCTACCATACAGATAGATTTCAAAAACACGGTGAACTTCAAGATCACCTCCCTCCGTCTACAGGAGAAGGTGAACGAACTGGCAGCCACTTTCCCCGACGGCTTCAATGTGCAGTTGCAAAAGGTCGATGTCGGCCAGATGGCCAATAACTTTATGGTTTTGCAGGTGCGCGGTTCGGGCGGTGTCGACAGGGTACGTAATATTGTGGATAAGGAGATTCGTTCCGACCTGGAGAATGTGGACGGGGTTGCTTCCGTCAATATCTACGGCGGCCGGGAGAAAGCGATCGAGATACGCCTCAATCCCGAGGCTTGCAAGGCGTTGAACCTGACGCCGTCTTCCATCAGCGGCCTGCTGACGCAGAACACGCAGGATAAGGCCTTTGTCGGTTTTGCCAATGAACCGGACAGCAAATACTTTATCCATGTCAATGCTCTCTATTCGAAGGTGTCCGACCTGGAGAATATCGTGGTCGCCCCCGGTCCTGTGCTGCTGAAAGATGTAGCCACCGTCTTTTTCGACCTGAAGGAAGAGACTTCCTATAGCCGTGTGAACGGAAAAGATGCGGTATCGGTCGCCTTGATGAGCGATTCGCAGGCGAACCTGATCGACTTGTCGCACCGGGCCGTCGAGGCAATCGACCGGCTGAACGAGAAGCTGGCTTATCTCGAGGTGGAAGTGGTGGTGCAGGAGAATACGGCTGAGACGATGGAGAATAATATCGACCAGATCATCAATCTCGCCCTGGTGGGCGGTCTGCTGGCCATACTGATTCTCTGGCTGTTCCTGAAGAACCTGCGGCTGGTATTTTTTATTGCCCTTTCAATCCCTATATCCGTTTATACGGCATTTAATTTCTTCTATGCCTTCGGTATAACGATCAACAGTCTGACGCTGGTGGGGATGGCGCTGGCAATCGGGATGCTGCTCGACAATAGTGTGGTGGTGCTTGAAAATATCTACCGCCTTTCGGCTTCCGGTTGTACGCCCGAACGTTCCGTTACACAGGGTACAAAGGAGGTATGGCGTTCTATCGTGGCGGCTACGCTGACGACGGTGACGGTCTTTCTTCCTTTCGTTTTCTCCGACAACTTTATGATCAAGCTGATCGGGCATCATGTCGGTGTTTCGATTATCTCTACCCTGACCATCTCCTTGTTTGTCGCCCTGCTGTTCATCCCGATGGCAACTTACCTGCTGCTGAGGAAGAAAAACGGGCAGAGCGTCTTTTATGAAAAGGTTTCGATTGTACAGCGTCCTGTACAGGTCTACCTGGTTTTGCTGAAAACCTGTATGCGGAATCCGGGCGTGACGATCTTCGGAGCGATCATCGTCTTGTTCGTCACCCTGATCCTTTCCATCTACATGAATGTGCAGCAGATGAAAGATGTGAATACCGACCGTATCAATATCTATGTGACGATGCCGACGGGCAGTACGCTCGATAATGCGGATAAACTGGTGAAGGTGATCGAAGCGCGCCTGGACAGTTTTCCCGGCAGGAAAGACTTGATCAGTCGTATAAATGAAAAGAATGCCGTCCTCACGCTTAACTTCACCGATGACTTTGTGAAGAAGGCGGGAAGTAAAATGGCTGAATATAAAGCCACGGTGCAGGCCACCGTATCCAATATCCAGGGAGCGGAAATCTCCGTGGAGGAATCGATGTCGGGTGGCGGCGGCGGAGGTGGCGCAGGAGGAGGGCCATGGCTGGTCTGGGTAATTTCATGCGTCTGCTGGGTATCGGCGAGAACCGTGAACGGATCGTGATAAAAGGTTCCGATTTCGATGTGATGCAACTGGTAGCCGAAGATTTCCGCTATTACCTCGATGAACAGGAGTTTATCCGTGGTTCGCGCGTCTCCTACAACCGCCGGCAGCCTGAAATACATCTCGATTTCGATCCGATCCTGCTGACTTCATATGAGATTACCCGTGCCAATATTTCCTCCGGGCTGGCGGCGCTTAATCCGGAGTATTCTTCGGGTACCTCTTTCAAGATCGGAGAGGATACCTACGATATCATCATCCGTAACGATATCCCCGGTGACGAAGAGAACGAAGAAGAAGAGGCGGAGACGGAAAAGAAAGACAAAACCGTCGATGACCTGCGCCGCGTACAGATACAGAATGCCAACGGCGGACTGCATGATTTGCAGGACCTGGCTTCTGTCAATTATGGCCGGGGACGTACCCGTATCATGCGGGTCAACCAGGATAAACAGATAGAGGTGTTCTATAATTTCTCTAAAGACGTGCAATCGTCGAAAGACCTGCTCGAGGGATATCGCTCGGATATCGACCAGTTGGTTGCCAATTATAATCTGCCGTCGGGGGTTGCCGTGGAGGTGTTCCATGAAGAAGATCAGTTTGCCGATTTTAAGTTCCTGATACTGGCAGCTTTCATCCTTATCTTTATGATACTGGCCTCTGTCTTTGAATCGCTGGTGACGCCTTTTGTCCTGCTTTTCTCAATACCGTTGGCTGCTATCGGTTCTTTGCTGGCGTTGTTGCTGACAAGCAATAGCCTGTTGAATGCGAATACGCTGACCGGTTTCCTGATCCTGCTGGGCGTGGTCGTGAATAACGGTATCATCCTGATAGACTATTCCAATATCCTCCGCAAACGAGGCTACAGGCGTAACAGGGCATTGATGACGGCTGGCTTGTCACGTATCCATCCGATCCTGATTACGTCGATAACGACAATTGTCGCCATGTTCCCGTTGGCGATGGGAGATTCGGAATATGCCGGTGCTATCGGTGCACCGTTTGCCATTACGGTGATCGGTGGGTTGACATTCTCTGCGTTGCTGACGCTGATCCTGATACCGACTGTTTGTATGGGGCTGGAGAATACCTTGCAGTGGTATCGGGGCCTGTCCCGTAAAATCTGGATATTCCATCTGGTACTGTTCCTGTTGGGGGTTGCTGGTATTTGGCTGTATGCCGACGGGATGCTGTGGCAGTCTGTTTACATGGTTCTTCTGGTTTTCGGTATTCCGGGAGTGACTTATTTTGCTCAGACCAGTTTGAGGCGTGCCCGTTCGAAAGTAATCGATCCCGGGGAAGATATACATATCTCTGTCCGCAACCTGGTGAAGATATACGACTGGCCGGGACGTATCAGCCGTCAGTGGAATAGCGGCCTGAATATCCGCCGGCATCTGGGACTGAGCAATGAATATCGTTCGCTGAAAGACTTTGTCAACGTTCTGTGGCAGTTCGGTATGTTGCTTTTCGGTATATATTTCACCTGGTTCTTCATCAATAACAGGCTGTGGATATTCCTGTTGTCGTTTGCCATCTATGCCACGATCCTTTATCTGTGGCGGAAGGTCCGTCAATACCTGTTCTACCGTTTCGGGGAAAATAAGCGGGTGAAATATATAAACCGTCTGATATTCTGGAGTATTCCTCCGATCATCCTGTTTATTCTGTTCCGGAAGATGGATAATACCGGACTGATTTCCGTTGTGGGCCTTCTGTGGGCCTTCTGTATTGCCGTATATGTTTCTTCGCAATACTTGTATGAAAAGAATGTCAATATAGAACGTATCAAAGGACGACTGGCCGGACTTCGCCGCTCCTGGTTCCGTATGGTCAAAGGGATTCCGTTGATCGGGAAACAGCGCAGGCCTTTCAAAGCCTTGCGAGGTGTATCTTTTGAGATCCGTACGGGAATGTTCGGTCTGCTGGGACCTAATGGCGCCGGCAAATCAACTCTGATGCGTATTATCTGCGGTATCCTGGAACAGAGTTACGGCAGTATCTGGATCAATGGACTGGATACCCGCATTTACCGAGAGGAATTGCAGAGCCTGATCGGCTTCCTTCCGCAGGAGTTCGGAACTTACGAGAATATGTCTTCCTGGGAGTTTCTCGATTATCAGGCGATCCTGAAAGGGCTTACCGATAATAAGCTGAGGGAAGAACGTCTGGAATATGTGTTGAAAGCAGTTCATATGTACGAACGGAAAGACGACAAGATCGGTTCTTTCTCCGGCGGTATGAAACAGCGTATCGGTATAGCCCTCATCCTGCTTCATCTTCCCCGTATTCTGGTGGTGGATGAGCCAACAGCCGGTCTCGACCCGCGTGAACGTATCCGTTTCCGTAACCTGCTGGTAGAGTTGAGTAAAGACCGTATCGTGATCTTCTCCACGCATATTATCGAAGATATTTCCAGTTCATGCAGCCAGGTGGTGGTTATCAACAAAGGCGAGCTGAAATACTTCGGCGATCCGACCGATATGGTAGACATGGCTACCGGTAAGGTCTGGCAGTTCCATATCGATCGTGAGTCGTTCGAACAGGTGCTGGACAAAACGATGGTGGTCCATCATATACAGGATGGAGATACGATACAGGTGCGTTACCTGTCTGTCGGTTCGCCTTATGAGGGAGCCGTAGAGGTAGAGCCGAATCTGGAAGATGCTTATCTCTGCTTGCTGAAAAATATGGAAGGGAAAAGCGGACAATGAGTTTCTTGCTAATCTCAGGCGTGATGCGAGACTCAAGTGGTAGATTAATGTTGTAAAAAGATAGTTATGACGATAAAGCAATTGATACCTTTATTACCCAAGGTGGTAAAATATAACCTGAAGATCATCTTCGCCGGCAAGTTCATCTGGTTCTTGCTGGCGGCATTCGCATTCTTTGCCTATTTCATGTTCCAGGCTGCCTGGAATAGGGCGGAGATCAACGAAGGACTGATCTATAACCTTTTGATGTTCCCTTGTGTCCTGCTGGTATTCTATCCTGCCGTATTCGGCATCCAGAATGATGAGGATAACCGGATACTGGAAATCCTTTTCGGTATCCCTGACTACAAATATAAGGTCTGGGGAGTACGCCTGTTGATGATTTATGTCGCTATATTTTTTATCCTGGTGGCTTTTTCTTATCTAGCTACATTATTGTTATATCCGGTCAATCCGTTTGAGATGTCTGTCCAGTTGATGTTCCCCCTTGTCTTTTTTGGGAATCTGGCTTTTATGCTCTCCACCATCACCCGTAGCGGTAACGGCACGGCTGTGTTTACGATTATTCTGGCTATTCTCCTTCTGATAACGAGTGAGATGGAAATAATAGAACGTTCATTCTGGAATATCCTCCTGAATCCTTTTAAAGTACCTGATAACTTCCTGCCGGTAATCTGGGAAGGGTTGATCGTCAAGAACCGTATTTTCCTTTTGATAGGTGGTATTGTGTGGATGATGATCGGGTTGCTGAATTTGCAGAAGAGGGAAAGGTTTATATAAATAATCAGGCACGGATCACATGCTTTTATTAATAAGTTGTGTGTAATTCGTGCCTGAACTGTATGATCTTAACTGTTCTTGTCTACCCAATCCCTACCTTTCTTAGTTTTGAAAAGGAGAATATATGCTATAAGGACAGCGCCTCCTAAAAGAGAATATAATAATATAGCAGGTCCCATAATTATTTATGTTTTAAAGTTAATACTATAAACCCAACAATACATAATGTAATGGCTAAACCTATAGCGATACTATTACCACATATTTATCGGAGTTAAGCTGTATAACTGTTGTAATAACAGCTCCTCCAATGATCAGCTTCGATAGATCCAATAAGTATCTTCCAAACTCTTTAGAGAAACGGATTTCCTCTTTCCGTATCTGCTCCTGTATGACAGGAACAGGTACAATCCTTATCTTATGCCTGTTCTTCATAGTTAAATAATTTTGTTACAGGCAAAGATAGGGTATAATATTGAAAGAGTACAGGAATAACTGCTAAAAATTATATCTCATCCGGCCAGGGGCAAGGTTTACCCGTTGCCTTGAATGACGGGCGCTGTGCTTCCATCTTTCGTAATTGTTTGCCCAGGTCTTTGGATAGTTTCTTTATCAAGTCGGGATGGGAAGCGGACAAGTCATTCTTTTCGCCTATATCGTCGGGAATATTGAATAACTCTTTTTTTCCTGTCTCATAATAATAGATCAGTTTCCAGTCACCCTGGCGGATTGTGCAGGTGGCTCCGATACCCGGTCCTGTGTTGCCCCAGAGGTTCGGGAAGTTCCAGTACAGACTGCGCCCTTTGGAGGGATCGCCGGTATTGGTCAGCAGCGGCATGAAGCTGACGCCGTCTATTGGCTGGATAGTCTCGTATTTCTTTATTTCGGCCATTTCGAGGATGGTCGGGAAGAAGTCTTCGATGATCAGGTATTTATCGCATTTGCTCTGCGGCTGTACCTTGCCCGGCCAGCTGACGATCATCGGTTCACGAACGCCGCCTTCGTAAGCGGAACCTTTACCGCTGTTCAGCGGGGAGTTCTGGGTATGAGGTTTGCCGTCGCGCCATTCCGGTTCGGCAGCCAGACCGCCGTTGTCGGACATGAAGATGATGATCGTGTTATCCGCCAGCTTGTTCTTCTCCAGATAATCCATGATATCGCCCAGACTTTTGTCCATTCCTTCTATCAGGGCGGCATAAGCGGCTTCTTTCTCTCCCAGTCCTTTGTCGATATATTTCTGATAGAAACGCATATCCTTATCTATCGGGACATGAATGGCATAATGCGACATGTAAAGGAAGAACGGCTGATCGTATTGTTGCGCCTTATCCAGTGCTTTGGTAGCTTCCTGTGTCAGGGCTTCCGAGATAAAGATATCCTTTCCCCAGTATTTATCCAGGCCCGGAACGGCGAACCAGGGATTCGGCTTGCCGTCTGTCCGGTTACCGAAATTGGCTTCTCCCAAATAACTGGCAAGGCCACCGCCGGCATGTCCGGCAATGTTTACTTCGAATCCGAAATGATACGGGTTCTCTCCCGGTGTGTCTACCGCTCCCCAATGGGCTTTTCCGCAATGGATGGTATGATAACCGTTATCTTTCAGTATTTGAGCCATGGAGGTGACCTGATAGGTATGTTCGATGCCTGCGACCTCACAGATACCGTTTACATTCCAGTCTGGCAATTCCAGCACATCGCTTTGCCGGTCTGTCGATTTGTTTTTGGGATACGTCCAGTTCGTTACCCGGTGGCGGCCTGCATTCATACCGGTATAGAGGCTGCAACGGCTCGGCGAACTGATGCTGGATGCATAAGCCTGGGTAAACATCATACCCTGGCGGGCAAGGCGTTCCATGTTAGGCGTTTCGTATACTTCATTATAATGTGTCTTTTCCTTCCAGAAAGGGAGGGAAGTATCTTGCCAGCCCATATCATCTACCAGGAAGAGAATAATATTCGGCCGGTCCTGCGGTTTGGCCGCTTCGGCTTGCCCGGCTGTTCCCAATAACGGGAGTGTAGCCAGCGATAGAAATAGTCTCTTGTTCATGCTCGTATCGTTTTTAGTTCATTTGTTAATTGTTATAGTGCCCGGAGTTGTTACCGGAATGCTGCGTAATTCCTTTTTGTTCCCTGATTCTACCCATACACGGACAGTTCCGGAGCAGAGGACATCGAGGGTGAGTTGTTTCCGGTTGCAGGAGATGATCCTGACGGTTGCCGGCGACAGAAATTTCTCCTGTACTCCGATAACCGCCCAGCCATTGTTTACCGGACAGAGATGATATAACCGGTCGGTGAAACCTTCCAGTTCTGTCTGTTGATCCGTATCCAGTTCGCTGGCCGTCTGTCCGGTCCAGTCGTAAAGGATGATCCGTTTGTTCTGAGGAACGGGTTTTCCTGTCATGGTTTCACGCAACAGGTAATCGGACCGGCTGATCGTAGCCTGTACCTTGCGGTATCGAGGCGATGTGTTGAGGTTATAGCAGATCAGTGAAACGGCCTCGTCTCCGGTCGGAGCAAATACACGGTATGCCTTTCCACCCTGTAAAGGATTGGTGATGATCGATTCGGGTGTCGGGATAGCCGGGGCTTCGGGACGGAATAACTTTCCTTCCTCGTCGATCAAAGGAAGAATGTTTTCCCGGGTGAAATCGACGGGAGAGTCCGACAGGTAGACCGGACCACCGGATAAGGCTTTCGAGCGGGCCATCAGGCTGCCGCAAACCGTATCGCAGGAATGGAACATATCATGGTCGGGCCAGACTGTCTGTCCTTGCAGTAACGTATTGGTATACGACTGGAACAGATGCGATTTGGCCATATCTTCATCATATTTCTTATAGTCGATGCTGACACGGGTCACACCGCTGTATTGTGTATGGTCTATGTTCAGGATATTCTGTGCCATGCAGTTCATCAGTCCGACCTGCTGGTTATGGGTTTGCTCTTCCAATGCCAGGTTACATGCTTTAGACTGCCGTACGACCTCCTTGTTTCCCATATAAAGAGGCAACAGGAAAGACTGGTTGTCTATCTTGAGGAAATCGAAACCATATCCTTTCAATGTCCGGATATAATAGTGATAGAACGTGTCGATATTCTCCCTGCTTTGTCCGGGTAACAGGCTGCCGTTGTAGGGGTAAAGCGATTGCTTCACCTTTTCCGGGAAATCGTTTTCCGGAGATATCCCCATCCAATACCCGCAGAAGTTATACCATAACCCCATCCATTTCACTTTATCTTCTTTCTTCCGGGAGATGATGTTCTTCCATCCGTTGGGAAACCGTTCTTTATCCGGGACGAAGCTGGTAAGCTGGCGGTTCTTATTCGCCAGATGGCCGTCGTCTATCAGGACGTAACGGATGGGGAGGCCGGAAGCCTCGATGCCGTCCAGGTCGTTCAGTATCTTTGTTTCGTCGATATCGTAATGATAATGTTCCCAGGAACACCAACCCAGGTATTTAAAGGCTTCGAAATAATCTTTATCCGTCCTCTTCTGCAATGCCGAAATCTCCCGGTTGCCGGTTAAAGCGATATATGCTTTATGAATGGCTTCATAGGCCGTTTTCCCTTTTTTCATTAACAGGACGGGAGCTTGCGGAGCGAGATTGTCTGTTCCCAAAGTAGAGAGGAAGACTGTTAACGAACCATCCCTGTTCACCCGGAACCAGCTGATACTATTCTCTCCGGCAACAGCTTTGGCAAACATATATTGTCCGTCAACCAGTTCCAGCAATAAGGCATCCCCCAGCAGGGAAGGCGCCCCGTTAGACGGGATACCCGGATAATCTTCCTTCGCCAGATCGTCGAGCCGGGTAAATACCCAGGTCAGCAACCGGTTGGTATTATTGGGCCACTGATAATCGCCGGAGCGGGAGTCGCGACTAAAGAATATGCCTTGTTTATAGGAGGGTATATTCGTTTTATAAGAGACTGTTTGTTGCTCTCCCGGTATGTTCTTTTCATAATAGACAGGTGTCTGTTGCTTCTTCAGATCGATAGCCTGCTCCATCCGGAAAGCATCGACATCGTTGAACATCTTTCCCCGTTCATAGACAAAGGTTGTTTGTCCGGAGAGGGAAGGGCTGAGCCAGGCCGCACTGCTCAGGATCAATGTCAGCAAATATGTCTTGTTTCTTGTCATTTATTTACTTCTTGAACGTTGAAAACACTGAAGTTACGTATATCCGGTTGTGCTACCGATTGAGAGATTGTCAGGCGCAAAGCGGAAGCCTCTACTGCCGGGAACTGTTCTATACGCTTGTGCCCTACCGATTCGCCTTCGCAAATGGTTTGCCATTTACCGTTTACCCTGGCTTCTACTTTATATTGACGGATACGCTCACCGTTCCGGATGTTTTCCTGGATAATGCAATGATTGACCGGTTGCGCCTTATCCAGTTTCAGTGTCAGGCTTTTCTTTTGTCCGGAGGTAGAGGTAATCGGAGAGGAGAAGCGGCGGTTTATCTCGTCGCCCCATTCTTTCAGTCGTTGTACGTCGCCGGATGGGATCAGGCCTGTTGTATCGGGTGTCAGACCGACAATCAGTGTTGCATTCCTTCCGACCGATTTATAATACATATTCATTAAAGATTCAACCGGGTAAACCGTATTCTCGTCATCCGGCTCCCAGAACCATTCATGCCGTCCGTTCATGCCTCGCAAGGGAGTGTCTGCCATAGCAGGAACCCAGTATTTTCCATCCTTGTCGCCCTGTTTCAACAGATCGTTATGGTTTCGGCTCCCTTCCGTATTATTACTGTGTGAGTAAGGGTAGGGGAAAGAAGACCAGCAGGGATAACCGACCGTCCCTGTCTCGGAACCGCCCCAGCGGAAGTCCGCCCGGTCTACGTTATGATAGAAAAGGCATTCCGGCTGGTACTTGCTGACGATGGGCAATACGTCCGGTCCGTCGCCTTTCGGATCGTCTGCGCCACCGTCAAACCAGATCATAAACAAATCACCGTAGCGGCTGCAAAGTTCTTCAACCATGCGTTCGCAGAAATGCTTATACCATTGTTGACGGTTAGCGGCAAACTCTCCTTCTCCCTGTACCTTGAAATTATGAACGCCAAAAAGTGAGTTCCACCGGATACCGACATAGATCCCCGGCATTATATCGTATTTTCTACATGAATTGACAAAGTCGCGGATGATATCCCCCTTCCCGTCGCGCCATTTTACCGCTTTCAGGCAATAAGGATTGACATCGCTCTGGTAAATGGCAAAGCCTGTCTCGTGGGTGGCCGTCAGGACGGCAAACTTGGCCCCCGCTGCTTTTGCCGCCTGTACCCACTGGTCCGTATTTAGTTGGGTAGGGTTGAAGATATTGTAATCTTCTATCGGCTGGACGCGGTTGTTGCCCTGACCGTATTTGATGCCATCGAAGACATGGAGATCATAATGGAAGACGACGCCCATTTCCGACTCGTGCCATTTCAACTGGTGAGGGGCCGGACGGGGGATATCCGCCTCTTGTCCCGTTGCCGGGAAAATACTTGCTATCAGTAAGATTGCCAGATAAAGATGTGTTTTCATGTGTATATAATTTACAGACAGTTCATAAATGGATCGTTGGTCTTCTTCAGCCAGTCTTTCAACTGGTTTGAAAACTGTTTAATCAGTGTCGGCTGATCGGGGGCTATGTTGTTTAGCTGGAATGGATCCTGTTCGCGGTCGAATAATATCCATTCGTCAGTCCGGCCGTTTGTGGCGTGTACTGCAAATGTATATTTTTTCGTCCGTAATCCCCTGTATCCGGTTGTTAAATTTTCAGGGAGAAGATAATAATAGGGCTGTACGATCTCCTGTGTATTCTCCGGTGAGAGGATAGAAGCGGACAGGTCGAAAGTCTGGATCTCTGCCGGTATCCGGTCTTTGAATCCCATTAATGACAAGAGGGAAGGATACAGGTCGGCGAAAGCGATCATCAGGGTAGAATCCCGGCGCGGCGTGATCTTTTCCGGCCAGCTAATCATCATCGGGATGCGCATGGCTTCTTCGTAATAAATATTTTTACCGATATGCTCGTGCATCCCCATGCTGTCGCCATGATCGGAAGTAAACACCACAATTGTATTGTCGAACAATCCCTGTTCTTTCAACTGGCGGATGATACGGCCGACCTGTTCGTCGACACCTGTCATACAGGCATAATAATCCAATACACTCTTGCGGTAGAAGTCTCCCATTTTTGTCCCTTTGGGGGCGATGATGGGGGAGTTGCATACTGTTTCGACATCTACGTTGCGGTAGATATCTTTGTATTTGTCGGGAACCAGCTCATATCCGGTATGAGGCGGGTTCATGGATACGACCAGGGCAAAAGGTTTGCCTGCGTCGCGTAATTTATTATCTCGATTGGCGATGTAGTCGATGGCCCGGTCGGCTTCATATTCCGGTCCCCATTGGTCGACGAAATAAAATTCGTCGCGCGAAGCATCCGTATCCCAGTACATGGGTTTCAGATGATAATCGTATGTGCCATAGGCGATCCAGTGGCTGAAACCGTGGCGGCGTTCTTTGGGACACCATTCATTCCAGGCTATTTTTCCTTTGTTGTTATTACAGTCAATATAAGGTTGATAAGGAGCATCGAGATGCCATTTTCCAATGTATCCGAGCTCATATCCCTGGTCTTTCAGCACATCCGACCAGCAACGAGCTTCGGTGGGTAGCTCCACATAGTAAGGAGCCGTGGCTGAATTGCAGTTGCCTGTTACCTTGCTGTTCGTCGGATACATACCCGTCATCAGCATGCCCCGGGCAGGGGAGGAGACGGGATAGCTGCTGATGGCATCTGTAAAATAGACCCCTTCGGCGGCGAGACGGTCGAGGTTGGGTGTTTGTACCGGTTCCAGTCCCAGACAACCCATTGCCTGTCCGCGCCATTGGTCGGCCATGATGAAGACCAGGTTAGGGGAAGAAGCTTTCTCCTTGGCTTGTATATTACCGCCATATAGGCAGGAAGTAATCAAAAGTAAGTATTCCGGTAAGTATTTCATCTCTGCTTTGTAATATTTTGTATGGGACCTTTTATATTTTTGACCCAGGTAGTAAACGTTTTTGACCTAGGTGGAAAATGTTTTTGACCTGGGTGATAAACGTTTTCGACCCAGGTCAAAAATATAGAAGATAGGGACGTTTGGATTAGTAGGTCGTATCTTTCTGCTTACTATGTCCCTTATTTCTGTGCACTTGTTCCCGGTTGTATGTCCCATCCCGGGTTCTGGTAGATGTAAGCAGTGCTTATATCACCTCCCTTTTGGGGTGTACTCAGCCGGATCACATCGTAAGCAATAGGTGCCAGGTAATGAGCCTTCATAAAGGTATATCCCAGATACGCTTTGTTGTTGCGTTGTATCTGGTACGGGCGGAGATACTTGTTGTAACGGCTGGAAACGTTCGGTTCGTCTGTTTCACCTTCCACTTTCAGGTCGTCATACAACTTATAATTTTCATCCCAGAGGTTGAAACCTTCTACCTGGTAGTCTTTCATTCGATCGAGTGCTCTCCAACGGTACAGGTCGTCGAGGCGGAAGCCTTCAGCCAAAAACTCGATACGTCTTTCGCGGCGTATGTTATATAATGTAGCATCTACCAGTTGTTCGCCGGAATAAGTGGCAAAATCGTTTTCTTTCGACAGGTCGGTAGCTGCAATAGTTTTCTGAAAATCTTCATCCACACCGGCACGGTTGCGCAGGGCTTTCCAGTAGGCGGTACTCTTGGCATCCAGATTATGGTCGAGTTCGTAGTTTGCTTCGATATAATTCAGATATGCTTCTGCGGCACGGAAAATTACGCATCCGGTATTGCTCGGCAACGTCGGGCCCATGTTGATATCCTGGTTCAATCCTTTACGAAGGCAATAACCGGTGGTACTCTTGTTTTCCGTAACGATAGTTATGCCCGGGCGGGTGAAGTTGTTGAGGCTGTTGATCGGATCGCCCGGGATACTTATTGATTCGCGGAAACGATTGTCGCGGTCGGTCGCTACATCTTCCAATGTCTTATCGCCTTTATAACCGGAACCGGAGGCATAGATAGGCAGCCCGTTTTTCATCAGAACGCTTTCAACCAGCGTACGGGTAAAACCTGTATTTCCGCAACCGTTGCCGGAGGGATTAACCGTTTGCAGATAAGAAACAACGTAATGGAATACTTTCAGGCTGATGTCGTATCGTCTCCAAAGCAAAACCTCTTTCATATCGGACAGGTCAACACTGTTGAACATGCTTGAATAATCTCCCAGCGGGAAAGCATCGGCAACTTCCTGGGATGCTTTCTTTGCTTCCGAGAGGAAGAAGTTTATTTCCGAATTCAGGTCGATGGTGAAATCTTTCAGATAATCGGCATTGGCACCCGGCCAGCCTGGTCCGCCCGGAACACGGTCGGTTCCTGCATGATATTTCAACCAGGTTCCTTCGTACAAAGCGACTCTCGATTTGAGCAGAAGGGCTACATATTTGGTCAAACGGTTGGATTCGGGAGCTGTTTCTTTCATCATCTCTGTGGCTTTATCCAGGTCGGCCAGGATGAAACGTGCCACTTCGTTTTGCGGGCGGCGTTGGTTGGCTTCGGCAAGTTCGACATAGTCGTCCGACAGGATTTTATCTACGATCGGGAAGTCTCCGTACTTTTTCATGAATGTGAAGTACTGGAAAGCGCGGAAGAAATACATTTCGCCGATATAATGGCGGATGTTGGCATCTAAACCGCTGATCTTACCTTCTTCATATTTGGGCAGTACGGTTTCGAGGAAATAGTTACAATCTCGTATCTTCTTGAAATCCCATTCTCCGCTGGTCGGTACGCGACGTTCGCCGGGAACGAAGTTATCATCTTCTTTTGCAGCGCATTGGTTGTCGCTGTTATTGTCTGTTTTGAAGACGCCGATGCTGTATTCACCCGGTTTGTGTGCCGGAAGTGCGTCGTATTGGGCAGCTCCGAAACTGGCTAACTCGGTTTCCGTGTTCAGATAATGTTCAGAAGTGACGGACGACAGGGGTTCACGGTCGAGGAAATCGTTACACGCAGTGAAACTGAGGGAACCGACTGCCAGCGATAATATAATGATTGATTGCTTTTTCATATGTAAATAAATTGCGCTCCCTATCTCAAGAGAGCCGTTTAAACCATTAATAAATTGATTTTTTTAGAGTTCAGACAAAACAAAAGAGAGCACTTGTATAGATACAAATGCGGTTGGCTATTATCTTTGGGCATTTTATAATTTTACAACAGCTAAGAAAAAAAATTTCATACACGCGTTAAAGGACTCGCAGTCTTGACCGCTTAGCAGTTGAGATCAGTTTCATGAGCGACCTCTTGCTGTTTCTTACGACAACAAGCCAGTAAAAATCGACCTTCTCTATGTTTTTAACCTACTTCTGGGATTGGACCATCATCACGGCTGATTTTAACTTTATAGCCAAGTGCTTCCAGCTCTTTCTTCAAGTAATTTTTCCGTTTCTGCTCCATCCTTTGGTTGAGATATTCCGCACCGAGTTCCTTATACTCACAAGCCTCTTTCAGTACATGCCATACCGATTTCAGGATCGAGTGTCCTACTGCTACTAAAGCCCTCTTTTTCCCTCGACGGGCGGCTAAACGGTGATAACGTGCACTGTAAAAGGTGTTCTTGGTACGGGTGGCTGCCCACGCAGCCTCCGTGATTACGGCTTTCAACTGTTTGTTGCCATGGGTGGTTCTACCACTTTTTTTTTACCTGCGCTCTCGTTATTGCCTGGACAGACACCGGCCCACGAAGCCAGGTGCTTTTCGGTTGGAAAGGCTTCCATATCCACACCTATCTCTGCTATCAGGTCTTCAACCGTTTTCCGGCTAAGTCCGGGGATCTTCTGCAAGAGTTCCATCACATTCTCATAAGGAGATAAAACCTCTTTTATACGGCAGGTAAGGTCAGCTATGATGGCTTTCGTCTGTTCCATATCTTTACGGATGGTCTGCAACATATAGATGTGATGCGGTTCTATAAAGCCTTCACAAGCCTGATAAAGAAGTTCCGGACTGGCTTCAAGTTTTTTATGATAGATGCAAGTTATGTCATCCATTGTTACATGACCCTTATCGATCAACATATCTATCAGCTTGTTCGCCACGACTCCGTCCAGGCTGCACACCACGCTGGAAAGTTTGATGTTACAATCTTCCAGGATACGAACAATACGGTTTTTCTCAGAAGATACATGCTGGATCAACTTGTTACGGTAACGGGTTAAATCACGAAGCTCACGTTGTTCACGCTCCGGGATATAACTCGGTTTCAACAAACCTGCTAAAAGCAGTTTGCAAATCCAGGCACTATCCTTTTTATCCGTTTTGTGCCCGGGAACATACTTGATGTGCCGTGCGTTCACGATCCAGACTTTCATATCTGGACATTCAAGAATCTTATAAACCGGCTTCCAGTAAACACCGGTACTTTCCATTGCTACATGCGTAATGCCACTGGATAATAACCATTCTTTTAATTCTGTCAAAGAACTACTGAAGGTCTTGTAACTGCGGGTTTCAGTTTTGAGACCTTCGCCACTTATCGTAGCAACTACCATGTCCTTGTGGACATCTATTCCACAACCCCGGAGGATGACTTGTTCAAAAGGTACTGTTTTCATTGCATTCGTTTTTTCGAGTGAATGACACTAAAGTAAACAATACCCCCCTATTTACATTCTCTTGGACGAAATTTATTTCATGGATGTTTCATGATGCTTTAATATTTTAGAATGAAACATTTACTCCGCATGACAGTGTTCTTGAAAGCGGATAGATTTTACCGTTACCCAATGCTCCGCCTACTGCTTCGGGATCGAATACACCGAAGATGGAAGAAATGGTAAACAGGTTGTCGCCGGAGAAGAATAGGCGTGCTTTGCTCAGACCTATCTTCGAAGTGAGCTGGTTAGGCAACGTGTAACCGATTTGCAGGTTTTTCAGGCGCAAATAAGCGGCATTTTGCAGATAACCGGTTTGTACCTTCTGATTCTTCGTAGCATTGGCATCGAAGTAAGGTCTGGGGAAGTAAGAGTTCAGGTTGGCACCCATATTGTCGCCTTCCGGACGGAAGTAATCGAAATGTTCCTTATATCCGATAGACTGCCAGATACCGCCGCCTACAGCACCCCAGAAGAAGTTACCGTCCAGCCAGATGTCGCGCTTGCAGACTCCCTGGAAGAAAGCGCGGAAGTCGAAACCGTTCCAGTCGGCTCCCAGTGTGATACCTACCTGGTAGCGGGGAGTTTCATTACCGATGATCTTGCGGTCGCCCGGATCGCCGACCGTGTTGGAGCCTGTCGTGATCTTACCATCACCATTGATATCTCTGTACATGATGTCTCCTGCACCCCATTTGCTACCGATCTGTGACTGGTCTGTCGTTGCCAGGTGATCCTGCATTTCTTGGTCTGTCCTGGCAATGCCGATGGTTTCGAATCCCCAGATGTCACCCATGTATCTGCCGTTGTAAGGTACGTATTCCATGTTTCCGTCCGAATTCTTCCGGTCGATGATCTGTGCATCATTCGGGTATTTGGTGATCTTGGTACGGGCATCGGCCAGGGTAAATCCGACGGTATAGCCGACCTTGCCGATCTGGTCGTTCCAGGTTAAAGCCAGTTCCCATCCTTTGCTCTGCATAGCTGCATTGTTGATACGCGGCAGTTTGTCGTTGTCGATACCGATGATCGGTGATTTCTCTTCGGGAGGACCGACCATGTCGTCTGTTTTTCTCATGTACCATTCGAACGAACCTGTCAGGCGGTTGTTTAGGGCACCGAAGTCGAAACCGATATTGGTGGTCGTGATCTTTTCCCATGTCATCAGGTCGCTGACCATCAATGGGGCAGTAGCCGTAGTCGGTTGCTGTCCGCCGATCAGGTATTTTCCGTTTTTCAGTCCCAGCGGCTGTGCCGGATAGAACGGATAAAATTCCTTCGTGTTCTGGTTGCCCAGCTTACCCCATGAGAAACGGGGCTTCAAAGTGCCTACATATTCCGAAAGATCTTCCCAGAATGCTTCACGTGCGATGTTGTATCCCAACGAGAAAGAAGGGAATACATTCCAGCGTTTATCACGCAGGAAGCGTGAAGAACCGTCGTAGCGGATATTGATCTCAGCCAGGTAACGACCGTCGTAGTCGTAGTTCAAACGTCCGAAGAAGCCGGCAGTTGCCCATTCCTTCTTGTTTGCAGAAGTATAATCTTTACCCATGCTGGTGTCGATACTCGGTACTTCGTCGCTGATCACATCGTCACGTTTAGCATACACATAGTTCTGCTTGTAGAGTTCGGTGTTGAAACCGACCATTACTTTGAAGTTATTCTTATTGAACGACTTGAAGTAATCGGTATACAAGCTGGTTGTCAATAAGTTATTGTCCTGTGCGGAAGACCATGCATAGGTTGCTCCCGGACCATAACTCCCGGCAAATGCCATAGGCACCGGTTCATTCTTTGAGTTCCATTCATACACTTTAGCCAGGTTTTCGTCTTTGTTTATATGTTCTGCCTTCAGGCTAACGTCTCCGCGGATATTCCAGTCTTTCAGCGGAGTGATAGTTACGTTGGCCTGTGTATAGATAATGTCTTTCCGGCGTTTATAACGTCCGCCGTCTTTGATCTGGATGATCTTGGAGTTACGCATGTAGTGGCCGTTTGGGTCCTGGAAAGGCATGGTCGGCCAGGTACGTGAGATGTCGTGGTAATATAAACCGACCTGGATACCGTTTGCCGTATTGTCCGGATCGTCATTTGCATAAGTCGGACGATCGAGTTCTTCACGGATGAAGCGGGTACTTAAACCAATCTGCAACCAGTCGTTTACTTTCGAGTTGATCTTAGCCGAGGCATTCATACGTTTGAAGTCATCATCGCCGTAACGCATGTTACCGCCCTGGTCCATAAAGGCACCCGACATGAAATAAGTCAGCTTTTCTGTACCGCCGCTTACATTAACATTATGTTCATGGCTGAAAGCTGTTTTGAAATGATTGCGGGTCCAGTTCTGGTTGTCATTGGCCAGTTGGTGGAACTGGTACATTCCGTTGGCACTGTTCGGTATGGTTGATGTCGTTAATTCTCCTTTCTGATAAGCGATAATGCGACCGATAGTTTCATCGTTGAATGATGCACTTTGTCCGCTGTTCAGGGCAGCTGCATTGAAGTACTTGGCAAACGTGTATGAGTCCATCATATCCGGCAAGTTGGTGGCGGTAGACCAGCGCAGGCTGTTATTATAGGTAACCTGCGTCTTTCCGCTCTTTCCGCTTTTGGTAGTAATCAGGATCACACCGAACGGGGCACGCGAACCGTAAATACTGGATGCGGCAGCATCTTTCAATACGGAGATGTTCTCGATATCATCCGGGTTCAATGCGTTCATATCTCCTTCGATGCCGTCGATAAGGATCAGCGGGGCATCGTTAGAACCTTCACCGATTGTACCTGTACCGCGGATATTTACTTTCAAAGCGTTACCCAGGGCGCCTCCCTGGTTGTTGAGTGAAAGGTTCAGACCGGGAACAACACCTTGCAGGGCTTGTCCTACCTGAGCTACCGGGCGTGATTCGAGTGCTTTGGTGTCGACGGTGGAAACGGCTCCTGTCAGGTTTACTTTCTTTTGTGTACCGAAGCCGACAACGACTACTTCGTCGAGTGCCTGTGTATCTTCACCCAACTGGATGGTGTACACCTTCTGTACTCCGTCAACTTTGATGGTTTGTGGCTGGTAACCGATATAGGAAATATGTAGTATATCTCCTTTTGATACATCCAGGGAAAACTTACCGTCCATATCGGTGACAGTTCCGTTGGTGGTTCCTTGTACCAGAATGGTTGCTCCGATAACCGGATCACCCAGACCCTTGTCTGTAACAGTACCAGTAATGGTTAACTGCTGTGCATATATATAGGATATACTGGCCATCAGCAGTGCAATTAATAATGTGACTCTCTTCTTCATCCTCTTTTAGTTTTAAGGTTGTGAATACTAAATTTTAAATAATCTTTGTAAGCAAAAGTATCGGGTATGCCTGAATGGACTGGCAAGTGTTTTAGTCATTAACAATGGGTATTTTCTTTATTTCGCTTATTGATATTCAGTATACTTTGTATTTTATTCACGGATAGTGGGTATTTTGTTCATTCGTGCTATGCGGGTGGTTTTTCTTTTGTTTAATTGTCCTTACTCTCCTTCTTTTTTTGTTTCTTTGTATATGAACCTGATGTTAACCTCAGGGAGGTACGTGAATGTGGAAATGAGGAAATTTATTATAGTTATATCGTTTGTTATCTTTTATAGCTTTACAGGCTATGCTTTTTTTGAAAAGGATATCCGGGTACTTACTATGCAGAATGGATTGGCCGATAATACGGTTTCCTGCATCCATAAGGACCGGGATGGTTTCATGTGGTTCGGTACTGATAACGGACTGAGTCGGTATGACGGAAAAAACATTAAGAACTTCGGTTCGGATAGCCTTTATATGAAGGTGTTTCATATCAGCGAGACGGAGAACGGCTTGCTTTGGCTGATAGCCAACGGACAACTGTTTTGTTTCGACCGCCGGATGGAGCATTTCATACCGGTGAGGATCAGTGAAAAATATACCGGAGTTCAGGACATACTCATGCAAAACGATACTTCTTTCTGGTCTATATCGCCTGATGTTCTTTCCCTTGTCCTGATCGATTACAAAAAAAATAAAGATGGAAATATAGCAGAGGTTGACCTGAGGGTAGAAATGGAGTTTACCGGTTTAGGAGGAAACGATACCGATTATATGGCTTTTTGCCAGTCGCCGGAAGGCTTGATCTATATCGGGACGAATTGGGGAAATATCATTACATTCGATCCGGAGACATTCCAGGTAATAAGTAAAGGTGAGTTGCCGAAGGTTAGTAAAATGCATGTACATAGACTTTTATATTCCGAAGGATATGTGTGGATCGCCACTTGGGCGAACGGGGCGATCCGCTATAATCCGGAATCGGGAACTTATACGCAATATACTTATAATCCGGAGGACAAAGTAAGAACATTATCCCATTGGGATGTTTACCAGATGGTATCGATCAGCAACAGCCGTTACCTGGCAGCCACCTGGAATGGATATACGATCATGGTACCTGACAAAGATGATTCTACCCGTTTTACGACAGAAGTATATAATAATACAGCATCGCAGTTACATCGCAATCTGGAGACTCGTATGATCTCTGCTTATTATGATCCTGAAGGAATTATTTGGGTGGGAACACAGGGAGGAGGAGTTTATGCTTCTGATTTGCGTAAGCAGTTTTATCAGCGTTTTCATCAGGAGACGCATAATGAAATATGCGGAATGGCAACCGATAAAAAGCAATATATCTGGCTGGCAACTTTCCACAAAGGAATCCTTAGAAGTACGAAACCGTTTGACCCGCAAAGCCGTCTGTCTTTTGAACCGGTGTCGTCCGGTAGCGGAAATACGGTCTTGTGTGTTACCACTGATAAACGGGGTGATTTGTGGTTTGGTAATAACAGGTCTGAACTGATTCACTATCATTCGGATACCGGTAAGCTGAGTATTTTTCCTATTCGTGTATCCGATAATCCTCAATGGACGGGTTGGATCTGGACTTTATTGTTTGACAGCCAGGAGCGTTTATGGTTAGGGACATCAAACGGTTTGTTACTTTTCGATCCTGTTACGGGATTGTTTACGCATTATTCTACCGGTTCCGGTGCTATACGGGCAATGACAGAGATATCTGGAGAATGTCTGTGGTTAGGAACTATATACGGACTTAAAAAGTTTAGCTTCACAGATGGTACTATCCGTTCGGGATTTGAAAAGCAAACTAATATCCCGGCCAAGGAGATTCGTTCCCTCTTTTCTTCCTCTGACGGAAAGTTGTATATCGGTTTTACAGACGGGTTTGGTATAATGGATTTGTCTTCTGATACGATCGAGAGTTTTTATACAACCCATGATGGGCTGAGTAGCAACTTTATCGGTTGTATCAGTGAGGATTCGAAAGGACATCTTTGGCTGGGTTCCAACTCCAGCATTTCGCGTTACAGCAAGCATCAGAAACTCTTTTATAACTATTATATATCAGGTAATAACCGTTCGGTAATGCATTATAAGAATTTCTTGTTCTGGGGAAATAACAAGAATATGACCTATTTCCTTCCGGACGAAGCCATGAATGACCATCCAGTCTCTGACAAAGTGGTAATAACCCAATTGGAAGTCGATAACAAATCCGTCGAGATCGGACAAAAGGTGAACGATCAGGTCATTCTGGAGAAAGGTATTCCCTATACCAATGAGTTTACACTGACTGCTGCCAATAATAACTTTTCACTGATGTTCAGTAATCTGACTTATTCGGACGAGTTACAGAAGTACAGCTATCGGTTAACGCCGGCTCAGTCGGACTGGCTGATTGCTGCCGATGGGGAAAGGGTTTCCTATGCCAATTTACCCCCGGGAGAATATCTTTTTGAAGTAAGTAGTATTATGCCGGACGGTTCCAATGGGAATGCGACTTCGATGGTAATCCACATTTTGCCTTTCTGGTATGAAACAGCCTGGTTCCGTTTCCTGATAGCTACTCTGGCTGCCTTTCTTATTTATTACCTGATACGTCGTGTAAGGAGAGAGCAAGCCCGGCTGAGACAGGAGGAGCGCCTGAAACATGAGTTGTTTGTTTCCAATCTGGAACGCGAGAAAGAGAAGCAGATCAACCGTGAACGCGGAAACTTCTTTACGAACGTATCCCATGAACTTCGTACACCTCTCACACTGATTCTTTCTCCTTTACAGGAGTTGTTGCAGACGGAGCGTCTTTCAGAAACTTTGCATGATAAGTTATCGTTGGTCTATAATAATGCGACCTCATTATCTACCCTGGTGAACCAATTGCTGTACGTCCAGAAAATCGAGGCCGGAATGGTTCAGCTACATTTGTCGAAAGTGGAGATCGTTGCTCTGGTTGAACACGTAATGTCTTCTTTCAGGCATATGGCCGAGATAAAAAGTACTGAGTATGTCCTGAACTCCGGTATCTCGTCGCTTGATTTATGGCTGGATGCTCCGAAAATAGAATCAGCCTTGAAGAACCTTCTTTCGAATGCGCTCAAATATACCCCGAAGGGCGGAAAGATAAGAGTTACGATCACGGAGAAGGAAGTGGACGGGAAAATGTTCTGTTTATTATCCGTTGTAGACAATGGTCCCGGCATCGCTGAAAATTTGCAGGGACGCATCTTTGAATCCTTTATAACGGGCGAAAATGATCCCTCATTTTCTACCAAGGTGGGTATCGGTCTGCGTATCGTTAAAAACACGATGGACCTCCATCATGGGAAAGTCTTGCTGAACAGTGCTCCCGGCAAAGGCTCCGAGTTCATCCTTTACCTTCCGTTGGGGCGCGAGCATTTTAAAGAAGATGTATATCAACTGGTTGAGGATACCCGTGATGAACAGAAGGAGGAAGCATTCACTGCCCCGGAAAAGGTTCGTGAAGAGACATCCCCCGAATCAGGCAAGAAATTGCTGGTCATTGAAGATAACGATGAGATAAGACATTATATCCATACTCTATTCGAGAAGAAATACCGTGTCCTGGAAGCCCGGGACGGTGAAGAGGGCGTGCGGATCGCCCGTGAAGAGATCCCTGACCTGATCATTTCGGATATAATGATGCCGGTCAAAGACGGCTTTACCTGTTGCCAGGAGATCAGGCAGGAGTTGCAGACGGCCCATATCCCGATCATCATGCTGACGGCCAAAGCCGAAGAGGAGGATTTGTTGAAAAGTACCCGGATCGGTGTGGACGATTATATCATGAAGCCTTTCAACCCCGAAGTGCTCAAAGCCAAGGCAGAGAACCTGATCCGCATGCGTGAGCAGCTGAAACGTATCTATACGAAAACCCTGATGTTGAAACATACGGTAGAGAAGCCGGAGGAAGAAGAGCAGGCCGGCCTTTTCATGCAGCAGGTAATCAGTATCGTCGAAGCCAACCTGACGAACCCGGATTTCAGTGCCAAAAGCCTGGCAAGCATATTGAATCTCAGCCAGCCTACCTTATACCGGAAGATGAAGCAGCAAAGTAACCTGTCGATTATCGAAGTGATCCGCAGTATCCGTATCAGCAAGGCAGCTTCCCTGATCATGCAGAAGAAATATTCTGTTCAGGAGGTGGCCGAAATGGTCGGTTATAACGATATAAATACATTCCGCAAGCACTTTACGAATCAGTTTGGTGTATCGCCTTCCCGTTATAATGCTTTATAGTTTCCGTTACCCTTGGGATAGAGCCGGTCACAAGGGAGAGACTGCCGTTAACCCGGTGTATCGTTTCCCTTACCATTGCATTCCCTTTGCATATCACAGCTGTGAAACAAAAGAAATCCATCTGTGAAACAAACGGAATCCAACTGTGATATGAAAGGAATGCAGTTGTGATAAGTAATAGAAAGATTAAAAAAAGAATTATTGCCAATGGATATTGACTATTATGGAATAAATCTTATTTTTGTATGATATTGGAGTAAATGGAGAGAGCCTTCTTTAGATTTCCTAGGAGATGAGTAATATAAGTTTCAGCGATATATATACAAACTACTACAAACGTTCGTTTTTGTTTGTGAAGTCATATGTCAGGGATGATATGGCGGCAGAGGATATTGTATCTGAATCTTTGATTAATTTGTGGGAGACCAGTAAGAAGGAGAAAGTTGAATATCCACTGGCACTGCTTGTCCAGATGTTGAAAAACGGTTCCCTGAACTATTTGAAGCATCAGGACGTGAAACAGGCTGTCTCTGAATCCATCTCTTCTAAAATGGACCGTGACCTGTATTATCGTATTTCGACTTTACAGGCTTGTGACCTGGAAGAAATATTCTCGTCTGAAATAACCCGTATTGTCAATGATACCTTACAGGCTTTGCCCGAACAGACCCGCCGCGTTTTTGAAATGAGCCGTTATGAATGCCGTACGGTCAAGGAAATATCGGAAGAATTGTCTATAAGCCCAAAAGGGGTCGAATACCATATTACCAGATCGTTAAAGGTTTTGAGGGTGGCTTTGAAAGATTATCTGCCTGTTTTCTATCTCTTGTTTCTAAGATAACAGATTGTTGTTATCTGACAGTATATATCCGATAAAACAATCTGTTAACTCAACTATTCCGCTACTATCTTACCAGCGGAAATTCAGAAATCCTGAGAGTCGTACATCCGAAAGGAATGAGTGTGATCTCTTCTACAGGCTGTTTGCTTCTCCCTGTAGAGAAAGGTAACGGACCGGCCATTTCGTTATACAATTGCCAGGAAGTTATTTCTTTCGCTTTTACTTTGATAAGGATGGGGGCATTCTCTACATTCCAGAAATAATTGCCGGCCTGCTTGCTCTTGTCGATCGTTACCTGGAAATTCTCCTGCATATTATCAGGATCGAAAGCAACTATGCCATAATTCCATTTGGTTGGTGAAGTCACTTCATAATAAGACTTTCCGAACTGGGTAATTTCATCTCCCTTAAATTCTTTCTTTTCCCATTTCTCATCCATTTTCAGGGCATATACCAATGGTCCGCGTTCAACGGCAACAGAGTTCTCATACCATTTGCTTGTTGAAACCTCCATGGGCAAATGTAAAAGAACCTGGTCCCCACTTTTCCATGTCCGCCGGATGATAGCCACGCTGTTTCCTTTTACCGTTGATTCCGGGACGCCGTTGACAGTTACGGTTGCTTCCTTGCACCATCCGGGAATACGCAAATGGAGCGGAAATGCTATTTCTTTCGTTTTGTCGAGCAACCGGATTGTCAGTTGGATTTTATCGTCCATCGGGTAACAGGTTTCTTCCGTAATTTTAATTTTACAGCCGTTACCCACTTTGGCCGTTACTTCCGAAGGCGAGTAGGCCAATGCGGCAATACCGTTATCCGGGGTTGCATACCAAAGGCTTTGGGTGAACTTGGGCCATCCCTGGTGCATATTGGAGAAACAGCATGGATATCCGGTCCGTGTCCCGTATATAATATCTGTTTCTGCATGGTTGGCGTCTTCATAGAAATTGTGGGCGTGGCGGGTTATCATGACCTGGTTGGCTTGCTGGAAATATTGTTTGTCCATAAAGTCGTCAGTGACCTGGGTCGGGAGGGCATTGAAGGCGATCCGTTCCAGATGATCCGTAAAAGCCAGGTCCCCTGTTATTTCCATAATCTTTTCCAGTGAATACATTAATTCGACGGCAGAACACAGTTCGGAACCTTGCGTAGGGTTATTACCGTGCAATCCTTCGTCTCCGCCATACATCCCCTGCGGTTGGCCGTTGTATTGCCGGATATCGGCAAATCCTTTCTTTACGGCATCCAGGTATTTTTTGTCAGGATGTTGTTGATAGTAAATGACCGGCTCTTTGATACCTTGGGCCAGATTGACACAATGGATGGTGTTGAAGCGGGTCAGGTCATCCCGGTTGAGGAACATGTCGACGAAGTCATAGCTCTGTTTATGTAATAAATGACCTAAATCGAGCAGGAAGGCATCTCCGGTTATATTGTAAAGCCAGTATACGGCCTGGAGATTGTCGCAGGCACGGTATTCAGCCCAGAAAGTCCAGTTTCCCAACGGGGTGGACGGAAGAGTTTCCAGCTGGTAGCGGAAATACCGGGTCATAAAGTCTGTCACCCGTTTATCTCCGGTTGCCGAATAATATTGCTGCATGATCTTCAACAGAACCATCCGGGGCCACCAGTCGGCAGAGTTGTCCCGTTGAAGTCCGGGTTCCGGTGCATAGTCTTTGGCCGGTCCGAAGAAACCGTCCTCACGCTGGCTCTTCAAAGCCCATTCTATCCAGGGTTGTACCTTTTGTTTCAGTTCTCTATCATCAAGGATATAAGCCAGGGGCAGCAATCCGTCTATCCAGTAAGGACCTCTTTCCCATTGGTCGCCGTCGCCTCCCAGCCATCCGTTACGTGCTCCCATTACTTCCGGATACAGGATATCCATCTGGCTGGATGCCCCTTTTTTCTGCCGTTCAAGCATTTCAAGGAGCCAGCCTTTAGGTTTGATGCTGCCCAAAGGTAGTTCTATATAAGGTTTTCTTACAAGCGGATAGCGGTTATTGGGGTAATCCGGATTATCGGCCTTCCCTGGAAAGGGAAGGCTATTCAATGCTGCTGCAATTAATAAGGATAGAATGATTTTATGTTTCATGACTCATTGTTTGTTTATTTTTCAATTGAAAGGGTTACCGGTCCCATAAGGCCGCTTTCTCTCAAGGGTTCGTTCTTATCCGGCCATCTTAACACCCATGTCTTCCGGTTACTTTCCGGTTGTCCTGCGTCATAGACAAGACGGTTGAACCAGGTACTGGTTACTTTTACCTGAAGTGTGTTTTTTCCGGGACGAACGGCTTTTGTTACATCGGCTTTGTAGGGTGTGGTCCAGACTGTCCGGACAGGTTTGCCGTTGATGATTATTTCCGCAATCATATCCACTCTTCCCAGATCAAGAATAAACCGGTTGCCGGATGTATTATCAATATTGAAGGTCGAAGAATATTCGACTGTTCCGGAAAATGCTTTCGCTTCTGTTGAAGTATCCAGATCTTTCCACGGTTTCAGTTCAGATATCAGAAAAGATGCAGGTGCTCCCCAACCGTCCGGGAATTTGAGTTCCCATGGCTGGCTGAGAGGAATCGTTGTTATGACTTGCTTTTCCACAGCACTTTTTGCAGGTATTTCGGGGTTGTCTTTGCGGAATACGACAAAATAAGATCCGGCCTGGGGTAAACTGATCTTTACAGATGTCCGGTCTCCCTTTTTTTCATATATGGCAGGAATAACATTTCCTGTCAGAGGGTCCCATATCTCGGCATGTCCGCTATTCCGGAAATCCAGCTCTCCCTGAAAACTTTTGTCTTTCGGTACTGTAACAAAATACCAGTCGGCATTCTCTGTCTTCCTGTGCAGCCACAGGGAACCCGAACCTTTTACATCCGGGGCAATATCCAGTTGTTCCAAAGCATCAGCCAAAGTTATACCGGAAATGATACGGCCTTTTCCTATCTGCCGGATACCTGTTTCCGACGTATTTCCCCATATTTTCTTTATGGTCCTGTCGAATCTTTTCTGTGCATCTTTTCCTCCTGAAAGTGTGGCAAGTCCGGATGGTGCTTCTCCGACGACAGTCGCTCCTTCATAAATGAGTTCATATAATTTTTCGACTGTTTCCGGGCGCATGCGCGGTACCTCCGGTAGCCAGAGGAGACGGTAACGTAAACCTTCCGGAGTCACCAGGTCACCGTTGTTTACGGAAAGCCGGTTCAACAGCACATCCGGATTGCAATAGTCATATTTGAATCCTTCCGGGAATGGTGCTTTCTGGTCTGGTTTATGATCGGTCTCGTCTCCCAGATACCAAAGCACATCGGAGACTGGTTTCCCTCTTTCCAACAGATAGTTGCATCGGGCTAAATAAGTCGTAAACTCAGGCATGTATTTCCACCAGGTCTGTCCGCGTAAGAACGGTGTACCGATGCCTGCTCCGGAGAAAGAAGTTCCGGGAGGGGGAAAACCTACTTGCGGATTATGTGTATATGTATGGAATACCAGGTGGGTAACTCCTTCCGTAGAATTGACATTGGCTACTTCTTTCAGCATTTGCCAATGTTCGTCCCAGGTATGGCTAAAGGAAGTGAATGCTTCTGCCGCAACGCGGGGTTTCCCATATATGCGGGCTGCGGAGGCCGCCGGTTTGATCGGTTTGAAATTGATTGAACCTACGAAATTCTCCGTCATAGGTTGCCAGAACTCGCACATAGGTACATCGGCAAATTTGTAATATTCCAGGATATCCGTGGGGAAACCGTCACCGGCACTGGTTTCGTATGTCAGGGAGAGATTATTCTCTTTGGCCAGCCTGGCTATATTCCCATAAAAGTTATTGACAAAAAGAGTATTGAGTACCCTGCGCCAATCGCATAAAAAGCGAAAAGTGGTTTCTTGATCTTCCACTATATAGCCGAAGAGTGCCGGAATCCATTTTTTCAGCGGATAACCTGTGATTTGTTCAAACTCTTTGTCGAGTCCGGCTGTCCAGGTCTGTGTGTAACACTCCCAGCTATCCATTAACAAGCCATTGAGCAACCCTCCGGCCAAAGGACCGTTTTCTCCTGAGAGCCGTCCGATATATCCGGCGAACTGTGCACTGGAACCTTCTACGGAGAGTTTGTTGCATTCCCATCCTGTACCTTCCGGTGGTGCTGGAGAATTACGTCGTCCGGTATTCACATGGCCGATGCGTAAAACAGTCCATTTTCCTTTCGGTGCTTTCCATTTCAGATTGCCTTGTGCATCCATAAAGGTGGTTATATCTTTGATTTGTTTCGTATTCAGGTAGGTTTCCGAGTCATGCTGTTTCAGATCGCCTGTCCGTTCGATGCTTCTTGATACCCATGCGGCCTGTGACTCCCAGCTGTTTTTGCGGGCAGCAGTGAATAAACGTAACGATTTAAGGGCGATATTATGTTGATTAATGAGGGTGATACGATATTTCTTTGCCCCTTTTGTCTCTGCACAGGCTAAAGAGATAGGGTAATTATCTTGTGTATTGCTCTGGGGAAGGTCTGTGTTCAGAACTTCCCGGGTTGTTCCGTCAGGCAAACAGGCCTCCAGCTTCACACGCATATCAGGTTCAAAGCACCACGGGTGGTTCATTTCGTTACTGGAAGGAAGTTCCAGTGTACGGATAATCTCGTTTTCCGGGAATTCGACTTCGATCCAGTACGGGTTCTCGGCAGTAGTTGCGGTGAGCTGTATCGGGTTTTCACTTTTTCCCTGCCATAAATGTTCCCATGCCGCCTCTTTATTGCTTTTGAACGAGACTGGTATCAATGGCTTTCCGTCATCATCCACGGGCGTTGGGAATGCTATTACCATTAAGTCTTCATAATCCCTCCAATCTTCTTCACTGGGCTGGGGGAGAGGTAACTTTTGCATTATCTCATCCGAGTTCCCCTCTATGTCCGTGCGGCTCCAGGCCAGATGGCGCATGGCATTAGACGGTTTTATCCAGGGACCGCCCGCCATTGCCCATCCCGGGCAATTCTGCATGGTGAACCGTAACCCTAAACGCCGGCATTCTTCTGCCGTATGTTTCACCATTCCATCCCATAGCGGACTAAGGCAGGCTATTTGCGGGTCGCCCCCCGGCCAGGGCCCGCCGAACTGTCCGTGAAACAGATGTATCCCGGAGAATCCGGCATCCGCAATCGCTTCCAGGTCAGCAGTAATACCTTTGATGGATACGTTACCCCCGATGTAGTGGAACCAGGTTTCGGGGTAGAAGACTTTGGGCGGATGTGAAAATGTTTTTTTATCTCCTTCATCGAATGGTTGGTTCAATTCACTCAGGGAAGGTGCAACAGGTGCCTGAGCTATCAAATGTCCGAGGGATAGAAGTGAAAAAGCAATATATAATAGATATTGTTTTGAAATTAGTCTGTTCATATTTCAGTAAGATTAATTGCTGTGATACATTTATTTTTTACTTAAAATCAGCAGGATAAGCCAATAACTGATAAACGAGTGCTTTTGCCATCCGGTAATGACCATTTGCATTTGGGTGAAGGCGGTCGGTCTTTTCGTTATGGAAGTAAACAGTATGTGAGTCTGCCATTGGATAAAGTCCGCTAATACTATTTAAGTCTATAACCGGGACGGCCCATATATTGGAGGCTTCCTTTATAATATCGACATAAGTGTCCACATATAATCCTGATTTGTTTGGGAAGGCTTCTTCCGGTTGAATATTATTGTCTCCGAAGTAAGCCTGGGCACGATGGATTGGTGTGAGTAAAATAATTTGTTGAGTAGGGAAGTTTTCTTTCAGGAATGACATTGCCTTATTTATGCGTCCTCTAAAATTGGTATCTTCCGTTTGTTGGATACGCTTAACACGCATTTCCTGTGATGGTCCGGCAACCTCAACACTGGTATTTTCCGTTCGATACCAATCTCCTAAAGGTATACCTTCATTATAATCATTGGTTCCGGCAAAAATGATTATCGCATCAACCTGATCACCTCTTTCTTCTTTCAGTTTTTGTGCTTGTGCCAATATACCTTTCCATTGGTCTCCATTGATGCCATAGACCCAGGCTTCCAAACCTAGCATCTCTTCCAGATACTGCCAGTAATTTTTTGTTGTGCCGACATGGCTTTTATCGGTAATGGAATCACCCAGGAAAGCTACCTTTTTCCCTTTCCATTGGCTTTTTCCGATTTCTGTTGCTACAGGTTCTTTTTGAAAAGAATGCAGAGCAGCGATACAAGGACATACATCGGCTGATAAAATCAAGCCGGAAAGTAGAATTGCAGAATATTTCGTGTTCATGGTACAAATTAATCTATTATTTTTCAAAGCATTAGTCTAATCGAATGAGGCTTGAAAGTTATTAAGAAATGTTGAAATAGCAAAAGGCATGGAGAAATATTATCTGTATAATTTATGAGAGCATTTTTGATGATATGCCCTCATAAATTATAAACTCACTTACTTTTCTTCTCCGATTATAAAAACAGAATTTACAGGAGATAGATCAAGGGTAAAGGTTGTATAGGTTATACCATTCTCCTTTTTCTCGTACTTACTGTTCACTTTTTTTCCCATTGAACCGGTATACGGATTCCAGATTTCCAGACTAAGTTTTCCTTTCAATGATACATTCGTCTTTACCGGGTGATCGGTAGAGTTGGCAAACAGATAAATATCCTTTCGATTCTTTTGCTTGTGAATATATGAAAGCATACCCAGCTTTTCGGAAGGAAGATTACGGTATTCATCTACACCTAATAACCGACGGTGTAAAGCATCCGGTTGATCTAAGTGGTCGACTTTTTCGATGTGAACATCCGGATCAGGTAATAAAGTTTCTATCGCTTTCGCTAGAATATCTTTTTCAGCAGAGGGTAAAAATAAGGCTTTTCCCCCTTGTGGATTTGATTCGGAAACCTGTTTGTCTGGCATAGTTTCCAAAGGATTAATACCGAATATCTCTTTTATCAGATTTACCAGTTCTGTATCCCGACCAAATTCAGCGGATTTATTAGGTAACTGATGGGTTGCTAATATTTTGCCTCCTGCTTCATAAAAAGCTTTGATCTTTTTCAAGGCCTCGACTGATAGAATTTGTGATGAAGGCATAATTAATAGTTTGTATTTCTGATGTGTTACTGAAGCGGATAAGCATAGTTCATCATTTATAATCTGATATTTATTCTTTATCAGTTCTTCCGGATGAACAAATGTAAAATCCTGACGAATTTGCCCTGTCAACATATCGCTGATTCGATTATAGTCTGTTCCGGGAGGAACGTCTTTTCCTATTGTAGGGCGGTTCGGATTATCCAATTCATACCATCCTTCCAATGATTCAATCGGATACAGTACAGCTATATCGACAACCCGATTCCCATCCTGTAACAGAGAAACGGAACGTCCCATGTAATCACTGTATTGATGTAATGCTGGTCCTAATAGTTTACTATAATGGGCGATTAACGGTGGTATTTTGACCATATCCGGATTATACCACATTCCATGGGGTACAAAAAGATTTGCGCCTCTAACCATCAATTCCATTGCTGCCCGGTACAACATCAAAGAATCCATCTCTGCGATGTAATTTCCGTAAATTTCAACTGCAACATTAGGACGATCAAAAGCATCTGCGGCCGAACTGATCAGTTTGAATCCCGGTCGGCCATAAGGATAACCGTGGATAGCATCCATCAGCGGAACGGGTACGTGGCGATAATATTTAAACGGGTCGCCATACATATCGACAGCCGTTGGCTCATAATTTCCAGGCGGATGCCCCATACTGATCAAGTCGTGGCGGGCACTCCATTCTCCTACTTTTTTCGGATATCCTTCGCCTATCAGTTCTGCCCGTAGTCCGTAAAATGCGATACGGGCTGCTTCTGTTTCTGATCCTATGTTATACCATAAAGCCGGATAATAAAGAACAGCCTTTTTCCCATAACGGTTTTCAAAGGATTCGGTTAGTGCGGCATTCCAATATCGGGAATTACCCAGATAACCGACATCGTCAAAAAAAGATCTCCGAACAGTTGTTCCAAAGAAATCATTGAAACGTTTAGCGTATTGCTCGTAAGTCATTGATATGAACTGGTCAATCGCTGCTTCATCCATATAATCCAACCGGGAGTCTACATTATATTCCAAATAGAAAGACATAATTTTCCACTTCCCTTCCGGAGCATCCCAGGTTAATATGCCATCTGCAACCAGGTCAGTCAGGTCGATTCTTTCCCGGGTTTCTGTATTCATTGCAACAGCTCCCATGAACAAATCTTTTGTAGGAACATGTTTGTGGACTTTTTGCGGACCTACGATATCTTTCTCCTCTTTGCTAAGTCTCTTTTGTGTATGTTGGGGAAATTCTTTTGTCATTCTGCCTCCAAGTACACCGCTGGGGAAATCGACATCATCATAGAGGATTACTTCTGTTCCCAATTCTTTTGAACATTCCAGAATATCCCGGTAGCGATCAAAATAACCTTCACTCAGATATTCCGGAGTTGTTCCCGGGCAAATATCTTTTCCGTTCCACATTTGTGCGGGAGTTAATGGTAATATAGCAACACCGCCAAAGCCATCTTTTCGGTGGGCATCTGTTATTTGCTCATAAATACCTTCTTTCGTTAATTCTCCGTTGATGTGCCAAAAGGGTTGAGGACGATACATATTCGGAGGGTTCACGAAATTTGTATGCATTTCTTTTATATTATCAGTGGGTGCACTGGAAGACGTGCACCCTGCTAATATAAAGAAACTACTGATCGTTATTGTAACTACAAAGTTTCTTGTCATATCATTTTATTAATATCCCGGATTTTGCTCCAGGCTGTTATTGCTCTTCTGTATTTCCTGATAATGAATAGGTAACACAAAGAATGCATTTTTCCAGTCTGATTCACGAGATGTCAGCGACAATGTATATCTTTCATATGTATAATCATTTGTTCCGTTTTTAGTAATTTTGAAACCAATGATAGGTGCATTGTCTGCAATTTTCCAGCGTCTCAGATCGAAATAACGATGCCCCTCGAATGCCAGTTCAATCTGACGTTCATGATAGATACGTTTTAATAATGCATCTCCACTCTCTGTAATAGGAGGCATATTCACACTTTTGCGTGCTCTTACCTTATTTACATATTCTCTGGCTATATCTTCATTTCCCAGATGATATTCAGCTTCCGCATAGTTCAAATAGATTTCAGCCAGACGGAAGAACGGGAATGGTGTCGTATAATGGTGTGATTGAGAAATAGGTTCTTTTTCATTTACAAACTTTCTCAAATAGTAACTGGTCATTGTCATATCCTGGTTTAGCATATCAGCTCCACCTTGGAATGTTTCAACTATACGATCGTCTTTTGTGGTAGACCCGTTATAATAAACACAATCGTAAAAACGAGGATCCCGGTTTTCATAAGGTTTCTCCGGGTTATACATCGAGTTAGGATTCACTTCTCCACTTTTTGAATTCAGTACGGGTATTTCTCCTTCTAACGTTTCATAAGCATCTACCAAATTTTGTGAAGGAGTAGACCATCCGCGGCCGCCGTCTCCTGTACATGCCAGATTGAAGCCAAGTGCATGGGAATAAGTTTCACTGAATTCTTTGGCATAAATATATTCACTGTTTGCTACATCTAAAAACATTTCTCTGTAGTTGTCGCATAAAGCATATCCTTTATCGAACAGGTCTTTAGCAGCATCTGAGGCCAATTGCCATTTTTCTTTTTTATTTTCCGGATTATTCAAAGCACTGGCACTGTAAAGCAAAACTCTCGATTTTAAAGCACGGGCTGCATTTGCACTTGCACGGTTCCGTTCTCCCGGTTGGTCGGGTAGAGTGGCTATTACATCATTCAAATCTTTAATGATATAGTCAACACATTCATCATAAGTATTTCGCTTAACATCAGACCAGTCGCTGTTGATATCATAAGCATCTTCTATGATGGGAATACCGCCATAGGAGCGGATTAGCCGGAAATAGATAAAGGCACGGATGAATTTCATTTCACCAATCATTGTTTTCTTGAAGTCTTCATCGACCTTTGCCGTTTCAATGTTAGTGAAGAAAGTATTTGTATTATGGATATATTTATATCCGGCTTTCCAAAAATGTAGGATTTCGCCGACAGCGCCTATATTATCAGATGTTAAAATATTTTCGCGAACATAATTGCATCCTTCATCGTTGTATTTTTGATATACCTCGTCTGAAAAGAATGAATAACGATAAAAGTTATCTTGTCCGACCAATGCTCCATATTGGTCGTTTACAAACATTTTTATCAAATTCTGATCCTGCCAGACAACGGGATCAGAATAACTGTCACTGGGAGTAATATCTAAAGCATCGCACGCTGTTAGTAATGACATGGCAGATACTATATATACTATTAGATTTTTCATAACTTACTGTTTTTTAAAATGAAATATTAACACCTAAATTGATCAATCGTTGCGGGTTGAGTGCCCAACCTCCGTAACCGGAACCTGTAGCTTCCGGATCAATACCCATACCTCTCATATGGTCGATCGAGAATAAGTTTGTTCCGCTTAAATAAATACGGGCATTCGCTACGCCGATCTTTCCTCTGGCTGATGCAGGTAAAGTGTAACCGATTTCAGCATTTTTTAATTTGAAAAAAGCTGCGTTTATATTAGTAAATGTTGTGCCGTTAATTCTGTTTGGGGTTCCTAAGCGTGGTTTTGTACCATCTTGATTTTCTGGAGTCCACATGTCTTCTGTCCACCATTTCATTAAGTTTCCGGCACCTCCTGATGAAGGATCTACCCATGCTTCCTGGATTGTATTGATTACTTTTGCTTGTCCCTGGAACAATAATGAGATATCAAATTGTTTCCAGGTAGCACTAAAGTTTAGACCATACACAATTTGAGGAATATCGGTCAAGTCCTGACGAATCCGGTCTAATGAGTTGATTTCGCCATCTCCGTTTGCATCAAATATTTTAATATCGCCAGCCATAGTTCCCGGACGCTTTGCTACATTCGAGTCATTTATATCTGCTTCGCTATAGATACCGATTGCTTTGTATCGCAATGAACTGCCAATCGGATGTCCCTCGGCTTTCTGATACTCTTCTGCCATAGGTGCTTCATCTGAAAATACGACATTGTTCTTGGCGTAAGTGAAGTTTCCGGAAATAGAATATGAGAAATCTTTATTGACAGCCTTTTGGTGACCGATCATGAATTCTATACCTGTATTTTCTGCAATACCAATGTTTTCATCAGGCAAAGACAAACCGGTAAATTCAGGAACAGATGCGTTACGTTTTGTCAAAATGTTTGTACGGCGGGATTTAAACCAGTCAAATTCAAAGCTTAACTGGCCTCCGAAGAAGCGGGATTCTACACCCACATCGTAGGAGTTTGCGATTTCCCATGTTATATTCGGATTAGGTGTACCTTTCTGATATAGTCCGGAAGCCTGAGCTCCATTGAACACAGCACCGGAAGATAATCCATACAATACCAAATACTGATAAGCAGCAATCGCATCATTACCCATTTGTCCCCAAGATGCTCTTAATTTCAAATTATCCAGCCAATTGATATTGGACATGAAGTTTTCTTTGGAAAGGGTCCATCCGGCAGATACTCCAGGGAAGAAACCATAACGATTGCCCGGAGGGAAGTTTTGAGAACCATCATAACGGAACTGGAACTGGACCATATATTTGTTATCATAATCATATAAAGCACGACCGAAATAATTCAGACGGGCAGTTTCAGACCAGGAGCCGTTGTTTGTCTGTGTGTTGCTGTCTCCAAACGGTAACTCGGGAATCATTCCACTGGGAAAATTACCTCTATAACCACTCAGCATATTAGAACTCGATTTATTTCCTTCAAATCCCAGGAAGGCATCGATCGTATGTACACTATTAAATGTGTTGTGATAATTGGCACGAACATTTCCTGTTAAGCTTTCCGACCGTTTTTCTTCTATATTCAGGGACGGACTGGATACCGTAGGAACCATTACTTTAGAATACTCATTCATTGCCTGGTCATAATTGTAGACATAGGCTACATTTTTGAACTGTTTGTACTTCTGATGATAATAGTCATAAGCGATACTTCCAACCAGAGAAAGTCCTTTTACCCAAGGAAGATCGATTGTAATATTTGCCAGGGAATTAAAAATCCAACGGTCTGTTTTGGTTTCACCTGCTTCTCCGGAAGTTTGTACTAAAGGATTATCTCCGTCACGGGCTGGTGCTGCCAGATCTGTTCCCGGATATTTGGCCAATATAGTCGGTAAGTTTAATGCTACGTGCGAATACATAGATCCTCCGTTTACGGATCCGTCACGAGGTAAAACACGGTCTAATTTTTTTGCAGATAAATCCAAGCTGACCTTTATATAATTATTTACCCGGGCATCCAGATTTGAACGGACATTAATCTGTCTGTTGTGGGTGAAACCATTATTAAAGGGCGTACCTTGATTCAAAAATCCGCCGGACATGAAATATTGAACTTTTTCGCTACCTCCTCGTAGAGACAAATTGGCTTTATCCTGATGTGTCCATGTTTTTTGTACTGTTCTGTACCAATCGGTATTCGGATAGTTCAGCGGATCAGATCCGTCTGCAAATTTACGGATTTCCTCTTCAGAATAAGTGGGTTCAAGACCTTTTGTTAAATTAGCCCAATTGTGTGCTGTTGCATATGTCGCAGCATCTGCCATTTCAACAATGCGGGTTGGTTGCGCAAAAGAATGATTGTAGGTGATATTAATAGTAGGCTTTACCCCTTCTTTACCACGTTTAGTAGTAATCAGGATGACACCGTTTGCTGCTCTTGAACCATAAATGGCGGCAGAAGCATCTTTCAATACAGAGATCGACTCAATGTCATTAGGGTCCATTCTGGATAGAATTCCATCTTCTTCTGTTCTGGCAATGCCATCGACAACATATAAAGGTTCTGTCCCGTTAGCATAGGTACTTTTACCTCTGACAAAGATGGAAGTACCTTCGTTTCCGACTTCTCCGGAACGGGTATTGATGATAACTCCCGACAAACGTCCGGCCAGACCTGCTGCAACATCTGCTGATGGGCTGACTGCAATATCCGATGCTTTTACTGTTGTAATAGCAGCAGTAACCACTTCCTTTTTCTGGGTTCCGTATCCTACAACTACTACTTCATCCAAAGCCTGTAAGTCTTCTTTCAGAATGATATTGAAAGATTTTTTGTTTTGTGTCGGATATTCTTGTGTAATGTAGCCGATATAAGAAACCTGTATAATAGAAGAAGGAGAAACATTCAGAGAATAGTTACCATCCATATCTGTAGTTGTCCCGTTCATTGTTCCTTTTACTACAACATTTGCTCCAATAATAGCTTCTCCCTTTGAATCGGTTACTTTACCGGTTATTCTTTTGCTATTTTGTTGTTGCCCTTCTGCTGTGTTTTTCATTAACAGAATGTTATTACCTTCCATAGCATATACTACATCCGAATTCCTGAAAATTATTTTCAGAACTTCGGCAACCGAGATATTCGAAGCATTCAATGATACTTTTTGGGATAGGTCAACATTTTCATAATTGTAAACAAACAAAAAGTCTGTTTGTGATTCGATCTGACTGAGAATATCCTTCATATGCATATTTTCAGCCTGGATACTCACTTTAGTTGTCTGAGAATTGGCTTTATTTGCCCAAACACCTGAAATACATAACAGAAATAATAAAAAGGTTAACTTCATAACTCTGAATATGTGTTTAAAATTTGATAATAATAGGGCATACTTTTCCCCTATAGGTTTTTTTTTCATAACTTTGAAATTTCTAGAAAGTTGGTACTAAAATCAATTTGCTATTGTGTCAGAGTACTGACTGCCATAACCGGATTATGTTGGAGCATGATCCGGTTAAATTTTTTTTACTTTGATCGTTCTATATCATAGGCATTTTTATTTAATGGTTATTAGATTCAAATCGTTATTCTTTGTATAGGTAAATTTATGTTCTATCTGTAATACTCTCAATACTTGTTCTATGCCGTCTTTGGTTCTGAATTTGCCGGTATATCGGCTGTTTATAAATTTCTGATTATAAACTTCAATGTCAATGTCATAATATAGCTTGAGTTTTTCTATGATTGTAGCGACTGATTCGTTGTTAAAACAAATAAGGCCTTCTTTCCATCTGAAATAATCATAATCAGAAATGTCTTTGGATATCAGTTTGTTATTTTGTAATCTGATATGTTCTTTCTCTTTCATTCTATAATTGGAAGATAAGCGGGGAGAGGATAATTCTATACAACCTCTTAATAATGCTACTTCAAAATCAGAGGAACTGGAATATGCTGTCACATTAAACTCTGTCCCTAATACTTGTATATCCATTTGAGGAGTTTTTACAACAAAAGGTTGTTTTTCATTATGGATAACATCGAAATAAGCCTCTCCGTTCAGTTCTACCTGACGGATATCTTTCCCGAAACTGATGGGATATACGAGTTTGCTACGTGCATTGAGCCAGACATGTGTGCTGTCCGGTAAAATTAATTCGGCACGTTGTCCGGCAGGTACGTATAATGTTTGATAAGCGATAACATTTTCTTTTACTGAAGTTGTTTCATATAATTTTGTTCCTCCCCAGAAGAGGATGAGTATAGCTGCAATTTTGGCAAGTTCGTAGCCTATTTGACGGAAAGTAATTGTTTTCTTTTTCTTTTGGACATCGACTTTGCTGTCCGGTTGATTCAATAAGGATATATCATTCAATTTGTGTAACGCCATAAATTCCCGGACATGACTTTCATCTGCGTCCAGCCAGTCGACAACAGCAATTATTTCTTCCGGGCTGACATTTCCTTCTACATATCTTTGTAATATCTCTTTATCCATTATAGGCTAACTTATGTTGTTTTTATTGTCTTGTATAGAAAAGACAACACAAGTTCAGAAATCCCTAGTAGGAAAATGAAATATTTTAAACAAAAAGAGCATCCCGTGAATCAGAGATGCTCTTTTTTATTTTACTGTTCCTTCTTTACCGGCGGATAATCCAACGTATAATGCAATCCACGGCTCTCTTTTCGTTCGATGGCCTGGCGCATGATTAAATAACCTACATTAATCATATTACGCAGTTCGCAGATATCTTTCGAAGCGACCGAGCGTTTGAACAGGCTCTCCGTTTCTTCATAGATGATGTCCAGACGGTCCCAGGCACGTTTCAGGCGCAGGTCGGAGCGGACGATGCCGACATATGTACTCATGATTTGTCCCACTTCTTTCACACTTTGGGTGATAAGGACCATTTCTTCCAGAGAGGTCGTGCCCTCGTCGTTCCATTCCGGGATGTTTTCCTGATACTTCAATGAATCAATGATTCCCAAACTGTGCTTGGCTGCTGCATCGGCATAGACAACGGCTTCGATTAGTGAGTTGGAAGCCAGACGGTTGCCGCCATGCAGGCCGGTGCAGGAACACTCGCCTACCGCATAGAGACGGTCGATAGAAGAACGTGCATCCAAATCTACTTTGATACCTCCGCACAAGTAATGGGCGGCAGGAGCTACCGGGATATAATCTTTGGTAATGTCGATGCCCAGGCTCAGGCATTTCTCGTAAATATTCGGGAAATGTTTCTTTGTCTCTTCCGGGTCTTTGTGTGTAACGTCCAGATATACATGGTCATCTCCACGGGTATCCATCTCGTTTTTGATGGCACGTGCCACAATATCGCGGGGAGCCAGTGAAAGACGTTTATCATACTTCTGCATGAACTCTTTTCCGTCCAGCGTACGCAAAACACCGCCGTAACCACGCATCGCTTCCGTAATCAGGAAGGAAGGGCGGTCGCCCGGATGGTACAAGGCCGTTGGATGGAACTGTACAAACTCCATGTCCTTAACGGTCCCTTTTGCACGGTAAACCATCGCTATGCCGTCGCCTGTGGCTACCAACGGATTGGTCGTTGTCTGGTAAACGGCACCTACGCCGCCGGTTGCAATCAGCGTTACCTTGGAAAGGAAGGTGTCGATTCGTCCGTTCGGGTCCATGATATAGGCTCCGTAGCATTCTATATCCGGTGTCTGACGGGTGACGGTGACACCCAGATGGTGCTGCGTCAGTATTTCGATTGCGAAATGATTCTCAAATACGGTGATGTTGGGGTGCTTTTGGATGGCCTGAATCAGGCTATCCTGTATTTCGGCACCTGTATTGTCTTTATGGTGCAGGATGCGGAATTCGGAATGTCCCCCTTCACGGTGCAGGTCGAAGTTGCCTTTCTCGTCCTTGTCGAAGTCTACACCCCAACTGATTAGCTCTTTGATTTGCTGAGGGGCGTTGCGCACGACCTTTTCCACGGCATCGCGGTCGCTGAGCCAGTCGCCGGCTATCATTGTATCTTCAATATGTTTGTCGAAATTATCAACAATCAGGTTCGTTACCGAGGCGATGCCTCCCTGAGCGAAATATGTGTTAGCTTCTTCCAGATTAGTTTTGCATACCAGGGCTACTTTTCCCTTGCTGGCAACTTTAAGTGCGAAACTCATTCCTGCAATACCGGAACCTATCACTAAGAAATCGAATCTTTGTACCATAAGACATTACTGTTTAGACCGCCAAAGTTAGGAATTAACTTTTATGGTTGTACCCTTCGATGCCCCCTTTCCTTATAAATAAGGGCGAAATAGGCATTCTTTTGCTATTTTTAAAAGAAAAGCCATAAACATTCACAGGTTTCCCCTGTTTTAACTACGCATTGGATATCCGGCTTATTATTAATACTTAAACGTTTTGAAATATGAATTCTAAAGTTTTACTGGTAGCTTTGGCCGCTATGTTGGCAGGCGGGGCTATGGCACAAGATTGTACATTCTTTTTCCCTACGACAAAAGGTACAAAACTGGTGAAAAAGAGTTATGACGGCAAAGGAAACCTGTCAGGTGTGATGACTTATGTAGTGGATGAGGTGGAAAGTAAACAATCCGGCCTGGAAGTCGAAGCCGATTATGTGTTCGTCAATAATGGCGGAACAGTTATCGACAAAGGCGAACTGGAGGCTTTTTGCCAGGATGGCGAATTCTTTATGGATATGAAAGAGGTGCTGTCCAATCCATCTTTTGTTACTACAACGAATACCGCAATGGCGGCTACCGATGCTGTAATCAATTATCCGAGCGTAGCGCAGGGAGCATCTTCGGATGATGTCTATTTCGACGATGCAGTCATCAACATTTATTCAAAGAAGAATCGTAAAGACAGAAAGAACATTTCGATTTACGACCGCGAATATGTGAAAACCGAAGAGATCACCACTCCGGCAGGAACATTCGATTGTACGAAAGTAAAATTTAAAATCAAATCACGTTCCCCGAAAGAAACAATCGAAGGTTACGGATATGAATGGTATGCTCCCAATATCGGGGTAGTCCGTACGGAGCAATACAATAATAATAATGTATTACAATCTTATTCCGTACTCGAAGAAGTGAAATAAGTAAAATATATTCCTTTTTGGAATTGTTTGACCGGTTTAAGTGGATACGCTGTTGCTGTGAAGCGGCGGCGTATTTTCTTTTCCCCTGTCAGCTCTCTTTCCTTCTGTTTTCTTCTTTAAATTGGGTTGGAGTCATTCCTTTAACTTGTTTAAATATGGTACTGAAATACCGTTGATAAGTGAAACCTACTTCATAAGATATTTCCGATATGGTCAAATCCGTTTGTATAAGCATCAAAGAGGCTTTCTCTATACGGATTTTATTGATGTAATCGTTAACGCCCATACCGGTCAGAGCCTTTACCTTATTATATAAGGAAGCACGGCTCATGGTCATCTTTTTCATCAGATAGCTTACATCGAGGTCCGGGTTGGCCAGGTTGTTATCTATCAGTTCATTCATCTTTGACATGAAGTGTTCATCCGCATTGCTGATCGTGACTTCCTGCGGCAGGAGCAGGGTAGAAGATTCCTTATATTTTTGTTTGACGGCTTCCCGGCTTTTCAGCAAATTAAGAATGATAGTCAGCAGGAAGTCTAACTCAAACGGTTTCGGGATATAAAAATCCGCACCGAGTTTATACCCTTGCGCAGTACTTTCCTGGTCGCATTTGGCTGTCAGCAGGATGATGGGGATATGGCTGATTTCAATATCGTTTTTTATATTCTTACAGAGTTCATAGCCGTCCATTTGGGGCATCATGACGTCGCTGACGATGATATCCGGTTGTTTGGCTTTGGTTATTTCCAGGGCGGCAAGACCATTTTCTGCGGTATAAACCTGCTTGAATATATCTTTGAACGAATCTTTCAGGAAAAGGCGGAGTTCATCTTTATCTTCTACGATGAGTAAAGAATATCCCGCGCAGGAAATTCCGGTCGCGGACAAGTCTAACGGTATAGATAGATTTTCGCTAATCTCTGTTTCCTGTACCTCTTGCTGTCCGGAGTTGATGCTATCGGTCAATGCGGGTAACTCATAATAGAATGTAGCTCCTCTGTCCGGATTGTTATAGGCGCCTATCCGCCCTCCATGCATTTCAATCAATACTTTGGCATAAGATAAACCGATTCCGCTACCGCTCTTATTATGTTCACCTTGGTAGAAACGGTTGAAAAGCTTTTTCGGGTCCACATTTTGCAGACCGATACCCTGGTCTGCGACGGCGACTCTGACATAGTTATCTATTAGTTGGGTCGATATTGTTATTTGTGTCTCCGGTTCACTGAATTTGAAGGCGTTCATCAGTATGTTGGAAAAAATGGTCTGGCATTTCCATTCATCGAACCAGATTGATTCAATCTGAGTATCCAGCTGATATATCAGCTGGATACTCTTTTCCTTTAATTCAGTATTGAAATCTTCGGAGACGGATACTATCCATTTATTTAATGGATGAGGCTGTTTCTGTAAAGACTTCTGCTCCGTTTTGATACGGTTCAGGTCGAGAACCATGTTAATCAGGTTTTTCATTTTTCTCGACTGTTTGTAAATAGTATTTAACTGTCCGTGAATAACTTCGGGAGTCAGATTCTCATGGCTGGTGTCGATAAGTCTTTTCAGCGGAGCGTAAATGAGTGTAAGGGGAGTCCTGAGTTCATGGCTTATATTGACCAGGAACTGTATCTTTTCTTCGTTCATGGCCTGTTCATGTTCTTTCATTTCCCATTTCAGTCGGTTTTCTTTTTTCTTCAGGATAATATATACCGTGGCGGTAATGATTCCTAAGATTAACAGAATTATGCTGAAAATAAAAAGGTTACTTTTATACCAAGGGGGAGTGATATGGAGTGTGAGTATCTTTTTGGGTTGGCTCCATATCCCGCTTTTCGTATTGTAGGATGCAATAATCGAATAACTTCCCGGGAGTAATACCGGTAGGTTTAGTTTGTTATTATAAGATTCGATGTATTGCTCGTTTGCCCCTTCTATTTTGTATCGGAACATTGTTTTTCTGAATATATCTTTCTGATTTATATTGAATACGACCGATAGAGATGTATAATTCCAGGGAATTGCAACCGACCGGTGAGTCGTGTTGAATTGTTTCAGATAGGTACTTCCGTTGAATAGAATATCGGATAAATCAATTTCCGGTTGAAGATCGTCATTATAGGAAATATTCTTATCTATTTTTACCAGTCCGTCGGTTCCTGCCAGGTAGATGTTATTTGTTTTGGACTGTTCCTGATACATAAACAGGATTTCATTCGGCGAAAATCCATCGGATTCGCTCCAGATAATAAATCTCCCTTCATCGATAACATACGAAAAGAGCATATTCTGTGCACCTATCCAGAGACGCCCTTTATCGTCGAAGAAAAGATAAGACACGTTATTGAAAAGCCGGGTATTGATTCGGTGTAATACTTTCTCGTTCAGATTGTAATAGCTGAGTCCCTGGTCGCTTCCTATCCAGACGGTCCCTTTTTTGTCATAACACAGGGTATGGATCGTTTCGCTTGGTTCAGTGGTGAATAGAAGGGACAGGCTGTCGTTCTTTTGTAATGTCTGTAAAACATAATTCTCTTTTATCATAAAAATAAGCGAATCGTCCGCATAGGTCAGATTCAACGCTTCCAGGGAGAAATCGGTTTCTTTTGTTTTTAGGGTAGAGAAGGTCTTTGTTTCAGGATAGTAGATACGTGCACTGAGCGACAGAATATATATTTTGTCGTTGCTGACTTTATGCGCCAGGGGCATAAAGCCGTAATAACATTCTTCTGTATTGATCTGGTCGTTGACAATGGTAAATGGGGTGTATTTTCCCGTTTGCTTGTTGAAGACAACTATTCCCTGGTTAAATAACGAAACCAAAAGCTCCGTGTCGGATAAGCCGGTGATGGAAGTCACCTTATCGCCGTAGGTGGAGGTGAATTGTTTGAATGTATCGGTAAATGGGTTGTATACATTGATTCCTCCGCCGTCTGTCCCGATCCATAAAAGACTGTCATTGTCTTCGTACAGGCTGGTAATGGCTTTTTCGCTTAATCCGTTGGTGTTGTTTAAGGCTACGTCTTTGAATGTCTTGATATAAGTTTCTTTAATTCCGAATATACCGCCTCTCACACTACCGGCCCAGAGGTTATTTTCATTATCCATATAGAGAACAGTGATGGAATTGACGGGAAGTGAATTCACATCTCCCGGAATGTGTTGTAAGACGGTAAAATCTTTTGTGTCGGGATGATAAATATTGATTCCTCCTCCGTCTGTCCCTATCCATATGTTTCCGTCTTTTTCCAGAATACTGAGAATGATATTGTTACTGAGTTTAGAGTCTTCACTTTTATAGTGGGCGATCAATTTTCCTTTCGGATCGTAGCAGAAAAGTCCCTGTCTGTATGGTGACAGGTAAATATATCCTTTTTCATTGATAAAAATGGCGGATACGGTATTGGTAAACGGCAACGAGTTATCTTTATAAATTTCGTTTGTCGTATAATTATAGGTGAGCAGCCCATGTTTTTTTGTATTCAGTAATACTTTATTTCCTTCTATCTTTAATATGTTGAGAATGGAGTATTCTCCGGTTTCCCGTAGGTGATTTTCCGTATGGAGAAGGATACGTTCGGTATTTTTGTTTTTGTAGTCGAATCGGTAGAGTGTTTTTTCTCCTCCGAAAAGAATCCCTCCGGGTATACAGAGATAAGAAAATATCTTTTCTTTTATGATCGGGTCGAAGTGGTTATAGTCCGGATTGTATTTAACCAGTCCCTTGTTAGTAGAAACCCAAAGATTATTGAGTGAATCTTCTGCAACAAACTGTATGTGGTTACCGGGAAGCGAATATTTATTGTCTTTTTCGTTGAAGAAGCTTTTTAGCTCATGTTGGTCGTAGCAGTTTAATCCGGATTTTGTTCCTATCCATAATATTCCTTTATGATCACATAGAATAGAGTTGATGCTCGATTGTGATAATCCCTGCTCGATTGCTATTTGTTTGAAGTAATAGCTGGCGTTGTTACTCCGTCCGGTACCAGGTAAAAGACAGAGTAGAATAATATATGCTATGTGTGAAAAAAATTTCATAATTCAGTTTTACTTTTTTTACAAATATACGGCTAAACAATGAATTTCCCAACAAGGATAATAGCCTGAAGAGTGAATTTGTACTCAAAACCATTGATTGTTATCTGCTGATTAATAAATGATTATACGATAGAGGAATACTTTTAGACAGGATTTGACGCCCTTTTTGAAAGCAGACTATACATTTGTCGGTATATCTTAAATTTGAAATCAGATGAAAAAAAATGTAATTATTATGCAGAAAGGACCACCTCCGTCTAATCGACGGACTCTTAGAAAAATGATTGGTGAATTTGACTTTAAACTAAAAATACGATTAAACTTATGAATCAAGTACAGGCTAAGTATAAGCTGGTAGGTAGTCCCCTTCAAAAGGTCGGCGTACTGTTGCTGCTTATTTTGTTTATACGACCAGATGTACAGGCTGAAGCTAACAATCCAGCCTTTGCTTCCGGTCCGGATAGTAATGTCCCGTCTATAACCCAGCAAAAAGGACAAAAGAAGCTGGTAAAGGGAACGGTCAGCGACGATGCTGGCGAATTAATGATAGGAGCCACGATTTCTATCAAAGGAACGACCCAGGGAGTTCTTTCTGATATGAATGGAAATTATGAAATTGAATGTACGGATAATGATATTCTTCAGGTTTCTTATCTGGGTTATACGCCTCAGGATATAAAGGTCGGTAACCGAAAAGTCATAGATGTTATTTTGACTTCCGATAATGTATTGCTGGAAGAGGTGCAAATTATCGCTTATGGAACCCAGAAGAAACTAACTGTGACCGGCTCTGTTTCTTCGATAGACACAAAAGATTTATTGAAATCGCCCACGTCCAGTATCGGTAATATGCTGGCCGGCTCTGTTTCGGGTATTTCAACCGTTCAGTATAGCGGACAGCCCGGAGCTGAAGACCCGGAAATATTTGTCAGAGGTATTGCTTCTTTGGATGGCGCTCGCTCACAACCATTGATTCTGGTGGATGGGGTGGAACGTTCTTTCTTCCGCATGGACCCTAATGAAATAGAGAATATTACTGTTTTGAAGGATGCTTCGGCAACGGCCGTATTCGGTGTACGGGGTGCGAATGGAGTTATCCTGGTAACGACACGTAGAGGAAAAGAAGGACGTACGGAAATATCGCTGTCTTCTTCAGTCGGTATCAGTGAAGCGATGCGTGTTCCGGAAATGATGGGGAGTTATGACCATGCCAAATATTTCAATGAAATGCAATTGAGCGACAATCCCGATTTAGGTCCCAACGATTTGAGATTCTCGCCTTATGTATTGGATATGTTCCGGACGAATGCCGATCCGATCATGTTCCCGAATACGAACTGGGAAGATTTGATGTTTAAGAAAACATCTTTGCAAACCCAGCATAACCTGAATATCTCGGGAGGAACGAAGGATGTGAAGTTTTTTATTTCCCTGGGTTATCTGTATCAGGATGGTTTGCTGAAGAGATTTTATGAAAGTTATAATCCGAACTATAAAAATAATCGTTATAACTACCGGGCGAATCTCGACATTAACGTAACTAAGAGCACTACTTTGAAATTGGGGTTGGGCGGACGTCTGGAAACAAAGAAGGATCCTAAATTCGGCGAACAAAACAATTTATGGATGGAGATTCTCCGTGTACAACCATTCTCCAGTCCGGGCTTTGTAGATGGAAATCTGGTTCAGATTAAGAACCGTTATATCCCGATGACAATGCGTAACCTGTTCTCCATGTATTATGGAAAAGGATATACAGAGGCTTCGCAAAATACGATGAATCTGGATATGGATTTAACGCAAAAACTGGATTTTATCACCAAAGGTCTTTCTTTTAATATTAAAGGAGCTTACAATACCTCTTATACGGGAAGTAAATCATGGAACGGCTCGATGGAGTCGTATACTCCGGTCTACAAATCCAGTCTGACCGATCCGGGATTGGCTATCGATGATCCTAATTTTGATCATACGATTGTGTATCAGCTTGAAGGTACAGCGAGTGCTTTGTCTGCGTCGGAGGACTGGAGTACCAAGACGCGTGATTGGTATGTAGAGGCCAGCTTACGTTACGACCGTACTTTCGGGGATCATAAAGTCGGCGGCTTGCTTTTGTATAATATGACCAAACAGTATTATCCCAAGGCTAATACGGATATCCCGAAAGGATATTTGGGATTGGTTGGGCGTGTCACCTATGCTTATAAAGACCGCTATCTGGTCGATTTCAATGCCGGTTATAATGGTTCGGAAAACTTTGCTCCGGGTAAACGGTACGGATTTTTTCCGGCTGCCTCACTCGGTTGGGTGATATCGGAAGAGAAGTTTATGAAGCAGGTAGATTTTATCAGCTTCCTTAAATTAAGAGCCTCTTACGGTCTGGTAGGTAACGATATATTGAATGAATATAAACGTTTTCTGTATTTGCCGGACTCATATTCAGCCAGTTCGGGCGGATATTATTGGGGAGTGAATACTCCGCAGGCTTATCCGGGCGCATCGGAACTGATTTTGGGAAATCCGGATGTTACCTGGGAGAAGGCTGCCAAACAAAACTACGGTTTGGATATGAATCTGCTGGATCAGCGTTTGAATTTCTCTTTGGATGTATTTTTTGAGAAACGTAAGGATATTCTTATTCAGCAAAATACAGTTCCGGGATTCGTTGCAGCCGACCTGCCTGCTGTCAATTTGGGTAAAGTGAACAATAAAGGATATGAAATCTCTTTGGGATGGAACGATAAAATTGGCAGCAAGTTCCGCTACTGGCTGAAAGGAAATGTCTCTTTTTCCAGAAATGAGATTGTTTATAAAGATGAAATTCCACAGAATGAACCTTATATGTATGAAACAGGACGTTCTATCGGTTTGAATTACGGATATGTTTTCGATCGTTTCTTCGAGGCAAAAGACTTTAATGAGGATGGTTCGACAATCACGGGAATCCCTACGCAGTCGGGAACATTCAAGCCAGGTGATATTCTGTTCAAAGACCTGAATAATGACGGAGTAATCGATGGGGATGATAAAACTTATTTCGGTTATGGAGAAAATCCCGAGTATATTTTCGGTCTGAATGCCGGATTTGAATATAAAGGTTTTGACTTCTCGATGAATTGGACAGGGGCAACTAACGTTTCCAGACGTTTGGAAGAAGACTTTACCCGTCCGTTCAATACCGGTGACGCTCCCCTGATGAAATGGATGGTCGAGGAACGTTGGACAGAAGAGAAAGGACAATCGGCCCAATTCCCGCGTTTTACCCAAACCAACAGAATGCATAATTCGCAAATGTCGGATTTCTGGGTGAGAGATGCCTCTTATCTGCGTCTGAAGAACCTGGAGATAGGATATACGCTGAATACGGATGTGTTGAAGAAAGTCGGTATCCAGAAACTCAGGGTGTTTGCCAACGGATATAACCTGCTGACATTTGACCATCTGGGATTTATCGACCCGGAATCAAAAATCAGTAATAAGAACAAGTATCCCAATACGCGTATTTACAATTTTGGAGTGAATGTAAATTTCTAATGATACAAATAGTATGAAAAGATTATTAATACCAATATCTATAATAGCCGCCTCTTTCTATTTCGGTTCTTGTAACGACCTGAAAATAGGCGATGATTTTCTGGAAAAAGCCCCGGGAGCAGATGTTACCCTGGATACGATTTTTGCATCCAAGCAGTATGCCGAACGTGCGCTGGCTGCGGCTTACAGGCATTTACCCTATGGGGTTATGTACAGTTGGGACCCTGCCGAAGACAAACTGGGAGTGGATCTGCTTGAATCGACAACCGACCTTTGCCAGTCTTATCTGGGATGGGGATGTGGTGCGGAACGCCATTATTATAACGGACAATATAATGCTTCGGTTGCCGACACCTATGATGTAATGTATGCTTACACAAAAGAACGCAGTTGGGAAGCCATCCGTAAAGCGTATATTTTCCTGGAAAACGTAGACAGGGTACCGGATATGACAGCAGAAGAAAAGGCTATCCGTAAGGGTGAAGCCAAGATGGTGATAGCAGTACAGTACACTCAAATGATGCGTCATTTCGGCGGCTTGCCTTTGATTGATAAAGCTATTTATCCGGGCGATGACTATAATTATCCGCGTGAAACCATTGAAAAGACGGTTAATTTTATCGTCAATTTGTGTAATGAAGCCGCATCCGTACTTCCCTGGCAGGTATCGGTGGAAGAAGACGGGCGCTTCACCAAGGCTGCTGCACTCGGATTAAAGGTGCGTGTGCTATTATTTGCAGCTAGTCCTTTGTTTAATGACAACCAGCCTTATCTGGATGGCGAAGCCAGTACGAACCTGATGGTTTGGTATGGAAATAAATCCGATCAACGCTGGCAGGATGTTGTGGATGCCTGTAAAGAATTCGAACAGGCGAACAACTCGGGTTCTTATAACTACCAGTTGGTTGAGACAGGGGATTACCGGCAGGATTTTCAGGATGCATGGTATAAAAGAAGAAACGGTGAAGTGCTGATATCTACGCGTGTAGCTTATACTTGCCCGGATATTTGGGATGGAAACTTTTATTTTATGCAGTCGGCCGGCTGGTATGGTTGTAGCTGTCCGACATTGAATTATATGGATATGTTCGGTAATGCCGACGGAACGTCTTTTAATATAGACTGGGATAATATACCGCAGGGCGTCAATCCGTTCGATGGCAGAGATCCCCGGTTGTATGAAACTCTTGTTATTAATGGCGACAAATGGCAGGGGCGTACGGCTGAAACCTATATCGGCGGACAAGAACAGAATACTGAAAATTCGACGCGTTGCCGTACCGGTTCCGTTATGCGTAAGTTCCTTCGTGAACATGATTATGCCACTCTGACCGGTTCGGTTATTCACTGGCCTTACTTGCGTCTGGCTGAGATTTATCTGAGCTATGCGGAGGCTTTGAATGAACTCGGACGTACGGGTGAAGCTTATGAGTGGGTAGACAAAGTCCGCGGACGGGTCGGTTTACCGAAGTTGCAGCGTAATCTGTCACAGGAGCAATTCCGTGAAATGGTACTGAATGAACGTGCCGTGGAATTTGGTTTTGAAGAGATCAGATGGTTTGACCTGGTCCGCTGGAAACGTGCGGAAGATTTTACCAAACCTCTGTACGGTGTAAAAATCTGGCGTCAGGCAGACGGTTCTTATAAATATGAAAAATGGCAGTTGGCCGAACGTTACTGGAAGAAGAACTGGTCGCCCAAATGGTATTTGTGTGCATTCCCGCCTGAAGAGATTAATAAAGGTTATGGATTGGTCCAGAATCCGGGATGGTAATTCATTTGATAAATCATAAAAGCAGGTTATGAAAATAATAAAAGAAATATATGTAGCTGCATTTTTGTCTGTGTCTGTTTTCTCCTATGCACAGGATACAAAAATGATAAACCGTGGATTCAATTTATCCGGGCGTAGCGAAGAAAGTACGGCGGCAGTTTCCACGATATATATGGATGATTCTAAAACGTCTGATATTAATCCGGCTAATTCCCTGTATGGAAAACTTCCCGGATTGTTCAGTCTGCAAGGCTCGACTGTAGCATGGGATAATGATCCGACAATGTATGTGAGAGGTCTTGCCACGATGGGGGCAGGAACTCCTTTGGTTCTAATCGACGGTTTTGAACGCCCCCTCAGTTCCTTGTCACAGGATGAGATAGAGAGTGTTACGGTTCTGAAAGATGCTGCATCGCAGGCCTTGTATGGTGTACGGGGTGCAAACGGTGTCATTCTGGTGACTACCAAACGTGGTATTTTGGAAGGAATGAAAGTGCATGCAAGCTATCAGTTCGGGATAAATACTCCATTTCGTCTCCCCGATATGGCGGACGGATATACGTATGCATTGGCAATGAACGAAGCTTTACGGATGGACGGACTGTCTGCTTTGTATAGCAATTCTGATCTGGAAGCTTTTCGTACGGGTTCTAACCCGGAGCTTTTCCCGAATGTGAACTGGAAGGATGAAGTATTGAAAAATAAAGGAACGACTCATCAGTTTAATGCTTCTTTTACCGGAGGGGGAAAGAATGTGAGTTATTTTGCTGCAATCAATTACATCGGCGATAACGGTTTTATGAATGAGAACTATTTCAGCCCGGATTATTCCAGTCAGATGTCGTGGGATAAACTGAGTGCCAGGGCGAACCTCGATATTAATGCGACAAAACTCACGCTGGTAAAATTGAATTTGTTGGGTGAATTGTCGCAACATAATCGTCCGGCAACGGAGTATTCGACTTTGTTCCCGATGATCTATGATGTTCCGGCAGCGGCTTTCCCGGTAAAGACGAGTACTGGTGTATGGGGCGGTGATAATGTACGCAAAAATCCTGTTGCAGAATCGGTGGCTAAAGGTTTTTCCGTTGGAAATGACCGGGCTTTATATGCCGACTTACGGATTATCCAGGACCTGTCGGTTCTTACTTCCGGTTTGAGTGCAGAGCTTGCTATTGCTTATGATAACCGGGCCAGCTATTGGGATAATAAAACAAAGAATTATCTGTATGAAAGTTTGCAGCCGGTCAGGGATAACGGAGGTACTATTATCGATATAACCCGTACACGTTACGGACAGGAAACGGATTTGTCTTTCAGTTCCAGCCTGGGATATCAGAACCGTGTAACAACGTTTGAGGCAAAAGTCAATTACGAAAAAAACTGGCAGGATATGCATCAACTGAATGCTGCGGTCATTTATCATCAGGAAGAAAATTCCCTGAAAGGAATTAATAATACGTATAGACGGCAGAGTTATATAGGAAATGCAAGCTATGCTTATAAAAGCAAGTATCTGGCTGATTTGGTGTTGACTTATTCCGGGTCGAGTGTGTTGGGAAGTTCTGATAAGTATGCATTTTTTCCTGCCGTTTCTGCCGGTTGGGTCATTTCTTCCGAAGACTTTATGAAAGAAGTTACAGCGATAGATTATCTGAAAGCGAGGGCTTCATGGGGTATTACCGGAAGTGACCGGTTTGCTTATGATTATGATAAATATTATTTCAAAACGGGCATCAGCTCCTATTTTTTCGGAGATAATAATAACTCTGTATCCGGTAATGGCGAGTTCCGTTTACCTAATTTGAAGTTGAAGCCGGAAACAGCCTATAAGTTTAACTTCGGTATCGATATGGAAGTATTCAAACGGTTGTCTTTATCAGCGGATGCTTTTTATGAAAAGCGGACGAATATTCTGGTGAACTCCTCTGCTATTTACTCTTCCGTGTTGGGAGTCAGCACACCGATTTTGAATGATGGCGAAGTTAAGAACTATGGATTTGAAGCCGGTCTTTCCAGGCGTGACCGTATCGGAGATTTCACCTATATGCTGGCTGGTAATTTCACTTTTGCCCGTAATGAGATTGTAAATATGGACGAAGGATATAAACCGTATGATTACCTGAAAAATACAGGAAACCGGATCGGGCAGTATTATGGTTTGGAGGCTATCGGTTTCTTTCAGGATGAGGCAGATATAGCGGGCAGTCCTGCACAGTCTTTCTCCAATGTAGTTCCGGGCGATGTAAAATATAAAGACCAGAATGGTGATAAGGTGATCGATGATTATGATAAGGTGGCTATCGGTTACAGTACTGTTTTGCCGGAAATTATGTACGGGTTTTCAATTGGATTGGGATATAAGAATGTAAGCCTGAAAGCAGATTTTCAGGGAGTAGCCAACTATACGTTAGTTAGAAATATGTCAAGTATGTACCGTCCTTTGGTCGGTAATAAGAACGTCTCTCAACATTATCTGGAAAATCGCTGGACACCGGAGAATACTAATGCCCGGTATCCGCGTCTGACAACTAAACAGAATGATAATAATTTCAGGGAAAGTTCTATCTGGGCTGAAAACGGCAATTTCCTGAAACTGAGAAATGTGGAGTTGGCCTATACTTTACCTAAATCATGGGTAAACAAGATCAGACTCAGCAATATCAACCTGTTTGCCAGAGGTATGAATCTGTTTTCATTTGACCATGTGAAAGATATGGACCCGGAACAAATGTATGCTACTTATCCATCTTTCAGATCATATAACATTGGATTAACTCTTGATTTTTAAAAATAGACATTATGAATAAGAAAATATTATCTGCCATATTTGCTTTTGCAGTGTGTATGTCTTCCTGCAATTATCTGGATTATAATGAATCGTCCGGATTTGACAAAGAAGATATGTTCACCTATTTTGAAAGAGCAAAAGGTATGCTTACCACCGTATATTCATATCTACCCGCCGATTTCGGTAATTTTGACGGAGCGACCCGGGCAGCGGCGACCGATGAAGCGGAATATGCTTGGAATACATCGGGCATCATCCGGTATAATAACGGTTCGTGGAGTCCGATCCTGACAATCGATAATGTGTGGGGCACTTACTATACCGCAATCCGCTCTGCTAATATGTTTCTGAATAATTATCAGGAAGACTTCACCAATATTGAATGGAATGATAATTATGAGACTTTGATGCAGCAATATCAGTACTATCCGTATGAAGCTCGTTTTTTACGTGCCTTCTACTATTTCGAGTTGGCCAAACGGTATAAGAACGTCCCGCTGATTACGGAATGCCTGGAACTCGATGAGGCGAATAGCGTGACTCCTTCTGATTTTGATAAAGTGATTGATTTTATTGTCAGTGAGTGCGATGAGATCATGGATAAGCTGCCTGTATCTTATAAAGATGTGCCGGGATATGAAACGGGCCGTATCACCCAGGGAGCTGTGATGGCCTTGAAATCAAGAACGTTACTGTATGCAGCCAGCCCTTTATATGCCGGGACGGCTGGTCAGGAAAAATGGATTGCAGCGGCTAAAGCGGCCAAACAACTGATCGATAAGGTTGAATCGGACGGGCGGTATCAACTGGTAGATGAACAGATATGGAATAATCTGGCTTCCAAAGAACTGATTCTGGAAACGCGCAGAGGTAATTCAAATGATTTTGAAAAACTGAATTTTCCTATCGGTTATGAGGGAGGAAACTCCGGAACCTGTCCTACACAAAATCTGGTGGATGCTTTTGAAATGAAGGATGGAAGCCGGTTCGACTGGGGAAACCAGGAACATATCGATAATATGTACAATCCGGAAAAGAGGGATCCCCGCTTGTTTAAGACTGTTCTGACGAACGGCTCTACTTTCAAGAATGCGGCTGTTGAGACTTTTGTAGGCGGTAAAAACGGAGCGCCTCTGGATGGTGCGACACCGACAGGCTATTATTTGAAGAAATATGTTGTCGAAACGATCAGTCTGAATCCGAACAATACGACTACCGATCGTCATGTCTGGATACTTTTCAGGTACGCAGAGGTATTGTTGAACTATGCGGAAGCTCTTTATGAGGCCTACGGCAATCCGGACTATACGGATAATACGTTTACGTTATCTCCAAGGGCAGCCATCGACAAAGTCAGGGCACGTGTCGGAATGCCGGGAGTTGCTTCGGATGATTTTCTTGAACGGATCAGGAATGAACGCCGGGTGGAACTTGCTTTTGAAGATCATCGGTTCTGGGATGTCAGAAGATGGAAAATCGCTCCTCAGACAATGGATATTTATGGGGTGAAGATTGAGAAACAGGGGGACGGATTGATTTATACCCGCCAGCTTGTTGACAAGCGTACATGGAGTGACAAGATGTATCTGTATCCTGTATCCAATGAAGAATTGTTTAAAAATCCACTTTTGAAACAAAATCCTGATTGGTAAGAATAGAATGAGCAGAGAAGCCACTCTAAACCTGTTTACGGTGGCTTCTCTTTATAATACCTCGATTTAGAAACAATAGAACTTTAGAAAATGAAAATGTACACTTTCGTACTGGCATTGTTATTATGTGCCTGTACCTCAACACAGCGAACCTTTTATGTGGATAGCATAACCGGAGATGACGCGAATAAAGGGTCTTCACCGACAGAAGCCTGGAAAAGTCTCGATAAACTGAACCAGCAAGTCTTTGAACCGGGTGATAGGATTTTATTTAAATCGGGGACTGAATATGTCGGGCAGTTTGAACCGAAAGGTAGCGGGAGCGAAGGAAAACCGGTGATGGTCGATAAATACGGAGACGGAGGGAAACCTATCCTGCATGGAGACGGTCAGAAACAACATACGATACTACTGGAAGGACTTGAGTATTGGGAGTTGAATAATCTGGAAGTTACCAATAAAGGGGAAAAACCGGATCCCGGTAGAAATGGTATTATTATTTATGCCTGGGATAAAGGTGACGTACATCATATCCATTTGAAAAACCTGACTGTCAGGGATGTGAACGGAAGTTGTATAAAGAATGAAGGAGCCGGAAACGGAATTTACTGGCATAACGGGGGAGATGAAGTGCCGACCCGTTTTGTTGATTTACTGATAGAGAATTGCCATATTTACCGTTGCCAGCGGAATGGAATAACCGGTAATGGTAATAGTGGTCGTGACAAATGGTTTCCCAGTCTGAATGTCGTTATCAGGGGGAACCTGATCGAGCAGGTTCCGGGAGACGGGATTGTTCCTATTGCCTGCGACGGTGCATTGGTAGAACATAATATAGTGAGGGATAGTCCTGATCTTCTGCGGATAGAAGATGCCGCTGCGGGTATCTGGCCCTGGAGTTGTGATAACACGATTATCCAGTTTAATGAGGTAAGCGGACAGAATGCCAAATGGGACGGGCAGGCTTTCGATTCGGATTACAATTGTCGTAATACCGTTATCCAATACAATTTCAGCCATGATAATGCCGGAGGTTTTGTGATGGTGTGTAACGAAGGCAATACTTTGGGTGAACCTTATAATATAGGAACGGAAAATACGATAATCCGTCATAATGTAAGTATCAACGACGGTTTGCGTGCTTATCCGACACGTCCCGGCTGGTTCTCTCCTGTCATACATATTTCCGGACCGGCAAAACAGACCGCTATTGAAGAGAATGTGATTGTTATTATGAAAAAGCCTTCACCGGAGATAGACCGTTCGGTACTTATCATGGATAACTGGGGAGGACCCTGGCCGGAAAATACGGTGTTCAATAAAAATATTTTTTATGTAATAAACGATGATCTGGAATATAAGTTCATAACAGGTAGCAGTAAATCTACTCAGTTTGATGGAAATGTCTTTTACGGCAATTTTATAAATAAACCGGATGATCGGAATGCTATCGAAAAAGAACCGGATTTTACTTCCGGATTTCCTTTTCATGAGAATTTCCCCGACTACCTGAGGGAAAAGGTGATTAAAAGGCTAAAACAACAATAGGGAGTGTTGTTTAAAAGAGAGTGAATTCCTTGAAGGATATTAGAATTCACTCTCTTTTTTTATTCTATTCTGACAACGCCTCCAATATCTGTCTTCTTGTTTCCCGAGATATTTGCCTTTTGTCGTGATCAGGATCACACCGAAGTTTGTCTGTTTTATTCTTAATGAGATTTTATCAAAATGTTATTTTACCCTGGCTGTGGTTCGTATATTTAAATGCGGAGTCTGAACGTTTGATTTTAATGCGTTTCTCGGAGAGATAGGAAATATCGTAAAGATGCATATTTGACGTAATGGTTGCTTTATGTTGCTGTTTTGTTGCTGATTGTATTGCTATTTTGTCTTAATAATATTTTTGTAGACATATTGTTAGTTGGAGTTTAACAGGATGTAATGTTGTTGTAGAGTGTAAAAACTGCTATATAGCAGTTTTTTTCTACTATAAATGAACGTTTTTTCCCCTTTAAACGAAATAATATCTCGTTTAAAATGATTATTATTTCGTTTTAAATGGATTTATATTTTGCTTTAGACGAATTTTGGAGTTTGTTTGGGAGTAGGAAAAAAGAGAAAAAGCAGGATTTGGTGTTAATATATGTTTATTTTTGAATGCTGGAACGACTCTTTTTTTATTAATTGAAGTTACTGAAATAGTGCTTATTTTCTATTTTTGTTAGAATATCGTATTGTTTGATGTTATTTTGTATTATTTGTTTTTCTGCATGATAATATTTTAGTCCGGTAAACATTTTTAATGTGAGCAAAAATTCGTAATATTGCTTATTACTAACTTTAATACATAAGGTTATGGAAAAGAAGACGTTTGGAAAGAGAATAGTGACCCCGAAGCATGTTGCGATAGCGGTCAGCATAGTAATCCTGTTTGGATTGTTCTATTTGAACCAGATACAGTTGATTGCTTATATTTTGATCCTGATTTTCATTATACCGGTATTTTATCCTTATAAGATCGATAAAGGTTATCTGACGCAAGGTAATTTTGTGGCGATCCTTATCAAGGATATAGAGAAGTTATTTGTAAAAGAGTCTGGTAGTGTCGTGATTTATTACACTAAACCTTATAAAGACAAGGAGTACACCAACACGGTCTATCCGGTCGATACCGAAGGATTTGTGGCTGCTTTACAACAAGTAAATGAAGAAATGACTATCTTGCGCGAAAATTCGTAAAATGGATAGAGTCTTTAAATCTAAGATCGGCTGGTGGTATCATTTATTGATTATTGTGCTGGCAGTATTGTGTGTAATATCTGTCTTACATCAGAATGTAGCGGCTATTGTTACATCGTTGGTTGCCAGCGCATTGACGTTGCATGTATTTTTTAATACCTATTATGTGATTACGGCAGACGGAATGTTGCTGCTCCGTTGCGGCTTCTTTCCTAAAAAAGAGATTGCCATCGCTGATATAGAGGCGTTACAACCTTCCATTCTGCCTGTATTTAGTTATTCCTTATCGTTGGACAGGATCGTTATCTGGAAAGAAGGAAAAATGTGGATGTTGATATCTCCGCAAAACGAGAAAGAGTTTGTAAAGCTGTTGAAGAAAATTAATCCGGATATCGAGATTAAGAGTAATGCCGGGATATTATGAAAGCGAAATTTAAAAAAGATTTCAGTCACAAGGCGATATGGTTTCCTATTGTCTTATTTTCTGTTTTTTTATTGTTAGTCTTACTTTGTGTGGCGTTGACTTCACTCAGATTTGCATACTGTGGAGGATTACTAGGTTGTTTGCCTTTTATGATAGTGGCCTATTTGAAACCTTATGAGCTGACCGATATAAATGTACTTCAAGGAAACGGAACGATTCAGGTAGATCAGATTCACCGTATTCAAGAAATCGATAAAGGGATTAGGGTATTCTATACTTGGCCAGGAGGTAAGGCTGAACGGAAACGTTTCTTTGCTGTGAAAGATATCGATACTTTTATATCAACTTTATTAGAAATAAATCCAAATATAAAACTTAATTAAATCTGAAAACATGAAATACGACGTTGCTATAATCGGGGGAGGACCTGCCGGTTATACGGCTGCTGAGAGAGCGGCTGCCAGTGGACTATCCACTGTGTTGTTTGAAAAAAATGCCTTGGGAGGTGTCTGCCTCAATGAAGGCTGTGTTCCTACAAAAACATTGCTTTATTCGGCTAAAGTGTATGATACTATTAAACATGCACAGAAATATGCCGTTAAAGCGGAGAATCCTGCATTTGATTTTCCTAAAATTATTGCCCGTAAAAATAAGGTGGTGAAAAAACTGACTGCCGGTATCCGGATGAAAATGACGGAACATGGGGTTGTTGTCGTTAGTGGAGAGGCTGAAATTAAAGGGCGTGCCGCCGACGGAACTATCACTGTCGCCTGTGGTGAAGAAACTTATGAGGCAGCCAACCTGTTACTGTGTACCGGCTCTGAAACGGTGATCCCACCGATCCCCGGCCTGGCAGAAACTGAGTACTGGACGAGCCGTGAAGCATTGCAGACAAAAGAGCTTCCCGCATCCCTCGTTATTATCGGTGGCGGCGTGATTGGTATGGAGTTTGCCTCTTTCTTCAATAGCATGGGAACGGAGGTACATGTGGTAGAAATGCTGGACAAAATATTAGGTCCGATGGATAAAGAATTATCCGATATGCTTCAGGCTGAATATGCAAAAAGAGGTATCAAATTCTATCTGAGCCATAAAGTGACAGCCGTTCATGATGGCGAAGTCACCGTCGAGAAAGACGGGGAGAGCTTTGTCATCAACGGAGAAAAAGTATTGTTAAGCGTTGGCCGCCGCCCGGTAACCAAAGGTTTCGGACTGGAAACGTTGGGTGTCGAGCCTTTCCGGAACGGTATAAAAGTGAATCAATACATGCAAACCTCTTTGCCGAACGTATATGCTTGCGGTGATATCACTGCTTTCTCTTTGCTTGCCCATACCGCTGTAAGCGAGGCGGAAGTCGCCGTGAAACATATTCAGGGAAAAGCCGGTGGCGGAATGAGCTATAAAGCAATACCGGGTGTTGTCTATACAAATCCCGAGATTGCCGGTGTCGGTAAAACTGAAGAAGAATTGCAGGCGGAAGGAATCCCTTATACGGTAAAGAAGTTGCCGATGGCTTTTTCCGGTCGTTTCGTGGCAGAAAACGAACAAGGAAACGGTGTCTGCAAGCTGATCCTGGCCGAAGATGAAACGGTGATTGGCGCTCATTTGTTGGGAAATCCAGCTTCTGAACTGATCGTGATAGCTGGTCTTGCCATCGAGAAAGGTATGAAAGCCGAAGAACTTAAATCAATCGTATTCCCGCATCCTACTGTCGGAGAGATAATCAAAGAAGCACTTTATTGATTTAAATCTCTATCTTTGCAAAGCTAAATCGCAGCGCATGGATATGTTTGAAGGGTATGTAGGCATTCGTTTATGGGACGGGCAGCTGGTGGATGATGTGATCTTCTCGCTGCTCTTGTCCCTGCTGATTGCCTTTGCTATTATATTTCGCTCTAATTTTCAGCATTTTGTAAAGATGCTGAAAGATGTCGTGTATCTGAAGGAGCGGCAAAACCTGTTTGACGAAACCATCGGTAAAAGTGGCTCTTTCTTCCGTAATTTTATGACTTTCCAGGCTTTGTTTCTTTGCAGTATTGCCTTGTTTGCAATTGCTCGGGCAAGAGGGATGGTCAATCATCTGGGAGAAAAGGATGTACTCTTTGCCATTCTGATTATTTTTTCAGTATTATTTCTGTTTTACCAGTTCAAACAGTTGAGTTATTATTTGTTAGGCTTTGTTTTTTCGCCCCCTGATAAATATAAATTCTGGAAGAAGAATTATAATGCAATTATGGGGTCCTGGGGGATGTTATTATATATTCCGGTCGTCTGGTTAATGTTCGTAGGAAGTAAAACATTAGCTCCCGTAATATTGTTTTGTATTTTCTATTTTTTGTGTCGTTTTGTAATAATTTATAAGACAATACGGATATTTCACAAGAATAATGTCGGTTTTTTATATATTAGTTTGTACCTTTGCACCCAAGAAATCCTACCCCTCATATTTTTGTATGAAGGTATGATTTTTTTGTATAACTTTATTGAGACGAGTACTCTATGGCATTGAACATCAAAAAGTTGCTGGTATCACAACCGAAGCCTGCATCCGAGAAGTCACCGTATTTCGACATTGCAGAGAAATATGGGGTCGAGATCGACTTCCGTCCTTTTATCAAAGTAGAAGCTCTTTCTTCCAAAGAGTTTAGACAGCAGAGAATTTCTATTCTGGACTATACGGCAGTAATTTTTACCGCCCGTACAGCTATCGACCACTTTTTTCATTTATGTGAAGAACTACGTGTAGCCATTCCGGAAACAATGAAATATTTCTGTATGACAGAAGCTGTTGCAGTTTATCTTCAGAAGTATATCGTGTACAGAAAACGTAAAATCTTTTTTAGCCAGACCGGAAAGCCTGAAGATCTGGTGACTGTTATCGGAAAGCATGCGAAAGAAAAATATCTGGTGCCTGTATCCGATGTGCACAAAGATGATCTGTTGGCTATGTTGGAAGCTAAGAAAATCAACTACACAAAAGCTGTAATGTATAGAACGGTTAGTAACGAATTTGCGAAAGACGAGAAATTCGATTACGATATGTTGGTATTCTTCAGTCCTTCAGGAATCTCTTCATTACTGAAGAACTTCCCGAACTTTAAACAGGAAGATATAAAGATCGGCTGCTTTGGTCCTACGACAGCGAAGGCTGTGAAGGATGCCGGACTCCGGTTGGATGTGGAAGCACCTACTCCCGAGGCTCCGTCGATGACGGCTGCCCTGGATTTGTATCTGAAGAAAGAGTTGGGTGGAAACAAAAAGAATGGAAAATAAAAGGTATACCCTTTCTAAAGAAGAGCGCCTGTCGTGGAAACGTTACATTGACCTGTTATTTGAAAAAGGACAATCGTTTGTGGCGTTTCCACTGCGGGTTGTTTATTTATCGCTGGAGGAAGAGATGTCTGCTCCTGTCTCTATCCTGATCAGCGTCCCCAAAAAGAAATTCAAACGTGCCGTAAAACGGAACCTGATCAAGCGTCAGGTGCGTGAAGCCTACCGGGTACGTAAATACGATCTGATCGATCCGTTGACAGAAAAAAACAAGCGCATGCTTATTGCTTTCCTCTATCTGGATAAGGAAATCCATCCTTTCACCGATATGGAGAAAGCGATGACAAAAGCAATCAGGATATTGCGCGACAAGGAATAATGAAGAAATTCTTTACAACACTTCTCCTGTTGCCGGTTTATTTCTATAAATATTGTATCTCACCCATGACACCGGCTTCGTGCAGGTATACACCTACTTGTTCCGAATATGCTGTGCAGGCACTGAAAAAACACGGTCCCATAAAAGGTCTTTATCTGGCTGTCAAACGGCTGCTCCGATGCCATCCCTGGGGCGGAAGCGGATATGATCCGGTGCCGTAAAATCGTTTCCCAGTTTCTTATTTTACTTCAAACTCCCTTTGAAAGAGATATTCTTCCGTCTATTTGTTATATTTGTCGTTCATTATGAATGGATTGAAAAGGCAGATAAATACTGTATATTATGATATACATGCTCACTCGGCACAGACTTCTGTGGCGGAGGATGTAGTGGCTTGTTACAATGTAATTGTAGGAAAAGGCACTCTTTCAGATGTATCTTCCGGGCAACCTGTATCCTGCGGTATCCATCCGTGGTATATCCGGGAGGAGGCGGTGGTAGAGCAACTGGCGCGGTTCCGGGAATTGGCCCTGAATGAGCAAGTGATAATGATAGGAGAAGCCGGGCTGGATAAGCAAATATCCATACCGCTTGATTTGCAGGTCAAGGTATTTGAAGAACAGATTCGTGTTTCTGAAGAGTTGAAGAAACCCTTGATCATTCATTGCGTCAGGGCGTGGGAAGAGTTGATAGCCATCCGTAAGAAATACGCTCCGTCTATGCCCTGGATCATTCACGGCTTCCGTAAAAAGGGAGAGCAGGCTGAGCAATTATTGAAACAAGGCTTTTACCTCTCTTTTGGGGAACACTTCCAGGAATCGGCTTTGCGCAAAGCCTGGCCGGAACGTTTGTTGATTGAAACAGACGAATCCTCCTGTCCTATACAGGAAATCTATCAGCATATCGCTGCTGCCCTTCAAATATCTGTTGATGAGTTGGGTAACCAGGTTGAACTAACAGTACATCGTTTATGTTCCGGGGCAACCGCATCATAATCTTTTGTCCGTATCGTCTAATAGTTACTCCGACATGTATCCAATGACTTTTCATTTAGAGGTAGGTGTAAATCAATTTACACCTACCTCTAAATGAAAATAGACCTACCTCTAAATCTGTTTACACCTACCTCTAAGTAAAAAGACATTGAGAACTCTTCTCCCAGTCATTGCAATAAAATGATCGGATCAATAGGATGAGAGATCATTTTCACATCTGATAATAAGTTCGTTTGATCCGCGTCAGTTGAACATACTGTTAAAGAGGTCTTCGTCCGTATTGTCGAGGAAAGAAACCCAATGCTGGTGTGTTTTTCGGTCGAAATAATGCAGTGCTCCGTTATTACAAAGGATATAGAGTGTATTGCCTGTTCTTAATGTCCCATAAATAGTGGTTAGCGGCATGACGAGGACAGGGTTTCCATCTGCTATAAATACCAGGCAACCGTTCAAAAAAGCAAATTTCCACTCCTCACAGATGGAGTAAAGAAAGGCGGCAATCTCACAGGGGCATTGTTTTGGGATGCGGTCGGCGATGTGGCGAAGTTGTACTAGTGTTTTCTTTTTCATATCCTACGGAATTTTAAGTCAGATATGTTTCGCAACCGCACAAAAAAGGGGCACGTAACATATACATAAACCCTAAGTGTAGGTACTGGAAGACCCCAAAGATGAGAATACATAATATGCCCGTACCCCCACTTATCGTAACAAAAATTACATAAGCGTGGCACGAACATCTAAATATCATCTTTGTTAAATTTCCAGTTTTACACTTAGATAATTAAATGCTCTATAACATTATACCGGATTTCTCCCCGGTAATGGTAGCAAAGGTAGAATATTGGTTTGAAATAGCAAAAATTATGGCTGGCGGATTTATGAATAATTAGTAGGTAGAAAAGTGTTGCTTTTTGTGGATGGTAATCTGCAATTTGGGTTCTAATGTATGCAATCTGTCAACAAAATGAATCTTTATTTTGATGCGGTTGTCTTGTTTATGTTTACTTTATGAATTGCGTATCCACATAAAGTCGTATCTTTGCCCACATTAACTATATAATAATGAATAATTAAAACGATGAATTTTGTTGAAGAATTAAGATGGAGGGGCATGATTCATGATATGATGCCCGGAACAGAAGAGCAGTTACAGAAAGAAATGACTTCTGCGTACGTAGGCATTGACCCGACGGCCGATTCATTACATATCGGACACCTTGTTAGTGTAATGATGCTGAAGCATTTGCAGCGTGCCGGACACCGTCCTATCGCTCTGGTCGGTGGTGCCACCGGTATGATCGGAGACCCTTCAATGAAGTCGGCAGAACGTAATCTGCTGGATGAAGCAACGCTTCGCCACAATCAGGAAAGCATCAAAAAACAGTTGTCAAAGTTCCTGGATTTCGATTCAGATGCTCCTAACGCAGCCAAGTTGGTGAATAACTACGACTGGATGAAAGAGTATACCTTCCTGAACTTTATCCGTGATATCGGTAAACACCTGACAGTTAATTATATGATGGCTAAGGATTCTGTTAAGAAACGTCTTAGCTCCGAATCGAGTGTAGGTATGTCCTTCACTGAATTTTCTTACCAGTTGTTGCAGGGATACGATTTCCTGTTCTTGTATCAGAACGAAGGTTGCCGCTTGCAGATGGGTGGTTCCGACCAATGGGGTAACATCACGACCGGAACTGAACTGATCCGTCGTAAAACAGGTGGTGAGGCATTTGCCTTGACCTGTCCGCTGATCACAAAGGCCGACGGTGGCAAGTTCGGTAAGACGGAATCGGGTAACGTATGGTTGGACCGTCGTTATACTTCTCCTTACAAATTCTACCAGTTCTGGTTGAACGTAAGCGATGCCGATGCCGCCAGATATATCAAGATCTTCACAGACCTGAGCAAAGAAGAAATAGCCGCATTGGAAGAGGAACAGGCCGCAGCTGCCCACCTTCGTCCGTTGCAGAAACGCCTGGCAAAGGAAATCACTGTAATGGTTCATTCCCTGGAAGATTATGAAGCTGCTGTTGAAGCATCCAATATCCTGTTCGGTAACTCTACCCACGAATCTTTGATGAAGCTCGACGAAGACACACTGTTGGCCGTATTTGAAGGTGTTCCGCAGTTTGAGATCAGCCGTGACGAACTGAGTGCCGGCGTGAAGGCTATCGACCTGCTCACAGAGAAAGCTGCCGTTTTCGCTTCAAAAGGTGAGATGCGTAAACTGGTGCAGAGTGGCGGTATCAGTGTAAACAAAGAAAAATTGGCTGATACAGAGGCTGTTATCGACTGTTCTTCTCTGTTGAATGAAAAATACCTGCTGGTTCAGAGAGGTAAAAAGAACTATTATCTGCTGATTGCAAAATAAGAAAAATGCTGAAAACGCTTGCAAGGTAAGATTTTATTCTTACCTTTGCATCGCTTTAGATAAAGCGCCGGATTGTCTCATGGTGTAATGGTAGCACTACAGTTTTTGGTTCTGTCTGTCGAGGTTCGAATCCTCGTGAGACAACACAATCTAAATAGACCGTTTATTATCATATGATAGTAAACGGTTTTTTGTTTATGGTAAGAATATCAACATCAAAGTAGAATGATATGGAACAGCTGCAATTGATACAAAGTAAGATATACGAGATACGAGGGCAAAAGGTTATGCTGGACTTTGATTTAGCTGAGATGTACGGTACTGAAACAAAATACCTGAAACGATCTGTAAAGAATAATATTAGGCGTTTCCCGGCACCGGATTTCATGTTTGAGTTAACAAAGGATGAGTGGGAGTCTTTAAGGTGCAATTTTAGCACCTTAAACAAAGGTAGAGGGCAGCATCCTAAATACATGCCGTACGCTTTCAGTGAGTTAGGGGTTTCAATGTTGAGTAGTGTTCTCAACTCTGATACGGCTATTGAAATAAATATATCCATTATGAGAGCTTTTGTTGCGGTCCGTCACCTGGTATTAAATCCTCCGGTTGACAGAGTAGGACAGTTGGAGAATCAGGTAAGGGAATTGAAAGAGTACATAGAGGATGTATTCGCCGACTACAACGATATCAACGATGATACCCGTATGCAGTTAGAGCTAATCAACGAAACGTTAGCAGAGCTACAGAGCAAGAATAAGGCACTAAACAAGTCACGGCCAAAGATCGGCTTCGTGAAATGAACTTACGTTTTTCTTTTAGGGGGCTGAGAATTTGGTACAAATAAAAATAAATGGATATTTTTGAGGCAGTGTTTAAATTATTAATAGTGTGATATGCCTTATTCTTTGTTATCCGATACTGAATTATGGAACCTTTTCCTGAAAGGAGATAAAAAGGCATTGGCTTATATTTATAAAAAGCAATACCGGTTACTGCTTGCTTACGGTATAAAACTTTGTAATGATCCGGAGCTTGTCAGGGATTGTATCCAGGATCTGTTTGTAAAGCTACATACGAATAGAAGTAATCTGAGTGAGACTATAAATATTAATACATACCTTATTTGTGCACTTAAACATCGTTTGTTTAAAGAAGTGTCAAGTTCCGTACAGATGGAAACAATCGAAGACTTTCTCTTCGACTTTACTGCAGATGAAGAGTTTTTTGATCGTTTTGTAGACAATGATGAGGAGTGGATGCAGAAAAAGAAGCTTGAGAAAGCTATAAAATTACTGTCTTCGCGTCAGAAGGAAGCAATTTATCTTCGTTTTATTCGCGATCTGTCCTATGAGGAGATAGGAGAGGTGTTGGGGATAAACTATCAGTCTTCCAAGAATTTAGTGTCCCGAACATTGATCAAATTACGTGAATTTTACCTTTCCCTTTAAAGAGGTATTTATCAGGAAGTGTTAAAATTTTGCTTGTCTCATCTTTTTCTTTAAAAAGTTGAGTACTTTTTCCTGTAGAAGGTGTTTTTGATATAAAGACTTAAAAAATGAAATCTGCTATAGGGAAAGAACCGAAAATACAGTTTGGGAAAATGATCCGTAAACATCTTCTTGCTTATCGTCATTATGAGGCAGATAAGTATGGTGAAGGAGAACAGGAAAGTTGGAACGTAATCACTGAACGTATTGAAAGGATGGAGCGGCATGCGATACGTCGCAAGCTTCTTTATGCTGTAGCAGCTGCTGTGGTCCTGTTTGTCGCCGGGGGTATCTCTTTTTGGCTGCATTCAGGCAGGATAGACGGACAATCTATTGAGGAACTCGCACAAACATTAAGTACTCAGGAAATAGGGAATAATAAAATATTACTTGTTACTACCGGAGAAAAGCTGCTGAATGTAGATGATGATGCCAGCCTGAAATATAAGAGCGATGGAACAGTCATTGTTAATTCTCAGACTGTAGGTCAGGAAGTCAAATCTGATACAAATGAGTCTCCTGTCTATAATCAGATAATTGTGCCTAAAGGGAAGCGTACCCATATCTATTTTGCTGACGGAACACATATTTATGTGAATTCAGGAACAAAAGTTACTTATCCCGCAGTATTCTCAAAAGAAAAACGTGAGATATATGTAGACGGAGAAGTTTATCTGGAGGTGAAGCGTGATGTAAACCGACCGTTTTATGTGAAGGCGGAAGGCATGAGTGTCCAGGTATTGGGAACTTCATTCGGCGTCTGTGCCTATAAAGAGGATAAAGAATCGTCGGTTGTTTTAGTCTACGGAAAGGTTGAGGTCGAAACAAATGCAAAACAGAAAGTTACATTAGCGCCTGACGAGTTATTCAGCATGAAAAATTCGGAGATAAGTACGCGCAAAGTGGACGCTTCGGAATATGTCTGCTGGACGCAGGGACTGATGATATTTAACAAGGAACCTCTCGATAAGGTGTTCAACCGTTTGTCCCGCTACTATGGACAGGATATCAGATATAAGGGAAGCGCAGGGGAACCGTATTATGTGAGTGGAAAACTGGATCTGAGGGATAGCCTTGAAGAGGTATTGAGACTGGTTACAGGCTTTGCTCCGGTAGCATTTGATAAAACAGAAAATGTTATTACAGTGGAACTGATAAAATAAAATGAATTCGGAATATTAACCTTTTAAATCGTAATGCCTATGGAGTGAATTTGGAACTGTAAAAACGAACCGGATAATACTGGGAATATTATCCGGCCTGAGTTTTCAATTAAACGTTAGCTGTTAACTATTTATTGTTTAACGAAAAAACATCACAAATGTATGAAAAAAGAACATGCCTTGATAAAAACACTTACCAAAATACCTAAAAGTGTTTTCTTTTTCTGCTTTTTAATAAACCTGAGTGTAGGCAGTGTATTTGCTGCCGAAGCATATGCACAGTCGGCTACGCTGACTATGCGGATGAATAATAAATCAATCAAAGAGGTTTTCAATTACATAGAGAAAAACAGTGAATTTGTATTTGTCTACCTGGACAATGTAATTGATTCCCATAAAGTTGTTGATGTAAATGTTGATAATCAGCCTGTAACGGTGATACTCGACCAGTTGTTTAAAGGGACGGATCTCACTTATAAAATTGATAATCGGCAGATACTTGTCAAAAGGAAAGAAGCTGCTATATCTATATTGCCTTCTGTTCAGCAGTCAATAGATATTTCCGGTGTGATAAAAGATGATACCGGTGAGCCGGTCATTGGTGCCAATATTTTGGTAAAAGGAACTAATAACGGTGTGATAACCGATCCTGACGGGCGTTTTAACCTGAAAATATCGCAGGCGAATGCCATATTGGTTGTTTCTTATATCGGATACCTGTCACAGGAAATACCGGTAGGGAGCCAGCGTACCTTTACTATTGTATTACATCCTTCGACAGAGCATATAGGGGAAGTTGTTGTAACGGCTTTAGGTATCAAACGCGAGACTAAAGCATTGGGATATGCTGTACAGGAAGTTAAAGGCGAATCCCTGACGGAAGCCCGCGAGAATAATGTACTGAATAGCCTGAGTGGTAAGCTCGCTGGGGTACAGATCAGCCGGAGCGGTAACGGGGAAGGCGGTTCCAGCCGTATAGTCATTCGTGGTAATAACTCCATTGCCGGTAATAATGAACCACTGGTGGTGGTGGATGGTGTCCCTGTCAATAACTTTAACAGTGGAACTTCCGGTATAGATCAGTGGGGTGGTAGTGACGGCGGTAATGGCTTGTCTGATATAAACCCCGATGATATCGAATCGATATCCGTTTTGAAAGGTGCAGCCGCTGCCGCCTTGTACGGAGCACGTGCTGGTAACGGTGTCCTGATGATTACAACCAAGAAAGGTTCCAAAGCAAAAGGACTGGGAATTACCTGGAACTCAAATGTAATGATGGAAACTCCGTTGATTAAACCTGAAATGCAGAACCAGTACGGACAAGGTACGAATGGCATATTCGATGCCAACAGCAATTATAGTTGGGGAGCGAAGATGGAAGGTCAGATGCTGAAGGACTGGACCGGTCAGGAACGCCCTTATTCGCCCTATGATAATGATATCACCGACTTTCTGGGGACCGGTGTGACGACAACGAACACATTGGAAGCAAACGCTGTAAATGAAAAAACATCTTTCCGGGGAACGTTGTCGTATCAACGTATGGATGGGATTATTCCTACCAATTATCAGGATAAATATATGCTGAACTTACGTTCTACGGTCAATCTCAGCAAAAAACTTTCTTTGGATGCTAAAGTCAACTATGTGAAACAGCGTGGTTGGAACCGTCCGCAATTGACAGGCAGTCCGGAGAATATCATGGCTAACTACCTGATGATGCCCCGGAATGTGCATTATTCGGATATGGTTGGTGGTGTAGATGAGGACGGAGTTGTAAAGCGCTGGACGACGGATGAAGCGAACTATGTGTTGAATCCCTATTATACAACCGATTTTAATAAGAATAATAACCAACGCGACCGTTTCATCGGTTTTCTGGCTTTGCAGTACACCCCTACATCCTGGCTGACCATTAAGTTGCGTCACGGTGAAGATATGTATTGGGAAAAAGGGGATTGGCGCCATGCCTCCGGTACTCCTTATGGAAAATATAACGGAAAAGGTGATTACGGCTTGAATACGAGTGACTTCAGGGAACGAAATACGGATGCTTTGGTAACTGCCTCAAAAGATAACTGGTGGGATTCCGGTTTCTCCGGGAGCCTGAGTGTCGGTGGCAACCTGATGTTCCAGCAAAGTAATTCGTATGCGATGTCGACAGGCTTGTTGGCGATCCCTGATTTCTTTGCGATCAGCAATGGTGAAACGCCTACTCCAAGTAATTATATCACCAAGAAGTCAGTAAATTCAGTATATGGTTTTGCTCAGTTGAGTTATGGAAACTGGATTTTCGTGGATGTGACAGCCCGCAACGACTGGTCGTCTACACTGCCTTTCCGGAACCGTTCGTTCTTCTATCCTTCAGTAGGGCTTGGCTGGGTTGTGTCGGATATGCTTCGTTCGTATGAAGTGAATGTGCCGGAATGGTTGTCCCTCGCAAAACTGAGAGCCTCCTATGCGGAAGTTGGTAACGATACCGATCCTTACCGCTTACTCACCACTTATGGTATTTATACTGTTATCGATGATATCAAGGGAGCATCGACTGCCAGTACGATCCCATTAGCAGACCTGAAGCCGGAGCTGATCAAATCGACCGAGGCTGGTTTCGATATCCGTTTCTTTAATAATCGGTTGGGAGCGGATTTTACCTGGTATAAGAAAAATGCAACCAACCAGATTCTGGCTCTGCCTATCTCTTCGACAACCGGTAAGAGCTCCCGGATGATCAATGCCGGAAATATTCAGAATACAGGTATAGAGATCGTTCTGAGCGGAACTCCGGTTCGGACGAAAGACTTTGAATGGAATGTATCTGTAAATTATTCGAAGAATAGCAATAAGATCAAAGAATTACATCCGGATTCCCGGCGTTTTATCCTGTCGAATACCGATTTTGTGAATGTGGTTGCTACGGAAGGCAGTACGTATGGCGATTTGTACGGGCGGGCTTACCAACGTGACGAACAAGGTCGTAAGATTATTGATGAGAATGGTCTGCCATTGTTGGAAAGCGATATGAATACAAAAATCGGTAATTATATGCCCAAGTGGACAGGAAGTATGATAAACTCATTCACCTATAAAAATTTATCATTCAGCTTTATGCTGGATATGCGTTATGGTGGTGATATTTTCGTAAACTCTCTGGCTCGTGGTTCCCAATACGGTACAACTGAAATGTCGTTGGCAGGCCGTGACGAATGGTATGCCGGTACAGGCGGTATCGTGGTGGACGGAGTTACTGCCGACGGAAAACAGAATACAGTCGCAGCTAATCCTCAGGCATACTGGGACCGTGTATCTCGTGCCGGTGAAGAATTTATCTACGATGGAACCAATCTTCGGTTACGTGAATTGACTATTGGCTATATGTTTCCTAATAAGATGCTGGCCAAAACTCCGTTTACCAATCTGAAACTGAGTTTTGTAGGTCGTAACCTGTGGCTGATTAAAAACAATATTCCGGGGTATGATCCCGAATCTTCTTACAGTACGGGAAACGGGCAGGGTATTGAATATGCCTCACTGCCATCCATGCGTAGTTTCGGTTTCAACCTGAATGTTTCTTTCTAAACGATTGTTGGATCATTAATAGTATTTGATATGAATATACATATAAAATCATATTTGTTAGGTTTGGCTTTTTGCGGAGTAGCTTTAACCTCGTGCGAGAGTTTCGATAGTATCAACCTCAATCCGAACGACCCGACACCGGAGACCGTCGATCCCACGTTCCTGTTGACTCCGACGATGATAAAAGGAACACTGGATGTAGATATGTATCAGCGTATTCACAACCTGTATGTGGATAATTTCGCGCAGTATTTTGCAAATGATAAATATGCCTCTAACAACTGTGTGCCGGTAGAAAGCTGGACACAGGATTTTTGGAATATGCACTGGCAATGGATCGATGCACTGAATGAAATAATTAAAAACTATTCTGACGATCCCAAATTGGTAAATACCGTTCAGATAGCTCGTATCTGGAAAGTCTGGCTATTTCACAGGGCTACCGATTTGTGGGGGGATATCCCTTATTTTAAGGCTGCCGATGGTTCCGGCCTGGCTGCGCCCTATGATCCTCAGAAAGATATTTATTATGATATGTTCAAGGAGTTGGCGGAAGCGTCTGCCGCATTGGACGTACAAGGAGCGACCCCTGGTAAAGGTGATTTGATATTCAATGGAGATATAACCCGTTGGAAAAGTTTCGCCAATAGTTTGCGGTTGCGTCTTGCCATGCGCCTGACGGAAGTCGACCCGGCGAAAGCGAAAGAAGAAGCCGAAGCCGCCGTGACAGCAGGTGCATTACTCGCATCAAACAACGATAATGTGAAGATCTGGCGTTGCCAGAGTTATATCTTTGATGGACGGTTCTATTATGCGAATGCTCATTTGTTCAACGGGAAACGGCAGACCATGAGTTACTCGATGGAGAAATTGCTGACTGGTTTGGGTGGTATCCCGTTCCCGGAAGGAGAAGGATATACGAATGTTCCTGCCTGTGTCGATCCGCGCGGTCCTGTTTATTTTAATGTGACTAACGAGTATAATGGTGCAACTGAAGATTTCCGGGGAAGATGGAAAGGTGTTCCGTCCGGTCTGCCGGTAGCGGAAAGAGAACTTCCCGAGAATTCCCGGACGAATAACTCCCGCATTGGAGTCTATTATGTGAGCGACACGAAGACCCCGGGAGTTCCTTTTACTATCCAGTTTAACCGCGACCAGATTCTGATGTATTACGCCGAAATATGTTTCCTGCGTGCGGAAGGGGCACTCCGTGGCTGGAATATGGGAGGCTCTGCAAAAGAGTTCTATGAAGAAGGGATCAAAGCCTCTATGGCAGAAGCCGGAATTCCGGACGATACTGTCGATAAATATATGAAATCGACAATGCCGAATGCTTACGGGACGACCGTTCCCTTCGAAAATAAAGGAACTTCACACGACTCCCAGTTGGAGAAGATCATCACCCAGAAGTATTTTGCGAATTTCCCGGATAACGGTTGGGAAGCCTGGAATGATTATCGTCGTCTGAACATCCCTGATCTGGAGCCTTTTGTTGCTCCCGAACCGGGTTATGTAGTAAAAGCCGGCGAACGTGACTGGCGGGGATCTGTCCGGCGTATTACGTATCCGGCACAGGAAGCTATTGTGAATGAAGATAATTATAATGCAGCGGTATCCCGTATCGGTGAGGATAAAACGACAACCCGTATGTGGTGGGATGCTAAACAATAAATAAAGAATACCATGACGAACATTTCAAGAAGAACATTTATCAAGACCGGGGCCTTTGCCGCCGCCGGTCTTACCATCGTTCCCGGACATGTACTGGGGCGTTCTTTCGGGTTTACAGCACCGAGTGATAAACTGAATATTGCCGGGATCGGAGTCGGTGGAATGGGACGCCGTAACCTGGCGAACATGAGCACGGAGAATATCGTTGCCCTATGTGATGTGGACTGGCACTATGCGGATAAGACCTTTAAGGATTATCCTAATGCCCGCAGGTTCAAAGACTGGAGAGTGATGTTTGATGAGATCGGCAGTTCAATCGATGCTGTAATGGTGGCTACCCCGGACCATACCCATGCCGGTGTGACCGCCCATGCAATTACGCTGGGCAAGCATTGTTATACCCAGAAACCGCTTACACATTCTGTTTACGAATCCCGTCTGCTTACCCGTCTGGCTAAAAAATATAAGGTGGCGACACAAATGGGTAACCAGGGCAACTCTTTCGACTGGTGCCGCCAGGTGGCGGAATGGATACAATCCGGTATAATAGGAGATGTGTATGAGGTACATTGCTGGACCGATCGTCCTATCTGGCCGCAGGGTTTGCAGGAACCGAAAACGGTCGTGAAATGTCCCAAGACGCTGGACTGGGACCTGTTTATCGGCCCTGCCCGGAAACGTCCGTACAATCCCGTTTATACTCCCTGGAACTGGCGTGGCTGGTGGGATTTCGGTACCGGCGCACTGGGCGATATGGCCTGTCATATCATGGACCCGCTTTATTGGGCGCTTGATCTGAAGTATCCGACAAGTGTGATCGGCAGCTCTACCCTTAGCAACCTGTATTCCCCTCCTCATGCCCAGGTGGTGACTTATACCTTCCCGGCACGTCCGTCAAAAGGCAACGTGAAGATGCCGGAGGTGAAAGTATATTGGTATGACGGTGGCCTGATGCCGCCCCGGCCGGAAGAGTTGAAAGACGGGGAGATGATGGGAGATGAGAACGGAGGCATTATCTTCGTCGGAACGAAAGGGAAGATCATGACCGGTTGTTATGGTATGAATCCCACATTGTTGCCGTTCTCTGCCATGGAGAATTTCAACCAGCCTAAACCGACTATACCTCGTGTCAAAGGAGGTAACGGCGATATCTGGAATACGAATGCACATGAACAGGACTGGATTCGTGCGTGTAAGGAACCGGCGGGTAGTAGAACGGAGGCATCGTCCAACTTCCAGTTCTCCGGACCTTTCAATGAGATGGTTGTGATGGGCGTTCTGGCTGTCCGTCTCTCCGGTTTATACGGTCTCCATCGTGAACTCCAATGGGATGGCGAAAATATGCGTTTTACGAATATTTCCCCCAATGATAAGATAAAGATTGTAACGGTAGACGATTTCAAGGTAATTGACGGAGATCCCCGTTTCGACCGGCGTTATGCCGACTTCAGTGCGGCAGATATGGCATCCGAATGGATCAGGCATACCTACGAAAATGGCTTCTCGTTACCCGATATGCCTGAATAATTAATAGAATAATGTTATGAAACAAATAAAGAAAGTATTATTCCCCGTTGTTTGTCTTTTGTTGTTTGCATGCTTTTTGTCTGCCTGCAAACAGGCGAAAGCGGAAAAACAAGATTGGAGGATAGCCATACAGTCTTATACATTCCATCTCTTTCCGCTGACGGAAGCGTTGGATAAAACTCAGGAACTGGGAGTGAAGTATATAGAAGTATATCCGGGCCATAAGCTGGGCGGAAAATGGGGCGATAAAGTCTTTGGTTTCGACCTGGATACCCAGACCCGGAAAGAGCTGAAAGAATTGGCTGCTTCCAAAGGTATAAAAATTATAGCTACGGGTGTGTATGTGGCCGATAAGTCGGAAGACTGGGAGAAGATGTTCAGATTTGCAAAAGATATGGACATGGAGTTTATCACCTGCGAGCCTGCCTTAAACGACTGGGACCTCGTAGAAAAACTGGCTGAGCAGTACGGCATAAAAATCTCTGTGCACAACCACCCGCAACCATCCGACTATTGGAATCCGGATAATCTGTTGCAAGCGATCGCCGGCCGTAGCAAGCTGATCGGTTCCTGTGCGGACGTCGGCCATTGGCGTCGTGAGGGTCTGAACCAGCTGGATTGCCTGAAAAAACTCGAAGGACGCCTCATTTCTCTCCATTTCAAAGACATTGCAGCAAAACAGGAAGGAGAAAAAGAGCAACACGACGTAATCTGGGGAACCGGTATCCTCGACGTGAAAGGAATGTTGCATGAGTTGAAACGGCAGCATTTTAAAGGTGTTTTCTCTATTGAATACGAATACAACTGGGAAAATTCCGTGCCGGATATAAAAGAGTGCATTCGGTATTTCAATGAATTTGTTGAATGATAGTTTATAAATAGTAAGAGGAGGCGCTGATCGTTAGGCGCCTCTTTTTTATGTTTATTTATATAATGATTTTCAATACAATCTCATTTGAATAGAGAATAAATATGGGATTTTGTGAATAAGATATAAATATAAATGCTTATTTTGCAAAAGGAAAAATCATAAATTGTGCAACTACCAATAGATATACAAAAAGTAAAAGATGGAGATCAGGTTGTTTTCAAATCTTTTTTTGAATGTTTCTATCCGAAATTAATGGCTTTAGCCTGTCGCTTTGTGGATGAACATGTAGCAAAAGATTTAGTACAAGATGTGTTTGCTTCTTATTGGGAGCAGAAAAAGTTGATAGATGCGGACAATATTCAGTCTTTTCTTTATAAATGGCTACAAAACAGATGTTTAAATTATCTGAAACACCAATTGGTTGTAGAAGAATATGAAGCTAGAATACGGATTGCCGAAGCGCGTATAGCTTTTTTTAATAATAAGACCGATTCCAATGATGTATTGAAACAGGTGATCAGTCAGAATATCAGGGAGGTTGTAGAACTGTCAGTAGAAAAATTACCGCCTAAAACTGCTGAGGCTTTCCGGTTATGCTATTATCATGATTTGTCACATAAAGAAATAGCAAAGATAATGGCTATTTCACATCGTACGGTAGAGAGCCATATACGGCATGCTGTCCTTTTTCTGCGGGAGGATTTGAAGGACCTTCTGTTGCTTTTTGTTGCCTTTTGTCATTTAAATTGATTTTTTTTTTGATTTTGACTACGTAGTTTCGGATCTGTCGGTTGTCTTCTTTATATATAAATAAAAAGAAGTATGAATGAAGATCTGTTAATACAATATTTGAGTCATCGTTGTACTCCTGCTGAAATCAGAGAACTGGATAAATGGATTGCTGCCGATCAGGCCAATGCCGATTGGTTGTTTGAGATGGAACGTATTTGGGGACTGAAGGATGAGTTACGCTTTTCGGATAAAAAAGAGATTGAAACTGCATATATCCGTTTTATTTCTGAATTACAGAAAAAAGAGGTGACACATGAACCCCGCACTCGTTCTTTTTCTTTTTTCTGGATAAAATATGCGGTTGCTGCCGTTCTAATCGGGTTATTGAGTGTAAACATCTATATACAGTTGCAAGACGAACCGGCGCAAATGAATGTCGTGGAGGTACCAGGTGGGCAGCGTGTGTCGTTAACTTTGTCGGATGGAACAAAAGTGTGGCTTAATTCACGGACTAAGTTTACTTATCCGACCCGGTTTTCTTCTAAAGAGAGAAGTGTGACACTCCTGGGAGAGGGATTTTTTGAAGTGGCACATAATGAAAAGTCACCTTTTACTGTTCATGTCGATTTGCTGAAAGTAAAGGTGCTGGGCACGAAGTTTAATGTGAAAGCTTATGAGAATGAATCCTCTTTTGTTACCTTGGCCGATGGTAAAGTAGAAGTTGTGACGAATGACAACGAACATAAGGTGACAATGAAACCGGATCAGCAGGTTGCTTATTCTAAAAAGAACGGACTGGTGATAAATGATAAGGTTGACACGAATGTAATCAAATCCTGGACATTGGGTGAAGCTGCTTATATCAACCAGCGGTTGGATGAAATAGTAAATGAGTTGGAACGGAAATTTAATGTACGTATCGAAATAACAGATCAAGAATTATCAGCCGAAATTTTTACCTGTCGTTTTAAAGAAACGGCTACGATAGGCCAGGTAATGGCTTTATTGAAAGATACTCGTAAATTGGATTATAGAATTCATGGAGATCAAATAAAAATCTGTAACCCTACAAAATAATGTGCCTATGATATAAACCGGAATATAAAAATAAAGAACCGAAGATGCCGCAAACATCTCCGGTTCGAATTTAGCAAGTAACTTATTAGAGACACCTAAATTTATTACTAACTAATACAATACAAATGTATGAATTTTATCGTGAAAAGCACAATTGGCGATGTGCTTAATTCGCCGTGGCTTCGAAAAAGTCTGATTATTATGAGATGTATCCTATTATTTTTGTTATTAGGCACTATGCAAATCACAGCTAGTGTGACTTATTCACAAACAGTCAGGTTATCCTTAAATATTAAAAACAAACCTTTACAAGAGGTGCTTTCGATTATAGAACAGAAAAGTTCGTTCTATTTCACTTATAATTTGAGACAGATCAATGCCGACCGGAAAGTGTCTGTAGACGTTAAAGATAAGAGCGTGTCGGAAGTATTGGATAAATTGTTGAAAAACAGCGATGTGAAATATGTGATCAATGATAAGCATATTGTTCTGTATAAAGAAAAAGAACATGAGCTGTCCCTAGAAAAACAACAGGTAAAAATGATCAAGGGGATAGTGACCGATGTAAATGGAGAACCGATTGTCGGGGCTAATGTTGTTGAAAAGGGGACAACAAACGGTACGATAACGGATATCGACGGAAATTTCTCATTGAATGTATCCGGATCCACCTTATTGGTTTCTTATATAGGATATATCAGTCAGGAAATTAGCCTGCAAGGGCAGAATACGATTTCAGTAAGACTACAGGAAGATACTCAGAGTTTGGAGGAAGTGGTTGTTGTTGGTTACGGTGTGCAGAAGAAAAAATTGACTACCGGTGCTACGATACAAGTAAAAGGCGAAGATTTGCAAAAACTGAGTACAACCTCTCCTTTAACTGCCATGCAGAGCCAGTCTCCGGGTGTGACTATTGTACAGGAATCGGGTAAACCGGGGAGTAGTTTTAAGGTAAATGTGCGCGGTATAGGTACTATCGGAAATTCTGATCCGCTTTATATCATTGACGGTTATGTGGGCGGTGATATCAATCTGGTTACCCCGTCTGATATTGAATCGATCGATGTGTTGAAAGATGCGGCTTCATCGGCCATTTATGGTGCGCGTGCAGCCAATGGTGTGATCCTGGTTACCACTAAACGCGGTAAAGCTGGTAAGGCTCATATCTCATATGACGGTTATGTGGGGTTTCAGAATATCAGTAAAAAGATTGATATGCTGAACGCTCAACAATATATAGATTTGCAAAACGAAGCGAATTATAATATTGGAACACCCGATCCGGATTTTTCAACACTTTCCAATTGGAATGACATACAAAACGGATGGACGGGAACGAACTGGTTGGATGAGGCCGAGAACAAAAATGCCTTGATCCAGAACCATTCACTCAATATCGTAGGAGGAACGGAGCAATCGATTTATTCGATTGGTATTTCAGATACGGAACAGGAAGGTATCATAGGTCAGCCTATTGTTCCGAAATATACCCGTTATGCTCTACGTATTAATACCGAACATTCTATCATTAAAAACAAGTCGCATGATATCTTAAAGTTCGGTGAAACATTGCTCTATACCTATAAAAAGGAGGATGGAGAATTCGGTACTGGCAATAAGTTCAACAATTCCCTCCGTTCCATTTTGCAGGCAAACCCACTGATGCCCCTTATGAATGAAAAGGGAGATTATCATGAGGCGTTGACTTATGATACTCCGACTCCCAACCCTATCGGTAATTATTACTATAACAATGCGCAGGTTGTAAATAAGAGAAACTCCCTGATTGGTAGTATATATGCTGAAGTCCAGCCGATTAAAAATCTTGTATTCAAGACTAATTTCGGATTTTCGTTTAATACTCATTCTCGTCGGGCGTATGGACCGGTGTATTATTTGTGTCCTACTTTATATCGTAATGAAGCGACAGTGGCTCAGGGGCAGGAGCAACGTTACGGATATCAATGGGAAAACACATTGTCTTATCGGTTCAAAATTAAAGACGATCACAATTTCAGTGCGCTTATCGGGCAATCTATTGATAAGGCAAATTTAGGAGAAAGCATTAGTGGAGGAAACAAAAATACTAGCTTTGAAGGTTTGGACTATGCTTACTTGAGTAATATTCAAACTTTCGACCCGAGTGGAACGTATGTTGGAGGTGCGCCATTCAATGAAACAGCGATCTCTTCTTTTTTCGGACGTGTGAACTACGACTTTAGAGAGACTTATCTGTTGTCTTTGATTATGCGTGCTGATGGTTCTTCCAATTTTGCGCGTGGCAATCGTTGGGGATATTTTCCGTCTGTATCTGCCGGTTGGGTGATGAGCAATGAGAAGTTTATGGAATCGACGAAAACTTGGATGGACTTTCTCAAAATCCGTGTTAGTTGGGGACAGAACGGTAATCAGGATATTGCTCCTTTCCAATATATGGCACTCTATTCATTCAATAATTCCTATTATTTCTTCAGCAAAGATAAGAGTACGTGGACAGTGGGAGCTTACCCCAGTATTTTGCAAAATAAAGATGTTACCTGGGAAACCTCCGAACAGTTCGACTTGGGATTCGACTCACGTTTCTTTGACGGGCGTTTGGGCCTTACTTTTGATTGGTATCAGAAAAAGACGAAAGATTGGCTTGTACAGGCTCCTATTTTGGCCTCTTACGGTGCTGGTGCTCCGTATATTAATGGGGGAGATGTGAAAAATAATGGTATAGAACTTTCGCTTAACTGGAATGATCATGTTGGAAGTTTCAACTATGGAGCAACATTTAATGTGGGTGTCAATAAGAACAAGGTGACCCGTATCGCTAATAATGAAGGTTATATTGATGGCGAGGCTAGTTCCTTTGTTACGAATTTTGTTTCTATCTATCGTGCACAAGAAGGATATCCGATCGGATATTTTTATGGATACAAAACAGATGGTGTGTTCCAGAATTACGAACAGATAGATAATTATCCAGGGGCGAAACTGAATGACGCCAAACCGGGAGATTTGATTTACTTGGATACTAACGATGATGGAAGGATAGATGCCGATGATCGGGTTATGATTGGAGATCCTAACCCAAATGCAACGTTTGGTCTTACTTTGAATTTCGCTTACAAAGGTTTCGATCTTCTTGTTGTAACCAGTGGAGTTTTGGGAAATCAGATTGCTACCACTTATAAAGATGTGAACAATTATAAACAAAACTGGCCTGTACATGTGTACGAAAATCGTTGGCATGGTGAAGGAACCTCCAATCGTTATCCACGGATTGATGCTGCTTCTACTCGTAACTGGAATGATTTTTCTGACATTTATATTGAAAACGGCGATTATTTACGTATACAGAACGTTACCTTAGGGTATGACTTCAAGCAGTTATTCCCCAAAATGCCTCTGAGTCAGGCGCGACTGTATATGACGGTACAGAATTTGTACACCTTTACCGGTTATTATGGCATGGAGCCGGAAATCGGTTTCGGTATGAACTATTGGGCGAAAGGTATTGATGTCGGTATGTATCCGACTCCTAGAACATTGTTATTTGGTGCTAATATTAAATTCTAATAGTAATGGAAAAAGTATATAATTTCATACGTTGTGCGACATTGGTGATGTTGTCGATAGCCTTTGTTCAATGTGACGATTTCTTAGACATGAAAGACAGGACTCAGAAAAGTGAGCAGAATTTCCCGCTTACGGAAAACGATGCCCAACAAGCATTGGCCGGATGCTATCATATTATGCATGAAAATCAAGTAGCTTCTTTTATGGGGCCTACGATCTTTTCTGATGAGATGTTTGGTGGCGATGTGCCGGGTTCTTCTCCGGAAATGTTGTATGAAGAAAATCTGAATGACTATACGATAGAGATGTTCTCCAATCGTTGGCCGAGATTGTACAAAGGTGTTTACCGTTGTAATAAACTGATCGAAGCGATCGATCAAATATCATTCAAATCGGAGACAACCAAAAAACAGGTGTTGGGAGAGGCCCATTTTATGCGTGGTATGTATTATTTTGATCTGACGCGCATGTATGGTGATGTGCCATTGTATCCTACATCTGATGTGTCCAATATTCCACGTACTTCTGCTGCGGAGGTTTTTGCATTAATCGGTTCGGATATGAAAAAAGCTATCGAACTGTTACCTGCCACTCCGTTTGCCAGTATACTGAAGTCGGATTTGGGGCATGCCAGTAAATGGGCTGCCGAGGCGATGATGGCACGTGTATTCTTGTTCTATACTGGTTATTATAAATCGGAAACCTTGCCACTTTTTGAAGGAGGGAATGTTGGAAAAGATGAAGTAATAAGTTATCTGAACGATTGTATTCAAAATAGCGGACATGGATTGGTGCGCGATTTCCGTGAATTGTGGCCATATACCAACGAGTATACGGGTGAAGATTATGCTTACAATAAAGGTAAAAATCTGAAATGGATCGGAGAAACGGGTGAAAATAAGGAGACTGTCTTTGCTATCCAGTTTGGTATCAATGGTAACTGGGGACTTAATTATCATAACGATGTTTGTGTTTTTTACGGTTTCCCGGATGTAGCCGACGAAGCGGCAATCTTTCCTTTTGGTAAAGGTTGGGGATGTGGTTTTGTGAATCCTCGTATCGTGGAGCAGTGGATGCGTGATGAACCCGACGATGTCATTCGTCGGAGCGGTACGGTATTCAATGTAAACGACCCGGCTGAAGGAATTGTAAATCCCGAGCAAACGATCGTATCCACTAAAATGTTGATGACAGGGTGGTGGCAGAAAAAGTATGTCCCTATCAACGTTTGGAAAAATAAAGAAGCTAAGACCTATTCGCTATATTCGGTATTTACTGACAATGCCAACGACGATTATGTTTTTGCAAACACACAAGATTTGGTTTTGATACGCTTTGCCGACGTCCTGCTGATGCATTCCGAATTGACTCAAACACCCGACGGTATGAATACCGTAAGGAAAAGAGCTGGTCTGAAACCGTTACCTGCCTATTCTCTGGAGGCATTGCAGCGTGAACGACTCTACGAACTGTTTGCTGAATCATCTCGCTATTACGATCTGTTAAGATGGTATGGTAAAGAGGCCGGTGCTGTCATCGACAGAAATCAAAATGGAGTAGAAGTTTGGAATTGTGGAACGAAAGATAAGATCAATTTCAATCTGACTGAACGTATACGGGCTACCGGCGGTTTCCTGCAAATCAGTCAAAAAGAAATCAATTTGTCGGGAGGAGTATTGACACAAACTCCCGGATGGCAATAATTAAGAATGTGCGATATAAAACTTTTGTCGAATTCTAAAAAAGGCATGTATGAAACTTATTTTATCAAATATAAAGAAAACAGGTATTTATTGTGGTTTGTTAATGTTGTTTACATTGACAACTCATTCGGGAAATGTCGTTAAAGCAAATGAAAGTACTCCGGAACCTACGATGGCGGAAGATAACGGTCCGGGAATGCGAAAGGTAAAGGATTTTGTGATTTATAAAAATGAGAGGTTTTATTGTACTTTTCCATCGGTGGTAAAGAGCGAGGGTGAGTATCTGGTGGCTTTCCGTCGTGCTCCGGACAAAGTATTGTTAGGAGGATGGTATGACCACACCGATCCTAATAGCCATTGTGTGATGGTACGTTCTAAAGATGGGGAAAACTGGACTGAAGATCCGGAATTGATTGTCGCTCACCCCTTCGGAGGATCACAGGATCCCTGCTTGTTGAAGTTGAGTGATGGAACTTTGCTTTGTACCAGTTATGGTTGGTCCGATATGACTCAGGAAGCGGCAAGCCAATTGAAACAACCGTTGTATTTTAATAATGGTTTTGCGGGTATTGGTGGATATATTATGCGTTCTATAGACAATGGAAAGACCTGGCAAGGTCCTATTTATCCGCCCAGTTTACCAGGAACTGTCTACTATAATCCCTTAGGTAAATTGTATCCGGCATACAATCGTGGTGCACTTTATGAAGGTGAAAACGGTAGGATCTATTGGGTTGTAGCTCGTATGGACGGTTTCCCATTAGAGAAAACTTCTACGCATTTGATCGTATCGGACGACAAGGGGCTTACTTGGCAATATATGTCGGAAGTACATCCGGGTGGTGTACCTATGTGTAATGAAGTTTCAACTTATGAGACTCCTAAAGGCGATATTTTGGCTTTCATTCGTTCCGATTATCCAGGAAACGCTATGATAGGACGTTCTACCGATGGAGGTAAGAGTTTCAAATGTGAAGACATGGGTTTCTACGGACTACCTCTGACAGCTGTAAGACTTCCGGATAAACGAATTTTGCTGGTTTATGGCTATCGTAGACAACCTTGCGGAGTAAGAGCCAGAATATTGAATGCCGAAGGTACCGACTATAAGGAGTCGAAAGAATTTATCATTCGCGATGATAATGGACAAGGTACTGATGTTGGGTATCCGTGGGCGGTAGTGATGGATAATAACCGTGTGTTGGTAGTGTATTATATCACTAGTCCGGGAGGTGATCCTAGGCGTCATATAGCCGGAAGTATTATTGAAATAGAACCTCAGAAATAGTAAACAGACTGATGTAATTGATTGGGGGAAATGATGAACAGCAAGGTTTTGGTTTCCCCCTATAATAAAATTAATAAGCAGGGTTGAAGATACCTTGTGACTATCATACTAAAATATAAATAAGTTTATGAAATCTATTATATTGAATTTTAGGAAGACAGGCGTGGTTGCAGTCTTATTGTTATCGTTTATTTTGGTGTGCCCTTCGTGTAAAGACTCAGATCCTGTGACACCCGAGGGTGAAGATCCTGAGTTGCCAATTGAAAATAAAATTACGAAAATAAAAGATATAGTGATTTATGAGAATCCCGAATTTTATGTGACATCACCCTCTGTTGTAAAAAACGATGGTGAATACTTGGTGGCATTTCGTAGTGCCCCCGACAATTTATTATTTGGTGAAACTAACTATTCGTTTACTCATGTTAATAGTTACCTGAAACTGGTGCGCTCCAATGATGGGGAAAACTGGACGCAGGATGCTGAAATGATTTATGCCCATCCTTATGGTGGTGCACAAGACCCTTGTTTGCTGAAATTGAATGACGGTACGTTACTTTGTTCGGGTTACGGCTGGTGTAAGCTGAGTGCGGAACGGGCTAATGGATTGAAGCAACCGGTGTATTATAACCGGGGATTTGTTTCGTTGGGTGGATATGTATTACGTTCTAGCGATAATGGCAAGACTTGGTCTTCACCTATTTATCCTCCTAGGGTAGACGGTAGTGATTATAAAGACGTATTTGGCGATCCGTTGGCAGCTTATAACCGTGGCGCATTGTATCAGGGTAAAAGCGGGCGTGTATATTGGGTCGTGACTCGTCTGGATGATGCAACACAAGAAAGATTCTCTAATCATTTGCTTATTTCGGATGATAGTGGCCGTACCTGGAGCTATTCGGGAGAGGTTGCTGCCGATAGCGGACATTCTTTTGGAGAGGCTTCGGTTTATGAAACGCCTAAAGGTGATATTGTTGCCTTTATTCGTATGGATGATATGAAGACAAGCATATCACGTTCTACCGATGGGGGTAAGACCTTCAAGTGGGAGACTATGGGCTTCAACGGGCATGCCTTGGCTGCTGTAAGACTTCCGGATGACCGTGTTTTCTTGACCTATGGTTATCGTCAGGAACCTTGTGGCATCAGATGCAAAATACTGGATGCCGAATGTTCAGATTTTGCTACCGCTGAAGAGTTTATTCTGCGTGACGATAATGGTCGCGGTACCGATGTGGGATATTCATGGCCGGTAGTAATTGATAATAGTAAAGTATTGGTTGTTTATTATATTACAGGTCCGAATGGAAATCGTACTATTAGCGGTACTATCGTGGATGTAAGTACCGGAAAAGTGAATTAGAAAAGACCTGACCTGAAAGAAACTCAGGTGAACGCGGAAATATAGGTAATTCATCTCATAAATCCGTGCTTCCCTGTGTTTCTCTTTCCATATCGAACTTATTTTATTTGAGACAAATATAAGGACAAGCCCTTACCTACTCATATGGGAAATAACAATCTGTCCTGCTTTTTTCTTTTCCTCCATGCTATGTAAAATATTCAGATGTTTATGTATTTTACCTAGCCATGAATATTGGGGCATGGGATATTCTGGCTTTCTTTGTAAAAAGAAGATAACAGGTTTTGGATTCATATATGTAGAAGATGCGAAAGGAGATAGGATTGGTAAACATTAAAAGGGGGTTAGGGCTTTTTTATAAGCTCCCAACTATTCATATTTGAAATAATATACAATATATTCAAATATGTAAATAGCTGTCTGGTTCGCGAGGATAGGGCAGTTTTAATCTTTAGCATTGATTTTCTTACCGTAATCTGTTGTTTTTTTAATCATATCTGTTACCTTTGTTCCTGTGGGGAATGTTTTAGAAGCCATGGCGTTGACTTCCTTCCGTTATAATTATGGAAAAAAGGTATTTTAAAGTTTTATTTCAGTTTGCATAAATTATCCCCGGTTCTAATTTCGGCTGATATAGTAATATCACATTCTTTATATTTTGACTTAACTAAACTATTTATGTTATGATGAGTATGTTAACTAGATTACGCGATTATGCAAAACTTCTTTTTACCCGAGAACAGAAGCTTTGTCTTGTAAATAACGCATTTACAGCTCCTGACGCAACGTTGCAGGAAGAAGTTCTTATTGTCTCTCCAACACCCGAAGAACAACCTTCCGTGCCTGAGCAACAACACGTAGAAGCACAGCCACAACCTGTACCCCCCAAAAAATACGTGACCGAAAAAGATGTTGTATATGAATCATTTAAAAAGCTCACTCCGGAATATCTGTTTATTATAACGGAAATGCGCAACTTGCTTAACTCTGAGAACAAAAAATTCGTATTCCATGCGTTGGCAACCCATATAAGTATTAAAAAGGTGGCAAAACATCTGAAAATTACACAACGCAAAGTAAAGATCATATTTCAGGAAGCCCTGGTGGATATCGGTAGTCAAACCGGATTTATTAGGAGTTATCTGGATGAGAGCGAAAAGAAAGATAAGGAAATCTGGGAACTGAAATCGAAGATAATATCATTGAATGCCAGAATAAAGAAACTGCAGTCTGAGCAAGATTTGCGAATGAAGTTTGCCGGGGAAAAGATTTCATTAGAGAACCAGCAACTTTTGCTGAAGAAGCCATTGACTGTCTCTCTTGATCTGGATACAAGGACCTATAATGCCTTAAGAGATAATCATATAGATACGTTGGAAGATTTAGTGAGATATATTTTAGAAAATGAAGAGATAGAAAGATTGAAAACACTACATAACTTTGGAGAAGTCTCGTTTAAGAGGTTGAAAAGCGAATTGTTCAAAAAAGGAATAATGGATGTCAGCGGGCATTGCGAACTTTTACGATATGTGACGGTTTCCAAGAAATAACTGTGATCCGGTTGTTTATAACTTTGTGGTTCATGTATTGGCAAATACTATTTGTAATAATAATAATAGGTTTATATTTGTATCGGAATTAGGATATGTTGCTAGGTGAAAAATAATTATCTTTTGCCGAATTGTTAACCTGACAGCTATTTAATGAGGAGAATTACAGTATAAACATGGATAGTGAACTTTTATATCGTCTGAAGGAGGGAGACAGGGATGCTTTTAATACTGTCTACTGGCGGTACAGTCCGAAGGTATACAACACCGTTCTGTATTTGCTGAATGACGCTGATTTGGCAGAAGATGTCGTTCAGGAACTCTTCCTGACTATTTGGGAAAAGCGTGGAAATATATTACCTGAGCTTAACTTTGAAGCCTATATCTCGACCATCGCCCGTAATTTAGCCTATAAATATGTGGAAGAAGCCCTTCATAGAAACCTTCCGGTGGAAGAAATCAGGGATGCGAAACTGGTTTCCAGCTCGGAAGAAGATGCGATTGAAGCCGACTCCTTACGAGAATATATTTTCAATGTCATCTCTTCCTTTCCGGAAATGCGGCGGAAAGTTTTTATCATGAGCCGTTTTGAAAACTTGTCGCATGCAGAAATTGCGAAAAGACTATCCTTGTCTGAACGTACGGTAGAAGCACATATCTATCAGGCTCTGAAAGAACTTCGTAAAGTGCTTGGAAATAAAGCGGTCGCTTTTATTCTTATCTATCTTTCCTTATAAAACGGACTTCCCTCTTTTCTGAATATTCCTTGTCTTTAAGTAGAGCTTGTTTGTGAACTAAAGTTAAAAATGAGCTTGTTTTATCTTTTGACTAAGTAGTAGGTATATTTATCCCACTATAATATATAAACGGATTAATAATGAGAATAGAATTACTTCACCGTCTGATAGCAGGTACGACTACCGAAGAAGAAAACCGGCAGTTGATGGAATGGTTCCGGCAGTGCGCATCCAAAGAGGAGTTCTTCATGCTTTTTGAGACAGCATGGAAAGAGAGTCCGGATGAGATGCCCAGGGATGTACAGGAACGTATGTACCGCAGGCTGAGCCGGGAGTTGGATGAGAAGAAAACTAAAACTATTTTATTACGTTCACGTTTTTCATGGAAGGTTTGGCCACAGATTGCGGTAGCTTGTATTATCATTGTTTTAGGCCTGGTTAATTATCGTATGAACGATAAACAAAAGCAACTGTCGACACAGAATTTCACGGTATTGGCAGAAAAAGGGCAACGGGCATTCATTACTTTGCCTGATAGTACGAAAGTGTGGCTGAACTCCGATACAAAAATTAGTTATCCGGCAGATTATGGCTTGAAAGAACGTAACGTAACATTAGTAGGAGAGGCCTATTTTGAAGTGGCCAAAAATCCGGATAAACGCTTTATTGTAGAAGCAAAAGGTATGCAGGTCGAAGCTTTGGGGACTTCATTCAATGTTAATGCGTATCAGAATGATAATAAAATTATTGCATCGTTATTTTCCGGTTCTGTCAGGGTAAGCTATGATCGTCATGTGGCAATCCTCAAGCCGCATGAGTCGGTTAAGGTCGATTTATTGAACCGAAGTTTTTCCCGGTACAAAGATGAGAGTATGCAGAATATAGCTCTTTGGAGAAAAAATGAGATCACATTTGACGGTGAGTCTTTGGAGGAGATAACCCATATTATGAGTCGCCTGTATAATACAACAATATGTATAGAAGACGAATCTTTGAAAAAAGTATGTTACATAGGAACCATTCGAAATAACAACCTTGAAAACTTTATCGACATTATTAACCTGACAACTCCGGTTGTATATGAAAATAAAGGAGATACTGTATTTTTGAGAAAGAGGGTTCCTTAGCAGGAGTTAACCGTACGGAAAAATAAAACGAATATGTCTAATCTAATACAACGCCTATGAGAAAGGAATAAAAAATTAACAAAAAGAGGTAACTCTTTCGAGCTACCTCCTCATTACTGTTTTTGCAGATATCCCTTATGTTGATACAGCCGATGTAGGAGACCGGCCGTTGTTAACGGGACTCTTCTGCTTACAAAGTTACAAACATTTATTTTATCTACATCTTATTTCTAATTAAAAGAAAAATGAGTAACATGAAGCATTTATTTAAACAGATGGTTTTTCTGACAATCTTGTTAACCTTTCCGTTGCTGGAGATTCACGCTCAGATAACCATACATATCAAAGACAAACCCGCTTCGGAAGTGGTGAAGCAAATTGAAAAGGTGAGCAAATACCGCTTTTTCTATAAGAAAGGACTTCTTGGTATGACTACTCCGATTACCGTTGAAGTGAACGATCAGGGTATTGAAGCCGTGATGGGACAGATTGTGGGGCAGATTCCTGTTTCTTATACTATAAAAGGGGATACTCAGGTAGTTCTTGCCGAGTCTGAGCCTCAAAATACGAGTACTGGTAAAAATAAGTCAGTGAAAGGTTCCGTAACAGATGCGAATGGCGAACCTGTTATAGGAGCAAATATTGTTCAGATAGGAACCGTAAATGGAGTAATTTCTGATCTGGATGGTAATTTTGATATAGAAGTGCCGGAAGGTTCGACTCTTGAGATTTCTTATATAGGTTATCGTCCTAAAGAAGTAAAAGTGGGGAACAATACAGTATTGACTGTTATTTTGGAGGAAGATACTCAGGCGTTGGATGAGGTAGTCGTTGTCGGATACGGCAGCCAGAAAAAAGTAAACCTGACAGGATCGGTGGCTACCGTAAATTCAGAATCTTTGGCTAATCGTGCAATATCCAATGTCTCTCAGGGATTACAGGGCCTGGTTCCGGGTATGACTGTTACAAATAGTGGAGGACAACCGGGTATGGATGCCGGCAAAATACTTATTCGTGGTGTCGGCTCTTTCAATGTATCGACACCGATGGTATTGATTGATGGTATCGAAGGAGATATGAATATAGTGGATACACAGGATATCGAAAGTATATCTGTCTTGAAGGATGCTGCTTCAGCTGCTATATATGGCTCTAAAGCTGCTAACGGGGTAATTCTTATTACCACGAAGCGGGGAAAACAGGGGGCTCCCAAGATCAATTACAACGCTCTTTTCGGGTGGTCTTCCCCTTCGGAATTGATGCCGCGTACCAGTTCGGCAGAATTAGCTCAGTTGACTAATGAAGCAGAATATTGGGGTGCTATATCCGAAGGTGCTACCCCGGAACAGGCTACAAAGCGTATGCCTTATTCTCAGACCGATATCGACTTGTATGCAAATGGAACCGATCCGTACGGACATCCAAATACAGATTGGAATAAACTTTTCTTTGTGGGTTCCGGATTTACCAACCGGCATAATGTAAGTGTCGGTGGAGGTACCGAATGGGTAAATTACCGTACTTCGCTGGGATATTCTAAACAGGAAGGTATAGTGAAAAATGCAGCAAGCAGGCAGTTCAACCTGCGTGTAAACTTGGATATGAAAATTACAGAGCGGTTAAAATCCAAAATAAATCTGGATTATGTCAATTCTTTGATTCAGGAGCCTACAAATCCGATATCCTGGGATTCGGGAACAAGCGAACAGACTTACCGCCAAGTAAATAGAATATCTCCGATGGTTCCCTATAAGAATGAAGATGGTACATATGGAACAATCAGTGATGGTAACCCGATTGCTTTCCAGGATTCGGGGGCAAAAGGTGAAAGACAGAATGACTATATTACAGCTTTTGCGGAATTTTCTTATGATATTCTGGATGGATTGGTAGCCAGAGTGAACGGTTCATATTATGTACAAAATCAGGATTATAATTTATATAGAAAAGAAATTCAATATAATGAAGCCAAATATGACGGACCTACCCAGTATACACAATCTTATTATACGAATAACCGTACACAAGCAGATGCTATGTTGACTTACGATAAGACATTTATAGAAAAGCATACGGTTAATCTATTGGCTGGTTTCCATTCGGAATTGTATAAATACAAGGAAACGAAAGCCTACAGGAAAGACTTTCCTTCTTCGGATGTAACCGACCTGAACGGAGGTTCGGTTGTCGGAATGACTAATAGCGGATATACCCGTGAACTTGCCATGAATTCATTCTTTGCAAGAGCTAAATATAATTTTGATAATAAATATTTGTTCGAAGGTAATATCAGAGGGGATGGTTCTTCCCGTTTTGCTAAAGGATATAGATGGGGATGGTTCCCTTCTTTCTCCGGAGCCTGGCGTTTATCTAATGAGGATTTTATGGCTGGTACACGTACTTTTGTTGATGATATGAAAGTCAGAGCTTCCTGGGGTGTATTAGGAAATCAGGAAATTCCGAATGATTATTATCCGTATATTAATACATATTCTACATCTCCTAAATATCCTTTTGGTAATGTAATCAATACTGGAGCAGCACAGACAAATAATAAAATAAATGACTTGTCATGGGAGACAACCTATACCTGGGGAGTTGGTTTGGATATGACTGTACTGAATTCGTTGTCGATGACTCTTGATTGGTATAATCGTAAAACGACGGGTATTTTGATGCAGGTTAATGTTCCTACTACCTTTGGTTACGGAGGATATTATGACAATATCGGTGAGATGAGCAATAAAGGTATTGAGGCCTCTCTGAATTATAATAAGCAGATTAGTCAGGTGGCTTTTAATGCCGGTGTGAATTTTGCCTATAATAAAAACAAAGTATTGTCACTGGGAGATCTCGACGACCAGAAAGGTAGCCGCACCATAACAATGGTTGGTCGCCCGTATCAGGCATTCTACGGTTACCAGTCTGACGGAATTTTCCAGAGTCAGGAAGAGATAGATAAGGCTCCTAAATATACGATGATTGACAATGCACGTCTGATACCAGGAGACATTAAGCTGGTCGATAGGAATAAGGATAATGTCATCGATGAAAAGGATAAGATTATTCTGAACTCAGAAAATCCTAAGTTTACATTTGGTATTAATCTGGGGGCTAAATGGAAGTTATTTGATGCCTCTTTATTCTTCCAAGGGGCGGCAGGCGTTGCCCGTTATTTTACGGATGAAATGTACGGTGAATTTAACGGTGATTCAGGTCATCCTTCTAAGTTGTGGTTGGATAGGTGGACTCCTGAAAATCCGACGAATAAAATGCCGCGTGCATCCAAATTCAGAACTTATAATATGCCGGAAGTGACAACTTCTGATTTCTGGCTGGTCAATACGAATTATCTGAGATTGAAGGATGTACAGGTAGGCTTTACATTCCCTAAGACATGGTGTACTAATATGAAGATAACTTCTGTCCGTATTTATTACAGCGGACAAAATCTGCTGACAATAAAAAAATGTCCGGAAGGAATCGATCCTGAGGCTCCGAGCGGTTGGGGAGCATATTATCCGCATATAACAACTAATTCGGTTGGAATTTCTATCACTTTATAAAGATTAATCGTATGAAAAAGATATTATTTTTATTCATTATAGGTATTCTGGTTACTTCTTGTTCTCTGGATCGTGCACCTAAAGATTCTTTATCGACTGCTACTTTCCCGAAAACAGAAAAAGATATTGAAATGTTAGTGGTCGGTTGTTATGATGGCTATGTGGATCAGACGTTTACTGTTTATAATGATGTGTTTAGTGATAATGGCTATTGTGCCATCAATACGAATTGGTCTGCTTATGCCAACGGAAAAGCGACGCATTCAAATCCAGGAATCGGATGGTTTGATTATACTTTGATCACTCGTTGTAATAATTTCTTGGCTCTTACCGAAAACACCGAAGTTCCGTTTAAAGATCCGAACAGGCTGAAACAACTGAGGAATGAGGTTCGCTTTCTTCGTGCCTGGAGATATTATATGATGGCGACAGCCTATGGAGATATTCCTTTGGTAACAGAAGTTATATCTACATTGGAAGAATCCAAAATACCGGCATCGCCCGAAACTGATATAGTTAAATTTATATTGGATGAATTGAATGAGCTTTCGGCAGATGGAAACTTGGATGTTACACCTAAAGAGTCTGGTCGTATCACAAGAGGGGCGGCATTGGCACTTAAAATGAGAATGTGTTTGTATTACAAGCAGTATGAAGAAGCGATTGCAGCAGCCGATGAAATAGAGAAACTGGGGGTTTATAATTTGTTTACTGCCGGAACGACTCCTTATGCTGATTTGTTTAAAGAAGCGAATGAAGATAATTGCGAGATTATCCTGGCTGCTAAAAAGGTGGAGAATGATTATAAGAATCAGACAATTATTGAATTTTGTAATGCGAACGACGGGGGATGGTCGGCATTTGTTCCTATACAAAGCTTGGTCGACGCTTATGAAACATCTTCCGGTCTGACGATCGAAGAAGCTGAAAAAAACGGAGAATATGACCCGGTTCATCCTTATAAGAATAGAGATCCCCGTTTTTATGCAACAGTTTTGTACTCCGGAGCAGATTGGGTGAATCCTAACGGCGTTTACAGAATATATAATACACTCGATAGGACTATAGACGGGAAACCGAACAAGGATAATGCAAATGATTCACGTAATGCTTCACAATCGGGATATACATGCTGTAAATATATGTCGCCTCTTACGCAATATTCGGATATCAACAATACAGGACTCGATTTTATTGTTTTTCGTTATGCCGAGGTGCTTTTATCAAAGGCAGAAGCATTGATCGAGCTCAACAGAGATCTTGATGAAGCCTGCAATTTGATGGATGAGGTGCGGAAACGTGCCGGGATGCCGATGGTAGATAGAAATAAATATTCGACACAGGCAACCTTGCGTGAGTTGTTAAGGCGTGAGAGACGCGTTGAGTTTGCATTCGAAGGATTAAGACGTAGTGATATCATACGATGGGGTATTGCAAAAGAAGTACTTAACGGACCTATTTATGCAACCAACTATGGTACAGTCATTATGGATACGAATATTCCTCAGGAAGAACGGGCTGTTATCAAAACTGGAGAGGAGAATAAAGTCGTATTGGAAATACGTTCCTTCAAAAATACTTATCTTCCTATACCACAATCGGAACTAGACCGAAATCCGAATCTGGTTCAAACAAATTTTGAATAAAAGGAATGATTATGGTATATGGATTATTAAAAAGATATCTAGGTTTGCTGTTTCTTTCTGCCTGTATTATTCCGAATCTTTTTGCCGGAGTTACGCAAAAGAAAGAGAAACCGGTGATGTTTCAGGTAAGGAAAGATATAAAATATCAGGTGATCGATAATTTCGGGGCATCGGATGCCTGGAGGATCGCTTTTGTCGGTCGGTATTGGCCGGTGGAAAAACGCGAAAGGATTGCTGACTTACTTTTTAGTACGAAGATGGATACCAACGGAAATCCGATTGGTATAGGTCTGAGTAACTGGAGAGTGAATATTGGTGCCGGGAGTTTTGAAAACCGGGAAAATAAAGAAGTCACGAGCACCTGGAATCGTACAGAGTGTTTTTTATCACCGGATGGCTCGTATGATTTTAGTAAGCAGGCCGGACAGCAGTGGTTTATGAAGGCGGCAAAAGAAAGAGGAGTCGATGACTTTCTGTTTTTTACCAATTCGGCTCCTTATTTTATGACGCGAAGTGGTTCGACATTGGCGTCGGATAAGAAGAGGATTAATTTGCAGCATGACAAATTCGATGATTTTGCCCATTTTCTGGCGTTAACAACCAGGCATTTCATTGATGAAGGTTTTAATGTCAGGTATATAAGTCCTATAAATGAACCTCAGATTGATTGGGGAGAAAATAAGTGGCAGGAAGGTAGTTTTGCAACCAATCAAGATGCTTATATGCTTGTCGAAGAATTGGATAAAGCATTAACCAGACATGGCGTTTCATCGAAAATTGTGTTTGGAGAGGCGGCTGATATGAAGTATTTGTTCGACTGCGACACCAGTCTGACAATGCCGGATAATATCATAGAAGAGTTTTTTACTCGTAAAGGACAGTACAATATTATGGGGATGCCCAATGTGTATAATTGTGTTTCTGCCCATGATTATTGGAGTGCTTACCCAGCGAAAACATTGGTTGGATTGAGACAGAAAATACGTGGGGCTCTGTCGGCGGCTGATAATGGTACTAAGTTCTGGGCTTCGGAATATTGTATTTTGGAGAAAAATGATGAAATATCCGGTGAACCTTCCCCTGCCAAAAGTCTGAATCTTGGATTATATGTTGCACGGATTATCCATACTGATTTGGCGGTAGCCAATGCATCGGCATGGCAGTGGTGGACTGCTGTTTCTTTGGGTGAAGATGTTCCTATCCAGTTGAAGCCTAAAGAGCATTCAACAGCCGAAAGTTTGAAATATGACGGAATTGTAAGTCCTACGAAGATGCTGTGGGCGACAGGTAATTTTAGTCTGTTTATTCGTCCGGGAATGTGGAGGATTTCGTTGGATAGAAAACCGGAAATTTCTGAACTGGAGGCGGCAACTTCGTTAATGAGTTCTGCTTATACGGATGGGGAAAAGGTAGTGTTGGTCTTTATCAATTATGAGGATAAGCAGAAAGAAGTGAAGATTAGATGTGGTAATTCAACCAAAGGGAAAATGTATGTTACTGATATGGATAAAAATCTGGAATATACGGGAGAACATAAATTATCGGAATTGATAATTGCCCCGAAGGCTGTGGTTACAGTTGTAATCTAGTTGAAAAGTTCAGTCCTGCCGAAGTCTTTCGCAGGACTGATTTTTTTGAAGACATGCGGAACCTCTCTTTATAGTGGTTAATTTGTCATGGCAAAGTAAGGATAATTTTTTTAGTAAAACACAAGAAAACAGAATATTCTATCATTTCCGTTGCTTATTTAATCGCATCCGCTATCTTTATGAGGTGCGGATAGTTTTCTTTCCTTAATCTCGGATTTTGCAAAATAAATCCCGTATTTTATAAAAGTATCTATTGGATTTGTTTCTTATTTTTACCATTTCAATGTTTTGAAGCCTAATATAACTTAAGATGAATAATCGTATAACGAAGTTTTTAGCCATAGCTCTGTTCTTATTGAATATAAGTCAGGTGGCGAAAGGAGAGGCGGTAGACGCTGTTACCGGTGCTACCCCGGTAAAGTTGAAAATAGAGGCGAACGCCGATAAACAATTGGTGCTGGATGTCTCTTATGAGGAAAATTCAGTTATCCGGGAAGCACCTTTAGGTTTGAATGTTGATCACCGTTTGTTAGGGAAAGATGCTCAACAGTTGAGCAAGGAGAAAAAGGAGAACAATACCCTGGTCTATGAGTTCCAACAAGTCGATGGTAGCCGTTTCTTTTTGGATGCCCGGATATTTCCTGACGGGATTGCCCTGCGTTACCGCGTTCCGGCAGATGGACCTGTATGTATTTATGGGGAAGAGACCTCATTTATCTTTCCATCGCAAACTAAAGCCTGGTATGCCAGTGGCCCTTTCCAATATGGCTGGCTACAAGAATATCAGGAACGGGAGACCGATCATATAGAAGGTGAATTGCTGGCTCCGCCTGCGACCTTTCGTCTGCCGAATGGGATTTATGCGGCGATAACGGAAGCAAATCTGTTTAATTATCATGGAGCTGTCTTGCTGGGGACGGCTCCGAACTGTGTCCGGTTCGGATATGTGGAGAATAAGGGACATATGGAAACAGGGATAGTTACCGGCCTTCCGCCTACGAAATACTGGCATGAAGAAGTGCGTGATATACCGTGGATCGTGTCTCCGAAAGAGGGGAGCCGGGAAATTGTTACTCCCTGGCGTGTCCTTATGCTGGCAAAAGATTTGAACGGTCTGGTGAATAACCGGATTATAGCCCAGGTATCCGACCAACCTGATAAAACGCTTTTCCCTGACGGTGCGAAAACGGATTGGATTAAGCCTGGTAGGGCTACATTCACGTGGTTGGTGGAAGGTAACGACCGTTTGAGCATAGCCAACCATAAGAAATATGTGGATGGATGTGCCGAATTAGGTATAGAGTCGGTCGTAGTGGATGATGGCTGGGAATTGTGGCAGCAGACAGAGAAAGAGGCTAACGGCCGGACAAAATGGGAGATGCTGAAAGAGTTGGTCGATTATGCCCGTGAGAAGAATGTAGATATCTGGGTATGGAGAGCCTCATCTCCCAGATTTGGCAACAAGTCGGATATAGGTTTGGTCGATCCGGCTGAACGTGCAGGCTTTATGAAGAAATGCGCCGAAGTGGGTGTAAAAGGATTAAAGATAGACTTTTTTCATACCGAGAATGCTTTTACGGTAAACCTGATGGAAAACATATTGAAGGATGCCGCCAAAGAAAAGCTGATGGTGATCTTCCACGGTGTAAATAAACCTACCGGAGATTCGTATACCTACCCGAATCTACTGGCAAAAGAGGCTGTAAGAGGCTTGGAATGTGTCGGTGGCGAAAATAGCTGGGCTCCCGGACCACCTTGGCCGTATCATAATACCGTATTGCCTTTTACCCGTTGGCTAGTCGGTCCGGCCGATTATACGCCGATGAATTTCCGTGCTTTTTGTCATCCTTCGGTGACTTTCGCGCATCAGTTGTCGTCTATCTATATGTTTACTTCGCCGATGTTGATCTTTGCAGCGGATATGGAAGACATGTTGTCGTCACCGGGTCGCTCGTTTATAGAAAGTGTCCCTGTAACTTGGGATGAAACGGTTGTATTGCCGGAAAGCGAGATCGGGAAACTGGCCGCTTTGGCACGTAGAAAAGGAGATGTGTGGTATCTGACGGTGCTCAACGGGGAAGAACCGAAAATGCTCGATATAAAACTGGATTTCCTGCCTAAAGGGAAATATAAGATGGAAATGGCATCGGATACTCCCGGAAACCGGAAGTTGATTGAGGTTAAGGATAGTAAGGTTCGTTCCGGCCAGCGGCTTAAAGAAGAATTGATGTCGGGCGGTGGCTTCGTGGCTCGTATTAGCAGGTATTAAAATACAGGTCTCAACAGGTACCGATTTCGTCATAAAATAAGAAAAATCCTCGATGAAATGGGGGTTTTTGGTCAAACTATAGTCCTATTGGTTGTATGACTATAGTGCTATGGTAAGTAGCACTATAGTGTCAAGTTGGTTGGCACAGTAGTGTTGCTTTTTTCAAATTAAAAAAACAGTTTTATATATATTATATTTATATATTTAAGAGGGTGTCCATGCGGTTGTCCCAGTGATGTTATCGGAGTTGTTTTGAAGGATGAGTTAATGGGCTTATTCATAAGAGGTAGGGGAATAAGCTTATTGTTTAGTTTGTTGTCCCACAGGGTGTCCCAAGCCTTACAGGACAATAATTTTCTTCGAAAACAAACATGTATTTTGTTGATTTTAAGGCGATAACGACTTATATTTGTATTGAATTATAAAGTGCTTCCATATGAAGAAAATAATAAATTTATTCTCCTTTTTGTTGATGTTGCTGGGGAGTTATCCGGCTATTAGTTGGGCTACGCCTTATAATATTGCCCCGCAAGCACGTGTATCGGCTTCCTCTTCGATTGATGCCGGTCACGATGCGGCAAAGGTGACCGATGGCCTGATACGGGTACCGGGAAAAGGGGAATGGGTATCTAAAAGTACGGAGACTTTCTGGGGGACAGATCGATTATCCCTGGATACAGTTGGACTGGGAACGCCCCGTGAATATCAATAAAATTATTCTGTATGACCGTCCGGCCATGGAGGCACATGTAGCCGGAGGCGTATTGCATTTCAGTGACGGTAGTACGATCAATGTCTGGGGAATGGCTAATGACGGGACTCCCAAAGAGATTGAGTTTGAGTCGCGGAAGGTCGAGTGGGTACGGTTCGAGGTGACTGATGCCGCCGGTACGCAGGTAGGGCTTTCGGAGATCGAGGTGTTTCCTTCTCCCGATGATTATACGGATCATGTATCCTGGGTAAATCCTTATATCGAGACTGCCCGCGGACGGTATTTTTTCTTTATCACAGGGAATCAACCTTATGGGATGATAGGGGCGGCGCCTCTGACAAGAAACAAGAATCAGTATGGAGGCGGGTATAATTATAATTCGACGGAAGTGCTGGGGTTCCCGCAGATCCATTGCTGGATGCTGTCCGGGTTGACGGTGATGCCGGTGACGGGCGAGGTGGACCCGACGGGAGGAGAACAGTCCTGGAAATCTTCTTTCCTGCATCAGGGAGAGATTGTACAACCGGGTTATCACAGGTTGTTTCTGGATACTTATAAAATGTGGGTGGAGCAGACAGCTACCGATCGTGTCAGCTTCTACCGGTTTACGTATACGGAGGAAAATCCGGCTGATATTTTGCTGAACCTGGGTGGTTATGTCGGCACTTCGACAATGGTAAATGCCCATGTTTATAAAAAGGGAAATGAAGGTGTGGAAGGCTATTTCGATACGACCGGACGCTTGTGGGGCGGTCCCGATGTGGTCAGGATTTATTTTGCCGTTACATTCGATACTCCTTTCAAGTCGTTGGACGGCTGGGTCGGATCGGAGCAGTTCAAAGATATCAGCGAGTTGCAGGGAGCCGGAGAAAGTATTCCGAGCAACCAGGGAATGAGTTATCATGATGCTCCCACTTCAGGTGTGAAAGCGAATTATCAGGTACAACCGGGCGAACAGGTACTGATGAAGGTGGCTATCTCTTATGTCAGTACGGACAATGCCTGGGAGAACCTGGAGCAGGATTGCAGCCACTGGGATTTTAACCGGGTACGGCAGGAGTCACAGCAGGAATGGAATGAATGGTTGGGACGGATCGATGTGAAAGGAGGAAGCCATGACCAACAAATGAAGTTCTATACCGATTTGTGGCATTCTTTACTGGGAAGGCATAAGCTGGATGATTATAACGGTGAATATCCGGATTATACCGATGGTACCCGGGTAGGGGCACAGACGAAAAATATCCGTTTCCATGTAAGGCAACTGGCTAAGGATCGGGAAGGGAAGGTGAAACATCATATGTATAACTCCGATGCGTTTTGGTTGACACAATGGAACCTGAATACGCTCTGGGGATTGGCTTATCCTTCGGTATTGGATGATTTTGCGGCTTCTTTGCTGGAATACGATGTGAATGGAAATCTGCTTCCCCGCGGACCTTGTGCCGGTGGTTATTCGTATATCATGACGGGATGTCCGGCAACTTCACTTATCACGAGTGCTTTCCAAAAAGGACTGACTAGGAAGTGGGATCAGCAAAAAGCGTTCAAGGCGATGAAACGGAATCATTCCAAAGGAGGAATGCTGGCCTTGGGAATGGATAAGGAGTTGGATTTTTATGTTCGTAACGGATATTGTCCCGGTAATGCCGGTCTGACCATCCAGTGGGCGTTTGAAGATTGGGCTTTGGCTGAAATGGCAGCTAAAATGGGAAAGAAAAGCGATTATAACTATTTCCATAAACGGGCTACAGGCTGGCCTGCTTCTTTTAATAAAGAACTGGGACTGATCCTGCCGAAGAAGGCAAACGGTGAATGGGTACATACCGATCCGTTGAGCGGTAACGGATATGTAGAGGCCAACGCTTGGCAGGCGACGTTCGGACTTTCGCACGATATCCCTGTGTTGGCAAGGTTGATGGGAGGAAATGACAGTCTTTGCAGTAAGTTGGATTTTGCTTTCAAGCAGTCGGAGTCAACAGATTTTGTCTATGGATACGGCAGTGGTTATGTCAGTTATGCGAACCAGCCGGGTTGTTCGAATGCACATGTCTTTTCGCATGCTGGGAAACCTTGGCTGACTCAATACTGGGTGCGCCGGGTGAAGGAACAGGCTTACGGGGCGGTTACTCCCGACAGGGGATATGGCGGGCATGATGAAGACCAGGGACAGATGGGCGGCGTGAGCTCATTGATGGCGATCGGGTTGTTTGCCTTGGACGGCGGTTCTTCCCGTGATCCGCAATACGATATAACAAGTCCGGTGTTCGACGAGGTGACTATTTCGCTGGATACTGATTATTACAAGGGGAAAACCTTTAAAATAAAGACTTACAATAACTCGGCAGCCAATTGTTATATCCAGCGTGCACGACTTAACGGAAAAGAATACAACTCTTTCCGGATACCTCATGCAGTCTTTTCGGACGGAGGCTTGTTGGAGTTATGGATGGGGGATACCCCGAATAAGGCCTGGGGAAAATAGGCGATGATTTGATGTTGTATATTACTAATGCGGTCTCCGGAGATGTTTTAAGTATCTTTGGGGACTTATATATATTCTAATTTCTGACTAACATGAAAAAGACGATCTCTTTATTTCTCCTTATGGGAGGATTTTTCTTTTCAAGCTGGGATATCAGTGCCCAGAATAAAATATCCCTGCCGGATATGGATTTATCCCTGGCCTACCAGCAGTATGGTTCGCCGATGAAGAACGCGGCCGTTACCGGTGAGAAACTGACGGTAGGCGGTGAGCATTTCGGACAAGGGGTAGGCGTACAGGCAAACAGCAAGATCAAGCTGAGTCTGCGGAAGAATACCGGGTTGTTTACCTGCAAGGTGGGTGTGAACGACCGTTCGCTGGATTATAAAAAAGATGATTTCAGTAAGATACCGATGACGGACGGAACGATGCTGTTTTACCGGACCGACGGTACCGGAGGAAAGAAGCAGTTTGTCGGAGTAGGTGCCGGTGATGGCTCCTTTGATAAGGGAAGCGTTGTCTTTCGCCTGGTGGGTGACGGAAAGGAGTTGTATAACAGTGGCATGGTCCGCGGAGGTGAGAAAGCTCGTGAGGTGTCGCTCGATGTTTCAGGGATCGACGTACTGGAACTGGTCGTTGAAGATGGAGGCGACGGTGTAAGCGGTGATCATGCCGATTGGATCGAACCTGTTTTTTCTTATAACGAGATCAAGCCTTCGCTGGTGAATGCCGATTATAAAGGGGCTATCGAGACAATGCCTGCTGAGGTGGAAAGGGCGTTGCGCAGTAAGGTTGCTGCTCTGCCTGCCATCGATTTGCCGGTGGCGCGTCCGGAGTCGGACTGGCTGCTCGATGCCAAAGGGGTGAAGGCTGGCGTGTATCAGACGCATAATGGCAAAGATATTGTCCTTTCCAATGGATTGGTAAGCCGTATCTTCCGTATCTATCCGAACCTGGCGACCGTCGACCTGGTTAACCAGATGACAGGGGAAAGTATGCTGCGTGCCGTCAGTAACGAAGGTGTTCTGAAAATCGATGATAAAGTGTATACGCTTGGCGGCCTCGACGGGCAGTTTGAGTATGGCTATACGCAATATAAATGGGTCGACAGTCTGACGATCCTTCCGAATTCGTTCCGTGTGACCGGGTTCGATATTACTGAACTGTCTCCCCGTATCGACTGGGCGAACAAACGCTGGTCGCTGGTGAAGCCGGGCGAAACGACAGGGAAGGTACTTTCTTTCTATCTGGAAGGACCGGATTACCTGAAAGGTGTGAAGGTGAAACTGAATTATGCCCTCTATGACGGTATTCCCTGTATCAGTAAATGGATGGAGATCGAGAATAAGAGCGGTATGGGAATCACGCTGGATGAATTTACCCTGGAGCAACTGGCGATGGCAGAACCGGAATCACCGGTGGAAGCCAAAAGGCCGGAGCAGTTCCTGAAACCGAATATCCATGTCGAGAGCGACTGGGCGTTTCTCGGCTTTACCGAACGGGAGGCCGACCGCACGGAATTCTGGAATACCGACCCCCGCTATACTTCACAATGTAATTATCCGCTGCTTACTCCTTGCTTGCTGGAGGTAAAACTGCCCATGGGGCCGGACGAAGATATCCCCGACGGTGCTAAGTTCAGTAGCTTCCGTACCTGGCTGATGCCTTTCGACAGCGATGACCGTGACCGGAAAGGGCTTTTCCTGAAGCGGATGTACCGTAAGATCGCCCCGTGGACGACTGAAAACCCGATCTTCCTGCATTGTGTATCTTCCGATCCGAAGGTGGTGAAGACGGCTATCGACCAGTGTGCGGAAACCGGTTATGAGATGGTGATCCTCAGCTTCGGTTCGGGACTGAATATGGAGGATGAGAGCGAAGCGAATATCGCCAAATTCAAGGAATTCACCGAATATGCCAACTCCAAGGGTATCGAACTGGGCGGTTATTCCCTGTTGTCCAGCCGCTGGATCAGCGATGAGGTCGACGTGATCAATCCCGAAACAGGAAAGCGCGGCGGTATGATCTTCGGCAGTTCTCCCTGCCTGTCCAGTGAATGGGGATACGATTATTTCCGCAAGATACGTTCTTTCTACGAGAAGACAGGAATGACAGTCTTTGAGAACGACGGTTCGTATCCGGGCAATGTCTGTGCTTCGACCAGCCATGCCCATCATAAGGGTTTGAAAGACTCCCAGTGGAAACAACGCCAGCAGATTGTGAATCTGTACCAATGGATGTGTGAGAATGGCATTTATACCAATATACCCGATTTCGGTTATATGTTGAACGGTGGTACGAAAGTCGGTATCGGTTACCGTGAAGTAAACTGGTCGCTTCCCCGCGAACGGCAGTTGGTGTTGGGACGCCAGGTGATGTACGATGGCTTGTGGGAGCGCCTGCCGGGTATGTGCTGGACATTCGTTCCGCTTACCCAATATCATGGCGGTGGGGCTGCCGCTACGCTCGAACCTTTGAAAGATCATATCCCTGACTATAAGGCGCACATGATCCAGAATTACGGTGCGGGGGTACAGGCTTGTTACCGCGGTCCGCGTCTGTATGATACACCGGAAACGAAAGCAGCCGTAGTAGAGGTGATCGACTGGTACAAGAAATACCGGACTATCCTGAACAGCGAACTGATCCATCTGCGCCGTGCCGACGGACGCGACTGGGACGGTTTCATGCATGTCGATCCGGAAGGGAAGGAGAAAGGTTTTGCCCTATTGTTTAACCCGACCGACAAGGCGATCACTCGTACGATCCGGCTTCCGCTTTATTACACCGGTATCTCCGATGTAGCGAAGATTAGGGAGAAAGAGAACGCTCCGGTTACCTATAAGCTGAACAGAGACTATACGGTAGACATCAAGGTGACTATTCCTGCCCGCGGAAATACCTGGCTGGTGGTGGAAAAATAACTTACGTTGTTTGGTTCCTGCGGTGCTTCATTGAAAAAAGGGGTTGTCTAAAAAGTATTTCGGATACCTATCTGAGATTGATTTCAAATATTCAATTCTCAAGGACGAAAGAATGACTTTTTGGACAGTCCCTTTTTTTATAAGTTCCTGTATTTGTCGACGGTTTTCTTTATTCCATTTTCATCGTGATAAGCAGGAGGCAAGCTGAAGTTGAAACCATACGGCAGGTAAAGTGTCGCACAGTCCGCTTTCGTTTCTTTCAGCTTCCGGTAATCTTTCCATAGCTTGTCATATCTTTTTATCGCTTTTCTGATCAATGGCTTGTTGAAATGGCCTGTCATCTCTCCTTCATAACCTTTTAGCAAAATGATCCATCCTTGTTCGTAAATGGAATACAGCAGCAGACCGTATCGGGAAGATGTCCGGATATAATCGGCAACCGGTTTGTCTCCGCTCCCAATCGCTCCTGCAATTGCGTTGATCTGTTCCCATATCTTTACACTTTCGGCTTTCTCGGCAAGGACGGCATCCACCAGCTTCTTTTCGACAATCTGCCTGAAATCCTTCTCCAGTTCCTTTTCTCCCCCGATGAACTGGTCGCGTGTCCACCAGACATTGATGGGCTGTACCAGGGAAGCACGTCCCCTGACGATCGCGTCTGCCGATAGCAGGCATATCCGGTGGAAACGTTCTATATCTTCTCCTTGGAAGCCTTTTGACGCGGCATACCGAGCGAAAATCTCTTTCTCGTCCAGTTCCGGATGATTCGCCCACTCCGCCAGAACGAATGTATTGACATCACACCATAGCTCGTTGCTGATATAAGGTCCGACCCATCCGCCGCCGCGTGACCAGGTCCAGATACCGGCATAATTGGGCGTTTCCTTTAACTGACGGAGGCTATGGATGACCGTATCTTTCTTCAGTTCCTCGAATCCGTTGATCAGTCCGTCGGCTATATAGTTGGGATAAGCACCTTTCCCTTCGTATTCCCGCTGGCATTGTATCTCTACCACCTGCTTATGCTGCCCGATTCCCAGCGTCGGATTGAATTTATAAGTGCGGTGATAATCGCCCTGTACATACTTGATGCAGAAATAAAGGTTCGGGTGGATGGGGACGTAATCGGTTACGTTTAGGTAATATTCGGGATTGGTATGGAAGTAGCCGAAGTCCCAGGTACGATAGAACAGCTTCTTATTATATTTTACACAAACCTCGTCGCGCAGCAGGTTGATCAGGTCGCGGTGTATCTTTTCTCCTCCGTCGCTTTTGTACGAGAAGTTATGGTCCCACGATTTCTCGTCGCGGGGTATAGGATTGTTGCCGGTATGGTAAGGGATATTGTGCAGATAAGTTTCGCCAACACGGATCACCAGCCCGTCGAGGGTTGGGAACCGGTCGAATATCTCTCGTAACATGATACGGTGTATCTCCTGTGTCTTCGGACGCCTGAAGTCTACCCGTCCGGCGGCATCACAGATTTCGTCTTTGTATATCTCCACCAGTTTTTGGGGAAGGACGATGATGTCGGTGAAATAGTAGGCTTTCAGATGGTGCTTATGTATCTCTTCGATTTTCCGGTCGATGCGCGTTGCCAGCGAGTCGACCCACTTTCTTTCCGGAGAGCCTGCCGGGAAGATCGCCGGATTCAGCGACTCGTAGGTGACGGCACAATGTACCGACTGGAACTCGTTAATGACTTGCGCGTTGAAATGGTAGTCCGCCAGCGTGGACGGGGCGTTGAATTGGGTTTTCGTAAAAGCCTCGCCCGGGTTATGATGGACCATATCCATGATGACTGTGGGTGAAGTCTCTTTCTGCCTGTTTTGGGAGAACAATCCCTGTACTCCCGCCAGAAACAGGAGGGTACATGCTAATATCTTCTTCATAAATACTTGAATATATATCTATTAATAACTTATTTCTTTAGAAGTGCCGGTTGGTGGTCTGTTGGTCTTTCAGCGAATCGAATCCGGCTTCCTGCTTCCCAATCGAATCCAGTAATTGCTTTCTGTCGGGTAACACCGTCCGGTAGTGATCGGTATACAAGCCACATTTCTTCAGTTCGTACCGTTCGTCTGGCTGCACTTCGGGTATTCGTTTCAAGTCCTTGTGTAAGATCACTCCATCGAAGTCCGGTGCTGGAAGTTGTAAGCAGTTGTTTTTTCCTATCCTTGAATATCTGAAATCATCTTCTTGGCCTTCTTTCCGGACGCCCTCCTTGCAGTCGATGAAAATGTTATCGCTTATTTCGTTTTCCTGGGGGAGTTCCAGATGAGGACATTCCAGGAAAGTGCTGATTCCGGGAAAGCGGTTGTCCCAGGTTCCTTCCGGTATCCTGAAGAGACGGAACAGGTCGGCAAAGTCCGGGTTACCGGCATTATAATTGCGTTGTTTGCCTCGTGCGTCGATGCTGATGCCGGCTGTAGTACAACCGGCATAGAGATTGTGGCTGATGTAATTATAATGTCCGCCACCGATAATCGTGCCGACCAGAGCGCGATATACGACATTGTTGTAGATCGAATCGCCCGCATGTCCGTCGTCCCCGTAGATGGCATTTGCCCGGGGGATATGGTGGATGAAATTATTCCGTACCACATTCCCTCTTGAAGTCCAGTCCCAGCGGGCATAGAACGCTCCGACATCACCAGTCTTCCGGGCAATATCGAACACCTCGTTGTATTCGAGGACGTTCAGGTTTCCTCCATAAATGAAAGCGGCATGGGGAGCATTGTGGACGAGGTTATGGGAAACCTTTATCCCGACCGCATTCCCTTCGTGAATTCCTATCCCGGTTTCATAGAAGCCGACTTTTACCGCAGGGGCATAACTCTGCTGTATCTCTCCGAAGCGGGTGAAATAATTATTGTCGATGCTATGACCGCAGGTTTGCAGGGATGGGCGGTCACCGCCCGACACCTCGATACAGGTCCGCCCGATATGGCTGAAATCGGAGCTTTGTACCCGGTGTTCCTTTCCTCCGGTTATGGATACTGCGTTTCCCAGGATATTCCGGAAACTGCATCCGGCAATGAGATTCTTCTCCCCTTCCGCGATGCGGATGCCATCTCCCAGATGGTTTTTCAGTACGATGCCTTCCAGTTTCAGCTCTTTCATTCCGATGATATCGAGCAAGGTTCCCGGATGTGAAACCAAGCTCAGTAGCCTTTCATCGAAAGATTCGGGGGGCAGGAAATAGATTTTATGGGAAGTGAAGTCGACACACCATTCTCCGGGCCGGTCGATCTCTTCGATCAGGTTCTCCACATAATAGTTCTCTTTTCCCGAGCCGGAAGGACGGTCGTATTTCGAGCCGATGCCTCCGAATATACCGACATCTTTCCCATTTTCCGTTTCGATGCCTACCGCCTGTGTCACGATACAGCGGACGGTGTCGATTTCCTGTATCTTTACGGTCCATGCCTGCCATGGGATCCTCCAGTAGCCGGTGAACCATATACCCGATGGAAGTGCTTCCGTCCAAGCGCCGTGGCGGGGATCGTCGTATTCAAAGATACCCCCTCTCTTTGCGTTCCCGAAGTTGTCGAGAACCTTTTTCATATACAGATATCCTTCGTTGGGATAACGGGAAAGCGGTAACAGTTCTTCCTGATAGATCAGTTGCGGGAAATTCTCCCGGGCTTTGAACCGTTCGGGGAAAGTTTCCACCCGGATGCCGAGTGCTTCCAGGTCGATCTCCCGGATACGGTCTGCCGCTTCTTTCCTTACCCGTTTTCTGATCCGGTCGTCGGTCACCGGTTTCAGGTATCCTGCCAGCGGTTTGTCGAGACGAAGGACGGCTTTATGTAAGTTGAGGGCTTTAATGGTCAGTTCTTTGACCGGACAGGTGTTGCCAGACAGCCGGATACCTTCGGACAGGAAATGATCGCCGTCGAGTAAAATCAGTTCGGCACTTTCTTCTTTCCCGGCAGATAAAGCAGACAGAGCTTCCTCAATCGTAGAGAACGGAGCCTGTACGGAGCCGTCGGGCACCGCTGTCCGGGGTAAAGGCGATATGTAAACCTTTCTTCCTTTTGCCGGAAGGGTTGCCAGGGAAAGGTAGGCGAACAGTATTGTCAGATAAAATATCTTCATGCTGATAAATGGAATGAATTAAGTTGTTGTTTGTTTGATACGAGGCAAAAGTACGTGACAAAAGGGGGAGGATAGTAGGACTGGTCGTTCAAAATGTATGACAATGGTTACATAAAGCCGGTTTTATAAGAGTTTTGTTACTTTGATGTAACTTTTTTGATACGGTATCCCTTTCGTCAGAAGATACCGTGATGCTATCCTTTGGACTTAGTTATTTGCATGCAGAGGCTTACTGTTCCCGAAGAAACCTGCCGGCCCTCGTAAGGCTGGCAGGTATGGGTTTATCTGTAGTTCCGGGCATATTCGGAAGGAGAGATATTATAGTTTGCTTTAAAGCATTTTCCAAAGTAGGAAACTTCGTTGAAACCGCATTTGTAAGAGACTTCGGTGACTGTATCGTCGGTGGTGGACAATAGCTCCGCAGCCTTTTTTAGACGGATATCCAGGATCAGCTTGCTCGGCGAAGAGCCGGTGACAGCCTTGATCTTACGGTAAAGCTGTACGCGACTCATGCCGATATCGTCGCTGAACTTGTCGATAGACAACTCTGTATTGTCTAGGTTGCTGTGGATATAATCGAGAACCTTTGCCATGAACTTGTCTTCCGTAGAAACTGTTTCCGTCGGGAAATTTCCGGTTACGATCTTTTGGGCATACAGTTCTCTCAGCTTTTGGCGGTTGGCAAGGAGATTGGCTATCCTGACCTTGAGCAGTTCGGGGTTGAATGGCTTCATGATGTAATCGTCGGCAAGCGAATCGTAGCCCTCCTTGATCTGTGACAGGGTAACCCGGGCTGTCAGCAGTATGATCGGGATATGCGAGGTGACGATATTGCTTTTCACCTTCTGGCAGAACTCGATGCCGTTCATCCGAGGTGTCATGATGTCGCTGATGATCAGGTCCGGCATCTCTTTGGTCACAACTTCGCAACCTTCCATGCAGTCTTCGGTGGCAGTAATATTGTAGTCGTTGCACAGCATGTCGCAAAGGTAGTTCCTCACGTCCGCATTGTCCTCGATGACCACCAGGTGGTAACGTTTCCGAGGGGCAGGAATTTTGTTTTCTTCCACCGGCGAGTCGTCGAGAACAACCTGCGGTTTGTCGTAGGCATGCTCTACCTTGATCGCCTTGTTCTTCGATAATAGTTCATCTTCCTTTAGGAATTCCCTGCCCAGAGGGATGACAAACGAGAAGCGGGTCCCTTTATTTTCTTCACTGGTCACCCAGATGTGGCCGTGGTGGAGTTCTATGATGCTCTTTGTCAGGCTTAACCCGATACCGGTCCCGTAGGCACTGGTATAGTCGTTCTCCCCCGCCTGGAAGAATGCTTCGAATACTTTCGGAAGCATTTCCTGCGGGATGCCTTTGCCGGAATCTTCGACGGTGACGAGTAATAACTTCGGATTATTGCCGACGGGTTGGTAATCTTTCAGCTCCTCTGTGTGTACTATTTCCTCTTCTCCGATTTCTTTGGCGCTGATGATGACGTATCCTCCTTTGGGTGTGTGCTTGAAGGCGTTCGACAAGAGATTGAAGAATACTTTTTCCAGTAGGATATAATCGAACCATATCTTTGCTTCCCGCCCCGTGTTGTTATATTCCAGCAGGATATTCTTCTTATCAGCCAGCGGGCGGAAAGATAAGAGCATCTCGTTGACGAAATCGTCCAGTTTGTACTGTCCTGCCTTTAGATGCATCTTTCCCGCTTCCAGTTTCCGGAAATCCATCAGGCGGTTAACCAGCCAAAGCAGGCGCTGGGCGTTCTTGTTGATCAGTTCGAGCGGGCGTTTCAGTTCGGGGGACAGGTTTGTCTTGCTCAGCAGTTCGTCCAGCGGGGCGATGATTAGCGTGAGCGGTGTCCGTAGTTCATGCGAGAAGTTGGTGAACATCTGCACGCCTATCCGGTGGCTTGTCTCAATGTTGGTCTTTTCGATCTGCTTGATCCTCAGGTCCATCTTCAGCCTTTCTTCTCTTGTCTTATAACGGATAAAGAGGATGATGATCGCAATGAAGACGGCTAGGTAGAAGAGATAAGCATACCAGGTCTTCCAAAAAGGAGGGAAAACTTTGATATGCAGGGAAGCTCCTACGTTGTTCCAGATACCGTCGTTGTTGCGGGCCTTGACCCTGAAGATGTAATCGCCGGGGGGGATATTGGTGTAGTTCACGCTCCGTTCGTTACCGATGTAGGTCCAGTTCTTGTCGAAGCCCTCCAGAATATAGGCAAACGAGTTGCTTTCGGGGTAGACATAGTTGAGGGCGGAATAACGGATGGTGAACGAAGTCTGGTCGTATTTCAGTTCTATTCGGTCGTTTTGCGGTTCTATCCAGGTGCGGGTTGCTTTTTCTCCGAAGTTATCCGCCCAGATAAGCACTTTCGAGATGATGACGCGGGGGATCCGTGTGTTCACCCTCAGCTGTGTGGGGTCGAAAGAGAGGAACAAGTTGTTTCCTCCCACATAGAATAGGTTATCGCCCGAACGCAGGCAGGAGTGCAGGTTTGTTTCCTGCAGCGAGTAGCCGTTGTTATATCCCCAGTTGTCGAACGATTCCTTTTTCGGGTTGAAACGGGAGATGCCTTTCAGGGTGGTGATCCAGAGATATCCTTTCTCGTCTTCCATGATACTGCTGATCGCATCGTTGTCGAGTCCCGCTTTCCGGTCGAATGTGCGGAAAGTCTCTTTGATACGGTCGTACAGAGCTAGTCCGCCGCCGAAAGTACCTATCCACAGATTCCCTTTCTTGTCTTTGTAAATGCAGGTGACGTGGTTGCTGTTGAGGCAGTCGGGCGATTCTTTATCGTTCCTGAAATGGTCCAGTTTCTGCGTCTGCACGTTGTAACGGTACAGTCCTTCGGCGCGGGTGCCCATCCATATATATTCGGATTCGGCATATATATCCTGTACGTTTATCAGGGAGACATCCTTGTTCCGCCCTTTGACGGGGAAGCTGGCCGCCAGGGTGTTCTTTTCCATATCGTATAAAAGGATCGGGTTGTCTACACCCAGTGCGATCCAATACATGCCGTCTTCAGTCCGGGTGATACGTCTGACCTGGTTGTAGGGGAAGTCTGGTATCTCTTTTACGATCTGCCTTTTCTCCATGTCGTACAGGTATAATCCGCAGTAGTAGATGCTGATCCAAAGATATTTATCACCCTCTTTCTGGATGTATTTGATCTCCCGGTTGGTTTTCGAGTTGGGTATTTGGAAATGGCAATATTCGTATGTCCCGGCTTCCCGGTCGTAGACGATCAGTCCGCCGTCGGTGCCCATCCACAGGTCGCCTTTGTATTCGACGATGGAGTTGATGTTCCCGATATTTTTCTGTAGGTACTTTGCCGGGTAATACGGGATGAAGAAGTTGCTGTAAGGCGTGTACAAGTTGACACCGCCGCCATAAGTGCCGATCCAGATGTTCTCGGACAGGTCCTTATACAGGGAGATAATGGTGTTTTCGCTTAGACCGCCTACATCTTCGCTGCGGAAGCAGTTGATCAGTTTGTTTTTACTTTGGTCGTACACCAATAGTCCATTGCGGGTTGCCAGCATCAGATTGTCCTCCTCAGTTTCTACGATGTAGTTAACCTGTTCGTTGTTGAATGTGATACCGTCCGTCCACGACAAGTCAGCCTGTATAAGTCTTCCCGTTTCTTCTTCGAAGTACTTGAGGCCGGAGCTCCACATGCCGACCCATAATTTGTTGTTCGAATCTTCGAAGAGGAAGAACAGCTTTTCATCGTTGTCGAAGTGGAACTTCTTTGTTTTCATCGACTCCGGTTCGAGAATACAGAGTGTGTTGTTCACCAGGTAACAGATGTTCCCGTTCTTCCGTTGCATCAGCCAGAAGATGGAACCTTCATCCGATATCCGTTCGAAATCATCTGTTTCGGAGTTGTAGAGATCGAGTCCACTGATCGTTCCGACCCACAATCTTTTCCGTTTGTCACATAAGATATGTTTGATACAGTTGTCGGAGAGACTGTTTCCGCCCCCTTCTTCTTTATAATACTGGTAGAAACGTTTGGTATTGGTGTCGTACCGGGTCAGCCCTTTATGCGAACCGATCCAGAGCACGCCGTTCTCTACTTCCGTGATGGTGGTCACGTCGCTGCTGGTAAGTGAGTTTTCCGAGCCGTCGGCACGGTAGACTTCAAATTCGGTTCCGTCGAAACGGTTCAGGCCGTCACGGGTACAGAACCAGATGTAGCCTTTGCTGTCTTCCAACGTCCTGATGACCGTGTTCTGCGATAGGCCGTCTTTTACGGTATAATTCTTGAACAAGGCGGTCTTTTCTTGTGCATATAGTTGGATGAAGGGTAACAGGATAAGTAGAGTAATGATGGTTTTCATTCTTATTTCTGATTAAAGTAACACGCCAAATATATAGGTATTTATTTAGAGTAACGGATTTCTGAATGTTAATATACAGTGTCGGAAGGTACTTTTTTTACTTTTTTCAGTTCCCCTGTAACGTAGTTCCCAATGATGTAACATCTGTCATATAGAAGTAACGATGTTCTTAACTTATGAATCCAGTGTGTAAGGCCGTTCCGTTGTAAAGGAGATACATTTGCCTCGTAGAATAATCAACAGAATCTAATATCGAAAATAGTTTATCATGAAAATCCGAATCATTTGTTTATTCAGTCTGGTATATGTAGCTTCCGCCTTTTCGCAACCGAAAGATACTGCCTGGAAACAGTTGAGCCTGCGGGAAAAGATCGGGCAGACCATGCTGATGCTTCCCGACAGGAAACTGGAACTGGAGCTGGGGAACGGTTCGCTGGAAGCTTATTTCAAACGGTATCCGGTGAGCGGTTACTTTATGGGTTGGAAGTTGTTTACCGGAATACCCGATGCCGACCGGGTGGAGTATGTCAGAAAATCGGTCGAAGAATACCAGCAGGCTTCCTATATGCCGCTGATCTTCCAGCAAGATTACGAGATGGGTGTCGGTATGCAGGGAATGACCCCTTTTCCGAAGGAGATGGCACTCGGAGCTACTGATTCGGAAGAGATGGCATATAACTATGGTAAGAGCGTTGGATTGGAATGCCGTTCATTGGGGATCTCCTGGGTACTTCATCCTGTAGCCGACCTGAACCTGAACCCCTTGAACCCTATCGCCAATACAAGAAGTATCTCGGACGACCCCGACAAGGCGATCCGTCTGCTTTCCCGTCAGATAAAAGGCTTACAGGATAACGGTGTGGCGGCAACGATCAAGCATTTTCCCGGCGACGGTGTGGACTACCGCGACCAGCATCTGATGACTACCTGTAATTCCTTATCCCGCGAGAAGTGGGACGAGTATCATGGAAAGGTTTTTAAAGCATTGATAGATAGCGGTGTCGCCTGTATCATGCCGGGGCATATCACTTTACCTTGTTACCAGAAGGAAAAGATGAATGGTCATTATCTACCAGCGACCTTGTCCGAAGAGTTATTGACCGGCCTGCTGAAGAAAGAAATGAATTTCCAGGGAGTCATTGTCTCCGATGCCATGACGATGGCCGGTTTCCGGGGATGGTATGAAGACCGGCTGGAAGGTGAAATACAGAGTTTCCTGGCAGGAGTGGATATCTTGTTATGGCCCTCTTATCAATACATGGATACGCTGGAGGCACGCATTACCCGGGGAGAGATCCCGATGGAAAGGCTGGATGATGCCGTCGGCCGTGTGTGGGCGATGAAGGAGCGTTTCGGATTATTGTCGCCTGACCGGAAATTGTTGCGTGCCTTAACGGCTGACGAACAGAAAGATATAAAAAAGGCTTCCCGGGAGATTACGGAATCTTCCATAACATTGGTCAGGGATATCGATAAAAAGTTACCTTTATCACCGGAAAAGGATAAGAAAATATTGCTGGTTGCCGTAACTCCTGTTGCGAAAAAAGGGAATGATCGGGATTATACGCGTTTACTGAATCTGAAGGAAGAGTTTGTCAGAAAGGGATTCGATGTCGATTTTCAGCGGAACATATTATATGAGAATCAGGGATGGGAAGACCAGTCGACCGAAAAGTACGATCGGGTTATTTTCCTTGTGGCACGTAATACGCATACTCCTTTCGGCCCGTTGCAGTTATGGGATGATGAAGCACAATCGGTTTGGGCGGCCAATGCGATGGATAAAAAGAAGATCATTGTCATTTCATTGGGAAGCCCCTATGTAGGGACTGAGTATTTTGAACGCGTAACGACCTATATCAATACGTATTCGAACGATGCTTCCACACATCAGGCGTTGCTGAAAGTGCTGACGGGTGAACTACCGTTCCGGGGAGTTTCACCGGTCAGTCTGAATCCCCCGTTGTTTAACTTTAATGATAGATAAAGATGAGAAACCGCATATTACCATTGATCTGTATATTTTTTTTGGGAGGGTTGCTCTTTTGCAATCCGGCAAAAGGTATTAATCCGGACGGTTTGCAGTCCCGCGGAGGACTTCCTGCTTTCTTTGCAAAGATCAGGGAGAAGCAGGAAGTGACGGTTGTCTTTCTGGGTGGAAGTATTACGAACCATCGGGGTTACAGGGTGCAGATCACGGAGTGGATGGAACGGAACTATCCGGAGATAAAGATCCATGCCGTGAATGCCGGTATCGGGGGAACCGGTTCCGACCTGGGTGTTTTCCGGACCGATGAAGATGTGCTCCTCCACGATCCTGACCTAGTGTTCGTCGAGTTTGCAGTGAACGATTCGAAAACCGATTCGTTGCTGATCTGCAATTCGATGGAAGGGATTGTCCGTAAGATCAAACAGCAGGATCCGGCAACGGATATCTGCTTTCTGTATACCCTCAATATCGGGATGCTGGATGATCTGAAAGCAGGGAAGACTTACCGTTCGGTCCGTTTTATGGAAAACGTCGCCGGGCACTACGGCATCCCATCTGTCAACTTCGCTTATGATGTGATGGACTTACTGAATAAAGATCAATTAGTTTTTAAGGGAGAGAAAGATAAAAGTTATCCGGGGAAGGTTGTTTTTACGAACGACGGTACGCACCCCACTTTCGATGGCGGTCATGTGATCTATACCCGGACACTGGCCGCGGCACTGACGGAATTAGGAAAGCAACAAGCCGGTTCTGCTGCTTTCCGTATGCCTGCCCCTTTGTATCCGACTCATTATGAACAGGCAAAGATGTATTCTGTAGATGAATTCGTCCGAACGGGAGGTTGGCAGCCTGTAACGAAAGATGATAAGGTGTACCAATATTTTCAGGGAGACTCGGGTAAGCTGCCTGTTTTATTGAGTTCCGCCGATCCGGAAGATTCCATCGTGGTACGGTTTAAAGGTATCCGTGCCGGGCTTTTTGATGTGATCGGACCTTCTTCCGGAGGTATTTCCGTACAGACGGACGGGGAAGGATCGCAGTATATACGCCGATTCGATGTGTATTGCGGTAATACAAACCGTACTTCCTACCACCTGTTCGATACGCTTGACAATGGGATGCATACCGTTATAATCAAGCCTGACAGCCGGTGGTTCGATAAAAAGGAAATTTATTCTTCACGACCGTCCAGTGTGAAAGAATTATCCTATTTCGATGAGTTCAATACTTATATAGGAAAGATCCTTGTCGTTGGAGAGGTGGTCAGATGACCGCGTATGTATTACTGGGATATGAAAGGAGATCGACGAATAGTATAATTGATTAAAAAACGAGTGCCTATGAAGATATGCTGAGTACAGAGAAGGAACCGGATACGTTGTTTTCCGGGATGGTTCAAATGTCTTATGTATTTGAGATAACCTGAATTTATTACTAACTAATCATTAATTTATTGTATGGATTTTATCATAAAAAACACGCATTGCAATATGAGAAAACTGTCGTGGCGGTTTAAAAGCCGTAAAATAATGAGTTGTGTCCTTCTTCTTCTTTTGTTGGGGACACTACAGGCAATGGCACAACAAAAGATTACGGGAGTTGTGAAAGATGTATCGGGCGAAACGATCGCCGGAGCAAATGTGATGGTCAAAGGTACTACTACGGGAACAATGACTGATCTGGACGGACAATTCACATTGGATGCTTCGCCGAATGCCGTTTTGCAGGTATCGTTTATCGGCTATGTATCTGAAGATGTCAAGTTGGAAGGGAAAACCTCTGTTATCGTTATTCTGTCGGAAGATACACAGGCTTTGGACGAGGTGGTCGTAGTCGGTTATGGATCGGTGAAGCGGCAGAACCTGACCAGCTCCGTATCCAAGATCACGGACGAAGCTGTGAAAGACAGGGCAATCACAACGCTGGGAGAAGCTTTTCAGGGACAGTTGGCGGGTGTCCGTTCTTCTGCTTCCGGCGGTGGTGTTCCGGGGGAAGAACTGGTGATCCGTATCCGTGGTATGAATACGATCAACGGGGATAGCAGTCCATTATATGTTATTGACGGCGTTCCCCGTGACAACATGAGTGATCTTAACCCGACGGATATCGCTTCTATTCAGATATTGAAAGATGCTTCCGCTACTTCTATCTATGGTTCAAGGGGAGCGAACGGGGTGGTCCTGATCGAAACAAAGCAGGGACAAGGTAAACCGACGATCACATTCGATGCCTATTATGGCGTTTCTACTCCGGAGAAGAAACTGGATGTGATGTCCGGTGAAGAATGGGTAGCGTGGAATATGTTCCGCAGAAACCTGAATCACCTGCGTGCAGGCGGCTCCATGAGCGACCCGATGTCGGCAAGAAGTGCAGGGAATCAGATCCCTTCCTCCTGGGCGTCTACTACGGAATTTACCGACTGGCAGGATGCGGTCATGCATACGGCTCCGATCCAGAGCTACCAGGCTTCTGCTTCTGCCAAAGGCGATATCGGGAGTATCTATTTCTCTGCCGGTTATATGAACCAGGAAGGTATTGTAAAGTATTCTTACTATGAAAGACTGAATGCCCGCCTGAATGCGATGATGAATATCACGAAGAAATTACGGACTGGGGTGAATGTTTCCATTTCGCATTCTGACCGTGACGGTGCAGATTCAAATGGAGGTAGCAACGGTAAAGGAAAGGAATCGTCTTTGCACCATGCTCTTATGCTTACTCCGTTAATGAAACTGACGGAAGGTACCCGCGACTGGGGATTCCCCGAGAATATAGGGACAACTTATCCGAATCCGGTAGAACAGTTGAAGTACACGACCGATAATACTAAATTCATGCGTGTGGCCGCATCTGTTTGGGGAGAATATGATATTCTTGACGGGTTGACCTTCAAAACCCAGTACAGTTATAATTATGACGGTAAAACGTATGAGTTCTTCCAGCCGGGTAACGTGACTTATTCCAATGGGAATGTGACCAGGGGGAACAGTAACTCTTCAAATACCCGTAACTGGGTTTTCCAGAATACATTGTCTTACGATAAATCGTTCAAGGATCATAACCTGAGTGTTTTGCTGGGACAAAGTGCGGAAGAGAAAAATTATTATATAATATCTGCTGCTGCCAGCGGATGGCCGTATGAGTCGATCGAAACATTAAATGTGGCGACGACGCCTACTACAGCGACAACGCAGCGTACTGCTTATACTACCGCTTCCTTCTTCGGGCGTGCTAGCTATGATTATAAGGAAAAGTATCTGTTGACAGTCAGTGCCCGTTATGACGGTTCCTCCCGTTTCGGCTCAAACAAGAAATGGGGGGTGTTCCCTTCTTTCTCTGCCGGCTGGAAAATCAATGAAGAGTCTTTTATGGAGAGCCTCGACTGGATTTCCTTATTGAAACTGAGAGCTGCCTGGGGTATGTCGGGTAACGACCGTATCGGCGATTATACCTATATGGCACTCTTGGGAAGCTACAATACTTCCTGGGGAGATAAGGTCTCTTCGGGTGTTGCCCCGAGCAGGATCGCTAATGAAGACCTGCAATGGGAATCGACGAAGACACTGGACTTCGGCCTTGATTTCTCCGCCCTGAAAAACCGTATACAGTTTAATTTCGACTATTATATCAATACCACGGACAACCTGTTGTTCAGTGTTCCCATCCCTTATACGACTGGTTTCTCCTCTTATACGGCGAATGTCGGTTCTATCAGGAACAAAGGTTGGGAGTTGGATATTACTTCTCATAATATTGTTGGGAAATTTGACTGGTCGACTTCTCTCAACTTCTCCCGCAACCGCAACGAAGTATTGGATATGGGTGAGATTGACCAGTTCACTTCTACTTCCTGGGATGCCCAGTTCATTACGAAAGTAGGAGGACCTGTATCCCAGTTCTATTGCTACAGGACAGATGGTATCCTGTTGCCTTCCGATTTCGATGCCAATGGCAAAGCGTTGGTTCCGATCCTTGCCGGTCAGGAAGTGGGTAACGTGAAGTATGTAGACCAGGATAAGGACGGTCAGATCACTTCTGCCGACTATGTTCCTTATGGCAATAACCTGCCGGACGTGGTATTCGGTTTGACGAACCGTTTCTCCTGGAATAATTTCGACCTGAGCATCTTGTTACAGGGACAGATCGGCGGTGATGTCCTCTTCCTGGGATCCCGCCAGTATGACAATGGCGGTGCCAATGTGAACGGTTTGAGAAGATGGCTTCGTTCTTATAAGCCGGACTATCTGGCATTATACGGCAGCAATGAAAATCCGATGCCTGTCGATTACCTGTCGCAACATGGTATCGATCTGTCATGGGATGGGGAAACTCCTAATCCGGTGGGTAAGAATGACAATAATGACGACCGCCGTATTTATGATGCCACTTATCTGAGGATAAAGAATATAACATTCGGTTATACAATTCCTAAGCAGGTGTTGAAAAATACTATCCTGAGTAATCTGAGATGTTATGTTTCCCTGGATAATTTGAAAACGTTCGACAGTTATCCGGGGTATACGCCGGAAACGAACAGTTTCGGAAATGCTACTACGATGATGGGACTGGATTACAGTACTTATCCGTTGAGCAAAAGGGTTATTTTTGGTGTGAGTGTCGTATTTTAATTAAAAATAAAGGATATGAAACAGTATAAGAAAAGTCTATATAAGTATTTTATTCTGCTGGCGATGGGTGGTTGTACACTATTGACGGGATGTAATGATTTTCTGACCACGATCCCGGAATCATCCTATAGTGCGGCAGGTTCCTACCAGTCACAGTCGGATTTCGACTATGCAATAGCAGCGGTTTATGCAGCTCAGCAGGAGCTTTACAAAACGAATGACTGCTGGTATCGTTTAATGATCGCCCGGAGTGACGATACCCGGAATGGGGCCGGCTATACTTTTGGAGTAGACCAGTTTACCGATTCGGACGATATCAGCTACTTGTCTTCCGCCTGGCAGAAGTTGTGGACGATCATTTCCCGTAGCAATATGATCCTGGATAAGATAGATGCCGTCGATTTTCCGGATGCTAACCTGAAAAATGCCATCAAAGGGGAAGCCTATACGTTACGTGCCTGGTCCTATTATACGTTGGGATGGATGTTCGGTGGTATGCCCTTGATCGATAAGGAGATGTCGGTGTCAGAAATTAAGACGATCGCCCGCTCTACACAGGAGCAGACATTTGAGTTTGCAGCAGACGATTATAAGAATGCGATTGGCTTGTTACCGGATTCATGGAGCGGCTCTAACCTGGGCCGGATCACGAAGTATGCGGCAGAAGGTGGCTTAGCACGTTTGTATATGTTCCAGTCCAGGTTCTCGGATGCTAAACCTTATCTTGCCGATATTATCAATTCCGGTTTGTATGCAATGGAAGAAGAGTATGTGAACTGCTTTACCGATTCGCACGATAATGGAAAAGAACGGGTTTGGGAAGTACAGTTCACCGGAAACCTGACTGGGGAAGGACAGACTTTTACCACCGGCCTGTTACCGGAAGGATATAAAGAAGGGGTATTGATGCCTTTTGCCGGTTATTCAACGGCCATGTATGTCTCGAAAGATATGGTGGCAGCCTATGAGGAGGGCGATCTGCGTAAAGATGTCTCTATCGTGACGAATTTGGTGATCAACGGAGTGGTTGAATCGAAATATCACTATATCCTGAAATATATCCATTATGATGCGTATACGCCGCAGACACAATCGGACTGGGCGAACAATCTGCCGGTTATCCGCTATACGGATGTGAAAATGATGTATGCCGAATGTTTGAATGAAGAAGGATATGCTGCCAACGGAGAGGCATTCAGGATTTTGAATGAAGTACGCGGCAGGGCAGGACTTCCCGCTTTGACGTCGGCTACGGTACCTGACCAGGATGCTTTTCGGAAAGCAATCATGCAGGAACGCCGCGTAGAGTTTGCATTCGAAGGTCTACGTTGGAATGATCTGGTTCGCTGGGGAATTGCACAGGAGGTCATAAACAAACATTTCCTCGATGAAGACGAAGGTGGCGGACGTTATTCTATGGATGGTGAATACCGGGAGATCTTTGCAATACCTTTTGATGAATTGTCACGGTATAACAATAAAAATATCATGTGGCAGAATCCGGGTTATTGATTCTCTGACTGAATAAAAGGAACCGTTCTCCATATAGAGAGCGGTTGCCTTTCTTTTTTACTAATACTTAAATTGGCGACTTATGAACCGAATATATGTTTCCTTATGTTTCCTGTTGGCAGGACTGATTGGCTGGTCTTGCAGTAACGGCGGTCAATATAATGACGGTTATATCAAATATGAACCGGTAACCGTCTCTGATTTCGACAGACAGATATTATTGAAGAATATTGCTGAGATGGATAAAAGGTATGATCTGGAAGGCAGGATGATTACGAAGGTAATCAAAGACTGGAACTACCATACTGATGCTATGAACGGAACTTTTCATGAGGTACGCGCTTCCTTTTATTATGCTGTCTCTTTGCTGGACTGCGGAATGAAGGAGTACGAACAGCGTGCTTTCGATGTAATAGACAAAACGATCTCTTTGCAGGATACCGATCCGAATTCTCCGTCCTGTGGTATATGGCCTTACTATGAAGAAGAGCCGTTGGCAACAAAGAAATCGCCGATCGATTATAACTGGGCTGATTTCAACGCTGTCTCTTTGCTGGATATTTATATGGGGCATAAAGACAAGCTACCTGCCGCCCTGTTGAAAAAGGTAGAGAATGCCTTGGTACTGGCTGCTAAATCCGTACAGAAAAGAAACTGTGGTCCCGGCTATACGAATATAGCGATCATGGGAACCTATGTGACCTATGTCACTTCTCATCTTTTTGATATGCCTGAAATGCAGGAGTATGCCAATGAACGGTTGAAGAAGTTCTATGAGTATACGCAGGAGAAAGGTGGCTTTTCCGAATATAACAGTCCGACTTATTCGATCGTGGCTATCGACGAACTGAACCGTATGCAACGCCATATCGTCGAGCCGGAAGCTAAACGGATGATTGATGAATTATATGTGAAATGCTGGGAAATGATAGCACGCCATTACCATAAAAAGTCGGCTCAGTGGGCAGGCCCGCATAGCCGTTCATACCGGACACTGGTGTCGACATCCTATTATGGCATATTGAAAGAGGCTTCCGAAGGTAAAGTAAACCTGGGATATGACCCGGAAAGAGTAGATGTGAAGACTAAACATCATATACCGGAAAACTTACTGTCTTATTTTCTGACTCCTGACTATCCGCGTACGGAGACAGATATCTTTGAAAAGGAAGAACCGCAGATTGTCGGGACGGCTTATCTGACGGATAACTATGTCCTATCTTCTGTTTCGAGATCGAGCATGTGGAACCAACGCCGTCCGTTGACTGCTTACTGGGGCGAATTGAATATGGCTCACTATTTACAGGTCCGCCTGCTTCATGATATGTATGATTTCAGTACGGCTTCTGTCTTTACCCGGCAGAAGGAGAATAAGGTGTTGGCTGTCATTAACTTTGGAACAAATGGCGGTGATAAACATATCAGTATCGACAGGATACGGGACGGGAAGTTCAAAGCGAAAGACCTTCGTCTGCGTTTTGAGTTCGGTAGTTGTAAAGATTTGGATGTCAGTCTGCCGGTCAGGGAGAATGTGGCTTTTACAGCAGAAGCATCCGGGTGTAAGACTGCTATTCGCTTGCTGGAAGCTCGTTTTGATCATCTGAAAGGATACTGGGAAAAAGGGGGTGACGGAGAGAACAGTTGGGTGGATTATGTGATCTATTCCGGTAATGAGAAAGATTTTGATCTGACTCAGGTAGCACAGGCTATTTATGCATTTGCATTGTCATTTGGAAATCAGTCGGATGAACTGTCGGTCGACGGAGCCGATGCTGTTATTTCAGATAATGTGTTGAACGCTTCCTGGGGGGATTTGTCTGTTCAGGCTCCGGTGAAACCCGGTAAGAATCCGGCTAATTTGTAAAATATGATAAACAGGAAATATATGAGACAAATTCTATGTTTGCTTCTGGTTCTGCTGATAGGAGGGAAAGACGGCGCTCATTCTCTCCCATTGGAAGTAAAGCCGCTGGCGGACCAGGTAAACGGCCAGGTCAGGGAAGTACCGGATGAGAGCCTTGACCCGGCGAGTTTTCCTGAAGGTTTTACTCCGAGAGAGATCGGGGCGAAGCTTGGCAGGCATTTTATACCGGGAGAACATTTTCTGCACGGAGGAAAGTGGATACATTATGCGGAAGTTTGTACCTGGTTGGGGGCTTTGAAGTATGCGCAGATCGCCGGCGATAACGAATTGACAGGAATGCTGGAGAAACGTTTTGAGCCTTTGTTTAATGAGGAGAAAGCTTACTTGCCGGTCAAGAACCATGTCGATCTGAACATGTTCGGCTGTCTGCCCCTGGAGTTTTACCGGGTAACTAAAGAGCAGAAATATTATGATCTGGGGATGCCTTATGCCGATACGCAGTGGGAGTTGCCGACAGATGCCACACCGGAAGAAAAGAGGAATGCAGAGAAAGGTTTCTCCTGGCAGACACGTCTTTGGATCGATGATATGTTCATGATCACGATCGTGCAGAGCCAGGCATACCGGGTAACCGGAGAGAAGAAATATATTGACCGTGCTGCCCGTGAAATGGTCTATTACCTGGATGAGTTACAACGATCGAATGGCTTGTTTTATCATGCTCCCGACGTCCCCTTCTTTTGGGCAAGAGGGAACGGTTGGATGGCTGCGGGCATGGCGGAGCTGTTAAAGGCATTGCCTGAGAATAATCGGGACCGGGATCGGATACTGGAAGGTTATCGTAAAATGATGGATAGTTTGAAAGCTTACCAGGGAAAGGACGGCATGTGGAATCAGTTGATAGATCAATCGGATTGCTGGCCTGAGACATCCGGTTCGGCGATGTTTGCTTATGCGATTATCACCGGTGTAAAACAGGGATGGCTGGATAAGAAAGAATATGCTCCGGTTGCACGCAGGGCCTGGTTGGCACTGGTTCCTTATATTAATGAAGAGGGAGATGTTCGTGAGGTTTGTGTAGGAACGAATAAGAAAAATGACAAACAGTATTATTATGATCGTCCGCGTATTGCGGGGGATTATCACGGGCAGGCCCCTTATCTTTGGTGTGCTACGGCACTTATGGAATAAATCGGTCTGGGTGTACCGGACAGGCTGGAAGGTACATCCGGGTTTTCTTAAAAAGAGCTATGTATATGAAATCGGGATTCAGTAAGTTCGGTCATTGGTTGTGTTTTATTGTTTTTGTTCAGTTACCGGCCGGGCTTTTTGCTGCCGGGATTGTGCGGCAGATAGAAATTGTAAATGACTGGGAAATCCATAAACAGGATGAACCGGTTGTGGTCGGTTTGAAAGATATTGACATTGATTTTGATGTCCGGTCGGTAAGGGTGTGGGATGGTGAGCGGGAAATCGCTTCCCAACTGGATGATCTGGATGGGAACGGGCTAGCGGATGAACTGGCTTTTGTAGCAGATATACCGCCTCGCTCCCGAAAGGAGTTCAGAATCGAATTCTTCTCTATTGATAAGCCAAATGATTATACGTCCCGTGTTTATGCAGAAATGTTGATCAGTGACCCTAAAGGAAAACATATACCGGTCCGGTCGCTGACGGTCCCTGCTTCCAGTTATGTCTATGATCATCTGCATCATCATGGTCCTGCTTTCGAATCGGAGTTGGTTGCTTATCGTATTTATTTCGATAAGAAACAGACGGTAGATATTTACGGAAAGTTCACAAAACGGTTGGAGATTGAGAAAAGCCAGTTTTATCCGACAGATGAGCAGCTTGCCCAAGGCTATGGGGATGATGTCCTGCTTGTCGGGAATAGTTGCGGACTAGGTACGTTGAAAGGTTGGGATGGAGTGCAGGCTACTCATATAGAGAATGCGGAAGCCTTTAGTGAAACGATATGTGCCTATGGTCCGATCCGGACGGTGGTAGATGTTCGTTCTCATCGCTGGAAATACCAGGGTTCCGATTTGCAGATGACGATCCGTTATATTTTGTATGCAGGACATCGCGATTGTGAAGTGCAGGTTTATTTTAGTGAACCGTTGAAAAAGGAGGTGTTTAGTACAGGACTTCTGAAAATGAAGGATTCCCGGTCTTATTCCGATCATAAGGGAACGCTGGCTTGTTGGGGAACAGACTGGCCTGTAGGCGATACGGTTAAATACGCTAAGGAAACGGTAGGGTTAGCCATTTCTCTTCCTGACGATTTGATCCGGCAGGAAACTGAAGATCGATACAATGACTTGTATATTATACAGGCGGAAGGGAGGTGTTCATTTAGTTATCATATCGTTTTCACTTCTATGAAGGAGTCTTTTGGTTATAAAGATGCGGATGCCTGGTTTGAATATGTCAGGCAATGGACTGAAGGTTTAAAGAAAAAATGCCATGTGAAGATCTGGAAAAATAGCATCGACAATAAATATGAAGGGGATTAGGACTGCATACCAGTCCTGATTCCTTTCACATGTGTATATGGGTACCGTCGGAATAGTAGTGTAAAAGGAGTTGAAACAGTTATTCTGCCAATAAAAAGTAAATGATAATAAGTTTTACATAAGTTACTTAAGAAGATATTATTATCTTTGATGAATAGAATTATCGAAGGAAAAGTTTATCCGGTAAGTGGAGGATAAACGCTGTTGTAAGAAACTTATGATACTGGTCAGTCGGATTTGAATTTTAAATACTAAGTATATGAAACGATTACTATTTACATTGTTGGGTTTGTTAACCTTCGGAGGCTTGCAAGCTCAGAACATACCTGCCGATGAACTGTATGGATTGGGAAACTGGGATGCCGACTCGCTGGGTAATCACCGGGTTGTCGTATCGGTGGAAAAACCGGCGGATGCGGTACTGGCTACTATCGAATGGCGCCGCCGTGACCTGAATCCGGAAGATAAGAATCTGATCGTAGTGGATGCGACGACCGGAAAACGGATTACCAATGTATGCCGTTTCGCTGTGAACCGGGAGAGAGGGGAAGTGGCTTTCCAGCCGCAGACTGTTCCGGGAGAGTATTACATTTATTACCTGAAAAATGTGATGAGCGGCAGCCGTTATTATCCGACTGTCAATTATCCTCCTTTCGAGAATACCGCTTCGGCCGACTGGGTAAAGAAAAATAAATTGTCGGGCAAGAAAGCTCCTTCACTTCCGGCTGCCCGGATCGTGCAGTTCCAGGCGATCGACCAGTTGAATAGCTTTTATCCGATGGAGGTGATCGCGACGGCCGACGAGACTGCCCGCCTGTTGAAAAAACATCCTTCCGAGAACTATATTTTGTTTACCGAGGACCGGAAATATCCGATTCGCATGACGACCGATATCCCTTATAAGTGGATTGCCGATGACCGGCACGATACCTTTACGGGAGAGGCCGATAAAGGCGAATATTATGTATTCCAGCTGGGCGTATGGGCGGCCCGTACGGATGTGGAGAATCTGCATGTGGACTTTTCGGCTCTGTCTAATGCTGTGACCGGCGAGCAGATACCCGCCTCTTCGTTTACCTGTTTCAATACGGAAGGGACGGATGTGACGGGAACAGTATTTAAGAAGAACTGCTCCGTCGAACAGGGTAAGGTACAGGCTTTATGGATCGGTACACAACTGCCGGAGCATCTTTCTTCGGGAACCTATCAGGGGACGGTGACGGTCTCTGCTGCCAATGCGGAAAGTAAAACGGTGCAGGTCTCCTTGCGTGTATCTGAAAATGTAATAGCGAATCACGGTGATAACGAGCCCTGGCGCCATTCCCGTCTGCGGTGGCTCAATTCGCAGATAGGTTTTGATGACGAGGTGATCGCTCCTTATACGCCGTTGGTGATGAAAGATAAGACAATCGGTTGCCTGGGGCGTGAGGTTACGCTTTCGTCCTTGGGATTGCCTGCCGGCATTACCAGTTATTTTAAGGAAACGATGACGGGAATCGGAACCGACGGACGGTCTGTCTTGTCTGCTCCGATGGAACTGGCAGCGGATGGCGGTGCCTGGGAGAATCTGAACTTTGAGATCACAAAGCACAAACAGGGAGCTATCGCCTGGAAGGCTTTGAACCAGAACAGCCGTTTCCTGATGGACCTGGAAGGGGAGATGGAATCGGATGGGAATATCGAATATAAAGTGACGCTCATTGCCCGCGAAGATGCTTCCGTGGAAGATATAGGACTGCGTACGCATCTGGCACCCGGCATAGGACGTTATATGATGGGGCTGGGAGAGAAAGGCGGTTATTGCCCGAAAGACCTCCGCTGGAAATGGAACGTGGAGAAAAACCAGGATGGCCCCTGGGTAGGCGATGTCAATGCTGGCCTCCAGATCCGTTTCTACGACAATACATATGAACGTCCGTTGAATACGAATTTCTATCACCAGAAACCGCTGCATATGCCCGTTTCCTGGTGCAATAACGGAAACGGCGGCATCGATATCAACAGGGCTGCCGACGGTACACGGATCAATGCCTATTCCGGGAAGCGGGAGGTAAAGAAGGGAGACAGACTGTATTATTATTTCAATATCGCCATCACCCCGTTCCGTCCGATCGATACGGATAAGCAATGGCGCGAACGTTATTATCATAGTTATGATTTTATAGAGAAGGTTGAAAAGGTGGGTGCTAATGTGATTAATATACATCATGCAAACGGCATCAATCCTTTTATCAACTATCCGTTCCTGCGGACGAAGGAGATGAAGGCTTATATCGACGGAGCGCATGCCCGGGATATGAAGGTGAAGATTTATAATACGGTTCGCGAACTGTCCAACAGTTGTGTGGAGATGTTCGCTTTGCGCAGCCTGGGGAATGAGATTTTCTCGGAAGGTCCCGGCGGCGGTTTCTCCTGGTTGCAGGAACATTTGGACCAGAATTACATCGGCGCCTGGTTTGTGCCCCACCTGAAAGATGCGGCAATCGTAAACAGCGGCGTTTCCCGCTGGCATAATTATTATCTGGAAGGCCTCGACTGGCTGGTAAAGAACGTGGGTATCGATGGCTTGTATATCGATGACCTGGCATTTGACCGCATGACGATGAAGCGTATCCGAAAGATCATGAACCGCACGAATCCGGGCGCGATGATTGACCTGCATTCGGCAAACCAGTATAATGAGCGTGACGGCTTTGCCAACAGTGCGAACCTTTATCTCGAACATTTCCCGTATCTCGACCGCCTGTGGTTCGGCGAGTATTTCAATTATGATTTTCCTCCCGAGTTCTGGTTGATTGAGGTTTCAGGTATTCCTTACGGACTGATGGGGGAAATGCTGGAAGGCGGCGGCAACCCGTGGCGGGGCATGTTGTATGGCATGACCGGCCGCAGTCCGCGTGTAGATAACGGCCCGTTGTGGAAGTTATGGGATTCATTCGGTATGCAGCACAGCGAAATGATCGGCTACTGGGTGAAAGATAATCCGGTGAAGACAAACAGCGAAAAGACATTGGCGACTATCTACCGCCATACAGGAGAAAAAACATTGATCTCGCTGGCAACCTGGGAAGATACGGATGCTAAAGTGACTCTTTCCGTGGATTGGACGGCGCTTGGCCTGGATCCGTCGAAAGTAACGTTGTATGCCCCGGAAATAGAGAATTTCCAACCGGAAACAACCTGGAAACCGGGAGATGAGATCACTGTCCCTAAAGGAAAAGGGTTGATTATTAGTGTGCAACAAAAATAACTGAGGTGATTTAGGGTTGAAGTGCCGGAAACAATGTTTCTCCCACTTCAACCGTGAGTAAACCTGCCGGAAACATTGTAAATTCCATTTCAACCCTGAGTAAATATGCCAGAAACATTGTAAATTTGATTTCGCCCCTGGGTGAACCTGCCAGAAACATTGTGAATTCCATTTCGACCCTGCGTCAAGTGGTCAGAAACATTGTTTCCGGCATTTCAACAGTATTATTAGCCTAAATATCATTATATGAAAAGTAATATAATCCTTCTTTTAGTTGCAACAATTATGTTGCAACCATTATCAGCACAGCAGCAGGCGGTTGTAACGGAAACGTTGCAAACAGTAAAAACCTACCCGTTCTCCGACCCCGATCCGGTGGCCGATCCTTCCGACTTGTTTTATCCCTATTTCCGTTTCGACGGATTCTCTGCCAAAGGAATAGACAAGGAGTGGAAAGTCGTTACGCTTGAAAACGACTATATCCGCCTGACCCTTTTCCCGGAGATCGGAGGGAAGATATGGGGAGCTGTGGATAAGACCTCCGGAAAGGAGTTTATCTATAATAACCATGTGGTGAAGTTCCGTGATATTGCCATGCGCGGACCCTGGACTTCGGGCGGTATCGAATTTAATTTCGGTATAATAGGCCATGCGCCGACCTCCAGCACACCTGTCGATTACCTGACGCAACAGAAGAACGATGGCAGTGTAAGCTGCTACGTCTCTTCCTACGACCTGGTGACCCGTACGTTTTGGACTGTGGAAGTGAATCTGCCGAAAGACAAGGCTTATTTTACTACCACGACAACCTGGCATAATGGATCTTCCATCGATCAGCCTTATTACCAGTGGATGAATGCCGGTTATCGGGCGGCCGGAAATGCACAGTTCTGTTATCCGGGAACCAATTATATCGGTCATGGCGGCGAACTCCATTCGTTCCCGCTCGACGAACAGGGACGCGATATTTCCTGGTATGAAAAGAATGATTTCGGAAACTCGAAGTCTTATCATGTACTGGGCAAATACAATGACTTCTATGGCGCTTACTGGCACGATGATGATTTCGGATCTATCCATCATGCGGATTATGATGAGAAACTGGGGATGAAGATTTTCCTTTGGGGCCTGTCCCGTGAAGGTGGTATCTGGGAAGATCTGTTAACCGATACCGACGGGCAGTACATCGAATTGCAATCCGGCCGTATGTATAACCAGCCTGCTTCCAACAGTGGTTTTACTCCTTATAAGCATACCGCTTTCGGCCCTCAGGCGACAGACCGTTGGACAGAATACTGGTTCCCGGTAAAGGGGATCAAAGGCGTGTCGAAAGCCGGCCGTGTCGGGGCATTGAATGTATTGCGTGAGGATGGTTATCTGAAATTATATTTCTCCCCGTTACAGCAACTTTCCACGACCTTAAAGTTGTATGACGGCGATGGAAAGGAAGTGCATTCTTTCCCATTGGCCTGTGGCGTATTGGAGACCTGGAAAGATTCCATTCCGTTGAATGGGGCTGTAGCCCGGGGAAACCTGAAAGTGGTTGTTGGCGAAGACCTGCTGGTTTATTCGGAGGTACCTTCGGATAACATCACCAGTCGCCCGAAACAATTGCCTGCCGATTTTGACTGGAACTCGGTATATGGTCTTTATACGCAGGGTGAACAATGGATGAATCAGAAGGTCTATGACAAAGCGGAGAGGTATCTGGCTGCCTCTCTGAAAGCAGACCCTTATTTCCTTCCGGCACTGACAAGCCTGGCTTCTTTGTATTACCGTCAGGGACGTTATGAAGAGGCATTGGCGCATTGCCGGACGGCACTTGGCATCAATACGTATCAGGGTGAAACCAATTATTTGTATGGCTTGTGTAATATGGCTTTAGGAAATAACACGGATGCCAAAGACGGTTTCTCGGTAGCGTCTTATTCCCCCTCCGTGCGCAGTGCAGCTTATGAGAAGCTGGCAGAGATGTATCTGATCGACCGTAACTGGACAAAGGCGGAACAGTATGCGTTGAAGAGCAAAGAGTTTAATAAACGCAACCTGAGTGCGGATCAGGTATTAATGGTAGTCTATCGTAAGACAGCCCGGTTGCCGGAAGCAAAAGCGCTTATCGATCCGTTGCTGGAAGAGCTTCCGTTGTACCATGCAGCACGTTTTGAACAACTCTATCAGGGCGACGGCTCCGGGCATCCGATAGATGATTTTCAGTCATTGATACGCAACGAACTTCCTTTTGAAACTTATATGGAGTTGGCTGAATGGTATGAGTCGGTCGGTTGCACAGAAGAAGCTTTGTCTCTCTTGTCCTGTGCCGGCAACTATCCGGTTGCCCTCTACAAACAGGCTTACCTGTTGCACCGGACAGGCAATGACGATGAAAGCCTTCGCGTGCTGCAACGTGCTAATGAAGTTTCTCCGGAGATGGTCTTCCCTTTCCGCCCCGGCTCTTTGAAAGCGTTGGAATGGGCCGCAACCGTGCGTCCCGACTGGAAGATCAGTTATTATAAAGGCTTGATCTACTGGGTAAATCAAAACAGGGAGAAAGCATTGTCTTTGTTCAATGATTGCGGGGAGACCGGTTATGCCCCCTTCTATCTGAGCCGTGCTTCTTTGAAGAGTGGTGAAGAGCGGTTGGTAGACTTGCTGAAAGCGGAGCAGGTCGGAATGTCATGGCGTACAGGGTTTGCATTGATAAATCAGTATACTGCGAACAACCAATGGCAGCAGGCTGTAGAGACCGGAAAGAAGTACATAAAGAAATATCCGTCTAATTATTATATCGGCCTGAAATATGCAAAGGCTTTATGTGAAACAGGCCAGTACCAGCCTTGCATTTCCTTACTGAACAAGATGCAGGTGCTTCCGAATGAAGGCTCGTATGCCGGACGTGCCGTTTATCGTGCCGCTAACCTCTACCAGGCAATGGAACAGCTGAGCCGGAAAAACTACAGGCAGGTCATGCGAAATGTGGAAGCCTCAAAGGAATGGCCCGAAAACCTGGGAGTAGGCAAACCTTATGACGATATGATCGATAGCCGTCTGGAAGATTATCTGGAAGCAAAAGCCTTGACGGGGCAGGGGGATAACCAAAAAGCAGCGACACTCTTGTCGTCTGTGGCCGGTTATAAAACGTCACGTTCCCGGTTTGGTTCCGGCAATCTCCTGACTGCACTGGCCTTGCGTGAGCTGGGAAAAGAAGCGGAAGCGGACCGTATGGTTGCCTCCTGGGAAACGGATTTCCCTGAAAACCGGATTACCCAGTGGTGTGCAGCCGTTTACCGCGGCGAGATGGAAAAAGCCTCCGGAATGCTCAAGTCCCGCAATGAACAAGCGGATACGACCCCGTGGGAAACTTCTTTCCGTGATTCCAATTTCGATCTGATCGTCCGCCTGTTTTCTACGGCAGACTAATGAATATAAAAGCCATTCACCTTCTTTGCAACTACAGCTATGCCGGAATGCGAGGTGTTGGGATATTATACATACGACGTGACCGACCTGTTGACCGATGGGGATAATTGCATTGTGCCCGTTTGAATCCGGGTTGGTACATAGTCTGTGTAAGCATACCTATGTCTATTGTATGGGTATCAATATAGTAGGTATCCCATCTAACGATACCGGCAGGCTATCTTTATTTGTGTGTAAATATATGTTATTTATTGTCCTTTATAAAAGTCTTTTATTGTCTATAAAACTTAAGTGTATAGGGCGTTTTGTACAAAAAGAACCATTCTGTCATTTTTATAACATTTAAAGTCATTTTTCTAAACAATATTTATTTTCGAGTGAATACTTTTGTTGTTGTAAATATACTGGCCATATAATACAAAGAATCTATCATGTTTAACTTTAAATGTAATATGCCTATGCCCTAATTGTAATTGAAAGCACTAGTATCAAATTTATACAAAGTACAATTTTGATAATCTTAAACATATCAGGTAAGACTGATAAAATACTCTATTCTTAATAACATAACAAATGTGAAATAAGTATGAAAAAATGTTTAACGGGGGGGGGGGGGTAAATATACTCCTATATTAAAGTCCACACTTCCATTATTACTTTTAAGCATGCTCTCAGGAGCAAATGTATATGCGGCTAATGACTCCAATTTGAAGGATGTGTCAATAACAATTAGTCAGCAACAAAAGAAAATTACGGGTGTTGTAACAGACAAAGAGGGAGTACCGGTTATCGGTGCCAATGTCTTGGAGAAGGGGACAACAAACGGAACTGTTACAGATGCAGACGGACGATTTTCTTTGGATATTTCTCGTAATGCAACACTACAAATTTCTTATCTTGGTTATAATACACAAAACATCGTGGTTGGTAATCAAACTACTTTTGCAGTAAAGCTCTCGGAAGATTCAGAAGCTCTGGATGAGGTTGTTGTTGTGGCCTATGGTACTCAGAAAGCCCGTGCGGTAACTGGTTCCATGAGCAAATTGAATAATGAGGAGCTGGAAGATATCCCAGTTCCGAATATCAGTCAGAAAATGCAGGGGAAATTCTCTGGAGTACAGATTACACAGGCAAACGGTGAACCCGGTGGTGGTATGGCTATCCGTATCCGTGGCGCTGCTTCAGTGAATGGCGGTAACAGCCCTCTTGTAGTAATAGATGGATTCCCGATCACTCCGAATGAAGGTACAGGACTGGAGTCGATAAGTCCTGAAGAAATCGAAAATATTACAATCCTTAAAGATGCTGCTTCTACCTCTTTGTATGGTTCCAGGGCTGCCAACGGTGTTATCCTGGTAACGACTAAAAGAGCAAAAGAAGGAAAAACTGATGTCGAGTTCAGTGCTTATTTCGGTGCAACACAAGTATCAAAAAGAGGACGTCCCGATGTAATGAATGCACAGGAATTTGCCCAGTTCAAAAAAGAGTATTATGAAGACCAGGCTAAGTATGAAGGCTATACCGGAGGAGTTCCCGAATGTTATCAGAATCCTTCTTCATTGCAGAATGGTACGGACTGGTACGATGTACTTTTGCAGACTGCATTGACGCAGAATTATAACTTGAGTTTGCAGTCAGGAACTACAAAAGTGAAATCGGCTGTGAACCTGAACTACAATAAGCAGGATGGTGTTATTATCAATACCTATTCGGAACGCTTCTCGGCACGTGCCAATAATGTCTATGAAGCTTCGGACCGTGTAACGTTTGGCTTGAATTTATCAGGTTCTTATATGAGCGGGCAGATTATTCCCGGATTGGGCGGCGGACGTAATATAATTGGTTCTGCCTTCTTGATGGATCCACAGTTGAAATACAAGAATGATGACGGGACATATCCGATATCTTATTCACAACCGGGTATGTTTGCCAATCCGAACTTCTATCTCGTGCTGAATGAACGCGACGATCCGAAAAAGAGAATGAGAGGTACTCTCAATACCTATGCAGATGTCAAAATTATAGACGGATTGAAATATCGTATCAGCGCAAATGCTGATTTGGGATCGGATCAAACCGAATCATGGGTTCCTTCTATTGCAAATGGTGCCATGTTCACTGCTCCTCCTCAACCGGCTGTCGGTTCTTATGGTACCAGTAAATATGTGAATTGGTTGATCGAGAATATGTTGACCTACAATAAGACATTTGCGGATAAGCATAATGTTGATCTTTTGCTCGGATATTCAACTCAGAAGACGACCTCTGAAAATGCAAAAATCAATGCATCAGATTATCCTGATGATGAAGTGGGTTGGTTCAATGCCGCCACAACAAAGGTCGGTGAAGGTGATAGAAGTTCATGGGCAATGATCTCTTATCTGGCACGTGCCAATTATGATTATATGGGTAAATACTTACTGTCTGTATCTTTCCGTCGGGATGGTTGTTCTCGTTTTGGTATGAATGCGAAGTGGGCTAATTTCCCCTCTGTTTCTGCCGGTTGGATTGCTTCGGATGAAAGCTTCATGGAGAGATTCGATAGGTTGAGCTATTTAAAATTACGTGGAAGTTATGGTATCGTAGGTAACTATAATATCGGTAACTATAATCATTTGGCTACAATCGGAACTTACAACTATGTCTTCAATAACGGAATTTCTGCCGGACGTGGAACAAGTGGTATCGGTAATGCGGACCTTACCTGGGAAACAACCAAACAGCTCGACTTCGGTGTGGATTTAGGATTATTCAATGACCGTGTATTCTTGGTTTATGACTACTATTGGAAGAAAACGGATGGTTTGTTGTATCAGATTGATATTCCTTATTCTTCCGGATTCGAAAACATCCAATCCAATATTGGTGAATTCAGATTCTGGGGACATGAAGTTGGCTTGGAAACGAAGAATATGACAGGCAAGTTTAAATGGAATACCAGCTTGAATTTGACATTTAACCGTAATAAAGCAATGAAGCTGGGTACGAACAATACGCCGATTGGCGGTAATAACAATCAGGAAGATTACAACCGTACGGAAGTCGGTAAACCATTAGGTCTGTTCTACGGCTACGTCTATGATGGCGTTTTCATGACTCAGGAAGAATATGAAGCCGGACCTAAACATGCCTCTTCTATGGTCGGTACTGTCCGTATGAAAGATTTGGATGGAAATGGTATTATCGATAACAATGACCGTACTTTCATTGGGGATCCGAATCCGGATTGTATTTTCGGTATGACGAATACTTTCTCATGGAAAGATTTTGACGCGAGCGTTGTATTTACCGGTTCATTAGGCGGAGACATTATAGACGGAACTTATGAATGGACGGAAAATATAGACGGTGTATTCAATGTTCGTAAGGAAGTCGCAGAACGCTGGCGCTCAGAAGATAATCCAGGTAACGGTAATATTCCGAGAACAAGAACAGGTACGACGGAATTATTCCGATATACCAATTCTCGTTGGGTATTCAAGAATAATTACATAACGTTAAAGAATATCACGTTGGGATATACGATTCCGATGAAATCAAATCCTTATATCAAGGGAATACGTGTTTATGGAAGTGCTCAAAACCTGTTTACTGTAGGTTCTTATCCGGGAATGAATCCGGAAGTAAATAAGAATACAAGCGGATTATATCAGGGAGTGGATCATACAACATATCCTGTTGCCAGAATTTATACAATTGGCTTGAATGTTAAATTTTAAAGAGCATTAGAATATGAAAAAGTTAAATATATATATTTTTGCGGCAAGTGTGTTGTCTCTTTCTTCTTGCAGTGACTCTTTCTTGAATCTGACTCCTGAGACAACTATTACGACGGAAACATTTTATAAAACTGCAGATCATTTTGAACAAGCTACAGTTGCTTCGTATACAGGTTTGAGAAATATCGCCTTGAGTGGTATATTTATGGATGAGATGCGTTCAGATAATACATTCTATACCTACTATAGCGGTGATAGAGGTCCTTATAACTCGACTGAAAAACTAGCTTTGTTTTTAGATGACGAAACTGTCGGTTGGAGTCCGGACCGTTATAAAGGCGTTTATTCTAGTATTGCCAAGGTAAATACGATTTTGGGTAGACTGGATGCTTCCGAATTGACGGAAGAAGAAAAGAAAACGGTAAAAGCAGAAGCTTTGTTCCTGAGAGCCTTCTATTATTTCGATTTGGTACAGCATTGGGGCGGTGTTCCTCTTATGTTGCAAGAGGTTACTACCGAAGCAGAAGCTTTTGCTGCTAAATCTCCGGCAGAAGATGTTTATAAACAAGTACTTACAGATGTTTCGGAAGCAATATCTTTGGGATTGCCGGTTGCAAGTACTTTCCCGCAGAGTGGCCGGGTAACGATGGGAGCTGCTAAAATGCTGCGTGCTTATTGTTATATGTCACAGCCTACTCGTGATTACAAAGCTGCTGAACAGGATTTGAAAGATATCACACAGATGAATTACGGTCTTTTGGACAGTTATGAAGCTGTATTTAATCCTGCCAATAAGAACTCGAAAGAATCTATTTTTGAAATACAGTACATCGAAGATGGCTCTAATGCAGGCGTACATAATGATATTCCTTGGCGTTTGATTCCGAAATGTAGTAATAATGACTTCCTGATGGGTATCACTTTTTCGAACTATGCAGGTACAAGCGGTGGCTGGTGCGTTCCTACGGAAGAGATGATTCAGTCTTATGAACCGGGTGACAAGCGTTTGGATGCTTCCATTGCTGTAGCAGAAGGTAAGACAGATGACGCTGAACAGTTTACTTGCGAAGAAGTCAAGACGGTATCGGATTTTACTCCGACAACTGGTAAAAATTTCTACTACTTCATCCGGAAGTATTATCACCCTCCTTATCAGTATGCTGGGCGTGCAGGAGATAACTTCCCGGTTTACCGTTATGCAGGTGCTTTGTTGTTACTGGCAGAAAACTTGGTAGCGCAGAATCGAAATGCAGAGGCTTTACCTTATGTTAATGAGGTAAGAACCCGTGCCGGATTGGAGCCGCTGACCAGCGTTACTGCAGAGGATGTAGCTGATGAAATGCGCCATGAACTGGCCTTTGAAAACCATCGTTGGACAGATTTAATTCGTACGGGTAAAGCCATAGAAACAATGACCGAATTTGGAAAGACGATGAAGGCAAAGTATCAGTGGATTCTTCCTTCTGCATTTGAGGTAACGGGAAACCGTTTGGTATTCGCTTTCCCGTTAAGAGAAAGACAGATCAATTATTTGCTGGAACAGAATCCGGGATATTGATAAATAGATAGTAGTGAGGAGATTGTTCTTTATAACAATCTCCTTGTTTTGTTAATATTTTTATTAGAAAAATACCATGAAACATACTGGATTAAAGTCTATCTTCTTTTTACTGGTCATATTTCTCTGCTGCAATTCGGTTGTAGGTCAGCGAGTAGGCGATCTTAGTGACTTGTTTGTCTCACCACCGGATCGTGCAAAGCCAAGGGTCTATTGGTGGTGGCTCTATAATCGTGTAAATAAAGGTTCTATTACCCGTGACCTGGAAGAGTTTAAAGCAAAAGGGATCAGTGGCGTTAATCTGATATGTACAGGTGGATATGCCGGAAAAGAGGCATTATTAGGTGTTGAATGGCTGGGGCCTGAATGGCGTGCCCTTTACCGGCATGCAATCCGGGAAGCTAAACGATTGAATATTGAAATAGGATTTAACCTGGCGGGAGGCTGGACCATGATGGGACCTTGGGTTACGCCGGATAAAGCGATGAAGAAAGTAGTTCAGAGTGAACAGATCGTTACCGGACCTGTAACGTTTTCTAAAGAATTTCCTCAACCTGAAACTGTCGATAATTATTACCATGATGTATGGGTTCAGGCATTTAAAATAGAACGCCAAACTAAAACAGTGCATCCGGAAACTGCTATAGATATCACGGACTGTATAAGTTCTGACGGGAGATTGCATTGGGATATTCCGGAAGGCGACTGGCTCATTTTACGAACGGGATATACATTGACAGGACATCCCTGGAGTAAATGGCATGCATATCCTAAAGGCGATACATTTGAAGGAGGAGACGGATACGAAATAGATTATTTGAGTACGGTTGCTTTGGATGATCATTTTGACCATCTAGGTAAATTGGTTATCGAAGAGACCCGGCAGGCCGGCGGTAAATTGGCTTATTTGTGGTCAGATAGCTGGGAATGCGGAAAACTTACATGGACTCAGGACTTCCCGGAACAATTCCGGCGTTTCCGAGGATATGATTTAAAGCCATATATGGCTATATTGGCAGGATATACAGTGAATGATTCTGTATTTTCGGCTCGTTTCCGGGATGATTTTGACAGAACGATACAAGATTGTGTCGCAGAGAATTTTTATGGACATTTCTATGAATTATGTCATGAAAATGGTATGGATGTAGGTAATGAGGCTGGAGGACCGAATGATACACCTCCCCAGGATGCACTAAAAAACTTGGGGCGTTGTGATATTCCGGCAGGCGAATTCTGGGTACATTACAAATTACCTGAAGACGGAATGAATTCTCGTAAAAGTGCCAGACTTAATTTGAAACAAACAGCTTCGGCTGCACATATATATGGCCGGCGTGAAGCGCAGGCGGAAGCTTTCACACAGATGGAACAGGATCGTACACATTGGTCATTGGGCCCCTATGATTTAAAACCCTATGCAAATGATGCTTTTTGTGAAGGTATAAACCGTTTTATGTTACATCAGGCAACTTGTCAGCCTCCGGAAGATGGGAAGCCCGGGTTTGAATTTTGTGCCGGTCAGCATTTTACTCCTAACATAACTTGGTGGGAGCAGTCTTCTGCCTTTTTTTCTTATTTGTCTCGTTGTCAGTCTTTATTGCAGCAGGGTAAGTTTGTGGGCGATGTCTGTTTCTTTTTAGGTGAACGACCGCCGGTACTGGTTCCACCTAAATATGTTGTGCCGACTCTCGGGGTAGGCTATGACTGTGATTATACGAATGCAGAAGTACTACTGACACGTATGTCCGTCAAAGATGGAAGGATCGTATTACCTGATGGTATGAGTTATCGTCTTTTATATCTTCAGAATTGTGTTTCTCCTGTAGAAGAGATATGTGAGGCAGTAGGGCATTATCAGCAGTTGAAGGTTTTATCCGATCCTTCGGATGCCATGTCTCTGCCAGTAATCAAGAAACTTCGGCAATTGATTAGGGATGGGGCTACTGTAGTTGGGGCACCTCCTAAAAGGTCGGCAGAACTGAACGGGTATCCGGATTGTGACAGAGAGGTACGGAAGATTGCCGCAGAAATTTGGGGTGACCTGGATGGGAAAACTCGTACGGAACGGAAGTTTGGTAAAGGACGTATCATCTGGGGGAAGACTGCACGTGAAGTTTTGCTTGCGGATGGAATACAACCTGATTTTTCTTATGCGGGTCAGACACGTGAGCCTGAAAAGTTCGATTATATCCATCGGGTGGATGGACAGTCCGAGATTTATTTTGTGATTAATCGTACAGGAAGCACCGAAGTCGGAGACTTTTCCTTTCGAGTTACCGGAAAACAACCGGAGATATGGGATCCGGTAACGGGTGAGATGAAAGAGGCGGGTTCTTTTGAGCAGAAGGACGGACTTACCGGTTTGTCGTTGGAGTTGGCGCCGTATGGCTCTTGTTTTATTGTATTCCGCAAATCTATATCTAAGAACAGTTCCGGCAAAGGAATTCCTAATTTCTTGAAATATGAGAAGATCAAAGAGCTAAGCGACTCATGGCATGTTTTATTTGATAAAGACTGGGGTGGTCCCGGTGAAGTACGTTTTGATAAGCTTTCTAACTGGATTGATAGTCAGGAGGAAGGGATTAAGTATTATTCGGGTAAAGCAACTTATCGGAAGGTATTTGACATGGGGAATGTGCAGAAAAAGTTTTCTCATGCAGGTGAAAGGCTTGCCCTCGATTTGGGTGATGTTAAGCATGTGGCGGCTGTTCGTTTAAATGGTAAAGAACTGGGTGTTTTGTGGTGCTCTCCCTGGCGTGTCGATATTACGGATTGTATAAAGGATACAGGAAATGTTTTGGAGATTGATATTGTCAATCTATGGGCGAACCGGGTGATTGGAGACTGGAAATTGCCGGTAGAGAAGCGTTTTACAAAAACACATGATGTTTTCCGTTTCGATATGTTGAGGGGAAGTACCCCGCTGACTGACGCTGGTTTACTTGGTCCGGTTAATATATTGCGCGGATTATAGAGTGAGTAGATTCTCATGTGTTTATAGTCCTTTTATAAAAGTTAGATAAGTTGTAGATATTTGTTTCATCCGGATAAAATGATTTTGTAGTATGACAATTCATAAGGTATTATTTATAACACTTTTATTTTTCGTGAGTATGTCTTCCTTTGCGAAGGAAGACCGGAATGGAGCTTTGAATCTGTCTCCTGCGAAATGGATCTGGTATCCGGCCGGCCGGACACTGCAAAACACTTTTATTTTATTCCGGAAAGATGTCATACTGAAAGAAAAACCGTTGAAAGCGGATGGATGGATACTGGCGGACAGCAGATATCGTTTGTTTGTGAATGGGAAAAGAGTGCAATGGGGACCTGCTCCGTCTGATCCCCGCTGGCAGGAAGCCGATCCGCTGGATCTGGCTGGATATTTAGTCGAAGGAAAAAATACAATAGCCGTCGAAGTCTGTTATTTTGGAACCGGTGATGGAACTTCTCCGATGGGAAAGCCCGGATTTATCCTGAATCTGGATATCGATGGGCAAAAAATACTGACGGATGACTCGTGGTTCAGCTATTTATCCCGCAGTTGGCAGCCTGGAAAATACAAACGATGGTTTCTGCGTTCTTTACAGGAGACTTTCGATGCCCGACTTTATCCGTATGGATGGGATACGCCTGACTTTATCCAGAATGCGGACTGGGTAAAAGCATTGGTTGTGAGTGATGACGGATGTCATCCGTCTGTCTGTAACGGAGTCTCGGAATATGCCTGGGAGATATCCGGAGATAAAAACGTGTCGGAGATACGTCGGAGGAGTATTCCTTTGATGCGGGAATATTCGGTGACCCGGCCCAAACTGGAAGAATCCATGTGGATTCATTGGAAGAGACCGGTGGAAGATTATTTTGATATGTTGGTCAGTGATGCTTTCGATGTTATACATCAGCCGGTTGTCAGGCAGTCCGGAGATGAGTGGCTGGTGGAGCCGAATGGAAACAATGCAGCAGCACTGACCTTTTCTTTTAGTGAACAAGGTGTCGGGTGGCCTTATTTTACTATTGACGCTCCGGAAGGAACTGTTGTGGAATTGTTGGTACATGAAGCACATCGGCTCGGAGGTCCTGCTATTATAAATTCTCATTTTAACTCCTGGACCCGGTTTGTTTGTAAAGAAGGGGTTAATACATTTGAAACATTTGATTTCGAGAGTTTCAGATGGCTTCAGTTACATATTCGTAACTTTAATCGTCCGGTCAGGATCTCTTCGGTCGGTATGCGCCGTAGAATATATCCCTGGCAAAAAGAACCTGCTATATTTATAGCAGACGATACTATTCAAAAGGTTGTGAATGCTGCAGTAAATACATTATACAACTGTGCTCAGGAAACATTGGTCGATGGAATGGCACGGGAAAGGCAACAATACAGCGGAGATGGTAGCCATCAGTTACATGCTGTTTTTCAGACAATGGGAGATTGTTTGCTTCCTTTCCGGTATATAAATACATTTAGCCAGGGATCTTCCATAGACGGATACTTTATGGATAGTTGGCCTGCCTGGGATCGGTTGGCACGTACGATGGAACGGCAGATGCAATTGACCGGTTGGGGCCCTATTCTGGATCATAGTATCGGATTTTGTTTCGATGCTTATCATTATTACATGTATACCGGTGATTTAAAGGGATTGGAAGAAGTCTATCCGAGACTTCTTAAGTTTTTTGTTTTTCTCTGTTCGCTGACAAATGAAGAAGAGCAATTGGTGCCGGCAGAAAACTTAGGAATGTGTTCGGTTTACATCGATCATGAGGCATATAAAAAGAACAGCCATAAACAATTGGCGTTAAATCTTTATATTATAGCAATGTGCAGGAATGCTTTGGCTCCTTTGTGCCGTTTGTTTGGAGATAAGGAAGAGGCTGACAGGATTGAAGCTTATGGCAATAGGATACTTCAGGGATGTATCCGTAAGTTTTGGGATGAGGAACGAAAAGTTTATGTGAATAATCTACCCTGGATAAAGGAAGAAGGAGAGATACGTTATTGTGACCGTTCTTTGTCTACGGCATTGATCTATGATCTGTGCCCGGGTAATTCTATAGATAAGTCATTGGAAATATTGGAACAGACTCCTGCAGAGTTGGGGATATCATACCCGTGTAATGCCGTGTGGCGTCTGTGGGCATTGGTTAAATACAGGAAGATTGAATCCGTTCTGTCTGACTTGAGAACGAAATGGGGACGAATGAGCTCTGTTTGGGAAAATAACACATTACAGGAGTTTTGGACTGCTTATCCGGATGAAGGCTCTCAGTGGAGTCATTGCGCCATGTATCCTTTGATTGCGCTCAGCCAGGGGATAGCCGGTATTTATCCGATAGAGGGAGGATCTGGTAAAATAAAGATAGAGCCGCAGCCCGGTAGTTTGGAGAAAGTAGATTTTGATGTATACACAGCAAAAGGGGCAGTACATTTTTATTCGCAGGGAAAGAAAGGGAAACGGACCCTTCGGTTGAGGATCCCGGATACAGTGTCTGTCGAATTATGGCTGGATGCACGGGAAGAAATCAAACTACCGTTCTTACGGACTGAGAAAAATGGAATCAAAGTATATAAGGTGGAAGGTCTGGAAAAATACGAACTTCATTTGAAATATACTTGATACGTATCTTTGCATGACAAAGAATAATTTGTTAACTAAATTCATTAGGAGATGAAAAAGGATAAGATTATTAGAGGGATGGTTATTGTGTTTTTATGTTCTGTAAACATCTGTGGACTAGAGGCGCAGGAGAAAGCCGGAGAGTGTGTGCCTACAGATTTGAAATGCGAGCATCTGGTTGCTCCGTTAGGTATCGACCGCCAGGCTCCGCGTTTTTCGTGGCATCTGGAAGATAGCAGGGGCGGAGCCGTTCAAACCGCCTACAGGATCACTGTAGGAAAAGATTCTGTCGCTTTGTCCAAAGGAAAGAAGATCTTGTGGCAGGAGAAAAAGGCAGACGGAAAAACGATGGCAGGTTATAAAGGGAAAGCCCTGGAGCCTTTTACGAAATATTATTGGAGTGTTACTGTTTGGGACAAAGACAAGCAGGAATCCCGGAAAGTAATTTCTTCTTTTGAAACAGGTATGTTGACGCCTTCAAACTGGGAGGGAACATTTATTTCAGATGGACAAGATATAGAGTCCCGTGAGACTCCCTATTTCCGGAAAGCTATTCGATTAGACAAGAACGTCCAATCGGCAAGGGCGTACATAGTGGCAGCCGGATTATATGAACTATCCATTAACGGGCAGAAGGTCGGTGACCATTTTTTAGATCCGGCTTTTACCGATTATGACAAGCGGTTATTGTATGTTACGTATGATGTCACCGATCTTTTGAGTAAAGGAGATAATGCCGTGGGGGTAATTCTCGGAAATGGCTGGTATAACCATCAGCCGGTTGCTGAATGGTCCTTTGATAAAGCTCCATGGCGTAAGCGTCCTTCTTTCTGCCTGAATTTGCATATAACATATACGGACGGGACAAAAGAAATTCTGGCATCCGATGAAAGTTTCAAGGTGAAAGGCGGTCCCATTACATTCAATGCTATTTATGTAGCTGAAAATTATGATTTCAGGAAAGAACTGCCGGGTTGGAATACGGTTTCTTATGATGATTCTTCCTGGAAAAACGCAACGGAAGTTGTTTGGCCGGGTGCAAATATAACATCGCAGACCATGCATCCGATTCGTGCTACGGAATATTGCAAGCCTGTTGATCTGAAAAAGTTGAATGATACGCTTTACTTGTACGACTTTGGGCAAAACTGGTCAGGTGTGACGACGTTTAAGGCGAAGGGTGCGCCCGGAACAAAAGTGAAAATACGTCATGGAGAACAACTGGATTCCCGCAGGAAACGATTGTTTGATGATAATAATACCCAGTTTTATCAAAATGTAAACGAGCCGTTGAAATATGGGGTTCACCCTGAAGATGAATTGTTCCAGACGGATGTGTTGATATTGGACGGTAAGGAAAACGAATTTACACCCCGTTTTAATTATAAGGGATTCCAATATGTGGAAGTCTCCTCGGATAAGCCTCTGCATCTGACGACAGAAAATATAACATCTCATTTTATTCATACGGATTCACCGGCAAACGGATCTTTCGAATGTTCAGATACGTTGATCAACAGATTGCTGAGGGCTACGAATTATTCTTATTTATCGAATCTGGTCGGATATCCGACCGATTGTCCTCATCGTGAGAAAAATGGCTGGACGGGTGACGCCCATCTGGCTATTGAAACGGGTTTGTATAGTTTTGATGCAATTACCTTATATGAAAAATGGATGGCAGACCATCGGGATAATATGTATGACGGAGGCAGGCTGCGTTGTATCATTCCTTCCGGAGGTTGGGGAGGCGATATCGCTGACTGGACTTGCTCGATGACCATTATTCCCTGGACCCTGTATGAGTTTTACGGTGATCCGACTTGCTTGAAAGATAATTATGAAGCAATGAAGATGCATGCGGATTATTGGCTGAATAAGTATCCGGAAGGGTTGATCGGAGATTACTGTCTGGGTGACTGGGTCCCTCATAAGTCGGTTGCAGATAAGGAACTGACAGCTTCTATTTATCATTACAAAAATGCAGACATCGTTTCCCGTACGGCCAAATTGTTCGGTTTTGAGAAAGATTATGAGTATTATAAGGCAGCGGCTGAAAAAATAAAGAATGCGATCAATGAGAAGTTCCTGAATAGGGAAACCGGTATTTATGCCAACGGCTATCAGACGGAGCTTAGTATGCCTTTATATTGGGGTATAGTCCCGGAAGACTGTAAAGAAAAGGTTGCAGAACAGTTGACCAAACGGGTAAAAGCGGACAAAGATCATTTGGATGTGGGTATTATGGGATGTAAAACGATCCTTAATGCATTGACGGAGACGGGAAATGTAGAACAGGCTTACCGTATGGTGACCCAGCAGGATTATCCTTCATGGGGAAACTGGTTACGCCAGGGAGCGACAACTCTTTACGAGAACTGGGATTATAATGGCCTTGCCTGGGGATATTCGCAGAATCACATAATGTATGGTGAGATCGGTGCATGGTTCTATAAGGCCTTGGCGGGGATTAATGTCGATCCGCAGAACCCTGGTTTTAAGAATGTGATCCTGAAGCCTCATTTTGTAGAAGAACTGACCTATGTAAAAGCTTCTTATAATTCTCCTTACGGGTTGATAAAATCAGCCTGGGAAAGAGTGGGTGATAAAGTTATTTATAAAGTAACTGTGCCTCCCGGTACAACGGCTACATTACATCTGGAAGGAGAGAATACTCTTAAAGAATTGATTGCAGGAACTTATAAGTTTGAGGTAAATAAATAATTACGGATATGAAAGGCATTTATTTAAAAGTATTATTTGCATTTATCTCGCTGTTAGTCGTTTCGTGCAGTACCCGTTCGTCGTTGGAGGTCGATGGTTTGCAGTGTGAAAACCTAAATGAGCCGTTGGGAATCGACAATACTTCTCCTCACTTCAGTTGGGTGTTAAATTCAAAGGAACAAGGTGCCGAACAAACAGCTTATCAGATACTGGTCGCTTCGGATAAAAAGTATTTGTCGGAAGGAAAAGCAGACCTGTGGAATTCGGGAAAGATGGAGTCAGATAAATCCAATGGGATTTTATACCAGGGAAGTCCTTTAAGTTCCAGGAGCTTTTCTTATTGGAAAGTGCGTGTCTGGGACGGAGAAGGGAATGTGTCCGCATGGAGTGAACCTGCTTGTTTTGGAGTGGGATTGCTGCATCCGGAAGATTGGACTGCCCGATATATCGGCATGAACCAGGCCGAAGGTCAAATGGAATCGCCGCTATTCCGGAAAACATTCCAATGTAATACACTTGGAGAAAAGATGTTGCTCCATGTGAATTCGTTGGGTTACCATGAGGTATATGTCAATGGAAAACATGTCGGCGATGCTGTATTGACGCCAGCTGTTTCTCAGTTCGATAAACGTTCCCTGATCGTGACTTATGATATTTCCGAACTTGTCCGGAAAGGTAGTAATGAGATTGTTTTCTGGTTAGGTAAAGGCTGGTACCGCGACGGACTTCCGGGTGTAGTGGAAGGTGGTCCGTTTGTCCGCGCCCAACTGGAAAGCAGAGACGAAGGAGATTGGACTACGGTTCTGGTTACGGACGATTCCTGGCTGGCTCGTAAAAGCGGTTATGTCTCGGCTGGAAACTGGAGGCCGCATCAGTTTGGCGGTGAGGTTGTAACGGCTTCCGAACTGCTTCCGGATTTAACTGCTTCTACATTGAACAGCGTTGAATGGGAAAAAGTAAAAGTAGCTTCGATACCGGTCCATAAGGCTACACCGCAAATGGCTGAGTTAAACCGGATTCAGAAAGAGTTCCATCCGGTATCGTGCCAGGCATCCGGTGACACAGCCTGGATCTTCGATATGGGAACAAACTTTACGGGATGGACGAAAATTAAGTTTCCGGCATTGGCTTCCGGTCAGAAGATACGGATTAGCTATTGTGATTTTTTGAACGAAGAGGGGCAGTTCAGAGACAGACTTTATGAAGATTATTATATCGCTTCCGGTAAAGCAGGGGAGAGCTTCGTTAATAAGTTCAATTACCAGGCCTATCGGTATCTGAAACTGACGAATCTGAGTGAGGCTCCGGCCCTAACCGATATAACAGCTTGCCTAGTTCATACGGATTATAACGGAAGTGCCTCTTTTAGTTGTTCGGATGAAGACTTAAATGCAATTCACGATATGATCCACTATACACTTCGTTGTTTGACGTTAGGCGGTTATATGGTAGACTGCCCCCAGATCGAACGATTGGGGTATGGTGGCGACGGGAATGCTTCGACGCAGACCGTTCAGACAATGTATAACCTTACTCCTTTATACATGAACTGGATGCAGGCATGGGCGGATTGCATGAGAGAAGACGGAGGTATGCCTCATACGGCCCCTAATCCTTATATGGCAGGAGGAGGTCCGTACTGGTGCGGATTTATCATTACAGCTTCCTGGGCTACTTATGTAAATTATGGAGACAGTCGTTTGATAGAACGTTATTATCCTTATATGCAAAAATGGCTGGAGTATGTGGATAAATATACCGTGAACGGTCTGCTGAAAACATGGCCGAACACCGATTACCGAAATTGGTATCTAGGTGATTGGGCTACTCCGACCGGGATCGACCAGACAAATCCTTTATCGGTAGATGTCGTAGATAATTGCTATATATCGGTTTGCTATCAAACGATGTGTAAGATAGCGAATGTATTGGGAAAGGAACAGGATAAACAGGCGTATGCGGCTAAATATAAAGATCTGAATGCGCTTATCCATAAAACGTTTTATGATTCCGGTCAGAAGAGTTATGCTACAGGTACGCAGATCGATTTAATCTATCCGATGCTGGTCAGTGCAACACCGGAAGATGAACAGTCTGATGTCAGAAATACCCTGTATCGTGTTACGAAAGACCGTTTTAACGGACATCTGGCAACAGGGCTGGTGGGGATTCCTGTAATAACCGAATGGGCTGTAAAGAATAAACAGGCCGATTTTATCTATGGAATGTTGAAGAAGAGAGAGTATCCGGGCTATTTGTATATGCTGGATAATGGAGCGACTACGACCTGGGAGCACTGGAACGGAGAGCGTAGCCATATCCACAACTGTTATAACGGTATCGGCTCCTGGTTTTACCAGGCTTTGGGAGGTATCAACCCAGACGAAGCGAATCCGGGATACAAGCATGTATTTATTCAGCCTCAACTGGTAAAAGGTATTTCATGGGTGAACGCAGCGAAAGAAACGCCTTTCGGAATGTTAGAAGTAAAATGGGAAAAGACAGACGTATCTTTTACCCTGGATCTGAGTATTCCTGTTGGCTGTAAAGCTACGGTTTTGTTACCTGTCAAAGCCAAAAGTGTTTCGATTAATGATGTAAAGTCGGACAAATTGGATCAGTTGGAAATGCAATCAGGGAATTATCGGATTACATGTGCTCTGTAGGAATGACAGGCAGTAGTGAAATATCATTTTTATCAACTAAATTGTCAATTTTATAATTTAGAAGAAAGGTTTAATCTATTCTTTTGTACAAACTAATAAATCTTTAAGTATATGAAAGCACAAAACATTGTAAAATACTTATCCGGTGTTATTGCAGGAAGTGCCCTATCATTTGGTCTGGTTAGCTGTCAGGATACCAGCGTGCAAACCCAGGATTCTTTTGCCACTATAGAAAAGGATTTTAAGGATCCGTCTGCCGATTTTAGAAGTGCCCCGCTGGCAGTCTGGAACAGTAAAGTGACCGAGGCCGAAGTAGAGCGTACGATGCGCGAGCTGAAAGAGGCTGGTTTCGGAGGTCTTTTCATTCATCCCCGTCCGGGTATGATTACAGAATATCTGGGAGATGAATGGTTCTCTCTTTATAAACATGCGGTAGAGTTCGGAAAAGAGATAGGTATGAATGTCTGGATTTATGATGAGAACTCCTATCCAAGCGGATTTGCCGGTGGGCATGTGCCACAGGAAATGCCTGAGTCTTATAATCAGGGTCAGGGATTGGCTTTGACAAAGGCCGAATTACTGCCGGAGGATACAGCCCCTTATTACATGTGTTTAAAAAAGGAAAACGATGCCTGGAAAGATATTACAGACCAAATAGCTGACTATAAAGGAACTAAAGGAGAATATTACCTGTATAAGAAAACTTATATGGGTAAGTCTGACTGGTACGGAGGTTATTCATATGTAGACCTGTTGGTTCCGGGAGTAACGGAAAAGTTTCTGGAAGTAACGATGAAGAATGGATATGAGAAAAAGTTCAAAGAGGATTTCGGCTCATCTATCAAAGGTATCTTTTCTGATGAACCGAACATCAGCAGTCCGGGCGGATTACGATGGACACCGGATTTATTTGAAGTCTTTCAGCAGAAGTGGGGATATGACCTGAAACCGTTATTACCGTTGCTGGAGGAAGAAACAGGAGATTGGAAGAAGGTACGCCATAACTATATGGAGACTTTGTTGCAGTTGTTTATCGACCGTTGGTCAAAGCCTTTCCACCAGTATTGCGAGGAAAACAAGCTGGAATGGACCGGCCATTATTGGGAACATGGTTGGCCTTACATGAATGACGGACCGGATAATATGGCTATGTATGCCTGGCATCAGACGCCGGCGATTGATATGCTGTTCAATCAGTTTGATGAGAAAAGTCCTGTCGCACAGTTTGGTAATGTCCGTTCGGTAAAAGAGCTGCGTAGTGTGGCTAACCAGATGGGATATTCCCGTACATTGAGTGAAACATATGGTGGCGGAGGCTGGGATGAAACTTTCAAGGATTTCAAACGGCTTGGTGATTGGGAATATGTCCTGGGTGTGAACTTTATGAACCAGCATCTGGCACATATGACACTGACCGGTGCCCGTAAATACGACTATCCGCCGGTATTTACTTATCATTCACCCTGGTGGGCCGATTATAAATCGCAGAATGATTATTTTGCCCGCCTGTCATTGTTGATGAGTAAAGGTATCCAGCAGAATGATATATTGGTCATAGAGCCGAATGCAACTTTATGGAGTTATTATTCACATACCAAGAGTAGCCCGAAACTGATGGAAGTAGGCCAGGCTTTCCAGGACTTTATAACGACTCTGGAAAAAGGTCAGGTAGAATATGACCTTGGTTCTGAGAATATCATAAAAGATCATGGGGTTGTTGCCGATGGCAAGTTCGTTGTAGGTAAGGTCGCTTATACGACCGTTGTATTACCTCCGATGATGGAGACATTGAACAAACCGACATTTGATTTATTGCAGAATTTTGTGCAACAGGGTGGCCGTGTGATAACTTTTTCTTCTCCGACGTTGGTTGACGGAGCAGAAAATACAGCCTGGAAGACTTTGCTTGGCGGTCAGTCTGTAACGTCTGTTCCCCGGTTGACGAACGAGGTTATCCGGGACACATTTTCGAATGCAGACTGCCGGTTCTCATTTAGCGGAGGTAACTTATACCATCAACGTCGTCAGTTTACCGACGGGGAATTATTGTTCCTGGTTAATTCTTCCATGGATGAGGCTGTAGACGGTACGGTTACCGTTAACGGGAAATCGGCAGTGCAAATGGATGCCATGAGTGGAAATATTTATACGTACCCATCGACAAAGGCGGATGGCAAATTGACAATGAAGTTCCATTTGGAACCGGCTGGAAGTTTATTGTTATATAGTTCGAAAGGTTCGCTGAAATCTTATCCGGAAATACCGGCTGTTGCCGGCTCTACCCCGGTTCAGGCTATTAGTCCGGTTCAGGTTACCCGTTTGAAGGATAATGCATTGAATGTCGATTTCTGTGATGTGAGTGTAAACGGGAAAACAACAAAGAATGTCTATTTTGCGCAGGCTGCCGATATCGCTTTCCGCGAATATGGTTTTACGAATGGCAATCCCTGGAATACTTCGGTACAGTATAAACGAAATATTTTAGACCGGGATACGTTTAAAACCGGAGGTTTCACAACGACTTACCGCTTTAAAGTAAATGACAAGTTCGATTATTCAAACATGAAACTGGTAGCGGAACGTCCCGAATTGTTTACTGTTAAAATCAACGGCGAACAGGTGAAACCGATACCGGGAGAATGGTGGCTGGACCGCTCCTTTGGCGTCTATTCGATAGGCGGCCAGGTGACAACAGGAATAAATACCGTAGAACTGAGTGTGAGTCCGATGAGTATTTTTGCAGAGATAGAGCCGGTTTATATAGTGGGTGATTTTGCTGTTATTCCTGAACAAACAGGATGGAGCATCAGTGCTCCGGTTGAGAATCTTACGTTAGGTAGTTGGAAGGCACAGAAACAACCGTTCTATTCCTGGGGAGTAAGCTATTCCAAAGAATATGAGGTGAAATCTCTTTCAACCCCGTATGCCGTTCAGTTGAATGACTGGAAAGGTACTTTGGCTGAAGTGTATGTGAATGATCAGAAAGCCGGAATAATCGCTTATGATCCGTATCGTCTGGATATAACCCCTTATCTGAAAGAGGGTAAAAATAAAGTAGATGTCCGGGTGATCGGTAGCCATAAGAACCTGTTAGGTCCGCATTATCGTCATCCGGCCCCGGGCCTGGCTTCCCCGTGGCATTGGAAAAACATAGACAAACAGATTCCAGGTTCTGAATATCAGATGATGGATTATGGCTTGATGACTGATTTCGATTTGGTACATTAAAAAACTCTTGACATAAAAAGGCTTCGGTATCCTTTAGGGGTATCGGAGCTTTTTTGTGTTTGATAATAACGGATTTTCATTCCGTGCAAAAGATTCTGAAAAAAGTTAAACTGGCATATTGTTTTGCTGCCAAACTTAAAAAAAGCGTACTTTGTATTCCCAAAGTAGATCAGTTAACAATCTAAACTAATAATCATCATGAATAAACTTATAAATCTATTCTTAGCCTTGTTGTTTATTATACCGGTCGTAGGACAAGCTCAAATAACCACCGATCGTCAGGACGGGCGTTTTCAGAGTACAAGAGGAACAGTTCAGTATATGCTGAAACAAATGAAACCGGCTTATGCCTTTGATCCATCCTTTACACCTGCTGAGTTTAAAGAATGGCAATCCGGTCTGCGTACAGCAATGAAAGAGTTGATGCATTTTCCGGAGATAGCGGATTTACCTGCTCCGGTTTGTATCAAAACGGTTCAGCGGGATGGTTACCGGGTTGAGAAATGGGAATCTTATCCGTTGCCGGGCAGTGTTGTTCCTTATTTGGTGTTAATTCCGGATGGCGTCGATCCCGGCCATAAAGCTCCTGCCGTGCTTTGCATTCCAGGATTTGGCGGTAGCAAAGAAGGGCTGGCTGGTGAAACCGAAGGGGATTATGAATTGACCTCATTTCCTGTCGAACCAGTAAAGAAGGGAGCAATGGCTTTACATTATGTAAAAAGAGGCCTGGTAGCAGTTGCAGTGGATAATCCCTCATGTGCCGAACTCTCGGATAACGGTCATTTTGACTATTTGAATACATCCCGAATTTTATTGGAAATGGGATGGAGTTATCTGGGACTTACTGCTTATCAGGATTGGAATGTCCTGAGTTGGATGAAAGAGCTGGACTTTGTGAATAAAGATCGGCTTATTGTCTCTGGTTTCTCTTTGGGAACTGAACCTTTGATGGTTTTGGGAACTTTGGACCCTTCTATTTATGCTTTTGTTTATAATGATTTTTTGTGTCGTACGCTAGAAAGGATTCTTGTCATGACAAAGCCTGATCCTAAAGGTATCCGTCTTTTTCCTAATTCTATTGAACATTTAATTCCCGGTTTTTTAACTCAGTTTGACTTTCCCGATCTGGTTGCCGCCCTGGCCCCTCGTCCGGTTATTTGTACGGAAGGAGGACTCGACCGTGATTTTGACTTGATCCGGAAAGCCTATGAGATTTCAGGCAAACCGGATCACTTTACATATTATCATTATAAGAAATTTGTTGACCCAAAAGACCGAAAACAAATAGAACAAGTACCTGAAGGTATTGATAGGGATACCTATTTCAACTTGGTAAACGTCGACCCGAAGAATCATTATTTTAAGGAGGAATGGGTGTTGCCGTGGATAGACAAGGTTCTGAAATAGATTCTTTTCTTTATATTTGTACCATCTAATTAATTATCAATTCTGAATAACATGGAAAACATCTCAAGAAGAACAGCCATTAAGACCGCATTAGTAGGCGGGGCAGCACTTGCCGTATCAGGTTTGGAAGCAGCAAATCCCGCTAAAAAGAAAAAAGCAGAAACAAAGGAACCGTTGAAGGGTAATGTACGCCATTCCGTTAGTAAATGGTGTTTCGGTGACTATCCGTTGGAAGAATTTTGTGGGATATGTAAAAATATAGGAATCGAATCGATCGAATTGCTCGACCCGAAAGACTGGCCGGTTGTACAAAAACACGGCCTGACTGTCGCTATGTGCCAAGGGGCCGGTTTGGGTATCGATCGTGGATTTAACGATCCTAAATTGCACGACGAACTGGTTGCCAGTTATGAAGCGGTAATTCCCCAGGTGGCGGCAGCCGGACTGACAAATTTGATCTGTTTCTCCGGAAAGCGGAATGGACTGACTGATCTTCAGGGATGGGTAAACTGTGAGAAAGGATTGAAACGTCTGATGCCGCTGGCGGAAAAACATAATGTGGTCCTGACGATGGAGTTGTTGAACAGTGTAGGCCATAAAGATTATCAATGCGACCATACTGTTTGGGGGGTAGAATTATGCCGCCGTGTCGGATCGCCAAACTTTAAGCTTTTGTATGATATTTATCATATGCAGATCATGGAAGGAAATATCATTGAAAATATCCGAAAGTATCATGAATACTTCTCTCACATCCATACAGGCGGTAATCCCGGACGGGCGGAAATTGACGAAACCCAGGAACTTTATTACCCGGCAATTATGAAAGCGTTGGTAGAAACCGGGTATAAAGGATTTGTAGGGCAGGAGTTTGTTCCCCGCCAGCAGGATAAGATAGCTTCCCTGGAGAAATGTATTCGTATTTGTGATGTCTAGCCATATGAAGAAGACAAGAATTATACAACTCTGTTTTCTGTTGTTTGCTGTTGCTTTTGCTGGGTGTAAAGGAAAGTCCGGTTCGGAACAGGCTGGCGGTGCATTTACCCCGGGCGAACTATGGCCGGATAATAACGGCGTGCATATCAATGCGCATGGCGGAGGAATCCTGCATGACGGCGATACTTATTATTGGTTCGGCGAGCATAAAACAGAAGGAACTGCCGGAAATAATGCGCTGGTGGGAGTTCACTGTTACTCTTCCAAAGATTTATATAACTGGAAAGACGAAGGCGTTGCTTTATCCGTTGTGACCGACGATTCTACACATAGCATAGCGAAAGGATGTATTCTGGAACGCCCTAAAGTAATTTATAATAAAAAGAATAACAACTATGTGATGTGGTTCCATCTGGAGCCTAAAGGGGCAGGATATTCCGGTGCGCTCAGCGGTATTGCCGTAAGCGATAAGGTGGCAGGTCCTTATAAATTTCTTCGTGCCGTGCGTCCGAATGCCGGTTCCTGGCCGACAAATGTGCAGGATATTCATAAACAGAGAGTTCCTGAATCTGACAGGAGTAAATTCACAGGCGGAAGTCTGCCGGCTCACCCGGACAGTCTGAATCTGCTGGGCCGTGATATGGAAGGCGGACAGATGGCGCGTGATATGAACCTTTTTGTTGATGACGACAGCAAGGCTTATCACATTTATTCTTCGGAAGAGAACAGCACATTGCATATCTCCCTGTTGACGGACGATTATACTAATTATTCCGGTACGTATGCCCGCTTTTTCCCCGGACGTTTCATGGAAGCACCGGCGATGTTCAAACGTGACGGAAAATATTATCTGATCATGTCTGGTTGTACAGGTTGGGCCCCGAATGCCGGTCGTTCGGCTGTCGCACCTTCTATCTGGGGGCCTTGGGAAGAATTAGAGAATCCGTTTGTCGGTGAAGACTCCGACCTTTCTTTCCATTCCCAGAGTACCTATGTATTGCCGGCTCCCGGTAAGCCCGGACAGTTCATCTATATGGGTGACCGCTGGACGCCCGAGAATGCAATCGACGGGCGTTACATCTGGCTTCCGATCCGTTTTGAAGGAGATCAGCCGATCATCGAATGGCAGGATAAATGGAGTTATTGATGTCGTTGTCCTGTTGTATTTGAAATTTAACAATATGTTTTTGTAAATTCATCGAAATCATACCGCTAAATTGATTTAATCTTCATTAATTTTGCAGCTTCGTTTTTGCGGGGCTGCAATTTTTTTGGCAGATAGGTGATCTTTATAATATGGATATATAATAAACATTTAAAATGAAACCAACATTATCAATTACCTCAAGGCAGTTAATGCTGAGAGAGATGCACGATTATTTAATGATCGCTCTTGGCATGCTTTTCTATGCTATTGGGTGGACCGTTTTCCTTTTGCCTAATGATATTACTACCGGAGGGGTGCCTGGTATCGCCTCTATCGTGTATTGGGCGACCGGAATAAATGTGCAGTATACGTACTTTGCAATTAACGGCGGGTTGCTGATCGCTTCTCTTATTGTTCTGGGATGGAAGTTCAGTGTGAAAACTATTTTTGCCGTAATAGTGATGACTACTATCCTTCCCATTATTCAAAGTGCTACATCTAATCTGCATTTGTTGCAAGACCAACCGTTTATGGCTTGTGTCATCGGTGCTTCTTTCTGCGGAAGTGGTATTGGTATCGCTTTTTCGGCCAATGGCAGTTCGGGAGGAACGGATATCATCGCTGCTATTATAAATAAATACAGGGATATCACTTTAGGACGTGTTATTCTGATGACGGATATGATTATCATTTCTTCCAGTTATTTTGTACTGCATGATTGGGAAAAGGTCGTTTATGGTTTTGCCACACTTTATATATCCAGCTTTGTGCTTGACCAGGTGGTAAACAGTGCCCGCCAGTCTGTACAGTTTTTTATTATTTCCAAGAGATATGAAGAAATTGGACATCGCATCAATAAAGATCTTCACCGTGGTGTGACGGTGATAGACGGGACCGGAATGTACACCGGGTTGGGAGTGAAAATGATGTTCGTATTGGCCAAGAAGCGTGAGTCGACAACTATTTTCCGCTTGATTAAAGATATAGACCCGGAAGCATTTGTCTCTCAGAGTGCCGTCATCGGTGTGTATGGCGAAGGGTTCGACCATATTAAAGTAAAATAATTCCATATAATAGCTATATAGATTTATTTATAAGGGTTCGGCTTCTATTCAGATACCGTCCTGTATATAATTTTCTGCCTTACTAACTGGTTGTCGATGGCTATCGGTAATATTATTTATAGCTGTCGACAATATTACTGATAGTTATCGATTATATTACCGATAGCTTTCGTAAACAGATTAGTAAGGCAGAAAATTATTTATAGAACCGGATGTTATTTCTGTTAGTACGCAATCTAAATCAATTATATTTAAAATTTCACCTTAGTTCTGTTAGAACTAAATCCTTGCGCATGCAATATAGTTCATTTTTATTATAATAGGTTAATAGACAGAAGAATGAATGTTTTAAGAAACATCTGTTAATAGCTGGAGAGCTATAAGCGCTCAAATCATTGTTTGTTAGTAAAAACTAACGATATATGCCTCAGTTCTAACAGAACTATTTCCTAACTCTTTTAAGAGATAGATATATGTTTTAAGATAAATACTATTTATGGGTTTATGAATGATACAATCTTAATACTAATGCTTACTTAATTTTGATGTAATATGAGTGAAATACTATGTATCTATTTTTGCGCACCAATTATAGTTGAGACGCTATAACAAAATTATAAGCAATTGTTTATATGCAAATATCCGATGAGAAATTATGGGAATCATGTTTGACAGGGGATAAGGAGGCTTTCAAGGAAATCTATTGTCGCTTTTATTCTTTGTTGTATAATTATGGCTCCAAACTGGTTTCCGATAAAGATCTGGTAAAAGATTGCATTCAGGATATTTTCATTAAACTGATTCAGAACTATCCCTCTCTTTCTCCAACTCCAAATGTGAAAGGGTATCTGATCAAAGCCTTACGTAACAAGCTGTATGATGCATTGGAAAAGGAAAAACCGACTGATGATATCACCTTGTATGAAGAAGTATTTATAACAGACGAGTTATTCCCTTTACTCTCTTTCGACGATTCGGAAGCAGATGACCGTGCCAGACATCTCATGCAGGTTTTTTCTCTGCTGTCCTCCCATCAGCAGGAAATTATCTATTTATATTATGTAAATGGACTGAAGCATGAAGAAATAGCGGAGATAATGGGTATAAATTATCAATCCAGTAAAAATCTGTTATTCAGATCTTTATCCAGTCTTAAGAAATTATATCTGAAAAAAGATTGATTTTATTCAAAAAAAGTGAGTACCAAATGAGACCTCTCCCGTAATAGGGATAAAAGAGGTTACTTGTGGATAAAAAGCAAAACATATTAAATAAAAGATCATTTGAGCAGGCCGGGAAAGACCTACTCCGGAAAGTTCATGATGCAGAGTCTGATAACTTGCTGGAGGCACTGGCATCGTGGAAGGAGATTGAAGTCCGGACGACTCAGCCACGCACTTTATTCAGATTACGTTCCCGTTATATATTGTCTGTGGCAGCTTCAATAGCTGTATTTCTTTCTGTAGGCCTTTATTTTTGGATGGATACGAAGAGTGATACTTCTATGTCGCTTGCCTTGCTTGAAAACAACACATCGTCTTTGGCCGACGATGAGATTGTTTTGATCGAAAGCGATGATAAGATGCAATTGAAAGATGAATCATCGATCAAATATGATATGGATGGAAAATCGAATGCGGAACAGCATGTCGTAAAAAAGGAAATAACAGAAGAGAAGAAAGAGAAAAAAGAGGAAATCAATCAGATTATCGTGCCAAAGGGCCGGCGGGCGGACATTACTTTTTCGGATGGAACGAAAATGTATGTCAATGCCGGAACACGTGTTTTTTATCCGGCTGTCTTTAAAAAAGATAAGAGAGAAATACTTGTAGAAGGTGAGGTCTTTCTGGAAGTAGAGAAAGACCCTTCTCGTCCTTTTATTGTCAAAACCAACAGGTTTGAAGTAAAGGTACTCGGTACGCAGTTTAATGTTTGTGCATATAAAGAAGATGCTTTCACTTCTGTTGTGTTGGTTAACGGTAGTGTGGAGGTTAATTCCGGAAAGAATAATAGATCAGTACTCTCTCCCAATCAGATGATTAAAGTAAATGATAAAGGTACGGATATAAAGGAGGTAGATGTTTTTGAATATATCTGTTGGAAGGATAATATGATGATGTTGAACGGCCGGAAGGTTGGAGAGACACTGGATCGGTTATCTCGTTATTACGGTCGTAACATTTGGTATAATGAAGAGATTGGAAATATTCCTATTTCCGGAAAGTTGGATTTGCGGGAAAATATGGAAGATGTAATCAATATCATTTGCCAGTCAATGTTCCTTCAGTATAAGACAGATGCAAATAATAATATAATAATATCAAAATAAAATGCCTATGTAAAAGCCCTAGAGTTAAAAAAAAGAACCGAACGATACGGCCATATCACTCGGTTCTAAAGTTTCTTGTTTAATCTATTAATTTATGTATCAAAGAAAAAACGTTACAAATGTATGAAAAAGAATGAAGAATTCAGTCGAAAATCGACTCATTTTCTTAAAAGTGCATGTTTAGCCTTATGTCTGGTAAGTTATGGAGGATCTGCTATCTACGCAGCTTCTACTTATGCGGAACAAACCACGTTGACTGTCCGCATGAATAACCGGACTGTAAAAGATGTATTTTCTTACATCGAAAAGAACAGTGAATTTATTTTTGTGTACCATGGTTCAAACATCAATCTGAATAAAAAGGTGAATGTGGATGTCAATAATCAGACTGTTGAAGCCATATTGAAAAAGATGTTTGAAGGAACGGACATTGAGTATATCATCAATGACCGCCAAATCATCGTTCGCAAGAATGAAACAAACAAAAAGCAGGTAGCAGTCGTTGCTCCCCAGCAGGAAAAGAAAATCACTGTAACAGGTAATGTAAAAGATGCTACCGGCGAACCGTTGATTGGGGTAAATGTGATGGTAAAAGGAACTACCATGGGGAATATAACGGATGCCAATGGTAATTTCTCTCTATCGGATGTCGCTCCGAATGCAGTTATTAGTGTTTCTTATATTGGATATAAAACGCAGGAAATCGCTTTAAATGGTAAAACTGCAGTAAATGTGATTTTGAGTGAAGATAGCGAGGCTTTGGATGAAGTGGTAGTTATCGGTTATGGTACACAGAAGAAAGCGGACCTGTCCGGAGCTGTAGCTACAGTGCCGAAAAAAGTATTGGAAAACCGTCCGGTTTTGACCGTTGGACAGGCTTTGCAGGGATCGGTTGCTAACTTGACTGTTTCGATCGGTAGTGGACAAGCAACAGATTCACCTAGCTTTAATATTCGTGGTACGACTTCTATCAACGGTGGTAATCCGTTGGTTGTGATAGACGGTGTGGTTTCTTCAGCAGAAGAGTTAAACAGAATGAACCCTACCGATATCGGTAGTATTTCCGTTTTAAAAGATGCTGCGTCGGCTGCTATCTACGGTTCGCGTGCTGCATTCGGTGTGATTTTGGTTACGACTAAGACGGCAGGACAGGAAAAGTTGACAATTAATTATAATAATAATTTTGCAATGCGTAGGTTAACGGGGATGGCAGATGTAATTACTGATCCTTATATCGTAGCTTCCACCCGTAATACGATGTCTTACCCTTGGTATAACTTATACAATGAAGAACAATTGGCATATGCCAAGAAAGTTTCGGAAGATCCGAGCACTTCTCCTTATTATCTAAATCAGGATGGTACTTATTCTTATTTTGGTAGTACAGATTGGTTTGATGAGGCTTATAAGAATTTGGCATTTTCTACCAATCACACGGTCGATGTTTCAGGTAAGACAGATCGTTTAAATTATTATTTTTCTGCCAATTACAATTTTCAGGATGGTATGGTGAAGTACGGAACTGATAAATATAACCGTTATAACCTTCGTTCCAAATTGGATTTTAAATTGACTGACTGGTGGACGTTGGGTAATAATACCAGCTTTGTAAATTCAGACTATGATTCTCCGAACTATCTGGGAGATTCTTATTATTGGGAAGTAAACCGTATCAATCCGTTGGATGTGACTTATAATCCGGATGGTTCTTGGACAAAGGCTGGTAGTATCGTATTCGGGCGTTTGGTAGACGGAGGTCGTTGGAACCAGCAGAAGACAACTTTCTCGACACAATTTACAACAAAGATCGATATTATCAAGGATGTTCTTTTTGTAAATGGTTCGTTCAACTATTCAACGAATAAAAATGCTGAAGAGGGATATTCTTTGCCTGTCGATTACTATGATGGTCCGGATAGACCGGCTGCTCAGCAAGACCCGGTATCTCAAGCTTACTTGAACCATACCAATGCACGTACACTTACATTTGATGCATATGCTACTTTCCACAAGTTGTTTAATGACAAACACGATTTCACGGCGATGGTTGGTTTCAACCAGGAAGATTGGCGGGATAATTATACCTCTGCGAGCCGTAAAGAATTGATTTCATCTTCTTTGCCTACATTGGGATTGGCTTCGGGTGATATGAATGTCGGACAACGAATCTATTCACTTTCTATGCGTAGTGTATTCGGCCGTTTGAATTATATTTATAACAATAAGTATATCTTGGCATTTAATGGTCGTTATGATGGAACATCACGTTTCCCACATGATGATCGGTATGCATTCAACCCTTCCGGTTCTGTGGCTTGGGTACTTTCGGAGGAAAACTTTTTCGAACCGGTACGAGATGTTGTTAATTTCTTGAAACTCAGATTCTCTTATGGTAGTTTGGGTAATCAGGATTTGAAAGAGAACTATTATGCTTATCTGGCTACTATGGGTTCCGGAAAGATATCTCAAATTTTAGATGGTAAACAACCGATAGGTGTTTCTGCACCGGGACTGGTTGCTGGTAACTTAACTTGGGAAAAAGTGACGACTGCCGACTGGGGAATGGATATTAATTTCTTAGATAATCGTTTGACTGCCACTGTCGATGGATATATTCGTCGTACAAAAGATATGTTGACAGGTGGTGCAGAGTTACCTAATGTTTTAGGAACCAGTGAACCTTTGGAAAATGCGGCAGACTTGAAAACAACCGGTTGGGATTTAACGGTTAGCTGGCGTGATAATGTGAAGCTGGCAGGGAAAACGTTGAATTACGGATTAAGCTTCAATATCGGTGATAGTCGTTCTTGGATCACTAAGTTCTCGAATGATACAGGGTCTTTGGATAGTTATTATGAAGGCTGGGAAATGGGATCTATCTGGGGGTTGGAAACAGAAGGTTTCTTTACTTCTCAGGAAGATATTGATAACCATGCCGACCAGACACAGGTCGCTTCTTATATCGGTACACGACCGATTGCACCGGGCGATTTGAAATTTAAGGATTTAAACGGTGACGGCAAAATTGATAAAGGCGCTTGGACAATTGATGACCATGGTGATTATAAGATTATCGGTAATAGTCGTGCCCGTTATGGTTTCGGGTTCAATATGAATGCAGATTGGAATGGTTTTGACTTAAGTCTGTTTGTACAGGGAGTTTTGAAAAAGAATTACAGTCCGAGTGGGGACTTGTATTTCTGGGGTATCTATGCACAACCTTGGACTAATATTACTTATGGTAACTATTATGATCGCTGGACAGAAGAAAACCCAAGTCAGGATGCTTATTTCCCGCGTTTTAAATCGTATGTTGCGGAAGGTGGAGCAGAAGCTGCTCTTACTCAGACCCGTTATTTGCAAAATGCGACTTATGCTCGCTTGAAGAACTTGACATTCGGATATACACTGCCAAAACAGTGGACAGATAAAGCAAATATCCAACGTTTACGTCTTTTCTTCTCTGGTGACAACTTGTGTGAAATAACAGGTTTGTATAAGCATTATAAACTGGATCCGGAATGTTTGGGTGGCCAAATGTATCCGCTGCAACGTTCTTATTCGTTTGGTTTAAATGTTACGTTCTAATTTTTAATTGCTGAAAGTTATGACTATTAATAAAAATATTATGAAAATAGCTGCGATAGGATTCGTTGGCATTTTAGGGTTAAGCGGATGTAACGATTCGTTTATGGACAAATATTCCGAGACTTCCATTACGGAAGAAGGTTTTTTCAAGTCGGCTGGTGATTTGGAAATCTATACAAATAATATGTACGGATATGTTACTTCCGATTATTGGGATGTTGCATCCGATAATGTGATATATGTAGAGGAGGCAAGTATCTATTCTAAGATGAGAGGAGAGCTGAATCCTGATAATGCAAGTGTATGGGGATGGGGTAGTATTCGCAATGTCAACTTTATGCTGGCAAGAGCAGATAAAGCAGAAGGTGATATGGCGGAAATTAATCACTATATCGGCTTGGCTCGTATGTTCAGAGCAAAGTTATATTATGATAAAGTATTGTCTTATTCGGATGTACCTTGGTATAGTCGTGATTTGCAGACTACGGATACGGAAGAATTATTTAAACCGCAGGATCCGCGTGCGTTGGTTGTTGATTCCATCATGGCCGATCTGGATTTCGCTGTAACTCATATGAAGGATGAAAGTGGTGCACGAACACGTTGGTATAGAAGTGGTGCATTGGCTATGCAGGCACGTATCGCCTTGTCAGAAGGTTGTTGGCGCAAATATCATTCGGAATTAGGACTGAATGATGCTGATCGTTTCTTTAAAGTGGCTGCTGATGCTTGTAAAGCGATTATGAATACAGGTAATTATGAGTTGTCTACCGGTGAAGGCGCATATGAGGCTTTGTTTAATAGTCAGGATCTTTCTTCTAATAAGGAGATGATCATTTTTGAAGATTACAGTAATGAATTAGGACGTAAGCATGGTGCCGGTGCCCGGTTTGATTGGACAACCGGCTTGTCACGCGACTTAATGGAAGATTATTATGTAATTGAAGATGGTAAGACAAAAAGATTTCAGGATGTGCCTGGTTATGATAAGAAAACATTTCTTGAGATCTTTGAAAACAGAGATCCCCGCCTGGGACAAACTTTCATGATGCCTGGTTTTATGCGTCCGGGTGAAACAGAACCTCATCGCCAGAAAATAACGATCGGTGGTTATCCGCAGGTGAAATATTCTCCGCTGACATTCGATCAGACAGAATGGGGTAAAGCCTATACAGACTTGCCATTGATCCGGTATGCAGAGGTCTTATTGATGTATGCAGAAGCGAAAGCTGAGTTAGGAGAATTAACTCAGGAGGATATTGATTTGAGTATCAATTTAATTAGAGATCGTGCCGGTGTGCCTCGGGCTACTTTGGCAGATTGGATGGCAAATGTCGACCCGGTTCAGGCTAATCGTTATCCGAATGTTACTTCTGCACAAAAAGGTGCAATTTTGGAAGTTAGACGTGAAAGACGTATTGAATTGGCTTGCGAAGGGTTCCGTTATGCGGATTTAATGCGTTGGGGTGCTGGTAAGTTAATGGAAAAAGCTCCGGAAGGTATGTATATCGGTGAATTAGGCTATATTGACTTGACCGGTGACGGACAACCTGATTATGCAGTTGTGGCAACACAGGCAGATGCCGATGCTATTCCACAGGCAGATAAGGAAAAATATAAATTGAATATAGAGATTTTGGCAGGAAATACATTTGAACTGACTGGTGGAGATAAAGGGTATATTCGTTTGATTTCTCAGGTTAATAAATGGAATTTTATTGAACCGAAGTATTATTATAGTCCGATATCAACAAAAGATATCGTACTGAACAAAAACTTAATTCAGAATAAATTTTGGACTAAATAGTCGGGAGCGCTTTTTTACTCTTTGAGTAGGAAATGAATATTATATATCTCAAAAGTTACATCTTTTATTTTAGGTGTGAACTTTTGGGATATATTTTTGAATCATTTTTATCTTTCTATCTTTGCGGTTGAATTACATTTAATATTGATAAATTATATACATGAAAACACAAAGTTTTGTTAGTATTACCTTGGTAGTACTTGTTTTGAGTGTTTTTATTTCTTGCTCTGAACAGAAAAAAGAACAACAACTCACTGTCCTTGCCTGGAATGTTTGGCATGCAGGGCATTCCAAAGCTTATGGACAGCAAGCCTGTGACGGGACGATCGGTATCCTGAAAAAAAGTCAGGCTGATGTCATCTTGATGGTGGAAACATATGGAGCCGCTCCTATGATTGCTGATTCGCTCGGTTATGATTATTATTTGATATCCAGTAATCTTTGTATCTTCAGCCGTTATCCGATCATAAAGAAATATACATTTCCGGATGTGATAGATACCTTCAATTTCGGAGGTGTAGAGATTGATATGGACGGGACTCCTGTCCGTCTGTTCGATACTTGGATTCACTATTTGCCGGATATGCGCCTTGTTCCGACCGATAAATCAGAAGAAGAAATATTGGCCTGGGATGATGCCGGAACACGCGATGAAGAAATCCGAAAGATACTCGGGCTTTGAAACCAATGATTGCCGAATCAGATAGTATCCCTATCGTCATGGGCGGCGATTTCAACAGCCACTCGCATCTGGACTGGACAGAGGCGACCAAAGATATGTATAATCACGGTGGTGCCGTCGTGAACTGGACTGTCTCCAAAGAAATGCAGGCTGCTAACTTCAAGGATAGCTTCCGTGAGATTAATCCCGACCCGGTGAAGAATATCGGGACGACCTGGCTGACGGATGCCGATTCGCTGGAAACAGTCAATCGCCAGGATCGTATCGACTTCATTTATTACCAAGGAAAGACGATACAGGCGGTAGAGTCCCAATGCTATGACAATATTCTGGGTGAAGTATTTTCTTTCAAAGGGGAAGACTTCTTTTATGCTTCTGATCACGGGTTTGTGCTGACAACCTTTACGATTAGAAAATAGAAAACTTACTACTAATATTCTAAATAAACACATTAATAACATGAAGAAAACAATCTTGAGCATCGCCCTGCTGAGCGGCATCGCTTCTTTTGCCAATGCAGCCTACACTGGGCATGTCTTTGTCGATAAAAACAACAATGGAGTATTTGATAAAGGCGAGAAAGCTATGGCAGGTGTTCTCGTTTCTGACGGTCTGAACGTCGTAAAGACGGCTGGCGACGGCTCTTTCACCCTACCCGGCCACGAACGGGAACGCTTCATCTTTATCACCACCCCTTCCGGCTATAAAACAAACAATAAGCATTATCACCGTATTGATGGCGACCAAATCTCGTACGATTTCGGGCTGCAACCCTATAGCGGAGGTATAAAATCCGACGGCAGTCATAAATATGTGCATATCGCCGATACGGAGATATTCAACACCGACAATCATGGTGACTGGGTATCCAACGTACGCGATTATACCTCCAACGAGGAGGCCGCCTTTATTATCCATACCGGCGATATCTGTTATGAGAACGGTCTGAAAGCCCATATCAAATTGATGAATACGGCCAATATGAACTGCCCTATCTTCTACTGTGTCGGCAATCACGACCTGGTAAAAGGAAAATACGGTGAGGAACTGTTCGAAAGCATCTACGGTCCGGTCTTTTATTCATTTGATGCCGGTAGCGTGCATTATATTGTGACTCCGATGGCGGGCGGCGATTATCAGCCGGGCTATACGAAGGAAGATGTCTATCGCTGGCTGAAGAACGATCTGGCGCAAATCCCGCAAGGCAAGCCCATTGTCGTATTCAATCATGACTTGCTGACTTACGGCGACCAGTTTATCTTCGGTATCAACGACCAGGAACAAATTAACTTGAATGACCATAACCTGAAAGCCTGGGTATACGGTCACTGGCATATCAATTACATAAAGAAACAGGGTAACGTCTACTCTGTCTCTACTGCTACCCTGGACAAGGGAGGTATCGACCATTCTACCAGCGCTTTTCGCGTGCTGCACGTGGACAAGAAAGGTGATTTCACCTCTGAATTGCGTTACACTTATCTTGATAAAAGTATCCAAATCTCTACTCCGGCCGAAGGACAAGTTCCGGTATTGGCTTCGGGTGCTGTGCCTGTGACAGTGAATGTCTATTCGTCAGTCTCTCCCGTGAAAGAGGTTTCTTATTCTTGTCAGATAGATGGAAAGACATTTGTCAGCAATCGTAAGTTGAGCCAGGCTACGGACTGGTGCTGGAACTCCGAAGTACCCTTTACGGCTGCTCAACGTGGGAAGATGGCTACCCTGAAAGTAAGAGCACTCTTCAACAATGGCGAAGTGGCGGAAACCGAAACGGTATTCACCTATCAACCAACAAATGTAAAACCGGATTTGTCAGCCGACTGGAATAACCTGTTAGGAACTCCCGAGCATGTTACGACTGCTTCTTCGAGCGTAAACCCGCCTCTCGAAATGGCCTGGGTGAAGAATATTGGAGCCAATATCTATATGACTTCCCCATTGGTTTACAACGGTATGATTTATGTTGCCTCTGTCGATGAGAACCTGCAAGGTGATGCTCATATTTATGCCCTGAACGGACAAACGGGCGAGTTGCTTTGGAAATACCAGACACGTAATTCCATCAAAAACACTATCGCCATTGACAATGGTCGTGTGTTGGCACAAGACGCCCAGGGATATCTGTATGCCGTAGATGCCCAAAGCGGTAAATTAAGCTGGGAGAAACAACTGCCGGTAGCCGGCCTGCCTTCTTTGATCGAAGGTCTGGTTGCCTCCGACGGTGTTGTGTATGCCGGGACAGGCAAAGGTCTTTGTGCCATCGACACTAAAGACGGACGTGAGATCTGGCGCAATAAAGACTGGGGGCAGGGCGAAGGCACCACCACCACCTTCTCCGTAGGAAAGAATATGCTGATCGCCTCTTCCCAATGGCGTGCCCTCTACGGCAACGACCTGAAGACCGGCGAGTTGAAATGGACAGCCGACACTAACGGTCTGCGTAACCGCGGCGCATCGGCAGCCGTTCATGGTGACCTGCTCTACCTTATCTCCGACAAGTCTTTCTTTATCCTCGATGCCAATACAGGCCGTGTGATTGTTCGCAAGGAACTGCCTTTCAGTGTCGATGTAACCTCAACACCGTTACTGACAGATAAGGAGATCATCTTCGGCTCCGCAAAAGACGGTTTGGTCGCATTGGATAGCGAGACGCTAGAGATTAAATGGAAGTTTAATACCGGAGATGCATTGGTATATACTTCCCCTTACTCCCGTAAAGTATCTGCAACTATCGAGACAAGTCCTGTCTTATCAGGCAATACGGTTTATGTAGGAGCTTCCGACGGTACTATCTATGGCGTGAATAAGGAGACCGGAAGGTTTGCCTGGAAGCATGCGACAGGCGCTCCGGTATTCGGTTCGGTAGCCGTTTCGGGGAATACGTTGATAGCGGTCAATTTCGGAGGAAACGTGTATACGTTTGTTGCCGCCGAATAAATTTTTTTCTGACAAGAGAAGCTATATCATCAATAAAGGAGCGCAAAAAACTTTGCGCTCCTTTATAATTTAGGGAGAAGGGGGCTTGGTTATTTCAATTCAAAAGCTACTTTATTGCGAATATCTGTTGAGGAAGCGCCGATCCATGCTTCAAACTTACCTGGTTCGGCTACCCATTCATGGCGGGTGTCATCGAAGAAACTCAATGCCTCTTTTCCGATGGTAAAGGTTACCTCCCGGGTCTCTCCCGGAGCCAGTTTTACCTTGCTGAAGCCTTTCAGTTCCTTTACAGGACGGGGCAGGGATGACTGCAGGTCACTGATATACAATTGTATCACTTCCGAGCCTTCACGACAGCCTGTATTGGTGACGGGCAGGGTAATGGTAAGCGTTTCATCCTGTCCCATCACTTTCTTGTCGGCTACGGCCTTCCCGTAGGCAAAAGTAGTATAGCTCAGGCCATGACCGAAGGAGAACAGCGGTTTTGTCTTTTCCTTGTCCACCCAGCGATAGCCGACGAAGATTCCTTCGTTGTACTTCTGATCCACGATAGGGCTGCCGTCACTACGGGGAGTACCCGGATATTCACCCAGCTTATGTGCACCTACATCCTGCAAAGAAGCAGGGAAAGTGAATGGTAACTTGCCGGACGGATTGACATCGCCCGTCAATACCGAAGCAATGGCGCTGCCTGCTTCCGACCCCAGATACCATGCCTGCACGATGGCCGGGACTTCTTTCACCCATGGCATAGCGATGGCGTTGCCTGAGATATTTACTACAATCAGGTTCTTGTTAGCCTTTGCCAGGGCGGTTATTACCTTATCCTGGCCGTAAGACAGACCGAGTTCCTTACGGTCTGCATCTTCGCAGTCCTGATGCGCGCTCTTGTTCAGGCCGCCGATAAAGATGACGTAATCGGCCTCTTTGGCAACGGCAACGGCTTCGGCTATCAACTCTTCCGGCGAACGGCTGTCCTCCAGATCCTGACCGGATTTCACGCCATTGTATTCACCGCTCGGGTCGCCTACATAGCCACGTGCATAAATAACCTCCGCCTGGTCGCCCACCCGTTTCCGGATGCCGTCCAGCGGGGAGAGTTCGTATTTTACTTTCAGGGAAGAAGAACCACCGCCTACAGTCATCATCTTGATGGCATTCTCGCCGATGACGACTATTCTTTTTGCCCGGTTCAGGTCGATAGGGAGCAGGTCATTCCGGTTCTGCAACAACACGATGCCCTCTTCGCCGATGCTGCGGGCTGCGGCAAAATGAGCTTCCGAGCAGAGCGAGCCGTACGGACGGTTTCTATCCATCGTAGTGCGGTAGGCGAGGCGCAGGATGCGTCTTACCTTGTCGTCCAGTTCTTTTGTTCCGACTTTGCCTTCACGAATCAGTTTCAGGTAAGGATCTGCCAGATAATAATTGTCGTAAGCGTTGCTGGCTCCGTTGGACAATCCGTTGGTCCAGCTTCCGAACTCCATATCGAGTCCGTTGGTGATGGCTTCCTGCGTGTTATGAACGCCTCCCCAGTCAGAGACGACAACACCGTCGAAACCCCATTCGCCTTTCAGTATGTCGTTCAGGAGGTACTGGTTATGGCAACCGTGCTGATTCTTGTACAGGTTGTAGGAACCCATGATGGCCCAGGCATTTCCTTCCTGGACGGCTGCTTTGAAGGCGGGGAGGTAGATTTCGTAGAGGGCACGGTCGTCTACGATGACGTTGGTCGTATGGCGGTTTACTTCCTGATTGTTAAGTGCATAATGTTTCACACAGGCAGCCACGCCGTTCTGCTGGACGCCTTGCACATAGGGGACTACCATCTTTCCGGCCAGATAAGGGTCTTCGCCCATATACTCGAAATTGCGTCCGTTCAGTGGCGAACGGTAGATGTTTACACCGGGGCCCAGCAAGACCGTTTTATTCCGATAGCGGGCTTCTTCACCGATGCTTTTGCCATATAACCTGGCTATTTCCGGGTCCCAGCTGGCAGCCAGGCAGGTCAGAGCCGGGAAGGCTACGCAGGAGTCGTTGGTCCATCCCGCCTGCTCCCATTCATCCCATAAGACTTCGGGACGAATGCCGTGGGGACCGTCGGTCATCCAGAATTCGGGAATGCCCAGGCGTGCGACGCCCGGCGAACAAAACTTGGACTGGGCATGTGTCAGTGCGACCTTTTCTTCCAGTGTGAGGCGTGACAAGGCATCTTCCACACGTTCTTCAATGGGTTTGCTACTGTCCAGATAAGTGGGGACTTCCTGCTGTGCCTGCCCGAAACCGGGTAGTAACAACAGGCTGCAAGCGATGTATTTGATTAATTTCATATTGTTATTGTGTCTTTAAACCTAGTGAGCGGATATATTCGTTTTGTATGACGCATTGCTGTATACGGCTGTTCTCGATAAACTCCGTTAAAGCTGTTTTGGCTGTTTCCTGGTCCAGCCGGGCATCACGGATTTCCTGGTATGTACCCCGGGGAGCTTCGGAGAAGGCAACGACAGCGTCCCAGCCAGCCGGTGCTTTGATGCCGGCAAAGGAGGATTTGTCGATTTTCTTGTACGGCCAGAATGTCCAGCCGATATTGTTCTCTTCCATCACATGGCAGAAAGCGTTCTGCCAGGCTTCTGTGTTGTGTCCGATTTCGCCCATATACATGGGGAGGTTTACCCGGTCGCGGAAGTCGATAATCTCCTGGATGGCTGCTTTGGAGGCGTCGCCTCCGTAACGATGGCAGGTGTACATGATTTTATCGTCGAAGGTGAAGTCGGTGAACGGGCGGAAGTTACCGTTCCACTGCGCGCCGCCCAGCAGGATGATATGGTTGGTGTCTGCCTCGCGGATGGCGGCTGTAGCCCGTTTATACAGCGGTTCCAGCTTGCCGTTCAACTCTTCCATATTGCTGAAATAGGGCGCGATAGGCTCATTTGCCAGTTCGTAGCCGAGGATAACCGGCTCGTTCTTGTAATAGGCTGCAATCTTTTTCCAGATGTTGCAGAATAGCTGCTGGCTGGCTTCGCTCTCGAATAGCCAGGGATACCCGTAGCTGTCGTCGATGTTGTCACCGGTCTGTCCGCCCGGAGCATCGTGCATATCGAGAATCAGGTAGAGGCCTGCCTCGCGGCACCAACCGACTACACTGTCTATGCGGGCGAAACCGTCCTGATTGGCCGTCAATCCCATATAATCCTCGTCAGTGAAGAGTTTATAATGGAAGGGAAGACGGATGGTATTAGCACCGGTCGCCGCAATGAACCGTATATCGTCGCGGGTAATATAGTTATCTTTGAACGCTTTCCAGAACTCAGCGGTGAAGTCGGGACCGACCAGTTCGCAGAGCATCTGGTTGATGCGTCCCGGCGAATTTGTCTTGTTGAATCCAAACATATACCCTTCCGGGTTCAGCCAGTTGCCAAGGTTCGTCCCTTTGATAAAGAACTTCTGCCCTTTGGAGGTAATCAGGTCGGTGCTGGAGATACGCATGAATGCTTCCGGCGGCAGGTCGGCCGTATCCGCATCTGTAGTGCCGGTGTGCTGCCGGCATCCGGTAACGGATACCAGCAGGAGCATGAGCATTAAATAGATATTCTTTTTCATGTCTGTTATTTTACTGTGAATGTTGTTTGTAATCCTTCGGCGCTGTTAGGGCCGACCCAGAGGTTAAATTCGCCCGGTTCGACTACTCTTTGCCGGTCGATGTTCCAGAAGGCCAGTTCTTCGACGGGGAGTGAGAAAGAGACTGTCTTTGTCTCACCCTGCTTCAGAGGAATCCGCCGGAAGCCTTTTAGCTCTTTGACCGGACGGGTGATGGAGCCGACTTTGTCCTGTACGTACAGTTGCACGACTTCCGTACCGTCATACTTACCAGTATTTGTCAGGTCGAAGCTGATTTCCAGTGTTCCGTTGACAGCCAACTGATTCGTTGCCAGTTGCAGGTTGTCATAGCCGAAGGTGGTGTAAGACAATCCGTAACCGAACGGGAACAAAGGGTCGAAACCGGCATCCATGTAGAAGGAAGTACAGCCCAGGGAGGTCTGTCCGGCTTCCTGCGGGATATCGTCTATCAATGTTTCCTGGCGGGAGGCGGGGCGGCCCGTATTGTTATGTGCATAGTAGACAGGTATCTGACCTACCATCTTCGGGAAGGTAACGGGTGTTTTTCCGCTTGGTACCGCTTTTCCGAAGAGCAGGTCGGCAAGGGCCGGTCCGCCCATTGTTCCCGGATGGAAAGCGTAGAGAACGGCGTCGGACTGTTCGACTTCCTGTCCGATTGTCAGCGGACGGCCTGCCATAACCACCGTCACAAGTGGTTTCCCTGTCTTTGCTAGGGCGGCTATCAGTTCGCTCTGCGCTCCCTGCAAATGCAGGTCGGCCAGTGAGTGTGCTTCGCCTGAGAGGATAGATTCTTCTCCGGCGCATACCAGTACGGCATCGGCACGCATAGCGGCATTTACGGCTTTGGCGATGCCGGCTGTATGCTTGTCGCGGCTATAACCTAATCCGGGTTCGTAGATGATTCGTACTTTATCGCCATACATCTCTTTCAAAGCGACCAGAACCGTTTGCGTATGTGCTTTTTCTCCGTCGAATACCCAGGTTCCCATCTGGTCGTGGGCGGCATCGGCCAACGGGCCTATTACGGCAAGGGTACGTATCTTATCGGTAAAAGGTAAGGTTTCGCGGTCGTTCTTTAATAAGATAACCGATTGTTCTGCCGCCTCTTTGGCTTTTGCCAGGTGGGTGGGCGCATATTTTACTTGTTGGTCTGTGTCTGTATATGGATTATCAAACAGTCCCAGGCGGAATTTAAGACGGAGGATGTTACGGACTGCTTCATCAATCGCTGCTTCCGATACTTTCTTCTCCTTGACAAGTTCTTCCAGGTTGCGGATAAACGTGCCGCTTACCATTTCCATGTCGATGCCGGCATTCACGGACTTCGTGGCTGCTTCTTTCTCGTCTTTGCAGAAACCGTGGGAAATCATTTCGGCCGAGGATGCCCAGTCTGTTACCACCAGTCCGTCGTAATTCCATTCACCGCGCAGCACATCTTTCAGGATGAAACTGTTACCTGTCGAGGGAATTCCGTCGTTATCATTGAAAGAAGTCATAAACGTGGCGCATCCGGCTTTGGCGGCTGCTTCGAACGGAGGAAAATAGACGTTGCGCAGCTGGCGTTCGGGAATAAAGGTGGAATTGTAATCGCGTCCTCCTTCCGATGCACCGTAGCCTACAAAGTGTTTGGCACAGGCTGCAACAGCCGTCGGATTGTTCAGGGAATCGCCTTGGAAACCTTTCACCATGGCTACCCCCATCACGGAGCTCAGATACGGGTCTTCACCGCAGCTCTCGGCGATGCGTCCCCACCGTGGGTCGCGCGATATATCGATCATCGGGGCAAAGGTCCAGCGGATGCCGTCGGCCGACGCTTCGACAGCCGCTACACGGGCACCGTCTTCCACCAGTTGCGGGTTGAAAGTCGCCGCCTGTCCCAACGGGATGGGGAAGATGGTTTTATAACCGTGGATGACATCGCGCGACATAAGCAGGGGAATACCCAGGCGGGATTCTTCTACCGCAATTCTCTGCGCTTTGTTTACCAGCTCCGGGTCGGTCAGGTTCAACAGCGAACCGACATTCCCTTCCCGGATTAACCCGGCCATTTCTTCCAGGCCGCCGAAAGGACTTAACTGGTTCATTTGGCCAATCTTTTCCTGCAAGGTCATTTGCCCTAACAAGGCATTCACCCGGCTTTCAATATCTCCTTCTTGGGTTCCCTGGGGTTCTGCGCATGATAAGAATGGCAAAAGCAGCAGGTAGACAGATAATCGTTTTATTTTCATGGCATAGTAAGATAAACAGGGATATCCAAAGAATGAAACAGCTTATTTCATTCTTTGGATATCCCCTATTTAATAATCAATTAATATGGATTCTGAACAGTAGCTCCATGAGATGATTCAATTTCAATCTGGGGAATCGGAAGATACTTTTTGTTCTCGGTCCACTGCGGACGCTGCGGAATAGCAGCTCCTTTCCCAGTCCATTTCAGTTCGCCGTTGATAACCAGATTGAGAGGTTTTCCGTCTGCATTGGTTTTAACTTCGCCTTTCGGCTTGTCCTGCGTAACGGTACCATCCGTACAGACAAAACGATGGGCATCCTTTGTCACATAAATAGCACCGCCACCCGGTTTCAGGACTTCAGCGGCTTTACCGAAACGAACCAGGTCGAAATAACGTTTTCCTTCACCCAGTAATTCTACCCGGCGTTCCTGCATGATGGCTTCTTCGGAAATTGCTTTGGGACTCAGACCGGCACGTTCGCGTACCTGGTCGAAATAACCTTGTGCTTCTCCCGAATTGGTGCGCCATGCCAGTTCTGCTGCAACCAGCAGAGTTTCTGCATAACGATACAGGTGGAAGTTGTTTTCCCAGTTCAGGTCCGCATCGCCAGCCTGGTCAGCCTTACCGCCCGGACGGCCTAGATATTTGCGCAGGAAATAACCGGTGTTCTGGTAACGTCCCGTATAATTCACGGCGATTCCCCTGTTCATCATTTCCTCCTGGTACGTATCCAGGTTCAGGACTGCTACATCCCGACGGATATCTCCCGGTTCGAAGGCTTCATATGCATCCCGAGTAATCACACAGAAACCCCAGCCACCTTCAAATTCGGTATACGGGCCATGTCCCGTTTCCTGACCGCCGACGTAAGTCAAACCATCCACACCAATCATAGCAGGGATGACAGTACCCCCACAGGCCCCAGCATCGCCCCAGCCGCGTTTACCACCGGCTGAGATGTAGTTGATATCGAGGATGATTTCATCGGACCATTCCGTAGCATAAGTGAACAGGTCGTCGTAGTCCGTAACCAGTTTATATTGTCCCGAAGCGATAACCTCTTTTACATAACCCAACGCTTTAGGGTAACGGCTTTCGTCTTTCTGATACATGACATAATCGGCATAGATCATGGCAGCGGCTGCCTGAGTCATTCGTCCGGCCCATGTTAGTTCACGTTTCATCGGAAGAATTTTGGAATCCAGCACCTCTTCCAGGTCGGTTACCATGTTATTGTATACTTCGTCTGCTTTCAACTGCTCTGCGATATACGGGAAAGTCAGGTTCTCCGTATAAAATGGAACATTCCCCCAGGTTTTCCACAATACCAGGTAATACCAGTCGCGCAATACCCGTCCTTCTGCGTTGTAAGACTTTTTATCTGCTTCGGAGATGTTTGCCTCTTCAGCATTGTCCATTAAGCGGATGGAGCGGTTGATGCCGGAGTAGGCAACGGTCCATGCTCCTTTTATGTCATTGGTAGGGCTACAGCCATACCAGGAGATTTCGTGAAGATAACCCTGGTCGGATGTATCGCTGCCACCCGGGTAAATATCATCGCTTGCAGCATCCCAGGCGAGGTTCAGAGGGAACCAGCCGTTATAGTAATCGAACCACTGCATCGGGTCGTAAGCGGCTGCCATGGCTTCTATCATTTTGGCATTGTCAGTATAATACCCTGTGATGGGCACACTGCTTGCCGGTTCTTCGGTTAAGAAACTGTCGCCGCACGAAACAAGTCCTGATGCAAGTAGTATGGCAGCGGCGAAAGTATATAGTTTATTCTTTTTCATATCGATTCCATTTTTTAGTGATTAGAAATTAAGATTTAAGCCGACTGTGAATGTACGTGCCTGCGGATAATAGCCGCGGTCGATGCCGTTTGATTTATCTCCGGCTACGTCTGTCGCATTTATTTCCGGGTCAAGACCCTTATAGGAGGTCAGTGTCAGCAAGTTCTCGGCGGCGACATAGAGACGAAGTCTGTCGACAAAGAATTTGCGTGTCAGGTTCTTCGGCAAGGTGTAACCTATCTGCATATTTTTAATGCGGGCGAAACTACCGTTGTGGACGTATAAATCGGATACTTTCTTCCAGTTACCGTTCATATCGTCACCCGGGTAACAGAAGCGGGGCATTGTGTTGGAAGTACCTTCTCCATGCCAGCGTTTCATAAACTCCTGGGGCACATTTACGGAAGACACATCCAGGCGGCGGGTTACGTCCATAATGTCCTGTCCCAATGAACCGGAAAATAAGACTGAAAAGTCAATGTCTTTATAAGCGGCCGTCAGGTTCAGACCGAAAGTCCAGTCCGGAGTACCTTTACCAATCATGGTTTTATCTTTATCGTCGATTGTACCGTCATTGTCAAAGTCTACGAATTTCACATCTCCGGGAACGGCAAGCGGCTGTAATTTCTCTCCCTTGCTGTTTGTATAAGCGTCGATTTCCGCCTGATTCTGGAAGATACCGGCAGTCTTGTAACCGTAGAAGTAAGGATAAGGCATACCGTTCTCCGCACGGCCGACATTTCCCAGGATATGTACCTGGTCCATCATCTCGAAACCGTCGGCTGTGCCTAAGTCTACCAATTTGTTTTTCAAATAAGAGAGGTTGGCGTTGACGCCGAAACGGAAGTCCTTGTGGCTATATTTATAACCGACTTCAAATTCAACCCCTTCGTTTTTCATCGAACCGACGTTCCCCCAGGGTTTGGATTCGCCCAGATAGTTCGGTATGGCCATTTCTTTCAGCATACCGTTGGTCTTCTTCTGGTAGTAATCGACCGTAAAGGTCAATGCGTTGCCCAGGAAGCCGAAATCAATACCGGCATCATACTGTTCTGATTCTTCCCACATCAAATCGGCATTAGGAGTGCCGGAAGGTTTGGAACCCATTACGATTTGTTGGCCTCTGCCGTAAGCGCCGAAAGGATAGTTATTATTCATCGATACATTCGCCGTGTAGCGGAAGTTACCGATAGCCTCGTTACCGTTCTTACCCCATGAAAGGCGTATTTTTGTATTGGTCAGCCAGTCCGGGCGTTTTTCCATAAACGATTCGTTCGTTAAATTCCATCCTAAAGAAACGGAAGGGAAAGTACCCCACTTGTTATTTTCACCGAAGCGTGATGAACCGTCGCGGCGTACGGTGAGCTGCAACATGTAACGTTCGGCGAAGTTGTAGCTTAAACGTCCGAAATAAGAAGCCAGCGAGTGCGGGTCGGTTAATCCTCCTTCGGTATTCCGGTTTCCGTTGTTCGGCAGGGAGGTCGTAAAGTCTATATTGGCCTTATCACCCATGTAGGCAATCAAATCTTTTGCCATACCGTACAGGCGGCGGCCTGTGTTGCGTTCGGCAGACTGTCCTAATACCACATTGAAAGTATGCTGGCTGATTGTTTTATCGTAAGTCAACACATTTTCAATCTGCCAGGTATAGCCGCGATTCATTTCGGACATCACGCTGGAACGTCCGTCTGCAATGGATTGGTTGCAGTTTCTGCCCAGATAATAAGGGTGGTTCCATTCGTCATATCCCCAGAATGCAAGGTCGGAGCCCCAGGAGAACTTATATTTCAGGTTATCCCAGATACCGAGTTCGGCCGTCAGGTTGGCAATGACTTTGTCTGAATTGTTTTTTCTTCCGGGCTGTGCGGACATGCGGCCCAGCGGATTCGTAATTTCGTTGAAGTTTTCCGGAATCTGCAATACCTGTCCGGTGAGCTGGTCGCGTACAGGGTCGCCGTACTTGCTGCGAATATCTGCCGTATAGCCGTTTACATGGTCCTCATCCTGTGCGTAGACTTCCATGGTCGGGTCCAGGAAAAGGGCATCTCCCAGCGGGGAACCGGTCAGGTTACCGGCGCTTACCCCTATATTGTTTATACGGGAATAAGACATATTGACACCGACGGTCATTTTTCTTAACCAGCTGCGGTTCTTCGTTTCGTCGAATAAGGTATAAAGGGTGTTGCTGCGGAATGAAAGGCGTTCGTAGTTGGAACGGTCGTAATTTCCACCGATAATACCTTCCTGGTTATAATAACCGGCGGAGAAATAGTAACTTACTTTCTCGTTTGCCCCGCTGATGCTTAACTGATGGTTCTGTACGGGAGCGCCGTCGTTAAACAATACATCCTGCCAGTCGGTGCCTACACCCAGATTAGTGTTTGAAAAACGGTCGGTGCCGTTGGAATACTGCTGTGCTTCGTTCATCAGGGTCGCGTATTCGGACGCATTCAGCATACTGCGTTTTTTCCAGGCGGATTGCCAGCCATAAGAGAAGTCGTAAGACACTTTCACTTTGCCGATGGCCCCTTGCTTGGTCGTAACCAAAACAACCCCGTTGGCGGCACGTGAACCGTACACAGCTGCCGAAGCGGCATCTTTCAATACTTCGATAGAAGCAATGTCGGCCGGATTGATGTTGTCGATACCTCCGTTGATGGGCATGCCGTCTACGATATAAAGAGGGTCGGCGGTGTTGATGGTGCCTGTTCCGCGTACACGGATAACTGAACCTGTACCCGGTTGGCCGTTCTGTGTGGTCACCTGTACACCGGCTGCCAGTCCTTTCAACGCGTTATCGACACGGACGGGAGCTGTCTGGGCCAATTCGTCCGCGCCTACTTTGGCGATGGAGGCCGTTACCACACTCTTTTTCTGCACACCGTAACCGATAACGACCACTTCATCCAGTGCCTGGTTGTCTTCCGCCAGCGTAACGGATAATGGCGCATTGCCTGAGACAACGATGGATTGGGGTAAATAACCGATAAAAGAAACGACGATGGTAGAGCCTTTTTCTACCTCATTGATGGTGAACATACCGTCCAGGTCCGTCATGGCCCCGTTGGTGGTTCCTTTTACTACTACATTGGCGCCGATGACCGGTTCGCCGAGGGCGTCTTTGACCTGTCCACTGACTGTCAGTTTTTGGGCAAACACAAATGTTGGAAATAACAATAGGCACAACAAAGGTATCATACCTTTAAGAAGCCTCTTTTTTAATAAAATGTTTTTCATAAGACGAATACATTTTTTAAAGTTAACGTACTAATTTGTTCTACACTTTTTGTACTTGCAAAAGTATAGCGCGAATAACCGGTGCCAATGGACTGGTAAACCGGATCGGTAAATCTATAAAATTGTTATATTGCTGATATATAGTGGTTTGAATATGTGGTTTGATACGTAAAAAGTAAGTTTCCGAATGTAGTCTGGGAGGCTTTTCCGAGTGGTTTCAACGCTCTATTTTCCCTAAAGATTTCACAATATCTGCAAAATGTTCTTTAGGAACGATTGCTTTGCTGCGCGTTTTCAGCCGATTATTGTAGACCGTCTGAGGGGAGCAGTGCAGGAACTCGGCAATCTTCACGCTATCGCTGATGCCGAGGCGTACCAGAGCGTAGATACGAAGTTCGGTGTTCAGCAGTTCTCCCTCTTTGGGTATGATTTGTTTGTCGGGTTGTAATAGAGCATTAAAATCCGAGACAAAGTCAGGATAGATATGCAGGAAGATGGCATCGAAATTACTGTAAAACTCTTTTAGTTCGTTGGCAGCCAGCGTGGAGGAGTCTGTCATCTTTTTGACTTCGTCGACCATACCGGTCCTGATTTTCCGGTTGATATTTTTTCGGTATTCGTCCAGTTTACTGATATAGCTGGAACAGATATTGAAGACGTAACCGATATATTCTTCCTTGACATAATTGGATTCCGTCAGCTTGGAGTTCGTGTCGAGTAATTGTTCGTTCAGTGACTGGAGCTGGCTGTTTACTTCTGCCAGTTGCGTATGCGCTTTTTCCAGTTCGCTTACATGCTTGTTCAGGGTCTGGTTGGCATCGTTCAGTTTTCTGCGGGACTCTTTCAGCCGTTTTATCTGTAGTCCGATAAAGAACAGTGCTGCCAGCAGGACCAGCGACAAGGTGCTGACGATGTACAGATACCGGCGCAAGTCGGCTTCCTGCTTTTTGTTTCTTTGTTCGTATGTCTTGTGAATGGCGTCCAGTGCGGACGAAATGCCGACCATACGTATCCTGTTCTTATAGAGTTGTGCACATCCCAGGCAGTAGTTCAGATAAGAATATGCCTGATCGATGTAACCTCTTTCATACAAGGTTTTTCCGAGTTCTTCCAGCGAAGCGATATCGTGGTTGGCCGACCGTATATCAGCCATGGCTGATAAAATGAGGTAACGAAAATATTCATCTTCGTTACCTTCGTCCCTATACATGATTGCCAGGATATAAGCGTTCATGGCGTCTTTCCTGGAATCGAAGGAGGCGGAAGCAAGTTCTTCTTTCAATTGCTCTTTTACTTCTGCAGCTTGTGGAGTCTTGTTGTATTGCCAGCCTTTGTACCATAAACCATATGGATGGTTGTCGGGAATACTGGCGAAGATCGAATCCCGATAGGTTTGTTCTTTCGCATAGTAGAAGGTACTTTGAGCGGTGTTTTCACCGGAATATTGCCCGTAATGAGAGTAAAGATACATCATTTGTCCATAGTAGTCAGTTCTGTAATAAGGCGACAGGTTTTCGGGGTTTATTTCATTCAGGGCATCCAGTCCCTCTTTCAGAAAACCGGTGGCTGTCAGGATGAACGACTGTTCGATCTTCCACTGTGCAACCCATTGGGGATTGTTCAGTCGTTGTGCTATTTCCAGATTTTTATGGATATAACTAAATGCAGAGTCGCTGTCATAGACCATATATTCTTCATAAAACAGTTTGTTCATCCAGTATTGCTCTTCCTCTGTTGCAACTTTCTGTTCCATTTTCCTCAGGTCCTCGATTCTTTTTTCCTTGGCAATGACAAAAGTCTCATTTTTAGCCAACAACGAGTCCAGGCTGGCCAGCATTTTCTCAGTCTCAGCAGAAATAGTTTGTCCGGATATATTTCCGGATAGTATCAGAAATGGCAACAGATAGAGAATTACTCGTATGTACATTTTATTCAATTTAAGGTTCACAGGAACAAAGATAAAAAATATCATCTGAATATCTCTACATATTTTTTTAAGATATAGATTCGTCCACGTTTTCCACCTGTAATCTCTTTTAAAACATCAAGCTTCTCTAATTCTTCAATAAGTTTGTAAGAGGATGCCTGACTTATACCTGTTATAGTTGAAACCTGGGCTGCATCTATAATCGGTTTTTTATACAGTTCGGTTATTACTTTTAAAGCGTTGGCTGATCGGCTGCCTAATTGTTTTATACACTCTTCATATTCTTTTTGTAGAAGTAATATTTCCTCAAATGTTTTTACTCCGTTTTCTGCTGTTTCAATAACTCCCTGGAGGAAGAATTTAAGCCAACCTTCAATATCATTTTCAAATCTAACTTTCATCAGATTAGAATAATATGAACTTCTATGCCTTTCCAGATAATCGGATAAATATAAAATAGGACGCTTTAATATACCTTTACTTACAAGGTACAGGGTAATTAGTAATCTCCCTGTTCGGCCATTACCATCTAAAAAAGGGTGAATCGTTTCAAACTGATAATGTATCAGGGCTATCTTTAATAGTTCAGGAAAGAAAATAGAATTATTATGTACAAATTTCTCTATATCTTCCATTAATTCAGGGATTGAAGTACAAACCGGAGGAATAAAAATGGCATCGTTAATAGAAGAACCTCCAATCCAGTTTTGACTTTTCCGAAATTCTCCTGGTTGTTTATATTCACCTCTGACCCCGGCAAGTAATACTTTATGTACATTTCTTATAAGCCTTGCAGAAAAAGGCAATGTCTCGAGCATTTTAATAGCTTCATTCATCGCAGATATATAGTTATGAACTTCGGTCCAATCGTCTCTTTTATCCAATGGCAAATCTTCTTTAGACATGAGTACTTCTTCCATATTTGTTTGAGTACCTTCTATCTTAGAAGATTGAGTCGCTTCTTTCATTATGTGCATGCTAATGAAAAGATCGATATTGGGTATATGTTCTGAATACATGTCTAGTCTGCCAAGCATTCTGTCCGCTTTGCTTAACAATGTTACTATCTCCATGTTTTCAATTACCCAAGGGTTGTTAATTAAGTTCGGTTGAAAACTCTTGTAGTAACCTTGGTTTATGTATGTGCCTGATTTAAAGTTTTTCATATGTAAATAAATTGCGCTCCCTATCTCAAGAGAGCCGTTTAAACCATTAATAAATTGATTTTTTTAGAGTTCAGACAAAACAAAAGAGAGCACTTGTATAGATACAAATGCGGTTGGCTATTATCTTTGGGCATTTTATAATTTTACAACAGCTAAGAAAAAAAATTTCATACACGCGTTAAAGGACTCGCAGTCTTGACCGCTTAGCAGTTGAGATCAGTTTCATGAGCGACCTCTTGCTGTTTCTTACGACAACAAGCCAGTAAAAATCGACCTTCTCTATGTTTTTAACCTACTTCTGGGATTGGACCATCATCACGGCTGATTTTAACTTTATAGCCAAGTGCTTCCAGCTCTTTCTTCAAGTAATTTTTCCGTTTCTGCTCCATCCTTTGGTTGAGATATTCCGCACCGAGTTCCTTATACTCACAAGCCTCTTTCAGTACATGCCATACCGATTTCAGGATCGAGTGTCCTACTGCTACTAAAGCCCTCTTTTTCCCTCGACGGGCGGCTAAACGGTGATAACGTGCACTGTAAAAGGTGTTCTTGGTACGGGTGGCTGCCCACGCAGCCTCCGTGATTACGGCTTTCAACTGTTTGTTGCCATGGGTGGTTCTACCACTTTTTTTTTACCTGCGCTCTCGTTATTGCCTGGACAGACACCGGCCCACGAAGCCAGGTGCTTTTCGGTTGGAAAGGCTTCCATATCCACACCTATCTCTGCTATCAGGTCTTCAACCGTTTTCCGGCTAAGTCCGGGGATCTTCTGCAAGAGTTCCATCACATTCTCATAAGGAGATAAAACCTCTTTTATACGGCAGGTAAGGTCAGCTATGATGGCTTTCGTCTGTTCCATATCTTTACGGATGGTCTGCAACATATAGATGTGATGCGGTTCTATAAAGCCTTCACAAGCCTGATAAAGAAGTTCCGGACTGGCTTCAAGTTTTTTATGATAGATGCAAGTTATGTCATCCATTGTTACATGACCCTTATCGATCAACATATCTATCAGCTTGTTCGCCACGACTCCGTCCAGGCTGCACACCACGCTGGAAAGTTTGATGTTACAATCTTCCAGGATACGAACAATACGGTTTTTCTCAGAAGATACATGCTGGATCAACTTGTTACGGTAACGGGTTAAATCACGAAGCTCACGTTGTTCACGCTCCGGGATATAACTCGGTTTCAACAAACCTGCTAAAAGCAGTTTGCAAATCCAGGCACTATCCTTTTTATCCGTTTTGTGCCCGGGAACATACTTGATGTGCCGTGCGTTCACGATCCAGACTTTCATATCTGGACATTCAAGAATCTTATAAACCGGCTTCCAGTAAACACCGGTACTTTCCATTGCTACATGCGTAATGCCACTGGATAATAACCATTCTTTTAATTCTGTCAAAGAACTACTGAAGGTCTTGTAACTGCGGGTTTCAGTTTTGAGACCTTCGCCACTTATCGTAGCAACTACCATGTCCTTGTGGACATCTATTCCACAACCCCGGAGGATGACTTGTTCAAAAGGTACTGTTTTCATTGCATTCGTTTTTTCGAGTGAATGACACTAAAGTAAACAATACCCCCCTATTTACATTCTCTTGGACGAAATTTATTTCATGGATGTTTCATGATAATATCGGGGGAATAAACTAATTTTAGGATTTACCATCTAATTGAAATAAGCTGATGCGTTATTTTAATTTTCGGTACAAAAGTAAAATAAGCTAATACGTTATTTTAGTTTTCGGTACAAAAGTAAAATAAGCCGAGTGATATTCCAATAAAATCGCCAAATTTAAAATAAGATAGTATCTCATACGAGTTTTGTCATATTTTAAATTTGGCGTATATGTTATATCGTTTTACGGCTCCATCACCACCTCGATACTGTTTCCCTGGCTGAGTAACTTTTTGGCGAAGGCCTGTATTTTGGCAGGAGTGATGCTGTTGACTGTTTCGACGTATTTTGTTGCGCCGTCGAAGCCTTTGTAATAATAATTATCCAGTGTATTCAGCCAGTAACCGTTCTCCTGGAGGCTTTCTGCGTGACGTTTCAGGATGTTGTCCTGCGTCTTTTTGAAATCTTCCGGGGTCGGGCCGATGTCGGAGATGCGTTTCAATTCGTTGCGGACAATCGTGTTCATCTTTTCCCGTTTATCCGGGTCGGTGTCGAAATAGGCTTGCAGGAATGTTTGTCCTTCCGGGAAGGAAGAGATGCGGGCGGATGTCTGTACGCCGTACGTTCCGCCTTCGTCTTCGCGGACCTTTTCGGTGTAAATAAGGTCGAGCACCTGCTTCAACATGGTGGCTGTAACGATATTTTCCAGGTTATAGTCCATTTGCCCGGAATAGAAATTCACGACGGAGGCTTTCGGCGTCTCCATCTGGCGTTTGAAACGGTTTACGTAGTCGCCTTTGCGGATGGCGGGTACTTCTTTCGGGTTACCCTGCTCTATCTTGCCGTTTGCAGGTAATGTAGCCAGGTATTGTTCTACCAGTGGACGGATACTGTCGGTGTCGATGTTTCCTACGAAGGTAAAGACGAAACCGGAGGCGTCGCCGAAACGTTCCTTATACATTTCCATGATACGCGGATAGCTGATATTTTTGAAATCGGCCGGATCGATGCGCATCGCACGCGGATTGTTGTTGTAAATGGCTTTCGTCAGCGAGTCGCTGAAGGCAACCATCGGATTCAGTTCCAGGTTCTTCAGTTGCGCTTTCATACGGTTTTCGAAGGAAGCGTAAGCTTCTTCGTCCATGCGCGGAGCAGTGAAGCTGAGGTAGATCAGTTCGAACAAGGTCTTCAGGTCGGACGGGGTGGAGGAGCCGTTCACATTTTCGCTGTCCAGTCCCAGGGAAGTGGAGCAGGATACTTTCTTTCCGGCCAGCATCTTGCCCAGGTCGGTAGCCGAGAAATTGCCCAGGCCGCCCAGTTCGATTACCTCATTGAACACTTTCAGATTGTCGATGTCTTTGTTGCCGAACAGTGTGCTTCCTCCCGGGCTGGTAGCCGTCATTTGTATTTCATCCTTTTTGAAGTCCGTGTGTTTCAACACGACTTTGATGCCGTTGCTCAATGTCAGGACGGTAGCGCCGAAGAGCGGATCTTCCTTGCTTTCCGTGATCTTGCCGGGTGCCGGCAATGAGGGGATCAACGGTTCGTCCGATAAGGTCTCCCGGTAAGGTTCGACAGGGATCTGCTGTGCTTTCATAAAGTCGCGGAGCAGTTCTTCGTCGGTAGGATAGGCGAGACCTTCCTTTTCCGGACCGGTCAGGCTGATCACGATGTTGGTATCGCCGATCATATCCTGGATATACTTGTTGACCTGTTCTACCGGTACAGCCTGTGCAACCTGGCTGATCAGGGCGTATTCCGTTTCGATTCCGGGGATGTAACCGCCTTCGGTAAAGTGGCGTACGTATTCCTTGGTGAATGTGCTGTTCCTTTGTTTGTCGCGGTCGTTGTAAAGGGATTCATATTGTTTCAACACATTGATGCGGGCGCGATCGTATTCCGATGGGGTGAAACCGAATTGTTTCACACGCTGCGTTTCCGTTACCAACGCATTCATGGCCGAATCCACTTCGTTATCTTTCACCAGTGCGGCTACCGACCAGGCACCTTTCGTTTTCGAGATCATAAAATCGCCGTCGGAAGCCTGGGCGGCAACGAACGGAGGATTTGCTTTCTGTACCATCTCGTTGAAGCGTTCGTTCATCATCGTGGCTGCTACGCTCTGGATATAATCTTTCACCAATCCGGCAATCGTTCCGTACATATCCTGCGGCATCTTGTCGTGTTTATAGGAGATGGACAGGATCGTGTTCGAAGCCTCTTTGTCCGTAGCCACGGAGATCAGCGGCATGTCATTGTCGGGCACTTCAAACAGAGGGCGCGGAGCCGCGTTTACCGGTGCCGGGATGTCGGCAAAAATCCGTTTGACGGCTGTTTCTACCTGGTCGACATTGATGTCGCCTACAATGATGATCGCCTGCAGGTCGGGGCGGTACCATTTGTGATAATAATCGCGCAGTTCATCCGGTTTGAAATTGTCGATCACGTCGATTGTGCCGATCGGCATCCGGTGGGCATAACGGCTGTCCGGATAGATTTTCGGAAGCTGTTGTTCCCATATGCGGGCCTGTGCGTCCTGGCGTGTGCGCCATTCCTCGCGGATCACGCCGCGTTCCTTGTCGATCGCAGAATCGGCAAGCGTGATGAAGCCAGACCAGTCATGCAGGATCAGCAGGCAGGAATCGACTACGCTTTCGCGTGTCACCGGGGCATTCATGATCATATAAACCGTTTCGTCGAAACTGGTATAGGCATTGAAATTTTCACCCATACGCATGCCGATGCTTTGGGTAAAATCGTCCATTCCTTTGTTCGGAAAGTTTTTAGAGCCGTTGAAGGCCATATGTTCCAGGAAGTGTGCCAGTCCGCGCTGATTCTCTTCTTCCAGCATGGAGCCTACGTTTTGGGCGATATAAAAGTCAGCCCGTTCTTTCGGTTGTTCATTATGACGGATGTAATAGGTTAATCCGTTCGGCAACTTTCCATAACGAACCTGCGGGTCGATAGGCAACGGTTGCAATTCCTGTTGCTGGGCAGCCAGCTGGAAAAGGCAGAAGAAGCTCAACAGGAATAAACTTAAAAATCTTTTTTGTCTCATTTGGGATATTTATTTATTTTGTTTTATACTGGTGTACCTGAAAAAACAGCACGTAGCCTTCCCGTTTTCCTGCCGATAATTGTCGACAGGCAATTCCGTCGGCAGGAAAAAAGGTTGAGGGCAAATATACGATGCAATAGCAGGAATTGTACTCAGGGTAGGTATAATTATGGAATATTTATACTATACTTTATTTCTATATCTTGCCGATATCGGCAAGATGTGCTATCTTTGAAGTGAAAATCGGTGTAAAACTTGCCGATAGAATTTGAATATGAAATATATTTCAGTCGGAGAATTTGCAGGAAAGTACGGTGTTTCAGAGCGTACGGCACGTAATTATTGCGCTATCGGAAAAATCGAGGGTGCATTCCTTACTGGCAAGACATGGAACATACCGGAAGATGCGGAATTGCCTTCACAGAAAAAGTCGAAAGTGAAGATTATGCCTTTGCTTGCCGTGTTGCGCGAACAAAAGCAGATGAAATTGAAAGGCGGTATCTATCACAAAACGCAGATCGATCTTACATATAACTCGAATCACATCGAAGGCAGTCGTCTGACTCATGACCAAACCCGTTATATTTTTGAGACCAATACCATCGGAGTAACTGATGAAAGCATCAATGTGGACGATATTATCGAGGCCACCAATCATTTTCGGTGTATTGATCTTATCCTTGACAGGGCTGAGGAGAATTTATCTGAGACTTTCATTAAAGAATTGCACAATATTCTGAAATCCGGCACATCGGATAGCCGGAAAGATTGGTTTGCCGTAGGCGATTATAAACGTTTGCCAAATGAGGTTGGCGGTGCTGATACAACACTGCCGGAGAACGTTCATAAGGAGATGAAGGCACTGCTGAAAGCCTATAATTCGAAAAAACAGAAATCTTTTGATGACATTTTGGACTGGCACTATTGTTTTGAGGCGATTCACCCTTTTCAGGATGGTAATGGACGTGTCGGTCGCCTGATCCTGTTTAAAGAATGCCTTGCAAACGGATATGTCCCCTTTATTATCACCGAAGAGTTGAAAATGTTCTATTATCGGGGATTACAACAGTGGAATCATATCAAAGACTATTTGCGGGATACTTGTTTGACTGCGCAGGATAATTATAAAGAGGTATTGGATAAGTATAGGATTAAGTATTGAGATTCGAATATTTTATGGAATACCGGATGGCGTAAAGTCCCTTTTCGCTATATTTCTTACAAATGACAATATGATTATTATTTAAGTGTTTTGTAAACGGATTGATATGTTAAAAAATATTACCCGCTGGGGTATTTTTATTTACCCGGTATATTAATCCAATTTACCTGGTAGAGTAGTGACATTTTGATAATGGAGGGAATCTTTTATAAGAATTACGATTAGTTGCGATTTATGTTGTTTTGTTTGAATTAAAAACAGTCAGCCCCTTCGCCGTTAACAGGTACTTTTGTCGAGGATGCTTGGAATTATTAGGATAAAGAGGAGTAACAAAGCCCCCTTGAATAGCCGGTGTCAGATAATTAGCAATAAAAGTGGGACGATGCTTTAATTCCATTTTCTCCATTAATGTTTTTAAAGAATGTTGTTCTGTTCCAATAGCTTTTACGATTACTGAAATTTGTGTGCTAAGTTGTTCGGTTAGCTTGTTCGGTACTTGTTCGGTCAACATGCTGAGAGGGATTGATAATCATAGTTCTATTTTTCAATTCGTTATTTTCTCCCATCATCAGATTCCTGAAAAACAAAACTAAGAAACTCATATCCGGTTCAACGCCTTTTCGTATAAAAAATTGATTATTAATAGCTTTGGATTGAATTGTTTCATTATCTTTGAGGCTATAACAATTATGCCATGCAGCGATGAGATACCTATCTTACATAGTATTCTGTCTGTTCTCTTTCGCGATGTGTACTGAACAACCAAAAGAGTTATTGCCGGAACTGTCTTATGCAGAGTCGCTTATGCAACGTTGCCCGAACAGTGCCCTGGTGGTATTGGATTCAATGGAAGTACCCTCTCCGTCAGATAAATTTCAATATGCTACGTGGTGTTTGTTGATTACTCAGGCACGTGATAAAAACTATATAAAGCATACTTCTGATTCCTTGATCAATATTGCATTGGATTATTTTGAAAAACAGGATGATCCGGTACGGAAAGCGTCAACTCTATATTATGAAGGACGGGTTAACCATGATTTGCATAATGCGGAAGAGGCAACTGATTATTATTTACGGGCTAGGGATGTGGCGAAGAATACGACGGATTATAGGTTGTTGTATTTGATCAATAATCATTTGGGGACATTATATGCTTATCGTAATTTGCCCGATTTGGCTTTGGATACCTATGTGAATGCACAGAATTATTCAATTCAATTGAAGGATAGTGCGCTCATCTCAAATTCTTATTCCTATTTAGGGCGTGTTTCAATGCTTAACAATAATCCGCAAGAGGCGTTGGATTATTATAAAAAAGCGATAGAGATTGCGGAGCAGTCAGGGAGTTTAAATGCTTTAACATTGGCTTATGGGGAAATATCGACGGTATATCAAGCCTTATCTATGCTTGATTCTTCTATGTACTATCTACAGAAATCAAAGGAGATAAAAGAGATATATAATGCTTCTGCTTTATCACAAACCTATTTGGGAATCGGAGAAACCTATTATTATATGGGATTATCTGATTCTGCTTACTGTTATTTGGAAAAAGCATTAAATACTATTAATCCTTATACAAAGCAAGATGCAGTACATATTTTGTATTATTTATGTAGGGACTTAGGAAAATATGAGGATGCGATTAAGTATAATGAGCAATATTGGGTTTATAAGGATTCTATAGATAACATAAATCGTACTTCTGAAATTGCAAAAATTCAGGCAAAGTATGATCAGGAGAAACTATTGAATATAAATAATCAATTAGAGAATAGTATATTATGGGGAGTGATTGCATTATTAATAATAATATGTGTACTGATATATAGTTATCAGCAAAAATTGGTAAAGAAAGAACGTATAATTAAAGAACATAAAGATCTGTTACAGGTGCGTTTAACACAATTACATGAAAATGAATTTATAATTCATGAGAATGAAAATCTTATAGGAGTCTTATCTTCTCAAATAGAGGAGAATATAGGTTCGCAGGAACATATAAATGATCAAATGGCGGAAATGGAACGAATCCGCCAGAATAATGCAACATTACAGACTCAAAATGAAATATTGCAGAATGATATAAAGAAATATATTTCTAGTTTGAAGGAAAAAGGAGAGGTGCTAAAAACGTATGAACGGCTGACTGCAGAAAATACTTATTTATTTGAACGACAAAGATACCTGTGCTTTCAATTAATTAAGCATATAAATATACTCGATTGTTTAAAGTCTGATCCAAAATATATAGAAGAATCTCAATGGCCTGAAATTTTTGAGTCAATAAATATCGTTTATCCGAATCTGATTGGGCGTTTGAGGAAAGACTTTTTTTTAACAGATAGTGATCTCCTAATGTGTTGCTTGATAAAGTTGCAATTGAATAATTCTACTATAGCTGCATTGACTGCCATTTCTCCCTCTTCCGTAACCAAACGCAAGCAACGTTTGAAAGAGCGGATCAATCAGCATCTAAAGACTCCGCTAGGGGTTGAAACCACCATTGATACTTATCTTTGGAAGTACTGAGAAAATCCTTGTCCACATTTTACCTTTGACTCACGTTTTTAAAGTGCTTATTATTAGGCTTTAGAGCGTTTTTATCTGTCCACCCTACTGTCCACTAGTTTTTACCTGTTTCTATTGTAAACCGCATACCTTTACAGGGTAGAAATTTATAAAATTATCGTTATGAAAAAGATCTTTAAAAAGCTTACGTGGGCAATATGCGTATTTTTTGTTTTCAGTAGTCTATTACTGCAGAGTGTTTCGGCGAAGGGAAACAATAGTGTTTCATTTTATGGAAGATGGGAAGAAGGTGCACGTTCCATTTCTTCTTCAATTCCAATCTCCGCTTTTGTTAATGATGGTGTTTTATCCATTCATAGTAGTACTCAACGTTCCGATATAACTATATGTATATTGAAAGACGGAAAGGTTCTTTATGAAAAAATGATCCCGGCATCGAAAACTGATTGTGTCACAATTGATTTGAGTGAATTTGAACCTGGAACTTATACCGTTGGATTGAAAAATCAATGGGATGATTGTCTTTGGGGAGAGTTTTATGCTAATTATGATAAAAAATGGTCTTATGATCAAAATTGTATTGGTTGTTAAATAATAAATTTATTGAAAGATGAGAAAGAAAATGATTGGTGTTATTGCTATGATTGCGATTGCATTTTTAGCAGGATGGAATATTGTTCAGCAAGACAATGATATTGAATTATCAGAGTTGGCGTTGGAGAATATTGATGCTTTAGCTGGTTGTGAAGTGATTGGTTGGATATCAGGTGATTATCGAGTAACTGTTTATGGCTGTTCTTGGAGTTGTAGAAGTGGTGGATATTTTAATTGTCCATATTGATATTTCTTTAATAAAATGTGGAAAGACCAATTTGAATTTTCGGTGAAAGTTCAAATTGGTTTTGGATTTAAATTAATTATTCTCTGATCTCATGAAAACATTAATTATTATACTGTTAAATATTTGTTTCTTATTTTCATGTAGTTTGCCTCAGAATAGAAATTTAGAAAATGTGTATGTTTTAAATCTAGATGAGGCCAACAATAATGATTTTTACTCAATGTTTGATAGTGTAACTTATATCTCTTTAGAGACGCAAAGTGATAATGAAATCGGTCAAATTAGTCGTATTTTATATCATTATGGAAAGTATATTGTTACGGATATGTTGACAAATAGAGTTTTTATTTTTAATGAAGATGGGAAATATTACTCAAAAATAGATGCGATTGGCAATGGCCCAGAAGAATATGTACAGATTACCGATATCACTATAGGTAAATATAATGAGAGAATTAAAGTGTTGGATGCTATGCAAGGTAAAATTGTTTCTTATGATTTGGAAGGGTATTCTGTTGGAGAAACGAAATTACCTGTAGTCCCGGCTCCTCTTCATTTCTGCCAGGTTGAGAAAGAAAAGTATGCATTCGATTTTCAGCGTTGTTCTTCGGAAAAGGAATGGCAATATAATTTGTTTATAAGTTCTGAGTATTTATCAGGAGAAATAAGCAAATTTTTACCTTATGATAAGCCTTTGGATGTTTGTTTTTCTCCAAGGGTTACCCTTCAAGAGATAGATGATGAAGTTTTATATATCCCATTGTATAGTCCTACTATATATACTATTGACTCTTTTGAATTGAAACCTCGTTATACTTTTGATTTTGGAGATAAATGGGTGGATCAAGATTTTGTAGATATTGAGTGGAAAGACGCTGGAGAGTTTATGAATAAGTTAAGTAGGACAAAGTATGTCTACTATTTCAATTTGTTAGAATCAGGATCGCATATTTATGCTGAGTTTATGTACAAAGAAAATAAGTATCGTTTGGTGATAGATAAAGAAACGGATCATTTATTTTTACAACGTGAAACTGAGGCTTATAAATGTCATTATACTGAAATTCCAATGTGTTGCATCGGAAATAAGTTTGTTATTCCTCTGACTCCTTTTGAGTATAATTCAATGATTGGAGATGAAGCTATTCAACTACCAGAAGATAATAATCCTATACTTATGTTCGTGACTTTCAAAAAGTTCTGATTATAAATTTATTGATATGAAATTATTACTGTTATTATTTATTTTGATGCAAGGGGTTACAAATGAAGAATTTGATTGTAAGATGTTTTATGAGAAGACATTGGTGCCAATGTCCATTAAAGGAGGACTTATAAAAAAAGAAAAGACAGATGACTATTATCTGTTGTATGTGAAAAATGAGAAGGATAGTGGGAAGGAAGCTGTTATTAGATTACTCAAAAACAAAACGGGGAAGATGATTTATCTATTTGCTATAGATAATAGTATGATTGTCAAGGCTGAAGGAGAAGCAGTTGTTCGGGTTATATCTCCGGTGAAAGATGGTTATAATGTCCAGGTATTTCCTGATCTTTGTGAATAGCTTTTTAATCATAGTTTATATTTTTATATAAATCGAAGTGTTTAATTTATTTACAACGATCGTGCGAGACATCTAATAAGCTGGAGATGGATATCACCCTGATTGTTATGCTGTCTTTCCTTTTATTATTGTTAAATGATAAGTACTCATTGGTAGTGATCTATTGTATTGCCGAATGAGAATCTCTTAAAAATACGAAACGTTCTCATAATTCGGGCATTATCTGTCCGAGAATTCTAACATTGGTGTATCTTTGCTCCGGAACGAATGAAAGATAAGGTTTGTGGGTGGAAGTAAGAAAAGTATTAATTTAAGAAAATACGATTATGGATACTCTGAATTTAAAATTTCGTTTATTGCTTTTATTGGTTACGGTAGGTACTGTTTTAGGTTCATGCGCATATGATGACGATGAAAAGATGTACTCTTCGAGGAGTTATGATGAGACTTATGCATTGCTACGTCCTTATATAATCGTGAATGAATATGATGAGTTTGAGCTTAGTGCAACTAAAGAGGTTACCGATCCGTTGAGAATTTATCCGGGACATATTGCACGACTAAAAGGTGATTTGCATAGTATAAATCTACAAACGAAAAAAGCATTGAACGATTACCAATGTTCGCAGGTTCTGATGGTTACGGAACGCCAAGGCGTCCTGGTTAAGAAAACAGCTTTTAACCTTACATATGAGATTGGTTCGAATGATCCGGGTCTGATAGCTACGCGGGCTGATGCTTCTATGGTTATTGATTCCGAAGAGGGGGGAAGTGCCTCTTTCACCGGTGGAACTCAGGTAAGGACAGATATTTCCATTTCTCCGGGTCGGAATTCTCCCTATGTGTTGACTTTTGATTGTAGCAGCGGGAAGCTAAGTAATGATCAGGATTATATTTATTGGGTGGGTACAGTCGGTACAACACTTACAAACTGGTGGCATGCCAATAACCCCAACGGAAATAATACTCAGTGGAGTTTCAGTGCGAATGGTTTAAGCAATGGAGCTCGCGGATATGTCTCTTTCCAATCGCGATAAAATCGCACTCACCCCGGTCTTTGTAATAGAATATGTTGTATCATTATTAGGTTATCAAACATAACTTATACAGGATGATATTTTCTGATGTTTATAAGTTATGACTTATAAAATTATGAAGATAATTGAACGACCTGTTTATAGCAAACGGATAAAACCTTTTATCGGATTTTTTGAAGAAAAAGGATTTATAAAATAGTCTAATCAAAAGAGTAAGACCGAAAATGTGATTTTAGTAGTGCGAAATTTTCGAGTGTGGAAGAATATTCTTACATTTGAAGAAATATTTTCGAGTATGGAAGAAAATTTTGCATTGTTGGCAAAGTATAATTTTTGGAATGGGAATGTTCCTGAATTAGGTTTTATACGGGTTGGTTATACAGATAAAATTTTTGATTATATAGGAAACAGGTTAGTCAAAGTGCTTGTCGGTCAACGTCGTGCTGGTAAAAGCTATATACTTAGGCAAATTGCTTACAGATTGGTTCAGGACGGTATTAATCCTCAGAATATATTTTATATCAATAAAGAGTTTACGGATTTTGATTGCGTAAAAGATTATCATGATCTGGAAATCTTGTTGAAACAATATAAAGAAGCATTAAAACCTGTAGGAAAAGTCTGGTTGTTTATTGATGAGATACAAAATGTTACAGGATGGGAGCATTTTGTGAATTCTTATTCTCAGAATTTTGCTGATAATTATGAAATCTTTATAAGTGGTTCTAATTCAAAGATGTTATCAGGAGAACTTGCCACTCTTTTGTCCGGACGATATGTGAATTTTGAGATATTTCCGTTTAGTTATCAGGAATATATCGGGATAACCGGAAAAGACGATCACAGGCAAAGTTATTTAGACTATATGGAAAGTGGGGCGTTACCTGAATTATTTATCTTACCTAACAATGAGACGAGGCGTAATTATGTTGCGGCAATTAAAGATACCGTATTATTAAGGGATATTATACAACGAAATAGCATAAAGGACCCTAAGTTATTGGAAGATATTTTTATATATCTTGTGAACAATGCCTCTAACCTGATTTCGATAACCAATATTTTGAATTTCTTTAAAAGCAAGAAGCGGAAAACAACCTATGATACTATTTCTAACTATATTGGCTATATAGAAGATACGTTTCTTATTCATAAAGTTGAACGTTATGATATAAGAGGAAAGGGGACGATTTCCGGCAATTACAAATATTACATTAATGACCTTGCTTATAAAAATTATCTTTATCCGGGTTTTGCCTATGGAATCGGTTATAAGCTGGAAAATCTTGTCTATTTACAATTGCGGCGTTCCGGATATGATGTGTATGTCGGTGCTATGCGGGATAAAGAAGTTGATTTTGTCGCAATGAAAGGGGATCATATTCTTTATTTGCAAAGTACCTACTTGTTGTCAGATGAGCAAACGGTCCGTCGTGAATATGCGCCTTTGGAAGCAATTCAGGATAATTATGATAAGTATGTAGTTTCTTTTGATGAGATTTCGTATCCTTCCAATAAGGGCATAAAACATATTCAAGCCTGGAAACTAGCAGAGGTAATCTGATCAAAGTAACCGATGAAAAGGCGGTTTTTGCTATATGACATCCGTGTCATATTATTGTCATCTTCAGTCAGCTAAAAATCAGACTTTTTTTAATATAATTCTAATCTCTTCAATACAATTTATGGAGTATTAAGGCGTTGGTATTAAACGTAAATGCTTACCTTTGCGGCCGACTGTCCGTGTGAGGATGGCGTAATTTGACAACTAATTATCACACTTTATACAAACATGAGAAAGTATAAACTAATCAACAACGTGTTGGGATGGATCGTTTTTCTGATCGCTTCAACCGTTTATTTGATGACTATCGAACCCACTGCCAGTTTCTGGGATTGTGGTGAGTTCATCTCTTCTGCTTTTAAATTGGAAGTTGGGCATCCGCCCGGAGCACCGTTCTTTATGTTGACGGCCAACCTGTTCACGCAGCTTGCATCCGATGCTTCCTCAGTGGCTAAAATGGTCAATTCGATGTCGGCACTCTTTAGCGGGCTGACGATCCTGTTCCTGTTCTGGAGTATCACACACCTGGCCCGTAAGATCATGGTGGACGATGAGAGTGAAATCTCATTGGGTCAGATGATCACAATTATGGGTAGCGGTCTGGTAGGAGCATTGGCCTATACATTTAGCGATACATTCTGGTTCAGTGCCGTGGAAGGTGAAGTATATGCTTATTCTTCTCTGTTTACTGCATTGGTTTTCTGGCTGATCCTGAAGTGGGAAGAGGCGGCTGACCGTCCGCATGCCGACCGATGGATCGTACTGATCGCTTATCTGATGGGGTTGAGTATCGGTGTCCACCTGTTGAACTTGCTTTGTATCCCGGCTATCGTGCTGGTTTATTACTATAAGAAATTCCCGAATCCTACGATGAAGGGAACTATTTATGCGTTGTTGGTTTCGTTCGCGATCGTCGGACTGATGATGTATGGTGTCGTACAGGGACTGGTTGAAGTCTGCGGTTATTTCGAACTGTTGTTTGTCAATGTGTTGGGAATGCCTTACAATTCAGGTGTATTTGCCTATGTGATTGTATTGGCCGCCGTGCTGATCTGGTCTATCTGGGAAACGATGCGCGATGAAATTAATCCGGTGCGCATGAAGGTGGCGTTTATTCTGTCTATCGTATTGGTGGGTGTGCCGTTTATCGGAAGCGGCTATGTGTTGGCGGTTATTCTGACAGGTGCCCTGACTGCTTATTTGTTTATGAGCAAGAAGGTGAATATCAAGATGCTGAATACCGTATTGGTTTGCCTGATGGTGATCGTTGTCGGTTATTCTTCTTATGCGCTGACGATGATCCGTGCGACGGCCGATACGCCGATGAACCAGAATGCTCCGAGCGATATTTTCACTTTGCGTTCTTATCTGGCTCGTGAACAATATGGTAAAACACCGTTGTTGTACGGACAGACGTTTGCTTCGGAAGTACAGCGCGAGAACCAGGGCGGTAACTGCGTTCCTGTAACCAAGGAAGGTGAAGCTGTATGGAGCCGCGTCATCAAGAAAGATCCGAGTGAAAAAGACAAATATTTTGTTTCGCGCCACGATGTGGAATATGAATATGTAGACGAACTGAATATGCTTTTCCCACGTATGTACAGCAATGTGGATGCGCATGTGGGAGCTTATAAGGAATGGTCGCAGTTCAAGGGAGAACCTGTGAAGTTCAACCGTTGCGGTGAGAACGTGACGGTGATGAAGCCGACGTTTGCCGAAAACCTGCGTTACTTCTTTGCCTATCAGCTGAACTTCATGTACTGGCGTTACTTTATGTGGAACTTCTCCGGCCGTCAGAATGATATCCAGGGAAATGGTGAAGTGATGAACGGTAACTGGATTACCGGTATCAAGGCAATCGACGAGGTGCTTGTAGGTCCGCAGGACAACATGCCTTCCGATATAGCTGACAATAAAGGACATAATGTATATTATATGTTGCCGCTCCTGCTCGGTATCCTGGGACTTTTGTACCAGGCTTATTCCGGACAGCGTGGTATCCAGAGTTTCTGGATCACTTTCTTCCTGTTCTTCATGACAGGTATCGCTATCGTGCTCTATCTGAACCAGACGCCCTATCAACCGCGTGAACGAGACTATGCGTATGCAGGCTCCTTCTATGCCTTCTGTATCTGGATCGGGTTCGGTGTCGCGGCCCTGGCGAAGCTGATGCAGAAGTACGGCAAGTTGTCTCCGGTGGTGGCAGGTTCTGTTGCGACAGTACTGTGCCTGTTCGTGCCTATCCAGATGGCGGGGCAGAACTGGGACGACCATGATCGCTCGGGACGTTATGTCTGCCGTGATTTCGGTGCTAACTACCTGGAATCGTGCGAACCGAATGCCGTGATCTTTACCAATGGCGATAACGATACTTTCCCGTTGTGGTATGCGCAGGAAGTGGAGGGTATCCGTACCGATGTCCGCGTATGTAACACCAGTTATTTGCAGACAGACTGGTATATCGACCAGATGAAGAAACAGGCGTACGAATCGGCTCCGCTGCCTATTTCATGGGACCGTGCCGATTACATACAGGGTACGCGTGATGCTGCCTATATTGTCCCGATGATGGATAAACCTATCGACCTGAGTACCGGGCTGAACTTTGTACGTAGCAATGATCCGAAATTCAAGAAGATACCTGGTTTCAATCAGGAACTCGACTATATCCCTTCGGAAACGCTTGTTTATAAGGTGGATTCGGCGACAGCCGTTGCTAAAGGCCTGGCTACTGATTCGACCGGTTTATTGAAGGAAATGACAATCAGCCTGAAAGGCAAGACTGCTTTGGGCAAACAGGAACTGATGATCTTGGATATGTTGCAGACCAATAACTGGGAACGTCCTATTTATTATGCGATCACCGTAAATCCTGACCAGTTTGTCGGTCTGGACGGTTACTTCGAACAGACCGGTCTGGCTTACCAGATCGTTCCGAAGCAGGCGAACAAAGGCACCAACACGGAAAAGATGTACGACAACGTGATGAATAAGTTCAAATGGGGTGGCGTAGACAAACCGGGCGTTTACATCGACGAAAACGTGATGCGTATGTGCAAGAGCTACCGTATGGCATTGTTCAATAAGTTGGCTGAAGACCTGTTGAAGGAAGGTAAGAGTGAAAAAGCGCTGAATGTACTGAACAAATGTATGGAAGTACTGCCGCCGGAGAATGTTCCGTTGGATTATACCGCTCTTACGACAGGCGAATTGTATTATGCGCTCGACCAGGATGAAAAGGCAGAAGAGGTCTTTACCGGAATTGCAGAGAATGCAATGCGTAATATCGACTGGTTCTTCCGTCTGAGACCTTCTCAACTGGCTTCTGTAACGAGAGAGTTGGAACATAACCTGGCTGTCATGAATCAAGTGCTGACGGTCAGCAAACATTATAATCCCGAATTCGCTGCTAAGTATCAGGAAGAGTTTGACAACTACCGGATGGCTTGGGGTTCGGTGCGTGGAAATAAATAACGTATGTTTATAGAACAACCGCCCTGGTTCTACAGGGTCCTGTTCCCAGGGGTAATCTGGCGGATACCGGCCAAGGAGAAGTGTGTATATCTCACCTTCGACGACGGCCCTATTCCCGAGGTTACCCCTTGGGTTTTGGATATACTCGATAAATATGGAGTGAAGGCTACCTTCTTCTGTGTGGGGGATAATGTCCGCAAACATCCGGATATCTATCAGATGGTGCTCGATCGCGGCCACCGGGTAGGGAACCATACTTACAATCATATCCAGGGACTTCAATACTGGACGAAGAATTATCTGGATAACATAGAGAAGGCTGCCGAATATATTCAGAGCGATTTATATCGTCCTCCCCACGGGCATATGCGTTTTCCGCAGGTTGTCGCCTTGCGCCGGAAGTACAAGATCATCATGTGGGACGTGGTGACCCGCGATTACAGTCCTCACATGACTCCGAACGGTGTCTTCAATGTGGTAAAGAACTATACCCGCAACGGCTCCGTCATTGTCTTCCACGACTCCCTGAAAGCCGAAACGAACATGCGCGAAGCCATGCCCCGCGCTATCGAGTGGTTGCAGCAGGAAGGGTATGTGTTTAAGGTGTTTGAATAATCTGTCAAGCCCGTCATGACAGAATGTTGAGGTTCCCATTTAGTTGAGATGCATAGTTTATCCATATTAATAAAGAACAAAGCGAAGGAATTAGGCTTCGATGCCTGCGGAATAGCTGAAGTGGCTTCCGCAGACACCGAAGCTTTGTTTTTTGACCGGTGGATAGCCGAAGGATGTCATGCCGGCATGAAATATATGGAGAACTACCGTGATATCCGGCTTGATCCTGCAGGGCTGGTGGAAGGTGCCCGTTCCGTTATTTCCGTGGCTCTTAATTACTATCCGCCACAGAAGCAATCTCCCGGTTCCCCGCGCATTTCCTATTATGCTTATGGAAAGGACTATCATATCGTTGTGAAAGACAAACTCCGGCAGCTCTGGGAGTACATAACAAGCCTTGTCCCCGTGCTTGACACGGGGCTGCAAGTGAGCAGGCCGCTTCGACCGGAAAATGAGGAGATCAGTTCCTCGGCGGCCCGTGTCAAGCACGGGGACAGGCTGATTCCCCCCTTCCTGCCGCCCGCCTCTTCACCGACTCCGCTCCCATCCTGGAGCGTTACTGGGCCTGGAAAGCCGGCCTTGGCTGGATCGGGAAGAATACCAACCTGATCATCCCCGGCAAAGGTTCCTTTTTCTTTCTCGGAGAGATCGTCACCACCCTGGAACTGGATTACGACACCCCTCAGAAGAACCGTTGCGGTGCTTGCCGCCGTTGCCTCGATGCCTGTCCGACAGGTGCCCTGGAACGTCCCGGCCACCTGAACGCAAACAAGTGCATCTCTTACCTTACAATCGAGCATAAAGGCGATATCCCTTCCGAACAGGCTTCCCGCCTGGGTGACCGCCTCTACGGTTGCGACACCTGTCAGGAGGTCTGTCCCTGGAACCGCTTTGCCAGTCCTACCCGTGAAGCGGCTTTTTCTCCTTCCCCGGCTTTCCTGTCTTTGAAAAAAGAAGACCTTCGCTGCTTTACCCGCGACGATTATAATCGTATCTTTGCGGGGTCGGCTGTGAAACGAGCCAAATATGAAGGACTGATAAGAACAATAAATAACAAAAAAGAATAAGCCATGAGAAGAACATTCAATCTTCTGCTTCTCTCTTTTCTCTGTACCCTGGCTGCCTTTGCCGCGCCGGGCGAACTGAAGGAGAAGCTTGCCGCCCTGAAAGGGATCACCAGTGTCGAACAACTGGAATCGGACGTTTATCCCGAAAAGTATCTTGTACGTATCACCCAGCTTGTCGACCCTAAGAATCCGGAGGCCGGCACTTTCACGCAGCGCGTTGTTGTTGGCCATGTCGGTTTCGACCGTCCGACCGTTATTGTCACCGAAGGATATGGCGGCGCTTATGCCCTGAATCCCAAATACGAGGAGGAACTGACCAAGCTGCTGAATGCCAACCTGGTCTTTGTGGAGTATCGTTATTTCCTGGAATCCACACCCGAACCCTGCAACTGGGATTATCTGACTGCCGAAAATTCCGCTTACGACCTGCATAACGTCAACCAGACTTTCAAGCAGCTTTATACCGGCAAATGGATCAGCACCGGTATCAGCAAAGGCGGCCAGACGACCATGCTTTACCGTGCCTTTTTCCCGGACGATGTGGACATCTCCGTCCCTTATGTCGGCCCGCTGTGCAAAGGCGTTGAAGACGGTCGCCACGAACCGTTCCTGCGTAAGGTCGGTAGGAAACAGGAGCGCCGCAAGATAGAAGCGTTCCAAAAGGAGGTCTTGAAACGCAAAGAAGAGATTCTTCCTTTGCTGGAGGCTTTTTCCAAAGAAAAGAACCTGGAATACCGTATCCCGATGCCCGAAGTACTCGATTATTGCGTGCTGGAGTATCCCTTTGCCTTATGGCAGTGGGGAACGTCCGTATCTGTTATTCCTTCTCTCCATTCCGATACCCCGACGCTGTTCAAACACCTGATGGATATCAGCAGTCCTGACTATTTTGCGGAGAACCAACCGAATATTTCTTTCTTTGTTCAGGCCGCCCGTGAACTGGGTTATTACGGATACGACACGAAGCCGTTCCGTAAATACCTGACTATCGACAGCAGTAAAGGTTATCTGAACCGCATCATGTTGCCCAAAGAGCTGGTTGGCAAGGTCGAGTTCCGCCCTGCCCTTTATCATAAGATTTATGATTTTCTGAAGGACAATGATCCGAAGATGATCTTTATTTACGGTGAAATCGACCCGTGGAGTGCCGCCCATGCTCCGGTTTTCAAAGGAAAGAAGAATGAACAAGTCTACTTCCAGCCTCGCGGCAGCCATCGTGCCCGCATCGGTAATATGCCTGAAGATATGAAGGAAAAGATCTTGACGCAGCTGAATCAGTGGCTGGCGGAATAACATAAATACTTTGTGTGTGTTTCCTATTGTAAAACTATTAATTAAGAAATGATGAAAAAGAAGCTATTATTTCAACTTCTGTTTGTTGCGAATGTATTTTTCGCAACATCTTGTTCCGATGATGATTCAGTAGAATTGGAGGATGTCACCACATTGAATATGCTCAATGAGGATAACGGAAAAACGTATCTGGGCAATTCGGACATTTATATCACGGATGAAAACAATTTCAGTGGCTCGTCGTGCCTGCTTGTGGAACTTGGTGGTGCAAACGGGATTGGAAAGGTTGTTCCTCCCAGGGTCGGAGACGGACTCGTGCGGAAGGCGGCCGTGTTACCGGGATGCCTTTATCAGGCCTTCAATCGCAATTCGATACTCGAATTTCCTTCCGGAAAACCTGCGATTGCTCTCGAAGCCTCTTATTACCAGTTTTATGTTGAATCTGAAATCGTGAAGGATATAGCGAATACGGGAACGGCAGTCAATGTGGGAGCCGTAGTTAAATATGCCCCCGTCTATCCCGATCCGCAAGGCTTGCCGGAATACGGCAGCGTGATCGGTGAGGTGAGTAACAGCGGTGATGTGGTGGAAATGGATTTTCCGAAAGATGTCGAGTTCTTATACTCAACATCCAATGGATTCGAGATAACGACTGATGGTGGTAAATTGACTGTTACCTATTATTATTGGACCGATTCGAAAGAATACTCCATCTATGTGCGCCGCGGTAGTATCTTTACGGAAGTCATCATTCAGGTAGTATAATAAGGGAAAGAAAGTTTAAAACATTCCCTGCACCTTATATACAAACTCCATCCATACCCAATAGCGGATGGCTTTGCCCAGGAACATGGAGATGGCGACGATCCAGACGTTGGCGCGCAGGAAACCGAGCGCTACCGCGATAAAGTCGCCGATGCCGGGGAGGAAGACGAAGAAACCCATCCAGGAACCTTTACCGGCAATCCAGTCCTGTACCTTTTGCAGCTTTTTGGCATCCAGTTTGAGGTATTTCTCGATCCATTCCACTTTTCCCAGCATGCCGAGCCAGTAACAACTCATGCCGCCCAGGAAGTTGCCCAGTGTGGCGGCGACCATGCAGGGCCAGTAGGCAGAACCAGCCAGTAAAACACCGGTCAGGACGACTTCGCTGCTGAAAGGCAGGATCGTCGCTGCGAGGAAAGAGGCGATGAACACCCCGATATATCCGTATTCTATAAGAAATTCCATAGGCGTAGAAACAAGAGAGCGATAAATAGAACAATGGTGGAATAGAAGGTCCAGAAAACGATCTTACCCCGCATGACGGTGAAGAAATGGGCGATCAGTATGGCAGAGGGGATACAGGCTGTCTCCAGAAACTCTTCCGATGCCTGCTCGTACAGGAAATAGAGTGCAAAGGCCCACACCGACATGCAGATCAGGAAGGACAGGAACTGGCGTGTACGCAGCACATCTTCGTATTCGTGCGTGATGATGTTGATAGCGGATACAGCCGTCAGTATGGCGATGGCGATGATTCCGACCCAGTCGAGCAACCCGATGCCGGCAGCGGCCAGGATGCGTATCTTGAACAGCGTGGCAAACGGAATCGTGAACGGCGTGAAGTCGCGGAACCAGATACACCAACCCAGCAGGAACCAGTAGACGGTACCTACACCGAGCAGGGAGGCTAGAAAGGTACGGATACTCAAGCTCCTGAAGTTATACATCCCTATCCAGAACAGAGGAATGAACCAGAGGATATGTACCCATAGCAGGCTTCCGATCCCGATCAGCAGAGAGGCATTGTAGGCTTTGCTCTTGGCACCGGGGTCGTGGTAAGAGGTGAATAGCTGATAGATGGCCAGAATCAGGCAGAATACGCCGACTGAGGTGGATTTCAGCGGCAGGAAATCCGGGTTGGTACTGATGAACAGTACATAAAACAGGAAAGGCAACAACGTCTTCTCGCGGATCAGCACCAGGACATAATTGGCACGGTGGAGCAGGAAGGCGCCCCGAACATCAGCAGCATGCCGATGGCATAGGTGAAAGCCTTGCCGGGCAATACCTGACAGATAGCATTCCATAGGGGCGGTGCCGTCACTTCTCCATACACCGGATAGCCGACCGAGTTCAGGTAACTCACGATCCAGCAGGCGACACAGGCCATCAGGGTACAGGCAAAAGTTGCCGGTCCCGAAATGGTGTGTCTGCGAGAATAGCTGTATGTATTGTTCATTTACAAATCGAACCCGATGTCGCTTCGGAAATATTTCTTGTCGAACATGATGGTCTTTGCTCCGGCGAATGATTTGGCCAGGGCTTCTTCCTTATTGGCTCCGTAAGAGCTGACAGCGATGACGCGTCCGCCGTTGGTCATGATCCGGTCGTTGGCGGAGACGGTGCCGGCGTGGAAGATGATGTTGTCGGAGGTGATGTCGTTCAGTCCGTAGATCAGTTTGCCTTTTTCGTAGGCTTCGGGATAACCGCCGCTTACCAGCATGACCGTAACGGCTGCACGCGGGTCTATTGTCAGGGTGCGCTTGTCGAGGTTGCCTTCGGCCACGCCTTCCAGTAGGTCTACCAGGTCGCTCTGGATGCGGAGCATGACTACTTCCGTTTCCGGGTCGCCCATACGGCAGTTGTATTCGATCACCTTGGGATCGTTCTCATTGATAAGGCCCAGGAAGATGAAGCCTTTATAGTCGATACCTTCCGCTTTCAGACCTTCGATGGTCGGACGGATGATCTGTGTTTCCACTTTGGCCATATACCCCTCGTCGGCAAATGGAACAGGGGAAACGGCACCCATACCGCCGGTGTTCAGGCCGGTATTGCCTTCGCCGATCCGTTTGTAGTCTTTGGCTACGGGGAGTACTTTGTAGTTCGTGCCGTCGGTCATGACGAATACCGAACATTCGATACCTGTGAGGAACTCTTCGATAACCACTGTCTTGCTGGCATCGCCGAACATACCGTTCAGCATGTCACCCAGTTCTTTTTTCGCTTCTTCCAGCGTTTCGAGGATGAGTACGCCTTTTCCGGCAGCCAGTCCGTCGGCTTTCAGCACGTAAGGGGCAGGCAGCGATTCGAGGAAGGCGTATCCTTCGGCGATATTTTCGGCTGTGATGCTCTTGTAACGGGCGGTCGGTATGTTATGGCGCATCATGAATGCTTTGGCAAAGTCTTTGCTGCCTTCCAGCTGCGCTCCGGCTTTGGACGGACCGATCACGGGGATGCCGGCCAGCGAGGCGTCGTTTTTGAAGAAGTCGTAAACACCTTTTACCAGCGGATCTTCCGGACCGACAACAACCATGTTCACATCGTTAGCCAGTACAAAATCTTTGATGGCGGCGAAATCGTCCGCCTTGATATATGCATTGGTTCCCACCTGTGCAGTACCTGCGTTGCCGGGGGCAATGAATAACTTATCCACTTTCGGACTTTGGGAAATCTTCCAGGCTATTGCATGTTCGCGGCCGCCGGAGCCTAATAATAGAATGTTCATATCGTTATGTTTATTATATTATCTGATGGTAACTGTTTCCCCTCTTGAGAGGGGCAGGGGGTGTGTCATTGTCCCGCCTTATAACTAGCTTTAACACACCCCTTATCCCCTCTCAAGAGGGGAAACAGTTACTCTTTGTTCGTATTCTTCAAGTAGTCATCGAAATACCGTGTTATCTTCTCGTAGAGATGCGGGCGGTCTTTGCCTGTCACGTTGTGCTCGTGGCGGGGGTAGACGAAATAATCGGGATAGGTATCTGCATCCACGCAGGCTTTCAGGAAGCCCAGGCTATGTTGCCATACTACTACCGGGTCGATGTCGCCGTGTATCTGGAGGAGATGGCCTTTCAGGTTGCCTGCCTTCAGCTTCAGGTTGGCGTTCTTATACCCTTCCGGATTATCCTGCGGACGGTCCATATAACGCTCTCCATACATGATCTCGTAGTTGCTCCAGTCGATCACCGGACCGCCGGCAACACCGACTTTGAAAACATCGGGATGCGTCAGGATCAGGTTGGTCGTCATGAAGCCGCCGTAGCTCCATCCGTGCACACCGATACGGTCGGCATCCACGTAAGGAAGCGATTTCAGGTATTCCACGCCTTTCATCTGGTCGGCCATCTCGTTGACACCCAGGTTGCGGTGGATCACGCTTTCGAAAGCGAATCCCCGGTTAGATGTGCCGCGGTTGTCGACCGTGAAAACCACGTAGCCGCGTTGTGCCATATAGATATCCCAGCCTCTTACGCCGTTCTGCCAGCCGCCCGTTACCAGTTGTGAGTGGGGGCCGCCGTAGACGTAGACGATGGTCGGGTATTTCTTGTTCTCATCCAGTCCGACAGGTTTGACCAGGCGGAAATGCAGGTCGGTTGTACCGTCGGCAGATTTTATGGTACCAGCTTCTATTTCCGGCAGTTTGTAGCCTTTGTATGGGTCCCGGGCGGTCAGGAGGTTTTTGATCTCCTTGCCGTCTTTGGTCCGGATCAGGTTGATGATGCGCGGGATTTTCGGAGCGTCGTAACTGTCGATCGCATATTTGCCGGAGGCGCTGACCGAAAGGTTATGTACACTTTCCAGGGCGGCATTCGGTGTCAGCAGGGATGTCTCCCCCTTCTTTAGATTCAGCTTCCAGCCGTTTACATTCATCGGAGTGCCGTAATTGAACGAACTCCGTATGTGCGGTTGGGTGGAAGTGATAAACAGGTTCTCGCCTTTGGCGTCGAAACCGATTACCTGGGTGACTACCCATTCTCCCTGTGTCAGTTGCTTTAGTTGTTTGCCGGTGGTGTCATACAGATACAGGTGGTTGTATCCGTCTTTCTGGCTTTGCCAGATGAATTTGCCGGGATCGTTCGGGAGGAAGAGTACCGGATATTGCGGTTCAACGTAATGTTCGTTCGTTTCTGTGAAAAGGACGGCTTCTTTCTTGCCAGTCAGGGCAGAATAGCGAACCAGGTTCATCTCATTCTGTTCGCGGTTCAGTTCGGCAATATAGATACTCTTTTCATCCGGGCTCCAGGCGATGTTGGTAAGGAACTTTTCTTTCGGGGTTCCGGTTTCCAGCCAGACGGTTTCGCCTGTCGAGAGGTTGTACACACCGACTGTTACCTCATGGCTCTTCATGCCGGCCATCGGATATTTAACCGGTTCGGCTTTTGCCTGGCGGGCATCGATATTGACGATAGGATAGTCTGTGACCATGCTCTCGTCCATCCGGTAGAAAGCCAGAGCGGAACCTGCCGGTGACCAGAACAGTCCTTTGCTGATGCCGAATTCACGTTGATGGACTGCCTGTCCGCAGACGATTCCATCTTTTGTTTCACGTGTAACAATACTCGTCTGATTCTCCGGTGAAAGAATCTGTATGTTGTTCCCCACCGTGAATGCCAGGCAGTTATTGGCCGGACAGAAGTTATAGTTCGATCCTTTGCTGTCCAGCTGATAATTGCCAATTATCTTGTTTTCGGCAAAATTGTAATGCAGGCGGTGGCCTTTACTGGTAAAAGCCAGTACCGGCTGGTCCTTATAGGGAACCGAAAATCCGGGCAGGCTGCCTACCGTCGGAAGTCCGGCTGCCGAAAGCGCCTCATTGAGTCGGCTGCGTGTAAAGGCAACCTGCTCTTTCTTTTCGGGTACGCCGCATATCATACTGTCTCCTTTGACATACAGGTAAGTGTCCCCACACCATTGTAGCTGTTTGAGACTGGCCGGGACGAACTTATTGTGTGTCTTCCCTCCCGGAAGCAGGTCGTGTAATGTGAGTTGTTTGTCCTGTGCCATCAGCGTCATGGATGTAGATAAAGCGAACACGCAAAGAACCAGGAAGTGTTTAATCTTCAAAGTCATCGTTGTCTTCTCTTCTGAATGGTTTCTTGAATGGACGGCCTTCTCCGCGTTTTCTGTCTCCGAAGTTCTTTCTGTTTTTAGAGAACCTGTCGTCTTCGTCTTTGTAACGCATTTTGACGGGGCGTTTTTCGCCGGCTTTGTGCAAAATCGGACGAACCGGGCGTTCACCACGTTCGCCTCCGAACTGTTTGCGGGCAGGACGGCCGTCACCGCGTTCTTCACCGAAGAAACGTTTTCCCGGTGCTGCGGATGTACGTTCGTTTTCGTCTTCACTGTGAGCAGCGGCGAAACGACGGTCGGGGCGGTCCATGCGGTCGGTCTTGAAGTTCGGGCGACCTGCAGGACGGGTGTCATATCTTTTTTCTGGGAACGAGGGCCTTGGGCGTGAGGCGGAATCTTCCGTTCTTTCCGCGCCTTCCTCGTTCAATGCTTTCTTATAGTCTTTGTTCTTTCCTTCAAATATTTCGTAACAACGGTATTCGCAGTCGAGCGAGCCGTTGATCAGCTTCATCCGTTCGCTGGGACGCAGGCCGATCTTGTCGAAGCATTCGTCTTTGTAGCTGAGTATCCATACTTTATATCCGGTAAACACATGTTTGACGCGTTCGCCGATCATATTATAAAGTCCCAGCAGGTCGCGGGAGGAGATACGTTCGCCATAAGGCGGGTTGGTTACCAGAATACCCGGTTGCGGCGCTTCCGTATATTGCTGGAAAGGCATCGTTTTCAGTTCGACGTATTTGGCCAGGCCTGCGCTACGGATATTCTTCTGGGCGATCTCGATAGCGGCCGGGTTGATATCCGAACCGTAGCATTTGAAAGTGAATTCGCGTTCCTGGCTTTCGTCGTTATAGATGCGGTCGAACAGTTCCTGGTCGAAGTCGATCCATTTCTCGAAAGCGAACTCCTTGCGGTGGATACCCGGGGCGATGTTCAGGGCGATCATAGCCGCTTCGATCAGTAGCGTACCGGAACCGCACATCGGGTCGACGAAATTGGATTCGCCTTTCCAGCCTGTCTTCAGGATCATACCGGCAGCCAGCACTTCGTTCAGCGGTGCTTCGGTCTGTTCCACGCGGTATCCGCGTTTGTGAAGGCTCTCGCCCGAACTGTCGATAGACAAGGTACAGTCGTTGTGCGAGATATGTATATTGATGTATAAGTCGGGATTGTTCACACGTACGGAAGGACGTTTGTTGTGCTTCTCCATAAAGTAGTCAACGATCGCATCTTTTGTACGGTAAGCCACGAATTTAGAGTGATTGAAATCTTCTGAATAGATCACGGAGTCGATCGCGAACGTCTTGTCCAGTGACATATAGTTTTCCCATACGACCTTTTTCACTTCCTTATAAACCGTATCGGCATCTTTTGCCTTGAAATGATAGATCGGTTTCAGGATGCGTAAGGCGGTGCGGCAACAGAAGTTGGCTCTGTAAAGCACTTCTTTATCTCCTGTGAAGGATACCATCCGGCGGCCAATTTCTATATCGTTGGCGCCTATAGCTAATAACTCACCGGCCAGTATTTCTTCTAACCCGTACAGGGTTTTGGCCACCATTTCAAATGTCTCGTTATTCATTTGCGTGCGTTGTAAGAAAAGATATTTATTTAGTTACTTTATTTTGTGTAATGACAGCACCGGGGGGAACATCTCCGGTGATCCAGACGTTGCCGCATATCGTGGCACCTTTGCCGACCCGTATTTTCCCCAATAGCGTCGCGTTGGAGTAGACGGTCACATTGTCTTCCAGGATGGGATGGCGGGGGACACCGCGGATCGCGTTCCCGTTCTCATCGGGCGGCAGCTTTTCTCCGGCAAGGCTGACACCCTGGAAGATGCGTACGTTATTCCCGATCACACTGGTTTCGCCGATCACGGTACCCGTGCCGTGGTCGATAGAGAAATAATGTCCTATCTGAGCTCCCGGATGAATGTCGATACCGGTTTCGGAATGAGCCATTTCGGTGATCATCCGGGGTATAAAAGGAACGCCCAACTTATAAAGCTGGTGCGCTATACGATAATTGCCTATTGCCCGGAAGCCCGGGTAACAGAAGATAACTTCATTGATGTTTTGTGCTGCCGGATCACCGTTGTAGGCGGCTTCGGCATCGGTGGCAAGCAGACAGCGCATTTCCGGCAGTGTGGAAATGAACGCTTCGGAAAGTTTTTCTGCCTGGCTGAAGATCAGCTCTTCCGCACAGGAAGTACAGCTGGTGTCGGCCAGGCAAAGGCCCGCATAGATTTGACGGCTGAGCAGCTCGTGCAACTTTTCAATATTGACCCCGGTATGGAAACGGATCGTCTGTGTACTGATCCGCGCATTCCCGTAATAGCCAGGAAACAGGATTGCACGGCACAAGTCAATGATCTCCTCCAGTACTTCACCTGAAGGCAATGCCTCTTCATCGCGGTAGGCATGAAACAGTTGTTTGTATGAACATTCGTCCGACAGCTTTTCTACTGTTTCATTCAATACCTTGCTATGCTTTTGCAATCCCATTATTTCGAAAGTCTTATTTTGGGCAAAAGTACATTAAATATCTGATATATGTGTACTTTTAATAGGTTATAACTGCTTTGAAATGCGTTTCCGGCGGCCGTTGATCAGTAAAGAAGTCGGAGAATGTCACCTTAAAGATGATGAATCCGTCTTTTGTATATTCGGCAGCATAGGTTTCTGTCCATATGTTATTCTCTTTATCTATTCGATTGACAGGGTTGGGTAATGCAGTTTGTGCTTCTTTGTCTTCGCCGTGATCCAGATACATGTAACAGGTAATTAAGCCTTCTTTATAAGCATCCTGATATATGTCGAAATCTTTATCGGCAATTCTGTACTCATACATGTAAAAAGGTTCGTTATTACCATTGTCGACTAATTCCCAGTCGCTTGACTTAACTTGTATATCCTTGTCAAATATCCAGTAGGTTATACCGCCATCTTCCCCGTCTCGTCCCGGAGGCCCCATCGGTCCTTCGCATGAAGCGAACAGGAACACCATTAAAAATATTGCTAACAGATTTTTCATATATTCACTCTCTTAAATGTTTAGTATTTCTTGTGCGGTGCCCCGAACTCTTTGCATGTTACTTCATCGAGGTCTACCAGCCATATTTTTACGTTTTTCACAGCCGGGTCGGAATAACGGAATTCCTTGTCCGAATACTGTTTCATAATTATATCCAGCGCTTCCGTTTTCTTGTCGAAGTCTTCTTCAAACCGCACTTTACCCCATGCGATAACGCTTTTGGAACGCATACGGTAGCTGCAAGCCACTTCGGGATGCTGGAATACCAGATCATGGTCGGTGCTGAAGGTGATGCAAACCTTCGGGTTACGTTCCAGGATTGAGATACTTCGGCCTTCCTGCGCTGAATGTAAATAGATAACACCGTTCCGATAGCCAAAGTTCATGGGTATAACGTAAGGCGTACCATCCGTATCAGCCAGTCCGACGAAACAGACATCGCAACTACGGATAATCTCCTCGATATGTTCTTTCTCTGTGTGTACCAGTGTCTTCATTACTATTTTTAATTATGCTTTTGCAAACATAGTAAAAAAGTTCAACTTCTCGGACTTACTTTTGCGACTTTATTATATATGTACTGTTTTCGTCAATGTGTCAAAATGTCAAATAGTCCTTCTGTCAGTGAGCTGTACGTGTCCTAAATCAGGTTTGTTGTTTTTATTCGCTCTACGGGATGATTGCGAATGTCTTTATTTTAATTGTTGATTAATAAATGTAGCTTTATGTTTGATGATGTGTGGTAGTCGTTGATAAATGTCGTAAAGTACATTTGAAATATGTGAATGTGCTGTTGGAATTTGGTCTGGATATTTACTCATTCTGGAGATAAAATGTGTTGTTTAGCATGTGATTTGAGGTCCCAAAGCCTGTTTATAATAAATTTTCTGGACAGAATTAACAAATTTTTCATCTGCAATAAATCTCCATTTCATTTAAAATGAAAAAAAATTCGTTTTAAACGAGATTACAATTTGTTTAAAATGAAGAGTGAAAATCTATATGAATACGCTAAGTGTTAAATATTGTGTTTTCGGATCTTCTATTTCTACTGTTTTGTGAAATATAGCAGATACGTATATGCGTAAAAAATATACAAAATGATCTTTAATCGTTGTAAATTGTAGCAAAATGGTATTTTCTTGTCTGTTAAAAGGATTCCGGATAAGAAAACACTTTTTCAAGCGATTTCCTATATTTCCTCTATAAATAAACAAACGTGAGTTCGAAATAAGTACCATAACCTTCCTCAGAATAACAGTCAAGCCATGTTTAATAACATGTATGTGTAAAAATATAACAAAAAGTTTGTATTAAAGAAAAATAAACCTGTCCTTTGACGAAAAGATTTTAACTATGAAAAACACAAAGAGATAACATTGCCACAGTCTTGACTATGAAATGTATGATCTTTGGGAGGGAGTCTGTATAAGGGTCCCTTTTTTCTTATTATTTTCTGTGTAATAAAAGTTACACTAACCTTATTTCGAACTCCCGTTAAAATAAGATCACTTTGTAGCTGTCCCTACATTTTGTCTATGCAGAGAGTGATAAATAATTTCCTCTTCGAGCTTGTTTGTCTCAGACGCAATTCCTTGCCAGAGCGTGCCTGTATACCAGTTTGCAAAAACGGGGTTTACTCCACCACAAATATAAGGGTCTTGGAACGCTCATTAAGAAGCAACCATTAATTCACAAATGGCATATAAGGTTGCTTTTTAGCTAATAAATTCCAAATAACAACGAGTAGCTTTCGAGCATTTGCCATTAAAGCCTTGTTGTGATTCATTCTCTTTTTCAAGGTATGATATCTGCTATAAAATTTAGATGTTTGAGTCCTGCAGGCTCCCCATGCACATTGTGTAAGCATAACACGTAAATACTTGTTTCCATGTAAAGTCTTTCTTCCTTTGATCTTTCCTGCACTTTGATCATTTCGCGGTCTTAATCCAGCCCAGCCAACTAAAGCTGATGCTGTTAGAAAGGCTTTCATGTCAACACCGATTTCTGCTATGATTCTCATAGCGCTTTCCTCTTTTATCCCAGGAGCTGTTTGAAGGATTTCCAGTTCCTCGGCATAATGTCCCTCGCAAATTATTCGCATTTTCTCTTTACACTCAAGAAGCTGACGATCATAAAGTTCCACTTCTTCCAAACTCATTTTAAGCATGTCTCTGTCTGATGAAGATACAATACCAGTCAAAGACGACTTAATAACCTCATGACAATGTTTATTACGAATACGCTTGTGAACCAACAGAGCTAATACTTCAGAATCAGTTTCACCACAGATTAATGCATTGACCACCTTACGCATGGATTTACAACCAATATCAGAAACATAATTACTCAAACGAATATTGCAACGTTGCAACGTTAGATCGATAGCAGATTCAGCTTGCTGTTTGCGACGAGTCAAATGGAAGATACGACGACTGTACTGACGTAATTCCTGTATTTTTGAATCAGGAATATAACTTCCCTTAATTAGCTCTTTCTGAAGAACAGTCGCAATCCATTGGGCATCTTTAATATCAGTTTTACGACCAGGGAGTTGACGGATGAAATAAGGGTTAACCAATTTAACATCAAAATCGCATTCCAAAATGCGCCAAATAGGAACCCAATAAATACTGGTGCTTTCCATTGCAACTTTACCAACACCATGAGAGACTAAAGTGTCACGAAGGCGATCCAGTTCCGGTGTTAAAGTTCCAAACACATCTTCAATTTTCTCACCGTTTGCTGTGAGAATACACATAAAGACACTATCTTTATGCACATCAAGACCACAAACTCTGTCCATAAGATATAGTTTTTTTGTATTACAACTTTAAAATAACGAAAGTCGGTGGAATAACAGCAGGGAGTGGTCTTTATTTTTATTAGACGCGCTTATAAATCTCAATTTTTATGTAAGTTTGTAACTCCAATTAAATATAATACCTGTATGAATAAAACTATCCTGCTTGTTGTGTTTTGCTTTTCCCTGTTCGTTTCGGGGTATTCACAGGGAATACGCTTTGATTCTTACCCTTCTCATCCCCGGTTGCTGGTAAAGAAAGGAGAGGAGCAAAAGATTAAATCCGATCTGGCTCTTAATCCGGAGATGCTCCGGTTGCATAACTATCTACTTGGGCAATGCGACGATCTGATCACGACGCCTGTGCTGGCATATAAAAAAGAAGGGAAACGGTTGCTGGCCGTATCGCGTGAAGCCTTGCGGCGTATCTTCTATCTTTCATATGCTTACCGGATGACAGGAGAGGATAAGTATCGTTTGCGGGCAGAGCAGGAAATGATTGCCGTGTGTTCGTTTACCGATTGGAACCCGTCCCATTTTCTGGATACGGGCGAAATGACTATGGCGGTTGCAATCGGTTATGACTGGTTGTTCGATCGGTTATCTCCGGATGCCCGGAGGCTGGTGCAGGAGGCGATTCTGAATAAAGGTTTTGCCCCGTCGAGGGATAAAAGATATAACTGGTTTCTGAGAGCGACCAATAACTGGAACCAGGTCTGTAATGCCGGACTGGTTTACGGTGCACTTGCCGTTTTAGAAGATCATCCGGAAGAGGCCCGTGAAATCATTGAACGTGCTTTATCTACAGTCGGCTTGACTTTGAAGGGCTATGGTCCCGATGGCGCTTATCCCGAAGGATATAATTATTGGGGATACGGGACTACCTTCCAGGTTCTTTTGAATGCCGCGTTGGAATCCGCCTTGGGGACTGACGGCGGTCTCTCTTCGGCTGAAGGTTTTCTGGCTTCTGCCCGTTTTATGCAGTTTATGACCGGAACGACCGGTAAATGCTTTAACTTCAGCGATTCCCGTGAGAGTGTCTTTGCTTTGCCGGCTATGTACTGGTTTGCCGACAAGCTGCAAGACCCTACACTGCTTTGGAATGAAAAGGATATGTTGAGTCGGGCGGAGTTGTCTTTTTCGGATGAGGAGAGCCGTTTCCTTCCGTTGATTCCGATTTATGGTTCACAATATAAAATGAATGAACTGGTGCCTCCTGCTATGAAATTGTGGGCGGCTAACGGACAGACGCCTGTCGTGCTGGTCCGTACGGGTTGGGAGAATGGAGAAGGTTTCTATCTGGGAATAAAAGGAGGAACGGCTTCGACCAGCCATGCCCATATGGATGCCGGATCGTTTGTGTTCGATGCTTCGGGTGTTCGCTGGGTGCAGGACCTGGGGATGCAGGAATATTATTCGCTGGAAAAGGAAAATGTAGATTTATGGAATATGTCGCAGAACGGGCAGCGCTGGAATGTGTTCCGTTATAATAACCTGGCGCATAATACACTGACTGTAAACGGTAAATACCATGATGTAAACGGTTTTGTACCTGTGACAAATATCTATTCGGAAGCGCATAAACTCGGAGCTTCTCTGAATATGACGGACTTGTTCGGCGGAGAATTGGAAAATGCCGTCCGTGAAGTTGCTCTGATCAATGAAAAATATCTGTCGGTGATTGATCGTGTAAAAGCTGGCAGTCAGCCGGCAACTGTCAGATGGACGATTGTAACCGGGGCCATTCCCCGTGTATTGGACAGTCATATGGTGGAACTGACAAAAGACGGCAAATGTATGCAACTGATCGTTGATAGTCCATCCGTAACTTCTGTGTCCGTCCTTGATAATGTATCGAAGAATAGCTATGATGCTTCCAATGAGGGAACCTGCCGTATCGTTTTCGATGTAAGTCTGGAAAGCGGGCAGGAGAGCGATATCAAAGTCCGGCTGGTTCCTGCTGCTGACTGATAATTACCAGAACAGCGCCGTTACGGTTGCCCCTATTGTAAAATAGTGTATTTTGTGCTTGCTTAAATGGCTCTCGCCGTAGACTGGTTGGCTGTCTCTGAGGCTGGTTAAGATTTCGTAAGGTGCTTTCAGGAACGTATAATCGTAATCTACGAACATACGGATACCCAGGTTGCGGCTGACGATCCCGGTCGCTGAAATGCCTGTGCGTAAAACATAGTTGCTGCTACCGTTGCCTTTCATAAAAGCAATATTATTTATGGTTCCGTATGGGGGGTGCTTTTCCTGTAAGTCCATTTCCACTTCATTTTTCACCAGATAGGAATATCCGGCCTGGAACTTTGTTCCTAAAAGCAATTTACTGGCTACAGGTAACGAGAAATAAGGCCCTGCCGTAAAAGTAAAAACACCGGTCGGATCGGCATGGATGCGGGTGATGTCATATTTGGTTGAAGGGGTTGTTCCTGTATAAAGCGACATGTCGAATGCCATCGGGCTTGCCAGCGCTGTTATTTCGCCGCCGATACCGAAATAAGGATTGAAGAAGTAACCGCCTTTTACGCTGACATTGGTTGCTCCCGGCGAGCTCAGGCGTATATTTTTACCTACCTCGATACTTCCGTTGATGATACTGTATCCTACGGCGAACTCCAGGAAAGAAGGGCGCCCTCCTTTGGGGGCAGACTCCCTGAGCTTGTCAGGGAGATTCAAGCCTTTGTCCTTGAAGATCAGGTCTGCCAGAAAATACCCTAACTCTGTGGATAAGATGCCGATACCGGCCCCGGCCAGTACGTCGCTCAGCCAGTGGCGGTTGTTCAGTTGCCGGCTGAAAGCGGTGGCTGTGGCGACTGTATATCCCCCGATACTATATAACGGGCTGCGGGTCAGACCATATTCCCGGTGCATGATGGTAGCAGCCATGAAAGCGGTTGCCGTGTGTCCCGAAGGGAATGAGTTGTTCTTTGAGCCGTCGGGGCGTTCGCGTTTGATCGTATATTTCATGCTGTTGACGGTAGCGGCCATGATCGTTGCCGAAAAAGCGTTCGATACGATCATCCGGGGCCATGAACTACGACTTTCCACACCGCCGAGCTTCATCCCGTAAACAGCAAGCAACGGAGTATATTGCAGAAAATCATCGTATCTGTAATGGAAGTTGGGCGTATGCGTATTGCGCAATGTCCGGAATTTATCGCCCTGCCCATATGTTATGGCTGAAATGGCGAAAAGAGGAACAGGGACACGCAGCATCTGGTATACCTTATTCTCTGATATTTTGTTGTAAGTGGTTTCAAATTCATGTTCTTTATTTATGAATCTCGTACTATCTTTCCACTGAGCACGAACAGACGGTATAAAAATCATCATAAATAAGAAGCTCAGCATTTTACGTTGTAACATACGATCCCCTGATTATGCCACGAAGATATAAAAATGCCGGTTAGTACTGGTTACATTTTCGTTAATTTATTTATTGAATAGGATTTACCGTTTGTCCCTCCTGAAATGTATAGGTTTGATTGGCGAAATATTTCTTTAATCGTTTGCGTGATACGTGTATTTAGCATACCTTTGCCTGATAATTGAGTATATTGATATGAATTTCTAAAAACAATTAAATAACTTAAATTATTATCTTATGTGGTTACTTAATTCTTCTATCGGGAAGAAGCTGATAATGAGTGTATCAGGCCTTTTTCTTGTTTTGTTCTTATTGTTCCACTTGTCAATGAATGTGGCGGCTGCTTTCTCGGGAGAAGCCTATAACATGATTTGTTCATTGTTGGGAGCAAATTGGTATGCCGTGGCAGCAACATTGGTGCTGGCAGCAGGCGTTGTGATTCACTTTGTGTATGCTGTTCTCCTTACACTGCAAAACCGTAAGGCTCGCGGTAACGACCGTTATGCAATTAACGCTCGTCCGAAAGGTGTGGAATGGGCATCTCAGAACATGCTGGTACTGGGTATTATCATTATCCTGTTCATGGTGTTGCACTTCAGCCAGTTCTGGTATAAGATGATGTTCGCCGAACTCCTAGGCAATCACATGGTAACACTTTGCGACGGAACAACAACCGTATCTCCTCAGGACGGTGCAGCGTTTATCAACTACTATTTCCAGGGTAATATCCTGAATACAGTGCTGTATCTGGTATGGTACGTAGCTTTGTGGTTCCACCTGACTCACGGGTTCTGGAGCGCTATTCAGACTATCGGTTGGAGTAACACGATCTGGATGAACCGTTGGATCTGCATTTCCAAGATTGTAGCAACCGTTATTTGCGTAGTGTTTGCTATCATTACTATCGTTTTCTACCTGAATGGTGTAGGTGGTGACTATGTAGCTGTTTGTGCAGGACATTAATTTAAGGTGTAACAATATTGAAAATAAATCATTATGACTCAAATAGATTCTAAAATCCCTCAGGGCCCGTTGGCTGAGAAGTGGAAAAATTATAAAGATCATCAGAAACTGGTGAACCCCGCAAACAAACGTCGTCTGGACGTGATTGTAGTTGGTACTGGTCTGGCCGGTGCTTCTGCTGCTGCCTCTCTGGCAGAAATGGGATTCAACGTATTGAACTTCTGTATCCAGGATTCTCCCCGTCGCGCACACTCAATCGCCGCACAGGGTGGTATCAATGCTGCAAAGAATTATCAGAATGATGGTGACTCTGTTTACCGTCTGTTCTACGATACAATCAAAGGTGGTGACTATCGTGCCCGCGAAGCAAACGTTTATCGTCTGGCTGAAGTTTCCAACTCTATTATCGACCAGTGCGTAGCACAGGGTGTTCCTTTCGCTCGCGAATACGGTGGTCTGCTGGATAACCGTTCATTCGGTGGTGCTCAGGTATCCCGTACGTTCTATGCCCGCGGTCAGACCGGACAGCAGTTGTTGCTGGGTGCTTACTCTGCTTTGAGCCGTATGATCGGTTTGAACAAAGTAAAGATGTATACCCGCCACGAAATGCTGGACGTTGTGAAGGTGGATGGCCGTGCCCGCGGTATCATCGCACGTAACCTGATCACAGGTCAGATCGAACGTTTTTCTGCTCACGCAGTAGTGGTGGCAACAGGTGGTTATGTAAATACTTTCTTCCTGTCTACTAACGCAATGGCTTCCAACGGTTCTGCTGCATGGCAGTGCTACAAGAAAGGTGCTTACTTCGCTAACCCTTGTATGGTGCAGATCCACCCGACTTGTGTACCGGTGAAAGGTGACTACCAGTCTAAGCTGACTTTGATGTCTGAATCATTGCGTAACGACGGTCGTATCTGGGTTCCGAAGAAACTGGAAGATGCAAAAGCATTACAGGCCGGAACTAAGAAAGGGAAAGACATTCCTGAAGCAGACCGCGACTACTATCTGGAACGCCGTTATCCGGCATTCGGTAACCTGGTTCCGCGTGACGTGGCTTCACGTGCCGCTAAAGAACGTTGCGACGCCGGCTTCGGTGTGAACAACACAGGTCTGGCCGTGTTCCTCGACTTCTCCGACGCCATCAACCGTCTGGGTAAAGATGTTGTAAAAGCTAAATATGGTAACTTGTTCGACATGTACGAAGAAATTACCAACGACGATCCATACGAAACTCCGATGATGATTTATCCTGCATTGCACTACTCGATGGGTGGTCTGTGGGTTGACTATGAATTGATGACTTCTATTCCGGGTCTGTTCGCTATCGGTGAAGCTAACTTCTCTGACCACGGAGCTAACCGTCTGGGTGCTTCTGCGTTGATGCAGGGATTGGCCGATGGCTACTTTGTATTGCCTTATACAATTCAGAACTATCTGTCAGACCAGATCCAGGTTCCACGTTTCAGCACCGACCTGCCTGAGTTTGCAGAAGCTGAAAAGGGGATCAAAGACCGCATCAAGAAATTGATGAGTATCAAGGGTAAAGAGTCGGTAGATTCTATCCATAAGAAACTGGGTCATATCATGTGGGAACATGTAGGTATGGCACGTGATGCAAAAGGTTTGCAGGAAGCGATCCAGATGTTGAAAGAGCTGAAGAAAGAGTTCTGGAGTAATGTATATATTCCGGGTGAAGCCGATAACCTGAACGTAGAGTTGGATAAGGCATTGCGTTTGGCTGACTTTATTGAGATTGGTACATTGATGGCACACGATGCATTGGACCGTGCCGAATCTTGTGGAGGACACTTCCGTACAGAGCACCAGACCGAGGAAGGCGAAGCCCTGCGTCATGACGATAAGTTCATGTACGTATCTTGTTGGGAATACCAGGGTGAAGACAAAGATCCGGTTATGCTGAAGGAAGATTTGAACTATCAGTTCGTTGTTCCTCAAACACGTAACTACAAGAAGTAATAATCATCAATCACAAAAATTAGAATCATGGATAAAGATATAAAAGTAACACTTAAAGTTTGGCGTCAGAAAAGTCCGAAAGATAAAGGACAATTTGAGACTTACCAAATAGACAAAATCAATCAGAGTGTTTCTTTCCTGGAAATGTTAGACATTTTGAATGAACGTTTGGTCAGTGAAGGTAAAGAGCCGATCGTATTCGATCACGACTGTCGTGAAGGTATCTGCGGTATGTGTTCTTTGTATGTAAACGGACATCCGCACGGACCTGCAACCGGCGCAACTACTTGCCAGCTTTATATGCGTCGCTTCAATGATGGCGAAACTATTACAATCGAACCGTGGCGTTCTGCCGGTTTCCCGGTAATCCGCGACTTGATGGTAGACCGTTATGCTTACGATAAAATTATCCAGGCAGGTGGTTTCGTATCAGTGAACACAGGTGGTGTACCTGATGCCAATTCAATCGCTATTCCTCGTGCAGATGCTGAAATGGCTATGGATGCTGCTGCATGTATCGGTTGCGGTGCTTGTGCTGCTGCTTGTAAGAACGGTTCGGCTATGTTGTTCGTTTCTGCAAAGGTTAGCCAGTTGGCTCTGTTGCCTCAGGGTAAGGTAGAAGCTGCTCGTCGTGCGAAAGCAATGGTTGCCAAGATGGACGAACTGGGCTTCGGTAACTGTACCAACACGCGTGCTTGCGAAATGGAATGTCCGAAGAACATCTCTGTCAGCAACATCGCTCGTTTGAACCGCGAGTTCATTTGTGCTAAATTGCAAGACTAATATACATTATATATGTATGTCCGGAGAGGCGTTGCTTATGGCAGCGCCTCTTCTTTTTTGCCCCTATTTTAACATTTCTGAAGTCATAGATAAATATCTTGAATGTTGTTAGTGTTTCTTATATGCTATACAACACTAATTAGCATTTTAACTATTGACAAGTTGGAGAATACCTGTATCTTTGTACTGTGGTTTTTTCATAATAGTATTAGATTTAAGGTTAACAAAGTTGGTTAGGGCTTGTCGTGAGACAGGCTTTAATTGTTTATAGGGGTTTGCGTCCGGCATATCCCTTTTTTTAGCTCTCCCTGTATTCCTGCGGGGTCATTCCTACATGTTGCCGGAAATATTTGTTGAAGAACGAAAGGTTGTCGAAACCCAGGGCGAATGCAATTTTCTTGACCGGCATATCGGTCGATTTAAGCTGCGCTTTGGCATCCATAATGATGATATTGCTCAGGATATCCAATGCAGTCCGTCCGCTGACCTTTTTTATCACATAACAGAAATGCTGCAAGGTGATGTTGAGCCTTTTGGCGTAATAAGACACGCTATGCTCTTTCGTGTAGTTTTCCATCGCCAGTTGTACGAACTCCCGGCATATTTCCATGTTACGCGTCATGGGAGCATTGCTATATGGCGTATGATTCCTGTATAATTCAATAACCCCTTGCATGAAGATAGTAAAGATTGCCTTGATAATCTCCTTGTTCTCGATGGTTTTAGGCATGGAATAAGCATTGATCAGCAAGTCGAAAGCCTGTTGGTAGAGTAAGGATATATGTTCCGGCAGAGGCATGATCGGACTGTCGAATATGACAGGCAGATAGTTCGTAATCGTCTTTATATAATTGATATGGCTGACGAATACGGAAGAAAAGCCTGCAAAACACAGTTTTACATCATCGGAAACCTCATGTATCTGAATGAAGCAACCCGGGGGTAAGGTGATAAAGTCGTTCTTCCGGATGGTAAACTCAGTTAAGTTTACAGTCGCGTGGACTGTCCCTTGTACGCAAAGCACGAATATGCCAGCCTTGATCTTGCACGGGAAACGTCCGTACTGGTTCAGTATTTCACCTGTAATACTGTTTCCTACAATAAAATCTACGGGGAGGTCGAATTTAGGAATATTGTCTTCCATACTTTTATATACACTTAATTGAATGTACAAAGATAGTTTTTTTGAGACAAGTTAGTCGATAATCTTAAATATAGAACATCGAATCCCACAAATGGAGATTGTTTTGTGCTGTATAATAGTTGAAATTTGCGAATGTTTTCAAGTCTTGCTGATAGATTTGTTGGGATGGTATATATTTGTCTATCTGCTAAATAAGATATGGGAGCTAATACTAATAGAGAAATCTAATCGATAATAACAATGAGTACGAAAAGAACAAAGAGCTCTTTCAGGACAATGAGCACAAACAGAAAATTAGAATCTGTTTTCCTGTTTGTCACAGGACGGTGTAATGCTAAATGTAAAATGTGTTTCTATGCAGAAGACATGGATAAAAAGGAGAAAGACCTGACTTTTGAAGAAATCAAGACAATCTCCGAAACAGCCGGGCAGTTCAACCGTTTGTGGGTATCCGGCGGTGAACCGACACTGCGTGAGGAGTTACCTGAAATTATAGAGATGTTCTACAAGAATAACGAGATAAAGGACGTGAATATCCCTACCAACGGATTGAAGCCTGACCGGATCGTCGCCTGGGTAAAACAGATCCGCCAGAATTGTCCGGAACTGAATATCAACCTGAGCCTTTCTTTGGACGGTTTCGGTGATACGCATGATATACAGCGCGGCGTTCCCGGCAATTTCTACAAAGCGATGGGGACACTGAAGCTGATTGAAAAAAACTTTGCTGACGACGGCAGGGTGTTGAAAAACCTGGCCACCGTAATCACCAAATATAACGAGAATGAGGTCGAGGATCTGATGATATGGATGCTGGGACGTTTCCATCTTTCCAATCATATTATTGAAGCTGCACGCGGTATGACCCGCGACGACGGAGTGAAGGTTCTTACCGAGCCTACTCTACGCGCCTTGCAGGATAAGGTTGTTCCTATTTATAATGTATATGGGGAGCGTATGGCGGAGGAAACCGGTGGGTTCAGAAAACCTATCGCCCGTTTCTTCTACCTGGGTTTCATACGTACATTATATAATGTACGTGCGACCAATATCGATCATCCGACACCCTGGGGTATGGATTGTACGGCCGGCGAAACAACACTGGTAATAGACTATGACGGTCGTTTCCGTGCCTGTGAACTTCGCGAACCGCTCGGTAATGTCAAGGATTATGACTGCAATATCGCAAAGATTATGGAGAGCGATGCCATGAAACAAGAGATTGCCGCTATCGGTCATGGTGACAAGGCTAACTGCTGGTGTACGCATGGGTGTTGGATCACTTCATCGCTTGTTTTCAATCCCCGCAAGATGATCACGCAGGTCTATAAAGGATACCGGGAGATGAAGAAGCTGAACCGTCCTCTGAATATCAGTGAAGAGCTTTTGCAGAGTATCGAACGCAAATATGCCTTGGACGAACAGAAACTGGTGGAGCTGGGAGTTCGTAATTAAAATAGTTCCGATAACGGATCATTTATAAAGCCGGTTGACGGGAAATATACCTCTGTTAACCGGCTTTATTGTGTTTAAGGGAATAATTGTCAAATTATCCGGTAGAATTGCCATTTCCCATAGGGGAAAAATGTCGGATCTTTGCATCATAAGTTAAACTGATAAACAAAGAAAGACATGACTACTAAATTAAAAGATTTATTCGACACATTTCTGAACATTGCAGCTTCTTCACAGAAACTGGGTATTAACCTGATCCGCGTAGCTATCCTGATTATATTCGTATGGATCGGCGGGCTGAAATTCTATAATTATGAAGCGGAAGGGATCGTTCCTTTTGTGGCAAACAGTCCGTTTATGAGCTTTTTCTATGCAAAGAGTGCACCGGAATACAAAGAATATAAGTTGAAAGAAGGTGAATTCAATGAAGCCAAGCATCAGTGGCATGTAGAAAACAATACCTATATTTTTTCACATGGACTAGGCATTATGATCATGGCGATCGGTATCCTGACTTTCCTGGGTATCTTTTCTCCGAAAATTGGCTTGATAGGTTCCGGACTGGCGATCATAATGACATTGGGTACGCTTTCATTCCTGGTGACAACACCTGAAGTGTGGGTGCCCGATTTGGGAAGCGGAGAACATGGTTTCCCCTTACTGACCGGAGCAGGTCGGCTGGTAATAAAAGATACGGCAATCATAGCCGGAGCGATCGTGGTATTGTCCGACTGTGCACAACGTATATTAAAGAAGAAATAGGAATAAAAAGTGTTTATTTTAACACTTTGGAAGCAAAAAACAAACATATTGAACCTTGTTAGCTTTTCTTATAGTGTATGAAACACCATTTAGCATAAAACCTCTTGACAGGTTTGGATTAAGCAGTATATTTGCATCGTGGTTTTTTCATAATAGTATTAGATTTAAGGTTAACAAAGTTGGTTAGGGCTTGTCGTGAGACAGGCTTTAATTGTTTATAGGGGTTTGCATTCGGAAATGCAAGCCTTTTTTCTTTTAAATATGGCATTCTCTGAAAAATAACTCCCTTTTTTATCGGTAATATTCGGCAATTCACCGATATTTGACTGTAATAGGACGTATTTCTATTGCCGGAAGGCTGACAGGAGCATACTTTTGCTCTCAAACAATTAAACTGTATATCGTATGAATCTTAGGAAAAACTTATTTTGGGCCATCCCGTTTATTGTAGTGGGGGTCGTATGGATCATGAGGAACACAGGCATGATCACGGATGATCTTTTTCATATCATTGTATCCTGGCAGATGCTTGTAATGTATATAGGTATAGGGAGTATTTCCCGGAGACATTATATAGGCGGTTTGATTACCTTTTTGGTTGGTGCGGCATTTTTACTGCCACGACTGGGGTGGATGGATAGCGATTGGTTGCAGGTCTATTGGCCGGCTGCTTTTGTCATTGTCGGTTTAATGCTGATCTTCGAACCGCGTAAAAAGAACTCCTATCATTACAATAGCCGGAGAGAGGATACCGGTGGAGAAGATATCCGGGGAAATGCCGTTGCCGGTAAAGTAAAAAGTGATTTTATTAATACGGACGGATATGTGGAATCGGATAATACATTTGGCTATGTGGAACAAATTATTTTAGATCCGGTATTTAAAGGAGCCAGGATTAGGACTGTGTTTGGGGGAACGGTCCTGGATTTGCGGAAAACGAAGCTGGATAGTGCTAAAACCTATATTGATATCGATTGTAAGTTTGCCGGTGTGGAAATCTATCTTCCTGGGGATTGGGCGGTCAATTTTCATGGCAGTCCGATCATGGGGGCATGCGAGGATAAACGTTTTAATGCCTCTATGGAAATGGATAAAGAACATATACTGGTTGTACGGGGAATTGTTATGTTCGGTGGCATTGAATTTAAGAGTTGATTATGCAGACACATCCGTTTATAAATTCTGTCCTGTGTAGAATGGCTGGTGTGGCTTTGGCTGTGGTCAGTTGCAGCATAAGCGCCTTGCTCCTCTATTATTACGGACATACGGGATGGCTTGTCGCATGGTTGGATAGTCTGGTTTCGGTCGGTATATTCTGTGTCTCCGGTTTCCTGTTCTGGTATGTAACAGGCATATTGCGGCCATTACAGGCCCAGATTGCATTGGCTGTTGGCGTCCTTATCATATCCGTTACCGGAGGATATATGGCCGGGGCGCTGGTTTATCCGGATAGGATGGATTGGTTTGCATCTACCATTCCGTTCCGTATTTTGTTGGGTTTGCTGGGATGGATTATTTTGGCCCAGTGGTATTATATCCGTTGGAAGGAGTTGCAGATGGAGATACAGGAGGAACAGAGAAAAGAAGAAAATGCTCCGGCGGAAACAGGCGTATCGTCACCGGAAGAGGAAGCAATACTGGATCGCATCTCTGTGAAGGATGGCAGCCGTATCCATCTGATCCACCTGGAGGAGTTACTTTATATCCAGGCCAGCGGTGACTATGTGGCACTCTTCACGACCGACGGACAGTATATAAAAGATCAGACAATGAAATATTTTGAATCGCATCTGCCGGCAAACCTGTTTATCCGTATTCACCGTTCCTGTATCGTTAATAGCGAACAGATCATGCGTGTGGAACTGTTCGGCAAGGAAAGTTACCAGGTTCGTCTTAAAACAGGTGTCTGTCTGCGTGCCAGCCTGACCGGATACAAGTTGCTTAAAGAACGTCTTTCTCTATAGATTTGGCTGTTTTAACTGTTAAAATTAGCAGTTTTTGTCTGTATTGTATAAAGTTTTGTGTTCGGAAACAATTTTTAGCTACAATGCCCGAAAGGCTTAACATATATTGTCTGTAAAAGACTTGACAAACGCTTGTTTCAGGCTTATCTTTGTACTGTGGTTTTTTCATAATAGTATTAGATTTAAGGTTAACAAAGTTGGTTAGGGCTTGTCGTGAGACAGGCTTTAATTGTTTATAGGGGGTTCTTTTCTCATCATTTTGTATGAATCTTTGATTTTGAGGTGTTATCTTTGCAAGCTATGGAATATATAGGACTGCATGAAGATAAAATATCACTTGCTGATATTATAAAATATCTTTCTCTTTTGAAAGGTAATATGGATGAATTGAATTTGCTTGAATTCAAAACCATTAAAGGTTGGTTGGTTTATTCTTTGTCATTAGTTCTTTTGTTGTGTATACCTTGTGTAATCATTTTATTAATAACAGGTCTTTTATCCGGAAATATAGATAGCGGATTATTATTGGCTGTTTCTTTTATCCCTTTCCTCTTTATTTTGCCTTTGACATTGTTATTGACTTTCATCAACAATTACAGAAAACCCAAAAAGTTGAGGGAACTAATGCAGACGGTTTTGATGCGTTACGAATGGGATGGTCCTATCAATCAAACCGGACGGTTGCAGTTGGAATGCAGGAAGGACCATTTTCTGTTTAGAACGGAAGTTTTGCGGCAAATGAATCCCAAAGGGCGTAATGTGTCTTTGATTTTCATATCCGTTCCTTTCTATGTACCGATAGAAAAGGAGCTGATACATGCCGAAGATATAATTGCTTATCTGAAAGGCAAGTCTCTTTTCGTGATTGAGCCAGATATGGCATGTTTGGGAATGTCGTTTAAAATGTTTCAGAAACTGGATTTGCGTGAAGATATTGATCAGTTGATTTATGTGATGAAACGTTTTTCCCTTCGCCCCGGAACACTCTTCAAGGCGCAGGATATAACTTTGAAAGTTCCTGAAACACTGGAAATACAGGCACTGTTTATTTTCGGTCAAAAAATAGACCAAAGGTTTCTGAATTGGGCTAACCTGATGCTTGATGCCGGATTTGTGAGTGATAATATGAAAATTATGGCTGAACAAGCATCTCTGACTCTCCCTCAAAAAGAATTGAAGAAAAGAGTGGAGGTGATTTTCCTGGAGTTTAATTTGTATTTCTCTAAAGAGACTGTATTAAATAATTATTTGATATTCCTTATACTGGAAGAACAGGAAGAACGAAGGTCTGTTTTGGAGATTATACAATGTCTGGCCAGTCTCTATCAATCTTCCAGGCTGCCTCTGTTGCAAGAATATGATCTGTTATATAAAGCTAAAAGGGCATTGGATGAAACAGGAGAACAAAATTTCTGGACGGCAGACCCGCCTTTGACGGTCGATAATGTGGATACTTATATATTAACCTATTTGACCAGAAGGCTAGCTGACCTGATAGCCTCTCGAGAAAAGGATCAGTGATCGATCATCCCTTTGTAACAGATGCGTCAAAAAATGACGTAAATGTTGCATTTTTATTAAACCTCTATGAATTAAGCGCATAATTACAAATAATTGGCGAGTTCGTGCTTTTTGTGCTATTGTTTATTGATTTAGTTTGCACCATCAACCTTGAATAAGTAAAATAAATTTGATAGACATGAAAGCACTATTGTTAACTGTTGCCCTGCTGCTGGGGTGCGTAACCGTTTCCTCACAGGATAAAGATACGGGGATAATTACCGTCTCTACAAACGATCTGAGTATGGTCTTTTCGATCTCTCCGGATAAGAAAGTAGTGTATAACTATTTTGGCGATAAATTCCAGGACGTTTCCCCTTTCCTTCATAAGAAGTATAAAGAACAACCGGATAACGGAATCGGTTATGCTCCGGTAATCTATCCGGCTTACGGAGGACGTTTCTTCCTGAATCCGGCATTGAAACTGACCCATGACGACGGCGTTCAGACAACCGAATTAATATATGCAGCTCATCAGGTAAAGAATATAGATAATAATAGAATAGAAACAGTGATACAATTGAAAGATCCTTTGTATCCGGTTTTCGTTAACCTGAACTTCACGGCTTATCAGAAAGAAAATGTAATCTGCCAGTCAGTCTCCATATCCCATCAGGAGAAAAACAAGCTGGCTGTCGAGAATATTGCCTCCGCTTATCTTCCCCTTCATGCAGATTCTTATTATCTGACCCATTTCCACGGGGCCTGGGCTTCCGAAATGCAACTGGTAGAAGAACAACTGACACCGGGTGTGAAACGGGTGGAATCCAAGAAGGGGATACGTACTACCCAGTCTGAAAACTCTTCTTTCCTGCTTTCCCTGAATGGCCCTGCCAATGAAGACATGGGCGAAGTGTATGCCGGCTCCCTGGCCTGGTTAGGTAACTATCTGTCTTCCTTTGAGATAGACGAATGCGGTTTGCTGCATGTCATGAGCGGGATGAATGATTTTGCCTCTACTTATAATCTGGAACCGGGTAAAACGTTGCAGACTCCGGAAATGGTCTGGACATACAGTTCTACCGGTAAGGGACAGGTATCGAGAAACCTCCATGACTGGTCGCGTAACTATGCATTGGCCCATGGAGATCAGGAATTGCCTATCGTCCTGAATAGCTGGGAAGGCGCTTATTTCGATTTTAATGAAAAAACGATTACGGATATGATCGATGACGCTGCTGCTTTTGGCGTTGAAATGTTCGTACTCGATGACGGATGGTTCGGAAATAAATATCCCCGCAATTCGGATAAGGTTGGTTTGGGCGATTGGCAGGTGAACAGGAAAAAACTGCCACGCGGAATCGATTATCTGGCGAAGCATGCGGTAAGTAAAGGATTGAAGTTCGGTATCTGGATTGAGCCTGAAATGGTAAGTCCCAAGAGTGAACTGGCAGAGAAGCATCCGGAATGGATCGTCAAGAGCGGTAAACGTGATATAATCCCGATGCGTAACCAGTGGTTACTCGATTTGAGTAATCCGGAGGTACAGGACTTTGTTGTAAAGACGTTTGATGAAGTGATCGCTTTGTCTCCTGATATCTCTTATATAAAATGGGATGCAAACCGTCACGTGGATAATTTCGGTTCCGAATATCTGTCCAAAGAAAATCAGACTCATTTCTGGATTGACTATACAAAGGGCTTGTACAGTGTTTACGAACGGATTCGTGCAAAACACCCGGATGTTCTTATTCAGTTGTGTTCTTCGGGTGGCGGCCGTCTCGACTTCGGTGCATTGAAATATCATGACGAGTTCTGGGCTAGCGATAACACCAATTCGCTTGACCGTATATTCATCCAATACAGCACAAATCTTTTCTTCCCGGCAAAGGCTACGGCCGCCCATGTTTCGACTACTCCGAATCATCAGACGGGTATGATGGCGCCGCTGAAGTTCCGTTTTGATGTGGCTATGACAGGCCGCCTGGGCATGGAGCTGCAACCCGAAGACTTGACCGGCGACGAACTACCTTTCGCTGAGCAAGCTATAAAGAATTATAAACGTATCCGCCCGATCGTACAGTTTGGAGACCTCTATCGCCTGAAATCTCCTTACGACGGAACCGGCTGGGCTTCACATATGTATATATCTAAGGATAAAAAGGAATCGGTGTTTTTTGCTTATAGCCTGAAATACCACGGACGTACAACATTCTTTGAGACCAGATTGAAAGGACTGGACCCAGCTAAAATGTATAAGATCACAGAGTTGAACAAAGCCGGGAACAGCACCTTCTATGGCGACGGTCAGGTTTTCCCCGGTGATTATCTGATGAAAGCCGGAATCAGCCTGACGATAGGGAATACTTATGAAAGTACCGTTCTGTTGATAACGGAACAATGAAACTATCTATAAATTATCAATACATGAAACTCATCAATTTAAATCTGCTGCTATTGCTCGCCCTGCTTGTATCCTGCGGCGAATCATCCGTTTCTTCGGGAAAGTGGACGGTTAGCTATGACCAGGTGCAGAAAGGCCACCGTATCGAGAAGGAGAACCAGCTTCTTTCCGATGGGGTTTATGCCTCCTACAAGTTGGGTAATAAGTTGGTCACGACCCGTGACTACAAAAAGAGCAGTTCGAAAGTCACCGCTATCAGCGATGCTTTCGGTCAGGGTTCATTGTTGCAGGTGACCTACACGGATAGCAACCTGCCTACGCTTGTACAATCTTTCTACATCTATCCGGAGAAAGATTATCTGCTGACGGAATTTACTCTTCAGGGAGGAGCCGCTGACGTTGAATCGAATTATATGGCCCCGGTTACTATCGACCGCATGCCGGCCGTGTTGGCTGAAGGTGATAACCGCGCGTTATTCCAGCCTTTCGATAACGATTGCTGGATACGTTATCAGTCTCATCCGCTCACTTTCGATCAATTACGTAGCTATGAAGTAGCGACTGTCTTCAACAACGACGACCGTAAAGGTTTTGTCATCGGTTCAGTGGAACACTCCGACTGGAAGACCGGTATCGATATGGGGAAAGGCGACCGTAATAATATCGGTTCATTGGTTTGCTTCGGCGGCGTTGCCGATTCGTTGACACGCGACTCTAAGGCACACGGTGCTTTAAAAGGAAAAATGGTAAAGTCTCCTAAGGTATTTTTCGGTATCTTCAACGACTGGCGTGCCGGACTGGAAGAGTATGGAAAAGCGAATGCGGTGGTTGCCCCTGTAAAGAGATGGCCGGGTGCCGTTACCTTTGGCTGGAACAGCTGGGGCGCGTTACAGTTCAGGCTGAATCATCAGAATGCAATTGAAGTGTCCGACTTTTTCAAAGAAAACCTGCAAAATAACCATTTCGTCAATACAGACGGGAATGTGACGATCGGCCTCGATTCAGGCTGGAACAGTTTCACGGAAGAAGAGTTGAAAGACTTCGTGAATCATTGTACTGCCAACGGCCAGATTCCAGGTGTATACTGGACGCCTTTCACCGATTGGGGAAAACATCCCGAACGGACGATCAAAGACGCTCCTGACTATAAATTCCAGGATGTCTACCTCTACGCCAATGGCCAGCCGCAGGAACTGGACGGTGCTTATGCCATCGATCCGACCCATCCGGCTATCGAGGAGATGATGAAGAAGACATCCGATCTTTTCCGTCGTTGCGGTTTCAAGTATGTAAAGATGGACTTTATGACGCATGGTGCGATGGAAGCCGACAAATGGTATAACCCGGAAATCCGTACAGGTATCCAGGGATATAATTACGGTATGCAGTTGCTGAATAAGTATTTCGGTGATATGTATCTTAACTTATCCATCTCGCCTGTATTCCCGGCCCATTATGCCAACTCACGCCGTATCGCCTGTGATGCCTGGAACAAGATCAAGGATACCGAGTATACGCTGAATGCCCTTTCTTACGGATGGTGGCAAGATGAGGTGTATCAGTATAATGATGCCGACCACCTGGTGTTGCGCGAAGCTACCGAAGGCGAAAACCGTGCCCGTATCACTTCCGGCGCCATTACCGGACTTTATATCGTTGGCGACGATTTCAGCAAAGGCGGCAAACAGATCGACAAGGATCGTGCCTTGAAATTCCTGACGAACCCGGATGTGAATGCCGTAGCCAAAGGGGTTTCTTTCTCTCCGGTAGAAGGAAACGGTGAAAAATCGGAACATCAATTTATTCATCATGATGCAGATGGTACATCTTATTTTGCTATCTTTAATTATTCGGAAGATGAGATGAATGCCACTATTTCACTGGAACGTATGGGACTTGACCCTGCGGCAAACTATCAGGCAAAAGAGCTCTGGAGTGGAAATGAACAACCGGTAAAGGAAAAACTAACTGTGACGGTCCCTGCCAAGGATGCGTTGCTTTATAAAATCAGAAACAACTAAATGTTCTTAAATTTATCAATTATGAAACAGATCAAGCTTTTTAGTATTTTGATGATGCTTGTGTTATGCTGCGGTACCGTTTTCGCACAGGGCATAACGATAACAGGTACAATCACCGACGCTAAAACGTCGGAGTCGCTCCCGGGAGCGAGCGTTGTTCTCAAGGGAACAACGCAAGGGACTATATCGGATATGGATGGAAAATATTCCATCTCTGCAACACCGGGCGCCACACTGGTGATCAGCTATATCGGATATGACACCAAAGAAGTAAAAGTTGGAAACCAGAATGTTATTAACGTAACTCTTTCGGAAGACTCGCAATCTATCGACGAAGTTGTGATTGTAGGTGCTTCCATGAAGAAAAGCGACCTGACCGGTGCTATCTCCCATGTCGACGCCAAGGTGTTGGAGGAAAGACCGGTAACAACTGTTAACGAGGCCCTTCAGGGACGTGTTGCCGGTGTCTTGATCACTAAGGGAACCCGTCCGGGCGACGATTCCAGCATCAAGATCCGTGGTGTGAATACGATTAACTCAGGCTCGGACCCTATCTACGTTGTCGATGGTTTGGTGATGGGCAATGGTTATGGTGGTTTTAATGCGATCAATGTAAACGATGTCGCTTCGGTACAGGTATTGAAAGATGCCTCGGCTACGGCTCTTTACGGTTCGCGTGGTGCTAACGGTGTAGTTCTTATCACGACCAAGAAAGGTAAGATTGGCGAAGGACGCGTAACCTATGACGGATGGGTAGGTTTCTCTAAAATCACCCAGCGTCCGAAGACACTGAATGCACAGCAGTTGTTCGACCTGCGTGTGGATGCTTTTGCCAATGGTTACATGCATGATAATCCAACGGCAAACCGCCAGGATTATATCGATAATACGCTGATGAAAACCAATACGGCTTTCTCCGATGCTGAATTTGAAACGTATCGTTCGGGCAAAAGCTACAACTGGCTCGACGAAGTGATCAGCAGCGGTTTCCAGCAGAACCATTCTGTAAGTTTCTCCAATGCAACGGAAAAGAACAACGTTTATATCAGTTTCGATTACGCCAATATCGATGGATTGATCGGTGATTCGAAAGAAAAGAAATATTCCGGTCGTGTCAATGCGGAATCGATGATCAAACCGTGGTTGAAGATCGGTACGAACTCTTCTTTCTCACGTACGGAAAACAATTTGCCGACAGACGACGTGTACGACAAGGCGCTGAATGCAAACCCGTTGCTGAATCCGGAACCGTTCCGCGATCCGTCGACCCGCTATACCTGGGATTATCTGACACTGTATTACCGTGTCCACAATGAAGGAAACAACAACGATTATAATCCGTTCAACTCGCAGGAAGTAGCCCGCGAACGTGCCCGTAACCGTTTCCTTTCATCCAATTACATCAACATCAATCCGATTGAAGGACTGAATATCCGTTCAACTTTCGCGCTGGACGTTTCTTCACAGACATGGTTCGAATATACACCGAGCTACATCCAGGAAGCGATCCGCCATTATAACGGTGATGCAAGAGCAAAACATGAAAGATGGTCACAGCTGAACTGGCAGTGGGATAACACGATCACTTACGATAAGACGATCAACAAACACCGCATGAACTTTCTGTTCGGTACGAGTACGACTAAGAATACCGAAAACTATACAAAAGCGCAGGGCGACCGTTTCGCCAGCGACGACCTGTTGTGGAACGACCTGAAAGGTGCTGCCGCTAACGATAAAAAAGAACTTGATTCAGATTTCAAGGGCAATACCCTCGTTTCTGTGCTGGGTAGAGTGAACTACAATTATGACCTGCGCTATTATCTGACGGCAACGGCCCGTTATGACGGTTCTTCCAAATTTGCCGAAGGCCACCGTTGGGGTATTCTTCCTTCTTTCTCTGCTGCATGGGATGTGACGAATGAAGCGTTTATGGAAGACCAGACAATCTTTGACCGTTTGAAAATGCGTGTCGGTTACGGTGTGGTTGGTAACCAGGATATCGAAAACTATGCGTATCGTACGCTTTATTTCTCTTCTGTCAGCAACGGTGAGGCTTCTTACGCGACCAGTGGTTTGAGAGGTACGCCTGCCATCACTTGGGAAAAACAGAAACAAACGAATATCGGTGTCGATATGGCATTTCTGAACGATCGTTTGAACGTTTCTCTGGACGGGTTCTTTATCAAGAACGATAACTTGCTGATGAAACATTCATTGCCGTTGACTTCCGGTTACAGTGAAACATGGGAGAATATCGGTTCTGTGAAGAATAAAGGTTTCGAAGCGACTATCAACGCAACCCCGATACAGACAAGAGACTTTACCTGGAATGTAAATGCTAACATCTCCTTTGACAAGAACGAGGTTTCGAAACTGTATGGCGATGTAAAGGAAATCCTGAACGGTTCCGACCGTGAGAAGAACATCTTCCTGGGCGAATCGCTGAATAACATTTATACTTATAAAACAGGCGGTATTGCTAATGAGTCGAACCGTAGCCAATGGGAAAATCTGGATTTCAACGGTAAACATGTCAGCTTGGGTGACTTGTTCCCATTGGATGTTTCCGGTCCTGACGGTGTACCCGACGGCGTAGTCGACCAGCTTGACCGCGTAGTGGTGGGTAAGAAAGACCCGAAATTCTATGGCGGATTTGCAACAGACTTCAACTATAAAGGTATCACCCTGAATGCTGTTTTCAACTATTCTTATGGAGCGAAGAAGATCAGTTCTTATTATGAAACATTGATTAACAGTACAGGTACAAGCATGGCTTCCGAAGATTTGCTGAATCGTTGGACACCGGAAAATACAGGAGCTTCCGTTCCCCGCGTGATCGCCAATACCAGCAGCGGTTACAATCGTTACAACCCGTCGGATATGGATTACACGATCCAGAATGCATCTTATCTGCGTTTGTCTACCCTGACATTGGCTTATTCATTCCCGAAGCCTCTGTTGAGCCAGATCAAAGTGGAAAACCTGCGTGTTTACTTTACTGCATCCAACTTGTTCTGTATCACCAAATATAAGGGATTCGATCCTGAAACAGGCGACTACGGTTATCCTCCGACAAAGATGTATGTGTTAGGTTTGAACTTTAGTTTTTAATGGAATAAATAGGAAACAATTATGAAAAAGAGATATAATTTAATCGGATTACTGGCTTTGGCGCTTACAGCCGGGATCACCACATCTTGTTCCGATTTCCTGACACAGGAGAACAAGAAAGCACTGACAGAAGAGCAGATCTATTCGGATGTCGAGTTTATCGAACTGAATCTGAAAGGTATATACAATACCTGGCGTGATAACACCCGCCAGGATGAACGGGCCTGGTTCCTGATGACCGGTACTGACGAAATCCAACGTGGAGCCCTTCAGAATAAAGGAGGCGGTGAAGGCGCGGCAATGGACCGTTACGATGCTAATATGAATTCATTGCATAGTAAGGTAAAAGATCAGTGGAACAAACGTTTCCCGATTGTTACCGCCGCTGCCAAGATTATCCGTGCATTGGATACTCCTGAACTGGTTGAGGGATCGAAAGAAGCCGGACTTTTGGGTGAAGCCTGTTTCGTCCGTGGTTTCGTCGATTATGAACTGGCTATGTACTGGGGTGAAATTCCTATCATCGACCTGGATAAGCTGGATGAAACGGGTTATGGCCGGCAGCCGCTGACCGATGTATGGCAATTCATTATCAACGACCTGGAAAAGGCTGCTAAGTATGCTCCGAAAACCAATACCGCCGGTCGTGCTACTTCCGGTGCCGGTTACACTATGCTGGGTAAAGCCTATATGTCCGCCCCGGTTGAAACAGGACTCCGTGACTTCAATAAGGCAAAGGAATGCTTTGAAGCAGTAATAGGTATGGGATACCAACTGGTTCCTTATGCCGATCTGTGGAATTACGAAAAACCGAATACAGCCGAGTCTATCTACGAATTTCAGTTCAACAATAACCCGAACCGTAATCAGATTCAGTTTCAGATCGGTTCGCGTGTAGCACAGAACTGGTGGACCGATGGTTGTTATTTTGCTGGCTACGACCATGTAGTTGTTACTGAATATGCTTATGAAACCGTAGAGAACGGCGGTATTTGGGAAGACGGAGATGTTCGTAAAGAAGAAAGTATCCGCTACGATTTCACTTATTATGGCGAAGTTCCCAACTATGAATGTGTAGCCTGGGAAGACCTGGGTGAAGACCATGACGAGTTGAAACCGCATGTAAAGAAATATGAAGATTTCCGTACCGACCAGCATTCCGGACTGGGTATCAATAATATGTGGAACTCGGGTAAGAATATCCCGGCTATCCGTTATGCCGATGTGCTTCTCAGTTATGCTGAATGTCTGAATGAATTGGGACAAACCGGGCAGGCTGTCGAAAAGGTAAACGAAGTGCGTAACCGTGCGTGGGGCTTTAGTATCCCGGCTGATAAGAAATGGGATGCAGGCATGTCGCAAGATGTTTTCCGTACAAAGATATTGGATGAACGTATCCGTGAGTTTCTGGGTGAGAACTGGCGCCGTGCCGACCTGATCCGTACAGGCAAGTTTGTCGAGTATATTAAGGAACGCAATAAATGGGCGAAACGTTCGGGTACGATACAGGATTATAATGTCCGTTATCCGATACCTAACGAAGAGATCGAACAGAATCCGGACATGACGCAAGACGATCAGAACCCGGGTTACAGATAGTAGTAGGGCTGCCCCCGTTCCAAAACAGGGAACTACGAGGGAACTGTAATCGACTAAGCACTAGTCGATAATGGCAAAAAGATTGTAAGAAGAAAAACACCGGGGAGGCATGTCTTTGCCCGGTGTTTTATTTACTAACCGAATTAAGCTAATATACAAGGATCATGAAAAAGAATTTACAAAGAATTACCCTGCTTTTTTGTCTTGTCTGCCTGTTTATCGGGAGGGAGACGTTTGCGGCTGATCAGCAGACGATAACTTCCGGTGACTGGAAGATCGTTTATAACAACGATACGAAAACCTGTGATTTTATCCATAAAGGAAAAACAATCCTGGCTGGTGTCTTCGTCCAGGCCAAAGATAAAGACCAACTGCTGCGCAGTACGGAATACGGGCAGCCGACCTTCTCGGAAGAAGCTGTCGATGACGTTTTCGGTGCCGGCCATAAATATACATTTACCTATGCCGGACAGGAGGGAGCACCTTCCTTGCAACAGCTGTTTTATTTCTATCCTGATAAAAGCTATTTCCTGACAGAGGCTTTTATCCTTTCAGAAGCCGGTACATCGAGTAATTATATCGCTCCGGTTGTTACCGAAACAGTCAACTCTTTCCTGAATACGAATACCTCCAACCGCGTGTTATCCGTCCCTTTCGATAACGATGCCTGGATCGGCTATTCCTCCCTGGCCTTGTCGGTCGACTCCGTATCGTTCGAGGTTACTTCTTTCTACTGTGGTGATACCCGCGAAGGGTTGGTAATCGGCTCGGTAGAACACGATACCTGGAAGACCGGAGTCCGTTATTCCACTTCCGGCAACCAGAAGGTAAACCGTCTCGAATGTTTTGGCGGCATAAGCCATCGCGTGACCCACGATATAGATGCTACCGGAGCAAAAGCCCACGGCAGCATTTCCGGCACTAAACTGAAATCACCGAAGCTCTTAATCGGTATGTTCGACGATTGGCGCGAAGGGCTGGAAGCCTATGGCGAGGCCAATGCCTTGATCGCGCCTCCCCGTAAATGGTCGAAAGGCAATATCTTCGGTTGGAACAGCTGGGGCGCCATGGCTGAGAAGCTGAACTACGAAGGTGTGCTGGATGTCTCTGATTATATCAGTACGAACCTGCAACCGAACAATTTTACCAATGACGGCACGGCCTATGTCATCCTCGATTCTTATTGGGATAACCTGACTGATACCCAGTTGAAATCATTCGCCGAACGATGTGTTGCCAACGGACAGGTTCCCGGCATTTACTGGGCTCCTTTCTCCGACTGGGGGGAAAACGGCAGCCGAACGATGGAAGGGAGTAACTATAAATACGGGGAAGCCTATTTATATGTAAACGGACAGCCTAAAAAGATCGCTTCCCGTGCCCTGGACCCCACGCATCCCGGAACCCGCCAGCGGATGAGTTATTTCATCAACCGCTTTAAAGATTTAGGTTATAAATATATCAAGTTCGATTTCCTGAATAATGCGATCCTTGAAGCGGACTCTTATTATGATAAGAATGTAACGACTGGCGTTCAGGCTTACAACAGCGGAATGAAATATCTGACGGAATTGTGCGGAGACGATCTGTTTATGGCTCTATCCATTGCGCCTGCATTTCCGGCTCAATACGGCAATTCCCGTCGTATCAGTTGTGATGCCTGGGGAGCCAAAGAGGATACGGAATATGTTATGAACGGCCTTTCTTATGGTTGGTGGCTCGACAAGGTGTATAACTTTAATGATGCCGACCACCTGGTGCTTCATAGAGACGATTATAACGAGGATGAGAACCGTATGCGTATTACCTCCGGTGTGATTACCGGAACATATATCCTGGGTGATAACTTCAGCCAGAAGGGAACATGTGTCGGGGAGTTGGCAGCCCGACAGAAAGCAGAAAAGTTTGCAACGAATGCGGAAGTAAACGAAGTTGCCCGTATCGGTAAATCTTTTTATCCGGTAGAAGGGGCAAAGGCTTCGGGAAAGAATAGTTGGGGACGTAACCGCGGCGAGAATCTCTTTATGCTGGATACGGAAGATTATTTGTATGTTGCGGCTTTCAACTATAAAGACCTGGCCTTCTCGGAAAATATAAAATTGTCGAGACTGGGAATCGCCTCTTCCGATGTAAAAGGAATTAAGGAATTGTGGACCGGGCAGGATGTGTCATTGCAAGACGAAGAAATCCCTGTATCCTTACCCAAGTATGGCGTGAAACTATATAAGATAGAGAAGAAAGGTACCGGTACCGGACTAACTGGTCTTACTGCGCCGGATAAAAAGATTACAGGCTGGGTGAAGGATGATCATTTGTTCATTCAGAGTGAAGAGACCTTGAATGGTCTTTTCATTTACTCGGCGCAGGGAACATTGGTAAAGCAACTTCCGGCTTTATATCCGCAGGCCCGCTATGATATAAATATCGCTGATTTGCCTAAAGGCATGTTTCTTGTCCAGGCAGTCACTTCCGTGCAGGAGTCAGAATGTTTGAAGTTCGTGAAATAATGGTATCTGTTTCCCCTCTGGAGAGGGGATTAAGGGGTGTGTTAAAGCTAGCTATAAGGCGGAATGATAACACACCCCCTGCCCCCTCTCCAGAGGGGAAAAGTTACTCTCCGGCTGTTAATTTTAGTAGAATTTGGCTGTAATCTATATAGTTTTGTGTTCAGTAACAAAATTTGACTGGAATAAGTGTTTTGCTTAACGTTTATTAGTCTGAAAAGGCTTGACAAAAGGCCTCTACAGCCTTATCTTTGTACTGTGGTTTTTTCATAATAGTATTAGATTTAAGGTTAACAAAGTTTGGTTAGGGCTTGTCGTGAGACAGGCTTTAATTGTTTATAGGGGTTTGCTTTATGCGAGCCTTATTATATCAAACTAACAGACAATAAAAAAGGGAACATCAGGTCAATTGATGTTCCCTTTCTTTTTATATAAGAACGGATTAAGTTGTACCGGCAACTTCGGCTGTCCGCTCTACTACTTCAATTTCAAAAACTAAAGTAGAGTAGGCAGGGATAGTAACATTCCCGGCGCTGTCTTTTTTGTCAACCGAACCATAACCTAGTCTTTGAGGAATCCAGACTTCCCATTTCTCGCCTACTTTCATATTTTGCAGAGCGATAGTCCATCCTGATATGGGACTGGGAATTCCTGTTCCATAATAACTATTGTAGTTTGAAGAGGCTGTACTGACAGCCCATTCGGAAGGTGATCCGTCTTCTAATTCTTTCTTATCGAAATATTCACCATCCTCGCTGTTAGGGAACCATCCTTTGTAATAAACAGTGACACGACTGTTGTAATAGATTGGAATTTCAGGTTTATCTGCTTCTTTGAGCCTTTTAGCATAAATGAAATCTTCTCCGGCTCCCTGTATGCTTACCTTAAAGAAATCCGGGTCATTAGCCTTCGCCGCGAAAGCCTGTTCGTTTTCCAGCTTGTAGGCTTCAACGGCTACATCATCACTATCATCGTCATCTTTACAGGAAGTAAAGACGGCAGACATACAAAAAATCATCAACGCGAATTGCAGGTACTTCTTCATTTAATTATTCAGTTATCTTTTTTAATAAAGTCTTCAGGCTTACCTTTTCAGAGATAATATCGTGCAGCTTGTCGATGCTTACACGTTCCTGTTCCATGGTGTCACGGAAACGGATCGTTACACAATTATCCTTCAAAGTATCATGGTCAACTGTAATACAGTACGGAGTTCCAATAGCATCCTGACGGCGGTAACGTTTACCGATAGAATCTTTTTCATCATACTGGCAACGAAAGTCGAACTTCAGCATGTTGACGATCTCTTCAGCCTTTTCAGGAAGCCCGTCTTTTTTCACCAGTGGCAATACGGCGAGTTTGATAGGAGCCAGGGCTGCCGGCAATTTCAAAACAACGCGTGTTTCACCGTTTTCAAGTGTCTCTTCGCAGTATGAACCTGCCATAACGCTCAGGAATACGCGGTCAACACCGATAGATGTTTCAATAACGTACGGAGTATAGCTTTTATTTAATTCCGGATCGAAATATTGTATTTTCTTTCCTGAGAACTTTTCGTGCTGGCTCAGGTCGAAGTCTGTGCGGCTATGGATACCTTCCACTTCCTTGAAACCGAACGGCATTTCATATTCGATGTCGGTAGCGGCATTGGCATAGTGGGCGAGCTTTTCGTGATCGTGGTAACGATACTTTTGGTCACCTAATCCCATAGCCTTATGCCATTTCAAGCGGGTAGACTTCCACATCTTGAACCATTCCATTTCTTCTCCCGGACGAACGAAGAACTGCATTTCCATCTGTTCGAACTCACGCATACGGAAGATGAACTGACGGGCAACGATCTCGTTACGGAACGCTTTACCGATCTGAGCGATACCGAAAGGAATCTTCATACGGCCGGTCTTCTGTACGTTGAGGAAGTTAACGAAAATACCCTGTGCCGTTTCCGGACGCAGATACACTTTCATTGCGCCGTCGGCAGTCGATCCCATGTCGGTTGCAAACATCAGGTTAAACTGGCGTACTTCCGTCCAATTGCGTGTACCGGAAATCGGGCAAACGATTTCGCAGTCCAGAATCAACTGGCGCAGGTCTTCGAAATTGGAATCGTTCATGTCTTTAGAGAAACGTTCGTGTATCTCGTTCCATTTGGCTTGGTATTCCAATACACGGCCATTGGTGGTACGGAACTGCGCTTCGTCGAATGCTTCGCCAAAACGTTTGGCGGCTTTTGCCACCTCTTTGTTTATCTTTTCTTCAATTTTTGCCAAGTGGTCTTCGATCAGTACGTCGGCGCGATAGCGTTTCTTTGAATCCTTGTTGTCGATCAAAGGGTCGTTGAATGCGTCCACATGGCCGGATGCTTTCCAGATGGTCGGGTGCATAAAAATAGCGGAGTCGATGCCTACCACATTTTCATGAAGCAGCGTCATGCTGTCCCACCAGTATTTCTTTATATTGTTTTTCAGCTCTACGCCATACTGTCCGTAATCATATACTGCTCCCAAACCGTCATATATTTCTGAAGAAGGAAATACAAATCCGTATTCTTTGCAGTGTGAAACTAATTTCTTGAAAACATCTTCTTGTGCCATAACTATATGTAATTATTATCAACCTGCAAAGTAAATGATTTTTTCTGTAAGTTATGGCATGTCTGACAGTTTATTCAGGGCAACCGCCCCAAAACAGTTCTCGCCCGAAAGAAAACGGATGGGGAACTGTTCTTTTTTGATAAGTACCATTTTGGCCGACACAAAACACCGTTTTACATGATTGAAATGGTAGTTTAAAGTCATGAAAGTCCGTGACGGAAACAATCCTCCCCCTCCATGATTTTCATACTTCTGCCTTCACACATGTAACACGCTGTATTATAGTTTATTGTGGTGAACCCTGCCTTTTCACTACTGCTTGGGGAACCGTAACAGAAAAACCTTCCGGTGAGTAGGCATCCGTTTAGGGACGGATAGTTATCCGTTGGGCAACCAATGCCTGTCCGTTGGGGAAGAACCACCCGCCTTCATACAGTCATGTAAGTAGTGCTGACACTACGATGCTGACCGCGGATGGGATAGTAGTACCGGCATGACGGTACACCTACCTTATAACGTACATACCAATAGGATATAGGGGACCGGACGCTACTTTACAGGGTATAATCTGCCGGAATATAGGGGAAAAACCGTACGTATTCTTGGGAAAAGCCGTACGCATTTGTTCGAACAACATTTTATCACCCTTTACTCTTTCTTCACTACAAATAACTGTTTTATAATATGTTATAGACGGTGAAAGGTGAAATTAAATTTATAAAACTCCATTGGGAGATTGATTTTTTACAAAAAACGAGGACTTTTTGAAGCTCCAAAAGTCTTTGCTGCCCTTTTTCAAACAATTTAGTGCGGTTGCCCTGCAGTTTATTAACGTGGTATCTTGATTTGAATGTTTCCTTGTATCATGATTCCCTCTTTTATTGTTTGAGAATAGATCGGGGATATTGTAAGAAGTATGAAGACTATATAAAGTAACTGTTTGAGGTTATGTCTATTCATGATTATAACACTATAAAGTTAATGTGTAGAGTCAATAACCAAAGAGAGGTGGCCATCACGGTCACCTCTCTCGTTTCACCAATCATTATGTTGAATATTTAGTTTGGAGTTTTCTAATTTTCCCACCAAACACGGCCATGTTCACTATCCAAACGACCGAAGTTAGATTCCTTTTGCATATCTTCCAAGCGTTTTACTTGGTTAGCATAGTTAGGAGAACCATCTGCCGGCATAGTGAATTTTTTGCGACGCGGAACTTGTTGTAATTCGCCGTACACATGGATCGGTTCCCAAGTAACCAAAGTAGAGGTTGTACTCGGATAGCCTACACGTTTGTACATCGCCCACGATTCATTGTTGTTCTTGAAGTGTTCTATCCAAGTCTGGCAATAAATCTGTTCTTTAGCCATAGCGCTGTTCCAAGCAATTCCTTCCTGTGCCATGTATTCGTCGATTTCAGCTTCTGTAATGGCTTCGTAGTTGTTGATTTTGCAGTAGTCGGCAATCTTGCTCCAGAATTTCAAAGAAGCTCTTACACCCTCTTCGTACCATTCCTGTGCGCTTTTCGTATTAGCCACACCTTCCAATGTAAATTCGGCAGCCATAAAGCAGAAGTCTGCATAAGTCACCAATGGCACCCAGCCGCCTGCTGTACCTTCATCCTGTGCCCCTTTCCACAGACGAGTCTGTGGTCTGTTCATCGGGCGCATATCGATATCATCCAGATAACGCGAAGTACGACAAACATCTTCTGCCTGCAAATCATAGCTTACGTGACCACCTTCCCAACGGCTCAAATTGGTAGGAATGATTTGTTTGGGAGTTGTTGTTTCCAGTGCGTTGAATGCAGCGACATTTTCCGGAGTCAGGTTGTTGATCTGGAAGAAAAGACGTTTACGTGGGTCGTTGTATTTTTTCAGATAATTCATGAAGCAGACAGAAGCACGGTCCATGTCAATGACTGAATGCCAGTCGCCCAATGTAGTCCAGTGATTATCGAAATAAAGGACGAAACTATCGTCAATGTTGTCGAATATATTACCGGATGACAATATTTCTCGTGCAATGGCTTTAGCCTCTTCCGGTTTCCGGTTCAACAGACGTAATGCCAAGCGCAGGCGTACAGCGTTAACGGCTTTCACCCATTTAGTCATATCGCCATTATACGCCAGGTCGTAATTTTTGAAAGAAATCTGGTTCGTAGCGGTAGCCAGCTTATTGGCAGCTTCTTTCAGTTCCTGATTCCAGATGGTGTACAACTCTTCTTGTGTTTGAAATGCCGGTTCGAGGATTTCCGGACGTCCGTTACGTGTTCCCCAGGCATCTGTATAAGCCAATGAACCGTATACATCGGAGGTCTGGATACCTTTGGTGATCAGCAGGACACGAGCCACTTCTATCAAGTTGCTATAAGCAGCTTCCTGTTCCGGTAAATTTGTTTGGATGTAATAAGGGATATGTGTTGCGTACTTTCCGGCAGTATTATAGTTGCCATAGACTGTACCACCCCATCCGGCACACTCTGTAAAGTTTGTCGTTCCGTACCCCCAGATACCTGTACAATACTGCATCCAGCGTAAACGACAGGCATAAGAATCTGCCCAGGTTTCTCCGGCATTGAGCATCGCATTTTCTACCTGATAGAGGTATACTTCCGGATCGACCTCATACACCGTATCGGGATTTTTATTGATTTCGGTAAAATCTGCATCGCAAGAGGTCAATGCAGCCATAGATGCTAAAGCACCGAAAATATAATATTTAATCTTTTTCATTTGACTATACGTTTGATTAGAATGAAACATTAACACTGAAGCCGATGTTACGTGAGAATACCGCACCACCACTTTCCATATATTCGGAACTGTAAGTTGTATTCAAACCTTCCGGATGAATGTTGTCGGGCAAGCTGTTATACAGGAAACCCAGGTTACGTGCCATCAAGCCTACACTGACATTCTGCATATATGCTTTTTCTACCCATTTTTTAGGTAATTGCCAATGTACGGAGACTTCACGCAGCGCAATCCATGAACATTTGTGGATACCTTCTTCGCGGATACCGCCAGACCAACTATATACATTGTCGTAATACTTGTAGGCCGACAGCGGTTCAACCAATCCTTTTTCGTAAGCAGCCTGATAGCTCATGCCGGATACATCCTGTCCCTTGATTTCTGTGCCGGGCATGAATACACCTTCCGGAATGACACCATCGTTAACGGTTCTCCCGTCGGCCAATGTACGAGGTAGACCGCCATATTGTGTATCGCGACCAGCCAGTGAAGACTTGATATTACCGGAATTCATACCATAGTAATAACTTGCAGAGAAGATGTCACCACCGAAACGGGCATCAATTACAGCATTCAACGTAACGCCCTTCCAACTTACGGAAGTATTAGCACCCCACAAGAATTTGGGTTGCAAGGAACCGATCTTTACACTTTCGTTTGAACGAGGATAAGAACCGTCTGCATTTAATAGTTTTTCGCCCTTTTCATTACGTGTGTAACCGTATGAAGTATAGATATCACCGTAAGAACCGCCAACGGTTGCCCATCCCTGCGTATCTGTACCGCCACCTACTAACTGATACTTGTCGACACCTTCAAACAGGGAAACAATTTTGTTTGTATTGCGTGTCAAGTTGAAAGACAAGTCCCAACGCCAGTCTTTTGTTTCGATCGGAGTACCGGTGATCAATAACTCGATACCCTTATTCTGGATATCACCGGCATTGATCCAGCGTTTGCCTACACCCGACTCAGATGCGATCGGTAATCCCAGGATTTGGTTCTTCGTATTGGTCTTATACCAAGCAAAGTCGAAACCTAAGCGGTTCTTCAGGAAACGCATATCCAAACCAACTTCGATAGAGTGTTGTTTTTCAGGTTTCAAATCCAGGTTAGGCAATTCATCCTTGTCAAATTTGTAATACGGATAAGTTCCGCTACTTAATTGATTATCGAATGTATTGTCGAAAGCATAGTAACCTGTACCTGTTGTTAAATACGGTGCACAGTCATTACCCACAATGGCGTAAGAAGCTCTTAACTTACCGAAAGAGATGAACTCCGGCATGTGTTCACGCAGACCTTCAACAAACAACCAAGAGGCACCTACCGACGGATAGAAGTAAGAGGTATTTCCGGTTCCGTTCTGATAGATCAATGCAGACGACCAATCGTTACGTCCGGTGATATCCAAGAAGTAAACGCCTTTGTAGTCCATATTGGTAAACGCATAGATTGAATTGATACGTTTACGGCTGGTATTGTATCTCACGCTTGTTTCGGCACGTTGCACAGAGTTGGTCATGTCGAACAGGCCGGGTACACGCAAACCGTTCTTCGAGTCGGTTTTATGGTATCCGCTGCGAGTATCCCACTGCTCAACTGCCACACTACCACTGATGTTGAAGTCTTCGAACGAATGGTTGGCCGTCAACATACCGGTAATTTTGTACTGGTCTTTCTTGTTTTCATGGATCTTGTAAGCTGCCCCATCGTACTTGCTGGCGCCTGTTGCCATTACTTTTGACTCGTTGGTAGTGTACAATTTATAGATGTCACCTTTTACTTTTACAGATAACCAATCCAACAGTTTCAGATCCAGGTTCAAGTATCCGCGCACGCTCATTTCATCTTGTGTGTAGATGTTTTCCAAGTAATCGTAGATGGTTTTAGAGTATCCGTATGGGTCCATCGAGTTGTAACCGTCGCCTGCCGGGCTGATGTATTTTTTATCTTTCAGCCAATAGTCTGTGTCATATTCGCGGGCGATGCTGTACATGAAGTCGTAGATCGGCGATCCAGCTCCACCCTGCCGAGTCGGGTTTTGTGCCGTTGATTCGATATAAGAGAAACCGCCTTCTGCTTTCAAACGAGAACTAATATCGTGTGAGGCGTTTAAGCTGAATGAATTACGTTTGAACTCATTGTTGAAAGTCAAACCATCGGAATTCAGATTTGAATAAGAAAAACGGAATGCACTTTTTTCAGAACCACCTTGCAATGCCACATTTGTGTTCATGTAACGGCCGGTCTTATACAAATTCTGCAAGTTGTTTGTTTTTGCAGAATAGATCATTTCCTGACCGTCCACATAGAACGGCTTGCCGTCGAAACGCGGTCCGAAACTACGTCCGGCCGAGGTATAACGGTTTTCAGAACCGTCATCATTCAACGCCCAAACGGGGGATGAACCGGAACCGAATTCGTTTTGCAAATCAGGGGTTGCATAGATCTTTTCCCACTGTTGCGTGTGAGAAACAGAGATACCGATACCTTCTCCTTTGCGTCCTTTCTTGGTGGTGATCAAGATCACACCGTTTGCTGCACGTGAACCGTAAAGGGCAGTAGCGGCGGCACCTTTCAAGACAGACATAGACTCGAAGTCGTCGGAGTTCAAGTTTTTCAGGTCATTACCCCAGTCTTGGCCCTGGCCGGTTTTTGTTACTTCATTGTCGATGATAATACCGTCGATAACGAAAATCGGCTGGTTGTTACCGCCCAATGAGGTGTTACCACGAATAATGATGCGTTGTGAAGATTGCGGGCCGGAGTTACCCATGTTAATCTGTACACCGGCAACCTTACCTTGCAAACCATTGATCGGGTTAGGAGAGTTTACTTTGGCGATTTCATCTCCTTTCAGTTCTGTCATGGCGTAACCCAGTGATTTTTTGTCACGCGACATACCCAGGGCTGTTACCACAACTTCATCTAGGGCTTGTGAATCTTCTTCCAGAAGAATTTTCATTGTCGTTTGTCCCGTGTAGGCGATTTCTTTTGTTTTGTATCCGACAAAAGAGATTTGTAGGACTTGACCTTTTTTGACGTTATCCAGTGTAAATTTACCGTCAAGATCAGTCATAATACCATTAGTGGTGCCTTTGATTACCACAGAAGCTCCAATTACCGGACCTAATGCGTCTTCTACGACTCCGGTTACTTTCCCACTCTGTTGGGAAATGTTTACACTTTGCCTGTCGGGCAATACGTCGGCGTAGACTCCTATCGGAGATGCTAATGCACCGGCAAGCAAAATCAAGCTTGGAAATTTCAATTTTTTAGACATAAGCGTTTGATTTATAAGTAAAAATAGATGTGTGTATAATGTGTTTCAGCATCAATTAAATTATTATCATAGTTCTAGTAGAACTATGGAATTATGTCAAAAAGAAAGTATGATGAATTGCTTAAAATAGGATAAATCTATTTTAAATTAGTTAACCGCCAGCTTGTGTGCGCTAAAAGGGTTAATTTTGTCACAAATTAGTTGTAATTAATTATAAAAAAATGAGGTCAGAAATGAGATGTTAACTGCTAATCTATTTTTTGATAGATATTATGAATTAGTTCTACTAGAACAATATCATTTAGAAAAATGTAAAATGCTGACTATATATTTATAGTTCATTTGTTTGCCTTAATTTTTAATTTACAGTATCGAGTCTTTTTTGAATGTTTCGATATGTTAAATATTCTATTGTCTGCTATTTTTCTCTCCTGCTGAAATGCTTTTTTATGTAATCAATTGTTATTTAGATAATGCTGGTAATTTTAATCTAAATCTCCCTGATGTATTTTCATGGATTTGTTTAGCTTTGTGAAAGCTTATGTTTTAATACGATTTTACATTATAAAACACAATAATATGAATGACGTTTCAAAAAAAGTAGTAGTTCTTTTGGCTCATCCCAATCTGAAAGAATCACAGGCTAACAAGGCTTTAGCCGATGCGGTAAAAGATATCGATGGCGTGATGGTATACGATCTGTATGAATATCAGGATCAGTCTTTTGATGTAAATGTGTGGAGCACGATTATATCCGATGCTTCCATGGTGGTCTTTCAATTTCCTTTCCACTGGATGTCAGCACCTTCGTTGTTGAAAAGATGGCTGGACGAGGTCTTTACTTCCCTGGCAAAGACACCAGCTGTAGCCGGCAAGCCGTTGCAGATCGTCACTACAACAGGTTCGGAGTATGCCGCTTACCGTAGCGGAGGCAGGAATTGTTTCACGATGGATGAACTTCTGCGTCCTTATCAGGGATGTGCAATACATGCCGGAATGACCTGGCAGACGCCATTGGTGGTTTATGGCATGGGAAGTGCCGATGCTTCCAGGAATATAGCAACAGGTGTCGAGGTTTACAGAAAGATGGTGGAAACGGTACTGGCTGACCATACGGTGAATAATGCCTGGTAAAGTTTTCGGATAATTAATGAACTTTCTGCCTTAATTCCTTTCAAATCAACAAAAAATATCTATTTTTGCGAAGTTGATGTTTTTAATGTTTGCGCAGACAATATTAATTATCTAAATAGAATACCATGAAATCAGAAGACATCTCACGTCGCTCGTTCCTGAAACGGGCATTGGCATTATCGGCAGCTACTGCAATACCTTCGTTTTGGATCCCTTCGAAGGCTGGTGCAATGCCGGGTGTACCGTTCGTTAGTGCGAACGAGAAAGTTAATATCGCATTTATTGGCATTGGTAACCGGGGTGGTGAAATTGCCAAGGAATTGTATAAGACCGGATTGTGTAATGTTGTAGCCCTTTGCGATGTGGATATGGGGGCGAAGCATACGCAGGAACTGATCTCCATGTTCCCGAAAGTTCCCCGTTATCAGGATTTCCGTAAGATGTTCGATCAGATGGCGGATAAGATCGATGCTGTGACGGTGGGGGTTCCCGACCATGCCCATTTCCCGATCACAATCGAGGCAATGGCCCACGGCAAACATGTATATGTTGAAAAACCGATGGCGCGTACTTTCCAGGAAATAGAACTGATGATGCGCGGTGAAAAGAAATATGGCGTGGTCACACAGATGGGTAACCAGGGACATTCCGAAGCCAATTATTTCCAGTTCAAGGCATGGAAAGAAGCTGGTCTGATAAAGGATGTAACAGCTATCACCGCTCATATGAACTCTCCGCGTCGTTGGCACGGATGGAATCCGAATATCAAGCATATGCCGATGGGAGAACCGATTCCTGAAACAATGGATTGGGATACCTGGCTGGGGGTAGTGCAGCATCATGACTATAACCATGATTATCACATGGGACAATGGCGTTGTTGGTATGACTTCGGTATGGGTGCGCTGGGTGACTGGGGTGCACATATTCTGGATACGGCACACGAATTCCTGGATATGGGATTGCCTACAGAGATCAACCCGTTGTATCTGAAAGATCATAATAAATTCTTCTTCCCGATGTCGTCGACTATCCTGTTCAAATTCCCCGAAAGAGGCGATATGCCGGGAATAGATGTTACCTGGTACGATGGTCTGGATAATATCCCTCCTGTTCCTGAAAACTTCGGTTCTTCGGATGTCGATCCGAATATTCCGACTGTAGCCGGTGGCAAACTGCAATTGATGAAACTGAATCCGGGTAAGGAAATTTATACGAAGACGCTGACATTCAAAGGAGGTTCTCATGGAAGTACATTGTCTGTCATCCCGGATAAGATTGCCAAGGAAATGAATCCAACCCTTCCCGAATACCAGAAGAGTCCTTCCAACCATTACGCGAACTTCCTGTTGGCTTGCCAGGGCAAGGAAAAGCCCCGTTCACCGTTCTCTATCGCCGGTCCGCTGAGCCAGGTATTCTGCCTGGGTGTATTGGCACAGCGCCTGAACCGTAAGTTAGTTCTCGACCGCACCACCAAAGAGATCGTCAACGACAGCTTCGCCAACCAGATGCTGAGCGGACAGCCGCCACGCAAAGGATGGGAAGAGTATTATAATGTATAGTGTTGGTTATATAGAATAATTTAGTTAGTAGCCAAAGTAGATCACTCAGATTCTGCTTTGGCTACTGATTCTTTCATGACTCTGTATCGTTATAATAATATTTTGTTCATTGCAAATGAATAAAAAACGATATTTTTACTCATTCTGAATGAATGAAATTTAGTTCGTAATTTGCGGGATTGAAACAGGGGTAGTCTATTTAACCTAAAAATATCCTGTTCCGGCGAATAATTTATCCCTTTCCTTCGTATATTTGTACCGCAACAAACTGATTGTCGATTGGTTTCGATAAGATTATCGATAGCCATCAGTAATTTTACGGACAGCTATCAGTTATATTACTGATGGCTGTCGGCAATAAGTTAGTAAGGCATAAAATTTAGTACAGTATGGCATCCCGAAAAATATCGTACGTAACCTTTTAAATCAAATTCCCATGAGTATCAAATTCAGTGTTTATAAGACTCCCCGGCCTAAAGGGAGTAAAGATAACTTAGAACATGCACGTCTTGTTTCGAGAGGAACAAAAGGTCTTGAAGAGATATGCAGAGATCTCTCGGATGCTTGCACGGTTAATTCGGCCGATATAAAAGGTGTGCTGGAAGCATTGACCGTATATATGGGCAGGGAGCTTGGCTATGGATATAGTATCGAGTTGGATGGGATCGGGCATTTCTCCCCGGCGTTGCGTACCCGGAAAATTTCTGAGGAAAACGGAAAAATCAGGTTTAGTGTTTCTGTCGACGGGGTGAATTTTCGCTGTTCCAACCGTTTGAAGGAGATGGTTAAAGAAGAACGTCCCAAGAAAGTAAAAAGGGAAAATGTTTCTTCCGAACCCATCGAAACCCGGAAAGAAAAGATGTTGGAATATATCCGCAAGCATGAAAGCATCAATGAATCGGATTATGCAGAGTTGAACAATTCTACTCGTTACCGGGCAGGCAAAGAGCTGAAACAGTTTTTGGAAGAAGGTATCATCCGTGAGATGGGATATAAAACGCACAGGGTTTATGTGTTGGCCGCGAAGGAGTAAAGTACTTTTTTCCCTTCGCATGTTTTCCCGGGAGCAGACTTACCTTACATGTCATCAGGAGAAAAACCTTTATATTCTATTGTGTACTTTTTATGGCTTGCAGCAATATTTTTGGCTTTATATTCTAATGTCCCTAAGTTGATCTCGTTAGGATTGTGTTTTACTTCACCGATGACCATTCTCTTATTGAATTCGTCTACGGCAACGATATCTATTTCGTTTTTATTTCCGTTTTCCCAATAAGAACCGATAGCAGACCATTCTTTGGATAAGATTAGCTGGTCTCGGAAATATTTTTCAAGTATTCGTCCTATATATGTGTTGTAATCTCTTTCTACCACCTGTCGAATGAATCCCAGATTGGATATTTCTACTGCGCTTCTGTATTTGTAAATAAAGCGAAACCAGAAGTTCAGGAAATTGTCATCAATATAATAACGGATCTGCCGGGTATTCGGCTTTGAAAATATTGGACTGGTACGGGTAATGACATTAAAGTCTTCTTCCAATGTTTTTAATTGGGGACCGACTGAAACACCTAATTCGCCTTCGATTTCCGGTCGGGATGTTTTAGAAGAGGCTATTAGGGAAAGAATAGAGAAATAAACAGTATAATCTTTTCCAAATTCTTCTATGAGAACATTTTTCCCTTCCTCTAAAAAGAAAGAGTTTTCGCTGAAAATAGTATCCAGTATTTTCTCTTTTGTAAAAGCTTTGCTCTTGATTAATAGTTCTATATACCGTGCAACACCTCCGGTTACTGTATAAAAAGCCAGTAAATCTTCCGGAGTGAAAGATGGGAAATGATCTCTTATGATATCTTTTATCACATCTACTGTGAATGGGCGTAACACAATGCGATGATCGGCTCGTTGGAATAGTGGTTCCCGGGAGTTTTCGAATATGCGTTTCATGAGTGAATAGATCGAGCCGCAAAGTACTAAGTTTATTTTTGCGTGATCTTTCATTTCATCCCATACATTTTGCATTTCGCTGTAAATGGCGGGATTAATATAATAGAATTCCTGAAATTCATCTATTACCAATGTAAAGTTTTGTTCAGTTGATATGCGCATCAGATATCGGAATAAATCCCGGAAGTTACGGTATTCAAGGATATCTGTACCTAATATGTCTTTGGCAATTGCTACAAATTCTTCGCAGAGAAGTACTTCATTCTTTTTAGTACAGAAGAAGTAAATCATCTTTTTGTTTTCGAAAGCTTTCTTAATCAATGTAGTCTTTCCGACACGCCGGCGCCCGATTACAATTGTCATTTGTGCTGCTTCGGCAGACAACTCTTCCCAGTCATGTAGTAATTGTAATTCTTTATTTCTATTGTAAAATTTCATAAGCTATCCTTCTATTGTAGTCAATATTACTGTAACTTTCGCTACAATAATGCAAATGTAGTTATAATATGCTTATTATGAAATAATTATAATGATATTTTTGAGGTAAACCGGTCAGACTTTATTCACAGGCTTCTTTTGCCGGGGTATTATCATTATCTTTGTAGCCTTTCTAATAACGCTCGTATGAAATACATCTGCTGTCTGATCTTGTTCTTTACTGTCCTTTTACCTTCCTGTCAGTGGGGACGGCAGGAGGCTTTCTTTCCGGATGAAGGTTTGGCTGAACGTCTGTTGCGGGAAAATCCGGACAGCCTGGCGATGATACTGGAAGAGCAGGTCGTTCCAGCTGAACTCTCGGATAGCCTTCGGGCGGAATATGGCTGGTGGATCACCCGGCTGCATCAACGACAGGGACGGAATATGGTGAATGATTCGCTGATTCATTATACACTTCGTTGTTATGAGCAACAACAATCCCCTCGTCTGACAGAAGCATATATGTTAGCTGCTATGCAGGTGAACTATTCGGGAGATAAAAGGGAAGAGGCTAAAGAGTTTATTTCAAAAGGAATACAGATTGCAGCAAACAATAAAGATACCACTTTGCTGGTGGAGCTTGCTTCGACTCTGGGTTATCATGATCTGCTTCCGGGGAATCTTTCTCTGGTACCTGAAGACGTTAAGCACATTATATTCGATTATTATGCTTTAGATTCGTTGCAGATGATTCATTGTTTGTATGGTCTCGGTTGTTATTATGCTTCCCGGCAGGAACCGGATTCAATGGAGCATTATATGATACGGGCACTAAAACTGGCGGAAGAGCTGCGAGTTGATAACAGTTCGATTCTCCGTAATTATATAGATGGTTTGAATGCTTTCCATCAGAGTGAAAAGGCTTTGCCGCTGATGAGGAAGTTTGATCGGGAATATCCTCCGAAACATCTGCATGATAGTATTGTGAAGACTGCTACTTATGTATGTCTTTGGTTAAATCTGGGGAAATTGGATTCTGCGGAGGTTTACCTGAAACAATTGGAACATTGTTGCGATTTAATCCCCCGGGATTATTACGGGAACGGATATCGTACCTCTTTTTTTTATGTGGAGAAACTGCTTCGTAGTGTTTATGATGTAAAGAAGAATAATGCTCTGAATATCATTGCTGTCTATGATTTTTGTGAAAAGGTGGCATCGGTGGAAAGAAGGAATGTGGCAATAGAAAAAGAGCGGTTGTTTGTACAGAACCAACTGGAACGGAGGAATCTGAATCTGAAGATTCAAAAAGACCGGAACCACCGCCTGGCTCTTTATATTCTGTCGGCAGCCGCTTGCCTGATTTTCTTCCTGGCTTATTTATACCAACGTAAATTGTTGAAGAAGGAACGTTTTATCCGGCAGATGAGAGAGCAGATGCGACTGCATCAAATTGCATTAAGCGAAAAGGAACAGCTGATCCGGCAAAATGAGGAGGCGATCGAACAATTGTCAGCCCGCCAGTCGGAGCAGGAGGAAATAGCCGAACAGCAATTGAACGACCAGTTCTCTGAAATTGAACGGATTCGTCAGGAGAATGAGCTATTGAACCGGGAAAAGAAGCAGCTGCAACAGGAAATGGCCCGATATGCTCAGAATATCCCGGAAAAAAACGTTGAAATGGATTCGTATGAGCGGATGGTCATACAAAACCAAGCGCTTACAACCAGCACGAAACAATTGTCTCTTCAGGTTATCTTGCAATATAAAGAGTTGGAACGTTTGTACAAAGGAGAAGTCCGTAATCTGTCGGATATAGACTGGCCTGCCATTTATAAATTGATAGATAAGATATTTAATAATTACACCCGGCGGCTTCGTGCTTCTTTCCCGTTGCTGACGGAGGAAGATATTCAGTGTTGCTGCCTGATTAAATTACAGCTGTCCACTTCGGCTATTGCCCGGTTGTATAGTATTGCTCCCTCTTCTGTCACCAAACGGAAACAGCGTATAAAGGAGCGGATTAATCAGGGAAAAAATGAGTTGATCGGGAAGGATCAGCCGACCGATGTCTATCTGTGGGGATTTTGATGGCGTGATTTGTCCACTTGAAAAATACAGATTCTTTTATTTGATTGTTTATTAATAGTTTAACTGTTCGTCATTGTACAGGTATCCGATATTCTTTGTCCACATGGAATTCAAGGTTGTCTACTGCGGAGGTTCTACCTTTGCCTTCAGATAATCACTCAAATTCTATGTTATATGAAAAGAATATATCTATTTATTTTAGGTGCTGTTCTGTCAGTCAGTCTATGTTATGCGCAAAAGATAAAGATCTCCGGAATGGTGACAGATGGAAGTACGGATGCCTCTGTTGAATTTGCCAATGTCGTGTTGCAAACGCTCGATTCAACTTTTGTCACAGGTGTATCGACTGATACGAAGGGACGTTTTCAGTTGGAAAAAATAGAAACAGGCAGTTATCGTCTGATTATTTCCGCTATTGGGTATACAGATAATATAACCGATCTGAATGGTCTTTCCAAGTCAGTTGATTTGGGAAAACTAACATTGAATGAAGCTGCGGAACAACTCGATGAGGTGACAGTTACAGCCGCCAATATTGTCAACCGGGCGGATCGTAAGATCGTATTTCCCAATAAACAACAGCTGGCAGCCTCTACAAATGGGGTGAATTTGCTTCAGGCCCTGATGTTACCGCGCATTCAGGTGAATCCGATGACAAGGGATATCAGTGTTTCCGGTGGCGGCTCTGTACAGCTTTGTCTGAATGGAGCGAAAGTGGATGCAAAGGATATTTCCGCATTACAGCCGAACGATATCATACGTATTGAATATCTGGAGAATCCCGGCTTGCGTTACGGAGATGCCGAAGCCGTATTGAATTATATCACCCGTCGGTACGAAACGGGTGGCTCCGTCAGCCTGGATATGATGAATTCCCCGCATGTAGTATTCCATAATGATGAAATATCAGCCAAACTGAATCATAAGAAATCGGAGTTTGGCCTGAGTTATTATGCCAGTCCGCGTGACTTTTACAAATGCTGGCGCACGAATGAAGAATCTTTCCTCTTTGAAGATGGTACCTCTTTGCACCGGTATGAAAAAGGGCAGCCCGGACATTTTCAGGAACTGAATCATGGCGGTTCTTTCACCTATAATTATCAAGAACCGGATAAATATCTGCTGAATGCAAAGTTGGGTTACTGGGGGTATCTGCAACCGCATACGGATTACAGAAGTGAGTTGTATAATGTCGAGTATCCGGACCATGTAACGGATATGCGGGACAACAATGATAAAAAAACACATCGTCCGTATGTCGATTTATATTATCAGCAGAACCTGAAGCACAAACAGTTTCTGGCGCTCAACCTGGTCGGAACATATATCTACACCGACTCCAAGCGTACTTATCAGGAAAAGCAGAACGATCTGTTGCTGACTGATATCTACTCCGGTGTAAAAGGGAATAAATATTCCGTGATTGGTGAAGGTATTTATGAAAAAGGTTTTGAAAAAGGCCGGTTAAGTGCAGGACTGAAACATTCACAAGCCTTTTCGGAGAATACCTATGATGGAAATATGACATATAAAACGGAGATGAAACAGTCGGATACCTATTTATATACCGAGTTTCAGGGCAAATGGCAAAAGCTCAATTATTCGTTGGGTGTGGGTGTTACCCGTTCATGGCTGAAACAGGAAGGGGAAGATGGTTATCAGACCTATACGTTCTGGCCTCGTTTTTCTTTCCGTTATGCTTTCTCTGATAATTTCTATGCGCGCCTGAATGGCAGCCTGACGAACAATCCGCCGGCACTGTCGGAGTTGAGTGCTGTCGAGCAACTGATCGATTCGATGCAGATACAGCGGGGAAATCCGGACCTGAATCCGTACAACCGTTACCAGGCCGATTTATATATGGAATATCGGAAGGGGAAAGTTTCTGTCGGCTTGTCTTCCCGTTATCGGAATGCTCCGAAAGCGATAATGGAATCTACTTTTATTGAGGATGGCATGTTTATTCATACTTATGAAAATCAGGATGGTTTTCAGTCCTTGAATGGCGAGTTGAACCTGCGGGCCGGTATGTTATGGAATATCCTGCAATTTTCTCTCAGCGGAGGCGTGAACCGTTACTGGAGTGATGGGAAAGATTACCGGCATACCTATACGAACTGGTATTATCGTGCAGAGATAATGGGGCAGTATAAACATTTGACGGCTATGTTCAGTATTTACAACCGCCGGAATAGTTTCTGGGGAGAGAAAATGTCGAGCGGAGAGAATCTTCATATGCTGATGCTCCGGTATAATTATAAACAGTTCTCAGTCGGAGCCGGTATGATCAATCCTTTTGCCAATAACTATAAACGGATTTATGAAAACTGGAATAAGTATGTTTCCTCGTACAAGGAGAATTATATCAATGAAAGCTCTCATGCCTTTTTCCTGACCTTTGCTTGGAATTTCCGGTTCGGTCGCAAATACCAGAGTGACGGGAAGAAGATATATAACCAGGATAATGATTCGGGAATAATGAATGCCGGCAAATAAATGATTGTCTGACAGCTTGCCGGCTGTTATTCCTGTTCGTATCAGTTACATCTGCAAAACCTGTTCGCCCCGCAGGTGCAGGTTGGCCCGCCATCGCCATTGAGTATTTGTACGTTTTCTCAATTATGACTCTCCTTTAAACGTAAGATAATATAACTCAATAGAAAAAATGTATAAATAGATTGTCCATGGATTCTTTTATTTTTGTATGCTAATTTGATTAATAAAAATGAAACATCTATTCTTTCTTCTTTTTATTCTATTGTCTTCCGGTACGTACGCAGGGAACAAGGTCCTTTTTGAAATAGGCAAGCAGGATAACTCAGCTGCTGAGTTTGCTTTGTATCCCGATAACTATAATAGTTTTTTGGCTAATTTCGGAGGGGAGAAATCTTTTTATGTCGGTTATTCGTCGGCCGATAAGCACTGGCCCTATGTTTTGCCGGGACCGCTGGATAGCTGGGCCGGCGGCGGATATTGGGCCGGGTTCCATCCCCGCCATTTCCCTGCTGTATTTTTTAATCTGGATAAGGTCTCTGCGCAGGGAGAATGTTCCCTGACTTTTTTCTTTACCGGGGCTCATAACAGCCATCCTGTGAAGATACGGGTGGAGATAAACGGTAACTGGTTTGAGGAAGAGTTGAACGGAGAAAACTCAGGAGAGTTACTTACGAACAAGGAGACTGGAAAGGCGAAAGAAATAAAAATACAGTTTCCTGCTGCGTGGCTTACTGCCGGGATGAATAAAATCCAGTTGGGAACAATCAAAGGAACCTGGGCGATTTTCGATTGTATCCGTTTGGAAACACCGGCCGGCATCCGGCTGGGGAAAGCCTCTTCTTCTCTGATACGTTCTGTCAAAGCAGCTCCGTTCGAATACCGGAAAGAAAACGGGGAACGTATGCAACCGGTCCTGGTGGATATGGACCAGTTTGACCATTCCCGGGAACTGACGTTCCGGATAGAGGGATGCCAGCCGGTTTCGCGTGTGATTGAAACGGGCGAGAGTATCCAGGAGATATGGATGCCTGCTGTCAAGACTAATGACAAACAGGAAACTTTGCAGTTCACGATTCAGGATGGTAAGGAGATTGTTTATAAAGGAGAAATTACCCGTAGCCGGCAGCCTCTTCATTCTTATTCGGATGATGTTGACCTGCTGATGGGTACCGGTAATTCACGCTGGATGTTTAAACCCGGACCGAGTCTCCCGCTGAGTATGGTGCAGATCGCCCCTGATAACCAGGATGAGATATGGAAAGCCGGATATGAATATACGATTGAAAATATCATGGGCTTCAATCATTTCAGCGACTGGACCATGACCGGATTCCTGATGCAGCCTACCTGCGGGGAACTGAAAGTAAATCCTGGACGGGAGGATTTTCCCGACGAAGGTTATCGTTCGCGTATCGATAAGGCTTCCGAAAAAGCTGAAATAGGCAGATATTCCGTTTATATGACCGACACAAAGATCAAAGCGGAGATTACGGCAACGCGTCGTGCAGCCCTGCAACGGTATATTTTCCCGGCCAGGGAAGATGCCCGGATTCTGATCGATATGTTTACTCCCAACGAGTATCCGCATAATCTGGTGAATGCGCATATCACGAAAGTAAATGATACTGAGATAGAAGGGTATGCGACTTATTACAATGCTTTTACCGGTTATACGTTGGAGCAGAACTATACGTTATATTTTGTCCTTCAATTTAGTAAGCCTTTTGACTCGATGGGGGGATGGGTGAACGAAGGTGTTAAACCTGTAACCGGTTATATCCCTGGATGGAACAGGAATCACGAGTTTGAGACTCCTGCTGAAATAAAACAGAATATCACGCAGATAGATGGCAAAGGTGATGTCGGTATATTCCTAAATTATAAGACGAAAGAGAATGAAGAGATTCTTGTCCGTTCGGGTGTCTCTCTGGTTGATATGGCTGGGGCACGAAATAACCTGAAACAGGAACTGGCTGATCCGTTTGGTTGGGATTTTGAGAAAGTCGTGGATAATGCCCGTTCCGTCTGGGATGAATATCTGGGCAGGATAGCGATTGAAACAGATGATTACCTGCAAAAGAAAAAATTCTATACGAATCTTTATCGTGCCTTGGCTGCTAAAGCAACCTGGAGCGATGTGGATGGTCGTTTTGTAGATGAAGACGAGCGGATCAGGCAGTTGGAGAAACCGGACGATTGTATCGTGAGCGGTGAATATTGGAATACGTTCTGGAATAATCAGCAGTTATTTAATCTGATGGCTCCTGAAATATCCAGCCAATGGGCACGTTCGGCTATTCAGCTTTACCAGAATAGCGGATGGTTCAATACGGACCCTGCCGGAATCGAACATACCGGTGTTATGGTTGCCATGCATCCGATCTCTCAGATTCTGGGAGCCTGGCAAAGTGGTATACGTGATTTTGACTTGAATATTGCGTATGATGGTTTGAAAAAGATGATGACGACACCTCCTCAGAAATACGAAGGCGGTGGAACTGTTGGTGTTGAGAATTTAGTTCCCTATATGAAGTATGGATATATTCCTGCAGGAAAAGGGACGGTTTCTAATACGATGGAATATGCTTATGACGACTGGTGCCTGGGGCAGATGGCCAAAATACTGGGAAAGAAAGACGATTTTCATTTCTTCGACAAACGGTCTGACAACTGGCATAACCTGTTTGATGCCGAGTCCGGTTTTATCCGTCCGAAAGATGAATATGGAAAATGGGTGGAACCTTTCGATCCGTATCATACTCCCGGATTTACGGAAGGGAATGCTTTCAATTATTCCTGGTTTGTTCCTCATAACCCCGAAAAGTTAATTCGTGAGGTCGGTAAAGAACGCTTTATAAGCCGCCTGGATAAGGCGATGGAGCAGTCGTCGCATGCCAATTTCAATGCGGCAGGAGATAATTTCTCTGCTTTCCCGATCAATCATGGCAACGAGACATCTATGGAAGTGGCTTATCTTTTCAATTGGTCAGGTGCTCCCCATCTGACACAGAAATGGATACGTGCTATACAGGAACAGTATTACGGGACTACCCCTTATGACGCTTATCCGGGTGATGAGGATCTGGGGCAGATGAGTAGTTGGTTTGTTATGAGTGCCATCGGTCTGTTTCAGATGGAGGGCGGTTGTTCGGAAAAGCCTTTCTATGAACTGGCATCCCCCCGTTATCCGAAAATAACGATCCGCCTGGACGGTAAGTATGGTCGGGGAAAAACTTTTGTGATCGAAGCTCCCGGTGCATCTAAGGAAAATAAATACATTCAATCAGTGACTTTGAATGGAAAGCCAGTCGATGGTTTTAAAATACCACAGGATGAAGTGTTGAAAGGGGGAAAGATTGTAGTTGAGATGGGAAAGGAGGCAAAGAAATGAACGTAACATCATTAGATCAGATAAAAGATCGTTATTATGGTGAAATAGGGACACCGGAGCGCAATGAGCTTGAAAGAGAATTGGAATCTCTTCGTGTCGGTGTGAAAATTCGTGCAGCACGTGAAAAGCGAGTCCTCAATAGTAAACAAAGCAACTGTAGCTAAAGGATGTTCCAATGTAGAAATAATTGAGCTATCCCGATCCCGTGCTTGACACGGGATCGCAAAGGCACAAACCGTATCCTGTATGTATTTTTTGATACAGCCGGTTCTTCTGCGACCCCGTGTCAAGCACGGGGACAAGATAGTTCGCTTCTGACAAAATCTGAAACAAGTTATTTTGGTGTGGTTGTCCTGAATAGGAGCAAGTAAACCTTTATTTCTTTTCAAGCTCTTCAATCCTTTTCAAAAGAACATCGATAAGACGGGAATTAGATTTAACCAATTCGCGGAGGTCATCGCTATTGTCTACATTTACAATACTACTGTCACGCGTAATCCATACGCGACCATAATCTTTAGGATAGTTATTATACGTATCTCCTTCTATTCGCGTGAATAGTTCAACTGCGGACATGTTGAGTATATCCGCTATTTTGTTCAGACGAGTAAGGGTGAGGTCGGTTTCGCCATATTCAATCTTGCAATAGGCACTCGTAGAAAGATTGAGTTTTTCACTCATTTGTTCTTGTGTCAAATTCCTTTCCAGACGAAGTAATTGAAGGCGTTGTCCTACCAGTTTTTTCAAATCTGTTTCCATACTCGTAAATAATTGATTAATATTCTTATTTTATCGGTCAAAAGTAACAAATAATGTGGATATAATGTAACCTCTTTTCAATTTAACTTTGTAAAGTCAATAATTCTTAAAATCATTTAGATCAATAGGCCTGTGAAGTGAATGGTATAGAGACCGTAAAGTCTTATGCTTCGGCATTAGACGTGTCAAAATTATGACTTGTCAAATTATTATTAACCTGTAAAATAATACAAGAAAATGCAACAAAAAAAGAATTGTGATTTTCTCCCGGGAAGAAAGGATTCGATTTCCCAGGCAATAAAGATTATGTGTGGCTTGTTTTTATGTTTGCCGACAGAAGTTTTTGCTATGGATGAGAATCTTGAATTGTTAACCTCAAGTTGGATAGAGAACAGGATGCCTGATCAGGCGGAAAAAACAGTGACTGTTATGGTACGGGATGAAACCGGGCCTGTCATAGGAGCAAATGTTGTGGTAAAAGGAACGACAATAGGGAATATATCAGATGATAATGGAATGGTTATCCTGCAAAATATCCCGGATAATTCGACTTTGGTCATATCCTATATAGGTTATATAAGCCAGGAAGTGAAAGTCGGGAAACAGCATTCAATTCAAGTGAAATTGGTAGAAGATGCCGAGACCCTGCAAGAAGTTGTAGTTATCGGTTATGGCTCACTGGATAAAAAGCAAGTCACCAGCGCTATCACCTCTTTGAAAGCTGACGACCTGATGGTTGGTGTCAGTGGTGCCGACATTTCTACATCTTTGCAAGGCAAAATTGGTGGTCTGGTGATGTATAATCTTGGAAGTGCCAATGCAGGCACCACATTCCAGTTACGTGGCATGACTTCCATCAATGCCGGCAAAGCTCCGCTAGTCGTCATCGATGGTTTTCCGGGAGGTGATATCCGGTCTTTGACGCAAGACGACATCAAGTCGATCGACATTTTGAAAGATGGTTCTGCCGGAGCTATCTACGGTACACGGGCTGCCTCCGGTGTGATTCTGATTACGACCAAAAGTGGTTCGGACACGAATGGAAAAGTGAAACTAACCTATAGTAACGAATTCACGAAGAAACAGGGATATAATGCTCCGGAAATGCTCTCCGGACGTGAATATGCAGATTATGAAATCGGTACCGATTATGGACAGGATACAGATTGGTGGGATGAATTGCTGAATCATGGTAATTTTTCGCAAAAGCATCATCTTGCATTGGAGTTCGGAATCGAAAAGGCGCAGGTCTATACTTCTTTTTTCTATGAAAAGAACCAGGGAGTGGCCAAGCAGGATGGACGTCAGGATTATGGAGGGCGTGTGAATGCTAATTTCAAACTGTTTGACGATTGGTTGGAGATACATCCGTCTGTCGATTATCGGCAGGCTGCACGTAACAACCATTTTCCAAATTTCCAGCAGGCTATGCGTAATAACCCGACACGTTCTCCTTATGATCCGGAAAATGAAACCGGATATAATGTGTGGTTGAACGAATCGCTCGATTATAACGTGGTGGCCGATGCTATGCTGGAGGATTACTACGGAGTGGACAAATGGTTTAAGCCGGAGGTGAATATGAAATTGAATATCAAACCGGTTCCAGGCCTCTCTTACCAGCAGATCCTGGGGTATGAAAACCGCCAGTGGGAGTTGCACCAATATTGGCCGCGGACGCATCGTTCTGAGTTGAACGAATCACGTAAAGGACATGCGCATCTCGCATTCAGCAAGACTGAGAATCTGACTTCCGAGGGATATTTTTCTTATATAAAGGATTTTAAGGAAGATCATAGCTTGAATGTTACCGCCGGTTATTCTTATTTCGAGCATAACGGTGAGAATTTCGGTATGGATAACTATAATTTCTCTGTCGATGGTCTGAAATATTGGGATATCGGCAAAGGTAGTTATCTGAGTGACGGTAAGGCTGGCATGAGTTCCGGCAAAAATATCACGGAACGTCTGTTCTCTGTCTTTGCCCGCGCTAACTATGCTTATCGGGATAAGTACTTATTATCTGCTTCCATCCGTCATGAGGGTTCCTCCAAGTTTTCTGCAGACAATCGTTGGGCTAATTTCTGGTCTGCCAGTGCCGGTTGGCGTATTTCCAAAGAGAACTTCATGAAAGAGGTAAAATGGGTAGATGACCTGAAGGTCCGTTTTGGTTATGGTGTGACAGGCAATAACGATTTCGATGCCTCTTATATGGCCGATATGCTGGGATCTGATACATACTGGATGCTTCCGAATGGTGAATGGGCTTATTCTTTCGGTAAAACGCAGAATGTGAACCGGAATTTAGGATGGGAAGAGAAGAAAGAATGGAACTTAGGGGTTGATTATTCTTTATTTGGCAACCGGCTATATGGAAAATTCGACTATTTCAAACGTACGATCGACAATCTGATTTATGAAGTGGCCGTGCCTCAGCCTCCTTATACACAGAACACGCAGTGGCAGAATATCGGTAGTATGGAAGTCAAGGGATGGGAGTTTGAAGTCGGAGGAGATATCATCCGCACAAAGGATTTTGTTTGGTCTTCCAACTTAAATCTTAGCCATAATTCGGGCAAGATTGCTACGCTTTGGGGAAATAATACTTATAAAAACGGTAACGGTTTCGTTGCCCCGGGTTCACCGGGTGATGCGGCACGCATGGAAGAGGGATCGACGATCGGTTCTTTTTATATCTGGAAGTTTGCCGGTTTCGATGATGAGGGCAATTTTTTGTTGTACGACAAAGACAACAATGTGATTCCTGCAAAGGATAAGACTGAGAATGACAAACGTTATGTCGGAAACTATACCCCAAAGTTGATTGTCGGCTGGAGTCATACATTTACTTACAGGAATTTTGATCTGGGTGTCAACCTCCGTAGCTGGATAGACTTCGATGTCTATAACACAATTAATATGTACTATGGTATACAGGGACAAGGTAATTTCAATGTGTTGAAAGACGCTTACGGCAAGTTCAGTCATATCAAAGGGGAAAAGCAGATTTGCGATTATTATCTGGAAGACGGTACTTTCCTGAAGATCGACGCTATTACGTTGGGTTATACGTTGCCGATGAAGAAGTATACGAAGAATCTGATCGATCGGATACGTATCTACGGCACAGTCGGCAATGTCTGTACGATTACCGGTTACAGTGGAATGAATCCGGAGGTAAACATTACCGGCTGGGATCAGGGTACTGAGAAGTTTTGGGATACGGAACGCTTTTATCCGATGGTTCGCACATATACATTAGGCATGCAGTTTAACTTCTAAAACAGATTGTAAGATGAAAAAAAGAAATATAATCCATTTGTTTTTATCAGGAATCATAAGCCTGTTGGCTGTTACGTCTTGTGATATAGATCCGACATTTTATTCGCAGTCGGTTCCTGAAACGTTTTATACCTCTCAGGATGCCGTGTGGCAGCGCTTTAACCGTCCGTTTACACATTGGCGTTGGTTTGTCGGGTCCAATAATGATCGTTGGGCTTTGCAGGAAATTGGCACAGATGAATTTTGCCTGCCAACCCGTGGTAGCGATTGGTATGACGGGGCCTATTACCAGAAAGTGCATCATCATGCTTATACCGAAGATATGGCATTTGTCAATAACGGATGGTATGGCTTTTCCATGGGGGTAGCTTTGGCCTGGGATGCTTTGGAGGATTTGGCTAAAATCGATTTCGATGCTTTGGGTTTTGCCGACGGGACACGCGAGTCGATGCTGAACCAGCAGAAAGTGTTGGTGGCTTCGCTTTATTTGGACGGGCTTGATCTGTTTGGCGGTGTTCCGCTCTATACGACGACGCAAAGTGATATCAAAGGGCGGTCGACTGATTTGGAAACATTTAATTTTATCGATTCTTTATTGACGGAGGCTATTCCCGAACTTCCGCTAAAGGAGGAATTGGGAGCGCAAGAGACCGGAAGTATCAACAGAGCTGCCGCCGCTGCGTTGAAAGTGCGTCTTTATTTCAATGCAAAATCTTATATCGGTAAAGAGATGTTTGCTGAAGCTGCCGGTATCTGTAAAGATATCATCGATGGGAAATATGGGCAGTATGCGTTGGCTTCCGACTGGACGAATATTTTTGGTTTCGACAATGAAGCCTGCCCGGAACTGATCTGGTCTATCCCGAGCCAGAATACAAAACTGGAGACGGATGCCGGCTATTGGGATTGGTCTGTCCCTTATAATTACAAAAATTATCTGGGCGGTCTGGAAGGTTCAGGCTCCAACAATGGAATAGGATTGATACCGAGTCTGGATCCGACAGGTAAGAAATATCCGTATAAACTCGGAGGTGCTTATGGAAAATTTCACGATCGGGATGTACGCAAACAACCGTATGTATATGAAGGAAGCGGTAAATATCGAGGCATGTTCATTGTTGGCAAGTTAGTTAATCCGATTCATCCGGAATGGACTTGTACGGGAAGCCGTGAATATAAAGGGGAAGTAATTACGGTAGTCGATCAGGTCGCTTATTTTGCCAAAGTGGGTAAAGATGCGAAGTATCCGGATCTCGAATCGCTCCCGTCTAATGTGGGCATGGCGGAAGAAAACTCTTGTGTCCGGCTGGTAAAATTCAGTCCGCGTCCCAACCAGGATGAGATGAAACGTAAGTTTGATCCGGATGTTCCTGTCATCCGCTTGGCTGAGATTTATTATACGTTGGCCGAGTGTAAGATGCGTGCCGGTGACAAAGAGGGAGCCGCTGATCTGATCAATACTGTCCGGAAGCGTTATTTTGAGGGCGGGAACGATCCTGATCCTGTCACGTCTGCCAATTTGGATAAATATCGTATGTTGGATGAATGGCAACTGGAATTTCTGGGTGAAGGACGGAGACGTACTGATTTGGTTCGCTGGGATGCTTATGTGACGGAAAGCTGGTGGGATCATCAGGCAACCAATAATAAAAATCTGAATCGCTTCCCGATACATTACAGTATTATCGGTGCTAATAACCTGATCAAGCAAAATCCTGGCTATGGTGAGTAATAAGAAAAGATTCGAAAGAATGTTGTGTTTTAATTAAATATAGTTTTTCGTGTTTTGAGGCTGTCAAAAGTTATCTGTTTCTTTGATTCAGGTCTTTGTGACAGCCTCTTAACGTTATCCCGGAATAATCTTATACCCCGCTGCCGTCAGCGTATATTGTATTTGGTCGATATGTTCCTGGTTACGTGTTTCCATTTCCAGACGGAGATAGCAGCCGTTGATGTCGGCGGTATGGCTAACTCGTTCGTGATGGACGGATACCACATTGGCTCCGGTGCGGGCAATAATTTCAGAAACGTGCTGTAACTGTCCGGGTTTGTCGACCAGTTCGATCGTCATGGTGTAGGATCGGCCGGATTTCTGCAAGCCCCGTCCGATAACGCGAGAGAGGATCGTTACGTCGATATTTCCTCCCGATACCAGGCAGATCGCTTTTTTACCTTTTATGGGAACTTTATTGAACATGGCTGCCGCTACGGCTACCGCCCCTGCTCCCTCGGCGATTAATTTGTGCTGTTCGATCAGAGCCAGGATAGCGGTCGAAATCTCATCGTCGTTGACTGTAACGATTTCATCCACATACTTTTTACAATATTCAAATGTATGTTCACCCGGTTCTTTTACGGCTATACCGTCGGCAATGGTACGGACGAATCCCATCCGTTCGATTTTATTGTGCTCGATAGAATTCAGCATGCTTGGTGCACCGCTGGCCTGTACGCCGTATATTTTTACATTCGGATTCAGATGTTTGATTGCAAAGGCGACGCCGGAGATAAGTCCCCCTCCGCCTATCGGAACGATTACGGCATCCAGGTCGGGCAACTGTTCCAATAATTCCAGTCCGATAGTCCCTTGTCCGGCAATAACGTCTTCGTCATCAAAAGGATGAACGAACGTATATCCTTTTTCATCTCTCAGCTTCAGGGCTTTCTGATAAGCGTCGTCGTACACGCCTTCGACCAGGCAAACATCGGCACCGTACCATTTGGTAGCCTCTATCTTGGAGATCGGTGCATTGTCCGGCAGGCAGATCAGTGACTTGATGCCATGGGTGGTGGCAGCCAGGGCGACACCCTGTGCATGATTACCGGCGGAACAGGCTACGACGCCTTTGGCCTTCTCTTCTTCTGTCAGTTGGGCGATTTTGAAGCAGGCACCGCGGACTTTGAATGATCCAGTAATCTGTAAGTTCTCCGGTTTCAGATAGATATGAGAATCCGGATTGATGTTGGGCGCACTGATCAGGTCGGTGCGACGGATAACTGTTTTCAAGGCAAAAGATGCCTGATAAATCTTATCGAGTGTGAGCATTACGCTAAATTTTTGAGGAGACAAATATAGGGAGAATTCAGATATCTCACCGAAACAATAATGCTTTTTTATTATCTCGCCAATATTTCGTATATTTACACGCTGGAATTTACTTTCCGGCAGAGGCTGAAAAAGAAGATAGAGCACCATATAAGTATATGAAACCAGAGGATATTGAAGATTTCACAGAAGAAAACGAGAACGAGGAAATAGAACAGACAAATACAGACTCACAGGAAAATGGTGAGCAATCTGATTCTACTACACATTCGGAATATAAAATACCCGGGAAGGGAGAAGGCCGCGTATCCTATCATCTGTCGGGGATGTATCAGGATTGGTTTTTGGATTACGCTTCGTACGTGATCCTGGAACGTGCAGTGCCGCATATCAATGACGGTCTGAAACCTGTGCAACGTCGTATCTTGCACTCGATGAGGCGTTTGGATGACGGACGGTATAATAAGGTCGCCAATATCGTGGGGCATACCATGCAGTTTCACCCTCATGGAGATGCTTCTATCGGGGATGCGCTGGTACAGTTGGGACAGAAAGACCTGCTGATCGATTGCCAGGGAAACTGGGGTAATATCCTTACCGGTGACGGTGCCGCTGCTCCCCGTTATATCGAAGCACGTCTTTCCAAATTTGCTCTTGAAACAGTCTTTAATCCGAAGACTACCCTTTGGCAGCTATCTTATGACGGGCGTAATAAAGAACCGGTTACTTTGCCGGTGAAATTCCCTTTGCTGCTGGCACAGGGAGTGGAAGGTATTGCCGTAGGTCTTTCTTCTAAAATACTTCCTCATAATTTTAACGAGTTACTGGACGCTTCGATAGCTTACCTGAAGGGGGAAGACTTCGCTTTATATCCTGATTTTCAGACAGGAGGTTATGTCGATGTCTCTAAATATAATGACGGTGAGCGCGGCGGTTCGGTAAAAGTCCGTGCTAAAATAACCAAGCTGGATAACAAAACATTGGTAATCAGCGAAATTCCATACGGAAGAACGACTTCTTCCGTGATCGAATCCATCTTGAAAGCAAACGACAAGGGAAAGATCAAGATCCGGAAAGTCGATGACAATACGGCGAAAGATGTAGAAATCCTGGTGCATCTGGCTCCGGGCGTATCGTCAGACAAAACGATCGATGCCTTGTATGCCTTTACAGATTGTGAGATCAGCATTTCGCCCAACTGTTGTGTGATCATGGACAACAAACCTCACTTCCTCAAAGTGAGCGACGTGTTGCGTCATTCGACAGACGATACGCTGCATCTGTTGCGTACCGAATTACAGATACAGAAAGCCGAGCAGGAAGAAACTCTCTTCTTCGCTTCCCTCGAAAAGATATTTATTGAAGAACGTATTTATAAGGATGCAGAGTTTGAAAACTCGAAGGATATGGATGAGGCCGTGGCTCATATCGACTTGCGCCTGACTCCGTTCAAGCCTGATTTTATCCGTGAAGTAACCCGCGAAGATATCCTTAAACTGATGGAGATCAAGATGGGACGTATCCTTAAATTCAACTCGGAAAAGAGCAATGCTTTGATTGCCCAGATTCGTGAAGAGATCGAGCGCATCAATCATCATCTGGATAATATCGTAGACTATACGATCAACTGGTTTACCATGTTGAAGGAGAAATATGGCAAGAACTATCCGCGTATGACCGAAGTCCGTAACTTCGACACGATCGAAGCAACGAAGGTGGTGGAAGCAAACGAAAAGCTCTATATCAACCGTGCGGAAGGTTTCATGGGAATGAGCCTCAAGAAAGATGAATATGTTTGTAACTGTTCGGATATAGACGATATCATCCTGTTCTATCGTAACGGGACGTATAAGATTGTGAAGGTCAGCGATAAAATGTTTGTCGGGAAAGATGTTTTGTATGTGAATGTATTCAAACGTAACGATACCCGCACTATTTACAATGTTATTTACCGTGATGGAAAAGTCGGTTATAACTACATCAAACGTTTTGCCGTCACCGGTGTGACACGTGATAAGGAGTATGACGTGACGAAAGGAACGGAGGGTTCACGGGTGTTATATTTCAGTGCGAACCCCAATGGGGAAGCTGAAACGGTCAAGGTGATCCTTAAACCGAAACCCCGCCAGAAACTGCTTGTGTTTGAAAAAGATTTCAGCGAGATCGCCATTAAGGGACGTGGCTCGATGGGAAATATCCTGACAAAGGCGGATGTGCATAAGATCAGCCTGAAACAGAAGGGTAGTTCTACGTTGGGAGGACGCCAGGTTTGGTTCGACTGGGATGTGCTGCGCCTGAACTATGACGGTCGCGGTGACGAACTGGGCGAATTCCAGAGCGATGACCTGATCCTGGTAGTTTTACGCAACGGCGATTTCTATACGACGAACTTTGATCTGAGCAATCACTACGACGACAATATACAGATTATAGAGAAATTTAACTCGAATAAAGTTTGGACGGCCGCTTTATATGATGCCGACCAGAAATATCCGTATCTGAAACGTTTCGTGCTGGAAGCCGGTAGCAAGAAGCAGAACTTCCTGGGTGAGAATCCGAAGAGCCGCCTGATGTTGCTTACCGATGAGGTTTATCCCCGTATTGAGGTGGTATTCGGTGGTCATGACGCTTTCCGCGAGCCTCTTGTGCTGGACGCGGAAGAGTTTATCGCAGTGAAAGGCTTCAAAGCGAAAGGCAAACGTATCTCTACCTTTGAGGTGGAAACAGTCAACGAGCTTGAACCAACCCGCTTCGCTCCTGCGGAACAGCCGGGAGATACGAGTGGAGAAGGTAATCCGGATAATGACGATACCGGGCAAACAGAGAGTGATTCGGATATTATAGACGAAATAACCGGGCAGATGAAGCTGTTTGATGAATAGCCTATGAAGACGTTGGCCTCTCTGATGATTTTGTCGTTTTGTCTGGTGTTTCCGCTTGCGGCTCAGACAGACAAAAATGTGGAAGACGAAATTCCGCGATCGGTCAATGAGGCGACGATGATAGGAATAGGCGGTTACAATGTCATGGATACCTACCTGACTCCCGGAATAGAAACGAAATATACGGGATGGGGTGTACGGATACAGAATGAACGGATGAAGATTGTCCGGCTGGCGGATTATAAGGTATCGCGCCAGCAGTTTCTCAATGTCGAGTTTGCATCTACCCGGAATGCTGCGGACGTGGCAACCGATTATGTGGGTTTTGTGGACTATTCGCTTGGATATCACTACCGATTTACCAACCTGTTGCCGAATCTGAAAGTTCTGACAGGCCTTTCAGGTCGTTTGTCGGGTGGTTTTATTTATAATACTCGTAACACGAACAATCCGGCTTCGGGCAAGGCTGATCTGGATTTGAACTTCTCGGCGATGGGGATTTATGGTTTTAAGTTCGGGAATTATCCGGTGACTTTCCGTTACCAGATGGAAATACCGTTTATCGGTGCCCTGTTTGCCATCCATAAAGGTCAACCTTATTATTATCTCAGCCAGGGAGACCGTAGCGGTGTGATAAAGTTCAGTTCGCTTCATAATAAGTTCGCCATGAGGAATTATTTTACCTTCGACTTTCCGATAGCAAATTTTACGGTGAGGGCCGGCTATCTGAACAGCATGTACCGGACAGATGTGAACGGGATTAAGACGCATGTTTTATCCAACTCCTTTATGATCGGCCTGGTGAAGGAGTTTTATTCCTTTGGAGGGAAACGCCTGAAACAGAGGCATAAGTACAGCAGTGCCTACTATTGAAAGCGAAAAAATGAAATTACATATTCTATATTATTTATTCCTGACGGGTATCCTTCTTTCGGCTTGCGAGAAGGCGGATAAGTATAATCCGTCTCCCAGGGATAACTTTGAGGCGCTTTGGCGGATTCTGGATGAGAATTATTGTTTCTTCGAATTTAAGAATATTGATTGGGATGAAGTGCACGACCGTTACAGTGTTCAGATCGATGATAAGATGAGCCAGTACGACCTATTTGATGTATTGGGTAAAATGCTGGCGGAACTGAAGGACGGACATACGAATCTGTTTTCTTCATTCGATGTAGCCCGTTACTGGGCTTGGTATGAGGATTATCCGGCTAATTTCGATTCGGACATACAGAAGAATTATCTGGGAACAGATTATAAAATAGCCGGTGGCCTGAAATATAAATGTCTGTCTGATAACCAGGTGGGTTATGTTTACTATGGTAATTTCTCCAGCGGGGTAGGCGAAAGTAATCTGGATAATATGTTCCTGCATTTCAAAGACTGTAAAGGTATCATCTTTGACGTACGAAATAACGGGGGAGGTGCGATGTCAAATTCGGACCGGATCACCCAACGTTTCCTGGAAGAAAAGATATTGACCGGCTATGTCATGTATAAAAAAGGGAATGGGCATAATGACTTTTCCACTCCTTATCCTTTATATCTTTCTCCGTCCGACCGGCTTCGTTGGCAGAAACCGGTTATCGTTTTGACGAACCGTCATTGTTACAGTGCCACGAATAATTTTGTGAGTACGATGCGTTTATTACCCCACGTAATGATTATGGGTGACCGTACCGGAGGTGGTAGCGGTTTTCCCTTTACAACGGAGTTACCCATAGGGTGGAGTGTCCGTTTTTCCGCTTGCCCGATCCTTGATGCAGACAAGAAACATACAGAGTTTGGCATTGACCCGGATCAGGAAGTAGCCATGACCAAAGAAGATATGCAGAAAGGAAAAGACACTATTATAGAAGCTGCTATCTCACGCCTTTTGTCCGGTTCAGAATTGTCAGAGCCTGATATAAATAAAATCTCCCCCGAAATACTTGCAGATTAATAAAAAAGATTTACCTTTGCACCGCAAACCAAATGCGGCTGTGGTGTAATTGGTAGCCACGCCAGACTTAGGATCTGGTGCTTCACGGCGTGGGGGTTCGAGTCCCTTCAGCCGCACAAAATGTAAAATCCTTCTAAGATGCTCTTAGAGGGATTTTTTGATTTGTGCTGGTTGCTAGGTTTGTTTTAGCCAATCAATGAAATCTAATTTTATCAGTTGCCAGTTCTTCTTTTTTAAGCATTTGGGATTGGGGTCGGAATCTGCAATATCAAAATTAGTGAAACCTTGAATAATTTCTTCTTTCGTATGATTGTAAGGAAAACGTTCTACATATAAGTTTAACATTTCAGTTATCGAATATGTATTATGTAATTCGTGAATATCCCAAAAGTCTTTCTTTCGTCCACCACGCCCGATTACATCTAGTTTCATGGCTATAATATCCTCAAAAGACGTTAGACGTATATTATCAATGACTTTTGCAGGACGAATAAAAGGATCTGTATAAAATAGATCGAGTTTGACAGAATCGTCAACAGAGTCACCTATTATATAGGAACATCCGAAACCAACAATTTCACCACAATCTCCGTTACAGTATGCAAATTGAGTTCTTAGCCAGTCTTGAATAACCCTAAAATCAATAGAATCATACTCGTAATCAGTAAATAAATCTATATCATCAGAGATACGGTGTCCTAACTGTAAACTCAATGATGTTCCACCTACAAGCTGGAAGGGGTGAAAAAGGTCATTGGACATTAATTGTGTCAATACCTTTTTTAGTAATGGCGTTACTGTTTGATATTTGAGTTTAGTTGGCATAATTCAGATATTTTTGAATGTTAGATTTTAGATTGACTGCATACTTATTATTTAAGTCCAGCAACGACAGGATTGTGTCTTTACCATAGAAACGAATTGTTTCAAGTATTTCTTTTTCATTTCCCCGTTCAAAAATACGATTAATGATATACCGTTTATTGGTGTTCCAATCTAATTTATCAAAGTCTGTATCCCAAAACAAGATCTTACGATATATAGAAAGATCAGGATGATATGATTGAGCTTCTTTCTTCTTTTCCAATTCAATATCATAATAAACCTGTAAGGTCATTAGTAGTCCTTCGTCTAAATGGAGTGATCTCTCGATCTTTAGAGACAAAGGTATGTTCATATTTCTTCGTCCCTTAATGATGGCACTTAACGTTTGAGGATGAACTCCTATGGATTCTGCAAATGCACCACTTCTTAATTGACGATTTCGTAACTCCCTGCTTAAAAATAAGCCAGGGTGAACACCTTTCAATATTTCTAATTGATCTTTCATATCACTACAAAAATAAACAAATTTGTTTAGAAATACAATATGTGGATATTTATTTAGCTCCCCCTACTCAATTACCCCAATCCTTATCGAGCATGGCATAAATTATATCGTCTACCCATTCGCCACGAAGGAAATAGTGCTTCTTTCCTGAACCCCAATTTTACGAACTTCTGAAAACAAGCAAAGGGGTACTTCACTCCAATTTGAGAATAAGTCCCCCTTGCTTATAATTTCCTTTAATTATCAAATGTCAGTAATAATTGGTGATAAACAGTTTCGTTAATATCGTCGATTTAAGGTAAGTGTCGACTTGTATGAACTAAGTGCTTCTAATACCATCCTATCTTTAGCAAATTCTAACATAGTACGTTTACTAAAAAGAGGTCCGTCCTCTATATTCATAATTTTACCTTCAATGGAATAGTTAAACTTATATACCTCAGCTCCGAATCCGTCTTCCCTAAGAATATATTGACCATTCTGTGTATCAAAGAATTGCATCTCTACGTTAATTGTCCTTATAGTTTTATCTCCATCGGTTACGAGATTAACTCCCTCCCATGTCGTCTGTTTCAATGATTCAGAGTCAAATCTAAAATCATCATTATCATTACTGCAAGAAGTGGATACGATTGCCAAAAACAGTATTACAAATGTTCTGAATAAATTTTTCATATAACTATATTTTAATTGATAATAATTCAGGGAATAATAATACGTGCAAAGTTGGAGAACATGAATAAAAAAAGCCTTGAAATACTTCAAGACTTTCATTTTTGCCGTAGTTTTCTTCGTATATGGCTGACGGTTTCAGGTGTCACACCAAGAAACGAGGCTATCTCTTTTAAAGTAATATGCTGGGGGAGGTTTGTGCAGCGCTTTAGTAGCGCAACATAACGCTGCTCTGCTGTGTCGCAGTAAAAGCCAAGTAGCCGTTGATACATTTCTACAAAAATTTCTTCTGCTACCAATCTACCAAAACGTTGAGTATTTATGCTTGTTTCCCAAAAATCATTCAGTTCTTTCATAGATAACACGTACACAGAACAATCTGTAACAGCTTGAATATTGGTTAATGACCCCATGTGCTTAATCAGTGATGGGTAATCACACACAAAATCTTCGGTAAAACTATAACCGACAATAGGTTCGTTACCAGCATTATCAATACGAGTATATCTAAAAATGCCACTTTCGACAAATCCCACATATTTACATGGCTCATTTTGTCTAACAAAATAATCCTTCTTTTTAATCTCGATTGACTTTCCCTTTTCTAAAAAGTGCTTTTTGAATTCTGAGAAATCAATCTCATTTATGTATTCATTGAAGTTCACCATCTTATAATCCGCTTATATTTGCAAAGATATGATTTTTAGGCGGTAATTATTTTGAACATACACAAAGAAGTGGTTACCTTTTTCTGAACTCCTCCTCTTTGGGGTTGGTACTATTGGGAATAAAAGGTAGATCGAACAATTCACCAATGGAAAATTCGAAACATCTTTCTTGTTCATGGGGATGTGGAACGAGTATTCAACAATTTTTGAACTTTGCTTTATATGTTTTTTCTAATTTTGAAGTAAACAAAGTCAATATAGAAATGAAATTTTTAATCCCATATAAATGATTTGGATAATTCTAAATTAAAAAAGATGTTTTAGGAAAAAGGAATGTACGCACTTGTTCTAAAAAAGAGGCTTTTATAGGATATTCTTTATATCTTTGTGCATCAGGCAAAAAGAAATACTATGTCAGAGGTCAATTTATCAATATCACATTTAAATAGTTACACAATTCTCAAAGAGTTTTTCTTAGAAAAAGGCAAAAGAGTTGAATACACAAAAAAGGAATACTTCTTGCAACAAAATTTTCCATCTCTAATTGCTGGATGGATAGAAAATGGTTCATTTCGATATACTTACATGAATGAAGCTGGAAATGAACGTATTGTCTGTTTTTCGTTCGAGAAAGAATTTGTTTGTGATTATGCTTCTTTTATCCATAGAGAACCAGCACTTGTAAGCATTCAAGCCATTACAGATTGTGTAGTTTATCAACTAACATATAAAGAATTAATTGATTTCTTAGAAATGAACGCAGATACACAGAGATTGGGGCGTAATGTAGCAGAGTCTATGTTTAAAATGGCATACAAACGAATGCTGCAGGCATATTGTGATTCTCCAGAACAGAGGTACATAACGTTAATGCAGCGGTGTCCCAATTTGAAAGAAGAAGTCTCTCTAAAAGAAATTGCGTCTTTTATTGGTGTTACTCCTGAGACCGTCAGCCATATCCGAAAAAAAATATTATTAAAAGAGTCTTGAATTTTTTCAAGACTTTTTTACTGCATTCTGCCTTACTTTGCATCTTTATTATATAATGCCTTCTGCTAACTGCAAATGAACTATAACACAGGTTGTATACTGATTAGATTATCTGCGATTTTTAATATCAATCAACTAAGAACACAATTAAAATGGATATAAAACATAAAATTCAGTTTGGATGTAATGCTGATGAATTAGCAATGAAAGTATTATCAGGAAAAAAAACAGCGACTTCATCTTTATATGATTATCACTACAATGAATACAAAGATATAATAAAAGTAAATGAATTTGCTTCTATACTTGATTCACACAATAAAGAAATCTGTATAATACAAATTACTAAAATTGAAATTGTAAAATTCGAAAGTATTACAGAAAAATTTTCAATAGAAGAAGGAGATGTAAGTTTAGAAAATTGGAAAAGAATTCATACAGAATACTATTCTTCTATATTAAAGAAAATTGGGTTAAAACTCACAGGAGAAACAAGGTTGCTTTGTGAATGGTTTACTGTTGTTGTACCCAAGACACAAGAATAAACTACTTTCTCACTGAAATATAAGTGAAAATGTCTTATTGGTATCTCATTGATGAAGCAATAGGACTAATAAATAATGAAATACACATTTTAGAATAGCAAATAAAATATCCCGAGCAGTTTAAACGGCAACTTGATAAACCACCTCTTCAAGGTGCTGCCTGAAGATGACAACCTGCTACGATATTCAAAATCTATAACCGTATCTGTTACGCTTTGAATAAATACATTATCCCGTTTCCGGTTAAAATTCATCTCCAGCAAATCAAGGCTTTTCCCGTCCGCTTTTCATTTCATCAGGAGATAACGGTATTTCATATCATTGTCTTGTAACTGCTGCATCCGTTCCGCAAAACGAATATTCAGGACTAACGACGTAAGGCAAATGATTATTCCTGCCCTTTCCGTTTGCTGCGTATCAGCCGGAAACAATACCTTTAGCTTTTCTTTAAAATACTTGGCTCGTTCGAGAATTTTCTCTAAAGCCACATTTCGAAAAAGAGATATTGGATATTTACCATGACTATGTAGAGGAAGAGGCTTTAATAACTCATTCCTCTGCTTATGATTGTGTAGCCCGCATGTTGAAGCGGATGAGAACATTTGAAGGTGGTGATGCTATGGTCAATCAATTGCTCCGGGAATATAGAGATACATATAAGCGAAGAAAAATATGATCGCAGCATTGGAAAAAGTGTAAGTATTCATTTGTTACCCCAATCCTTATCGAGCATGGCATAAATTATATCGTCTACCCATTCGCCACGAAGGAAATAACTCTCTTTGAAATGAGCTTCTTTCCTGAATCCCAGTCGTTCGATAAGTCGGATAGAGGCGGTGTTTCTTGGATCAATAGATGCTACAATACGATGTTTCTTTAGGATTGTGAAAAAATAGTTTACCATTGCCGTTAATGCTTCGGTGGCATATCCTTTGCCTTGAAAAGTTTTATTCAACGTACAACCGACCTCTACCTGCATTCTTTCGTGTCCTGTGAAGATTATTCCCAAATCTCCGATCAGACGGTTTTCATTCTTGGTAAGAATGGCAAATTGAAAGCATATGTCGGCTATATCTATAGTCACCGGCATATTGGTTATATAATTACGAACTTCCTCCACAGATTCGGGGAACCAGCCCTGATATTGGTTTTCAATAGTATCAGAGCGGTAAGCGTATATTTCTTCCGCATCATCCGGGTTTGCTAACCGTATAATCAACCTGTCGGTCAGAATATTGCCGAAAGTAGTACCTGCTCTATCAACGTTTTTGGATTCAAGCATATGTCTTTTCTTTTTATTTGATTTAAGACTCCATTGTGGCAATTGTATTTTCTAAGAATACAATTTTTACTCATCTCCAAAGATAGTAAATATTTGGAAAACAGCTGTTTTATCCTTTAATGCAATGTGTTAAAGTGGGATATTACGTGAAATGATAAGATGACAACACGAACTTTTGAAGTGAAATTATGGAATTTGACAAAATGAGGTAATATTGCTTTTCTTTTGAATAAAAAGATTTCATTATAGCTCTTTTAGTAACTTGTATGTTATGTCAAATTAGTGTTATAGAAGAGTGTTGAATACAATATTTAACAATCCCCTTTAGGTATATGACTTTTGCAATTCGTTTAAAAGGATTTTCCATCTCGTTTAAAACGAATTTTTTTTCATTTTAAATGAGATAGGGATTTATTTAAAGGGAAATTCTTTGTTAATAAGTGTTGATTATGGCCTCTTTTGAAGCTATTTTGTAGTATAAAAGCATGTTGAATAACACTTTTTGTGTTCTATAACAAGGCAGATGAGTGTTGTAAGTGGATTGACAATATGTAGTGTATACGATAAATATTTGGTCGATTGTTTTGTTTTATTTGATATGGGCAGCATAATGCTGTTTTGTTTGCTTCAGGCAAGATGATATGTTATTTCTTAAGTTGCTGACAGTGATGTAAAAGGTAGCAGGTCTTGATTCTCTCCCGTGCAGCCTTTCCATAGGAGGGTTGAATTGACAGTTTGATATTCGTGAGTTCTTCATAATAATATAATTCAAGTACGGATTATACAGATTTCATTGTTTAGATAAATAAGCAATTTGTCAAATCCGTATAATCCGTGCCTGTAAGAAAGTATAAAAAGGCTTTTGCTATAGTCTTCTTATGGTTTAGGGACTACCGGTTAATTATAAAACATCAGGCAAATATTATTGGATAGATGTTCTATTGCCTTCGCTTTTATGTAACAACCTGGTATCGCCCATCTATTCATTAAATAGTCGTAGTTTTGGGTTATCTCCAGATAAGAGATGAACCCCTTTACATACTCATTTTTATCAGGGAATAAATAAACAAACTCACATTTACCTTCGTTGCTGAAAAGACAAGTCATCGTAAATGCTTCCTGGTCAAATCGTATCTCGATCGATTTTTCTTCCACATTTTTTTCGAAATAGTCAATTAAGCAATATGGATAGTTTATATATTTCTGTCTGATTTCTGGTAATGACAGATTTAATAAAGAAGTAATTTGTTGTAGCAGATAGTAATAGCCTTTTATTCCAGTTATATTATTATTGTCCATATGAATACGTTCCTTTCTAAGCCTGATTCGGAGGAATCGAGCTTATATTAATACTATGATATTTTAATTGCCTGTATTATATAGACTTATTCATTCTGTACTATCAAACAAAACAAATAAAAACAGGAACGTTGTGTAAATATATGATTTAGAATCAAAAAGCTAAAGGCAATTCTGCTTTTTTTGTACTTTTGTATTTTAACGTTGTACATAATCAAGCATAATGAAAGATTCAATCGCTTATCTGCCCAAAGACAAACAGGAAGAACTGAATTTTCTTGTAACGGAGATACTTCGTCGCTTACCTCAGACGGAGTTTATTATTCTGTATGGAAGTTATGCGAGGGGTAATTATGTTCGCCGTAGCATACGAATTGAAGACGGCGGTATTCCTACCGTTAAAATCTCAGATTATGACATCTACGTGATAACAAGCGGAATAAACAGCAAAAAAACGGAAACCATCCTGGATAACGTAGAAGATATCTTCTTTGCCGGAAAAGATTTTGACCGCGACACTCCGGTCGAGTTTATCAACGATGATATTAAGCAGCTTAATAAGTTTATTGAAGAGGGTCGGTATTTCCATACACAAATAAAGCAGGAAGGAATTATACTTTATGATAGTGGAAAATACAAATTGTCCCGTAGGAGAAAACTCAATTTTGATGAGATAAAGAAACAGGCACAGGATTATTTTAATGAGAAGTTTGAAAAAGGAAATTTCTTTTTTGATGATGCCATAACAAATAAAGAAAGAGATAGGTATCAAATGGCATCTTTTTATCTTCATCAATCCTGTGAAAATTATTACTATGCTATCCGATTGACATTTACTTTGCGAAATAACAAACAACATAATCTATCCAAATTATCTTCTACCACCAGGCGCTATTCCGATGATCTGAGTACTGTATTCCCTCAAAACACACTTGAAGAGAAACGACTTTTTAAACTATTAAAAGCCGCTTATGTGGATGCCCGGTATAATCCTCACTTCGTCGTGACTAAAGAGGATATCGATGCGCTTATCCCAAAAGTCGAATTGCTTAGGGATATAACGAAGCGGATTTGTGAGGCGAAAATTAAGGAGTATGGGGAGCAGAGTGGTATATAGATACATTGACACTTTCGATAGTTGTCCTTTTTGTATTTACTGGAAATAAATATTATCTTTGTAACTAATACAATAATATTGATTAAGCCGTTTATTGCTACTATAGTATGACTTTATTATATACATTCGACGAAGATAAGACAGAAGCCATAATGAAGGTTCTGGCACAAAACTGTCAGAAGAGACGTTTGGAAAAAGGCCTCTCACGAGATGCTTTGGCAGATTTGAGTAAGGTTCCTGCTGCTACAATCGCGAAATTTGAAACGAAGCATGTCATATCTTTAGTTTCTTTTGTTGCATTGGCAAAAGCGTTGGGATATACCAATGATTTGAAACAATTATTGTCAGAACCATTATACAACACAATGGCTGAACTGGATGAGATAAACAGGAATTTAAACAGGAAAAGAGGAAGCCGTAATGTCAGGAAAGAAAAAGAGTGAAACCAGGAAAATAAGGTCTTTGGAGAAAATCAGACAGATAAATAAAGTGTCTGTATTCTATGGAGACAAAAAGGTGGGTGAACTTGCTATGACTCCTACTCAAAGGTGTGCTTTTGAATATGATAAAGAATGGCTAAAGTCCGGTTTTTCTATTGCTCCAAGGCAATTAGACTTGAAAGAAGGTTTGTTTATTGCCCCCATAGAACCTTTCTATGGCAATTTTGGAATTTTTGAAGACAGCCTGCCTGACGGGTACGGGCGTTATCTTTTAAACAGAATATTGCAAAAAGAGGGGATAGATGATACCAGCTTGACTCCTGTGCAACGTTTAAGTATTGTTGGCGCTTCCGGAATGGGGGCCTTATCGTATGTGCCTGAATTATATATCGGTGAGCCAAAAGGTCTACCGGAATTAGATTATATGCAAAATTTAGCTCTCGAGGTGCTTGCCGAGAAAACGGATAAGGATGTCGATGTTCTTTATTTTAATAGTGGTAATTCAGGTGGCTGTCGCCCAAAATCACTTTATAAAGATGAGGAAGGAGATTGGATATTGAAATTCCGTCATATCAATGATCCGAAAGATATGGGTAAAATGGAATATCAATATAATAAAGCTGCTCGTGCATCAGGTATCAATGTGCCTGACTTTAAACTTATTGAAAATAAATATTTTGCTACAAAACGATTTGATATAGAAGATGGTCAACGTTTACACACCGCAACAGCCGGAGCTTTACTTAACCAATCTATCCATTATCCGGCATTGACTTATGAGAATTTATTGGCTTTAACCGGGGTCATCACGCAAGACCCTGTTCAGGTGGAAGAAATGTTCCGAAGAATGGTCTTTAATATACTGGCTGAAAACAAAGACGACCATGCTAAAAACTTCAGTTTTTATTATAGGAACGCCCAATGGGAATTGGCACCAGCCTACGATTTGACAAGATGTAGTGGCGGTTATAATGGTGAACACGCTACAACTGCTAACGGCAGCGGAAATCCAACTATTGAAGACATGCTTGTCGTGGGCGAGGGTATCCGTATTTCCCGTAAAAAAGGACAAGAGATTATCGGTCAGCTTAAAGAAGTCTGCAAAGAAATTCTTGCCGACAGATTCAAAGAAAGATCCAATAAGTAGCAGTTGTTCACATAATAATGTACTTTTGTATTTTAACGTTGTACATAATCAAGCATAATGAAAGACTCGATCGCTTATCTGCCTAAAGACAAACAGGAAGAACTGAATTTTCTTGTAACGGAGATACTTCGTCGCTTACCTCAGACGGAGTTTATTATTCTGTATGGAAGTTATGCGAGGGGCAATTATGTTCGCCGTAGTATACGGATTGAAGACGGCGGTATTCCTACCGTTAAAATATCAGATTATGACATTTACGTGATAACAAGCGGAATAAACAGTAAAAAAGCGGAAACCATCTTGGATAACGTAGAAGATATCTTCTTTGCCGGAAAAGATTTTGACCGCGATACCCCTGTTGAGTTTATCAATGATGATATTAAGCAGCTTAATAAGTTCATTGAAGAGGGGCGGTATTTCTATACACAAATAAAGCAGGAAGGAATTATTCTTTATGATAGTGGGAGATATAAATTATCTCGTCGTCGGAAATTAAACTTTGAAGAGATCAGAGAGCAGGCACAAGAGTATTTTGATGAAAAGTGTGTGAGAGCAAATAACTTTTTAAAGTATGCAATAATGGCTGACAAAGAGACAGATTATAAAGAGGCATCTTTTTTTCTTCATCAATCCTGTGAAAATTATTACTATGCTATCCGTTTAACACATACACTACGAAACAGTAAACAGCATAACCTTTCCAAATTAATATCTTCTGTAAGACGTTATTCCGATGATCTGAATAATGTATTTCCTCAAAACACCTCCGAAGAGAAACGATTTTTTAAACTATTAAAAGCTGCCTATGTGGATGCCCGCTATAATCCTCATTTTGTAGTCACAAAAGAAGATATTGATGCACTTATACCAAAGGTGGAAATGCTTCGAGATATTACAATGCGGATTTGTGAGGAGAAAATTAAGGTATATGGAAATACTGATTGACCAGAAATCAATTATATTGCAATTTAATGAATGCTTTGCATTGATAAAATAAGATGACAAACGAGGTTACCTTTTTTTATATTCCAAAATAAATAAACGATATTCTAAATTTCATTTATGGGGCTAAAATCGGTTCTGTTTTTGTGTAATTGGTTTTAAACCTGTATCTTGCGCGCCTTTTAAAATATTTATTAATGAGTAAAAGCGTGTTATGAAGAAGAATTTGTTTAGCTGTTTATTGCTACTATTTTGTGCCTCCGGAGTATTTGTTTCTTGTGGGGACGATGATGAGAAAACGACTGTTGGATATTCGGGTAAGGATATAAGCGGAGATGCTGGGATTACCCGTGATAAAGAGACGAAAAAGGCTGTGCTGAGTGTGGATACCGATAAAGCCTGGGAATTATATGCCGGTTCTACAGCTGAAGATATCGATATGAATACACCTTGTCTGACCGGTGACGGAAAAGGCTCTTTCGATTTGAGCGTCGATGCCGGAAAAAGATCCGTATTCTTGTTTAAGACGGCTGAAGGTCAGGCTTTATTAGCGGAAAGATTGTTGCCGGTCACTGCGTATAACTTCAGGGATTTGGGTGGTATAAAAAATAAAGAGGGGAAATTTGTTCGTTGGGGAAAATTGTTCCGTACGGACGAAATGAATAAGATGACTGATGCCGACCTGACATATCTGGCAAGTACGGGACTGAAAACCGTTGTCGATTTTCGTACTGCAACAGAAAAAGAAGGTGGATTTGGCGGTATGATGCCGGCTGCTCCGGATAAATTGCCTTCTACTGTAAAGAATCCTTATGATTTAGAGATTAATGCCGGTAATATATTTTCTGATGAAATTATCGGAAGTATATCTAAGGGACTTAGTGAGGAAGAAACTGCACAGATCATGATTGACGGGTATATCGAAATGATCAGTTATGATGATTATGTGGCCAAATACAAAGAGTTCTTTAAATATCTTCAGGATGAAAATTCTTTACCGTTAAGTTATCATTGTTCAGCTGGTAAAGACCGTACCGGGGTTGCGACCATGCTTATCCTGTCGGCTCTCGATGTGGATAAGGCGACGATTATGAAGGATTATTTGCTTAGTAAAGAATATATTAAGGGTAAATATGATTCGTATTTGAAATATTATCCTCAGATCGCCCCGTTAGTAACTGTCGATGAAAAATATCTGAATGCCGCCTATGATAAGATAGACGAAAAGTATGGCTCCATGACTAAGTTCCTGACAGAAACGTTAGGAGTCGATATCCAGAAGATGAAACAGTTATACTTGTATTGATTACTTGTAAACCCCGATTATTCCATCTGCTGTAATTGTCTCGGCACTTACCTTGAACTTCCGGCATCTGCTGTTATTGTAGAACCGGATACTGGCTTTGCCTTTTTCATCCGGAGTAACGGATGGATTCCAGTATAAAGTGCGACGGTAATCCGGTTCGGGAGGAAGCACTGAATAATCGGGACTATAAAATTCTTTGACCTGGCTATAACCTTCCAGCCAGGTTTTTCGTACCCCTTTACCGGCATCTGTCGGAATCTTGTCTTCCGGGTATGTTTCAACAAAAACGACACAACCATATATCTTATCTATTTCCAGCGGAGATATTCTTGGGTCTGCATATTTACACATAGTGGAGATATCCTCGTTAATGTAGATAGACTTGATGGCTTCGAGCCGGATCAGTTTGTATTTGTTGTAATCCATTTCAGTAGCCATCGTCGGTTCATAGTTGATTACAAAAAGAGGCATTCTGCCTTTGTATTGCAGATATTCGTCCTGTCTGGAGAAGGCTTTTCTGAAATTATTATTCATATTTATCATCAGTTCATGGATATCTTTTCCGATGTATTTGCCCTGGTCCGTGATATCATCCCATTCTGACTGAACGTCGTAATAGGCGATAGATTTCGATCGGTTGTTGTAGATATCCTTTTCACGTGATCTCTTTTTAGCGGTAACGGTTACTTCATCCAGGCGGAGGATTTTTTCTTTGTTTCCCGCTTTGGCCAATGAATCTTCGTAAGAAGTCAGCAGGGCGTTGATATCTTCTTCCGGTTCCTGAATATCGGGAACATCTTCCGGCTCAGTTTTTTCTTCTTTATCTCCTTCCGCTCTATCGGCGATGTTCACTTGCATCTCGGCATAGCGGTATCTCTTAGGTTCCGGAGTGAAAAGCCTGTCCAGTATGATCCGGTGGTCTTTCTTTTTCCCTTTTTCGCTTACAGCCAGTATCATATTCCATTTCCCGGTAATATCTGTACGGAAAGCGAAACGTCCCAGGCTGTCTGTAACAAATACATCGAACGCATTGCCGGGCTTTTCCTCTTCGCCCCTTTTGAGCAGGAAGGAAGAGACGGTGACATTCGGTTTGGGTATTTTCCTGACAAATGAAACTACCTGGCCGTGCATTTCGATACCTTGTTCCGGCCTGTATTTCAAGTCGAATGGTTCTATACCTGCCATCTGCTTCCAGGAATAACGGTGCCAGCCTTGCACCATCATAAGAAGGTCGAGAGCTGAGCGATGGGTAGAGTCGTCCGCTTCGAAATAGTAAGACGGGTTGCGGACGTACCCTTTGATTTCGGACATCAGCAGTAGATCGGTCAGGATAGTATGATTCCACGCAACTTCGTTCATGCCGTCTCTCACCGATAAGGAGAAAGGAGTTTGTACGGGATTGGTTTCCCGGTCGGTTAGGGTAAATTCCATATCGACTGCTTCGTAAGGCTCGTATGTCTCTTTCGAGGTTTTTGACTGAATACTAAATTGGTTGTCTTTGTTGTTGAATAGGAGGCGGTCGCAAAGTATTTCTCCATCGGAATTGAATAATATGGCTTGTGCAACACCTGCCGGGAAGTTTGTTTTATCTACTTTGAACCGGATTGTTTCATTATGGATGACATTAATAAGGCTGTAGCCATGTAGTTGTCCTCTGCTGATAAAAACCAGGCCCAGTTTCTCGGCGGGAGTATATTTATTTTTCTGTAGGGAGATTTCGAGACTGTCAGGAGAAGACAGGTTGTCCACATGGAAGGTGAATCCTTGTGGTAATGGCTTGGGCATATCAAATTGGTATTGTTTGCCGTTGTAGTCGACTATTGCTTTTCGTTTGCTTTCGTCAGGTGTATAGTCGAAGAAACCTCGTCCTTCGTGAACTGTTGAAAAGGTGGAGATATCTTCTTTGTCTTCATTGATGATCTTTCCGGAGGCTTCCAGCGGGTTACCGAATGCGTCGGTTATTTCGAATGCAATCCGTGAAGTGATGCCGTGGATCAGGTTTCCTCCTTCCGGATAGAGTTTCAGGGTTACTTTCTTGTCCTTTTGAGGCTTCTCCCGTTTCTTCGGGTATTTGCCGTATCCGTATTTCAGCATGTTTTTCTCTTCGAAGTTTCCCTCTTCTTTGGGCTTGTTAAATATGGGCAGTAGCCGGGAGAAGATAACGTCTTCGCCGAAGTTCAACATATATTTCGTGTAGGCACGGACTTCATAAAATCCGGAATAGAAGGGAAGCTGGCCTAGCGTGAAATCACCATGGCACCGGCCGTCTTCTATTTTCAAGACACGCTTGTCCACTATTTCTCCTCCGGGATTGAGCAGTTCGACATACAGGGTTTTGCTCAGTTCGGTTGCCTGGTGCAATTCGGAGGTTACGACGTAACATGTAAACCAAATATTATCGCCCTGATAGTAACTGGTGTTATCGAAATGCAGGTAGACTTTTTCGTGGGGAATATATTGGGAAAACTGATCGGTCGCACGAATAAACTGGGTTAGTTTATTGAGTACAATGTCCGGTTCCTGCCCCGATGCTTTAAGGCAAAATAGTAAGAGAAAAATATAGTTGATAACGTTGTAATGTGTTTTCATGCGACTTCGTACTTCCCTTATATGGAAGAATATACGAAGTTACAGATAAATAAAAATGTTGCAAAGGGATGCAGGCTTTTTTTAGAAAGGGCGCATGCTTTTTCGGAATAGCATGTGCCCTTTTTCTTCAATCTTCCTTATTCCTCCGTATCGATTACAGGAGCGTCGAGATTCGTTATTTTCTCTTCTATATCGAATGTTTTGCCGTCTGCATCTGTGTAACTGTATCTTAGATAGAAACTTTGTCTTGTTTTATCGTAAGTACTTTTACCCAGATCAGTTATTTGGGCATCCAGCCAGGGTTTTATAGTAACAGATGTGCTATCCGCGCCGATAGTGAGAAGCATAAAATTGGTTTTTATGTATCTGGCTTCTCCGGACAATGAATGGATAGGCATCCGTACAGAATTGGAAGACATGGCTTTCAGGGTTGGCTGTACCGAACGGATTGTTTTAGGTAACTCAATAGAACTACCCGCATAATTTCCAGAGAATCCGTTGACCATTTTAACTTCGTAAACCATTGTTTTCAATTCTTCGTTCACATCATATCCTTCGCTGTTTGAGACGATCGTGAGAGGTAGGGCATACGAGATGTCGGGATCAAGCCCTTGTGGCTTTAAGGGGATATGAAGTACTCCGTATTGAGCATTTGCCGGAATGGTCACCGATAAATCCGTCGATGTGTAATTTGCTTCCGGTAACAATTTTTTGTCGATGTATAGAGGGTTCCCCAATGCACTTTTTTTATTGAGCGAGTCAAGCGCATTCGGGTTGATTGCCAGTTGAACCGTCAGGTCGGACTTGATAGGTTCGGAAGAGGCGCAATAAATTGAAAATGACATGGAATTGTTTTCACTTCCATACGCATGTTCACCCACGTAGAGCATATCACGGCTGTTTACGATATAGAGTGTTTTTTTATATTGTTCACCAAAATCAGCCGGTTCACTTGAACAACTCCAAAATATGAAGGCTGACAGGGAAAATAATATGAGCTTTAATTTATCTGGTTTCATAATAAACTGTATTAATGTATTTGTCTAAAAACATGTTATTAAAATCCGGGCATCTGGTCCAGATTAGGATTTTTATCCACTTCACTTTTAGGTATGGGGAAGAAAGTCTGTCTGCGGGTAAAGACCTTGTAGATCCAGTCTCTTTCTTTTACCTGGATAATGTTGTAAAATTTATCCTTTTCTGCTTCTGTTGCGCTTACATCACATCCCATAACCGGTGCGTTCTCGTAGATAATTGCTTTTTTAGTACGTCGCAGGTCGTGATATCTACGTCCTTCCCAGGCAAATTCGATCTGACGTTCCCGTGCAATCAACTCCCTCATTCTTTCTACATTGGCAACATCGGCGTCGGTGATGCCCGGTAATCCGGCCCGGTAACGGATCAGGTTGAAACAACGTTTCATTTCGCTTGTGTTGCGTGTCACTGTAATGTCGTTGATGGTATATGCCTGATCCAGTTCATTCATCGCCTCTACATAGTTTAAATATACTTCGGCCATACGGTAGGCCGGACAATATTTGGTTTTCTGCCTTCCGCCGCTGATCCATGAATCTTCGTAATGAAGGAATTTCCGGCAGAGATATCCGGTCATCGGGTATTCTTCGGCTTCGCCTTGGGGACGGTTCAGGGCATAGTCCCGTCCACTTTTTGAGTCGCTGAAATATTTGGCCACTTTGCCATCCTGCTGGTCCACTTTGTCGGGAGGAGTTGAGGTGGAGGGGAAGTAGGAGTTATTGAAGGCAATCGTTGCATAAAAGCGCATTTCACGATTCGCATACCATTTATGAGTTCCGCTCAGCAGCGTAAAGCCATTACTGTTTTTCTCTCCGGAAAATACCAGATCCGTATTTGTGTAACCTTCTTCATAAGGATAGGCTTCACTTGCATTATTGATGGTACGTCCGTCGGCCATGTAGTAAGCATCGACCAGTGATTGCGGTACGAAGAATACATTCCAGGCATTCAGTACACCCGGGGCGGCATATTTATTCATGCCGTTGATTCCCGTACTTTGGCGGCTAAAAAGTATCTCCCGGTTAGATGATGCTAATACACATTCGCCATTGAACATATCTATGTAAGAATGGTAAGGATCGATACCTCCTACGCCATCCGGGAAATCACCTTGTTCGGCTGCCGTTACAGGGAAAGTCGGAGTATTCTCCATTTTGGGAACAGTATAGAGATCGTTGGGTTTGATGTCGACCAATCGTTTAGCATTGGCAGCAGCGATGGCCCATTTTTTTATGTCTTTTACCGGATTGAGATAAGGTACTCCCTCATTGTTTATAAAATCGCTGAATTCTGAATTTTCACCGTTATAAAGCGGGCTGGCCGTATAAAGCGTCAGGCGTGACAGTACTGCCAGTGCAGAATTTTTTACTGCCTGGCCGATTTCTGAATTATCCCTGACCTGTGTGGGTAATAGTTTGATTGCTTCTTCCAGCAAGGCAGATACATAATCGCTGCATTCATCCCATGTGTTGCGTTCGACCATCATCTGGTCGATAGGTGTGTCGAAGTCGACAGGCGTATCAGGAACAATGGGGACGGGACCATAGGCCAGCATCAGTTCAAAATAGATCATCGCTTTAACGAATGTCGCCTGTCCGATCCATTCCGATCGTTGTAAAGCGCTTACTTCCTGACATTCATTTACTCTTTGAATAAAAGTATTGGCTTTGCGGATTCCTTCATAAAAATAATTCCAATAGTCGAAGTGGTCCAGATCTTCCGCTTTCATTTCATTGTTACAGAAATAATTGTAGTTGTGTCTGTTTCTCTTGTAGCCTGCTACACCTTCATCGCTAATTAGAACCCAGGGTTGCGCATTGTCTGTCCATGCACTTGGCGAACCGTAGTCGACCAGGTAACTATATACGTTATTCAGATACTTCTGTGTATATTCTTTTTTTGCAAACACAGTGTCAAGGGTGAACAGATCGGCTACATACGGATCTATATCCAAAAAGTTACACGATTGGAAAGTAATTCCTGCACTGTTGAGGATAACGAATAAGAAGGCAAATAGACTTGTTTTTATTTTTTTGCTTGTCATGATTCGATGAATTAAAATGAGACTTGTAAGACCATTGAATAAGAACGGGTAATAGGATAAACGGCACCGTTGTCGCTTGCTTGTTCGGGATCCCATAATTTTACTTTATCCCAGACACATAAATTATCTCCGAGCACAGATATACGTAAATTGCTCATGTTTATTTTCGATAATATTTTTTTAGGGATCGTATATCCTATTTCAAGAGTTTTTAAACGGAGGTATCCTGCATCGGCAAGCCAGAAAGAAGAGGGCCGATTGTTGTTTACATTTTCTCCGTAGGTAAGACGGGGAAAACGGGCGTTAGGGTTCTCTGTCGACGGGTCTCCTGAGTAAGAAGCCGGTGTCCAGCGATTTTTCTGATCGTTCACGATGGAAAGAACGTTGCCGGTCACACCTCCGGCAAACGGGTAATATCCGTTTCCTCCCATGAAATAATCAACCTGTGCTGCTCCTCTGAAAAATACACTGATGTCGAAACCTTTCCATTTGGCACTGGTCGCAAATCCGTACTGAACTTTTGGTATGTTGGAATTACCGATAGGAGCAATATCATAATCGTCGATACGGCCATCGCCATTTATATCCTGATACTTAATGTCTCCGGGGAGGACTTTGCCGAATTGGGTAGGACTGTTTTTAACATCCTCTTCATCTTTGAAGAGTCCCAGAGCGATTAAACCACGGGTCACACCATAGCTGGTTCCTTTTTTAGCCAGATAAGGGTAGCGGGGAGGTACCTCGTCGTAATCGATGATCTTATCTCTTGTCAGTGTGAAGTTTCCGCGCAATTCAACGTCTACATTACCAAAACGATGGGTATAAGAGGCTGTACCGTCTGCTCCCCAGCTCTTCATCTTGCCCACGTTTCCCCAGGGTTTTGTGCCTACGCCGATGGTTCCGGGCAGTGTGGCACGTTCCATGAAGATATTATTTCGTTTGTCGATAAAAGCATCTACCGTGATGTCAAGCGCTTCCCAAAGGGTAAGGTCGATACCGAAATTCTGTTTGATCGCTTTTTCCCAGACAAGGCCGGTGGAACCCAGTACGGCATCGGTCACTCCACCTCCCGAATTTTGGTACTGGTCGCCGAAGACATATCCGGGTGCACTCATATTTACGGTTGTAAGATAAGGAAAACGGACATCGTTACTGATCTGGTCGTTTCCTACCAATCCGTATGAATAGCGGAGTTTTAGGGTCGTGATGAACGGTAATTTCTTTTTCACCAACGGATAGTTGGAAATAACATACCCCAAAGCGGCTGAGGGGAAAAATCCGAAGCGTTCTCCTTTCGGGAAATTTTCGGAACCATTATATCCGAAGTTACCTTCTATAAAGTAGATATCATTATAAGAATAAGTAAGGCGTCCGGCTATCCCTTGATTACGATGCGGGATAGATGCCAGTTCACCGTCTGCATCCGTGCGTTGGTAGTCCTTTTGATTGTAGAGGAACAGTCCGCCGATACGGTGCTTTTCGGCAAATAACCGGTTGTATTCCACTTTACCTTCGACATAAATCGTACGGATACCGTACGAAGTACTTTTGAAAGTCATTGGCTCGGCAACAACAGTTTTGAGTGTCATCAGTTCCCCGGTATTCCAGTTGCGGTCAGTCGCTTTATACAGATCCGGCATTTTGGTACGGCTGGTAAGATGATTGTTGTAGTTGTCGAACGACAGAGATGCCGTCGCTTTTAAGCCTTTTGTGATAAAATCTAGCGATTGTTCTATTTTCAATAAAGATTCTATAGAATTATCACGGTCAGTGAGGAAGCCGGTTTCATTTAGCAATACGGAAGGGGAGGTCATGTCTCCTTTTCCGTAAGCGGGAAGCTGTCCGTTCGAATAGCGTACCGGAACAGTCAACGGGGTTAAGGATGCTTGTGCACCCCATATCTCTTTGGTCGTGCCCATGCCCGGACGGTTCATATCAACCAATTTGGCGGATAAGAGTAAACTAATCAGTGTACTTTTGGTCAGATCGACATCGATGTTGCTTCTGAAAGTATATTGATTACGTCTTACATTCGAGTGATAGCGTTCCATGCCGGTTTGTTTGTAAATGGCATCGTTGGTCCGGTAAAAGGCACTCATATAATAACGGGCCAGTTTGCTACCGCCGGAAATATTGATATTGCCCTGTACACCCAGTGTCCGTTTTTTCAATATCTCATCCTGCCAGCTAACATCCGGATAGAGGTCCGGATCCATGTTGTATTTTATGATATCAAAAATCTCGGGAGAATAAACCGATTTATCGCCTCTCACTACTTTGGCTTCGTTGGCCAGTCTGGCATAGTCGTAAGCTCTGAGATAGTTGGGAAGTCTGGGTAGTGTTTCTATCATCGTCTTAACACTGCCGTTGATCGAAACTTTTCCTTCAACACCGCGTTTGGTATTGATCAGTACCACACCATTCGCTCCTTTGGCACCATATACGGCAGTTGCTGTTGCATCTTTCAGAACGGAGAAACTCTCGATATCTTCGGGAGCCAGTTCGTTCAGGCTGGAACTTCCGCGGTCTATCCCGTCTATCAGTATTAAGGCACTGCTATTGGCTCCGAATGTACTGATACCACGGATCCAAAATTCGGATACATCGCTGCCCGGTTCGCCGCTCTGCTGAACGCCGATCAGCCCGGCTACACGTCCGGCTAGCGCATTACTGACTGAAGTTACACCACCCACATTCAATGTCGTCGGTTTAATACTTGTAATGGCTCCGACTACGCTGACTTTTCGTTGTGTGCTATATCCTACGATACTGACTTCTTCCAGTTGCTGTGCATCGGCATCCAGTACCACATTGATTGTTTGTTCCTTGGCCGTGCCGATTTTGATCTCTTGTGTTTTGAATCCGATATAAGAAAAAACGAGCGTTGTGCCAGGTTTGACCTGAATGGTATATTTGCCGTCTATATCTGTAACGGTTCCATGTGACTGGTCGTTTCGCGGATATATGTTTACACCGATCTGAGTCTCATTATTAGAGTCGGTGACTACTCCCTGAATATTAATTGTTTTTTGCGCTGAGGCAAAAGCCGGCAGCATCGTCAAAAACAAGACGATCAATGCTATATATTTTTTCATTTTTATGTACTTTAATCTATGGTTATTGAATAGCTATACAACGGATCAAATAATTGTAGGTGTCGGCCACATATAGGATACCGTCGGGGGTAGCTGCTACATCATAAGGTTTATTGAAAAGTGCTTCCTGGGGTTTACCGTCTTTATATCCGGATTCTCCCGGAACTCCGGCGAAGATGGTTGCATTGAACTCCTCATCTACTTTCCAGATTACATGGTTGGTGTAGTCTGCCAGATAGACGTTTCCTTCCTGGTCGGCGGCCATTCCTTCGATCTCTCCGAGTTGTGCGGCTTTTCCGTTTCCTTCTTTAGCCGCGCCTTTACCTGTTCCAACGATATGTTCTATCTCGTTTTGTGTAATCCATGGAGTAGAATGTCCGGCAGGAGTATGATAAGGATTCAGGCGATAGAGGCGTCCCCAGGCTTCGGAAGTGATATAGAGATATCCGTTTTTCTTATTATAGGCGATGTGTGCCCATGAATCCATATTCAGATTCTCTCCGATCAGCTCTACCTTTTTTGTTGCAATGCTTACACGGATCAGGCGTTTACCTGAAGAGGATAACAGGAAAACATAGTCATTGTCGGCAGCCAGCCCAAAATAATCTATGGCTCCGGCGATGTAGTCACCTTTGTCATTTTTTTGATCATAATAAGCTTCAGCTTCCTGCCAGTTGCTCGATTTATACAATCCGTAGAAAAGAAGCGGGCGCATGGATGTACGTCTTTCCAGTACATAATAATTTGTAAAGTCCAGATTGAATGAACATTGCCAGGGCTCATGCATCCCGGAAACTACAGTGTTGAGTTTGTTGTCCTGGATGGAAAGCATCCTAACCATCTTGCCTCCATCGTCAGCAATCAATACAGTCCCTTCATCATCGACAGCTAGCATGACGGGACGTCCGAATGAACCTTCCAGAGCCGGGCCGTCTTTAGCCGTTTTCACGTCTAATTGTCCGGCTACAGTAGTAACGGTGGCTTTAATGTTGTATTTAAATAATTTATCTTTAAGCGTTTCTTCCCTGTATTTGGGTGATCCGTCTGAATTTACTCCATCTTCTACTGCTACTTTGATGGTAGAATGTTCTCCGGGTTGTTTGGGGACCATGGCATAGATAGCGTTGTTTTGTACTTTAAGGATCAAGGCCTCTTTTTGATTGAAAAACAATTTTACTTTGGATATATCATTTCCGAAGTTGGAGCCACTCACCACTACACGGGTTCCTATTCCTCCTTTTTCGGGACCTATGCTTGATACAACCAACGGTTTATCAGGGGAATACGGATTATCTTCAGAAGAACTGTTGTCATCATTACAAGCTGTAAGTCCTCCTATGAAAAGAAATGCGGTAAATAGATAGAATAAGGTTACATTAATTTTTGAGGTTTTCATTGTCTAATGTACTATGTTTAATACTAGGTGCAAAGTATCGTTAGTACAATCAGTAATTATTCATTTGCAACTGAATAATGATGATTGTATGTAAGCAGGCTTTTGCATGGTATAGCAAAAGAGGATCATATTAGATCTAATTTAACAAATAAAGATTACACATTCTCTTAGAGTATGTAATTGAATAATGCGACTAAGGGTATTTCAGGTCATGTTATAATGTTATTTGTGAAAGACTGTAGTCTTTCTGGTTTGTAATTAGTATACGTTAACTTTAATGCTGTAGTCTTCGTAGAACCATGGCATTAGGCGAAGAATTGGGAGACATAAATGGCAATTTATTGCATTTATTTATGAGAAATCGAAATATTGTCCATCATTGTAGTAATATTGTCCATTTTTATGCCTTTAAAAAGCTTGTTCTTTTGTATTATTAATTAAATAATATGAGAAATAATGCCATAGTTCTACGAAGACTATGGTGTTGTTATCAATAAGAATTATGCTGTATCAAATTAATTTGTCTCAGTTTTTACTTAATTTGAATTGGGTATGAAGAATGATTTGTTCCTTTAAATTTTATTTTGTTGTTTATATAATCCTTGTTATTTAATCGTTTATTTGTAAAATGTATGGTGTGTTGTTTGTATTGTTATTTTTAACTACATACTAAAAGAGAGCCTCAATGCTGTCATTTCCTATATTTGCTTTCATTTCTTAAATAAATTGATTAAAATTAATTAAAACACAGAGGCGTTTTGCTTATTAGTCTGTAATCTTGTTACATTTGTGCATGACATACTTTTTATATACTCTAACATCATGAAGACAAAAGCAATTATTATCAGTCTCTTTTTTTGCTTGTTCATGGGCGCATCCTTTTTGTGTGGAGCTACGCCCTATCTCTCCGCTGGCCAACCGGCCGATTCTGTTTTATGGAAACAACAACTGGATATGATAAAGAAAAATACGGCTGAATATCATCTGGGGTATGTCCTTACAGGTTATAAATACATCGGCAAGATTTCTACGGAAGAGGAGCTGGAGAGGGCAAAGCTTGCTATACTTGATGGTACAGGCTATCCTGCTGTTGCGTATGGAAAAACAAAATTGATGAGTTTGAAAGAGTTCTCTTCCATCGACAAAGAAAAGGCAGAAAATATGAGGAAAGATGTAAGGAAGACTTTGGATCAATTGTTGCGGTTGCGGCTTGGATTGGAAGAGGTGGAATTAGAGTGGACATGCGATGGCACTATTTACAAGACTGTCTGTGTAGTCTCCGGCACACTCGGAATCCTCTACGAAAATGTTTTTATCAACTCCTTTCAGCCTGGTGTTGAAACAACTACTGTGCGTTCGGAATTCTAACACAAAATTAAAACAACTATTTTCGGGATCAAAAACAATTGTTTTTTAGAATTAATTCTATATACTGTGTCAGTTTGTATGTCCGGGCTGTTCTCTATGTCATTTCAGACTACTGCTTTCAGCTTTCAGTTGTTCGGGATGGCCTGTTTTTTCAATGTACCCGGCTGAAGGGATGAAACTGTGAAAAAGTGTATACGAAAATTCAAGGTAAAATAACTTTCTGCAAAACATATGACTTTTGTCTTCAAAGCATATATGTTTTGTCGTCAAAGGTCCTGACTTAACATTTCGAAACACCTATGTTTTACGAGCAGGATAACTGCCTGCAGGCAAATGGATAACTATTGGTTGGAGAATGGATAACTATTGATTGGCAAACGGATAACTATCTGGCGGAATCTAAGTCCGGTTATATCACCTTTCAGTCGGACCGTTTATCTTTCAATGGGAGATTACGACTGACGCCTGAAAGGTGAGCTTTGAAAATTACATTGCTATAGGCTGGATTTTCTGCATGCTATTCAATGAGGTAGGATGTCTTTCAGATTTCTGATTGTTTTAGACTTGTTCGTTAACAAATTGTAGTTGTTATGTCCTCCCGAATACAGAATACAGTTTATTCCCAAAGTTTTTGCCACTTCTGCATCGTGTAATGTATCTCCTATTATGAGCGCTTTTCCCGGATCCAGGGAGTTCTCTTTTATCAGTCTTTGGCCGATTCCGATTTTTCCGGTAGCACAGATGTTATCTGAACCGTATATTCCTTTGAATTTATCCGTCAGGTGGAAACGGTTAAGCATGCGCAATAGATCGTCTGTTCCGGCAGCAGATAGAATATATTGGCTGATGTCTTTTGCATTGATCGCATCCAGGATAAAAGGGACATCAACATGCAGCTTTATATCTTTCTCGTAGTTTTTATAACGTTCCATATACTCTGCGGATATCTCTTCGATCGATTCTTTTTCGAAGTCGATGCCTATCCGGATATGGAACTGTTTGACGGGGAAGCAGAATATCTCTTTATAGGTATTTATATCCAGTAGGGGTAAATCCCTTTTTGAGAGCATTTCGTTGATAACCTTGACGTTTACTTCTACATCGTCTAATAACGTTCCGTTCCAATCCCAGATTAAAGTTTCTGTTTCTGATAAAATCATTTTTTTAGTTTAAGTGTTTTTACTCGTCTTCTTTGGAGAAAGATAGTAGACAAAGATAGGCAGATTTCTTATATAATCCGGTTGTTTCGGTCGCGTTGTGGTACATTATTTTTATATTTGCGCCTGTCTCTAAATCCTGTGAATGTATGAAATGTCTGCTGACTGTTCTTATTTTATTGGCTAATATGGCCGTTCAGGCACAAACGAAAGAAACCTGTCGGGTCGCCTTGGTACAAGCACATCTTGCATGGGGAGATGTTGATGCAAACCTTGAAGCTTTTCAGAAGCGGGTAGAGAAATGCCGGGGATGTGATATGATTGTGTTCCCCGAGTTGTTTGTTTCCGGATGCGAAATGAAAAAGAAGGATAAGGAAGTCGCTGTACAGACGAAAGATGAAATAGCGGGTTATTACCCGACTGTCATTGAGAAAATGAAGGAATGGGCGGCTGGTAGCGGAGCCTTGATAATCGGCTCTACAATATATAAAGAAGAAGGGAAATTTTATAATCGCTTACTTGCTGTCTTTCCTGATAAGCATTATGAATATTATGACAAACATAACTGTTTTAAGAAAGGAAGTTTTTCTCCCGGAGAAAAGCAGTTGGTCCTGAACTGGAAAGGACACCGTTTGGCTACTTATATCTGTTACGATCTCCGTTTCCCGGATTGGAGCCGGAATGAAGGCCGCTATGATACGGCTATTTATATAGCGAACTGGCCGGAGTCCCGGCGTGATGATTGGAATCGTCTTCTTCGTGAACGGGCTATAGAGAATCAGGCCAATATTATCGCAGTCAATTGTGCCGGGACTGATCTGGGAGGTATCATCTATGCAGGCGATTCTTACCTCTTGTCTCCCGAAGGGAAGATTGTCGGGGAATGTGAAGCCTACAAAGATGATATACTGATTGTAGAGTTGTGATTCATTGTTGGTTGATATCGGATATCTCGTAAGTTTTAAGATAATAATCAGAGTTAAATATTTTCAAGAGTTTATATTATGCTTGTTTAGTTGTATCTAATTAGTTACATTTGCGAGATGAAAGCAACAAGTAAAAAAGATAACGATATACGTGAATTATATTTCTCGGATGAGTTTGTAAAGTTCTATGATATGTTGCAGGATAAAGTGAAGGCTAAGTTTGAGCATACGATGGATGTTATCAGAACTGAATATGTGCTGAGTACGAAGTTTGTAAAACACCTGGAAAATACAGATTTATACGAAATGAGAGTGTCTGTTAGTACTAATGAATATAGGACTATTCTTTTTGCTGTTGATGATGATAATATCATTCTTTCAAAGAAAATATTACTTTTGAATGGATTTCTGAAGAAATCTACGAAAGACTATAATAAGCAAATAAAAATAGCAGAACGGATATTAAAAGACTTTGAGTTATGAGAAAGTTAGATGAAAATAAGTTGAGTAAACTGCATACAGCAGGTGAATTATTGGATAATAAATATGGGGAACTTGGAACCGAATCCCGTACAGCTTTTCATGAGAAATCAATCGCATGGTATTATGGTGAGATACTGCGTGATCGTCGGAAACAGCTAAAGATCACCCAACAAGAGTTGGCGGAAAAGGTTGGTACAGCTAGAAGTTATATTGCCCGTGTAGAAAAAGGGGAAACTGATATTCAGATTTCGAGCTTTTTTCGTATTGCTCGTGCTCTTGGAATAGAGTTTACCCCTACGTTCTTATGATTATTAACTTCGTTATTACCGGTCAATATCTTATATCCATTTTCTCTTCTCCATTGTCAACAGCTACCGGATATGCGTTCTTATTATAAGTATATTTGTAATAAGTCGTATGGGTGTTGCCGGTTTTTCCATCTGTCACGGTTTCTTCCGTAAGTGTATTCCGATAATTGAGGTACTGGCGGGAAGATATTCCTGATGTAAGTGAATGATAACTGAAAAACCATAACGGTAATTCCACTTGGCTCATTGAACCGGGTTGGTTGCTGTATTGAAAACTAGAGGTCGTGATAAGTGTCGAATCTTCGAGGCTGAACTTTTCGAGTTTTAACAGGTTTTTCGTAGATGGCTCGAAAGTTAAGGCATAGTAATATTTTCCATCCCATACTTTCTTATACCCTTCGCTAGTTATTTGAAATGCACCCAGATCTGTTATTTTTGTAGGAAATCCGTTTCCATCCAGTTCAATTTCCTGATTATAGGAAATATCCATGCTTGGTTCTCCACTTTGATTTACAATGATTTTATTTTCTTCCTTTTCGAAACCTGTATAGCCGTGTCCGTCCGCTATATTGGGATCAGCAGGAGGAGCGTAGGAGATACCGCGAAGTTCATTGCCTTCGTAGTTGAAAGTAGTGGTGAAACCGTCTTGGTTCATCATTTGCAGCAACCGGTTACCGGAATACGATAGGTAGGTTGTTTGATTCTCTGTTTTGAATGCACTGGGGAGACCGTCTCTCCCTGTCGAACCGAAGCCTTCGGTATTCTCATCACAGGAAAACAGACAAAAACTTACAGCAATCAGAGCTGTCGAGACAAGGGTATGGATGAATAGTTTCATAATAATTAGTTGTTTATAGTTTTATAAATATGATGCGATAGTAATTGGGATAGTTGCATCTGTTGGGAAAAATATAAGTATTTACGTGGTGAAGTGGTGAGTGTCAGATAAAGGTCCTATGTTTTGAAATGTAAAGACCTGACTTTTTTGAGGTGTTTCCTGGCTTTTTTTCGGGCTGGTAAAAAATGGAAGAGGTGGTGCAAAGGCTTCAAGCCAATGTTCCACCTCTTCTTATATATATGAATGTACGTGTTACCTACCCAATTCTTTATTATAGACTTCTTCATCATTAATAATGCGGAGTGCTTCTTTGAAGCTGGCATTATCATCATTGATTACCTGGAAATATTCTGCCATATCATACAGGTCACGGGCTATCAAAGCCTTTATCTGTAAGGCGATAAGCGGTTTTGAACGGTTGTATTCTTCTTCTTTATATTCGATCTTATCTTCTTTACCCAGATTAATTAACTCCTGAAAAGTTTCTTCGGGGACAACAAAGTCTTTCTTGTACTGGCTGAATTTCGGATATTTCTTGTTCATTGCCGCACGGTTACGGTCCAGGTAACTCATGGAAACACGGTTTACAAGACCGGATGCAACCAGGTTGCGGTGATAATCCGTATAACGGGTTGTGTCTACCGGAATGAAAACGTCCGGCATGATACCGCCACCGCCGTAAACGATACGTTTGGTTTCCAGTGTGTTGTATTTCATAGAATCCGGGAAATGGATGCTGTCGGCACTCATTAGCTCGCCGCGATTATAACGGTCGATCAGGTCATGCTGGTAATCTTCCAGTTTACCGTTTTCGTAATGTTTCTGGATACTACGTCCGGTAGGCGTATAATAACGGGCTACTGTCAGACGGATCATAGAACCGTCCGGCATCGGGATCGGTTTCTGAACCAGACCTTTACCGAATGTACGGCGTCCTACTACGACACCACGATCCCAATCCTGTACGGCACCCGAAAGGATTTCGCTGGCAGAGGCAGATGATTCGTCTACCATAACGACCAGGCGTCCTTCCTCAAAATTGCCTTTGGCTGTCGATTTGGCTTCGTCGCGCGGTTGTTTGTTACCTTCGGTATACACGATCAGTTTGTCTTTATCGAGAAACTCGTCTGCCAGTTCGATGGCAATATTTAGATAACCACCCCCATTACCTTGCAGGTCGAGGATCAGGTTTTTCATACCTTGTTTTTGCAACTTGGCAAGTGCGTCGCGGAACTCATCGGCTGATGAGGCGGCAAAACGGTTCAGTTTGATGTAGCCGGTCTGTTTGTCTGCCATATAAGCGGCGTCCAGGCTGGTTACGGGTATCTTTCCGCGGATGATCTTGAATTCGATCAGTTCCGGATTCTTATTTCGCAATACCTTGATGTTCACTTCAGTTCCTTTCGGACCACGCAGACGTTTCATGATGTCGGTCGTCTTCATTTTTACACCGGCTATCAGGGTGTCGTCGACCATGATGATACGGTCGCCAGCCATCAGGCCGACCTTTTCGGACGGACCGCCGGGAATTACCTGAATGACATATAAGGTATCGGTCAGCATATTGAACTGGATACCGATACCGTCGAAGTTGCCTTGCAAAGGTTCGGTCATCTCTTTTGTCTCTTCCGGATCCATATAGTTTGAATGTGGGTCCAGCTTTTCCAGCATACCGGTGATCGCATCTTCTACCAGCTTGGAATCATCCACCGGATCTACATATAGATTCGAGATGGCATATAAAGCCATGGATAATTTGCGGGCATCCTGATTCGGTTTCTGGGCCACAGCCGTTGTAATGGCAATCATTGCAACGAGCAGGGATACTACGATTCGTTTCATTTTAATTTTTGTTTCGTAAATAGTCAATATAAATTGGTCTCCTTCGGAACGAAGGGAGAAATATCTTTGCCATACCGCAACAATTCACGTACAATACTGGAACTGATGTGTGTATGTTCGGGTTCTGTAAAAAGAATGAATGTTTCAATACCGCTCAACTTCCGGTTGACGTCGGCAATACTTTTTTCATACTCGAAATCGTTGACAGTACGGATACCGCGCATAATGAATTCGGCACCGACTTCTTCTGCAAAATCGACAGTCAATGAGTTATACGACATCACTTTTACCCGTGGTTCGTCTTTATAAAGACACCGGATCGCTTCCAAGCGTTTTTCAAGTGTGAAGTAAGTCTGCTTCTTATCGTTAATACCGATAGAAATGATGATCTCGTCAACCAGGGCTAGCCCACGGCTTACCAACGATTGGTGTCCGATCGTAAAAGGATCGAACGTTCCGGGGAACAAAGCGATACGCTTTTTCATTTTCAATGTTCAATATTTAATTTTCAATTGACAACGTCTTCTTCTACAACCAGATTGTCAATAATAAAGTTCTGTCTTTCCATGGTGTTTTTACCCATATAGAATTCGAGCATATCTTTAACCAAGTCTTCTTTTTTCATCGTTACCGGGTCCAGACGCATGTCCTTGCCGATAAAGTTTCTGAACTCGTCCGGTGAAATTTCTCCCAGGCCTTTGAATCGGGTGATCTCCGGATTCTTTCCTACTGCCTGAATTGCAGCCAGACGTTCTTCTTCGGTGTAGCAATAATACGTTTTTTGTTTGTTGCGTACACGGAAAAGCGGGGTTTGCAGGATATAGACATGATTCCGTTTGATCAGGTCGGGGAAGAACTGCAAGAAGAACGTGATCAGCAGTAACCGGATATGCATACCGTCGACGTCGGCATCGGTAGCGATGATAACTTTGTTATATCGCAGACCGTCCAGTCCGTCTTCAATATTGAGGGCGGCTTGCAGTAGGTTGAATTCCTCGTTCTCATAAACGATCTTTTTAGTCAGGCCGTAGCTGTTAAGCGGTTTACCGCGTAGACTGAAAACAGCCTGAAAGTTCGGGTCACGGCTTTTGGTGATCGATCCGCTGGCCGAGTCACCCTCGGTGATGAAGATACAACTTTCTTCTGTCCGGTCGCCTTTGGCATCGTTGAGGTGGATGCGGCAGTCACGGAGTTTCTTGTTATGCAGGTTCGCCTTCTTAGCTCGTTCACGGGCCAGTTTCGTTACACCGGCAATCGCTTTACGTTCCTTTTCCGATTCAAGGATCTTGCGAAGCAGGGCTTCCGAAGTATCTGTGTTCTTATGCAGGTAGTTGTCGAGTTCTTTCTTGATAAAGTCGCCGACGAATTTTGCCACGGTAGGACCTTCGGGACCGACATCTTTCGAACCCAGCTTGGTTTTTGTCTGGCTCTCGAACACAGGCTCTTCCACCTTAATACTGATGGCGGCAACGATACCGGCACGGATGTCCGAATATTCGAAGTTTTTATTATAATATTCTTTGATGACACGTCCCAGCGTTTCGCGGAAAGCGGAAAGATGCGTTCCGCCCTGAGTCGTGTATTGTCCGTTTACGAACGAATAATATTCTTCACCGTATTGGTTACTGTGTGTGATAACCACTTCGATATCTTCTCCGTTCAGATGAATGATCGGATATAAGGGCTCGGTGGTCATATTTTCGTTCAACAGGTCGACCAGTCCATTGCGTGAATGGAATTTCTTGCCGTTGAACATAATGGTCAGGCCCGAATTCAGAAAGACGTAATTCTTCAAAAGGCTTTCTATGAATTCGTCCTTGTATTGATATTCTTTGAAGATTTCCTTGTCCGGAATGAAATAGATAAGTGTTCCGTTTGCTTCGTCAGTCGGTTGGATTCCAGACTCCTCTGTAATGATGGCTTTGCTGTATTCGACCCGTTTACACTCTCCTTCGCGGAAGCTGGTAATCAGGAAATAGCTGCTCAGGGCATTCACAGCCTTGATACCGACACCGTTCAGTCCGACAGACTTTTTAAATGCCTTGCTGTCGTACTTGGCACCAGTGTTCATTTTACTGGATACGTCGACCACCTTTCCCAGCGGAACGCCACGACCATAGTCCCTGACGGAAACAGTTCCTTCTTCGACGGTCACTTCTATAGTTTTGCCATACCCCATCATATATTCGTCGATGGAGTTATCGAGTACTTCTTTCAGCAATACATAGATCCCATCATCCGCATAGCTACCATCTCCCAGTTTACCAATATACATACCAGGGCGCCGGCGGATATGTTCCATCCAGTCCAGCGTCTTGATATCGTCGTCATTATACGCTGTCGGTTGTTGCATTGTTGAATTCAGTTCTTCCATAGAAAATCCTTATTTTAATTTTTTGATAAATGCTCTTCTTGTTTTGTGATGTTCACGTTTGAAATAGTCCCATTGGGCCTGTACGGCATTGTTGCTTGCCAATTCCGGATTACTTTCGGCATATTCGACTCCCAGACCGATATATACGGGAATAAGGTCGTTGAACAGCAATGCGTTTACCCCTTTGTTCTGATATTCAGGCAATACTCCCGTCAGATACAAATCGATTACTTTGGGCTTTGTTTTCAATGCTTTCAGCAGATGTATCCAGCCGAAAGGGAATAAATGTCCTTTTGCCTTTTGCATGGCATGTGAAAGGCTGGGTAATGAGATTCCGAAACCGACTACGGTGTCATCCTCTTCCCTGATGATAAGAGTCACCAGATCCAGACGGATCATCGGGATATACATTTTTACATAATAGTCGATCTGCTTCTGGGTCAGTGGAGCAAAACCATATAATGGTGCATACGCTTCGTTTAGTGTTTCAAAAATCTTTTGTGCATACGGCCATATCTCTTTCGTCTTTTTGAACTTCATTGTTTTAAGGCCATATTTCTTTTTTACTATTTCTCCGATGCGCAGGTGTTTGTCGGGTACACCTTCCGGGATATATATTTTAAATTCGTGCCAATCCTGATCTTTTTCGTATCCCATACGTTCCAGATGCTGCGGGTAGTAAGGGAAGTTATAGATGGCGGCCATGGTTCCGAGTTGGTCGAATCCTTCGATCAGCATACCTTCATGATCCATATCCGTAAATCCCAGCGGGCCGTGAATCTCTTTCATTCCTTGTTCTTCAGCCCATTTTTCAACGGCGTTGAACAAAGCGTCTACGACTTCTGCGTCATCGATGAAATCCAGAAAACCGAAGCGGGCGCGCTGTTGGTTCCACACTTCGTTACTACGGCGGTTAATCATTCCGGCGATACGGCCGACGATTTTACCGTCTTTGTAGGCAAGAAAATAGATGGCATCGCAAACTTCGAATGCCGGATTCTTCTTCTTGTCCAGTGTAACCATCTCCTCCTCGATCAATCCCGGTATATGGTAGGGGTTGTCTTTATATAAATCAATATTGAACTTAACGAATTTCTTCAGTTCTTTTTTGCTGGTAACTTCTTTAATTACTACACCCATTGGTTATTTTTATTAGAACGGCAAATTTACATAATAAATTCGTTACATCGACCTTTTAGACTTAAGATTAGGACTTTTAACATGATACCCTGTGCCTGTTCGGATCTGTTTTAGGAGGAAAATAGTATTACCTAGGCATGTGTATATAGTTTCATTAGGTAGAAACAGTTGTTTCATTACTAGGAACAAGTTGTTTCACTATGATGAAACAACTGTTTCTCCTGAAGGTAATAAGTGAAACGATCTGATTGCAGGTTAAAAACACTGTTGCCGGCGGGCTACCGGGCGGGACGAATACTTTTTTTCTTTAGGAATAAATTCCTGCCTATTCTTTATGAATGATTAAAATACTTTATATTTGCATTGATATAATGAGCAGCGAAATTGATTATTTACCATGAAAAATTTAATAGTGACCCTTATGTTAACAGTCCCTTTTCTTTCAGGAACATCATGTTCCTCGGCTCCTAAAATGATCCAGTCGGATCTGGCATTTAAAGCAGAAGCAACAACCGGTGAAGGTTCTATCTGGCATCCGGACAGAAATACCCTATTCTGGGTTGATATCGAAGGAAAAACCTTGTATGAATATTATCCGGACAAGCAGGACTGTAAAACGTGGGAGTTCGACCGTATGGTTTCGACGGTGGTGCCGGAGACGGACAGCACGGTGGTTGTCTCTCTTCAGGATGAGATTGTACGGGTGAACTTGAATGACGGAAGTTTGTCATCTGTGGCACCTATTCCCGATTATGAAGGAAAAGTAAGATGTAATGACGGAAAATGTGATCCGGCAGGCCGTTTATGGATCGGAACGATGGGATTCGGGGCGCCTAAAGGTGCCGGAACATTATATACGGTTGTGCCTGACGGAACGGTGGAGACCAAGTTGGAGAAAGTTACCATCTCTAACGGGATTGTCTGGTCGGCCAATAAGAAATACATGTATTACAATGATACTCCGACCGGTAAGGTGGCTCGTTACCGGTATGATGAAAAGACAGGCGAAATCCTGTTTGATGGCGTTGCCGTCACCTTACCTCCCGGTTCAGGGGCTCCTGACGGGATGACGATCGATAGCAACGATAATTTATGGGTAGCTCAGTGGGGCGGTTTCGGTGTGTACTGCTACAATCCTTATACGGGTGAGTTACTGGGAAAAGTAGAAGTTCCGGCTCCCAATGTGGCCTCTTGTGCATTCGGCGGCAAGGATATGGATACGCTCTACATTACAACGGCACGGGCCGGACTTTCGGAACAACAACTGGAAGAATATCCCCTTAGCGGTAGTCTTTTTGTTTGTAAACCCGGAGCAAGCGGGCCGGAGCCTTACAAATTTAAACAACCGGCAAAGTGAACAATATAATTTAACCTGTTTGTAAACAGTATATCGATTATATTTGTTTATTTTGTGAGAGAGATGATTTATCTCTCATTTAATTACAAAAAATATATGACGAAAAACAAATCCGGGAAGAAGGATAATAGAGAAAACAAACCGAAGAAGAACAAGGCTAAACGTATGAAGAAAGAAGCCATGCTCCACTCCGTTATGTCCGTTTTTCAATCCTCTCCCAAGGAACCATTTAACTATAAACAGATTAGCAAACTGATTGGCGTAGAGAGCCAGGTGCAGAAGCTACAGGTTGTAGACCTGCTGTATGATCTCTCTGCCGAAAATTTTATTACAGAAATAGACCGCGGACGTTATCGGTATAACGGTCTGGGTACCACTGCGATCGGTACATTCGGACGCCGGAGCAACGGGAAAAACTCGTTTATACCGGAAGATGGTGGTGCGCCGGTTTTCGTGGCGGAACGGAATTCCGGACATGCGATGGACGGTGATAAAGTGAAGGTGCAGTTGTTTGCCAAACGCAAGGGCGCTGAACCGGAAGCCGAAGTGATCGAAGTACTGGAAAGCCAGAAAAAGACATTTGTCGGCAAATTGCAGGTAACGAAAGGCTTTGCCTTCCTCATCACCGAGAACAAGACGCTGGCAAACGATATATTTATCCCGAAAGAAAAACTGAAAGGCGGCAAGAATGGCGATAAAGCCATTGTCCGTATCGTTGAATGGCCGGACGAAGCCAAGAACCCGCTGGGTGAAGTGGTCGATATCCTGGGTGTGGCCGGTCAGAATACAGCCGAAATGCATGCGATACTGGCAGAATTCGGCCTGCCGTATACTTATCCGGAAAATGTGGAGAAGGCGGCAAATAAGATATCGGAGATTATTCCGGAAGAAGAAATTGCCAAGCGTGAGGATTTCCGTAAAGTCCTGACCTTTACCATCGACCCGAAAGATGCCAAGGACTTTGACGATGCCCTTTCGGCTCGCCAGCTGGATAACGGAAACTGGGAAGTGGGTGTGCATATTGCCGACGTAACTCACTATGTAAAACCTGAAAGTCTGATCGACCGTGAAGCGGAAAGCCGTGCGACTTCCGTCTATTTGGTGGATCGTACGATTCCGATGTTGCCCGAACGGTTATGTAACCAGATATGTTCCTTGCGCCCGGACGAAGAGAAGTTATGCTTCTCCGCTATTTTTGAACTGGACGAAGAGGCCAACGTGAAGAAATCGCGTATCGGACGTACCGTGATCAAGAGCGACCGCCGCTTCACCTACGAAGAGGCGCAGTTGGTGATCGAAACAGGCGAAGGTGATTATAAAGACGAAATACTGGTCCTGGACGCATTGGCAAAGAAGTTGCGTGAAAAACGTTTTAAGAACGGAGCCGTTAACTTCGACCGCTTTGAAGTAAGGTTTGAAATTGACGAAACCGGAAAACCGATCAGTACTTATATCAAGGAATCGAAAGATGCCAACAAACTGATTGAAGAATTTATGTTGCTGGCGAATCGTACAGTAGCAGAATTTGTAGGTAAAGTGCCTAAAGGAAAGACAAAGAAAACGTTTGTCTACCGTATCCACGATCTGCCCGATCCGGATAAACTGGAGAATTTTGCCGCCTTTATCCGCCGCTTCGGTTATAAGATGAAAACGGAAGGCAGCAGTAAGATCGATATCTCCCGCAACCTGAACCGTTTGCTGGATGAAGTACATGATAAACCGGAAGAAAATCTGATTGAAACATTGGCAATCCGCTCGATGCAGAAAGCACGTTATACGACAGAGAATATCGGCCATTATGGCTTGGCTTTTGAATATTACACCCACTTTACTTCTCCTATCCGCCGTTATCCGGATATGATGGTGCACCGTTTGCTGGAACGTTATCTTGAAGGCGGACGCAGCGTGGTAAAAGCAAAATATGAAGAGAAATGCGACCATTGTTCTACGATGGAGCAGGTTGCGGCAAATGCTGAACGTGCGTCTATCAAGTATAAACAGGTTGAGTTTATGCAGGATAAGTTGGGCATGGTGTTCGACGGTGTGATCTCCGGTGTTACCGAATGGGGATTGTATGTTGAGCTGAATGAGAACAAGTGCGAAGGCCTTGTTCCTATCCGTGACTTAGGAGATGATTTCTACGATATGGATGAAGAGACATACAGCCTGATCGGTCGTCGTAAGAAACGCCGCTTCCGTCTGGGTGATCCTGTAACGGTGAAGATCGCAAATGCCAATCTGGAACGTAAGCAGCTTGACTTTATGTTGATGGAATAAAGAAGATATTATTGGATAAAATAAAAGAGACAACCGGTCATTAATGCATCAGTTGTCTCTTTTTGTTTTATATGGAAAGTGATAAAGTCGTATTATTCTTCAGCAGGCTGGAGGTTTTCGCCGATAGTGTATCCTAATTCGTCATCCCGTTTTTTATCCTGGAAAAGATATGAGTTTCCTTCTTCAGATTCGATATAGTAAAGGTTTGTATAGATAAAGTCCGGGTTGTCATGTTTTAATACTTTGGCAACATTGTCCGGGATAGGAGTATCCATGCTTAATTCATACACTGTCCTTCTCCAGAAACCTCTGTCTGTTGCTATTTCCCCATGAAAGAAAACATGTTTAATTGTATCATTGTGAAGGATGAAGTATTCATGCTCTCCGTCATTCATGTATCCTCTTATCTCTGCCCCTTTATATTTTTCGTGTATAAAATTAAAATGGTCTTCGGGCAGATTTACAAACCAGCGTGTATCGTTTGGAGTACATCTAAGGGTTCTCAAGTAAAGTCCGTCGTCATTGATATAAATATAATGTTGCATGTTGTCGGATTTTTTCCAGGGATACGTGAAATGTAATGTGTAAAGGGGCCTTGTTATCCCTGCTCGTTCTGTTTTAAATATCTCAATGTCCTGTACGCCAATATATCCGGCTTGCAGGAAAGCAGTCTGAACTTCAATGGGGAGTTGTTGGATATCGCTGATCTCTGTATAGGTCATTTTCCAGCTATCATTGACATACGAGATCAATGCCTCATTTTGTTCCGGATCTTTAAATTTTATTTGGTCGATGCCATCCGAATAATTCATGAAAGAAGTGATCTCTGCAGATGGATATCTTTTGGAGAAGTCGCTTTTGATTGCTGCGGGAATCTCATCTTCTATTGTTGAGTTCTCTTTATCACAGGCAGTAATACACATAAGTAGCATACATGCTACGATGTAATGGATACAATTAATTCGCTTCATAAGTTTTTATTTAGACAGGTAAATACAATAGCAATACTAGTTGGGTGCAAAGGTAAGAAAAACAAGGAATAGGAATCCTAAGACAGACTTCTGTTCCTTGTTTATGATGCATTATTTTTTTACCAGTAAATCAAACCGAGTGTGCCGCAGCCAATTAGCGCTAATCCCAGTAAAGCATAAAATATACGTGCTCCTTTTCTTCCGAATTTGTTTACGAAAGTTGTTGCTCCGCTGGTTTCGAAATACCAGTCGAAGTTAAAGATGGCAGCGACCAGGGAAAATGCTCCCAGGGTAATGAAGATGGCTAGTATGAAATAATCGGTAGGTTCCATCGGTTATTTCACTTCTACGGTTCGTGATCCGTCGGAATTTTCGCTGATCGTAACGTTTACCACGTCTCCCGGCAGCAACTCTTCGATCTTTTCCGGCCATTCGATAAAGCAGAGGGCGCCACTGTAAAAATAATCTTCGGTTCCTATCTGTTCTGCTTCACTGATCTTATTGATGCGGTAAAAGTCAAAGTGATAGATCAACTCGCCGGTCGTATCGCTGCGATATTCGTTGATAATGGCGAATGTCGGGCTGTTGATCACATCTTCTACGCCCAGCTCTTCGCAGATCGCTTTGATAAATGTTGTTTTTCCGGCTCCCATGTTTCCGTAGAAGGCAAAGACGGTACGGTCATCCATTCCGGCAATGAATTCTTTGGCTGCCTGGCGGATGGTATCTAAATTTTCAATCTTGATAATACTCATGATGTCTATTGATTATTGATCATTTGTAATCTACCCGCAAAGGTATATTAATTTTCAATTTTCAATTCTCAATTTTCAATTATTTTGGTATCATGGTAATAAACGGCACCATCATTTCCTCCATCGAGATACCTCCGTGCTGGAATGTATTCTTGTAATAAGAAACATAATAATTGTAGTTGTTCGGATAAGCGAAGAAGTCATCGTTCATCGCAAATATATATTTGCTGCTCAGGTTAGGAGAGGGCAGGCCTATCTTTTCCGGATCGCGTATCTCCAATACTTCTTTGGGGTTGTAATTCAGATTTTTACCAACTTTGTAACGAAGGTTGGTATTGGTATTCCTGTCTCCTATCACTTTGATCGGGTTATTGACGCGGATTGTTCCGTGGTCGGTTGTAACGATCACTTTATACCCTTTATCGGAGATGCGTCTGAACAACTCCAGGGTGGTCGAGTGTTGGAACCAGGAACGGGTCAGGCTGCGGTAGGCAGCTTCGCTTTGTGCCAGTTCACGGATCATCTTCATTTCTGTCCGGGCATGCGATAACATATCCACAAAGTTCAGGACAACGACATTCAGCTGGTTGTGCGTCAGTGAAGAGATCATATTCAACAGCTTTTCACCGTATTGTGAGTCGTGTACTTTGTTATAAGAGAAGGTGTACTTCTTGCGGAAACGGTCGATCTGTGTCCGGATCAAAGGCTCTTCGTTCAGGTTTTTTCCTTCTTCACTCTCTTCATCCACCCATAAGTCCGGAAACATCTTTTCTATCTGTAAAGGCATCAGGCCCGAAAAAATAGAGTTGCGGGCATACTGTGTGGCGGTAGGAAGAATACTGTAATACAGGCTTTCGTCGAATGTAAAATATTCAGCCAGCAGGTCTTTGACGACACGCCACTGGTCCAGACGGAAATTATCGATCAGGATGAAGAACACCTTTTCATCGTTGTCCAGCAAAGGGAATACTTTTTTCTTGAACAGATCCGGGCTCATCAGAGGGCGTTCCGCAGGGTTCTGTATCCAGTTTACGTAATTCTTCTTTACAAATTTACCGAAAGCGTTATTAGCCTCTTCTTTTTGCATCCGGAGCATATCGGTCATTTGTACCTGGCTGCTTTCCAGCTCCAACTCCCAGTACACCAGTTTCTTGTATAATTCCATCCAGTCGTCGGTCGTCAGCGAATCGTTGATCTGCATGCCGATGCGGCTGAATTCCTGTTGGTAGCCTACTGTTGTTGTTTCCGATATGATGACGTTTTTATGTACGTTCTTCTTAATGGAGAGGAGCAGCTGGTTCGGGTTGACCGGCTTGATCAGGTAGTCGGCAATCTTGTTTCCGATTGCCTGGTTCATAATGCTTTCCTCTTCGCTTTTAGTAACCATGACGACCGGTACGTTAGGGTTGATTTCCTTAATGTGGGCAAGCGTTTCCAGACCAGTCAGGCCCGGCATGTTCTCGTCCAGGAAAATAATATCGAACGATTGTTCCCTGCAACAGTCGATTGCATCCTGCCCGCTGATTACCGGAACCACTTCATACCCTTTATCCTGCAAAAACAAAATGTGAGGTTTCAGCAAATCGATCTCATCATCTGCCCAAAGTACTCTGTCTTTCTTTACTGCCATATTTGTTACCTTATTATTCTTACAAATTTAATCGGAATAGTTATATAATAACGCTACTTGCTATGGTTTTGTATATAAATCCTTGCTTTTTTACGAACTTTTAAGCCTGGGTGTACTGTTTAATATAATTTAATTATTTATTTATCATGTAAATACGATGTTGTCGTATATTTGCGTACATATCGTAGTAGAGAACATATAGTATTAATAATTATACCATGAGAACAAAATTGTTATTTATCGTTCTCTTTTTGTCAGCAGTAATGACGGGGAACGGAACGGAGGACAGGAGTGAATACTTAAGAAAAGTATTAGATAATTTGGAGAAGATAAAAACGGCTACTTACCGTTTGCAGAGTGAAGCTTGGGAACCGGGCGACACAATACCGGGCTATTCTGTCTATACATTTGTAGAAGAATATGATAATCCGGCAGACACTGCGGTAGGTGCCAGTTATGCGGACTATTCGGATGCTGAGAAAAAGCAAATAAGTTCCTGTTATGATGGGGATGTACGTCTATCCTTTTACCATGATAAACACGGAGTTATGGTTGATGATTTTACTCGCAGAAACCTGCCTTTCAGACTGGTAGGCGTAGGAACTCCTTATTTCAACTATGCGAAGAATATTATTAAATATGTGCTGACAACCCAGGACAGTATCTCCGTGGACATGAAAGATTGCGGAGATGAATATCTGCTTAGTTTGGTTATTAACGAAGATGTACAAGTTGAATTTTTCGGACGACCTTACCATCTTCCCAAGCCGCCGTTCTACCAAGACCCGACTTCCATATATGAGGTACACATCCGTAAATCGGATAATTTACCCTACAAGGTCAGAAGAGAAATGTCACATAACATAACTGAATATACTTATATAGAAGGCCAGTTTAATACACTGAGCGCTAAAGGAATTACTGCCTCCGACTACATCCCGGCAGATTACGAGGTCAGAGAATATGGCAAGAAATATGACACCAAGCCAGAGGTAAATATTACTGGTCAAAAAGCTCCCGATTGGACTTTAACGGATACCAAAGATCTGCAAGTCTCATTGTCCGACCTGAGTAGCAAAGTCATTGTAATGGAATTTACCGGAATCGGTTGCGGCCCTTGCGCAGCTTCTATCCCTTTCCTGAATAAATTGAAAGAGACATACAGCGCAGAACAACTGACGGTTCTTGCCGTTGAAATCTGGAATCGGAAAATGCCGTCACTTCAGAATTATGCAAATAGACAACATATAAACTACTTGTTTCTTGCCGGTAACGATGAAATAGTGAATACTTATCTGAATGGCGACCGAGGCGTTCCTTTTTTCTTCATACTGGATGAGAACAGAGTTATAAAACGAATCATAAAAGGTTATAATCTGGAACATACCGGGAAAGAAATAACCCAAGCAATAGATGAGCTATTAAAATCGAACTAGTGTCATTGAAAAAGTACTCGAGAACGAGAAAACGTCTTCAGGAAGTTGTTCAATTCCTCTCCAGGTGTTTCACCTATTTTCTCCAGGTGAAATAAAAGTTTCTTTGGCGGGAAACAAAAGTTTCTCCCGCAAGAAACAAGGGTTTCCTCGGGAGAAACGAAGATTCAGATTATAGTAATATTAATTCTTTGTCAGCGTATAATCCGTAATCCCCAGTGCCTCATAAGCCTGGAGCAACGCTTCGTCGTTATCGGAGATCATCAGTAACTTATCGTTTTCCATAAGAACCGTATTCCCTTTAGGGATGAAATAACGTCCGTCGCGCATCACCATAACCGCCAGTGTATGGTCGGGCAGGGTAAGCTCCATCAGTTTATTCCCATGCGTAAGCACTTCCGGAGTGATGTCGATTTCACTCATCGCGCTCTTGATGCCTTCCGGCAGTTCGATACCGAATACATCTTTTCGTTCCGGTTCGTCGATCATATCCAGCCATTTGGCAGCCTGTGTTACGGTAGTGCCTTGTATCAGCAACGAAAGGATGGTGATAAAGAATACCACATTGAATATCAGTCCGGCGTGTTCTATTCCCGCAATCATCGGGTAAGTGGCGAAGATGATCGGTACGGCGCCGCGCAAACCTACCCACGATATATACAACTTTCCTTTAAAGGAGAAGTTTTTATAAGGAATCAGGCAAAGGAACACGCTGATCGGACGGGCGAAGATAATCATGAAGATACCGATCGTTAACCCGATGGGGGCCACCGGCAGCAGTTCGTGCGGGTTGACAAGCAATCCGAGCGTAAGGAACATCACGATCTGCCATAACCAGGCAAAACCGTCGAAGAACGTACCGATACTCTTTTTATGTACAATCTTGGCATTTCCTACCACCAAGCCGGCTATATATACGGCCAGGTAGCCGTTTCCTTTACATAGTGTAGTGGCGGCAAAAGTAAAGAATGCAGTAGCCAACAACAGGATCGGATACAACGATTCGTTGTCGATATCTATCTTGTTAATGATAAATACAGCTATCTTTCCTAACAGGAAACCGGCAATAGCACCCACCGATAACTGGATAACCAGCGATAAGGCAGCATCAGCCAGGTTCATCCCTGCCGTCTGGATATAAGCGATCAGTAACAAAGTCAGCATATACGCCATCGGGTCGTTACTACCACTTTCCAACTCCAATGTCGGACGAAGCCGTTCTTTCAGGTACACCCCTTTGCTTCGCAGGATAGAGAATACGGAAGCCGAATCGGTTGACGACATGACGGCCGCCATCAATAGCGACTCCGGAAGTGTCAGCGTCTCGTAGCCGGTGACCAGTTTGGACAAGTAATAGATGAAACCACCCGTTATAAAGGTGGTAGCCAATACCCCGATCGTCGCAAGTATAACCCCTTGTGGAGCAATCGGTTTTACTTCTGATATCTTCGTGTCCATACCACCCGAGAACAGGATGATACTCAAAGCCAGCATACCGATAAACTGTGCCGCATTGGGATTACTGAACTGGATACCCAGTCCGTCACTGCCGAACAACATACCGACTCCCAGGAATAATAACAAGGCGGGGAGTCCGAAACGATAACCTGCCTTACCGGCGAAAATACTGAAAAAAAGAATGACGGAAGCAATCAACAAGATTCCCTCCGCATTATGTAAAATGTCTAAGTCGTGGAACATAAGCGGAAACGGTTTACTCTAAATTATCTTTCAAAATAACGAAAAAAAACTGAAACTACAATGGTTTGAATGCCGAAAAAACAAGCTTATATACTGATTAATGAATATATTACGTATATTTGCCGGCGTAAAATAAACACTATGCATAAAACACATTTATTCGTATTATTGTTCGCTCTCCTGATAGGGACGGCGTGTAACAAAGAGAAGCACTTCATCTCTGACAATGCATTCAGAGCCGAAGTAGAAAAAGATTTCCAGGCCAAACAGGCAGCCCTGCCTGACGGAGATCTGTTTGCAGTTTTCAATCAACAAATGACGCCGGAAGAAAAAGAGGCGCTTACATTCCTGTACGCCTATATGCCGATCGGCGATATTACCGACTATGATGGAAAACTTTACCTGGATAATATCCGCAGTTCTTTCCAGGCAAAGCAGGAAATGCCGTGGGGTGACAGTATCCCTGAAGACATCTTCCGTCATTTTGTTCTTCCTATCCGTGTAAACAATGAGAACCTGGACGAAAGCCGTATGGTCTTCTTCGACGAACTGAAAGACCGTGTGAAAGGCATGTCCTTATACGATGCCGTGCTGGAAGTAAACCACTGGTGTCATGAAAAGGTTATTTATACGCCTTCCGATGCCCGTACCAGCTCCCCGTTGGCTTCTGTAAAGACAGCTTACGGGCGTTGCGGTGAGGAGTCTACCTTTACGGTGGCTGCGCTTCGTTCGGTAGGTATCCCTGCACGCCAGGTATATACCCCGCGTTGGGCACATACCGACGACAATCATGCCTGGGTAGAAGCCTGGGTGAACGGCAAATGGTATTTCCTGGGGGCCTGCGAACCGGAACCGGTCCTGAATCTGGGATGGTTTAACGGTCCGGCTTACCGGGGTATGCTGATGCACACGAAAGTATTCGGCAAATATAACGGTCCGGAAGAAGTAATGCTTGAAACAGACGGTTACACAGAAATCAATGTGATCGACAACTACGCACCGACAGGCAAAGCCATCGTGACCGTAGTCGATACCGACGGTAACCCTGTCCCCGATGCAAACGTGGAATTTAAAATCTACAACTATGCAGAGTTCTATACCGTAGCCAATAAGAAAACCGATGCCGAAGGAAAGACTTTCCTGACCGCTGGTAAAGGTGATATGTTCGTATGGGCAACCAAAGACGGTAAATTCGGTTTCGATAAAGTATCTTTTGGAAAAGGTGACGCGACGATCAAGCTGGATAAGAAATCGGGGGATGCACTCGGAGCAGTTACTCTTGACATTATTCCTCCGGTAGAAGGCTCTATCCCTGCCGAAGTAACTCCGGAACAGAAAGAGGCCAACGCCAAACGCCTGTTGGAAGAAGATGCTATCCGTAACAAATATGTAGCAACTTTCTATACCGAAGAAAAAGCTGAAGCATTGGCTAAAGAACTCGGTATCGACCCGCTGAAGACTTCCGACTTTCTGATCGGTAGTCGCGGTAACTGGATGGAAATCGAAAAGTTCCTGCGTGAAACCCCGGCTGATAAACGTCCGGTTGCTATGGCGTTACTGGATGTGATTTCGGCTAAAGACCTCCGTGATACGCCGGCTTCCGTTCTGGCAGATCACCTGAATAATACGGAAGAAGTAAAGAGCGAACAGTTCAATAATTATATATTGAACCCGCGCGTAGCTAACGAATTCCTTACTCCATATCGTAGCTATTTCCAGGCAAATGTAGATGCAGCACTGGCGAAACAGGCAAAAGAGGACCCGCAGGCTCTGGTTGAGTGGGTGAAAAAGAATATCACAATCAATGATGCATTGAATCCGCAGCGTATTCCGGTTATGCCGATGGGTGTGTTCAAGGCCCGCATTGCCGATAAGGGTTCACGTAATATCTTCTTTGTCGCAGTTGCCCGTAGCCTGGGTATCCCGGCACGTATCGAACCGGTAGCCCGTAAGGTACAGTATATGAAGGATGGCAACTGGATGGACGTTGACTTCGAAGCAGCCGTTCAGACTACAGCCAAACAAGGTAAGGTGGTCGCTTCCTACAGCCCGATCAAGGCCTTGCAGGATCCGAAATATTACAGCCACTTTACGATTGCCAAGATTCTTCCGGATGCGAAGTTGCAGACATTGAACTTCGAACGTACCGGCAATGTAGATATGGGCGTTGGCGATACCTGGAGCAGTATGTTGAAGAAACCGTTGTCGATGGACGAAGGTAACTATATGATGGTAACCGGAACCCGTATGGCAAACGGTAGCGTCCTGGCCGAAGTATCTTTCTTCAACGTAGAACCGGACAAGACAACAGATACTAAACTGGAAATGCGTGAGAACACCGACGAAGTACAGGTAATCGGTAACTTCAATTCGGAAAACAAGTTCAAACGTGCCGATAACGGTGAAGAAACCAGCGTACTGGCAACAACCGGCCGTGGTTATTTCGTTGTAGCCATCCTGGGCGCCCGTCAGGAACCGACCAACCACGCTATGCGTGATATTGCAGCCGTGAAGAAGGATCTGGAAGAATGGGGCCGTAGCATGGTGCTTCTGTTCCCGGATGAAAAAGGTTACAAAAACTTCGATCCGAAAGAGTTCGGTGACCTACCGGGCACAATCACATACGGTATCGATGCCGATGGTCATATCCAGAAAGAGATCGCATCGGCCATGAAGTTACAGAATGCCAGCCAGCTTCCGATCTTCATCATCGCCGATACCTTCAACCGTGTCGTATTCGTATCCCAGGGATACACCATCGGCTTGGGCGAACAGTTGATGAAGGTGATACATAAGTTGTAATACATTCATAAAGTAAATATTCAGCCCTGTATTCGGTAGTAAAGAAACTCCCGGATACAGGGCTTTTCTATGGAAGGGCTAGCATTTTATTAAAAGGACAATATAATCTGTATAAAAGTTTTTTTATATCAGGTGAATACTTTATATTTGCTGCAAGGATATGAAAATCCTTGTAGTACTAGTATTATTAACAACTAAAATCGTAAATAACTATGGGAAAGTTTATCAATCCCTGGGTCGATAGGGGTTTTAAAATCCTGTTTGGCCGTGAAATCAGTAAAGATTTGCTGGTAGATTTCTTGAATGATCTGTTCGATGGAGAGCACAGTATTGTCGATCTTACTTTCCTGAATGTGGAATTGCCTTCCGAGACGATAGAAGGGCGTGGTGCCATATTTGATCTGAAATGTAAGGATGCTGATGGTGCCGTATTTATCGTAGAGGTCCAAAATGCTTCCCAATGTTATTTCCATGAACGCGGATTATACTATCTTTGTAGAGCAGTGTGTGAACAGGGAGAAAAAGGTCCGGAATGGAAATTTGGTATCTGTCCGGTATACGGAGTATTCCTGTTGAACTTCAAGTCCGGACGAACCGATAAACTGCGAACGGATATAATCCTGGCAGATAGGGAGACAGGAAAGCTGTTTAGCGATAAGATCCGTCAGGTCTACTTGGAGATGCCCTTCTTTACGAAAGAGGAGGATGAATGTGAAACCCCTTTTGAAATGTGGTTATATATATTAAAGAATATGGATAAGCTAGAGCGTATGCCTTTTAAGGCACAAAAACAACTATTCGAGAAGCTGGAACAGATTGCCGGTATAGGAAATCTCACCAAAGAGGAGCGCCTGGAATATGATGAGGCGCTAAAGGTGTATCGTGACTGCAAGAATATTGTTGATTATGCTAAAGACGAAGGTAAGACTGAAGGTTTGGCGGAAGGTCGTGCCGAGGGGTTGCTCGAAGGGATGCGTCTTATGGCTGCAAACTTGAAAAGACAAGGGATAGATGTTAAAGCTATTTCAACAGCTTCGGGCCTTTCCGAAGAAGAGATTAATAGCTTGTAAGTCTTTTTTATAGGATCAATGAGTCAGGGCTATCGTTTTTAACGATGGCCTTTTTTGTGCCTGAAATGCTCTGAAATAACCCTTTTAACATTTGCATGCCAAATTCCTACAAAGAGGTATGCTGTGTATCAGCATATTAATATATGTACGCGTGTTTAAATCCATACATATAATTATGGTGTAAAATGGTAGATAATATATTGTGTTATAGTGTAATTACGAATGTATAGTAATGACTAAAAGAAAGGTTCCTTTTTTCTCGCCAGCAAAATTAAATATAACTTTTGAATGGGCAATACATTCCCCAATATTTTTTCCTAAACCTATGTGCTTTCTTATCAATTGGATAGCAAAGTAAGTATAAAATTGCTTGTTTCTTGCACAAAGTCAAAACATACCTAAAATAATGACTAGAAAAAAGGAACGTTTTTTCTAGTCATTAGCTTCTGAGTAGCGTTCCTGATCTAAGGTTAAAAGGCTTTTTAAGTAACACTATTATTAATATTAAACGAAAGATTATGAACAAAAAGTTTTCTACTTTGGTGGCCGGTATGTTGCTGGCGACAACTGTTGGAACTGGTTATGCTCAGACTCAGGATGTGTATACTAAGGCTACGGCTCCTTCTATAGAAGCTGTGTCTAAGGTTACCGATGGTAGAGCTTATCAGTTATCGGATGGTTATAATGTGCTGGTTATGCAGAAAGTAAAAGATCTGCAGGGCGGCGGTTTTCACTATGAATTGGCCTTTATCCCTTATTTTCAGGCTAATATTGGAGAATCTCTTTGGACTGTAGAAAAAGACTCTAATGTCGACAAATCCAGAACTGCTTTTATTTTCAGAAACCTGGCTCATCACCTTACTTTGTCTTTCGATCCTGCAAAAGCACAGGATTATAAAGGTGGAGTACGGACTGCTTCCCATTTAGGAGGAAAGGATGTTTCATGGACATGGATGCTTGATGAAGCTGGTGAAAACCTGACAATTGCAAGAACTCCGGAAACATATATTCATGCAGACTCTATCATGACTTTGCTTCCGGCATCAGATGGTTCTGGTAAAGTGGCTGCTGTTAAGTATGCAACAAAAGATGTTCAGGAAAGAGTTGATTTCTTTAGAATCAAACCGGTTGTTGCTGGTCCCGTATGGTTGAGTAAGTATGATTTGAATAGTAAACTTCAGACTCAGGCTGACGACAAGGTCGCTTTCGCATTTGCCAAAGGTGTTTCCGAAGGTATACCTAACAAATGGGTAGAGCAGGAATATGAAGCTGTTGATCCGAAGCCGGGTACATTGTCTTATGGCGAAGTGGCTGATGCTTATGAAGCTTATGAAAAAGCCTATGCGGTTTACGAAGCCAAAGTAAAACTGGTAGACGCAGCTTTAGAAGCATTGAATTCTCAGAAAGAAGATTACGCTGTAACAGCGAAGATGCTGAAAGATGAACAAGGGAACTATAATGATCTGGTAAAACAATTACAGACTGTTAGTGTTTCTCTGCGTGGACATCAATATGAACTGAAAGACCTTAATAAAAGATTACAGTCTATTGAAGAAAACATTAAGAATAATGCAAATATCAGTGATGCACAGAAACAAAAGATCGAAGGATTACTTCGTGAGTTAGTACATGCGGAGGATGCATTGAGTGCAGCAAATGAAGTTGTAAGTGACCGTGAGGCAGAGTTAATGACTGCTAATGGGGAACTCCTTGCTGCAACAACTGCAAAACAAACAGCATTAACTACCCAAAGTGTTGCTGAGCAAAAGAAAAATTTAGCAGAGGCCTTCAAAGGATTACAAGATGATGCTAATGCAGATATAGCAGCTTTGACATTCGATCTTTTCAATAAGGAATATCTTGACGATTCAAAATCCTGGAATACGATTTTTACTGCTGCGGCTATAGAGACTGAATCAGATAAAGAGTTGTTTATGGCCTTTGCGAAAGAATTATACGCAAATGTGATAGCAGGAGAAGCTGGTGCTGATGCCTGGACACTTAATCAGACTGAATGTAAAACAGCGACGGCCACTTATATCACAAATGTAGTGGATGAAGCCTTAAATCAGGCTAATGCAGAGGTGACTGCTGCTGAGCAAACAGTAAAGGAGGCTGAAGAAAAAGTAGCTGACCTGGAAACAAAAAAAGCTGCTGCAGAGGAAAGTTTAGACGCTGCCAAGGCTGCAGAGAGCAAGGCACGTACAGCATATATTACCGTAAAAAATAGCATTATTCATTCTGGCGAGCTGGATAAAGACCTTTTAGCGTTGCAAAAACGTCTGGAAGATCAGAAATCTGAGTTGGAGGCTACAATTGAAGAAGAAGAAAGTAAGGAAGATACACTGAATAAAGCTTGCATGACTTCGATAGACAGAATTCTCGCTTTAAGCCAGGATCTTGAATTCGACAAGGGTGATGTTATTTATCACATGCATAAATGGGCACTTGCCGACAGAGCTGCCGCTAAGGCTGCCCGTACTGCCCAGGGATTATATGCAGTTTATACTAATTTGAATGCAGTTAAAACTCCGTATTGGCTATCTCTGAAAGCTGATAACGGTAAATACCTGATGGTTGATACTGCTTATCTGTCAGATGAAGTGGCTGGTCAAAACCACTTGACATTCAATACAAGAGAATATAAGAAATTTGAAAATCCGAATGCACCGCTTGCTGCTCGCGACATCAATGGTCGTTTCAACTTCCGTTTCTTGTATTTCCCGACTCAGGACTCTTTGCGTATCGAAGCTGACGGTTACAACCAGAAGGATGTTACAACAGCCAATTGGAAAGATCGTGATGACAGTGAAATCCGTTACAGAGCATCTTTTGCTCCGGGCTTCGAACAGAATTTAGTGAAAGTAGCAGTTCTGGGTAAACATCGTGAAGTAACAGTTGGTAGCTCTGAATATATCAAACGTCCGAATGCATTGGAATGGACAATCAATGACCGTATCGGTTTAAGTCTGGCTGGCCCTGTAAATGTTATTAATGTTCCTGCAGGTCTGTACTATCTGGATATTGTAAAAGCAAATACTCAGGAAAACGGTGCCCGTTTGATGTTGGATGTTGATGGTTACTCGCTGACTAAAGTGACTCCGGCTGATCAGGGTAAGATGGATTTTACCCATATGCCGGCTGCGAAGTGGTATGTAGGTTCTACTCCGACAGACTTCGGTGGTTATCCGAATATTTACAATATGGAAACAGGTGAAAAACTGAACCTGGGTGCGTATACAGTAGAAGAAAAAGACGGTAAATATTATGTAACAATCAGCCAGTATATCTATCAGGGTTATGTTGAAGAGAAAAATGATACATTCGTATTGAGTGTGGCTCCTGAAAGTGAAGAAGGTTATTACCGTACAGCAACGGAAGATCCGAGAGCGCTCTTTACATTGAATTATCTGAATATTTCTTCCGGATTGAATGTTGAAGTAGGTGATAAGACAATCAATAATGATTCTGTTTTAGTTGTATCTGCTAACTCTGAAGATAAATTCAGATTACACAGAGTCGGAAACAACCGGGAATATGGTTATGGCAACTCTTTGGAACGCGGTTTATATCAGATCAGTCTTTACAATCCGAATAAGTTGAACAAGCATAATAAATATGTACAGATCACAAATGTAGATGGAACAGAAATGATGGTAGTATCCGATGCAGCTTCTGCAACTAACTTCTATTTGAAAGAAGTAAATGATGTAGACGGTACTCACTACTATGCATTGATTGATGCCGCCTGGGACAAGAAAGCCGGTGTTGTTGATGCTACAGGTTTGATCAAAGCTGAAGATATTACAGCTGAAACACGTACTTCATCATTTGCTTTAGTCGTTGATTCAACTCGTTATTATCGTGAATTTACTAAAGACGAACTGGGTGAAAAGAATATGTTGAAATTCTATCGCACACGTTCAACTGATAAAGAATATCTCTATGCTTCTGAAGCTACTGATTTGAATCTGTTGGCAGTAGAAGGTAAGGGAGACAATGCCGATGCTTTGGCAGAAATGACAGTGATTCCGACAACTGAAACTGGCGTATTGATGCCTCAGTACTTTATTGGCCGCAATGTAACAGAACAAAAAGGCTCTGTTAAATGGTGTGGCGAAGACCATGCTTCATTAGCTGATTCTCTGGCTTGCGTACATACTCATGTTACACCTGATACTATATTCGGTAACTTCTTGGTTAACTTGAAGATTGACGCTAAATACAACAAGTATGACTGGGAAAACAAATATACTCGTCTTGCCTTCCTGAAAGGTTATGTAGTGAAAGAAGAAGGAACTATGCCGGGTACAGGCAACTATACTAAATTGTTTGTTGATGGCAAACAAGTAACTATTGCTGAAAACAAACATAATGCAGCTAAGTTTGAATTCCGTCTGATCAATGATGATGAAGCTCAAGACTTCTTGATCGAGTCTGAATCTTGGAAGAATGACAATGCATTTGCCGGTGCTGCTCGTCCTATGACTGAAGGCGGTTGGTTGAAAGTCCAGAACGGTGTTCCTGTAATTGTAAAAGACAACTTTGAAAACTTCGATGCTTCATCTGCTGATATCTACAATGTAGAATCTTCAGAAGGTTCATCTGTCGCTAACGAAGATATCACTACTTCTACAATCGCTGTAATCGGCGGTAAGGGAACAGTAACTGTTAAGGGCGCTGAAGGCAAGAAGGTTGTTATCAACAACGTACTTGGTCAGGTAGTGGTTAACACGGTAATCACTTCAAGCGAAGCTACAATCGCAGTTCCTGCAGGTGTAGTTTATGTAACGGTTGAAGGTGAAGCAGCAGTACCTGCTATCGTAAAATAAGAAATTATTTATAATCAATAAATTTAAATTGACTGCGTGTCGTAGAGGTGGGGTTCACCCACCTCCATGACAAGTATCCTGCGACAGGCGAACAAGCGGTCGATATTAATACTAAAGTAATGAAATAAAGTTCTTCTGTTCGATCTCTGTGAAGAGCGAAGACAGACAAAAACAAACCCCGGGGAATACGTTCTCCGGGGTTTCGTCGTTAGAAATAATGTGGCAATATAGAAAATAATGGGCCAATGTGGCAATATGCCAATGTGCCAATATAGAAAAAGTGAACTGTCTGTTTAGTGACTGGTTGTAGCTGGCTCCCCTCTCCAGAGGGGAGCCAGCTACAACCAGTCACTAAACAGACACTCATATCTGATAATAATTGAACCTCTTGCTATCTTCATTAGCACATTGTCTCATTGGCATATTATTGCTACTAACAAAACCCTGTGTCATCACAGGACAATTATAAAGAATAAACAGATGAAAAAAAACAACAAGTCATCCTCTCTTTGGATGTGCTGTGCGACGAGATAAAGCGTCTGCGCGGGATGAGAGAAGAAAGCGGCTGTCTGTCGCGTAGTAACGAACGGAAACTGAAAGTCTGCAAACTTCGGTTGCAGGGGTTGCTGGGAGCAGTCGTTCTTTTTCCTGAAGACCGTCTGCATATTCCGGCAAAGGAACATATGCAGCTGGCCTTCTATATGGGAGAATTGAATAACCGGTTGAAAGAACATTTCGGTGAAATCAATGACGGCAAGCTGCTCGCTCTGCTCTTCGACATATTTGAATTTGAGGTATCTCGCGGAACCTTCCTGAGATATTACTATATGTCGGAGGATGAAAAGGAAAACGGGAAATAAATTTTCTCCCGATTCCCCTTAAAATTGACCGGTTTATAGTGCTCGCTTTCGTGGCTCAGTCGCACCAGAAGCCTTGAGACTGCGTTGGTGAAGACTATGACCGGTCTTTTTAACTGCTTTTTGTGTAAGAAAGGAATGCCTATATTGCGTCCATATTAACCGGCTGAACAGCCTAAATTTAAATAGTATGAACGCAACACCTTCAGTCTCTTATTTCGTGAAACTTTACCTGTCGACATCACAGTCCTTTACCCTGGAAGAAATCATTATCCTGATCCGTACCCGACGCTGGATACATGAAATAACCGCTTACCGCACTGCCCTGGCTTCCGGTGACAAAGAAGCTGCCCGCTCCCTGAAAGCACAGCTTCCGGGCTTTACTCCCTCCGGCCTGTTCAAAGGAGGACATCGTGCCAACCAGCTGGAAGCCTATAGCCAGGTGGTGGGACTGGATTTCGATCATGTGGCCGACCTGGCTGCATTGATCGCTCTATTCCTCCGGCAGCCTTTTACGCTGGCCTTATTTATCAGTCCCGGAGGCGAGGGGCTGAAAGTCTTTGTCCGTGTCGATACCGCCCGCGAAGAGCATGCCGCTGCATTTGCAGCGGTAGCCGCCCATTATGAGCACCTCTCAGGCGTTTTCTGCGACCGTGCCTGTAAGGACATCAGTCGTTGCTGCTACGTGAGCGATGATCCGGAGGCTTTCTATAATCCGGAAGCTCAGGTATTCTCCCCTGCCTCTGTTGTGCAGGGCCAGGTGTTTGTACACGACTGGCTGCGTGCCCATCCTGCCGTCGAAGGCAGCCGCAACCAGACTGTCTACCGACTGGGTTGCGAAGCTAACCGGAGAGGCTTCGACCGCGATGAGACGGCCTCTTTTTGCATCCCCCTGTTGCACGGTGACGACTTCCCCGAAGAAGAGATCCGTCAGGCTTTATATTCTGCCTATCAGGGACATACTGATGAGTCGGCTACCCGTCCCCCAAGCAAAAGGACAGAAAAGGACAAAAAGGACACCGCCACATTTTCGGGTGAAGAGCTTCGCGAACAAACCCCTTTTCTACCGGAAAATATAACCACCGGTCTTCCCCTTTTGCTGGGCGATGCACTTCGTTTCTACACCGACCGCCGCGAGCATGATATGGCTTTCCTGGCAGCCTGTACCGTATTGAGTGCCTGCCTCCCGGGAGTATGGGGTATCTATAACCGAAAACGTGTCTATCCCCATCTTTTCACGGTCGAAGTGGCTCCGGCGGCCAACGGCAAAGGGTGTATCAATGACATGCGCCGCCTGGCTGACAGCTATGCTTCACAGATCGAGATCGAGACGAAACGCAAGGAGGACGAGTATCTTCAGGCGTTAGAAGAATGGGAACTGAAGAAAGCGGCTGCCCATCAGAAGAAACAGGCGGTAAAAGTGACCGATGCCCCTGTAAAAGCCTCTACCTGCTATTTTTTCATCCCTACCCAGATAACGAAAGCCAAGTTGCTGGTTCACCTGGCTGAGAATGGCGAGGTCGGCGGACTGATGGTCGACAGTGAGATCGATACTCTGATCTCAGCCAGCCGTCAGGACTATGGGCAGTTCGACGATCTGTTGCGTAAGGCTTTCCAGCATGAACCTGTCGCCTCCTCCCGTAAGGTGGATAATGAGATGATCCGCGTTCCCCAGCCGCGTCTGGCTCTTTTGCTGGCGGGTACACCCGGACAATTTCCCCGCCTGGTGCCGAGTGCGGAGAACGGGTTGGCAAGCCGTCTGCTGCTGTATACCTGCCGCAGCAAGGCGGTCTGGCAGGATGTTTCGCCTCAGAATGGAGCGGAAGGTTTTGAGGCCTGGATCGACAGCCTCTCCGAACGTGTGCGTGATATAGCCCTGTTGCTGCGTAAACGACGTTTGCAGGTGCGCCTTACTCTCCGGCAGTGGGATGAACTGAACCGTCACTTTGCGCAGCTATTGCGTGAAACCGACCTGTTTGGGGAAGAAGACTTCCTGGGTGCCGTGAAGCGTCATGGACTGATGACTTTCCGTCTCTGCATGATCTTTACCGCTCTCGATGTCGCTTCGCTCGATTACGGGGTGGACGAGCGTTTCTGTGACGATGTTCATTTCCGGGCGGCCCTTTCCATGGTCGATGTCTGCCTCGAACACAGCCGCTTGCTGATGACGCAGCTTACCGCCCCGGCAGATATCCCCGAGCTGACCTGCCCGGATTATTTCCGTAAAATATTCGACCGGCTGGACGATCAGTTCACCGTGTCCGACTTGTATGCGCTCAGCCAGGCAGCCGGTATAAGCGACCGTTCCGTCAGACGCCACCTTTCCCGTTTGGAGCCGGTCTTCATCACCCGTCTGTCTCACGGCCTCTACCGTAAAAACACTTCCCCTGCCGCCTGATCGGATGAGTGTTTTCTGAAAATGTGGCGGTGTCCTTTTTGTCCTTTTCTGTCCTTAACTTTTGTTTCCCTCTGACATTCAGCCTTTTACCCTGTAGTCTACCGTGCAACAGGGTATAGGGGAACAAAGGGTAGGATATAGGGGAGAAGAAGGTTCCCTATAGGGCGAAAATCAGATTTGTACAGTACATGCATACTGCGTAATGTCAATGATCGGAAGTTTACTTCCTGCTTTATTTACAGCTTGCATAAATCCGGAACATTCCTCTTTTGTCATTTTCTTCCTGCAATAAATCATACATGCACTTTCACCTTTTCCTAATGTGCGTTGTAGTGAAAAGAACTCTTTCCTGGAATCCCCTTGGGGAGCAAAAACTTCTTTTCTCAATGTAGGGAAGAATCGAAGGTAATTGTCTATAAAATCTCTGGTTCTGGAGTTTTTAGAGACCTCACTATAGACTACATCCAATATCAGATATTCATATTCCGGAAATATGTCAGGTAATAGCGAAAAGCAATCTGCCTCCATAAAATGAATAATCACATCAGCGTCGAGTACTATCTTCGTTTTCTTCTGTCCCATTGATATTTATTTTATGGAGTAACTCTATATAGTGACTTTCCGAAATTTTCTCTTGTTCAAATAGATGGCGGGCCTTTTCTCCGAAATCACCAATGACTAATCCTTCGTTTGCCGGTTCGTATAGAGCTGTATCATATCCGAAACATCTGGCTGAATATTTTACTCCTGCTTCCGCTAATTTGGAGCGTGTGCTTTCCGCTATAAGTCCGATGTTCAATAATCTGTATAATAAAGCCTGTCGGGAAACTGAAAAATAATGTTCGAGTTTTAACACCGTAGCGATCGAAATGTTTTTAGTCTTCAACTCCGTTTCAGGTATCAACTGGCATATACCTGCTTCCGGCATCAATAAGGAAGAAGCGAACATGTCGGCACATTGTTCTGTCAGGTTCTTGCTGCCATATCCGGGATTGCATTTGTGTGGAGTCGGTTTATCTTCTATATAAAGATGGTATAATTCATGTGCAATCGTAAAATGTTGTCTGCCTTGTGGCTGGTTGGAGTTAATGAGCATAAAACGATGCTCTGAACTATCTTTCAGGCACATGCCTGAAAAGTTTTCGGATAAAGGTCTGAAAATCGTAAGTATGTTTAGTTTCAGAAGTAAGCTTCTTAAGGTTATGGGTTCGGATGAACTGAGTCCGTTGTCCGTCCGAAACTCTGAAACCTGCTTTTCTATGATAAATTTATTCGGTTTCATTTTGTGCTATACGTTCCATTTTGAGGTAAGACTTTACAATATCTTTGAATGCTGCTATTGCTTTCAAATCATTGTCTTCCAAATCTGAAATTCTGAAAGCTGTAGCCATTATTTCATTCTCCGCCTGAATATTATCTTCAAACAGTAGAATAGGCTCACAACCGAATAGGTTTGAAATATTTTCGAGGATATGATATGGGACTTCTCTTGTACCTCCTTCATAGTTACTATAAGCAGAGCGTTCAACACCAATAAATTTGGCTGCCTGATCTTGTGTGAATCCGGATAATTCTCTGATTTTCTTTAGGTTTTCTCCAATGATCTGATTTGTCGTTTTCATGAATCTTCTTCTTTTATTCTGTGGCAAAATTACCTTTAAATTATTATATATACAAATATTGCCACAGAAAGTTCATTCATTTATAGTTCTTTAGATGAATGGTTGCCTTCCGGTTATACGGGTAAGCAGTAACTTTCCTTTTCTTTCCACTCTGTCCCCCTCCTTCCGTCCCTTTCCGTTGGCCGGGGTATGCCGGTTGTATCTTTGTTATGTGATTAATCGACAAGATGTTTAACTTTAAAAAGTATGATTATGCCAGCAAAGTACACATTGGTATTGCGTAAGGACATGCGCAAAGGGGCTGCGGAAGGCAGCAAGTTGTTTTATGCGAACGCGAAAGCGGCAGGGACGTGTGGTATGTATGAGTTATGCGATCTGATCTCGCTGTCGTCCACCGCTTCACCGGGTGACGTGCGGTTGATACTCGATTCGTTGATCGAGGTGATGAAACGCAGCCTGGGTAAAGGGGAGGTGGTACAGGTGGGCGAACTGGGGAATTTCCAGTTGCAGTTCGGCAGTACCGGTACGACGACGAAAAAGGAGTTCAACCAGGCGCTGATCAAAAGCAAACGGATTGTGTTCCGTCCCGGCAAGATGCTGCGCGATGCGATCAGCAATTATTCTTTTGAAAAGATTCCCGATCCGTCGGACAAAGAAGAAGGAAGCGGGGGAGAAGGAGGCGGAGGAAGCGACCGTCCGGAGATCGAATAGGGGGATAGCCCGGCAACCTGGCAGAGAGCCATTTTTACGGCTCACCCAGGTGCTGGACGATATAGTCCTTTTGTCGGGGAGTGAGGTATTTCTTTCCCGGATGCCAGCCTGATTCTTCCAGTTGGTCGACGAGTGCCCTGCTTACGCGGACCCATTTCAACAATTGCATCGTGGCACTTTTCTGTGAAATATTGGGAAAGTATTGCAGGGCAAGCTCGCCCCATCCCCATACTCTGTTCTGATTGAATGAATTTTCCATACGGCATGTATTTGAAGGTTTATATATCAATAAAGATACGATTTATTATGCACATATTCAAATAAAGTACTAACTAATATCATATAAAATGGATAAACAGATACAGTATTTGCAGACATGTCTGCCGGCAGCCGAGAAGGCGGGTGGGACCTATGACATGAACCCGGTAGTAATCCTGGCACAGGGTGCGCTCGAAAGCGGTTGGGGTACTTCACATTTGGCCAGGGAACATCATAACTATTTCGGTATCATGGGGTACGGGGCATCCAACGGTTATTGGCATGGAGAGCGGGCGAAGGTGGAAGGGGCCGGCGGGGTGCATTATTTCCGTCATTATGCCGGTGTAGAGTTCTCATTCCTTGATTTTGCCCGTCTGATCCGCACCGGTTACCGCCATGCCTGGAGTTTCAGCCGCCAGCCCGAAGCCTATGCGAAAGAGATAGCCTACAGCCCCTATATCAGCGAGCAGAACGGCGATAACCGTGACTTATACCGCCGTAACCTGATTGCCATAACCGAGAAGATCATCACATTAAAGGATATGTATGATTGGATGCGGGGAAGGGCAAAATAATGTGCTAATGGGATAATATGCCAATGTGCCAATTAGAGAAATAATTGAGCTATCAGTTTATAGTGCCGGGAGTAACCAATTCCCCTCTCGAGAGGGGATAAGGGGTGTGTTAAAGCTAGTTATAGGGCGAAACTATGACACACCCCCTTCCCCCTCTCAAGAGGGGAGCCGGTTACAACCAGTCAATAATTAGATAGTTCACTTCTGATAACAACATAAACATTTAAAACAATGAATAAATTAAGACAAATCCTGCAATTTATCAGAGCCCTGCTGGGCTTTTTGTTGAACCTGAAAAAGAAGGAGAAAGATGAGAAAAAAGAGAAAGTGGTTATGCCGGATAATCAGCCGGAGGTGGCTCGTGTGTTACCTGGTGATACTGGGGATGACGGCTTTGTGGGCGGACCGTACAGAAATTGTCCTGGCCTCGATCGGGGCCCTGTTGACACTCTCGGGGTGCGGAAACGATTCCGGGGAAGATTCCGGAAACAGCTTACCGTCGCGGCCGGATATACCCTGATGCTGTGTGCAGTAGGGAGTTGTTTGGTGAAGATGATGAGGTGATAACGTAGAGGGGCAAACTAAAAAAAGAATCGAACGCGGACGATATGAGTTTTCCGCGTTCGATTTTTTCTGTTAATCAAAAGTAGAATGTTTCATCCCTTTTATTCGGTCCAGTCTGAAATAACGGCCGACGGGTCCGGATTCAAAACGATGGCTGTGTTTTTAAGTGACTCGAATTTACTGAAGAAGATATTGAACCAGGGGGCGCAATACCCTTCAATAGAATTCATGCGGTAGCCTACCGGTGCGTTGGTGCCGGGATATCCTCTTTTAACAGGTAATTCCAAACGTTTGTAGTCCCAGAAAATGATACCTTCTCCCCAGAATTCAATACGTTTTTGCAGTATGAGTTCTTTACGGAAATCATCCAATGTAGTCGCCTGGCAATTATATTCCGGATAGCGATAGGTAGTCATAAAGCTATTGAGGGCATTTACGCCGGCTGCTACTCCCTGGCTTGCAGCTAATGCTTCGGCCTCGATGAAGTACATCTCTTCGACACGCATCATCAGATAATCGATCGTTGCTCCTATGTTGGCATCGATCATGTTGCCTTCTTTCGGTTTGAATTTCAGGTTCGTGTAAGCTGGTAGCTTTTTGAAATTGACATCGGATAATATGGTACGATATTTATTTCTCGGTTCTTTTCCGGCATCTTCCGGGGCTATCCAGGTAATTTTACGCCAGTCCGTATCCGGTATTTGATCGTATAAGGCCTTGCTGATTGTGCGGATAGCCCAGTAGGTGGAGTTGCCTACACCGAATGTCTGTTCGGTACATATATTTCCGGCATAGTTCAACCATGTGCTGTGGATATTTTCCTGGTTCATGATCGAACCCCATAACCAGGCGCCGGTTTGAATGGTATTGAATCCGGCCGTATAGTTTTTACCTCCGAACCATTCCGATTCTGATAACGGTTGTGCTCCACTGTTTGAGATGACTTTGCGGGCATATTCAGCAGCTTTTGCATAACAATCTTTGGCAGAGTTGACACCGAGGTCGACGTTCTGGGTGAGGGCTGACAAATCATTCGGGTATTTTTCGAAACGCGTACCCATTTCCAGCCATAGGCGTGCTTTCAACCCGTAGATGATTGTCTGGTCCGGCATATTCTTGGCAGGCCGGGTGTAGTCTTTCAGGTATTCTTCGGCATCGTCGAGATCCTTCAGGATATATTCATACATGGTGTAGAAAGGGACCCTGGGGTTGTCGCGGGCTTCGCTTTCCGTTATATTCTCGTAGATGATGGGAACGGTCAGGCCGTATATCTTATTCGCTTCGGCTTCGTTGTCCAGTTTGGCTATGCCCGTTTTCTTGTACTCGAAGAAACGGGAGATATCCATATAGATTAAAGCCCGGAATGTTTTGGCGATCCCCAAATACTGCCTGTTGGTTTCGGTGGCCGTTTCCGGGTCGATCAGGCGTATCAGGTTGTTGGTGTTATTGAGGAATTTGTAGTAGTAGTAATACAGACTGTTTACTGTACTGTTTTCCGCCAATGCCAGACATTGTCCGAATGAACTGAAGTAATCGTAATTTGAATTATAGACGAAGAAATCTTCGCACATCGTCTCTCTTGTTATGCCGAACGCACTATAGCCGAAGTCGAAACTATAATTATTACCATAAGAATTATACGTATTGATATATCCGACGATTGCACTCATCATAGCCTGCATACCGGCTGGCGAGTTGGCTACCTGATCCGCTGTGGCCGTAGAACTTTCGGGGAATGTTTGTTCGATACAGCTATTCATGCCTAATCCCAGGAAAAACACGCTGGAAACAATTACTGTTTTAAATATATTTTTCTTTTTCATTGTTTTATGCTTTATGGAATTTGTGTGAATTTAGAATTGTAAACTGATGCCACCGGTGAAAGTGCGGAGCGGAGAGATTTTTCCGGAAGCGCCCTCCCCTTTGTAGGAGCGTCTGGGATCCAATCCTTTTCTCTTTGACCAGTAATATACATTATCGCATACAAAGTATAAACGAAGATTGTCTATGCCCAGATAAGAGGTATATTTCTTGGGAATGGTATATCCTACCTGTACGTTTTGCAAGCTGAGGTAGCTACCATCCATCAAGAAACGATCCGACATGCCGGTGGTGTATAAGTCGTTGAAATACCAGCGCGGTATGTTTGACCCTGTATTTTCGGGCGACCATGCGTCTGCGATGTCTTTGTGCCAGCGGTTACCGACGCTTGATGCTGTCGGATTAGCCATGATGCCTGCATATCCGTAGTCGTAGGTTTTGCCTCCGATCGTATAACTGAATTGGGCAGAGAGGTCGAAACCATAGACATTCAGTGTCGTACCGAAACCTCCGTACAGGTCCGGGTTGGGGTCGCCGCACAGATAATAGTCTGCGCTGGAGTTGGTGGTTGTGGTCTTTTTTTCTCCTGTTTCCTTGTCGGTGTAATACCACATGGACAGACCTTCTTCCGACACACCGGCATACTGACGCATATACCATGTATTGATGGGTAATCCTTCTCCGTAATACCTGCTTCCGTCCATATAACCACCGTGGCCTTCCATCTCTGTCGTCTTTTTCTCGGCAGGCAGATAGGTGATCTTGTTTTTATAATGAGTCATGTTGAAGTTGATCGTCCATGAGAAGTTCTTTTTATTGAACGGGGTATATCTCAAATCGAGTTCGATACCTCTGTTATTCATGTCTCCGATATTGTCATAATAACCTGCATATCCCAACGACAGAGGAACGGTGAACCAGTTTAACAGATCGGTCGTCTTGCGGTTGAAGAATTCGAAGCTACCGGTCAGTTTATGTTTGAATAATTCAAATTCAACTCCCAGGTTCATGTTCGTATTTGTTTCCCAGGTGATATCTTTATTTCCTTTGCTGGCAAAGGCGAGCGATAACTCGTCATTGTTGTTTTTAATGGTATAGGTATCGATATACCGGAAGTTACCGATATTGTCGTTACCTTGTTGTCCGATAGAGAACTTGATTTTTAACAAGTCTACCCAGTTTGTTTTGAACCAGTCTTCTCTCGAGATCAGATAAGCAGCTCCGATGGAATAGAAATTACCCCACCAATGATCCGGATGGAAGCGTGAAGAAGCGTCGCGGCGATAAGAACCGGAGAAGAAATACTTGCCGTCGTAATCGTAGAGGCCGCGGAAGAAGTATCCTTCCGTATTGTAATCCGTTGCGTAGGAGTCGGCAGAAGCGGCGTCAATGATGGCTCCGTTCAATTCATGGTTCTCCCAGTAAGAGAACATGTTCTTTTTTTCGGCAGATAATTGGACATAGTTGTATTTATAATTTTCGTGTCCCAACATGGCCGATACGTTATGTTTACCGAAACTGCGGTTATAGTTTAAGATCTGCTGTAAGTTTAGTGTGGTTGTGCGGTAATGGAACACGGATATGGTACCGTTTTGCTCCGCCCCGAAACCGTAGAACGGGTTGCTGGTTTTGAAATATCTTTGTTCGCGTACTGTCGTTCCTGCGTTGAACGTGAATTTGAAGTCTTTCAGGAAGGTGATATCGACAAAGCCGTTACCGTTAAACGTATTTGCATTTGTTTCCGACAGATTGAGAATGGAGCTTTGTATGGATGAGTTCGGAAGAACGGGGCGGGCTAATCCCAACGCGGTATTTGTTGTTCCGTAGTCATACAGTTTGCCGTTTTCATCGGTCATGATATTTCCATGCTCATCTCTGATATAGACCGGGTAGATAGGGGCAACTTGTTCTACGACACTTGCCATATCTGTGCTGTAGTCTTCTGACAAGGTCGATGTTTCGCTGTGAGTATAGTTTACGTTAGCACCGAATTTCAACCAACTCTTTGCCTGGTAAGAACCTTTGAAGCGGGCAGAATAGCGTTCGTATCCGGCATTGGGGACAATACCTTCGTCGTTCAGGTAACCAAAGGAGCCGTACATTTGCATTTTGTTGGTTCCTCCGGATATATTGACGTTATATTCCTGCCGGAAGGCGCTGCTATATGCTTCATCGACCCAGTCGTCGGGAGATAACGTATATCCGTTCACTACCCGTCCTAATTTGGCGTTGGGGTTGAGTCTTCCGTCTTTTCCTATCAGGTATTCGTTTTCCGGATAGTTGAATACGTTATAGGTTAAGCCGCCGTTTTCTTTGGTATTGCCTACCATATTGATATTCGCCTGCGTATATGCGTCATTTTCAGATAATCCTTTGACGTATCTTAGTTGATTATATAATGCTTTATAATGAGCTTCGTAGTATTCTCCGGGGTCTTTGATGTAGTCGTAATCGATGGTGCCACGCGTATTTACGCCCCATTTGGCGGAAGCCGTTACTTTTGCTTCTCCCACTTTTGCCTGTTTCGTGGTGATAATAATAACACCATTGGCACCTCTTGCTCCGTAAAGAGCATTCGATGCGGCATCTTTCAATACGGAGACCGATTCTACATCAGAAGGGTTGATATTGTTCCAACCTCCTTCATAAGGCATGCCGTCGACAATAATCAACGGGTCGATATCAGCATTGATAGAACCTATGCCTCGTATGATAAGGGATGGAGAACCTCCGCCAGGCTGTCCGGAACCAGTTGTCATTTGTAATCCGGCAACCTGTCCTTGTAATGATTGTACGACATTGGTGGTTGAGCGTTGTGTCAGTTTTTCTGCACTGATAACTGTGGCTGAACCTGTGAATGCTGATTTTTTGGCTGTTCCATAGGCTACTACGATAACTTCATCCAAATCCTGGGTGTCGCTGACCATTTTGACGTTTAGTATACTTTCCCCTTTCCAGATTATTTCCTGGGTTTTTAAACCGACGAAAGAGAATACGAGTGTCGAGCCTTTTTTGAGATCGGTCAGGGTAAATCTTCCTTCTGAGTCAGTAATTGTTCCGGTGGAACTGTCTTTGATGAAAATGGAGGCTCCGACAACGGTTCCGTTTTCATCTTCTACGATACCGGTCACTTTGCTTTTTTGTTGAGTTACCGCAGCTTGTCGGGAAAGAGTATTCGCTTCTGTGTGAATATTCCCAAACAAATTGAATACTGACAGGATAATCAACACTTTGGTCAGTTTTAGTTGAGTTAACATAAGCCTGTGATTTAAGAGGTTAATAAGTCGCAATATTATACTAGTGAAAACTTGTAATTTAGATGAGAGACATAGTCTTTACAGAACTATGATATCTTATCGTGTCAAAAATAATAATATTTTTCTTATTAGGTATTAAATTGTGAAAAATAAGTTATAGAATCTCTGTTCTTTCTTTAAAGAAGAGTGTTTTGCACGCTAAATGCCCCTGTTTTACTTATCTCCTACTTTCTTATAGGACAAAAGGCCATAGTTCTGTAAAAACTATGGTTTGTTAGATAGAATTTGATAAAAAAAGTAAAGGCTATATCGTGATGACATAGCCTTTACTTTTTCTTGAGTTTATATGTTCTTATCTTCTGCGACGTACGCTTCGAACCGGAGAAGATTTCTCGGCTTTCGGCGCTTTTGTCTTTACTGTTTTTTCTTTGGTTTCTTTAACAGCCTTTTCGGTAGTGGCTCCGCCTTGTCCGCGGGCTGATGATTTTCTCGCTTTTTTAGCCGCTTTCGGGTCTTCTACCTGAGTAGTGTCGGGCTGGAACCAGAGTGACTTTTCGAAGGCAACCAACTGGCCTTCGATGCGGTCCTGTTCTTTCTTGAGGGAATCGGGAGTCGGGCAGTAAGCCATCAACGGCTGATTCATCAGGTTCTGTGTCTTATAGATCTCGCCTTCGAACATACGGCGGCGGAAATAGTCGTCGAGCGTGAAGGTCATGGCATTGTTGATGTTCGATGTCATGATAAATGCCGTGTTGATATACGGGCGGATGCTTTCGTAAGGAATCCAGAACATGGGCATGGTTAACTCGCCGACATCACCTGAAGTGGTCATGATCGGGCAGATGGCCAGTGTCTTTACATCGAATACGGAGTTATTCTGGTCGAAATACCAGGCTTCCTTTACATAATAAGAGCGGACGGTTTCGGAAGGAATATCGCTTTCGTTGATCACGAAAGTGGTTCCCTGGTTACCTTGTCCGGGTACTTCCTCATAATAGATGCCGAAGCGGTCGAGCATGTCTTTCAGATTGATCTTGCTGTTGTCGCTGAAATCTTCGTAACCGTCTTCATACTGGTATGCATCTATTTTACCTTCGCTGATCAGACTGAAGATGATGGAGAAAAGGTTCATCTGTCCGTTCATCGGGGTGACCGGATAATACAGAGGAGCATTCTTCTCTTTCATCAGGTCTATCTGCCGGTACATGACACGCATCCAGCGGGCGTTGCCCACTTCCTGTGTCATACGCTCGTTCATATCCTGTGCCCGCACGGTCAGTTCGGGTATACCGGTGTCTTTCTTATCATTAGCCCGTTCTCCGCGGGTGGCCTGCGGGCTTCTTCTTGCCCGTTGCTGGGTGTTTCCTGTTTCTTCCTGTGCCTGTATGGAGGTAGCTGTGAAGAACAGGGCGCTTGCAATTGCCAGTATGTAATAAAAACGTTTCATATTTTATATTCTTAGTTTGAAGGCGGTTCGCGAACCGCCCCTACTTAATTTACAATGACTTCGATCGGGGTGAGGGTACGTTCCAGGCCGTCAGGTCCTTTGGCTACTACACCTCTGATGAAAAAGCGTTTTCCTCTTGTCAGACGACGTATCCTGTCTTTCTGGTTGTCCGAGAACCGGGGACCCTGAGAAACTTCAGGTATTGCATTTCCCATGGAGTCGAAGAACAACAGTTCGAAACGTAGTACGTCAAACTTTATATTCAATATTTCATCGTCGATAGCTGCCTGGAGTACTTCCGTCTCGATCAGATTACGCTTGGTCATGTTTCCGCCGCGGAACTTGCGCATATTGCCGTTCTGGTCCTTATACTCGATGTAAGGCATCGGGTCGGGCAGGGCACGTACGCGGAAGGTATTCTTGGCCATTTCCACGCTGCGACCGTCGGCCATGCGGGCATTGACGGATATAACAGCGTCGGTACCGACTTTTGAGGGCGGGCTTCCCAGATATCGCCTTTGCGTGTCAGGGTTCCGTTTGTCATGGTGGCCGTTACGTTCCCGCTCGGTACGCCCGGTACGGCGATACGCATCTCGTTGGCGATTCCGGCATATAATACGTTCATCAGTAACGGGGCAACGGTTGCACTCGGTTCCGTTACGAAGTATTCGCTTTCGAAGTTCTGACGCATCATGCTGCCGTCGTTATTGGGCATCTCGATGTACCCTTTGATCGGGTAAGTACCCGGGGCACCGGCAATGGCGGTGAACTGTCCGCGGCTGTCTTCCGGCAACTGCTTGCCGTTTACGAATACGGCCGGACGTTTGGTTGAATCGACGGCAGACAGGACGATGTTCGCCTTGTACTGGCTTCCGCGCATGACGATCTGGCTCTCCGGTATGACCTGTGCGGTCATCTGGTTCACGCGGTAGTCGCCTACGTCGACACTGTTCAACAGGTTGTTCAGCACTTCGCCTTCTGCGTAGCGGATATCGCTTTGCAGTTTCGTCAGTAATGTTACGGCTGCGGCAACCGGCATATTTTCAAACAACGCTTCTTCCCAGGTGCGGGTATTGATCCCTGCCTTGTGAGGCGGTGTAGTGCTCAGGCTTGCTTCCAGGATGCGGGTCTTGGCACTGTCCTGTACCATTTCGCCCATCATTACGCGGTAAGCGTCGATGGCTTCGCGTAGCTTCTTTCCTTCTCCGGTAACCGGGCCCAGCATGATGCGTGAAGCGGCTTCGAGGTCGTCTTTATGCTCTATCTTGTTTACGTTGGCATCTTTCCCATCGGCAATTACCGCGATACGTTGCTTCAGGTCCTGCACGTAGTTGTACAGGCTGTCGGAAGCGGACTTTACCTGTTTACCCTTATCGTACCATTCCTTTACCTTTTCGGGGTTGGACTGGTAGTAGGTATCCAGTTCGCCTGCCACGATCTCGTTTCGGTGAGCCGAGTTGCTGATGGAGGTGCGTAAACTGTCTTCCACTAGCTCGAAACCGTCGAGAACCTCCGACGACACGTTCAGTGCCATCATTGCGATGAACACCAGATACATCAGGTTGATCATCTTCTGACGGGGCGAGTTGGGATTATTTGCTATTCCGGACATCTTCTTTCAGTTTCGTTTGTTTATTATCTGCCGGATTGCTGTCCGGGATTGTTTGTATACGGAGCCTGCTGCTGGTAGCCGTACGGTTGTTGCTGGTAGGGCTGCTGATAGTTAGGCTGCTGTTGCTGGTAATTGGGCTGTTGCGGCTGGGGGGCAGGCTGCTGGTAAGCGGTTGCCGGACCCATATTGACCGTCATTGCCTGTAGCAAACGGCTGTATACCTGGTTCAGTTCGGCCAGCTGGCGAGTCATCTTTTCCGTTTCGTTGCGGAAGACCGAGCTGTCGGTTACCGAACCGTCGTACATCTCGCGGATGCGGTTCAGGCCGCCGTTGATATGTTCGATCGATTCGATCTGCGAACTGATACTCTTTAACTGTATTTCGTAGATAGTATTCAAACCGGAGATGTTGCGGTTCAACATTTCCATTTGCTGCACGTAGCCGCGTGAGTTCTGGTTGATACCGTCAGAGTTGTCTGTGATGCTTTTATAAGAGTTAAGCAATGTGTCGGATACGTTGGTCAGCGAGTTGGTGACGTGGCTGAAACGTTCCATATTTTCGGACATGCCGGATAGCTGTTCCAGGTATTTCTGGGTAGCTTCGGTCAGTTCCGCCATCTTGGAGATCTGTTCGGCAGCGCCGCTCAGTTTCTTGATGCTTTCCGACAGGTTTTTTGTATCTTCTTCGCTGACATCGAGGTTGCTCAGTACGGAGGTTCCGCCCAGGTTGCCTGCGACACCTGCTTTTCTGCCGTTGCCTACATGGATGTTTATGCCGCCTGAGGTATTGTCGTCATCCATATTGTCCGATGAGTTGATCAGGTTGGACATGCCTGTGCCGGCAAAGTCGGGACGGTCCATCGGGTTCTTCGATTTCAGTACGGGGAATACTTCTTCCCAATGATATTCGTTTGAAGGGTGTTCAAAAGCGGAGATAAAGAATACCAATGCTTCCACCGTCATGGCGATAAACAGGATCTGGTTACCATACGGCAGGTGAAGCAACTTGAACATGGCACCTATGATTACGATAGATGCTCCCCAGCTGTAACAGAAGTTCAGTACTCTCTTTCCCATGTCGCTGGAAAGGAACATTTCAATTCTGTTTTTATATCTTCTATATTTTCCCATAATGTTGTATGTTTCTTATATTATTTTTTACCTTTTGAACGGGAGAAACCGATCTGTGTACGTGCGCAACGGAAACCGATATAGGAACGGGTTTCGTTCTGGTATTCGAAGGTGCGCATATCCGAACGGATAAATTGTGCCACGTCTTTCCATGAACCGCCGCGTACGACTTTCTTCTTCATCGCATACGGGTCTTCCTTGGCTGCATTGTAGCGCAGGTCGGGGTTCATATCGCTCATCTGGCTCGGACCCGATTCGGAATACATGGTAGAAGTCCATTCTGCCACGTTACCCGCCATGTCATATAAACCGAACTGGTTCGGGGCGAAAGAGCCTACGCGGGATGGAATCAGGTGACCGTCTTCGGTATAGTTCCCTTTTCCGGGTTTGAAGTTTGCCATGAAGCAACCTTTGGCGTTCTGAAGTTCGTCGGACGACCAGGGGTATTTGTTTTCGTTCTTTCCGGAGCGGGCGGCATATTCCCATTCGCCTTCTGTCGGCAGGCGGAACGGCTCGATGGCTTGTCCGGCCGGGAAGTTCAACGATTGTTTGAACATATCGGTACGCCATACGCAGAATGCGGTAGCCTGTTCCCAGGAGACACCTACGACAGGATAATCGTCATATCCCGGATGCTGGAAGTACATGCGCATGTATGGCTCGTTGTAAGCATTATTGAAGTCGTTCACCCAACAGGTTTCATCCGGATAAACGTTTACGATGCGGGTATGAAGGAAATCCCACGGACCGCTGAGCGGGCGGGTAAGGGTTTCGTTGATGATGTTGCCGTCATCGTCGATATAGGCGGTATCCTTGGAGATCATAACGACCTCGTTCATATCGACCTGTATATCGGTGTTACGTACGCGTTCGCCCGGATCCAGGCGGTTTTTGCGCAGGGCGGCACCGGTGTAGTCATACCATTCGTATTTGTAGACCATCTGCTTTTCGTCCAGACGTTTTTCGCCGGTGATGGGGTGTACATAGTAAACGCTTTCGATGGCACGTAGCTCATCTTCGTTCGCCCGTTTCCAGGGGATCGGACGGCTCCAGTCCAGATGCGGGGTGACGGGTTCGCCGTAACGGTCTTCCGTGATCTTAAACAGGTCGTTGCCACCGTAAGCCGGGTCGGCCAGGCGTTCGCGGATAATGGAGTCGCGCACCCAGTAGACGAACTGGCGGTATTTGGCGTTGGTTATTTCCGTTTCGTCCATCCAGAACGCGTCAAACGAAACTCCCTTTGTTTCAGGGTTAATTCCCCATAAGGAGTCTTTGTCTGCCGGTCCCATTTCGAACGAACCTCTTTTGATCAGAACCATGCCGTAGGGCGAAGGTTCGTTAAAAGCCACAGATCTTACCCCGGTAACTTCTCCTCCCGCTCCGGAAAGGGATTTACCACATGAGGTAAGCAAGGCTACTGCCATAAGTACTAATAATACTTTTTTCATATACTATAATATACGTACACTTTTGTGTCTGTTCTTTCCTGTTTTTGTCTTCTTCAACTTCAACTGGTAGCGCACCAACACTTCGTGGCTACCGGAACTCCCTTTTAACATGGCCGTGGTAGGGAAATCGTAAGCATATCCAACCTGAAATCTGCCGAATGTGGCTCCCAATAATACTACTACCGACTCGTTTATACGCCAGGAAAGACCTCCGTTAAACATTTTATTATATACCATTCGGGCGGTAATGTCCGCCTGTAAACTCTGCATGTCTGTTTTCAGGAATACAGAGGGCTGTAATTCATACAACGGGTTCCTGAGCTGAATATTGTATCCGCCTACTAAATTTAATCCCATAGGGATATAATAATTAGTCGTTTCACCCAATGCCATTTCGGGCGCTGTCAGGTGAGTGGCTCCGAAACCGGCATAGAAATGTTTGTGGGAATAATAAATACCGGCATTCAGGTCGATCGCCATTGCCTGCACAGCTGTTGAGGGCAAAGCGGGGTCTGAATCTACAGGAGTGTGATAGTCATTATCTGCCGGGATATATATCTTTGTCCCGTCAAAGCCGACATTGAATATGCCTGCCTGCAACCCGATACTTAAAGTTCCTCCGAATAATTTCTGCTTATAGGCATACTGGGCCCCTACTTTTGTATACTGGAATAATCCGATACTTTCCGTGTTTACAACCAGTCCGACTCCATTGTTCGTACTGCCTAATTTGAAGGGCATATCGGCGATAACAAAGAAAGAGGTACTGGCTCCGGGCATGCCGATCCACTGTTGGCGGAACAATCCGAGCATATTCAGATCTCCCGTCGTTCCGGCATAGGCGGGGTTGTAATATCCCAGTCCCAGGAAGTATTGGCTTAACTGCATATCAATCTGACCCCGCACGCTCATCGTGCAGGTAATCAATGCGATAATAAACAGGAAGACTCTCTTCATCTAAACTATAACTAACGGGGTGAAAGATGTTTCACCCCCTACAATAACGCGGCAAACAGGTATAAATTGTATGGACCGCAAAAAACAAACGAGGCAGGGGACTTCTGCAAGCCCGCTACCTCGCCTTTATTTCAATACTTTATTTTAAAGCACATCAATATTCCTCTTCATTGAAGAAGAAGTCTTCTTTACTTGGATAGTCAGGCCAGATATCTTCCATGCATTCATAAATCTCACCTTCATCTTCCATTTCCTGCAAATTCTCTATTACTTCTAACGGCGCACCAGAACGTTGTGCATAGTCAATCAATTCATCCTTGGTTGCAGGCCAGGGCGCGTCTTCCAACTTCGAAGCTAACTCTAATGTCCAATACATAGTTATCTAGTATTAACAACTGCCCGAAGACAGTCAGGTTCTCAAATTTCCCGCAAAAATAAAACAATATTTCTTAGATGCAAGTATAATCCCAAATAATTTCTTTACCATTATTCCTAATACACTCCTTACGGGCCAAAACAAACAGATAATCAGACAATCTGTTGACGAAAATAAGTACAGGCTCTTCGACGGGATTTGTTTCGGCCAAACGGTATATCTGGCGTTCTGCACGGCGGCAGACGGTACGGCAGACATGTGCCAGCGAAGCGGAACGGCTTCCTCCGGGCAGGATGAAGTTTTTCATCTGCGGCAGTTCGCTGTCCAGGCGGTCGATCTCCCGTTCGATACGTTCGATGCTTTCGGGGGTTACCTTGCTCTCGATCTTCAGTTCGGTTGTTTCCTGGTCGGTTGCCAGGTAAGAACCGATGGTGAACAGTTTATGCTGTATGAAAGAGAGGAAATCGATGTCGGCCTGATCGTCCAGGGCTGTGATAAGCAGTCCGATGAATGAATTCAGTTCATCGATGGTTCCGTAACTTTCTATGCGCTGGTGCGCTTTCGATACCCGCTGGCCTCCTACAAGGGAGGTTTTTCCTTTGTCGCCGCCACCGGTATAAATAAGGCTTTTCTTCATATACTTCTTTTTTTAATTTTCAACACTCTTATTATCTGCTCTCTGCCGTTAGAAGTAGACTATATAGTCGCGTTTATGTAATTTCTTGTTGAAGAATACGATCCCCATCGAATAGAGGTCGATAGTCACCGTTACCTCGGGATGGGCGCACACTTCTTTCCAGAACTTCCTCATTTTACGGCTTGCCTTGATTCCTTCAAAAACAAAGATCGTATCGTTATGGATATGCTTTGTACATTCATTAAACAACCAAACGTTGTTATGTTGTTCATATAATGTATTAAAAAATACAAAATCGACTTTTCCCATGTCTTCCAATGCCTGGGGAAGCAACTCTTTATACGTTCCCGTGCGCAGGTCCACCGGGTTGCGTGCCGCTTTATCGAAAGCGATCCGGGCGATGGAGGCGAACTCCGGGATATTCTCAAGGGCAATACATTTCAGTCCGGGGGCGTAGGAGGTCAGATAAAGGGTGGATAACCCCATCGACGGTCCCAGTTGAAGTATATTTTGCGACTTGAAATAGTTCGCCAGGCGGAAAAGCAAGGCTCCGTGCTTGGGCTTGATCGCTTCGCGCTCCACAATCTCTCCGATCGTACGGCGGCGGAGTATCCCTTTCTGCTGCCTGTCCGGATAGGTGATGATATTGTCGCGGAAAAGCAGTTGTTTCCGGATCAGTTCTATATCATAAAAGCTATAATAGGAACAGCGTTCTTCTATTACCTTTGTTATCAGGTTGAAGACGAAAGGCGAATGTACTCCGTAACCGCGGCGGTAACGGATGCCCCGGTATAAAAGTACACTTTTTCGTAAGGTATTAGCTTTGGGTATGATCTGCATTTCTTTTTTCGTATTTGTCACACAAAAGTAAGATATTCTTATTTATTGGCAATAATTAGTATCTACAGATTCATGTCAGAAACAAAATATCTATATATCCGTCACCGGATTTAGGTTTATATGGTGTATTGCACGGATACGGCTGGGAACGAGTCGTATGTAGCGAGAAACATTGTGCTGAGTAAAGGCGGAAGGCTGGAGAGTATTAATAGTTTCTTTGTTTTTTCAGGCAGGTAATTTGTTATCGACAGTGTCGGCAATATTGCTGACACTGTCGAAAGCTTTGCCGACGCTGTCGATAATTTTGCCGACAGTGTCGGCAAAAACTTTTCCCGGCAACCAGACAAGAGTATGTCAGGTGTTCTATGCTTATGATGACCAGTCAGTCATCCGCAATGAACGCGGTGCCGGGGAGAGGTACGCCGAATTGTTTCAAATCTACGTTGACCAATGCCATTTGTTCCGGTAACATGTTCAGGGGAGACGATGAAATTTGCTGCCATGTGTATCTTTTTCCTATATAGGCTGATTCCCGTGCCATGACGGCGGTTAAGGCAGATGTGGCAGCCGTTTCGGCTATATCCAGCACTGTCCCTTTCCGGATATGATCGACCAGCATGATGTGTTCAAGGGTATACATGTCGTGTACTTTGAATTTCGACTTGGCTGCTTCCGGATCGTATTGCCAGATTGTTTCCCCGTTCCTGTTACGGATGGAAAAGTCACTGCTATGCCACGAGCCTTTTTCCCCCTGAATGACAATCCCGGCACCATTGTCACAACCGTCTATCCTTCGGACCATTCCTTCCAGCATTACTCCGTTTTCATATTCGAAGTGCATGCTGAAATTGTCGTATACATTACCTATATTCTTACGAATCCTGGAACCATAGGCAATGACATTAACCGGTTTGAGTTGCGTGAACCAGTTGAAAACATCTATCCAGTGGATCAGCATGTTACTGATCTGGTCGCCGTTCACCCAGTTCCAGTTGAAATGTCCGCGGATCATATATTCCATATCGCTCCATTCCGGACGACGAACGATATATTGGTCACGTCCTGTATGATAATAGGCATATCCCGATATAATAGAACCGATAAGTCCTTCCTGTACCTTGCGGTAAGAGGTGACAAACGGCCGGTCGAAGTGATATTGCGTACCGGGCAGGACGTTGATACCTGTATTCACCGCTTGTCTTGCCGCAGCTACGAACGTACGGTAACCTGCCGGATCGATGGCTGCCGGTTTTTCAACGAATACATGTTTTCCCTTTTCAATCGCATATTTCATGTGCTCGGGATGAAAGCAGTTGGGAGATGCGATCAGCACAAGGTCGATCGGTAGTTCACAAACTTTTCGATAGGCGTCGAAACCGGTAAAGCACATTTCGTCCGGGATATGGACGTTTTTCCCGTCCTTCAGCCGTTGTTTCCCGGCTTCCAGTTTGTCCGGGAAGAGATCGGCCAGTGCAACGATAGACAGGTCGTTTCCTGCATCGAGAAAGTTGAAAGCTGCTCCTATACCTCTTCCGCCGCACCCGATCAAAGCGGCCTTGATCGGTTTCCCGTCGATCGCTTTGTCCGGTAGTTCGGGTATATAAAGTTCTTCGACAGGGTGTAACGGCTCCTGTTTTCCCTTTTCTGAGCAAGAGGTAAATAACAGACCGGAACCGAGCGTACTACTTAACCCGATAGTGGCTACGCCGGATAAAAAGTTGCGTCTGGTCAGTTTCTCTTCTGGTTCCATAATTATAGATATTTAATAACCTGGATTTTGTGTTAACTCCGCATCCAAATTAGCATCGATTACTGATTGTGGAATGGGGAAAAGATTATTCACTTCTCTGACAGTGGCTGCAGAGTTCTCAAAACCGAACCGTTTAGTCCGATCATAAAGGAGGTGCATGCGGCAAAGTGTCATTGTCCGGTATTCTTCTCCTAGTAATTCTCTGGCGCGTTCATCCAGCAAATAGTCGATATCGACTTGTGAGACTTTGACCGGAGTTGCATTAGAACGTTTTCGTACCTCATTTATATCTGCAGCGGCTTTATCTTTCTCTCCTTTTTTTAGATAAGCTTCCGCACGTAAAAGATAAGTTTCTGCTAAACGGAAAACATAAATATCACGGACATATCCATTATCTGGTTTTCCATTGATATGTTTATCAGTTCCGAATTTGAAGAATCGGGGAAAATAGCGGCTCATCGTATCTTCGCGTGTTGTCATCCATTCCTTCTGAATTTCTTCTCCTGGTTTGAGTTTGACTATGAGTTCCGTTCCGTCATGTAATATTACCGGTGTTGAATAGACTGTGTCATAATCAATCTCTATTCCTCCTATAATCGGTTTGGGGGCATAATAATGCCGATTTATATTAGCCTCTGAATTTCGGATATCATTTTCTGCATTTTGCCATATTGTATAAATGGCATAGTTGGTAGGGCGTATTCTGGCGATGCCTCGTCCGGTCCAGTCACGTGCAACTCCGTCGTAGCCGAATTTTGTAGTTGCCCAGAAATTTGGCCAAAAAGCTCTTTCCAGTAACGGCCTGTCATAAATGTTCGTTCCTCCCGGAGTATTGTATTCGAATTGAATCGCCCAAAGGCATTCCAAATTACCATCCTGATAATTTTGATTTCCCATTCTGAAAAGATCCCAGTATACGTCTTTATCGGGTTCGGTGGCACGGGAACCGAAGCGGGACTTCATAAGTTGGTAATTCCCATCTGTTCCGTCCAATACACGTGTAGCCGCCTCGATTGCGCTGTTATAGAAGCTGGAGTCTCCTCCATTATCAGCGAAAGCAATGTAAATCTCAGTTAAAAGATGATCTGCTACTGCCCGGACGATTTGTCCTTTAGAACTTGTTGTGATCGGTAGATATTTCGTGGCAAATACCAGATCTTCTATACAAAACTTGTAAACATCGGTCCGGCTATTTCTCCTAAAATCGAGTTTGGGAGCAGTGACCGGCTCTGTTAGGATTGGGACATCTCCAAAAAGATGAGCAAGGCAACGATAGGCATATGCCCTGAAAAAGCGGATCTCTGCTTGGATTTCTTCTTTTTGCCCTTCCTTATTCCAGCTCACTCTTTCATTCTCAGACTGATGTAGCAACTCGTTGCAATTTTTGACTATAGCAAAACAACGGTTCCACCAATCGCTTACGTAATTGATATTAGGATCTATTTTTAACCAATCGTTGAATGCCAGATCAGAACCGTTTCCACCGGGTAACATGAACGCGTCTGTTCCGACTCCCATCATAGCCCAATCCGCATCTGTATCCGCACTATTGTAAAAAACTCTGACCTGAGCATACATTTGATTTATTCCTGTTTTAAATTGTTCGTAATTTAAAAAGGCATTGTCTATTGTCAGAAAGTCTTCCGGCTCTTCTCTTAAAAAAGCACTATCGTTACATGCTCCTAAAGAAAAAAGGATTGATATTATTGTTACTATTTTTTTCATAATGTTGTCCTTTTAATTAAAATGAAACGTTTAATCCAAAGCTAACGGTTTTAAAGCTGGGGTTTCCTCCTCCGATACGTTGACCGGTTTCCGGGTCCATCCCTGTCCAACCTGTGAAAGTTAACAGGTTCTTGCCACTGACAAATATTTTAGCGTCAGTGAAAACATGTGTTTTCTCCAGTATTCTCGGATTGAATGTGTAACTTAAAGATATGTCTTGCAAACGTACAAAAGCTCTTGACTGATAAAACCCGTATTTATAATTTTGTTGAAGATAGTTTACCCGGGGAACAGTATTTGACGGAGTCTCAGGAGTCCAGTATTCTTTATCCAGCCAATTACAGCTGGTTCCTGTTGTATTGGGGACAAAAGTAACTGCGTTATTCTGTATGTAATAATTATTTTTTCCGCCTCCGGCAATCCAGTCGATAGCAAAAAACAGTTGGAAGTTCTTATATGTTAACGTATTCTTTAGGTTTACCGTGAAGTTGGGCTTTGTATAACCAATGATGGATTTATCCTCTGCGTCGATCTTACCGTCCTCATTCAAATCCTTGAACTTCACGTCACCGGGTTTCATATTATATTTTTCCTGATATTCTATATCGTCTGTTTGTACGATACCATCGAAAGTATAGTCATATACGGCTCCCAACGACTTCCCAATAAACCAGCTGTTCTCGATATCGTCGTCCTCTTTGCCATCTTTGTTCGAATCAATTCCGTAAAGCGATTTAATCTTATTACGGTTAAGCCAGAATGAAACAGATGTATTCCATTGAAAGTCCTTTGTCTCGATGTTCACGGAATGTAAACCTATTTCCAGTCCCCAATTTGCTACTTTTCCCAGATTGTCGAAAATGGAAGTGTATCCGCTGGTGGAGGGCAGACGGCGCTTAACCAGCAGGTTAGTCGTATTAGAATTGTAGTATTCTATGTTACCGGTCAACCTGTCATTAAATAAGCCGAAGTCGGTACCGACATTAAACGCATTTGTTTTTTCCCATCCCAATGTCTTGTTGGCCAACGAACTTTGATATTGGCTTTTGACATACTCAGTACCAAAGATATAAGCACCAATGCCCACTTTGGGGAAAGTTTCATAATTCTTGATGGACGGATTTCCGTTTTCTCCATATGACAGACGGAGCTTCAGGTAACTCAGAATACTATTTTGAAGGAATTCTTCTTCCGAAAGAGTCCATGCTAAGGCTGCTGATTTGAAATTTCCGTATTTATGTCCTTCTGCAAAAGCGGAGAAACCATCTCGACGGAAACTAGCAGAAACATGGTATCTGTTGCGCCAGACATAATTGATACGCCCCAGATAGGCCAGTGAGGACGATTGCGTTTTCCAAGTATCGATTGCTCTTTTATCGGCAGCCCCCAATTCCAACGAATTATAGCCTAGTACAGTCGTTCCTGCTTCCGAAAAGTCACGTGCCGTAGCGTGGACACCATCTTCGTGCGACCGTTGTCGTTCGGACATGAATGTCAGGTCGATCCGGTGTTCTCCAAATGTGTGATTATAGTTTAGGATCTGATTCAATAGCCAACTGTTGCCGTTCGTGTCTTTTTTATATCCGTTAGCATCTTTCAGAAACTGGGAAGGGTTCAGGATTTCCGATTCCTTGATAGTTTGCACGTAATAGTTTTCATGATAGAAACGACCTTCCTTTTTTTGGCTCAGATTATAGCTTCCGTTGATACGCCAGCTTAGTCCTTCGATCCAAGGTAGCCGAATCTCCAGATAGGCTTTGCCGTCGAAGTTATTCCGTTTGTCCATATCGTCTATATTGTGTGTATCCATTAACGGATTACCCCAGGATGTGTTACCGCCGGGAAATACTTCCAGCCAGTCTTCATGCCCGGCAAAAGTAGAGTTCATGAATCCCCACGGACTGATGAAAGTCGCAGTGTAAGCGCTGGCATTCATACCGGAATAGTCCTGTATATTGCCGGAAAGATTTATTCCTATTTTAGCCCATTTGAATACATTGACATCCATTTTAGCCAGAAAAGAGGCTTTATTATATTTATCGCCAACAATTATTCCTTTTTGATCTAAATAATTGGCAGATACATAATAATTAATTTTGTCATTCGCCCCGGAAACGCTTAACTGATAGTTCTGAGTCGGTGCATATTGTGTTACTTCGTCAAACCAGTCGATTTCGGATCCTGCCTGATAGGCTTCGTATTCTTTCGGTAATAATATATATTCGAGTCCTAAATCGACACCTGATGCCCCGCTGGCAATTGCCTGATCTTTTCTGAACTGATTATATTTTTCTCCATTCATCATTTTAGGTTTGCGTGTCCATGACTGGATGCCATAATATGCGTTCAGGTTTAAATGAGGTTTATCAGTTTTTCCACGTTTCGTTGTTACAATAATAACTCCGTTTGCGGCACGTGAACCATATACTGCTGCGGAACTGGCGTCTTTCAGGACATCGATAGTCGCTATGTCCTGTGGGTTCAGTTGTGAAAAACTACCTCCAATAATTCCGTCTACAACCAATAAAGGGGTATTTGAAGCTGAGATAGAATTTTGTCCACGTATATTTAGAGAAGGATCACCACCGGCTGATGATGTCATTCCGATATCGACACCTGGTAAACTTCCTTTCAATGATTCGAGTAGGTTTACTGTTGGTAAAGAAGCGGAAGGAGAATCTTCCAACTTGATAGAAGCAACAGCTCCTGTCAGGTCCTTTTTAGTAGATGTGCCGTAACCGATAGCAACCACTTCGTCTAAAAGTAGAGTGTTTTCGGATAATAAGACATTTATAACTGTTTTGTCAACGACTATTTCTTTTGTTTCCATTCCTACGAATGAAAACTGTAGAATGTCTCCCTTTGCAGCTCGTATAGAATAATTTCCTTCACTATCAGTCATGGTTCCATGACCGGCTCTCTTTTTATTCAAGATGTTCACTCCGGCAAGAGGTCCGATCTTATCCGTGACTTTTCCTGTTACTTGCTGAATGTTTTGAGCGTTGCTGGCTAATGTGCACAACAACAACCCTAAGAAGATTAAAATTCGGTTCATAGTATTATTTTTTAGGTGCATATTTGTATTATTTCTTTACAGCTTTTAAAGCTTTTGTGTATGTCTCTTCCATGCTTACGGGCTTTCCTCTTTGTCGTATACTCTCGTTCGCAGCTTCCATGAAAGTGTATATTTCAATTGTTTCAGCTTTGTCGACAGGGGGGACTTTGGTCTTGAAGAAAGTTAGTATCGATTTAAGCAAATCTGTGTATCCGGTGTATCCTCCGGCTGCAACAACTTGCTTTTCGCAGATGGCAGTTCCGCCATAAGTTTGTACACCTTCCCTTATTCCTCTGTAGGTTCCGATACGTCCGTCTTTCCATACCCCGACTGCTACATCCGTACTTTCGGTTGAGATACAGGATACAGAAGTGCATCCTTGTTTCATGATGGTGAAAAGGATTTCTACTCCGTGAATACCGTACCAATAGAATCCTGCGTGATTGGCTTCGTTTTTACAGATCGAATAGCAATCTGCTCCTATGACTTTTCCTTCGGTTCCCACTCCGGCTCTCAGTTCCTGGTTTTTTGGGGAAAAACGTAGTGCTGAAGAGGAATAGATTGGTACATTATATTTTTCTGCCAATTGGTAGATTGTTAATACATCAGGAAGTGTTGCTGCTATCGGTTTGTCAATAAATAGAGTTTTTCCGCTTTTTATAACTTCTGTTGCCTGTTCCAGATGTAATGTACCATCATTCGTTTCCAGAAAGACACAATCCACTTCCTTAAGCATGTTTGCGATGGATGAACTTATCTTTACTCCATATTTTTTTACTGTTTCCGTATATTCAGGAATACGTTTTGCACTTGATTCTATGTTCCTGGAGCCATAGGGAAATGCTGCAACGACTTTAAAACCTTCAAATTCTGGTTGAGGATTCTTTCCATTGATTAATTCCACGAATGCAGTAGAGTGAGAAGTGTCGAGTCCTATTATCCCTAATCGGATAGTGTATTGTGACCGGACAGGTAATGTTACAATCAATTGAATTAGAATAAATAATAAAAAGTAGTGTTTCATAACAATGATTTTTTAGATTAAACATTCGTTTTCAAATTCCGTTTTTAATAAGCATGCACTATCTTTATCTATATACAACCGGACATTTTCTTTAGTACGAAGAATCGTTGCCGGACATTTTTCATTGACAGGATTATATAAGGTATCATAAATTGCCTGAGATTTTGTCTTTCCCGGAACAATGCAAAACAAATATTGGGCAGACATTAAAATCGGAATAGTAAGAGTTACCGCATGAGTCGGAACTTCTTCGATAGAGTCAAAACAGCCGTCGTGCACTTGCTGTTGCCTGCATTTGAAGTCCAGTTCTACAATTTTAATTTGCTGCTTATCATTAAAATCAGCAACGTGAGGATCATTAAAGGCTATATGTCCATTTTCTCCTATTCCCAGACAAACAATGTCAATCGGATGTTTGCCCAGAAGATTCACGTATTCCTCATATTTGTCGAGTTGTGTATTTTCTCCTTCTGGAATATAATATACATGTTTAAACGAGACTTTCCCAAAAAGGTGTTGTTTTAGATAATTACCGAATTTTTGCGGCGCATTTTCCGGTAGACCTATATATTCATCCATTTGGAAAGCGTTGATTTGCTCCCAAGGGATTGTTTTATCGGCCGTTAAGGCTAATAAAAAATCATTCTGTGAAGGAGCGGCTGCGAATAACATATTGATTTCAGGTTTGATTTGTAACAATTCCTTTATTCGTGCTGTTACATCAGTTGCAACCCTGATTCCCATAGATTGCCTGTCTGAGAAACTCAGAACATCTAACTTGTTTTCTTTGAATTTAAACATGATTGTTAACCTTTATTCTTTATATAGATTTTACATACGGATTTCCAGTCAGTAATTTTATAACCGGTCGTAGCATACCAAATCAAGTAAATAAAACATGGAATTAAAACCCAGTACCCTTTTTGCAAAGAGGTGATATCTGCTAATTTCCCATAGATGAGGGGAAGTATAGCATTTCCGCATAGAGCCATAACGAGTAGAGATGCTCCCATCTTTGTGAAGCGCCCCAAATCACGGATTGCATGTGGCCAAATCCCTGCATAGATCAATGAGTTTGGAAGCCCTAAAGAGGCTAAGAACCAGATAGACAGATTTGCCTTATGTCCGAATAGGCTTACTATTTGATCGGTCCAGAGCACTCCGAAAGAAAGAATCAACCCTGATACCGTACAAAATATGAGCGCATTTTTTTGTGAAACTATTTTAGGAATGAAAAGTATGCCGAAAACGTATCCTATAATTGTTGTACCTAATGTATAAGACGGAAAAAATTTAGCATCCAGTAAACTGACTCCCATTGAACCTGCATAAGGGATAATTGTATCGATTGCAATCACTTGCGTACCCACATGCAGAAATAATGCTATCACTCCTAATATTAAATAAGGAAATTGGAAAATCGATGTTTTATTTTGGTTCAGATTTTCTATCCGTTCGTTTTCCTGTTCAGGATTGATATCCGGTAATGAGGAATAATTAATAAATATACCTATTCCCAAAAGAATAATACCCAGTATGGTATATGGCCATATAACTCCACGTATTAATTCATTTAGTACCATTTCTTTGGCATCTTCCGAAACCAGTCCTTCTTCTAATGAACGGATTATTTCCTGACTGGAATGAAGGACAACAGCGGCAAAAATGAGAGGAGAAATGATTCCGGCAAACTTATTACAAATACCCATAACACTGATTCTGCGGGCGGCACTCTCTATTGGTCCTATTATTGTAATATACGGATTTGCTGCAGCCTGTAAAATCGAAAGTCCGGTTCCCATGATAAAAAGTCCTGTCAGGAAAATGCCATATATCCGTCCTAGTGCGGCAGGCACAAACAAAAAGGCCCCACATGACAAACAGATAAAACCGAACATCATCCCTCTTTTATAGCCGGTACTTTTTAAGAGGTAAGCGACAGGGATCGACATTACCAGATAAGCTATATAAAAGGCAAAAGTGACAAAATAAGACTGAAAATTTGTAAGTTCGCATGCGATCTTAAAATAAGGTATCAGAATTGAGTTTACCCATGATACGAAACCGATGATAAAAAATACGACTCCGATGATGGCTATTCCCAGGAAAACTTGCTTTTTTTCGGTTAACTGATTGTGATTTGACATATTGCTATCTGTTTAATATTAGAATCAAATGTTATATTTTTTCTTTGTATTGAAATTCACAGTTCCATTTTCCATCCTTTCTCATATGTTCTGCCCCAATATTTATAAGCGATTTGTCGATCTTGTATATGACCGTTTTCTAGTGAAGTTTCCAGCCGGCTTGCTGATCGTTGGGCAATGTTTCCCAATTGAACTAAAAGAGTACTTTTATGTCCTGATACTATATCCGAATTCAGTTTTTCTCCTTTGGTGATACCATTAAAGAAATTTTGAATATGAATAGCATCCAATTGTTCTCCAGGATTCATACGGTTGAGGGGATTGACTGTGTTTTTACTGTTTACTTCTTTGATTATTTTATTCTTCAAATCCATAATTTTGTAGGAATTGCCTCCGTCAATAAATAAATTAGTCTTATCTCCGTAAAAAATGGCTCCAACCGGGCATCCTTCAAGGGCATAAGAGTTACAACTGTGCCCTTCCCACATCATGGACTTTTTACCATCGAAATCAAAATTGATAACCTGGGTGTCGGGTGTTTCCCAATCATCTCGGTAATAATACCGACCACCTGTCGATTGTACAGCTGTCGGATAATCGACCTCCATACCCCACCGTAAAAGGTCGACCATATGGGTACCGTTATTCAATGCTTCTCCGGTACCCCATTTCCAAATCCAGTGCCAGTTATAGTGTACAATATTATCCTTGTAGGCAGAACGAGGGGCAGGTCCCTGCCATAAGTCCCAATCCAGCCACTCGGGAACAGCGCATTCTTTTCCTGTTCCTATCGGTGCACGGTTTGTCGAATACCAAGCTCTTCCGAAATGAACATTTCCTATTGTTCCGGCTTTTATCTCTTCAATGGCTTCTACTACATTAGGCCACGACCGTCGCTGGTTTCCCATTTGAACCACTTTATTATATTTTTGTACAGCTTGTATCAATATCTCTCCTTCTTCGGGAGCATAACTACAAGGTTTTTCTAAATAAACATGTTTGCCGGCTTTTATTGCTAGTAAAGCAGCAGGTGCATGCCAATGATCGGGAGTTGCTATGACAATAGCATCTAATCCTTTATTTTCAAGCATGATGCGTAAATCTTTGTCTCCTTTGGGTTTTGAGCCGGTTATCTGTTCTACTTCGTAGATACATTTATTAAGTGCTCTTGAGTCGACATCGCAAATATGACTTACGTTACAATTAGTCTGTTTTGCGAAATTTTTGGATAAAGCCAAACCGCGAGAGTTTACTCCGACCATTCCCACTGTGATCCGGTCGTTTGCTCCGATAATATTAGCATAACTTTTTGGAGTGAATCCTGGTAGTATTCCTCCTAAAGAAAGCATTGTCGTGCTTGCAATTGTTTTTTTCAAAAAACTACGTCTTGTTATCATGGTAATAATTATTTTATGAAATCTGATTAGGCAAATGTAGATATATAAATAGTGCATTTTTCTCCATATTGCGAAATAGAATCTTCAAAATGCGTCAAAATATACGTCGATTGAATGACGCTATCCGATAGGCTAAATCCGGTAAACCGTCTGTCCGTTTATAATAGTTCGTGAGATTCTGATCTGATCGTTGAATAAAAGAATATCAGCGGTTTTACCTACTTCTAAAGAACCGATAGTATCTTCCATACGAAGGATCCGGGCTGGTGTTGCGGTTATCATTTTTACTGCATCTGTCAGGGGGATTTCTGCTAGTTGGACCATTGTCCGGACCAACCGGTCTGCTGTGGCGACACTACCCGCAAAAGCACTTCTGTCAAGCAGTTTGGCTACGCCTTCTTCTACTATAACGGTCTGACCTTCTCTCAAGCTTCCTAATTTGTATTCGCCTTCAGGCATTCCTGCACCACGCATAGAATCGGTAATCAGGGCTATCCTATCCGGGCCTTTGAATTTGTGGATGAGTTGCAGTAAATATTTGGGCAGGTGAATGCCGTCTGCGATGATTTCGACATCCATCTTATCTATCAGGAATGCAGCTTCTACGGCACCTGCATAGCGAAGGGTATTACGGCGGGTAACGGTTTGCATTCCCGAATAAAGATGTGTCATCAGGCTGTACCCAGCTTTATGGGCTTCTATAATATCTTCACAGATAGCGTCGGTGTGGCCGACGGAAGGGATTATCTGTTTTTTACTCAATAGTTTACCCAGTTCAAGAGCTCCTTCGAGTTCTGGTGCGATACTCCAACGGATGATATCATCTGTGGCACTCAGTATCTTAGTGTAATGTTCCGGTATCGGAACTTTTAGGTTGGTAGGGTCCTGGGCTCCGCGTTGGTTGTAGGAGAAGTAGGGACCTTCCAGATGAAGGCCCAGAAATTTTGCACCAGTTGTATTTTGTTTTTTTGCTTGTCGGTAAATTTCAAAAGTATTGAAAAGTTCTTCATCTGGACAAGTCAATGTTGTAGGTAGTAAAGCCGTGGTTCCATAGCGGGCATGTGTTTTGGCGACAGTTAGGTAGGCTTTAACCGTACCGTCCATAAAATCGGCTCCTCCGGCTCCGTGCGTATGTAAATCAATGAATCCGGGTGAAATGTATTGGTGTGCGGCATCAATGATCTCATCTGAATCGTTTAGAGTAGGGAGACCTTTATCGATTGCGGCTATTTTCCCGTTTTCAATGATGATATAACCGTCTTCCAGGATGCTGTCCGGTAGGATTAATTTCCCATTGGTTATGATTTTACGTGTTACCTCGTTTTCGTGTGATACTGATATTGTTCCCATAATAATACAAGTTTAATGTTCAAACAATACAAAGTAAGTATAAAGAATCTTCTATTATGTGGTTGATTGCGAAATAAAATCCTCAAAAAACGAACAATCCCGGATGGGGCTCATTTGATTTCATTTATTTTTAGGGGTAAAGTGTTTCCTGTATTGGAAGGGAGTCATTTCTTTTGTCTTAATAAAAATCCGGGAAATATTCTTGTAGTCTGTGAAACCTGATTTAGCTGCCGCTTCTACCAGCGGAAGGTCGGTTGTAATTAATAAATCGGCAAATTTCTCTATGCGGAGTTCCTGGAGATACTGGTATATAGAGGTACCGGTCTCTTTTTTAAATTTTTTCTCCAGAACACGCCTTGAGAAAGGAACCATTTGAATGAGATCGTCTATTGACAAGGAATTTTGGTAGTTATTGTCGATATAGTGCAGTATCTGTCCGATGTATTTATCGGATACGGCAAAACGTTCGGTTGAGGCACGGGGAACAATTCGTACAGGTTTGATGATAATATCGACGGGCGAAACGATCTTTTTCTCAATGAACTGGTGGAGTAGTTTGCCAGCCTCATATCCTCCATTCTCAATATCCAGTTCAATAGATGATAGTTGTGGGCCGAGATATTGCATAGCAGTTTGTCGTTGTCTACTCCCAGTACGGCTATGTCTTCCGGGATGTTAATATCATACATCTTACATACCTCAGTGATCTGCAAGGCGTAATGATCGTCACAGGCAAAGAGGGCGATCGGCTTAGGAAGGCTCAGCAACCATTTGCTTACCTGCTCGACATCGAAATTCCACTTTTCACTTTGAATCTGTTTCCTGTTATCGAAGTCGTATACCTGATAGCCCTTGCCGGTTACGGCTTTCTTAAATCCTTCTCCCCGCTCACGTCCCCAAACTGTATCCATCAGGCCATAGTAGGCAAATGATTTGTACCCTTTGTGCAGGAAAAAATTAGCTGCCATAACTCCTGTGCCGAAATAGTCTCCGGTCAGGTTGGATATGCCCGGACTTCGTTCTTTATAATTTTGGACAATAATAGGTATGTTCAATTGATTCAGGACAGACAAGTCGATATCCGTAAACTGCGCGATGATAGCATCTGCTCCCCATTTCTTTGCCCATTCAACGACACCTTCGTCACCGTAAAGCTCCCGGAAATACAAAGGCATGCGGTAAAAGGCCCAAGGGCCGACTTCCCTTGCGTATCTGACAACATTTTCGAGTAGCGACCTACCGTATCCACTTGAAAAATCGGTTAACAGGAGTATCTTGATCATATCCGGGTGTTTTTAGAAACTCGCTTTCTCCGGCTCCGGTGCCACATACGTTAATATCTGGCCGCTCAGTTGGAGGAGGGAGATTTCGCAGAGTTTGGTCGAATATTCGGCGATGGATTGCCGTTCTTCGGCTTCCAGCAAGCTGATCTGGGCTTCACGCAATTCGATGCCGGATAATTCACCCAGTTTGTAACGGTCTATTGCGATGCGATGGTTTTCGAGAGCGACAATTACGTTTTCCTTTTCCAGGCTCCACAGGTCGAGGTTGTTCCGGTAAGCCATCCACAGATTACTCATGTCGGCACGGAGGCCCAGTTCCAGTTCCTGCTTTTTCAGCTGGCTGTTTTCTATCTGGATGCGGGCGTTGCGCCGTTCGCGGCGGCGGTTGAAACCGTCGAACAGGTTTAATCCGACAGTCAGTCCGTAATTTAATCCTAAGCGCTGTTGCAGGTCGGTTGCTCCCACTTCGTACCAGTTGGCTGTGTAGCCATAGCCGGCATTCAGCTTCACATACGGGTAATCGCGGCTTTTTACTTTCTTGTAATCCAGCTCGGAGAGTGTCTGATTCTTCTGGGCGATCAGCAGGGAGGCGTTCGAAGCCAGCGTGCTTTGCCAGAGATCTACTTCGTCCAGGAATATGTTCGGGCGTATCACCGAATCTTTTAAGGCGATCTGTTCGTCGATATTATCCAATGCCATCAGCTCGTTCAGCCGGATACGGGAAGTGTGGACGACCTTCAACTGGTTCAGCACGTTTGAACTGTCGGCGTTGAAGTCGACCTGCGCCTGTTGCAGGTCCATTCGCGAACCTGAACCGATATGATAGCGTTCTTCTGCGATGCGGACACGTTCACGGGAAAGGTCCAGGGAAGAACGCAGGTTGCGCAGACGGATATACTGGCGGATCATATTATAATATTCGCCGGAAAGCGTAGCGACAAAATCTTCTATCGTCAGGCGGGTATCCAGTTCACCCATTTTTTTCAGTTCTTTCAGGCGGGCGTATTCGGCCTGGATGCCGAAACCGTCGAATACCGTCCAGTTTACGTTCAATCCGATATTCCCCGTTTCACTGTTCACACCGTTTTCCCTTTCGGTCGTACCGTCAGATAGTTTGTTACGGTTATTGTTGACCGTACCACTGAATCCGCCGCTTAAATCTATTGTAGGCAGATAACCGGCGTTGCCTTGTGTGGCGTTATTATCGCTGATCAGTTGCTCGTTACGTATGATACGGATGGAATAATTCCGTTCCAATCCGGTTTCGATGCATTGTTTCAGGCTGTACACCTCCTGCGCTTTTGCACCTAAAGCCGCAGAAACAGCCAGTATCGTTATCAGGATTCTTCTCATATCTTTTTTGCTCTGTCTGTTGATATAAAACTATACATGGCGGGGACGATGAACAAGGTCAGGAAGGTTGAAACCAACATACCGCCGACAACGGCAACACCCATCGCAATACGTCCCTGCGCCCCTTCGCCACTGGCATATACCAGCGGAACTAATCCGAGGATCGTAGACACACTGGTCATCAGGATCGGACGCAGACGTTGTGTGGATGCCGAACGGATCGCTTCGGCCATACTCAATCCCGCCTCCTGGCGCTGGTTGGCAAACTCCACGATCAGGATACCGTTCTTCGCCACCAGACCGATCAGCATGATTATACCGATCTGACTGAATATATTCATCGTGATACCCGAATAACTCATAAACATCAAAGCACCCGCAATAGCCAACGGCACGGTGAACATCACCACCAGCGGGTCTTTGAAACTCTCGAACTGGGCGGCGAGTACCAGATAGATCATCAGCAACGCCAGGATCATGGCGAACATCAGACTAGAAGAACTCTCACGGAATTCCTTCGACTCGCCGGAAAGGGCGGTACGGAAACTGCCGTCGAGCGTCTCAGCCGCAATACGGTCCATTTCGTCCAGGCCGTCGCCTATGGTATAGCCTTTGTTCAGACCGCTGGATACCGTCGCCGAAACGAAACGGTTATAACGGTATAGCTGGGGCGGTGCCACGTCTTCAAGCAATGACACCATATTGTCCAGCTGGATCATCGAACCGTTGTCGCTGCGTACGTAAATCGACTTCAGGTCGAGCGGCGTGTTACGCTGCTGGCGGTTGATTTCGCCTAATATCTGATATTGTTTACCGTTCATATAGAAATACCCCATGCGCTGCCCGCTCAGTGCATACTGCAATGTCTGGGCTATGTTGCGGGTACTGACGCCCAGCGAAGAAGCCTTGTCGCGGTCGATCTCGATGCGCGTTTCCGGCTTGGTGAATTTCAGGTTCACGTCCGCCATCTGGAATATAGGGCTTTCGTTGACCTTTTGCATGAAGGTCGGCAGGTGTTCCGCCAGTTTTTCCAGGCTGGGAGCTTGTAGTACATACTGTACCGGCATACCTCCGCGGCGTCCCCCGAAGGTGGACTGCTGTTGAACGAATGCGCGTGCCTGAGTCTCTTTTCTCACGGCAGCCGATAGTTTTTCGGCTATTTCCATCTGTGAGCGTTCGCGTTCTTTGATGTCCGGCAGAATCACACTGATATTGGCATTGCTGCTGGAAGCACGGTTCGTCAGGAACTTGCGTTCGGGTGCTATGGAATCGGCCAGTTCGGCTATCCGGTCGGAATAATCGCGGATGAACTCGAAGGTGGCCCCCTCCTGGGCACGCATATTGATGGAGATGGAAGAACGGTCTTCCAGCGGTGACAATTCGGAACGGATCGTTTTCCAGAAATATCCGATCGAACCGAACATGACAACCACGATCGGGATAGCCCACCATTTATGGCTCAGGAAATAATTGAGCGACCGGGAATAAATAGTATTCAACCCTTCAAAGAAAGGTTCGGTCTTTACATACAGCCAGTTTTTCTTTTCCCGCTTGCGCAGTAATTTGGTGGCAAGCATCGGCGTGAAGGTCAGGGCGACAAACGAAGAGATCGTCACAGAACCGGCGATCACAATACTGAACTCCTTGAACAACCGGCCGGTCATCCCCTCCATAAATACGATCGGAAGGAATACCGATACCAGCGTAACGGTCGTTGAGATTACCGCAAAAAAGATTTCCTTCGAACCTTCGATACCCGCCTCTTTCGGATTCATCCCTTGTTCGATACGGACATATATATTCTCGGCCACCACGATCGCGTCGTCTACCACCAGACCGACCGAGAGCACGACTGCCAACATGGTCAATACGTTGATGGAGAAACCGGAGATATACATCACGAAGAAGGCGCCGACCAAGGATACCGGGATCACCACGCAGGGCACCAGCGTAACACGCCAGTCGCGCAGGAACAGGAAGATGATCAACACAACCAGCGCCAGCGCCACATAAATCGTCTCTTCCACCTCGTAGATGGAGGCACGGATAAAACGGGTATTGTCGTAGATCATTTCTATCGACACATCTTCGGGAAGGTCTTTCTTTAACTGTTCGATACGGTTGTAGGCCTCGTCGGCTATCTCGATATGATTCGCTCCCGGCTGGGGAACGATTACGCAGATAACCATCGGTTCGCCGTTCTTACGCAGGATACTGCGTAAGTCTTCCGGTGCCAATTCCGCCCGCCCGACATCTTTAAAGCGGACGATATTGTTTCCGTCTTCCTTGACAATCAAGTCGTCAAACTCTTTTGCCGTATGCATCAGTCCCAGTGTACGGATAGACAGGTCGATCGTATTTCCTTCGATACTACCGGAGGGCAACTCCACGTTTTCCGCATCTACCGCGTTTTTCACGTCCAAAGGAGTGACCCCGTAACCCGCCATCTTGATCGGGTCGAGCCACAGGCGCATGGAGTAACGTTTTTGTCCCCAGATATCCACACCACTCACATTGGAGATCGTCTGCAAACGTTCTTTTACCGTCAGTTCGGCGATTTCGCTCAGTTCCATCAGCGAACGCCTGTTGCTCTGTACGCCGATCTGCATGATAGGGGTAGCATCGGCGTCGGCCTTCGATACGGTAGGAGGGTCGCAGTCGCGCGGCAGATAGCGTTGTGCACGCGACACCTTGTCGCGCACGTCGTTGGCAGCCGTTTCCATATCCACCGACAGTTCAAATTCGACGGTGATACGGCTGCTACCCTGGCTACTGACACTGCTCAACGAACGGATACCCGGTATACCGTTGATATTTTGCTCCAACGGCTCCGTGATCTGGTTCATGATAACCTCGGCATTCGCTCCCGGATAGGATACGTTGACCGAGATAATGGGCTGGTCCACACTGGGGAACTCGCGAACCCCCAGGAACTTGTAGCCGATCATACCGAACAGCAGGATGACAAGCATCATTACCGTCGAAAGTACCGGCCTGTTTATACTGGTTTCCGATATATTTGCCATAGGGGAATTTAATACAGATTATCAATTGTTACTTGCATGCCGGTGCGTAGCTGCATCACGCCCGAAGTGATCAGGGTATCGCCCGGCTGTATGCCTTTAAGTACCTGTACCTGGCTTTCCGTACGCAGGCCGATCTCTATTTCTGCGGGTTCGGCTACTCCGTCTTTATACAGGTAAACAACGTTCTTGCCCATTTCCGGAATCAGCGCTTCGCTCGGGATAGCCAGCGCATCCTTGATCTCACGCTTGGTGATCTCTACGGAAGTGTAACGGCCGGGGAAAATGCTTTCGTTTGTATTGGGATACGTGGCGCGCACCTTCAGGGTACGGGTCGTCATATCCATTTTACTTTCGACGGCATATACTTTCGCGTTGTAGTCGCGCATGATACCGTTCGAATCTTCCAGGCGGAAGACGATCATCGTTCCGTTCTTCACATCGTTTGCATATCTTTCGGGAATGGAAAATTCAATCTTTAACGGAGATATTTTAGTCAGCTTGGTAATGACGGTCGTCGGAGAGACATAGGCCCCTTCGCTGACCGAGCGCAGACCGATGATCCCGTCGAAGGGAGCGCGCAGTTCGGTTTGCAGGATATTGGCTTTTACCAGGTCGATGTCGGCCATCAGCTTTTCATACTCAGTCGTTACCTGTTCGTAGGCCTCCTGGCTGACCGCATCTTTTTCCAGCAAGGTGCGCTGGCGGTATACCCTGTCTTTTGCCAGCGGGATCTGGGCTTCCAGCTTCCTGAGCTGTGCCTGTAAGGGTTTATCGTTGATCTTGGCCAGCAGGTCGCCGGCTTTCACATGCGTTCCTTCGCTGAAATAGATATTCACCACTTTTCCGGACGATTCGAAGGATAAGTCTACTTCTTCGTCGGGAATGATACTGCCAGTACTGATTACTTTGTCGGTCAGTGATTGGAATTTCAACACTTCGGCGTTAATGTTCAGCACTTGCTTCCGTACGCCTGTACCTGGTGCGGGAACTACAACGGAATCCTTGCCTGATGCTGTCAACTGGTTCTTAACCTGTGGATAAACAATCATTCCTGCAATCATCAGGAAGATTGCGGCGGTAACGCCCCACTTCACTCTCTTCGTCATATTTTCAATGGTATCTACTTTAAAACTTATCAATAGGCATGTAAATATACACAACTCAATCGAGATATAGACAAACGGAATAAAAAAAGGTTTAATCGGTGGTGATAAATATCTCTTTTTTCTTGCGTCTTATTGTATTATTTACTATATTTATACCATTGAACAACGCTTAAAATTTAAGACTTATGAAAGAAATGTATTGCGAAAAAACAAATTACAAAAGAGCGTATGGAGTGACCGAATTCGCCCAATTGTATTTTCCGGGTCGTACACCGATGGTTGCCTATCAACGTATGTGGGAATGGATACGCACTTCGCGCGGGCTGAAAGCGAAACTGGAAGCTGCCGGATGGGTGAAATTCCAGAAACTTTACACACCCAAGCAAGTGGCGGTATTGATCGACCATCTGGGAGAGCCTTAATGCACAGACCTTTTACGATCTGTTGCCAATAATCATCGCGGCATTCTGTCCGCCCTAAACACTTAGTATTATGAACATGGAATTAAACCAAACCGTTGAATGTACTTTCTTTGCTTCTGCATTCAACGTCAACGATCTGCAAATAACAACTTTAGACCAGTACATCGACCAGATCAGAAGTAAAAAGTATGCCTCCGCTATCACTCGCCTCCGTGCCGAATATCTTGCCGGGCATACGGAAGAAGGGGATAAGCGTAAAAAGAAACTACCGCTGCTTGTTGCCGGAGGAATCATGAAAGGGGGACGAAAACGCGAACACCTGGTACACTACAGCCATTGCATCATTGTCGATATCGACGGCGTGCCGACTTCGGCAGAAGATATTCTCCGCCGGGCAGAGGGGTTGCCTTATGTTAAAGCCGGGCATATCAGTGCTTCGGGCAAAGGCGATAAACTTTTCGTATTGGTAGACAGTGACCTCGATCTTCATTTGCCGGCTTTCGAAGCCGTCTGTCGCAAGTTGGAAAACGACTTGCCCGGCATCATGGTCGATTACTGCGGGAAAGATCCTAACAGGGGATGCTTTGTCAGCTATGACCCAACTGCTTTTTATAAGGAAAAGTCCGAAGTCGTTCCTGTCAAGGTGGAAGCTCCGCCGGCACCGCAGAAACATGTTACGGCTTCAGCCATCCCGTCTTCCGACGGAGCGCTGGGCAATTACATGGATAAGTTTGAGACCGACAATTCTTTCTCTTCCGGCAATCGCCATACGTTTGTCATGAAACTTTCGGGGGCCTTGAACGCTGCCGGATTCGAAGAGTCCGAAGTGAAAAGAGAATGCCTGAGCCGCTACGTGGAACCGGGTTTTACGGAAAAAGAGGTTGCCGGTATCGTTTCGGATATCTATACCCGTTATCGTTCGTCCCACGGAAGCAACCCTTATTGCCCTCCCGAGCACCGGAAACCGCATCAAAAACTCAAAAGCCCCAAAAGTTTACCTGATCGTCCCGATAGCGAAGAAACGGACGAATTTGAGAACGAAGGCGTTGATATAGAACCGGATGAAATCCTTCTTCCTCCTTTCCGGGAAGAGTTTTTCCAGTCGTTGCCGTCCCTTATCCGGGACATTCTGACGTATGCCCGCGATGATACCGAGCGAAGCGTCCTTTTGTTGTCGTCGCTGGCCATGTTGAGCAGCGTAACGCCCCATGTGCAGGGTTCCTTTGCGCGGAAAGAGTATCAGGCTCCTTTTTACGGAGTAGTGATCGGCGAATCCGGAAGCGGGAAGGGCTGTGTCGCCTCCCTTTTTAAGCTGATCGCTTCGTGGCAACGCTATGTGTACGACAATTCACGTTGCGAGGTGAAGGAATATTTGAAGAAAAAGGAAGAGTATGAATTGTATCAGAAGTTACTGTTGCGTTCGGGAGGAAAGAAACCGGCCGGACTGGCTCCCGAAAATCCGGAACCGATAAAACAGATGAACCTGAATATCTCCGGTTATACCTCGCTGGCGCGGATGATCGAGCAACTGGAAACGAACAGCCATTATGCTTCCTGCCTGTTTGAAACCGAGATGGAGGCGGTGACCAACACATTGTTTCAGGAGTATGGCAACTATGGTTATCTGCTGAACCAGGCGGCCCATCACGAACGGATCGGCAATTCCACCAAGACGAACGGTTCCCTGCTGGCTTCTTATCCGTTGCTGAGCATGTTGCTGACGGGTACGCCGGAGATGTTCCGTCGTCTGGTCCCTTCGGCGGAAAGCGGTTTGTTCAGCCGTTTGATGGTCTATAAGATTGCCGGGCACGGTGAATACCGTCCGCTTACATCGGAAGATGACACTCCGGCGGCAGCCCATTATTTCGATAGCCTGGCGGAGCGGGTACTGGATATCGGCGTGCATCTGGACAAGCATCCTACCTGGGTTCATTTCAGTGATACGCAGCGTAAACGGCTGAACCGTTATTTCAAACAAGAATATAATAACGTACGTGTGTTCGGGCATGAAGATGTGGCTTCCGCCGTGTTGCGTTACCGGCTGGCTATCTTTCGTATTGGTATGGTGCTCACGGCGATTCGCAAAGGGGAGGCACTGAGTGAGGAAAAAGATTGGGTGATCCGTGACGATGATTTCGAAGTGGCTTTCCATATCGGTACGATCTGTTTACAACACACCTATGTGGTGAGTACTTCCCTGAAGAGGAATAAAAAGGAGTTGCGTTATAAAATGCCATTCACTTCGCAGAAAATCTTTGCCGAGATGCCGCTAAAATTCAAGCGTGCGGAGATTCGTGACGCGGGACATGTCCTCCTTCTTAGCAAATCTTCGGTCGACCGCTTATTGACTTCGGCTGAGAAAAACGGGTTAATCATTTCATTAGGAGCCGGTTATTTTCATAAAACGACCAAAGGCCGGGAGATTACCGTACCGATAATACCTTAGGGAATTTTTGAGGCTTTTGACGCAATTAACTGTAGTTAACAATCACTTTCCCAAAACCCCCTTTTCTCCCAACGGGTAGTAACTGGCCTGAAAACGAGTAGGCATCGGGGTTCTGACGAATAGGCAGCCATTTCTGATGGGTAGGCACCGGATAGGATATTCCTGAAAGGTGAAATTTATGTATGCTTTGAAATATAAAGTATATGTGGAAAATTGAATGACTAAAAAAAACGTTCCTTTTTTCTCGCCAGCAAAGTTACCACATTCTTTTAATCCTCCAATCATTTTCAAAATATTTTTTTCTTTCCTATATCCTTTCTTATCAACAGAATAGCAAAGTGAGTACGAAAATCGCTCTTTTGAACACAAAGATAAAAGAAGCGAAAAACAATGGCGAGAAAAAAGGAACGTTTTCTCTAGTCATTCTTATAGAATCAATCAAATTTGAGACATATAAATAAAGTATTAATTTTAAATTTTTTCGTATGCGAAACTTTACTAAAACAAAAGTGCTAACTCTTAGCGCTATGTTGGTTTTGGGCTCAGCATCGGTATTTGGACAGGTAAAAGATGCTCCTGCATGGGGTGCCCCCGAATATCTAGGTTTGACTGCTGCTCAAAAACCTATTTTGTATGAAGCTGAAGGTAATGATGTTCTGCCGGGTTTCCCTGGTAAGGCTTTAAAAACTGTAGATGGAAAGAAAGTTTGGGGTAATGGTGTTTATTTCCGTGCTTTTAGCGAGGATGTAAACACTGTATATTATCCTTCTATTACCGAAAAGCCGACAAACAATTATACTGCTACTACAGTATGGCAGAGTGCTGACTCTTTAGGTATCTTTTTGGGTGACAGGCAGAGTGGTGAGTTGATGTTCGATTTGTCAACTAAGTACATGACAAATGTACGTGAACTGAAAGTTAAGTTAAGTGCTGAGAACTTCGGTTTGGCTGCAACTTCTTCTGCTGATTGGCATATTAAAATTGCTGTATTTGATTTGGAAGGTAATCCAGTAAAGAGAAGTGAAATATTGAAAAATGGTTCTGCTTCTGCTAATGCTGAATTTAAATCTGACGGTGCAATCTTTAAAACAGGAGCTGCTGATGTAGAAGATAAAGTAATCAATTTGTTCGATGTTGTAACTGATCCGATTACTGATGCAAGAATGTTTATTGAAGGTTCTTTGGATAATAAGTTGATCCAGGTGACCTTGTGGTCTGATTTTGTTGCAATTCAGGAAGTAGGTTCAACTATGAGCCACTTTGCTCCGGCATTGGTTGTTAGCGGTTTTGCTATGAATTTCAACGAACCGACTTTAGCTTTGACTGCTGATGTGACATCTTTTGAAGCTGGTTTAGGATTAAAGAGCTGTACATATGGTACTTTGAAGGTTAGTGCAGAAAATATCAAATTACTTCCTAATACTACTGCTGAAACTTTTGCTTGGACAAATGTTACAGCTGATAACAAAAATGTTGTTCGTGAAAATTTCAGAAAAGTTTTGACGGGTACAGAATGGGAAGATGAAGTAAAATATGACTTCCAACCTGAATCAATTAATACTTTCTCTGGAAAATATGTTGCTAAGGTATTTGAAGGTGATGTATTGAATCCTATCCGTTTGTCTGCTGAAACAGGAACAATTACAGCAAACTCTGTTCCTGAATTAGCTTTCGCTAAAGATCATATCTTTTTCAATGAAAATTGCCAGACACAAGAAGTAGAAGTTGTGGGTAAGAATATTCCTGATCAGACAAAATACCCGATGGATTTCTTGGCATATGAAAAGATGACTTCTGATCAGTGGAGCGCATATGGCAAAGTAAAAATAACTGACGGTATTGAATATTCTTCATGTGGTGTAATAGAAGAAGGTTCTAAATTGACTTTAGCGTTGAGAGAATGGACTAACGACATCACTCGTGAAGAAGCATGGAAAATCGCAGTGAATGCAGACTACAAACCGTTAGGTTTTGATGCTTATGGAAAATTCGGCTGGGCATTGGCTGCTGCTAGAGTTGGTGCATTGTGGTTGACTTATGAAGGCGAAAACTTTGACGGTACAGTAGGTCGTTATACTGCCGACAATGTATTCTTTGCTCCTTATAATAAGAAAGATGCATTGGATAACTCTCGTTATGCTTCACGTGTTAAGAAATTGGTGTTGCATGGTAGCGAATTGAAACCTACAGGAAATGACGGTATCGCTAAAATTCGTGTAACTTTACAGAATATTGCAAATGCAAACCAGAATGATACAGATAACCAGGAATTCCGTTTCAAATTGAGCGAAGATGGTGCTTGGGTAAATAACAATACGGATACATTGGAAATCAGCATCAATACATTGGACGATGCTAAGATGAAGCAGTTCCGTGAAGAAGGTCTTCCTATTTACGTACAGTTCGTTCCGAATAAGGATGGCTTCTTGGATCCTGAAAAAGCAAATGTAAAAGAATGGAATCCTGATACATATGAATTGCAAGTTTGGGCTGTAGGTGTTGAGTCTGAAAGCAATTGTCCGTTATGTGGTGTTGGTGTAGTTGCTGGTTTATATGGTGATACTCGTGCTAATCTGTGGAGTAATATCAATAACTTGAGCCTCATCGAAGAAATGCACAATTCTTATCGTCCTTCATTTGGAACAAATTTACCGAACTTAGTATATCCTGAATTCCAGAAGTATTTTGGTAAGGTATATCAGGATGAATGTGATTACGTAAACCCATTGGCAGTAGACTCATTCTACGTAGCTGGTTACAACTTGGAACAAGTAGTTAATGTAACTCGTAAAGCGAATGTAAACGCATATCCGAATGCATTTACTTATGTAATCAAGGATATGTTGAATGGTGGTGCAGCTGTTGATAAACTGACTCCGAACCAATATGGTGAAGTGTTAGGTTTAGTGGTTGTAACATTCAATCAAGCAACTAAAAACGGAGCTATGCATAGAGCTGAAGATTTGTTCACTGTTAAGTCTAACGAAAATGTAATGACTTGGACAGACGGTGAATTGAATCCGTTAGAACAGTTTAATTATATGCATTATGTAAATGAAGGTGGAGTATATGGTTTCATTTACAAACCGGAAATTACAATCACTCCTGCTGGAGACATCACTGCTAATGTAGATGAAGAAGCTAATGTGAATGTTGTTATCGAAGGTAAAGAATTCAACCCGCTGACTGCAACAGAAGCTATTAAGGTTTCTTTGGGTACAGTAAATTATGATAACCCATTTACTTTGACAGCTCCGGCAAATGTGAAAGTTGATGTGAACGGTTCTTTCACTGCTACAGCTACTGTTAAGTATGCTCCGACTGCTGCTACTGCTTGTGCAAAAGAAAATGTATTGATCGTAGAGGCTAACTGCTTAACGAATGATTTGGCAATTGCTGGAGAACCGACTGTTGGAGATGAACTTCCTGTATTGCAACCGATGGTACACGGTGATATCGACGGTGCAACAGCTGTCTTGAAATGGGAAGGTATTCCGGGTGCTGACTATTATGTAGTACAGGTAGGTCACTTGGCTCCGAAGAATACATCTAAGAATGTCTTCATGTCTGAAGTATTGGCTAAGAGCAAAGGTTCTAACCAGAATAGTGATATTTTGTCTGTAGAGTTGTTCAACGGTACAGGTAAAGTAATCAATCCTAAAATGATTGTTAACTATTATCTGAAAGTAGTTCGTACAGATAAAGCTGGTGACGAAGAAGTATATTATGGTCACTTCAAGAATACAACTATCAATACATTCAATCTGCAAGGCGGTTGGACAAACAGTGCTGTGATCATCAGTGAATTCCGCGATAAGAAGGGTACAGATGAAAACGCAGGTAACCTTGTAAACATCACAATTAGCGATCAGTATCGTTATAATGTATATCTGATGGAAGGTGAAAATCAGATCGACGTCTTCACATTCGGTGAAGCTGGTGCTCACTTAGCACGTAAGGCTTATAACGGTATGCCTGAAAACCAGGGTGAATTCAACATCACTGACTGGGAAACTATCAATACTTCTTTAGTTGATGGCAACGGTATTGCTTCTTATTGGTGGGAAGGTCCTGAAAACGTAGAGTTCAACTTGGTTGATGGTGCGGAATCTGTAAAAATTCATGCTGGTAACGAAGCTAACTATACGAAGGATGGCAAATACTTAACTGTAAATGTTAAGAACATGAAGCCGAATAGCTTGTATGATGTAACAGTTACAGCTTATCATCCTTGTCTGTTTGCTGATGGTAAAACTTTGTTAGCACAAGAATTCATTCCTACTTCTCAGTTCGTTGGTGACAATGTAGGTGAAATCGAAATCGAAGTTGGCAAGGAAGGTACTGTTACAGCTAACGATGAAATCAATGCTTCTGCTGTGAAGGTTGTTGCTGGCGAAGGTCAGATCACAATTGTTGGTGCAGCAGGCAAGAGAGTAGCTATCAACAATCTGCTGGGTCAGACAATTGCTAATACTGTTATCACTTCTGATGACGCTGTTATCAAAGCTCCTGCAGGTATAGTTGTAGTAGCTGTTGAAGGAGAAACAACAGTTAAAGCTATCGTAAAATAAGAAATTATTTATAATCAATAAATTAGAGTTGACTGCGTGATTCCGTATGGAATTAATTAACCTGCGACAGGCGAACAAGTGGTCATATTAATACTAAAGTAATGAAATAAAGTTCTTCTGTTCTACCTCTGTGAAGAGTGAAAACAGACAAAAACAAAGCCCCGGCAGAATTTCCTGTCGGGGCTTTCGTATGAAATAGGGAAACAGTGGAGGATCACTGAAGAAAAGTTCTAAAGTATTTGCGTATATACAATTGTATATGTAGCTTTGCAGTGTCTGAAAGAACAAAACATTAACTATAAAAAATTATACAATGACAAATGAAGAAATTGACGAACAGATCCGGTATCTAAATGAAGAGTTGATACCTTATAAGTCCCTTGGACTTTCGGAGAGAGAACAACAAATAAAACTGGATATGTTGCTGGAAGAAATAATCCGGCTGAGAAATTTAAAGAAGTGAAACGACACTCCTTTACGGAGTAAATATCATAATAATATGAATGAAGATTTGATCAAAAAAATATTTCCCACCAAAGAGATGCAGGAAGATTTCCTGACATATGAGAAATTAAATGAAGCAGACCGGGATAAATTTATGGCTGAAAAGCAAGAACAGTTTGCGCAAGAACCTGCAGATATCCATAAGCGACGTGTTGAAGATGCAATTAAAGCAGGTGAAAATACAGTAGAGGAATTGCAGGAACTTTTTATTCTTAAACAAGTCCAAAATGTTTCACCTTTCATTTCCCTGTCAGAGATATCTAAAACTTATTTTGGTAAGTCGCGTGGATGGCTCTCACAGAGATTGCACGAAAACAAGGTTCGTGGGCGCAGGGTTAGTTTGAAGCCGGAAGAAATTAATATTCTAAAGTCTGCATTGCTCGATATCTCCGATAAATTAAAGCATACGGCCATGCAATTGGACTTCTCATAATTACCAATACAATATCAACCCCGCAACCCCGGCCAATGCAATCATCAGTATCGGATGGACCTTGAACTTCCAGGTAAGGATGAAGGCGGCACCGAAGATCAGGAAACTTTTGTAGTCGATGAAGTTCTCTTTGTTCATCAACATGAGTGCGGCGGCGGCGATCAGTCCGACTGTGGCCGGACGCAAACCCGTAAAGGCGGCAACGACATATTTGTTGTTCTTGAACTTGGCAAAAAAGTAGGAGATGACCAGTACCAGTATGAACGACGGCAAACATACGGCAAATGTGGTCAGACAGGAACCGAGGACAGCCATAAATGGCGAATATCCGGCATTATGTATGGCCGTATAGCCGATATAAGTCGCACTATTGATCCCGATCGGACCGGGTGTCATCTGAGAGATTGCGACAATGTCCGTGAATTCTTGCAAGGATATCCATTTGTAGCGGTCCACTACATCAGCCTGTATCAGTGAAAGCATGGCATATCCGCCACCGAAACCGAAGATCCCGATCTTCAGGTAAACGTAAAGTAACTGTAACCAGATCATATCAATTTTTCTTTATCTTTAAACCATATACCAACCCGCCTGCAATGGCAACCAGGATGATCCATACCGGCGAAACGCCTCCTATCCAGATCAGCAACGCGGCTGCAACAGGGATAAGCATCGTGAGATAACTCAGTTTGATGGAACGTGCCGTAGTGATACAAGGCACGGCGATCAGCGCCACGACGGCGGGACGTAAGCCTTTGAATATCTTTTCAATCCATTCATTGTCCTGTACGCGGGTGAAAAACGTGGCGATCAGCAGGATAATCAGGAAAGACGGCAGGATTGTCCCGAGTGCGCAAACTACACTTCCCATACTTTTTTTCAACTTGTAACCGACAAAGATGGAGATGTTTACGGCGAAGATGCCCGGTAACGACTGGGCAACGGAGAAAAGGTCGATGAAATCTTCTTTCGACAGCCAGCCGCGGTCTACTACCTCCCGTTGTATCAAGGGTAGCATTGCATAGCCACCGCCTATCGTCCCCACACCAATTTTCAGGAAAGTAAGAAAGAGTGTCAAATACATTGTCATTTTTTTTTAAAGTCAGTGGCAAAGGTAGGAAACTTTTTTTAGTCAACTGCTCAGTCCAGCCACGGAGTAGGGTTCAGCTTGGTCTTTTCTTTCCAAAGCTGGAAATGAAGGATGGTGGCATTGCCACTCTCCGTATCGGTGAATATCTTTCCGATAGTCTGACGGGTGCTGACTTTATCGCCTGCCTTTACATATACCTGGCTCAGGTTGCTGTATACGGTCAGGTAATTACCATGACGTATGATGACGGAATTATTGTAGCCGGGCACTACGAATACACGGGTTACTTCGCCATTGAAGACGGCACGGGCTTCGGCTCCGGGATTTGTCTGAATGTCGATACCGCTGTTGTTGGTGCGTACGTATTTCAGTTCCTGATGCTGTTGTTCGCCGAAGGTTCCGACGATCGTATAACGTCCGGCTACCGGGAAGGGCAGGCGGCCACGGTTGCCGGCGAAGTCGTCGGACAGTTTCTTTTCGGCGCGTGTCATGGCATAACCGCCTTTGGTATCGGCTACGCGTTCTTCCTGTACGGGCTCTTTGACCGGCTCTTTTCCTTCTGCTTTGGCCTTTTCGCGGGCACGGCGTTCACGTTCGCGGGCGGCCTTAGCTTCGGCTTCGGCACGGGCTATCTCTTCGGCAATCTGCTTTTCGATCTGACGGTTCAGGGCATTGGCTTGCTGCTGCTTCTTCCGGAGTTCTTCTTTCAGCTGCTTTTGTTTTTTGTTGAGTTGCTGTACTTCGGCTTTCTGGCTGGTTTCCTCGGTCTGGAGCTTTTGGCTCTCCTGTTCGCGGGTTCCCAGCAATGCGTTCTTTTCGGAACGTGTCTTTTCCAGTTCTTTTTGTTTGAGGGTGATCTCGGTTTGTTTGTCGATGATCTCGGTGGCCTGGAGCTTCTGCCAGTCGGCATATTCACGCAGGTAACGCATACGGCGCATGGATTGTGCGAAATTATCGGCGGAGAGGATAAAGAGCAGTTTATCCTGCGAACTGCGGCGTTTGTACATGCTTTGCATAGATTTACCGTAGTTCTCACGTTTACCGTCCAGTTCTTTTTCCAGCTTATTGATCTCACGGCGGGAAGCGGTTATCTGGTTATCCAGTTCGCCTAGTTCCTGGTTGAGCAGGCTGATCACCTTTTTACGGGAAAGGATCTGCTGGGAGAGCAGATTCAGCCGGTTGAGGGTGTTCTGGGCTGTTTGCGTCGTCTCTTGCAGTAATTGGTTTGTCATTTCGACCTCGGCCAGCGCTTTCTTTCGCTGTTCTTCAAGCTGTCTCACCCGGGCGGACTTCTGTCCGAAGGCGGTCAGGGCAGATAACGTGAATATGACAAACCAAATGTACTTCATTTTTATTGCTGGCTGTTACTGATTGATTTTATGATTTGTGCAAAGGTAATACGTTTATACTTAGCCGGAATGGAAAAGTCCAGATTAACCGGAACATTCGTTTGGATGCGGGAGAAACGGAAAGCGATGCCTCCCTGCGACGAACCGTTTGCCAGGACCTGTACGTCCATCAGCATCGGGAAAGGCTGTCCTTCCGCCACGCGGAAATCGGAATAGTCCCATTGCAGGGCATATTGCTCGGACGGGTCGGTGATATAGGTGGAAAGCAACTTCTCTTCGCCGTCGGCAAAGAAGGTGTAAAGCAGTCCCATCGTGTCTTTGACCTTGATCTCGGCAGTCGAACCTTCCTGGTTCAGTTTGAAACGTTTGTACTGTTTGGGGTCTATCTCCTGTTTGCCGGGCAGGAAGATATGGTTGGTGAACAGTGCCTGGAGGTTATAAAAGTTAAATTCGATCGGTGTCTGGCCTTTCAGGTCGGCATAACGTTCGGCGACATACCGTTTGTTCATGCGGTCTACTACCTTTATGCTGTCGACGGTAAATTCGGCGCGGAAAACTTCGATCCCCAGGAATGGCTGTACGGATAGCTGGAAGGCGCTGTCCCTGACCATCTTCAGGTCGACACGCGAACTCATGTTGTTTTTGGCCGTTTTCAGTTCTGCATTCAGGCGTGCCGTCATCGTATTGAACTGAAAAGAATGTTCTTCCATGGCCTCGAAAAACTCGTCGTGAGCCTTGGCACTGCCGGAGGCTACCGTCCCGACTTTCTTTGATGTTTTACAGCCGGACAAGAACAGGATGATCAATAAGATAAAAGCCAGACTTACCCATTCCCGTGCCTGACACGGGATCGCGGGGACAAGAGTTGTCATCCTTCTCATTTTGCTTCCTCCTCTTCGATATATTTGCCTTCTATGATCTTGCGGTCGAGTATTTCGCTTTCTTTACCCATTTCGCGGGCCTTTTTCCATTGTTCTATGGCTTTGTCCTTGTCTCCTATCATATACAGGATGTCGCCGTAATGGTCTACCAGTTCCGAACTTTTCGTCGTGTCTTTCTCCAGGGCGCTTTCGATGTAGATCTTGGCCAGGGTATAATTGCCCTGTACGAAGAATATCCATGCGTATGTATCCAGATAGGTCGCATTGTCCGGTTCGAGCTTGATGCACTGGGCGCTCATGCGTTCCGCCTTTTTCAGGTCTTTTTTATCCAGGGAAAGGAAATACGCGTAGTTGTTGAGGACAACGATGTTGTTGTCGTTGTATTTCAGTGCTTCGTCGTAAGCCTTGTATGTCTGGTCCATTTGTTTCATCTGATAGTAGATGTCGCCGATCTGTCCGTAGAAATCGGATTTAAGCCGGGGATTATCCGTCGGGATGATGTTGATACCTGCATAGTAGGTGTTCAGGGCTTCCTGGTATTTCTCCTGCTGGTAATAAGCGATACCCAGATAGAAATAATATTCGGGTGCATCCGGGAACAGTTCCTGGCATTTGGTACAGATACGGATCACTTCGGGAATATCTTCGGCTTTCAGCGACATATTCAGCAGTTGTTGCCAGGCAGCGGCGTTTTCGGGCTCCATCTCTGTGATAAGCTGGAACTGGAAACGGGCTTCATCCGTTTTCCCCTGCGTGATCAGCAGGCTGCCGTACATCTGTTTCAGGTCGGTGTCTTCCGGATGTTGTTCGAGCAATGTCTGGAACAAAGCGTTGGCGCTGTCCGTCCCTTTCTTCGTCTGTTGCAACTTCAGGATATAACGGGAGAGGATGGCGACTTTGGTGTCTACGTCGAGTTTTTCATTGATCAGGGCGTTGCGTATCTGCGTTTCGGCGGCATCCTTGTTGCCGGTCGCTTCGTAGTAGTTGGCCATAGAGACGATGTAGTAAGGGTTACCCGGGTCGATCTCATGGGCTTTCTGGTAGTAGGCGCGGGCCTTTATCGTGTCGTTCTTTTCCAGGTGAAGGTCACCCAGGATGATTTGGTAGCGGGCTTCCATCGGATATTTGATAGCCAGCTTTTCTATTTCGTTGAAAGCGGCATCCGATTGTTCCAGCTGGTTGTAGAGCTTGTATTTCTGCATGGAGAGCGCCTCGTTCATGCCGATGGACGATTCGAGGGCGTTGTAGGCATCGATTGCCTTGCCGGTTTCGCCTTCCTGTGTCAGTGCTTCTGCCAGGTAATAGTTCAGTTCCGGTTTTCCGGGAAAGGCTTTTACCAGTTTCTCATATTCCTCGGCTGCTTCTCCGTACATACCCAGGTTGCGGCTGATAGTAGCCAGTGCCATCCGGTAGGTGAAGTTGTTCGTGCTGTTGGCTACGGCGCGCTGCAACATCTCGACCGCCTTTTCCGGCCGGTTCATCTGCACATAGAACGATGAAAGTTCATACAGTACAGGAGATGCCGTCGAGTCGATGGCCATGCAATGGTTGAAAGCGTCGAAAGCGGCATCGAACTTTCCGGCTGTTTTCAGGTTCAGCCCTTCGAAGAAGAAATAGTCGAATTTCCGTTGTTCGGCTTCACTTAATTCTTTTGCCTTGGTGGGAGTGTCTTTCCGGGTCTCTTCTGCATGCAAGGGGTTGATTCCCGTCAGCAGGAGGAGTGAAAAAAGTATCCCGTATATTAGTTGTTTCAACATATATCTTATTCTATGTTCTTATTTAATCTGATTTGTTACGGTAGTCGTCAACGGTAACTGACGGCTTCCGTCAACGAGGGGTGACGACCTCCGTCAACGCCCTTTGACGATCACCGTCAAAAGGAGGGGCTATTTCTTGCCCGTATGTCCGAAACCTCCGGCTCCCCGTTCCGTATCGTCCAGTACCTCTACCGGCTTCCAGTCGATCTGGCTGTAGGTGGCGATTACCATCTGGCAGATACGCTCCCCGTCGTTCACGGTGAACGGTTCGGAAGAAAGGTTGACTAGAATGATTCCGATCTCACCCCGGTAATCCGCATCGATCGTTCCCGGCGTATTCAATAGAGTGATACCGTGTTTCAGTGCCAGGCCGCTGCGGGGGCGCATCTGTGCTTCGTAACCTTCGGGCAGGGCAATATATAATCCGGTCGGGATCAGCTTACGTTCCAATGGTTTCAGCACTACGGGTTCTGTCAGGTTTGCACGGATATCCATACCTGCCGACAATTCTGTTGCATAGGCAGGCAGCGGGTGATGTGATTTATTAATTATCTTTACTTCCATATTATATCTTGATTTTGAGGGACGAAGATAGTACAAATATCAGTTCTGCCAGTCACCGTTCTCTTTTATTAACTGAACTAAACGTTCTACTGCATCTTCTTCGGGGATGTTTTTCAGTACGCATTCTTTGCCTTTGTAGAGGCTGATCTGCCCGCGTCCCGCACCTACATAACCGTAGTCGGCATCAGCCATTTCGCCGGGACCGTTTACGATACAGCCCATGATGCCGATCTTCAATCCTTTCAGGTGGGAAGTGGCTTCTTTGATGCGGGCAATCGTCGTTTGCAGGTCATAGAGCGTACGTCCGCAACTCGGGCAGGAGATATATTCTGTTTTGCTGATGCGCGAACGGGTTGCCTGGAGGATGCCGAACATGTAACTGTCGGTGACCAGGGCTTCGCATTCATCGTTATTATGTAGCATGATACCGTCGCCGAAACCATCGAGCAGCAAGGTCCCGAAGTCGGCTGCCGCTTTGAGTTGCAGGGCTTCCTTGTCCGGTTCGTGATAGTCGCGGTGAAGGATGACGGGGATATCGCAGCCCGCTGCCAGTAATTTGTGCATGGCTGCACGTTGCGATCCGACACCGTTGCGGTGGTGGGTGCTCAGGACTGCCACGGCTGTTTTATCCTGTTTCAGTATCTCCAGCGTCTTGTCCGTCAGGTCATTGTATGTCAGGCGGATGAATTTCAGCGGAGAGTTGTATTCTTTCATCTCCTCTATTTCGGAAGCGATGAAGTAAGGGTAGGCATTCGGACGTTCTTTCCAGAAATGGGCATCTACCAGCATGCGGAAGTTGTCGGGAAGATTGTCCGGGTCTTCTTTGCCGATGTATATGTAATCGGGTAGGGAAGAATAGTCGAATTCAAAGTAGCCGTTGCTACGGTCGGAGATGACAACGGGAGGGAAATTGCCTCCGATGCCTTCCGTTACCCGGCTGATGCGGCGTGTGGCTGTTACCGGGTCGTATCCGGGAACTGCCTGGGCGGTAATCGGCCTGTGCTCCCGGAGTTCCAGTATGTAGTTTACCAGTTTGCGGGCAACCGGTATTTCTGCTTCCGGGTCTTCGCTGAGGGATACGCGGATGGTATCGCCTATTCCGTCGGTCAGCAGGGCGCCGATACCGACAGCACTTTTAATGCGGCCGTCTTCACCGTCACCGGCTTCGGTCACTCCCAGGTGGAGCGGGTAGTGCATGTCTTCTGCCTCCATGGTACGGACGAGCAGACGTACGGTGCGGACCATGACAACCGTGTTGGATGCTTTGATGGAGATTACCACGTCCGGGAAATTCTCGTCCCGGCAGATACGCAGAAATTCCATGCAGGAGGCAACCATTCCTTCAGGGGTATCACCATACCGGCTCATGATACGGTCGGACAGTGAACCATGATTTACGCCAATGCGGATGGCGGTTCCGTGTTTTTTACAAATGTCGAGGAAAGGGACAAAACGGTCGCGTATCTTCTGCAATTCGGCGGCATATTCTTCGTCGGTGTATTCCAGAAGGTCAAATGTTTTTACTTTGTCAACGTAGTTACCGGGGTTGATACGTACTTTCTCTACCACTTCGGCGGCGGCATCGGCCGCTCTGGGGTTGAAATGTATGTCGGCAACGAGCGGGGTGGTATATCCCTGGGCATTCAGTTCTTTCCGGATCTCTCCCAGGTTGCGGGCTTCGCGTTCTCCCTGTGCGGTGAAACGCACATATTCGGCTCCGGCTTCGATCATGCGGATGGCCTGGCGGACAGAGGCTTCGGTGTCCATGGTGGATACATTGGCCATGGATTGGATACGTATCGGGTTCTCGCCCCCCAACGGGGTGTTTCCTATATTGACAACAGATGATTTACGGCGACTGTAATTAAAATAATCCATTTACTAGTTTGTTTTGGGGAACATGGCCGGAGCGTCCGGTGGTATCTGTTTCCCCTCTTGAGAGGAGATAAGGGGTGTGTTATCTTTTCGCCTTATTTACTGGCTTTAACACACCCCCTGCCCGCTCTCAAGAGGGGAAAAGTTACCTTTCAGTCGCTAAAAACAGGCTATGTTCCAACAATCTGATTAATTAGTTTTGTATTTAAAAGATACCTGAGCTAACTCTTCGTTGGCTTTTACGATCTTTTTCTTCAGATTTTCCTTGTAATCGGCCAGCTTGCCCTGGAGTTGTTCGTCTCCTACGGCAAGCATCTGGACTGCCAGGATTCCGGCGTTTAATGCTCCGTTGATACCGACAGTGGCAACAGGAATTCCCGGAGGCATCTGTACGATAGCCAGCAGGGCGTCCATACCGTCGAGTGTAGAGTTGATAGGCACACCGATTACCGGAACGGTAGTCATGGATGCAATCACGCCACACAGGTGTGCAGCCATACCGGCTGCGGCGATAATAACTTTAATACCACGGTCTTTGGCTCCTTTGGCAAAGGCTTCCACTTCAGCCGGAGTACGGTGGGCAGACAAGGCGTGCATTTCGAAAGGAATCTCCATTTCGTCCAGCAACTTGGCTGCTTTTTCCATTACGGGCAGGTCGGAAGTGCTGCCCATGATAATACTTACTACCGGTGTCATTTATTTTGCGATCAGTTGTTCGTATTCGGCAGCCGACAGCAGGTCGTCCAGTTCAGAAGGGTCAGACATGGAAATCTTGATCAACCATCCGTTTCCGTAAACATCTTCGTTTACCAGTTCAGGTTTGTCTTCCAGTTCGGAGTTTGCCTGGATCACTTCTCCGCTAACCGGCATGAACAGGTCGGAAACAGTTTTTACAGCTTCGATTGTACCGAAAACTTCTTCTTTGGCAACGACTTCGCCTTCAGTGGTGATGTCTACAAAAACGATTTCGCCTAATTCGCTCTGAGCATAGTCAGTGATACCGATATAGGCAACTTCGCCGTCTACACGAATCCATTCGTGATCTTTTGTGTACTTTAAATCAGCAGGAAAGTTCATAACTTTAGTGTTTTTATTAGATGAATAAATAGATATAACTCAATAATGAGGCTACAAAGGTACATATAAAACCGAGACAAAAGCCGGCATATACCTGCATAGGAGTATGCCGTTTTAAAAAGATACGTGAAGTACCGACCAGCCCGGCTGCCAGCAGTATGATAATGAATCCCCAGTAAGGATTTATCAGGTGGATGCGCGCAACACCCATGATTCCTCCGAGAAGTCCTCCGATGCCCAGCGCATGGGCACTGATCTTCCAGAAGAAGTTAATGCACAGGGAAAAGAGCAATGCTACGCAGGCCCCCATCAGCAACGAGAGGAACCAGAACGGGATCATCATCTTGTACATATAAAATATACAGACCATGATGGAGGTGATGATGATCAGGTAGGGAACTACCCGTTCTTTGCGGTCTGTCAGTTCCAGGTCGCCGGCGGCCCCGTTCTTGACCATCAGAAAGATGAAAATTCCCGGAACGACGGCTGTCGACAGGAAGGCTCCGCCAACCAGAAACAACTTCATGGTGGGCGGGTAGATCGCCAGGTATGTGAATGACAATGCCAGAATGACTCCATACGTTATCATTAGTAACGGGTGGAACATGCCGGATATTATATTTGAAAACAATCTCATAACGCTTCAAATTTATATTTCTTTTCTGAGCCTTGCAACCGGAATGTCTAGTTGTTCCCGGTATTTGGCCACTGTGCGGCGGGCGATCACATAACCTTTCTCTTTGAGGATCGTGGTGAGTTCCTCATCTGTGAGCGGTTTGCGTTTATCCTCGCTGTCTATGTGTTCTTTCATTATCTTCTTCACCTCACGGGTGGATATTTCCTCGCCGCTGTCGGTTTGCATCGATTCGGAGAAGAAGAACTTCAGAGGGTAGATGCCGAAATTGGTTTGCACGTATTTACTGTTGCTAACCCTCGAAATGGTCGATATGTCGTATCCCGCACGTTCGGCCACGTCTTTCAGTATCATCGGGCGCAGGGTCGCATCGTCTCCCGTCAGGAAAAAGTCCCGTTGCAGGAGGATGATGGCTTCCATCGTACGCTGTAATGTTTCCTGGCGCTGTTTGATAGCGTCGATAAACCATTGTGCGGAATCCAGCTTTTGTTTTACGAACTGCACTGCTTCACGCATTTTGGAAGTCTGGTTGGCCTTATTGTCGGTGTAGTCCTGAAACATTTCCGCATATTCACGGCTGATCTTCAGATCCGGAATATCCCGGTTGTTCATACTCAGGATCAATTCGCCGTTCACCGCCTCGACCAGGAAATCCGGAATGACCTGGCTCATGGCTGCTTCCATAGAACCACCCCAGCTGCTGCAAGGTTTAGGATCGAGGGCGATTATTTCGTGAATAGCCTTTTTCAGCGTGCCTTCGCTGATGTTGAGGCCGCGCATGATCTTGTCGTAGTGCTTGCGGGTAAATTCCTCGAAATATTCCGTGAGGATATGGATAGCCATCTTTACTCCGGGCGTCGACTCTTTACGGTCGAGTTGGAGCAATAAACATTCCTGTAGGTTGCGGGCTCCGACTCCGGCGGGGTCGAAATCCTGTATGATGGTGAGCACCTCTTCTATTTCTTTCTCGTTAACGTCTTGTCCGGCCTGGAAAACCAGGTCGTCGGCAATGGCGGAGAGTTCGCGGCGCAAGTAACCGTCGTCGTCTATATTTCCGATAATATATTCGGCAATCTTCATTTCCTTTTCCGGCAGGTCACGCAATCCGAGCTGTTGCAGCAGATATTCGTTCAATGACTGGCTTACGGAAAAAGGAATATCTTCCTTGCGGTCGGTTTTCTCGCTTATCTCGCGGAGCTTGTAGTCCGGGATATCGTCTTCACTCATATAGTCTCCGAGTGAGAGGTCTGTATCTGTTTCGTTTGTAGTTATATCATCAACACCCTCGTCGTCAGTCCGTTCAAAGTCGTCCGCAATATCCTTTCCTTCCTCCAGGGCAGGATTATCCTCCAGTTCGTGCTTGATTCGTTCTTCCAGCTCGATAGCGGGAAGTTCCAGAAGCCGTATTAACTGGATCTGCTGCGGAGATAGCTTTTGCTGTAACTTTTGTTGTAACTGTTGCTTCAACATATTTAAAATCGTCTACATTAGAACATGCAAATATAACTTTTTACGCTGAACACGCTTATGATTAAAAGCATAATTGTTCTAAAGAAACGGCCTTCCGGGCGATTTCCGGTGAATATTAACATGTCTCGACGTGAATTAGTTCCTTGAAATGCCTTAAAAATCAAAACTATTCAATATTTTTGCGTTTATAAAGAATTACCATATGATGTCAACACTAACAAAGAACAAATATAACCGATTATCCAAAGAGGAACTGATACTATTATTAGAAGCACGTGACAATGAACGGAAGGCCGATACCGGCAGTTCTTTTGCTGAAGCTTCCAATATCAAGCGTATTATTTCCGAGGTACTTGTATTGCTGTTTAATGAAGAACGCCAGCCGATAGAGAAGGCCATGAGTTTGCTCCTGAACTTTTTCAATGCAGACTGGGGATATGTAGCTATTTTTGAAAAAGACGGGCGGACAGCCTATTTCCCTTACGAAGTGATGAGCGAATGGGTGGAAGTCCCCAAAGAGAACCATTCGGAACTGACGGACGAGACTATCCCCTGGATCATGGAAACAGTGAAGGACGGACGTGATATCGTCATGTGCAGCATGAGCGACCTGCCTCCGGAAGCGGAAACGGATAAAAAACTGTTTGAGTTGCAGCACCTGAAATCCATGCTTATTATTCCGCTTTCTTTCCATAATAAAATACAAGGGTTTATTGGTTTTGACTCTGTTCGTGTACAACGTTTCTGGACTGCTACGGAAATCGAAGACTTACATATTATAGCAAGTATCTTTTCCCTGATCATCGAACGTCGGGAGACACAAGCCAGCCTGGAAGAATCGAGGAAACATTTGGCGGAACTCAGCATCAAATTTAAACAGTTCTTCAATAATTTGCCTATCGGGGTGGAACTATATGACTCCGAAGGTTACCTGATCGATCTCAATGAGGCTGATGCCCGTATTTTCGGCTCTGCCCGCAAAGATCTTTTAGGCATTAATCTTTTCAGGAACCCGGCTATTCCGGAGAAAATACTGAAGGGGATAAAGAGCGGACGGGCGTTTAGTTTTCCATTCGTCTATGATTTTAGTATCATACAGAATACCAGCTATTATCCATCGGCTTTCGTAGACCAGGTCAAATATCTTCAGATAAAGGGAATAGGACTGAATGATCCGGAGTTCGGGCTGGTCGGATACCTGCTAATCATTTCAGATAACACGGATATGCAACTTAAAGCGGAACAGACCCGTAACAACCTGGCTATTTTGAAAGCCGTTCTGTTGTCCGGCCGTTCAATAGTCGGTGAGTATAGCGTGGAGGAGGATGAACTGTATATAGACCCTGTGTTGAATGACCATTCCAGTTCAAATCCTTTGTTCAATTATCTGAAGACACATAATTATCTGTCTATTCAGGAGTTGTGGGATTTGGGGCAATTCAGTTCTATCCCCGGGAATGATATGGGACCTCTTTTGCAGGTTATCCGCGGAGAGACTGATAATTGTAGTTTTGTATGTAAAATGTTTGTCCGGACGGTTCCCACCTGGATTCGTATAAATGCCCAGGCACACAAAATCAATAAAGACGGGCATCCCAGCAAAGTCGTTTGTTATATAACGGACATAACGGGAGAGAAACTGCTGGAAGAGAATTTGCAGCAGGCCCGTGACGAATCGCGTAAGAATGAACTGGAAATGCAAAAGGCCCGTGAGGCAGATATGCTGAAATCTACGTTTCTGGCCAATATGAGCCATGAGATCCGTACGCCTTTGAATGCCATTGTCGGTTTCTCCGGTATCATTGCTGAAATGGATGATGAAGAGGGAAAGGATGAATATGTGAAGATTATCAATACAAATTGCGACCTGCTTCTTCGTCTGGTCACCGATATCCTCGATTTCTCAAAGATCGAATCGGGAATGATGGATTATTCGCTGGCAGATGTCAATATAAAGGAAATATGTGCAGAACAATATAAAGTACATTCCCTGAAAGTTCAGGAAGGCGTCTCTATGCGGTGCGACCTGAATGCTTTGCCGGACAAAATACTCCATACCGACCCCAAGCGAGTTACACAAGTGGTCTCCAACTTACTGTCGAATGCCATCAAGTTTACCGAACAAGGATCTATCACCCTTTCCTATCGTGTGGAAGAGGATCATGTCTTGTTTGAAGTCAGCGACACCGGTATCGGTATTTCAGCCAGGCATATCGAAACGATTTTCGAACGGTTTACCAAAGTCGATTCTTTCAAGCAAGGTACTGGTTTAGGCTTGTCTATTTGTAAAACGATCGTCAATGCCTTACGCGGTGAGATCGGTGTGGATTCAACGCCTGGTGTGGGATCAAGGTTCTGGTTTACACTGCCTTGTGAATAAAAAACAGAGAAAGGAAACAGGTATAAGAGCTACATAATCAAAAGTTTTTGCATATATTTGTCGGAAACAGAACGTGTTTTTAGGACAGACGCCGGGAACTAAGACCAAATTTGAAAAACGATTATGTATGAAAAATGACCTGTTATATGAAAATCTTGTAACGGCTATTAAAGACAAGTTTCCGGGACGAGGCGTGCTGACAAATAAGTTGGCCGACCTTCTGATGCTGGAAAAGGAAGCCGTTTATCGTCGGTTGAGAGGCGATGTCCCTTTTACCATCTTCGAAATTGCTACCATTGCTGCCAAGCTGGATATTTCGTTGGATCATATCATTGGCTGTTCTTCGGGTAAAAGCAGGCCGTTCCAGATGAAAATGGTAAATTTCCTGAATCCGAGCGAAGAGGATTATGAGATGCTCGAAAACTTTGTGAATGAGTTGAGGTATCTCAAGGATGATCCGAATTCAGAAGTGGGCGGGGCGTTGAATATTCTTCCTCAGTCGTTGGTGTTAGGCTACAGACATATTTATCGGTTTTACCTGTTCAAATGGATTTATCAATGTGGGAATGTTATGCCTGCCCGGTACAGCCAGATTGAACCACCGGACCGGCTGCAACTGATTAACAGCGAGATTGTAACGGAGGTTTGCCAGGCTGCCAATGCGTACCATATAATGGATAGCATGACATTCCTGTACCTGGTGAATGATATTAAATATTTTGCCAGCATCTATCTGATTACCCGGGAGGAAATAAATGTCCTGAAGAAGGAACTGATGATCTTTATTGATGATCTGGAGACTTTGGCTGCCAGAGGTTTCTGGAAGGAAGGCAAGAATATCCACTTTTTTGTCAGCAGTGTTAACTTTGAAACCAGTTACAGTTATGTGGAAACGCAACATTGCCATCTGACGATGCTTAAATCTTTCACACTGAACGACGCGACATCTCCTGACGAAGCTATATTCCAACGGATGAAGCAGTGGATGCAATCCCTGATCCGTACTTCTACCCTGATCTCCCGTAGCGGAGAGAAAGACCGTATCGTCTTTTTTGAAGAGCAGCGGCGGATAGTAGATATGCTATAAGTTTTGCAGGGTGCTAAAAGGGTGGAAAACGCTCCTTTTAACTGTTAAAATTAGCAGTTTTTGTCTGTATTGTATAAAGTTTTGTGTTCTAAAACAATTTTTAGCTACAATGCCCGGATAGCTTAACATATATTGTCTGTAAAAGGCTTGACAAAGGCTTGCTACAGCCTTATCTTTGCATTGTGGTTTTTTCATAATAGTATTAGATTTAAGGTTAACAAAGTTGGTTAGGGCTTGTCGTGAGACAGGCTTTAATTGTTTATAGACCTTTCCTTCTCTTTGCCACTCTCCCTGTTTACTTCTCTCCTGACCTGTATGGGATTACTCTATAAGGAATTTGAAGTATCATATATTATGATATTATAATCGCATATATTATGAGAATGTTGTATCATAATATATGATACTATGAAGAATAAGGTAGTTTTCTCTCCGGGACTATCGGATAATGAAAAAGCCCTTTCCGGATAAACGGAAAGAGCTTTTACTTGGTAACCATAAAAGTTTATGGTTATATTTTCTTTTCGATAACGGCCTGTACTACATTTAATACATAGTCGCCCAGCTTTTCGGATTCACCGACAAGGTCCATATAATAAACACCGTCCTGATACTGGTATTTCTTATTGTTGACATCTTCCATATTGTGTATCTTCAACTGATTGCGATAATTGTTGATCTCGTTTTCAATGTTGTAAGACTGGTTGATATCGTCGTGAACGACTTCCTGCATGTGGAGGATTTCATTCATCCGGGTCAGGGCCTTTTCAAGCAGGGCGAACATCTGGTCGATGTTGTGGTTCTGCTCGTCGGTAAACTCGGATTTGCCTTCGTTGCGGCGTCTGATACCACGTGCCAGGTTGTTGCAGGAGTCGGCGATACTTTCTATTTCCGTAACGGTACGCAACATGATACGGATTTCTTCCTTACCTTCAGAACTCAGGCGTCCTTCAGCAACGAATGTCAGATAGTTGGCAATCTCGATTTCCATACGGTCGCTGATGTTCTCGTACTTTTCGATGCGACTGTATATCTTCAGGAAGTTGTCTTCGTTCTTCTCATAGAACAGGTCTTTAACCATGCCGAACATACGTTGTGTACGTTCTCCGAATACGGCAATCTCTTTCTTTGCCTGCATCAATGATAACTCGGAAGTGGAGAGCATGCCGGAAGGAATATATTTCAACTGGAACTCTTCTTCGTCGCTTACGTTCTTCGGTTTGATCAGTGCTGAACAAACATATACGTAGAACTTCACGAACCAGATCATGATACAAACGTTTGTTATATTGAATACGGTATGGAACAGGGAAAGGCCGTAGGAAACGGATACCTGTAATGTGAGTAATTGCTTTTGCAAAGCGAGCAGGTGCGGGTCTGTGATCTGCGCGCTGGAAGTGATCAGGGAGATCGTCTTCGGATCGAGTGTGCTCAGGAACTGTGTCATCTCGTTCGGGTCGCCCGGGCCATAGTTTGTAACGATCCAGGTGATCATGCTGGTGAACGGATAGAACAGTGCCATCACCCAACATACCCCGAATACGTTAAACATCAGGTGGGCGATTGCAGCACGCCGGGCCGAAACGTTCGCCGAAATAGCCGCAATATTCGCTGTAATGGTTGTTCCGATATTTTCTCCCAGTACCATGGCTGCCGCCATCTCGAAAGGAATCCATCCCTGCGTACACATAATTAATGTGATGGCAACGGTAGCACTGGATGATTGAACGATAACTGTAAGAATGGTTCCTAAAAGGAGGAATATAAGGAGGGAAGGATATCCCAAAGAGGTATAATCTTGTAAGAAAGAAAGGATTTGAGGATTGCTTTGCAGGTCGGGCACTGAAGATTTCAGATAGGATAGCCCCATGAAAAGGAAAGCAAAACCCATTAAAAATTCACCCCATGATTTTCGTTTACTCTTGCCGGAAAATATCAGCGGAATACATAATCCGATGAGCGGCAGGGAGAAGACACTGATGTCGACTTTAAATCCGAAGAGGGAGATGATCCATGCCGTAACCGTCGTACCGACGTTGGCTCCCATGATGACACTGATTGACTGGGTTAGCGTCAGAAGTCCCGCATTAACGAAACTGACAACCATCACGGTAGTGGCACTTGATGACTGAATGAGTGCTGTGATCAGAATCCCGGTCAGAACACCTGTAAATCGGTTAGTCGTCATTACCGAGAGAATGCTGCGTAACTTGTCTCCTGCGACTTTTTGCAGACCTTCACTCATTACTTTCATTCCGTATAGGAACATACCTAATGCTCCTACAAGCGTAAGAAAATCAAAAAAAGAATAGTCCATTTATGTAAATTTAAGTGGATAAATATCCGATTAAAATGAATGTATGCATACTTATATTTTCTTCTCAATAACAGCCTGTACAACATTCAGGACATAATCTCCCAGCTTTTCAGCTTCGCTGACGATATCCATATAATATACCCCGTCCTGATACTGGTATTCCTTATTATTGATATCTTCTACATTATGTTGTTTCAACAGGTTGCGATAATTGTTTATTTCGTTTTCGATATTGTAAGACGGGTTGATGTCGTCGTGCGACAATTCCGGCTTTTTCAGTATCGAGTTCATCTGATACAACGATTTCGTCACCAGTTCGAAAATCTTGTCTATGTTGTGGTTCTGTTTGTCGGTAAAGACAGACTTCCCTTCATTCCTGTGTTTGATGGTACGAGCCAGATTGTTACAGGAGTCGGCAATACTTTCTATTTCCGATACGGCACGTAGCATGATACGGATTTCTTCTTTACTTTCCGAACTCAGGCGGCCTTCTGCAACGAGGGTAAGATAGTTGGCTATCTCTATCTCCATATGGTCGCTGATGTTCTCGTATTTTTCAATCCGGTTATACGTTTTCATGAAGGTGTCCTCGTCCTTCTCGTAAAACACATCTTTTACCATGCTGAACATGCGTGTTGTCCGTTCGGCAAAAAGGGATATCTCCTTATTCGCTTGCAGAATAGACAGTTCAGCGGTAGAAAGCAAACCTCCTGTGATGTAACGCAGGCGGTACTCTTCGTCTTCCGGCTTTGATTTGATCACTAAACAAACCAATCGTTCAATCGGTTTAATGAACCATATTAATATCAGTACGTTGCAAATGTTAAATGCGGTATGGAATGCCGACAACATATAGGTGATTGCAATGTCTTTGGGCGTATTGGGGGCAAGGTAATTGACAAGATTCGTTACGGCGTCGATAAACGGGTGGAAGATGCAGAGCACCCAGATAATCCCGAAAAAGTTGAATATGAAATGGGCAAATGCCGCCCTTCGTGCTTGTGCATTACCGGTGAGAGCCGCGATATTGGAGGTTACCGTCGTTCCGATGTTCTCTCCCATCACCAGCGCAATACCCAGATACAGGTCTAATACGCCGCTTGAACATAATATTAATGTAATAGCCATAACGGCCGCTGATGACTGTACCGCCATTGTTATAATGCCTCCGATCAGCAGGAACAACAGTACGGAAAACATTCCCCATTCCTTGCAGGATGCGATAAAAGACAGGAGTACCTGGTTGTGTTCCAGGTCCATGTGCATCGCATTCTCCCGCAAAGTCGTTAGTCCTAAAAACATAAAAGCGAACCCGAAAACGAATTCACCGAATGACTTGCGTCCGCTTTTTTTAGAGAATATTAAGGGGAGGGATAATGCAAACAGGGGATAAATGACATTGGACATATTAAACTGGAAACCGAAGACAGACATAATCCACGCAGTGACTGTCGTCCCTATGTTGGCTCCCATAATAACGGATATAGCTTGTGTCAAGGTAAGAAGACCGGCGTTTACGAAACTAACGGTCATAACGGTGGTAGCGGTGGATGACTGGACAGCGGCTGTAACGAATGCTCCCGTGAGCAATCCGGTAAACCGGTTTGTAGTCATGGCGCCCAGGATATTACGTAGACGGTCTCCTGTTAACTTCTGGAGACCTTCACTCATAACTTTCATTCCATACATCAAAAGAGCCAGCGAACCGAGCAGTTTAAGTACGGTAAAAATTGTATTATCCATCAAAAAATAGTTATACCTGGAAGTATATCCGATTAATATTCCTAACTTTAGGCAGCAAAACTACAAATAATAACTGATATAATATGTCTGAAACAATCACAATTTATTGCAAAAATAACAATACTTATAAAGAGGTACCAATCGGCTCCTCTTTATTGGATATTTATACGATGATGGGGGCGCCTCTGCGTTACCGCCCGATGAATGCAAAAGTGAATAACAAGGTGGAAGGCCTGAATTTCCATTGCTGGCATCCGAAAGATGTTGAGTTTGTGGATTATACTCAGCTTTCCGGGTTGCGTACGTATGTCCGTTCCCTTTGTCATATTTTCTCAAAGGCGGTCAATGATGTGTTGCCTTCCGCAACATTAAATTTGGAACATCCGATATCGAAAGGTTACTACTGTGTAATCCATAACGGCAAAAAGATCGATCTTGAAACAATCGACAAGATCAAGAAGCGTATGCGTGAAATTATTGATGCCGATATGCCTTTCCTGCATAAAACAGTCCGGACGGTGGATGCGGCTGTCCTTTTCCGTGAACGGGGAATGAATGACAAGGCGCGTCTGATCGAGACTGCCGGGATGCCTTACACTTCGTATTATGAACTGGATGGCTATATCAATTTCTTTTATGGCTGTCTGACGCCTTCCACCGGTTATATCCAGTTGTTCGATATCGTTCCGTATTTCGACGGGGTGTTGCTTCAGATACCGAAGAGAAGTAATCCGCTGGAACTGGAGCCGGCTATCACGCAGGATAAGATGTTCGAGGCTTATAAAGAGCATCTGACTTTGCAGCGCACATTGGATTTGAATAATGTGGGCGACCTGAACCGGGCTATCGAGAAGGGGCATACTTCCGAAATTATAATGGTTTCGGAAGCAATGCAGGAAAAACAGGTTGCTAAGATTGCGGAAGAGATTGCGAAGAGATATGAAGAAGGTGTCCGTATTGTTCTGATCTCGGGACCTTCGTCTTCCGGAAAGACAACTTTCTGCAAGCGTTTGGAAGTCCAGTTGATAACGAATCTAATCCATCCTGTGGCTATTTCGCTCGATGATTATTTCCTCAACCGGGAAGATACGCCGAAAGACGAGACGGGCGATTATGATTTCGAGTCGCTTTATGCCCTCGATCTGCCTTATTTTAACAGCGAGATGAAGGATTTGTTGGCGGGGAAAGAAATAGAAGTGCCTACTTTTGATTTTGGTTCGGGTAAACGTATCTATAAAGGTAAGAAACTGAAGATGCGTGAAAATTCAGTCCTGGTGATTGAAGGTATCCATGCGTTGAATCCGGAACTGACATCCATGATCGAGGATAAATATAAATACCGGGTGTATGTTTCCGTTCTGACATCCATCTCTTTGGATAACCATAACTGGATACCGACTACCGATAACCGTCTGTTGCGTCGTATCATCCGTGATTACCGTTTCCGCGGTTATTCGGCCAAAGACACGATTGCCCGCTGGCCGAGTGTGCGCCGGGGAGAGGACAAATGGATTTTCCCTTACCAGGAAAATGCGGACGCTATGTTCAACAGCGCCATGCTGTATGAGTTGGCGGCTTTACGCAAATTTGCCGAACCGATCCTGGCCGAAGTACGTGAGAGCGATGAAGAAAACGCAGAAGCCTACCGTCTGTTGCGTTTCCTCCGTTACTTTAATTATATTCCGGACGTCGGCCTGCCCGGCACTTCGCTTTTACGCGAGTTCCTGGGGGGAGGAAGTTTCCGGTATTAAGAAAACAGATTGAATTATAATAGAAATGCGGGTGGTATGCAGAGAGTATCTGTATGCCGCCCTTTTTATTTTGTTTCGAGTTTTTCCCGTATCCGTTTTATCAGTTCCCGAAAATCTTCTTTATCGGGAATGAATTCGCTTAGCCTGGTTTGGTTTTGGCGGCAGAATACTGTAACTGAGAATATCAACATGGCACAGAACGCAATACTGGTACTGATGGCTGAGCCGACGACACCGTAAACAGGTATCAGTATGTGACCTGCTATGAATAAAGTTGTAAGGCCGACGCATGAACTGACTGCACTATAACGTATTTTCCCGCTTCCAATGAAATAATGGCTGAGTATGCTGTTGCACCCTAATGCAATAATTCCGATGGACAAGCCGAATATAATTTTTCGCATGCCGATAAATTCGGGACTGAACAGGTAATTGGTGTAAACCCATTCCGGTATAAACAGAATACAGATGGTTGTAGATGTAATTGCACAGAAGGTAAGTTTGAATAGTTTTAATGTAGTCCTTTTTTGTTCTCCTGCATTGGTCGTTTGTGCTACGCTGCTGTATTCGATGAAGCTGACACTCCGACTGATGTGCCAGACGCTTTCCGATATTTTTGTCCCGGCATCGAGTAATCCGACACTACCCAGTCCGGCAAACCGCTGGATCAGGAAATAGTTTAGCCGGGTGGTCAGTACTTCGGCTATATTGTCGGCACTACCCCAAAGTCCATAGGTAAACATTTCTTTTAGGATTGCGATAAACGGTTTGTTTGTAGGCTTATTTTCTCTTTTGGTCAGAAAGGGAAAAAGTAATATCAGACTGCCGATGAAAGCAATGCCGTAAGTGATGTATAATCCGTAAATATAGGATGAAACTTCTTGTTTTCCTGCTATATAATAAAAGTATAAAAGGATGAAGAACAATAATCCGCCTTGCAGCATATAAGTCAGATTAAATCCTGTAATCCTGTCTTTGCCCAGCAGAAAGCGGGCGTTGGTTGTAATAAAAGAGGAGATCAATGACAGCACATATATGTCTGTCAGGTACTCTTTGGGAAATAGTCCGAACAGCAACATGGCGGCGCACGCTAATCCGGATCCTATCAGAGGCCATGCATAAGCCGGGAACAAAATAGTATGTATGGAATAACGGTTCATAAAATATACGATCGTATTGCCTGAAAGTACCCCATTGAATACAACGGCTATATTTATTGAAGCCAGGATGATACCCACCAGGCCAACCCCTTCCACACCCAATGCTTTGGCATTAATGAAAATGAGCATCAGATTAAGAAAGGCAATCAGATAGCGTGTTCCAATTGTCCCCAGTATTTTTTTCAACATACGATTATAATTTCAATCCATCCAGTAAACGGACATACGTATCGATCGCCTCCCTGATCTCCATCAGGCCGATATACTCGTCTGCCGCATGCGAACGGGCGGAGTTTCCCGGGCCTATCTTGACGGAAGGGAACGGCATGAGTGCCTGGTCGCTGAGCGTAGGCGAACCGAACGGTTCTTTTCCCAGCATGATGGCTCTTTGTACAAACGGGTGATCCGGTGCTGTCCGCGTCGAGTTCAAACGGAAACTGCGTGCTTTTACTTCACAATTCACTTGCTCTTTGATCAGCTCGAACAGTTTTTCATTGGGGTAAAATTCATTTGTACGTATATCGACCGTGAATTCGCAGCGGTCGGGAACAACGTTGTGTTGTGTGCCGGCATGGATAATTGTAACGCTCATTTTTACCGGTCCGAGGAAATCACTCTTCTCCGGAAACTGGTAGGTGTTGAACCATTCAATATCTTTTATAGCCAATGTGATAGCATTGATTCCTTCATTACGGGCAGCATGACCGGCTTTTCCGGTTGCTACGCAATCAAGAACCATCAATCCTTTTTCGGTAACGGCTGGCTGCATGCCGGTCGGTTCGCCGACGATGGCAAAAGCGATGGGCGGGAGGTCTGCCAGTGTACTTTCCAATCCGTTCTTTCCTGATACTTCTTCCTCGCAGGATGCCAGGAAAATCAGATTATAAGCCTGTTCTTTACCGGTCAGTAGTGTGAAAGCCGAATACAGGGAAACAACGCTTGCTCCGGCGTCATTGCTGCCCAGGCCGTATAACTTTTCATCTTCGCTCTCTTCGGGATTGAAAGGGTCTTTCGTCCAGCCGGAGGCCGGTTTTACGGTGTCGATATGTGAGTTCAGCAACAGTGTTGGTTTATTCAGGTCGAAACCGGGAGAAACGATCCATAGATTATTCCCTTTACGGTGTACCGTATGTCCTGCAGCTTGCCATGTCTGTTGTAAAAAGTCGGCTACAGCCGCTTCATCCCGGCTGAAAGAGGGACGGCTGATCATCCCTTTCAAAGTATCTATTGCTTCGTAGTAAAGTTCCATCTATTCAGATTATTGAATTTTGTTACCGGTTGTATCTCAATTCCCCTCTTGAGAGGGGGCAGGGGGTGTGTTACATTCCGTCAATAGCCTGTCCACCGTCTCCCTGTCATGTCCGAGTTGTTCTATCAGTTCTTCCAGGGAATTAAATTTGACATCCCCCCGTACATAATATATAAACGCAACAGTTATTTCATTATTATAGATATCTCCGGAGAAGTCCAGTATATTCACTTCCAGTGTAATATTGTCGCCATTCTGAAGTGTAGGACGGTCGCCGATGTAGAGCATTCCTTTATATTTCTCTTCTTTCAGATAGACCCAGACTGCATAAACCCCGATCCCCGGTACAATTTTAAAAGGTTCGTCCACCTGTATATTGGCTGTTGGAAATCCCAGTTTGCGGCCGACTTTATAACCGTTTACAATCGTTCCCCGTAGCTGATAAGGGTAGGTGAGTAACCGGGCGGCATCTTCCACATCACCGTCTGTCAATAATTTCCTGATCTCGGAAGAACTTACTGCCGTACGTCCTTCGTCGTAAGGCGATGCTTTGATAACTTCCATCCCGCAGGCTCCGCCATAAACAACATATTGCTCAAAACCGTCTTTCCGGTCATGGCCGAAACGATGGTCGTAACCGATCAGTAAAGCGGCTACATGTAATTTTTCCGCCAGTATGGAACTGATAAATTCCTGTGCTGTCAGGCGGGATAGCTCCACCGTGAAGTCGAGAACGATGCAGTAATCTATGCCGGTAGTAGCCAGTTGTTCCAGTTTTTCCTCAAATGAATTAAGTAATTTGGGCTGATAATCCGAATGCAATACGGCACGCGGATGCTCCGGAAAGGTAATAACGGCCGAAGGCAGGCCTTTCGTCTTCGCGACTTCCTTCAGTTCATTGATCAGGAACCGATGTCCCAGATGAACTCCGTCGAAGAAACCGATGGTAGCAACCAGTCTTTTCCCTTTTAATAAATCCGTATCTCTGATAATGATCATTTTCTTTCTATTCATTCAATGAAAAGGCAAAAGTACATAAAACCAATGGAAATTAGTCGTACATTTGACCTGATTTATTAACAGACATCTCTGAGTATTAGTTATGAAAAAAGTCTTTTATCTTCTGATTTGCCAGCTTTTATCCGTCTCCTATCTCTTTGCCGATGGTGTGCAGACTGAGAACAGAACGGTGATTTTCACACCTTCCGGTGGTGAAAAGGTTCATTTGTTAACTCCCGGAAGCAGTGTTTCCGAAACAGTTTCGTTTAAACAGGAAGCCTATCCTGTACGTAGACTCCTTCGTGTTGTCGGCGGAGTAAAAATGCCGGCTCCTTTTGAAAAAAGGGGAGAGGAAATGTTCAGGCGGTCGGAATTTTATATCGACGACAATCTGGATTCCGTCCATGTGAAGAAAGATAAGTATTCCTTGTATTTTAAAGGAGAAGATAATAACTTCGAGCGGCATGCCTATTACCGTATTTCGGGTGACTTGCTGAAACCCGGTGAACTGACGGTGACCTTGCCGGTTGTGAAACGTCAGGACATGTCCGTTTCTGCGGGTGGTGACTTTGGCGTACAGATAGAATTGTTTTATAAAAAGCCCGGACGCTATAAAGACGATATTTACGACTGCCCGGATTCGTTGCTTTATTTCCCGGTACCCGCAGGCTCCGGCAATATCAACAAGTAACGCAAACATTCGTGCTTCCTGATAACGTCGCATGTGCCTTTTTACGTATCGGGGGAACTCATTTCAGTGGCGAGTGCTGGGTGGAGGCACCCAGATTGGTGCAGAACAAGAAACAGGTCTGCTCCATACCTTTTGCTAAGTTTGCCGATAAGACAGACGATTATAACTACTGGACCGGTTGTAACCTTTCTACCCGCAGCTGGCCGCGTTGGAAACTGGATTTCAACGGTACGACTGTTTACGAAGGAAATATTTTCGACAGAGCTTCTGATATAGCGGACTTTTATATCCTTCTGCCTGCATCCGTGCAGGGTAACGGCGATTTGAAACTGACTTTGCTCAAAGAGGATAACCGTGCAGCGTATTCTTATGAACTCCGTTCGCTGGAGATTATCGAAGAGAGTGCCCGTGATTTTGAAATTGTTTCCGTGCCTGAATATGTTTCTGCCGGAGCGGCTTTCGGTGTACTGGTAGAAACGAATAAGCCGGATGTCCGTTTGAAGGTACAGGCTCCGTCTTCTGTTATCCCGGCGTCTCAGGAAGTGGTATTAAAAGAAACAGGTTTGCACGTGATTGAGTTTCGTGCGGCAATTATGCTTCCGCCGTTCCGATGATTTTTGATGACGGAAGCCGTAAAGCGGAAGTAACAATTCGTCAGATAATAGAAAAGGAACCGGATGAGGTTTACATTTCTTCGGGGATGAGAATTTATATAGATAAGGAATATGCGCCTATGATTATTTCTTTAAATGGTATATCTCCCAGCGGTCGGAAACTGGTATCAGTTCCGTCCTTCCTATCAGTGGAGCGGTTTCCGCGTTGCCCGTCCCGAAGTTATCCGTCATTATACCGGTTTGCTGAATAAGCTCCGGGTTCCTTATGCCTGGCAGGTAGAAGGCCGTACATTGCCGGTAAACGTATCAATCCGGATTTGGAAACATTGGCTTCCCGATGTTCCGCGGAAAGCAGGCGCACGAAAATGACGGCGGTTATTATTACTGCAACATTTCCTGTATCAAGGAGTCTTCTCGGATATGGCTGCCCGAACCGTCCTTACGGCGGTATTTTTGCTAAACATCGCCCGATTTATAACTGACCACGGAACCTTTATCCATTATGACCCGTATGGTGTCAAGGATATGGCGACGGTGCCCGCAAGCTGGTTGAGAATTTCCGTTATTCAAAAGGAGAGAGCAGCGCCATACAGTCCTTCCACGTGTTCCGTTATTTGTATCAGGCTGGCTATAACTGGTTGGGAGCCGAGCAGATGTACGGCCCTGAAGAAATTATCCTGTCTTCATTGCGCGGTGCTTCACGTGCTTATAGCAAGCGGGATTACGGAACGTTGCATGCTATGCAATGGGGTTCAGGACCTTTTACCGACCCGAAACATTCTTTACGTTTGTATATGTCGCTTGCCGTAGCCTATATGCATGGTTCTTCCCATATGAATACGGAAGAAGCCTTGTGGTTGGACGAATATGCCAACGACCGTTATTCCCAATCAGGCAAAGAGCATTTATATGCACAGCATCGTGTGCTGGATTTCATAGAACACATACCCGTCGCGGCGAATTGAAAAGTAACGTCGCTGTTATCCAGGGAA